>CBDHCM010000006.1:0-4634121 GCA_965261105.1 Candidatus Aldehydirespirator sp. | reverse complement strand
GTGGCGTCCTTCATGAGCCAGTGATCACGGGCACGGGATCCCTGAGCCAACGCTTGGGCTTCGTCCCGAGAGACTCATCGCCAAGGACATTCCAACCCGTGACGTCGACCTCGATGTAGCGCTCCCACACAGGCTCGGAGGGCATCAGTGGTGGGCGTCCCTTCTGTGCACGACAGGAGCTTCTACTCGACTCCGCTGCGGTGCCGATGGCACCGAGGCGATCTCTGGGCGGGTCTAGGCGGCGGGCAGGAGGCCGCGGGCGACCATGGCCTCCGCGATCTGGATGGCGTTGAGCGCCGCTCCCTTGCGGAGGTTGTCACCCGACACGAACAGCGACAGGCCGTTGGGTCGGGTCGGGTCGCGGCGGATGCGGCCCACATGCGACGGATCGGCGCCGGCGGCCTTCAGTGGGGTGGGCACGTCGGTCAGCACCACGCCGGGCGCGCCGGCTAGCACCTCAACCGCCCGCTCGGGGGTGATGGGGCGCTCGAACGACGCGCTGATCGACAGGGAGTGGCCGCAGTACACCGGCACCCTCACGCAGGTGGCCGCCACTAGCAGGTCGGGAAGCTCGAGGATCTTGCGACTCTCCTGAGTCAGCTTCTGCTCCTCGTCGGTCTCGCCGGTGCCGTCATCGACGACCGAGCCGGCCAGCGGGATCACGTTGAAGGCGATCGGCTCGCAAAAGTTCTCTCCTGCCTGCAAGCCGACGGCGCCGCCGTCGAAGGTGAGCGAGGGGGCGTCCTCGCCCGCCTTCTGCACCTGCTCGTGCAGCTCGTCCACCCCGGCGAGACCGGCTCCCGAGACAGCCTGGTAGGTCGAAACCACCATGGCAAGAAGGCCCGCCTCGGCGTCGAGGCGCTTCAGCGGCGGCATGGCCACCATCGTCGTGCAGTTGGGGTTGGCGACAATGCCCTTGGGAATTGAATCCAGAGCGTGCGGATTCACCTCCGACACGACCAGCGGCACGTCGGGGTCACGCCGCCAGGCCGAAGAATTGTCGATCACCACCGCGCCGGCCGCGGCCACTCGCTCAGCCAGCGCCCGGCTGGTGGTCGCCCCAGCGGAGAACAGGCACACATCGAGACCGGAGTAGTCGGCGGCAGCCGCGTCCTCCACCACGATGGCGCGGTCGCGCCAATGCAGGCTGCGCCCCGCCGAGCGCGACGAGGCGAAGAAGCGCAGCCCGTCCACCGGAAAGGCGCGCGCGTCCAGCAGGGCGCGCATTACCCCGCCCACCTGGCCGGTTGCGCCAACGACTCCGACATCCATGAGGCCGCAGGCTATCGCCACCAGTCAACCACCCCAGCCGGGAAGGCCGGCCCGAACTGGCAGCACAGCGCCCGCATACCGGGCAAGACGCTGCCAATTCCCCGCAGTGCGTGATCAGTACACGCTGGAGCGGTCGGCGGGATCCTGGTCGAGCTCGAACGACGCGTGCAGCGCGCTGACGGCCCGCTCCATGTCGCCGGCCCGGATCACGCAGGAGATGCGGATCGCGGAGGTGGAGATCATCTCAATGTTGATGCCGGCCGCGGCCAGCGTCTCGAACATCCGGGCCGCCACGCCGGGGTTGGTCTGCATGCCCGCCCCGATCAGGCTCACCCGGGCGACGCCCTCGTCGGCGGACACATCGTCGGCGCCCAGCTCGTCAATCAGCATCTGCACCACCGTCAGAGCGCCGTCGAGCTGCGACCTGGGAACGGTGAAGCTGATGTCGGTGACGCCCTCACTCGACACATTCTGCACGATCATGTCAACGTTCACTTCGGTGTCGGCCAGCGCCCGGAAGAGCCGGCCGGCCACGCCGGGCTTGTCGGCGACGCCCGAGACGGTCATCTTCGCCTCGCTGGCGTCGTGGGTGACGGCCGAGATGATGGCGTGCTCCATGGCTTCCTCTCCGGTTACTCTCGTGCCCGGCATCCAGCTGAACGCGGATCGCACGTGCAGCTCGACGCCGTAGGTCCTGGCCAGCTCCACCGCCCGCATGGCCGGCTTCGGGCAGCCGCTGGCGGTCATCTCCAGCAGCTCGTCGAACGAGACCGCGTTCATGCGCCGTGCCTGGGGCACGAGGCGGGGGTCGGCGCTGAACACGCCGGGCACATCGGTGTAGATCTCGCAGTAGTCCGCGCCGAGGACGTGGGCAAGGGCCACGGCCGTCGTGTCGGAGCCCCCACGGCCCAAGAACGTTACGTCGCCGTCGCCCGAAACCCCCTGGGAGCCGCCCACGACCGGCACGGTGCCACGGGCCAGCGCCTCAGTGATGCGGCCCGGGGTGATCCCAACGATCTTGGCGTCGGTGTGGGTGGAGTCGGTGCGGAAGCCGGCCTGGCTGCCGGTGAACGAGGCGGCAGGCACTCCAAGGTCGCTGAGCGCCATGGCCAGGAGGGCGCAGGCCTTGCGCTCACCCCCGGTGATGAGCATGTCGACCTCGCGGCCGGGCGGGTCCGAGGCCACGTGGGAGGCCATTCGCAGCAGCTCGTCGGTCTCGCTGCCCATGGCCGAAACGACCAGCACGACCTCGTCGCCGCGGCTGCGGCGGCGCGCCACATGGTCGGCCACGACCCGAATGCGGCCGGGGTCGGCCACCGAGGTGCCGCCGAACTTCTCCACTATGAATGCCACCGCAAATCTACCCTACCGGCGCCCCGGGTAAGGCCCGGGTGGCCCATACACGGGCACCAGCCTCTGAAACGGCGCAAATCCGTGGCATTCTTGCAGGCGTGCGCGAGGCGCTCGCAATCGACGAGATAGTCCTGAAGGTGCCCGCATCGGCCGCTTACGCCCGGATCGTGCGAGTGAGCGCCGCCGCCGTGGCGCTGCGCCAGGGCATGTCATTTGCCGAGATCGACGAGCTCCGGGCGGCCATAGACGAAGCCACCCAGATGCTGCTCGAGCAGCCGGCCGCGGATGGCGCCGCCATCGAGTGCGCGCTCCGAGCACAGGCAGGATGGCTGGAGGTGGAGGTGCGGCGCACCGATGAGGCCAGCGTTGCGGCCACGGCCGCAGCCCGGTTCAAGAAGGCGGTCGGCGCCTCGAACATCACGGCCACCGTCGAGTCGGACCGAGGCTGGCTGCTGTTGCGCAAGGACATGGGCCGACCCGGCAGCCGGCCCGCGGCCCAAGAGCTCAGCGACCGATCGAATTACCCGGGCCCGACGGCCCAAGAGCTCAGCGACCGATCGAATTACCCGGGCCCGACGGCCCAAGAGCTCAGCGACCGATCGAATTACCCGGGCCCGACGGCCCAAGAGCTCAGCGACCGATCGAATTACCCGGGCCCGACGGCCCAAGAGCTCAGCGACCGATCGAATTACCCGGGCCCGACGGCCCAAGAGCTCAGCGACCGATCGAATTACCCGGGCCCGACGGCCCAAGAGCTCAGCGACCGATCGAATTACCCGGGCCCGACGGCCCAAGAGCTCAGCGACCGATCGAATTACCCGGGCCCGACGGCCCAAGAGCTCAGCGACCGATCGAATTACCCGGGCCCGACGGCCCAAGAGCTCAGCGACCGATCGAATTACCCGGGCCCGACGGCCCAAGAGCTCAGCGACCGATCGAATTACCCGGGCCCGACGGCCTAAGAGCTCAGCGACCGGTCGAGCCGAAGCCCTGGTCGCCGCGCGTCGACGGGTCGAGGTTGTCCACCTCCACCAGGCGAACCTGCTCCACCGCCATCACCACCAGCTGGGCGATGCGCTCGCCCCGCTCCACGGTGAACGGCTCGGATGGGTCGGTGTTCACCAGCACCACCTTCAGCTCGCCCCGGTAGCCGGAATCGATCAGGCCGGGCGCGTTCAGGCAGGTCACACCGTGATTCAGGGCGAGTCCGCTGCGGGGGAGCACGAAGCCGGCGCAGCCCTCCGGCAAGGAAACGGCCACACCGGTAGGCACCAGGGCCCGGCCCCCTCCAGCAACCAGAACCGTGGAGGTGCGGGCCACCAGGTCGATGCCGGCATCGCCCGGGCGGGCATAGCCGGGAACGGGCAGGTCGGGATCAAGCCGGACTATGGGAACCTCAAGCACCGGCCGAGAGTAGCGGAGCCGCCCCGTCCAACCGGGTCGTTATCCTGCCGCGGTGCTCGCCTGGATGGACTTGGAGATGACCGGCCTCGATCCCGAGCTCCACTCCATTGTCGAGATCGCGGCCCTCATCACTGACGACGGCCTCCAGATGGTGGCCACCGGGCCCAGCCTTGTGATCCACCAGCCCCAGGAGGTGCTGGCCCTCATGGACGACACGGTGCGGACCATGCACACCGCCAGCGGCCTGGTCGAGAGGATCAGATCGTCGACCGTGAGCCTGGCCGACGCCGGTGCCGCGGTGCTCGCGTTCCTGCGATCACATATCGACGAGCCCCGCACCGTGCCGCTGTGCGGCAACTCCATAGGCACCGACCGCCGGTTCCTGGCTCGGCACCTCCCGGAGATCGAAGACTTCCTCCACTACCGGTCGATCGACGTGTCGACCGTGAAAGAGCTGGCCCGCCGCTGGCAACCATCGGTATATGAGGGCGCACCGGCTAAAGCCGCGGGCCACCGGGCCCTCGACGACATCATCGAGAGCCTCGAAGAGCTGCGCTGGTACCGCCGGGCCGGGTTCATCGGCGGCAACGCCGAGAGTGCGCCATGAGCGTGAAGACACACAGGAAGCAGGAGCAGGAGCCAGCGTCGACCGAAGTAACCGAGGTGGCGCCCGGAGTGCTGCGGCTGCAGCTGCCGGTGAGCATGCCGGGCCTCGGCCATGTCAACTGCTACGCCCTGATCGACTCGGACGGCGCGGCGCTGGTCGATCCGGGCCTGCCCGGCAACGAGTCGTGGTCGGCGCTGGTCGACCGGCTCCGCCAGGCCGGCATCCCCCTGAGACGGGTGCACACGACCATCATCACCCACTCCCATCCCGACCACTACGGCGGCAGCCACCAACTGCGCGAGGAGACCGGCGCCGAGCTGCTGGCCCACGCCGCTTTCATGTCCAGCCCCGCGGCCGACGGCGCCAACGCGGACATCGATCTGGAGCTGCTGGAACTGGGCCCGGATGCGCTGGTGGAACTGTGGAAGGAGAAGCTGCGGAATCTGGGCAAGACCGCTTGGGGGACCGGGCGCGAGCCACCGCCCGACGAGGCCATCAGGCTCTTCATCCAGACCAGCGCCGCGGGCCAGACGCCCCGCTTCCGGGTGCCGGAGCCGACCATCCGCGTCGCCGACGGCGACGCCGTGCGCCTGGCCGGACGCGAGTGGTTCGCGGTGCACACCCCCGGCCACACCACCGATCACCTGTGCCTGTGGGACCCGGCCGAGGGCGTGCTGCTGTCGGGCGACCACGTGCTGCCCACCATCACACCCCACATCGCGGGCTCGACCGACATCGACGACCCCCTCGCGGCCTTCTTCGCGTCCCTGGCCCGGGTGGGTGCCTTCGAGGGCGTCAAGGTCTGCCTGCCCGCCCACGGCCACCCCTTCACCGACCTCCGGGGCCGCACCGCCAGCATCTGCCGCCACCACGTCGAGCGGCTCGACGTGCTGCGGGCCGCGGCGGCCGCGCTCGGCAACGCTCCGGTGGAGGCGTACATGAAGGAACTGTTCTCCGAGCGGGCCTGGGGCGGCATGGCCGCCAGCGAGACGTTCGCCCATCTCGAGCACCTGCGGGTGATCGGCGAGGCCGAGAGCAGCAGCGACCCCGACGGACTGCTGTGCTACCGGCTCAGAGGCCGAGCGGATGGCCCACAGTTCGCAGAGAGTTCGCAGGGCGATGAGCGAGGCCGTGGCCCGAGCGGCCCGTGAGCGCAGCGAACAAGAGCGGGAAACAAGCGCTGCACCGCGAGGCGGCGACCCATCCGCTCGGTCTTCTGCAGGCACGCGATCGCCCCGGGTTCGATCCGCCCGAGGGATCGGCCGACGCGGCCTGATCGTCCCGGTGCCCATGCCGGTACGGTCGGCTGGGTCATGAGGGTCGCACCGTCTCTGCGAGCGGCGGTCAGAGCCCGCCTAAACACCGGTCTCGCCGCCCTGCTGGCCTTGACGGCGGGCGCCTGTGGAGACGGCGCCGGCACCGTGACCTCGGGCAACGACGACGAGACACCCAAGATCGTTCTGAGCCAGGACAGCCCGGACTTCGTCGCGGACGCCGACATCTCGCCCGAGGCGTCCGACGGCACCGACCTCTCCGACCTCACCTTCGACCTCTTCGACGGCGACAGCAGCACCCTCGCCGGCTACGAGGGCACGCCGCTGGTGGTCAACTTCTTCGCGTCGTGGTGCCCGCCCTGCGTGAGGGAGATGCCGGAGTTCCAAGACGTGTTCGAGCGGCTCGACGGCCAGGTGGCGTTTCTCGGGCTATCACAGGACCAATCGCCAACCGACGCCCTCGCCCTGGTGGAGTCCGCCGGCGTCACCTACGACGTGGGCTGGGACCTCGACCTGGAGGTGTACGGCGCAACCGGCAGCATCGCCATGCCCACCACCGCCTTCGTGTCACCCTCCGGCGAGCTGCTCGACACCTTCGCAGGAGCACTGGACGCCGAGGCTCTGGCCGAACTCATCGAGGATACGCTCGGCGTATCGGCTAGACCGTAGAACCATGGAACTCCACGCGGCGGCTAGACCGTAGAACCATGGAACTCCACGCCGCGGCCAGACCGTAGAACCATGGACTGGGCTGCGCTCGCCTATCCCTTCTCGCTGGGGCTGGTCGCCGCCTTCAACCCGTGCGGCTTCGCTCTGCTGCCCGCCTACCTGTCGTATTTTGTCGGCGTAGAGCAATCCAAGGGTTCGCAGCCGTCCTCGGGCGCTCAGGCGCTGGGCGCGATGTTGCGGGCCATTGGTGTGGCGCTGACGCTCACCGCCGGCTTCGTGGCCGTGTTCGGCGCCTTCGGCGTGCTGTTCGAGACAGTGCTCAGCCAGGGCAGCGTGCTCGAACACATCGGCTACGTGACCATCGCCATCGGCGTGGCCATGGCGTTGCTGGGCGTGTGGATGCTGACCGGGCGGGCGGTCAACCTGCGGCTGCCCAAGATGAGCCGGGGCACCGGCAGCCGGGGCCTGGGGTCGATGTTCATGTTCGGCGTCAGCTACGCGGTGGCGTCGCTGTCGTGCACGATCGGCCTGTTCGTCGCGGCCGTCGCCGCGAGTTTCTCGGCCGACGGCGTAGCCAACGGCACGGCCAACTTCGTGGCCTACGGGATCGGCATGGGCGCGGTCATGACGTTCCTGACCCTGGCGCTGGCCCTGGCCCGCTCCAGCGTGGTTCCCGCGATGCGCAAGATGTTCCGTTGGATCAACCCGATCTCGGGGCTGGTGCTGATCGCGTCCGGGGTCTACGTGGCCAACTACGGCTGGTGGGAGCTGCAGATAATGGACGATCCGCTGGCCAGGAACGTCCTGGTGGAGAAGTTCACCGAGTTCCAGGCGGCGGTAACCAACTGGATCGACCACGCCACCGCGGAGCGTCTCGGCGTGCTGTGCGCCCTTGGGGTGATCGGAGCGCTGGTGATGGCCTGGCGCCAGGGCGAGTCCCGCGTGCTGGTTAGCCGCTTGGTGACCGCGGTGTACGCAGCGCTCTATCTGGTGGTGGAGCTCTACTTCAACCGGGGCGACTTCGTGCTGTTGCCGGTTGTGCGATTCGTGGCCGGTTGGCCGCTGCGGGTCGGGCACTGGTTCACCGACCCCGCCCGCTTCGGCGTCGCGCTGGAAATCCTGTTCACCGCGCTGGTCGTTTGGATTCTGGTCCGTACTGTTCGCAGGGCTTATGCGCACCGGTTGGGAAGAAGCGCGGTCCGAAGCTGAGGACCGGCAGGTCAAACCGAGTCCTCGGCTGCTGAGGTGACCATCGGGTTTGCGTCCCTCATCGCCCGCCCGGACGTGGACGAGGTGTGCGAGCTGCGGGGCCGGTTCGGGCTGATGGCGTTCCACGGCGGCAACCTGGAGCGCACCACCGACGTGATCGCCCGGGAGGCGGCCGAACGCAGCGGGGCATCGGTGTACGCGGTCATCCAGCACGCGCCCCTGCGGGAGCACGTGCCCTCCATCACCATCGGGCCCGAGCACTCCGACAGGCTCAAGGAGTTCCTAGACCGCGTCCACACGGTCATCGCAGTGCACGGCTACGGCCGCGAGACCCAGTTCTGGAACGTGCTGCTGGGAGGGCGCAACCGCCGGCTCGCCGGCCATCTGGCCGGTCACCTGCGAGCGGCGCTGCCGTCCGCATACGGCGTCCTCGACGATCTCGAAGACATCCCGCGGGGACTTCGGGGCCTGCACGAGGCCAACCCGGTGAACCTGCCCCCCAACGCCGGAGTGCAGCTGGAGCTGCCCCCGACCATCCGCTGGAACAAGCAGGCCCGCAACTGGTCCGACCACGAGGGAACTCCGCGGGCTCCCCAGGTCGGCACCCTCATCGACGCACTGGTCGGCGCGGTCGAGTCCTGGACCGAGCAGTAGGCCACGGTCCGCCCTCTGGGTCCTCGGAGTGAAGCCTCAGGGGGCGAGGCGCTCGATCACCCACTTCGCACCAGAGGCGAAGTCCGAGCGGCGGTAGCGCAGCCGGTCGTGCATGCGGCTGCGGCGGCCCTGCCAGAACTCGACCTCTAGCGGCCTCACCTGATACCCGCCCCAATGCGGGGGCCGGGGCACGGCAGCCTCGGCACCGCAGAGGGCCTCGGCCGCGGCGGTGAGGCGCTCCAACTCGGCTCTGTCGGCGATCACCCGGGACTGGGGCGACGCGCTCGCCGCGATCTGGGCACCGCGGGGCCGCGACGCGAAGTAGGCGTCGCTCTCATCGTCGGGCAGGTGCTCCACCGTTCCCGTCACCCGAACCTGGCGCTCCAGCGGGTGCCACAGGAAGCACAGCGCGGCCCGATGCGACCGGTCCAGGTCCAGTCCCTTGGCCGAGAGGCGGTTGGTGTGGAACACGAAGCCCCGCTCATCCAGCCCCTTCAACAGCACCGCCCGCGCCGAGGGCCAACCGTCGGCATCGGTGGTGGCCAAGATCACCGCATTGACGTCGTAGGGCTTGATCACCAGCCACTCGTCGAACCAGCGCCTGAACTGCACGATGGGATCGTCGGCGACATCGTCCTCGCTGAGCCCAGCCTCGGAGTACTGCTCGCGCCTCTGGGCAAGATCCATGCTCGGACTCTACGGGGGCTCGCGAGGCGCCAGTAGGTTGCCGCAGTGCGCCCATCCGGAACCTCTGGGCCGCCGGCCCGGCCAGGGCTGCCGCCTACGTGGCCACCACGCTGATCCTCGGACTCGGTGCCGCGGCCGCAGGACTGGCCGCGGCCGGCTAGTCGCGGCGGGCGACCAGCCACAGGCCGGTGCCTGCGTAGCTGCCCGTCGCCGTCCAGCGTCCAGGCAGGAGGTCCATCACCTCTTCGGGAGGGAGGTAGATGGGGGTCTCGTCGCCCATAGTGCTGATCCACACGCACCGGATCGATCCAGGTGATGGTTCCCGCCATCTTCAACCTCCTGGGACCGTCTACTTGCCGATGACGGTCACGGCGCCCATGTAGGGGTGCAGGGCTTCCGGGACCGCTATCGAGCCGTCGGGCCGGCGGTAGGTCTCAACCAGCGCGGCCCATACCCGGGGCACGGCCACGCCCGAGCCGTTGAGGCTGTGCACCATCTGGGGGCGGCCCCCGGCGGCTGGGCGGTACCGGACGTTGGCCCGCCGGGCCTGGTAGTCGCGGCACCACGACACGCTCGACACCTCCAGCCAGCGGTCCGCCCCGGGGGCGTACACCTCGATGTCGAACGTGCGGGCCGAGGCATCGCCCAGATCGCCGGCGCACAAGTCGAGAATCCGGTGGGCCAGGCCGAGGTCGGCAATGGCCCGCTCGGCCCGCTCGAGGATCTCGGCGTGCAGGTCGTGGGCCTGCTCGGGCGTGCAGAACCCGTACAGCTCCACCTTGTCGAACTCGTGAACTCGCAGCAGCCCGCGGGTGTCGCGGCCCGCTGAGCCCGCCTCGCGGCGGAAGCACGAAGTGTGGCCCATCAGCCTCACCGGCAGGTCGGCCTCCTCGACGATCTCGCCCGACAGCAGCGAGGTCAAGGGCACCTCCGCGGTGGGGATGGCCCACAGCCCGTCGCGCTCGAGTTGGTAGGCCTCGTCGGAGAACTTGGGCAGGTGGCCGGTGCTGGTCATGGTCTCGGTCCGCACCAGGGTGGGCGGCCTGATCTCCTCGTACAGGTCGCGGTTGCGGTCGAGCCCGTAGTCGATGAGGGCCCGCACCAGCCGGGCCCCCAGCCCGCGGTACATGGCGAACATCGCGCCCGACATGCGCACGGCCCGGTCGATGTCGAGGATGCCGAGATCCGCTCCGATCTCCCAGTGCGGCGTCCGCTGGTGCTCGCCGTAGGCGCCGGGGTCGTATCCGACCGTTCGCACGACGACGTTGTCGTCTGGTCCCGAGCCGTCGGGGCAGTCCTCGGCGGGCATGTTGGGCACGAACAGCAGGATGCGGCGGATCCACTCCGAGAGCTGCTCGGCCTCCGCGGCCAGCTCGTCGATGCGGGCGCCCAGCTCCCGGCTGCGAGCCCGGAGGTCGCTGGCTTCCTCGGCTCGGCCGTCGCGGTGAAGGGCGCCGACCTCGGCCGAGATCCGCTTCACCTCGGCCCTCAGCTCGTCGGTCTCGCTGACGGTGGCCCGCCGACGCTCGTCATGGACGATGACCTGATCGAGCGGCGCGGCGGGCTCGCCCCGGCGGGCCACGGCGGCCTTGACGGTGTCGGGTTCAGCCCTCAACTGGCGCAGGTCAAGCATCCCGCGACGGTACCGGATGATGCCACCGCCGCGGGACCGCCCCCGTCTGGTTCGCTCCCGACTCGGGGCGTGCAACTTGCGCAACTGGCCATCCACACTTACCCTCAGGTTAGGGTCGGACTGTGGACAGTCCAGTGAATTGACTGTAAAAGGATCGATAACGTATAAACTGACTGAGAAACAATATGGCAAGGCCGAAGTACATACCAACAGATAGAGAGCGACGCGTCCTCGACCGTGTCGAGAACCCCCGCTACGACCGGCAAATCGTGAACGGACTGGATCCCTTCATCAAGGAGAGCGCGCCCGAGGACATGCGCGGCTTCTACACGCCCGTCGAGTTGTCCGACCTACAGCAGCTCAAGGACACCGACCGGGACGTCGAGGACCGCATGCCGGTCAAGATCACCCGCCACTACTTCGAGATGGCCCGCAGCAGCCCGGCGCTCCAGACGCTCGTCAAGGCCTCCCCCGACGAGACCTTGAACCTCGACGGCGAGGAGGACCCGGCCAGCCAACTCGACTACAGCCCCGTCGAGGGCATTCTCCACAAGTACGAGATGGCCTTGCTCTACGTCATCTCGACCTGCTCGGCCCACTGCCGGTTCTGCTACCGGGAGGAGTTGATCGCCCGCAAGCACATCGAGCGGGCCGACGGCACGGTCAAGAAGAAGGGCCTGGCCCAAGTCAAAGAGGTCACCGACTACATCCGGGCCCACAACGCCGCGGTGGGCGCTAACGGCGGCAAGCATCCGGAGACCGGTCGGCCCAAGCTGCGCGAGATCCTGCTGTCGGGCGGCGATCCGATGGTGCTGCCCAACTCCAAGCTGGCCGCCTGGTTCACCGCCCTGGCCGAGTCGGGCGCGGAGGTCATCCGGGTGGGGACCAAGGAGCTCGCCTTCCATCCCGACCGCTTCGACGACGCCTTCCTGTCGATGCTCGACAACTTCCACGAGGTCTACCCCGACGTGGCCGTCCGGTTGATGGTGCACTTCAACCATCCGGACGAGCTGCTGGCCAAGGACGCCGACGGCAGCTACACCAAGGGGGCGCACGGCCAGCTCCAGTGGAACCCCAGCACCCGGCGCGCTGTCGACGCAGTCGTGTCCAGGGGCTGGATCTGCGTAGAGAATCAGTCCCCGATCATCCGGGGAGTGAACGACGACCCCGATGCGCTGCACATCCTTCAGCGCACCCTCAAGGCGGCCGGCATCGAGAACCACTACTTCTTCGGCGGTCGCAACATCGTGGCCTACAAGGCCTTCAACGTGCCCATCGAGACTGCGTGGCAAATACTCAACGAGTCCCAGCGAGGACTGTCCGGGGTGGAGGCCCATGCCCGGATGACCTGCGTGCACTTCAAGGGCAAGACGGAGGTGGCGGCGGTCACTGAGGAGCCGATCCCGGGCCTGCCCGGCGCCGAGAACGGCGTGGTGATCTTCAAGGTGCTGCGCAGCCCCGCCGACGCCCGAGATCGGGGCAAGACCGCCATCGTCGGGCGCAACCCGGAGGCGCTGTGGTTCGACGACTACGTCGATCGGGTCATCGTCGACGAGGCCGGCCTCTTCGACTACTACCGGCGTCCCCAGCCGGTGCCCGTAGCACCTGCCCGGGAAGGGTCAGCATCGGCTGGCGCGCCTCGCCGCACCCCGGTGGAACGGCACCGCGACGAAGAGGTCCACAAGCACCGCACCGCGACCCAACCCAAGCCATAACCGCAGCTCTCAGGCGTTGACGGCCCGCAGGGACTCAACGGGCTCAAGGCGGGAGGCACGCCACGCCGGGTACAGCCCGGCGAGCAGGCCCACTGCGGCCCCGAGCAGCGGGGCGACCAGAGGCACTCGGGCATCGAGCACCGGCGTCCAGTCGTTGGACGCAGCCACCGCCACGACCACCAGCACCCCCGCGCTGGCGCCCATCACCCCGCCGAACAGCCCGATGCCGGTGGACTCCAGCAGGAACTGCGCGGCGATGTGGCGGCGGCCCGCGCCCAGGGCGCGCCGCAGGCCTATCTCGCCGACGCGTTCGAGCACCGACACCAGCGTGACGTTGGCGATGCCGATGGCGCCCACCAGCAGCGATACCGCTCCCAGCACCAGGAACAGCGCGTTGACGTCGCTCTCCACCCGGGCCTGTAGGCTCTCCGGCGACGGCGGCGACTGCACCCGCACCAGCGTCGGGTCATTGGGCGACACCGCGATCGCGGCCTGCGACGCGATCAGCGGCGCCGCGCCGACCTCGGTGTCGATCTGGACCGTGTCCGGGGACTCCAGGCCGTAGAGGTCCCGGGCTGTTCCCTCGGGCACGATCACCGCGTTGAGCAGGTCGATCTGACGCTGGGCGTCGGCGAGGATGCCGATCACGACGAAGCTCACGTCGTCCACGAAGACCGCCGGCTGCTGGCCGACCCTGGTGACGTTGAGCCGCTGCGCCGCGCCCGTGCCGAGCACCACCACCGGATCGGCGCGGTCGGAGTGTCCGGCGTCGAACCAGCGGCCCGTGGCCAGCCGTCCCCGCACGGCCCGGTAGAGTCCGGGCGACGCCGCCACCATCGGGATCTGGAACTCGGTCTGGCCGAGCGGATCGTTCAGCGGCACCGACCGGGTGAGCGCCCCGCCGATGTCGACGTCGGCGAGCGTACCCGCGGCCACCACGCCGTTGAGCCTGGCCAGGCGCTTCTCGGAGTCCCACGGCAGCCGGGTCCGCGGCGCGCCGTCGCCGAAGAAGCCCCGCTCGTTGGTGACCACCACCGACGTGGCCGACAGCTCGTTGAACGACGTGACGATCTGGTTGCCCGCCGTGTTGGCCACGCCGAGCGTCGCCACCAGCGAAGCGATGCCGAGCACCGCGCCCAGCGCGGTGAGCAGCGACCGGCCGGGGCGGGCGAACAGCCCCGCCAGCGCCTCGGCCAGCAGGTCTCGCCCGCCCATCCGCGCCCGCGACCGCGGCTGTGACGGGCCACCGGCGGGGCTGGGGCGCTCACGGGGTAGGGCGCCGGCATCGGGAGGGTGTGGGGCACCTTCGGGGCCCGCTCGGCGCTCGAGAGGCTGGGGCCGGGGCGTGCCGCTCATGGAACGAGGGCCGGCTCTGAGCTCAGAACGCCGTCGCGCACGCAGACGACGCGGTCGGCGCGGGCACTCACGACCGGATCGTGGGTGACCACCACGAGCGCGAGCCCGCCGGCGCGCAGGTCTTCGAAGAGATCCAGGATCGACTCGCTGGTGGCGGTGTCGAGGTTGCCGGTCGGCTCGTCGCACAGCAGCAGCTCGGGGCTGGGGGCGACGGCCCGGGCGATAGCCACTCGCTGGCGTTCGCCGCCCGACAGCAGGTTGGGCGAGAAGCCGGCCCGGTGACTGAGCCCCACCCGCTCCAGCGCGTCTGCGGCCCGGGCGGCGCGGCGAGACCGCGGCACGCCGCTGTAGAGCATCGACATCACCACGTTCTCGGTGACGTCGCGGTGGCCGAGCAGATGAAAGGACTGGAACACGAAGCCCATGCTCCGGGCCCGCAAGCCCGACCGGCGACGCTCGCCGAGCGTCGAGACGTCCACGCCGTCGAATCGGTACGTGCCGGAGGTGTGCCGGTCAAGCAGCCCCATCACATAGAGCAGCGTCGACTTGCCGCTGCCGGAGGGGCCGACGATCGACAAGTAGTCGCCTCGACGCACGCTGAGGCTGGCGTGTCGGAGGGCACGCACCGCAGCCTCACCCGCGCCGAACACCCGACCGACCCCGTCGAGCTCGATCAGCGGCGGCCCGTCGGTGGCGGATTCCACCGCCTCGACGGGTCCGAACTCAGGCGCGGCAGCAGGCTCTTGCGCCTCGGCGAGCTCAGACTCAGGCGCGACAGCAGGCTTCTGCGCCGCTGATCCCGGCACGTCGACGGGCTCAGAGGCGGGCCGCCTACTCACCGGCCGCCTGTCCCACCACCACCCGGTCACCGTCTGTCAGAGCGCCGACCAGCGGCGTCACCTCCACCCGTCCGCCCGTGGAGAGGCCCGGCGCCACCGACACGAAGCGGGTCGTTCCATCGGCCTGCTCGACCTCCACTCGCGTCGAGCCGTCCGCGGTGGCCGACAGAGCCGCCACCGGCACCACGAGGACCGCCCCGTCGGTGCCCCCCACCGGGATCACGATCTTGACGTTGCGGCCCACCAGGTCCTCGGGTATGCCGTCGGCAACGATCTCGATGTAGTGGCGGTCGGGGGCCACCCCGCGCGTGCCGGCCCGGGAGTCCACCAGCCGGATCGTGCCCGGGATCGGCTCGGCCAGGCTGCGGTCGTCGATGTAGGCGTCGGCACCCTCACTCACCTGCTCCACGTCGCGCTCCGACACCGAGCCTCGGACCGCCAGTTCGGCGCCGGTGACAGTCATGAACGAGCCCGACACAGTGCGGCCCCGCTCCGCGGTGATCAGGTCCGCCCGCACCGGCAGCCGGCCCAGGACAATCAACTCGCCCGCAGGCAGCCACACCCCGGCGGCGGCCTCGAGGTCGTCGAGACGGGTCTCGGCGTCGGCCACGTCGGCGCGCGCCTGCTCCACCCGGCTGGACAGTTCCTCGGTGTCGGGGGGAGCGAGCAACACGGCGAGTGACTCCTCGGCTGCGGACAGCCGATCCTCGGCCTGGCGCACCGCGAGACCGGCATCCTCGGCCGCCTGGGAGCGTTCCTCAGGACCCGGAACATCGGCCCGCCGACGCTCCACATCGGTCCGCGCCCTGACCGCGGCCCGACGCTGCACCTCGACACCCAGCACGGCACGATCCGCGGCCCGACGCTGCACCTCGACACCCAGCACGGCACGATCCGCGGCCCGACGCTGCACCTCGACACCCAGCACGGCACGATCCGCGGCCCGACGCTGCACCTCGACACCCAGCACGGCACGATCCGCGGCCCGACGCTGCACCTCGACACCCAGCACGGCACGATCCGCGGCCCGACGCTGCACCTCGACACCCAGCACGGCACGATCCGCGGCCCGACGCGCGTCCTCGACACCCAGCACGGCGCGATCCGCGGCCCGACGCTGCACCTCGACACCCAGCACGGCACGATCCGCGGCCCGACGCTGCACCTCGACACCCAGCACGGCACGATCCGCGGCCCGCTGCTGCACCTCGACACCCAGCACGGCGCGATCCGCGGCCCGCTGCGCGCCGGGCACCGCGAGACCGGCATCCTCGGCCGCCCGCTCCGCTGCGGCCACCACCCGCTCCGCTGCGGCCACGGCCCGCTCCGCGTCAGCGAGCGACCTCTCGGCGGCGCGGGACGCCAGCCGCAGCGTCTCGTGTTCCGAGGGGCTCGGCACGGCCCCGGTGTCGGGGTGCACGCCGGTCTGGGCGCTCTGCCAGCGAAGCTCGGCCTCCGTGAGTCGGTGCGCGGCTTGCTCGCGGGCGCTCATGGCGCCATCGACGGCCCACCGCGCGTCCTCGACCGCCTGCCTCGCCTTGTCGCGCTCCCGTTCAGCATCCCCCACGGCACGCTTCGCGGCCTGCCGGGACAACTCCGCATCAACAACAGCCCGATCAGCATCAGCCACGAACAACTCCGCATCAACAACAGCCCGATCAGCATCAGCCACGAACAACTCCGCATCAACAACAGCCCGATCAGCGTCAGCCACGAACAACTCCGCATCAACAACAGCCCGATCAGCATCAGCCACGAACAACTCCGCATCAACAACAGCCCGATCAGCATCAGCCACGAACAACTCCGCATCAACAACAGCCCGATCAGCGTCAGCCTGCGATGTCCGCGCGTCGGCTACGGCCTGCTCGATCCCGAGCCGGGCCCCCTGCAGCACCGACTGCGCGGCGGCCACCTCGGTGCGGGCGCGGCGCACTTCCAGGTCGGCCGGTCCCCGGCGCGCCTCGACCAGGGACTTCTCGGCGGCGGCGAGAGCGTCGCGGGCCGTGTCGCGACGGTCGCGGGCTGCCTGCAGCGCATCCCGCTCAGCTTCGCTGATGCCGTTGGCGCGGTAGCCCGCCGCCTCGTACCAGGCCTCGACCGCCGTGCTGGTGGCGTGGTCCCAGAGACGGTCGGGCTCGCCGTCGAAGTGCCCGAGCCTGGCCAGCGCATCCTCGAGCTGCGCGACGTCGGGGCCCCGGTCCCGGGGACGCAGGTCCCGGTACACCGGCACGGCCCCGGTCAGCAGGAACACCGGCCGGCCGGCGATCTCGATCACCACGGCGCCCTCCGCGAGCCGCGCGCCGCGCTCGGGCGCAGAGGTCACCACAAGGGCGGCCTCCCGGTCTCCGAGCGCGCCCGAGAGGCTGAGCGACACCGGCTCGTCGTAGCCGACGTCGGCGCGGCTGATCACGTCGGCGGCCAACTCGGCCAGCTCGACCTCGACCGTGATCAGCGACGCGGGCGGCGGCTCCGCCTCCAAGGCCGCCTGGTCGGGCGACTTGATGCTGCGGCCCGCCAGCCAGCCCCCTGCAGCCGCGGCGACCGCGACCGCGGCCGCCGCCCCTACAGCGACACTGCGGCGCAAGCCTCAGCCCGCCCGCTCATCGCCACAGCCTCGCAACCTCCGGCGCTCTGACCAGGGGCGCCCGCGAGCGTGCGCTGCGCGTGCTCGCCAGGACGACGCTTGGAGCCAGACCGCGACACGACGTGCGTCTGCGGACACGGCACTAGCCGCCCTGCCTGCTGCGATAGCTCTCGAGCAGGTCTCGGTTCTCCGCGATCAGCTCCGCCTCGTACTCGGCCACCACCTCGTCCCCCCTCTGCCTCAGATCCTCGGAGCACTCCGCGTTCGCCACGGCCAGGGCGCGCTCCTCGTCCTGGAGGGCCGACAGCGCGGCCTGGTCGATGTCCTGGCGAGCCTCGTGCTGGGCCGCCTCGTACAGGTCGTTGAGCTCCTCGGGCGACACGGTGGACAGCTGCTCGTCGATCTCGGTGGCCGACAGGCCCTCGAAGGGATCGACGAACCCGCCGGCGGGACCCACGATCTCCTCCAGGCGGGCCTGGAAGTCTTCGTACACCGACTGCCACAGGTCGTCGGGGTCTCCATAGTCGTACCCGCGGTCCCCCATGCACCGCGACCACTCATCGGACAGATCCTTCATCCTCGGATCGGCCTGGGCGCGCTCCCACATCGACTCGAGGTCGAGCTGCTCGTAGAGCTCAGTGAACTCGTCGGCGGCGTAGACCTCCTCATAGGCCCGGTCCTGGCACCCTTCGCCGTAGCCCTCGTACACCTCTGTCACCTCGCCGGTCTCGGGGTCGGTCTCGATGCCTGCGGGCTCCGGCGGCGCGTGGAGCGTGTCGTAGTAGGCCTGCCTCTCCGAGTCCGACAGAGCGTCGACGATCTCCCGGTTCGGGTCCGTCCACTCCTCGCCGACCGCGAAGGCCTCGGACTCCTCGCCGAAGAACGTGGTGATGCCGAAGCCCCTGTCACGGGCATACTCGACCTCGTCGACCGCGCCGACTGCGAAGTCCGGGGTGGGCCGCACCGCCGGGATGTACTCGAAGCCCTCCCCGGCCATGCACTGCCCGATCAGATCCTGCACCCTGCGCTCCCGGCGCTCGTAGAAGGCCTGCGCCTGCTCGGGATCGGAGCCGAACCCGAAGCCCGCGAGATAGTCGGCCAAGCGCTCGGGCTCGTCGGCGTCCTCTCGGGAGCCCTCACCCGCCTCGCGGCCGCCGGAGGGGGACGTGCTCGGTGCGGGTGCCTCCTCCGGCACTGCCTCCTCCGTGGGCTCACCGGACACGACATCCACCGCGGCGCTGCCGTCGTCGCCGCCGCAGGCCGCGGCGATGACCGCCACGGTCGTCGTTGCCGCCAACAAGCGCGCGCTGCGAAGGCCGGACCACCGAGTCGGCATCGTCAGGACCTCCGCCAGGTGAGCACGAGCTGCGCTGACGGTTCCGCGGGGCCGTCGTGGACACTGTTGCCGTTGCGGTCCCAGAACACCAGCACTGTCTCGTCCACCGGAAGCTCGCGGTTGCCGAGGGGGCCACGGAGGCCGAAGAGTCTGAACGAGACGACTCCTCCGCCGGTCGTGGTGCCGACCAGCTGCACCCGGGCCGTGCCGCCCTCCTGCCAGGCGACCAGCACCATCCGCCTGCCTCCAGGGTTGCGGCCAAAGAGCTGGGAGCGCACCGTGACCTCCTCGCCGAAGCGCGCCCGGCTCGGTTTGGTGACCACTACGCGGTCGGGGCTGGGATGCCAGCCCACACGCACGCGGGCTTGCACGCGCACCGCGTTCGAGCCGTACTCCTGGCCTTCGACGCCGGTCCAGGCGTAGATCCAGCCGACGGCGGGCTGGAGGCCGTGGGCCAACCCGACCCTGACCTCGCCCGCCGCGTCGGTGCGGGGATCTCCGCGGTCTATCTGACAGTCGCGCGACGTCCCGGCGTCACCGCCGTTCACATGACTGCTCTCGTCGAGGCCGCAGGCCCCGCCGGAGGTCACGCCCCAAGCTGCGAACACGTCTATGAGAAGACCCGGATACGGCTCACCGCCGGGTGTGACGGCGCGCACCGTGGCCTCCGTCGAGCCGCCTACCAGCACGACCCCCGAGCCGACGCTCACATCCAGGCGCACCGGCCGAGCACCGGCCAGTTCCAGGATGCGGGCCAAATGCAGCGCCATGTCCTCGCGGGTAACCAGTGCCGCGACATCGAAGCGTTGGGGCGCAGCCGGGTTCATGATCTCCAGCGCCGCCATCGCTCTTACAGCCTCCTTCATCTCCTCCGACCCCTCGGCCAGATCGTCGAAATCGTCGGAGGCGGCCGCGGGCAGGCGCACGTCGGTGAGCTTGAGCAGACGATGCAGGAGCAGCGCCATCGGCCCGCGGGTCACGGTCCCGTCCGGGTCGAACACCCGCTCGGCCCTGCCCTTGGTGATCCCCAGCTCGCGCAGACGGGCCACCGCCCGCCGGCCCTCGGCATCGAGCGCGCCCACGTCGTCGAACGGCGCCGAGTCGCCCGAGGGCAGCTCCAGCTCCAGCGCGGCCACGGTGCGCACCAGGAACCGGGCCATCTGCGCTCGCGTGACCGAGCCTCTCGGAGAGTAGGTCGTTGCCGAAGTGCCCTTGGTGATGCCGTAGTGGGCCATACAGTCGATCGCCGCCACCGACTTCGCGGACAAGCCTGCGGTGTCGGCGAACCCCGCCGACTCGATCCCGCGCCAGCACGCTCCCATCTTGCCCGGCGTCTCCTGCGCCCCCGCCGACACCGGCAGGAGAGCGAAGCCCAGCACCACCGCAATCGACACGATCCACCGGTTGGCACGCCTTCGCACCAGCAGCCCGACCCGATCCATAACCGCAATGCTAATGCACGGCGTTCTCCAGCACATGAGCACCGAACAAGAAAAGACAAATCGCGCTCTAAAAAGCTCATAGACAGCAGAATGATTGTGTATGCGACATTCCACCTCACGATATTACCCCAGACTTCTTGTCTATGACTGCAAGAATCGCAGCCAGCGTCAGAGCGATGACCCCTGCGACGCTTTGATTATCTTTCCCGTTGTGTATGATGGTGGATCTGAGAACATAAGTGATTCAGGAGGACAGTCCATGCACCGGCTACTACGATATAGGATGATTGTCGCGACGACGGTCGTTATGATCTTGGCCGGTTCAACAGTAGCAGCATAAGTGAGACCATTTAATACGAACCTCGTTTGGTCAAGACTTACCGCCGTACCCAGGTCCATCCTCATATTGCTCCTTGTAAGTGGTCTAACTGCGTGTGCTAATGATCAAGTACCGCAAGATTCCAAGACGAGTAGCAAAATCGGAGATGTGCTCCGAGAGGCAGGTGGTCTTCCATCGTCGGTTGCATCCGAAGTCGAGATTGTGGCTACATACGAGATTCGCGTCGACGACTTCATTGCGGCATGTATGCGGCAGCAGGGATTCGAGTACTATCCAGATGTCGCGACCGGTGTTGAGCGCATTGAAGCACTTGGGTTGGAGCTAAGCGCACAAGAGTATGCAGAAGAGTTCGGCTTTGGAATCGCACGAGGATACATTGCGAGTCGATTAGGTAGAGCGAACACCAACTCTCAGGATCATTATCTCCGCAGTTTATCGCCTCCAGAACTAGACTTGTACTGGCAAGCTCTGGAGGGACCGACGGCGCTCGAGCCTCCTAGCTCCAGAATCGAAAAGATCGGCGGATGCAGGGGCGAAGCAATCGCAGTTGTTGAACAGCCCAAGTGGTTTGACTCTCTGGATTGGCTATTGTATAATTCTGCTCGCTTCAACGATCTTCTACTCGCCGATCCGCGCGTGCAACAACTTGAGGCCAGTTGGTCTCAGTGCATGTCAGCACTTGGCTATTCTGGCTTTACTTCCAAGGATGACGCTATCAACAAGTTGATTTCAGAATTCGATGCGGTGATTGTAGAATTTGAACCCGCCAAGTCGCCGGTAGGGAAGGCACAGGATCTTGGTTCGCTCCTGAATTCTAAATCGCGAAATCTGCTCTCAGACTTCACAACTCGAGAGATTCGCATCGCTACAGCGACGCAAGAGTGCTGGTCGACCATTGAGGATGAGCTGCTAGAGATATCATCGCACTACGAAGTCTCTCTAGTAGAAGAATCCACTCCTTATCGGGTGGAGCCGACATCATACATCCTAGCCCTGTGAACGATCAGGGCTAGGATGTTAGCTCTCCGCCGTCGGACGCTGCTGCTATTTTGACTGCCACAGACCTGCTTCCATCGATTCCTTCACCTCCAGCAGGTAGGGGAACGACTCGATTTGGGCCCTGCGCGTATTCGTGGGATTGAGGGTTGCCGGCACCGGTTGGCGGGTCATGTTGTCAGGATGCCGCGGGCTTCGAAGTTGCGCGGGTTGGTGAAGCCGTGGGCGGTGCGCCGCAGCACTTGGAGCAGGTTGTTTGTGCCCTCGATTCGGCCGTTGGAGGGTCGGCCGGCGCGGTGGCACTTGAACCCGCACTGCGGGCAGCGCAGGCTCCGCAACGTGGACTCGACCTCCACCACAAACTCACCCGCAGTGTCTGTGAGCACCCCCAGCACACGGATCTGCGGCAGGTGCAACCGCACCGACATAGCATCGCAAGCCATCGGGGCCCTCCTGGATCGTTGATGATGTCAATCACCGATTCCAGCAGGGCCCCGACCCCCGCTCAGGGACCCTCAACCACCCCGCTCCCCACGTTTCCGCGAAGGCTCAAAACACATCAACGCGAGTAACTCTTGGAGTATAATCAAATCCGGCGATTCGGAGGCAGGCTGTGAAGGCTTCCTCGGCATCATTGAACTGAGCAACACTATCTCGAATAATCTGTTGAAGATGTTGGGCGTCTACCGCAGGATCCGGTTGATTTGATTCCAAACTTGATTCATGTTCCGAACTGGCATCAACACATGAACCACAAAGGATGGTCGCCAATAGAAGCAGCGCCCATCCTTTGAAGATCTTGCGTCGAATTGTCACCCGCAATCCCGTGTGAGAGTCGTAGTCGCTGAATCGCCGTCCGATGATTGATGTCGATAACGATCCCGTAACATAGTACGATTTAGGCGGACGCAATTGCTGTCGAGAGTCCATAGCACTTCAGTTTTCTGATTTCCTGCTCTATGAGTTCCACAGGCCGGCCTCCATCGACTCCTTGACCTCGATCAGGTAGGGGAACGATTCGAGGCGCTTCACGCCGGGGATGGACCGCAGCGAGTCCAGCGTCTCGACGAGGTGGCCCAGATCGCGGTATCCGATCTCGGCGACGACGTCGAAGGCGCCGAAGACAGTCGCGACTAGCGCGACCGGGTCGAGCCGGGCTGCCTCCTCCGCGACGGCTTCGGCTAGGCCGTCGACACTGATGCCGACAGCCGAATAGCCCGCCAGTCCCAGGATTCCCGGGCTGATGACCGTCTGCACCGTCACGACTCCCGTCGCTTCCAAGTGTCTCACCCGCTGGCGCGCCGTTCCTTGCGAGACTGCCACCCGGCGGGCGATGTCGGCATAGGCGGCCCGACCGTCCGCAGCCAGCGCCTCAAGAATGTCCATGTCGATCGCATCGACGGCGTACTCCGGCCGCGCCTTGTCTGCGTTCATGACGACTCCGCCGCTGTGAATCGACGACCAGTCAAGCTTGCAGTACGACCGGAGCATCGCGACCCTGGCATGCGTGAATCTGGGTTCGTTCCTAACGTCGGCCATGGTGTCGGCCAGATGGCGCCAGTCTCGGCACCTGAACTCCACGATCAGGCTCGCATTGCCCCCCACGACCACAACGAACGCCGCCTCGTATCGCTCGCCCAAGGATTGCGCCGCCTCCAGCGCGCTTCCGCGAACTTCGACGAAGGCGAAGGCGAACAGGCCGTGGCCCAGAATCGTCGGATCCACGCGCCCCGCGATCCTGACGCACTGCGACTCCCGTAGCTGCTGTATTCGCGCCTTTGTCGCCCCCGCCGACAGGCCCACCGACTCGGCCAGGTCCGAATAGCTGCAGCGAGGCCTCGCAACAAGCTCGTGGATGATCGCCAAGTCGACGTCGTCAAGAGTGCGGTGATTCGCCGACATCAACCCGATCTAACAATTCAGTCGTGACACGTCAAATGCTTGGAGCACCCACAACGGGTGGGCTAGCTGTTCAGGGCGCTGCTCGGGGCTCAGAGGCTGGGCTCAGAGGGTGGGGGGCCGAGGCGCTCGAACTCGGCCTCGACATCGGCTGAGGTGAGGGTGTTGGCCTTGAACCGCCGGCGACGGTCCTCGGCGTCGGTGCGGCGCTGAGCGGCCGAGTAGCGGAAGAACCTGACGCCGATCAGGGACCAGATGTAGAAGCCGCCCAGCACCTTCATCACCGCGCCGGCGGCCTGCTGGTCGGCGGTCACCGAGATGCCCCACAGGCGCTGGGCATGGTCGTAGACCGGATACACCGAGCCCTCAGCGAAGGTCAGCCAGGCAGCTGGCACAGTCGGCACGATCGACATGGCGAACAGGTAGACCATCTTGGCGGGCTCAGAGAGCTGCAACTCCTGCAACGGCCCGACCACCGGTGTCCACATGGCCAGAGCGCTGGCGAATATCAGCAGGTGCGCGGCGTAGTGGAAGGGGCCGCTGCGCACCGACAGCTCCACCAGCGCGTTCCAGTGCACCAGGCCCTGCAGGGCGTTGAAGACAACACCGGCCACCAGCGGATGCACCAGGCGGCGGATCACCCGGGCCGAGCGTGAGCCGTCGACCACGATGAGGCGGGCCAGCCACTCGGGCACGGCCATCAGCAGCAGCGGCGGAATCACGAAACTGATGAGCAGGTGCTGCACCATGTGCACCGAGTACAGGTACTCCTCGGCTATGTCGTGCACGGGCCAGTCCGCCGACACCCACAGCAGGACTGTCCCCGCCACGAAACACAGCCGCTGGCGCCGCGTGATCGCGACGACACCCGGCGCAACAGCAACCGGAGCCACCACCCGCACCACGTAGACGCCCAGGCCGATCACGGCGGCCACCAGCAGCCACACCTCGGGATGGAACTGGAAGCGCCAGGCGTCGGTCGCGGCCAGTGCGCCCATGGTCCCTAGAAACCCCGCGGCCAAGTGACGCAGCCTCGCGGTGCGACGTTGTGTTTCCCGCTCTTGTTCGCTGCGCTCACGGGCCGCTCGGGCCACGGCCTCGCGGTGCGCCTCGTGAACCCCTCATGACGTACTGCCTACCCGCTCGGCCTCTAGAACCAGAACTCGAAAGCGGCCAGGGTGATCACGTACACGCCCACGGCCAGGGTGAGCCCGGCGGTGAACATGCGGCCGAACAGCTTGCTGTCGAAGCGCAGGTGCATGAACCAGGTGGCCACCAAATAGAACTTGACGATCATCATGAAGATGAGCGACGGCACCAGGAACGCGCCCCAGTCGAGAACCGTCCGGAAGTAGGTGAACACCTCCACCGCGGTGATCGCGGCCAGCACGACGGCGATCTTGACGTAGGCCCAGTCCGAGGGATGGCAGTGGCCCTCGTCGTCGTGGCCCTCGTCGTCGTGGTGCTCGTCGGCGGCGGGCTCGAAGCGCTCGGAGGTGGCGGTGTCGCTCATGGGAGGGGGTCGCTCATGGGAGCAATGTCGCTCATGGGAGGGGGTCGCTCATGGGAGCAATGTCGCTCATGGGATCAGTCGGCCGGGATCAGGTAGATGACGGTGAAGATGAAGATCCACACGATGTCCACGAAGTGCCAGTAGAGGCCCACGATCTCCACCGTCTCGGCGTTGCGCTGGGTGAGCTTGCCCTTCACCGACGCCACGAACAGCGACATCAGCATCACGATGCCAAGGCTCACGTGCACGCCATGGAAGCCGGTCAGGGTGAAGAAGGCGCTGCTCGCCGGGTTGGTGGTGAAGGCCACGCCCTCACGCACGAAGCTGGTGAACTCGTACACCTGCCCGCCGATGAACACCGCGCCGAGCAGGGCCGTGGCCAGCAGCCAGGTGCGGCCCGCCTCGTCCTCGCCCCGGGACACCGCGGAGAGGGCCAGCACCATCGTGAGCGAGCTCATCAGCAGCACGAACGAGCTCACCGAGGTGAACGGGATGTCGAACACGTCGGTGGGCAGCGTGCGCCCGTTGCCGCGGGTCTTGTAGAGCAGGTAGGTGGAGATCAGCCCGCCGAACAGCAGGCACTCCGAGCCCAGGAACACCCACATGGCCAGCTTGGTGTGCGACAGGCCGGTGGTGGTGGCGTGGGGATCGTGGCCGTGGTCGGCGACTGCGTGGCCCGGATCGGCGACTTCCGGTTCCGCGCTCATTGCTCTGCTCCGCCGGCTTCGGCGCCGCCGCCGTCATGGTCTTCGTCGGGGTGGTCGTGGGCGGCGTCGGGGTCGTCCACCGGCTCCAGCGCCCATGCGTAGAGGGAGCTGATCGTCAGAAGGGCGCCGATCAGCGCCAACCAGAGGTTGAAGATCAGGCCGTAGCCGATGAGGGGCAGCCCGAGCGCCACCGCCAGCGGCCAGAACGACGGTGACGGCAGGTGCACGTCGGTGGCCTCGCCGGTCTGCGCGGCCTCCTCGGTGGTGGCGACCCGCACCACCTTGCCCTCGTCGTTCTCGGCGTACTTGCGGTGCCACCAGTCGTCGCGGCCGTGCACTTGGGGCACCGTGTCGAAGTTGTGGGCGGGCACCGGCGACGGAATCGACCATTCCAGGCTGCGGGCGTCCCAGGGGTCGGGGCCCGGCGCAGGCAGGTGGGGGGCGTCCCGCTTGGACTTCACCACGTTCCACATGAAGATCAGCACGCTCAGAGCAATCAGCAGCGAGCCGACGGTGGCCGCCATGTTCCAGAACTCGAACCCGTAGCCCCTCGCGTAGGTGTCGATGCGGCGCGACATCCCCTGCAGGCCCAGGATGTGCATCGGACCGAAGGTGAGGTTGAAGCCCACCAGCATGATCCAGAAGTGCCAGTTCCCCAGCCGCTCGTTGAGGAAGTGGCCCCACACCTTGGGCCACCAGAAGTAGAGGCCGGCGAACAGGCCCAGCACGGCGCCGCCGAAGATCACGTAGTGGAAGTGGGCCACGATGTAGTAGGTGTCGGTCTGCTGGGTGTCGGCCGGCGCCACCGAGTGGGTCACGCCGGACAGGCCGCCGATGGTGAACATGGCCACCGTGGCCACCGCGAACTTCATGGCCACCGTGAAGCGCAGCTTCCCGCCCCACATCGTGGCCAGCCAGTTGAGGACCTTCACCCCCGTCGGCACCGCGATGAACATCGTCGACAGGGAGAAGGCGGCCACCGAGATGGGTCCGATCCCCGACACGAACATGTGGTGGGCCCACACCCCCCAGCCCATGAAGCCGATGGCGATGCCCGAGAACACCATGAACTCGTAGCCGAACAGCGGCTTGCGGCTGAAGGTGGGGATCACCTCCGACACCACCCCGAAGGCGGGCAGGATGAGGATGTACACCTCGGGGTGGCCGAAGATCCAGAACAGGTGCTGCCACAGCAGCGGGTCTGCCCCGGCGTCGGGATTGAAGAACTGGGCGCCGAAGAGCCGGTCGAACATCAGCAGGAACAACGCCACGGTGATCACAGGCAGCGCGAACAGCAGCAGGAACTGGGTGATGAGCAGCATCCAGGTGAGAACCGGCATCCGCATCAACGTCATGCCCGGAGCCCGCAGGTTGAGGCAGGTGACGATCAGGTTTATCGCCGACACCAGCGAGGCGATGCCCAGGATCTGCAGGCCGATGGCGTAGAAGTCCACACCGTGGCTGGGCGAGAAGGTGACGCCGCTGTTGGAGGCGTAGCAGAACCAGCCGCAGTCGGCGCCGCCGCCGCCCACGATCCACGACGTGTTCAAGAAGATCGCGCCCGACAGCCAGATCCAGTACGACAGCGCGTTGAGGCGGGGGAAGGCCACATCGCGGGCGCCGATCTGCAAGGGGATGAAGTAGTTCGCGAAGGCCGCGGCCAGCGGCATGATGAACAGGAACACCATGGTGACGCCGTGCATGGTGTACACCTGGTTGTAGACGTCGGCGCTGAGCACCGAGCCCTCCGGCGCGGCGAGCTGCAGCCGGATGAGCAGCGCCTCGACGCCGCCGACCACGAAGAAGAACATGGCCGAGACGCCGTACAGAATCCCGATGCGTTTGTGGTCGACGGTGCTGAGCCAGTCGCGCCAGCCCCGACCCAGCTGGGGACGGGTGAACACGCCGAGGGGCCGCTCGGCGTAGCGGGCGGTGTCACCGGGGCCAATCTCGAGGGGCGTCTTCTCAGTGATCGCCATAGTGCTCCAACACCTCCTCGGTTTCTATCGCCATGTCATTCCACCTGCGTCGCGGCGATGATCCAGTCGGCGGGCCGCTCTCCCAGCCCTGAAAGGTAGGCCACCAAGTCGTCGATCTGCTGCTCGCTCAGGTCCAGGTCGGGCATGCCGCGGTACTGCTCGCCGGGCACCGTGTAGTTGGCTTTCAAATCCGCCGGGTTGCGCAGCCAGGCCTCGAGCTGGACCCGGTTGAGCGAGCCGTCGGCGTTGTAGGTGTTGAAGATACCGCCGGCAAAGGTGCTGCGGCCGGCGAAGTGGGTCAGGTTCGGAGCCGCGCCGGAGGCTTGGTCGGCACCCTCGTAGACATCGTCGTTGACTCCCTCGACGAGGTGGCAGGAGGTGCAGATGCCGGAGAACACCTCCAGGCCCGTCAAAGCGGCCGGATCGGCGGGCTCGGCCGCGTCCTGCGTGGTGCGGTCGACCCAGGCCTGGAAGTCGGCGGGGCTCAGCGCCACCACCTGCATCCTCATGCGGGAGTGCGACAGGCCACAGAACTCGGTGCACTGACCGAAGTAGAAGCCGGGATCGGAGGCCTCGATCTTCCAGGGCGAGAACTTGTTGGGCACAGCGTCGCGCTTGCCGTTGAGGGCGGGGATCCAGAACGAGTGGATCACATCGCGCGAGGTGACGATCAACTCGATCTCCTCGCCGATGGGAATCACCATCTGGCCGGATGTGACGATGTCGGCGGGCGGCAGCGTCTTGGCATCGCCGTGCGCTCTCAGATCGGCCAGGTCCACCTGGTCGGAGAAGTGGTAGCGGAACTCCCACCACCACTGGTTGCCCACCACCACCACGGTCGGCTCCCAATCGACGCTGCGGTCGTCGACGGACACCCCAATGGTGTTGACCTCCGTGGCGTCCACGGTGGGAAGCGACCACACCATGATGCCGGCCACCGCAGCCATGGTCACGAGGAAGCCCGCGGTCCAGCCGATCTCCAGCGGAACGTGGCCGTGGGTCTGGGAGGGCCAGTCGTCGTCGCCGTCATAGCTCTTGACCCGGTTCCGCCAGATCAGCCAGACCATGGCGATCGTGATTCCCACGAACACCGCCGCCGCGATCCAGAACACCGGCAGCACCGCCCGGGAGTGCAGCTCCTCAGCGATAGGCCCCCGCGGCGCGAACGTGTCGAGCTCGGCGTCGGCTGCGCAGCCGCTGACCACCGCCGCGCCCAGCAGCATCAACGCCCAGGCGAGGGCGCGGCCGATTCGGGAGGATCGCATCTCAGCCACCTTCCTCGCCGCCGGTCGGCTCGCCGGGCTCTTCGTGGATGTCGACTTCGTGGTGGCCGAAGTCGCGCTCGCCGGCCACCGCGGCCAACACCCCGCCCACCAGCAGCAGCAGAGCAGCCACGGGCCCCAGGACGCGCACCAGGCGACGGCCGAGGCCGGGACGGCTGGTGTACACAATCGCGCCGATCACGATCAGCGCGGCCACGACGGCCGCGACGGCCACCGCCCCAAGCTGCGACACGGTCAACAGGATGCGAGAGGCGGCCAGCACGATCACGCCGATCGCGAGCGCACCCACCACGGGTATCTCGATGGGCGCCATGATGCGGTTGCGCAGCTCCCGGTTGACGGCAGCGTCGCCGGTGGCCCGGTCGGCCCAGGCGTCCATCGTCCACTCAACCAGCGACAGGAAGACCAGGGCCAGGCCCAGCACGAACACCATGGGGTGCAGCACCAGCCCCACCGCGGCCGCGCCGACACCGAAGGAGGCCACGACCGGCCAGAAGCTGGCCGCGACCGACTGGTCGGTCAGCACCTCGGCCATGTTCTGAAGGCGGGCCTGGGCCGCGGCGTCGGCGTCCCGGAACGAGACCAGCACCAGGCTGATCGTCAGCGAAACGCCGGCCAGCGCAACCAGCACGCCGTAACCGATGTGGTCGCCCACGGCGCCCTTCCATCCCAGCGAGATGGGGCCGACGTGGTTGCCGCCAGTGGTGTAGCCGTAGACGAGCGCGGCCACACAGAACGCGGTGAACAATCCGAAGAAGAACTTGAATCCGGTGGTGAACACGATCGCCCTACTTGGTGATGAACACGATGTACCAGACCAGGAAGTAGCACAACACGCTCATGTGCCAGAACATGGCCGAAGCCTGGACCCCGTGGGCCAGGTCTCGCCCGAAGGGCCCCAACAGCGACCGGACCGTGGTCACCGCCAGCATGGCCATCGCCGCGATGAGCATGGCGATGAACGAGCCGGTCACCGCGTAGAAGAGCAGCTCGGCCCGCCCGTCGTCGATGGCGAAGGCGGTGTCGGAGTAGACGAACCAGAACTGGTTGATCACCGAGGCTCCGAACATCAGGGTGACACCCAGCGCGATGAACCCGTGGGGCCGGTCCTCGGCCCGGGCGGCCTGCACCGCCCACTGCACCGTCACCACCGACAGCGCCAGCGTCATCATCATCATCCCGGCCGGACCGAGCTCGACGGTGCCGGACGGGAACCACTCCTCGCCCAGCGTCCGGGCTTGCTGGCGCTGCTGGACGTACACCGCGATGAGGGCGGCGAAGGCCATGAAGGCCGCTCCCGTGGCCAGCAGGGCGCCAACGACGACGGTGCGGGGGCGGGTCGCCTCCGCCGCGGGCAGCGCGGTGGTTCTCATGCTGCCTCGCTGGTGGCCGTTGCGGACGGCCCCAATTCCCGCTCATGCTCGCTGCGCTCACGGGCCGCTCCGGCCACGGCCTCGCTCAGCATGGTGCGACGTCCTTGTGAGATTCCGGCGTCTCCGCTCGGCCTCTGAGAGCCGAGAGGGCCCCACCCAGGGCTACGGCCAGCCCGGCTGCCACGAGAAGAGACCCAACGAAGGCCACCACGTTGAGCACGGCGCTGCCGTCGAGCGCAAGGGCCATGAGGTCCGGGGCATCGGCGACGAACCCTGAGATCAGATCGGCCACTACCAGCAGCGCGCCGCCGCCGAACAGCAGAACGACCGCTCCCCGGCCGAACTTCTGCTTCATGGGGCGGAACGACAACTGGTGCGACCAGATCCGCAGGGCAACCACTCCCGCGATGAGGCTCGCGACGACAACGCCGTGGAACACCGCCCAGGTGGCGGAGGTCTCGAGCAGGTCGAAGGGCTCGATCACTCGCAGCGCCCCCACCAGGGCCGCCGCGCCGAGGAGCGTGAGGGCCGCGCCCGCGCCCAGCATCCGGGCGTCCAAGAGTCGATCCGGTGTCTTCGAGCCCCGCATCACCAGCTCGGCCGCGCCGCCGGCAGCGGCCACGACCGGCAAGACGGCGGCCAGTCCGAACGCCACGTAGACCAGCCCGTCGCGGAGGTCCTGCGGGGCGGTGAAGTAGTCCTGCGACCAACCGCCCACCGCCAGCAGACCGAACAGCCCCACCACTATGAGGATCGCCTCGGGGCGGCTGGACCGAGCCCCGACCGCGGCACCGACGGCTTCGAAGACGATGCCGAGCACCGGCACGGCCATGGCGTACACGGCGGGCTGCTCCACCAGCCAGTCGAGCTGGAGCCATATGTCGGGGCTCTCGACCCGGCCGAATGCGATGGCCGGCCTGCCCCGCAGGTCCGCGTAGACCACAACGATGTTGGCGATGGCGACGGGCATGGTGAACAGCCACACGGTGGCGGCCACCAGCATCGACCAGGAGAAGGGGGGCACGTCCAGGAGGCTCATGCCGGTCTGGCGCATCGAGATCACGGTGGCGGCGACGGTCAAGGCACCGAGGAGCAGCGCGACAATCACCATGCCAGTGCCGAGCAGCGTGAGGGCCATGGCGTCGCTCTCGTTGCCGGTCACACCGTCGAGGGCGCCCCAGCCCCCGCCGGCCAACGTCGACGAGACGATGATCACCGCGCCGATCAGCCACGACCAGAACGACGCCAGCGCGGCCCGGGGGAAGGCGACGTTGCCCGCGCCGACCTGCGACGGCACCACCGCCAGGGCCAGGCCGAGAAGCAGCGGCATCACCACCAGCAGCACGAACGACACCCGGTAGAGCGTCCACATGCGGAAGTAGGCGTTGAAGCCACCGAACAGATCCCAGGGCGACGCGGCCTCGGTGCGACCCAGCGAGAGCAGCACACCGACGACGGCAGTGCCCAGCGCCAGCAGCAGCGACGTGACGACGAAGAGCCGGCCGACCTCGGCCGCGTCGTTGGTCATGAAGGGCCGGGCCAGCCCTCTCCGAGCCGCGTGCTCCTGCACGGGCTCCGCCGGCGCGACTGCGCCGCCGGAGCCGGGGGCAGCCTCGGAGCCCGCGATCGCCGGTTCAGTCAGCGTCATCGGGAGGCGATGCTACACAGTGCCGATGGGGCCGCCGACAACCGGCTCAAACTCCGGGGACCCACCGACGGGCTCAATTGCCGGAGTGGAGGGGACACGACGCCGCTCCTACAGCCCGTTGCGGATCAGAACGTCGGCGGCGACCGCCCCGAAGAGCAGCACGACATAGGCGTTGGACCAGCCGAAGAGCCGCATCGACCGGGCCGGGTCGGGTCGGCGCAGCACATCGATGGCCAGCGCCAAGAATCCAGCGCCACCGACGAGGGCCGTCACCGCATACAGGACGCCCATCGATGCGACGGGGACCAGAACCAGAGTCAGGGCCCACAGCACGAGCGTGTAGGCGACAATGCGGCGAGCGGTCGCCCGCAGACCGGCCACCGCGGGAAGCATGGGCACCTCGGCGGCCTCATAGTCGCTGCGATAACGAATCGCGAGGGCCCAGAAGTGGGGCGGAGTCCAATAGAAGATCACTGCGAACAGCACGACCGGGGCCCAGTCGAGCGAGTTCGTGACCGCAGTCCAGCCCACGAGGGTCGGCACCGCCCCGGCCGCGCCGCCGATGACGATGTTGCGGATCGATGTCCGCTTGAGCCACAGCGAGTAGACGAACACGTAGAACAGGGCGGCCGCGGCGGCCAGCGCGGCCGACAGCAGGTTCACGAAGGCCCACAGCCACACGAAGGAGCCGACCGTCAGCGCCACCGCGAAGACGACGGCCTCGGTGGGGCGGACAGCCCCCGTGACCAGGGGCCGGTTGCGGGTTCGCTCCATGAGCCGGTCGATGTCCCGGTCGACGTACATGTTGAGCGCGTTGGCCCCGCCGGCGGCCATCGCGCCTCCCGCAACGGTGGCCGCCATCAGCCACAGCGACGGCAGTCCCCGCTCGGCCAAGATCATCGAGGGGACCGTGGTTACCAGCAGCAACTCGACGATGCGGGGCTTCGTCAGCGCCACGAAGGCCGTGGCGCGGGCGCGGCGGGGCGCGGCCAGAGTTCCGGTCACATCCGCAGGCTACGACGAAGAGGCGCCGGTACGACAGCCGGAAGCCTTGCCGGAGGTATTCCGCAGTCCGAGATTTGGCCGTACCATCGGCGTGTGGCCCCGCCTGCATACGCCCGGCTCACGCGGTTCGCCCTGTGGGCGCTCGCGACCATTGTGGTGACCGGCGCCGCGGTGCGCCTCACCGGCTCGGGCCTGGGGTGCGAAGACTGGCCCACCTGCTCCGAGGACCGCTTCGCGGCCGACCTCGAGTACCACGCACTGGTGGAGTTCGTGAACCGGCTGTTCACCGGGGTGGTGGCGCTTGCGGTGATCGCAGCCGTGCTGGGATCCTGGAAGCGGCAACCCCGGCGGCGGGATCTGACCCTGCTCTCGGGGGGGCTCGTGGCCGGCGTGCTCGGCCAGGTGGTGCTGGGGGCGCTGCTGGTGAAGACCGGGCTCGACCCCCGCTTCACCATGGGGCACTTCCTGCTGTCGATGGTGCTGCTGTGGAACGCCGCTCTGCTTGACGCTCGGGCCCGCCGCCACGGCAGCGAAACGGGCGAGGACCGACGGACGGACGCCCGGACCAGGATCATGCTCTGGGCCGTGCTGTCGCTGGGCGCCGCCCTGCTGGTGACCGGCACGCTCGTCACCGGGGCCGGACCCCACGCCGGCGACACCCGGGCCGAGCGGCTCCCACTGCTGGTGCGGGAGGTAGCCCGGGTCCACAGCATCGTCGCCCTGACCCTGTTGGCGATGGTGGTGTGGACATGGTGGCGGCTGCGGATCTCGGGCGCCGGCTCCCACTCCAGGATGGGCCGGGTGGCCGTGCTGCTGGCTGTGCAGGGGGCGGTGGGCTACACGCAGTACTTCGCGGGGGTTCCCGCCCTGCTGGTCGGGATTCATGTCGCCCTGGCATCGGTCACCTGGATCGAGATGGTCAAGGCCACCTGCGGGCCCGCCCCTGCGGCGGCCGTGGTACCGAGCTACCGCGCCGACAGCCCGGCGATAGCCGGAGCCGGGCCATGACGTCGGTCTCACGGGCCCTCGCGCCACGGGCTGTGGGGTCGTGACTTCGCCCGTCGTCGCGCCGGTCCTGGATCCGGTGGACGAGACCGACCGCAAGCCCGATCGGCCGTGGAAGGTGATCGTGCTTGACGATCCGGTCAACCTGATGTCGTATGTCACCTACGTGTTCCGCAAGCTGTTCGGCTACTCGCAACAGAAGGCGCACCGCCTGATGATGCAGGTCCACACCGAGGGCAAGGCCGTCGTGGCGTCGGGGCCGAGAGAGAAGGCCGAGTTCGACGTCTACCGGCTGCACGAGCACGGCCTGTGGGCGATCCTCGAGCAGGACTGATGCAAGACTGATGGCACGCAGGAGGTTTAGGGCCGGCCCCGGCGGCATCGCAGTGACCCTGCGAGACGAAGAGCGCGACGGCCTGGCCGCGGTCCTCGAACAGTTCCGGCAGCTGCTGGTGGGAGGCAAGGATCCCTCCCTGCTCCGATTCCAGCCGCCGGTGCACATCCACGACCGCGAGGCCTCCGAGGAGTTCTGGGATATGGCCGGGGACTCCCTGCTGCGGCACCGCCTGGAAGCGATCGACACCGTCGAGGCCGGGCTGGGAGGCGCCCCGCTCGACGACGACGGGGTGGCCGCCTGGATGCAGACCCTCAACAGCGTGCGCCTGTACCTCGGGAACACGCTCGAAGTGGGTGCCGCGACCTTCGACCCGCCCCGGGCCGGCGACCAGCCCCGGGAAGCGACCCGGTACATGCTCTACGAGTGGCTCGGCGACTTGCTCGACCAGCTGGTGACGGTCGCGGCCGAGACCCTGGAGCCAGGCACGGACGACTGACAGACGGCGTTGCCGACCACGGCCGGAGCAGCCCGACTTCGACGGACGGCCCCGACAGGTAGTCTGAGCAAGTCGGCAACGGCCGGCGGGCCCCCATCGTCCAGCGGCCTAGGACGCCGGCCTTTCACGCCGGTAACACGGGTTCGAATCCCGTTGGGGGTGCGAGCAGCGGAACGGCTCGCTAGCGTTTCTCTCCACTCGCACGCCCGTCGTGCGCCGGGTCCTGTAGATCAGTCTGGAGTGATCGCCACCCTGTCAAGGTGGAGGCCGCGGGTTCAAATCCCGTCAGGACCGCGTTGCCGCCCCCCGGGACCGGCGACAACCCCGGTCGGGTAGCTCAGTTGGCAGAGCGTCCGCCTGAAAAGCGGAAGGTCCGCGGATCGACGCCGCGCCCGACCACTACAGTGAGACAGCACACCCCGGAGGGTCCAGATTGAGGGGCTGCGCGCCGACCCGGATCTCGATGCCATGACACTCACCACCCCCAACTCGTCCACCAAGCCCGCACCAGCGACTGAGGCGGATCCTCACAACCCGATCCACAACACCTTCTGGCGGCGGCACCGCAACGAGGTGGAGGACAACCTGGGGAGCCTGCGCTCCCAGCCGCTCACGTTCTTCTCCGGGTTCCAGATGTCGGGCGAGTTGGCGAGCATCAAAGCCCCCGGCGCCTGGGTCGTCACGCGGCACGCGCCCATCCTGGAAGTGTCGCGCAATCCGCAGATCTACTCCTCGGCCTCGGGCGTCACCATCAACGACTTCCCGCCGGAGTTCAACGAGTACTTCAACTCGATCATCTCCATGGACGACCCCCGCCACGCCCGGCTGCGGCGGCTGGTGTCGTTGGGCTTCACCCCCCGGATGCTGGCCCGGCTCGAGGACGCAGTGAGGGACCGGGCCACGATGATCGTGGACGAGGTCTGCGAGCGGGGCGAGTGCGACTTCGTCACCGACGTCGCCGCCCGCCTGCCGTTGCGCATCGTGTGCGACCTGATGGGAATCCCCGCCTCCCACCACGACTTCGTGTTCGACCAGTCGAACATCATCCTGGGTGCAGCTGACGAGGAGTACGTGCCCGAGTTCGGCGACCTGATCACGGCCATCCTCACAGCGGGCGAGGCTCTGTCCCAGCTCATGGACGACGTGGCCGAGTCCAAGGTCGGCGTCGATACCGGGGACCTGACCAGCGTCCTGGTCAACGCGGAGGTCGACGGTGAGCGGCTGACCCGGGCCGAGCTGGCCAGCTTCTTCATCCTGCTGGTGGTGGCCGGCAACGAGACCACCCGCAATGCCATCAGCTGGGGCTTGGTCTACCTCACTGACAACCCCGACCAGCGCCGCATCTGGGCCGACGACTTCGAGGGCACCGCCCACAGCGCAGTGGAGGAGATCGTGCGGATCGCCAGCCCGGTCACCTACATGCGCCGCACCGCGCTGTGCGACACCGAGCTGGAGGGCACCAGGATCGACGAGGGTGACCAGGTGGTGATGAACTACCTGTGCGCCAACCGTGACGAGTCGGTGTTCGACGACCCGCTCGCCTTCGACGTGCTGCGCGACCCCAACCCCCACCTCGGCTACGGCGGCCCAGGACCGCACTACTGCCTCGGCGCCCACCTGGCCCGCCGCGAGATCAAAGTGATGTTCCGCGAACTGTTCACCCGCATCAGCGACATCGAGGCCACCGGCGAGCCCGAACTGCTCGCGTCGGCCTTTATCCACGGCATCAAGCACCTGCCGGCCGAGTTCACCCCCGCAGCGCCACAGCGCGCATCGATATAGAACATCCGCGGACCGTCGCGCGGACTGCTGTCACCAGCGCTGCAAATCGGCAGCACAGGGCGCACTTCTCGGGCCTCACAGCTGCCAATTCGAGCAAGAGGCCGAGCGGATGGGCCGAAGCTCACGGAGAGTCTCGCAAGGTGTTGAGCGAGGCCGTGGCCCGAGCGGCCCGTGAGCGCAGCGAACAAGAGCGGGAAACACAACCCCGCACCGCGAGTCGCTCACCACCTATCCGCGCATGCTCAAAGTAGAGTCAACCCATGGCGCAGCTCCGATCTCATACCACCACCCAGGGCCGGAACATGGCCGGGGCGCGGGCCCTGTGGCGGGCCACGGGTATGACCGACGACGACTTCGACAAGCCGATCGTGGCGGTGTCCAACTCGTTCACCCAGTTCGTGCCGGGCCACGTCCACCTCAAGGATCTAGGCCAGCTCGTAGCCCGCGAGATCGAGGCCGCGGGCGGCGTGGCCAAGGAGTTCAACACCATCGCGGTGGATGACGGCATCGCCATGGGCCACGGCGGGATGCTCTACAGCCTGCCGAGCCGCGACCTCATCGCCGACTCGGTGGAGTACATGGTGAACGCCCACTGCGCCGACGCGCTGGTGTGCATCTCCAACTGCGACAAGATCACCCCCGGGATGCTCATCGCCGCCATGCGGCTCAACGTGCCCGCCGTGTTCGTGTCGGGCGGGCCGATGGAGGCCGGCAAGACCAAGCTGGCCGGCGTCACCGTGAAACTCGACCTGATCAATCCCATGATCTCGGCGGGCGACGCCTCGGTCAGCGACGAGGACCTACTGGAGATGGAGCGCTCGGCCTGCCCCACTTGCGGATCCTGCTCGGGCATGTTCACCGCCAACTCCATGAACTGCCTCACCGAGGCACTGGGGCTGTCGCTTCCCGGCAACGGCACGGTGGTGGCCACCCACGCCGACCGCCGCGAGCTGTTCTTGGAGGCCGGGCGGCGGGTGGTCGATCTGGCCCGTCGTTGCTACGAGAAGGACGACGAGTCGGTGCTGCCCCGCTCGATCGCCACCAAGACCGCCTTCGAGAACGCCATGCGCCTCGACGTCGCCATGGGCGGCTCCACCAACACCGTGCTGCACATCCTGGCCGCGGCCCGCGAGGGCGAGGTGGACTTCACCATGGCCGACGTCGACCGGCTCAGTCGCAGCACCCCCAATATCTGCAAGGTGGCCCCGTCCACCCAGGAGTTCCACGTGGAGGACGTGCACCGGGCCGGCGGAATCATGGGCATCCTGGGCGAGCTCGACCGGGGAGGGCTGCTGGACACGTCGGTGTCGACGGTGCACTCCAACACGCTGGCCGACGCCCTCGAGGTGTGGGACGTGATGCGCGACCCGTCCAGCGAGGTCGTCGAGTTCTTCAGGGCCGGGCCGGCGGGCATCCCCACCCAGCAGGCGTTCAGCCAGGCCGAGAGATGGCCGACGCTCGACACCGACCGCGCCCACGGCTGCATACGCTCGGTCGACCACGCCTACAGCACCGACGGTGGCCTGGCCGTGCTCTACGGCAACATCGCCACCGACGGCTGCATCATCAAGACCGCGGGCGTGGACGAGTCGATCTTCCGGTTCTCCGGTCCGGCCAGGGTGTTCGAGAGCCAGGAGGAGGCCTGCGACGCGATCCTCGACGCCGAGGAGGGGATCCAGTCCGGCGATGTGGTGATCGTGCGGTACGAGGGGCCCAGGGGCGGCCCCGGCATGCAGGAGATGCTCTACCCGACGTCGTACATCAAGTCCCGCGGGCTGGGCAAGGAGTGCGCGCTGTTCACCGACGGCCGCTTCTCGGGCGGCACGTCGGGTCTCTCCATCGGCCACGCCTCGCCGGAGGCGGCCGAGGGCGGGGCCATCGCCTTGATCCGAGACGGCGACATGATCGACATCGACATCCCCAACCGCACGGTCAACCTGCGGGTCGACGACGCCGAACTCACCAGGCGGCGGGCGCAGGAGGATGCACGCTCGGGAGGCTGGAGGCCCCGCAGCCGCCAGCGCCAGGTGTCGGCCGCGCTGCGGGCCTACGCGGCCATGGCTACATCCGCCGACAAGGGCGCGGTACGCGACGTCGAGCGTCTCGGGGTCTGACGCGCCGCAAGCTCAGAGAGCCGGTCGGGCTCACGGCCGCTCGGGCTCACGGCCGGTCGGGCTCACGGCCGGTCGGGCTCAGAGCCGGTCGGAGGGGACTGCCGGGGCAGGGGGCCGCACGCAGCCCTCGGCCGCGGCGCAGGCCGCCACTGCGACCGCCACCCGCGCTGCGACCCTTCTGTCGAAAACAGACGGGATGATGTAGTTGCGGTCCAGATCCTCGACGTCGATCACCTCGGCGACGGCTGTGGCCGCGGCCGCCTTCATGCGTTCGGTGATGCAGGTGGCACTGGCATCCAGTGCGCCTCTGAATACACCGGGGAAGGCAAGAACATTGTTTATCTGATTCGGAAAGTCGGACCGGCCGGTGGCCATTACCGCAGCCAGACCGTCGACCTCCTCGGGGCGAATCTCTGGATCAGGATTGGCCATCGCAAAGACGACGGGATCGCGGGCCATGGCCCGAACATCGTCCGCACACAGTAGATCCGGCGCCGACAAACCCACAAAGACATCCGCGCCGCGGATGACATCCGAGAGCGGGCCCGTCTTCTGATCAGGATTCGTGTTGGTTGCGAACCACTGCTTGGCGTCGTGCAGCCTGCTGCGGCCCTTATGAATCGCCCCGAGCCTGTCAACGCCCACGACCTCGCCGACACCGGCATCATGGAGCATCTTGGCGACGGCCAAGCCGGCCGCGCCGGTGCCCGAGATCACCACCGACACATCGCCGGCCTGTTTGCCGATCAGCTTGAGAGAATTCTTCAGCGCAGCCGTCGTAACAATAGCTGTGCCGTGCTGATCGTCATGAAACACTGGAATGTCCAGCGCGTCGATGAGCCGTTCTTCGATCTCGAAGGCCGCGGGCGCGGCGATGTCCTCCAAGTTGATGCCGCCGAACGACGGCGCCATGCGCACAACGGTCTCAACGAGCTCGTCGGGCGTGCCCACGTCGAGGCACACCGGGAAGGCGTCCACTCCGCCGAACTCCTTGAACAGCAGAGCCTTGCCCTCCATCACTGGCAGAGCCGCCGCGGGACCGATATTGCCCAGGCCCAGAACCGCGGTGCCGTCGGTAACGATAGCGACCATGTTCTTGACCATCGTGTGGGTGTGGCGCAGCATCGGCTCCCGCTGGATCGCGGTGCACACCCGAGCCACTCCGGGCGTGTATGCCATGGCCAAGTCGTGGGCGTCGCCCACGGGACAAAGGGCGTTCACCTCGATCTTTCCGCCCTCGTGCAGACGGAACGTGCGGTCCCACCAGTCAAGAACAGTGACGCCGTCGAGGTGGCTGACCGAGGCGACTATCTCGCGGGCGTGGTCGGGCGACTTGGCCAGCACGTCGATTTCCCGCATAACGACCGGGCCCTTGGCCTCGAATCCCGGGATGGCGGCGATGTTGCCGCCCGCGTCGCCGATGGCCGTCGCGAAGCGACCCAACGTCCCGGGGCGGTTGCCGAGCGAGACCTTGATGGCTATCGAGTAAGCGGGCGTTGGAGTGTCCAAATCAACTCCCGAATTGGCGGGCTGTCGCGGCTACCCTAGCCAGACATTGAACGAACACGTCTGTGCGGAATCATTCATGGTTGAATCCGCGACACACACGTTAGTATCATCCAATTCGTTGACTTCGACCTTCGATAAAGGAGCGAATCTGTGGTTCGACACATGTCAGATGAACACAAGGCGGCAAATGCCAGGGCCCGAGCCGAAAACAAGGCGGTGGGCGCATACCTGGAGGGTCTCGAATCGAATCGGCCCCGACCCGGCCGCAGGCGCACTGCCGAGTCCATCCAGAAGCGAATTGAGGCAATCGGCGAAGCTCTAGAGTCGGCGACACCCATACGTCGGGTGCAGCTAGTTCAAGAGCGGATCGACCTGGAGCGGGCTCTGAGCGCACCCGCAGAGCTAACCGACATCAGCGAACTCGAAGACGGTTTCGCTGAAGCGGCGGTCTCCTACAGCGGTCGCAAGGGAATCACATACTCCGCATGGCGAGAGGTGGGCGTTCCCGCGGCGGTTCTCAAGCGGGCTGGAATCTCCCGCGGCGGCACCTGACGATTGTGTCCCCGCTCGCGTAAGCGGGCGATCACAACCGAACTTCGGCCGGCTGCACCGCAGCCGCGGGGTGGCGCGCCGCGATCTTGTGGGCCGACTCCACCACTCGCGCCGTCTGCTGCGACGCCGTACCAGTGAACTGCGCCGGCTCGGTCGTCAGCCGGGCCAGGTCGCCGCGGCCGATCGGCACGCGGTCGTCGGCCGCGAGCGCATCGAGCAGGCCGCCCAAGTCGACCGGGTCGCCGCCGGCTGCTTGCTGCGCGGCCCGCCGGGTGGGCTCGGCCAGCACCTTTAGGGCGGCCTCCCGGCCCATTCCGGCGCGAACCAGGGCGGTGAGCAGCCTGGTGGTCAACAAGACGGGAAGGAAGCGCTCGAACTCGGCGGTAAGGGCGGCCTCATCGATGTGGATCTCCTCCAGCACCCCAAGCGTGGTGTGGAGGAGGCCGTCGGCGGCGCAGAAGGCGTCGGGGAGCATCACCCGTCGAACGGCCGAGCAGCTCACATCACCTTCGTTCCACTGGCGCCCCGCGAGCGACGCTGCCATGGCGAGATGGCCGTCGAGCACGGTCCGCAGGGCGCCGATGCGCTCCAAGGATCGGGCGTTCGCCTTGTGGGGCATCGCCGAGGACGCGACCTGGCCGGACCGGAACCCCTCGGACGCGAGGCCGTGCCCGGCCATGAGCCGGATCGTCGTCGCCCATGACGCCGGCCCGGAGGTGGCCTGCACTAGAGCAGCCACCACATCGAGATCCAGCGAGCGCGGATAGGTCTGTCCCGTCGCGTCGAGCACCTGGCCGAAGTCGAGATGCTGGGCCACGAGGTGCTCCAGTTCGTTCACCGCTTCCACCGAGCCGAGCAGATCGAGCTGGTCGAGCCGGGTGCCGACCGGTCCCTTGATGCCTCTCAGCGGATACCGGCGCAAGAGCTCGTCGATCCTGGAGTAAGCGAGCATCGTCTCGGTCGCGGCGTCGGCGACGCGCTTCCCCAGGGTGGTGGCCTGCGCGGCCACGTTGTGGGTGCGGGCCACCATCACCGTTGAGGCGTGGCGCTCAGCCAAGTCGGCCAGCCGGGCGATGACGGCCACCAGGTCATCGCGGACCACCTTCAACGATTCGAGGATCTGAAGCTGCTCGGCGTTCTCGGTGAGGTCGCGCGACGTCATGCCCAGGTGGATCTGCTCATGGCCCGCCAGCGCGCAGAACTCGTCGATCCGAGCCTTCACGTCGTGGCGGGTGATCGCCTCGCGGGCGGCTATCGATTCAAGGTCAACGACCTCGACCACGGCCTCGTACGCCTCGACGACGCTGCGGTCGACGTCGAGTCCGAGCTTGCGCTGAGCCTCCAGCACGGCCAGCCACAGCCGGCGCTCCAGCACCACGCGGCGCTCGGGGGACCACAAGGCCCGCATCCGCTCGCCGGCATAGCGCGCCGCCAGCACATTGGGCGAGGAGACCTCCACTAGGAGCCCCGCTCTTGTTCGCTGCGCTCACGGGCCGCTCGGGCCACGGCCTCGCTCGGCACCGGGATAGAACCGTGTGTGTTGAAGTGCATCCGCTCGGCCTCTGCCCTCTAGGCCGCTTCCTGCCAGTCCAGGTACTGGCTGCGGCCCGGTCCGACCCCCACGAGCCGGATCGGCACACCGATGCCGTCCTCTAGGAATGCGATGTAATCGGCGGCTGGGGGCGGCAACTGCGAAGACCGCGTGATGCCGCTGAGGTCGGTGCTCCAACCCTCGAGCTCTTCATACACCGGAACCGCCTTGTGGATCACCGACTGGTGATAGGGCATGTGTTCGAAGCGCTCGCCGTCGAGCTGGTAGGCGACGCAGACCTTGAGGCTGTCGAGGCCGTCGAGCACATCGAGCTTGGTGAGAGCCACCTCGGTCAGCGAGTTGAGCCTCACCGCCTGGCGCAGCATCACCAGGTCGAACCACCCCGTCCGGCGACGCCGGCCGGTGTTGGTGCCGTACTCGCCGCCGACACCCACCAGATGGTCGCCGACGTCATCGAACAACTCTGTGACGAAGGGCCCGGAGCCGACCCGCGTCACGTAGGCCTTGGTGATGCCGATGACGCGGTCGATGTGGCGGGGACCGATGCCGGCTCCGATGCAGGCGCCGCCAGCGACCGGATTGGATGACGTGACGAAGGGGTAGGTGCCGTGATCGAGGTCCAGGAAGGTCCCCTGCGCCCCCTCGAGCAGCACCTGCCGGCCCGATTCGAGGGCCTCGTGCACCAAGACCACGGCGTCGCAGATATGGGGCGCGAGCCGCACCGCGCACTCCTCGATGTACTCGCGGGCAATCTCGGAGGCTGTCATGGGCAGGCGGTTGAAGACCTTGGCCAGCACCTTGTTGGTGTGCGACAGGGCCACGTCGAGCTTGGCTTCGAAGATGCTCGGGTCGAGCAGGTCCTGCACGCGGAGCCCGATGCGCATCGACTTGTCGGCGTACGCGGGTCCGATGCCGCGCTTGGTGGTGCCCAGCATCGCCTCGCCGAGATGCCGCTCGTGCAGGGCGTCCAGCTCGGTGTGGTAGGGCATGATGAGGTGGGCGTCGCCCGACAGCCGCATTGAGCTGCAGTCGATGCCCCTCGCCTCCAGCGCGTCCATCTCCGCGATGAGGACTCTCGGATCGATCACGACCCCGTTGCCGATTACCGGGGTGATGTGCTCGTACAGCACTCCGCTGGGGATCAGCTGAAGTGCGAAAGTCTCGCCGTTCACAACCAGCGTGTGACCGGCGTTGTGGCCGCCCTGGTAGCGGACGACCATGTCCATCTCAGCAGCGACGAGGTCGGTGAACTTCCCCTTCCCCTCGTCGCCCCACTGGGTACCGACGACGACGGTCGCAGGCACGGCGCTCTCCTTCTTGGGGCGGGCGTTACCTGACGATTGTACTGCCCCGCCGTGCCATCGGCTCGGAGGCGGCACCGATCCGGTCAGCGCAGGACTATCGACGCGTCGGTCTCGCCGGGACGGGCCACGTCCACCGTCACCACATCGCCGGGGCGGGCCGCGTCCACCGTCACCACATCGCCGGGGCAGTAGCGACCCTCCAGCATGGCAATGGCCAACCGATCCCCGATGGCGCGCTGTATCAATCGCCTCAGTGGCCGGGCCCCGAAGGCGGGGTCGTAGCCGGCGCGGGCCAGGTGCTTCTTGGCCTTGTGGGTGACCTCCAGCTTGAGGCGCTTCGAATTCAGACGCTCTGCGAGCTGTGCGAGCTGGATGTCGACGATGGAGGCCAGGTCGTCGAGCTCGAGCGGACGGAACCGCACGATGTCGTCGATCCGGTTCACGAACTCGGGCCTGAAGAAGTTGCCCGGCTCGCCCTTCAGGTTCGACGTCATGATCAACACCACGTTGGTGAAGTTCACGGTGCGGCCCTGCCCGTCGGTGAGGCGGCCGTCGTCGAGGAGTTGCAGCAGCACGCCGAACACGTCGGAATGAGCCTTCTCCACCTCGTCGAGCAGCACCACTGCATAGGGGCGGCGCCTGACCGCCTCGGTCAGCTGGCCGCCGGAGTCGTAGCCGACATAACCGGGGGGTGCCCCGATGAGGCGCGACACGGAGTGCTTCTCCAGGTACTCCGACATGTCGATGCGCACCATGGCCTGCTCGTCGTCGAACAGGAATGCGGCCAGGGACCGGGCCAGCTCGGTCTTGCCCACACCGGTGGGGCCCAGGAACAGGAAGCTGCCGATGGGTCGGTGGGGGTCGCCGAGGCCGACACGGCTGCGGCGGATGGCGTTGGCCACCACGCTCACCGCCTCGTCCTGGCCCACTACCCGCTCATGCAGATGCTCCTCCAGGTGGATCAGCTTGGCTGCCTCGCCCTCCATCAGACGGGACACGGGCACGCCGGTCGAGCGGCTGACCACAGCCGCGATGTGGTCAGTGTCGACCTCCTCGGTGAGCATCGAGCAGACGCGCTGCAGCTCCGCCAGGCGGCCGGTGGCCTCGTCGATGCGACGCTCCAGGCTTGGGATGATGCCGTAGCGGAGCTCGGCGGCCCGCTCCAGGTCGGGCTCGCGCTCGAGGTCGGACCGGCGGGTCTCCAGCTCCTCCTTGAGCGATCGGATGACCCCGATGGCCTCCTTCTCGGCCTGCCATCGGGCGGTGAGCGCGGAGGACTCCTCGGTGAGGTCGGCAATCTCGCGCTCTAGGCCGTCGAGCCGCTCACGGGAGGTGTCGTCGGTCTCGGAGGCGAGCGCGACACGCTCCATCTCCAGCAGGCGCAGGCGGCGCTCCACGACGTCGATCTCGGTCGGCACCGAGTCGATCTCGATGCGCAGGGAGCTGGCCGCCTCGTCGATGAGGTCGATGGCCTTGTCGGGCAGGAACCGTCCGGTGATGTAGCGATCCGACAGCTCGGCCGCGGCGATCAGGGCCGAGTCCTTGATGCGCACACCGTGATGGACCTCGTAGCGCTCGCGCAAGCCCCGCAGGATGGCCACGGTGGCCTCGACGGAGGGCGGCTCCACCAGCACCGGCTGGAAGCGACGCTCCAATGCGGCGTCGGTCTCGAGGTGCTTGCGGTACTCGTCGAGCGTGGTGGCGCCCACCATGCGCAGCGCTCCCCGGGCCAGCATGGGCTTGAGCATGCTGCCGGCGTCCATGGCACCCTCGGCGCCGCCGGCGCCAACCACGGTGTGGAGCTCGTCGATGAACGTGACGACCTCGCCGCCAGCCTCGGTGATCTCGGCCAGCACTGCCTGCAGCCGCTCCTCGAACTCGCCCCGGTACTTGGCGCCGGCCACCATCGCGGCCAGGTCCAGCACCACAAGGCGCTTGTTGGCCAGGCTGTCAGGCACATCGCCGTCGACGATCCGCTGGGCCAGGCCCTCCACGATGGCGGTCTTGCCCACGCCGGGCTCGCCGATCAGCACCGGGTTGTTCTTGCGGCGCCGGGCCAGGACCCTGATCACCCGCCGGATCTCGTCGTCGCGGCCTATCACCGGGTCCAACCCGCCGGCCTGGGCCTCCGCAGTGAGGTCCCGGCTGTAGCGCTCCAGCGCCTGGTAGGTGTCCTCGGGCGCCTTGGTCGTCACCCGGTGGCTGCCCCGCACGTCGTGCAGCACCTTGAGCAGCAGCTCGCGGTCGAGGTCCAGATGGTCGCCCAGCGCCAGCACCAGGTGCTCGGTGGACAGATAGTCGTCGGTGAGGTTGGCGCGCACGTTGTCGGCGTCGGTGAGCACGCCGTGCAGTTGGCGGGAGATGCCGACGTCGGATCCGTAGGCGCGGGGCAGGGTGGCCACCGCCTGCTGGGCCCTGTCCAGCACGGACTTGGGGTCGACGCCCGCGGAGTGCAGCATGGGCAGCACCAGCCCCTCGGCCTGTGCGAGCAGTGCGATGAGGAGGTGGTCGGGCGTGACCTCGGCATGCGAGGCCGACCGGGCCGCCTCGGTGGCGGCCGAGAAGGCCTCCGTCGTCTTGAGCGTCCAGCGCTTGGGGTCCAGAGCCATTGTCGCGCCGCTCCTAGCCGCCGCTCGGATAGGTGCCGGCGCCCGGTTCGCGCCGGGCGCGGTACAGCGTCACCGGCCTCTTCGGTTGAATCGCTGGGAGGCGGCTGCCGGGGTTGAAGCCGCGGGCGGTCAGTTCCGCCAGGTGGTCCTCGTGAGCCTGACGCGCCTCGGAAAGCTGGACCCGCAGCTCGGCGATCTCGCTTTCGAGCTCCAGGACGCGCTGCACCCCGACGAGGTTGAGTCCGGAGTCGGTGAGGTCCGCGATGCGCTCCAGCAGTGCCAGGTCGGCATCGCTGTAGCGGCGGCTGCCACCAGCGGTGCGAGCCGGGGCCAGCAGGCCCTTGCGCTCGTAGATCCGAAGCGTCTGGGGATGCATCCCGGCAAGCTCGGCGGCCACCGAGATCACGTACACGGCTCTATGGAAGCGTTCGTCGGTCATGGTCGTTCTCCGTTGGTTGCGGTGTTGTCGCGTGTTCGGGTCTCTGGTTGGTTTGCGGTCATGGCTGCAAGTGGGCCCGGGGATCATCGCCGGGAGCCGCCGCGAAGGCCTCCACCGCGGCCCGCTGCTCGTCGGACAGGCGCCGGGGCACCACAACCTCGACCTCGACGATGAGATCGGCGCCACCGGTCGAGGCGCTGGCCTGGATGCGGAGACGCCGACCGGTGGTAGTGCCCGGCGGAATGCGGATGGTGATGGTCGAGTCGTCGAGGGTGGGCACCTTCACGTGGGCGCCGAGCGCAGCCTCCGAGAACGTGACCGGCACCGTCAGCGTCAGATTCCTGCCGTCCCGGCCGAAGAGGGGATGGGGCTTCACATGGACCCGCACGTAGAGATCGCCGGGCTCGCTGCCGGCCCCCTGGCCCGGCGCCCCGCGACCCCTGAGCTTGATCCGCTGGCCGTCGGACACCCCCGACGGTATGCGCGTCTTCACCTCGCGGCGACGGTGCTCGACGCCGCGGCCGGCGCAGCCTGAGCACAAAGCGTCGATGACGGTGCCGCGGCCGGCGCAGGCCGTGCAGGGACGGCTGAAGGAGAACAGGCCCTGGTTCTCGTCCTGCACGCCGCTGCCCGAGCAGGTCGGGCAGGGACGCGGCCTGCCCGGAGGCTCGGCGCCGGTTCCCCCGCAGGTCCGACAGCGCGTCTCGCCCATGACCGAAACCGTGGTGGCGACCCCTGACACCGCGTCTGCGAAGTCGAGATGGACGTCGGCCTCCAGGTCGCTGCCGCGCCTTGCCGGGCCGTCGCGGCGGCGCCGACCGAAGAGGTCGCCGAAGAGGTTCCCGAGATCGCCCGTGTGGGAGAAGTTCCGGTTGAACCCGCCGGACGGGCCCGCGCGGCCGGGACCGAACGCCCCGGCCATGGGTCCCAGCCGGCGCACTTCGTCGTAAGACTTCCGCTTGGAGGCGTCGCCCAGCACGTCGTAGGCCGACGCCACCTCCTTGAAGCGATTCTCGACGGCGGTGTCGCCGGGGTTGGCGTCGGGGTGCAGCTTCTTGGCCAGCTTGCGGTAGGCCTTGGTGATGTCGGATGACGAGGCCTCCTCGGAGACGCCGAGGATCTTGTAGTAGTCCTTCTCGAACCACTCCCTCTGGGGCTCCGCGCTCATGACGCCTAGCCCCGCACCTTGACCATGGCCGGCCTCAACACGCGCCCGTTCCACGCGTAACCGGTGCGCAGCACGTCGGCCACGACCGGCGCAGCCTCGCCGCGGTCGCCGGGATCCTCGCTCATCACGGCCTCGTGGAAGCCGGGATCGAAGGGCTCGTCGACCGAGCCGAGCATGGTGAGTCCCTCGGCGGACAGCACTCCCAGCATCTGGGCCTGCACGGCCTCGATGCCCTCGACGCCCTGGCTCGCTGCGGCCTCGCAGGCATCGAGCACGGGCAGCAGCGCTCTTGCCAACCTCGAAGCGGCCTGCGCGACGAACTCCGTGTTGCGCTTGACGGTCTGGCGACGGAAATTGGTGAACTCCGCGGTGACCCGCTGGAGGTCGTCGAGATAGGCGTCGCGCTCGGCCACGACCGCGGCCAGCTCAAGGGGCGCATCCTCAGAGCCCGGCTCGGGTCCGCCAGGCTCCTGCTCGGCCGCCGCAGACTCAACTTCCTCGGCCTGATCGACGTCGGAATCGTCGGCCTGGCCGGGCTCGTCGTGCTCGGGAGCCGCAGACTCGGGTTCACCGATGTCGAGGGGTGGCACGCTCACGCCGTCTCTCGGTCGTCGTCGACGATCTCGGCCTCCACAACATCGTCGTCGGACGCCGACGCGGCCTCGCCCTGCTGGCGCTCGGCCGCGGCGGACGCCTCGTACAGCCTCTGGCCGAACTCCTGGCTAGCCGTCATGAGCGCCTCGGTGGCCGACTTGACGGCCTCGATATCGTCGCCTTCCAGGGCGCTGCGCAACGCTGCGAGCTTGGAGTTGATGGCCTCCTTCTCGTCGTCGGACACCTCCTCGGCCTGGTCCTTGAGCAACTTCTCGGTCTGGTACACCAGCGTGTCGGCCGCGTTGCGGATCTCGGCCTCCTCGCGGCGGCGGCGGTCCTCGTCGGCGTGGTCCTCGGCGTCGGAGACCATCTGGTCGATCACGTCGGAGCCGAGCGACGACTGACCGGTGATGGTCATCGACTGCTCCTTGCCGGTGGCCTTGTCCTGGGCGCTCACATGGACGATGCCGTTGGCGTCGATGTCGAAGGTCACGTCGATCTGGGGCATCCCCCTAGGCGCAGGCGGCAGGTCCACGAGCTGGAACTTGCCCAGGGTCTTGTTGTAGCTCGCCATCTGGCGCTCTCCCTGCAGCACGTGGATCTCAACCGACGGCTGGCCGTCCTCGGCGGTTGTGAAGATCTCGCTCTTGCGGGTGGGGATGGTGGTGTTGCGCTCGATGAGAGTGGTCATCACGCCGCCCTTGGTCTCGATGCCCAGCGACAGCGGGGTCACGTCGAGCAGAAGCACGTCCTTGACTTCGCCCTTGAGCACTCCGGCCTGGATGGCGGCGCCGATGGCTACCACCTCGTCGGGGTTCACCGTCTTGTTGGGCTCGCGGCCGGTCATCTCCTGTACTAGCTCGGCCACCGCGGGCATCCGGGTCGACCCGCCCACGAGGACCACATGGTGGATGTCGCCCTTGGAGATCCCGGCGTCGGAGATGGCCCGCTCGAAGGGGCCCCGGCAGCGATCGAGCAGGGCCGCGGTCAGCTCCTGGAAGTTGGCCCGGCTCAGCGTGTAGTCGAGGTGCAGCGGGCCCTTGTCGGTGGCCGTCACGAAGGGCAGGTTGATCTGCGAGGACGGGGTCTGCGACAGTTCGATCTTGGCCTTCTCGGCGGCCTCCTTGAGGCGCTGCATGGCCATCGCGTCGGTCGACAGGTCCACGCCGTGGTCGCCCTTGAAGGACGCCACGAGCCAGTCGATCACGGCCTGGTCCCAGTCGTCGCCGCCGAGTTTGGTGTCGCCAGCGGTGGACTTCACCTCGAACACGCCGTCGCCGAGCTCGAGCACCGACACGTCGAAGGTCCCGCCGCCGAGGTCGAACACCAGGATGGTCTGGTCGGTAGCCCCCTTGTCGAGCCCGTAGGCGAGAGCTGCCGCGGTGGGCTCGTTGATGATGCGCAGCACCTCGAGCCCGGCGATCTTGCCGGCCTCGTGGGTGGCGGTGCGCTGAGCGTCGTCGAAGTAGGCGGGCACGGTGACGACGGCCTGGATGACGGTGTCGCCGAGGTACTCCTCGGCGTCGCGCTTGAGCTTCATCAACACCCGGGCCGAGATCTCTTGCGAGGCGTAGTTCTTGTCGTCGATCTTGAACTTCTTGGCTGTGCCCATGTGCCGCTTGACGGATCGGATGGTGCGGCCGGGGTTGGTGATGGCCTGGCGCTTGGCGACCTCGCCCACGAGCACCTCGCCGTCGCCGCTGAACGCCACGACCGAGGGGGTGGTACGCGATCCCTCGGCGTTGGGGACGACGACGGGGTCACCGCCCTCGAGGACGCTTACTACAGAGTTCGTGGTACCGAGGTCGATACCGACAGCCTTTGGCATGGTGAGGCTTCCTTTCGCCTGTGCGTGTGTAACCTTCAACGCACACGATACCGAAGTTCATTCCGAGCCACACGAGAAACTTGAGTCTATTCATATCAAGTTTCTCCGGCTCGGCCCCGATACCTTGGCGGCCATGGCCCACGACCTGATCCTGTTGCGCCACGGCCGCAGCGAGTGGAACGACAAGAACCTGTTCACCGGCTGGCACGACTGTCCCCTCGACGACACGGGCCGGGCCGAGGCCCGCCGGGCTGCGGAGCTGCTGGCGGCCGCCGGCCTGCTGCCTGCCGCGGTGCACACCTCCGTTCTTCAGCGAGCCACCGAGACCACCGAGATCGTCCTCGACGCCCTCGGCCTCGGCTCGCTGGAGGTTCACTGCAGCTGGCGCCTCAACGAGCGCCACTACGGCGACCTGACCGGCCTCGACAAGGCCGCCACCCGGGCCGCCCACGGCGACGAGCAGCTCCAGCGATGGCGCCGGGGCTACGACACCCCGCCCCCGCCCATCCGCGCCGACAACGAGTTCAACCCCAACGGCTCGGCGGTCTACGCGGACCTCTCCCCCGAGCTGGTGCCGCTGACCGAGAGCCTCGAAGACGTGCTCGCCAGGCTGCTGCCCTACTGGCGGGACGCCATCGTCGGCGACCTGCGCAAGGGCCACACCGTGATGGTCTCGGCCCACGGCAACAGCCTGCGGGCCCTGTCCAAGCACCTGGACCGGATCTCCGACGAGGACATCGGCGTCCTCAACATCCCCACCGGCATGCCGCTGCACTACGTGCTGGGCCCCGACATGCTCCCGATCGAACCCAGGCACCCCCTGGAGCGCGCCCTCGACCCCGCGGCGGCCGCCGCCGCCGCCGCCGAGGTAGCCGCCCAAGCCGGCCGCCCTGCGTAACCCCATTCGTGTCCATCAGGATTGAGCCCTCGTCAGCCCGTGCAGGTGGGCCCGAAAGCAGGGGGCCAGCATCAACGGCATCCGCCTCCGACGGACTCGTCCCCATCGACCGGCATGTATCCCCGAGCCGCCTACCAGTTGTGAGCCGCGAGAAACGTGAGAGGGTTGAGGGGGGAATCGGGGAGCGGTCCGTCCCAGTCCAAGCCCTGCTCGTCATCCTCGTAGAAGACTTCGATCGACTCTCGCCCGACAGTGAAGTCAATGTGACGGTTAGGCGAATGCCACTCAAGGACGACACCGCCATCGATCGACGGCATTACCGTCGGATGTCGCAGTGCTGGTAGAGCGTCGCAGATCTCTGCCGCCAATCTGCGCGCGTCGCTAACTGCCTCGGTGGATACCGGGTAGGCCGCGGTGCCATCCCACCCCTCGGACAGCAACAGCAGTCCCTTGATCTCGATATCGACCGCGTGGATCCACGAGGGCTGCTGAGCCAGGGAGCCGGGGATGGAGAAATGCATCCTCTGCAAGGTCAGCGCCGACTCATCTAGAGACGAGGCCGGTGACAGACGAGGCCGGTGACGCAGCGCCGAAGACGGCGGACTCTATCAATGTCATGTTGCCTCCTGATCGGGGAACAAGCCCCATCGCCGATGCGGTGCTCATCAGGATCACTTTCTTCCCATCCACAGCCCGACGGTAGCACTGTGGAAGGCTAGCCATCGCCCTCCGCCCGGCAGGTCGAGCGCTTGACCAGCACCAGACTCCAAGGAATCGCAGATCCCATACGGTCTGCCGTGCGATGCATAGCGGCCGGGCCGGTCCGGGCAGAGGTTCGGCCCGTCACCACAACCCTTCGGGCCCTTCGTGTGATGCCGTTGTCGACCATCCAGTTGATTGCCTGGTGGGCGTAGTGATCAGCGGCACGCCACCAAAGCGTCAGCTGGACTGGGCGAAGATGGTGCCGGTCGCGGCCAAAGCGATGACGGTGGCGGCGATCAGGACGGTGGTGACGTGGGCAGCAACATCCTTGCGGTGTTCGTAAGGGGCAGAGGTGCCGTGGTTAGGGGGTGAGGCTCTGGCGTAGAGTCGCTCCGTGGCTGTGGAAGGCTGGATCGACCTTCGGGAGCTAGCAGGGCGACTGGCGAATCGTGCCCTTCGGAGCCGCACCGAGGCGGATGTGCAGGCGGGTGTGCGGATGCTGCTGTTGGCTTCTGGGTTGAACCTCACTGAGGGCGATGTCCTCGATGTGAAGTTGGAAGCGCGGCTTGCTGACCGGCGACGGTTGCGGGTGCCGGTGTTCTTGGGTGACAGCGTGCAGTGGGGCCAACGCGGCGACATCTTCGCTTCTGAGACGCTCAACGTCAGCACCGACGACGGTGCAGAGTTGTTTGCTGACCACCTCCGGTTCCCTCAACGGCTACTTGACGACGCTGACACCTTCGACGCGTTGGTGGCCGACCTCGCGGAGTCGGCCACCAACCGGCAACGAGGCGAAGAAGCGCCGTCGATCTCTCACATAGCCAAGCGTCACGGTCTGTCGGGGGCTGATCTGGAGACTGTTGAGGCGACGTTCAAGGCGATGTGCCGCCTGCACGACGAGCGCCGGGACCACATCTGGGGTTACTACGTGCGGAACCTCGCTCGACCCGCGTGGCTGGCTCGTGAGGAGAACCGCAGAACGGTGCTGATCGGGAACCCGCCGTGGCTCGCGTACCGGTTCATGACCGACTCCATGAAGACCGTGTTCCAGTTGATGGCCAAAGAACGCAAGCTGTGGGCGGGTGGGAACGTCGCCACGCACCAAGACCTCGCCGACCTGTTCGTCACCCGATCCGTGGAGCAGTACCTCGCACCCAACGGGCGGTTCGGGTTCGTGATGCCCGCAGGTGTGCTGACCAGAGGCCAATCCGCAGGGTTTCGTGGCGGGAGGTTCCCCCTCAACAAGGGAGGCCACACACTCGTGGCGTTCGACACCGCCTGGGACATCTCACCTATCAGCCACCGGTTCTTCCCCCGCACAGCGTGTGTCATCTTCGGCAGACGCTCAGAAGAGCACTCCGCTCTGCCCGATGAGGTGGAACGGTGGTCAGGCAAGCTCCCCGACCCGAGCGCCTCCTGGGACGACGTGCGTCCAGCAATCGACCGGACACAGGCAGAGCGGGCCAGCGTCGATGACGAGGAACAGTCCGAGTCCCTCTACAAGGGCCGCTTCGCGAACGGGGCGAACCTCTACCCACGTCTCTTGATCGTCGTACGGCCCGACAAGACCCCACCCCTCGGCGTCGGGGAAGGCCGCAGACCAATCCGCTCCAACCGGGGCACCTACCCGAAGGGCGACTGGAAATCGATGGACGACATGACTGGCGTCATCGAGTCCCAGTTCATCCATCGGGTTCTGCTGGGCGAGTCGGTCATGCCCTACTGGCAGCGGACACCTGCGGAGGCGGTGCTTCCTCTCCGTAAGGGCAAGATGATGCGAGACGACGAGATCGAGGACTACGACGGGCTACGGCGCTGGTGGGCGCAGGCCCGCCGACTTACCGACGAGCACAGCAAGAGTGACCTCAGCTTGGATCAGTCAATCGATCACTACCGCAAGCTGACCTCCCAGTTTCCCATCGCCCCCATCCGCGTGGTCTACGGAGCATCCGGGATGCACGTCACCGCCTGTCGGATTACCGACGAGCAGGCAATCGTGGAACATCAACTCAACTGGGCTGCTGCACGATCAGTGGAGGAGGCCCGCTACATGTGCAGCATCCTCAACAGCGTGACCGTCACGAAGGCCGTGGAACCCTTCATGACCTCCGGCAAGGGCGGCGGACGCCACATCAGCTCGCACCTGTGGAATTTGCCGATACCTCTCTACGACGCCACCGACGAGCTTCACATAACCCTGGCCGACCTCGGAGGCCGAGCCGAGCAGTTCGTCTCCGGATTGGAGATCAAACCCTCAAAGGCTCACGGGTCGATGCGAGCGAACATACGCAAGCAGCTAGTCGAGAGCGGGGTCGGTCAGTCCGTTGAGGAGTCCGTCAACACGCTGCTGAGCAAACGTCCTCTCCAACCGCCAAGCGGTGACGCCACGACTACTTTGGTCTGTGACATCACCTGGGGGTTGAGGAACGGAGTGCTCATGGCATGGTGCGCCGACTGCCACACCACGGCCCTAGTGCTCGAACTCCCCGACCAGGATGTGGACGCCTGGGCACACGAGCACTGGCTCACCGTGCACCCGAAGGCCGAGCGGGCGCGGGTCGTGAGGGTGGTGCGGTGATCCACTGCTGCTGAAGCCGGGTCCCCCTCAACGTGCTCGGCGGAGACATGGTTCCCGGTGGAGCCGAAGCACCCGCTGGAGCGCGCTCTCGATCCCGCCGCCGCTGCGGCAGCCGCAGCCGAGGTAGCCGCCCAAGCCGAACGCGGTCCCTCTGTGACCTGAGGCGGGCGCGGCGAGTAGTGTCGCGGCGCCATGCGGATCCGGATCAAGCCCCACCATCTGGTCGTCGCCCTCGGCGTGGCCATCGCGCTGTTCACGGCCCTGTCGGGCATCGTGGCGGGCCTCGCCGGCTTCCACGACGACAGCCCGATCACCCGCGAGGTGTTCGGAAACATCCCCGCCCCGCTGAAGGTCGCCTTCTACACGATCATCCCCGTGCTGCTGGTGTACGGGGCGGTCCTGTTCGCCCACCGGGTGAAGAACTGGCAGCGGGGCCGGCCCGACAACCGCCGCACCACGGTGCACAACGCCAAGCACCGCATGGCCGACTTCCGGGCCGGTGTCTACATGCGGACCCTGCTTCGGGAGCCCGGCGCCGGGGTGATGCACTCGCTCATCTACTTCAGCTTCCTGATCCTGCTGGGGGTGACCACCACCCTGGAGGTCAACCACCAGCTCCCCGGCGGGCTCAAGTTCCTGCACGGCGACGTCTACCGGGCCTACTCCGCGGTGGGCGACGCCGCCGGGGCGATGTTCGTGGTGGGGGTGGTGTGGGCCATCGTGCGCCGCTTCGGCCCGCCGCCGTGGCGGCCCTACCGCATCCGCATCAAGACCCGGCCCGAGCACGCGGTCATCGGCGCCGTCCTGCTGGCCATCGGCGTGACCGGCTTCGGCGCGGAGGCGTTCCGCATTGCGGCCGACGGCCTGCCCGACCACGAGCGCTGGAGCTTCATCGGCTACCCGCTGGCCACCCTCGTCGACGGAGGCGCGGTGCACGGCTGGCACCAGGCGTGGTGGGTGGCCCATGTGGTCGCGTTCGTGGCCTTCCTGGTGATCCTGCCCACCACCATGCTGCGCCATATGTTCACGTCGCCGCTGAACATGTACCTGCACCACCGCGACCGCCCCAAGGGCGCCATGCGCCCCATGCCCAACCTGGTGGAGGGCGACACCGAGCTGGAGACCTTCGGCGCCTCGGTGGTCGAGGACTTCTCGTGGAAGCAGCTCCTCGACACTGACGCCTGCACCATGTGCGGGCGCTGCACCTCGGTGTGCCCGGCCCACGCCACCGGCAAGCCCCTCGACCCCCGCGAGATCGTGCTCAAGACGGGCGAGATCATGGCCCGCACCGGCAATCCGCCCACCTCGCCGCCGCTGGGCACCGGCGAGGCCGAGGTGAAGGTGCCGGCCAACTGGATGTTCGAGCGGATCAGCAACGAGGAGCTGTGGGCGTGCACGTCGTGCAGGGCCTGCGACGAGATCTGCCCGGTCAACATCGAGATCCTCGACAAGATCCTCGACATGCGCCGCTACCTCACCCTGATGGAGAGCGACTTCCCCTCGGAGTTGGGCCAGGCCTTCCGGGGCATGGAGAACTCGTCCAACCCGTGGTCGATGAGCCAGACCGAGCGAGCCGACTGGGCCCGGGACCTCGACGGGGTGCGGGTTGTGGCCGGCGGCGACCCCCTCGACGCCGAGTATCTGTACTGGGTTGGCTGCGCGGGCTCCTTCGACGACAAGAACAAGAAGGTCACCAGAGCCATGGCCCAGCTCATGGAGCGGGCCGGGATCGACTTCGCCATCCTCGGCCCGGCCGAGAACTGCACCGGCGACTCGGCGAGGCGCTCCGGCAACGAGTACCTGTTCCAGATGCTGGCCTCGGCCAACATCGAGACCCTCAACTCCATGGGGGTGCGCAAGATCGTCACCCAGTGCCCCCACTGCTTCAACACCCTCGCCAACGAGTACCCACAGCTCGGCGGCCACTACGAGGTCGTCCACCACAGCCAGCTGCTGGACACGCTGGTGGCCGAGGGTCGGCTGGACCTCGACGGCGCCACCCTCGAGGAGCGGGTGGTCTACCACGACAGCTGCTATCTGGGCCGCCACAACGACGTGTACCTGGCCCCCCGGCGGGTGCTCGGCTCCCTGGGCGGGATCGATCTGGTGGAGGCCCCCCGCAACGGCACCAACGGGATGTGCTGCGGCGCGGGCGGGGCCCGCATGTGGATGGAGGAGACGATCGGCACCAAGGTGAACGACGAGCGCTCCCGGGAGCTGCTCGGCACCGGCGCGTCGCGCATCGCCACCGCCTGCCCGTTCTGCTACATCATGATGGACGACGGGGTGCGGGCCGCGGGAGTGGACGAGGATTCCGTCAAGGTCGCCGACATAGCCCTGCACGTGCTGGAGGCCGTCGAAGCCCGCGACGCCGGCGCCGGCGCCTAGCGTTGCGGGGGTGGGGCCCCGGATCGCGGTGATCGACAACTACGACTCGTTCGTCTACATCCTGGTGCAGTACCTGGGGGAGTTGGGGGCCGAGCCGTTGGTCTACCGGCACGACGCGGTCACGGCCGACGAGGTCCGCACAATGCAGCCCGACGGGATATTGATCAGTCCGGGTCCGGGAACGCCCGACGACGCGGGCGTCAGCAACGACCTGCTGGCGACACTGAGCGGCGAGGTGCCCATCTTCGGGGTGTGCCTGGGGATGCAGTGCATCGGCCAGGCGTTCGGGGCCGACGTGATCCGGGCCCCCGAGGTGATGCACGGCAAGACGTCGGTCATCGAGCACGACTCCACAGGCGTGTTCGAGGGCCTGCCCAACCCTCTCACCGCCACCCGCTATCACTCGTTGATCGTCGAGCGCTCCTCGGTCCCGCCCGAGCTGGAGGTGACGGCCACCTGCGACGGGGGCCTGGTGATGGGGCTGCGGCACCGGCGCCACCCCACCGAGGGCGTGCAGTTCCACCCCGAGTCGGTTCTCACCGACGAGGGCCGGCGCCTGCTCGACAACTTCCTGGCCCGCTGCCGGTAGGCGGGCCCTACGCCGGGCTGGTCTGGAGACTCGCTTCGACTGTCTCGCCGTCGTCGGCGGGCTCCCCGCCCGCCCCCGCGCCGGTCTGGTCCTCGCCCTCGGTCTCGCCGCTCCCGCCGTCCGCCGGCTCGGTGTCAGTCTGGCCGGAGTCGAACTCGGGCGGCTCGCCCACCATGACGTCCACCGGCGTCTCGGGCGCCACCTCGAGATTGGGCGGCGGCACCTGGGCCAGGATGCGACCCACATCGGAGGATCCCGGCTCAACGGGCTCGAAATCGACCTCGCCGATGGTGAGGCCGACGCGCTCGATGGCCAGCCTGCCGGTGTCGAACAGCAGGCCCTTCACGTCGGGGATGGCCACGAGGGGAGGCCCGTCGGAGATGATGACGATCACCTCCAGTCCGGCCGACACCGGGAAGCCGTTCGGGGGGTCGGTGTCGATGATCTCTCCCTCTTCCACGGTGGCCGAGGGCTCATGCCTGTCGCCGACGCGGAATCCATGTGCGATCAGGGTATTGATGGCCTGGGTAAGGGTCTGGCCCCGGACGTCGGGCACGAAGATCTGCCCCGGCCCGGTGGAGACGGTGATGGTCACCGCCTCGCCCAGCGCGAGCTCAGCGCGGGAGGCGGGCTCCTGGAAGACCACGGTACCCGCCTCGGACTGGCTGGGACCCTCGATGACGATGACCTGGAAGCCGGCGTTCTGAAGTATCTCCTCGGCGTCGACCCGGTTGCGGCCCCTGACGGGCGGGACTGTGGGGGTCTCGCCCCGGCTGACAGTGAGCGCCACCGTCCCGTCCTCGGCGATCCTCTGGCCGGCGGGCGGACGCTGCGCGAACACCGTGTCCTCGGGCACCTCGATGTTGACCTGGTAGCTCGGATCGGGCTCCAACCCGAGGGACCGCAGCTCAGCGCCGGCCTCCCCGTAGCTGAGCCCCGTCACGTCGGGCACTTCCACCAGGGCTGCGCCGTTGCCCGACGTGGTCGCGGTCGGCGGGACTTCGTCGTCGAGGCCCAGGGAGCGGTAGAAGGTGACGCCCAGGAATCCGAGCGCGGCAACGAGGCAGACCAGACCCACGAACATGAGCAGGGTGCGCTTCCAGCTGTCGGAGCGGTGAACCTCCTCGTAGTAGTAGGCAGGTGGCTCGTACTGGGAGGGCGGCCCCCCACCGGGCGGAGGCGCCGCGGGCGGTGGGGCCCCGGACATCTCGGCGCCACCGACCCCGGGGACGGGGACGGGGGGCTGGGAGGCGGTCGGAACCGCGGCTGTCCGCGGGCGGGTCGGGGCCTGACCACCCGGCTTCTGCGCCCGCGGCCCGGCCGCGGGACGCTCCTGAGTCGGCTCCGGGGACGACTGGAGACCGTGAGCGGGAATCCTGTGGGCGCCGCGCAGATAGCGGCGCAGGTCGGCGCGCAGGTCGTCGGACCTGGGATAGCGGTTGGCAGGGTTCTTGGCCAACAGCTTGAGGATGATGGCCTCCAGCGACTGCGCGATGCTGACACCCAGCATCGAGGGCGGAAGCGGGCGCTGCTGAACGTGCTTGACAGCCACCGCGGTGGCGGTGTCGGCCGTGAACGGGGGCCTGCCCACGATCATCTCGTAGAGCACGACGCCCAGCGAGTACAGGTCGGAGCGCCCGTCGAGAGCCTTGCCTCGGGCCTGCTCGGGCGAGAAATAGGTGGCCGTGCCCATGACCGAGCCGATATGGGTGAGGTTGTCGCCCGCCCTCTGCGCCAGCGCGGTGGCGATGCCGAAGTCGGCCACCTTCACCTGGCCGTCGTCGCTGACGATTATGTTGCCGAGCTTGATGTCGCGGTGCACGAGCCCGGCGCCGTGGGCGCTGCTGAGGCCCTGGGCCACGTCCGACGCGATCTCCGCAGCGCGGTCGGGGCTGAGGGGCCCGGTGGACCGCAGCACATCGGCCATGCTTCGGCCCACGACGTATTCCATGACGATGTAGTAGGTGCCCTGCTCCTGGCCCCAGTCGTAGATGCCGACGATGTTGGGGTGGTTGAGATTGGCCGCGGCCTTCGCCTCGCGGCGGAACCGCTCCACGAAGCTCGGGTCGTTGGCGAACTCCGGGAACAGGACCTTCACCGCTACTTGCCGGTCGAGGGACACGTCGCGGGCCAGGTAGACGTCGGCCATGCCTCCCCGCGCTATTCGGCGCAGCAACTCGTAACGACCGTTGAAAACGGTCAGACCCTCATCGGACACCGTTGACCACTGTACCGGTCGCCTCCTGACCCAAGGAGACGGCGCGCCCGCCGTCCCCCGGCGACGGGCGGCTTGCGGGCCGGACTGGTGCCACAATCAAGCCGAGACGGCGGGCCTGGAGGCGAGCACCAGCTGGTCCGAGCCGTCCGGTCCGGACGCGGCGCCCTCGGCCACGTCGACGACCACGACGGTGGCGTTGTCGCGGCCGTGACCGGGCCGCACCGCCCGCTCCACGAGGCTGCCGGCCGCGGCCGCGGGGTCGGCGACGGAAGCCAGGATCTCGGCGATGTCGGGATCAGTCACCTCGTTGGTCAGCCCGTCACTGCACACCAGGAAGCGGGTCCCCGCCAGCGCGGCCAGCTCCCAGCCGTCGACATGCACCCGGCGCTCGTATCCGACAGCCCGGGTGAGCTGGTGGCGGTCGGCATGGGTGGCCGCCTCCGCGGGCGAGATGACCCCGTCGCGGACCAGGTTCTCGGAGATGGTGTGGTCGACGGTGAGCCGGCTGAAACGGCCGGCGGTGAGCGCGTAGAGGCGGGAGTCGCCAACGTTGCAGACTGCCAGCCGGGCCGGACCCGCGGCGTTGCCGACGGCTGCCATCACGCACAGCGTGGTGGACATCTCCCTCAGGCGCGGATCGTCTATGGCGGCCTCGAATATGGCCCTGTTGGCCGTGCCCACGAGGGCTATGAGATGTCCCAGCGAGTCGAGGCAGCCGCGGCGGGCGAGCACGTCGGTGGCAATCGCCGCCGCGGTGCCTCCTCCCGAGTGGCCGCCGAGCCCGTCGGCCACCGCGAACAGGGCGCCGTCGGCGAGATACCGATCCTGGTTCTCACGGCGGTGCAGGCCCACGTCGCTGGCCGCTCCGAAGTCGAGGCGCACGCGCGGATGTTAGTGGCGACGACGGGGGGTTCCGGCACGGGGCCGGGCCCGGCGGTGACACGGTGATTCGGCCGGCGGGCCGCTAGCCTCGCGCTCGGTCCGCCGGCGGCGGGCCGAGGCCACGCGCGAGTGGCGGAATTGGCAGACGCGCAGGATTCAGGTTCCTGTGTCCGAAAGGATGTGGGGGTTCAAGTCCCCCCTCGCGCACCCGCTCACCCATTAGACGAGGGGGCCCGTCGCTTCCGCCGCCGCGGCCACCAGAGCCTCGTCGGCCGGCATCCGGTCGGCTGCCGCGAGTTCGGGGGACAGCCAGTGATCAGGCCCGGGGCCGGGCACTTTCCTCCGCAGCAGGCTGACGGCTGCGGCGGTGCCCGCAGCAGGCAGAGAGGCCGTCGCGTCCCGCCGCCCGCTGTCGGTGGGGCTGGTCGGCAACGCGGCCGATGTGGTGCCGCGCCTATTGTCCGACGCCCATGCGACCATCCTCGACGCGCCCAGCCGCCGCCACCTCGCCTACCGGCCCGGCGTCCCATTGATCTGGCGGACCCTGGGAGCCGGCTACCGGCTCCCGCCCGCCGGCGACCAGACTTGATCCCCAATTCACAAGGAGAGGAAATGACCAGCACCGTCCCCAACCCCACCGAGCACAACCAGTGGTATCCCTTCGCCGACCGGCCCCTGCCGCCCGAGGTGCACGGGCACGCCGTCAACCCGGCCGTCATCCCGGTGTTCGACGCCGCGCCGCTGCCGCCCCGCGCCCGGTTCGTGGTGGTCGGCGCAGGCGTGCACGGGCTGTCGAGCGCCTACCACCTGGCCAGGTGCCTGGAGCGCACCGGCAAGGGCTCGGGCCGCGACGTGGTGCTGATCGACAAGCAGGGGCCGGGCGCGGGCGCCACCGGACTGGCCTGCGGCTGCATCCGCAACATGTACATGACCGGGCCGCTGCACGCCATCCTGCGAGCCAGCGTGGAGGTGTGGGAGTCCGACCCCGTGAACCTCGGCTTCCAGCAGGTCGGCTACGTGTCGGTGGGTGAGGCGAACCAGACCGAGGACTACCTCAAGCTCCAAGCGTCGCAGGCGGCCAGCGGGTACCCCTCCGACGTCCACACCGGCTCGGAGGCCCGGGCCTTCCTCACCAACCTGTGGCCCGACTTCAAGACCGAGAACTGCGACGTGGTGCTGCACGAGCACCGCTCCGGGTACGCCGGCACCCACATGGCGGTGTGGGGACTGGACCAGAAGTGCCGCCAGTGGGGCGTGCGGCGGGTGTACGGCGCCACCGTCACCGGCTACCAACTCGACGCCTCCGGGTCGGTGGCCGCGGTGGAGACCGACCAGGGATCGATCGCCTGCGAGCAGGTGGTCGTGGGCGCGGGGGCGTGGACGCCGGTGCACTGGGAGTGGCTGGGCGGCCCCTCCCGCCTCGACGTGCTCTATCCCGACGGCCACGTCGAGGAGCAGACGGACATGTGGACCTACTGGCGGCTGCTGGAGGGCGAGGTCCTGCTGCCCGAGGGCGTCGACTTCCGCACCGCCCAGCACCGCGACTCGCCGGTGCTGCACGTGGAGCTCATGAACACGCCCGTCTACTCAGACGACGGCAGGCTCCTCAAGGACCACTTCTACTCCTATGTGCGCTACGCCGCGGAGCGGGTCGGGGCGCCCGGCCTTCAGGGCGGGACGATTCCGGTGAAGATCGGACCCGCGGCGGCGGTGGAGCCCTACGGCCACCTGAACGACACCTACCAGGCCGAGGAGTGGTTCGCCGACTACTACTGCGCCACCCTGGGCATGCTGTTCAAGCGCCTGGAGAACCTGCGGCCGTACTTCAAGGAGCGCCGCAACGGCGGCATCGGGGCATTCACGCCCGACAACGTGCCGGTGTTCGACCACGTGGCCGACAACGCCTGGGTGATCGCCGACTCCAATCACGGGTTCAAGATGATCGGGGTGGGCAAGCTGACCGCCCAGATGCTCGTGCACGGCGACAAGCCCGACGAGCTGAAGCCGTTCACGCTCGACCGCTACCGCACCGGGGCCACCTTCGGCGACCGCAACTCCAACTGCCCCTGGGTGTAGGCCTCACGCGTCTGGACCGTCAGCGAGCGCCGACGGCTCTCCCGACCGTTGCCGTCAAGCGGCGAAGGCGGCGAGCCAAGCGCTCGCGGTCCGGAACGCGGAACACCACTCTGTCGCATCCACCGATGGAGTTCACCGTCCATGCGTCCGCAGCCCTCCAGGAGCAGCGTGTCGCCAGCAACGACACGCAAGAATTCGGCTAGCCGGAAAGGCCGATTGCAGCGAATACACCACTCAAGATGCCAGAAACGCAACTTGTCTATAGATGCACGGACTCACCGCAAATTCGAATCTCTAGCTTGACTGGCCTTGATCCGAACCTCAGAGTGCTGAGCCTGTCTCGAAGGGCGAACCCAAGCCTCTCCGCTTCTTTTCCTACTACAAAATAGGCTACCAGTCGCGGCTCGGGTCCGTCGTAATCGAAGTAGCTATGCAGCAGATCTAGACCTTCTTTGAGTTGTTCAATATCCTCGGGATCTGCCGCTCCACTCTTTAGCTCGATTGCCGCAAGATGAGCAACTTTCCTACGATGCGCTAAGACAGCAAAGTCACACATTCTTCTGCTCTTGCCCCTCGCGACACGCCGAAACTTGGCGCTCTGCACATCTAAGCGCAGTCCGTGTATACACTTGTGATCACCACTAAAGTGAACGTTAAGCTGACATGAATGTTCACGAATATCTTGTAACGCGACAGGCTCAGCACCGTCGAATCGGAGTTGCGAATACAGCCGACAAACTTGACATCTATCGTCTGAACAGCGCGACGACTCTGGATCCGGGTTCACCTTGGAACTATTCTTCGTGAGTCTCTAGCAACTCGTTCACAAGTCTAGCTGTCTCGCTAAACTGCGATCTCATGACCCTCGTGAAGGTCGATTCATCGATACCATCGACGCGGTCCGGCTCCAACGTCCGCGCTACGCACCACCCGTTCTCTCGCGAAAACCGGAGTGCACGAACTCTTGAGCGATCTAGCCTAGGAAAGTTGTAGGATTTCGACTTACCCGAACCAGACAACTCATTTAGTCTCATCATGTTGTTAAACTGTGACACAAAGAAGTCAGAATGAGTGGTCAACACGACGCTGACATCTTGGTTTGCTAGAGTTGCCAAGAACGACGCAACGCGGATCTGCATTGCAGGGTGAAGATGCGCCTCGGGTTCATCTATCGTCAAATGATCAACAAGAATGTGTGGCGACTTCAAGACTAGAATTAGAGGTGCTAGTTCGGACAACATCGAAGATGCCCGTGCCATAGGGAAACGCCCCTCGGACGTTACAGCAACTATCGCATCCATACCGTCTGCTCTCTGATCTATCTCGATGGCTGCCCGCATGTCCTGCTCGAATTCACCTACAATCTGAGAGAATCTTGATGTCCGACCCGTCGCGTATGACATTCCCTCGGGGATCTCAAGCACCAATGACAGAAAGTCCGCAGAGGTTCCGGGTAGCGTTTCAATCTCGATTGGTCGGATACCTGCTCTCGCTGCTTGTCGAGCTGTAGCACCAGCTAGAACATTGTGGCTCTGAATAATACCGGTCCGATCGGCTGGCAAATGGATCGCGTTGCGCGGCCACGAACCGAACAACGCAGAATTGACCAATGAATTTAGCGCGACGGGAGAATAGCCAAGATGCTCAGAAACTCGTAAAGATGAAGCACGACGCAGTCGGGAATATGTTTGAGGTGTCTTGCGAATCTCATCCGGGTCGAGGGCATGAATGAGCCAAGACTGCGGATCAGGAGGCGTTACAGTTACCAATTTCGAATCAAATCTGATCTCGACTTCCCAATTGGGATGTGAATTGCATATCCGAAGATAGCAGCCAGAGGCGTGCCTGCTCGCTGTCCTTCGCCGCAAACGAGATGCTTCTGCACCAAAGGCGTACGTGATGTCGTATCGGACGCTATCACCGTAAGCCTCCAAGATGTCCTTCGTCAGTTTCCTGGCCCATCTTGAGGTGCTGTCGTTCGGCACGAAGGCGCAGGTGCTGGACGCCGACACATCGCCGCCCGGATCATCGAGCACCTCCGTTATCCAGTCTCTGACTTGAACCGGCGTGTCGTCCGGTCGGATTCTCTGTGACCAAGGCGCAGTGGGCGCACTATTGAGAAGGCGATGCAGAACCGTGGCGAAGAAAGTCTTACCGGTGTTGTTCTCGCCGACGAGCAGCGTCAAGTCCGCCAATTCCAGCGAGGCGGAGCGTAGAGGCCCGAGATTGGATAACTCGACTGAAATGCTCACAGAGTCAGGCTACAGCAAGCAGGCGTTGCGGCAGCCCGCTGATGCTCGCTCCCAGGCGTCGGTTCGAATGGCCTCGTCGGCGGACGACAAGTAGACGAGCCATCGCCTCGTCGGCGGACGACGAGTAGACGAGCCATCGCCTCGTCGGCGGACGACAAGTAGACGAGCCGCAGTTGCCGTCAGCCGGCGAAGGCGGCGAGCCACTGGTCGCGACCGGGTATGCGGAACACCTGGTTGCGCTCGCGGGTGATGCCCATGGTGGCCGACGACTCCAGCGAGTAGCGGTGGCCGGGGTACAGCACGGCGTCGTCGGGCACCCGGGCCAGCCTTGTGGTGAGGCTCTCGTACATCTGGGCCGGATCCGAGCCGGGAAGGTCCATACGGCCGCAGCCCTCCAGGAAGAGCGTGTCGCCGGCCACCAGCCGGCCGTCCACCAGAAAGCACTGGCTGCCGGGGGTGTGGCCCGGCGTGGCGATGAGCTCGATGGTGACCGCGCCGACGGTCAACACGTCGCCAGAGGCATGGCTGACCAGGCAGTCGTCGTCCAGGCCGGTCACCTTCTTCACCAGATCGGCCTCGGCAGCCTGAACGTGGATCGGAACCGACACCCGCTCCAGCAGCCGGCTGACGCCCTCGATGTCGAAGCCCATCATCTGGCCGCCCACATGGTCGGGGTGGTAGTGGGTGGCCAGCACGCCGGTGCAGGCCATGCCGTCGGCCTCCAGCAGGTCGAGCAGCCCGCCGGTGTCGTAGGCAGGGTCGACGAGCACGGCCTGGCCGGTGTGGCGATCGCCGACGGCGTACACGAAGTTCACCATCTGGCGGGCCAGCCCGTCGCCGGCCGCAAAGTCGCGCCCCGACAGCAGCTGGCGGAAGTAGAGGCGGTCTGACACCTGCGCCACCCTAACGGGTCTTCTAAACAGCGTTGATGGACCGCAACGGCCGTACCATGCCCCGGATGGATCCCGTTGACGATCCGGGGACCCGCAAGATCGGGTACCTGGGACCGGCTGGCACGTTCACCGAGCAGGCCGTCTTTTCCCAGCCCGATCTGGCCCGCATGGAGCATCGCCCGCTCGGCTCGGTTTTCGAGGTGCTCGGGGCCGTGGAGAGCGGGGAGGTCGATCTCGGGCTGGTCGCCATCGAGAACATGATCGAGGGATCGGTGACCGCCACCCTCGACGCCCTGGCCTTCGACACCGAGTTGTTCATCCAGCGAGAGGTGATCATCGGCGTCAACCTCAATCTGCTGGTGCAACCGGGCGTGCGGATCGAGGACGTCGAGCGGGTCCGCTCCCATCCAGTGGCCTATGCCCAATGCCGGGGACGCCTGGCCGAACGACTCCCCGGGGCGGTCTTCGAGCTCGCCAACTCCACTGCCGACGCCGCCCGCCGCCTGGCCGATGCGGATGAGCGCACTGTGGCCGCCGTCGCCCCGCTGCGCTCGGCAGAGGTGTACGGACTCGAGGTGGCGGCCGGCGACATCGCGGACCGAGCCGACAACAAGACTCGCTTCGTGCTCGTCGGGGCCGACGGGATCGCCCCACCCACCGGCCACGACAAGACGAGCCTCGTGGTCTACCAGCGATCCGACGTGCCGGGCTCGCTGATCGGAATCCTCCAGGAGTTCGCGGCCCGGGCCATCAACCTCACCAGCCTGCAGAGCCGCCCGACCAAGGCGAACCTCGGCCAGTACTGCTTCCTGCTCGACTGCGAGGGCCACATCGCCGACGAGGTGGTGGCCGACGCCCTGCGCAACCTGAGCCTCAAGACGGCCCGCGTCAAGTGCCTCGGCTCCTACCCGTCGGCGTCCGGAGGCGAGCACGACCGGATGATGAACCAGGTCGACACGCTGATGGCCGGGGTCTGGATCGAGGAGTTGCGGTCCAAGATCCTCTGGTAGCGCCGCCCGCAGGGCGACCACAGTCCCGCCTATCCTTGCCTGTGGAGGGATGGCAGAGCGGACGAATGCGACGGTCTTGAAAACCGTTGGGCCTTCACGGGTCCCGGGGGTTCGAATCCCCCTCCCTCCGCGTGCAGCGGCCCGCCGGGCCGACCGGGCCTAGCCTGCTTACACGATCACTGAAGGAGCCGCCATGACCCGCATCCGCTTGCTGGCCGCCCTGGCCGTTATCACTCTCGTGGCCGCAGCCTGCGGCGGATCAGACGACGGCGCCGACCGAGACGAGGAAGCCGAGCCGACGGCCGCGCCGACGACCGCGCCAACCATCACCGCGGCACCGGCCACCACCGCGCCCACCACCACCGCAGCCCCGACCACTACCGCCGCGCCCACCACCACCGCGCCACCGGCCACCACCGCGCCACCCACCACCACCGCGGGAGCTGCCACCACGACCACGACGGCTCCGGCGGGCGCCGAGGCGGTGGCGACCGCCGGAGAATGGACAGCCCTCGCCGGCGGCGACGACTGCATCTGTGCCGACGGCAGCGACTACCAGTACTGGGTACGCGCGGGCGACCCGTCCAAGCTGGTGTTCTACCTGCAGGGCGGCGGGGCGTGCTTCAGCCAGGAGAGCTGCTCGTTCACCGGCGAGGGAAACGCCTACAAGACCAACACCGACATCTCCTTGACGGCGAACAATGTCAGCGAGTGGAGCGGCATCTTCGATTTCGACAATCCGCTCAACCCGCTGAGGGACCATTCCTTCGTGGTGGCGCTGTACTGCACCGGCGACGTGCACCTCGGAGACCGCACCTACGACTACGGCAACGACGTGCTGGTGCACCACAACGGCTTCGTCAACGCCAACACCGCTCTCGCCACCGCGGTCGAGCGCTTCGGCGGCGCGACCGAGGTGGTGGTGGCCGGTTCGAGCGCGGGATCGGCTTCGGCCGCGCTGTACGGGGGCCTGGCCGCCGACTTGTTCGCTGACGCCAGCATCGCCGTGGTGGCCGACGCCTCCGGCGCCTACCCGAGCGATCCCGGCATCAACGCCTACATCGGGGGACTCTGGGGGACAATCAACGTGGCACCAGACTGGCCCGTCAACGAGGGGTCCACGGCCGCCGACTACGGATTGCCGGAGCTGTTCATCCGGGCGGGCACGCATGCTCCCCGGGTGCGGTTCGCCCGCTACGACAACGCCTTCGACAGCACCCAGGAGTTCTTCGCGAGCCTGGCCGGATTCGACGCCAGCAGCATTGACCAACTCATGTACCTGAACGAGGCCAATATCGAGGCGGCCGGGGTGAACCAGGCGAGCTACATGGCCCCCGGCACCGACCACACGATCCTGTACCGCGACCTTCTCTACACCCAGGAGGTGGAGGGCGTGGCCTTCCTCGACTGGCTCACCACGTTCCTGGAGGGCACCGACGTCGACGATGTGGCCTGCGTGGACTGCTCATAGCCGCCACACCGGTACGCTCAGAACCTCCGGAGACGTGGCCGAGTCCGGTTGAAGGCGCTTCCCTGCTAAGGAAGTAACGATGCAAGTCGTTCGTGGGTTCGAATCCCACCGTCTCCGCCCGGGGGTCTTATCCATTTAGGCCCCATCTTGGTAGCCGTTTATCCCAAAAGCGGTACGTTTCTGTATTTTCGTTCTTCCCGGTCGTGTTAGCAGCGTAGTTAGACCGTTCTCGGTCTCTTGAAGATGTTGTGCCGTCACCTAGGAGCCGTTCTTGGACGCGCCGAAGCTGACGGCCCCTACAGCTTGGCCTCCGGCTTCGGATCGGGAGGCCTCTAGCCCTGATCGTTCACGAGAATTGGTGAGTGGTCGGGGTGTGTGTGTTTTCGTATGATTTCGGTGTTGGGGTGAGGGGCCCGCTCCCCGGCGTGAGGTACCGCCGACGACAAAGCCGCCCCCAGCCCCAAACCGTCAGCGAAACGCCCCAGAACGAACAAACCCCCATGCGCCGCGACCTGATCACCGCCGGCGGTCACCCCCACATCACAAGTGCTGCTACAGCCCATCTCGCAGATGCCCGCCTCCTGTGGGCCCGATACGTGCACGACAACACGCATCATCGCACACCAGAGGGGCTTTTCCGCGGACGCGAACACCATCAACGCCGAAACTCGTGAACGATCAGGGCTAGAGAAACGGCTATGGGGCAACGAGCACCTAGACGCAGCCGCCGAACGGGACTGAGCCAGGCAAGGCCGCGCAGACCGGCCTGTTCCTAGGCTCTCCCGCTCTAGCTCGAAGTGCCTGACTGAAGTGCTGTGAGTCGCGGGCTCGATGAGGCTCCCCAAGGTCTCCTTGTCGATACAACGGGGAAGTCAACGGAGACGGGGCATGACTTCACGCATCATCCGCTGCCTTCCCCGGCCCTGTCGTAATGCCGTGCTAACTTATGAGCACATTCCTCTCTTCGACAAGGACGCTCACCGTGACCGCCAATCAAGCCGCGCACCACGAGTCGTATTTGCTCAACCGTCATCTGTTCATCGTTGACAACTACCAACTGCTAAAGTCCATGGACACCGCTAGCGTTGCTTTGATTTGCACCGACCCGCCCTTTGCCAAAAACGAGACGTTCGTAGGTGGCCTGAAGCCGTCTCTCGCTGAGGAGGAGATACAGAAGGAGCTAGAGACGCTCAGGTCATGGGGCATCCACAACCCCGCCGAAGCTGAACAATCTCACGTCGTATGGCCGACGGGAGAGTCAACAGCGAAGTTCAAGGATGTCTGGTCATGGGAATCCGATGTCCATGAGCAGTGGATGAACGACATCAAAGACCAGCGCCCCCGAGTCTTAAACATCATAGAGACGACCCGCCACACACATTCAGAAGGCATGGCGGCCTACGTGGCATATATGGCCGTAAGGCTGATCGAGTGCCATCGAGTTCTGAAACCAACCGGGTCGCTATATCTGCACTGTGATCACACCGCGAATAGCTACCTCAGAATGCTCCTTGATGCCATCTTCGATCCGAGCAACTTCCAGAACGAGTTCATCTGGTACTACGGCGGAGGCGGAGCATCTAAACGCCGCTGGGGAAGGAAGCACGACACCATTCTGTTCTATAGCAAGGGAGACTCATGGACGTTCAACGCTGATGCAGTCCGTGTTCCTCATAAGTGGAACCGGGGCCAAAAGCGCGCAGATGGCTCTGAGCGTAACTACTCAAAGGGCAAGATTGCCGATGATGTGTGGCAGCATCATGGTGTCATGCCCTGGGCAACCGAGCGAACCGGTTATCCTACTCAAAAGCCGGTAGCACTGGCAGAACGCATCTTGCAGGCATCTAGTAACCCGCGGGATGTAGTATTCGACCCATTTGCCGGATGCGCGTATGTCCCCGTCGCCGCAGAACGTCTCTCACGTCAGTGGATGGCCTGTGACATCTCGCCCCGAGCCTTGACAGTGCTACGCAGACAGTTCAAGAAGTTTGCCTACTCTGTGGACGGAGAAATATCAGAGGGTGAAATGTTGAGTGTAGCTGATGTTGCGATCGGCGGCCCCAATCAACTTCCGGTTAGGACGACAATCGAGGATGACGTAGCGTCGGTCAAGCCGTTGCCCCAACGGAAGTACAAGTCTCACGCGAGTATCTTTACCCGCGAGGACATGTTCGAGTACCTGCTTGGACTGTCGGAATGGCGTGCCTGGTGCTGCGGCTTTGCCAACTGGAGAGTGGGGCGATACGGCCAACCTGAGATTGAGCACACGACCAGAAACTTTGAGCTTGATCATATCGATCCGAAGTCCAAAGATGGAAGACACGAGATAGCCAATCGTGCTCCGCTATGCCCGTATCACAACAGTATGAAGAGTGACCGCAGAATCATGTTGGAGGACCTTCGGACAGAGATTTCGAAGCGCGATGAACTTCTTGTGCCATCTGTGGACGACCTCGTAGACCTAGCCTGGGCGCGAGATAAGGCTATTGATCACCTCTTTGCGGAGAAGTACCGACGGTTTGGACCTACGCTGCCCGGTATCGGCTAGCTACAGACGTGTCAGAATCATGATCTTCGATTACCCCTGTCACAGGCCAGTGCTAGGTTGTAGAAGTAGGTCATGATTCCAGAGGAAGGCTCCGCCATGACCGGCGATCTAATTGTCATGCCAAACTCTCATTCGCTCAACAGGCATCTATTCATTGTGGACAACTACCAACTCCTGAAGGCTTTGGACACGGAATGCATTGACCTCATCTGCACAGACCCACCCTTCGCGAAGAACGACACATTCGTCGGAAGTCTGAAGCCGTCACTAACAAACGACGAGATACAGAGAGAGTCAGAGACTCTAGCGGCATGGGGCATCAGGGATGCTATCCAAGCAGAACAAGCAAACGTCGTATGGCCAACAGGCGAGAAGACCGCCAAATTTAAAGATATATGGTCATGGGAAGCTGACGTTCACGAAGAATGGATGAATGACATCAAGGACGAGCATCCTGGAGTGAACAACGTTATACAAACAACACGGCGTACGCACTCCGAAGGAACCGCAGCATACCTTGCATATATGGCTGTCAGGTTGATCGAATGTCACCGTGTCTTGAAGCCAGCTGGGTCGATGTATTTGCACTGTGACCACACAGCCAACAGCTACCTGCGAATGCTGCTTGATGCCATCTTCGGTGAGACGCACTTCCAGAACGAGATCGTATGGACTTACGGATTGGGCGGATCATCGCCCAAGCGGTGGTCACGTAAACACGACACGCTGTTGTTCTATACGAAGTCCGACTTGTTCACCTTCACGAAGCCTACACAGCCTGCCACATCACAAAGGATGAAAGGGCAACAGAAGGGCATGACTGACGTGTGGAGCATTCCCTCCTTGAATAATCAAGCGAAGGAGCGCACAGGTTATCCGACTCAGAAGCCAGTCGCCCTTGCGGAACTTATAATCGGAGCGTCCAGCGCTGCTGGTGATCTTGTGCTTGACCCCTTTGCGGGCTGTGCATATGTCCCGGTTGCAGCAGAAAGGCTGAGCCGCGACTGGATAGCCTGCGATATCTCACCGCGCGCTATGACAGTCCTACGCCGCCAGTTCGAGAAGTTCGGATACGCAGTGGATGGTCAAGCGCCGGAAGGCGTCCTCGCTAATGAAGGCATAACATTGGCACGAGCTGATGTGACGATTTGTGGCCCCAACGAACTTCCTACGCGAACTTCCCCAGACGAAGATGTCGTGGCAGTGGAGCCGCTGCCGGAGCCTACATACAAGACCCCTGCGAGCATCTTTTCTCGCGAAGAGATGCTCCAATACCTGCTTAAGCTTTCCAATTGGCGAGCATGGTGCTGCGGGTTCGCCAATTGGAAGATCGGTCCTGATGGAACGCTAGTTATTGAACAAACAACCCGACACTTTGAGTTGAACTATATTGAACCTCGGTCTAAGGAAGGTCGAAATGAGATAGATAACCGCGCCCCTCTATGCCCGAGTCACAATAGCTTGAAGGGCAACCGCAGTATTTCGCTTCAAGAGCTACGATCAGAAATCGAGGATAGAGGAGAATGGGCAGTCGGCTCGGTTGAGGAACTGGTGAAACTGAGATGGGCACGAGACCAAGCCTTCGATCATCTCATCGCCGAGAAGGCACGGCGGACCAAGCACGAGTTCATGCACAAGGGCAAACAGAAGGTCCGCATCCCCAACCCTCACCGCGGCGACATCGGAGTTGACCTACTCGACAACGTGTTGAAGCAGGCCGGTATCTCTCGGGAGGAGTGGCTCGACTAGGTCTCGACGCCAGATCCGGTGCGTCCCGGGGCTGGCTCACAGCCTCGCTGGCCGGAGCCGCGGTGTGCTTCGCGTCGTTGCCGGTGATCGTGCACCTCACTGCGGCGCAAGCCAACCCGTTCTACTTCGGGGCGGCTGCTCGTTCGGCTCAGATCCTGGTGTTGGCCGGGGTTCTGTGGCAGTTCAAGGGTTCGTAGGTTGCTGGGCGAACAACTCGATGGTCTCGGTCATCATGGTGATCGAGGGGACCTGCCGCTTACCCGTGCTCGTCCCGTCCTACTTCCGGGTGGGCGTTCCAAGTCTCGAATTCCTCGCCGTCGGCAGAGAGGGTGATCTCAGCGACGCCGCCCGGTGGGAGGTCTTCCGGCGTGGTGGGGCCGAGCTCGACGCCGCTGGAGAGGTGAACCTCGATCCGGGTCTGACTCAGCGTTTCGGTGGTCGTGTTCTCCACGGTTCCGACGAACGCATCGGCGTCGGCGTCATAGGACAGGATCAGCCGCGCCCCGGCCCGAGTATGGTTGTAGATGTCGCTCTTGGCGAGAAGAATGCCCGATTCCTCGCCCCCGGCCTCCCCGTCGGACTCCGAGCCGGCATGCTCGCCCCCGGCGTCGCCCTCGGACTCTGAGCCCGATTCCTCGCCCCCGGCGTCCCCGTCGGACTCCGAGCCGGCGTGCTCGCCGGATTCGGAGTCATGGCCGTCGCCGCAACTGCTCAAGAGCAGGGCGAGGCCGACCGCGGCGGCGAGTGCAAGGTGAGGCAGTGGATGCATGGTTTGGTCTCCTTGGTGAGTGAGTCGGTGCATGGATTGGTCTCCTTGGTGAGTGAGTCGGTGCTCTGAGGAGCCTTGAGTGTGACAGCGCAGTGCTTAAACGAGCATGAGAAGACCAGCGTGCCTCTCAGCCTCGTCTAAGGAACGGAGAGGGATAATTCGGGGATGCGGATTCTGCTGGTGGAGGACGAGGTGCAGTTGGCCGAGGTCATCAGTGACGGCCTCGCGGAGCATGGGGTCACCGCTGATGTCGAGCACGATGGCCCTGCGGGTCTGTGGCGGGCCCGGGAGGGCAGCTACGACGTCATCGTTCTGGACATCATGGTGCCGGGGATGAACGGCTACCGGATCTGTCGGGCGCTTCGCCAAGAGGAGGACTGGACGCCGATCCTGATGCTCACCGCAAAGGACGGCGAGTGGGACGAGGCCGATTCGCTCGACGCCGGCGCGGACGACTTCTTGTCGAAGCCGTTCTCATTCGTGGTGTTGCTGGCCCGCCTCCGCGCGCTGGCCCGCCGCGCCGCGGTAGCCCGACCGGTGCTGTTGCGGGCAGGCGACCTGGTGTTCGATGTTGCGGCGTCCTCGGTGAAGAGAGGTACCACCGAGATCGGTTTGAGCCGCCGCGAGATGGATGTGCTGGAGGTGTTGATGCGCGGTGACGGGGCGCCGGTGGCCAAGCGGGACATCTTCAACCGGGTGTGGGGGTTCGACGCCGAGGTCGACTCGAATGTGGTGGAGGTGTACATCCGGTATCTGCGCCGCAAGATCGATGAGCCGTTCGGAGTGCAGACGATCATCAGCCGGCGAGGCGTGGGATATCGCATCGTGGGGGACACGCCGTGAGCGGGTGGTGGCCTCGTTCGGTCAGGTCTCGGACGACGCTGATGGCATCGCTGGCGACGGTGCTCGTGTTGGCGGCTGCGTCGGTGCTCATCGTCGCGCTGGTGGAACGCGACCTGCAGAACAACGCCCGAGCAGCGCTGGAGGATGCACTCGAGACTGCGTCGCACACGGCTAGTGGCGAGGGATCAGCACGAGGCGAAGGGAACGAGCAGTCGGAGAGCGGCGGGCACATCGAGGGGAGTGAATCCGCAGAGTCATCGGGGTCGTCGCCGGCCGTGCCGGACAGCGAATCGAGCAGCGATGCCCGGCTGCGGCAGATCGCCGATGCCTCGATCGCTGAGACCCGGGCCGGTGTGGACGCCGCGTCTCGGGCTCTGTGGATCATTGTGCCTGCGGTGGGCGCGATACTCGCGCTGGCCATTGGGGCCGCAGTAGGGCAGGCGCTGCGTCCGGTGCGGGCCATGTCGGGCCGGGTTGCCGCCATCTCCGGCTCCACGCTCGACGAGCGGGTTCCTGAGCCCGACAGCGGCGATGAGATCGCGGAGCTGGCCGCGCTGATGAACGAGATGCTCGACCGTTTGCAGGCGGCGTCGGACCGTCAGCGGGCGTTCACAGCCGATGCCAGCCACGAACTTCGGGCCCCGCTGTCCACCCTGCTGGCCGCGGCGGAAGTAGCCGAGGTGAGTTCCGACCCGCAGAAGCTGCAGGAGCTGTCGGCCAAGATCGGCGGCGAAGCCCAGCGTATGCAGGCCCTGATCTCAGACTTGCTGGACCTGGCTCGGCTCGATGAGCAGCGTCGAGAAGAGCTGCTCCATTCGGTGGACTTATGGGCGGCTTGCGAGCATGCCATCGAGCGCGTGAATGGACCAGACGTCACCGTCACCCTGGCCGGAGCCCCAGCATCGCCGATTGTCGGTGTCGAATCGCAGATCGAGCGGGCCGTCTTCAACCTGGTGGAAAACGCCGTGGCCCATGCGGACCGGCGGGTGCTCATCACCCTGGTGGAATCGGCTGCGGCAGTGGCGGTGATGGTCGAGGATGATGGGCCCGGGATCCCGCCGGAGGATCGGGTCCGGGTGTTGGACCGGTTCGTCAGGCTCGACGAGTCCCGCCAGCGCCGAACGGGCGGCTCCGGACTCGGCCTCTCGCTGAGCCACGCCATCGCCGAACGCCACCGCGGATCCATCGACGTGGGCGATTCCGAGCATCTCGGCGGAGCTCGCGTCACCATCGAACTGCCCCTGCCCGCCACTACGCCGGCCGAGCCAACCGCGACGACAGCTCAGCCGCGTACCGGTGTGCGCCAGCCGAAGTGATCCGGTGCCGCCCCCACCTGGATGTCCAAGAGCGTTTGACGAAGCCTCATCGTGTTGCGGCCCGGCTCGCCGTCACCGACCCTGAGCGCCTTATTGCCGTGGAGGATGGTGCCCACGGGCGCCAGCACCGCAGCTGTGCCCGTCAGGAAGGCCTCGCCTCGCTCGGCCCAGTCGACCAGCTCGTCGGGATCGATCATGCGTTCCTGCACCTCGTAGCCCAGGTGCTCGGCGAGTTCGATCACCGAGGCCCGGGTGACACCGTGCAGGAACGATTCGTCCAGGCGCCGGGTGACCACCCGTTCGTCATCAGCGAGAAAGAAGTTCGCGGCGCCGGTCTCGGTGATGTCGCCGCCGGTGGCGAACAGTATCTGGTCGACTGCTTCGTTCGCCGCCATCGAGTCCAGCGTGACGCCCAATGCCATCGCGTAGTTCGCGCCGCCCTTGACCATGCCGAACTTCGGCACGGTGCGGGGGATCGACGTCTCCACTAGCAGGGTAAGCGGCCGCACCCCGCCCTTGAAGTAGTCGCCGACCGGGCTGTTCACCACATATAGCAGCGCGCTGCGACTCGGGCGGGCGGCGGCGCCGATGTCGGGGTCGGTACCGATCAGGGTCGGGCGAATGTACAGCGAGCCCGGTGAATCGGGGACCTCATCGGAGTTGGCCTCCACCGCGTCGATGATCATCTGGCGCAGCGTGTCCGGATCGATGTGGGGCAGTCGCAGCAGGGCCGCGCTGGTGGCCATCCGCTCGACGTGGCTGTCGAGGCGGAATATTGCCGGCGATCCGTCGTTCTGGCGGTGGGCCTTGAGGCCCTCGAAGATTGCGCTGCCGTAGTGCAGCACGTGCGCGGCGGGGCTGATCGTGAGGTCCCCGTACGGCTCGGGCGATCCGCCGTAGAGGTAGGGACCGCCATCGGCTCGCGCTGTGGTCATCCAGTCGCACAAGATGGTCCCGAACGGGACGCTGAACGGGTCGGGCTTGCGGGTCACTCGGACTCCCTTCAAGGCGGCCCCATGTGTAAGGCGGCCCTATGTGTATAGCCGACTCTCCACTGGCCACGGCTTGGCGATGACGCCGCGTCGGGCCCAAACCCTCTACTGCACACAGATGGGATGGCACGGCACACGGATGGGATGGCACGACGACGGTGAGGCGCCGACGGACGGCCGTGGCGAATCGTCCGCGGCCTGCTTCGAGATCTTCCTGGGCCGCGCTCCCAGCCCTTCCGAGCGCAAGGCCATCGTGGCCGGACATCGATCCCCGTAGCCCCTCGCCCTGCGGCGGCGTACACTGGCGCGCCCCCAGCGCTCGTAGCTCAATTTGGATAGAGCATCTGACTACGGATCAGAAGGTTGGGGGTTCGAGTCCCTTCGAGCGCGCTGAGAGGTCGAGCCGCTGCCACTAGGTGTCAGGCGTCGTTGTCAGTCGTCGCTGGCCATGACCTTGGCCAGCAGGGCGTGGGGCAGCGGCTGGTAGTCGCAATGCTCGGCGCTGAAGGTGCCGGTGCCACCAGTCATCGAGCGCAGGTCGATCACGTAGCTGAGGATCTCCGATGTGGGCACGCGGGCGCGGATCACGCTGGCGCCCGCGGTCGAGCCGGGCTCGGTGCCGAACACCTGGCCCCGGCGGGAGTTCAGATCGCCGAGCACGTCGCCCTGGTAGGCGTCGGGGACCTCGACGCGGACCTCGCTGACCGGCTCCAGCACTGCGCTGCCGGCCTGCTCCACCGCCTGCTTGAGGGCGTGGGACCCGGCGATCTTGAAGCTCATCTCCGATGAGTCCACCGAGTGGAACTTGCCGTCGTAGCACACCGCCCGCAGGTCCACCATCGGGAAGCCGTGCCTGCCTCCGTTGGCCATGGCCTCCGCGATCCCGGCTCCCACCGCGGGGATCAGGCCCCGGGGGATGGAGCCGCCGGTCACCTCGCTTTCGAACTCGTAGCCGGTGCCCCGCGCCAGCGGCTCAAATCGCACCATGGCCACCGCGAACTGCCCGTGGCCGCCGCTCTGCTTCTTGTGCTTGGCCTCCACGTCCGCGGGCCGGGCCAGCGTCTCCAGGTACGCGATCCGCAGGCCCTCGATCTCGAAATCGATGCCCATGCGCTCCAAGCGGGCCCGCACCACCCGGATGTGGGCCTCGCCGCCGCCCGACAGCACCGTCTGGCGGGTGGTGGCGTCCTGGCGAATGACGAGACTGGGATCCTCCACCGCGAAGCGGCGCAGCGCCGAGGCCAGCTTGTCCTCCTGGGCGGGCGCCGAAGCGTGGATGGCCACGCCGTACACCGGTGTCGGCGGCGGGGTTATGGGAACCGTGAGGGCGGTGTCGTCGGCCAGCGTGTCACCGGTGCGTACGTCGCCGAGCTTGGTGGCGGCCACGATGTCGCCCGCGGAGGCTTGGTTCATGGCGTGGTGCTCGGCACCGGTGAACAACATCAGGTTGTGGAGCCGGTCCTTGTCGCCGGTGCGGCTGTTCACCAGGGTGTCGTTGGACCGGATCGTGCCCGACAGCACCTTCATGAACGAGATCTGCCCCAAGAAGTCGTCGACTTTGGTCTTGAACACCAGAGCCACCGGCGAGCCGCCCGCGTCGATGGCCACCTCTACGGGCTCACCGCCGCGAACTCCCTCGGCCGGGCCCGTCTCGCCCGGCGCCGGGCCGACCCTGCAGATGAAGTCGAGAAGGTGGTCCACGCCTATGGGTTTGGCGGCCGAGCCGCACAGCACCGGGAACACGCTGCGATGGTCGACCGCTTCGTGGATCAGCCGCTCCAGCTGTTCCTGGGTGGGCTCGACCCCCTCCAGGTACTGCTCCAGCAGCTCGTCGTCGCCCTCGACGACTTCCTCCACCAGCTGGATGTGGCTGTCGGACGCGACGTCGGCCAGGTCGTCGGGGACGGAGGCGGCCGCCGACTGCCCGCTGCTGTAGTCGAGGGCGCCATCGCCCACGAGATCGGCGATGCCGTGGAACGAGGCCTCCGCGCCGAGCGGGAGCTCCACCGCCTCCACATGGGCGCCGAAGTGCGACCGCAGGTCGTCCAGAGTGCGCTCGAACGATGAGCGCTCGCGGTCGAGGCCGTTCACGAACACTATGCGGGGCACGCCCAACCGTTCGGCGTGGCGCCACATGACCTGGTCCTGGGCTTGGACCCCCGACACGGCGTCCACCACGAACACCGCCAGATCGGCCGCGTGCATGCCGTTGACGGCCTCGCCCACGAAGTCGGTGTAGCCCGGCGTGTCGATGACGTTGATCCTGTGGTCGCGCCAGTCGAACGACGCCACCGACAGGCTCAGGCTCTGGTGGCGAGCCTTCTCCTCGGGGTCATAGTCGCAGTGGGCGGTGCCGTCGTCGACACGGCCCATCCGGCCCACCACGCCGGCCCGGTACAGCATCGCCTCGGCCAGGGTGGTCTTGCCGTTGCCGTTGTGGCCGACGAGGACGACGTTTCTGATGGATTGCGACGACACGCTGACGGTTCCTCCCTATGGGTGGGCTGCGGACGCGAGGGACGCCGACACTAACCGGGCCGGGCCGGCAAAGGCCAGCGGGATGCAGACCGCCCCTGCGCCGAGCACTGCGGCTCGGGCATTCGAGGCGCTGTCCAACCCGTCGATCCCGCCCGCTGTGCTCCCCACAGCAAGTGCCTCCCCACGCAGCTGGCACAACTGTCGTCATTAACAGTATTCTCCCACGTCAGGAGGCCTTTCTGGTGGACGCGCCAACCCCACAAACCCCACCGCGCCGGTGGATCCAGGCTAAGTGTTCAGCACAGCGCTCAGGACCTCCGCTCGATGGCCGTTTACTGGCCGTGTCGTGACCGCTCATGGCCGCAGTCGATTGTGCAATGGCCAGAATGTGGCCGCTGTCGGCGTTGAGTGAACTACCTCTTGGAGGTAGAAACTCCATCAGCACAAGCCACCAAGGCACGCGACTAGGAGGTCGTCACCATGAGTACACCGAGGCAGCGAGCACCTTTTGATGATCGCCATCAGCGGCCGCCCGTGGATCCTGACAGATGGCCAACGACAGGTCGACGAAAGTCAAGAACTTGGCCCTTCGCGTAAGTGTGGGATTGAGGGTTGCTGGCACCGGTTGGGGTCATTATGTCACGAGGATGCCGCGGGCTTCGAAGTTGCGTGGGTTGGTGAACCCGTGGGCGCTTCGGCGCAGGACTTGTAGGAGGTTGTTGGTGCCCTCGATTCTGCCGTTGGAGGGGCGGCCGGCACAGTGCCAGTTGAGGATCTCGTCTGACCAGGCGATGAACGTGTCGACGGTGTCGTGGTACTCGGGCAGCTCGCCGGTCTCGTAGAGGTCGCAGAACCGTCCGAGGGCTTCCAGGGCGCCGTCATAGTCGTCGGCGGTGTAGAGGCCGTGGAGCTCCTGCAGGGCCTGCCAGCCGGCTTTGAGGCGGGGGTGGGCGTCGAACAGCTTGTCGAGGCGGGCGCGGTCGGTGTCGGTGAGGGTGTCGCCTCTGCGCAGCAGCGCGAACCGGGCCCGGAACACCTCGGGGTCGAAGGCGGGCTTGACGCCGTGGGGCTCTCGGCGCTGGACGTCGCGGCGCACCTGGGTGAGAGCGGCCGCGAACCATCTGATGACATGGAACCGGTCCAGCACATGGCGGGCGTGGCCGAGGTGGGCGTCGATGGCCGCCTTGTAGGCGCGCGATCCGTCGCTGACCACCACCTTGACCTGCTTGCACCAGCGATGTCCCTGCTGCATCAAAAACGCTGACAGCGCAGCCGCGTTGCGGTGCTCGACCATCGCCAGGGTCCGGCCGGTGTCGCCGTTGACGATCACGGTCACATAGCGGTGCCGTTTGCGCATCGAGGTCTCATCGACCAACAGCACCGAGCAGCGGCGGCTGCGGCGCCGCTCAGCGACCAGAGCCGACCAGACGTCCACCAGGGCGCGCACACCGTGCCAGTGCACACCGTGGCGGCGCGCCGCCGCGCTGAACGTCATCACCTTCGCGTCAGCGACCAGCCGACGCGCCAGACGCCCCGTCAGCGCGCCCTCGAACGCGGGATGGTCCTCCAAGAAGCGGCTGTCGCAGTTGTCGCACACCATCCTGCGCCGCGACCACACCAACACGGTGCGCCGTCCCGACACCTCCAGGTCGCGGATCTTCTTGTCGCGGCGGTCATGCACCCGGCGGCACTTGAACCCGCACTGCGGGCAGCGCAGCCTCCTGAACGTGGACTCGACGCTCACCCTGAGCGCGCCCGGGGTGTCCTCGACCACCTCCAGCACACGGATCTGCGCCAAGTGCAGCCGAACTGTCATAACATCGCAAGCCATCGGGGCCCTCCTGGATCGTTGATCTCACAATCACCGATTCCAGCAGGGCCTCGACCCCTACTCAGGGACCCTCAACCACCCCGCTCCCCACGTTTCCGCGAAGGCTCAAGAACTTGACACTCAGTGATTGCTCACTGGTTCGGATACCGCGCTTGTTTAAGGCACGATCTCTCACAGGGATCGCGGCTGTTCTCTTGTCGGCGTCCATGCTAGCGAGCTGTGGCTCATCCGCCGACGGCTCCTCATCCGATGATACGGCCGAAAATCTAGAGGACATATTCGGTCAGGATCTTCTAGCGCAATTACGGAGCACAGCCTCACCGGAACAGCAGGCTCTGTTGGATGATGACGTTGTCACCACAGAAGAGTATCGCCGCGCTTTCGACGCGTTCCGCCAGTGTGTGAGAGAAGCGGGCACAGACCTTATGGACGTCCGCGCGGACCCCCAGACGGGAGAGATGCACTTCAACTCCCGCACAATCGATTCTGGCCGGGTCGAGTCCTGCTATGAGCAACACTACATGTTCGTCGACATCGTGTTCCAAGGCAGCCCTGCGGTGAGAGCTCAACGAGACGCCCAGTTCCTTGAGATCTGGAGCAGCGAAGTTCATCCATGCCTGGAGGCCAACGGCATCGTCGGCTCCCCGCCCACGTTGCAGGATGCTGAGATGGCAATAGGGTCACCCGAGGCCGGCTGGTTCGACCAGTACATGCGTCTGCTGCAGACGAACGCCTGTTGATGCTACCGTAGTGATGGTGTCGCGAAGCGAAGAAGGTTCAAGGTCTTTCGGTTCAAGAGGCTTCCTTCTCGGCGCTGGTATCGGAGCGGTCATCGGCGGACTGCTTCTGGTGTTGATGCGGGACACGCTCGGTCCAGTGCGGGGAATCGATCCTGAGCCTGAGCCACTACTGGCGGCAATTGGTACGTCCTCCACTACAGAACGGCAGCTAGCCAGGGTACGGGGCATCTGGAACAATACGCCAGTTATCAACAGCGGAGTGATACAAGGCAGAGTGACCTCTGTCGTCTTGTCAGGCGACCCAATAGTCCAAGGTGATGCTGTGATCGAGGTCAATGGCATTGAGCGTCCGGCGATAACTTCCGAGAAACCGCTTTGGCGCAATCTTACACCGGGATCTGCAGGCGGCGATGTTCAAGCCGTAGCCGACCTGCTGACAGACCTCGGCATATCTGGCGAACTGTCCGGCCAGAATGAAGTCGACGAGCTGTTCATGTCTGCCGTTCGACATTTTGAGAAGCGATACGGATGGCCAAAGAGCGGCATCTTCAAACCGGAATACGTCGTTTGGGTACCCGAGCAGTCCTTCATGATCGACAGGGTGGAGGTGGACGTGAACACATTCCTTGAAGCCGAGACCCTCATCGCGACCGGCGAGGCGACTCTTGCCGGCGCGTCGGTCGTGTCGCTCACGCAGGGCTCCAGTCTCGTACTGCCCGAGGGATCCATCGTGTTCGAGATCCCTGACACTCTGGTTGTACCGGTCTCCGCCGACGGCGCGATCGGCGACCCCGACGCGCTGATCGCGCTTGCCGACCGCCTCCGTCCTGCCAGGGCCGCGAGTCCGGCCCTGGCCGAAGTACCCGGGCAGCTCGGTTTCGGAACGAGTGATCCCAGCGTAGGAGTCGTGCGGCTGGCGGAGCCCAGGCGCCTGCAAACCGTCCCAACGGCAGCGGTGATCCTGGGCCCCGACGGCGCCACCTGCGTCGTGTCGCGCCAGGGCGACGTCCTCGGTGTTGCCGTGACCGGCGGCGTTGGGGGCGTGACCGAGATCGAGCCCGCGCTCGACTTCGAGCTTCAAGTGGTCGTGAATCCCTCCGTGGCCGCCTATTCGTGTTGAGATGCCCGCTGCGAAACCACCCGAGAAGCTGCGTCCCGTGCCTGCGGGCAGCCCAGCGTGATGTCCGCGCCGCCCAAGCCGGCTCTGCAAGCCTCCGGCCTAGGGCATCGCTACGGGGACCGCTGGGTGTTCCGTGGACTGCACCTGCTTGTCGAGCATCCCGCCAGTGCAGCCATAATGGGCCCGTCGGGCGTTGGCAAGACGACGCTGTTGTCCATTCTTGGGGGGCTCCTCGCACCACGCGAGGGCCGTGCTGCGCTCGATGGCGAAGAGCGGCCCGCTCCAAAGACTCGCCTGGTGTCGTGGGTGTTCCAGACATCGAACGCCTTCGCCAACAGGTCGGTGCTCGACAATGTGGCGGATCCGCTTCGCCTGTTCGGCATCGGGACCGAGGAGGCCCGCTGCCGGGCGGAGGAGGCTCTGCACGCAGTCGGGATCGCGCCGCGCCGCCATGACCGTGCCCGGCGGCTCTCAGGCGGCGAGCTGCAACGGCTGGGAGTGGCTCGGGCCCTCGCTGCCGGACGCCCCTTCATCCTTGCCGACGAGCCATCGGGCCAACTCGACGAGCACAGCACGGCCAACGTTGTGGACGCGCTGGTGAACCGCCGGCCGGCCCGCACGACCGTGCTGATAGTGACCCATGACGAGCAGGTCGCGCGCCAATGCGAGCATCGCTTCCGCCTGTCGGCTGCCGGCCTTGCCCGCTATGGCTGATCAACCGGACAGCGCCGAGTATGAGATGCCGCGAGTCGCCAAGAGCAGCCGCCTTGGTCGCCTGGCCCGCGAGGCACTCAAGAACCTGGAGACCGGCAGGGCCGGCACCGTGCTGCTAGTGCTGGCGGCCGCAGCCGCGGTCGCGATTGCCGCGACGGCCGAGGCCCGATCAGCCGAGTCGGCACGACATGATTTCGAGGACTTCCGAGCCCGAGGCGGTTACCTGTTCGCGGTCGACCCGGTGTCTGAAGACCCCGCCGGCCGGCCCCAGCCCTTGAGCCAGCGGGCGTGCGAGCGCCTCAACGGCGTGCCCGGAGTGACGGCCGCCGGTGCGACCGGCACCGTCACCGAGGTTGAGGCAGCAAACCTCGGTGCAACGATCGAGGTCACCGGCGTGACTCCGGGAATGTACGCGGCGATCGGATCGGTCGGGCATGGCCCCGAGCCCGATCCGGCCCATCTCCTCGCAGATGAGATCGGCTTCGAGCGCCTCGGGCTTGAGTCGGGCCGAACGCTCGGACTGGGCGGCCACGGCCGGCGACGGGTGCTGGAGGCACCACTGGGGACGGTCTCACCAGGGTTCGTTGGCGCCGTCATAGGCGCGGAGGCACCAATCGGCACTGGCGACGTCTGCATCGTCGCGCTCGAGCCCAACGCGCTGAATCTGGCGTCAGCGCTGCGCGCCGCCTTCGGCCGCAGCGACACGGCCCTTCGACGAGTGCTGCCCGGCGCCGACTTGGTGGCGTCGCCGTTCGAGGAGCACCGATCCCGGCTCAGCCGCCACGCCTGGTGGGCGGTGGCGGTGGCGTTCGGTGCTATCGGCCGATTCGTTGTGTGGACGCGTCGCTCCGAGGTCGCCCTCTACCGCTCACTGGGCCTGCCTCCAGACGACATCCGACTGATGATCGCCATCGAGATGGCAGTCGGGGCCGGCGCCGGGGCCGTCGTGGGCGCGGCCGCCGCCAGGCTGCTGGCCATCGGCTACCATCCCGATTCGATCTTGCACGGCTGGCTCGGCACCGGTCTCGCAACCGCGGTGCTCGTGGTGGCCTGCGCGGCCGTGGCCGCGACCACCAGCACCGGCCATCCGCTCGCGAACCTCAAGGACCGCTGATTTCCAGGTCAGTTCGCGAACCTCAAGGACCGCTGAACTCCAGGTCAGTCTTCGATGATCTCCACCGCGTACTCGGGGCAGTTGTCAAAGGCCAGCCGGGCCTTGTCCTCCAGCTCGGGGGGCACCTGGCCGTCGCCGATCTCGAACGCGGTGCCCTCGTCGTCCACATCGAACAGCTCGGGCGCCAACATGTAGCAGCGATTGTGGCCCTGGCAGGCCTCTTGATCGACGCGGACCCTCATCGTGCCTCCTTGGTCGACTGCGTGGGGGAACTCTAGGGCAGCCGGATCGGGAAGGCGGCCCGTATGCGGGCTTCGGCCTCCGCGCGAACATGGCTTGGGCGATGCTCCGCCAGCACCCGCTGGACGTGCTCATGGGCCCGATCGCGGGCATTCTTGCTGCCGGCGTCCATCCAGTTGTCGGGAGTGTCACGGTCGCCGATCACCGGGTAGATGTACTCGCGCTGCATCAGCTCCAGCGTCTGGGGCGAGCCCAGGAAATGGCCCGGCCCCGACACCACCTGCGCTATCAGCTCCGCGGAGAGGGTCTCGGTGTTGACCTCGATGCCCCGCACAGTGCGGTTGATCGCCCCGAGCATGTCGTTGTCGATCACCAGCGCCTCCAGCGAGCAGCTCAACAGGCTGGCCAGCATCCCCGCCGACTCGTACACAAGGTTGGCGCCGGCGTGGCCGGCCAGGGCCACGTTGAGGCCCTTCTCGTAGCCGGCCTGGTTGTCGGGGATCTTAGAGTCGGCCATGCCCGCGGCCACCCCCGAGGGCAGGCCCATCCAGTTGAGGACCTGGGCCGCGGCCGCGTTGAGGATGCCCTCCTCCCCGGACCCGCCGCTCATGGCCCCGGTGCGCAGATCCGACACGAACGGCCACATGCCCATCACGCACGGATGGCCCGGGTTGAGCAGGTTCACCGCGGTGAGCGCGGCCAGGCACTCGGCCAGGGCCTGGGCCAGCGACCCGGCCAGCGCGGCAGGCGAAGTGGCCCCGGCCTGCCCGGCCGACAGCAGGTTGATCGGCATGCCCGCCTCGACCTGGGCCACCATGCACCGGGCCGACTCCTCCGCGAAGCGCAGGGGCGGCACCACGAAGGTGTTGTTGGCCGCCACGAAGGGCCTCTTGCGGAACTCGCCGGAGCCACCGAGAGCAATGTCGAACATGTCGACTGTCTCATAGACGTGCTCGCGCTCGAACCACGACGTGCCGATGGGCTTGGTGGTGCCGACCATGGCCGCGAATGCCGTGTTGAGGTCGAGTTCCCGGGAGTCCACAAGGTCGCGGGCCACCACGGTGCGGACGTAGAAGTGGATGTTGTCGAGCGTGTCGACGAGGCGGGCGCAGTCGTAGACGTCGCTCGCGGTGGAGTGGCGGAAAGTGCCCATTTCGTGGTCGTACATCAGAACCGCCGCTCCGGCGGTGCCGAAGTGGACCCGGTCGCCGCCCACGGTGATGGACCGGTCGTCGTCGAATCCGTGCCAGACCCATTCCTTGGCCGCAGTGCCGATGGCCCCCTCCACCACGCTTTTCGGGTAATGCAGGCGGCCGTCGTCGTCGACATGGCCGCCCGCGGCGGTCACGACGTCGACGAACTCCTCGATGGGCGAGCCCATGCCGAGGTCGGCCAGCAGCGCCAGCGCGGTGTCGTACACCTGCTGCATGTCGGCCTCGGTGAGCGGGGCGAACCGTCCGCCGGGCAGGCCGGGCCGCACCGGCCGCTCGTCGGCCTCGAGCGGCGCCTGCCGGGCCGCGATCCTCCCGGCCCGTCCCCCGCCGCGGCGCGGGCCACCGGTGTCGTCAGCCATCAGCGTCACCCCCCGTCTCCTCGATCATCTCCACGAAATGGACGTAGTTCTCCACCTGCAGGAGAGTCAGCTGCATCAATTTCGATCCAGATTACGCCCGCGGAGCCGTGTTGGCCGGATCATAGGCGGGCTCGGCCAGTACGGTGGCAACTCGGCGCTCCCCCAGCAGGTCGAGCTCGAACGTCGAGCCCGGCGCCTCGAACTCTGGGGCCACATACACGAAGGCCAGGCTGCGGCCCACGGTGTGGCCCCAAGTGCCGCTGGTGGCGATGCCCATGACGTTGCCGCCGCCGTCGAAGGCAGGCTCATTGCCCCGCACGTCGTTGTCGGTGGCGTCCACCTCGCAGTACACCAGCACCATCGACAGCGGCTCGGCCTGGTCGCGGCGGGCCACGGTGGCGTCTCGGCCGATGAAGGGCCGGCCGAAGTCCACGAAGCGCTCAAGGCGGGCCTCGATCGGAGTGATCTCGGTGGTCAGCTCCGAGCCCCACGCCTTGTAGCCCTTCTCGAGGCGCATGACGTTCATGGCGTAGCTGCCGAAGTGAACCATGCCGTGGGGCTCGCCCGCGTCGACCACCGCGTCGTACATCTCGGCCAGGCGATCCATGGGGCAGTGCAGCTCCCAGCCCAGCTCCCCCACATAGCTCACCCGCAGTGCCAGGCAAGGCACGCCCGCCACCGTGATCTCGGCCGCGGTGAGCCACCTGAACGCCTCATTGCTGAGATCGGCGCCAGTGAGCGGGGCGAGCACGTCGCGGGCCCGGGGCCCGGTCACCGCCAGGATGCCGGTGGAGTCAGTGACATCGCTTATCTGTAGATCCTCGCGCTGAAACCTACGACTGGGCGCATCCCTGAGGATCGAGAGAGTGTCGTGCAGGACCACATCCGCGCCGTTGGGCGCGTGCTGGGTCAGCCAGTCGAGGTCGTGGCTCTGGCCCATGATGGCCGAGGTGAGGTAGAAGCGGTCGGGCGCGAGGCGGGCGATGGTCATCTCGCACTCGATGCCGCCTAGCTCGGTGAGCATGTGCACCAGCCGGATGCCGCCGTCGCGGGCCGGCAGCCGGTTGGCCGACAGGCGGTCGAGCAGGGCGGCCGCGTCGGCGCCGGCCACTTCATAGGACGCGAATGCGGTGATGTCGGCGATCCCTACCCGCTCGCGCACGCCCCGCACCTCGGCGGCCGCCGGCTCGAAAGCGTTGGACCGGCGGAACGAGTGCCGCTCGCCCGCGCCGTTCGGTGAGAAGTACTGGGGTCGCTCCCAGCCGTACACCTCCTGCCACTGCGCTCCCAGTCGGTCGAGCCGGTCGTAGATGGGAGAGGCCTTCTGGGCCCGGCCCGCGGCCCGGTACTCGCCGGGAAGGCGCACCTGGTACATCTCGTGGTACTCGTCGGTGGCCTTGGCGACGGCGAAGGACGAACGGGGGCCGGTGTGGTCGCCGAAGCGCCGGGGGTCCATGCTCCGCACGTTGATCTCGGTCTGACCGTGCACCATCCACTGGGCCAGGTACTTGCCCGCGCCCGGACCCTGGGTGATGCCGATGGAGGCGCCGCTGCAGTGCCAGTAGTTGCGCAGCCCGGGCGCCGGCCCCATCAGGTACCCGGAGTCGGGGGTGTGGGTGATCGGCCCCGACACGGTCTGCTTGATTCCGGCCTCCATGAAGGCCGGGATGCGCATGGCGGCGTACTCGATGCACTCCTCGAGAACGTCGTGGTCCTCGCCGGTGAGGTGGAAGTGGAGTCTCCAGTCGATGCCGTCTATGCCGTAGGTGCGGGAGCCGGACATCTCGTAGGGGCCGATGAGCAGGCCGTCGATCTCACGGCGGTAGTAGCAGGACGATCTGGGGTCGCGCACCACTGGGGGCTCGAACCCGAGATCGATCATGGCCTGGAGAGGCTCGGTCACCAGGTACTGGTGAATGACCGACACGACGGGAACATCGAGGCCGACCATGGCCCCGAGCTGCGGGGCGTAGTGGCCGGCCGCGTTGACCACGTGCTCGCAGACGATCCGGTAGCTGTCGTCGCCGTTGGAGCGTCCGGGGCCCGCGCCGTTGGGCGTGGCGATGATCTCCCATCGCCCGTCGGGCAACTGCCCCATGTCGGAGACCAGGGTGTGGCGACGGATCTCACAGCCGAGGTTGCGGGCGCCCCGGGCCATGGCGTTGGTGCAGCCCGACGGGTCGGTCCAGCCGTCGTTGGGGGTGAAGAACCCGAGCTTCACGTCGCTGAGGTCCTCCAGCAGGGGATGGCGCTCGCGGATCTCGTCGAGGCCGATCAGGTGGGACTCGATGCCGACCTGGGTGAGCATGGCATGCACGTAGCGGTGCCAGTCCACTTCGTCGTCGGTGCGGGCCAGCCGGATGGCGCCGCAGCCGTGCCAACCGGCCGACAGCCCGGTCTCGGCCTCGATGCGGGGGTAGAGCGCCACCGCCTCCTCGTGAACCTTGGCCATGTTCAAGTCGCCGATGAAGTTTGGGATCAGCCCGGCCGCGTGCCACGTCGACCCCGAGGTCAGCTCGCCCTTCTCCAGCAGGATGGTGTCGGTCCAGCCCTCATGGGCGAGGTAGTACAGCAGGCCCGCGCCCATGGCCCCGCCACCGATGATCACACACCGAGCCTCTTGGGTCATGGGCCGTCCTCCAGGCGCACTCTCTGGTTGCGGGGATCGTAGAAGCTGCGGATCGACGGCGTGGCCCGCACCAGCTCACCGCCGACGTTGACCTCGAAGCGGCCCGTGTCGAGCCAGTCCCGGACCACGCCCTCGTCGCCGGCGCGGCGCACATAGCCCATGGCCAGGCAGCGGTCCTCGACATAGCTCCACATCGACGAGGTGGTGCTGCCCACCGGCTCGCCGTCGCGCAGGATCGGGTCGTCGTGGTAGCACAGCAGCTCGGCGTGCTCCAAGCGGAACTGGATCAGGCGCTTGTTGCGGGGCTGGTCGCGCTGAGCCTCCAGCGCGGTCCGGCCGTTGTAGGGGTTGGGCTTGTCCCAGCCGATGGTGAAGCCGAGCCCGGCCTCGACGGGGGTGTCCTCGTCGGTGATGTCGTGGCCCCAGTGGCGGTAGCCCGACTCCAGCCGCAGCGTGTTCATGGCGTGGTAGCCGGCCATGGCCAGGCCGTGGGGCCCGCCCGCCTCGACGAGAACATCAAACAGTTCCACCGCGGGCCCATTGGGCAGGTAGAGCTCCCAGCCCAGCTCGCCCACGTAGCTCATGCGCAGGGCGAGCACGTCGATGCCGGCCACATCGATGCGCTGGGAGGTACCGAACGGGAAGTCGGTGTTGGTCAGCGACGCGTCGGTGAGCGGGCCGAGCACGAAGCGGGCCTTGGGACCCATCAGCCCGATCATGGCCCAGTGCTCGGTGATGTCGGCGATGTCCACGTTGCGGCCGCGGCAGGCCCGGCGCAGGCGGGCCCAGTCCCGGGTCTGGGCCGCGGCCGCGGTCACCACCAGGAAGCGGTCCAGACCGAGACGAGTCACGGTGAGGTCGGCCTCTATCCCGCCCCGGTCGTTGCACCACTGGGTGTACACCGCCCTGCCCACCGGCACGTCGATGCGAGCCGTGCTCAGTTCGTCGAGCACGAGCAGCGAATCCGGGCCGTCCACCGTGAACTTGGCGAACGACGTCTGGTCGAACAGCCCAACCCGCTCCCGCACTGCCCGGCACTCCTCGCCGGCGTTGGCCCACCAGTTCTGCCTGCCGTAGCTGTAGACGTACTCGCGGGCCTGGCCGTCGAACGCGTACCAGTTGGGCCGCTCCCAGCCGGCGGTCTCGCCCCATACCGCTCCGGCTGCGTCCAAGCGACCGTGCAGCGGCGACACCCGCCGGCCCCGGGCGCTCTCGTACTGGTAGAAGGGCCAGTGCATGGCGTAGAGCAGCCCCAGACTCTCGGGGACGCGCTCGGCCAGGTAGGCCGGATCGGCCTGGAACGGAAACGTCCGCCGGATGTCCACTGAGGACAGGTCCATGGGCGGATGGCGGTCGGCGATCCAGTCGGCCAGGGCCCAGCCGACCCCGCCCGCGGACTGGATGCCCACCGAGTTGAAGCCCGCGGCCACGTAGCAGCCGTCCACCTCCGGCGCCTCGCCGAGGTAGTACACGCCGTCGGGTGTGAAGGCCTCCGGGCCGTTGAGGAACAGTTGGATGCCGCACTCCCCCAGCGCCGGCACCCGGTGGATGGATCGTTCGAAGATCGGGCCGATGTGGTCCCAATCCTCCGGCAGGGTGCCGAAGGAGAAGTCCCGGGGGATGCCGTCGAGGTTCCACACCTTGCCCCGGGGCTCGAAGAAGCCGGCCATGATCTTGCCGGTCTCCTCCTTGAAGTACGTGTAGTTGCCGGGGTCGCGCAGCACCGGCGTGTCGGTGTCCAAGCCGAGGGGCTCCGAGACGATGTAGAAGTGCTCACAGGCCTGCAGCGGCACGTTCACCCCGACCCGGGCGGCGAGCTGGCGGGTCCAGACGCCGGTGGCCAGCACCACGGTCTCGGCCTCGATGCTGCCCTGCTCGGTGTCGACGCCCGAGATGGCGCCGTTCTGGCTGCGCAGCCCGGTGACGGCCACGTCCTCGACGATGCGCACCCCCCGGCTGCGGGCTCCCTTGGCCAAGGCCATGGTGGTGTCCACTGGCGAGGTGTGGCCGTCACCGGGGATGTACAGCGCTCCCACGATGTCGTCGGTGCGGATCAGCGGCCAGCGCTCCCGCAGCTCGTCCATGTCGATCTCGCGGGTCTCGACCCCGACCGAGACGGCCATGGCCGCGCCCCGCCTGATCTCCTCCCAGCGCTCGGGGTCGGACGCCACCGAGATCGACCCCGGTGTGCGGCATCCCGTGGCCTGGCCGGTCTCGTCCTCCAGCGCCTCGAAGAGCCGGGCCGAGTAGGTGGCCAGCTTGGTGAGGCTGTGGGTGGACTTGAGCTGCGACACCAGCCCCGCCGCGTGCCAGGTGGTGCCGCCGGTGAGCTTGTTCTGCTCGAGCACGACCACGTCGGTGATGCCTCGGCGGGCCAGATGGTAGGCGACGCTGCATCCGACGATGCCGCCGCCAACCACCACCACTTGAGCACGGTCGGGCAGCCCTTGAACCATGAAACGCCCCTCCGTCGATTCGTGGGCCCGCTGACCCGGCCCCGGCTGGTTCAGTCCGCGCCGGGCACCCAACTGGTGCCGGCCAGCGGAACTCTAGCCATTGCTGCGGCCTCCACGGTTAGAGCGGCCAGATCCTCGGGCTCCAGATTCAGCACGTGCGATTTGCCGTTGGCCCGGGCCAGGATCTGGGTCTCGATGGTGAGGACCTGCAGGTAGTTGGCCAGGCGCCTGCCGGCCAGCACCGGATCGAGGCGGGCCGACAGGCTGGGATCCTGGGTGGTGATCCCGGCCGGGTCGGTGCCGGCCTGAAAATCCTCCCAGTATCCGGCCGAGGTCCCCAGGGCCCGGTACTCGGACTCGTAGGCGGGGTCGTTGTCGCCGATGGCGATCAGCGCGGCGGTGCCGATCGAGGCCGCGTCGGCGCCCAGGGCCAGCGCCTTGGCCACATCCGCGCCCGAACGGATGCCGCCCGCGGCGATGAGCTTGACCTCGCGGCGGTGCACTCCGAGTTCCCGCAGAGCCCGCACCGACTCGCCGATGGCGGCGAGGGTGGGGATGCCCACATGCTCGATGAACACGTCCTGGGTGGCTGCGGTGCCCCCCTGCATGCCGTCCACCACCACCGCGTCGGCACCGGCCTTCACCGCCAGCGCGGTGTCGTAGTAGGGGCGGGCCGCGCCCACCTTCACATAGATCGGCACCTGCCAGTCGGTGATCTCGCGCAGCTCGCCGATCTTGATCTCCAGGTCGTCGGGACCGGTCCAGTCGGGATGGCGGCAGGCGGAGCGCTGGTCGATGCCCTCGGGCAGGGTGCGCATCTCGGCCACCCGCTCGGTGATCTTCTGCCCCAGCAGCATCCCCCCGCCGCCGGGCTTGGCCCCCTGGCCCACAACCACCTCGATGGCGTCGGCCACCCGCAGGTGGTCGGGGTCCATGCCATAGCGCGACGGCAGGCACTGGTACACCAGCACCGAGGAGTGCCGGCGCTCCTCGTCGGTCATGCCGCCGTCGCCGGTGGTGGTCGACGTTCCAGCGGCCGACGCGCCCCGGCCGAGGGCCTCCTTGGCCCGGGCCGACAGCGAGCCGAAGCTCATGCCCGCGATGGTGACCGGGATCTTCAGGTGCACCGGGCGCTCGGCCCGATCCTCGCCGATCACCACGTCGGTGCCGCAGGCCTCGCGGTAGCCCTCCAGCGGGTAGCGCGACATCGACGCGCCCAGGAACACGAGGTCGTCCAGGGTGGGCAGGCGGCGCTTGGCCCCCCAGCCCCGGATGCGGTAGATGCCGGTGTTGGCGGCCCGGCGGATCTCAGCGATCACGTTGCGGTCGAACGTGTACGATTCTCGCAGGTGCCAGAAGTCAGGGTCGGAGGCTTCGACAGGCTCGACGCCGTCGGGCAGTGGCGTAGTCATCAGGCCGCCTCCTCGGCCGCTTCGAGGGCGTCTACGTCGTCGATGGTGAAGTTGTAGAGGCGCCGGGCCGAGCCGTAGCGGCGGAACTGGGACGGATCGGCGCCATCGGTCGCCGGGGCGGCCGCGGCCAGCAGACGGGCCAGCGCCTCAAGGTGCTCGGGGCGCATCTCCTTCTCGATGCAGTCAGCCCCCAGCGACTCCGCGTCGCCTCGAACAAAGATCCGGGCCTCATATATGGAGTCGCCCAGGTCGGCGGCGGCGTCGCCGCACACGACCAGGTTCCCGGCCTGGGCCATGAACGCGCTCATGTGGCCGACATTGCCGCCCACCACGACGTCGACTCCCTTCATGGAGATGCCACAGCGAGCACCGGCGTTGCCGCCCACCACCACCAGGCCGCCGCAGCCGGTGGCTCCTGCCGACATGGTGGCGTTGCCGGTGATGCGCACCACGCCCGACATGATGTTCTCGGCCAGACCCGTGCCGGCGTTGCCCTCCACCAGCACCCGGCCCCGCTGGTGCATGCCTGCGCAGTAGTAGCCCACCGAGCCCCTCACCACCACGTCGATGTCGGCGGTGATGCCGCAGGCCACCGCATGGGCGCCGCGAGGGTTGACCACTTCGAGAGACTCGCCGTCGGAGGCGACGTGAAGGGTCCGGTTGAGCTCGCGTCGTGGCGCCTCAGCCAGGTCGAAGGCGCGCACGGCCCCGCTCACGCCGCCCGTCGGGCCTTTGTGCGTACTTTTCCGGGACAATCCCAGAAAAGCGCGCACATTCCCGAATCGCGGCCGGTCACGCGGCCAGGCTCCAGGTGTATATGCGGGCCGGCTCGGGCTCCCACACCTCGGCGTCGGTGGCGCCGGGCAGGCGGGCTATGGCCCGATACTCCGACGACATGGCCACCCAGTCATCGGTCTCAGCCACCACCGCCGGCTTGCAGGCGATGGGGTCGCGCAGGATGGCGAACCCGTCGGCCACTCCGATAGCGAACGTGTAGAAGCCGTCGAGATCGTCCAGAGCCCCCTCCAGCGCCTGCGAGATCGTGTCACCGGAGCGCATCCGCCACGCCAGGTACCCCGCGGCCACCTCGGAGTCGTTCTCGGTCTGGAACGACTCGCCCCGGGCCTCGAGGAACCGCCGCAGCCGGTTGTGGTTGGACAGCGACCCGTTGTGCACCAGGCAGGTGTCGGCGCCGGTTGCGAATGGATGCGAGCCATTGGTGGTGACCGCCGACTCGGTGGCCATGCGGGTGTGGGCCACTGCGTGGGTGCCGGCGCGGGAGGCCAGGTCGTAGCGCTCGGCCACCAGGTCGGGATCCCCCACCGCCTTGTACAGCTCGATCTGGGAGCCGTAGCTCAGCACGGTGGCACCGGCCACGTTGTCGATGATCCACTGGCGCGCAGCCCGGCCGTCGCCGTCAGTGATAAACACGGCGTGATCGTGCACAGCCCGAACGGTCACCTCGGCACCCAGCACGTCTTCCAGCGCCGCGGCCACCGGCTTCCAGTCCACCTCGATGCCCTCGGCCAGCACCGTGATGCGGGTGCGTCCGGGAACGCCGGCGTCATAGGACGCGAACCCGGCGCTGTCCGGTCCGCGGTCGCGCATCTCTCGCAGCATCACCGCCGTCAGCCGGCCCAGCTCGTGGCGGTGAGTCTCGGTCTTGCAGAACAGTCCCACGATCCCGCACATAGCGCTTCTCCCCCGGAAACCCCTCCTCCTGGCGAAGTCCGGCCCGCACGGTAGCGCCCGGCGCGCTCGTGACCTCAGCCCGGCAGCTACCCGCCTCAGAACATGCGCGGACAGGTGGTGAGCGCCTCGCGGTCAGGGGTTGCGTTCCGCTCTTGTTCGCTGCGCCCACGGGCCGCTGGGGCCACGGCCTCGCTCGACACCCTGCGAGATTCGGGGTGAAGTGTCGCCTGTCCGCTCGGCCTCTGAGGCCCAATTCCCCGACCAGGTGATCGTTGACTACTCTCGGGCGCCGCTACCCAGCCGACAACGGCACGACCACAGGGGGAACGACATGGACGCACTCGACGAGATCCGGGGCCGGGTGGAGGCCGACGGTGTGGAGTTCATCTACGCCATGTTCGTGGAGATGCACGGCAAACCGTGCGCCAAGCTTGTGCCGGTCGGCGCCCTCGAGGGGCTGATGAGCGACGGGGCCGGGTTCGCGGGCTTCGCGGCGGGACCGATGGGCCAGGACCCGTCCAGCCCCGACATACTCGCCCTGCCCGACCCGGCGTCCTACACGCAGTTGCCCTGGCAGCCGAACGTGGCCGCCATGCAGTGCGACCCGACGGTGGAGGGCGAGCTGTGGCCGTTCGCCCCGAGGGTGATCCTGCGCCGGGCGCTCGGCGCCGCCGCCGAGCGCAACGTCGTGCTCAAGTGCGGCGTGGAGGCCGAGTACTCGCTGGTGGTGCGGCGCGACGACGGCTCGATTGCGGTGGCCGACGACCGCGACAACATGCCGCTGCCCTGCTACGACGCCAAGGGCCTCACCCGGATGCTGCCCCATCTGACCGCGGTTTCCAAGAACCTCGACGCCATGGGATGGGGCAACTACGCCAACGACCACGAAGATGCCAACGGGCAGTACGAGCAGAACTGGCAGTACTCCGACGCCCTCACCACCGCCGACCGGCTGATCCTGTTCCGGCTGATGGTGCACACCCTGGCCCAGCGCGACGGCCGCTACGCCACGTTCATGCCCAAGCCCTTCGCCGACAAGACCGGCAACGGCCTGCACACCCACCTGAGCCTGTGGACCGGCGACTCCGACGAGCCGCTGTTCATCGGGGGAGGGGCCGGCGGGGCGGACACGAAGGGACTGGGGCTGAGCGACACCGCCTACAAGTTCACCGCCGGCATCATCAAGCACGCCTCGTCGCTGGTGGCGGTGCTGTGCCCGATCGTGAACTCCTACAAGCGCATGGGGGTGGGCGCACCCACCTCGGGGGCCACGTGGGCGCCTGCCTACGCGGTCTACGGGGGCAACAACCGCACCCAGATGATCCGCGTGCCCGAGCCCGACCGGATCGAGATCCGCCTCGGCGACGGCGCGGCCAACCCGTACCTGATGTTCGCGGCCATGCTGGCATGCGGCCTCGACGGCATCGACAACGACATCGACCCGGGCGAGCCCAACACGGACAACCTGTTCGCGCTGTCAGCCGAGCAGGTGGCGGCCAAGGGCATCAAGGCCCTGCCTCCGACGCTGCTGCACGCCGCGGAGGCGCTCGCGTCCTGCGACGTGATCGGCCGGGGCCTGGGCGACACCGCCGAGGGCCCGTACCGCGACTACTACGTGAAGGTCAAGCGCGAGGAGTTCCTGGCCCACCACCACGAGGTCACCCCCTCGGAGGTCAACCAGTACCTCACGCTGTTCTGACGCCGACGCCCCGGCAGGAGCTCCGCCGGGGGTACGTAGACTCGCGACCCATGGCTGACGGCGCGCCGCTGCGCATCTGGCGGGGGGCCGTGCTCGACGAGTGGATCGACTACAACGGCCACATGAGCGAGGGCTTCTACGGCGTCGTGTTCGGCATGGCCAGCGACGAGTACCTGACCCGCATGGGGTTCGACGAGCACTACCGCACCACGACGGGCGGATCGTTCTACACCGTGGAGACCCACATCGTATTCGTCGACGAGCTGGCCCCGGACGCGGCGCTGGCAGTGGACACGACCGTGGCCGGCGCCGACCCCAAACGGGTGCACCTGTTCCACGAGTTGCGGCGGGTCGGCGACGAGGCGCCGGCAGCCACCCAGGAGTCGATGATGCTGCACGTCGACACCAGCAACGACCGGGTGGCCCCCATGGCGGACAAGCTCTATGCCGTGCTGCGGGCCGACGCCCGCGCCCATGCCGGTCTGCTGCCCGAGGGCACCACGGGCCGGGCCATCCGAGCCGTCGGCGCCTGAACCGAACGCCCTTCCCCGAACGATGACGTACCGGGCGACCGAGCAGCACCCGGCGGGCCTGTGACAACCCGGGCGACCGAGCGGCACCCGGCGGGCCTGTGACAACCCGGGCGACCGGGCCGCACCCGGCGGGCCTGTGACAACCCGGGCGACCGAGCGGCACCCACTGGGGCTGGTCAGCGCCTTCAGCGCCGTGGCGTGCTGGGGGGCGGGCAACATCATGGTGCGCGAGGCCGGACTGGACGCCATCCCTCTCGCTCTCTGGCGACTCCTGTTGGCGGTGCTCGTGTATGCGGCGATCCTGCTCGTCCGGCGCCGACGGATCACATGGCCGCAGTTTCGGACCTGCGTCCCACCGGGGCTCGCCGTGGGCGCGTGGACCATCGTGTTCTACGAAGCGCTCAAGTCGACCACGATCGCCAACGCCACCATGATCGGCGCGCTGCTGCCAATGGTCCTGTTCGCGGTGGCCGCCCGACGCTTCGGCGAGCCCATCTCGGGGTGGCTGGTAGGCCTGGCCACGGCCGCTCTGGCCGGCACCGCGCTCGTCCTCTACGGATCGGTGTCGGTCTCCACCTGGAGTGCCCGCGGCGATGCCCTGGCCGGGCTGGCCCTGGCGCTGTTCGGGGTCTACTTCGTGCTGGCCAAAGAAGCCCGCCAGAAGGTGGGAGCGTTGGAGTTCCAGACCGCCATGTGGGTGGTGGGACTAGCCGTGGTCGTCCCGGTCGCGGCTGCCAGCGGTGATCTGTTCGTGCCGACCTTCAACGACTTGGTCTGGGTCGCCGCTCTGCTGGCGGTGCCGGGAACCGGCCACCTCTTGATGAACTGGGCCCTCCGCCACGTGCAGCTCACAGTGGCGTCTATGGCAAAGCTGGGCGCACCTCCCCTGTCGATGATCGGAGCCGCCATCTTCGTGGACGAGCCGATCAGGGCCACCCAAGCCATCGGCGGTGCGGTCGTTCTGGCGGCGCTGGCCGCCGTGATCGGTCGCGACCTCCAGCTGCACGCCCGTGACACAGCCGGCCTCCCATGAGGGCAGCTCAGCTCCTTGCGAGATCCTCGTTGACTGCTCAGCTCCTTGCGAGATCCTCGTTGACTGCTCAGCTCCTTGCGAGATCCTCGTTGACTGTCGTCTATCCGCTCGGCCTCTTAGCCTGGATCCACCGGCGCGGTGGGGTTTGTGGGGTTGGAGCATCCACCAGAAAGGCCTCCTGACGTGGCAGAATACTGTTAATAACGACAGTTATTCCAGCTGCGTGAGGAGGCACTTCCTGTGAGGAGCATAGCGGGCGGGATCGACGGGTTGGAGGCAGTGTTCGACGACGCTTCTTTGGTGGCCGATGCGGGGTTGTTGCCGGCGGGCACGGTGATGGATCGCCTTGGGGCTGGAGTCGCTGATCGACGAGACGGTGCGCCCGCCGGGCTCGGCGGGCTCGGGGGCGGGCCGCAAGGTGTTGACTTTGGTGGCGTCGATGCTGGTGGGCGGCCGCTGCATCGACGACACCGGCCGTCTGCGGGCCGCGGCGTCGCAGGCGGTGGTGCCGTTTCGGGTGATGGCGCCGTCGACTGTGGGGTCGTTCTTGCGGTCGTTCAGGTTCGGGCCTGTGCGCCAGCTCGACAAGGCGGCCGAGCAGGCGCTGGTGCGGGCGTGGTCTGTGGGCACCGCGCCGGTTGCCGCGGAGATGACCGTGGATTTGGACTCCACGATCTGCGAGGTGTGCGGCAAGGCCAAGCACGGCGCCGCGTACGGCCACACCGGCGTGTTGGGATATCACCCGCTGGTGGCGGTGCGATCAGACACCGGCGAGGTGCTGCACTCTCGGATGCGGTCGGGATCGTCGCAGCGCGCCAACGAGCATTTCGCGCGCGAGGCCCTGGCCCGGGTGCGGCGCCTGGCGCCGGACGCGGCGGTCGCGGTGCGCGCCGACGCGGGGTTCTTCTCCTATGACATGATCGCAGACATCGGGGCCCACAACGCGTCCTACTCGATCACGATCCCACAGAACGCCAAGGTCAAAGCAGCTGTAGCGGCCATCGGCGACGACGCCTGGCAGGCGATCGCCTACACCCGCGGCGCGCAGGCCCAGGTCGCTGAGACCACCATCGACCCCGGCCGCCGCGGCGACAAGCTCCGCGGCCCCGACGGCAAGCGGGCCAAGCTGCGGCTCGTCGTGCGCCGCACCCGCCTGCTCGGCGCCCAAGCCGAGCTGTGGCCCAACTGGCGCCACCACTGCTTCGTCACCGACCGAGCCGACCTCGACACCGTCGCCGCCGACGCCTACCACCGCGGCCACGCCACCGTGGAACTCGCCATTCGCGACCTCAAAGAAAACTCCGGGCTCAGCCGCTGCCCCTCAGGACAGTTCCCCGCCAACGGCGCCTGGCTCGCCTGCTGCGTGCTCGCCCACAACCTCGCCCGCTGGACCGCCCGCCTCGGACGCGCCCACCCCACAGCGCAGCTCACCGTCGCGGCCACCATCCGCAACCGGCTCCTCACCGTGCCCGGCCGCCTCGTCAACCACAGCGGCCGACACAGACTGCGCCTGCCGCTCAACTGGCCATGGGCCACGGCCTTCACCACCGCCCTCGACCGGATCCGCAACCTGCCCCTGCTCATCTGACCGGCCGCCCCGGCCCGGCGCAGCCAACAAGCACCCCCAGCGCCACCAACCCGCACCAGCCCCCCACACCAGCCTCGCACGCCCCAAAACGCGTCGGCCCGCACACACGCACCAGCCCAGCCGCCAACCGGCCCCAACCGTCGAACCCACAAACCCGTCGGTGGATTCAGGCTTAGCATGACCGGCATGGCTCGACTCCAGGTGATCGGCGGAGGCAAGATGGGTGAGGCCCTGCTGGTCGGGCTCGTAGCCAACGGATGGGCAGAGCCGGGCGAGCTGCACGTGGTCGAGCCCGACCCGGCGCGGCAAAAGGTTGTCGCGGCCGCCGTGCCGGGGGTGTCAGTGTCCAGCGGACCCGTCCGCGACACCGACGCAGTGATCGCAGTGAAGCCCGACGTGGTGGCCGCGGTGCTGCCGGCGCTGGCTGCCGTCGACGTGGGCCGGGTGCTGTCCATTGCGGCCGGCGTGCGCACCGGCGCGATCGAGGCCGGGCTGCCGGCGGGAACCCCAGTGGTGCGGGCCATGCCCAACACGGCGGCGCTGGTCGGCAAGGGCGCGGCCGCCATAGCGCCCGGATCGGCGGCGGCGTCCGAGGATCTCGACTGGGCTCGCAGGATCCTCGAAGCGGTGGGCACGGTCGCGGTGGTGAGCGAGGCCGACCTCGACGCGGTGACCGGCCTCTCGGGCAGCGGTCCCGCCTATCTGTTCCGGCTGGCCGAGGCGCTGCGAGCCGCGGGAACGGCCCAGGGCCTCGAGGCCGCCACTGCCGATGCCCTCACCCGCCAAACCCTTCTGGGGGCCGCGACCCTGCTGGCCCAGTCCGGGGAGGACCCCGGCCGCCTGCGTGAGAATGTCACCTCCCCCGGCGGCACCACCGCGGCGGGCCTCGCCGTGCTCGACGACGCCGATTTCATGGGCCTCATCGACCGGGTGGTGGACGCGGCCACCAAGCGCTCCCGCGAGCTGGGCCAGTGACGGCCGCGGCTGACGCCGGCCGGCGGCGCGGCGGATACGACACGATCTCGTTCCTGTCGGACTACGGCCACAACGATGAGTTCGTCGGGGTGGTGCAATCGGTGATCGCCTCGATCGCGCCCCATGTCCGGGTGGTGGACGTGACCCACGGCATCGCCCCCTACGACGTGCGGGCCGGCGGCCTGGCTCTGGCCAGGGCCGCCCAGTACCTGCTTCCCGGCGTAGTCCTCGCGGTGGTGGATCCCGGCGTGGGCACCGACCGGCGGCCGGTGGCGGTCGAAGTCGGCGACGGTGCCTCCGTCCTGGTCGGGCCGGACAACGGGCTGCTGGCCCCGGCGGTGGCCCTCGTCGGGGGCGCCAGCCGGGCGGTGCAGCTCGCCAGCCCCGACTGCCGGCTCGACGCCCAAGCCGAACTGGGAAGGACCTTCGACGGCCGCGACGTGTTCGCCCCCGCGGCCGCCCACCTCTGCTGCGGGGTGCCTCTCAGCGCTCTGGGGCCGGCCATCGATCCGGCCACGCTGACGCCCGGAATGCTCCCGGTGAGCCACCGCGACGGCGACGACCTGGTGGCCGAGGTTCTGTGGATCGACCGTTTCGGCAACTGCCAGCTCAATCTCGAACCCGACGACCTCGAGGAGCTGGCTCCGGCCGGAGCGCCGCTGCAGATCGCGGCCGGCGACGACCTCCGCACCGCTGAGCGGGTCGGCGCCTACGCCGAGGTGTCAGCGGGGCGGGTGGGACTGATCACCGATTCGAGCGGACTCGTGTCGCTAGCGATGCCGAGACGGTCCGCGGCCGACGATCTGGGCCTTCACGAGGGAGCCGAGGTGAGGCTCACGACCGCGGCCACCGGACGCCTGACCGGCGCTGGAGGCACGGCCACGCCGGTGGGCCTGGGACGCCGTGCGGCGGCGCCGGCAAGACACGACACCGGAGGCGGACCATGAGGCCGGGAACCGCCGTCGTCATCGTGGCGCTGCTCGTGATCATCGTGGTGGCCGGGGTGTTGCAGCTCTTCTTCCTGGCCCGTTGACAGAGGCCGAGCGGACAGGTCGCAGATCGCGAGAATTCCGCAGGAGCGCAGAGCGAGGCCGTGGCCCGAGCGGCCCGTGAGCGCAGCGAACAAGAGCGGAACTCGCAGCCACCCGACCCCGCCCGTCGGCCGGCGGGCGGCGATAGCATCCGACGCAATGTCGCTCGTAGTCGTCGGGTGTAATCACCGGTCTACGCCGCTCGATCTGCTCGAGCGAATGACGGTCGCGCCCACCGACCTCGCCAAGGCGCTCCACGACCTTGCGTCGGCCGAGCACCTCAGCGAGGCGGTGCTGCTGTCCACCTGCAACCGCACCGAGGTCTACGCCTACGCCGAGCGCTTCCACGGCGGCTACGCCGACATCCGCGAGCTGCTCGCCCGACACTCGGGACTGCCGCCCGAGACCGTCGCCGACGAGCTCTACTCCCATCACGACGTCGACGCGGTGCAGCACCTGTTCAGCGTCGCGGCCGGGCTCGACTCGGTGGTGGTGGGCGAGCACGAGATCCTGGGCCAGGTACGAGATGCCTGGCAGGCCGCACGGGACGAGGGCACCGTGGGCGCGGTGCTCGAGCCGCTGTTCCGCCGAGCCGTGGTGGCCGGCAAGAAGGTCAGGGCCACCACCGGCATCTCACACGGAATCGCATCGCTGTCCCATGCCGCGGTGGCGCTGGCCCAGGAGCGCCTCGGCACCCTCGCGGGCCGGCGGGTGCTGGTGCTCGGCGCCGGAGATGTGGCCACGGGCACGCTCAAGTCGCTGGCCGGCGCCGGAGCGGCTGACATCGCGGTGGCCAACCGCACGCCGGAGCGGGCCGAGGCGGCCGCGGCGTCCTGCAGCGGGCGAGCCGTGGCTCTCGACGAGGTGGAGCCGGCCCTGGTAGCCGCCGATGTGGTCATCACCACCACCGGCGCCACCGACATCGTGCTCGAGCACAGCGACATCGACGAAGTGATGACCCGGCGGGGCGGAGCGCAGCTGTTGATCGTCGATGTGGCCGTTCCCCGCGACGTCGACCCGGCGGTTCGGGGACTGCCCGGCGTGACCCTGCTCGACATGGACGACCTGGGCGACTTCGTCCGGCAGGGCCGGTCCGGCCGGGAGCAGGAGATCGACTCGGTGCGGGCCATCGTCGACGACGAAGTCGAGCACTATCTGATTGAAGCGTCGGCCCGGGAAGTCGCACCCCTGATCGCGGCGCTGCGAGCCCGCGCCCATCAGGTCACCACCGCCGAGCTGGACCGCCACAACTCACGCCTCATCGGTCTTTCGGCGGCTCAGCGCGTCGCGGTGGAGTCGCTGCTGCGCGGCGTGGTGAACAAGCTGCTCCACGAGCCGACGGTGAGGCTCAAGGACGCGGCCGGCCACGCACGGGGCGACCGCCTAGCCGAAGCGCTGCGCGACCTGTTCGACCTTTAGGGGCCGCGCCGATGGCCGCAGTGCTGCGGGCCGCCACCCTCCGTGGCCGATCCCGGAATCAGCGCCGCCGCACGCCGCCGCGCCGATGGCCGTAGTGCTGCGGGCCGCCACCCGGACCAGTGCTCTGGCTCGCTGCCAGACCGGCATCGTGGCCGGGTTGCTGGCCGAGGCCTGCGGGGTTGCGACGGAGCCGGTCGCCGTCTCCACCACAGGAGACCGGCACGCCGATACCCCGATTCACGCTATGGGGGGCAAGGGCGTGTTCGTGAAGGAGGTGCAGGCCGCGGTGCTCGACGGCCGGGCCGACATCGCGGTGCACTCGGCCAAGGACCTGCCGTCGTCGACACCCGAGGGCCTGGTTCTGGCCGCCGTGGCGAGGCGCGGCGATCCCCGCGATGCCCTGGTGGGCTGCCGGCTGGCCGAGCTGCCTGCCGGCGCGACCGTGGCCACCGGCTCGGTGAGACGCAAGGCCCAGCTCGCCGGGCTGCGACCCGATCTGGCCTTCGCCGAGCTGCGGGGCAATATCGCCACCCGGCTCAACAAGGCAGCCGCCTTCGACGCCCTCGTCATGGCCGCGGTGGCCCTGCAGCGGCTGGGGCTCGAGCCGGAGGTTCTCGACGTGCTCGAGCCCGACGTCTTGGTGCCCCAGGTCGGCCAAGGGGCCATCGCGGTGGAATGCCGGGCCGGCGATCGGACCGTGCTGGAACAGATGGCCGCCATCGAGCACGAGCCGAGCCGGCGGGCCGTCGACGCGGAGAGAGCCTTCCTGGCCGAGCTGGGCGGCGACTGCAGCCTGCCTGCCGGCGCTCACGCCACGACCGTCCCCGCGGGCGGTCTTGAGCTCACGGGCCTGCTGGCATCGCTCGATGGCCGCGTGCTCATCCGCGACACCCGCCGAGGCAACAACCCTGAAACGCTGGGCCGAGCAGTCGCCCGACACCTGCTGAACGACCGCGGCGGCCAAGCGCTGCTGGGGGACGCTCGGTGAACCCGCCGAAGGCCCGGCCTCATTCGCCCAAGCCGCTGGCCGGATTGAGGATCGTGGTGTGCCGCCCCCGCGAGCAGGCCAAGCTCCTGGTCGACAGCCTGACCGCGGCCGGCGCCGAGGTGGTCAGCGCTCCGGTGATCGCCATCACCGATCCCGCCGACGGCGGTGACGCGCTGCAGGATGCGCTGGCGCGGCTGCAGCGCGGCGACTGGCTGGTGGTCACAAGCCCGAACGGTGCGACCAAGGCGGCGGCCGCCGGGAAGCTGTCCGATGGCGTCAACGTCGCGGCCATCGGACCGGGCACCGCGGAGCGGGCCGTCGCGGCCGGGTTGACGGTGCGCATGGTGCCCGACCGGTCGATCGCCGAGGGTCTGATGCGAGCCTTCCCGGCCCCCGATACCGACCGCGGCCGCCTGGTGGTGCTGGCCCGGGCCGCGGTGGCCCGCTCGGTGCTGCCCGACGGGCTGCGAGCCGCGGGCTGGGAAGTGCTCGACGTGGCCGCCTACCGCAACGTGGCCGCACCGCTCAGCGACGAGCAGCGGCGGGCGGTGGCCGCCGCTGACGGCGTGGTGTTCACGTCGTCGTCCACGGTGAACCGCATGGTGGCCGAAGTCGGTGCTGATGCGGTGCCGCCCCTGGTGGCGTCCATCGGCCCGGCCACCTCGGCCACCGCGGCCGGCCACGGCCTGGAGGTCACGGTGGAGGCCGCCGAGCACACCATCGACGGGGTGGTCGCCGCACTGGTCCGCCACGCCCGGTCGTGGTTGGCGCCCGAAGGCGCTGGATAGCCTCGCAGAGTGAACTTCCCGCAGCGGCGCATGCGTCGGCTGCGCCGCACACCCGCCTTGCGGCGGCTGGTGGCCGAGCACCGGCTCAATCCAGCCGACTTCATCGCGCCGCTGTTCGTGCGCGAGGGCATCGACGAGCCCCAGCCCATCGTCTCGATGCCCGGGCAGTTCCAGCACACCCGCTCGTCGCTGCGAGCCGAGGTCGCCGAGCTGCACGCCCTGGGGATCGGGGCGGTGGTGCTGTTCGGCGTGCCCGAGCGCAAGGACCACATCGGCTCGGAAGCGTGGAACCCCGACGGGATCGTGCAGGTGGCACTGGCCGACCTGCGCTCCGACTTCGCCGACGAGATGGTGCTGATCGCCGACTTGTGCATGGACGAGTACACCGACCACGGCCACTGCGGCGTGCTCGACGGCCGCGGCGGTGTGGACAACGACGCCACCCTCGAGGTCTACGCCCGCATCGCGCTCGCCCAGGCCACCGCCGGCGCCGACGTCGTGGCCCCGTCGGGGATGATGGACGGGCAGGTCGGCGCCATCCGCTCCGCCCTCGACGGCGGCGGGTTCGAGCAGACCGCCATCCTCGCCTACTCAGCCAAGTACGCCACCGCCCTGTACGGGCCGTTCCGCGACGCGGTCGACGTGACCATCGCGGGCGGGGGCGACCGCCGCACCTACCAGCAGGCCGTGGCCGGTGCCCGGGAGGCCATCGAGGAGATCCGCCTGGATGTGGCCGAGGGCGCCGACATGGTGATGGTGAAGCCGGCGCTGGCCTTCTTGGATGTGATCTCGGCCGCCCGGCGCACCTTCGACGTGCCATTGGCCGCGTACCACGTGTCGGGCGAGTACGCCATGGTGTGCGCCGCGGCCGAGCGGGGCTGGCTCGACCTCGACGCGGTGGCGTTCGAGCACGTGCTCGCCATCCGCCGGGCCGGGGCCGACGTGGTGCTCACCTACTTCGCCCGCCGGCTGGCCGAGGCCATGCAATGAACGCCCCGGCGAGCGGCCGCGACACCGCCGACACCAACGAGGCGCTGTTCGAGCGGGCCCAGCGGGTGATCCCCGGCGGGGTGAACTCCCCGGTGCGGGCCTTCCGGTCGGTGGGGGGCACGCCGTACTTCGTGGCCGAGGCCTCGGGCCCGTTCGTGTACGACGTCGAGGGGCGCCGCTACATCGACTACGTCCAGAGCTACGGGCCGGGCATCTGCGGCCACGCCCACCCCGCGGTGGTCGAGGCGGTGCAGCGGGCCGCGTCACGGGGCACCAGCTACGGCGCGCCCACCCGCAACGAGGTGCTGATGGCCGAGGAGATGTGCGCCCGGGTGCGGGGCCTGGAGATGGTGCGCCTCACCAACAGCGGCACCGAGGCGGTGATGTCGGCGGTGCGGCTGGCCCGGGGCGTGACCGGCCGCGCGACGGTGGTGAAGTTCGCGGGCTGCTACCACGGCCACAGCGACGCCCTGTTGGTGGCGGGGGGCTCGGGCGTGGCCCAGCAGGGCCTGGCCGGATCCGAGGGCGTGACCGCGGGCGCGGTGGCCGACACCATCGTCGCCCCCTACAACGTGGTCCCCGAGCTCGACGAGACGGTGGCGGTGGTGTGCGTGGAGCCGGTGGCGGCCAACATGGGCCTGGTGGCGCCGGAGCCCGGCTTCCTGCAGGGCCTGCGCGACGCCTGCGACGAGGTCGGGGCCCTGCTGCTGTTCGACGAGGTGATCACCGGCTTCCGCCTGTGCCGGGGCGGGGCGATGGAGTGGTTCGGGGTGCAGCCCGACATCTGGTGCTTCGGCAAGGTCATCGGCGGCGGGCTGCCGATCGGCGCCTTCGGGGCCTCGACCGAGATCATGTCGGGGCTGGCGCCCCTGGGCGGCGTGTACCAGGCCGGCACCCTGTCGGGCAATCCCCTGGCCACCGCCGCCGGCCTGGCCACTCTGGGCCTGCTCGACGACGGCGCCTACCGGCAGCTGGAGGCCACCGCCGCGACGCTGCAGGAGGGCTTGGAGGAGGCGTTCTCGACGGCCGGCATCGCAGCGGTGGTGCCCCGGGTCGGCCCCCTGCTGGGCCTGTTCTTCGCCGAGGAAGCCCCCGCCGACTTCGACGAGGCCCGCAAGGCTGCCGATAACGGGCGCTATCCCCCCTTCTTCCACGGGATGCTGCGCCGGGGTGTGGCTTTCGCGCCGGGGGCCTACGAGGCCATCTTCCCGTCGCTGGCCCACACCGAGGCCGAGATGGAGGCCACCGTGGCCGCCGCGGCCGAAACCGCCCAAGAGATGACCCGTTAGCGTGCCATCGGTGAACGCGGAGCTCCGCTCCGGTTCGGGGCCTTGGACTCAAGTCGGCAGCGTGAATGACAACATGCAGAAGAACCATGGCACGCGTGGGTGCCCCGGGGACCATTACAACCAATACGCGCACAAGTTGGAGTGCCTGCACGGTGGGTACTGCTACGGAGCGAACGGGGTCGATATCCACGAATGCAAGTGCCCCAACTGTCAGGGTGGGGCCCCGAGCATCGAGTACTGACTCAGTGACGCTCATAGGGTCAAGCACATGAGTAAACGGACGAAGACCATCGCGGGGACAGCCATCGCCGTGGTTGTGGTGGTTGTGGTGGCGGTAGCGCTGTACGTCTTGACGCGGGACGAGGCCCCCGAGGCTGTCGATCTGGAGGCGACCGTGGCCCGGATCGAAGCGGCCGAGACCACCGACGACAGCGCCGACACGCCGTTGGCCAGCGCATCCACCGACGACAGCGAGGATGTCGGCACCACATCCAGCAACGACGACGACACCTCGGCCACAGGCTCCACCGAGACCGAAGCGGACACGGGCACCGCGACCGCCAGTACCGACGACACGGACACCGCGACCGCCAGTACCGACGACACGGACACCGAGACGACATCGGCCGGTCAGACAGCTGACTCGCTCGGCGGCCTCGCCGGAGTGTGGGCCGTCCAGGTGGCCGATGACGCTGGCGACCTGCAGGGCGAGCCGGTTGTCAGCTTCGCGGGATTCCGGGTGAACGAGGTGCTGGGCGGCCGCATCGGTGACTTCACCGCGGTGGGCCGCACCGCAGATGTGTCGGGCTCGATCGAGCTGACCGACACTGCGCTGGTGGCGGTCACCGTCGAAGTGACCATGTCCACGCTTCGAACCGACAACGGAAGCCGCGACGGCCAGGTCCGCCGGGCTCTCAACACCAACGAGTTCCCGGTGGCCACGTTCACGCTCACCGAGCCGCTGGAGCTCCCCGCCGGCATGGCCGAGGGAGAGTCCCTCTCGGGATCAGCCCACGGCGACCTCACCATCAAGGGGGTCACCAACCGTGCCACCTTCGACCTGCAAGTCCAGCTGGCAGGCGACACCATCGTGGCCGTCGGATCCAGCGAGGTGGTGTTCAGCGACTACGGCGTCACCGCCCCGACCGCACCCATAGTCGTCTCGGTCGAGGACCACGGCATCATGGAGTTCCAGCTCATCTTCACCCGCTGAGCACGGAACGGGCCTGCGTCTCGACCACAGACGCGGAGGGCCACCGTCAGGTTCGGAGGACGGGGTTCTGTTCCGGGTGGGCAGCCGAGCCATTGACTGACTGGACTGGCCGATGTGTTGGCGGTCGGAGTTGGTGCTGTCCGTTGTTGCGATGGAGTTGCCAGCCGTCGTCGTGGATGAGGTGGTGGCATCTTTCACACAGCAGGGCGAGGTTGTCGATGTCGGTGGAGCCGCCTCGACTGAACCATTCGATGTGGTGGGGTTCGGATCGCTCGACGGGGCTGCCGCAGTTGACGCAGCCGCCGTCGCGGGCCGCCAACACGATGCGCTGTCCAGCGCTGGCGTCGCGTTGGGCCCGTCCCAGCCACAGCGGGTCCCCTTCGGCGTCGAAGATGGCGGGCAGGATCTTGACGTCGGAGGCCAGCTTGGCAATCTGGTCGACAGATACGGGCAGGCCGTCGTCATAGCGCAGGTTGCGGAACTCGCGTGTGACGGTGTCGTAGTCCGCGATCATCAACAGCGTGACCTTGGGACGCTGGTGGGGGCCCTCGCCGGTGATCAGGTTGGCCAAGGCGTCGGCGCGGCGCTGTTGGGAACTCACACCTTGGTGGCTCCGCTCGCTGTTGCGATAGTTACGCACCATCTGGTTGAGAGAGATGCTGACGCGTTTGCCGGTGTCGTGGTCAAAGTACGCGGACAGCCGCCAGGATCCTTCGGGGTCCTGTATGAGCGACGCCCAGCGGTTCTGGTGCTGGTGATTGCGCTCCTCGCTGGAGGTACCGGGGCTCATGTAGTGGCGGGTCATGCGAGCGAACATGTCCACCGGATAGCCGCGGGCCATCTCCAACAACGCCGGCTCATCAGCATGGTCGGGATTCGCGGCCACCCGGGCGATCACCCGGGCATGGCCCCCGGTGATCTCCCCAGCACGCCAAGCGGCCAGCGTCGCGGGGAACTCCGAGGCCAGCGACGCGGCCAACTCCACCTCCGCAGTGGCCTGCCGCGCCGACACGTTGAGCCGCTCGCGCATCAACGCAGCAGCGCCTCGGCCGCCGTTGCGGCGGTGCATCTCCGCCGCGGTCTCAGCCAGCTGCCCCTCCACCCGGCACCGCTCCCGCCCCAGCTCCACCAGCCGCTCAAGCAGTTCGACATCACTCAATGAGCCCACTTCGGCATCGGCGACACACGCTCCAACGCCTCGCCTCTGATCCGAATCCACAGTTAATTCCATGCATGTAACTATACACCCGAGGTGCGACAAATACTACTGAATCATCATGAAACATCATGATTCAGTCTGCCAATAGCGTCTCCGGTCCCGCCTGTCGTAGGACGGTGCTTGACTTGAGCTGATGAGCACCTACGCGCCAGCCTCTTCGATGGGTTGGCTTGATTTCGATGCGGCGGCAACCGAGCGAGTGAGCACTCTGCTGCGCTCACTCGAAGAACCCTCCACCCTCGACGTGTTGGGACTCGGCACAGTGCGCGATGCCTTCTCAGACTTGCTCAGCCCGGGCACCTCGACCGTCCAGACCAGACTGCGCTACTTCATCTTCCTGCCGTGGATCTTCCAACGCCTCGAATCCCAGAGCGTCTCGGCGGCCAACTTCGCCCGCAAGCTCCGCGAGGCCGAGGCGCAACTCGTCGACCGCCTCCGCCACCTGGGGCGGGGCCATGGCGTGATCGGCCGCGTGGCGGGCCGAGACCTCAGGCGAATGCCGAGCGACATCTATTGGGGAAGTATGGAGGCCTGGGGCGTCAGGCGGCTCGATATGAGCATCTCTCAGTACGCACAGCAAGCGGCCACGCCGGGGCGACTCCGTCCCGAACGCGACGACGATGGGAACGCCACGGAGCCAACGGTGCCGATGTGGGCGGCTATTCCTGCGGCCCCCGAGGACTTCTGGTCAAGCAACATCACCTTCGAGCTTGAGCCTGACGAGGCACAGGTCTTGACCGACGGCATCCGGCGACGGCACCCAGACACGCTGGTGGCTGTCCTGTCGGCCATGCCGGGATTGTCGCTCGACGTTGACTTCCCGTGGGACCTGCGAACAGACAGCCTGCCGAACCGTCTCGTCGAGGTTATGCACCACGCCCGCTGCTTCTCGGAAGTGACTCTCGGACCGCGACTCGTCTACAACCTGCTGCTGGCGCGAGACGCGAGGGACGAGCTTGGCTGGGACACGAAGGAACTCGAAGAGGACCAGCGCGACCGGATCAAGAGTTGGATCGAATTAGTGAAGGGCCGGCATGTCGAACTGTCTTCATGGACAGCCGATCTTCCAGGGTTCTGGGCCGTTCTGGCCGACTACTCCATCAGTACGAGAACTCAGGACTTCGTGAATGAAGTGGTCAGGCGGGTCGTGGCCGATCCGGATGAATTTGCAGCGAGTCCCGAGAGCCACACACTGGTCCGGCACCGAGAACTCCGACTCAAGTCCAAACGCGCCCGACTGTCACACCGAACCGCCCTGGAGAACTGGAATGGGCTCGCATCTGGCGGTCAGCTCGATTTTCGGTGGACTACCACCAAGGCCTACCTCCTAGATATCGCCGCGGCCGGACTGGATTCCTGATGCTTCAGCCCACCAACCGGCTCACCCTGATCGACGCCATGCGACCCCCGGTTGGCTTTCGCTTCGAATCGGCTGTGGCTGTGACGTTCACTCTCAACCTCCAGGCCCTCCTGGCCGCGCCCGCGGCACTGGCATTCGCAGAATCGTCGGACACCTCTGGACGCGGCCCGCGCGAGCCGTCCATCGAACTGCTACACGCTTTGCGGTCCCACGCAAGCAAGCTCACCGTGTTCAGCCAAGTCGGCGAGATCGCGCTGCCTCGATCGCATCGGGTCTTCGCCTTCCTTGAGCGGGCAATCGTCCCGGTGGTGGCCCCGCGAGGCGGGATCGTCCACCCAAAGGTGTGGGTACTTCGATATGAGGCTGTTGGCAAGCGGCCAGAGAGCCAACCACCAGAGCAGCGGCTGCGGGTGCTCATCACGAGCCGGAATCTCACATTCGACGAGAGTTGGGACACCGTGGTTCGCCTTGACGAAGCGGAAGATCCGGCCGGTGCCGTGCTGGCGCCTGTAGGAGATCTGTTTGAGGGACTCTTGGAGAACCGCGTCGGCACAGCCTCGACAGCCCATCAAAACCGTGTGCGGTCGCTGTCGGAGGCGCTGCAAACCGCACGGTTCGCTCGACCCGAGGGTGTTGACAATCTGCAGATTCACGTCCTGGGCCTGACCCGCACCCGCTCGCCGCTGCCCGAGACCGTCGAGCGCTCGCTGATCATCTCACCGTTCGTGAGCGACGACTTCTTCACAAGGGTGCATCCCGCACAAGTCGGCAAACTCGTCAGCAGACCTGAGTCCCTGGACCTCCTCAGACCGGACACACTCGAGAACGTGGTGGAGACGTATGCGTTCGACGACGGAAGCGCGCCGGACCTCGCAGCAGACGAAGAACGGCTGTCGCCGCTGGATCCCGGCCGACCCCTTGTGGGACTGCACGCCAAGGTCTTCGCCTTCGAGAACGAGGGCCGAGCGCACATATTCCTCGGGTCCGCGAACGCGACCGGCGCCGCGTTCGACAACAACGTCGAGATCCTGGTGGAACTGATCGGATCCGCAGCAGTTCTCGGCATCGACCGACTCTGCGATGGCACCGACGATGAGCCAGGCATCCGCGCCCTGTTCACCGACTATCACAGAGCCGAAACGAGCGACGAAACGGGTGGAACATCGCTGTTTGATCGCGCTCGTCGCGCCATCGCCGGACTTCGATTCGAGGGGTCTGTCGAGGAGAGCGGCACGGGATGGGCGATCACTTACCGGTCGGAGGAGTCGATGCCGGTCCTCGACCACACAGAGATTCACTGCTGGCCGCTCTCATCGGCCGGGCATCGACGACGGGTAGCGGGAGGTGAGCCCTTCGAGGTTCGCTTCGAGACCAGTCTCGAAGCCATCAGCGGCTTTCTGGCCTTCGAACTCACTGACAGAGAGGGCGGACTAACCGAGTTCGCCGTGCCGGTACCGCTGACCGGCATGCCAGAGAATCGTGATCGTTCCCTGCTGCGCTTGCTCATCGGGAGCGCGGAGCGGTTCCTTCGATATCTCCTAGCGCTTCTCAACGAGGACGCGGAACAGATGGGACTGCGTGACGCGATCGACAGGGTCAGCACAGACGCCGGCGCCGAAGCGGCCAGCACGGCGCACCTACCTGTATTGGAGAAGCTGCTGAGGACGATGCGACGCGACCCTGCGAAGCTCGACGGACTCCACCCGCTCGTCTCGGACCTGGCGACCGACAATGCGTTGCCGGAGGGCTTCGCCGAATTCTGGAGGATGATCCACGATGTGGCCGCAACCGAAGCGGCGGCCCAATGACCGGACAGCACATCGATGTCGACGCGGTGCTGGCCGGCCTCAAGGACTTCCAGCGACGAACTGCTCTGTGGGCATTCGAGCGAATGTTTGCCGACGAGGATCCGGCCATCCGGTTCTTGGTGGCCGACGAGGTCGGGCTCGGCAAGACCCACGTCGCCAAAGGCGTGATCGCCCAGGTCATCGACCATCTGCGACGCACCGGCGACGAGCGCCACGACATCGTCTATGTCTGTTCCAACGCGGCGATCGCCCGACAGAACATTCGCAAGCTCGTCCCGCCCGGCATCGAGCCCATCGAGGGCGCCGATCGACTCACCATGCTCCCATTGGCACAGTTGAGCGAAGGGGACAACGCTACGACGGGCATCAACCTGCTGCCAATCACGCCGGGGACCTCCCTGAAATTTGGTCGCAGTACAGGCACGTTCCGCGAGCGGTGCCTGGCGTACACGTTTCTGCGGGCCCACTGGGGCAGGCACGCCATGAACGCACCAGCCCGGCGAGTCTTCTGGGAGGGACTCTGGAGCGGCGACCGCTACGACCGCGACAGGCGGCTGCAAGCGAAGGAACGGGAGTATCGGCCGCTCATCGGGAGGACTCTCGGAGAGTTCGTGAAGCTGCTCGAGGAGCTAGACGAGGTTAGGGCAGCCCAAGGCAAGCCCACGGTGCGCACCTTGTTCGACGAGATCGCCGAGGGCCTGGCGTGGAAGCGCGCGATCCCCTACCGCCTGCACGAACTTCGCAGAGAGCTGATCGGGGAGATTCGCCGCGTCATGGCGAGAGTTGGCATCAACGCCCTCCAGCCGGATTTGGTGATACTCGATGAGTTCCAGCGGTTCAAAGATCTACTGAAACGAAACCCCCAGAACTTCGCGGCCGAAGCGGCCCACCGGTTGTTCGACCATTGCGATCCCGAGACCGGACGAGCCACCCGGACACTGCTGCTGTCAGCAACGCCATACCGCATGTACACGACGGCTGACGAAACCGACGACGACCACTACGAGGACTTTCTCAACACGTGCTTCTTCCTGTTCCAGGATCCGACGCGAGTCCAGTGGCTGCGAGGCCGCTTTCGTTCCCTGCGCACTGCCCTCACCTCCGCTGAGTCGCTTGGCGACGCTGATTCGATCTGCCGCGACATCGGTGCCGAGTTGCGCGGCGTCATGGCACGAACAGAACGACTGGCCGCCACGCCCGACCGCAATGGGATGCTCGATGAGACGAAGGCCGCGGTGACAGTGAAGTCCGTCGATCTTCGCGCTTACGTGCGCCTCGGCAGTCTTGCCGAAGCCGTACAGCACCGGGAGCCCGTCGAGTACTGGAAATCCGCGCCGTACCTCATCAACTTCATGGAGACATACCAGTTCAAGCAGGCCGTCGAGCGAGCCGCAGAAGAGGGCCGGTTTGCCGACGACGCAGGACTCGATTCCGGCCCTGGCCTGCTGAGCTGGGACGACATCGAGGGATATGGGCGCATTGATCCCCAGAATGGGCGACTTCGCTGGCTGCTGGACGATCTCGAGCGCCACCGCGCTTTCGAGTTGCTGTGGATCGCTCCGTCGATGCGGTACTACGACACCGGATCGGTCTACGAGTCACCGGAGGCCACCCGCTTCACGAAGCGCCTGATCTTCTCGGGCTGGACAGTCGTACCGAAGGTGGTTTCCTCGTTGGTGAGCTTTGAGGCGGAGCGCCGTGCCTTCGCGGCCCGCAGCCAGGGCTATACCGCTGATTACGGTCGGCGCGGCGGCCAGCGCCTCGACTTTCGTACTAGCGAGCGCACGACCAGCGAAGCCAGGCCAGGAGAAGCAGGCGGCGACCGCCGAGCCGCGTCGATGACCGCGTTCCTGCTGACCTGGCCGAGTCCGAGCCTGGCCGAATTCGGAGATCCCCGGCCGACGGCGCAACGAGGACGCCGCCGACGACATCGCATTCAAGGTGGCCGAGGCCCTGGAACTGCGCACTTCCTCGTATCGGGTGGACATCCCCAGCCGGAGCCGCAACGGCCACGACATCGAACTCCACCCCCACCGGATGCGGACTCGCTTCGCGGTCGCTTTCGGCAATCAGACCCTCGACGAGGGCGGCGAGGCTCGGATCGAGTCCGTCTCCCGAGCGTTCAACTCCCCGTTCTGGCCCTTCGTCCTCACCTCCACCTCAGTCGGGCAGGAGGGGCTGGACTTCCATCTCTGGTGCCACGCGGTCGTCCACTGGAACCTGCCCTACAACCCGGTCGACTTGGAGCAGCGTGAGAGGCGTGTCCACCGGTACAAGGGTCACGCCATCCGACGCAACATCGCGGACACCCTCGGCCCGAACCTGCTTGCGAGCGGGCTGGCGCCCGGCGTGGACCCCTGGAACGAGCTCTTCGCCATGGCGGTAACGAAACGACCCGCAGGCGTCGGAGAAATGGTGCCCTATTGGGTGTTCCGCGACGGACCGGCCAGGATCGAGCGCCATGTCCCTGTCATGCCGTTCAGCCGGGAAGAGGCGGCGCTGCCGAAGTTGCGCAAGACGCTCGCTGCCTATCGCCTCGCATTCGGTCAACCCCGTCAAGAGGAGCTGGTCGAGTTTCTAGGTGACAACTTCTCCAACGAGGAGTTGGGGCGGCTGCGCATCGACTTGTCGCCGCCTGAATAGCCCGAATCGCCGATTTCTGAGTCAGTAGTCGTCACTTTTCGGCTATTTTTGACGGCATGATTTACACGCGGCTGGCTCGGGTGCCGGAGCAGAGCTTCTTTCTGCTCGGCATGAGAGGTGTCGGCAAGAGCACGTGGGCCCGGCAGGTCCTTCCCGACGCCCAGCGGCTCGACCTGCTCGACGAAGCCCTCTTCACCGACCTGCTGGCCGACCCGTCGCTGTTCCGGCAGCTGCTGTCGGAGGTGGGCCCGGGAGAGTGGGTAGTGGTGGACGAGGTCCAGCGGATCCCCAGCCTGCTCAACGAAGTGCACCGGATGATCGAGGAGCGGGGCGTGCGCTTCGCCCTGCTGGGATCAAGCGCCCGCAAGCTCAAGACCGCGGGCACCAACCTGCTGGCCGGACGGGCGCTGCGCAAGGCCATGCACCCGCTGACCCCGGCCGAACTCGGTGACGACTTCAACCTCGAAGACGCGCTCCGCTATGGCACCATCCCGCTGGTGTGGACCACCCCGAACCGGCGGGAGGTCCTCCAGGGCTACACGCAGCTGTACCTGCGCGAGGAGATCCGGGCCGAGGCCGCGGTGCGCAACCTGTCGGGCTTCGTGCGCTTCCTGCCGGTGGCCGCGGTGATGCACGCCCAGACCGCCAACGCCGCCTCGATTGCCCGCGACGCCGGCATCGCCCGCAGCACCGTCAACGGCTACCTCGAGATCCTCGACGACACCCTGCTGGCCGTGCAGCTTCCAGCGTTCGAGGCCAGGCTCCGGGTGCGGGAGAGGCGCCGCCCCAAGCTGTACTGGGCCGACCCCGGCCTGGTGCGAGCGGTCAAGCGGCAGCTGGGCCCGGTCGCGGCCGAGGAGCGCGGCGCGCTGCTCGAGGGCTGGGTGCTGGGCCTGCTGCGAGCCCATAACGAGCATCAACGCGTCTACGACGACATCGGCTACTGGGCCGCAGCCGAGTCCGCCGCCGAGGTGGACTTCATCCTCACCCGCGACCGCGAGCACCTCGCGATCGAGGTCAAGGCATCCGAGCGGTACAACACCGCCATGCTCAAGGGGCTGCGAGCCGTGTCCGACCTCGATGGACTGGCTCGCCGCATTCTCGCCTACCGGGGCCGGCGAGCCTTCAGAACCGAGGACGGCATCGACGTGTGGCCCCTCGACAGCCTGCACCAAGCCCTCGCCACCGACCAGCTCTGGCCCTAGGCGCCCGCTGCCGTCGCAGCTTGGGGGAAGGGTCGGGGCCGCACTTCCGGGAGCGGTCCCCCAATACCGCCAGAAGTTGGTCGGACGGGGCAGCGGCTAGGACTCTCGCAGGTGCTGGTAGCGGGCGATCAGTGACGCGGTCGACGGATCGAGATCAGTGACGGGACGAGCCGCGTCGCCACCAAGGCTGCCGGCTATGGCGTTGGCCAGGTGCTTGCCGTGCTCCACTCCGTACTGGTCGAAGCTGTTGATGCCCCACACCGCGCCCTGCACCAGCACCTCGTGCTCGTAGAGCGCTACCAGCTGGCCGAGCGTCGAGGGGGTGAGCTCGGGGGCCATGATGACCGTGGATGGACGGTTCCCGAGCAGCTCGCGATGGGGGTCGCCCGAGGCTGCGCCGAAGGCCAGCGCAGACGCCTGGGCGAAGCAGTTGGCGACCAGCGACTCGTGGTGACGCCCGGCTGCGGGGAGATGGGCGGTGTCGGCGTCGGGGCGGGCGAACACGATGAAGTCGGCGGGAACGACCGTGGTGCCCTGGTGCAGCAGCTGGTGGAAGGAATGCTGGCCGCCGGTGCCGGCCGCGCCCCAGACGATCGAGCCGGTTTCGCAGCTGACCGCATTCCCCTCGAGATCCACCCGCTTGCCGTTGGACTCCATCTGGAGCTGCTGCAGGTAGGCGGGCAGCAGGCGCAGCCGCTGCGCGTACGGCAGCACCACCCTGGTCTGCAGGCCCCAGAAGTTGCGGTACCACACGGCCAGCAGCCCCATGAGCACCGGGGCGTTGGCCACCAGCGGCTGCTGGGCGAGATGCTCATCGACGGCCCGCATCCCGGCCAGCATCTCGCCGAACCGGTCGTCTCCTATGGCGGTCATGAGCGACAGCCCCGCGGCCGAGCCCAGCGAGTAGCGGCCGCCGACCCAGTCCCACATCGCGAAGACGCTGTCATCTCCGATGCCGAACTCGGCGGCCGCGGCTGCGTTCGCGGTCACCGCGGCGAAATGGCGATCCACCGCGCCCGGGCCGAGCGCCGCGGTCAGCCAGGCCCGGGCCGCCCGGGCGTTGGCCAGCGTCTCGGCGGTGGTGAAGCTCTTGGACACCACCACGAAGAATGTCTCCGCCGGGTCGAGCCCGTCCCCCAGCACCGTCGCCAGGTCGGCCGGGTCGACGTTGGCCACGAAACGGCAGTCGAGACCGCGGCGACGGAAGGCGGCCAGCGCCTCATGCGCCATGGCCAAGCCTAGATGGGATCCGCCGATGCCGAGGTTCACCACCGTGCGGATCGGCCTCCCCGTTGCTCCCCGGCGCTCTCCGGAGCGCACTGCACGGGCAAAGCCGGCCATGCGGTTGAACTCGGCCCGCACCGCGGGCATCACGTCGACACGGTTGATCTCCACGGATGCGTCGAAGCCGGCCCGCAGCGCGGTGTGCAGGGCGGCACGGCCCTCGGTGGCGTTCACCGGGTCGCCCCTCAGCACCGCCGCGATCCGCTCGGCCACACCGGCCCGCTCGGCAAGGGCCAGCAGCAAATCGACGGTCTCCGCGGTCGCCAGGTGCCTCGACCAGTCGACCACCAGTTCGCCCACCGACATCGTGGAACGCTCGGCCCGGTCCGGGTCGGCCTCAAACAGCTCCCGCAGATGCAGGCCGCCCGCTCGCAGTTCGCGGGCGTGGAGTTGCAGGGCCGCCCACTCTTTGGTGGACGTGATGTCGGTGCCGGCCACTGGCCTCGGGCCTCTCGCGGCCCGGCCCCCTACTCGCCCGCGGCGAGATCTATGCCGTGGCCCTCGGCGGCCTCGGTTAGCAAGGCGCTGATCTCGTCGGCCGAGCCGGTCTCGAACGTCGGGCTGTCGGCCACCAGAGCCAACAGCATCTCCTCCTCGTGCGCGGCCTTCTCGGCGTCGAGCCCGACATGGACGACGCGCTCGTAGTACACCACCGAGACCAGGTCCTCGAGGCTCAGGTTGGAGAAGCCGCTCATGCCGCTGGCGAAGCTGTCCACTTCCCGCTGACCGTCGGGGCGGTCGGGGTTGCCGTAGCGGTCCAGTCCGAGCCGCTTGGTGCCTGCGGTGCCGAGATACACCCACGAGAGATGATGGGCCAGGCCGTCGAAACCGGGCGCGGGGCCGAACGTCAGCAGCAGCTCGCCGTCGTTGAGCTGGCGGCCGGTGGCCGAACCAGAGCCGTCGGCGCCGTGGCAGGAGGCACAGGTGCTGTACACGGCAGCGCCGTTGTCGACCAGCACCAGCTCGTCGGTGCTGGGCGGCTCCAGCATGCCCACATAGAAGATGGCCCAGAGGGGCAGGAACACCATCACCGACGCAGCCCAATACGGCATCCGCTTGCGCTCGTGGGCGGCCTGGACGTAGGGCGGGTCCGGCTCGGGGGGCGGCGGCGGGGCAGCCTCGGGGATTGGAACGGGGGGCGCGGGCGCGGCGGGCGCGGGAGCAGCGGACGACGGGGTGTCAGCCGCGGCGGCCGAAGCGTCGTCCGACGGTGCCGTACCGGTCAACTCAGCCCGTCGCTCACGCGAGCGTTCGAGCAGATAGTCGGGTACGTCGACCACTTAGCGTCTCCATCGGCGGTGAGGCGGACCGGACGACGCCGGAGCGCGAGCCCCGGCGCCATGAGGATAGGCGGTCGCGGCACGCTTGGCGTCGTTCAGGCTCCGGTCCTCCCGAACCGCGCCAGCTACGCGCTGGCGGGGCCGACGGACAAGCCGAACTCGTCCCCCGCGTCGATCAGCGCATCGAAGAGGTACTGACCGAAGGAGCGGTCGCAGAAGACCAGGTAGGAGGGCGTGCCGTCGATGTCGTTGCGGGCGATGTCGCAGGTGACCTTGGCCACCGACGCGGAGGTCACCGCGCCGTCGGGGGTCATCGAATCGGACCAGTCGAGGCTGCACACCTTCTCGAGCATCCCGGACGCGGCCTGCCCGGTGACGCGGAACAGCGCCCGGCCGTGGGTCCAGTCCAGGGCAGTGACAAAGTCCGAGGAGTCCAGACCGTCGAGGCCCTCGACCGTCTCGGCCACCGTGTCCGCCGTGCCCAGCACGACCCACTCCCCCGGTCTGGAACCCAGCACCAGGGCCCCGCCCGCCACGGCGTTCGACGAGCCGAACGGCGCGTCGAGCCTCTCGGCAGCGGCGTTGGGCGACCCGGAGGCCCGCACCAGCCACTTAGTCGTGGCGCTGGCGTCGGCCAGCACGAGATCGCCGGACTCGGCGGTCGCGTAGGCCCGCACCACCGGGCTCTCGAAGGCGAGCGGATCAGCCACGGAGACGCTCCCCGGCCGGGTCGAAGTGGGCGTGGTGGTCCATCACGGTGGCGCCGACGCGCTCTCCGGAGGTGAGCAGCACGGTCAATTTGGTGCCGCCCGCGGCCAGCTCCGGCTCGACCTGCCCGAGGCAGATGGAGCGGCCCAGCGTGGGCGACATCCGGGCCGAAGTGATGCGGCCCAGGATCTCGTTGGTTTTGCCCCGCACGATCTGGGCGGCCTCTTCGGGGACGATGTCGGGGTCGTCGGGCTGGATGGCCACGATCATGGGCAGCCGGCGCTCGGCGGCCCAGGCCAGCTCGGGCATGCCCGCGAAGTCGTCCTTGTCGAGCTTGACCAGCGGACCCATTCCGGTGCTCGGGGCCAGGGTGAGGCCGTCGGTGTCCTGGCCCACGATGAAGTGGCCCTTCTCGAGACGCATGATGCGCTGGCCCTCCAGACCGAAGGGCCCGATGCCGAGGTCAGCGCCCGCTTCCATCAGCGCCTCCCAGACGTGCAGGCCGTGGCCCGCAGGGACGTGCATCTCGAATGACAGCTCACCGGTGAAGCCGATGCGCCACATGAAGCAGTTCGGCACGCCGGCCACCGTCGCCGTGCAGACCTCCATGTAGGCGAAGGCGTCAGGCGACAGGTCCACACCGGTGACCAGCCTGCTCACCAGCTCCCGCGACTTGGGGCCGGCCACGTTGATGCTGACGTAGGCGGTGGTCACCGGGGTGACGTGCACCTTCCAGTCGGGGCGCTCGGTCTGCAGCCAGTTCTCGATCCACTCCCACACGCTGCCCGCTCCCGAGCTGGTGGTGGTCATCAGGTAGTGGTCCTCGCCGAGACGTCCGGTCACGCCGTCGTCGAGCACCACACCGTCCTCGGCGCACATCATCCCGTAGCGGACCTTGCCCACCGGCAGCTTCGACCACTTGTTGGTGTAGAGCAGGTTGAGCAGTTTGGAGATGTCGGGGCCCCGCAGGTCGAGCTTGCCCAGCGGCGTGACATCGATGATTCCAACGTTGGTGCGCACGTTGCGCACCTCCGCGGCGGGGTCGCCGTAGTGGTCGGGGCGGATCCACTGGCCGGCCAGGATGGTGCGAACCCCGTTGGCCTCGTGCCACGGATGGATCGACGACACCCGCACCGGTTCGAACACCCGCCCCGCCAGCGCGCCCAGTGTGAGGGGCGCGTAGGGCGGCCGCCACACGGTGGTGCCAACCTCGGCGATGGTCTCGCCCCGGGCCTCGGCGATGGCCGCCACGGTGTTGACCGTCTCGAGCTTGCCCTGCGAGGGGCCCATGGTGGCGGTGGTGAAGCGCTTGGCCAGCTCCACGGAGTCGTAGCCCTCCCGGACCGCGGCGACCAGGTCCTTGGATCCGACGTCCTCGGAGAAGTCGACCATGCCGTGCGTGTCCGAGCGGTACAGCTCGGGATGGGCGTCGCGGCCCAGCGGGGTGCGCTCGTCGGGCGCCCAGGTCGGCTCGTCGCCGTCGACCGGGCGGGCCCGAGCGGTCAGGGCCTGGAGCCGGTGAGCAACCGCGGCGGCCCGTTGCACTGCCAGGCGCCCGGTGGCCGTGCCATGGGCCCGCAGCTCGTCGATCCTGCCGTCACCGGCCAGCCCGCCGGTGACCAGCACATTGCCGGGGGGATCCGACGGGAAGAAGCGGGCCGCGGCCGTGTCGTAGACAGGCCGGTCGCCGGCCATGTTGAGCAAGGAGGTGGGAGCGGTCCAGCCTGCGGCCACCACGAGCAGGTCGGCCTCGAATCGAGTCCCGTCCGCCACCACGACCTCCAGCGCCCCCGGTGAACCCTGGGCAGAGCTGATGCGCCGGCCTTCGCGGCCGTCGACGACCGCGGCGATCTCCACGCCCACCCGGTCGAGATCCGCAGCGGCGGCGTCGCCGTCGGAGTTGGCGGTGAACACCACCGCCCGGTCGCCGGGCTTGACTCCCCAAAGGTTGATCAGGCGGCGGGTCGCGCCCGGGGTGACGACGCCGGGCCGGTCGTTCCCCGCGAACACGTAGGGCCTCTCGATCAGGCCGGGCGCAGCCACCAGCACCTTGGCCCGGGCCTTGATGAGACGCTCGACCGCGATCGGGTGGTTGCGCTGCACGATCCCGAGCCAGCTGTCCTCGTACCGGCCCGTGATGGTGGAGTCGGTGAGCACTTCCACGTCGGAGGCGTCGAGGGCGGCTCGCAGCTCGGCCAGCGCGGCGCGCGCCGAGTCACTGCTGCTGTAGCGCAGATGGCCGCCCACGGCGTGCTCGTGCTCCACGAGCAGCACCCGGGCGCCGGCTGCAGCCGCGGCCAGCGCGGCCTCGATGCCGGCCGGCCCGGCCCCGGCCACTGCCACGTCGGGATGCATGTAGCGCTTGTCGTGGTAGCGGTGCGGCGTGTCGAGGTCGATCTTGCCGCCCGGCGCGAACGTGGCCAGCACCCGCTCATAGGTGGGCCACAGCCACGCAGGGCGCATGAACGTCTTGTAGTAGAAGCCGGCCGTGAGGAAGCGCCCGACCAGTCCGTTGACCGCCTTGATGTCGCGGTGCAGCGACGGCCACACGTTCTGGGCCCGCACGTCCATGCCTGCCTCCAAGAGGCGGTGCCCGGCCCTTGCGTTGGGATCGTCGCCCACCTGCACCATCAGGTTGGGATCCCAGTAGTCGGCGGTGAGGATGCCGCGAGGCCGGTGGTACTTCATCGAGCGCGAGAACACGTGCTCGCCCGCGGCGGCAAGCGCGGAGGCGATGGTGTCGCCCCCGAAGCCGCCGAAGCGCTTGCCGTTCCAACGGAACCTCAGTTTCGTGGAGCGGTCGATCACCTCGGTGCGCTGGGGGTCCAAGCGGCTCATGGTCATGCCTTGCCGCCTCGCTTGTCGCCGGGCATCGGTGGGTTCCGGAACTCGTTGGTGGCCGTGTTGCGCTCGAGGGTGAACCACCGGCGGCAGCCCGAACGGCAGTACCAGGTCTCCCGGAGCCAGTCGGCCGGGTTGTCGCGCAAGTAGAGATAGCCCCGCCACTGCCGGGGGGTCGCAGTGGCGGGGTCGGGGCGAGCGTGGGACTCGCCGCCATACCGCAGGTCGGCAGAGTTGCGCGGCCCGCAGTTCGGACAGGGCACCAGCAACATCAGTGCCCCACCGCCGCCTGAGAGGCCGACGCGCACATCAGTGCCCCACCGCCGCAGCGCCCTTCTCGCCCACCAGCTCGCCGGTGTCGAAGCGGCTGAGGGCGAAGGGCTCGATGAGTTTGGGGGTTCGGCCGGTGGCAACGGCCTCGGCCATCTGCTCGCCCGAGACGGGGGCGGCTTTGAATCCGTAGGTGCCCCAGCCCACGTCCACCAGGAAGCCGTCCACCGGGGTGAATCCCATCACCGGCGAGTAGTCGGGGGTCATGTCGCACAGGCCGGACCACTGGCGCAGCAACCTCATCCGGGAAATGCCCGGCATGAGCTCGAGCACGTGGCCCGCCAACTCCTCGGTGAACTCCAGCGAGCCCCGGATCGAGTAGGTCGCCACCGCATCGACGGCGGCGCCGAAGACGAGCTCGCCCCGGTCGGTCTGGCTGATATAGACATGCAACGAGCCCGACACCACCACGGTGGGCAGGAATACCTTGACCGGCTCGGTCACCGCAGCCTGCAACGGGTGGGTGGTGATGGGCAGGCGCACGCCGGCCATGGCCGAGATGAGGCCGGCCCAGCCGGCGGTGCAGTTCACCACGGTCGGGGCGGAGATGTCGCCCCGGCTGGTGCGCACTCCGGTGACCTTGCCGCCGAGTCCCTTGCCGTCGGGGCCTTCGCCGCCTTCACACACGATGTCGAGGACCTCTGTGCGCTGGTGCATCTCGACGCCCATGTGGTCGGCGGCCCGGGCGTAGCCCCACACCACCGCGTCGTGGCGGACGACCCCGCCGGGCGGGTGGTGGAGCGCGCCCAGGATCGGGTAGCGGGGATGGCCGGAGGTGTCGAGGCTGGGAGCGATCTTCTTGATCTCGTCGGGGCCGATCACGCTGGAGTTGACGCCCTGGAGCTTGTTGACCTCCGCCCGCCAGTTCATGGTGCGCAGGGCGGCGTCCGTGTGGGCCAGCGTGAGATGGCCTCGCTCGCTCATCATCACATTGATGTTCAGATCCAGCGCCATCGAGTTGTAGAGCTGCAGCGACCGGTCGTAGAAGGCCACGCCGGCGGGGGTGAGGTAGTTGGCCCGCACAATGGCGGTGTTGCGGCCGGAGGCGCCGCTGCCCAAGTAGGCCTTGTCCACCACAGCCACGTCGGTGATGCCGTGGTTGCGAGCCAGGTAGTAGGCGGTGGCCAGGCCGTGCACGCCCCCTCCGATCACCACGGCGTCATAGGAGCGCTTCAGCTCGGTGTCACGCCAGATCCGGGGCCATTGCTCGCCCCGCAGGCCCCGCCAGACCAGCGCAGCAGCGGAGTACTTCGGCGGGCGACGCCGCAACCGGCGGGCGATTCCTGTCATCGCCGTGACAGGGTAGATGGTCCATGAGGAGTAGAGAAGTATCAATATTGGATTGATTCAGAGCCGATGCATATGATTACGGGATGAACCTGCAACGCCTGCGCTACTTCGTGGCCGTGGCCGAGGAGTTGCACTTCGGCCGGGCCGCCGACCGCCTGAACATGTCCCAGCCCCCGCTGAGCCGGCAGATCCGGCTACTGGAGCGCGAACTCGACACGGCCCTGTTCGACCGCAGCACCCGGCGAGTGAGCCTCACCGATGCGGGTGCGTTCCTGTACCCCGAGGCAGTGCGCCTGCTGGCCTCGGCCGACGGCGTCGATCGGCTCATGGACCAACACCGCCACGGCCAGGCCGGCACGCTCCGGGTGGGGTTCGTGGACTCGGCCGCCTACGAGGTGATGCCCCGAGCGCTCAGCGAGTACCGGCGGCGATGGCCCCGAGTGGACTACGAGCTGCACACGATGAGCTCCGACGAGCAGGTGCGGGCCCTGCGGGAGGGCCGGATCGACGTGGGCATCGGCCGGGCCTCAGCCGACTCCCAGCGTGTGGAGGCGACTCTGGTAACCCAGGAGCGCCTGCTGGTGGCCGCGGGAGCGTCCCACCGTCTGGCAGCAGCCGCCACAACCCGCCTGCGCGACCTCGCCGGCGAGACGATCATCGGATTCGACCGGGGCGTGTCCCCCAGCCTGCATGCAGTGCTCGCGGGGATGCTCGGCGCCGAAGGCGTGCCTTACGACCCGATCATCGAGGCCACCGAGTACACGACGATCCTCGGGTTCGTGGCCGCCGGCGAGGGGGTCGCCCTCGTGCCGTCCAGCGTGCAGACCTTCCGGCCGCCCGAGTTGCACTACGTGACGCTTGAGGACAGCTCGGCCTCAGTGCCGCTGCTGCTGCTCACCCGCGCCGGCGAACCCCTGCCCCTGGTGACCCAAGCCCTGGAAGTGGTGGCCGAGTTGTACGCGGCGGAACCCAAGGGGATGAGCCGGTCTGCGCCGGCGTCGCCGTCCGCCGGGACTGGCCACCCGGCCATCCTCAGGGCAGACCGGCCAGAGAGGCCGCCAATACAACCATGGTGAGACCGCTGGGCACGAGCACGAGCGGGGCCGGCCCCACCGCCCGGTACCGTCGCAAAATGCGGTCCATGGCTTGATCGATCCGCTCATCGGGGCGCAGAGCCAGCAATCCGACGAGGACCCCTGCAGTGACGCCGAAGCCGTAGAACAGCCCGTGGAGCGGTCCTGCGTGCCCTGTGGCCGCGAGGATCACACCGAGTAGCGGCAGCGACGTGGCTCGGACGGTGGAGACCGGCAGCCCGGTGTCGAGACCCCAGCCGATAATGCCGATCGGGCCCTTCAAGCGCCAGGCGTAGGGCGTCTGCCGGTTGAGCCCGAAGGATGTGGAGCGTCCCCCCCACACTCGCAGCCCGTCGATCAGAATGAGAAGCCCCGACAGGGCCAGCGCGGCGAGCATCGATCCGCGACGGCCCGCGATTGCGGCGAAGCCCGTGCCCGCTGCATCAACGACATACACGAACAGCACCGACGACAGCATCACGCCCAGCGCGTAGACACCGCCGTCGCAAAACCTCCGGACCCCGCTGTTGTTCGCAAAGGTTGGGCCGAACTGGCCCACGAAGGACACGCCTCAAGGGCTGTAACGCTGCAGCACGCCGCCCGCGAACAGCGTGCCCGCCGACAAGAGCCCAAGCATTGCCGGTCAATCGCCCTTCGCAGCTTCTGCTGCCGGTCGCTGCGAGTCGCCGTCGATGGATGGAACCGGGCTCGAATCCTGATCGAGCATCGCGACGCGCTGTGCGATCAGGTCGTCGAGGGCGCGCCGCCCACCCAGATGAGCCCCGAACGCCGCACGGCCGTCGACGAATCCCACGGCCGCCGGGCTCGAGGTGACCCCCAGCCCGTCGACGATCGACATGTCGTCGTCGAAGACCACACCGTCCAGCGGCAGGCCTTGGGCCGAAGCCCACTTTCGCATCCGCACCGGGTCCGCGGCCGTCACCAACACCGTCAAATGGTCGGGTATGGCACCCTCGAAAGAAGCGGCCAGCCGGTGGCACGTGGCACACACCGGCGAGATGATCACCACCACGTGGGCCCGAGTTTGATCGATCCAGCCCGGTAGGCCGTGAGAGCTGGCCACCGTCGATTCCGCCGCCGCAGGAGGCTCGAACAGCTCGATGGAGTCCTCGGCGGGCTCCTTCGGGTCGGAGGGCTGGCCGGCCACCAACTCCATGACCGCCAGAGCTAGCAGCCCGCACAGCAGCAGGGCCAGGATTGAGATGACGAGGGCCGCCACAACCATCACCACGTTCGTTCCTCGCAGCACCCAATCATGTAGGCGCACACTGAGATGCCCAGGAAACAATTTATATCAGAGCTGCACTCACAGCACTTGCACCTGTTCTGGTTGCACGACCAGCACCTCACCTGGTGGCTCTGTTCATTGCAGATCAGCGGGCACCACGCAGTTATCGGGGCGAGCAGGAAGCAGCAGCTGCTGTAGGCGGCTCGAGCGACGGCCGCGCCGAACACGGCCTGCGTTCCCACCGTCACCACGGTGAGCGCCGCAGCCGCGGCCGAGCGCAGGAACGAGCGACGGGCGGCGGGCGGCGCCGCCATGGTCATGTCTGGTGCCTCCCGGGTCGATGGTCGGACTCCGGGCGCGGCCGGCCCGTGTCGAGGCGCTTCTCGGCCAGGAACCGGAAGTCTCCGGTGCTGCGGTTCCTCGTCCACCATTCGATCCTGCTCTTCAGCCTCACCGACCGGTAGAGCTTGCCGACCGACGGAAGCGCGTGCCATTGCCCGTCCACCAGCTCGATCCCAGTCTCGTCCCCGGATTCGAACACAAAATCCCGGGGATAGGCCGTGATGCGGGCCCGCACCGTCTCGCCGGTGCTGTCGCGCCGCATCCAGGCGTGTTCCGGGTCCGCAGCAGACTCGTAGGTGCCCGACTCCAACCCGGCAACGGACGGCTCCAAGCCCTCCGGCGACCTTGCCCTCGCGCCGTCCGGCGTCATATTGATCATCATATTGCCCATCTTGCCTCTCTTGTCGAACAGGGCGGCGTCCGTCGGCCGACACAGGAGACCGCCGCTGAGTGCGGGTCCCCGCGTTCTGGAGCGCACGGCCGCGCACGCGCACTACAGCACACCCGATGTCTCCGCGGGTGGGCCGGTGCCATCGGAGTTGATGGCGCTAATCCGGAACAGATACTTCCGCCCCACGCAGAGCCCCCGGTTTGTATGAGGATGACAGAATTTCAGAAAGTCGAAGGTGAGATTCGAGGCATCGACGATCGCGCCTTCGCCGTACTGTCTCGTCCAGGGCCGCCTCCATTGCACCCGGTATTCTGTGATCGGCGACCCGCCCACAGCAGCCGGAGCATCCCACGCCAACCGGATGCGGAAGGTGTCATTATTGGGTTCGAGCGTTTGCGCGGTGAGCGCTCCGGGTGGGCCGGGCGCATCGGCCGGCGAGCCCGTGACCGAGATCCCGCTCTCGCCGTTCGTGTTGACCGCTGCCACCCTCACGGCGTACTCGGTGCCGTTGGTGAGGCCCGAAAAACGGTAGCGCCAAGTCGAGGAAGTCACCTCCGCTCGGCGCTCGGTCTCGCTGTAGTCCTGGCCGGGGCCCTTCCACTGCACCCGGTAGCCGGTGATCGGCGACCCGCCGTGCCACGGCTGGTCCCAGTCGACCAGCAGACCGCCGTCAACCGAGAAGGCGGCCAGCCCCTCGGGTCGGCCCGGCACACTCATGGGTGTGCCTGTGAGCTCCAGGGGTGGGCCCGGGCCGGCGTTGTTCAGGGCGACGATCCGGATGCCGTACGTGAGTGCGTTGACGAGCGGACCGATCGCGCCCCAGAGGGGGCCGTCGGCAGAGACCGTGATCAGGCGCATCGAGCACCTCGACGAGTCGTAGCTCCCGTCCCGACCCCACAACACCCAGTACTCGGTCACGGGTGAGCTTCCGACGGTGTCGGGCGGCACCCAGGACACCCCCAGGTTGGCGTTGCGGACGGTCACGCCGGCCGAGCGCGGCGCGCCGGGCGGGGCGGACACGATCTTGGAGGCCGTGACGGCCCCGCCGGCGCCGGCCGCGTTCACCGCTCGCACGCTCACCGTGTACTCGGCGCCGCTCGTCATGCCGGTGATCTGATGGCGCGGCGAAGTCACCTCCGCTCGGCGCTCAGTCTCGCTGTACTCCTCGCCGGGGCCCTTCCACTGCACCAGATACGAGGCAACGTCTGCACCGCCGTCGTCGTCGGGCGCCTCCCACAAGAGGCGCAGAGTCCCGGGCGACGTATAAACGACGAGATTCGTCGGCGGGCCCGGCACGGTGCGAGGTTTCCCCACAATCTGGCTCCGCCGCCCCGCGCCGCCGGCGTTCCGGGCCTGCACCCGCACCCGGTAGGACAAGCCGTTGGTCAGGCCGGCGATCCGATGGCTCAACACGTCGTCATCCACGGTCACTTCTGTGTCCGAGCCCCCAGGCAGGCCGGGGCCATCCCACTGCACCAGGTAGCCGATGATGGGCGACCCGCCGTCGTCGGCGGGCGCCTCCCAACTCACCGTGACCGCCCCGTCGCCGGGTGCGGCCCCAAGATTCTGGGGAGCGCTCGGCGGCGCCGCCGGAAATGCTGAAACCGGCAACGACCACGAACCCCCGCCCACACCGTTCACCGCCCGCACCCGCACCCAGTGCTCCGTGCCGTTGACCAGACCCCCGACCCGGCGGCTCAACACAGCGCCGCCCACCGCCGCCGACGGGTCCGACGCCTCGAACTGGTCGTCGGTGCTCCACTGCACCCTGTACCCGGTGATGTCCGAGCCGCCGTCGCCGGGCGCGACCCATGAGACGCCCAGCGACATGGTGTGCACGTCGAGCATCACATCGCCGGGCGCGCCGGGAACGGTCGCGGGCGTCACCGGCCCCGAGAGCGACCACGGACCCCCGCCCACACCGTTCACCGCCCGCACCCGCACCCAGTACCGCCTGCCGTTGACCAGACCGTCGATCAGATACTGCGACGCGCCCGCACCGACGATCCTCTCTTCGGACGACTGGCCGAACCCGGCATCGGTCCACTGCACCGCATGCCCGGTGACGTCTGAGCCGCCGTCAACGGCCGGCGGCCGCCAGGCCACCCTCACCGATTCGTGGCCGCGCTCAAAGACGACACCCCGCAACCCGCTGGAAACAGTCGCCGGGACAGCCGACGCCGGCGACGACCACGAACCCTCGCCCACACCGTTCACCGCCCGCACCCGCACCCAGTACTCCGCGCCGTTGACCAGACCCCCGATCCGGCGGCTCAACACAGCGCCGCCCACCGCCGCCGACGGGTCCGACGCCTCGAACTGGTCGTCGGTGCTCCACTGCACCCTGTACCCGGTGATGTCCGATCCGCGGTCGTCGGGCTCAACCCAGGACGCGGTCATAGCCATGTTGCCCCTCTGCGCTGCGACGCTCGCGGGCGCGTCCGGCGTCGTCGCCGGGGTCGCCGACACCTCCGCCGACACCGCTCCGTCATCGATCACGACGACCGCCCGCACCCGCACGTAGTACTCCGTGCCGTTGACCAGGCCGACGACCTCGTGGCTCCGGTCGCCGGGCGCGACGCGGCGCTCGCGGGTCGGGCCGTACTCCTCGCTGCCGGCCCGCCACTGCACCCTGTAACCGGTGATGGAAGCACCACCGTCGTTGGTCGGCTCCCTCCAAGAGACAGTGACCGACCCCGGGGCTGCCACCGCCCTCACGCTTCGGGGACGGCTCGCAGCCGGTGCCGGGACAGCCGACGCCGACAACGACCACGGACCCCCGCCCACACCGTTCACCGCCCGCACCCGCACCCAGTACTCCGTGCCGTTGACCAGACCCCCGACCCGGCGGCTCAACACACCGCCGCCCACCGCCGCCGACGGGTCCGTATCATCGAACTGATCGTCGGTGCTCCACTGCACCCTGTACCCACTGATGTCCGATCCGCCCTCATCGGGCGCAACCCAAGACGCGGTCATCGCCATGTTGCCCCGGTCGGCGCTGACCGCGGGCGCGTCCGGCGTCGTCGCCGGGGTCGCCGACACCACCGGCGACGCCTCACCGTCACCGACATCGTTGACCGCAAGCACCCGCAGCGAGTACGGCGTGCCGTTGACGAGACCCCCGATCAGATACTCCCGCACGCCCACACCGACCCGCTTCTCCCCAACCGACTCATCAAAGCCGTCGTCGGACCACTGCACCACATACCCGGCGACGTCTGAGCCGCCATCGTCGACCGGCTCCCGCCAAGACACCCCCACCTCTCGATCGCCCCGCTCAGCCGACGGCCGCGCGGGCGCACGCGGGGTCGTAGCCGGAACGACGCGAACCTCCTCAGAACCAGCCCCGTCGCCGCTCGGGTTCACAGCAAGCACCCGCACCCAATACCGCCTGCCGTTGACCAGACCGTCGATCTCGTAACGAGACAAGTGGTCGCCGACCTCGCGCTGGCGCGACGACGACCCGAACCGCTGACGGTCGGTGCGCCACTGCACCTTGTACCCGCTGATGCCCGAACCGCCGTCATCGACCGGCGGACTCCACTCCACCACCGCCGACCGGTCGAACCGCCCAACCGCGGGAGTCCCAGGAGCGCCCGGAGGCCCCAACGGCTCACCCACCTCCACCTCAGACCAGGCACCCAGACCAGCCCCGTTCACCGCAGCCACCCGAACCCCATAGCTCACACCATTGGACAGACCCCCGATCCGATACGTCCTGGTGGCGACCGCCTCCTCCGCGCCGACCAGCACGCCCTCCACCGTCCACTGCACCCGGTAGCCGGTGATCGGCGACCCGCCGTCGTCCGGAGGCACCGACCACGACACTGTCAGCGCCGCGTCCCCCGACACCACCCGCACGGACTGCGGGGCGCCCGCAACGGTGCGAGGCACACCGGAGCCCTCTGCCCAGCTGCGGCCGAAGCCCTCACCGCTGAACCCCGCGGCGACTTGAACGGAATAGTTCGTGCCATTCGCCAGACCGTCTATCTCATAACTCAGATCGCCCGTAGAGTCCCATCTCTCGGTGTCGCTGTACTGCTGACCCGGCCCCCTCCACCGCAACCGGTACCCCACAACCTCCACTTGGATGTCGGGTGGAGCCCAAATGACCGTCAGCGTCTGATGACCCGCATCAACCTCCAGTGCCTGTGGCGCGCTGAGCACCGACACAGCAGGCGGCGGCGGTTGCGGCCGCGGCGCCGGTTGTGACGCCGGCGGTTGCGGCCGCGGCGCCGGTTGTGACGCCGCCGGTTGCGGCGCCGGCGGCGGATCGTCCGGTCCGGGCACACCGATCGGGGCGGCTGTTTGCTCTGAGGGGCAGGGACCGCCGGCTCGGGTGTAGGCCCGAAGCAGGAAGCTCGCCATCTGGGCCCGAGTGGTGAACCGGTACGGACAGAACCGGGCAGGCTCGACCGCGCACCCCTTGGTGACGCCCGAAACGGACAGAGCCACAATGTTGCCCGCGTGAACGCCGCCGTCAACATCCACAAACTGCGCCCCGTCACCCTCCAGCAGCGCCAACCCGAAAGCGCGGACAAGAAACGACGCCATCTGGGCGCGAGTGACCGAATCGCTCGGACAGAACCGAGCCGGCTCGGCCGCGCAGCCGACAGTCACCCCCAGATCCGCGAGCAACTCCACATGCGGCACCCACCACACACCAGCCGCCACGTCCCCGAAACGCGACGCCGACGACTCCGCCAGCCCGTCCCCGAAACGCGGCGCCAACGACTCCGGCAGCCCGTCCGCAGCCTCCAACTCAACCAGAACCCGGGCCAGCCACACCGCCGCCTCCCAGCGCAGGATCGGCTCGCCCGGACAGAACAGACCCTCACCGCACTCGGTGCCCCCGAACACTCCCAACTGGGCCAGCCCCGCGACCGCAGCCTGGTGAACACCCGGCCCGTTGTCCTCGAACACCCCCGGCCCGGCGCCGTCAACGCCAGCCCCGGTAGCACCGGACCCACCGGACTCCACCGCGGCGACAGGCGCAACATGCCCCAGCACCACACAAAAAACCACCGACACCACAACAATGCCCGCCAACCTCCAAGCGCGAACCATCACCACCACCGTATTTGCTCGCAGCATCCAATCATGTAGGCGCACATCGAGAAGCCCTCGTAACAATTTGCACCAGAGCTGCACTCACAGCACTTGCACGTGTTGTCGTTGCACGACCAGCACCTCAGCCGGTGGTTCTGTTCCCTGCAGAGCAGCGGGCACCACGGAGTTTCCTTGGCGACCAGCAAGCAGCAGCTGTAGGCGGCTCGAGCGGGTGCCGCGCCGAACACGGCCTGCGTTCCCACCGTCACCACGGTGAGCGCCGCAGCCGCGGCCGAGCGCAGGAACGAGCGACGGCCTGCGGGCGGCGCCGCCATGGTCATGTCTGGTGCCTCCCGGGTCGATGGTCGGACTCCGGGCGCGGCCGGCCCGTGTCGAGGCGCTTCTCGGCCAGGAACCGGAAGTCTCCGGTGCTGCGGTTCCTCGTCCACCATTCGATCCTGCTCTTCAGCCTCACCGTGTGAACGACCGACGGAAGCGCGTGCCATTGCCCGTCCACCAGCTCGATCCCAGTCTCGTCCCCGGATTCGAACACAAAATCCCGGGGATAGGCCGTGATGCGGGCCCGCACCGTCTCGCCGGTGCTGTCGCGCCGCATCCAGGCGTGTTCCGGGTCCGCAGCAGACTCGTAGGTGCCCGACTCCAACCCGGCAACGGACGGCTCCAAGCCCTCCGGCGACCTTGCCCCCGCGCCGTCCGGCGTCATACTGCCCATCATATTGCCCATCTTGGCTCCCTTGTCGAACAGGCCGGCGTCCGTCGGCCGACACAGGAGACCGCCGCTGAGTGCGGGTCCCCGCGTTCTGGAGCGCACGGCCGCGCACGCGCACTACAGCACACGCGATAGCTCACCCGATGTCTCCGCGACTCCTGCCCGACGCGATGCCCGAACCCCGCCCCCCGCCGCGCACGCGCACTACAGCTCACCCGATGTCTCCGCGGGTGGGCCGGTGCCATCGGAGTTGATGGCGCTAATCCGGAACAGATACTCCCGCCCGAAGCAGGGTCCCCAGTTATCAGGCCAACAGAATCTCAGAAAGTCGAAGGTGAGATTCGAGGCATCGACGATCGCGCCTTCGCCGTACTGTCGCGTCCAGGGCCGCCTCCATTGCACCCAGTATCCTGTGATCGGCGACCCGCCCACAGCAGCCGGAGCATCCCACGCCAACCGGATGCGGAAGATGCGATCGTCGGGTTCGAACCTCTGCGCGGTGAGCGCTCCCGGCGGGCCGGGCGCATCGGCCGGCGAGCCCGGGACCCAGGCCCCGCTCTCGCCGTTCGTGTTGACCGCTGCCACCCTCACGGTGTACCTGGCGCCGTTGGTGAGGCCCGAAATACGGTAGCGCCGAGTCGAGGAAGTCACCTCCGCTCGGCGCTCGGTCTCGCTGTAGTCCTGGCCGGGGCCCTTCCACTGCACCCGGTAGCCGGTGATCGGCGACCCGCCGTGCCACGGCTGGTCCCAGCCGACCAGCAGACCGCCGTCAACCGAGAAGGCGGCCAGCCCCTCGGGTCGGCCCGGCACATTCATGGGTGTGCCTGTGAGCTCCAGGGGTGGGCCCGGGCCGCTGTCGTTCAGGGCGACGATCCGGATGCCGTACGTGAGTGCGTTGACGAGCGGACCGATCCCGACCCGGAGGGGGCCGATGACAGAGACCCTGATCCGGCGCATCGAGCACCTCGACGAGTCGTAGCTCCCGTCCCGACCCCACAACACCCAGTACTCGATCACGGGTGAGCTTCCGTCGGTGTCGGGCGGCGCCCAGGACACCTCCAGGGTGGCGTTGCGGACGGTCACGCCGGCCGAGCGCGGCGCGCCGGGCGGGGCGGACACGATCTTGGAGGCCGTGACGACCCCGCCGGCGGCGGCCGCGTTCACCGCTCGCACGCTCACCGTGTACTCGGCGCCGCTCGTCAGGCCGGTGATCTGATGGCGCGGCGAAGTCACCTCCGCTTGGCGCTCAGTCTCGCTGTACTCCTCGCCGGGGCCCTTCCACTGCACCAGATACGAGGCGACGTCTGCACCGCCGTCGTCGTCGGGCGCCTCCCACAAGAGGCGCAGAGTCCCGGGCGACGTATAAACGACGAGATTCGTCGGCGGGCCCGGCACGGTGCGAGGTTTCCCCTCAATCTGGCTCCGCCCTCCCGCGCCGCCGGCGTTCCGGGCCTGCACCCGCACCCGGTAGGACAAGCCGTTGGTCAGGCCGGCGATCCGATGGCTCAACACGTCGTCATCCACGGTCACTTCTGTGTCCGAGCCCCCAGGCAGGCCGGGGCCATCCCACTGCACCAGGTAGCCGATGATGGGCGACCCGCCGTCGTCGGCGGGCGCCTCCCAACTCACCGTGACCGCCCCGTCGCCGGGTGCGGCCCCAAGATTCTGGGGAGCGCTCGGCGGCGCCGCCGGAAATGCTGAAACCGGCGACGACCACGGACCCCCGCCCACACCGTTCACCGCCCGCACCCGCACCCAGTGCTCCGTGCCGTTGACCAGACCCCCGATGCGGCGGCTCAACACAGCGCCGCCCACCGCCGCCGACGGGTCCGACGCCTCGAACTGGTCGTCGGTGCTCCACTGCACCTTGTAGGACTCGATGTCCGAGCCGCCGTCGCCGGGCGCGCTCCATGAGACGCCCAGCGACATGGTGTGCACGTCGAGCATCACATCGCCGGGCGCGCCGGGAACGGTCGCGGGCGTCACCGGCCCCGAGAGCGACCACGGACCCCCGCCCACACCGTTCACCGCACGCACCCGCACCCAGTACCGCCTGCCGTTGACCAGACCGTCGATCAGATACTGCGAGGCGCCCGCACCGACGATCCTCTCTTCGGACGACTGGCCGAACCCGGCGTCGGTCCACTGCACCGCATGCCCGGTGACGTCTGAGCCGCCGTCAACGGCCGGCGGCTGCCAGGCCACCCTCACCGATTCGTGGCCGCGCTCAAAGACGACGCCCCGCAACCCGCTGGAAACAGTCGCCGGGACAGCCGACGCCGGCGACGACCACGAACCCTCGCCCACACCGTTCACCGCCCGCACCCGCACCCAGTACTCCGCGCCGTTGACCAGACCCCCGATCCGGCGGCTCAACACAGCGCCGCCCACCGCCGCCTGCGGGTCCGACGCCTCGAACTGGTCGTCGGTGCTCCACTGCACCCTGTACCTGGTGATGTCCGATCCGCGGTCGTCGGGCTCAACCCAGGACGCGGTCATCGCCATGTTGCCCCGGTCGGCGCTGACCGCGGGCGCGTCCGGCGTCGTCGCCGGGGTCGCCGACACCTCCGCCGACACCTCCGCCGCCTCCGCCGCCGCTGCTGCGTCATCGGGCGCGGCGACCGCCCGCACCCGCACGTAGTACTCCGTGCCGTTGACCAGGCCGACGATCTCGTGGCTCCGGTTGCCGGGCGCGACGCGGCGCTCGCGGGTTGGGCCGTACTCCTCGCTGCCGGCCCGCCACTGCACCCTGTAACCGGTGATGGAAGCACCACCGTCGTTGGTCGGCTCCCTCCAAGAGACAGTGACCGACCCCGGGGCTGCCACCGCCCTCACGCTTCGGGGACGGCTCGCAGCCGGTGCCGGGACAGCCGACGCCGACAACGACCACGGACCCCCGCCCACACCGTTCACCGCCCGCACCCGCACCCAGTACTCCGTGCCGTTGACCAGACCCCCGACCCGGCGGCTCAACACACCGCCGCCCACCGCCGCCGACGGGTCCGTATCATCGAACTCGTCGTCGGTGCTCCACTGCACCTTGTAGGACTCGATGCCCGAGCCGCCCTCATCGGGCGCAACCCAAGACGCGGTCATCGCCATGTTGCCCCGGTCGGCGCTGACCGCGGGCGCGTCCGGCGTCGTCGCCGGGGTCGCCGACACCACCGGCGACGCCTCACCGTCACCGACCTCGTTGACCGCGCTCACCCGCAGCGAGTACGGCGTGCCGTTGACGAGACCCCCGATCAGAAACTCCCGCACGCCCACACCGACCCGCTTCTCCCCAACCGACTCATCAAAGCCGTCGTCGGACCACTGCACCACATACCCGGCGACGTCTGAGCCGCCATCGTCGACCGGCTCCCGCCAAGACACCCCCACCTCTTGATCGCCCCGCTCAGCCGACGGCCGCGCGGGCGCACGCGGGGTCGTAGCCGGAACGACGCGAACCTCCTCAGAACCAGCCCCGTCGCCGCTCGGGTTCACAGCAAGCACCCGCACCCAATACCGCCTGCCGTTGACCAGACCGTCGATCTCGTAACGAGACGCGCGGTCGCCGACCTCGCGCTGGCGCGACGACGACCCGAACCGCTGACGGTCGGTGCGCCACTGCACCTTGTACCCGCTGATGCCCGAACCGCCGTCAGCGACCGGCGGACTCCACTCCACCACCGCCGACCGGTCGAACCGCCCGACCGTGGGAGTCCCAGGAGCGCCCGGAGGCCCCAACGGCTCACCCACCACCACCTCAGACCAGGCGCCCAGACCAGCCCCGTTCACCGCAGCCACCCGAACCCCATAGCTCACACCATTGGACAGACCCCCGATCCGATACGCCCTGACAGCGACCGCCTCCTCCGAGCCGGCCTGCACGCCCTCGACCGTCCACTGCACCCAGTAGCGCACAATCCGCGCCCCGCCGGTGTCATCGGGCGCCACCCACGACACCGCCAGCGCCGCGTCCCCCGACACCACCCCCACCGACCGCGGGGCGCTCGCAACAGTGCGAGGCACACCAGAACCCTCTGCCCAGCGGCCGAAGCCCTCACCGCTGAACCCCGCAGCGACCTGAACCGAATAGTTCGTGCCATTCACCAGACCGCCAATCTCATAACTCAGATCGCGCGTAGCGACCCACCTCTCGGTATCGCTGTACCCCTGACCCGGCCCCCTCCACCGCAACCGATACCCCACAACCTCCACTCCGATGTCGGGTGGAGCCCAAATGACCGTCAGCGTCTGATGACCCGCAACAACCTCCAGTGCCTGTGGCGCGCTGAGCACGGACACAGCAGGCGGCGCCGGTAGCGACGCCGGCGGTTGCGGCCGCGGCGCCGGTTGCGGCCGCGGCGCCGGTTGCGGCCGCGGCGCCGGTTGCGACGCCGGCGGTTGCGGCGCCAGCGCCGGTTGCGGCGCCGGCGGATCGTCCGGTCCGGGCACACCGACCGGGGCGGATGTTTGCTCTGAGGGGCAGGGACCGCCGGCTCGGGTGTAGGCCCGAAAGAGGAAGCTCGCCATCTGGGCCCGAGTGGTGAACCGGTACGGACAGAACCGGGCAGGCTCGACCGCGCACCCCTTGGTGACGCCCGAAACGGACAGAGCCACAATGTTGCCCGCGTGAACGCCGCCGTCAACATCCACAAACTGCGCCCCGTCACCCTCCAGCAGCGCCAACCCGAAAGCGCGGACAAGAAACGACGCCATCTGGGCGCGAGTGACCGAATCGCTCGGACAGAACCGAGCCGGCTCGACCGCGCAGCCGACAGTCACCCCCAGATCCGCGAGAAACTCCACATGCGGCACCCACCACGCATCGGCCGGCACGTCCCCGAAACGCGACGCCGACGACTCCCGCAGCCCGTCCCCGAAACGCGACGCCGACGACTCCCGCAGCCCGTCCCCGAAACGCGACGCCGACGACTCCGGCAGTACGTCCGCAGCCTCCAACTCAACCAGAACCCGGGCCAGCCACACCGCCATCTCCCAGCGCAGGATCGGCTCGCCCGGACAGAACAGACCCTCACCGCACTCGGTGCCCCCGAACACTCCCAGCTGGGCCAGCCCCGCGACCGCAGCCTGGTGAACACCCGGCCCGTTGTCCTCGAACACCCCCGGCCCGGCGCCGTCAACGCCGGCCCGGCCAGCACCGGACCCACCGGACTCCACCGCGGCGACAGGCGCAACATGCCCCAGCACCACACAAAACACCACCGACACCACAACAAAGCCCGCCAACCTCCAAGCGCCAACCAACACGCAGCCAATAATAATGCCAGACCGCTAGACCGCAAGCTCCGTCAAGCGCGTTGTCTCCGAGTCGCTGCGCCCCCTATTCGCAGATGACGAGGGGGAGATCGCGGTCGGTGCGAGCCTGGTAGTCCTCGTAGTCGGGCCACTGGCTCACCGCGACCGGCCACAGCTCGGCCTTCTCCTCCGGCGTGGCCGGGCGGGCCCTCAGCCGGTACAGCTCATCCCGGTCTTGGATGGTTGCCTTGGGGTTGGCGACGAGGTTGAGATACCAGCTCGGATGGTGGGGCGCACCGCCCATCGAAGCGACCAAGAGATAGCGCTCACCGTCCCGGATGCGAATGAGGGGCGTGCGGCGCAGGCTGCCCGTCTTGCGCCCGACGGAAGTGAGGATCACGCACTGGGCGCCCTCCCACTCGAAGCCATCGGCGCCGTCGGTGGCCAAATAGCGGTCGACGTGGTCGGCTATCGGCTTCCACGGGCTGGGCTGATAAGAGGCGGCCACTACCACGACGAGCCCCCCAACTGCGGCTGGTGCGGCGACGTCGGCACGCGGGCACGCTCGGCGGCCGCCCGCCTGCGACGCCGCGCCGTCGGGGCCAGCACGATCCACATTCTGGCCACATGGAAGCCTGAAGCCGCGGCCGCGCAAGCGCCGAACATCGCGACGCGCCCGTCGAAGCCTGCCGCGAGCTCCGTGCGACGAGACACGCACCAGGCCGCAGCGACCCACAGTGGCAGCTGCAGGACATGCAGGTACCCGAGGGCCCGGTCGTGGCCTCCGAAGCAGGCGCATGGCACATCGCCGGCGCCCAGCACGCCCATCAGGCCGGCCGCGGCGAGGCCGGCCGCGAAGACGCACAGTACGACGCCCGCGGGCGTCGACCGGCCCAACACGATCCACGCGGACAGACCGATCTCCGCAGACCCGAGCGCCCTCCCCAGCAACCGAGATCCGGTCTTCGCTCCGCGGCCGGTGGCCCGGCTCCACAATGCCAGCATCGTCGCGGCGATCGGGCCGGGCACGACGACCTTAACCAAGCCGCTCACCAGCAGCACCGTCGCCGCGATCATCACGACGAAGTCGACTCCATAGTCACGCACGACCATCCCCAACAGACTCACAAGAAGGCACCAGTGTGCGGCTCAGTGCTGGAGTTCACAGCCGTACTCGTCTATCCACCAGCGGGCGGTGCGCTTGGCGTCCGGTGCGGTGCGGAGGGCGGGGTCCTGGTGGAGCTGCTCGGGGGTGGGGCCGATGCGCTCGGCGATCTCGGTGAGGGAGCCGAGGTCGAGGTTGTAGCACTCCACTGCGTTCAGGCCCAGCAGGAGGCGGGTGTCCTCGATGGACACGTCGCGGAAGTCGCTCTCCAGGCGTCTGGCGGTATGGGGCCATGAGCCCTCGGGATGGGGATAGTCGGTGCCCCACATCAGGGCGTCGATGCCGTTGACGTGGCGGCGGCGGATCTCCTCCCTGCTCATCGTGGAGGCCCCGATGAACACGTTGGTGCCGAAGTGCTCCGAGGGCAGGCGCGAGATCAGGCCCTTCATGCGCGAGCCCAGTTTCTTGATCTTGCTGCTGGCCCCGAAGTTCACGTCGGTCTTCCACAGCAGGTCGCCGATCCAATAGGAGCCACACTCGACCACCGCGTAGCGCAGTCCGGGGAACCGGTCGAACTTGCCCGAGAACAGCAACTGCCACAGCGCCCGGTGGGTCCAGAACGGCACCTCCGAGACGTACATGGCCACGTTGTCGCCGTACGAATCGAAGTCGGCCTCGCCGGAGTGGGTGTGCACCACCAGGCCGGTCTCGGCGCAGGCCGCCCAGACCTTGTCGTAGTGGTCGGAGCCGTAGGCCGGGAAGCCATGCCACATGGTGGGGATCATGATCCCCTTGATTCCCGGCTTGCCGGCCAGCCCCTCGATCTCGGCCACGGACTCGTCAACATCGTGAGTGATCGGCACCAGGCCCACCCCGGCCCGGCGGGGCGCGTTGGTGGCGCAGAAGTCCACAAGCCAGCGATTGTGGGCCCGAGCGCCGCCGAAGGCCTGGCGGGGATCGGTGATCTGGCCTGCGGACAGTCCGGCCCCGAACGGGGGCGACTCCTGGCCGGTCACCGCGTCGCCGTCGGCGAAGATGACCTCGCCGGCGATGCCGTCGGCGTCGAGTTCCTTGTCGCGCACCTCAGGGTCGTAGGCGCCCCGCAGGCCCTCGGAGTTCTCGCCCTCCCATTCGGCCAAGAACTCCGCGTTGACCTCTTCCTGCACCCGCCGGTGCTCGTGGCGCTCGGCCACATAGACGTCGAAGGCGTCGTGCAGCGCAGAGTCGAGGTACGGCCGGTACTCCTCGCACTGCAGCCCCGCGTGGGTGTCGCTCGACACGATCACATAGGGGGCGTTAGAAGTGTCGACTCCCTCAGTGGGATTGGCGATGCTCATCAGCGGCACCTCCGTACATGTTCGCCGCTAAGTGCCCAGTCAAGTGCCCAGTCACTGTACCGACAAGCGTCGACCGGGCTGCAAGGCACAGCCGCCACGCCCAGAGGCCGCCTGCAACTCAGCCCTCGAGGGCGTAGGCGGCGGGGACGGGCTTGAGGGGGCGGGCGTACCACAGCGGGCGGCGCAGGCCTCCGGGGCCGGGCGCCGGGCGGGTCATGGCCAGCCACTCGTGGTAGGCCTTGCGGGCCTCGGCGGTGTCCACCACCACGTCGCCGTAGGCGTCGCCGGGCTGTGCGGGCCCCACCCGCACCCGCTGGTGCCAGCACTGCATGCCCGAGATCGGGTCGGGCTGCACGCAGAACGTGAGGTTCTGGTGCACGCCGGTGTCGCTCCACCAGATGCGCTCGGTGTCGGGATCGTCGCTGGTGTGGCGCTCCGGTCGGCCCCGGCGGCGCAGGCGCCACACGGATCCGTCGTTGGTGATGTCGGCGTCGCCGCCCGCCCATGCGCCTCCGCTGTTGGCGTCTAGGCGCCAGCGGCCCATGTGGTGCGACGCGGCCACCACGCCGGGGCGGATCCCCTCGGTGCGCCAGGCGCCGATCACGAAGTGGCCGATGCGAGTGGTGATCCGCACCAGCCCGTTGACTTCGATGCCGAGGGCCTCGGCGTCGGAGGGATGGATCCACAGCGGGTGGCGGTGGCTCAACTCCGACAGCCACTTGCTGTTGGCCGAGCGAGTGTGGATCAGCGTGGGGATGCGGAACGTGGGCAGCAGGATCCGCTCGTCGGCTTCGAGGTCGAGGTTCTCCCAGTGCACGTGCGACGGGATCCAGTTGGGGGTGGCGTGCTCGGGCCAGCCCCAGTCGGCCAGCGTTTGCGAGTACAGCTCCAGCTTGCGCGACGGCGTCGGGAAGCCCTCGCGAGCGGTGCCGTCCACCTCCACCGCGGGCGAGCCGTCGCCCAAGCCGGCCAGCCTCAGGCCGGCCAGCTCCTCGGGCTCGCCGGACCACGTCCCCGGCGTGCCGGGGCGGCGGAAGACGCCTGAGTCGTCGATCTCGCAGTCGGTGAGCGCGGCGGGGTCCACCTCGCGCTCATACGGGAGGTACATGTCGCCCGGCAAGGCATAGGCGCCCCGGTCGCGCATGAACTCCAGCGGGGTCTGGCCGGCCGCGGCCGCGTCGTCGGCCAGGCCGGGCACGCCCTCGAACATCGCTGCGTAGTACTCGTCCACCGACATCGGTGTGCCGGGATGGGCGGGGCTCTCGAACCAGCGCCGGATGCCCATGGAGCCGTCACCGTCGATGCGCCACGACAGCTCGATCCAGAACTCGTTCTCCTCCCACACCTCGCCCGGGTTGAACTCGTGGGTGCGGGACTCGTGGCCGACTTGCTCGCCACGGATCTCGGCGTAGCGGCGCAGCACCGGCTGGCGGAAGCCGATCCAGCGGCCGGCGTGGGTCTCGAAGCTGGCCACGTCGTGGCGCTCGGCGCCCACCCCCATGGGCAGCACGTAGTCGGCGAACACGGACGTCTCCGACCAGGTCGGCGTCAGCGCCACATGGCACCCCACCTTGTCGGGGTCCTTGAGGGCCTCCAACCAGCTGAACCCGTCGGGGTTGGTCCACACCGGGTTGTACACCCGGCTGAAGTACACGTCGAGACGGCCCCGGCCCTCGTGCAGGAAGTGCGGCAGCAGCATCGACATCTCGTGGTGGGCCAGCGGGTACTCGCGAGGCCAGTTGAGCTCGTTCCAATGCTCCACCGGCGGCGCTGTAGGCGGATGGGGGGCCTTGTACTTGTTCCAGCCGTTGCCGGTGGTGCCGCCCACGGTGCCGACCGACCCGGTGAGCACGTTGAGGAAGAACAGGCACCGGGCGGTCTGCCAGCCGCCCAGGTTGCCCGCGGCCGCGGCCCGCCAGTTGTGCGAGGCGAACTTCGTCGGATGGGCGCCGATTATCCGCGCCACCTCCGTGATCTGCGCCGCGGGCACACCGCAGACCCGCTCGGCCTCCTCCGGCGTGTAGGCGGCGTAGTCCTCCAACAGGGCGGGCCCAACCGACTCGAACTCGACCGGCCGCTGCGGGTGGCGCCGGCGCAGATAGGTCTGCCAGTTGGTCCAGCGCCGCACGAAATCGCGGTCCCAGGTGCCGCCGGCCAGCAGCAGGCGGGCGATGGCCAGCAGCAGGAACGGCTCGGTGCCGGGCCACGCCGGCAGCCAGAAGTCGGCCTTGGCGCCGGTGTTGGACAGCCTGGGATCCACGCAGATCACCGTTGCGCCGTGGCCCTGGGCCTCGACGATGCGCTGGGCGTGGGGGTTGAAGTAGTGGCCCGCCTCCAGGTGCGACGAGATCAAGAAGATCACCTCGGCGTGGGCGAAGTCCGACGACGGGCGGTCGTGGCCCATCCAGCTCTGGTAACCGATGCGGGCGTTGGAGCTGCAGATGTTGGTGTGGCTGTTGTGGCCGTCCACCCCCCAGCACTGCAGCACCCGCTCGGCGTAGCCGTCCTCGCCGGGGCGGCCCACGTGGTACATGACCTCGTTGTGGCGGCCCTCGGCAATGGCCGACCGGATGCGGCCGCCGATGTCGTCGAGAGCCTCGCCCCAGCTCACCCGCTCCCACTGGCCGCCGCCCCGCTCACCGGCTCGGCGCAGCGGGTACAGGATGCGCTCGTGGTCGTCGATCTGGTTGAGCGTGGCCGGACCCTTGGCACAGTTGCGGCCCCGGCTGGCCGGGTGCAGCGGGTTGCCCTCGACGCGGTCGATGCGGCCGGTGGCGTGGTTGACGTGGCACACCAGCCCGCAGGCGGCCTCGCAGTTGAAGCAGGTGGTGGGCACCAGCGTGTGATGGTGCTCCACCCGCCGGGGCCAGGCCTTGGCGTCCAGCGACACCGCGTCGTGCCAGGTCTCGTGCGGGGGGTAGCTGTGCAGGTCAACCACGGCTCATCTCCAACGGCAAGAGGGGGCGGGAGCTGAAATCTGTAGAGAAACGCGTCATATGGGACAACAACCGGCACAGATTTCGTGAAAGCGGGGCAAATGCCTGGGACGAGTCCACGAGATCCTGCTAAGAACGTGCGCGGGCAGGCACATGAAAGCGAAGCGGACCGTTGAGAATGCCGGCGACATTAGTACTGCTTCTCACCTACCCGCGCTGCCGCTAAGACAGCGGGACGGACTGGCCGGCCCGCACGAAGCTGTCCTCGTAGAACCACATGCCCGCCAGCGCGCAGAGCCCCGCGGCCGCGGGCAGCGCCGCGCCGGTGTCGGCGGCGAGGGCGATCGCCGTGGCGACGCCGGGCAGGACCAAGCCCAGCACCACCCCGCCCGCCCAGAAGCGGCGGGCGTAGCGGCCGCGGGTCATGACTGCCACAGCCGCCTCCACATGGGCTGTTCCCCGCGACGCGACCTCGGCCGCAATGAGCAGGGCGCAAGCCAGGATGCCGCCCAGCATCACCCAGCGCACCGCAGAGCGATCGGGGACTTCCATCGCGAGATCAGCCACCGAGTAGGTCGCACCGCCGGCCACGGCCGCCTGTGCCAGCAGCGTGGGCAGCAGCAGCGGCGTCTGCCACAGGTCTCTGCCCTCGCATTGGCCGAAGAGGAACGCGGTGTAGCCGGCGGTGGCCGCGGCCAACAGCGCTCCGGGCGCGGCCAGCACAACCAGGGCGCCCGACGAGCCCGCGATGCCGCCGACGAACCATGCGGCGCACACCCCGGCGAAGGCGCCCAGCACCCAGGCGCCCCTCACCAGCCAGGATCTGCGGTTGGACCGGGTCAACAGGTAGTAGAAGCGGGCCGGCTGTTTCAGGTCCCACACCAACAGCACACCGGTGACGGCCAGGAAGAACCCCGCGACCAGCGGCGGCACCACTCCGACCGCGGCCTGTGAGCCGCCGTGGCCCAGCAGCGCCAGCAGAGCGGCCACGGCCATCACGCCGGCGGCGATCGCCTTGGTGACGAGATAGCTCGACACCTTGGCCTTCCAGGTCATCTGATGGGCGGTGGTGTAGGCGGTGCGGGCCACCACGCCAGGGCCGTCGGGCTCGACCGTCGGATGCTGGGGTGTGGTGTCGGCCCAGATCATGCCGTCGGCCGCGATGGCGGTGCGCAGCGGGTCCAGCGACGCCTGGTCCGCGCCCAGGTAGTGCACCTTGGGCAGGGTCTGCTGTTCCGGGGCCCGCACCGCGGTGTCGCTGCGGGCGATAATCCTCGTGGTCTCGTCATTCGGGTCGTCGAGGTCGGCGACCTTGATGGCGTGGGTGGGGCACACCACTACGCAGCTCGGCTCGAGGCCCTGCTCTATGCGGTGGTTGCAGAAGTTGCACTTGTTGGCGGTGTTGGTGGCGGGGTTGATGTAGATGGCGTCGTAGGGACAGGCGTTCATGCATCCCTTGCAGCCGATGCAGTTGCTGTCGTCGAAGTCGACCACACCGTTGTCGGCCCGGAACAGCGCGTTGGTGGGGCAGATGGCGATGCAGGGCGCGTCGTCGCAGTGGTTGCAGCGCATCACCGAGAAGTGCCGGTTGACATCGGGGAACGTGCCCGTCTCTATGTACTTCACCCAGGTGCGGTTCACGCCGATGGGCACGTCGTGCTCGCTCTTGCACGCGACCGTGCAGGCGTGACAGCCGATGCAGCTGTCGCTGTCGAGCAGGAACCCGAGCCGTGTCACGAGATGCCCCGGTCGCTGTCAAGCAAGAATGCGAGCCGTGCCATCAGGCCATGCTCCCGCTTCCAGCGGCCTCGCGGGACAGGCGGTGCACCCCGGCGCACAGCAGTTCCACCAGATGGTCGAAGGTGTCCTCAGGGTCGTGCGGCAGGGGGTGGCCGTCGCCCGACTCAAGGTGGCTGAAGCCGTGGAAGGCGCTGCGCAGGGCGCGGGCCGCGTGGACACGGTCCTCCTCGGTCAGGTCAAATCCCCTCAGGATCTGACCCAGCACGGCGAGAACTCGCTCCACCGCGGCTTCGAGCTCGGCGTCGCCCGCGCACGGATAACGGTCCGTGGCCGCGTAAATCCCGGGATGGTCCCGCACCGTCTTGCGCCAGGCATGGCCGACCGCGGCCACCGCATCGTCGCCGGAGAGCCCCACCGCAGCGTCGGCCAGCCTCTGGGCGAGGATCTCGCGGCCCCGCAGGCTCAGGCTGCGCAGCAGGTCGTCATATCCGGCCACATGGCGGTACAGCGCCGGCTGACGGACACCGAGACCCTCGGCCACCCGGGTGAGGGTGACCTTGTCGAGCCCCTCCGCATCGGCGACCTCGGCCGCGGCGGCTATCACCCGTTCGGCATCCAAGGGGCGCCGGGCCAAGGGTGTGTCGCTCTCAAGTGCAGTCATGGTGCTCCCGGTGCGCCGATCTCGTCAACGGAATCGGCCGCGAGAATCGTGCGCAGACGTCAAGTTAGCAGGCATAGCGCAACCGTTATAGCTGACTGACGCGAGCTGAGCCCACTGCGGCCTGGCAGGCCGCGATGGTGGCCACCGTGACGATGTCATCGACGCTGCAGCCCCGCGACAGATCGTGGATCACACCCGCAGTGCCCTGCAGCAGCGGTCCGTAGGCCCGGGCGCCGGCCAGTCGCTGAGTGATCTTGTAGGCGATGTTGCCCGACGAGAGGTCGGGGAACACGAACACGTTGGCCCGGCCCGCCACCGGCGATCCCGGCGCCTTCGACTCGGCCACCTGCCGGTCCCAAGCCGCGTCGAACTGCAGCTCGCCGTCCACGGCCAGCGACGGGGCGCGGCGCCGAACGATCTCGGTGGCCGATCGGACCAGCTCGACCCGGGGACCCTCCGCGCTGCCCTTGGTGGAGTACGACAGCATGGCCACGCGGGGCTCGCAGCCGGCCAGGGCCTCGTGGGTGGCCGCGCTCGAGATCGCGATGGAGGCCAGCTGGCCCGCGTCGGGCTCGGGCACGACCCCGCAATCGGCGTAGGTGACCGCCGTGCCGTCGGGCAGCGCCAGCAGGAGGCAGCTGCTGACGATGTCGACCCCGGGAGCCTGCCCGATGCAGAACAGCGCAGCCCTGACCACGTCGGGGGTGGGCCGGGAGGCGCCGGCCACGCAGGCGTCGGCCTCGCCCGCGGCCACCATGAGGGCAGCTACATGCAGCGGGTCGTCCAGGTCGATGCGGTCGCGCCACGGCGAGGCCTCGGCCTGCGCACGGACCGCAGCAGAGCGGAGGCTCGCAGCGTCGTCAACCAGCACCGGGACGGCCAAACCCTCGGTCTCCAGTCGCCGGGCCCCGGCCACAGCCCGCTCGTCATGGCCGTCGGCCAGCACGACGTGCCTGCGAGAAGATCGGGCTGCGGACCGCCACCGCTCGACAACCGGGTCGCCGAACGCGCCCGCCAAGGCCAACTCACCCGAGTCCAGCGCGGCCACCGCAGGCGGTGGTGACGACGCCGAGCACCATGAGAATGGGCAGCAGTCGCTTCATCGTGCTCCCTGCATCCCAATGGATACTAGGCAGCCTCAATCCTAATTCTTCAGCCAACCGCCCACGCGGTCGAGCACTTGGTCGACCCGACTCAGCAGGTCGTCGATCACCGGGGCGCCGGCAATCAGCGGCGGCGCGACGGCGAGCATCGCGGCACCCCGCGAGTCGGGTCGCACCAGCACGCCCGCCTCCCGCACGAACTGGTCAAGCACGCCGCCCGCAAGGAGCTGCGCGAACTCCGTCTTGGTCAGGTCGGTGCCGGCGGCACGGTCCCGCATCAGTTCCACGTAGTGGAAGTACCCGGCGCCGCGCACGTCTTTGACACAGCCATGGGCCGCCATCAAAGCCGTCAGGCCGTCGCCCAGACGGTCCTCGTTGCGCACCACATTGGCGAACACGTCCTCGGCGCGCATGGCGGCCATGTTCGCTACCGCCACCGCGGTGGCCACTGGATGCGCACCGAAGGTGGAGCCATGAACGAACATCGCCATGGGCGAGTCCCACACCCGGTCAACGAGGGTTCCCCGCACGACTAGGCCCCCGAGGGGCTGATAGGCGCTGGTGACGCCCTTGGCGAAGGTGACCATGTCCGGCTGGGCGCCGAAGCGCTCGCTGGCGAACCAGTGCCCGAGACGGCCGAACGAGTTGATCACCTCGTCGGCGCAGAGCAGCACGCCGTGCTCGTCACAGATGCGGCGCAGCTCCTGCCAGTACCCCTCGGGCGGCACGAGCGCTCCCCGGCCGTTCTGGACCGGCTCGGCGAGCACCATGGCCACTGTCTCAGGGCCTTCGTTGAGGATGGCCTCCTCCACGGCGGCCACGCAGGGCAGCTCTCGGGCGGGAACTTCGGGCTCGCCGACGCAGCCGAGCGTGTTGTCGACGTGGCGCACGCAGCCGGGAAGCATCGGCTCGAACGGATCCCGCAGGTGGGGAACGCCGGTTGCCGACAGGGCACCCAAGGTGGTGCCGTGGTAGGCCCAATGGCGGGCGATCACCTTGTGGCGGGCGTCATCGCCGTTGGCCAAGTGGTAGCAGCGGGCGAACTTGAAGGCCGACTCCACTGCCTCGGAGCCGGAATTAACGAAGAACACGCGGTCCAGATCGGCGGGCGCGACCGCAGCGATGAAGGACGCGGCCTCCAACGACGACGGGTGGGCGAAGCTCCAGTTGGGATAGAAGGCCAGCCTGTCCATCTGCTTGGCCGCGGCGGCGGTGAGATCGCTGCGCCCGTGGCCGAGATTGGTGCAGAACAGCCCGGACAAGCCGTCCAAGTACTGGTTGCCCTCGGTGTCCCAGACGTAGCAGCCCTCTCCCCGATCGATCACCACCAGATCGTCGCGGCGCCATGCATCGCCGCGCGTGAAGTGCGGCAGCAGATGACGGTGAGCCGGCTGATTCCCCTGCATGCGAGCCTCCTGCGCCAAGCCTCCTGCGCCGAGCCTCCTGCGCCAAGGCGACGGATGCCGGCCACCCAGTCTCGATTAGAGACTACAACATAATAGTGATGATATCTAACTACAGGCGAAGGGGCCCTCTGATTGCAGAGAGGGGGTGAACTACGAGAGCGGTGACATCATCTGCCGGTCTCGGTCCGGTAGATCAGGTCTGGCGTCAGCTCGGACACGCTAGCGGCGCCGCACAGGGCCATGTCCCGCTTCATGCCGGTGTGCAGGTGCTCGATCACCCAGTCGACGCCCTCCTCGCCCGCAGCGGCCAGGCCGTACAGGTATGGGCGGCCGACCATGCACGACGTCGCACCGAGTGCCAGGGCCTTGACAATGTCGCCGCCCCGTCGAACCCCGCCGTCGCAGACGATGTCAAGATCGCCGCCGACAGCCTCGGCCACCGGCTGAACCAATTCGATGATGGACGGGGCCGAGTCGAGTTGGCGACCGCCGTGGTTGGACAGCACTATGCCGTCGAGCCCCTGGTCGCGGGCGATCACGGCATCGGCCACGCACTGGACGCCCTTCACCAGCACCGGTCCGTCCCACAGCGACCGCATCCATTCCACGTCCTGCCACGACAGGGTCGGGTCGAACTGCGAGTTCATGAACCCGGCCAGATCGACGGCAGTTGAGCCGTCGATGTCGGTGTTGCCGGCGACGTTGGCGAAGGAGATCGGCTCCGAGAACGCGAAGCGCAGGCTCCAACTCGGGCGGATCATGCCTTCGAAGAGGGTATCGATGCCCATCTTGGGCGGCAGCGTGAAACCTCGGCGAACATCGCGCTCGCGCCGGCCCAGCATGGCCGCATCGACGGTGATGCAAAGCACATCGAAGCCGGCCTCCCTGGCCCGCAGGATCATGTCCTTGAGCAGGCCCTTGTCGCGCCAGACATAGACCTGGAACCACTTCGAGCCGTTGCTCGCCGCGGCCACCTCCTCCACCGAGCGCGTTCCCATCGTCGAGAGCGAGTACGGCAGGCCGGCGCGCTCGGCAGCGCGGGCCGCGGCCAGCTCTCCGCAGGGATGCGCGATGCGCGTGAACCCGGTGGGCGCGAGGATTAGCGGGAAGGGCACCTCGCGGCCGAGGATCGGGCCGGTTGTGTCCACGCTGCCCATGTCGCGCAGCACCCTCGGCACGAACTCCATCTCACGGAAGGCGCGGGTGTTGCGGTCCATTGCGACCTCGTCCTCAGCGCCGCCGTCGATGTAATCGAACACGCCCCCGGGCAGGCGCCGACGAGCCATCTTGCGGAGATCCTCAATGCTGGCTGCTTTCTGCAGCCGGCGCTTGGTCGCGTTGAACTCGAACCGGCGAAATTGCAAGACAGATCGAAGTGTGTCGATGATCATGCTTGCGAGAATACGCCAGAGCCCGGCTACCTGTCACCCGCGCGCGGAGGCGAGGCGAGAAGGGCCGGCCGCCGCCCGAACCGAGCGTCGCCGGCGTTCGCGCCCGCAGCCAGGGCTCGGGCTGACCGGGCCTCGGCCTCGGCCAGCGCCCGGCCCCGGCTGCGCAGCGCGGCCGCCTCCTGTTCAAGCCTGGAGGCCTCGCTGCGCAGGGCCCGGCTGGCGTTCGCCAGGTCGAGACCAAGGGAATACAGTGCCGCGCCGATGACACGTTGCAGCTTGGCGCGGCTGGCACTGGCAGCCCGGCCCATCCAGACCTCCTCGCGGTGCAGGGCCAGTACGGGTCGGTGGCGCTCGGTCACCGCGGCTCTTCGGAGGTCGATCGTGTCCGCGACCGACCGGCACCGCTCAGCCTGCATGATTTTCACCGTGGCTTGACCATAAAGATAGGCACTGGCTGACACATCATGAAACTTACTGGCAATTCAGACAAAAACCAACCCACGGCTGTCGATGAAGACGCTCCAAGCGGCGCAGCCACCCAGGATGTCATCGACTTTGCCGTGGACGCCGTGCAGCGGGCCGGACGGATCACGCTGCAGTGGTACCAGCAGCGAGGTCTCTCCGTGTCCGCAAAGAGCGACGGGTCGCCCGTCACCGAGGCCGACTATGCAGTTGAGCGGTTCCTCCGCTCTGAAATCTTGGCGGCATTTCCCGGCGACGCGGTCTGGGGCGAGGAGGAGGGAGTCCGGGCAGGCCGCACCGGCCGCTCCTGGGTGATCGACCCGATCGACGGCACGAAGGCCTTCGTCCAAGGAGTCCCCCTGTACGCCACGCTGCTGGCTCTGGTGGACGACCGGGGCCCCGCGGTGGGTGTGATCTGTTTGCCCGCCCTCGACGAGTGTGTCTGGGCTGGCCGGGGCCGCGGCGCCTACTGGAACGGAACACCGTGCCGGGTGAGTCACCACGCCGGCCTTGACCGCTCATACGTCTGCACCAGCGGACTCTCCTATTGGCCCGACCCTGTCCTGCGGCGGGTGCGGGACGCGGGCGCGCGGGTTCGCACCTGGGGCGATGCCTACGGCTACGCCCTCGTCGCCACCGGACGGGCCGAGGCCATGGTCGACCCGGAGTGCTCCGGCTGGGACGTCGCCCCGATGTCGGTAATCATGGCTGAGGCCGGAGGCCGATTCTCGGACACCTCCGGCGACGACGAGTGGCGCAGCGGCTCGGCCGTGGCCACCAACGGACTGCTCCACGAAGACCTGCTGACCTGTTTCCAGTAGAGCACCGGCAGTCACGAACAGCCATCGCGCGACAGCGCAAACCCCTCGAACCGCGAGGGTCGCAGTCCCTGAGCGGTCACCGCCCTCAGCAGCCCCACCGGATCAGCGATCGACGCTAGCCCGATCGCGCCGGCTGAGACCTCAATGTCAGCCAGGTGCAGCGCGGTCGCGGCGGCCACCACGGCCGCTCCTTCCGCCGGCCTCGCCTGAGAGCCCAACACGACCACATGACGCTCCCCCCGGCGCCGGCCCCGAAGCTCAACCCGCACCGCGCCCGCACCGCCCTCGCGATGCGGACGGCGCATCATCGGCAAAGGCGCGGTGAGCCGATCGCGGCGGGTGGCGGCCATGCGCGCCGTCACCCGATCAACGCCGGGAAAGGCGGGCACGAGCAACAGCGCGTCCGGAAGGGCCGCCCGGTAGCAGTCCCGTCCGGCCACCGGATCGGGAAACCAGCACAGCTCGCGTCCCGAGCCGCCCGCTCGGCGAGTCCAGCGTCCGTCGCGCCAGTCGACAGCGAGGCTGCTGAGCGCCCGGTGATGCTGGCGGGCGCACGCCGGTCCCCCGGTGCCGACCTTGGCCACATGGATCTCGTCAACCGCGTCGAACTCGGAGGCGCCGACCCGGGCCAGCAGGCACGTGAGCCCGGGCATGTAGCCGGCTCCCACCACCAGCGGAACCCCGTGGTGTCGGGCCTGCTGATCGATCGCGAGCAGGTCGCGGGTCTCACCTATCTCGTTGGTGGTGGTGACAACGGCCGCACCGGCCTTCACCGCGGCCCGAGCGATGCCGGCCTGCGTTCCCGTCGTGGTGGCCACCACGACCACGTCTGTCCCGTCGGGCACTGCCGATCCCCGGCCGATCCTGGTCTTCGGACCCAATGCGTCGGAGACTTCCCGCAGCCGGGCCGGGTCCGTGTCCCGCACCTCCACCGATCGGACAGCTGAACTCTGGTCGAGCATGCGCACGATCCGGAGGCCCGTAGCCCCAGCCCCGAACACGGCCGCACTAGCGCCCGCGGGCGCGATCACGCCAACTCGTCGTCGCGCAGCTCGCGCCACCCGCCGGTCTGGGGGGGGACGCCCCCGCGGCCCCGCACCCGGATGGCCGCGGCCAATGCCATGCCGACGACGATGGCAACAAACGTCCGGCGGATCAACGTGATGAATCCTGCGGCCAAGCCGGCTCTCCGGGCGCTGTCGGGCTGAAGTGTGGGGCTAGCTGGAATCGAACCAGCGACCTCACCCTTATCAGGGGTGCGCTCTAACCGACTGAGCTATAGCCCCAGCGGCGCTACACGCTAGCCGCGGCCTCCCCGACCGCCACCAGCCGCGGCGGGCGGCGGGCCCGCGGACCTCCCCACGGGCGGCGGCGGAGCCGCGACCAGAACCCGCCTGCGGGCCCGGCGCGGCCGCGGGCGGGCGGTCTCCTCCTCGACCACGGTCAGGCGCACTCCTCCGGTCACGTCGCTGATCAGGTTGAACAGCACCGCTGCGAGCACCGTCAGACCGCTGCCGGCCAATACCAGGACGAGCCCGCCGACAGCCGCGGCCCGGAAGATCTGGTCGGCGTTGATCTTGAACGACTCCAGCGCGAACAGTTCCACCACGAAGTTCTCAACATCGGCGACGAGGCCGGAGTTGGCGGCCAGGTTCCACAGCGTCACCCCCACGAACAACATGATCGCCCAAGCGCAGAAGTAGAGAACCAGAGACACCTTGAGCACCGACCAGGGTTCGACGTGCCGGACCAGCCGCCGGACGCGGCGGGCCCGCAGGCGTCGGTTGGACCGGGCTTGATAGGCCCGGCCGATGGTTGAGCGGGGGACGCGCCCCGGCCGGGCGCCGAGCAGTGCATCGGCGGCATCCCCTCCCGTTGGGGGCTGGAGCCCAACCGCCGCGTCGGAGGACGGCAGAGCGGGCTGTTGCTCATCCATGCCGGAAGTCGACGCGTCGCTCATGAGTATTCTCTGGCACCTCCGACGAACCGGCAGTCTACGCCCAACCGGCCAATCCTCGGTTCGGCCCGGCCTACTCGGGGGCCGTCCACTCCACCTGCCGCTCGGCTCGAGCCGTCCGGCTGGTCCGGCCGACTTGCACGGTGACGGTCACCAGCAGGGCATCAGAGTCGTCCGCGGGCTCCTCCTCGTACGAGAGCAACACTGCACCGTTGGCGGTCGCGATCGACGCGGCCCCGTCGGGGCCGTCGGCGGCACCAGCCAGAGCCGCCGCGTCGGCGGCGGTGCGGGCGGCGGCGCTCTCATTCAGCAGTCGTCCGATCTCGATCGTCGCAAAAACGGCGCCCATCGCCAACAAGAGCATGACCGCCATCAAGGGCACTGCCTGCCCCCGGTCCCGGGGCCCAGGCCGCGCCCGAGCCGTCATTGCCCGCCCGGCGCCCCTTCCGGGTCACCGTCGACATCTTTGTCGGCGTCGCCGTTCACCTCGTCACCGACGAGCGCTATGGCCACCACTTCGTCGTCGGGATCGGGATTCATGACCTTCACACCTGTCGCCGAGGTGCTCTGGACCGAAACGCCAGAGACGGGGATGCGGATTACCACACCATTGCGCGTGACGGCGAGAATCTCGTCGTCGGGATCCACAACCAGCGTTCCGAGCACCTCGCCCTTGTCCTCTTCGAGCCTTATCCCTCGAACGCCGAGCCCAGCCCGTTTCTTGCGGTTCAATCTGTCCACTGGCGTGCGCTTGCCGAAACCCAGTGTCGTCACATGGAGTAGTGCAGCGTCGGGTCGGGCCACCGCGCACGACACGACCGAGTCGCCTTTGTGCTTGAACTTCAGTCCGATCACGCCGATCGCGACCCGACCCGTCTCCCGTACCTGCTCCTGAGAGAATCGGAGAGTCTGGCCCAGTCGCGACGACAGCAGAATGTCATGGACTCCGTCGGTGGGGACGACGGCCACCAGTTCGTCATCGTCGCGCAGGTGGATGGCGATGAGCCCCGCCTTGCGCGACGAGTCGTAGGCGGTGAACTTGGTCCGCTTGACTCGGCCCTTGGCGGTAGCGAAGAACAGGTAGCGGTTGGTCTCGTAGTCGCGGGTGTCGATCACCGCCTGGATGCGCTCACCGTCCTGCAGTGACAGCAGGTTCGCAATGGAGGTACCCCGGGCCGTGCGCGACGCCACCGGAACCTCGTGGGCCTTGAGCCGGTACACCCGACCGAGGTTGCTGAAGAACAGCAGGTAGGAATGGGCGGTCGTGTGGATCAGGTGCGTGACGGTGTCGGCCTCTTTGAGCCTCGCTCCGGCCACCCCCCGGCCGCCGCGGCCCTGGAGGCGGAACTCGTCAACGGCCACCGTTTTCACGTACCCGGACGCCGACATGGTGAAGACCAGGTCGTCGTCGTCGATCAGATCCTCGATGTCGAGCTCACCCGGATCGATCTCGAGCGACGACCGGCGATCGACCGCAAACCTCTCGGAGATCTCCCTGAGCTCACCGCGGATCACCATCCGCACCCGCACATCGTCGGAGAGCAGAGCCTCCAGGTCGGCGATCAGGCTCCGCTTCTCGCCGGCCTCGGTCTCAAGCTGGTTGCGGCCCAGACGGGTCAGTCGAGACAGGGCCATGTCGAGGATGTGATTGGCCTGCGCCTCGGAGAAGTCGAATGGCTCGCTCATCAGGCCGGCGCGGGCGGCTGCGGTGTCGTCGCTGGCCCGGATCAGCGCGATGATCTCGTCGATGGCGCCCAGGGCGCGCAGCAACCCCTCCACGATGTGGAGTCGGGCCCGGGCCGCGGCCAGACGGAACTCCGAGCGCCGGGTGACCACCTCGACCTGGTGCGCGACATAGGCGCCGAGCGCATCCCGAAGGGTGAGAGTGCGCGGCACGCCGTCCACCAGCGCCACCATGTTCATCGCGAAGCTGGTCTGCAGCGGGGTGTGCTTCCAGAGATTGTTGAGCACCACCTCCGGGTTGGCATCGCGCTTGAGCTTGATCACGAAACGGGTCTCGTCGCCTGAGGACTCGTCGTTCACGTCGGCGATGCCCTCGATCTCCCTGGCGTTGACCAAGTCAGCGATCTTGCGGGCGACGGACCCGGCCGACACCTGATAGGGCAGGGCAGTGACGACGAGGGCGCGGCGGCCGCCCGTCTCGGTGACGGCCACATCAGCCCGGATCTTCACCGAACCGCGGCCGGTGCGGTAGGCCGACTCGAATCCGTTGCGGCCGAGGATCTGCCCGCCGGTGGGGAAGTCCGGGCCCTGCACGTACGCCATCAAGTCCTCGGTGCCGGCGCCGGGAACCTCCAGCAGGTGCACTACCGCGTCGATCACCTCAGCGAGGTTGTGGGGCGGGATGTTGGTGGCCATCCCCACCGCGATCCCCTGACTGCCGTTCACCAAGAGGTTCGGCAGGCGGGCCGGCAGCACCGCCGGCTCGGTGAAGTCCCCCGAGTAATTCTCGACGAAGTCGACGGTGTCCTCGCCTATATCGGCAAGCATCGACATGGCCAGCGGATCGAGGCGGCACTCGGTGTAGCGAGCCGCGGCCGGCGGATCCTCCGGAGACCCGTAGTTGCCGTGGAAGTCGATGAGGGGGTGCTGGAGCGAGAAGGGCTGGGCCATGCGGGCCAAGGCGTCGTAGATGGCCGTGTCGCCGTGGGGGTGGAACCGAGCCATCACGTCGCCCACGACCCGCGCGCACTTGACGTGGCCCCGGTTGGGCCGGAAGCCCTGGTCGTACATCGACCACAGGATCCGCCGATGCACAGGCTTGAGACCGTCGCGGGCGTCGGGCAGAGCCCGGCTGATGATGACCGACATCGCGTAGTCCAGGAACGAGCTCTCCATCTCCTCCTGGATCTCGACGATGGTGACGCCGGCGCCCCGGCCGGACGTGAAGTCCGCGGGGCCGCCCCCTGTTCCGTCTGCCGCGTCGCTCATTTGGCCGCCTCCCCGTTCAGGTCAGAAATCGAGATTTCGTACTTCTCGGGCGTTGGTGACGATGAAGTTCTTGCGCAACTCGACATCGTCTCCCATGAGCACCGAGATCACCTGATCAGCGATGGCCGCCTCCTCAACCGACACCTGCAGGAGGCTGCGAGTGCTCGCGTCCATGGTGGTGGAGCGCAGTTCGTCCCAGTTCATCTCGCCGAGACCCTTCAGGCGCTGGAACTCGCGGGTGTGTTTGGGCCTCTCAGCCAGGAAGGCGTCCTTGGCGGCATCGTCGAGCAGATAGACCGTCTTCGAATGCGAGACCTTCGTGGAGTACAGGGGCGGCTGCGCCACATACACGTAGCCAGCTTCGACCAGGGGACGCATCTGGCGGTAGAAGAAGGTGAGCAGCAGAGTACGGATGTGGCTTCCGTCCACGTCGGCGTCAGCGAGCACAATCACCTTGTGATACCTGGCCTTGGTGATGTCGCAGCCGTCGTCGGTGCCCGCACTGCCGTTGGAGCCGTCCGGGTCGCCGATCCCCGTGCCCAGAGCGCCGATGAGGGCCTGAATCTCGTTGTTCTTGAGCATCCGGTCGATGCGGGCCCGCTCGACGTTGAGAATCTTGCCCCGGATGGGCAGCACCGCCTGTGTCTCAGGATCCCGGGCTCGCACCGCGGACCCCCCCGCAGAGTCTCCCTCCACGATGAACAGCTCCCGGCGGGCCGAGTCGGTCGAACTGCAGTCCTTGAGCTTGTCGGGCATCCCCGCCCCGTCCAGCAGGGACTTGGAGCGAACCTCGGACCGCACCCGGGCCGCGGCCTCGCGGGCCGTGGAGGCGGCTACCGCCTTCGCCACCGCCCTCTTCGCCTCAGCCGGGTGCTCCTCGAGCCATTCCGCCAGGTAGCGGTTCGTGATCCGCTGCACGAAGGACCGCATGGACATGTTGCCCAGCTTGGCCTTCGTCTGCCCCTCGAACTGCGGCTTGCCGATCCTGACGCTGACGATCGCGGTCAGGCCCTCGCGGATGTCCTCGCCCTGCAGATTGTCGGCCTTCTCTTTCACCAGGCTCTTCTCGCGTGCGTAGGCGTTGACAGTGCCAGTCAGGGCGGCACGGAAGCCCTGTTCGTGCATGCCTCCATCGATGGTGGAGATGCCGTTGGCGAAGCTGTGCAGCCCGTCGGTGTTGAAGCCGGTGCTCCACTGGAACGCCACCTCCACCTCGTGAGGATTGCCGTCGATGGTCTCCGCACCCGAGAAGTGGCCCACCGCGTCGAACAGGCGCACCTTCGACTGGTTCAGCCTGTCTACGTAGTCGACGATCCCGCCCTCGTAGCGGAACGACCTCCACGCCGAGTGCTCGTGCGGTCCGGGCCTGAGGTCGCGGACCCGGATCTCCAGCCCCCGGTTCAGGAATGCCATCATCTCGAGGCGCTCGGCCACGGTCTGATACCGGAACGACACATCCTCCAGGACAGAGGGATCGGGCCAGAAGCGGATCGTCGTACCGGTGCGGGCCTCACCGTCGACGATCGGGGCCAAGCCCCGCGCTGACAGAGCCTCCTCGATCTGACCACCCTTGACGAACGTCATGCAGTGTCGCTGCCCGGCACGGTAGATCTGTACCTCAAGCCGCTCCGAGAGCGCGTTCACCACCGACACGCCCACGCCGTGCAAGCCGCCTGAAATCTTGTAGCCGGCGCCGCCGAACTTTCCGCCCGCGTGCAGCAGGGTCATCACGAGCTCCGCCGCGGGAACCTGATCATGAAGGGGATGGGGATCGACGGGAATGCCGCGTCCGTCGTCGGCCACCTCGCAGGAACCATTCTCGTGCAGGGTCACGTCGATGCGGGCGCAATGCCCGGCCATGGCCTCGTCCACCGAGTTGTCCACCACCTCCCATACGAGGTGGTGGAGGCCGGTCGGCCCCGTCGACCCGATGTACATGCTGGGTCGCTCCCGGACGGCCTCGAGGCCCTCGAGAACGGTTATCGCCAGTGCGCCGTACGACGTGTCCTCACCTGACGAAGTCGCGGGCGTCGTCTCAGCCGTGGTCGTCTCGGCGGGCGTCGTCTCAGCGGTGGTCGTCTTGGCGGGCGTCGTCTCGGCCGTGGTCGTCTCGGATGTCACAAGTGATCGGCCCCTCTAGTCCGGCCCCACCCGGGACCAGCAATGTTGAATCCGAGGTCTGCCGAGGCGAGGACGCGGGAACTGCGGCCTCTCACTGCCACGACCCGGCCACAGCAGACGAGGACCAGGAGGGCTGGGGGCGCCGAGCCGGGCGAGAGCCCTTCATCGAGCCACCGATCACGGGTTCAATTCTACCAGCGCGGGCCGGTCCGCGGCACGCAATCTGCGAGGCCGAGCGAATAGGCCGCAGACAATGGGGATTCGGCGAGACGCCGAGCGAGGCCCCGGGCCCGAGCGGCCCGTGAGCGCAGCGAACAAGAGCGGGCAAACACAACCCCGAGCGGCCCGTGAGCGCAGCGAACAAGAGCGGGCAAACACAACCCCGAGCGGCCCGTGAGCGCAGCGAACAAGAGCGGGCAAACACAACCCCGAGCGGCCCGTGAGCGCAGCGAACAAGAGCGGGCAAACACAACCCCGAGCGGCCCGTGAGCGCAGCGAACAAGAGCGGGCAAACACAACCCCGAGCGGCCCGTGAGCGCAGCGAACAAGAGCGGGCAAACACAACCCCGAGCGGCCCGTGAGCGCAGCGAACAAGAGCGGGCAAACACAACCCCGAGCGGCCCGTGAGCGCAGCGAACAAGAGCGGGCAAACACAACCCCGAGCGGCCCGTGAGCGCAGCGAACAAGAGCGGGCAAACACAACCCCGAGCGGCCCGTGAGCGCAGCGAACAAGAGCGGGCAAACACAACCCCGAGCGGCCCGTGAGCGCAGCGAACAAGAGCGGGCAAACACAACCCCGAGCGGCCCGTGAGCGCAGCGAACAAGAGCGGGCAAACACAACCCCGAGCGGCCCGTGAGCGCAGCGAACAAGAGCGGGCAAACACAACCCCGAGCGGCCCGTGAGCGCAGCGAACAAGAGCGGGCAAACACAACCCCGAGCGGCCCGTGAGCGCAGCGAACAAGAGCGGGCAAACACAACCCCGAGCGGCCCGTGAGCGCAGCGAACAAGAGCGGGCAAACACAACCCCGAGCGGCCCGTGAGCGCAGCGAACAAGAGCGGGCAAACACAACCCCGAGCGGCCCGTGAGCGCAGCGAACAAGAGCGGGCAAACACAACCCCGAGCGGCCCGTGAGCGCAGCGAACAAGAGCGGGCAAACACAACCCCGAGCGGCCCGTGAGCGCAGCGAACAAGAGCGGGCAAACACAACCCCGAGCGGCCCGTGAGCGCAGCGAACAAGAGCGGGCAAACACAACCCCGAGCGGCCCGTGAGCGCAGCGAACAAGAGCGGGCAAACACAACCCCGAGCGGCCCGTGAGCGCAGCGAACAAGAGCGGGCAAACACAACCCCGAGCGGCCCGTGAGCGCAGCGAACAAGAGCGGGCAAACACAACCCCGAGCGGCCCGTGAGCGCAGCGAACAAGAGCGGGCAAACACAACCCCGAGCGGCCCGTGAGCGCAGCGAACAAGAGCGGGCAAACACAACCCCGAGCGGCCCGTGAGCGCAGCGAACAAGAGCGGGCAAACACAACCCCGAGCGGCCCGTGAGCGCAGCGAACAAGAGCGGGCAAACACAACCCCGAGCGGCCCGTGAGCGCAGCGAACAAGAGCGGGCAAACACAACCCCGAGCGGCCCGTGAGCGCAGCGAACAAGAGCGGGCAAACACAACCCCGAGCGGCCCGTGAGCGCAGCGAACAAGAGCGGGCAAACACAACCCCGAGCGGCCCGTGAGCGCAGCGAACAAGAGCGGGCAAACACAACCCCGAGCGGCCCGTGAGCGCAGCGAACAAGAGCGGGCAAACACAACCCCGAGCGGCCCGTGAGCGCAGCGAACAAGAGCGGGCAAACACAACCCCGAGCGGCCCGTGAGCGCAGCGAACAAGAGCGGGCAAACACAACCCCGAGCGGCCCGTGAGCGCAGCGAACAAGAGCGGGCAAACACAACCCCGAGCCGCGAGGCGGTGGCAACTGTCCGCGTTGGCTCTGAGGCGCGATACCCCTCGCGCCGGGCAACTGTTCTTCAGCCGGGCGCGACGCGGACGATCAGCGACTGCAGCCTGCCTGCGGACGACATCTCGTTGATGCGGGCCAGCACCTCGCCGGCGAGCCACTGCACCTCGCTGGCCCACATCGAGTCGGACGCGAGCACCACCAGCCGGTCTCCCTCAACCGCGGCGGGGCGGCAGTGACGAGCCACGTCAGGCCCCACCACCTCCTCCCACCGCTGGAACACTGTCGACAGGAGGTCTGCGGGCGGCACGTTGAGCGAGCCGAGGAGGCGTCCGAGCGCATCGGAAAGCTGTACTGGCTCACGGCTCGATCTGGTCATGAGCACCCCTGCGGAACCAGGACCGTGCTCGCGGTGTCACCAGCGAGTCGGATCAGCCGGTCGGCACGGACGCCGGCGGGCAGACCCGTGGCAGTGGTGAGGATGCGCTGACCCCGCGGCAGCGCCTCCAACAAAGCGGCCGCCCGTTCGCTGTCCAGCTCCGAGAAGACGTCGTCGAGTAGCAACACCGGCTGCACATTCCGGCGGTCGCGAACTTCGGCATCCACCGCCAGCCGCAGAGCCAGTGCCAGGGACCGCTGCTCGCCCTGAGAGCCGTGGCTTCGGGCGGGCAGCCCTCCGATCTGCAGCAGCACGTCATCGCGGTGGGGCCCGATGGTGCTGGTCGCCCGTCTCAGATCGTCGCGGCGGGACGCCGCGAGCGCTTCGGCCAAGAAGTCATCACCCCAGGAGGACGTGTAACTCGCGTGAGCCTCCCCGCGACCTTTGGATATTTGTGCGTAGCAGGAGCGGATCCGGGGCTGCAGCGCCCCCAGCAATTCCCGCCGGCGGGAACGCAGCTCGTCTCCGGATGCGGCCAATTTGGCGTCCCAGACGTCCAGGGTGATGGCCACATCGCCCACGGCGCGCCCGCCGGCCTGGCGCAGGAGGGTGTTGCGATGACGAAGGATCCGGTCCACTTCGCTGCGCAGAGCCCCCAGACCGGGGCGCACAGCGGTCAGCGCGTCATCGATCCAGCGGCGCCTGCGTGCCGGCTCGCCCTTCACCAAGTCGAGATCCTCGGGCGAGAACACCGTTGCTGCGAGCACGCCGACCAGATCTCGCCGACGGGCAACCGGTTGATGATTCACCCTCACCCGATTGGGTCTGGAGCGGGCCAGCTCCGCCTCGATCAAGAGCTCCCGGCCATCGCCGGCGCGAGCGAAGCAGCGCACCACTGCAGCCTCGGCACCGTCGCGGATGAGAGCCGCCTCGGGCGCGCCCCGCAGCGAGCCCAGCCCGGCCGCGAAGCCGATCGCCTCAAGCAGGTTGGTCTTGCCGCGACCGTTGGCACCGACAACGGCGGTGAGTCCGGCCGCGAAGTCCACCTCCGCCCTGGCATAGGATCGAAAGTCCACCAGCGACAGTGCACTGACTTGCATGGCTGCCTCACCTACAGGCCAGGGGCGGGATTCGACCCGCTTGCGGCCTGGCTCATCCGCACCAAAGCGCCGGTTCAGCTAACCCGCACCGGCATCAGCAAATAAAGGAAGCTCTCGTTTCCCACTGACCGGAGCAGGGCAGGCTTGACCGCATCCGCCGTCTGCAGGGTGACCTCGTCGCCGGTGGTGGCCTCGATCCCGTCGATTAGATAGCCGGGATTGAAGGCAACCGTCAGATCCTCGCCCTCGTACTGGACGTCCATGGACTCGTTTGCCTTGCCGACGTCGTGAGTGACGGCAATGACCTCAAGATTGTCACTGCTCATAACGAGCCGTACCGGCGTGGAATCCTGGGCCAGCAAGCGCACTCGTCGCACAACTTCAAGCAGCTGCTCTCGGTTGGCCGTCAAATAATTGGGATGATCCGTGGGAATCAGCCCGTTATAGTTCGGAAAATCGCCCGGAATCAGCCGCGTCGTCAGCTGGACTGCTCCCACGACGAACTGGGCGTAGTGCTCGGCCAACTTGAGCGTGACCTCATCGGAGTCTGCGATGAGGCGCTGCAACTCGCCCAAGGCTCGGCTGGGCACCAGCACCCTCTCGTGCTCGCCAAGGATCGAGGAACCTTCAAGGTCCCTCACCGACAACCGATAGGAGTCGGTCGAGACCAGCCGCAACGGGCCGTCGCTCTCGGCAATCATAAGCACGCCGGTCAGGATCGGTCGCGAGTCATCCGAGGACGCCGACCTGACAACTTGGCTGAGAGCCTCCCGAAACTCGAGCCCGCCGAACGAAACCGCCGGACTGAAAGCCACAGAAGCACCGTCTTGAGTGGGCTCGTCCTTGAAGGCCAGCCGCGGGTAGTCCTCCTCGGGAATCAGCCGGATTGAGAACTCGGACGGGCCGGCCACAATCGAAGCCTCGCCGTTGCCAGTGACAGAGAACTCCACCGATCCAGCCGGGACTGCTCTCACGACATCAGTGAGAAGGCGGGCCGGCGTGACCGCAGCTCCGTCCGCCTCACCCGCTACGTCCGTGATCACCGACAGCGTCAGATCCAGATCGCTGCCAGTAACCACCAAAGTTCCATCGGCCAAGTCGAGATGAGCCCCGGTCAAGGCGGCGCGGCTCGAGCCGGCGCCGGCTGCAGCTCGCACAGCCACCATGAGCGCCTCCAACAAGGCGTCTCGCTCGCAACGGAACTTCATGCCCATGGCTCTACCCCTGTGGCTGGTTGCAAAGTGTTGTAGTGGACACTAGGTGCTGTGGATTGGGGATCATCGTCAATTCGCCTCGGGATGTCAGTCGTTTCGGCGTCCCCAGGTTTGCCGTGTCGACCAGTGTGATCGCGAGGCGCGGCCTGTGGGGTGTTGATCACCGCCCCTGCGGACACAGCCGTGCAGCAGCGGTCCCCACGCAGTCCCCAGCGTTCTCCCCGGCTTCTGGCCGGTGTGCGCTCACGAGATCTCACCGACACGCTTCTGGAGGTCCTGGACCTTGTCGAAGATCTCCTGGCGCTCCGTCATCTGGCGCTCGATCTTGCGGACGGCATGGATGACCGTGGTGTGGTCGCGGTTGCCGAAGGCTCGGCCGATCTCGGGATATGAGAGGTCGGTCATGTTGCGTGTGACGTACATGGCGATCTGGCGGGCGTCGACTAGAGGCCGCCGCCTGCTGCCGCCTGTGATCTGGTCCAGCGTGAAGTTGGACACTTCACAAGTTGCCTTGAGAATCGATTTGACGGTGACGGGCGCTTTGACGGTGTTGTCGATCAGGTCGGCCAGCACGCGTGTTGCCAGGTCGTAGGCGCAGCGCTGGCCGGTGATGCTGGCATACGCGGTGACCTTGACGAGCGCGCCCTCGAGTTCACGGATGGAGCCGGTCACGTTGTCCGCAATGAATGAGAGCACATCACCGGGGATCTCAATGGCTGAGAACTCAGCTTTCTTTTCCAGGATGGCGAGACGAGTCACAAGGTCCGGCGGCTGGATGTCGGTGATGAGGCCGGACTTGAAGCGACTCCGGAGCCGGTCTTCGAGCGTGGGCATGGCATCGGGGCCGCGGTCCGAGGAGAGGACGATCTGGGCGCCGTTCTGCAGCAGGTCGTTGAAGGTGTGGAAGAACTCCTCCTGAAGGCCGTCCTTGCCCTCCATGAACTGGATGTCGTCCACTAGGAGCAGGTCGTTGCTGCGGTAGATTTGCTTGAACTCAGGCTGCGTGCTGTTGCGGATTGCCTGCACGAACTCGTTGAGGAAGGTCTCGCTGGTGACGTAGCGGACCTGGTAGGACGGGTAATGATGGTTGACGTAGTGGCAAATGGCCCGTAGGAGGTGGGTCTTGCCGAGTCCCGAGTCGCCGTGAATGAACAGCGGGTTGTAGGCGCCGGCCGGGGTCTCCGCCACGGCGAGGGCCGCGGCGTGCGAGAAGCGGTTGGAGGTTCCGGTGACGAACTGCTCGAAGGTCAGCCGGGTGTCGGGGCCGGACTCACCGCTCGAGGCAGCGACCTGGGAGTCGGATCCTGTCCGGACCGCCTCATCGACCGTGGCGGGCAAGCGGTCGCCGCTCTCGCTCCAGTCCGGATCGATCTCGATGCGGACGGTGACGTCTGGCTCGGCCTCATCAATGGCATCGGTCAACAGATTGAAGTACCGGCGCTCGATGCGGGCCTTCTGCAGGCTGGTTGGCACTACCACGGTCAGGGATCGCTGCTCAAAGGCCGTGGCTCGGGCGCCGCTGAAGGTAGTCCTCCAGACCGCGTCGCTCACCTGGCTCCGGATGTTCTGCGCACAACTGGTCCAAATTCGCTCCGCTTCGGGATCGTTGCTCACCTGTCGATCTCCTTTCTCCACAGATTTATCCACAGATGTGGACAACACAGTTCCACGGCCCGTGGTGGGAGCAGGACCGGACCCAGATCCAGTCGGCCGTACTTGCCTGCGGAACGTAGCAGCAACCCGATTGGCTGCAAGTCAGACGATCCGAAGCGGGTAAACGGCTAGTTCAGACTAGATGAAGCCAAAGTGAACAACAATAGTGTAAGATATGTTACTCGATTGTTCTTTGTTGGCACCGGAATCACGTCGATTGCCGGCGACGCCGATGTCCGGTCTCAGGGGCGTGGTTGTCGCGACGCGGGGGCAGCCCTACGGTGGACACAGTCCCGCCGTTCATCCACAGCATCAATCGCAGCGGCGACTTTTTGGCATACCCGAGCCGGGGGATGCCGGGGAGGATCTTATGAAGCGCCCTTTTCAGCCTAATATAAGAAAAAGGCATAAAAAACACGGCTTTCGGGCCAGAATGAGGACGCGCGGCGGACGCGCTGTTCTGCAGGCCCGCCGTCGCAAGGGACGGAGCCGACTGGCAGCGTGAAGGGCTCGTCAATGGACCGGAGAGCGTGCAACCAGCCTCCGGTCCTAGCCAACGTTCGCCGTGGCCCTCTGAGAGCGTCGTTTTGTGCCGCCCCGGGAGCAGCGCGCGTCCACTTGGCCGTGCCCAAGTCCGTGGGGACCGCCGTAGTACGCAACCGAGCCCGACGCCGCGTCCGGGAGACGCTCCGGGAGATCGCTCGTGAAGAAGGTGTGGTGCTGGCCGACGGGGAGTATCGCCTGGGCGTCTCGTCGCCACTCGAGCGTCTCTCCGCGGCTGAGCTGCGAGCAATGATGAGCGAGTTGTTGAGAGACCTCCGGCGCCAATGAGGCTTCCGACGCGACTGGCCTGTCTCGCCGTGCGAGCCTCCCGACTGGCTCGCGCCGGGCGTGCGCCGACGTGCCGTTACGCTCCGTCGTGCTCGGCCTACGCGCTGGAGGCATTGCAGACGCATGGAGCATGGCGCGGAGTCCGGCTGACGGCGCGCCGGCTAATCCGGTGCCACCCGTGGGGCTCGACGGGGTGGGACCCCGTGCCCACTCCCCGGCACGGCGAAGAAACGGCGGCGATGATTGATGTTTGATCCCCTGTTCGACGTCGTCACTTCGATACTTGCCTGGTTCTACTCCCTCTTGCCGAACTATGGAGCGGCCATTGCCCTTCTGACCCTGACCGCCGTGGTCGCGGTAACGCCGCTCACGTTGAAGATGACGCGGAACATGCTGCAGATGCAGCAGCACATGCCGGAGTTGAAGAAGCTCCAGAGCCAGCACAAGGGCGACCGCCAGGCCATGAATGAAGCCACCGCGGCGTTCTACAAGGAACGTGGGATCAATCCAGTCGGGTGTCTGCTCCCGATGCTGGTGCAAGGCCCGATCTTCTTGGTCATGTATCGCGTCGTGGATGGGCTTACCAGACGGACGACCGAGATAGGAACCCAGATCGGCTATACCTCTCGGCGCTTTGCCGATTCCGCGTTCGGGGAGGTGCCCGAGTACGCCACGACTCCCATCTCTAGAGGTGAACTGGCGTTTGATCCGGACTTCCTGGCCAGGGACACGGATCTCTATCAAGATCTGAGCAAGGACGTTGAGATGGTCTCCTTGGGAGTCGATCTATCCCGCAGCGCCAGCTCTGCAATATCGGAGAGCATCCTGACGGCGCTCCCCTATCTCTTGATGATCCTAGTGGTGCTGGTGACGAGCCTCTTTCAACAGCGACAAATTCAGGGCCGGCAGAGCCAAGCAGCCATGCCTCCTCAGCAGCAAATGATGATGAAGCTGATCCCATACATGCTGCCGGTGTTCTCGTATGTGATGCCCGCCGCGGTCGTGACCTACTTCATCGTCTCGAATGCGGTCCGCATCGCGCAGCAGGCCTACATCACCCGATCCTTCTACCGGGGCGAGGACTCGCTGGGAGCACAGGTGGCCAAACAGCGGGCTGCAACTGTGGACGGGGCCTCGGCCGGCCCCGAGGCCAAGCAGCGATCACCCAAGTCGGTCACCGAACGAAAGGGTGCGCCCACTCCCAGGCGCGGCGCGGGCGCGGCGCGGGGCAGGGCTCCTGCCCGCAGGCGGGACGCGGGCGACTCTGGCGGCCGGACCCGAGAACGGCCGTCGACTCCCAGGAAGGACGCGGGCGCGAAGTCGGCTGCCGGGAAGGACGCGGGCGCGAAGTCGGCTGCCAGGCGGGACGCGGGCGCGAAGTCGGCTGCCGGGAAGGCCGCGGGCGGGAAGACCGGAAAAGCGCCGACACGCGGCCGTTCCACCAATCGGACCGCCAGTGGACGAACCACACCGCCCGGTTCGGTCCCGAAGCGGAGCAGCCCGAACCGCAGCCGAAGCAAGAAGAAGAGACGCTGATGCTCGTCTCGCAAACGAAGGGGTTTATTAACCATGGAATGGCTTGAAATCACAGCACCATCAGTGGAACGTGCCAAAGAACAGGCTCTGATCCATCTCGGAGTACACGAATCTGACGCTGAGTTCGAAGTGCTGTCGGAGGAACGGGTCGGGATGTTCGGCAGAGTCAGACAAGAGGCGCGGGTGAGGGCCCGCGTGATTCCCACGCCAGTACGACCGAAGGAGGGCAGAGGGCGTGGCCACAACAGTCGCAAGCCCGGATCTGGCTCGTCGAAGCAGTCCGAACCGGCGCGAGCTTCTGCCCCTGCGTCGCCGGAACCGCAGTCGAGCGTTCGTGAGAATCGACGGTCCTCGAAACGCCCAACACGCCGCCCGCAGCCGAGCACTCACGACGGTCCCCGCGACACCGGAAGAGCACGGCACCAACGTGGCAGCAGTACCAAAGAAGATGAGGAGCCAATGATGGATCATGACACAGGGCCTTCGCTCCTTGAGCAGGCCGACCTTGCGGAGTCCTTCGTCAGGGGGGTTGCAGACACTCTGGGCGTTCCTCTCGAGTTCACGAGGCACGACATGGAGGACGGCATCATGAGGATTGAGGCTGATGGAGATGGCATAGGACTTCTTGTTGGCCGGCGTGGCGCTACAGCCCAAGCCGTTGATGAATTGGTTCGCACTGTGCTGCAGAGATCAGGCGGCACCACGCGAGAAGGCAAGATCCGTGTGGACGTGGGTGGGATCCGTGCCCGCCGGGCGGCAGCTCTGGCTGATTTCACTCGGGAGGTGGCCCAACAGGCCGTCGAATCGGGTGAGGAGATCGCCCTCGAGCCAATGAATCGGGTTGATCGAAAGATCGTCCACGATGCCATCACGGACATTGAGCAGGTAGAGAGCCGCAGCGAGGGTGAGGACCCCCGCAGACGCGTGATCATCGGAGTACAGCCCGACTGAGCGCGCGTTGCCCTCACCGCGCCCACTCGCCGTAATCGAGCCTCAAGTGCTGGGGCGCTTGGAGGAGGCGTGGGCACCGGCGCGGGCGGCAGGTGTCATGGGACATCTGCCGCTGGACGCGCTCCGTCGCCATGTTTCCGGATTCATCTTGGACAATTGGCGAAAACTGCCAATCGGAGAGTTTGTGGATTGTGGCGCCGGCTCTGGCGCAGTCGGGATACTGCTGGCGTTGGAGTTGCCGATGTCGCGCTGGACACTGGTGGATGCCAGCGAGCGCCGCTGTGATATGGCGGAGCGAGCTGTCGCGGCCGCGGGCCTGTCTGGACGGATTGTGGTTGAGCACGCGCTTGTTGAGGACCTCGCCAGCCTCCGAGAGGCTCGTGAGACCCTCGATGGAGTCGTGGCCCGGCTGTTCGGCCCTGCATCCGAGTTGGCCGAGTGCGGCCTGCCGCTGCTGAGGATTGGCGGATCGCTCGTCGTGTCGGTGTCGGCGGCCACGAAACGCCAGTGGGAGAGGATGCCGCTGGCACGAGTTGATTGTGAGTTGTCCGGGCAGTGGTCGACGCCGTACGGCAGCTTCGTCTCGATCACGAGAGCCGGCCCAGCCCCGCCTGGACTCCCCCGTCGGCGTGCTGCCCGACGTCGGTGCCCGCTCGGCCAAGACGTTTGAAGAGCACCCCTGTTTCACGTGAAACGTGAATGCTTGACTCTCGATCAACTGTATGTCAGCGTTGGTGGTCTGCAAGCGAAAGGGAGCCCTTGTCGTGGGTATCGCACAGCAGCAGGATGACGCTCGCGCCCGAGTCTTCGCCATAGCCAACCAGAAGGGCGGTGTGGGCAAGACAACGACGACCGTCAATCTCTCTGCCTGCTTCGCCGAGCGAAGGCTCAAGACGCTTGTAATCGACCTCGATCCTCAGGCGAACGCCACCACCAGCGTAGGACTCGACCCTCGAAGCCTGGATGCCTCCATTTACGAAGTCCTCCTTCAAGATATTGAGTTCGACGAGATTGTGGAGCCCACGATGATCAAGGGTCTACATATTGCGCCTTCTAGTCCGGACCTCGCGGGCGCAGAGATCGAACTGGTGTCCGCCTTCAGCCGAGAAAACAAGCTCAAAGAGGCGATTTCCAGAGCAGTCGGGGACTATGACATCATCATGATCGATTGCCCGCCCTCGCTCGGTTTGCTGACCATCAATGGGCTGACGGCAGCTGACGAAGTGATGGTGCCCATCCAAACGGAGTACTTCGCCCTTGAAGGGCTGACTCAACTCGTTCGGAACATCGGGATGGTACAACGGAGTCTCAATCCGGGTTTGGAGCTGACGAAGGTAATCCTCACGATGTACGACGCACGAACGAACCTGTCGCGCGATGTCGCTCGAGAAGTAAGAGCCCACTACGGCGACAAGGTCTGCTGGCAAGTAGTGCCGCGCACAGTTCGCCTCAGCGAGGCGCCGTCATTCGGCCAGCCGATCACTCTCTACGATTCTCTATCCAAGGGCGCAACGGCCTATCGCGCCCTGGCAAAGGAGGTGCTTCGTGGCACGCCGTAGTGGCCTTGGGAAGGGTCTTGGGGCCCTGATCCCGATCGAGTCGGACACGACCGAGTCGGCCTTCCAAGTCATCGACATAGTTCACATCGTGCCCAATCCCTACCAGCCGAGGGGCCGATTCGACGAGGAGACCCTGACGGCATTGGCAGCGTCCATTGCTGAGGTTGGAGTAATACAGCCGATTATTGTTCGACAAGCAATAGAAGGATATGAAATCATTGCAGGTGAACGGCGCTGGCGTGCCGCTCAACGGGCCGGCCTCAGGAGCATCCCCGCGCTCGTGCGCTCTGCCGATGACAAGGGGTCGCTCGAGGCCGCGGTCGTTGAGAACGTTCACCGCCAGGATCTGAACGCCCTCGAAGAGGCTGCGGCCTACAGGCAACTGATGGACGACTTTGGCCTCACCCAGGAGGATGTCGCGGCTCGGGTCGGCCGCTCCCGCTCTGCGGTCGCGAACACCGTGCGCTTACTGAACTTGGCTCCCTCGGTGCAGCGACTCGTAGTGGAGGGCCATCTCTCAGCAGGACACGGCCGAGCATTGCTTGCTCTTGGCGACGACGAAGCTCGTCAAGCTCTGGCAGAGGAGATTGTCCGCGAGAACATGACGGTGCGGGAGGCTGAGCGGCGGGTCGCTGAGAACGACGCGGCCTCACAGGAAGTCGTCGCAGTCCAATCCGGCGACAACGGAGCGCCCGGCTCCGTTGAAGTTCAGGCCGGCGTCCTTGAGTTGGAGGATCTCCTGTCGACGAGACTCGACACTCGAGTGTCCGTCAAACTGGGCAAGAGCAGGGGCAGGATCACGATCCAATTCAGTGGGCTGTCCGACTTGGAGCGCATCTATCACTTGATTATGTGACAACCGGATTGGATTAAAAGTTGTTTATAACCAATATTATTATAGTCCAGGGTGGAGGCACCAGTCGGTAACGGCTTCGGCCAGAGCCTGCGCGATGCCGGGAGTTCGAGGTACCACGATCGAACCCGGACCGAGGCGGCACCACACGGCCGGCATTCGGGTCTCTCGAAGAATGGGCAACCGCATCGCTGTGGCCGCGATGGGTTCGGCGAGCAGCGGAGCGAGCGCTGCTGAGCAGCGTTGTGCGAGAGCCCGACCTCCCACCGACTCGAACCCTCTCGTGGCGAAGTACGAGACGGCGAAATCGGCGACCGCCAGGGTCACGCCCAGATATATGTCGCCGTTCCACTGATTCGAGGTTTGGGCCTGGTGGCGCAGGTTCGGTGTGCTGAAGGACAGCACCTCAGCCCCGGCCTGGCGCAGGCGGCGGGCGACTGCCTGGGCGATCACGGGTAGTTCGCCCGTGTCGCCGACCACAATGCGTCTGCCCTCCACCCTGCTCGGCTGGTGTCGAAGGCGTTCGTGCTCGCGCACCTCGGAGATGGTGACTTCAGTCGTGGCGCGTCTGGTGAGCCTGTCGAGGGCCTCGACCGTGGACCGCCCAACCACGCCGTCGTCGGGAAGGCCGACGTTCTGTTGGAACTGCCGGATCGCTGCCTGCGTCCTCGGCCCCAGTATCGCGTCAATCCAGTGTGCGTCGAAACCGAGCTGGCCGAGACGACGCTGCAGTTCCGCCACATCATCGCCGCGCATCATCGGGGCCCGATAGTAGAGAAGCCGGTCGCCCAGGCGATGGTCGGCCTCCACGAGGGCATTCCAGGACTGAGGACCGCAGATTCCGTCGACCACCAGGCCGCGGTCGTTCTGGAACTGGCGCAGAGACGCCTCGGTGGCGGTGCCGAATTCCTGATGGTCTCCACCGGTGCTGTAGCCGATCAGCGCCAGCCTGCGCTGAAGATCGCGAACGGCCTCTCCTGTATCGCCGCGTCGCAGCGGCAAGCCCCCGGCCCCGGGGGAGGGGAGCACGCCGCGGTTAGAGGTACTCGGCAAGCTCGCCCAGTAGAGCCGCCTTCGGCTTGGCTCCCACCACCCGTTTGGCCGGCTCTCCGTCATTGAAGAGAATCAACGTGGGAATGCTCATGACACCAAACCGCCGGGCGACGTCGGGTGCATCGTCCACGTTGAGCTTGGCCACCGTCAGCCTGCCCTCCTGCTCGGACGCGATCTCGTCCAGGATGGGCGCGATCATCTTGCAAGGCCCGCACCATTCCGCCCAAAAATCCACGAGGACCGGTGTAGATGCGCCGTTGATCTCTTCGTCGAAGGTTGTCTCACTGAGAGTGATGGTTGAATCTGCCATACTATTATCCTTGATGTGGTTCGATGTGAGGTACCACGCGACTTGAAGCGGCCCTTGCGTCGGTCACCCTAGTGCGAAGCGCGTTGCCTGGAGATCCTCAGCGAGGGTGCCGGCCCTCGAGGTGCCGCTCAGCCTCGATGGCGGCCATGCAGCCCGAGCCCGCCGCGGTTACAGCCTGGCGGTAGTAGTCGTCCTGCACGTCCCCGCAGGCGAAAACGCCCTCCACTGCGGTCTTCGTGGAGTTCGGCTCGGTGATGAGATAGCCGTTCTCCTTCATTTTCAACTGGCCGACGAAGAGACCGGTGTTGGGCCGGTGACCGATGGCGATGAAGCAGCCCGTCACACCAAGAACCGACGTCTCGCCGGTGATGGTGTTGCAGATCCGCAAACCGGCTAGCGCGGACTCGCCCACGTACTCCTCGACGACGGTGTTCCACATGAACTCAATCCGCTCATTGTCGAAAGCCCGCTGCTGCATGATCTTCGATGCTCTCAGGGCGTCGCGGCGATGGATGACGGTGACCTTCGAGGCGAACCGGGTGAGGAAGGTTGACTCCTCCATCGCAGAGTCCCCTCCTCCGATCACCGCGATGTGGTGGTCGCGGAAAAAGAAGCCATCGCAGGTCGCGCAGGTGGAAAGACCGTGCCCCACCATCTCGATCTCCCGATCGAGTCCCAGCATGAGCGACTGGGCGCCGGTGGACACGATCACGGTCCAGGCTCGCAGCGTCGGCTCGAACGCATCGGGGTCGCCGGTCCAGATGCCGTAGGGCTGGGTCGAAAAATCTACCCGAGAGGCCTTCACCGTGTGGATCTGAGCCCCGAATCGGACGGCCTGGTCCCGGAATCGCTGCATCAGCTCAGGCCCCATGACCCCTTGGGGGAAGCCGGGGTAGTTCTCGACGTCGGTGGTGAGCATGAGCTGGCCGCCCGGTTGGTCGCTGGTCGAGCTCAGTTCGCCCTCGAGCACCACTGGTTGGAGGTTGGCCCGAGCGGCGTAGATGGCGGCGGTAAGCCCGGCCGGGCCCGATCCGATGATCGCCACTTCCACCTCAGGCTCGGCGCGGTCGTCGAGGCTCATACCAGGGAGGGCTCCTTCCACGCTTCAGTCGGTGCCGCCGACAGCCTCAGGCCACGGCGGCGAGCACACCGTAGAACACGACGCCAACCACGATGGCCGCGTCCATGATCAACGCCGCGTACACCGGCTTTGCCGATCCGGTCCGAGCCCTCCAGGCTCCCAGTCCGATGATGGACACTAGTAATCCGATGAAGCCGTGGGCCGCCCACGTCGCCGAACCGACCCCGCCCCCTATGGGCAGGTAGGCGTCAGCCATGCGAATGGCGGCGATCGTGAGCAGAACGAGGACGGCGATGGCGGCCACCGCCGCGACCAGGCAGTACACCACGGCCCGCAGGAGGAACACGACCCGGTCGGTGGTCTGGGCGCGGACAGCGTCCACGATCTCGACGATCTTGTCGGCGAGGGTTGCCGGCCAGTCGTCGGATCCCAAACTCAGCGCCGGCCGGTCACGGCTGGAGGGCTCGGGATCGGGCATGGGGTGCAGCCTACCGGCGGCCCGGCGGGCGGCTTGGAGGCCGAGCGGATGGTCCGAGATCGTGGCGGTTGCGCGAGGCATTGAGCGAAGCCGTGGCTCTGGTGGACTCAGGAACCGGCCAGTTCGTGGATCTTGATCTCGCAGTCGGGCGGCGCCGCGTAGATGACGAGGGCACTGCCGTCAGGCCGGCGAACGAATTGGGCATCGAAGCTGAGGGGATCCTCGGCTCCGACGGTGGCGACGAAGGACTGGCGCGTCTCGGCACTCATCTCGAGCGCCCGTTCGTCCACTGCCGCAGAGCACGCCCCGGGGTCAGCCATCGCCTCATCCTCCGGGGCGGCAGACCATTTCGCCCCGATGTTCTCATGGAGCGACTCAAGGTTTTCCAGCATGCCCAAGTCCACAACCTGCCCGGGTGAGCCGCCGCCGCCAAGTTCGCTCGCGTCCGCAGTTGACTCGGAACGCCGTTCCTCCTCGGTCTCCGCAGTTCCCGAAGTTGGCTCCGGATCCGCTTCTATGGCGACGGGCGCGGCAGCTGCGGGTGCTTCCATTGCCTCCGCTTCCGCGGCCGCCTCTTCGATCCCTTCCTCCACCATTGCCTCCGCTTCCGCGGCCGCCTCTTCGATCGCCTCCTCCACCATTGCCTCCGCTTCCGCGGCCGCCTCTTCGATCGCCTCCTCCACCATGAACTCCGCTTCGGCCGTCGGCTCCCCGGCCATGGGTTCTTCCGCGTCGGTCGCCTCTGCGGGCATCATCGCCTCGTCCGCGGTCGCCGTGTCCGCTTCGGCCATGGGTTCTTCTGCGGCCATATCGGCAGCCGGGGCGGCAGAGTCAGCCATTGTGGCCCCCCCCGCTGTCATCTCGGCGTCGTCGCTGCCCCTGCTGCCGAGCAGGCCGGCGCTGACGGCGGCCGCGAGCAAGAGAACGGCCGCAGCCACCGCAAGGAACAGGGGCCGGCGGCGCCGGAGAGGCACGACCTTGGCTTCCATGCGGGCGTCGGCCTCCGCTTCGGCCACCCCGAGGGCTGCGCTGATCATCTGACAGCGCTGTTCTGCAGACAGCGCCGGCACCGGCGCGGCCACCGCGTCGCGCACGGCCCGCAGCTCTTCGACGTGGGCCGGCAGGGCATCATCCCGCTCGATCTCGGCGACTTCGGCCGGGGTTGCCTCGCCATCGAGATAAGCCGAGACGAGCTCGTCGCGCCGCAACGATTCGTCACTCATGGCTGCTCGCTTCGTGGCTCTGCGTTCCGCGTCGTCGTCCCGGGTCTCGGCTGCTCGCCTCAGGAGCCTCGTGTTCCACGTTGTCGTTCCCGCTCCGGTTGATCGCTTCAGGGTTACGACGTTGCGCGGTGCCGTGGTGGTTCCCGCCGTTGGCGCTCATCAACTGGGCCAGCCGGGCCCTGCCCCGCGCGATCCGGGATCTCACCGTTCCGGGTGGGATCCGCAGGATCTGTCCGATCTCGGCATAATCGCAGCCCGCTACGTCCCTCAGCACGACCGGCGCACGGAACTCCTCGGGCAGCTGGGCCAAGGCGGCGTCGAGGTCGAGGCGCAGGGCCACCGCGGCCGGGCCATCGGCGGTGGATGCGCCAGGTAGACGGTCGTCGGTCTCTTCTGCCGTCGGCACCGGTCGGCGGCTTCGTCGGCGCAGTTCGTCGAGGGCCGCGTTGGTGGCTACCCGGTAGGCCCAGGTCGAGAACTTGGCCTTGCCGCGGAAGCGGGGGAGTCCCCGAACGATGGCGATGAGCGCTTCCTGGGTGGCGTCTTGGCCGTCAGCGTCGTTGCCCGCGAGGCGCCGGCAAACGGCGTGGATCTGATCGTGGTGGCGCCGCAGCAACTGCTCGAGGGCACGCCGGTCTCCGGCCTGCGCCGCCTTCGTGAGCCTGGCGTCGTCGAGGTCGTTGCGAATCTTCGAATTCCTGTTGGTTTGCGGTGTGGTTGGCTCGCCGCGACCGCGTCTATCCCGCCGTCGCGGCGGGGACTTGGTAGGCCATGCCCAGCACTCCCTGACCGGCGTGGGCGCCCACGACCGGTCCGACCTTGCACACCCGGATGGTGCCGCTATGGACTTCGGCGAGCATCTCGCAGAAGTTGCCGACGTCAGCCGCCTCGCCGTGCATGACCGCGAGGTGCTCCACCGGTGCGGCGGCTCGCACGGTGTCGCGCAACCAGCCGAGAGCCTTCCGGCGAGTGCGCTGCTTGGCAGCTTCGGCCACTTCCCCGGTGGAGATGTCGACTATGGGTTTGATTGACAGCATCGAGCCGAGCATGGCCTGCGCGCCGCCGATGCGCCCGCCCTTGCGGAGGTTCTCCAGCGTGTCGAGCGTGCCGAACACGTGGGTCCGTTCGGAGGCATCGGCCACGAAGGCCTCGATGGTGGCGGCGGCGTCGCCGGCGGACGCCATCCGGGCTGCCTGCAGCACCAGTGTGCCGAGGCCGGCGGTCACCGATTTGCTGTCCAGAACCCTGACATCGGCATCGTCGTATTCGGAGCGGACCGCCTCGGCAGCCTGCACCGCAGACTGCATGGTCGCCGAGAGAGCCGATGACAGGTTGATGCACACCACCGCCTCGCAACCGGCGTCCAGGAAACGGCGGAAGGCCTGCTCGAAGCGCCCGGGCGGCGGGGCCGCGGTCTGGGGCAGCTCATCGAGCGTCGCCATGCGCCGATAGAACTCCTCGACGCTGATCTGCTCGCGGTCGACGAACTCGTCGGTTCCGAAGCGGATGAACAGGGGGACGATCTCCACGTCGAGCCCCTTGAGGTGCTCGTTGTTCAGATCGCATGAGCTGTCGGTGACAATGCCCACGGTCATGTCATGTCCTCGTATGGTCGCCTGTCGAAACGGTGGTGCCCGCCTCGCCTCAGTCCTCGGCGTTGCCGCGGCCGGAGCCGGGTACAGCGACCGTACCACTGGCGCTGTCGGCATCGCGAGAATGTCGGCGCAGCGTCTGCAGCCACCACGCGGCCAGCGCGGCCGCAGCCCACACGAGGATCAGGAGGCCGAGACCGTCCGCGTCGGTGAATCGCACGCTGAAGGTCCCGGTAGCGAGGGTGATGGTGCCGTCGGGGTCTGGCGTCGTCACGGTCACTCGGACTGAGGTGCGGCCCGATGCGGCCGCCTCGACTGGCACGGTCAGGTCGTTGCGGCCCGGGTCCAGCGCGAAGACGGGACGCTCTTCGCGCGTGAAGTCGATCCTGTCGGAGGTCAGCTTCAGAGCTACCGTCACCGGCGTGGGCCGGTTGTTCACCAGCGTCACCGGCAGGTCGGCGTTGCGCTCGGTGAAGGTGATCGGGCCCCGTCCCACGAACTCCACTCCCGTCGTGCCCTGTGTCACCTGCTGATCGACGGCGTTGAGGAACCCGGTTCGCTCGCCGGTCGTCAGGTCTTCGCTAGCGCCGACTGCGAGCAGGGTTCGCAGCGGCGCGGCGAGGGCGGGATCGTCCCCGAGAAACGATTCATAGGCCGCCAGTTGCTGCTCCACTTGGGCTAGCCGGGCGAGGTAGAGGCCGAAGTCCCCCGGATCAGAGGGTCGATCTGCGAGTGCGATCGTGACCGCGCCCATCGGCGGCTCCTGTGCGAGCACGTCGTCCACGGTGGCCAGGACCAAGCTTGGATGGGCCTCGATCCCATCGAGCAGCAGCGACAGCGCGGTTGGCTCAAGCGTCGAGATCGCGGGGATGCCGGCGACATCGCCCTCGAATGCGTCGAAGAATGGTCCGGGCGCCGCGGCGTTCAGCTGGGCGATGACATCCCAGGGCACTTCGAATGCGTCGAAGACTGGGCCGGGCGCCACCGCGGACACGACGACGGCGTCCATGGTTCCCTCGGCAGCCATCCGGGACAGTTCGGCAAGCACCCACTGGACTCCCAGCTCGGGGTCTGCCCTGCGCAGCATTGCCTCGAGGAGGGGATCGGACTGGGCCATCAGGTGGCTGCCGCCAGATACATCGGTCGTCCGCGTCACCGGTGGGGGCGGTCCGCCATCTGCGGCCCACAACCCGCTTGCTACGAAACCGCTCACACCTGCTGCCGGTTCGGTCACCGCGGTCACGGCCTCCGGTGTGGGCCGGTCTGCGAAGCGCATTGTGCCGCCGGCCTCGGCGCCGACCCACCCCAGTGCCTCGGCGCTCCTCTGGAGCCCGTCGAGGACGATGTCGGCGCGGCCCGCTCTGATCCAGGCTTCGATGGCGAGGCCCGTCCACGGAGAGGTCAGTATCTGCCTGCCCTGGAGCGCGTGGCCGAGAACGGCCAGGCTGCTGTCGTCGCCGATCAGCGACAGGGCGTCAAGGGTCTCGGAGCTGATCTCGATGGTTAGAGGCACGCGGGCTCGGTCGATGAGCACTTCAGCGAGTCCGATCAGTCGCCCGAGCGCGTCCCAGTCGGGGTCTGCACCGCCGTCGGTCGTGTGAGACGGTGGCAGCCGAAGGTCGAGAACCAGGGCGACGGTCAGCTCTGTGCCCGGCGGAGCAAGCCCGCCGACCGGAGTCAGGAAAGTGGTCAGAACACCCAGGACGGTGCCGTCGGGGGCCACTAGCTCGAGTCGCAGGGGCAGGGGCCTGCCGTCGGCAGCGATAGCCGGATTCGCGCTCAAGGCGCCCCCGGGCACCACGATGGGCACCGACAGGAGAGTGCCCTCATCGTCGGCCGCCACCTGGCCGGCATCGTCGATCATCCAGGTGGCCACCAGAGGAGTGGACGCCGGACCGACCAGTGAGGCAATGAGTTCCGTTCTGGTCGTAACCGGCGCGTGCAGTCGTGCTCTCAGGTCCGCGGTTGACAGCTCGTCGGCGACGCGAAGGTGAATGACTGCCGGTGACGAAGCTGTTGCTGGGGTCTGGTCGATGAGATCCACGCCAAAGAAGTCCGCTGTCGCTTGGGGGATCAGGTCCTCGTCGCCGGTCTGGGCTCCTGCCTGCGTGCCGCTCAACGCCCCGGCGGCCACGGCTAGGCCGAACACCGCGACGGCTAGAGTGCGCCGCCGGCTGGAATCCGCCCTCATGTCAGGTCGCGGTACAGGACTGCGAGCCGGTCGGGCTCCATGGTGAACCCGCAGCGCTGGTACAGGGCGAGTGCTCGCTCGTTGTTGGGCTGGGTGTTCACCAGGGCGGTGCTCGCTCCTGCGCGCCCCAACCACAAGGTCGCGTCCGCCACCAGCAGGGTTCCCAGGCCCTGGCCCTGACAGCGGGCTGCCACCGCTAGTCGCTGGAGATAGCCCGCAGGACCTGCTCGCCCGGTGATGCTGTAGGCGTGGACCTCCGCGCCGCGGTTGACGCGCCAACGGCTGAACGGCGTGGCCGTGCGGGCCTCGTGGAGGCCCTCGGCGTCGAGCCGCCAGAACGGGGGGAAGGCCTCGGCGTCGACCTGCAGCACAACATCGAGGTCGCGCCGGCGGCCGCGCCGGGTGTGCCCGCGCGGGTTCGCAATCCTGGGCGCCGCCGCTTGGAGATCGCGGCTGAGAGTCGCAAGCTCGGAGCGGACGCCAAAACTGTCTCGGATGAGGGCATCGCGCTCACGCGGGGCCACGGCTGCAGTGATCACGGCGCGATATCCCAGGTCATGGAGCCGGTCGCGCAGCGCGGCCAGCACCCATGGCGCCAGGGTCGCGGCCGCGGAGGCCAGGGCCAGGTACGCCACGTCGGCGGCACCCTGCCAGGCTCCTACACGGAATCGCGCCGAGCCGATGCTCAACGAGGTCAGGGCCATGAGCCCGGATGCCGGCTCCGGTCGCCGCCGACAGGTCGTGCTGGCATGCACGCCCACGATACGCGGCAGGCACGAGTCGAGACGCCTGCAGGGTGAGGCGCGACCAGCGCCGCGACAGACGCCGACCTCGTCGCCATAGACGCCGGCTCTGATCGAGCACCGAGGCCGGCGGTACGATCCAGCCATGCTGGTGATCACCGACGAACGCTTCCTCGACCACGACACCGGACGCCGGCATCCGGAGCGGCCCGACCGTCTGCGAGCCGCACTGGCCGGAGTGGCCGCCGTTGACGCTGAGCTGCTCGCTGGGGGCCGATCGCCGAGGCGGGCTGAGCGAGACGAGCTTGAGCTGGTGCACTCCGCGTCCATGATTGACCGCGTCGCCGGTATCGCCGAGCGCGGCGGCGGCCACCTGGATGCCGACACCCCGATGGGGCCGGGCAGTTTCGAGGCGGCGCGACTAGCGGCGGGCGCAGTGCTCTCGGCCGCGGAGCAGTTGGCGGCCGCCACAACCTCGAAAGACTCCACCGGCGGCGAGTCCGAGGCCTACTGCATAGTGCGGCCGCCCGGGCACCATGCCACTCCCGAGACCTCGATGGGCTTCTGCCTGTTCAATTCCGTCGCAGTGGCGGCTGCGTCGCTGGCCGCGGCCGGACAGCGGGTGGCCATCGTGGACGTGGATGCCCATCACGGCAACGGAACCCAAGACGTGTTCTTCGATCGTGGCGACGTGCTCTACGCGTCCATTCACCAGTACCCGCTGTATCCGGGCACCGGCGCGCTGAGCGAGCGAGGCATTGGCGCGGGCGAGGGCTTCACGATCAATGTGCCCCTGCCGCCCGGTGCCACCGGCGACGCCGCGCGGGCTGCGCTCGACGAGGTGATCGTGCCCGCAGTGGAGCGCTTCGCGCCCGACTGGATGTTGGTCTCCGCCGGCTACGACGGGCACCGGGCCGATCCCCTCACGGGCCTGTGCTATTCGGCCTCGGACTTTGGCGACTTCGTCCGCCGGCTGGTGCCGCTGGCGCCACGAACCGTGGCCGTGCTCGAGGGTGGCTACGACCTCGACGCCACACGGGCCTCGTCCTATGCGGTGACCGGAGCGCTGCTGGGCCTCGACTTGCGCCCCGAGCCGGCCAGCGGGGCCGGTCCCGGAATGGAGGTCGTCAAGGCTGCGGCCCGCCTCGCGGCCCTCGACGGAAGTCAGTGAGGACCGAGGCCTCCGAGGCACTGTCAGCGGCCTTGGCGGCCGCTTCGGGCCTGGCGCGGCTCTTCGCGGCGGCCGGGCACCGGCTGTACCTCGTGGGCGGCGTCGTGCGCGAGGCTGTCGCCGGGCGGTTCCTCGATGGTGCCGACCTGGACTGCACCACCGATGCTCGCCCCCCGGCAGTTCGGCGGATCGTCGGTGGTGTGGCGACGTCGCTGTGGACTCAGGGAGAGCGGTTCGGCACGATCGGCTGCGTGGTGGACGGGCAGACCTTCGAGATAACCACCCACCGCGCCGAGCGCTACGACCAGCACTCGCGCAAACCCGTCGTAGCTTTCGGCGACGATGTGGAGCAGGACCTCGCACGCCGCGACTTCACGGTCAACGCGATGGCCGTCGACGCCTCCGCCGGGAGCCTGCTCGATCCCCACGGCGGGCGTCGGGATCTGGAGGCCCGGGTGCTGCGCACCCCGCTCGACCCAGCGGTCTCCTTCGGAGACGATCCGCTGCGCATGCTGCGGGCGGCGCGCTTCGTCGCCGGCCACGGGCTTGTGCCCGACGCTGCGGTGGTCGAGGCGGTGAGGGCCATGGGGGAGCGACTGCAGATCGTCTCGGTCGAGAGGACCCGCGACGAGTTCGAGAAGTTGCTGCTGCTCGACGACCCCTCCGAAGGCTTCCGCTTCCTGTTTCGCACCAGGCTCATCGAGCGGGTGCTGCCACGGGTTGCCGGCCGCGACCCCACGACGCTGGGCCGGGTCACGGCCGCAGTGGCCGCCGAGCCGGCGGCCCGCTGGGCGTCGCTGTTCGTGCAGGACTCCGCGGAGGCGGCCGGCGCTGAGCTGAGAGGTCTGCGCTGCTCGACGTCGCTCGCGTCTGGCGCGGCCGGATTGCTGGAGGGCCGAAGGCTGCTCCAAGGTGCCGGCACCGGCGCGGCCGACATCCGCCGACTCGTGCACGCGTGCCCTGTGCCGGTAGATGTCGCTCTTGACTTTGCCCGCGCCGTGGCGGTCGCCGCCGGTGAGTCCGACGAGCGGCTGAGTGGCTTTGCTGCGGCCCTGAGCGAACTGCGCGGCCACGAGGACGTTGACGGTCCCGCGCTCGGGGTCGACGGCCGCGGCGTGATGGCGGCGCTGGGTCTGGAGCCCGGCCCTGATGTCGGCCGCGCCCTGGCCTTCTTGCGCGAGCTGGCCTTCGACGAGGGTCCGCTCAGCCGGACCGAGGCGTTGGATGCCCTGCGACGATGGCGGGCAACGGACTATTCTGCGGGACCGTGAAGCCGAGCCCGTTCCGCCTGGCTGCCTCCGAGAGCGCCGCAGAGCCGGACGCCTCGGCTTGCGCGACGGTTGACTACCGGCTCGCCCGGGCAGCCACGCTGAGGGCATGGCGGTCGGGCAAGCTCGGCCGCCACGAGGTCTGTGACGCCCAGCGGGAGCTGTACCGCAACGCGGAGTTCTGCGGGCAGCCGACCCGACGCAAGTGCCCGGTGTGCGCGAGGGCGGGCCTCGTGGAGGTGACATACGTGTTCGGCTCGCGCTTGCCCAAGCACGGCCGCTGCCTCACCACGCGGGCCGAGATGCAGCGGCTGCAACATCGCGCCAGCCCCTCGACCGGCTATGTGGTAGAGGTCTGCACTGGCTGCGGCTGGAACCATCTGGTGCGACGGTTGACTCTGGGCGGCAGGCGCTCGGCCTGACGCCCGCGCACAACTCTGTAGCCCAGCGTCGCCATTGACGATCATCCGCGGCGCGGGTATCGTTGACCGCACCGCCGGCAGCCGCAGCGCGCTGGACGGAAAGGAGCAACCCATGGGAAAGCTCACCGCGCCCGCCATACGGGCCCGCAAGACACGCGACGGCGCCGACCCTCTGGTGATGGTGACGGCCTACGACGCGCCGAGCGCCCGGGTGGTGAGCGAGGCCGGTGCCGATCTCATCCTGGTGGGTGATTCTGTCGCCATGGTCGTGCTGGGCTACGACGACACCCTGCAGGTGACCGTCAACGACATGGCCCACCACACCGCGGCGGTGGCCCGGGCCAGACCTGCAGCCCACATCGTGGCCGACCTGCCATGGATGAGCTATCACGTCTCGGCCGAGGAGACCGTCCAGAACGCGGCCCTGCTCATCAGGGCAGGCGCCCAGTCCGTGAAGCTGGAGGGTGGCCGCAAGCGCCTGCCGATGATCGAGCGCATCCGCGACGCCGAGATACCCGTCATGGGCCACATAGGCCTCACTCCCCAGTCACTGCACGCCATGGGCGGATTCAAGGTCCAGGGCCGGCAGGCCGATGCGGCTCGCCGGCTCGTGCAGGCGGCCAAGTCTCTGTCCCACGCTGGTTGCTATGCGATCGTGCTGGAGGGAGTCCCGGTCCAAGTGGCGGAGATGGTCACCGAAGCCGTCGAGATCCCGACGGTCGGCATCGGAGCCGGTCCCCATTGCGACGGCCAGGTCCTCGTCTACCACGATCTGCTGGGGTTGGAGACCCGTCTCGCTCCGAAGTTCGTTCGCTGCTACGCGGATCTCGACACCTTGGCGACCGAGGCCGTCCGGTGCTTCGCGGCCGATGTGCGGTCCGGAGCGTTCCCGTCTTCACGGGAGTCTTATCACCTGTCTGAAGCTGAGCTCGCCGCCTTGGGGATTCCGGGTCTTTAGAGGGACTTCAGTTCTTTGGAACCTGTCGGGATCGACGCCGCGGCAGCCGTCGACACGCGGCGCGACGTTCAGGGGATGCGTCTGGGGATGGTTCTGTGGATTGTCTGGGGATGCAGCGGCTGGCGGTTGGTATGGGCCACACCGCCGATACCCTGCCCACCATTAGCCGAGCCAGTTCGGGTCCTCGCCGGATCCTGGGCGGGTTCGGCCTCGGAAACGAACCCTGCCCCGGTGAGGGGCTCCGGCGGTGCCGGGTCCAAAGGGAGGTGGTCGCCCGTGCTGCGGGCCTATGAACTGATGATCATCATCGACTCCGACGTCGCCGACGTCGACTCGATGATCTCCCATGTTGCCGGCCTGGTGGCCGACGAGGGTGCGACGATCAAGTCCACTGACAACTGGGGTCGGCGCAAGTTCGCCTACAAGATCAACCACAAGACCGAAGGCACCTACGTGGTGTGGGAGATCGTGACTTCCACGGCCGGTCTTCCCGCCACCGAACGGCGACTGCGGCTCGCGGACGAGATCGTCCGCCACAAACTGTTCCGGCTTCCCGACGCCGAGGCCGAGCGCCGCGGTCTGCTCGCGGAGGCCAAGCCGGCTGCTGCCGGCTGAGATCCGGAGGTTCCTCATGGGATTCGACAACACTGTGACGGTCGTGGGAAACGTAACCCGCGACCCCGAGCTGCGGTTTGCGCAGTCCGGAATGGCCATCGCCCAGTTCGGCGTGGCGTGGAACCGCAGGCGCCAGGACCAGGAGGACGAAGTGTCGTTCTTCGACGTGACCTGCTTCCGCCAGCTTGCCGAGAACGTAGCCGAGTCGTTGAAGAAGGGCGCCCGGGTGGTCGTGTACGGCACGCTCCAGCAGAGGAGCTGGGAGACCGACCATGGAGATCGTCGCTCGAAGGTGGAGATTCTCGCCGACGATGTGGCTCCCAGCCTGCGCTGGGCCACGGCCGAGGTGACCAGGAACGAGTACCGGGGCGGCGGCGACCACCGCAGCGAGGGAGGCCGTGGCGGCCCCCGTGGTGACGACGAAACCCGTAGCTCGGGCGGAGCCCGGCCGGCGGGCCGTGAGGCACACGAGTCTCGACCCAGCACCCAGGCCGAGGGCGGCAGCCCAGCGACCTCCGGTGCCGACGAGGAGCCGTTCTGACGCCGGTCCTGTCGGCCGATTCTGAGATGAGGAGATAGCAGTGGCCAAGACCAAGGTGCGGGGCAAGAACCGCGACAACAGCCGCCGAGCAAAGAAGAAGGTGAGCTTCCTCACCACTGAGGGCATCACCTACGTCGACTGGAAGAACGAGAAGCTGCTGAGGAAGTTCATCTCCGATCGGGCCAAGATCAGGGCTCGGCGCGTCACCGGCAACAACGCCCAGCAGCAGAACCTTGTCGCCAATGCCATCAAGCTGGCCCGAGAGATGGCGTTGGTGCCCTTCTCGAACCGGGTGACGACCCAGCGCCAGAACAAGGACCGCGACCCCCGGGGCCGTGCCGCCGGGCCGGCGCCGCGTCCCTCCGGCCCGCCTCCGGCGGGCGCTCCGGGTGAGGAGGAGGCCGATGCAGGGGCCGCGGAGGTTGTCGTGGGGGCGATGGCCGGTGACAGGGTTGGCAGCGGAGAGGAGCAGGCGTGAAGGTCGTCTTGCGCGCGGACGTGGACGGGCTCGGCCGCAAGGGGGATGTTTGCGACGTGGCCGCGGGTTACGCCCGCAACTACCTGGTTCCCAAGGGTCTGGCGCTGAAATCGTCTCCCGGCACCGAGCGGCAGGCCGAGCGCATGCGGCGCAGCGCCGCCCTGCGCAGGGCGGCCGACCGGGCCGACGCGGAGGAGATCGCCGTGCGTCTGGCGCCCGCGGTCCTGTCGATCACGGCGCGGGCGGCGGAGTCGGGGCACCTCTACGGCTCGGTCGGGCCCGCCGACATCGTGGCCGCGGTCGAGTCCCAAGTCGGTGCGGTGGTCGACAGTGAGGCTGTCGTGCTCGACGCGCCGATCAGGGAGACCGGCTCCCACACGGTGCTGTTCCGGCTGCACGCGGATGTGGGGGTGCCGGTCACCCTCGAGGTAACGGCCCAAGACTGAGGCTGCCCACAGGCTTCCACACCTCTCCCGCGAGATCCCCCGCTGCATCCCCCGCGACAGCACGAGATCCACAAGCCTCTCCACTGTTGGCCGAGGCCAGTGTCACACCTCGTCGGTACCGTCGTGACGTACCGGGGGCACAGCCGCGGGGGGCAGATATTCATGCGCGTCCAGTCATGAGCGTCACGGACACAGTGCAGTCGCTGAGCGGGCGCACCGCCTCCGGCGGGGAGCGGCGCGACGCGCGCGTCCCTCCCCACAATCTGGTGGCCGAGGAGTCTCTGCTGGGCGCGATGCTGCTGTCGCGCGACGCCATTGCCGACGTGTTGGAGACCGTGTCGGCGGAGCACTTCTATCGGCCCGTGCACGGGCGGGTCTTCGAGGCGGTACACGGTCTCTACAGCGCCGGGGAGCCGGCCGATGCCGTGACGGTGTCGGCGGCTCTTGAGAGCAGCGGCTCGCTGGAGGCCATCGGCGGTCTGGACGGCCTGCTGTCGCTGCAGATGAACACGCCGGCCACGTCGAACGCGGCCTCCTATGCCCGCATAGTGCGGGAGCATTACACGCTGCGCCGTCTCATACAGGTGGCCGGAGAGATCGCGGAGCTGGGCTACGGCCGTCCCGACGATGTGACCAAGGCTGTGGACTGGGCCGAGAGCCTGATGTACCAGGTGGCCCAGGGCCAGGTGGGCGACAATACGGTCCAGCTCTCGGAACTGCTGGACGGGACTCTGGACCGCCTCGAGGAGCTTTATGAACACGGCGGGGCGATAACCGGCACCGCCACCGGCTACAGCGATCTCGACAAGCTGCTGTCAGGCCTGCAGCCCAGCTCTCTGTACGTGGTGGGCGGCAGGCCGTCCATGGGCAAGACGTCGTTCGCGCTGGGGATGGCCGCCCACGCGGCGATAAAGGTGCAGCGGCCCGTGCTGGTGTTCTCGCTGGAGATGGGCCACATGGAGCTGACGCAGAGACTGCTGTGCACCGAAGCCCGCGTCGATTCGACCAAGATGCGCGACGGCCGGCTGAGCGACGACGACTGGAACCGGATCACCGGCGCGATCAGCCGGCTGTCGACCGCGCCGATGTGGATCGACGACAACCCGAACGTGACGGTGATGGAGATCAGGGCCCGGGCCCGCCGCCTCAAGAGCCAGGTCGGCGACATCGCCATGATCATCGTGGACTACCTCCAGCTGATGACAGGCCGGCAGGGCGCCGACAATCGCCAAGTCGAAGTGGCGGAGATCTCGCGGGGCCTGAAGATTCTGGCCCGCGAGCTGGAGGTTCCGGTGGTGGCGCTGTCGCAGCTCTCCCGCAACCTCGAAATGCGCCAACAGAAGCGACCCATGCTGGCGGACCTGCGGGAGTCCGGGGCCATCGAGCAGGACGCCGACGTGGTGATGTTCATCTATCGTGACGAGGTGTACAACCCCGAAAACGCCGACACCGCGGGCACGGCCGAGGTCATCGTGGCCAAGAACCGCAACGGCCCGACCGCCACGACAACACTGGCCTTCCTGTCGCGCTTCACCACCTTCGCCAACTTCGCGGCCCGAGCCAACATCTGAGGCCGAGCGGATGGGGAGCAATTCGTGACGATCTTCGCGAGGCGCCGAGCGAGGCCGGGGCCCGAGCGGCCCGTGAGCGCAGCGATGTTGAGCGGGAAACCCTGAGTGTTCTTCGGCCAGAACCTCCTCGCTTGGCTGGTGCTCGCCCTCGGAGCGGCCATGGCTGCCGGCAACGCCGCGGCGCTGCTGCGTCCTCCGCCCCAGAGGCGCGAGCCCGCCGACTTGGAACGGGCTCCGGTGGGCCGCTGCGTTCTCTATATCGCCGTCGGCTTGGTGGCTGCGATCTGGGCCCTAGCATCACTGCTGTCTTCCTGACCACCGCGAGGCCGCCCTCATGACCCAATCAGCGCTGATCGGCAATCTGGACCCCGCTTCGCTCAATCTCGGGATGTCGGCGCAGGCCCGCCCGCTCTATGACAGGGTCGTCGAGTTCGTGGCCGCCGAGGTGGAGCCGGTCACGGCCGAGTTCTTCAGGCTCGGCGAGGGCCGGGTCGAGCGCTGGGGGTACGGGCCCGGCCAGCTTGAGTTGCTCGACAGCCTCAAGGAGCGAGCCAAGGCGGCTGGCTTGTGGAACTTCTTCCTACCCGACGCGGCCAGTGGCGAAGGCCTCAACAACCTTGACTACGCCTACATCGCGGCCGAGCTCGGCAAGAACCCCATCGCTTCGGAGTGCCTCAACTGCAGCGCCCCGGACACCGGCAACATGGAAGTACTCGAGCGGGTCGGCACGCCCGAGCAGAAGGAGCGGTGGCTCGAGCCCCTCCTGGCCGGGGAGATCAGGTCGTGCTACGCCATGACCGAGCCCGCCCTGGCGTCGTCAGACGCCAAGAACATCGCCGCGCAGGCGGTGCTCGACGGCGACGAGTGGCTGATCAACGGCGAGAAGTTCTACATCTCCGGGGCCGGGGACCCGCGCTGCAAGATCATGATCTGCATGGTGCAGACCAGCCCCGACGGCCCCTCGCACCGCCGCCAGTCCCAGATTCTGGTGCCGATGGACACGCCCGGGGTGCATGTGGTCGGTCCGATGCACGTGTTCGGGGAGGACGACGCCCCCCACGGCCACATGCACATCCGCCTCGACGACGTGCGGGTGCCCGCCTCGAACATCCTGCTGGGCGAGGGGCGCGGTTTCGAGATCTCCCAGTTGCGACTCGGCCCGGGCCGCATCCACCACTGCATGCGCTCGATCGGCGCGGCGGAGAAGGCCTTGAACCTCATGGTGCGCCGGGGCATGAGCCGTGAGGCCTTCGGGCGCCCGCTGGCCCAACTCGGCGGCAACCTCGAGATCATCGCCCGGGCCCGGTTGGAGATCGAGGCCATGCGGCTCATGGTGCTGCGGGCGGCCAAGGCTATGGACACCCTCGGCAACGCCGAGGCGAGGGTCTGGGTGAGCGCGGTGAAGGCGATGGTTCCCGAGCGGGTGTGCCGCATCATCGATCAGGCCATCCAGATGCACGGTGCCACCGGCGTCTCGCAGTGGACGCCGCTGGCCCGGATGTACACCAATCAGAGGACGCTGCGTCTGGCCGACGGCCCCGACGAGGTGCACTGGTTCGTGGTCGGCCGGGCCGAGGTAGCGGCCCACGATGGACTGGGAGATCCGGCTGACGAGGCGCGGCAGCGACAACTTCAGCAATGAAGTGATACGCCGTTGACAGTTCATCGGCAGAGGGCGTATCATTCGCCGCTGCCGCCGTACGCCTGAGAACGTGCGCGGGCAGGCACATGAAAGCGAAGCGGACCGTTGAGAATGCCGGCGACACCAGTACTGCCTCCCACCTACCGGCGCGGCCTCTAGGGTGTGGATCGAGGAGTGATGAAGGAGGTCGACCGGTGACCATCACCTCGAAACGAGCCGAGCCCCTAGTCCCAGATCCCGCGCCGGGCGACGCCGGCGCCACCACGGTCGCATCGCTGGCACGGGACTGGGCGCGCCGCAGTCCACGCCAGGTGGCCATGCGGGAGAAGGACTTCGGCATCTGGCAGGAATACACCTGGGCCGAGACCTGGAATCTGATCGAGACCGCGGCCCACGGCTTGCTGGAGCTCGGCCTCGATGTCGGCGACCGCGTGGCGATCCACTCCGAGGACCGGCCCGAGTGGGTGATCCTCGACCTGGCCACCGCGGCCGTTCGAGGTGTCACGGTAGGCCTCTACCCCACCAACCCCACTGCCGAGGTGGAGTACCTGATCGGTGACTGCACACCGGCAGTCTTCTTCGCCGAGGACCAGGAGCAGGCCGACAAGATCCTCGACGTCCCGGCGGAGACGGCCGCTTCCGTCCGTCGGATCATCTACACCGAGCCTCGAGGCTTCGGCGACTACGAGGACCCCAGGCTCCTGTTCTGGGACACGTTCCTGGAGACCGGCCGGCGCCATCGCGACGCCCACCCCGATGCGGTGGCCCAACGCATGGCTCAAGCCGCCGAGACCGACGTGATGACGCTCGTGTACACCTCGGGCACGACCGGGCCGCCCAAGGGCGCGATGCTCACCAACGCCAACGCGGCCTACTGCATCGACAAGATCGTCAACGAGACGCAGCGCTTCCCCGACGGCGTCGGCCCCAACCCCAAGGACCTCATCGTCACGTACCTGCCGCTGTGCCATGTGGCAGAGCGGATCTTCTCCACATGGACTCTCGTCGGCGCGGGCCCGTCGCTGAACTTCGCCGAGTCGATCGAGACCGTCACCGAGAATCTGAGAGAGGTGCAGCCCACGCTGTTCTTCGCTGTGCCGCGGATCTGGGAGCGTCTGCACGCGCTGGTCACTATCAAGAGCCACGACGCCACGCTGTTCAAGAAGGTCTTCCTGCTCTTCGCAATGGCGCTTGCCAGGGCTATCGGACGGCAGAAGGTGGCCAACGGGGGCAGCCACACGATGTTGACCCGGCTGCTGTACGCCGTCGGGCAGCCTTTGGTGTTCCGGGCGATGAAGGAGCGCATCGGACTGCGACGGTGCCGTCACGCCGGCTCGGGCGCGGCCGCCATCGCGCCCGAGGTGCTCGAGTTCTTCATCGGCATCGGCGTGCCGGTGTACGAGCTCTACGGAATGACCGAGAACGCGGCGGTGGCCACATGCAACTTTGCGGGGCGGATGAAGCTTGGCACCGTGGGCGAGCCTTACGCCGACATCGAGCTGCGCATCGACGACGCCACCGGCGAGATCCAGACCAAGCATCCCGGAGTGTTCGCCGGCTATTGGAACAATCCCGAGAAGACGGCTGAGACGTTCACCACCGATGGCTGGCTGATGACCGGCGACGTGGGGGTGTGGGTGGACGGCACGCACGTGAAGATCGTCGACCGCATCAAGCACATCATCATCACTTCGGGCGGCAAGAACATCTCGCCGTCCGAGATCGAGAACAGCCTCAAGACGTCGCCCTATGTGAAGGAGGCGATGGTCATCGGCGACGGGCGCAAGTTCGTCGCCGCACTGATCGGCATTGAGCTCGACACGGTCGGCAATTGGGCCCTGCGCAACAACATCCCGTACACCACCTACCGCGACCTCTCCGAGAAGGAAGAAGTCATCGAGCTCATCTCCAAGGTGGTGGACGCCACCAACGCGAAGTTCGCCCGCGTGGAGCAGATCAAGAAGTTCCGGATGCTTCCCAAGGAGCTCGACCACGAGGACGGCGAGCTCACCGCCACCCAGAAGCTGAAGCGCAACGCCATGGCGGAGACGTTCGGCGATCTCGTGGAGTCGATGTACTGATGGCCGCGGCCCTCCGGCTCAAGGCGATCGATCCGCGCCACAACGCACCGCTCGCCTTCCTGACTGGGCTGATCGGCGCGGCACTGGTGTTCGGCGCGGTGCAGTTGGCCAACGATCCTGGCCTGTTCTTCCAGACGTTCATGAAGTCAATGGGGCTGGGATCGACCTACGCGCTGATCGCGCTCGGCTTTGTGCTCATCTTCAAGGCCACCCAGACCGTCAACTTTGCGCAGGGTGCACTGGCCGCCACCGGCGCGCTCTTCTTGAGCTTTCTCGCGACCGACGGCAACATCCCCTTCACCAGCATCGGCAACCCGATCAACAGCCTGGGCGGCCCCGGGTGGATGAGCTGGGGGCTGAACGTGATCGTGGCCCTGGCCTTCGCGGCCGCGGTCGGCCTGGTCGTGGAGCGGCTGGCCATTCGCCCCATGATCGGCGAGCCGCTGTTCTCGGTGGCGGTGATCACCCTTGGCCTGGAGATCATGTTCCGGGTGTTCAACAACGACGCGGTCGAGGTCGAGTTCCGCCCGCTCGGAGTCCCGTGGCTGGCCAACGGGTTCAAGGCCGGCGACCGGCTGATCAACTGGAGCTTCATCGCGGCCATGGTGACCGCGGCCGCCGCCTTCATGGCCGTGTACTTCTTCTACCGGTCCCGGCTCGGGATCGCCATGCGCGCCGTCGCCTTCGATCAGGAGGCGGCCATGGCCCAGGGCGTCAGCGTGGGCCGGGTGTTCGCCATCGCTTGGGCCGCTGGTGCGGTGCTGGCCGCCGCCGGCGGGATCTTCGCCACCCAGCCGCCGGTGGCGCAGACCCTCTCGGTCGACCAGGAGACGGCCAACATCGCCTTCCGAGCCCTGCCCGCGGTGATCCTGGGCGGACTGGACTCGGCGAGCGGCGCACTCCTCGGCGGGCTCATCGTGGGCGTGGCCGAGATCTACGCGGGGCAGTACGCGGCGGGCAACGCCTCATGGCTCGGAGCCGGCTACCCACTCATCGTTCCCTACATCGTGATGATCATCGGTCTGCTGATCCGTCCGTACGGCCTGTTCGGCACCCCCGAGATCAGGAGAGTCTGACGTGTCGGGCCGCTCCGCTCCTCCACTGACTCACTTCGGGAGGCGGTGACGCATGTTCGGTCGCCCCAACCTCTACACCGCCTATCGCCAAGAGATCCGGATGCTGCCCACCTGGACCCAGAGGTCCCTGTTCGCGGTCTTCATCGCGGTGCTGTTCTTGATGCCGTTCGACCTTCCCGTGATCAGCCACATACCTGTTGTCAGGTTCCTCGGTGACGGCGAGTGGCTGCGCCCGATGGCGCTGGTGATGGTGCTGGCCATCGCTGCTCTGGGCCTCAACCTGCTGAGCGGGCTGGCCGGCCAGGTCTCGCTGGGCCATGCCTTCTTCATGGGGGTTGGCGCCTGCGCGGCGGTGTACCTGGGAGGCACGAGCGGCGAGACCACCTGGGGTCATTCGCTGCCGATCTGGATCTGGCTGCCAGGGGCGGGCCTCACGGCGGCACTGGTGGGCGTGATCGTGTCGCCGGTGGCGGTGAGGCTGCGAGGGCTCTACTTGGCCATCGTCACCCTGGGCCTCGTGTTCCTGGGAATCCATTTCGGCAATACCAGCTGGGGACGCAAGATCGCCGGCCCACCGGCACTGGGCCGCGAGTTCCAGGAGCTCGATGTGAGGCTGTGGAAGGAGGAGAAGCCGCTGATCAACGTCGGCGACGACGGCCACTGGCTGTGGTTCGATGTCAGCGACGGCCAGAAGCGGTACCTGTTCCTGCTAGTGCTGACCATCGCTTTGGCGGTCGTGGCCAAGAACCTGACCCGTACGCGCACGGGCCGCGCCCTGCAGGCCATCCGCGACCGAGACATCGCGGCCGAGGTCATGGGAGTGCCCGAATTCCGCTACAAGCTGATGGCCTTCGCGGTGTCGTCGTTCTTCGCCGGACTGTCGGGCGCGCTGTTCGCGGCGCTGTCACAGCGGCTTCTGGCCACCGACTTCGGGCTGTTCCTGTCGGTGGAGTTCATTGCCATTCTTCTGATCGGCGGGGCCGGCACCACGGTGGGTCCGCTCATCGGGACCTTCTTCGTGGTGATGGTGCCGCAGTTCGTGGAGGCGTTCACCGAGTGGCTCGAGGACGCTGAGGGCGGACTGGTCGGCGCTCTGTCGGAGCTCGTCCTCACCGAGGGCGGCGACTTCGGCGTCATCAACACCGCCATCCAGACCCCGGGCTGGACCTTGAGCGTGTACGACTGGAACATCGTGCTGTTCGGCGCGCTCATCGTCGTGTTCCTGATCGTTGAGCCGCTGGGCCTGTTCGGGATCTGGGTACGCATCCGCAACTACTGGAAGCGATGGCCGTTCAGTTACTGACCCAGTGACTTGTCCGGCGATTGTGTGACAAGATGTGAGCACTGCCAAGTGCCCCCAAAATAAAGAGAAAGACCAACCTGGAGGAGGAACCTACCGTGAGACGACTGAGATGGATTTTCGCCGTGGCATGTGCCGTAGCCCTAGTGGCCTCGGCCTGCGGCGGTGACGACGAGCCGGAGACGACGGCACCGCCCGACGACGGCGCCGCAGCCGCGGCGCAGGCTGAGGTAGACGCCGCGCAGGCTGAGGTAGACGAGGCGCAGGCTGCCGCGGACGCGGCCCAGGCTGCCGCGGACGCGGCCGAGGCGCGACTGGCCGAGGCCGAGGCTGCCGCGGCGACGGCGAGCGCGGAGCAGCAGGCTGAGGCGCAGGCGGCGCTGGAGGCTGCCCAGGCTGAGGCGGCTGAGGCGCAGGACGCGGCCGAAGCGGCGGCGGCTGAGGCGGCTGAGGCTGAGGCTGCCGCGGACGCGGCCCAGGCTGAGGCGGCTGAGGCGCAGGCGGCGTTGGCTGAGGCCGAGGCGGTCATCGCCCACGACTTCGGCGTGGACCCCGAGACCATGACCATTCGCGTGGGCGTCAACACCGACCTGTCGGGCATCTTCGCGCCGCTGACCACCAAGATCACCGACGGCCACCTGGTCTACTGGGAGTGGATCAACGACAACGGCGGCATTCAGGGCTGGACGATCGAGCCCGTCGTTCACGACAACGGCTACAACGTGTCCACCCACCTCGAGAACTACGAGGTCATGGCGGGCGAGGGCGACGAGAGCGTGGTTATGTTCTCCACGTCGACGGGCTCGCCCCACACCGCCTCCACGGCGCAGCTGCTGATCGAGGACAACATCGCGGCCATCCCCCTGTCGTGGTATTCGGGCTGGGCCGATCCCGCCATCGGCAAGAACGTGTTCGAGGTGCAGACCAACTACTGCATCGAGGCCATGAATGGCTCCACGTACATGTCGGAGACCTACGGCAACAATGTGGCCATCGCCAGCTTCCCCGGCGACTACGGCGAGGACGGCGCCGAGGGCGTGAAGGTCGCGGCGGAGGCGCTCGGCCTCAACATCGTCTACGACGGCCAGGCTCAGGTCGTTCCCGGCGGCGACCTGACGCCGGTCATCACCGGCATTGCCGAATCCGGCGCCGACTTCGTGTGGTTGACCACCAACCCCACCACCACAGCCACCCTGATGGGCGGCGCGGCCCAGGCCGGCTTCACCGGCCAATGGTCGGGCAACAGCCCAAGCTGGAACCCGGCCCTGCTGGGTATCGAGGGCTTCAGAGAGCTGGCCGATGCCGTTTACACCCACTCCACCTACACGGTGCTGTGGGATGTTGGTGAGGCAGAGGGCATGCAGGAGATGATTGCCGCCATGCGCCAGTACCGTCCGGAGGCCCCGTTTGACGACGTGTACATCATCAGCTTCATCGAGGGCTACGTTGCCACCCAGATCCTGGACAGGGCCATCACCAACGGCAACCTCACCCGGGCGGGTGTACTAGCTGCGGCCAACTCGGTCACGGCCGACCTCAAGGGCCTCGCCCCGAACCAGAGTTGGCGCGGCAACCCCGACGACAACGTGGTGCGTGAGACGTACTTGTACGACGTCGACCTGTCGCTGTACACCCCGGGCGTCACCGTGTCCGAGGAGGGCGGCAACAACGGCTTCCGACTCATCAAGGGCCCCTACGCCTCCGAGGCTGCCCTCAACTGGGAGTACGAGCCCTGCTTCAAGGCCTCATAGGCCCGTTCTGCAGTTGATCGAGGCGCGAGCCCGGCGGTGCTCCGGCCCGCCGGGCTCGTCTCGCGCCCCTAGAGGCCGAGCGAATGGGCCGCGTCCTGGTCAGGGTGAGATCAAGCCCTCCCGGGGCACTGTCCAGGGCAGCTTGGACACGTGCTGGATCAGCTTGGCCGCGGCGGCGGTATGTGCCCGACGGGCACGTCGACGACTACCGGAGCCTCGACTCCTTCTCTGGCGAGTGACTTCGCCAAGGCCTCGTCGCCACTCAGCTCTTCCATGGCCCACCCGCTCGCGTCGCCGGCACGGATTGTGGGTCGCCGTGCTCTCGCAGCTGGAGCGGAGGGTATGGTGTGCCTTCGTCGCCCATGGCGGGTTTCCGCCGGCTGATTCGCATCCGCACCCACCCGCAGAGTTCAAAGCATGCTCGCAGTCGCCAATCTGGAAGTCGTGTACAACGAGGTGATCCTCGTGCTTCGCGGGCTTTCGATAGAGGTGCCCGACGGCAGCATCGTGGCGCTGCTCGGCGCGAACGGGGCGGGGAAGACGACCACGGTGCGTGCCATTACGGGACTGCTCGACGTCCACGAGGGAGACATCACCAAGGGTTCGATCGCATGGAACGGCACCGATATCTCCAACTTCAAGCCGTCACGGATCGTCGAGGCGGGCATTACCCAGGTGATGGAGGGTCGCAGGGTTTTTGCCGAGCTCACTGTGGACGAGAATCTCGCCGCCGGCGCCTTCACCGTGCGAGACCGCAACGCCAACGGCGTCGCCTACGAGCGGGTGATGGAGTTGTTCCCGCCCCTGCAGCCCCGCCGACGCCACGCGGCCGGGTATCTGTCGGGCGGTGAGCAGCAGATGCTGGCCATAGGGCGCGCTCTGATGGCCGACCCGAGACTGCTCATCCTCGATGAGCCCTCGTTGGGCCTTGCCCCGATGCTCATCGAGCAGATCCGCGACATCATTGTCGACATCAATGCCGCCGGCGTGAGCGTCCTGCTGATTGAGCAGAACGCCATGATGGCCCTGTCCATCGCCGACTACGGCTACGTCATGGAGTCGGGCAAAGTCGTGATGGACGGAGAACCCAAGAAGCTGCTCGCCGACGAGGACGTGCAAGAGTTCTACCTCGGCCTTCGCGCCGAGGGCGAGCGCCGGTCGTTCCGGGACGTGAAGCACTACAAGCGGCGCAAGCGCTGGCTGTCATGACCGATTCGACCGCGATGACCGATGCGGTGCCGAGCGAGACGACCGACGCCCAGACCTTGCTGCAGGTGGACGACATCTCGTTGCGCTTCGGCGGCGTCGCCGCCATCGACTCGGTGTCGTTCGAGGTGCGCGACGGCGAGCTGTTCGCCATCATCGGCCCCAACGGAGCCGGCAAGACCTCGATCTTCAACTCGATCTCGCAGGTGTACCAGCCCCAGTCCGGCGACATCCGCTGGAAGGGCACCTCGATCATGGGAACCCGTCCCGACCGGGTGGCTCGCCTCGGCGTGGCCCGCACCTTCCAGAACATCGAGCTGTTCCCTCAGATGACGGTGCTGGACAACCTGCTCACCGGCCGCCACATCCGCATGAGAGGCTCGTTCCTGGCCGGCGCAGTGTGGGTGGGCAAGGCCAAGCGCGAGGAGATCGAGCACCGCCGCCAGGTGGAGGACATCATCGACTTCCTGGAGATCGAGCGCTGGCGCAAACACCCGGTGGCGCTGCTGCCCTACGGCATCCAGAAGCGGGTGGAGCTCGGGCGGGCCTTGGCCATGGAACCCGAACTGTTGATGCTCGACGAGCCCGTTGCCGGCATGAATCTGGAGGAGACCGAGGACATGGCCCGGTTCATCCTCGACATCCGCCGCGAACTCGGCATCAGCCTGCTCATGGTGGAGCACGACATGGGTCTGGTCATGGATATCGCGGACCGGGTCATGGTCCTCGACTTCGGCCAGAGAATCGCGGAGGGCACTCCGGCGGAGGTGCAGCGGGATCCCCGCGTGATCGCGGCCTACCTCGGCAGCACCGATCTGGAGGTTCGGGCCCAGCAGTGACTGAGCCCGCGATCCGGAGTGCGTCGGAGGCGTTGCTGGACGAGCGGCGCCAACTGAGGCCCGACGAGCTGGCCGCACTGGCCTCCGTGGACGACGGGACGGTTCCGTCCCTGGCTGCTCTGGCCCACGAGGTGCGCCTCGCCTGGGCAGGCCCAACGGTGGAAGTGGAGGGCATCCTGTCGGCCAAGACCGGGGGCTGTCCCGAGGACTGCCATTTCTGCAGCCAGTCGGCTGCGTTCGACACACAGGTCAAGGCCACCCCGTTTCTCGACACCGAAGAGGTATTGGGAGCGGCCCGCGAGACCGCGGCGCTGGGAGCCAGCGAGTTCTGCATGGTGTTGGCGGTGCGTGGCCCGGACCGCCGCACCATGGACCGGCTCATCGAGCTGACCGCGCTGGTGTCGGCCGCCACCGGCCTGAATGTGGCGGTCAGTGCCGGCATCCTCACCCGGGAGCAGGCCTTCGAGCTGGCCGCGGCCGGAGTGCACCGCTACAACCACAACCTGGAGACGAGCCGCTCCTTCTTCGGCGAGGTCGTCACCACCCACAGCTTCGACGAGCGGCTGGACACCTGCACGTACGTGCGCGAGGCGGGCATGGAGCTGTGCTGCGGCGTGCTGCTGGGCATGGGCGAGAGCATCGAGCAGCGCCTGGAGCTGCTCGAGCAGATCCGAGCGGTGGAGCCCTGCGAGGTGCCCGTCAACTTCTTGAACCCCCGCCCGGGCACGCCCCTGCAGATCCGCAAGCCCGTCGGGGCGCTGGAGGCGATCCGCTGGATCGCGCTGTTCCGGCTGGCGCTGCCGTCGGTGATCCTGCGCTACGCCGGCGGCCGGGAGATCACCCTGGGCGACCTGCAGGCCATGGGCATGACTGCCGGCATCAACGCGCTGATTGTGGGCAACTACCTGACGACTCTGGGAAGGTCGCCCCAGCAGGACCTGGACATGCTCGCTGATCTGCGCATGCCCATCGGCAGCCTGTCGGCTGCGGTTTGAGCCAAGGGGCGCGGTACTGCCGCGGCTGCGGGCGCGGCGACTGCTCCGGCTGCCTGCCTGAGCTGGATCCGCCCCGCTACTGCGGGCGGTGCGGCGCGTGGCTGGCCACCTCGGTCACTCCCGCGGGCTGGACCGCCAAGTGCCGCAACTGTGGCACAACCCGCTCGCCCTAGCGCCCTGTTGGATCAGGTTCGTCAGGCTCGCAGTACCTCGACGACCTCGCGGCAGGCTGCACAGCGATGCACGGCCCGGCACCGTGCCGGGCCGAACGGCGACTGCTCCACCAGGGCCGCCGCGCCGCATCGGGGGCACTCGGTCGGCTTGCCGGGCAGAGCGACCGACACCGTGAAGTCGCGTGCCATGACGGCCCGGGCGTGCTCGCTGAGCCTCGACGTGTCCCAGGCCTGGGCGCTGCGCCGCACCTCCACCCCGGTGACGCGGTCCAGCGCGCTGACGGCTCTGGCGATCTCGTCGGAGATGACGGCGAGCGCCGGGCAGCCGCTGAACGTGGCAATCAACTCGACCGCGGCCTGGCCGCCGGTGAGTTGGATCGTGCCGATCATGCCCATGTCGACCACGCTGACGCCGGGATACTCGGGATCGTCCACGCCGCGCAGGGCGCCGAGCACGTCTGCCACGCCGATCGTTCGGGCGTCGCCGGTCACGCCCCAAACCCTACGGCCGCCCGCAGCCATGCACTGACCCTCGGCGACGCGCGTCAGCGACCAGGCCGATTTCAACCACTAGTGTCGTGCAGCATGTCGGTTGAGGCTGCGCCTGCCACGAAGCTGGCAGTGTTGCGCTGGGGAACGTTGCATCCGTCGGGGTGGGTGGCCGTGGCTACGCTGCTGGGGGCGATCATCGCCCACCTCTTCACCGACACGTCCCACCTGATCGGCAACTTCGAGTGGTGGTGGTGGATCCTTGTTGTCGCCATCGTGGCCATGTCGGCCTGGCACGACGGGCTCCATCGCTTGCGCCTGTGGATCGAAGCCGTCCCGACGGCCACGCTGAAGATCGCGATGATCCTGGCGTGGGCGGTGTTCGTTCTCCAGTTCTTCAACGTGATCACCCGCTACACCAACGAGTACGTGAACCAGGACATCCTTTTCGGCGAGGTCGTCAGCCTGGCCTGGCAGGCGTTCGGGCTCATGTTCCTCGTGGCCATCAACGCCGGTGTGCGCGACGGTGTGAACCCCCGCATCGACTTCTGGTGGACGAACTTCTCGAACAAGACCAAGGCGGCGCTCGACTTCGCCATTCACACCGTGTTGCTGCTGCCGTTCATCTTCATGAGCGTCGGCATCCTTCGGGGCTACGCGGCCTCGGCGCTTGGCCGGCGCCACAACGGCGAGTGGCCCGCGGGCCGGCGGGTGTGGCAGAGCTGGGAGGAGGCCGTGGACGCGGGCGGCCTCGCGGTGGGGCCCATCAAGACGATGCTGTTCGTGGGCTTCGCCCTGTTCGGCCTTCAGATCCTGGCTGAGGTCATCAAGACCGGCTTCGTCCTGCTTGGGCGAGACGACTACGGCGACATCGTGGAGAGCGACGTCCCGCTGAGAGTCGAGTAGCCGATGCTCGGAGTGCTCGCCCTGGAGACGATTTTCGGCATGGACGCGGGCGTGTTCCTGGCCCTCACCATGTTCGCAGTATTCATGCTGGTGATCCTGTCGGGCTACAACGTGGCGTTCTCATTCGCGGCCACGGCCCTGTTCTTCAGCTTCGTGGGCGATTGGCTGGACGTGTTCGACCCCAACACGCTCAACACGCTGCCGGGTCGCTGGTACAAGGCGATCAGCGACCCGACCCTGCTGGCCGTGCCGCTGTTCGTGCTGATGGGGGCCATCCTCGAGCGGTCGGGCATGGCCGAGCGGCTGCTGAACGCGTTCGGAATGCTCATGGGCCGGCTGCGGGGCGGCGTTGCGGCCGCGGTTGTGATGGTCGGCACCCTGCTGGCCGCGGCGACCGGTGTAGTGGCTGCCACCGTCATCGTGATGGGCCTGCTGTCGCTGCCCGCGATGGTGCGGCTCGGTTACGACAACAAGCTCTCCACCGGCGCCATCATCGCCTCGGGCACGCTGGCCCAGCTCCTGCCACCGAGCATCGTCTTGATCCTGCTCGCGCAGCAGCTCGGTGTGGGCATTCTGGGGCTGTTCGCGGGGGCGCTGCTGCCCGGCCTGCTTCTGAGCGGGCTCTACGTGGTCTACGTGCTCGTGTTGTCGTGGCTCCGGCCTTCGGTGGGTCCGGCCATGCCCAAGGAGCAGCGCACGCTCGCCGGCAATCCCTCGCTGCGCACCAAGGCGATCATCGCGCTGATTCTCGGGCTGATGGTTGGCGGGGTCATGCTGTTGGCCGGCCCCTGGGTGTCGCTGATCGCGGGAGCGTTCACCTTCATCGTCGTGCTGGCCATCCTGTGGTGGACCCGCATGCTGGCCGCCGAGGTGCTGATAGCCATCGTGCCGATGCTGGTGCTGATCCTCGGGGTGCTGGTCTCCATCTTCCAGGGGATCGCCACGCCGTCGGAGTCGGGCGCGGTGGGAGTGTTCGGGGCGCTGCTGTTGACGGTGTTGAACTGGCTGTTCGACGATCTGCTGGTCAAGGAGGGGGCCACCCACATCTCCAAGGCGTGGCGGCTCGACTGGCAGGCGGTCAAGGACGCGGCCCGCTCCACCACCAACGTGGTGGTGCTGGTCATGACGCTGCTGTTCTGCTCGACGTTCTTCAGCGCCATGTTCTTCCAGCTCGGCGGGTCGGACCAGACCTCGGAGTGGCTGACAGCGGTCGGCGGCGGCAAGTGGGGCTTCGTGGTCATCGCCATGATCGCCGTGTTCCTGCTGGGCATCAACCTGGAGTTCCTGGAGATCACCTTCATCGTGGTGCCGATCTTCGTGCCGGCTATGGACCTCCTCGGGTTCACTCCCGACGAGAAGATCTGGTTCGCGGTGCTGATGGCGGTGAACCTCAACATGGCGTTCATCTCACCGCCGGTGGGGTTCTCGCTGTTCTACCTGCAGAGCGTGGCGCCGCCGGAGGTGAAGACGTCCGACATCCACAAGGGAGCCTTCCCGTTCATGGGCTTGCAGGCGCTGGCTCTCGTGATCCTGGCTGCCTTCCCCGCCATCACCTACACGTCGATCGAAACGTTCCGGTTCGGTTGACGCCGGCCGTCGGCAGCAGACGACCGCGCGCTTGCCTGGCGGGAGGGGGAGCCTTGCACGATGAGGCCGCCGCCTTTTCCTCTCGACACACCGCCGGATGCTCGTGTATTGTCTCGGCTCCGCCGGTGACATCGGCCCTTTTGGGCAGGCGTCCAACGGCGACCACAATCATGTCCACCCGGGAGGGAACCAATGAACCAGGAAGCAAGCTCCGGCCAGACCGACGGTGCGGCTGTTGACATGATCCTCGATGAGGCGAACTCTTCGAGTCTGGCCCGACGGGGGTTCATCAAGGGCGGACTCGGTGTAGCCGGGTTCGCGGCCGCCTCTTCCATCCTGGCCGCGTGCGGAGGCGACGACGAGGAGGCGCCCGCGCCCGCCGCCGCTCCGAGCGAGGGTGAGGCGGCCGCTACGACCACCGCGCCGGCGACAACCACGACGGCAAGCGACACCGTGGCCGTAACCGCGCAGGGTCCCGAGCTTGAGTGGGAGATGGCCACCAGCTGGCCCACTGCCCTCGTGACGCTGTTCGGCTCGGCTCAGTTCTTCGCCCAGAGGGTGGGCGAGCTCACCGGCGGACGCTTCAAGATCAACGCCCGACCCGCGGGCGAGATCGTCGGCGGCCTGGAGGTCCTGCAGACGGTGCGCGACCTAGGCGTGGAGATGGGCCACACCGCGTCGTACTACTACGTGGGCATCAGCCCGGTGCAGCAGTTCGGCACCGCGGTCCCGTTCGGGCTCACCCAGCGCCAGCAGAACGCGTGGCTCTACGGGGCGTTCAACTCCGACGAGCCCAGCGGCAGCGACTTGCTGAACGAGTTCTATGCGGCCGAGCACGGCATCATCGCCTTCCCCGGTGGCGGAACCGGCTGCCAGATGGGCGGCTGGTTCAACAAGGAGATCAACACGGTCGACGATCTGAACGGCCTGAAGATGCGCATCCCCGGCCTGGCCGGGCAGGTGCTGGAGAACCTCGGCGGCGAGCAGGTGACGCTGGCCGGCGGCGAGATCCTGCAGGCCATCCAGACTGGCGCCATCGACGGCGCCGAGTTCGTCGGCCCGACCGACGACCTCATCTTGGGCCTCGACCAGTTCCAGGGCGACCTGTACTACTACCACCCGGGATGGTGGGAGCCGGGCACGGCGCTGGAGGTGCAGATCTCCCTGGAGAGGTGGAACGAACTGCCTCCCGAGTACCAGGCAGCCGTCCGGTGTGCCGCCGCTGACGCCAACATGAACACCATGGCCACCTACGACGTACTGAATCAGGCGGACCTGCAGAGGGTCAAAACATTCGCCCAGATCCGCGAGTTCTCGCCCGAGCTGATGGCCGCGTTCAAGGCCGAGACTGAGAACGTGCTCGACCAGAAGGCCTCGGAGGACGCGAACTTCGCCCGGATTCTCGGACCGTGGCGGACCTTCCGCGACGGGATCTCGGAATGGCACGGATTGGCCGAGCGGTCGTTCCTCAGCCAGCAGACACAGGTCTGATCCAAGTCCGTCGCCGAACCCGGGGTCAGGCTCTTCTCCGGGTCCGATCAGCTTGACGCCCAACTCTTGGGCCGCACGGTCGTGATCGTGCAGCCGGGGGGCGTGGCTCTCGGGATCGGTGCCGTCATGAACGAGTTCCGGCCGGCTGCTTGGCGAAGTGTCGGGCATCTGCGGCACACTACGGGGCGTGTCGAGTTCGGACAGTCCCCCGGAGTCGGCTGTCAAGGCGCCCGGCGGCCCGGCTGAGAGCAAGCTGCCCAACGCCCCGAAGTTCCGCACCGATCGGAGCCATTACCGGGCCGCGCTCGAAGGGTGGATGCAGCGGGCCTTCCCCTCCAGACAGCGCCTCACCGCGGCCGATGTCGAGATCCCGGTGAGCACCGGGTTCTCCAACGAGACGGTGATCCTGGGTGTGGCCTGGACCGAGAACGGTTCCGATCGTGAAGAGCGCTTCGTGGTTCGCATCGAGCCCGCCGACGGCGGCATGTTCCCGCCCCAAACACCGCACTGCGCGGTGTCGGTGGAGCTCCAGTACCGGGCCATGAAGGCGGTGGCTGAGGCCGGTGTGGCGCCGGTTCCGCCGCTGTTCGGCTACGAGTCCGACCCGGCCGTGCTGGGTTCTCCCTTCTTCGTGATGGGCTTCGTTGGTGGACGGATCCCGGCCGACGTTCCCCGCTACACCGAATCGGGCTTCGTGGTGGACGAGGCGACGCCGCAGGAGCGCAGGCGCATGGTGCTGTCGGCCATCGAATCAATCGCCGGGATCCACGGCCTGGACTGGCGCAGCGCGGGCTTGGACTGGCTCGATCCGAGCGGCAGCGGCCGACCGACGACCGCTCTCCAGATCGATCTCTACCGAGGCCGTGTCCGCTCGGAGCTGGCGGGGAGAGAGCATCCCGTGCTGCATGCCGCGCTCGACTGGCTGGAGGCCAACGACCCCGGCGATGGGCGGGTCGGGCTCACATGGGGCGATGCCCGCCTCGGCAACATCATCCTGGCGGACTACCGGACCGCGGCCGTGCTCGACTGGGAGGTGTGCGCCCTCAGTCCGACGGAGGCCGATGTGGGATGGTGGTTGATGTTCGACCGCATGTCCTTCGACGATCTCGGCATCGAGCGGCTCGACGGCTACCCGACACGGGATGAGATGATCTCCCACTACGAGCAGGCCTCGGGTCGCGCTGTGCTCGACCCGCACTATTGGGAGGTGTTCGGCGCCATGCGCTTCTGCACCGTCTTCATCCGCTTGGGGGACCGCCTGACCGCTGCCGGCTTCGTGCCGCCGGAGCGCAACCCTGCCGTGGGCAATCAGGTGACGGCTGCGTTGGCCGCGCTGCTCGGCATCGACAACCCCACCCCCGATCTGCTGGCCCGATGACCGAGCCGACGACCGCTGATCGCCCCCGGATCGCTCTTCTGGCCACTGGGGGCACCATTGCCTGCCGCCTCGGCCCCGACGGGCGGATGGTGCCGGGAGTAGCGCCCGGGGAGCTGGTCGCCTCGGTGCCCGGCCTCGAAGACGTCGCGACGATCAGCGTGGAGTCGCTTCAACAGGTGTCGGGATTCGATATGGGGCCCGAGCGCATGGCCGAGGTCGCGCTGAGGGCCCGTGAGCTTCTCCTGGGGGGCGGGACCGACGGAGTGGTGGTGACCCACGGCACCGACACCATCGAAGAGACCATGTACATGTGCGAGATGCTGGCCGGCGAGGCAACCGCTCGGGGTCCGATCGTGTTCGCGTGCGCCATGCGGGCCGGTTTCGAGCCGGGCGCGGACGGCCCTCGGAACCTCCTCAACGCGGTTCGCATCGCTGCGAGTGCCGCGGCCCGCGGGCGGGGGGTGTTGCTGAGCGTGAACGGCGGGATCCACTGCGCGGCGTGGGTCTCCAAACTCAACACCGTGCATGTGGAGACGTTCGAGTCGGTGAGGGGCGGCCCAGTCGGCTCGATGCAGGCGGACGAGCCCGTCTTCGTGCTCGACTCACCCCGGTCGCCCCGCGGCGCGGGCATCCGGGGCGAGGTGCCCCTGGTGAAGGCCTACACCGGAATGCAGACCGAGGTGCTCGACTGGCACCTTGATCGGGGCGTCGACGGCCTGGTTGTGGAGGGAACCGGGGCGGGCAACGTGCCCAGCCCGGTGGCGCCGGGCATCGAGAGGCTCCTGGTCGCGGGGATCCCGGTAATCGTGACGTCGAGGTGTCCCTACGGATTGCCGGAGTCGCCCTACGGCGGTGCGGGCGGGGGCGCCAGCCTGGACGACCTCGGCGTGCTGCGGGCCGGGCACCTCAACGGCCCCAAGGCCCGCTTAGCCTTGATGGTCGGTCTGCACGAGCCCGCCACCATCGACGAATTGCGGGCCTGGCTCCGCAACATCGGCTGATCACCGTGATCGCCGGCGGCAAAGAGGAGGCGAAGCGGTGAAGTTCGGGCTCTGGTACGACTTCCGGAACCCTCAGCGGCAGCGGTGGCCGGATCTGTATGGGGAGCTGCTCGACCAGATCGAGTGGGCGGACTCGGCCGGCTTCGAGTCGGTCTGGTTGTCGGAGCACCACGTCACCGACGACGGGTACATGCCGTCGGTGTTCGTGATGCTGGCCGCTATCGCCGGCAGGACCCGCAAGCTGCGGCTGGGCACCGCGGTGTGCCTGGCTCCTCTCCACCATCCGATCCGCCTGGCCGAGGATGTGGCGGTGGTGGACATACTCTCCGGTGGTCGCGTCGAGCTCGGCCTCGCGGCCGGCTACCGGCAATTCGAGTTCGATGTGCTGGGCGTGCCCCGGCACGAGCGAGGCGTCCGCACCGATGAGACCGTCGAGATCCTGCGCCTGGCCTGGACCGGCGAGAGCTTCTCGTACTCGGGCAGGGTCTTCGACTTGCGGGACGTCGTGGTTCAGCCTGTGCCGCTAGGCGGCGGCGAACTGCCGATCCACATCGGCGGCTCCAGCCCGGCAGCCGCGGATCGGGCCGGGCGCCACGGCTGCAACTTCATGCCCGACGTCGGCACAGCCACGGACCTCCACAACCAGTATCGCGCCACGCTGTCAGAGAACGGATTCGAGCTTGAGGCCTTCGGCATCACGATGAATGGCTGTGTCTATGTCTGCGACGACCCTGGCCGGGGGCGAGCCCAGGTCCATCGGGCGCTGACGTACATGTACGAGCGCTACGACGCGTGGGAGAGGGAGGGCGGCGGCTCCGACGCCCCCGCCTTCGAGCCCATCGATGTCGAGCGGTTGGACGAGCTCTGCATCGTCGGATCGCCCGATGACGTCATCGGTAGGTTGAGAGCGGTCCAGGAGGAGTTCTCGCCCGACCGGTTCATCTTCTGGGGCCGGCTGCCGCTGGTACCGATCGAGGACGCCGGCCGATCACTGCGACTGTTCGCCGACGAGGTCATGCCCGCCCTCGGCTGAGACGAGGTCCGCGATCTGCTGGGGCCTGACCGGCACCCGGTCGATTTCATGGCCTGTCGCATCCTCGACGGCGTTGGCCAGCGCGGCCACCGCGGCGTGGAGCCCGGCCTCGCCGATCCCGCGCATCCCCCCTGGATGCTCCGACGGCGACTGGATATGCACGATCTTCATCTGCGGGACGACGTCGGACTCCTTGGGCAGCAGGTAGTGGATGAGACTGGAGGTGAGCAGGCTCCCCTCGCGGTCGTAGTCGACGGCCTCCAGGAAGACCGATCCCACCCCCTGGGCGACTCCGCCCCGCACCTGGCCCTCCACGATCGACGGATTGATGATCATGCCGCCGTCTTGTGCGACCACGTAGTCGAGGACCTTGAAGGCGCCCGTTGCCTCGAACAATTCGACGACGGTGGCGTGGCAGCCGTTGGTCGTGGTGTAGTAGCGGCGGTTGAGGTACCGGTTGGTTGACTCGAGGCCCGGTTCCATGCCGGCGGGAAGGGACTGGGCCTGCAAGTGGGCCCGCATCGCGATCTCGTCGAGGGTGATCGCCGCAGCCGGCACGCCGCGGACCGTTGCCCGGCCGTCGGCGAGCTCGATGTCGTCGGGGTCGGCCTCCAGCAGGTGCGCGGCGACGGCCCGCATCTTGGCTGCGACCGCGGCCGCGGCCAGCTTGGTGGCCGCTCCGCCCAGCACCGCAGCCCGGCTGCCGTGGGTGCCGCCGCTGTAGGGACACATCAGCGTGTCGCCGGCCCGCACCTTGATCCGATTCACGGCCACGCCCAGTTCGTCGGCCGCGATCTGGGCCAGGGTCGTTTCCAGACCCTGGCCCTGGCTCGACACCCCGGCGAGGATGGTCACGTCGCCGGAGGGTTCGAATCGCACCGTCGCCGACTCGAAGGGTATGGCGACCGACGGGTCGGGCCCCATCACGCCGGCTGCGGTCGGCGCCACGTAGCTGGCGACGCCCAGGCCGATGTGGCGCCCTTCGGACGCGGCCGTCGACCGTCGCTTCTCCCAGTTGTGGAAGCCGACGTGATCGAGAGCGGTTTCCAGAGCCTCAAGATGAGTCCCGGTGTCGATCTCAAGGCCTCCGTGGGTTGCGAACGGCACCTCGGTGGCGGTGATCATGTTGCGCCGTCGCAACTCCGCTCGGTCGATACCGAGACGGCGGGCAGCCCGATCGATCAACGACTCGGTTATCCATGTGGCTGCCGGCCCTCCCGTGGCCCGGTACGAGCAGGTGGGGGTGGTGTTGGTGAGCACTCCCCGGCACCGGTACCCGTAGCGGCCTATGCGGTACGGCCCGGGGAGCGTCGTCGTTCCGATGAACGTCTCCACCAGGGCTCCCGACCACGGCACTGCGAAGAAGGCCCCGGCCGGGCAGGTGAGCTCGACGCCCAAGCCGGTCCAGGTGCCGTCGCTCTCGAAACTGGCGACAGCCCGGTAATGGGAGCCGCGACACTGGTAATCGCTGGTGAAGGCCTCGTAGCGGTCGCAGATCCACTTCACCGGCCGCTGCAGGCGGCGGGCTGCGATGGCAACGACAAGATCTTCGGGATACACGGCCAGCTTCACCCCGAAAGCCCCGCCGACATCGGGGGCGATGATCCGCACTGCGGTTTGGGGCAACTCCAGGAACGAGGCGAGCGCGTCCCTCAGGATGTGAGGCATCTGCGTGCCCGTGTAGAGGGTGAGTCCCCCGCTGGTCGGGTCGGGCACGGCCAGGATGCCTCGGGTCTCCATGGGCATGGCCGACTGTCGCTCGGTCCGGTACTCGGCCTCGACCACCAGGTGGGCTGAGGCGATGGCCTCGTCGAGCTCGCCGGGCCAGGAGTCGTTCACCAGCACGACATTGCTGGACTCGCCGCTGTGAACTTTCGCCGGGCCGCTGAGGCTCTCTTCGAGGTCGGTGACGGCCTCGAGGGGCTCGATGTCGAGAAACACCTGCTCGGCCAAGTCCTCCGCTGCGTAGCGGTCGCCGGCGATGACGACTGCGATCGGCTGGCCGGCGTAGGCGACCTCGCGGCCGGCCAGCAGAGGCTGCCTGGGTCCGGAGTCGTTGGACAATTCGTGGGGCAGGTCCGAGTGGCTCAGGACGGCCGTCAGTCTGGGGTCGTCGCGGATCCCGTCAAGGCCCACGTCGAGAATCCGCCCATGGGGGACGGGGCTGCGAACGAAGGCGGCGTGGACGGTGTTGGCCGGCTCGAGGTCGGCAACGAAACGGCCACGGCCCCGCAGGAGTCTCTCATCCTCGAGCCGGGCCAAGCGGGCGCCGACGAGCGCAGTCGAGCGGCTCGTCATGGCGCCGGCTCCCGTCGGAGTCCCATCGCGGCTTCAATGGCGGCGATGATCGGCTCGTAGCCGGTGCATCGGCAGATATGGGCCGACACCGCCTCGCGAACGTCGATCTCTTCACCCGCGGGCGACTCCAGCAGCGCCTGGGCGGTCATGAGCAACCCTGGCGTGCAGAAGCCGCACTGAAGGGCGTGATGGTCGCGGAACGAGCACTGCAGGTCGCTCAGCTCTTCACCGGCCAGGCTCTCGACCGTCCGGACCGATGAGCCGTGAGCCGACGCCGCGAGCATCAGGCAGCTGCGCACCGGCAGGTCGTCGACCAAGACGGTGCAGGATCCGCAGACGCCGTGCTCGCAGCCGATCTTGGTGCCTGCCAGCCCGCAGCCGTCCCTGATGAAGTCAGCCAGCGTCGTTCGGACATCGACTCGGGCATCGATCGCCGCGCCGTTGACGGTCACCTCCAGCGAGACGGCTGCGGTCATCCAATCGGCTCCCCGTGAGATTCTCGCGCTGGTGATGCGGCCTGGCCGAATGCGTCGGCGGCGAGGTGCTGGATCAGCCGGCGGTGATAGCGATCGCGCTCATCGGTGGCGCCGGCCGCGGTGGCTTGCGCCGCGAGTCCGACGTCCAGGCTCGCGGTCCCCTTGGAGACGATGAGCTCCTCCGCGGCCCGATGGCGCCGCACCGCACCGCCGCCGGCGAGGGTCGCGACCCGGCATCCGGCAACTGATCCGTCGGGGTGGTAGCGGACCTGGCACGCCACGCCCGCGGAGGCGTAGTCGCCGCGTCGCCGGGCGAATTCGGCGAAGCCGTGACCGGTGCCGGCTGCAGGCCGGGGGAATCGGATCGCTTCGATGAGCTCGTCGTCGGAGATGGTGGTGCAGTAGGCCTCGGCCAGGAAATCGTCGATCGACACGGATCGGATGCCTCGCACCGATCTCAGCCGCACCTCCGCGCCCAGAGCCAGCGCGACGGCCGGCAGCTCGCCGGCCGGATCGTTGTGGGCGATGCTCCCCACGATGGTTCCCCGGTTGCGGATCGGTTCATGGCCAACATGGCCGATAGCTGTGGCAATGATCGGGAACTGCTCGACAGCACCATGCTCGGCCACTCTCCTGTACGTGGCCGCCGCCCCCACTTCAAGGCTGTCGACGCCGGCCTCGATGGCCATGAGATCAGCGGTCTTGGAGATGTCGAGAAGATGGCCCGGGGCCGCGATGCGCAGGTTCATCATCGGCAGCAGTGACTGGCCGCCCGCGAGAATCCTGGCATCGTCACCGAACTGGGCCAGCACCTCGGTGGCGTGCGCGGCGGTTTCGGCCCGGTGGTAGGTGAACGGGGCGGGCTTCATGGGCTCAGCGGGGTGCCGGCTCGAGGATGTGGCCCATGTCGTGGCGATCCCGCGCCACCCGGCGTTCCCGTATGTACGGGAGCGGGACCGCGGGATCCTCGCTGTCGATCTCGCGTGCCAATCGGTGACCGTCGAAGATGGCATCGGCCACCAGCATGCGAGGCGAGACGCAATCGCCGATGCGGAACAGTTGGGGGCGGGACTCCTCAGAAGCCGATGCGACGGCCTGCTCCACGCTGTCCCAGAGGGCTGTGCTGGGAGTCCGCTGGGTTGTCATGACCGTGGCCGCGGCTCCGATGGCTCGCACGGTGTGGTTGAAACCGTGCTCGATGGTCACTTCGTCCGGGCCGACTTCGGTGACCATTTGCTCCATCAGGAGCTCCACTCCCAGTTCTTCGAGGAGCGGTCTCATGTGCACATTCTCGCCGGTCATGCGCATGTAGGGCCCCGGCTCCATGTGGGGCGTCACCAGCGAGACACGGTGGCCGCGGCGGGCGAGGACCTCGGCGATGCTCACGCCCATGAAGTAGCCCTCGATGTCGAAGACCACCACTCTCTCGCGGTCGACGGACCTCTCGTCGGCCAGGATGTCCTCAGGGGTGTACACCGGGGCCGACTCCCAGCCCGTCACCGCGGCGTGGGAGAAGCCGTTCAGGCCGGACCGGTCCCAGACGGACCCGTTGGCGATCACGACGATGTCGGCGCCGTAGTCGAGGATGTCAGAGGCGCTCAACTCAGAGTTGGTGATCACCGCGACTTGTGGGAGCTTGTCGATCTGTCCCTGTCGCCAGTCGATCACGCGCCGCCAGGTTGACATTCCGGGGATGGTGGACACCCAGCGCAAATGGCCGCCGATCTCGGCCTCTGCCTCCACGACGTGCACATTCTCGAAGCCGCGCTTGCCTAGGACCAGCGCACATTCGAGCCCCGCGCCTCCGGCTCCGACGATCAGCACGCTGGCCTCGCGGTTCGATGCCGGCGAGTAGTTCTCTGGATGCCAGCCACGCTTGTACTCCTCGCCGGCCGTGGCGTTCTGCGTGCACATCAGGGTCCATCGGAGATTGACACGCGACACGCAGGCGTTGCAGCCGATGCATTCTCGTATGTCCTCGAATCGGCCCTCTTCGATCTTCTTGGGGAGGAATGGGTCTGAGATGGAGGGTCTGGCCGCCCCGATGATGTCGAGTTGGCCACTTGTGACCGCCTCCAGCATGGTGTCCGGACTGGTGAAGCGACCCACGCCCACGATCGGCTTTTCGGTGTGAGGGCGCACCTGGCGGACCCATTCGGCTTGGAAGTTCTCCTTGTAGAACCGAGCTGGTCCGGCATCCTTGATCCAAAGCTCAACGTTCTCGCCGCCGACTTGAAGGTCCCAGAAGTCAACGAGGTGGTCGGCGAGCTCGATGAAGCCAACGCCCTCCTCCGCGACCCGTATCCCTGCGTCTGTGCCATGGAGCGAGTCGACGCAGAACCGAGCGGCCACAGTCAACTCGTCGCCGACCTCCTCCTTCACAATCTCGAGCGTCTCCATCCAGAAGCGGGCCCGGTTGGCGAGCGAGCCGCCATACTCGTCGGTGCGGGAGTTGTGCACGTTCATGAGGAACTGCACTGGAATGGCGCCGATCTCGGCGCCATGTATGTTCACTATGTCGAAGCCCGCGCTTCTCGACCTCTTGGCAGCCTCCAAGTAGAGCTGCTGGACCTCACGGATATCCCTCCTGGTCATCGCTCTCACCGAACCGAAGTACGCGGCTTCCTCGATCCTGCCGTGAACATGACGAGCAGGAATACGGCTGTCGATGTTTGTGGAGAACGCACCGCCCGCGTGAAGTTCAATGCCTGCAAGAGAGCCATGCTCATGGATCTTGTCGGTCATCCATGCCCAATTGGCTACATCGTCATCGTCCCATATCCGGGAAGGCGTCATCTGCCCGGCCCAGTCGAACTCGGGCGCGATCGTTGTTGCCTCGGTATTGACGACGGCCCAGCCTCCCTCGGCTTTGATCCCTCGATGGTAGGCTTGGCCACCGGGAAACACGTCACCGAATCCAGTGCATTGTGGAGTCTGATAGAAGCGGTTGCGCATCGTATTCGGGCCGATCACGATCGGTTCAAACAAGATATCAAATCGTTCCGGACGGCTCATGATTATGGCTCCTATTGGTGGTAATGCCAGGATGAATTAGAGATGGAGAGCAAACCAATCGGCGCACAAGGCGGCCGCTTCGTTGCGTCTATCCCTGTCCTTGTAGATGGTTTGATGTGACGATTTGCGGATGATCTCCAGCCGCTTGTCACGACAGGGGATGGCACGGTAGGCGTCGAGAGCAAGATCCCAGTGAGTATGATCGTCGCCCTCGGCCAGCAGCATCAGAGTTGCACAGCGGTCAATGCGGTCGGTGTAGGGACGAACGTTGTACTCAAGGAGCCATTCCGTTGAGCGTGTCGTTGCCCTTCCGACGTAGTTGGGTCCTTCCAGAACGAGTTCACGAAACATGTCTGCGCTGGTTGGAAAGGGCCAGGTTGACAGGCCCTGAGGTTCTTGAGGATTGTGATTGAGATAGCCGGGCTCCTCTCCGCTGAACTGAGCAGAGCGATCGGACTCGGTGGCTTTCAGCAGCTCCCGGAAGGAGATGGTGCCGTGGGCCAATCGTAGATTCTCGTATCCGTTGATCACCGGGACCACCGAGCTGACAGCCTTGATTCGACGGTCGGTGGCCGCGAGCTGGAGGACATGGCCACCGCTGTAGGAGATTCCCCAGATACCAACTCGCTGAGGATCGATGCCTGCGACCTGTTGAGCGTATGAGATGGCGTTCTTGTAGTCCTCAATCTGGTCCCAAGGATTGATTCTCTGCCGTGGCTCGCCTTCGGACTCTCCGAGATGGCGGTAGTCGAATACTAGAGCTGCCATCCCCCTGTCGTTGAATTCTTTGGCGAACGATGGCTGGACGATCTCCTTCACATAGCACCAGCCGCCTCCTTGCACAATGATCGGAATGTTGGCGCCGTCAGCATGTTCGGGCAGGTAGAGGTCTGCTGAAATCATCAAGCCGTCACTGGCGAATGTGATTTGTTCCATGGGAGCAACTCCGTTTCAGGCTAGTACCGAGGATAGTGACCAGCGTACGGACGACGTATCAGTAGCCTCGCGATGATGGTACATCGCAGACGCCGCATGCAATCGCTACACATGTTCGGCTCGACGTTCGAGACGTAGGCGAATTCTTGTTGAAAGGTTGTTAGTCCATTCATCGATTTCTCGATTGGCGAACAGACCGGCGGGTCTAAATTTCATGATCACCATGATGAGAACTCCCAGGGATAGGACGGGCAGACCGAAGAACTGGGGGAAATCAATACCTAGGAGCACGGGCCCCTCCTCAATTTCGCGCATCAACTCCCATGCGAAGGTGACGAGGATCGCACCGATGATAGGACCTGATGTCGTGGTAGATCCGCCGAGGAGCAGCATCGCCATGATCAGGAAGGTCGTGCGAAGGTAAAATGCATCCGGATCGATGACGCCCAGAAAATGGCCCAGGAGAGCGCCGCCGAAGCCGATGGTCGCTCCGCTGAGGACCCATGCGATGAGCCGCAGCCGCTGGACTGGGATACCTATTGCCAGCGCCGCAACGGGATCTTCACGACTGGCACGCAGTTGGAGTCCCGCCTCCGAGTCGCGGAAGAGACGCGCAACCAATACGACGAGACAGGCGGCCGCGATGGAAATTATAAGGGTGGTGTTCGTAGGGATCCCATAGAACGCTCGAGCTCCCCCGGTCATCTCCACCCAGTTGATCAGAATGACGTGCACGATCACTAGCATTGCCAGCGTTGCGATCTCGGTAGCTATGCCCACCTGCCGGGTCAACGCGAGACCGAAGCCCGTCGCGACTACGGCAGTGAAAGCTACTGCCGCAAGTAATCCCAAGCCGAATCCGAGCTGTACAGCTGAGAGTCCAAGTGGCGCGTCAGGAATCGTGATGGACTTGATGGCGGTCGGCACGGTGAGAATCGCCGAACTGTAAGCGCCGATGGCTGCGAATGAGATGAAGCCGAAGTTCGTAACTCCGCTATTGCCCATGAAGATCTGTAGTCCCAGCACCAATACCACATTGATGAAGAACGTTATGGCGATTCGCCTATCTGATGGACTGCCGAACAGCGCCACGAGAAGGCCGATCAGGATGAGAATGCTCCACATTGTTACTGTCCCGCGTATGACTCCCACGAAGAGATGGGTCAACTTGTCGCTGCGTCTCACGCGAACCCTCGCTGCCGTCGTCCAAAGATACCTTGAGGTCGGACGACAAGGATCAGACCGACTAGGAGGAATACGAACGCGTCTCTAAAGCCGGCCAATGCATCTGGAAGGACGACCTCAAAGAGGACTTCCAACATTCCGAGCGCGAAGCCGCCTACTACCGCTCCGGGCAAGCGGCCGAATCCTCCAAGCACCGACGCGACGAATGCCTTGAGGACGAAGATCAGACCCATGTAGGGGTCGATGGCTCCGCGTCGAGCGATGATAAGTACGGCGGCAAGGCCGGCCAGCGCGCCTGAGATCGCGAACGTACCCCGGATAACCCGATCGGCGCTGATTCCCATGAGCCTCACGACCTGGAAGTTCTCAGATGCGGCTCTCATGGCGATGCCTAGGCGAGTGCGTTTGAGAATTATCACAAGGACAGCTAGCGCTACAATCGTGATTCCTGTCGTTACGACTTGGAGATTTTGGACTGTGATGGATCCGATTCTGAATTGCGAGTTCAGCCATGCGGTTGTCCTTACGGCATTGGGCCGAGGCTCTGTTAGTGCGAGCAGAATATTCTGGATCACAATCGACAGTCCGAACGAAGTTAGGAGCAGCGTCGTGCCGCGAGCATTCCTCACTGGCCGAAAGGCCAATCGCTCCATGCCGACTGCGGCGGCTATCGACGCGAGAATCCCCGCTCCCATCATGGCTTCAGGGGGCCATCCAAGACCCTGAAGTCCGTACATCGTGAAGCCCGCGATTGTTATCAACTCGCCGTGGGCAAAGTTGACCAGCCCCATGACGCTGAAGACCATGGCCAAGCCCAAGGCCAGCAGGGCGTACAGCGCGCCGAGGCTGAGAGCGGTCAGGATGTTCTGAGTGAGTTCAACCACCTTGAGACTCCGGTGAGCGGCCCGCGGGCTGTATGGCGAGATAGGCCTTCATAAGATCATCGGAGGACCGTAGTGCAGATGCTGAGCCGTCGAACACTTTGCGTCCGGCACTGAGCACCACCGCATGGTGGGCTATCTCAAGTGAGCGCATAGCGTTCTGCTCGACTAGAACCACGGTAATGCCGCGCTCGCAGAGTTGTACTATGAGGGAGAAGATCAAGTCCACGACTTGAGGTGCCAGTCCAAGGGACGGCTCGTCCAAGAGCAGCACTTTGGGGTTGCTGAGCAGTGAGCGAGCAATGGCTAGTTGCTGCTGCTCGCCGCCAGAGAGAGTTCCGGCAGCTTGGTTGAGGCGTTCCGACAGAATTGGAAATGCTCTAAGGACCTCCTTTCGCGTCCAACGGCCCCCGTCTCTGCCCGAGAGGCCGGCCTCACCCAGGATTAGGTTCTCCGCGACGGTCAGGCCGGCGAAGATCTGCCGACCCTCGGGCGTGAGCGTCATGCCGGCCCGAACCGTGTCTTCTGTTCGGGCGCCGGCAATGGAGCGAGATTGAAGATGCACCGCTCCAGAGGCGATCGGGATCATTCCCATGATGGCCATCAGGGTGGTGGTCTTGCCTGCCCCGTTGGGGCCGAGAAGGGAGAGGATCTTGCCCTCCTCGGCCCCGAACGAGAGGTTCCTGACGGCGATGACGCTGCCGTACGCGACTGTCAGGTCATCGACCGTCAGAATCATTAGGACCGTGGTTCGGGAATGAAGGCCGGTCGACGCCACTCGACGAGAGTGAATTCACCGTCCTGAACCGTGACCACTGCGATGTTGCGCAACGGCGTTCCCCCGACGCCCTTGTACGTAATCGAGTCCGTAACCACGCCCTGGACTTCGTCCAGACCGCGGAGAGCCTCCATGACGTCGGCCGGCTCGGCGCTGCCGGCCGACTCGAGGGCGGCTACGACGACTGCCACCGCATCGCCTCCCATGCCGGTGAAGACGTTGCGCACATCGTGTCCCCTTGCTTCACAGTCGTCGAAGAACTCGAGTAGCGCGCTGCCTGCCTCAGGAAAGCCCAATGTGGAGAACGTGGTCCCCTCGATGTCCGCTTGGCCGACTTCGAGGAACGCAGGATCATCGAAGCCGTCGGTGCCGTAGACGACTGCGTCGGATCCGGCCGCCCGCAGCTGCCTTATGAAGGCCGCGTTGTCGGGCACAGGACCGGCGAAGAACACGACATCGGGTGCGGAAGACGACCCGACTATCTCATTGACCTGCGAACCGAACTCGTTGACGCCGTAGCTCCAGTTGCCCTCGCCGACGACTGCACCGCCCAATTTCGTGAACGCGTCCGCGAAGGCATTGGGAGTGACTATGCCGTAGCTGCCGATGTCGCGGGTGAGCATCAACCATGCGCTGCGCAGGCCGGACTCGTACGCGACCTCGGCCGCGACCGCTCCAGACTGATTGTCGCCGTATGCCGTCATGAAGGCGTTGTCAGCGGCCTGGGTCAGAGCTGGCTGCGTTGCGGTGACCGCAAGGACAGCGACACTGCTCCCGGCCGCAACTTGTGCGATGGGCAGGGCCGTGTCGTCAGTGGGAGGACCGAGGATGAGGGCTACGCCTTCATCAAGGAGCTCCTGTCCGACGGTACCGGCTTGGACCGGGTCTGAAGCCATGTCCTTGACGACGAGTTCGAGCTGCCTTCCCAACACCCCGCCAGAATCGTTGACTCGATCGATGGCGCACTGCACACCCGAGGGGCTGTCATAGGCCGCCAACTCGCCGGTGACTGCGGCTGCGTAGCCGATCTTGATCGGTCCGGCTTCGGAGTCATCGCCACTGCATGCAGCCGCGGCAGACACCATCGATATGAGCAAGACGCACAAACCCAACTTGGTCAGGCGCCTCGTAGTATTTGGTAACATTATTGTCTTCCTTTCATGTGTGTGTAGGCCCGATCTCGGTACCTTACAGACTATAATTTGCGGTTCCTTTTCCGATATATACCTCCACCACTCTTTGATCTCTTTGAACTTCATCGGGTGTTCCGTGTGCGATGATTTCGCCCTCATCCAACACATAGAGACGATCACAGATATTCATGATAAACTGAAGGTCATGATCGATGACGAGGGTTCCACAGCCGGACTCCTTGTTGATCCGTCTGACCATATCATTTAGTTCTTCAGATTCTGCTTCATTTGCACCAGCGGCTGGTTCATCCAAGAGTAGGAAGTCTGGAAAGAGCGCAAGAGCCCGAGCGATTTCAAGCCGTCGCTGGTGTCCGTAGGAGAGAGTGTGAGCTTCACGGTCAGATACGTCTTGTAGTCCGACGTCGGTCAGGAGGTCGTTCGCATCGAGGGGCAGCAGGAACCCGCGATGACGGCGAGCTACCGATAGGGCCACCTCTACATTCTGGTAGACGGTCAGTGCTCCAAAGAGACGAATGTGCTGAAAGGTACGGGCAACGCCGAGGCGGGCTACATTGGCGGGTCCTAGAGGGGATAGGTCCTGACCGTTCAGGGTGACTGTGCCGGTGTCAGCGTCGGTGACGCGTGTAATCACGTTTACCAATGTAGTCTTGCCGGCACCGTTCGGTCCGATGAGGCCGACGATCTCACCACTGCGTGCTACCAATGAGACATTGTTGAGCGCCACGACACCGCCGAAATGCTTCGAGACACCGTCGACGGATAATTTGTTAGCAGAACGTTTCGACAAGGTGACTCTCCTTAGCGAGACGTACTGCTTCGGTCATAGTTCTGAAGTGAAGTCCCGGACGATCGGCTATCTTCTGCAATACTCGTTCAACCATCCGCAAGACGTGAACTCTGCCCGTCACCTGTGGATGCATGGTGATGTTGACCACGCCGTTGGGCTCGTGTTCCAAGGCGTAATCGATGTGGTCTAACCAGTCTCCGCTGATGACCTCAGTGGATCCGTATCCGGGCCGTAACGGCTCCCACACGAAGGTAAAGGGAGGAAAGTCGTCCAGACTCCAACTGACCGGCACTTCCACGACGGAGGTAGGTCTACCGAACGAGTAGCTTCCGTCATCTTGGACTCTGTCCCCGTCGCGCAGCCAGTACATCCGCAGGTCATGTGACATGAGGCTGCTGTCGTATTGGAACCCGTGATCGGCCAGCAACTGCGGCGAATGGGCGTTGAGATTCCAAGAGGGAGAGCGGTAGCCGATCGGGGGCCGACCCGTCAGCCTCTCGATGGCGTCCATGCCCTGCTCCAGGTACCGGGCCTCAGTGGCTCTGTCGAGACCCTCGAGAGGCTCATGGGCGTAACCGTGGTGCTGGACCTCGTGCCCGGCCTCGACGATCCGTGAGCACACTTCGGGAAAGGTGTCGATCGTGTGGCCTGGCACGAACCAGGTGCTCTTGACGTCGAAGTCGCGTAGCAGGCGCAGCACGCGATCGGCTCCCACGCGAGCACCGAACTCGCCGCGGGACAGGGTTCCGGGTGCTGTAGCTCGCATCATTGTGAGCCAGATGCACAGTGCGTCGAAGTCGAAGGTCAGCAGGACTGACAATCCCGGACCGTCAGAGTTGCCAGTGCCTTCAGAGTTGCTCACGTCCTAGACTCCCCTGAGTTCTTGGCGTCTGAAGGTCCTGCGCACGTTCGCAACATACACCAGAAGCAGGATCAGGGAAATGCAGATTATCAGGACACCGAGGGCGAAAATGGAGGGTGTAATTCTCAGTTGGGCAGCTGAAACCAGCATGAGAGGCAGGGTTCGATCGGCTCCCATTATAAATATGGAGTGGGCATATTCGTCGAAGCTAAGCATGAATGCAAAGAGAACGGATCCTATCACTGCAGGCTTCATGATAGGAACTGTCACTGTGAAGAATGTCTCAAGTCTGGAAGCTCCCAACGTGTATGCAGCTTCCTCGATTCGTCGATCGAAGCGGTTGAACAGCACCATGAAGAGGAGGAAAGAGAATGGCATCGTCCAGACAACGTGTGCGATTATCCCGGTTGTGAACAGCCCGGCGGTAATGCCTAGCTCGGAGGAGACAGCAACTATTCCCAGGCTCACCGCCAGTCCAGGTGTGACGATTCCGAGCAGGATCGCGTAGGTCGCCAAGCGAGCGCCGCGGAATCTGGACCTCATAGCTTGGGCCGCGGCCATGGCGATGGTAGTCGAAATGCAAGCGGTGGCTACTGCGAGCTTCAGGGAATTGACGATGCTCGCCTTGAAATCGAACACGGCCTGTCCCAGATAGTCAGGATGATCAGTGATGACGGAGAGGTCGGCCAGAGATCGGTACCAGAGGGTGCCTGGATCTCTGATCGGAAAGGTGGCTCCGCCTTGGGGGCCTTGGAAAGACAGCAGCGTGATCAGCAGAATCGGAACGTAGATGAACAACAGCACGATCAGTACCGGGATCGCCAGCCCGATCCGGGCCCATACACCGAAATGGACCGGCGGGGTGGGACGAATAGTTCCTGAGCGCACTCAGAGATCTCGCTCGAGTTGGGCGAAACGCAGCAATCCGGCTGCGATGGCCAGCGTGATCATGACGAGGGCTACTGCCTGAGCGCTCGCTTGCGGCCAGAGCAGCAGCTCCGCTCTTCTCCAGACGGTTCCCGCCAGAAGTGGCGATAGGCCACCGCCGATGACTCGCTCTGTCGCAAAGTCTGAGAGGATCATGACTGACACGAAGATCCAGCCGACGACTATGCCGGGCCGGGCTAGCGGCAACTCGACGCTCCAGAATGTCTTGAAGGGTGATGCGCCCAAGTTCTGTGCTGCCCGCAGCAGATCTTCGTCCAGCTGACGAAGCTTGAAGAAGGTAGGACCAATGATGAAGGCAACATATAGAAAGACGAGGGCCGTCATCATTGACGGCGCTGTGTACAGGAACAGATCGGACGGCTCATCCAGTAAGTGCGCCCCGGTAAGTGCAGTATTGAGAAGACCGGCCCGACCGAAGAGAGGGATCCAAGTGATCATCCGGATCACGTAGCTGACGATGAATGGGACAAAGAGGAGAAAGACTATCGCGGTGCGAACCCATTCAGTCGTTACAACCCGGGCGGCGAAATATGCGACCAGAACTCCGATGACAGTGGAGCAGGCGAGCACGATTACCAGCACTTGCAATGTCCAGCGAACGGTGCCCCAGAACGTGTCGCCGGTCAGAATGTTGGCGTAGTTGGAGGTCGTGAGATCCGAGCGCATCCCGACCGACGTGCCTGTCCAGAAGCTGAACAGCACGATTGCGCCGAGGGGCGCGGCGAGACCGACGGCGATCCACAGCAGGGCGGGCGCGGCCAACCAGGCCTGGTTTCTAGCCAGGCTTGGCCGGTCGTCGTGTGCGGAGCTATCTGTGGATGGCTGCAGCTGCCTGTGGTCTCCTTCGATTCGCCTGTGCGAGGGAGCCTGCGGGCAGGCCTAGGCCGCGACGAAGTCCTGCCACCTCGACTCCAGGTATTCCGACTCGTCCGGGAACTGCCACCACCAGGCTGCCTTCGACGCGATGTCATCGACGGAGCCCCGGTCGCGGCCGCCGCCGTTGTACCAATAGTCCCAGGCGTTGACTCCGGCACTGGGCGAGTCGGCACCCTCCAGCGCGGCTTGGGCCACCGACGGCGTGGGCGTCATGTAGCCCTGGTTGGCGACCTCCGCCGGGGCGAAGCCCTCGTGCCAGAAGTTGGCGTAGGCGACGGCTGCGTCGTAGTTGGGAGAATCGGCTGACAGCACGACGCCGTGGAACCACATGTTGTAGCCCTCCTTGATCGTGCCGTACACAGCCGGCTTCCCTCGGGCCGCCACCTCTCGCACGATCGGCTCCCAAGCATTCATCAGCGACACCTCTCCGGTGTCCAGGATCTCGATTGCGTGCCCGAAGTCGTCCCAGAGGAGTCGGAACTGTCCGTCCCGCTTCCGCTCGATCAGGAAGTCGATGGCGAAGTCGATGTCGTTCCTGCTGGGGCTGCCGATGGTTCCCTCGGTCTGGTACTCGCCGGTCCCGACGAAAGTGGCCAGCACTTCCATGGGAGCGCGCAGCGAGCTGTTGAACAGGGCAACCTTTCCCGCGTACTTGGGATCCCACAGCGCGGCGTAGGAATTGAGCTCCTCGTCGATCAGGTCCGTGCGATATCCGATGGAATCGCCGTTCCAGACCGTCGGAACCACCCAGACCTCGTCGAGGGCACCCGAGTCGCGGGCCTCCTGAGTGTAGACCTGAGTGAACGGGTGACCGTCACCGTCCTGCCCGGCCGCTCCCGGCACCCGGAATACCTCGAGCAGGGCGTCCCAGTGCTGGATGTCGGCCACCTTGATGGGCTGTAGCGTCCCGGCCGCCACCAGCGGGGCGATCTGGGCTCCCTGCGCCTCCATGACGTCCCACTGGTTCTGGTAGCCGCCCTGGATCCACTGAGGGACCATCTCGCCGAAGCCGACCTGGGTGCCGGTGGCAGGGATGCCCGTCTCCGCCTGGAACTGGGTCAGAACCGAGTCGAGCACCGTGGTGCCGATGCCCATGGTCCGCAGCTCGAGCTGCTGGTCGGGCTCTCGAGTGCCGCTGCACGCGGCCAGCAGCGCCGGCACCCCGCCGATGCCGAGGGCCGCATACCCCGTGCCCGCGAGGAATCGCCTCCGGGTGAATCCACGAGGTTCCTGGTTGGATTGCTGGTTCATATTGCCTCCTGATGGGTTGTTGCTCATTGCATGAGATAAGCGTGATCGGTGTCCCAGCCGACGAGCACCTCGTCGCCGATTCGAAGCTGGTCGCCGCCGCTGTGGGACTCGTCATGACTCAGCGACTCGGGCTCCTCCATGCGGTACTCCGTTCCGTCCGAAGCCTTTACCAGGAAGGTCACTGTGGTTCCCGAGTACCGTGCCCCGGCGATTGTTCCCTTGAAGTGGTTGGGCGTCTGTGGAGGGGTCACCCGGCGCAACGCGTCGGCCCGCACGATCAGGGTCGCAGGCTCGCCTGAGACGATCGAATGGCCGTCGGATCCCTTGGCGAGGAACTCGCCGAGCGCGGTGTGGATCTCGTGCAGGCCGTCATCAGTGACCCCGGTCGGGGTCGCGTCCATCAGGTTGTTCTGGCCCACGAAGCCGGCCACGAAGCGGGTCTCGGGTCGGGCGAACACTTCAGCCGGGGTTCCGACCTGCTCCAGCCGGCCTCCGTGCAGAACCAGTATCCGGTCAGCCATCGCGATGGCTTCGCTCTGGTCATGAGTCACGTGAATGAAGCTGCACGCCAGGTCCTTCTGCAGCCGCTTGAGCTCCACTTGCATCTCGATGCGCAGCGCAGCGTCAAGCGCCCCGAGGGCCTCGTCCAATAGAACGACCCTGGGCTCGGTGGCAATGGCTCGGGCCAGCGCGACGCGCTGCTGCTGCCCGCCGCTGAGCTGCTCGGGCCGGCGACCGCCGAGTCCCTCCAGGCCGACTAGGGCCAGCAGGTCATCGGCGCGGTTGCGGCGCTCGAGTTTGGCGACCCGCCGCATGCGGAGGCCGTAGGCGACGTTGTCCCGGATGTTCAGATGCGGGAACAGGGCGTAGCTCTGGAACACCATGGGCGTGCCCCGCCGGTGGGGAGGAACGGCGGTGACGTCCCGGCCGAAGAGCCGGACAGTCCCGCCGGTCGGCGCTTCGAGACCGGCGATCATGCGGACGGTGGTGGTCTTGCCCGATCCGCTCGGGCCGATTATGGAGAAGAACTCTCCCTGGCGCACGGAGAAGGAGACCGAATCCAGCGCCACAGTGTCACCGAAAAGGCGAGATACGCCGTCGAACTCGACCACAGAATCGGGAGCTTCGGATTCCCGCACGCTGCCCTTCACCCCTGCCGCATGTTGCACTCGCTCATAGTGGATTGCCTCGCTTCGTCATCGCTCTTGTGAAGCGGGGGCAGGAGATGACAAGCGAAGGCCGACCCCTGGTAGGCCGGCTCACGATATGAACGTAGTTCCCGCAGATTGAGCCAGGCAAACCGCGTCGTGCGGTCAGGCTTGACCGGGTGCATCAGTGCCGGGCGAGATCCCGGACGGCTGATTCGATGACCGTCCGGTTGGGCACGAGGGCCGACTCCAGATGGGCCGCGAACGGGATCGGTGCCCGCGGCGTGGCCAGGCGTCGTATGGGAGCATCGAGGGAGTAGAACAGCTCCGACGCGGCCCAGGCGCAGATCTCACCGCCCCAGCCGAAGTCTTGGACGGCCTCGTGCACGACGATCAGCCGGTTGGTTCGCGCCACCGACTCCGCCAGCGCCTCCCGGTCGTAGGGCCATATGAACCGGAGGTCCATGACCTCGCAGTCGATGCCCTCGGCGGCGAGCGGCTCTGCCGCGGCGAGCGACTCCGCGACCATCCGTCCCGCCGTGACGATCGTGACGGAACCCCCACTCCTGACGATGCGGGCCCCGTAGGGGTGTGCGACTCCGGATCCCTCGAGCCCGATCTCGCCGCTCTCGCGGAAGTACAGGTACTTGCTCTCGACGAACACCACCGGATTGTCGTCCTGGATCGAGTGCCGCAACATCCAGTACGCGTCCGACACCGTCGAGGGCATGGCCACCACCAGTCCCGGCAGGTGTGCGAACCAGGTCTCGAGATGCTGCGAATGCTGGGGGCCGTGCCCGGTGCCGGCGTCCGACGGCGTCCGGATGACGATCGGGACTGCGACCTGGCCTCCCGACATGTACCGGAGCTTGGCCGCCCCGTTGACGATCGGGTCCATCGCGGTGGTGATGAAGTCCATGAACATGATCTCCACCACCGGTCGCAGCCCGGCCATGGCTGCACCGATGGCCCAACCCACCATCGCTGATTCGGCCAGGGGCGTGTCGAGCACCCTTCCGGTGAAGCTCTCAGCCAGTCCCTGGGTGGCGGTGAACACCCCGCCGAGGGCCTCGATCTCCTGTCCCATGACCACGACGTCGGGATCCGACGCGAGCTCGTCGGCCAGGGCTCTGCGGATCGCCTCGGCGTATTTGAGCTCACCAGCCACGCAGTCGGCCTTCCAGCTCGAAGGCCTCGGAGTAGACGCCGGTGGTCGCGTAATCCTCCGATGCGGTCTGTCCCTCGAAGGCGGCGTCGATCGCGTCCGCGATTTCCTGGGAGACCCGTTCGCGGATCGCCGCGGTCTCCGCCTCCGGCAGTCCCAGGCTCCGTTCGGCGTTGGCGATGGGATCGTGGGTCTGCAGGTGAGACCTGCCCAAGTCCTTGGGCAGGTACCGGTAGTCGGGATCGTTGAGGCTGTGGGCCCGCACCCGCCACACCTCGATCTCGACGAACGCGGCCTTGCCTGTGGCCCGAACCTCGTCGATCATCTCGGCGGCGACCCGATGCACCGCGAGCACGTCGTCGCCGGCCACGTACTCGGCCCGCACCCCGAACGCGGCCGCCCAGGCCGCGATCGAGCCCGGTTCGCCGAAGGTGCGCTCCACCGGCATCGAATGGGCCAGATGGTTGTTCTCGCAGGCCACCAGCAGCGGCGTTCCGAACGTTCTCGCCATGCGCAGGGTCTCGGCGAACACGCCGTGGGACGCACCGCCGTCGCCGACGAAGCTGACCGCCACGAGATCTTTGCCCAGCCGCCTCGAGGCCCAGGCCGCTCCCGCGGCCCAGGGCACGCCGCCGGCGACGATCGCATTCTCACCCAGGAAGCCGCAGGCGATGTCGTGCAGGTGCATCGAGCCGCCCTTGCCGCCCGAGGACCCCTGCCGCAGGCCCAGCAGCTCGGCGACAATGGTCGTCGGGCTCATTCCCTTCGCGATCGCATGGCCGTGGCCCCGGTGTGTGGACGTGACCAGATCCGTCGGTCGGAGGCAACCGATCACCCCCGCGGCAGCCGCCTCCTGTCCCATCGAGGAATGGAACGAGCCGTGCATCCTCCCCCCGTAGTGCAACGACTCGATGCGAGTCTCGAGTTCGCGGATGCGCACCATGGTCTCGTAGAGCTCGAGGGCGTGCGAGGGGGTCTTTGCCGTCGGCGTCTCGGAAGGGTCGTGCGAGGGGGTCTTCGTCGTGGACATCTCCTCGGAGGTGGTCATTGCGCCTTCTGTCTGAGCTTGCGACGGGTTGCCAGCGTTGCTTCGGAGTCGACGCTGCCGTCGCTTCGCAGGATGACGCCGTATTGGGACTCGGCGCTAGCGGCCGTGACGTATCCCTCTACGACGTCGGCCGCGACCCGCTCGGGCTCGCGGTCGAGCGGGTCGCCGTAGCCGCCGCCACCGGTTGTCGTGTTCTCCACAACCGTGCCCCGGGGGATGACCTTCCCGGCGAACTTGGACGGTGAGACCGTTCCGAAGGCCTCGGTCGCATGCACGAATTCCGCCGATCCGGGAAGCTTGACCCTGAAGTCGTTGTAGTGGCCGCCGGCGGAGGGCAGCGGCGATTTGCCCCCGTTGGTGCCCGGCGGCGGGTGGCGGAACCGGTCGGCTATCAGGTTGATCGAGCTGGACACCGAGAGGGCCCGCAGGCGCTGGCGGATCCCGAGCCCGCCGCGGTTGTAGCCTGGCCCGCCGCTGTTCTCGTTGATGCAGTACTCCTCGTAGAGCCACGGGAACCGGCTCTCGAAGATCTCGACCGGCTGATTCATGTCGTTTCCGACCGGGTTGATCTGCGCGGTCAGCCCATCGCCTGAGGCCCGGCCGCCCCAGCCGCCCTCGTGATAGATGTAGATGATTGAATACTCGTCCAGCTCGGGGTGCCGGCTGCCCCCGGTGAAGTTCTGGCAGGTGCCGAAGCAGGCTCCCATCACCCGGTCGGGCACAGCCTGCGCGAAGCAGGCCAGCAGCACGTCCATGATCCTCGAGGAGGTCTCGACGTTGCCCCCGAACACGGCCGCGGGGGACTCGGCGTTGACCACGCTCCCCGGCGGGGCCACGATCTTGATCGGCCGGAAGGCTCCGTGGTTGGACGGCATGTCCGGGTCCGAGACCTGGAACAGCACGGTGTACACCTGGGAGGCGGTAACGCCGTAGGTGGCGTTGATGGGTCCCTGCACCTGCGGGTCCGAGCCGCTGAAGTCGGTGGTGACGGTGTCGCCGTCGATGGTGAGCCGGCACTGCACCCTTACCGGATCCAGCGTCGTGCCGGTGTCGTCGAGCATGTCCGCAGCCTCGTAGGTGCCGTCGGGGAGGCGCGAGATCATGGCTCGCATGCGGCGCTCGCTGTAGTTCTTGATCTCGTCGTTGGCCTCGGCGTAGGTGTCGGGCCCGTACTTGCGGCAGTACTCCTGCACCCGCCGTTCGGCCACTTTGAGCGATCCGTACATGGCCCGGAAGTCTCCGTGGACGATCTTGGGGACCCGGATGTTGGCCAGTATCAAGTCCCAGACGTCCTTGACCGGCTCGCCTCTGCGGTAGACCTTCACCGGGGGCACGATGAGCCCCTCCTGGAAGATCTCGGTGGCGTCGCCACCGAAGCCGCCGGGAGCGGAGCCACCGACGTCGATCTGGTGGCCCCGCACGGCGGGTATCGCTACTAGCCGCCCGTCGTAGAAGACGGGCGCCATCATCGTGAAGTCGGTCAGGTGGGTGCCGCCCCGGAAGGGGTCGTTGTGCAGGATGACGTCGCCCTCGTCGAGATTGTCGAGGCCGATTTCCTTGACGGTCCATTCGACGGTGTACGGCATCGACCCGAGATGGACCGGGTTGAACTCTGCCTGGGCCACCATCTCGCCGATCCTGTCGAACAGCGCGCACGAGAAGTCGAATCCCTCGCTGAAGATAGGCGAGTAGGCGGTGCGCGACAGCGCGTGCCCCATGCTGCGGCACAGGGCCACCAGCCCCTCGCGGATCACCTGGAGTGTGACCTGGTCGATCATGCTCACCCGCTCTCAGCCACGTTGACCACGATGTTGCCCAGGTCGTCGATGGCGGTGCTGTCGTTGGCGCCCCGGACCACCACGGTGGAGTCGGGCTCCTCGATGATCAGTGCGCCGGGATGGGCCCAGCCCGCGTCCAGGGCGCTCCGGTCGAAGACGGGGGCCTCGACGATCTGGCCATCCGACGAGAACAACTGCCGCCGCCCCTTGGCTTCGCGGCTGCGGTGGGGCCTGGGCGGCGTGAACTCCGGCTTCTCGGTGGTCGCGATCACGGCGAGGCGCAGGCTTACGAACTCCAGCGCCTCGTCCTCCTTGTGGTGCCCGAACAGTCGAAGATGCTCGGCGTGGAAGCTGTCGACGACCCGCTCGATGGTGGCTTCGGTGACCGCCCCGGGCGGGAACGACACGTTCACCTCGAAGTTCTGGCCGCTGTAGCGAACGTCGGCGGTGAACCCCATGATGGGCACAGCAGTGACCCCTATCCGTTCCATGGCCGACCCGCCCTCCGCGACGAGTTCCTCCGACAGCGTCGTCAGAGTGGCCAGGTCGAGCTCCTCCATGCGGCGCAGATAGCTGCGGACGAAATCGAAGCGGATGTCGGCGCACAGTCCTCCGAACGCGCAGAACGCGCCCGGGAACCGCGGCACCAGCACGGTGCCCACGCCGAGTTCTCGAGCCAGCTCCACCGCGGAGACCGGTCCGGCCCCGCCGTAAGCGATCATGGCGTAGTCCCGCGGGTCGTATCCCCGCTGGGTGGACACGATGCGCATGGCACCGACCATGGACGCCTCCGCCACCCGGACAATCCCGAGGGCAGCCTCCGTCACGGTCATGCCCGCCACCTCGGCGATCTGGTCGCGGATCGCCTCCCGGGCCGCCCCGGCGTCGAGCCGCACCCGGCCGCCGAGAAAGTAGGCGGGGTCGATGAGGCCGATGGTCACGTAGGCGTCGGTGAGCGTGGGCAGCGACCCTCCCTTGTCGTAGCAGACCGGGCCGGGCTCCGATCCGGCCGAGTCGGGCCCGACCTGTATCAGCCCGCCCGGGTCGATCCGGGCGATGCTTCCGCCCCCGGCCCCGATCGACTTGACGTCGACCAGCGGGATCTTGAAGGGGATGCCCCATTCGATGAATCCCTCGGTGGTGCGCGACGGGACTCCGCCTTCGATCAGGCTCACCTCGAAGCTCGTGCCGCCCACGTCTATGGCCAGCAGATTCGGATGGCCGCTCTGTCGCCCCAGATGGGCGGCCCCGATGACGCCGCCCGCCGGGCCCGACTGCAAGGTGCGCACCGGGGTTGCCTTGGCTTCGGCCACGGGCACGATCCCGCCGCCGGAGCTGATCACGGTGACGCCGCACTCCATGCCCCCCGAGGCCAGACGCCGTTCGAGGTTGTCGAAGTAGGCGCCCATGACCGGCTTGACATAGGCGTCGATCACGACGGTGCTGGAGCGCTCGTACTCTCTGATCTCGGGGAGGATCTCGCTGGAGATGGAGACCGGGACCTCCGGCCACACCTGGCCGATGACGTCGCGGGCCTGGCGCTCATGTACCGGGTTCATGAAGGAGAACAGGAAGCACACCGCGACCGACTCCACCGCGGCCGCTCTCATCTCTGCAACCGTCGCCGCGAGGGCCTCGGTGTCGAGCGGCGTGACCACCCGGCCCCGGTAGTCCACTCGCTCGGTCGCCTCGAAGCGCAGGCGCCGGGGCACCAGCGGCACCGGGCTCGCCCATTGCAGGTCGTAGTGGCGCTCGCGGTTGATCCGCTTGATCTCCAGCGTGTCCCGGAAACCGGCCGTGGATATCAGGCCGACCCGGCCGCCCTTGCGCTCGACGACCGCGTTGGTGGCCGTGGTGGTGCCGTGCACGAACTGGCTGACGTCACCGAGGGCCACGCCGCCCTCGACCAGCACTTCGAGGACGCCGTCAGTGCGATCGGCCGGCGTGGTGAACGACTTCGACATCGCCAGCACGCCGGTGCTGCTGTCGACGGTGACCAGATCGGTGAACGTCCCGCCGATGTCGACGCCGATTCGAAGCGGTCTGGCTGGGGTCACGAAGCGGCACTCGCGGCGGCGGCCGCGCTCAGACCGCCCAGCCAGGCCCGTGCGGCCGGCAGTTGGCTGACCGGCCAGATCCCGGGCGGTGCGTCGATCACGGTGGGGATGCTGTTGACCAGGTGCGCGGACGTGGCGTAGAGCGCGTCGTTGCCGGGGCGGAACCGGATGCGGATGGGATGCTCGCCCTCGATGTCTATGGAGTCGCCGACCTCGTGTCCGGCTTCCTCCGGCCGAAGGTGCAGGAGCAGGTCGAGAGTCATGAACTCCCCTCCGTTGACGCGGCCCCTCGCCGTGTGCAGGAAGCCCTCCGTCGAGCCGGCCGGCACCGCCCCATACAGCGTGGGGGCGGCTTCGGCAGCGACGTAGGGGACGAACTCCTGGGTCACCGGGCTGTCGAGCCTCAGCCCGAGGCCCTCGACGACCATGCGTATGGACTCCGGGAATCCGACGTGGCCGGCGATGGAGCCGTCGGCGTGGCCCACATTGAACTCGTCCAGCGTGTAGCCGATCCCCAGCCGCCGGTGGATGTCGCGCCCGAACCCGGACACGTCGACGACCCTGCGCCCGCTGATGCTTGTAATGTCCCAGCACAGGCCGCTAGCCGCCAGAACCAGGAAATCAAAGATGAAGCCGGGATTCACCCCGGTGCCCAGAACCGAGGCCCCGCCCCGTTTGGCGGCCTCGTCGATTCGGTCCCAGTCGGCCTCCCGGCCCGGCTGGCGGTGGGCGAGCTCCTCGCAGGCCGACACGAAGTTGACGCCCGCTTCCACACAGGCGACCACATCGTCGGCCACTTGATCCAGGAACGAGCGCGACCCGTCGATCACGGCCACCGGTCCCATGGCAAGGAGCTCGGACAGCTCGCCGACAACAGGGATCGGCGTGTCGGAGGCCGCACCGGCTATCTCGGCCATGTCTCGGCCAATGGCGTCGGGGTCCGCGCTACACACGCCGACTAGTTCGTAGTCGTGTCGATGGTTCAACAGCAGCCGGGCGGCGTGACGGGCCACCCCCCCGGATCCGATCATCCCTATGGGAACCATCCGGTCCCCCCTCTCGTTGAGCCCCACGCATGATACGCAGCCCATTTCGGGGTCACCAAAGGCCACCACGCAGGGAGCCATCTCCGCTCAGGCACCCCCTAGGAGACTGTTGAGCAACCGGGTTGTCAGCTGTCGGGTCGGGGGTGGTGGTTCGGGCGGTTGCGCCGGTGTCGGCTTGCCGCGGCTTGGGCGGGTGTGGCCGGGCGCGGGCGCGGCGCCGGTCGGGGTCAGCCGGCGGCGGGGAGGGCGAATCCGGTGCCGTTGTGGGCGACGCCGAGGTTGGCGAGGCGAACGAGGTTGACGGCGGCGGCTCTGTTGGTGAGCCACAGGTGGTTGGCGGCGACGCCGCGGTAGGGGACGCGTCTGGCTTTGCCCCGTGCGAGCCAGGCGATGGAGCGTTCGACCATGGGCCGGTGCCGGCGGTAGGCGGCCTGGGTCAGCGGCTGCCGCCAGCGGGCCTTGTTGGCGCGGCGGTGGGCCTCGTGGGCGTCCACGGCGACGCTGCGGCCCCGCTGTGAGGTGGTGCAGCGCGCTCTGAGCGGGCAGCCGTCGCAGAGCCTGCCGAAACGGGCCGCGCCCGACGTGACGGGCCTGGTGTGCCCGGCGGGGCAGGTCACGGTCTGCGCGTCGGTGTCGATGCCGAAGTCCTCTCGGGTGAAGCCCCCCGCTATCGGCGGGCGGCGCTCGATGGGCTTGATGGCGGTGTCCCATCCGGCGTCTGTGAACGACTCGAGCGCCTCGCCCGACGCGTACGCGGAGTCCGCCAGCACCAACCAGCCCCCGTCGTCGCCGGTGTCGGTGTCGCCAGTGTCGCCGGTGTCGGTGTCGGTGTCGTCGGTGTCGGTGTCGGTGGTGTCGGTGTCGGTGTCGTCGGTGTCGGTGGTGTCGGTGTCGGTGTCGTCGCTGTCGGTGTGGTCGTGGCCGCTGCCGGTGTGGCCGCTGCCGGTGTGGTCGCTGCCGGTGTGGCCGTGGCCGGTGTGGTCGTGGCCGCTGCCGGTGTGGTCGCTGCCGGTGTCGCTGCCGGTGTGGCCGCTGCCGGTGTGGTCGTGGCCGGTGTCGGTGTCGTCGTGGCCGGTGTCGGTGTGGTGGGTGGGGTCGGTGTTGAGGAGCCGGGCGCCGACTCTGGCGTCGGAGGCGTCGGCTGCGGTGAGCTCTGCGGCGGTGATGATGCCGGTGTCGGGCTCCGCGACGATGTGGGCCTTGTAGCCGTCGCGGCGCGCAGAGCGGGTCTTGTGTGCGTGGCGGGCCTCGGGGTCCACGGTGGAGATCACCCGGCCCGCGGCTGTGCGGCGCGCGATGCGCCGGCGCCCCGGCACCTCGGGGTCGGCCTCGACGTCTTGGCCGGCCACCGCGGCCAGCAGCGCCGCCGCGTCGGCCTGTTCGTCTGTGAGTTCGAGGCCCGCCGTCTCAGCGAGCACCGCGCAGGCGTCTGTGACCAGTTCGTCTATGAGCCAGGCCCGCTCCCCGGGGTCAGACCAGTCACATGACGGCTTGGCCCCCAGGCCATAGTCGAGCATCAGCTCCAGGCCCGCCGTCTCAGCGATCAACCGCCGACAGCGCCGTATCTGCGCGGCGATCATCGTGTAGGTGTCCTGCGTCGCCACCGCGTCATACAGCACCGTGGAGTCCAACGCCCGCCGCCGGCTCCCCGCCAGCGCCCCGCAGGACCCCGCCAGATCCCGCACCGCGTCAAAGACCCGCTGCGGGCGGCCGCTGACGCGCAGCCTGTGCCGCCACAGCGACAACACGCTGTAATGGAACCCCGCATCGTCCACCGACAGGCCCGCAGCGGCCTTCCAGCGCAGATCACACCGCAGCCGCTCAACAGCCTCACGGTCAGAGCACCCCTCCAGCGCCTGCAACACCAGCACCGTCGCTATCACCGAACCCGGCACCGAAGGCCGGCCCCGACCCCCGAACAAGTCAGCGAACAACCCGTCGGGAAACAGCCTCAGACGGTTCTCGGCCAAAAACCGGTAAACCGACCCCACCCGCACCAGACCCCCGCACAAGCCCAACACGTCCAACAACTCCCGATCCGGCTTCTCAGTACCCTGCATACCTACAATTCTCGCACACCCGCCCAACGAACGCGAGCACCCCGAACCGGATTACTCAACAGTCTCCTAGCATTCCGAAGCGCCTGCCCGGCGAGACAACGTCCTGCAATGCAAGACTAGGATCGAGTTTCGCACAACCCGGCCACCACGACTATTGCGGGAGCTGACAGAGGCCAGAGGTAGCTGATCCATTGCCCAGACAAGCACGAAACAAACGCGGAGTTCCGGTGAGCGAGACCACAAACAACATCCTGCAGTGGCCCGACGGCAAGCGCATCGCCATCGCGCTCACCGTCATGTTCGAGACATGGTCCGACGGGGCCGCGCCCTCGTACTCGGTTCAAGCGACGTCGCTGCGGCCAGGCACCACCGATCATGCCGGGGCGGCGTGGACCACGTACGGGGGCCGGGCGGGTGTCTGGCGGATTCTCTCGACCTTGAACCGCTGGCAGATGCCGGCAACGTTCTTCACCAACGCACGCTGCGCCGAGCTGTACCCCGAGGCTGCCCGCGAGATCGTGGAGCAGGGCCATGAACTCGGGGGCCACGCGTACACCCAGGACGGCCTGCTGACGTACATGGAGCCCGAGGAGGAGCAGCAGACGATCGATCGCTGTCTCGACATCCTGGAAGAGAAGGGCGGGCGCCGGCCCACCGGGTGGCTCAGCCCCGTTCTCGCCTTCACGCCCCACACCATCGGCTGGCTGGCCGCCGCGGGGCTGGACTGGCACGCGGACGTGACCTATCTCGACCTGCCCCACTGCGTCGAGACCGAGCACGGGGTCATTGCCGCCGTGCCCAACAGCGACTTCACCGACAACCGGGTGTTGAAAGCGAGTCCCCAGAACCTGGTGGACGTCTACCGGACGACCTTCGACTACCTCTACGAGCATGAGCCGATGAGCCTGCTGGCCATGACGCTGCACTGCCAGTTCGGAGGCCGCCCGATGGTGATAGCCGCGTTCGAGCAGGTAATGAAGCACATCAGTGGCCACGACGGGGTCTGGCTCGCTCCGCATTGCGAACTCGGACAATGGGCTCTGGACAACGCCGTTTATGAGAGCACCTACCGTCGCCGGCTGCTCCCTCACCGGTCGGGGAACTCATAGCCCGAGGGTCATAGGTTCAGTTCCTACCTCCACCACAAGAGAAGGTCCTAGGTCAGAGCAAGTCGGCTCGCGCATCACTTTCTAGTGGTCAGCATGCAATTCCCGTGTTTCGCCAGATGCCCGACGAGGTTCGGGTGCCAGGTGCTGCCTCTTATCCCACTGTGAGTATGGCGGGCGCGTCCCGGCAGGGGTGCCAAGCTGGTGTCGGCGGCGGCGTCGTGACCCACAATCCCACTGACCTGTGTGTCCTCTAAACGAGATGTCCGATGTTGCCGCCGGCGCCGGTTCGGCGTCCTGGTGCAGACCTGATTAGAAGCCTGTCCGCCCTGGTGGTGTGACTCATCACAGTGTTGTCGTATCAGGCCCCTTCCGGTGCGCACACGACACTGACAAAGGAGACGCATCGTGTTGGCAGACATCGTGGATCATGTGATCGGCATCGACCCGGATCGAGATCGGATAACGGCGTCGCTGGTGGAGGCGTCCACGGGCGGCGAGCTGGCGACCGAGGCGTTCGAGACGACCCGCGGGGGCTACCAGCGGCTCGTGGCGTGGGCGGACCGCCACACGTCGCGCGAGTCGAGGGCCTGGGCCGTGGAGGGCTCGGGCAGCTACGGGTCCGGAGCGTGCGCGCACCTCGGCGCGGCCCGCGAGCAGGTGATCGAGTTCAGCCACCCCCGCACCGCGGCGACCAGCGACGGCGCCAAGACCGACGCCCTCGACGCCCGCCGGGCGGCGCGGGAGGTTCTCGGACGCCCAGACCTCGCCGTCCCACGCGCCCGGGGCCGCCGCGAGGCGCTGCGAGCGCTGGAATCCACCCGCCGAGGCGCCCAGACGGCGCGCACCGCGGCGATCAACGAACTCAAAGCCCTCATCATCAGCGCGCCTGTTGACCTGCGCGACCAACTCCGCGGCCTCACCACCGCCGCCCAGGTCGCCAAATGCGCCGCGTTGCGCCTGCCGGCGGCTCCCCTCGACGAGCTCACAGCCACCAAACAGGCCCTACGCAGCCTCGCGCGGCGGATCAAGACCCTCACCGCCGAAGCCGCCGAGTTGCAAACGAGCATCCGCGGGCTCGTCGAAGCCGTCGCCCCCCACCTGCTCGACCAGCCCGGCGTCGGACCCATCACCGCCGCGCAGATCTACATCGCCTGGTCACACCCCGGCCGCTGGCGCAACGAAGCAGCCTTCGCCCGCCTCGCCGGCGTCGCCCCACTCGAAGCGTCCTCGGGGCAAAACACCCGCCACCGCCTCAACCGCCGCGGCGACCGCCAACTCAACCGCGCCCTGCACACCATCGCCGTCACCCGCAGCCGCTACTGCCCCCACACCCAGGCCTACATCGCCAAACGAACCGCCGAAGGCAAAACCCCCCGAGAAGCCCAACGCTGCCTCAAACGCTACATCGCCCGCCAGATCTACCGCCTCCTCCAACACCCCAAAATCAACACTTGACAAACATAGAAGCATCGTTTACCCGCGGGGCCTCTTGAGTTCTTTGGGCAATGCCTTGCTGTGCACGACGACAAGCTTCTGGTTCGCGCGGGTGAGGGCGGAGTATAGGGAGCCGTGCCGTCCGAGGTTCATCTGATAGTCAGCCGGTTCTACGACCACTACCCCGTCGAACTCCAAGCCCCGGGCGAAGACGGGGCGCGCCAGGCGAACCCTGGCAACGTGGGCGGTCTCCAGATGGTGGAGGATCCAAGGGTCGTCTTCGGCTTGTCGCCATCCGGACTTGTGACAGAGTCCTCGAAGCTCATCGAGTTGGTCTCTATCCCATGCGATCAACGCAACTGTTCCGTCTGGGAACTGTTCGGCGAGTTGTATGGATTCCTCATGGGCCTTCCGGATCAGTTGTCTCGGGCCGACTCTTCGAACTGTCGGCTCTGGTCCGTCGCGGAGGGCGTCGCTACTGCGTTGGCCCGCCGGGAGCAGGCGGCTGGCGTACCGGAGGATTTGCCGGGTCGATCGGTAACCAGTGGCCAGGACTTCGTACCCGAGTTTGGAGCCGTCGGCCCGATCGAGTTCTAGTTCGTCCTGAAGGAGTTGCTCCCAGCTCGGAGAGGCGAAGTCGGCGCGACGTTGGTTCATGTCGCCGAACAGTGACCATCGTTTGCCTCGTCGCAGAAGAGCGTTGAGGATCCACCACTCGGCGGGGCGAATGTCCTGAACTTCGTCAACGATCAGGTGTTCGTACTTCTCCTTGCAGTTGCAGAGGTCTACAGACATCCCGATTCCAGCGAGAAACAAGAGATAGGACCAGTCCCGGCGGGCCCCGGCGTAGTCGCCGGCGTCTGCCAACCACGCTCGGTGCTCCTCGTCGTCCAGCCAAGCAGCGACCGATCGATCCGACCGAAGGGCGTGGATGATCTCGTCGGCGACGCGTCGCAGCCGATGTCGTCGAGTACCTGCCACACGTACGATGCCCAGACGTCTGTGGTCCCGACCAGCCCGACACTGGTCAGTCGAACATGGCTGTCGCTCGGGTCTCGATCATGCTCGGGGTGTGTTAGGTAGGCAGCCCGGTGGGTGGCGACGACCGTCTTGCCGGTGCCTGGGTGGCCCTGCACGACAAGATGCTCGGTGGCCGGCCAGGTGACGAGGCGATGCTGGTCGGGCTGGAGCGTGCGCAGGACTGAGCGCAGACGATCCGAGCGCGGCCTGGAAATCGCGTCCATAACGAGGTCAGGCGCCCGCTGGAGTTCGATGTCGGAAGCAGTCGGGGCGGCGGACACACCCCTAGCGTCCGATTCGTCGGTCGGCGGTTCGGCCTCGATCGGTTTCGGAGAACTTCCGGGAATATCCTCAGCTGCGCGTTTGCTCGGGCCTGATGGACGCCTCGTCACAGGCACGTCGGGCCTCGGTGAGCCGGCATGAGGGTCGACCAAAGGGGGACGGCCGGCGGGAGTGGGCTCGATCGTGGTCGCCGATTCGCCGCCAAGGCCACCGCTCCCGGGCACCGGGGGGGACGTGGAGAGTCCTGGACTGGCGCGCGAACACGGTGTCGGGATCGGCTTCGCCCGGTTCGACGTCATCGTAGAAATCAGCGATGAGCTCGCCGCGGTGCTGGAACGTTCGCCGGGCGCGCAAGCGGCGCGGATCGGGGTCGTGCCAGCGCGAGGCGCGTCCCGCAAACAACAGTCGCGCGGACTTGGCGGCCCAGCTGATCACCACAGTGTGATCCAGCGGCGTGTGCCAACTGCCGACATAGAAGCTGGCGCTGAGATCGGCGTCGTTGTAGTCGAGTGCCACACGGCCGATCAGCGGCTCGATCATGACCTGAGCCTGCCTCGAGTTGCGCCGAGACGACCCCGCCCAGAGCGCGTTCCGCGGTGCCGACACGCCGCGGCTGCTGTTGAGGGAGTTGCTCCTTCGGCGCTCCGCATGGCGGAGGTATTCCTCGTTGACAGCCTGCTCGTCGTTGATTTCGTCGCGTCGGCGGTGTGGGGTGGTCACGGCGACACCTCCAGTGCGCAGAGCGCGACGTATTCCAGTTCAAGCGATCCTGCCCGCGCCTGCTCAAGTGTGTGCAGGGCTTGGCTGCGGCGGTAGTCCTGGGTGCGGCGTTGGCTCTCGAACATGGGAATGGTCGCCGGTTTCCCTTCGTCTCGAAGCGTTTGTATGCGCTTGTCGATGTCGGCAACTTTCCGGTCGAAGGACTCCTCGATGCTGATCCGCCGCGCCAAGATCATTCTCTCGTTCTCGGCTCTTCGTCGTTTGTCCTCAGCAGTGTGTCGGCTCTCCAATTCGCCGCGGCACACCAGCACGTGGCGTTCCCCCCAATCGCCGGTGTGCCGACTCGGTATTAGTGCAGCCTCGGCGAGCGCGGCGAGAAGCGCGTCGCCGAGCGCGGGGCCGACCGGCCGACCGGTCCGGTCGGTGGCTGCTGTCCAGAGTTCGGCCGCGGGACGAACGCCCTTCCAGTGAGCGACCGCAACGAGGACCAGATAAACGCCCGGCTCGACATCGGCTGTCGCTATCCCGAGCGCGCCGAACCGGGTCTGCCCGCTGTGAGGTGTGCGCGGCGCGGCACGCACGAGCGGGTGATTGGCATTGAGCAGGTCGGCCCCTTGGCGTCGAGCTGTCTCCTGATCGAGGCACAGCGGAATGTCCATCTCGTTCTGAAGGAGAGTGCGCAGCGCCTCGATCTCTGACGCCGAGCGTTCGCCTTCCGCCTGCACGCCGAGCAGGTTCTCCGCTAGTTCGGCGTTGCCGCGGAAGTGGAGCCACAGCGGTCTACCGCCCTCGTCGGTCCGGCGACAGGCCGCCCCGGGCGCGGTCGCCGCCCAGTCCTCCAGGAGCCACACGAGTTCCGGTTGCCCCACATAGCGCCCGCTGCGGATCACGTCATCGGCGAAACCGTCCACCACGGCGTCATCGAGCACGTTGAGAGCGTCGGCCGCGTCCTCGCCAAAGAGAACCGAGTCGTCAACCAGGCCGTCCTCATCTGTCGGCACCTCGAAGCTCCCTCCAGCGCCCCGCGCCAGGACGTGGCTCCTGGTCGCCTGTAGACAGGACCCTGCCAACCGCAAGATCATCTGGCCGATGAAGTAAACGTGGATCTCACGCGCCGCGGCACGCTTGAGCTGCCACTCATAGACCGCGTCGTAGAGCTGGCGCTCCGCATCGGTGAGCCGAACATCCACGATCATGGGCTCGCGCACGGTCTTGTCCTCGTCAATCTCGGCCTTGCGGGTTCGCGTGACCACCGTAGAAAGCGTGTTGAGCTCCCCAAGCAGGCCCTTGGCCTCGGCGATCTGCGCGTGATTCAGATGCTCGTGACGGACAGACCACCAGGACTCTGTCGGCCTCGCGACGCGCGTCGAACTCGGTCCATACGAGTCCGGCTTCGATCGTCTTGCCGAGCCCCACCTCATCGGCCAGCAACAACCGGCGCCGCCCGGTCCGGAGCATCTTGATGACCGGGCGGAACTGGTAAGCCCTGAAGACCGTCCGGGTCGCCCGAAACGAAAAGACCGTGTCGGTGAGATGCTCAGCCAGCTTCTCCCGCGTCAGCACGGCGGCGACCCCGCGCATGCCGCCAGGCGGCCGAGAAACCCACTCCAGCGGATCACCCTCAAGCACCAAGGGCACAAGAGAATTCTCCAGCAATTCCCGGACCTTGCCATCCAACCGCACCCTGTACCGCCACGAGCCAGCACCGAAACGACGCGAACGCACAACCGTCTCCCGATCACCGGGGACAGTCGCCACATCGGCGTGAACCACGAACCCCGGCTGCGGGATCGGATCCGCCAGCGCCCACAGATGGTCGAACCAATCGCGGGCAACCTCCAGAGCGCTAGAAGCATCAGGGGTGCGATTCCCACGAACAGCACTTGCCGGAGACTCCCCACCGGTCACGAGCATCACCCGGTTTCCGTCACCAAACCGAAACCGGTAGTTCCCCCGCGCCAACGGCACAGGCCCATCCCCCTCCGAGCAATAGCGGCACTCGTCCACGGCCTCGAACCCCTCTGGAAGACCCTCGCCCCCGTCCAAGGAATCGCCCACAAGAAGGAACCGAGACGCATTCGCCTCGGCCAAGAACGTCGCCGCCGCCGAGAGTGCAGGGTTGTACTCGAAGTCGTGCTGCTGCTGCATCGCCTACCTATTCCGCGCGCGGGGAGACTAGAGGAGCCTCCGACAGAAGCGCAGGGCTAGCGGGGTGTCATAGGCCTTCCGTACTGTGCCCCGACATGAACGAACGTCTGTTCGGTAACGGTGTCGATGATCCTCCCTTGACGAGACGGGAGCGGTTAGCGTCGGAGGCGATGAAGCGCCGCGAGGAACTGGGCTCGGCGATGCCGTACCGACGAGTTGCCTCTGGTGACGCTGAGTCCGTGGGTCAGATGGATGATTCAGTGCTGATCTGTGGGCCGGCGTTGGAGGGGCTCGACATGCTGCCGGATCGCAGCGTGCGCACTGTGGTGACGTCGCCGCCGTATTGGTCGCTTCGCGACTACGAGGCGGACGGGCAGATCGGGCGGGACGACGCGCTGGGCGATTACGTCAAGAGCATTGCGGTGACCTTCGACAAGGTGCGCCGGGTGCTCACCGACGACGGCACGGTGTGGCTCAACGTGGGCGACAGCTACACCTCCGGCAACCGCCGATACCGGGCTCCGGATCGCAAGAACCGGGCCCGAGCGATGCGGGTTCGCCCGTCGACGCCCGAGGGGCTCAAGCCCAAGGACCTCATCGGGGTGCCCTGGCGCCTTGCGCTGGCGCTGCAGGACGCGGGATGGTGGCTGCGTTCGGAGGTGATCTGGAACAAGCCCAACGCGCATCCCGAGTCGGTGAAGGACCGTCCCACCAAAGCCCATGAGACGGTGTTTCTGCTGTCCAAGAGCCAGGACTACTACTATGACGTCGACGCGGTGCGGGGTCCCAACGACCGGCGGCTGCGCACCGTGTGGGACATCAATACCGAGCCCCGCCGTCCCGCCGACAGCGGCGTTGACGACCACCCGGCGGTGATGCCGATGACGCTGGCTCGCCAGTGCGTGATGATCACCAGCGAACCCGGCGACGTCGTGCTCGACCCGTACGCCGGATCGGGAACCACGCTGCTGGCCGCCCGTGAACTGGATCGCCGCTGGGTCGGCATTGAGTTGAACCCTGCCTTCGTCGACCTGATCGAACATCGCCTGGCGCTGTGAACGACCGGGAGGCCCTCAAGCGGAGCATCCGCAAGTTGTCGCCTATGGGTGTGCGGTTCGTGGCCCGCATGGTCGATTCTCTAGCCGACCCGCCCCGGGTCCAGTTCCCGGAATCAGAACCGACCTGGATCACCGCCGAGCCAGACTGGATCGAGTACTTCGGGCTGATGATCTCTGCTCACCACGGCATCACGGTGGAAGCGCTCGGGCTCACCAGCTTCGAAACGGCCTTCCGAAACACATGCGAGGCCGTCGATTGGGCCTTGGACCCTCCCGGCTCGGCCACGCAGCGCTTCGTGGACCTGACCGTCGAAGCGGCCGACGGACACGAACGCAGGTTGTCCCTGAAGTCGACCGCAGCGCAACGGCTGTCTGAAACGACCGCACACATCTCCAAGCTGACCGAAGCGGCCTGGATTCAAGATGTCCGCTCAGCGCGCACGCGGAAGGAACACACGCTTGAGCTATTCGAGGAGTACTGCGCTGCGGTCGACGCGATCGTGATGCTGCGGGCGTTCCGGGTCGATCGGACCACGATGCCGCACCGCTACCAACTCATCGACATCCCCACTGCCATCTTCGAGTCCCTTGCGGACGCGCCCCAATCCGCGTTCGACGCCGACGGACCCACCATCGACTGCGCGTACGGCGGGAACCCCGCAGCCGCTCGGGTCTCGCTGGACAGGTCCGACGCCAAGATCACCGTCAAGCAGATCCAACTCTCCGTGTGCGACACCCATGCCGAATGGGAGCTACAGCCCTGAAGACTCTCTAATGGATCTTCCAATGGACGGATCGGCACGGAGTGTTATCCACAGGCACCGTCCGGCATAGTGAAACCGCAAGGGTCAACTCCATAGGCACTTCTTGGCACGGGCCGACACGCCCGGGAGCAACTCATAGACCTTCTAGCCGGGCACCCTGCCGATCGGCTCCGTCTCGCCCAAGTCCGACGACAGCCGGGTCGCGATGCTCAGCACCGACTTGGCCACCGCGGAATCCGGTCCCGCGGGCACCGAGGCTGACGTGCCCACGATGCCGATCGAGCCCACGATGCGGCTCCCGCTCGCGAAGACACCGGAGGCGATCGCCCGGGTGCCCTCAGCCTCGTTCGTGTTCACGGACACGCCTGTCTCGCGGATCTGTTCGAGGTCGTCCTCCAGCGCGGCGCCACCCGGGTGCAGAGGCCGGCGAGGGGCATTCTCGGCGGGAAGGTAGGTGCAGAACACTCGCCCGTGGGCCGACTGCCATGTCGGCAGGCGGATCCCGGTCTGAATGCTCACCCGAACGACTCGAGCAGCGTTGTCGTCGACGCGCAGCACGACGGGGGCGGCCCCGTCCCAGACCGTGAGAACCGCGGTCTCGTTGGTGTCGTGGACCAGTTCCTCCATGAACGGGCCGACGATGCGCACCATCGGATTGCCCGCCGCTGCGGCGGCCGCGAGGGTGAAGATGCGCGAGCCGAGGCTGTAATAGTTGGTCGCCGGATCCAGTCTCAGGAGGTTCAGATCTCGCAGGACGCTCACGTACCGGTGGGCCGTGGCTCGTGTCAGCCCGGAGCGGGCCGTGATCTCTTGAAGGGTCAGCACGGGCCTGCTCACACTGAAGTACCCGAGGATGGCGCTGGCCCGCTCCAACGACTGGTTCTTGGTTCCGCGGCCGCGAGCCGTGTCCCGCAGAGTGGCCGGGTGGCTATCGGTGTCGCGGTCGCCGGGGTCAGTTGTCGGATGTTGAGGAGAAGTCATAGCTGAAGATGGCCCTTTCCTGAATTATCGGTCTGAATCGTTCCCGCACGAATCGCTCGTGCGCCTCGGTCGCGAGGTACTCGACCAGTTGTTCCTCGGTCTCGAACTCGACGACGAGCCCGTGGCTGTACCGGTCGTCGCGGCTCGACCGGTTCTCTCCCATGGTCCACGATCGCATGGCCGGGAACTGCGCCGGGAAGGTGGCCAGTTCCCCGAGCATCGACTGGCGCTGCCGGTCGGTGGAGTCGTCAGTGAACCGGAAGAGCACTATGTGCTTGATCATCGGCACTCCTGGGTTGGCGAAGGGGACTAGCTCGGAGGGGTGGACGGTCGGCAATATCGGCGTCCTGCTGTCACCAGCAGCACGAGCGGCGAAAGTCGAGGGGCAGTTTCGACACGGCCTTCTCGAGGCGCCGCAACATGGGGGCCACCTCCTCGAAGCGCTCCAGCCGAGCGGGCAGGGTGGACCAGATGCGCTCGGCGATTTCAGCCGCAGCGGCCTGCACGGCCGGCAGGTCGATGGTCTGCACCGCGCCGTCGCGCACCACCACGGCGCCATCGACGATCACCCACCGCACCGACGATCCGAGTTCGCTGTAGACGAGCTGGTGGCGGACCTGCTCAGGGGGCCCGGGCAGCAGCTGGCCCCAGCCGAGAACGGCGACGTCCCCCAGCGCCCCCACTTCGAGGCGTCCCAGGTTCTGTCCCATCACCGATGCGCCGCCCCGCCAGCACATCCCCAGCGCATCGGACGATCCCGGCCAGTCGTCGGGATCGAGCGCGATCCGATGCAGGATGGCGGCCATCTTGACGGTCTCCCACATGTTCTGGGAGTCGTTGCTGCTGGCGCCGTCCGCGCCCAGGGCCACCCGCCCGCCCAGACTCCACAGCTTGGGAGCCGGCGCCAGTCCCGCCCCGAGCTTGAGGTTGCTGACGGGATTGTGGACCGCGGCGGCCGGCGAGGACGCCAGTCGAGCCACTTCGTCGTCGTCGAGCCAGATCGCGTGGGCGAACGAGGCCCATTCCTCGAGGCATCCGAGGCGGTCGAGATAGTCCACCGTGGACCCGCCGTACCGGGCCCGAGCGAATGGGACCTGCGAGCGGGCCGACAGCAGATGCGTCTGCAGCCGCACCCCGCGGCGGCAGGCGAGGTCGATCGAGGCCTCGAACAGCTCGGTGGAGCAGCGCGGCAGCGACGACGGGCCCAGCATCGGCGTGACCCTCCGATGCCGGTGCTGCCAACGCTTCAGAAAGTCGTCGACTCGATCCAACACTTCTGCCGGAGCGGCTCTCGGGGGCTGAACCAGTTCCTCGCCTCCGTCGATGAGCTCCAACGGCAGCGAGGAGAAGAAGTCGAGGTCGGTGTACTGAGCGGCCACGCCCGCCCTCATCCCGGAGTCGATGTACGCGTTCATGACCGCATCGAGGCCCTCGTCGAAGCACGACGTGTCCACGCGCACGCAGTCGACGACGGATGTGGTGCCGGTCCTCAGCATCTCGGCCGCGCCCATGAGCGCGCCGATCCTCAACTCCTCGGGACCCATGAGTGCGCCCGCCCCCCCGTAGCTGGCGATCACCATCCAGGCATCGAGCGGCAGAGCATCGCAGAGGCCCTTCTCGAGCGTCTGGTTCGAGTGGGTGTGGGCATTGACCAGCCCCGGCACGACCAGCGACCCCTCCACGTCGAGGACCTCCGCATCGGCGGGCGCGTCCAGCGAGGGGCCGCGCCCACCTATGAGGCCGTCCTCGATGAGCAGGTCGGCGGTCTCGAGGTCGCCCGCCTCGGCCAGCAGCCGGCCGTTGCGCACCAGCACAGACCCCATCAGCGGCCGCCGGCGAGCAGCGACACCGTCTGGCGCAGTCGCATCACTCGTCGCCTCCGATCGTCGGGTGTGGCGCCGCGGCGTCCTCGAGCCACTCGGTGAACGCCTCCATGTCGCATCACTCGTCGCCTCCGATTGTCGGGTGTGGCGCCGCGGCGTCGCTCTGGGCCAGGGCGAGTTCGAACTGGACCCGCTCCTCGACGCCGCTCCACCGGCCCGGCCCGCCGTAGGGGGCGGCCTGCAGTCGCACGGGCACCACAATCAGCGCCGGTCCGGGTGCCCCGACGGCACCGGCGAGGTCAGCGGCCAGATCGGCGCCGGCCACAGACACTGAGACCCACCCGGCGGCTGCCGCCACCGCGGCGATGTCGAGACCGTCGGAGCCGGGCAGAGCCCGGGCCCCGCCAGTCTCGTAGCGACGGTTGGCCAGCACCACCACGCACAGATTCGCCGGGGCGGCGCCGGCCACAGTCACGAGCGCGCCCAGCCCCATGAGCAGATCGCCGTCGCCGACCATCAGCGCGACCGGCCGGTCCGGTCGGGCGAGGGCGAAGCCGGCCGCCATGGACAGCGACACGCCCATGGGATCGGAGCCGTAGTAGGTCGGACGAGCACTGCCGAGCTCCCGCCACGCCCTGCTGCCCGAACCGAGCCCGCAGATCACCACCCCCAGGTCGCCGAGTCCGGCATCGAGGGCTCGGGCCACGTCGTCGCGGCTATGGCTGACTGCGGTGCTCATGATGCCGACCCCAACAGGGCGTCGCGGGTCAGCAGAGCGACGGCCGGGCGCCGGTGCAGCCAGGCCATGTCCACGACCCGGGCCGCTTCGGCGACACGGGCCGGGTCGCTCACGACGAAGCTCGGCACGTCGATCCCGTCGAGGACGCGGGCGGTGGCCCGAGCCTTGTACGACTGGTAGTAGAAGCCGTCGTCGGGGCCGCCGCGCAGGGCCGCGATCACCGGCACGGCCAGCCCGTGGTAGGAGCCGTAGCCGGCCAGCGCGTTCACCGAGACCAGCAGCCCCGCGTTCTGGCAGACAACCACGCCCCGCGTGCCCGCCAGCGTCATGCCGGCTACGAGGCCGACACCCTCGTCCTCTCTGGTGACCGGTATGTGCCGGATGGTCTCGCTGGCGTCGAGTGCCTCCAGGACGCCGGCAAGCCAGGAATCGGGGAGAGAGGCCGCGAATTCGACGCCGGCCTCGGCCAGAGCCTCGACCAGCCGGTGGGTGGTCATATCCGGCCCCCTTGGTTCGATGAGTTGCCCAACTGCACCAGCAGTTCGGCGTCGATGCGGGAGAAGGCCGTGAGTTCGGCCAGGTCGAGCGCCTCCTGACCTGCGGGCGCCGAACGGGGACGGGGGCCGAGCCGCGCCACCGGGATCCCCCTGTGGCGAAGCAGGGCTCCGTCGGTCGAGCCCCGCCAGTTGCTGATGGGCGCACAGGAGCCAAGGTGACGGCCCCATGCCTGCGTCGCGAGCCCTATGACGGGATGCTCCGGAGGGGTTCGCCCCGCCGGCATGAATGCCGTGACGGACACGCTCGTCTCGCTGTGGTTGTCCGCGGCCAGGATCGACGCCAGCTCGCCGGCTAGTTCGTAGGCATCGTCGCCGGGAACCGTCACCAGATAGAGATCAGCCCAACTCATCGAGGGGAGCATGTCCGGTTTGTCGGGCAGCCCGGCGGTCAGCGCGCCCAGCCCCACATCGCGTCCGCACAGAGCCAAGGGATCGCGATCGCGCAGAGTGTCCCTCCAACTCTCGATGAGTGGCAGGAGCCGGGCCAGTGCGGCTGCGGCGCCGGCGCACCCCTCGGACTGCTGCAGCATCAGCGGCCCGCCCGGGGATCGAACCGAGATCCTCAGGTATGCGCTTCCCGGCTCCTCGTGGAGCACGCCCGGCGCGCCGGCCTTGACATTGATCGCGCTCCGGGGCGACAGGCCGGACTCGAGGGCGCGGTGAAGGCCGGCGGCAAAGCCGCTGCCGGCCGCGGCCCGGTGGGTGCCGCCACTGGTCAACAGCACACCGGTCCCGCTAGCCAGGGTTCCAGCCCGGCAGCCGGCGAGCATGGCCGCGAGCGCCCCTGCGGCGGGTCCTTTGGCCACCGCCATCCCCGGCCCGATGAGCTTTCCGTCCCGCCTTGCAAAGCATGAGCCCGATCCGGCCTCGGCGTGGGGCTCGCCTCCGGTCAGGTGCCGGTACTCCTCGGCTCCCGCCAGGGAGGTGTCGAGATGGGCGAACAGCATGACCCTCAGCGCTTGGTAGTCCGCTGGTCCTGCGGTCACCAGCAGGTTGGCCCGGTCGCCGTCGAATGCGTCGACGCGCCATTCGAGGTCTGGAGCGATTCGCCGGCCCTCATCGGCGAGCCGCTCAGCGAGGAGGCGCTCGCGACCGGGAGGGCTGGGCGTCTGCACCATGAGGCGGGCCAGCTCGATGACATCGTCGACGCGCACGGCTTCGCCGGTGCGACGGGCTGCGGACAGAGTGCTCATTCGGCCGCCCTCGCCAGGAGCAGCTCCGCGGCCTGAGCGGCGATTCCTTCGGCTGCCCGGATCTTCCAGGCGTTGTTCGCCAGCGGGTGGGCGACTCGCTCAAGCTCGTCGGACAGCGTGTTGCGGAGGGTTCCGGCGTCGGCGGCTCGGCCCTCCAGCGAGCGCTCGGTGGCCCGCATCCGCCATGGCGTGGCCGCGATCGCGCCCAACACGACCCGCACGTCATGCCAGCGCCCGTCCGCGGCGACCCGGGCCGACAGGGCGGCCGAGACCATCGCGAAGTCTCCCTCCCACAGTGCGAGCTTGCAGAAGGCGGAGGCGCGGGCAGCCGCCGAGGCGCCGATGGTGGCGGAAGTGATCATCTCGCCGTCGTCGAAGTCGATCTCTCCCGGTCCCGAATAGAGCTCGGCTGCCGGAACCTCGCGCCGGCGAGCCAGGCTGCGAAGGGTCACGGTGGCGTCGAGGGCGACCAGCACGGCGGCCAGGTCCGAGGGGGTTACGGCCTGGCAGCGATGAGCGTCCACGATCGCGTGATGGAACCGGTGGTCGCCCAGCACCGCGTAGCAGGGGCAAGTGGGGCCGCCGCGCTTGTAGCAGTCGAAGCCGTTGCGGAAGAACCAGCAGCGCTTGGCCTGGGCCAGGCTCCCTCCGAGCGTGGCCACATTGCGGACCTGCTCGGAGGCGATCGATCCGGCCGCGTCGGCGATGGCGGGAACCTCATCGCCAAGCTCCGCGATGAGCCGGGTCAGGGTCGCGCCCGCTCCGATGTGCAGGTCCCCGGCCGGTGTCCGCTCGATGCGGCGCAGCTCGGCTGCCTCCGAGGTGGAGATGAGCTTGACCGGACTGCACAGGCCCTGGCGACGCTGCAACGACAGGTCCGTGTTGCCCGCAACGAGCGCGGCCTTCTCCGAACCGCTCAACTCCTCGAGGATCGACTCCACATCGCCCGGAAGCGCGACGGCTTCCACCGCGGGCTGAGGACCCCTGCGGGCCAGCCTTGTGCCGTAGTGGTGAAGCAGCCAATGAAGACCCCACCGGTACAGCACTCGCAGCCCGGCCACCCACCATCTCTGAGGCCGGCGCCAGAGGGAGCGGACCCGCACCGACCCTCCGTCGCGTTCGTCCAAGGCCGCGAGCACCTTGTCCGGGGTGAAGGGAAGGTCGCGCAGCCGGATCCCGACCGCGTCGTGCACGGCGTTGGCCACGGCGGCCGCCACCGGGTATACGGGCAGCTCCCCGACGCTCTTGGCGTCGTAGGGTCCAGCCTCCTCGGGACCTTCCACCAGCACCGCCCGCACGTCGGGAACGTCGGCTGCCCGCGGCAGCGGATAGTTGAGCATGGTCGGGTTGACCGGCCTGCCGCCCTCGTGGACGAGCTCCTCGCCCAGCACCGCGCCCAGGGCCATGACCACGCCCCCCATGATCTGCCCCTCGACGGCGCCGGGGTTGATGGCCCGGCCGACGTCGTGGGCGGCCACGTAGTCCACCACGCGGATGCGGCCGGTCGACTCGTCGACCTCCACCTCGGCACCGTGGGCGCAGAACGTGTAGCTGGCTGAGAAGTTGGGTGTGGGATTGTCCGCGCCGAACATCTCCATCCGCGTCTCGTGATGGGTCGCCTCAGCAGCCAGCACGCCGGCGGCTGCCGCCTCGCTGGACCGGACGAGTTCGGCCAGCTCGACGCTGCGACCGTCGAGTTCGGCCCGGCCGCCGGCGAGAACGACGGCCTCGGCGGATCCTCCGAGCTTCGCGGCCGCGAGGTCCCGCAGCTTGCCGGCCAGCTCGCGGGCCGCCGCGCCCACGGCGTGACCAGCCATATGGGTGCCCCTCGAGGACCAGGCGCCGGCATCGTGAGGGATGCCGGGGCCATGGCCCATCACCACGTCGACCTCCGACGCGGCGATGCCGAGCTCGGAGGCCGCAACCTGTGCGCACACTGTGCGCTGGCCGGTACCGGCGTCGAGGCTTCCGAAGCGCACCCGCGCCCGTCCGGCTCCGTCGATTTCCACCGCGGCCGAGCTCTCGTTGGTGCCGGGATCAACATACGAGCCGCTCCCGTGCATGCCGGCGGCCACCCCCAAGCCCCTTGAGGGGCGGCGCTGCTCGCCCCTCCGCAGAGTCCAATCGAGTTCTGATCGCACTGCTTGGAGGCACTCGACGAGTCGGGCCGAGCCGATGCGGGCGCCGCACAGTGCGGTGGATTCCGGGAGGTTGGCATTGGCGATGCGCAAGTCGATGGGGTCCAGCGACAGCATTCCTGCGATCTCGTCGACCTGGCTCTCCAGCGCGAACGAGACCTGCGGACCGCCATAGCCGCGGAACTGGCCGCCCGGCTGGACGGCGGTGTCCACCAGCCGGGCCCGCCACGTCACCGCGTCGGGGCGGTACAGAGACCCCATCGTCTTGACTCCGACCTTCAGGACGGTGGGTCCCGAGTGGTTGTACGCGCCGTTCTCGTAGAGGAGATCACCTTCGATGAGGCAGATGCGGCCGTCGGCGGTGGCGTGCATCCGGGTGGTCACTGTGCTGCGATGGCGGGTCTTGGTCGTACCGAACTCCTCCTCGCGCGTCAGCTCGAGGCGCACGGGCTGCCCGGCCCGTTGGGCTAGCAGGGCGGTGATCACCTCATGTTCGGCGATCTTGGAACGGGCCCCGAAGCCTCCGCCCACAGAGATGTCGTGGCAGATCACGTCCTGCGGATCGATGCCGAGGGTGTGGGCGACCTCGGCCGCGACGTAGTAGGGCGCCTGGGTGGTGGTCCACAGCTCGAGCCTGCGACCGGTCCAGCAAGCCAGCGTGGTGCTGCGCTCCATGCAGACATGCGTCGTGCGCGGATATCGGAACGTGCCTTCCACCATGACGGCAGAACTGGCTTGGGCGCCCTCCACGTCGCCCCATGAGCCTCGTTCGTCCGCAGCCAGATTGGGACCCGCGGCCCGGGCGTGCAGGATGGGAGCGCCAGGCTTGAGAGCCTGCTGGGGGGTGAGCGGCGCGCCGAGGCGCCGGTAGGTGACCCCTATGGCCTCGAGCGCACGCCGGGCTGTCGCATGGTCGCGAGCGGCCACCGCGGCCACTTCTTGGCCGATGAAGCGCACGCGCTTTGCCGCGAGCACCGGACGATCGGCGTGCGCGGGCCCAGAATGCTTGTAGCGGGTCCCGTCGCCCAGATCGGCGGCGGTGACCACGGCACCGACTCCGTCCATGGCTGACGCGGCGGAGGTGTCGACGGCGAGGATTTCGGCGTGGGGGTGGGGCGAGCGGAGTATGGCGCCGACCAGCACGCCGTCGGAGGAGAGGTCTCCCGTGTAGCGGGCCGATCCGGTGGTTCGGGCCCTCCAGTCCACCTGGCGGGTTCGTCGACCGACCGACATGGTCATCGCAGCGGGGCTGGCGCGTCCCGGCCAAGAGAGCCGGAGGCCCGACGGTCGACCGCCGCGGTCATCCCAGGCGCTCCGCGGCGTCCTCGATGGCGTCGAGGATCTGTGAGTATCCCGTGCAGCGGCAGATGTTGCCCGAGATCCGGCGCCGTAGCTGCTCCCGGTCTGAGACCTGCCCGTCGGCAATCAAGGCGCCCGCGGTCACAACATGGCCCGGCGTGCAGTAGCCGCACTGGAACGCGGCGTGATCGGCGAAGGACTCTCGCACCGCGGCGCCCGCGTCGCCGGACCCCTCGATCGTGATCACCGCACCGGTGACGGTCGCGCTCAGAGTGACACAGGCCAGTCTCAGGTCGCCGTCGACGAGCACCGTGCACGCGCCGCACTCGCCTCGGCCGCAGGCCTCCTTCGCTCCGGTGAGGCCGCGGTCGCGCAGGAAGGTCAGCAGCGTCCCGTCGGGAGGCTGGCTGCCGGCCAGGAGCTGCCCGTTGACCGCGATCTCGAAGCGTTGCACCCCCGGATCGGCCCGTGGAGGATCGGAGGGGGTGACGGCCGCGGCACGAAGCCGGCCGGCGAGCCTCACAGGCGGCCCCAGTCGTCGGCCGCGGCCCTCCACACATCGATGTTCCTCGGGTCCACCGGCATGCGCCGAGGCTCATGGGTGTGCTCGTGCTGCTCGGGCGTGAGCACACGGTGGCCATCGCAGAGCTCGATGCGCGGTCCGTGGGCCTCGTCGAGCATGTAGAAGGCCAGCGAGAACGACGCTGAGTGATTCACGAGATCCGCCGGAATGGGGACGCCCGCATAGAGGGCTCGAGCTCGCAGCCGCATCATGTGATCGAAGCTCTTCATCGCGAAGCACAGGTGCGCCATGTAGTAGGAGTCGTCACGGCGAACGGCCAGGGAGTGGTGGTACCGGTCCTCGCTGCGCAGGAACACCGTCATATCGCCGACGTAGTCGGATGGGCGGAAGCCGAGCACGTCCACATAGAACGAAACCGTCGCCTCGTAGCGGTCTGACGACAGGAACGGATGGACCAGGTCGACGGGGCGCAGCTCCACCGGCGGCGGATCCGCGAATTCTTGGAACTCGGTCACGAGCTCGATCACGAGCCCGTTGGGGTCGTGCACCGCGAACCCGTCAGTCACCAGGCCCGCGGTTCGCTCGTGCAGGTCGTCCACCGGCAGTCCCGCGTCCTTGACCCGCTTGCGGAGCACGTCGAGGCCTCCGTCGGATCGCACGTCGAAGCAGACGGACGTTGTCAGGCTGTGGCTTCGCTCACTAGCGGAGACGAGCTCGATGGCGTGATGGCCCACATCGGCGCGCATCTGGGCCCAGTCGTCGCTGCGGCGCTCGGGCGTCAGGCCGACATGGTAGGTGTACCAGGCGATGCTGGCGTCGAGGTCGGGCACCTCGATGCGGGCGAACATCAGTCCATGGGGCGCGGTCATGTCATCTGCCTCCTTGGGATCGTCGGCTCATCGCGGATGTGGTGTCATAACACGAAGCTGAGGCGACCCTGGCGCAGGCGCTCGGACGCGACGATGGCACGGCGCAGACGGAAGCGGGGGCCGCTGTCGGTGGGCACCACAACATGGCGGTACCAGCCACAGAAAACGTCGATCTGGCCGTCCCGGAGGCGGTGCACGATGAACGAGGCGCCCACGGAGGTGCTGTCAGCGTCGGGACCCTCGCCGACGGTCACGTTGCTTATCAGGCGGTGCGTCTTCGAAGGGGGGTTCTCGGCGTGGGCGTTGCGCGACTTGAGCCGGGTGATGCGGGCGGCCAGCAACTCGGCATCGTCGGCCACGAAGAACTGCGACGTCCGAGGGTCGCCCCACGGGTCGTCGAGAGACGGGATCTCGTAGCGGGCGTCGGACAGGAACAGCCCGTGCCAGTCGTCGAGGCGCCATCTCTCCAGCAGGTCTGCCTCGTGGAAGAGGAAGTCCTCGGCCGCGGCCCGGCTCAGCAGGGCCCTCATGTTGGCATCGCCTGATCCGCAGTCATCAGCGAGTTCCACCGGCGCCAGAACCCCCTGATGGAGGCCTCGTCCACCGATCGGAGCTGACCGCCGGCCATCTCGTCGGACATGCCCCGCGAGATGTCGTTCCAATCGACGCCCGGCCTCAGGTCGCCCGCGGTGGACTCGATTCCCCGCTGGATCGCCTCGTACGCCTCGATGTCGTCGGGCGTGGCCAGCCCGCCCGGGCCGATGAAGCTCACCAGGGTTCGCAGACGCAGAGCCCTGGCATCCTCCGGCTCGGTGCGGGGCGCCAGGTGCCAGGCGGTGACGTCTGTGGTGCGCGCGCCGGTGGGCTCCAGCATCCGGATCGACAGGGCCTCGATGTCGAACATCAACAGATTGGGGAACACGAAGAAGATGCGACTGTGATCGGCGATCCTCAACGCTCGAACCGGGCCCAGCCGCACCGCGAGCTCGGCTCTCACCGCGTCGATCCGGGTCCGCTCCTCCTCTCCGAAGCGCGGCTCCCATTCCAGGCCGACCCGGCCGGAGTGACCGGACATGGTCATGACGCTGTGCCCGTTGCCGAGGTTCTCCACCACGCCCCCCTCGTCGGAGGTGGCGAAACCCGACGACTTGAGGTATTCGACGAATGTTGCGTGAGTGGGCATGAAGTGGTAGCCGTCCATGGCGTTCTCGACGGCCAGCTTCCAGTTGCCCTTGACGCCGTAGGCCTGGGTGCCGGATAGGACCTGCATGCCGGCCGCACAGTGGTCGGCCACGAGGTCGAGATGTTCGCCCGCGCCGGCCAGGTGCTCGTCGAGGGTGGGGCCGTCGACTGCGAAGCTCACGAACACGAAGCCGCGGCGGATGGCCATGCGGGGAACCGCTCTCAGGCCCAGCCGGTCGCGGAAGGCGTCGTCGGGCGGGTAGGCCTCCTTGCCGGGAAGCGACACCAGCGCGCCCGAGGGCGAGAACGACCACGCGTGGTAGAAGCACCTGAAGAATCTGGCTGTGCCCCGGCTCTCGCGGCACAGTGTGGTGCCCCGGTGCGGGCAGGTGTTGAGCCATACCCGCAACTCGCCGTCCTCGTCCAGGCAGAAGATCACCTGGCGCCCGCCGACGGTGCGGACGAGATAGTCGCCGGGGTTCTCCAGCTCGCTGTCGTGGCCCAGGTAGAGCCAGGAGGTCGCAAAGATCCGCTCCATCTCCAGGCGGAACACTTCCTCCGATCTCAGCGCGGCCCGGTGGACCCGGAACACTCGGGCCTCGAGATCCTCACTGACCCACCCGCTGGTGGTGCCGCTGTTGCCGCTGTTGCCGCTGGTGGTGCCGCTGTTGCCGCGGGTCGTCATGACGAGACTCCCCCAGGCATGGCAGAGCCCTTGAGCTCTTTCCAGAGGCGGGCCGCTCCGAGGCAGCCGGCCAGCTCGTCCCGGTCGGTCACGACGCCGTGGAATCGGGCCGTCGAGGCCAGAACGGCATTGTGAGCGGCGTCGTCGGTGTCGGCCACGCACTCCGCGGGCACCGCGACGTCGAAGTCCCGGGCGTACGCGTCGCGGATCGTCGAGTCGACGCAGAAGCTGGTGGTGGTGCCGGCGACGATCAGGACCTGCACCCCCTTGATGCGCAGCTCCCCCCATAGCGGTGTCTCGAAGAAAGCACTGGCCCGGTGTTTGACGATCACCTCGCCGGGGTGCCGGACTTCGGCCGCCACCTCGGCGATCAGCTCGGCGTCCCAGGTGCCCTGATGGCACAGCTCCAGCTTGAGTCCCCGGCGGTCCAGGTGCGACGGGATCCGGCGCCTGGCCCGGCTGGTGTCGTTGGGGAAATGGACCTGGCGGGTGAACCAGACCGGGATCCCGAGGGCCCGGGCCAGCTGCACCAGTTCAACGGTCCTTGGAACGATGGAGGCCGGCTGCACCACCGAATTCGGTCCGAAGGCGCGCCCGCGGGAGCCTTCGGGGTGACAGAACCCGTTCTGCAGGTCGATTACCAGCATGCCGACGTCGGCCGGGTCGAGCTTCACATCCAGTGACATCGTCTCCTCCTCATCGTCTCATCGCCTCATCGTCTCCTCCTCATCGTCTCCTCGTCTCCTCCTCATCGTCTCATCGCCTCATCCCGGCGCGGCTGCTCAGAGCTGCGCCACCGTCGCGTCGGGCCGCCGCTGGAGAATGCGCCCCGAGCCGGGCTTGGCGAGCACTTCCCCCTTGGCGAACGCGATCTCGCCGCGGCGGACGGTCATGACCGGCCAACCGATCAGCTCGCGACCCTCGAACGGGCTGGTGTACTGCGACAGCGTGTTCTCCTCGCACACCGGCTTGGCCGTCTCCATGTCGACGATCACCAGGTCGGCGTCGCAGCCCACCGCGATCTCGCCCTTCTGGGGGTGCAGGCCGAAGAGTTGTGCGGGGTTGTAGGCCATCACCTGGGCAGCGCGGGTGATGTCGATCCGGCCCTTGGCCACTCCCTCGGTCAGCACCACCGGCAAAGACGTCGCCAGGCCTGGGAACCCGGGCCGCTCGTCCCAGAGGCTCGCGCCCAGCTTCTTGATCGGGACGTGGTCCGAGCCGATCGTGTGGATGTAGCCCCGGTTGAGTCCGTCCCAGAGTTGGTCCTGATGGCTCTTGTTGCGCAGCGCGGGCGCGACCTTGCCCACGCCGGCTCCGCAGGCGAGCAGGTGGGGGTCGTCGTAGGTGAGGGCCAGATAGTGGGGGCAGGTCTCGAGAGTGATGCGGTGGCCCTCCAGCCGGGCTGCACCCGCGGCGGCCACGGCCATACCCACGGTCGTGTGGGGCACGTACAGAGAGCACCTCTGCAGCTTGGCCAGCCAGATGGCCCGCACCAGATCCTGCTCCTCCACGAAGTCCGGGCGCGATTCGCTGTATGCGGCCAGGTCCTCACGGCCGCTCGCCTTCATCACCCGGGTCAGATGGCTGACGAGGGAGTCGTCCTCGCAGTGCACCATGCAGAACGCGTAGGGGCCCAGCTCGCGGATCTTCTCCATGGCCACGTAGAGGACCGCGTCGGTGACGGTCACCAGGCCGATGGGGTTCCCGGGCTCGTAGCCCCCCATGTAGAACTTGAAGCTCGACACGCCGTAGTCCTCGAAATACTGCGGGATCTGTTCGACCTGCTCCATGCCGTCGAGGATGAAGTGGAACCAGGTGTCCATCCGCATCAGCTCGTCGGCGGTCTCGAGCTCGCGGGGGAAGGTCTCGGCGAAGGTGGTGGGACTGCGCCGGTACTGGATCATGGTGGTGACCCCGCCCGCGAGCGCGCTGACCGTCTCGGTGTCGCAGATCTCGTCGTAGGGCGGGCCGCCGCCCATGTGCACGTGGGGGTCGACCACGCCGGGGAAGATCAGCTTGCCCCCGCAGTCGATCGTCTCTTCGGCATCGGGCAGGTCGTCGTCCGATCCGACGGCGACGATCTTCTCGGAGCGCACGGCGACGCCGCCGCGAACGACGCTCAGCGGCGTGACCACGCGACCATCTCTCAGGACAAGATCTGCTTTCATTACTTACCCTCCAACTATCGATGTCCGACGGGTCGACTCCATCACGAGGCGGAACACCTCCGACCGCAGATGGGCGAACTCGGGCTCTTCCTTCGTGGCTATCTGGTCTCGTGGCCGGGGCAGATTGACTGGGATCTCAGCCTTGATCGTCGAAGGCCCCTGGGTTAGCACCACGATCCGGTCCGACAGATAGACGGCTTCGTCTATGTCGTGGGTGACGAACAGGATGGTCGATCCGAACTCCTGCCAGACCCGGAGGAGAAGGTCTTCGAGCGTTGCCCGGGTCTGGGCGTCGACCGAGGCGAAGGGCTCGTCCATCAGCAGGACCTCGGGATTCATGGCCAGCCCGCGGGCGATGGCCACTCGCTGCTGCATCCCGCCCGAGAGCTGCCAGGGGTACAGCGAGTCGGCGTCGGCCAGCTCGACGGCCTCCAGCGCCCGTTGGCGGCGCTGCCTGATCTCGCTCTTGGGGAGCCGGCCGCGCAGCGGCACTTCGATGTTGGATGCGACCGTGAGCCAGGGAAACAGCGACCGGCTGTAGTCCTGGAACACCACCGCGAGGCCTTCTGGAGGCTCGGTGATCAGATTCGCTCGCAGGTGCACCTCCCCGGCGGTGAGGGGGGTGAGGCCGGCGACGCACATCATCAGGGTCGTCTTGCCGCATCCTGAGGGACCCACCAGTGCGACGAACTCCCCGGAGCGCACGTCGAACGTCACGCTCTCTATGGCTCTCACCTCTCCGCCGCGGGACGGGTAGGACTTCGAGAGGTCGTTGATCCTCAGGATGACGTTGTTCATGGGATCTGCCTTCGTCGAGTCACTCGTCACGACCGAACGCCCCCCGGTGCCAGCGAAGAACCCGAGCCTCGACCATAGCGAACAGCGTGTTGGCTGCGATTCCTATGAGGCCGACGAGCAGGATTCCGGCCCACATGTCGGGGTAGCGGAACCTCCGCTGCGAGAACGTGATGAAGAAGCCGAGGCCCTCGGACGCCGCGAAGAGCTCGGCAACGATCATCAGGATCAGCGCTATGCCGATACTGACGCGCAGGCCTGTGAAGATCTGCGGGCTGGCTCCCGGCAACACGATCTTGAAGAGATAGCGCGTCTTGCCCAGGCGCAGGCTTCGTGCCGTGAGCACGGTGGTGCGGTTGAGTGACCGCACTCCGTCCAGAGTGTTGATGAGTATCACCCAGACTGCACCGAATGCAATCAGGAAGATATTCATCGCTGAGGTGATTCCGAAGATGAGGATCGCGACGGGGAGAAAGATGGTGGACGGGGTGGACACTCCGAAGCGCACCAGGGGATCGAAGAACCAGGCGGCCTGCTTCCAGACACCCAGGAGGACGCCTCCGGCGATCCCAGCCGCGGCCGCGGCCAACCATCCGAGGCCGGCGCGGGTGAGGCTTGCGGAAGCATGGGTCCAGAACTGTTCGGACAGGAAGAGGCGCTCCGGGTCGGTCGACAGCCAGACATCGGCGAAGGTGGACAGGATCGTCCCCATCGTTGGGACGAACAGCGAGGGAGACCAGCGCGACCAGATCTCCCACCCCACTCCAAACGCGATGATCAGCCAGGACGACATCACAAGCCGGGACCCGAGACTGGCGAGGCGCCAGCGGTAGCGCCTCTCGGTCCGCCCGGTCGGCGCGGCCCCTGCGCATCCGGCGGTGCTCATCCCTCGCCCCGGTTCATGTCCGCCCAGGGGAACACTCGAGCCTCGACGGCCCTCAGCCCGTAATAGACGGTGATGCCGATGAAGCCGATGATGAGGATGCTGCCGAAGACGAAATCGGGCCGTTCAGCCTGCTGGTAGTCCCGCACGACGGTGCCGATGCCGCTTGATGCGCCGAGGAGTTCCGCGCTCAACACGACGATGAATCCGATGCCGCCGGCCAGCCGGATACCGGTGGCCGCGTACGGTGTGGCCGCAGGGAGCACGATCCGAAACAGCGTCGTGAGAGTGCTCCAGCGGAAGCTCTTGCCTACCTGGAGCATCACGCGGTCCACATGCCTCACCCCGTAGCTCGTGTTGATCAGGATCGGCCAGAAGATCGCGTACGAGACGATCACCAGCTTCATCTGGAATCCGAGCCCGAAGAACAGGATGCCGATGGGAATGAGGGCCGTGGAGGGGATCGAGCGGCCCGCGTTCACCAGCGAGGAAGACGAGCGATAGATGAAGGAGAAGTAGCCGAAGAGCACCCCCGTCGGCACCGCGATCGCGGAGGTGAGGAGCATGGCCGCGAGCCATGTCCACATGGTGTCCTGCACCGCGGCAAGGAAGTTCGAGTCCTGCAGCAGGTCCCCGATACGAGCCAGGGCATCCAGCGGCCGGGGAACCGACAACTCCAACAGCAGCCCCGTCGCGACCGCGGTGTGCCACGCGGCGAACACGGTCAAGGTGCCGACCAGCCCGAATATCGGCGGCCCGGCGGCTGGCACCACACGTCGACAGATTCGCCCGATCTGGCTGATCCCTCCTTCGCCGGTGAGGTCCATCGGCGCCTCACCGGTAGCGGTCGCCAAGGTGCGGCGAGCGCATCACGCCCGCCGCACCGCCGGCTCCATCTGCGTAGAGGGGATTGCTACAGGCGAGACCACTCGGGGATGAGCCCGTCGAGGTCGGGAGCATCGCTCAGGATCCCTTCATCCACCAAGATGCTCGCGATCTTGTTCATGAGCTCGAAGTTGACGGGAGCCAGGTATTCCTGCTCGGCCTGATTGGCGAGCACATTCGCGGGGACGGGGCAGTTGGCCGCCATTACCTCGAAGCGCTCGTCGGTGGCCAGCGCTTCCTGGTTGGCCTGCTCCATCGAGGCGAGGAAGGCCCGCGCCGCGTCCGGGTTCTCCTCCAGCCAGTCGTTGTTGACGACGTAGCCGGCGAACACCACCTTGCCGGTGCCGTCGCGGTACGGGTCGCCGAGAAGGACTCCGTCGTCGCCCGCACCCGCGGCCATCGACCGGGGAACCTGGGCTGCGTCGAGTCGCCCGGAGACCACGGACGGCACCAGTTCCTGGAACGGCAGGGCGACGAAGTTCACGTCGGTCGGGTCGACCCCGAACTTGCGCAGCCACACCGACGTAACGATCTGGTTGACGCCGCCGAGCTCGTTCACGCCGATGCGCTTGCCTACGAGGTCCTCCGGCGACTCTATTCCGGCGCCCGCTCTCGCCATCACCGCGTTGGGCTCGGGCAGCGGCGCCTCGGTGGTGTTGTAGGCAGTGGCGATCCAGGAGATCGGGAACCCCTGGTTGTAGGCGATGATGGTGGAGAAGGCGTTGGTGAATGCCGCGTCGGCCGCTCCGCCGATGATGGCCGCGAGCCCCGCAGAGCCGCCCTGGGTACGGACCAACTCCACCTCGAGCCCGTTGGCCTCGAAGATTCCCTTGTCTCGGGCCCAGAAGATGGAGATCTCGTTGCAGAGCCCCAACGAAGTGACCCGCATCTTGGTCGGCCCCTCGGGTGCGGCGGGTTCGGGCGCTTCGGTCGTGACAGGAGCGGCCATAGCCTCGGCCGCTTCCTCCGCGGCCTCTTCGGCCCGTGCCTCGGCATCGGCCTGGGCCTGCTGGGCGTCCGCGAGCTGCTGTTCGAGGTCGGCCACGACCGCGGGGTCTACGCCCTCGTCGGACTCGGACTCGGCCATCGCCGCCGCGAGCGCCTCTTCTGCTGCCGCGGCGGCCGCGGCAGCCGCATCGGCATCGGCATCGGCGGCGTCCGCCTGGGCCTGGGCGGCCTCGGCTTCAGCCTGGGCGGCGGCCGCTTCCGCTCTCGCCTGATCGAGAGCGGCCGTGTCCGCCGAATCGTCCTCACCGCAGGCTGCGGCGACGAGCGATAGAGCGATGAGGACGACGAAGAGTCGTCTCATGAGCTTGAAGGTCATTGTTGCTCCTTATGTTGGATCAGGTGGTCGGCGTTGCTCGGCGAGGTTCTTGACGGCACCCGGGCGGCCTAGCCGGAGCCGGGCGCGGCTGGGGAAGGCGTTGCTGCTTCGGTGTCCATCCACGCGAGCAGGTGGTGGTAGTCGGAGCGAGCGGGAGCGAACACGTCCAGATTCCGGACCGGGCCGTCTCCGGTCGGCTCGATGTAGTGCAGGACTCCAGCAGGGATGAGCAGCAGGGAGCCGGGGCCCACGTGGTGCGCTACATCACCGACGTGGTAGATAGCGGTTCCTTCCACAATGGTTGCGATCTGGTCGAAGTCGTCGTGGGTGTGGGGTGCGAGTTCGATCTCGGGATCGATCTCGTTCATCACCAGGATCACCTCGCGGGTCCCAAATCCCTTGCGGGACACTCCTCGGCGGACGATTTCGCCGGGAATCGCATCCCAGTTGGCGGCGCATCCGACCCGACTCACGGGGCTCCCTTGGCGCGGCGCAGCAAGGCCAGCGGCGTCGCACTTTGCAAGACGATCTCTCGCATAGTGCAATGGTCGCACAAGGCGAGTGAGCTAGTCAAGACGCCGCAGGCAGCCGTGCAAGCGGGCCGATTACTCCTGTTTCCCGAAGTCGTCGGGCACGTGGATGGGCATATCGGTCTTGGCCCATTCCTTGACGGTGTCGGCCACGTGAGCGGCCTCCTCGGGCGGAAGTGTGGCCACGATGGTGCGTCCCAGCGCATCGAACACAGGGATTTCGTCGTCGTCGAGGGCCCGCATCGGCACCTTGCGGGCCATGGCCGCGTCGAGGGCCGGCGCCAGCCGCTCCAGCTTGGCCTGCTCCCGCCCGGCCTCGGCCTCGGCGAACTCGCCCATCACCTCGGCCGCGAAGAGTTCGAGCGTCTCGCAGATGTGGTCGTGGCGGTTGTTGCCGCCCTGCTGGATGAACACCACCTGGTCCACCCCCGCGTCCGCGAAGCCCCGCAAGTGCCGCCGGACCTGCTCGGGCGTGCCGATGCCGCTCTGCTCACCTCGGTCGGCGATGGTGTGCCGGGCGGCCAGATAATCGGCCCAGATATCGGTGCGGCCCGGCTTGTGCCGGCCGAAGATGTAGTGGTGGCCGAGCCCGTAGCCGAAGAACTGGAACCCGTCGAGGCCCCGGCGCCTGGCCTCCTCGGCGTCGGGATGCACCGACAGTCCGGTGACCATGGCGATGTTGGGGTTGATGGCGTGGCCGATGGGCACGCACTCGGTCTCCAGGATCCGGTAGTAGTCCTGAACCCACGCGGCCGCGTTCTGCGGGTCGACGAACGAGAAGGTGAGCGCGCCCATCCCCAGCCGGGCCGCCAGCTTGATCGTCTCCCGGTTGGAGCACGCCACCCACAGCGGGGGGTGGGGCTTCTGCACCGGCTTGGGCACGACGTTGCGGCACGGCATCGAGAAATAGTCGCCGTCGTAGCCCGGGTAGGGGTCCATGGCCATCATGTTGCAGCATTGCTCGACGGCCTCGGCCCAGGCCGGCCGCTTGTCGTCTACCGACACCCCGAAGCCGCCCAGCTCCAGGATCGACGACGACTCGCCCGTGCCGAAGTCGACCCTGCCGTTGGACACCAGGTCAAGCGTGGCGATCCTCTCCGCGACCCGGGCCGGGTGGTTGTAGCCGGGAGGCATCAGCACGATCCCGTGTCCGAGACGGATCCGGTCGGTGCGCTGGCTGCAGGCGGCCAGGAACACCTCCGGCGCTGAGGAGTGCGAGTACTCCTCCAGGAAGTGGTGCTCGACCTCCCAGGCGTAGTCGAAGCCGAGCCGGTCGGCCAGCTCCACCTGTTCCAATGCCTCGTTGAAGAGCCGCTGCTCGTCGCCGTCGCGCCAGGGTCTTGGCAGCTGGTGCTCGTAGAAGATCCCGAACTTCATGCTCCCGACCCTAGGTCGAGCATACGCGGGTAGGCGGCCGACCCCTGGTGCTCGATCGTCGGCGCAGTCGAACTCAGGAAGTGAGGCCTGCCCTGTGCCGGAGCCGCAGGAGCCGACGGCGGGGATAGATGACGCCGAAGAGCACGAGGTTGCAGAAGTAGCTGCCGGCGCAGACCGTCCACACCGTCTGGTAGGCGGCCAGCTCGGCGTCGGGACCGGCTGGCTGCCCGATGAGCGTGAAGGCCATGGCAATGGCGATGGCCACCGACAGCTGGAAGAAGGTGGTGCGGCCGGCGGCGGCCATGGCGAAGCGATCCGCGGGCACGTCGCGCAGCGCGGCCCCCACGAGCTGGGAGAAGCCCGTTCCGGCAGAGACCCCGATCAGCAGCGTCGCTCCGAGAAGCTTCGCCAGCGAGGGCGTAGTTGAGGTGCTGGCCAGCAGCCACAGCAGTCCGGTCATGCCGCACGCCGATCCGACCACCAGGATCGGCCCGTTGCCGATGCGGTCGGCGATCCGGCCGGCCTGCGGCGAGATCAGGAAGGACACGGCCGGCCCGGCCGCCACGGCCAGACCGGTCTCGGTCACCGACCATCCCCAGACCTCCTGGATGAACGAGGGCAGCGGCACCAGCAGGGCGAAGAAGCCCATACAGAAGAACAGCGTGCCCAAGTTGCCCAGGGCGAAGGAACGGATGCGCAACAGGCCCAGATCGAACAGCGGAGCGGGGTGGTGCAGGCTCCGAGCCACGAACGTGGCGATCATCGCCACCCCCGCCGCGAAGGCGCCGAGGGTGGGCCCGGTGATCCAGCCCCACGCGTCGCCCTGCACGAAGCCGAGGATGATGGCACCCACGCCGAGCGATGCCAGCGGGACGCCGATGACGTCTACCCTGCCCTCCGCGGAGCCGGCCCTGCTCTCGGTGAGCACTCGGGCGCCGACGATCAGCGACACCAATGCGATGGGGACGTTGACGTAGAAGACGGCCCGCCAACCGGCCGCCCCGATGAGGAAGCCCCCGATCGTGGGGCCGATCGCGGCGGCCAGTCCGGCCATCGCGCTCCACATGCCTATGGCCAGTTGGCGCCGGTGCTGGGGGAATGCGGTGAGCAGCAGGGCCATGCCGGCCGGGTACTGCATCGACCCGCCCACAGCCTGCAGGACCCGGGCCGCAATGAGCACCCCGGTGGAGCTGGCGGCTCCCGCGGCGAGAGAGCCGACCGCGAAGATCAGCAGGCCGGTGCGGAATATCCGTTTGCGGCCGTAGCGGTCGGCCAGCCAGCCCGACAGCAGCAGGAGCGCGGCCACCACGATGGAGTAGATGTTCACTACCCACGACACCGCTGCGGTTGAAGATCCCGGAAGCGAGGCTCGGATCTCAGGAAGGGCAAGGGCGATGATCGTGAGTTCGATGCTCACCATGAACACTGCGGACGACACGACCGCCAGGGTCAGCCAGGCCGAGCGAGGAACGCCTTCCATCGTCGCCACTCTATGGACCGCCGCTTGTGAGGCTGCCTTTCGGAGTTGACAGCCGAATGTTCCGCATGTAATCTCAGGAAAGGATCACTACTCAAATTAGATGCTCGTGCCACATAGCGATTGCGGGTGAAGGAGTCGCACAACCGGACCGAACCCGCCGGCCGCTAAGTGGTAGGCACACCTGCGCAACAACTACGGTTTCGCCGCACACATAAGCAGCCCGATAGGGGGAACAATGGCCACTGATCTTGAGAGGTTCGTCGAGGCCGACGGACGCGAGGAGCAGATCGCCGACGTGGAGGCCCGCATCGCGGCCGACGACATCAGGTACCTGTACTGCCAGTTCGTCTCGGTGACGGGGCGGATCATGGGCAAGGGCATACCGGCCAAGCACTTCGGCATGATCGCCCGCAAGGGCTTCCAGCTCGTGTACGGCTCCACCGCCAACCTCTTCACTGATCGCCACGGCAACTACATCGGCTACGGCCCCGAAGCCCGCGAGCTCGTCGGCATCGGCGAGCCCGAGACGTTCATGCCCCTGCCCTGGGACCGGAGAACGGCCCGGGTGTGGTGCACGCTGTTCAGGGGTCGTGAGGAAGAAGTGGACGGCGGCGCCTTTCTCACGTCGGACTGCCGCGGCAACCTCCGGCGGCTCCATGCCGAATTCGAGGCCAAGCACGGGCTGCACCTGCGGGCCGGCTGCGAGCCCGAGATGATGTGGCTCAAAGTCGACGCCGACGGCAAGCCGACCGTCGAGGGCATGACCAAGCCCAACTGCTACCACATCGACCAGTTCGCCGAGCTCCAGCCCCTCATCCACAAGGTGATCGAGTACTGCGAGGCCATGGGCCTCGACATGATCCAGGGCGACCACGAGGACGCCCCCGGCCAGCTCGAGTTGAACTTCAACTTCGACCGGGCCGAGCTCACCGCCGACCGGCTCACCACCTACCGGCAGGTGTGCAAGCAGGTGGGCCGCGAGCTGGGAGCCTTCCCGTGCTTCATGCCCAAGCCGTTCATGGGCGTGTCGGCCAACGGCTGCCACCACAACATCTCGCTGTGGGACGCCGACGGCAACAACAAGTTCATGCCCGAGGGCGACAACCCGCAGATGCCCGGGCCCGTCGGCCTGAAGGCCATCGGCGGGATACTGGAGCACGTACAGGCCCTGACCTGCCTCACCTCTCCCACGGTCAACTCCTATCGCCGTCTGTGGGACACGGGCTTCTGGGCCCCGGTGTTCGCCGACTGGGGCTTCCAGAACCGCACCACGGCCCTGCGGGTGAGCGCCCCGGGCCGCTTCGAGTACCGCTCGGTGGACAGCGCGGTCAACCCGCACCTGTCGTTTGCGGGACTGCTGCAGGCCATGGACGACGGCCTCGACCGCAGCCTCGACCCGGGCCAGCCCGAGGAGCGCAACATCTACGAGGCCATGGAGGCGGGCAAGGACGTCAAGAAGATCCCGCTAACCCTCGGCGACGCTCTCGAGGCCCTGCGCAGCGACGAGGTGGTGATGCGGTCCCTCCCCGGCGAGATGAGCAAGGTGTTCTTCCACTACAAGACCGACGAGTGGGAGCGGTTCCTGGCCACCGTGACGGATTGGGACGTGGAGGAGTACCTGGACGTCCTGCCCTGACGGCATGGGCCCCGGGCGGCCCGAACCAGAACGACCAAGCGCCTCGCTCGGGCGAGGCGAGCCAAACACAACCGACACCTTCCAGGGTCCCGTGCAACGGGGCGAGCAAGAGACAACACCTGCCAAGGGGGTAGCACCATGTGCGGAATAGCCGGCGTGATCCACCGGGACGGCGCCGCCGACATAGGCGCCGAGCTCACGGCCATGCTCCAGTCCATGAAGCATCGGGGGCCGGACTCCACCGGCTACGCGGTTTACGGTCCGGCCGACGACCTCGTCGTGGTCCGGTTCGTGCTGGCCGAGCCCCTCAAGAGCACTGGCTTCGGCATGGAGGAGCGCCTGGAGCGCAACCGGGCCGAGGTGGAGGGGCGCCTGGCCAAGATCGGCGCCGAGGTGGCCACCGTCACCAGCGACACCGGCTACGCCTTCCGGGCCACCATCCGCTACAGCGGCGACCTCAAGTCCCTGGCCGACTACCTCGAGGACGTGCCCGGCTGCGAGGTGCTGTCGCTGGGCAGCTCGCTGGAGATCATCAAGGACCTCGGCGACGCGGCCACGGTGAGCGACCAGTACGGCCTGGGCTCGTTCCGGGGCACGCACGGCATCGGCCACGTGCGCATGGCCACCGAGTCCGAGGTGGACCTGGCCAGCGCCCATCCCTACTGGGCCTACCCGTTCGCCGACGTGGCCGTGGTCCACAACGGCCAGCTCACCAACTACCACCAGTGGCGCCGGCGCCTGGAGCAGCACGGCCACCGCTTCCAGAGCGAGTGCGACTCCGAGATCATCGCCGTGTACCTGGCCGAGCACCTGGCCCGGGGCCTGTCGCTGGAGACGGCCATGAAGCACAGCCTCGACGACCTCGACGGCGTGTTCACCTACGTGTGCGTAACCGGCAACGAGCTGGGAATCGCCAAGGACGAGATGGCGGCCAAGCCGCTGGTGCTGTTCGAGTCCGAGCCGCTGGTGGTCGTGGCCACCGAGGAGGTGGCCATCCGGTCCCTGGTCAAGCGCGAGGTGGAGACCCGCGACCCCTACGAGCGCGAGGTGCTGGTATGGCAGGTGTAGGTTCGCGCAGCGGCGTCAGCTACGACGCCCGGGGGCTGGTCGAGCCCCATGCCGAGATGCCCGACAACATCGAGGTCGACGGGCACCGGGCCCGCTTCGACGCGGCCGACCTGACGATTCGCCAGATCAACATGGCGCTGCGCAAGCTCATCTACAACGACGGCATCACCGACGTGACCGTGCTCAACCCGGCGTCCAAGCACTCGCTGGCGGTGGGGATCCTCAAGCGCTGCCGCATTCACTTCGAGGGCAGCCCCGGCTGGTTCGCCTGCGGGCTCATCGACGGACCGGAGGTGACCATCAACGGCCGGGTGGGCTGGTCGGTGGCCGAGAACATGATGTCGGGCGTGGTCACGATCGAGCGCGGCGCGGGCTCGCTCACCGGAGCGGCCATCCGCGGCGGCGACTTGATCGTGAAGGGCGACGTCGGAGCCCGTACCGGCATCGACCAGAAGGGCGGCACGATCATCGTGCTCGGCGACGTGGGCATCAACACCGGGTTCATGATGCAGCGCGGTCGCCAGATCATCTGCGGCGACGCCGGCTCCAACCTCGGCGACTCCATGTACGACGGTGCCATCTACGTGGCCGGCACGGTGCGCTCGCTGGGCGTGGACTGCGTGCCGGGGGACTGGACCGACGCCGACACCGAGTTGATCGGGCGCAAGTTCGGTATCCACGGCCTGGGCGACCCGCCCGAGTTCCAGAAGTTCGTCTGCGGCAAGCAGCTCCACAACTACGACGCGCTCGAGCCCTCCGAGCGCAAGCTCGTCATCCACTAAGAGGCCGAGCGGATAGGCGGCAGCTCATGAGGATTTTCGACTGGCACCGAGCGAGGCCGTGGCCCGAGCGGCCCGTGAGCGCAGCGAACAAGAGCGGGAAGCACGACGCTGCAACGCGAAACAACAGCGCCCCTCGGCGCGCGTCCCGAAGGGGAGGTGACCATGGCTGAAGTAAACAAGAGCACCGATGTTCTGGGCCAGAGCCGGATCTTCACGCGGGAGGTCATCAACGACATCCACGTGAAGGCCGAGCTGGGCCGCTACCGGATGAGGGGCTTCTCGATCTTCAAGAAGATCCCCCACTGGGACGAGCTGGTGTTCCTGCCCGGAACCCTCACCCGGTTCGTGATCGAGGGCTACCGCGAGAAGTGCGAGACCAAGACGGTGATCGGCTCGCGCTTCGCGGCCAAGCCCCTGGAGCTGGAGATTCCCGTCTACATCACCGGGATGAGCTTCGGCGCCCTGTCGCTGGAGGCCAAGATGGCCCTGGCCAAGGGCGCGTCGATGGCCGGCACCGCCACCTGCTCGGGCGAGGGGGGCATGATCCCGCCCGAGCGCGACCTGTCCACCAAGTGGTACTACCAGCTCATCCAGAGCCGCTACGGCTTCAACCCCCACCATCTGATGCTGGCCGACGCGGTGGAGTTCTTCATCGGCCAGGGCTGCAAGGTCGGCCTCGGCGGCCACCTGATGGGCCAGAAGGTCACCGAGCAGGTGGCCGAGATGCGGTCGCTGCCCGCGGGCATCGACCAGCGGTCCCCGGCCCGGCACCCCGACTGGCTCGGACCCGACGACCTGTCGCTGAAGATCCAGGAGATCCGGGAGGCCACCGACTACCAGATCCCGATCCAGCTGAAGCTGGGCTCGGCCCGCGTCTACGACGACGTGCGCATGGCCGCCAAGTGCGGTCCTGACGTCATCTACCTCGACGGCGCCGAGGGCGGCACCGGCGCCGGACCCCACCTGGCCACCGAGGAGACCGGGATCCCGCTGATGGCGGCCATCCCCGAGGCCCGCCGGGCCCTTGAGGACGTCGGTCTGGCTGACGACATCGACCTGGTGGTGGCGGGCGGTATCCGCAACGGCGGCGACGTGGCCAAGTGCCTGGCGCTGGGCGCCGACGCCATCGCGATCGGCACGGCTGCGCTGATGGCCCTCAACTGCAACAAGGAGATCCCCGGCGTCACCGACTACGAGGGCACCGTCGGCGTGCCCGCGGGCGAGTGTTACCACTGCCACACCGGCCGCTGCCCGGTGGGCGTGGCCACCCAGGACGTGGAGCTGCGCAAGCGGCTCGACGTCGACGAGGCCGCCCTGCGGGTCTACAACTTCCTGATCACCCTCACTATGGAGGTTCAGATGCTGGCCCGGGCCTGCGGCAAGACCAACATCCACTCGCTGGAGCCCGAGGATCTGGCCGCGCTCACCTATGAGGCCTCAGCCATGGCCAAGGTGCCTCTGGCGGGCACCAACTACATCCCCGGCGTCACCGAGGAGCGGACGCTGCAGGAGATCCGGGACCTCTTCGACAAGCACGTGATCGACGGAGGTCTGTGAGATGGCAGGAACCACCGACATCAACTACGGAGGTCTGTGACATGGCTGGAACCACCGACATCAACTACGGAGGTCTGTGAGATGGCAGGAACCACCGACATCAACTACGGAGGTCTGTGAGATGGCAGGAACCACCGACATCAACTACGGAGGTCTGTGACATGGCTGGATCGGCGAGCACGGGTGAGAGCTCGCGAGAGGCCCGTACGGTCGCCATCGACGCCGAGGTGCTGGCGGGGAAGCGTTTCGAGTATCAGGAGGACATGTCTTTAGTGGAGGACATCGACCTGCTGGCCGCCACGCCCGGGCCCGACATCAACTGGCTCGAGGACATCACGCTTCTGCAGGAGGACGGCGTGCCCGCGGTGTTCGACCGCTACTCGAACTCGTTCCTGAAGATCTACTTCCCCATCCCGGCCGGGCGCGAGGACGAGATCGCCCGCAAGGTGCTCGTCCGGCACCTCACCGAGGGCAATTCCTATGGCACGGTGCTCAAGAGCATCCACTGCAAGTTCCCTCAGGTGGAGCTGGGCCCGTGGGTGGCGGACTCCCCGATTGTGGGCGCCGACTGGAAGCGGCCGGTGCTCGAGGGCTGGGAGGCCCCGCAGGGCCACTGAGGCCGGCACCGCAACGGGCGCCGGACGGAACGGGAGGCCGGGCGGGCTGAGGCCGGCACCCGAACAGCGGCCGGGCGGGCTGAGGCCGGCACCCGAACAGCGGCCGGACGGGCCGAGAGGGATCGGACAATCTAGGAGGTAGCAGTCATGGGGCTTCCCATTGGGGCGCGCTGCGTGATCATCGGGGCCGGCATCCACGGCCTGTCGACGGCCTGGAGCCTGGCCCGCGACCTGAGGTCGTCGGGGCGGGGATCGGGCGACGACGTGGTCGTGATCGACAAGACCGGGGTGGGCGCGGGCGCGTCGGGCATCGCTTGCGGCGTCGTTCGCAACAACTACTTCCAGCCGGCCATGCGGGAGTTGATGGCCCACTGCGTGGACGTCTGGGAGAGCGACCCCGAGGCGTTCTCCTACCATCCGGTGGGCTACCTGCAGATCAGCCACGAGGCCATGCGGGCCGACGTGGCCTCCATCCACTCCCAGCAGCAGGCCATCGGGTACTCGTCCACGTTCGTCGAGGGCGGCGAGGACTCCGCCCGCTACATGCGGGGCATCTTTGACGACTGGCAGGCTCAGGGCGTCACCAGCGTGCTGCACGAGCACCGCGGCGGCTACGCCAACAACATGGCGTCGCTCAAGGGGCTGCTCCAAAAGGCCGAGGCCGAGGGCGTCGCCGTGGTTGGCGGCGTGACCGTCACCGGGTTCCGCCGGGACTCGGCCGGAGCGGTGACCGCAGTGCTCACCGACCAGGGACCCGTCGCCTGCGAGCAGGTGGTGGTGGCGGTGGGGCCTTGGGTGCAGCAGATCTGGGCCATGCTCGACCTCCCGTTCGCCGTCGACGTGCTCGGCGGCGACGGACGCCTCCACCGCCGGCCCACGTGGACCTACATGTGCCTGCAGGAGGGCACTCTCGAGGTCGATCCCGGCTACCTCACCGACAACGCGGGCAACATGCCGCCCGTGGTCCACATCGACACCGACGCACCGCTCTACGACGAGCGGGGGCTGGTCACCGAGGGCCCGTGGGGCATCTACTACAAGCCCGACTTCAACTTCGGCGGCGTGCAGGGCGGATACATGCCCTACGTGGTGGACAAGCCCGGTGACCAGGTGGCCGTGGATCCCTACGGACCGGACTCGCCGGACTTCATCGTGGGCGCCGACTTCTACCGCACATGGACGGCGGCGCTGGCCCACTGCCAGAAGCGCTTCGAGGGCAAGGCGCACCTCATGAGCACCGAGCCCTCGGGCGGCATCGGCAGCTTCTCGCCCGACAATTTCCCGGTGTTCGACACGTTCTGCGACAACGCCTATTTCATCGCCGACTCCAACCACGGCTACAAGATGATCGGTGTGGGCACCCTGGTGGCCAAGGAGCTGCTGGGCGACACTCAGGCGCTGCTGGAGCCCTTCCGCTGGTCGCGGTACGCCGAAGGCCGGCTTCACCCGGTCAGCAACTCCCCCTACCCTTGGAGCTAACCGCAGCCGGGGGACGGCGCCATGCTGCGGTTGATTTCCGAGCCTGCTAAAGTTGACACTGTTACGTTGGCGTGAGTTAGGGAGTGCAGGTCCGCAGATCAGGTGAAGAGGCCGCAACAACCGCTCAAACTCGCTGGCTTTGAGGCCGCAGCGCCGGAGAGTCGACCGGTATGTTGATCTCCGCGACACGGATGAAGCCCATGGCTGCGTCCCGGGAGTGCGGGACCGAGGAGCGCTACCAATGAACACGATCTCTGACAACGCCCAGGAGAGCCAAGGTGCTGACCAGCCCGCAGCGGCCCCGAACCCGGACCTTGAGCAGATACTGGATCTTGAGAAGATACCATCCGACTACAGGTCAGGCTACAAGAAGGCACTAGCTCTCGATCCAGAGATGGCATCGAACTACGTCGCCCACGCGTGGGTCGGCGACCCCTTGGCAGACGAGTTGATCAAGCAGCTCAACACTCTCCCACAAGGAGAAATGTATCGACTCATCAAGATGGCTATTGACGATCCCGAAGACAACGCTATGCGTGACGCTCCGCAGCCGCTGCTGGATCTTGTCGAGGAGTGGGCGTCTCCGCCAGATTGGGTTGACCAGTCCGGTTTCAGGGCTTCGAATCGTATGTTTCACCGAGAATCACGCGCGGTTCTGTTGGCATTTGTATGTGGTGTATTGATTGAGGGATTTACGACCAACATCGCGAAGTCGTTCGTGATAACTGGGCGTGTGCGAGACTCTGGCGTCAGGCGCTTGATGCAGAACAACCGTCATATGGTTGAGATGTATCTGCCGGGCGGGCTGGAGAGGTATGGCGACGGCTGGAAACTGTCTGCCCGTATCCGCCTCGCTCATGCGCAGGTTAGGTACTTGTTGGACAATTCGCCAGATTGGGATACACCCGCGTGGGGTGTTCCAATAAGTGCGGCCCACACCGGCTTTGCTCTCACCGCGTTCTCGGCGAGGTTGCTCAAGCATATGAAACGCTTGGGGGCCGTGTACAACGATAAGGAAGCCAAGAGTTTCATGGATGTCTGGCGCTATTCAGGACATCTCATGGGCATTCCTGACACCATCCTGTTTCGCGATGAGAAAGAGGCGCTGAAGCTGTACGACGTTGGTTTGATGTGCGAACCTGAGATCCCAGATGAATCCATAATGATGGCCAACACCCTCGTCCAGTCTGCCCCGCTGATTGCTGGGGCGACCGATCCAGAAACTCGGCGTGAGCTTGCGAAGCTGGTGTTCACGATCGCCCGAGCTCTACTTGGCAGCGAACTGGCCGACGAACTCATGTTTCCAAAGAACAAGAGGTACGGGATACTCCTCCAGTACCGTATACAGGCTCGATACAACCGCATTATGAACAGGTACCTGCCGAGACTGGCCACGGTGAGCGAATTGGATAGGTTCTCCGGGATGCTAGGGGTGTCGGTCTACGACGAGGAGGGCATCAGCTATCGGTTGCCTGACCACGTGTACTCAGAAGAATCCAGCAAGTGGTGAGACACCTGACTGCTTGTGAATGCGACCACGGCGTGGAAGGTTGACATACGCTTCTCTCGCTCGATGGTGCTTTAGACATCCGTGGCGGGGCCTTGCTGCCTGGCTGGTCGTGCTCGTGGTGGTCCTTGGTGTGGCGGGCCGCCTCGGGGAGGCCTACAGCGCAACGTTGGGGATTGCCGGCACCGAGAGCCAGGACGGGGCCGATGTTCTAGAGGAGCACTTCGGGGGCGTGGGCGCCGGGCCCGGGGGCACGGTCGTGTTCCGGGCTGAGCAGGGGGTCGACGACCCGGCCGTGCGGTCGGCGATGAGCGAGATGTTTGCGAGGGTCAGGGCTCTCGAGGGCACCCCCACGGTCATCTCGCCCTACGAGCCGGGCGGGGAGCTTCGCATCGCCCAGCAAGGCGAGGAGGCGAGACTGGTCGCCTACGCCAATGTGAGCCTCGCCCCCGGTGCTAGCGCCACCGAGTCGAAAGCGATGGGCGCGGCGATCGAGGATCTCATTCAAGAACTCGAACTGCGGTCTATGGACGGTCTCGAGGTCGAGGTCGGCGGTATCTGGTTCGCCCAGGTCGACCCGCCCGAGTCGGAGGCCATCGGGCTCGCGTTCGCGGTGTTCGTTCTGATTGCGGTGCTGGGCTCGGTGGTGGCCATGGGGGCCACCGTCGGTGCTGCTTTGGTCACCGTGGGGATCGGCGCGGCCGGAATCGTCGTGTTCAGCAACCTCATGACGGTCCCGGACTTCGCACCCGCAATCGGCATAATGATCGGGCTGGGTGTGGGCATCGACTACGCCCTGTTCATCATCACCCGCTACCGCGACGCGCTCGGCAAGGGCCTCGCGTCCGAGCAGGCCATGGTCGTCGCTCTCGATTCTGCGGGCCGGTCCGTCATCTTCGCCGGCGCCACCGTGGTCGTCTCGCTGTTGGGGATGCTGTTCATCGGGATCCCGTTCGTGAGCGGCTTCGGCATCGCCGCGGCCGCCACCGTGGCCATTGTGATGGCCGGCTCGGTCACGCTGCTGCCCGCGCTCGTCGCCTTGCTCGGCGACCGGATCACCACCACCCGCGTCCGAGGCATGGTCGCCGCCGCGCTGTTCAGCGTGGCGCTGTTCGGCTTCGGGGCGGGCATCGAGCCGCTGTTCGCCGGCGCCCTGCTGATCGCCGTCATCGTGTTGGTGGCGGGGTTCTTCGGCGGGACTCAGAACCCGCTGCGGCGAGTCCTGAAGCCCCGCCGCGATCCGCCGCGGCGCGAGACCGGCTGGTACCGGCTCAGCCGCATGGTGCAGGCCCGGCCCTGGACGTTCGCTGTCGGAGGCACCATCGTGCTGCTCCTGCTCGCCGCGCCGGTGCTGGTCCTGCGCTTCGGCTTCGCCGACGAGAGCAACTTCGGTGACGACACCACCACCCGCCAGGCCTACGACCTGCTTGTGGACGGCTTCGGGCCCGGCGCCAACGGCCCGCTGCTGGTGGTGGCCGAAGTGTCGGAACCCGCCCAGATGGCGGCGCTGATCGGCCTGTCGCAGGCGCTGGGCAGCACCCCCGGAGTCGCTTTCGCCTCCCCGCCGATCCCGAACGATCCGGCTGCGCCGACTGCGGCGGTGATCGAGGTCCAGCCGACCACCGGACCGCAGTCCGAGGCCACCAGCGTCCTGGTGCAGACTCTGCGCGACGAGGTGATCCCCGCAGCCGTGGAAGGATCCGGACTCAATGCCCGGGTGACCGGCTTCGTAGCTGTGCAGGACGACGTCAGCGACTTCTTGAGAGGACGCACCGCGGTGTTCTTCGTCGTGGTGCTGGGCGCTTCTTTCCTGTTGCTGACAGTGGTGTTCCGCTCGCTGGTCGTGCCGCTCAAGGCCGTGATCATGAACATGCTCTCGATCGGCGCGGCCTACGGAGTGGTCGTGGCCGTGTTCCAGTGGGGCTGGCTCGGCGACATTGTGGGCGTCGAGCCGGGACCGATCGAGCCGTTCATCCCGATGATGCTGTTCGCGGTCCTGTTCGGCCTGTCCATGGACTACGAGGTGTTCCTGCTGTCGCGGATGAAGGAGGAGTTCGAGCGCACCGGCGACCCCGTGAACTCCGTCGCCGACGGCCTGGCCGCCACCGCCCGGGTCATTACCGCTGCCGCCCTGATCATGGTGTTCGTCTTCGGCAGCTTCGTGTTCGAGGACCAGAGGGCGATCAAGATGTTCGGCCTCGGCCTCGCGGCCGCGGTCGCCGTCGACGCCAGCCTGGTGCGCATGCTCATCGTGCCCTCAACCATGGAGCTGCTCGGAGCCCGCAACTGGTGGCTGCCGGCCTGGCTCGACCGGATCTTGCCCAACCTCAATGTTGAGGGCACCATCGAGCCCCCACTTGATGGGACGCCCCCGTCCAGTCCGTAGTTGAGTTGATCCATGATCGGTTCCGCTCGGGGCCGTGATTGGCCCGCGCACAGAATGTCAGTCGTTGCGGTCGGGCTAGAGGCTCCCTTGGACGGGGCCTCGGCCGGATACGCCTGCACGCCTCCTCATGCCCGATGCCGACGACCGGAGGTCGGAGTTGCTGATACTTGACTAGCATCGCACCATGCGATCTCCGAGCAGAAGACGCCCCAGGAAGCGCAAGAAGTGTGTTCCGTCCAACGTCGACCTTGAAGCCCTAGCCGAGCGCGTCACGTATGTGGGGAGCCGCGAACACAAGGACGAGTTCACGTTTGCCGGTCCGCCTCGACCGCGGGGTGACGCCTCGATCTGTCCGCGCGAATACAGAGACCAGCAGATGATCACCGGCTGGTTGCGCGCTGCCATCCGTGCCGGTTCGACAGGCGCACCGTGGGAGGGCGGCTTCCCTCGCTATGTCTGGCACAAGGAGAAGGACACGGTATCTGAGGCCAGGCTCGTCAACAGAGGCAACGGCTCCTACAAGGGATTTCCACTCCACGACCACGAGTGGCCATTGCACATGGTTGCGCGGAAATGACTGCAATACGGTTCGACGCCGATTGGCAGGACGGCAAGGGGATAGAGGGGGAGGAGCTGTCAGCGACTTTCGCATCTCTCCGCATTGACGTGAAAGGCCAATTGCTGACGCATGTCATCGACGACAGGGCACAGACAACGAGGGATTGTATCTTCGTTCCGCTCTATTCGGTGGCTGAATGGTTAGTGACCAACTGGTGGTTCATCAACTACGAGTCAGAGAATCTGATGAAGAAGAGAGACCCGGCGTTCAGTCACAGACACTCATGGGGTGCCACCACCGATGGCTACGCGCTTCCTGAGTTGACGATCACGACGTCGGGCTCGCAGACACATCTCACATGGAGCAGAAGGTCAGCTTCTTGGGCCAAGCTCGCATTCCTGAACGAGGGTCACGCGGTTGTTGATCGTGAACAGCTCATGCAGGACTGTGCTGACCTCATCGACAAAGTGACCCGCAGACTCCTAGCGCGCGGCATCGAATCGACATTCCTGCAGGACGAGTGGGCTGCCATCCAGGCGACGGACGAAGATGAGTCAGAGTTCTGCGCCCTGTCAGCAGGGCTAGGCTGGGATCCGTACGACTTGGACGATGCAATGCAAGGCCATGTTGTAGCGCTCGCCGATCAACTCGGACCGTTGAGCGTAGAAGCAATTCCAGCAATTGATTCTTCCAAGCCCTTGGGCGACTGCTTAGCAATACTGGCGGCCATCGAGGAAGCGCGATCCAATACACTTCGCCTGCCGCTCGGGCTGTCCTTCATCGGTGATGGAGGATTCAACGAGGAGCCTCCCTGGCAGACTGGCTACGATCTGGCCAGGAGAGCAAGAAGTGAACTCGGCCTCGACGGTAGACCCATCCGGAACACGGAGCTGTTGGCTGAGGCCCTAGGCCAGAGCGTCACGGCATTGAGACAAGCGACTGAGCCGGTGGCGCCACTGGAGAGCTTGGCGTTAGTAGACGGCGTCGTCACACGAGATGCAGAAGGCGGTGCGTCCTTCGGCCTGAAGAGCAGGGGACAGGTCGGCTGGAGATTCCTCTTCTGCCGCGCCCTTGCCGAGGCGATGTCCGGCCACGGAGATGCGCTTGTCACAAGAGGCAACACTGAGCAGCAGCAACGCAACCGAGCATTCGCGGCCGAGTTCCTAGCTCCATCCACCAGTCTCATCGAGAAGATATCGAGTCCTGTGGTGGACGAAGAACAAGTAGACGAACTAGCGGAAGAGTTCGGAGTGTCCTCGTTGGTAATCTCGCACCAGATCGAGAATCACCGGATCGCAAGGACGGCATGAGTTTGGCGGAACGCCCCGCCGCGGCTCGCAACAGTCTCGAACCCGGGCGAAGTCGCAGATGGTAGCCCCGGCAGCCGCGACCGCAGGGCCGGACAACTGAGCCATGCGCTTTGTCGCTCGCCCCGTGGAAGCCCCAGCGGCAGCGACCGCCGACCAGAACGATCGGGCGGCCCTCTTCGCCCGCCCCGCAACCTGGCCAACGACGGCTACGGCCGCGCCTGTGCGCGCTGCGCTCTAGCGTTGGTGGCGGCCAGCAGGTTGAACTCCGGCGGGCCCGGAGGCTCGAGCGTAGAACTGGTTGCTCCGCTGGCGTTGAACGTGCTGGTCACAGCGCTCAACCGGGTGTGAGGCTCGGGCCGCAGTGTTGTTCAACCGGGTGTGAGGCTCGGCCCGGCGGCCTCTGAGCCGTCAGACCCAGGAGTCTCCGTCGGACTTTGCAGCTTCCGCGGGCGCCTCCAGCGGCAGGGTGACGATCATCTCGGTGAACTCCCCCGGCTCGGACTCGACCTGAATGTTGCCGCCGTGGCGGCGGATGATGTCGCTTGAGATTGACAGGCCGAGGCCGGTGCCCTGATCGGTGGGCTTGGTGGTGAAGAAGGGATTGAAGATCTTCTCGATGACCTCTGGCGGCATTCCCGTGCCGTTGTCCCTGATGCGGACCTCGATGTGCTCGTCGGCGCGCGTTGTCTTGATCCAGATGGTCGGCTGGTAGGTGCCGTTGCCGGCCGCGACTTCCGAGCGGCTGCGATCATTGGTTGCGTGGCCCGCGTTGGTCACCATGTTCAGGAAGACCCGTCCCAGGTCCTGCGCGATGACGGTCAGTTGGCCGACGTCCGGATCGAGGTCCTGCTGGATGTCCTGCTGGAAGTCCGGGTCCAGGGCCCGGGCGCTGTGGAAGGACAACTGGGCGTGCTGCTGGATGAGGTCGTTGATGTCGGTGAGCTGCCACTCCCCGGAGTCGCGGCCCATCATCAGCATGTCGCGCACGATCCGGTCGGCGCGCTCGCCGTGGGATCGGATGCGGTCGACGTTGGCGGTGAGGTCGCCCGCGATCTCGTTGATGTACGACCGGTTCTCGTCGCTGAGGCCGTCGCCGACGTCGTCGAGCACCTCCTTGAGCTCCACGATGAGCTCCTCAGAGGCCTCGGAGAAGTTCTTCACGAAGTTCAGTGGGTTCTTGATCTCGTGGGCGACGCCGGCTGTGAGCTCGCCCAGGGCCGCAAGCTTCTCACGCGTCACAATCTGATCCTGTGCCCGGTGCAGGTCGGCCAGGACCGATTCGAGCTGCTCGTTCTTGCCTTGCAGCTCCCCGGCGAGCTGCTCCACCAGGTTGAGGCGCTGCACCTCTAGGGCGTGGCGCCGGAACACCTCGAGCGTGGCGGCCATGTCCGCGACCTCGTCCCGGCCGCTGATCGGGACTATGACCTCGAGATCGCCGCCGGCCATGCGGCGCATCCAGTCCGACAGCAGGGCGATGCGCCGAACCAGGACTTTGCCGACGAACAGCCAGATGAGCAGCATCGCGCCGACGACGCTGATGGCGCTGATGGCCAGCAGGATCGTCTTGGCGGTGCGAATGGCCTGCTCTGACGCAGTGGTGGCTTCCCCGGCCCGTGCCTGGGAGGCGTCCACCAGGTTGTCCACCTCGGTCACCAGCGTGAGCGACAGCTCGTTGTTCTGGGCGAGCAGCTCTCCGTGGTGCTCGACAATCTCGAACTCGCTCGCAGCCAGATCGAAGGAGTTGTCGTCGCCGAGCCCCAGCTCGCGCAGTCGCGAGAAGATCGGTTCCGCGTTGGTGTGGAACTGCGTACCTGCCAGCGTCGTCAGATTCCGGTCGATCCGGCTCGCGGCTGCTTCGAATCGCTCCCGGAGAGGCTCCAGCAGGTCCTTGTCCGACAGGGTGAATGCGCTGGCGAGCAGGTCTGAGGCGATGTTGGCGTCGGCCTCCAGCTCGGCCAGGCGCCGGTACCGGAAGACCTCGGCCTCGGAGAAGTGCTCGGACCGGGGGACCGGCGGCGCGTCCAGGCCGGAGTAGCCGGTCAGGGTGTAGAAGAGCTGATCGTCGATGGCGGGGATCAGCACTGTGCCCACCTGGTTCCGCAGGCCCACCAGCTCCCCCTGCTTTGCGGTTCGTTGATCGATTATCTGGAGCCTCGCCGACACCTCGCTGCGGATCTCCTGAATGTTGGAGATGAGCATGTCGGCGCCCTGCCGGATCTGTTCGACGCCGGCAGCATCGCTGTCGCTCTGCTCCAGGACCGCCATCTGGTCCTCGAACGTCAGCACGGTCTGATCGACTTTCTCCCCCTCCTGGAAGAGCTCCAGCGATGTGGAGGCCGCGGCCAGGCTGGGGGCTGCGTTGGCCAGGATCCCGCCGTACTGCGCGACCCCGAATGCGGCGGCCAGTTCGGGCACGCTGCCCTCGTTGACACGCCTTTGCACATCGCCCACACGGTTGAAGGAGAACCAGCCGACAAGGCTGGCAGCCAGCGTCATGGCGACCGCTGCACCGATGCCCATGTAGAGCTTGGTGGAGATGCGGGACCAGATCCCGAGTTCTGGTCTCGTCGGGTCGTCGGTCGGCAGGTTGTTGGTCGAGTGTGTCGTCGGGTCGTCCGCTGTCAGGTCGTTGGGCGAGTCTGTCGTCGGGTCGTCCGCTGTCAGGTCGTTGGGCGAGTTTGTCGTCGGGTCGTCCGCTGTCAGGTCGTTGGGCGAGTCTGTCATTGGGTCACCCACCGAGCGGTTTCGTGCAGGGTGTCGACAGGGTGGTATTCGCCGTCAGAGCCGATCACCGTCAAGAAGACTTCGTCGGAGCCCTGATTGTCGTCGTCGCCGTACTGCAGCCTGAATCCGTCGATATCGAAATCGCCGTGGTCGATCAACTGGTCAAGCAGGCAGGATCGGTCGACCTCCGCACCGCACTCCTGCAGGGCGGCGATCACCAGCCGTCCGGCCAGGTAGCCCTCGAGAGACACGAATCCCGGCTCGGCCTCCGGGTCGTGGTTTGCGAGAGCTTCCAAATAGGCATTCACGACGGGCAGCGAGTCGTCCTCCGGGAACGGCACGACCTGGGTGACCAGCACCCCTGCTCCGTCGGGTCCCAACTCCTGGGCCAGGGCGTTGCTGCCGACGAAGGAGACCGTCATGAACACCGGGTCCATGTCTGTGCGTCGTGCCCAGGAGATCAGCCTTGCCACCGGCTCGTAGGCGCCGATCATGATCACTGCTTCGGGGTCGCCCTGCCGCAAGTCGAGCAGGGCCGTCTTGACCGCGGTGGTGTTGCGCGGGTAGATCCCGATCGAGGTGGGCTCCATGTCGCGTCGCGCCAGCGCCGCGACCGCGCCCCGGAAGCCGGCCCGACCGAAGGAGTCGTTCTGGTACAGGACGCTTATCCGGCTGATGCCCAGATCACTGGTGAGCCTGGCGACCATCTCCTCGGTCTCTTGGGCGTAGGAGGCGCGCAGGTTGATGATGTTCTCCCATTCGCTGCCGCGGAGGAAGGCGGCCCCGGTGAAGGGAGCGATGTAGGGGACCTCGGCGGCGCGCGCAATCGGGGTCGCTGAGCGCGATGTCGGTGTGCCTACCGCGCCGATGAGAGCGAACACGCTTTGCTGCTCGATGAGGTTGCGGGTCATCACGATCGCGTCTTCCGGCTCGTACGCGTCGTCGAGGGATTGCAGTTCCAGGAGGCGCCCATGGACCCCTCCGCGCTCGTTGGCCTCGTTGAACGCAGCCAGGATTCCGAGCCGCATGTTTATGCCGAGCTCCCTGGCGGGACCGCTGAATGCGGCGGACTGGCCGAACAGGATTCGGTCCTCTGAGATGCCGATGAAAGTGTCCTCAGGGTCCTCGAGCGGACCGGCCACCTCCGGGGCGTCGGGATCCTGCCCCTCTCCGGACACGCCGTCGGATGCGCAGCCGGCCAGCATCAATGAGGCGGTGAGGGCCAGCAGGGTGCCCGCCGTCCGGAGCCGATGCGGCGCGCGACCCTGGTTCATCTCACCTTGCGAGCGACAATCTTCAGACAGTTCTTTCCCGACTCCCTGCTGTACTCGACGTCGTCCATCAGAGTGCGTGTGAAGTGAACACCCAAGCCGCCGATGGGCCGGTCCTCGATCGGCGACGTCAAGTCCGGGGCGGGTGCTTCCGTCAGAGGGTCGAACGGCTGTCCCTCATCGACGATCTCGATGACGACGGTCTCGTCCCGCGACGTAACCGCTACCTCCACGTCCCCATGTGCATCGCTGTATGCATAGTCCACGACATTCTGTGCCAGTTCGTCGATCACCAAGCTGACCCGGAAGGTCAGGTCGCCTGGCCAGTCGGCCTGCTCGCCCAACGCTTCGATCGCAGCCACGAGGTCAGCCAGCTCCTCATAGCTGGTCCGTCGCACATCGCCGCCGGTGTCGGCCTTCAAGAACAGCACGACGACACTCAGGTCTCTCGACGCAGGACCAGACAGGTCGTGTCATCGAACTGGGGCACGTCTCCGGCGAATTCGTTCACAAGCTCCATGACCCGCTTGCCGGCGTCCTCGGCGCTCGTCGGTGGGTTCAGCTCGAAGGTCCTGCGCAATCGACTCAGACCGAGTTGTTCCTCTTCGCTGTTTATCGCTTCGGTAACACCGTCGGTGTACAGAACGACAGTATCGCCTCGGGACAGCCGGTAGGAGTCTTGGAGGAAGTCGAATCCCGGCAGCACACCAAGGGCGAGTCCGTCGGTCACGGGCAGCTGGGTGGTTCTGCCGTCCGCGTGCACGACGAGCGGAGGATCGTGACCACCGTCCGCGTAGGTCAGCTCGCCGGTGGCGGGGTCGTACACGGCGTAGATCATGGTGACGAACATGCAGGCGTCGTTATCCTCGTTGAGGATGTCGTTCACCTCGGTGAGCGCCTCTCCGGGTCCGTCGGCGCGCAGCGCCGCGCCCTTCAGCAGCGTGCGGCTCGACATCATGAACAGTGCTGCCGGCACGCCCTTGCCAGAGACGTCCGCGATGGCCAGTCCTACTTTGCCGTCGGAAAGGCCGATCACGTCAAAGAAGTCGCCACCGACATTGCGAGCCGGCTGCATGGTGCCGAAGAGTTCGTAGTCGTCGCTGCGGGCGAACTTGTTTGGGAGAATGGATTGCTGCATCATGCTGGCCACGTTCAGTTCATTCTGCAGCACGACGAGTTTGTCTCGATCGCTCAGCGCATCCTTCCATTCACGTATGTGCTGAAGGGTCCGATCGATCGTGAACTTGAGATCGTCGAAGTCGACCGGCTTGGTGACGAAGTCGAAAGCTCCCCGATTCATGGCGATTCTGATGTTCTTCATGTCACCGTAAGCGGAGATGATCACCGCGCGAATGTCTGGCGCTACACCCGGTATCTTCTCAAGAAGAGTCAGGCCATCCATTTTCGGCATGTTGATATCAGAGAGCACCATGTCTATGGACTGGTCCATATCAAGGGCTTCAAGTGCCTCGACGCCATCCCTGGCGAAGACAAACTCGTAGACTCCAGTCCTTATGAATCGCCGCATCCTTTGCAGCATGAGGGGTTCAAGATCTGGCTCATCGTCAACCACAAGAATCTTGTGCTTATGCCGAGCTTCGGTCATTGTCATTAGAGTCCTCTCTCGTGAAATGAAGTGGTCACTTATGCACTGACCGCTGAAAGCGCCTCGGCTTGTGAATTATGAATCGGAATGATCTTGTTGAATCCGCTGATCTTGAAGACCTCACGAATTGAATCGTTCATTGAACAAAGAACAAACACCATGCCGGACTCCTGTAGATTCTTTGCTGCGAGAAGGATGACTCGCATACCGGCTTAACACTAGCCTGCGAGACCTGCCCACCCTCAGGCCCGGGCGCTGGGGCCGTAGGTGAGATGCATGAGGTCGCCGTCGGCGAACCGACTGGGTCGGATCGGCCGCGTGTCGAGCGGCGGGGCGCTGCCGACCTGTTCGGTGCCGAGGACATGAGAAGCCGCGATCTCACCCACCGACGGCGAGAGCTTGAGTCCGTGGCCGGAGAAGCCGACGGCCAGGTACAGGCCGGTCACATCTGCGATCTCGTTGGCCCAGCCCAGAATCGGGTGATAGTCCGGGGTGACGTCGTAGGCGCCGCTGGTCGTCCACACCGTCCTGGCGACTTCCATGGCCGGCAGGCGCTCGGCCACGGCCCGGCGGATTCGCACGGAGTGGTGTTCGTGGTCGTCGGGCGGGGCGTCGGCCAGGGGATCGTCCACCTCGGGCATCTTGGGCGGATAGGCCACCGCGAGGACGCGGCGACCCATGTCGGGACGGATGACCAGGTTGGAGTTGCCGTCGGTGATGAAGGTGTGCAGCGAGCGGCTCCCCGGTTGCTGCTCGACCATGGCCATGTCCAGCCGGCGGCGCTCGATGGGCACGTGGACACCCAGCGGGTCGAGCAGATCGCGTGCCCACGCACCGGTGGCCACCACCACCACCGGGGCCGAGATCTCTCCTCGGTCTGTGATCACGCCCGTCACCGCGCCGCCGGACACACAGATCTCCCCGACCGCGAGGGGAGCGAGCACTTCGGCGCCGGCTGCAGTGGCGGCGCCGAGCCAGCTCAACACCATCTTGGTGACGTCGATATAGCCCCCGTCCGGCTCGTAGGCGCCCCCCGCGAGGCTCTCAGCGTTCACTAGCGGCTCGATCGCGGCGATCTCGTCGGGCCCCACGAAGCGGGTGTCGACACCCAGGCGCCTCCCGAGTTCAACGTTGCGCCGCAAGCCGTCGATCTGGTTCTCGGTGACGATCAGCATGTAGCCGAGCCGGACATAGCCGGGATCGCCGTAGCCCACCTCCGTCGCCCAGTTGCCGATGCAGTGGAAGCCTCTCAGCGCCATGCGCACCATGAGCTCGTTGGAGTAGTGCTGGCGGATCTGTCCGAACGTCCGACCCGAGATGCCCCCGACGGGCGGCCGAGCGTCCACCACCGCCACCCGCCGGTCCGAGTGCCGGGCGAGCTGGTAGCCGATGCTGGCCCCCGACACGCCCGCGCCTATCACGATGACGTCGACTTCGGTCGGCATCGTCCGCATGTCTGCGGATGGTACAGGCGCTCAGGCCGCCGAGCAGGCTTTCAGGGTCCGGGAGTCGCTGGGACTGCTGAGCGGGCCTTCACAGCTCGGCGGTGGGAGCGAAGAACCCGCTCCGTGTAGCCGTTGGGCTCGTCCCGGGCTGAGAACACGAGTTCGACGGCGGCCTGGAACGGAACGCTGGAGTCATAGTCCGGGGCCATGGGCTCGTAGTCGGGATCGCCCGCGTTCTGCTGGTCGACGAGGTTGGCCATGCGATGCATCGTCTCGCGCACCTGATCGGCGGAGATGAGTCCGTGGTGCAGCCAGTTGGCGACGTGCTGGCTGGAGATGCGCAGCGTCGCCAGGTCCTCCATGAGGCCGGTGTCACCGATGTCGGGCACGGTGGAGCACCCCACGCCCTGGCCCACCCAACGGACCAGGTATCCGAGGATGCCTTGGACGTTGTTGTCCACTTCGCGCTGGAGCTCGCTCGGGCCGAGTTCCCGGCCCACTGGCAGCACCGGGATATCGATGAGGCTGGAGAGGCGGGCCGGCGTGCGGTCGGCGAGGTCGCGCTGCCGGTCGGCCACATCCACCAGAAAGTAGTGCATGGCGTGCAGCGTCGCCGCGGTGGGGGATGGCACCCAGGCGGTGCCGGCTCCCGCGATCGGATGCTGGATCTTGGCTTTGGCCATGGCCGCCATCTCGGCCGGCATGGTCCACATACCCTTGCCGATCTGGGCGCGGCCCCGCAGGCCGCAGGTCAGGCCGGTGTCGACGTTGGAGTTCTCGTACGCGCCGAGCCAGGCCGCGGTCTTCATCTCGGTCTTGGGGATCACCGGTCCGGCCTCCATGTCGGTGTGGATCTCGTCGCCGGTGCGGTCCAGGAAGCCGGTGTTGATGAACACGACCCGCTCGCGGGCCCTCCAGATGCATTCCTTGAGGCCGAGCGACGTGCGGCGCTCTTCGTCCATGATCCCCATCTTGAGGGTGCGCTGAACCAGGCCGAGGGCGTCCTCGACCCGGCTGAACAGATCACAGGCCAGGGCGACCTCATCGGGACCGTGCATCTTGGGCTTGACGATGTAGACCGAGCCGGTCGCCGAGTTGCGGATGGACCTGCCGTCCACCCGTCCCATCCCCCGCAGATCATGGAGCGCGCACAGCGCGGTCACTATGGCGTCGACCATGGTCTCGTAGACCGGCTCGCCGTCGAGCCTCACCATGTCGGTGCTGAGATGGGGCCCCACGTTGCGGACCAGCATCAGCGAGCGGCCCGGCAGCGTGATCTGCGAGCCGTCTGGTCCGGTGAAGCTGCGATCGCCGTGCAGCGACCGGTTCACGGCTGTGCCGTTGCGCACAAAGGTGGTCTCCAGCGTGCCCCGCATTAGCCCGAGCCAGTTGCGGTAGACCGACACTTTGTCGTCGGTGTCCACTGCCGACACCGAGTCCTCGAAGTCCATGATGGCGGTGATGGCAGACTCGAGGCGGATGTCGAAGACGCCGGCGTGGTCGCGGCGTCCCACGGGCTGGTCACCGGCTATGCGCAGCTCGCAGTGCAGGCCGTTCTTGCGCAGCAGGACCGAGGTGGGCGAGTCCGCGGCGCCGGTGTAGCCGGCGAACTGTTCGGGACGCAGCAGCGCGCTGACGGTGCCGTCCCCGCTGCGTACCCTGAGCGCGCCGTCCTGCGTCCAGTAGCCGGTAGCCCACCCGTGGCTTGCGGAGTCGAGGGTGAAATGGGTGTCGAGGAACTCACGCCCCGCGGCGACGACTCTGTCGCCCCTGATCGGGTTGTAGGCATCGCCGCGGCTGCAGCCTTCGGCCTCGCTGATCACGTCGGTCCCGTAGAGAGCGTCGTACAGGCTCCCCCAGCGGGCGTTGGCCGCGTTCAGCGCATAGCGGGCGTTGTCGACGGGCACCACCAGCTGCGGTCCGGCCACCTCGGCGATCTCGGGATCGACATTGGCCGTGGTAGCGGTGACCGAGCCGTCCATGTAGCGCAGGTATCCGATGTCGCGCAGGAAGTTGGCGTAGGCCTCGGCGTCGTGGCCCTGCCCCTCGGCGCGGGACGCCCGGTGCCAGTCGTCGATCTGGGCCTGCATCTCGTCGCGCCGGGCCAGCAGAGCGGCGTTGCGGGGTCCGAGGTCGGTCAGGATGGACTGCAGCGCGCTCCAGAACTCGTCGATGTGCACACCGGTTCCCGGCAGGGCCTCGACCGCGATGAATTCGTAGAGGGGCGCAGAGATCTCAAGCGAACCGGCACGCATGCGTCCTAGAGTAAGCGCGCATACGGGCCGCTACCGCCTCGCGGCCGGGCGTAGTGGTTCCCGCTCTTGTTCCCTGCGCTCACGGGCCGCTCGGGCCACGGCCTCGCTCGTCGCCGTGGAACATCTTCATGGCCGCGGCCTATTCGCTCGGCCTCTTTGCCAACCACGCTCCGTCCACGGTTCCAAATCCTCGTGATCGGTACCTGCTATTGGTGGGTACGGCCGGAGAGGGACTCGCGGTGGTAGCCGGCGACGCGCTTGTAGCTGTCGGACAGGGCCGCCATCTCGGTGGCTGTCATCACGTCTTCGATGCGCTCGAAGGGTCGGTCGCCGCTGCGCTCGTGGACCGCCTTGAGGATTACGTCGGGAGGCGCGGACCGGCTGGCGTGCACTACCGCAGCCGTGGCTGCGAGCCGCTGGTCTTCGTAGGACTGGAGGGCTTCGGGGACCGATTCTGACGACTGCAGGCAGTCGGCCAGCGCCCGGGCGTCGAGGATGGCCTGGCCGGCGCCGTTGGAGCCGCGCGGATACATGGGGTGGGCGGCATCGCCGAGCAGGGTCGTCCGGCCGTGGGTCCACCGGGGCAGCGGGTCGCGGTCGACCATCGGATACTCGAGGATCTCCTCCGAGCCCCGGATGAGCCCGGCCACGTCGAGCCAGTCGAAGGTCCAGTCGGCGAAGACGTCGTAGAAGTCCTCGAGGCGGCCGGTGCGGTTCCAGTCCTGCTCGCGGTAGGAGTCGGTCTGCACCTCCGCCACCCAGTTGACGAGCTGGCGGCCCCGGCCGTCGACGTTGTGGCGGATCGGGTAGATCACCATCTTGCCGACCGTCAGCCAGCCCGCCCGCAAGTAAGTGGAGCCGCTGAGGAACGGCTCCCACACCGTGGTGCCCCGCCACATGTTCACGCCCGAGTAGACGGGCGGGCCCTCAGCGGGAAAGAACTGCCGCCGCACCACCGAATGGATCCCGTCGCAGCCGATCACCGCCGCCCCCCTCGCCGGCGGCAGCGCCTGGCCGGTGCTGGAGTCGACGAAGTGGGCCACCGCGCCCCGGGCATCGGAGCCGACTCCGGTGCAGCGGTGTCCGGTGAGCACCCGCTCGGCGCCGCGGTGTCCGGTGAGCACCCGCTCGGCGCCGCCGGCCACCCGGTCGAGGTAGGCCGCCTGGAGCACCCGCTGCAGGTCGCCCCGGTGGATCTGGAACTGGGGCCAGTCGTAGCCGGCGTGACGCCCGACGGGCTCGGAGTACACGAACTGGCCGAACCGGTTGAAGAAGCACGACTCCCTGGTGGTCACGGCCACCTCGCTCAAGGCGTCGGTGAGCCCCAGCAGGCCGAGCTCCTGGCTGGCGTGGGGCAGAAGGCTGATCCCCACCCCGATGGGCTTGATCTCAGGCGCTGCCTCGTAGACCCGGGCGCCGACGCCCCGCTCGTGCAGCATCAGGGCCAGCGTGAGGCCGCCGATGCCGCCCCCGACGATGATCACATCATCCATGTCGGCCCCGGCCGTTGCTGATGATGGGGTGGTTGCCCCGTCAGGCCGAGTCGGCCAGATAGGACTCCAGCGAGTCGTCGAGCGCGTCCTCCCACTGGGTGTGATGGATCGGTGCCACCGTGCCCGTCAGCGGCGAGGTGTGCCCGTGGTCGCGGTAGCCGATGATCGACTGCTTCTTGTGCTTCTTCCAGTCCTTGAACATCTTGTTGACCAGCGGCGTGTTGAAGTCGGGATAGTCGGTCTGGTCCACCAGGTCCTGGGTGTAGGCGCCCTGGAAGTCGATGGCCCCGTAGTCGTCCTCGAGAGTGTCCTCAGCGGCCTGCAAGTCGCTGATCCAGCGGGCCTGCTCGTTCGCGCCGGGAAGCTCGATGCGGCCCATGATCACATCGCGGGCGTACCAGGCCTGGGCGTCGAACATGTTGAACGTGTACCACTGGTCCTGCATCCCCAGGTACAGGATCCGGTTCTCGGGCTGGAACACCACGCCCCGGTACAGCATCGACGCGGCCAGGCGGTTGGCGGTGGCCAGCCGCAGTTCGTCGTCCATGAACGGGAAGTGGTGCAGGTACCCGGTGCAGGAGATGATGGCGTCCGCATCGGCGTTCGTGCCGTCGGCGAAGTGCACGGTCCGGCCCTCGACATGGGTCAGGATGGGCTTCTCGGTGATCGGATCGGGCCAGTCGAAGCCCATGGGGCCGCTGCGCGACGTGCACACCACCGAGCGGGCTCCGTACTTCCAGAGCTGCGAGGCGATGTCCTCGGCCGAGTAGCTCGAACCGATCACGACCACGTCGCGATCGGCGAACTGCACCGCGTCGCGGAAGTCGTGGGCGTGCATCAGCGTGCCGCCGAAGGTCTCGTAGCCCGGGTAGTGGGGCATGTTGGGCGTGGAGAAGTGCCCGGAGGCTACGACCACGTGGTCGAAGTCCTCGCTCTTGTCGGTGTCGTTGGCGAGGTCGTGGGCGATGACCGTGAAGCCGCTGCCGTCGGCGGAGCGGCTGATGCGGCGCACGGAATGGTTGAAGCGGACCTGATCGCGGAAGCCGCTGCGCTCGGCTCGGCCCAGGATGTAGTCGTAGAGGACTTCGCGGGGCGGGAACGACGCCACCGGCTTGCCGAAGTGCTCCTCGAATCCGTAGTCGGCAAACTCCAGGCACTCCTTGGGTCCGTTCGACCACAAGTAGCGGTACATGCTGGCGTGGCAGGGCTCGCCGTGCTCGTCGAGTCCGGTGCGCCAGCTGTAGTTCCAGAGCCCGCCCCAGTCGTCCTGTTTCTCATAGCAGACAATTTCGGGGGCGGACGGGCTGCCCGCCTCCGAGTCGCCGGCGAAGGCGTGCAGCTGTGCCATTCCGCACGGCCCGGCGCCGATGACAGCTACCCGCGTCATGACCGAATCCCCCCTGTGGTTAGGTGTATCTGTATCGAGGGTAAAACCTAGCACGACCTCATGTCAACGCGCGGGGCGAAACTAGCCGCTAGTCGAGCACTTCGTCGAGAGCAGCCAAGACCAGCGTCACGTTGCGGAGTCGGGCGGTGTGGCCCATGCAACCGATGCGCCAGCACTTGCCGGCCAAGGCGCCCAGTCCGCCGCCGATCTCGATGCCGTAGTGGTGGAGCAGCGTCCGCCGGATGTCAGCCTCGCCGGTGGCCGCCGGGAGCCGGGACTGGGGCACCCGCACAGAAGTGAGTTGGGGAAGGCGGGCACAGGCGGGGGCCACCAGATCGAAGCCCCGGGCCTCGAGCCCGTCCTGGAGAAGGTCGCCGCACCTCTGGTGCCGGTCGTGGGCGGCCTCAAGTCCTTCATCGAGCACCACGCCGAGCCCGGCATGCAGGGAGTAGATCATCGAGACCGGAGCGGTGTGGTGGTAGGCCCTCTTGCTTCCCCCATTGACGTAGTCGGCGATCATGCCCATGTCGAAGTACCAGGACCGGGGCCGGCGGTGCATCCGCTCCACCGCGCGGGGTGAGACGCTGACGGGGGCCAGGCCCGGCGGAACACCGAGGCACTTCTGGGTTCCGCTGTAGGCGATGTCCACACCCCAGTCGTCGAGGCGCACATCGATGCCGCCGAGCGACGTGACGCAGTCCGCGAGCAGGAGGGCGTCGCCCTTGGCCGCGCCCAGCTCGGCCAGGTCGTTGCGCACTCCGGTGGAGGTCTCCGCGTGGACCACCGCGATCACGGCCGGGTCGGGGTGGGCCTCCAGGATGCGCTGCGGGTCGAGCGGCGATCCCCACTCGGCGTCCACTCGCACGACCCGCGCACCGCACCGGGCCGCAACGTCGCACATGCGCTCGCCGAATACGCCGTTGACTCCCACGACGACGGCGTCGCCCTCGGAGACCACGTTCACGAACGCCGCCTCCATGCCGGCCGAGCCCGTTCCCGAGACGGGGAACGTGAGGGCGTTGGCGGTGCGGAAGACCGATCGCAGACGGTCGCAGGTCTCGTCGAGCAGGTCGAGGAAGTCGCCGTCCAGGTGGCCCAGCACCGGCCGGGTGAATGCCTCGATGGCCTCGGGGTAGGGGTTGGACGGGCCGGGGCCCATGAGGACTCGCTCGTTGTGTTGCATCCTGCGTTGGACCGCCCATCTGATTAGTGGTAGCTTCCATCAGATTAGTGATATGGTCCTCAAAATCGCAAGTAGGTCGCTGCTGTGGAGTCAGTTCGCATACTCAGCCATCAACCGAACACCTCGAACGTAGGCCCGGAGGCACCCCGATGAGCCACCATCAAATCGCGGAGGCGAGGAGCCGGCTGCACCGCAGCGAGCTGGCCGTGCCCGGGTCGCGGCCCGAGCTGTTCGAGAAGGCGGCGGCCAGCCGAGCCGACTATGTGTTCCTGGACCTCGAGGACGCGGTGGCGCCCGACGACAAGGAAGCCGCGCGCCGCAACGTCATCGAGGCTCTCGGCGACATCGATTGGCGGGGGGCCCGCAAGACGGTGTCGGTGCGGATCAACGGGCTTGACACCCATTACATGTACCGCGACCTGATCGACGTGGTCGAGCAGGCCGGGGCGCACCTCGACACGATCCTCATCCCCAAGGTGGGCGTGCCCGGTGACGTCTACACGGTGGACGCCCTCCTCACCGGGCTCGAGCAGGCACTGGGCTTGAGCCACCGGATCGGGGTGGAGGCTCTGGTGGAGACCGCTCTGGGCATGGCCAATGTCGAGGCGGTGGCGGCGTCGAGCCCGCGGCTGGAGGCGCTGCACTTCGGGGTGGCCGACTACGCAGCGTCGTGCCGGGCCCGGACGATCACCATCGGAGGGCTCAACCCCGACTATCCGGGCGACCAGTGGCACTCGGCGCTGTCCCGCATGCTGGTGGCCTGCCGGGCCAACGGGCGAAGGGCCATCGATGGCCCGTTCGGGGACTTCGGCGATCCCGAGGGGTTCATCGCCGGGGCCCGCCGGGCCGCAGCCCTCGGCTACGACGGCAAGTGGGCCATCCACCCCGCACAGATCGATCTGGCCAACGAGGTGTTCACACCGCCGGAGTCCGAGGTGGACCAGGCCCGCCGGGTGTTGCGGGCGCTGGAGGAGGCGGCCGCGGCCGGGCGGGGTGCGGCCCAGCTCGACGGGCGCATGATCGACGCGGCGTCGGCGCGCATGGCTCGAAACGTCGTCGAGACGGCCAACGCCATCGCGGCGGGCTGAGGGCGGCGAAAGGACACTGCTGGGGGATCAGCAGGAAGAAATTGCAGCCGGACCGCACGGGCGGTTCCGGGGCGAGGACGCAGGGAGGGGCGCTCATGGAGATCCACGAGTACCAGGCCAAGGCGATACTCGCCGACTACGGCGTGGCCATACCCGAAGGCGGGTTGGCCTACAGCCCCGAGCAGGCCACCTACCGAGCCTCCGAGATCGGCGGCGAGCGGTGGGTGGTCAAGGCCCAGGTCCACTGCGGCGCCCGGGGCCAGGCCGGCGGCATCAAGATCTGCAGCCACGAGCGCGAGATCTGGGAGGCGTCCGACGAGTTGCTGGGCAGGCGATTGGTGACACCCCAGACCGGCGAGCAGGGGAAGGGCGTGTACCGGCTCTATGTGGAGGCCGCCGTCTCCAGCGAACGCGAGCTCTACCTCGGGTTCGTGCTCGACCGCTCCGCGGAGCGGGTGATGGTCGTGGCCTCGGCCGCAGGCGGGATGGACATCGAAGAGATCGCGGCTCGCGATCCCTCCTCGATCGTGCGGGTGAACGTGGAGCCGGCCGTCGGGCTTCAAGCGTTCGAGGCTCGGGAGATCGCCTTCGCGGTGGGTCTCGACGCCGGCTTGGTCCCCCAGGCGGTGCACCTGATGACGGCCTGCTACCGGGCCTTCCTCGATCTCGACGTCACCATGTTGGAGATCAATCCGCTTGCGGTCACCGCCGACGGCCGCCTGGTGGCGCTGGACGCCAAGATGATCTTCGACGACAGCGCTCTGTTCCGCCATCAAGGCGTGTCGGAGCTGCGGGACAAGTCCCAGGAGGATCCCCGAGAACGGACGGCCACCGACCGCGGCCTCAGCTACGTGGGGCTAGACGGCAACATCGGCTGCATCATCAACGGCGCCGGCCTGGCCATGGCCACCATGGACATGATCAAACACGCCGGCGGCGAGCCGGCCAACTTCCTCGACATCGGCGGCGGGGCCTCCCCCGAGCGCGTGCTCAAGGCGTTCCGGCTGGTGCTCTCCGACACCAACGTCGAAGCCGTGCTGGTGAACATCTTCGCGGGCATCAACCGCTGCGACTGGGTGGCCACCGGCGTGGTCCAGGCCCTGCGACAGCTCGATCCGAAGGTGCCGGTGGTGGTCAGGCTGTCGGGCACCAACGTCGAGGAGGGGAGGCGCATCCTGGCCGAGGCCGATGTGGCCGTGGTCACCGCCGATTCTCTGGCCGAGGCAGGCACGAGGGCGGTTGAGTCCCTGACTGCGAGTGCAGCCCGATGAGTCCCGACCGCGCCGCGGCCAACCCGACGACCCCCTCGCAAGGAGCACTGCCCGATGAGCATCATCGTCGATGAGACCACGCCGGTGCTGGTGCAGGGCATCACCGGCCGCATAGCCACCTTCCACACCACCGAGATGCTCGAGTACGGCACCAACGTGGTGGGAGGGGTCACGCCGGGCCGCGGTGGCGTCACCCACTGCGGTGTGGACGTCTTCGACACTATGAAGCAGGCCGTGGCCGCCACCGAGGCCACCGCCAGCATCGTGTTCGTGCCGCCGCCGTTCGCCGCTGACGCCATCATGGAAGCGGCCGACGCCGGGATCGAGTACTGCGTGTGCATCACCGAGGGCATCCCGGTCCAGGACATGATCCGCGTGAAGCGCTACCAGCGCCGCTACCAGCACGCCAGCCGGATGTGCCTGATCGGCCCGAACTGCGCCGGCGTCATCAGCCCGGGCCGGGCCATGATGGGCATCATGCCCCCGCACATCTATGAGCGGGGCCCGGTCGGCATCGTCAGCCGGTCGGGAACGCTCGGGTACGAGGCGGCGTCGCAGCTCAAGGCGGTCGGAATCGGGGTGAGCACCAGCGTCGGCATCGGCGGAGACCCGATCAACGGCAGCTCGTTCCTCGACCACCTCAAGCGCTTCGAAGCCGACGGCGAGACCGAGGCGATCGTGATGATCGGAGAGATCGGCGGGCTGCAGGAGGCGCAGGCGGCCCAGTACGCCCGCGACCACGTGCACAAGCCGGTGGTGGGCTACATCGCCGGGCTCACCGCCCCCAGGGGTCGCACCATGGGCCACGCCGGAGCCATCGTCTCCACCGTCGGGGAGTCGGCCGCCGAGAAGGTTCAGCTCATGCGGGAGTGCGGCGTGACCATGGTGAAGCTGCCGTCCGACTTCGGCACCATCGTGCCCAAGGTTCTCCGGCGCTAACACCACACTGACGGAGCCGTGTGACGCGTCCTCACGAGAACCGCGGCTGGTGAGGCGCTGGTGGCTTTGATGCTGTGGCTGAGGCCAATGTTGGCATCGTCTGAGCATGTGCGCGGGGAGACGACATGCTGGAGATGCTTGACACCGGCGGGAAGGTCTCGTGGTCAGTGCCGTTCGCGGCGTCCGTCGGCGTGGACGGCACCGGCTCGGTGCAGACCGCGATGGGCTTGTTGGTCCTCAATGTCAGGTGCCGGTCGTGAGTTCGGCTGTTGCGATCCGGGTGGTTTGGTGAATGCGGAGCTCTACAGGGCTGCCAGGGTCTTATCGAGCGACGATGCGAGCGCCTGCCACGCCGACAGTCGTTGTACCGGTCCGTAGACGTCCAGCCCCTGTAAGAGGGTCCGACGGTTCTCGCTGAACCGTCGCTGGAACTGGCGAAGCCTGCGTCCCTGGAGGCCGGACGCAGCATCCAGCGCATTCTTGAGGAGCGCCTTCGGGTCGGGGTGATCCTCGATCTGTAGCAGTGCAGGGAGCCCAAGACTGACCGATGAGCGTGATCGGCCCGCGACGTCTCGAATCCTCTGCTCGTCCACGAGGAGCCACGCCTCCGTCATCCTGACGGGAATGACCGCAATGAACGGCAGGTTCGAGTCCACCAGTGCGACTGCCGTGGCGATCTCTCGATATCTCAGGCATGAATCTTGCTTCTCAGCATCGCGGTGAAGGAATACGATGTCGGGCGCAGAGCCAAGGTCGAGAACCGCTCGAAGGCGATCAGCCACCTTCCGTCCCGGCGGGTTGGGGAGGCGGCCGAGGTTCGGCGTAGTGATCCGAACTTCCACGCCACGAACTGCGCAGAGTTGCTCTAAGTGCTCGCTCAGGGGTTCATCGGAGGGTCCATCGGCGAGGAAAACTGCCCGTCGGATCATGAGCCCCCCGTGTCGAGCGTGATTTGCGCGCCCAGGGGAACAGTGAGATAGGGAAGTATGTCGGCCCTGGTGACTGCAGGCTCTGCTAGTCGCCCGTCGCGCCAGGTGTTGCTCAGTGGCGCCAGGCGGAGAACCTTCGCGGCATCGCCATCACCTAGGCGGGCAACGCTCGTCGACGCTGACAGCAACTCTTCGGGAGCGAGCAACTGCACCAAGGCTGGCGAGTGTGTGTTCGCGATCACCTGTCGAAGCGGGTTGTCGTCGCCGGGAGCGTCGTCGGGATCAACCGCGAGGTCTCGAAGGATTTCAACCATTGCCGGGAGGCTGGCCGGGTGCATTCCGTTCTCCGGTTCCTCCATGCAGTAGACGCCATGCGATTCCGGATCCTCCAGCAGCACCGAGAGGGCCAAGAACCGCAGCGTGCCGTCCGACAGCGAGCGGGCCGGCAGCTGAATGCCATTGCGTTCCTCAAGCCTCAGGGTTAGCCGGTGCTCTTGGTCGTCGGCGTCCACGAGAACGCGGCGGACTCCGACATCCACCAGCGAGTTCAGCCTCGCGGCCACCCGAGAGTACGTATCGGCAGGATCCGGCGTCTCCCCGGATCTGTGGCCGCGAGTGGCGATTCGATACAGAGCGGCGGGAAGATGGCGCCCGTTCACAGCCAGGTCCTGTCCGTTGGCGACACGGAGCAGGGCGTCGTATCGGTCTGGCTCGCGCAAAGCAGAAGGTTCCAGCGCCAGCCGGCGCCAGTTCTGCATCTCGCGCCGCGCCGCGAGGATCGTCGGGTGGTCGGCGTCTGTGACTGTCTTCACGACCGTCGCCGGCGCCCGAGCGGCCGATGCCGGTATGGGCCTGCCCCGACTGCCTCCATCCTGATGGATGGTGATCACCCGGTCGTCCCCGCGATCCTCCGTTGAGATGAAGGGAGCTCCGGCGCGGCGGCCCCTGACGGCAAACTTGCGGAATCGACCAGCCGAGTGGCGGAATCCGAGCCTCTGGGCGGCGTCGCCCAGTCTGATCGGCTGCAGCGACTCGCGTTCGAGCACGAGCCGGCCCACCCTGTCGAGTCCGCTCGCCGGCTCGTAGCCGATCTCCACCTCATAGCGCACGAAGGTGATAGAGGCCTTGGCCTGCCGGCCGAAGTCGTCCTCCACCTCTAGCGGGATCATCATCTCGGCCGCAAGTCGCATACGCCTTTGCTGCTCAGGAGCGCCCCGCCAAAAAAGGTCTCTGGGATCTCCGGAGCGGTCGTACGGAGTCGAACGGACCTCTTGGGCTGCTTCCATCAGTGATTGTGAAGAGAGGAGGCTGAGGAACTCGATGGCGTCGAAGACGTTGGATTTCCCGGCACCATTCGCTCCCGCAATGCAGGTGAAGGGGCCGAATTCAACCTGCAAGCCTCGCAGATTCTTGAATCCATCCACCTCAAGCCGCGTGAGCATGAGTCAACCTTACTGCCACTGCACTTGGTACTACAGGCGCACCGAGCCGAGACGGCCGATGTGTTCTCTTCTTGGTCGGAACTCGGTCGCCTCCCAGATGGAGGCGACCCCCTGCTGCGGGTTGCCGCGTCTCAGGCGAGGCCGCGGACCCGGGTCTTGTCCGGGTCGTAGAACGCGTACCGGACCACCTCGGCTGCTATGCGCTTCTCGTGGCCGTCGAGCTTTCCCACCTCCACGGCCGTGCCGATCTCGGCGTACTCCACCGCCATACGGCACAGCGCGATGTTCTTGCGCAGGATCGGGGAAATCGTGGCGCTGGTGATCACCCCCACCTGGTTGCGCCCGGCGTACACGCCGTCACCGTGGGCGGCGGGCTCTCCTCCGGCGAGCTCCAGCCCCACCAGGCGGCGCTGTGGGTTGTCGCGTCGCTTGATGAGGGCGTCGCGGCCGATGAAGTCGTCGGTCTTGGTCTTGAGCGGCACCGTGAAGCCGATACCGGCCTCGTAGGGGTCGGTCTGGTCGCAGAACTCGTGGTCGGCGAAGATCAGCCCGGCCTCGATGCGCAGCATGTCGAGCGCGGCCAGGCCCATCGGCACCAGGCCACTGGAGGCGCCGGCCTCGAAGACCGCGTCCCACACCGCCGGCGCGTCGGAAGGATGGCAGAACACTTCGTAGCCGAGCTCGCCCGTGTAGCCCGTGCGGGACACCACCAGGGGAATGCCGTCGTGGCCGCCGACGCGGGCGATGGAGAACCGGAACCAACCCAGTTCCTCCACGGTCGGCTGGTCGGGCCGGGTCCACACCACCTGCTCGAGGATGCTGCGGCTGTTGGGCCCCTGCACCTGCAGGTTGTGGAGCTGCTCGGTGGAGCTTCGAACCCAGGCTTGCAGCCCGAGCCGCTTCGCCTGCTCCCGCAGCCATACGCCGCTGTAACCGAGCTGCCCGCCGATCCAGCGGAAGTTCTCGCGCCCGAGCCGGAACAGGGTGCCGTCGTCGATCATGCCGCCAGTGGGGTGGCACATGGCGGTGTACACCACCTGGCCGTCGGCGAGCTTGCGGACGTTGCGGGTGACGCAGGTCTGCATCAGCAGCTCGGCGTCGGGGCCGGTCACCTCGTACTTGCGCAGCGGGGAGAGATCAATGGCCGCCGCGGCCTGCCGGCAGGCCCAGTACTCCTCGATGGGCCCGTGGGCGGTGTAGGAATCCGCCAGCCAGTAGCCGCAGTACTCGCTGAAGCTGCGGGTCAACCCCGAGGTGCACCGATGGAACCCGGTCTCCTTGGTGAGCTGTGCCTCGGAGTCTGAGGTCATGCGGATCGCCGTCGCTTTCTTGAACCGGTTGGCGGCCGGATAGACCCGCACTGCGATGTCGGTGGGGTTCCAGCCGTTGGCCGCGTCGATGTCGTCGGGGCATGCGGTGCTGACGCACACCAGATCCTCCAGGGCGCGCAGCAGCACGTAGTCGCCGGGACGCGACCACGGCTCGTCGAGGTAGATCTGATTGCAGTCGCTCACCCGGGTGTTGTAGAAGAGGTTGATCGCCTGCCAGCCCCGCCGGCGGGCCACGCCGTACGGGTCGAGCGCATCGTTGATGTTGTCGGTGCAGTTGACGTGGCCGGGATAGCCCATCTCCTCGTAGTAGCGGGCGTTGCAGGCCGTGTTGAACGTGTCGTGGCGGCCCACGGTGTCCTGGATCACCTCGACGAGGGGCTGCATCTTGGCGTTGAAGAACTTCGAGTACAGGCCCGGCGCCGGACAGCTCGCGCCCATGAGGGTGCGGGTGATGGTGGCGTCGAGGCACAGCTCGGCGCTCGCCTCGAGATCGGCCACCGCGAAGCACTGGAAGTCCGAGCACTGCCGGCCCTCCACGTCGACGACCTGGAACCAGTCGCCCTTGGCCACCTCGTACGCGGCGGCGGTACGGCGTGGCACGATGAAGTCCTGGCTGGGATCGACCAGCGGTGCCGGAAGCAGCGGCTCGGCCTCAGTGGCCGGCTCGCGGCGGTGCACGTAGGCGATGAGGTCGGTGGGGGGTTTGCCGCCGTGGGCCGACATGGGCTCACCCGGCGCGGCGACCACGCAGGCGACGTCGGCTTGCGCCACCACCCGGGCGCGGGCCCCCGGCAGGGTGTCGCCGTCGAGCAGCCTCAGCGGCGTGGCGGCTTGCACGTCGGCCAAGTCGATGCCGGCCCGCTCGAGCCCGGCCCGCACCCGGCGAGCGTCCTGCAGTTCGGCCGAAAGGATGTCCAGGGCGGCTGGCTCGCCCGCGGATCCGGGGCTCCTCCCGTTGCCGTCGCCGTCGGCGCCAGCTGGGCCGAGCAGGCCGGGGTCAGACTGCCCGCCGGCGTCGAAGGCGACCAGCTCGCAGCACTGGCGCCCCTCGGGGTCGACGATCTCCAACTCGTCGCCCGCGTCGAGAGCCATCACAGTGGCGCCGCCGCCGGTCACCCGGTAGCGCTCCGCGCCCGGGCCGAGCATCATCAGACCTGGCACAAGGACTCTGGTCTGCTCCGTCGCCGCTGTCATGACCGCCTCCCGAAAGGTTGCGCGCTAGTTCGGCAAGTCTCGCGGCGCGGCCGTGCAGGTGCAACCAGGTTCAGCGCCGCCGTCGGCCCAGGGGTCCGGACAGTCCGCGCCCGCCGGGCCCGCCGCCGTCGGCGTCGTCACCCGGTGCAGAGATGTTGGCGAACATGTCCCAGACCAGAAGGACGACGGCCACGAGACAAGCTGCGGCCGCTATCGGTAGCCCCCACGCTGTGTCGGCCTCGTTGTTGAGCAACTCCCGGATCGCGATCGCGGCCCCGAAACCAACAGCGATCCAAGCGGGTCGCCAACCGACCTGCACGAGTCCGATGGTGACTAGGCACACCACCAGAACAAGCTGGCCTCCGTTGACGTCGATGCCTTGCACCGATTCCGGGCCGCTCTCGCCGACTGTGGTGTGCCACGGCAGGAACGTCGCTACAGCCGCGGCGGCGCCACACATCTGGGCGATCCGCTTACGTGGGATCCTCACAGCGCGAGATTAGAGAGTCAGGGCAAGGGCTGGCGCCGCGCCGCCTCTCAGCGACGCGGCGCCAACCGCCTTGAATGGGGTGAGTCTTCCGTCAGAAGGCCTGGATGGCGATGATCGTGAAGACGACGCAGGCCAGGCAGAAGACGATGATGGCCATCTCGATGCCCTTGTCGTGGTTCTGCTTGCCCTTGAGCTCGAACTGCTTGCGATTGGCCATGTCAGTTCTCCGAGTTGTACTTGTCGGCGAGACGGTCGGCCGCTTCGTTGAGGATCTTGTCCTCACGGGCGGTGATCATCACAGCCGCGATCACCGAGATGGCGATGCCGATGATCGCCAAGACCACCGAGGCTGTGTTGCCGCCGGGTCCCCAGGTGAAGTACCCGGTGGTGCCGTCGGCTGCTTCCAGCGCGGCCTCCCAGCTGTCATATGGGAAGGTGTTCATTCAGTCCTCCTGTTGGGTGAATGAGGTCGGTTGTTGCGTTTGTCGTGATGTTGCCCCTGTTGCTGCGCTCGCTTGCGCTTGCCCCAGTACCCGGCGGCGATGACCACTGCGTACATGACGGCGATGGCGGGAACGAGCTGCAGCCACGAGGCGGACACCCGGCTAGCGGTTGGCCATGTAGTCGGCGTGCAGCGTGGCTGCAGAGGCTTCTTCGGTGCCGTCGGGCTGCATGATCGTCTCGTCGGCACGACCGTGCTCCGGGAAGAAGTCCATGCCGTACTCGGCCATGTCGAGGCCCTCGAGCTCGACCTCGGGCGGCACCCTCAGCAGGTTGAGCTTCTTGAGGATCAATGAGGCGCCGTAGCCCGTGAAGAACGCCAGCGGGATGAGCGCGGCAGCTCCGACGAGCTGGCCCACGAAGCTGGTCTCCACGCCGGCCGGACCGGTCGGGTACCCGGCTGCGAAGATGCCGACGCAGATCACGCCGAAGAAGCCCATCACGCCGTGGACGGTTACCGCGCCGACCGCGTCGTCGATGCGGGCCTTCGTGTCGAACCAGTTGCCGACGTGGAAGGCGATCCCGGCTGAGAAGAAGGCGAGTATCAGGACCAGGTTCGGGCTGTAGATGTCGGCCCCCGCCGAGACGGTCACAACGCCGGCGAGCCCTCCGGAAATCGTCCAGAACGGATCGCCCCGAGAGAAGATGTAACCGCCCGCGAAGCCGCCCGCGAAGCCCATGGTGATCGTGTATGTGATCGCCGACAGCGTGGCCGGGTTGAAGTAGATGTTGGCCCAGCCAGGTGTGGTGTCGGCAGTGATGGCCAGGCACGCGGCGTAGAACGCGTAGAACGCCGAGAAGATGATCATCAGCCCCATCAGCGTCATGTGGACGTTGTGGGGTTTGAACGTTCTCGCGTTGCCCTCGGAGTCGTATCTTCCGAGCCTCGGTCCCAGGTTCAACAGTATGCCCAGCGCGAAGATGCCCGCGATGCCGTGGACCACGCCGGAGGCGGCGAAGTCGTGGTAGCCGAAGTGCACCGTCAGCCAGCCGCCGTAGCTCCAGCCCCAGGCCGCAGCCACGACCCACACCAGGCCACCCATCAGAGCGGTCAGCCACAGGTAGGCCGAGATGCGGATGCGCTCGAGAACTGCGCCCGACATGATGGATCCGGTGGTCCAGGAGAACAGCACGAATGCGGCCCAGAACACGCCGGTGATGTTGTCGCCGAGGTTCGGTCCCGCGGAGCCGTCCCACGGCAGGCCGTAGCCGTCGCCGCAGAAATAGAGTCCCTCGAGGCCTGAGGGGCTTGCTCCGTTGGCCGAGATCGTGAACTTCAGTCCCTCCTGCATGCAGAAGTAGACGTACCAGCCGAAGTAGTAGAACGTCGGTGTCACGACGGCTATCGTCATAATGTTCTTCATTGCCGTGGACATGATGTTCTTGCGTCGTGATACACCGGCTTCATACGTCATGAAGCCCACATGCAAGAACCACATGAGAGCGACAGTGAAGAAGTAGTAAGCCTCAGTGAACACAATAGAAGTGTCCATCGACTCACCCCCAATTCTCTTGTCTCCCCGGCCAGGCGACCGGGCCGCAAAGACAATAGCACATCGCTGCGGCACGGTCCGAAGTCAGGCGCCGCTCAAGGGGGCCGATGTCGCAGCCCGGGGTGCGGCCGGTGGGGTGCGGCCGGGCCGGCTCAGCCGCCGCCGGGATCGTCCACGTTGATCTGTTCGAACTCGCCTGAGCTGGCGTTCACCCACACGGCGGCGCGCTGCAGGAAGTCCTCGGAGCCTCCGTCGGGGTCGGGCACGGTGAATACCACCACCCACATTGACTCGGGAGGGAACCCCTGTCGCAGCACCTGCGCCTCGGTGTTCTCGGGCGTGAAGGCCACGGGGTGGGCGGCCAGCGCGGCGCGAGCGGTGGCGACAGCCTGCGCCTCGGATATGTCGAAGCCCTGGCAGCTGCGGGTCGCGAAGAGCACTGCCAGCAGCACCCCGACCGCGATCAGCAGCTTCGTTCGTCCCGGCAGTCTGACTGCCCGCACGAGTGGGTTGCTCGACCGCCCACCGGCCGGTTCGGGATTTTGCTTCGGTGGCGTCCACGGCATCGTCAAGCCTCTCGGGGCGGGCGTACTAGGAAGCGCAGGACGATGTATCCCAAGACATGGGTGATGGCCACCAAGCTAACCCACCAAAGCGTGATCTTGAGACGGTAGCCCCGCTCCCGGCACTCCCAGAACGTGAGCCCCACCGCGCCGGCCAGCAGGATCCACAGCACGATGCTGTTCCCGGGGTTGGTGTCGCTCAGCCAGCCGAAGACGATCAGCAGGCCCACTGGCCGGTCCTCGCGTCGCTCGAGGCGGTCGGCAGGCCCATGGCGCTAACCCCCCGCCGCGGTCCGCGGCCCTCACCGTCCGCGCTGCCGGCTGCAGAACCGATGCGGCCCATGGCGTCAACCTCCCGCCGCGGTCCGCGGCCCTCACCGTCCGCGCTGCCGGCTGCAGAACCGATGCGGCCCATGGCGTCATCCTCCTGCCGCGGTTCGCGGCTCGCTGGCCGGGTAGACCTTGATGGAGATGAACCGTATCGGCAACTCGACCAGCTCGACCGGACCGTGGGCCACCTCGCCGTGGATCTGCATGGTGTCGCCCGGGTTCAGGCGATAGGCAGTGCCGCCGTAGCCGTAGTCGAGCGACCCCTCCAGCACATGCAAGAACTCCACGCCGGGATGCTGGTAGAGCGGGAACACACCGCCGGGCTCGGTGATGGTGGTGATCATCGGCTCGATCACCCGGTTGGGGCCGCGCAGGGTGCCGAGGTCCTGGTAGAGCCGCCCCGGCCCGCCTCCCTGGTGGTGGATCTCGTGGCCCTCCCCGGATCTCACGATCACCAGGTCGTGCTCCTCGTCGAGGCCGCGGAACAGCGCGGTTACCGGCACTTGTGCGGTCGCGGCGAGGCGTACCAGCGTCGACAGGCTCGGCGCGCTCTGGCCGTGCTCGATCTTGGACAGCATCCCCAGGGAGATGTCGGCTTCCGCGGCGAAAGTCGACATCGTCATGTTCAGTGCCTGGCGCAACTCCCGGACCCGGCTCCCCACCACCTGGCACAGCGCCGCGGTGGTGACCGGCGACCCGAGAGCCTCGCTGAAGCGGCGGTCGACGGGCTCGTCGCCCGCACCGGGGTCGGTTGCAGCCATCGACGCCATTCCTTGATTATTGCCACACATCGGCAGTCCGCCGCGCACCGGGGCGCATCGGCGGTCGGTTGCCCTCGCCGGTCCCGAGGCCGCGGAGGCGAGCGGTACGGTGCGGGTCTACCATCGGCGCATCCTGATCCTCCTGCGCCACGGCCGCACGCCCAACAACGCCGAGGCCCGGCTCCAGGGCCAGCTCGACTCGCCTCTCGACAAGGTCGGCTTCGAGCAGTCTGCAGTGGTCGGGCGGGCTCTGCGCGAGCGCTGGGCCGTGGACCGGGTGGTCGTGTCGTCTCGGCGTCGCACCCAGCAAACAGCACGGGCCGCCGGCCTGGCCGACGCGCCCACCACTGTCGACGACCGATGGATGGAGCTCGACTTCGGCACCTACGACGGCCGCCGCATCGGCGAGGTCATGGCCGAGCTGGGGGCGGCGTGGGCCTCCGACATCTCCTACGAGCCTCCCGGAGGCGAGTCGATGGCCTGTCTGCACGAGCGGGTCGGCGAGGCGGCTGCTGAGATCGCCGAGGAGGCCTCGACGCGCAACATCCTGGTGGTTACCCACGCCACCCCCGTCAAGTCGGCGGTGGTGTGGCTGCTGGGCGGCCGGGCCGAGATGATCATGCGCTTGCGGGTGAGCCTGGCCTCTGTCACCGCCTTCGGTCCGGTGTCGCACGGGCTGGTTCTCACCGAGTTCAACTGGTGCCCGGCCCGCCATATTGGCTAGAGGCTGGGCTTTGTCGTATAGGTCGACCGGGCCTATCGTCGAGCCAAGGGGTATGGCTCCGGCTCCGGAGGGCGCGCAACGATGATCTCAGGAATGAACCACGCCGTCCTGTATGTGCGCGACGCCCGCCGCCACCAGAAGTTCTACGCGGACGTGCTCGGCTTCACCACCGTGATCGACGGGTCCGGCGCCTACGTCTTCATGCGGGCCCCGCTCTCGGAGAACCACCACGACATCGTCTTCTTCTCGATCGGAGACGGCGCCGGCGCCTCTCAAGCCGGCCGAAGCACCGTCGGCCTATACCACATTGCCTGGGAGGTCGGCACCCTCGACGAGCTGGCCGAGATGCGCGAGCGGCTCATCTCGGCCGGGGCCCTGGCGGGTCAGAGCGACCATGGCCCCAACAAGAGCCTGTACGCCAAGGATCCCGACGGCTTGGAGTTCGAGGTGATGTGGCTGGTGCCCCCGCAGCACTGGGGAGACGAGGAGCACCAGGCCATCATCCGCCCGCTCGACCTCGAAGCCGACAGAGCACGGTTCGCTGCTCTCAGCTAAGCGGCCGGCCGGCCCGGTTGGACGCAGAGGGATCGGTCGACCATCGATCCTCAGTCACACCACAAAGGAGCGCATATGAGCATCGCCGAGAGCATCGGCAACCCGTACTGCTATTTCCTTGATTCCGACGCCTTTGTAGAGACGGCCCGTCCCGGCTTCAGGCGCCGGGTGATAACCGGCGAGCAGCTGCAGCTCTGCTTCTGGCGAATCGCCGGGGGCGCCCAGGGATCGGTGTTGCACAACCACACCGAGAACGAGCAGCTCGGCGTCATCATGCGGGGCAAGCTCGACTTCCGCATCGGCCCCGACGGCGCCAACGACGAGCGCATCGTGCTCAGCGAGGGCGACTCCTACCTCGCGCCCCGCTCGGTGTGGCACGGCGACTCGGTGTTCATCGGCGACGAGACCTACGGGGAGTGCTGGATCCTCGACGTGTTCGCGCCCCCCCGGGCCGACCTCGCCACCACGGGCTGAACGCCGCCGAGCATGGCCGACTGGCGGCTGGCCGTCGACATCGGCGGAACCTTCACCGACGTCGTGCTGCTCGACGTCGAGTCGGGCCGAGTGGTGGTGGACAAGACGCTCACCACCCCCGACGCGCCCCTCGAGGGGGTGCGGGCCGGGGTTTCGGCGCTGCTGGCCAAGGCCGGAGTGGTTCCGGGGGACATAACCGCTCCCATCGTGCACGCCACCACGCTGATCACGAACTCGCTGATCGAGGGGCGCACCGGTCGGGCCGGGCTGGTCACAACCTCCGGCTTCGGCGACACGCTGCTGATCCGCGACGAGCACCGCTACGACATGTACGACCTGCAGATCGAGTTCCCGGACCCTCCCATCGGGCGGGACCTCACCTTCGAGATCGACGAGCGCACCTCGGCGTCGGGCGAGGTGTTGGCTGAGCCGACCGACACCGATCTCACCCGCCTATCATCGGAGCTCGCCGCGGCCGGGGTGGAGTCGGTGGCGGTGTGCCTGCTCAACTCCTATGTGAACCCGGTAAACGAGCACGCGGTGGCGGAGCGCCTGCGCCGGGATCTGGGCGTGCCGGTGTGCGTTTCGGCGGAGATATCGCCGCAGATCCGCGAGTACCCCCGAATGATCACCGCCGCCTGCAACGCGGCCACCATGCCCGTGATCGGTCCCTACTTGGACGAGCTGCAGAAATGGCTCTCGGCCGAGGGGTTCGGCGGGTCGGTGCTGATGATGCTGTCCAACGGCGGCGTCGTGTCGGCCGACGACGCGGCTCGGGGCCCGATCCGGCTGGTGGAGTCGGGGCCGGCCGCGGGCGCTCTGGCCGGCAAGTGGTATGCGGACCGGCTCGGGTTTGAGCGTCTGCTCTGTTTCGACATGGGCGGCACCACCGCCAAGGCTTGCCTGATCACCGACGGCGAGCCGGCCCTCACCAACACCTTCGAGGTGGCCAGGATCTACCGGTTCAAGAAGGGGTCCGGCTTCCCGGTGTCCGTGCCGTCGGTGGACCTGGTGGAGATCGGTGCGGGCGGGGGCTCGTTGGCCCACCTCGACCGGTTCGGCCTGCTCAAGGTGGGCCCGGAGTCCGCGGGCGCCGATCCGGGTCCGGCCTCCTACGGCCGGGGCGGCACGACGGCCGCGGTGACCGACGCCGACGTGGTGCTGGGCCTGCTCGACCCCGCTGCCTTCCTGGGGGGTGACATGCCTCTCGACGGAGCCGCGGCCACCGCCGCGGTGGCCGCCACCGCGGCCGGGCTGGGCCTGTCGGTGATGGACACCGCGGCCGGGATTTCCGAGGTTGTCGACCAGAACATGGCCGCGGCCGCCCGCATGCACGGCGTCGAGCAGGGCGTGGACCTGCGCGGGGTCACCATCCTGGCCTTCGGCGGCGCCGGCCCGCTTCACGCCTGCGGTGTGGCCGACCTCCTCGAGAGCGACAAGATCGTCTTCCCGCCGAACGCGAGCGTGCTGTCGGCGTTCGGGACGCTGGTGTCGCCGGTGCGGATCGACCTGGCCCGCTCCATGCCCCGGCTGCTGCACAGCGTCGATAGCACCGAGCGGGACCGGCTGCTCGACGAGCTGCGGGGCGAGGGCCGCAGGGTGCTGCTGGCAGCCGGCGTGCCCGAGGGCGAGGTCCGGTTCCGGTACGGGCTGGACGCACGGTACTCGGGGCAGGGCAACGAGATCACGGTGTGGCTGGGCTCCGGGGAGTCATGGCCCGCTTCCGACCCCGAAGTGCTGGGAGCCTTCGAGGCGGAGTACCGGCGCATCTACGGGATGACCATCCCGGACGTGCCCATTGAGGCCGTGACATGGCGGATCTCCGCCTACGCGGAGGAGTCCAGGGTGACGCCGGAAGTGGCTGCCTCAGTCGTCGGCGGGTCGGCTGAGCCGGTGTCGCATCGGCCTGCAGTGTTCGAGCGGGGATCTGATGCGCTTGTGGTGCCGGTGTACCGGAGGCAGGATCTGGGCGTGGGGGAGGCGTTTGCGGGACCGGCCATCGTGGAGGAGCGTGAGACCACCACCGTGATCCGCTCCGGCTGGCAGGCCGAGGTGGCACCCGACGGCAGCCTCGTGGCTACCAGGAGCCGGCCATGACGGATGTTCGCGTCCCCGATCCCACCGACGGGAGGATGTCGCTGTGAGCGCGGTTCGCACCTTCGACCCAGTGGAGCTGGAGATCTTGTGGCAGTCGCTGATCTCCACCGTGAACGAGCAGGCCCGGGCCTTGCAGCGGGCCGCCTTCAGCCCCATCGTGCGCGAGGCCGGCGACCTGGCCAATGCGGTCTTCGACCGCCGGTGCCGGATGGTGGCCCAGGCGGTCACCGGCACTCCCGGCCACATCAACAGCCTGGCTCTGGGCGCGGCCGCCATGCTTGACGAGTACCCGATCGATTCGCTGGTGCCCGGCGATGTGCTGATTACCAACGACCCCTACAAGACGGCAGGCCAGCTCCTTGACGTCACCGTTCTTGTGCCGGCCTGGCGCACGCCCGCCGACGGCGGCAGCGCCCGGCTCATCGCCCTGTTCGGGTCAACCATCCACCACACCGACGTGGGCGGCTACGGCATCGGCGCCGGCGGGAGGGACTGCTTTGAGGAGGGGCTGTGGATCCCGATCTGCAAGCTGATGAAGGGCGACGGCGCCGGAGGCTCCGAGCGCAATCCCGACGTCTGGAAGTTCATCCTCTCCAATGTCCGCCAGCCCGACCACATGGCCGGCGACCTGCATGCCCAGATGGCGTCGGGCGAAGTGGGGGCGCAGCGCCTGGCCACGCTGTGTGACACCCACGGGCTCGACGACATCGAGGATCTGGCCGACGAGATCATCACGCGGTCCGAAGCGGCCACCAGGGCCACCATCTCCGAACTCGACGCGGGAACCTACGGCGCGTCGGCGATTCTGGACCTGGCCGACGGCAGCCGGATCGACATCGTCTGCTCCATGACGGTGGATCCGGACGCTGGAGAGATCATGGTCGACTACGAGGGCTCCAGTGAAGCCAGCCCGTGGGGCATCAACGTGGTCCGCAACTACACCCACGCCTACACCACCTTCACGGTGCGCTCGGTTCTCAACCCCGACATTCCCAACAACCACGGCAGCCTGGCCCCCATCAAGATGCTGGCGCCGGAGGGGTCGGTGGTGCACGCCGTGCTCCCGCAGCCGGGCACGGCCCGCCATGTGGTGGGCATGTTCCTGCCCAACGCGCTGCTCAAGGCCCTGGCCCAGGTGAAGCCCGACGGCGCCATGGCCGAGGGCGCGGGCGCGGTGTGGACGATGCAGGTGAACGGCCACCACGACGACGGGTCCCCCTTCATCACCGCCATGTTCACCTACGCCGGCGGCGTGGGCGCCCGGGCCTCCAAGCCCGGACTCGACGCATGCTCGTATCCCACCGGGGTGTCGGCGGTGCCCATCGAGGTGGTGGAGGCCTCCGCGCCGGTGCGATTCCTGCGCAAGGCGCTGCGACCCGGCTCGGGCGGGGCGGGCGCCCAGCCCGGCGGCCTGGGCCAGGTGATCGAGTTCGAGGTGGACACGGCCCGGCCCTGGCAGCTCAACGCGGTGACCAGCCGCCTCACTGAGCCGCCCCAGGGCATCTTCGGGGGCGAGCCGGGCGCGTCCGGGTCGTTCCAGGTGAACGGGGAGCCGGTCACGACCCAAGCCCGCATCACGCTCCAGCCCGGAGACAGCGTGCGCCTGGAGTTGCCCGGCGGCGGCGGCTATGGCGAGCCGGCGGCGAACGTCGTCCTGCCCTGATTCTGTTCGCGCTTATTGGTCGCTATGGCCGGGTTTCTGCACACAGAGCCCTTCCTCGTGGTTCTGTTCGCGCTTATTGGTCGCTATGGCCGGGTTTCTGCACAGAGAAGGTTGACGGGTGATGAGCAACTGGGCTGAACCTGTCACGTTCGCCTCGGTGTGGGACCGGGCCGTGGCTGGCCGGGCCGATGAGACGTTCCTGGTATTCGAGACGCCCGCGGGCTCGGTGGCCCGATGGTCCTATGGCGATTTCGACGAGGCGGTCGACCGGGCGGCGGGGACACTCGTCGCGCTGGGAGCCGGGCCGGGCGCGGCGGTGCATCTCGCCCTTGCCAACTCACCGACATTCATTGCGGTCTGGCTGGCCGCGTCACGCTTGGGCGCGTGGATAGTTCCGTCGGACCCGATGGGGCGCACTCCCGAGCTGGCCGGCCATATCGAGCGCACCCGCCCCACCGTCGGCCTCTGCGCCGGCGCCCGGGCCGGCACCTACCGGGCCGCGGCCGCGGAGGCGGGACGCCCTGACTTGACCGTGATCGAGGTCGACGAGGCCGACACCGCGCTGGCCCCGTTCCACGCTGAGCCCTCGGCCGCTTTCGAGCGGCCCGCGCCGGGCCTGCACGACCGGGCTGCGGTGATGTTCACCTCCGGCACCACCGGGCGGCCCAAGGGGGTAGAAGTGACCCAGGCCAACTACGCTTTCGCGGGAAGGGTCATGGCGGAGGCGGCCGGGCTGGCACCCGAGGACCGCCAGTTGGTGGTGCTGCCCCTGTTTCACGCCAACGCGCAGTACTACTCGTTCGCATCGGCCATCTGGACCGGGGCGAGCGTGGCCCTAATGCCGGCCTTCTCTGCATCGGGGTTCCTTCCGGCCGCGGCCCGACACTCGGCCACCTGCGCCAGCCTGTTCGCCGCGCCGATCCGCATGATCCTGGCCCGCGGCGAGCCCGCCGACGGCGTGCGCCTGCGCCACTGCTGGTACGCGCAGAACATCGCCGCCGACCAGTACGAGACGGTGGCGCAGTGGTTCGGCTGCCGTCCCCGCCAGCTCTACGGCATGACCGAGACCATCCCCGCGGTCCTGACCGACGAGGCGGCCGACCCCCACCACGCCTCAATGGGGCGGGTCTCGCCGGGCTGTGCCGTGGATGTGCAGGACTCGGCCGGAGCGTCGGTCGAGCCCGGGGACGTGGGGGAGGTGGTCGTGGGCGGCGAGCCCGGCATCACGCTGTTCGCCGGCTACCTCGACGCGCCCGACATCACCGCAGCCAGCTTCCGCGACGGCTGGTTCCTGACCGGCGACCGGGCGATTCGCGACGACACCGGGCGCCACTACTTCGACGGCCGCCGCTCCGACGTGCTCAAGGTCTCCGGCGAGAACGTGTCGATCGTCGAGGTTGAGTCCACCCTGGCCGAGCATCCCGCGGTGCTGGAGGCCGCAGTGGTGGGCCGCCCCGACGCCATCCGCGACGAGGTGCCGGTGGCGTTCGTGGTGGCCGCCGACGCGTCGGCCCCGCCTTCGCTCGACGAGTTGAACGCCTGGTGCGCCCGGCGCCTGGCCAAGGCCAAGCGCCCGGCCAGCATCACCCTGATCGACGAGCTGCCCCGCACCAGCGTCGGCAAGATCCGCAAGTTCCTGCTAGCCGAGCAGGCTGCGGCCACGCCCCGCTAGCCGGTCGCGAGACGCTCAACGTCGTCGATGTAGCCGATGGTTTCGTGGATGAGGCGCTCGGTGTCTTCAATCAGCTCGCAGGATGCGCGGTAGAAGCAGCAGCCGTGCAGGGCCTCGCGAGCCGCGTAGTAGTGAGTCATCGAGCGGCGGACGTCCTCGTCAGCACCCAGGTGCCGCAGTCCGCGGGTAGTGTCGGATGCTTTCTCGGGCTCGTCGCCGGTGCGGGCCACGATGAGGCCGTCGGCGGCGCGCTTGGTGGCGCACCACGCCTTCTCGGCGGCATCCCTGATGTCCCCGGCGCTCAAGCGCGCCAGCGCCGCGTCGTGCAGAGCACGGGCGTCCGCGAACAGCGCGGCCGCACGCTCCGAAGCGGAGTCGTCGGCGGGCGGCTGCTCTGCGGTCATGCCGCTCATGCCAGCTGTTGTCATCGGGCTCCCATTGGTGTCCATGGCGGCCCCGAATGAACGTAACAGCCTGGATCAGCTACAACAACTAAATATCATGAAAATGTCTGTCTTGTGCTGGAGCCGCGCTAGTTCGATGCGATGCTCGCAACGCGGTTCAGGGCTCGATGCAGGAGGCCGCAGGTGGCCTGGACCTTCCAGACGTTGTTGAGGAGCGGGTGGGTGTCGATGGCCCAGGCCCATGACGCTTCTCTCAGGGCCTCGCCGTCTGTCACCCTGGCGCCGACCAGCCGCTTCTCGCTGCGCTTGGCTCGGTACGGCTTGGGGGCCACCGCGCCGAGCGAGACTCGGGCGTCGGCGATGGTGAGGCCGTCGGTGTCGAGCTCCAGCGACACCGCGGCCGAGCAAACCGCGAAGTCCCCGGCGTAGAGCTTCAGCTTCTCGAACGCCGCCGGACGGGCTCGGGCCGCGGCGGGCACCTCCAGCATCGTGAGCAACTCGCCGGTGGCCAGGTCGGGCTCGCCCGGCCCCGCGTAGAGGTCGTCGATCGCCCGGTGTCGGGGCGGCTCGGATCCGGGTAGCACGCTGTGGGCGATGGCGTCGAGGGCCAGCAGGCCGGTGGCGAGGTCCGACGGGGTGACGGCCTGGCAGCGGTGGCCGCCGACCACCGCGTGATGGAACCGGTGGTCGCCCAGCAGCGCGTAGCACGGGCGCGTCCAGCCGCCCCGCTTGTAGCAGTCGAAGCCGTTTCGGTAGAAGCCGCAGCGCTTCTCCTGCAGCAGGTTGCCGCCGGCGGTGGCCAGCTCCCGGATCTGGTGGGTGGCGAGCTCTCCCAGCAGGTCGGCCAGCATCGCGTCGCCCGGTCTGGCGCCCAGTCCTGACACCCGACGCCGCAGATCCTCGAGGGTGACCGCAGCGCCGATGCGCAGATCGCCCGCCGGGGTCTCCTCCAGCTGGCGCAGCTCGCGGATCGACGTGGTGTCGATGAGGCGCACCGGCGATCTCAGTCCCTGCTGCTGGGCGACGAGCAGGTCGGTGCCTCCCGCGATGTAGTCGGTGCCCCCCGCCTCCGACGCAGACGCCGCGAGGGCGCGGGACACGGTGCCGGGCCGTTCGAGGGCCTTCGCGCCGAGCGATGTCGGCCCCGGAAGGCTGCGGCCGCGCCGTCGGGCCCGACGGGTGCCGGCGCGGTGCAGGAACCGGAAGAGGCCGCGGTCGTACAGCTTGCGGATCAGGTCGGTCCACATCCGATGCAACGAGAACGCCGAGCTCAGCGGCCGATGGCGGGCGATCTGAGCCGTCGACGAATCAGGATTCAGGAGCGGCAGGAGCTTCTCGGGAGTGATGGGCACCTCCCGGACCCTTACACCGGTGGCGTGGGCCACGGCATTGGCCACCGCAGCCGGCGCGGGAACCACGCCTATCTCGCCGATGCCCTTGGCTCCGTAGGGTCCGGCCGGGTCGTGACCGTCGAGCAGGACGGCTCGGACCGGCGGCAGGTCCGAGGCTCGGGGCGCCCGGTAGTCGAGCAGGCTGGGGTTGACCAGGCGGCCCTGCTCGTAGACGAGCTCCTCGCTCAGCGCGGCTCCCAGTCCCATGGCCATGGCCCCGACCGCTTGGCCCTCGGCGCTGGCGGGGTTCAGCGCGGCGCCCGAGTCGTGCACTGTCACCGCGTCGAGCACCCTCACCTGGCCGGTGGCGTAGTCGACCTCCACCTCCACGGCCTGCACGCAGAAGGAGTACGCCGGCGAGAAGTGGCCCAGGCCGTTCACCTTGTCCATCTTGTCGACATCGGTGAGATAGCTGCCCTCGACGCGCAAGCACCCGTCGGCGGCTCCCTCGGCCAAGGACACCAGGTCGCCCAGGGGCACGACGTCGGCACCGCAGTGGGCCTCGCCCGCGACCAGCCGCACTTGGGAGGGGTCGGTGCCGAACTTTGCCGCCGCGGCGGACTTGAGGGCTTCGGCCGCGCCCCGGGCCGCGTCGGCGGTGGCGTGCCCGCTCCACATCGTGCCCCGCGACGACCACGCCCCCAGATCCTGGGGAGCGTCGTGGCTGTCCATCATGGTCACCGACACGTCGTCGAAGTCGAGGCCCATCTCGGTGGCTGCGATCTGGCGCAGCAGCGCGGCTTGGCCGGTGCCGGCGTCGGCGCCCGCGAAGCACACCCGGACAGTGCCGTCGCTGTGGACCTCGACCGCGGCCTCGCTCAACTCGGAGTGCTCGAAGGCGTTGGCGCCCGACACGTGCACCGCGGCAGCGACGCCTACTCCCCGCCCGTTGCCGCCCAATGCCCGCTTGGTGTCCCAGCCGATCTCGTCCCGGGCCCGCTGTAGGCACTCGGTCAGGCGGGCCGAGCCGAGACGCCAGCCAGTGAGGGTCACATCTCCCGACTCGGGCGCGTTGAGCAGCCGCAGCTCTATCGGGTCGATGCCGAGCCTGTCGGCCAGCTCGTCGATCTGCGACTCGGTCGCGAAGGTCACCTGAGGGTTGCCGTAGCCCCGGAACGACGCCCCGGGCTGCTTGTTGGTGTAGACGAGCGACACGTCCGTCTTGCAGCCGCCCAGGCGGTACGGTCCCGCGGCCAGCATGGTGGCGTAGATCGCCACCGACGGCCCGGCGTGGTTGTAGGCGCCGTTGTCCACCGTCAGCTTGCAGTCGCGGTGGGTGAGCGTGCCGTCTCGCCGGGTACCGGTGGTGAGGTCGATGCGGAAGGCGTGCCGGACCGCGGTCGCCGCGAACTCCTCGTCGCGGTCGAGCACCAGTCGCACGGGGAGCTTGGTCTTGATCGCCAGCGCGGCTGCGAGCACCTCGTGGCAGCCGGCCTTGGCCTTGGCGCCGAAGCCGCCGCCCACCGCCACCGGGTGGGTGTGGATCTGCTCGGGGCGCAGGTCGAGCATGTGGGCGACCTCCTTGCGCACGAAGTAGGGCGCCTGGGTGGAGACCCACAGATCGAGCCTCTCTCGGGCTCCGTCCCAGCGAGCCACGACCGAGTGCGGCTCCAGGCAGACGTGGGCCGCGGGCGCATAGACGTAGGTACCGCTCACCGTAACCTCGGCCTCGGACCGGCTGGTGGCGGGGTCGCCGTAGGCGCGAACCGCCTGCAGCGCCAGATTGTCGGTTACCTCGTCGTGGACCGTGGCGGCCTCGGCCAGCCGGGCGGCATAGGGGGTGAACACGCTGTCGCGCGGCCGGTAGTCGACTTCGATCAGGTCGAGCGCCGCGTCGGCGTCGGCCCGGGTGTGGGCCGCCACCGCGGCCACCTCCTCCCCGACGAAGCGGACCCGCTCCCGTGCCAGCGCGCCTCGATCCCGGAACGGCTCCCCCAGGTGCAGGTAGGTCTGGTCGGGCAGGTCGTCGGCGGTGATCACCGCGACCGCGCCGCTGCGGGCCGCAGCCCGGGAGGTGTCGATGCTGCGGATGTCGGCGTGGGGGTGGGGGCTGCGCAGGATCCGGGCCTCGAGCATCCCGGGGAGCCTTATGTCGGTCGTGTAGACGGCCGTCCCCGAGGTGCGCTCGTCCCACTGGTCGGGACGGACCCGCTGGCCGAGAACTGTCAAGGGCCGCCCCCCCGTCATGTTGGCATCATGTCGGCGCTGGCATCGGCCACTGCCGCGACGATGCCGTTGTAGCCGGTGCAGCGGCAGAAGTTCCCGGACAGAGTCCGCCGGATGGCGTCGCGGTCGGACCCGTCGCACTCGCCGGCGGCGATGAGCTGGTAGGCCCGCACCACCAGTCCGGGCGTGCAGTAGCCGCACTGGAGCCCTCCCCAGTCGGCGAATGCCTGCCGCAGGCGAGTTGCTTCGGCGGCAATGCCCTCCACGGTTCGCACCGGCTCGTCCACCCGGGCCGCCAGCACCAGGCAGGACGGCACAGCCCGATCGCCCACCAGCACGGTGCACGCTCCGCAGTCGCCCCGGCCGCAGGCCTCCTTGGTGCCTGTAAGCCCCAGGTGGTCGCGCAGCACATCCAGGAGTCTGGCCCCCGGGGTGGAGTCGACTGTGGTCTGGGCTTCGTTGACGACCAGACGGACGGTCACAACCCGCGACTGTAACGCTGCACCTCGCTAGAGGCCGAGCGAATGGGAGCTGTGCAGCCGAGACCGCGGTGGGCAGGGAGTTCCGCGACCGGGCCCGCCACGACGGCCTGAAGTCCGCCCTGGCGTGTCGCCGGTCCCAGTTCGACCAGTAGAGCGGGCCCGCTGAGCTTGCCTCGCCGGGCCTCGGCGGCGCGGTCAGCCGTCTGAGGCCCCGGCCTCCTCGGCGGCCCGGTAGCGCTCTAGCAGCCACTCCGCGAGCTGCGAGCGGAAGAAGTCCTGGCGGCTCAGCGGGCCCTGGGGCGCGAAACGCGACGCCATGCCCCGCTGGCTGGCCACCGCCACCGGCATGTCCTGGTCGAAGAAGAGCTCGGTGCCCCTGGCGTGCTGCTCGTAGAGATGGTCGAACAGCTTGAGCTTGGTGGTGGACTCCGGGAACAGGTACCCGGACGTCATGATCGAGCAGTCCGCGCCCGCAGGCTGCACGGCCAACCAGTGAGCCGAGTCGCTGTGGCAGCCAATCAGCAGGCTGGGCGCCACGTACAGGTACACGACATTCCATCGGTCGTCCTCGCCCAGCGTCGGGATGGGCGGGAACAGTGTCGACTGGGTGGGGTTCATGCCGCGGTCCTTGAAGCCGGTCCGTCCCCGGCCGCCGATACCGACCGAGCCGGGTTCTAGGGCAGGGAAGCTTCCCGCGAGCAGCGTCTCGTTGCTGGTGTCGGCCTCGGTGAAGTCGTAGAGGGAGGCGTGCAGCCGCAGCGAGTGGTAGGCGTCCATGAAGTTCTCGGCGAAGACCTTCCAGTTGAAGGGCATCTCCAGACGCTCAGGCTCGGTGGTGACCATCTCGTCGATGCAGTAGGCGGCCAGCATCTCGTCGAAGGCCGCCAGCCTCGGACCCAGCGGGACCGGGTCACCAGCGAGCGAGCAGAACACGAACCCCTGCCATTCCTCCACCGCGAGCTGGGGAAGGGAGATCTCCGTGCGCACGAAACCGGGGCGCTGGTGCATCTCGGGCGCGCCGATCAGGCGGCCGTCGAGGTCGTAGGTCCACCAGTGGTAGGGGCAGCGGAAGTTGCGGGTCGAGCCGCGGCACTCCGGCGGCGGGTCGAACCACTCGTCCTTGGACCGTTCGGCCGGCGCGGTGATGCACATGGCCCGGTGCCGGCAGATCGACGACATCACGTTGATCCGACCATCCCGGTTGCGTACCGCGATCACGGGCTCTTCGCCCAGCAGGGTGGCCGTGAAGTAGTCGCCCGGTTCGGGGATTTGGCTGGAGCGGCCCACGCACAGCCATTCGGTGTCGAAGACGGCCGCCTTCTCGAACCGGTAGAAATCGGCGTCGGTGTAACACGCCGGCGGCAGGCCCACGGCGACGTCGACGGGCCGGGCCGCGGGCTCGATGTCCGCCAGCGGGACAGGGCTGGACAGCGGAGCCATCCGCGCCTCCTAGAGGTTGCGGGAGGCCACGTTAGCGCGTCGCGCGAAGCCGTCCCGAAGTCGGGCTCCAGAATCTCGCGGATGGCTCCGCCCGGCAGGACAGCGGGCCGCGGCGGTGGTACTGTCGCCGCCGGTATACGGGTTCCGGGGGCGCAGCCGCCGGGGCGCAGGCGGTTCCACGATGGAGGGAACATGAGACGACATTCATTCAGATGGCTTGCAGCGATGATTGCTGTGTTCGGACTCGTAGCAGCTGCCTGTGGCGGTGACGATGAGCCGGTGACGACTGCGGCGCAGCCCGACATCGCAGCCGCGCAGGCCGAAGTTGATGCCGCGCAGGCCGAAGTTGATGCCGCGCAGGCGGCCGCGGCTGAGGCGGAGGCGAACCTGGCCGCGGCTGAGGCGGCCGCGGCTGACGCGGCTGCTGAACAGCAGGCTGAGGCTCAAGCGGCGCTAGAGGCTGCCCGGGCTGACGCTGAGGCGGCCGCGGCTGACGCGGACGCGGCCCAGGCGGCGTTTGAGGCGGCTCAGGCTGAGGCGGAGGCGGCCCACGCTCAGGCTGGAGCGGCTCAGGCTGAGGCGGACGCGGCCCAGGCCGCGGCGGAGGCGGCTCAGGCTGAGACTGCGGCGGTCGAGGCGGCGTTGGCCGAGGCGATCGCGGCGGGGGACATAGAGACGCTCGCAACCATTGACATGGACACCAACGGCGATGGCAAAGTGCTCCTCGGCGTGGCCGCGGCGGGTCCCCGCGACGACGGCGCCTACTACCAGGCCCTGGTGGACGCGGCCGAGGACATCTCGGCCGCGCAGGGCTGGGAGCCGCCGGTCATCATCGACAACATCGAGCCGGCAGTGGCCGACACCGAGCTGGAGAACCTCGTTGCGCAGGGTGTCGACATCATCGCAGTCGGAGCGGGCGAGATCTCCGACCCGCTGCCAGACCTCGTGGCGCGCTACCCCGACGTGTTCTGGTACTGCAACTGCGGCACCGGCTTCCCGCAGCTGGACGGCGTGGCCCTCAGCACCAACGACGGGGCTGAGATCGAGTACGTCGTCGGCTACGCCACCGGCCTGCTCCTGCAGGAGCGGGGCGGCGACACCGCCTACATGATCGGCTGTTGCGATCTCGGCTTCGAGGTCGAAACCGAACTGGCGATGCGTCTGGGGATCAAGGCGGTGGATCCCAGCTACGACGTGGTCTACACGCCGACTGGCAATTACCCGTTCGACTTCGACAACGTGGCCGGCGCCACTGAGGCGTTCAACGTCGCCCTCGATGCCGGCATGGACGCTCTCTATCCGTACCTGGGCGGTGCCCACGAGCCGCTGGTTCAGCTGGCTAACGAGCACGACATCGTCGTGATGAGCGCGGGCGCCTCAAATGTGTGCGAGCGGACCGACCTGCACTGGGACATGGCCGCTCTGTTCGACGGCGGCGACTTCGCCCGGGCCGTGTTCCCGCTCATCGTTTCGGGACAGTTCGAAGAGGGCAGCATCTACAAGTTCTCGGTCGGTCGGGATCCGGAGGTCGGATCGAAGATCTGCGGTCCCACCGATGAGCAGAAGGCGCTGCTGGACCAGGCTCACACCGACGTCTTGAACGGCTACTGCCTCGCGGAGTTCGACACCATCAGGGCCATCGCCTACGGCGGCGCCGATCTGGAGGCCCCGCTGGTCTGCGCGGACGCCTGACCGCCTCTTGGGGGACAGCCACCCGAGACCGACATATGGCCGACCAACGGACGGCGGGAACCGAGGTTCCCGCCGTCCGGCTCACTTCAATATCTAAGTCGTTCGGGGCCATCGTGGCCTGCGACCGCGTGGATTTCACCCTTCACCGCGGCCGGATCCACGGCATCCTCGGAGAGAACGGCGCAGGGAAGTCCACGCTGATGAAGGTGCTCATCGGACTGGTGCTCCCCGACGGCGGCACCATCGAGGTGGACGGTGAGCGCTGCCAGATCCGCGATCCCCACGAGGCCGCGGCCCGCGGCATCGGCATGGTCCATCAGCACTTCAGCCTGGTGGAGCCACTGTCGGTGTGGGAGAACGTGATGCTGGGCGACACCGGCCGGTTCGACGCGGCCGCAGCACGCCGCCGCGTGGCTGAGATCAGCGAGCGCTACGGCTTGGGGGTGGACGCAGACGCCAGGGTCGGCGATCTCTCGGCCGGGGTCCGCCAGCGGGTAGAGATCATCAAGTGCCTGCGCCGGAATCCGAGCATCCTGATATTCGACGAGCCCACCTCGGTGCTCACCCCCGACGAGTCCGAGCGGCTGTTCGATGTGCTGCGCCTGGCTGTGCAGGAGGAGAACCGGGCGGTGGCCCTGGTGAGCCACAAGCTCGACGAGATCCTCCACGCCACCGACGAGGTCACGATCATGCGGGCCGGGGCCGTTGTGCAGCGGATGGCAACCTCCGAGGCCGACGCGCCCATGCTGGCCAGGGCGATGGTCGGCCGGGAGGTGTCGCTTCGCTCGGAGGCCTCGGCCCTGGGTCTCATCGATGCGGTCGCGGCCATCGCCGACGACGGTGACGGCGCTCGACACGAGACGGCGCAAGACAGTGGGCACGCGACCGATTCGCGGGTGCCCGCGCTCCGTCTGCATGACGTGGTGGCCCGGAGTCCCGACGGGCGGGTCTCCCTCAACGGCCTGAGTGTCGAGGTGTTCGACTCCGAGATCGTCGGTGTGGCCGGCGTGGAGGGCAACGGCCAGGCCGCGCTGACCGACCTGCTGTCGAGCCTGCTGACCGCGGAGGCGGGCACGACCGAGGTGGACGGCGTCAAGGTGCAACCGGGGAAGCCGGGTGCCATGTCCGAAGCGGGCGTGGCTGTCATCCCCGAAGACCGCCACTCCTCGGGCTGCGTACTCGACATGACCGTGGCCGAGAACCTCTTTCTGGTGGACATCGAGCGGATTTCCAAGTACGGGGTCTACGACCCGGCCGTGATGCGGCGTGACGCTGCTCAACTCATCGGTGACTTCGAAATCCAGACGGCCGGCCCGGACGCCCCCTTCTGGTCGTTGTCGGGCGGCAACCAGCAGCGGGTGGTTCTGGCCCGGGAGCTGAGCTACTCGCCCAAGGTGCTGGTCGCGGCCCAACCCACTCGAGGACTCGACGTGGGTGCCATCGAGTGGATGACCGACCGCCTCCGTCAGGTGGCCGACAGCGGCGTGGGCGTGTTGCTGATCTCCAACGAGCTGGAAGAGATCCTGCAACTCTCGGACCGTATCGTCGTGCTGTTTCGGGGCCGCATAGTCGGCGAGATGGACCGAGGCGAGGTGGACCTCGAGGAGCTGGGCCTCCTGTTGGGCGGCGCCGGCGCCGAGGCAGCTGCCTAGGTCGGGTACAGATGTCGGCATGAGCGAGCAGGAAACGCCGCAGTTGGCCACCGAGGCCCCAACCGCTGACGCGAAGACATCGGCGAGCACGGCGCCCGGGCCCTCCCGGCTGCGCGAGGCGGGCGTGGCTGCGGCCATGTACCTGGCATGCATTGTCGTAGCCCTGTTCATCTCGGCGATCATCGTGTGGGCGACCGGAGGCTCGTGGCAGGCCGTTTTCTCGGCCCTGCTCGACGGGAGTCTGCGGGCCCCGGGGCGCTGGGGTGAGACCATCGGTATCGCGATCCCCCTCGTGATCGTGGCATTGGGAACGGCCATCAACGGCCGCGCCGGCGTCGTCAACATCGGCCAAGAAGGCCAGCTGATGATGGGCGCGGCCTTCGCCGCCTACGTCGGGGTGCGCATGGGCGGACCCGGACCGGTGGTGGTTGTCTGCCTGCTCGTCGTAGGAGCGATGGCTGGAGCAATGTGGGCGGGCATCGCCAGCTGGCTCCTCTACTGGCGGCGGGTGCCGGAGGTGCTCACCACGCTGCTGCTCATAACGGTGGCCTCGCAGGCGACCGGCTACGGCCTCAAGGTCGACTGGCTGCTGCTGGCACCGTTCCGCGAGGACCGCTCGGTGCGCAACCAAGTGAGCGACCAGCTTGCTCACGACACCCGGCTGCCCCGCATCGACATCTGGGGCAACGACTTTCCGATCAGTGCCATCGCGGTGGTGCTGATGGCCGCGATCGTGTTCCTGCTGTTCCGGCGCAGCGTATGGGGCTTCCGCATGAGGATGCTGGGCCGCAACGCCCGCACCGCGCAGCGCGCCGGAGTTTCCACCGTCAAGTACGGCACCACCGCCATGCTGATCTCCGGCGCAGGCGCGGGCCTGGCCGGGGCCCTGATGCTCTCCGGCGGCGACTTCGGCAACTACCGGTTCACGCCGGGCTTCGCCAACAACATCGGATGGGAGGGGCTGCTGGTGGCCCTGGTGGCCCGCTCTCACCCGGTGGGGATCGTGGTGGTGGCCTTCAGCTTCGCCGGGCTGCGGGCAGGCTCGGGGTTCCTGGCTGCGACGGGGGTGGAGCGCGAGATCTCCCAAGTGGTTCTGGCTCTGCTGGTGCTGGCCCTGCTCGTGCCACCGGCCATCCTCTTCATCCGCGAGCGCCGCCGAGCGCTGTCCGCCGCCAGAGACAGGACCTGAGCGATGGGAGGCTTCTTCTCCGCCATCGGCGACGTGCTCACCAACGAGGTGACCTATTCGGGGGCCATGCGCTTCGCCGCGCTGTTGGCTTTCGCCGCCATCGGCGAGACGATCGCCGAGCGGGCCGGCACCCTCAACATCTCGCTGGAGGGGATGGTGCTGGGCGGCGCCTTCGCGGGGGCGGTGGGAATGCACCTGACGGGATCGATCACTGTGGGGCTCATCTTCGCCACCGTCGTAGGCACCCTCGTGGCGTCGGTGCAGGCCAACATGAGCCACCGGCTCAGTGCCAATCAGTTCGTGGTCGGGCTGGCCATCAACACGCTCGTGCTCGGCATCGCCAGCTTCCTCAACACCAGCATCCAGCCGGTGTCGAAGGCCGCCCACCGCTTCGCTATTCCTGTGGTGCGGGAGATCCCCCTGGTGGGCGACGCCTTCTTCAACCAGCCGTGGCCGCTCTATCTGGTGTATCCGCTGATCCCGGCCGCCTGGTGGCTGCTCTATCGCACCCGCTGGGGCCTGGAGGTCCGGGCTGTCGGCGAGAACCCCCAGGCAGCCGACGTGTCGGGCATCGATGTCAACAAGCGCCGCCGCCAGGCCATCTACATCGCGGGGCTCACCGCAGGGCTGGGAGGCGGCTACCTGGTGCTGGGCCAGATAGGGCGGTTCGAGGACGCTGTCGTGGGCGGCCAGGGGTTCATAGCCATCGCCGCGGTCATCTTCGGCGGGTGGACGATGCGGGGCGTGATCGGCGGGTGCCTGCTGTTCGGCACGGTGAACTCGTTCCGTCTGACCCTGCCCACCGTGGGACATGAGCTCAACTCAGAGCTGCTGTCGGCCGCCCCGTTCATAGTGACCATCATCACGGTGACGTTCATCGCCCATCGCACGAGCGAGCCCCGGGCTCTGGCCCGGCCCTTCGTGCGCGGCCTCACCTAGGCTTGGCATACCGCGGCAGGAGGAGCGGCATGAAGACGGTTCCCACCATCGACATCAGCGACACCCGCAACGGCAACGGTTCATCGTCGCCGGCCCGAGTGGAAGAGGTGGCCGAGGCCCTGGAGGAGGCCTGCGCCAACAGCGGGTTCTTCATCGTGACCGGCCACGGCGTGTCATCCGATCTGATGGCGGAAGTGATGGAAGTGTCTAGGCGGTTCTTCTATCTGCCCGCCGAGACCAAGCAGAAGGTGGCTCCTCCCGGTCCGGAGCACTACCGCGGCTTCCTGGGGCTCGACACCACCTCGCTGGCCGCCACCCTGGGCGACGACGAGGCCCCGCCCGACCTGTGCGAGTCGTTCAACGTGAGCCGTTTCGACGACCCCGAGATCAGGGCTCGGGCCTATGCCGAGGGGGCCGACGCCACCCTCCTGCCCAACCTCTGGCCCGATGAGCCGGCCGAGCTGCGGCCGGTGTTCGAGCACTACTACGCGGTGATGGAGCAGCTCTGCATGGACATGCTGCCGCTGTTCGCCCGAGCTCTGGACCTGCCCGCGGACTGGTTCGCCGACAAGGTCGCAGACCACACCGCCCTGCTGCTCATCAACTGGTACCCGCCCGCGGAGACCGTCCGCGCCGGACAGTTGAGGCGGGGGGCCCACACCGACTACGGGGCCTTCACCATGGTTGCGGCCGAGCAGATCCCGGGCCTTCAGATCTTCGTGGACGACCAGTGGACCGACGTGCCCGCAGTGCCTGACTCCTTCGTCGTGAATCTGGGCGACATGATGGCCCGGTGGACCAACGACCGCTGGGTGTCGACGCTGCACCGGGTGGTTGTTCCCGACGGAGCCGACCAGCACCGTGACCGGGTGTCGGTGCCGTTCTTCTTCCAGCCGTCTTACCGGGCCCGGATAGAGACCATCCCCACCACGGTCACGCCGGAGCGGCCCGCCAAGTACGAACCGGTCATCTCCGGGGAGTGGATCAAGGCCAAGTCGATGTCGATGCTCGAGGAGCAGGATTCCTAGACGTGGCGGCCGCTGGTTGGCGCTGCTGCTGGTGGCGGTGGTCATGGCGGCCGGCGCCCTCGGGACGCTGGCGCTCGGAACCGCCGCTCTGCTCGACCTCGGGCCGTTCGCCCCGGTTGAGCCCCGAGGGCTGGAGGTGGCCGACCGGCTGGAGGACTGCCGCGAGGCCGGTCTCGACAGAGGGCATCGCTGTGACTCGGGCGCCGACGTCGAGACGGTCAGGGTGTGGCGGTCAAACGATGCCACGCTGGCGTTGGAGTTGCGGTTCACCGACGCCCCGGACCTCGGTTCTGGCCTGGAGTGGACGGTCGAGTTCTTCGTCGATGCCGCCAACGCCCACACCGAGGGCGGAGTCATCTGCAGGCTGTCCAACGTCGAGGAGGGCGCGCAGCCTGGCCCGGAGGCCGCGTCCTATGCCCTTGATCCGAACACCGTCCCCCGGCAGTTGCTGCCGGCCGGTGCCTGCGATGGGCGGCTCCGAGGCTCTTCGGCCCGATTCTTGATCGATGTCACCGGCCAGCCCGAGGAGGCAGAGTTCCGGCTCATCGGGCTGGTCCGGCTCGAGTATCCCGACGATCCTGACCGCCTCGGCTCCGACGATGACTACCTGGTGCGGACGTCGCTAGCCGATCTCCGACGCTGAAATAGAGGGGCCCACATCTCGATTTGATGTCTGTCGGTAGGGTGCCAGGAATGGGTCCCGCGGAGCCGGCCTCGCACTTGAGCGCTGAGGCACGGCAATTCTTGGCGAACTACCAGGTTGTGGGAGCGGAACTGGATCTGCGGGACTTGGAAGCGGTGGCGGCCGCGCGCCGGGGGTCCCTTGCGGGCTGGGTGGCTCTCAACGAGGGGCTGGCGGGGCCGTGGATCAGCCGGGCCGCCGCCGTGGCCGGGGTACCGGTGGTGACGTTTGCCGTCGACGAGCAGGCTCTGGACGCCGACCGGGTGATCGTGCATCTCCACGGTGGGGCGTTCGTGCTGGGCTCACCGACGGCCAGCGCCGCGTTGGCCGTGGGCGTCGCCCAGCGCACGGGATTGCCGGTGGTGTCGGTGGACTACCGCCTCGCCCCCGAACACCGCTGTCCTGCCGCGACCGAGGACATAGTGAACGTGTGCCTGGAACTGGCGGCGTCGCACCGGCTCGCCGCGATCTACGGCGAGTCGGCCGGCGCCAACCTCAGCCTGACGGCCGCGATCGCCTTGCGCGACGGCGGAGCAGAGCTCCCCGATCGCCTCGGCCTGCTCTCGCCGTGGGTCGATCTGAGCTGTTCGGGCGACACTTACCGCACGCTGGCTTCGGACGACCCGGTCTTGGGTCCCCTCGATCCTCCGCTCTTCGCGGCCGCCTATGCGGGCCGGGGCACGGCCAGCCCGGAGGTCTCGCCGCTGTTCGCTGACTTGGCGGCACTGCCTCCCGCGCTAATCCAGGTAGGCAGCCGCGAGATCCTTCTCTCAGACTCCTGCCGGCTCGAAGCCGCGCTGCGCGGTGCTGGGGTCGACGTCGAGCTCACGGTGTGGGACGGCTTGTGGCACGGCTGGCAGCTTCGGCACCACGTTCCCGAGGCCCGTCAGGCACTGGACGACCTTGCCGCCTTCTTGACCTGCTAACTCGGTCGCCGTCACCAGCGCCGCCGATGAGTCGGCGGCCGTCCGTGCCGGTTCAGGTCAGGGCCAGTAGGCCTGTCCACGCGGCGCGATCCGCAACACGACAACCACACCGTCATCGAGTTGCCGGTGGACGATGCGATAGTCGCCAAATCGCACTGAACGGCAGCCGCTCAGCCGTCCCTGGAGCCGCTTCCCCAGACTGGGGTTGTCGTCGAGGGAAGCAATGATCTTCAACGCCCGGGAGCGGTCGGCGGCGGAGAGGCGATCTAGTCCCCTTTGGTCTAGCTAGGAGGGGCATAGCGATCGAGCGGAACCAAGTTGCCGGTCGCTATGTCGTGTTCGGCCTCTTCGAGTTCGGCCACCGCCTCGGGGTCGCTGAGAATGGCCAGGGTCTCGGCGGCCCCGTCCGCATCATCCCAATCCAACTCCGGGTGCTGTGACCGGAGTTGGCCTATGTCGGTGGGGACACTGTCGGCTGGTAGCTCCGGGTGATGTCGCGCCGGGTGTCCATCGGGCTGCACTTGGCCTCGGTGTTTGGCGTCCCAGCGCGTAACTGGTTGCTGTCATATTCGAGGGTACTCATGACAGCCTCCTGTCGTCCGCTTCCAAGAATATTAACAATACATGGAAAATAATAGTGATCAACAGACTCTTGCAGCTAGTTTCCGGTGGCGATGGAGACGACCTCGCTCAGCAGCCGGTAGTTGGCGGCTGGGCCGGGCGAGATGATGTTCACGAAAAACGCGTCGAGACTGTGAGCGCCGATCAGGTGCTGGAGCTGGCTGCGGCACTCCTCGGGTGTGCCCGCGATCTGGTACTCGACCACCAGGTCGTCGGTCACAAGTTGGCCGACGGCGTCGATCCGGCCGTGGGCGGCCAGCGTCTCTTCGACGACCCGCTCGGGCTCGCCGGCCTCGGTCAGGTCGGCCGCGACAACGGTCACCGGGCCGCCCAGATCCGCAGCGGCGGCCTCAAGCCGGTCCTGCCGCCGGCCCACGAGCACGCAGCGGGTCCCCCGGGCCGACAGCGCGGCGGCGCAGGCTCGGCCGATACCCGAGCCGCCGCCGGTGACGATGGCCACTCCGTCGGGCAGCGCCGCAGTCATGGGCGGGGACCCGCCGCCGGCGCGGCGTCAGGGCCGGTCATCGGCTGCTCATCCGAAGAAGGAGGCGGTCAGCACCTCGGTGTTGATCCGGCCCGCGCTGAAGGTGCGCCCGCTGGCCAGGTTGGTGAGGTGGATCTCCGCCGGGGAGTGCAACTCGATGGGAATCTCGTAGAAGTCCCGCCCGGCGTCCTCGTAGATCTCGATGAACGGGCGCCCGTAGGCGGAACTGGCCGCCGACACCACCCGGTCGACGATCTCGGCGCACTGGGCGTCGTCGGCTTCCACGGTGACGTTGGAGATGCCGCCGTAGAGAAGGCTGTCGTTGATGCGGCCCATCGAGGCCAGGTCGTCGTCCACCAGGGGCGGCACCACCCCCAGGCCGTACGCGTAGCGCAGGCCCCGCAGGTCCATGCCCTCCTCAGCGAGGCGGTGGATGGACTGCTCCACGATGCGGGCCGCCACCTGCACCGCGGTCACCAGGCTGCGATTGGGAGCGAACAGCACGTAGAGGTCGGCGGGATCGACCCGGCACGCCGACGCGATCACGGCGGCCATCTCGGTCGGGGGCGGTTCCGAGGTCTGGATGGCCACCACCGCCTCGTGGTGGTCGTCGCGGTAGTCGATCCACTCGAAGTAGTGGTCGAGGCTGTCGCGGTTCAGGGCCCGTCCCGGCCCGGCCAGGATGGCGGCGTGCTCGGTGCCGGGGGCCTGCAGCCGCCATCCCGCGATCTGCGACGCCACGCAGGCCTCGATGGGGTGGTCGATCATCACTCGCACCGCGGTGAGCATCCGTCCGGCCAGGTCGAAGGGCTCGTAGCTGACGGTGCCGAGCCCGCCCAGGCTGGCCAGGGTGTAGAGCTGCCCGGCCCGCCAGCCCCCCTTGGCCTCCAGGCCCATGTCGATGCGGGCAACGTGCAGTATCTCGTCGATGGTGAGCCCGTCTCCCCCGAATCGGGCCAGTTCGGCGGGATCGACCATGGTACCGAAGTCGTACGTCTGGGGAAGTCCCAAGCGATGCAGCGGATCGAGGGCGTCCAGTTCGGTCTTGGTGGACCAGATCGGCACCCTGAAGTCGATATCGGCGGCCGGGCCGCGCGTTATATCGCGCGGCCGTGGCGGCAGCGGTGGTGCGTGCGAGATGGTGACTCGGTGAGAGCATGATCCCTCTCCTTGGATCTTTGGGTCCCAGCGGGCCGAACGGCCGAGCACCGGGGCTGGGAGGCCGCGGTTCGCTGGTTGGGCATGGAGCACGATAACTGTGCACAGGGGTGCACAATCTCGCCGGCGCACGACACAACACCCAGACCGCGCAGATGCGTGAGATTCGCGCAGCTTGGAGCTGCGGACCTCGCACTGGCTCGCGCGGTGGGGGACCGCTCAAGTCGATGCGCTCTTAGCCTGAGGTGACGTGCCCGCCGACGGGCTCTCGTGATGACGTGGAACTCGTGCCGCACCACACGGCGAGCACCCCAACCGCCCGCTAGGGCCGCCTAGTGTCTGACCCGCAGAATCACCAACTGGTTGCCGGCCACGGCCCAGCCCACGACACACATGTCGGGCCCAACGTGCAGGGTTCTCGCCCATCCGTGCCGGCCGTCCTTAGTGGTCACCTGAGTCCCCTGGCGCCGATGGCCCCGCGGGTCTGCTTGCAACAGAGCACCCAATGCCTCAGCCTCGTCCGCGAGACGTCCACGCCCGGACCGGCGCAACGCCTGGATGTCCGCCAGCGCCCTCGATGTCCAAACGACAACCATGCAATCCGTCGCCCTACAGGCCGCACCCGACCGGGCCAGGTCCTGCGGTGGCGCGAAGGCGTCGCCTGACCCGCTCAGAGGTCCAAAGTCGCGCGGCCATCGCGGCGGGTGGTGGATTTGCTACCGTGGTTGCGGACCCGCAACAACCAGAGCTTGCCGATGACCTTCACCCGCACAAGCCGGCTCGTTCACCTCAACCAGCGCCGACAGGCCGAGTTGGACGGAGTTGGCCGCGACGACCACAACACCTACGTCGTCACCGAGGACGACGACGGCACGCTCGTGTTCACCCCACCGGAGCGATGCGACGATCCGCACCTCGCGCAGATGAGTCGCTCTGAGCTCGAAGAGCTGTTCGAGCCCGACTCCGGCGTTCGGCTGCAGATTCCCGCTGAGCCCACCCCCGAGACCGCAGCCGTGCGCCTCGCCTGCCTCGCGTTGCGCCAAGCCGGCCGCTGGGGACCGCCCGCCTACGACGTCGACGTCGCCCACCCCCGCTTCGCTGAGGCCGTCGAGGCAGCAGCCGCCTACGACGACGAGCAGCAGGCCCTTGACGCAGCCACCGCAATCCTCGAAGGCCCCGAGGGCTTAGAGGTCTTCGGCTTCACACCGTAGCGCTCGCGGATCGCCCGCTGGCCGTCGCCTGGAACCCGCCCGGCCGGGCGGCCTGTCGGGCTCGGCGTCACGCACCCGTGATGCCTCACTCCACCACCGGCGCTCATCCTGCCCGCTCGGGGTCTCGGCGGCGGTGCGGTAGCCCGCAGCCCGTCGATGCGGTAGCGCAGCGCCCGTCGGAATGGTAGTTTAGAGATGGTGGATCGGTACCTGCCTCGCATCGTCGACGCCGAGTTGGACGACTTGTGCCCCACCGCGCCGGCGATTTCGATTGAAGGGCCTCGCGGGGTCGGGAAGACCCAAACCGCGTTGCGGCGTGCCGCGACCGCTCATCGTCTCGACTCCCCAACCGAACTCAACATCCTGCAAGCCGACCCCGCCCGGGTCATCTCAGGCGACCCGCCGGTGCTGATTGACGAGTGGCAGCGGATGCCCGCCTCATGGGATCTCGTGCGCCGAGCGGTTGACGAGGATCCCGAGAACGCCCGCTTCCTGCTGACAGGCTCAGCAGCGCCGGCGGACGCTCCCACACACCCAGGCGCCGGTCGGATCGTCACGGTGAGGATGCGGCCACTGTCGCTCGCTGAGCGCGGCCTCTCGACCCCCATGGTGAGGCTCGCTGATCTGCTCACCGGCGAGCGCGGCCACATCCACGGCTCCACTGCGGCAACTGTCGGCGTCTACGCCGAGGAGATCACCCGTTCCGGTTTCCCTGGCCTGCGGCACCTCTCGGGCCGAACGCTGCGCTCCCACCTCGACGGGTACATCGACCGCATAGTCGACCACGACGTCGACGATCTCGGACGCGTCGTCCGCAATCGCGGCATGCTGCGGCGGTGGATGACCGCATACGCGGCGGCTACATCCACCGCGGCATCCTTCGAGAAGATCCGAGACGCGGCTTCTGCCGGGGAGTCCGACAAACCCGCCAAGACAACCACCATCCCTTACCGCGACGCTCTTGAGGGGTTATGGATGATCGAGGAGATACCGGCCTGGCTCCCGACCCGCAACCATCTACGGCGCCTCGCCGCGGCCCCCAAGCATCAGATGGCGGACCCCGCCATCGCGGCGAGGCTGCTCGGCGTGGACGCCGACGCCCTCCTTGACGGCAGCGACGCCGGGTGGGACATGCCCAGAGACGGCACCCTGCTCGGAGCGTTGTTCGAGTCGCTCGTCGCTATGTCGGTGCGCGTCTATGCCCAGGCATGCGAAGCCCGCGTGGGCCATCTGCGAACCCACGCCGGCGAACACGGGGTGGACCTCGTCGTCGCACGCGCTGACGGCCGCTTCGTAGCCATCGAGGTCAAACTCTCAGCGACAGTCAACGACAACGACGTCGCTCATCTGAGATGGCTCGCCGAGCGGACCGGCCCTGACCTGCTCGACGCGGCTGTGATACACACCGGCCCCGGGGCCTACCGTCGAGCTGATGGGATAGCGGTCGTGCCCGCGGCGCTGCTCACCGCCTAGCCGAACCCAGCGCGACGCCGACGAAGGACATCACACCGGACCGCGCGGATCGACGCAGATGCCGTAGTCGCCGCCCGGCGCGAAACGTTCACGGTTGCGGTCGCGGTCGTCGTCATAAGCGTGACGGATAGCGCTGGGCGGACCTGCAGACCTCGCAGCGGACCGCGCGGTGGGAGGCGGCCGGCCGCGGCCTCTCGTTGTGTCGCTGCTGCTGGTTAGGGGTCATCAAGGCGCAGTGCGCTGTGAGCGAACCGCAGCGCTGTCGAGGTCTTGCCGCACCAGCGCACGCCCTCGAGGAGCACTGCGCCGCGGCGGGTCAATGCTTCTTCGATGTCAGCTTCTGCCACCCTCGGCCTGTAGCCGGGGAACGGACGCCGCCGCTCATCCATCGTGAGGCCCCCCTGGTCTGCTCAAGCCTCCCCCAGCACCATATAACACTTTGGGAAGGCTCCATATAACACTTTGGGGACACTGCACACAATATTCTGGGGTTCAGCGGGTTCCGGTCTGGCCCGCGGGGCATGTGTCGGGCACACAGTTCGGCGGGGTCCCCGTCGTCCCAGCCGGACAGGTCGGGTCGCTCGAGTCGTTGTCGGTGATCTCACCGTCGCAGCCCTGCCGACGTCCACCCCCGACACCGCCGTCAGCCGAACCGAGAACGTCTCGCTGCTCTCCACCACGTCGTCGTCGATCGTGTCGATCAGAACCTGCCTCGACAACTGGCTGTCCGAGAACGTCAGAGTCGACGCACCCGGGTTGCGGCAGTCCTCGGGATGTGTCGCGGTGCCGTCCGCCGCCGAGAACGACACCGACCCCGACCCGCCGCCGAAATCGCCGGTCGCGGTGACCGTCAACACGACCCGGCCGCCCTCAGCCACCGAACCGCCCGAGATCGTCACCAGCGCCGTGGTCGGCGCGAACGTGCCGCACAACGGGCCCGCTCCGTCCACCGGGTGGCGCAACGTCGCCGCCGCAGGACACAACACCCAGACCGCGCGGATGCGTGAGATTCGCGCAGCTTGGAGCTGCGGACCTCGCACTGGCTCGGGCGGTGCTGGCCCCGACAGCAACGAACCCGACACCACTCGGGATCACACACAACCCGGGATGCGTCTCCCGAGCGCGCTCGGCTGCCGGTCCGCCACTTTGTGGGACGTGTGCGCGACGCTGGTAGGCAACGGAGCGTGATCGCAGAGAGATTGCCTATCGGCTCGGGCACCGCACCGAAATTGCCGGGCAGAGCCGGACAGGGTTTACCGGTAGCCCCTGGTGAGTCGATTCGTCGGCTCGGAGCGGATTGCCACGCCTAGAACGCACGCCATCGGAAGGAGACGGACACGTGCAGGCCGTGAAGGCCCTCGAACACCCAGACGAGGATGACACCGTCACTGGGTCTCTTCACCATGTCCCTACCGTGGTTGATGGTGTGGTTTCGGCGTTTGACCTGTTCAGCATCCAGCGGCCCATGCACTGCCGCCGCTGTCTGCGTGCTTTGGCCGAGCCCCGCCCAGATGCGGTCACCGAAGCGTGGAACATTCTTGGCACCGCCATGTACGAAGCGATGGGCCGACTCGTGACGGAGCCGGCCGATGAGCAGCGATGAGGGCAACGCTGCAGTCCAGAGCAGCGTGGAGGTGGCAGCCGCCTACAGTGGGCCGCTGCCGCCGCCAGAGTGGCTCAGACAATACGAGGAGGTTCTCCCCGGCATAGCTGACCGGATGATGAACCTCGTCGAAAGCGAAGTGTCGAACCAGCACCAGCCCCCCATCTGACAGCCGTCAGGCCCGACCCGGATTGTGGCCGGGCGCGGCCGTGGCTGCGTCGCCGGTACGTGCGAGATGATGGCTGTCTGAGAGCATCGTCCCTCTCCAGTTGGGTCTTTGGATTGCTCAAGTCGATGCGCGCCTGAGGCTCCGAGGCCTTCGGCTTCACCACGTTGCGCTCGCGGGTCGGCCTGCGTCTGTCGTGCGCGACAATCCTTCCCCTCGTGGTAGGATTCTGCAATGTCCGTGCCGGCGAAGATCAGGTCCCGAGACCTGCCTGAGTTTCTCCTAGCGTCAGGGGAGACGTTCGTGAGCACTGAGCGTGTCGCTCAGTTGCTGGGGGTGCGCCAGGCCCGTGTGTCGAGCTGTCTTACTGCTGCTCGCCGCGAGGGCCGGATCGTGTCGATCACCAAGGGAGTGTGGGCCCCGGTGGAGGAGGGTTGGCGCCACCTTGGAGCCCATCCGCCCGGCGAGTATCTCGATGACCTCATGGCTCATCTCGGGCACCGCCACTATGTGGCCTACCGCAGCGCCGCCGCCGTCTACGGTGCCAGCCACCACAGCTTCCCGGCGTTCCAGGTCGCGGTTGACGTCTACTGTCGGGACCGCACGATCGGCGGAACGCACCTCAGATTTGTGCGCAGTTCCCGCGTCGGCAGCGCCCCCGTGCGTCGTCAGCCGTATGGTCATGAGGCTGCCCAAGTCACTGTCAGCACCCCTGAGGCGACCGTGCTCGACCTGGTGGACCGCCCCCAGCTCGGCGGCGGACTCGACTACGTCGCCACCATCCTCGGGGATCTGCAGGCCTTTGGGCTTCTCGATGCCAGGGAGCTCGCAGTCGTGTCGGAGATCTACCCGAAGGCCATCGTCCAGCGTGCGGGGCACATCCTGGACTACATGAGCCGCGAACTCGCCGGGATGATCGACCGGCCCCTGGATCTGGGCCCGCTGGAGCACGCCCTGGCCGCCAGAGGCACCAAGACTGTCACGCTGTCGTGTGGTCACGAGGCCCCCCCAACTCGAACAGCAGCGGCCTCTGACACCGATCGGCGATGGAAGGTGCTCGTTGACTACGAGGTCGAGCACGATCTGTGATCACCGCGGAGGCCTTCGACCAGTGGCGGCGGGTGGTGCCCTGGACATCGCCGCGCGAAGTCGAACAGGACCTGGTGCTCGCACGGCTGATCGCAGAGGTGGCCCAGCATCCAGTGGTCGGCGGTTCGCTCGCCCTCAAGGGAGGCACCTGCCTGCACAAGCTGTGGCTGTCGGAGCCGTGGCGCTACAGCGAGGATCTGGACTACGACATCTGCGGTGAGGTGTAGCTGGACGACGTCAAGACCGCCATCGCTGAGATCGGGCCCCGGGTCGGCTTCTCTGGCTTCTCGGCGCGGATGGGGCAAGCAGAGCGCCCGATACACCACACTCGGCTGCAGGGCAGCTTCGGGGACGGTGCGCCCATGGCGGTCAAGCTCGATGTGGATCCTCACGCGCGCGAGTCCGCTCTGCCGTACGCCCACAGGCCGTTCACGGTGGACAGCCCGTGGTTCCAGGCGAACGTCGAGGTGGTGTGTTATGAGCCTGCGGAGCTGCTGGCATCCAAGGTCGCTGCGCTGTACGGCCGGCGACGCCATCGGGACCTCTTCGACATTTGGGCGGCGCTCAAGGCAGACGTAGCGACACCCGAGGAAGTAGCCGGCTGCTTCGAGCGGTATCGGCCCGAGGGATGGACCGCCCGGCTCGCGGCCAACAACCTGAGGGCGAAACTCGACCGTCCGGAGTACACCGCGCAGCTGGCGGAGGCGGCCGCGCACCGTCGGGGGTCATACGACCTCACAGAGAACGTTGAGCTGGCAGCGGCGCTGATCGACGTCTGCGCCGAAGCGACCCAGCCTTCGCGGCGCTGGAGGCGCGTGCTGTCGTCCAAAGGAACCGCCTCGGACATTCTCGGGGCTTGGCGCCACCAGCGCAGAGGTGCCGGCTCCCGCTCCGACGCGCTCGCCGCAACCCGCCGCAGCGTCGTTCCGCAGCCGACCCTCAAGGACAAGATCCTCGCAGCTAGACGCTCACATCCGGCGGCGTCGCCGGCCTGGATCGCCGAACGCACCGGAGCCAGCAGACCGTACGTCAATGCCGTGCTCCGCCAAGACCGGCGCACACGCGGAGGGCGCTGAGCAGCGACCTCTGGGCTGCCTCCGTCGGCCGCTCCGGGACGACAAGTCGGGGCGTCGTTGTGCACCACCAGCCACTGTAGGATCAGCATGTCCCGCAGCTGGCGCACCATCGCGTCCGCGGCGGCTTCGTTGCCGATGTCGGCCTGGAACACCTCAGCCGTCCCGCCCGCCTCGACGATGGCCTGCCGGCGACGCTACCGAGCACCCCTCGGATCCGGCGAGTTCGCCGGTGCTTCGTCCTGCCCGGCTAGCTGCTGTTGGTTGAGCCGTCGGCGGCGATGAACTCGGCCCAGGGGATCCGGGGCAGGGAGTACGCGCCCTCGGGCACCGTCCGCAGGAAGGTCCGCAGGCCGAGCCGGGCAATGGCGCCGAGCTTCAGCGGGTCGATGCGGCCGCGCTCGTTGCAGATGGCTGAGTCGTAGGCCACCCACACCACCTCGCCGATCACGAGGTGGACCTCGCCGAAGATCCGGTCCGGCGTTCCGAGGTCCACCACCTTGTGCACCACGCACTCGAGGCGGGCGATGGCCTCGCCGATAGCGGGTGAGGTGACCTTGGTGGCCGGCACCGGGGTCAGGCCGGCCAATGCGAACTCGTCGGACTCGGGCGGGCCCTCCAGGGCCACGGTCTCGATGTCGTCGCGGAAGAGATCGCTGGTGACGTTGACGACGAAGTCGCCGCTGGCCATGGCGTTGAGGTAGGTGTGCTTGAGCCGGCCGTCCTCTCGCAGGCCCATGGTCACCCCGAGCAGCATCGGGTCGCCGGTGATCGGCAGGTAGTAGCTCATCGGGGCGATGTTGAGCACGCCGTCGGGGCTGCGGGTGGACACCATGGCGATGGGACGGGGCACGATCAGCTGGGAGAGCATGAACTGGCGGTCCATCGGCTGGTTCGCGGCCGGGTCGAAGGTGATGGTGCGCTCGGGATCCATGGGTCGGGCTTCCTTTCGGGTTGTGTCCGCGGGCGGCGGGCGCCCGAAATGCGTCGACGCGGCGCGGGGTCGCTGGGTTCAGGCTCCGCTGGCGGGCCAGTGCGCGCGGTAGCGCCTGACCAGCCAGCGGTTGAACTGGACGAGGGTCTCCTCCTGCCACGAGTAGCGGCCCCTGGGCGCAAAGTGCGAGTTGAGGCCCTTCTGGGTCATCTCGTCGGCGTAGATGTCCTGCACATTGAAGTTGTTCACGCCGGCCTCCGCGGCGTCGAACAGGTACTCGAACATCGGGTCCTCGAGTGCTGACGACTCGAAGCAGTAGCCGATATGGATGGTGATGTGGCCTGCGTGCTGAGGGCTGATGATGAAGTAGGCCACCTCGTCGGGGACGATGGCCAGCGCCAGCGTGGGCGGGATCAGCACGAACCCTCCCCGCTTGCGCTGTGCCTCGGTGAGGTTGGCGAACACCGGCAGGATGCAGCGCTGGGTGGGGTTGAACGAGCCGTCGATCTCGGTGAAGTGCTGGATCCGGCCTACCGCGCCGTCGTCGTCGTCCCAGGGCAGGAAGTCGTTCAGGTGGCTGGGGGCGAACGTCTGCAGCGGCCCGTGAAGCCGGCTGGCGTGGTAGGGGTCGTTGAAGTTCTCCATCATGACCTTCCAGTTCCAGGGAAGGTCCGGGATCGTCTTGCCCTCCAGGGTGGTGGTGGTCTCCAGGCCGTAGTTGGCCAGCATGGCGTCGATCTTGGTCATGGTCGGGCCGAAGGGGCGGGCGCCGTGATCGAAGTTGGCCATGATGAACCCCTGCCAGATCTCAACCTTGAGCTGGGGCAGCGAGTGCTCGGACCGGTCGAAGCCGACGGCGCGGTCCATGGCCGGGGTGCCCAGCAGGGTTCCGTCGAGCCCGTAGGTCCAGTGGTGGTAGGGGCATGTGAACCGGCGGCAGTTGCCGGAGTCCTCGGCGATCACCATGCCCCGGTGGCGGCACACCGCGGTCATGACCCGCAGCTCGCCGTCGGAGTCCCGGGCCGCGATCAGCGGCTCTCCCGCGATGTTGATGCAGCGGTAGTCGCCGGGCTCTGCCAACTGGTCGACCCGTCCGACGCAGAGCCACTCCCGCTGGAAGATGGCCCGCTGCTCGAAGTTGTAGAACTCCGGCGAGGTGTACAGCACCGGCGGTAGCAGCCTGGCCTCGTCGACCGGACTGATCGAGTCGTTGAAGCTGGCAAGGAGTTCGTCGGTCAGAACCGTCATGGCTCGTGTCTCCCCTAGGTCAGAGCGCGTGCGAGAGGATATCCCTTGCCGCTGAACCTAGTTGGTCGGCTACCGCCGCTTCATATTGGGAGCGTCAGACGGCCCGGTGCGGAAGGGAGCCCGCCCTAGACGACCAGTGCGACGGTTACCAGTGCTCCCGCGAACGCCGCGACTATCATCAACGCGGCCCTCATCATCGTCTTGGTCAGCTCCGCAATCTCCTTGTGCAGTTCGGCGATCAGGTCCGACTTGAGCACCTTCAAGTCCTTGGATGTGGCCAGAGTGTCCGTCGGGACGGCTGGGAAGGATGCGTCTGCTGTGGCCATGCGCCGACTCCCATCAGACTCGGGTGTGTTCATCGCCCATACTACGACAGTCTTGACTGTAATGCAACATAGGTCATGAGAATGTATCTACGATTCAATAGGTGTGGGGCGTCGTTGCCGCCTGCAAGGCGGTGCCGACTCGCAGGCACAGGGCATCAGCGTGGGGCGGGGCGACGATCTGCACTGCGGCGGGCCGGCCCTCGTCCAACCCGACCGGCATTACCAGCGCCGGCTGACCGGTGACGTTGAACGGCAGGAAGGTGCGGGCGACCTTGTCGAGCCACAGCCGGTCGCCGTCGTCGAAGAAGGTGGCTGGGTCGGGCGCGGTGGTTGGCGTGGCCACCGTCACCAGGACGTCTACTCGCTCGAACACTGAGTCGAGGTCGCCCTGCACCAGGCTGCGGGCCCGCAGCGCCTTCAGGTAGTCGAAGGCGCCGGCTCGGGCTCCGGCCGCGAGCCGCCAGGCCGCGGAGGGCGTGAACTCACCGATGCAGTGCATGTTGGCGTCGTGGTGGGCCGCGAACTCCACCACCGTGATCAGCCAGGCGATGGTCCCGGCCAGCTCGGCGTGGGGGAACGGGACCGGCTCGACCGTGCAGCCGAGCTGCTCGAGCCGGTCCAGCGCGCCGGACACGGCCGCGGTCACACCGGACGAGCAGCCCTCGGCGAGCCATCCGTCGACTGCACCCACCCGTGTGCCCTGGATCGATTCGGCTAGCCGGCCGTAGTCGGGCACCGGTCGGCTCGAGGCATAGGGATCGGCGTCGCATCTGCCTGCGATCACGCCCAGCACCAGCCCCAGATCCTCGACGGTGCGGGCCATGGGGCCCACATGGTCCAGCGTCCAGGACACGCCGAAGACCCCGTCGCGGGGCACCCGGCCGAACGTCGGCTTCAGCCCGCTCACGCCGCAGTACGACGCCGGGACCCGGATGGATCCGCCGGTGTCGCTGCCGAGCGCCACCGGGAAGAGCCCGGCGGCGAGGCCCGCGGCCGACCCCGACGAGCTTCCCCCGGCCCAGCGGCCCGGCGCACTGGGATTGCGGACGCCGTCGCCGGACTCGTCCCCGAAGGCGAACTCCGGGGTGGTGGTCTTGGCCAGGATCACCGCGCCGGCCTCCCGCAGCCGGGCCACGACGGTGGCGTCGGCGGACGGGACGCGGCCGGCGAACAGGGGCGATCCCGCGGCTGTGCACAGTCCCGCCGTGTCGATGATGTCCTTCACGCCGGTGGGGACGCCCTCCAGGGCGCGGGCCGTGCCGTCTCGCCACCGCTGAGCCGATCGCGCCGCCTGCGCCCGGGCGGAGGTGTCGTCGCGGGCCGCGATCGCACCGACAGCCCCGTCGGTGTCATCGATGAGGGCCAGGCAGGCGTCCACTGCGTCGACCGGGTCGAAGGCGCCGGTCCCGTAGCCCTTCAGCAGGGCCGCGGCGCTGAGCGAAGTGAGTCCGCCGCCCGGTGATTCGGGCCCGGGCTCCGGCGACGGAGACGACTCAGCGTCGCTCTGGAGAGACCCGGCCCTCCCCGCGGCGGCATCGGACACCCAGAGGTCGAAGGCCGCAGGTCCGACGGTTTCGGGAAACGGCTCGCTCAGTGATCGCAGCGCGGCGAGCTTCTCTCCCAGCGTGGACTGGGCCGCCGCAGCCGAAGCCAGCAACTCGTCGGGGATTGGACCTTCATCGACGACAACCCACGGGTCAGGATCTGAGCGGACTTCCTCGGAGGTCATTGATGGGCCGGATCCAGTTCGTTGGCGAGGGCGGCCGCGAAGCTCTCGTTGCCCAGGTTCTCGAGCCGCCACGCCTGCAGAGCGTTGTCCACGCCCGAACGGTAGCCGTCCCCCAGAGCCCCGTGTCCGGCTGTAGCTCCAGATTCGCTTGTTTGGCGCCCGGGGAATACGGCCGCCGCGCGATCAGCAGGGTCGACCACTACCTGCGCTAGCCCGGGCGCCCGCGCCGAGGCGGCCGACCTCATCGCCGACTGGGTCCACGCCCAGATCGCCTAGCGCCTTCTGCACGAAGCGGCTAGCCCGGTGAGGGGAGCGGGAGCCGGGCCGAGTGGGCCGTTAGCATCGGCTGTGAAGCCCGGCGCAGCGAGGTGAGGGCGATGGCTCGGATCGACTTGGTGCATACGGACAATGTCGACGGGCCATGGTTCGTCGACACTCGCTGCATCCGCTGCGACGCGGCCCGGCATTGGGCTCCCGGGCTGATCGAGATGGACGACCGTGGGCTGTCCTACGTGGCCCGCCAGCCCGAGGGTCCCGAGGAGACGGCCGCGCTGTGGCGAGCCGCGGCCGCCTGTCCCACGCAGTCCATCGGGAGCACCGAGGAGCGCCGTCCGCCCAGCCCGGCTTTCCCGTTTGAGTTGACGCCCGGCGTGTACGCCCTCGGTCACAACGCCCGGGAGTCCTTCGGAGCGCACTCGTACCTGGTGCCCCGGCCCGACGGGAACCTGATGACCGACTCGCCCCGGTTCACCCGCGGCCTCGCCGAGCTCATCGACGACCTCGGCGGGGTGCGCCACGTTCTGCTGAGCCACCGTGACGATGTTGCCGACGCCGACCGCTGGGCCGACCGCTACGGCGCCGACGTCTGGATCCACGAAGCCGATCTTGACGCCGCGCCCTACGCCACTGTGATCCTCGAAGGCGGCGAGGCCGCCGAGGTCGCACCCGGCGCGAAGGCCGTACCCGTTCCCGGCCACACCGAGGGATCGGTCGTGTTCCACATCGACGGCCGGTGGCTGTTCACCGGCGACACCCTGCACTGGAACCATCGGCGGGGCGAGCTCGACGTGTTCCCGGACCAGACCTTCCACTCCTGGGAGGCGCTGGCCGGCTCCCTCGACCGGCTGGTGGAGCTGCCGGTGGAGTGGGTGTTTCCGGGCCACGGCAACTGGCACCACGTCGGCGCCGCCCTCTACTGCGAGCAGATGGGCGGGCTGGGTCCGGCCATGCGCCTGATCGGCCGAGCCGGGTGGTCCGCTCGCCCGCACACCGCCTACGACTGGTACTAGGCCGCGAGCCTCTGCCCGTAGTGAATCGCGCGCAGCACGTGTGATGGCGATTACCGTGTCAAACGTAGGGCGACACACGGCAAGGCTGGGGCAGCGAGATCCATGGAGATTCCACGCCTAACGAGGCTCGCGGCCGCGAACTTTCGGTCGCTCGCCGATGTGGACATACCGTTAGGCATGATGACGGTCTTGGTGGGCCCGAACGGCTCCGGCAAGACCAATGTCCTCAACGTTCTGCGATTCCTGGCGTCGACGGTCCGATTCGACTTGTCCGCCGCCATAGGCGAATGGGGCGGCCTTGAGCGCGTCAAGCGGCGGAGCGACTCGAAGGCCAGACGTAATGTGACAATCCGGATCAGCGGCCAGCTAACCAAACACGCGAGCTATGGGGCCCTCGACGAATACATGCTGCGATTCGGATCGACCCCCAGCGGCGCGCTCGCTCGCTCTGAGGAATTCACCTTCAAGCGGACCGAGGGTCGGGGGCGGCGCATCACCGTGAGCGGTCGGCAGGTGGAGATAGGCCCTCAGGGCGAGACTGCTAAAGCTGAACCTGATCGCCGAAGACTCGCTACCGCGCAGACGACCGGCCTTTCAACACTGCCGCGGCTCGCTGACGATGAGGGCGGCGAGGGCATCCGTATTCTCGCTGAGTTCCTGTCTTCGATTCGCGTCTTGGAGCCCGACATGCAGGAGGCTCGCCAGCCGTCTCGCATGACCCCGGGCCGACTCGCCGACGACGCCGGCAATCTCGCCTCAGCGTTGTACCGCTTGTTCACCGCTGACCGCGAGTCCTTCGACAGCCTCCTCAGCGATATGCGGTACTGCCTTCCGGGCCTCGACACCATCGAGTTCGTGCCCGTGGGAGGACCGGGCAAGGCGGTCGCCGTGGTCCTCTGCGAGCGTGGCGTTGCGTCGCCGGTCGAGTTGGCGGACGCCTCGTTCGGAACGGTTCGTCTACTGGCCTTGTTGACGGCCCTTTACGAGCCTGATCCTCCGCCCCTCACCGCGATCGAGGAAGTGGATCACGGACTGCATCCCTACGCACTCGATGTGCTGGTTGACCGACTGAGGGCCGCTTCGCGGTGGACACAGATCCTGGTGACGACACACTCTCCGACCCTTGTGAACCGGCTCAAATCCTCGGAATTGGTGGTCTGTGCCCGCGATGCGGAGACCGGCGACTCATTGATTCCCTACATGGACAGTCGTCGTTTGTCCAGAGCCCAGCAAGCGTCGAATCTTCGGCTCGGCGAACTCTGGTTCGCTGGTGCGCTGGGTGGCGTGCCCGACAGCGTCGCATGACAGCACGCTCCGCCCGGGGCGCCTCAACACGTGCCCGTGCAGTGGTGCTGGTGTTCGGTGAGAGCATCAACGACGCCCGGGCGATCGCGTCCTTGATCGAGGCTCTGTGCCCATCTCTGAAGGGGAGGGTTCGCTCACTCCCCAGACCCACATCTCTGCAACGATCAGCGTCAGGGTCCAATGTCGCCAAGTGGCTGGGTCAACCGTTCGGGTCCAGCGCCTCTTACAGCCGATTCATGGCCTCAGTCGATGACTGTTGCCGGGCTGCATGAGAGGGGCTTGCCAGAACGGCGGCTCATCTTCTGGTGGTTGATGGTCTGACCGGGCCTCGGGGGCTGGCCGGGAGGTCCAGCCAGCATCGCGGGCTTGGACGAGCTTCGGCGTGCGGCCGCAGAGGCGGTGGAGATCGAAGGGCAAATGCGCGGGTTTGGACTGAGTTCGGGTTGCTCCGATAGGGTCGCTATGTGATAGCGGACTTGCAGGCCGAGCCGGCTGTGGAGCGTCTGCAGCGCAGGGTGGCCGAGACCACCGGGCTGGTGCGCGCCCCTGTCGACAGCCCGATGCTGCAGCCCTACGAGGTCTTCGACCAGGAGCTGTTCGACCTAGAGATGGTGCGGGTGTTCGGGCGGTCCTGGGTGTGGCTGGGCGATACCGAGGACCTGGCCGAGCCCGGCGACTACATCACCGGCAGCATCGGCTACCAGCAGGTGATGGTGATCCGCCAGCAGGACGGCTCGGTGCGGGGCTTCCTCAACAACTGCCGCCACCGGGCCTCGGGACTGCTGTTCGATCCGACCGGCAACTGCGGCAAGACCATGACCTGCCCGTACCACAACTGGGCCTACGCCATCGACGGGCGCCTGATCGGCATCCCCGACCGGGTTCGCATGTACCCCGACGGCATGCCCACCGAGGATTACGGCCTGGTGCCGATCCGCATCGAGGTGGCCTGGGACAAGCTCATATTCGGCTGCCTGTCCCGCAAGGCCCCATCGTTTTGGGAGTGGATAGCGCCGCTGGCCGAACGCTACGACCTCTACCGGTTCGACAAGTTCACCCGCTACTACCGGGAGCTCGACCAGGTTTACCCCATCAACTGGAAGGCCTTCGCGGAGAACTCCAACGACGACTACCACGTTCGCTTCGTCCACCGGCGGCTCAACCAGATCCGCAAGCAGATGGACACGATCGTGCGCTTTGAGGGCCGCACCTGCAGCGGCTTCAAGCCTCACGCCGACGACGACACTTCGGGAGGGCGCGACGACCTCACCGGTGAGCAGCTCCTCGGCCACTACGCCGATTTCATCTACCCCAACCTCACTCCGCTGCCCTATCCGACGCAGCTGCTCCTGGTGCGGGCCGACCCCATCGCCCCGGACCGCACCCGGCTGTTCAGTCGCATCTACGGGGTCGACAAGTCGATAGAGGAGCAGGACTTCGAGCTGGATCGCCTGGCCGTAACCAACCGCGAGGACACCGACATGGTGACCGTGCTGATGAACAGCCTGCGGTCGCCGTTCTACCGGGTGGGTCCGGCCTCCACCTGGGAGGGCCGGGCCGCGCACGTGATGAAGACGGTGCGCGCCGACGTGGCGACGCCCCTGGCCTCCGACGAGTTCACTGCGCCACTGCTTTCGGCCTCCTAGCAACAGGAACGGACCCATCGACCCATGAACAACATGATTGCTCCGCTTTCGGCCGTGTCGGCTGGCAAGCGCCGCCGGTTCCGCCACATCTTCCGCGCCGATGGCCGGGCTGTGTTCGTGGCCATGGACCATCCCGCCTACATGGGCACGGGCGTTGCGCCCTCCGCCGCGGCCGCCATCGCGGCGGGCGGCCCCGACGCGGTGCTCGCCACCTGGCAGCTGGCTCGGGCCCGTCCCGAGGCCTTCGCCGGAGCCGGGCTGGTGCTGCGCATCGACGGCGGGATCTCCTCTCTGGGCGACCCGCGCGCCGCGGACACGACCTCGTTGCTCTATTCGGCTGAGCAGGCCATGGTGCTCGGCGCCGACGCGGTGGTGATCATGGTGTTCCCGGGCACGCCCGACGAGGAGCACTCGCTGGGACGACTGGCTCGGCTGGCCGCCGAGTGTGAGCTGCTCGGTCTGCCGGTGATGGCCGAGTCGATACCGGGGGGCTGGCCCCGCACGGTGCCCTGGACCCCGGAGAATGTCGGCCGCGGCGCCCGGATCGCGGTCGAGCTCGGAGCCGACATCGTCAAGACCATGTGTCCCGGCCCCCCCGGGGAGTTCGCCGAGGTGGTCGAGGCCTGCCCGGCGCCGGTGGTGGCCCTGGGCGGACCCAAAGTGGACGACGAGGACCAGGTCGTCGCTCTGGCCCGCGGCGTGGTGGAGGTTGGCGGCGCCGGCGTGGCCTTCGGCCGCAACGTGTGGGGGTCAAGCGATCCCGGCGCGCTGGTCGGCCGGCTGCTGGAGGCCGTCCACGGCGCCGGCGTCGGCGCCGGAGAGGGCGCGGGGTCAGGCTGATGAGCGCCCAGGCGGTGTCGGGGGTTGACGATCGCCTGTACCAGCGGCTCGTGGATCTGTCGTCGCCGGAGGGACCCGAGCCCGGGCCCGGCCACCCCGAGCTGCGTCCCGCGGTCGAGCAGGCCCTCCACCATGAGGCTCGACTGCTGGACGATCGCCGCTACCGCGCCTGGCTGGAGCGGTTCACCGACGACTGCGTCTACTGGGTCCCCCTCGATCCCGCCGGCGACCCCCGCACCCAGGTCTCCTACCTGCTCGACGACCATCGCCGCATGGAGGACCGCGTCGGGCTGCTGGAGACCGGTTGGGCCCACGCCCAGGAGCCGTCGTCGCGCACCTGCCGGATCGTGTCCAACACCGAGGCGTGGCCGCTCGGCGACGGAGACACGTTGGCCCGGTGCTCGACGGTGGTCTGGGAGTACCGCAAGGACCGGCTGACTCCGTTCGCGAGCCGCAACGACTACGTGTTCGCCTCGCTGGGCGAGAGCTGGTCAATCAGGTTCAAGATCGTGCGGCTGGTGGACAGCCGCGGCGACGTCCGCAAGTTCTCCTTCGTGCTATAGATGCAGTCGGGGGTTCGCAGAAGCGAGGTGCCGAACATGACCGCCCTTACTGACATGACCGCGACGACCGATCTCCGCGCTCTGGTCCAGCCCCACCGGGTCCATCGCTCCGTCTACACCGACGCCGAGGTCTTCAATGCCGAGATGTCCAAGGTGTTCGGCGGGGCCTGGGTCTACCTGGCCCACGAGAGCCAGGTTCCCAACCCCAACGATTTCCTGGCATCGCACATGGGGCTGCGGCCGCTGATCATCACCCGCGACGAGGACGGCGGCCTGCACGCCCTCTTCAACCGCTGCGCCCACCGGGCCTCGAGCGTGTGCCAGTCCGAGTGCGGCTCGGCCCGGCGCTTCCAATGCTCCTACCACGGCTGGACCTATTCCAACCGCGGCGACCTCGTCAACGTGCCCTTCTCCGACGGCTACCCGGCCGACTTCCACAAAGCCGACCACGGCCTGGCCCAGGTGCCCCGGCTCGGCACCTACCGGGGCCTGATCTTCGGCACGCTCAACCTCGACGCGCCCAGTCTCGCGGAGTGGCTGGGCCCGGCCGGGCCGCTGATCGACGGGTTCGTCGACCGGTCCCCGTTGGGGCGCATCGAGGTGCGCAACTGCCAGCGCATGATCTACCGGGGCAACTGGAAGCTGGCCTGGGACAACGCCGGCGACGGGCTGCACCCCACCTTCGCCCATCGCAGCTTCCTGATCCTCAACGAGCGCCAGCATGGGGGCGCGCGGTCGCTGTCGCAGTTCAAGGCCAGCCCCGACGACACCGGCATGTACGGCTCCGACCTCGGCAACGGGCACATGTTCGTGGACCAGCGCCCCGGTCTCCACCAGTCCTTCTGGGAGACGCAGCGGCCGGTGCCGGGGCGGGAGTGGTACGCCGAGCAGATCGAGCAGAGCTGCGGCGACGACGCCCCCGACATCCTGGAGATGGTGCCGGGCTCGATGATCAACCTGTCGATCTTCCCCAACCTGCTCATCAAGGGCAACCACCTCGAGACTGTGGATCCGATCAGCGTGGGCGAGACCCGGCTGCACACCTGGGTGGCGGCCGCGGAGGGCGCGCCCGACGAGGTGAACGTGCTGCGCATGCGGATCGCCGAGGACTTCCCCAGCCTCGGGAACCCTGACGATCTGGAATTGTTCGAGCGCTGCCAGCAGGGACTCGCCATCGCCGAAGTGGAGTGGGTGGACATGAGCAAGGGTCTCGGCCACGAGGCCGAAGAGGTCTCCGACGACGGCACAAGCCGGGCGCCGGTCACCTACGAGGGGCCGATGCGGGGCTATCTGCGAGCCTGGCTGGAGCTGATGTCGTCGCACGTGAAGCTGACGACGGCCGGCGCCGGCGAGGTTACCTGCGAAGTAGCCGCATGATCTCCCTGGGCGGCGTCACCTGCGAAGGGGCCGCATGACCGGCGAGGGCCCGATCGCCTGCGAAGGGGCTGCATGACCGGCACGGGCCGGGTGCTCCTGCAGGAAGTGGTCGTGCCGCGCTGCGAGGGCCGGGCGGTGGAGGTGCGGGCGGGGCAGATGCTCAGGATCGTGGCGCTGGACGGCCCGCAGGTGGCCGACACCTCGTTCCTGGCCCTCGACAACCCCCGCGAGGGCTATCACGCCGGCCAGAGCGTGGCCCTCAACATGCTGGCCGGGACCGGGACGATGCGACGCATCACCACCCTGTGGTCGCGCCCTCCCTACGAGCGGCTGATGCTCACCGTTGTCGACGATCCCGTCGGAGTCCACTTCGCTTGGAACGGCGGCCGGTGCTCTCGTGGCGTCTACGCGGTCCGCGACGGCATCGAGTCCGGCCACCGCACCTGCCAGGGCAACCTCGAGGAGGCGGTCCGGCCCTGGGGCGTGGACCCCGACCTGATCCCCGACGTGTTCAACGTGTTCATGTACACCGACGTGGAGGACGAGCAGCGGCTGGTGTTCCGGCAGTCGCCGACCACCGCGGGCGACTACATCGAACTGCGGGCCGATATCGACGTGCTGGCCGCGGTGTCGGCCTGTCCCAGCGAGACCTCGGCCTCCAACGGGGGCGAGCCCAAACGGATCGGTCTCGAAGTGTGGGTGGATGATTCGTACGACTCGGCGGCCGGCACATCGTCCGGCACGCCATCCGGCGAAGGGAAGTGACTGCGATGGTGAGGATGGTTCGCAAGGCCCAGGTGGACTCCAGCGATGGGGCCCGGGTTCGGGAGTGGATCGGGCGCTACACCGGCTACATGGCTCAGGCTGACCCCGAGCGCGTCAGCGTCACCTCGTGGATGGAGGCCTACGGCGCCTACGGCAAGGTTTACTGGATGATCGACGCCCCCGATCTGGGCACCCTCGACGAGTTCCTCGAGCGGCTGTCCACCGAGGAGGGATACCGGGAGATCCTCAAGGCGGGCAGCGAGCTGTTCGTCTCGGGCCAGACCAGCGACCTGCTGCTCAAAGAGGTCTGATTCTTTGACCGACCCGGCCGGCGCCTCGTCGCGCCGGGCCGACCGCCGCGACCTGCTGCCCTTCCAGCTGCTGATGGGGGTGACGGCCGGGGGCATCGGCGGGATCGTCACGGTGCTCGGAGAGCTGCGCGACGAGTTCGGGTTCAGCGGGATCGGCATCGGCGTGATGGTGGCCAGCGGTTTCGTGGCTGCGTTCGTGTCGCAGGTGACTCTGGCCCGGTTGGCCGACGTGGGCCATTCCCGAGCGATGGCCACTGTGGGGATCGCGCTCAGCGCGGCGGCCATGCTGGCGATGGTCTTCGCTGAAGGCCTGGCTGTCTGGGTGCTGAGCAGGGCTGCTCTGGGGTTTGCGGGTGGCTTGATCCTTCCGGGGGTGCGCAGGGCCGCCTCGGTGCATGATCCGGCCAAGGCCGGCGAGAACCTCGGGCGGATGGTGGTGGCCGAGACCACCGGATTCATCTTTGGACCCGCTCTGACCGCCGGGCTGGTGTGGGCCGGCGGGATACGGCTGCCCTTCGCCGTGTTCGCCGGGGCCATGCTGCTGTTCTTGCCGGTGGCGATGCGCCTGCCCCCCGATCGCGGTCTGATTGATGTCGTTCGGCGATCGACGTCGTTCGACTTGCTGTCGAACAGGCGCCTGCAGGGGGCGCTCATCATTGTCGGCGGTTACTTCATGATCATCGGCGCATGGGAGGCTGTGCTTCCGGTGATGTTCGCCGATCGGGGTGCCGGCGCGGGCATGACGGGCATCGCCTTCACCATGGTCGCTCTGCCGATAATGCTGGTCGGCACTCGGGCCGGACGCCTCGCCGACCGGGTGGGACCGGTGCGGGTGACGATGGCGGGACTCGTCGCCGTGAGTCTCGTGACCATGACCTACGGCGTGATGCCGGGCGTGATCCCGATCGTGGCCGCGATGATGGCGGTGGGTTTCGGAGACGGCTACGGCTTCACCGCAGCCCACGCGGTCGTGGCCCGGGCCGTGCCGGAGCAGCGCCAGGCGGCCGCGCTGGGCCTGATGGGCGCAGCCGAGGTGGCGGGGGCCGCCATGGCCGCGCTCCCCGCGGCGTGGCTCTATGAGAGCCGTGGACCCGGCCCCACCTGGGCTCTAGTCGGCCTGACGGTGCTGGCGCTGGTGGTCGCCGGCTGGCTGCGCATACGAGGCACCGTCCCCGCCTCGGGCCCCCAGGCGCCAAGATTCGACGCGCTCAGCTGAAGTCGCGCTTGGCGATGAGGCAGTGGACGCCCTTGACCTCGTTGACCACCTGGGTGACCTCGAAGTCTGCGGCGCAGCTCAAGTAGGCGTAGGCGATGTGGCGGGGCAGGCCGAGGCGGCTCTCGCAGAAGCGCAGAGCTTCCCGGACCGCCTCCCGCATGGCTTCGTTGAGGTCGGCGTGCAGCCCGATCGGGATCCAGTGGTCGTCGGTCTCGCCGAAGGGGTTCTCGATCAGCCCGCAGGCTCGGCGGGCCTCGGGGCCGCGCAGTACCGACAGGCGCAGGTCGGCTCTAAGCGAGCCCTCCAGCGCGGTCAGCGCAACCTCGCCGTTGCCCTGGGCGAAGTGCGGATCGCCCACCGCGAAGCCGGCCCCGGGCGTCTGCACCGGCAGGTACAGCGTCGTGCCCTTCACTAGGTGCTTGACGTCGAGGTTGCCGCCGTGGGGTCCCGGCGGGCGGGTGGCGACCGGCTCGTCGGTGTCGGGGGTGACGCCCATCATCCCCAGGAACGGCCCGATCGGGTAGCTCAGGGCTCGTCCGGCGCCGTAGCGGATCACCGCCTTGCCCGCTTCGGCGTCGCCCTCAACCGTCGTGAACACGTTCACGGCCCGCTCTGGGGCGCCCGGCCACAGCGTCTCGGGGGGCTCGGATCCGTCGGGCATCTCGTCGGGCAGCGCGCCGAGCCCGTGGCGATTGGTGGTCACGCCGTAGGGCACTCGCAGGGCGAAGCCCAGCACGTCCACCCGCAGCAGGTCCCCGGGTTCGGCGCCGCGGACCTCGATGGGCCCGGTCACGACGTGCGATCCGTCCACGTTGAAGGTGTGCGGCACATCGCGGGCGATCTCCACCGCGTCGTCGAGCACGTCGCTGCGGCCCACGCCCAGGGACCCGAAGTAGGCCTCGGGGTCGCGGCCCTGGACCTCGAGTATCCCCTCGTGCGACAGCGTGTCCACAGTGACCACCGCGCCGTCGTCCACCGACATCACCGGGGCAATCCGGCGGTTCGGCCACCAGCCCCACCGGCTGGTATCGGGGGTGACCGGGAGGTAGTGGTCGCCGTCGATACGGCCCTGGCCCGGGTTGAGGATCAAGGCCGCGTCCTGCGGACCGGCGTCATAGAGGCGTGGGGATCCCCGGAGGCTGTGGACGTTGTGGAAGCCGGCACCCGCTGATTCTCGCACGGTCACCGCCGCCTATGCTCGGCGGCGGTGACCGCCGAGACCGCCGTGACCGCAGTGACCGCCGGGACCACCGAGAGCGCCGTGACCGCCGGGACCGCCGAGACCACCGAGACCGCCCCCGCGCCGGCGCCAGTCACGCTGCTGGTGGCCGGCGGGGACGTCGTGACCATGAACCCGGCCCGGGAGGTGCTCGTCGGAGGCGCGGTGGCGGTGGCCGGCGACGTGATCGCCGCGGTGGGATCGAGCACGGAGCTGGCCGGGCGCTACCCGGAGGCGGAGATGATCGATGCCACCGGCTGCGTGGTCACGCCCGGGATGGTCAACGCCCACCAGCACCTGACCGGTGATCCCCTCATCCGCAGCTGCATCCCCGACCTGCTACCCCCCGGAGCATCGATCTTCGAATGGTCGGTGCCGGCCCACGGAGCCCACACCGGCGACGACGACGAGCTGTCGGCGGTGCTGTCCTCGGTCGAGAACCTCGTCAACGGGGTGACCACGGTGGTGGAGGCGGGCACGGTGGCCAACCCGCATCGGGCCGCGGCCGGGATGCGGCGAGCCGGCATCCGCGGCACGATGGGCACCTGGGGCTGGGACATCGAAGAGGGCCCGTTCGCCGCTCCGGCCGCCGAGGTGCTCGACCGCCAGCGCGAGGTGGTTGACGCCTTCGGTGGAGGCGGACTGATCGAGGGGTGGGTGACGCTCGTGGGCCACGACCTCGCCTCCGACGAGCTGCTGGCCGGGGCCGCGGAGCTGGCCCGGGACCGGAGCACCGGCCTCACCATGCACATGTCGCCCACCTCAACGGATCCCGAGCGCTACCTGGACCGCACCGGCCTCCGTCCCCTGGTCCACCTGGATGCGCTGGGAGTGCTGGGACCGCACCTGCTGGTCGGCCACGGCGTGTGGCTCGACCACCGTGAAGTGGAGCTGGTGCTGAGCACTTCGACGGCCGTCGCCTACTGTCCGTGGGCCTACCTGCGCTTGGGCCAGGGAGTCGCCGGCCAGGGTCGCCACGCCGAGATCGTGGAGCGCGGCGGTCGGGTGGCGCTGGGCTGCGACGCCTCCAACGCGGGCGACACCGCGGACATACTGCGCACGGCCGCGCTGGCCGCCGGGCTGGCCCGCGACACCCGAGTCGATCCTGAGCGCTTCGGCGCCCACACCGCGTTCGAGCTGGCCACCATCGCCGGGGCCGCGGCCATCGGCATGGACGACCGGATCGGCAGCCTGGAGCCGGGCAAGCAGGCCGACCTGGTGGTGCACGACACATCGTCGATCGGCTGGACTCCCCGGGGGGAGACGGTCCTGCACCTCGTGTGGGGAACCGACGGCCGGTCGGTGCGCGACGTGGTGGTGGCCGGCCGGCTCGTCGTCAGAGACGGCACGTGCACCACTGTCGACATGGACGCCCTCCGCACTGAGGCCGCCGCCGCCCAGCAGTCGCTGCTGACGCGGGCCGGGCTTGAGATTCCCCATCGCTGGCCCCACATCGAGTCCCCCTAGAGGCCGAGCGGATAGGCCGCGGTTGATGACATCTTGCTAGGCGCGGAGCGAGGCCGTGGCCCGAGCGGCCCGTGGGCGCAGCGAACAAGAGCGGGAAGTACGACGCTTCAACGCGAGGCTCTTGTCCATCCGACGCAGCCTGTCCGAGTGGGCGGCCCGATGCGGCCGCGGCAACGATTGAATGATCTTTCCGCAGTGTTGCCCCATGTGGATGGCAGAGTCGGGGGAGCTCACCCGAGATCGGAGCGTCATGCAGGTAGCAGTGGTCACCGGACCGGGAGCGGTCGAGCTCCGCGACGAGCCCCGGCCCCGGCCCGGCCCCGAGGACGTACTGGTGGAAGTGGGCACCTGCGGACTGTGCACCATGGAGCGCCGCCTGTTCGCCGGGACGAAGCAGATATATCCCGTCGCCCCGGGCCACGAGGCCGCGGGCCGGGTGGTCGAGGCGGGCGATGCGGTGGCGTCGCTCCCCGGGGCTCCGCAGGTCGGCGACCTGGTCACCATGGACCTGCTCACCCGTTGCGGCACCTGCCACCTGTGCCGGCGGGGCCGCAGCGCGCTGTGCAAGCGACCCCAGGGCGGGACCCTGAGCGACGGCACCATCTCGATGGGAGCCGGTCTGGCCGAGGTGGTGAGAGTGGCCGCGGCCCAGTCCTACTGCGTCGGCGAGATCCCGGTCGAGCACGCCGCCATGGGCGAGCCCTTGGCCTGCGTGGTGCATTCGGCGAGGCTGGGCGGGTTCCGGGCCGGCGACCGGGTGGCTGTCATCGGCGCGGGCTACATGGGCCGCCTCCACATGGCTCTGTGCCGGGCTTGGGGCGCGGCCTCGGTCGGCCTGATAGACGTGAGCGACCAGCGCCGGGCCGAGGCAGTCGAAGCCGGAGCGGCCAGGGTGGCGGCTCCCGACGACGTGGACCATTGGCGGGCCGACCACGACATCGTCTTCGTCACTGCGGGAGTCCCGGGCGCGGTGGAGCTCGCTCTGGACCTGTGCGACGACGCGGGCGCGGCGGTCCTGTACGGGGCCTTCCCCAAAGACGTCGTGGCGTCGGTGGGGGCGGATCGCATCCACCATCACGAGCTGTCGATCATCGGGGTGTTCAGCCAGGAGCCCGAGGACTGGCGAACCGCCGCGGGCCTGCTGCAGTCGGGCGCGCTGGCTGCTGACCTCGACCGCCTGGTGACGGCCCGCTACGGCTTGGCCGACGTGGCCGACGCCCTGGCTCTGGCGGTTTCCCATCCCGTCTACCGGGTGATGGTTGGCCCAGAGGCCGAGCGGAACCAGCGCAGCCTATGAGGAATCTCCGAAGGTGCTAGCGAGGCTGTGGCCTGAGCGGCCCGTGAGCGCAGCGAACAAGAGCGGGAGTCGAGCGGCGAGCCTGATCGTGCAGGGGGGCGAGTCGAAATGAATCCGGTTGTGGTCGGCGTCGACCTGGGGACCGGGGGGGCGCGCGCGGCGGCGCTTGCCCCCGACGGAGCTGTGAGGCTGTGGATGTACGAGCCCTTCGAGGGGGCCGCATCCTGGCCGCCGGGCCGAGCCGACCCCGCGGCCTGGCTCGACGGCATGGGCCGTCTGCTGGCCAGGGTCAACGACTCCGGGCTGGAGATTGCGGCCGTGGGAGTCGGCGGGCAGAGCCCTACCACGGTGCCGCTGGCCGCCGACGTCGAGGGCAATAACGCAATCGGGTTGGCCGCGACGTGCCGCCATCCGGCGGGAAACGGCCTGGGCCGCACCGAACACCATCTCGCCCAACTCGAGTTCCTCTGCGATGAGCTGCAACGCCCGCTGGCGGGCGCGCAGATCTGGGACTGGGCGCTGCGCTGCCTGGGTGCGGGCGACGTCCAGGGGCTGTGGCCCGGCGAGGAGGCCATCGGTGGCTACGGCGAGCGGGTCGAGGTGGGCACCGTGATCGGGCAGTGCGACGGGTCGCTGGGCCTCGCCGCGGGCACGCCGCTGGTTAGCGCCTCCAACGACGCCTACATGAGCTTCTGGGCGGGAGGCCTCGTCACGCCCGGCAGGGGCCACGACCCCGGCGGCCGCACAGGGGGCCTGGGCGTGGCCGTGGCGGCGGCGGAGCGCCCCGCGGAGATGTTCGGGTTCTTCAGCCCGGTGGCCGGGGTAGAGGTGGTCGGCGGGGCGACCAACGGGCACGGGCAGCTGCTGGAGTGGTGGTCGGCCGTTTCCGGCCGCCCCATCGACGGACTGCTGTCGCTGGCGGAGGGCGTGGCCCCGGGCGCGGGTGGGCTGCTCGTGCTGCCGTACCACGACGGCGAGAGATCGCCCCGGTGGGAGCCCCGCCTGCGGGGCGAGATCCACGGGCTGACCTTCGATGCGGGCCCGGCCGAGATCGCCCGGGCCGTGCTGGAGGCGGCCGGCTACGGCCTGCGGCACATCTACGAGGAGCTGCGGGCGTCCGGGGTGGAGATGGACGTGATGTGCTGCGGCGGCTCCCCGGCGCTCAGCCGCCTGTGGTGCTCGATCAAGGCGTCGGTGCTGGAAGTGGCCGTGGACGTGCCCGAGAGGCCCGAACAGCTTTCGGCCCACGGCTGCGCGCTGGCTGCGGGCTCGGCGCTGGAATGGTGGGATCCCGTCGGTGCCGAGACCAGGGATTCATGGCCGCTGGCGGCCATGACCCGGATCGAGCCGACGCCCCACGATGCCTACCGGGCCGGTTACGAGCGGTTCGTGGCGCTGGGGGACGCCGCGGTCGCCCGGCTGGACGGTCCCGTCTAGCGTGGCCTGAGGCGGCGCCGGCCTCCAACCGTCGCCAACGGCTCGACATCAACAACTCGACGTCGACAATCGACCACTACGAAGGAGTGACCGCCATGGCTAACCCTCTGATCTTCGTGGACCTGCCCACGCCCGACCCCGAGGCCACCTCGCAGTTCTACGAGAGGCTGTTCGACTGGAAGTACAAGCGCCGCCCGGCCGGGGAGTTCCACGAGGTGCTGCCGGGCGTGAAGCCCAACCTCGGCATACACCTGGAGACCACCCCTGTCAGCGGGCCGGTGCCCCGCATCTATGTGATGGTCGCCGACCCGCCCGACAGGCTCGCCCTTGCCATTGAGATGGGCGCCACCAAGATGTGGGACGAGGTCTACTGGGAGGAGTTCGACGCCCGCCACGCCGGTTTCCGCGACCCTTGGGGCAACGAGGTGGTGCTGTGGCGCAACAAGGGCACCTACGTGCCCGGATCGGCATCCGAGAAGAACGCCTGACGGCGCCTAGCTCGCCCCCTACCCGAAATTGACGTAGTTGTGGCCCCTGAGGGGCGTCAACTGCATCAATTTGCGCCCGGAGCCCGCGACTAGCTCCGGCTCAGCCCAGAACCTGTTCCACTGAGAACTCGACATTGTTGCCGTCGGGGTCCTTGATCAGGCAGATGTAGCCCACGTCAGGGCTGCGGTACATGGGGCCCAGCACGAGGCAGCCGTCCTCGGCGGCCAGCCGGGCCACCTCGTCCACCTCGGCCCGGCTGTCGAGGGAGATGCCGAGGTGGGCGATCGACGTGAGGAAGCCGTACTCCTCGACGATGTCGCCGGTGATGTGCTTGGGCAGCGCCCCCTCCATGATCACGATCACGAAGCGGGCCGCCCCCGGGCCGGTTATGTCGCGCTCGTTGGCCAGCCAGGCGGTGCGCATCTTGGTCTCGGGGTCGTGGCGCTCGGAGATCTTCACCAGGGTTGTGAACTTCTCGTAGAACGCCAGCGTGTCGCCGAGGCTGCGCACCGGCAGCGCGATGTGGGTGAGCAGCGACGGCGGCGGCTCGCCGGCCGGGGCTGCGGTCGTGGCGGGTGATGAGGCGGTGTCGGTCATTTTGCGACCTCCTGTGGTTCAGACGTTGCCGGCGAACCGCGGCGACGGGCCGGTCCGGGGAGCGGGAGGCTGGTACGGGCGAGACTTCACGGCCTCGTAGTCGATCTCGATCCCGAGGCCCGGCTCGTCGGGCGGGCGCAGCGCCCCGTCGACCACCTGGTCGGGGACCAGCGGGCACCCGGGGGCGATGGTGGCCCAGCACTCGGCCAGCGGATACGGATACTCGAGGAGGTCGATCGACGGCGCGGCCGCGGCCAGATGCAGGTTGGCGGCCAGCGCGACCGGGCCCGAGGCGGTGTGGGGCACCACGCGGACGCCGGCTCGTCGGCCCGCGGCCGCGATGCGCATCCCCTCGGCAAGACCACCGCATGTCGCGGCGTCGGGCTGCAGGACGCCGGCCCGGTTCCTGCGGATCGCCTCCTCGAACTCGGCGAGACCGTACATGTGCTCCCCGCAGGCGATCGGCACCGGTGACCGGGCCGCCACCGCGTCCATCGCCGGGGGCGACTCTTGCAGCACGGGCTCCTCGAACCACCCGATGCCGAGGTCGGCCAGCCCTTCGGCCACGGCCAGGGCGGTGTCCACCGTGAAGTTCTCGTTGCCGTCGATCATCAGGGCCACTGCCGGGTCGAGCTTGCCGCGCAGTCCGGCCAGGGTCTCCAGGTCGCTTTGCCACTTCACGCCGATGCGCATCTTCACACCCCGCACCCCGGCGCGGAGCAGGGGCTCGAGCAGCTCGACGTGCCAGTCCGGATCCCCCTCCTCCAGGAAGACGCTCGAGGCGTAGACCGGCACCGGGTCGAGCGACCCGCCCAGCATCACGGCTACCGGCTCGTCCCGGGCTTTGCCGAGCGCGTCCTGCAGCGCCAGCTCCAGACCGCTGAGGGCCTGCGACGCCACCCAGGTGTGGCCGAGGCGGCGCCTGGTCCAGCTCCGGAGCTTGTGCATGAGCCTGTCGATGGTGTCGAGCTCCTCGCCCACCAGCAGGGGGGCGAAGGCGTCGGCCACCGCGGCCTCTATCACCGAGGCGTACGTCAGGCCGAAGCTGTCGCAGGCCTCGCCCCATCCGACGATCCCGTTGTCGGTGACCACCCGGACCAGGCAGTACGACAACGGCTCGCGGTCGTGGTCGAAGGTGAACCCGATGGCCTCGGCGCCGGCGATCCTCATCGGCTCATCCTTCCACGCTTGCGGAGCCGGCTCCGACTCGGCTGGCTGTGCCGGGCTTGCTTCCACGTTTGCGGAGCCGGCTCCGACTCGGCTGGCTGTGCCGGGCTTGCTTCCACGTTTGCGGAGCCGGCTCCGACTCGGCTGGCTGTGCCGGGCTTGCTTCCACGCTTGCGGGGGCGGCTCCGACTCGGCTGGCTGTGCCGGGCTTGCCCGTGCGGGCCCCGAGGGCGTACCGTCCGCATTCCAGCTCATCACAGCAGGGGGACAACCATGTCAGCACCGAATCTGGGCAGCATTCTCGTGGGGTCGTCGCAGGCCGACGCCATGAAGGACTGGTACCGGGCTTGCTTCGGCCCCGACGAGAACGAGATGGGCGCTTTCGTGTTCGGCGGTGTCCAGCTCTTTGTCGAGGAGCACAGCGAGGTTTCGGGCCCCAACGAGAACGGGCACCGGATCATCCTCAACCTCGACGTGGGCGACTGCCGGGGGCTCGAGGCTCACCTCAAGGAGCAGGGAGTCTCCTGGGTGCGCGAGGTGGAGCAGATGCCCTTCGGCCTGATCGGCACGGTGGCCGACCCCGACGGCAACATGGTGCAGCTCATCGAGTGGGGCGCCACCCCCGACGAGGGCCACGGCTGACCCAACGCTCACAGCGGCTGCGACCGCCGCGGTGGTAACGGGCTGACCGGCGACCAACGAGTCTGTGACCGCGGCCGCGGTGACGGCTGTGCTCATCGGGCCGCGGACCGAAGCCCAGCTTGAGGAACTGCCGGCCGTCGGGGACCTGCGCCTCGACGAGGACACACTCGACGCGATCGATGCGGTGGTGCCGCCTGGATTGAACATCAACGACGCCGACACCTACTGGACCCCGCCAGCGCTCGAACCGTCGGCCAGAAGGAGGCCCCGCTGAGCCCGGTTCGTCCGGGCCGGTGCGCAGGCAGGCCATGAAGGGCAGGCCATGAAGGGCAGACCATGAAGGGCAGACCATGAAGGGCAGGCCATGAAGGGCAGACCATGAAGGGCAGACAATGAGGGCGATGCTGTACCACGCGTCGGGAGGGCCCGAGGTGTTGGAGTACACCGACGTTGACGACCCGGTTCCGGGCGCAGGCGACGTGGTCCTCGACGTGGCGGTCACGGCCCTGAACCGGCTCGACGTGTCGCAGCGCAACGGCTGGTATCACGCACCGGGGTTCTCCTTCCCCCACATCGCGGGCATGGACATCGCCGGGGTGGTGTCAGAGGTCGGCGCCGAGGTGACCGAGTGGCAGCCCGGCGACCGGGTGATCGCGGATGCGTCCATGGTTGGCGTGCCCGAGAACTCCAGGTACGCGGGCATGGGCGACCCCTACAACGAGCTCGGCATCCTGGGCGCCACCCTCGACGGCGGCTACGCCGAGAAGTGCCTGGTGCCGGCCTCGCACTGCTACCGGGTGCCCGATCACATCACGATGGAGCAGGCGGTCACCTTCCCGACCGTGTGGATGACCGCGGGAAACGCCCTGTTCGGTGCCGGAGGGCTCACCAAGGGCGAGACGGTGATGATCCACGCCGCGGGGTCGGGCATGTCGGTGGCCGGGATCCAACTGGCCAAGCACGCCGGCGCCACCGTGCTGGCCACCGCCGGGACCGACGCCAAGTGCGAGCGGGCGCTGGAACTCGGCGCCGACCATGTGCTCAACAACCGGACCTCCGATGTGACCGGCTGGGCCATGGAGGTGACCGGCGGCCGGGGCGTGGACTTGGTGTTCGATCACGTGGGCACCGCCCTGTTCACCCAGTCGCTGTTCTCGCTGGCCATCAGGGGCCGGCTGGTCAACACCGGCAACGCCTCGGGAGACACCGCCACCATCGGGTCGCTGGGCCACCTGTTCCACATGGGAATCAAGATCATCGGCTCCGATCTCTATCGCCCCGAAGCGGTGGGCCCGCTGTGGAACACGTTCTGCGAGGGTGTCGGCGCGGGCCGGCTCACCGCGGTGATCGACTCGGAGTTCCCGCTGTCGGAGGCGGCCCAGGCTCAGCAGAAGATGCTGGACAGCGACTTCTTCGGAAAGATCCTGCTGCGCCCCTAGATGTGACAACCCCTGGCACTGAGAGCGAGCGCGAAGCTTGCGGGGTCCAGTCCTGGAGCAGGAAAGCGTCGAGCACGTTGCCGGTGATGACGGAGACGTCGCTGCCGTAGTCGTCGACGGACAAGCCGCCGCACCATGAGATCGAGCCCACCGAGAACACCGCCCCGCCCTGCGGATACGGCACGATCACCATGTCGGCGCGCACAAGTTCGTTGACCGTCGCGCCCTGGCGCGAATTGCTCATCATGATCTCCTCGACCACGTGCTGATACGAGTCCGAGAAGTCGGTATTGCGGGTGGAGGCCAGCAGCAGCGTGCCCACCGGCGTGCCGAGGACGTAGTCGGCCCGGTCGAGCTCGAATCCGGCGGCGCCATGGCGCAGGACCAAATTCCTATGATCGCCGATCTTGCCGTCGGAGGCATCGATGCCATCGAACACGAAGGCAGCTCGAGAATCGAGGTCGGGATTGATGTAATACGGGGCGTTGCGATCGAATCCCTGGGCGGTGAATCCGACGCCCAACAGCTTCTGCGGCTCTCGCCCGCGGTGGCGCCACAGCCCGCCGGGCTCGCCGGTGCTCGACAGGTGGTATTCCCCGGGCGACGCCTCCCACGCCCTAGTCGTCCCGGGAGGCCGCCGTATCTCGATGACGTGGGGGCGTTCCGGGTCGAGGGCCGTGACCCAGTAGAACCCGTTGCCGCCCAGGTACATGAGCCGCCCGCCTGCCGCCAGGTATTCGTCGAGGGCGTCGAGCATCTGCTCTGACCAGTACTCGGGGTGGGTCCCGGTGATCACGACGCGATAGCCCTCCAGCAGCGCGGAACCGTCGAAGTGCAGCGCCTCGTCGGTCAGCACGTCGTGGCGGTAGCCCTCGTGCTCCAACCAGTCGACGAGGTGCAGATCACCGGAGAACAGATGCGGGATCCCGTTCGCCCGCATGTAGTGGCTCGGCCGCATCGTGAGGTTTGGTCGCAGCCGGGAGGAGTAGCAGACCCCCGAACCGTCCGAGTGCAGGTCATACATGCTCAGCAGCCTGTTGGCCGCCATGTAGTCATAACGGTCCTGATCGTCGGTGTAGGCCGGCTCGAACTCGGGCCCCAGCGAGTCCTCCAAGCGTTCGTTGGCGTAGGCGTAGTACGAGTTCGTGGGGGCGAGGAAGGCCACGTCGGCGGTCGCGGATCCGGGCCGCGGCACCACGAAGAACGGCACGTAGTCGCGGGCCGAGTCCGCGGCGTGGAGGCGGAGCGCGTACACCCCGCTGGGCAGGTCGGAGGGCACCTGCCATTCGACATCGGGCTCCCATCCGACGTCGTCGATGTCGTCGTCGTGGAAGTGGATGGCGTCGTACTCGGCCGCAGCGGCCTGGAAGTGGGTCGCCCGTCCGGTCCACAGGTGCCCGGTTACGCCACGCGTCGGCATGTTCACCGCCGTGCCGTGAAGGCCGTTGCGCGATCGGTCCGTCACCGTCGGCGAGTCGATGCCCGCGGCCAGGTCCCAGCGGGCGATGAGCGCGCCCGCAGTGCCCCCTCCGGCTGCCCACTCCAGGATTTCCTCCGGTGAGGACGCGATGTCGGCGACCACCATCGGCGCCGAGATCTTCCCATTGAAATGACGCCCGGCCCGCTCACCTGCCCACGATGCGGCCAGAAGCACCGGAGCGTCGTTGTGGCTGACGGCGCCGGGTCCGGTCACCGATGAGTCTTGCCACCGGTGGCCGGTCTGCATCCCGGCTCGTTCCCGGGGGACTTGCAAGACCCCGGCCGTCTCCGTGGCCGTGTCGTACCACCCGGCCACGAGATGCCAGCGATGGCTCGTCAGCGGATGCCCCGAGGAGACCCGAACCACTGCGTCGCCGTTTCCGACGGTGAATTCGGCCGAACCGTCCTCGGCGATGAACAGCCCATAACCGATCTCTTCGGGCTCTGACCATTTGGTGACCATCGCCTGACGGCCCCGCTCGGGTGTCGTCGGGTACACGTGAGCGATCACGGTCAGACGCTCCGGCCTCAGAGCAGGATGGTCCGGTATCTCGACGCACGAGCCCGGCCAGATGAACTGCTCCCGGCCTGGATGCTTGCCGTTGACAGCTGCGTCCACCTCCCGCTCGACGAAACCGGGGCCCAGCGGGTTCACGTCGCCATGTATCAGCCGGACCATATGGGCCTGGAACTCGCGGTGACCGGTTGACACCATGAACCGGATCGAATCTCCCGGCCGGACGGTCAACGGATCGCTGTAGCCGACGATCTCCATGTGTTCGGTCAGCCGAGCCTTCCCTTAGAAACGTGCGCGGGCAGGCGCATGAAAGCGAAGCGGACCGTTGAGAATGCTGGCGACACTAGTACTGCTTCTCACCTGCCCGAGCCTTCCCTCAGTGCTGAAGGGGTTCTGCCAGGTGAGCACGGACTCCCTCAGCTCTGCCAGACGCCTTCGGCCGCGAGGTCCTTGGCGGTGGCCTCGATGCTGTCCCCCAGCACGCCGACCAACGTGTCGATCTCGGGGCGGGTGAGCACGATCGGTGGCGCGATGATCGCAATGTGCTGCATCGGTCGGATCATCGCGCCGCGGGCCTGGGCGTGGCCGGCGATCCGCTTGCTTATGGCCACGGAGTGGTCGAAGGGCTGCCGCGTCGCCCGGTCGGCAACCAGCTCGACCGCGTGGATCATGTGGCTGCCCCGGACATCGCCCACCATCGGGATCTCGGCCAGTGTCGCCAGCTGCTCCTCGAAGTAGGGCCCAACCTCGCGGACGTGGCCGCAGATGTCGTCGCGCTCCATGATCTCGATCACTTTGAGGGCGGCCGCGCACACCACGGGATGGCCCGAGTACGTGAAGCCGTGGGTGAGCAGTCCGCCGGGCACCTGGGGCACGCTGATGACGTCGTGTATCTCGTCGGACACGAGCGTCGCCGACAAGGGCAGGTAGCCGGATGTGAGGCCCTTTGCGCAGGTGATCACATCGGGCCTCGCTCCGAAGACTGCCTCCGAGCAGAAGTACTCGCCGAGGCGCCCGAAACCGGTCACGACCTCATCGGCGACGAACAGCACGTCATACTCGCTGCACACGGCTTGGGCCCGTCGGAGGTATCCGGGAGGTGGAACCACGATTCCGCCGACCGCCAGGATCGGCTCGGCGATCATGCACGCGATCCGGTCGGGGCCGATCTCCTCGATCTTGGCCCTGAGGCCGTCGATCTGCGCATCGCAGAACTGCTCGACGGTCGAACCTTCGGGCCGGTGGTACGGGTCCGGGGCGGGAAGGTGATGGATCCGTTCGGCGAGGACGTCAAAACCGAGCCGGAAGAAGTCGATGCCGGTGAGGGAGGCGCTCAGCAGCGTGCTGCCGTGGTACCCGCGGGTGAGCGCGATCACATCCTTCTTGTCCGGCTTGCCGATCTGGTTGAAGTAGTAGTGGATGAGCCGGATGGCCGTCTCGTTGGCGATCGAGCCACTGGTGCCGAAGTGCACATGGTTGATATGGGCGGGTGCCAACCCGGCCAGCACCGCCGACAGCTCCGCCGCCGGAGGCGCGGTGAACTGACCGAAGTGCGAGTAGAATTGGAGCTTGCGCACCTGTTCGGCGATGGCATCGGCGATCTCGGTGTTCCCGTAGCCGAGGGTCACCGCTGACAGCCCGCCGCCATTGGCGTCGAGCAGGCGGGTGCCCGAGGCCGTCTCGATATACGGCCCCGCCCCGGACACGATCACCTCGGGAGGCATTGTGGCCCGCGCCGAGAAGTCGGTCCACGGGTGGATGTGATGGGCGTCGTCGCGATTGATCGCCTCGAGATCGAATCCAGTGTCCGTATGGGTCATCGTCGTCCTCCTGTTTGCCGCATCGCCACTCGCGTGCGAGGCGTTATCAGAATGAGCGATCTCGACCCAGCCCCGGACACGGCGCTGGAGTTCTACCCACGTACTGCAGCTCAAACCTAGCCTTGCAGCCGAGGGCTGTCCAAGTGACGGCATCGACCACTATCGGAGCCCGCGGATGAACGGCTGGGCCAGTGCGGCCGGCGCACGGACGCGGTGGGCGAACACAGCCATGCCGACGATCGGCGCGATGGCCGGCAGCGATGTCAGCAGTTCGTTGTTGATCTGGTAGCCCAGCACCGGCAACGACAGCCGGAACGACATGACCGTCCCGAACAGCACACAACCGGCGATGCTGCCCCGCAGCGTCCAGCCGCCGAAGACCACCGCCGCCATCGCGATGAAGCCGCGCCCGCCGACGATGTCGTCCTCGAAGCTGCCTACGAGCGCCAGGGACAGGTATGCGCCTCCGAGCCCCGACGTGGCGCCGACGACGTAGATCGACTGCCGGCGCCGCCGGTTCACGTCGATTCCCGACACGTCGGCCGACTGCGGGCTGCCGCCGACGGCGCGGACCTCGAGGCCCCATCCCGTGCGGTAGACGAGCCACCAGCAGATCGGGACGAGCGGGTAGATCAGATAGAAGAGCCAGGCTTGGCCGAACAGGGCCTCGCCGACGAGCGGGATGTCGGACAGGACCGGGATGTCGACGGTTGCGGCCCGCTTCGTCTTGGGCTTGATCACGTCCTCGAGATACCCGGCGAGTCCGAGGACCAGAAGGTTCAGCGCCAGACCGACGACGAACTGATCAGCGGTGAGCCTGTGGCTGAACTCGGCCTGGCAGACCGCGACGAGCATTCCGGCGCCGACGCCGAAGACTGCGCTGACGGCGTAGAACTCCGTGAGGTGGTAGCCGATGGTGGCGCCGAAGGCGCCCGCGAGGAGCATGGCCTCGATCGAGATGTTGATCGCGCCCGATCGCTCGGCGATCCACTCGCCGCACGCCGCGAACGCCAGCAGCGCGGCGAGCGCGGCCGCGCTGATGTACGCCGGTTCGCTCGTCAACACATCGGCCAGCCCGGACATGAACTGGCTCATGTTCGTGCCTCGGTTGTTCGACGGACGGGGTGGCTTGGTGGGGGTGGCCGGGAACCGGATATGAACTGGCTCATGTCCGTGCCTCGGTTGTTCGACGGACGGGGTGGCTTGGTGGGGGTGGCCGGGAACCGGATATGAAGTCGATCATGTCCGTGCCTCGGTTGCGGCTGCGGCCCGGCGCCGCTGGCGGATGAAGACGATGGCCGCGGGAATGAGAAGGGCCAGCACGAGCAGCGCTTGGACGACGTCGGTGATGCGGCGTTCGACGCCGGTGGCGGCAAGGAAGCCCGAGCCCGTGCGCAGCGAGGCGAATGTGAACGCTATTGGGATCGCGAACAGCGCCCGCCCGCGCGACACCAGGGCGACGAGAAGCCCGGTCCAGCCGATGTTCACCGCGAAACCGGGACTGAACCGGTAGGCGCCGAAGTCGCCTCCGGTGAGCATGAACGCACCGGCGAGCCCCGCCAGTGCCCCAGAGATGAGCATCGAGCCCATCCCGTACCGGGCCGCGGAGACGCCGGCGCGGTGGGCGACTCTCGGGTTGCGGCCGAGCGCTCGGATGCGAAGACCCCACACCGTGTGGGCAACGAGGAAGGCGATCGCACCGGCCAGGATCACCGCGATGAACGCCGAGATCGGAAACTCGTTCCCGAAGATCGTCACTCGCTCGAGCCGAGCGCCATCGGGGACGAGCGGCGTCTGTTGCACTTGGAGCGACCTGCCCTCCGACAGGGGCTCGAGCAGCAGAGAATCGAAGCGGAACCCGTAGCCGACCACCTGCGACGCGACGAGCACCAGCAATAGCGACGTCAGCACCTCCGGGACGTTCCGCCAGTAGCGGAGCCCCGCGGCGATACCGGCCCAGAGCGAGCCTGCCAATATGCCTGCCGCGGTCAATGCGACGAGCAGAACTGCGCCCGGTGCGTCGAGGTGGATCGAGACGTACGCGGCGAAGGCGCCACCGATGAGGAGCTGGCCCTCCTGGCCGATGTTCACCAGGCCCGCCTTGACGTTCACGATGGTGCCCAGCGCGACCAGCAGCAGCGGCGCGAAGACGCCGATCGTTGTTCCCCATCGCCCAGGGTTGCGGACGCTTCCGTCCAACAGCGCGGCGAACACGGCCCGCCAAGACCCGCCGGTCATTGCGACCAGCAGCGCGGAAACGACGAGCGCACCGGAGATGCAGGCCACGTACAGGATCAGGATCTCGGAGAGGTGACGGACCCGCGACCTCGACGGGCCGGGCGATACGCGGTCGTGGTCGACCTGGGCGAGTGTCTCGCTCTCGCTCACGCGGCGCGACCACGTGACGCGGTTCCCGGCGGGCGTGTCATACAGTCTCGCTCTCGCTCACGCGGCGCGACCACGTGACGCGGTTCCCGGCGGGCGTGTCATACAGTCTCGCTCTCGCTCACGCGGCGCGACCACGTGACGCGGTTCCCGGCGGGCGTGTCATACAGTCTCGCTCTCGCTCACGCGGCGCGACCGCCGAGGAGCAGGCCGAGGCGTTCAGCGTCGACGTGCTCGCGCGCCATCTCGCCGATCGACGCGCCCCGCGACATCACGACGATCCGGTTGGCGAGGTCCAGGATCTCCTCGAGCTCGCTCGATATCAACAGCACCCCGACGCCGTCGGTGGCCGTTTGGGCCAGGCGGGCCGTCATGTACTCGATGGCGCCGACGTCCAGCCCCCGCGTCGGCTGCGCGGCGACAAGTACCGCCGGGTTGTGCGACAGCTCACGGCCCAGGACGGCTCGCTGCTGGTTGCCGCCCGACAGCGACCACATCGGGGCGTCGGGTCCCCAGCACTGGATCTCGAACTCGGCGATGAGCCGCTCAGCCCTCTGTTTCATCTTGGATCGGCTGAGCACACCGGCGGTCGCCACGTCGCTGGGCTCGACGAGCACGAGATTCTCGGCGACGCTCAAGTCGAGCACGATCCCCGAGTCGTGCCGGTCCGCAGGGATCACCGCCACGCCGGCGGTGGCCATCGCGCCGGCTTGTCCGGTACGGATCTCGGATCCGGCGACGCGGACTTCGCCCTCGTCGAGGCGCAACAGGCTCGACAACACCTCGACGAGCTCGTCCTGACCATTGCCCTCGACTCCGGCCACCGCGACGATCTCGCCGGGGCGCACCACCAGGTTCAGCGAGTCGAGCATCTTGTGGCCGTCGCGGCCGCGGACGCTGGCGTTGATGATTTCCAGCACCGGATCGAGGTCATCGGAGGCTCCGCTGGGGATCTCCGTCCCCTCGAGGGAGGTGTCGAGCACGCCGAGTGCGGCCCGCTCGGATCGCAGCGACACCGGCCGTCCCAGCATCGCCCGAGCGAGTGTTGCCGCGTCGGCATCGGCGGTTCGCATCCGCGCCGCGACCGCGCCCTGGCGCATGATCGTGACGTCGTCGGTGGCGTGGAGGATCTCGTCGAGTTTGTGGCTGACCAGAGCGACCGCTCGATGCTCGTCGGTGACGACGCGACGCAGCGACTCGAAGAGCTGCACCGACTCCTCGGGCGTGAGCACCGAAGTCGGCTCGTCGAAGATCAAGATGCTGGGATCGCGGCGGAGGCACTTGATGAGCTCGACGCGCTGACGCAGCCCGGCTGGGAGTTCACCCACCCTTGCCATGGGGTCGATTTGCAGGCCGTACCGCTCAGCGATCTCGGAGATCCGCGCATGGGTGCGCGCCCGGCTGAAGCGCGCGTCGCCGAGCGCGACGTTCTCCCAGACGGTCAGGTCATCGACGAGGCTGAGGTGCTGGTGCACCATTGCGATGCCGTGCGACGCCGCGTCGAGCGGACTCGTGATCCGTGTGCGCCGGCCGTCGATGGAGATGCTGCCGTGATCGGGCAGGACCAGCCCGATCAGCATCTTCATCAGCGTCGATTTGCCGGCGCCGTTCTCGCCGAGCACACCGTGGATGCGACCGCGGTGCAGTTCAAGGTCCACGCGGTCGCAGGCGACGACCGCGCCGAAGTGTTTGGTTAGCTGGTCAGTCTGGACGGCCGGGGGTTCGGCCGGGAGTTCATCGTGAGGCTCGCCACCGATCATCCGTCGGCGTACGCCTGGCCCTTGATCGCGCCGAACTCGCCGTCGAGTGCGCCGGACGCGACGAGGTCATAGGCGGCCTGGAGCTCCGCTGGGCGCTCCCGTCCACAGATTTCCCCGCCGACGACATCGGGATCGGTCGCGGCAGTGAACACCCGGATCGTGCCCTCTCCGAAGTTCCCCGCGACGATGTCGGGGAACACGATCCTGATGAAGTCGCCGCCATCGTTCCGCTGGGTCATGTCGTACGGGATCTCGTCGTCACACGCAGTTGACGAGCCGGGGTGAGTCACGATCAGGCCCGCATCGAGGCCGAGCCGCGCGATCGGCTCCAGCGCACCGCCGAGGTACGGATTGACCGCGTCCGCACCGGCGGCGACAGCGGCGTCGAAGGCGATCGTCGCGTTGGCGGTGTTGTTGAAATCGAACGGGAAGTTGCCGGTCGGCGTATAGGACATCGTGAAGCTCGGATCGACCGACTTGAGCCCGAGCTCGAACGCCAGGAAGACCTCCTTCTCGAAGCCGAGGTCACAACATCCGATCATGGCCATGGAGTCGCCGCCGCGTTCCTGGAGCAGCAGCCCCATGGCGACGCCGCCGGTGTAGGCGATGTCTGAATTGTCGTACTGGGTCTGGGAGAAGTACGGCGATGCTGGGAGGCCCGCCGCGCAGTTGCAGTACCAGTAGATGTCCGAGTATTTCTCGGAAATCTCGCCGAGGCTGCCGCCGATGCCGCTCGCGCCGACAATGATGATGTCGACCGGTTGGTTGGCGAGATTGTCGAGCTCTACCGCGGCCTCTTCGAAGGTGATGTTGTCGACAATGATCGGCGGGCCGAAGCCGTGCTGTTCGGAGAGATGCTCGGCCTGGGCGATCACGGCCTCGTAGTAGCCGCCGTCGTCGCGGGGACCTTGCGCGGCGACCCCGATACGGATCACGCCGTCGCCGTTGGCATCGAAGAGTTCAACGAGATCGACCGCTGGTTCGGGTTCGGGCTCGGGCTCGGGCGCGGCCGGCTCTGGCTCCGCCGGCTCGGGCTCGGGCGCGGCCGGCTCCGGCTCCAGTTCGGGCGCGGCCGGCTCCGGCTCGGGCGCGGGTGCAGGCGCGGCCGGCTCCTCGGAGCCTTGTGTGGTGTCGGCGTCGTCATCGTCACCGCACGCGGCCGCAACGACGCTGAAGACCAGCAGAATCGCAAGCAGCCGCCACAGGCGCCGGCCCGTACGAGCCTTCATGAGATGGCGGAGGTCGTCATGTTTGGTCGTCATGGTGATTCCTTGGTTGCGGCCGCTTCCGGAGGCCGACGCGGCCCCATGCCTTGATTCAACTAGTCTTGCATTGCGAGACATCATCTCGCAAGTTAGTTCAGCTCCCTCCCGGCTCTCAGGGAGTCGTGCCGGCCAGGTTCAGGGAGTCGTGCCGGCCAGGTTCAGGGTGGCGTGGAGCAGGACCTCGGCGCCCCGGCCGGCGGCGGCCGGTTCGATGGACTCGGCCTCGTTGTGGGACAGCCCGTCCTGGCAGGGCACGAAGATCATGCCGGTGGGTGCCCGAAGGGCCACGTGGCAGGCGTCGTGGCCCGCGCCCGAGCCGATGCGCTCGTAGGAGTAGCCGCAGCGCTGCGCGGCCGACTCCACGGCCCGCACGCACTCGTCGTCGAAGACGACGGGGGCGCAATCGTTGATGACCTCGATCCGATGCCGGCACCCGTGCTCGGCCCCGGCCCGGGCGGCCAAAGCCCGCAGGCCCACGTCCATCTCGTCGAGCGCGGCCGCGTCGGGATGGCGCACATCGATGGAGAAGGCGATGTGGGCGGGCACCGTGTTGGGCGACACCGGCTCGGATCGGAACTGCGCTGGTGTGACCCGAACCTCGGGGGAGTGGCCCGCGGCCATCTCGTAGAGGCCGCTCAGCACGGCGGCCAGGGGCCGGGCCGGGTCGCGGCGGCGATCCATCGGTGTTGTGCCCGCGTGGGCCGCGAAGCCCTCCAGGGTCACGGTGAACCAGCGGATCCCCTGCACGCCGGTGACCGCACCGATCGAAGAGCCGCTGGCCTCCAGGATCGGGCCCTGCTCGATGTGCAGCTCCAGGTAGGCCCGCAGCGGCTTGCCGAAGGCGGCGGTGCCGGCCCAGCCCAGGCGGTCGAGCTCGTCGCCGACGCTGATCCCCGCGCGGTCGGTGAGGGCCCGCACCGCATTGAGGTCCAGCACCCCCGCCCACACCGAGGAGCCCATCATCGACACCGCGAAGCGCGACCCCTCCTCGTTGGTCCAAACCGCCACCTCGACCGGGGCGCGGGTCTGGACCTCATGGTCGTTGAGCGCCTCGACCACCTCGAGCCCGCCCAGCACGCCGTACACGCCGTCGAAGCGCCCGCCGGTGGGCTGGGTGTCGAGGTGGCTGCCGAGCAAAACCGGCGGGGCGTCGGGGGCGCTGCCCGGGCGTCGGGCGAAGAGGTTGCCCACCCCGTCGAGCTCGATTGAGCAGCCGGCCCGCTCAGCCCAGCTCACGAACAGCTCCCGGCCAGCCTTGTCGTCGTCGGAGAGGGCCTGCCGGTTGGAGCCCCCGGCCGGGGTGGCCCCCACCGCGGCCATGTCCATCAGCCGCGACCAGAGCCGGTTGGGATCGGTGTGCACATTTGTCATGCAGTGGATTCTCCCATGGCGTCGATGAGCGCGACACGCATCGCGTCAACTATCTCATCGAACGACGCTGCGAAACGTGTTCGCTGACCTCGACGCCAGCGGCGCGACACGCATCGTGTCAACTATCTCATCGAACTGCTCCGGCCCGGCCATGAGCGGAGGCGAGAGCTGGGTCACGGGCTCGCTTCCGCGCGCTGCGGCCCGAACTGGATTCGGGGGCGTCAACGGCTTCGTCACATGGATGCTTGCGCTGAGCCCGGACACGCCAAGCGGACCGGGTTCCTGCCCGGCGTGAGCGCCGTGGCCGCGATCAGGCCATCGGCGCCGCGGCACTGTAGCATGTCTATGCTACATTAATGCCATGACTCGCGTCAGGATCAGTACGACTGTCAGCGACGAACTGCTTGGCCAGGCCCGGGCTGCCCTTCCCGACTTGAACGTCGCCTCCCTGATGGATCGGGCCCTGGCTGCATTGTGTGCCGACCATCGAGCCGCCGAGGTCGACCGCTCCTACAGGGTCTTCGGCGAGCTCCCGCTTGACACCCGGGACGAGTGGGGGAACCTGGCGGACTTCTTGGACTCGGCCGGAGCCGCGTGAGAGACCTGCCGCGGCGCGGCGAAATCTGGTGGTGTGAGGTTCCCGACAAGCACAGGCGACCGGTGGTCGTGCTGTCCCGGGATGCCGCCATCGCCGGGCTGCGGCGCGTCGTCGCAGCTCCGTGCAGCACGGTGGACCGCAACCTTGCAACCGAGGTCCGTCTCGAGCCGGGAGACGATCCGGTGGATCGCCCGTGTGTAGTACAACTGGACTCGGTGTTCAACGCTTCGGCTGCCAGTCTCACCTCCCGCTTGGGCCGGCTCAGCGGCCCTCGAATGCAGCAGCCATGCACTGCGCTAGCTGTTGCCGTCGACTGCCGGTGACGTCAAGACAGGCTCGACGCTGACGACGTCAGTGATGGATGTGTCGCGAGCCGAAGGTCACCGTCTTACGGCAGCGCTCCTTGGGCGCTTCGCGCGGAGACACCGGGTTGCCGCGGTGGCTGCGACGGTGTTCGATGCTCGAGGCCCCGTTGAAGTGCATGTGGCCGGCGTCCGGCGGCGGGACAGCGGCGATGCCGTGCGGGCGTCGGATCGGTGGCACATCGGATCGTGCACCAAGTCATTCACCGCGGTGTTGTGGGCCCGTCTGGTGGAGCGGGGCGAGGCGGACCGGGTTCCTGCGCGGCGTGTCGTACGCGATGCAGGGCTCCAACACGATGTGGTCCGCAACCGCCATCATCGACGACGACCGGCAGCGCGCCGCGCTGGTGGCGTGCAACGACGGCCGCAACCGCGTGCTCAACAAAAGCGCCGCACTAGCGGCACAACTGCTCTCACGCCCCGAAACGAACCGCTGATGGAGGCTAATCGGGATGCTCCTTATCCGGAGCGGTGACGAGGACGACGCCGACCACGACGAGCAGCAGGATGGCCAGGGCCGACCCGAACTCGACATCACCGGCACCAGCCGCGCTGTCTTATAGACTAAGTATAGTGAACTAAGAAGATCGGAGGCTGAGGATGCGGGTTGTGAACATGCACGAGGCGAAAACCCACCTATCTCGGCTCGTGAAGGCTGCGGCCGAGGGCGAGCCGTTCGCCATAGCGCGGGCGGGCAAGCCGCTCGTGAAGGTCGTGGCTCTGGACGCACCCGAGTCCGGGCACACCAAGAGGACCGGGTTCCTGCCTGGCGTCTCGGTGCCCGAGGACTTCGACCGGATGGGAGAGGCCGAGATCGTCGAGCTGTTCGTGGGCGGAGGGTGAGCCTTCTGCTCGACACCCATGTGCTGCTGTGGGCCGCGGCGACTCCGGACCGACTGCCGTCCGAGGCGCGGCGGCTCATCGAGGACACAGCCGAGGAGTTGTTCTTTAGCGCGGCGTCCATATGGGAGGTTGCCATCAAGAACGGCCTGAAACGGGCGGACTTCCGGGCTGACCCCCACCTGCTGCGAAAAGGGCTGCTCGAACACGGCTACCGCGAGCTGGCCGTGACCGGCGCGCACGCGGCCGCCGTGGCCCTGCTGCCGCCCATCCATGGGGATCCCTTCGACCGCCTTCTAGTTACCCAAGCGCAGCTTGAGCCTCTCACGCTGCTGACTGCGGACAAGCGGGTAGGGCGGTACCCCGGCCCCATCCAGTTGATCTGACCCCCATCAGCATGCACAACGGAGATCTGCGTCAACTATCGCGTTCGACCTCAGGCGTTTGCCATTGGGCACATAGCGTATTCTTGGTGAATGTTGAGTTTCAGACTCTGAGCATCGTCGCCCGTGTCTGGTAGTTCTCGGGATGCTCCTTATCCGGAGTTGAAGAAGACCCACACGATGGCCCATGTCGGGCGGCCGTTCACGGACTACAAGCCGACCCCGGCCGCGCCGGTGTGGGCGGTGATCGAGGGGCTCGGCCGCTATCACGTATTGCTGGCCGCGTTGGAACTCGGCGTGTTCGAGGCTTTGGACGATGCTCCCGCGGGTACCGGCATGACGGCTCACGACCTAGCGGAACGGCTCGGACTTCCGGAGCGGCACACCGAGGCGCTCTTGGACTCGGTGGTGGCCCTCGGTTTGCTCGTCCGGGTGGTGGACGACTTCATGCTCAATGACGCCGCCCGGCGCTACCTGCTCGTTGACGGGGCGGCCTCGATGGCCGGGCTGATCCGAGTGGCCCCGGCCCCCATGAGAACTGGATCCGGCTGGCCGACACCGTGCGCTCGGGCCGGCCCGCCACTCCCATCGACGACGATCCGGCCGCGTTCTACGTGCCGCTGGTGGAGGGCACGTTCACCACAATGTGGCGCTGCGCTGCCCGAGCCGATTTTCGGATGCGCTACAGCGCTCTGACCGCGCCCCGCATCCTGGACCTTGGCGCGGGCGGGGCGCCCTGGTCACCGCAACTTCCATATGAGCCCGGCCAAGCTCGACCCCGACGGGTTCATCGCCGAGTTCGGGCAGCGCCCCATGATCCACCTCGGCGAGCTGGGAGTGCTGGGCGCGGACACCTCCATGACCCACTGCGTCCACACCGTGTTCGTGGACGGCGCCAAGTTGGTGGACGCCGGCAGGATGACCACCATCGACGAGGACACGTTCTATGACCGCTGCCAGACTGCCGGCGAGGCCATCACCGCCCGCTCCGGGCTGCCCGACAAGGCCAAGTTCCCGGTCTGGTAGCTCCTCGGGCAGCGATAGTGTCGGACCATGCCTGAGTTCAGAGTCATCTTCGTCGCCAACGACTACGACGCCACCGTGGGGTTCTTCGCCGAGGTGATGGGCCTGGAGGTGGAGCGGTCCTTCGGCGAGATCTTCCGAGGGACGATCCTGCTGGCCGCCGCCGGCCGTATCGAGGTCATCGAAGACGGCGCTGGATGGGACACGCCCGGTGTGGCGGGCGTCTCGGTGTCGTGGGAGATCACCGACGCCGACGCCGAGCACGCCCGGCTGGTCTCCGCCGGCGCCACCATCGTGCGACCGCCGCAACTTCAGCCGTGGGGTCACAAGAGCTTCGAACTGGCCGGACCCGATGGCCTGAGGATCATCCTCTTCGAAGTGGCGGCCTCCTAGAGGCTAGAAAGTCGAACTATGCGATTCGGATTCTGGGCATCGACCAAGAACGACTGGGAACACATACTGGCCGTGAGCCGGGCTGCGGAGGCGAGCGGCTGGGACGGCCTGTGGCTGCCGGACCACTTCATGCCGCCGGAGGGGGGCTACGGCGACGAGCCTCCCGTCGTCGATCCCGAGCTGCTGCCCAACCACGAATGCTGGACGCTGCTGGCTGCCCTGGCCATGGCCGTGCCCCGGGTGCGGATCGGGGCGATGGTCACCGGCAACACCTACCGCCATCCGGCGGTGCTGGCCAAGCAGGCCGCCTCCGTCGACCACATCAGCGGGGGGCGGCTGGTGCTGGGTCTCGGCGCGGGATGGCAGGAGAACGAGCACCGCCGCTACGGCATCGAATTCGGAACGGCGCGCGACCGGGCCGACATGCTCGATGAGGCCTGCGCGGTGATCACCGGCCTCTTCGCCAATGAGCGCACCGACTTCGACGGGGTCCACTACCGCCTGCAGGGCGCTCCGCTGGTGCCCAAGCCTCTGCAGGATCCGCTGCCGATCATGATCGGCGGCAAAGGCGAGCGCCGCACCGTCCCGGCGATGGTGCGCTGGGGTCACGAATGGAACGGATGGTGCAACCCGAGGGACATGGGCCACTACAACGCGCTCATCGACCGGCTCTGCGAGGCCGCCGGCCGGGATCCGGGAACCATCGCACGCTCCGCCGCGACGCTGCTGTTCCTTTGCGACTCCGAGGCGGAGGCGGCCCGGGTGCGAGCCCAGCCGACAGCGTTTCCCCGGCTGGTGGGCACGCCCGCCCAGCTTGTCGAGCGGGTGGCCCGCTACGCCGCGGCCGGCACCGACGAGCTGATAATCCCCGACTTCAACCTCGCGCTCAGCGAGACCCAAGAAGTAGTCGAGCGCTTCATGTCAGAGGTCGTTTCGGCCCTCTGATCAGTCCGTAGCGCCTCGGCGGAAGAGGTGGTTGCCTTTTTGCACGTTTAACTGTAAATTGTGGCAATGCTTCTACTGGGCCAGAGACCGTTGACCGCTTCCGACGCGGACCAGCGCCTGTTTGCTGATCGCACTTCAGAGCTGCAGCGGGTTCGTCGGGCCTTGGACCTGGGCCTCAACGCCTATGTCCACGGTCCTCCGGGCAGCGGCCGCACGTCTTTCCTGCGGCAGGTTGAGCGTGATCGGCCCGAGGCGTGCTATGTCCGTTTGCACGGGTTTGAGACGCTGGAGGACCGGCTCGACCAAGTCGAACGGGCAGTGACGCGCAGCAATGTCCTAGAACGGCCTAGACCTTCCCCATTCGCGGAGACGTTCAAGGCCTTTGCGACGACAGAGGTCAAGGCTGCACCCGATCCGTTTCGCAACTTGAGAAGGGCCGTGGGTCCGATCGGCGGCGAGCCTTTCCGCGTTGTGCTTGTGGACGATCTCGGTCACAAGGAATGCCATGAGTTGTTTGGGCGCTGGCGAGATGGCCTCTGGGAGATGCCGATCCAGTGGGTTGCCGCAGGATCGGCATCGTCCCTCGACCCGCCTGCCGACACCTTCTTCGATGCTGTCGTCGCACTCCTGCTGTTCGATGACGAGGGCTTGCGAGAACTCGTGCGTCGGCGAGCGGCTACCGGCACTCCTGAAGAGGGGAGCCTGCTGATGTCGAGAGCCGACTCGGTCATCGAGAGCGTCGCGCCGTGCACCCCTCGGCGGGCGCTGTCAGTTCTCCGTGACCTCTATCTGTCGGACGATCTCGCAGAAGCAACCCGCGATCTGGCGAACCTGCAGTCAGCCCGTACGAGTCTGAAACCCACTGCGAACAAGTTGCTAGATGCGTTGCTCCACCACGGACCTACGTACGCAGGCGACGCGGAGTTGCTTGCGGAAGTTGGCGTCACCCGCAGTCGCGTTGTGCAACTGCTCGCCGAGCTTGAGGCGGATGGCTTGGTGATCGCCCAGCGAGAGGGTCGCCGCAAGCTCTTCGCAGTGCCTGCTGGGCTTCCAATGCCCGTCGGTGCCATGCCCGAAGACCAACGAGGAGCGCCAGATGAGCTGTGATGCGCTTCGCGCCTTAGTTAGGGAGCGCGCCTGCTTGGCGCTCGGCGCCACTCAAGGGGTCGAGCCCGAAGGCCGCGGCCGCCTCTGGGCCTTGGAGGATCGCCGTGGCGGCTTTGAGGGCTTGCTGTTTGTCTGGAGCGGCGGCGGCGGCTTCGACAGCCTCAGCGAAGCGGGGGTGGTTGACGTTGACGGGCACGCGAGGATCGCCAAACAGGCCGGCTTGGCGGAGTGCGAGGCAGGCGAGCCTTACGGCTGCGGTCTCCGGGGTGGGGTCGGCGGGGGCCTCGATGTGCTCAGAGGAGTCACGCTGGAGCCGTTCCACCATCTCGGGTCGGATGAGCAGTGCGGTGTGGTCCTCAGTCCGCGACGGAACCGGGGTCAGAACCAGCGTGCCGTCGTGAGCTTCGGTGACGAGGTAGGTGTCGTCCTCGGCGCGGCCCATTTCGTTCAGCGTGACCTGTCGATGCTCGTCGAGGTGAACGAATCTGCCGGTGCGGGTGTCGGCCACGGTGCGGGTGTCGGCCATCGGAGAGGCTCCGTTGCGGGGTTGGCTTACCAGTTTCGATGTTGCCACCACGGTAGCGGAATTCGCCACGGACGTGGAGTGCGGCGGACTCAGTTCGGACGGTGCGGCCTCCAGCCCGGAATGTCTAGGTCGGCACGACGGCGACTGCCATGAGTCTGAGATGGAGCGAGGAGGCTCTTGGGGCCTATGAGTCTCTGCGGTCGGCGGATGGCTTCGAGGCCGTGTTCGAGCGGGTGGCAGGGCATGTCCGGCGCCTCGAGGCGAATCCTCAGGATCATCGGGTGGGGGCGCAGCAGCGAAGGATCGGCAAGGTCTGGGTGTGGTACGTGGTGCTCGGCACCCTTCATGAGCAGTGGCTGATGTCGTGGACTGAGCATGACGGAGTGGTGGTGGTTCAGTCGTTGGATCCGCTGAGTTGAAGCTCTAGGCCCGTTCCCGGCCTCTGGGAGCCATTCGGTCGCCCACCGCTAAGGGCCATCTCGCGGGTGGCTAGTCGTCACCGGCAATCACCTCAAGAACGGCCATCCAGCTTGGTGAGCGGCTGCTGCCCGCCCAAACGACTTCGAAGTGTCGGCTCTTAGCACCGCAGAGTCAATAGGGTGACGGCGCCAGCACTTCCGGTGTCGCAGAGTTGGAGCAACCGTAGGCAGGCCCGGCTGCCTCCCGTACCGCTGCGGTAGCGTCCGGCGGCGGAGCGAGCGGCTTGGGAGGAGAGCGATGACCGACACTGTGTTCGGAGACAGCGTGCCGGCGGTGGTGCAGGGGGCGCCGAGCCGGTTCGACGCCTACGACACCGCGGAGCTGTGGCGCAAGGACGTTGACCACTTCATCCATCCGTTCACCGACTTCGCGGCGTGGAAGGACGAGGGCGCGCTGGTGATGGCCGAGTCCGAGGGCGCCTACGTCTACGACTCAGACGGCCGGCGCTACCTCGACGCCCAGGGCGGGCTGTGGTGCGTCAACGCCGGCTACGGCCGGGCCGAGATCGCCGACGCCATGGCCGCGCAGGCCCGCAGGCTGGCCTACTACTCGCCGTTCACCAACACCACCTCGGTGCCGGGCGCCACCCTGGCCCACAAGCTGGCCTCACTGGCGCCGGGGAGCCTCAACCACGCCTTCTTCGGGCTGTCGGGCTCCGACGCCAACGACACCGCGGTGCGGATCATCCACTTCTACTTCAACCGCCTCGGCCAGCCCAACAAGAAGACCATCATCACCAGGGTCAACGGCTACCACGGTTCCAGCTACCTGGCCATGTCGCTCACCGGGGTGGCCCACGACCACATCGGCTTCGACATCATCGGCGAGCCGCTCATCGCCCGAGTGTCGGGCCCCGACCTCTACCGCCGCCCCGATCAGATGTCGCCGGAGGAGTACACCGGCCACCTGGTCGCGGAGTTCCGGGCCAAGGTCGACCAGATCGGCGTGGACAACGTGGCCGCGTTCTTCGCGGAGCCGGTCATGGGCGCGGGCGGCGTGCTGGTGCCCCCGCCCGGATACCTGCGGAGCATGCGCGAGGCCTGCCGCGAGTTCGGGATCCTCTACGTCTCCGACGAGGTGGTCACCGCATTCGGGCGCCTCGGGCACTTCTTCGCCAGCGAGGACGTGTTCGGCATCCAGCCCGACATCATCACCACCGCCAAGGGCCTCACCTCGGGCTATGCGCCCCTGTCGGCCACCCTGCTCTCCGACGAGATCTACGAGGTGATCTCGAAGCCGCAGGCGGCTAGCGCCGAGTTCGCCCACGGCTACACCTACTCCGGGCATCCGGTGTCGTGCGCGGCCGCGCTGGCCAACATCGAGATCTTCGAGCGCGAGGACCTCTGCGCCCATGTGCGCACCGTCGGCCCCTACTTCGAGGAGCGTCTGCGCACCCTGGCCGACCTGCCCATAGTCGGCGACATCCGCGGCAGGTGCTTCATGATGTGCGTGGAGAACGTGGCCGACAAGGCCACCAAGGAGATGTTCCCCGACAGCGTCGGGATCGGCAGGCGCATCTCGGACGCCTGCGACGCCCGGGGCCTGCTGGTGCGACCCATCGGGCGCCTCAACGTGCTGTCGCCGCCCCTGATCCTGACCACCGAGCAGATCGACTGGCTGGTCGACACGCTGAGGGCCGGCATCGAAGAGGTCATGGCCGGCCTCGAGCGCGAGGGCCTCTGGAGCGCGGGCTGAGCACGGGGCGTCATTCTGGGGCTGGAGCGGCGACTGAGAACTCGGGCGACCGTCGAGCGTCAGGGTTGCACTACAGAGGATTGCAGCGTCTCGGGGTCTCAGCCTGAATCCACCGACGGGTTTGTGGGTTCGACGGTTGGGGCCGGTTGGCGGCTGGGCTGGTGCGTGTGTGCGGGCCGACGCGTTTTGGGGTGTGCGAGGCTGGTGTGGGGGGCTGGTGCGGGTTGGTGGCGCTGGGGGTGCTTGTTGGCTGCGCCGGGCCGGGGCGGCCGCTTAGATGAGCAGGGGCAGGTTGCGGATCCGGTCGAGGGCTGTGGTGAAGGCCGTGGCCCATGGCCAGTTGAGCGGCAGGCGCAGTCTGTGGCGGCCGCTGTGGTTGACGAGGCGGCCGGGCACGGTGAGGAGCCGGTTGCGGATGGTGGCCGCGACGGTGAGCTGCGCTGTGGGGTGGGCGCGGCCGAGGCGGGCGGTCCAGCGGGCGGGGTTGTGGGCGAGCACGCAGCAGGCGAGTTGGGCGCCGTTGGCGGGGAACTGTCTGGAGGGGCAGCGGCTGAGCCCGGAGTTTTCTTTGAGGTCGCGAATGGCGAGTTCCACGGTGGCGTGGCCGCGGTGGTAGGCGGCGACGGTGTCGAGGTCGGCTCGGTCGGTGACGAAGCAGTGGTGGCGCCAGTTGGGCCACAGCTCGGCTTGGGCGCCGAGCAGGCGGGTGCGGCGCACGACGAGCCGCAGCTTGGCCCGCTTGCCGTGGGGGCCGCGGAGCTTGTCGCCGCGGCGGCCGGGGTCGATGGTGGTCTCAGCGACCTGGGCCTGCGCGCCGCGGGTGTAGGCGATCGCCTGCCAGGCGTCTTCGCCGATGGCCGCTATAGCTGCTTTGACCTTGGCGTTCTGTGGGATCGTGATCGAGTAGCGCGCGTTGTGGGCCCCGATGTCTGCGATCATCCCATAGGAGAAGAACCCCGCATCGGCGCGCACCGCGACCGCCGCGCCAGGCGCCGCACCCGGGCCAGGGCCTCGCGCGCGAAATGCTCGTTGCCGCGCTGCGACGATCCCGACCGCATCCGAGAGTGCAGCACCTCGCCGGTGTCTGATCGCACCGCCACCAGCGGGTGATAGCCCAACACTCCGGTGTGGCCGTACGCGGCGCCGTGCTTGGCCTTGCCGCACACCTCGCAGATCGTGGAGTCCAAATCCACGGTCATCTCCGCGGCAACCGGCGCGGCGCCCACAGACCACGCCCGCACCAGCGCCTGCTCGGCCGCCTTGTCGAGCTGGCGCACATGCCCGAACCTGAACGACCGCAAGAACGACCCCACAGTCGACGGCGCCATCACCCCAAACGGCACCACCGCCTGCGACGCCGCGGCCCGCAGACGGCCGGTGTCGTCGATGCAGCGGCCGCCCACCAGCATCGACGCCACCAAAGTCAACACCTTGCGGCCCGACCCCGAGCCCGCCGAGCCCGGCGGGCGCACCGTCTCGTCGATCAGCGACTCCAACCCAAGGCGATCCATCACCGTGCCCGCCAGCAACAACCCCGCATCGGCCACCAAAGAAGCGTCGTCGAACACTGCCTCCAACCCGTCGATCCCGCCCGCTATGCTCCTCACAGGAAGTGCCTCCTCACGCAGCTGGAATAACTGTCGTTATTAACAGTATTCTGCCACGTCAGGAGGCATTTCTGGTGGATGCTCCAACCCCACAAACCCCACCGCGCCGGTGGATCCAGGCTCAGTCGTCCGCATCGGCTAGATAGACTCCTAGCCGATGGGACCGATTCGCTACATCGAACTTGAGAATTTCAAACTCTTCGGTTCTGATTCCCAACGCATTGACTTGGATCACCCTACGGTTCTAATCGGGCCCAACAACTGTGGCAAGACAACCGTTATCCAGGCCCTCTCTCTCTGGTCGCATGCTGTCAAGGCCTGGTATGAAAGCAAGGGTCGCGCGCCGCCGAGACAACGCACCGCTACATCCCTCAACCGTCTCAATATCGTCGCTGTGCCAGTGCGTAGAACTCGCTACTTCTGGCACAACACGACTGTTAGGACAGGGAATAACAACGTCGTAATCAAGATAACCGTCGGATTCTTTTTTGATGGAACAGTATATCCTGTGACGATGGAGTGCCGCAATTCTGGCGAGGACATTGTCTACTGCACGCCGAACACTCGTACATTAGATCACTTGGATGTCATCAAGGCCGCCGCAGAGACTGATGTAGAACTCTTGTACCCACTCTCCGGCTTAGAGACCGAGGAGCCGGTGATACAACCGGGGCGAATCAAGGTATTGCTGGGTCAGGGACAGACAGCGCAAGTCCTCCGCAATCTGTGTCTTATGGTACATCGTAATGCAGCCAGCGATTGGCAGGAGATAGTAGGCTTGATTGACCGTCTATTCGATGTTAAATTGGACCAGCCAGTTGAGAATGTACGCGGAAGCATAGATCTCTTCTATCGTCAAAGTAAGGTTACTGTGCCGTTGGATATTGCCAGCGCTGGGCGCGGCTTGCAGCAGATGCTGCTCATTCTCTCCTACTTGTATTCGCACCAGGGCAGTGTCTTGTTGATCGATGAGCCTGACGCCCATCTGGAGATTCTACGACAGAAGCAGGTGTACGTTCTGCTACGCGAGGTTGCAACGGCCAACCAGTCTCAGGTGGTTCTGGCTACTCACTCCGAGGAAATCTTGAATGAGGCTGTTGGCCACAGTCTTACCCTGTTACTCGGCGGGAACGCAACCGCGGTAGCTAGGGAAGCCGATACCCGTAATGCTCTCAAGCACTACGGAACAGAGCACTACTTGCGTGCGCTAGAGCGAGGTTACGTTCTCTATTTGGAAGGCATCACTGATCTTCGGATCTTGCAAGCGCTCGCGGAGAAGTTGAATCATGCTGCGGGCAGCAACTGGGATGAACGTGTCAATGCCTACTTCGTGCGAGACAACTATCCGGACCGCGATGTTGATGCGGAACTGGCCCGAGTTGAGCGCGGCTACGGAATGACTCCTGTACAGCACTTCAAGATGATTCGAGGAATGGTCCCCCATGTGAAGGGCTTAGCTGTGCTTGATCGTGATGGCAAACGTCTTAGAGATTCATCGTATGAGGAACTTAGGACCAGCTACTGGCATCGCTATGAAATCGAGAACTACATTATTAGTCCTGACACGATTAGTGCTTACACTGCACATCATTATGGGGAAGGGACACTCGCGATGCTGATAGCTGAAGACGTGTTGAGCCTTCTGATTGGTGAGCGTGTCTTTGCGAGCGGTGGTGAGCTTGAAGTATGGCACAGAGCGGACTCCCAAACTCGGAGGGTTCTCTGGGAGAATAGCACTCAAAGCATTAAGTTGAGCGATTTCGCCGAGGAGTACTTTCGACGATTGGCCGACAACATGAAAGGGGCGATGCTGTTGCGTAAGGGGGATCTTCATCAGCTGGTGGAGTTCCTCGACGTAGCGGCGATCCCTGCCGAGTTCGCAGAGAAGCTCGACCTCCTTAACGAATTGTTCGAATCTGCGACGCCGCACGAAGGAGCGTGACGATCGCTCCGGCTGTCGAGTGGCGCCAGTCGTTACGAATCGGATCTGTGGGAGGTCGGCCGCGGAGTGGAACGAACCGCGATTTGCGCAGATGGATGTGGCACAAGGTTGAAGTGACATGTGGAGTCTTCACAGAGTTCCGAAGCGTCCCTCTGACGTGTCAGGTCGCCCGCGGCCCGGCTAGGCCCAGGCCTCCAACCGGCAGGTGATCAGCAGCTCCGACACCGACGCGGTGTTGGGCAGTGCGATGAGGGTGGCCACCAGGTCGGCCACGTCGGCGGGCTGGGTGATGGTCTCGTCGTCGGGGTCCATCATGTCGGTGGCCACCGGGCCGGGGCACAGCGCGGTCACCCGGACGCCGTCGTCCCAGCCGACCTGGCGGATGGCGTGGGACAAGGCCAGCAGCGCGTACTTGGTCATGGAGTAGCCGGGCAGCGCGTCGCCCTTGACCCGCTTGGCCGACAGCGAGGCCATGTTGATCACCCGGCCCGTGCCGGATCGGCGCAGATGGGGCAGGGCCAGCCGGGCGAGCCGCAGCGGTCCCTTCACGTTGACGGCCCACATCTCGTCGAGCACGTCCTCGTCCATGCTCTCCAGCCCGGTGCGGTCGACGATGCCGGCGCTGTTGACCAGCACGTCGATCCCGCCGAAGCGCTCAACGGTCGCCTCCACCCATTGACGGGCCGAGTCGATGTCGGTGGCCTCGTGGTGGTTGAGCAGGAGCCGGTGGGGCTCGATGTCGGGAGCGTGCTCAGCCAAGGCGGCTGGTCGGCGCGCTCCGAGGCTGAGCCGGTAGCCGTCGGCGGCCAGCCGCGCCGCGATGGTGGCCCCGATGCCGCGGTTGGCCCCCGACACCATCACCACCCGGCCGGTTGTGTCGGTTGAACTCATCGTTGTCTCCGAATCCCTAGTCGAGCCCATGCTGGCGCCGGCCCGATGGGGCGCCGGCTAGGAGACTGTTGAGCAATGCCGATTTCGGCCAACCCACAAGCCTTTGACCTGGGGTTTTGTGACCACGAAACTGGCAATTTGGGACTTACTCAGCAGTCTCCTAGACCGCCGATTATCGTCGGCCGGCGTGCAGGGGGTGAAGCGGGACCACACGGTTCCATGACGGTCACGCTGGAAGCGGAGATCAGCCCGGGGGTGAGCCCGAGCGACTTCGTGGACTTGGCGGTGCGCTGCGAGCGGGCCGGGTTCGACCGGTTCGGCGTGTCCGACGTGGTGTTCTGGCCCGACTGCTTCGTGCTGCAGGGGCTGATCGCGCAGGCCACCAGCCGGATCCACATCGGCTCGATGGTCACCAACCCGTACTCGCGCCATCCGGTGATGCTGGCGGGCGCAGTCGCCACGCTCCAGGAGTTGTCGAACGGCCGCATGTTCCTCGGCATCGGCGTGGGCGCCGGCCTGGAGGACCTGCGGATCGACTACCCGAGGCCGGTTCGGGCCCTGCGCGAGGCCATCGTCGGTATCAGGGGCCTGCTATCGGGCGAGACAGTCGATCTCGACGGCGAGATGTTCCCCATCGACGGCGGCAGGCTGGTGCGGCCTCCCGAGGCGCCGGTGCCGATCTCGGTGGGCACCCGCAGCCCCCAGGTGATGCGCCTGGCCGGGGAGCTGGCCGACATCGCCCTGGTCGGGGCCCGCCACTTCACCGCCGAGATCTCCCAGCAGTACCGGCAGTGGTTGGCAGAGGGCGCGGCCCGGGCGGGCCGCGACGTCGCCGACATCGATGTCGCGCCCCGCCTCACGCTGTGCGTGTCCTCCGACGGGGACCTGGCCCGCCGGTCGGTGGTGCGCTACGTGGCCCACTACCTGGCCATCATCCGGCCCAGCGAGATGGACGCCGACCGGCTGGTCGCCATCGACGAGGCCCTGGGCCGGGCGACCGGCTGGTACTTCGACCTGGACCGCTACGACCCGCCGGAGCTGTTCGACCTGGTGACCGAGGACTGGATCCGTCGCTACGCCATAGTCGGGGCGCCTTCGGAGATTCCCGAGCAGGTCAAGGCCGTGACCGCTCTCGGGTTCACCAGTGCCAGCTTGAACCTGGCCGCCGTCCTTCGTCCCTCCATGGCTGAGGGCATGGCGGAGACCATCGACGGCTTCGCCGCGGTGATCGACGACTGCCGCTAGCGAGAAGGCTCAGGAGGTTCGGCGGCGCCTCGCCCGCGCCGAACGAACTTCCGGGAGTTGTGCTCCTATATGACACAAAACCGCCGGAGGTTCGTGATAGTCGACTAAGCCTGAATCCACCGATGGGTTTGTGGGTTCGACGGTTGGGGCCGGTTGGCGGCTGGGCTGGTGCGTGTGTGATGATTCTGGGATCGTGTCCGCTTTTGGGTGGTTGATTACGCAGCGTCGGGGTGGGAGCATGGTGCTGCTCGCAACCGTCGCAGGCCGCGCCGAAGCGGGCGTCGCCGTCGCCGCCGCCGCCGGGGCGGATCTGCACGCGAACCCCCGCGGGGCAGGTGACCGCGCTGCGCAGCATCGTGACAGTGTCCTCAGCGGCCACCGCGTCATAGATCGGCGCGGAGTCCAACACCCGCCGCGAAGACACCGCCCCCGCGCCGCGGGCCGCGTCCAGCACCACATCAAAGATCCGCCTCGGACTCTGCGAGGCCGCCAGCCGGGCCCGCATCCCCACCAGCACCGGGTGGCAGAACCCCCCCGAGTCCAACGCCAGACCCCCGCAGGCATACCTCCAGCGCACATCGAACTCGAAAGCCGCGACCGCCTCACGATCAGACAGCCCGAACCAGCGCTGCAGCACCATCACCGTGGCCACCGTGCGCGGCGCCACGCTGCGCCGGCCCCGCCCCAGAGAACAAATCAGCGAACATCGCATCGGGAAACAACCGGTCCCCCTCACCGAACAACAACGCGAAGACCGACCCCGGCCCCACCCTGTCGCCCACGAACCCGGTGCCCCTGAACAAATCAGCCTGACACTCAGACACCCCCATAGTCACGACACGAACCTCCCCGCGACACGAAACCACACATCTGTAATTCTACCCCGACACCACCACCCCGCCCAACAAAAAACACCAGCCACCTAGGTGGTTCTCTGGCGAGAGGCCACGGTCACACCTTGCCGCTAGTGTTGCTTTGTGGCTGTGGAGTTCTATAGATGGGAGGGTGATCTCGCTCACCGCGGCGACCCTGCCAACCCGCCGGTCATCAGGATCCCGATCAAGCCGAGTCCGAGGGGCGGATCAGGGACCTTCCTCGCTGCTGACGGCGATGGCGAGCAATGGTGGGTCAAACCCCTAAACAACAAGCAGGATGCACGCGTCACAGTAACCGAAGCGACCGTCGCTGCTGTCGGAGCGCTCATTGGCGCACCGGTCTGCGACTCGGCCCACAGCGTCTATGCTGCCCTCAGTCGCAACCACCGGTAGAGCTTGCCGAGTTTCGATCCGGCTCCATGATTGAGAGCGGGTACGCTCACGCATCGCGAGGCGTCGTCAGCGCCGTCGAGCATCGGTCCCTGCAGTACCGAGAACGAGATGACAATGCACGGCGGCATGTCGGAGTGTTCGCCGTCTACGACTGGTGTTGGGGTGGTGATGATCAGTGGCTCTACGCTGAGCCCGAGGACCGCAAGCTGTACAGCCATGACCACGGCTGGTACCTGCCGGAGACGGGCGCGACGTGGGACGTTGATGCGCTGGTCACCCGAGTAGGCGAAGCACACGTGGCGAGTTGGTCACCAAGTGGCCTCGACTCAGCAGTGATCGCAGCATGTGCCCAGCGACTGAGGACGCTCACACACGACGAACTTGTCGCTGCTCTGAGCGGGATCCCCAAGTCTTGGCCGGTGAGCGACTTGGAGCTCGAGAGAGTCGGCTGGTTTCTCGAGAGCAGAGCCCCTGAGGTTGCTGCCAGACTGGAATCAATGGGAGGAGCAACGTGAGGTACATCTACTCGCTTATCCGATTCGTCCCGGACCCAGCGCGTGGTGAGTTCGTGAACGTCGGAGCGATCGTCGGCAGTGAGGAGTCATCGGAGTGGCAAGTACGACAGATCGAGAACCCCAGACGTGCGCGCGCGGTCGATGAGCACGCCTCGCTCGGGGCGGTTTGGTCGTTCATCGATCGTGTTGGAGTTGCCGTCGACGACTTCGAAGCATCGACGCAGTCCCTGTTCGGGCATGAAGTCGAGTTGACGGAGGACTGGTTGTGGCGTCTTCACGCTGATCACCAGAACATCGTTCAGCTGAGCGCACCGGCACCGATGGTCGCTGAGTCAGCGGACGATGCCTTGGAGAGCGTCTTCGACCTGATGGTGCTCGATCCTGCAGTTCGCAAGTACTCCTTCATGAAGAAGAACACAGCTCTAGCTGCGTTGCGTCGCGCCTACGACAAGTTTGAGATCACGAAAGGAAGGGAACGTCGCGAGCGTGTGACCTTAAGGACGCCTCATCACGACGCGCTCTTCGACTTTGCAGTCACGAACGGCCAGGCAGTTCAGCTGACGCAGGCATGGTCCTTCCAGGTTCCTGATCAAGCGACGCTCGCCGAGCAGGTGAAAGCATGGGGTTGGACCGTGCAAGAGGCTCTCCGCACCGGAGGTCGCGTCTTCACTTCTGCCGAGGAGTTCGATGTCGGAGCTGACGTGCACATCGAAGCGGTTTATGTGCCGGCGCTCCCCACGCGTCCCGCGCCAGCGTTTGTCGACGCCCAGCACGTATTTGAAGAGTTAGGCGTTCGGGCTGTCTCGTTCGATCAAGCGGGCGATGTTGCGCAGCGTGCGCGAGGACTTCTCGGACCGCTAGCAGCATAGCCAACCCCACAAACCCCACCGCGCCGGTGGATCCAGGCTAAGTCTGTGAGCCGCGTCGCGGGCGGGCTTCACGGGAGTGCGGGCACCGTCTCGTCGTACAGCCAGGACTCGACCAGGGCCACAGCCTCGGCTCCGGCGAGCTCGTCCACCAGTGCGAGGAACTCGGCGGTGCTGGTGGTGTCGTGGGCGGAGCGCTCGTAGTGGGCACGCAGGATGTCGAAGAAGACCTCGTCGCCGGTGTGCAGCCGCAGGGCATGAAGGGTCATGGCACCTCGAACGTAGACCGATGCGCCGAACATCTCCTCTAAGCCGATCCCTTTGGGCGGGACGGACGCAATGAAGGGAAGCTGTGCATGCAGCTGCTCCATGCTCGCGTGGAGATCGGTGCCGTAATACTCGGCATCGAACATCGAGTGCAGGTAGGTGGCGAAGCCCTCGTTGAGCCAGATGTCGCTCCAGTCCTCGAGCGCGACGGAGTTGCCCAGCCACTGGTGGGCGGCCTCGTGGGCGATGATGCCGGGACTGATGCTGTAGGCCCCGTGAAGCGAGAGCGTCTGATTCTCGAGCGCGTAGCCGAGCTGGAAGGGCATCACGATGGTGCCGTAGGCATCGAACGGGTAGGGGCCCAGGACATCTTCGATGAAGCGGATCGCATCCGGGGTCACCGTCAGAGCCTGCGCGACCTCGGGCGGCGAGTCGCGGTGCACGTAGTCGCGGATCAGGGGACCGCCCTCATAGAGCGGCCCGTAGTCGATCCGCTCGAAGTCTCCGATGTACACGGCCGCCAGATACGGCGACATCGGGTCGTCCATCCGCCATGTGAACGTAGTGCGGCCCCCGCTGGTGCTCTCGTCGACAAGGAGACCGTTGGACGCTGCAGTCAGGCCCTCCGGAACGGTTATCTCGATATTGAAGGCGGCCTTGTCGGTCGGGTGGTTGTTGGACGGGAACCACGTCATCGACCCCGACGGCTCGCTCGCCGTGTAGATCACGCCTTCCTGCTGCTGCCATCCGACCTCGAAGAACGGCATCCCCGGATCGTCTAGCGGCTCCGGCCACCCCGTGTAGAGCACGCTGGCGGTGAATGCCGTTCCCGCGGCCAGCAGCCTTCCCGGCCGGACGGTGAGTTCGGTGCCGGTGCGGGTGAACTCGGCGTCGACCGCGTCGGAGGCATCAGGATTTGCGACCACCACCGCCAGAACGTCGAGTCCCGACAGGTCGAGGTTGAACTCCTCCAAGTCCTCGGTGGCCCGGGCGGTGATGTGCACCAGCGCCGATAGCTCGTTGGCGTCGGTGTCCACGTTCATGGTGATGTTGTAGCGGAGAACGTCGTAGCCGCCGTTGCCCAGCAGCGGGTAGAAGCTGTCGCCCACTCCGTTGGCCTCGGTCGGCGTCGGCGAAGCCGGCTCGGCGTCGGCGGACGTTGGCACGGTCGCCCTCGGCGCCGGCGTTGTGGTCTCTGCGTCGGTGGTCGCCGGCACGCTCGTTGCCGGCTCGGCCCTGGGCTCGGTCGATGTCACCGCGGCGATGGTCGTTGTGGTGGCGGCGGTCCCGCCTGCAGTGGTCGGCGTCTGCGCGGCGGGCTCGGACTTCTTGGCGGCCGAACCTCCACAGGCGACCGCAAGAAGGATCACGACCAGGAATATCGAAGCATTCCGTAAGATCACGGCTTTACTCAGAAACCTAGCCACCGCGGGCAGGCTAGCTGTGGGGAGCGCTCGTCGGACCGGGTGCCGTCTTGCAACCGGCCTTCATGGCCGATCACTTGCGTCCACCGGTGGAGGTCGCCGACGTTCGGGCCTGGTGCGAATCCAGCCGGATCGGCGGGTGGATCAGGCCTGGCCGGTCTGGCGCAGGAAGGTCAGGCTGTCGAAGTAGTCGGTGCGGCGCCCGATGAGGCCGTCTCGGACGGTCAGACGCATCACCCCTCGGATCTCGAAGGGCTTTCCGTCCGCTCGGGCCCGCATCACGTAGGCCGCGGCCACCCGGTCGCCCTCGACGAGGATCTCCTCGGCCTCATAGGTCAGTCCGACGAACGTTGCCAGGAAATCGGCTAGGCGTGCGAGGTATTCAGCCTTGCCGTCGCTGGGCAAGCCCAGCGCGCTGGTGTGCACGTTGGAGAAACCGTCGCTGACATGGGCGGCCACCTCGGCCGGGTCGCCTGAGGCGAACGAGGCCAGATACGACGCCGCGACGGCCCGTGGATCGCTGGCCGTGCTCGAGTCGCGCTCCGCTGCGCTCAGCTCATCACCTTCTGGGCGTGGGCGTACACGCCCTGGTCGTAGCTGAGCTCGATCATGTTGCCGTCGGGATCGCTGATCATGCAGATGTAGCCGATGGGCGGCGGCATTTCCGTGGGCGGCATGGCCAGACAGCCCTGCTCCCGGGCCGCGGCTGCTCCCGCGTCGAGCTCCTCCCGGCTGGTGACCTCGACGCCCAGGTGGGCGAAGGGCGCCAGCGTCGCGATGGGGGCGTTCTTGAACGGGTCCGACTCGGGGAAGAACTGGGCTAGCACCAGGATGAAGGGCTTGTCGGGGGAGTCGTCGTGGCCCAGCCAGGCGCCGTAGCCGTCGGCGTCCTCGCGCTTGTCCAGCAGCTTCATCGGGGTGTGGGTGGTGTACCAGTCGATGCTGGCGTCTATGTCCCTGACCCGCAGCGCCACATGGGTCCACCGGGCATGGGGAGGATGGACGGCGTAGGTGTCGGTCGCGTCGCTCATTTCAGGTCTACTCCCCGGTCCATCCCTCGGGGATTTGGGGATCGTCGCCGCCGTAGGTCCATAGCACGAGCGTGTTGCCCCAAGGGTCCTTGAATGCGTTGTTGTAGCCGTTGAACTCGCCGAAGTAGTGGTGCCGCCACAGCTCGGCGGCGCCGTTGGCGGCGGCCCGGTCGGAGATGGCGTCCATGTCGTCGTCACCGGAGATGAGGATCCAGATGCGCACCGTGTGGCCGTCGGAGCTCAGGTGTCGGGGCTCCGCGCCCTCGTCGGTGGGGTGGGGGCGGCGGTTGGCGACGTTGGTGATGCCCAGGTGCAGGTTGCCGGTCGGTCCCTGGGTGCCGTCGGGGAGCCTGAAGTTCTGGCCGGGCACGATCCGGTAGAACGACCCGGCCGGTCGGGGCTCCACCACCCAGCCGAACACGTTGCGGTAGAAGTCCGCCGCCTTCTCGGGCTCGTCGGTGGGGAAATCGACGAAGATGAGGGCGTTCGGGTAGGGCTCGGTCATGATGCGCTCCGAGGCTCGGCGGCATGGACGGGCGGGCGGCTCAACCTAGAGCATGCGCGAATGGGTTGCCAACACCTCGCAGTGCAGCGTTGTGTCTCCCGCTCTTGTTCGCTGCGCTCACGGGCCGCTCGGGCCACGGCCTCGCTCAGCGGTTCGCAATATTCTCGCCAGATCGTCGCCCATCCGCTCGGCCTCTTTGCAGCCGCCCGGGACCGCTGCAACTCGGGGGTCAGCGCAGGCGGGGCTTGATGCGCTCGCCGCCGGCGAATGCCGCCTGGCCCTCAGTCAATGCCTCCGGCCGGGTTCCCGCAGTGAGGATCGACGGAGCCATGGCCAGGGCGTCGAGCCGTCCCATGTCGTTGGCGGCCCAGATGGCCCGCAGGGAGCCCTGCACCGCCTCCGGCGGCTGCGACGCGATGATCGTCGCCAACCGGTCCGCGGCCTCTTGCAGCTCGTCGGAGGGCACGGTCTCGGACACCAGCCCGATGCGCAGCGCGGTCTGCGCGGTCATCCGCTCGTGGCTGCCGAGCAGGGTGAGGCGCAGGATCTCGCCGAGCGGCATGCGCTGGGCCATCTTGATCGGCTCGTACACGGCTGCCATGCCGTAGGTGACGTGGGGGTCGAAGAAGGTGGCGTGGTCGGCCGCGATGATGATGTCGCACTCTGCGATCAGATAGAAGGCTCCACCGCAGCAGACGCCGTTCACCGCGGCGATCACCGGTTTCCACAGGTCGCAGGCCTTCGGTCCCAGATCGTTTCCGGGATCGTCGTACATGAAGTCGTTGGACGTTCCGTACAGGCTGCCGCGCCCGGTGAGGGCGGGCATCTCGACGTCCCGGTCGATCCCCGCGCAGAACGCCCGGTCGCCTGAGGCGGTGAGCACGGCCACCCGGGCGTCGTCGAGCTCGCGCAGGGCCCGCCACGTGGCTCGGATCTCTTGGCGCATGCGGTCGTCGAAGGCGTGGAGCGCCTCGGGCCGGTCGAGCGTCACACGGCAAACATGATCCGCGATCTCGACCCTTATCGTCTCGAACCGCTCCGGCTCGAACGACACGGTGCGATCGGCTGGCGCCACGACCGGCAAGCCTACCCGTGGCTCTCAGAGGCCGAGCGGGTGGGCGTCACGCCATGAGCAGCTCGCGAGGCGCTCAGCGAGGCCGTGGCCTGAGCGGCCCGTGAGCGCAGCGAACAAGAGCGGGAAACGCGATGCTGCACCGCGGGGCGGCATCTCCTGCCCTCGCTGTTTCTCAGGTGATCTCGGACTTGAGCTTGTGCAGCAGGCGCGGCATGTCGGGCGGCTGCACCACCGCAACCCGGATGAGGTCGTCGAAGTGCTTGACGAATGTCATCACGTGGTGCCGGTTGTTGAGCACCAGGTACATCTGGCCGAGATACAGCACCGCTCGCTCGAGACCGAAGATCGTGACTGCGCCGGCGTAGCGCTGGCGGCTGTCGTAGAGGAACCACCGGAACGCGGGGTACAGCTCCTCGCACAGTTCGATCATCCGGTCGAGCTGGACCACCCGGTGCCGGTGCTCGAGGGCGGCCCAGACGTCCCAGCCCCGGGCGAAGCCCTCGATGGCCTGGATGGAGTTGCAGCATTCCAGGTCGGTGCCCGGCGCCCGGGCCATCTCCAGGGGGGCGGTGGAGGTCTCGATTCGTTGCTCGGGCCTGACCGTGGCGTAGCGCTGCACCTCGTGGCGAATGACTGCCTCCGTCTTGACCAGGTCGGGCAGCGAGGCGGGCAGGGTGCGGATCTTCGAGCCGGCCGACTGCCCGTGCCACTCGATCCAGGCCTCGTCCAGCGGGCTCAGCTCGTCGAGGTTCAGCGCGAACTCCTCATGGACGATGTCGGCGCGCGACGGGCCGCCGTCGGTCAGGCCCAGCAGCCAGTCCACCGATGCCCCGGATGTCTCGGCGATGGCCGCGAGAGTCTCCGCTCGGGGGAGGCGGCGATCGTCGGCTGACAGCAGCTGCGACAGGGTGGACCGGTCGATGCCGGCCTCGGCGGCGAAGTCCGACTGGGACCGGCCCGAGTCGGCTACCAGCTCTCTGAGCCGTTCCCGGAACCGGATCACCAACTCGGCTTGCCCCATCATTGTGTGGTGACAATACAACAATTGAGTTATATACGCGACATATTGTGCGCTTAGTTTGGGAATGCCACGAATTGTGCGCATCTCATCACGCGTCCGAAGCTCGCGCTTCTTACTCTGGCTGTCAGCAGGTGGAGGGGGGTTGCTCTGGCTGTCAGCAGGTGGAGGGGGGTTGCTCTGGCTGTCAGCAGGTGGAGGGGGGTTGCTCTGGCTGTCAGCAGGTGGAGGGGGGCCTTTCCGACTGCACCCTGGGAGAGGGGGGTTCGATGGCTGCGGGCGTGACCAGGCCGGGCGTGGAGTGGCGCACGGCCGCGGTCGCAGTGGCAGTGCACGGCCTTTGGCTAGCGGCGGTGGCCCTGCACGGTGTGACGCCGTGGCCGCTGACCGTGCTCGCCCTGGGCGTGGCCGCGGCCTGGCACGGCTCGCTGCAGCATGAGACCATCCACGGCCACCCGTTCCGCAGCCGGCGGCTGAACGCCCTGCTGGGCTCGCTGCCGGTATCGCTGCATCTTCCGTATCTCGTGTACCGGCGCTACCACTGGGCGCATCACGACTGCCCCGAGCTCACCGACCCGACCGACGACAGCGAGAGCTTCTATGTGACCGCGGAGAAGTGGGAGTCCATGGGACGCTTGGGCCGGACGTTCGTGTTGGCCCACCACACCCTGCTCGGTCGCCTGGTGCTGGGCCCGCCCCGCGACGTGGCCAGGGTGTTCGCTCACCAGGCTCGGGAGATCTGGCGCGGCGACCGCGAGCTGGCCCGCTGGTGGGCCGCCCACACGGTGGCCGTGGCCGCGTTGGCCGCCTTCGTGGTTGCGGTCATGGGGATTCCCCTATGGCAGTACCTGCTGGGTGCCACGTATCTGGGGAACTCCCTGACCCTGATGAGGTCGTACTGCGAGCACCGGTGGGTGGAGGGCGCCACCCGCTCCGCGGTTGTGCGGTCGGGGCGGTTCTTCAGCCTGTTGTATCTCTACAACAACCTCCACCATGTCCACCATGCCGATCCGGGGGTTCCCTGGTACCGGCTGGCGGCCCAGGCCGACACCACCGGCGGCTACGAGGAGGCCGCGGCCGGGGCGGGGCTCTACCGCGGCTACCTCGAATTGGCCCGCCGCTTCCTGGTACGGCCGTTCGACCACCCCGTACATCCGGAGCAGCGCGCCAGGATCCTCACCTGACCAGGCGACGCTAACCAAGCAAGCAGCGAGCGATGACTTTGACTTCGTCGAGGTTCTCGACGAAGCGGTCCTCCGGTATGCGGTGCAGCACTCCCAGCGCTCGGAGGCTGGATCCGGGCAGGCCGCGCAGGCCCATCACGATGCACTCGATGTTGTCCTCGATGGCCACATCCACCAGCTGGCCCACCACCACGGCCGCGCTGTCGTCGATGCGGACGGTGCCGGAGAAGTCGAAGATCGCCACCTCGTGTTCGGCGATGTCGGTGCTGAAGGTGCTGAAGAGCTTGTTGGAGGAGGCCACCGTGAAGCTGCCCCGCAGCTGACGGCGATCACTGAAATTCCCCAGTTCTGATCAGAAATTCCCCAGTTCTGATCACTGAAATTCCCCACCTTTGGGGGATCCACCCACATGGGGTGGGGCTCCTCTGTGCTGGACGTTGGCAGACGTTCAGCGTGCAGGCCATGCATGGGCGCCTTCCTCGTGGGGTTCGCTGAATTGTGCCGCACTCCGGCGCGGATGCGCACCCTGCGGTCAGGCCGGCGGGGTGCCCTTCCAGCCGTCCCAGTGCAGCACTTCGGCGAGCGGCTCGCGGGTGCCGGGGCGGAAGTCGGTGCCGATGGTGTGGGCGACCGGGATGAGGGCCACTTGCACGCAACGGTCGTATGGCATGTCGAGGATCTCTGCCGCCTGCTGCTCGTATGCCAGATGCAGCGTGGTCCAGCACGTGCCCAGGCCCCGCTCCCGCGCGGCCAGCATGAAGCTCCACGACGCTTGGACCACCGATCCGAGCCTTGAGGCCGCACCGCCCCATGACGGTCTGTCGACGCGGCTCTGGCGCAGGCATGGGATCAGGAACACCGGCGCCCGCTCGAGGCTGTCGGCGAGGTACTGGGCCGAGTCCGCGATCCGTTCGAATGAGGCCTGAACTGCTGGGTCTTCGTGCTTGGGGGCATTGGTGGGAAAGTAGGGCGACTTCAAGTAGGCGGACCACGCCCGGCGGTAGTGATCGGCCAGCGCTGTCTTCTTGGCTGGATCGGTCACCACCACCCATGCCCAGTCTTGGCGATTGCCGCCGCTGGGCGCCTGCAGCGCGATGTCCAGGCACTCGGTGATCAGCTTGGGATCGACCGGCCGGTCGAAGTCCAGGCGCTTGCGCACGGCCCGGGTAGTGGTCAGCAGGTCGTCGACGGACAGTCCCAGCATCTGTGGCCTCCTGGGTCAGGTGGTGATCAGACCCTAGGTGGCTGGTGCCAAACTCCCGAAATGGGGATCTTGCGATCACAAAACCCCAGGTCAGCGACTCGCAGATTGTGGCAAATCGCCATTTAACACCAGCCCTAGGTGGTCGCAGCCGTGATCAGCCTGGCAGCAGCGGGAGCACCTCTTCGGCTATGCGGTGGAGTTGCTCCTCCACTTTCTCGTAGCGGTCGCCGGGCATGGCCGGGAACAGCAGCAGGTTCTCCAGGCCGATCTGCTCGTTGCGCCGGCTGATGGCTTCGGCCACCTGCTCGGGGCTGCCCACCACCCAGGTCTTCTGGTCGATGGACTCCTCGAGGGTGGGGATCAGCCCGGGCTTGGCCGGCTTGCCGTCGGGACCCATGTAGCCCTTGCTCCATCCGTAGGGGCCGAGGAATTTCCAGAGCTCGTCGTGGCCGTCGCGCACCGACGCGACCGCGTCCTCGTAGGTGTCCTCCACCCGGACGCACTGCACGAGCAGGCGGTGCTCGCCCCGGCCCAGCTCCCGGCCATGGTGGGCCAGGTATCTCTCGGCGAACTGTTCCCAGCGCTCCTTGACGAAGGTGTGGTGGTAGTTCCAGAACACCCCGCCCCAGCCGCAGCGGGGGATCTGCTCCAGAGTGGCCGGCGACTTCGCGGCCTGCCAAGTCTCGTATGGGTAGAGGGGCCGCGGAACCAGGCTGAGCTCGGTGGCGAACCCGCCCCGGTCCGGGATTCCCGGCGGCGGGAAGTCGTAGACCTCGCCGTGGAAGCTGAAGGACTCGTTGTCCAAAGCCATGCGAATCACTTCCATGGCTTCGTCGAACTGCTTGCGGTTGAACTCGTCGTCGGCGGCCTTGTCGGGATTGTCGAAGCTGCCGATCTTGGTGCCCAGCGTTTCAGCCTCGCGCGGCACCGTGCCCCGGCCGACGCCCAGGATTCCCCGCCCGCCGGAGATGTTGTGCAGAGTGGCGAAGTCCTCGGCCAGCTTGAGCGGATGCCACTGGGGCACGATGTTGAAGGCCATCCCGATCCGGATGTTCTCGGTCCGCTCCGCGACGATGGTTCCCGTCAGGATCCCATTGGGGATGACCTCGTAGCCCTCGTGCTGGAAGTGGTGCTCGGTCAGCCAGAACGAGTCGTAGCCCAGCTGGTCGCAGACCACCGCCATGTCGATGACTTTCTCGGTGGCCCGCCATGCCTCCTTGTGGTCGAAGCGCCGGCTGGTGGGAGCAGGGGGCCCCGCGCCCGCGTCGGGCAACTCGACCCCGCCAAACAGGAACACCCCCGTGCGCATGTCCGCAACTGTAGGCGCTCCCGGGAACCGGGTCGCTGTCGTGCGAGCATCGTGACGGAGCCGGCCTTCAGCAATGCCGGCTGTAGGCGCCCCCGTATCCACCACCATCAGTGGACCGCGGGCGATGCCGCGCTGTGGGACAACCGCCGGCTGATGCACCGGGGAACGCCCTTCGACATGACCGAGCCCCGGGTGATGTGGCACACCCGCATAGCCGGCGGTCCCGCTTCGGAGCTGGCCGACAACCACCGCGACTCTCAGCAGCGATCGGGCACCGATGTGATGGGCGAGGACATCCTCATCGTCGGCTAGCCCCGGTCCGGTCGACGCCAGTCATGCGAATCACCGACGGGCGGTGGCCATCGTCGGCGCGGCCAACGGTCCTCCCTGGCTCCATGCCCATGACCGCGTGTGCTCTGTGGTGGGCGTCGGCTGCTTTGGTGTGGAGGTCGTCTCGGTCGGTGACGAGGCAGTGGTGGCGCCAGTTGGGCCACAGCTCGCGCTGTGGGCCTGTGAGGCGGGTGCGTCGCACCGCCAGGCGCAGCTTGCGGGGCTCTTTGTCGTCGCGGCGGCCGGTTTCGATGGTGGTCTCAGCGACCTGCGCCTCGCCGCCTCGGGTGTGGCGTCGGCCACCAAAGAAGCGTCGTCGAACACCGCCCCGACCCTGTCGATCCCGCCCGCTGTGCTGCTCACAGGAAGTGCCCCCCACGTAGCCGGCATAACTGTCGTTATCAACAGCATTCTCCCACGTCAGGAGGCCTTTATGGTGGACGCTCCAACAACTCCGGGCTCAGCCGCTGCCCCTCAGGACGGTTCCCCGCCAACGGCGCCAGCCTCGCCTGCTGCGTGCTCGTCCACGGCGTCGCTTGTTGTGTGTTCGTCCACAGTCTCGCTTGTTGTGTGTTCGTCCACAGTCTCGCTTGTTGCGTGTTCGTCCACAGTCTCGCTTGTTGCGTGTTCGTCCACGGCGTCGCTTGTTGCGTGTTCGTCCACGGCGTCGCCCGCTGGACGGCGACCGCCGAGACGTCGTGCAGGTCACCGACGGCGACCCGACAGTGCTCTCAGAGCGACCCTGATGCAGGCTCGCTCGAAATCTGTACGGGTATCCTTCTATATGACGCGTTTCTCTACAGATTTCGGGCGAGCTGGGTTGAACGGCGCTAAGGCTGCCGCCACGGCGGCACAAAGCTGATCGGGACGGCGGGAATAGTCGTCCCAGGTGAAGTTGAGCACGTCCCAACCTGCGAGCAGCAGCCGGTTGCGGCGTCGGCGGTCGTGGCTGAAGTTGTGAAGGTTGTGATGCCAGCGAACGCTGTCGAGCTCGATGGCGAGAAGGCGATCCGGGTAGGCCAGATCGACTTGGGCGATGAACCCGCCGTCGGCGGCGTGTATTGGATACTCGAAGCAGGGCTGGTCCAGTCCGTCCGCAACCAGCAGATCGGAGACCATGCGGCTCCATCTGCTCAACGGCACTCGATCGTCGCCCAGGCGGGCGTCGAGAGCGGCTCGAAGAGCAGCGCAGCCGTTCCTCCCCCGGCGGGCGTGGGAGACGAGCACGTCATAGAGGTCCCAGAGTCGTAGCCGCCCGTCTCGTAGCACCGAGTCGATGGTGTCGTCCAACTGCCTCCGGCTGACAACTGCGGCCACGTCGAGCACCGTGCGCCCCACTCCCGTTACGGGTATGGCCCTGCGGACTGTCGGCCGGGCCAGGTCCATCTGGGCCGACCTGTGGAGCTTGGCGCCTCTCACGGTCGGGCTGCGGTCGCCCGCCACCACCACCTCGATGCGGTCGAGCGAGTATCCGTCGAAGCGGTGGACGGCCGCGGCTGATGTGTGGCTGGCCAGCGCATTGTGGGCGAGGCAGGCTGTGAGCAGTCTTGAGAGTTGTGTCGGCTCGGTTGCGGCGTGCCGGTACACGCAACGCGCCACCCGTTCCCACCGGCCGGTTCTCAGACGCCGGTCGACCTGCGCGCTCGTCATCCCGTAGTCGAGGGCTTGGGAACGGAGAATCAGGCCGTGCTGCTGCCTCATCCGCTTCAAGACCAGCTCTTCACCCTGCCGTTCCACAACCCAAGTGTACAGAATATGTATTGCAATGCTATATCATGACTTCCCACGCTCAAATCTGTACGGTTTTCCTCCTATATGACGGGTTTCTCTACAGATTTCGGTCGAGCCCCAGCTAGGCCCGTAGCCTTCGAGACTGTGATCCCCCTGGACGGCACGTACTACGAGGATCTGCGGGTGGGCCAGGTGCTGCCCCGCCAGCCCTCGGTGGCGATCGACGAGGGCATGGCCGCGCTGTACCAGTCGATGATGGGCGAGCGGCTGCCGCTGGTGATGGACCCGGCAGTCTTCGAGGCGGTGGCGGGGCGTCCCGGACGTCTGGCCAGCCCCGGGCTGACGATGCATCTGTCCATCGGGCACAGCACCACGCTCACCCGGCGGGTGATCGCCAACCTGTTCTATCGCGACGTGCGAATACTGAGGCCGGTGCTGGTCGGGCAGTCCATCGCCACCACCGTCACCGTCGTCGCTCTGGCCGACAGCCGGCCCCGGCCCGGTCGACCTCATCGGGGCAAGGTGCTGGTCGACGTCGTCACGACGGCCGACGGCGAACCGGCGGTTACCTATCAGCGAGCCCCGCTCATGCCTCAAGCCAGCGACGAGCAGCCCGGTCACGCCGACGACCTGGGCTCCGACCCGCCGCTGGATCTTGCCTCCTACGCCGGACTGGTGCCGGCCGGCTGGGACTTCACCGTGCTGGGGCCCGGAACCGACTGGCAGCCGGGCACCACCATCGCCGACCCGGCCCGGGACGTGGTCGACAATGCGCTGGCGCTGGTGCGGCTCACCAACAATCTGGCCATGGTGCACCGCGACGCGGCCGAGTCCCCGTACCCGCAGCGCCTGCTGTACGGGGGCCATGTCGTCGGGCTGGCCCAGGCATCGTTGTCGAGGGTGCTGCCCGGGATGGCCACCGTGGTGGGATGGTACGGCTGCGACCACACCGGCCCCGCCTTCGAGGGGGATCAGGTGTCGTTCCGCCACACCCTCCTGGACGTCGCCCCAGCCAGCGGCGGCCGGGCCTTCGCGGTGCAGGTCGAGGGGTTCGCGCACCGCACCGAGGAGCCCGACAAGATCCTCGACTGGACCGTAGTAGCGGTCGCCCCCTGACCCGAGGGACAGTGCGGGCCGCCAGTGTCGCATCGCGGTGCCGGGTTGTGTTTCCCGCTCAAGTGTTCGCTGCGTTCACGGGCCGTTCGGGCCGCGGCCAACCGAAATCTGTAGAGAAGCCCGTCATATAGAGGGATATCCGTACAGATTTGAGGCGAGCGTGACATAGCGCTGGTCACGGGCCGTTCGGGCCGCGGCCAACCGAAATCTGTAGAGAAGCCCGTCATATAGAGGGATATCCGTGCAGATTTGAGGCGAGCGTGACATGGCGCTGGTCACGGGCCGTTCGGGCCGCGGCCAACCGAAATCTGTAGAGAAGCCCGTCATATGGAAGGATATCCGTGCAGATTTGAGGCGAGCGTGACATGGCGCTGGTCACGGGCCGTTCGGGCCGCGGCCAACCGAAATCTGTAGAGAAGCCCGTCATATAGAGGGATATCCGTGCAGATTTGAGGCGAGCGTGACATAGCGCTGGTCACGCGCCGCTCGGGCCACAGCCTCGCTGAGCGCCGCGGTATTGCGGCCTGCAATGGCGCCTGCCTGCTCAGCCTCCGGGGCGTAGGCTGGCGCCCGATCCGAGGAGGGGAGACGCAATGACCGAGGTAGTGATCGTCGAGGCCGTCAGGTCCGCGGTGGGCAAGCGCAACGGGGCGCTGGCCCACACCTACCCGGCCGACATCGACATCGACCCCGATCTGGTGAGAGCTGTGTCGCGCTGGCCCACACCCACCCGGCCGACATCGACATCGACCCCGATCTGATGAGAGCTGTGTCGCGCTGGCCCACACCCACCCGGCCGACATGCTGGGGGCGGTGCAGATGGAGTGCTTGAGCCGGGCCGGGATCGGCAGCGGCGACGTCGGCCAGGTGGTGGGCGGCTGCATCGACCAGATCGGCGCGCAGGGCATGAACGCCACCCGCACTGCCTGGCTGTCCCATGGGGGCGACCAGACCACGGCCTGCTCCACGGTGGACTCCCAGTGCGGATCGTCCCAGCACGCGGTGAACCTGGCCTACAGCCTGATCGCCTCGGGCGCGGAGGACACGGTGCTGGCCTGCGGGGTGGAGTCGATGTCGATGGTGCCGCTGGCCGCCAACATCATGAACGGCCCCGGCAAGCCGGTGTCGCGCAGCTACTTCCAGCACTACGAGTTCACCAGCCAGTTCGAGGGCGCCGAGCGCGTCGCCTCCGCCTACGGCATCTCCCGCACCGACACCGACGAGCTCGGCCTCGAGTCGCAGCTGCGGGCGGCCACGGCCCAGCGAGAGGACCGCTTCGAGACCCAGATCGTGCCCATCGACGCGGTCGTGGTGGACGAGGACGGCCGCGAGACGGGCGAGACGGTGGAGTTCTCCCGCGACGAGGTGCCCCGCGACACCAGCCCCGAGGCGCTGGCCGGACTCAAGCCGGCGGCCCGCGACGACGGGATCCACACCGCGGGCACGTCTTCGCAGATCGCCGACGGCGCGGCCGCGGTGCTGTTGATGTCGGCGGGCAAGGCGGCCGAGCCCGGCCTCAAGCCCATGGTCCGGGTGGCCCAGACCGCGCTGGTGGGCTGCGATCCGGTGCTGATGCTCGAGGGGCCGATACCGGCCACCGAGCGGGTGTTCCAGCGCGAGGGGCTGACCATCGATGACATCGACCTGTTCGAGGTCAACGAGGCCTTCGCGTCGGTGGTGATCGCCTGGCAGCGCACCGTCGGCGCCGACCCGGCCCGCGCCAACCCCAACGGCGGCGCCATCGCGCTGGGCCATCCCCTCGGTGGCACCGGCTGCATCCTCACCACCAAGGCCGTGCACGAACTGCAGCGCACCGACGGCGACTACGGCCTGGTGTCGATGTGCTGCGGCGGCGGCCTCGGCACCGGCACCCTCATCCAGCGCGTGGCCTGACCCCGGCCCGGCCGACGCAGCCCTCATGGACCACGTCAGGACGAGAGGCCCTCATCCAGCGCGTGGCCTGACCCCGGCCCGGCCGGCCCGATATGCTGCGGGCATGGCCAAGATCACCAGTCGGCGCTGCGATGGCTGCGGCTTGCCGGTCGACGGCGACTCGCTGTCGACAGACGCAGGCGTCTTCCATCGATCCTGCGCGTTGTCCGAACCGGATTCGCAGGACGAGACGGAGGAGCGCAACTACCGGTCGATGCTGAAGCGGATGGCCCATTGGGGCAATTCGCTTGGATGGGGGCAGGGCTCCTAGCGACCCGGCCGGTCAGATCACGTCGTCGGCTCTGAGCGCGGCCACTTCTGCGCTGGACAGGTCGAGCAGGCTTGTCAGCACTTGGTCGGTGTGCTCGCCCAGACGGGAGCGCCGGCGGTGGACGCCGGCGGCTCGGCGGACCCGGCGATCGGGGAGCTGGCACCATCGAGCAACAGGCCGTGCAGCAAGGCCCGATCCTGGTCGCGGCGGATGAGCTCGCGCACGTACTCGCTTGCGGATCCGTACTGGCCGCCGGCCCGATCCCTGAGCTTGCTTTGAGGGAGCACGGCCTCGCTGCTAGCCCGGTTCTCTTGGTGAAGTTTGATTATTGTTCATCTCAAGTTGGCGGCCCGCTTGCAGCTCTGCTATGTTGCTCGCATTCTTCCCCGCCCCCTCCGGGCTGAGACCCGGGGGCTGGCGGGTGCTATCGCCGGGGACGCGTCCCGGGCCGGCGGAAAGCTTCCTAGCGGGCGGTCTCGGTGACCAGGATCGCAGTCTTCATCGATTACCAGAACATCTACCACGCTTGGCCCGATCCCGGAGGCCATTCTGAGCGCGGCCTCGCTACTAGTGAGGCTATTTCAGCTTCATTTTGATTCTATTTGATTATTGCTCAGCCCGAGTTGGTGGCCTTCTGTCACTTTGCTATGCTGCTCGCATTCTGCCCCGCCCCCCCGGGCCGAGTCCCGGGGGTTGGCGGGTGTATCGCTTCGGGGTTGCCGCCCGAGCCGGTGGAAGGCTCCCAGGAACGGCGCCCGGTGACCCGAGTTGCGGTCCTTGTGGCCTCCGATGTCGCTCTCGCGGAACAGATTGGCAACTTCGTTCGCTCATCAGTTCTCGGACTGGGGGCAAGAGACCGCGGCTGATGGTCTCTACACATCTACACTATTCGGCCTGTGGGCTGCCCTCGGAATGATCGACCCCTGGCCGGGTGAGCGGCCGGGCGCTGGGGTTGGGGCGGAGCATCGCGGTGCCGGTACTGCTGCTCGCCGTCGCGTCCGCCGCGGCGTGCTCTGAGAGCAGAGGCGCCGATGCCCGGGGCGGTGTCGAAGCCTCCGCGGCCACGGTGCCCGCAAGCGCAGCGCCGAACCGACCGGTGATCGAGGTCGCAGCAGCCGGGCAGCGAGCAGTCCAGCGTCCGGCGGTGGAGGGGTCGTCCGCGGCACCGGCCGAGCTGGGCACGACGTTGGAGGGGCTGGGTCCCGGCACCCCGCTCGGGGAGTTGCGGGCCCGGCACCTGCCCGTGTGGACCTCCGACTTCGACTGGGCGTTCCCGCCCGAGGTATGCGCCAGCGCCTGGGAACTCGACGCCATCGCCGAGCCCGCCCCGGACGCCGACGTGCTGGCCATGGGCGACTTCGCGACCGCGGCCGCGCTGACGGTGATGCGCTACGAGCACCAGTTCTCTCGAGCGCTGGCGGCCCCGAGCCCGCTGGCGCAGCTTTGCGTGGCCGTCGCGTCTGTGGATCCGCTCCGCTCGGAGAACCTCGCCGTTCTGGCGTCCTACCTTGACGCGGGCGCCCGACGCTCTCGGCCCGCCGCCTACCCCGCCGAGGTGGTGCTGGTCGGGATCAGCGAGGCCGCGGTGTTTGCCGTGGCCTGCGTCGTCCCCGGCTATTCCGATGTGGTCGGCGGCGATGGAGCCGCCCTGCAGACCGCGCGGGCTCCGGCCCGGCTGCAGGCCTACCTGCTGTCGGTGTCACGCGGCCTGGAGGACCAGGTAGCCGATACCTCCTACCGCGTGTCGCAGGCGTCCCACCGGCCCGCCGAGGACTGCTTGGGTCTGGACGCCTGGGCCGCGGAATGGGACAGCCACGTGCAGGCCTGGATCGACGAGGGCCAGATCTGGGCCCCCGACGGCCGGATCGTCACCGCTGACGGCATCTGCGACTCGTCCCCTTCCGAGGGTTCCAGCGAATGCCCACGCGACTGGCCGTCGTGACCGCCCGCGCTGTGCGTCCCTTGGCGGCTGGCCCGGTGACTGCCTGCTCTGCGCTGTGCGTCCCTTGGCGGCTGGCCCGGTGACTGTCCGCGCCGCGCCCCGCCGCGCGCCGCGCGCGCAGCGCCGCTGGGTGCGGCGACGGACCAGGGTGCTCGTTGGCATGCTCGCAGCGCTCATCGCCACGTTGACGCCCGTCGAGTCGCCGGTCCCTCTCGGGCCGCTGGAGGGTCTCGCGGGATCGGCGCCCGCTGAGGCCCAGACCTCGGCCGTGAGTCCCGGCATGCCCGATTCATGCACGACGCCCTGGCAGCCGGACCCCGACGACGCCTCCTTGTGCGTGCTCAGCCGACCCGCATGTCCCGAGCATCCCCTTCAGCCGGGGTCGTACCTGGCGCCGTCGACCGAGTTCCCCGACTTCTGCGAGGCGACCGTGCTGGAGCCGGCCGACCCCGCCGCGTACGCGGACTGCAGGGCCCTGACGGGCTATGTGATCAAGAGGTTTGTGCAGAGCGGCGACCGGGCCTGCCGGATGGTCCACCCCACGCAATGCGCCCAGAAAATGAACCGAACGGGAACAAATACGTGCAAGCGGGTGCAGCGCCGCAAATGGTCGTGCCCGTCGGGAACTCCGACCAACCGGTTCAACACCTGCTACCAGGCACCCCCGAACTACGTCGGAGCCCACCCGGCCTGCGGTGCCGGCGCCCCGGGCTTCGCGATATCAAGCTGCGAGGACTATGTGAGCCGGGACTTCGTGCGCGCCCCCGCCCCGAATCAATGCAGCGGCTTCGACACCGGCGACACTCGCTCGGCGCTGCGGAACCTCGTCAGCTCCTCGAACCTGTACTGGTGCCAGTTCGACTCTTCGTACCTCGACGTCGGCTGCTATGGCACCGGCGCGACCTGCACGCCTTCAGACGCCGTCTGTGTCAAGCGGGCCAGCACCACCGGCGGGTGCAACGCCATCGCCAAAGCGCTCAGATGCCGCAAGCTGCAGGCCGACTATCTCGATGGCAGCGTCACCGCCGAGGACGCCTATCTCGCGGGCTGCACCCCCTGCGTGGTCCTGCCGTTCAGCCCGACACCCCCCGACTGCCCCCAAGACTTGCGTGTCGACCCCTCGCGGTCGACGGAGGGGAGGTTGGAGGATACCCACCAGCGCCGCAGCGACGTGGGCCCGCACGGTTCAGCGACCTTTTGCGCCGACCCGCCGCGGGGTCGGCTGGTGTGGGAGTCCAGCCACCACTCGGAGCTTGCGCTAGTGAACTCACCGGTAATCCTGAGAGTCGTCGACGTTCCGGCCACCAGCCGCCACGTCGAATACATCTACGTGGACATCAGTTCCTCACGGCCATACAAGGCGCAGTTCTGGCCGCGCCGCCGACAGTACTTCGAGTATCCCGACAGCGCGCCGAGCGATCCCATCGTCCGGCCCTGGCCCACCTTCGACACCTCCGTCACCTATGGAAGCGTGGACAAGATCGTTGGGGGCAGGCAGACCTCCGGTGGCTACATCGAGAACTCCGGTACGTGCCTGATCCGCGTGCGGCCCGACTTCAGGGTCAGGATCGAGCAGCTCTGGCCCGACGACGACGCGACCGACATCGAAGCCCTGTTCGGCTCTGACGCGCTGAACTGGTGGACGGCCCTCGCCCCGCCGCAGCGGAGAGCGCACACCGAGGCGCGGGGCCTCAACTTCGTCGGCGGGATGACCGCGGCGCAGCGTGCGGCCGAGCTGGCCCGCCGGGCCGGCGACCTCACCGAGGTGGTGCGCTGCAACTACGGCACCCAGGTGTGGTGCAGATGGAGCCCCTCCAGGCCCGGTTACTACCGGCTGGTGGCCGCCGGGGCATGGTACATGACCAAGTTCGCCCGTATCAGGCGCTGGCTTTCGACGGCATGGCTGGGGTGGATCGACGAAACCTTGAAGGATGCTGCCGCCGCCAAAGACGGCGACTGCCCCGACACGCCAGGAAGGCCGTACCACTCCGACGCTGACTGCCTGAGCGACAACCTGGTCAGCATGGGCGTGTCGCCCGCGGAGGCAGGACTAAAGTCGGACCTCAGCGGCCTGCTCGCGGCGGGCCCGAGCGAAGAATGGCTCTACACCGCCGCCGCGGGACCGAACGTCACGTGCCCCCCGCGGGATCTGAGGGTCACCTGCGCAGGAACGAGCGAGTCGTCGAACTACACCGAGACCGAGCCGGTCGGCGTCCTGGTCCACGAGATGCGGGTCTCCACCGTCACCCCGGACCGCTGAATGGAAGCACGGGAGCGAAGGAGATGTGCCTGGCGCGGCCCGCTCTAGCCACCGGGGCCGTACCTCGGTCGGGCCGGCCGGCGTCTCGTCGTGCCCTCCCCAGCCGTGCAAAGGTCCGGGGAGTTCCAGGCCGTACCTCGGTCGGGCCGGCCGGCGTCTCGTAGCGCCGGGTCCGGTCCGCTAGCGGGCCTGGGCGCCGAAGCGGACTGCGGCCTCCATGGAGTCGAACCGGCGCAGCACCTCGCCCTCCACGGCCCGCACCGTCGGGTCGTCGGGGTGGCGGGGGCGGGGCAGGTTGACGGGGATGTCGTCGAACACCACGCCGCCGGGGCGCAGCATCACGATCCGGTCGGCCAGCTCCACCGCCTCGGACACGTCGTGGGTCACGAACAGCGCGGTCTTGCGGGTGTGCAGCCACACCCTCTGCAGGTACTCGCGCAGCGACCGGCCGGTGAGGGCGTCCATGTGGCTGAAGGGCTCGTCCATCAGCAGGATGTCGGGGTTCACCAGGAACGCCCGGGCGATGCCGACCCGCTGCTGCATCCCGGCCGACAGCTGCGACGGGTACAGGTGGGCGACCTCGTTGAGCCCCACCATGGTCAGGTAGAACTCGGCCTCGCGCCGGGACCGGTCCGACTTGCGGTCCTGCACGTACAGCATGTTGTTGAGCACGGTGCGCCACGGCAGCAGCCGGGGCTCCTGGAACACGTAGCCGACCTGGGCGGGCACGCCGTCCTGCACGGCCCGCACCGAGCCCGAGGTGGGAGTCTCCACGCCGGCCACGATGTTGAGCAGCGTGGTCTTGCCGCTGCCGGAGGGTCCGAGCACGGCCACGAACACGTTGCCGGTGACCGACATGTTCACCCCGCCGAGGGCTTGCACCCGGTGCGGGTAGGTGACCGTCGGGGGGTAGATCTTGGTCAGGTTCTCTATAAGGACAGTCGCCATCTGGCCCTTCCTTGGTCTTTGCGGTCTGGGTGTGTGCGGTCTGGGTGTGTGCGGTCTGGGTGTGTGCGGTCTGGGTGTGTGCGGTCTGGGCGTGTGCGGTCTGGGTGTGTGCGGTCTGGGTGTGTGCGGTCTGGGTGTGTGCGGTCTGGGTGTGTGCGGTCTGGGTGTGTGCGGTCTGGGTGTGTGCGGTCTGGGTGTGTGCGGTCTGGGTGTTGCTCAGCGCGCCGGCGGGCCCGCAGGCGCGCTCACGCGCCCCAGTCCTCTGCGAAGGTGAGCGTCGGCTGCTGGTTCCACTGGAACGCGTGTCGTTCCAGGCGTCTCAGCACGAGCTGGTCGAGCAGGGTGATGAACAGCACGAACAGGAATATCCAGCCCACGAAGCCGGGGTAGCGCAGGGCGTCGTACCAGAACCGGGCCCGCCAGCCGACGCCCGCGGTGGCGCCGAACCACTCCACGATGAGCAGGCTGTTCCATCCGGTGGTGATCGCCAGCCGCACGCCGGTGAAGGCGCTGGGGAGGGTCCCGCCCAGAAGCAGGTCGACTATGCGGTTGCGGCGCGACACGTTGTACGACTTGGACATCTCGACCAGCGCGGGGTCGATGCTGCGCACGCCGGTGCTCAAGTTGATGGCCACGAAGGGGATGGCGGTCAGCACCACCGCCACGATCGGGGCGGTGGACGTGAGGCCGAACCACAGCGACGCGAGGAAGGCCCACACCACCGCGGGCAGCGCCAGCAGCACGAGCGTGGTGTCGTTGAGCAGCCCCCGGGCCCAGCCGGAGGAGCCGATCAGCAGGCCCAGCACCACCCCTGCGGGGATCCCGATGGCCAGGCCGATGGCGTAGCGCTGCAGGCTGAGGCCCAGCGGAGTCCAGAACTCGCCGAGGAGCATGCCGCCGTGGGAGCCGCCGGTGACCTCGGTGAACATGAACGCCACGACCTTCTCGATGCCGGGGACCCGGTCGCTGACGACGGCGAGGTACTGCCAGAAGGCGATCAGGATCAGGAAGGCGATCAGCTGCACCACCCACGGCCGGTGCAGCACCCGGCGGGGCGCGGAGTAGCTGCGGTCGCCGGCCGGGCGGAGGTCACCGACGGGGAGGGCGGGGAGCTCCTGGAACCCGCTGGCGAACGTCGTGGGGTCATTGGGCCTCGGCGGTGTGGGTCCGCCGCGGGGGGCCTGGTTCGCGGGGTCGTCCGGCCCTGGTGGGGCGGGGGCTCTGTGGGCGATGTCAGTCATGGGGTAATTCGGCCTCAGTGTCGGCGGGCGCTACGCGGTGCGGCCCTGTAGTCGGCGTTCGATCTGGCGGAAGACGAGGTTCTCGAAGATGAGCATCACGGCGATGAACAGCACCGTCCAGGCGATCATGCCGCGCACGTCGTAGCTCTCGAAGCTGCGGCGGATCTGGTATCCCACCCCTTCGGAGGCGGCGAAGATCTCGGTGAGGAGTTCCACGCGCCAGGCCACCGCGAAAGCCAGCCGGGCTCCGGCCAGCACCGAGATGAGCGACGACGGGAGCAGCACCCCCGAGATGATCTGGGAGCGGGTGCGGCCGAACGACTCGCTCATCACGATGAGCCTGCGGTCGACCCCGGTCAGTCCCTGGGCCACGTTCATCATGATGTAGGGCGTCGCTACCAGTGCGGTGGTGATGACCGGGCCCAGAGACGAGACGCCAAAGACGACCAGGGTGAGGATGGCCAAGCTGACGATAGGCGTGCTGACGACAAGCCCTACGATGGTGCGCATCAGAATCCGCCACCATGTGTTGTAAGCGATCAACCAGCCCAGTCCTGTGCTCACGAGCACTGCGAGGAGGAAGCCTCCCAGGACCCTCACGAGGCTGGCCTGCATGTTGGTGCGGAAGTCGCGTTCGGTGATGATCGTCCAGGACTCAGCCGCCACGACGTGCGGCTCCGGGAGCTGCCGGGGGCTGAAGATGAACCGGGAGAACAGGTACCAGACACCGATGAACGCGATCCAGCCGATCAGTACGCTGAATCGGAATACCCAGCGGCGCAGGACTGCCCTGCGCATCTCCCTAGCGGACAGCAGCGACATGGCCTCGGGGGTGACTGACCTGACGACGTTGGTCATGCTGCTCGCTCCTCCGCCCCGAACTCTTCGGCTCCGAGCTCTTCTTCGTCGTGCTCTTCTTCGTGCTCGTGGGTGTCCAGGATCCGGATCTCAGGCTCGTAGGCATCCTCGGGGATCAGGCCGGCGCGCTTCATCCGGAAGTAAATCTCGGCGTACGTTCCCACATCGCTCTCCTCGAGGCGCGCTGACGGAGTCCTCCAGTTGTGGTCTCTCAAGTACCGGGTGATCCAGTCGACCTCCTCGTCGGACTGCACCGAGAAGAGATGGCGGAAGTCGGAGACGATCTGGGCTCTGTTCGATTCCCATTCCTGGATTCCTGAGTCCCACAGCTCGAAGATGTGCTCGACGCTCATGAGGTTCGATTCGAGCCAGTGCTCGTCGACGACGAACACCAACTCCATGGGCAGCTCGTCCGGGTCCTCCAGAACGTCTGCCGCGTAGATCTTCGCGGCGGGCCGGCCGTCGTAGAGGGTCCGGAGTCTGCCGTCAGCGAGATACGAGGCGCCGATGTCCGGCGAGCAGATGCAGGCATCGACGTCGCCGCGGATCACAAGGTCCGCCACGCTGGCCGGGTCGACGACCACCAGATCGAAGTCCGCTCCGCTGACTCGGAAGTCCAAGTCGTGCAGGGTGTCGGCGATGAGTCCCCACAGCAGCGTGGAGCCCAGAGAGCTCTCGACGGCGATCCTCCCGTCCACCAGATCCTCGAGGGTAGTCGCCGTCCTCATCGAGCGACTCACGGCCAAGATGCTGCGGTCGGTGGTCAGCTTGCCGATGATCACCGGATCTCGGTCCGACTGTTCGACGAACTTGCCCACGTCGAGGGCGTTGATCACGACGATGTCGGCGTGGCCGCTGGTGAACGCGGCGAACTGGTCGAAGGAGTTGGTCACCTCGAGCCGCGTGTTGTGAATCTGCCTCCACTCTGACAGGTGCCCCGAACTCTCTATCCACTCCCAGATCGGGTCAGGCTTCAGGTCGATGCTCACCGTCATCTGAGCCGCCGGCGCCCCGGTGGTGCTTTCATCGCCGCCACAAGATGCCGCGAGAAGGGCCGCGGCCGCCAGGAGCGCTCCCAGGGTTCGCAGTGTGCGACGGCCGGCCATCGAGTGTCTCTGCTAGCCGGCGCCCACACCGGCCGGGTTGGCCGGTGTGAGCCAGTCGGTGGTGGAGCGCATGCATCCCCAGAAGTTGAGCACGCACTCGGGGTCGGCCTGAAGCACCCTGAAGCGCTCGGAGCCGTTGGGATCGCCAGGAGCGAATGTGATCAGGCCGCCGTACGGGGTGTCGTACTGCGTGCTGTTCAGCGCTTCCACGAATGCGTCCGCACTGATGTCGCCCTGCACCTTGGTCATGGCGGCGAAGGCCACGTCGAGATAGTCACAGGTGGCGGTGATGAGCGTCCAGGCGTCGGTGTGGAGCCGGTGGGCGAACGGGGATGCCGTCGAGGCGGTGTTGCGCAGGGTGATGCATCCCTGGTCGAGCGCGGGGACCTCGTCGCCGGCGGCTCTGCGGTTGCTGACCAGCACCAGGTTCTCGGCCTGGGCCTTGGGGATGTCGGCCAGAACGACCGTTGCGGGCTGGATGTCGTTGGCGATCCATGTGGGAGTCCAGTCGATCAACTCCGCGGCCCTCATCATCCGCCGCATGTCGGTCCAGTCCGCGGTGGCGGCCACCGCGGTCACTCCGGCTTCCTCGAACCGGGTGGCCGCCTCGAGGAAGAACTGTTCCATTTGACCTAAAAGGTCGGACTGCTCGGGCGGCAAGGCTGCCAGGTTGCGTTGCACTTCTGCCTGCTCATCGGCGGTCAAGCCGCCCTCCAGCAGGCGCACCCGCTTCTCTTGAAGCAGCAACGCGAGGTCGGCGAACTCCGCTGGAACGTGCGCGGCCGGCACGTCCTCGAATCCGAGGCGCTCGATGATTGCCAGCGACTCTGCCAGGTCGGAAATGCCGTGAAGCAACCCGATGCGATCGCCGGCGCTGATCACGTTCGCCGACAGCGCCACGTCCAGGCTGGCCGACAGCAGGCGCTCGACCGTGCCATCATCGATGTAGAGCCGGTCGCCGGTCCGGTCGAAGGTCGATGCCGGGGCGAAGGCGTACAGGCCGATGGTGGGGAGCTGAGCCCCGATCGTTGCACACTGGAGCGTCGCTTCGTTGATTCTGAGGGTCATGTGCACGACCGGCTGTTGCGTGGCAAGGTCGGCGCAGATCTGCGCGAGGCCCCCCGCGGGGTCGGCCAGGCCGTACAGATGGTTGACGAACTCGACGCACTGGCCGTTGATCCCGCCGTTGAAGTTCACCTCGTTGACGTAGGCGTCCATGATGAGGCCGGGCTCTTCGACGACGATGGCCTCGAGGCCGATGGTGTCCAGTTCGGCCAGTTTGACGCCCACGTAGGAGATGATTATGGGGTCGGCACCGCCGGTCTGGTCGCAGGGGTTGTCGCCCCGGACCGCCTGCGGGTTGCCGCCCGCGGCTGCGATGCCGGCGCCGGGCCTGGTGGCCATGAAGTCGCTGGAGGGGACCGGCTCCGCGGACACGGCCTCGGAGGCCGCTGTCTGGGTCTCGACCGTGCTGCTGCTGTCGCCTCCGCCGCAGGCGGCCGCGATGAGGCAGAGCACGGTGAGGGCGCCGCAGAGCGCGAGTGTCCGTCTCCGGGGCAACTTGAGGATCGGGGGGCGCGCCGGTCCGCGGTCCGGCGCGGGGGAGGGTGGGTCGTACTCCATTCAGAACCTCGGGGGAGCGAAGAGCGGGGGGTCGATGGCCTCGCTCAAGAGTTGGGACATCGCTGGTGCCGTCGCCTGGGCTGCGGCGATCGTGCAGGCGATGGGGTGCACCACGGCGGTGGTGGTCTCGTCGACGTGGATGCGCCACGGCCAGCGGGCCGCCACCGAGGAGGTGGCCCCGACGACGGCGAGGCGCGATCCGGGGGTGGTGGCCACCTGGCCGGCTCGCTGGATGAGAATGTCGTTGCCGGGGCCCACGATCAGCACGTCGAGGGAGGCGCCGCTGCCGGTGTGGGCGGCGGCGAGGAGTTCGTCCAGTTGGGGGGAGTCGAAGCGGGTGGAGTGCACCCGCTCCCAGCCGGGGAGGCCCGCCGGGGTGTCGAGCCCGACGGTGATGATGCGGATGTCGCCCGCGAGCGGCGACGAGCCCAGCGTTCCGACGACGGCGTTGAGCAGGTTGACCGAGGGCGAGCCGGGCCCGGACACGATCAGGCAGCCGATCTCCTCGACGTTCAGCAGCAGGGGACCCTCCAGTGTGTCGCCCACGGGGACCAGGGCGGGGCACAGGGTGGGGCTCTGCCCGGCGACGTCGAGATCCTCGACGGTGACCCCCCGGGGCAGTTCCAGCACGTAGCCCCCGGAGGCCGCCTGCCACCCTTCCGGGGGCTGCGCCGGGCGGTTGAGCAGCACTTCGAATCCGTAGGTGCCCACCCGAACAGCCAGCACGGCGGGCTTCTCTCGCAGCCGCCCGACGGTGACGGCCCGCAGGTGGCGCATGGCCGCCTCGATGAGGTTGAGCGTGTCGACGCGTGCGCTCTGGCGGAGCGACTCCTCCAGCGGGTCTAGGGCATCCGGTCGTTCTCCGCGCCTGCGCCGGAGCCGGGACAGCTGCCACAGCATCATGGCGTCGCCTATGGTGGTGCCGGCCAGCCCCCGGTTCGAGGCCGCCACCACCTCCGCCTCCGGGGTCGGCGCAGCGGTGTCGGCGCCGGTGAGCGAGGGCATGAAGCTGGGCATGCGGGGCGCCTCGGCCTCCACATACGGGACTTCGGGCTCCATGGGGCCGAAGTCGGGGAGGCGCGGGGTTGGCGGCGGGGGCGGTGGTTCGTACGGGGGCTGTGGTGGTGGTTGGTGGGTTGGGGGTACGGGCGACTCGTATGGGGGCGGCGGTTCGTGTGATGGGGGTACGGGGGATTCGTATGGGGGTGGGGTGACTGGTGGTTGGTATGCGGCTGGCGCGGGTGGTGGTTGGTATGCGGCTGGCGCGGGTGGTGGTTGGTATGCGGCTGGCGGTGGTGGTGGTTGGTATGCGGCTGGCGCGGGTGGTGGTTGGTATGCGGCTGGCGGTGGTGGTGGTTGGTATGCGGCTGGCGCGGGCGACTCGTATGCCGGTACGGGCGACTCGTATGGGGGTGGTGGTTCGTATGGGGGTGGTGGTTCGTGTGATGGGGGTACGGGCGATTCGTGTGCCGGTGGCGCGGGTGGTGGTTGGTATGCGGCTGGCGCGGGCGACTCGTATGCCGGTACGGGCGACTCGTATGGGGGTGGTGGTTCGTATGGGGGTGGTGGTTCGTGTGATGGGGGTACGGGCGATTCGTATGCGGCTGGCGCGGGTGGTGGTTGGTATGCGGCTGGCGGTGGTGGTGGTTCGTGTGATGGGGGTGCGGGGGATTCGTGTGCCGGTGGGGTGACTGGTGGTTGGTATGCGGCTGGCGGGGGTGGTGGTTCGTGGGTTGGGGGTACGGGCGACTCGTATGGGGCTGGGACTGGTGGTTGGTATGCGGCTGGCGCGGGTGGCGGCTGGTATGGGGGCGCGGGTGGCGGTTCGTGTGAGGCGGGTACGGGCGATTCGTATGGGGCCGGCGGTTGGAGGTCGGCGGGTGGTGGTTCGTGGGTTGGGGGTGCGGGGGATTCGTGTGCCGGTGGGGTGACTGGTGGTTGGTATGCGGCTGGCGGGGGTGGTGGTTCGTGTGATGGGGGTGCGGGTGATTCGTGTGCGGCCGGCGGTTGGAGGTCGGCGGGTGGTGGTTCGTGTGAGGCGGGTGCGGGTGATTCGTGTGCGGCCGGCGGTTGGAGGTCGGCGGGTGGTGGTTCGTGTGCGGGGGGTGCGGGTGATTCGTGTGCGGCCGGTGGTTGGAGGTCGGCGGGTGGTGGTTCGTGGGTTGGGGGTGCGGGGGATTCGTGTGGGGCCGGTGGTTGGAGGTCGGCGGGTGGTGGTTCGTGGGTTGGGGGTGCGGGTGATTCGTGTGGGGCCGGTGGTTGGAGGTCGGCGGGTGGTGGTTCGTGTGTTGGGGGTGCGGGGGATTCGTGTGCCGGTGGGGTGACTGGAGGCGGTGGCTGCAAGTCGGCTGGTGCCGGCGGGGGCTCCATCCCGGGCACCGGCGGGGGAGGTGACCAGAAGTCGCTGGGCGCGGGCGGCTCTGTGGGTGCGGGTGCGGGTTCGCGGGCGATCTCGTGTGCGGGCGGCTGTGTGGGCGCGGCCAGATACTCCGGCGTGGCGGGCGGCGCCCCGGGCTCGAGCTGCGTGCCGCTGGTCAGTCCCCTCCAGAACGGAACCACCTCCTCGGGCGTCGGCTCCCGGCCCCAGGCGGTGAACAGGAACTTCTCGGCGAGCGTCCACAGGTACACGGGGTCGGGCTTGCCCCAGGGCAGGGGGTCGCCCGGCAGCGCCAGCGCGGTGCCTGTGGGCAGCAGGGTGTCGGGTCCCACGGCGGCGACTCCGGGGCTGGCCGCGTTGAGCGACCGGAGCTCCTGCCAGCGCTTCGGCGTGTGCAGGAACTGCGCCGAGATGCTGCGCAGGGTGTCCTCGGTCCGCGTGAAGTAGTAGGCCCGCACCGGAACGATCATGGGAGGCTCGTCGGGGTCCGAGCCGTAGATGTCGCCGATGATCTCAGCGTCGGAGACCATGTCCTCGGCGGTCGCGTCCGGCGGCAGCATCGCGAGCGGGTCTCCGGCGTCAGCGGTCATTGTGGTTGGCTGCCACACGGAGTCCTGCGGCCCGTCGTCGGGCGTCATGTCATCGGGCGGCACGACGACTCGCGGGTACTCGTCGCTGAACGGCTCGTCGAATATCGGTGGGCCCTGGCGGTACCAGGGTTCGTCGGGATCGCTGTCGGCGTCCGTGATCGGGATGTCGGTCAGGTCGTGGGTGCTCTGGTCGCCGGAGCTCTCGTCGTGGGTGCTCCGGTCGTGGGTGCTCTGGTCGTGGGTGCTCTGGTCGTGGGTGCTCTGGTCGTGGGTGCTGTCGTCCTGCTTGCGGACGCCCGCCAACAGGAACCAGAGGCCGGCGCCCCAGGCGAGGGCGAGGATCCCCGAGACGATGTCGACGATGTAGCCTGCCGGGAGCGTCCCGTCGTCGATGCGGGCGCGGGCGTCGGCCCAATCCGACGGCAGGGCCGGCTCGGGCGTGCCGAGCAGGAACACCACCGCCGCCGGCCCCCCGACGACCACGAGGATGGCGAGCGCATACCAGAGGGCCGCCGCGGGCGAGCGCTTCAATGTGAGGCACCGAGCGAAGGTCTCGCCGACGGGCGTTGAGGCGCATCGCCAAGCCCGTGGGAGAGGTTGGACACGAGCGGCGATTCTACAGGGCGCGCTACATCTTCAACGTCTGGTATACGGCTTTTTTTGATCGTTTCTCATACCGCTCGATCACCGGCTGATGACCTCCGGACACGGCCGAATGTGGAGCCGCTAATACCACATGGGTTGCATTGAGATAAATGTTTGTGGTATGTTGAGTGTTGCAAGGTATCGGAAATGCTCGGTCGCGAGCCACACGGCATGCGGTCCGGGCGCTATTGGGAGCAGTTTCGGCGAGTTCCCCGCTGATCGAACTAGCGAGATGCGGAGGCTCTCCAATGACTGTGACCGACCCCGAGCGCACGGCGCTCTACAACGAGTTGACCGACGTTCTGGGCATGAAGGAGGCTTCGAAGCTCATGGAACACCTTCCGCCGGCGGAGTGGGACCAGTTGGCCACGCAGTTGGCCACCAAGGACGACCTCACGGCGTTCGAGGAGAGGCTGGGCACCCGGATCGACGGCACGAACGCCCGTCTTGATGAGACGAATGAGCGCTTGGACGGCACGAACGCCCGGATCGACCAGACGAATCAGCGCTTGGACGGCACGAACGCCCGTCTCGATGAGACGAATGAGCGCTTGGACTGCACGAACGTCCGCATCGACCAGACGAACGAGCGTCTGGACGCTACGAACGTCCGCATCGACACGACGAACGCGTACCTCGCCGAGACCAACAAGCACCTCGCGGAGATAGACCGCAAGCTCACGGGGATTGACGGCAGGTTCACGGAGATCCAGGGCGAGTTCATAGCGCTTCGGGGGCGGTTCGAACTCACGCTGGCCAAGCACTTCCGCCAGACGATCTTCGTGCTCATGGGTTTCACCCTGGCGATGTGGGGACCGGTCGTGTTGATGCTCGCCAACTGAGCGTTCGGCCGCGCCGAGCGGCGCGCCAGCCGAAGCCTGAGCCGCTGTCGCCGCTAGACGGGTCGGGCCCGCGGCTGTGGGGCCCGGTGGACCAGATGTTGGTTCCGTGGCCGTCGGTGCGGCGCTCCAGGCGCTGGGTGGTCTTGTGGAGCCAATCGTGGCAGCTGCGGCACAGCGCCGCGAGATTGTCTACGTCGGTCGGCCCGTCGTCAGCGTCGAATTCGTCGATGTGGTGGAGCTGGCAGTTGGGAGGGTTGGTTGGTTCCGCGCCGCGCCGTTGTCGCCGAGGCGTCACTCAGGTGAGGGGGCACTCCCCGAGGTAGTGCAGCGTGCTCGCCTCGTCGCTGGGAAGCACCAGGTAGGCCTGGGCCGCGGCTGTGGCCTCTATGGGCTGGCGGTCTCGCACCAGGCCCATGACGGAACGGTAGATATAGCCGGTGATGATGGTGACCTGCACCCGGCTGCCCACGCAGTCGACAAAGGCCACGTGGACGTCCTGGCCGTAGATCAGGTTGGTCTTGCCCACACGGTCCTCGGCGGCCTCTCGGGCCTGTTCGAGCGTGCCGCCGCTGGCGATGGTTGCGGCCGCCACGCGGGCAGCCTCGTTGGCCGAGTGCAGGGCGTCCTGGCGGGCGGCGATGAGGCGGGGCCCGTCGTAGGCGAGCCCGCCGAGGAACAGCAGCGACGCCGCGATGACGGCGATGAATATGGCGTAGTCGCCCCGCTGGTCGTCGGCTCGGGCGAGCTTGCGGAGGCGGCGGCGCCGGCTGGGCCCGCCCTCGGGCTGCCGGCGTGCGCCGGTCGGGCGGGCGGCGTCCTCGGGGCGCGGCAACGGTGTGCTGCCGGCGATCATGCGCCTGCCCGGAATCGGTACGGGTCGACTGCGGCGGTTCCGACGATCCTGCGTTCCACGTTGAGGCCCGGGAAGCCGAAGCCGCCCAGGTTCTGGGGCGGGATGACGCACCGCAGGAACACGTACACCGTGCCCCCGGGCGGCACGGCCCGATCGGGGCCTACCGGGACTTCGTCGCCGTCGACGTCGATGAAGACGGTGCTGCTGTCGCCCACGAAGTCGTTGTTGCAGAACACACGGTTGTACGCGCTGACACTCTCTGCCGAGCGGAGGCTGGCGTGCACCACCTCTTCTGCCCCGTCGGGCCCGCCGGTGGCGTAGCAGCACAGCGAGGCCGTGCGGGCGGCCCGGTTGGCGGTGGACTGGAGGGCCTGCTCGATGCGGGACGACTCGGTGAGCATCTGCAGCGAGACGATCACCAGCATCAGCATCGGGAAGATGATCGTCACCCCGATGGCCATGCCCGAGCCGGTCTCGCCCCGGCAGCGCCGGCGGGTCAGCATTGCCAGATGTCGGTGCCGGCGAGTTCCGACGCCGGGACGTTGTCGAGCGGCCCGCAGGCCTGGGCTGTCAGCTCGAGCCCGCCCAGCAGCGGAGAGATGGTCCCTCCGAACACGAGCACCGTGACGATGCCCTTCTCGGACTCGACGACCACCGCCGGAGGGCGGGTCTCAACAATGGAGCTGTCGGAGGCGACCATGGCCAGCTGCGCGCCCAGGATGCCCTCGCACTCGCGTGCAGTCTCGGTGGTGGCGGTGTCGCCGTCGCATTCCTGGGTGCCGGGTCCGGCAGCCTGCGCAGCCGCGACCGCGGCATCGGCAGCCGACTGCACCGCGGTGCGGGCCATGGCGAATATCACGACGTGGATCCCGATGAGGATCGTGACCATCACGCCCAGGAACAAGATCGCGGCAGGAAGCGCCTCACCGCGCTGGTCCCGGCCGATCCCGCGGTCTCGCGATGTTCCTGGGCCGGTCAACGCGTGGCCGGTTGTGGTGGCGGTGTTCGGGTGTTGTGGCGGGGGGTCATCGCGGTGGGGGGTTGTCGCGGTGGCGGTGTTCGGGTGTTGTGGTGGGGGGTTGTCGCGGTGGCGGTGTTCGGGTGTTGTGGTGGGGGGTTGTCGCGGTGGGGGTGTGGCCGGTTGTGGTGGCGGTCGTGCCGTTCCCAGCCCGGCCGCCGAGCGGGTGCGGGCAATCTCGCGGGGTGGGAGTTCGTTTGGGATGTCGGCGCCTCAGGCAATGTCGCCGCCCAGACACCCCCGGGCATGCCTGCCGGCACGGGAATCCGCCCCCGCGTGGCAAGGCTCTCGACGGCGCCGGGCCAGATCCGCCCGGGGGACCGGCCACTCACACCGATATTCGAACCCCTATGGCGATCTCCGACCCTACGTCAGCTGCAAGTTGACTTGGCGACATCCCAGCCAAACCCGGCTGCGTCGCACAGGGCCTTTACCGTGAAGTCGGCAGCGCTACGGCTGATCTTCTGGCGCTGGAGATCCTCGACCGCCTCGCCGCCTGCTGAGAGGAGCACTGCGGCGACGCCGCCGGCGATGGCGAGCAGCACGACCATGATGATCACCGTCTGCAAGGCGATGCCTCGCACATCGGCGACCGATTGCGGCAACCGGCGTCTCACTGCCAGGTATGCGAGCCCGATCGCGCTTGGAATCGCGACCGCTGCGAGAACGACTGGAAACATGGGAACCTTCCTCCCGCCCCGTCGGAGAAGTCGGGGCTGACCGCCGCGGAACGGTACACGGAGCCGCCACGAACTTCAACCTCTTGCTTGCACGGTACACGGAGCCGCCGCGGACTTCAACCCCTTGTTTGGGGAATTATAGACTTGACTTGAGGAATTGTCGTACAGGGGTGATATGCTGAGGCTCTGAAAGCCGAGGTAGAGACCCACAAAGCACCCGGAAGGCACTGGCGGCAGGGCATCACCCTGATCGAGCGGCAGGGCATCACCCTGATCGAGCTGGCCGAGATGTTCCCGACCGAGTCCGCGGCGGTGGAGTGGTTCGAGTCGGTGGTGGGGGCCGACGGCCGCCGCTGCGGACACTGCGGCTCAGACGACACGTACGCCGTGAAGTCCGCCAAGCCGATGCCGTGCCGCTGCCGAGGCTGCAAGCGGTATTTCTCCGTCAAGACCGGCACCGTCATGGCCCAGTCGCCGCTCCCGGTCCGCAAATGGGTGTACGCCGTCTACCTCGACTGCACCAGCCCGCGCGGCATCTCCGCCATGTCGCTGCACCGCAGCATCGGAGTCTGCTACAAGACCGCCTGGTTCCTCCAGCAGCGCATCCGCGAAGCCTTCGCCGCCACCGGCCCCGTCGAAGTCGATGAGCCCCACGTCGGCGGCAAAGCCAAGAACATGCACGCCAAAGTCCGCCGCCAGAAGATCACCGGCCGCGGCGGCGTGGACTAGCCGCCTCTATCCGATGGTCCGAGCCACAAGCCAGACGACACCCAGCAATGTCGGACCGACCACTGCCATCAGAATATTGACCTTGGTCTCCAGCGTTGAGAGCCGCTTCTCCAGCGCAACTCCCTCATCGTGCTCTCGCCTGCTGATGGTCTCGCTCGTGAGATGCCCGTACGCGGGGGTCGCCGGATTCTCACTGGGACTGGGATCACTCACCGAGTTGGAGCCATTCCCAAATGGCCGAACTGTCGAAACCGGCATAGGTGGCGTTGAGTTTGAACACCACACCTGTTCGCCCGGCATCAGAGCCGCGTATTTCCAAGTCCTCTGCGAGGGTCTGAGCCAGAGTGTCCGCACGCACCAGATAGGTGCGTTCGGACAACTTGTGATGGCCGGTTCCAGGAAACCTGGTCTGCAACCTGCGAATCGGCTCTTCGACGGTCGGGCTCGAAAAATGAACCACGAAGACGCTCATACGCTCACCTCCGCGCTAGCGAGATTCTCACTCATGATGGGCCGCCTCTTTCGCTTGTTCACCGGCTTCGCGCCCAGTGTGCCACCGCAGTATCGGCGACGCCAACGGCCGCGTCGGGGTTTTGCGCTGGCCCAGCGTGTGCCCTGCGGTGCCGAGCGCCATCTGACACCGGTGGCCCCGCCGAGGGCCTCCCACGCGGTCTGCGACAACCGCGGGCCGGGCCTCGCCATGGCTCCCCTCGGGTCGCGGGTCGCACGGTGTCAGATGGCAACGATGTCCGACCGCACCGAGGGGAGCCACCATGTTCAAGAGGCTGACCGCCGCCCTGGCCGCTGTCGCCGTGCTGCCGTCGGTGGCGCCGCCGTCGCCCAGACCGTCCAGCGGTTCAGTGACGTGCCACCAGACCGCGAGGCCTTCGAGGCGGTCGAGCGGGCCGCGGAGGCCGGGGTGACGACCGGCTGCGACGACGGCACCTTCAAGCCGGAGCGGCCGTTGTCGAAGCGCCATGCGGATGGGCTGAGCACATGGGGCGCTGCACATGAGCAAGCCACCCCTGCTACCGTCATCCCCAACCCTCAAGAAGGAGCATCGCCGTGGCGACCGCCAGCCGCAGCAAGGGCCGCAGAGCTGACTATCGCGGCGCGACACCCGAGCAGGTAGCCAAGGCATTGCACGCCCATCGGCCCGACGACGAGGTTGTCAGTGTCGAGATCAAAGCCGGTCGTGCGGGGGTGCCTGTGGCGGAGCTGCCGGGTTTGCGAGCATCAGGACCAGATCGACCGCCAGGGACCTGACGACACGGAGCCGCCGCGGGCTTCGACGTCTTGTTTGCGCGGTACACGGAGCCGCCACGAACTTCGACGTCTTGTTTGCGCGGTACACGGAGCCGCCACGAACTTCAACCCCTTGCTTGCACGGCACACGGAGCCGCCACGGGCTTCGACCACTTGTTTGCACGACACTTGGTGGATCCCCGCAAGTCACCGGCTGCGCTTGGACGGCGGGCGGCGCCAGACGCGGGAGACGGCTTCACCCGCCCGCCGGGCTGCGGCCCGGACCCAGCCGTCCACCGTGTCGGCGAACACCTCGAGCGCGTCCGCTGCGCGACGGCGCCGGTCGGGTTCGGCCTCGAAACCCCGGCGCCGGTTCACGGCGGCCAGGGCTCCCACGGCCAGCAACGAGGCCCCGGTGGTGGCGGCCGCGGCCGCGTCCACGGTGCCCGGCACCGACCAGCGCAGCTCGGTGACGCCCCGCTCCGCCCACACAATGAGATGGCCGGGCCCCCCCTTGAGAACCGGGGTGTCGCCGGTGGAGTGCCAGTCGGGGTCCCAGGGGACGCGCAGCCACGCCCATCCGGCCGCCTCGGCCCGCACGGTGAGGCTGTCCTGGCCCGTGTGCAGCGCCACGCCCGCCGCGGATTGATCGGGAGGGCGGGCGCCGCTCTCGCCTCCGCCCGGCCACAGAACCGGCACCCTCTCGAACTCCGGCGTGCGCCGAAGCGACACAGCATCGCCATCGGGTGCGGAGCCGCGGCTCGGTGCGGGGCCTGCGCTGCCTGCGAGGCTCTCGGTGGCGGCGTCCATCGACATCCACCATTCGACCGCGGCCCGGTGCCACGATCCCTCGTCGGGGTGGGGCGCCACCGTGACGCCGGTGGCCATCACGCCGGAGAGCTCGGTCACCGTCACATTGCCGTCGGCGTCGCAGGCGGCGTGCCAGCGGGCGCCGAGGGCCTCGGCTCTGGCCGCGCTGTACAGAGACCGGCCACCCGCATCCTGCCAAGCGTCGAACCAGTGCGGTCGGACTCCGCCCTCGAAAGCGCCGCCGCGCAAGCCGGCCTCGGCGGTGAGGAACTCGGCTGAAGCGCTCGTCTCACGGTAGAGGCCGAACAGGGGGCGGATCCGGCCGCCTGTCGCCAATGTGGTGCCCCAGGGGTAGCCCCACGCGCAGACACCGACGTCGCCCGACGCGGTGTTGTACAGGTGCTCGGCATAGACCAGCCCCCCGGCGCCGGGGCCCGACCGCGCGGCCGCAGCCTCCAGAGGAGCCACCGGCCGCGGCTCCGGCGGCGCCGGGCTGCGGATCGGGCCCACGAACGGCACCAACAACAACACCGCGGACCAGGCCAGAGCGCTGCTGCAGGCCCAGATGCGCCGCGACCCCCACATCACCCACACCGCCAACGGCAGCAATTCGAGGCGCAGCGTGATCACGACGAAGACAACCAGGAAGGCAACACCGAGCACGGCCCAGGCGGGCCGCACCGGCCGCAGCGAGCCCCGACGGGGCGCGGCCGCCCACAGCCCGGCCGAGGCGGCCGCAGCCACCAGGAGGGGCAGCGCCAGCCAGCGTTCGGGGCGCAGATAGCCGAACAGGTCGGCCAGCATCGCCGCCAGCAGCCCCGCCCCGGCAGCCAGCGCCAAACGCCGGAACGGGCCTTGCGCGGCGCGGCCCGCCCATGCCGCGGCCGCTCCCGCCAAGGCCAGAACCGCCAGCTGCCAGACATCCCCGGAACGCCAGGAGGTGGAGAGCGAAACCTCGAAACGCACCAGACGGTCCCAGCCGGCCAGGAACGGCACCAGCCACCAGGCGCACACCGCCACCGCCGCGGCCCCGGCGGTGGCGGCCCAGCGACACGCCTGGAGAAACGACACACCGCTGCCGGCCAGCAGCACGGCGCACACCACGGCCACCCCCGGCACGACGCTGGCGTTGAACAACACGGCCACACCGGCCGCCACTCCGCACGCCACCGGCCGATGACAGCGCGCCGCCCAGGCCGCCGCATGCAGGCCGATGACGGCGGCAAGCATGGCGGGCCAAGATCCGAAGAACGTGTTCTGTTGGTGGAAGCCGGAGAGAACCCAGTGCATGCCGGCCGAAGCCGCGACCAGCACCAGCACCGCCCCCACCGCGGCGCGCTGAGCCCGCGGCGCGCACCCCACCGCGCGCGCCAGACGCAGAGCGCCCCACGGCAGAAGCACCAGCAACCCCGCCGCCACGGCTGCCATCTGCGCGTGGACCGGGTCGGTGAAGCGCATCCAGGCATGGCCCAGCGGCGGATAGTTCACGCCGATGGCCTGCCCGCCGTAGAACCAGTCCGACCAGCCCCGCCAGTCCCACCAGGGCAGGGTCCGCAGCCACTGCGCCGCCGCGGCGTGGCCGATCATGTCGCCGCCGGGAGCGGCCCCGTTGACCGCCACGACGTACCAGCTCACGGCCACCATGGCCGCAACCGCGCTCCCGGCTCCCAGCCACACCGCGGCCAGCCGCCGCCGCTGCGTGCGTGCGTCCTCGACGTCGTTGTCGGGAGCGCTCTCGGTGTCAGAGGTCCGTGCGTCCGGCGCCCGGTTCGAGTTGGGAGGCTTGGTCACGCCCGAAGCTGCGACGAACGCATCTGCATCGTGCGTGAGGATAGGCACAGGTGAGCCGCTGCGCCGTCGTGTGGAGAGTCCTCACCGACAACGGCCCCCGCCACCGCTCCAGAGACTTCCGCCGGGCGCTCAAAGACACCCGCACCAGCCCTCGGCGCACCCGCGCCTACCGGCCCCACACCCTCACCCGCCCAAGCGGGGACAACGTGTTGGGAATGCACACCTAGCGAGCCAAAGCGAACAGTCCGAACGTTTCGCTCGCACCTCTCAGGACGAAGGCCCTCGGGGTCTAGGTGGCTAGGGCGATCGTGTCTCGGCGTCGGGCACGGCTTGGGCGGTGATCTCGCCGGCCAGGGCGGCGTCAACGTCGCCAGTCTTGGTCAGGAAGGCGATCAGGACCGCGAGCTTGAGGTTGATTTCGGCCATGTCGTCCTCGAGCGCGGCGAATCGGGCGTCGACCTGGGCGAATCTGGCGTCGACTTGGGCGAATCGGGCGTCGACTTGGGCGAATCTGGCGTCGACTTGGGCGAATCGGGCGTCGACTTGGGCGAATCTGCCGTCCATGCGGTTGTCGAGGGCGGTGATCCGGTTGTCGAGGCTGTTGAACGCGAAGATCATCAGGGCCACGAGGGCGGTGCTCAGCAACGCTGGGACCGGGTTGTCCCTGATGGCGGTCCACGAGCGCGACTCGGTGCGCCGCGGCGGCGCGGCGGCCTCTGCGGCCCGTGGGCCCGCTGCCGGGGTTCGGGAGGGCTGGGCTCGGGCCGCGGCGCCTGCTTGTTCGGGCGCCTCGGCGGGCTGGGGTCCGGAGGGTTGGGTCATCGCGGTGTGGGCTGGAGTCGACATGGCAGCCTTCCCGTGGGGCCGTGACGGCTTCAACGGGCACGTCACTAGGAATGATCTTGGATGCCGTCAAGACCCGGCGACAAGGCTTGTACATGATTGTAAATCAATATGCAATGGAATTGCAAATAGAATAACGCCGAGCTGGAACGCGTCCGACGCCGCCAACCCCATTTGGCACCAGCCACCTAGGGTGGCTAGGGCGATCGTGTCTCGGCGTCGGGCACGGCTTGGGCGGTGATCTCGCCGGCCAGGGCGGCGTCAACGTCGCCAGTCTTGGTCAGGAAGGCGATCAGGACCGCGAGCTTGAGGTTGATTTCGGCCACGTCGTCCTCGAGCGCGGCGAATCGGGCGTCGACCTGGGCGAATCGGGCGTCGACTTGGGCGAATCTGCCGTCGACTTGGGCGAATCTGGCGTCCATGCGGTTGTCGAGGGCGGTGATCCGGTTGTCGAGGCTGTTGAACGCGAAGATCATCAGGGCCACGAGGGCGGTGCTCAGCAACGCTGGGACCGGGTTGTCCCTGATGGCGGTCCACGAGCGCGACTCGGTGCGCCGGGGCGGCGCGGCGGCCCCTGTGGCCCGTGGGCTCGCTGCCGGGGTTCGGGAGGGCTGGGCTCGGGCCGCGGCGCCTGCTTGCTCGGGCGCCTCGGCGGGCTGGGGTCCGGAGGGTTGGGTCATCGCGGTGTGGGCTGGAGTCGACATGGCAGCCTTCCCGTGGGGCCGTGACGGCTTCAACGGGCACGTCACTAGGAATGATCTTGGATGCCGTCAAGGCCCGGCAACAAGGCTTGTACATGATTGTAAATCAATATGCAATGGAATTGCAAATGGAATAACGCCGAACTGGAACGTGTCCGGCGCCGCCAACCCCATTTGGCACCAGCCACCTAGGGTGGCCTAGGGCGATCGTGTCTCGGCGTCGGGCACGGCTTGGGCGGTGATCTCGCCGTCGGGCACGGCTTGGGCGGTGATCTCGCCGGCTAGGGCGGCGTCAACGTCGCCAGTCTTGGTCAGGAAGGCGATCAGGACCGCGAGCTTGAGGTTGATTTCGGCCACGTCGTCCTCAAGCGCGGCGAATCGGGTGTCGACTTGGGCGAATCGGGTGTCGACTTGGGCGAATCTGGCGTCCATGCGGTTGTCGAGGGCGGTGATCCGGTTGTCGAGGCTGTTGAACGCGAAGATCATCAGGGCCACGAGGGCGGTGCTCAGCAACGCTGGGACCGGGTTGTCCCTGATGGCGGTCCACGAGCGCGACTCGGTGCGCCGGGGCGGCGCGGCGGCCTCTGCGGCCCGTGGGCCCGCTGCCGGGGCTCGGGAGGGCTGGGCTCGGGCCGCGGCGCCTGCTTGCTCGGGCGCCTCGGCGGGCTGGGGACCGGAGGGTTGGGTCATCGCGGTGTGGGCTGGAGTCGACATGGCAGCCTTCCCGTGGGGCCGTGACGGCTTCAACGGGCACGTCACTAGGAATGATCTTGGATGCCGTCAAGGCCCGGCGACAAGGCTTGTACATGATTGTAAATCAACATGCAATGGAATTGCAAATAGAATAACGCCGAACTGGAACGTGTCCAGCCCCCCAGGGTCTACAGGCCGGTGAGGGTGGACGAGTCCATGATCCCGGCCAGGGGCGGGTAGCCCATCAGGATCATAAAAGCGCCGCCGATCAGCGCCAGGGGAGCCCCCATCTTCTCGCCCGAGGAGGCTGCGGCCGCGTCGGCCTCCAGCATCGCCTTCGAGCGGGCCGACTCCACCTGGGCCAGGATCGCCTGGCGCGACCCGGCGCCGGTCGTGCCGGCCAGCTCCAGAGCGGCACAGAACGGATCCAGGAACCGGAGCCTGCGGTCGTCGGCCAGCCTGCGCAGCCCCGTCCACGGCGGCTCGCCGCTCGCGGCCGACACCCGCAGCGCGTCGCGGATCACCACGAACCCGGGCTGCTCGCTGTAGGACGCGGCCGTCGCCAGCGCGCCGAACGTGTCGGAACCCGCGGTCACCAGCTGAGCCACCAGCTCCAGCCACGACTCCGTCACCTGCTGGAACAACACCCGCTCCTTGGCGGCCTCGGTCTTGACGATCGAGTCGGGCACCCACCATCCGAGCAGCCCCCCGACCAGCGCGACGGCCACGATGACCAGCAGGGGCAGCTCCAGCTCGAACAGTGTGTTGGCGAAGAACCCGAGAGCGCCCAGCAGCGCCGCGCCCAGCACCAGCCCGACCATCTTGTGCAGGGCGTGGGTCTCCAGGCTGCGGCCCACCATGCGGGCATCCTGATTGAGCAACAACTTGGAGTGCAGATCCCTCTCGATCCTCCTGGCCGCCCGGCGGGTGGCGTGCTGCACCGCCCCGGCGCCCTCCGAATCGTCATCGGTGCCGCGCTCAAAATCGGGAGTGGCCGGCAGCGGCGCCCGAACCGGCCGAGGCATGAGCCCCAACACGATGAACAGCAGGCCCAGACCGGTCGTGGCGCCCAGCAGGATCACCATGGCGTCACCGGTCCTCTCCGGAGAGCGCGGCCACCACGCCCTCGGCCAGCTTGTCGCCGTCGGAGGCGAGCAGGCGCACCGGGATGCCCGACTCCGACAGCTTCAGCACCCAGTAGATGTTGCCGAAGATCAGCACCCCCACGGCCAGAAGGGTCGCTTGGCCGATCGTGGAGCCGAACGGATCGAAGAACGGCTTGTTGAACACGAACATGAACAGCACCGACACCACCGTGACCCCCACCATCGCCAGCACCTGCGTCCAGGCCCGGGCGTTGGCCACCTCGTTGCGCCGGCGCATATCCACCTCGGCGCGCATGGACCGGGCCGTGCTCTCGAACGCCTCGCTCACCCGGGCGCCGGAATCCCAGGCGATCTTCATTCCCAGCACCAGCCGGTCGGCGAAGGGCGAGTCCATCTCCGCGGCGAACCAGTCCAGCCCGGCCGGCAGCCCCAGCGTGCGGGTGATCGAGGCCATCTGCACCACCTTGGGGCGCAACAGCGACGGGGCCTGGTCGGCCGTCAGCGTGACCGCCTCGAACAGCGAGCCGCTGGCCGCCACCAGATCCCGGATCTGTTCGGTCCACTGCGAGTAGGCCTCGATCTCGTCGGTGAACGCCCGGCGCCTGCGGGGCGCACGCCACATCATCGGCCCCATCACACCGGCGGTCAGGCCGATCAGTGCGGCCACCGGCCATCCCGTGGCGGACCACGCACCGAAGGCCAGCACAGCCCCCAGGCCCAACATGGCCAGGGTGTCACTCGTCGAGGACGACAGCTCGACACGCGCCGCCCGCGACCGGAACTGGCGCAGCCGGGCCTGCTTCCCGCGCACGGGCCGCTTCTGCGAGCCGAGAACCACCGCGAACAGGCCGACGCCCACCAGCGCTCCGAACAGGACCGCAGCCAGCGGGACCAAGACGACCTATCCGGCGCGTTCTACGGGCGCCTGGCCGCGGGTCGGCGCGTCGGGGGCTGCGGGTCGCGCCGGGGCCGGGCTGCGCTGAGGCGGGGCCGCGGCCGGCTGAGGCTGTCGAGGAGGCGGCGCGGCAGGGCGCGCGCGGGGCGCCTGGTCGGGCGGGCGCTGCCGGACCGGCACCGGACCATTGGAACCTCGCCCGTCGGGCGCGCCCACAGGCTGCTGCGGCCGGGCTGGTTGCGGCTGCTGGGGCTGCTGGGGTTGCTGGGGTGGCTGTTGTGGCTGGGGCTGCTGGCGTGGCTGGGGCTGTTGTGGCTGCTGGGGCTGGGGTTGCTGGGGTTGCTGGGGTTGCTGGGGCTGGGGTTGCTGGGGTTGCTGGGGTTGGGGCTGCTGGCGTGGCTGGGGCTGTTGTGGCTGCTGGGGCTGGGGTTGCTGGGGTTGCTGGGGTTGCTGGGGCTGGGGTTGCTGGGGTTGCTGGGGTTGGGGCTGTTGGGGCTGTTGTGGTTGGGGTTGCTGGCGTGGCTGGGTTGGTTGCTGGGGCTGGGGTTGCGTTGGCTGCTGGGGTTGCTGGGGTTGGGGCTGGGGCTGTTGTGGCTGGGGCTGTTGTGGCTGCTGGCGGGGTTGTGGCTGTTGGGGTTGCTGGGGCTGGGGCTGTTGGGGCTGCTGGGGTTGCTGGGGTTGCTGGGGTTGGGGCTGCTGGCGGGGTGAGGCTTGCTGCGGCTGAGGTTGCTGAGGTTGCTGGGGCTGTTGGGGCTGTTGGGGCTGGGGCTGTTGTGGCTGGGGCTGTTGTGGCTGGGGTTGGGGCTGAGGCTGAGGCGCCACCTTCGCCGGGCGGTGCGGCTCGCCAAGCTCCGCGGGGTCGAGCCCGGCCGCCACGAGCCGGGCCAGCGGCTCGCCGTCGGCCCTGAAGGGCGTGGAGTAGACGGCCACCCCGTCGGAACCCGGAGCGAACACCTCAGAGGTGACCACCCCTCCGTCCTCGAAGCTGACGACCTCGCGGATGGAGGTGATTGCCCGCCGCCCGTCGGGCAGCTTCTTGATGTACACCAGCAGGTGGAGCACCTCGGCGATCTCGCGCAGCACCGAGTCGGGGGTGGGCGAGTCGGGCGAGCGCTGCGCGTAGATCAGCATCTTGTTGATGGCGGCCCGGGTGCTGCCCGCGTGGATGGTGCCCAGCGAGCCGTCGTTGCCGATGCCCATCGACTGCAGCAGCTGCATCACCTCGCCGCCGCGCACCTCGCCCACGATCACCCGATCCGGCGACATCCGCAGCGCGGCCTTGCAAAGGTCGTACATCGAGATCTCGCCCATGCCCTCGGTGTTGGACGTGCGGGTCTCCAGCGCCAGCGTGCGCTCATGGAGGCCCGAGGACCGCAGGTGCAGCTCCAGGGTGTCCTCGATGGTGACGATCAGCTCCGACTGGGGCACCTCGGACAGCAACGCACGCAGCAGGGTCGTCTTGCCGGCGCCCGTGCCCCCCACGACCAGCATGTTGGCCGGGTTGGGGGGTCGCACCGCGGCCCGCAGCACCGCGGTCATCTCAGGGGTGACCGTGCCGTACTGCTCGAGCTTCTCCAGCGAGGACTGCAGCATCCGGTGGCGGCGGATCACCACCGAGGTCCGCTCGGCCACCGCGGTCACCGCGAACAGCCGGTGCCCCGAGGCCAGCCGCAGGTCGAGGATCGGCGCGGCCGTGTCGAAGCGCCGCGACGTGTGGCCGGCGGTGGCGGCGAGGTGGCGGATCATCATCACCAACTCCGCCTCGCTGGCGGCCAGCGGGGGGGCCGAGATGCGGTTCCCGTCGGCCAGCGACAGGACCACGTTGTCGTGGCCGAGGATGTGGATGTTCTCCACGTCCTCCCGCTCGAGCAGCGGCACCAGGGCACCGCCGCCCATGATGCCCCGGACCTGGGCCCGGAACTCCCGCTCGTCCTCGTCGGAGAGTCTGGCCTTGCCGACCATGAGGGCCGAGGTGTTGAAGTCGCGGACGATGCTCTCGGCGATGTCCGTGAGCCGCTTGTCGATGACGTCGGTCGGCAGCTTCTGGCGCTCCAGCTCCAGGAACTGCCGAAGAAGCCTCTCGTGCGACTGCTGGAAGAGTTCTAGACCGGGACTCGTCTCTGCCATAAACACTGCGGCGCCGAGCGCCCTCACCCGCCTCGGTGAGCTGTCATGTCCTGGGCGTTCGAGCCGTGCAGCTTGACGGCCCAGTCGCGGAACGAGCCGGTGGGCTGCATGTTCGGTGTTGGCGGAGCCTCTGCCTCCGGCGGCTCGGGTTGGGCGGGTGGCTGTTGGTAGGCGGGCGGCTGTTGCTGCTCGTCGGCGTGCGCCGGGTGCTGCTGCGGCGGGTAGGCGCCGGGCTGCGGCTGTTCGTAGGATCCAGGCGCCGGCGGGTAGGCCTCATGCGGTGGCTGTTGGTAGGCGGGCGGCTGCTCGTATTGGTGTGCCGGGTATTGCTGCGCCGGGTAGGCCTCAGGCGGTGGCTGTTGGTAGGTGGGCGGCTGCTCGTATTGCTGCGCCGGGTAGGGCGCCGGCGGGTATTGCTGCGCCAGGTATTGCTGCGGCGGGTAGGGCGGCGGCGCAGGCTGGCCGTAGGCCGGGAAGTCTTCCGGCGGCGCCATCGGCGGAGCCTCTCCGTGGCCCGGGGGCGCGCCGGGGCTCCGGGGGTCGCCCGGCCAGCCTGTCGGCGGGAGGTGGTGGGTCTGTGTGTGGCTGGGCTGTGGTTCGGGGGTTGGTGGGAGGTGGTGTGTCTGTGTGTGGCTGGGCTGGGGTTCGGGGGCGGCCGGGAGGTGGTGGGTCTGTGTGTGGCTGGGCTGGGGTTCGGGGGCTGCCGGGAGGTGGTGGGTCTGTGTGTGGCTGGGCTGGGGTTCGGGGGCTGCCGGGGCCATCGGCGGTGCAGGCTGGCCGTAGGCCGGGAAGTCTTCCGGCGGCGCCATCGGCGGAGCCTCCCCGAGGGCGGCCGGATCTTGGGTCGCGGAGGGATGCGACACGGCAGCCGCCCGGCCGGCGTCCTCCGCGGGCTCCGTCTCGGGCGATGTGGCGGGACGGGTCCGGCGGGGCCGGTCCGACACCGGCGGCTGCGCCAACGGATACAAGTTCTCGCCGACCTGCTCCAGGCTGGCCCGCCACTTCTTGGATTTGCGCTTGCTGCGGCCCAAGTAGGCGGACAGGTCCGTGGCCATGTCGGCCACCATCTCGATCGAGCCGGAGAAGGTCAGGCCGTAGTTGTCCTGCCACTCCTCGGGGTCCATGGGCGACTTGCCGACGGTCACCGCGCAAGCCTGAGGGCCGTCACCGCCGGGACTGGCGGCCAGCGCGTCCCTGAGATGCTCAAGGCTCGGCAGCTGGCTGTTGTTGCGGCACACCACCACCACCCCGGTCGCCCCGGTCGTCAGCGCCGAGGCCGCGGTGTCGGCGGTCATGCGGCCACCGTCGATGATCACTGCCATCTCGTTCTCGGAGATCGTGCGAAGGTCCTCGGAGAACTCGGCGAAGGTGTTGAAGATGCCGCGGGCCCCGGTGGGGCTGGCCGGGGCCGGCATCACGTGCAGGTTCTCGAACAGCACGTCCTGGGCGTGAGCGATCAGATGGTTGCTGAGGATCGGCAGGCCCGAGCCGACGAACGACGCCGACCCGGGCGTGAACTGGATGCCGAGGTTGTGGCTGAGCGAGCCCCCGGCCGGATCCGCCTCGATGAGCAGGACCTCGCGGCCCGCCGTGGCCCAGTTGGCGGCCAGGTGCATAGCGGTGGTGGAGGCTCCGGGCGAGCCCTGGGTGCTGTAGATGGTCAGCATGGCACCGGCCGGTGCTGGTGCGGCGCTCGACTGTCGTCTGGCGACACGATTGTCATCATTGGTCCTCGACGGGCTCCGGGCCCGATCCCGTCTCAATCGAAGTGTCTGGATCAGCCGGAGGAACGCTAGCTGCTTGCTTATCCAACGCGTCGACCAAGTCGTCGATGGTCAGATCGAAGCCCAGCTTGAGCATGGTGCGATCCGCCGCCGCGGTGTAGCGGTCGACGCTGCTCTTGATGGTGAGCGCCTCCTGGGGGGTGACCACGTAATAGATGTCGTCGCCCTGCACGAACTCCAGATGCAGCACCCCGATGAGGCCGAGAGCACCGGCCTGGCCCTCGGGGCCCGGGGACTCCCGGCCGAGCAGGGCCACCGTGTCGCCGGTGTTCAGGCTGCCGAAGGGAGCTTCCCCGGACGGCAGCCTCACCTGGATGAGCACCCTGTCCGACTCGTCCTCCCCCGACAGGGGCGGCGTCTCGAACAGGCCCTCGGTGACGATCGTCCCGGCGGGTATCCGGCCGGTCGCCCATTTGCCGAGCACCGCGCCGAGCTGGTCGACAGTCAGGGCCGACGCTGTGCCCACGTTCGCTTCGACGAGGGTGAAGTCCTCGGCCTGGGCCACCTCCCAGCGCTCGATGGTCCGGGCCGCCATCAGGTACTCGGCGCGCTGGTCGATGCTCTGGAGCACGAACCAGAAGCCGAACCCGGCCCCGAACACCAGCAGCAGGCCCAGCAGGAGCAGCCCGCCCCGCCGCTGCCCCTGCTGCGCACCCGGAAGCGCGACCTGCCTCTTCTGGGCCTGCGGGACGGTACGCGCGCGTTCTCTCTGGGGAGGAGGATTCGTCATGGGGGTTCGCTACGGGCGATGCCAACCTGCAGGACGCACGTTCGGCGCCGGCCGCTCGGGCATCAGGCGGTTGTATACATTTGCCATTGTGGAGATTGCTTCCACTGCGGCAAAAGCTACCACTGCCGTCTTGCTAGGCGGCCCGCGTCTGCAGGAAACATTGGTGGCCTAGCGTTCTCGCGTGGACATCGCAGCGGTGCTCGTCGCGGCCGCGGCCGCAGCCTGGCTGACCGCGGGCGTGTGGCTGGCCGCAACCGACCTGCGCACCGGCCTGCTGCCGACACGGGTGATCTGGCCCACCGCCGGAGCGGTCTGGGTGCTCTACGCGGCGGCGTCGCTGATAGAGGCCGAGCCCGCCGGCCTCATCGGAGCGGCGCTGGGCGCGGCGGCCTGCGGGGCGGTCCTGGCCGCGGTCCACTTCGCCCATCCGCCCTCGATGGGCTTCGGTGACGTCCGCCTAAGCGTGCTCAACGGCCTGCTGTGCGGATGGTGGGGCTGGCAGGCCGCGCTGGTGGGCCTGATGGCCGGGTTCGCACTGGCCCTTCCCGAGGCGCTGGTGGTGATCGCCCGCCACGGGTTGAGAGCCAGCCGGCCGCTGGGGCCCTACCTGCTGGCCGGCGCGGCGGTGGCGGTTGGCTGGGCGGCCGCGACCCGCGGCCTGATCCCGGCCCGCTAGCGCGGAGCGAGCGCAGATGCGTAGCGAGCGCCTGGCCGTGCGGCGCTGTGCTTCCCGCTCTTGTTCGCTGCGCTCACGGGCCGCTCGGGTCAGGCTCTATCGAAATATGTAGAGAAACCCGTCATATAGAAGGAAACCCGTACAGATTTGAGGCGAGCTTGGCATAGGGCTACTCACGGGCCGCTCGGGTCAGGCTCTATCGAAATATGTAGAGAAACCCGTCATATAGAAGGAAACCCGTACAGATTTGAGGCGAGCTTGGCATAGGGCTACTCACGGGCCGCTCGGGTCAGGCTCTATCGAAATATGTAGAGAAACCCGTCATATAGAAGGAAACCCGTACAGATTTGAGGCGAGCTTGGCATAGGGCTACTCACGGGCCGCTCGGGCCACAGCCTCGCTCAGCGCCCTGCGACGTCGCCTGATGACTGGCGCCGATTCACTCGGCCGCTTACCCGGCGCAGGTCTCCTGACCGGTCACCGGCTCCCTATCACAGCTGGGGGACGGGCTGGGTGAGGCCGAAATAGTCCTCTCGCATGAACTGGTAGTCGGGTGACACCACCCGGGGGCTGAGGCCAGAGCGGCTGATCCAGTAGCGGAGCATGTGGCGCTTCTCTTCGGGTCTTGCCGGGTCGTCCCGGTAGGCCGTGCGGGAGTGCAGCGTCACGTAGTTGTTCACGAGCTGGATGTCGCCGGACTCGAGCGCCATGTGAAGGGTCATGCCGGGGCGGTCCGGTATGGACTCGAGGCACTCCAAGCAGGCGAGCTCGGCGTCGGTGAGGGGTTCCACGCCGGCAAAGCGCTGGGCCGATCGTGTGAAACCCGTCTTGAACGTGGACGACAGCCACCCGTCGACGTAGCAGTACAGCGAGTGCGGGTACCAGCCGGCACTGCCCGGCGGCTCCTCGTTCTTCCAGTCGGTGGCGAACCGCTTGAACAGGATCGGCAGCCACTCGGGGCGCTCCCCGAGCAGCGTGTTGAACACCGTCATCGAACTGGCGACGATGCTCTCACCGCCGCTGATTGCCGGCTGCAGGCACATGAGGCCCACGACGTCGACGCCGTCGGAGTGGATGTGGCCGCCGATGTTGGTGGTGTAGGCCCGGGTGTTCGGATCCTGGCCGGGGCCGCGGTCGTACACATGGTTGAGGAGGGTGCCGTCTCTCACCGTGGGAATGAGCCGGCCGATGCGGGAGCAGATCGCCCAGAAGACGGCCGCGGCCGCGGCGCGGTCGAACCGGCGGCCGACGGGCAGCCCTCGCAGCACAACGAAGCCCCTCCCGGTGTCGAGCTCGTCGATGAACTCCTTGATGCGGGCCTCCAGGCCGGGCAGCGCAAAGGCATCGGGGGTCAGATCGTGGACGTCGCGGCCTGCGACCGACTCGGCGCCGCGCTCGAGTTCGTCGAGGTCGGCCTCGGTGAACCGATAGATCCAGTCGTCGGAGTTCTCGAGCTCGTCGGCCCGCCACACCGACGGCCCCGTCATCGGCTCAGTGCGCATGTCCCCCTCACTCGCCTCTCTCAGTGACATCCTCGCACATCGGCCGCGGGTCTGAGCGTCCTACACCCCGCCGGCTGCCCGCTGACCCGGCACCTCGATAATATCGACGGCTGCCCCGACTCCGTGGTGCGGCACACCCCACGCGAGCCGAGGCACACCGATGGCGGACGGCGCAAGACATCCTGGTCTGGTTATCAACGCCACCGTGATGGCCACCGTGTCGACGGTGCTTCCCGGCTTCCTGATCGGGGCCATGTCGGTGCAGGTCAGCGCGGAGATGGGCGTGTCGGAGGCGGCCTACGGGTGGGGGCTCGGGTCGTTCTTCGGGGCGGCGATGGTGGGGTCGATCCTGCTGGGGAGGCTGTCGCAGCGAATAGGAGCGCTCAGCCAGACGACTCTGGCGCTCGGAGTGTCCGCGGCGGCGCAGCTGGCCCTGGCCGCGACGGCGCGGTCGTTCGGGGCCGTGATCGGCTTCCTGGTGGTGGCGGGCCTCTGCAACGCCGCCAACCAGGCGTCGGTGAACCTGGCCCTGGCCCAGGCGCAGCTGCCGCGGCTCGGGCTGGCGGTGTCGATCAAGCAGTCGGGGCTGCCCACGGCCACCCTGCTGGCCGGCTTCGCGGTGCCCTCGCTGGCGCTGACAGTCGGATGGCGATGGGCCTATGTGGCTAGCGCCGGGTTCGCGCTGGCTTCGATGGCGATGGCGAGGGTCGCGGCCGGGTCGTCACCGGTGCGGGCTGCCGCCAATGGCGCGTCGAGGCCGGAGTCCTCGTCTCGGGACTTGTTCGGGGCCGCTGCGGTCGGCGCGTTCCTGGCGTTCGGCGCGGGGTCGCTCAACGCCTGGGGTGTCGGCTCGGGCGTGGACGCCGGGCTCGGCGAGGGCGCGGCTGGGCTGTTCCTCAGTTTGGGAGCCGCCACCGGGATCACGCTGAGGCTGGTCTGCGGATGGCTCTCGGACACGATGCGGGCCCGGCCGTTCCTAGTCGGCGGCATCACCGCCATGGTGGGCTCCGCGGGGATGGCACTGCTGGCGCTGCGCTCGCCGGGGTTCCATGTAGCGGCCATGCTGCTGGCCTTCGGAGGCGGCTGGATCTGGCCGGTGTTCACCAACTTCGGGATCGTGCGGGCCAACCCCGAGGCCGCGGGTGCCGCCACCGGGATCACCCAGATGGGGATCTACGTCGGCGTGTTTGCGGGACCCCTGTTCACCGGCTGGCTCATCGAGCACTCCGGCTACCCGCTCATGTGGGTGGCGGTGGCCGCGTCCACTGTGGTCGGCGCCACTATCGCTATCGGGATCGCCGGCCGGTTCTGAACGTGGCGGCTGGTGGTGCGTCAGGCCGGGGCGGCGGAGCGGGCCTGGGTGAAATGGCCCACCAGCAGGGCTGCCGCCGCAACCGCCGACACCACCCCCGACACCGCCATCGTCTGGGCGAAGGCGGTGGCGAAGGCTTCTGAGGTCACGGCGATCGTCGCCTGAGCGGCGGCGTCGTCGAACACCCCCGATCGGGACAGCCCGTACGCGGCCTCGATGGCCGCGCCCACCGACTCACCCGCCGGTTCGGCCACCTCAGGCGGCAGGCTGCCGATGTCCACCGAGCTGCGGTAGATCGATGTGGAGAGCGCTCCCAGCGTGGCGATGCCCAGCGCCGCCCCCAGCTCGCGGGCGGTGTCGTTCACGGCCGAGCCGATGCCGGCCTTCTCGTAGGGGGTCGCGACCATGATGTCGTTGGTGGCCGGGGTCATGGCCAGGGCCAAGCCGGCACCGGCCAGCACCATCGGTCCCAGCAGGTACCAGTAGCTGGTGTCGGTGCCCACGAAGGCCAGCGGGGCGAAGGTCAGCGCGAGCACGAAGAACCCGACGGCCATGATCCGCCTGGATCCGTACTTCTCGGCCAGACGAGCGGTGAACGGCGACACCACCATCGACGTCAGCGCCTCGGGCATCGTGGCCAGCCCGGCTTCGAGGGCGCTGTACCCCAGGGCGAACTGCACGTAGAGCGCGAACAGGAACCAGAACCCGATCATCACCACGAAGGTCATGGTCACGACCGCGGAGCCGACGCTGAAGCGCCGGTCCGAGAACAGCTCCAGCGGCATCATCGGATGGCGGGCCCGCTGCTGCCACCTCAGCAGGGCAGCGCCGAAGATGACGGCCACCGCGAAGGCCGACAGCACCGGCACCGACGTCCAGCCCTGCTCGGGCCCCTCGATGATGCCGTAGATCAGCGCAGTCATGGCGACGATGGAGAGTCCGGCCCCGGCGGGGTCGAGGCGGCGGGGCCGCTCGTCGCGGGACCGGGGCAGCCACAGCGCCATCGCGACCATCACCGCGGCCACGAGCGGCACGTTGTAGAGGAAGCCGGCCTCCCAGCCCCACGACGGCACGAACCACCACCCGGTCACGAACAGCCCGGTGAGCAGCGGCCCGATGGCGGCACCGCCCCCGGCGAAGCCCGACCAGATCGCGATAGCGGTCGGCCGCTCAGGGGGCGGGAAGATCTCGATCAGCAGCGACAGGGTGGCCGGCATCACGAAAGCGGCGGCCACCCCCATGGCGGCCCGGGCGACCAGGATCATCTCCGCGGAGTCGGCCAGCCCGCCGAGCAGCGCGCCGAGCCCGAACACCAGCAGGCCTCCGAGCAGGGCGCCCTTGCGGCCGTAGCGGTCGCCGATGGCCCCGCCGGTCATCAGCAGACCCCCGAAGGCCAGGGCGTAGGCGTTCACGATCCACTGAAGCTGCGGCCCGGTGACGCCCACATCGCGCTGAAGGGTGGCCAGGGCCACGTTCAGGCCCGACACCGACATCACCACCAGCACCAGGGTCAGGCTCAGCACCCCGAGCAGGAACCAGCGCCGGGCGTGCACGTCCGGCCGCTCCCACAGATTCACGCCGCTCACGCTAGGAGAGGCTCAGGCTGAGACCGCTATCGCCGGTGGACAGGCGTCCTCATTGCTGCGACTTCTTCATCTCGGTAAGGCCGGTGAGGCCGGTGAGGCCGGTGAGGCCGGTGAGGATCGGGTAGCCGCCCACCGACAGGGCGTTGCCGTGGCCGGTGAGGATCGGGTAGCCGCCCACCGACAGGGCGTTGCCGTGGCCGGTCTGGTGGATGTCGAACACCGATTGCAGGGCCGAGTAGAAGCCCTGGATGCTAGCGGTACACCAGTGGCGTACGAGTTTCTCGCCTATGGCGCCGACTTGCCGTGACGGTCGGGTCTTGATCCAACCGAATGGACTCCCAGCCCACATGGAGAAGTCGTCCGCATACTGGCCTTCGAGTGAGGTTGCGATCTCTGCTAGGAGGCTGACCTCTGGGTCCGCAATCTCTCGATCAGGCAACGGTCCGCGCCCCATGCTGGTCAGCACTCAGGTCGATGTACTCGATCGACGCCAGTAGTCCTCCACCGCCAAGACGACTACGCATCACTTCGTAGGCGTCCGGATTGTTGTCCACCATGATGAAGCGACGGTTGAGTTGGGTTGCCACTGCACCGGTCGTACCGCTTCCGGCGAAGAAGTCGAGCACCCAGTCGCCTTGCCTGCTGCTGGCCTGCACGATACGGCGAAGGACACAGCCAGCAGAACACCGGTGATGGCGGCGGCAACCGTCGCGTCCATTTCAGTCGCTGGCGCCTGAGTCGTCCGGCTCGGTCAGAAGCCCGCTGCGGGCGAGCCTCATGATTAGGCCGTCGACCTTCGCTTCCAGCCGCTCGAAGCGGGTGTCCAGCCGCTCGAAGCGGGTGTCCACCTTGTCGTCAACCTTGTCGAAGCGGGCGTTCATGTCGGATCGGAGCCATGCGAACGCGGTGGCGAAAGCCGCGAAGCAGAACGACAACAGCACGCCGATAACCGTGGCGGCGATCGTCGGGTCCATGGAGCACAAGTTAGTAGTGTTCGATGTGAGATACAACTGTATTCACAGAAAATGTCGATAATAGTCCATATGGTGCCGCCTGACCAGTCAGGCCCGCGTCGAGACCCGCCGGCTGGCGTCACCGATATCATCACCATGTGGCGCCAGAACTCGGGCGTCGAACATGTTGGGGCGATCACGACCGCCAGCAGGCCTCCGACGGCGTCATGTGGCGCCAGAACTCGGGCGTCGAACATGTCGGGTGGCTCGCACAGGTGGTCGTCGACGCTGACGAGGATCATGTCGTGCATGTCCATGGCGTTGCTCCTCGACTCCTTGCGGTTGTCCGATTCCCCGCTACTCCTCGATGAAGTCGTATTCGGCTGTGCCCTCCACGACCTGCTTGAGGATCTTGCCGGTGGCGTTCCGGGGCAGTGGCTCGGTCCGCAGCTCCCAGTGGGCCGGCACCTTGATGTCGGCGAGCGTACCGGCCGCCCAAGACCGCAGTTCCTTGATCAGGCCTTGGGCGGCGTCGCCGTCCGGCGCATCGGCCCGCACGTCGAGCACCACCACCGCCTTCACCTCCTGGCCCAGCTCGCGGTGCTCGACGCCGACCACGGCCGACTCGGCCACCGCGGGGTGGGCGTCGAGGCGCTGCTCGATCTCGGTGGGGTAGACGTTCTCGCCGCCGCGGATGATCAGGTCGCTGCGCCGGCTCACCAGGAACAGCAGCCCGTCATGGACATAGCCGTAGTCGCCGGTGCGCAGCCAGCCGCCGCGGATGGTGTCCGCGGTGGCGGCGGGATCGTTCCAGTAGCCGGGCGTGACCATCGGGCCGGACAGGCAGATGTTGCCGACACCGCCCTCCGGGAGCTCGGCGCCGTCGTCGTCGGTGATGCGCAAGCCGACGGTGGGGAGCGGGTAGCCGACCGCGTCCGGGTGGTCGCGCAGCACATCGTCGGCCGCGCTGGTGGCCAGGCCCGAGCTCTCGGTGAGCCCGTAGCCGATGGTCACGCTGACGCGGGCATGGGGCAGGGCCGTGCGGCATGTCTCCTGCAACTCCGGTGACCACACCGAGCCGCCGCCGCCGATGCTGACCACCGACGAGGTGTCGTAGTCGGCCAGGCGCGGGTGCTCGACCAGCCTCCAGACCTGGGTGGTGACCCCCGACCATCGGGCGATGCCGTGCTTCTCGGTGAGGTGCAGGATCTTCTCGGCGTCGTAGCGGCCGGTGGTCCACAGATGGTTGAAGCCGGCGCCGACGGCCATCACCGCGCAGGCGTGCAATCCCGACACATGGAACAGCGGGCTGCACGCCAGCGTCGGACCGCCCACGTCCATCGTCGGTTCCGGGAACCGCACGAACTGGCGGGCGCCGATCATGAAGGCGCAGCTCAGATAGGCGAAGAAGTTGCGGTGGGTCTGGATGGCGCCCCGGGGCCGGCCCGTGGTCCCGGAGGTGAACAGGATGGCGGCCGGGTCGTCGAGGGCTATCTCGCCCTCGGGCAGCGACGCGCCCCGGTAGGCGTCGATCAGGCTGTTGACAGTGTCCGGGCCACCGTCCGAGTCGGCGGAGCCATCCGGTTCGGTGGAGCCGTCGGAGTCGGCGGAGCCATCCGGTTCGGCGTCCATGCCGATCACCGGCACTCCAGGGTCGCCGTCGAGGCGCTCCAGGCGGCGGCGGTCGGCAATCAGCACCTTGGGCTCGGTCAACTCGATGCCGTGGCGGATCTCGTCGCCCTTCCACCAGCCGTTCATGGCCACCGCGATGGCCCCGGCGCTCACCGTTCCCCAGAATCCCTGGATCCACCCCGGCTGGTTGGCGCCCAGCAGCCCCACCCGGTCGCCGGGCCCGACCCCGTAGCGGTCGGCAAGCCCCGCGGCCACCGCGGCCGTGTGGGCGATGTTCTCAGCGAATGTGGCGCTGCGGCCGTCGTCGAAGAGGTAGTAGCGGGCCGAGCCGTCGCCGCCGTGGTTGGCGGACGCGGCCAGCAGGTCGCGCAGGCTGCGGTGCGGGCCGGCCACCACGCCCATCTCGATGCCGTTCACGTTCTCGGCGACGATCTCGAAGAAGCCGTCCGGGCCGGTGAGCATGGCGTCGGCCTCCGCAACCGACATCGCGGGCCGGCGCGCCGCTTCCGCATCCGGTGTCCGCCCGCGCTGGTCCGTCACCGCCGCGACGCTATCGGTGTCACAGGCGGCGACGCCCGCGAGAAGCCGGGTGTACGCAGCCGCCTGGGAGAGGGCTGTGGGTCGATGCTCTCGATGTCCGGCGATGCCCGCGAGAAGCCGGGTGTGCGCGGCCGCTTGGGAGAGGGCTGTGGGTCGACGCTATCGGTGCCACAGGCGACGACGCCCCGCGAGAAGCCGGGTGCACGCAGCCACCCCGCACGTGGATGGTGGCGAGACGTTGCAGTTCTCCCACTGGTATTTGCTTCCCGTACTTGAATGGCTGAGCACAAGCTGGGACCCACTCCTGCATGAGGAACGGCCGCCTTCCGTACGGCGATCTATTCGTTCCGCGGCCGAGGCAGGTGAGATGTCGTCATCAATGGCTTTCGCCTTCTCCCATGGCGAACTCTCGAATCCGCCCCGCAACGGACTCCCGCCCCGACCTCATCGCAGTCCCGTCTCGGATCTCCTCATGCGGTTTGCGAACACCCTCATCAACGGCTGCCCATCCGCTCGGCCTCTTGCTCCCCCTCGTCCAGCCACTCCAGGGGCGTGGCCAGCGCCCATTGCTCGGGGTTGGACCTGATAGTGGCCGACCAGCGGTCAGCCAGTTGCTGCATGACGGGCTGCTCGCCGGCCCTGCCGGAATCCGCCGGAGGCGGGTCGATGGGAGGATCGATGGCGACATGCCAGCGTCGAGGGCCGAGTGGCAGCACCGTGAACGGAACGATCGGCGCGCCCGAGAGGCGGGCCAGTGCAGCCACACCGGCCGCGATCTGCACGTCGCTGTCGAGGAAGCGGACCCGGTGGGTGTGCCCGGCGAACTCGCTGTTGTCGCCGAGCAGCAGAACGGCCTCCCCGGCCTGCAGCCGCCGCACGCTGCGCAGGGCGGCGACCTGGCGGTACATAACCTGCAGCCCGACCCCGGACCGGACGTGCTCGATGGCCCAGGCGATCCAGTTGTCGGCCACTATCACGCTGGTTGGAACGGCCACCTTGGCGCCCGGAATGGCGGTGGCCACCTCCCATCCGCCGAGGTGGGTTCCGGCCAGGATCAGCCCCCGTCCCTGGCTGACGACCGAGTCGACCAGGTGCCAGTCCTCATACACGACTGAGTCGAGGAACTCCTGGGGCTGGCCGATGGCCCAGAGCAGGTCGGCTGCGGCGCGGGTTTCGTTGAGCATCACCTGGCGCACCAACCGGCGGACCTCGGGATCGTCTGGAGGCAACGACACCGTGTGGCACAGGTTGAACGCCAGCTGCCTCCGTCTCTTGGGCCGCGAGGCCCATTGGATGTTGCCTCCGGCCTCGGCCAGCGCGTGGGCCAGCCATCCCGGCAGGCGCGAGCCGACCCAGGCGGCGCCGTCGATCACCCGGGCCAGACCGGTGGCGGCTAGCCGGAGGACCCGGGTGCGAAGCGTCGTGAGCGACGAGGCCGGCAGCCGCAGCGCCTCGTCGGATTCAGAACAACGCAGCACCGCGCGACTCTAGGTGGCTGGTGCCAAACTCCCGAAATGGGGATCTTGCGATCACAAAACCCCAGGTCAGCGACTCGCAGATTGTGGCAAATCGCCATTTATCACCAGCCACCTAGGCCCGCGGTCCAATGCCGGGGCGAGAAAACGACAGGCCATCCATACCCGCGCTCGGCGCTGCGGCCGAGTTCAGGCACACCGAGTTGCTTGCCGGTCGAGGCTGTTGCGGCTGGGGCAACGGTGCGCGTACTCGACGCCGCCGGGTGCGGGTAGGTTCGACCGGCGTGAGCCACCCGACAGCCAACGAGTCGGAGGCCGCATCCCCTAGCTGTGCCCTCCTGGAGCGCGCCCCGCGGGTCGCCTCAAATCTGTACGGGTTTCCTTCTATATGACAGGTTTCTCTACATATTTCGGCAGGGGTGGCGGTTTCGGCAGGGGCGGCGGCTACCCGGTGATGGACGGCGGCTACGGCAGGGGCGGCGGCTACGGCAGGGGCGGCGGCTACCCGGTGATGGACGGCGGCTACGGCAGGGGCGGCGGTTTCGGCAGGGGCGGCGGCTACCCGGTGATGGGCGGCGGCTACGGCAGGGGCGGCGGTTTCGGCAGGGGCGGCGGCTACCCGGTGATGGGCGGCTGCCGGCCCTCGACCAGATCCTCGAAGTGGCAGGCGGCCCGCCGGCCGACCCCGACCGGGGTCTGGCCCAGAGCGGGCGGTTCCTCCTCGCAGAGCCGGGCCTGCTCAGAGTCCAGCGTCGGATAGAGCCAGCAGCGGGGACGGAAGCTGCAGCCCACTGTCGCGCCGTCGGCCGCGTCGTCGGGCTTGAGCAGGCGGCTCGTGCTCCGCACCCGCCGCCGGCCCAGAACCGGCGCGGCCGCCACGAGCGACACCGTGTAGGGATGGCGGGGGTGGTCGAGCACGGTCCTCGTCGGGCCGACCTCGACCAGCTTGCCGAGATACATCACCGCGACGCTCGACACCAGTTGGGGCAGCAGGGCCAGGTCGTGGGTGATGAACAGGAAGGTCAGGTCCTCCTGCTCGTGCAGGTCCTGCAGCAGCTCGATCACCTGGGCCTGGATCGAAACATCCAGGGCGCTGGTCGGCTCGTCGCAGATGATCACCTGTGGCTGCACGGCCAGCGCCCGCGCGATGCACACCCGCTGGCGCTGGCCGCCGGACAGCTCGTGGGGGTAGCGCTTGGCGAAGGCGGCCGCCAGACCGACCCGCTCCAGCAGGTTGACGGTCACATCGGAGCGCTCGGATCGCCGGCCCAGCCGGTGGACCCGCATCGCCTCGCTGATGATCCGCTCGACGCTGTGGCGGGGATCGAGGCTCGAGTACGGGTCCTGGAAGATGATCTGCACCGACCGGGCCAGCCGGCGGGCGGTGCGCCCCGAGCCGGTCGCGCTTCCGGTGTCGGGCTGCACGACAGAGATCTGGCCGGAGGTCAGCGGCGCCAGCCTCATGATGCTGCGACCCAGGCTGGTCTTGCCGCTGCCCGACTCGCCGACCAGCCCCACCGACTCGCGCACCTTCACCGACAGCGACACGCCGCCCACGGCGGGCAGCGCAACGTGCTGGCGCAGGGCCAGCGCCCCCCGGGCGTAGGAGACGACCACGTCGCTCAGCTCGATCAGCACCCCGTCGTCTCGAGGCGCATGGAAAGTGCGGCTGCCCCCAGAGACCGCGCCGAGCTTCAGCATGGTTGTTCGGTGCGGGGATCGTCGAGCTTCAGCATGGTTGTTCGGTGCGGGCGTCGTCGAGCTTCAGCATGGTTGTTCGGTGCGGGCGTCGTCGAGCTTCAGCATGGCTCGCCCTCGGCCTCGCCGAGCCAGCAGCGGATCGTCTGGCCGCTCGGGAGCCTGAAGGTGGGCGGCTCGACCTGCTCGCAGCGGTCGTGGGCGTGGTCGCAGCGGGTGCGGAACGGGCAGCCGCTGGGCAGGTCCCTGGGATCGGGCGGACGCCCCCGAATCGGTCTGACCTGGCCGCCGTCGAGGCGGGGCACCGACTCCAGCAACGCCTTGGTGTACGGGTGAGCGGGATGCTTGACGACGGCCTCGGTCTCTCCCGACTCGACCACCGCGCCGGCGTACATCACCATCACCCGGTCGGCGAACTCCGAAACCAGCGACAGGTCGTGGGTGATGAACAGGATCCCGGTGCCCCGCTCCTCCTGCAGTGTGGCCAGCAGGTCGATCACCTGGGCCTGCAGCGTCACGTCCAGGGCGGTGGTGGGCTCGTCGGCGATCAGCAGCGACGGTCCGGCGATCATCACCGTGGCGATCATGGCCCGCTGGCGCATCCCGCCGCTCAGCTCGTGGGGATAGGCCGACGCGCACCACTGCGGGTCGCGTATGCCGACCTCCTCGAGGCTGTCGAGCACCTTCTGGCGCACCGCGCCGCGGGCCAGGCGCTGGCGCAGTCGGGGCACCTCGGCGATCTGCTTGCCCACCTTCATGGTCGGGTCGAGGCTGCTCTGGGGGTCCTGGAAGATCACGCCGATGCGCGTGCCCAGCAGGTCGCGGAGATCCTCCCGCTTCCCGGCGGTCAGGCTGGTGCCCTCGAACTCGAAGCGCTCGGCCTCGACGGTGGCGCTCTCGGGATGGAACAGGCCGAGCATGCCGATCACCGAGGCGCTCTTGCCGGAGCCGGACTCGCCCACGAGGGCCACCGTCTCGCCCGCCCCGACGGCCAGGTCGATGCCCCGGACCGCGGGCACGTCGCCGGCCACGGCCCGGAACGACACAGTCAGGCCCTCGACGGCCAGCACCGGGGGGCGCTCGGTGGTGGAGCCGGCGTCCGCCACGGCCTACTGCCTGACTCTCAGGGTCGGGTCGAGCCGCTCCCGCAGCCAGTCGCCCAGGGTGTTCATGGCCAACACGATCCCGGCCAGCAGCGAGCCGGGGATGACGGTCAGCCACCAGGCCTGCTGGATCAGCCCCCGGCCCTCGGAGATCATCAGGCCCAGCTCGGCCCGCGGGGGCTGGACGCCGAGGCCCAGGAAGCTGAGAGCGGCCGCAAACATGATCAGGCGGGGCACGAAGAGGGTGACGATGACGATCACGGGCGCGAACGTGTTGGGCAGCACGTGGGACACGAGGATGCCGGCGTCGGACTGTCCCATGGCCTTGGCCGCGTCGATGTAGGACTCCTCGCGGATCTTGAGCGCCTCGCCCCGGACGATCCGGTAGTAGAAGAGCCAGGAGCCCACGCCCAGGATCAGGATCAGGTTCCGGAACGACGGGCCGATGGAGGCCACCACCGCCAGGGCCAGCACCACGAACGGGATGGCCTGCTGGATGTCGGCCACCCGGCCGAAGCCGACGGCTGCGATCTTCTCGTCGTAGTAGCCGGCCAGGATCCCCGCGGTCACCCCGATGAGGCCCCCGAAGGCGACGGCGGCCAGCCCGATGAGCAGCGACAGCCGCACGCCGAACAGCATGCGGGTGAACAGGTCGCGGCCGGTGGAGTCGGTGCCGAACGGGAAGCTCCACGAGCCGCCGTCGAGCCAGGCCGGCGGCATCAGCCGTCGGGTCAGCTCGGCGTCGAGCGGATCGTGCCAGGTGATCCAGGGGGCCAGTGCCGACACCAGCACCACGGCGGCTAGGAAGCCGGCGGCGAGGATCAGCGTGGTGCGGGCACGCCTTCTGGCGTCACCGCCGGCCCGGGTCGGGCGCCTCGTCGTGACGGTTGCGTCCTCGCCGGTCCCGCCCCTGCGGCGCGCCGGCAGCCTCATCGGACCCGCACCCTGGGATCGAGCAGCGAGTAGGCGACGTCGAGCAGCATGTTGGTGGTCACCACGATCAGGCTGACCAGGAACACGTAGGCCTGGACCACCGCGATGTCGCGGTTGAGGATGGCCTGGTAGGCCACCCGGCCCATCCCCGGGTAGGCGAATATCACCTCGGCGATGAGCGCGCCCGACATGATCGACCCGACCTCGAAGGCGAGGACGGTCACGATCGGGATGGCGGCGTTGCGGGCGACATGGCGGCTGAACACCTGGGCGCCGTTGAGGCCACGGGCCCGGGCGGCCCGCACATAGTCGCGGTCGAGCACACCGATCAGGCTCGAGCGGTAGATGCGCACCACTGCGGGCAGCGTCGGCAGGGCCACCACAAGCCCCGGCATCACCAGGTGCCGCCAGTCGCCGGTGCCCGAGATGGGCAGCCAGTGGAGGTTCACCCCCAGGATCAGTATCAGCATGATGCCCAGCCAGAAGTCGGGGATGGCCTGCCCTATCGCGGCCACCGTCCTGGCCGTCCTATCGATCCACGTGCCCTTCCTGAGCGCCGACAGCGCGCCCAGCGGGCCCCCCACCGCCAGCGAGATGGCCAGGCCCACCGCGCCCAGCTTGATGGTCTTGCCGGCCTTCTCGGACACGAAGTCGAAGGCGGGGCGTGACTGCCGGAACGAGTCGCCGAAGTCTCCCCGCGCGGCCCGCCCCACGAACTTGACGTACTGCACCGGGAAGGGGTCGTCGAGCCCGTGCTTCTGGCGGAGGTTGTCGCGCACCTCCACGTCGGCGTCGGGGGGCAGCAGCGCCGCGGTCGGGTCGCCGGTCAGCAGGAGCAGCCCGTGCACCACGAACAGCACACCGAGCAGCACCAGGATGCTGTGCAGCGTCCGGCGGACCAGGAACTTCAGCATTGGGGCCTAGAGGCCGAGCGGACAGGCCACAGTTCGCTTCGACTTGGCGAAATGCCGAGCGAGGCCGTGGCCCCAGCGGCCCGTGGGCGCAGCGAACATGAGCGGGAAGTGCGACGCTGCATCGCGAGGATTATGCACGTATCCGCGGTTGGGCCTGGCCGAGCGGGGCGTCCACCCGCCCTTTCTTATCGGCTGCCGGCCGGCGGGGCCTAGCCGCTGACGGAGACGTCGGTGAACATGATCCAGCCGCGGGCGTGGCTCTTCCAGCCCGAGACCTTGTTCGTGTCGATGCCGGTGGTGCTCTCGGAGTTCCACAGGTACAACATCGGAGCGTCTTCGCGGAGGACGTCGGTGATCTGCCAGATGATCTGGTTCCGCTCGCCGATGTCGAGGGTCGCCTTCTCCTGCAACAGCAGGGACTCCAGATCCGGGTTGCAGTAGGTGCTGATGAGCCCCTCGCAGCGGATCAGGAAGTGGAAGAACGTCTCGGCCGGATACCAGTAGCTCATGAACATCGGGTCGTAGTCGCCGGCCAGCAGCCTCTGGTTGCCGAGCCCGGGGTCGATCACCTCGAGCTCGGCGGTGACCCCCACGTCGGCGAAGTAGTCCACCAGCGCGGTCAGCACGTCGGCGTTGACGATGTTCTGGGCGGTGAGCTTCACCGGGAGCCCGTCGCCGTAGCCGGCCTCGGCCAGCAGCTCCCGGGCCCTGTCCGGATCGTACGGGTAGGCCTCGTTGTTCGGGTTGTAGCCGAAGCCGCCCGGAACGAACGGCTGGCCCAGCGGGGTGGCCGTCCCGCCGAGCAGGGCGTCGATGATGGTCTGGCGGTCGACGGCGTAGTTCAGGGCCTGCCTGACCCTGGCGTCGGCGAGCGCCTCGAAGCCCGTCGCGGCGTCGCCCTCGGCGGCCTCGGCCGACGTCCCGATGTTCGACGAGTTGATGCGTGCGATGGCTACCCGCCCGTCGGCGTAGCTGATGTTGGTCATGCCCGCGTCGGTGACGACCGAGCGCTGGTCGAGCGGGACCGCCGCGACCAGGTCCGCGCCGCCGCTCACCAGCTCAGACACCCGGGTGGTGGGCTCGGGGATCACCCGCATGATGATCTCGGCGACCAGGGGCCGGCCCTTGGGGCTGCCGTCCCAGTAGTCGGGGTTGGCCTCGAAGGTGGTGTGGCTGTCGCTCACGTACTCGACGAACATGAACGGCCCCGACCCGATCGGGTTCTGCGCGAACTCGGCCTGGCCGACTTCGCCGTAGTGGACGGGCGGGACCATGACCAGCCTTGTGAGGGCGTGCAGCAGCTGCGCGTCCGGACCCGACAGGTGCATGATCACGTGGTAGTCGTCGACGACCTCGACCGATTCGATGCCGGCGAAGTTCCTGATGAGATGCGATCCCTCGTCGGGGTCCTGCATCCTCGCCACCGAGGTTGTCACCGACGCCGCGTTGAACGGCTCGCCGTTGTGGAAGGTGATCCCCTCCCGCAGCCTGAACTCGAGCGTGTTGTCGGAGGTGAATCCGAACTCAGACGCCAGCAGGGGAATGAAGTCGCCCTCGTAGCTGAAGGTGATCAGACTGTCGAAGACGGCCTGAGAGAACGTCTCGGCGATGATCTGCTTGGCGAAGTTGGGGTCGAGATTCTCGGGATCGCGGTCCACTGCCACGCGGAGCGTCCCCGATGGCCCCGCCTCTGCGGGAGCCTCTGGCTCCACGGCCGAAGCCTCGGCGGCGGCAGCGGCGGCGGCAGCCTCCTCAGCTGCGGCAGCGGCCGCTTCGGCCTCGGCCTTGGCGGCGTCGGCGTCGCCCCGGGCCGCTTCCAGTTGCGCCTCAAGCTCGGCGACGACCTCGGGGTCTATGGCCCCCTCGGCCTCAGCCATGGCAGCCGCGAGCGCCGCTTCGGCTTCTGCTGCCTTGGCGGCAGCCGCGTCGGCCTCAGCGGCGGCGGAATCGGCCTCGGCCTTGGCGGCGTCGGCGTCGGCTTCAGCCTGCGCGAGAGCAGCGGCATCCGCCGCGCTGGTGTCCGGGGCGGCTGGTTCGTCGTCGCCCCCGCAGGCGGACGCTATAAGCGTCAAGACGGCAAGGGCTGCGATTACGCGCCAGAACTTCATCATCGTTGTTCCCCCCGATGTGTTTTTATTTCCCCTGATCGCAAGCACGGCACACATGAGTGGCTGTAGCGCTGCGACGGAGCGAACCTACCGCGGCGACCGTCCGGGCGCCAAGGCGGCGCGCCGGCGCGATTGCCGGTAGGTTCGGCCGGCGAATGGCCCCCAGAGTCGCTCCCGGAGCAGAAGGCCGCTGCGATTCTCGTGGAGTTGCTGCCGGGCTGGAACCGCTCCTCGATCCTCGCAGCGTTGCCCTTGTCGGCGCCTCCAGGCGGACCTCCCGGTGGGGCTTCCTGTTCGTGCGGGGGATGGAGCAGGGCGCCACCCGGCGGAACAACTACTTCATCAGCCGCTCGGCCAACGAGCCCGAGGCCGGCTGGTACCCGAGCATCGAGTCGCTGCCCGAGGTCCCCGAGCTGGTGGTGCTGCTCATCGGGAACGCGGGATCCCGCCGGCAGATCGAGCTGTGCCTGGAGCTCGGCTCGAAGGCGGTGATCGCCATCGCGACGCCGTTCACCGGCCGCGACGATCCGCTGCTCGATCAGATAGCCGCGGCCGGCATGGTGCTGCTGGGGCCGAACACGATGGGCCTGGTCTGCACCCAGACCCGGCTCGACCTGGCGCCACCCCTGCTGCACGGAAAGCCCCGGACTCCGGGCCGGGTGGCGGTGGTCAGCCAAAGCGGGACGGTGTCGGCCGACATCGCCCTGGAGCTCTACGCCCGGGGCGTCGGGCTGTCGACCTTCCTGGGCGTCGGCGACCAGTACTGCCTCACCGCCGGCGGGGCGATCCGGGCCCTGGCCGACGACGGGCACTCAGAAGCGGTCGTCGTCTACTTGGAGGATCCGCTCGACGGGGACGATTTCAGGGCTGCGCTGGACTATGCCCGGGACCGGGGCATGGCGGCAGTGATCATGCCCGCGGGCGACACCGGGGCCTCGGCCCGGGCGGTCGCCTCCCACACGGGCGCGCTGGCCACCGACGCCCGGGTGCTGCGGGCGGTGTGCGAGGAGTCCGGGGCCTGGTTGGCCACCTCGCCCGCGGACGCGGTCGACCTCGCCTGCGTGGCCATCAGGCGGCGCTGGGCCGCGGGCCGGAGGGTCGCGGTCCTCTCCGAGGGCGGCGGCGCGGTGGCGCTGGCCGCCGACGTCCTCGGTCGGGCCGGTCTGGTGCTGCCCGGGCTCAGCGACGGGACCCGCGACCGGGTGGGTCTCCGTCCCGGTGCCAAGGAGCTGGCCGACAACCCGGTCGACCTGGCCCTGGTCGGGGCGGTGCGGGAGAGCCCGATGGTGTACGCCGACACGGTCCGGGTGCTGGCCGAGAGCGGCGACGTCGACCAGGTGCTGATCGTGGGCCAGTTCGGCGACCTGATCGGGATGAACCCCGAGCGCGAGGACCTTGAGACTTTCGAGGCCGAGGAGCGCCAGGCGGTGAGTGCGATCGTGGGCGCCAGCGAGCGCACCGGCGTCCCGGTGGTGATGCAGTCGTTCAGGCCCGCGCCCGGCCTGTTCGAGGAGCTGGTGGGAGGCGGCGTCCTGGTGGTCCGCCAGCTCGACCATGCCGCCAAGCTGCTGCGGCTCGGCGTGGCCGACGAGGCGGGGCTGGAGGGCGACGGGGACGCGCCGCCTGGCGGGTCACGAAATCTCACCTACAGAGAGGCTCGGGACCTCCTCGGGCGCTACGAGGTCCCGCTGGTGCCGAGCACCCAGGTGGCCGGTCCCGAGGAGGTGTTGTCGCTCGACGGCCTGCCTGCGCCGGTGGTGGTCAAGGCGCTGGGACGGGTCCACAAGTCCCGCGGCGGCGGGGTTGAGGTGGGCCTGCCGGACGCGGCTGCCGCGGCGAGAGCTGTCGAGCGGATGCGGCGCGATCTCGGGGCCGCGGAGTTCGCCGTCGAGCCGGACGCCTCCGTGCCGGGCTCGGTCGAGCTGATCGTCGGGGCCCGCAGGACCGGGCGGTTCGGGATCGTGGCCCTCGTCGGTATCGGGGGGACTCACACCGAGCAGATCGACGACATCTCGCTGGGCTTCGCCCCGGTGGACGACGCCTCCTTCGACGCCATGGTCGCGAGCCTGCGGTCCCGGGACCTGATCTGGCGGGGGAGCGAGCCGAGGATCGATGTCGCCGCGGTCCGGTCCGTCCTCCAGTCTCTGGTGGCGCTGCTGGACGAGCGCCGGGATGTCCTCTCCGCAGAGGTCAATCCCCTCCTGTGCACGGCGGGGGCTGTGCTAGGACTTGATGCGAGGGTCGTGTGCGAGGAGGGCGGTCGTGTCTGAGAAGAGCGTCGTGTGCGAGGGGAATGATCGATGACATCGTCGGCTGAGTCCGAGGCGGAGCCGCTGGTTGTTGTCAGCGAGGGCCACCGGGTCGGGCGCATCCGGCTGAACCGGCCCGCGAAGCTGAATCCGCTGAGCGCCGCCATGCTCTCGGAGCTGAGCACGGCCCTGCGGGACTTCGGCGAGCGCGGCGAGGTCCATTCAGTGGTGATCGAGGGCACGGGTCGGGCCTTCTCGGCTGGCTTCGACCTCTCGGGCACCAACCGGCCCGAGAAGCTGGGCGGGTGGATCGATCAGGTGTCGGTGAGCTTCGACGCCTTCCGGGACATACTGTCCTCGCCCATCCCCACGATTGCCGCGGTGCGGGGCGCATGCCTCGGCGGAGCGTTCGACCTGGCCACCTGTTGCGACCTGATCGTGTGCTCCGACGACGCCTTCTTCGGATACACCGAGGCCGCCTTCGGGATGGGGGCGACGTCGCTGGTGCTGCCGTTCACTCTCGGTCGGATCCGCGCCAACGAGGTTCTGCTCACCGGCGGCCGGATCTCGGCCGAACGGGCCCTGGCGTGGGGCGTTGTGAACGCAGTCGTGTCCGGCGACGAGCTCGACGCCGCCGTGGACCGCTACACCGGCCGGTTCGCCAACATCCCTCTGCCCGGCCTGAACCACAACCGGCAGCACCTCCAGCGCATCTACGAGCTGATGGGGCTGGACCGGGTGGTGGCCATAGGCCAGGACATCACCACGCTGCGTCTAGCCAACCGCGAGGGCTCCAGCGAGTTCGACGAGCTGGTGAGGACGCACGGGCTCAAGGAGGCGCTGCGGATCTTCAAGGAGCGCATGCCCCAGGTAATGGACTGAGCCCGGGGTGTGAACGGAGCGATCGGGTGAACGGTTCCGGCGGGGCAGGCAGTTCTGACGGGATGGGCAGTTCTGACGGGATGGGCAGATCTGGCGGGATGAGCGACTCAATCCCAGCGGTTGAGGCTTCTCGGGCCGCGATCGACGCGGCCAACGCCGAAGATCCCAGGAGCCACGAAGGAGTGCCGCTGGCCCTAACCCAGGGTCGCCGAGCCGAGGCGTGGGTGGCGCGTCTCGATCCGGAGGCCTCGGATGCCTTGAGGCTGGCGGCCCGGGCCCATCATCTGCGCCGCTGGGCGCTGCCCCGCGCGGACTATCCACCCGGCCGGGCCGGCTACCTGCGGTGGCGGAGGGCGCAGCGGGAGCGCCACGCCCGCGACCTCGCCGCCATTCTCGGCGGCGCCGGGGTGGACGGCTCGGTGTCGGTGAGGGCCTCGCAGATCGTGGCCAAGCAAGGGCTGGGCTCCGACCCCGAAGTGCAGACCTTCGAGGATGCGGCGAGCCTCACGTTCCTGGAAACGGAGTTGCATTCGGTGCTCGACCGGCTTGGCGACGACACCAAGGCGGCCGACATTGTGGCCAAGACCCTGGACAAGATGAGTCCCGCCGGCCGTGATCAGGCCGTGGCCGTGGCCGGCACCCTCGACGAGCGCAGTCAACTGATCGTCATCGAAGCCACCGCGGCCTCCTCCAAGCACGACGGTCCGATGACTTCGCCCTAGCGCCCACGGCTCGCTGCGCCGGGGAAGGCGATCCGTCGGTCCTTCTTTCGGGAGTGGGCGGGGGAGCGTGCGCCGGTGACGATAGCGAGCTTCCATAATTGTGAGTATTTTTAATGATATGACTTGTTGTACCACTAAATATAGTGTAGCATTGCCTTCAAGCCTCGCTGCCGGGCGAGCGGCATGCCGTACACGAGTCCGTTGAGCGCCCCCTGAGCGCCGCTCTCCCGAGGGAGGCCCTGTGACCGCCACGCCCACCGTCCCCACCGCCGGAGCACATCAGCCCATGGCCCCAACCGCAGATTCCCAGCCCGAGCCAACCCCCACTCCCGCGAGCCACGTCCCGGGCTCGGCCCAGACTTCGCCCGCGGCCGAGGTGGGGCTGCGACGGTGGCCGAGGCTGGTCGACGATCCGCTGCTGACATTCCTGCTCCTGTTGGCGGTGGCCATGCTTACCTTCATATTCACCGACCTCAGCGGAAGGAGCGTCGGCGTTGAGGGCAGGATCAACCGTCTGGACGAGAAGATCGACCGCCTCGGCGAGAAGATGGAGGCTGGATTCGACACCCAGGACGAGAAGTTCGACGCCAGGTTCGCCGCCCAGGACGGCAAGTTCGATGAGATCAACCTGAAGCTGACGGCCCTGATCGCCGGGCTCAACATGGAAGCTGAGGTCGAGGCCGCTCTCGAAGGCAGGCTCGCCGACGTACCTACGCCCTGACTGCCGTCATCGAATCGTGATCGGGACACCGGGCCTTGTTCGCCGACACGTCGGATTGAACGGATCGGGTCCCGCAGCCGTACAAGGTAGAATTCTTTGATGCCTTGTATGCTGGTTCCATGTCAAACACCGGGGAAATCAGGGTGTCGCACCGAGGGCAGATGAGCCTCCCAGCTGCGGCACGGCGCCGCTGGGGGCTACAGAACGGCGGCGAGGTCGCATATCTCGACTTGGGCGAGGCGGTCGTGCTCGTCCCCGGGGCCATCGCGAGTCTGCGCCGTGAGCTCATGCAGCCCGTCACTGAAGAGGACTGGCAGATGGCTGGAGCGGGATTCGGTGACCCCGAGTTGGCCAACGAGTGATTCAGCTCATGGACGACCAGATGTTGGGTTCGCTTCTGCGGGGCGGCGATCCGCCTCGGCCCGCGGCGGCGGTCTATACAACCGGCTATTGGTACGTTCGGTTGTGCCAGGCCGTGTTGGGCGCATCCGGGCGCGACGGCGCACTATCGCGTTCATTCGACGTCCTTCCCTCGGAGTTCCGCGATCTGGCGATCCGGAGACTGCTGGAGCTACCGGAGGAGATCGGGATGGAGAGCTTGAGGACGTTGGCACCGCTGATGGGGGAACTGCGCCGCCGGCATGCTCTCAACGTGCTCGGGACCGAAGCCCTGGCCGCAGCCCTACACCTCGACGCGGGTGTATTCCTGTCTGCGCCCTCGCCCCGACTCGAACAGGCACTACGGGTCGAGGGCATCTACGTCGAAGTTATCGAGATCTAGCCAGCTCTGAGGTGGCTGTAGGTGGCGGTCTCAATGTCGGTGTAAAGCTGGTAGGAGCGGGCGTCGGCGACCGGGAGTTGCTGGCTGATGTAGGTGCCGGCGACCTGGTTGTCCATGTCGATCCAGAAGTAGGAGTTGGCTATGCTGGCCCACATGAGCCCGCCGGCGGGGCGGCCGGTGGACTTGGGCGTCGAGCACGGCTAAGGGAGCCATCCCTCCTGGTATGCATAGGCAAAAAGGCCCACCCCATCGACAGGTAGTCTCATACCTGTCGCAACCAATTCATCGACCATCTCTTCTGCTTGATGTCGTCGTAGTATGCCAACTCTAATTCCTTCGATCACCAATGATAGTGATCCACGAACAGCAATGTCATCACGTCTTGCCATGCGAGTTGCAGGGCGTTCATCGATTATAGCTGTCGCGCCGGAGTTCTTGGCCTATGCCAGGACGGCAGCTTCCCCATTATTCTTGTGAAGCCCACCACCAAGCTCTGTCTTGTAGCGGGCGAAATCTATTAGTGTCGGGAGTGTCGCGAGTTCGACTGGTGGGAGCCATTGTGCTATGATAACCTCTTCTAAGTCGGGCCTCTGGTGCATACCTATCATAATCTCCTCGCGGACCTGAACCGGAACTACGCAAGAGAAGTCAGTAAGTATGCGTGCTAACTCATCCAGCCTTCCGGCAAGCGCAAAATGGCTCAAGGGCGAATTATCGAAGACAAGTGTCTCCACTATCTCAAGGGTTCGAATTCCGGTCGAAAAGCCTCAACAGGGACTTCATCTCTAGTTGGTAGCTCCGAATCGCGTAATGTTCCCCATAGTAGTTCTTGAACGCGTGAAGATGTCAGCTTACCTCGACGATATGCGGCCAACACGCGCCTACCGTATTGCGGTGGGACGGAAGGTGCATCAAGTTCTGGTACCCAGTGTTCTCCAAGTTCGAGAAAGTCTACGCTCGATGGCGGCCGACTAGCGAGTTCTTCTCGAATCCCGGCGTCGATAACGCCTATGTTGCGAAGTTGAGCACACACGGCTGTCCAACTCAAGCGATAACGTACGGCAGCGGCTACAGCCCCGAGGCGATAGTCAGGATCGAACTCTTTCATAATCAAATGAACATCGCTACTAGGGAGTAGTAGGTGTATAGCAAACGCGTTGATCAGCTTCTCATTCTCGTCTTGGGGCGACAGTCCTATCTCAGGCGCATACGCATCCTGAAAAACATGGTGTCCGAGTTCGTGCGCCAGGTTGAAGCGGCGCCGACCGGGTTCAAGTGCACCGTTAATCACCGCGACTCCGACATTCTCAACAGCTACATAGGCCGCATCCGGGCCGGAGCGCCCGAGGTCAATCGAGAAGCCGTAGAGACCAACTCGCTCTACTTGGCCCTGTAGTGCAATCAGTGGGCCTTGCGGACACTGAAGGTGCTTTCGTAAATCTAGAGCTGCTTGTTCAGCTTCACCTAGAGAGCCCGGAGGATCACGAAGGAACAATTCAAGACTGGGTAGTTCATCTTGATCGCGTAGAAATTCGATATCGCGGGCGATTCGCTCGACCTTGGTATCGAGAATTCGCGATCGCCCGCCCACGGATGGATCAGCCCTGCGGCTAATGACCGCTGGCGGAGAAGTCTTGAAAAACCAGTCAACTGGCCGTTCTAGTGCGTCGGCGATAGCCACTAGCTCGGTGGCACCCAACCTACGAGCGCCGTTCTCAATCTTGCTGATGACGGTGCGTTCCATGCGGGTTCTGCTAGCTAGCTCCTCCTGCGTCAGTGCCGCCAAGGCGCGTGCCTCAGCAACGCGGGCACCTAACTCACGGTCATCGGTCTCCTCGCTCATGGTGCGATTCTCGCACATATTGGGATCAACTGCAACCTTGAGCCCTAGCGTGTCGCCTGCAGGCGCGCTTTGGAAAGCTTCACCGGTGGAGGCGACAAGTTTGGCACAAGGGCTTGGCTCTGAGGAGGAGCGCGAGGATCGGAGGCGTTGTTTGAGGCCGGCGCCAGCGCCTGGCGGTCGCAGGAGAACCTCATGTCGGTGGTGGCAGGGCGGTGCGGGCGGCTGTGGCCACCGTTGCCTCATCGACGCTGACGCAGCGGCCGTCGCGTACCACTACTTCGCCGGCCACTGTGACTAGTTCGGCCCGGTCCGACAGGCCCGTCATTAGCAGTCCGATGACCGGGTCGTGCACGCCCACCCTGTCCACGCCCGTGATGTCCCAGGCGGCCAGATCGGCGGCGGCGCCCGGTTCGATCACGCCCAGCGCCGGGCGGCCCAGACATCGCGCCGAGCCTCGGGTCGCCATCGCCAGCAGCTCGCGGGCGGACAGCCAGCGTTCCGGGTCGGCGCTGCCCAGGCGGTGCGCCAGATGCGCAGATCGAAGCCGTGCAGCTCCCGGTCGTCGGCGTCGAAGGTCACCAGATGGGCGATGTTGCGCAACAGCAGGCCAGACACGGGCGTCAGTCTGTCAAACGTGGCGCTGCTGGCTACTGAGGTGGCTGTAGGTGGCGGTCTCGATGTCGGTGTAAAGCTGGTAGGAGCGGGCGTCGGCGAACGGGAGCTGCTGGCTGATGTAGGTGCCGGCGACCTGGTTGTCCATGTCGATCCAGAAGTAGGAATTGGCTATGCCGGCCCACATAAGCCCGCCGGCGGGGCGACCCGTGGGCAGCGGCTCCTCGTTGATCTGGAACGTCAGGCCCCAGGTCTTCTCCACCCCGGGGAAGAACTCGGCGTCGTTGGTGAGCTCAGGCATTACCGAGGGCAGGGCGACCACCCGCAGGTCTCCGATGTTGTTGACCGTCATCTGGGCGACCGTCTCGGGGCGCAACACCTCCACGCCGCCGCGGCTGCCCCGGCCCAGGATCATCTGCAGGAAGCAGCAGTAGTCCTCGACCGTGCTGTAGAGCCCGCCGCCGCCTGACGGGAACTTCGGCTCGGGGGACCGAGCGAGTTCGATGGCGGTCAGCGAGCCGTCGGGCAGCCGGGCGTGCATCGCCGACTGGCGGGCCCCCATCTCGTCGCTGAGGCCGAAGGCGGTGGAGTCCATGCCCAGCGGCCCACAGATGTGCTCGTCGAAGTAGTCGTCGAGCCGCTGGCCCGACACCTCCTCCACCATGCGTCCCACGAGGTCGATGTTGATGCCGTACATCCAGCGCTCTCCGGGATCGAACAGCGCCGGCACCGCCGTCGGCATCGTCACCAGCTCGCCGCTTGTGATCCGGTGAGTTCCGGTGAGTTGGTGGTAGCGCAGCAAGGGCTCGCTCCAGTTCTGGTAGCCGAACCCGGCGGTGTGGGTCAGCAGGTGGCGCAGCGTGATCGGGGCCCCGGCCGGGCGCACCACAGGCTGCCCGTCGTCGTCGAACCCCTCGAGCACGCCCGCTTCGGCCAGGTTGGGCAGCACGCTCGACGCGGGCCCGTCCAGATGGAGCTTGCCCCGCTCCACGAGCTGCATGGCCGCAGTGCCGGTGATGGCCTTGGTCATGGAGGCGATCCAGCAAACCGTGTCGAGCGTCATGGGGCCAGCTCCTGCCGTGGCGTCGGCCGACCGCTCCCCCGCAACCGCCGCGGCGAGGAGCCCTTCGCCGGTCACGACTTGAGCCACCGCACCCACGATGTCGCCGGCGCGCACTCCTCGGTCGAGGATCGCCTCAACATCGGTCTGCAACGCCATTGGCGCCTCCCTCGTTAGTCGATCAGTGATGGCTTCTGTGCCTACGATCTGCAGCACGACATCTTCGAGCAGGTGCGCCCGCTTCCCCTCACATATTCATTCCGGCGGGCGCCCGAGTCCAATGTCGGCGGGTCCAATGTCGGCGGGGCCGGATCCGGTGCGGCGGTGAGAGCCGCAACCGGTGGGCAGGTCCCGCCGGACGCGGCCGACCGCCAGCACCGGCATCGACTCCGACATGCGTCGGGGATGCCGGCACTGACGGTCGGCCAGACTCGGGCCGTCGCAAGATCGTGAGCCTGCTCATCAAGACTCCGGTACAGGGCCGTCAGGCGAGTAGGGCCTCGACCGAGTTGGCCCAGCCGACGTGATCGCCGACCGTGGTCGGGTCGAACCCGGGCACCGCCAGCGACGACACGCCGAGCCCGCGGGCGATGGCCGCGATCGGTGCCGGGTCGGGATCCTCGAACACCAGATCATCGAGCGCGGCGGGCGGCACGAGGGCTGCGGCCGCTGACACGTCGCCCCGTACGAGCTCCCTGCGGACGGCCTCGACCCGGGCGTCGTCGAGCCCCCACCCTTGGCGCACCGCAGCAATGGTGTTGAGGGACGCGTACACCGCGACGTGCAGGATCGACGCCTGCGGGGCGTCGCCATGGCGCACGAGCGGGGCCCAGATCAGCTCCGGCGGCCGGGGCCGGTGGGCGGCGCCGTCGTGGACGATCGACGTGGAGCGCTCAAGATCCGACGCCGGGATCGCCCACAGCAGGATTCGGTCGGCCATCGCACCCGCAGTGCGCAGCATCTCGTCGCCCCGTCCCGCGATCAGGATCGGGACGGGATCGAGGTCGACGTCGAGACCGCGGCCCGACGGCGCGTCGAGTGTCGCGCTGGCGGCGACCTCGCGCAGGAAGGCGACGAGCTCGGTGACTCTCGCCGCCGCGTCGCGCCGGGAGATCCCGGCCGCGGCGGTGAGCTCCGACCCGCCGGCCGCGATCCCGCAGAACACGCGACTAGGCGCCAACTCCTGCAGCGTGGCCAGCGCCGAGGCCGTGTGGAACCGATGGCGCAGGTACGGGTTGGTCATGGCCGGTCCGAGCTCGATTCGCTGTGTCGCCGAAGCGACCTCGCCGAGCAGCATCCACACGTCGCGCCACCAGAAGGCGTCGGCGACGCCGATCCACTGCGCCCCCGCCCCCTCGGCTGCCCGGGCGAGGCCCACCGCCTGGTCGACGTCGGGGTTGGGCACATGGCTGATCACACCGGCCATCGATCGCCTCTGAGCTTGGCGGTCATCTTCGAGGCCATCGATCGCCTCTGAGCTTGGCGGTCATCTTCGAGGCCATCGATCGTCTCTGAGCTCGGCGGTCATGGCTGCGAATGCCTCGGCTGCGTCGCACACACCTTCGTGCAGGTCGTCCTGGAGCAGGGCGAGCCCGATGCTTGTGGGTCGATGCTCGCGGACGAGCTCCGCGAGTCGCCTGCCCACCACCGGAGGTCGCCCCACCAGCATCACCCGTTCGAGCACCGTGTCGTCGACCAGCATTCGCGCCGGTTCCGGGTCGCCGCCCCGCATCGCCGAGGCGGCCGCCTTCACGGCGTCGCCATCGAGCCCGAGCTCCTCGCGTACCTCCGGCGGGGTATCGAGCAGCGCCCAGATCATCTCGGGCCGGTGTCGCTCCACCGCCTTCTCTGTGAACGCGACGCTCGGGTACAGCGAGATGTCGATCGGGCGCGCAGAGCGGGCCCAGCCCACGACGGCGGGATAGCGAAACGGAGGCATGCCGGCCACGAACGCACCGTCGGCCCGCTCGGACGCGAGCCGGTTGAGCCGAGGCCCGCGCGCTCCCACGAACACCGGCAGCGGCGCTCCGGCGGCCGCTTCGGTGACGGCGACGTCGGAGGGCGAGTAACCCGCCGCCGTAGTTCCGTTCGCAGCAGCCCGGGCGATGTCGAGGAACTCGCGCACACGGTCGACGGGCCGGGAGGCCTGCAGGCCGAACGGGGAGAGCGACATCTGGCCCCCCGCGCCGACCCCGAGCACGGCTCGGCCGCCGCTGAGCTCGTGGATCGTGAGCATGCTCGCAGCCGCCACGCCGGGATGGCGCACGTAGGGGTTCGTGATTCCGGTGGCCAGCCGGATCCGGTCGGTGACGACCGCCGCCGCGGCGAGCACGGCGAAGGGGTCGCGTGCGGGCCCCTCGTCGCCCACCCACAGCTCGTCGAGGCCGAGATCCTCGATGTGGCGGGCCAGGTGGACCAGCTCGGGAGCCGGCACGTCGGGGAACACCCACACGCCGACAGCAGGAACGGTGTCGCCGCTCACGGCACCGGCCTACCATCGCGGCCATGGTCTGGATCGACACCGTCTCGTGGGCCGACGCCGAGGGTCCCCTGCGCGATGCCTACGACTGGCAGGCGGCGGCGCTCGGGGAGCCGGCCGAGTTCACGATGCTTGGCAGCCTCTACCCCCCGATCGTCGAGGAGCGGCTCCGGCTCTATCGCACGGTCGAGCATTGCCCGTCGCAGCTCACCGCGATCGAGCGCCAGTCGGCCGCGCTCGTGACGTCGCGGCTCAACGGCACCGACCACTGCGCATCGGGGCTGCGACTCAAGCTCGAGTTGCTCGGACTGGCCGCCGAAATACTCGACGCGATCGACGCCGATCCGGCCTGTGTGCAGTCCGGCGACGACCGTTTCGACGCGATCTGCGCCCATGCCGCCAAGCTCACCCAGTCGCCCGCCGCTGTCACCCAGGACGATCTTCACCTGCTGCGCGAGCACGGGCTGAGCGACCTCGACATCCTCGATCTCAACAACATGGTCGCCTATTACGCCTACATCAACCGGGTGGTGATGGGCCTCGGGCTGCGCAGCGTGATGACCTCCACCCACGAAGCGACGAGCGCGGTGCCTCACGAGCGCTGACACCGGCCGCCTCAAAGCTGCGGCACCACTTCCGCGGCGAGGATCTCCACGGTTCGCAGGGAGCCCGCGTCGTCCTGCCCGGGCACGATCGAAAGATCTCTCACACCCAGTTCGGCATAGCGGCCGAGGGTGTCGACGAGTTCGTCTATCGAGCCGGTGTTTGCGTGCCACTCGACGACGTTGCCTGTCACGTCATGCGCGCCGTATTCGAGTCGGGTCCGGTGGGCGAGGAACTCCCCGCCCGCGTCGAAGAACCGCCGGGCGACGGGGGCGAGTTCGCCGGGCGTCGCGCGCGTGGACTGGAAGGGCAGACCCCGCGCCACGGCTCTGGTCATCGTCGCCGTCCCCCCAGCCAGCCACAGCGGCGGCGGGCCCGCGCTGGAGGGTCCGGGTGACAGCGTCGTGTCGGGGAGCAGCCGCCGGAGGTCGTCGAGGTGGTCCTCGAAGACTGCCCCTCGATCGCCGAAGGCGATGCCCCTCGATTCGAGGTCGTGGGCCCAGAACCCGGGCGTGACGACGAGCACGAATCCGCCGCCCGCCATCCGCTGCAGCGTGTTGGTTTGTTTGGCGAGCCAGGCCGGATCGCGCAACGGCAGGACCGCGGCGCAGATGCCGGTGCGGGCCGTGGGATACCGCCCGGCCAGCCACGCCAGCTCGATCAGGCTCTCCATCCCGCCGGCCCAGCCCGTGAAGTCGGGGTTGGCGAGGTATCCGTCGCCGAGCCAGAGCGTGTCGAGGCCGCCCTCCACGGCGATCCGGCTCAGCTCGAGCGTCGTCTCCTTAGTAGTGGCGAACGGCGAGATCCCGATCCGCACATCAGCTCCATTTCATGTAGCGCTCGGTGACGGTCTTCATCAGCATCCGCACCGTGTGGGTCGGAATGTGGATTGTGGCTATGGGAGCGGCGGTGTCGGGGGGCTCACGGCGTTGATCAGCCTCCCAAGCAGGGCTTCCCAGTCGTCATCGGCAGGGACATGGCGGCTATCCCGGCCCGCTGACATCAGCAGGTGGACGCCGATTCCGATCGCTTGGCACAACAGGGAGATGGCGGCGGTACTGAGGCCGGGGTCCCAGAAGCCCGCGTTCTTGCCCAGCTCGACTATGTCGCTGAGCTGGTCGGCCTCTTCATCTAGGAATCGCTGCATGCAGACTCGAATCGCTTCGTTGTTGCGGGCGCTGCCGAACACTTGGACCATCACGTCGCGCAGCTCATCGCCGGTCAGCAGGCTCGCTCCCAGCAGCATCATCATGTCGGGAGGCTGCAGCGCGTCTGTCCCGGACTCCTTGAGCCTGCGGTCAGGGAGTATCTGCTCGAAGACGCCCTCAAGGGCGGCCACGAGCACATCGGACTTGTGGTGCCACCGCGCGTAGACGGCGCCCGCTGTCACTCCAGCGCGGCGAGCGATGTCGTTGACGCGGGCCGCCTCGTACCCGCGCTCCATGAACTCCTGTGCAGCGACCTCCAGCAGCCGCCTCGTCGTTTCTTCTGTGCTGGCTCTGCGGCCCGGGGAGTCGCTGCCGACACGCTCGTAGCTTCCAGACGATGGCATGGCCGAACAATAGCGTCGCCGAGTTCGGCGGACCGGCAGAGAGGCGCCGATGGTGACGGTGTGCGACAGCCTGTCGGTGTCGATGATCCCCGACGACAGCGTCACAGGCACGTCCAGATCGGAGTCCAGAGAGATCGCCCGGGCGACGGTGAGCACCAGATCGTCGATCCCTTGCAGCGCCGTGGGGTGCACCGCGTCGACTGACACGGCGCCCGAGTGGACGACCTGATCATCTACCGAAATCGGCCCAGTCGCGTCGGCGGTTGGGGTCTTGGCGGCCGCCGATGGGCCGTACAGTGTTGCCGTGGCTGATCATCGGCTCGCTGAGGTCGACGAGCGGCCCACCTGGCGGGGCCGGACCCATCTGTGGGCCTTCGGTGTGGCCCTGCCGGCGGCGGTCGCGCTGGTGGCGGGGGCCCACCCGGGGCGCCCCCGGCTGGCCGCCCTCATCTACGCCGTCACGCTGGTGGCCATGTTCGGGTTCTCGGCCGCTCACCACCGGCTGGGGCTCACCCACCGGGCCGGCACCGTCCTGCGCCGCCTCGACCGTTCCGCCATCTACGCCCTCATTGCCGGCACCTACGCTCCGGTCTGCCTGGTGGCGCTGCCGCCGCGCTGGGGCGTCCCCCTGCTTGCGATCGTGGCCGGCGCGGCCGGGGTCGGGATGGGAATCAAGCTGGTGGCCTTCGGCCGGCTGAACGTGACCGGCTACGTGATGTACCCGGCTCTGGGCTGGCTGTCGGTGGTGGCCATGCCGGTCCTGGTCCGCCACCTCAGCGCCGGCGAGCTCGCCCTGATCCTGGCCGGCGGGTTCGCCTACACGGTAGGGGTGGTCGTCCTGTGGCGGCGGCGGCCCGATCCGTGGCCTCGGCGCTTCGGCTACCACGAGGTCTGGCACCTGTTCACCATCGTGGCCGCAGCCTTGCACTTCGCGGCCGTCGCCTCATTGGTCCACTGAACCTGGCCGTTGAACCAGACGGCGGGGCTACGGCTTGGCTTGGGCAATGGCGCACCGCCTCGCGGGCGTCAAGCTCGCCCGGTCCGCGTGGGCGGCCGACGACTCGCTCCGCTCTCGTAGAACTGGACGTAGAACTCGGCGCTCGCGCCGGGCTCGACGTGGTGGTGGACGCGGGGAACGATCGGGACTCGACTACCGGGCGTAGCGACAATCCGCCGCGGCGTCTCGTCGACGAAGAGCACCGAGCCGGCGAGCACGACGAGTTCGGCCCACGTGGTCGTGACGTGTGCTCTCGTGAGCGCGGCAGGCACCGTGTCGAGGCTGAATGTGGGTGTGCGGCGCCCTTTGACCGCTGTCGCGGGGATTCTCGGCCGGTCGCCGCTCTCGCAGCCGGCGTCTGTCATGGATGGCTCTCTGGTCCTTGAAGGGTTGCACCCTACGACACGCCGCCTGACCAGCCACGACACCATTTCGGGCACCCACACGCCGAGAACCAGCGCGCCGGAACGGAGAGCACACTGCGAGGCTCTGATCCAATCGATACACGTAGTCCACCATTAGCTATCAATATGTTGCATTTGGAGTATGTGAATGCTAACTCTTGGTGTCATGACTAGGAACAAGACCGTGATGGTCCGGCTCAGTGATGAGGAACACCAGCGTCTCTCGGCGGGGGCGAGCGGCCAGGGAGCGACGCTCGCGGGGTACCTACGCGCGGCGGCGCACCAACAGCTAGCCGCTGGCGCGGGGCCCGCGCAGCACCACGCGACGCAGCAGCCCCTGACCGCCCAGCCGCAGCCCGCCCGCGCCTTGGCGGTGCTCATCGACGCCGACAACGCTCAGGCGACGCGGCTGGGGCCGGTGCTGGCCGAAGCCGCCAAGCACGGCATCGTGACGCTGCGACGCATCTACGGCGATTGGACGTCACCGCAGATGTCGCAGTGGAAACAAGCGATCCAGAGCCACGCCGTGCATCCAGTGCAGCAGTTCCGCAGCGTCTCGGGCAAGAACTCAACGGACATGGCGCTTGCCATAGACGCCGTGGACCTGCTGCACACAGCCGACCTCGGAGGCATCTGCATCGTTTCCAGCGACAGCGACTTCACTCGCCTCGCGACCCGCATCCGCGAGCAGGGGCTGCTCGCCATGGGCATCGGCCGGCGCGACACCCCCAAGGCGTTCGTGACCGCCTGCGAGATATTCGTCTACACGGACAACCTGCATCGCCTTGAGCCCGCAGCGGCCAGCAGGGAGCGGACCCCTGCCGCGGGCACCGCCGAGACCCGCCCGGAGCGTCTCGGGGAGGTCCCCGAGTGGGACCCCAACTCGGGCACAGCCGAAGCCGAGTGGACAGACATGGTCATCGACGCGGTCGCGCTCGCCCAAGAGGAGGACGACTGGGCACCACTGAGCCGGGTCGGGAACCTGCTACGACAGATGGACCCGGCATTCGACCCGCGCAGCTACGGCATGCCCGGCCCCCGGCTATCGCCGCTGGTGAAGTCACGGCCCGACCTGTTCGAGATCGTCTGGGGCGCTGATAGCCACCCGATGATCAGAGTCCTCAACGACGAGCAGCCCTAGCGCACCCACAGGGTCGAGTCGCACGACCCGTCGCTGGCCGACGTGTCCCAACGGGTCCGGGCCCTTTCCTGAGGGCGTCGGAATGAGGTCGCTCCGGGTTGGCACGGACAGTGCACTTGCTGCTGCCTTGCCAGCATCAGATGGCGGTGGCGTACGCCGGGGCGAAGAGCGCCTCCATATCGCGGCGGATCTTCACTGCGTTGCTGGTCTCGTCGACCTTCACGTCGGCCCAGGTGACGACTTGGCCCTTGGGCACGTCGTTGACCAGAGGCACCTTGTGGGCAAGGCCGATCGGCAGGGCGCCCATGGCGAGGCTGTCGACTGCTGGCATCAGCCGACCCCAGACAGTGAAGCCCCCCTCACCGTCGAGGCTCTCGCCGGCCTCGAGGTGCCGTTTGGCCACAGTTACTGCATCGCCGTGAAACCCGGTGGGTGTCCCAGTCGGTTCGCCGCGCAGGGCAGCGCTCAAGACTGACACGCCAACCTCCAGGCCAATCAGATGGTAGGGCTTGTAGGTCGCGCTGTAGCGGCCGCTGCGGTCGGTCATGAGGCCGTACTCGGCAAAGCAGCGCGCGGTGTAGTCGCTGGGCGCCTCGAAGACCACGTAGACCCCCCAGCGCAGATCGCGTTCGACCGGCTCGCCGTTTCGATGGAGTGAGGAGATCACCTCCACTTGGCCCTTGTGGTGCAGCGTGCCGCCCTCGGCACGCGGTCGCAGGACCTGTGCGAGCTGGTCAGTGCCGACCGGCGGGAATCCGAGTCCGCTCGGCGCTGGCATCAGGCTGGTGGCATTGGACACCGCGGCCATCTCGATCGCTGATTTTGTGCCGTCGAGGAATGAGTTGAACATCTGTGGGTTCATGCCGCCTTCGGAGGCGCGCTCGGGCGCGATGCCGTAGTGGTCCCAGACCGTGTCGGGCGTGGAATCGTGGAAGCTCGGCAGGTACTTGGTGCCCTTGCCGGCTGCGACGACACCGAGGCCCGCGGCTTGCGCCCAATCGACCATCTCGCATATCAGCGCTGGCTGGTCACCGTAGGCCATCGAGTAGACCAGCCCGGCCTTGCGCGCCTCCTCGGCCAGCAGCGGGCCCGCCAGGACATCGGCTTCGACATTGGCCATGACGATGTGCTTGCCGTTGGCGATAGCGGCGCGGGCGTGTGCCAGGCCGGCCGGGGGGTTGCCGGTCGCGTCGATCACGACCTCCAGGCCGTCGGCGGCGATCAACTCGAAGGCATCGTCGGTCAGATGGATCGTTCGCTGCGCACGCGCGGCCGAAAGCGAGAGAGTACACCCGGCCTCCTCGGGCCAGCCGGTCCCCGCCAGGGCGGCGCGGGCGCGGTCCGGATCGAGGTCGGCGATGGCCACCACACGGAGGCCCGGGGTGGTCCTGGCTTGGGCCAGGAACATCGAGCCGAACTTGCCGGCTCCGATCAAGCCGACGGTGACGGGGTGGCCTTCAGCGGTGCGCTCCTGCAGTAGCCGGAAGAGATTCATGCTGTCTTTCCAAACTGTGTTCGCGTGCGTACGGGTCGGGAGTCGAGTTCTCCTGGCGCACCAGCTCTTCGAGGCAGTCGTCGGCCAACGGCTCGATCGGCGCGAAGTCGCGTAGGGCGCGCCACTCTGCGCGTTGGAACCTGCGGATGTGGTTCGAGACCTCACAAAGGCTCAGGTAGACGATCACCCGGCTCCAGGGGCTGATGTTCGGCGGGCTGGCGTGCGCCAGGTTGGAGTGAAACATCAGCACGCAGCCGGCCTTGCCGGTCGGTGCGACCAGGCCGCCCCTCTCGGCCAAATCGCGGACGGTCTCACGGTCCAGGCACCAGAGCGGATAGGACGTGGTCTCCAGATCGTGGCCAGCCTCAAGCACGTCGAACTTGTGGCTGCCCGGAATGAGCAGCAGCGGGCCGTTGGCCGCAGTCACGTCGTCGAGGAAGACCGCGATGTTCATGGCGCGCGGCTCGGGCATGTCGTCGTCGCGCTTCCAGGTGCCGTAGTCCTGGTGCCACTGCCAGACCGCGCCGTCAAAGGCTGCCTTCGCGTTGATCTTGAACTGGTGCATGTACACCTGGCCGTCGAGGACTTGGATCACCGGCTCGAGGAGCCGAGGGTGCGCGGCGAGGCGCCGGTACGCCTCGTTGTAGCGGTGGGCGGCGAAGGCGCTGCGCGGTGCGCCGTTGTCCTCGTGCCAGACCTCCTCTCGTTGCATGGCGAAGCAGGTGTCGGCCTCGCGGCGCAGCAGCGCCGCTTCCGCGGCCGGGAAGGCGTTGGGCAGGAACACATAGCCCGCCTCGTCGAATTCCCGGAGTTGGTCGTCGGTGAGCTTCATCGCTCGTCTCCCTGGATTCGGGGGGTCGTGATCTCGTTCACCGGCCCCTGCGGTCTCAGGCGGTAACGCTGAGCCGCGCGCTCGGCGTGGCGCTGGCTCCGACTTCTGTTGGAGGGCGCATCGCCGACACGGTCGTCACAACGACACTAGCGCGACTCGTCCGAGCCCCGCTCGCGGTCCTTGCATCGCGAGATCGCCCGCACCCTCATGCAGCACCGAGACTGGCCGGGCGACCCACACGTGGCCGTTGGGGCATGCGAGGCTGAACCTCGCCGGGTTTCACGCAGGCTGTGGGGCACACCGTTCTCTCTTTGGCCAGACGGTTTGGGTTCGTGCTGGTGAGGGCCTGCACGGGGGTGTTGTTGCCGTGGTCGACGTGGCCGGCGGTGGCGGCTACATGGGTGTGAAGTGCCTAGCCGCTGACGTCGGCGAAGAGGGCTGTGTAAACGGCTCGGGTGTCGGCGTCGGACAGGCCGATGCCCAGGTAGTGGCCGTCGATGTGCAGTTCCCAGTGCAGGTGCAGTTGAGCGTGGGTCGACCCCGAGGCGCCCGCGTAGGTGCCGGTGTTGCCGATCGTGCCGAGACGCTGGCCGGCCTCGACCCACAGCCCCGGTCTGACGCCGGTGTGGAGCGCGTCGAGGTGCGCGTACAGCGACACGACGTGGCCCACGCCGTCGATGATGCCGTGGTCCACGGCGACGTAGTTGCCGTAGAGCATCACCAGCGTGTACGCGGGGGTGGCTCCCAGCGCTGAGGCTGTGTCGAGCAGTCGGTTCCGCTGCTGCGGCGAGGGATTCTCGAAATCGCCGACTGCCATCACCACGCGGCCGGCGAGCGCGGCCACCACCGGCTGTCCGAGGGCCGCACAGCCGAAGTCGATGCCCTGATGGGTGCCCGAGCGGTAGGCGCGGGGGGCGTTGGGAAGCGCCGACGGCCACGGCAGGGGCACAGATTTGCAGTCGCTGGGCACGACGATGTCACCAGAGAGCTGTGTTGCCGCCTCGAGGGCCTAGTCAAGTGAGATCGGTTCGTCCAGTGGTTTGTGGCCGGAGGGTGTGAGCGTTCCCGGCCCGGCCGGCCCCGGACGCAGTGAGAAGCTGTCGACGTTCTGGTCGTCGGGGCCGGTGCCTGCGTTGACGGTGCCTGGCCCCGGCCTTGGCTCTGTGCCGGTGGCGTACTTGAAGAGTCCCGCGTACACGTCTCTGGTCTCTGATTCGGACAGGCCAGCGCCCAGGTACTGGCCGTCGACGTAGAAGTTCCAGTGGAGGTGCAGCTGTCCGTAGGGATCTCGGAGCACGCCGGCTCGGGTGCCGGTGTTGCCGACGCCCCCGAGGCGCTGGCCGGCGTCGACGGGCATTCCCACCGCGATGCCGGGATCGACCGCGTCCAGGTGGGCGTAGAGCGAGACCACATGGCCCACATCGTCGATGATGCCGTGGTCGACCACCACGTACCTTCCCGAGAGCATCGCGAATGTGTAGGCCGGTGTGGATCCCAACGCCGTGGCCACGGCGAGTATCTCGTTCCATTCCTGCAGCGTCGGATCCTGGTAGTCGCCCCCTGCTACCACCACATGGCCGTCGAGCACCGACACCACCGGATGTCCCGCCGTCGAGCACAAGAAATCGACTCCGGCGTGCACGCCCGAGCGGTAGGCGCGGGGCGCGTTCGGCATCGAATACGGCGAATCGAGCGGCGGCGGGTGACAGTCGTTGGGAACAACGAAACCCGGCGCCAAGCGGCTCGCGACCGCGACCGCCTGCTGGTACGGCGTCACCTCGCTGCGCAGTGCCGCCACCGCGGGCGCCTCCGCGCCGGCTCGGGACGGCTCCTCCTCGACGGCGGGGACCGTGGTGTCGGCAGCGTCGATGACCTGTCCCGCAGGGTCGTCAGGGTTGTCGGCGTTGCCGGGGTCGTCGGCGTTGTCGGCGTTGTCGGGCTCGTCAGCGTCGTCGGGGTCGTCGGGGTCGTCAGGGTCGTCGGCTCCGATCGGCTCCCCTTGATCCTGGGAAGGAGCCACGGAATCGGTCGACGCGGCTGTGGTTGTGGGGGCGAGCGTCGTTGCGGTAGTCGTGGTCGACGCGGCTGTGGTTGTGGGGGCGAGCGTCGTTGCGGTAGTCGTGGTCGACGCGGCTGTGGTTGTGGGGGCGAGCGTCGTTGCGGTAGTCGTGGTCGACGCGGCTGTGGTTGTGGGGGCGAGCGTCGTTGCGGTAGTCGTGGTCGACGCGGCTGTGGTTGTGGGGGCGAGCGTCGTTGCGGTAGTCGTGGTCGACGCGGCTGTGGTTGTGGGGGCGAGCGTCGTTGCGGTAGTCGTGGTCGACGCGGCTGTGGTTGTGGGGGCGAGCGTCGTTGCGGTAGTCGTGGTCGACGCGGCTGTGGTTGTGGGGGCCGTTTCGTGCTCGGCGGCCGCAGTTGTGGTGGCGAGCGTCGTTGCGGCGGCCAAGGTGGTCGTGACGAGCGGCTCGGGTGCCGGTCCCGCGGCCTGTGCCTCAGCGGATGCCTGCGTCACAGCAGAGACTGACGGCACCGGCTGTTGCGGGGCTACCGCATCAGGGGCTGCGCACCCGACGAGGACGGCGGCCACCGCCGCGAGGAAGCTGAGCCCGCAGGCTGCCACAACACCGCGTCCCCCCATCATGTCTCGCGATCGAGGGCTAGCCGGCTATGTCGCTCAGAGCGGCCGTCGCATCGGCGTTCGCCGTCGAGATGCACGCTGCGCAAGTCCACAACGGTAGCGCCGCCGCCCCCCGGACGTGAGCGGCCGCGGCCGAGACCGCAGCGCCCCGGTGTGGTCGCCGAGAAGCGCCCAAACACAGGCCCGGCACCAAAGCGTCCCGCAAAACCAGAGCCTGCGCAATACCCGGTGAGGTTCACATACCAGCGGCCGCTGGCTCTGCCTGAGGGGCCGTCTATCGCAGAGCACGGGCCGCTGAGCGCCGCACCACGGCGGAGCGGTGCACCAACAGCTGTCGGGCGATGTCGGCTCCCATGTCGGAAAGCGGCGCATCGCTATCGCGGAGTCCGCCCAGCAGCGACGCCACCATGAGTGGACGAGAGCCGCCGCTGGCGCCCGTCAGGCCGGATTCGACGGGATACGGCTACGCCGCGGCCGGATCAGCAAGTGCCACGCTGTACAGCCGCTGACTGTCAACATGTATAATTAACGACTGCTATACTGTATAATGCTTGCAGGGCCGGGAGGAAAGAGCATACGGATGACCGGAGACAGACGAGCCGCGCAAGACGAGGACACGCTGACTCCCGACGGGTATCTGCCCAGAGTCATAGACGGCGAGATGCGCCGCGGGCTGAACGCCGCGGGCTGGGTCGTCGTCGAAGGCCCCCGCGCCTGCGGCAAGACATGGACCGCCCTCAGATTCGCCCGCAGCGCGATCCGCCTCGACACCGACGTCAACGCCCGCGAGATCGGCCAGATCGAACCCGCCGCGTTGTTGAAGGGACGCACGCCGCGGCTGCTCGACGAGTGGCAGGCCGTGCCCCGCCTCTGGAACCATGTCCGCCACGCCTGCGACGAAACTTCGAGGCAGGGGCTGTTCATCCTCGCCGGCTCCGCCCAGCCCGCCGACGACACGACCCGCCACACGGGAGCGGGCAGAGCCCGCCGTATCAGGATGAGGCCGATGTCGCTGTTCGAGTCCGGCGACTCGACAGGGGAAGTGTCGCTGTCAGGCCTGCTCCAAGGAGGCGAATGCCCCGCCGCGCACTCCAGCGCCACGCTGAGCGACACAGCAGTCCTGCTGTGCCGAGGCGGCTGGCCCGGCCAGAGGGGCCTGCCGGTCGACGAGGTGCAGCAGAACCTGCGCGACTATCTCGGAGAGATAGCCCGCACAGACGTCCAACGCCTTGACGGCGCCGCATCGCACACCCCCGAAGGCGTGGAACGGCTGCTGCGGTCGATCGCACGCAATACCGCCACCGAAGCGAACCACTCGACACTCGCGGCGGACGCCGAGCCTGACCCTCTGCACCGGCACAGCGTCCGCGGCTACATGCACGCCCTGCGCCGGCTGTTCGTCGTAGAAGAACAGCCGGCATGCTCGCTGCATCTGCGGTCCAAGGCGCCACTGCGCAAGACCTCGAAACTGCACCTCGTCGACCCGTCGCTGGCCGCAGCGACCCTCGCCGCGAGCCCGGATCGGCTGATGTCGGACCTGAACACATTCGGCCTGCTGTTCGAGTCGCTGGTCGTGCGGGATCTCCGTGTGCTGGCACAGCCCCTGGCGGGGCAGGTGTCGCATCTGCGCGACGCGGCCGGGCAGGAAGTCGACGCCGTCATTGAGCGCCCCACCGGAGACAGGATGCTGGCCGAGGTCAAACTCGGCGGAGCCGACAATGTCCAACACGGAGCCGAGTCGTTGCTGCGCGTCGCTAACAACCTGCCCGACAGCGGGCCGCGGCGACGCCCGACGCTGGTCGTGATCACCGCCGGCGGCTACAGCTACACACGCGACGACGGGGTCTGCGTCGTCCCGATCACACTGCTCGGACCCTGACACCGTTGGTCTCGGTGAACACTTCGAGATAGGAGTCGGCCTCTCCGAGCACCAAGCACACCAACTCGTCGAGGATCTGCGCAGACATCGAGCACCCTTCGGGTGAGGAGATCCAGTGGGACTGGCTGGAGCTGCGCGAGACCTGGTGAGTGGCGGGAGGGAACCTCCCCCTCCCGCTCTCTTAGAACCGTACGTGACAGTCTCCCGTCATACGGCTCCCACAGTTCGGCGTGGGGTTGAAGCGAGGAGGTGCCAGTGGGCGAAGAGTTGTGGCTCGCGCTGACGGGCAGCGTCGAGCCATCTCCATGCTTTGGTGGGTTGGCCTCGCAATCGTTTGAACTTCTGCATCGCCCATCGGACGAGGTGTTCGTCGATGCGCGCTGCGATGGCATACAACTCGGAGCGGTAGAAGGCCCCGTAGTAGTTGAACCAGCCTCGGATCCGGGGCGTTGATGGCCCGGGCGAGTCCGGCGAGGTCCGTTGCACTGCGACGGTTGAGGTGCCAGTCCCTGATCTGTTCGCCGATCGCCTTCTTCGCCTTGGGGCTCATGGCTGGTGAGAAGCTCACGAAGAAGCCTCGTCGGCCACGGGCCAGGCGACCCCGGAAGGTGTAGCCGAGAAAGTCGAAGCTGGTGTGCTCCGCCTCATCACGGCGCTTCGTGTCTTTGCAGTACACGATCTTCGTCTTGTCGGGATGCAGCTCAAGGCCCAGGGACCCGAGCCGCTCAGCGAGGCCGGCCCACAGTTGTCGGGCCTGTTGCTCGGTGTCGCAGTGGACGACCACATCATCCGCGTAACGCTCGAACGGACAGCCGGGGTGTTCCCGGTCCATCCACTTGTCGAACGCATAGTGCATGAAGAGGTTCGCGAGCAGCGGCGAGATCGGAGATCCCTGTGGGGTTCCCATCTCTCGCGGCGCGTCGGTTCCGTCTGCCATCGTCATGGGGGCTTTGAGCCACCGTTGGATGTAGAGCAGAACCCAACGCTCGTCGGTGTGGTGAGCGACCGCCTTCATGAGCAGATCATGACCAACGCTGTCAAAGAAGGCCCGGACATCGAGATCGAGCACCCAGTCCTTGTTCCAACAACGCTTGCGAGCCACGGCCAACGCGCCGTGGGCGCTTCGCCCAGGCCGGTATCCGTAGCTGTCGGGATGGAAGATCGGCTCAAGCTTCTCTTCCAGCAGCATCGCTGCCGCGGTCTGGGCCACCCGGTCTGCCACATTCGGCACACCGAGAACCCTGACCCCGGCCCCATGATCCTTCGGTATCTCAACCGCTCGCACCGGCCCCGGGAAATAGCTCCCCGAGGACATCCGATTCCACAGCTTGTAGAGGTTGTTCACCTCGTCGGCCGCGAAATCGTCGATGCTCACAGCGTCCACGCCCGGCGCTCCCACTGTTCGCTCGGACCTTCTCCCACGCCTCGAAAACAAGACGCTTCCGAATTTCAAACGACTTCAACTTCTTCTGCTTCGGTCCATCTGTCGGTTCCTCCCCCGAGGGGTTGGCCTCCACACGACCGTGAACTGCCCGGCCCCTTCGCTCCGGCCCCATTACAGGGCCCTCACCGCTACTACGGGCCGGTCCGCCCCTGTGCCCCGCATCGGTACTCTCGCACTCGCAGTGTCTGCTGCTTGTGGTTCTCCCTCTCGCGGCCAGCAACGCCGGCCGTCTCTATCGGGGCGACAGGTTCTCCTGTTCCATGCCAGCGCCTGCGACGAGCTCACGCCACCTATACACCGGGCACCGCCGGGGCCACATACAGGCAGCTCCCCGACTGAGGGCCCACCGAGGCGGGCCTTTGTCCCGAGACCACCCACAGATCCCAGTTTCGATGCCATCGTTGTTTCGTTTCGATGCGTCAGCAGTGGTTCACACATGTTCGTCTTCTCATCGCACACCCGCCCCGCTACAGCGAGACGTCACCCGCAGCGCTCACCACCCCGGCTCTTGACCGACGCAGCCTGCGGTGGTTTGGAATCTCCGCCTGCACGGCGACCCCGGAGGACCTACCCCCATCACTGGCACAGCACGGATCGTGCCGACGATCTTCTACATCATCATCACTTCCCTTCAGGACACACGTGGGTGCCACAAACTCGGCCGTGGTCGTTGACGTGTCGCGATGCGGGCCGATGCTGAGTCCTCGTGTACCGAATCTCGTACCGATTCCCGGTCCCAGGATTGAGCGCGAAACCCCTGGTCAGCGCCCACGACCGAATTATGGGCAACCTCAGCGACGCACTTGCGGGTGCGGATCTCGGCGTCCCAGGACTCGTCGCCGAACGCGGCTGCGTGCGACTGGTCGTAGCCGACAGCGGCCAGCGCGTCGGCGGCGCTGAAATCGGGGTCGTCGTCATGGTGCAGTCGCCGGCCGTACTCCCAGTACAGGGGTCCGACCGCCTCCTCGCCCTCGGCGGCCCGCACCGACTCCAGCACCCGCATCAGCCTCAGCGTGAAGCAGGTCATCGCTCCGGACCGAGGACGCAGACGGCGTACTCGTAGGGTGCCTGTAGGGTGCCGCCAACCCTCACGCCGCTGATGGTGACCGTGTAGCAGTGGTCGTCTTCGGGCTCCGGCAATGGAGCCGATCGGGTGTCGCCGTTCACGGCCCAGACGAGCGCCCCGTCTCGGTGGATGATCTCCGTCGCCACGGGGCCGTTGTCGTCGGATAGGGCGACGGATGCGCTGGAGAAGTCGGGGCCTGAGAGGAACCATCGGGTGTAGGTGGTGTTCCCGACGCGGCTGGTCTCCGTCTCGATGCGCTGCATCGAGAACGACCAGCGGCCCCATACCGTTGGTGCGGGCACGTACCCAGGCGGCGGCCAGGCGACGAATCCTCGCACCTCACGGGCGGCCGGAACGAGGCTGAAGTCGTAGTCCAGGTGCATCGCGTTGGCCACTCCGTAGCGTCGGTCGCTGTCGCGCACGTTGCCCGTGCCGATCCCGACGACCAGAGGAGACAGGATCTGCAGCCGGTGGCCGACCGCCCGGTTGTTGTCGCCGCTGTCTTGCATGTAGCCGTTGACGCCGCGGACTCCGGCTTCACCGAGTCCGAGGTTCTCGCCGGGGTAGTCGATGTCGGTGTGGCAGGCCCAGTCAGGGCTCGGAGTGTGAGACAGCGCTCCCTGGGCGAGCATGATGAGGGCCTTGCGCTGGGCGGTGGCGGTGAGGGCGGGATCCTCGGCCACGGTCGCGAGGCCGGCCATCCGGCGGTACCAGTTCACCCGGCGCAGCACGCTGTCGCGGAAGTCCTGGCTCGTGGTGCCGGCCACGCATTGATCGACGTCGCCGGTGTACCCCCAGCCGGGCTCCTCGCGCTCGAACTCCTGCCGATAGTGGCCCAGCACGACGGACCGGTCCCAGGTGTCGAGCCCCAACCGGGCGGTCCCGGTGCTCTGGGCCTGTGTCCTGACGAAGGGGGCCGACGAGGCGCTGGGCACGGAGCGCGGGCCCTGGACGCGAGACTCCAGGACTCTGACGACCACGGTTCCGTCGGCCGCTGGCTCGATGGTGGCCGTGTAACCGGCTCCTGTGCCCGCGAGACTCGTGGCCGCGCCGTTCACCACACTGATGTCGTCCAGTTCGAAGTCCGTGACCGGCGCGCTGAAGGTGATCGTCACATCGAACGCACCCCGCACCACCGACGGTGCCGAGGACTCGACGGCGACCGTCAGATCGGGCTGTGGCAGGTCGAGGAGGCCGGTGGCTCTCGCGAGGAAGATGGCCATTTGGCCGCGGGTGGTGGGCCGCCCGGGGCAGAAGCGGGTGCCGTCGCCGCAGCCTGCGGTGATGCCCGACGCGGCGAGCGCGGCGACGTCGTTGTAGTACCAGGCGTCGTCGGCGACGTCGCTGAAGCCGGGGTCGGGGCCGGGGTCGAGTTCGAAGGCGCGGGTGAGGAACGCGGCCATCTGGTTGCGGGTGACGGTGCGGTCGGGGCAGAAGCCGGTGCCGTCGCCGCATCCTCTGGTGACGCCCAGCTCGGCCATCTGCTCGGTGAAGGGGCCATAGAAGCTGTTGGCGGCGACGTCGGAGAACCTGCTGTTGGTGATCGGGGCAGGGTCTTGGCCGTCGAGGGCTCTGATGATCCACACGGCCATGGTCTTGCGGTCCATGCGCTGGCCCGGGCACAGCATGCCCGGCGCGCACTCGGTGCCCTCGAAGACGCCGCCGTCGGCCAGCGCTCCCACCGCCTCGCTGTAGTAGGCGTCTGGTGCGACGTCGGTGAAGGGCTGGGTCTGGGCCGCCGCGGGCGACCAGACCCCCAGCACCGACACCGCCAGCGCGACGGCCACGGCGACGGCGCCCCCGACCGCCCGGCGACGCGCGGCTAACCCGCCACGATCAATCTTGGCAGCGGACAGATCCGGGGATGCCACAGCAGCTTCTTTCTTTCACGCTCGAACGGGCGCGTCAACGCTAGCCCTGATCGTTCACGAGAATTGGTGAGTGGTTCGGGTTTGTGTTTTTTCGTGTGATTTCGGGTGGCGGGTTTGCTGGTTGGGTTGTGTTGGGGGCGCGTGTTGGGGTTGTGCGGGTTGTTGGGGCTGTTTTGTGGCGCGGGTCTGGGTGTGGGGGCGCGCGGGGTGAGAGTTTTGGCGGCGGCTGGGGCCGGCGCGCGGTGGCGGGTGTCTATGGGGCGCCGGGGTTGCAGGCGTGCAGTAGTTGCGCTGTGGCGGGCCACCAGTCGAGCAGGCGCAGGGTCCATTTTCTTGAGGAGCGCACTATTCGGGCGGGTGCGTGCCATAGTTGCCATCTGAGGCGTTTGGGGGCGGCTTCAGCGAGTGGTCCCTGCATGCGCAGTTGTTGGAACCATCTCACCAGCGCCATGCTGAGCACGACGAGTTGTGCCCAGGCGGCGTTGGCGTCGAAGTCGCTGAAGGGCATGCGTTTGAGGCCTGAGTCTTTGAGCGCGGCGATGGTGTTCTCGATTCGTGCGTGGGCTCGCATGTGGGCGTCGAGCTCGGCGGGGTCGCCGTCGGCGTCGGTGTAGAACCCGCGGTAGCGCCACAGCTCGGAGTCGAACAGGGTGCGCTGCGCGCCGGGGTGCAGCGGCTCGCGCCTCGCGATGAAGCGGGTGCGCTCGGGCCAGCCTTCAAGGTCGACGCTGTTGGTGAGCTCGCGGACCTGGGCGCGCTCAGAGGGCTCGCCGTCTGAGCCGAGCGCCGGCTGCCACGTGTCGCGGTCGAAGCGGTTGTGGTCTATGGCTGTGGTGACCTCTTCGTTTGAGCGCGCCGTCATGAAGAACTCGATGTTGCGCTGCCGGCAGGCCTGCGCGATGTGCACAGAGCAGCCCGCGGCGTCGACGCGCAGCTGCACCTGCCGCGGCGCCGGGGCCCCGCCGCTCGCGCAGTGTCCTGCCGCGACCGCCTCAGGGAGCTGCTCAATGGCGGCGTCGAGCACGTCGATGTGGTCCGCGATGTTGTTGGCCGCGGCGTTGCCGCGCCGCAGCATGATCGACAGCGGCTCGCCGTCTGAGGTGGCGCACAGCATCGGATGGAACCCGAACCCCGCCTTGAAATGCGCCGCCGCGCCGGCCTTGTTCTCAGAGTGCACCTCCACCAGCGTCGAGTCGATGTCCAAAACCACCGCAGCAGACCCCGCCGTGTCGCCGCGGCGCTCCCACACAGCGCCGCGCACAGACGCCACAGCAGCCAAAAGCGACCGCACCGCGTCGGGGCCCAGGCCCCGCAGCGTGCGATACAGCGTCGAGTCCGACGCCACCCGCCCGAACAGCACCGGCTGGGCCCGCAGATGCTCGATGTCGCTGCACGCCTCCCCGCCGCCCGCGAGCATCAACAACGCATGAACCAGCACCTTGCCCCGATCATGTGACGGCGCCCGCTCACCGCCGGGCGCCACAACAGCCGACAACGCCTCCCCAAGCCCCAAACCGTCAGCGAAACGCCCCAGAACGAACAAACCCCCATGCGCCGCGACCTGATCGCCGCCCCCTGTCACCCTCACATCACAAGTACTGCTACAGTCCATCTCGGAGATGCCCCTTCCAGTGGGTCAGATACGTGTCGTGACACACGCATCGTCCCACATCGGAGGGGCTTTTCCGCGAACGCGAACCCCCTCAACGCCAAGACTCGTGAACGATCAGGGCTAGCTATAGGTCGTCCATGACGGACGGCCAAATATGCGATTACCAAGGCAGATAAGCTCGCTATGCCTTGAAAAATAAGAGACACAAGCTCCATGGAGCTTCACCTCGGACCGGCTCTATCGGCACTGCAGATCACAGAGCGAGACTTCACCGGGCGGAGAGTGGCAGCCACCGCCGAGCCAAACGCGGACGAGAGATCCACGGGGTGCGATGCTCGTTCAGAAGGCCGGGGGCCGCATGTCATGACTGCAATCTATCGCAGGGCCGAGGCGTGGCAGCGCCCTTCCGCATCACCTGCTGCCCGTGGCTGGCGCAATAGCTCTATCCGTCCTCATCGACCAGCCGGATCTTCTTGGCATCCAGCTCGCAGTCGGCGGTGGCACATCCCCTAGTGTCTGAGCCTCTGTGCTCATGGGCACCCACATCGGCGCTGCGATGCCAGGACTGGTAGCCGCCGTGGGCACGGCGAACGGACGCAGCGTTTGACACGAGTGTAATTACATTCTCATCATTCTCGATCCACTACGCAGTTGCACCCTCCGCTTCACATTGGGCATACTGAAGGCAGCCCACAGGCCAACCAGAGGGACACCACATGTCGAACGATGCGGCTTCACAAGTCGAATCGAACTACGCCATCTACCTCAAGAACTACAAGGCCGAAGCAGAGCGGGATCACAAGGGCGAGATCGCCTTGATGGTCGACGGCGAGATCAGGGGATACTTCCAGACAGCTAGCGACGCGTACACCGCAGGCCACGACCAGTACGGCCTCGGCAACTTCTCGATCCAACAGATCGGGGCAGACCCCGTCGACTTGGGCGCTCAGACCCTCGCTCTGCTGTAGATGCCCACGTTCGTCAAGCATGTGGAGAACAACCGCGTCCTGATCCAGGTCTTGGCGACAGTCGAAGCAGACAGTTCGGAGCTAGGCCATAGGTTCATGGCGCTCGTGGATACTGGAGCCACCGTTACCGCCGTGACAAGCAGATTGGCGGCACAAGTAGGAGTCGACCCCGTGGGCCGTAGCGCTTTCGTTCCTGCCAGCGGCGAACCGGTGGAAACCAACCTGTTCGGCCTTCACCTCTCGATCCCGGTCGATACACCCACCGACGAAGGCCAGGTTCACACCTTTGCCGCAGGTGGAGCCCTAGTTGTGATGGAGCTGCCTTACCAACCCCCGGACTACGACGTCCTGCTGGGCATGGACGTGCTGTCCAATTTCCACATCACAATGCACGGCGGCGCGTTCATAATGAGCAACTAGTCGGGCGAAGCCTCGGCTATCGCGGCCTCGCTGTGTGCTCGCCGCCCCAGATCTTCGCTCCCGTGCGCCTCTCGATCCGGGCGATGGTGACGAATGACGGCCAAGTCTTGCCGTGCAAGAGGTTGTGGGCGATGTGAGTGGAGCATCCGATTTCCTTGCTCGCCTTTCGTATCGACCACTCTCGCGTTTTGAGAACTTCACGGAACCTGCGGCTTGCTCCTCGGGCTAAGTATGCCTCCGGTGGTGCGTTCGGTGTAAGTGCGCCGTCGGGCCATTTCTCGCCCCGAACCAGATAGCAATTCGGCCTCGGTTCGAGGTTCAGACGCGTTCCCCATGATCCAGGCACCGTAGCAGATCAGAGCAACGCTGCCCCACACAAGTTCTTGCATCTTTATCTGATTAGGACTTGATGATGTCGCACAGGTGAGCGATCTTCAATATTGAAACACCGGGTGGAATCCAGGCGTTGTGAAGAAGCTCCGATGAGTGTCCAGAGCCAAATAAACCCCACTTCAGAGCATGTTTCTCGTTGGACACTAAGTCCCACAAAGAGTTTCGGTCGCGGGGTGTGGGACAATATAAGCCGAGCGCAGCGATACGTCTCTAAATCGCCAGTAATAGGCGATGACGGCCTCAAAAGGCAGAAGTATCGCTATGGATCACATCCCTGCGCTCCATCCAGCCGAAGCTGGCACAGACCGCCGACAGGCGGCGCCTTCTGCGACCACGCACGGATGTCTGGTGGTTAAGGCCGCTGCGCTGGTGACGAGTGGCGAGCAGTCGCTTGCGATGTGGGAGCCGCTGGTGCTGGAGGCAGTGCAGCAGCGGTACACGAATGAGCGCACCGCCAAGAAGGTGATTGGCGAGGCGAGTCGGCTGTTCCGCTATCTGCAAGCTTGGGGTGTTTCTCGCTGGGACGAGGTGACCGCAGAGCTTGTTGTGGATTGGTGTTGGACCGCCAGACGAAGCTCCAAGACCAAGGGCGCTCATCGCAGAGTGGCTCAGTCGACTGCACGTAATCGTCAGTGGGCAGCCAGGACCGCGCTCAGGGAAGCGCAGACTCGCGGAGCGCAGCTCGATCCACACGAACTGGCCGGTGTGCGCATCAAGCGCAGATCAGAGTTCGAGTCCACGAGGCCGCTGACAGACGACGAAGCGGAACTGGTGCGGATCTACGCAGACGCGGGCCATGCCATCTCGCGCCGGTCGCTGATGGTCGCTCTTGCGTTCGCGGGCGGCACTCACTCAGAAGTTGCAGCAGTGCGGATGTGTGACCTCGACATCGAAGCCGGCGCCGTTGCTTTCTCTGGGGAGGATGCCCGCATCGGCACCCTCGATGAGTGGGGAGTCGCCACGGTGCAGCGCTTCCTGCGCAACCACCCGCACATCGCCCGCGACGAACGGCTGTGCACCACGCCGCGGGCGTCAGATCCCGCGCACACAGTCACTGTGCGCCTTGGTGCTGTGATGGGCGACGCCGGACTCAAGGGACGACAGAGAGTGTCTGCTCGATCCATCCGGCTCACCACTGCGCGCAAGATTCTGAGCCTTCGCGGAAACGTGGGGAGCGGGGTGGTTGAGGGTCCCTGAGCAGGGGTCGGGGCCCTGCTGGAATCGGTGATTACGAGATCAACGATCCAGGAGGGCCCCGATGGCTCGCGATGTTATGGCAGTTCGGCTGCACTTGCCGCAGATCCGTGTGTTGGAGGTGCTCGAGGACACCCCGGGCGCGCTCAGGGTGAGCGTCGAGTCGACGTTCAGGAGGCTGCGCTGCCCGCAGTGCGGGTTCCGCTGCCACAGGGTGCATGACCGCCGCGACAAGAAGATCCGCGACCTGGAGGTGTCGGGACGGCGCACCGTGTTGGTGTGGTCGCGGCGCAGGATGGTGTGCGACAACTGCGACAGCCGCTTCTTGGAGGACCATCCCGCGTTCGAGGGCGCGCTGACGGGGCGTCTGGCGCGTCGGGTGGTCGCTGACGCGAAGGTGATGACGTTCAGCGCGGCGGCGCGCCGCCACGGTGTGCACTGGCACGCGGTGCGCGCCCTGGTGGACGTCTGGTCGGCTCTGGTCGCTGAGCGGCGCCGCAGCCGCCGCTGCTCGGTGCTGTTGGTCGATGAGACCTCGATGCGCAAACGGCACCGCTATGTGACCGTGATCGTCAACGGCGACACCGGCCGGACCCTGGCGATGGTCGAGCACCGCAGCTCCGCTGCGCTGTCAGCGTTTTTGATGCAGCAGGGACATCGCTGGTGCAAGCAGGTCAAGGTGGTGGTCAGCGACGGATCGCGCGCCTACAAGGCGGCCATCGACGCCCACCTCGGCCACGCCCGCCATGTGCTGGACCGGTTCCATGTCATCAGATGGTTCGCGGCCGCTCTCACCCAGGTGCGCCGCGACGTGCAGCGCCGAGAGCCCCACGGCGTCAAGCCCGCCTTCGACCCCGAGGTGTTCCGGGCCCGGTTCGCGCTGCTGCGCAGAGGCGACACCCTCACCGACACCGACCGCGCCCGCCTCGACAAGCTGTTCGACGCCCACCCCCGCCTCAAAGCCGGCCGCCAGGCACTGCAGGAGCTCCACGGCCTCTACACCGCCGACGACTATGACGGCGCCCTGGAAGCCCTCGGACGGTTCTACAGACCTCTACGAGACCGGCGAGCTGCCCGAGTACCACGACACCGTCGACACGTTCATCGCATGGTCAGACGAGATCCTCAACTGGCACCACACCGGCCGCCCCTCCAACGGAAGAATCGAGGGCACCAACAACCTCCTACAAGTGCTGCGCCGCACCGCCCACGGATTCACCAACCCACGCAACTTCGAAGCCCGCGGCATCCTCGTGACATAATGACCCAACCGGTGCCGGCAACCCTCAATCCCACGAATACGCGAAGGGCCAAGATTCTCGACAGCGACGGGATCGAAGCAGCCGCTCGGTTCCTCGGATCGCCTTCGCTCGATAACACCGCTGCAGCGCTCGGATATGCCTGGAAGCAGGGCGGCATGTGATGGCTGGCGAACAGCGCCTCTTCGGGGATCTTGAGCCTCAGCCGGTTGCTGACGTCGCAGCCGCGATTGGCGACGACAGCATCGAAGACCGCAAAGACGGGCCACAATCCGCGTCCACTGCCGCCAAACGGAGAGGCCGACGCCGAGGCAAGAGCACCGGCTCGCGTGCGGGACACGAGAAGCGCCATCCTAGGAAGGTCACGGGCCGTCGTTTCCGTCCTTCGGACCTGCAATGGATGGAGTGCGTCGCGTGCTTCAAGCCGTTATGGGATCTGGCGTTGCAGTTGGAGTCGATCATCGAAGCAACAGAGCGCGGACGTTGCGGACGCAAACGCGCATACAAGGTGATCGATGTGTTGTTGTTCGAGGTGATCGCCTGGGAAGTGGGCACCTACCTGCAGGTGCACGACAACTTCGCTGACAACCGCTACTGGAACATGCTTCGTGAGGCGGTGGAGGCGGCATACCCGAACGACCCGCGTATGCGGCTGTCAGAGATACCCATGAACAGATACAAGCACGGACGCTTCCGGGACAAGTATCTGAGCGACTATCTGCTTGAGGTTATGCACAACATGGTTGAGCAGAATTCGGTCGATGCGTCCACGTCGATGGGGATGCTGAATCCAGACACGGGGTCGCTGACCAACCCCGACCCGAGTTCGTTCACCACGGCGGACGGTTGTTGGGTTCCGGCGTTGACATCGTTGACCCGCGATCAGGCGGTTGACATTGAAACCGGCGAAATCATCGGACGCTTCGACCGTGATGCCATCCCCTACCACGACAGCAACGGGGAGTGGAGCAGCTCTCCAGGTCATCTGTTGGTCATGGTGCTGGCACGCAACCCCTACGTGAAGGAACGCGTAGTGCTGTCCACGCGGCTCAAGTCAGGCAAAAACCCCGAAGTGAACCGCAACGACGCGACCATCGCCTGCAACATCCTTCTGGATCTGGTGGAAAGGTTCCCGACGATGAGAGCAGGACTGACAGGCATGGTCTACGACATGATGCTCAGCGTCGCGGACTTCGACCGCCTGCTGGACGCGGGCCTCATCCCAGTATCGAAGGTTCCACTCACCAAGCACAGCAAGATCGCTGCACAGAACCTCGGCAAGCACACATTCACAACGAAAGACGGCACGGTCCGCGAGTTCATCGTCACCGCTATCGACGGCACAGCGTGCATCACCCTTCCAGACGGCGACGGCATCGAGCACTACGTGCCGCTCAAGCTGATGCAGGTCAAGCAGACTGGGCGCAAGCACCGTCCCCAAACGAGCACTTGGTGGGCCTTGCCAGACAGGGCACTCGTCCCCGTGCGGCTACAGGGCGCAAGAACTCGCATTCGGCACAATCGACTCAAGAGCGAACGAGACGCCAAGAAGAGCCGCTCACGCGCTCTGCGAATATTCCCTGAGAGCGATGAGCGGTTTGGTGACATCTTCGGCAGGCGCGAGGACTCCGAATCAGCCAACAGCGACCTCAAGAACCGGCTGTGGAACCGCCGCCGCCGCACCATGGGCCACAACAGCGTCGAGTTCAACATGATCTCCTACCAGATACACACACACACACTGATCACCGCGCTGGTCGCCTACCACAACCGCACCGGCGCTGACATGTCGAAGTGGTTCGGCAAGCATCAACTCCCCTGCAAGGAGCCTCCACTAGCGCTAGCCGCTTGACGCGTCAGGAATCCGAGCCGACTCGGAACCAACGCGTCCCTGCGCGCACTTACAGGCATCGTCGAGACCGAAGGCCACGAAATCGGCAATGAATCAGGCCGATCCGGGCTGCGGTAGCCTCCAAACGTCAAGATCGCGGCCTCGCTGGGCATTTCGCGCAGCTATCCGCGCTTACGCCGCCCTCGTGGGGCTTGCGCGAAATAGGAAAACCCTAGGTCAGCGGCCTGACCCAAGTGTGGCTCAGAACGGATTTTCGCCGATCTTGGAACGGATTCTGCGGCCAGCGAAGCGCCTTGGAGGCCGCTGAAGCGGCATTTCCGCAGGTCAGGGCGCTGCCGGAGGTGTACCGGAGCGGGCGATGTGTTGAGATCGAAGCGCGTCTGTCAAGCTCAGACTTTCACCATTCCTTCGACCACGAATCCCAGGTGTACTCGCCCTCGATGGTGATCTTGCATTCCTCGTGATCCAGCCTAGCGGTGCCTCCGCTGCCGACCCAGTGGGCGTCGAGGTGATCCGGCTCTTCGCGTTTTAGGTCGGAGTGAGTGTTTCGAGCAGTGCCCAGTTGGGTTTGCCGGCGTAGAGCAGGGCTCGGATTCTGTAGTTGTCGAAGTTGGTGAACCCGAAGGCGGCGCGTTTGACGCGTTTGATGAGGTTGTTGGCTGCCTCGGTGGGTGCGTTGGTGACTCGGGCGGCGTGCCAGTTGGAGATCTGTGTGCGCCAGGTGGCGATGGTGCGCCCGAGCCGGTTGATCTCTGCGGGCATGCCCGGTTCTTGGAGGTCGGCGGCGAGCTGGTTCACGGTGGCGGCGCCGACTTCGGCGTCGGCGATGTCGTAGATGGCTCTGAGGGTCTCTTTGGCGTGCCAGGCGTCTCGGACCTCGCCGTAGGGGTCGCCGGCGTCGAGCAGGCCCCGCAGCGGGGTGTGTCCGTTCTCGGTGATGTTCTCCGACGCCGACACGAGCAGCTTGCGGGCCCGGTACAGCGGGTCGTCTTTGCGGCCGCGGTGTCCCAGCGTCTGGTTCTGGACCCGCCGTCGCACTTCGTTGAGGGCGTCGTTGCCCAACCCCACGACGTGGAACGGGTCCGCGACCTGTCGGGCTTTGGGCACCGCGGCGTTGAACGCGGCCCGGTAGGGGCCCGAGAGGTCCAGCACCGCCCAGCGGACGCCCTCGCGCCGCTCTCGGCGCCGGCGCAGCAGCCGGCGTGTGGGCGCTCGGGCGCTGCGGCCTGGGACTATGTCCAGCAACTGGCCCCGGCCGACGTCGACGATGCTGGTGCCCCAGGTCTTGGCCCGGAACCGGCCCCGCCGCCAGAACAGGGTCTCGTCGAGGCCCAGCGCCTCGACGTCTGAGATCCTGGCGGTGTCGGCTGCCGGCAGCGCCTCGCCCCAGCGCTTGACCGCCGCGTTCACGGTGTGCCACACACAGCCCAACTCGCCGGCGACGTCTTTGAGCGGGCGGCCCCGGCCGGCCTGGCGTGTCGCCCACCGCGCCGCGCGCGACGTCAGAAGCGCCCGCGGCGGCGCGATCTCCGCCGCCTGCTCAGTGACCGTGCCCGCCCCACAGCCATCGCGAGGGCAGCGCCACCGCCGCTTGTGCCACACCAGCCTGCAAGGCCTGCCGAACGCGCAGAGGTCCACCAGCACCACCGCCCGCTCACCGTCGGACCACACCGGCCCGCCGCAGTCCCCACAGGCCGGTCTCGGCACCCGACAGCGCACATGCACCCCCAGCGGCTCACCCTCCTCGTCGTCGACGCCGAGCACCTCCACATCGCCCAATCCCACCACCAGCTCACACATGCGCGTAGGGTCGTACTCCACAGGGATCCTCCATGGCTCGGCAGCCTTAACAGCGCCGATTCTGGGGGATCCCTCGCGTTCAGACGCGGACCCCCACGCCCCTCACTCCGACCTCATTCGCGAAGAGCCAGATAAGTGTTCGCGGTATGGAGAGCGCATCCGCAAACGGTCACCGACAGTGGCCACGAATTCCTCTAGAGATGTCTTCGAGAGTAAGTGTAGGCGGTGGAAATCAGCGATTGACCAGTCTAGCGCTACACTCAACTCGGATTTGTGTAACAGAGAATAGCCTGGGACATTACCTTGCACCAAGGCATTTCGGAACGATGTAGCCTTTACATGATCCTGGCCGCGGTGCTTGACGGTCTCCCAGTCAGTAACTTCAGCCAAGAGCACATTATCAATCTTAGAATTCTCAAGGTCACAGCTTTGCGATAGCACGATGAGGTCCAATTCGTGTACCCTCACGCTTCTGTGATAGGGTTCAAGGGAGAATGGAAGCACTCCGCCAAGCACAGGAACGGGACAAGAGTGGAGAATGTCTCCTTGAGCAATACCTGTGCCACCTACGACTGTATACCATTGACCATCAGGCATCTCTGCCCTCATGAATTATAGCGTCCAATTCGACATCAGATAGAGCAAGTCCTGACCATTCGTATTCTGCACCATAAACGGTCGCTTCTATGATTTGTTCGTTCTTCGGTATTTGAGCAGGCAAGATATGTTCAAGCTCCATATCTGGATACATCGGACCTGTGTAGGAGTTGAACATCAACTGTAGAGGGTTAGCAGTTGATTCAAACTGTGTTGACTTGCATAGTAGTGCCACCATCCACTTGACATGCAAGCGAGCATATTCAGAGCAAAATGAGCCTACAAGCAGGTTCTCATCAATGGGCATTGCTTCGAGGATACGTGGATGAGACATCCATATAGATGGTGCATAAGAAAACTCATCGACTGCCGTATGAGCGAGGATGCCTGATATCGAGGTGACATTATTGGACCCTATAACCTGTTCAGTTCTCATCGAATAGTGTCCTTGCCTTGTCTGTTATTGATGATTCAAAGCCGAACCGCTCAATAGTACGGAGTTCATCGATGATGTTGCTGGCATCAGCAATAGGTATGGGTGATATCCGCTCCCTTGTTACGCTTATGTCTAGAATAACGGCGACTCGATCCATGCCAGCATCATTACTCGCAAATGTCGTTATGAGGCGAGTGGTATCATCATATTGTGAATCTATACGCACAAGAAATGATCGGATGTCTTGAGGCAGTGATTTGGGAGGCTCTGGCGGTGAAGTGAAATAGTCTGTTAGCTCGATCACTTGGGCCTGCACAACAATGCGATTGATATACCGAATTTCGATACGTGCAATTCCCGTTGGCTTAGCGATTGTCTCGTAGGCGGCAAGTGCTGTACTGATCTGATTACTGAAGTCTTCCCACGACGAGTATGGCCGTACTATGTGAATGCTGATTACATCAGCACCGAGGCTAATATAGCGCTTGTCATCGTTGCTCCGAAGCTGGACGCGGCGCGCTTGCTTAAACTTGAACGAGGCTTCTTGTTCTGGGTCAATGGGCAGACTGATGTCAGGTTCTAGCGTGTTCTGTTCGCGGGGCTTGGCTGAATAGTCAGCCTGAAGCCTCTGATAGATCAAACCGGGTATAGTCGGGTCGAAATCAGGACTAGGAGTGAAACGTATCTCACAAAACGCCTCTTCAATCGGCGGGTTGCGGTATTGACGCCGGATTTGGGAAGGAGACCCGGTTAGGTTGGTTGTGGCCATTTTCTCCTGCCGCAGCGGTTGATGAACTGACGATACGATACTCTAGCTTAGGACGCTGAAGGCGACCACAGGGATGCCAGAACACCTTGGGCCAGCGGGTGGCTCAGGGAACGTCGGGGACTAGCAGGGGTTGCCCGTCGAGACGTTCGGCTCGATGCGACGCGACCCCCGGAGCGGTAGCTACTGCGTCTGCTCATGGCGACCCTCCAAGGGTTAGGTGTGACAACCCAAGACGTTGTCCCTTCTGCGTCGGGCCGGGGGTGACCGAGTCTGGGTGATCTCCTGAGGGAGGATGTGGGGTGTCAAGCACCCCCGACCTCCCCCCAGGAGATGACATGTCACAGACTAGATGTGACAACCTGAGACGTTGTCCCTTCTGCGACGGGCTGGAGGGGGTGGCCGGGTCTGGGTGATCTCCTGAGGGAGGATGCGGGGTGTCAACTACCCCCGACCTCCCCCCAGGAGATGACATGTCACAGACTAGACGGCCCCAGCACCCCGACGCGGCGCTCACCCCGGCGCAGCGCCTCAAGATGGTCCGCCTGGTCGTGGAGGACGGTTGGAGCGTGTCGGCTGTCGCGCAGCGGTTCCAGGTCGACGACAAGACGGTGCGCAAGTGGTGCGGCCGTTGGCGCGCCGAGGGCGAAGCGGGCCTCCAGGACAGGTCGAGCCGGCCCCGTCGCAGCCCGAGGCGCACCCCCGAGCCGCAACGCAGCAAGGTGATCGAGCTGCGCCGCCGCTGCCGCCGCGGCGCCGGGTTCGTCGCCCATGTGCTCGCCATGAACGCCTCCACGGTGCACCGCATCTGCGGCGCTGAGGGGCTGGGCCGCCTCGACAGAGGCGACCGCAGCACCGGCCCGCCCCCCGAACCGTTGCGCTACCAGCGAGAAAATCCAGGCGAGCTGGTCCACGTCGACATCAAGAAGCTCCCCGCGATCCCCGACGGCGGCGGCTGGCGCACCCACGGACGCGGCAACGCCGGACCCCGCCAGAGGGCGGGCCGGCGCTACGTCCACACCGCCATCGACGACCGCACCCGCCTCGGCTACTCACAGATCCACAGCAACGAGACCGGACCCACCGCCGCAGGGTTCCGGAGACGCGCCGCCGCCTTCTACGCCCTCAACGGGATCGCCTGCGAGAGAGTCCTCACACACAACGGCGGCTGCTACCGCTCCGACGACTTCCGCGAAGCGCTCAAAGACACCCGCACCAGCCCCAGGCGCACCCGCCCCTACCGGCCCCAGACCAACGGCAAAGTCGAGCGCTTCAACCGGCGACTACATAGATGGCTAGCCGCCGAGCGGCGGGTTGGGGGAGGGAACGCCTCCCCCAACCCCACTTCCCTCAGTTGAGGACTTGGGAGCGGCCGCGAGCAGAGCGTCGGTAGCACGTTCCAACTGTTCGACCGTGACGAGCGGCTGTTCAGCCGTCGGTTCGGGGTCGGTCATGTCGCCCACACTACGCGTCAGCCGCGGGAGCCTGTCAACTCCCGGTAGGTCAGCGACCGACCCTCCATCGCCGCGGCGGCTTCGCTCATCTTGTCGATGACGTGCCGGTTGCGGCGGTTGTAGCGGAACGAGTGTTCCTCGATGTAGCGGTGCAGATGGTCGTCTGACATGTAGTGGTAGGTGCCGATGTAGGTGCGCTTCAACAGGCTCCAGTAGTTCTCGACGCCGTTGGTGGACACCGAACCGCGGACGTACTCGCCGAGGCCGTGGATGACCCGAGCATGGTTGAAGCCCATCGCCGCGAGTGGGTCGTAGATGCGGCTGCCGTCGGTGTAGACCTCCGCACCCTGGCGGGTGGTGGCGGCAACCATCGCGGTCGCTGTGGCGGTGGTGACCTCGTGCACCGGTGTGGCGGCGACAGTGCCGGTGCGGCGGTCTTTGACACCGATCACGGCGGTCTTGCCCGGATCGGCCTTGTGGGCGTGGCGGTTGCGGGCCTTGCCGCCGATGTACGTCTCGTCGGCCTCTACCGGGCCGTCAAAGCCGGGGAGTCCGCCTTCTGCGAGTGCTTGGCGGGTGCGGTGCGCCAAGTGCCACGCCGTCTTCTGGGTGACGCCCAGGTCGGCGGCGAGCTGCACCGACGACCGGCCCTTCGGGTTCGCCACAATCAAGAAGATCGCCAGCAGCCACGTTTGAGCGCCCAACTTCGAGGCGTGCATGAGGGTGTGGCTCATCACCGAGAAATGCTTGCGACACTCGCGGCACCGGTACGGCATCGGACGCCGCTACGCCACCTCCGACACCCGGCCACCCCCACAGTGCGGACAGACCGGACCGCTCGGCCAGCGGCGAGACACGAACCACACCTCAGCCGCCCGGTCATCGGGGAACCGGCGAAAGAACTCCGCGAGCCTCATCCCGGTGCGGACGATCTCATGGGCTTTACTCATGTCCCCATGATCCCACAGGGGTGTGACATCAAACCCCGCTCCGACCTCGGGTCTGGCTAGCCATCTATGTAGTCGCCGGAGCAGCACGAGACGGTGTATCGCCGGGTTGTGCGATGGGTGAAATGGCAGGCACAACGGATGTGGGGCGCTGTGACCAAGCAAGGCAGTTTCCGCTGGAGTCGAGTCCTATGGGTTGTGATGGCCTCTTACGCGGTGATCGTGGCCGGGTTCAGCGTTTTCCTGTTGCTGAAGGCGTTCGCTCTGTTGACAAAGGATGGTTCGGCTGCGGCTGAGGAAGCCGCCGCTCTGACCGCTAGCGCGGCAGCGGTGACAGCCTTGGCGACCATTGCTCTGGTATGGACAGCCGTTCAGCAGGCTGCTGAGGCGAGGAAGCGGGCGGCTCCTGTGTCCATGCGGTGGTACACCAAGTGGACGAAGGAACGGCATCTGGTGGAAGGGTTCATCCAGCCCGGTAGCGAAGGTAAGCGTCCGATCCGTGAGCTATACCGCGGACCCTCGGATGAGCGTGGGCGCATAGCGCTGGAGTTCACCAATGCTGGGGCGTTGACAGAATCAGCGGAGGAAATCAAGGTGGTCTTGGGGAACGGAGCAGAAATCGCCTATAGCGGCGGCGGGGACTCTCCGCCCTGCCCGTTTGAGATACCTCCGCGAGCTTTGATCACTGTCCTCCTTGATCCTGTGGCCACCTACTATCTGGCTGCTCTCGACATCAAGTCGATTCCGGGGTCTCGAACAGCGCAGGTGATAGCCCGGCTGGGATCAGGAGCAAGACTCAAGTCTGAGAAAGTGCCATTGAAGTATCTGCAACATGAAGAAAGGTATATCCCTGTGGTAGAGGACACAGAGGAAGCCCCCGGCGATGAGGAGCAGCCGGAAGCAGGCGGCTGACAGGCCACGCCCGAGGAGCCTTCTCGCTTACGCGTCCCCCTAAGGCGAAGATTCGTGAACGATCAGGGACTAGTAGTCCTGAGGTCAGGATGCCCAGGATGGGGTTGAGGTCGAGCAGGACCATCTAGGACTTCTGGGCAGCGCCAGCCATGGACCGCGGTGTGGATAGCCTCGCCTGCTGTGTCTGAGGACGATTCCGAGGTCGAAGAGCAACTCGCTGTACGCCTCGTTCGCGAGATCGAGGATGTGGCCGAGGTAGAGCGTCTGAAGCCTCCGGGCCACGTTCCCACACCCGACTGGAGGCTCACAATGGCCGATGGGCGGGTGGCTGACATGGAAGTCACTCGGGATACCAACGAAGTCGGACGGAAGTTGCAGCGGCATCTTGGCGAGGAGCATGTTGACCCACACTCCCTCAGGAGACGCCGCTCGCGCCGGGAGTGGCCCGATTCGCGACTCTCATTCGTGTGGGATGTGAGAGTCTTCCCACATGGCTTCAGTCGTGGAGGGCCGTCAGTCGAGCAACTGGTTAAGGAGTTGGTCGAAGCGCTGATAGTCGTTCTGGCGGAGGTGGAGACTGCGGGAGGTGAACCGGAGCAGATGGTGGAGGCTGCCCAAGCGAAGCTCGTGAGTCCAAGGGAGCACCTCGACGGACACGACTGGGGTACGCAGTGGCGAGAGGCTTCTGCCAACGGCGTCAGATTCGAGAAGTTCATGCTCAGATGGGGCAGGGAAACGGGCTACTGGCACCCACGGTTGCTGGTGATCGAGTCGCGCGCACTTCCTCCCAACGTTCACGTTCGGAGAGTCGTAAGACCGGAGGAGTCCGGTAGCGGCATGGTGCGGACAAGCCCATCCATCCATGACTTCGCTGTGGGCGAGTATGAGCACATGCTGTCCAGAGTGCAGAGTCGCATCGACGACAAGACCGCCAAGCGTCAATTGGGGCACGCTCCCGGCCTGAAGTGGCTGTTTGTGGTGCTTGACGAAAACATGGCCGCAGTGCAGCTTGATGACTACTTCGGCCCCGCCTGTGAAGAACTAGACCCATCTGAACGCAATCCGTACCACGTCCTGGACAGGCTCACGTTCGACTACTTCGATGAGGTGTGGATCACCGGCAGGGCGTTCCAAACCGGCGACCATATCGTGCTTCGGTTGTTCAAGACAGGTGACGACCCGCAGCACAAGATCGTGCGAGACGTTGAGGTACCTGCTGGCTGATCGCCAGCGTTGCGCTGCTGTCGCACCATCGAACTAGTTCGTGGCTATGGCACGCTACGGACGGTCAAGCGGCAGAAGCCGAAGGAGTTCACGCCGAAGGAGTCCATCTCGGAGCAGTTCAACCCAAGCCAGTTCAGCCCGAGGGCGACCCGTGCGGGGTTACACGATCCGAGGCAGGGGTGGGCAGCGGATGGAAGTTTCGCGCCACTCTGAAGTGCCTATTTGAATTCAGGTCGCTCATAAATGGTGAGGACGCGCACTGTCTGGCACGTCTGTCTTCGCCAACCGGGCCTTCCCCCGGCTGACGACTTTTGGAATAGTACCATTAGGTGTTTTTTAAGAAGGCAAAGGAAGTAAGCCAATGAGCAGAACCACCCCATTACCGGCCGTCCCCAGCGGGGGCAATGAGAACAGTTTATCTGCGCGTGTTGCGTGGCTTCACGACGAGCTTCAGGAAACAACTTCTGATTTTCGTCGGCTGGAAATTCGTGACCAAGCTCGGGCTGCTGCTGAAGCATCCAAGATATTGGGCCGGTCGGACATTGTGCTTGCTGCGTCGGAGCTTGTCGCCCGTGCGGAGCGGGCAATCGTCAAAGCCAACCCTCCGATGAAGGGTGGCCGTGGGAAAACCCGTGATTCACGATCACGGGTTTCTGGCGATTCAATCCGCCAGATGCGGGTCATTCATTCTCGGCTGCCTGACCCCGAGTTCGAAGACCGCCTGGACGAACATCACCGGTTGAAAGTTCCGGTCACAAGAGAGTCTTTGCGGGATGGGCCGTGCGCTCCGGGCATGAGACTGCGGTCCGGCAGAGATGAGTGGTGGACCCCGGAGGATATTGTTCGTCGCGCCCGGACCGCGCTGGGCGGGATCGACTGTGACCCGGCGTCCGTTGATGAAGCCAACGAGACAGTTGGCGCGACCCGGTTCTTCACGCGGGAACAAGACGGCCTCCAACAGGTTTGGTCCGGGAGGGTGTGGCTGAATCCGCCGTTCTCGGCCGGGATCGTCGGCAGGTTTGTAAGCAAGCTCATCGTTGAGGAAGCGGTGACCGCTTGGTGCTGCCTGCTGAACAACGGCACCGAAACCAAGTGGGGTCAGAAGATGCTGGCTCGCTCGCATGTGGTGTGCTTCCCCGCGAGCCGTATCCGGTTTTGCGGCCCGGACGCAAAATGCGAGGGCACCCCGCTCCAAGGTCAGATGATCTTCGGGTGGTGGCGGGTCGCTCCCTCCGAGGGGATAGCTCGCTTCTATGAGGCTTTCAGCCCGCTCGGGGTGGTGCTGCCCGGTGGGGCGAGCCTCGCTGTGCGCCTCGGGCCACCCGATTGACGCAACTCGCTAGGGCGAAACCGGGTTTCGGCCCGGTCACCCTCTGAACGGAGGGTCTGATGAGCCCCAAGGAAAGGACTGGCTCATGGTGGATCAGCGAGAGAAAGTGCTGCGCCATCTGGCAGCACTAACCTGCTCGATCCCTACAGAGCGTGCGAGGCCCAGAACGAGCAGGGAGAAGGCTCCGACGCCTGCTAGGAACGTCCGGATCGTGCGGAGCACGAAGCGCAGCAGCCATCGCCCCAACCAGCGAAGGCCACTGGATATGCGGTCGATGACTCTGCTGGCTTTCGTTCGTTGCCAGTTGACCAAGATGCGACTAATCCCCTGCGTGGCCTCACCTGTGTCTCCCGTCCATCGCGGCTCTCCAACAGCTTGCAGGCTTCCGGTTTCCATGTCAGTGCCCGCTATATCGCCCGAGGGAAGGGTTGGACATGAAGACGCCCTGCTGGGGCGCTGGCGGGTGCTGTGAACCATCGGTTCCTCCTTGATGGGGATGGAGACCCCCATCCCATCACGGGGGTACGACAGCGCGGTGCATCTAGGAGGATGCTGACCTCTGGCTAGAGTCCGGCGATGCCTCCAGCGCCGGGCAGCTACAACTGGACTCAGGTCGCTATGGATGTTGAGGACGGCCTAGCGGATCGGATGTCCCGTGACGCGTTGCTCTACCTCGGCGGAATCCCCGAGGAGGCTTGGGATCAACTCGAATCCGGCCACGAAGTCGATCTCAGAGAGCACCTGGATGCTCAAACAGCGAAGGCTGTCGCTGAAATCGAAGCGGAAGGAATCCCAATACGTCTCCGCAGCGCTGACGCCGGACGAGGCGCAAGTTGGCTGGGTCTTGCCTTCGATGTCCTTGAACCCATCGGAACCATCGGCAGCGCTTCTGTTGCGATTGTAGCGGCTGCCCAACTTGTTCGCCGGACGTACAACAAGATCGCCAGAGCGACGGGTCGTAGACCGATGATCTCTCTCGGAGCCGCCGAGCATCTCGCGATAGCCGACCTGTTGGTCCGCTTGGACCGCGTGGACTCTGCGCCCAAGGTATTCGGCTCAGGCGACATGTGCTCTCACAGCCCGGATCGAGGGTTCACCGGAGGCGACGCGTTCTTTGTGGTGCTCACCACCGAATCGGAACTGCACCATTACCAAGTCTCCGCGTACGGCGAGGTCTTCTACATCGGCACCTCACCGCTGATTCGGGGGCACTGGGATGCACCGCCGCCGTACTGGGCTGACGGCGACGACAAGAACTGACGAACGTCGGATCGAACTGGGCTTCTAGCTTTCTGCGGTGTCGATCTGATCCTGCGTCAGGCCAGCAGCTATGGCGAGCACGTCGATGGCGTCTTTGAGGGCTTGTTGGTCTGCGGGGCTTGGCAGGAAGTTCGGGTCGTCTCGGCCTAAGGGGATGAGCGGGTTAAGCGCAGGGAGTCCCTGGTTGCTCAGCCAGCCGTCGCTGCACCATAGACAGGATGCGGTTCAACGTCGGATAGCACGACCGAGGGCCTCTGCCAGATGAGAACTCTACTGGTGTCACGCCGAGGCTGATTCGCTACGCCGCTGCCATGGACGCACAATCGCCACTGCGATCAGCGGCGCTGACACATAGCCGCACACAGCTACCGTCATCGACACGAGCAGGCTCTCAGATACAGCCCACGTCGCAGCGAACACGCCCACACCCCACGCCGATCCGGTGGCGAACACAGCCACAGCACCCCACCAGGGCAAACCTCCAGGGCAAACCTCCAAGACGCCGAATCTGCATCAGATGCCGTCCCTCCGCGGCACCGGTCGCCACGGCAACCCACCACCCGCCTCCAGCTTCATCATTACAACCCGTATCCGTCCACGATGTCGTCGTCTGTGATTCTCACCACGACTCTGATGGGCGACCCAAGTTGCAGCCCGGTGATACCGACGGTGGTGAGGCTCAACGTGACGTTCTCGTTGTTAGTGTCGGTGTCGTCGCAGGCTGTGAGAGTGATGGACGCTGTGGTGGTGTTCTTGAAGACGAAGCGTGATTGATTTACGATGAAGTCCACCCCGGAGCACGAGCTTGTGCTTCCACTGCCGCCCGAGACTGCGAACCACACGGCAGCGGTGCCGTTAGGCATCGAATCGAGGATTGCTGTGACCTGAACGGAGTTGCCTTCACCCACAGTTAACGTCGTGTCAGACATCGACACCATAGGAAGCGGAGGTTGACAATCCACAACTGCGACAGCGGGATCTCCGCCTAGGTCAGCAACGTAGGCTGTAACCAGAATTCGGTAGGTGCCCCAACCCTCTATTATTCCTGTGAATGTGTGTGCCTGGGCTGTCGCTCCAACAGTCGTTTTAGCAAAGGCGCTCGGATTGATTGACCGGTGGTAGCTGGGGTATTCGGCTTCGACTTGGAACCCGGTGGGCGGGGTGCCTGCACCCTGCTGCCATGTGACTGTGATCTCTCCGTCGTCTTCTACTGTCGAGCAGTTCACAGAGAGGTTCAAGACCGCCCCTGGCGGGCTGTCGTCGTCGTCTCTGATGGTGGCTTGAGCGTAGGGTGTGCTGCTCAAAGTCGCGCGTGATGGGTTCGAAAGCGTGAGAGTAAACGTCTCGTTCGGTTCGTCTATCGTATCGTCGGTGATTGGGACAGACACAGATGCCGACAGATAATTGGCTGCGATAGAGACTCTCCGACTGACATGTGTGTAATCGCTTCCACTGTTGGCGGTACCGTCCGAAGTGACGACATTCACATATACGATACTGCCCTGCACGGCTTTGGATAGCCTGACCGTGAAATTCACACGGCCACTGTCTTCGTCCACGGTAGAACCGGTGACGCTAATCACAGGAGCCGGATCGCAGTCGGGGTGCGTGCCACCGTACGGGCAGGAAGGTGCCCTATAAACTGTCGTGGTAGTGACAGCGGGAGGGGCCGTCGTCGTAGTCGTGGTCACTCCACAAGACCCCGCATAGCGCTGTGTGTGCCCGCTCCCGCTTATGGCTGAATACCACCCACAAGAAGGACGAGGGTGCGAATGGCAAGGCAACGTAGATGAGTGACGATGCCGCGAAGAACTACAAGACACGGGCGTAGTCACCACAACCACGGGCGTAGTCACCACAACCACGGGCGTAGTCACGGGCGTAGTCACGGGCGTAGTCACCACAACCACGGGCGTAGTCACGGGCGTAGTCACCACAACCACGGGTCTAACCGTAGTAGTGGTGGTCGGTGGACTGGTAGTGGTCGTTGTGGGTGGGGGGCATCTACCCACCCACCAGTTCGAGTGACCCACATGCGGACGGAAATAACCCGACTCTGAACAGGGAGGACGAGCGTGATTGGAGTGGCACCCGTTGCCTCTCCTGTGACTACCATCAGGGCACGAAGGACGAGGGATCGTCACAGACGAAGTAGTTGGATCGCCAGCATAGGGACCGTTAGATACCGTTGATGTGTGCGTCCAACCTGTAGGCCCTGAACCGCACCGAGGATACGTAGACCGGGTGGAGCGTCGGCAACTATTGGATGTGTGATCTTCACAGGCCGGAGGATCGCCCGCATTGTTGCGACGGCAGTCATGCCAAGTGGATGTCGTGACGTAGTAGTTAGCTGCGTGGTTGTGGCAGGCGTGTGTTCCGGGAGCATGTGACGAGGAAGTAACGCTGGAACAATGGGGGCCAGTCCCATAATGGGCGGCTGCTTCTTGTGGGGTGTATCCGCCGACCACCCATAACGACAGCACCAATATCGCTAGTGCAACTAGTAGCGAGGACTTGCGAAGTCGGTGCTGCCGCATGATCTGTTACTCTCCTTGTCTGAAGGCCACAACCCAAGAGCCGCCCCCATCTGGGGTGACATTCAGTTGAGCTTGCTGTAGCCCGTCAGGCGCTTCGATGGTCTCTGCCCATGAACCGCTCACGACTGATTCTGCTGACGCCAACAGGTAAAAGATGCCTCCGTTTTGTAGAGCTAGCAGATTGGCTGAGAAGCCTGCCGGTTGACCTGTTATCAGGTCGTTATTAGACAGACACACAGTCGCTAGCCATACCCCAGCCGGTAGTGTTACCTCTGCTGGTTGACTTTGTATAGACCCCATGAAAACCAACGGATCATTTGCATCATGCTCGCAGGGATCACCAGAGGGCTGTCCAGGGCATTCAGCCCAGCCAGTGATGGTGTCATGGCAATACGTCACGCCGTCCTGCTCGCAAACGCCGAGTGACACTTCGGTGCATCCCTCAGGGACGTATTCCTCGGTGTCGAGTGGTTCTGCTTCTTCTACAGCAGTGACCTCTTCTTCGGTCATCGGTTCATCTTCGGGAGGGAGTTGACAGTCGCCACGGTGTGTGCGGCCGTCGTCACACATCTCGGCATGGCATCCGTTGTCGGTGTCGGTGACGAACTCTTCCATCAGAGTCAGCCCTTCACCGCAGATCACGTCCTGCTCTACAGGTTCAACGTCATCGAAGCCCTCCACCTCGTCGTGGCCTTCTGTGGCTTCATCGACCTGCTCTGGTTCCGGTTCGGTCGCTACCTCGGGTTCCGGTTCTAGCGCGGTTGTTGACGTTGTGGTCTCAGGTGGCGACGTTGTTTCAGGGGCTGATTCGGGGTCAGCCGAAGACACAACTGTGGTCGTTGGGGCGTCCGTTGGTAGCGGTGCATCAGCGGAGTCGCCGCCCCCGCCGCACGCTGTTGCCGCAAGAGCGAGTGCTGCCAAAACAGCAACGAAGGTGGAGCGGCTAAACTTGGATGAATGCTGTGTGATCATTGGTGGTTCCTGCATGGATAGGTGTGTCCCTCGTCTAGTGAACGAGGCCGGGCATGAGCAAACTCATGGGAGCTTCCTCAGGGGGATACATAGTACCATGAGTATGCGACAAATGCCCAGAAAACATTAGACGCATTGCGGAACCAAGTGGTGTGTTCAATCGTCTTGAACGACCCGAGCGGTCACCCGTCTGCTGAAACTGAATAGAGGCTAGGCGGCTGCCCAGCCGCCCCCTCCGCATCGGGAGCGGGGGTCTCCTGCTCGGCTTCGGTCGTGGAGGTTTGGCTGGTGTCGGCTGCCTCATCGAGCTGGTCGTCGCCCCCGCAAGCTGCGGCTGCCAGCACGAGAACGAAGCTGGCAAAGATGAGTCGAGTACGAAGCGCTGGCATGGTGGTTACCTCCGGTGCGGGGTTGGGCTTTCGTGCCATCGAATGCCTGTGACCGAGCCGAAGGGAACCATGGCGAAGCCCACCCGCGGATGTCCCCGGTCACTGATCGGGGGTTGGCATGACCCCCGCATTCGATGGCGAACGGCACCGTAGCTGTACTTGTCGAAGAGCCGCAAGCTCTTCAGGAGATGCGCTCCACCATGAACGTTGCGGGCGTGGCCGAGCATCCCCCACATGTCGGCAACGCCCGATTCCTTTCAAACGCAGGGGAGCCGTCTAACGGTGCTGCCACAAGTGCGTTTCTGCTTTGGCACCGAAAACGCGTTTTCGGTGCTCGTCAGCTCTGGCCGGTTCGCTTTCGCGCCGCTCTGACCTCGGGGAATGGTGAACTGGGCGGTTAGCGGGAGCGGTTAGACGTTCCTGGAAACGGCAAAACGCGTTCCTAACGCTGAGAGCCGTACCCCCTCTGACCTCGGCGTTTACCTAATTCGCGCCAGCCCCAGTGTGTGCTCGATGAACAGGTCTTCCTCATCGGCGCTGAACTGGGTGCCCAGCGCCGTCGTCAACAGCTTCGCCCACAACTCCCGCTTGATCGCTACCTCCGGGTGGTCACGGTTGGCTCGATACAGGGCATTCAAAGTCGCCCGTTCAAGGCCGTGGCCAGGACTGTCTGCTCCGAACCGGTCTGCAATCGCCTGGCGGGTCGGAGCGATCGGCTCCTCGGTGGTCAACACCGACCCGAGCCACGTCACCAGCGCTTCGACGTTGGGGGCTGCCGGGTCAACGTGATGCTCAGCAACAGCAACCAGTCCACCGTCTGCGTGGTGGAACAGATGCCAGTCCTGACCGTCGGTGACGATCCCCACATAGCGCTGCCCGAGGCTGCTGCTTCGCGCCTCCACGTAGCCACCAAGCTGCGTTGCCGCATCGGCCAGCGCACCCTGCGGAGCCAGGCTCCGCTTCACCTCGATGACGGTGCGTCCCATCTCGATGTCGATGCGGCGACGGTCAGCAAGCTGCGCTTCCAAATCCACGTCGAGCACGTCGCCTTCGGTGAGGTTCAACCCCGAAGCCAGCAGCAGCATCCGAACATCGGACTGCACAGTCGCTTCGGTGCGTCCACGACGGCGACGAGCCAGCCGTCCCGCTAGCTCCCGAAGGTCGATGTGGCCTTCAACAGTCACAGGGGCGACTCTACGCGAGGGGCCTCACCCCCAGCGCGGCACCCCGAGACGATCTTGCCTGCCCAACTTCAGGGGAGGGCAGCCAACGGACACCTATCCGCTACTCGGTGGGCTGCTTTTCGAGGAGGCTGGTCGTCAGTTCAGTTGGGTTCCTGTTTACGGGCTTGGCTGAGATGCTCTCTGCCCCAAATGCGCTTGTTGAGGTAGATCTCGATGCTGGCGATGACCGGGAGGGTGCCCCAAGAGATGCCGTGCCATAGATCGTAGATGGACTTGGGAGAGACTTCACACTCCTTGGCGATCTTTCGAAACGACCATTCCTCACCCTTGTCGTCTTTGCCCTCGAAGGCTCTGCGAAGCTCTACGCAGATATCTCTAATCAAGTAGAGCACTGGTTCGTCGTCGATCTTCATCCTTCCATAGGGCCAGTCGTGCGGGTCTTCGAGGTAGTCCTTGGGGCTGCGTTCAAGGTCGCCGCGTTTCACCATGTCCGGTGACGCTACACAAGTCGGCAACCGTGTGCCAGCAGCGGACGAACAGGACGTGCATAACGCCTGATTCCGAAGGCCAGATGTCACACCCCATAGCTATCGTTTCGATATCGAAACGTCCTGCACAACCGCAAGCACAATCTCCAAGAAAGAAATCTCCGAGCTACAAACGAAGAGGCCAGTACATGTTTTCCATGATCACAGTGAATCTAGGAAGCGACCACATGGCTTTCTGTGTCACAGTCGGCAGTTCTAATGCTGCGAAGCAAGACAAGACGAAACTACCCGGTCTTGTTCTGCTATCAAGCGCAGGACTTCGCAGGAGATCGCAAAATGAACTCGACGAGTCAAACAGGACTATCAGCCGAAATCCGAAGTGGTTTCGCTTGCTGGTTCCGCTCTGGTGTGTCCGTTCCGCCGCTGGTGAGAGTGGTCAACGATGCTTGGAGACTCGTTGTGGATGGTGAGATGACTTTGGCAGAGTGGCTACCTCTGGTGCTGGAGGCTATGGAGCTTCGCCTGGCCGACAATCGTCGCACCGCTATGAAGGCCACAACCGAGGCTCGTCATCTGTTCCACAACTTGATTACGAGCGGTGCTGTCAGCCTGGAGGATGTCACACCTTCAATGGTGCAGGATTGGCTGTGGGCTGCTTGGCGTGACCGTTCTGGCCGTCATCGCTCTACAGCACAGTCAACAGCTAGGAATCGTCAATGGGTGGCGCGGTTGGCCTTCGAAGCTGCTGCCTCTATGGGAGCACCTATTGATGTCTCGGCACTAGTCGGAGAACGCATTGCCCGCCCAACGGACTTCGTGTCGGCTCGGCCTCTGACCGACGAAGAGGCTCATCTGCCCAGAGTGTTCGCTGACGCTGGTCAGGTGGCGTCACGACGGTCGCTGCTTGTTGCGTTTTCCTATGCCGGAGGCTCACCATCAGAGATCGCCGGAGTCAGAGTCTCAGATGTAGACACCGCAGCAGCGACGGTGGCCTTCCTCGGCGCAGCAGCCAGATACGGCCTGTTGGACAATTGGGGAGCCGAGACGGTCGAGCGGTACTTCCGCAACAACCCTCCCGCAGCAGCCGACGACCTGCTGTGTGTGACCTCATTGATCCATCCCGAGAGGGCCGCCCACTCGGTGACAGTACGGCTTGGCCAAGTGCTGCGCGACGCTGGTATTTCGGGACGGCCCGGCGTGTCAGCACGGTCGATCAGGCTGACCACAGCCCACAAGGTTCTTGAAACTGACGGCATCGAAGCCGCGGCCCGGTTCCTTGGGTCGCCATCGCTGGACAACACCGCCAAGGCGTTGAACTACGACTGGAGGCAGGGCGATGTCTGAGCGACCCAAGCTATTCGAGGACTTGCAGCCGGTCGCGGTTGAAGAGGTCGCGGCCATGGTAGGCGATGACAGCACCGTCGAACGACTTGACGGGCCGAAGCCCGACTCGGCCAACAAGAAGACCGGCAGACGCAAGAAGGGCAAAGGAAGCCGCACCACACCGAAGAAGCCTGCTCCCAAGAAGGTCAAGGGCAAGAAGTTCCGGCCCTCAGACCGGCAGTGGCTCCAGTTGGTGGCGTGCTTCAAGCCCCTGTGGAAGCTCGGCCTCCAATTCGAGGAACTGATCGACCCGCCGTCGTGCCGTCTGCGTCGGGGCGGACGCCCGAGGAAGTACCGCACCCCTGACGTGCTGCTGTTCGAGGTCGCCGGATGGAAGTTCGGCAGCTACGAGTGGGTATCGGACAACTTCGCAGACCTTGACGTTTGGAACGAGCTTCGCGATGCCGTGGCAGCCGCATATCCGAACGACCCGGAGATGCGTCTGTCCAAGACTCCCATGAACAGGTCACGCCACTACAGGTTCCGCGACAAGTATCTCTGCGACCATCTGCTACAGACGGCCCACGACATCATCGACGCAGCAGCCGTCAGAGCAGGCCAGCAAATGGGCATACTGGAACCTGGCATCGGTTCTCTGTCGAGTCCCGATCCCCGTTCGTTCGTGTCCGCCGACGGCTGCTGGCTACCAGCATTGACGAAACTGACAGTCCACGATGCTGTGGACCCCGAAACAGGCGAGATCGTGCGACGGTATGATCTCGACGCCATCCCATACCACACGAACGACGGCGAATATGCTGAGTCGCCGGGCTTCTTGATGGTCATGGTGCAGGGGCGCACCGCCTACACCGGCGAACGGATCATCTTTTCCACAAACCTGAAGTCCGGCAAGAACAAGGCGATGCCGAGAAACGACGCGACCATCGCAGTTGACAGCATTCTGGAACTCATCGAGAAGTTCCCATACTTCCGTGAGGGGTTGCGAGGTGTCGTGTATGACATGGCGCTCAGCCTTGCCGATTTCGACCGGCTGCTGGACGCAGGATTGATCCCAGTGTCGAAGGTGCGGCTCACAAAGAGCGGCAAGGTCGCCGTAGACAACCTGGGTGAGGAGACGTTCACGCTGCGAGATGGAAACAAGGTCGCTCGGATCATTTCAGCGGTCAACGGCACGCCGTGCCTCACGTTCGTTGACAGGAGTGGCAAGGACTTCTATATGCCGCTCAAACTGAACAAGGTCAAGAAGGAGCAGCGCAAGAAGCGGCCCCAAATCTCAACGCACTGGTCAATCCCGGACAACCCCCTGGTGCCCGTCAATCTCAGGGGAGCCAAGGCCCGTGTGCGGCACACCCGAACCACATCAGAACGCATCGCAGGCAAGAGCCGGTCCCGTGCTCTGCGAATCTTCCCAGAGTCCGATCACCGTTTCGGTGACATCTTCGGTCTGAGGCAAGACTCAGAGTCCGCCAACAGCGACTACAAGAACCGGCTCTGGAACAAGCGTTGCCGGACGATGCGACATGAGAGCGTCGAGTTCAACAACATCGGCTACCAGATGCATGTCCTGATCACAGCGCTGGTCGCCTATCACAACCGCACCGGAGCCGACATGAGCGAGTGGTTCGGACTGCACGAACTGCCCACCAAGGCAAAGAGGCAGCGAGACCTAGCGGCGTAACCGCCAGAGTCGGACAAGCAGGTCAGACCAGCCCGCCCGCTGGCGGGCCAGCAGCCATCGAAGGGCACAAGCAGCCCAAGACAGGCTCCGAGACAGCCCGACCTAGGCCCCGGATAGGCTCAAACCCCTAGTCAGCGGCTCAACTGCCCATTTCGCGCAGATGACCGCGCACCCTCCGCCCTCGTAGCTCAGTGGATAGAGCATCGGTTTCCTAAACCGTGCGCGCAGGTTCGATTCCTGCCGGGGGCGCAGTTTCCCGAACCACCACACCGCCGCGGAACAGTGTGCGCTGACTTCCGCTGATGGGCTGCTGCGGCCGGGCTCTAGCTCTGCGCCTGCCCAGTCCCGGGCCGATCGTGAGACCGCGTTCGGGGCGGGCCGAAGCGACCGGCAGAGCCGGGGCCTATCTTGCAGGCGTGACCGACAGCGCCCCGAGTCCCGGTTGGCTGAGTCGAGCCGATGCCATCCGCTGATCCGTTCGCCGAGGCCCGGCTCGGGCCGGTCACCTTGCGCAACCGGATCATCAAGGCGGCCACCTTCGAGGGGGTCACGCCCGAGGCGCTGGTCACGCCCGAGCTCATCGAGTACCACCGGTTGGTGGCCGCGGGCGGGGCCGGCATGTCCACCGTGGCCTACCTTGCCGTGGCTCCCGAGGGCCGCACCCACGCCGAGTGCATCTGGCTGCGTCCCGAGGCCGTTCCCGGCCTGCGCCGCCTCACCGACGCCATCCACGCCGAGGGCGCGGCCGCCGGCGCCCAGATCGGACACGCCGGGCCGGTGGCCAACTCCCGATCCAACAAGGCGGCCTCGATCGCGCCGACCCGGCGATTCAACCCGCTGGCCATGCGGGTCATCCGCTCCGCCACCGATGCCGACATCGCCCGCATCACCAACGACTACGCCCGAGCCGCCCGCCTGGCCGCCGACAGCGGTTTCGACGCCATCGAGATCCATCTCGGCCACAACTACCTGCTCAGCGCCTTCCTGAGCCCCAACCTCAACAAGCGCACCGACGCCTGGGGCGGCTCCCTCGACAACCGGGCCCGGTTCCCCCGCCGGGCCGTGCAGGCGGTTCGGGCCGCGGCGGGCGACAAGCTGGCCGTCACCGCCAAGATCAACATGAACGACGGTGTGCCCGGCGGCCTCAAAGACGAGGAGAGCCTCGAATTCGCCACGATGCTGCAGGCCGACGGCGTCCTCGACGCCCTCGAGCTAACCGGCGGAAGCTCCCTCGCCAACCCCATGTACCTGTTCCGGGGCGACGCCCCCCGCGAGGAGTTCGCGGCCACCCTCCCGCCCCATGCCCGACTCGGGTTCAAGCTGGCCGGGGCCAAGCTGATGCCCGAATACCCCTTCGAGGAGGCCTACTTCTTGCCCAAGGCCCGCCGCTTCCTCGAAGCCCTGGAGATGCCGCTGATCCTGCTCGGGGGAATCAACCGGCTCGACACCGTGCAGTCCGCCCTCGACGAGGGGTTCGCCTTCGTGGCCATGGCCCGGGCCCTGCTGCGCCAGCCCGACCTGCCCAACCGCTGGCAGGCCGGCACCGCCACCGAGGGAGACTGCATCCACTGCAACCGGTGCATGCCCACCATCTACAGCGGCACCCGCTGCGCCGTCGACCACCCCGAGCCCCTAACCATCGGCCGCCCCATCATCTGAGCGGAGCTCGCCGGCTCGCCAACCGTTGCCTTGCGGGCGACCGTCGGCGTCAGGCCGGCTGGCCCTCCGTCATGAGTGGGAAGCGGAAATCCCGTACGGGTCGATCACAGGCCGATCCGGCTGCATTGCTCGGATCTCGCGCTCCAAAGCTCTCAGCGACTCCGACGGCAGGTAGCGGCGGCCCCGCTTCTCGCCCACCGGCTCGAGCAGGCCGGCTGCAGTCATGGCGGCAAGGTCCCGTGTAGCCATGGCGCCGCTGATCTGCTCGCCAGAGGCGGATCTCACCATGCGCTTGTACCGCGAGCGGCTCAGCGGCCACCCTTGCGCCGAGTGCACGAGCGCGTCGATGGACCGATCGGGCAGACGCGAGCGCGCCGCAATCTGCTCGCAGCGGTCCCACCGCGCCTCGAACCGGTCGATCCGCCTGCGCATGCCCGCAGCTTGGCGGTAGTGAGCCGTCAGGCAGAACTCGATCCAGGGGCGGGCGCTGCGTCCGGGCGACCACGATCCGGCCGCCGTATCGGTGAGCGCGCCGTAATAGGCGCCTACGTTCTGACCCAGGTACGCCTCGATGCTGGTGAACACCGGTGAGATCTCCCTGTCTTCACGAGCAAGCACGAACGATTGGAGGCATCGGGCCATTCGGCCGTTCCCGTCGCTGAACGGATGGATCAGCGTGAGGTTCAGGTGGGCCATGGCGGCGGTGATCAATGTCGCACCGGGGTTGTCGTTCACGCAGATGATGAGCTCGTCGATCAACGGCTCGACCACGTCGCGATCGGGGGCCTCGTAGACGGGATTGCCCGCGCCGTCGCGCACCCACACTGCGCCGGGGCGCCAATGGCCAGGACTGGTGGAGAGGTCGTGGCCGACCATCATGAAGTGCAGCGACTTGAGTAGCGAGGCGTCCATCCTCCGCCTGTCGGGGCTTGAGGGGCCGGTGAGTTGCAAGACGTAGGTCATTGCGTCGCGGTAGCCGGAGACAGCCCTGCGGGTGTCCTCGTCCACCTCCGGGGGCTCCTCACCATCGATGATGGCGGCGGTCTCGTCGACGGTGGAGTGGTAGCCCTCGATGGAGGTGGAGGCCTGCACCGTGCGGGCCATCATCACCCGGCTCAGCGTGCCGTGCCACCGGCGAGGCGCCACAAGGTGGAAGCGCAGGTCGTCGCGGAGCGCTCCGATTTCTTGGAGGATCTGCATGTCTCGGGCTGTCAGCTCCGGCGGCTCGTAAATCACACGCGCGATACTAACAAGTTAATCCACATCTAGCATTGATTAATTAACAACATCTCCAGATTCCGAAATCGGACCAGCCGGGCGTTCTCGCCCGCCGCAAACGCCCGCTGTTAGGGCTGGTGGGGGCTCAGCGATAACCTCGGACCCGTGCGCCTGTACGACACCGCGCGCCGGGCCGTGGTGCCCTTCGAGCCGGCCCCGCCCCCCGCGGAGGTGCGGATCTACGTGTGCGGCATCACCCCCTATGACAGCACCCACCTCGGCCACGCCAACACCTACCTGGCCTACGACCTGCTGATCCGCCGCCTCGAGGACCACGGCCACCAAGTGCGGATGGTGCGCAACATCACCGACGTGGACGACTCGATCCTGCCCAAGGCCCGCGAGCTCGGAGTGGACTTCCTGGAGCTGGCCGCGGCCGAGACGGCCCGGTTCCGCTGCGACATGGAGGACCTCAACACCCGTCCCCCCGAAGCCGAGCCCAAGGCCACCGAATGGGTGCCCGAGATGGTGGCCCTCATCGAGGACCTCACCGCCGCAGGTCACGCCTACACCGCGGAGGGCACCACCTGGTTCGACGTGTGCACCTGGCCCAGCTTCGGGCGCCTCGGAGGCTACGACGACGACACCATGCGAACCCTGGCCGCCGAGCGGGGCGGCACCCCCGACGACCCCCGCCAGCGCAACCCGCTGGACTTCGTGCTGTGGCAGCCGTCCGCACCCGACGAGCCGTCATGGGACTCCCCGTTCGGGCCGGGCCGCCCCGGCTGGCACATCGAGTGCAGCGCCATGTCGATGGGGCTGCTCGGCACCGGCATCGACATCCACGGCGGCGGCAGCGACCTGATCTTCCCCCACCACGAGTGCGAGCTGGCCCAGAGCGAGGCCGCCGTGCGCCAACCCTTCGTCAAGTATTGGATGCACTGCGGGATGGTCGGCTACGAGGGCGCCAAGATGTCGAAGTCGCTGGGCAACCTCGTGTTCGTGAGCGACCTCTGCAAGGAGAGCGCCCCGGCCGCGGTGCGCCTCGCGCTCATGGGGCACCACTATCGCGACGACTGGGAGTGGCACGACGGCGACATCGCCGAGGGCGAGGCCCTGCTCGACGCCCTCAACGAGGCGGTGCAGCGCAGAGGCACCGCCGGCGGATCCGATCCGGCCCCCTACGCCCGGCGGCTGCGCGACGCGCTCGACGACGACCTCGACGCGCCCAGGGCCCGGGCCGTGCTGGCCGAGGTGGCCGACGGTGTCATCGCAGGCCGCCTCGACGACTCCGCTCCGGGCGTGCTGGCCGAGCTGTGCGCGCTCTGCGGGATTGCCCTGGAACCGGACCCGTCGCCCGCCTCGCTGTACGACACCCTCACGGGCGAGGTGCGCCCCCTGGCGACCCGCGAGCCCCGCAAAGTGGCGCTGTACGCGTGCGGGCCGACCGTGTACGACCACCCCCATCTGGGCCACGCCCGCTCGGCGATCACCTACGACGTGCTGCGCCGCTACCTGCAGTGGCGGGGCCTCGACGTGCGTCACGTGGCCAACGTCACCGACATCGACGACAACATCATCAACCGGGCCCGCGACGAGGGCCGCACCGAGAGCGATGTGGCCGCCGAGTGGGAGGCCGTCTATGTCGACGCCATGGCGGCGCTCGGCGTGCTCGAACCACACCAGCGTCCCCGAGCCACCGAATGGGTCGAAGAGATGGTCGAGTTCGTCGCCCGGATCATGGACGCCGGCGCCGCCTACTCCACCTCCACCGGCGTGTATCTGAGGGTGCGGGACGTCGACGGATACGGCGACTTGGTGCACCGCGACCTCGACGACCTGCGGGCCTCGGCCGGGGCCAGAGTCGAGGTGGACGAGGCCAAGGAGGACCCCCTCGACTTCGCCCTTTGGAAGGCGGCCAAGCCCGACGAGCCGTCGTGGCCGTCGCCGTGGGGGCCCGGCCGGCCGGGATGGCACATCGAGTGCGTGGCCATGAGCCTCGGCATCCTCGGCGACGACTTCGACATCCACGGCGGCGGCAACGACCTGGTGTTCCCCCACCACACCAACGAGCGGGCCGAGGCGCTGGCCGTGGGTCGGACGTTCGCCCGCCACTGGGTGCACAACGCCATGCTCAACATCGAGGGCACCAAGATGTCGAAGTCGCTGGGCAACTACCGCACCGTGGCCGAGATGCTCGACGAGCACCCGCTCAACGGCCGGGCCTTCCGCCTGCTGGTGCTGCAGACCCACTACCGCAAGACCATGGAGGTCAACGCCGAGCTGATGGCCTCGGCCCGGTCCGCAGTGCAGAGACTCGACGCCATGGCCCGCCGGGCCGACGCTATTGGGTCCCAAGGCGATGCGCCTGGGGTCTCCCACGCCGAGTCCGAGCAGCCCGACGACCCGGCTCTCGAGCGTGACGAGCCATCCAGTGCTGTCGATGCCGAGCTCGACCTGCCCACCGCCGTCCCAGAAGTACTAGAGAATGTGGGTGCGAGAGGCGCGAGGCGGGAGGCTCAACGGTTGAGAGTCCGCTTCCAGGCGGCGATGGACCGCGACCTGGGTACGCCTTTGGCGGTGGCCCGCACATTCGACGCGCTGCGTCGGGCCAACGCAGCTCTTGACCGCGGCACCGACGAAGCTCGGATCCTCGTGGACACTGTGGTCGAGTTGGCCGGAGTGCTCGGCGTGGCCGTCGACGCGGGCGGGAACGGAACTGATGCCGACGCCGCCATTGAGGAATTGGTGACGCGGCGGCAGGCGGCTAGGGAAGCCAGGGACTGGGCCGCTGCGGATGCCCTGCGCGACGAGCTTGCAGCCCTCGGCGTGATCGTGGAGGACACACCGGCCGGCCCGACTTGGCATCGAGCGGATGCGGACGCTGGCGGCACACCAAATTGGTGCGATTAGTGGGCCTCCAGGGGCTGTTTCGTCATCAATTTCGGGTGGGGACGGAGGCGGGTCGCGACGTGAGCGTGCTCGGCAACCGGGTGCTTCGCACCGAGGACCCGCGGATGCTCACCGAGGGGGCCCGCTATGTGGCCGATCTGCGCTTCGACGGGCTGGCCCACGCGTGCTTCGTGCGCTCCACGATTGCGCACGGGCGTCTGGTCGGCGTGGACACGGCGGAGGCCCAGACCCAGCCCGGCGTGCTCGGGGTGGTCACCGCTGCCGATCTGGACCTGCCCGACCTTCCGGCTGTCCCCGTGGTCAACCGGAGCATGATCCGCCCGGTGTTGGCCTGCGACACGGTCCGGTTCGTGGGCGAGCCGGTGGTGGCGGTGGTGGCCGAGACTGCCGCGGCGGCCGCCGACGCGGCCGAGCACGTGGCCGTCGACATCGAGCCGCGGCCCGTGGTGGTGGCGCTGCTCGATGCGGCCGCCGGCGACATGCTGGTCCATGAACACGCTGGCACCAACGTCGCCTTCGACATGCCCGTCGTGGTTCGCACCACCGATGACGGACCGGCATCAGAGCCCGGCGCCGGCACCAACATTGCCTTCGACATGCCCGCCGGCGGCCACGCCGAAGCGCCGCTGGACTTCTCGGGCTGCGAGGTCACAGTGGAGGATTCGCTGGTCAACCAGCGGCTGGCGGCCGTGCCGCTGGAGCCCCGGTCGGCGGCGGCCGAATGGTCCTCCGACGGCAGCCGGCTCACGTTCTACGCCTCCACCCAGGCCCCGCACCGAGTGCGGGACGCCCTGGCCGCCCTCTACGGACTCGACAAGGCCGCAGTGCGGGTGGTTACCCCCGATGTGGGCGGGGGCTTCGGGGCCAAGGGCACGCCGTCGCCGGAGGAGCTCGTTCTGGCCGGGCTCGCCCGGGCCGTCGGCCGGCCCGTGGTGTGGACCGAGTCCCGGGCGGAGAACCTCACGTCGTCGGTGCACGGCCGGGCCCAGAGCCAGCGCTTCCGCCTGGGCGGCACCCGCGCCGGCCGCATCACCCACTACGAGCTCGACGTCGTCCAGGACGCGGGCGCCTACCCGATGATCGGAGCCTTCCTGCCCACGTACACCCGCAAGGTGTTCACCGGCTGCTACCACATCGCCAACGCCTCGATCAGCGGGCGCAGCTACGTCACCAACACCGCTCCGGTCACCGCCTATCGGGGCGCGGGCCGGCCCGAGGCCATCTTCGCCATCGAGCGGGCCGTCGACCTCTACGCCGCCAAGATCGGCATGGACCCCGCCGAGGTGCGCCGCCTCAACTTCGTGGCGTCTGAGCGCTTCCCGTACACGAACCCCGCGGGCAGCACCTACGACTCCGGCGACTTCGGAGCCGCCCTCGACCGGGCCCTGGTCGCGGCCCGATACGGCGAGCTGCGAGCCGAGCAGGCCCGCCGCCGCGCCGGCGGCGACCCGGTGCTGCTCGGCATCGGCATCGCCTCATTCGTGGAGAGCACCTCGATGGGTTCCAGCGAGCTGGGCGAGATCGAGCTCGCCGCCGACGGGTCGCTGGTGGTGCGCACCGGAGCCACCGCGTTCGGGCAGGGCCACGCCACCTGCTGGGCCATGATCGCGGCCGATGCCACCGGCGTGCCGCTGGATCGCATAGCGGTCATCTCCGGCGACACTGCCGAGATCGCCTCCAGCGGGCTGACGGCCGCCTCCCGCTCGGCCCAACTGGCCGGCTCGGCCGTCCTGACCGCGGCCCGGTACCTGGTGGAGCGCGGCCGTGTCCGGGCCGCGGCCCGCCTGGAGGCTGCCGAGGCCGACGTGGTGCTCGACACCGCGACGGGGGCCTTCCATGTGGTCGGGTCACCGCAGCCCCGGGTCGGCTGGGCCGAGATCGCAGCCCAAGCATCCGAGGCCGGAGCGGCCCCGGTCCCGCTCGCGGCGGTCTCGGACTTCGTTCAGGCCGACAACACCTACGCCTTCGGCTGCCACGTGGCCGTGGTCGAGGTGGACTCCGCCACCGGCGAGACAGCGCTCCGGCGCCTCATCGCCTGTGACGACGCCGGCACGCTGATCAACCCTCTCATCGCCGAGGGCCAGGTCCAGGGAGGCATCGCCCAGGGAGCGGCCCAAGTCCTGCTCGAGGAGATGGCCTACGACGCCGACGGCAACCCGCTGGCCAACAACCTCATCGACTACCCGGCCATCTCGGCCCCGGACCTGCCCAGCTTCGAGCTGGTCCCCATGGAGACACCCACCCCTCTCAACCCGCTCGGCGCCAAAGGCATCGGCGAGTCGGGCACGGTGGGCGCCGGCCCCGCCATCCTCAACGCCATCTGCGACGCCGTGGCCCACCTGGGCATAGACCACATAGACATGCCCGCCACCCCCCAAAGAGTCTGGCGCACCCTGTCCCAGGCCGGTAGGTCAGCCCCCAATCCTTAGCTCTTAGCCCACTCGCGTCACCTGGAGCGACTAGCTTCACCGCCCCGTGGCCCGCCTACTGGAGTATGTGGTCTTCGACCTGGAGACAAACGCCGACAGGGCCCATCCGTCTGAGCATGAGATCATCCAGATCGGAGCGGTGCTGGCTTCCGACGAGGGCGCGCTCGACGAGTTCGAGACGCTGGTCAGACCGCAGCGCAGGCTCCCGCCACACATCACGGAACTGACCGGGCTGGAGTACGGCGATCTCGAACACGCCCCGCTCCTTGAAGGCGCCCTGAGGAAGTTCTTCGAGTGGGTGGGCAACAGGCCCATGATCGCCCACAACGGTCTTGGGTATGACTTCGTTGTGCTCGACGCGGCCGCCGCCTCGCTCGGGCTCGCCGTGCCGGGCGGGCATCGGCTCGACACGTTGGAGCTCGCCCACCTCGCGTACCCCCGCGCCGGTAAGGGCATGGTCCGCGGTGTCGAGGGTGACCGTCCCCCGCCCGGCCGCAGACTCGACGACCTCGCATCGCTGTTCGATATCAACGGCCGTGACAAGCACGATGCCCTTGACGATGCCCGCATGGCCCACCAGGTCATGCTGAGCCTCCTGGACGAGCTGAACGGTCCAGGATCGGCGCGCCGTCTGCAGCGCTGGGTCCTTGGCCGGGCCGGGCACCCGTGGGCCGGTTTCGTCGACCAGCAGCGTGAGCCGGTTGCGCTCGACATGGTCGTTCCCGAAGTTCCCGTTCCCGATCCCATCGTCCCCACGCGCTCGCTCGACATCGGCGCTGTCGTCGATGCCTTCGGCGAGGGCGGGACACTGATGACCGGGGGTCGAACACCTCGACCGCAGCAGGCCGAGATGGCCGAACTGGTCGCGACCGCGTTCGCCAAGCCCAGCCAGCGGCTGATGATCGAAGCGCCGACCGGCACCGGCAAGACGCTCGCATACTTGGTCCCCGCCATCGAGGCGGCCCGGGCGTCGGGCCGGGTGGCGGTGATCGCGCCCCACTCCCGCGTCCTACAGGACCAGATTCTGGAGACCCTCGAAGAGCTGGAGTCAACGCTGCAGCCGTTCTCCACGGTCGTGCTCAAGGGTCGACAGAACTACATCAGCCTGAAGGCGTTGGGTGACGAGCTCGACTGGCTCCAGGAAGACTCCGGCGAGCATCCGGCCCGCCACGCCACCGCCATGGCACTGGCCATCCTGTGTGCCTGGGTTGCGCAAACACCTTCGGGCGACTGGTCGGACCTGCGCACGGCTGCGGTCGAAGGGAGTCTGCGGGCCCTGCGTCTGCTGCGATGGAAGCTGAGCGTCGACTCCCGGCCCGGCCCGGTCCGCAGCCGACTCGACGAACTGGACTTCTACCGGCGGGCCTTGGCCCGTCTCAACACCGCCCATGTCGTCGTCCTGAACCACGCCCTGCTGGCCGCTAGTCCCGCGCTCAGGGCGGGCCAATTCAACCTGATCGTGGACGAGGCCCACAACCTGGAAGACTCGGCCACGGCCGCCACAACCCGAGAACTGAGCTTCGCCCACCTAGAGATGTTGTGCGAATCGCTGTGGGATCCGGCCATGCGCGGGGGCCTAGCCGCCCGCGTCGCCACCGCAACCGGCGCGGGCCTGCGCGACCAGCAGATTCAACGGCTGCGCGATGCGACAGAAGCCGTGCGGCTGGCGACGAGTCAGCTGTCCAAGCCGCTCATCGAGCATGTGCGTGACCGCACCGGCGCCACCCGAGAGCAGGCCGCCCGCTACGGCGTCTCCCACCGCATCGTCCGCGGTGCCGACCGGCGGCACCAGTCCTATAGGCGGGTTGAGAGCGCGGGAAGAACTCTGCGTGCCGCCCTGCGAGAGGTGGCCGACGCCCTCGATGACATCGACGTGCCCCAGCAACTGACGGGCCGCAACCGCACGGAGGCCCTGGAGGACGAGAAGGCCCGGCTCGGCCGGGAGGCCCGCGACGCGGCCGCGCTCGTCGATGCTGTGCTGTGGGCTGAGCCCCAGCTGCGGCTCATCGACGATGATCTGGATGACGATCTCGCCCAGTGGATCAACATCGCCGACGTGAGCTTCGAGGCCGTTCCCGCGGGCATGGCCCGCGCCGGCGCCTCCGGGTCGTTGGGCGGATCCGCTCTTGGCTCGGTTCAGGCTGGACCAAGGTCCGAGCCCGGCCGGGGCGGGGCCGCTCTCCGCGTGAGCTTCGAGGATGGGGAAGCGGATCCATCCGAGGTTGAGATCGAGGCGGGGGAGTGGCGCTGGGCTCTGCGGCGGGCGCCCCTGTCGGTGGCGGGAATGCTCGCCGACCTGTGGGACCGCAGCCACTCGGTGGTGCTGACCTCCGCCACGCTGCGAGCCGGCGACGACTTCGGCTACCTCGGTGGACGGATCGGACTCGAAGGAGTCACCCCCACGGTGATCGGCTCGCCGTACACCGATCTCGCCGAGCGCCACCTGATGCTGCTGACCGACTACCTGCCGGCGCCGCGGGGCCAGCTCACCGACCGGTTCACCGACGCCGTGGCGGCTGAGTTGCCGCGTCTGTGCGTGGCCGCCGACGGCGGGGCCATGGCGCTGATGACGGCCAGGGCCCGCCTCGAACGCGTGCGGGACCATGCTCGGCCGGTTCTCGCATCCGAGGGCATTGAGCTGCTCGCCCAGGGCGACGCATCGTCAGCGGCGCTGGTCGGTCGCATGAGGGCCGAACGAACGGCCTGCCTGTTGGGCCTGCGCTCGTTCTGGGAGGGTGTGGACGTCCCCGGCGACGCGCTGAGGCTGCTGCTGATCGAGAAGATCCCGTTCGATCCGGTCGGCGATCCGATCGTCAGCGCCCGGAAGAGCCTGCTCGAATTGCACGGCAAGGACCCCTTCGCCCACTACCTGGTGCCCCGCGCCGCCATCGCCTTCGCCCAGGGCACCGGACGGCTGATCCGCACCGCCGACGACATTGGCGTGACCGTGGTGTTCGACAATCGGATGCGCCGACCGTTGCCCTACGTGGATGTCATGCTGCGCGGCCTCGCCGGTCCGCCCGCCATCCGGGAGATCGACCGACCCGAAGACGCTTACCAGGCCGTGGCCAGCCACCTCAGCCTAGAGATGGACGACGACCGCCGGGAGCGGATTGAACGCATGCCTGGCATCGAGACGCTGACGCGGGCCGCACTCGATATCGGCGATCCCGGCGCGCCGCTCGACGACGCCGGCATCGAGCGGCGCTTGGAGATCGCCAGACGATGGCTCGGGTTCGACGAGTGGCGGCCCGGACAGTACGAGGTGATGCGGCGGTTCATGCGGGGCGAGGACGTGGTCGCGGTGCTGCCCACCGGGTCGGGCAAGTCGGTCACCTACCAGGTTCCCGCGCTGGTGTCGCCCGGCGTGACCCTGGTCGTGTCACCGCTGATCGCCCTGATGCGCGACCAGGTCGACAACCTGCGCTCCAAGGGTGTCAAAGAGGTGGCCGCGATCTACTCGGGCGTGGGCCAGGCCGAGCAGGAGGCCGTGCTCCGCAGCGCCGCCCAGGGCCATCTCAAGCTGTTGTACGTGAGCCCCGAGCGGCTCTGGTCGCCGATGTTCCGGGCCTGGTTGCAAGACGTGGACATAGCCCGGATCGCGGTCGACGAGGCCCACTGCATCTCGTTGTGGGGGCACTCGTTCCGTCCCGAGTACGCCATGATCCCGACGGCCGTCGCCGCCGCGGCAGGTCAACGCCTGCCAGTGGCCGCGGTCACCGCCACGGCCACCACCGAAGTTCTCGGAGACGTCACACGGCTGCTCGGCCTGAAGCCCGGCGTCGGCCCGTTGGTGCGCTCGGTCGACAGACCCGAGATTCACTACTACGCGGAACAGTGCCAGAACCGCAAGGACCGCGACCTGCGGGTGGTTCAGGTGGTCGAGGCCTTCCGCCGCCGCAGCGCCATCGTCTACGTCCCAACGCGCAACGACACCGCGCGGCTAGCCGCACTGCTGAGCAGCTTCGGCCACCGCGTCCGCCCCTACAGCGGGGCCATGGAACTGGGGGAGCGCCAACACACCGAGGACGCCTTTCGTCACGGCGAGATCGACGTCGTAGTCGCCACCAAAGCCTTCGGACTCGGCATCGACAAGCCTGACATCAAGTTGATCGTGCATCTCGAGATGCCTGCCTCCATCGAGGAGTACGTGCAGGAGACGGGCAGGGCTGCCCGCGGCGCTCGCGACGGGACCGGCCCCACCACCGGCACGGCAGTGCTGCTCACAACTCGCCGCGACTGCCGCATCCACGAGTACTTCGTGGAGTCCTCGGCGCCCGACATCGCCACGGTGCGGAAGGCTTGGTCCGGGCTGTCCGAGGGTCTCAACTTCATCGACCCCGACCGGCTCGCCGAGCGGGCCGACACTGAGGACGGCGAGCGCGACGGATCGCATGCTCTCGCCTTGCACTACCTGGAACAGGTCGGGGCCGTGCGCCGGCGCCAGGATTTCGTGCTGCGGGGCCGGATCGGGTCGGTGGACGCCACCAAGCACCGTGTGGAGGAACTGCGGGCCCGCGACGCTGCCCTTGCGGACCGCGCCGACGCCATGCTGGCGCTAGCGACCGCAGAAGAGGGCGAATACCGCGGCTGCAAGTGGGCGCAGCAACTCGGTCAGCGCCCCGACGAGGTGGAGCAGACGGCGATTGATTTGCTGAAGCTCGGGGTTTGCAGCTTCTCGGCGTGGCGGTTCGGGTGGGTCTTCGAACGGATGGCGGCTGAGCCCGACTGGGACCTCCTCGAAAGCCTGATCGACAGCCGTCGGAGCGCGGTGCGACAGCGGGCTGAGGAGGCCCGCGCCCTCGCCCGCGGTCAACCGGACTGTCGGCGCCGTGAGATGCTCCGATACCTGGGAGAGCCCGATCCACCTGGCGACAAGGCTGCCCGCTGCGGAGCCTGCGACGCATGCACGCCCGAGTTGCCTCGACCGTGGCACGACTCACCGATCGATCCCGAGGATGCGACTGACGCGCTGCGTGAGCAAGCCGAGGCCATCGCTCTGGTCCTCATTGACGGGGTGGAGCGCGGCCAGTGGTCGAGGCGCAATCTCGTGAGGACGCTGCGCGCCGACGCGGGAGGCAAGTACCCGCTCAAACGGGTGCTTCGAGCGCACGGCTGCTACGGCAGGCTGTCGCTGCTAGACGAGCAGGAAGTCCAAGGGCTCATCGACGAGTTGATCGGCAAGAGCTGGGTGGAAGAGCACACGCGCGAGGGTCACAAATACCAGACCCTGCACCTGACTCACGGCGGTCGCAGGACGGTCCGTGGGCGCTATCCCAGATAGCTGGCCAGAGAACGCAACATTCGATATGTAGTGTTTACAGCTCATGGCGTTCCTGCTGCCCGAGAACATCCCGAGCCGCTCCGGAGTCCCTGATCGATTGAGGCAGGTGGCGCGAGCTCTTCGGGACTTTGCTCCCGAGCAGGTGACGGTATGGCTGCGGGAGACGGAGAGCGGCCTCCCCTACCTGGTTGCGCTCGATCCCGCGTCGGGGATCATGGTGATCGATGCTCCGCCGTTGTCGGCTAGGGGTCAGGCCCGCAGGCGGCGAGGACGGGTGTTCGACTCCTTCGACATGGTCCGCATCCCCCAGGAGGTCGCGCAACAGGCGAGCGAACTGGAAGGCCGCACCGGCGAGGCCCGCATCGCGAGCCTGCCAGTGGAGTGTGTGCTGGCCGTACCTGACCACGACGAGGTTCCTCTGGAGCGGCTCGGCGCGGCCGACCGGGCAATGCCGATCCTCACCCGGACCGACCTGGCGGAACAGCGGCTTCCGGGCGCGCTGCGGCGCGTTCTCGGCGGTGGCCGGCCGCGCCCGCTGAGCGAGTCGCAACAGAAGCGGGCTCGGGCGGTCGTCAACCCCGAGATCGTCCTGCCGCGGTCGCGGGCTGAGAGCCTGCCCCTGTTCCAGGAACCTGAGATCCCCAGGGAGGACGTCATCCGGGTGATGGACCGGGAGCAGGAGCGGGTGGCCGAGCATCTAGGCGCCGGATACAGGGTGCTCAGAGGCGTTGCCGGAAGCGGCAAGACGCTGGTGCTGGCCCACCGCGCCCGGCATCTGCACAAGCACTGGCCGGACTGGCGGATCCTCGTCCTGTGCTACAACCGGGTTCTGGCCAACGCGCTCAAGGCGATGGTCGTGCCCGACAAGCGGCTCGAAGTCACCAACATCGACCGACAGGCCTACCGCCTGGCCGAGAGAAGGGGCGGTCGCGCGGAACCCGGCCCGCCTGCCGCGCCCGGCACCGGACAGGCGCGTCGCGTCGGCGGACCTGACTTCGATGGCCGCGTCCTTCAGGCCACGGCCGCAGCGCGGGGCCTGCCCGACTCGGAGTGCTTCGACGCCGTGCTGGTTGACGAGGCCCAGGACTTCGACCACCTGAGGCTGGACCTGGCCTACGCAATGCTCAAGTCGGATCGCTTGCAACCGGATCTGGCCCGACCGGACCGGGACAACTTCGTGATGGCGTACGACGTGGCCCAGAACGTCTACCACCGCGGCGGAGCGCGGTGGAACCCGCCCGGCGTCGATGCGCAGGGTAGGGCGAGAACAGCGCGGGGCCGCAGCACCGTCTTCCGCAAGAACTACCGCAACACTCGGGAGATTCTCGACTTTGCGATGAACTTCCTGGCCGGATCGCAGCACTGGCGCTCGGCATCAGTGGACCTGGACGACCCGGCGGCCCTCATCCCTCCGGAGGCGGCCAAACGGTCTGGCCCGCACCCTCGCCTGACGGTCTGCCGTGACTTGAGAGAGGAGGCTGAGCCTGAATCCACCGACGGGTTTGTGGGATCGACGGTTGGGGCCGGTTGGCCGCTGGGCTGGTGCGTGTGTGCGGGCCGGCGCGTTTTGGGGCGTGCGAAACTGGAGTGGGGGGCTGGTGCGGGTTGGTGGCGCTGGGGGTGCTTGTTGGCTGCGCCGGGCCGGGCCGGCCGGTCAGATGAGCAGGGGCAGGTTGCGGATCCGGTCGAGGGCGGTGGTGAAGGCCGTGGCCCATGGCCAGTTGAGCGGCAGGCGCAGTCTGTGTCGGCCGCTGTGGTTGACGAGGCGGCCGGGCACGGTGAGGAGCCGGTTGCGGATGGTGGCCGCGACGGTGAGCTGCGCTGTGGGGTGGGCGCGGCCGAGGCGGGCGGTCCAGCGGGCGAGGTTGTGGGCGAGCACGCAGCAGGCGAGCGGGGCGCCGTTGGCGGGGAACTGTCTGGAGGGGCAGCGGCTGAGCCCGGAGTTTTCTTTGAGGTCGCGAATGGCGAGTTCGACGGTGGCGTGGCCGCGGTGGTAGGCGTCGGCGGCGACGGTGTCGAGGTCGGCTCGGTCGGTGACGAAGCAGTGGTGGCGCCAGTTGGGCCACAGCTGGGCTTGGGCGCCGAGCAGGCGGGTGCGGCGCACGACGAGCCGCAGCTTGGCCCGCTCGCCGTCGGGGCCGCGGAGCTTGTCGCCGCGGCGGCCGGGGTCGATGGTGGTCTCAGCGACCTGCGCCTGCCCGCCGCGGGTGTAGGCGATCGCCTGCCAGGCGTCTTCGCCGATGGCCGCTACAGCTGCTTTGACCTTGGCGTTCTGTGGGATCGTGATCGAGTAGGACGCGTTGTGGGCCCCGATGTCTGCGATCATCCCATAGGAGAAGAACCCCGCGTCGGCGCGCACCGCGACCGCCGCGTCCGGCGCCAGGCGCCGCACCCGGGCCAGGGCCTCGCGCGCGAAATGCTCGTTGCCGCGCTGCGACGATCCCGACCGCATCCGAGAGTGCAGCACCTCGCCGGTGTCTGATCGCACCGCCACCAGCGGGTGATAGCCCAACACGCCGGTGTGGCCGTACGCGGCGCCGTGCTTGGCCTTGCCGCACACCTCGCAGATCGTGGAGTCCAAATCCACGGTCATCTCCGCGGCCGGCGCGGCGCCCACAGACCACGCCCGCACCAGCGCCTGCTCGGCCGCCTTGTCGAGCTGGCGCACATGCCCGAACATGAACGACCGCAAGAACGACCCCACAGTCGACGGTGCCATCACCCGAAACGGCAGCACCGCCTGCGACGCCGCGGCCCGCAGACGGCCGGTGTCGTCGATGCAGCGGCCGCCCACCAGCATCGACGCCACCAAAGTCAACACCTTGCGGCCCGCTCCCGAGCCCGCCGAGCCCGGCGGGCGCACCGTCTCGTCGATCAGCGACTCCAACCCAAGGCGATCCATCACCGTGCCCGCCAGCAACAACCCCGCATCGGCCACCAAAGAAGCGTCGTCGAACACTGCCTCCAACCCGTCGATCCCGCCCGCTATGCTCCTCACAGGAAGTGCCTCCTCACGCAGCTGGAATAACTGTCGTTATTAACAGTATTCTGCCACGTCAGGAGGCATTTCTGGTGGATGCTCCAACCCCACAAACCCCACCGCGCCGGTGGATCCAGGCTGAGAGCATCGCATCCCAGGTGATGAAGCTGCTCACCGGAGGCGTCGATGTCTATGACATCGCCGTGCTGTATGGCTGCGCCGAGCTTCAGCAGGAGCTGCAGCAGGCGTTCTCGCACGAGGGCCTGCCCTACTTTCATGTGCAAGAACGGGGCTACGGGGGCCGCCAGATCAACCGCGACAAGGCTGTCGGTGTTCGCGACAAGGTGCGGGTGTCGACACTGACCGGCATCAAGGGCCTCGAGTTCAGCCGGGTGTTCGTCGGCGGCGCCAACCACGTCGGTCTCCACGATGTCGAGGAGACCGACCAGTTCCAAGCGATCAAGAGCCAGCTCTACGCGGCCATGACCCGGGCCATGGACGAGCTAGAGATCACCATGTCTGGTGACGGCGAGATCGGCAGGGCGCTGCGAGAAGCCGAGCGCCTCCAGCGGGTGGGCTAGCCCTCGGGGCCTGTGTCGGGGGTGGGCCTTGCGAACCCGACCGGTTCGCGGCCGGCCCTCTTCAGGGTCTCGCAGAGGAGCGGATACTCGTCTAAGCCTCATGGGATGCTATAAAATCCACTATAGCAACCTCTGAGTTACTTGTTGTCTCGTGTTGTGGTTGTTGTCTTCTGTTGCAGCTGTTGGTTCCTGTTGTCGTTGTTGGGGTCTCACCGGGGCTAGCGGATGCCGTAGATGTAGCCGCCTTTGGTGCCGACCACGATCAGGCCGTCCCACACCGCCGGGGTGGACTCGATGCAGGCGCCCAGCTCGATGCTCCACAGCTGGGGCGGCTCCACCGTGGTGTCGCTCACATCGAAGGCGTAGAGCTTGCCCCCGCAGTCGCCCTGGATCCACACATCGTCGACGATGGCGGGGCTGGGCCAGGTGGGGCCGGGCAGCTTCTTGGTCCAGCGCACCTCCCCGGTTGCGGTGTCCACGCCGTAGACGTGGCCGGTGTGGGTGGGCACGATCAGCAGGTCGCGGTGCAGCCCCGGCGTGGCCCACACCCCCGACGCGTCGAGCGCGCCCCGCACATGCACGCTCCACACCAGCGGATCGTCGGGCAGGCTCGGATCGAGCTTGATGATCTGGCCGACCTCGTGGGAGCGGGCCGTGCCCCTCTGGTACTCGACGCCGGCGTAGATCATGCCCTGGGCGTCGATCACCAGCGAGGCGTCGGTGTCATCGCCGGTCCAGAAGCGAAACACCCGCTCGGGCACGGCCGCAGGATCGGCCCGCAGCCCGGCGATGTCCCAGCCCTGGACCAGCCCGCCCGAGTTGGCGAAGTACACGGTGTCGCCGCTGATGGCCACCGAATTCTCGATCGACAGTTCCCGGCCCACGGCGGCGAACAGCTCGTCGTCCCAGCCGGGCGCATGGAACACCACCCGCGGGTCGGCGGTCACCAGCCCGTCGTCGCCGTAGCCCCGATTGAGCTTGATGATGTGGAACCGGGAGTTCTCCCCGCCGATGAACAGGTAGTCGTCGATCACCATCCCGGCGCCGTCCCAGTCGTCGTTCCAGACGATGGGCCCCAGGTCGTACGCGCCGAGCGACCACAGCTCCCGGGGCACCCCGCCGTCGAAGGCGATCACCCGGTAGTAGTTGTCCCGGCTGCCCGTGTACACCAGCGGGTAGCCGTCGGGGTCGATCGTCACCGACCCCTTGATGATGTCGCCGGTAGCAAAGTCGGGCAGCAGGCGCTGGCCGGTGTCGGCGTCGAGGAAGTGGACGTTGCGGCTGAAGGCGCCCACCACCACCCAGGTGCGGCCGTCGCGCTCGAAGACGGCGGGCTGGCCGGTCCAGCCCGAGCCGCACCACTGCCGGGGCGTGCCGCCGACCGACGACAGCGAGCACATCGGGTCGCCGTCGGGGAACCGCCAGGCCACCTGCGGCGCTGACGGCACCGGGCCCTTGCCGTAGTAGGTGCGGGTGGGGTTGCCCCTAAACGTGAGCAGTCCCTCCACCGTCTCACCCCACGGCTGGCCCGAAGTCTCCGGGTCCACCCAGCCCTCGAACGGCGGCACCGTGGTGGTGGTCGTCGTCGTGGTGGTGGTGGTCGTCGTGGTGGTGGTGGTCGTCGAGGTCGCGGCCGCTGCGAGGGCGAGGTCGGTCTCGTCGGGCTCGCCCCGGTCCACACGGGGAGCCCTCAGCGCAGCCAGGGCCGCGGCGGCCGCAAGGACGGCCGCGAACCCCAACCCCAACCGCGCGCGCCTCGACCACCTGCTCATACGTTCATCATGCCTACTGTGGAGCCCCGTGGGGGCCGCGCTGATGGGTCACGACCTCGCGGTGAAGCACCTCGTTTCCCCCTCTTGTTCGCTGCACTCACGGGCTGCTCGGGCCACGGCCTTGCTGACAGCCTCGCTGACAGCCTCGCGGAATCCTCGTGAGCTGCGGCCTGTCGCTCGGCCTCTTCGCTGCCGTTCGACCGTCTGTGACCAGCCGTAGGATCGGGAGTGTGAGGGCCTCCGACCAGCATCCCTTGACCGTGGCCTTCGACGCCGACGACACGCTGTGGCACAACGAGGACCTGTTCCAGCACGTGCAGCGGGAGTACGAGGAGCTGCTGGCGCCGTGGGCCGACGCCGCCACGGTGGCCGACCGCCTCCACGAGGTGCAGATGGAGAACTTGCCCCGGTTCGGCTACGGCGTGAAGTCGTTCACGCTGTCGATGATCGACGCCGCCGTCCGCATCAGCGAAGGCCAGGTCGACGCCGACCGCATCACTACGATCATCGGCTACGGCCGGCGACTCCTCGACCGGCCGGTCGAGCTGATCGACGGCGTCGAGGAGGTGCTCGACAGCCTCGGGCACCACCGGCTGATGATCATCACGAAGGGCGACGTGCACGACCAGCTCGCCAAAGTGGCCGCCAGCGGCCTGGCCGAGCGGTTCTGGAGGGTGGAGGTGGTCGCCGACAAGGACGCATCCGCCTACGGCGAGCTGCTGGAGCGCCACGGGATCGATCCGGCCCGCTTCGTCATGGTCGGCAACTCTCTTCGCTCGGATGTTCTGCCCGTGCTGGAGCTGGGCGGGACCGCGATCCACGTCCCCTATCCGGTTACGTGGAGGTACGAGGAGGACCACGGCGGCGACAACGCCGACGTGCCCACGCTGGACGGCCTGCGCGCTCTGCCGGAGCTGTTGAGGTCCTGGGACGGCGACGGCGAGCTGGATCCCGGCATGGCCGGACCGGCCGGTATCGGCGGACGCTACGGCGCCCACCCCGCGTGAGGCGACTCACCCCGCAAGAGATCGCGGGCTATGACCTGGTGCCGCCCGAAATCGCCCGCCGGGCCCGGGTGCAAAGGGTGCCTGTGCTGACCCCGGGGGTGCACGGCATGACGCTCGGCCGGCTCGTCCTGTTGCGCCGAGACGACGACCGCTCAGGACGGCGGAGGCTGCTGGCCCACGAGCTGGTGCACGTCGAGCAGTACACCGAGCTGGGGATCCTCCAGTTCCTGTGGCGCTACCTGCGGGAGTACGCGCTCAACCTCTGGCGGCTGCGGTGCCACCGCCGGTCCTACGAGGCGACCTCCTTCGAGGCCGAGGCGAGAGCCGCCACCGACCGCTGGGCGGCGCGGCGACCAAATCTGTAGAGAAAGCAGTCATAGTGACGTGTTTCTCTACAGATTTAGATCACAGGGGGCGTCGAGGCCCGTGCCGCCACGGCCGCGGGGCGGACCCTCGCCCCGAGGGCTCAGTACTCGTAGAAGCCGCGGCCGGTCTTGCGGCCCAGGCGGCCCGCGGCCACCATGCGGCGCAGCAGCGGCGGCGGCGCGTAGAACCGCTCCGCGTACTCCGCGTACAGCGACTCGGCCGTGAACAGGCACACGTCGAGCCCGATGAGGTCGGCGAGGGTGAGCGGCCCCATCGGGTGCCCGGCCCCCAGCTTCATGGCGTCGTCGATGTCGGCAGCGGAGGCCTGGCCGGACTCGTACATCTCGATGGCTTGGCAGATGTAGGGCACCAGCAGCTTGTTGACCACGAAGCCGGCCCGGTCCGGGGCCGCGACCACCCGCTTGCCGAGAGTGTCGGCAGCGAACGCGGTGGCGGCCTCGGTCACCTCCGGCGCGGTGAGCTGGGTGCTGATCACCTCGACCAGCTTCATCACCGTGGCCGGGTTGAAGAAGTGCATGCCCAGCACCTGCTGGGGGCGCGACGTGCCCATGGCCACGTCGATGATGGGGATCGACGATGTGTTGGTGGCCATGATGGCCGACGGGTCCAGCACCCGGTCGAGCACGCCGAAGATCTCCAACTTCAGCGCCAGGATCTCGGGCACGGCCTCCAGCACCAGGTCGCATCCGGCCAGGTCGCCAAGGTCGGTGGTCCAGGTGACGGCCGCGGACGCGGCGTCGCGGGCGGCCTCGTCGAGTTTGCCCCGGGCGAGGCCCCGGTCCATCGACCCCTCGACACGGCTCCGGCCGGCCTCCACAAGATCCGGCGACGCCTCCCGGGCCACCACTCGCAGGCCGTTGCGGGCGGCCACCTCCACGATGCCGGCGCCCATCGTGCCTATTCCGATCACTCCGATAGTGCCGATGTCCATATCCGGTGCTCCTGTAGCGTGCGCTCGCGCAGCGAGTGCTGGTGTGCCGGTGCTGCGCAGTGTGCGGGACTCCGACGCGAGTCAGTCCGCCTCGGTGATCGTCACCGAATTGATGGTCACATCGGTGAGCGGGCGGTCGTTGCGGTCGGTCTCGACGCTCTGCATGGCCTCCACCACCTCGAGCCCCCGCACAACCTTGCCGAACAGCGAGTACTGAGGCGGGAGCCCGGCACCGTTCGGGCCGCTGATGATGAAGAACTGGCTGCCGTTGGTGTTGGGGCCCGCATTGGCCATGGCCAGCGAGCCGGTCTCGTAGCGGCCCGGTGTGGGCAGCTCGTCGGCGAAGCGGTAACCGGGGCCGCCCCGGCCGGTGCCGGTGGGATCGCCGCCCTGGCAGACGAAGCCACCGATGATGCGATGGAAGATCACGCCGTCGTAGTAGTGGTACCGGGCCAGCACCACGAAGTTGTTGACGGTGAGGGGCGCAGCCGCGGCATCGAGGGCGATGGTGAGCGTCCCCATCGAGGTGTCCATCGTCGCCGTGTACCGCTTGGATGCGTCGATGCACATCGGCGGCGGCTGGCGGAACTCGCGGCGGACCGGGCTCGATCCGTCCTCGGCGGGGCAGGGTGTGACGGCCACGGTTGACTCCTCGTGTTCGAGCCGGCAAAGACCGGGCGACCCTACCGGCGTTGTCTGTCAGGCGCTGCCGGGCCGGGGATCATCCACCCGCGCGCGGCCGCACTCTATGGTGACGCCCGTGCGTGAAATGGTCGCATTCCCGGCACGTGCATTGGACCGTGCCCTTTCGGCCGCGCTGGCTCGGCTGCGGAACCGCCACCCCCGCTCGGACGAACTCCCGCCGGCGCCGTCGCTGCCGATCGGCGAAGCGCCCTACGCGCTGCGCTGCGAGCACTGCGACGTCATGTGGCGGGGGTCTTCGTCGGTGCCTTGCTGGTGCTGCGGCGCGCCGGGCGCCATCAGGGGCGAGGTGCGGATGTTCGCCGACTGAGCGGTGCAGCGGTCGCGGCCTCATCGTTGCCGACTGAGCGGTGCAGCGGTCGCGGCCTCATCGTCGCCGAGGGAGCGGTGCAGCGGTCGCGGCCTCATCGTCGCCGAGGGAGCGGTGCAGCGGTCGCGGCCTCATCGTTGCCGAGGGAGCGGTGCAGCGGTCGCGGCCTCATCGTTGCCGAGGGAGCGGCCGATAGGGTCGGGGCCATGACATTGCACTGGTCCGGCACCGGGGTAGAGGTCCACAAGGTGGTGGTCGGCCCGGTCGACAACAACGTCTTCGTGATCCGCTGCACCTCCACCGGCGAGGCGGTGCTGATCGACGCGGCCAACGAGCATGAGCGGCTGCTGGAGTTGTGCCGCGGGCTCGGCGTGCGCACCGTGCTGGAGACCCACGGCCACTGGGACCACATCCAGGCCATTCCGGCCGTGCGCGACGCCGGGTACGAGGTGGGGGTTACCGCGGAGGACGCGGCCATGCTCCCCAGCTACGACTACCTGCTGGAGGACGACACGGTCGTTGAGATCGGCCGGCTGCGCCTGCGCACCCTGCACACCCCGGGCCACACCCCGGGCTCCATGTCGTTCCACGTGGAGGGGACGCCCCTGCTGTTCACCGGCGACACGCTGTTCCCGGGCGGGCCGGGCGCCACCGGGTACGACGGCGGCGACTTCGCGACCATCGTCGGATCCATCGAGGACAGGATCTTCAGCAAGTTCGACGGAGCCACCATCGCGCTGCCCGGCCACGGCCTCGACACCACCCTCGGCACCGAGTCCCCGCACCTCGACGAATGGGTCGCCCGGGGCTGGTGAGCGCTGGGCGGACGATGATGGCACTCCGAGGGTGACCCTCGAAGCCCAACCGATAGCGTGACCTCGCTGCCGGCAGGCGGCACATCAGGAGGTTCCATGAGCAGGCTTCTCGAAGGCAAAGTGGCGCTCGTCACCGGCGCGGGGCGCGGCATCGGACGCGAGCACGCCCTGATGCTCGCCGAGCACGGCGCCAAGGTGGTGGTCAACGACCTGGGCGGCGACGAGTTCGGCGGAGGTGCCGACATGACGCCCGCGGCCGAGGTGGTCGAGGCCATCACGTCGGGAGGGGGAGAGGCGGTCGTCAACGGCGGCAGCGTGGCCGGCTTCGACGACGCCGGGACCATGGTGCAGCAGGCCATCGACACTTTCGGCGACATCAACATCGTGGTCAACAACGCCGGCATCCTGCGCGATCGCATGGTGTTCTCGATGACCGAGGACGACTGGGACACCGTGGTGGCCGTGCACCTCAAGGGCACGTTCGGGCCGTCGCACCACGCCGCGGCCTACTGGCGCAACAAGACCAAGTCCGGCGAGGAGACCTACGGGCGGATCATCAACACCGCCTCCCCGTCGGGCATCTACGGCAACGTCGGACAGACAAACTACGGCGCGGCCAAGGCGGGTATCGCCGCGTTCACCGTGATCGCGGCCCAGGAGCTGGTCCGCTACGGGGTGACCGTCAACTGCCTGGCCCCCACGGCCTGGTCGCGCCTCACCGCCCCGCTGATGGGCGGCAACGAGGCGTCCGAGGAGTTCAAGGACAGCATCGACCCCCGCTGGGTCGCAGTGATCACGACCTGGCTGGCCAGCCCCGAGGCGGCCAACGTGACCGGCCGGGTCTTCGACATTCGGGGCGAGAATCTCGGCATCGCTGAGGGCTGGCATCTCGGCCCGGTGGAGGTCCAGCCCGACAATCCGGCCGAGCTGGGCCCAGTGGTGGCCAAGCTGATGGCCGAGGCCCGCCTCAACGCCAACATGGCCGGCAAGGACCACGAGGGCCTCGGCTTCCCCAGCCAGTCCATCTAGCCTTGCGGCTACCGTCGTGCCATGAGGTCGCCACGATGACCTATTGCACCCGGAGAACGCCGGGCTAGTTGGCGCTCGCGCCGCGGTCGGCTGCCGGAAGCCTGACGGTCGTCTCTGTGAACTCGCCGGGCTCGGACTGTGCCGTTATCGAGCCGCCGTACTGCCGCACCACGTCGCTGGAGAGGCTGAGTCCCAGTCCCGCGCCCGTTCCCGACGGCTTCGTCGCATGGAACGGGTTGAAGATCTTGTCCATGGAGTCGGCCGGGATTGCGACTCCATTGTCGCGGATGCGGATGACTGGTTCTGGGGCTCTCTTTGACGGTCAAATGTCTGAGGTTTACGCTTCCGAGGTGTGAGACCCCTCGAGGACGTGCGCATCGTCGCTCTGGAGCAATACGGCGCCGGCCCCTTCGCCACCATGCACCTGGCCGACCTGGGCGCCGAGATAATCAAGATCGAGGACCCCGCGGCCGGCGGGGACATCGCCCGCTACCTGCCCCCGTTCCAGCGCGGGGACTCCAGCCTCTTCTTCGAGACCTACAACCGCAACAAGCGCAGCGTCGCGCTCGACATCCGCAGCCAGGCGGGCCGGACCGTGTTCAACGACCTGGTGGTCCAATCCGACGCGGTGTTCTCGAATCTGCGGGGCGACCTTCCCGGCGTGCTCGGCATCTGCTATGACGACCTCAAGGAGCTCAATCCCCGGATCGTCTGCTGCTCGCTCAGCGGCTTCGGCATGACCGGCCCCCGGGCTAGCCAGGGTGGCTACGACTACATACTGCAGGGTCTCTGCGGCTGGATGGCTCTAACCGGAGACCCAAACGGGCCGCCGACGAAGTCGGGTCTGTCGATGGTGGACTTCTCGGGCGGCTTCGTGGCCGCAATCGCGCTGCTCACCGGGATCCACGCCGCCCGCCGAGACGGCGTCGGGATGGACTGCGACCTGAGCCTCTACGACACCGCTATCAGTCTGCTCGGCTACCTGGGCACCTGGCACCTCACCGGCGGGTTCGAGCCCCAGCGGGTGGCCGAGTCCGGGCATCCGTCGCTCGTCCCGTTCCAGATCTTCGAGGCCAGTGACGGATGGCTGGTGATCGGCTGCGCCAAGGAGAAGTTCTGGCAGCGGCTCACCGAGGTCATCGGCATGCCCGAGTTGGCCGATGCCCCGCGGTTCGCAGACTTCGCGGCCCGATACGCCAACAAGGACGAGCTGTTGGCGATCCTCAGAGAAGCGCTGGGCAAACGCACAGCCTCGGAATGGCTCGAGCTTCTAGAGGAGGCCGGCGTGCCGTCGGGACCCATCCAGGGCGTTCCCGAGGCATTGAGCGACCCTCACACCCTGGCCCGGGGAGTGATCGTCGAGACCGACCACCCCCACCATGGGACGATCCGGCAGCCTGTGACGCCAGTGCGGGTGGGGGGCTATCCCACCGCCGGACCGCTGTCGCCAGGACCGGCGCTGGGTGCGGACGCGCCGCACGTGCTCAAGGAACTCCTGGGCTACGACGACGACCGCATCGACCAGTTCCGCGCCGACGGCGCCTTCGGCGGAGCCGCGGATGACACCGCGCCCTGCGTTTGACCGCCAAAGTGTCCGACGTTTAGGCTTCGGACGCGTATCGAGCCCCGATGGGGCCGGAAACGACACCTGGGAGAGCTAATGGCCTCATCAGTCCCCAAGACCCCGCCCCTCCCACAAGTTTGGGCTGAGCGCATCGCCGAGACCCAGGCAGAGCTCGCATCGAGCGGGTTCACGCTGGAGGGCATGCCGGGTTACGTCACGGGCCGGCCGCCCAGCGTGGACACCTGGCACCATATGGACTACCTCGACATCTATCCGAAGATCTACGGGCGCGAGTGCGGCGCCAACGGGATCGGTCGCCTGCGGGAGGCGGCTCTGGTCAACATCACCGAGTCCGAGCGCTTCCCCCTCTACGACCACGACCCCGAGTACTTCCCGACGATGGGGCTCAGCCACGACGACCTCGACATCGGCCGGATGCGCGACCAGAGCCTCGAATACCAGCAGAAGCTCGAAGAGGCGGGTGTCTTGGTGCACCGGATCGACTTCCCGCAGCCCGCGGTGGGCGCCTTCGGCCCGATGCGGGGCACTTGGGCCGGCAACGAGCTGCTGGTCGTGCGGGGCGGGTCGGTCATCGAGAAGGTGGCGATCAGCCCGTTCGGCACCGGCCGGGCCGAGTACCTGGCGCTATGGGCGTTCGCCTGCCTGGGAATACCTGTTGCAGCCACCATCACAGGCACGGGCGTGTGCGAGGCCGGACCGTGCCACTGGCTCGCCGAGGACGTGTTCGTGGCCGGTCGGGGCCTGGCCTACAACTCCGGAGGCCTCGAACAGCTCATACCTGTAGTGGCCCGATCGGCCGGCCTAGACCCTTCCGACATGACCACGCTGGTCATCAACTTTCCCGGCAACGTCTACTTCAATCCCCGCACCGGCCAATCCCACCATCCCGACATGTCGGTGTGCGCCCTCGATGTCGACAAGGTGATCTGTTACCCGCCCGGCCTCGACTTCCGGACCTACGAGTGGCTGCGCAAGCGGGGCTACAAGATCGTGACGGTCGACATCGAGGAGCAGCGGCTGTTCGCACCGGCGAACGTGATGCTGATCGAGCCCGGCCTCGTGGTGATGCACTCCGAGGCGCCGGACGCCATCGCCGCGGTGCGCAAGGCCGGCGTCGAGGTCATCGAGACGCCGTACTCCGAGTTCTTGCGCATCGGCGGCGGCCTGCACTGCTCCACCATGCGGCTGCTGCGGGACAAGGGCCCCTACTCCACGGACCGGCCGTCGTGATCGGGCCCGAGACGGCGCCGGGGAGGCCGCGGCCATGAAGTTCGCCGTGTTCAGCCATGTGGCCGAGAAGGAGACGGCCAGCCCCAAGCAGCGCCTCGACGAGTTCGCGGCGGAGGTGCGCCTCTGCGACGAACTGGGCTACGACTACTTCTTCACCACCGAGCACCACTTCACCGGACGGTTCTCGATGGCGCCGTCGCAGCCTCTGTCGCTGACGGTGGTGGCCCAGAACTCCGAGCACATGCGCTTCGGCCCCATGGTGGTGCTGCTGCCCATCAGCCAGCCGCTGCGGGTGATCGAGGAGATGATCATCCTCGACCACATGTCGGGCGGGCGCCTCGAGATCGGGCTGGGCCGGGGCATCACACCCCATGAGCACACCTCCTACGGCATCAGCACCCACAGCGACGTGGGCCGGTTCAACGAGGGCCTTGAGATCGTGCTCAAGGGGCTCAACGCGGAAGGCCCGTTCTCGTTCGTGGGCGAGTTCTGGCAGTACATCGACGTGGATCTGCCGTGGAGGCCGCTGCAGCGCCCCCATCCCCCGATCTGGGTGCCCACCAACACCCCGGCGAAGGGCTACGAGTACGGGCTGCGGGGCTTCGGAATCGGGGGCTTCGGGGTGGTGGGGATGGACCTCTACGAGGTGGTGTTCCGGGAGTACCGCCGCGGCTGCGACGAGGCCGGCACCGCCGCGGACCGCAGGCCGATCACCTATCTGGCCTCCACTCTGGTGGCCGAGACCGACGCCGAGGCCAAGGAGCTCATGTACGACCACTTCCTGCGCCAGCTTTCGCTGTTCGAGGAGGAGAGGCGGCGCTCGCGCCGGGCGGGCGACTCCGCGGTCAAGCAGGCCACGACCGCGTCGCTGGGCCGCCTGGCCGCCATCCGGGCCGACATGGACGGCTCCGCGGAGGGCCTCAAGTTCTTCCACGGCAGCCCCGACACCGTCGCGGCCAAGATCAAGCACCTGCAGGAGCGCCTCGGCGTGAACGTGTTCCTGGGGGAGTTCTCCTTCGGCGAGCTCACCTGGGAGCAGGTGCGCCGCTCCCACGAGCTGTTCATGGGCGAGGTCGTTCCCCAGGTCCTCGGATCGCAGGTGGCGGTCGCCGGATGAGCCTCCTCGAGGGTCGCAGGGCCGTGGTCACCGGCGCGGGCGACATCGGCAGCGTCGTGGCCCGGAGGCTGAGCGACCACGGCGCCACCGTCGAGGTGTGGGACAGCTCCGCGGCGGCCCTGGCGCGCGTCGGGGCCGACGGGATCGGCGTGCGGGAGGTGGACGTCACCGACCGGGGCTCGGTGGCCGCAGCCGCCGGGGACGCGGCCGCGGACGCGCCGGTGAACGTGCTGGCCAACACGGCCGCGGTGGCCCGCTTCGGCTCGGTCGCCGACCTCGACCCGGATCGATGGCAGGAGACGCTCGACGTCAACCTCACCGGCGTGTACTTGTGCTGCCGGGCCTTCGTCGGGCTGATGGCTGCCACCGGCGGAGGCAGCATCGTCAACATCTCCTCGATCGGAGGCCTGAAGGGAGAACCGGACTTCGCCAGCTACTGCGCTTCGAAGTTCGGAGTGATCGGCCTCACCCAGTCCCTGGCCCGCGAGGTCGGCTCGTTCGGCATCCGGGTGAACGCGGTGTGCCCGGGCGCGGTCGAGTCGCAGATGAACACCGAGACCATGGCCCGCGACGCCCGCCGCCACGGCATCACCGTCACCGACGTCGAGCAGAGGATCCTGACCCGCACCGCGCTGGGCCGTCTCGTGCAGCCCAGCGACGTCGCCGACGCGGTGGTGTTCCTGGCGTCGGACCTGTCGTCGTGCATAACCGCCGAGTCGCTCGCCGTCACCGGCACCGGCGTCTTCGAGATCGGGCCGTGCCACTTCCTGGCCGAGGACGTGTTCGTCTCCGGCAACGGCATGGCCTTCAACGACGAGGGCCTCGAGCAGATGAAGCCGGTGATCGCCCGCTCGGCCGGCCTCGACGTCGAGGACATGACGTTCCTGCACATCGAGTTCCCCGGGTCCAAGTACTACGACGCGCCCAGCGGCGTGGGCCACCATCCCGATCTTTACATCGCCCCGCTGGATCTCCGCAAGGTGGTCACCTACTCGCCGGGCCTCGACTTCACCACGCTGGAGTGGCTGCGCAAGCGGGGCTACACCATCGTCGAAGTGGAGCACTCCGAGCAGGCCCAGTACGCGCCCGCCAACATCCTGCCGCTCGAGCCCGGGCTGGTGGTGATGCACGCCGAGGCCGCCCAGAGCATCGCCAACGTGCGGGCTGCGGGCGTCGAGGTGGTGGAGGTGCCCTACTCGGAGTTCATGAAGGAGGGCGGGGGCCTGCACTGCTCGACCGGTCAGGTCTGGCGCGAGAAGGGCCCGTACTCCAGCGACTGAGCGAATCGGACAATCCAGGAGGAGCCGTGCCGAAGGAAGTCATCAACCCCCAGGGCCTGTGGGACTCCAGCAACCGCAGCTACAGCCATGTGGTGAAGGTCACCAACCCGCAGAGCCTGATATTCGTGGCCGGCATGGCCGCGGTCGGACCCGACCTCAAGATCGTGTCCGACGACATCCGCGAGCAGACCAGGGTGTGCTTCCAGATCATCGCCAAGGAGCTGGAGGCGGCCGGCGCGACCCTGGACGACATCTGCGACATGACCGTGTACCTGCTTGACATCGACAACCACAAGTGGCCGGTGCGGGAGGTGCGCAGCGAGTTCTTCACCGACGGGCGCCTGCCGGTGTCCACCATGGTCGAGGTGCGCAACTTCGCCATCGAGGGCATGCTCATTGAGATCGACGTGATCGCGGCGACCTGACGTCGGTTCCAGGCTCGCCGCGATCGTTGGGGAGAACTGCCGCCGAGGGAGCGTTGATATGGACTTCGAGTTGAACGAAGAGCAGCAGATGTTTCGCGACGTGCTGCGGAGGTTCGTCAACGAGGAGATCAGGCCGGTGGCCCGCGACATGGAGCAGTCGGGCGAATATCCCCACGAGATAGTGGCCAAGATGGCCGAGATGGGCCTCTTCGGCATCACCGTCGGAGCCGAGTACGGCGGGCTCGACCTCGACACGGTGTCGATGAGCCTGGTGTTCGAGGAGATCTCCATGGGCTGGATGGGCATCGCCGGCATCCTGGGCAGCCACTCGCTGAGCTGCCGGATGATCACCAGCCACGGCACTGCCGAGCAGAAGCAGCGCTGGCTTCCCGAGCTGGCCACCGGAGAGCGCCGCACCGCCATAGCCCTGACCGAGCCGGGCGCGGGCAGCGACCTGCAGGGCATCTCCACCCGGGCCTGGCGCGACGGTGATGAGTATGTGATCCGGGGAACCAAGACCTGGATCACCAACGCCCGCTTCGCCAACCCGCTTCCGGTGCTGGTGAAGACCGATCCTGACGCCGAGCCCCGGCATCGGGGCATGAGCGTGCTGATGGTGGAGGCGGGCACTCCGGGCTTTGAGGTACTCCGGGACCTGGGGAAGCTCGGCTACAAGGGCCCCGAGTCGTGCGAGGTGGTGCTGGATGACGTGAGGGTGCCCGCGGACAACCTTCTCGGCGGCCGGGACGGCCTCGGGTTCAAGCAGGTGATGTCGGGCCTGGAGGTCGGCCGGATCAACATCGCGGCCCGGGCCGTGGGCGTGTCCCAAGCCGCCTTCGACGCCGCGCTGGCGTACTCCTGCGAGCGCGAGGCCTTCGGGCAGCCCATCGGGGAGTTCCAGGCCATCCAGCTCAAGCTGGCCGACATGGCCACCGACATCGAGGCGGCCCGGCTGCTCACCCGCTGGGCCGCGAACCGCATCGACTCGGGACTGCGGGCCGACGTGGAGGCGGGCATGGCCAAGTATTTCGCCTCCGAGGCGGCCATCAAGGCGTCGCTGGAGTCCATGCGCATCCACGGCAGCTACGGCTACTCCACCGAGATGGAGATAGAGCGCCTCTACCGCGACGCGCCCCTCATGGCCATCGGCGAGGGCACCAACGAGATCCAGCGCACGATCATCGCCAAGGGTCTGATGAGGCGGGCCCGGGGCGGCTGATGACCGGGCGACGATGAGCCGCACGAGAGAATTAGCCGAGGTTGTCCACGGAATCGGGTTCGACTCGCTGGGCGACACCGAGCTCGAGGCGGTACGGCGCCTGCTGCTCGACCATCTCGGCGTGGCTGCGGCCGGGTCGGTCACGGACTCCGCGGCGGCGTTCCGGCGCACCGTGGGCCGCTTCGCCCACGACGAGCGCGCGACGCTGCCGGTGATCGGCGCGGGCACCTCCGCGGCCGCGGTCCCCGCGTCGATGGCCAACGCGGTGGCGGGCCACTCGATCGAGTACGACGACGTGCACAACGCCTCGTCCAGCCATCCCGGGGTGGTGGTGTACCCGGCGGCTATGGCCGCCACCGCTCTGGCGGGCGGCGACGAGCGGGACCTGGTGCGGGCCGTGGTGATCGGCTTCGAGGTGATGTGCCGCGCCGGGAGGGCTGCCGATCCCGCGGCTCACTACGCCCGGCACTTCCATCCCACCGGCACCATTGGGGCGCTGGGCGCGGCGGCCGGGGCCGCGGCCGCCCTGGGCCTCGACGCTGACGGGCTCAACTCCGCGATCGGGATCGCCGCGACGATGGCCTCGGGCAGCATGGAGTTCCTCTCCGACGGCGCCTGGACCAAGCGCCTGCACCCGGCGCTGGCGGCCCGCAATGGCGTGGAGGCCGCGCTGCTCGCGTCCGACGGCTATGTCGGCACCGACGACGGCATCTGCGGACAGCGGGGCTTCCTGGCCGCCCACAGCGACGCGCCGGCGCCGGAGCGGCTGCTGGAGGGCTGGGGGGAGTGGCCGCTCGAGGTCGTGTCGACCAGCATCAAGCGCCACACCTGCTGCCGCTACAACCAGGGCGCGATCGACGCCCTGCTGGCCATCCGTTCCGCCCATGGCGTGCACGCAGATGACGTCGAGTCGGTGGTGATCGGGATCCCGTCGGTGGCGGTCGACATCGTGGCCGAGCCCGCGGCGTCCAAGCGCCGGCCGGCCTCGGTGGTGGACGCCCAGTTCAGCCTGCCCTTCGGTGCGGCCGCGGCACTGCTGTGGGGTCGGGCCGGGCTCTCCGAGTACGACGAGACCAGGCTCGATGACCCGGCGGCGCCGGCTCTGATGGACCGTGTCCGCTACGAGGTCGATCCCGAGATCGACCGCGCCTTTCCGGACAAGTGGCGGGCCTGGGCCCGGGTCACCACTCGAAGCGGGGACATCCACTCCCAGTGGGTGGACGACCCCAAGGGCGACCCCGGCAACCCCTTCACCGGCGAGGAATGCCGCGAGAAGTTCGACGACCTCGCCTCAGCCACCTACAGCGCTGAAGCCAGGGCCGCCATCGCTGAGCACGCCCTGTCGATCGGCGCCCCCGGCTCCTGGAAGGCCCTCCTAGACAGCCTCGCCTAACCCGCGACCGGCGCCTGCAGCACGAGCAGTGCTTCCTCGGCGGTGCCTACGAAGTCTGCGACGATCTGGCGGTGTTCCCGGAGCACGCCAAGCATGTCGCGGGTCGAGACGTTCCCTGCCCTGATCCAGATCGCCTTTGGAGCCGGTCCCAACAGGAATGCGAGCTGCCGGAAGTCGGAGTCCTTCGAGACGATCACGAATCCGTGCTCGCCTGCGTAGTCCCAGATGGCGCGATCTGTCGCAGTGTCAAGGCTGAGGTCCGCGACATGGCGACTGCCCGGGTACTCGACAGCAAGCATTGCCACCAGTCGGCGTGACAGGTTCTGGTCGAACAGAAGCCTCACACGGGGGCTGCGAGGCGACGCTCACGCATCGCGGCGAACCCGATCGCAGCCCGCACGTGCTGCTCGGTGAGTTCGGGGAAGTCGCCGACGATCTCCGAGGACGTCATCCCCGACGCGAGATAGTCGAGCACGTCGTAGACCGTGATCCGCGTGCCGGCGAAGCACGGCTTGCCGCCACGCACGCCTGGATGTGCCTCAATCATTGTCGTCAGGTCCATCGCCAACAATCTTAGGCCGCCAACGCCCTAGCGGATGCCCGAACTCTGCCGCGTCTGAGAGATCGCAATCCGCAAGCCCGATGTGTGGCGCAGCCCGACGATTCCGCGGACGCTGTGCTACAGATTGGACGCCGTTCGCGCTACAAGTCGGACGGTCATTCGGTCGTGGCTGCCGGAGTGTTCTCCTCCATGGCTCGTCGGGAGCACGCCTAGAACGTGATGCGGGCTTTGAGGACGAAGCGCAGGATCACCATCAGGAGCATGCCGGCGACCCAGAGGCCCACCGAGATGGCGGCCACGAACGGCAGCCGGCCGTTGGAGTAGAAGCTGTACATCACCGTGGAGATCACCTCGGTGCCCGAGCGGAACAGCAGCACCGACAGGGTGAACTCCCGCATGAAGGTGATGAAGGCCAGGATCAAGCCCCCAAGCAGGGCCGGGCGCAGAATGGGCAGCACGACGCGGCCCATGGTGGCCAGGCTGCCCGCGCCCGAGATGCGGCTGGCGTGCTCGAGGTCCACCGACAGCTGAACCACGGGGCCCGTCATCTGGCGCACGGCCACGGGTAAGAAGTACACCACGTAGGCCATGGCCATGATCCACAGCGTGCCGTAGATCTCGATGCCTCCCGGCAGGCTCAGGGTGATGTAGGTGTAGAGCAGCGAGGTGGCCATCACCACCCCGGGGATCATCAGGGGCAGGCTCGAGCCGTAGTCGATCGTGCGGCTCCAGCGGCTGCGGAACCGCACCACGCTGTAGGCGATCAGCGCGCCGAAGACCATCACGAACGCGCCCGCGCCCAACGAGAGGGTGAGGCTGTTCTTGAGCGAGCGCCACAGGATCGGGTTGTCGCTGAGATCGCGGTAGTTGTCCAGCGACGACCGGGCCAGCAGTTCGGTGTCGGGGCGGCCGATGTAGGGCAGCAGCGAGCCCACCACCACCGCGATGAACGGCAGCACCATCGTGACGAAGAAGAACCCGCAGCACGCCGCGAACACCACCCAGCGCCAGCGGCCCAGCCGCGTCGGGGTCTCCTGGCTGCCCTTTCCGCTGACGGTCACGTAGCGTTCGCTGTGGCGGATCGAGCGCAAGTACAGCACCAGCACCACCATCGACGCAGCCAGCAACACCACCCCCGTGGCCGAGGCTCGGCCGTGCTCGCGGGGCATCCGCACCCGCAGGTAGTGGTAGATGTCGGTGGTGAAGACGTGCTCTTTGGCCGGGAACCCGAACAGCAGGGGGATCTCCATCGAGCCGAGACCGATGATGAAGCACAGCACCGCCGCCGACAGCAGGGCCGGGCGGGAAACGCCCAGCGTCACCCGGAAGAACACCGACAGCGGCGACGCCCCGTTGATGCGGGCCGCGTGCTCGTAGTCGGGCGACACGTTGCGCATGCTGGCCGCCACGATCAGGAACACCAGCGGAACCAGGTACAGCGACTGCACGAAGATCATCCCCGACATGGAGTTCACGTCGAAGCCGTCCCACGGGGTGACAGCGCGGATCGTGGCGTTGATCATCCCGTTGCGACCGCCGAGCAGGATGCTCCAGGCCGTGGCCGCGGCCAGCAGCGGGATGAAGTACAGGCCCAGGGTGGAGAACTCCCACAAACCCCGCCACGGGACGTCGGTGCGGGTGACCACCCAGGCCAGGAGCACGCCGATCACCAATGGCACCAGTGTCTGGCCCACGGCGAATTGCAGGGTGTTGCCGATGATGTCGCTCGACTTCTCGAACGTGGCCCGGTAGTTCTCCAGGGTCAGCGGTCCCTGCTCGGGCGGGCCGCCCTCCTGGAACGATCCCAGGATCAGCCGGTAGAAGGGCAGCACCACCAGGGTGAATACCACCAGGCTCAGCACGACGCGCAGCGCGAAGGGGAAGGAGAGCACCCTCTGTCGCGCCACGGTCCACAGCGATCTGCCGGCGGGGGGCGCGCCAGACAGTTGGTCTTCTGTTGGAGCGGCAGCCTCGGCGGCAGCATCGGTCATTACGAGCGAGCGCCAATGGGTTGCGAGCGGGTCGCAGCGCGATGTTGTGTTTCCCGCTCTTGTTCGCTTCGCTCACGGGCCGCTCGGGCGCGTTTCCCGCTCTTGTTCGCTTCGCTCACGGGCCGCTCGGGCGCGTTTCCCGCTCTTGTTCGCTTCGCTCACGGGCCGCTCGGGCGCGTTTCCCGCTCTTGTTCGCTTCGCTCACGGGCCGCTCGGGCGCGTTTCCCGCTCTTGTTCGCTTCGCTCACGGGCCGCTCGGGCGCGTTTCCCGCTCTTGTTCGCTTCGCTCACGGGCCGCTCGGGCGCGTTTCCCGCTCTTGTTCGCTTCGCTCACGGGCCGCTCGGGCGCGTTTCCCGCTCTTGTTCGCTTCGCTCACGGGCCGCTCGGGCGCGTTTCCCGCTCTTGTTCGCTTCGCTCACGGGCCGCTCGGGCGCGTTTCCCGCTCTTGTTCGCTTCGCTCACGGGCCGCTCGGGCGCGTTTCCCGCTCTTGTTCGCTTCGCTCACGGGCCGCTCGGGCGCGTTTCCCGCTCTTGTTCGCTTCGCTCACGGGCCGCTCGGACCCCGGGGCATCGCTCAGCGTCTTGCAAGATCGCACGGTGATTCGCACCTGTTCGCTGGGCCTCTAGGCGGATTCGTCGGCCGGGAAGGCCATCACCGCGTCCGGGTCGACCGACAGCGCGACAGTGGCGCCCCGATCGCCGAGACGCTGCGACGACTGCGCTATCACCATGGTGCCGCCAACGTCGATCTCATGCTCGTAGGACCCGCCGAGGAACTGGGCCAGCCGGATCTCGCCGGAGACGCTGGGCCGCGACGATCCCACCTCGGCCAGGGTGAATCCGTCGGGGCGGATCGCCACCGCCACGTTGGTGCCCGGCGCCATCGGCTCGGCGAGGGTGGCGGGGAGGGTTCCGCCCAGAGCCTCGACGGCGGCGGCGCCGGACACCCGCCCGGCGACGATGTTCTTCACACCCAGAAAGCGCGCCACCGTGAGCGATTCCGGCGATCGGTAGACCTCCTCGGGGGCGCCCTCCTGCAGCACCAGCCCGTGATCCATCACCAGGATCCGATCCGACATGGCCAGCGCCTCGGACTGGTCGTGGGTCACGTACAGCATGGTCAGCCCCAACTCCAGGTGGAGTCGCTTCAGCTCGACCCGCATGTCCTCGCGCAGCCGGGCGTCGAGGTTGGACAGGGGCTCGTCGAGCAGCAGCAGCGCCGGGTGGCCCACGATCGAGCGGGCCACCGCCACCCGCTGCTGCTGACCGCCCGAGAGTTGGTGCGGGTAGCGTTCGACGTACTCCTCCATGCGAACGGCCCGCAAGGCCTCGGTGACCCTCCCACGGCGCTCGCTTCGGGGAACCCCGCGGTAGCGCAGCGGGAAGGCGACGTTGGCGGCCACGGTCATGTGGGGCCACACCGCGTAGGACTGGAACACCATGCTGAGGTCGCGCCGCTCGGGCGGGACCAGGATCCGGCGCTCGGTGTCGTTGACTGTCTCGCCGCCGATGGCCACCGCGCCCCGGGTCGGCGTCTCGATCCCTGCGAGGATCCGCAGGATTGTCGATTTGCCGCAGCCGCTCGGCCCCAGGAGGGTTACGAACTCTCCTGTGCGGATCGAGAAGCTGACACCCGACAGCGCGGTGACCGCGCCGAAGGTCTTGTGGAGGCCGTCGGCCCGCAGAGCGAGCTGGTCCTCCACCGGTGATGTCACCTCAGGTCGAACCATTCCTTGGCGCGCTCGACGTACCACTCGGCATTGTTGTTGTACTCGGCCTCGGCCTTGGGCGTGCCCAGAGCCAGGATCGTCGGCTTGCCCGCGGCGGCCAGGGCCGCCTCGGGATACGGGGCGTCGGGCCAGGCCGGCACCTGTCCGACAATGTTGGCCACCGCACCCTGACCCTCCTCGCTGATGATGTAGTTGACGAAGGCCTCGGCGTTCTCGACGTTGGCGGCGTCGGTCGGGATGTTCACGGTGAAGCCCACCGTGATCACGAACTCCGGCGCGACCCACACGACCGGGGCGCCCTGGTCGATGGAGGGCTGCACGAAGTCGAGATAGCACAGTCCGAGCACCGCGAAGTTGCCCTGAATCAGCTGCTGCTGGGCCTGGGTGTAGTCGGGCTGGAACACCACGTTGTTGGCGCCGTAGCCCGCCCAGAACTCCTCCCAGGTGTTCTCGTCCCACATCACCCGGGTCTCGATCATCATGTCGTGGGCACCGCTGCCCACCTTGAGGATGTCCTGCATGGTGATCTCGTCCTGGTACTGCCGGTCGGCGAGATCGCCCCAGGTCTCCAGCGGGTCGAGACCGAGCTCCTCGATCCGCTCGGTGTTGTAGCACATGCCCTCGAGGAGGGTCCCGTAGGTGTACCAGGCGCCGGACGCGGCCCTCAGGTCAGACGGGATGTTGCCCTTGTTGGGAGAGTCGAAGGCGTGAAGATAGCCCAGGCTCTCCCAGATGCGGGAGAAGCCGTCCCAGCCGATGATCGCGATGTCGGCGTCGATGGTGCCGGCCTCGGACTCGGTCATGAAGCGGTCGAACATCTCGGAATCGTCGGAGCGGGTGTACTCCACCTGGATGCCGGGGTGGACTTCGTTGAAGGCGTCGATGAACGCCTCGGTCTGCTCGATGGTCCAGTCCGACCACCACACCAGCTTCCCGGACAGCTCCGGCGCGGCCTCTTCCATCGGTTCTGCGGCCTCAGCCATCGCAGCCTCGAGGGCTGCCTCTGCATCCGCGGCCGCGGCGAGAGCCGCTTCAACATCAGCGGCGGCGGCGTTGGCGTCAGCTTGGGCGGCGTCGGCCTCGGCCCGGGCCGCGTCCGCGTCCGCTCTCGCCTGATCGAGAGCGGCAGTGAGAGCGCCGGTGTCCGCCGCGCCGGTGTCCGCCGTGACGGTTTCCGTCGAATCGTCGCCGCACGCCGGAGATGACGCCGGCCTCGTCAGTGACGTCCATGCCCAGCCCCGCGAAGGCCTGCTCCGGGTGCTGTTGGGCCAGATCCCGAGCCAAACCCTCGGCGACGTCCGGGCGCAGGTCGGCGATGGCCACCGAGGCGCCCTGCTCCGCCAGAGCTGCCGCGACGGCCCGTCCGAGACCGCCCGCGCCGCCGGTCAACAGCGCCGTTCGACCCTGAAGAGAGAACACCGGTTCCTCCTGTGCCGCGTGTTCCCAGCGTAAAGGTCAGACACTTAAGGGTCAACCCATCCGACCTCGGGTTCGGCTTGGAGCTAGCATCGGCGCAGTGAATGGGTCAGGCTCGAGTACCTGCATTGCAGGCTGAGCGAGAAACGAATCTGGCGGCGTTGGCCGACGACCGCAGCGGCCTGCCCATCAGCCGCGTACTGCCCGCTTACCAGCAGGTCGCCAACCAACTGCAGGAGCTGATCATGAAGGGCACGCTCGTGGTGGGCGAGCGCCTGCCCGCTGAGGGCGAGATGGCCATTCAGTTCGGGGTGAGCCGCAGTACGGTCCGCGAGGCCCTCAGGGGCCTGTCGTCGCAGAGCCTGGTGCAAACCAAGCGCGGCGTCAACGGAGGCACATTCGTTGCTGAGCCCTCGGCAGAACATGTCCAAACCTACTTGGAGACCACCATCGGGCTTCTCTCGGGCGCCGATGTCGTGTCCGTTGGCGAGATCGTCGAGGCTCGGGAGCTATTCGAGGTTCCCGCGGCTCGACTGGCCGCTCTGCGCCGCGACGAAGGCCAGCTCCGCAGCCTGAAGGCAACCCTGGCCTCGGGGGCCGCAGCCGACCTGGCCGCGGACTTCGAGGGCCACAAGGAGTTCCACGTCGCGGTGATGGAGGCGTCGGGCAACCGGCTGATGGAAGTGATCGCCAGACCGGTGTTCAGCGTGCTCAGGACCCGGTTCATGCGCGACCGGGCCTCGCCGGAGTTCTGGGCTGCGGTGGTCGGCGATCATCGGGACATCTACGACGCCATCGCCGCGGGCGACGCGGAGGCCTCGGCCCGGCTCATGCGCAACCACCTGGAGCGGCTGCGCTCAATGTACGAGCGCATAGACCGGGCAGCACGACCGGCGGGCGGCTCGGGCGCCTTCGGGGACGCAGCGGCGACGGGGCCGGTCGAGGCCTGCTGAGCGGTGACCCCGGCTCGGCGGCGGTCAGCGCTGGGCGGTGCGGTCCAAGAAATCGAGCAGGACCCGGTTGAACTCTTCCGGCTGCTCGTAGTAGGGCGCGTGCGACGCCGAGTCGATAACGGCCAGCTCCGAACCCTCCAGCAGCTCGTGGGCGGCCAGACCGGTTTCGAGCGGCACCGCTGTCTCCTGCCTCCCCCAGATCAGCTGAACCGGGGGCCCGTTCTCCAGCGCTGCCAGCCGGGGCCCGATCACATCGTCGTCGATGTGATCGGCGACGTAGTCGGAGATTGCCCGGAATGACTCCGAGGCACCCGGCGAGTTGTTGATGAGGAACTCCTCGGTCAACCACTCGTCGGTGACCATCTCCTCATCGTGGAGGAGCAGCCGCAGCTTGCGCTCTGTGCCTTCGAGGGAGGCGTCCCTGAGCCGCCCGCGGGTGGCGGCCCGCCGTTCGGCGCCCCAGGGAATCAGCCCGATGCTGCCGACCAGCACCAGCGCCCGCACCCGCTCCGGGCGCCGGCAGGCGAGGGTGGCCACCGCGTGACCGCCCAGCGACGTGCCCACCAGCACCGCGGTCTCGGCTCCGATCACGTCGAGGAAGCCATCGAGGAGGCGGGCGAAGCCAGGCACCGAGTAGTCGGGTCCCGCACCCTTCTGGGCCAGACCGTGGCCGGGCAGGTCCAACGCGTGCACGTGCCAGCCCGCGGCGGCCAGGGGGTCGATGTTGCGACGCCAGCGGTCGGAGCGAGCCCCGACGCCGTGGACCAGCACGAGATGGTCGTCGCCGTGGCCCGCGGCCAGCACGCGGGTGAGCACGCCTCCAGCCTCGACCTGATATTGGATCACACCGCTCGTCTTCCTGTCGGCATCATTGAAGCCGCTACTGTACGCGCCGCCTATGGGGACCGAGCCGCGCCGCAGGATCATTCGGGCGGGCGGCTACCGCACGCGCCTGCTCGAAGCCGGCGATCCCGAACACAGTGCCGTGGTGCTGGTCCACGACGGGGCCTACGGCACCGATGCTGCGCTTTGCTGGGAGGGAGTCATCGACGAGCTCGCCGGCGACTACCACGTGATCGCTCCCGACCTTGTCGGCTGGGGCGGCACCGACAAGCTCTGCTACTTCGACCGGTCGCCGTACGACTTCCGTCTCGAGCACTTGGCGTCGATCGGCCACGTCCTCGGACTCGACGGGCCCGTATTCTTCGCGGGGAGCTCCTTCGGGGCCGAGCTAGTGGTGCGGGGCACCGCGGAGGCCGGATGGGGATGGAACGTGCGGGCCGCGGTGGCCATCGCCGGCACCGGCGGGCGCCTGTACCGGGTGCCGGGCGGGATCGAGCGGCTGAGCGACTACTCACCGAGCCTGGATGGCGCGGCCCGGCTCACCGCCATGCTGGTCAGCAGCGCCGAGGGCATGGAGGACCACTTCCAGCGCCGTTTCGACAACAGCATGATCCCGGGGCACTGGGAGGCTCTCAGCGCGCTGGGCCTGCGCAATCCGGCGGCGGGGCCCCGCACCGGCACCGACGACTGGCCCGAGCCCCTGCGCCACTGCACCACGCCGGTGCTCTTCGTGGAGGGAGCCGACGATCCGCTGCTCGAGCGGGGCTGGGCCGCCAACATGGCCGAGCTGGGCGACTCGTTCTCGTCAGCTGTGGTGCCCGGCGGCCACGAGCCCAACCTCGAGCACCCCGCCGAGGTCGGCCAGCTGATCCGGGACTACTTCGCCCGCCACTGAGCCGCGAACCCTCAACGGAGCGGCCCGACACCCCAGCCTGAACGAAATCTGTAGAGATTCGCGTCATATAGAGGCAAAAGGATGCAGATTTCGCTGTGGGCGGGGGCGAGACGCCGGTCAGCGCCAGCGCTCGTAGGCGGGATCCTCCAGGAAGAAGGCGCGGTGCATGCCGTCGAAGGCCAGCCACTGCAGGTCGATGCTGGTGACGACCGCGTCCAGCACCGACTGCCGGGTGTGGGCGTCGTTGGCGTACCGGCCCACCACCACCGCCCCGATGTCGCCGTGGCCCTCCTCGATCTCCGAGGCGTGCAGCTCCCAGAACAGCAGGTCGGGCGCGCCCCGCTCGAAGCCGTAGTGCTCCACCAGCCCGTCGATGATGATGTCGTTGCGCCGGGCCGAGGCGCCCTCGATGAAGGCGATGCCCGCGATGGCCCCCAGCCAGTCTCCCTTGTAGGCCAGGTAGTAGCGCCAGTGCACGAAGGCCTTGCACTCGGGGACGGTCGGGTTGTTGTCGAGGTCGTCCTGGGTCAGCCCGAAGGCCTTGGCGTGCTCCAGGAACACGTTGAGGTGGCGCTCGGTGCCCGACTCGGTGCCCGCCCCCTCCTCCAGGATCACATCCTCGAAGAGGTGGTGGAAGATCTCGGGGTCCTCGGGGCACTTGGCGAAGATGGCGCAGTCGGCCTGGGGCGAGGGCCGGGGGCCGATCTGGTAGAAGTTCCTCAGGAAGCCCGCGACGGCGGCTCGCGAGGCCTTCCCCGAGCGGATCTCGTCGACGAGCGGATGCTCCTTGATGTGGCGGGACTCGACGATCTCGTTGATCTCGGCGACGAGTTCCAGGGCGGTGCGTGCGGTCATGGCTGCCTCCGTTCGCAGGGACAGAGCCTCGGCTCGCGGACAATACATCAGACGTATTGGCGGCGCTTGACGGCCGCTGGGTGTGTTCCTACCCTGCTGGCGTGTTCGAGCTAGGCCCCACCGGGCTGATGGACCCCGAGGTGCACCGCGTGCAGTCGGCCCGCTACCGGCCCGGGCCCCGCCACGACGCCGAGCTGGGGGTGACCGTGTTCCAGCGCCGGCTGCCGCCGATCGTGGGCTCGGTCCTAGCGCCCGGCGGCGCAGCCGAACTTGCCGAGGCAGCGCGATGACCGTGAGGCCGGGCTGGGAGGGCCGCTACTTCGAGGATTTCGAGGTGGGCGACGTGTACCAGCACCCGCTGGGCCGGACCATCACCGAGGCCGACAACGTCTGGTTCGCGCTGCTGACGTGCAACACCAACATGATGCACTTCAACAACCACTACGCCGAGCAGTCGACCTTCGGCAAGGCCCTGGTCAACTCGGGTTTCACGCTCGCGCTGGTGCTGGGGCAGTCCGTCTCCGATGTCAGCCAGCAGGCGGTGGCCAACCTGGGCATGGACGAGGTGCGCTTCACCCATCCGGTGTTCGTGGGTGACACCCTCTACGCCGAGAGCATCGTGCTGGCCGTGCGTCCCTCGGCATCGCGCCCCTACGCAGGCATCGTGACAGTGCGGACCCGGGGTTTGAACCAGAACGGCGACGAGTGCCTGCGCTACCGCCGCAACGTGCTGGTGTACCGGCGCGGCCAGGCCCACAACCAGGGGCAATTCCCGGAGGCCGCCCAGCCGCTGACCCTCGAAGACGGCTAGGACGCCCGCCGTCTTGCCCAGACGCCCGGCAGGGCCAGAGCATCGGCGGGACCGCACGCCAGTGCGAGGTGGGCGACGGGGTGCGCGCCACGATTGTGGGCGAGGGCCAAAGCATCGGCCCAGGCGTGGCTGCGGCTTGGTGTGGATCGGCTCAGAGCATGCGCGGATCCCTGGAGAGCGCCTTGCGGTGAAGGGTTGCGTTTCCCGCTCTTGTTCGCTTCGCTCACGGGCCGCTCGGGCCACGGCCTCGCTCACGCCCCGCTGAATTCGTCCATGCACTGCGACCTGTGCGCTCGGCCTCTCAGCCAAGGTCCAGCCGGGGCATCACGCCCTCGCAGATGAGCCGAAGTTGGTTCATGCGGTCGGCCTCGCTGCGCCCCACATAGAACATCCAGCGGTCCATTCCCTGCGACTCCAACTCCCGCAGGCGCCGGGCCACGTCGGCGGGCGTGCCCCACAGTCCCGGCGCCCGGGCCAGCAGCCAGTCGTACAGTCCCAGCTCTTGGGCCCGGGCGATCAGGGCCCGCTCCCGGCTCTCGTCCTGGTACTCCGAGCCCAGGCTGTGGGTGTCGGTGTTGAACTGCACCAGGGCCTCCCTGAGATGCTCGGGGATCTGCTTGCCCTCGAGCGACCCCATGGTCAGCCACTCGGTGCCCACCCCCATGCCCCGGCTGAGAGCCTCCTCGACGCTGTCGCCGAAGACGATCTCGGAGTTCCACCACAATTCGAGCTCCGACCGGTCGCGTCCTGCAGCCTCGCATCCCTCGCTGACGAGACCTTCGACGTAGTCCACGTTGTGAGGTCCGAAGCCCATTGACAGCAGCATCCCGTCGGACACCTCGCAGGCCATGCGCAGCACCTTGGGGCCCGAGACGGGAACGATCACCGGGATTTTCGCCGGGGCCGGCAACTCGGACCACTGCATGCGGATCCTCCGGCCCTGGTAGTCGGCCTCCCCGCCGCGCACCAGCGCCCTCACGGCCACGATGTAGTCCCGCAGCTGGGCCACGGTGGCCGGGCGCAGGCCCACGCCCCACAGGGCGCTGTCGCCGGTGCCGATCCCGAGGACGACCCGGCCGGGTGCGATCTCCTCCAGCGAGAGCAGGGCGGCGGCGGTCACTGAGGGGTCGCGCGACAGCGGGTTGGTGACCGACGTCATGATCCGCGACCTTGAGGTGTGCTGGGCGCAGAGCGCGGCCACCACGTACAGCTCGCGGACCAGCGCGGGCGAGTCCGGCAGGCCGATCACGTCAACACCGGCGTTGTCGGCCAGGCTCCACCATTCAGGCCCGTCCGACACGGGGCCTTGCTGCAGGACGTTGAGGGCGATCCTCACGGCTGGCGGGTGCTCGCTGGCGAAGCGGACGAGTGGCGCTACTTCTTCGAGATCACGGCGTCGGCGTCGATCTCGATCATGGCGTCGGGCCGAGCCAGTCCGTGGACGATCACCAGCGTGCTGGCCGGGTAGTGGTCCTTGTTGAAGAACTCCGCCCTGGCATCGTGGACAGCGCCGAACTTCTCCTTCGTGAAGGGAGGAGTCATGTAGACCCGCACCCGGACGATGTCGTCGATGGTGCCGCCCAACGGCTCCAGGGCCGACAGCAGGTTGCGTATGACTTGGCGGGTCTGCTCCTTGATGTCGCCCACGCCCACGACGACGTCGCTGTCGCCGTCGGTGGCGGTGCGGCCCGACAGGTAGACGAAGGTGAGGTCGCCGGCCTCCACCACGACGCCTGCGGAGTGGACGAGTTCCTGCACTTCGGAGGTCTCGAGCGCGCTCCAGCCGGCGCCGATGTCGGGGTTGATGATGGTCTTGTCCACCATGTTGGATGTTCTCCTTCGAGGGGTCGTTGGGATGACTGGACGACTGGGGCGCCTGTGTTCGAACTCAGGTCGCTCGCAGCACGGGAACTACCTCGCGGTCGAGCAGGTCGATGGACTGTAGGGCGGTGTCGGCAGGCATGCCGACCCAGTCGGTGCGGAATATGAAATGGTCGACGCCGAGCTCGTCGCGCCATCCGAGCAGCTTCTCGAGGCAGTCGTCGGGCGTGCCGACGATGAAGCGGCCCTCGGCCAGCTCATCGAATCCGGCGCGGAAGTCCTCGTCGCCGGGCAGGGCCTTGTGCTGACCCCAGTCCGCGTAGTGCCGGTACTTCTCCAGCAGGTACGGCGCGGCCCGCTCCATCGCCAGGGCGCGGGTGGGCGCGCAGTAGATCTCGCGCAGCGCGGGCATGGTCGTGGCGGGGGGCAGACCCGCCTTCTCCCGGGTCGCCCGGAACAGGGCTGTCTGCTCGGCGATCGTCTCGGTGGTGGCGTGGGGGTTGATCAGCCAGGCGTCGCCCATGAGAGCGGCCCGCTCCACCGCGGGGTGGGCGTTGGCCGCGATCCAGATCGGCGGCCGAGGCTTCTGGACGGGCCTGATGTTGAGCGTGGCCGACTCCAGGCGACACCATTCAAGGTCCGAGTCGACGTTGTCTTCGGTCCACAGCCGCTTGACGAGGTCGAGGTTGGCCTCGAAGCGCTTGACCCTGGACTTCGGGTTGAGGCCGAAGCCGCGGTACTCCACCTCGCGGTACCCGAGCCCCACCCCGAAGGTCAGCCGGCCTGCGCACAGCACGTCGATGGAGGCCCACGTCTCGGCCACGTCCAGCGGATTGTGCAGCGCGAGCAGCAGTATCCCGATCCCGACCTCCATCGGTCCGCACTCCGCGGTGATGCGGCTCACGAACGGAACGCACTGCGGCATGGCCATTCCGTCGGGCAGGTAGTGCTGTCCAGCCCAGACCGAGTCCCAGCCGCGGTCGCGCACCGCTCTGACCATGCGGAGTTGGTCGTCCATCCCCTTACCAGGTCCGCGCCCACGGGATGCTGGTTGGTGATGAACAGGCCGATCTTGGTGTCGCCCTCGGTGTCGCCCTCGAACGCCACTGCCGCTCCTTTCGTGATCGTGCTGCGGCCCTCGAACATTAGTCAGACATTTGACGCGAGACCCCGACGACTGCGCAGTTATGCTCAATGGAGTCCGGCGAACGCCAGGAGGCAGTTGTGGCGTCTTGGATCCTCATCAGCAGAGGGTCGGTGATCGACGGTACAGGAGCACAACCCGTCGACAACTGCTCGATCCTGGTGAAGGGCGACGAGATCGTCGCGGTGGGCGTCGGCATCGGCGACGAAATGATCCCGAGGGGCGATTCCGTCACCCGAATCGACGCCGCGGGCAAGACCGTCATGCCGGGACTGATAGATGCTCACTGCCATACGTCTTTCGGCGAGGCTCGGTTCCAGGAGGAGCAGGACCTCTACACCAGCCACGAACTGAGAACCCTCAGGTCAGCGTGGAACGTGGCCAAGGTGCTGCGCTCCGGCGTCACCGGGATATCCGACCCCGGTGGCAGCTACTTCATCGGCGTAGGCATCCGCGAGGGCATTGCCGAGGGCCTCGTACAGGGCCCGCGCATGACCACTGCGGGCCGGTTCCTGTCCACCAGCAACGGCATCAGCGACTTCTACCCGTCGTCGGTGGGCGTGCCCGACTCCAGCATTGGCAAAGTCGTGAACACAGCGGACGAGATGGTCACCGAGGTGCGTCGCCAGGTCAAGAACGGCGTTGACCTGATCAAGATCGGCGACAGCCCCCTGGGCGACTACGAGGCCTTCTCGCGCGACGAGATCAAGGCGATGGCCGATGCCGCCCATCGCCTCAACAAGCGCATCACGATGCATGCTCGCGGCTCCAACAACGTGGACGCGGCGGTTGCCGGCGAGCTCGACTGGATCATGCACGGCAACGCTCTGCGGGACGACACCATCGAGCGGCTGGCCGAGTCCAAGATCCCTCTGTGCCCCGCTCTGCTGCTGTTGGGCAACCTGGGCGAGTTCGGTGAGGTGGCCGGCGTTCCGGCCCCCAAGCGCAGTGCCTACCTGCGGCTGCTGGACGCTGCCGCCGAGTCGCTCCACAAGGCTCGCGAGGCGGGCGTCACCCTGATCGCGGGAACCGACACCGGGTTCTCGTGCACTCCCTACGGAGAGTGGCACGCCCGGGAGCTCGAGCTGCTCATGCGCTACGCAGGCATGACCGCGCTGGAGGCCATCAGGGCGGCCACCCATGACTGCGCCGTAGTGCTGGGCGCCGCCGACACCGTTGGCGCTCTCATGGCCGGGATGGGCGCCGACATCATTGTGGTGGACGGCGATCCGCTCACCGACATCAGGGTGCTGCAGCAGAAGCAGCGCATCGAGACCGTGATCTGCCGAGGCCAAGTCCAGACCTTCGATGACGAGGCGCTGTCGCAACGACGCCCCTACGATCCGGCTCGGCTCATCTGCGCGGGGGAGATCACCTACGACTCGGTGTTCAACGGTGGCCCGGAGGAGCAGCCCGATCGGCGCGACTTCGCCTCCGACGGCGAGCGCGAGCTGCTTGACGAGCTCGATGAACTGTCCACCGCAGCCCGGAGCGAGTAGCTGGCGCCCCCTCATTCGCGGCGCTGGCCTAGGGTGGCGTGATGCTGGCGGCCCGTGATCTGGAGTCGTTTCACGCCGACGGTTTCGTCGCGGTCGACTCGCTGATCGGCACCAGCCGGATCGATCCGCTGAGGGAGCGGTTCGAGCGACTGTTCCGGGGCGACTTCGAGACCGGCACCGCCCCCGACGAGGTCAACTGGCGCGAGGGCGACAGCGATCCGACGCTCACCCGCCAGATATGCAACGGCTGGAAGGCCGACCGTCTGATCGCGTCGGCGGTGCTCGATGCCCGCCTCGGTGCGGCTGTGGCCCGGCTCGCGGGCTGGCCCGGCGCTCGCATCGTCCAGGACAACGTGCTGTGGAAGCCTCCGGGAGCCCGCTCGCTCGGCTTCCACCGCGACAACGCCTACCTCGCCTGGTACACGCCGACCGAGATGTTCTCGTGCTGGATCGCGCTCGACGACACCACGGCCAGTGGCGGCACCCTGGAGATAGCCCGGGGGTCGCATCGCTGGCCCGCTGGAGCGGATCGGATGGGCGAGTTCCACGCCCCCGAGGACTACCGGGCCACCGTCACCGCGGCCGCGGCCGATGCGGGCGCCGAGCTCGACATCGCGGCGATGGAGGTGCCTGCCGGCGGCGGGTCGTTCCATCACGGATGGGCGTGGCACGGCTCGGGCCCGAACCGCTCGGGCCGGCACCGCCGGTCCTTGGTGCTGCACTGCGCCAGCAGCGAGGCCCGCTTCAACCGGGCCGGATTCGGCGAGGGCAACGGACCGGTCTACTCCCGCTACGCAAGGCTCACCGACGACGAGATGGACGAGAATCACTTCCCGATCCTGTGGCGCGCTGACGGCTACCGCACCCCCGGCATCTAGAGCCCGTCTGGCACGACCCACAGCTGTCGGTCTCAGCACCCGAGCTCCGCGGCGAGCGTCTCCGAGCAATCCTCCAGCGCTCGTCTGGCCCTCTCGCCTCTTGTTGGAGCGAAGGCGGGGCCGGTAGCCTCGCCGTTCGTGTCAGTGGTCTCCGCAATCCACGCCTCGGCGGCGGTACTGCTGGTGCTGGCGGGAGCGACCAAGCTGTCGAGGCCGGCGCCAGGCTGGGCCGACCTTCTCGGATTCCGGGCCCGCACCCCTGTCGTGCGGCTCGTCGGAGCGTCGGAAGCTGCGACCGGAGCAGCCGCCCTGTTTCTGGGCGGAGCGGCCTCGTGGGCGGTGGGCCTGCTGTATGCGGTGTTCGCGGCCGTCGTGTTGCGTGCGCTGCTCGCGGGGGCGGGCTCGTGCGGGTGCTTCGGCCGCCTCGACGCCCCACCGTCGCGAATCCATGTCCTCGGAAACCTGGTGCTGGCCGGGGTGTCGTTCGCCGCGGCCGGTGCGCCCTTGCCGCCGATCCCTGCGGTTGTGCAGGCGATGGGTGACAGGCCCGCCGCCGGTGCCGCCCTCGCGGCGGTCGTCGCGTTGCTGGCCGGGCTGCTCCTGGTGTCCTTCACCGCCCTGCCCGAGGCGCTCGGCGCCCGGACTTCCCGCCTCGGGGGCGCGGGCCTGTTCCGGGCCCTGCCATCGCCGGCCACCAGCCGAGCAGCGACTCGGGACGCGGTCGGCCGCCGATGAGCCGCAAGCTGGTCGAGCGGGTCTCCCGCGTGGTGGACCGCCGCGCCGGGCGCCGGGGCTTCCTGCGCTCGTCGGCCATGGCCGCCACCGCCATGGCTGTCGCTCCGGTCGCCTACGCGATGCGCCCGACCACCGCGGAGGCCGCCATCGTGCTGTGCAAAGGGCACCAGTGCAATCCCGGTGCCCTGTGCTGTGACAACTGGAGCGAGTTCTGCTGCAAGATCACCGGAGAGAACCTCTGCCCGCCGGGAACGATCGTCGCGGGCTGGTGGAAGGCGGACGGCTCGGGATTCTGCGACTTGAACGGCCCGCGCCCGCGCTACTACCTCGACTGCAACTTCACTTGCGACGAGGGCTGCCGGTGCTCCTCCAGCGGCTTCTGCGACCGGGGATGCACGCCGGCCCGCTGCCAGTGCCACGGCGGCTGCGACACCCGCAAGTCGGAGTGCATCCGCTTTCGCTACGGGCAGTGCAACCAGGACGTCTGTGTGGGCCAGCTCAAGTGCCGCATAGTCACCTGCGTGCCCCCGTGGAAGTGGGATCCGGCGTGTGCGACGTCCCCGGTGCTGAGCAGCCCGGGGACCCGCTTCCACGACCGTCCCTGCCTGCACGAGGGCTTCACCGACATTCCTCCCCCGGCCTTCTACGCCGAGGCCGTGGAGTGGATGGCCGGCGAAGGCATCACCACCGGCTTCACCGACGACTTGTTCGGTCCCGACGAACTGGTGACGCGGGCCCAGTTCGCCACATTCTTGTGGCGCTACGAGGGCCGGCCGCACGCCGAGCCCAGCAACGGGTTCAATGACGTGCACCCTGTTGCCCACTATGCGCCAGCAGTAGAGTGGATGGCCGAGAATCGGATCACCACGGGCCGTCGACCTGGCCGGTTCGACCCGTTCAGCAACGTGAACCGGGCGCAATCGGTCGTGTTCCTGCACCGCTTGGCGGGGGAGCCGCAGGGAGACGCGCGGATCGAGTTCTCCGATGTGGGCGAGGATGGCTGGTTCCGGGACGCGCTGGCCTGGGCGATCGAGAAGAACATCGTCTGGTGGACGGACCTAGAGACCTTCGGCGCTGGGCTGCCCGCCAGCCGCGCTGACGTTGCCGTGCTGCTGCACCGCTACCACCTGCGGGAGCCTGATACTTCGGAGTCTGATACTTCGGAGTCTGATACTTCCGAGCCAGAAACTTCGGAGCCAGATACTTCGGAGCCTGAAACTTCGGAGCCTGAAACTTCGGAGCCAGAAACTTCGGAGCCAGAAACTTCGGAGGTGATGGCATGACGGTCGTGGTCGTGCTGCTGGCCGTCGCGGTGGGCGTGCTGGCCCTGCTCGTGTTCGGGCTGCTCAGAACCCACGCTGAGATCCTGCGAGCTCTCGACCGCGCCGGCATCAGCCTGGACGACACCGCGGCCGGCGCGCCTGTGGGCACGGCGGTTGACCGGTCCGAGGACGCGGCTCACCCCGAGCAGGGGACGGCCCGCGACATCGTCGGCACCGTGCCGGCCGGAGGCTCGACCAGGGTCGCCGTCACCGGCGTCTCGCACTTCACGCTGCTTGCATTCCTGTCCTCTGGGTGCCGCACCTGCAAGCGCTTCTGGGAGGCGTTCGCCGAAACGAACTTGGAGCTGCCCGGCGGAGACACTCGCTTGGTGGTCGTGGGCCAGGATCCGGCCCACGATTCGGAGTCCGCCCTGGCCGGGCTGATTCCCCACGGCGTCAAGGCTGTGCTGTCCACGGCGGCCTGGGAGGACTACGACGTTCCGGGCTCTCCCTACTTCGCACTCGTAGACGGCACCGACGGCCGGGTCGTGGGTGCGGGCAGCGCGCTGGAGTGGGACCAGTTGCGGGGTCTGCTGGATCAGGCGCTGAGCGACGCGGGACTGGACAACCGCCCCGGAGCGCCGCGGCGGGGATCGGCGCACCGGTCGGGCCGAGACCGGGCGCGCCGGGCCGACGACGCGCTGCTGTCGGCGGGGATCGGCCCCGGCCATCCGAGCCTCCACCCCGAGGGATCGAGTCCCAACGGCGAGCATCGCAGCGACTCTGCGGAAGCCGGCGCCGATCAATGACCGTAGTGGCGTCCATCGGAGTGGCGGCGGCGGCGGCCGCCGGGGCGCGGTCGGCTTGGTCGCCTTGAGGGATGTCGATGCTCACGAGCATCAGCCCGCTCGGCGAGCGGGCCCGCGGCAACAGGTGGTGGCTGACGGTGTGGTGGCTGGCCCTCGGTGCGGTGCTGGGGGGCGCTGCCGTCGGTGTCGTGCTGGGGGCACTGGGGCAAGCTCTGGCCGGCGCTCTCGCTGATAGCGTCCGCCTCGTCTTACTGGCCGGGGCGGGTGCTGTGGCCGCGGCCTGGGACGCTTCGGGTCGACGGCTGCCGGGTCGCCGGCAGGTCAACGAGGACTGGCTCGTCGCGTACCGGGCGTGGGTCTACGGGACGGGCTTCGGCCTGCAGCTCGGAGCCGCGGTTGCGACCGCGGTCAACACCGCGCTGGTACCACTGTTCATGCTGGCCGCGCTGCTGGCGGGGGACATGACCGCGGGCCTGGTGATCGGCGCGGCGTTCGGAGCGACCCGGGGCGCGAGCCTGGCTCTGAGCAGCCGGGTGCGCACGCCCGACGACCTGCGGCGACTGCACCGCCGCCTCGACTTCCACGCCGACCGGGCCCGTCGTCTCGGCGCGGCCGCGGCGGCCGCGCTGGGCTGCGCGGCGGCGGCGAGCCTGCCGGCCTTGTGATCCGACGGTCGTGCAGCCCAGGCCCGGCGTCATTCTTGGCGATGTCGGTGATGTGACATGAGCAGGCTGGACGCTCACGGGGTGAGCATCGATGTACCGGCGGGCTGGGAGGCGGAGCTGTCCATCCAGCCGGACCCGTCGACGCTGGATCCCGCGGCGGACCCCCAGCCTGCGCCGCTGATGGTGCTGCACGCGGCCAACTTCTCGCTGCCCGCGGAGCGGGGCGACTACGGATCAGGGGCGGTCGAGATCATGGGTCGCAACGGGATCTTCGCCGCGCTGGTCGAGTTTGACGCAGCCTCGGCCTCTTCGAAGCTGTTTGCCGCTGAGGGCGCGCCGATCCGGCTCACAGCCGACGACTTCGGTCCCGACCAGCTGAATCTGTCCATGCCGGGCCAGGCCGGCCTGCAGCAGTTCTTTCATGCGGGGTCGCGGGCGTTCTGCCTCTACGCGGTGATCGGGTCGCACTCCCTGCGGGGCGTGCTGGTGCCCGAACTCAACCGCGTCCTGTCGGGCTTGAGCGTCGACTGAAGGCCCGGACGCGGGAACTCTTAGAGCGACTGGCCCTCGTGCAGGATGCCGTAGACGTCGGTTCGGCGATCGGCGCGGGGCTGGATCAGCTCGCTGCGGGCCTGGGCCCGCCGGGCCTCCGCCAAGTCGACATCGACGACTTCGAGCTGCTCCCGCACCGTCGACAGCGGTCCGGCGGCGATACGTCCGTAGGGATCGGCCAGCACCGAGGAACCCAGGAACTCGGCACCGTCACCGACGCCGACCTGCGACGCGCAGGCGATGAACACCTGGCTGAGGTTGGCCTGCACCAGCGCGCCCTCGGCGTGGGGGATCAGCTCGCCCTCGGCGTACTGGCGCCGGTCGAAGCCGCGGATCCAGGCGGTGGGCACGCAGATCAGGTCCGCGCCCCGCAGCGCCAGCACCCGCACGACCTCGACGAAGCGCAGGTCGTAGCAGATGCACAGCCCGATGGCGCCCCAGGCCGTCTCGGCCACGGTCAGGCTGACGTCGCCGGGAGTGAAGCAGTGCTTCTCGACGTCGAAGAGGTGGAGCTTGCGGTAGTGGGCGATCACGCCGCCGGGGCCGACAGCCACCGCAGTGTTGTAGATGTCGGCGCCCGAGCGCTCGCACAGCCCGCCGACGATCAGCCCGCCGTGGCGGGCGGCCTCGGCCTGCCAGTCGGTGACGGTCGGGCCGTCGAGCGCCTCGGCCCGCGGCTCGAGCGCCTCACGGTCGGTGCTGTACCACGGCACCGCCATCTCGGGCACCACCACGATGTCGGCGCCCTGCTCGAACAGCGAGGCGGCCGCATCGACGCTGGCCTTCCTGTTGGCCTCGACCGCTCCCGGGTGGCCGAGTATCTGTGCCAGACCGATTCGAGTCACTCGATTCACGCCTTCGTGTTCGTGGCGGCCCCGGGCTCCGCGGGCTCGGGGAGGGTGGAGCTGATCGGACTCGAACCGACGACCCCCTGCTTGCAAAGCAGGTGCTCTAGCCAACTGAGCTACAGCCCCGGGCTGGATGAATATGTGGCGCGAAATTGGTGCCGAGGCTCATTCTAGGGGTGGGGCAGGGTAGCAGAGGGGCCGATCCGCCGTGTTCGGCGGCTACTTGGACGCTCGGGCGGGCTTATTCGCCGCGTCGATGGCTACCGGGACGCGCTAGGTCAGGGCGAGAGTCGCCAGAGGCGAGGCTGAGCTGTCAGGCTGCCTATTCGAGAGGCCCGTCGCGTGGGAGAGGCGAGTACGAGCCGAACCACCTGGACACGTCAGCGCCGGTGCGCTCGTGGTGTGAGATAAGGGCCTTCAAGCTCTCCCGAGCCTGGAACGCCAAGCTGTTGAGTTCGACGCGGCGTGCTGTGACGCTGAGCGCACGCTGGTCTTGTATGAACACCTTGAGTGACCGGAAAAAGGACTCGCCGGTCTCTCTGGGGCCGTATAGCCGCCTGAACCGGGGGTCTGTTTCTGGGATGGCGCGGAGATAGTTGGTGCGCCGTTTCGCTTTGCCGTCGCGTTCCTCAGGGGTGCTGTCCAAGCGGAAAGTAATGACAGCACCCGCCAGTTCGCCCATCCATGGCCTGTCCGGTACTTCGTATTTTCCGTACAAGCGGTACCTCTTGTCGCCCTTGTTGAAGCCTCTGTATAGGTCTGTCTGGAGCAACGGCTGATAGAGCACTTCGCCGTTTCCGTCGATGAACGGCAAGTAGGGAGCGCCATCCTCTAGGAGCACATCGTGTGTTCGAGCCTTCCCGTCCACGCAAGAGAACTCCTCGTCTCGCCAGTTGAGAGACGCCATTTCACCCTGGTTCGTGTCTGACACCTTTCCAATGTGAACAAGGCCCAGACCGCCGGAAATCTCATCGATGTGGACGCCCTTGATGGCCATATCATAAATCGTTCCTAGCGCTCCCTTCTTCACGTCCGGGCATTGCGTCATGAGATGTGCAAGGAGATGAATGAAATATTCGCCCTCAGTCATATGGGCGGGCTTGACGCCGACAATTAGTGGGACTCGCTCACGATAGTGCCTGTTCCGAACTCCTAGGAGTTGGATATTGTGACCGCGTGATCCGGCGTAGCTATTGTCTCTCCCGTTGTAGCGAACCGCATCCCGATCAATACGCGGTGAGTTCTTGTCCTTGACGTTTCTGTGGTCATAGCGTTCGCGTAGGAAAGTCTGATCCGCGAAAATGAACCGTGAAGGGTCAGGATTGTTGAGTCCTCCCTTCCTCGGTTTCAACATGCCCATATGGAGTGATATTTCAACTGCTCGTTCTATGCTGTCACACCACGACCGGTTGTACTCTTCGTCGTCACCGAGAATGTGATGCTTGGTGAAATGGCGATACTGGCTACGCGACATCGCGTACTTCTGATCCTTCTTTTTCTCGCCGTTGTTGTTCTTCGGCTTCAGCGGAGGCAGCCGCCGATTCGGATGGTCAGGCCATGCCTCTTCGAGAGCCTGATTGATGCGTTCTCTACGCCACGGCTTGTTCAGTTGAGCCTTCGCGGAAACGTGGGGAGCGGGGTGGTTGAGGGTCCCTGAGTAGGGGTCGGGGCCCTGCTGGAATCGGTGATTACGAGATCAACGATCCAGGAGGGCCCCGATGGCTCGCGATGTTATGGCAGTTCGGCTGCACTTGCCGCAGATCCGTGTGTTGGAGGTGGTCGAGGACACCCCGGGCGCGCTCAGGGTGAGCGTCGAGTCGACGTTCAGGAGGCTGCGCTGCCCGCAGTGCGGGTTCCGCTGCCACAGGGTGCATGACCGCCGCGACAAGAAGATCCGCGACCTGGAGGTGTCGGGACGGCGCACCGTGTTGGTGTGGTCGCGGCGCAGGATGGTGTGCGACAACTGCGACAGCCGCTTCTTGGAGGACCATCCCGCGTTGGAGGGCGCGCTGACGGGGCGTCTGGCGCGTCGGGTGGTCGCTGACGCGAAGGTGATGACGTTCAGCGCGGCGGCGCGCCGCCACGGTGTGCACTGGCACGCGGTGCGCGCCCTGGTGGACGTCTGGTCGGCTCTGGTCGCTGAGCGGCGCCGCAGCCGCCGCTGCTCGGTGCTGTTGGTCGATGAGACCTCGATGCGCAAACGGCACCGCTATGTGACCGTGATCGTCAACGGCGACACCGGCCGGACCCTGGCGATGGTCGAGCACCGCAGCTCCGCTGCGCTGTCAGCGTTTTTGATGCAGCAGGGACATCGCTGGTGCAAGCAGGTCAAGGTGGTGGTCAGCGACGGATCGCGCGCCTACAAGGCGGCCATCGACGCCCACTTGGGCCACGCCCGCCATGTGCTGGACCGGTTCCATGTCATCAGATGGTTCGCGGCCGCTCTCACCCAGGTGCGCCGCGACGTGCAGCGCCGAGAGCCCCACGGCGTCAAGCCCGCCTTCGACCCCGAGGTGTTCCGGGCCCGGTTCGCGCTGCTGCGCAGAGGCGACACCCTCACCGACACCGACCGCGCCCGCCTCGATGAGCTGTTCGACGCCCACCCCCGCCTCAAAGCCGGCCGCCAGGCACTGCAGGAGCTCCACGGCCTCTACACCGCCGACGACTATGACGGCGCCCTGGAAGCCCTCGGACGGTTCTACAGACCTCTACGAGACCGGCGAGCTGCCCGAGTACCACGACACCGTCGACACGTTCATCGCATGGTCAGACGAGATCCTCAACTGGCACCACACCGGCCGCCCCTCCAACGGAAGAATCGAGGGCACCAACAACCTCCTACAAGTGCTGCGCCGCACCGCCCACGGATTCACCAACCCACGCAACTTCGAAGCCCGCGGCATCCTCGTGACATAATGACCCAACCGGTGCCGGCAACCCTCAATCCCACGAATACGCGAAGGGCCGTTCAGTTTGATGATCAACTGACGCTCAGAGACGCCGAGCAGATCATGGGCCTGTTGCACGAGCAGCACCTCAAACACGATGTGTTCTCGCGGGCGTCCTGCTTTCAAATTACGACGACTCTCGCGGCGCTCATAGGCTTCGGCTCGCTCCCACTGCGTGGCATCGACTGCGGACATTACTAGCCAGTCTTCGAATTCAAGGGGTAACGGCTCACCAGTCAGGTTGCGTTGACGGTTGTCGGTGTCAGCCGGAGCCGTCTTCCTCCTTGACCTCTTCCGCATGTCTTTGGCGCGTTTCGGCGTGAGGTCAGCGTCGAGCGCAAGGGGGCGTGCCTTAGGCATTGCCGTGTCCTCGCCAGTTGTGCCGCAGCGCCTCAGCGGTGCGATCCAAGGACACGTTCCCGAGGAACCGTGCGGCAGCCTCGATGCCAGACGATTCAAACACGCGACGTGCCCCAGTGAGCCGGATTGAGCCTGCGGACACACCGGGCCGATGCTTGATCCCGGCTTCGTGTAGGACACTGCCAAGCCGGACTCCTACCGACTTTGCCGCATCCTTCACCGTGGTCGTTTTCTTGGTGACGCAAACCAGATCGTCGGCCTGCGGCTGTTCAGGCAGACCATTCCACCAGCGCAGGACGGTTTGGGCAGACCATTCGTCCATGGAGTTTGTTCGTGCTGCCTCACCGCGGAAGGTGATCGTCGCTGCGGACAGATCAACGTCGCTGGCCCGTATCGAAGCGACCTCTGGCAGCGATCCCCCGGTACGTGACCCCGCAACTACCAGTGACCTCTGTGACCCGATCAGCCCTGTATCGGCGTTCCTACAAACCAGCCGATCTTCCTCATCATCTAGAGGTCGAGCAGACACCGACGCAGGCGGGCGAGGAATGCGTTGTCCGATCAGCGCGACCGGATCGATAGGGCATCCCAGCAGCGCCAGCTCACAGAAACAGACGAAGGCAGCCCACTGCCGGTTCCTCGCCGTGGTCTGGCACACCTCATGGATCAGCCCGTAGCGGTCTGGACGACCAGCCCAACTCCATCTGGTGACAAGCTCCTGCGTCACCTCGTCGTAGGTGTGCACACCATGTGCGCCGAGGTAGCGGAACAGACGGACGACGTTGCCGACTACTAGCGCAGCCGTGTCCTCATTGCTGTAGCGCTGCCTGACGGCCTCCACGCCCAACGGCTGCCAAGCCGCCAACGACCGGTCGTTGCTCACCAGCAGCCTCCCCGCGGCGAGCACCATCGACCCCCGAGACGGGAAGGTCTCGGGAAGAAGCCGCAATTGCTCGGCGTCTGGTCGGTGTTGGTTGCTTTGGGCCATTGCCGCCATTCGGGGTGGCCCGCCGTCTCCGACCCTTGGGAGAGCCAGCCACGGCGGGGGATTTCGGGACGGAGTAAGAAGTGCCAAGGTGAGGAGGGTGGCTTGAATGCCATCGGAGCGGGCTTGGCGGTCATGACTGCGCTGTGAGCGCCCCAGATGCTAGGATTTCATTGCTAGCCAGAGCAGTCAGATATATGTCACCGGTGATTTTGACCGAGAAATATTGTTGGAGACGTGTGGGCACCGCACCTCCCGAATGGCCGCCTCAGAGGGCAGTTGGAGATTTATAGCGGATTTATCCGCTATAAATACCTTAGGTAGGGGGTGTGACATAGCCCCTACCTGTTGGGTGGCGCTATTGGCGTCTCGCGTGGTCGCTATGGTTGCCGCCGATGCCCATTTACAAGCACGCAAAATCCAGGCCCATCAACTATCTCGCTCACGGGCAACGCTGGCCTTACGGGCGTCTAAAAAGCAACCGGACGGAGGCTGTCCATGCTCAGGAGATGGGGATGCGGCTGCACAAGGCTCTCGCTGGGCGCAAGAAGGGCGAAGTGGCGGAGCTAGCTAGCATCTCCCATGACGTGCTCACAAGGCTGGTCAAAGGCGAAACGTGGGGTTCAGTCCCCACCATCGCCCGCCTAGAAGCAGCCCTAAACACGAGCCTGTGGTGCGGGAAGGCCCACGAGGACGAGCGATAGAACACTCCCTACAAGCGGTGCCCCGGTCGTACCCGTGTGGGAGACTGTGAGCGTTCGAGTACGCCCCCCGGTGCCGCTCAGGAGCGACATGACTATCTCAGCTATCTCGGTGTCGCGCGCTGCCTCATCCCGTCTTCATGACACGAAGGCTTGGTAGTGGCCGAGGAACGAATGCAAGGGTCTGGCCCTGATCAGCTCGTGAGTGGGCAGCGGCTTCAGTTGCCGGGTGAGGCCGGGATAGTCGTGGTTCGTGGGATAGAGCCGCGATCTGATGGCTTGGACATCTTCGTCGCGAAGGACGCCGCTTCCAGCGAGGTTCGCATGGTGTCGCTCACCTCCGCGCAGGCCGAGCGGGTCAGGGTGGTCACAGAGGATGATGCACCGCCGCCGTACTGGGCTGACGGCGACGACAAGAACTGACGAACGTCGGATCGAACTGGGCTTCTAGCTTTCTGCGGTGTCGATCTGATCCTGCGTCAGGCCAGCAGCTATGGCGAGCACGTCGATGGCGTCTTTGAGGGCTTGTTGGTCTGCGGGGCTTGGCAGGAAGTTCGGGTCGTCTCGGCCTAAGGGGATGAGCGGGTTAAGCGCAGGGAGTCCCTGGTTGCTCAGCCAGCCGTCGCTGCACCATAGACAGGATGCGGTTCAACGTCGGATAGCACGACCGAGGGCCTCTGCCAGATGAGAACTCTACTGGTGTCACGCCGAGGCTGATTCGCTACGCCGCTGCCATGGACGCACAATCGCCACTGCGATCAGCGGCGCTGACACATAGCCGCACACAGCTACCGTCATCGACACGAGCAGGCTCTCAGATACAGCCCACGTCGCAGCGAACACGCCCACACCCCACGCCGATCCGGTGGCGAACACAGCCACAGCACCCCACCAGGGCAAACCTCCAGGGCAAACCTCCAAGACGCCGAATCTGCATCAGATGCCGTCCCTCCGCGGCACCGGTCGCCACGGCAACCCACCACCCGCCTCCAGCTTCATCATTACAACCCGTATCCGTCCACGATGTCGTCGTCTGTGATTCTCACCACGACTCTGATGGGCGACCCAAGTTGCAGCCCGGTGATACCGAAGGTGGTGAGGCTCAACGTGACGTTCTCGTTGTTAGGGTCGGTGTCGTCGCAGGCTGTGAGAGTGATGGACGCTGTGGTGGTGTTGGTGAAGACGAAGCGTGATTGATTTACGATGAAGTCCACCCCGGAGCACGAGCTTGTGTGTCCACTGCCGCCCGAGACTGCGAACCACACGGCAGCGGTGCCGTTAGGCATCGAATCGAGGGCGACTACATAGATGGCTAGCCAGACCCGAGGTCGGAGCGGGGTTTGATGTCACACCCCTGTGGGATCATGGGGACATGAGTAAAGCCCATGAGATCGTCCGCACCGGGATGAGGCTCGCGGAGTTCTTTCGCCGGTTCCCCGATGACCGGGCGGCTGAGGTGTGGTTCGTGTCTCGCCGCTGGCCGAGCGGTCCGGTCTGTCCGCACTGTGGGGGTGGCCGGGTGTCGGAGGTGGCGTCGCGGCGTCCGATGCCGTACCGGTGCCGCGAGTGTCGCAAGCATTTCTCGGTGATGAGCCACACCCTCATGCACGCCTCGAAGTTGGGCGCTCAAACGTGGCTGCTGGCGATCTTCTTGATTGTGGCGAACCCGAAGGGCCGGTCGTCGGTGCAGATCGCCGCCGACCTGGGCGTCACCCAGAAGACGGCGTGGCACTTGGCGCACCGCACCCGCCAAGCACTCGCAGAAGGCGGACTCCCCGGCTTTGACGGCCCGGTAGAGGCCGACGAGACGTACATCGGCGGCAAGGCCCGCAACCGCCACGCCCACAAGGCCGATCCGGGCAAGACCGCCGTGATCGGTGTCAAAGACCGCCGCACCGGCACTGTCGCCGCCACACCGGTGCACGAGGTCACCACCGCCACAGCGACCGCGATGGTTGCCGCCACCACCCGCCAGGGTGCGGAGGTCTACACCGACGGCAGCCGCATCTACGACCCACTCGCGGCGATGGGCTTCAACCATGCTCGGGTCATCCACGGCCTCGGCGAGTACGTCCGCGGTTCGGTGTCCACCAACGGCGTCGAGAACTACTGGAGCCTGTTGAAGCGCACCTACATCGGCACCTACCACTACATGTCAGACGACCATCTGCACCGCTACATCGAGGAACACTCGTTCCGCTACAACCGCCGCAACCGGCACGTCATCGACAAGATGAGCGAAGCCGCCGCGGCGATGGAGGGTCGGTCGCTGACCTACCGGGAGTTGACAGGCTCCCGCGGCTGACGCGTAGTGTGGGCGACATGACCGACCCCGAACCGACGGCTGAACAGCCGCTCGTCACGGTCGAACAGTTGGAACGTGCTACCGACGCTCTGCTCGCGGCCGCTCCCAAGTCCTCAACTGAGGGAAGTGGGGTTGGGGGAGGCGTTCCCTCCCCCAACCCGCCGCTCGGCGGCTAGCCATCTATGTAGTCGCCGAATCGAGGATTGCTGTGACCTGAACGGAGTTGCCTTCACCCACAGTTAACTTCTCGTCAGACATCGACACCACAGGAAGCGGAGGTTGACAATCCACAACTGCGACAGCGGGATCTCCGCCTAGGTCAGCAACGTAGGCTGTAACCAGAATTCGGTAGGTGCCCCAACCCTCTATTATTCCTGTGAATGTGTGTGCCTGGGCTGTCGCTCCAACAGTCGTTTTAGCAAAGGCGCTCGGATTGATTGACCGGTGGTAGCTGGGGTATTCGGCTTCGACTTGGAACCCGGTGGGCGGGGTGCCTGCACCCTGCTGCCATGTGACTGTGATCTCTCCGTCGTCTTCTACTGTCGAGCAGTTCACAGAGAGGTTCAAGACCGCCCCTGGCGGGCTGTCGTCGTTGATGATGGTGCCAACGGCTATGGCCACGGGGCCTAACTGTGCACCGGTTGCTGCCGTGAGAACAACCTGGAGAGTTTCATCAGCTTCGTAAACGCTGTCTTGTGTGGTGACTACGTAGATGGAGGCTGTTGTATCTCCCGCGTGGACAGCGACTCGCCCCGAGGGTGTGCTGTAGTCCTGCCCAGCTACGGCCGTAATATCTGTGACCGTGTAGTCCACAACAGTATCCGTGAGCGCTGCTTCGGAGAGTTGGATGTCGAACCGTAGCGGTGTGCCCTCATTTGTGCTGTAATGGGAGGATGTGAGGTTGACCTCGGAAGGGGCACCACCAAGATACAAGATGACGGTACCGGTCGTGCAATAGTCATCTACAGAGCGCCCGGCGGCTTCGGCTTGTCTCGTGTCGTCCAGGTAATGCAAGTATCGTGAGTCGCAGTCAAGATACGGCAACCTAGCTTCAACAGGCTCGGCTATACGACGCATCGCTGAGTAACATATTTCTCCATCCATGAGGGTGGATGCGCAAGCGAACGTGTCTCTTGGGCTGGTGCACTCCGACTGTCCTTCCACAGGGATGTAGTGTGTGATGGGACTCTTGTAGGCCGCGCTAACCATCGAAGTGCTTGATATGCAACCGGTACGGAACCCGCTATGTCCTCCAGCAGATGATCTCCATGCAGCCTGCACAACGCCGTCTGTGGCTTCACGTCCCGTGCATCCCGTGCGGTAGGAGCCGTACACGTACACCTCCCCGTATGAGATGCAAGCCCGTGCTCTGCTGTGCATACTGCTATCAGAGCCAGGAGCTATGTCGATCCTCAACAGCTTGACCACATAGCCCTTGACTCCTCCGGGGAGCCATTCAGCGCTCATAGCTGCCCGCCCGTCTACATCGTTGCTGGTAATGCCGCCATCTAGGAACAGTCGTCCGGCGTAGTCGCCATCGGCGTCCTCTGGCGTAGGTGGAGCGACGACACCCGAGTGGTAGTGCTGATCCGTTATGGTGGAATCGTCACGAACGAAGGTGAAGCGCCAAGCATATTTAACGCACCATCCAGAGTGGTACCTGATGCATTCATAGTTGCTGGCCGTCCTACGAAAGATAGCCTCCTGAAGACGCTCTCCCGTGTCTAATGCCGCCACCTCGGCTGGGACGACTGGCACGGTGTCTGTGAACCGGACCGTGACTGTAGCGTCTCCGGCGTATGTGCGGTAGGAGAACCTGTCCTCGCCGACCGCCCACAGTTGTGGCCAGTAAAGCGCCGCGGGCGGGTCGTCGGCGTCGGGCGGGTCGAGCACCTTGTTGAGTTCGTCGCAGCCCACTACCCCCTGCTCTGTTTCGGGCATCCATGAGGAACCGGGGCCAGCGAGCGAGCAGCGGCGTGCGTCGTCGTCCACTATCTGTATGGGCCACTGATACGGGTCTGTGCAGTCCGTGCCCACCGAGCAGGCGTCGTTGGCGAGAAGTTGTGAGCGGAGGATTTGCACGCTCTGCGAATTGTTAACCCTATACCTCCTATTCCTGCGGTGCCAGTAGTGGACGTTGACGGGCATGTCGTCCAGCTCGCTGATATTGACCTCGATCACATCGTCAGACGGGATCGGCCCCGACCTGCGCGGCACGGTCACCGTCCTTGATGTGTAGTTGCAGAGCCGACCACAATTCCGATCACGGGCAAAGTTCGCGACCAGCGTGTCGTCGTACGAGAACGCTAACCGGTGGGCGACCACTTCGACGGTGATGCGAAGATGCGATACGTCTCCCCAGTCTGTTACGTCTACCTCTAGGGGCACGTCCACATAGGGGCTGCCGTCGAATGAACCGCGTGGCTTAGTCAGGCCGCCGAGGGTGACCGTCCAGTCGCCCGCGTCGATGCCTGTGGGCGTGCTCCCGCAGAAGCTCGTGCAGTAGCCTCTGGCCCACTGCCCGTCGGCAGAGTTGCAGTTGCGGTCGTCTTCCTCCCACGGGTTGGATGTGCTCGCCTGCCTGTCGGCCGACTTGTTGTGTCCACAGCCTCTTACCGTGTATGACCACTGATTGTTGGTGTCTTCGACCTCGGGAACCACAGCCTCGACGCTGAGAGAGAACCTCAAACAGTCGCCGTCGGACAGCCCGATATTCGTTTCCCGCCAGATGCAGGAATCTGGAACTCCTCCTTGTGACACCCCGAAGGGGTCGAAGCCCCATATGTTCTCGCACTTGACCACTCGGCGGGTCAGCGTTCCCGACTCCCCAGCAGCCACTGGTGAGAAATCCTGCGGCCCGTCCAACCACCGAGGCCAGAACCAGAACCGACCTCTTCTAGCGACATCGGCTGCGGTGGTTCCATACATCTCGAAGGGGCAGTCGCCTAGAGCAATACACCCTGTCACCTGCCCGTCGTTGTCAAACTGCGGGATTAAATCTGCGCTACAGGCTGGCACGCACACGCCGTTCACCAACTCCTGCCCCGACATCGAAGGACACTCGGTCACAGGTCCAGCGGGACGGCTTACGCTCAGAACCGGCTGAATCGCGGTGGCGGTATGATCGCCGAAGCAGCCCGTGGCCGGATTGCCGCCACCGTGCGCGATGCGGTGCGCGTCGGTGCCCGAAAGACCCGGCGGGTGGGAGCCGCTGCCGAACACAGGATTATGGGCGTGCTGACCAGCCTGGCACCGCTGCGGCGGGTCTGGGTCGTCGTCGTCGAGGATGTGCACCGTCGCCTCAGCGGTGCCGATGCTCACATTGGAGGCGTTGAACAACCGCACCGTGAAGGTCTCTGTGCCCTCATCATCATTATCATCGTTCGTCGGCACTCTCACTTGATGTTTCGGCGTTGTCGGGGTGAACGTGAGAGCGCCCGTCGTCGTTGTGTAGTCGCTGGGGGCGCTGCCGCTGCCGTTTACCGTCTCATAGTTGACTGTGCCGGTGACATTGCCGCCTGAGAGTGTGATGTCCACCACAGCGTCAACGCCCTCGGTGACGGTCGCCCCGGTGATGTTGACCGTCCCGAGGTTGTCGTTGTCGTTGATCGTCACCGTCGCTGTGCCGATGTCCACACCAGACGGGTTCGACAGCACCACCGTGAACGTTTCTGTGCCCTCCACCTCGGTGTCGTCTGTCGTGTCCACAGACACCGAAGCTGTGCCCGACGCTGGGATAGGGACGGAGGCAGCCCCAGGATCAATGAAATCGCTGCCAGCCTGAGCGGTTCCGTTCACTGTCCGATACTCCACCGACCCAGCGCGGCCACCAGAAGATGTGATAGACAGCACAGCCCGTCCGCCTTCGGTGACCGTCACACCGCTGATCGACACGATTGGTGTAACTGGCGGGGTCGGTTTCGTGCCCACTGTCAGAACCACCCCGGCAAGGTTCACATTGGCCCACACAGAGATCACATGACGCGTGCCAGTCGGCTGGGCACAACGGGGGCTGGTGCTAGTGCCCGCCACATACAAGCACTCTCGTCGGACTATTGTCCCATCCCCCGTCAACGCGGTGAGTCTCTCGAAGCAGTTCCTCCAGGGAATCGTGTCGCTGCACTGACCGTCATACGCTGGTTGCGCTGGCGTCGCGCCCGTACTGTTGAGCCAGAAGGACATGCGATAGATATAAGTGACATGCTCATGTTCCGTGTAACAGAGAGAGCCGGGAGCTACAGCTCAGTATCACAATCTTTAAGGCCGCGATACTGGTTGGCTCTAAGGAGTCTGCCCTGAGCAGACCCCCGTATCACGGGGTCACCGTGGCCGTAACCATCGGCTGCTGCGTCCGTAGGCGAAAGGTTGATTGCTGGCGGTGAGAGGTCGATGTTGACGCCCAGCCCGGACGCGGCTACGCACAGACAGAGCGCCCACCACAGCAGCCGCCTCCGAGGGCGTAGCCGTGCTCTAGGAGGCGGCTTCACCATCTCCGATCCTGCTGAGATGGAAGACATACCCCTCGTGACCCCAGAGACCGAGGTTCACATAATAGAAACCAGCCGGGTAGGCGCCCAGAGTCCCGTCTGCGTTGCGTGGAACGTCGTACTCTGAGCGGGAGTCCTGGTCGTAGTCCTCTGCTGCGACCACCGTGACCTCTGCGACCCATCGCAGTCCGTCTTGGTCACCGCTACGATCCGCATAGACGTACCCAGGGTAACGCTGGCTTCCCTCAAAGTGCTCAATCGCAGGGAGAGGCTCATCATGGTCATTGAAGTTCATGTACACTTGAACCCCGGCGGTGGAATCGTACGGATCACCGACCACACACAGCTCGTAACGCCACACACCTTCGGTCAACTCGAACCGAAACTCTGTGGATGATGCGCCGCTCACGGCACCGTCGCGGCTAGCCACGTCGGAGCATGTCGCATCCTCCACTACCGGCACAGTGACGACTGGTTCATCCACCACTGGCACAGTGACGACTGGTTCATCCACGATCTCGGGGGTCACCATCACAATTGGCTCAGGCAGATGCTCGTGCAACCAGACGTTCTGCTCCGTAAGACGGTACTCTGCGTCATCTACGAAGCACACGCCGTCGCTGGGGTCGTCGTTGCACGCAGACGGCGGATTCGTCAAAATGTCGGCATCGTAGTGGCAGGCACCTTCGGGAGTGTGGCGATGCTCGCTTTCTGAGCATTCTGCGAGGGGGACAGGTTCCGGTTCGGGTGTCAGCTCCGGTTCGGGTGTCAGCTCCGGCTCGATCTCTTCGACGCCGCTGCCGACGGTTTCATCTGGAACAACAGTGGTTGTAGTGGCAGGTGGCCCGTCCGATTCGACCCAGTGCCCTGCTCCGGCGTTGGCATACCATTGCCCGTCAACAAGGCAGTAGCGGCCTTCTATCTGCCCCTCACCAGCTTCGCAGGGATGATCCTCTTGAACAGGGGTGGAGGATTCACCGACCGTCGTAGTCGCCGTTAGGTCTGATGGCGCATCAACGACAGCAGGGGCGTCGTCTCCGCCGCACGCGGCTGCTATCAACGCTGCGACTACTATCGCAGCGACGAAATTGGTATGTCTAAAGTTGTGAGCTATTCGAAGAGTCATGGCGTTACCTGAAGGTGGGTTGGTGTGTCCCTCGTCTAGTGAACGAGGCCGGGCATGAGCAAACTCATGGGAGCTTCCTCAGGGGGATACATAGTACCATGAGTATGCGACAAATGCCCAGAAAACATTAGACGCATTGCGGAAACGTGGGGAGCGGGGTGGTTGAGTGTCGGTGAGCAGGGGTCGGGGCCCTGCTGGAATCGGTGATTGCGAGATCAACGATCCAGGAGGGCCCCGATGGCTTGCGATGTTATGGCAGTTCGGCTGCGCTGTCAGCGTTCTTGATGCAGCAGGGCCACAGATGGTGCAAGGGCGTCAAGGTGGTGCTCAGCGACGGATCGCGCGCCTACAAGGCGGCCATCGACGCCCACTTGGGCCACGCTCGCCATGTGCTGGACCGGTTCCACGTCATCAGATGGTTCGCGGCCGCTCTCACCCAGGTGCGACGCACCGCCCACGGCTTCACCAACCCACGCAACTTCGAAGCCCGCGGCATCCTCGTGACATAATGACCCAACCGGTGCCAGCAACCCTCAATCCCACGAATACGCGAAGGGCCTGGAAGTTAGGCGACTGCCCTTTCAGTGTGAAATGACGCTTCGATCTCCCGGCGTTGCAACTCGGCCTCTGTCGCCTCGTGCATTCGCTTGGCGTTGCGTTTCGAATTCCTCTCCGGGTTGTGGTCTCTGCAAAACCCATCACAGAAGCTCGCTCTCGGTTCCAACCGGCCTCGAACGACACGAAGCAGACGGCTACAAGTCCCACAGCGCCGGTTGTGTAGCTCCCGCTCGTGTTGGGCACGATTCTCGTGCTGTTGCCGCAGGCGTTCAACGCGCGCCGTTCGAGATTCGGCGCTGATCTTCGGGCGATGCAGCTTGCCGTAGCACTTGTAGCACAGACCGTGCGCTGCGTGCTGTTTCGTCTCCCCGCAGTTGCCGCACTTGACTAGCTTCACATAGCGGCCTCGTTTGCGGTAATAGCAACGAGCGCACAACTCGTTCGTGGCCTTGGGCATCGTGCGCCCGCATTCGGTGCACACGACATCACGGGTTCTATACGCACGCTTGTTACAGGCGTTGCACAGCCCGTGAGCGGCGTGAGGTTTCACCTCACCGCAGTCGCCACATTTGATCAGTCTGCCGAGGTAACATCGGCTGCACAATCCACGCGCACAGAGCGACATCGTTCTGCCACAATCACCGCACACAACCAACTTAGCCATGACACGAAGCATACTCTGCTATGACAGCACCAACCGGGAAACTCGACGCGGCGCTTACTGCGAAATTCTTCAGCTAAGTGCCAGGCGGCTCGACTGATACCCCACAGCTGAACCGACTGGCACCATGTTGCTGGGGAGAGTGTTCCCAGTCAGATCATACCCTCATCGGACTGAACTATCTCGCACACTTCTTGCTATGTGCGGTACCTCTCAGCAAGCGCATCGAGGTCATCTTCGAGTTCTGTGAAGGCGGAGTGGAGTTCCCTGAGCGATAGCAGGTCACCAACAGTCCTGACCCTTGCGTAGCCTGCTTTGATCTCGTCTTCTGTTGCTTCTGGGGGTGGGGCGCACGCGACGATCTCCTTGTCGATGGTTCCCTCTGGTAGCTCCAACCCGAGGCGCTCGTAGGTCTTGACGACTTGAGGTGTGTGGTCGCCGGTCAGACGCCAGTAGAGCACGCGTTCATCACGATGGACTGCTAGCAGGTTGCGTGCCTCGCGGAGCTGGTCACGGATTCGTTTGCTGGGTGGCAACTCCCGAGGGTCTTCCATCTTCGCCAACAGTCGCTCAACGGCCCCTACGTGCGAGACGGCATCCTGGGCTACCCCCAAGAGCATGTGCTTCTCAGCATGTAGAAGCCCGTAGTCTCGTGGCGTCGAGCGCTCCGGGAACACCGTGGAACGCTCAAACTGGCGCATGGTCGCCCAACAGAACGACTGGGCGTCACCGATGGTGCCTTCGAGTGCAGAGCTAAGCGTGGACTCATCAGCCGATTCGATGGCATCCTCGATGAGTTCTCGCTGCTCTCGGAACCGATCTCCGCCCATGTCTAGCATCCTACGGACAGGGCTTCGTTCTGCGGTCTGTTCCAGATGGGGGCGTGCTGATGCCTCGTCAGAGAAACGGTTCGCCGTGTTGATCCCACGCCAACTCAAACACTTCAGACAAGTGCTGGCGGTATTCTTGGATTTCCTCTGCGGTGACAGGCAAGTACGGCAACTCGCTCAGGTGAGCTATGAATAGCCTCTGAACTCTGTGCTCTACTGCACCGAACCAGTCCGTTTCAGGTTCCCAGCCCGTCCATTCTGCGATGCGATCTCTCAACAGGCAGTAGCACCGCAAGGCTGTCTTGAGTTTGAGCGCTGCCGAATACTGTCTAGAGGCTGGTGTGAGTTCATACAACGAGCGGTCTACCAGGATCGGGTTGGAATGCACCGCTCCGCTGCCCACCGAATACAACATCTGACCCAACACGGCAGGTTCGCCGCTGGATTCAACCAACTCACGAACTAGTTGAGTGAACGTCGGAACTTCCTTCGACCAGTTCGAACGGGATGGAGGGCTGCCCTGATAGTCCCAGCTTCTTTGCCTTGCCCAGTCGAGCACCGTGTCCTCTTGATTCTTGTAGCCGTCGATGCTTCTATCAATCCAAGACGTCTGAAATAGATCGCGAAAATCCTTCGATCCCCGCAAGGCGTCCTTGATCATTTTGAACTGGAGTTGGTTGCATCGTCTTAGACGATCTTCCCAACATAGATCAGGGTTGCACAGCCAGAAGGCAACGCCCGAGGCTTCGCATGAAATTCTGCCGAGAGCAGCAATGGAAAGCAAGGGCATTGTGCTCTCATTTGATCCCATCAAGACAGCAGCAGCTCGTATGTGTTCTGTGGCTGCACGGATGTAGGAATCCAGCATCGTCTGCACCGTGAACATAGAGGTCACATCTTCGTCTGTGATGCCTGCGGCAGCTATGTCATCTTTCTCCGTCTTGGCGATGGAGAACCTCTCGAACGGACACAGAAGTATCTGTCCTGTTGCTGCGCTCTCAGCAACACCAATTGAGAGTGCAACCAAGTCGCGAACAGCCGTGGCAGACGTTGACATCCAATCAGCGCCTTGATTCGCTTGGGATGGAGTCTGCCCGCCGTCGGCTGGTAGCCAAATCGACGGCGACCTGCTCAGCTTCTACTGGCGCGTCCGCGGCGGCTCGGTCGATCTGGACTGCTAGAGCGCTGGGCAAGTTGAGGTCTACAAGTCGTATGGATGCAATCCTATCCAGACAGGACGGAGGCCACCGACCGTTACGATCCCGGAGGTGCAGAGCGGCTTGACCACCGAGCAGCGCTTCTCCCTGATCGAGGAGACGGAGACGGCCATCACGCTCTTGGATGAGGGCATTCGGGCCATCACGGAATGGGACGGGGGTAAAGACCGTCGGATTCGTGGCCTGTTTTCGATGTCGCAGGGCTTCGAACGGCTGCTGAAGCTGACGATGACGCTGATCCTGAGCGCAGAGGGTGCCCACCCCTCCTCCAAGGACTTCAAGAAGCAGTACGGCCACCGTCTCCTGCCGCTGCTTGATGACATCCTCGCCAAAGCGAGAGCAGACGCCGAACTGATGGAGCGGCAGGCCCTCCGAGACGATATCGACTTCTGTGCCTCAGATCGGCACCTGAGGGAGATGTTCGACATCTTCGGGGAGTTCGGTGAGGGAGGGCGCTACCACAACCTCGATGTCGTGTTGGACAGTAGTTCCCAGGCAGATGACCCGATTCGTAGATGGGACGCGCTGGAGATGGCACTCCACAGCGAAGACCCGGAGTGGCTTCGACTGATGGAGTCCGACCCGGCGCTGTGGAGCGAACGCTGGTATCCGCATCTCGCCGCCCGACAGGTCGAAACGCTGCAACGAGCAGCGCGATTCCTTGTCAGGCTGTGGACGCTGGGGCCTGCCCAAGGCGAAGGCAAGAAACTGAAGGGGTCTCTGCGCCGCTTCTTGTCCCTAACCGACGACCAGCTCGCTTCGCTGCCGAGTTAGCCAGCCGCAGACCTGCTCCCGCCTGCAAGCCTTCCGCGGCTCAGGGCAAACCAGCAGCCCTGCCGCAGCCTTATGGCAGCCTCCCGCAGGGGCAGCCCAGGATGCCGGTACCCGTCGGTAGGCTCGCCCGCTGTGAGCAGCGACACGAGCAGGCAGCCGTGGTGAAGCCGCAGGTAGGGAGACTAGGCCATGACTACACCCCTTGATCGCATTCCAGCGCACTTCGCATCGCTGAATCGAGCGTTCTACCAGGAGGACGGCCCCGGCGACTTCATCCTCATGCGCCTATACGCCCTATGCGTCATAGGAGGCTCTTACGACAGGTTCAAGGACATCTTGGCTGACGGAATCGACTTCGCCAACTGCCAAATGCAACTGAGGACGACCGAGGACGACGATCCCGATGGGCTACTAGAGCGATCCGACGAGAAGTTTCAGCAGCATTTCCTTAGAATCGAGACCCATCATCTGAAGCACTTGGCAATCGAGACTCTTCTGAGAATGTGCCTGGGGCACAGAGGGTTCCCGGCGTGCCCATGGTACGAAATATCGTCCTTCACTGATTTCATAAAGTTCAAGAAGGCGGTACGTAAATCGATTGCCGAAGCTGAGCCAGACGATCTTCAATCAGGTGTGTTGGATGTGTTGCTAGGTCGCTCAGGCAACCTGGCTACCGCGACCGAGGATGCTCTCGACGCCAGCGAGAATCTGGCAAGATTCTTGCGATCCTTCGCATCCGACTGGCTGGACGAGGCAAAGTCATACAATGCGACGAAGCATGGCCTGACTGCCATCCCTGGTGCCGCTCACCTGAGCATAAGCGCCGAAGATGGCGAAATGGTAGACATTGGCTATGGCGATAGCCTATTGCATCTTTCGTATGGGAAGTGGGAAGACAATGAGAGGGTCTGGTCTGCGACCACCCGTTGGATTCGCCTAGAACAGGCCGTCGCAACAATCATGATCGTCGTAGAGATGCTGAAGTCTCTGTGGAGCGTTGCCCGTTGTCGATATGGACTATCAGAGACCTACGGAACGTTTCGCTTGTCCGGGTCAGCGTTCTCAATCGAGAACTGGCATGAGATGGAGACCGCTTCCGTCAGCGAAGCATCCAGACATGTATTCAAGGAGCGTAGACCGAACCCTTCGGGCTGACTCGCTTGAACCAGCAGCCCGACTGGTGATCATCTGTGCATCCCGCACTGAAACCCTTGGCTTGGGCTGCGGCTCCTTCTAGCACGCTCTGGCGAGCGAACGTCAGCGTCGATTGACGCTTGACTCAATCGGCGCAAGCTTGGCACAGGTAGGCCATTGTCAGGGCTGTTCATCATTTGCAAGTCATGTCGATGAATACTTGACATGGTGCTGTAAATGCGGCAGACTTTCATATGTCCACAACAGCTATGCCAGGATGATCAATGAACACTGAAAGCACCCTCCAACGTTTGGTTCGCAAGGCGCTCACGAAGCGGCAACATCGCAACGCTGACGGCACACCCCGAGACCTCGGCGTTGGTGTCACCGGTGTTGTGGTCACCATCGTCATCCTCGGCATCCTCGCAGCCATCGGCGGGCCGACGTTGTGGCGGTTGATCACAGACGCCAGGGAGTTCTCGGTGAACTCCACCATCACCCAAGCCGCAGAGGTGGTGCAGAACAGGCTAACTCTGAGTCCTGAGTTGATGACCGACGCTAAGCCTGGTGGCGCGTTCGATCCCCCCGCTGCCGACTTAGAAAACGCTCTACTCGAAGACTACGACCTCAACTGGGTGATCATCTCCGACGGTGCTACTGCCGCCAACCAAGACTTCGGTTTCAAAACCGCCACAGGTGACGATCAAACCGTCAGGGTGCAATTCTTCACCAAGGCCACCACTGAGACCATCGCCACCAACACGACTGCTCCTGCTTTTGATTGGTTGTTGGATACAGGCAAGGCTGTCCGTATCCAAGCCCAAAACACCGACGGAGCCTGGGCTTGCGCGTTGATAGTGATGCGCCCTGACATCGACCAGGCCAATATTGTGAAGGCAAGCTTCGTGGGAGAAATCCCAACCGGGTTGGCTGCCGATGCAAACAGCAAGGTGAAACTGGATGTGTGGACTAGTGGAATCTGGTTCGACAAAGGCGACGAGCCATTGACCCCCGACAACGGCTTGCACGCCTGTTCCCCCATTCACAACATAGGTTCTACCGCCGTGGACGCTCCTTTCCCGACCAGCACTTCCACATGGCCTTATGGCGAGCCAGCCCCAACATCTGCTGTCACAGACGTACCGGGCACAGCGTGGCGCACCCTGACAAACGCGTTCTAATCGGGCCGCTGACGGGCTGGGATAGCAGCACTAACCGTTTGGCGTGTTGATGTTCCAGCCCGTCCTTCGTGCGTCAGCGGCTTCGCTAATTGAGCCTTCGCGGAAACGTGGGGAGCGGGGTGGTTGAGGGTCCCTGAGTAGGGGTCGGGGCCCTGCTGGAATCGGTGATTACGAGATCAACGATCCAGGAGGGCCCCGATGGCTTCCGATGTTATGGCAGTTCGGCTGCACTTGCCGCAGATCCGTGTGTTGGAGGTGGTCGAGGACACCCCGGGCGCGCTCAGGGTGAGCGTCGAGTCGACGTTCAGGAGGCTGCGCTGCACGCAGTGCGGGTTCCGCTGCCACAGGGTGCATGACCGCCGCGACAAGAAGATCCGCGACCTGGAGGTGTCGGGACGGCGCACCCTGTTGGTGTGGTCGCGGCGCAGGATGGTGTGCGACAACTGCGACAGCCGCTTCTTGGAGGACCATCCCGCGTTCGAGGGCGCGCTGACGGGGCGTCTGGCGCGTCGGGTGGTCGCTGACGCGAAGGTGATGACGTTCAGCGCGGCGGCGCGCCGCCACGGTGTGCACTGGCACGCGGTGCGCGCGGTGGTGGACGTCTGGTCGGCTCTGGTCGCTGAGCGGCGCCGCAGCCGCCGCTGCTCGGTGCTGTTGGTCGATGAGACCTCGATGCGCAAACGGCACCGCTATGTGACCGTGATCGTCAACGGCGACACCGGCCGGACCCTGGCGATGGTCGAGCACCGCAGCTCCGCTGCGCTGTCAGCGTTTTTGATGCAGCAGGGACATCGCTGGTGCAAGCAGGTCAAGGTGGTGGTCAGCGACGGATCGCGCGCCTACAAGGCGGCCATCGACGCCCACCTCGGCCACGCCCGCCATGTGCTGGACCGGTTCCATGTCATCAGATGGTTCGCGGCCGCTCTCACCCAGGTGCGCCGCGACGTGCAGCGCCGAGAGCCCCACGGCGTCAAGCCCGCCTTCGACCCCGAGGTGTTCCGGGCCCGGTTCGCGCTGCTGCGCAGAGGCGACACCCTCACCGACACCGACCGCGCCCGCCTCGACAAGCTGTTCGACGCCCACCCCCGCCTCAAAGCCGGCTGGCAGGCACTGCAGGAGCTCCACGGCCTCTACACCGCCGACGACTATGACGGCGCCCTGGAAGCCCTCGGACGGTTCTACAGACCTCTACGAGACCGGCGAGCTGCCCGAGTACCACGACACCGTCGACACGTTCATCGCATGGTCAGACGAGATCCTCAACTGGCACCACACCGGCCGCCCCTCCAACGGAAGAATCGAGGGCACCAACAACCTGCTCCAAGTGCTGCGCCGCACCGCCCACGGATTCACCAACCCACGCAACTTCGAAGCCCGCGGCATCCTCGTGACATAATGACCCAACCGGTGCCAGCAACCCTCAATCCCACGAATACGCGAAGGGCCGACTTTTCGCTGAGCGCTTCCCATGCTCGCTGGTAGGCAATGCCTTCGGTGCTGTCATCGGTGGCGCGTCTCGCTAGACGAAGTTGATCGACTGCATCGGTCAAGGCTTGCTGGTATTTGTCGTTGACTTCACGAACGTCACTTTGTGCAGCCTCTACGATCTCGCGTGCTTCGGCTCTGTTCAACTCATCGGTAGCAGCCTCGTACTTTGCCAGAGCCTCTTCGTGCCCGGCCTCAGCCGCGACAAGAGCAACGAGGGCGTGGTCGTGCGCGTCCCATACGGCCTGCATCTCAGCGCACCACTCGAACCGGTCACCCAGCCGCACCACAGGCTGCGACGAGTCCTGTGGCTCGGTGCCGGATGTGGAGTCCAGAGGCCCAGCGTCGGATGCGGTGCCAGGTGCCGCTGAGTCCATCTGCTCGCCGTCGGTGGTGGTATCAGCCTCCGGCGAGTCCTCCGGCGAGTCCTCCGGCGAGCCTTCCGACCCGGAGTCGGACGTGGTGAAGGTCTCGGGGGGTTCCGCGGCTGCACGGTCAGACGGGTCGCTGTCGTCACCTCCGCAGGCCGCGGCCACCAGCACGAACACGAGGACGGCAAGCATGAAGCGGGTACGGAACGCTGGCATGGTGGCTCCCCCCGGTGCGGGGTTGGGCTTTCGTGCCATCGAATGCCTGTGACCGAGCCGAAGGGAACCATGGCGAAGCCCACCCGCGGATGTCCCCGGTCACTGATCGGGGGTTGGCATGACCCCCGCATTCGATGGCGAACGGCACCGTAGCTGTACTTGTCGAAGAGCCGCAAGCTCTTCAGGAGATGCGCTCCACCATGAACGTTGCGGGCGTGGCCGAGCATCCCCCACATGTCGGCAACGCCCGATTCCTTTCAAACGCAGGGGAGCCGTCTAACGGTGCTGCCACAAGTGCGTTTCTGCTTTGGCACCGAAAACGCGTTTTCGGTGCTCGTCAGCTCTGGCCGGTTCGCTTTCGCGCCGCTCTGACCTCGGGGAATGGTGAACTGGGCGGTTAGCGGGAGCGGTTAGACGTTCCTGGAAACGGCAAAACGCGTTCCTAACGCTGAGAGCCGTACCCCCTCTGACCTCGGCGTTTACCTAATTCGCGCCAGCCCCTACAGCCCCGGGCTGAATGGAAATGTGGCGCGAAATTGCGCCCGGAGCGATTCTAGGAGACTGCTGAGCAATTCGGGTCGGGTGCTCGCGATCGTGTGGGGGGTGTGGGAGAATTGGGGGTATGCAGGGCGTTGAGGGACCGGATCGGGAGTTGTTGGACGCGCTGGGGCTGTGTGGGGCTCTGGTGCGGGAGGGGTCGGTGTATCGGTTCTTGGCCGAGCACCGCCGCAGGTTGTTCCCCGATGAGATGTTCGGGGATCTGTTCGGGGGTCGGTGCCGGCCGTCGGTGCCGGGGTCGGTGATAGCGGTGGTTATGGTGCTGCAGGCGTTGGAGGGGTGCTCTGACCGCGAGGCGCTGGAGCGGCTGCGATGTGATGTGCGCTGGAAGGCCGCGGCGGGTCGCGGCGGGTCTGGGCATCGACGATGGGGGCTTCGACGCGAGCGTGCCGGTCTCGGCGCTGACCTCTGGTGCGGAAAGCCTCACCCTGAGGAAGTGTCACCACAGCGCTGTCGCCTGAATTGCAGGGTCACAGCTAGGCATGGCTGCGCAAGGCACCACAAAACGAGACAGCCCCGACCGGAGTCGGGGCCGTCGGCCCAGGGTTACTCACCCTGGGGGGGTTGCACTCCACATTATCAACACCCTGTGACAGAACGTCAAGTATCTTCTCCAGCCCATGTCACCTGAACGAGTGATCGCCTACATCGATGGGTACAACCTCTACTTCGGCCTTCTCGACGCGCGCCTTCAAACCTCCCGCTGGCTTGACCTACACGGCGTATGCACATCGCTCCTCAAGCCCGGCCAGCGACTCGAACTGGTCCGCTACTTCACTACCAGCGTTCGCAACGACCCCGACGCAGCCAAGCGCCAGGCGACGTTCATCGACGCTCTGCGAGCCACAGGAGGCATCGAAATGGACTTCGGTGTCTTCCTCTCCAAGACCATGACCTGCCGTTCGTGCAACGCGCAGTGGACGAAGAACGAAGAGAAGAGGACCGACGTGAACATTGCGGTGCGGCTCCTCAACGATGCCTACGACGACCGCTTCGATATGGCGATGATGGTCTCCGGCGACAGCGACCTCGTGCCAATCGTCGAGTCTGTCCGTGAGCGCTTCCCCCGCAAGCGCGTCATCGTGGCCTCTCCCCCGAAGCGCTGGTCGACCGACCTCGCCCAGTCAGCACACGCCGCGTTCCAGGTCTCGCGTGCGGCGGTACGGTCGAACCGTCTCCCCGACCCAGTGGTCACCCCGGAAGGTGTGGAACTCCGAGCACCGCCAGGATGGCTACCGGCCCCAACTGCTCCGTAGGTTCGGCGGCACCTCTACGGATGACCGTAATCAGGCCGCGACAATCCGTTGCAGAATCAGGCTCTTGGCATCGCACGCCGGTCAGAGCGCACTCCCGCTGACCTCGCAAGACGCGGAGAGGTCACCGCTGACGGGGCCGTCAAACGTTCCCAAATCCGGGATATCGCGTTTCCTGCGTGAAGCGTGGCACACCGCCTGACCTCAGCGTTTGGCAATTGTCATCCAACCCCTACAGCCCCGGGCTGGCCCCAGCCCCCAACCGGCTCTCACCCCCGGCCGCCGCAGCTCTGCGGGCCGGGCCCGAGCGGCTGTGGCGCGAGCCGAGCTGCTTGGGCTCGCGGCGGTCCCGCGGGCTCAGCGGGGTGCGCCTGGCGGTAGCCGACGCCCACGCCGGGTCCGCCGCTCCCCAGCCCCGTGAATCAACTGGCGGAGTAGAGCTGGATGACCGCTGTCGTCTCTTCCTTGCTGATGACGCCTCGGAAGTAATCGACCACGGCCGCTAAGGCCTCGTCTCTTGCTATCGCTTCGTTCTTGTCCGTGTCGTAGGGACCCAAGTCCACATCGGTTACTCGGATGGTCACGGCGACGGTCGCGCTCGCGCCCGATGAGTCCATGGCGATGACGGTCACCTCGTAGGCGTTCTCGTCCGCCTCGTAGTCCAGCACCGTCGCGGCCCCGACCCTGATCTGCCCCGTGCCAGAATCGATGGCGAACAGGGCCGCGTCGGCGCCGCCGAGCGCATGGGTCAGCGCGCCGCCGTCCGGGCTCGTTGCCGCGACCGGATCGCCCACGACCTCGCCCGTGTTCTCCGCCACGCTCCTCTCGAGCACGCCGGCCGGGGCGTCGGAGAACACGGGACCAGTGTTCTCCTCGACGGCGGAGCCCGATATGGCCTGCCTGCTCTTGTCCGGCTCGTGGCCGTCCTCGTAGCACGCCGTGACCCGCAGGTAGTAGCCCGCGTCGGCGTCCACCGGCGCGTAGGCCGCCGACTCCGCCCCGCTGATGGTCCTCCACGAGGACGACCACGGGTTCCCGTCGCGGGAACGCTCCCACTTCCAGACGACCTCTCCCACCACCCCGTCGGGATCGGTCAGGCGGGCGGCGAGGGGAACGCCGACGCGCGGCTCGGACGACAACAGGGTGAGCATCCCGGCTTCGTCCACGTTGATGACGGCGACAGTCATCGTGACGGAGGCGTCGACGGCCGTGTCAGGATCGCCGTTGAAGTCCCGGCTGTCACGCACCGACACGACCAGGGAGTAGACGGCCTGCGTCTCGTAGTCGAGGGGAGCTCTGCTCCACAGCCGCCCCGTGGACGCGTCGATCTCGAAGGATCCGGCGTCGTCCCCGCTCAGAGAGTAGGTCAGCGTGTCACCGTCCGGGTCCGCGGCCGCAACCGGCTCTCCGACCCCGCCGGACGCCGCGTCGCCCGAGCCCTCCTCCACCTCGACCGCCATCGTTCCGCCGCCGTCCACGCTGGGGAACCGGGGGATGGTGTTGATCAGCACGGGATCGCCGGTCACTGCCCCCGCGCTCTTGCCCCGCCCGTAGCCGTCGGCGTAGGACGCCGTGACCCGCAGATAGCTGTTCAGGTCGCCGATGACCGGGGTGTAGCTCTCCGTCCGTGCCCCGCCGATCTCGGTCCAGTCGGCCTGATCGGACGAGCGCTCCCACAGCCAGACGATGCCGGCGAGGCCGCCGTCGGGGTCGGTCAGCGTCGCGGTGAGCGCGACGGCGACCTGGGGCTGGTGGGACGACAGAGCAACCTCGCCCGGCTCGTCCACGTTCTCGACGGCGATGGTCACGTTGATGGAGTCGTCCCGGCTGTCATTGTCACTGCCGGATGAGCTCTTGCCGTCGGAGACCGACACGATGACCGAGTAGCTGTCCTTGGCCTCGTAGTCCAGGGGCGCTTTGGTGAGCAGTTTGCCGGTGGCGGGGTCGATGTCGAAGGACTCGGAGTCGGCGCCGCGCAGGGAGTAGGTCAGCTTGTCGTCCTCGCGGTCCCTGGCGGCGACGGGCTCCCCGATGTCCGCTCCGGCGGGCGTGTTCTCGGTTGTGGAGCGGTCGGTCGCGGAGCCGTCAGTGAACTCGGGCGACCGGTTCCGGGGCGCGCCGCGTCGACCGCCTCCCGTCGTCGGAGGGGGAGTGCTGTCGTTGTCGGTCACCGCCACCGCCACGCTGGTGATCGTGACGCCCTGGTAGGTGGCATCGGTGCTCGTCGCGCTGTGGGTCAGCGTCGCCGTGTCGTTCGCGGTGTCGCCGTCCTGTCCGGCGGTCACCGTCACCGTCTTGACCATGTTCCAGTTGGCCGTGGTGAAGGTCAGACGCGTCGGCGACACCGTCACGTCCGGGTTGTCGCTGCTCACCGTGATCACCACGTCGGAGGCGGGCTGGCTGTTCAGCTTCATCGTGTAGGTGGCCGTGTTTCCCTCGGTCACCGTCACCGGATCGGCAGCGACTACGGTCACCCCGGCCGTTTCGTTGTCGTTGACCGTCACGGTCACGCCGGCCACGGCCACGCCGTCGTACTCGTCGGAGCTCTCGGCGTCCACCACCGCGTGGGCGATGGCGGCCGCGTCGTCCACCGCGTCGTCGTCCTCGCGGGCTGTCACCGTCACCGTCTGCGCCGTATTCCAGTTGGCCGTGGTGAAGGTCAGCCGGCCCTGGTTGCCGGCCAATGTGCTGTCGGTGTCCACCGTTACGTCGGCGCTGCCGCTGAGGGTTACGCTGATCACCACGTCGGAGGCGGGCTGGACGATCAGGACCACCGTGTAGGAGCCCGTGCGTCCCTCGGCCACCGTCACCGGATCGGTAGCGACCACGGTCACTGCGGTGTCGTCGTCGGTTACGGTCACGGCCAGCGCGACGTCGGGCGCGGCGTCGTACTCGTCGGCGCTTTCGCTGTCCACCACTGCGTGGGTTATGGAAGCCGTGTCATTGATCGCATCGGCGTCCTCGGCGGCCTTCACCCCCACGATCTGCCCCGTGTTCCAGTTGCTCGACGTGAAGGTCAGCCTGTCCTGGTTGCCGGACGTTCTGCGGTCGGTGTCCACCGTCACGTCGCTGCTGCCGCTCACCGTCAGGCTTATCACCACGTTCGACGTGGGCTGGGCGCCCAGCTTCACGTCGTAGCCGGCGGTGCTGTTGCCCTCCGGCGTGTTCAATATGGTGGCCCCCACGACCACCACGGCTTCATCGTTATCGGTGACGGTGACACTCACGCCGGCCACGGCCACGCCGTCGTACTCGTCGGCGCTCTCGGCGTCCACCGCCGCGTGGGCGATGGCGGCCGCGTCGTCCACCGCGTCGTCGTCCTCGCGGGCTGTCACCGTCACCGTCTGCGCCGTGTTCCAGTTGGCCGTGGTGAAGGTCAGCCGGCCCTGGTTGCCGGCCGTTGTGCTGTCGGTGTCCACCGTTACGTCGGCGCTGCCGCCGGCGGTTGCGCTGATCACCACGTCGGAGGCGGGCTGGGCGTTCAGGACCACCGTGTAGGAGCCCGTGCGTCCCTCGGCCACCGTCACCGGATCGGCAGCGACCACGGTCACTCCGGCGTCGTCGTCGGTTACGGTCACGGCCAGCGCGACATTGAGCACGCCGTCGTACTCGTCGGCGCTGCCGGCGTCCACCACCGCGTGGGTCAGCGTAGAGGCGTCGTTGGCGGCGTCGTCATCCTGGACAGCGCTCACCGTCACCGTCTGCGGCGTGCTCCAATCAGCCGTGGTGAAGGTCAGCGTATTCTGGTCGCCGACCGTTCTCGTGTCGGTGTCCGCCGTCACATCGCTGCTGCCGCCGGCGGTTACGCTGATTACCACGTTGGAGGCGGGCAAGCCGTTCAGTTTCACGGTGTAGGTGCCGCTGCCGCCTTCCGTCACTGCAAGTTCAGCACGAGAAAGGGTTATACCGGCATCATTATCGGCCACGGTCACGGCCAGCGCGACGTTGGGCGCGGCGTCGTACTCGTCGGCGCTTTCGCTGTCCACCACTGCGTGGGTTATGGAAGCCGTGTCATTGATCGCATCGGCGTCCTCGGCGGCCTTCACCCCCACGATCTGCCCCGTGTTCCAGTTGCTCGACGTGAAGGTCAGCCTGTCCTGGTTGCCGGACGTTCTGCGGTCGGTGTCCACCGTCACGTCGCTGCTGCCGCTCACCGTCAGGCTTATCACCACGTTCGACGTGGGCTGGGCGCCCAGCTTCACGTCGTAGCCGGCGGTGCTGTTGCCCTCCGGCGTGTTCAATATGGTGGCCCCCACGACCACCACGGCTCCATCATTATCGGTGACGGTGACACTCACGCCGGCCCGTGGCCGCTCGGGAGCCAGGATGACAGTTCCAGGCTCGTCCACGTTGGTGACGGCAACGGTGGCGTCGATGGAATTGTCCGCGCTGGCGGCGGCATCCGTCTGGTCGCTGACCGATACCGTAACGCTGTGGGTGGCCTTGACCTCAAAATTGAGGGCAGCCGGCGCCTGCAACCGGCCGGTGGCGGCGACGATGGTGAAGGGCGCGGCCCCGCCCAGCGTGCAGGCCCGCGTATCGCCATTGCTGTGCGAGGCCGCGACGGGTGCGCCGATACCTACGCCAGCGGCGGTGTTCTCAGCCACCGTTCGGGCGCCGCTCTCGCTGGACGGGAACGTCGGGTCACTGTTGGAGCTTGCCGACCCTTGCACCGCCGCGCGGCCCAGGGGCAGGAAAGAAAGAACCAAGAATGCTAGCGCCACTTGAGACAGGATCGATTGCAGGCGGTGCGACACGGTGCACAAATCTTAGCCTGGATCCACCGGCGCGGTGGGGTTTGTGGGGTTGGAGCGTTCACCAGAAAGGCCTCTTGACGTGGGAGAATGCTGTTGATAACGACAGTTATTCCGGCTGCGTGGGGGGCACTTCCTGTGAGCGGCATGCCTGGTGGGATCGACGGGGTGGAGGCGCGCTTTGATGAGGGGTCGCCGGTGGCTGGCGGGGGCCTGTTGTTGGCGGGGACGGTGACGGCTCGCCTCGGGCTCGTGTGGCAGAACGATGCGGTACCACTTGAGCGTTCAGATCAGGTTTTGCGCTGGCCCACAGAATCAGGGGCCGAGCAGTGCTGCGGGGATCACACCGATCCCGTCACGTCGCCGGTATGCCTCTCGGCCTGTCGTGACCACAGCCGCGTCGACCAGCCGCGGCCCCACCCGCTCGGCAAGCCATCGCAGATGCCTGAGGTCTCCGTCGTCGACGGTCGAGGTGAGCTTCACTTCTAATGCCATGATCGCGCCGTCGGCTCGTTCGACGATCAGATCGACCTCGTGGCCGCCGCCGTGGGTGCGCAGGTGAGACACACGAGCGCTGCCGGCCTGCGCGCACACCCGCACCGTCAGCGTCACCAGCGACTCGAACAACGCGCCGAGCAATGGCCCGTCACCGCCCCAGCCGCTGCGGCCCGCGAGCAGCCCGTCCGCGGTCACGCCGAGCAGCCGCGCCGCGATGGCGGGATCGGCCATCTGATGAACAGGCGCCGACGCCAGTCCCCGCAGGCGATTGCGGGTCGGCGACCAGGCCGGCACCTCTTCGATCATCCAGAGACTCTCGAGCGCGGCACGGTAGGGGACCGCGGTTGTGCGCGCCGGCTTGTCGGCCTCGCCCGCCGACGCCGCATCGCGGATCTTCTCGAACGAGGCGGCCGTCGAACTGGCCGCCGCGTAGGCGGCCATCCAGCTGCGCAGCCCGCCGCGGTCGCGGAAGGTTCGCCCGAACCCGTGGATGTCGTGCTCGACTATGCGTTCGATGTATCCGTCGAGCAAGCCGACACGCACCCGGGTCGGCTGGACACGCAACCCTGGGAAACCCGACCGGGTGATCTCCTCGGCGTACTGCTCCACCCCTACCTGGGTGGCGCCTCCGAGGTCGGGTCGGCCGCCGGCGAGCAACTCCCCGAGGCTCACCGTCGGCGTCTGGAGCCCTCGCTCGGCGAGCGACATCGGCCGCATCCGGACGGTGATGATCCATGAGTGCTACAGAATCGACACCGAAACCGCTACAGCTTCTACAGCACGATCGGCGGGCTTCCGGCGGGCGGCAGGCGGTGCTGTCGAGGAACACGCCGATGGCTGCGGGCCGTCAGGAGGCGAGGGGGCGGCCGAACGGCAGCTCGTCCTGCCAGGTGGTCAGGAACGCTTCTGCGGCGTAGCAGGCGCCCAGGAACGGTCCGTCGTCGGAATCGAGGGCGTCGGCCATGAGCGCGGCGACCGTGCTTGCGATCTCGGAGCGGAGCTCGTCGTCGCCGGTGTCCGGGCTGCTCCAGGCGGCGACGGTGGATCCGGCCAGCGCCACGAAGTCGGGCACCGCCGCGATGCCCGTCCTGCGGCACGCGGCCAGTGCCTTGGAGGTGAACGCCAGGCGGCCGCTGGGCACCAGGGCGCGGCACCCGAGTCCCTCGGCAACCCCGTGGTGCACCACGCCCATCTTCGATCCGGCGAACACCACATCGGCAGGCTCGCCCCACAGCGCCTCGGGCCGGTCCAAGCCGTCATCGCGGCCGGCCATGGCGCTGAGCGCCTTGTCGCCGTGCGCTTGCCGGGCTTCCGACAGGGCCGCAGGGTCGAAGCCGTGTGGGGCTGCCAGCGAACCCTCGGCGCTGGACACTGCCACGACCCGGCCGCCCCGCGCCGCCACCTCCGACGCCAGAGCCGCTGCGGTTGCCGAGAGGCCCTCGATCGCTACGGTTCGCCCGTCGAGGCCCACCGCGGCGTCGGCAGCAGCGGCCGCCGAAAGGGCGTCGCACTGCGCCCCGAAGGCGCCGAGCCGTGCCACCGTGCGGGGATCGCCGTCCCGCAGCGGCGCGAGATCCTGATCGCCCACGCCCTTGGCCGCATCGGGCAGATAGGAGCCGTGCGTCACGAGCGCTGCCGCCTCGGCCACGAAAGATGCGACAGCCTCGGCCCGCAGCGGGGCCTCGGCGCTGATCCCGGCCGAGGCGCCACTGCGGCGCATCTGCAGCGTCGCGTAGGTGTAGGTCTGCGACCGGGCCAGGTCCTTGGCGCCGCCCTGCAGGATCTTGCGGGCCCAGCGCACCGGGCCCGACGCGGCCTCGGCTCCGGGCAGGTCCAGCGCCACGAACGCGTCGACGTCGCTGAACTTGTGCAGTTTCATGAGCGCTCCGCTCTGCCTCTAGGCCGCGCCGTTGAGAATCCGCACCGGCAGTCTGCGGGGCCCGCGGATCTGGCCGGTGGACCAGGTGACGCCGGCGGGGTCGGCCAGCTCGAAATGCGGCACCCGCTCCATCCACTCCTCCAGGGCGACGGTCAGCTCCATGCGGGCCAGGTTCGAACCCAGGCAGCGGTGGATGCCGAGCCCGAAGGCGACATGGCGGTTGCGCAGGCGGTCGATCACGAACTCGCCGGCGTCCTCGAAGGCCTCAGGGTCGCGGTTGGCCGCCGGGAACGGCAGCAGCACCCAGTCGTCGGCACGCATCGAGCGGCCCGCGAACTCGGTGTCCTCGGCCACGAGCCGGGCCATGGTCACCGGCGCGTAGAAGCGCAGGAACTCCTCCACCGCAAAGGGCCGCACCTCGGGGTCGGTGATCCAGCGCCTCCGGTCCTCCGGGTGCTGGGCCATGTGCCACAGCGAGGCGCCGATGGCCGACCAGGTGGTGTCCACTCCGGCGATGATCAGCAGGCCGCAGGTGCCGCGCACATGCTCGTGTTCCAGGCGATGGCCCTCGATGGTGGCATGGGTCATGCGGCTGATCAGATCGTCCCGGGGCTCCTCTGCCCGGGCTGCGATCAGCGTGTCGAGGTAGAAGTCGATCGAGTCCTCGTACTCGACCCGCTCCTCGGTTCCGGGCTGTTCCATTATCCGGTGGATGAAGATCCGGAACTGGTCGCCGTCGGAGCGGGGCACGCCCAGCATGTCGGCGATCACCCTCACTGGGATGTGTTGGGTGTAGCTCAGCGCGGCGTCCACGATGTCGGTTCGGCCGGCCTCCACGTCGGCCAGCAGGTCGTCGAGCAGCTCCCGGCAGGTTTGGCGGGTGGCCTCGCGCCTGGCCTCTATGGGCTTGGGCGCGAAGGCCGGCAGCAGGAACTCCCGGGCGATGCGATGGAAGGGCGGGTCGCTGGTGATCGGCGGGGCGAACCCCACCGGGGGAGGGATCTCGGGACGGCCGTCGTTCACCACCACGCCGTTGGAGCTGAACGTGTCGGTGTCCTTGGCGATGGCGCACACGTCTTCGTGGCGCACCGGCAGCCAGGTTCCGCCGTAGCGGTCGCTGTGGGCCACCGGGCACTCGCCGCGCAGCTCGTCCCAGATCTCCGGGGCGCGGGCCGCGTAGCCCGGATCGACGTGGTCGAAGTCGGTGGCCCAGTCGGCCACCGGCGCCCGGGGCTCGCGGCCTTCGTGGGCGTCGGCGCCCGAGTCGGCGGCCGCCCCGCTGGTTGACGTGTCCGGCGTGGCAGTGGTGTAGGTCATGGTGTCAGCGTCAGCTCCTCTGCTTCATAGTCCAGCAGACGGCGGAACAGCGTGCGCAGCTCGTTGCGGCGGCCTCGGTCGTTGGCCAGGTTGACAAGCTCGTGGGGGTCCTCCGCGGTCTCGTACCACTCGTGGTCGTGGTCGTCGAAGTCGGCGTCCACATCGAAGAGCTTGCCCAACTTGTCGACGGTTCCGTCGCGCCGCACCCCTCCGCCGACACCGTAGTAGCGGGCGTACTTGGTCTCGCCGTCGTAGAAGCCCCGCACCGCGTAGCGGCTGTTGCGGAGGGTCTCGGACTGGGCGGAGTCCTGGGAGAACAGCACGAAGTCCCGCACCGACGCGGCGGGGTCGGCCAGCACCGGCGACAGATCGCGGCCCGACAGCGTGGGGGTGTCGCCGGGGTCCACGCCGCCGAGCGCGGCGATGGTGGCCGCAAGATCCACATGGGTGGCCAGCGCCTGGGTGCGAGTCCCAGGCGGTACTCCTGGCGCCTTGAGAATGAGCGGCACGCCCATCACCTCGTCGTACACGCACGGCAGCTTGGCCCGCAGGCCGTGGGATCCGCAGGCGTCGCCGTGGTCGGAGGTGTAGGCGATCACGGTGTCGTCGTAGAGCCCGAGGGTGTCGAGGGCGTCGAGCAGGCGGGCCAGGCTGGCGTCGAGCTCGACGTGAAGCCAGGCGTAGTAGTCGAGGCCCCGCAGCCACGTGTGGTGGTCGTCGGCGTCGATGCGGCCCACCATGTGCTCGCGGTTGCGCACGTGGCGCCAGGCCCGCTGCACCTCGGGCTTGGTGTGCAGGTCGTCGCTGAAGTTGTCAGGCAGGCGGTCGAAGAGGCGGGGGTAGTCCTCCGGCGGCGGGGTCACGGGCAGGTCGCCGAGGCGCATCTGCTGCACCGCGGCCAGACGTTCGGCGAACTTGGGGTGCTCGGCCTGGTAGCTGCGGTGGTCGGCCGGGAACCACATGATGTCGTGGGGGTTGACCAGCGCGACGGTCAGGAACCACGGCCGGTCGTCTCCCCCCGTCCGCGCAAATTGACGTAGTTGACCACCTGTGGGGGGGTCAACTACGTCAATTTCGTCAGCGGGTCCCCCGGGTCCGTCGCTGGCGGCGCGGTCTCGCAGCCAGTCGATGGCCTGGTCGACGATGATCGGATCGAAGTAGCGGCCGGTGTAGGCGCTGCCCATGAAGTGGACGTCGTTGCCCTCCCAGTCGAGGTACCCGTGGGCGGACATGTCGGGTGCCTCGCTGTGGCCCAGGTGCCACTTGCCCAGATAGCTCGACCGGTAGCCCCGCTCCCCCAGCAGGCTGCCGATGGTGGGGATGGCCGGATCGAGCGCGGCGTGGGTGGGGAAGGCGACGTTGTCGACCACGCCGTGCTCGGCCAGATAGCGGCCGGTGTAGAGGCTGGCCCGCGACGGCGAGCACGGCGAGGCGTGGGTGAAGTAGCGGTCGAAGCTGAGCCCGTCGCCGCGCAGCCGCTGGTGGGCGGGCAGGTCCACCGCGCCCTCGAGCCAGTCGTTGCGACGCTCCTCGTCCGACACGATCAGCAAGATGTTGGGCCGAGCATCGACCTCCGCCATGACGCCAAGCTACTGGCAGCAAGGCCAAGCGGCCCGGCTGCCGTCGACGCGGCCAGCCCCCGATCTCGGCCCGTCGGGTGTTCTGTTGTCATCGACCTGTGCTGGCGAGTCTTCTCGGAGACAGAGAAACTCGGTCGATCTTGCTCGACATGACCCGCTCGCTCTCGGAGGCGCAAGTCTCAGAGATGAACATTGTGACCAGCGATCTCGGCGATGTCATGTTCACAATTCAGGAGCGGATCGGATCCGCAGTGCAGCCGACGCCGGCCCGCCTGATGAGCGATGGCACGCTGCGGTTCCTCGCGATCGTCGCAGCCCTCCTCGACCTCTCGCAGCAGACCGGCGATTCGAGAGAAGCGGTCGGCGGCGGCCGGATGCTTGTCGTGGAGGAGATCGAGAACGGATTGCACCCTTCGCAGGCCGCGGTGCTGCTGGATCAACTGAAGGCGTCAGCGACCAGCGGCCTTCGGACTTTGGCCACCACCCACAGTCCTGCGATCCTCGATGCGCTCGCCGGAGAGGATCACTCAAGCGTCGTTGTATGCAGCCGCGGGTCCGACGGGTGGAGCCAGGCGACGAGACTCACGGACTTCCCCGACTACTTCGAAGTCGTAGGACGAGCGCCGCTCGGCACCGCTGCCGTGCGAGATCGGCTGCGTCCGAGCGACGCAACCTCTGGGCGCGACCGTTCGTTGGTTGACGTTCTGGGGCTGCGATAGGAGAGTTGTCGGCGCACGGCTCGGTTAGCCGATAGGAACCGTCCCCCAGTCTCTCTGTGTTCTGCGTCTGACGGCTGTCTAGCCCTCGCCGATGAGGCGCTCCAGCACTAGCTCGGGGTGGTCGGACTGGAGGCGGGCCAGCCAGTAGGGGCTCTCGAACAGGGCCAGCAGCCCGCCGCCCTCGGCCCGCTCGGCCACGGTCACGCCCGACATGGTGCCCAGCACCGCGGCCGAGGCCTTGTCGGTGAGTCGGGCCGTGGTCCACGGCGCCGGCGCGAGCTGGACCGGCGCGCCGAACTCGTGGCGCAGGCGGTGCTCGGCCACGTCGAACTGCAGCGGACCGACCGCGGCCAGGATCGGGTTGCTCTCACCGCCCTCGGGCCGGCGCAGCACCTGCACCACGCCCTCGGAGTCGAGCTGGCGCACCCCGGAGCGGAACTGCTTGGCCTTGGACGTGTCGGTGCACCGGGCCAGCCGGAAGCTGCTCGGAGCAAACGACGGGACTGGCGGCCAGCGCACCGGCCCGCTGGCGGCGTGCACGGCGTCGCCCACCCGCAGACCGGCCGCGTTCACCAGGCCGATCACGTCGCCGGGCCAGGCCTCCTCCGCGGTGCTGCGGTCGCGGCCCACCACCGTGTGGGCGTACTTCGTGGCCAGGGCCTTGCCGGTGCGCCCGCAGGTGACCGCCATGCCCCGCTCGAAGCGGCCCGAGCACACCCGCAGGAACGCCATGCGGTCGCGGTGGGCGGGGTCCATGTTGGACTGCACCTTGAACACCACCGCGCTGAAGGGTGCGTCCACCGGGCGGGGGTCGCCATCGGCATCTAGGCGGGCGCCGGGGGCGGGAGCCAGCTCGACGATGGCGTCGAGCAGCAGGCGCACGCCGAAGTTGGTGAGGGCCGAGCCGTAGAACACCGGCGATAGCTCGCCCGCCTCGAAGCGCTTGGCGTCGAGTTCGGCACTGGCTGCGTCGAGCAGCTCGACCGCCTCCTGGGCCTCGTGCCAGGCCGCGCCCTCCTCGGCCTCGGCCCGCCCGGCGTCCACGATCTGCTCGTCAGCGGTGGTGGCGCCCCCGGCGGTGCGCGTGAATCGCACGAAGTGGCCTCGGCGGCGGTCGATCAGGCCTCGGAACCCGGCGCCCTCGCCGACGGGCCAAGTCACCGGCACCGGGTCGAGCACGAGCTGGTCCTCGATCTCGTCGAGCAGCTCGAGGGGGTCGCGGGAGGGGCGGTCCCATTTGTTGATGAACGTGACGATGGGGATCTCCCGGTTGCGGCACACTTCGAACAGCTTGCGGGTCTGGGCCTCTATGCCCTTGGCTCCGTCGAGCACCATCACCGCGGCGTCCACCGCGGACAGCACCCGGTAGGTGTCCTCGGAGAAGTCGCCGTGACCGGGTGTGTCCAGCAGGTTCAGCACCCGGTCGCGGTACGGGAACTGGACCACGGCCGAGGTCACGGAGATGCCCCGCCGCCGCTCCAAGTCCATCCAGTCCGAAGCGGTCGCCCGGCGCTCGCCCTTGGCCCTCACCGAGCCCGCCCCGGCGGTCAGCGCCCCGCCGTAGAGCAGGAACTTCTCGGTGAGCGTGGTCTTGCCCGCGTCGGGGTGCGAGATGATGGCGAACGTGCGCCGCCGCGCCGCCTCACCCTGGGCGTCGGCCGCCGCGGCCGAATGGGCGCCATCGTGGATGCTCACACCCTCAGTGTGGCCCGACACAGTCGGCCCGCGTCGCTCACACGCGGTGGATGCGCACAGTGGGGACGAGCCGCCGGATGTCGTCCGGGTCGCTGGTCAGGACTGCTGCATCACGCTGGAGGGCGCACAAGGCCACATGGGCGTCGGTGATGTCGGACGTTCCGGTCGCAGCCAACAGTCGACCGACCCGTCGGGCTTGATCCGCATCCATGGCGACGACATCCACATTGGGCCGCTTCAGGAAGGCGGCGAGCCGGACCTGGCGTCGAGGATCACGCCAGGCCTGCGCAACGCATCCCGCTGGAACAGTGAGAGTTTCCCGCGCTCGACGTGCCTCAGCGACGAGACCCGCGACAGCGCGGCTGGACCGTTCCAGAGCGATGAGAGCGCCAGTGTCGAAGACGACGTTGCTCACGCGGCGGTGTGGCCCAGGATGCCTTGCGCCTCCGCCCTCTCCTCGTCGGTCAGCGGTCCGCCCGTTGCCTCGAGTGCCTCGGCCAACCAGGAGTCGAAGTCGTCCTCTGCCGTGAACTGGTTGATCACGGCATGTTCGATGTAGGCCGAGACGCTCCGCTGGGGGCCTGACTCGACCTCCGACCTAATCCGGGCCAGCACGTCCGAGTCGATCGTGATCGCGATCTTGGCCTTCGGCTTGGTCATACCAATCATCCTACCTCCCGACGGCGCTTGCTGTCTTCACGGCGGCACTCGGTGCTCCCCGCGCCGCGGAAGCGCTGCACGCCGACGAAACGCGGATCGTGAGTCAGATACGGGCGACGGTTCAATTCGACTCTGGCTCCTACGCCCTCGACGAGAGTGCGGGCACGACCGCCGGTGAGATCGGCTTGGTAGCTCCGGGCCTTTCCAGCCCCGAGTTCCTCCAGCCCAGCCCAAGTCAAATCTCGGGTTCGCCCATAGCGCCGGGCCGGCGGGTGGCGCCGGCCCGGGGCCGCGCGGGCGCGGCGGTATACAATCCGGCCAGTAGAGACGGCGGGGGAGGATCGCTGCGTGGCCACGGACTCCGGCGCTGGGCGGCGGCGCATCACCGAGGCACTCGACCTCGACACAACTGCCCGACGCTGGGTGTGCAACCGGTGCGGGCACGATCTCGGCCCGGCCGAGCGCAACTACAAGGAGGGCTGCCTGGTCTACGACCGCGACCCCCGCGAGATCCATGTGCCGTTCGACCCTCCCACCGAGTTCGGGTTCAGCCCCCATCCGGACTGGTGCCGGATCGTGGAGTTCTACTGCGGTGGCTGCGCGGTGATGTTCGACGTCGAGTACCTGCCGCCCGGCCATCCCATCACCCACGACATAGAGCTCGACCTCGATGCCATCTGCTGAGGTGGCCGGACCGGGCGAGCTCGACGACGCCCGGCCCAACCTGCTTGATGTGGACATCGGGGGGACGTTCACCGACGCCTTCGTGGTGCTGGGCGGGCGTCAGGCCACGGGCAAGTCGCTCACCACCCACGCCGATCTCTCCGTCGGGATGATCGCGGCCATCGGCGAGGCGGCCCGCCGGCTCGGCTGGGAGCCGGCCGACGCCTTCGCGGCGGCCGACGCAGTCAAGTACTCCACCACGGTGGGCACCAACGCCCTCATTGAGCGCACCGGACCCAAGGTGGGGCTCATCACCACCGCCGGCCAGGAGGACACGGTGCATGTGGCCCGCTCCCGCTCGTGGGCCGACGGCATGCCGCTGGAGGTGCAGATCGACCGCACCCGGGCCCAGCGACCCGACGACCTGGTGCCCCGCACGCTGCGGGTGGGGGTGCGCGAGCGCGTCGACTGCTTCGGCAAGGTGCTCATGCCGCTGCGGACCGACGACGTGCTGGCCGCGGTCGACCATCTGGTGCGCCAGGGCGTGAGGGCGATCGCGGTCTGCCTGAACTGGTCGTTCATGAACCCCTCCCACGAACAGCAGGTGGCCGAGATTGTGCGGCGGGAGTACCCCGACTCGGTGCTGGGCCGTTGCCCGGTGCTGCTGTCGTCGGAGGTGGCGCCCCGACTCGACGAGTACCGGCGCAGCATCACCACCATCTTGAGCGCTTTCCTGGCCCCCGACACCGAGGAGCACGTGATCGACCTCGGCGACCGTTTGCGGGCCCTGGGATGCCGCAAGCCGCTGCTGGTGGCTCGCAACATCGGCGGGGTGGCGTCGCCGAGCCGCACCACCGCCCTGCATCTGCTGGGCAGCGGCCCGGTGGCCGGTCTGGCGGGTGCCGCCGTCATGGCCCGCGACTACGGACTCGACCGGGTGGTGACCGCCGACATGGGCGGCACCAGCTTCGACGTGGGCCTGGTGATCGACGGCCAGGACCGCAACTACGAGTTCGACCCGGTGATCGACCGCTGGCGGGTGCACCTGCCGGTGATCGCCAACTACTCCATCGGCGCGGGAGGGGGCTCGATCGCGCATCTCACCGACACCGGCGAGCTGCGGGTGGGACCCCGCAGCGCCGGATCCATGCCCGGCCCGGCCTGTTACTCCCAGGGCGGGACCGAGTCGACCGTCACCGACGCCGACGTGGTGCTGGGCTTCATCGACCCCGACCGGTTCCTGGGCGGGGCCATGCCGCTGAGCCGGCGCCGGGCCGAGCGGGCCCTGAAGCGCCGCATCGCCGATCCGCTCGGCATCGACGTGACCGAGGCGGCAATGCGGGTGCGGCGCCTGATCGACGGCGTGATGGGCCAGGAGATCTACCGCCAGACCGCCCTGGAGGGCCACGACCCGCGCGACTTCACCATGTTCGCCTTCGGCGGTGCGGGGCCGGTGCATGCCGCGGCGGTGGCCGGGTACGCCGACGTGGGAACCGTGGCCACGTTTCCCCACGGCAGTGAGTTCAACGCCTACGGGGTGGCCACCATGCCGGTGATGCAGACCTACGAGCGCACCCGCATGGTCCAGCTCTTCGACGGCGACTCCCACACCGACGCCGGCGCGGAGTTCAACGAGGTGGTGCGGGGCCTAGCCGCGCTAGCCGAGCGGGACATGGCCGAGGAGGGCTTCGGCATGGACTCGGTGACGCTGCGGCTTGAGCTGGACATGAACTATGGGGGCCAGCACCACACCGTGCGCCTCCAGTCGCCCCGGATGTTCCTCGAGGGCGACGATGACGTGGTCGCGGTGTGCGACTCGTTCAACGCGGTGTTCGCCGCGGCCTACGGCGCAGGGTCGACCCATCCCTACGGAGGGATCCTGGTGCAGCTGTTCCGGCTGGTGGCCGGGGCGGCGGGCCTGCGTCTGGAAGCTCGGCCCCGTCCCGTGTCGGCTGTGTCACACAACGGCACTCGGCGCGGCGGTGCCGGCCCGACCTCCCGGGACGTGTGCTGGCCCGGGGTGGGCCCGCTCGCAACGCCGGTTCATGACCGTGGCGGCCTCCCGGGGGGATTCGAGATGGAGGGTCCAGCGTTGATGGAGGACGTGGACACTGTGGTGGCGGTGCCCCCCGGCTGGAGCTACACCCTCGACGAGCAGCGCACCGGCCGGCTCACCGCGCCGGAGGCTGGGTCGTGACCGTCTCGCCGCCGCGTGCACTGCTCCTTGATGTGGCCGACATGGGCCTCGAGGAGCGGATCGCCCGCTTCGGCCGCCCGCTGATGAAGCCCGGGCCCGGACTCGACCCCGAAGTGCTGCACCGTGAGGTGCTGGAACCCCCCACCGAGCTGGAGCTGGCCGGAGCCGACAGCCTCGACCCCGTCGACCTCGAGATCTTCCTGCACAAGATCGACTCGATCATCGACGACGGCCGCGACGTCTGCAAGTACCTGAGCATGGCCGAGATGCTGCAGGCCGGCGACCTCGGCGTGGGCGTCTTCACCGCCAAGGGCGACCTGGCCGGCATGTCAACCGGGGTGATCCTGCACGCCCTGCTGCACTACGGCCCGGTCAAGTACGTGCTCAAGCACTATGTCGACGATCCCACCGTGGGGCTGGCCGACGGCGACATATTCTTCTTCAACGACCCCGACGCCGGTGGCGTGCACACCTACGACCACTTCCTGATGATGCCGGTGTTCTCCGACGGCGAGTTGCTGGCGTGGGTGGCCTGCGGCGGCCATCAGGGCGAGACCGGGTCGCGCTCGCCGGGCGGCTGGTCGCCCGAGATCGGCAGCCGCTACGAGGAGGGCCTGCACATCACCCCGCTGCGGATCGGCACCGACTCTCGGTTCCATACCGACCACCTCGAGTTCCTGTTGAACTCGGTGCGCACCCCCCGCCAGAACTCTCTGGACATGAAGGCCCGCCTGGCGGTGTGCGTGCGGCTGCGCCGGCAGCTGCTGCGAGAGGTGGAGCGCCGCGGCGCCGCCTTCGTGGCCGCCGGCCTGCGGCAGTCGATCAAGACATCGGCGGAGCTGGCCCGGCGCCGCATCGCCGGCTTCAACGACGGCGTCTACCGGTCGGTGGTGTTCCTCGACACCATCGGCATCGACGACGGCCTCATCCGGTTGCCCGTCGAGCTGCACAAGCGGGGCGACGAGCTGGTCATCGACATGGCCGGGGCCTCGCCCGAGCCCGGCACCGGCCCCTTCCATCTGCGCTGGCACCTGGCCCGGGCCGCCTCGGCCGCGGCGCTGTTCCCGACCGTGTTCCGGGGCCTGCGCTGGTCGATCGGCCTGTTCGATCCGATCAAGCTCACCGCGCCGCCCAGCATCGTGAACGCTCCCAGCCGCGACGCGGGCACCGGCTCGGGCAGCCACACCGGCAGGGTGGTGGTGCAGGGCCTGCTGCTGGCGGCCATGCGGATGCTGCACGACAGCGCGCACCGCACGGGGGTGGCCGCGCCGTTCGCCGAGAACCTGCTGCTGATCCAGTTCGGCGGCACCGGCCAGTACGGCAACCAGATCGCGGGCGGGCCGGCCAACGGCAACGCCACCGGCCAGGGCGCCCGCTTCGACCTCGACGGCGAGCACAGCGCCGGGTTCTTCTGGGCCATGGTGGTGGACTGCCCCGGCCCCGAGGAGCAGGAGCGCAAGTTCCCGTGGGTGTACCTGTTCCGCAACCGCTTCGACCGCGACGTGTGCGGGCTGGGCCGCTACCGGGGCGGGGTGGGCCTCACCGACTGCTTCGTGATCCACGGAACCCCGGAATTGCGCAGCAACTCTGTGGGCACCGGCAGCCGTTTCACCAAGAACTACGGGCTGTTCGGGGGCTACTCCGGCGCGGCCCAGCCCCGCATCATCATCCGGGGCGCCAACGCCAAGGAGCTGATGGCGGCCGGAGCCGACGACCTGCCCATGAGCGTGCGGGAGCTGGCCGACCGGCGCCGCATCTCGGGCGAGTACTCCTTCGGACACCCCAACTCCGAAGGCGAGACGGTCAGTGACGGCGACGTGGTGGTGCTGGCCCGGGGCTGCGGCGGCGGCTACGGCGACGTGCTGGAGCGCGGCCCCGATGCGGTGCTAGCCGATATTGCCGACGGGGTGACGTCGCCGGAGCTCGCGGCCGGGCTCTACGGCGTGGTGCCGGCCGCCGGCGGGCACCGGGTGGACACCGAGGCCACCGCGGCCCGCCGGGCCGAGATCCGGGCCGAGCGCAAGCGCCTGGGACGGCCCTATGCGGACTTCGTGGCCGAGTGGTCGCAGCGCCGGCCTCCGCCCGAGGCGCTTCGCCACTACGGCGAGTTCCCGGTGCCGCAGCAGCTGGTCGACGGCCGCGAGTACCCGACGGAGCCGGACACCGACTTCGGGGCATGGCACCGGTGACCCGATTCCGCGTTCTGTGTGCGTTTCTTGGTCTATGCGGCGGGTTTCTGCACACAGAACGCACGGGCCTTGAACCGGTGACCCGATTCCGCGTTCTGTTTGAGCTTGTTGGTCTATATGACCGGATTCCTCGAACAGAACGTTGGGGGAGGGGGCGGTGACCGGGTTGGTGGCCTTGGTGCCGACCGCGGTCTGCGCAGCGGCGTTGGGCCGGGCCTGGCCCGAGGATCTTGACGGCCGGGTCCGCTGCATCGACGAGGGCACCAGGGCGCTGGGTATCGGGTACTGCTGCGCGCCCTGGTCGCATGAGGCCGAAGACGCCGCGTTGCGGGCCGAGTTGGGCGACCAGACAGATGCGGGACCCGGCTCGCCGAAGCTGCCGGCGGGATGTGCCGGGGCCGGCCATGATCGAAGTCTGGAGAGTATCGCGTCGTATAGGAGCAAGACTCGTGCAGATTTCGACGGGGACGCGGTTGCAGCCGGGCTGGCACAGGTACCGGGGGCGCCGCCGGTCTTGGGACTGGTGTCGGGGCCGCTGACATGGAGTATCCGGGCCCAGTCGGGCGCGCCACTGGAGGACGCAGTTGATGCCGCCTCGGATCTGGCCTCGGCCCGAATCCGTGCCCTGGCTGGATGCGGAGTCGAGCGGGTGGTCGTGGTCGAGTCCGCAGACGGCGGGGGCCGCCTGGATGCCGAACTGGCGCTCGAGGCTCATCGCCCGATCCTTCGAGCCGCCCAGCACCTGCGCACCGACGTACTGCTGGTGGCCACAGCTTCCGGCACGGCTCCGCCTGCGTCTCTCGGCTACCGGCTCTGGGCATCCCCCGATGAATGCGCCGACGGGCTGGCATATCTGCCCGCAGCCGCGTTCTGTTCTGAAGAGGCCCTCGCTCGCAGCATCGGGCGTCGGCGTGCACAACTGGGCGCGGCCAAGGCCGTGGTTACCGCGCCCCTCGACGCAGCCATCGATCCCGAACTAGTGCGCTCCGTTGCCATCCGGGTGGCCGATCTCGAACGAGGGGGCCTGCCCTGATGCGCGGGGCATCGGTCCCCGGCGCAGGAGTCACGGGCTCCGATCGCAAGAGCGGAGCCGGGAGGCACGCGTCCCGAGTCTTGGACGCAAAGGTCAGGCTGCGGTGAGCTACTCGGTGGGCATCGACATGGGCGGGACCTTCACCGACGGGTACTTCTCCGACGGCGAGCGGGCCGTGGCCGCCAAGGTACCCACCACCCACTTCGATCTGACCCGCTCGGTGATGGCTTGCCTGGTCGAGGGCGCCGAGGCATTCGACGTCTCCCTGGAGGACTTCCTGGCCGGCGTCGGCCTGTTCCGGCTGGCCACCACCATCGGTACCAACGCGGTGGTCACCGGCACCGGCGACCCGGTGGGCCTGATGGTCGAGGCCGGGGCGGAGGAGTCCCTTTACGGGCCGACCGAGCCCGCACCCGCGGTGGGCGTGTTCGTGCGAGCCGACCAGGTAGTCGGCGTCGCCCCGGACGCAGCCGCCGAGGTGGTGCTCGCCTGGTGCCGCGACCTGGTGCAGCAGGGGGTGCGCCAGACGGTGGTGAGCCTGCGCGGGCCGCATCGGCAGGTCGAGACGGGACTGCGCGACCTGGTGCGTGACCGGTACCCGGTCCATTACCTGCGGTCGATGCCGCTGACGCTGGGGTGGGAGACGGCCGACATCGACGACGACGGTCTGCGCACCAGCACCGCCGTCCTCAACGCCTACCTGAGCCGGTCCATGGCCAAGCTCCTGTATCGCACCGAGGGGATCCTTCAGCAGGCGGGCCTGCCGGTGCCGCTGCTGGCCGCCCGCTCCGACGGCACGTTCAGCCGGATGCCTCGAACCACCGCCATCAGCACCTACAGCTCAGGTCCAGCCGCCGGGCTGGGTCTGGTCGCGGCCGAGGCTCGCCGCCACGGCGACGGAGTGGTTGTCGGCTTCGACATGGGCGGCACCACCCTCGACCTCGGCCTCGTGCGCGACGGGTCCTACAAGGTGGACGACGCACCCGAGATCCGCGGCGTGCGGGTACGGCTGCCCGTGCCCGGCATCGTGTCGGTCGGGCTGGGCGGATCGTCCATCGCGTCGTTGAGCGACTCACCGACGGTGACGGTCGGTCCGGCCAGCGCCGGAGCGGTGCCGGGGCCGGCCGCGTTCGGTCGGGGAGGCACCGAGCCGACCCTCACCGACGCCGACGTGGTGCTCGGGCTGCTGGCCGACGGGCAGGAACTCCCCGGCGACATCGTGCTGGACGCGGAGCAGGCCAAGGCCGCGCTGGCCCCGCTCGCCGGCGGTGATCCCGTCGCCGCAGCCCGGTTCGTGCATGCCGCCGCTCACGCGAAGGCTGCCGGGGCCATCGGCGAGGTTCTGTCCGGCGCGGGGATCGATCCCAGCGAGGTCACCCTGTACGCGTTCGGCGGGGCCGGCGGGCTGCATGCCGCGCCGGTAGCAGAGTTGGCCGGCATCGACCGGGTCCGGTCGTTCGCGGCGGGCGGAGTCTTCAGCGCCCGCGGCGTGGCCGAGGCTGCGGTGGAGCAGCACTACCAGTCCGCGGTCGAGCCGGATGAAGATCTCGCTGAGATTGTGCGACGGCTGGTGGCTCGGGCCCGGCTCGACCTTGACGCCGAGCACTTGTCGGCCGGCGAGACCCGTCTCAGCGTGAACCTCCGCGATGCTCTCGGACGCACCACTGCGTATCCGACGCCCGATGAGGACTACCGCCGTCTCAGCTCGAACCTCCGCCACGCATTGGAGCGCGTTCGAACTGGGATCGGCTCGGGTCCGGATGCGGTCGGGTCGCCGGCGTTCGACGCGTCCGAGACGGATCCGCCGATCGTCTGGGTCGAGGTCGTGACGGAGTGCATCCGTGCCGGTGTTGTGCGACGTCGGGGTTGGCCGTCGGAAGCCGCTCGTCGGCTCACGCAGGATCAGCGGCCGCTCGGCCACTTCAGTCGGCAGGACGCGACCCGCTCTGCTGGTGACCGTCCGTCAGGGCCGATGTCGCCCGAACCCCCGGCCCGTGAGGTTCGTTGGGCGGGCGGGACACTTGAGACCGTGATTGTGGAGTTCGACTCGCTGGACGGCAGCGCCGAGACGGCCGGCCCCGCCCTCATCGGCTGCCAGGGAGCCGTGCACGCCGTCCCGCCCGGCTGGACCGTTTGCCGCCCAGGCGCCGACAGCCTGCTGTGGGAGCGGTCATGAGCATTCGTCGCCGGATGGACGGTGTGCCTGCCGGCTGTGCCCGGTGGGAGCGATCGCGGTGAGCGTGCTGGACGGCATCGCCATCGTCGGCGTGGCCGAGACGCCCATCGGCAAGCTGCCCGGCCGCAGCGCCATCAGCTTGCAGGCCGAGGCCGCGGTGGCCGCAGTGGCTGACGCCGGCCTGGACAAGGACGACATCGACGGGGTGTTCTCGTTCTCGGGCTACTCCCAGGCGATGATGCTGCACGCGGCCCGGGTGGGTGAGCACTTGGGACTGCGGCCCGAGCTGGCCGTGGTCACCGACGTGGGCGGACCCGGCACCCACCACGCTGCCCTGCTCAACGTGGCCGCGGCCATCGACGCCGGCATGTGCACCGCCGCGCTGTGCACCTACGGCGAGAACGGCATCTCGATCCGACGCTCAGGTCGGGGCCGCGCGCCGGGCACCCTCACCGGCGGGGAGGACTTCGAGGTCCCCTACGGCCAGATCGCCATGATCAGCGGCTACGCCCTGTTCGCCCAGCGCCACATGCACCTCTACGGCACCACCAGCGAGCAGCTGGGCGCGGTGGCGGTCGCCTCCCGGTACCACGCCTCGCTCAACGACAACGCCCACAAGCGGGATCCGATCACTCTGGCCGACCATCAGGCGTCGCCCATGATCTCGTCGCCGCTGCGCAGGCTCGACTGCTCGCTGATCTCCGACGCGGGCGGGGCTTTCGTGGTGACGTCGATCGAGCGGGCCCGGACCCTGGGCGTGCCCTACGCACGGTTGCTCGGCTACGGCGCGGCAACCACCCACCACATCGGTTCGCAGGCTCCCGACCTGCACGAATTGGGTGGACCAGTGGCCGCGGCCCGGGCCTTCGAGCGGTCCGGGCTGACAGTCGGCGACGCCGATGCGGTGTACATCCATGACGCCTGCACCTTCAGCGTGGTGGCCGGGGTGGAGGCCCTAGGTCTTTGTGGCGAGGGCGAGGGCGGGCCGTATTCCGAGTCGGCGGCGCTGACGCTGGGTTCGGACTGCCCGGTGAACCTGCACGGCGGGATGCTGTCGCACGGGCACGCGGGCGGGGTGTTCCATCTGCTCGACGCGGTGCGCCAGCTTCAGGGCGCCGCCGGGCGCCGCCAGGTTGACGGTGCGGAGGTGGTGGTGTCCCACGGCAACGGCGGGGTGTTCTCCACGTTCTCCACCATGGTCCTGGGACGGGGCGCATGACCTGCGAGCCTGGGCGCCCGACGGGCGCGGTCGGAGGCGAGCCGGTGCCGGAGAGGCGCGCATGACCGGTAAGCCCCGACCCGACCTGAACGACGCCGCGACTGCGCCGTATTGGGAGGCGGCCGCCCGCCACAAGCTGATGCTGCCGCGCTGCGACAGCTGCGGGCTGGTGTTCTTCCCGCCCCGGCAGTTCTGCCCCGGCTGCTGGAGCGGCGAGCTGTCCTGGCAGCAGATGAGCGGCGGGGGCACGCTGTGGACGTTCACCGAGGTCCACGTGGCCTTCTACGACGACACCTGGGCCGCCGATGTGCCCTACGTGGTGGCGGTGGTCGAGCTGGACGAGGGCCCCCGCCTGCCGGCCAACATCGTCGAGCCCGACATTGCCGGCTTGGCTATCGGCGACCGGGTCGAAGTCGTGTTCGAAGACCGGCCCGAGGGCGTGACCCTGCCAATGTTCCGGGTGGTGAAGGCGTGACCGGCACGCGCTTGTCGAGCTGGCAGGGTCTTGCACGCCGTGAGCGCCTTTTGCTGCCGGTTCCCGCGGCCCCGGACGCGCTTGTCGAGCTGGCAGGGTCTTGGACGCCGTGAGCGCCTTTTGCTGCCGGTTCCCGCGCGGCTGGCTTGTGTGACCGTGGACGGCGGGTCGTGACCGGCGCCGAGCACCAGGATCTGTGGTCGCTGTGTGAGCGTCGGACCGACGAGCACGCCGACCGTGTTGTTCTCGACTTCGACGGCGGCCTGTGGACCTGGGTTGAGCTGATCGAGGCGGCCGAGACTCTGGCGGGAGGGCTTGCCGCGGCCGGGGTAGCGGCGGGCCAGGTGGTGGGCCACATGTCGCCCAACCATCCCCAAGCGGTGGTGACCATGCTGGCCCTGCTGCGGCTGGGGGCGGTGGAGTGCCCGGTCAACGCCGGGCTGCGGGGCCGGCAATTGGCGCACGTGCTGGATCATTCCGGCGCGAAGTTGCTCATCGTCGACGGCTCGCTGGCCGACCGGGTCGCTGAGCAGCTGCCGTCCGCGCCGGGCGTGCAGACGGTGGTGCTGCGCGGCGGGGGACAGGCCCCGGAGGGCGTGAGGCTCGTCGACTACGACGAACTCCGGCGCTCGGGCAGCCTGCCACCGCCGTTCCGGCCACCGAGGTCCGGCGACCCGATGAACATCATCTACACCTCGGGCACCACCGGGCCGGCCAAGGGCGCGGTGCTGCCCCAGGCCTTCCCCATTGAGCAGGCCTGCATCAAGATCGAGCAGTGGGGGCTCACCGCCGACGACGTGATGTTCTCGGCGCTGCCCCTGTACCACGTCAACGCCCGGTTCTCGACGCTGGGCACCGCGCTGGTGGTGGACGGGCGGGCCGCGCTGGTGTCGCGCTTCTCGGCCAGCACATTCTGGGATCAGGTGCGCCGCTCCGGCGCCACCGAGGTGGGGGTCGTTGGGGCGGTGTCGTCCATCCTGCTGCGCCAGGAGCCGGGCCCGGCCGACCGTGACCACCGGGTGCGCATGATGCACGGCGCGGCGGGAATCTCCATGGACCGCCGGGCCGATTTCGAGGAGCGGTTCGGGCTGCGGCTGGTGACCGGGTTCGCCATGACCGAGACCGGTCACTTCTCCACCACCAGCCCCGACGACCCGATGCGGTACAAGGCCTCGGGCCGGCCGGTGCCCCAGTACGAGGCCGCGGTGGTGGACGCCGACGACAACGAGGTGCCCCCCGGAACCGTCGGCGAGTTGGTGGTGCGGCCCCGCGTGCCCGGCGCGATGATGACCGGATACCACCGCCAGCCCGAGGCCACGCTGGCCGCATTCCGGAACCTGTGGTTCCACACCGGCGACCTGGCCACCATCGCCTCCGACGGCTACATCCGCTGGGTCGACCGGGCCGCCGACGCCATCCGCCGCCGGGGCGAAATGATCTCCTCCACCGAGGTCGAGCGGGCGGTCTGCGAGCTCGACACGGTTGCCGAGTGCGCCGCGGTAGGAGTGCCCTCAGACCTCGGCGAGGAAGAGGTGAAGCTGGTCGTCGTAGCTGAGCCCGGCAAGACCGTCGACCAGGCCGCCCTGCAACGCCACTGCCAAGCCACCCTGCCCGACTTCTGCCAGCCCCGCTACCTGGAGATCCTCGAAGAACTGCCCAAAGGCGCCACCCACAAAGTCAACAAACACCAACTCCGCCACATCACCGGCCCATCCGTTCAAGACCTCACCTAAGTTCGATCTTCGATTGAGGTCAGCGGCTGATGGCGCGATAGTCGCCACCGAGCGCAACCACAGCAGCTCGGACTCGGGGGCCGTCATCGCCGGCCCAAACACAGAGTGGAGCGTCCAGGTACTCAGCTGCTGCGACAGCCTCGGCACTCAGTGTCGAGAGCCGATTAGCGTCAGCGAGTTCGGCCATCCGGAAGGCGAGAGTGCGCATCGGCACTACCTCAACGTCGTCTGGGAGCGCAACAAGCTGGCGACCCAGTTCTCGTCGGGCACGAGCCGGCCAGGAGCCCGTCAGCGCGCCGCCCGCAGCGGTCACCACGCTGCGGCACAGTCTCACGAGGTAGAGGTTCGTTGTTGCAGGCGCATGGTCCGCCAGGATCTGAGCGAGCCCCGTGCTCACTTCGTCAGCGAGCAGGTCGCGCAGCAAGTGATCGTCGAGCACAGCTTGGCTCACGTGGTGGCGAGATCGGGATCGTTGTCCAGCGACCGCACGAACGCGTTGTGCTCGTCACGGCTCACCAGGTCGCTCAGGAGGCGGCTGCCCTCGCCCCGAGGGAGCGTCAGCACGGCGAAGCCGAGATCGACCACGTCGACCGGCCCCCCGTCATCGAGATCCCACCGGTGCCGCGCCGCCGCCGGCAACGACATCTGGCCTGACGATGAGACCAAGTACTGCTGGACATCACCCACATCCGCATTGTACTTGGTAGCGGTTACCATTTCACCAAGTAACAGCTGAGCGGATGGCGAGCCTCTTCAGCGTGCCCGTTCGATGGGTGGGAAGGAGTCCGCAAGCCCCGCCTGCCGAACCAGCCTGGATGAATCATCATCATATTTCATTATAAGCTGAACCCAAGGGAAGCGACATGGGGGAGCGAACGATCCGTATCTCCCAGATCTCGAATGTTGCAGAATTTAGCACACTGTTTTCTTGCTTACCGATTCGGGTGCGGCGTCCGAGAGCAGTTTCCAGGCGTGAACTCGTTAGGGTCGACGATCCGGCGCAGCACTCTGGACCGGCTCATGGCCGGATCACCGCCTTGGTGGGGTACATGCCGTCGATCTCGTTGCCTACCGCCCGGATGCACAGCTCGGTGTCGTCGAGGCCGAACGTGTGGCTGATCATCTCCTCGGGCTTGAAGCCGGTGGACTCGATCAGATCCATGGTGGCTGTCAGCGCCGGGCTGCCGGCGGTGAACGCCCCCTGCACCCGGATCTCGTTCCAGACCAGGGCGTCGATGTCCATCGGCACCTGCCGCCCGCCTCCGACGAGGCCTCCCAGCACGAGCGTCCCCCGCCTGCGCAGCGCGGCCACTGACGGCGCCAGCGCGTCGGGGCTGCCGCTCACGTCCACCACCACGTCGGCCATGGCCCCGCCCGTCTCCTCGGCCACGACCTCCACCACATCGGTGCGGTCGACCTCGACGGTGCGGTCGGCTCCCCAACGGCGGGCCAGAGCCAGCCGGTCGGCATCGGCCCCGGTGCCGCTCACGATGATGCGGGCCGCGCCCGCGGCCCGGGCCGCCCACGTGCAGGCCAGGCCCTGCTGGCCCGGCCCCTGGATCAGCACGGTGTCGCCGAACGTCACGCCGCCGTGCAGGACGGCCCACTGGTAGCCGTTGGCCATCACGGACCCGCACAGCACCGCGGCCTCGTCGCTCATGGCGTCGCCCACCTTGAACAGCTCGGCGTCGGGATTCACGTACAGGCAGTCGGCCAGCCCCCCGAACAGGTGGGGCGGGTCGGCCGCGGTGGTGGCGCTGCCGTAGAGGGTGCGCTGGGGGCAGAACCGGGGGGCGCCGTCGCGGCAGTCCCGGCAGTGTCCGCATCCCCGCGAGCCCTTGAGGATCACCCGGTCGCCTTCGGCCACTCCGTGGACCCGGCCCGCCCCCCTTCCCAGGCGTTCGACCCGGCCGAAGATCTCGTGGCCCAGGATCACCGGGTAGGGCATGTCGATGCGGCCGTGGAAGTACTTCACGTCGGTGCCGCACACCCCGCCCAACTCGATGCGCAGCAGCGCACCGTCGTCGGCCACCCCCGGCAGCGGGTACTCCCTGATCTCGAGGCGCTCGGGCCCAACCAGCGTCGCAGCTCGCACAGTGTTCACAGCTCTCCCCCTGTTGCCGCGCAACCTACCGATCCAGGCTCACGGTCGCGAAGTCGGGACCACCCGTGAGAGAGGACACCGAACGGCGCACGGTTCCACGGAGACATGGCCGGCGCTCTCAGCCCAGCAGCGGCAGCAACTCCGAGGCGACGATTCCGGGGGATCGCCACTGACAGCACCACCGTCGACTCTCAGCCCAGCAGCGGCAGCAACTCCGAGGCGACGATTCCGGGGGATCGCCACTGACAGCACCACCGGCGCTCTCAGCCCAGCAGCGGCAGCAACTCCGAGGCGACGATTCCGGGGGATCGCCACTGACAGCACCACCGTCGACTCTCAGCCCAGCAGCGGCAGCAACTCCGAGGCGACTCTCTCCACCTGCGGTTGCTGGTCGACCGAGGCCAGCACGCATTGGAACGAGGTGGCGCCCGCCTCGACGTAGGCGTTGAGGCGCTCGGCGCAAGCTTCGGCCGGGCCCCATACCAGCCAACGGTCGATGCTGGCGTCGTCCATCGGGCGGCGGTGGTAGTCGGCCATGAACGCCGCGCCCTCGCAGCGGGCTGCGGCCGGGTCGTCCCCCACCAGCAGGAACAGGTTGACTCTCACATCGAATGGTTCGGGCAGCGCCCGACCGGCGGCCTGCGCCGCGGCCGCGATGGACTCCCGGCCGGCCCGCAGTTCGGCGGGGGTGGCCATGCCGGTGATCCAGCCGTCACCAAGGCGGCCCACCCGGTCCCAGCGGCCCACGAACGTGGAAGCCAGCGAATCGTCGAAGACATCGTTGGGGCCGAAGCCTCGCTGAGGCGCCACGAACACCCCGCCTGCGATCAGCACCGGCGGGCCGGGACGCTGGACCGGTCGCAGCCCGATCGATGCGTCTCGCAGTTGGTAGATGCGGCCGTCGTAGTCCACTCCGTCGTCAGCCCACAGGGCCTTGATCAACTCGATGGCCTCGGTGAAGGCTCGGGCCCGGCGCCGGCGGTCGAGACCGACCAGCGCTAGCTCGGCGTCCACCAGCTCGGGCGGGCCGGTCCCCAAACCCACGCCCAGCGCGGTGCGCCCGCCGCTGAGCGCATCGAGGGTGGCCCACTCCTGAGCCACCGTCACCGGGTGGCGCAGGTGGGGCTGCAGGATGCCGGTGGCCAACCCGATGGTGTCGGTGGCCTCGGCCACCGCGGCCAGGGTCACGATCGGCGACCAGCGGGGCTTGGCCAGCACGCTGTCGCCCACCGAAACGAACGCGAACCCGCACTCCTCGGCCCGACGGGCCAGCGTTAGGAGGTCGTCGAGGCCGAAGCGGTCGCCGCCGAACACCGCGGCCCGGTTGTTGACGTAAATCCCGACCGCGGGGCTCACCGCCACGTCTCCAGGGCCGCGGGGAGATCCGTCATCGCTCGAGGCCGTCGTCGCCGGGACGCTCCCCGACGCCCCCGGAAATCTGTAGAGAAACCCGTCATATAGATGTAAAACTCGCACATAGAATCCGGCGTTCGCCCATCGGGGCGGTCCGGCGGTGCGATCATCCGCCCTCCGGCCCTGCGTCCAGGGCGAACGAGGCGGCATCGACCCGGTCGAGCAGGTCTAGCTCCCACTCGATGTAGTCGCGCATTGCCTGCAAGGCGTCCACGGAGCGCTCGTAGGGTTTGGCGGGCCGGGCCGCCTCGGCGCCGGCATCGGGGCCGGTCTCCAGCCAGCGGCCCCGGTTGGCGTCGGGCAGCGCGTACGCCTCGCGGCCCATCAGCCGCAGCCAGTGGGCGGTCAGGAGCGACTGCACACCGTCGGAGTCGGCCACCACGGTGCGGGCGGACGGCACCGCGGTGCGGGCGGTGAGTTCCTGGATGAGCTGGCCCCCGGGAGCGGAAGCGAAGCCGGGACGGTGTCCAGCCTCGTAGTCGGCCGGAGAACTCACATCGAACACGTACGTGCTGCGGGAGTCGTCGGCGAGCCATGCGGCCAGGTCGGACTCACCGATCACCGGCACCCCGCGGGTGTCGGCCAAGCGCCGGGCCCGGGCCGCGGCGTCCTGCAGGGCACTCGGTGCGGGCAGTGCGGCCGCGGTCCCGTCGGCTCCCTTGTCGAGATCTTCGCCCGCCAGCTTCCAGCCCATCGTGCCGTTCTCCAAGGCCAGCACCGGGGCGTCGACGCCAGCGTCGATCAGAGTCTGGGCGCCGATGATCGATCGGGTCCGCCCGGCGCAGCTGACCGCGATCGGCGTGCCGGGTTCAACACCCATGTCGACTACCCGGGCCAGCAGCTCCGTGCCCGGGGCGTTGGTCGCGTCCGGCACGTGGAGGGCTGCGAACTCGGGCTCGGGCCGGCAGTCAACCAGGGCCACCGCCTCACCTTTCGCACGCCGGCGCCTCAGCTCCTGCGCCGAGATCATCGGGGTGTCCCGCAGGTGGGCGACGTGCTCTCCGAAAGCCTTGGACATGGTGTGGATCCCGTCGTGGACGTCGAAGCCGGCGCCAGCCCAAGCCTCGACCCCTCCGGCCAGCACGGCCACATTGGTGAAGCCGCTCCTACGGATCTTGTGGGCGGCATGATGCGCAGCCAAATCGTCCTCGCCGATCACCACCACCCGCACGGCCGGTCTCCGCAGCAGCCCGGCCGGCCGCCACTCCAACCCCGGGGCCGGCACCGGGCACGACTCGGGCACATGGCCGCTGGAGTGGGCGCCGACATCGCGGGTGTCGAGCACAGCCAACTCCTCGCCGTCGGCTCGCATGGCGGCCAGCTCGGCGGCGGTCACCTTGGCGGTGCGCAGGTCGGGCCGGCCCATGAAGGGACGCTCGACGCCGCCGTCGGGACTGTCGAAATAGATGCGGCCGGCCAGGCGGTCGAGGGGATAGCCGTAGAGGTGCAGATGCATCGCCGGGCCCTCGCCGAGGACCCGGATCGTATGGAAGGCGTCTCCCATCATGGCGTTGGTGTCGCCCCGCCTGAGCGTGCGCTCACCCCTGGGCTCCAGCCGTCCCCGCTGCGGGTCGCGGCCGTCATCGATGCGCTCGAAGTACTGGTTGTGCTCGGCGCCCCGCACGCCTGCGATCACCGACCAGGTGCGGTGGTCGTGCGGGGGCTGTTGCTTCCCGGGCATTCCCGCCGAGGCATAAAGGCCCAGCCTCCCGTCGAGATCGACGCTCAGCTCGTAGATGGTCATCAAGGCCCCGGCGTCCACCGCGAACGTGTCGGCGCCGAACAGGTCCTCCCGGAGGGCCAGGCCGGCCAGCACCGGACCGACGGCGCCGAGCAGCACGTCGGACGGCCCGAGCGTGTCACGGAGCCGCCGGATCTCGTCCAGCGTGGACTGGACGGCTTCGTGCCTGCGGGTCATCGGCGAGGCGATGCCCGCGGTCGCCGCGTCCTCGTGCCTGCGGTTCATCGGCGAGGCGATGCCCGCGGTCGCCGCGTCCTCGTGGCTGCGGGTCATCGGCGACACGCCGCTCACAGCAGGCCCCTTCCGATGCCGCCGTCCACCGAGATCGACTGACCGGTTATGTAGCCGGCCCGGTCCGAGGCCACGAACACCACCGCCTGGGCGATCTCGTCGGGCTCGGCGAAGCGCCCGAGCGGGACCTCGGCAGCGAACTCCTCGATCACGTCGGCGGGCGTGGTGCCCTGCTCGGCCGCCATCCGTTCCGCCCGATCCAGCCACAGCCGGGTGAGGGTGCGGCCCGGGCTGATGGCGTTGACCCGGATGCCCCTGCCGGCCAGCTCGTGCGACAGGGTCTTCACCAGGGCCAGCAGCCCGGCCTTGTGCACGTTGGAAACCACCTGGTTCACGTACGGCATCTTGGCCCCGGCCGCGCCGAGCAGGACAATCGCCGGCGAGCGCCCGGCCTCCAGGATGGGCAGCAGGGCCCGCACCGTTCGCACCGGCCCGATGACGTTCATGTTGTAGTTGTCGTGCCAGGCGTCGTCGCCGAAGGAGTCGAACGGCCCCCGGATGCTGCCGCCCACGGTGACGATCAGAATGTCGAGCCGCTTGCCGTCGCCGTACTGTGCCCCCAGACGGGCTTCGGCATCGTCCGCGGTTACGTCCACGGAGAACCATCCGACCGCGGCTGCCGCGCCACCCGAGCCGGTCGAGGCAGCCCGGCCGATGCCGGCCGCGGCCTGTTGCAGCCGGGCCGCGTCGCGGGACGCGATTGTGACCGAAGCACCCTCGGCTGCCAGGAGGCGGGCGGTGGCCAATCCGATGCCGGCCGAGCCCCCCACCACCAGGGCCTCTCGGCCCGCCAGTCCCAGGTCCACGGCTGCTACCCGTCCTCGGCCGGATGCCGGGTGACCGAGTCCGCTCTGCCGTCGGCGCAGGAGCTCATCATCACGATCCGGCGAACGTCTGATAGAGCTCCTTGAGCTGTTCGTTGGTCGCCAACGGAATGACCTCGCGCTCGAGGTAGCGAAAGAGCGGGTCCTCGTTGATGAGGGTGAACAGCTCGTCGTTGGACTCGACCCGGTAGATGGCCACGCGTGCCCTCCGGCCCACGAACGGCGCCGTGTAGACGACCTTGCCGGCAGCCATGAGCCGCTCCCAGTATTCCACCTGGGCCTTGGCCAGGCGGCCCAACTCCTTCATCGGCAGGGGGATGGGCTCAATCGCCCTCATCCGGACTAGGAAATCCATTAGTTCTCTCTGTCTCCTGTAGTCGCTTTCCGGGCTCGTCCCAGGGCTCGCTTTCCGGGCTCGTTCCAGGGCCGTCAAGACGCCGCCCGAGGTCCGTCAGTCGTCCCCCGACCCACCGAGGTCGGGGCTGTCGGGCTCGTAGGCGATCACCTGCACGTGAAACCCGCCGCGATCCGCCACCAGCGTTGTGCGGGCTCCGGCTGCGGCCAGGTCGTGGACCGGGTTGACTGTCGACCAGCCAGCTTCGACCAGCCCGGCTTCGGCCTCATCCACCGCGGCGGCCTCATCGGCCCGGAAGGCGACATGGGCGAACGCCGGCTGGTCGGCGTCGGACTCGATCAGCTCGATCTTCACGCCGGTCTCGTCGCCGAGCATGGCGATCCGCTGCCCCGTCCTATACCTGATCCCGTGGCGGACGAGGGTCATTCCCATGTCGTTGACGAGGGCCTGGACCCGACCGTCGAAATCGTTCACCTCGATCGCCACATGGTCGAACTTCACGTTCTCACCTCGTCGTCGCTGAACTTGCCCGGGTTCAACAGGCCCTTGGGGTCGACCTCGGCCTTGAACCGCTTGATCACGCCGGGATCGCGCAGCAGGCCCTTCTGGTCGAGGAAGAACGTGTGGGGGTTCTGGTACCGGATCCCGATCTCATCGCAGTACGACATCACCGCCGCCAGGTTCTTCTCACCCTCGACCACGCATACGAGCGGGGCCGGCAACATCCCTTCGCCGGAGTGGCCGAACCGCTCTCTCAACCACCTCGACCGCAGGAATTTCAGCTCGACCATGATGGCGTCGCCGAATCGCCGCTTCAGCGCCGTCAGTTGCGTCAGCGGATCGTCCGGGTCGAGATAGCAGTGCAGGAAGCCGCCGAGGGGAGCGATCTTCTTCACCCAGAGCATGCGATGCCCGTAGACCATGTAGGCAAGGGTCGGGCGGTGGTCGGCACCCCTGCCTCGCCACGGCACGATCCGACCGCTGTGTTCTTGGGCGAGGTCGATGTAGGTGTCGTGCTGGTCGTCGTCGATGATCGAGATGACGATGGCCTCGTCGGGCTCGACATGGCCCCGCAAGGCGCTGAAGCACGGCGTGATCGCCGGTTCCTGGGCGGCCGCGGCCCGGATCCTCAACTCCGGTCGTGCGCTCACCGCTCCGGCGAACCGGCAGGCTGCGTCGAAGTCGTCGAAGCAGACCACGAGCTCGGTCCACTGGCGGGCCTCGACCAGCCGGAAAGTGACGTCGGTGAGGATCCCGGTCGTGCCGTAGGAGTGGAGCACGGGCTCGATCGACGACTCATCGAGGGAGAGGACGCGGGGCTCTTCCTCCACCGTCATCAACGTCGCCCCCACGACGTTGTCATCCCAGATGGATCCCCAGGTCGGTGAGCCCAGACCGATGTGGCCCCCCGACACCCACCCTCCCGACGTAGCCGCGGCGAACGTGGTGGTCATGACCGGGACTTCCAGCCCAGCCTCGTGGGCCATCTCGTCGACCGCGCCGGTCGTCGCCCCCGCGCCGGCGCGGATGCGACCGTCCTGGGGGGTCCCGACGTGGTTGAAGTGTTTCATCTCGATCACCACACCACCATCGAGAGGTGTGGTCTGACCGAAGTTCGTGGTCCCCGCACCGAGCACCACGATCGGCGCACCCTGGCCATACAGCAGCGAGACGCAGCACCGGAGCTGCTCGGCATCGACCGGTGAGACGAGGGCGCACACGTCGAGCGAGCGCCCCGACACGTCGGCCATGTCGTCGATGTACGTCTTGAGCACCGGCGACAGCCACGAGTTGTCGCGCAGGCGCCGACCGATGAGTGCAGGGTCAGTGATGAGGTCGGAGTCGGCGACAACCGAGGTCAACGCGGCGGTGACTGCCTCACTCGATTCTCGACTGCGCCACACTCTTCGCCGTCCGCCCAACCGTGATCGACCGCGGTCGCCTCGGGTTGAAGCCGCAGCCAGTTCTACATATCTATGATATGTATGTTTGGTGTAAGAGGGCAACCGGCCCGCGAGGTGCTTGCTGCTGAGGGCGTCTCTGCGCTCACCGAGCGCTCGGCGCGGCGATCGGATGGTCGAGGACGTCGATAGACCCGCCGAGATCGATGGTGGTGGACTGCTCCTGGACGCGCTCGAGGTGGGCCCGCAGAAGCGCCTGCGTCTGCTGGACGTCACCGGCCTCGATGGCATCGATGATCATCGAGTGCTCGGCGATGGATTGACTGCGATCGGGACCGCCCGCGGCCGTCGCCGCGGTGGACGGCGCGCCGGTCTCGGCGCGGACGTGTCCGGTCCAGAGGGTCTCCAAGCACCCGGCGATGATGGTGAGGGTCCGACGACCGCAGGATGCCGCCAGCTCCTCATGGAACGCCCGAAGCAGGGGCCTGATGTCGCCGGCGAGATGTATCTCGGCCGACTGGTCATGGATGGAGCGAAGCCTGGGCACGACAGTGGTGGCGCGATCGGGCCGTTGAGCGCACAATCCGGCACACAGCAACTCGATCTCACGCACCGCCATGGCCAGGTCCCCCGCCTCGACTCCTTCGAAGGTGAGAACCATCCCCAAGGAGTACGCCATGCCCGACGGATTCGGGACCCGCACTATCGCGCCTCCCTTGTTGCCCCGCACAACGGAGATCAGGCCCTCAGTCTCCAGGATCCGCAAAGCTTCGCGAATGGCTGGCTTCCCGACCGCGAACAGGCTGCGGAGCGTGTCCTCCTTGGGGAGCCGCGCCCCGTCTGCGAGCTCGCCGTCCACCACGCGTCGACGCAACTCCGACGCGACTCGTTCGGCGAGCCGCCCGCCAGTCACGGGTGCCACACCCAGCGAGTCAGCGTCGACGTGTTCGGTATTGGCGGCCATTGTGTTCCCCTGGGATGTGGTGTGCATTCGGTTGGATCATCCGGCTGCCCGAAGGTATCGCTCTCGGACGGGTCAGGACTCCTTTGATCCCGATTCGTGCCAAGAACCGATGACCATGTCGGCCGCCCATCCAAAAGCCACGAACACTGCCAGTCCGAGCGCCGAGGACAGGATCACTGCGCCGAACAGCCGCTCGGCTTGAAGGGTTGCCCTATAGGAGTCAAGCAGTATCCCCAGACCAGGTTCGCCTTGACGGAAGAAGAAATCGCCGACAATGGCCCCGATCACTGAGAGTCCAGCCGAGATGCGCAACCCGACGAAGATCGATGGAGCCGCGGAAGGCAGCTGGAGCTTGATGAACCGCTGCCATCGGCTCGCCCGGCGCAATGTCATCACGTCGTGCAGCCCACGATCGGCCGATTTGAGCCCGAAGAGCGTGTTGGTGATGATCGGGAACAACGCGATCATCACGCATACGATCACTCTGCTCCTGAAGTTGAACCCAAACCAGAAGCCGATCAGTGGGACCATCGCAAGAATCGGGATGGTCTGGATCAGCACCGCATAGGGATAGAACGACCATTCCATCCAACGCGCCTGACTCATCAGCACCGCGAATATGCCGCCAAGGAGGATGGCAACCACCAGCCCTGTAAGAGCCACTCGCGTGGTAATCATCAGCCCGTCAATGAGTTCAGATCGTGCCGAGCCATCCAAGAACGCTTCGTCAACGACCGCATGGGGTGGCGGAATGATGAAACGACGCCGCTCCTCGATCAGCACATAGGAGATGAGATACCAGACCGAGAGGAAGGCGGCGAAGACAAGCCCGATGGCAAGTATGCGAAGATTCTTCTGGCCATCCATGACCAGGGAGCGCAGTGCTCTCGGGTGCAGGACTCTCTTGACGGCAGCGGAGCTCATGTGGATTCGCTAAGCAGTCTCGCCACCTGAGCCGACAGCTGACCGAACTCCGGAGTGAAGCGGAAGTCTTTCGTGCGCGGATAACCGAAGGGGATGTCGACCTCGCCCACAATCCGGCCGGGCCGCGAGCCCATGACCACCACTCGGTTCGACAGGTACACCGCCTCGGCCACCGAGTGGGTGATGAAGAGCGCGCTGAACCTCGTCTCACCGAACAGCCTCAGCAGCTCATCGTTGAGCCGCTGTCTCGACATCTCATCCAACGCGCCGAAGGGCTCGTCGAACAGGAACAAGCCCGGATCGGTGGTCAGGGCGCGCGCCAGCGACACCCTCATACGCATTCCACCCGAGAGCTGCCGGGGGAGATGACGCTCGAAGCCGTCCAGATGAACGAGTGCGATTGCCTCTCGCACTCGCCGCTTTCGCTCGCCGGCGGGCAGCCGTTCGAGTTCGTTGAGCAGCCCCACGTTGCGGGCCACGCTGCGCCACGGCATCAGGGTCGGGTCCTGGAACACGTATCCGATGTTTGGATCAGCCACTCTCACTCCGCCCGAAGTCGGCGACAGGAGTCCGGACGCGATCCGCAGCAGGGTTGACTTCCCGCAACCCGACGGGCCGACGATGGTTACGAACTCTCGTGCCTTGAGCTCCAGTGAGACATCTCCAACGGCATTGGTTCCGTCCGGAAACACCATCCCCACCGAGTCGAACGACAGCGGGGCGTCGCCGTTGGCCGTTTCGCCGTTGGCCGTCTCCACATTGGCCGTCTCCACGTTGGCCGTCTCGCCGTTGGCCATCTCCACAGTCTAGAGGCTCAGGCAAGCCCTTTGTTCAGAGTGGCAGGAAGCTACTCGAAAGTGATCGAGGGATCGATGAACTGGTTGGTAGCCATCTCGGTAGGTCCGACACCAACCTCGACACCCTGCGCCTCCAGTATTGGCGCGAATGATGCATGGAATCGGGCGAGACGATCAAGATCGAAGCTTCCAGCGGCTCCATCGGGGCCGTGCTGAAAGAAGTTCCTCTCCTTCATCACCGACGCAGCCCATTGCTGTAGGCCCGGACTGAGCGACAGCGTCGAACCCATCTGAGGCGCGAACTCCACGATCGATTGCATCGCTTCGCTCGGGTCTTGGGCGAATTCGACGGCTGCCTGCTGGATTCTTGGCACTAGAACCTCGAGGCAATCAGCTTCTTCCTCGAGCACTTCGGGCCTCACCGACAGACTTCCGACACCTGGGTATGCCTCCCAGCCGAACTCTGCCACCACCAGGAAATCAATGGGCTGGCCGCCCCAGTCCTCGATCACGTTCTGGTAGAGCCAGGGCTCGTTCGTGATGAAGTTCTGCTGCACGAGGTCACCCTCGACGACGAATCGGGAGGGAGAACCATCGAAAGATCCGTCCAACTGCTCTTCGCGTACCAGTCCCGTACCGGTCATCCAACGCACGAACGCCGAGGCTCCGAACACCAGCACAGTGGCGTCACTGGCGGCAATGTCGGCCACCGTCTCGAAGTCATACGCCTCGGCGGGCCACATCAAGCCGATCGGGCTGACCGCAATCGGGCTCACCACCCCAATGACCGGGGCGTTGGCAGAAGAGCCCAACAGGTTGTCGGTCGAGACCATGCCGATGAGTATTGAGGGATCCTGATAGATGAGAGACGATGGCGGCTGGAACCCGACCGCGGGTCCGCCCGGACGGAGCTGGATTGTCACACCCGGCTCGATCTCGTTGGTGTAGTAGCCGTTCCCATCGACCTCGCCGTCGGGGCCGGCCAGCTGGAACATGGGTCCATGGGTGTAGTCCGGGTACCAGTCGTGCTGAACGATGATGGGCGACGGGCAGACATCGGCGAGGCTCGGCGGCGGCGCCGCGACCGCCTCGTCCGTGTCAGCGCTGCCGGAGTCGTCCGATGGTTCAGCGCTCGCGTCGGCCTCGTCGTCGGCGTCCGCGGCCGCGCTGCCGGAGTCGTCTGATGGTTCAGCGCTCGCGTCGGCCTCGTCGTCGGTGTCCGCGGGCTGGGTTGCCGACTCCGGGTCGGATGGTTCCGTCGCCGCCGGCTCGGCAACCGGCGCGGCTTCGTCGGCAGTCTCCGCGTCGTCATCGCCGCAACTTGCTGCCATCATCGCAAACGCCAGCGCGACCGCTATCAGTGTCCGTGCCTTCAATCGATTCCGCATCGTGCCCCTCCGTCCAGGCTTGACTTATCTTTCATATCTATCTTAGATTACTCGGGGCCACAAATGGAGTCCCGTTGGCAGGTAGCATCCTGACGGACCGCCAGTCCTGCCGTTGCCATCGAGGAGCCCGAAGCATGCAACTCACTTCGCGGGTGCCTCTAGTAGATCTGACCGAGGCGTTTGATCCGGGCCCGAGCCAGGACGCCGCGGTCGACGCGATCCGCGAGGCCTGCGAGGACATCGGATTCCTCTTGATCACCGGCCACGGCGTCCCCGACAGCGTGGTTTCGTCGATCGAGGCCATTTCGCGCCAGTTCTTCTCTCTGCCTCACGAGGAGAAGATGCGCTGGGCGGCCCGCCCCGGCGTGTTTCGCGGCTACAGGCCGGCGGGAGAGGCGGCGCTCGCGAAGTCACGCGACATCGAGACCTCGCCAGACCTGACCGAGGCGTTCTCGGTCAACCGCTTCGATGATGTCGAGGTGGCCCGCCGATCAGGTCTGCGAGAGGGGCGTGAGGCCTTCTTCGCGCCCAACATCTGGCCCGAGCGACCCCAGGGCTTCAAGCACGCGTTCGAGACCTACTACGCCATCATGGAGGATCTGACGAACCGCGTGATGGGACTCATGGCCCTGGCCCTCGGTCTCGATGCGAGCTGGTTCGACGACAAGATCCGCGACCACATAACCAATCTGACGGTCAACCACTATCACGCACTGGACGGCCCTCCCGCGCCCAACCAGTTCAGGCGGGGCGAGCACACCGACTGGGGCAGCGTGACGATCCTCTACCACGACGGACGGCCTGGACTCCAGATCAAGCCACGCGACGGCGAGTGGGAGGACGTCCCGACCGTGGAGGGTGCATTCGTAGTCAACCTCGGCGACCTGATGGCCACCTGGACGAACGACCAATGGACGTCGACCCTGCACCGCGTCGTCGTGCCCGACGGCGACACCGGCGACCGACTCTCCATCGCCTACTTTCACCAGCCGGCCTACGACGCCCGCATCGAGTGCATTCCTACCTGCACATCACCCGAAGAGCTGCCGCGCTACCAGCCCACGACATCGGGCGAATGGATCCTGTCGATGCTGAGGAAGGTTCAACTCAGGTCCCAGTAGCCGCTGGGCCCGACGGTCCGGTCCAGGAAGCTCTGCGGGCGTAGGCGTGCAGGACTGGCTCCACCGAGTCCTCGCCGAGGGCCAGTAGGACGCTGAGACACTGTGCCAGGTGGAGGCAACTGAGCCCAAGGACATGCAAATTGAAGGCAGTACCTGCAATTTGTACGGACCGAGTATCGTGTGGCTCATGATCGAGCGGGACATCGCGGCCAGCCTGACACGGCTATTCGGACAGTACCCGGTTGTGACGGTGACCGGGCCGCGCCAGTCTGGCAAGACGACGCTGTGCCGTGCCGCGTTCCCACACCTGACCTACTTCAATCTTGAGGCTCCTGATCAGCGAGCCTTCGCCGAAGACGATCCACGGGGATTCCTCGCTCGGGCGGGCGACGGCGCGATCATCGACGAGGTTCAGAACGTTCCAGAGCTCCTTTCTTACATCCAGGTTGACGTAGACGAGCGGGGGCGCAATGGTCTGTTCGTCCTGACCGGAAGCGAGCAGTTCCGGCTGTCCCGTGCGATCAGCCAGTCACTGGCGGGGAGGACGGCCCTGCTGCGGCTGCTCCCGCTCTCCCTGGCAGAGCGAGCCCGCACCGATTCGAGCCTGGCTGTCGACGACGTGATCTTCTCGGGGTTCTACCCTCGGATCCTCGACCAGCGCCTGGATCCACGCCAGGCGCTGGGCGACTACTTCGAGACCTACGTCGAGCGCGACATCCGCCGGTCGAATGAGATCCGCAAAATCTCGAGCTTCCGGCGATTCGTCCGACTGTGCGCCGGACGGGTCGGGCAGCTAGTCAACCTCAGCTCTCTGGGCTCCGACGCCGGCGTGTCGCACACGACGGCTCGTGAGTGGCTGACGATCCTGGAGACGAGCTTCATCGTCTTCCAACTCCAGCCGTTTCACGCCAACATCCGCAAGCGGCTGACCAAGTCGCCCAAGCTCTACTTCTACGACGTCGGTTTGGCGGGTTACCTCGTCGGAATAGAGAGCGCACGGCAGGTCGCCACTCACCCTCTGCGCGGCGCACTATTTGAGAACGTCGTGGTTGTCGAGGCACTCAAGCACCGGCTCAACCGCGGCCGCCATGCGCAACTCTGGTTCTTCCGAGATTCGAGCGGTCTGGAGTGCGACCTGCTGCTGGAAGCCGGCAAAGGGATCGCCGCCATCGAGGCAAAGTCCGGCTCGACGGTGTCGGGCGACTTTTTTGCGTCGCTCCACAAGGTTGCCGAGTTGGTGCCCAACGTTGCCTCCAAGACCGTTGTATACGGCGGAACCGCTCGTCAGGACCGGAGTGACTGCACAGTGGTGCCTGTCACAGGTCTCGGCAGTGTGATCGACCGGCTCGACATTGACCGGGAACTCTCGGAGTTCATCAGCGAGAGGAGAGGCGCCGCGCCTCGCCAGCACGAGATTGAGATTCTCGATGCCGTCTACAGCATGCATGTCCATCCCGTCCTCAACGCGCTGGAACCCTACGTCTCACAGATTGGCGGCAGTCTCTTCTGGAGTCACAAGCGACTTGGGTACGTAGAGAGAGACGGTACGTTCAGCAGGAAGTTCGACCCTCGGTCGGCTGCGCAATGGGAGTCGACCCGGCAACAGTACATCCTTTCGCCGGGCTTCAGCCTGAACGACGACGTGCCGCTCGTCCTTGGGTGCTGGTTCACGCTCGCGGAATACAAGGAGGGGCGACAATTCAGCATCGAGATCGCCGTTGAGTGGTCCCTCGGCTCAACGAAGGTTTCGCGAAGAGCCAGTGTCGACTCGGTTGAGATTCCCCAGTTGGTGGCGACGATCGGCTACCCAGACCTGGACAAGACAGCCGTCGACGTCGACCGTGTCGTTGCTGAGGTCGCGAGGGCTCTCCTCGATCGCATCGCGGGGTTGTCGAAGACCTAGACCGCCGCTCAGGGTCACCCGTGGCGGAGGGCCACGAAGCGGGCTGTGCCGGCCAGGGCCTCCTTGGCGGCGGGCATGTCCGGCAGTGCTTCCAGCGCGTCGAGGGCCTCATCAAGGAGGGCCGCGATCTCGTCCTCAAGGCTTGTCAGGGCGCCCGTGTCCACAATCGCCTGCTGGACCTCGGACACGGTGTCGTCGTCCAACTCCGAGCCGACCGCGTCCAGCACTCCAAGCTGGGCCGGCGTTGCCGCGGCCCTTGCCATGGCCATCAGCAGCGTGGGCTTGCCCTCGCGCAGGTCATCGCCCACGGGCTTGCCGGTGGCGGCCGGATCGCCGAACGCGCCGAGCACGTCGTCGCGCAGCTGGAAGGCCATGCCCACGGGACGGCCGTGGCGGGCCAGGGGGTCGGCCAGGTCGGCCCGCCCGGCCAGCGCCGCGCCGAGCTGCAGCGGCCGGACCACCGTGTAGCGGGCCGTCTTGTGCTCGATGATCCTGCGGGCCTCGTCCGCGGAGGCGCCGCCCCGCGCTGAGCCGACCACGTCCAGGTACTGGCCCATGTTCAGCTCGGTGCGCAGCTCGTCCCACACCGCCCGGGTCTCGGGGGGCACCTGCCCGAGGGTGCGGTCGGCCAGCACCATGGCCATGTCTCCCACGAGCACCGCGGCCGCCTCGCCGAAGCGGCGGGCCTCGCCGTGCCACTTGCGGTCGCGGTGGCGCTGCACGAACTTGCGCCACACGGTGGGCGCGCCCCGACGGGTGGGGGAGGCGTCCATCACGTCGTCGTGGGCCAGCGCGAAGGCGTGGAGGATCTCCAGGGCGCAGCCGGCGTCGAGCGCACCGTCGCCACCGGCGTCGCCCCCGCCCATCAGCCATCCCCAGTGGCAGTAGGCGGGCCGGATGCGCTTGCCTCCGCCGAGCACCAGGTCGGCCAGGTCGCCGAGCGGCTCGTCGAGGCTGGGGTCCAACGCGGCCCACTGGCGGCGCTCCGCGGTCAGGATCTCGCCGAGACGGGCCTGAACCCTGGCTGCGATGGCCGTCAGCTCCGCGGGGGGACTCGGGCTCTCGTCGGCGGCAACGGTCACGTCTCGGTGCCCGGTTCCAGCGCGGCGACGACTTCCAGCGCGAGGCCCGCTTCGGGGCCGGTGTCTACGGTCACGTCTCGGTGCCCGGTTCCAGCGCGGCGACGACCCGCTCAACCTGGATGCTGGCGTTGGCTATCCGGCGCCGGCAGATCTCTATGAGGGTGGCGGCCCGCCCGACCCGGTTGGCCAGCACGTCCACATCAGGATCCTCGCCCTCCAGTTCTTCCAGGATCTGCTCGAGTTCGGCCATCGCCGCCGCGTAGCCAGGCTCGACGGCGTCGCTGGGGTCGGCGCCCTCATCGGGGCCGGTGGCGTCGCTGGGGTCGGTGGCGTCGCTGGGGTCGGCGCCCTCATCGGGGCCGGTGGCGTCGCTGGGGCCGGTGATGGGGGGCTTGTCGGTGCTCATCGGTTTCGGTCCTCGCTGCCGTCGCGCCGACCACGGATCGTACTCTCCAGGGCACCGTCGGCCAGATGGGTGACGATGCCGTCTCCGGGCGACACGTCGTGCACCGAGCGCACCAGCGTCCCGTCGTCGCGGCGGGTCAGCGACCATCCTCGTTGCAGGATCAGGGCCGGGTCGAGAGTCCGCACCCTGGTGGCGACGGCGTCCAGGTAACGCTGGGCGTGACGGATCTCGTGACGACCCGCCACTGACAGCCGCGCCGAGGCCCGGTCGAGGCGGCGTCTGCTCCGCCGCTCAACCGTGGGCCCAGCTTGGGCCAGCCGGTAGGTGACTGCGGCCGTTCGGCGCCTGGCGCGTGCTGTGGCGGCCCTCCCGGTGTGGACGAGGCGCCCGGCGGCCCCGTCGAGGTTGCGCCCGGCCCGCCCAGCCGCGGTTCGTGCGCCGCGGGTGGTGTCGGCCGCGACCCTGCTAGTGCGGTGCTCGGCCGCGGCCAGGGCTCGGCGGCCCCGCACCGCGATCGATCGACCGGTGTCGTCGAGCCTCTCCAGCCAGTCCTCCACCGGCTGCACCACAGCCCGTGCCGCGGCCGTCGGCGTCGAGCAGGCGGTGTGGGCCGCGTCGTCGGCCACGCTGCGATCGGTTTCGTGGCCTATTCCGGTGAACACCGGGCGCTCGCACGAGGCGATGGCCCGGGCCACCAGTTCATGGTCGAAGGCGACCAGGTCGGTTCGGCTGCCACCCCCGCGGGCCAGCACCACCACATCGACCCCGGCGCCGGTCACCGCCCTGATGGCGGCTGCGATGGCCTCGGGCGCGTCGGCGCCCTGCACCGGCGTGTCCGCCTCGAACACCTTGAAGGCGAGGCCACTGCCGTCCAGCACCCTGCGCATGTCGGCATGGGCCGCGCTGTCCAAAGAGGTGACCAGGCCCACCCGCAGCGGTACCGGCGCCAGCGCCACCCCGGCGTTGCGTCGCAGCAACCCCTCGGCGGCGAGAACCTTCAGCAGCGCCTCACGGTCCGCCGCGATCGCCCCCAGCGTGTGGGCCGGATCGATGGCGGTCATGCGCAGCTGGAGCTGCCCCCGCCGCGGGTAGAAGTCGAGCATCCCCTGGATGCGCACCCTCAGCCCGTCGGCCATGCGGATGGCGTTGCCGTGCCGCTTGATCGTGGCGTTGACCCGCTCCTTGTCGTCGCGGAAAAGCACGACGCTCACCGAGGCCGCGGGCGGCGCGCCGGGACCGGCGTGCTCGGGCCGCTCGACCAGGTCGAAGTACACGTGGCCGCTGCGGGCCCGGCTGAGACTGTCGATCTCGCCGGTCACCCAGACCCCGCTCGGGAAGGTCTGGTCCAGGGTCCAGCGAAGCACCTGGGCCAGCTCGCCCACCGTCAGGGTCTGGTCTGCTCCGATCAGGCTGGTCATGGCGCCGTCTGTCCGGCGGTCTCGGCTCGCAGCAGACCCTCGTACAGCTCGGAGTACAGGCCCCCAGCGAGGCGCAGCTCGTCGTGGGTGCCCGACTGCGTGATCCGGCCGTCGTCGAGCACCACTATGAGGTCCGCGCCCACGATGGTGGACAGGCGGTGGGCCACGACCAGAGACGTCCGGCCCCGCAGCGCCTCCGTCAGAGCCTCCTGCACCTGGGCCTCGTTGTCGGTGTCGAGATGCGACGTCGCCTCGTCGAGGATGACGATGGCCGGGTCCTTGAGCAGCATCCTGGCGATGGCCAGGCGCTGCTTCTCGCCGCCCGACAGCCGGTAGCCCCGCTCTCCGACCATCGTGTCGTAGCCGTCGGGCAGGGCCGCGAGCACATCGTGGATGCGGGCCGCGCGGCAGGCCTCAGCCAACTGGATGTCTGTGGCGTCGGGCCGGGCATAGCGCAGGTTGGAGGCCACCGTGTCGTGAAAGAGGTGCGGGTCCTGAGTGACCGTGCCGATGGCGGCCCGCAGCGACGCCTGCGTCAGGTCTCGCACGTCGACGCCGTTGACCAGCACCGCGCCCGCGGTCACGTCATGGAGCCGGGGCACCAGCGACACCAGCGTCGTCTTGCCCGACCCCGACGGACCCACCACCGCCACCATCCGGCCCGGCTCGATCGCCAGGTCGATGCCGGCCAGCACCTCGGTCGCCGGGGCCGCGCTCGCCTGGGCGCCGGCCGCGGCCACCCCCAGCGATTCGGGCGTCCCGTCGGCCGACGGGTAGGCGAAGCGCACGCTTCTGAACTCGACCCGACCGTCCGGCCGCTGCAGGTCGCGGGCGTCGGGGCGGTCGGTGATCGGATTGGGGGTGTCGAGCACCTCGAACACCCGCTCGAAGCTCACGAACGCGGACATCACGTCCACCCGGGCGTTGGACAGGCTGGTGAGGGGCACGTAGATGCGCACCGTGTAGAGGCCGAGCGCCACCAGCGTGCCCGCGGTCAGGGCGCCGTCGATGGCGAGGTGGCCGCCCAGCCAATAGACGATGGCCGTTCCCACCGCTCCCACCAGGGTCAGCGCGATGAGGAACACCGCCGAGTACATGGCGCTGCGGATCCCGATGTCGCGCACCCGCCCGGCCCGACCGGAGAAGTCGGCGGCCTCGTCGTCGTGGCGACCGAACAGCTTCACCAGCAGCGCACCGGCCACGTTGAACCGCTCGGTCATCGTGTTGTTCATCGAGGCGTTGAGGTTCATCCCCTCCCGGGTGATGGCCTGCAGGCCCCGCCCGACCCGCCGGGCCGGCAGCACGAACACCGGCAGGATCACCACCGCCAGCAAAGTGAGCCGCCACTCCAGCGCGGCCATGACGATCAGGGTCCCGACCAGCGTGATGATGTTGCCCACCACCGTGCCGAGCGTGCCGGTGAAGGCCCGCTGGGACCCGATCACGTCGTTGTTGAGCCGGCTGACGAGGGTGCCGGTCTGGGTGCGGGTGAAGAAGGCCAGCGGCATGCGCTGCACGTGGTCGAAGAGCCGCAGCCGCAGGTCGAAGATCAGGCCCTCGCCGATGCTGGAGCTGAGCCTGCGCCCCACTAGCGACAGCAGCGCCTCGCCCACGGCGGTGGCGATCAGCACGATGAACAGCACGTTCAGGTAGCCGCGGTCGCCCTCTGCGATGGCAGAGTCGAAGATCTCCCGGATCACCAGCGGAGGCAGCAGCCCCAGGAACGTCGAGGCGACGACGATGACGATGAACGCGACGATCCCGGAGCGGTAGGGCCGGGCGAAGCCCCACACCCGGCGCCGGGTGTCGGCGGTGATCGTCTTGCCCTTGAGCCCGGAGCGGTCGGCCGACATGGAATGCATCACGTGGAACGGGCTTGCCATCGCAGCCGAGCCTACGAAGCACGCCACCGGTAGCGTTTGGGGCGTGGACCGAGGCGCTTCTGTGGCCCTGAAGACCGACCACTACGAGATCACCATGGTGGCCTCGGCCCTGCAGTCCGGCATCGCCGAGCGCCGGGCGGTGTTCGAGGCGTTCGCCCGGCGGCTGCCGGCCGGACGGGCCTACGGCGTGGTGGCCGGGGCGGATCGGATAATCGAAGCCGTCGAGCGCTTCCGCTTCGACGACGAGACCGTCGACCATCTCATGCGCGCCGGCGTCGTGTCGGGCGCGGACGTGGCCGACTGGCTGCGCTCGTACCGCTTCAGCGGCGATGTGACTGGTTACTCCGACGGTGAGCTCTTCTTCCCCTACTCGCCGGTGCTGACCGTTGAGGGCGGCTTCGCCGAGTGCGTCGTCCTCGAGACGGTGATGCTGTCGATCCTCAACCACGACTGCCCGGTGGCATCGGCCGCGGCCCGGGTGCGAGACGTGGCCGACGGCCGACGCCTCATCGAGGGCGGCAGCCGCCGCACCGACCCCGACGCCGCGGTGGCCGCGGCCCGGGCCGCCCACATCGGCGGCTTCGACACCACCTCGAACCTTGAGGCGGGCCGGCGCTACGGCATCCCCACCGGTGGCACCACCGCCCACGCCTTCGTGCTGGCCCATCGCGACGAGAAGACCAGCTTCGAGGCCCAGCGCGACGCCTTGGGCACCGGCTCCACCTACTTGGTCGACACCTTCGACGTGCTGGAGGGCATCCGCCGCGCCGTGGAGGTGGTGGGCCCCGGCATCGGCGCGGTGCGCATTGACAGCGGCAACCTGCTCGCGGCCAGCATCCGGGCCCGGGCCCTGCTCGACGCCCTCGGCGCGGAGGGTTGCCGCATCGTGGCCTCCGGAGACCTCGACGAGTTCAGGGTGGCCGAATTGGAGGAGGCGGCCGCGCCCATCGACGCCTACCTGGTGGGCACGAGCCTGGTGACCGGCTCTGGCCATCCCACCGCGTCGGTGGTCTACAAGCTGGTCGCCATCGCAGACTCCGCGGGCGCCGGTGCGCCCCTGAGGGCCGTGGGCAAGCTCTCACCGGGCAAGATCACCGTGGGCGGCCGCAAGCAGGTGCACCGCACCGTCGACTCCGCCGGCTTCTGGACAGCCGAGGTGCTGTCACCCGCGGGCGACGCCGTTCCGGCGGGCGCCCACGATCCCCAGGTGGCGCTGATGGCGGGCGGTGAGCGGGCTTGGAAGGACGACCCCGCCGCGGCCCGCCGCCGCTGCGCGGAGCGCCGCCGGGGCCTGAGGCCCGAGGATCGGGTCCCGCACCCTCGTCGCTCCCCGGCCATCCCCACCGAATGGGTGGGCATGGAGGCGCCCGCCGCGACAGAATCTGCGAACGGAGCGGAGGGGCGATCAGCGCGCGCGCGGGGAGCCCTGGGAGATGACCAAGGAGGAGCTGGGATGCAGAAGGCTCTGATCATCGTCGATGTGCAAAACGACTTCTGCGAGGGCGGGTCGCTAGCCGTGGAGGGCGGGCATGCGGTGGCCGCCTCCATCACCGACCTCGTCGGTCTCGACCGGGCCGGTGGCGGTTACGGCTATGTCGTCGCGTCCAAGGACTGGCACATCGACCCCGGAGAGCACTTCGCGGCGCCGGGCACCAACCCCGATTTCGTGACCTCGTGGCCGGCGCACTGCGCGGCCGGCACCCAGGGCGCCGCGTTCTCCCCGAAGCTGCAGGTGGCGCTGGACGAGGTGTTCCTCAAGGGCCAGTACAGCAACGGCTACAGCAGCTTCGAAGGGGTCAGCGGATCCAGCGAGGATGTAGGCCTGCGGGACTGGCTGGCCGAGCGGGGCGTGGAGGCCGTGGACGTGGTGGGCATCGCCACCGACCATTGCGTGCGGGCCACCGCGCTGGACGCGGCCGCCGCCGGATTCGAGACGTCGGTTCTGGTGGCGCACTGCGCCGGGGTCACCCCCGACAGCTCGGCGGCTGCCCTCCAGGAGCTGGCCGCCGCCGGGGTCACCATCGTCGACTGACCCGCCGGCCCGGTTTGGTGGCCGCCGCCGGCGTTCTGGGTGGCGCTATTGGGCCGCCCAGGCACAATAATCGCTCCAGTTTCGGGGCCCTGACCACCCTCCTGGTTCTCGGTCGAGTATTGGGCCGCCCAGGCACAGAAATCGCCCCAAGATTCTGGGGCCCAGCCCGCCGGCGGGGCTGGATGCTCAGGCGACGGCGGCTTCGAGTTGCTCGCGGGCCAGGTCTATGCCGAAGCCGTGCGCGTCGCTGGGCACCAGCCAGCCGTCGCTGGGCAGGGCCATGCCGGGAGTGGAGCGCCACGCGGCCATCAGCGACTCGCCGGGCCCGCAACCCACGAACATCTCCGCCCAGCGGTTGCCGGACAGCCCGTGGCAGAGGTGCTGGCCGTAGGAGTCGTTGCAGCCGCCGTGCACGGCCAGTTCGATGCCGGCCGCGGCCGCGATGGCCGCGATCTTGAGCACCGCGGTGGCTCCGCCCACCCATTGCACGTCGGGCTGCAGCACGTCGACGATGCGCTGCTCGGCGGCGTGGGCGAAGGTGCGGTCGGTCTGCCAGCGCTCGCCTGCCGCCAGCAGCTGTGAGGGCAGGCGGCGGCGGACGTCCGCGTAGCCTGGCCAGTCGTCGGGCTGGGCGTAGTCCTCGATCCACGTCAGCCGGTAGGACCTCAGCGCCTCGCCGAGGCGCACCGCGTAGGCCGCGTCGAGCACCGGCCAGCAGTCCAGCATGATGTCGGCGTCGGGTCCCAGCTCCGAGCGGGCGCCGGCCACCAGACGCTCGGTCTCGTCGATCCCGGCGGTGGCCGCGGCCGGCCCCACCGTGCAGGCCAGCTTGAAAGCCTCGAAGCCCCGGTCGCGCAGGTCGTCGAGGTCGTTGCCGGTGGCGTAGCAGCGGGTGCGGTCGCGGGCCGGGCCTCCCACCAACTCGTACACGGGCGCACCCAGGATCTTGCCCTTGAGGTCCCACAGGGCCAGGTCCACAGCACTAACCGCGAAAGCGGCGAGCCCGGACGCGCCGAAAGCGCTGTTGGAGCTGCGGACCATCATGTTCCACAGCTTGTCGGTGGCCAGGGCCGGCTCGCCGGCGAGCATGGGTGCGAAGAAGTCGTTGATGATGGGCACGACCGGGCCGGCCTGGCTGGTCATGCCCACGCCGAAGGCGCCGTCGGAGGCGGTGACCACGCACACCACCTCGCCCCAGGGAGGCGCGAAGCGTTTGGCCTGACCGGCAAAGGCCCGGTCGTACGACAGGGGGTGCATGAGGCCCCACGGATCCCATGAGGCCTGGCTCGCCTGCGGACGTCCGAGAGCGTCAGGGTGACGCAGGGGCGCGGCCGCAATCTCAGCGATGGTCGGCGTCATCGCCGAAGCGTACGAGTTCGGCAAGGCCCGCGCCCTCCGCCGGCCCCGGTTCTGTGAGCGGCTATCGGCCGATATGGCCAAGAACCTCAGACAGTTCGGGCGGCCGGTGCACCGCGTGGTTCTGTGAGCGGCTATCGGCCGATATGGCCAAGAACCTCACACAGATTGACTGGACGGCTACGTGCCGGGCTGCTTGACCACCCGAAGGTAGGGGAGGGGCGCCTCCCAGCCGTCGGGGTACTTCTCGGCGGCGGCCTCGTTGGAGACCGCCGGCACGATGATCACGTCCTCGCCCTGCTGCCAGTTGGCCGGGGTGGCCACCTGCTCGGTGGCGGTGAGCTGGGCCGAGTCGAGCAGGCGGAGGATCTCGGCGAAGTTGCGGCCCGTGGTCATCGGGTAGGTGAGCATGGCCTTGATCTTCTTGTCGGGGCCGATGATGAACACCGAGCGGGCGGTGGCGTTGTCGGCCGCGGTGCGGCCCTGCGACGTGTCGCCGGCGTCGGCCGGGAGCATGTCGTAGAGCTTCACCACGTTGAGCCCGGGGTCGCCGATCAGCGGGTAGTTGACCGCGTTGCCGGTGGCCTTCTCGATGTCGGCCGACCAGCCGTTGTGGTCGCTCACGCCGTCGACGCTGATGCCGATGATCTTGCAGTTGCGGGCTGCGAAGTCCGGCTTGAGGCCGGCCACCGCACCCAGCTCGGTGGTGCAGACCGGGGTGAAGTCCTTCGGGTGGGAGAACAGCAGCGCCCAGCCGTCGCCGATCCACTCATGGAAGTTGATCTCTCCCTCGGTGGTGTCGGCGGTGAAGTCGGGGGCCGTGTCGTTGATGCGAAGTCCCATGGGTTTCCTCCGATGTCTGGCGGACTATCCAGAGGCTAGCCAAACATGGTGACTATTCCGACCAGATTAGTCAGGAATCGCCTCGACGGGCCCAGACATCAGGAGGTGGCCGGCAGTCCGACCAGTGGGCGCTACTCGCTGTGTGACACGACGGCGACGGTGGCCATCTCGGCGCACTGGCTGACGACCGCCACCATTTCCTCGTAGTCGGTGGACCCCACCCAGCTGTGCATGGCGTCGGCGTCTGGGAACTGCACGATCAGCAGATTCTGGGCTTCCAGCCGCCGTCGATCACTTCCACCTGGTCGCCGCAAACCAGCAGCTGACCACCGTGTCGTTCGGCGGTGTGGGCTGCGGTATGCCACTGGTGGACGGTCGCGATGCAGGCGTCGCGATCAGTGACCTTCGGGTCGATTATCAGGAACGTGGCGTCGCCTCTTTCGGTGGTGATGGATGGGGTTGGGGAACAGGGCGTGCTGCACCCGCCCACTAGCTCGCCCGCCGCGTAGAGCCCGGCGATGGGGCGTTGACCGGCAGCCAGCACCCGGGCGTCCTCGTCGATTCGGAGCCCGCCGAAGGTGACGGGGTCAACGGCCGGATCGAGCTAGGTCGATAAGCCCGGGAGGGGTGTCGACATCGGCGTCCTCAGTTGCGAGCGACCGTCAGGCCCGTCGCGCCGTGATGATCGATCAGGGCGGCGACGAAACCCGACTCGACTGCCGCCGCAACGAAGCGCTCGAGGTACGCGATGCCTGCGCCGTCTCGGGCACGCGGCGTGCCCATCGCTTGTCGAACGGCGGTGAATCGCCCGTCGAGCACTCGGCTGCCTGGTAGACGCTCGGCGTCGCGCAGCAGTCGGGGGCGGAGTCCGGCGAGCACCTCGAGGCCCTGAGCGACGAACGTGTCGAGGCTGTCTTCGCGGACGTCGATTCGGATCAGTTCTGCCTTGTCGATGTTGCGTTCCAGCCAGAGCGTGTATGCGGCCCCCTTCTTGGTGACGATTCGTACTCCGGGACGATCGACGTCGGCCAGCGTCACGATTCCGGAGTCGCCCCGCACGAGGTAGGTGCTCTCGATCTCGCAGTACGGCGCGGTGAATGCGATGTGGTCGGCTCGGGCGGGGTCGGCGCCGATGTTGGCGATGTCCCACCGGTCGGCGGTGACTGCGTCGGCCAGCTCGCCCGGGCCGGCGAACGTCACGAGGTCGAGGGGCGTGCCGAGCAGATCGGCGAGGGCTGCAGCCATCGAAGGCGAGACCCCCACGGGCTCTCCGTCCGATCCCGTTCCGTTCACCAGCAGGAAGTTGCCGATGTTGATGCCGGCCCGCAGCCCGCCCGTGGGAGCGAGCGCGTTGATCGCGTCAGCATCGGGCACCGGAACCCCGTGCGGCACGAGTGCGGGCTTCATTGTCGACAGACCAAGCCTGGATCCACCGACGGGTTTGTGGGATCGACGGTTGGGGCCGGTTGGCCGCAGGGCTGGTGCGGGTGTGCGGGCCGGCGCGTTTTGGGGCGTGCGAGACTGGTGTGCGGGGCTGGTGCGGGTTGGTGGCGCGTGGGGTGCGGCTGCGCTGCGCCGGGCGCTGCGGGCGGCTCAGATGAGCAGGGGGAGGTTGCGCAGGCGTTGCAGTGCTGTGGTATGGGTGCGCGCCCGGGGCCAGTCAGCGGGCAGGCGCAGGGTGTGGCCTTGCAGGCATCGTCGTCTATGGCGTCGACGGCTGCTTTGGCCTTGGCGTTGTGCGGGATCGTGATCGAGTAGGACGCACCGTGGGCGCCGAGGGCGTCGATCATGTCATAGGAGAAGAACCCCGCGTCGGCGCGCACCGTCACGCTCGCGTCCGCCGCGAGGCGCCGCAGGCGGGCCAGGGTCTCGCGAGCGAAGTGCTCGTTGCCGCGCTGAGAGGATCCCGACCGCATCGGGGAGTGCAGCATCTCGCCGGTGTCGTCTCTGACCGCGGCCAGCGGGTGACAGCCCATCACCCTGGTGTGGCCGTAGGCGGCGCCGTGCTTGGCTTTGCCGAACACCTCACAGATCGTGGAGTCCAGATCCACCGTCATCTCCGCGGCGGCCGGCGCCGCGCCCACAGACCACGCCCGCTGAAGCGCCAGCTCATGAGCGCGGTCCAGTTGGCGCACATGCCCCAAGGCGAAGGACCGCAAGAAGCTCCCCAGCGCCGACGGCGCCGACACCGCGAAGCCTGACACCGCGAAGCCCGACACCGCGAAGCCCGACACCGCGAAGCCCGACACCGCGCCCGCCGAACCGGCCCGCAGCCTGTCGGTGTCGTCGATGCACGAGCCGCCCACCAGCATCGACGCCACCAAAGCCAACACCTTGCGCCCCGACCCCGATCCAGCCGAGCCCGCGGGGCGCACCGTGTCGTCGATCAGCGCCTCGAGCCCGAGGCGAGCCGTCACCGCCACCGCCAACAACAGGCCCCCGCCAGCCACCAGCGACCCCTCACCGAAGCGCGCCTCCACCCCGTCGATCCCACCAGACATGCTGCTCACAGGAAGTGCGCCCTCACGTAGCTGGAGTAACTGCCGTTATCAACAGCATTCTCCCACGTCAGGAGGCCTTTCTGGCGGACGCTCCAACCCCACAAACCCCACCGCGCCGGTGGATCTAGGCTAAGGAGGATCTCCCGCTCGCGAGGATCCTGAGGGAGTTCGGGAACATCAGAGGACATCAGCGGTAGGCGTCCCTTCTGTGCGAGATCGCGAGAACGATGATTTTCCCGTCGCTCGCTGTGTAGATGATGCGGTGGGACCGGCCGAGGCGGGCGGAGCGCTTGCCCTGCAGCGGGCCGACGAGTTTCCTGCCCAAGTGTGGTTCGTTGTCGAGACGCCGGATGATCTCCTTGGCCTTGGCTGCCAACGTCGCCGGCAAGGCATCGAGGTCCTTCTTGGCGCAGCGTGCCAGCTCGGCCATGGCGCCTTCAGTCGAGTTCGGTCAGGTCGCCAGCTGCGAGATCACGTTCGGCCTCAGCGATGGCGTCCATGGTTGTCTCATCGGCGAGGATGTTCAGCGTTTCGAGTAGCGATTCGTACTCCTCGTAGCCCATGACAACGGCTACGGGTCGTCCGTGGCGGGAGATCTCGATCGTCGATCCGGTCGAGGCCACTTCGTCGACGATTTCACTGAGGCGGCTGCGGGCTTCGGTCAGTGGGGTCATAGGTGTCTCCTGAGGTTGGTGGCTGTAGCAGTCACAGCACTGTACAGAATTCTATACAGAACGTCCACTCGGCCATGAAGCACCGATCCCGACCAAAGAAGAACCCGCTAACGTCACCCACGCCGACCAAAAACACCCGCCGCGACGCGCAGTCGTGAGGGGTGTCAAGCGCGAGATTCTGCCCGAGTATCCGGCGCCCGTCCTGCGGGAGGCAATACTCAATGCGCTCGCCCACCGGGACTACGGACTCTTCGGTGCCACCGTCGACGTGACGATCATGGGACGACCGCATCGAGGTACGCAGCCCGGGTCCGCTGCCCGGTCACATCACCACCGAGAACATGCGGGAGGAGCACTACAGCCGGAATCGTCGGATTATGCGTGTCCTCAAGACGGTAGGACTCGTTGAGGAGTATGGCGAGGGAGTGGATCGCATGCACAGCGAGATGGAGGCCCGCCTAATGGAGCCGCCCACCTTCTCCTCGGCCGACGGTTCTGTGACTGTCACGCTACGCAACCGCTCCCTCGTCGATGTCGAGGACCAGGTCTGGTTGTCTTTGCTCGGTCAGTATCCGATGACGATGGGCGAGGGCCGCGCGTTGGTTGTTGCCCGCCGGGAGGGGTTCGTCACGCCGCGGCGGTTGCGTCAGGTGTTGGGAGACTCCGATGTGCGTGGCCTGTTGTCGGGAGCGGTGGCCAAGGGTCTGCTTGTGCGTGTCGGCGAGAGAGGCGGTAGTCGGTACGAACTCTCCGACGAGATCGTGCTCCGAGCGGGCAGCGGTGGAATGGAGGCGCAAAGCCGGAAGGGGCAACTCCTGTACGACGCGATCCAGCAGCGCGGGAGTATCTCGACATCGGAGGGGATGGCACTGCTCGGCGAGAGCGCGTCCGCGGTCCGGGGACTGCTGAATGGCTTGGTGGGGATGCGCTTGGCGCGTGCCGAAGGGCGAACCAGAGGGAGGCGGTATTACAGAGCATGATTAGACTATCTTTGCGTACAATAGCTCAATTCGACGATTCTGAAGACAAGATCGCTGAATCTTGCGGATGCTGATCGGGCCACCAGTCCTTACAGGATTCCGCCGCGATGGGAGAATTCGGATGTCTGGCAACGCCCAGGTATCCGCCTGCTGCTGTGGCCCAACTGGCGCCACCACTGCTTCGTCACCGACCGAGCCGACCTCGACACCGTCGCCGCCGACGCCTACCACCGCGGCCACGCCACCGTCGAGTTCGCCATTCGCGACCTCAAAGAAAACTCCGGGCTCAGCGACTTCACGAAGAAGAGCATCAGCACTGACATCGCGGCCAGGGCAGCGATGAATACGTAGACCCATGCTGCGGAGGTCCAGTCGATCATGTAGCCACCCAGCGCCGGCGCGAGGATCTGCATCAGGTTCAGGCCGGCGGCTTGGAGCGGAATTGCGGTCGTGAGTCGTGACACGCCGACGACGTCCGGCAGGAGCGCCTGTCTGGAGGGCATCACCACCGCAACAATCAGCCCGTGGGCCACCGATGCGACGACCAGGTGCCAGAACACCAGGAGGTCAGTGAACAGCAGCATCGCGACCACAACTGCGATCACGACACTCAAGAGCTGGCCGAGCTGCAGGACAGCCCGTCGCGACGTGCGATCGGCGACGACCCCACCGATCGGTGAGACCAGCAGCATCGGGATCGCCAACCCGAGGCTCACGATCCCCAGGGCTGCGAAGGAGTCGGTCAGCTGGTAGACGAGGTAGCCCCGCACGAGCATCTGCATGCTCATCGCCGCGTTCCACCAGATCATGGCGCCCATGAACCAGCGGAAGGGCCCGAACCGGAAGGCGTCGAAGGTCCGCGGCAGATACCACCGGCGCTCGCGTTCGAGCTCAGGAAGCTTGAGCTCAGCGACTTCCAACAGCTGGTCTGACGCGGAGGCGTTCTGAGCGTGGCCGCGACTGCGGCTCAAGAGGAGGTCACCTCGAATCGGGTCCGAGCGTCTGATCGTCGGACTGCTGGATGACTCGGTCGAGTATCTCGACGGCCGCCCCGAGAGTTTCGATGTCCCGTTCATCCAGGCCGCGCAGTTGCCCCGCTAGATAGCTGACTCGCCGCCGACGCTCGTCCTCGAGCACGGCGGTGCCGTGAACGCCGGGAGCCCCCCTAGAGCTCACAGAGACCGCCGCGAGGGCTGCGGCGGGCGTCTATGTTGGCGCTGTGTCCTGCCGATTGATCGACGACGTGTTCGATCAGCCGCGCCTTCCGGTCGACTGATGGACGGTTGCACGGAGCAGCACACGGCCGCGAACGGGCGGGCCCTGCATGCAACGCATGGTCTGGCCCGAACCCGACGACCTCGCCGCGCACGGCGATGAGTTCGCGGCGGCCGGGATCGGCACCGCTGAGGACTTCCGCGTCCGATTCGTGCGCAACTTCTACTTCGGCTGCGAGGCCAGCGACCGTTTCGGCTTCCTGGCGTTCGCGGACCACGTGCTACCGCTCGGCGCGAAGCTCAAGTGCGTGCTCGGTACCGACCTCGGCCGCTACAACCCGACCGCTATGAGCCAGATGCTCCCCGACGCCCATCGGGCGGTTGACCGTGGCCTTGTGACCGAGGACGACTTCCGGGCGATGACGTTCGAGAATCCGGTCGAGCTCTTCGCCACCGGCAACCCCGACTTCTTCACCGGAACGGTCATCGAGTCCGAAGTAGAGCAGGTTCTGCAGGCCGGGTCCTGAGTTCCGTCTCGAACGTCATCGAAGGCCTTCGCAATAGCGCCGATTTCGGAGCCTTCGCTTGGTATCCTTCCGTAATGGAGGGTGTTGCGGAAGGAACCGCCGGCCGGACAACAGCTGTTGAGTGGCGTGGGCGCACAGCGGCTGCGTGGGTCCCGGCGGAGCTTCGTCATCGTGATCTGGCGCTGCCCGCCTCGGCGGTACGCAGCGCTGAGCGGGCCGTCGCCGCGCTGCGCCTAGCGGATCAGCGGTTGCCGACGGCGTGGGAGGCGCTCGCGCGGCTGCTGATGCGTCATGAGGGCATCGCCTCATCGGGGATCGAGGGGTTGCGCGAGCCGCTCACTTCGGTGCTGGTCGCCGAGCGCACCGGTTCTGGCGGTGCTGCTGGGTGGGTTGCGGACAATCTCGCAGTCATCCACATGGCGTTACAGACGGCGCAGCAGCCGCTGAGCGTCGGCGTGCTGCATGAGTGGCATGGAAGGCTGATGCGCAACAGCGATCTGCCGATCGAGATGGTGGGCGCATTCCGGCCAGCGCTCGGATGGGTGGGCGGCACATCGCCGCTGGACGCCGCGTACGTTCCGCCGCCTCCGGCAGAGATACCTCGCCTTGTGGACGATCTGCTGCGGTTCGCAGACGCCACGGACGATCTCGATGCGTTGTCGCGCGCCGCGATCGTCCACGCCCAGTTCGAGGCGATCCATCCCTACGGCGACGGGAACGGTCGACTGGGCCGGGTGCTGGTAGGTCGCATCCTCAGACGCGCCGAGGCGACGCGGCGTTCGGTTGCGCCCATCAGCATGGCTGTCGCCCGCGACCCCGGCGGGTATCTGTCAGGGCTGCGGCTGTTCGAGTCAGGCCACGTCGGGCCGTGGGTGCAATGGTTCGCGCAGATCGTCGAAACCGCGGCAGAGCTCACCGGCAGCATCGTGGAACAGTCGCAGCAGTTGATCGAACAGTGGACCGAGGTGACCTCGACGCTCAGGCGCGACAGCACGGCCCGGGCGCTGCTGCGGTTCCTGCCCGGGTATCCCGTCATCAGCTCAGCGGACGTCGCCGGCCTGCTCGACGTCAGCGAACGTACCGGCAGGACCGCTCTCGAATCACTCGCCAAGCACGGAGTGCTCGAAAACACCCAGGTCAGCACCGGCCAAGTCGGCCGCGTGCGCGGCTGGTATGCAGCCACCGACCTGCTCCGAATCTGGAACACCTGAGCGCATCAACGACTCTGCATGGTGATTATTCCAACCGGATCGGTCAGGATGACGTTCGAGAATCCGGTCCCCCTCACTTCGCCACCGGCAGCCCCGACTTCTTCACCGGAACGGCCATCGAGTCCGAGGTGGAGCAGGTTCTGCGGGCCGACTCCTGAGATCCCTGTATCGGCGGAGAGTATGTCCGCTAATCAATTTCGTCCCATGAGGCTCCATAACGGTCCGCAACCGTCCGTAGGAGCCACAAAAAGCGTCTTCAAGCGTCATATCGCCTGTGTGGCGTTCGGCCCGTAACGACCCAGGACGGTCCATAAAACCCTGTGACATCCCCCTGATAAAGTAACACCAATAGACACACCAAACTTCGGGGGCCGAACCATGTATCTCTCCGCGACGCTCGTCAAGAACAAGAACACGCCCGGACATTACGGCGACGGGCGCGGCGGGCACGGGCTGCTTCTCGAAATCAAACCCCGCGCCGAAGGAGGTGTGAGGAAGACCTGGAAGCAAAGAATCCGCATCCGAGGCCAAGTGACCCACCTCGGTCTCGGGGCTTACCCGGTCATCAGCCTCGCGGACGCACGAGCCAAAGCGCTCGCCAACGCCCAGACCGTCGCCAACGGAGGCGACCCCCGCCGCACCGTTGACGTTCCCACGTTCCAGGAAGTCTTGGAGGAGGTGATCGAGTTGCAAAGGGACGTGTGGGACAACCCCCGAAGCGAGAAGCAATGGCGGGCGAGCCTGGACACCTACGCTTCTTCGCTGGCGTCCAAGTCCGTGGTTGACGTCACCACAGCCGACGTGCGTGCCGTGCTGGAGCCGATCTGGAACACCAAACCGGAGACCGCTCGCAGAATCCGAGGGCGAATCTCCAAGGTGATGAACCGGGCGATCGGCGGCGGGCACCGGCTGGACAACCCAGCCGGTCTCGCTCTCGGTGACGCCCTCGGGCCGCAGGTAGCCCGCAAACAGCATCACCGTTCCGTGTTCTACGGCGAGGTCTCTGCTGCCATCCTCGCTGTCCAGGCTTCCGGGGCGACACCCTCAACGAAACTCGCCTTGGAGTTCCTGACCCTCACAGCGTGCCGATCCGGGGAGGTGCGCGGCTGCCGGTGGGATGAGATCGACATCGAGACAGAGGCCTGGACGATCCCAAAGGAGCGCACCAAGACCCGAGAGACACACGTCGTGCCTCTCTCAACGCAAGCGGTGGTGTTGCTTCACAAAGCGCAGAGACTCTCTGACGGCAGCGGCCTGGTGTTCCTATCACCGACAGGGAAGATGCTCAGCGACGCCACGATGAGCAAACTCATGAAAGAACTCGGCCTCGACGGCACCCCCCACGGGATGAGAGCTTCGTTCAGGTCATGGTGCAGCGACGAGGGCCAACCCCCAGACCTCGCTGAGAAAGCCCTCGGGCACGCCGTTAGGGGAGTTGCACGCTCCTACGACCGGGGTGTCATGTTCGACCGGCGCAAGGAGCTGATGCAGGATTGGGCGGATTATCTGGACTCCGGCAAGACCCCACAGTTTGATTATTGACCCCTGAAGGGGTTGATTTGAGCCTCCTAGAGGGCTGATTTCTTCGTTTCGATGCTGTTTTTAGGGTGTGTGCACCTCTATCTCAGATACCAAATCTCGGCTCTGGTCATCCGAACGGTCCTCAAATGAAAGAATCTCTCACCGTTTGTTGAGGTCAGAGCGGCGCGAAATACGAGATGCGTGTGGGTGCCGGAAACTCGGCCGTGGTCCTTGACCTGCTGCGGTGCGGGCCGATGCTGAGTCCTCGTGTACCGATCTCGTACCGATTCCTGGCCCCAGGATGGAGCACGAAACCCCTGGTCAGCGCCCACGACCGAATTATGGGCACCCACAGGCTGGTCTTGGGCTGACTGTTGCGGCACGGTTGGCTGTCTTGGACACTTGCAAGAACGAACCGAGAGTCGTGTCACACCTCCTGCGTAGTCTCCGGGCATGGCCAAGGACGCAATCACACACGACGACAGCGGCACCCGGAGAGTTCCTACGAGCAACGCGGAGTGGGATGAGTGGGTGTCGGCGTCCGCGACGCGTAACTACGTCCTCGGCGATCCGCTACTGGACTGGCTCGACTGTCACGGCGAATCGAAGGGATTCGCGCGCGACGAGCCCGACACGCGCACCGACTTCCTGGATTTCATCTTCCGCAAGGGTGTGGAGTTCGAACGGTCGGTGGTCGAGCATCTACGGGGTCTCGGCGTGGGCGAGGTGCGAACGCTCGGCGCTGCGGGCTCCCAGCGGGGCGTCTCCCGGGACTTGGACCTGGCGTTCGCTACATGGGACGCGATGGCTGACGGGGTGGCCCTCATCGACCAAGGAGTGTTGCGCGATCCTGAGCACCGCACCTACGGATTGCCGGATCTTCTGGTGCGCAGCGACGTGCTGGCCAAGCTGTTCCCCGACGCTTTGTCGCCAGCGGAGGCCGCTGTGGGCGCACCAGCTCTGGATATCGGTGAATGCCACTACGTGGTCGTGGACATCAAGTACACGACTCTGAGCCTGAGCGCGGATGGCGGGCTCCTCAACTCCGGATCGGTCGCCGCGTACAAGGCGCAGCTGCATGTCTACAACCGGGCGTTGGGCAGACTGCAGGGCTACCTTGCTCCGCGGGCGTTCCTGCTGGGCAGGAGCTGGAAGCAGAAGATCCGTGGTGAGACCATCCGAGGCGGCGGCTGCACGAGCCGTCTCGGCCCCGTCGAGCATGACGAAGCCATCCCAGGCGGTTCTCTGAGCCAGCGGGCCGATGACGCTGCGGACTGGATCCGCCGAAGGCGAAGCCACGGAAGCGGCTGGGATGCGCTGCCGGTGCCCACGGTGGACGAACTGCGCCCCAACGCCAACGGCGACCCCGGGAGATGGACGAGCGCCGTCAAGAGCATCGTGACCCAAGGGCGCGACCTGACCGTGCTTCACCATGTCGGCGTGAAGGCACGGCGCGAGGCCAACGCGAAGGGACTCACCGACTGGCGCGACCCGCAGGTCACACCCGAGTCGCTCGGAATGAAGGGCACTCACAAGATCCGCCAACTGACCGCATTGCTGGACGTGAACCGCACACCCGGTCCCGCTGTGCGCCCGGCACACATCTGCGCGGCCCGCTCGGAGTGGATCAATGTGCCACCGCTGGAGTTCTACGTCGACTTCGAGACGGTGAACGACATCGGCGACGACTTCTCGGCCATACCGAACCGTGGCGGGCAGCCGCTGGTGTTCATGGTCGGCTGCGGCCACCTCGAAAACACGGAGTGGCGATTCGAGTGCTTCGTCGCTGATCAGCTCACCGAGCCCGCGGAGGCTGTGATAATCGAGCAGTGGCTCAACCACATGGGCGCGGTCCGCGACCGGCTCGACCCGGGCTCCCGTCCCAAGGTGATCCATTGGTCTGGCCATGAGGTGTCGTCGCTGACTACGGCATTCAACGCCGCCGTCAAACGGCACGGGAGCCGGGCCAATCAGTGGCCGGCACCGCGATGGTTCGATTTCCTTCAGCAGGTCATCAACAAGGAGCCAGTCGTGGTGAAGGGGGCACACGGCTTCGGGCTCAAGGCCATCACCAACGCCATGCATGCGCAGGGCCTGGTCACGACCCGCTGGCAGACCGGACCAGCAGACGGGCTCGGCGCGATGGTCGGGGCCTGGTGGTGCCAACACGAGATAGACGAAGGCCGCGCCGGCCGGCTCATGGACCTAGAGTTGATGCGCGAGATACGCGACTACAACCAGGTCGACTGCGAGGCAATGATGCAGATCGTTCGCTACCTGCGCGAGCACCACTGATGGCCCCGGGACCCGCCGCGAGTGATGCTGCGGTAGCGAGGCGGCAGCAGCCATTCCCGCTGTAGCCCAGCCTTCATCTTCTGGTTGTTGATGCATCACCAGACCACCATCAGACGACGTTGATTGGAGTGCTCCTTTGTGCCGCCTGTACTAGCGCATGAGCTACTCCTTCAGCGATTTCACCGTCATCGTTCAAGAGGCCGGAGACTCCGAAGGCGGCGAACACCCGAAACAGAATAGGAATGGCCTGATCCATAGGCTGCCAGAGTTCATCGTCGGGTTCTGCACTACTATTCGCTTCAACTTGCAGAAGTGCAAATGTGTCGGGATCGGTTCCAGGAGGAATTGTCAATTCATCGCTCATCGGCATTGGGACACCGTAATGAGTGAAGCTCGCTATGACCTGAGGAACATCAAGGAATGGAAGTCTTCGCCATGCCTGTAGGACACGAGCCTTGAAATGAAAGGCAGAATCCGACGTCACGATACGCAATAGGGCTCGGTACTGATTGGTGATGGCGATTAGTACGTAGAGCAGCGGATTGAGATCCACGACATCGAGATCCATCCATTCGTCCTCGTGCCAGTAGCCCTTGTCGACGAGCAGCTCCACATACGACTCCGCGTTCTCATATTTGCTAGCCAGAGATTGTAGGAGTTGGTCTTCCACACCATTGAACACATTGAACGGTACGATGATGTCGCACGAGAAATCACGGCGTACGGTGAGTGTGAGTCCGAGGTAGCGGGGATTATTGCTGACGATGTGGCGGGCGGTGTAGCCATTGTTCGTCGAGAACACCGAGTCGAATGGGATGCCAATACCCAGGCCTGGCTGGTTCAGCGTCTCTTGGAATCGTCTCGGAGACATTGGAGGCAGCTGGTACCGCTTGTTCCAGGGATCCGGTACAAACAACAATCGCAGGTAAGGTGCCTTACCTTCCCCCTTTGAGAACTCAGGGTCATCACCAATCCAGAGGCCTGTAGCTTGTCGTACGCTGTCAGCACGTTGCCACAACTCGTCCAAGAGCCGGCGTTCCTTGATCGGCTGAGAGGTATCGCCAACTCGTTGGTACACGCGACCGTCGGTTTGTAGATGAGGTGTGTGGACACTCATCGGAACATGCACGACGACAACCGATCGACCTTCGCTGAGGCCGACCGCCTCGCAGGGGCCGCTGACAACTCGATGCTCGAAGTGCGGGACGGGTCGGAGATTCCCGTCGATCGATGAACCAAGCCGCTGCAACAAGAGCGACAGCTCGTCACCATCCAGTCCGGGGAAGTTCTGCGCAGTCTTCTCAGCCCCCTCGCTTTCTTCAACACCAACAATCAGCCAACCGCCATAAGTGTTCGCGAACGCCCCGAGCGCCTTTGTGAGGGTCTTCGTATCGTCGATCACGAGTTTGTACTCGACGTGCCAGCTCTCTGGCACCGCTCGTAGGACAGCAAGATCGCCTGAGGCCAAGTCAGCGAGGGGCTTGTCGAAGGGTGAGTATGAAGTCAACGCGGGTCGCTCCCTTCAGATCCGAGCACCTCTGCGAGGGTACTACCAACCCCGATGGGGGACGACCCACCTTCTGAGCCTTCGCGTAAACGTGGGGCGCGGGGTGGTTGAGGGTCCCTGAGTAGGGGTCGAGGCGCTGCTGTAAGTAGTTGAGCTTGAGTTCACCTTGTCGCGGACGAGATGCCCCGCGAGGGATTTCAGCGATGTTCGAAGCCACGGAGCCGAGAGGGCTGTGCCGCCAGCTCTTTGGTCGGGATCGTTGCTCTCTGTCGCGCTGCGGCTCAGACGGTGGTACTGCCGCAGCGCTTGATATCGGACGGTACGGTTCTACCCCTTGACCGAAGCGGCTGCCGTAACTGCTGTAGTTCCTGCGTTCGGACTCCGCGCTTGAATGCGAACAGTACGCGTGGTTTGCAGTTCAGGGAGTCGGCGAACAGCGGATCCTCGGCGAGTGTCCGTAACCCAGCGGCCACTTGACGCGTCGCTGCCCGGTCCATCGTGCTTTGGATCTCGATGACGATCCATTCGCAGGTTCCGTCCGTCTCACGGAGGACAAAGAGGTCGGGACGTATGTCGTTGGAGCCGTACGCACGACAGCTGTCACAATTGATGGCCAGCCGAAGTCCTCGAATCTTCAGTTGGCATCCGTGGCGGCGCAGCGAGTGGGGGCTGTAGTCCACCGTGTCCAAGCGATCTTCAGTCAGGCACCCACAGTTGCGGTGAGCATTGCGGATGCTCTCGGCATCGATCACGTCAGTCCGTCGATTAGGCGTGACGTGTGGTCTGACTGCTCGGTGGCAACGTCCACGTACTCGTCCTCGGGGATGCCCCAATCGGGCTCGATCGGTACCTGAGTGACCTCGACGGGTCCACCGGGATCCGGGCGGTGGAACCGGTGCACGGCAAGATCGTTCGGGCTCAGACAATCACTGTTCTCGTAACCGCGTTCTGCATCCTGGGCGGCGAGCTCGGGTTGCTGGCTCAGCAACAGGCAGTTTGACAGTTCGTGGAGCAACACGGGACTGTGCGTCGCGCATACGACGTTTACGCCTTCGCCTGCCAGGCGAACTAGGACGCGGGCGACGAGCCGGATTGCCCCTGGATGCAGATGCGACTCGGGTTCATCGAGGATGAGAAGATCGCCCGGCTCAACGATCCGGTCAATCCACATTGCCAGCGGAGCCAAGTCTGCCACCATTGACGACGCCCGGCGGATAGCAATGCGATGCCCTCTCTGCTCGTACCCAAGTGTAGGGACCATGTCATCGCCGGATCCCGAGTAGATCTCACCGTCCATGACCTTCCTAAGCAGGCTCAGCGATCCAGATGTCACAGGATCTCTCTTGCGGCGCTGCCGCCCGCCAACGGTGCGCCAGCCAGCGCCATGCCAGGGGACGCCGCGGGGGCGTGTGCCAAGAAGCCCAGCCAGAGATGAAATGAAGTCGAGTGCCACACCGTCAAGGGCCGGGGTTCGGACTGTCTGCAGACCCAAGCTCTCCCGCTCTAGCTCTATCCGAAGCCTGACGACATCGGTCCAAGCGTTGAGGAGTCCAGACCTTCCGGCAGGCAAGTAGTGCGCGCTGCCGGTCAATCCCAAGGTCCGCCGATACCCATTCCAAGCAGCTGACCGCAACTCGTCAGAAGCGTTCTGATTCAGCCACACCTCCATGTCAGCCTCATCGTCGGAGAAATGCTCAAGCCGCGCGATGTGCACGTCAGGGTCGAAGTCGAACGGGTCAAGGTTGACTGTCACATCCGCATCTAGCCCGGAGGCCGACGACCCGCTCGTACCGAAGAGACACCTACTCTCGTCATCGTGATGGACTTGATGCAACTCGACTGTTACGCCTTTTGGCTGGTCCCACCTGTCGAGTTCGCTTGTAGAGGGCACGCCGAAGGACGCACACAACTGTCGCTCAAGCGATTGGCCTGCATCGCTGAGCGCCTGCCCGATCCATGCGTCGACCTTCGCCTGTACATCTTGCGGCAGCTGCCCGATCTGTAGCTGCAACCCATCGGTTGGGCCGGCCTCAGATTCTTGTACCGCAGCGCGCATAATCAGGTCACCTAGAGCGGTTCGCTCCTGTGTCGTCAATGGCTTCGAGACGCTCCGGCGACCATCACGGACCGCGCGTCGGGCCGCATAAAGGGCTTGCGCGAGATAGGTCTTGCCTGTGTTGTTGCGGCCAATCAGTACAGTGAGAGGCCTCAGCGAGACGGCGGCGTGCTTGATCGGTCCGAGATTGCCGACCACGAGCCGGAGATCGGTCGTGCGCAGGATCATTGCTTCAAGCGCTGCCCGATGGAGACCATCATGTGGACAAGGCTAACCCCACGGGAGCGAGACACCCCGAGAACCGGGCCCTGCGCGTAAGTGTGGGATGAAGGGTTGCTGGCACCGGTTGGGTCATTATGTCACGAGGATGCCTCATTATGTCACGAGGATGCCGCGGGCTTCGAAGTTGCGTGGGTTGGTGAAGCCGTGGGCGGTGCGTCGCAGTACTTGGAGCAGGTTGTTGGTGCTTATCTGTAGGGCTGGACGCTGTGGTGGTTCGGAGCTTGGGTTTCATGTGGGAGACATGTCGTTGACGGGGCGGGGATGCGGTTTTGGCGCCGGTGGCCGAGGTGCTGGGCGAGGTGTTCTCGGAGTTGGTGGTTGTCGGCTTTGAGTCTGGTGATCTCGTCGAGGGCGGCCTCGAGGCGTTGTCGCAGCGATTCGGCTGATCCTCGTTCGGGTGATGGAACGGGGACAGCCTGGGCTGTGGCAGTGCGGCGGAGCCGGTCGATGTCGGCTCGCAGGTCGGGCTGGCGGTAGAGCCAGGACCGGGACACGCCTGCTGTGCGGGCGACGTGTGCGAACGTGATCGGTTGGCCGGTGGCGTGGAGGCGCTGTAGCGCTTCGGTGGCGCGTTGGCGGGTCTGGTCGGAGCGTTGTCGGGCGGCAGCGGCGAGGGCGGCGGTCATGGGGTGGTGTCTGCGATGTCTTCGAACGCGGCGATGAGCCGGTCGAGGTTGTCGTGGACTTGGCGATGGTTGTCAGCGAGCCGGAACCGGCCGTCGGCTTCGGCGGTGGCGATGAGCAGTCTGGTCTGGTCGTGTTGGCGGCGGTGGATGTCGAGGAATGCAGGGGTTGTCTGGAAGTCGGGGCAGGTGAGGCAGGCGTTGGGGTGGGGGCAGTCCTGTTGTGGTGGGCGTCCGCGGTAGCCGTTGGGCAGGCTGGCCTGGACGCGGGCCATGTTGTGGGTGGTCCACTCGGCTTGGGCGGTGAGCGCGCCGGGGTCGTGGGCGATGCGTTCTCCGGCGAGGTTGACCCGCTGCTGGCAGTAGTCGTCGAAGGCTGCGCGGACGGTGGTGTCATGGAGCGCGGCGTAGCGGGCGGTCATTTGGGGGCTGGCATGGCCGAGGAGCCGCCCGATGACGTGTTGGGGGACGCCTGTGTTGATCAGCCGGGTGCCGAAGGTGTGGCGAAACTGGTGGGCGGTGACCCGCACGGGCTGGCCGGTGTCGTCGCGCGGGTCGATGTCGTGTTGCCGGCGGGCCAGACGCCCCCGCAGCGTGGCGTAGCTGAACGGTCGGGTCGCGTCGGGGTTGGAGTGCGGGGCGGGGAACAGCACCGGCACAGCGCCGGGCCGGCGGTGGAGCAGATGCGTCTGTTGGGCTCGGATGGCTTCGGCGGCGGCGGCGCTGAGGGGCACGAGCTGCTCGGCGGCCGTCTTGGTGTTGAAGTAGCGAAGGCAGGGCCATCGGGCGCTGTCTTCGATGATCGGGTTGAACGGCAGCGAGCAGGCGTCGCTGGCCCGCAGGCCGGTCTCCATGAGCACGGTGACCAGCGCCCGGGTCGTGGCGTCGGGCAGCATTGCGAGGCGTTCGGGGTCTTCGAGCTGGGCCATGACGAACTCGGGGATGAACCGGGGCAGGGGCCGGGGTCGGCTGGGCAGGTCGTCGTGATAGATCGCTGCCGTCGCGGGCAGTCGCGGCAGCCGGCCGTGGCGTCGGCAGGCGTCGAGAAAGACCCGCAGACACGTGATGTAGGTGCTGGAGGTGTGAGCAGCGAGATGTGAGGCGGCCACCCACACCAGATAGGACTCCAGCGCGTCGCGGGTGACAACAGCCTCGTCGACGGCTCGGGGATCGCGTCGGGTGAGGAACCGGCTGAACCACAGCATCGCCCGCACATCGACGTGCACGCTGCCGAAGGTCTTGCCCGACCCCGGCCGAAGCCTCGCCCAGCGCTTCACCGCGGCGCGCAGCCACGGCTGGTCGATGGTGTCGAAACGGGTCTGAGCCGGCGACCGGGTCACCTTGATCCCCAGCCGCGAGGCGACCCAGACGTCCGACGCGTACTCGGCTTCGATGTCGATGCCGCCGAGGTCGCTGAGGCGTCGGTAGGCGTAGCGGATGAGCCCGATCGTGGGGCTCGGGTCCTTGAGGCCTCGGGACCTCACCTCATCTAGCCAGTCCTCCAGCGGCCGCCCCAGCAGCGAGCCGGCGCCGCTGTCGGCCAGCAGAGCGACCAGATGCCTCACCGCCGAGGGCGGCACCCTCACAGTGCGGTCGTCGTGGCGGCACTGCAGCACGTACGCGACCTCCAGGCGGGCCCCGACGGCCAACGCCGACAGGTCGAAGCCGTCCACGTTCTCTGAGCCGGCCCGGACCGCGACCGCGGCGGCGCCCGCCTTGAACTCCCCGAGGTCGGGCTTGGCGTGGTTGGCCCACCGCTGGTGGTGAGCCCCGCACAGATCCCGCGCCCAGGCGCTGCGCCCGCATCCCGCCACCTCGCAGCGGCCCCGACCGAACACCGGGCCCTCGGGCGACACCGCGATCACCTCGCCGCAGAACTCCCGGCGCACAGCCGCCACGAGCTCGCCCAGATGGTCGCCGCGGCCGATGCGGGCGGCGACGGCGCTCAGCATGAGACGCCGTCCCAGGCGCCTGCACGCACCAGCTCGGACCGCAGGTCCTCGACGTCGAGGTGCACATACGCTTCGCTGGTCGCGCTCACCGACCGGTGCGTCAACAGCTTGGACACGACCTCGATCGCCACACCGGCGCGGATCAGCTCGGCGGCGCGGCTGCGGCGCAGCGTGTGCGGGGTGAACTCGATGCCCGTGCGGGCTCGCAGCCGCCGCACCAGCTTCGCGACCGCACCGTAGCGCAGCGGCCTGCCCACCGGCGCCGACCACAGGTTCACGAACACGTAGCCAGAGTCCAATCCGCCGTACTCGGTGTGCATGTAACCGCTGTAGAGCCGCACCAGCGGCGCCGACACCGGCACCGTCGCCGGCGACGAGCACTTGGCCCGGGCCCCATTCGCGTTGTCGGCCCGGGCCACGATGCGCACCTGCCGCCGACGGCTCACGAAGTCCTCGTGCCGCAAACCAAGCGCCTGGCCGACCCGCATGCCCGTCTCGGCCAACAAGGCGAACAAGAACCGGTCCCGCAGCCGGGTGCACGCCGCCAAGATCACAGCGATCTCCTCGACGCCGAGCACAGCCGGCAGCCGCCGCGGCACACGCAGCCCCACCGGCCGCGTGCGCACCGGCCCGTCACCAGCGACGCCGCGCAAGAACGGCTTGCAGGAACCCCGAGACCCGCGCCGCCACGCCACCAACTCAGCCGCCACGCCCACGCCGCCGCTGCGAGCGTGGAAGTCATAGAACCCAAACAGAGCGGCCAAGTGACGGTTCACCGTCGCCGCGCTGCGAACCGCCGCCGCGTCATCGAACACGATCACATTGTCGGCCCGAGCCCGCAGCCATGCCACGAACCGCGAGACGTCCTCGACCCCAACGCTGTCCCAGACCAGGCGACGGGCCCCGAGGAACTCGAACCAAAGCCGCAGACCGTGCGCGTAGGCCCGCACCGTGTTCGGTGAACGCTCGATGCCTGCCAGATGCGCCAGATAACGCTCCACCGGCTCCACCAGAACCCACCCGTCGTCGACGACCGTCCAAGACTCGGCGCCGGTCACCGCCATCACCACACGCTGAACCCTCACAGGCCACCTCCACCGCATCACGACCAGCGACCGCAGGCCGAAGGAAGCGCTGTCCAGCTCACACCGCCAGCAACATCGCGGACTCCAACGACACGCTCCAGAGAACGCGTCCACGACAGCCCGCCACATGCCCGTCAGCGACATCGACGACACCCTCTGACACGCTCCAGAGAATGGCTGCCTCGGTGGGTGCGTTGGTGACTCGGGCGGCGTGCCGGTTGGAGATCTGTGTGCGCCAGGTGGCGATGGTGCGCCCGAGCCGGTTGATCTCTGCGGGCATGCCCGGTTCTTGGAGGTCGGCGGCGAGCTGGTTCACGGTGGCGGCGCCGACTTCGGCGTCGGCGATGTCGTAGATGGCTCTGAGGGTCTCTTTGGCGTGCCAGGCGTCTCGGACCTCGCCGTAGGGGTCGCCGGCGTCGAGCAGGCCCCGCAGCGGGGTGTGTCCGTTCTCGGTGATGTTCTGCGACGCCGACACGAGCAGCTTGCGGGCCCGCTACAGCGGGTCGTCTTTGCGGCCGCGGTGTCCCAGCGTCTGGTTCTGGACCCGCCGTCGCACTTCGTTGAGGGCGTCGTTGCCCAACCCCACGACGTGGAACGGGTCCGCGACCTGTCGGGCTTTGGGCACCGCGGCGTTGAACGCGGCCCGGTAGGGGCCCGAGAGGTCCAGCACCGCCCAGCGGACGCCCTCGCGCCGCTCTCGGCGCCGGCGCAGCAGCCGGCGTGTGGGCGCTCGGGCGCTGCGGCCTGGGACTATGTCCAGCAACTGGCCCCGGCCGACGTCGACGATGCTGGTGCCCCAGGTCTTGGCCCGGAACCGGCCCCGCCGCCACAACAGGGTCTCGTCGAGGCCCAGCGCCTCGACGTCTGAGATCCTGGCGGTGTCGGCTGCCGGCAGCGCCTCGCCCCAGCGCTTGACCGCCGCGTTCACGGTGTGCCACACACAGCCCAACTCGCCGGCGACGTCTTTGAGCGGGCGGCCCCGGCCGGCCTGGCGTGTCGCCCACCGCGCCGCGCGCGACGTCAGAAGCGCCCGCGGCGGCGCGATCTCCGCCGCCTGCTCAGTGACCGTGCCCGCCCCACAGCCATCGCGAGGGCAGCGCCACCGCCGCTTGTGCCATGCGTGTTTGACTGTGGGGCGGCAGCACCGGCGGGGATGGCTCACTTGTGCATTGCCCCGTCAGGTTGATGGTGGGGCGGCAGCACCGGCGGGGATGGCTCACTTGTGCATTGCCCCGTCAGGTTGATGGTGGGGCGGCAGCACCGGCGGGGATGGCTCACTTGTGCATTGCCCCGTCAGGTTGATGGTGGCTTTTGGTGTGAGTGCCTCCTCGCCGGTGTGCCGGCCCGGTGATGTCGCTTGATAGAGGCGTCTGAGCCTGGAGCTCATCAACGCATGGTTGCGCACCGCCGGGCCATTCTGCGGTCTATCAACACCGAGCAGGAAGGTCAAAGCAATGCTGGTAATCGGTATCGACTCGCACAAGGACACTCTGGTGGGCTGCCTCATCGACGCGGCGGGGCGCCCGCTCGAGCATCGCAGCATCGCCAACACGGCGTTGGGGCACCGCGAGCTGGTCAACTGGGCCCAGGGCGCCTCTGTGGGGCGCGTGGCCATCGAGGGCTCCGGCAGCTACGGGCGAGCCGCCGCGCTCGCTTTGGGCGAGGCCGGCGCAGAGGTGGTGGACGTTCCGCCGCAGATGACCGCCGCGGCTCGGCGCTCCCAACGCACCGCCGCCAAGTCCGATCCGCTGGACGCGCTGTTGGTTGCCCGCATCGGCGCCCGCGACAGCGACTTGCCGCCGCCTCGACCCGGCGGGACGCTTGAGGAGCTGCGCTGGCTCGCCGGGTACCGCCGTGAACTGGTCAAGTCCCGCACAGCGCACATCAACCGGCTGCACGCCGACTTGACGCAGATCCGCTGCGGCTATCACCGCACCGGCGCCGCGCTCACCTCCGCCAAAGGCCTCCAGCGGGTCGCGCGCGGCCGTCTCCGACAGATACGCGAACTGAACCGCCAGATCGCCGACCTCGCCGCCGAGATCAGCGAACTGGTCAGCGCCAACGGCACCACCCTCACCAAGATTCGCGGCATCGGCACCATCGGAGCCGCCGACATCCTCACCGAAGTCGGCGACCCCGCACGCTTCGCCACCAAGGCCCGCTTCGCGATGGCCAACGGCACCGCACCCCTCCAAGCCTCATCGGGGCGCACCGTCCGCCACCGACTGAACCGCGGCGGCAACCGCCAACTCAACCGCGCCATCCACACCGCCGCCCTCTGGGTATCCCCCCGAATCGTGGAGACATCGTCTATGAGGAGGCGCTATGTCACACACACGACGCAAGTTCGACTCGGAGTTCAGGGCCGGTGCTGTGCGGATCGTCCGGGAGACGCGAAGGCCGGTCGTTGAGATCGCCCGTGATCTCGGGATCGGTGCGGGCACCCTCGGGAACTGGGTCCGCAAAGACCGCATCGAGCGGGGTGAGGCCGAGGGCCTGAGCTCCGACGACAGAGCTGAGCTCGTCAGGCTGCGCAAGCGCTGTGCCGAGTTGGAGATGGAGCGTGATGTGCTCAAACGATCAGTGGTCCTTTGGGTCAAGGAGGCAACGCGATGAGCGTCTCAGCGCACATCGCGGCCCAAAGGACCGACCACGCTGTGCCTCACGCGGTGTCGTGCCGGGCCCTGGGGGTGGCGGCGTCGACGTTCTACAAGTGGCGCGACCGGCCCCCGACGCCGGCGAGGCGGCGCAGAGCTGAACTAGACGTCGAGGTCAAGGCCTGTTTCGACGCGTCAGACGGCACCTACGGCTCGCCCCGGGTTCGCGCCGCGCTGCGCCGGTCGGGCCGCGAGGTGTCCAAGAAGACGGTGGAGTCCTCCATGGCCCGCCAGGGCCTGCAGGGACGCGCGCCCAAGCGGCGCAGGGGCCTGACCCGACCCGACAAGCGCGCCGAGCCGGTTCCGGACCTGCTGCGTCGGGACTTCACTGCCGGCGGCGTCGACGAGAAGTGGGTCGGCGACTTCAAACAGGTCGACACCGCCGAGGGGCCGGTGTTCCTCGCCACCGTGGAGGACCTGTTCTCCCGGCGGATGCTGGGCTTCGCTCAGTCCGACCGCCACCCCACCGCGCAGCTGGCCACAGACGCGATCAACATGGCCGCCGCGGTGCGCGGCGGCGGCGTCGCCGGAGTGATTTTCCACACCGACAAGGGCTCTCAATATACCTCCGACGCGTTCGCGGCGGCCTGCGCCAAGCTCGGGATCACCCAATCGATGGGACGCGTCGGCTGCGCGCTGGACAACGCCGCCGCCGAGTCATTCTTCTCGACGCTCCAGCACGAGCTGATATCACGCCGCCGCTGGCGCACCCGCGACCAGGCCCGCCGAGACATCGCCGTCTGGATCGACACCTGGTACAACAGAAAACGGCTCCACTCCACCAACAACATGACCAGCCCAATAGACTACGAACTAGCCAACGCAGCCTAACCAACCCTCCACGATTCGGGGGGAAGCTCACTCACTCAGATCGCCCAACCCAACAGCGAAGGCAGACGCCTCTACCAACAACACCTCGACCGCGGCAAGACCAAGCGAGAAGCCATCCGCGCCCTCAAGCGACGCATCTCAGACCGCATCTGGACACACCTCCAAACCGACCTACGAAACACAAGTCCCACCCTCGCCTTGACATAGAAGCTCACACCAGCCTGCAAGGCCTGCCGAACGCGCAGAGGTCCACCAGCACCACCGCCCGCTCACCGTCGGACCACACCGGCCCGCCGCAGTCCCCACAGGCCGGTCTCGGCACCCGACAGCGCACATGCACCCCCAGCGGCTCACCCTCCTCGTCGTCGACGCCGAGCACCTCCACATCGCCCAATCCCACCAGCAACTCGCACATGCGCGTAGGGTCGCACTCCACAGGGATCCTCCATGGCTCGGCAGCCTTAACAGCGCCGATTCTGGGGGATCCCCCGCGTTCAGACGCGGACCCCCACGACCTCCACTCCGACCTCATTCGCGAAGAGCCCGCAAACCGCGCTGGCTTGAGTCTTGGCCATGCGCTCACGCAGCAAGCGAGGGCAGACCATCTGGTAGCCTCAGCGCATGGCCAAGCACCAGACGCGACCTCGTGCTGAGGGGAACCTGTCCAAGCGTGGGCGAGCACCTACAAACGCTCCTCCGCCTCCACCTCCTGCGAGCACTCCGCCCAAACCTCCAAGCGGAAGCGGCAACAAGCAGTCCCAGCGATAGCACACCCAGCGAATGCCGAGCACCCTGATAGGGCTCCTTGTTGCTGTCTGCGCACTGATTCCGGGCTACTGCTACTACGCGATCCGGCGACGAACCGTCCCTACGCGCCTGGTGTCTACGGTGATCGAGGGCGCGAACCTGCTGGTCGTGGCCGTGGTGACGAACACCGTGACGCTGGCACTGTACGGAGCTCTCCAGTGGGTGCCGTGGTTCGGAGACCACTCACCGAGCATCGTGGAGATCCTGCGCGACCCAAGGGGATACGTGCTTGTGAGCAACGCGAGACTTGCGTCCGTGGCAGCCTGGGCGATGGGCGCGCTGGCTGTCTCATCCGTGTTCGCGGTGGCCTTCGCGCGTCGTCTTTGGCCGATTAGGCATCTAGCGGCTCGGTTTGTTCCAGGGTTGTCAGACGAGTCAGTCTGGCACCGCTACTTCGAGCGAGAGAGGCCGAAAGACATCGCCACCTACCCATACCTTGAATGCCAATTGATAGATGGGAGCTATGTTGCAGGTCCTCTAGTGTGGTACAACACCGACATAGAGGATCATCCTGACCGTGAACTGGTGCTTGGGCAGCCCCTCACGATTCTAGGTTCAGACGGCGAACCACTTACGCCTTCTCCCAGTAGTCAGGCAATACTCTCGGCGCGAGAGATTCGTCGCATTCTCGTGACCCATGTTGAACTCGGAACCGACACCGAGCAGGAAGCAACGCGCCCGGGCCAATAGCCTCCAGTCTCAAGACTGCGGCCTCACAGCGCATCCCTCGGTGACCGAACCCGCCTGTCGCAGTGGCGCGAAACACGTCGCCGGCGCCGGCCTCGGCTGGCTTCTTTCGCGCCAGTCCCCGGGTTGTTGGTCTGTTGCCCTGTTCCAGCCCCAAGGTTCTGGTTCTGAGACATGAGCAGCGAGCGGGTTGATGATGGGCAGATACGCCATCTTCGGGTGCTGAGGGCCGGAGGGGATGAGCTGCGGGCCGATGGGCTGAGGGGCAGTGTCAGCCGCCCGCCCCGTGCGGGGGCGGGTGGGCTGGGGGCAGAAGGTCTGGCTGTATAGCCCCTGTGGGCTGGTGGGTCTGAGCGGTGGCCTCGGTTAGAGCCGTGCAAACCAGACGGGCAGCAGGCACCGTCTGGAGTTCTAGACTGGCCGATGATGGCAGACGACTGGCTGGCACCCGCTGTGCTGGTAGCCCTCGGGACTCTGGCATTGCTTGCTGTGGCCTACGGCGTCAACTTGATGGGCGTCCGCGAGTGGCTGCGAGAGAACAGGCGGCAGGCGCGGGTGCATCTAGCCGCCCGCGTGTACGCGCTCCTCTGGTATTCGGCTATGACAGACCGATACCGAGGCGAGCGGATGCGTAGGGGCGACAAAACGGCGCTGCGGCTGCTGGGGTGGGTGGAGCCGCGGATCATGCCGGGACCGGACCACCAGATCAATCCGCGCACCGCACAGTTCCCGGAGCCAACGAACTCCCTGTCCGCGGTTCTGGTGCTCGTAGACGAGCATTGTCGCAGATGGGCGGGCAAGAAGCGCCGCCGCGCCGCCCATCGGAAGCCGAAAGAGACCGTAACCGAGGAGCGAGCGGTCTCACAGAGTGGGCGGAATCTTCATCCTGCGATTGTCGAGGTGGGAGTCGCGTTGGAGCGGTGCCTATTGGACTGCAAGCCCTACCTCTGGCAGGCAGGAAGCCCTCGGCCCGGCTCGCCGTGGTCTGGAGACCTTCAAGAGGAACGGCCCAGCTCTGCCGATCCCAAGATTCCGATACTGCACGCTCATCCTCAACTCGCCGGATACTGGTACGGCGTTGCCGGGGCTGATGCAATGTTGGGAGTCCAGGCTTGTCTTGGCTCGGATTCGCTGTACTCGGCAGGCGCACTGAGCCGCGTGGCGATGGAGGCCTTCGCTTGGGGGTCTTGGATTTGGGAGCCCGCCCTCCCCCTCGATAATCGCATCATGAGAGGACTGCTGTGCCGGAAGCACGAAGTAAAGCAGCTCATCAGGAACTACAACAAGCACATCAACGCCAACCAGGGCCCGTCCGGCTCCCGACTCTTGACGCGAGAGGACGAGGAATCTGCTGTTCAGCTAGTCGAGCATTGGGAGCAGTGGAGAACGACGCTCATGAGCGACATTGAGACGGTCGAGTCCCTGCCAGGCAACGCATCGTCAGAGTCACGACCATCATCTTTCACAGAACTGGTAACCGCGACGCTCGATGCACTAGTTGGCAAACCAGGAGCAGGACAGGGCAGGTACGGCCTTCACAGCGGGCTTGTTCACCTCGGGGAGGGAAGTATTGGAATCCGCCTTCCGCTGGATATGCCCTCCGACTTTGCTGAGCATCCCAACATCGAGCTGGATCGGTTCATGCCCGTCATCAGAGAAGCAGTCCTAGTGATGCGGCTCTATCTCCAGCGGCTTGCTGAGTGCTGGGGCTTGGACTCACCGGATGAGCGCCTACAGTCCCTCATGGACGCAATCATTGAAGCCAGCGATCAGCCAGAGGGGACTCTGCTGTTCGCGCCCGCCAACTAGGACGCTGACAGCTTTGCCGCCTGGTGGAGCCGCCAGCGACAGGTCCGATGCGACGCGCAGCAGCTTGAGGCACTGGGTACGACGATACGAGAACCACTGGCGACTACATAGATGGCTAGCCGCCGAGCGGCGGGTTGGGGGAGGGAACGCCTCCCCCAACCCCACTTCCCTCAGTTGAGGACTTGGGAGCGGCCGCGAGCAGAGCGTCGGTAGCACGTTCCAACTGTTCGACCGTGACGAGCGGCTGTTCAGCCGTCGGTTCGGGGTCGGTCATGTCGCCCACACTACGCGTCAGCCGCGGGAGCCTGTCAACTCCCGGTAGGTCAGCGACCGACCCTCCATCGCCGCGGCGGCTTCGCTCATCTTGTCGATGACGTGCCGGTTGCGGCGGTTGTAGCGGAACGAGTGTTCCTCGATGTAGCGGTGCAGATGGTCGTCTGACATGTAGTGGTAGGTGCCGATGTAGGTGCGCTTCAACAGGCTCCAGTAGTTCTCGACGCCGTTGGTGGACACCGAACCGCGGACGTACTCGCCGAGGCCGTGGATGACCCGAGCATGGTTGAAGCCCATCGCCGCGAGTGGGTCGTAGATGCGGCTGCCGTCGGTGTAGACCTCCGCACCCTGGCGGGTGGTGGCGGCAACCATCGCGGTCGCTGTGGCGGTGGTGACCTCGTGCACCGGTGTGGCGGCGACAGTGCCGGTGCGGCGGTCTTTGACACCGATCACGGCGGTCTTGCCCGGATCGGCCTTGTGGGCGTGGCGGTTGCGGGCCTTGCCGCCGATGTACGTCTCGTCGGCCTCTACCGGGCCGTCAAAGCCGGGGAGTCCGCCTTCTGCGAGTGCTTGGCGGGTGCGGTGCGCCAAGTGCCACGCCGTCTTCTGGGTGACGCCCAGGTCGGCGGCGAGCTGCACCGACGACCGGCCCTTCGGGTTCGCCACAATCAAGAAGATCGCCAGCAGCCACGTTTGAGCGCCCAACTTCGAGGCGTGCATGAGGGTGTGGCTCATCACCGAGAAATGCTTGCGACACTCGCGGCACCGGTACGGCATCGGACGCCGCGACGCCACCTCCGACACCCGGCCACCCCCACAGTGCGGACAGACCGGACCGCTCGGCCAGCGGCGAGACACGAACCACACCTCAGCCGCCCGGTCATCGGGGAACCGGCGAAAGAACTCCGCGAGCCTCATCCCGGTGCGGACGATCTCATGGGCTTTACTCATGTCCCCATGATCCCACAGGGGTGTGACATCAAACCCCGCTCCGACCTCGGGTCTGGCTAGCCATCTATGTAGTCGCCCAAAATTGCGAGCGAACGTCGCCGCGGCTGCGCTCTCATGCTCAACAGCGAACACGGGCATGTAGCCCAAGTCGGCGAGGTGGAAGCCAAGGCTGAGCCCACCTGCCCCTGCGAAGAGATCGATGCTCGTGATCGTCCCGCTCGATGGGCCCGCCGGATGCGAGGCACGCGCATCGACGGTTGGAACCTCCTCGAGCATCGTCACCTGCTTGTTGTCCCTAGGTCGTGGCACGATCCCTCCACGTAGTTGTGATGTCGTCTCACTGGACGAAACAACAGTACATGGGGGGTGTGACAAGGAAAGTTCCCTAGAGGGTTCCCGATCAAGCATGACAGAGAGCGTGCCGATCCACTCTCGACACCCCGGACCAGCGGTTTCTGGGCCGATCGGCTCACGGCTCGACTGTAGGCGCGAGACCGTGCCAAGTGGTGGTCCCCAAACGGGGGGGTCGGCACCCCAGGAATCCAGGACTGCGACACCTGCTGTAATCCTCAACCGCCACGCCGACCGGACAGGGCCGACTGCACGGCTTCCTGGACATGGTCGGCCACGGCCTCGGGATCCTCGTGCTCCCAGAAGCGCAGCACCGTCCAGTGGCCCGTCAGACGAAACGAGCCCCCTGCCCCACGAAACGCGTAGAGCCCCGATAGGCAGCCACGTCTCGTCGCGCCGCGAGGTGATCAGGTGCCGACGGAGAGCCTTGCGGATCCTCTCGATCGAGCCGAGCTCTCTCGTACTTCCTCAGACGGGTCGGGTGCGCTTGCCTCCGTGGACGGAGGGCTCCGAGCTCCACTGCTGGCGCAGCGTCTCCAGGGGGCCGAGGATGATCGATGGCAGATCGAGCGCGGCACAAAGAACTGACTCGTCGAGCGACTGGCGGACCGGGTCGTGCCAGGCCTCGTTCGCGGGCAGCAGGTCTTTGTCGGCGTGGTCGTCGAACGAGGCAGCGAGCCGTTGCAGTTGGTCGTGGGGGATCCTGGCAAGGTCGGGCACGGGGATCAGGCCGATAGTCGTAATGGAGAGATTGGCCCTTCCCTTTTGTTGGCGGCTGGAAACCCACCAGCGGGCGGTGAGCCCGGGCGTGGTGTTGAGCCATGCGCACAGGGCCTTCTCCCACAGGAGACGGTCTGACTCGTTCGCGGGCGTGGCGCCGAGAGACGGCCACGCTCTTCCCCCGAGAGCATCCCGAGGGGTGAGACATGCTCCGAGCGGCTGGGAGTTGACCTGGAAGTCGCGGTTGATGTGCAGGCGGGTCGCTCCCGCCGCGGCGGACGTGCCGTTCCACAGGCTCCGCGCCGCTGAGTGCCGGCCGTGCCGGGGCGCACCGTCGAAGTCGGGCAGCACGGTCATCTTCGTCTCGTGCTGGTGTTCGTGGGCCCACAGGATCGGCCAAGACGCCTGCGCGTGCTTGGACCGAACAATCGTGCCGATGTCGAAGGGGCCGCGGGGCGGCTTCGCCGGACCTGGGGGCTCGCCGTTGATGTCAAGGTGGTAGGGGCCTCGGTTGCCGAGAGTCCTGAGGGCGACGGTGCGCAGTGCTTGGGCGCGCACACGCGGGAGCCGCAGATTCTCGCCAGTAGCGAGGCTCCTACCGGTGTCGGCAACACCGGGACTGTGAACGCCGGCGGGGTGGCCACGGGCTTCGGGCTCGAAATCCGCTTCCGTGAGCCATCCGATCTTGTTGTCCCCGACGCGCAGCGGCTGTGCCCCGGGCCGGCCGCGAACTGACTGGATGGCTCGAGATGTCTCAAGAGCTTCCAGCAGCGACGCAGGCCGGTGATGCAGCACCGCGTAAGTGGCCGTGTCCGTTCCCGACTTGTCCATCGTGATGGTGTCGGTGTTCTTGGTTGCGACAATGATCGCTTCGGCCATTCCGGTGTCAGCTGAGAACGCCCGCGATGTCGAGGAGTCCGCGGCGGCGATGGTCACAATGACCATGTCGCTGTAGTGGTCCCGCAGCAGCTTGCGGGCGCCCGTCCAGCTCTCGCCTGCGACGATCTGAGCGGGCAGGATCAGCGCCAGAACCCCACCTGGTCGCAGCTTATTGTGGGCTAGGTCGATGAAATCGGATGCGAGGCCCGCGTTGCCGTGGCCGGCGCTGCCATGGGGAGGTCTGAACCTTTTGAGTCTCTGCGACATCTTCTTCTGGGCGGACGGGCTCGTGCTCAGTCCTGCGAATGACGGCACGGGCACGCCCACCTTGCCGCTCTCGTGGCCCGTAGGCCGTGTGAACGGAGGGTTCATGATCATTAGGTCGACGCTGCCAGCAGAAAGCTCGAACGCGGTATCGTCCTCGCGGACGCTGCCCTCGCGTCCGGCGAGCCGTGTGGATTCCTGCCCGATGAGCGAACCCGTTTGATCCTTGGCCATCAGTTCCAGCGACCCCAGCCGCACGTGCTTCACCTCCAAGTCCTCCTCTCGGCCCGCTTCGAGGAGATCCCTTCCGGCAGAGGTGAGGCCGTAGGGGACAACGTGAATCTCACAGGCGTCAAAGGGCTTGGCGGGGTGAGCGGCCGACAGCATCATCGTGGTGAGGTGGGCTGCGGCCGGCATCACGTCGGCGCCGATCAGCGACTGCCTCATCATTTCCTTGTGCACCTGTGCTGGGTCTTTGCCGCGGCGACGGTGGCGCGCGGCCACTTGGCGGTATGCGGCGGACAGCAGCGCGCCTGTGCCGCAGGCGAGGTCAGCGATTCGCAGACCGGCGACTGCTTCGGGATCTGACCAGTCGATTTCCAGGCGCAATGCGGCCAGCTCGGCTAGCAGTGCTGCTGATGCGGGCCTCGTATAGAACGTGGCGAGGAACTTGCGGTCCGCGATCAGGCGCCCGAGCATTTGCCCGGCGAGGTCCTGCACCTCGACGGCCCCGGCCGCAGCGAGGTCTTGGGCCGCAGCCGCCAGCCGGTCACACACCGCTCCCGCCTTGTTGTCAGGCACCGCTGTCAGAACGCGCGAAGCAAGGCTGAACACCGGGTAGTAGTTCACCGCGAGGATCTCATGCCACACGTCAAGGACATGGCGCTTGGTGAGACCTTGGCTTGTGCCCCGGGTTCGGGTCGCGTCGATGTTGGGCGTCGAGCAGCCCTCCGCTATTGCGGTTTGGCACAAGAACGCGTCGGCGATGACGGCAGAGGCCATCCTCATCGTATGAGGGTCTGGAGCCTGATGCAGGAAGTCGCCGATCTGCTGCCTGCATCCGTCGCCCAAACCGGTGAGAATTCCGGACGCTTCAGCCACAGCGCGTGCGAGAGTGTCGGCGGCCTCTTCGATGTGCCGCGGCGAGATTGTGAGGGTCTCGATCGCGGCGGCCAGATCGTCGACACTGCCACGGATGGCTCCCGAGGTGGGGAACCTCAACGGAGTGCCGGTCTCGGACGTGAAGAAGATGCGCCACGCGAGGTCGTCGGCGTCCGAGAGTGCAGCGTCTAGGCCGCTCTCTCGGACCGTGTCGCGAAACCGTCCGGGGTAGACGAGCGCGATCGCTGCCTCCACCGGCAGGGGGGCACCCTCCACGCTTCGGTTCAGACGCTCTATCGCATCGTGGTCGACCGTCGTTGCCGGCGCGATCTCGGCCTCCACTATTACTGGTGCTCCGCCGCGGATCAAGACGTCGGGCTTCTTTAGTGGCTCGCCAAGAAGCACACCCGTCTGCTCGGACACGACGGCGTCGTCTCGCCATTGCGGGTGCCGCTGCCGCAGGCATTCCGCTAACCGGTTGTTGATGGTGGGTTCTGTGTTCATGACCGCAGGCCTTGACTCAGGCAGCAGCCCGACGGCTTGCTAGAAGTTTCAATGAGTGTCGATCTATTTCCATAGACGCTTTGACATTCTAACACTGCGCCGACACAAGCAGTGGATCCCCTGCGGCCCGACCCGCGACTACCAGCCCCCAACCCAAAACCTGCCCCCCGCGTGGGTTCGCGATGTTCCTATGTCTCGCGACATCACATTGTGGGTGGTTCGCACATTGCGCTGACCTTGATGTTTGAACACACCCAGAATTCTACTGCCCCACAGTATAGCCCCCTAATACCCCACAGAAATCAGGAAATGTGATATAGCTGAAGGTCAGAGCGGCGCGAAACAGGAATCGGTTATCCACACTTGACGTTGGGGCTGTTGCTGCCCCACAACCGTCGCGAGAGAGCAAGTTCAGGTTCAGGGCGACCTACTCGTCGCCTTCCTCCAGCTCTCTCAGTCGGTGCTCGTCGAACCATCGGTCTCGTATCTCATCCAAGAGTTGATTCCGGCCAAGAGGCAAGGGATCGAGCGCGGGCTTCACCACGTTCGGGTCCGACCCGAGCGCGCCTAGAAGCGACGTGCCGCAGTACGCATCGTCGCTCAACGCCGGGATCACGCCTTCGAGTTGTTGTGATGAGACGATGGTGGTGGGTATGGATGCAGGCTGGACAACATCGAGGAACGGTAGGGGCAGATTGAAGTATTGCTCTCGGGTGACGACGAGGCCACGCATCGGGCGACCTGCCGGGACAGGGAAGCGGGGGTGCCCCCGCTCTATCAGCGAGGCCGAGTTTGTGATCTGACGGCACGCCCTCTCGATCTTCTTCTGTATTTCCCCGTCCTCAGGGAAGACACCTGAGCGGGTGTAGATATTGGGAGCCACAGACTTGGCCTCTACGAGTACGAGCACTTCGGGAGTCTCGATGATGTAATCGACGCTCTTCTGATCGTCGTCGTAGACGATCTCGGAGTGAAGCTGTGCGTGCCGGATGAACCCAAGCTGAACTCCGATATAGCGCTCAAACCGACTTCCCAGGTCTCTTGTGAACGCTGGGAACCCATTCGGGTTGACATCTGCGTCCACAGCGTCTCTCCCAATGAAGTACAGGCCCTGTGGCCCGAATCGTTGCAATACTCCCAGAGGGCTAGGCGTTGCGTAGGTGCCGTCGGCCAAGATTGCTATGGGCCATTCGTAGAAGGGGTTGAATCTCCACAGATCATCAGGGGCAGGAGTCATCTTCTGGCCAAGCCGCGCGAGATCGTCTACAGGGCGGGCGAGCCATGAGTCCACGGCCCGCAATGCTCGCTCTGCTCCTACCGGCTCGAATGCCGGGCGGACATTCGCGGATAGCAACGTACTACGCGAGATGCCACCGGGATTGCAGATCGCACCCGCGTACATGATGAACGCGATCATCAGGAACTCCTCCAGCGTGACCCCAAGAATCGTCTCCCATCGCCCATCCTCGAACACCGGCTCCCCGAATCTGGCGTCGTCGCCGAACAAGCACAGGCTCCGCGCCAACGGTTCCCCCGGAGACATCTGGTAGGGCATCTGCTGATAGGCGAGCCGTGACAGAACCCGCTGCCAAGCCTCCTCACCGCGCGCGCCATCGAGTTCAGGTGACCAGACGTTGTATAGACCGTTGAGCAGGTCTCCTACAGCGTCGTCGTCAACGGGCGTGTCGCGGTGATTGTTGCAGTGCGTCACACATATCCCGGCTAGCTGGAACAAGTGCCCCTCCCTGATGAAGCTGCGGTTGTCCGCCCGTATCCCTTGTGGGGTCTTCCGCCCGAGGGACTCCTGGGCAGCCAAGTGCGCGATGCCTCTCAACAACGCACCCCGAGGGAACCGTCGCACCCGCTGCCGGAACTCATCCGGTCTGACCTTGCAGTTGCGTAGATGGTGCATAGGTGACGCCCGCAGAACAGCGGTCAACGCCTCCATCTGCCCGGCTTGCACCCGCCACCCCGCTTCCCGGTCACGAGGCTCGGGAAGTGGACGAGCAGCCAGAAGATCGCCAGGACGACCAGGGTCGCCACCATGACAACCGACAGGAGGACGCCTGCGGCCGCCAGCAGCGGCCGCCAGCCCTCGCCCCGTTGAAACGCCCAAGCGGAGAGCAGCCCTACCAGAGCGAGCCACACCGTCACCACAGCCAAGGCCACCCCTGAACCGGCAAAACCCAACCAGCCACGGACGTTCACCTCGATGACGAGCGCCGAGGCTCCCACCGCAGCCATCGCGAAACCAGCCACCGACGGAACGTCGATACGCCGAGCCGCTGGTAGGGGGTGGTCGTAGTGGTATGCCACACCTGTAATTTAGTAGGGCCTGCTGACATCGCGTGTTGGTAGCAGACGAGCGGCGACTACATAGATGGCTAGCCAGACCCGAGGTCGGAGCGGGGTTTGATGTCACACCCCTGTGGGATCATGGGGACATGAGTAAAGCCCATGAGATCGTCCGCACCGGGATGAGGCTCGCGGAGTTCTTTCGCCGGTTCCCCGATGACCGGGCGGCTGAGGTGTGGTTCGTGTCTCGCCGCTGGCCGAGCGGTCCGGTCTGTCCGCACTGTGGGGGTGGCCGGGTGTCGGAGGTGGCGTCGCGGCGTCCGATGCCGTACCGGTGCCGCGAGTGTCGCAAGCATTTCTCGGTGATGAGCCACACCCTCATGCACGCCTCGAAGTTGGGCGCTCAAACGTGGCTGCTGGCGATCTTCTTGATTGTGGCGAACCCGAAGGGCCGGTCGTCGGTGCAGCTCGCCGCCGACCTGGGCGTCACCCAGAAGACGGCGTGGCACTTGGCGCACCGCACCCGCCAAGCACTCGCAGAAGGCGGACTCCCCGGCTTTGACGGCCCGGTAGAGGCCGACGAGACGTACATCGGCGGCAAGGCCCGCAACCGCCACGCCCACAAGGCCGATCCGGGCAAGACCGCCGTGATCGGTGTCAAAGACCGCCGCACCGGCACTGTCGCCGCCACACCGGTGCACGAGGTCACCACCGCCACAGCGACCGCGATGGTTGCCGCCACCACCCGCCAGGGTGCGGAGGTCTACACCGACGGCAGCCGCATCTACGACCCACTCGCGGCGATGGGCTTCAACCATGCTCGGGTCATCCACGGCCTCGGCGAGTACGTCCGCGGTTCGGTGTCCACCAACGGCGTCGAGAGCTACTGGAGCCTGTTGAAGCGCACCTACATCGGCACCTACCACTACATGTCAGACGACCATCTGCACCGCTACATCGAGGAACACTCGTTCCGCTACAACCGCCGCAACCGGCACGTCATCGACAAGATGAGCGAAGCCGCCGCGGCGATGGAGGGTCGGTCGCTGACCTACCGGGAGTTGACAGGCTCCCGCGGCTGACGCGTAGTGTGGGCGACATGACCGACCCCGAACCGACGGCTGAACAGCCGCTCGTCACGGTCGAACAGTTGGAACGTGCTACCGACGCTCTGCTCGCGGCCGCTCCCAAGTCCTCAACTGAGGGAAGTGGGGTTGGGGGAGGCGTTCCCTCCCCCAACCCGCCGCTCGGCGGCTAGCCATCTATGTAGTCGCCGAACCACTGCTCGTTATCGGGCGGATCATGGAGTTCCTCTACGACGTAGCGCAGTTCGTGGTCGATTCTGGTCGTCGCAACTCGCAGCGACAAGATCCGGTTAGCCAACTTCGGGTCGATGGCCGTCCAGTCCACCTCAGTCGGAAACTCCGGTCCAGTAGGCATCGGAACGCTGGGGAGCAGGTTGCCCCTTGGCCTCTCCCCTTCGTCATCGATTGCTGCTTGGCAGTCAGCGACGAACCGGTCCAAGGCGGGACACACGAGCAGAGCCAACGTCCGGCGTCTCCGCTTCTTGGTGAGCCAGTGAGTCACCGGTGGAACGAAGGCAGATAGCACCGCGCCTGCGCCGACGCCGATAAGCACGATCCACACATCGCTCACGGCGTCTTCGGTCTCCTTGCTGTACAGCGGGTCAACGGCCAGCCAAACGCTATCGAGGAGCGCATCAGGAGAAGGGTTCAGCTCCAGCGTGCTCCGACGGCCGCAGAATACGCGGTGGGTAGCCTCGCCCACGGTGAGCGAGAAGAAGCCCAGAGAGGATGAGCAGGCCGCGGCTGATGCCATCAGCGCGGTCGTGGAATTGGTGGAACCTCCTGAGTTTGAGCCCAACGGCAGAGACACCGCACCGGACTGGCGGATCAAGATGACCTGCGGCCGCGTCGCTGACGTGGAGGTCATCCGGTCCACCGATGAAGACGCAATATGGTTCATGCAGTCTCTGGCACCGGATGGCTCGCCCAGGGCCAGGCGGGATGTGAGGTTGTCGCATGAGTGGACCATCCTTGTGTCCGACCAGAGCCTCGTGTGCCGGCTTGGCGTGCACGGCCGTTGCGGCACCTCTGTGCCGCCGATGACGCAACCGTGATGCCGGCCGCCGCGATCCGGTCAGGTCATGGGTGATTGGCGTCAAGGACCGTGCCTCCGGTGTCTTCGCCGCCGGCCAAGACGACGGCGAGAGCTTGCGTCACTACACTCCGCACCTGTGCCGACCAGTGGTCGACGTTGCACCGTGGGTGACCTCATCGAGGCGGGATTGCTGCAAGCGAGCGATGTCCTTAACCTGAATCCACCGACGGGTTTGTGGGTTCGACGGTTGGGGCCGGTTGGCGGCTGGGCTGGTGCGTGTGTGCGGGCCGACGCGTTTTGGGGCGTGCGAGGCTGGTGTGGGGGGCTGGTGCGGGTTGGTGGCGCTGGGGGTGCTTGTTGGCTGCGCCGGGCCGGGGCGGCCGGTCAGATGAGCAGGGGCAGGCTGCGGATGCGTCCCAGGGCGGTGGTGAAGGCCGTGGCCCATGGCCAGTTGAGCGGCAGGCGCAGTCTGTGTCGGCCGCTGTGGTTGACGAGGCGGCCCGGCACGGTGAGGAGCCGGTTGCGGATGGTGGCCGCGACGGTGAGCTGCGCTGTGGGGTGGGCGCGTCCGAGGCGGGCGGTCCAGCGGGCGAGGTTGTGGGCGAGCACGCAGCAGGCGAGCGGGGCGCCGTTGGCGGGGAACTGTCCTGAGGGGCAGCGGCTGAGCCCGGAGTTCTCTTTGAGGTCGCGAATGGCGAGTTCGACGGTGGCGTGGCCGCGGTGGTAGGCGTCGGCGGCGACGGTGTCGAGGTCGGCTCGGTCGGTGACGAAGCAGTGGTGGCGCCAGTTGGGCCACAGCTGGGCTTGGGCGCCGATCAGGCGGGTGCGGCGCACGACGAGCCGCAGCTTGGCCCGCTCGCCGTCGGGGCCGCGGAGCTTGTCGCCGCGGCGGCCGGGGTCGATGGTGGTCTCAGCGACCTGCGCCTGCCCGCCGCGGGTGTAGGCGATCGCCTGCCAGGCGTCTTCGCCGATGGCCGCTACAGCTGCTTTGACCTTGGCGTTCTGTGGGATCGTGATCGAGTAGGACGCGTTGTGGGCCCCGATGTCTGCGATCATCCCATAGGAGAAGAACCCCGCGTCGGCGCGCACCGCGACCGCCGCGTCCGGCGCCAGGCGCCGCACCCGGGCCAGGGCCTCGCGCGCGAAATGCTCGTTGCCGCGCTGCGACGATCCCGACCGCATCCGAGAGTGCAGCACCTCGCCGGTGTCTGATCGCACCGCCACCAGCGGGTGATAGCCCAACACGCCGGTGTGGCCGTACGCGGCGCCGTGCTTGGCCTTGCCGCACACCTCGCAGATCGTGGAGTCCAAATCCACGGTCATCTCCGCGGCCGGCGCGGCGCCCACAGACCACGCCCGCACCAGCGCCTGCTCGGCCGCCTTGTCGAGCTGGCGCACATGCCCGAACATGAACGACCGCAAGAACGACCCCACAGTCGACGGTGCCATCACCCGAAACGGCAGCACCGCCTGCGACGCCGCGGCCCGCAGACGGCCGGTGTCGTCGATGCAGCGGCCGCCCACCAGCATCGACGCCACCAAAGTCAACACCTTGCGGCCCGCTCCCGAGCCCGCCGAGCCCGGCGGGCGCACCGTCTCGTCGATCAGCGACTCCAACCCAAGGCGATCCATCACCGTGCCCGCCAGCAACAACCCCGCATCGGCCACCAAAGAAGCGTCGTCGAACACTGCCTCCAACCCGTCGATCCCGCCCGCTATGCTCCTCACAGGAAGTGCCTCCTCACGCAGCTGGAATAACTGTCGTTATTAACAGTATTCTGCCACGTCAGGAGGCATTTCTGGTGGATGCTCCAACCCCACAAACCCCACCGCGCCGGTGGATCCAGGCTTAATCGTGGTCAGCCCCAGAAGGGCGCGACTCACTATGCAACGGTGCTTGCGAACGGAGACCTCCGCTTCGATGACGGGCGGCAGTTCTCGTCGCCCACAGCCGCGGCAACGTTGGCCGCCAGGCACTCCGTTCCCGATGGATGGACGGTGTGGCGCCTGCCTGACGGTCGATCGCTGGCCGACCTGCGTGAGTTGCTCGCGGCGGCGGAGCACAGCACGCCTCGCGAGCGCGGACCTGCCCGGAGGCCATTCGATGGCTCGAGGGAATCGAAGATCACGGGCGGCGGGCTGGCGGGCGACCCCAGCCCCGCGCCACTGCTGGTCAGCGAGGTTGAGGAGCATCTCCCGCAATCAACGTCGCGGCGCTCGGAGTCTTCGCGGTGGGAGCCCTCGTCGGCGTCGAACGGCGCCGAGTGGGCGCCCGCTGGTCAGAGCATCGAGGTCGACGGTCGCATCATCACTGGGGGCTTGGTGTATGTCGGTAGCGGAGAGGCGTCAGTTGACGGCGGCGAGACCGAGCCGTGTCTGATCGACCCGGCGCTGCCAGTGGAGTGGAGCGACCCCGACTGGCGGGGCGAGACGATTTATCGCCTGCCCTCCTATGACGGCATTGACCCGCGCGCTCGAGCCGCCTACTTGTCGTGGCTGGCTCACGGCCGGTGCGCCGAGTACGTGTACATCGGCTTCGTTTTCTTGTTCTACTACGGGCTGGAGCGTCGGCTGCTCGCAGACCTGGACCAGAGACCCGACGCCCCAGAGGTCGATGTGATCGTCGCTGAGATCGAGCGCCTGCGCAGCGTCTACGGCACGTCAAACTCGTTCAGGGCTTACGCGAACTCGCTGTTGGGGGGCTACTGGGGGCTGTGAGATCCGCCGGCGGCCCCGTGCAGCCCGTGGTGTGGGATCCGGAGCATCCAGAGTCGACTGACGCGGGGGTGCCGCCTCTGGTTCGCATTGCGCTCGGCCAGTGCATCGCTAACGGCTCGCCCATCTCCGCTCAGTGGGCGCTCAGCTACCTGCGCCATCATCCTCAGCGGCCTCATCGCACTCCCAAGACACGATGTCGAGACGAGTTCTACGAGTTGTTCATGGCCCGCTACCGGGAGCGTTGGGGCGACGGTGTGACGGTGGCTCCGACGGATCGAGAACTCGTGTTGTCGTACCGACCGGCATCGTCGGGGATGCGGGGCGAAGTGTCGCGCCGGATCGACTCGCTGCCAGACGTTGAGGCGACCGCCAGTCTTCTCGACAGACTGAAGGATCTGGCCTGGCTGTGTATTGACGACCTCGAGGGATACAGCCGCTTCCTGGCGCGCAGACCGGACGACGACCAGAGCGCGGCAGCTTCAGCGCTCCTGCCGGACGACTTGCTCGACTCCCGGGGTGGGCCGCTCGTTAGTGAAATGAGGGACTGGGCCGCGGGTAAACTTGCCGGTCTTCAAAGCGCTGTCGTCGCGTGGGATGAGATAGTCGACCTGTGGTCGCATGGAGGCAAACGCCAGACTTGCCAAGAACGATGCCGTGCTTGTGGCCGCCTTGTTTGCGAAGCTCAACCTGGGGCTGGAGCCCGACGTGCGCTTCGGAGCGCCGGCGCCGCAGCCGGGCTCCCAGGCCGTGCTGTTCACGCTTCCCGAAGGAGCGACGGCCGTGCCGTCACCCCGCTACTCCGCTGCGGCAGCGCTCGTGCATCTAACGGCTATCGTCGCGGCGGCCGACGGCACTGTTAGCGCGGAGGAGCGACAGTACCTCGCCAAGCACCTTGAGAGAGGACTGGAGCTGGACGCCGCCGAGTGCGTTCGGCTTGAGGCGCACCTGGACTATCTGTCAACCGGCGCACCGGGAGCGCGGAACGACTTGCGCAGAGTTGAGGCGCTTCCAGCCGAGGAGCGTGCCAGCGTCGGCGGGTTCCTCGTTGATGTCGCGGCGGCCGACGGAGAGATCAGCCCAGAAGAGGTCAACACGTTGATGACCATCTTCGGGCACCTGGGGCTAGGCCACATTGAGTTGTTCCGGCTATTGAGCACACGCGTGGCGGACGTCGGCGACCCGGGGCCGGTCACAGTCATCGAGGCTCAGCCGAGCCGCGAATGGGAGGTTCCCGAACCTCCCGACCATGGGCGGTCCCCCAGCGTCTCGCAGGCCGACGAGAGCCGCGGCCGACACCCCGCGGAGTCCGTCGACGACGCACCCTCCCCCGGTGTGCCGCTAAATCCAGCCGCGATCAAGCGAACCCCCGCCGAGGACGCGCGTGCCCGGGTGTTGCTTGAGGGCATCTTCGCTGACAACACCGACAGAATCGACGACGCCAGCTTCGATGGCATCGTCCCCGCTGACGGGCCGCAGACCGGCGACGCGACCGATTTGGACAAGGACGTGCCGGACGCGGACGTGCCGGACGATGACACAACGCCGCACGACGAGGATCTTCCGGCCGACGCTCATGCGCCGCCGTGTGGGTGCCGGAAACTCGGCCGTGGTCGTTGACCTGCCGCGATGCGGGCCGATGTTGAGTCCTCGTGTACCGAATCTCGTACCGATTCCTGGTCCCAGGATGGAGCGCGAAACCCCTGGTCAGCGCCCGCGACCGAATTATGGGCACCCACACGGGGGGAATCGTCAGAGTCTCGGCACACTAGTCGCATCAAAAGTCGTATCAGAGCTTCAATCATATGAGCATCGGCGGAGGTAGACAGCTATTTTTGGCTCTGAGATTGGCGGAGGTGGACGGAGCGAGCCACTGCCTTCGCATCGTGCCGGTTCTGTGGTCTGCGTGGCTGTGGCTAGGTTCTTCGGTGGTGTGATCCGCTGCTGGGCGTGCCCCACCATCAAGGGGCTGCTGCTGACAGAGGAGCGATCCTCGTTTGTGCGCTGTTGGCGTGCCTCAGGGGAGCGGGCTGTGCCCCTCGTTCATGTGCGCCGGTGACGTACCTCAGATGGGCGAGCCGTTGCCTGTGCCCAGCGTTGTGCCTGTGGGCAGTGCCCGGTGGTTTGCGCTGCGAGCTGACCGGGCCGCTGATCCGGTGGTACGCCACCACACGGGCTGCTGCTGAGATGTTCGTGGTTCTCACACAACGGGAGCGGGCGCAGGCTGTGGCTGGGAGGGTTGCAGTGCTCACACAACGGAACCGTTCGCCGGTGGCGGGGCCGCTGGTGTGCTAAGCGTTAGAGAGCGCAAAAACAGGTGTGAGAGCCGGTTTTTGAGGGGGTTACGACCCCCGGAAGTCACCTCAAAAGTAACATCGACTTCAGCGCTGTTCCGCAAACACTTAGGTCATCAAGGGTTTTTGGGTACTTTGTTGGCGGAGAGTATGGGATTTGAACCCATGGTGACCCGGAGGCCACAACGGCTTTCGAGGCCGCCCCATTCGTCCGCTCTGGCAACTCTCCGCTGCAGAGGCTACCGGCGGCCCTCCGGGTCGCCTGCTGGGCCCGCACCGGAGCCGCGCAGGTCTGAGAAGAACTCCTGGAGCAGAGCGGCGCACTCTTCGGCCCGCACTCTCGGCACCACGTCGAACTCGTGGTTGAGCCGGGGATCGGCGCCGAGGTTGTAGAGCGAGCCCAGGGCGCCGGCCTTGGGGTCGTCGGCGCCGAATACGACCCTGCCCACCCGGGCCTGCTGCAGCGCTCCGGCGCACATGGGGCACGGCTCCAGGGTCACGGCCACCGTCGCGCCGTCGAGACGCCAGCCGCCCAGGCGGGCCGCGGCGTCGCGCAGGGCCAGGATCTCGGCGTGGGCGGTGGGATCGCCGGTGCGCTCGCGCTCGTTGTGGCGGCGGGCGATCACCTCGCCGTTGAGCCACACCACCGCGCCCACGGGCACGTCGCCGTCAGCAGGTGCGGCCCGGGCCTCGGTCAAGGCGAGCTCCATCAGCTCGTCGTCGGTCACGGCGCGGCCCGGGGGTCGGGCTTGCGACTCGTGGGGATCACAGTGCTGGCCGGTCCTGGAGTTCGGGGTGCACGGGGGCTCACGGGTCGATGTCGGTGGCCATCAGCTCGGCCATCGCCTTTGCCGCGACCGCGGTGAGGGGGCCGTCCACCACCGGGAGCTCGGTGCCGTCGATGCGGGCGATCGACTGCACATTGCGGGTGGAGGAGGCCAGGAAGGCCTCGGCGACGTCGGGCAGCTCTTCCATCGGCAGGTGCGTCTCGGCGATGTCGAGCTGCTCCAGCAGCAGCGCCCGGGTGACGCCGGCCAGGCAACCGGTGTCCAGTGGCGGGGTGTGCAGTCGCTCGCCGTCGGACCAGAAGATGTTCGATCCGGTGCCCTCGCTCACCCGGCCCCGGGTGTCGGCGAAGATCGCCTCCGACGCGCCCCGCTCGCGGGCCATGTCCAGGGCCAGCACGTTCTCGGCGTAGGAGGTCGTCTTGACCCCGGCCATGGCGCCCCGCTCGTTGCGAGGGAACGGCATGGTCGCCACCGACGTGCCCGGCGGGTAGTCGGGTGGCCGGTTGCCGGCGACCACGATGGCCGAGCCGCGCGCGCCGCTGCGCCCCGATCCCAGCGGGCCACCCCCGCTGGTGGCGGTGATGCGGACCACTCCCGCGCCCGGAGCAGCGTCGAGACACTGGTCGATGGCGGCCCGCAAGTCGTCGTCGCTGTAGGGGCACTCGAACCGCAGGATCCGGGCCGACCGGCGCAGACGCTCAAGATGGCGCCTCACCGCGAACGCAGTCGCCCCCCAACGGCATTGGCTTGTCTCGTGTGAGGTCGCTGGACGCTCGAGATGGCGCCGCACCGCGAACGCAGTCGCCCCCTCGGCGCGGCGCACGACAAGCAGCGTCTCGAAGACACCGTCGCCCACGATCACGCCGTGGTCGTCGGCGCGCAGATGCGGTTGGTCGGGCTCAACCATGCGTCCGTTGATCCACACGGCCTGCGCGCTCATCGGTACGAAACTATCGGAGGGAGCACAACCCGCACCTGGACCGCTACTCGACGGTGGCGATCTGGTGCGTGCGCTTCGGCGTGGTGTTCGGCGCGGCCGACCTCATCGCCAGCTGAGGGTCGAGTCGAGCAGGAACGACGTTCCGGGGGAGGGGTCCGCGCCCAAACCGGACAGTTCGACGACAAGCCATCCCTTGTCTTGTTCGGGCGGCTCAGTCAGGGCGACCACCAGCGCCGGTGTCCGGCCATCTCGGCGACGAATTGCTGGGGCAGGTCCGAGGCATGATCAGTGGCCGCGTCCACGGCCACCACCGCGCACGAGAGCTTCTCGTCGCAGCGCTGCTCCACTCGCAGCCCACCGCTCGTGGCGAGGAGCCTGTGCTCGCTCACGGCTTCGAAGCCGGCGAATGTCGGCCGGAAGGTCCTGCCCACCGGGGGAGTGACGAGCAGGCCTGCGTCGCGGACCGCTATCAACTCGGAGCCCGAGGGCGCTCGCAGCTCGCCGGTCAGGGCTCCGTAGTCCTGCCAGGCGTTCAGCCGTATGACGCCGTCCGGGCCGCGGGGCCGGCTGATCACCCAAAAGTCCGCGAGCGTTGGGGCGACTGGCTTACAGAGCGCGGACACATCGGCTAGAGACGCGGTGCTCACCGAGTTGCAGCACCAGGTCCGCCGTGTCGTTGCGCGGCTCCCGGAGTCGGGGGTAGTTGACGACCCGCATCCTCCCTCAGGAGATCACCCAGACCCGGTCACCCCCACACGACGCAGCAGGGACAACGTCTCAGGTTGTCACATCTAGGGACTGTAGGATCGGCTCCGTTGCGAGGGTTTGATGCGCTTCGTGCGCTGCTCGGCTTCGATTACTCGATGGGTTCGTGGTTCTGGGTGCCGGTGCGCGAGGCCCGCACTGAACGGGGCGTGAGGCCCTTCGGGGAGGGCAAGGTACGGCCGGTGGTCCTGGCCGCGCCCCTTGGGCCGGACGCGGTCCTGTTCCCGCGCTCCACGAGGCGTGGCGGCTTCCGGCATGGCGCGCATCGCCACGAACCCGATCGCCCCTGTGGAATCGACGAGCCGGGCTGGGTGAAGCTGAACATGACGGCACTCGTGGACCCGCAACTCCTCAACGAAGAGTCCTACTCGTGTGAGGAGCCGGAGGGCTCGGGGTTGTTTGACGCGACGCGCGAGGCGTTGCGGCCATGACAGCGCAGGACCCGCACGCCGGTTTTGGCGATCTGCGCCGGGAGTACGAGGCGGCGGCGATCGGCCCACTGATTTGGGCTCTGACCGTGGAGTTGGCTGGGATGGTCGGGCGCCGGTACAGGCCTGGGGAGCACAACCGGGGAGCACAACCGGGGCGCACCGTGGGACGAAGCCTCGATCGAGGAGCTCGCGCAGCAGACGGCGGTGGATCTGCTGATCGGGGAGGGGCAGATCGACTACATCTTCACGGTCGCAGACAGCACTGAGGATGTCAGGCGGTTGCTCACCCGCAACGTGAAGCGAGCCCTGTGGCGCCGACGCTCCCTGACCGTTGTCGACCGGCTGATGGGACGCGTTCGCGAGATGGCTTCACAGCCGCCGTTCGCCATCGAGCCTGTGGGAGCGCACCAGTGGATCACGCGCGCCGACGAGCCCGGGGATCCCCACACATTGAGCGACGCTGAGCTGCGTGGCGCTGCTGCTGCGGCCCATCGGGTTCCAAGGCTGATCGAACGCGAGGGCGCTGAGAGGGCCTCCATGGTCTACTCGCCGGGCGCACTGCGAGAACTGCTGCACGCCGTCATCGAGGTGACGGGCGGGGTGTTCGACCGCGACCTGGGACGAATCTTCAGAATCCTGATTGCAGCGTGGCTTCCACCGTCCCTTGTATCAGATGAGGGCGACGACTCGGCCGACAGCACCCCAAGCGCCACGGACGCAGCAGAAGGAATCGAGCACCACGAGATGGAAACGGCAGTGCAAGACCTCGTGGGATCCATGACCACCGAGGATCTGACGGTGTTCGTCTGCAAGTCGCAAGGTCTCTCCGACAGCGCCGTGGCCGAACGGCTCGGACGATCTCGGCCCTGGGTGGCGGACCGCAAGAAGGCCATCCTCGGCCGCACCGACGGGACATTCGCCGACCGCGTCGCTGAGCCGCTCCAGGATCTGGCCGCGGCGCGGCTGCTAGAACTCGCCGGCGACTCACTCGGGGAGACTCTGGAATGACACCCTCGCGGGATGAGACCGAGAGCCTCCAAGACAGCGCGGCGACCCACTCAACCGCCACAGGACTCGCGGCCGTGAAGAAGGCTGTGGCTTCGGCCAGCGCGCCCCACAGCCTCGCGGGCGGCGAGCCCACGGCCGCCGACTCGACGGTCTTGGCCGGCTCGGACGCGGCGGTGGAGGCCAGCCCCCGCACCGCGAGGGTGCTCAAAGGCGCAGCAAGCCGGCCTGTCGCCCGGGGCGACCTCCAGGTGATCGAGCCGCTGCCGTGGCTGGAGGGCCGCAGGCGGCTCGCGGTCGTACGCCGTGTCGACACCGACCGCGATATCGCCGAGATGATGCTCGCGCATCCCTGGCCCGAACTCGCCACCGACACGGACGCGGTCATCGCAAGCAACGACTCGGGCCTGCCCTTCCCGCTGATCGTCGAGTGCTACGTACGCGGTCCGGTGTGGTTGCTGCAACTCTTTGAGCGGGTAGGCGTCCTGACCGAGTCCCAGATGAGTGCCATCGGCAGCGCAGTGGTCGACGGGAACCCGGCGGTCGAAGGTGTGCACACCGGGTTGCCGCCGGCCGGACCAGCCGACGCCCGCTGGAGCTTCAAGGAGCAAGAAGTCGTCGAATGGCGAAACCTCACGAACGACTGCGCGGCCACGCTGCTAGACGACGACGATGCCTGGCCGCTCGACCCCGACCGGCTGCAGCCCCACTCCTATGGCGGGTCATCCGGCACTGCGACGCCGCTACGCGACCACCTGCGGCTTGAGGAGACGGTCCACTTGCTCACCACACGCCACGCAGCCATCGAGTTTCGAGACCTTGGCCCGACGGCACTCGACGCTGAACGCTGGGTTGAACACCTCGGCCGAGACATCGGCATGTGTGCGTTCGCGGCCCTACAGCCGACACTACATAGGGCGCTCTCACAATGGGATGCCGAGCTGATCCACGAGGCCGCCTGAACTATGCCCTACTGTCCTTTGCGATCCATCAAACTCGAGAACTTCAAGTCGATTGCTTCCGGCAACATCGAGTTCAGGCCGCTGACCGTGCTGGTAGGAATGAACAGTTCGGGCAAGAGTTCACTCCTGCAAGCCGTCAGATTCCTGTCCCAGACAGCGACAACTCACAAGGCCGGGATCGAGGTCCCGCTCAACGGCACCAAGGTAAGGCTCGGCACCTTCGACGATGTGCGCACAGTCGGGGCCGGCGGTCAAGTATCGTTCGAAGCAGAATTGGTCACCGCCCGACATGAAGATTCCGACAGCGGCGGAGTAGACTCTGAAGCCCTGCTAACGCTCGAAGTCGCGGAGCCAGACACGAGACCCGATCGCGGCTATGCACAGATTGCCGTCAACCAGATCGAAGTATCGAGTGCTGCGGTTCTGTTCTGCGCGAGGCATTGGCTGGATGCCATTTGGTCTCGGATTGAGGACGTTTGGATCGGCGTCTGGGATCCATTTTTAGCGGAGCACGACGGGCTGTGGGACGACACAGAGGTTCTGATATCGGCACTGCATAGAGCACGCGATGACGAACGGGCGTTCAACAATGCCGATAAGTCCTTCGTGCGTGCTGGAATCGACGATATTCGCAGAGCAATCACAGGAGCAGAAGCAGCAGAAGCAGAAGAGTTCCTTCGGGACTTTTGGCAGTCCTTCCTCAGCATGGAAAATAAAGCCGCTCAAGCCGCCATAATAAAACTCCTTATCGGTGGACCCGAAACGTTGCTGTTCGAACCCGTAGCAGAATCCCCAGACGAAGTCGTACCAGAATTCCCAGACGAAGAGGCGCGTGTGGCCCTGGCGGGACTCATCGGAGGCGAGCTTGGGGAACGACTCGCAGAACTACTCTCGGAACCAGTCCATGAGCCCTCTCACCCAAGCTTCGATGAGATTCTCATTGGCGCCTATTATCAAGCGCAGGATGCTCAACTCGATGCAGCATCAGCCTCGTGCGGCACTTCCAGCGGCCTAGCTTCAGTCGGTGTCAAGCGAATGTGCGATGCGATCAGGAGTCGAGCGAGTCGCTATTCCGATAGTGAGATGGCTGCTTTGGGGTTGTCGATGATTGAAGTTGGCGGCCTCAGTTTCGAGGAAGTCCCCGAGGCTGAGGATGAAGACCCTGACACTTGGCCCAAGACCGACACCCTCAAGATTGCCCAACTGTTCGTTCAGGAGTGTCTTGACGATGAGTGGGCCAAGGATCCGATCCTAAGGCAGAAAGCGAACAGCGCCATAGCAGGCCGATGGCGGCCGGAGGTGACCGAACTGCTTCGGGACCGTGTTCGATATCTGGGGCCGCTCAGACAGGAGCCGCGATCGTTCTTCGACCTGGACGACGAGACTCGCCCGGACATCGGCGCTGCTGGTGAGCACCTCTCGCGTGTACTTCAGTGGCACGGCACGAAGTCGGTCGATGTTCCGGGGCTGGGGCAAGCGGACCTGGTAGACGGCTTGCAGCATTGGCTGCGGGAACTAGGCGTAGTCGAGGACGTCACCGTCGAAGCACGGGGTCGAGCCGGTGTCAGCATCGAGGTGCGTCCGCCTGGCCTGGATCGCCGCGTCGACCTCACGTCGGTCGGTGTGGGCGTCAGCCAGGTGCTGCCCGTCCTCGCGGTCTGCCTGCTGGCTGAGCCAGGCGACGTGGTGATGTTGGAGCAGCCGGAACTGCACCTGCATCCGGCTCTTCAAATGCGCCTCGCCGACTTCCTTCTGGCGTGCGTCGAGAGCGGGCGACAGATCATCGTCGAGACGCACAGCGAGCATCTCGTCAACCGGCTCAGACGCCGCGTTGCCGAAGACGACACCAACGACACCGGCAAGCTCGTCCGGGTCGTATTCGCGGAGCGCGACGCCGAAGGCCACACAGCCTTGCGACCCTCGAACATCAACCCGCTAGGCGGGCTCAGCCAGGATTGGCCCGACGGCTTCCTCGACCTCGGCGCCCGCGATGCTCAGAAACTTCTTCAGGCAAGCCTGGCCAAGCACCGCCGCCTAGACCAGGATTGAGGGACGGCAACTACCAGCGGCCTCCGCAGCGGCAGGTCGCGTCAATCATGGCGGAGCGCGGCTATGAGATCGCCGCGGGCAGTGTCCCACCGAGTGGTGGGGTTTGAGGTAGCCGCTGGGGTCCACCACTAGGTGGGCCATCGGCGTGATCCTCGGTGAGAGAAATCACCGACTCATCGAGGAGGACACACCGATGACCCTTTCTGCTACTGACACAGCGCAGATGTGGGAGACGTTTCGCGCCGGCCCTGCTGCAGGCTGAGCAGGAGCGCGGGCCGGACTTTCTGCGCCTCGCCAACGCCCTGTCCGCGCTGTACCCGCGCGGCAGTGACGAGAAGCGGCTCCTCGACGCGATGCTGCTGGCCGCGAGGTAGCGTTCTTGTCATGGATGCCACCGACGGCAGACCGCTGACCGACGGGGACGAACTTCTGAAGCGCATCACGGTGCGCTCCGACATCTTCGGCGGCAAGCCGATCATCCGCGACATGCGCTTCGCGGTGGAGCATGTCCTGGGGCAGCTGGCCGCTGGAGACACCGTGGAGGACATCCTCGATCAGTACGAGCTTCTGGAGCCCGAGGACATTCAGGCCTGCCTGGTCTTCGCCTATCGCTCGATAGCGGGTACCTGCGTATACGACCGCATTCTCGTTCACTGAGCGAGTGTGAAGTTCCTCATCGACGCGTGTGTGGATTCACGCGGCCTCCGCGCGCTGCTGATCGGCAGGGGTCACGACGTGGCCTTCGCAGCGGAAATCGGGCCTAGCACGCCAGACGACCTACTGCTCGCGCGGGCCGCCCAGGAGCAGCGGATCCTGATCACCGCGGACAAGGACTTCGGTGCGCTGGTGTTCGTCCACCGGAGGCCGCACGCAGGCATCGTACGCCTCACCGCCATGTCGGAAGGGCAGAGGGTCGTGGCGATGCGCGAGGTGCTCGACTACTACTCGGTCGCGCTCGGCCAGAACAGGATCCTGGTGGTGTCGCCCAAGCGAGTACGCGTGAGCCGCGCAGAGCCCGAAGGCAGTACCGGCGACTAGAGCGTCGAGGCCCTGGTGGGAGCTATGAGCATGAGGCCCTGGTACAAGATCAGCAGTGGCAGGACCGCATCACCAAGGTCGTGCGGCGAGTCGCCCAGGACCTAATCGCCAACGACGAGTCCGAGATCAGCGAGGTGGTTCGCCGTCGGCTCTTCGAGCACCTCGGCCCCGACGGATCCCGCCAGCAGGTCACAAGGGCCTACGCCGACTGGTGCTTCGAGCGCTCCGCCCGGCTGCCGGCCGAATGGACCGCTGGCGACTCGACCAGCACCAGGAGCAGAGGGCGCCAACACCTCCGCAGGCGCTTCGAGGCGTGCTACCCGTTCCACCCGGCGACGCTGTGGGTGTTCCAGCGCGAATGGCGGGCGCTCGCGCAGTTTCAGCAGACTCGGGGCGCACTGGCGATGCTGGCGCAGAGCCACTAATGTGGCTCTGCGCGAATGAGGTCGGAGTGAGGGGCGTGGGGGTCCGCGTCTGAACGCGGGGGATCCCCCAGAATCGGCGCTGTCAAGGCTGCCGAGCCATGGAGGAAGCACCGACTGCGGATGCCCCAGTCCCGCGGGGGATTCTCGTCCAACACTGGCCTGAGTTCGATCATCGGCTGATGTGAGTCGGTCTTCGATGAACGGAGGTCGCAGTCCTGTGTGCAGACGACCCACCGGCCGTACGACTGTGAAACTTGTTGTATCCGACCTTCGACGGACGTCAGGTGAGTTGCCGCCAGATCACAGGAGGCAATGCTCCCCTGTCTCCACCCTTCCGCGTGAAGGTCGGACATAGCGTCGAAGCCTCACACTGGATCTTCAGCCAGATCGATCGTGGCATCACCCGCCCTTGCTGGCCAGATGCTTTGCATCATGAGGCCAACACGACGCGGGCGCTCAGCATCCAGGGCGGCCAGATATGCGTCGGCTGGCTGCCGTCTCTCGAGCAAGGTCTCCGCGCTGGCGCCGGATGCCGACGGTGCGCTCAACAGGTAACTGGTCCTTGAAGGGTCGCGATCCGCGATCAAGTGGACCCGCCTAACGACCTCATGTGCTTCGACAAGCCGGTCGAATAGATCGCCGACACGCGCTGGCGATGTGCCCTGCTCCAGAGCCGACACTGTCGGATGCGAGATCGCTAGCACGTTGGCCAGACCGCGGTGAGACCAACCCGTCCACACGAGAAGCTCCTGAGTGAGGCGCTGCGCTTGGGGCGCCGGCCGACTCACAATCTCGGGTGTCGCGACCCACCAGTCGAATAGATCGTCTCGTTCTTCTAGCGGCATCAAAAGAACTGTGGCGTCGCTCGAAGCGAATCGCCAAGGACGAGCTTCGGTCGACGCCGGATCAAGAACGCCAGATCTGGTCGGCCTGGTACTAGTCAACAATTCCAAAGTGCTCTGCTCCCTCCGGTGTTAGGGCCCAATAGAAAAAGCGGTCTATCTGCGCGCGGAACATCTCGAACTGCTTGAGGATCTCCGCAGGATCGAAAGGCTGATGCCCCGTCACATAGACGTCTAGGTCGAGAAGGTACGACGGGTCCGGCACTTGAAGGGGCGGAATGCCTGGGACATCGGTCCCAGCTGGCACCGCGCCGTGACGCACGGTGGCCTGGATGTCGGCCGGAGGTCCAGCTAAATCACCGGTGGGCGGCTGCCTCAACATCACTTGGTTGATCGATGTTTCAAGCGCTGCCTCAGCAACAGTCTCGGAACCCGCCCAACCAAGCAGCTCAGGCTTGAACCAGCGCCGCCACGAGCGGTCTTCGCCAGGAAGACCAGGGGACAACGAGAGGTACCGGACCCCGAGACGTTCGCAGCGGGGCACACCCACCGACTCTAGAGCGCGCAACATGCGCTCGAAGTCGTCCGAGAACGGCTCGACGGTCTCATACGAGGGACCCGCCGAGAGCGTGGCGCTACCGGCGCCGATCACAACCAGGGTTCCGGCGTCGTTTGTCAGGTTCCAGGTGACCGAGGCAGCGCTGGCACCGCCAGCGGGTCCGGCAGGCCCGATCACGAGCGAGACCTCTTGTACCCGCTCCTGCGCCATGTAGGGGAAAGCCTCCCGCAGCGCCTCCTGCAGCGGTGCGACGCCCGGCATCGTCTCGAGCGCGGCGATGATCGGGTATCGCACCTGCGCGAGCGCCTGCACCAAGGGCGCCCGTTCCAGGCGGTACGGTGGTGCCTCAGGGATTTGGAACAAGGGCAAGGGGCGGCGCTCTCCCAGAGTTTTCCACTCGTTTTCCACTACGCTATCACCAGTTCCAAGAATCTGGTTGATCCCTGTGCCCTGGCTCTATGGGAAGGCTGGAGAGGCCTGTCCCGCACGGTGACAATTGTTGCGGTAGCCCACACCTTGGCCCGACACTCAGTTTCTTGATTGTGGAGCTGTACGATAGGATAAGTAATAACAAACCAAGCATTTGACAATAAAATACCAGTTTGAATGCCTTTTATTTCGGTGACAAGCGCGGAGGGTGTGGGATTTGAACCCACGGAGACTCTCGCCTCACACGCTTTCCAAGCGTGCCCATTCGGCCGCTCTGGCAACCCTCCACCGGTCCCGAGCCGCGGGTCCGGACACGCGAGGGTATCGTGTGCGCACCAGCGCCCGTTTCGGGGTGTGACGGCCGGGTCCTGTGCAACGGGCGCCTGCGAACCGGGTCAGGGCCGGAAGGCAGCAGCTCTCAGCAGATCCGTCCGGGTGCCGCAGATCGCCTGGCCGTCACTCCCGGGAACGGGCGCCGGCGCGCCGGCCGGCGGTCGCCCCACAAGCTGAGAATGAACCGCGGGCTGTCAGAGTCCACGTCTAGAGTCCACGTTGGTGGCCTACCAGTCTCTCTACCGTCGCTACCGGCCCCAGAAGTTCTCCGAGATCAAGGGCCAGGACCACGTTGTGCGGGCACTGCAGAGCGCGGTGCGCGAGGACAAGGTCGGTCACGCCTACCTGCTGCACGGCCCCCGGGGCAGCGGCAAGACCTCTACCGCGCGGGTCTTGGCCAAGGCGCTGAACTGCACCGATCTCGGCTCCGACGGCGAGCCCTGCTGCGTCTGCGAGTCCTGCGTGTCGATACAGCAGGGCCGGTCGTTCGACCTCCAAGAGCTCGATGCCGCCTCCAACAACAAGGTCGACGACATGCGGTCCCTGCTCGAGCGGGTCAATCTGACCTCGCCGGGCCGGGCCAAGGTGTACCTGCTGGACGAGGTTCACATGCTCACCCCCGGCGCAGAGAACGCGCTGCTCAAGACCTTGGAGGAGCCTCCCTCCCATGTCACGTGGGTGCTGGCCACCACCGAGCCCCACAAGGTGGTGCAGACCATCCGGAGTCGCTGCCAGGTGTTCGAGCTCGGGCTGATCCCCTCCGACATCATGTCCGACCTCATCCGGTACGTCGTCACCGACGCCGAGCTGGACGTGGACGACGCAGCCATCGACCATGCCGTGGCCGCGGGCGGCGGCTCGGCGCGCGACACGCTCACCGCCCTCGAGCGGGTGGTTGCCGGCGGCGGGACAACCGACCTCGACTCCTCGACCGCCGCCATACTCGGGGCCCTGGCCGAAGGTGACCGGGCCGCCGCGCTGTCTGCCGTGGGCGACGCCGTAGGGCGGGGACGGGATCCGCGAACCATCGGCGAGATGGTGCTGGCCGGGCTGCGGGACGCCTTCCTGACCGCGATGGGCGATCCACCGCCGCGCCTGTCCGAGCATGAGCGGGCCAGAGCCGCCGACCTCGCCAGTCGCATGGCGCCCGCGGCGATGACGCGGGCGCTCGAGACGCTCGGCCGGGCTCTGATCGACATGCGGCAGGCGCCTGATCCGCGGGTCGACATTGAGGTGGCGCTCGTGCGGCTCTGCCACCCGGACGAGGATCGGTCCCTTGAAGCGCTGGCCCAGCGAATACAGCGGCTCGAGACTCGCCTCGACGGCCTGTCTGCCTCCGCGCCGGCGGCTGCGCTTCCAACACCGGGCCGCCCGGCGGTGCCAGCCGCGCCCGCACATCCAGATGAGGCCCCGGACCCGCCGGCGGCCGCGGCGGCGCGGCGGGCCTTGTCGGAGCATCGGGCCTCGACTCCTGCGGCGCCGGCTGCGCCCGCGGCCGCGCCGGTGCCTGCTGCCGGTCCGGCCGCGGCGGCGCGGCGGGCCTTGTTGGAGCATCGGGCCTCGACTCCTGCGGCGTCGGCTGCGCCCGCGGCCAAGCCGGTTCCCGCGGGTGGCCCGATTGCACCGCCACCGCCGGTTCCGGTGCCCGATCTGGCGTCGATGCGCCCCCGGAGCCCGACCGAGGTGGTGGATCTGGCCCGCAGGCATCTGGGTCTGGAGCGGACCTTCGTGGTGGCCAGAGCGGTTGAGCTGGAGCCGAGCCGGGAGCGTCGGCGCGAGCCCGCGCAGCTGCACGCCCTGTGGAGGGACCTCCTGGAGCGTGCGGCGAAGGCGAGCCCGGAGCCGGATCCGCCCGTGCTAGAGCCTCCGGCCGATGTGTCGCAGCCGGATTCGCACGTGCCGGAGCCTCCGACCGATGCGGCCGAGCCTGCATTGGCATTCGACCCCGCATCGGCGGCCGAGCCTGCATTGGCGGCCGAGCCCGCATCGGTATCCGACCTTGCATTGGTGGCCGAGCCTGCATCGGCGGCCGAGCCTGCATTGGTGGCCGAGCCTGCATCGGCATCTGAGCCTTTACCGCCGGCTGACTCAGATGCCCGGTTCGGGCCGCGTGACTTCGACGCAGAAGTAGACAGCCTCGATCTCTCCGACCTGGAGGCTCTCGACGAGGCACCGAGCCACGCCGATGACATCGAGCAGAAGATCAAGGCCGCGTTCCCCGGCACCAAGTTAGCGGTCCTCGCCGACGGCGACGCCGACGGCGACCAGAGCGGAGCCGGGGCGTAGTGCGAGTGGCAACATGAGCTACTCCAGAGCGGTTCAGGAGCTGATAGATCAGCTGGGGCGGCTGCCCGGCATCGGCCCCAAGTCGGCCCAGCGAGTGGCGTTCCACCTGTTGAAGTCGCCCGCCGAGGACGCCAATCGCCTGGCCCGCGCCATCGCCGACGCCAAGGAGAAGGTGTCGTACTGCCCCCGCTGCTTCAACCTGGCCGAGCAGGGAGGGGAGTGCGCGGTCTGCCGGGACCCCAGGCGGGAGTCCCGATTCGTCTGTGTGGTGGAGGACGCCCAGGATGTGGTGGCGGTGGAGCGCACCGGAGAGTTCCACGGCCGCTATCACGTGCTGCAGGGGGCGTTCAGTCCGATCGACGGCGTGGGGGTCGACCAGCTCCGTATCAAGGAACTGCTGGCCCGGGTGGCCGACGAGGACATCGAGGAGGTGATCGTGGCCACCAACCCCAACCTGGAGGGCGAGGCGACCGCGATGCTGGTCCACCGGTATCTCAAGCCCGCCGGCGTGCGGGTGACCCGCATCGCTAGCGGGCTCCCCGTGGGGGGCGACCTCGAGTACGCCGACGAGCTCACCCTGGGTCGGGCCTTCGAGGGCCGCCGACCACTCGACGGAGTCTGAAGCGCCGTTTGCCGCGCCACGTCCGGAGCCTGACGCCCCAATCGCCGAGACCCATCCGAGGCCGTCCGGTAGATTCGCGGTGATGCTCACCGAGATTGACCATGTGGCCATCGCCGTCCGAGACCTGGACGCCGCAATCGCCTGGTACCGGGATGCTCTCGGCGCGGAGGTCGAGCACCGCGAGGTTGTGGAGCATGACGGGGTGGAGGAGGCCCTGCTGGCGGTGGCTGAGAGCTATGTGCAGCTGATATCGGCCACCCGGGACGACTCGCCGGTGGCCAAGTTCCTCGACAAGCGAGGCGAGGGCCTCCACCACGTGGGCTACCGGGTGGAGGACTGCGCGGCCGCGTTGGCAACGATGGTTCAGGCCGGGGCTACGCCCATAGATGCGGCGCCGAGGCCGGGCAGCCGCAACACCACCGTCGCGTTCATCCACCCCAAAGGGTCCTTCGGCACCCTGATCGAGCTGGTCGAGGAGTAGCGGGGCGAGCCCGGTGCGTGTTCACCTGATCGACGGCACCTACGAGCTGTTCCGCTTCCACTACGCCAAGTCGAACCGCGACCCCCGCCGGGGCGCGCAGCGGGGCGTGCTCAACTCGATGCTCGACCTGGTCGCCGGCGGCGCCACCCACATCGGCATAGCCACCGACCATGTGATCGAGTCGTTCCGCAACGAGATGCTGTCCGTCTACAAGGACGGCAGCGGCGTGGAACCCGATCTGAAGGCACAGTTCGTCGAGCTCGAGGAACTGCTGGAGCTGGCCGGCTTCGCGGTGTGGCCCCAGATCGAGCACGAGGCCGACGACGGGCTGGCGTCGGCCGCCGCGGTGGCGGCCGACGACCCGCGGGTGGAGCAGGTCGTGATCTGCACGCCCGACAAGGACCTGGCCCAGTGTGTGACCGCCGACGGCCGGGTGGTGCAGTACGACCGCCGCCGCGGCCTGCTGTACGACCACGCGGGAGTGGTGGACAAGTTCGGCGTTCCTCCGGCGTCGATCCCCGACTATCTGGGCCTGGTGGGCGATTCCGCCGACGGATTCCCCGGACTGCCGGGCTGGGGTGCCAAATCGGCGGCCGCGCTCCTGGCCCGGTACGGCCACATCAGCGCCATCCCGTTCGACCCGTCGGAGTGGGACGTCGAGGTGCGCAGCGCAGCCAAGCTGGCCGCGGCCCTGCGGGACGGCTTCGAGGACGCGCTGCTGTATCGCCGCATCGCCACCGTCGAGCTGGGCGCCCCGGTGTCGGCCACCGTCGATGAGATGGAGTGGCGCGGCCCCGTCGCCGGTTTCGACGAGCGCTGCGCCGCTATCGGCGCCGAGCGTGTCGCCGCCCGGGCCCGCGGGCTTGCGCCGCGGTAATCCGTGAGACCTCGCGGCTCCTGCCTCAGGCCGAGAGGACTTCGCTCATGCCCATGGCCGCGGCCACCTCTACCTGGTCGAAGCGGCAGGAGTCGGGGGTGCGGTCGGGGCGCCGGCGCACGAATCGGGTGGTGCCCCGGAAGCGGCCGTTGAGCATGGCCTCGTACTTGACCTCCGCGACCAGCTCTATCCGCAGCGGCACCCACGGCTGCTGCTGACGCTGCCCCGACCAGCGGTTGGGGGTGCCGGGCGTCACCGCGCCCTGATGGTGGGCTGCTGGGTCCATCCAGTCCGCCCACGGATGCTTGGAGGGGTCGTCCAGGACATGGGGAGCCAGTTCGTCGAGCAGCTCGCGCCGGCGCTGGGCCGTGAAGCCGGCCGCCACTCCGCAGTGGTGCAGCCCGCCGGCGTCGTCGTGGAGTCAACAGCCCGGGCCAGCATCGGCTTCACCGGCGGCATCACGGGCAGATCCACCGCGGTGAGCCTACGTTCCAGAGGGCGCTGTCTACGATGCACCCATGAACGCCGACATCCGTCCCTTCACCGTCGCGGTCAGCGATTCTGAGATCGACGACCTGCGCAACCGGCTGGCCCTCACCCGCTGGCCCGAGGCCGAGGTCGTCGACGACTGGTCCCAGGGCATCCCCCTGGCGTACCTGCGGGAGGTGTGCGAGTACTGGGCCGGCGACTACGACTGGCGTCGCTGCGAGGCCGCCATCAACGCCCGGCCCAACTTCATCACCGACATCGACGGCCTCGACATCCACTTCCAGCACATCCGCTCGGCCCATGACGACGCCCTGCCGATGATCGTCACCCACGGCTGGCCCGGCTCGGTGCTGGAGTTCACCAAGATCATCGATCCGCTTGTCGATCCGGTGGCGCACGGCGGGGGCGGGGGCGACGCCTTCCATCTGGTGACGCCGTCGCTGCCCGGATACGGGTTCAGCGCCAAGCCGTCGGCTCCGGGCACCGGCGTGGAGCGCATCGCCGCCATGTGGGATGAGCTGATGGGCCGCCTGGGCTATGACAGCTACGTCGCTCAGGGCGGCGACTGGGGCTCGGCGGTGACCACCCACATCGGCATGCAGAACCTCGGGCGGTGCCGGGCCATACACACCAACATGCCGGTGGCCGGGCCGTCCAAGGAGTCGATGGGCGACCTGACGCCCACCGAGCAGGCCGCGCTGGAGTCGATGGGCTACTACGACAAGTGGGACTCGGGCTACTCGAAGCAGCAGTCGAGCCGGCCCCAGACCATCGGCTACAGCCTGGTGGACTCGCCGGTGGGCCTCGCCGGCTGGATCCTCGAGAAGTTCTGGTCGTGGACCGACCGCAGCGCCCATCCCGAGGACTGCTACAGCCGCGACCAGCTGCTCGACAACGTGTCGCTGTACTGGTTCACCGCGACGGGCGCGTCGTCGGCCCGGCTGTACTGGGAGAGCTTCGCCAACTTCGCCGGCGGCGAGGTGGAGATCCCCTCAGCGTGCAGCATCTTCCCCAACGAGGTCTTCCGGGCCAGCCGGCGCTGGGCTGAGAAGCGCTACACCGACATCAGGTACTGGAACGAGCCCGAGGCGGGCGGCCACTTCGCCGCCTTCGAGCAGCCCGAGAGCTTCGTGGCCGAGATGCGGGCCGCCTTCAAGTTCTTGCGCTGAGTCGACTTGCCGGTCGCTGGGATTCTGGTCGCGCGACGGGGTCAGGTGTCGATGAGCCAGGCGAGCATGGCGGTGGGCACCGCGGCTGTTTCCGGGTCGTCGAGATCCAGCTCGGTGCGGGTGGCCACCAGGCCCCGCCACGGCGAGGCTGCCAGGGTCCGCCCCGCCGTCCGGCGCCAGCGACCGTCGACGTACTTGGACTCGATGGCCAGCCCTCCGAAACCGGGACCGACGAAGTCGATCTCGGCGCCCGTCGCGGACCGGTGGTGCAGCACACGGTCGAAGGACGCGTAGCTGTTGTCGCCGTCCCGGGCGCTGCTGCGGAGCAGCGCCATGCCCAGTTGCTGCTCCGACAGAGCGGTCTCGTCGGCCGCCCAGGCCCGCCCGGCATCGCCGTCCGTTGCGAGCTGCGCATAGATCGGGTCGGTGAAGTAGATCTTCTCTTGGGCGCGCAGCTTCGGTTGCAGGCCGCTCTCGCGGTGGGCGGGCCACACGATGAAGGACTCGCGCAGGTCGTCTATGCGACGCTGGGCGGTGGGAGGCGACACGTCGATCTCGCGGGCGAGGCCGGCGGCGCTGAACCGCGACCCGAGCCCCTTGGTGAGCCGGCGCAGCATCGCCGCGGTCTGCGGGTCGGAGAGCCGGGCCCGCTGGAAAGCGTCGCCGCTGATCACGTCGACCAGCGCCAGCCGGAGGCTCTCGTCGGGCAGGCGGGAGCGGACGTGACTGGCGACGGCCAGGGGGAAGCCGCCCACGCGCAGGTAGTCCTCCCAGGCTTCCACCAGCACGTGCAGCCAGGGCACGAGGCGGTAGGTCGCCTCCCGGAGGCGGCTCGGCGTGAGGTCGGCCACCGCGAGAGGCGGCAGCGAGGCGACGTCCTCCGGGGCTGGATCGCGGGACACGAGCGCCACGAACGTGCGGAAGCCGACGGGGAGCATCACTCGGTCCGGGCGAGTGGCCGGTCCGCGCCGTCCGGCCAGGTCGCCGACGGAATCCCGCAGGTTCGACGACGACGAGCCCGTGAGCACCACTGTGTCGCGGCGGAACCTGGGGTCGTGGTCGCGCAGCCACTTGATCTGCGCCGTCCAGCCGTCGGTCACGGCAGTTATCTCGTCGATGAGCCACCAGCGGGGTCCCTCCCGCGGCATCAGCCTGGCGGCCGCCCTGACCAGTGCCCCGAGGTCGTCGGCAGACCAGCCGTCCACCGACATGTGCGCGATGGCTCGGGGATCGGCACCGCTGCCCATCAGGCGCTCGACGGTGCGCTTGAGTTCCACGGACTTGCCCACCCGGCGAGGACCGCGCAGCACATAGAGGCCACCGGGGGTCAAGTCGTCCAGCACGCCCGCGGAGTGCTGGAACGGGGCCTCGGAGGCCTCTCGCAGGTCCGGGTCGCGGCTGGCCCAGTCCTCGGGCCGGGTCCACCAGAGGTTGGTTGAGGTCAGCTTCGCTTGGATCTCCCCTGCTCGCACGGTTGCCTCCCGGGCGGGGTGGAAGCCGCTTTCTCCCGCCAGCCCTCAAGGCGAAGACTATCACGAACCGAACGTCTAGCGGTTGATTAACTATGGTAATTCAAAAGAGCACCATATGATTAACTATGGTAAAAGCAAAACTAGTGGTCAAGGCTGGATCGTGATCACCTGCACGTCGGACTCCACGTCCTCCACAGCCTGGTTCCAGCGCAGGCCGATGGGCCCCGAGGCACCGAACCGTGTTTGGCGGGTGGTATCGGGGCGCAGGCCGGTTCTCAGACCGGGGCCGATTGTCCCTGGAGGCGGAGATTCGGTTAACACTGGGCGAAATCTAGGAACCACTCGTGGCAATTGTGCGTCTGTAGTGTTAAAGGCAACGAGCGCGGCGCGCGGGCGCAGACATTCCTGCCTTGGCGCCTCGCTCTGGGAGGCGACAATGTTGCGATTTCGAATGGTCGGGACGCTGGTGGTTGCGGTGGCGCTGCTGTCCGCAGCCTGCGGAGAGGAGGCCCCAGAGGCCCCCACCGACGGCCAACCAGATGTCCAGGAGGAGGGATCTGCCCCGGACGCCTCCAGCGCCGAAACAGAACCGTCAAGCGGTGAATCCGTCGCGCCCGGCGAGGAAGACGCTTCGGAGGATCCCAGTTCGGGTGACGAAGACTCGGCTGCGGCGGGATCGGACGGCCCGGATGACGCCGCATCGAGCGAGGACGCCGCGTCCGTAGACGCCCAGGCTCTCCTGGCGGCGGCCACGACGCAGCTCGCCGGCCGCTCCGTGCGCGGTGAGGCGACCTTCGAGCTCGCGCCCGGGTTCAAGCTGTCGACTAACTTCGAATCCGATGCCGACGGCAACGTCGCGGCGATCGTCGAGATCCCGCCTGGGCTAGACCCGGAGTTCCCCGGCGGCGCCGACACCGAGGTTCGATACGTGGGCGGCGTGGCCTACGTGCGGCCGGCGCTGCCTCCGGAGACTCTGGCGGAACTGGGCGTCGACGAGGCCTGGTACGCGGCCGAACCAGCCGCGGGCGGTGATCCGATGAACGACGCCATGGGATCGGCGGGAGGGGTGATGTGCGTCTTCCCCCAGATGAGCGACGCTCCCTCCGGCGATTGCGATCTGCTGGGCGAGACCGGCACCCTCCTGGAAGCCGCCAGCGAAGCGGAAATCGTCGGCCGCGAGGATGTGCGGGGTGTGGAGGCCACCAGAGTTCGCTTCCTGGTGTCTCTGCTCGACCTGGTCGGGGAGGCCTTGGGCATGGAACCCGACGAGGACGCCGGCGAGGAGTCCGAGGGCGGTGTCTTCGACGACAACGCCTCAGACCCGTTCGCAGAGGGTTTGGAGCAGTTCTTCGGATTCCTGGACGCGGAATTCGAGGTCGAGGTATGGATCGACGACGAGAACCTGATCCGGCGCCTGGAGTTCGACCTGGCATCACTGTTTGCCGGCCTCACCGGCGCCGACGCCGACGTTGAGGTGCCGTCAAGCCTGATCACCCTCGAGTTCTACGACTTCGACGCAGACATCAGCGTGAAGGCCCCGCCGCCCGAGGTGATCATCGACGACCCCGACCTGCTCGTGGGGGGCGATGACTTCGCCTCCTCCGAGGAGTACGAGCCCGAGTACGACGACGACGCGTACGACGATGACGACAACGACCACGACGATGACGATGACGGCGACGACGGCGACGGCGACGGCGACGGCGATTACAGCTAGACGGGCGCGGCCTGTCTCGAACGCAGTCGGGGACGGCCCGCTGGGCCCGCTCAGCCTCGGTTCGGCTGGGGGCGCTCGTCGGGGGTGAGGCCGGCCAGGGCTGCAATCGGCGCGGGCGGCTTCCGGCCCCCGGCTAGGTCGGCGGAGGCCACCGGCGCTTCGAAGCGGGTGGTGATGGGCACCACGCCGGCCCACCACGGCCCGGCGATGTCGTCGGACTCGTCGACGGGGTCGCCCGTGCGGACCTTGGCCGACGCCTCGGCCAGGGGAAGCTCCAGCACCACCGTCTTGCGCAAATCTGACTGCGACGGCGGCCGGACCAAGTCCCAGTGGGCCACCACATGGTCGGTGATCAGCTCGAGGGCGTAGAGCCTGCGCTGGTCGTCGAGGATCCTCCGGACCCGGCCCCGCACCACCACCGACCGGTAGTTCATCGAGTTGTGGAACGGCGTGCGGGCCATCACCAGCCCGTCGAGATGGGTGACGGTCACGCAAACTTCGTGCCCGTCGCCGGTGTTGAGCAGATGGTTGGCGGCCGCGCCGTGCAGGTAGATCCAGTCGCGGTCGCGCCCGTAGGCCATGGGCAGCACCAGCGGGCCGTCGGCTGTGGTCACCCCCACATGCGCGATCAGCCCGGCATCGAGGACTTCGAGCACGTCGTCACGGCCATAGCGGGCCCTCGGCGCCCCCCGCCGCACCCTGGTACGGGCCGAAGGCGCCCCCCCGAAGTCCTGAGCAGATTCCACCAGCGCAGGCTATGTGAGCACTCTCCGGTTGGCATCGGAGCGCGGAACCTGTCGAGAAGACCGTGTGACCCGCGGTCCCTACGGACGATCCGACGACCTTCTCACGCGGATGGCCCCAGTTGCGGGCAAGCCACGCCGCAGCGCTCCGCCACCGCGCAGGCCAGATCGCGGAAGTCGTCATAGCAGTCTCGCACCGCGTTCATGTGCCCGCCGATGGCGCCGTCGGCGGGGGCGAGCTTGAACATGGGCTTGCGGGCCTCCTGCGCGTACGGCATCAGGCTCCTGTAGTGCTTGAGCATGCCCAGGCAGTGCTTGTCGTCGTGGGTCGACCGATTCCCGGGCGAGGCCTTGCCAAGCACCGACTGCCGGTACTCGCCCGGAATCTCATCCATCCACCGGGCGTAGGCCTTCACTGGCCGGTCGAGGCGGACGGCGTGCTGAAGCACGACATACCCGATGGGCTTCATACGGCCGCCGGGCATGTCCAGGCCATCCAGTCCGGGGATCTCGGACGCATATCCTCGCCGTTGCTCCCACGCTCTGCGCCACTCGCGGAGGGTCGGCCCGAGGTTGCGCAGACCCTGCAGCGAGAACAGATCGGGCGCGAGCGGCACCGCCACGAAGTCGGCGGCGATGAGTGCCGCCCTGTTGATCGCGCCGAGGTTGGGGCCGACGTCGACCAGCACAAGATCGGCCTCGGCCTCGGCCTCGGCTCGTTTCAACGCCCGGCCCAGCGCGGTGATCACGCGGAAGGCGCGCTCGTCCTTGTCCAGGCACAGGGGCCACTGGCTGGAGAACTGGTCCTCGGCTTGCGACAGGGCCAGATCGCCGGGCACGAGGGCCAACGCCGGAGCGGGCGCCTGCACCGCAGGCGGTCCAATGTCACCCGTGCCTCGCAGCAGCGGCACGAGCGCCCCGTGGATCGTGTCTCGGGGAGGATCAGGGGTCAGCAGATCCTCCATCTCGTACTCATCGAGGAACATGCTGGTGAGGTTCGCCTGCGGGTCCAGGTCCGCGGCCACGACGGTCACTCCGAGGTCGGCGTACATCCAGGCCAAGTGGTAGACGACGGACGTCTTGCCGACGCCCCCCTTGTTGTTGAAGAACGCGACCGTCGTCATCGCGCTGCCTTGACTACGACCCGGAATCGGGAGTGCTCAGTCTGAAACTCGGGCTTAGGGTTTCCGTTGTTTCGTAACGTCCTCAGTGCCAAAGGGATGCCATAGCCGAACCGCTGGGCGAACCCGAGATTGGCCATTATCTCGGCGACCAATTGATTGCGGTAAGCAGTGACGCCGTTGAGGAGAGACTCGGGTGTCACCGCGCCGAAGAGGTCGCCCGGACTCTCAATCTCGACGCGCCCCGAGTACCAGTACAGACGCGACGGGGCGTGCGTCCCCTCGTAGCTGCGGTGCATTATGGCGTTGTAGGCGAGTTGGCGCAGTGCCTCCACCGGGTAGTCCGGGAACCTCCGCTCGCGCGGGGAAGAGTCGATCTCGAGGCGCGTCCCTACGTTGAGCTTCACGAGCTGGCTGAGGCTGTCGAGAATGTCGTCGAGCCGACCCGCTAGCACTTGCGAATTCTTAATCGGATCGGTCGCTTCGTCGCCGTCGAAGCGTACGAATTGGACCCACGACTCTGGCACCCAGCGCCGCGGGTCGCGGCCGAAGGCGAGCATCGCGCCGTTCGTGGGAACGTCGCCGACGACGAGTCGCAGCGAGCGCATCTGTTCCACTAGGGGCCGGTCGTTCTCAGCGAGCACATCGGCCGCGACGGCCCTCGGCAGGTACTGCCGCTCAATGTAGCCCAAGTCGAGGTCGGTGACAGCGGCACCGTACGCGGGCCTCAGATCGAACGGCAAGTCCGTCGCTCGACGGCGTTCCGCCAGGCGCTGTTCGTCACTCGCGGTGGCCTGGCGGACCGTCGGGCCGACTCGTACCCACACCCGACCGCCGTAGCGCACGGGTGGATGTCGAGCGGGCTGAACAATCACCACGGCCACTGTGCAGCCGTCGAGGGTGCGGCGAGACACATCCATCGACGGCCGTGGCAACATGCGTGCGTCGTCACGCATGTCGGCGAGACGCTTCAGGAGTTTGTCGTCGACCGTGAGCCCGGAGCAGCGACCGTTGTCCTCGGCGCCGATGATTATCACTCCTGGCCTCCCGTAGCCTGGAAGATCGTTGGCGAAGGCGCAGACGCTCCTTCGGGCCTTCTCGGCCGTGGAGTCGGACAACGACCGCTTGCGCTCCACGAGATCGGACTCGGGATCCCTCATCATCTTGGCGAGTTCGGCGTCGCTGTAACGGTTGGGCAGCACGCAAGCAGAGTACTCCGGGCGCTGACGCGCACCGGGTTAAGGCCCGTTCTAGGCGGACGATGCCATGAGCGAGAACTCGTTCAGGACCCCGTCGAGCACGAACTCCTCGTGGATGATCAATCTCCGGTCGTCGAAGGCCGTCTCAAGCTGCGGGTCCCACGAGGTCGGGCCGCAGTCGCCGGCGTCTCCGTCGAGCCTTACTGCGTTGTGTTCGGCCCTGCGGACCGCGTCCTCGTAGTCGCCAGCGGTCATCATCCACGGCTGGCAGCCCGAGTCATGCATGCGGCGGCAGATGGCGATGCCGGCGGCGTCGAAGTCGCCGTGGTACCAGAGAGACGCTCCGCAGGTGCGCATCTGGCCCAGCAGGGTGGTGACTGCGGTGGCGGGATTGCCGTTGGTGGCAACCACGCAGCACTCCAGGTTTCGCTCGGAGGCCGCTTCAACGAGCCGTGGATTCTCGACTACGAGCACCTGCGTACCTTGCGGCACGATCACCGGATCGCGTCGCAAAGCCAGCAGGCTTACGTGGAGAGGCAAGCCACCCTCCGCCGCAGCGCGCAACAGCTCGGCGAGCACCGATCGGCCCGTTGCAGGGACAGCCCACACCAGCACCGGCGCGGACACTCGGTCCGCTTGGATACCGGCCGCCTCCCACAGCTCGCGTCCCGCCAGGTCTGCGCCGAGGCTGTAGCGCAGGGCGCGAGAAATGAAGGCGGCCAGCCTGGTGCCCGGATCCAGGGCGTGGGCCGAACCGAACAGCATGGCCGCCAACTCGGTGCGGCTCACGAACGGCGACGCGGCCAGGCTCGCGGGCTCGCTTCGGTCGGGGCGACCGTCGGGCCACGGGCCGAGGAAGTCGCTGGGGTCTGGGTCGCCGTCGGGACGCGGATCTGGGCGGGACTTCGGCGCCGCGTGTTGGTCCAGGTAGTCGAGCAGGCGACGCGCGTCGTGCACGAGCGTCTTGACTTCGTTGCCGTCGAGGCCACCGTGCAGTCCAGCGCCGATGAGGCCCTCGGCCCACTCGCGAGCCCACGGCTCCGGCCACGACTCTGCAGTGTCTCGCAGCGCCGCCCGGGCCGCAGCCGAGCGGGCCCGAACGGTTCGTCGATGTGCGGCTTCCGCGGAGGGCGGGTGGCCCAGCCGGGTGAGAGCCTCGTTCAGGTTGTTGCCGATCCCACGCTCGACCAGTGCCGTCTCGAGATGGCCGAGGTCGAGGCGCTTGGAGACCTTGCCCAGCAGGGAGCGCAGCGTCAACTCGCTGGCCGGATCGAGGTCGGGCAGAGCGATCGCGCCGCGGCGCTGCGACCCGTGCCTGTCGAGGCGCGCGCGTACTTTGATCCACACCGGTTGCAGGCCTGCCTCCAGCAGCGACTTTGGGGCGTGTCCCGCACTGGTAGAGCGATGCGTCATAGCAGCGACCTCGGCTCGACGGGTCCTGCGGCCGCCGCGGCATGCAGGCCTGGCTGCACGTGATGGGTCACAGCAGCGATCCCTGCTCGATGCGCACCTTCACCGCGTAGCGCCAGGCCGCCGGAAGGAGCTCGACAGACTCGCCGGAGACATGGACCAGGCGATGGTCCTGAAGAAGTTCGAAGACGTCGTCGGTGAGGCGCTCGTGATCGTCGGCGACCTGTGCCCAATGGCGGCTCTGAACGCGGTGGACCTCGGCCAGTTCGGCAACGGCGGCCACCGCGGCGCTGCGCTCCACGGGGTTTCGTTCGGCGGCGACGAGGCGGTCGATCAGCAGCAGAGCGGCCTGGCCGACGGTGCCGCCCGCGGGGAACCGGCTGTCGGTGAGGCCATTCTCGGGGTCGATGGCCGCGAGTCCCTCGGCTCGGGCCTCGATGCTCAGCCCGAACATCTCGTTGAAGATCCGTGTTTCCTCGCCGAGCCGTCTCCGCAGTTCGGCCCACTCGCTGTCGGTGAGGTCGCTGCGGTACACCACAGGCTCCTCTAGCAGCAGCGAGCGCATCCAGGGTCTCGATGCTGTCCTCTGCTCGGAGCGGTCGAGCAACTGCTCGGGCGTCTCGGCGCGTGCCAGCACCGGCAGGGCCAGCAACGCCACCCGGTCGGGCCGGACCCTCAGCACTGCGTCGGCGGAACCGTCGGAGGCGTAGCTGTCGATGTGGGCGTGCATCTCGGTGGCTGCCCCGCGGGCGATCATCCATCGCAGCGCGGTCACTAGGGCCCGCCGGTCGGACGGTTCCTCGCTCAGCGCCACTCCAGCCTCGGCCGCAGCGGAGCGGATCTCCTCGATCAGGTCGCGCAGACTGATTGTGTCGGGCCCCGCCGCCACCGCGGCCAGCGCCAGCGCCAGCATCGTGTACTCGCGTTGGGAGAAGGGCCGTCGGGTGGCCCCCACCGTGCGCAGAGGGCGTCTAGTTGCGACCATCGACGACTTGAACAACCGGGCGGTGTCGGCCCCGACTTGGAGCCGGTAGCCGAATCGTTGGGTGAACCACCGGTCGAGCTGCGGCTCGTGTCTGCGTATCAGACGGAACATCTCCGGGTCCTGCTCGGCCGCGACTATTGGATGCTCCACGAGGTGGCGGGCCGCACCCCGCAGGTCGAGCGCAATCTCGGGGCGGGGCTCGTCTGAGTCGCGTGTGTGCCCACGGGGTTCGTCTACCGCCATCAGGACCTCATCAGCTCGATCGGTTCAGCCGCGACCGTGATCATCAGGCCGTTCATCGCCAGCCGGCCCTCTGGAGATTCCACCACCGTGCGGGCTCCGGGCACGCGACGCACCTCGCAGCAGACGCCGGCATCGGCCACGCGGCGCTCCGGCGCGCCGGGGCGGGCGCTGTAGCTCGACCTGCCGACGAGGTCGCGCAGCATCACAAAGCATTCCTGAGACAGCCTCGCGCCGTCGATCCTGCCCGCCTCGTCGGCGTAGGACAGCAACTCTGCGGCGGTGCGTTCCCTGGCCACACGCTCCAGTTCCCGGCGGCGCTTCAGCAGCTCGAGCTCTGGGCCTCGATCACGCATCGGCGAGGCGGAGCCCCGCGTCGAGGTGTCGCCCCGTATTCGTAGCGATACCGGCACGGTCGCACGGGGCGCGTCCCGCCACGGGGTCACGGTGGGTTCGGGGTCGTCCGCGTCCGAAGACAACGTTCCGAGGCGGCGGCATGATCCGAGCCCGAAGGCGGCGGCCGCGATCAGGTGGGCCTGCTCGACTGTGGGGGACTGGTCGAAGAACCCGGCCAGCCGTACGAAGTCTGAGCGCCTCGACGACATGCCCGTGCCCAGGCGGGCCAGCCGGCTGACGTTGGTGGTGAGGGTTCGCACCGCGGCCAGCGCCTGTCGCGTGTGCTGGTCGAGGCGTGAGGGCCGACCCGGGGCTCGGACGAACCAGGCCGCGAGGTGCTGCCAATCCTGCCCGTCGGTGCCCTTCGGCCGGCGGACCGCCACCGTGTCGCTCAGGCCAGCCTCCTCGACCCGTGCCGCCAGCCCGGACTGCAGCGCCGGCAGCAGGTCGTCGATGCGGGCCAGCACACGTTCGAGGCTGCGTCCGATGGGTCCGGCCATGCGCTCGATCTCGGTCAGCTGCTCGCTCACGTAGTCCACGAGCACGCTGGCGAACACATGGACCTCGTCGGGGGTGAGGTCGTAGCGGTTCTGCCATTCGTTGAGTTGGACGAAGAACTGCGTCAGTTCGGTGGTAAAGCGGTCGTGGATGTCGAAGACGGTGCGCACCGCGTCGGCGAGGCTGCTGGACTGATCCGGTGTTGGGTCCGCCGCGGAGGCGGTGTGCGCGAAAACGGCCCCCAGCGCCCGCTGCAGGTCGCCGAGGCGGGCGGCCTGCACGTCGCCTATCTCATCGGTCGCGGCCAGTATCCGCTCGACTACGTCGAATACCTCCTGGCCGGTGCGAGTGATGAGGTAGCGGTGTCGACGCCGGTAGTAGTCGTCCAGGCTGGTCGGGTTGCCCACCGACGACGAGACTGTGAGGTTGCCCCAGCGGCGCAGGCTCTCCAAACGATCCCTCACGGTGTCCACCTCGATGAGAGCGAGTTCCGCCACGTCGTCTGGAGTGAACTCGGCGAAGAACGTGTCGGCGAAGACCCGCAGGATCGCTCGGTACTCCTGCCACTCGTCGCCGCCGAGGTACCGGAACAGCAGCCGCGCCCCATCAAGTTCGGTCGAGGCCGCGTGTGTCCGGCTCGCCGTCGCCTCGTCTGTGCTGTTGGCGCCAGCGGGGGCCGAGCGCCCGGACTCGGTGCCGTTCGTTGCCGTCACGTCCCGCCCTCGTGGCTCAGCGTGGTGCCGTCCCATTCGTAGTGCTCGAGCAGGATGGTGCTGAGGGTCGCGTCGCGGATCACCTCGGTCACGGCCATCTCGGGCACGGTGGCGTGGGTTCCCCAAAGCCGCTCGCTGGTGGCGATGAAGTCCAAGTCGAGGTCGACCAGCAGGCCGAACAGCGCGGCGTGGTTGTCCTCGGAGACCTTGGCGAACGCGTCGTCCAGCAGCACGAAGCGGGCAATGCCGGGCTGCTCGTCGCCTGGGGCGGCCTGCCGCTCAGCGAGCGCATCGTAGGACGCGGCCACAGCCGCGAACAACGGCAGGTAGGAGACCAGCTTTTTCTCGCCCTCCGACAGCGGCGTCGACCGGCTCAGCCTGGACTCGTCGCTGCCCCGGCGCACCATCACCGCCATGTCGTGCCACTGCCTGTAGTCGAGCGTCTCGGCGATCAACTGCCGGTAGGAGAGTTCGGGCTGCTCGGCCCTGGCGTCATCGAGCCGGCTCGACAGCGCCCGGCGCAGTTCGCCGGTTTCGTCGCCGGAGCGGACGTCGGGCTTCTTGGCCAGCAGTTCCACCATGCGCTCTGTCGCTTCGTCGAGCTCGCGCGAGCGTCGCCACCTCAGGCGCACACCCACCCGGTGCGCGGTGGCGACCGCGCCGAGCCGCCCGTTCATGTGTTTGACGAGGCGCTCGGCTTCGAAGATCTTCTCGGCGATTTCCTTCGCGATCATGCCCTGTAGCAGCTGGCGCAGGGCGTCGTCCTGCCTGCGGTTGAGCAGACCGGCCACCCACTGGTGCTGCTGGGCCACCGCCAGCACCGATTCCGCCAGCGTCGCCCGGCCCGATGGGCCGGTCACCTCGACGAACAGCGGCTGGGCGGGATCGGGCTGGAGGGCCTCGGCGTCCCACCCCGCCCCGAGCGCATCCCGCCTCTGCAGCAGCGACTGGCGCACGCTGTCGGGCCCCACGTCGGGCGTCTCGGCCCGGGCGGCGCGTCGACCCGAGTCTCGGTAGTCGTCGAAGACCGCGAGTAGCTGCTCGAGCGCTTCAAACATCTCGCGCAGCCCCTCCGATCCTGCCGCCCGTGCGACTATGGGGCCGTCGCCGACATCGGCAGAGCCAGGGGAGGGCGGGTCTGTAGCACTGGTGTCGGCGTCAGTGAGGTCCGCGCGACCAGTGTCGGCAGTGCCGCTGGCGGCCGCGTTGTCGCCACCGCTGGCGCCGCCGGCATGGGCGGAGCCAGCTCGGATGGCGTCCAGGTAGCCCGGTGTCGCCAAGGCCTCGTCGAGCGCGACTCGGGTTGCCTCGCACGCCTGCTCGGCCCGCCTCGCGTTTTCAGCGGTCGCCTTAGCCGCAGCCTCGGCCTCGGCCTTGTGCTCCAAGGCCCGGCGTAGCTCCTTGCGTGTTTCGGGCGCCCGGGCTTCCAGGTCCGCCAGATCGGCGCGGCACCGGTCTCGGGCTGCGATCACGTCGGCGTACTCGGCCCCGATGCTGTCCTCCAGGGTGGCGAGGCTGGCAAGCTCGTCAGCGTGCTTCGATTCCACGCGGCGACGTTCGGCTTGCTCCTTGACGAGTGTCCCGGCCGCGGTGCGCCAGCGGTCGCATGCTCGCCTCCACGCCTGGACCGACCGGGAGAGGGTCTCGACGCGGGACCGGCACCGCTGCAGCGCGGCGTCGGCCTCCGCCAGGTCGCGCGCGAAGACGCCGAGCCCAGGGCGATCCCTGGGTAGCGTCAGACTCGTTGCGGTGCGGTGCAGGGCGTCGGACATCTTGCTGAGGATCCGTTCCGCGTCGGCCTCAGCCCCAGCGGCCTCGTCACGCCGGACCGTGGCCTCGTCGAGGGCGGCTGCATCCGTCTCCACCCGGGCCTGCGCGCCGAGGATCGCCGCGGTGGCGGGCAAGCTGTCGCGCTGGAGGTGCGCCTCGTTGTGGGCCTCTCGGCTGCGTTCGAGTTCCTCGCGACTGCGCCGAACTGCGCTCGACGTTTCGTGCAGGCGATGCCGTGCTTCGGCTTGAGCCTTGTCGAGGGCGGCGCGCCGGGCCGCCGCTCCGATGTGCTCTGGTTGATCCTTGTGATGGCGTCCGCGCAATGATCCGACCCGGAATTCGCCATCGACGGTGGCGAGCGTGGCCGCGGCCGAAGCGGGATCGCAGGAGATCGACTCCAGCAGTTTCTGGACCGAGCCCTCGTCTACTAGCCCCGCGTGCCGCTGGGGCACTGTGACGGTGACGAGGTCGCTCAGCGGGTTGGCAGCGCCCTGCGATGCGATCGCCACCAGTTCGCCGCTCTCCAGCTCGAAGGCTCCGTCGGCCAGCCGGGCCGACAGCAGCCCCGACGACTCCATGGCCGCCTCCAGCCCGGCTCGCTGCGACTCCTGAAGGCCGGGAGCGAAGTCGATCAGATCTGCGAGGCACCAGTCGCTCTCGCGCTGCCAGGACAGACGGGGAGGCTCGGGCTCAGCCCGGCGTTCCAGCTCGTCGACGAGCGATTGCGCCTCCTGCTCGGCCTGTTGCTCGTCCGTCAACCTGGCCTCCACTGCGACCACCGCGCTCCGCCAATGGTCCACGAGGACCTCGGCCTCGGCGTGAAGGCGGGTCCGCAGCGTGTCCGGGTCGGCGGGCGCCGCGCCCTCAGCAAGGGGCCTGTACGTGACCTGGGCGGCTGCACCGGGAGCGTCGAGGCCTGCCGATGTCAGCAATTGAGCGGTCCTTGCGGCCCAGCTTTGAACCTGTTGGTGCCATTCGCTCCTCGCTGCCGCCAGCCGCTGAGTGCGCTCGGTCAGCCGCTTCGCAGCGTGCTCGGCGGATCCGGCCGCCTGCTTGTGCGCCGCCGCTGCGTGGTCGAGCCCTTGTGTTGCGGCCCGCTCGGCTTCCAGAGCCATCTGCACCTGCTCAACGTCGGAGCGACGCCGGCCGACGGCGGAGACCGCGGCCGCCAACCCACGGTCGATACCGGACAGATCGAGGGCCGCGGGCTCCGACGGCTTCGGGGCCCCCGGGCCGGTCTGGGCCGGACCAGCAGGAACCTCATTCGGGTGCTCGTCCGTTTCGGGCCACGGCGCGGTCGCCGTGGTCGGGCCGGCCGCTCCTGTCTCCGCGCCCGCGATGTCGCTCTCGGGCACCGTGACTGGGCCCGGTGGTCGCCGATCCAGGCGACAGCGGCTCCCCAGCTCACCGGCCGCCGCCAATTCGGCGTTGAGCGTGTCCCGGTCGTTGAGGCTCGTGCGCCGGGTCCGATCGAGCTCTCGGGCGTCCTCGCCCGCACGCTGCCCGGCGTCGCCGACCCGCGTCGCCGCCGTCTCGCACTGTTTGGCCAGGTCGAGCACGAGTTCTCGGAGGCCTTCGAGCTGCTGGCCTCGCTGGTAGGCCTGGGACTTCTCAAGCGCCTCGATCTCTCGCCGCAGCCGTCGCTGTTCGGCCTCGAGGGCCTCGATCTCGCGGTCGAGCCGGGCCAGTTCGTCGGACGCGGCTGCGGCGGCTTGCTTTCTGCTCTGCTCGGCGCGGGCGCAGTCGCGGCGCGCCCTGAGGCGCTGCCGGCCGTCGGCCACACGCCGGCGCAGGTCGCTCAGGCAGTAGGACCGGTAGACGTCGAGCAGGCCGCGTGCCGCGTCGAGCGTCCTGGCAAGCTCGGCGACGCTTCGGCGGTGCTCGTCGAGGTCGTCGAGAGGCTGGGCCGCTTCGGCGAGAGCCTGCTCGGACACCTGCGGCAGCGCATCCACCAGGTAGTCCCTGAGTTCCAAGTCGACGCGGTCGCCGACCCGGGGGCTGCGCACCTTGTTGATCAGACGGATGTGCTGATCGATGGACGCCCCGCCGAAGAGCCGCTGCTCCAAGACCCGCCGGTAGTCGCGGCGCCGCGCTCGGCCGAACACCTCGTCGCCGTCGAGTTCCGCCCTGAGCGCTTCCGACGAGAGCGCTGTGCCGCCCGCCACTAGGTCCAGGCCGATTCCGGGCCGCTTCGTCGTGATGAACCACCATGTGTTGACGTTGTCGGCCTGCCGGTTGGCCTTGATGCCGCAGCCGCAGACCAGGAATTCGTCTGCCCGCCGAAACTCGATCCACAGGTAGCCGACGGGCTGGGCATCGTGCCGTCCGTTGAGCATCCAGGACTTCAGGATCCCGCTCTGGTCGCCCGCGGCGTCGATGCGGCCCTCGCGGGTGGTCAGCAAGAACGGCAGCAGCATGTTCATCGCCGTTGACTTGCCCGAGCCGTTGACGCCGCGCAGTAGCAGCCGGCCACCCTTGAAGTGCAGCACCTCGTTGCCGTACTGGTAGACGTTGACGATCCCGGCCCGGTTAAGGCGCCATCGGCAGGCAATGTCGGCCTCTTCCGGAGTCCGGCCTGCAACCTGCGCCATCACGGCGGGGGAACGTATCGCACAACTGCGACATCGCCTAGAGCGACAGATCCAAATGCTGCGCGAGAGCAAGAGTCCGGTGGGACCTTCCGCAGGGGTTGGTGCTCAAACGGGTCCGGGATTTACCCGACCTCTCCGCAGGACATGGGTAATGCGCTAGCCCCCGAGCGGGCGCCACGCGAGAGCGCGTTCGGATCTTGGTCCGGCGAGCGCGTCCATGCTGTCGCGGACATCGACGACCTGAACGCCAGTGACGGTAGCCTTCCTCAGCTAGCCCCTCCGGTAGCCTTCGGGGTCGTGGCCGGCGCCTCAATGCACGACAAGCTCGAGGACCTGAGGTCCCGCAAGTCAGAGGCGCTGTCGGCCGGGCCCGAGCGGGCGGTGCAGCGCCAGCACGACAAGGGCAAGCTGCTGGCCCGGGAGCGGCTCGACTACCTGCTCGACGACGGATCGTTCCACGAGCTCGACATGCTGGCCCGCCATCGGGCCCACGAGGCCGGCCTCGCCGACCGGCCCTACACCGACGGAGTGATCACCGGCTGGGGCACCATCGACGGCCGCAAGGTGTTCGTGTTCTCCCAGGACTTCACCGTGATGGGCGGCGCCCTGGGCGAGGTATTCGCCGAGAAGCTCCACAAGGTCATGGACCTGGCGCTGTCGGTGGGCGCGCCGATGATCGGGCTCAACGACGGCGCCGGCGCCCGCATCCAGGAGGGCGTCGTGTCCCTCGACGGCTACGGCGGGATCTTCTACCGCAACGTGCAGGCCTCGGGCGTAATCCCCCAGATCAGCGTCATCCTCGGGCCGTGCGCGGGCGGTGCCGTCTACAGCCCGGCCATGACCGACTTCATCTTCATGGTCCGCGAGAAGTCCCACATGTTCATCACCGGCCCCGACGTGGTGAGGGCCGTGACCGGCGAGGCGGTGACCCTCGAGGACCTCGGCGGGGCCACCAGCCACAGCACCAAGTCGGGTGTGGCAACCTTCGTCGCCGCCACCGAGCACGATGTGCTCGACGAGGTCAAGACGCTGCTGTCGTTCCTGCCCGCCAACAACCTCGAGCAGCCCCCGACCTACAAGTCGGCCGACGATCCCGACCGGGAGTGCCTGGCGCTCGACACGCTCCTGCCCGAGAGCCCCAATGTGCCCTACGACATGAAGGACGTGATCGCGGAGGTGGTGGACGACGGCGACTTCCTCGAATACCACGCCTCCTGGGCTCGCAGCATCGTGTGCGGCTTCGCCCGCGTCGACGGCCGCTCTGTGGGCATGGTGGGCAACCAGCCGATGGTGCTGGCCGGTGTGCTCGACATCGAGTCGGCCGAGAAGGCGGCCCGCTTCGTGCGCACCTGCGACGCCTTCAACATCCCCCTGGTCACCTTCGTCGACGTGCCCGGCTTCCTGCCCGGGGTGGACCAGGAGCACGGCGGCATCATCCGCCACGGGGCCAAGCTGCTGTACGCCTACTGCGAGGCCGCGGTTCCCCGCATCTCGGTGATTACCCGCAAGGCCTACGGGGGCGCCTATGTGGTGATGGACTCCAAGGGTGTCGGCTCGGACCTCTCGTTCGCCTGGCCATCCGCGGAGATCGCGGTGATGGGACCCCAGGGCGCGGTGGAGATCATCTACCGGCGCGAGCTAGCCGACGCCGCCGACCCGGCGGCCCGCCGCAATCAGCTGGTGGACGACTACGCGCAGCGCCTGGCCAACCCCTACACAGCGGCCGAGCGCGGCTTCGTCGACGAGGTGATCGAGCCGTCGCAGACTCGCCGCAAGATCGTGGCCGGCCTGCGGATGTTGGAGTCCAAGCGCGAGGAGATCCCTCAGCGCAAGCACGGAAACGTCCCGCTGTGACCGCCGCGGCCGCCGCAGCGCCACTGGGCGGCCTGGAGATCGTGTCCATCACCCCGCAGCCAACCGACGCCGAGCGGGCCGCGATCGTCGCTGCGGTCGAGGCCCTCCAAGCCGAGATCTGGCCGCATCTGAGAGCAGCGGCCGCGCCCGCACCCTCGCCCCGCTGGCGCTACGCCGGCCGGGCCTGGAAGCGCAGAGCCCGCTACGGCGGCTGGGCCTGAGAGAATCCGAACAGCGCCGGGAGCGGGCAGGCGAGCATCTCCCGCAGACGGCGCAGGTAGTTGCGGCGAGGGATCTCGGTTACGCCGAGGGAGCGCAGGTGCGGCGTCGCCCACTGGACGTCGATCAGTCTCCGGTGGTCGTCACGCAGGCCGTCGGCGAGGGCCACGAGGGCGACCTTCGACGCGTCCTGAGCCCGGTGGAACATGGACTCGCCCGCGAACAGCCCGCCGATGGCCAAGCCGTAGAGGCCGCCGACCAGCTCGCCGCCGCGCCATGTCTCCACGCTGTGTGCGAATCCCGCGTGGTGCAGTTGCACGTAGGCGGCCCGCATCTGATCGTCGATCCAGCCATCGGGCCTGGCGGGATCCGCGCATCCCTCGACGACCTCGGCGAAGGCGGTGTCGACCCGGATCTCGTAGTGACGGCAGGCCTGGCGCAGCGAGCGGCGGACTATCAGCCCTTCCGGTTGCAGAACCCCCCGCTCGGGCGGAGACCACCAGCCGATCCGCCCGCCGGGCTTCAGCGGCATGGGGAACAACCCCTGGCTGTAGGCGGCGATCAGCGTCGGCGGCTCCAGGTCCGCACCCACGGCCACGAGGCCGGCCTCGTCGCCGGCTGAGGGATGCGGGAACACCCATCGGCATTCCGGCAGCCCTTCGGCTTGGCCGCGGCGCGCTCCGCACTCGTCGACCCGGCGTTCATGGCGGGGCGGGGGCCCCGCTTCGGCGGGCACACCCAAAGAGTAGGTTGCAGCGGTGATGATCGGTGTGCGCCGCCAGAAGAGCGGCATGCACGGGAGCGCCGCGCCGCCGCCGCCGCCGTCGCTGCTGGACGCCCTGAGCGAGCGCTGGCAGCCCCTCGCAGCCTCCGCGGTGGGCCGTGTGTTGGAGCTGCCCTCCGACGACATCGAGGCGGCTGTGCGCTCGGAGCGCGCTCGCGGCACCCGCTACGACACGATCCTGTCGTTCATGCGAACCCCTCAGGTGTCCGACCTCGACGGCTTCGTCGCCGCGCTGGGGGAGATCCTGGCCGACGAGGGACGGATTCTCATGGTGGAGCCGTCCGGGTCCGGCAACGGACGGCTCCGCGGCTGGCTGCCGTCCCGGTCCGGGCATCCTCGGTCCCGCTGCGACCGCGCCGAGCGTGACGTGGTGGCGGCCCTGCGCGCCGGCGGCTTCACCGTCACGGACCTCCACCGCCGCGAGCTGGCGTCGGTCCGGGCGCAGTGGCGGCGATACGTGGAGATTCGAGCCCGTCGCGAGTCGCCGCGGGCGTCCCAGCCATGACGCGGGTCGTTCTGGCCGGCGGCCGGGAGCCGGCGGGCTGCGGCTCGATCGCGGTGGTGACGCCGGCCGCCGCATATCGGCGCCCCGACGCGCTGCTCACCCAGATCGGCGCCTGGCGACTTCCTCGCCGGCGGCCTTCTAGCCGCCGGCGGGAGTCTCCTCGATGGTCACCGAGTGCACAGTCACGTCCCGCGACGGCGCGCCGCCCATGCTGCCCGTGTCGACATGGAGGCCGATGATCGACTGGGCAACCGCTAGTCCGGCGCCGTCCGTTTGGCCGAACACCACGTAAGTCCCCTGAGAGTCGAGCCCGGAGGTGTTGGGGCCGGTGGTCAGGAAGAACTGTGCGCCCGCCGCGTCGCGCCCGGCCGATCGGGCCATCACCAGCTGACCGGGCTGGTAGCGGTACGGCCCGGTGAGCCGGCCGTCCGGGTCCTCGTCGAAGGCGGGCTCGTCGGGAATCGTGTAGCCCGGGCCCGGGTCCGAGGCGCTGTCGGTGTGGGGCGAGCCGCCCTGGATGATGTCGATGGACGGGTCGGTGCGGAACAGCGCAGTGCCGTCGTAGTAGCCCCAGCGGGCCAGCGTGACGAAGTTGTTGACCGTCAGCGGCGTTTGTGCGGCGGTCAGCTCGAAGCGCATCTCGCCCTCGCCGGTGTCGAGGACGGCCACGTAGCGAGCCTCGGGATCGATGCACATGGGCTGGGGGCCGTCGAAGTCGATGACGCGCGGGCTCGATCCGTCGGCCGCGGGGCATGCCGCCGCCGACTCTGGAACCGGATCGGCGGTTTGGGGATCGGGTGCCGAGACGGCCTCGCTCGGGTCGGCGGGGGTGACCTCGGCCAACGGATCCGGGCTGGTGACGACATCGGGATCGTCTCGGCTCTGCACGTACGCGAGCAGCGCGAGCGCGGCTGCCACCACCACCGCGGCCATGCCGATCAGCTTGATGCGCCTGCGGGTTGCGTACTGCTTCGCGGCGACCTCGTCCGCGGCGATGCGTTGCCGGCGGTTCTGGCGTTGGCGCTCCCGCTTCGGTGTGCTCATGGGCCGCTATGCGAGCAGCCCCACAGCGAGGGACACCACCATCATCGTCACCACGACCACCGCGACGACGCCGACGATCATGCGGCGCTGCCGGTCCCGACGAGACCGGCGCGGGTGCCCACCGCCGGCCGGTCGGGTCTCGGCGCGGAGCCGGCGCTTGCGAATGTCGCTCTGGGACGGCACGCCCCAACCTTATATCGGTGCCATGTCGACGGTGCTCGGATCGTCGGTCCCGGCTGTGTCTGCGCCTGGTTCGGCACGGGCTCCGGGTGACGCGTCCCGGACCGGGGCCGCGTACCGTGTGCTGATGCTGTCTCGATGCTGCCGCGCGCCATCGAGGCCGTTCCGCCACCTCGGAGCCGCGGTATGGGTGGCGGCCGTCGCGGCCGGATCAGCCTGCGCCGGCACCGTCGACGGGCCGCTGGTGTTCGAGGAGCCCGTGCCCGAAGCCACCGCCGCCGCATCGTCTACAGCGCCGCCGGAGCCCCCTCCCTCGGAGGGGACAGTCGAGATCGGCGAGACTCACTACGAGTTCGCGGTCACCTGCCACGAGCTCGGCGCCGGCGAGGTAGTTGTCGTCGGGGCGGGCGACGACCCCGCCTCCGGCGGCCTGGTCGAGCTGTACCTGCAGGCCTTCCTGGGCGACCCGTACATCGGCGTGCGCCTCGCGGACGGGACGCTCATCGAACCGCCGCTGGACAGCCCGCTGGACCTGTACCTGCAAGACGACGTGATCCGCGCCTCCGCCATCCGCTTCGTGCAGGATCTGGACCTGGACACGGGCTCGGCCACCGAGGTCGGCTTCGGCGCACTCGAGATCCACTGCTACGAGTACACCAACGAACTGCCTGGTTGAGTCGTCGCCACCAGAGGCGCTCGACTCGCTACTCGCTCTCGCAGCCGGTGTCGAGCATCACCTGGGGGAGACGCCCCGACTTGAGGGCCCGCACCGCTCCTTCGGAGACATTGAAGACGACCCGGTAGTCCCGGTCACCCGGATCCCGGGGAACGTAGACCAGGTCGACGGTCCCGTCGATTCGCACCTGCCTCTCGATCGAGTCGCCGAACAGGTCGGTGACCATTCTCTCGGGCGACCCGACGCCCACGCCGGACCGGGTGGTGATGGGCCCGCTGTTGACGTCGACCCGCTCAATCGTGCCCTGGTGGACGAGGAAGACGATGCCCTCCGGGGCGTCGTGGGGGACCACGTGGTAGCAGGGCCCCGTCGGCCCGGCGGGCACGAGCACAGTTCCGGCGGCGACTTGAGCGTCCGCGACCGTCATGCCGAAATGCACCGTGTCGAGGCCCACCGTCGACACGGTGGACCTTGAGCTCAGCGTCGGCGTGCCGAATTGCTCCGGATTCTCCGGTGGCACCGTCGTGACCGTGGTCGTAGTGGCCCCGATCGTGGTGGTGGCCGTAGGTGTTGTCGTTGTCGTCGTCGGTGCCGTCGTCTCTGTGGTGGTCTCGTCCCCGTCCACAGCATCCGGCTCGCGGCCGCCGTCACCGTCGCTGTCGCCGGTCGCCGGTTCGCCGGATCCGGCGCTGTCGCCCGGCTCCTCGGTTCTGTCCTCGGGGGCTGCGGTCGGGCCGTCGTCACCACCGCCTCGGCCGAGCCACCAGATCACTCCGGCCACGACCAGGATGACCACCGCCACGGCGATCAGGATCGCCGACCACCTCGGCCTGCGGCTCTCGGCAGCTCCGGGCCAGAACGGGCCTTGGTCCTGGGGTTCGGGATTCCACTCCACGATTATGAAGGATAACGGAACAGCCCCCGTGTCAGCGTGGATGCACGGCGGGATCCCTAGCGCGGCCGACGGCCGCACATGCCGCGGCCACGACGGTTCTTTCTGATCGCTCGGTGGGCCGCCCGGGGCTCGAACCCGGCACCTTGAGATTAAAAGTCTCCTGCTCTACCCGATGAGCTAGCGGCCCTTCCCCCATTGTGGCAGCGGCCGGGGCCCAAGAGCGCCCTCAGGCTGGGTCGCCGGTGTAGCGGTGGGCCTTGAGGTCGCTGAGGTCGGCCCACTCCAGGGTGCGGGCGTGGGTCGCTTCCAGCACGACCCCGGGGGCCGCCCCGGCTGCAAGCGCCTCGGTCCAGCGCGACGCGCACAGGCACCAGTGGTCGCCGGGCGCCAGCCCGTCGAAGCCAGTGGCCGGCTGCGGCGTCGAGAGGTCGTTGCCGGCCGACTTGGAGAACTCGAGGAAGTCGGCGGTCATCACTACGCACACGGTATGGACCCCGTAGTCGCCCGAGTCGGTGTTGCAGCAGCCGTCCCGGAACCAGCCGGTGAGCGGGTCGAAGGAGCAGGGCTGGAGCTCGTCGCCGAGCACATTGTGGGCCATGGCGCCCAGTCTCGCAGATCGCGCCGAGCGGCGCGGGCGTTACTCTCGGAGCATGGCCGGCGCGGGCGAGTCACTCTCGGAGAACGCCGGAGCGCCGCACGGCGCGTCGCAGATCCAAGACATCGAGCAGGATCTGGACACCGTGGACGAGGCCCTGGCCGCACTCGACTCCGGGGACCTTGAGGCGGCTGAAGCGCTGGCCGCAGAGCTGGCCGCACCGGGCGGTGACGATCCGGGCGGTGACGATCCGGGCGGTGACGATCCGGGCGGTGACGATCCGGGCGGTGACGATCCGGGCCCGGAGGCCGGCGCAGCCTCCTAAACCCCGTCCCGTAGGCGTCAGCTGGCGAGGGCCTGCTCGGACGAGGGCAGCTTCGCGCCGATGTCGCTGAGGGCCAGCAGGTAGCCCTCGGCCCTCTCCGCGTTGGGGTTGCGGTTCACGAGGGCCTGGAAGGCGGGCGAGTGGTCGGCGACCACCAGGTGCGCCAACTCGTGAATGATGACATGGTCGAGCACCCAGGGCGGCGCATCGGCCAGCCGGCTCGAGATGCGGATGTCTCCGCTGCCGGTCGAGCACGAGCCCCAGCGCAGGCGCTGGCGGGAGGACCAGCTGATCGACTGGGGCTCGGGGAGGCCGAACCGCGCCGCGAGCTCCCGGGCCCTGGGCTCCAGCGGCACATGGCTACAGCGCCATTTCTCTTCGAAGCGGGCCAGGATCTTGCTGACCATGGCCTGCTCCTCGTCCTTCGTGAAGAAGTCCGGGATGCGCACGACCAGAACACCGTCGGCCACCCGTGCGGACACCGACTCCTTCCGCCTGGGACTGCGGATCACCCGAACGGGCGGGAGGCTCCTGGGCGCTCCATCCTCGAATCCGGAAGCCGGTGTGAGGCTCGTGCTCATCGTCGCTCCTTCGTCGCCGCGGGCCTGAGGCACGCACCGTCGCTGGTGAGCGCGATTCGCTCCTGCAAGCGCACGTGGCCAGACTGCACGAGCAGCCGGCGGCCACCGAGGTTCGCGATGCGCTTGAAGTCGCAACCGAAATGCTGTTCGAGTGTATAGATAACACCGGCATGTGACACAACCAGCACATCGCCCGAAGGCACTCGGGCCGCGGCCCGGTGGATGGCGGCGAACACCCTGTCGAGCAGCGACTCGCTGCTCTCCCAGCCGGGCGGGTAGTCGCCGGCGGCCAAGGCGCCGGGATAGCGGCCCTCGATCTGGGCGGTGGTGAGGCCCTGCCACGAACCGACGCTGCGCTCCCGCCATCCCGGGTCGACGATCACCGGCCCGGACCCCACAACCTCCGCGATGATCTCGGCGGTCGAGCTGGCCCGGGCGAGATCGCTGGACACGATGCAACTGACGTCGTCCAAGCCTCCGGCCGCGGCACGGGCCCCGAGCGCGCCAGCCTCGGACAGGGGCGGGTCGGCCTGGCCCTGCCATCGGCCGTCGAGGTTCCAGACGGACGCAGCGTGGCGAACGACAAGGAAATCAACCATGATCGCGGGCGACCGTAACCGGACCGCGGACTCCGGCCGCGGATGCCCGCGCGCCCGACTTGCGGGCTCCGCGCCGCCACCCGGCGAGGCTGGGCTCCGCACCCTCGCCGCGCCCGGTGCGGAGCGATGACTACCATGGCGCCGTGGCTCATCTGCGGCTGTTCGCATCGGCGCGGGAAGCGGCCGGCAGGAGCCGTGACACCGTGCCCGGCGCCACGGTGCGCGAGGTGCTGGAGGAGGCGTGCGGCCGTTATGGCCATGACTTCGCCGGACTGCTGGAAATCTGTCAGGTGTGGTGCAACGGCGAGCCGACCGCCCCGAACGCGCCGGTGGGCGACGACGACGAGATCGCCGTGCTGCCGCCCGTCTCGGGCGGCTGACCAGAGGCTGAGCCTTCGGCGAGGCCGTGGCCCGAGCGGCCCGTCAGCGCAGCGAACAGGCGCGGGACACCAGAGGCCGGCCAGACGGGTATCCCTGCCCTACCCGCCACTCAACGAACGAACCCGACTCTGGCGCGGGATACCAGAGGCCGGCCAGACGGGTATCCTCCACCGCCCGTGAGTCGCGTCGCAGTCCTGTCGCTCCACACCTCGCCGCTAGTGCTGCCGGGACGGGGCGACGCGGGCGGGATGAACGTGTACGTGCGCGAGCTCGTGTCGTCGATGGCCCAGGCCGGGATCGACGCCACCGTCTTCGTTAGGAGTCACAGCGACGCGTTGGGCACCGTCGTGGACGTGGAGCCCGGATTCCGGGTCGTCCACATCGACGCGGGCCCGCCCGATCTGCCCAAGGAGTCGCTGGCCGGGTCGGTGGGGGAGTTCGCCGAGGGCGTGGGGGCCTGGCTGGAGCAGAGCCCCGTCGACGTGCTGCATGCCAACTACTGGCTGTCCGGCGTGGCCGGGCACCGCCTCAAGCACGAACTCGACCTGCCGCTGGTGTCCACGTTCCACACGCTGGCGCGGGTCAAAGCTGAGACGGGCGACTCCGAGCCCCGGCGGCGGATTGAGGCGGAGGCGGAAGTGATCGCCTGCTCTGACGTGATCACCGCCAACTCCGTGGCCGAGGTCCAACAGCTGGCAGAGCTCTACGGCGCCGACCCCAAGCGCATAGACGTGGTGGCGCCGGGCGTGGACGCGGCCTTCTTCTCAGCTGGGTCGCGCCGGGGCGCTAGGGCCGCTCTGGGACTGGGAGACGAGCCGGTGCTGCTCTTCGTGGGCCGCATCCAGCCCTTGAAGGGCCTCAGCGTGGCGGTGGAGACCCTCATCGGGCTGGGCCAGGACTACGGCGACGCCCGCCTGCTGGTGGTGGGCGGCGCCTCCGGCCCCGACGGCGAGCGCGAGCTGCGACGCCTGGACGACGCCGTGCGTCTCCACCGCCTGCAGGGACGCGTCAGCCTGGTGGCCCCGCAGCCTCACCACCTCCTGTCCACCTACTACCGGGCTGCTGACGTTTGCCTGGTGCCCAGCCGGTCGGAGTCCTTCGGCCTCGTCGCTCTGGAGGCGTCCGCCTGCGGCGTTCCGGTGGTTGCTGCCGACGTGGGCGGGCTGCGCACGCTCGTCGATCACGGCCGCAATGGCTTCCGCATCGCCGGACGCGATCCGGCCCTGTACACCGCGGCGGTGCGGTCCATCCTCGGCGATCCGTCGCTGGCCTCATCCATGGCCCGCCAGGGCTCTGAGATGGCCGGCCAGTACTCCTGGACCGCCACTGCTGGGCGTCTGCGCAGGATCTTCGACGACCTGGCAGCGCGGGTCCCGCTGGACTGCACGGCTTGAGCGGCGATGCGCGACCGGGACCCCTCCGCGCCGGGCAATCCCGATCCCCTCACCGGCGCCGCGCCGGTCTCGGACGACGAGCTCGACGAGACGGAGCGTCTCATCGGCTCGTGGCTGGAAGCCGCGGCCGGAGCGAACCCCTCCATCGCCGCCGTGGAGCGCGGGCCGCAGGGCTCCAGACGGTGGTACGTGCGGGTCTGCGGCGAGGATAAGGAGGTCTGGACCATCTGGTTCACACTGGGCCAGCGCACCCTGCACTACGAGACGTACCTGGTGCCGGCCCCGGAGGAGAACCATGCTCGGTTCTACGAGCACCTGCTGCGCCGGAACCGGCGGCTGACCGGGCTGAAGCTCGAGATCGGACCGGAGGACGCCGTGTTCCTCTCAGGCTCGACGCCCGTCGTGCAGGTGACAGCCGGGGTTCTGGACGGAATCCTCGGATCGATGTACGCCGCCACCGAGTTGATCTTCCGGCCCGCGATGCGGATCGGCTACGCCTCCAAGTTCCGCGGTTGAGTCGGGTCGGCCGGGGAGACCGTCACCGCAGAGATGTTGGTATATGGTGAACCGTCGGCTATTTTAGAGGTTGTTCCGGCGGAGATGGGGCGACCGTTCGGGGAAGTCACAGAGTCGCCCTCTCTCCGCCGGCGCTCGCAACGGTCGGGCCTCGATGCGGCAGTCCGCGGTTGCCGGTGTTCGGAACGAGGGTGCTGCGGTGGTAGACCTACCCGGGTCCGGGGAGGGTCCGCTCTGCCGGGACTACACTGCCAGCCGTCCAACAGTCGTCGCCGAGGAGTGCCGGTGGTCGCCTTCGCCCTGTCAATTGTGGTAACGGCCGTGCTTGTCGGCGGCGTCTTCGCGTACATGAAGCGCCGGCCGGTGGGCGCACCCGTCACCTGGGGCGAGGCCATGTTCGGGGCGATGATCGCGTTCTTCGGGATGTTCTGGGTGTACGCGGTTGTGCCCCACCAGTGGCTCGCGTGGGCCGACAACGAGCTCAACTGGCGGACCGACAAGCTCTTCGTTGGCCCCGGCGGAATTCTGCGGGCCCAGGCGCACGGCGGCAGCTTCCCGTTCACCATCACCTACGTGGTGATCCGAGACATCATCGCCAGCGGCATCTACGTCGTGGCCATCGCCGGCCACGTGGCGATGTGGCACCTGTGGCAGAACCGGGGCAAGAAGGCCGAGGCCGCCGAGGCCGTGGAACTGTCGAGCTTCGGGCGTCCCCTGGTGCGGGAGGGCTCATAGGCGTGGCCACCACCGACGCCAACCCGCCCATGCCGGAGTTCCGGGACGACTACGTCCTGCAGGAGGTGGACGCGGCCTGGCTGGCGGCGGCTGTCAAGCCCAAGCAGTTCATTCACATCGACCAGTCAGAGTGCATCATGTGCGAGGGCTGCGTGGACATCTGCCCGTGGAAGTGCATCTTCATGGTGACGACCGACGCAGTGGACGAGGCCGTTGGCACCGAGTTGCCCGGCATCGACCCCGCCGACAAGGTCATCTTCACGATTGACGACGACGTGTGCACGCGCTGCGCGCTGTGCGTGGACCGCTGCCCCACCGGTGTGATCATTCTCGGCAAGATGGCCGATCCTCCCCCCGGGGGAGATCCCCACCAGCGGACCAACGCCTACGGCTACGGCTACGGCATGCGTCTCGCCTGAAGCCCGCTCGACCGTACGACTCGATTCCTCCACAGGAGACCCTCCAGCCCGATGGCCATCGACACAGAACAGCGCAGGAAGCTGCTGCCGGAGCGCATCGCCGACCATGTGAGCAAACTGGGCGACCAGGTCCAGGGCTCGCAGGCCTGGACCTCCATCTTCCGGCCCGGGTCGATCTTCCGCAAGGGCTACACCGACAGCCCCCGAAACCGGTCCTACGTGGTCATGAACAGTGTTCTGTACCACCTGCACCCGGTGAAGGTGAAGCGCCACGCGGTGAAGGTGAGCTACACGCTGTGCCTCGGCGGGCTGAGCTTCTTCCTGTTCATCCTGGAGACCGTTACCGGGATCTTCCTGATGTTCTTCTACCGTCCCACCGCGGCCCAGGCGTGGGACGACATCTACACCCTGCAGACCTCGGTGACCTTCGGCCTGCTGGTTCGCAACATACATCGGTGGGGGGCCCACCTCATGGTGATCACCGTGTTCCTTCACATGGCCCGGGTCTTCTATCACGGGGCTTACAAGCCGCCCCGGGAGTTCAACTGGGTGATCGGCGTGATCCTTCTCAATCTGACCCTGCTGCTGTCGTTCACGGGCTATCTGCTGCCGTGGGACCAACTGGCGCTGTGGGCGGTGACCGTGGGCACCAACATGATGGGGTATACGCCGGTGTTCGGCGACCAGGTGCGCTTCGTGCTGCTCGGCGGTGTGGAGATCGGAACCGACACGCTGCTGCGCTGGTACGTGCTGCACGTCCTGATGCTGCCGTTCGTGCTCGTCATCTTCCTTGCGATCCACTTCTGGCGGGTCCGCAAGGACGGCGGCATCTCGGGCCCGCTGTAAGAGGCCGAGCGGATGGGGAGCAATTCATGAGGATCTTCACGAGGCACCGAGCGAGGCCCCGGGCCCGAGCGGCCCGTGAGCGCCGCGAACAAGAGCGGAAGGCACGGCCCGAGCGGCCCGTGAGCGCAGCGAACAAGAGCGGGAACAACACGCCTCATCGCGAGGCGTTGACACCTGCCCGCGGGGCCTCCAAGGCGTGGGGCTGATGGCTGGGGATCAGAGGTAGCTGCGATGGTGGAGATTCCCGAGCATTTGCGCAAGCGGGCCGAGGAGGCCAGGGCCAAGGCTGAGGCGGCCAGGGCTGGAGCGGGCCCGGCCGCGGGCGAGGCCCCCTCGGCCGCCGAGCAGCAGGCCGCCGGCAAGATCCCGCCCCACCTGCTGGAGCGCTCCAAGGCGGCCAGGGCCCAGGCCGCCGGCGGGGCCGCGGGGGCTGAGGTTCCGGCCGCGGCCGCCGGCGGGGGAGTGGCCGTAGCCGCCCCGCCCGCAGCGCCCGGGCCCATGCCGGCCACTGGCCCCGGCGGGCACACCCAGCGCCTGCTGACCGTGGTCAAGTCGGGCTCGATCCAGGACGTGAAGTCCAAGCCGCAGGACAAGGTGCACGTGTGGCCGCATCTGCTCGTGGTGGAGTTCGTGGCGTCGCTCTTCATCACCGCGTTCACCCTGATCTTCTCGATCTTCGTGAACGCCCCGCTGCTCGAGCTGGCCAACTACAACCAGACGCCCAACCCGTCCAAGGCGCCGTGGTACTTCCTCGGGCTGCAGGAGCTGCTGACGATGTTCCACCCGATGGTGGCGGGCGTGACCATCCCCGGCGTCGGGCTGGCCTTGCTCATGCTGGCGCCCTACATCGACAGGAACCCGTCCAAGAAGCCCGAGGACCGCAAGTTCGCCATCAGTCTCATGACCGTCCATCTCATGTTCTGGGCGGTGCTGGTGATGATCGGCTCTTTCTTCAGGGGACCGGGCTTCAACTTCGTCTTCCCCTGGGTAGCGGGCCTCTTCTTCGAGCTGTGACCATGGCCGCGGCTCTCGCCATCGCACTGTCCGACCGCCCCTTGCGAGGAGGCAACCAATGATCTGCGACCGCCCCTTGCGAGGAGGCAACCAATGATCTGCGACCGCCCCTTGCGAGGAGGCAACCAATGATCTGCGACCGCCCCTTGCGAGGAGGCAACCAATGATCTGCGACCGCCCCTTGCGAGGAGGCAACCAATGATCTGCGACCGCCCCTTGCGAGGAGGCAACCAATGATGTATGTCGCCCTGGCGGCCCTCGCGGTGCTGGCCGTCGTCGCGGTGCTGGCCGCGGTCCGCCGGCGCCAATCGGATGCGGCCATCGGCATGCTGTCGCGGGAGACCCGCAGCCGGGACCGCTCATCGGCGGTGCTGCGGGCCGAGGCGCCGCCCACCGGCCGGGAGGTGGAGAGGGCCGCGGCCGCAGCCCGCTCCGGGGCGCTCGCGCCGGTCGAGCCCGCGGGCCCGCCCGCTCCCTACGTTCCGCCCGACCCCGAGACGATCGGGGTGAGCCGCCGCCAGTTCTTCAACCGGACGATCGTGATGCTGATGGGGTTGAGCCTCTCGGGATTCGGCGTGGCCTGCATCGCGTTCCTGTGGCCCCAGGGCGCCAGCGGCTTCGGCTCCAAGATCAAGATGGGGCTGGTGAGCGACCTGCTCACCGAGATCCGGGACAACTCGGGGTTCCTGTACAAGCCCGAGGGGCGGATGTGGCTCACCGAGTACCCCAACGGCGCGGTGGAGAAGGCCGTCGCGGCCTACACGCCGCCCGAGCTGGCCGGCATGACTGCCGGCCAGCAGCTGGGGCTGGACGGAGGCATCGTCGCGCTGTACCAGAAGTGCCCCCATCTCGGCTGCCGGGTGCCGGAATGCGCGACCTCGCAATGGTTCGAGTGCCCGTGCCACGGCTCGAAGTACAACCAGGTCGGGGAGAAGCGGGGCGGCCCGGCTCCCCGGGGCATGGACCGCTTCGCGGTTGAGATCGGCGCGGACGGTTCGCTCACCGTCGATACCGGCACGATCATCCAGGGCCCGCCCATCGGCACCAACACCACTGGCCAGGAGGCCGAAGGGCCGAACTGCATCGGCCAGGCGGCGCACTAGTGACCCCAAGCGATCTGTAGGAAACACCGCCGCGAATGCTCCTAGCTGCCGCCACCCAGAGAACCATCGGGTTCGTCATCCTGGCCATCGTCTTCGTCGGGTACGTCGTCTACCTGATCCTCAACTCGCGCTCGGCCCGCTACGAGGTGGGCAGCGAGATCGAGCTGGCTCCCAACCGCAAGCCCTACCTGGAAGACGAAGAGCTGGAGGGCTCCAAGCTCGACAAGTCGCTTCTGGCCGGCCTGGCGATGCTGGCGCTGATCGGGGTGGGCCTGCCGCTGTACTGGCTGGGGGAGCCGGGCCGCCACCAGGGACTCATCGACGACACGGATCGCGTCTTCGCCGACCGCGGCGGCGAGCTGTACGTCGAGGGCGCCGACTGCCAGCAATGCCACGGAGCTGAGGGGACGGGCGGCTCCGCGCCGTTCACGATCACCGACCCGTCGTCCGGCGACTTCGTGGCCACGGTTGCGTGGAGCGCCCCCGCGCTGAACACGGTGCTGTCCCGCTACAGCGAGGACGAGGTGCGCCACGTGCTCAACTACGGCCGAAACAACGTGATGCCGGCGTGGGGCGCGCCCGGCGGCGGCCCCCTCACCCCGCAGCAGATCGACTACCTGATCTACTACTTGAGGCGGATCCAGATCCCCGAGTCGGAGCTGCGCGAGATCGTCGACACCGGCGTGCGCGAGGCCATAGCCGAGCATCTAGGGGTGTCCGCGGACGATGGCGCCGTGGACGAGTGGCTCGGCGCGGTGGACGCCACGGTGCAGGAGGCCCGGGCGGCGGCGCTGGCCGCCGACGAGTCGCTGGCCGAGAATGACAAGGCGATCAGGCGGGCCGGTCTGGAGTTGCTGGCGGCAGGCGAGGCGCCCGGCAGCGAGCTCTACCGGACCTACGGAGAGATCCTGTTCAACAACCCGGCCGCGGGCGGCACTTACAGCTGCGCGAGGTGCCACACCTACGGCTGGTCGTTCGACGCCACCACCGACGGCGACGACAGCATCGACGGCCACGCGGGACCGATCCTCGAGTCCTACACCGCCGGCGGGGGCTTCTTCGGCCCGAACCTGACCGGGGGGAGCACCCTGGACCAGTTCGAGGCGGCCGCACTCCATTCTGACTTCATCTCCATGGGCCAGACCATCGGCCAGACCTACGGGCGGGGAGGCTCCGGAGGCAACGGGCAGATGCCGGGCTTCGGTCCCCGCACCGACGACGACCTCGGGGCCGCGTATCCGGCCACACTCACCCAGGACCAGATCGACGCCATCGTCGCGTTCGAAAGGAACCTCTGAGATGGAAGCGCTAGTCGTCGCCATGAGTTTGGAAGGGAAGTAGTTCGATGGAAGCGCTCGACGTGATCGCCGGATTGGCCTGGGATCCCGAGATCCGCGGCTTCATGGCGGTGTTCGCGGGCGTGGTCGTGCTCATCGGCTCGGTGTGGATGCTGCTCGCCCTCAACACCGGCACCCGGCTGGGCACTCTCCTCGCCGCGGCGGGGTTCTTCGGCTGGATAACGATCATGGCCACGGTGTGGTGGATCTACGGGATCGGCTGGGCCGGCGACACGCCCACCTGGCAGCTGACGGAGATCAACGTGGCCGACCTCGACGCCGCCGCTCTGGACGAGGCCAGAGCGCTGCCCGACAGCGCCGAGCTTCTGTCGGCGTTCGAGCTCGTCCTCGACTCCGACGACCCAACCGCTCACGCCGAGTTCGGCGCGGTCACTCGTGACACCCTCGCGCCCGACCAGACCGAGGGGCTCAGCGCCTCGGAGATCGACGAGCTCGTCGCCGACGAGCTGGCCCGCAACCAGGCCGCCACGCTGTCGGAGCTGGCTGCGGTTGCGCCGGACGTGATCGCGGATGCAGAGGCGTCGGGCCGGATCGATTTCGGCGGCTGGCAGCTGCTGTCCACCGCCGAGGCGGGCGAAGCCCAAGCCTCGGCGGCGGCGATGCTGCTGGAGAGCCCCGCACTGACGTTCACGGTCCAGGACGACTTCAAGATGCTCGACGCGTACACCATTGGCGGCAAGCGGGGCCTGCCCGACGACCCGAGCCGCCTCGACCGGATCTGGACCCAGATCCGCACCGCTTTGACCATCACCCATCCCACCCGCTACGGGGTTGTGCAGGTGCAGGAAGTGATCGACCAGACCCTGGTTCCCGGCAAGCCGCCGCCGAGGCCCATCGCCGATCAGTCCGAGCCGGTGATCTCGGTGATCATGATCCGCGACTTGGGCAACCTCCGCCTCAAGCCCGCGCTGGTGGCGCTCGGCTCGCTGTGCATCTTCGGGGCTCTGTGCATGTTCCTGCACGAGCGCGACAAGATGGCCTGGCGCCAGCGGGAGGCCGGCGCGCCGGCGGGCGCCTGAGCTGTGCTCGGTCAGTACCTCCCCCTGCTGGCGCTTTTCGCGCTGGCCGCGCTGTTCGCGGCGGGGAGTTTCGCGGTGTCGGGGCTGCTAGCGCCCCGCCGGCCGACCGTGCCCAAGCTGGATCCCTACGAGTGCGGGATCGTGCCCTCCCGGGAGACCCCCGAGCGGTTCCCGGTTCGGTTCTTCCTGGTGGCCATGATCTTCATCGTCTTTGACGTGGAGATCGTGCTGTTCTATCCCTACGCCGTGGCCCGGGGCGGACTCGGCCTGTTCGGGCTCGTAGTTCTGCTGGTGTTCACCTTCGCGGTGTTCGAGTCGTTCGTGTACCTGATCGGTGCGGGCGCCCTCGAATGGGGGCCGGCCTCGAAGCAACCGCGCTCCGTTGCCGACGCCTCCCCCTCGGCGGCCTCCAGTGACCACATGGTGTCCGCGGGCCGCACCGCTCGCAGCACCGTGCGCCGAGTGGGCCTCGAGGGCCGCCTCCCCAACCCTCAGGAAGTGGCCTGATGGGGGTGGCGGGCCAGCTCGAGGAGCTGCGAGAGCGCGGCCTGGAGGGCATCCAGCACAACTTCATGACCTCCAAGCTGGAGACCCTGGTCAACTGGTCCAGGGCCCGCAGCTGCTGGCCGGCGACGTTCGGCCTGGCCTGCTGCGCCATCGAGATGATGGCCACGGGAGCGGCCCACTACGACCTCGCCCGCTACGGCATGGAGGTGTTCCGAGCCTCGCCGCGCCAGGCGGACCTGATGATCGTGGCCGGCCGGGTGTCCCAGAAGATGGCCCCGGTGCTGCGCCAGATCTACGACCAGATGATGGAGCCCAAGTGGGTCATCTCCATGGGCGTGTGCGCATCCAGCGGAGGCATGTTCAACAACTACGCGATCGTTCAGGGCGTTGACCAGGTGGTGCCCGTGGACGTGTACGCGCCGGGGTGCCCGCCCGGTCCCGAGACGCTGATGCACGCCATCTTCACGCTTCACCATCAGATCACCTCCGGGGAGCTGCTGGCTCGCCGGGCCGCGGGTGGGACCGGCGGAGCGGGCATCGCGGTGGAGCAACTCGATGGCCAGACGGCCACGTCCGTGATCCGCCGCCGGCATGGCTGAGACGCGGGTTTCGGCGCGCCGCCGGCCTGGATGGGGACGCGATGGCTGAGCGCTTCGGCGCCGTTGTCGGGGCCGAGCAGCCGTCCCGGGGCCAGGCCGTCGTCCACCCTTCGAGAAACCGGTGGTTTGACGTGGCCGCGGCCGCCCGCGCCGACGGCTTCGACCAGCTCATCGACCTCACCGCAGTGGACTACCTGACCTACGGCGCGGACCGGGGCCTGCCGGAAGGAGTGCAGCCGGAGCGCTTCGAGGTGGTGGCCGGCCTGCTTTCCCATGAGCGGCGCGAGCGCCTGCGCATGCGGGTGCAGGTGCCCGCCGACGATGCGACGGTGCCCACCCTGTTCGACCTGTGGCCCGGATCGGAGAGCCTCGAGCGCGAGGTCTACGACATGTTCGGCATCGTCTTCGAGGCCCACCCCGACCTCTCGCGGATCCTGATGCCGGAGGACTGGTCGGGTCATCCGCTGCGCAAGGACTACGACGCCGGCCAGATACCGGTCCAGTTCAAAGCCGCCTCCAACGTCAGGTAACGCCGCGACCGCGATGAGCATCACCGACACCACCCGATCCGGCTACGCCGGCACCGGCACCGCTCACACCAGCGAGAGTGGCCCAGCCCCCGGCGGGGCATCGGCCGGAGGCGACCGGGCCGCCGAGAGGGTTCGCCGGCGCGAGCCGTCGGCGGTGCTGCGCATGTCCGAGGCCGAGGCGGCCGAGATCGGCGGAGACCCCGAAGACCCCGAAGACGACCAGCTGGTGCTGTTGAACATGGGTCCGTCGCATCCCTCGACGCATGGCGTGCTGCGGCTCATGCTGGAGCTGTCGGGCGAGACGGTGCTGCGCTCCAAGCCGGTGATCGGCTACCTCCACACCGGCATGGAGAAGACGGGCGAGCAGCTCACCTACCTGCAGGGCGGCACCAACGTCACCCGCATGGACTACGCCTCGCCGCTGTTCAACGAGCTGGCCTTCTCGCTGGCAACGGAGCAACTGCTGGGAATCGACGTGCCGGAGCGAGCGACGTGGATCCGGATGCTCATGTGCGAGCTCAACCGGATCAGCTCCCACCTGCTGTTCATGGCCACCAACGGCATGGACCTCGGGGCGGTGTCGATGATGATCTACGGATGGCGCGAGCGCGAGGAGGTGCTGCGCTTCTTCGAGAAGGTCACCGGCCTGCGGATGAACCACAACTACATCCGGCCCGGAGGAGTGGCCGCCGACCTGCCCGCGGACTGGCGCGCCGACGCGGCCCGGCTGATCGAGCTGATCGAGCCCCGTCTCGACGAGTACGACACCCTGCTCACCGGGCAGCCCATCTGGCGTGAGCGCCTCCAGGGGGTGGGTGTGCTCAGCGCGGCCGAGGCCGTCGCCCTAGGGGCCACCGGGCCGTTGCTGCGGGGCGCAGGCATGGCCTGGGACCTGCGGCGCGACGAGCCCTACCTGTTCTATGACCAGATGGACTTCGACGTCATAGTGGGCACGCGCGGCGACTGCTACGACCGCTACGCCATACGCCTCAACGAGATCCGCGAGTCGCTGCGCATCGTCGCCCAGGTCATCGACGCCATGCCGGCGGGCGACTACCGGGTCCAGGACAAGAAGGTGACCCCGCCGCCGCGGGCCCGCATCGACGCCTCGATGGAGGCGCTCATACACCACTTCAAGATCTTCACCGAGGGGTTCAAGGTGCCCGCAGGCGAGGCCTACGCGGCGGTGGAGTCTCCCCGGGGCGAGCTCGGCGTTTACCTGGTGAGCGACGGCACGTCGGTGCCGTACCGGGTGCACGTGAGGGCTCCCAGCTTCGTGAACCTCCAAACCCTGCCGCACTTGATGCAGGACGGCCTCATCGCTGACGGCGTGGCCATCATCTCTTCCGTCGACCCGATCATGGGCGAGGTGGACCGGTGAGGTTCGACTCGGTCGTGGCGAGCGAGGCGGGCCGGTGAGTCTCAGCGCCGCCAACGAGGCGCTGGCCGCCGAGATCATCGGCTGGTTCCCCCGGCCGCGCTCCGCGCTGATACCGCTGCTGCACCTCGCCCAGGAGCAGGATGGATACCTGACCGACGACGCCATGCGCCGCGTCGCCGAGCTGGTCGGCGCCACCCCGGCCGAGGTGAAGGGCACAGCCGGCTTCTATGAGATGTTCCGCTTCGAGCCGGTGGGCACCTACCTCGTGAACGTCTGCACGAACATCTCATGTTTGCTGTGGGGCGGCGAGGAGCTGCTGGAGCACGCCTGCGAGACGCTGGGCACCGAGGTGGGCGGCACGACCGACGACGGCATGTTCACTGTCGAGGAGGCGGAGTGCATCGCGGCGTGCACCGAGGCCCCGTGCCTGCAGGTCAACTACCGCTATAGCGGCCGGGTGACCCTCGACGACTTCGACCGCCTGGTCGCGGACCTGCGCGCCGGCCGTCTGGACATCCCTCGCCACGGTGTGCTGGGCGCGGTAAGGCAGTCGATCCCCTCGGATCGCCTCGCCGGGGTCGTACCGCCGGAGCAGGCCCAACAGGCGCCTGTCTGGCTGGCCCGCAACGACGCCGAGGCGGTCCGCTGATGGTCGATCACGCCGCAGCCGACGGCCGCATGGCGCATGCTGCGGGTTACGTGCTCAACGACGGCCCCAAGATCGTCACGAGCCGCTTCGTGCACGACGACTCCTTCACGCTGGCGAGATTTGAGGCCACCGGGGGTTACGGGGGACTGGGGGCCGCGCTGGAGATGACACCGGCCGCGGTGCACGCCGAGGTGCGGTCCGCGACGCTGCTGGGGCGGGGCGGCGCCGGGTTCCCAGCCGGCGTCAAATGGGGCTTCCTGCCGCCGGGCAAGCATCCCTGCTACCTGGTCGTCAACGGCGACGAGAGCGAGCCGGGCACCTACAAGGACCGCCTGCTCATGGAGCGAGATCCCCACCAGCTCATCGAGGGGTGCCTCATCGCCTGCTACGCGCTGGGGCTGCGGCAGTGCTTCCTGTATGTGCGGGGCGAGATGGCCCTGGCCCAGGAGCGCATCGCGGCCGCCCTCAACGAGGCCTACGCGGCCGGCTACGTGGGACGTGAGATCTGCGGCAGCGACTTCTCGGTGGACATCGTCATGGCGTGGGGCGCGGGCGCCTACATCGTGGGCGAGGAGACCGCGCTGATCGAGAGCCTGGAGGGCCGCCGGGGCATGCCCCGCCTCAAGCCGCCCTACTTCCCGGCCGCGGTCGGCCTCTACGGCCAGCCGACCATCGTCAACAACGTGGAGACGCTCTCCAACCTGCCGTGGCTGATGGTCAACGGAGCCGAGGCCTACCGGGGCTACGGCTCGGAGTCGTCGCCGGGAACGCGGATGTTCGCGGTGTCGGGGCACCTTCGCCGTCCCGGGGTGTACGAGGTCGAGCACGGAGTGACCACCTTCCGGGAGCTGATCTACGGCAACAACTTCTGCCGGGGGATCCGTGACGGCCACGAGCTGAAGATGTTCATCCCCGGCGGGGGCTCGGCTCCCTGGTTCTTCACCGAACATCTGGACCTGCCGCTGGAGGCGCGCCCGGTTGGCGCGGCCGGGTCGATGCTCGGATCGGGCGCCATCGTGGTCATGGACGAGACCACAGACGCTGTGCGGGCCGCCTGGCGGGTGGTGAAGTTCTTCGCCCGCGAGTCGTGCGGCAAGTGCACCCCCTGCCGGGAGGGAACGACCTGGCTGGAGCAGATCCTGCGGCGCATCCTCGACGGGGAGGGGCGGCCATCCGACATCGGTCTGCTGCTCGACATCGGCGACAACATAAGCCCCGGTCCCTACCCGGTTGCCGCCCATGACGGCCTTGAGGCGGTGCCCTTCCCGCCCCGCCAGACCACGATCTGCCCGCTCGGACCGTCGGCAGTGGCGCCGGTGGTGTCCACCATCGCGCGCTTGCGGAGCGAGTACGAGGCCAAGATCACCCGCCGAGACCCGATCCCGATAGAGGTAGCAGCCGTGGGAGCAAGCCTGTGACCACGGTCGGGCCGCGAGCGGGCGCGGAGGCCACCGTGGAGATCACGGTAGATGGCGCCGCGGTTGACGCGCAGCCCGGCGAGATGCTGATCGCGGCCTGCGAGCGCAACGGAACCTACATACCCCGGTTCTGTTACCACCCCCGCATGAGCCCGGTGGGCATGTGCCGCATGTGCCTGGTGGAGGTTGACACCGGGCGCGGCTTCGCGCTGCAGCCCTCCTGCGCGGTGCCGGTGACCGAGGGAATGAAGGTCTCCACCGAGTCCGAAGCGGCCAAGAAGGCCCAGGACGGCGTGCTTGAGTTCCTGCTCATCAACCACCCCCTCGACTGTCCCGTCTGCGACAAGGGCGGCGAGTGCCCGCTGCAGGACCAGACCATGGCCTATGGGCCCGGCGAGACCCGATTCGTGGAGGAGAAGCGCCACTTCCCCAAGCCCATCGCCATCAGCGAGACCGTCTTCCTCGACCGGGAGCGCTGCATCCTCTGCGATCGCTGCACCCGCTTCGCTGATGAGGTGGCCGGCGACGCCCTGATCCACTTCATGGGCCGCGGCAACCAAACCGAGGTGAACACGTTCGGTGACGAGCCCTTCGCGTCGTACTTCTCGGGCAACACCGTGCAGATCTGCCCGGTAGGTGCCCTCACCGCGGCGCCCTACCGCTTCAAGGCCCGGCCCTGGGACCTCACCGAGGCTCTTTCCACGGCCTGGGTGGACAGCGTGGGGGCCAGGGTGGCGGTGCAGGCGTCTCGCAACCGGGTGCTGCGGGTGCTGGGCGCAGACGCCGACGCCGTCAACTGGGGCTGGCTGTCGGACAAGGAGCGCTTCGGCTTCGAGGCCCTCAACAGCGACGAGCGCCTGGCCGCCCCGATGATCGGGGACGCGGTGGGCGGCGAGAGGCGGGAGTTCCGCCAGGCCGGGTGGGGCGAGGCCCTCGGGGCGGTAGCGGCGGCTCTGACCGCCAGCTCGCCCGAGCGCGTCGCCGTGCTGGGCGGGGCCAGGCTCACCAACGAGGCCCAGTACCTGTGGGCCAAGCTGGCCAAGGGCGTGATCGGCACCGACAACGTCGATGCCCAGCTCGGCGACGGCCTGGACCCCCAGCTCGTGCTCGGCCTGCCGAGAGCCACCATCGACGACGCCTGCCGCCCCGGGGGCACGGTGGTGCTGATGGGCCCCGATCCCAAAGAGGAGCTGGGCACGCTGTATCTGCGGCTGCGTCACGCCATCGTCAACGACGGCGTGAAGCTCATCGAGGTGACGCCGCACGCCACCGGCCTGTCGCACCTGGCCCAGCACTCCCTGCGCCCGAATCCCGGAACGACGGACCGACTGGTGGCCGAACTGGTGGCTGAGGCCACCGCGTGCGGTGTTTCCAAGGCCGAAGGGGAGGACGCGGGCCATGAACTTGCAGCGGCGGCTCGGTGCCTGCGGGAGGCCCACGACGGAGTGACCGTGGTGCTGGGCCGCATGTCGCTCGCCGAGTCGGCCAACGCCCTCAGCGCTGCCGCCCTGGAGCTGTCGAGTCTTCCGTCGGCGCACTTCTTGCCTGCACTCCGGAGAGGCAACGTGATGGGGGCGCTCGAAGCGGGGCTGGCTCCGGGACTCGTTCCAGGCCGGGTGCGGCTCGAAGACGCCGGCGACGACGCGCCGCCGGCCCAGGCCTGGCCCCGGTTGCCCGCCTCGGCGGGACTGGATGCCGCCGGCATTCTCAGGGCAGCCGCCCGCTCCGAGATCGACGTGCTCGTGCTGGTTGGGGCGGACCCGCTCAACGACTTCGTCGACCGCGACCTCGCCTACCGGGGCCTGAGGGGTGCCTCCCTTGTCGTGGCCGTCGATCTGTTCGTGAACGACTCGGCTTCGCTGGCCGCACGCATCGTGCTGCCGGCCGCGGGCCCCACCGAATGCGACGGCACCTTCACCAACCTCGAGGGCCGAGTCAGCGTCATGACCCGCCAGGTGACGCCGCCGGGAACCGCTCGCGCCGACTGGATGATCGCGGCCGACCTGTGCGAGCGGCTGGAACCGGGCTCGACCGGGGGGCTCGACTCCCCCGAGGCGATCCGAGCCGAGCTGGCCCGGGTCTCGGAGGTTCACAGCCCGCTCACCGAGAACGCCCTGGCGGCGAACCACCTGGAGGGGGTGCTGCTGCTCCGCTCTGGCGCTGCTAGCCACGCGGCGGTGTGGCCCGCCTCGTCTGAGGAGGCTCTCGGCGAGGACGAGTTCCTGCTGATCGCGACCCGCACCATGTACGACGACGGCGTGATGCTGCGCCATTGCCCGTCGAGCCGGGGCCTCGCCCCGGCCGCGACCGCCCGCATGAACCCGGCCGACCTCGACGGCATCGACCTCGACTCCGGCGCTGCGGCGCGGATTGTCTCGGACTTCGGTCACATCGAGGCGACCCTGACCGTCGACGGTGGCGTGCCGGCCGGCGCGTTGAGGGTGGACTGGCTGGCACCGGGCGCGCCCGCCAACGCGCTCATTGCCGCCGGCACCGACGTCACCGTGGTCAGGGTGGAGGCCCGATGAGGCGCTCGTGTTCAACGGGGCGACTCCGATGACCGGCCACCTCGTGCTGGCTGCCGATCCGATGCTGGCGGGCGACATCGGCTTGGTCGAGGTCGTGCTGGTCCTGGCCAAGGTGGTGGTCGCCTTCGCCTTCCTGCTCGTGGCCGTGATGCTGATGATCTGGTTCGAGCGCAAGCTCCTCGCAGGCATGCACCAGCGCTTGGGCCCCACCATCGCAGGGCCCTTCGGCATCCTCCAGACCCTCGCCGACGGCGTCAAGCTCTTCTTCAAAGAGGACCTGGTGCCGGACCGGTCCGACCGGTTCGTGTTCAAGCTGGCGCCCTACCTGTCGCTCATCCCCGCGTTCCTCGCCTTCGCCATCATCCCGCTCGGCGGGGACTTCAACAGCCGCACCGGCGAGGTCGAATGGTGGGGCCGCATCACCTACCTCCAGGTGGCTGACCCGCCGGTGGGCATCCTGCTGTTCCTGGCCATGAGCTCGGTGGCCGTCTACGGCGTGATGCTGGCCGGCTGGTCGTCGGGGTCGAAGTACCCGCTGCTGGGATCGGTGCGGGCCTCGGCGCAGATGGTGAGCTACGAGGCCGCACTGGGTCTGGCCGTGGCGTCCATCGTGCTGGTGACGGGGGGGCTGTCCACCCACGACATGGTGGTGACCCAGGCGGCTGAGGGGTATTTCGGCATCGTCCCGCGCTGGAACGTCGTCGTCACCGGCCTGGTGCCGTTCATCGTGTTCGCCATCGCGGGTACCGCAGAGCTCCACCGCCCGCCGTTCGACCTGGTGGAGGCCGAGCAGGAGCTGGTCGGCGGCTTCCACACCGAGTACTCCTCGATCCGCTTCGCGATGTTCTTCCTGGCCGAGTTCATGAACACCATCACGATGTCGGCCGTGATCGTCACGCTGTTCCTGGGCGGCCCCTCCGGCCCCGCGCTCGTCGCCGAGATCGGCGGGTTCGGCCTCGCCTGGGCCTGGGGCGTGGTGTGGTTCTTCTTGAAGCTGTTCGTCCTGCTGTTCTGCTTCGTGTGGATGCGGGCCACGCTTCCCCGGTTCCGTTACGACCAGCTGATGAACCTCGGCTGGAAGGTGCTCATCCCCGTGGCTCTGGGCTGGTTCCTGTTCCTCGCCGCCCTGGAGGTGGGCCGCGACCGCGGCTGGAACACGCCGGCGGTGACCGCCGTGGCTCTGGCGGCGTTCGCGGCGGCGGGCCTGCTGCTGGCCCGGGCGGTCAAGAGCGGACGCGGCGACCCTGCCGACCAGGCGGGACCCTCCCGTCCGGACAGTCGCGCTGCTCAGGAGGGGCACTCCCAAGAGCCTGCCGGACAAGTCGAGGAGAGGGCCTGAGATGGGATACCTGCACGGGTTCGCTGTCACCCTGCGCCAGTTGTTCCTTCCCCGGGTCACCACCGACTACCGGGGCGGCTTCGACGACTCGCCCAAGGATGTCAAGCGGGCCAAGCCCGAGCGCCTGCACGGGCGCCACGTGCTCAACCGCTACGACGACGGCATGGAGAAGTGCATCGGCTGCGAGCTGTGCGCCGGCGTTTGCCCGGCCAACTGCATCTACGTGCGCGGCGCCGACAACGACCCCGACGACCCGGTCGCGCCGGGCGAGCGCTACGGCTACGTGTACGAGATCAACTATCTGCGGTGCATCCACTGCGACCTGTGCGTGGAGGCCTGCCCCACCCAGGCCATCACCGAGTCGAAGCTGTTCGAGTTCTCATTCACCAACCGCGACGACGCCGTCTACACCAAGGACGAGCTTCTGGTCGACGATGACGGCCGCCCCCGCCAGATGCCCTGGGAGGACTGGCGCGAGGGCGACGACGCCCTCACCTCGGGATGGATGCGGGCCACGTCCCCGTCGGGGGACTACCGCTACGTCGGCGAGGTGGCCTGGTCGGGCGAGCTCGGCTACGGGGTGCGACCGCCGGAGCCCCGTGACACCCACGGCAGTCCCGTGGTTGGGCCGGCCGTCGAAGCGGCCGGGGAGGCGGACTGATGGCTGAGGCGGTGTTCGTGGTCGCCGCGGCCCTGATGCTCGCCGGCGCCGTCGGCGTGGTGGCCAGCCGCAACCCGGTTCACGCCGCGCTGTTCCTGGTCCAGACGCTGGTGGGCGTGGCCCTGCTGTTCGTGTTGAACGACGCTCACTTCCTGGCCGCGGTGCAGGTGGTGGTCTATGCCGGGGCCATCGTGATCCTGTTCCTGTTCGTGATCATGCTTCTGGGCGTCGACAAGGCTGAGGAGCTGCGGATCGAGCCCATCTTCGGGCAGCGGCCGCTGGCGGCGGTCGTGGGCGCGGCGCTGGCCGCGGTGCTGGGCACAGTGATCCTCGCCGGGGCCGGCGCGCTTACCGGGATCCGGCGAAGCGGCGGGGAGCGGGCCCTCGACGGCGGAACCACCGACATCGAGCGCATGGGCCGGGTGCTGTTCGGCGAGTTCGCCTTCTCGGTGGAGATCACCGCAGCCCTGCTGACCATCGCGGTGGTCGGAGCGGTGGTGCTGACCCGCCGCGCCGCCCGGTCAGAGACGGCCGCACCGGCTGAGCCCGGGGCCCGATGATGGGATCGAGCGAGTCATGGAACTGAGCGGGCTGACGACCGACTGGTACCTGGCGCTGTCGGCCGCGGTGTTCGTCATCGGGGCCGTCGGGCTGCTGGTGCGCCGCAACCCTCTGGTGATGTTCATGTGCGTCGAGCTGATGCTCAACGCGGTCAACGTCACCTTCGTGGCCCTCGGCGCCGGCCTCAACGACGTGGGCGGGCAGATCGCGGTGTTCTTCGTTCTGGTGGTGGCGGCCACCGAGGTGGTCATCGGCCTCGCCCTGGTCGTCGCCATCAACCGGAGGCGCTCCGGGGCCACCGCCGACGACGTGAGCTTGTTGAGGGGTTGACATGCGCGCCGACGACGTGTCCCTGCTGAAGGGCTGAGATGCTGGACGCTGCCTGGCTCATCTGTGCCTTCCCGCTGGCCGGATTCGCCGTGCTGGTGATAGTGGGACGCCGCCTGGGCGAGCCCCGCGCCGGCTGGCTGGCCACCGCGGCCATGGCCGGCTCGTTCGTGTCCTCGGTGGCGGTGTTCGCCGGCTTGATGGCCCGCGACCCCGCCGAGCGCCGCTTCGTGGTCACGCTCTTCGAGTGGGTTCCGGCTGGGGACTTCTCGGTGGACGCCGGCCTTCTCGTCGACCCGCTGTCGGTGACCATGGCTCTGTTCGTCACCGGCGTGGGGGCGCTCATCCACCTCTACGCCATCGGCTACATGCACGGCGACCGCGACTTCTCGAAATTCTTCGTCTACCTCAACCTGTTCGCCTTCTCGATGCTGGTCCTGGTGCTGGGCGACAACCTGGCCCTCACGTTCCTGGGATGGGAGGGGGTGGGTGTCTGCTCCTACCTGCTCATCTCGTTCTGGTTCACAGAGGAGGCCAACGCCGCCGCGGGCAAGAAGGCGTTCATCACCAACCGGGTCGGCGACTGGGGGTTCATGCTGGCCATGTTCTGGGCCTTCGGTGCGCTGGGCTCGGTGCGCTACCTGGACCTGTTCGGCCACGCCGGCTCGCTGCCGTCGAGCACCGCCACCGTCATCGTGATCCTGCTGTTCGTGGGCGCGGCCGGCAAGTCGGCGCAGCTGCCCCTCTACATCTGGCTGCCCGACGCCATGGCCGGCCCCACCCCGGTGTCGGCGCTCATACACGCCGCCACCATGGTCACCGCCGGTGTGTACCTGATGGTTCGGGTCAACCCGCTGATAGCGGCGGCCGACGCCTGGGCTCCCGACGCCATCGCCTGCGTGGGGGTGGCCACCGCCCTCTTCGCGGCGGGGGCCGCCACGGCCCAGAACGACATCAAGAAGGTGCTGGCCTACTCCACGATCAGCCAGCTCGGCTACATGATGCTCGCCGTCGGCACCGGTGCCTATGTGGCCGCCATCTTCCACATGGTCACCCACGCCTTCTTCAAGGCGCTGCTGTTCCTGGGATCGGGATCGGTGATCCATGCTCTCGACGGCGATCAGGACATGCGCCGCTACGGCGCGCTGCGGGCCGCCATGCCGGTCACCGCGGTCACCTTCATCGCCGGCTGGCTGGCCATCGCGGGGGTGCCGCCGCTGGCGGGGTTCTGGTCCAAGGACGAGATCCTGGCCCACGCGTTCGACAGCAGCCCCGCGCTCTGGGCAGTGGGGCTGGTCACGGCAGTGCTGACCGCCTTCTACATGAGCCGGCTCGTGTTCATGACGTTCTACGGTGAGGCCCGCTACGGCGATGAACGCCACCCCCATGAGCCTTCGGCCCTGATGACCGTGCCGCTGGTGGTGCTGGCCGGAGCGGCGGTCGTGGCCGGGGTTATGAACCTGCCCTTCAGCTCTGACCTCCACTTCCTGGCGACGTGGCTTGAGCCCTCGCTGTTCGGCAACGGGGCCCACCTCGGCATCGGCGGCGGCCTGCAGTGGCTGCTGGCTCTGGTCGCGGTGGCGGGGGGCGTGGTCGGAGTGGTCGGCGCGGCAGCCATCTATCTGCGTCATCGCCTCCCGACGACCCTGGTGGAGTGGCCCGCCGCAGCCCGGGCGTTCTATGTCGACGAGGCCGTCACCCGCTTCGTGGGCGGGCCCGGGCGGCGGGCCTTCGAACTGGTGGCTGCCTTCGACGTCAAGGTGGTGGACGGCGCGGTCGACGGTGTGGGCCGGTCGGTGCGGGCCGGGGGCACGGCGCTGCGGCGGGTGCAGTCGGGATTCGTGCGTTCCTACGCGCTGCTGACCGCCGCCGGAGCGGTTGCGCTGCTGGTGTGGTTCCTGACCAGGGCGAGCCTGTAGATGGGGGCCTCCGTGCTTGCCGCCGAGCCGCTCGCCTACTCGCACCCGTCGTTCGCGGCGGTCCTCACCGTGCTGGTGCTGGCCCCTGCGGCCGGTGCGCTGGTGCTGCTGGCCTTGCCCCGCTCCCGCCCGGACCTGTTCAAGCTGGTGGCACTGCTGGCCTCCCTGGTGCCGGCCGCGCTGGTGGTGTGGATGCTCGCGGCGTTCGAAACGGACATCGCCCATGCCTTCCAGTTCTGGGATCAGCACACCTGGATCGAGGGGCTGGGCGTCTCGTGGCAGGTCGGGGTGGACGGGCTGTCGCTGTTCCTAGTGGTGATGACCGCGCTGATCTTCCCGCTGGCCATCGTCGGGGTTGACGCCGAGCACTCGCCCAAGCCCTACTACGCCTGGTTGCTGATCCTGGAGGCCGGGTGCCTGGGCACCTTCGTGGCCCTCGACCTGATCATGTTCTTCGTGTTCTTCGAGATCGTGCTGGTGCCGATGTACTTCCTCATCGGCGGCTGGGGCCATGGGCGGCGGGCCTACGCGGCCACCAAGTTCTTCCTGTTCACCATGTTCGGCTCAGCCTTGATGCTGGTCGCCATCGTGGCGCTGGCTTTCCTGCACTCGTCGGCGGCCGGAGGCGACGTGACCTTCGACCTGCGCGCCATCGCGGAGAACCAGCTGCTGGCCACCAACACGGCCCGCTGGCTGTTCCTGGCCTTCGCGCTGGCTTTCGCGGTGAAGGTGCCGCTGTTCCCGGTGCACACCTGGCTGCCCGACGCTCACACCAACGCGCCCACCGCGGGCTCGGTGATCCTGGCCGCGGTGATGCTCAAGCTCGGCACCTACGGCCTGGTTCGCTTCGGCCTGTACCTGTTCCCGGAGGCGTCGGTGCACTTCGCGCCGCTGATGGTGACGCTGGGGGTGATCGGCATCATCTACGGCGCCATCGCCGCGGCCATGCAGCGAGACCTCAAGCGCCTGGTGGCCTACTCGTCGGTGGCCCATCTCGGCTTCATCGTCATCGGCACCTTCTCGCTCAACACCGAGGGTCTCACCGGCGGCGTGCTGCAGATGGTGAACCACGGCGTGTCCACCGGGGCGCTGTTCCTGCTGGTGGGGATGATCTACGAGCGCCGCCACACCCGCGAGATCTCCGAGCTGGGCGGTTTACAGAAGCCGGCGCCGCTGCTGGCCGCGGTGTTCATGGTGGTGATGCTGTCGTCGGTGGGGCTTCCGGGCCTCAACGGCTTCGTGGGCGAGCTGTTGGTGCTGCTCGGCGCCTTCAGCGCCCATCGCTGGTGGGCGGTGGTCGCGGCCGCGGGCGTGATCCTCGCCGCGGTGTATCTGCTGTGGGCCTACCAGAGGGTGTTCCACGGGCCGGCTACCGGGGCCAACGCCGAGATGCCGGACCTGCGCTGGCGCGAGGGTCTGGTGATGGCGCCCTTCGTGGCTGCCATCGTGTTCATGGGCGTCTACCCCAAGCCGGTGATCGAGCGGGTCGAACCGGCGGTGGACGCCATAATCGCCCATGTCGAGGACAATGTCGCCGGCTTTGCGGAGCCTGTCGCGGATGTGCAACCCGCCATGACGCTCGATGATCTGGCCCGCTCGGCGGGCGAGACCCACAACGGCGGTGACAGCCAGACCGGCGACGGCGGCGGCGCCGACCATGGGGAGGACGGCGGCTGATGGGAGCCGTGCCGGCCCAGCTCGAGGTGGTTTCCGCGCCTGAGGTGGACTGGGCCGGGCTGCTGCCGGCGCTGCTGCCCGCGGCGGGCGCGCTGGTGCTGCTGATGGTCCGCTCGCTGGTGCCGAGGCGGCTGCTGCCCGCGGTGTTCGACGCGGCGTGGACGTTCGCGGTTGCGGCGGCGGGACTCGTAGCGGTCGTAGTCCTGTGGCAGCGAGACAGCGAGGTCAGGGCGTTCGGCGATCAGCTCGTGATGGACGGCTTGGCCCTGTTCGTGGCTGCGGTCGTCCTCGGCTCGGTTGCGCTGGTCGCCCCGACGCTTCGGTGGTACTGCCGGCGGGTAGGCGTCGACAGCGCCGAGCTGTGCGTGCTGGTCCTGCTGGCCGCGGCCGGTGCAGTGGTGATGGCCGGCGCGGCCGATCTCATCGTGCTGTTCCTGGGGCTGGAGACGATGTCGATCGCGGCGTACGTCATGGCGGCTCTCAATCTGCGCCGGCTCGAGTCGCTGGAGGCCGGCCTCAAATACTTCGTGCTCGGCGCCTTCTCCACCGCGTTCCTGCTGTACGGGATCGCTCTCGTCTACGGCGCGACCGGGACCACCAACCTGCACGGGATCGGCCTCTATCTCGACACGTTCATCGTGCTGCGCGACGCGATGCTGCTGGCTGGCCTGGCGATGCTGCTGGTGGGCCTGGGATTCAAGGTGGCGGCGGTGCCGTTCCATGCGTGGGCGCCCGACGTGTACGTGGGCGCGCCCACGCCGGTCACGGCCTTCATGGCCTCCGCGGTCAAGGCGGCCGGGTTCGCGGCGCTGATCCGGGTGTTCGTGGAGGCGCTGGGCGTGCGGGCCGACGACTGGCAGCCGGCCGTGTTCGCGCTGGCCTGCGCCACGCTGGCGGTCGGATCCGTGCTGGCCGCGGTCCAGAGCGACGCCAAGCGCATCCTGGCTTACTCGTCGATCTCCCACGCGGGTTTCATCCTCGTGGGCGTGCAGGCGGCCTCCGACTCCGGCGTGGCCGCGGTGCTGTTCTACCTGGCCGCCTACGCGGTCATCGCGGTGGGGAGCTTCACCGTGGTGGCCGTGCTGTCCGGTCCGGGCGACGACCGCACCGCGCTGACTTCGCTGGCGGGCCTCGGCGCCCGCCGGCCGGCGCTGGCCCTGGGGTTGACGATCCTGTTGCTCGCCCAGGCGGGGGTGCCGTTCACGTCGGGCTTCGTGGCCAAGTTCTCGGTCATAGCCGCGGCCGTCCAGTCCCGCTCGTACTGGCTGGCCGTGGTGGCCATGGTCAGCGCCGTCATCGCGGCCTTCGCCTACCTGCGGGTGGTCGTGGCCATGCACTTCGGCGATTCCGGAGACGAAACCCCCGACGCCGCCGACGCCCCGCCGACGCCGGTCGGGGCGGGAGCGGGCCTGGTGATCGCGGTGGCCGTGCTGGCCACGGTGGCCCTGGGCATCGCCCCCGGAGTGCTGGAGTCCCTGTCCAGCACCGCCGCCGGCTTGTAAACCCCTAGCCCCGCAGCCTCCCTCAGGAGATCACCCAGACCCGGCCACCCCCTCCAGCCCGTCGCAGTAGGGACAACGTCTCAGGTTGTCACAGCTAGATGGTCGGCAAGGTCCGACGAGATCCTGAACTGGCACCACACCGGCCGACCCTCCAACGGCAGAATCGAGGGCACCAACCTGCTCCAAGTCCTGCGTCGCAGCGCCCACGGGTTCACCAACCCACGCAACTTCGAAGCCCGCGGCATCCTCGTGACATAATGACCCCAACCGGTGCCGGCAACCCTCAATCCCATGTTTACGCGAAGGGCCACTGTTTCAGGACCGGGTTTCAGATTCTCGAGTTGCTCTACGCGCAGGCAGCTGAGGAGCGGGCCGTGCCGGCAGTCACCCACAACCGCGAGGTGTCCCGCATGGCCGACCGGGTTGTCGAGCTCAGCAGCGGCGAGGTCATCAGCGACGGGCCGCCGGCCGGCGGCAAGACGGCGCTAGCCGAGCTTCACTGGCAGTTCGCTGGATTCAGGCTTCAGCGGACCCCTTCTGTTTCAACTCGGTTTCGATCTCGGCCATCAGCACCACCATGTCGATCACGTCGTGGCTGGTGAGCGAGCCCAAGAACCGACCCGACTCCCGGTCCACCACTGCGATCACCGTCTGCGGGGCGTTGGTCATCTTCTCCAGCGCGTCGTGGATCGGTTCGTCGGGGAATGCAGTCAGCGTGTTGACTCGCAGTACGTCGCCCAGTGCAGCCGCGGCCCGCGAGCGCCGGCGCACTGAGCGGAGCCCGGCGGTCGAGACGATTCCCGCGGTTTCGCCGCTGTCGACGACCAGGTAGTCATGCTGGTGGGGCACAGTCCACGACTCCATGAATTCAGCCACGGAGGTGTCCGATCCCGCGTACTCGCGAGTTCTGTCGAAGACACTCCTGACATGAACCTCTTGTAGGGCGTATCGGGCGAACGACGGCGCCACCGAGTCGGGGAGAGCGGGACGCTCCGACAGCGTCGTTCGCCCGACGGCGAAGTTGATCACGGCCGGCATGAAGAGGATGTATCCGCACATGATCAGAACGAGCAGCGAAAAGACATCCTGTTCGATCACGTCGCCCTCGAGCAGGACGAGCAGGAAGGCGATCTCGGCAACGCCCTTGGACATGAGACCGGTCGCCATCGCGAACGGCGCGTCGATGCGAGTGACGTAGGTGCCGATGAAGGCCCCCGCGAACTTCCCCACGAGGGGGATCAGCACCAAGCCCAGGATCGTCTGGGCGGGCAGGCCGGTGAAGGACAGGTCGAAGTACAGGCCCGCCGACGCAAAGAAGAGCGGGACGAAGAGGCCCTCGGAGGCGCTGCGCATGCCGGGCATGATGTCGTCGCGGACCCCTTGGGACAGCCCCGAAAGGGCGGCTCCGAACAGCAGCGCCCCGATGGTGCCGTGCAGGCCCATCTTCTCGGCCCCCACCACCATCAGGAACAGCCCTCCGATCAGCAGGCCGAACGAGAGTTCGGGGACGTTGAGGAAGCGCTGCAGGGAGACGATCGCCACCGGCAGCACCTTGGCCGACAGCAGCCAGCCGAGTATCACGAAGCCGACGATCTTGCCGAGAAGAGTCAGCACCGTGACCGCGCTCAAGCTATGGCCCTGCTCGCCGATGGTGAAGCCCACCACGAGCAGCGAGGCGATTTCGGCGATGATCACGATCGTGAAGATCTTCAGCCCCAAGGGCTGCTTGAGGTTGCCGGAGTCCGCCAGGACCTTGGCCGCGAGGCCGAGGCTCGACAGCGACAGAACTCCGGCCAGCGCCAGCGCCTCATTGAACTCGAGCCCCAGTCCCAAATCGAGCCCGAAGAGGTCGGACGTGACGACGAGGGCGGCTAGGAGCGATATAGCGACTGAGATGAGGGCGGCTGCGAAGTACCGGCCCGTGATCGTCGCAACGAAGCCCGGAACGTCTATCTCGTCGAGACCGACGATGAAGAACAGCACGAATACTCCGATCTCCAGAAACAGCTGGAGGTCGTGGGTGGGCTCGACCAGCCCGGTGGCGGGACCGAGGATCACGCCCGTCAGCGTGTAGGCGATGATCGAGCTCAGGCCGAAGCGGCTGAGAGCACCCTCCACGAGCTTGGCCACGACGATGAGCAGTCCGATGGGCAGCAGCACATCGAGCAACATTCGGCCGTCCCCTCGTGTCGCGGCATCGAGACCGCCAGTTGAGACTACTTTGCCGGTTGTCGCAGGGGCCGAGTCGAGTATTCGCGTGGTGCTCGCCGCCGTCTGCGGGCCGGGCTGATCGTGGCCGCCCGGCACGCGCGAACCGGGCCGAGGGGCTAACATGTCGTTCCGTTCGGCGGCTGCGGCTGCCGGTGGTCGGTTCGCTATATCCGAGGAGATGCGGTTCATTGAATATCAGCACTGATAGGCAAGGTGGAGCTTTGATCGCAGTGGCCGAGGGTCGGGTCGACGGTGCGAACGCCCTTGAGTTCCACGAGGCTCTTGAAGCCGCCATCAGCCCGGACGACACGGGGATGGTGCTCGACTTCGAAGGCATCTCGTACATCAGCAGCGCCGGTCTTCGTGTGGTCCTGCTGGTTGCCAAGACGCTCCAGAAGCAACGCGCCAAGATGGCCGTTTGCTCGCTGTCGGAGTCGATCCGGGAGATCTTTGAGATCAGCGGCTTCGACAAGATCATCCCCGTCCACGGTTCCCGGGCGGACGCGCTAGCCGGGGTCGGAGGCTGATCGGGCTCGAGTTCCCGATCCAACCTCGCAGGCTTCTCGCTCCCACGAGCCGGCCTCACGCGCCGGTGAAGCGTCGGGTCCCTCCCCGGCGGCCCGATCCCGCCTCCACCGGTTGAGGCGTCGCGGTCGGTCGCATCCAGCGGGTACGGTCGCGCCATGACTGGCGAAGACGGGCGGCGGCCGATGGCCGTGGCGTGGGACGAGGCGCGGGAAGTGCTGGTCGTCGTGCTGCTGGCGGCGGCGCTTCTGCATCTGGTTGCGCCGATAATCCGATATGCCGGGAGCGGCCACCGATCGTGGTGGGAGGACCTCTATAGCGCCCTCGCCAACGTCGACGCGCTCGCCGGGACTCTGCTGCTCGGCGCGGCCGTCGCGGTGTGTACCACGCCGGTTGCGGACATGGTTCCCCGGCTGCGGCAGTTGGTCTACTGGGCCTCGGTCACGGTGGCCGCGCTCGGCGTCCTTGCGGTCATCAACGTCCTGTCCGCGCCGTCTGCCGGCGATGCGGCCGCCCTGCGGCTGGCCGCCGTGGCCTGGCGTCCAGGACCCGCGGTACTGCTGTCGGGTTCCGCGGCCTGGATGGCACGCCGGGTGGTGCTCTTCGGCTGACGCGTCACGGGCCGCCCCGCCGGTAAGCTTCCGGCCCGTGTCGGAGTTCCTGCGCACCTATCTGACCGTCGGCATATTCGGGGCTCTCGGCGCCGTCATCGTGGCCGCGCTTCTGGGCGCGGCCCGCATCTTGCGGCCGTCCCGTCCCACCCCGGCGAAGCTGGAGAACTACGAGTCCGGCGTGGACCCCGTCGGGGACATGTGGTCGCAGGCCAACATCCGCTACTACGTCTTCGCCCTGCTGTTCGTGCTGTTCGATGTGGAGGCCGTGTTCATCTTCCCGTGGGCCGCCCGCCTGGAGGCCTACGCGCTGTTCGGCCTGGTGGAAATGGCCATCTTCATCTTCATCCTGCTCCTCGGCCTGCTCTACGCCTGGCGCAAGAGGATGCTGAGATGGGTATGACCGTGCGCCGCTTCGAGGCAGCGCGCACAGGTGGTGAGCGCCTCGCGGTGAAGGGTTGTGTTTCCCGCTCTTGTTCGCTGCGCTCACGGGCCGCTCGGGCCACGGCCTCGCTCAGCGCGCACGCGAGATCCGCGTCAGGAGCGGTCTATCCGCTCGGCCTCTTAATGGGGGCCGATCGATGGGTCTAGTCGAGTCGGGCAAGGTCCCCAAGCCGCTCTCGACCCTGCTCAACATGAGCCGCAAATACTCGCTGTGGGTGTACCAGTGGGGCCTGGCCTGCTGCGCGATCGAGATGGGGGCCGCCTTCGGCTCGCCCCGCTACGACGTCATGCGCCTCGGGGTGATCCCCCTTCCCGCCAGCCCCCGACAGGCCGATCTGGTGGTGATCTCGGGCACTGTGACCGACAAGATGGCGCCGTCGGTGCGCCGCCTGTACGAGCAGATGCCCGACCCCAAGTACGTGATCTCCATGGGGTCGTGCGCCAACTGCGGCGGGCCCTACTGGGACAGCTACTCGGTCACCAAGGGCGTCGACCAGATCGTGCCGGTGGACGTGTACGTGCCCGGCTGCCCGCCCCGGCCCGAGGCTCTGCTCGAGGGGATCGTGATGCTGCAGGAGCGCATCCAGAACGAGGACATGGGCGAGCGCTGGAGGGGTGAGCCGATTGTCATCGACTGACGCCGCAGCCCCCGGTGAGACCGACGCTCCCGAAGTGGCTGCCGACGCCGAGGCCGAGGCGCTGCTGGCGCGCGCCCGCGGCGCGATGGGAGAGGCGCTGGTCGGGTCGCACATCGCCGGCGGGGAGCTGTGGGTGCGCGTGGAGCGCGAATCGTGGGCGGACCTCGCGGCGTGGCTGCGCGATGGGGAGGGCTTCGGCTTCTTCAACTTCCTGTCGGCCATCGACTGGATGCCGTCGCCGTTCGGGCGCGACATGGACAGCACCGTCGACAACGCCCTCGATCCGCCCGAGCCCAAGGAGACCCCGCCAGCCGAGACCGGCGTGGCCGGCGGAGACACGCGCTTCCAGCTCCTGGCCCGGGTGAACGACGTGACGTCGGGCCGCTCGCTGATCGCCAAGGCCGACCTGCCCGCCGACGACCTGCGCGCCGCCAGCTGGGTGCTCGTCTACCCCGGCGCCAACTGGCACGAGCGCGAGGCCTGGGAGATGTTCGGGATCACCTTCGACGGCCACCCCGGGCTGCGCCACATCTACCTGCCCGGCGAGTTCGAGGGCCATCCGCTGCGCAAGGACTACCCGCTGCTGGCCCGCCGGGTGAAGCCCTGGCCCGGCATCGTCGACATGGAACTGATGCCCGACGCGACCGAGGCCGGGGACGAGGCAGCCGCGGTGGGCGACGACGGGGCCGAGGGCGCCGCGCCGTGACCGTCACCGAGCGCCAGCAGCTCAGCTACATCGCCGCGCAGGCTGCCGACGCCCGCGTCAACCTCGAGATAGAGACCGAGGGCATGACCCTCAACATCGGCCCCCAGCATCCGGCCACCCACGGGACGCTGCGCATCGTGGCCAAGCTCGACGGCGAGCAGGTCGTGTCGGCGGATCCGGTCATGGGATACATGCACCGCGGCTACGAGAAGCTGGTCGAGGTGCGGACGTATCCGCAGGTCACCACCCTGATCAACCGCATCGACTGGCTGGGAAGCTTCGCCAACGAGGTGCCCTTCATCCTCGCGGCCGAGCGGCTCATGGAGTTGGAGGCGCCTCCCCGGGCCCAGTGGATCCGCACCGTCCTGTTCGAGCTGAGCCGCATCGCCAACATCACGCTGTTCCTGGGCGACATGGCCGTGCAGGTGGGCGCCATCACCCCGGTGTTCTTCGCCTTCCGCGACCGCGAGCATGTGCTCAACCAGATCGAGGCCGCCACCGGCGGGCGCTTCCACCCCAACTTCGACCGCATCGGCGGCATCAAGGACGATCTGCCCGCGGGCTGGATCGCCGAGACCCGCCAGGCCATGCGCAAGATCCGCTCCTTCTGCGACGAGATCACCGACCTTGTGGAGGGCAACGAGATCTTCCAGGCCCGCACCCGGGGCATCGGCGTGATCCCGCCCGACGTCGGGCTGTCCTACGGCCTGTCCGGCCCCAACATCCGGGCCTCGGGAGTGGACTGGGACGTGCGCCGCGACAGTCCCTGCGGGCTGGTCCACGACCAGGTCGACTGGAAGGTCTGGACCCATCCCGACGGCGACTCTTTCGCCCGCTTCTGGGTGCGCCTCCAGGAGACGCGGGAGGCCACCAAGATCGTCGACCAGCTCCTCGACGGGATCCCGCCGGGGCCGATCATGGCCAAGGTGCCCGTCATCATCAAGGTGCCCGCCGGCGAGGCCTTCGTGGAGACGGAGAACCCCCTGGGCGTGATGGGCTACTACGTGGTGTCCAAGGGAGGCCTGTACCCGTTCCGGGTGAAGATCCGCTCGGCGTCGTTCTCCAACGTGTCGATCACGCCGTGGCTGCTCAAAGGGGTCTACGTTCCCGACATCATCACGATCCTGGCAAGCCTGTACTTCATCCTCGGAGACATCGACCGATGATCGCGTGGCGCGCTGAGCTCGAGACGGTTGCGAGGGCCGACCGATGATCGCGGCGCTGGCGGAGCTGTCGTACTGGCAGGTCACGTCGATCCGGGTGGTGGCCGGCCTGGTGGCGGTGCTGCTGGTGGCCGGCACGCTGGTCTACGTCCACCTGTTCAAGATGGTGAGCTTCATGCAGAGCCGGCTCGGCCCCATGGAGGCCGGTCCCTACGGCTCGCTGCAGCTCCTGGCCGAGATCGGCAAGTTCCTCCAGAAGGAGGACATCGTCCCCCGCCGGGCCGACCGCTTCGTGTTCAAGGCCGCTCCCTTCGTGGTTCTCACTTCCACGTTCCTGCTGCTGGTGGTGCTGCCGGGTGGCCCGGACGCATGGTTCATCTCCAACGATCTGGGGATCTACCTGGCCATGGCCGTCAGCTCGGTGTCGGTGATCGGGATCCTCATGGCCGGCTGGGGCTCGGCCTCCAAGTACTCCCTTCTGGGCGGTCTGCGGGCAACCGGCCAGCTCATCGCCTATGAGCTGCCGCTGCTGCTGGCGGTGGTCGGGGTGGTCATCCAGGCCGAGACGATGAACATGCAGGGGATCGTGCTGGTCCAGGCCAACGGCGAGATCTTCGGCTGGGGGGCCATCGGCAACCCGTTCATCATCACCCAGTTCGCAGGCTTCGCCATCTTCATGATCGCCATGCAGGCCGAGCTCACCCAGACCCCCTTCGACATGCCGGTGGCCGAGTCGGAGCTGGTCACCGGCTACATGACCGAGTACTCGGGCATACGGTTCCTGCTGTTCTTCATCGGCGAGTTCGCCACCGCCGGGGTGTTCTCGGCCATCGCCGCGGTGCTGTTCCTCGGCGGCTGGTACGTGCCCGGACTCGACCCCGCCGACAACCTCCTCAACGTGCTGGGCCCGCTGGTGCTGTTCGGCAAGGTGGTGGTCCTGACGTTCCTGGTCTTCTGGGTCCGGTTCACGTTCCCCCGCTTCCGCGAGGACCAGTTGCAGCGCCTGGCCTGGAAGTTCCTGGTGCCGCTGGCGCTGGCCAACATCGTCGTCACCGGCGTGCTCAAAGTCCTCGTCTGAACGTCGCCTTCTGACCACGACACCCGTCAAACCGGCCAGCGCCGGATGAGGACCGGGGCAGAGATCTGCCAGCAGTTTGGCAGACGCGTGCCAACTGCTGGCAGCAATTGGCAGGATTTGGCAGACATCCCGCGGTCGGACCGTAATAGGCCTGATGCCGTACACGGAGTGGATCCGTGTCAAGTGGAAGGATCATCATGAAGCGTCACAAGACGTTCATTGCACTGCTAGCTGTTGCAGTGGCGTAGCTGTTGCAGTGGCGACCTTTGCGGCTGTTTCGGCGTCACCAGCCATCGCAGAAGAAGAACAGGGAGTTGCGGACTCCGATCAAGCCTTCGATTCCGGGGAACTTATCATCACATCAGACTTCATCGGCGTCGTTGATGAAGCGCAGGACGTAGAGCCGGTATACTTCGGATTGGGTGCTGCTAGGATGCAAGGCATGACCGAAGCGCCAAGTAATCGTCTTTGCGAACGAGAGATATGCCTACGCTGGAATCCTATGACGACAACGTCAACCTAATCCGTATCGTACAGGATAGCGTTCGCCAGCATCTCAACCTCGTCATATCGCTCGAGGAAGCTGTCAAGGTTCTTGAGCGGCTGTCAATGGTGGACGATGATGCGACCGTAGAAGTATCGGGACGAGAGATGCTCTCCGGGCTCAGAAGCGTAGCCCGAGTTGGTCGACGACACCTCCGTCCACCCGAGGCCCCGCTAGCAACAATGCCGCGCTAACTTGCAACCACCGGTAGAGCTTGCCGACCCTTCAGAGACGGCGTCCAGAATCGAGAACGTGTACTGTGTCCCATGGTAGCAGCGAGCAAAGTGACAGCGAGCGTCGAGTGAGTGTCGAGGCCCTTGGCGCGCTATGCGAACTCAGACCTCCTAGACTTGGCGATTCCCCCGGCGTTGATGTGAGGGAGTTCGATGTGAGGGAGTTCGCCGACCTGAACGATGGCCGGCGGATCTTTTGGAAAGAAGATCGCGGTTGGAGCAGTTCGGCGAACTTCTCTCCGAGCCCTGTGTGTAGTGGTCGTGATCTGGCTTATGAGGCAATTATGGTGACAGAAACAGATGACCATCGTATGGGCTCGTATGTCGAATGGGCGATCGAGAACATGGGGGATATGGGATTAGACGTTGACCCAGTCTCTGTTTATTGTGCGCCGTATAGAGTTGAGTTCGGTCCGCGCCTTGAGGAGGAAATGGGTCGAGCTGCCCAACTATTCGATCCGTCGGCACGTCTACGGAATCGTGTTTCGCGGTCAGACACCACGGCCTATCGCGGTGAGGATCGGGCAGTCGCGATTGATGTCGACAACGACTAGAGGCGGCATCGTGCCGAACGTCGGAACGAACGGGTTGATACCGTGGCGGGCCGTCGCCGGCGGTACCTCGGTCACGTTGCGGCGACCGGCCCGACCGGCACACGGCCGCGCCCCGGCCGGCGGGGGCGCGCCACAGCAGGCCGGCGGTGTCGTGGACGGCGCCGGAGGGTCGGTAGGCTTGCGGCCCGTGTCGAGGCTAGCGAGCACCTGCCTCATCGTCGGCGTCCGGTCGTGACCGGCGCGTCCGCGGTGGTGGTGTGATGGCCTTCCCGGGAATCATCGTACTTTTCTGGGATAGTCCCAGGAAAGTACGCAAGTCTGTGCATTCGGCGGACTGGGAGGTGGTGTGATGGGTCTGGTACCGGGCCTCGTCAAGGGGTTGGTCGTGACTGGCTCCACCGTGGTGCGCACTGTCTTCCCCAAGCGGGGAGTGCGCACGCTGCTGCCCGCGCCGTCGAAGGGCGCGGCCACGGTGCAGTACCCGCACGTCAAGGAGGCGCCGCCGCCCCGGGCCCGCGGCGTGATCGCCCTGCACGAGGGCAACTGCACGGCCTGCATGCTGTGCGCGCGGGAGTGCCCCGACTGGTGCATCTACATCGAGGGCCACAAGGAGAAGGCCCCGCCTCGCCGCGCCGGGGGCAAGCCCCGCCAGGTCAACATTCTCGACCGCTTCGACATCGACTACGCGCTGTGCATGTTCTGCGGCATCTGCGTGGACGTGTGCCCCTTCGAGGCGCTGTTCTGGAGTCCGGAGTACGAGTTCTCCGAGCCCCGCATCGCGGACATGCTCCACGACAAGGAGCGGCTGACGGAGTGGATGGAGACCGTGCCCGACTTCGAGGACTACGAGGCCGGGTCGGTGGCCAAGAAGCTCAAGGTGCCGCCCACATGAGCGCAGTGCCTCGCTCCGCCCGGCACGCGACAGTGGTGCCGCCCACGTGAGCGCAGCCGGCATGCTTGCTGCAGGCGCCGCGGGCGGCGACCTGTTCGTGGCGCAGAACGTCTTCTTCGGTGCCATCGCGCTGGTGATGATCGTGTCCGCGATTCGCTGTGTGACCACCCGCAACGTCGTGCACGCCGCGCTGTGGCTGGTGCTGGTGCTGGCCGGCGCGGCGGCCCAGTTCATCCTGCTGGGCTCGGAGTTCGTGGCCGTCACCCAGGTGCTCGTCTACATCGGCGCCATCGTCGTGCTGTTCCTGTTCGGGATCATGCTCACGAAGGCCTCGATGGGCGACGACGAAGCGGTGTCGGGCGAGAAGCGGCTCATGGCCGGTCTCGTAGCTGTGCTGCTCTTGGTGGTGATGGGTGTCGCCCTGCTCGACAGCTACTCCGACACCCGCTTGGTGATCGACGAGCCCCAGCGCTTCGAGGCCGTGTCCGACGCCATCTTCAGCCAGTACATCGTGGCCTTCGAGGCGGTGTCTGTGCTGCTGCTGGCCGCCCTGATCGGCGCCATCGTCGTGGCCCGCAAGGAGTAGGGGCCAGCGATGATTCTCAACCAGTTGCCGACGATCGCGAGTTGGGTGCCGTCGACCGCGCAGGGAGTCGTGGCGCGATGATCCTCAACCAGTTGCCGACGATCGCGAGTTGGGTGCCGTCGACCGCGCAGGGAGTCGTGGCGCGATGATCCTCAACCAGTTCCTGCTGCTGGCCGCGGTGCTGTTCTGCATAGGCGTGTACGGCGTGCTGGCCAGGCGCAACGGGATCATGGTCCTGATGTCGGTGGAGATCATCCTCAACTCCGTCAACATCAACCTGGTGGCGTTCGGGGCCTTCCGCGACAACGTGGCCGGCGAGGTGTTCGCCCTGTTCGTGATCGCGGTGGCCGCGGCCGAAGTCGGCATCGGCCTGGCCATCGTGCTGCTCATGTATCGCAACCGTCGCAGCATCGACCTCTCCGAGGCCGATCTGCTCAGGGGCTGACCGGCGGCCTCTGCAAGATGATCGCCTCCGACCCCGCCAACAGGACAGGCACGGCCGCCACATCGGTGCTGTTGCCGCTCACGGGCGGTCCGCTGCGATGATCGCCTCGGCCGGGTCGATGCTGGTCGCCGCTCTGGCCGGGGCCGAGGAGCCCGTCGCGCACGGGCCGAGCTCGGTCGAAAGCGCCGGGTTCTTCCTCGACTTCGCCTGGCTGATCCCGCTGCTGCCCGCGCTGTCGTTCGCTGGCATCCTGCTGTTCGGCAAGCGCCTGCCCCGCAAGGGCTCCGAGCTCGGGATAGCGGCCGTCGGCGGATCCTTCGTGCTGGCCCTGGGCGCGGTGATCACCTGGATCGGCCACCGCGACGAGTCGCACGAGGGCGTGCAGGCCGTGCACCGCACGGTGGGGTGGCTGCGCTCCGGCGGCGTCGAGTATGACGCGGGAATCCTGGTAGACGGGCTGTCGGTGATGATGCTGTTCGTCGTCACCGCGGTGTCGCTGCTGGTGCACATCTACAGCACCGACTACGTGGCCGGCGACGCCCGCTACACCCACTTCTTCTCGTTCTTGAGCCTGTTCACCGCGGCGATGCTGTTCTTCGTCCTCAGCGACAACCTGCTGCAGATGATCGTCGGCTGGGAGCTCGTCGGCGTGTGCTCGTTCGTGCTGATCGGCCACTGGTGGGAGCACAAGGAGAACTCCGACGCCGCTCTCAAGGCCTTCTTCACCAACCGGGTGGGCGACGTTGGGCTGCTGGTGGGCGTGTCGATCCTGTTCTTCGCCGCGGGCGGAACCTTCGACACGCTGACCGTCAGCGAGCGCATCAACGCCGGCGAGGTGAGCCACACCGCGCTGGTTGTGGCCGCGCTGTGCCTGCTGGCCGCGGTGATGTCCAAGTCCGGCCAGTTCATCCTGCACACCTGGCTGCCCGACGCCATGGCCGGCCCCACGCCGGTGTCCGCGCTGATCCACGCCGCCACGATGGTGGTGGCCGGCATCTTCATGGTGGCCCGCCTGTACCCGGTGTTCTGGGAGGGCATGTCGATCAGCGGGTCCAGCATCAACATCTTGGCGCTGGTCGGTGCGGTCACCCTGCTGTTCGGCGGGATGCTGGCCTTCACCCAGAACGACATCAAGAAAGTGCTGGCCTACTCCACCGTCAGCCAGCTCGGCTACATGGTGATGGCTCTCGGGGTGGGCGCCTGGACCGCGGCCATGTTCCACCTGTTCACCCACGCCTTCTTCAAGGCCTGCCTGTTCCTGGGGTCGGGCTCGGTGAGCCACGCGGTGCACAGCTTCGACATGAAGGCCGACATGGGCGGCCTGCGCAAGGTGATGCCCCACACCTACCGCACGTTCATGGTGGCCACGGTGGCGCTGATGGGGCTGCCCCCTCTGGCCGGGTTCTGGTCCAAGGACGAGATCCTGGCCGGCACCGGCGGCTGGGGCCTGCTCGGCGGCACCGGTGGCAACGGCTCCTACACCCTCATGCTGGTGATGGGGATGCTGGGCGCGGCGGTGACCGCGGCCTACATGACCCGGGTCGTCTATCTCACTTTCTTCGGCACGTACCGGGGCCACGGCCATCCCCACGAGTCCGGGCCGCGCATCGTCGGGCCGCTGTACGTGCTCGCCTTCTTCGCGGTGGTGGCCGGGCTGTTCAACATGCCCAAGGGCTTCCAGCTGTGGCCCGAGGCGTGGCAGGAGCGCTTCGGGCACTACGTGGAGCCGGTGGCGGCCTACTTCCCGGCCATCGGCCACGCCAAGCCGAGCTGGTCGCTGGCCATAGCGTCGACGCTGGTGGTTCTGGCCGGTGCGGGCCTGGCCTGGCGCTACTACTTCAAGGCCGTCGACAGCCGCTCAACGGCGGCCGGTGAATCGCTTACCGAGATCCCTGACGGTCCGGTGTCCCGCCGCGGGCTGCCCAGGGCAGTGCACACCACCCTGGCCAACAGGTACTACTTCGACCACCTCTACACCGGCGTGATCGTCAAGGCCGTGAAGGGTCCGCTGGCCAAGGCCACCTACTGGTCGAACCAGCGGATCATCGACGGAGTAGTCAATGAGGCCGGCCGGCGGTCGGTGGCCGCAGGCCGCGCCGTGTACGACCATGTTGACCAAGGCCTCATCGACAACGTCATCATCGACGGCTCCGGCCGGGCCTCCGACAACGCCGGCGAGGGCCTGAGGACCATGCAGACCGGCAAGGTCCAGCAGTACGCGGCCATCCTGTTCGCGGCCGCCGCCGTGCTCGCCGGCGTGTTCATCATCGTCCTTTCGCTGTGACCCCGTGACCCAGATCGTGCTGTCCCTGTAACCCCCCCCGCAGAATCCAGGAGCCTCTAGGACCACATATGACCGACTTTCTCAACGATTGGGGCCTGACCCTCGTCACCTTCGTCCCGCTGGCCGGGGCGCTGGCGATGATGCTGATCCCCGCCGTCGAAGAGCAGCTCCACAAGCAGGTGGCGCTGCTGGCGTCGCTGGCGGCGATGGTGATCGGCGGCCTGCTGCTGCTCGACTTCGACTACGGCGACGCCGGCTCCCTGCAGTACGCGGTGGACGCCCGCTGGATCGAGGTGATCAACAGCCGCTACATCCTCGGCCTCGACGGCATCTCGCTGCCACTGATGGCCCTGACGCTGGTGGTGATCCCTCTGTGCGTGGTCTACTCGTGGAACCACGTACCCGAGCCGGGCAACCCCAAGGCGTTCTTCATCCTGATGCTCATCCTCGAGACGGGCATGGTCGGAACGTTCGTGGCCCAGGACCTGATCCTGTTCTTCGTGTTCTTCGAGGTGGTGCTGCTGCCGATGTTCTTCATGATCGGCGTTTGGGGCGGCGAGAACCGGCGCTACGCCTCGATCAAGTTCTTCCTGTTCACCCTGTTCGGCTCGGCGCTGATGCTGCTGTCGTTCCTGGCCCTGTTCTTCCTGTCCACCGATCCGGCCACCGGCGAGTCGCTGCGCACCTTCGACATGCGGGTGCTGTCGGACGTGGCCGGCGCGGGCATCCTGGGCGCCACCCAGATCTGGATCTTCGCGGGCATGTTCGTCGGCTTCGGCGTGAAGGTGCCGATGTTCCCGTTCCACACGTGGCTGCCCGACGCCCACACCGAGGCGCCCACGGTGGGGTCGGTGATCCTGGCCGCCATCCTGTTGAAGCTCGGCACCTACGGGTTCGTGCGCATCGCGGTGCCGATGCTTCCGGAGGGCGCGCAGGCGTGGGCGCCGTGGATCGGCCTGTTGGCGGTGATCGGCATCATCTACGGCGCGCTGGCGTGCCTGGCCCAGACCGACATGAAGCGCCTGATCGCGTTCTCGTCGGTGGCCCACATGGGCTTCGTGATGCTCGGCATCGCCACCCTCACCGACTTCGGGATCAACGCGGCCATATTCGGCATGGTCGCCCACGGGATCATCACCGGGATGCTGTTCTTCCTGGCCGGCTCGGTGAAGGAGCGCTATCACACGCTGGAGATCGGCCGTCTGGGCGGGCTGCTGGTCCAGGCCCCCCGGATGGGCTGGATCTTCGGGTTCGTGTCGATGGCATCGCTGGGGCTGCCCGGCCTGGCCGGCTTCTGGGGCGAGTTCCCGGCCATCCTGTCGGCCTACTCGCCGGCGGAGGGCCTGCCGGTCGAGACGTTCCGAACCTTCATGGTGGTGGCCGCGGTGGGCACCGTGCTGGCCGCGGGATACCTCCTGTGGCTGTTCCAGCGCACCGCCATGGGAGCGCCCCGGGAGGAATTCGCCGACAGCGACGAGATCGTGGACGTGACCCGCACCGAGTGGATCGCCTGGCTGCCGCTGCTGGTGGGGATCGTCCTGTTCGGGGTTGCTCCGGGGCTGATCTTCGACGTGACCGACCCGGCCGTGGTCGGCCTGCTCGCGGCCGGCGGCTGAAGTCCTGATGCTGGGCTCGGCCTCGGTGCTGGCAGCCGCCTTCGAGCGGCCGCCCATCGACTGGCATGCGGTCGCGCCCGAGCTGACCCTTCTCGGCTTCGGGGCGCTGCTGACGCTGGTCGACATCGTCTGGCTGGAGAGGGGCCGGGCGGTGGTATCCGCGCTGGCGTCCTTCGGGCTGCTGGCGTCGATGGTGCCGGTGCTGACGCTGGCCTGGGACGGCGCCGACCGCTCCACGTTCTGGGGCGCATATGTGGTCGACGACTACGCGCTGGTGATGAAGGCCGTGTTCCTGCTGGCCGGATATGTGGTGGTGCTGCTGTCCACCAACTACATCGCTGAGGGCGACTACTGGGAGAACGAGTACTACCAGATGCTGCTGTCGGCGGTGCTGGGCATGGTGGTCATGGCCTCGGCGCGGGACCTGGTGACCATCTTCGTGGCCCTGGAGCTGCTCTCGATCCCGGCCTACATGATGGCCACGTGGCGTAAGCGGGACCTGCGCAGCAATGAGGCCGGACTCAAGTACTACCTGATGGGGGTGTTCGCGTCCGCGGTGCTGCTCTACGGCATGTCGCTGCTGTACGGGGCGACCGGCTCGACCATGCTCGCCGACATAAACGCGGCGGTTTCGGAGGGCGGGGCGCCGCCGGCGGTGGTGACCCTGGGCGTGATCTTCGTGGTGGTCGGCTTCGGGTTCAAGGTGTCGGCGTTCCCGTTCCACACCTGGGCGCCCGACACCTACGAGGGCGCGCCCACGCCGGTGACCGCGTTCTTGTCGGTGGCCTCGAAGGCGGCCGGGTTCGTGGCCCTTCTGTCGCTGGTGTTCGTGGGCTTCTGGGGCCGTGCCGACGTGTACCAGCCGCTGATGTGGGTTCTGGCCGCCGCGTCGATGTTCGGCGGCAACCTGATGGCGCTGCGCCAAACCAACCTGGTGCGGCTGCTGGCCTATTCGGGGGTGGCCCAGGCCGGCTACATGCTGGCCCCGCTGGCGGTGGCGGGCGAGTCGCTGGCTACCGCTGACGACGCCCTGTCGGCGGTGGTGACGTACCTGGCCATCTACGCGGCCATGAACCTGGGGGCGTTCGCGGTGGTCATCGCGGTGGCCCGCCGCACGGCCTCGGCCGAGATCGGCACCTACAAGGGCCTGTTCCGCTACTCGCCCGGCCTCGCCGTCGCCATGACCGTCTTCTTGATGGCCCTGGCCGGCATCCCGCCGCTGGGCGGCTGGTTCGCCAAGTTCGAGATCGTCCTGGCTCTGCTGTCGCCCGGCACCGCCTGGGGCGTGGCCCTGGGCGTGATCGTGGCGGTCAACTCGGTGATCGCGCTCTACTACTACGCCCGCATCACCTCCTACATGTGGGTGGAGACCCCGCCAACCGAAGCGGACTTCGACACGACGTCGCCCATCAAGATCCCCACCTCGGTCTCGGCCGCCCTGATCCTGACCGGCGCGGTCACCCTCGCCTTCGGCATCCTCCCCCAATGGGTGGGCCACTTCACCGACGTAAGCCTGGTAGCCGCCCTGGCCGGCTGAGGTGTGCCGGAGGCGATGGCGTGACCATGCCGCTTGGATGCAAGTTCCTCGAAAGCTGATCTGGCTTCAGTAGATGTCGCAGCGGGTCTAGCGGAAGCAGCCTTGTGGACTCCAACTGATGACGATGTCAAGATCACATTGTCCAGCAGCCATGATTCTCTTGACGGCCCGCTCAGTAGCCGATGTCGAGGGCGTAACGCAGCGCTCGGTCGAGTTCAGCTCGCTTCAGCTCGTCGAGTTGGCCCGCAGGGCTGCGGTCCAGGCTCCGTTTGGGGACGGCCACGATGTTGTCGCAGTTGATGACGCATCGCTCGCCGAGACCCTGATCGGAGCCGACGTCGACTTCGGAGTCGATATCTCGCACGGTGCGTGTGATGGGCGCGCAGGTGACGGACGGTCGCACGCCCGCGGCGGCGTCCCTGGTGAGCACGCATACCGGCCGCCTCCCGGCTGGCGGGCCGAGATCGGCCCAGTAGATCTCACCTCGGGCTACCACTCCGGAACTGTGCGGGCGGCGAGGCGGACGAGCCTCTCCGCGGCGGTTCTGCCGGCAAGCAACTGCTACCACTCCGGAACTGTGCGGGCGGCGAGGCGGACGGCGGACTCGATGAGCGCTGGATCTTCGGGCAGGCGGCGGTACGCGTCGACAAGGCGCCGGTCGGCGGCCATCCGCTCATCGGCGTCGATCACCGCCCGTGCCCCCTCTCGTAGCAGTGCCGAGCGGCTGGTGCTCCGAACTCGCGCGATCTCGTCGAGTTGGCCGACCAGCTCGTCATCGAGCTGCACGAGCACTTCTCGACGAGCCATGGGACATATGGTAACCCATATGAATACGCTGGCAAACCGCGATCGCGTCGCCGGCCCGGAGCTACCGTGACTTGCACGCCAGAGAGTCTAGGATCCAATATAGAATTATCAGCAATATCATGCTAATCCCGTGTTCATCGTGAACCAGCGAGCAGATGAGGGGCTGAGGGAGCGGATCGCTCGCCGGATCGAGGAGCGGGGACCGATCCCGGTGTCGGAGTTTGTGGAGGCCTGCCTGTACGACGGCGACGGCGGCTTCTATATGAGGCCCGGCGGGGGGCGCGCCGGGGGCCGTTCGGGCCATTTCCTGACCGCGCCGGAGATCGGGCCGCTGTTTGGCGCAGTCCTGGCCCGGGCCCTGGACGCATGGTGGGAGGAACTGGGCGAGCCCGATCCGTTCACGATGGTCGACTGGGGGGCGGGCCCGGGGACGCTGGCCCGCGCGGTGCTGGCCGCAGAGCCCGGCTGCATGGCTGCGGGCGCGCTGCGGCTGGTGCTGGTGGACGTGTCCCCGGCCCAGCGCGCTCTGCATCCCCGCCATCGGATGGTCACGAGCGTGGCCCGAGCGTCGGTTGCGTTGCCGCAGGGTGCGCCCGCGGGCTTGGTGGTGGCCAACGAGCTGCTGGACAACCTTCCCTTCGATGTGGTTCGTCGCACTGCCGGTGGCTGGGAGGAGCTGAGCGTCACCGTCGACGATGCTGCAAAGGGGTCCTTCTCGCTGATGGCGATGCCTGCGTCTGTGGAGCTTGTCGCTGGTCTGCCCCAGGCCGCGATGGGCGCGCGAGTGCCGGTCCAGCGAGTTGCTCGCCGCTGGGTGGCTGAGGCCCACCGGCTGTTCGGCGCGGGCCGGATCGTCGCCTTCGACTACGGCGCGGCCACCGACGTACTGGCAGGGCGGGCCGGCCCGGCGGAGGATGCTGCGGCCGGATTGGGCTGGCTGCGCACCCATCGGGACCACGACGGCGGCTCCCGGTGGTTGGCTGATCCGGGGTCATGCGACATCACAACCGATGTCGCCCTGGACCAAGTGCAGGCCGACCACCGCGCCCGCGTGTGCCCCCAGGCCGACTTCCTGCGGGCCCATGGCATCGACGAGCTGGTGGTAGAGGGCCGGGCCTCGTGGAGCGAACGGGCCAGCGTCGGCGACCTCGCCGCCCTGCGAGCCCGCAGCCGGACCAGCGAGGCCGAAGCCCTGCTGGATCCGGCCGGCATGGGCGCCTTCAACGTTCTCGTGTGGTCCGTCGGCTCATAGCCGACGCGGTCGCGGGGCGATATTGGGCCGGCTCTCGTATAGCTTCCCGCGCCGGGCCTGCGGTGCGATACTGCGGCCCGGAGTGGAGTGCTCCGCAGGGAGGCGCGGTGACAGCGAGGACTATCGGGCTGGCGGGAACGGGAGTGATCGGCAGCGGTTGGGCTGTGCGCGCGCTGGCCCGGGGCTGTGGCGTGGTCGCCTGGGATCCCGCCGACGGGGCCGAGGAGCGCCTCCGGGCTGCCGTCGAGCGGGCCTGGCCATCCGCCACCCGCTTGGGGTTGTTCCCTGGCGCCGATCCCACTCAACTGCGCTGGGCTGACAGCCCAGAAGAGGTTGCCGCCTGCGCCGACTGGGTGCAGGAGAGCACCCCGGAGAACGAGGCGCTCAAGCGCTCGCTGCTGTGCCGCCTGGACGACGCGGCCAAGCCAACGACGGTGATTGCCAGCAGCTCGTCGGGCCTCCTGCCCAGCCGCCTGGCCGAGGGTCTGCGCCATCCTGAGCGGCTCCTGATCGGGCATCCGTTCAACCCCGTGTACTTGCTGCCCCTAGTGGAGGTGGTTCCCGGAGAGGCCACCAGCGAGCAAGCCGTGGAGGCGGCCGTGGCCCACTACGACGATCTGGTGATGCACCCGCTGGTGGTGCGCAACGAGATCGAGGGATACCTCTCGGACCGCCTCCAGGAGGCCCTGTGGCGCGAGAACCTGCACCTGGTCAACGACGGCGTTGCCACCACCGCCGAACTGGACGACTCGATCACCTACGGCCCGGGCCTGCGCTGGGCGGCCATGGGCACCAATCTCACGTTCCACCTGGCCGGCGGTGAGGGAGGCATGCGCCACATGCTGGGCCAGTTCGGACCCGCGCTGAAGCTGCCGTGGACCCGGCTCCAGGCCCCCGAGCTCACCGCGGACCTGATCGAGGCGATGGCCGAGGGCTGCGAGGACCAGGCCGGGGGTCGGTCCATCGCCGAGCTTGAGCGCCGGCGGGACGACTGCCTGCTGGCGGTGATGCGCGCCCTGCGGCCCAGCGGGATCGGCGCCGGGCGCCTGATGGCCGAGCGGGAGGCCCGCATCCTGGCCGCCGGGGCCGCGGCCGCGGCCGAGCCGTGGGTGCCGGGCGCCGAGATCGCGGCCCCACTGGAGCTGTACTCGGCGGTCGTGGAGCCCGACTGGGTGGACTACAACGGCCACATGACCGAGTGGGCCTTCCTCACCGCCTTCGGATGGGCATCGGACACGCTGTTCCGATACGTGGGGATCGACGAGGCCTACCGGGCCGGCGGCCACTCCTACTACACGGTCGAGACCCACCTCAGCCACCTGCGGGAGGCCTCTCTGGGCGAGCCGCTGCGGGTGACCACCCAGGTGCTGGGCAGCGACGCCAAGCGGCTGCACATCTTCCACACGATGTACCGGGGCGGCGCGGGTCGAACGGGTGGCGGCGGCGAGCTGCTGTGCACCGGCGAGCAGATGCTCGTCCATGTGGACATCGCGGCCGGGCGCAGCACGCCGCTGACTTCGGGCCCGGCAGCCGCGGTGGCCGCGGTAACCGCAGCCCACGCCGCCGCGCCGGTGCCGCCGCAGGCCGGCAGCCGCATGGGCATCGGCTCCCGCCCCTAGGACTCAGCACACAAGGAGGCAGTTTTGGACTTCTCGATCGACGACTCCCAGCAAATGGTGGTCGACACCGTGCGGGCCTTCACCGAGCGCGAGCTCGTTCCCCACGAGGACGACGTGGAGCGCACCGGACAGGTGCGGCCCGAGCTGGTGGACGAGATCCGCAGCAAGGCCATCGACGCGGGCCTCTACGCGGCCAACATGCCCGTCGAGCTCGACGGGGGCGGCCTCGACGACCTGACCCTGGCCATGGCCGAGCGGGCGTTCGGGTGGACCTCCTACGCCCTCCAGTACATAGTGGCCCGCCCGTCCAACATCCTGCGGGCCTGCACCGGAGACCAGGTCGGGGAGTACCTGCTGCCCACGGTGCGGGGCGAGCGGGTGGAGTGCCTCGCCATGAGCGAGCCCGACGCCGGCTCCGATCTGCGCGGCATGTCCTGCCGGGCCGAGCGCCGGGGGGACGACTTCCTCGTGAACGGCACCAAGCACTTCATCAGCCACGCCGACCTCGCCGACTACGTGATCCTGTTCGCCGCCACCGGAGTGGAGGAAACAAGCCGGGGACCCCGCAAGATGATCTCGTCGCTGCTGGTGGACTTCGACACCGCCGGCCTTGAGTGCGTGCCGGGCTACAACTGTGTCTCGAACCGGGGCTACCACAACTTCATCCTCAACTTCGACGATGCTCGGGTGCCTGCCGCCAACCTGCTCGGCACAGAGCACCGGGGCTTCGACGTGGCCAACGAGTGGCTGGGCAGCACCCGCCTGCAGGTGGCGGCGGTGTGCCTGGGGCGGGCCGACCGGGCCCTGTCGGTAGCCCTCGACTGGGCCGCCACCCGCGAGCAGTTCGGGCAGAAGATCGGGAGGTTCCAGGGGGTGTCGTTCAAGCTGGCCGACATGCGGACCCGCCTGCTGCAGGCTGAGCTGACGACCTGCCGGGCCGCGTGGCTGTCGGCGCGGGGCGAGATGACCGACGCCGACGCGGCCATGGCCAAGCTGTCGGCCACCGAGATGCTGCAGTTCGTGTCGGACGAGGCCATCCAGATCCTCGGCGGGATGGGGCTGATGGACGAGCTGCCGCTGGAGCGCATCTGGCGAGACGCCCGCGTCGATCGCATCTGGGACGGCACCAGCGAGATCCAGCGCCACATCGTGTCGCGGGACATGCTGCGGCCCCTCGGCTGCTGATTTGCGGTGACGACGGCAGGCTGCGCGACTGTGAGCAGGTTGGTGCTATGACGAGTCGGCTCGATCGGCTGTTGAGGCCGCGGTCGCTGGCCTTCATCGGGGGAGCGGCCGCCGAGTTGGCTATCGGCGCCTGCCGCGCGTTCGGCTTCTCGGGGGACATGTGGGCCGTCAATCCCCGCCGGGAGCTGGGCGGCCTGCCCACTGTCGCCTCGGTGGGGGAGCTGCCGGCCGGCGTCGACGCCGCCTTCGTGGGGGTGGACCGCCGCGCGTCCGTCGAGGTGGTGAGCCGGCTGGCTGCCGCGGGCACCGGCGCCGCGGTGTGCCACGCATCGGGCTTCGCCGAGACCGGCGAAGCCGGAGCGGCCCTTCAAGCGGAGTTGGTGGCCGCCGCCGCCGGAATGCCCGTGGTGGGTCCCAACTGCTACGGGATGCTGTCGGCTCCGACCGGCGCGGCGCTGTGGCCCGACGTGCACGGCCTGGCTCGCTGCGACCGCGGCATCGCGCTGCTGAGCCAGAGCGGCAACATCGCAGTGAACCTCACCATGCAGCGCCGAGGCCTCGATGTCGCCTGGGTGATGACGCTGGGGAACCAGGCCGATGTGGGCGTCTCAGAAGCCTTCGAGGCAGTGGTCGCCGACGAAGCAGCCACCGGAGTGGGTCTGTGCATCGAGGGGTTGGACGACGTCGAGCGCTTCGTTGCGGCCGCGGCTGTGGCTCGTTGCAGAGGTCTGCCGGTGGTGGTGCTCAAGCTGGGGGCCTCGGAGTCCTCCGGTGCCATTGCGGTGACCCACACCGCCTCGCTGGTGGGCGACGACGCCGCCTACGACGCGCTGTTCAGTCGACTGGGCATCCGGCGGGTGCAAACCATGCCCGAGCTGCTCGACACGCTGTCCGTACTGTGCGTCCTCGGACCCCTGCGGGGCAGCCGGCTGGTGTCGTTGAGCTGCTCGGGCGGCGAGGCGGCGCTGATCGCTGATCGCAGCCAGGATCGCAAACTGAGCTTCCCGTCGTTCGCACCCGCTCACGCCGCGAGAGTGGCATCGGCTCTGGACGGTCGGGTCGCGGTCACCAACCCGCTCGACTACCACACGTTCATCTGGGGCGACGAGGCCCGCCTGGCCGGCTGCTTCGGCGCCGCCCTCGCGGCCGGTGCGACCGAAGCCGGTCCGGCACCGTTCGACGCCGCACTCCTAGTGCTCGACTTCCCCGCTGAGGGGCTCGACCGGTCACGCTGGTGGCCCACCCTGCAGGCCTTCGCCGCGGCCTGCGACGCCAGCGGCACTCCCGGCGTTGTGACGGCCTCGCTGGCGGAGAACCTGCAAACCGACGCCCGCGCCCGGACCGCCGAACTGGGCCTGGCCGCATGCGGCGACATCGACACCGCCCTGTCCGCTCTTGAGGCAGCCGCCGCCTGGGGTCGGCATTCTGCCGAGCGAGACGCTTGGGCTCCGGCGGGGGCTCGCGGTGGCGGCCGCGACGTGAGGGTGCTGGTGGAGCACGAGGCCAAGGCGCGTCTGGCCGCGGCGCGTGTCGCGGTCCCCGCCGGTCGGCTGGCGCCGCCCCACGAGGCGGCGGCCGCAGCTGACGGGCTCGGATATCCGGTCGTGGTCAAGATCGCAGGCTCCGCTCACAAGACGGAGACCGGCGGGGTGGTGGTCGGGCTCGAAGACGCCGCGGCGGTAGCCGCAACCGCCCGGCGCCTGGCCGTCGACGGCGACGGAACCGTGATGGTCGAGTCCTGCATCACCGACGCCGTCGCCGAGCTGCTGGTGAGCGTGCGGTCCTCGCCCCCGGTGGGGATGCTGCTGACCCTCGGGGCGGGCGGCACTCTTGCGGAGCTGCTCGACGACACTGTCAGCCTGCTGCTGCCCGCGGCGGCCGGCGACGTCCTCGACGCCCTGCGCAGCCTGCGGATATGGCCCCTCCTCTCCGGTCATCGGGGCCGTCCCGCTGGTGCTGTCGACGCCGTGGTCGAGGCGGTCTCTGCGCTCGGCGCGCTGGTGCGCGACGATTACAGCATCATCGAAGTCGAGATCAACCCCCTCATGGTCACGCCGCACACCGCGGTCGCGGCCGACGCGCTGATGCTCGTGGCCGAGCTCGGGGCCCATGGCTGAGGCAGCCTCCGCCGGCGCCGTGAGGGCCGTGGCCGACGGTCCGGTGCTCGAGGTCACCCTCGACCGCCCCAAGGCCAACGCCATCGACGCGGCAACGAGTCGCGAACTGAGCCGACTCTTCGCCGCCTTCCGCGACGACCCCGACCTTCGGGTCGCCATATTGACCGGCGCCGGTGACCGGTTCTTCTGCGCCGGCTGGGACCTCAACGCCGCGGCGGAGGGCGAGGAGTTCGAGGCCGACTACGGCGAGGGCGGCTTCGGAGGGTTCGGAGAGTTGCCCAGCCTGCTCAAGCCGGTGATCGCCGCGGTCAACGGCATGGCCGTTGGCGGCGGATTCGAGATCGTGCTGGCCGCCGATCTTGTGGTGGCTGCCGAGCACGCCCGTTTCTGGCTGCCGGAGGCCTCGCTGGGGATCGTGCCCGACACCGGGTCGGTGCGCCTGCCCAGGATCCTCCCACCCGCGGTCGCCAACGAGGTCCTCTACGGGGGCCGGCGCCTCGACGCGGCCGAGGCGCTGCGCTGGGGGCTCGTCAACTCAGTCGTCGGTGCCGACGAGCTCATGACCGGGGCACGCGCCCTCGCAGCCAGGGTCGTGGAGGCTGCACCGCTGTCGGTGGCCGCCGTCGGGGAGATCCGCGACCGCACCCAGCACCTGCCGCCGGCCGAGGCCTTCGAGCTGCTGCGCTCGGGCGAACTGGCTGCCTACGAGGCCATGCTGGCCTCCGCCGACGCCGACGAGGGCCCCACGGCCTTCACCGAGAACCGCGCCCCCCGCTGGCAGGGCCGCTAACCCTTAGTCCCGGCTGCGATGCCGGCTGGTCAGTTGCCGCCTTCCGCCGGCGTGAATCGGCGGGTCCAGGCCTGGAGCAGGCGGTCGAGCACCATGGCGAGCAGCACGATGGCCAACCCGGCCACGAAGCCCGACCCCACCGAGTCGCTGCGCCTCAGTCCCTTCACCGTCTCGAGGCCCAGGCCGCCGCCGCCCACGAGGCCAGCGATCACCACCATGGCCAGCACCAGCATCACCGTCTGGTTGATGCCGGCGATGATGCTCGGAGCGGCCAGTGGCAACTGCACCTTGCGCAGCGTCTGGCCCCGGGTCGCCCCGAATGCCCTCGAAGCCTCGGTGGCCTCGCCCTCCACCTGGCGGATGCCCAGATTGGTGAGGCGGGTCGCGGCCGGCAGCGCGTACAGCACCGAGGCAATGATCCCCGGAACCCGCCCCACGTGGAACATGATGATCACCGGCACGAGCAGCACGAAGCTGGGGATGGTCTGCAGGAAGTCGAGCACCGGCTTGATCATCCGCTCGAGCCGGTCGTTGCGGGCGGCCAGAACGCCCAGGGGAATGCCGCACAGGATCGCCATGACCACCGCCACGATGACCTGGGCCAGGGTGTCCATGGACAGCGTCCACATCCCGAGGAACCCCAGACCGGCCACGCAAGCCGTGCAGAACGTGGCCAGGGCCGGTCCCCCCAGCCGCCACCCGGCCAAAGCCACCACCAGCACCACCACCGGCCAGGCCAGATCGGAGCTGAACAGCTCGCGCAGCGGCGTGACCGCGTAGATGGTGATGGAGTCGCTGAACCAACCGGTCCCGAACCAGGTTCCGCCGATCTCGTAGAGGTTGTCCCTCACCCAATCCACCAGCCAGTCGATGGCCGACGCGAACGACAGCGAGATCATCGAAGGAAACTCGGGCTTGCCGAAGACGGCACTGGCGGCCACCCCCGCTACTAGCGCGACGGCCCCGAACACCCGCCGCGGATGGCGGGCGAGCGCAGAGGGGCCCCGCGCCCCGCGCAGGGGCCATGCCAGTGCAGCACCCACCCGGCACAGCCATCGATCGACTGATCCCACAGCAGCCTCGATGCCTCTGATCGCGGCCAGCCCGGCGAGGGAGTCTGGCATCAGGCGCAGTCGACGGCGGCGCGAGCCCAAGCCCGCGGCGCCGTGGGTCAGCCGGTCCATGATCATGGCCAGCACGACGATGGCCAGGCCGGCCTCCAACGCCCGCCCGACGAACAGCCGCCTCAACGACTCCAGCACGACCTGGCCCAGCCCTCCGGCGCCGATCAGAGCCGCGATCACGACGATGCTGAGAGCCATCATGATGGTCTGGTTGATGCCGGTCAGAACGCTCGGCAAGGCCAGCGGGAACTGCACTTTGCGAAGAGTCTGGCGGGGCGTCGCTCCGAACATCTCGGCTGCCTCCACCGTGGCTGCCGGCACGGTGCGGATTCCGAGGTCGGTTAGTCGCACCACCGGCGGCAGCGAATACACCACCGAAGCGATAATGGCTGGCACCCGGGCCACGCCGAAGAGCAGGACCACGGGAATCAAGTAAACAAAGGCAGGCAGGGTCTGCATGGCGTCGAGGACGGGTCGAAGCGTCCGCTGCAGCCGGTCGCAGCGACCCGAGGCGATGCCCAGCGGCACACCGATGGCGACCGAGATGCCCACCGCGACCGTCATCAGCGCCACGGTCTCGATGCTCTCCTCCCATAGCCCGATCGCACCGAAGTAGAGCACTCCCACGGCGCTGAACAGCCCCCCTCTCATGCCCAGTGCAGAAGTAGCCAGCATGGCCACTGCGGCCGTCACCGCGTACCACGGCAGCCACAGCAGGAACCGCTCCACCGTGCGCAGGCCCCAGTCGATCGAGTCGCTGACCGGGTTGAAGAAGAATGAGAAGCTCCAGTGGGTGGTCTGGTTGTTGATCACCCAGCGGCGGGCATCGTCGATCCAGTCGGCCAGCGGGATCGCCCACGACTCCGGGAACCCGCCCACCGAGCTGAGCACCAACTGGGCGGCGACCACGATGGCCGCGCCCAGCGCGAGCTGCGCGCCCGAGCGCGTTCTCCGGCGCCGGTCGACGGCCAGCCGGGCCTCGACAGCGAGAGCGGCCCCGTGCTGGTGCGTTGCCGGTGCCGTGGCGGTCATCCGCGGCTGCCTGCTCGCCGCCGATGCTTGAGCGTCTCGGCGAGTGCGGGCGCGGCCATCATCGCATTCTTGGTGAGCTCTAGGTGCGGCCGCCGCGCGCGCCCTGCCCCAGCACCGCAGCAACGAGCTCCCTGTCCACTAGCCCGACCGGCCGGCCCTGATCGTCCAATACGCACAGTTCCTCGGCGTTGGACAGCAGGCGAGGAAGCACATCGTCGAGCACCGCGCCGCGGCTGACCGGCTCACCGGCCGGCGGGGCGCCGTCCAAGGGCCTCATCACCGAGCCCACCGTGATCACCTTGGTCTTGGGGGCATCCTCGGTGAACTCGCGCACATAGTCATCGGCTGGTGCCGACACGATCTGTTCCGGTGTTCCGATCTGCACGAACTCTCCGTCCTTCATGATGGCTATCCGGTCACCGAGCTTGAGCGCCTCGTGGAAGTCGTGGGTGATGAAGACCACCGTCCGTCTCACAGCGGCCTGCAGCAACAGCAACTCGTCCTGCATGTCTCGGCGGATCAGCGGATCGAGCGCCGAGAACGGCTCGTCGAAGAACAGGATCTCCGGTTCCACGCACAGGGCCCGGGCCAGCCCCACTCGCTGCTGCATGCCGCCGGAGAGTTGCTGGGGATAGTGGTCGGCCCAGTCTGAGAGGCCGACGACCGACAGGACCTCAACGGACCTCTCGTAGCGCTGCGCCTTGGAGGCTCCCTGGATCTCGAGTCCGAAGGCGACGTTGTCGATGACCTTCCGGTGGGGGAACAGCCCGAAGTGCTGGAACACCATCGACAGGCGGCGGCGCCGCAACTCCCGCAGTGCCTGGTCGCTCAGATCGCCGATGGTTGAACCTTCGATGGTTACCGTGCCGCTGGTCGGCTCGATGAGCCGCGACAGGCACCGTATGAGGGTCGACTTTCCCGAGCCTGAGAGTCCCATCACCACGAAGGTCTCGCCGCGCTCCACTGAGAAGGACGCGTCGCGCACCGCCACGAGACAGCCGGTCTGCTCGAGCACGTCTTGGCGGCTGGCTGACTCGCTCAGCAGTGCTTCGGCCGCCGCGACACTGCTCCCGAAGATCTTTGTGACTCCGCTGCACACCAGGGGAGCATCACCAACCCCCCTGCTCGAACTGCTGATCCCGTCGTCGAGCACGGGCGCATCCTATGCGCCCCAGCCTTCGTCTGACCGCCAGCTTGCGACAACCATCAAACCCACGAATTCTTGGAACGCCATTTCAATAACCTGTGGAAAGAACTTATGGAAAGTGGCTGGTCGCCGTGCTAGACATGGCGCTCCTATCGATCGGCTGGGTAAAGGGCGCAGCCAACGAAATGGAGGGGAGAAACCGTGAGAGGGAAGTCTTTATGGAAGCTGGCCGCCGTGCCAGCCGTGTTCGGCCTGCTGGCTGCAGGGTGTGGCGGCGACGATTCGGGGGGCGCCGGATCGGCAGATGCGGCTGCCCTTGAGCAAGCGAGAGCAGATGCGACCGCCGCTCAGGCGGACGCCGACGCGGCTGCTGCTCAGGCGGACGCCGCTGCTGCCGACGCGGCTGCTGCTCAGGCGGAGGCCGACGCGGCTGCTGCCCAGGCGGACGCGGCTGTTGACGCGGCTGCTGCTGCTGAGGCGGCGCTCGCGGCCGCGATGGATAGTGCCGATGCCAGCGAGGGCACCGTGGCAGACCTTGAGATGCAGCTAGGGGAGGCCCAGGACGCCGCGGCTGAGGCCCAGGCTGAGGCCCAGGCTGCGGCTTCGGCCGCGGAGGCCGCGCTGGCAGCGGTGGCCGCTCAGGAGGCCATGGCCGCCGAGGAGATGGCCGGCCCCGATCTCGGCGAGATCACCACCATCCAGTTGATCGCCAACCCGTGGAACGGATCAGCCGCCAATATCGCGGTCGCCGCGCAACTCCTCGAGCACATCGGCTACGACGTGGAGGTCACCGACCTCGACGAGAACGGCCAGTGGGCGGCCATGAACACCGGCGACCTGCATGCGTCGCTAGAGGTGTGGCCGTCGGGCCACGCCGACAACCGGGCCGATTTCATCGACAACCCCGACGGCAACGTCGTGGACGCGGGGCTGCTGGGTCCGATCGGCCAGATCGGCTGGTACCTGCCCGCCTACATGATCGACCAATACCCCGCGCTAGCCACCGCGGAAGCGTTCAACGATGCCGAACTGGCCCGTTTGTTCGCCACCGCGGAGACGGGCGAGGCTGGGCAGATCCTGCACGGCGACCCCAGCTGGGTGTCCTTCGAGCAGGACCTCATCGACGACTTCGGACTGCACCTCGAGATCGTCTACGCCGGTTCCGAGGAGGCGTTGCTGGCTGCCTTCGACGGGGCCTTCGCCCGCGACGATTCGGTGCTGGCGTACTTCTGGACACCGCACGTGGCGTTCAGCAGCTTCGATCTCGTCGAGCTGGAGTTGCCGCTGGACCCCGACGGCAACAAGTACTATCCACCGGACAATCTGTTCAAGATCGTCTGGGCCGGGCTTGAGGACGGTGCTCCCGCGGCTTGGGAGTTCCTGCACAACTTCAACTACACCACCGCCGACCAGGTGTCGATGCTGGGTGCGATCGATAATGACGGCAAGAGCGTCGAGGAAGCCGCTGCGGACTGGATCGCCGCCAACGAGGCCACTTGGAGCGCCTGGATCCCGTCGTAGCCAAGCTTCCAGCGGACTAGCTGAGCCGGGGCTCGTCCCCAGGCTCTAGAGGGGGACCGGGGTTCTCGCCCCGGTCCCTTTCCGCGCCCGCCCGCGGGGCTCTCGGTTTCAGCGGGGCTCTCGGTTTCAGCCGCGGCCGAAATCGAAGGCCGCGATCTCGGCCATCTGCTCGCCGAGCAGGGCGATCGCGGTCTCGAAGAGATGCTTGCCCTCTTCGGTGTTGGCTCCCGTCGGGTCGCCGATGTGGCCGTCGGGCCCGAAGTCGTTGGAGAGCCAGCCGAAGGAGGCCAGCCCACCGAAACGCACATGGCGGTTGGCGGCCAGTCCGTCGGGAACCGCCCGTTTCGCACGCTCCAGATGCACCAGGTGGGGGCGCAGGTGCATGAATACCGACGTCTCGCGGTGCCCGCCGTGGATGCCCATACCCAATTCGTCTCTCGCCTCGGCGGGTGCGCCGCCCTGGTCCGGAGGAACGAAGGGATGAACGAGGAACGTCATCAGGCCGGACTGCAGCCGTACCTCTCGGCAGGCGACGTTCAGCAGTGACGAATTGCCGCCGTGGCCGTTGAGGAACACCAGGCGTCTGGCCCTGGTTGTTGCAACGCTGCGGCCGATGTCTCGCAGCACCGCCAGCAGCGTCTCCGCCGACAGCCACAGGGTTCCCGGCGACCAGGCGTGCTCGTTCGACTTCGACACCGACATCGTGGGCAGCAGCCAAAGGTCACAGGCGTCGCCGTGCTCGGCGACGAGTGCGGCCGCGGCCTCGTGGGCGATCACGTGGTCAACGGCCAGGGGAAGGTGCGGGCCGTGTTGCTCCACGGCGCCGATCGGCTGCACGATCACTGACGACTCTGTGATCCGTTCGGCGATCTCAGGTCCGCTGAGATCCTCAAGACGACGGCTGGGTGTGCTGGCCATGGCCCCCAACGTACCCGCGACACGCGGCCGGGGTGGTATTCGCGGGTTGGCTCGCCTACCCGGCCTGTGACACAGGCGAGGCGTCGCTGGTCGGGCTCCAGAAGGAGACGTCGGAGGGGCCGAGGCTCGTCACACCGCCGACACCGTCGAGGCGCACCACTGCGGTGACTGCACCGTCGGCGGTGGCCGCGCCGAAGGTGATGGCGTCGCTCTCCGGCGACCACAGGCGCGGCGTCTCGTTGTACTGGTCGGCGAAGCGGAGGTAGTTGCTGAGGAAGGCTGGGCTAGGCGCGAACCGGGCCAATTCCACCGGCTGGTCGCCGTCCCATACGTGCCAGGCCAGACCGGGGTTGCCCGCGTCCTGTGATGCTGCGACCGCGATCAGCAGACGGTCGCCGTCGGGGCTCCATTCGAGCCAGTAGCCGGCGCGGTCCAGGATCGTGGTGCGCTCGGTTGCGGCAAGGTCGACGATCTGCACGGAGCCGATCGGGTTCTCGGTCTGCGCCTGAGCTGCAGTTGGGAGGTCGGCGGTCTGTCTCAGAGAAGCCGTCTCGGGGCTGCCGGGGGACTCAGTTGATGCCGGCGGCTCGGGCATGACGAGCGAGACAGCGGCACGGTCGCCCTCGGGATGGACGGCCACCGCAAACAAACCGGCTGCCGGACCCAGGTCGACGATCTCACCACTGTCGAGGCTGCGCCGAACCAGTCGCGGGTCTGCGTCGGAGCCGTTCCCCAGCGAAGGGGCTTCGGACGACTCGTCGCCGGTGGATTCTTGGAAGGAATCCACGTACAGAATGTCCTGGGTACCCGGCACCCAGGCCGGTGCCAGGAAATCGAATCCCACTGTGCCGAGGTCCTGCTGATCACCGGGCGCGTCGGGGTCGCTGACCAGCAGCAGTTGCGACCCGCCGTGGACCAGCAGGCGGCTCCCTCGGGGTTCCCAAGCGATGTAGATGCTTCCGCCCTGCAGCATGTACGGAGATGTCGGAGTACCGGTGCGGTCCAGGATGTCCATGGCCGTGCCGCCTTGGGACCCTGGGCCCAGCGCGGCCAGCCTGGTGCCGTCATGATTCCATGTGTAGAAGAAATACGCGCGGCGGGCGTCCCTGATTGCGACGTCGCCGGAGGCGATGTCAACGACGGCCACCTGGGCGCCACCGTCTCCGGGATCGATGAGAGTGGCCGCCAGGCGCAAGCCGTCCCGCGACCAGGTCGGCTGGGTGACTATTCGGTCCGCGGCCAGTTCGCCCACGATGTCGCCGCTCGGCTGCAGCAGCCGCAGGCCGATCGGCCCCGCAGCTGCGATCAGACCGCCGCTCTGGGCGGAGCCCGCATTTGATGCGGCCTCTTCAGTGATTGCCTCTTCGGTGGTCTCGGGCGGAGCCGATGGACTCGTGGCTCCCGTCAGCGGGTCCTCCCCGGCCTCGGGAGTCCAGTCGTCGGCAACAGGTACCGAACTACGGGTAGGGGGGCTTGAACAAGCTGCGGCGACGAGCAGGGCGCCCACCGCTGCACCCGCCATGAGCCACCGGCGAGGTCGCACGAACACAAACGGTAGTCGCGGACGAAGGACTAGACCCCCGGCCTCGCTCAGTGCCCTGCAGGATCCTCGTGAACTGCCGCCGGCCGCTCGGTCTCCTAGAACGGGCTGAAGCCCAGGCGGTTGCGAATCGACACCAGTTCGCCCAAGTGGTTGAAGCCGTGGCCGACTGCACTCCACTGCAGGAACCACGCTGCAGTCTTGCCCTCCCACATGGAGTACAGCCAGTCGAAGCGGTCGGGCGGGGTGCCGATGGCTTCCAGGGCAGCGGTCGTGTCCGGCCGCTGGTCCATCTTTGGCAGGCCGCCGTTGTCGAGCCAGCCGGCGGTGGCCTCGATCACGTCCAGCGCGTAGGCGCCGACGGCCTCGGGTTCGAGTATGTCCACGAGTTCGGCGTCCTCGCCCTCGGCCAGGCCGCGCCAGAGGTCGTCGTCGATGCCGAGGCGGCCGGTCCAGCCCTCGACCACCGCGCCGGTGCCCCGCAGCACGCCGTTGACGGCCACGTCGTGGTGGCGGGCAAGGTGCCACAGCACGTAGACCGGCGCGATCCCTCCGCCGTCGGCCCGCTCCCGGCGCCGCTCCGGTGGTATGAGGCCCAGCACACCGCCGTCGAGCTTGGCCCTCAGCGACTTCAGATCACCGATGATCCAGTCCCGCAGATCCATGCCCGTCACTGTAGAGCCTGCGCGAATGGGTGGTGAGCGCCCCGCGGTGATGGGACCGGGCGGGGAGCGTGTGGGGGGCTGCCGGTCACTGGCGCTGCTGAGTGCTGTAGCCCTTGGCCGGGGTCCATGTCTCGATGAGGAGGCTGTCGTCGGCCACCCGCACCAGGACGATCCGCCGGATAACAGTCGTGAAGAGCACCATCATCGACGGGTCCTCTACGGGGTATCGGTGGTGTGCCACGAACTCGGCCCGCTGGGCCTCGTCGGCCGGCAGCACAACACCATCGATGCGGGCGTCTCCTTCCGGCAGGTCCTCGGCGTCGAGGGCGCTGTGAAGCGAGACGCGAGGATCGCGGGCCAAGTCGACGGCCTTGCGCGATCCCGGCGTCATGGCCAGCCAAAGATGCCCGGACCTGACTGGGGCCTCCATGCCGGACAGGCGGGGTGAGCCGTCGGCTCGCAGCGTGGCCAGGATCGCGTGACGGTGGCTCCGCAGCCTCGTCATCACCCTCTGGGCCAGCGCCGGGTCGGCTTGCTCGAACTCGGCCCAAGCAACCTCGGCGTCGTCCACGGTGAGAATCTAGGCCGGCCCGGGGTGGGTACGCTCCGGCTGTGCGCTTTGTGGTGCTGCACGCCCATCCGCAACAGGACTGTCTGAACGTGGCCCTCCGCGATCGCGTAGTGGAAACGCTGGAGCGCGCCGGCCACGAAGTGCAGCTTGTGCGGCTGACACAGGGCGAATGGATCGACGGGGTGAGCGTGGCGGGCGCCGACGGCCTGGTGCTCGTCTACCCCACCTGGTGGGGCGGCCTGCCCGCGCCGATGCTGTCGTGGGTGCAGCGCGAGCTCGCGGCCTGGATCGACGGACCCAACGATCCGAAGACCTCGCCCCTGCGCACCGTGAGCCATCTGGTGGCCGTCACCACTCACGGCTCCACAAGCTGGGTGAACCGGCTTCAGGGCGAGCCGGGACGCCAACTGCTGCGGCGCTCGGTTGCCCGCCTGTGCGCTTCCGGGACGCGGCTGCGCTGGGTGGCGCTCTACGGGGTGGACCAGCGCAGCCCCGCGGAGATATCGGCCTTTGTCGACCGCGCCGCCTCCGAGCTAGCCGCGGCCGGAGCCTGATCCGACCGCGCGGCCCGGTTGTGGTGGGGTCCGGATCTGCGGTTGAGGATTGATCCGGGCGCGCGGCCCGGTTGTGGTGGGGTCCGGATCTGCGGCCGGAGCCTGATCCGGGCGCGCGGCCCGGTTGTGGTGGGGTCCGGATCTGCGGTTGAGGATTGATCCGGGCGCGGGGCCCGGTTGTGGTGGGGTCCGGATCTGCGGCCGGAGCCTGATCCGGGCGCGGGGCCCGGTTGTGGTGGGGTCCGGATCTGCGGTTGAGGATTGATCCGGGCGCGGGGCCCGGTTGTGGTGGCTGTCAGCGGGCGGCCACCACCGCGATCTCGACCCTCCAGGCGGGTTGGGCCAGTTCGGGCACTATCACCAGCGTCGAGGCGGCCAGATGGCCGTCGAGGAAACGGTCGCGCGCGGCCATAACCGCGGCGAGGTTCTGGCCCGGCACGACATAGGTGGTGACTGACACGATGTCACTCGGCTCCATGTCGGACTCGGCCAGCATCGCAGCGATGTTGTGCCACACGGTGGCGGCCTGCTCGGCGACATCGTCGGCCACTGATCCGTCGGGTCGCGTGGGCACCACGCCCGATGTGTGGAGCCATCTCTGCGCTCCGGTAGTTGCCACCGCATGCGCGTAGCGCGCCGCCGGGGGCGCGATGCCGGCTGGTCGGATCACTCGCGAGGACATCGCGGCGATGGTAGCTCCGGCGATCGGGGGCCATCACCCGGGCGGGCAACCTAGGCCGTGCCGTCCGCTCCGCGGCACAGCCTCGAGGTTGGCCGCCGCCCCGCGTTGTGGAGGCGTGCCGGTGCCGTGACACACTCTGGTGCCATGGCACAGCGCATGGCCCTCTACTTCCAGGACAAGCATCCCATCGGCTACGAGATCGAGATGGCCCGCTACGCCGAGGAGCGGGGCTTCAGCGAGATCTGGCAGGGCGACACCCGGTTGGCCCGCGACTGCGTGGTGATGATGAGCGCCCTGCTGGCGTCCACCGAGCGGCTGCGCATCGCTAGCGGAGTGCTGCCCATCTACACCCGCAACCCCGCGGTGATCGCGGCCTCCTGGAGCACGATGCACGAGCTCGCGGGCCCGGCGCCCGACGGCGGCAGCCGGGTGATGCTGGGTCTTGGCGCTTGGTGGGAGCCCATCGCCGGGCGGGTCGGTGCGGGCCGGCGCAAGCCGCTCACCGCCATGCGCGAGAACGTCGAGGCGATCCGAGCCCTGTTCACCATGGAGGAGGTCACCTACGAGGGCGAGTTCGTCCACCTCGACCGGGTCAGCCTCGATGTGGCCTACGGCGACACGTCGCCCCGCGACATTCCCATCTACATCGGCGCCACCGGTCCGAAGATGCTGGAGCTGACCGGGGAGATTGCCGACGGGGCCATGCTCAACTATGTGGTGTCGACCGACTACATCCGCGACGCGGTGGCCCGGATCGAAGTCGGGGCGGCGAAGTCGGGGCGCACCATCGACGACATCGACCGGCCCGAGCTGCTGATCTGCTCGCTGTCCGACGACGACCCCGACACCGCCCTGCTCACCGGCAAGTCGCTGGTGGCGTACTACCTGGGCACCGAGCCCCACATCATGGCGGCCTCCGGCGCCGACCCCGGGCTCATCGAGCGGGTCCAGGAGGTGGTCGGCTGGCCGGCCACCGAGGCCGACTACTACAAGGCCGCCCCCCTCATAGGCGACGACCTGGTGCGTCGCATCATGGCCGTGGGCAGCGCCGCCGAGTGCCGGGACACGGTGGCGGAGTTCATCGACGCGGGCGTCACGTGCCCGGTGCTCTACCCCCTGATGGACGACATGAAGCCAGTAATCGACACCTTCGCCCACTGGTCGCCCTAACCCCCGCCCGCGCCCCGCCCCGGCCCCCAGGGGGACTCTGTTCGCGCTTTCCCGTGATTGCGCCGGGTTTGTGCACACAAACGTGGAGGATTCCCGCGCCACAGAAGACGATGTGGTCCATTATCATATCTTTGTATGTCATATCAGTCTCGGCGTCGCCATCCAGGGGCCGCGGAACGGCGGGTACGGGCCCACATGGCGAGCCAGCACGGGCTCGCAACCCGCGAGCAAGCTCTTTCTGCCGGCATGACCGAGCATCAGATTGAAGAACGCCTCCGCTCAGCCCGGTGGGTGCGCGCCGCCCGAGGCGTGTACCGGCACGCGGCTGTGCCGTCGACGCCTGAGTCGAGGCTGCTCGCGGTATGCATGGCCTACGGGGCTCTAGCGAGCCACCGCTCGGCCGCGGCCCTGCAGGGCATCGACGGCTACGAGCTCGACCGGGTCGAGGTCGTGGTCGCCAAGGGGCGAGTTCGCCGGATACCGGGTGCTCGCCTGCACCACTCCACTCAGATGCACCTCGCCCGGCCCGTGGAGCGAAACGGAATCCCCTGCACACGGCTGGACAGAACCGTCCTCGACCTGGCTGGCTCAGTCAGCCGAGCCGTCCTCGACCGCACCATTGACGCCGTGCTGCGAGACGGACTGCTGCGGCTGGACGACCTATGGCGGGTGTTGGTCTCTCACGCCAAGCCGGGGCGGAACGGCTGCGTCGCCCTCCGGGAGGCCCTCCTGGCCCGATCCGACGAGGGCGCCGTGCCGCTCAGCGAATGGAGCCGGATGGTGGCCGATCTGCTGGAGGCGTCGGGTCTGCCTCGTCCCGCCTTCGAACATCGGGTAGAGGGTCGTGACGGGGAGTTCGTGGCCCACGTCGATCTCGCCTACCCCTCGGTGCGCTTGGCTATAGAGCTCGACAGCGTGCGATGGCACTTCAACCGGGTGTCGTTCGCGGAGGACCCGAGACGCCGCAACGCACTGTTCATGGCCGGCTGGAGGGTCCTCACGTTCACATGGGACGACTACGCCAACCATGCCAGCACTCTGTGCGCCGCCGTTGCCCGGGCTTGCGGGTAAGCCCCATGAGAAGCCAGCCGCTCCGGCGGACGGGCGACGGCCATTGCTGTGGACGGTTTGTGTGCGCTTTTGCGTGATGGGGCCGGGTTTTCGCGCACATTCGCGAGCTGGCCATTGTTGTGGTCGGTTTGTGTGCGCTTTTGCGTGATGGGGCCGGGTTTCACATTGGCGGCAATGGGCGGGCGGGCGGCGAGTGAGGCGGCGGCTCGTTAGCGTCTGTATTCGTGACCGAGGCTGGACGTGACCTGCTGGTGCATGGCGGTGCGGTTGTGACTGTCGATGACTCGGGCACCGTTAATGACCCGGGGTGGGTGTACGTGCGGGGCAACCGGGTGGCGGAGGTTGGTGTGGGGGAGCCTCCGTCGAGCCGGCTGCGTCAGCCTGCTGAGGTGATTGACGCCTCGGGGTGCGCGGTCATGCCGGGCATGACCAACGCCCACACCCACCTTTTCCAAGCCCTCTTTCGGGGACTGGCCGACGACAAGGCCCTGCTCGACTGGTTGCGAGACTGCATCTGGCCGGCCGCGGTCCACCTCGATGCTGAGACCGCCTATGCGGCCGCTCTCGCCGGCTTGGTCGAGAACCTGCGGGGCGGGGCCACCACGGTGATCGACCACCAGTACATCCACACCGACGGGGGCATCAACGACGCCGTCTGCCGGGCGGCAGACGAACTGGGGGTGCGCTTCCTGCTGGCCCACGGCTGGGCTGACCGCAACTATCACCCTGTGCTTGAGCAGACCGCCGAACAGGCCGTTACTCGGGCGGACGCCGCCCGGCGCCGCTGGGACGGTCGCCACGAGGACCGCATCCGCGTGGAGCTGGCGCCGCTGATCCCGTGGGGATGCTCAGACGAGGCGATGCGCACCACCGTGGCCGCGGCCCGGAGTTGGGGCCGCGGCACCCACATCCACTGCGCGGAGACAGCGGTCGAAGTGGACATGAGCCTCGAAGAGCGGGGAGTGCGCCATGTGACATGGCTCGACTCGCTGGGCGTCCTCGGCCCCGACATGCAGCTCGCCCACAGTGTGTGGCTCGACGACGACGAGCTCGACCTTATCTCGGCGACCGGGTCGGTCATTGTGCACTGCCCGGTGTCGAACATGTACCTGGCCTCGGGAGTGGCCCGCCTGCCCGAGATGCGAGCCCGCGGCATCACCGTGGCGCTGGCCAGCGACGGCCCGGGCAGCAACAACCGCCAGGACATGTTCGAGGTGCTGAAGGCGACGGTGCTGCTGCAGAAGGTGCATCACCTCGACCCGCTGCTGCTACAGCCCGCAGACGTGCTGCACATGGCCTGCCGGTGCGGAGCGGCGGCTTTCGGCATGCCGGGCACCTTCGGCATGGTGGCGGAGGGCCAGCGGGCCGACCTGTTGGTGGTGGACCTGCGATCACCGTTCGTGGCGCCGGTGCACCGGGTGGCCAGCGCCCTCGTCTACAACGCCACGCCCCGAGACTTGCGAGACGTTGTGGTCGACGGGCAGATCCTGCTGCGAGACGGCCATCTAGTCACCGCCGACGAGCGCCAGATCATGGCCAAGGCCAACGACGCCGCCCGCGACCTCTTCAACCGAGCCGGCATCAAGACCCGACTAAACCGAGCCGACCGTCCTCAGAACACGCGCGGACAGGTGACGAGACCTAGCGGTGAAGCAGGTTGTTCAGGCGTAGCGGCTGGTCCAGTGTTGTAGGGCGGTGAGCACCATTTGGCGCTTGGCGTTGTTGGACAGGTACGGGGCCCGGGACAACTCAATCTGGATCCAGGGCATCTCGGTTGAGTGCGAGCGGGTGATGTAGCCGCCGCGGAAGGGGTCGTTGACCTTCACCGGGCCGTCGAGCTGCTGCTTGAAGGCGTCCCGCAGGCCGTCGAGCTGCTGCTTGAAGGCGTCCCGCAGGCCATCGATCCATTCCTGCGGGCAGGTTCCGTCGCCGTTGCTCAAGCACACCCACGGCCGTTCCCGGCCCGGATCGGGCCCTAGCGGCGGTCCTGTTGCGGCCATCGTGTGACAGTCCACGCCCAGAGCCCAGCGACCGCTCTGCCCCAGCTCGGTGAGCTGCTGGTGGTAGGGAGCGTGGTAGGCGTCCAGCAGTCCGTCGACCTCAGCCTGCGACAGCGGGCGGTGCCAGACGCCGACGTTCCAGCACGTGTGGGTCTTTGTCACGCCGTCGGCCCGCCGGTCGTCTCGCGCCCTGTTCATGTCCACGACGGCCCGGGCCACCTCGGTGGTGACGAACGACCCCACTTCGGCGGAAATCGCGTAGATCTCGGCTGCACCGCCGTCGCCGTCGTCTGCAACCTCCTCGGGCGCCAGCGCGCACATCGACTCGATCTCAGGCGGCACCCACCGCCCGGCGTGAGGCACCGAGACGACGAGGGGAAGCGTCACTGCGGCTGCTTCGGAGGCGGGGCGGGTCCGCCGGTCACTGCGGCTGCTTCGGAGGCGAGGCGGGTCCGCCGGCCGCGCCGTCGCGCCTCGGGTCGGCCACACCGATCAGGCGGCCGCCCTCGTTCATCACCATCTGAACGCAGCCCATGTAGAACGAGTACGGCTCGCGGCGGTTCAACTCGAACCCGGCGCCCTCCAAGGCTGCCAGCACGTCGGTTGCCATCCTGGATGCTTCAACCGACACCACGCCTTCGAGCGAGCAGTGCAGGCGGGGCGCGGCCACCGCCCCGAGCGGCGACGACTTTCGGAGACGCAGCAGCACCTGCAGGATCGCAGGGGGGATCCGCTCGCTGCCGGGTGAGCCGATGGCCAGCCAGGGACCGTGCTCGTTGAACACGATTGTGGGCGCGACGTTGGCCCAGGGGACCGCGTTGGGACGCAGATCGTAGGGGTGGGATGCGTCGGTGGTGAGGAACGCGCTCATGTAGTTGTTGTAGAGGAACCCGAGATCCGGCGAGGCGGCGCACGAGCCGTACACGTTCTCGATCGACTGCGTGAGCGCCACCACGTTGCCGTCGGCGTCCATCACCGACAGGTGGGTGGTCTCACCGTGCCCGAAGCGCCGCATCATCTGCTGAGCCAGGCCCCGCGCGTACCGGCGGCTCGTCATCTGCTTGTCCGACGCCTGGGTGTACAGGTTGGGATCGAAGGGTCGATCCTTGCGGTCGACCAGCGCCAGGCGGATGGTCTCGGCCAGGCACACCGCGCCGTCGGGGGTGTCGATGTCCTGGAACTGGCGCGGCAGGCTCTGGTGGATGTTGAGCATCTCCACCAGGGTGCGGCCCGCCCCGGGCAGCGGCATTGTGAGCACCCGGTCGCGCCCGAACCGCCCCGACAGGGGCTCGCGCTCGATGGGGTGGGGGATCTGGGCGAGGTCGTCGGCCAGCAGGATCCCGCCGTTGGCCTCCATGTCCTCATGGATGAGGCGGGCAGTCTCCCCGAGGTAGAAGTCCTCGAAGCCCTCCTCCGCGAGGCGGCGCAGCGTCCGGGCCAGGACCGGCTGCACCAGCGTCGTGCCGGGCCGGTAGACCTTGCGTTCGTCCTGCAGGAAGAACCGCCTTGCCGAGTGGGCCCGCAGGTGCGGCAGCTCGCGCCGGGCGAGGCGGTGCTGCAGCACGCTGACCTCGTAGCCCTCGTCGGCCAGCACAATGGCCGGCTCCAGCACCTCGGCCCAACCGAGCCGGCCATAGGTCTCGAGCGCGTAGGCGTAGACCGCGGGGGAACTGGGCACCGTGGTGGCCAGATGTCCTCGGCGGCGGTCGGAGGTCAGATTGGCGAACCGGTCGATCAGCGCCCGGTTCGGCGCCCGGGACGACCCGTCGAGCGCGACGGTCCGGCCTGCGTCGGCGTCATGGATGAGCATCATGGTCTGGCCCCCGAGACCCGAGGCCGCGGGCTCGCACACCCCTAGGGCGAGCGCGGCCGCCACCGCGGCGTCAACTGCGCTGCCGCCCCGCGCCAGCATCTGAACTCCCGCCGCGGTGGCCGAGTAATGGGCTGTGCTCACCATCCCGCTGTGGGACGCGGCGACGCGCTGGGGCTCGTGGATGCGGGTGTCGGTCAGCTCCAGCAGATCGGTGTCGATCTTCGTCACCCTGCGCCGCTTCGACCGGTGAGGCCGCGGCCCTCGGGGCTTGGCCCCAGGAGCGTGTGGCTCGGGGTCGGCCACACGGTCAGAGCCCGCCGCTCCTTGCGGTGGCGCGTGAGGCTCTTGCGGTCTTGCCTCGTGTTCGGTCATCTGTCAGCGATCGACCTGGCCGATGAGATACTCCGACAGCAGCAGCGTGCGCTGTATAAGGCTGATCCGCTGCACCGCCTCATCAGGCGTTCCCCGATCCCCGGTCACCGGGCCGACTCCACACACCGCGGCCGTCCCGGATGGGACCAGGCCGGCGACCGAGGGCCAGGCCGACGACTCTCGTTCGAGGGGGATCTCCCATCGGGCCGCCGCAGCCTCCAGAGCCTCCACCAGAGGCGCATTGGCCGGGCGATCAGCCATCGGGGGCCGGTCGGCCAGTTGGTTGAGACGCCATCTGGGCCCGCCCCGTCCGAGGATCTTGCGCATCGAGGTCTCGGCCTCCTCGGCGCGGGCCGGGTCGAGGTAAGACATCATCAGCGACGCCTCCACCCGGTGGGGAACGAACATCGGATGCCGCTCGGTCCTCAGGTCGAGCGCAGCTATGGAGACGCGCCTGTTGGGCGAGCTGAGCCGGCCGATGGCGTCCACCTTCTCGCAGGTCCAGCCGACCACGCTCCGGCGCCGCCCGATCTGACCCGGGCTGAGCCTGTTTCCTTCCACGGTCAGGTCGTACCGGCGGCTTCCCCGCCGCTGGGTGATGATGCCGTTGCCGACGGTTCCCGGCCGGCAGACGAGCACCTGATCGGCCCGGGACGCGGCCCGCTCGATCAGTTTGCGGCTCTGCACCGCGTCGAGGCCCTCGTCGGCGTACAGCAGCACACCGAGCGGGAGCCTTCTCAGGCTTCGGACGCTGCGGAGGGCGCGCAACGAGTACTCCAGCATCACCAGCGGGGCCCGGGAACGTCCGACCCCCTCGCCGTAGAGCCACTCCGGGTCTCGGCGAAATCCCTGCCGCACGGTGTCGCCCGTGGCCGGCACGTCGATGTGGGCCACCAGCAGCACGCCCCCCTCGAACCCTCTGGCCGTCTCGAAGGTATAGGCCTCGGGCTCGTCGGTGAGCTCCGGCACCGGTCGCATACCAACGTCGGCGAAGATCCGCCCCGCCCGCTCCGCGGCCCGCGACAAGCCCAGCGAGTCGTTGGTCCGGCTTGAGAGCTCCACCCACTGCTGCAGCGAGCGCTCCATGGGGTCCCGGCGCTGGGTGATGTACTGGAACGCCCGCTCGGAGGGGTCCGCGGTGCGGGCATCGACCGTCGGCGGTTGCGGCGTGCCGAAGTAGCGGGCGCTGGCCACCTCCACCAGGCGGTTGACGAACGCGGCGAAGTCCATGCCCACATAGGCCGCCCCCACCAGGTAGGACCCGTGCTCACCGAGGCTGGGCAGGCTGTTCACCTCCAGCACGTAAAGGTTGTCCTCGGCGTCCATCCGCATGTCGACCCGGGCGCAGTCGTAGAGGCCCAGCGCCGAGAACGCACGCACCGCGATCTCCTGGGCCCGCGCGGTGAGCTCGTCGGAGATCGGCGCCGGGCACAGCGGCTGGATCGTGCGCCCGCTGCGGCCGGTCTTGTCCTCGTACGTATAGATCTGGGGCCCGTCGCCGAAGCTCAGCATCACCGGCGGGAAGGGCTCGGGCGGGGAGTTGCCCAGCAGCCCCACGTTGACCTCCCGGCCGTCGATGTACTGCTCGGCGAGGACGGGCTGGCGGAACCGGTCGAATATGACCTGCGCCGACTTGCGCAGCTCCTCGGCGTCGTTCACCACCGCGAGGCCGAACGACACCGCCTCGTTCTTGGGCTTGACGATCATCGGATAGGGCAGATCGTCGGGGATCGCGGCCTCTGGCGTGTCCAGCACCGCGAAGTCAGGGGTGGGGATGTCGTTCTGGCGCAGGATCATCTTGGTGACGACCTTGTCCAGAGCCAGCGAGTGCCCCAGCGGCCCGGAGGCGACGTAGGGAATGCCGACCATCTCCAGGATGCTCGGCACGTGGGTGTAGCGGGCCTGGCCCTGCAGTCCGTAGGAGACGTTGAAGACCATGCCGGGCCGCTCGCCCTTGACGACGCGGGGCATGAACGACTCCAGCTTGGAGATCAGCTCCTTGTCCGCTTCGAACGCCGTCACCTGGTGGCCGCCGCGGCGCAACGCCTCGGTGAGCCGCTTGATGGTGGCCAGGCCGATCCTCTCTTGGTTGGGCATGCCAAAGAGGTTGATGACGTTGCGGCTGTCCCGGTTGTAGACAACGGCGACCCTCACAGCCCTAGACGGTAGCGCCGCCTCGAATCACGGCGGCGGGAGCGCAGGGTTCGAGCCAGCGTCGAACCGATGGGCTGCCCGGTTTCCGCGGCTCAGCCGCCTTCTTGTCGACTCCGTTGCGGGGCTGGGGCTCCGCTGGGAGATTCGACGCTGCGAACGCTAGCGTTTCTGTCTGTGCCGCTCGTGACTGCCTACCACCGACCCCGGACTCTCGACGAGGCGCTCGGTCTGCTGAGCTCGCCTCAGCGGGTGGCGCTCGGGGGCGGGACCACCCTCAATGCCGACCGCGAGCCGTCCGACCTGGAGGCTGTTGACTTGCAGTCACTCGGGCTGGACGGGATCGCCGCTGCCGAGGGCGGACGGGTGCGGCTGGGGGCCGGCGCCACGCTCGATGCCGTCCGGCGCTGTGAAATGCTCCCCGACGCGCTGCGGGAGCTGGCCCGGGCGGAGCAGCCGTCGACGCTGCGGACGCTGGCCACCGTGGGCGGGCTGATCGCCAAGGGCTCGGCCGAGAGCCTGCTGCTGGCGGCACTGCTTGCTCATGAGGGCCGGGTCGAGCTGGCCGGCCCCGGCGACTCCGGTCGGTCGGAGCGAAGCCTGGCCGAACTGCTGGCTGCCGGGCTCGCGCCCGGGTCGCTGGTGACCGCGGCGACCGTCGATCCCTCGGGACGCACGGCGGTGGCCGGCACGGGCCGCACCCCCGCCGACGTGCCCATCGTCGCGGCCTACGGCCGGCGCACCGAGGGCTTCGTGGCCATGGCTCTCACCGGGGTCGCCGGCCATCCCGTGCTGGTCGACGTGTACGACCCGACCGCGGGCCTCGAACCCGCACCGGACTTCAGAGGCAGCCGCCAGTACCGCCTCCACCTGGCCCGCACTCTCACGGCCCGGGTCATGGAGGAGCTGTACCGATGAGCATCGACGTCACCTTCGAGTTGAACGGAGCTCCGGTCACTCTGGCCGTGGAGCCCCACCACACTCTGCGGGAGGCCCTGCGGCGGCTCGGCATGTTCTCGGTGCGCTACGGCTCCGACAGCGGCGAGACCGGCGCGGCCGCGGTGCTCTGCGACGGTCGGCTCACCTCCGCCGACGTGATCCTGGCCGCCTCCGCCGACGGACACTCAATAACCACTGTCGAGTCGCTCAACGTCTCGCCCGAACTGCATCCCATCCAGACCGCCTTCGTGGCCGTCGGAGCGTTCCAGTCGGGCTATTCCGCGGGTGCGATGATCCTCGGGACCCTCGCCCTGCTCGAGGAGAACCCCGACCCGTCCGAGGAGGAGATCCGAGACATGCTGTCGGGCATCCTCGACCGCGAGACCGCCTACGCGAAGCCGGTGGAGGCAGTGAAGCGGGCTGCGGCGGTGCGGCGGGGCGAGCAGACCGAGCCGTTCGCGCCGCTCGTCGTCGAACCGATGACCGACGGCTTCCGGCCGGCCCCCGAGCCGAACGCCGGCGGACCGGCCCCCGAAGCGCCCTTGGCCGTGCCCCGCCTGGTGCCGTCGCGGGAGGTGCCGGACATGGCTGTGGTCGGCAAGCCCGAAATCAAGGTCGACGCGGTGCGCCTGGCCAAGGGCAACCCCGCTTTCACCGACGACATAGAGCCCCGGGGGATGCTGTACGCCAAGGTTCTGCGCAGCCCTCACGCCCACGCCCGCATCCTGGCCATCGACGACTCGAAGGCCCGGGCCGTCCCCGGCGTGCACGCGGTGCTGCACTACGGCAACACCCCCCGGGTGAAGTACGCCTCTGGCGGGCAGAGCTGGCCCAACCCCCACCCCTACGACCAGGTCAGCTTCGATGACCGGGTCCGCCACGTGGGCGACCGGGTGGCGGCGGCGGCGGCCGAGACCATCGAGGCGGCCGAGGAGGCCTTGCGGCTCATCGAGGTCACCTACGAGGTCCTGCCCGCGGTGTTCGACGAGCGTGACGCCATGGACCCCGACGCCCCCAAGATCCACGATGAGGACGACACCACCCACATCTTCGACCCCCAGCGCAACCTCGTACATCACCTCGCGGCCACGCGCGGCGACGTGGACGGCAACATTGCCGCCGCGCCCCACGTCTTCGAGCAGACGTTCAGGGTGCACCAGGTGCAGCAGTGCCCCATCGAGCCCCACATCTCGATGGCCTGGATCGACTCCGACGAGCGCATGGTGGTGCGCACCGCCACCCAGGTGCCGTTCCACACCCGCCGGATGCTGGCTCCGCTCATCGGCATGGAGATCAAGGACATCCGGGTTATCAAGCCCCGAATCGGCGGCGGGTTCGGTGCCAAGCAGGAGATGCTGATCGAGGACATCGTCGCCCACCTGGCCATCGCCACCCGCCGCCCGGTGCGCCTCGAGCTCGACCGGGCCGAGGAGTTCTACGCCAGCCGCACCCGCCATCCCCAGACCATCACGTTCCGCACCGCGGTGGACGACGACGGTGCGCTGCTGGCCCAGGAGATGCGCATCATCGGCAACACCGGCCCTTACGGCACCCACGGCTTCACCGTTCAGATCGTGTCCGGGCTGCGCGGCCTGACGTCGTACAACGCGGCGTCCAAGCGCTTCGACTGCCACGTCGTCTACACCAACATCCCGGTTCCGGGCGCCTACCGGGGCTACGGCGCACCCCAGGCCGAATTCGCCTTGGAAGCCCACATGGAGGACATCGCACGGTCGCTTGATCTCGATCCGATCGACTTCAAGCGCCGCAACTGGATCAAGGTGGGCGACGAGATGGACATCGCCCCCCACCTTGGCGAGCGGGCCGTGGCCGAGGAGGAACTCGACGAGTACCCCAAGGTCATGTCGTCGGGCATCGAGGAGTGCGTGGCCCAGGGGCAGCGCGAGATCGGCTGGCACCGCCGCGGCGACGAGTCCTGGAAGGCCCCCGCGGACCGGCCCAACATCCGGCGGGGGCTCGGCTTCGCCTTCTGCATGCACGGGACGGCCATCCCGTTCCTGGACATGGGCGGCTGCTCGATCAAGCTCAACGACGACGGCTCGTTCAACATGCTCATTGGGGCCACCGACCTCGGCACCGGCGCCGACACCGTCATCGGCCAGATCGCGGCCGAGGTGCTCGGCGTGCCCCTCGACGACATCAAGGTGTACTCCAGCGACACCGACATGACCCCGTTCGACACCGGCGCCTACGCCTCGTCCACCACTTACATCTCGGGCACGGCCGCGATGCGGGCCGCGGAGGCGGTGCGGGTCCGGCTCAAGGAGCGGGCCGCCATGCTGCTCGATGTGGACGAGCCTTGCACCATCGAGTTGCGCGACCGCCGGGCCTACGCGGCCGACGGCCGCTCGGTGTCGCTGGAGGAGATCGCGCTCGACTCGCTGCACTGGCAGGACCAGGAGCAGATCATGGGCACCGCGTCGCATGTGTCGCCCGACTGCCCGCCCCCGTTCGCGGCCCAGTTCGCCGAGGTGGAGGTGGATGTCGACACCGGCCAGGTCACGGTGACCAAGCTGGTGATGGCGGTGGACTGCGGGGTGGCTATCAACCCGGTGACGGCCAGCGGCCAGGTGGAGGGCGGTATGATCCAGGCCCTCGGCTACGCCCACTGCGAGGAGATCGTGCTCGACGACGACGGGCGCATGGTCAACCCGTCGTTCGGCCCGTACAAGATCTACCGGGCCGACGAGATGCCCGAGACTGTGGTGTACCTGGTCCAGACCATGGAGGACAGCGGCCCGTTCGGGGCCAAGGCCGTGGCCGAGATCCCCAAGGACGGAGTGGCCCCGGCGGTGCGCAACGCCATCCTCGATGCCACCGGCACCGCCATCAACGAACTGCCCTTCACGCCGGAGCGGGTCTGGGCGGCCCTGCAAGCCGCCGAGGGCAAGTGACGGGCACTCGCTACTTGCTAAGGGGCGTCGCTCTGGGGCGGAGTCTCGCGTGCGTTGCTACGGGAGCCATCGACGGCAGGCCAATTCCACGAGTTCAGCCGCGGACGCGCTGAGCTTGTCGGGGCTGAGGTCGACAGTCGGAGCGGTCATTAGCGCGAGCACTGATCCAGCCACCACTGAGCGCATGTCGCCGAGGCCGACACGGATGCCCTGCTCGCTGAGGCTCATGAGGCGTGCCTCGCCAAGCTGAGCCGCTTGATCTGGTGTTCTAGGGAGGTGCAGGTGGTCATGGATGGCGGCATCAACGGGTCTGCAGATCACCAGAGAGTCGAGATCATTCGGTTCCTTGGCACCATTCTTAGTGGAACTGGTGGACATCTCCGCCTTGACGGGCTGGATGCTGGTAACGGCGAAGCCTGCCTCGCGTAGAGCAAGCATGACCTCCTTCCACGCGTCGAGCGTTCCATGGTGAAACGAAAAGACCATCATTCCATTGCGTTTGAGGACTCGTGCGCCTTCTTTGAAGACACGCGCCAGAGCATCGCCAAATAGTGCTACGTCTGTGTGTTGAACCTCAGAGGTCGAACGCGTAGTTCCTAGATGGCAGCTGTAATCATGATACGGTCGGATATTTCGCAGCCACGCATGAAAAAAGTCGGCTAGTTCCGAATAGTGGACATTGTTGAAGTACGGTGGATCCGTGACTATTAGGTCGAAGGTCTCATCGTCGTGGGGAAGACATGCAGCATCACCTGTGATTACCTCCCACGATTGTGCAGAAGAGCCCACGGGATGCGATATGCCATGCCTACGTTGCGTCCCGTCGTCGTCTACCACGATGTCATGAGGATCGGACTTATATGCGTGAGCTCGCAGAATCCTAGACCGAAAAAGGGTGCTGAATGAGCCCGATGACTTAGGTGTGCCCCAGGGATGGGCTTCAAGCGGAGTACGCTCTGGCTTGAGGACGTGGTGGCTGAACATGTGACGGACCGCGCCTGTTCCCTCTCCCTTGTAGGAACAGAACAAGTTGTTGAACTCCAGCGTGCCTGAAAATAGAGTGCATAGGGCCTCGCGTTCAGCCGATTCTCTAAGGTCTCGTACTGCGGCACCGATTAATCCAAGACAGTATAGTTGTCTCGCATTGAAGAACTTTCTCCAAGTGTCGAAACCCCAGCGCTTCGCCTGGTTAGTGTTGTAGCCATCCTCCAGATGTCCGGTCGGGGTGACGATACTGGTGGCATCAGCAGTAGCAAGACACCGCTCGGCTTGATCGTAGAGTTCACAGTCAAATCGATCGATCTCCTTGTAGTGCTTCTTATCGCCATGCAGGATGAGTTTCGCGTACATTCGGTACTGGGGCCGCAAACCGTCCAGAGCGTCGATGATCCGGGTGACATGGCCGCTACGACACATGAATCTGTCGCGCTTCACTGGTGCGGCATCATCCAGGGAATGACCGTTGCGACACCTACCATGCGAGGCGTGGCGCAGGTCCACCAGTTCGATTGCGTCACACCTTGAACATATAGCTCGGGCCTCTGGGTGCCGACGGCTGTAGGCGTGTCTAGCAAACACATAGTCCGAGAAGAGATCAACGCACTCAGAACATTCGGGGCACCTAGCCTGTGCTACCCAGAAATAGTACAGCACGGGGTTACCGTCTCGGTCCAAATGAAGATCGTCGATCTCACCGCGGCATGCCTCCTCCACCTCCGCCATCATCCGATGCAGTGTCTGCTCCTCCCAGCGACGCAGCGATTGGCGCTGGACAAGTCCCGCTACTGGGTTGATGTCAACTCCCGTGCACGCAGCACCTAGCTTCTGCACCTCTACAAGAGTCGTGCCCGATCCAGCGAAAGGATCCAATACCTTAATGCCTGGTAATTCAAAGCCGGAGTTCAGTCGGCGAATGACTTCTTCGCTATTCTCGCTGTACGCTGCCACGAGTATGGAACGAAAGACGGTTCCCAAGCGTTGTGCCCACCACTTATGCGTATGGGAGGCAGGCCGATGAACTTCTTTGCGCCAAGACTCTGCTTCTGCGGTTAGGCTCACAGCAGCCGCAGGGAAGTCGTGTTCGAGCGCGGTCAGCGCTGTTGCCAAGTTACCGACGCGAGCGTCCGGTTCCGGCTGCACGTGGCTTTCCCTTCATGCTCCTGAGTACGGTGTGAATACTGCTCTGGAGCGAAGTCGGCAAGCTTGCGTCGCTCCGAGCCGCCACGATAGCGGACGCTTGCTGTTAGGTCGCGCACCGGGACGGGTGCCAACAGCTGGTGACGCACGTCAGGCTCTGGGCTGGCCCCAGAGCGCGGGCGCTCGGCGGGTGATGGGTTAGCGTTGGGTCCATGCCGTTACTCCTAGCGGGCAAGAGCCGCCGGGCTCGTAACGAGGGTGAGCTACAGTGTCGTAGGCGACGCTAGTGGGCACGAAGTTGTCACCTCGGAGACCGGCCGTCAGGCGCGGAACGATGCCGGCGGCCGACGTGGTGTGCGTCTGAGTGATGGGCAGGATCGTTACCGCGGACTGGGTTGTGACCTCGGCGCTGGACGAGCCCCAGCGGGACTGGGGCGTGCGGGTGCTGGACGGGGTGGTGGACGCGGCTGGGCCCACCGAGGAACTGCTGGCCCGTTATCCCGGCGACGACTTCTGTGACGGTGCGGGCTGCGTGCTGCTGCCCGGCTTCGTGAACGCCCACGTGCACCTCTACGGCGTGCTGGCCCATGGAGTGCCCGCCCCGGCCCAGCCGCCCGCCGACTTCTGGGGCTTCCTGGACGACTACTGGTGGCCCCTGGTGGAGAACGCCCTCGACCACGAGATGATCGCGGCCGCGGCCGCATGGGTGACCGCCGATCTGGCCGCGAGCGGCACCACCAGCTTCTTCGACATACTCGAGGCCCCCAACGCCCTGCCCGGCGCGCTGTTCGCGCAGCGGGAGGCGGTGGCCCGCAGCGGGCTCAGGGGGGTGCTGTCCTTCGAGGCCACCGAGCGGCTGGGAGCGGCCAACGGCCAGTGCGGACTCGATGAGAACATCCGCTTCATCGAGGCGTGCCGGGCCGGCGCCGGCTCGCCGGGCGCGGGGGGCCGGGTTTCCGGCGCCATGTGCATCCACACCACGTTCACCTGCAGCGAGCCGTTCATCCGCCAGGCCTTCGAGGCGGCTGAAGACCTGGACGTGTTCTGCCACGCCCACGTCAACGAGGGGGTCCACGAAGGTCTGTGGTGCGAGGAGCACCACGGCATGCGCACCCTGGAGTTCTATGAGCGCATCGGTGCGGCGTCGCCCCGCTTCCAGGCCAGCCAGTGCGTGCAGCTGTCGCCCCGCGAGATCGACATCATCGCAAACAGCGGCGTCAGGGTGTCGCACATGCCGCTGTCCAACTGCGAGGTGGGCGGCGGGATCGCCCCCGTCCTCGAGATGCTGGGGCGGAGCGTCACCGTGGGCCTCGGCTCCGACGGCTATCTCAACGACATGTTCGCGGTGATGCGGGGCGCGTTCCTGCTGCACCGGGCGGCCACCCTCGACCCGGGCGCGATCAGCGCGGCCGCGGTGCTTCACCTGGCCACCGAGGGCTCGGCCCGCACGCTCGGCCTGGAGCAGGTGGGGAGGCTGGAGCCGGGGTGGCACGCCGACCTGCAGCTGGTCGACATCGACGGGCCCCGGGGCCTGCCCACGCCGGTGGAGGCCCACAACCTGCTGGACCAGTTGGTGCTGTGGCGCAACGGCTCCCATGTGCGCAGGGTGATGGTGGGAGGGGACTGGATCGTCGAGGGCGGCGAGGTGATCGGCGCCGACATGGAAGCGCTGCGGGCCCGCACCCTCGAACAGGCTGCGAGACTGTGGTCGTGACCAGCGCGGGTTCCGTCGGGCGGTGGCGAGGGTGAGCCTGCTGCGCCAGCTCTCCGGGGCCGTGGATTCGGGCGCGGCCGTGGCCTCCGCCACCGTCGTGGACACGTCGCGCTCTGTGCCCCGGCGGGCCGGGGCCAAGATGCTGGTGTATCGAGACGGCAGCATCTCGGGCACCGTCGGGGGCGGCGAGATGGAGGCCCGGGTGGTGGCCGAGGCGGTCGCCGCGCTCGGCGATGGCCGCTGCCGTCTACTGTCGTACCGCCTTGTCGATCCTGTCCGGGGCGACCCCGGCGTCTGCGGGGGCGACGTTCAGATATTCGTGGAGCCGCACATGCCCAAGCCGACCGTCATAGTCATCGGATACGGCCACGTGGGGCGGTCTGTCGCCCAGCTCGCCCGCTGGCTGGGCTTCCGGGTGGTGGCGTCCGACGACCGGTCCGGGATGGGCGACGACCCCGCCGGCCAGCCCGACGGCGCCGATTCCTTTGGCGGGGACACTGCCGACGCCGTACCCGACGAGCTGGTGATCGGCACCGTCGACGACCTGCTCGCCGGGCGGACGCTCGACGCCGATGTGTCGGTGGTGCTGGTGACCCGCAACGTGGACGTGGACTCGGCCGCCCTGCCGGCTCTGCTGGCCACCGGCGCCGGCTACGTGGGGGTGATGGGCAGCGAGCGCCGCTGGGCCACCACCCGGGCCCGCCTGGAAGCCGAGGGTGTGGACCGGACCGCGCTCGACCGGGTTCATGCCCCCATCGGCATCGAGGTCGGCGCCGAGACCCCGGAGGAGATCGCGCTGAGCGTCATGGCGGAGGTGGTCGCCCATCGCCGGTCCTGACCCGGCGGGGGCCGCGCCCGGACCGCTTTGTGTGCTGCGGGGCGGAGGCGATCTGGCCACCGGCGTGGCCTGGCATCTCAATGAGGCGGGCTGGCCGGTGGTGGTGCTGGAGCTGCCCGAGCCCCTGACGGTGCGCCGCACGGTGGCGCTGTCCACCGCGGTGACCGACGGAGAGGTGACTGTGCAGGGCATGAGGGGCGTGCTGGTGGCGTCGCCCCAGGAGGCGATAGCGACCACGAAGCGCGGCGCAGTGGCCGTGCTGGTAGCCCCGGAGCTGGGGGCGCTGGGCCCCGTGCGGCCCGATGTGGTTGTGGACGCCCGGCTGGCCAAGCGCAACCAAGACACCGCCATCGACGACGCCGCAGTGGTAATAGGTCTGGGCCCTGGATTCACCGCGCCCCTGGACTGCCACGCCGTGGTGGAGACCATGCGAGGCCCTCGCCTCGGTCGGGCGGTTTGGACGGGCTCGGCCCGGCCCGACACCGGCGTGCCCGCCGAGGTGGGGGGACGGTCTGGCGACCGGGTGCTGCGGGCCCCCGCCGCAGGCGAGGTGTCTTGGCGTGTCGAGATAGGAGAGCTGGTCGTTTCGGGCCAACTGCTCGGCACGGTAGGCGGTCAGGCCGTTGAAGCGCCCTTCGACGGCGTGCTGCGGGGCGCCATCCGTCCGGGGATGACCGTGCAACCCGGGCTCAAGATCGGTGACGTGGACCCTCGCGGCGATCCGGCCGTGTGCTGGGAGATCTCCGACAAGGCCTTGGCCGTGGGCACCGGAGTGCTGGAGGCGGTCCTGGCCTGCCGCGGCGGCTAGGCCTGACGCACAACGGCCCGACTGAGCGTCCGGCTGGACCGCGAACCCGCTCGGCTTCTTGGCCGCGCTGCGGTCTGCGCCGGGGACGGACAATATGGTGGCGCCGTGGTGCGGCCCGCGCTGAACGTGATGCCCGAGGGTCCGATCGAGCGCACGGTGGAGCTCGCCCGGCTCGCCGAGACGCTGGGCTACGAGCGGTGCTGGGTATACGACGAGGGCCTCGCGGCCCGCGACGTGTACGTGACCATGACCGCGATCGCGGCGGCAACCGCGTCCCTGGAGATCGGGCCGGGCATCACCAACCCGTACACGCGCCATGCCGGTGTCACGGCGGGGGCCATCGCCGCGCTCGACGAACTGTCGGGCGGTCGGGCCTTTCTAGGCATCGGCGCGGGGGGCAGCCTCACACTCGATCCGCTCAGCATCGGCCGCGATCGGCCCCTGGCTGCGGTGCGCGAGACGATAGACGCGTGCCGGCGCCTGTTCGCGGCCGAGACCGTGAGCGTCGACGGCGCCCACGTGCGGCTGCGGGAGGCGTCGCTGCCGCACGCCCGGGCCGGCACCGAGATCTGGCTGGCCGGGCGGGGGCCGAGAATGCTCGAGCTGGGCGGCGCGGCGTGCGACGGGGTGTTCCTCGACTTCCTCTACAAGCCGCACCTTCGGAAGGTGGTGGAGCGGATCCGGGGGGCGGGCCGGGCCGCTGGGAACGGGCCGTCCATCGCCTACTCGACGATGCTGGTGACCGACGATGACACCATGGCTGTCACCAGGCCCCATCTGACCTACCGGCTGGTGGACTCGCCGCCGGAGGTGCAGGAGTCCATCGGACTCACAAGCGCCGACGCAGACAGGATCAGGGTCGCTCTGGCCGGCGGGCTGCAGGCCGCGGCCGAGCATGTGCGCGACGAGTGGGTCCTGCCCTTCGTGATCGCGGGCACGCCGGAGGAATGCAGCCAGGAGCTGCACGGTCTCGCGGCCGAGCACGGGATCGACTCGTTCGTCGTGCCGCTGCTCGATGACGAATCGGCCGAGAAGCTGCTGCGCTCCGGCGCCGAGATCCTGGGATTGCCTTAGAAAATCATGAGATAGTTTGAAAACTGCGAGATACCTGTAGGGTGCTCGTTGCCGTTCCGGTTCGCTGGGTGCCGGCCGGCCGCCTCAATACTGGCGCTCAGAGTCCCGCCGTCGAGTGGCCGCGACGCGCGGAGGAAGAGCGTGATTACCTGGTACTGGTCCGTCAAGGGAGGCGTCGGAACGTCGGTGGTGGCCGCGGCTACCGCCATCCGCCTCGCCTCCGAAGAGCACGACACCACCCTCGTGGATCTGACCGGTGATCAGCCGGCGCTGCTGGGCATGGTGGCCGGCGCGATGCCGTCGGAGCCCGGAATCGGCGACTGGGTGGCCGCGGGGGACGGCGTGGCCGCTGATGCCATTGGCAGGCTGCTGGAGGACGTGGCCCCGGGCCTGCGCCTACTGCGGAGAGGCACCCGACCGGCGCTGACAGATCACACCGCGTCGCCCGAGGATCAGCGCCCGAGGCTCATGCTCGCCCTCGAGGTGCTGGCCCGCAGCGGCCCGGTCGTGGTGGACGCCGGGCTGGATCCCGTCGGGTTGCGGTCGGTCCTCGGCGGTCCGCACCGGCCGGTGTGCGTGCTGCGGGCCTGCTACCTGGCCTTGAGCCGCGCCCAGCAGGTGGCCGGTCCCTACGAGCGGGTGGTCCTAGTGGAGGAGCCGGGCCGGGCTCTGCGCTCGCGCGATGTGGCCGCAGCGGTCGGTGCCTCCCATGTGGAGCGAGTGGCGTGGGATCCCCGAGTGGCCCGCTCCGTCGACGCGGGCACGATCGTGAGCATGCTCCCGCCGCCTCTGCGGCGCTTCGAGCTTCCGTCATGATCGGCGCGGTTGCCGGCGTTCAGGGCACGGGCATGACCGGCGGTGCGGGCCCGGGGACCGGCGCGGACGGTGCGAACGGTGGCGCGTCCCTCGTCGATGCAGTGCACCGCAGGGTGGTCGACACGATGGAGCAGATCCCCGTGCCGGCCGTTGACATCGCTGCGATCGTGCGCGCGCTGGCGCCGCTCACCCCGACCGACGTGGTCGACGACGTGGTGGCGCGGGTTGCGGCCCGGGTGCACGGACTGGGTCCCGTGGAACCGCTGCTCGCCGACCCGATGGTGAGCGAGGTGATGATCAACGGACCGGGACCGGTGTGGATCGAGCGGGGCGGCGTCGTGAGCCGAAGCCGGGTGTCGCTGGACAGAGCCGCGGTCGATCTGGTCATCGAGAGGATCGTGTCTCCGCTGGGCCGTCGAGTCGACCAGCTCACCCCTTGCGTGGACGGTCGCCTGCCCGACGGTTCCCGGGTCCATGTGGCCGTTCCCCCGGTGGCCGTCGACGGCCCCTATGTGACGATCCGCCGCTTCGTGGTGCCCGATGTGGCCCTGGAGATGTTCACCGGACCGCCGGTGGTGGCGCTGCTAGAGGAGTTGGTGGACCGGGGCGCCAACGTGGTGGTGAGCGGAGGCACGGGAGCGGGCAAGACCACGCTGCTCAACGCCCTCGCCGGCCGGGTCAGCCCGCAGCATCGGGTGATAACCATCGAGGACGCCGCGGAGTTGCAGCTCGAGCACCCCCACGTGGTGCGCCTGGAGGCCCGGCCTGAATCCCGCGAGGGCGGGGGGGCAGTAACGATCCGCGACCTCGTGCGCAACGCGCTGCGGATGCGACCGGATCGGATGGTGGTGGGTGAGGTGCGCGGTCCCGAGGCGCTCGACCTGCTGCACGCCCTCAACACGGGCCATGGCGGCTGCCTGTCGACGTTGCACGCCAACGGGCCCGTCGACGCGCTGCGCCGGTTGGCGGCGCTGGCCGCGTCGGCCGACGAGCGCCTGGGCGTGGAGGCGGTCAGAGACCATGTGGCGTCGGCAATCGACGCGATCGTGCACGTCGGGCGAGTCGCCGGCGGCGCCCGGCGAGTCTCGGCCGTGGCCGAGGTGAGCGGGCATGACACTGTTCGCCTGCTCGCGGACGTCGCCGGGGTCAGGGCACCCGTGTCGCGGCCTGCACGGCTGCTGGCAGTCCCATGACCGCGGTCCTGGCCGCTGTCATGGTGTTCGTGGCGCTGTCGCCCACGCCCCTGTGGTTGGGGGCCCGAGGTCGGTCGGGGTGCCTGCGGCAGCCGCCGGAAGTGGCCGGATCCCGGCTCTCGGCCCTGCTGCGGCGGTGGAGGAAGCGGTCCGGGCCCGACGATGCGATGCCGCAGGCGCTCGAGCTGTCGGCCCGGGCGCTGCGGTCCGGCGCGTCGGTGTTCACCGCGCTCGACACGGTGGCGACGGAGATCCCCGAGACGGGCTGGCGAGAGGTGGTTGGCCGAGTGCGGAGGGGTCTGAGCCTCACCGACGCGCTCGACGGCTGGGTCGGCGGCCTGCCTGAGCGCCAGACGGCTGCGGCCTTGCTGGTGCTGGGGCACCGCTCGGGGGCGGCAATGGCGGCCAGCCTCGACAGGGCCGCGGCGTCGCTGCGGCAGCGGCGAGCCCTCGGCGACGAGATCCGGGCACTCACTTCGCAGACCCGAACCTCCGGGACAGTCGTGGCCGCGGCACCGGCGGGGTTCGCGGCCGTGATCGCCGTGGCGGACCCCGGTGCTCTGGGCGCGCTCCTGGCCACGCCTATCGGGCTGCTGTCGTTGGGGATCGGGCTGGTACTCGAGGGTCTGGGCATCTGGTGGATGGGGCGGCTCTGCCGGGGTGTGGTGAGATGGGCGTGAGTTTGGCCGCGCTGGGGGCGGCTCTGCTGGTGCTATGGGTCCTCGACGCGGCCTGCTCACTGAGCGGTCCGGCGAAGCGCAGGCTCCGCGGTGCCGACCGATCGGGCCGCGACCGCAGCCGAGCCATCGCTGCGGTGGGCCGCCGGCTGTCAGGGGGTGCGGTCGAGCCTTGCGATGAGGCGCTGGTCGGGGTCGGGGGCCTGGTCTGTGTGGGAGCGGCGGTCTCGTTGGGCTTGGTGGGAGGCCTGCTCGCGCTGTTGGCGACTGTCGCTGCGGTCGCCGGGAGGCGGCGGGCCCGTCGCCGCGACCGGGTGCTGCGCATCGAGTGCAACCTGCCCGAGGTGATCGACCTGCTCGGGCTGGTTGTCGGGGCCGGGAGGCCCACCGTGTCGGCCCTGGCGGACATCTGCCCCCGCGTCGCCGAGCCGTTCCGATCAGAGCTCGCCGCCGTGGTGAAGCGCACCGCGGCGGGTGAGCCCTTCGTCGAGTCGGTGAGGAGGCTGCGGGAGAGCCTGGGTCCCAGCGTCTCGTCGGTTGTGCACGCGGTCACCGCGGCCGAGATCGATGGCGCGCCACTCCAGCCCGCCCTGGAGCGGGCCGCGGATGAGGCTCACCGGCGTCGGCGCGTGCGGGCAGAGGAGGAGGCGCGGCGGGTGCCGGTGCTGATGCTGTTCCCGCTGGTGTTCTGCATCTTGCCTGCATTCTGCCTGCTGACCGTCGTCCCGCTGCTCGTGGGGACCGTGGCTGATCTCCGGTTCCCGTCCTGATGCGCCGGCCAAGCAAACCCGGATCGAACAGACCGGTTCGGATGACTCGGGCGCAGCCGCATCGCAGCAGCCGAGCGGGCGGCTCCCCGAAAGGAGTGGACATGATCTTGCGCATCTTCGCAGCGCTGCACGCGCGGTGCTTTCTCGCCGGACAACGGCTCTCCGCCGGGCGCGCCGGTGCTGGTCGTCGGGTCGGCGACCGGGGCCAGACCACGGCCGAGTACGCCCTGGTCGTCGTCGGTGCCGCCGCGGTGGCGCTGTTGCTGCTGACGTGGGCGACCGGCACCGGCAAGATCGCGTCGCTGCTGGACAAGATCGTGGACACGGTCGCCAACATGGTCACGTGATCCCCCGACGGCGCCGCCTCGCGGCCGGTGTCGGACGCAGGGCGCCGCGGCAGCTTGGACAATCGACGGTGGAGTTCGCTCTGGTGGTGCCGTTCCTCGCGCTGATGCTCCTAACTGTCGTGCAGGTGGGCCTGCTCGTCCGCACCCGGTTGCTGGTCACGCACGCGGCCCGGGAGGCAGTGCGCTCCGCCGCCGTGGGTGGCGGCGACGGCGAGGTTCGGTCGGCCGCACTCGCCGCAGCCGATCTGGACCCGCAGCGGCTGCACGTGCTGGTCCGCCGAGGCGGCGGCCGGGCCACGGTGGAGTTGCGGTATGTGGAGGCCACCGACGTTCCGGTCGTGGGCCCGCTAGTGGGCGATGCAGTGTTCGACGCCAGCGCAACCATGCGGTTGGAGTAGTGGCTGCGCCTGGGCGGCCTCGCCTGCGGATTGCCGTTGAGTTGTCGCCGCGGACCGGTCGGCCCGCCCACAGGCGCCTAGACGGCCCGGCCGGGCGGTACCGTCTTGCCTTGTGTCCGTGACGATTCGGCGCTCCGAACAGCCTCCGTGGACTGTGCTCAGCGTCGGTGGCGATCTTGATGTGGTGGGTGCTCCCGATGTCCGCGGGGCCGTCGTCTCCGCAGTGGCTGATGGCTGTCGCTTGCTGATCCTCGACATCTCGGAGTTGGACTTTGTCGACTCGTTCGGCCTGGGCGCGGTGATCGGCGCGCTGAAGCGGTTGCGCCAGCGCGGCGGCGAGCTGGCGCTGGTGTGCCCGTCGCGGCGCATTCGCAGGGTGTTCGAGATCTGCGACCTCGACCGGATCCTGGCGCTCCACGACTCGATAGACAGTGCCTCAGAGGCCGAGCGGACAAGCAGCGCTTCATGAGGATCTCCACGAGGCGTCGAGCGAGGCCGTGGCCCGAGCGGCCCGTGAGCGCAGCGAACAGGAGCGGGAAACAACATGTTTCTCCGCGAGGCATTGACACCCGTCTGCGGGGCCTCTTGAAGTCCCCGGCGGTCTCCTCGGCTTCGGTGACGTGATAGGCGGCGGCATGAGTGACGCCATAGAGATCCAGATCCCGCCTCGGCCCGACTACGTGTCTCTCGTGCGGGTGGTGGTGGCCGCCGCGGCGGAGCTGGAGCCGACGTTGGAGCCGCTGCGCATCGACGACCTCCGGGTGGCGGTGTCGGAGGCGACGACCAACGCGATACAGGCCCACATCCGCTCGGGCTGCACTCGCCCTGTGAGGGTGACCTGCCGGTGCGCCGGTGGGCGAGTGTCGGTGGTGGTCCGTGATGAGGGCCCCGGCTTCGACGCAGACTCCTTGCTGGCGGCGCCGCCCTCGGAGTCGCCGGCCCGTCTGGGGCGGGAGTCCGGAATGGGCATCTCCATCATCCGAGCGCTTGCCGACGAGTTCCACGTCCGCTCGAGCCCGCACGGCACCGAAGCCTGCCTTATCCTCAACTCGCCCTAGCGCCGCTGTCGGCGAGCCCCAGCACTGGTAGACCATCGCGATGGCCTCAACTCCAGGAGACCGCTCGGACGCACCCCAGCCGTCGCCGCTGACGTGGATCGGCAGCGACCGGCGGCTGGCCCGGCGGATCGGCCGGCCGATGCTGCGCTTCCTTCGCATCGAGGCCGCCGGCGGCGTACTGATGCTGGCTGCTGCGGTCGTGGCCCTCGTCTGGGCCAACTCGCCCTGGCGGGACTCTTATCTGGATTTGCTGCACACCCATCTTCGTTTTGATCTGGGCAGCGTGCTGGTGCTCGACGAGCCGCTGGAGGCCTGGATCAACGACGCCCTGATGGTGGTCTTCTTCTTTGTGGTCGGCCTTGAGATCAAGCGCGAGATGATCGTGGGCGAGCTGCGCCGCCCCGCGGTGGCCGCGCTGCCGGCCGTCGCCGCTCTGGGCGGCATGGTGGTGCCCGCGGCGATCTACCTCGCCTTCAACGCCGGGGGCGAGGGCTCGGCCGGCTGGGGGATCCCGATGGCGACCGACATTGCCTTCGCGGTGGGGGTGCTGTCGCTGATGGGGCGGCGGGTCTCGAACTCCCTCAAGGTTTTCCTGCTCACGCTGGCGATCGTGGACGACATCGGCGCTATTGCCGTGATCGCGGTGTTCTACACCGACGACCTGTCGCTGGACTGGCTGCTGGCGGCGGTCCTGATCGTGGTCCTGTTGGTCGTGATGCGCCTCGCCCGCATCTGGTTCACGCCCGTCTACCTGCTGGTGGGAGTGGTGCTGTGGCTCGCGGTGTTCGAGTCCGGGATCCACGCCACCATCGCCGGGGTCGTGTTGGGCATCCTTGCGCCGGCGCGCCCGCTCGTGAGCGAGGGCACGCTCGACGACAAGGTGACCAGGTGGTTCGAGGGCGACTCGTTGAGCGCCCCGGCGGTGCGGCGGGCCTCCTTCGAGGTGCGTGAGCGGGTGGCGGTCGCGGACCGGCTCGCCGACCTGCTGCACCCTTGGACCAGCTTTGTGATCATTCCCGTGTTCGCGCTGGCCAACGCCGGAGTGGAGCTGTCGTCGGACTCCCTGGAAGCGGCCCTGCGATCTCCGATCACGATCGGCATCGTGCTGGGCCTCGTGGTCGGCAAGCTCGTGGGCGTAGGGTCGTTCACGTGGCTGGCGGTGCGACTCGGATTGTGCGAGCTGCCTCGGGAGGCCACATGGGCCAAGATCCTGGGCGTGGGCGCCGTGGCCGGCATCGGTTTCACCGTGTCGCTGTTCATCACCAACCTTGCGTTCGTGTCCCGCGACGCAGGCGACCAGGCGAAGATCGGGATCCTGGCCGCATCGACCATCGCGGCCTTCGTCGGTGCCGCTATCCTTCTCCGCTCTCGACCGGCAGACGAGGTCGCGGCGCAGTAGGTTCTGGCCGGCGCGGCGGGACGGCCCGTCGAGTTGGGCCCCGCCAGTTCGAAGAAGCTTCCCCTTCCTTGTTCGCCGCTGCTTATCCTGTTCGAGTCCCAAGCTGTTGACGGGCGCCTGCTCGTCGGATCGGTTCGAAGTCCATGGCCAACGCCCTAGTTATCGTTGAGTCGCCCGCCAAGGCGAAGACGATCTCCGGCTATCTCGGAGCCGGCTACGTCGTGGAGTCCTCGATCGGTCACATCCGCGACCTTCCCAGCCGGGCGGCCGAGGTGCCCAAGGCGTACAAGTCCGAGTCATGGGCCCGGCTCGGCATAGACGTGGACAACGGGTTCAAGCCGCTGTACGTGGTCAACAGCGACAAGCGCCAGCAGGTCCGCAAGCTGAAGAGCCTGCTGGCCGACGCCGATGAGCTGTATCTGGCCACCGACGAGGACCGTGAGGGCGAGGCCATCGCCTGGCACCTGATGGAGGTGCTGAACCCGCGGGTGCCGGTCAAGCGGATGGTCTTCCACGAGATCACGAGGTCCGCCATCTCCGCCGCGGTCGCCTCGCCACGGGAGCTCGACAGGCGCCTGGTGGACGCCCAGGAGGCCCGCCGGATGCTCGACCGGCTCTACGGTTACGAGGTGTCGCCGGTGTTGTGGAAGAAGGTCATGCCCCAGCTGTCGGCCGGCCGGGTCCAGAGCGTCGCGGTGCGCGTCGTGGTGGAGCGCGAGCGGGAGCGGATGCGCTTCGTCAGCGCCTCCTTCTGGGGGCTGACCGCCACGTTCTCGCCCCCAGCCAACGAGGGGCCCGAGTTCACGGCCGCCCTCGCCGTGCTCGACGGCTCGCGTGTTGCGACTGCACGCGACTTCGGTCCCGACGGCCGTCCGGCCCGCGGCGGCGTGACCGTGCTCGACGAGGCTGGAGCTGCATCGCTGGTTGCCGATCTGCGGGGAGCGGACTTCGCCGTGCGGGCGCGCACCTCCAAGCCGTACCGGCGCCGCCCGGCCCCGCCGTTCATCACGTCCACGCTGCAGCAGGAGGCGGCCCGCAAGCTCGGCATGTCCTCGGCCGCGGCGATGCGGGCGGCCCAGTCGCTGTACGAGAAGGGCTACATCACCTACATGCGCACCGACAGCACATCGCTGTCGTCGGCCGCGGTGGCTGCCGCCCGCTCCGAGGTGGCCGGGCGCTACGGGCAGCATGTGCTTCCCCCCAAGCCGAGGGTGTATGCCGGCAAGGTGAAGAACGCCCAGGAGGCCCACGAGGCCATCCGGCCCGCTGGAGAGGCCTTCGCCGACCCGAAGACGGTGGCCAAGGGTGTGCCGCAGCCCGAGGCCCGGCTGTACGAGCTGGTGTGGAAGCGGACGCTGGCCAGCCAGATGACCGACTGCACCGGCGAGACGGTGCAATTGCGTGTGGGTGCCCGCACCGTGCCGGGCCGCGACGCCGAGTTCGCCGCCAGCGGCACGGTGATCACCCATCTGGGCTTCCGGGAGGTGTACATCGAGGGCACCGACGCCGGAGAGGCGAGCGAGACCGAAGACGAGCGGCGGCTGCCCCCGCTTGGCGAGGGCGATGCGGTGAGCTGCCGGGGGATGGAGGCGTCCGGGCACGAGACGCAGCCCCCGGCCCGCTACACCGAGGCGTCGCTGGTGCGGCGCCTCGAGCAGCTCGGCGTGGGCCGCCCCTCCACCTACTCGTCGATCATGGGCACGATCACCGACCGGGGCTACGTGTGGAAGAAGGGCTCGGCGCTGGTGCCGTCGTTCACCGCGTTCTCGGTGGTGAACCTGCTGGAGCGCCACTTCCCCAAGCTCGTCGACTACGCCTTCACCGCCGACATGGAGGACGATCTCGACCGGATCGCAGCCGGCGACGAGGAGCAGGTGCCGTGGCTCGAGCGGTTCTATTTCGGCGGCGAGGACGACCCGGGCCTCAAGGAGAAGGTGTCGAGCCGTCTCGGCGACATCGACGCCCGCTCGGTGAACTCGATCCCTCTGGGTGTCGACGCCGACGGGGAGGAAGTGGAGGTCCGCGTCGGGCGCTACGGCCCCAGCGTGCGCAGGGGCGAGGACTCCGTCTCGGTTCCCGACGGCACCGCTCCCGACGAGCTCACCGTCGAGCGGGTGACGGAGTTGCTGGCCGCCGGGCGCGACGAGCGTGTACTGGGCGAGGATCCGGAGACCGCCTTGGTCGTGGTGGCCAAGTTGGGCCGCTACGGGCCGTACGTCCAGCTCGGCCGGGCCGGCGAGGCGCTCGACAAGCCGAAGTTCGCCTCCCTGTTCAAGACCATGACGCTGGAGACGGTGACCCTGCAGGAGGCGCTGCTGCTGCTGTCGCTGCCCCGCACGGTGGGCGCCGACCCCGCTGACGGGGCCGAGATCACCGTGCAGAACGGGCGCTACGGGCCGTTCGTGCGCAAGGGCGCCGACAGCCGCAGCCTGGCCGGCGAGGATCAGCTCTTCACGGTCACCCTCGAGGAGTGCCTGGAGCTGCTGTCCCAGCCCAAGGCCCGCCGGGCGGCTGCACCGGCCGCACCCCTGAGGGAATTGGGAGATGATCCGGCCACGGGACGCGCCGTGGTGCTGAAGGACGGACGCTACGGCCACTACGTCACCGACGGTGAGGTCAACGCGTCCCTCCGCTCAGGAGACACCGTCGAGGCGCTCACCCTCGAGCGGGCCTGCGATCTAATGGCGGAGCGGCGGGCGAAGGGGTCGGTCAAGAAGCGTCCCGCCCGCAGGAAGCCGGCCCGCAAGCGCAGCTGACCTTCGCTGCCCGCGCATCGGCCTCTGAGCCGTCGGCGGGCCGCCGCGCCTAGCCTCGGTTGTCGTGGGCAAAGATCCCCTCCGCTCCTCGGCCGGCATCCGGCTAGACGAGGCCTTCGAGTCAGTCCGGCCCTCTGGCCGCCTGGAGCGGATGTTCGGCACGTGGGACTTCTTCAGGCTCTGGATCGCCCAGGTGGTGTCGGCCACCGGCGACTGGCTCGGGCTGTTCGCCACGATCGCGTTGGCGGACAAGCTCGCCCCGGAGGGTTCGAAGAGCACTGCCATTGCCCTGGTTTTGGCCACCCGGGTGGCGCCGGGGTTCTTCCTGGCCACCGCGGTGGGTGTGGTCGTCGATCGGCTCAACCGCAAGCGGGTGATGGTGGCCTGCGACATCGGCCGGGCGCTGGTGCTGGTGACGCTGCCGTTCGTCGACACCCTGATCGGGCTCATCGTGGCCAGCGTCCTGCTGGAGCTGGCCACGATGATGTGGCAGCCCGCCAAGGAGGCGACGGTCCCCAATCTCGTGCCCCGCGACAGGCTCACTTCGGCCAATTCGCTGAACGTGGCCGCTGCTTACGGCATGTTTCCGGTGGCCGCGGGCATAGCCGCGCTGCTGGCCAAGGCGGCCGAGGCGATGTCGGACGAGGGGTGGGTCACGACGCTGCGGCTCAACGAGGAGGGCCTTGCCTTCTACGTGGACGCCCTGTCGTTCCTCGTGACCGCCCTGATCATCTGGCGGATCGCCATCCCCGAGCGCTCCCGCGACGAGCGCCGGGCGGCGAAGCGGGGAAGCCTCGATCTCGGCGGAGCTATCCGCGAGCTTCGGGAGGGCTGGCGCCTGGTGGGGAAGAACCCGATCATCCGATCGGTGAACGTGGGGCTGGCCACCGCGGTGATGGGCGCGGGGATGGTGTTCCTTCTGGGCGCCCGCTTCGTTGACGAGGTGATCGTGGGGCGGGAGGCCGACTTCCACGCCGTGCTGTTCTCGCTCGGAGTGGGCATGGCGGTGGGCGTCGGGGCTGCATCCGCGCTGCAGAACCGCATAAACCGGACCCGGGGCTTCACATCAGTGCTCGTCGCCGCGGGTGTGGTGCTGCTGGCGGCCGCGTCGGTGGACCGGCTGTCGCTGATGATCCCCTTGGTGGTGCTGCTCGGGATGCTGGCGGGGCCCTCCTATGTGCTCGGGTTCACGCTGCTGCACGAGAACGTGGCCAACGAGATCCGGGGCCGGGTGTTCTCTGCGCTGCTGGTGCTGGTGCGGCTGTGCGTGCTGATTGCCCTGGCTGTGGGCGGGGTTCTGGCCGATTTGCTCGACAACCTGTCGCAGCGCTGGTGGGATGGGGCGGTCTCGGTGCTGGGAGCCCGCGTCGAGCTCCCCGGCGTGAGGCTGACGATGTGGCTGGCGGGGTTGATCATTATCGTCGCCGGCGGCCTGGCCACTTGGAGCCTCCGTTCCGGCGCGACCGGGCCGGCGGATCTGGCGGCCCCTTCGGACGGGGAGGATCTCGGGGAGGCGGTCGGGGTGCCTGCGGTGGCGGCAACGGCGGAGCCCGCGGCGGCGGCGGGCGACGCGTCCCACGACGCATTGGCGGCGCCGCCGGACGATGAGCCTGCGGCGGAGTCGGAGCAGTGACCGGCCGGCTCATCGCGGTCGAGGGGGTGGACGCGTCGGGCAAGTCCACCCAGGCCCGGTTGCTGGCCGAATCGCTGGGGGCGATGTTGACCTTCCAGTTCGGCGCCACCGGTGTGGGGGCGGTCATCAGGGGAGTCCTGCTCGACCCGGCCAACGATTCCTTGGACGACCGCACCGAGGCGCTCCTGACCATCGCTGACAAGGCCCAGCACGTCGCCGAGATCGTCGGACCGGCGCTGGAGTCCGGCCGCGATGTGGTGACCGACCGGTTCACCGCGTCGACGCTCGCCTATCAGGGCCACGGGCGGGGGCTCGACCTCGACGAACTGCGGGCGATGATGCGCTTCGCCACCGGCGGGCTCGAGCCCGACCTGAATGTGCTTCTAGAAGTCCGGCCCGAGTTGGCGGCGCGGCGGATGGGGTTGTCGCTGGACCGATTCGAGGGAGAGGGCCGTGAGTTCCTCGACAGGGTCCAGGCCGGCTATCGGGCCATGGCGCAGGCCGATCCAGCCCGCTGGGCGGTGGTTGACGGCGATGGCTCGGTGGACGAGGTCGCGGTCCTGGTGCTCGCTGTCGTGCGGGAGCACCCGGGCGACGCGTGATGACGCTTCGCGACACCGCTGCGGAGACGGCGCCGACCGATCCGTGGTCGGCGGTGGTGGGCCAGCCGCGGGCGCTGGCCGCGCTGGCCGCGGCGGCGGCGTCGCCGGTGCATGCCTACCTGTTGGTGGGCCCGAGGGGCTCGGGAAAGCGGGCCGCGGCAGCCGCGTTCGCGGGCGAGCTGATCGTGGCCGCCGACGAGCGGGCGGCCGCCGAGCCGGGTCGGGCCAAGCGGCATCGCCGGCTGGCCACCCGCGAGGAGCATCCCGACGTCTTCGTGCTCAGCCCCGCCGGCAACAGCCTGCGCCGCGAGGAGGAGGTGTCGCTGCTCATCGTCGAGGCGAGCCGCACCCCGGTGGAGGGCACCCGCAAGGTGCTGGTGGTGGACCGGTTTCACACCGCCACACCGGCCGCGGCCGCAGCCCTGCTCAAACCGGTGGAGGAGCCCGTGGCGTCGGTGGTGTGGGTGCTGCTGATCGAGCAGGTACTGCCCGAGCATGTCACGATCGCCTCCCGCTGCACCCGAGTGGACTTCGGCCCGGTCCCCGACGACGAGGTCGCCGCGGTGCTGGTATCGGAGGGCCTGGCCGCGGCCGACCGGGCCGCGCTGGTGGCGGCCGCAGCCGCCGGCAACCTCCATAGGGCCAGGATCCTGGCGGCCGACGAGCGGGTGGCGGCCCGCCGTGAGGCGTGGTGGTCGATCCCGGACCGTCTCGACGGGCACGGGGCCACCGTCGCCGAGCTGGTTGCAGAGCTGCGGTCCTTGATCGACGACGCCGGCGTGGCCCTGACTGAGCGCCACCGGGCCGAGATTGCAGCCCTGGACGAGCGCGAGAAGCGCTTTGGCACCCGCGGCTCGGGCCGCCGCGACATGGAGGCCCAGCACCGCCGCGAGCACCGCCAGTTCCGCACCGACGAGATCCGCTTCGGCCTGGCCACCCTCACCGCCCGCTACCGCGAGCAGGTGGCATCGGAGCCCAGCGATCCGGCCGCCGACCGGCGGGCCATCAGGGCCATAGACCGCCTCCGGGCCACCGCCGAGAGCTTGATCCGCTCCCCCAACGAGGCCCTAACCCTCCAAGCCCTGTTCCTAGACCTTCCGCTCGCGTCTGGAGCGGTCCCGAGGCTATGAGACGGGCCATCCGGCTCAAGATCAGGGATCGCAACAAGCATGAGACAACACAGCGGCCCGCACGTTGTTCACCAGCTGGGCTCGCCGCACCCCCTGCTGTCCTCGATTCCTGGATCCTGCGACGCCACCCCTCGCCCGGGAGGGCGCGCGGTGGGGCTGGGCGTGACGGGTAGCCTGAGCTTGCGTTCGGAGCGGCCTCGCCCGCTTGGTGCGCACCCGCCCGAATAGCTCAGTCGGTAGAGCGACGCTCTCGTAAAGCGTAGGTCAGGGGTTCAAATCCCCTTTCGGGCTCCCTCGCCCCCCTTATCCCCAAAGAGGCGGCTCGTGGCCGATCAGGCAACCTTCGCGGACGACGCCCTGCCGCTGATGCCGTCGCTGTACTCGGCGGCGCTGCGCCTGACCCGCAACCGCGCCGATGCCGAGGACCTGGTGTCGGAGGCCTACCTGCGGGCCTTCCGGTCCTACGGCACGTTTACCGCCGGCACCAACCTCAAGGCGTGGATGTACCGCATCCTCACCAACGCCTACATCACCGAGTACCGGCGCCGCCAGCGCCGGCCCGCGGAGACCGACCTCGGCGACGTGGAGCACCTCTACCTCTACCGTCGCCTCGGCGGCGACGCCGACGCCCGACTCGGTCGCAGCGTCGAGGACGAGCTGGACGAGCTGTTCGCGGACCACGAGGTCAAGCAGGCGGTGGAGGACCTCCCCGACTACTACCGCCTGCCCGTGCTGCTCGCCAACGTGGAGGGCTTCGCCTATCGCGAGATCGCCGAGATCCTCGACATCCCGATCGGCACGGTGATGAGCCGCCTGCACCGGGGAAGAAAACAGCTCCACAAGCGGTTGTACGACTTCGCCGTCCGCAACCGGCTCCTCCCCAACGCCGGGGACCTCCCCCGGGACAACCCCACCGGGCCACCCGCGGGCGGAGCCTCAGAGCCCGAACCCCCGGGCCGACACCACAACCACAGGAGCTGAGCCGTGGCTCATAGCTGCGACGACGTTTGCCGGGATCTGCACCTCTACCTCGACGGAGAGGCGACGGTCTCGACCCGGACCGTGATCTCCGTTCACCTCGAGGATTGCCCCTCCTGCGATGACGTGTTCCGCTTCGAGTCCCAGGTCCGGCTGGTGGTGGCCCGCTGCTGCGGCGAGCCGGTCCCGGAATCGCTGCGAGTGCGCGTCCTGCGAGCCATCTACACTGCGGGTCCATGACCATCGCTGGACTTGCGAGACGGACGGACCCATGACCATCGCTGGACTTGCGAGACGGACGGACCCATGACCATCGCTGGACTTGCGAGACGGACGGACCCATGACCATCGCTGGACTTGCGAGACGGACGGACCCATGACCATCGCTGTCGTTTGGCACTTCTGGATCGCCATCCCGCTCGCCGTGGCCGGCATCGTCTCGATCGTGGCGGCGATTGCCGGCTATCTCCAGAAGGTCACCTACAAGCGATACCCGAGGGACTGAGCCCCGCCGCATGGGCGCCCCCTCCGAGGATCCCGGCCATCCCGCCGCCGGGGACTCCACCGAATCCGCCGAACGCACCAAGCTCACCGGATCCGCCGAGTCCGACGAGTTCACGAAGCTCACCGGATCTGCCGAGTCCGACGAACCCGTCGAGCTCACCAAGCACACCGGATCCGCCCAGTCCGACGAATCGCCCGAGTCCGACGACCCTGTAGACCCCATCGACTGGGACATGGCCCGCCGGGTGGCCGTGCGCAACGCCAAGCGCGAGCCCTACACCGGGCCCCGCTGGCGCGACGGCCTGGCCGAGGACTTCGCCGACTGCACCCAGCGGGCCGAGGAGCTGGTGGCCGAGTTCACGGGTCTGCGGTCGAAGTCGGGCCCGGCCCGGGGGAGGGTCACCGACCGCGTCGGCTGGATAGACGCCAACCTGGCCTCGTTCCAGCGGCTGCTGCGGCCCCTCACTGCCAAGCTCGGCTCGGGCTCGGACGGGGTGCTGGCCCCCGTCACCCGCCGGGTGGCCGGCGCCGAGCTCGGCTTCATGCTGGGCTGGATGTCCACCCGGGTGCTGGGCCAGTACGACCTGCTCGTCGTCGAGGACGAGAAGCCCGAGGATCAGGACATCGTCTACTACGTGGCACCCAACGTCGTTGCGCTGGAGAACCGCTACGCCTTCGACCCGGGCCAGTTCCGGCTCTGGCTGGCGCTCCACGAGGTGACCCATCGGGCCCAGTTCACCGGCGTGGACTGGATGCGGCCGCATTTCATCGGACTCGTCGAGTCGGTGCTCGACTCGGTCGAGCCCGACCCGAAGCGGATCGCGGCGGCCGTGCGCCGGGTGCTGGAGGCCCGCCGGAGAGGCGAGGATCCGCTGGCCGCCGGCGGCGTGATGACCCTGCTCGCCTCGGAGGCCCAGATCGACACGCTGGAGAAGCTGGCCGGGCTGATGAGTCTGCTGGAGGGCCACGGAGACGTGATCATGGACCGCGCCGGGGAGGGTCTCGTCCCCTCCGCGCCCCGCTTCGGGCGGGTCATGCGCAATCGGCGCCAGTCGGTGCGCGGCTTCGCCAAGATCTTCCAGCGTGTGATCGGCCTCGACGCCAAGATCAAGCAGTACGCCGAGGGCGAGCGCTTCATCGAGGCAGTCGAGAAGGCCGGCGGTCCGGCCCTGTTCGACCGGGTGTGGGAGGATCCCGAGAACGTCCCCGGCATCGCCGAGATCCGCAGCCCTCGCGACTGGGTCGCCCGCATGGGCGCGGCGGAGGCCGCGGCCTGAAGCGGCGGCACGCGGCGTGACCGGCACGGTCGAAGGCACTGGCAGCATCAGCCGGCCAGGCCGCGGCCGCGAGCCTGCTCTCGACATCGACGCTCTGCTGGTTCGCTGCACCTTCCCGGTTCCCGGAACGGCGGTGGCCTGCGGCTTGTCGGGCGGGCCGGACTCGGCAGCCCTGGTCGCGCTGGCCACCGCAGCCGGGCTGGAAGTCACCGCCTGGCACGTCGACCACGGCCTGCGCCCCTCAGCGGGCGCCGACGCGGAGGCGGCCCGGGCCATCGCGGCCCGCTTCGGAGCTGGCTTCGAGCTGCGCCGGGTTCGGGTGGAGCCCGGACCCAACCTTGAGGCCCGGGCCCGATCCGCCCGCTACGGGGCCCTGCCAGCCGATGTGCTGGTCGGCCACACTGCCGACGACCGAGCCGAGACCGTGCTGTTCAACATCGGCCGGGGCGCCGGTCTCGCCGGTGCGGCCGCCCCCCATGCAGGTGTCGGCCGCCCGCTCCTCGGGCTGCGCCGCTTCGAGACATGCGCAGTATGCGAACAGCTCGAGCTGCCGACGGTTCGCGATCCCATGAACGACGATCCGTCCTTCGCCCGAGTGGCCATACGCAACGAGGTGATTCCGGCGCTGGCCCGAGCGTTGGGCCGAGATCCCGTGCCGCTGCTCAACCGGCACGCCGACCTGGCCTCCCAGGCGTTGCAGGTGATCGCGGAGCTGGCCGCGGAGCTGGATCCCGCCAGCGCCACCGATCTCGTCGAAGCCCCCCGAGCGGTGGCAACCGAGGCTCTGAGAAGGTGGATCTCAGACACTGTCGGCTCGGCTCCCTCGGCCGCCTCGATCAACCGTGTGCTGGATGTCGCGGGGGGCCGCGTCACCGCCACGGAAATCACCGGCGGGCACCGGATCGCCCGCAGCGGCGGCCGGCTTCGCATCGAGCCCCGCGAGCCGCAGTAACCATGCCGGCAAGGGGCCGAGCGGGTAGAGGCCCTTGTGGTGAGCAGCACACCAGGCGGGATGGACAGGCTGGAAGCGGTGCTCGATAGCGGTTCGCCACGAACATCAAGCGGTTAACCACACCACATGTGGCAAACCGATTGAAGTTCGTTCTGTCGGTGGTGGCGTCGATGCTGGCGAACCATCCCCCACTGGCCCGCCCGTCGGTGGATCCACGCTCGGGCGGCAGAGGCCCCGTCAGAGCCCGGTATCGTGCCAGGGTGAGCCCGCCGCCGGAACAGCCCGCGGCACGACTGCCGCTGCCGCCGGGGTCGGTCGGACGCGCCATCATTACCGAGAACGAACTGCGGGCCCGCGTCGAGAAGATCGGCGCGGAGATCACCGCCGACTACCGGGGCCGGCCCCCGCTGCTGGTCGGGGTCCTCAAGGGCGCCTTCGTGTTCATGAGCGACCTCGCCCGGTCTATCGACCTGCCCGTGGAGTTCGATTTCATGGCGGTGTCGTCGTACGGCCACAGCACCGAGTCCAGCGGCGTGGTCCGCATCATCAAGGACCTCGAGACCGACGTGCGCGGTCGCCACCTGGTGCTGGTGGAGGACATAGTCGACTCCGGCCTCACCACCGACTACCTGGCGGAGCTGCTGCGGGCCCGGGGGCCGGCCAGCTTTGAGATCTGCGCCCTGCTGGTACGCGAGGACGCCCGCTCCGACGGCATCCGCTACGTCGGGTTCTCGGTCCCGGCCGACTGGCTGGTGGGGTACGGGCTGGACGTGGCCGAGCGCTACCGCGAGCTGCCGGCGGTCCATCTCTTCGACCTGGACCCCGCATGAGCACGACGCACGCCCGAGCGGTTCTGATCGTGGCACCGCTCGGAGTCCCCCATCGATTCGATTCGCAGCTGAGCGGCAGGAATCCCGCATGAGCGGCAAGTGGTCGGAGGGGATCGAGCCCCGCGGCTTCCGCTGGATCATCACCGACCGCTTCGGCGTTTGCGAGCGTCCCGGCGGCTACGGCGCCGGGCACCGGCGGGTGCGGCGCATCGAGGAGATCATCTGGCTGTGCCGCAACGAGATCGACCTGATCGTCAGCCTGACGTCCATCCCCTACAACCTCCGCGACTACGACGAGCACGGGCTGGTCCACAGACACCTGCCCTTCTCGGACCCCGGCGGCGGGTCCGAGCGCCTAGGGGAGATCCTGCGAACCATCCACGATCACGTCGCCAGCGAGCGGGTGGTGCTCCACCACGACTCGATCGGGGACCGGGTATCGGGCGTGGTAGCGGGCTACCTGCTGTGGTCGGGCCTGGTCGACAGCGGTCCCGAGGCCATCACTATCGCCGAGCAGCTCCTCGAGCGCGAGCTGGGCCCGGTGGCGCGCGAGATTGTCTCCATGGCCCAGAAGCTCAGGTCTGCGCCGTGACGGCCGCGGACGAGCCCCGCGCCGCCCGACGGGCCTTCGTGGCGTTGGGATCCAACCTGGGGGACAGGATGGCCCACCTGCGGAGCGCGGTCGGCGGCTTCGACGGCGTGGACGCGGTCTCCGACGTATACGAGACCAAGCCGGTGGGCGGCCCCGAGCAGGGCCCTTACCTCAACATGGTGGTGCGGCTCCATACGTCCGCGAGCCCCCGGGATCTGCTCCGACAGTGCCGGGCCTCAGAGCTGGAGGCGGGACGGGTGCGAGTGGTGCGCTGGGGGCCCCGCACCCTCGACGCGGATGTGCTGTGGATCGACGGCGAGCGGGTGGACGCCCCCGACCTCGTGGTCCCGCATCCCCGCATGTACGAGCGGGACTTCGTGCTCGTGCCCCTGTCCGACGTGGGCGCCGACCTGCTGCCCGACGGTTTCGACCCCGAGTCCTGCGACGGCGTCGTCAGGCTCGGGCCACTGCACCTCTAGCCAGAGGCCGAGCGGATGGACCCTAGTCCCCAAGGACTTCGCGAGGAGCCGAGCGAGGCCGTGGCCCGAGCGGCCCGTGAGCGCAGCGAACAAGCGCGGGATCCATCGGTGCGGTCGGTCCGCGTCATCGGCTCCGGCCGGGCCGGCGGTGCCATGGCTGCCGCTCTGGCCCGGTCCGGCTGGCAGGTGCGCCCCGTCCTGGGTCGGTCCGCGCCTCCAGCCGATGTGGTCGCGGCGGCCGCCGACGTCGATCTGGTGCTGATCGCCACTCCCGACGCTGCGGTGGCGGAGGTGGCGGCCGCGGTGGAGCCCTCATCCACCGCCGCCGTGGCGCACCTGGCTGGGTCGCTGGGCCTCGACGTTCTCGCCCCTCACCCTCGCCCCGCGGCCCTGCACCCTCTGGTGGCGCTCCCGGATGCCGCCGTCGGGGCGCGGCGCCTGCTCGCGGGCTGCTGGTTCGCGGTCGCGGGCGACATTGTTGTCCGCCAGGTGGTCGCCGACCTCGGCGGAAGGGCCTTCGAGGTGGCCGACGGCGACCGGGCCGCCTACCACGCCGCGGCGGTGGTCGCCTCCAACCATCTCGTCGCCCTGCTCGGCCAGGCCGAGCGGATCGGTGCCCGGGCCGGTGTGCCCTTCGCCGCCTTCCTCGACCTTGTTCGGGCCACCGTCGACAACGTCGACGAGCTGGGCCCGGCCGCCGCGCTCACCGGTCCTGCGTCCCGAGGGGACGAGGCCACCATCCAGCGCCATCTCGACGCCATCGCGCCCGCCGAGCACTCCGCCTACAGGGCTCTGGCCGACGAGGCCCGCCGCCTCGCGGGCCGGGATGTGTCGTCGTGACCGGCCCTGCGACCCGCCCTGTCACCGAGGACACGATCCGCGGCCTGCGCGTCCGCCTGGACGAGTTTCGCGCGGGCGGGCACCGGGTGGGATTCGTGCCCACCATGGGATTCCTCCACGACGGACACCGCTCGCTGATCGAGCGGGCCCGATCGGAGAACGGCCTGGTGTTGGTGTCGATCTTCGTCAACCCTCTGCAATACAACCCCGGGGAGGACTTCGACGACTACCCCCGCGACCTCCGCCGCGACCTCGCAGTGTGCGCCGAGGCCGGTGCCGACATCGTTTTCGTGCCCGACCAACAGGAGATGTACCCCGAGCCGGTGGCCACCGCTGTGCATCTCGGGATCCTCGCCGACGTGCTGTGCGGCGCCTTCCGGCCCGGGCACTTCGACGGGGTGGCCACCGTTGTGGCCAAGCTGTTCGCGATCGTGGGGGAGTGCTCGGCCTACTTCGGGGAGAAGGATTTTCAGCAGCTCATGATCGTGAAGCGCATGGCGAAGGATCTGTCGCTGCCGGTGCGGGTCATGGGCTGCCCCACGGTGCGCGAGCCCGACGGGCTGGCCCTCTCCAGCCGCAACGCATACCTGAGTCCCGACGAGCGGGCCCAGGCGCCCGTGCTGCGCCGGGCCCTCGAGGCTGGGGCGGTCATGGTGGAATCCGGGGAGACCGACGGCGCCGTCGTGGAGGCCGAGATGGCGGCGGTGATAGGCGGAGCGTCCTTGGCGCGGATCGACTACGCGGCCGCGGTGTGCCCGGCCACCCTCACAAGGGGCCGGCAGCCGCTGGGGGGCGACGTGCGGCTGCTGGTGGCGGTGCGCTTCGGCAAGGCCCGGCTCATCGACAACCTCGGCTGCCGCGCCGGCTGAGCGTCCTCGGCTGCCGCGCCGGGTGAGCCCCCACGGCGCCGGCTGAGCGTCCACGGCTACGGCTGATCCGCCGTATCCTGCGGCGGTGCTGCTTACCATCGACGTCGGCAACACCCAGACCGTCGTCGGCGTGTACGACCCCGGCGCAGTCCACGGCTCGGGGGCGGCTGACGGGCTCGTCGACCACTGGCGGCTCTCGACCGACCCGCAACGCACCGCCGACGAGCTCGGTGTGGTGATCAGGTCGCTGCTCAGCACGGTCGGAATCGACTTCGAGACACACATAGCGGGAGTTTCCATCTGCTCGGGGGTTCCCCGCCTGTTGGCAGGCCTGAGGGAGATGGTGCGGCGCCAACTGGGGTTCCTGCCGGTGGTGGTCGGGCCGGGAACCAAGACCGGCATGTCGATCCATTACGACAATCCCAAGGAGGTGGGAGCGGACCGGATCGCCAACGCGGTGGCGGCCTACGACCTCTACGGTGGCCCCACCGTGGTGGTGGACTTCGGCACGGGCAACAACTTCGACGTGATCTCGGCCGACGGCGCATTCATGGGCGGGGCCATCGCGCCCGGCATCGAGATCAGCCTCGACGCGCTGTTCGGGCGGGCTGCGGCCCTCGGCGCGGTGGAGTTGGTCGAGCCCCGCAGCGTGATCGGCAAGACCACGGTCGAGTCGATCCAGTCCGGTGCCCTGTACGGCTTCACGGCCATGGTCGACGGCATGAACGCCCGCTTCCTGGCCGAATTGGGCGAGGCGAACATCGTGGCCACCGGGGGCCTCGCCCATGTGATCGCCCCGATCTCCGAGACGATCGATCACGTCGAGCCGTTCCTGACTTTGCACGGGCTGCGCATCGTGTACGAGCGCAACCAGGATCGATGAAGCGCTAATCCCTAGCCGGCTAGGGCGGGGGTCTCGGTCAGGCGGTCTGCGGCCAGGCGCAGCACGGAGGTAGCGGGGGTGTCGGGCAGTGACGTGAGCGCGGCCTGGGCCTTGTCGGCCCACGTGCGCGCCGTGTCGCGGGCCTCGTCGAGACCGGCGGTTGACCGCACCAGTTCGGCGGCCCGGTCGCGGGCCGCGGCGTCGATGGGACGCCCGAGGATGGAGCGCAGCTCCTCACGGGCGTCCGGATCCGCCAGGGCGCGGATGACCGGCAGCGTGTAGGTGCCCTCGGCCAGGTCGTTGCCGGCCGGCTTGCCCAGCTGCGACTCGGTGGCGATGAGGTCCAGGATGTCGTCGACGATCTGGAAGGCCATGCCGTAGCTGAAACCGAACTCCCCGAGCGCCTCGACGACCGGCCGCGGCACGTCACCCACCGTCGCCCCGATCCGGCACGAGATCGACAGCAGCGCCGCCGTCTTGCCCGACACGGCCCGCTCGTAGCGCTGCTCGCTGCGCCCGGTGTCGTAGGCGTTCTCGAGTTCGACTATCTGGCCCTCGCACAGCTGGGTTATGGCCTCGGCCAGCAGCACCGCGACCTCGGCGCCGAGCGAGGCCGCCATGGCCGAGGCCCGCCCCAGCAGGTAGTCGCCCGCCAGGATGGCCCGCAGGTTGCCCCACTGGGCGTTGACGCTGGGGACCGAGCGCCGGGTGGTGGCGCCGTCTATCACGTCGTCGTGGTAGAGCGAGCCGACGTGGACCAGCTCCACTGAGGCGCCGCCTTTGACCGCGGCCGCAGACGACGTCGTCGGCGCCTCGTCGCACACCAGCGATGAGGCGAGGCAGAAGCCGGGTCGGACGAGCTTGCCACCTGCCGTGATCAGGTGCCTGGCGAGCTCGGTGACGAAGTCGTCGGATGTCGCCGCGGCCGCAAGCAGCTCATCCTCCACGCGCCGCAGGTCGTCCTCCAGGCACGGCAGCAGTGCGAAGGGTGAGGTGGCGACCACGCCGCGAGGGTAATGGGGGACTGGCCGGACGTGCTGCCAGGCGCCGTGTCGGCGGTGCAGCCGCGGGCTCTCCGGGCGTCGCCGCCCGCGACCGTGATGTGGCCCATGCCACAGCGCGGGCCGCGAGCCGCGACGCCACTCATGTCCTGGGGCCGGGTTACACTGACCACCGTGAGGCACCCAGGCATTCGGGAGGCGTGAGCGATGTTCGAGCGGTTCACCGACAGGGCCCGTCGAGTCGTGGTTCTGGCCCAGGAAGAGGCACGCCTCCTCAACCACAATTACATCGGCACCGAGCACATCCTGCTGGGACTGATCCACGAGGGCGAGGGCGTAGCGGCCAAGGCGCTGGAGTCGCTGGGGATCAGCCTCGAGTCCGTGCGCGGCCAAGTGGAAGAGATCATCGGCCAGGGCGGCAGCTCGCCCAGCGGTCACATCCCCTTCACGCCGAGGGCCAAGAAGGTCTTGGAGCTCAGCTTGCGCGAGGCGCTGCAGCTCGGCCACAACTACATCGGCACCGAGCACATCCTGCTCGGCCTCATCCGCGAGGGCGAGGGCGTCGCCGCGCAGGTGCTGGTCAAGCTGGGCGCGGATCTGGCCAGGGTGCGCGAGCAGGTCATCCAGCTGCTCTCCGCCTACGGCGGGGTGTCGGGGTCGGCGCAGGGAGAGAGGTCCGGCGCCACCTCCGGTGGGGGCAGCGGGGAGTCGTCATCGGGCTCGCACGTGCTCGACCAGTTCGGCCGCAACCTGACCCAGCTGGCCCGCGAGAAGGCGCTCGACCCGGTCATCGGCCGGGGCCGCGAGTCCGAACGGGTGATGCAGATCCTGAGCCGCCGCACCAAGAACAACCCCGTGCTGGTCGGAGAGCCGGGCGTGGGCAAGACCGCCATCGTGGAGGGTCTGGCCCAGTCCATCGCGTCCGATGACGTTCCTGAGACGCTGCGCGACCGACAGCTCTACACGCTGGACCTGGGCGCGCTGGTGGCCGGCAGCCGCTACCGGGGCGACTTCGAGGAGCGGCTCAAGAAGGTGCTCAAGGAGATCCAGAGCCGCGGCGACATCATCCTGTTCATCGACGAGATCCACACCCTCGTCGGAGCCGGCGCGGCCGAGGGTGCCATCGACGCCGCCTCGATCCTCAAGCCGATGCTGGCCCGGGGCGAGCTCCAGACGATAGGGGCCACCACCCTCGACGAGTATCGCAAGCACCTTGAGAAGGACGCCGCGCTGGAGCGGCGCTTCCAGAAGGTGGTCGTGGACGAGCCGACGGTGACGCACACCATCGAGATCCTCAAAGGCCTGCGCGACCGCTACGAGTCCCACCACAGGGTCACGATCACCGACCAGGCGCTTGTGGCCGCGGCCAACCTCGCCGATCGCTACATCTCCGACAGGCATTTGCCCGACAAGGCCATCGACCTGATCGACGAGGCCGGCTCGCGCCTGCGGATGAAGCGCATGGCCACGCCGCCAGAGTTCAAGGAGCTCGAGGCCGAACTGGCCGACGCCATCTCCCGCAAGAAGGAGGCAGTCGAGGCGCAGCGCTTCGAGGACGCCGGCGAGCTGCGAGACAAGGAGAAGCAGCTCCTGGCCCGCCGCGACACGCTTGAGGGCGAGGCCAAGGCCGCTGGCGTGGACCTTTTCGACGAGGTCGACGAGGAGGCCATCGCGGAGGTGCTGTCGCTGTGGACCGGCATCCCGGTCTACAAGCTCACCGAGGAGGAGACCAAGAAGCTGCTGCGCATGGAGGACGAGATGCACAAGCGGGTGGTGTCCCAGCATGACGCCATCTCCGCGGTCTCGCAGGCCATCCGTCGCACCCGGGCCGGCCTCAAGGATCCCAAGCGCCCGAGCGGCTCGTTCATCTTCCTGGGCCCCTCCGGCGTGGGCAAGACCGAGTTGGCCAAGACCCTGGCCGAGTTCCTGTTCGGCGATGAGGACTCCCTCATCAGCCTGGACATGTCCGAATACATGCAGAAGCACACCGTCAGCCGCCTGATCGGCTCGCCGCCCGGGTATGTCGGCTACGAGGAGGGCGGCCAGCTCACCGAGCGGGTCCGGCGCAAGCCGTTCTCGGTGGTGCTGTTCGACGAGATCGAGAAGGCCCACCCGGACGTGTTCAACACTCTGCTGCAGATCCTCGAGGAGGGCCGGCTCACTGACAGCCACGGACGCACCGTGGACTTCCGCAACACGGTGCTGATCATGACCTCCAACCTGGGCACCGCCGATCTGCGGAAGGCCAACCTGGGTTTCACGAAGGCCGACGAGCGGGTCACCTACGAGCGGATGAAGGCAAAGGTGCATGAGGCGCTCAAGCAGCATTTCCGGCCGGAGTTCCTCAACCGCATCGACGAGGTGATCGTGTTCCATGAGTTGACCCAGTCCGAGGTGCGCCGCATCGTCGACCTGATGATCGTGCGCACCGCCGGCCAGCTCGGCGGTCAGGGCATGGGCCTGGAGCTCACCGACGCGGCCAAGGACCATCTCGCCTCTGCGGGGTACGACCCCACGATGGGAGCGCGGCCGCTGCGCCGGGCCATCCAGAGGCTGGTGGAGGATCCGCTGTCCGAGCGGCTGCTGCACAAGGAGTTCCGGGCCGGCGAGATAGTCATCGTGGACGTGGAGCCCGATCCGCTCAACGAGGGCGGGCTCATCGTGGTGTTCCGGGCCATTGAGGGGTTCGAGCCGCCCGAGCCCGAGCTCGAGCGGACCGCTGGCGAGGGCCACTTCTAAGAGGCCGAGCGAATAGGCGCGAATCGCTAGGCGACTTTGCAAGGTGCGGAGCGAGGCCGTGGCCCGAGCGGCCCGTGAGCGCAGCGAACAAGAGCGGGGAACACACCGCCGTCCCGCGAGACGCTCGCGATCGATGTGCGCTCTCTCCGAGCTCCCGCTCGGGGCTGCCTCCGGGCGAGGGCTGCGGGCTGGGGCCGTGGCCGGTCGGTGCCCGGCTCTGATGCTGGGCGCGGCAAGAGCCGTGACGCGGCGGCGCCGCGGCGGCCCCGTGGCCGTGAGGTGCCGGACGCTGCTGCTGGTCGCCGGTTTGACGGTGCTCGCAGCTGCCTGCCGGGTGGACACGGCGGTGGAGGTGGACATCGGCGATGACGGCTCCGGTGTGGTGACGGTGGTGTTCACGGCCGATGCAGACGCGGTGGCCCGCGTGCCCGAGCTCGCTGAGGGGCTGCGTCTGGACGACGCGCGTGACGCCGGTTGGGCCGTGGACGGCCCGATCTCTCGCGGCGACGAAGGGGTGGAGGTTCGGGCTGTCAAGCAGTTTGAATCCTCGTCGCAGCTCCCCCTAGTCCTCGCGGAGATCGTCGGCGAGGGCGTGATCTTCTCCGACGTGGTCCTCGAGCAGACCCGGTCATTCGCTGAGAGCTCCTATGCGTTCCGCGCCGTAATCGATCCGGCGCCGCCGGTGGAGGCCTTCAGCGACGGCGCCCTGGCCGCCATCTTCGGCGGCCAACCCTTCGGCCGGCCGCTGGAGGACCTGATCGCAGAGGCCGGCCGGCCCCAGGACTCTCTGGGTCTGCGGTTCTCGCTCACGCTGCTCGACTCCGACGACGCCTTCAGCGCCTCGTCCGCGTCGCCGCAGGCCGACCTCGCCCCCGGAACGCCCGAGATCGAGGGCTCCACGGCCATCTGGCGGTTCTCGTACGGAGATCCCCGAGCGGAGATCAGCGCCTCCACGACGTTACGGGACACCGTGGCGCCCTTATGGCTCAACATCGCCCGGGCCGCAGCCCTCGGCTTCGGCCTCGTGGTGCTGGGCGTGGCCGTGGCGTGGGTGGTGGCCCTGATCCGCACTCCCAAGGGCAGGGGCAGGCGCGCCACCCGCCGGCGCCAGCAGCGGGCCGCGGCCCGCGAGGCCGAGGCCAGCCGTCCCCGCAAGCGGCTGCTGCGCCTGCTGGTGGTGGACGTGCACGGCGTGATCGTGCGGCCCACCAATCCGCTGGAGGGCCTGCTGTTGCCCGTCATCCTGGGCGAGAACCCCGACGTCGACCCAGACCTGGTGCGCGACCGGCATCGCAAGCTGGTGTTGGGCCGTCTAACTGCCGAGGAGTTCTGGCGCGATCTGGGGCTGGGGCTGATCGGGCGCGAGGTGGAGACCCGCTACCTGGCGTCGTTCAAGCTGGTGCCGGGCCTGCACCCGTTCCTGGACCGGACCGCGGGCCGGGGCCTGCCGGTCGCGGCCGTCGGCAACCAGTCCCGGGAGTGGGGTATGCGCCTGCGGCGCATGGCTCAGCTCGAGGACTCGGTGTCGTCTTGGCTGGCGAGCGGAGAGGTGGGCGCAGCGCTGCCCGAGCGGCCTCTGTTCGAGGCGACCCGCCGCGTGATGTCGGTGGACCTCTACGACTGCCTGTACCTGTCGAGCATCCCGGCGTTCTTGGACGCCGCTTCCGACATGGGGATGGCCACCGGCTACTTCGCGGCCAGCCCAGAAGATGTGCAGGAGACCGAGCACACGCTGATACGGGGCTTCGACGACATCCTGAGAGGCCGCTCCACCGGCCCCTGACCGTCGTGGCTGGTTCCGATGTGGCCGGTCGATTCTGGTCCGGAGGTGTTGGCTGACCTGGGTCCGGTGGGCCGCGAGCCGGAGCGCCTGCCCGGCGGACAACACTCATGTATGGTTGGCCACGGCAACAGCCTCGGGAGTGTCCATGGGCGACGTCGAACTAGACCCTGTGGGAGGTGAGTCAGCCGGCCCCAGGAAGGCCGTCAAGGCGGCAACGCTTCACGATGTGGCTCGAAGGGTTGGCGTGACGCCGCGCACGGTGTCGAGGGTGGTCAACAGCGAGGGCGGCTACTCCGAGGCCACGCGCCAGAGGATCCTTGTCGCAATCAAGGAGTTGCGCTACCGCCCCAACCTGCTGGCCCGAGGCCTGATAACACGTCGGAGCGGCACCATCGGGCTGGTCGTCAGAGACATGTCCGACCCCTTGTTCCTGGCGCTGGCCGCGGGCGTCCAGGACAAAGTCCGCGAGCAGGGACGCACCATGTTCTTCGCGGGCTCGGGCAACGACGCCGACCTCCAGAGCGAGGTTCTCGTGTCGCTATGGTCGCACGCGGTGGACGGCATGATCGTGGCCCCCGTAGGGGACTCGTCGCATCAGTTGGTCGACTACAGCCGGCGCGGTGTGCCCATCGTCGTGGTCGACAGTCTCGTCGCTGCGGCGAATGTGGCCTGCGTGCTGTTCGATATCGAGGCCGGCGCCCGGCTCGGGGTCCAGCACATGCTCGATGCCGGGCGGCGCCGCATCGGCATCATCGGATCGGCCACCTCGTCGCATGCTCTCTGCTCGGGCGTGGAGGGTTCGGGCGGTGCCGTCGCGGCGGCCTCTGACGCCCGGGCGGCGCTCGTGCAGGTGCAGCCGACCGTCGACGGCGGCGCAGCCGGCCTTCAGGAGTTGCTTGAGATGAGTCCCGATGTCGACGGGATACTGGCCTGCAACGACCTGGTTGCCATCGGAGCCATGGGCGCGGCCCGAGCCTGCGGCCGGCGCGTCCCCGAGGACATTGCGGTTGTCGGCTTCAACGACATCGAGTTCTCCGCCCTCGTGACCCCGGCGCTCACCACGGTCCGCCTCGACGCCTCCCTGCTCGCTGAAGCAGTCTCGGCCGCACTTCACAGGCTCATCGACAATCCCGACGAGCAGCCCGACCCGGTGGTCCTGCCCGTTGAGCTGGTCGTGCGCGACTCCGCGTAGCGCCCGATGACGCGTGCTGTGGACATGTTGGAACGTGCGCGGGCAGGCACATGAAAGCGAAGCGGACCGTTGAGAATGCCGGCGAAATTAGTACTGCTTCTCACCTACCCGCGCTGCCTCTTGGCGGACTTGGGTCTGGGGGGCGTGTCGACCCCCGGGTCCGCCTGACGCCACAGAGTCCAGCGGCCCTACTGGTTGGGCCCGGCGGTGTCGCGATCGGTGGCGGTGTCGGTGAATCGCTCCCGTACGTGGCCGTGCTGCTCGCCGCCGTCGACGGTCAGGCACTCACCGGTTACCGCCTCGGCCTCAAGCAGGTACCGCACGGCCCGACCGGCCTCCTCGCCGCCGCTCCAGCGGCCGAGCAGCGTGCGGCGCCGCAGTCTCTCGACCTGGTCGGATCCGAACTTGGCGGGCGGCATGGTGGGGCCGAGGGCCACCGCGTTGCAGCGGACCGCTGGTGCTAGCTCTATCGCCACCTGGCGGGTCAGCGCCAGAAGCGCCGCCTTGGCCACGCTGTGGGCGGCCCGGCCGGGCCAGGGCTGCCAGGCCGAGAGATCGACGATGTTGACCACCGCCCCGCCGCTCCGCTCGAGCATGGACGGCGCGACCGCGTTGGTGAGGTGGAACGGCCCGTGCAGCACCACGTCGAAGGTCTGGTACCAGGTCGCGGTGTCGTCTGTGGGGAACTCGTCGAGCGCGAACGCGGATGCGCTGTTGACCAGGGCATCGATGGGCCCCAGGCGGCCGGTCACTGCCTCGGCCAGCCTGGCGGCTTCGGCGGGCTCGGCCAGGTCGACTCTGAACGCATCGGCGTCGACGCCGTGGCCCCGAAGCTCCTCGACCGTCCTGGTCGCCTGGTCCTTGGATCGGTGGTATGCGATGGCGACGTTGGCGCCCGCCGCGGCGAGCGCGAGCGCGATGGCCCGACCGACGCGGTGGGCGCCGCCGGTCACCAGCGCGACCCGTCCTGGAAGCTCCATCCGCCAAAGCATGGCAGACCGCTCGGGGCGTGGTTCCCACCGGCGGCTTGGGCGGCCCTATTGTCGGCGTCATGGTTCAGCTGGCCTGCATGGTGATGCCCGAAGGACCCGTCGACGCGGTTGTGCGGGCCGCGGTGGCGGCTGAGGGGCTCGGGTGCGGCCGGGTTTGGATCCCCGACGAGGGCTTGGCGGCCCGGGAGTGCTGGGTGACCCTGGGAGCGGTGGCCGCGGCCACGAGCTCGGTCGAGATCGGCACCGGCATCACCAATGCCTATACCCGCCACCCGGGGATGACGGCGGCGGCTGTCGCCACCCTGGACGAGGCGTCGAGCGGGCGGGCCGCGCTGGGGATCGGCGCGGGCGGGGCCCTCACCCTCACGGCGCTGGCGATCGAGCGCCGCGCACCGATCAGGGCGATGCGCGAGCTGGTGACCACCAGCCGGGCGCTGTGGTCGGGCGAGACCGTCGACTGCGAGGGCGTGGCCGGCGGGTTCCGTCGGGCCCGCCTCGGCTATGGCCGCCCCGACATTCCGATCTGGGTGGCCGGGCGAGGCCCGCGGGTCATGCGGCTGGCGGGGGAGCTGGCCGACGGTTTCATCATGTCGTTCGTCCACAAGGAGCTGGTCGGCGAGCACGCGGCTGCGATCCGCGGCGCCGCCGACGAGCACGGCCGGCCCCACCCCCGGCTGTGCTACATGACCATCCTGGCCACCACCGACCGGGTCCGGGAGGCCGCTCGGGCCGGCCTCACCTTCCGGCTCGTCGATTCCCCCGACTCGGTCAAGGCCAGGATCGGCCTGGATCCTGGCACCGAGGCGGCCATCCGCCAAGGCCTCTCCGACGGTGGCCCGCTGGCCGCGGCCCGATTCGTGCGCGATGACTGGGTCGACGCCTTCGTGATCTCCGGAACCGTGGACGAGTGCCGCTCGGAGCTGGCCGCGCTCGTGGCAGCCCACGGGATCGACGAGTTCCAAGTCTCGGTCAACGACCTTCACTCCGCGGCGGAGGACCTGGCGCTGGCAGCCGAGATAAGCCGCAGCTCAAGCTGAGATGGTGGCGGGCCTGCGGCTCGATGGGTTCAGACGGGTTGGCCATTCGATCCACGCCATACGGCGCGGGGCAGCTGTTTGTCCTTGTCGACGAATGGCAGAGTGTCGACGGTCGCCTCGTGGGGCGTTCCGGCATGGTCATGCAACCAGACGGCCTTGCCGAGCCAGTCATCGCCCGGCAGCGGCCGATCGAAGCGCACATAGCCGACCCCTGCGTCCAGGGTGGGCGACCACGTTCCGATCGTGATGTGCCCGACCGGGCCGTTCTCGAAGTGGACGTGCATGCCGGCCTCCGGCATAGAGGCAGCACAGACCAGGCCGAACAGCAGCTGGCTGCGATCGGCTGTCTGCAACGCGGCCCGGCCGACGAAGTCTTCCTTGTCGAGTCTGACGAACTGCCCGAGTCCAGCACCGAACGGCGTCAAGTCCGGCTCGATGTCGCTGCCGTTGTCCAGAATCCCCGACTCGATGCGCCGAATCCCCATCGATGACGACGAGCTGAACTCCAGGCCGAGGGGTTCGCCGCAGGTGAGCAGATCGTCCCAGAGGGCGTCATGGTCGGTCGGTTCTGGCCCGCTGTTGCAGTAGATCTCGATGCCCGCCTCGCCTGTCCACCCGGTGCGGGAGACCCACAACGTTTGGCCGCATACGTCGAAGAATCCCGCATGGAAGTACCTGAAGTCGGCCGACAGCCCTCCGCCGATGGCCGCATCCAGCACATCGAGCGACTTCGGGCCCTGAATCTGAAGTACCCGTGAGTTCGGGTCGGAGACCTCTACATCGAGCCCGATTGCGTTCGCTTTGAGCCAGCTCGCGAACTCGCCGTTGGCCTTGACATACCAGTAGCGATCTTGCGCGAGGCGCATGACCACGCCGTCCATCAGGACAGTGCCGTCCTCATGGCAGGCGATGCCGTAGCGGCCTCGCCCCACGGCGAGCGTTTCGATCCCGCACGTCAGGACTCTCTCGAGAAGCCTGCCGGCATCGGGGCCGACGATCTCGAGTGGCTTCTCCGGTACGTCGTACAGCAGGACGCCGCGGCGCAGCTTCCAATAGTTGGGGATGGGATCCTCGTCATCGGCCATCTTGACGGGGTACAGGCGGTCGCAGTACATGCAGAAGATCGTCTGATCGGTCTTGTACCGGTGGGCGAAGGGCGACTGGGCGACTCGAAACGAGCTCAGCCGAACCGCGTCGAACGACTCGATATAGAAGTGTCTGTCGCCTGTCATCTGCACCCCGGAATGCTAGGCGGGAGCTCAAGCTGTGAGCGTTCTCAGGCGTCCTTTGCTGCTCCGCCGACCCTCTTCCGCGACGGCGCATGGAATTGCGATCGGGCCATGGCCATCCGCAAACCAAGGCAAGGCTGCAATCCGAGCGATGCAATCAGTGAGAGCCTTGCTCTCGGACAACGTCTTGGGTTGTCACACCTAGCGATCATGCGCCGTCACCGTCCGACGCACCTGGTGCTGGTGCCGGCCGCGATGGAGGCCCTGCTGGGCCGCGAATCGCTGACCCCGGAAGACTTCGACTCCCTCGGCGTGCTCAACTGCGGGTCCTCGACCGCGCCCGAAGGACTGATCCGGCGCTTCAACGCCCTCGGCGTGCGCGTCGTGCAGGTCTACGGGGCGACCGAGACCGGCCCGACCGCGGTCGTGCTCGACTACGCCCACGCAGACCGGGTCGGTTCGTGCGGCCGGCCGGCGAGGCACTGCGACCTCCGGATCGTGGACATCGCCAGCGCCGACGTCGCGCCGGGCCAGACGGGGGAGCTGTGGCTTCGCGGCCCCAACCTGTTCACCCAGTACTGGAACCGTCCCGACGAGACGGAACAAGCCCTTGCCGGCGGGTGGTACCGGACTGGCGATCTCGGCTACGTCGACAACGAAGGCTTCGTCTATGCTCCCCGCCCTTCCGGCAACGTGACTCGGCCGATGCTGAGCACCGGTGTGGCATCATGAGTGCGCAAGTATTGACAGACAGACACAGGAGGCGCGATGGCCCCCTCTGACAGTGACGCCATCTTCTCAGCTCTTGCAGATCCAACCCGACGGGCCATCCTCAGCCTGATCGGCGAGCATGAGGAGCTCACCGCGGGCGAGATAGCGGCGCACTTCGACTCTCTGGGCCGCACGGCGGTGTCGTCGCATCTGCGCATACTCCGCCTCGCCGGTTTGGCGAAGGAGCGCCGCGACGGCCGGTTCCGGCACTACTCGGTCACCTCCAGCCCGGCCGACGCAGTGGTGGCCTTCCTGACCTCTGTGTACCAGAACTCCCTAGAGCAGCTCGCGTCGGCCGTGCAGGGTGCCTCCGCGGCGGGGGACGTCCCCTCCGACCGGGCCGACGAGCGCAGCGCCTGATTTCAGCGCCGTGGGTGAGCTCGTCCTGAACAACGAGGTGCGGCTGGAGCCGTGCCCCGGCGAGTTGTTTGCGCTCTTCGGACGGGGCGATGCTTCGCTGGGCTGGCTGTTCGGGTCCGAGGCGCCCCTGCTAAGGCCCGGCTCGCTGGTCCGGCTGGTGCTGCCCCTCGGCGGCCTGGCCCGCTCGCCCGGAACCGCCAGGGTCCTGTCGTTCCAGCCGAACCGTCGCATCGACCTGGTGCACGAGACACCGTGGGCGGGCCGGGTCGTGTGCCGCTTCGACCCTGTGGACGGCGGAGGCACGCGGCTTCGAGTCCGCGTAACGATCGACGACGGCGAAGTGGCTCGGCTGGGCGTCGAACTGGGGCTGCTCGACGGCTACGAGGCGGGAGTGCGGGAGGTGGCGCTGGGGCTGCTCATCTCCCTGTCGGGCACCGCCGGGATCCTCGGTCGCTCGACGGTCAACTGCGCGCAGCTCGCCGTCGAGGAGATCAACGCAGACGGCGGAGTGACGGGCCGCACCGTCAGACTCGTCGTGGGCGACGACTCCACCGACCCAGGCATCGGAGCGATCGCCATGCGCCGCCTGTGCCGCACCCCCGGCCTCGCCGCGGTGGTCGGGATGCACTCCTCGGCCACGTACGCGGTCACCGCCCCCATGGCGGTGGCGAAGGGCATCCCGTACCTGTACACGCCCACCAGCGAGCCGACCGCGGCGCATCCGCTGCTGGTGCGCTTCGGCGAGACGCCGATGGACCAGCTCCACCGGGCCCTGCCCCGAATGGCCGCTCAAACTGGCGGATCCCGCTGGTTCCTGGCCGGCAACGACTACTCGTGGCCCCGAGCGATAGGCGCGACCGCGAGGGCCGTGATCGAGCGCATGGGCGGCCACGTCGCCGGCGAGGGCTACCTGCCGCTGGGATCGCAGAGCTTCGAGCCGGTGCTGACCGCGATCCAGCGCAGCGGAGTCGACCATGTGGTGTCGAGCTTCGTGGGTCAGGACCATGTCGGCTTCCAGCGCGACTTCGCCGCGTACGGCCTGCGAGAGAACATCCGAACGTTCGCCCCGCTCATGGACGACGCCGTCGTGGAGCATCTCGGCGAGTCGGGGACAGGCACCTGGAATGTGCTCGGCTACTTCGTCGGGCTCGACACTTCAGAGAACCGAGAGTTCCTGCGCCGCTACTCGGACCGCTTCGGATCCTGCTCCCCGCCCGTCTCAGCGGCCGCGGAGGGCGTGTACGAAGCGATCCACACCTGGGCCCGCTCCTGCCGGGCCGGCGGGGGAGTAGAGCCAACCGCAATGCTCAGCGGCCTGCGGAAGTCCCGGTTCAATGGCCCGCGCCGCTGCAGCCGAGGCGGCCGGCTCAAGTCCCTGCTCCTCGGCGAGGCCACCCCGTCCGGCATCCAGGTCCTAGACGAACTCCCCGCCGCCCACCAAGCCTCCTAGCTGCATTCTCCGACGGTCCCGGAGTCCGATGGGCGGCGGGCGCATGCGCTCGCATCAGTCCCAGCCGCTCGCTCCTCGACGCCTGAGCCTCGAGCGTTGGCGTCCTTATCGGTCAAGGAATCGAGTCGGCCCTCCAATGGCGGTCACGCTTTTTGCCGTCGTGGGCCAGGGCAGGTCGCTGTTGCGGCATGCGGGTCTTGGAGCTTGGAGTGGTGATTGGACCTAGAGGTTAGAGTGGACGTGGAACATGGACATAGAATTAGGTTCTTCTACAGGTACTGCTGCATAGGTAAGTCACTGATGGCGGTATAGGAAAGTTATAAGGGCTCTACTCCTGTATCTGCTGGCCATGGGCAAGGCCAGCGCCGAACCGTGGGACACGGCCCTCGCGGCCGCGGTTTGGGCCCGCGCGCTGGGCATCGAGCTACCCGAGACTGCAACTGCCGCGTCCACCATTTCCAAGGCATGGAAGCGACTTGAGGACCGGAACCTGATCCGAAGGGGCCGCTACAAGCGTATGGCTCACATTCACATGCTGAAGGAGGACGGGAGCGGAGACCCGTATGAGCCTCCCGGCCAAGCGGGGGATCGCTACCTACGGCTTTCTAACGCCTTCTGGCAGGAAGGGCCCGAGGATGAACGGTGGTACCGCGTCTTGAGCCTTTCCGAGGTTGCCATGCTGCTGATCGCTCTCAGTCTGCGCAACGGGTTTCGGCTCCCATCTGAGGATGTTCCAGCTTGGTACGGCATCAGTACCGATACCGCGCGCCGCGGTCTTGGAGGTCTCGTTGACCACGGGCTGCTCACGGTGGAGAAACGCTTCAAGATCGCTCCGCTGAGCCCGGTCGGCTATACCGCCGACAACATCTACACGCGTCAGCATCCCTTCGAAGCGAAGCGCCGGACCCGTCCGAGGCGTCCGCGATGACCAATCCCGTGCCCGCCGACGGGCAGCCGATACCCGAGGGCATGGTCGCAGTCGTCGATGAGACAGTGGCCGAACTTCAAGGCGGGGTGACCTATGTCCTAGCGGCAGTCACCTTCGCTGACGCACAGGCGGCGCGACAAGACATCCGAGTCCTGACAGCCGGTCGGACTAGGTCGTTTCATTGGCACAGAGAGGGACCAAGTACCCGCGAGGCCGCAATTGAACGCCTTGAGGCCCACGCAGTCGCAACCAGGGCACTCGCAGGTCGAGCGGGCCGTCAGGCCCAGACAGGGGCCCGCGCCAAGCTCATGTCCGAACTCGTCACCGACCTCACCGACGCAGGCGTCGGCCATGTCATCATCGAGTCACGGGGCCCACGCGAGGACGGTCGCGACCGCTCGGTGATCCTCGACAACTTCCGCGAACGAGCTACCGGTGCCTTCACCTACGACTGGCGCACCAAGGCCGAGCCGCTTCTGTGGTACGCCGACGCGCTTGCCGGCCTGGCGCGAGAGCATCTTACTCAGGGACAATCCGAAGGTCTCAGCCAGCTACAGAGAGCGCTCATTGTCACCGACATCCGCTACGTGACGTGAAGGATCCTTGGCAATGCGTAAGCCCCGGCTCCCGTCCTAGACGATCCTCTCGGATCCTCGGACTGGCCCTCCGGGGCTTGCGGCTTCCTCACAGATCAGTACTGGGAGGCAATAGCCATTATGGCTTCTACTGGGAGAAGAATCAACTGGAAGAGCCACGGCGGTCACCCACGCGGGCGCGGCGTCCCCACCTTCGCCGAGGCCGCCAAGAGGACGATCGAGCTTCACCGGGACGGGTGGAAGGCCGGGAGCCCGTTGCCCCAGCAGTGGGAGTCGACGTTCCGTCTCCACGCCGCGCCGCTCTTGGACATGCCGGTGGACCGGATCGAGAGCGCGGACGTGCTCGGGTGCCTCGCGCCGATCTGGACATCGAAGCCGGCCGATTCCCGGAAGGCACGGAACCGGATCGCGGCGGTCTTCCGCTGGTGTATCGGCCGGAACCACCGCGCGGACAACCCGGTGGACCGCGGTCGTGGCGCTGCCGAGGGTGAACGGCAACGTGCCGAGGCCACGCGGCAGACGGTCAACGCGATCGAGGGAGGCAAGTACTCGCCGTCGCACGAGGTCGCGTTCCGGATTGTCCACGTGTTCGGCAAGCTGCTCGAACTCCCCGCCGCCAACCAAGCCTCCTAGTCGCTGCCGTTTTAGCCCACGGGTCCGGGGACTGGGTGCTACCAGTGGTGCACTCGCGGCGCCCTGTCCCCGAGATGAGACGTGAGAGACAGAAAGTCGCGCGCATCCGCGGTGACGATGCTGTCTTGGAGGCGAACGGCGAGCGCGATCATGTGCGCGTCGACAACGTCGGAGGTCCCGGACCTCAGGAGTATCCCTCCGACCACGCGGGCATCGACGAGGGTGAAGTCGTGCGCCTGGACCGTCTCAAGGAACCGGGACAGTCTGGCCTGCCGGCTGCCGTCGCGCCACACCTGCGCGACGACAGGGGCCGATGTTCGCAACACCGCGCCCTCCTCAAGTGAAGCGGTCAGGAAGGACTGGGCTGCTCGCTCGCCTCGGTCGACTGCTACGAGTACTCCGGCGTCGAGGATCACGGAGCGAAGTAGCGGCGGCGCATGGCAGCCACATCTTCGGGATCCGGCGGGCCTGCATCCTCCGCCCATTCGCGTAGGAACTCGCGCAGGGCCTTGCGTTGGCCGCTCTCGCGCGCCAACAGCAGGAGGCCGCGCCGGATGGCGCCTGTTTGGCTGCCGTACTCATCGGCAAGCTCGGACAGGAGTTCGCGTTCTTCCTCGCTGAGACGGACCGTGGTCGTAGTGCTCACAGCCCAAGACTATAGCACGACCGTGCTACAAGACACTGGCCACCGGCTTCCCTTGTAGGCGTTCCCTCCGGGACTTGACCTCGGCCCACCTATGCGACAATATGTCAATAACTGCTCACATACAGGAGGGCTTTGTGATGAGAACAGTATCGGACTCCCGCTCGCGGTCTCGCTTGTGGCTCGCGGCGTCGCTGGTCGCGTTGCTTGCGCTGGTCGCCGCGGCCTGCGGGGACAGCGATGACGACGCGGGCACGCCGGAGGCACCTTCGGAGCCGGCGGCGACCGACTCTGGCGCCGCCGAACCGGACGACTCGGAGGGGACGCCCGAGCCGGAGACCACCGAGGGGCCCGACGAGCCGGAGACCACCGAGGCTCCGGCACCTCAAGAGACCGAGGCGCCCGATGAGCCGGAGCCCGTCGAGACCGAAGAACCGCAAGAGCCGGCTGCGCCCTCGGGTGAGCCGGTGCGGATCGGGATCCTGTTCTCCAACAGCGGCCCGGCCGGGATCTTCGGACCTCCCACGGCCAACATCGCCGAGATGATCGAGGAGGACATCAACGCGGCCGGAGGGATCAACGGCCGACCTGTCGAGACCTTCCTGGCCGACGATGCCACCGACCCCGCAGTGGGGCGTCAGGCCATGGAGCAGCTGATCGACTCCGACAATGTCGACGTGGTCCTCGGCACCCACTCCAGCGCGACGCGCCAGGCCGCCAAGCCGCTCGCGGAGGATGCCAATGTGCTCTACATCTACGCGGCCCTCTACGAAGGCGGCGAATGCTCGTCGGTGATGTTCAACACCGGCGAGGTCCCGAGCCAGCAGCTTGCCCCGGTCATCCCGTGGATGATGGAGCAGACCGGCGGACAGACCTGGTTCCTGCTCGGCAACGACTATGTGTGGCCCCGCCGCAGCTTCGAGTTGGCCCGCCAGTACATCGAAGGCGCAGGCGGCGAAGTTGTCGGCGAGGAGTACGTCCCGCTGGGCACGCAGGACTTCTCGTCGGTGGCCCAGACGATCGCGGGCTCGGGCGCAGACCTGATCTTCCCGGCGCTCGTCGGCGGTGACGCCATCGCCTTCGAGACACAGGCCGTGGACTTCGGCATCGGCCAGGACGCCATACCGCGCCTCGCCAACATCTACGAGGAGAACGTCCTAGGGGCCATGGGACCGGCGGTCACCGCAGGCATGCGAGTGACCATGGGCTACTTCAAGGAAGTGGACAACGCCCTCAACAGCGACTTCGTGGGCCGCTACTACGAGCGCTTCGGTGCCGATGCTCCGCCGCATGCCACCTTCAGTTCCCACATCTACGACGCTGCGCTGCTGTACGCGGCCGCGGCCAACGCAGCCGGCACAACCGACACGGCCGCGGTGGCAGCCGCCATGGAGGGATTGTCGCTCGCCACACCCACCGGCGACATCGCCATCACTGACAGCCGCCACCTGGCGCAGCCCATCTACGTGGCCGAGATCCAGTCTGACGGTTCTCAGCTGATCGTGCAGTCGTTCTCCTCGGTGGAGCCCGACGAGACCTGCAACCCGGCCTAGGCCCCATCAGGCGCACCGCGCAGCCGCTTGTGGCGAGCCGGTGCGGGCGGAACGACATCTCGCCGCCCGCACCGGCTCAGGCCCCGAGCGCCTCATCGACGGGAGCGAGAGCCCTTGGATGCGCTGACACTCGAACTGCTCAACGGCATCAGCCTTTTCGCCATCCTGGCCATCGTCGCGCTCGGGCTCGGGATCGTCTTCGGCCTGATGGGCGTCATCAACCTCGCCCACGGCGAGTTCGTGATGATCGGCGCCTACGTGGCCTACGTGGTGCATGCCCAGGGGCTGAACCACTGGCTGGCCGTGCCGCTGGCCGCGGCGGTGCTGTTCGTGCTGGGCGCAGTCATCGAGGTAGGCCTGATCCGGCGCATCCACCGCCGGCCGGAACTGACGATCCTGGCAACGTTCGGGCTGTCGATATGCCTCCGCCAGATCGCGGAGCTGGTGTTCAGCAAAGACTTCCGCACCGTTCCGAACCCGGTGCCCGGCGCGACCGAGGCCTTCGGAGTCCTGTTCCCCACGTACCGGTATCTGCTGATCGGGATCGCGGTCGTGGTCGTGGTGGCGACCCTGCTCGCGTTCACGAAGTCGCGCTTCGGCCTGGTGGTGCGAGCCATCGTCGCTGATCGGGACCTCGCCGAATCAGCCGGCATCCGCACCGGCATGGCCAACCTGTGCGCCTTCGGCGTCGGCGCGGCCACCGCGGGCGTGGCGGGAGCCCTGGTGGCCCCGCTCGGGGCTGTGGAGCCACAGGCCGGCCTCGCCTACCTTCCCGGCGCCTTCCTGGTGGTGATTGTCGGCGGCTACAACCGGCTGTGGGGCGTGGCGGCGGGAGCCCTCGCCGTGGCCGCGGTCCAGACGGGTGTCATCCACTTCTACGACGCGGTGTGGGCCCAGATCGCATCGCTGGCACTGGCTGTGCTGGTCCTGCAGTTCCGCCGGCCCATCCCGGCGGGAGCGATCGCGTGAGACGGCCGCTCGGCTTCGGCGGAGTTGCGGCGGCGGCCGCGGCTGCTGCCAGCCTGACGCTTGGCGAGTTCCGGGCGGGCCAGCTGTCGCTGTTCCTGACCCTGGCCGTGCTTGCCGTGAGCCTCGACCTGGTCTGGGGCTACTCCGGGATCCTCTCACTGGGCCAACTGCTGCCCTTCGGGATCGCGGCCTACGCCACGGCGCGGGTCGCGACTGCGGCGCCGTCACTGAGCCTGCCCGGGCTGTTGCTGGCGGCCGCGGTGGGCGCGGCCGTCGCGTACGGAGTGGGCATCGCCGCGTTCCGGCGACGTCCCACGCCGGTGGTGGTCGGACTGCTGACCCTGGTGCTATCGCTGACGCTGGAGCAGATCGCGGAGCAATGGCGCGACGTGACCGGTGGGTTCAACGGCCTGACCGACGTCCCTCGCATAACCGCGTTTGGTACGGAGTTTTCCGACCGCGCCCAGGACCTGTTCATCTCGGTGGTGGCCGTAGCCGTTATCACTGTGGTCGGGCTGCTGGTGAGACGTCCCGTGGGCGCCGTGCTCATCGGGATACGCGACAACGAGCGCCGCACCGAGGCGCTCGGCTATGACACCGTCGCCGTCAAGGTCTGGATCTTCACCATCGGAGGCGCGGTGGCCGGCATCGCGGGCGCGCTCTACGTGCACCGGACCGGCTTCGTGTCCCCGCAGATCTTCGGCTTCGCCCTCGCGACCAACGTGGTGCTGTGGACCCTGGTGGGCGGGCGGGGAACGATAGTCGGGCCGGTCCTGGGCTCATTGGCGATCAACTTCGCCTCGGCCGCCCTCGCCGACGTCTGGTTGCAGTACTGGACCCTCGCCACCGGGGTGATCTTCGTGGCGGCGGTGGCGCTCGTTCCCGAAGGACTCGTCCCCAGCGCGCTGCGTATGGCGGGCCGCCCCGCCCGGCACAGTCAGCGCCCAACGCTCATCCCGGCCGCATCCAGTGATGCCGCCAGCGACCAGACCGTGATCTTCGATGCCTCGGGCATAGCCAAGAGCTTCGGGTTTTTCCGGGTGCTCGACGGCGTGACACTCACCATGGACGAGCCCGAGCTGCGCTGCCTGATCGGCCCCAACGGCGCCGGCAAGTCCACCCTGCTGGACATTCTCTGCGGCCAGCAGGGGTGCCAAGAGGGCTCCATCGCGATGCTCGGGCGAGACTGCAAGGGACTGCGGGCGTGGGAGTTCGCTCGCCACGGCGTCAGCCGCAAGTTCCAGTCTCCCCAAGTCATCGGTTCTCTGTCGGTCGCCGAGAACGTGGCGGTGGCGGCCTGGGGCGCGGCGCCGTCACCATGGGGGCTCACGCGCCGTGCCTGGGAGGCGAACGTTCCGCAAGTGTCGCTGCGGATCCTCGAGCGCACCGGTCTCGACGAACTCCCAGACTCGCCCGCGGGCGGTCTCTCCCACGGCGACAAGCAGTGGCTGGAGATCGCCATGGCGATGGCGGGACGCTGCCGCGTCCTGCTGCTGGACGAACCAACAGCCGGCATGACCGTCCCGGAGAGCCTGGCCGCGGCCGAGCTCCTGCGAGAGCTTCACCGCGACTATCGCCTGCCCATCCTGATCGTGGAGCACGACATGGCCTTCATCCGCGCCGTCGCGGATCGGGTGACCGTGCTGGCCCGGGGCTCTGTGCTGGCCGACGGCACCGTGGCCGAAGTCGAGAACGCCCCCGAAGTCATCGCCGTGTACGGCGGAGTCGCACAGTGACCCGCCTGGAAGCCGCGGACCTGCGCTCTGGATACGGCACGGTGCCGGTGCTTCACGGTGTGAGCTTGGCGGTGTCGAGCGGTGAGATCGTTGCGGTGGTCGGACGCAACGGAGCGGGCAAGACGACACTGGTGAAGACCATCCTCGGGGTGCTGCGGGCCACCGGAGGACATCTCTTCCTGGACGGCGTCGACATAGCACGGCTGCCGCCGTCGAGGCGGGCTCGCGCCGGGCTTCGGGCCACCTTCCAGGAGCGGGCCCTGTTCGGGGACCTGTCGGTCAGCGACAATCTCCGTCTCAGCGGCTTCGGTTCCGAGAGCCACGATCGGGTGCTCTCCATGTTCGGCACCGCGCTGTCGGGGCGAGGATCCCAGCGGGCCGCGACGCTGTCGGGCGGCGAGCAGAAGATGCTCGCCGCGGCCATCGCGTTGGCCACGACCGCTCCGCTGCTGGTGATGGACGAGCCGACCGAGGGCTTGCAGCCCTCCAACGTCTCCCTACTGGGAGATCACATCGAGTCGGCGAGGGACGCCGGTCGGGGGGTGCTGCTGATCGAGCAGCACTTGGACCTGGCCAGAAGGCTCGCCGACCGGTTCATCGTTCTCGAGAAGGGCGAAGTCGTCGACAGCGGATCCGCGGCCGACCCCGATCTCGCCACCCGAGTCGCCCGGCGTCTGGCGATCTGACAAGAAAGGCAGAATCCCATGACCGACTTGACACAGATGAGCCTCATCGAGGCCGCTGATGCTGTGAGGTCCAAGTCAGTGTCCGCGTCCGCCCTGCTGGAGGCGTGCCTGACGCGCATCGAGCAGACCGAGCCATCGGTCGGAGCGTTCGCTTCGGTGCAGGCGGAAGCGGCCCGTGCCGAGGCGGCCCGGCTCGACGAGCGCGAGGCGATCGGCCCGCTGCACGGCGTGCCGATCGCGCTCAAGGACCTGTTCTTCACTCAGGGCGTCCCTACGGAAGCGAACTGCGCCGCCCTCAAGGGATTCACGCCCGAGCGCGACGCCACGGTTGTGAGCCGGCTGCGCGGCGCGGGCGCCGTGATAGCCGGCAAGACCAACACCCACGAGTTGGCCTACGGGGTGTCGTGCCCGGCGTCGCGCAATCCATGGAATCCGCAGAGGATGACCGGCGGATCCTCGGGGGGCAGCGCAGCCGGGCTGGCCGCGCGGCAGGTGTTCGGAGCGCTGGGCACCGACACGGGGGGATCGGTGCGGATCCCGTCCAACTACTGCGGAACGACCGGCATCAAGACCACCAGGGACGCGGTGCCCCGAGACGGCGTCCACCTGATCTCGTGGACCTACGACACCGTCGGTCCGATGGCCCGCACCGCCGCGGACTGCCGGGTGCTGCTCGACGTCATCGCCGGATCCTCCCGGCTGGATCCGTATTCGAGCAAGACGCCGCTCGCGCCCGCCGAGGCGCCCGACGCTCTCGTGCTGGGCGTTCCCGACGAAGGCTTCTTCGAGGGCTTCGACACCGACCCCGAGGTGCAGGCGGTGATGGACGAGGCCGCCGACGTCCTCGGGTCCATCGTCGCCGAGGTGCGCACCGTGCGGGTGCCCAACACCGCCGAACACTTCGACGCAGGCGCCGCCATCGTGTTCGCCGAATCGGCTGCCCTGTTGCAGGAGCTGCGGGCATCAAGCAACGAACTGATCGGCGAGGAGCCCCGGGCGATCATGGAATCCGGAGCCGCCATACCGGGTACCGCCCTGGCCGCCGCCCAAGCCCAGAGAGTGTCCTTCGAGCGCGCCTACCTCAACGTCTTCGACGACCAGGGCGTCGATCTGATCGTGGCGCCAGTCAACCCCAACCAAGTGCTCGACCACGGCGCGGTCGAGCTCGGCGGCGTCCCCCTGATCCCTGCCACAACCCAGTTCACGTTCCCCGTGAACGGCGCGGGCCTGCCCGCGATCGCCCTGCCCGGAGGCTTCGCCGCCGACGGCCTGCCCATCGGCTTCCAGATCATCGGACGGCCCTTCACCGAGCGCACCCTCGCCGCGGTGGGCGAGGCCTTCCAACACCTGACCGACCACCATGCCCATGCCCCGCGCCTGTAGGGGCGTGCGCACCAGGCGATGACCGCCGCGCCGCGCAGGAGCTCCGAGGAGGCGAAGCGGTCCACCGGGCCGAGGTGTTCGCCGACCTGGGGCGTCCTCGGCACAGTGCCAACCCGCCCAACCGCCTAAGCAGCGCCGAGCCCGAGACTTTTCCAGGCGGCGAACGCTCCGAAAGGACGGCAAGAAGTCGTGTCCGGCTGAAGCTGGTCCGGGAGGCGGGCCCCGATCTCATCTCAGTCGCCCTGGAACTGCGCTGGGTCGACGCGGGAGTGTGACGCGCCTGCAATCGGTTTGCCGGTGCGGAAGCGGATTTGCCCCGCTCACTTGACACATCGATGGCAGCGTTCATATAGTGCCGTGCAGTCAGACAACTTGACAGCCTGACTTCTTCGCGGGGTGAACCCTTTGCCCACGCGTGTCGGCTGTACACCGAACCAACAGGAGGGGATGCGATGATGTCTGCCATGCAGCCGAAGAAGATGGTTGTCGTACTCACGGCGGTCCTTGCGCTGATCGCCAGCGCGTGCGGCTCTAGTGATTCCGAGGCACCGAGCGTTACCGAGGCACCGAGCGTTACCGAGGCACCGAGCACCGAGGCAAGCGACAGCGATGACATGTCGTCCGATTCGTCAGGCGACGACACCTCGGGGCTCTCGGGCGAGATCACCGCGGTCGTTCACCCCGACTGGGACTCAGCCCACAGCGTCTATGCTGCCCTCAGTCGCAACCACCGGTAGAGCTTGCCGACGGTCAACTTGGAGCCCGTCACCGGCGGCAACGACTACTTCCCCGGCCTTCCGCGGCTCCTGGCCTCCGATTCGGCGCCCGACATCACGGTGTTGCAGGTCGGTTCCGCCGGTGTGTGGGAAGGCGTCGTGGAGTCCGACGTGTTGCTGGACATCAGCGACGTGTGGGACGAGGCTGGCCTGGAAGAGGCCTATCTCCCCGCCTTGACCTCGACGTTCACGACCGCTGACGGCCAACGCTTGGCCGTCAACGCAGGCATCAACTGGGTCGGTCTCGTCTACTACAACAAGGACATGTTCGCCGAACTCGGTATCGAAGCGCCGGAAGCGGGCCGTATCGCGTCCGATGAAGAGTGGTTCGCGATCACCGAAGCCCTGGCCGACGCAGGAAAGACCCCGATAGCGCTCCCCGTCAGCGGCTTCCGCTCCACGGGCTGGATTACTCACCAGGCGATGACCAGTAACTGCGGAACCGACTGGATGTTCGCCATCCAGGAGGCCTGGCCGGCGGGAGCGACGCCCGAAGCGAAGTACACCGATGACTGTGCGGTCGAGGCGCTCGAGCGGATCACCGAGACCTGGAATGATACAGGCGTGTATGGCGATTCGCCCCAGACAGTGAACCGCGAAATCGGCCAGCAGCTCTTCTTCACCGAGCAGTCGGGCATGTTCGTCAGCGGCAGCTGGGAGGTCGCCGCAATCACCGCCGCGGGGCTCCCCTTCGAGGCGGCATGGTTCCTCCTCCCGTCCATGGCCGCTGAGGACACCGAGTTGCAGCTGTTGCCGATCGATGGCGTAGGCATCGCCGCCAACTCCGACAATCCCGAGTTGGCCAAGGCCTTCCTCGCCTTCTTGAGCTCCCCGGAGTTCCAGGCCACCATGACCCAGTACTCCAGGACCTCGGGACGCAGCGACCTGGAGCTGGACCCGTCGGTCATCCCGGCACTTGCGATGAGTCAGATCGACGCGCTCGGCAGCATGCTCGGAGCGACGCAGCCCAACACCTTCACCCACGTCGAGCTGCGAGATCGCATCGCTTCTGGCTGGGAGGAGATCCTGATCGGTTCAGCAACCCCTGAGGAGATCGCGGCAGATCTAGAGCGGATCTCCGACGAGTTGCGCGCCGGCTGATCGCTGCGACGAAGCCCGCCGTGCACAACCACCCGGCACCGGCGTGGGGCTGTGTGCGCGGGCCATGAGGCGACATCCTGATGCGGCTGTGCGTGACCGGCGGCACGGGCTTCGTCGGTACCAACATCGTCAGCACCGCACTCGCCACTCGCGATGTGCAGATCCTTGCCACGTCGCACACGTGGCCCAGCGACCGGAGTGCTGGGGCGGCCCTCGAGATCGTGAAGGTCGAAATGAGGGACGCCCCGGCGTTCGGCGCGGTGATCATTGAGTTCGCGCCCACTGTGATCGTGCATTGCGCGATCGACAACGCCGACTTCGGGGCCATGGAGCGGGACAATCGCATCGCCTGGCAGTCATTCGTCGAGCCGGTCGTACGCCTGGCGGAGGTCGCCAACCGCTTGTCAGCCCGGCTGATCCAAGTGTCGACGGATTGGGTATTCGACGGACGTTCGCCGATGTCCTCGGAGGAATCCCCCGCCAGTCCCGTGAACCTAGTCGGCCGTATGAAACTGTTGACCGAGATGGTGGTCTTGAATCAGGCCGACAGAGCGTCGGTCGCACGGATCTCCGGGGTCAACGGCCCCCATTGGATGCGGCCGGACTTCTCCCCCGCTCAGAATCAGGGCTTCGGGCATTTCATCGCCGCAGGGGCGGATGCGCTGCTTCGGGGGGACACCTTCGACGTGTGGTCAGGTGGCGTCACCGAGGTCGCGAACCCGTCGCACGCTGAGGACTGCGCAGAGATGATCCTCCGGGTCGCCGAGCGCGACCTCGATGATGTCTTCCACTGTTGCGGTACGCAGGCGGTGAGCCGCATCGAACCGGCCAACGCGCTGACCATGGCCCTCGGACTCCCCGCCGACATGGTCGTCGAACGGTCCGACCTCCCGGCCACTGCGCGGCACCAGCCGATTCCCCCCGACACCAGCCTCGATAACACCACCACGAGGGCCGCGCTCGACTATGAGCCGCTGACGGTGAACGAACTGGTGGACGCGGTGATCCGCGACCGAAGCCGGCCGCGGCACTAGCCGACACGAGGAGACATGTACGACACACACTCCGACGCGATGACCGACGCGCCGTGGAAGACAGCGGTCGGGCTCAACGCCTTCACGTCGGCGATGCAGAAGTACGACACCGTCTATCCCGACTGGGACGTGTTGGACTTCATCTCGCGTCGCGGATTCGACGGCGTCGAGTTGGCACCCGATTGGCCGCTCGGCGGGTACCCCGCAGCGAACGAGCCGAAGCGCCTGGCGGCCCTCCGGCGCATGTTCGAGTACCACGACCTACAGATCTTCGCGATCCAGACCAGCGCGACCGACTCCTTTTCCCCCGATGCGTCCGTTCGGCGTCGTTGGCTGGAGGACTTCGAACAGTGGGCCACCTTCGCCATGGAGGTCGGCTGTGAGTGTCTCGGCACATGGCCCGATGGCGAGCTCGGCGACCAGAGCCTCGCAGAGGCCACCGACCGGTTCGCGGAGTCGTTGAACGCGGCAGCCCACATCGCCCACGGATTGGACCGGTCGTTGGGGTTCGAACTCGAGCCCGTGTTCGTGTTCCAGGAACTCGAACATCTCTACACCATCATGTCCGATGCGATCGCCGGCTCGAGTCCGCTGAAGGTCATCTACGACCACAGCCATTTCGACTGGTTGAACGGCGCGACTGGGAGACCCCATGAGTTGCTTGAACGGTTCGGGGTCGAACACGTCTCCTACGTGCACCTCACGGTCACCGATGGGACGCAGCGCCCAGGTGGCTCGACCAAGCACCTGGCGTGCGGCGACGGACACATCGATCTCGACGCCTCCTACCGAACGCTGCTCGAGGGTGGATTCCGCGGCTGGATGATGGTCGATGCCTGGGCCATCCCGGATGTCTACGACGCATTCGACAAGGGTCTGACGTCGATTCAGGCGTTTGTGGCCAGCCGTTGACCTTGACGCGAGATCCTCGTCCGCCTAGAACAAGTTGTTTGACAGCCAGACAATCCCCAGCGGGTCGGTGCTTCGTCGCAACGAGCCACCGAGTCCGGCAACGCTCGGTCGATCGACATGCCAAGGGTGTGCACCGGCGCGACACTGACGATCGAGAAAGAGCCAGTTGACGTGCACGCGCGCCGCATGAACGTCGGAGTCCTCGGTACCGGGGAGGTGTCGACGCAGTACATCCCCAACCTCGTGGCAAGCGAAACGCTCAACCTGATCGGTCTGGCGGATCTCAATGTCGATGCTGCGGAGGCGCTCGCCCGCCGGTTCGGGGTCGAGCGTGTCTACGTCGGTGAGGAGATCCTCGCTGCGGGGGACATCGACATGATCATCAACCTCACACCGATCCCGGCGCACTACGAGACCAACCGGCGGATCCTCGAGGCCGGGAAGCACGTCTACACCGAGAAACCGCTCGCGACGGCCACCGCTGACTCGGCCGAACTGGTCCGCCTTGCGGACTCGTTGGGGCTACGTATCGCATGTGCGCCCGACACCATTTTCGGCGACGGCTTCCAGACCGGGCGCGCGATGATCGAGCGCGGCGACATCGGCAAGCCGCTGTCGGCGTCGGCGACGATGTTGCGGCCGGTTCCACCGCTCGAGATCAACCGGATCGGGGCGATCCCGTTCCTCAACATGGCGCCTTACTACCTGACGGCGTTTGTGAATCTCTTCGGCCCGGTCCGGGAGATCAGTGGCACCACACAGCTCTACGACTGCGAGGGTCGAGGCGAGCAGGCGCCGTTCTACACCAACTGCGGCCTGCTGTTCGATCACGACGTCCTGTGCACGCTCACACTGAGGTACGGCGACACGCCCGTTCAGGAAGTCCCGCTGCTCTCGGTACTCGGCACCGAGGGCGAACTGTGGTTACCGAATCCCGACACGTTCGCTGCCGCCGTCATGTGGCGCCCGAACGGCCAGCTCGAGTGGAACGACGTCGCGGTGCGATCGGACGAGACCGTCCGCGGGCCGAATCAACGCGGTCGCGGCGCAGAGGATCTGGCGCACGCGGTGTGGGAGGGCCAGCTGCCCCGGGCCGGCGGCGACGTAGCGGTGAATGTCGTGGAGACGATTCATGCGCTCACCTCGCCCGACCCGAGCACCGGTCGGGTCGGTGCCCGGCTCACCACGAACTGCCGACAGCCGCCCCGCGTCGAGTTGCGGAGTTGAACATGTGGACACCCTCTCGACCGTCGACTGTCGCCGTTGCACGCGCGGGCAAGGCGGGGTGCGCCCGTGCGATGTGGCGACCACACCGCACGGCTGAGCCCGTGATCCTCTCGGAGATCGCGCAGGCGGGCTATGCCGGCGTGCCGTGGATCGTCGGCGACACGGATCGCGATCTCGCACCCGCGGTTGCCGCGGCGCAGATCGCTCGGGCTTTCGCCGAACACGGGTTGGTCGCCGCTCCCGGCTATCTCTGGACCGATTTCTGGCTCGCCGACCAGACCGACGAGGTCGCCTGGGGTGCGGCGGTGAGCCGTGAGCTCGGGCTCGACACACTCCTCGTCTCGGCCGGCGGATTCGACGCCCGGATGCGAAGTGGCCGGATCCGCCGCGACGCCGCGGGACGCGTCGGGCCCGACGACGGACTCGCCCCCGACGAACTCGACGTCTTCATGCAGAACTTGCACGCCGCGGGACGGGCGGCCTTGGACGAAGGCGTGAGGCTCGCGTACCACTCCCACGTCGGGACCGTGATCGAGAGCCCGTCGGAGGTGGAGTGGTTAGTCTCGAACACCGACCCGGGCCTTGTGTTCCTCGGACCTGATACCGGACACCTTCGCTGGGCGGGCCTCAGCGTCGAGGCGTTCTTCGAACGACACGCCGCCCGCATCACCGCCTGGCATGCGAAGGATGTCGACCTCGACGTCGTACAGGTTGCGTCCGCGCAGCATTGGGAGTACGACCACGCCGTCGGCCACGGGATTTTCACCGAGATCGGCTCGGGCAGCATCGACTTCGACCGCGTCTTCGCGGTCCTCGACGCAGCCGGGTTCGACGGTTGGGTGATCGCGGAGACCGATCTGACGCTGCTTGCCTCTCCCGCCGAGAGCGCTCGCGTGAGCCGAGACGCCCTCCGGCAACTCGGCGTCTGACCATGAACACCCATTACGAACCAACGCACCGCACGGAGGCCTGAGTCATGCTCGCCATCAACGACAACACCGGGCTCGCCCAAGTGTACGGAATGCACGAAGGGAGCGGGCCTGTCCATTACAAGCGGCTGATCAACGGCGGCATGCTCGACGGGCAGATCCAAGGCATGGACTTTGCGTCGGTGCCACCCGGATCGGTCATCGGCCGACACGATCACACCGACACCTCGGAGATGTGGGTCGTCCTCAACGGACGCGGCGACGTGGAACTCGAAGGCACTCTCGAGGTCATGCGGGCCGGCGATGTGTTGTACACGCCGGTCGGTGGTCGGCACTCGATGACAAACCCGCTCGACGCGACGGCGCCGGTCGATTTCCTCGTCGTCACGATGGCGTCGTCAGCGGAAGCGCCGAGCGGTGGACGCAGGTCGGAGGTGAAACAGCTCGCATTCGGGAGCGTCGAGTTTGCCGGGCTCGGAGACGACCGCTACGAGGTGACGATGTCGGGCCTCGACGCCGGGGGGCAGGCGATTTTCGACGCCTGTGCGTCGCAGCACCTCGCCTACGTCGTGCACGGCGCGGCGACACTGTCGTGGGGCAGCTTGCGCCGAGAGCTCGAGCACGGCTCGGTCGTCGGAATCCCCGCCGCCGAGCGCGTCGAACTAACTGCTCACGAATCGCTCGGATGTCGGATGTTGACGGTGCGCATCGATCACGCGTCGTTCCGCGTGTCAACGCCCGACAGCGGTCTCCAGACGCCAGATCGTGAGACGGCGTGAGAGAGCTGACCGAGCCTGCGCCGCTCCCCCTGACCGGTGGCCCGACCCTCCGTTGGGGGATCCAGGCGCCTGGCGTCATCGCCGGGCAGTTCGTCGAATCCCTGAAGCGGTTCACCGACCAGCCGGTGGTCGCCGTTGCATCCCGGTCGTCCGAACGGGCCGACGACTTCGCTCGGGCCTACGGCATCCCGTCGGCCTACGGGACCTACAATCAACTGCTCGACGACCCGGACGTCGACATCGTCTACGTCGCGTCTCCGCACAGTCACCATTGCCTGATGGCGCTCGCGGCGCTCGAAGCTGGCAAGCACGTGCTGGTGGAGAAGCCGCTTGCGGTCACGGCTGCCGAAGGCGAACGAATACAGAGGGCATCCCGAACCACCGGCAAGTTCGCGATGGAAGCGATGCACTATCGCTTCCATCCGCGGATCAGGGTGCTCGACGCACTGCTCGAGGCGGGCGAACTGGGTGACATCCGCATGGTCACCGCCGACATGGGCGTCTCGGTCCCCGTCGACCACGACCATCGGCTGTTCGACCCGGATCTCGCCGGCGGAACTCTGCTCGACATGGGCGTGTACTCGATCTGGCTCGCCGTGTTCGTGCTCGGGCTACCGACGAGCGTGACGTGCTTCGGTGGTCTAGCCGAGACGGGTGTCGACAATCAGGCGATCACCGTCATGTCGAACGACCGTGGCCAGCAGGCGATTGCGAGTTCGAGTTTGGCGACGTTCGGTTCCGGTCTGGGCAGTGTCAGCGGCACCGGGGGGCGCGCCCTCATCCACTCGCGTCACTCGGCTCCCGGGAACCTGACGGTGTTCGACGCGAAGAACAAGCCGGTTGCGCAGTTCATCGACCGGTCCGGGATCGTCACCGCACCCGAGGGGCTCTGTCGTCAGGCGGTGTGGTCCGCCCGGCATGTTGCCGACGGTCTGATCGAATCGCCCCATCACTCACTGTCGACCTCGATCGGGGTCTTGGGGATCATTGACGAGGCGCGCGCTCAGCTGGGCGTCCAGCCCGCTTCGGCGTAGCACTCGAGAAGGGCGGGCCGACGACTCGAAGCAACGACCGAGCGCTGCTGTGGGAGCGAGCGGATCGCCGACGTTGGACGCGGAAGCCCTCCGAGCGTCGTGTAGGAGCCGGTTGGCACCCATCAAGGTCCCGTCCACGCCTCGAACCCCCGGGAGGACAAGATGTCGGACGCGCCTAGACCACGCGGAGTGCAACCAGACGGGACCAGCGAGTTCCGGCGCTACCTCTTTCCGCTCAACCACCCGCGCCTCGCCGGCGTGCGGGGCCTCGATCCCGATCAATATCGTGTAGCCGCGGCGGCGCATCCCCTTGCCGGCGCCGTGATGGAGAACTGGAAGCCGCTGCACCACGCCGAGTTCCGCGGCATCACGGAGACCGGCGAGTTGCGGCCCGGGCTGTTCCCGCTCGCGCCGCCCGAAGACGGCGAGGAGGCGCCGGTCGCCCGGATGGTGGCGGCAGCGTCAGACCTGCTCGGGCTCCTCGACGCCGACGGGCGATCGCGGCTGTGTCACGCTGTCGATGCGCCGGAGTGGCAGACGTGGATCAACCCGGAGTTCGTGCAGTTCGACACGGGTCTGCGACTCGAGTTTGAGACCATCGCCGTCCGGGACGCGGTCATGAATCTCGTCGCTGCGTCCTTGAGTCCGGACGGCTTCGAGACCGTGCGGCGAACGATGCATATCAACGGGTTTCTCGGGCAGCTGGTCGATCTGCCATCCGTGCTCAACGAGTTCAGCTATCACTTCGCCATCTACGGGGACCCGCACCCGGTCGAGCCGTGGGGCTGGCAGCTGTTCGGCCACCACTGCGCTGTCCATTGCCTCGTGGTCGCCGGCCGGATGCAGATCAGCCCGGTCTTCTTGGGTGCCGAGCCGGACGCCATCGATGCGGGTCCGCATGCGGGCCCGGGCTGTTTCGATCGACGGATCGAGCTCGCACGCAAGCTCATGGCGACCCTGCCCACCGATCAGCGCAACCAGGCGATCCAGTACGACGAGATGGTCGATCCGGCAATGCCGCCCGACCGGTTGGATCCCGGCGACGAGCGGCATCTCGCGGGCGCGTTTCGCGACAATCGGGTGATCCCGTTCGAGGGCGCCTGTGCCTCGGCGATGCCCGCCGCGGCTGGCGCGCTGCTGCTCGACTTGGTCGAGGAGTTCGTCGCACTGCTGCCTGACGGCCCGCGACGACTACGGCTCCGCGAGATCGAGGCCCATCTTGACGAGACCTGGGTGAGTTGGATCGGCGGCTGGCTGGCGGGTGAGTTGTTCTACGCGAGGGTGCAGTCCCCCGTCATCCTGTTCGAGATCGACCACCATTGCGGCGTGTTCCTCGACTACGACACGCCCCAGCCGTTCCATATCCACACCGTGATGCGCACACCTCATGGCAATGACTACGGCCGTAGTTGGGTGCGACAGTGGCGCCACAGCACGTCCCGTCCGTGACCCGAGGCCGCCGCGTCGATGGCTAGCCTCCACATTTGCCCACCGCCGTGGTCAGTGTATAGTTGCTAGGTAGTAAGACATGTTTTCCTGCACCATCGTTCGGCCCACGACGGAGATTGGCAGCGACTACGAATGCCGGAAATAGAACCGCTCACCCGGAACCGATCGATCTCGGTCCGAATCGCCGAGCAGATCCTTGCCAAGATCGAAGCCGGTGAATATCCGGTCGGGACACGCCTGCCAGCGGAGCTCGAACTCGCCCGTATGTTCGGCGTGAGTCGGCCTTCGGTCCGAGAAGCGCTGCGCGCGCTGCAGTTCGTCGGGTACATCGACTCGGTCCGCGGCTCCTGCAACGAGGTCGTAAGCTCAAAGCCGTTGATCGAGGCCGTCAACTCGATGCCGGTCGAGCAAACTGGTTCCGCTGTCCTCGACCTGTTCGAGGCCAGGCTTCGGATCGAACCGCACGTCGTCGCTGTCGCAGCCGCGGACCCCGACCTCGACAAGCTCGCCGAAGCTGAAGCGCTCATCGACGGCATGCGCTTGGTAGCCGGTGAGCCCACGCTGGGCGCCGAAACTGATCTCGGCGTGCACCGCGCCCTCGCCGCAGTCTGTCGTAACCCATTCCTGCGGGTGTCGGCCCTGAACCTGCTGGACGTCGTGGCTTCTTCGCCGTTTCGGGCGAGCCGGGAGGAAGCATGGGGCGGTCACGTACTGCCGTCGATCTGGGCCAGCCAGCACCATGACGTCACCAGGGCGATCCGAGCGGGGGACGCCGACGGCGCCGCCAACGCCGCCTGGACCCATGTTGCCTCGTCGGCAGCCAACGCACTCACGGTGCTCGGCGATGACGACCGCCTCCGCGAGCGCGCCGATCGACTCGGTGCCTTGCTGGCTCGCGGCCCGGAGAGCTGGCCTGTCACGACCTCGTAGTTGACGCACGGCGGGCATTTGCCTACCTAGCGCCACAACCTCCATTCCGAAGGATCCTGATGCATCCAGGTGCTGAATTGACGAACTCATGAAGCTCGCCGGCATCCCGCGCCGCCGCTACACCGTTGGGCGCACACCGATCGAACTCCTACCCCGGTTGTCGCGACATCTGGGTGGAGCCAGCATCTATGTCAAGCGCGATGACCTCCTAGGCCTCGCGTCGGGCGGCAACAAGACCCGCAAACTCGAGTTCCTGATGGCCGATGCGCTCGCCAAGGGTGCCGACACGATCATCACGACTGGCGCGGTCCAGTCGAATCACTGCCGCCTGACGCTTGCCGCGGCGGTGAAGGAGGGACTCCGCTGCCGACTGCTCCTCGAGGAACGAGTACCGGACTCGTACGATCCGGACGGGAGTGGCAACAACTTCCTTTTTCGCCTGCTCGGGGTGGCACAGACCGAGGTGGTCCATGCCGGAACTGACATTGTGGCACGGATGGAGGGGATCGCCGAGGAGGTTCGCTCCGAAGGCGGAACGCCGTACATCGTCCCGGGCGGCGGTTCGAACGCTCTCGGCGCGCTCGGGTACGTGGCATGCGCAGAAGAACTCCTGACCCAGCTCTTCGACGCGTCGCTGGCGATCGATCACGTCGTCTGCGCGAGCGGCTCGGGGGGAACTCATGCCGGGCTCGTGGCCGGTTTCCACGGCAACCAGAGCGGGCTCGCCGTCACCGGAATCAGCGTCCGCGCCGCCAAGGAGGCCCAAGAGGCGAGAGTCCATGCGCTAGCGAACGAAACGGCACGCCTCGCTGGTTCTGCGATCGAGGTCCCTCCCGCCGCGATCGACGTGCATGACGGCTACGTGGGCGGCGGCTACTCGCTGCCGACTGACGACATGACCAGAGCGATCCAGCTCTTCGCGCGTCTCGAAGGAGTTCTGCTCGACCCCGTGTACACCGGCAAGACAGCGGCTGGCCTGATCGATCTTGTCCGGACCGGTCACTTCGGTCGCGACAGCAACGTCTTGTTCGTCCACACTGGGGGGTCGCCCGCGCTCTACGCGTACCCCGACGCGGCGCTGGCATCGACCGGTGAATGAGTCTGGGCGATGCCCATCACGGGTCGTTGGCGTCTTGGGCGGAATGGGGCCGGCGGCGACCGTCGACTTCTACGCGAAGCTCACCGAGAACACCCCCGTGGACCGAGATCAGGATCATCTGCGCGTCGTCATCTGGTCGGACCCCACGGTGCCAAGTCGGCAGGAGGCGATCCTTGGTGACGGCGCCGACCCCACGCCGTGGCTCCAGCGAGGAGTCGACGCCCTCGTCGCCTCCGGAGCAGAGGTGCTGGTGGTTCCATGCAACGCGGTACGCCCGTTCGTGACGGAGATCGTCCCCGCTGGTGCCCAGTACATCGATATCGTCGACGTCACGATCGAGGCGGTGCGGCATGCTGCGACCTCGAAGTCGGTCGGCGTGCTGGCGACTGACGCGACGCTCGCGATCGGCATGTACCAGCGCGCCCTGACCAAGGCAGGCTTCGCGCCGCAAGTGCCCGATGCCAGCGCCCAGCAACGGGTGGCCGCCGTTGTCGATCGGGTGAAGTCGATCGGCGCCGACTCGATCGCAAGCGAGAACTTCGTTGACGTCGTCGACACCTTTCGGGCGTCGGGCATCGACACGGCGATCGTGGGCTGCACGGAACTCTCCGCAGTCCTCGCCGTCTGCGAGCCCCCGCCTGGTCTACGGTTGATCGATTCGGCGCGGGAGCTGGCCACGACGGCCATCGCCGTGGCTCGCGACGACGGTCGACCGAGCGACGCCGGGACCGGGGCTTGACATTGGTGAGCAGCTCCTCCTAGAACTAGTCAGACAACCAGACAGTTGGCCCTCCGGCTGTCTGGATGTGGCCCGCGTCCCGATCGAACACCATGGAGGACTCGTGGAGGCACGGACTCGGCCGAACTCGCCTGTTGGCCAGCGAGTGATACGCCGGTGACCGCTACCGGCACCCGGGCGCCGGCCGTGGCGTTGCCGGCCGAACGCAAGCGGCGTGGCCGCATGAGGCTCGCCGGGACTCGGCTCGCCTTCGTCCTCCCTGCCACGTTGCTCGCCAGCGCATTGCTGGCCTGGCCGTTCTTTGAGTCGCTCCGAGTCTCGTTCTTCGAGTGGCCGGGCTACGGCGACAAAGAATTCGTCGGGGTCGACAACTATCGAGAACTCGCGTCCGACGGCGTCGCCAGAACTGCGATCAAGAACACCATCGTCTACGCCACCCTGACGGCGATCGGCACGGTTGTGATCGGATTCGTTATCGCAAGCCTGATCGACCGCAAGATCAGAGGCGCGAAGATCGTCAAGTTCATCGTGTTCCTGCCGGTGCTGCTGCCGACCGTGTTCACAAGCCAGGTTTGGCTCTTCGGACTCGATGGGAACTTTGGGTGGGTGAACGACATCCTCGGCACAGTTCACCCCGGTCTGGAACGTGCCTGGCTCGGCGACCCGTCGCTCGTCAACTACACGATCATCCTGGTGTCGATCCTCCAGTTCACCGGGTTCCCGATGGTGATCATGTACGCAGCGCTGCAGGACGTCCCCCTCGAGATCCACGAGGCTGCGACCCTCGATGGGGTCGGATCGTTGTACCAGCGGATGCGGTACGTGATGTTCCCGATGGTTCGCGAGGCCGTGTCGACGGTGTTCCTCATCCAGTTGATGTTCGGATTCCGCGTGTTCGATCAGGTGTTCGTCATGACGGGTGGCGGCCCCGGCACGTTCTCGGAGGTCGCAGCGACCTTCGTGTGGCGCGAGGCGTTCGTGAACGCAAAGTTCGGCTACGGGGCCGCCACCGCGATCGTGACGACTGCCGTCGTCGCGCTGTTGTCCATGCTGTACCTCACCATTTTTAGGCCGAGGAGGATCGAACGTGTCGGCTGATCAATCCAGGGGTGTTGCACTACGACGGCCCATCGACGTGTCGCTCCGACTGCTCGGCGGGGCCGCGCTCGTGCTCTGGCTCGTCGCCACCATCATTCCCGTCTTCGCTGCGCTGCTGGCATCCGTCAAGTCGCAGACCGAGATCATCGCGGATCCGCTCGGTTTCCCCGACCGGTTGCTGGTGGACAACTACGCACGCGCCTGGCGGGGCACGAGTCTCGGACGCCCCCTGTCGGAGTTTGCGGTCAACAGTCTGGTCGCGGTGGGTTCCGGAATCATGGTCGGCGTAAGCGCGGGCGTCCTAGCCGGGTACACCTGTGCTCGCAGCACCAGCCGGTCGATCGCGATACTCAATAGGTACTTCGTCCTGCTGATCACGCTTCCGTTCGTCGTGACCTGGGTCCCGTTGTTCACACTGTCGGACAGCTTGGGGTTGCTCAGCAACCCGCTCGCGCTGGGCTTCATGTACGCCGCCAGGTTGATCCCGTTCGCAGCGGTGATGATGCGAGCGTATTTCTCTGCATTCCCGCTCGACTTGCTTGAGGCCGCCTCGCTCGACGGGGCGTCCGAGACTTCCTCGTTCCTCCGAGTCGTACTCCCGACGTCGTGGGGGCCGATCGCGTCGGTGACGCTGGTGCAGGCCATCTTCCTGTGGAACGAGTTGGGGCTCGCGACCGTGCTCTTGCTTGATCAGGACAGCCGAACGTTGCCGGTTGGCATCACACAGTTCAGAGGCCAGTTCGGGGCGGACCTCGGAGCGTTGTTCGCCGCATTGATCCTCACGATCCTGCCGGCGTTGGTGCTCTACGGGGTCGCCGAACGACGCCTGGTTCAGGGGTTGCGGCTCGGCGCGTTGAAGTGAGGTCGCCACGGCGCCGAGACGCCAGCGGTCGGACGACCGTCTGACGCCCAGACACCCCACGCAGGACCGCATGCCCCTCACCCACATCAAGAAGCCGATCGCGTCGGCGACCGACACGCCCGACGGCGTTGCCGAGGCCGTCCGCGGGATGCTCGATGCGCTCCGTCGGGAGCGCGAGGCGGAGGCGACGCGTCTGGCAAGCCGATTCGACCACTGGGATGGACCGATCATCGTCGACCGGTCGGCCCTCGATGCCGCGCGGGCGAACTTGGCGCCGTCGCTCATTGACGACATCCATGAAGCCCACCGGCACATCCGGACGTTCGCCGCCGCGCAACGCGACTCGCTCCGCCCGTTCGAGATCGAGGTCGTCCCGGGCCTCCGGGCCGGCCACCGCCTGGTGCCGGTGAACGTCGCTAGATGCTACGTACCTGCCGGGCGGTTCGCCCATATCGCATCGGCGTTGATGAGTGTCACTACGAGTGTCGCCGCCGGCGTCGGCACGACAATCGTAACATCTCCGGCACGCGACGAACGGGGAGGCGTTCATCCGGCGATCCTCGTCGCGGCCGATATCGCGGGCGCCGACATCGTGCTCGGGCTGGGTGGTGTCCAAGGCATCGCGGCATTGGCGTTCGGGCTCTTCACCGGCAAACCCGCCGACATCATCGTTGGGCCCGGGAATTCGTACGTCGCCGAGTCCAAGCGTCAGCTCTTCGGCGAAGTCGGGATCGACGTGGTGGCCGGCCCGACGGAGTCGATGATCGTTGCCGACGACACGGCCGATGCCCATCGGGTGGCAGTCGACCTGGTCGGACAGGCCGAGCACGGAGTAGACTCTCCGGTCTGGCTCGCGACGACGAGTCGCCGCCTGGCCCTCGCCGTCGCTGAACTCGTGCCGGAGCTGGCCGCTCGGCTCCCTGAACCGGCTCGTTCCCAGGCGATCGCGGCGTGGGCATCGCACGGCGAGATAATCCTCGCCGACAGTCGCGAGGAAGCCGCCGCCGTATGCGACGAGTACGCGCCCGAGCATCTGCAAGTTATGGCTGCCGACCTCGGGTGGTGGCACCAGAGACTCACGAACTACGGATCGCTCTTCCTCGGTAGCGAAGCCTCGGTCACCTTTGGCGACAAGAGCGCAGGACCCAACCACATTCTCCCGACGCGTCGCGCGGCGCGGTACACGGGGGGCTTGAACGTCTTGAAGTTCTTGAAGCAACTGACGTACCAGGAGCTGACTCCTGAAGCGGCCAGCCGCCAAGGTGCGCTCGCGGCCCGCATCTCGCGGTATGAAGGGATGGAGGGGCACGCGCGGTCGGCAGATCTGCGTGCGAACCCGCCGGATGTCTCGGTACCTCCACCCGACGACTCGGACGCGAATGCAGCACTTCGACTGCCTAAGGTGGACCTCGACTTCACCGGCCAAGAGCCGATTCCGGTATCAGCCACGCAGCGGGTTCAGGAGTTGCTCAGATCAGGCAACCTGTTCCGATATGGAGAGACCGGCGCGGGAGAGGATGATGCGGCGGCGCTCGAAGCGGAATTCGCGGCGATCGTTGGCCGGAAGTACTGCGTGGCCTTCAACAGCTGCGGTGCTGCGATGGCGGCATCGCTGATCGCAGTGGGCGTGCAACGTGACGAGCCCGTGCTGATGAACGCGTTCACGCTCGCGCCCGTACCCGGGGCGATCACGCATTCAGGCGCCCGACCGGCACTCGTCGAAATCACTGCCGACTACTGCATCGACGTTGGCGACCTTCGCCGTGCCGCAGACGAGACCGGCGCGAGATGGCTGCTGCTGTCCTACATGCGGGGCCATATTCCGAACCTCGATGAGCTCGTCGTCACATGCGGCGAGCTTGGGATCAACCTGATCGAAGACTGCGCTCACACGATGGGCGCCCGTTGGGACGGGCGCTCGACGGGCACCTTCGGCGTGGCCGGCTGCTTCAGTTCGCAGTCCTTCAAGCATGTGAATTCGGGTGAGGGCGGCCTGCTCGTGACTGACGATGACGATGTGGCTGCCAAAGCGGTGTTGCTGTCAGGCTCGTACATGCTCTATGAGCAGCACGGTGCCCGCCCACCCGCCGAAGTGTTCGATCGGCACCGGGTGGAGACGCCGAACCTGTCGATGCGCATGAGTGCACTCAGCGCCGCACTCCTCCGTCCGCAGCTCGAATTGTTGCCGGGTCGGATACGGACGTGGAACGAACGTTACTCGCAGCTCGCAGGGCTACTAGCTGACGTACCGGGTGTCCGCCTTCCTGTGCGGCCGTCCAAGGAGGAGTTCGTCGGGTCGTCGATCCAGTTCGACCTTTCGCATGACGACCGCGCTGGGGTTGTGCACGCAGCTGCCGACCGAGGAGTGCCGCTCAAGTGGTTCGGTGCCGAGGAACCACTTGGATTCACCAGTCGATTCGATCACTGGGGATACGTAGACGATGGTGCTCTCGACGCGACCCGGTCGGTGCTGGACGGGCTGTTCGACATGCGAATTCCTCTTTCGATGACGGCCCAGCAGGCAGAGGACGTCGTCGCCGTCGTCCGACACGCCATCACACACCCGATGCAGCCCTAGAGCGCCCGCCTGACACACTCACACGAGATGTTGGCGGCACGGCGCACGGCCTCCGTCTGGTTCAGGCGAGCCCGAGGCAACCGATGCTCGCGACTGCGATGGGCTCGGCTCATGAAGGGATACGGCCGTACCAGGGCCTGGGTCGAGAAGCTCGTGCGGGATCTGAGCGACGCAGCAAGATACGAATCTGTCGTTGGCTATGCGCCCGATCGGCGGTAGCAGTCAGGCCCCAAGATCATCGTTCGCAGGTGTCGAGTCGGGGTTGTACAGACCCGGATTGACAGACCCGGATTGACAGATCCGTTAGAAGATTGGCCTTCGGAGCGTCTTAACGAACCCTCAGTGGCATCGATTTGTGCCCTTTGACCTGAAATATTGTCTGCGCGCCCGAGACAGGAGTCGAACCTGCGACCTGCTGTTTACAAGCTGCAAGAAGCTAGTGTCGGCTCGTGTCGGCCCGTGCCAGAAAGTGCCTCTGACGTGTGGTTTCGCGATTCGGCCGTGTCGCCGAATACCTGTGGATAACGCCTCGTGACGGCCCGTACGTTAGAAGATCCGTTAGAAGTCTCGCCCACAGACCAGCGAGGCAGCGGCCGTCGGAGTTGGCATCGCTACGAGCGTGCCCACGCGCTGGCTCAAGGCGATGGCAGCCATCCCGCTGGAGCGTGCAGCTCTCGTCCGTCGGGCGTGATCACAGGATCAGGAAGACGGTTCCTCCGGATCACGGCGGGGGAGATCTTGACCGCTGCGTGTGCGACCCGCTTGAGTTCGCTCGACCATCGTTCGGGCGGGGCGGCCACCAGTAGGGTCTTGTATTGGAAGCGTCGGCGGACTGCTTCGATGGGCGGGGCCAGGTCACTGTCTGCAGATATCACGAACGCGACGTCGAATTGGCCGTCGTAGGCGTCTTCGAGGAGACGAACCGCAATGTTCACGTCGGTCTTCTTCTCCACGGAGGTGCTGTGAGCGAAGCCGCACCTACTGCAGGTCAGGGTTTTCGAGAGGCGATGACCGAAGTCGATCTCTATTCCTCCCCGGGATCTGAGTGCATCGATGTAGACGCTTTGACGCTTGGCGGCTCTGGGCTTGTTACGCACCATGCTGGTGAAGTAGCGCACGAGCACCAGCTTCTGGTGTCGCTTCAGCAGGGACTCACACACGCCGCGCAGGTCGAGCCATCGGCTGCTCTCTAGGTGCGCATCGCACAGACCGTGATAGAGGTTGAATCCGTCGATGTAGGCGATCACTCGTTCAGTTCTCATAACTTGAACCCCAATCTCTCGACGATGCCCTTCGAAGGTGGTACGATGATTCCATCCCCGCCGGGGTGAGTAACCCCGGCCCTCGGCCCCGGCTTCGGCCGGGGCCGTCTAGCATCTGGGCGACCCCATCGAGTGCTGGCGGCGAGGCTGGACGGAGGTTCTGTGAACTCCGGGGCGCCGCTGGCGTTAGCGCGGCGTTGTTCAACGGTTCGGAGCGGCAGGTTCCCCGCCGCTCCCTTGACGCGCACAGACCTTGGGCTGGCGGCGAGGGTTCTGACCACGGCCAGTTTGGGAGACTCTCTTCTGCTAGTATCATGATGTGACATTGGCTCTATTGTAAAAGGAAAGTCATGTCACCAACAACCCTCAATGCCCGGGTCAGGGCTCGGCGCAATGATCTGGGTCTGACGCTGAGCCAGGTCGCGGAGATGTCTGGGCTGTCGGTCTCGTACATCTCGGCCATCGAACAGGGTCGAGGGAATCCGACCGTCACCGCCCTGCAAGCGTTGGCCGGCGCACTGGGTTGGTCCGTGGCCGACTTCTTCGCGGAGGATTCAGGCAATGACCAGCCCAACGCAGCGGACCGGCACGCGGTAGAAGGGCGGGAAGGGTCTCCGCTGGTCCAGCGTGCCGAGCGTTCAGCGGCTCGGTCGCCGCACGAGCCCGTTTATGGTGTGCCGGGCAGCGATGTCGGGGAGTGGATGCGGATTGATCGCTCGGATCTCCTGGAGTGGGCAAGCAGCGAGGGAGCGAGCCTCAGACTGCCAGAGCTGATCAGAAGGCTGGTCGAGGAGACGACGCCTGCGGGGACGCACGTGGATTTTCCGGCAGGCACGGGAGTTCTGTCAGGAGGTTGGGACGGGCTGATCCTATGCGAAGGCGATCACCCCTTCGTGCCGAGCGGCCGCTCGGGGTGGGAGGTGTCTACGGAGAAGAACTCCAACCGCAAGGCACAACAGGACTATGAGAACCGGTGCGGGAAGGTCCCCCGAGAGGCACGGGCCGGCATGGTGTACGTGGCTGTCATCTGTCGTGCCTGGATAGGTGCTAGGGACTTCGCGGAGACCAAGTCAGTTGCTGGGGACTTTCGTGAGGTGCGGGCCTGCAACGTGGATCACCTTGAGACATGGCTTGCGCGTGCTCCGGAGACGACGCTGTGGCTACGAGAAGTCATCGGCAAGCCTGTTGGGGTGGAGCCTCTCAGCAGGTTCTGGGACCGCTGGCTCGAATCCGCGACGGTGCCGTTGGATGCCGGTGTGGTTCTCGCGGGTCGAGACACGGCGGCGCAACAGCTCCTTCGGCTGTGCCTGGCTGGCGGGGTTGTGACAGTCGGCTGGGACGCGCCCCACGAGGAGATTCTCGTATTCATCTCGGCAGCGTTCGCCGATTCGGACGCGGGGCGCGAAGCGCTGTACGTCGAGGATCCGGACAGCGCGCGGCGTCTGCTCGCCCCACCAACGAGACGACGCCGTCCTAGTGCCCTGACCGTGGTGGTGCCTTCCTTGGCTCTGGCAGAGCGTCTGGCCCCCCGCGCACCTCAGTGTGTGGTCGTACCGGTTCCAGGCAGCGGGGCAGTTTCTGTCAGGGTTGGGCCCGTAGACTCTGTCAAGACTGCCGAGCGCCTCCGAACTCTGGGCATCGAGCACGATCGTGCATGGGAGCTTGGCCATCTCGGCAGGCGAAGCTTGTTGGCGCTGCGGCGCAGGCTGGCGCTCCAACCGGAACTCTACCAGCCCGGATGGAGCGGTGACAACGACGCCACGCTGCGCCGGTGCCTGTTGCTCAATCGATGGGACCGCTCAAGCGAAGGAGACGTTCAGGCCGTACAGCGCTTTGTGGGCAAGAGCTACTTGGAGATCGAGGAGCGTCTCGAACGCGTCACGCGGTTCGAAGGCGGCGATCCGCCCTTGATGCGCACCGGTTCGGTATGGCACGTGGTGTCCCCGGAGGATGCCTGGGTTGTCGCAGGTCACGGTCTTCGAGACGAAGATCTCACGGACATGGCGAACCTAGCCGCGGAGGTGCTCGGTGGGCCTGACCCGCTGCAGGGTCTAGATGGTGTGGAGCGGCTTCACGCTCAACTGCGGGGCGAGAGGCCACTGCACTCTCAGCGCCTCAAAGAGGGGCTTGCGGCGAGCCTCGCAGTGCTTGCCACGGCCGGTACGCACGTGCCCGCCCAAGCTTCGCACATCGTGCACGGCGCGGTGACCAAGCTGCTCAATGCAGCCAACACAGATCCGACCTTGCAGAGGTGGACCCCTGTGGCACCGTGGCTGCCGCTCCTAGCAGAGGCCGCGCCTGATGCTGTGCTGGAGGCTGTGCGAACGGGGCTCTCCGGGGACGAGCCCCCGCTGACGGCGACTTTCTCAGATCAAGAACTCGACGAGTACGGATTCCCCCGCGACCTTCCCAAACGCCACTTCCTCGCAGCGTTGGACGTTCTGTCCTGGTCTCCTCGCTACCTGACACCGGCGGTTGACCTGCTGGCGACCCTGGACGAACTGGACCCGCGCAGCGGGCTCAGCCACCGGCCAGCCAGCGTGCTCAAGGACATCATGTGCCCCTGGATGCCGAACACTTCGGCATCCAACGATCAAAGGCTTGCTGCGCTCGAAGCGATGCGAGACAGACACCCGCAAGTCGCCTGGGAAGTCATGATGTCGATGCTCCCATCGGCACACTCAGGGAAGACGGACGGGTTCACGCCGCGCTATCGCGACTGGAAGGACCACCGGCAGCCCGTCACACGCGGCGACCACTACGACACAGTGGCAAGGGTCAGCACCCTGCTGATCGCGGACGCGGCAGCCCAGCCGCGACGCTATTCGGAACTCATCCTCCGATGCGGCGACATGCCGCCCTGGATGCGGGCCAATCTGCTACACGATCTGCGCCGCGTTGCTCGCGGTACGGACGAAGCAGCCCGGCGCGCGATATGGCCCGCTCTGCGGATGACGGTTGCCCGCCACCGTGAGTTCAGCGACACGGATTGGGCGCTACCGCCTGATGAGATCGCGGAGTTCGAGTCCCTACTGGAGCCCCTACGGCCTGGGTCCTGCTCTGAGTCTCATGGGTGGCTCTTTGATCATTCGGTGCCGCTGTTGGAGGGCGTGCCGCGGCGACACATAGACCGCGAGGAGTACAAAGCAGCGCTAGCAGAACGGCGCACGGCAGCTGTGGCAGAGATCCTCGATGCTGGTGGCATCGAGTCAGCCCTAGAGTTCGCCGGGTCTGTTCGAGCGCCCTCGCTGGTGGGAACGGTCTTGGCGTCGCTGGCGCCCCAAGGCGCCGATGCCGTCATGCTGACGAGGCTCGCCGTGGGCGAACCGCCTAGTACGGACGCGGCTCGAGGCTACTTCGTTGAGCGATTCCGAGCAGGTGGGTGGGATCTCTTCGACGCTCTCGTGGCCGAGAGCGATGTCTCGGCAGCTGCTGTGGCCGAACTACTGAGAGCGTCCTTGGACCCCCGAGCAGCCTGGGAAAGACTTGAAGGGCTCGAGCCTGAGGTCGGCCGCGAGTATTGGTGTCGGATCACCGAGATGGATCTGTGGCGGAACGACGACTTGGTGGTCCAAGCGGCTCGACGAATGGCCGCGGCTGGTCGCGCCGATTCATCTGCCAGTCTCTTGGCGGGATTGAGCTACCGCCTAGAGGCCGATCCTGAGTTTGCCGAAGCGTCGGCGGAGATGCTGGAGCAGCGTCTAGAGCAAGACGACGAACCTGACACGGTCCTCACCGACGATTGTCTCACGAGCCTCTTGGGGGTTCTCAACCGCCATTCAGGCGCTCTGGGCGAACAGCGGGTCGCGAGGATTGAATGGGCTTACTTGCCGGCGTTGGGCTGGGGCACGGAGACTCCCTGCTTGCACAAGATCCTGGCAGAGGACCCGGATTTCTTCGCTGAGATCGTGCAGCTCGCCCACATCGACGAGCGCGTTGACAAGGAAGGCGAAGACGTCGAAGCCGATCACCGGGATCCCAGACGCTCCTCCGTTGCCTATGGACTGTTACGCGAATGGCCACGGTCGCCCGGGCTCAACGGCGACGGCAATCTCGACCCTGATGGACTTCACGAGTGGGTCACTCGGGCACGAGCGCGCCTAGCTGAGGTCGGACGAACCAGGAGCGGTGATATGGCAATAGGATCGGCGCTTGCCGCGTCGCCAACCGACCCCGGCGGAGAATGGCCTGCTCCGGCCGTGTGCGAGTTGATTGAGAAGATCGCAAGCGACGAAATAGATCGCGGGTTCTCAACCGCAGTGTTCAACAGCCGAGGTGTGGTGTCGTGGTCCATCTGGGAGGGTGGCGAACAAGAACGCGAACTCGTAGACAGGTACCGCCAAGTCAGCTACAAACTTGAGAACGATTGGCATCGCACAGCAGCGATCTTCTCGCGTCTCGCTGCTCACTACGAACGGTCCGCACTCACGCTTGACGACGAAGCCGAGGCTCGGCAACGGGGGATCGTCCTCTGACTACGTCCCGGCATCGCCATCCGCACACCTCAGCCGCAATACCCGGTGAGGTTCACTAGTCCGCCGTTGCAGCAGATTGGATCGTCCCTAGTGATCAATCGAACGAGCAGGCTTGTACTCGGCCATATCGCACGGCTTAACTAGGAAGTCGATACCGTCTTAGTCGTGAGTCTCTGTCCAGGAACTAGCGCGGGACCATGTTGTTCAGGCAAGAGCGGAGGGCGGGCTCGACTCAAACCTGGGTACCGCATTTGCGGCACGTGTAGTCGGCGAGGAGGCATACAAGGCCCCAACGAACGTCCTAGCGCAATCCCCAGTGAAGTAATTCGCGTTGTGATAGTATTGGCTGCAATTGTTGTTGTCATTGTGGTCTTCGGCATGTCCCCAAGATGCAGCGTGTTGATCCCTCCGGGCTCTGACGAGACTGACAACGGCACAACTATTCAGCGCGTCCCCATCCTTGTCGTGGAGGACACGGCCGTCTAGAGGTTGGATCCTGCTTCACAAGTCCGTACTGGAGGTTCCGGCTCCCTCCAAACGCTTCTCTTGTAGGCGGCACAAACGAAGGCGGCACTCAGAGGTCAAGGCAGCAAGACGGCGCATCACGTGCTCATGCAGGTGACCACCACGCCTGTTGACGCGAACGCGGCAGAGGGCCAGCAGATGGCGCCGGTCGAGGTGAGGGGGAGGGTCAGATGTCTCCGATGGTCGACCCACACCGACATCGAGCCTCCTGGGTGCGCGGGTGTTGTCGTCAACCATCACACCCTCGCAGGAGGGCTCACCCCATCGCGCTGCTACCAACCTCTACGTCCAGCACAGTTGAGCCTTCGCGGAAACGTGGGGAGCGGGGTGGTTGAGGGTCCCTGAGCAGGGGTCGAGGCCCTGCTGGAATCGGTGATTACGAGATCAACGATCCAGGAGGGCCCCGATGGCTTGCGATGTTATGGCAGTTCGGCTGCACTTGCCGCAGATCCGTGTGCTGGAGGTGCTCGAGGACGCGCCGGGAGCGCTCAGGGTGAGCGTCGAGTCGACGTTTAGGAGGCTGCGCTGAGCGCAGTGCGGGTTCCGCTGCCACAGGGTGCATGACCGCCGCGACAAGAAGGTCCGCGACCTGGAGGTGTCGGGGCGGCGCACCGTGTTGGTGTGGTCGCGGCGCAGGATGGTGTGCGACAACTGCGACAGCCGCTTCTTGGAGGACCATCCGGCGTTCGAGGGCGCGCTGACGGGGCGGCTGGCGCGGCGGCTGGTCGCTGACGCGAAGGTGATGACGTTCAACGCGGTGGCGCGACGCCACGGTGTGCACTGGCACGCGGTGCGCGCCCTGGTGGACGTCTGGTCGGCTCTGGTGGCTGAGCGGCGCCGCAGCCGCCGCTGCTCGGTGCTGCTGGTCGATGAGACCTCGATGCGCAAGCGGCACCGCTACGTGACCGTCATCGTCAACGGCGACACCGGGCGGACCCTGGCGATGGTCGAGCACCGCAGTTCCGCTGCGCTGTCAGCGTTCTTGATGCAGCAGGGCCACAGATGGTGCAAGGGCGTCAAGGTGGTGGTCAGCGACGGATCGCGCGCCTACAAGGCGGCCATCGACGCCCACTTGGGCCACGCTCGCCATGTGCTGGACCGGTTCCACGTCATCAGATGGTTCGCGGCCGCTCTCACCCAGGTGCGCCGCGACGTCCAGCGCCGAGAGCCCAAAGGCGTCAAGCCCGCCTTCGACCCCGACGTGTTCAAGGCCCGGTTCGCGCTGCTGCGCCGAGGCGACACCCTCACCGACGCCGACCGCGCCCGCCTCGACAAGCTGTTCGACGCCCACCCCCGCCTCAAAGCCGGCTGGCAGGCCCTCCAGGAGCTCCACGGCCTCTACACCGCCGACGACTATGACGGCGCCCTGGAAGCCCTCGGGCGGTTCTGCGACCTCTACGAGACCGGCGAGCTGCCCGAGTACCACAACACCGTCGACACGTTCATCGCATGGTCAGACGAGATCCTCAACTGGCACCACACCGACCGGGCCTCCAACGGCAGAATCGAGGGCACCAACAACCTGCTCCAAGTCCTGCGACGCACCGCCCACGGCTTCACCAACCCACGCAACTTCGAAGCCCGCGGCATCCTCGTGACATAATGACCCAACCGGTGCCAGCAACCCTCAATCCCACGAATACGCGAAGGGCCGCACAGTTAGGTCGTCAAGACGGCCGCCGTTTGCTGAAGTTCTTCGACGGGGACGATGGCCGTGCCAAGTTCATTGCCCAACCTTCGGAGTAGATCGGCAGCGATGGACGGCGCGCTGGTAACGATCATGTCGTGGACTTGCCAGTCGCTGGCGTGTCCCGGGAGTCGCATTTGACGGTGGAGCGTCGACCAGTGGTCTCGCACGAACCTGACACGCTCATTGAGGCGAGCAACGGCCGAATTCTTGCCGGAAACGAGCTTGTCGATCTCTCCCTTGATTTCTCGTGCGCTCCGTGCGGCAGCGAAGCTCTTGGCCTCGATGATCGACAGAGTCCTGTGATGCTCGTTGATGACGAGCACGTCGATGTCCCCTAACTTGTCGCCGTTCTGTCGTTCTAGCGAAGTGTTTCCGAGCGATTTAGTTTGCTCACTCACCCGATTGTGCGGGTCGCGGCGGAAGATGTCGGCGACTTCAGTCTCGAACGCTCGGCTGATGCGGTTGCGCTGCTGGCTGATGTGCTTCTTCATCTGCGGCGACCTAGCCGCGAGTCGGCCCGAGACCATCTGCTCGAACAGTGCCTCTGTGGCAGTCCACGGCGTCTGGGTGCCCCAAGTGGCAACCAATTCGTCGTTGCCGCATCCTCGGATCAAGATGGGGCGCCGCAAGAACGAGTTCTCTCTCGCGTAACGCCACGGCGTGAAGTCCGGATCGAACAGGTCTGGCTCCGGCTTATTCGACGCGGCTTCCAGTGACATCATCTTGAGCACCTTGGCTGCCTGCGGTCTTGTGAGTTCGGTCGTCGCGGCGATGTCGTGCAGGAGATCTGGGACTCGCATCGTCCTCATCTGGAGGTCGTTGCCGGCAGCAAGTTCGCTCAGGCGCTCCACCGCTTGAAGGAACCCGATGAACGGCACGCCGTACTCTGCCCCGAACACAGCCGATTCCTTGCTGAGATTGGCCGGGGGAGCTGGGTCTTGGCGTTCCATGAAACGGGCCCACTCAGCCAGTAGGTCCTGGTCCACTAGTGCGCGTGCATTGGCATTGGTGTGGTCGCTCACGGTCTCTTGGAACGGATCGGCAGAGACGATGTGGAGTCGGCCAGGTTTCCGAAAGTGCATCTCCGAGTCGGAGAGTCCGTAGCGGTAGGCGTCGCCCCTGGATCCCAGACCGATCATGTTCTCGGAGATCGCCAGAAGTTCGTCGTAGCGAGAGAGCGACAGCGGGCGGTGGCCGTCGCGGACGCAGCGCACGGCCGCCTCGATGAGGTAGCGGCTCGCCAGAGCGCTCTGGTTGATCTCACGGTACTTCTTGACGGCGTCGCGTATGTGCTCGCCGCCGGCGAATGGGTTCGGGGCCACGACGTGCAGCCTCGTTCTGTCGTGCTGCATTCGCTCTTGTTCCGACACGAGGAGTTCGAAGGTCGCGTCGGGATCGAGCTCGCGAAGTTTCTCGTGCAGCCTGCCGTTGAGGTTGCGCACAATCGCCGCGATCACTTCCACGCGGCACTCCGCGGGGACGAGGCCGAATTCCAGACCGAGGCCGGACGCAATGGTGTCGATCTCGTCTGCAACCGCATCGAGTTCGACGTGGTGTTTCAGGCGGCACCCAGGCAGCGATGCGCCGCCGTGGACCCCGGGCACATATCCGGTGCTGACATGGATGAACCGCATTTCGTACGCGGTGAACTCGGCTAGATCGGTGTCCACGATTTCAGAAGACCGTCCTGCCAGCGACGCCAGCGCCCTTGCCAGATCAACGACAAGTGTTCCCTCTGCGGGATCGGCAACCTGCGAGAGGCGCACTGCAGCATTGGCGTGCAGACGCACGGTGATGCAGTGCTCCTCGCGGTCGACTGCGATCTCGAACCACGGAGTGTCGGCGTTGTCGTCAAGGTCTGCGAGTGAGGGCGAGGATCCGTCGGGGTCCACGATGTTGATGGCGACGCGCGAGGCATCCTCGGCGATCGCGTTCAGATAGGTGCCGATGATGTCCCGAATTCGCCAAAGGTGGAGCGCGACAGCGTCAGCCACCCCAGCACAGAACCGCTGCGATTGCGGGCCAGCGCCATGTGCCCCAATCCAACACGGCAGAGCAAGCTCGACCAGCCTGAGATGCCTCAGGTCCTCGTCTTGGGGAACGTACACATGCACGGTGTCGCTCACAGCCTCGCGGCCGACCAGAACCACCTCAGATCCGTCGGGCAGATGGACGGCATGCACATCTGTTCGGCGCCGACTATCGACGGCAAGAGGCGCTCCGTACCCGAGGAGCAAGAGGACGACGGGTGTATCGCTGCCGCGTAGGCGGTGCGGCCTTCTGCCACATTCGAGGTACAGCGCATACGCGTCGGCGGCATTGGTAACGGTTCCGTAGCCGGGCAGCGGGAGTTCGCGGAGGGCCCTCGCAAACCGCCACAGCCCCAAGCTGTCGTCCCGCTCGTGGTCTACGATGGTGCGGAACTCGTCGATGCTCAGCATGAGAACCGACCACCCCTCGCCTTCAGACTCGGTGAAGTCCGCATGCATCTGGCGGCCGATCGGCACCATGAGCATCAAGTGAAGAACTTCACTGGCCGGGTCGACTGCACCGACAGCGTCGCGGACATGTCGCATGCGCTGGTTGATGTGTTGCATCTGCGCGGTGGCGTCGGTCGCGGCATGCGGCCTAGCGGCCTTGTATCCGTCGAGATCGTCAGCGAACACGACAACATGCGCGACCTTGTCGAGATCGAACGCGAACACCGCATCCCAGACGTTGCCGGAGGGCGCGAGTGTCAGCGAGGAGCCCAACGGCACCCACCTCATCTCCTCGCACAAGCGTTCCGCCTCGGCCAGAACGGCTCGCGCGAACGCTGCCATTAGATGGCGGTGCACGCCGCTCGCGGCGGCCCTCGCGGCGACGCGATGCACAACAGAGAGCGCGAGCTGGTTCGGTAATGGGGCTCTTCGCGTTTTAGGTCGGAGTGAGTGTTTCGAGCAGTGCCCAGTTGGGTTTGCCGGCGTAGAGCAGGGCTCGGATTCTGTAGTTGTCGAAGTTGGTGAACCCGAAGGCGGCGCGTTTGACGCGTTTGATGAGGTTGTTGGCTGCCTCGGTGGGTGCGTTGGTGACTCGGGCGGCGTGCCAGTTGGAGATCTGTGTGCGCCAGGTGGCGATGGTGCGCCCGAGCCGGTTGATCTCTGCGGGCATGCCCGGTTCTTGGAGGTCGGCGGCGAGCTGGTTCACGGTGGCGGCGCCGACTTCGGCGTCGGCGATGTCGTAGATGGCTCTGAGGGTCTCTTTGGCGTGCCAGGCGTCTCGGACCTCGCCGTAGGGGTCGCCGGCGTCGAGCAGGCCCCGCAGCGGGGTGTGTCCGTTCTCGGTGATGTTCTGCGACGCCGACACGAGCAGCTTGCGGGCCCGGTACAGCGGGTCGTCTTTGCGGCCGCGGTGTCCCAGCGTCTGGTTCTGGACCCGCCGCCGCACTTCGTTGAGGGCGTCGTTGCCCAACCCCACGACGTGGAACGGGTCCGCGACCTGTCGGGCTTTGGGCACCGCGGCGTTGAACGCGGCCCGGTAGGGGCCCGAGAGGTCCAGCACCGCCCAGCGGATGCCCTCGCGCCACTCTCGGCGCCGGCGCAGCAGCCAGCGTGTGGGCGCTCGGGCGCTGCGGCCTGGGACTATGTCCAGCAACTGGCCCCGGCCGACGTCGACGATGCTGGTGCCCCAGGTCTTGGCCCGGAACCGGCCCCGCCGCCAGAACAGGGTCTCGTCGAGGCCCAGCGCCTCGACGTCTGAGATCCTGGCGGTGTCGGCTGCCGGCAGCGCCTCGCCCCAGCGCTTGACCGCCGCGTTCACGGTGTGCCACACACAGCCCAACTCGCCGGCGACGTCTTTGAGCGGGCGGCCCCGGCCGGCCTGGCGTGTCGCCCACCGCGCCGCGCGCGACGTCAGAAGCGCCCGCGGCGGCGCGATCTCCGCCGCCTGCTCAGTGACCGTGCCCGCCCCACAGCCATCGCGAGGGCAGCGCCACCGCCGCTTGTGCCACACCAGCCTGCAAGGCCTGCCGAACGCGCAGAGGTCCACCAGCACCACCGCCCGCTCACCGTCGGACCACACCGGCCCGCCGCAGTCCCCACAGGCCGGTCTCGGCACCCGACAGCGCACATGCACCCCCAGCGGCTCACCCTCCTCGTCGTCGACGCCGAGCACCTCCACATCGCCCAATCCCACCACCAGCTCACACATGCGCGTAGGGTCGTACTCCACAGGGATCCTCCATGGCTCGGCAGCCTTAACAGCGCCGATTCTGGGGGATCCCTCGCGTTCAGACGCGGACCCCCACGCCCCTCACTCCGACCTCATTCGCGAAGAGCCGGTAATGGCACGATCAACCCATTCGACGAGGAATTCAGCGACAGCGGGTAAAGGAGGGCCCGGTCGTCGGTCAAGCGGGTGCGGTCTCGCCTCCAAGGGACCCGTGTTGTCGGCCAGCACAGGTCGGAGAAGCCATTGAGCCCGCCGAATCGACTCTCCAAGTCCGATCTGTCGATGCAGACAGCCGCCTTCAGGCGCCGAAGCTCTTCCACTGACGCAATGTGAACTCCTACGTTCTTCTCGAACTTGGGTTCCTGCCAGCGCTCCAAGCCGCCGCGGCGCGCCGCCGTGTCCGAGATCCAAAGAAGTCGTGCTGCGTCTCGCCGCATAAGTTCTCCCACTTCTGCAGCCTCGGCCAGAAGCTCGTCGAGTGCCTGGAGCAGGAACTGGCATACGGTCGCCGCGTTAGCGACCGCACCTGGGACAGTGAGGTACTCGGCGCTGTCGAATACGACTGGTGCCGTGAACGGGCCTTCGAAGGGGTCCTCGTTGGCTAGAACCCACTCACTCGCGATCGGTGGACCCGTCAAGAGAGCCTCGATCTCGGCGAACGTCGCTGGCCTCTGCGGATGAGCGGGCCGCGCCGCTCGCGTCGCCTCGACCAAGCGTGCGAAACGGAGCCATTTCGTCGCGTTGTCGGGCATGAGCTGCAATGCGCCCGCACACCGGAGCAGCGAGTCGGTCAAATTCCGAACCTGCGGTCCCAAGCTGGCCAAATCGCCAGGAGTGCCTCTGCGAGATCCCAAGAGCCTCATCCGTTCTTCCTGTTCGCCCCGGCGTTGGCGAGCACCTTCGTCCGACCGCTGGCGTGAGCCTTGCTCCTGCGCCGGGAGCGATGCCGATGGGGTGTGGTTGGTCCGTCGATAGGACCGGTGTGGTTGCCACCGCTCCCGCACCATTCCCCGGTTGCGCGCCAGAACTCGTAGTGGAGCAGCCACTCACACGCCCAGGGCAGGATGGTTTCGGCGATTGGATCGCCTGGGGACCACTGGCCGGGCTCATGCAGGCAGAGGCTGCCGTCGGGATAGATATGGGGCAGATTGCCGTCGGCGTCGAGGACGAGCTTCGGGCGACGCACGAGGACGCGCGGGGGATGCGGTGGCGTGTAGCGGAGATCCACTCGGTATTGCCGGCTGACCTCGCTGGGTTGGAGTTCACCGGTCCATCGCAGCATTCCAGCCTTCAGCGTCGCCTGCCCGTGCGGGTAGTGACCGTCGAGCAGTTTGGCCTCCCGAACGAGTGCGAGGATGCGTCTATCGGTCTGGGCCATGGAAGTCATGGGGCTGAATCTTGGTGCCGCCCCCGTGGGTCAATCGTCCCTGGTTGGTGACCCCGAGGGCGGCGGCTGGCACAAGAGCAGAGAGGCCCGCCCCAACTCGCTTGGCTCCGGCCTGCACCGGTGCAGCACCGAGTGCAGTGCCGAGTGACCTGACAGCTTCGTCAACGCCGTGGCTGGTGGCCCAGCGGTCGGTATTGGCTATCAGCGCCTCGATCCACCGATCGAAATGTCTCTTGCGGTCCGGGCTCGTGTTCCACTTGTCCGCGAAGTTCTCCTCCTCATGGGCTGGGTTCGGAACCCACCAGGTGCCCTTGCGCCATTCGACGTGGGCCGGGAGGTTGCGAGCCACCTTCCGGAATGCCTCGAATAGGTCGCTCTCACCGCCGTACGCGTGGGCCGCGAGGGTCGTGATGAGAATGGAGGCTGGCTTGTCGTGGGGGTCGCTCTGGAAGAACCTGTCGCGGTGCAGCTTCAGCAACTGCACCACACGTTGCAGGGTAGTTCTCACCAGCCACTGAGGAACGTCTTCGACGTCTCGGCTTAGCGCCGCAGCCAGTTGCGCTCTGGCGACGCCAACGGCCTCCCCCATGGAACTCCAGAACCAGTCGGCGTATCCGATCGGGTTGCTGTGTTGCCACAAGAACAGGTCACGATCTGACAGCAGGACGGCGGTTTCGTCGCCGTCGGGATCGGGGATGACCGGCAGCACGTCCATGTGGAAGCGGTCGCCCGTATAGACGAATTCCCAGCAGCGGCCTCGCTCCTTCAGTTCTGGGTTCCCGTTGCTGGCTCCGCGTGCGGCGATGTAATCCCTCAGCAGTTTCCCAGCCTGGGCGCGGAGTTCCTCCTGGGTGATCGACTCCTTGGCCAGGAATCGGAGGAAGACCAGGTCGATGTCGAAGTCCCCGCCGGCGGTCGGTCGCAGCACCGTTCCCAGCCGGAACGAGCCCTGTGGGTACACGTCGGGATCGCCGATGCCTAGGGCGACCAGCCATTGGCCGAGGTCCGAGTATCGGCGAACTGCCAGTTCATACTGCAGGGGTGAGATGTCGAGTTCCTCGACCGTGGCGCCGAGCAGGCGCGAGACCACTTGGAGGTTGCTATTGGGCATGGGTGAGCTCCTTGCCATAGAAGGGGGTGTACCGAGAGGGGGAGTGCTGGAAGAAGCTGGCCAGTGCAGGCGACCGGGTGCGGCTCTCAGCGTGGGCGCGTCCGATCAGGTCCGGTGCGGTCACCGAATCAAGCTTGTGCAGGCCCTCGGGGGTCGGCACGTCCACCCGCACCACGTTGGGTCGCCCAAGAATGAGCTGAGCATGGTTGGTGGCCGCTAGGCACTGCCCCCGCAGCATCACGTCGGAGCCATCTGAGCGCCATGCGAGCAAGCCCCCGTTGTCGAGGGCGGCCCGCCGTTCGCGGATTTCGCTCGTGGTCCCCACATTGAGGACGCGGATGCGGCCGCGCTCTCCCCGGAGACGGTCGAAGCACTCCGCCACCCCCACCAGCGTCGGGTTGTTGGCCCACACACCGCCGTCGATCAGACGGTGCGCCTCCACCAGGTGAGCGGGGAGGAACAGCGGCGCCGCCGCAGTGGCCAAAGCCACGTCCACGGCCGGCACTCGCCAGTCGCGTCGAAGATCTGGATGGTGAGGGGTGCGGAACAAATGGACGCGATCCGCGGCCAGGTCGTAGCTAGGAATGGCGATCCGGACCCTCGAATCGCCAAGAAGCCGATCTCCAAAGCGGTCCTGCAGCACAGCTCGCAACTCGGCGGCGTCGTATCGAGGCCGCAGGAGTCGTCGCAACAACCCGTGACGTGCTCGCCTCGCCCGTGGGAAGATGCGGTCGCCGTGTTCGAGATAGATCGACAAGACCTCAGCCGGGGACACGCCGAGTCCAAGAGCGAGTGCGATGATGCCGCCAGTCGAGGTCCCGACGACGAGGTCGAAGTGATCAGCGATCGGCGTGTTGAAGTCCTCTTCCCAGGCGGCCAGCGTTGCTGCAGTGAAGATCCCGCGCAGCCCGCCTCCGTCAAGCGCGAGCACTTGGAGGAGCGGAGTGCTCGGACCCGGCGACCCGGCGGGGGTGGAATCGGACTCGACACCGATGACGTGGTCGCGGGCGGCCTGAGGACGGTCGTCGGCGCTCTCTTGCTTGGCGATCCGGCTTTCTGTCATGCCGCTCCTCGACTCGACTCTAGGGTCCACCACTGCGAACATAACGTCAGTGTAGTATCACATCAACATGTTGTCAACCCCGGAGTCGCATCTCCGTGACTGATCCATCCCCGCCATCGGTGCTGACCTTGTCGGAGTTGCGAAGGCGGCTCGGACGATCACAAGCAGAGGTCGCTACCACGATCGGTACGACCCAATCCGGCGTCTCGCGCATCGAGCACCAGTCCGACATGCACGTGTCCACGCTCAACGAGTACGCCTTCGCCCTAGGTGGGCGCCTGCGCTTGATCGTGGAACACGGCGACGATCACACCGAGATCGGGATCCCGGCGCTACGTCAGGAGCGACGGGATCAGCGTCGAGAATTCCGTGTGATCTGGCAGGATCAAGCAACCCGGAGCCTGGTGCATGTCGGGTGGCTCGTGTACACCGGCGACGAGTTCACGTTCTCATATGTCGACGAAGCCAAGTCCCACGAGCGGTTCCAGCCCTTCCCCGCCTTCCCGCGCCTGGAGGAGACCTACAAATCAAGCGAACTCTTCCCGTACTTCGCCCTCCGGCTCACCAGTGCGGCTGATCCTCACTACGACGCCGTGTTGGACGCACTGGGACTCACCCGTGAAGACGCCACACCCGTGGAACTGCTGGCACGGTCACCCGATTCGCCCCATGACACCATTCAGGTAGTGCCCGAACCCACGGAAATGGCCGATGGCATGCTCGTCCGCGTGTTTCTCGTGTCCGGCACCCGCCACGCAGACGAACGGGACCCCGACACCGTGAGCCGACTCATCGAGGACCTCGCTGCGGACTCACCCCTCGACCTCGTGGCTGAACCCAACAACCAGCACAATCCTCAAGCGCTTCACTTCGCGATAAATGGCAAACGAGTCGGCTGGGTACCCGACTACTTGCTCTCGGAGATTCACGGCTACCTCGACACAAGCCGCCCAGTGTCAATCGCTGTCGCTCAAGCGAACGGGCCGAACGCCCCACCACACATGCGCCTCCTATGCCGACTGACCGTGGCCCCCGGGACGCTCGACTAAGGGCCCAGACGTTACGAGCCCGGACCGATGGGCGCTACGTCGTGCTGCGGGCTGTTGATGCCGTGTCCTAGCGACAGGTCTGCTGGTCGCTGGCCAACGGTGGTGGCGCTGGGGCGCGGTTGAATGTGGCGGGCTACTTGACGGACGCCGTGGGGTTGGTCCGGAGTCAGCAGGCAACAGATCGCGACCTCCTTGGCACGCGACTGTGCAGCTATGCGGAGTCGGCTTCCTGATCATCGGCTGCGCGCTGGGAGCCAGTGCGACGTCGTGGAACCACGCCAAGCGGGTACAAGAGGAGGAGGAATAGTGCCGCGAAGATGAGTCCCAACCACCAGAGCAGGAACCAGGCCACGACGGCTATTGCAGCAGCAACGGTGAGACCGAGGCCGGTAGCGGGTGAAAGGGGCCTTGTGCTAAGCCGACCGCGATCAGAAGGCTCCTGACCTACCGGTATGAGCGGCGGTTCGGGGCGAATTGGAGGCGGCGGGGGCAAGGGTGGCTCTGACGCCTGCGGGCGGTGTCTCCCACAATCACCGTTCTTGTTGGTGGTCCAGTGGGTGCATCGCCTACCGTTCTTTGCGATTGGCGTACATTGCACCGAGTGCGGTCCTCGTCGTCTTGTGAATGTCACTGTTCTTCTCCCCTCGGAAACCAACTATGCGAGTGGGGGTTCGTCGCAACCTGTTGGGGTGCTGCTGGCATCCTTGAGGCCGATCATATGAACCGTACCGGTAGGCGCTGGAGTGGACCTGCTCCGAGGCGGCCGCGGCATTCCGTGCAGTCCGCGTCTTGGCGCGGGCGTTCGATTGCTGGCTGAGGATCTAGCGGGCGGTGCTTAGTCCAGGTGATTTCTTGGTCCACGTCACCAGCGCGACTTGGGCCCACGGTGGCGAAGAGGTAGTCGTTCACGGCGTGCGCGGTTGCGACAGCGTTGAGGGTGATGACGCTCGGTGCAGGGATCTCATCGATGTACTGCTGCGCTGCTCGCTGCTCGGGAGACGCGGCCTCCTCCGCTAGGCGAGTGGGATTCACGAGCCCGTTGCACCATAGGCACGTTTCTCCGGGGACGAGTTGGCGGACCGCGGAGAAGATCTCCTCGATGTCGCCTGATTCCTCGTTGACCTGGACCTTTGCGCCGACCTGCCATGTTGGGATCAGGTACTGATGGCAGACGGCGTTGACAACCAGGCGCGCTCTCATGCTGTCGGCTGCCAAGAAGATCGCGTCGCAGTCGAGGAGCCGCTCAACCATGGCTGGCTCCACAACGTCACCTTCGACCGCATCGATTCGGATTCGGGGATTTGCCTCCCGGGCCACTCGCTTGGCAATGTCGACCTTGAGCGCAGCCTCCTTTCGTAGCATGCGAGCCAACAGGCCCGGAAGCCACCGAGTGCCCAGGTCACTTGGACGGGCACCGACGAGCCTCGGACAGTTTGTTCGGTCGACTCGCTCCGAATCGATGACAACGACATGTCCGACGCCGAGACGGGCGAGGTACTCGTTGATGAGAGAGCCGGCGCCTCCGGCTCCCACGACGCCGACCTTCTGAGCGGCGAGGAGGTCCTGACCGCGGTCTCCGAACAGGCGTACCTGGCGGTCGTATCGGGCGGTGGCATCGGCTGGCTTCCGCGGTGCGGGATAGAGGACCTGCTGCGACTCTCCGACAATAACAGCGCGGTCGAGTTCCATGCGTTGGGTGGGAGATACCCAGATGTCGCCTGCCACAGCTTGACGAGCAAACACGAGCGCCCCAACGGGCGGACCGTCAAGAATGTCGAGAAGAGCGGGGTAGCCCCGGCGATGCGACGCCATGTCATCGTCGGAGAAGGCGACCCTATGGACGCCTGGGTGATTGTGGATAGCGAGGTAGGCGAGTCCTTCGTCGGCGCAGGTCAGAGCGCAGCGTCTGACGAAGTCGGCCGTAAGCATGCGGTAGCCACGCTGGCCTGGCACATAGTCGGTTCCATCGGTGGCGAGAAACAGCCTGCGGCCCAGCAACTGGCACCCACGGGCTGTCTCGACGACGGCAGCCCCGATGACAGCCCCGTGCTCGTCCTCGTCGGCTTGGAAGAGGTGCTCCTCGAGTGTTGCCCACATCCCCAGTGGCAATCGGAGGCTGAAGGGGCCAGTCATAACGTTCGCAGCCACTCAAGGACCTTCGTGACCTTGAGCGCGGCTGTGTCGGTTGCCGGGTTCAGCCGGTTGCTTCGTCTGGATAGCTGCAGCGCCTTCTCGCTGTGAAACTCAGCTTGCGCGATGCCCTCGCCGTGTGGCTGGCCATCGGCACGGGCGAGGTCAGGGCGTACGAACAGTGGGTACACGTCAGCGTGGGGGTACTGGTAGCTGATCGCGAATCGGACCCACGTCTCGCGTTGCACGTACGCACCCCCGGGATCGACGCGGGCGATGGTGACGCGGGCGCCACCATCGCCCGTGCCGACGGCGTCGACCTCGGTGTCAGCGAAGCAGGCACGGAGTTCCTCGACTGCTCGCTCGACCTCCGGAGTCATTGCTGCCTCCATCAGGAGTTGTCATCGCCAGCAGTGGCGAAGAACTCCGACTTGTCGGTCACCTCGACGATGTCGTCATCGCCGATGATGTCCTGCTTGCCATCGGGCGTGACCACTGCCAACTGGAAGTCCAGTTCGATGGGCACTCCTTGCTCGATGGCTGCCTGCTTGATGGCCAGACCGCTGACCCTGGGGCCGTCGACCTTGACTTCCTTCCTGTTGACGGTGATGAAGACGGGCCTCGTTGGCGTATCCACCACCGCTGTGGTAACTGCGTCACTCATTGGCTAACCTCACTTTCGAGTTGCGCACCCGGCGGCCGGTTGCCACCGAGTGATTGCAGAGTAGCCTACTGGTTGCTTGTGCGCAACTACCTGGGAGGACGAATGTCATCGAGAATCGGCTGGTTCGATGGAGATGCGCTCTACGGCGCGCTGGACGCCGTCCGGCAAGCGAGAAACCTGACTTGGAAGCAGGTGGCAGCGGAGTCGGGGGTGAGCGCGTCCACCCTCACGCGCATGGCTCAGGGCAGGCGTCCCGATCTCGACAGCTTGGCCTCGCTATCGGCTTGGTCCGGCCTTCAGACCGATGACTTTGTCAGATTCGAAGGCGAGCGGCCCGAGACTGAGCCCTTGGCGATGATCTCCACCTACCTTCGCTCGGATCGAAACCTGACTCCGAAGGCAGCAACCGCTCTCGATGGCGTAATCCGGGCCGCATATGAGCATCTGAGGGACCCGGGGCTGGACGATGGTTCTGCGTAAGGGCTTCAAGGCAGAAGCGGCTCGGCTGGCCGAAGAAGTTAGGCGTGAACTCGGGCTGGACTCGCTGGATCGCCTGGACCCGTGGCGCCTTGCCCGGCATCTAGAGATCCCGATAGTGGCTCTCAGCGACCTTGCTGGCGCAAGTGCGGATGCTGCTTACCTGCTCTCGCAGGAATCGGCCGCGTTCTCGGCTGTCACAGTGTTCAAGGGTTATCGACGCGTCATCGTGCACAACGACTCACATTCCAAGTCGCGCCAAAACAGCAACCTCTCACATGAGTTGTCCCATCCGCTGCTGTTGCACGAGCCAACCCCTGCTCTTGACGGGATCACGGGATCCCGCATTTGGAATCCGACCTATGAGGCGGAGGCGGACTGGCTGGCCGGGGAACTCCTTGTCACTCCTGCCATGGCTCTGGCTGTCGCGCGCGGCCAACTCACGCGCGAGGAAGCGATGGAACGGTTCGGGGTGAGTTCCTCCATGCTGAACTGGCGCCTGAACATGACCGGTTCCGTCAAGAGGGCCGGGTTCGAGCGAGCTAGATGGCGCGCGGGCTAGTCCGGGCAGAGTCCGGATATCAAGGAACTGACCTGAGAACGGCCAACGTCTAGGACGTGCCGACTTTACGGCTAGAGCTGCTCAAGCCGAGTTCGCTCGACGCGTGTCCCCGCACCAGACGGCAATACCTCAGCGGTGACGGCGCTTGCAGAACACCCGCTGGCCGGGCCTCTACGAGCGAGCTGCGACCTTGACCGCTAGGCCGCGGTCGGCTAGCCAGCCGTGGTCGTGGAGGCGCTGCCAGGCAGACTCGATGTGTTGTGCTGTGAACATGCGCTGCTTGCGCTGGCTCCAACTCTGGACTCGTTTGGTCACTTCGCTCAGGTCATCGATGGCCCCTTCGCGGACCGCCTTCCAGTGAACGCTGGCGAGCAGTTCGAGTCCGTAGGCGGACTCGTAGCCCTCGACCAGTTCGAGCACGCGTTGGATGCGCTCGGCGATCTGGTGGTTCTCTGCGAGGGCCTCGGATGCCTCCCTGGCTCCACCTGGAAGCACGGTGATCGGCTCGGCTTCGCGCACCTTCCTCGAGCCGTCACCGAAGCCTTCGAGATGGTGGCCCTCAAGCGACTTGAGCACATGGCGAAGGTTGTCGGCGTAGGGGCCGTAGTGCTTCGCCTGATACTGCAACCTGAGGTCCTCGCCCGCCTCCTGCAGGAAGTACATGAGCTTGTGGATCTCGATAAGCGAGACGAGCAGCGCCACCTGCGAGTACTGGTCGATCACCGACACGAGCGCCGCCGTGTTCGTAGTCAGCTTCGGGCGTGGGGTCGATACAACCATGTCGGCTGCGTTGGGCGCGCCCTCTGGGGCGTACAGGTGAACGACGACATCGAGGTCGTAAATGCGCTCCTTGATCAGCGACCGAACTTCGTCCCAGTCCAGCCCGCCGTGGCCACAGCCAAGCGGCGGCAGCGCGATGGAGGATATGTCCAACTCCTCGATCACATCGTGAAGATCGTCGAGGCCGTCGGCAACGTCGCGGATGCGGGACCTGGCGCGCCAATGACCCTTGGTTGGGAAGTTGATGATCCAGCGCGGCGGCATGAGCTGGCCGTTGTCGAAGACGAACACCTCGCCAAGTCTCACGGCCTGCTTCTTGCAGGCTGCCTCGTAAGCCTTGAAGTTCGCCGGGAACGCGTTCTTGAACTGGAGGGCGATCCCCTTGCCCATCACGCCGACCGTGTTGACGGAGTTCGCAAGCGCCTCGACGTCCGCCTTCAGCAGGTTGCCGTGTGCGTCGATGAACTCAGCCATCAGAAGTACCAGCCGGGTCTGGGGACTGCAGAGATCTCGATGCCGACGCTACTCAGTGAATGCTCGGCCTGTCGGCATCTCTTGTCGTGCGCGGCCACTCCGTGAGAATGCCGACCGAGGCACCTGAGTGCCGGATATCGCCCAGTTTCCATGCGTACGTTGGAGATCCGTTAGCAACGGTTGCCGATGCTCTGTATGCATGCAACAATGAGTATTGCCTACTGATAGATGTAGGTGCAAAATGGGGCACCGCTCAAGGAGGAGGCACCCGATGACAGACACCCGCACCACAACCATCCGCCAAGACGCCCAGCAGGCCGCCGAACTCGACGCGGTCGCGCGGGTTGACGGCGTGTCCACTTCGGAGGCGATCCGTGCCGCCATCGCTGAGCACATCGAGAAGCGACGGCGCGACCCTGCCTTCCAGGCACGGCTCCAGCGCATCCTCGACGAGGAGCGCGTTGTGCTTGAGAGGCTCGCCCAGTGACATGAGCGTGGAGTGCCTCGACCTCGCTGACTTCCTGTTGATCGCGGAGCAGATCACAGGGATCGAGGTCGAGGCACTCGCGCGCCTGCCGCGGCTGCACATGGCTGAGCACGCCCTGTCGGCTCCTAATGCTGGCATTGGGCAGGTCGAGTACTACCCGTACTTCGCCGACAAAGCCGCGGCTATGGCGTTTCAGCTCATCAAGGGCCATCCTCTACTCGACGGCAACAAGCGCGTCGGCTACGCATGCCTGCTTGAGTTCGTGTACCGCAACGGGTACGAGTGGTCACGACCGCCAAACGATGGGCCCGAGCGTGACGAGACCGTCGCGATGATCGAGGGAGTGGCGGCCGGCACCGTCAGCCAGGACGAGTTCGGGGATTGGATCCGGAAGCGTCTCGTCACCAAGGAAAAGGGGAGGAGTGATGGCAACCCGCAAGACCGTTGATTTCCTCATCGCGTTCGACCATGACGCAAGGAAGCAGAGCAGCCTCGAAGCCTGGATCCACCGGCGCGGTGGGGTTTGTGGGGTTGGAGCATCCACCAGAAAGGCCTCCTGACGTGGCAGAATACTGTTAATAACGACAGTTATTCCAGCTGCGTGAGGAGGCACTTCCTGTGAGGAGCATAGCGGGCGGGATCGACGGGTTGGAGGCAGTGTTCGACGACGCTTCTTTGGTGGCCGATGCGGGGTTGTTGCTGGCGGGCACGGTGATGGATCGCCTTGGGCTGGAGTCGCTGATCGACGAGACGGTGCGCCCGCCGGGCTCGGCGGGCTCGGGAGCGGGCCGCAAGGTGTTGACTTTGGTGGCGTCGATGCTGGTGGGCGGCCGCTGCATCGACGACACCGGCCGTCTGCGGGCCGCGGCGTCGCAGGCGGTGCTGCCGTTTCGGGTGATGGCACCGTCGACTGTGGGGTCGTTCTTGCGGTCGTTCAGGTTCGGGCATGTGCGCCAGCTCGACAAGGCTCTGGAGTCAGCACAGATGCGGGCGTGGTCTGTGGGCGCCGCGCCGGCCGCGGAGATGACCGTGGATTTGGACTCCACGATCTGCGAGGTGTGCGGCAAGGCCAAGCACGGCGCCGCGTACGGCCACACCGGCGTGTTGGGCTATCACCCGCTGGTGGCGGTGCGATCAGACACCGGCGAGGTGCTGCACTCCGCGATGCGGTCGGGATCGTCGCAGCGCGGCAACGAGCATTTCGCGCGCGAGGCCCTGGCCCGGGTGCGGCGCCTGGCGCCGGACGCGGCGGTCGCGGTGCGCGCCGACGCGGGGTTCTTCTCCTATGGGATGATCGCAGACATCGGGGCCCACAACGCGTCCTACTCGATCACGATCCCACAGAACGCCAAGGTCAAAGCAGCTGTAGCGGCCATCGGCGACGACGCCTGGCAGGCGATCGCCTACACCCGCGGCGGGCAGGCGCAGGTCGCTGAGACCACCATCGACCCCGGCCGCCGCGGTGACAAGCTCCGCGGCCCCGACGGCGAGCGGGCCAAGCTGCGGCTCGTCGTGCGCCGCACCCGCCTGATCGGCGCCCAAGCCCAGCTGTGGCCCAACTGGCGCCACCACTGCTTCGTCACCGACCGAGCCGACCTCGACACCGTCGCCGCCGACGCCTACCACCGCGGCCACGCCACCGTGGAACTCGCCATTCGCGACCTCAAAGAGAACTCCGGGCTCAGCCGCTGCCCCTCAGGACAGTTCCCCGCCAACGGCGCCCAACTCGCCTGCTGCGTGCTCGCCCACAACCTCGCCCGCTGGACCGCCCGCCTCGGACGCGCCCACCCCACAGCGCAGCTCACCGTCGCGGCCACCATCCGCAACCGGCTCCTCACCGTGCCCGGCCGCCTCGTCAACCACAGCGGCCGACACAGACTGCGCCTGCCGCTCAACTGGCCATGGGCCACGGCCTTCACCACCGCCCTCGACCGGATCCGCAACCTGCCCCTGCTCATCTGACCGGCCGCCCCGGCCCGGCGCAGCCAACAAGCACCCCCAGCGCCACCAACCCGCACCAGCCCCCCACACCAGCCTCGCACGCCCCAAAACGCGCCGGCCCGCACACACGCACCAGCCCAGCGGCCAACCGGCCCCAACCGTCGATCCCACAAACCCGTCGGTGGATTCAGGCGAAGAGTTCCGCAACACTGCTCAAGCACTCAAGGCCTACAGCGAGTGCGAAGAGCAATACCGGGACAACCCCCGAGTGGAGGTCGTGCTGCTGGGTGCTGACTCGATAGAAGCCATCAGAGTCACCCACTCCAACTACTTCGAGGAAACGGCCGACGCCCTCGACAACCTGCGCGCCAGTCTCGGACTAGAGCCGACCCCGGCTGCAAGGCCCTAGCGCCTCTCGGCTGGCCCCACGCCGAGCGCGCCTACGAACGATCGGACCTGGCCACCCTGGCCGCTCAGACGCCCCTTGATCAGTGACCGAACGTCGTCCCAGTCCAGCCCGCCGTGGCCGCAGACCAGGGGCGGTAGCGCGATGGAGAAAATCGATGAACTCAGCCATCAGAAGTACCAGCCGGGTGCGGGGCCTGACAGGGATCTCGATGCCGACGCCACTCAGTTTGTGCTTGGCCTCTCGGCATGCCTCGTAGGTGCGCGCAGCCGCTCCGACGAACACCGACCAAGGCACGTGGCCCTACAGTGATCGTTGTGCAGCTAAGACAACAGGCTCCTGCGGGCGAGGGCCTCACCGAGGCGCTCAGCCAGCGCGTCCTCGCCGATTCGGCGCAGTTGGGCTGCGAGCTCCGGGCGCGACTGCGGGAAGACACCCGAGCGGGTCAGCGCCGCCCGGGCGCGGTGAGTCAGCGCCGCGAGCTGCAATTCGGCTGCCGCGTCGTCGTCGCCCGCGGCCGCGAGCCCGTCGCGCTGGTGCTCGGCGCGCTGCGCCCGTTCGATGGCCTCCGCGGCCGACGGCAACAGCAGCCGGTCGTTCCATTCAGCCCGCAACTTGCTCCACCACTGGTCCCGCTCAAACAGGACCCGCCCGAAGCGCACCGCCCACGACAGGTAGCTGTGACCGGCGGTCAGCCGGGCGGACACGTCGGCTTGGTCATAGCAGCGCAGATCGACCGAGATCGGCGGCCTGGGCAACGATGGCCTCGCCGCCTGGTAGACGAGCACGAGATCCAGGTCGTCGCTGCGATCCACGTTCCGCACCGCCGATCCGGTGGCTACCACGGCGTTGACCGTGCCGTTCTGGCGCGCAGCCTGCATCAGGTCGCGGGCCCAGCCACGCACTTGGTCGTCGGGCCACGAGCACACGGCGGCTTCCCAACGGGCCGGCGCCACATGGGGGCGCTGGGTGATCACCGGGCCGTTCACGGCCCCAGCACCGCCTCGACCGCCTCGAAATAGGCCCGGATCTCGGCGGCTGTGTCCTGGGCGTCGCGATCTTCGTCCTCGGGCAACTCGATGTCGCCGTAGGCTTCGAACTTGCGCCTGTCGTTCAGTTCGACCAGCAGATCGTCGATGTCCGGGAGGCCGTACGCCGCAGCAAGTTGCCGGGCCTGTTCGACTTTCGCGGGGTGGGTTCTCTTGGTCGGCGGCAGCCCCAAGTGCAGCGCGGCCGCTACGACGCACGCCTCTAGGCAATAGAACCCATACAGGGCCAAGTCCGCCCAGTCCGGCTCCCACCACGCGTCATCGACCCTTGCCAGGTGCCGGCGCGCCACCTCCAGAGCCTCTCGCGCCGTCTGTGCCATCGCAGACCCCCCGTTGCCTCAGCAACGACCGGACCGGTCTCCCGGCTCGTGGGCATTGTACCGCGACACCTTCGAAGCCGAGAGACCCCACACAACCGGCTACCACCCGAAGTCCTCCCATCTGCGAACGCCGGCAAGCACCACGGGATGACCATTGGGGCCGCCTCCATCCCGGAAGATCCGGCGTGTGCGCGGTGAGGCGAATGGGTTTGGTGTGTCCAACAGGCCTCCGTCCGGGATGCGCGTCCAGCCCGACGCTCGACGAGTGTGCGGGCGCGTCGACGAATGATCGGATCTCGCCGCCCCGGCCACCGCCCGATGACACGCGAAGCCCGCTGACGTTCGGATGGGAAGCTGGCGAGCGCGGCTGCGAATGATCGGGTGCGGTCACCTCGGTCGCCTACGAGGTTCACTGGTTCACCAGGCACGGACGATCCCTTCGGGGTTCCACTGCTGGAGGGCTTCGAGGCCGCGGGCTCGGTCTTGGGCGATGTCGAGGGCTACGACGATGTGGTTGGCGACCGGCCACCGCTCCCCCGATGTCTGGGAGTGGTCGACTCGGCGCAGGCACGCGAGCCGCACGGGCGCCACCGCCACAGTGCACGCTCGTGCCGCGGGGTCTGAGGCGTGGCCGAGGAGTGAGCGGGCTACACGCAGCACTGATTCCGAAGGCACGTAGAAGTCAGGCGGATGGTCGCCGCTGGCGACGATCGGAATGCCCCAGGACGCGGCCGCGAGAGTGTCGGCGAGAGCCCAGCCCGTCGAATTCTCGGGCTCGTCGAGTCCGAGCTTCAGCCGCCGGGCCTCTTGGACACCGGTACCCGGTGAAGCGGCCAAAGCGACGGCTCGTCGGCGCCACACTCCCAGCAGTTCGTGGAACAGGTCTGGGATCAACGCCTCGCCGACGGAGGTGAGCAGCCCGTCCTCTCGCAGTCGGGACATGGCGTGGGAGACGGCGCTTGGGGCGCGGTCGATGTAGCGGGCTACTTGTCGGACGCCGTGGGGCTGGTCCGGTGTCAGCAGGCAACAGATCGCAACCTCCTTGGCGACCTGCCTGTCGAGTGGCCCGCTTGAGCCACGCGTGATCGGCACCGTGGACTCCACGTTGGTGTCGATGATCAGCGGTGGCGCCACGATTCTCAGATCCCCGCGCCGGTCGAAGTAGTTGACCCCCGCCTCCCGCATCGACCGCTTGGCATCGGCGGCGATGCGATCGGCAACAACGAGCAAGGGTGGTTGCCGTGCGACGCCTCCAACCAATCGCTTCCCGTGCTCGGCAGTGATCACCGACTTGACTTCAATGGCGAATCGCTGGCCTGCAACCTCAACCACGGCGTCAACCTCCACGCCACCGTCCCTAGACTCTGGAGGCACCGGGTTAGCCGTGACACCGAGGCTAGCTAGAGCCTCGGCCAGGGACGTGACGGCGTCTTCCTCTAGCGCAGCACTCGCTCGTCGGGGTATGAGTTGAGTTTATCTGAGGTCTGTGTTCCTGTGCACAGGAACACAGAACGCTCTCGACCGTTCGTTAGGCGTTCGCTCGCTCGTCGAGAAGAATCTTGCAGATCGTCGGTTGCCCTATCAGCGCCGACTGTGAAGGATCTCTCGTCCCAGCCGCGGACTCTCTCTCGTCTCACTCCACCTGCACGCCCCGAAGAGGCTGCCGTACCTCATCGCTACGGTCCCGAGCGTGGCATCTGAGCCTCTAATCCGTGCCGGTCGCCCGTTGACGGCCAGCCACGCACCTATCCGCCCCGGGTCGTCGGAGTTCCTCTCTCCATCGGTCCTGATCTACGACACGTAGGAGGGAGGTGGAGAGACGAATGACTGTCAAGTCAGGCCAGAAGGCCCCGAAGACAGGGCTGTACCGTTGCAAGTGCGGGAACACCGCATGGGTAGACGCAGGCGAAACGGTGCCGCCCTCTCGCACGTCGGGCTGCCCTGGCGTGTGGACTGTTCCCTAGAAGCGGAACTTCTGTACGACGAGATACTCATTGAACCCTTCCACCGTCTATCAGTAAGTACTGTCTGCCCGCCCGACGGTGACCATGCAGTACTTCGCGCTTGAGGTCCTTAGCAAGCCCGACAGCGCGGGCGCTGAGCCTGAATCCACCGACGGGTTTGTGGGATCGACGGTTGGGGCCGGTTGGCGGCTGGGCTGGTGCGTGTGTGCGGGCCGGCGCGTTTTGGGGCGTGCGAGGCTGGTGTGGGGGGCTGGTGCGGGTTGGTGGCGCTGGGGGTGCTTGTTGGCTGCGCCGGGCCGGGGCGGCCGCTTAGATGAGCTGGGGCAGGCTGCGGATCCGGTCGAGGGCGGTGGTGAAGGCCGTGGCCGATGGCCAGTTGAGCGGCAGGCGCAGTCTGTGGCGGCCGCTGTGGTTGACGAGGCGGCTGGGCACGGCGAGGAGCCGGTTGTCGATGGTGGCCGCGACGGTGAGCTGCGCGGCGGGGTGGGCGCGTCCGGGGCGGGCGGTCCAGCGGGCGGGGTTGTGGGCGAGCACGCAGCAGGCGAGTTGGGCGCCGTTGGCGGGGAACTGTCTGGAGGGGCAGCGGCTGAGCCCGGAGTTCTCTTTGAGGTCGCGAATGGCGAGCTCGACGGTGGCGTGGGCTCGGTGGTAGGCGTCGGCGGCGACGGTGTCGAGGTCGGCTCGGTCGGTGACGAAGCAGTGGTGGCGCCAGTTGGGCCACATCTGGGCTTGGGCGCCGATCAGGCGGGTGCGGCGCACGACGAGCCGCGGCTTGGCCCGCTTGCCGTCGGGGCCGCGGAGCTTGTCGCCGCGGCGGCCGGGGTCGATGGTGGTCTCAGCGGCCTGGGCCTGCGCGCCGCGGGTGTGGGCGATCGCCTGCCAGGCGTCTTCGTCTATGGCCGCTACAGCTGCTTTGACCTTGGCGTTCTGTGGGATCGTGATCGAGTAGGACGCGTTGTGGGCCCCGATGTCTGCGATCATGTCATAGGAGAAGAACCCCGCGTCGGCGCGCACCGCGACCGCCGCGTCCGGCGCCCGCCGCCGCAGGCGGGCCAGAGTCTCACGCGCGAAATGCTCGTTGGCGCGCTGCGACGATCCCGACCGCGTCGGGGAGTGCAGCACCTCGCCGGTGTCTGATCGCACCGCCACCAGCGGGTGATAGCCCAACACTCCGGTGTGGCCGTACGCGGCGCCGTGCTTGGCCTTGGCGCACACCTCGCAGATCGTGGAGTCCAAATCCGCGGTCATCTCCGCGGCGGCCGGCGCGGCGCCCACAGACCACGCCCGCACCAGCGCCTGCTCGGCCGCCTTGTCGAGCTGGCGCACATGCCCGAACCTGAACGACCGCAAGAACGACCCCACAGTCGACGGCGCCATCACCCCAAACGCCAGCACCGCCTGCGACGCCGCGGCCCGCAGACGGCCGGTGTCGTCGATGCAGCGGCCGCCCACCAGCATCGACGCCACCAAAGTCAACACCTTGCGGCCCGCTCCCGAGCCCGCCGAGCCCGCGGGGCGCACCGTCTCATCGATCAGCGACTCCAGCCCCAGGCGATCCATCACCGCGCCCGCCGGCAACAACCCCGCATCGGCCACCAAAGAAGCGTCGTCGAACACTGCCTCCAACCCGTCGATCCCGCCCGCTATGCTCCTCACAGGAAATGCCTCCGCGCCATATCGCGGTTGTTCAAGGCCAACGTGAAGCGTCAGATGCTGGCACATGTCGGAGCGTACGTTAGAAGATCCGTTAGAAGATCGGCATCTGGGTCCGGATTCGCAGCGTTGTCAACATCACAGAAATAGGCTTTGAACAGGTATTTTACTTGGAGCCCGAGACAGGAGTCGAACCTGCGACCTGCTGTTTACAAGACAGCTGCTCTGCCGAACTGAGCTACTCGGGCGGGGTGGAACGATATTCGGCGCGAAATGTGGCGCGAAATCGGCCGGGTTGGTTGTGGATGCCGGTGAGGCTATCTGAGGTGGGCCGCGGTCGGGTTGAGACGCTCGTCTAGCGCACCCAATGGCGGATGTGGGTCACGCGGGCGCGCTGGGGCGTCGTGAATCAGAGCCGGAGTGTCAGCTCGGGCGTCAGGCCGGATTCGACTTGTTGTGGCTGAGCGGCGGCCGGATCAGCAAGTGCCACGCTGTACACCCGCCGACTATCAACATGTATAATTAACGACTGCTATACTGTATAATGCTTGCAGGGCCGGGAGGAAAGAGCATACGGATGACCGGAGACAGACGAGCCGCGCAAGACGAGGGCACGCTGACTCCCGACGGGTATCTGCCCAGAGTCATAGACGGCGAGATGCGCCGCGGGCTGAACGCCGCGGGCTGGGTCGTCGTCGAAGGCCCCCGCGCCTGCGGCAAGACATGGACCGCCCTCAGATTCGCCCGCAGCGCGATCCGCCTCGACACCGACGTCAACGCCCGCGAGATCGGCCAGATCGAACCCGCCGCGTTGTTGAAGGGACGCACGCCGCGGCTGCTCGACGAGTGGCAGGCCGTGCCCCGCCTCTGGAACCATGTCCGCCACGCCTGCGACGAAACTTCGAGGCAGGGGCTGTTCATCCTCGCCGGCTCCGCCCAGCCCGCCGACGACACGACCCGCCACACGGGAGCGGGCAGAGCCCGCCGTATCAGGATGAGGCCGATGTCGCTGTTCGAGTCCGGCGACTCGACAGGGGAAGTGTCGCTGTCAGGCCTGCTCCAAGGAGGCGAATGCCCCGCCGCGCACTCCAGCGCCACGCTGAGCGACACAGCAGTCCTGCTGTGCCGAGGCGGCTGGCCCGGCCAGAGGGGCCTGCCGGTCGACGAGGTGCAGCAGAACCTGCGCGACTATCTCGGAGAGATAGCCCGCACAGACGTCCAACGCCTTGACGGCGCCGCATCGCACACCCCCGAAGGCGTGGAACGGCTGCTGCGGTCGATCGCACGCAATACCGCCACCGAAGCGAACCACTCGACACTCGCGGCGAACGCCGAGCCTGACCCCCTGCACCGGCACAGCGTCCGCGGCTACATGCACGGCCTGCGCCGGCTGTTCGTCGTAGAAGAACAGCCGGCATGCTCGCTGCATCTGCGGTCCAAGGCGCCGCTGCGCAAGACCCCGAAACTGCACCTCGTCGACCCGTCGCTGGCCGCAGCGACCCTCGCCGCGAGCCCGGATCGGCTGATGTCGGACCTGAACACATTCGGCCTGCTGTTCGAGTCGCTGGTCGTGCGGGATCTCCGTGTGCTGGCACAGCCCCTGGCGGGGCAGGTGTCGCATCTGCGCGACGCGGCCGGGCAGGAAGTCGACGCCGTCATTGAGCGCCCCACCGGAGACAGGATGCTGGCCGAGGTCAAACTCGGCGGAGCCGACAATGTCCAACACGGAGCCGAGTCGCTGCTGCGCGTCGCTAACAACCTGCCCGACAGCGGGCCGCGGCGACGCCCGACGCTGGTCGTGATCACCGCCGGCGGCTACAGCTACACACGCGACGACGGGGTCTGCGTCGTCCCGATCACACTGCTCGGACCCTGACACCCTTGGTCTCGGTGAACACTTCGAGGTAGGAGTCGGCCTCTCCGAGCACCAAGCACACCAACTCGTCGAGGATCTGCGCGATCTCGGCCTGTTTGTACTCCTGCGCTAGAAGCGCCGCCACCGGGCACAACTGCAACGACTCAAGGCATGCTTCGGCACGCCCCACGATCCGAGCGCGTTCCAGAACGCCCTGTTCGCGTTCGAGCATCCACCGAATCACGTTCTGAGTTGGCACCTACCCGAACTCCTGACCTCGGGGTATGGCATTTCGTGCCAGCCCCCACTCGGGCCGGGAGGCCGGCCGTCGGATCGCGGCCGGTGCCATGTTACTGCCGAGCCGGCGGCGCGGGAGTTGGGACGGGACGGCTCGTACCGGGTCGGCAGGCCCCGACGGCGGCTCGGGCTCGGGCCTTGATGTGGGCGCCCAGCCCACGGTCATACGCCACCACGTGCTCGCCGGTGGTGGGGGTCAGGCGCTTCCAGATGATCGGAGTCCACGACACCCGCGCCGTCACCACCACGCCGGTGTCGCCGGCGGCGCAGGCCTCGATGTCCTCGGCTGCGGGCGGGTCGCAACCCTCGTGGGTGAGGCAGCTGGCGACGAACGAGTCGGCGGCATGCTCGGCTCGCAGGTTCGCCAGGTCGACGGCCGCGGCGTGGGCTGCGTGGTCGCGCAGCGACACGCTCATGGCGGTGACCATCGCGGCGAGCATCAGAACCAGCACCGGGACGGTCACTGCGGTCCCCTCATGGCGCCGGGCAGGCGGCCCGGACGTGGCCGGTCGCGGCCGGCTTGGCCTGGGCGTAGCCGGTGACGCACACCAGGTTGTGGGTCAGAGGGCCGGGCACCCGGCACACGACGGTCACCGCGGCCGTCCGGCCGGGGTCGTGGTGGACGAGAGTGGCGTGGGTGTGGGCGCAGGCGGCCAGGGTCGCGCCGAGCGCGGTCCGCCCGGCTGTGTCCGCCGCCTCGGCGCCGGAGTGTGCGGCGGCCCGGGCCGCGAGCTCGGCCGCGACCGCGGCCCGGGCCTGGCTGTTGGAGTGCGCGCCGACGAACGCCACGGCCCACAGGGCGAGGGCGATGACCGGGGCCGCCACCACCAGCGCGACCGCATCATCCACGGCGCAGCCTCACAAGCGGTGCGCCCGCGGCTAGCACGTGGGCGCGAGCGCCCAGCCGGTAGCGCTGGCAGCCCGGGTTGGCCGACAGGCGACCGCTGTCGCCTCCAGCCATGTTCGAGCCCCGGCGGCTCCGACGCGCACCGAGGCCACCACAGTGCATCCGGGATCCGTGCGCAGCGAATAATCGGTGGCCGTCGCGGCCGAGTTGGCCGCGGTGCGGGCCGCGGCTGCCCGGGCGGCAGCCTCGACCGCGGCCTCCCACTGGGCGCCGGCGTCGCTGCAGTCCCAGCCGGCGGAGTCGAGGGATTGGGCGGCGGCCGTAGCCGCGGCCATGGCCGCGCCCGAGGCGGTGATGCGGGCGACTTGGTGGATGTAGGTCCCGAAGGCGACCGCCACGACGACGAAGATCACACCGGCAGTGCGCAGGGCCCCGATGGCAGTGTCCATCGCCGGTGGAGTTCCTGGCGCTCAGCGGCTCGGCCGGGACCGGGCCGGTTACGAGCACTTCTTGGTTGCGGCGGTCCAGGTGCCGCCGACTGCCTTGCACAAATTCTCGTGCTTGATCTGGCTCTTGTCAGCAGCGGGGTCCGCAGCCGGGTCGGGGGTGTTCTCGCCGACCACGTTCCAGGTGAAGAGCACGACGGCGGCGGTGATCGCGATGGTTGCGGCGAGCATGATGATTTTAGCGACGGGTGAGTCCATCGGTTGTCTCCTTTGTGGGGTTGGGGTGACCGCTCGAAGAGGGCCGGAGCGCGGAGCTCAAGGTGCGATGCGGGTGCTGGCCAGCAGCGCAAGGACGATGACGGAGCTAGCCGTTACCGCCGCGAGGGTGGCGGTGCCGGTGACGGCCCGTCCGAGCGTCTCGATGCGGACACGGCGATCATCCTCGAGGGCCTTGACGGCCTGGGCGATGAGCCGATCGATGAGGTCGGTCGCCGCCGCGCCGCCCCGGTCGGCTGCGGCGAGGGTGGCCACCAGCGTCTCGGCCGAGGAACCGGCGAAGTGCGCGGCCGCGGCGGTGAGGGGGTCGCGCCCGGATGCGAGGGCCAGATTGATGGTGGTGGCCGCGGGGGCGAAGGCGGGTGCCTCCACCCGTTCGGCCGCAGCCACGGCGGCGTGGTTGATAGGCCGCCCCGCCGCGCAGTACAGGCGGGTTCGGCGCAACCACTCCAGCAGCGCTGCGTCGCGCTGGGATCGGTAGCCGGCTAGGACGAGGCCCCGCAGCAGCGGCGCGGTCGCTACCGGAGCCCAGAGCGCCGCGACGATGGCAGCCAGCGCGCCCGCCCGGACACTGGCGAGGGCAGTCCCGGCGATGAGGATCAGCCCGGAGACTGCGACGGTCGCAGCCACGGTCATGGTGCGCCGCCTCGCCGGAGGCCATCCGACGGCGGCCAGTTCCACTGTGTTGGCCGGCCGCGGCGCGGCGGTAAGCACCAGGCGCAGGGCGGCCGCGGTGCCTGAGGCCACGGTTAGCCAGATCATCGCGGCCCTCCCGAGCCGGTGGCTGGGCGGGTCATCGCAGCCCCCCGGATCGGGCGATGGCACGGGCGGGAAGCAGGATGCGGGCGCTGAGTACAGCGACCACGGTGGATCCGCCCAGAAGCAGCGTGGCGCCGCCGGGTCCGGCCAGCCACGCGCCCACATCGTCCGCGCTCCAGGCTGCGCCGGCAACCAGCCCGGCACCGAGCACGATGACAACAGCGAGCGTGGGCATGGTTGCGGCGACCCGTGCGTGGAACAGCCGAGCCGTGGCCGCGGCCTGCGATGCCTCCTGTTCGAGCACCTCGACGGTCTCGACCCAGCGGCCGCCGCCCTCGGCCGAGATGGCGACCAGATCGGCCAGGGAGCGGGCCGCTGACGATGGAACCCGAGCTGCGAACCGCTCGGCGGCCACGTCCACCCCGATGGTCTCACACTCGGCGACCATCGCCATGGCGGCCTTCCTGATCGAGCCGCTGACCAGTGGCGCAGCCCGCCCGACGGCGTCGGTGACGGTCACCGCGACGGAGGCCTGGTTGGCGAGCACGCTCGCGAGGCGGGCAACGCCCTCGGCCGTGGAAACCCACCGCCTCGATGCCAGCAGGACGTTGATCGCCGCAGCACACACCACCGCGCTGATCGAGGCGGCGGCGGCGTGGCCCGGGGCGTGGCCCGCGGCCATCACCAGGGTCGCGGCTGCGGCCCCGGCCAGCGGCTCACCGAGGAGGCGAAGCCCGCGACGCGGGCCCATCTTGATCCGCATCGACCAGCGAGTCCCGGACGCGGGCCAGACCAACACAGCAACCGCCAGCGCTCCGCCGGCGGTGATGATCCATCCGATGGCTCTCATCGGGCACGCTCTTTGGTGGCGCCGGCAGCGTGGCCGTTGCTGTTGCCGGCGGCGAGGCGTTGGCCAGTGTGGTTGTTGCCCGCGGTGACGCGATCGCCGGGGCTGTCGCTGGTGACGAACTGAGGTGTCGGGACCCGAGCCGCCCCGCCAGCCGAGGCGACGCGGTCGCCGGGGAGGCCCGCGGCGCGGTAGACGTCGGCCATGCGCCCCTCGGGGTCTGCGACCGGCACGGCCCAGCGCTCTCCGGCCCTCAGCCGCCACAGGCCGCGGGTCTTGATCGTGCGGTCGGTGGTCATGCCGGTGATCTGGGTCACGTCCGCTATGACCCGCTCGCCGGCATGGTTCCGGCCCATCCACACCAGCAGGTGCACGGCAATGGCGATCGAGCGGCGGGCCAGACCCTCGTCGGCGCCCTCTGAGGTGGCGTAGGCGGTGAGCTTCTCGAGCACGCCCTCACCGGGCGGGGAGTGCAGCGTGACCAGGCACCCGTCGAGGCCTGACGACATGGCGTCGAGCAGGGCCATGGTGCCCTCGCCCCGAACCTCGCCCACCACCAGCTTCGAGCTGTTGGCCCGCTTGGCGTCGCGCACGTGGTCGGCCATGGAGTGCTTCCCGACGCCGTCGTTGTTGGCATCCCGGGTGAGGCGTTCGTAGGCGTTGGGGTGGATGCCGTGCTCGCGCAGGCGCAATTCGGGGGTGTCCTCGATGGTGTCGATGCGCTCGTCGGGGGGAACCTGCGCCAGCAGTGCCTGGCACAGAGTGGTCTTGCCGCCGCCCATGGCCGCGGCCACCACCACATTCGCCCGCACCACGCCGACGATTGCCTCCACCAGCACCGCCGCCAGCTCGCTGCTGCACAGACCCAACTCGGCGAGCGTTTGCCGGCCGGCCATGTTGGAGCGCAGCACCAAAGTCGGCGGCGAGCACACGAACGCCTCGGCGTGCAGCCGCCAGCGGGCGCCGATGCCAGTATCCAGGCGCGGGTCGAGTTCGTCGAATCGCTGGGGCCGCCCACCGGAATAGGCCGCGAGGAAGCGGCACGCCGCTACCAGTTCGTCGTCGGTCTCGAATGGCGACGAACGGCTCTCGCGGGTTCCGTCCGAGAACTCGACCACCATCGACTCCCCGCCCCGGATCTGGAACTCCTCCACTCCGTTCTCCCCCAACAGCCCGCGCAGCCGATGGGCAGCCGCGGCGGCCGCGGACTCGCGGCGCGCCGCCCCGTCGGCGCCGTCCATGCGCTGGGGCGCCGCGGCCAGCGAGCCCAGCGAGCGGCCGAGGCGGTGCAACCTTCGCTCGGAGCGCCTGGTCGGCGCGGGCGGTACCGCCCTAACCATCTGGACGCCGGCCAGCACCCGCAGCTCGGCGGTGTTCACGTCGTGTTCGCAGATGACAACTAGGGCCACCGGCACCCTGGCCGCCGGGCCCGCATCCAGGCGCAGACGGTCGCGCAGGCCCCGCCCCGAGCCGCGCGTGACCCATACCACCCCCGCAGCTGCGGCCGCGGCGGCTCGCAGGACGGTCTCGCTCGCCGCCGGGTCCACCGCCACTACCGAGGCCTTGTTTGGTGCCGCGGCCAGCGTCCGATCGGCCAGTGACTCGCCTACCACCGCGTCGGCCGCCGAGGATCGGACACCTTCGATGATCGTGCGGACGACCCAACCCGCGGTCTGCGGATCGAGTGCGCTGTCGGCTGAGACCATCAACATTTTCCCATCACCCCCCAAGGTGGACCACTGTGTACGCGGCGTCAGCCGGGCAGCCGGGCCAGCCCGCGGCGGGCGACTCCCACATCCACCACACCGCCGGGCCCAGCTGCGCGGCCAGCTCAGGGCCGGCTTCGACGACTACGGTGCCGTCGCCGGCGGCCACGATGGGCAGCACCGCGGCGGCGCACCCTCCCGGCTCAGCGGCGAGGACTGCGGCGGCGCCGGCCGCGGGCCCCGGGTCGGGCCACAGCGACGGGTCCACCCCCACTGCCAGCAGCGTCGCCGACGGGTCGGCTGCGGAGGCGGTGCCGGGGTCGGCCAGCAACGCCTCGGACAGGACCGTCCCGGCCGGCACCAGCACCGCAGGCACGCGCCCGGCGAGCTCGGCAGGGGTCACGAACAGCGCCGCGGCCGTCTCGGGTATGTCGACGGTCACGAACCCGCCGGGCTCGCGCCGCGCCGGCCAGTCCTCGGCGGTCGCCACCACCTGCACCGAAGGTTCGGGCGGCTCGGGACGTCCGAACAGCCACACCGACAACGCGACGAGTGCGACGACCAGCGCCGCGGCCGCGAATCTCTGGGCTTGACCCGACAAGGGGGCCGCGTTCGTCGCCATCGCCGCCCCCTAACCGACCCGCGCCGGATGCCGCGGCCGGAGGGCCGCGATGCCACCCGGGTCTGCCTGCACCGTGATCCCGGACGTGTAGTCGATGATCCCCAGGAACCACTCGACGCCTTCGGACAGGGTGGCGCAGTCCCGGTAGACAATGTCGCCCGCTTCGGCCTCCCAGCAAGCTCGTGCCTGCCAACTCCACATCCCCGAGTCCGGGAGCTCCCAGCGGCACTGGTCATAGGAGTCGTCGCTGACCGTCGCCGTCTCCAGCGGGCACCGCGCACTCACGTCGCTGTTCTGGTGGCGCTGGATCGCCTGGGCCTGCTGGCCAGGGCTCAGGTTGTCCCAGCGCCCCAGGTACGCGTCGAACCTGCCGTCATTTTCCAGCGCCCGGCGATGGCCGGAGCGCCACGGCAGCATCTGCGACACCTGTGTCTCCACGTGGGTGGCCACCCACACGCAGCCGTCGTCTTGGTTCACCGCCTCCCAACGCGCGCCGGAGTCCACCACCGGCCACACCGGCGACCTCGACACCACCAGGAACTCCGCTCCGCCGGGCACATCAGGGTGCGGCGGCCAGGGCACGCCCGGCTCGCCGTGGGCCTCGATGCGCGCCAGCGTCTCCCAGCGCAACTGCGCTGCGAACAGCAGAGTCTCGCTGGGGGTCAGCACCGCACGGGTAGCGCACGCATCAGCGGGGTCAGGCGTCGAAGGCCTTCCGCCGGTGGGACCGCCGTCTGTGGGCCGGCCTACTGTGGGGCCTGTGGGGCCTGTGGGGCCTGTGGGGCCACTTCCGCCGGTGCGCTCCTGGATGCGGTCCAGCAGCGCCGCCAGAGCCGCGTTCGAGAGATCGCCGTCGGTGTCGGTGTCGGCGGTGTCTGAGTTGTCGGTCGGGTCCGCGTCGTGGCCCCACACGATCCCGAGGTCGCCGAGCACGCCGGTCACCTCATTGGCATCGTCGGGGTTGTTCGGGATTCCCAGCCCCGTCGCGATGGCGTTGAACACGTCGCCCCGGTCGGGATCCTTTTCCGCTTGGAGGGCTAGCCGGGCGGCGTCGCCGTCGAAGTGCGGGTTCTGGTCGCCGAATTCCTCGATGATCTGTAGGAGCTGTTGGGGGTCCGCTTCGAGGTGGGGGTTGAAGTCGTGGGGGAGGTAGCCATCGCCGATGCCTGCGTTCACTTCGTCGCAGGACCACGTCGTGGTCGGGTCGCACTCCCCGATGTAGGCCGGGAGCGTGGTGGTTGGGGCCGGAGTGGCGAGGCGCGACAGCGTCGGTGCCGTTGTTGTCGGGGCCGTGGTTGTTGTCGGGGCCGTTGTTGTCGGGGCCGTTGTTGTCGGTGCCGTGGTTGTTGTCGGTGCCGTGGTTGTTGTCGGTGCGGGAGGCTGTGGGGTTGTGGTGGCGGCCGGGCGCTGAAAGAACTCCTCGGGCGTGTCGGGGTCGGGCGGGATTCCGGAGTTGCCCAAATCCTCGATCTCTTGTGGGGTGAGGCCCTGCTCGGTGAGGTATACGAGGATCGCCCAGCAATGGGCGTCGCACTCCTCCTGAGCGTGTGCAGTCCGCGGGCCGGGGCCCGCCACGCCGATGCAGACGGCGATCACCGCCACGGCAACAGCGAGGCTGCCGGCGGCTGCTGCAGGTCGTCGGAGGATCCTGATGCGATGGGGCATGGCCGGCTCCTTCGTAGGGTTCAGCACTTCACGATGAAGTAGTGCTCGGGGGTGTTGTGGTGGTGCTCGATCCACTCCTCGGCCAGCCGGGCCGAGCGGTCGCAGTCGCGCCAGTCCCGGGCCCGGGGCCGGTTCTCGACCCATTCGGCCCACGCGTCGCAGTCCGACCCGAACCGCTGCGGTTCTTCGGTGATGCGGCTGGTGCCGGTTTCCAGCTCAACGTCGGCGGGGAGCACGATGCGGCACTGCTCGGTTAGGGAGATCCCGGTGTCTGACAGTCGCCGGCGGGGGTCGTCGTCCTGTCCGGGGTCGATCACAGAGGGGCACAGGTGCCAGCCGTGGCGGTTCCGCAGATCTGGGGGCAGCGACGCGCCGCTGTACCAGATGTCGTCGTGGGCCGCGATGCGGTCGTAGTACTGCTGCAACACACACCACGGGTGCGCCCCGAGGTAGTCCAGGGACCACTTCATCTGGAACAGCACGTACTCGCAGGGCAGCGGATGCCATGACGCCCCGCACCAGGTGATGAAGTCGACCACGTCCCGGGTTTGTCGGGGGAGCTCCTGGTGCGGCGGGCGGTCGGGTCTTCTGGACGCGCAGATGCCGCCCACGCCGGCGTCAGGGAGTGGAGACAGCGTGCAGTCCGTCAGGTCCTGGGGGACCTCCCACTCCGAGGGCGGGTAGCAGGTCGACGGCCACGGCAGCGAGCCGGTGCAGGTCGGGTAGTCCCAATAGGACTCGTTTCGGGGGATCATCCCCGCCTGTGGCAGTGGCGGATGCCCACCCTCCGGGGTCGGCGCCGCCTCCGGTGCTGTGGTGGTGGCCGGTGGCGCGGTGGTGGCCGGTGCTGTGGTGGCCGGTGCTGTGGTGGTGGCCGGTGGCGCGGTGGTGGCCGGTGGCGCGGTGGTGGCCGGTGGCGCGGTGGTGGCCGGTGGCGCGGTGGTGGCCGGTGCTGTGGTGGTGGCCGGTGCTGTGGTGGTGGCCGGTGCTGTGGTGGTGGCCGGTGCTGTGGTGGTGGCCGGTGCTGTGGTGGTGGCCGGTGGCGCGGTGGTGGCCGGTGCTGTGGTGGTGGGGGTTGCTTGTGTGGCTGTGGGGGTCGAGGTGGCCCGTGCTGCAGTGGTAGTCGGGCCGGCTTCGGACGTAGTTGTTGAAGCAGGCGCAGAACCCCGGGCTGGCAGAGCCGTGGTTGTGGGGGTGGTGTCGACTGCGGCGGCGAAGCAGTCAAGCTCCCGGCAAGTGCCGACTGCGGCGGCCAGCATGGCGGTGCACTCCTGCTTCTGAGCGGGCTCCAGGGAGATCGCGGGGTCCGCGATCCAGTCGGTGCAGTCCTGCAGCGACAGCTTCGACTGCGGGGCTGCTTCCTCCGCCGCGGCCAGGACTTGCTCGGCCACACCGGGGGGTGGGATGACCGGCTCCAGTACTGGGATGGCGGCCGGCGTCGATCCGGGAGCAAGAATGAGGCTCGGGCTACTGTCCGCGGCGTCCTGCGAGACTCCGGACGTCTCGGGATGGGACGGATCGACCACTACGGTGGGTGAGGGGACCGCAGCAGGTGTCTCGGCTCCGCGGTTGCCGGCGGGCCCGCAGCCGGTTGCGAGCACAGCCAACGCCAACACGGCGCCGGCAGCGATCCCCCGCCAGCGCCGCCTCGGCTCGCCGGCTCCTTCTCTTGAAGCGAACAAAGCGCGTCGGACAGTCAATCCTAGATATCGAGATACCATGACAAATCATTCAATACAGCCCGTTGCGTAAATTGCAACCCCTTTAAGAGATTTTCATTCCTCAACATTCTCAATCGCCTGGATGCAGGGTCCGGCCGGGGCTGGTTGGATCCGGCGCGGGCCACTAGTCCGCAGCACAAGGGTGATAGCTTCAACTCGGTGAGGGCATGTCTGTCATGCCGACTGACGACGCCCCTTCAAGCGGGGAAACTGTGGCCATCCAGCCGTCAGTGAACGGAATGTCACAGGGCTCGCCCCCGTCGCGGGGCGCGCGGGCGGCGTCCTCAGATGCGGCGGACCCCGCGGCGGCCGTCGAGCGCCATGTCGGCCTCGAAGCGGTGATGGCCCGGGCCGCCGGTGAGAACTTCCCGGTGGCGCTTCGGCTGCTGCCTCGAGCCGCGCGGGGCCACCTGCAAGCCATCTACGGCTACGCCCGGCTTGTCGACAACCTCGGCGACGAGTACCCCGGCGACCGAGCGGCGGCCCTGGACTGGGTCGAGGCCCAGCTCGACGACCTGTTCGCCGACACCGCCCGCCACAAGGCCTTCCTCCAACTGGCGCCGACGGTGGCCCGCTTCGGCCTGGACCGCGAGCCGTTCGATCAGCTGCTGGCCGCAAACCGGGTCGACCAGCACAAGGCCCGCTACGAGGACTTCGACGAGCTGCTCGAGTACTGCACGCTGTCTGCCAACCCGGTCGGGCACCTCGTGCTTGCGGTCTTCGAGGCGGCCACCCCCGAGCGCCTGGTCGCCTCCGACGAAGTGTGCAGCGGGCTGCAGGTGCTGGAGCATCTCCAGGATGTGGCCGAGGACGCCGCCTCAGGGCGCGTCTACCTCCCAGCCGACGACATGGAGCGCTTTGGCGTCACCGCGGACGACCTGCACGCCCCAGTGGCCGCCGCGGGCCTCAGGGGCCTGGTCGCCTACGAGGCCGGCCGGGCCCGCGCCATGCTCGAGAGCGGCCGTGGGCTGGTGGCGTCGTTGACGGGATCGGCTCGACTGGCGGTCGCCGGGTTCGTGGCCGGGGGGCTGGCCGGCCTCGACGCGCTCGAGGCCGCGGGCTTCGAGGTGCTGGGCGGCACCCGCAAAGCCAGCAAGGCGAGGCTGCTGGGCCGTATGGCCGGCGTGTACCTCACAAGCCCGATGCGGCGCGGGACGGGCCGGACGTGATCGACGCCGGGGCGGCCTACCGCCGCTGCGAGGAGATCACCTGGTCGGAGGCCCGCAACTTCGCCTACGGCATCCGCCTGCTGCCGCCGCCCAAGCGCAGGGCGATGGCTGCGCTCTACGCCATGGCCCGCCGCGTCGACGACATCGGCGACGGCGACTGGCCCCCGGACCGCAAGCTCACCGCGCTGAGCGACCTCCGCACCGCCATCGAGGCCCTCGAGGCCGGCAAGGTCGCCGATCCCGCCGATCCGGTGCTGGTAGCGGTCGCTCACGCCGCGTCCCGCTACCCGGTTCCGGTGGCTGCCCTGCACGAGATCGTCGAGGGCTGCGAGATGGACGTGCGGGGCGAGACCTACGCAACCATGGACGACACCGTGCGCTACTGCCGCCTGGTGGCCGGCTCGGTGGGGCGGCTCTCCCTGGGCGTCTTCGGCACCAGGCCCGCCCCCAGGCGCGGCGGCGGGCACGGCACCACCGAAGCCCGGCCTGTCGAGGACATGGCCGACGACTTGGGCGTGGCCCTGCAACTCACCAACATGCTGCGCGACATCGCCGAGGACCACAGGATGGGGCGCATATACCTGCCCGAGCAGGAGCGGGAACGCTTCGGCGTCGCCCCGGGCCAGTGGGCGCCGCCGGAGAGCGTTGCCGCGCTGGTGCAGTTCGTGGCGGGGCAGGCCGTGATGTGGTTCGAGCACGGCCTGGTGCTGCTGGAGCATCTCGATCACCGCAGCCGGGCGTGCACCGCGGCCATGGCCGGCATCTACCGGCGGCTCCTGGGCCGCATCCTGGCGCACCCCGATGCTCCGCTGGAGGGGCGTATCAGCCTGCCCGCCTGGGAAAAGGGCCTCGTGGCGGCTCGCAGCCTCAGCGGGCTGGGGCCCTGAGCTCATTGGACCTCTGCGTGCGGTCTGGGCCGTGAGCTCTGTAGCCGCGGGGGTGGCGGTCGGGGCCGTGAGCTCTGTAGCCGCGGGGGTGGCGGTCGGGGCGGTTCGTTCCCCCGGTGCCGTGGCCGGACCCGCGGCGTGAACCCCGCGACCTCCGGCGGGAGGCCGCTGGTGGTCGTCGTCGGAGGCGGCCTGGCCGGGCTGTCGGCCGGCTTGGAGGCAGCTGACCGCGGCGCTGCGGTCACGCTGCTCGAGCGCCGCCCCCGCCTCGGCGGCGCCACCTGGTCGTTCGAGCGTCACGGCATCTGGTTCGACAACGGCCAGCACGTCTTCATGCGGTGCTGCACCGCCTACCGGGCCTTCCTGGAGCGCATCGGATCGGCGGGCGGCGTAGTCATGCAGAGCCGGCTGGACGTCCCCGTGCTAGCACCCGGCGGACCGGTCGGGTCCATCAAACGCACCGTTGGCCCGGCCCCCCTGCACCTCGCTCCCGCCTTGCTTGCCTACCCCCATCTGAGCTTCCGCCAGAGGCTGGCCGTGCTGCGGGCCGGGCTGGCGATGCGTCGGCTGGACCCCGACGATCCCGCCTTGGACAACGTGGGTTTCGGTGACTGGCTGTCGGCGCACGGGCAGGACCGGGTCGCCACCGAGACGTTCTGGAACCTGATCGTGCTGCCGACTGTTAATGCAAGCGCGGCCGACGCCTCCCTCAAGCTGGCCGCCAGGGTGTTCGTGACCGGGCTCCTCACCGAGGCTGCCGCGGCCGACATCGGCTGGGCGAGGGTGCCGCTGTCGGCCCTTCACTCCGATGCCGCCCGGCGGGCACTGCAGGCCGCGGGCGGCGAGGTCATGACCCGCGTCCCGGTGACCGCCGTTCGGGCCGGCGCGGCCGGGGGCTTGGAGGTCCAGGCGAACGGGCAGGTCTTGCCGGCCGACTCTGTGGTGGTAGCGGTGCCCCACGACGCGGTCGGGGCGCTGCTGCCGCCGGGCACCGTCGCCTCCCAGGACCGCCTGGTCGAGCTGGGCACCTCCCCGATCGTCAACGTCCATCTGGTGTACGACCGGCCGGTGACGGACCTGGCCTTCTTCGCCGGCGTCGGGACTGACGCGCAGTTCGTGTTCGACCGCACCGAGGGCGCCGGGCTCGACGACGGCCGCCAGTGCCTGGCTGTGTCCCTGTCGGCCGCTGAGACCTACATCGGCCGGCCGGCCGCCGGCCTCGTGTCGCACTTCACCGCCGAGCTGGCCCGCTTGCTGCCCGCCGCGGCCGGCGCCACAGTCACCGAGTCGATCGTCACCCGCGAACACTCGGCCACCTTCTTCGGGCTGCCGGGCACGCACAGCCTGCGCTCCGGGACCGAGTGCGGCCTGCCGGGCGTGTACCTGGCGGGGGCCTGGTCCGACACGGGCTGGCCGGCCACGATGGAGGGCGCAGTCCGCAGCGGCACCAAGGCCGGGCGCCTCGCGGCGCGCTACCCGTCGGGATCGGCAGGCGGGAGCGCCAACGGGTCGGGCGAGTCGGATGCCTGAGTTCAGGAGGGGCCGGCAGAGCGCGAGACGCGCCGGGCGACAGCCGCTAGGGTGCGGGCTATGACAGCCTCCCATGCTCACTCTTCTGGAGGAGGCTCGGCGGGACGGGCGATCGTGCTGGTGATCGTCGCGGTTGCGCTGGGAGCGTTGCTACTGGCTCGCGGCTTCGACGGAGCCGACGACACCAGCGCCTCGAGCAACGGCGACGACCCCGAGCAAGAGGCCTCCGATCCCGGCGTCGAGGGCGCCAACGGCGACGGGCCCTCGACCGAGGAGCAGTCAACCTCGACGACAACGACCACGACCACGACCGTTCCCCCGATTGTCACCCACCTGCCGGGACAGGTCAAGGTGGCCGTGGCCAACGGCACCGGCGAGAGGGGCCGAGCCAGCCGGACGACGGGCGTGCTCAACGCCGGCGGGTACGTCACCGCGGCCAAGAACACCGAGCAGGACCGGGTCAGCGAGTCGGTCATCTACTACAGGCCGGGCTACGGGGACGATGCCAAGGCCGTCGCCTCCGCTCTGGGGGCTCCCGCGGACGTTCTCACGCCCGCGCCGAGCACCATCATGACGCTCATCAGGAACCCGGAGACGCCCCTGGACCTCGAGAGCTTCAACATCTTCGTGGTCGTCGGCACCGACAACGTGATCCTCGATCCCGATCCGGTCGCCGGCTGAGCGCGATCGCACGACCTCGCCCCAACCAAGGATCTGCCAGAGGCGCCGGCCGCCGCTCGAGTGAGGGTCGGGTCCAGCGGCCGGTGGCGGGAACTCCGCCGGCCGCGGTATGACGCGAGAATGTCAGGCGTGCACGTGCTGGCCGCGCCCGACAAGTTCCGAGGGACCGCCTCGGCTGTCGAGGTTGCCGCCGCGGTAGCCGAGGCTGCTGCGGCCGCCTCGGCGTCCTGCGACACCGCGCCGATGGCCGACGGGGGAGAGGGGACGCTCGACGCGCTGGGCGGACCCAACCGGACATCGGTCGTGACCGGGCCGCTGGGCGAGCCGGTGACCGCGCCGTGGCGGCTCAGCCGGGGCGGCGCCGTCGTCGAGATGGCGCTCGCCTCGGGCCTGGCCCTGGCGGGCGGCGCATCCCGCAACGATCCCGTCAACGCCACCACCGCCGGCACCGGAGAGCTGATCGCCGAGGCGGTCGCGGCCGGCGCCCGCCGGGTGCTGGTGGCGGTGGGCGGCTCGGCCACCACCGACGGCGGCCTCGGAGCGGTGCGGGCCCTGCCGTCGCAGGCACGCATGTCGGGAGTCGAGATGATCGTCGCCTGCGACGTCCGCACCGCCTTCGTGGATGCGGCCGCCGTCTACGGCCCGCAGAAGGGGGCCTCGCCCGTTCAAGTCGAGCTGTTGACTAGGCGCCTCAGGGCGCTTGCGCAGATCTATGAGAGCGACTTCGCAGCCGACGTCACCGCGATGCCGGGCGCCGGCGCGGCCGGCGGCCTCGCCGGCGGTCTCGCCGCACGGGGCGCCATCCTCGTCAACGGTTTCGACGTCGTCGCCGAGGAGATTGACCTGTACGACAGGATCGGGCGCTGCGACCTCGTGGTAACCGGCGAGGGCCGCTTCGATGCCACGTCGCTGGAAGGCAAAGTGGTCGGGGGAGCGGCGCGGCTGGCCGCCGGGGCAGGCGTCCCGGCGTTGGCTGTGGTGGGCAGCGCGGACCCGCGGGCGACCCCGCCCGAGGGCCTGGAGATTGTTGATCTGACACTCCGCTTCGGATCGGATCGGGCCCGTTCCGACACCTGCGGATGCGTGCGTGAGGCAGTCGAGGAGGCCCTCACCGGCGGTGCCTAGCGGCGGTGCCTCCCGGTCAGGACCAAGGAGGCCAGGCCCACCAACACCACCAGGATCAGCAGCAGGGTGATCAGCCAGGCGAAGATGGTCACGATCCACTGCACCATGGTGACCGCTCCCGCCACTGTCAGCGCTCCCAGAATGACCTGGGCCGGCCAGGGCAGGCGGCCTAGCCTCGCCACGACTCCACCCGTCTCCTTTTCCATGGGTGATCCCACGGGTCGATCCTATCGCCGGGCCTATACCATGTCCCGGTCCGCCTGCCCATCCGCGAGGCCCGCTAGGAACGACATGGCTGTCACCGTCAGAGTGCCCACCACGCTGAGAGTCCTCACCGCCGGTGCGTCTGAGGTGACCGTCGACGGCGCCACCCTCGCGGACGTGCTCGACGCGCTGGAGTCCTCGCATCCCGGCTTCCGGGACCGGATCCTCGACGAGTCGGGCGAGCTCCGCCGGTTCGTCAACGTATTCGTCAGCGACGACGACGTGCGCTTCCTCGACGGGCTCGGCACGACCGTCGACGACGGCGCCACCGTGAGCATCGTGCCCGCGGTCGCGGGCGGGCTCGGCTGACGCAGCCCCTCTCCCGGCCGCCGCATCGCTGAGCGCTCTCGCGGACCGGAGAGCGGCCCGGACCGCGACCGGCGTGACCGGGCACTCCGTCAAGTAGCCGGCAGTGAACGCCGCCTCGATTCTGAGACTCATCGGAAGGTGAACGTTCCCGACATCACGGTCGCATCCTCGACCGACGCCTCGGCACGCGCGGTGGCCCCCTCGGTCACGGCCGCGATCCGCAGCTTGCAGCCGGGATAGACTGGTGCGCGGCCAAGCCGCCCAGCGCTACCTCGGCCTTGTGGTGTTCGGGCCGGGATGCGCCATCGCGGCGATCGGCGTTGCTTGGGTCGCCACCTTCGTCCGTTTGGCTGTCCCGGCGCTCTCCCCCGGCGCCAGCGCTTTCCTGGTGGTCGTCGGCGGTCTGATCGTTGCCGCTCGCGGCTGGCGTGCCGCCAGCCCCGCCTAGCAACGCATCAATTCGATCCGGCCCCACTCCGGCCGCCACATTCGCGCTTCGGCGGGTTGTGATCGCGGGCCTTCCCCGGTTGAATTGGCACTCACGGCACGCGAGTGCCAACCCAGGCAACCAAGAGACTCTCGGCCCGTGCCAGGGCCGTTCCGGAGGTTTAGATGGCCAAGACGATCCAGTTCGACGAGAAGGCTCGCCGGGCTCTCGAGCGGGGCATGAACCAGCTCGCCGATGCGGTGCGGGTCACGCTGGGCCCCAAGGGCCGCAACGTGGTGCTCGACAAGAAGTGGGGTGCCCCCACCATCACCAACGACGGCGTGTCGATCGCCAAGGAGATCGAGCTGGAGGATCCCTTCGAGAAGATCGGCGCAGAGTTGGTCAAGGAGGTCGCCAAGAAGACCGACGACGTCGCCGGAGACGGCACCACCACCGCCACGGTGCTGGCGTGGGCGATGGTGCGCGAGGGCCTGCGCAACGTGGCCGCCGGCGCCAACCCGATGTCGCTCAAGCGGGGCATCGAGGCCGCCGTCGACGCGGCCGTGGAGTCGATCCGTGCCAACAGCCAAGACGTTTCCTCCGACAAGGCGCAGATCGCCAACGTGGCCGCCATCTCCGCCGCCGACCCCGAGATCGGCGCCACCATCTCCGAGGCGATCGACAAGGTCGGCAAGGACGGCGTGATCACCGTGGAGGAGGGCCAGACCTTCGGCCTGGAGATGGAGACCGTCGAGGGAATGCGCTTCGACAAGGGCTACATCTCCCCGTACTTCGTCACCGATCCCGAGCGCATGGAGGCGGTCCTCGACAACCCGTACCTCCTGCTGGTCAGCTCGAAGATCTCCAACGTGCGCGACCTCGTGCCCGTGCTCGAGAAGGTCATGCAGGGAGGCAAGCCGCTGCTGATCATCGCCGAGGACGTGGAGGGCGAGGCCCTGGCCACCCTGGTGGTCAACAAGATCCGCGGCACGTTCACCTCCGTCGCCGTGAAGGCCCCCGGCTTCGGCGACCGCCGCAAGGCGATGCTGCAGGACATGGCCATCCTCACCGGCGGCCAGGTCATCAGCGAGGAGGTCGGGCTCAAACTCGACAGCGTCGGCGTCGACATGCTGGGCCAGGCCCGCAAGGTGATCGTCGCCAAGGACGAGACCACCGTCGTCGAGGGCGCCGGCGACTCCGCCGACGTGGCCGGCCGCGTCAACCAGATCAAGGCCGAGATCGAGAACACCGACTCCGACTACGACCGCGAGAAGCTCCAGGAGCGCCTGGCCAAGCTGTCCGGCGGCGTGGCCGTGCTGAAGGTGGGTGCCGCCACCGAGGTTGAGCTCAAGGAGAAGAAGCACCGCATCGAGGACGCAGTGAGCACCACCAAGGCCGCCATCGAAGAGGGCGTCGTGGCCGGCGGCGGCGTGACCCTGCTGCGGGCCGTAGACGCGGTGAATGCCGCCGCGGAGGGCCTCACCAACGCCGACGAGAAGACCGGTGCCCGCATCGTGGCCAAGGCGCTGGTAGCGCCGCTGAGCCAGATCGCGGTCAACGCCGGCCTCGAGGGCGGCGTGGTCGTCGAGCGGGTCCGCAACCTGAGCGGCCCCCACGGTCTCAACGCCGCCACCGGCGAGTACGAGGACCTGATCGCGGCCGGGATCATCGACGCGGCCAAGGTCACCCGCTCGGCCCTGCAGAACGCCGGATCGATCGCCGGTCTGTTCCTCACCACCGAGGCCGTCATCGCCGAGGCTCCGGACGACGCAGGCGGCGGAATGCCCGACATGGACTTCTAGTCCCAGGGCTCCCTAGTTCCCCCCAACAACAGCCCGGCTGACCATCTTGGCGCCGGGCTGTTGCGCGCCCGGGGATCGGCCGCGGCTCGCGCCGGCGAGAGTCCGCTGGGGTAGCGTCCAGGCATGGTCGAGCTGCACCCGCTGTGCCTGCCGCTCGCGCTCCTGCTCGGGACCTGGCGCGGCTCCGGCGAGGGCAGATACCCCACCATCGACGACTTCGCCTACACCGAGGAGCTGGTCTTCGGCCATGTGGGCAAGCCGTTCCTGTCCATGGTGCAGCGCAGCCGGGATCTCTCGACGGGCGCGCCGCTGCACGCCGAGGCCGGGTACCTGAGGGCGCTGCCCGACGACGTGGTCGAGCTGGCCGTGGCCCAGCCGTCGGGGATCGTGGAGGTGGACGTCGGCTCCGTGACTTCGACCTCCGACGGCCTGGTGGTCGAGTTGGAGTCGGCCCGGGTCGGCCTCACCCCGTCGGCCAAGTCCGTCACCGCTGTCCGGCGCCGCCTGAGCCTGGCCGGCTCGACGCTGGTGTCGGAACTGTGGATGGCCGCGGTAGGCGAGGCCGACCTGATCCATCACGTGCGAGCCGAGATGTCGAGGAATCGATCTTAAAGAAGTTGACCACCCTGGATGTGGCCAACTGCTTGAAGTTCGCCGGCCGCAGCCCGGGTCGGTGTGCGTTGCGCCAAGGCCGGTCGACGCGGGCGACGTAGCCTGGAGCCATGGCCACCAAGTCGAGGAGCCAGCAGCGGCTGGTGCGGCCCTGGACCGGCGACGAAGCGGCGGGCGACCGGCGGGCGGACCGCCTCGCCTCCGAGGAGCCGATGGCCATCGAACTGGACGACGTGCGGGTGGCCACCACCATGCGCACGCCGGGCAACGACTTCGAGCTGGCCGTCGGCTTCTGCTACGCCGAGGGACTCCTCGACGGCCACCGGGTGACCCAGGTCAAATACTGCGCAAAGGGCTCCGCCGCGGCCACGGACTTCAACGTGGTGTCGGTGTCCACCGGCGGCAAGGCTCCGCCTCCCCGGCCCCGGCTGACCACCACAACCTCGTCGTGTGGCTTCTGCGGCACGAGCGAGATCGACGAGCTCGTCTCCAAGGTCGCCCCGGTCACCGGCGACGCGGTGCCGTGGGGCACACTCGCCGCCGCGCCCGAGAGGCTGCGGCCCGGACAGGAGCTGTTCGAGATCACCGGGGCGGTCCACGCCGCCGGTGTTGTGGCATCCGACGGCTCGGTGGCGACGGTGCGCGAGGACGTGGGCCGCCACAACGCGGTGGACAAGATCATCGGACGGCTCTTCCTCGACGGTGAGCTGCCCGCCACCGGGCTCGGCCTGGTGGTGAGCGGCCGGGCCAGCTTCGAGCTGGTCCACAAGGCCTGGGCCGGCGGTTTCCGGGCGCTGGTGGCGGTGAGCGCCCCCACCGCGCTGGCCGCGGCCACCGCCGAGGCGGCCGGGATGCAGTTGGCCGGCTTCGCCCGCAACGGCGCCATGACCGTGTACATCGACGGCTGAATTGGTCAGTTAACCCCATTCGGGTTCTTGAGGCCAGGAGTTGAGGACGGAATCAAGGAGTCGCCACAACGCTTCCAGCAGGATGCGCCGACCTGTGCGCGCCGCGCGAGGTTAGGGGAGATTGAGGACGATCCGTGTGTGCAGCGCGAGACTGCAGTGGCCTATGTCGCACCCCCCACATAGTGTCCGAACAACTGTTCGATGCATCGGTGACGGATCGGTCGAGTTTGAGCGCAAGCAGTCCACAGTTCTTTGTGACTAGGGTGCCGACCGCAGTCCGGGCTATCCACGATCGGGATCTTCGACAGGAGTACAGTGGCTACACTACGCTAGGCAAACTAAATTCATCTGAAAGGGATGAAATGAATCAAGAACGCCAACCTGAGAAGAGCCAGGCGAGCGATGCCCCGCGTGACGCCCTCAACCGGTTGATCGCGCAACAGCCCCAGAGGCACCCGCTGGTATTCGGTTTCGTTGGGGCGATTGGAACACCGTGGGATCTCATTTTTCGCCACTTTGAGGAGTCACTGCAACGATTCGACTACGCAACCTCCAAGATTCATCTGGCTATGTTGATGGATCGACTTGAGTATCGACCGTGGGGTGGCTTACCGGATCGCAGATCTCCTGAGTACTACGAAGAGCGGATGAATGCCGGCGATCAACTCAGATCTGATACTCGTAACGGTTCCGCTGTGGCTGGATTAGCGATCCGAGAGATCATCAGGCAAAAGGACTCCGAGTCAGACGATAACCCAACCGCTTACATGCTTAGAAGCCTTAAGCATCCAGATGAAGTGAAGCTACTACGCCAAGTCTATGGAAACGCATTCTTCCTCGTTGGGGTCGCGTGCAACGTTGATGAGCGTCGTAATGTGCTAGCAGAGACATTGTTACTGTCTGACGCATCAGCAGAGGCAGAGCGACTGATTCTGAGAGATCAGTCCGACCCACAGAATCGGGATTATGGGCAAAATGTACGCGATACCTTTGCGTTGGCTGACATTTTTGTTCCGGGTACTAGAGGAATCGACGTGAGTTTGTCTATTGATCGCTTCCTTGATTCTGTGTTTGGCGCGCCGTTCCTGACGCCGACACATCATGAAGAAGGTATGAGATTTGCTGAAGTAGCCGCTCTTCGTTCAGCGGCTACAGGACGACAAGTCGGTGCGGCGCTGATACCGATTAGCGGAACACCCGTAGTTGCTGGGACGAATGAAGTTCCCAAGCCTGGTGGCGGCCAGTACTGGACTTCTGACTCGCCAGATTATCGTGACTTCAAGATCGGTCGCGATCCCAATAAATTTCATATCAAGTGGGTTGTGCAGGACTTCTTCGAGCGACTGTCACGATCCGGTTGGCTCTCGGAGAAACTCAAGGACAAGACGGGTCAAGAACTAGCAGATCTTGCATTCGAGTCTGATGGGTCAGGATCCTCGGTCCTGAAGGACGCCCGTGTGACGGACTTGATTGAATTCGCCAGATGTCTCCATGCGGAGCAAGCATCGATCATCAATGCCGCGCGTTCAGGCGTCATGACGCAGGATGCAGTCTTGTATACCACAACCTTCCCTTGTCACGAGTGTGCAAAGATTATTATTGGTTCCGGGATAGCTGAGGTTCACTATGTAGCACCATATCCAAAGAGCCTTGTAAGTAGCATATTCCGAGAACTCATCGATGTATGCCCACGTGTCGAAACATCTGGAGGTTCGGGAGAAGAGAAGATTCCGTTTCGGCAGTTCTTGGGGATCGCGCCACGATGGTATGAGCACGCCTTTGTGGCAGGCGAGCGACGAGAAGGTGATGAATTAGTCACCTTTGACCGACGGAGTGCTTCTCCGAAAGCCTCAGGATGGAGCCAAGCTGGAGTGGAGGAACGTGAATCTTCTACGAATACGGCAATCTCCAGAATGTTTGAACAACTCGTACGAGATTCGGTCGCCACTAAAGAAGATGATTCGAAAATTAGAGATCGCAACATTCACAATACATCGAGATTTGAAGCGTAGAGGTATATCTCATCGTATGTGCCACAAATCAGGTCTTCGACTAGGAGGACATAATGCCTGCATCCAACAGCCAGTATTCGGGCCAGCCTTCTGAAGCAGAACTCGCCGATAGAGCTGAGAAACGCTTGATGAAGATTCCTTACGAGCATCTAGGTCCTGCGGGACGGATTCTCGTGGACAACCCTCGGGCTGCGACGCCGGAGCGGAGGCGAGAGCAGTTTCGAGAAATCGAGGGCGGCGGCTCGGGTGAGGCGGCGAACAGGCAACTCCCTCTGATCGGCACGGTACCCGAGGGCGGCTGACGCGTCCCGAGGGGTGGGACTGACAAGTCGGTTAGGCCCGCAGGGCTAGCGGTAATCGGGCTTCCTAGACTGCGGTGATGAACGAACCGGTGGGAGTGGGCGACGGACTGGTCGTCGTGCACCTGTTCTGCGCCCGCACGTCCGGCACCGACGACGCTGCGGTGCTCAGCGCGGTGAAGCAGGCAACCGAGGCGGGGGCGCAGGTGGTGACGGTGGCGGTGCTGGGCCACAAGGCGCGACTGGGCTTCATGGGACTGCACGCCGACGCCTGGGTGTTGCGCGACCTGCAGACCGGGCTGGCCCGCGCCGGGCTCGAGGCCGTGGACAGCTACGTGTCGATCACCGAGCTGTCCGAGTACGCCCTGGGCCTGCCTGCGGAGATGGCCGAGATGCGCCTGCGCCCCAAGCTGCCCCCGCCGAACAAGCCGGCCTGGTGCTTCTACCCGATGACCAAGCGGCGCCACGTCGGCCAGAACTGGTACGAGCTGCCCTACGACGAGCGCAAGGAGCTCATGTACGAGCACGGCGCCTCGGGACGCAAGTTCGCGGGGCGCATCGTGCAACTCGTCACCGCGTCCACCGGGCTCGACGACTGGGAGTGGGGCGTGACCCTCTTCGGCGAGGACCTCCGGGCCCTCAAGGAGACCGTGTACACGATGCGCTACGACCGGGCCTCGGCCGCCTACGCCGAGTTCGGCCCCTTCGTGACCGGCCTGGTGGGACCAACCGCCGAGATCCTCGAGCGGACCCGCTGAGAGGCCGAGCGGGTAGGTCGCAGTGCATGCTGAATTCTCGCAATGCGCGGAGCGAGGCCGTGGCCCGAGCGGCCCGTGAGCGCAGCGAACAAGAGCGGGAACCACGACGCTGCACTGCGACGCGGCATCGCCTAGCCGCGCGGTCTCTGAAGCGCGAGCGGTGACCGGGCCGCCCACCACCTTCGACGCGGTCTGGGATCGCGCCGGCGGCGTCGAAGGCTGGCTCACGCCGGAGCAGGGACAGCGGCTCTTCGACGCGGCCCGGGCTCCGGGCCCCGGCGCCACCGTCGTGGAGATCGGAAGCTTCAGGGGTCGCTCCACCATCGTGCTGGCGGCGGCTGCGCCCACCGACGCCGAGGTGGTGGCCATCGACCCGCACGGCGGCGGCGACCGCGGCCCCGGCGAGATCGCCCCTGACGCCGCAGTGGGCGACGCCGACCATGCGGCGTTCGCCAACAACCTCGCGGCAGCCGGAGTCGCATCCCGGGTCATCCACGTGCGCAAGCTGTCGGCCCACGCCTCGAACGATGTGGACGGCCCGGTCGACCTGCTGTTCGTGGACGGCGCCCACCGTTTCGGCCCCGCCCGCAGCGACATCGTGCAGTGGGGCGACCGGGTGGGCGACGGGGGCACGATGCTGGTGCACGACGCTTTCAGCTCCGTGGGGGTGACCCTGGCCCTGCTGTCGACTACGGCCGTCAGCAGCCGGTGGCGCTACGTGGACCGAATCGGGTCGCTGGCCACGTACCGCCGGGTCCACCTGGCGCCACGGGATCGTGTGGCCGACGCCGCCCGTCAGGCTGCCCAGCTGCCGTGGTTCGTGCGCAACCTCGCCATCAAGTGCCTGATAGTGGCCCGACTCGGCCCCCTCACCCGCCTGCTCGGTCACCGAGGCGGCTGGCCCTACTGACCCGACTTGCGGTCACGAGAGTGCTGCTCGGGTGGTTGCCGGTCGCGAGGGTGCTGCTCGGGTGGTTGCCGGTCGCGAGGGTGCTGCTCGGTGGTTGCCGGTCGCGAGGGTGCTGCTCGGTGGTTGCCGGCAATGAGAGTGCTGCTCGGTGGTTGCTTCCGTCAACCGCGCCGATCCGGTACCGGCGCGAGGCCGGGGTTAGGGTGCCGGAGTGGGCAAAGACGCGAGGCCTACCCGAGCCCCGGTCAATGCGGCCGGCGCAGCCCGCCGTCCGGCGAGCGAGGCCGACGTCCTGCGCTGGTCCGAGAGCCTGGCCGGGATTGCCCAGACCGGTCTGGGCTTCACCGAGAGCCGTTACGAGCAGGAGCGGTTCGAGGAGGTGCTCGCGGTCGCGGCCGACATCCGGGCCCACAGCGCGGTCGGCATCGACACCGAGCATCAAGTCGAGGAATGGCTCGACCGAGTGGGCTCGGGAGTGGCCGGATACGTCACGCCCAAGATCACCGTGGGTGCCATCGTCGGCGACGATCAGGGGCGGATACTGCTGGTTCAGCGGGCGGACTCAGGCTGGTGGCTGTATCCCACCGGATGGTCCGACGTGGGCTACTCGCCTTCGGAGGTGGCGGTCAAGGAGGTCCTCGAGGAGACCGGGATCCGCTGCGAGGTTCTGCGACCGATCGCCATCCTCGACGGGATGCGCCGCGGCTTCACCCGGGTGCCGCTGGTGTCGATCGTGTTTCTCTGCCGCAGCCTCGGCGGCAAGCTGCAGGCCCACCCGCTGGAATGCATCGACGTGGGGTTTTTCGCCGAAACGGAATTGCCCGAGCGCACCGCTCGCCCCGAGCTTTGGGCCGCGCACGCCTTCAGAGCCATCCGCGGCGAGCCGGTGGACGTGCTCTTCGACCATCCCCGCGCCCCGCCATGGAGGGGCGAGAGCGGCCGCTAGCCGCTGTCGCGCAGGAACTGCTCGACCTCGGCCACCAGCTTGTCGGGGTCGTCGCTGAGGGGCGCCTTCGGGCCGGCCTGCTCCCGGTTGGCGTCCCAGGCCCGCTCGAGCCGGCCCACATACTCTGCGGTCTCCTCGTCCTCGGCCACGATTCTGGTGACCTCCCGCTCGTATGTCTGAGCCCGCTGCTCGAGGTCGAAGGTCGGAACGGGGGCCTTCATCACCGAGCACACCCGGTTAACCAGCGCCAGAGCGGCCTTGGGGGACGGCGCCGCCGGCATGTAGGACGGCACCGCCGACCAGAACGACGCGGTGGGATAGCCGGCCTCCAGAAAAGCCGACGACAGCACCCCGACAATGCCGGTGGGGCCCTCGTAGCTGGAAGGCGTCAGGTCGAGCTCGGCTCGCATCTCCTCGTCTTCGGCGGAGCCGTAAACCTCCACGTCGCGGCTGTGGGGCACCTCGGCCAGCAGCGCCCCCAGGGTCACCACCCGGGCCACGCCCAGCACCCCGGCGAGGGCGATCAGCTGCTCGCTGAAGGTTCGCCACCGCAGCTGTGGCTCGGTGCCGATCAGCACCACCGCGTCGATGCCGGGATCGGCCAGCCGCGCCACCCGCACCTCGTTCACCGGCCAGGTGATCTCCCGGGCCTTGCTGTCGTCGAGGCGCACCATGGGACGGGCCGCGGTGAAGTCGAAGAACGGCTCGGGGTCGATCTCCGCCAACGGCTCGCATCCCCAGCGACCCGCCAGATGGCACGCTGCGGTGGTGGCCGCGTCGCCGGCGTCGTTCCAGCCCTCGAAGGCGGCTATCAAAGTGGGGCGGTCGAGCCGGGGATCGGGCCCCGACCACCGAACATGCGCTGGTTCAATCGACACGGGCGTCACCATACCGCCGCCCAGAGGCCGAGCGAATAGGCCGCAAACTCTCGCGCGCGAACGGTTCGGTAGAGCGAGGCCGTGGCCCGAACGGCCCGTGAGCGCAGCGAACATGAGCGGGGAATACGCCATTTCGATGCGAGCGGCTCTCACGCGTCTGCGCTCGCTGCAGAGTGACAGTGCGGACCCCGGGCGTCAGGCCAGTTCGGGGCGGTCTCGGAAGTACTTGAGAGCCTCCGGGTTGGCCATCGCCGAGGTGTTGGACACCGGCCGCCCGCAGATCACGTCGCGCACCGCGGTCTCGGTCATCTTGCCCGAGCGGGTGCGGGGTATGTCCTCCACCGCGGCGATCACCGCGGGCACGTGCCGTGGGGACAGCTCCGAGCGGATGCGGGCCCGGATCACGTCGCGGAGCTCGTCGGTCAGCTCGTGTCCAGGAGCCATCCGCACGAACAGGACGATGCGAGTGTCGGCGCCGCAGGGCTGCCCAACCGCGATGCTCTCGGACACCTCGGGCAGTGTGTCGACCAGCCGGTAGATCTCCGCGGTGCCGATGCGCACCCCGCCGGGGTTGAGCGTGGCGTCGGATCGGCCCGAGATCACGAACCCTCCCGACGGGGTCCGCGACGCGAAGTCGCCGTGGTGCCAGACGCCGGCGATGCGCTCGAAGTAGGCGGCCCGATAGCGGGCGTCGCCGGGGTCGTCCCAGAACCGCAGCGGCATCGACGGGAACGGGCTGCGGCACACCAGCTCGCTCTCGGTGCCGGTGGGCTGAGGCTCGCCCGCGTCGTCCACGACATCGATGTCGAGGCCCAGCGCGGGCCGTTGTATCTCTCCCCGGCGTACCGGTGCGGTCGGGTCGCCGGCCACCAGGCAGCCGCACAGGTCGGTGCCGCCCGAGATGGACGCCAGGTGCACGTCGGCCTTCACGTTGGCGTACACCCAGTCGAATCCCTCGGCCACCAGCGTCGAGCCGGTGGATGTGATGGTGCGCAGCGACGACAGGTCGTGGGTGGCCGCGGGGCGGATGCCGGCGTTGCCGCAGGCGTCGATGAACTTCGCGGAAGTGCCGAACAGCGTGATTTGAGCCTCGTCGATCAGGTCGAACAGCCGGCCGGCGCCGGGATGGGCGGGGGAGCCGTCGTACAGCACCGCCGCCGCCCCGCAGGAGAGCGTCGACGCGAGCCAGTTCCACATCATCCAGCCGGTGGTGGTGTAGTAGAACACCCGGTCGCCGGGCTGGACGTCGCAGTGGAGCCGGTGCTCGCTCAGGTGCTTGATCAGCAGCCCCCCGGCTCGGTGCACGATGCATTTGGGCGGGCCGGTGGTTCCCGAGGAGTACAGCACGTACCAGGGGTGGTCGAAGGGAAGCGCCCGGAACACGGCCGGGGTGGGACCTGCCCCGAACCCGGCGCCGTAGCCGTCGAGCCAGCCCGGCTCGACCAGCACGGTGCGGTTGAGCGAGGGCAGGTTGGCGGATATGTCGAGCAGACGCTCGGTGCAGTCGTGGCGGCGGCCGCCGTAGGGGTAGTCGGCGCAGGCGAACAGCACGGTCGGGGAGATCTGTCTGAAGCGGTCGAGCACCCCGGCGGTGCCGAAGTCCGGCGACGTGGAGCTGAACACCGCCCCGAGCCCGGCCGCGGCCAGCATGACGGCGTAGGTCTCGGGGCGGTTCGGCATCCAGGCCGCCACCCGGTCGCCGGACCCCACGCCGGCGTCGATAAGCAGCTGCTGCACCCGGCCGGTCATGTCGTGCAGCTCGGACCGGGTGAGCTGAGCCGCCTCGCCGTCCTCGCTGCGGAAGATGATCGCGACGTCGTCGGATGGGCGGCCCAGCAGGTTCTCGGCCACGTTGAGGCGGGCGTCGGGCAGGAACCGGGTGCGCCGCAGCCGCTCACCGGGTTCGGCACTCCGGTTTCCGTCGGGGGCTTCGACCAGCCGTTCGCCCCTGTCGCCGCGGACTTCGCACCAGTCCCAGACTGCGGCCCAGAACTCGCCGTTGCGATCTACCGACCAGCGGTGCAGGCTCCAGAAGTCGGCCACGTCGACGCCGCGACGGTCTCGCAGCCACCCTCTGAAGCGCTCAAGGTTGGATCCCGCGGCCCGCTCTGGCGAGGGCGTCCACAGTGGTGCGGCCGCTCCGGTGCCGGTCACAGCGTGTAGCGGTAGACGTTGGACTCCCGCTGCCGGAATCCCATGCGGGCATACAGGCGGTTGGCCGCCTCCCGCGAGGGCCGCGACGTCAGGTCGGTGCTGCGGGCCCCCAGCCGACGGGCCTCGTCCAGCGCGGCCTCGCTGAGCCGTTCGCCCACCCGATGGCCCCGAAGCGTCTCGTCCACTACCACGTCCTCGATTCGTGTGCGCACGCCCGTGGGAATGCGGAAGGCCACGAGCGTGAGCGCGCCGACGATGAGGTCTCGGTGCCGGGCCAGGAACAGCGTCGTGGCGGGCGATGCCACGATCTCCTCCAACTCGGCCCGGCCAGGGGGCGGGTTCGACGACGAGAGCTGCGGTATCAGCCGGTTCATGGCCTCCACTAGCTCGTCAGTGATCGAGCGGCACTTGGACACGTCGATGCCAGCAGCCGAGGCGCCTGTCGTGGCGTCTTGCGGACCGGTCACAAGAGCCGAGGATAACGGCGGCCCGCGGCGGCGTCGGATCGCATTCGTGTTGCTATCCCGCGCTGAGCGGCAAGAGTCCCATGAAGTTCACGAGCTAACCGGTTCCGGCCAGGCGCCCGGCTCTGGTGAGTTGCCCGGACCGGCTGACCGCTGGCTTCGCGCCGGCGCGCTTCCAGTCATCCAGGCACCAACCGGGCCACGGGGCCGTTGAGCGACAGCGTGTACAGCTCACCCTGCGCGTCCTCGCCAAACGACGCCAGCGCGCCCCCGGGCACCTCGACGCCCAGGTCGCGGAACTCGACTTCGCCGGTGGAGATTTGCAGCGCCCACAGGCGCGATGTGCAGTAGTCGCCGAAGACGTAGGCGCCGTAGAGATCCTCGATGGCCGTACCCCGGTACACGAATCCGCCGGTGACGCTGCACCCGTCGTCCTGGCTGTACTCCCACACCGGGTCGGCGTGGCCGGGGGGCTCGTCGCCGGCGTAGGAGTGCAGGCCCTCGCGAAGGCGCCAGCCGAGATTGGCGCCGAGTCCGCCCCCGTTGGCCGCCAGCAATACGGTCACCTCCTCGTAGCGGTCCTGGCCGACGTCCGCGATCCAGAGGTTGCCGGTGGCCCGGTCGAACGAGAAGCGCCACGGGTTGCGTACGCCGGTGAGGAAGATCTCGGGACGGTCCGCCGGGCTCTGATCGTCGCTGGCGAAGGGATTGCCCGCCGGCACGGCGTATGGCTCGGTGCCGTCGGGTGTCGGCTCGATTCGCAGGACGGCCCCCAGCCACGTTGTGGGATCCTGGCCGGCGTCGAGCGGGTCTCCCCCCGACCCGCCGTCGCCGAATCCCACGTAGAGGAGACCGTCGGGGCTAACGGCCAGATCCCCGCCGTTGTGGTTCCTGAAGGGCTGGGGCTGGAACAGGATCGTCCTCCGGCGGCCGCTGAGGCCGGTTCCGTCCCGCTCGAAGGCATCGACGCGGGTATCGCCTTGGAGGTCGGTGAAGTTGGCGAAGAGCCATCGATCGGTCACCGCTATGCCGAGAAGTCCCCTCTCGCCGGCGGCCTCGGTCTCCGCGGTGATGTCCAGGATCGTCTCCACCACCTCGCCGCGCTCCATGTCGACCCTGAGCACCCGGCCGCCCCGCTCCGCGATCCACACCAGGTCGTCGCCGGGGGCCGCTGCCATGTCGATCGGCTCGTCGAGCGTGAGCACCTCCTGGGTGCCCACGTCGGCCGCGAACATGTCGCCGTCCGGCGGCACCGCCGGCTGCGCAGGCTCTGACCCCGACGGAGCCAGGGCCCGCCCCGATCCCTCGGACGCCGATCTGTCGGGGCCGGTGCTCGGCTGGCCGTCGCGGAGGTTGTCTGGATTCTCGGGGCCGGTGCTCGGCTGGCCGTCGCGGAGGTTGTCTGGATTCTCGGGGCCGGTGCTCGGCTGGCCGTCGCGGAGGTTGTCTGGATTCTCGTTGTCTGGCTGCCGGATGTCCGCCTGTCGATGGCCCTCAGCCTCAGCGCCGTCGGCGCCGGCATGGGGCAGCGGTGCCGCGACGGTCGGCACGGTGGGCCTCGGCACCGACAACTCGTCGTCTGCGGCGCACGCGCTGCCAGCCGCGACCCCAGTCATGACCGCTACGGCCACCAGCAGGCGGCGGATCGAGTCGGCTGCAGTCGTAGCCCTCATGGCCTGCTTTGGAGCTGTTGCCCGCTCACATGCGCCGACTCCGTTTGGGAGTGGCTGAGGGTCTCGGTTCATGGCCTGTCTTGGAGCTGTTGCCCGCCCACACCCCTCAGCCGGTCGCTCGGCTCACGCCGACAGAGACTAGGCCGAGGCGCGGCCGCGTGCGACGGTTGTCCCAAACCCGATGCCACCCGCCGGTCGGCGGCCTGGGGCGACACGCAGCTGCCACCAGGCAAGACAGACGAGTTTAGAGGCCGAGCGGATAGGCCGCGATTCACGTGCGAAATCCGTGGGCGTTGAGCGGGGCCGTGGCCCGAGCGGCCCGTGAGCGCAGCGAACAAGAGCGGGAAACGCAACCCCTCACTGCGAGACGCTCACCACCTATCCGCGCTCGCTCTTAATAAAGATCATCATATATTAGCTTATATAATGATATTTCTAGCTGATTCGGATGCGCTAGTGAGAGAAGTCTCAATCCTAAGGCTAATGAGGCAGCAGCATGGGCTCATCTCTCGCGCCCAAGCTCTGGACGCTGGACTGACGGCGCGCCAGATCGAACACCGCGTGGCGTCGGGGCGCTGGGTGCGGGAGGCGCGCAGCGTTTACCGGCATGCCGCCGTGCCGTGGTCTGGGCTGTCGAGGCTGCTCGCCGCCTGGATGGCTTACGGGGGACTCGCCAGCCACCGGTCGGCCGCGGCGCTGCACCGCATCGACGGGTACAGGCTCCACATCGTTGAGCTGTCGGTTGCTCCTGGCGGGAACCGGGCGGCCAAGGGGGTGCGCTTCCACCAGTCCACGCAGCTCGACTTGGCCAAGCCCGTCGTGAGAGACGGTATTCCCGTCACTGGGCTGGCTCGCACGGTCCTCGACGTGGCCGCGGTCGTGAACCGCAAGCGGCTAGATCGCACCATCGACGCCGTGCTAAGGAGCGGGCAGCTCCGGCTGTCGGATCTCTGGGTCGTGCTCGCCTCCCACGCACGCCGTGGGCGGCCGGGATGCGCCGCCCTCAAGGCGTCCCTGGAGGAGCGCTTCGGCGACGAGCCCGTGCCGCTCAGCGAATGGAGCCGAATGGTGGCCGAGCTGCTCACCGATGTGGGCCTCGACTATCCCGCCCTCGAGTACCGCGTGCACGACGTCCGCGGGGCCTTCGTCGCCCAGGTCGATCTTGCTTACCCCGCCCACCGGGTGGCGATCGAACTGGACAGCGCTCGCTGGCACGACAACCGGGAGTCGTTCGTGGATGACCGACGGCGCCGCAACGAAATCACGCTCGCCGGCTGGGACGTCCTCAACTTTACTTGGGACGACTACGCGAGTCGGCCGAGAGCCCTGTGCACGACCGTCGCTCGGGCACTGGACGGTGGTGTTCGCGCCGTACCGCGCCGAACATCAAGCAGTTAACCACCTCACATGTGGCTAACCCATTGAAGTTCGTGTGGTCACTATCTGAGCGGCCGGATCAGGCCCTCCTGGACCACCGACACCACCAGCCGTCCGTCGTGGGTGAACACCCGGCCGGTGGCCAGGCCCCGGGCGCCGCCGGCGGCGGGGGTGTGCTGGTCGTAGAGCAGCCACTCGTCGGCCCGGAACGGCCCGTGGAACCACATGGCGTGGTCGAGGCTGGCCAGCATGATGCTCGGGTCGGCGGCGCTCGTGCCGTGGGGTGCCAGCGTGGTGTCGAGCAGAGTCAGGTCGCTGGCGTAGGTGAGCAGGCAGGCGTGCAGCACGGGGTCGTCGCCGAGGGTGCCGTTGGCCCGCATCCAGACGAGCTGGGTGGGCGGCAGCGGGCCGGTGCGGTCGAGCGGGCTGGTGGTCACGTACCGGATGTCCAGAGCCTGCACGCGGTCGGGCCGGGCCCGGTCCGGATGCTGGGACTGCATTCTTTGAGTTCGCGGCAGCAGGGTCTCGGGATCGGGCACCTCGGGCATCGGCTCGAGATGCTCGAAGCCGTCCTCGGCGACGTGGAACGACGCCGCGAGTTGGAAGATGGCCCGGCCGTGCTGGATGGCGACCACGCGACGGGTCGTGAACGACCGCCCGTCTCTGATGCGGTCCACGTCGTACAGCACCGGTGCCTTGGCGTCGCCGGCCCGCAGGAAGTAGGCGTGCATGGAGTGCACCGAGCCTCGCTCCACCGTGCGGGCCGCGGCCACCAGCGCCTGGCCGGCCACCTGGCCTCCGAAGATGCGCTGGCGATCGTCGTCGGGCGAGCGGCCCCGGAAGATGTTGACCTCGATGGCCTCCAAGTCGAGCAGGGCCACCACGTTGTCGAGCGCGGTCTGCATTGACCCATGATGCCCCGCGGCGGGCGCCTGCGGGCGCCGCCCGGGGTTTGCCCGCAATAGCCTCAGCGGGCGTGACCGCTTCGCCGATGTCCACCCTGCAGAAGCTGAGAGCCGAGCACGGACTGAAGGCGCTGCGCTATTGCGGCGTGTCGGCAATCAATGTCACCGTCGGGGTCGGCGTGCTGGCGGTCTGCCACGGGGCGCTGGGCTGGCCGGCAATCAGCGCGAATGCGGTGGCTTGGATGGTCGGCACCGTGCCCGCGTACCTGCTGAGCCGGGCCTGGGTATGGCAGCGCAGAGGGCCCCACCGGCTGGGCGGCGAGGTGCTCACGTTCTGGATCATGGCGCTGATCGGACTGGCCCTCTCGTCGCTGACGGTGCGTGCGGTCGAGGAGTTCACCTCTGAGACCTTGTTCGTGGTGATGGGAAACCTCGCCGCCTACGGGACGGTCTGGGTGGCCAAGTACCGGTTCCTCGATCAGGTGATGTGGCCTCGCCCTGCGAAAGGCTGAGCCGATGCCGACACTGCTGACGGTGTGCCCGATCCTGCGTTTCCGCGATCAGCGATGATGGAAGAGCGGCTCCGCCGCGCCGCTGAGGCGGCCCGGGGCTTCATGCCCGCCGAGGAGGGTGTGGCCCTCTACGAGGCGGCCGCGTCGCTCGATGTGAACGGGCCGCTGCTTGAGGTGGGCAGCTACTGCGGCAAGTCGGCGGTCTACCTGGGCGCCGCCGCTGAGGCGACCGGGCGGGTGCTGTTCTGCGTGGACCACCACCGCGGCTCAGAGGAGAACCAGCCCGGCTGGGACCATCACGACCCGGAAGTGGTGGACGCCGAACTGGGCGTGATCGACACGCTGCCGTTCTTCCGCCGCACGATCGGCGACGCCGGCTTGGAGGAGACGATCGTGGCCGTGGTGGGCGACTCGCCGGCCGTGGCTTCGCTGTGGGCCACGCCGCTGGCCCTGGTGTTCATCGACGGCGGCCATGGTGCCGAGCCCGCCCGCCGCGACTACGAGGGCTGGTCGCCCCGCGTGGCGCCGGGCGGTCTGCTGGCCATCCACGACGTGTTCGAGAATCCCGCCGACGGCGGGCGCCCGCCGTACGAGATGTGGTGCCGCGCTCTGGCAGACGGATGCTTCCGGGAGCAGGCCGCGGTCGGCTCTCTGCGAGTCCTGCAGCGCATTGCGCCCGACCCGGACTAGAGGGTAGGGAACGGTACGTGGACGGTGACCGCCGATCGCGCCGAAGGCAGGCGCCGTAGTGTCGCGGCTGCCGGCCAAAGCGCTCGCGATCGTCGTCGGGCTTGCCGTGTTCGTCGCCGGGTGCAGCGGGGGGCGTTCGTCGCGGCCTGATCCACCGTTGTCAGCCTTGGTGACGACGACAACGACTGAGACGGTCGCTCCGACCGCGGCCCGTTCCACCTCCACTACCTCCACTACCTCCACTACCTCCACTACCTCGACGACGTCGCCGCCGACGACTTCAACCCGGCCGGAGGCGCCGTCCACGACGGTTTCTCTGCCGAGCGAGAGCTCTCCAGACGAGGCCCCCGCGGAGCCTGAGGGAATCAACTGGGAGGACCTGGAGAACCTGACCGTTCAGATCGACGGCGATGCCGTGCGGCTTGAGGGAGGCCGGGCCACCGTGTCATACGGCGGCGCCTCGGACAACGTCTTCACGCTGCAGAACCGGGTTGCCCAAGGCGACCTAGACGCAGACGGAGACGAGGACGTTGTTGCCCACATCGTCGAGCGCGCGGCGGGGACCGGCATCTTTCATTTCGTCGTGCCAGTGATCAACGACGAGGGCACGGCAGTGGCCCGCCGGCCCGTATGGGTGGGCGACCGAGTGGTCATAGACGCCTTCTCGGTGAAGGACGGGCTGATCGAGGTGTCTCTGTTCGACCGGGCGCCGGACGAGCCCTTCACGATCATCTCCACCCACACCATGCTGGCGATCGACGTGTCAGCCGCGGCGCCGCGGGTCACGGTGATCAGCACCCAGCCCATCGAGGCTCTGCCGCTGCCCGGCCCCGAGCCTCCCGAACTGGACATCGGGTTCGATCCGGGAGCGGTGAGCGCCACCCAGTCCGGGTCCATCGATTTCCGTGAGCGGCAGACCTACACGGTGCAGGCATCGGAGGGTCAGCCGTTCACCGCCACCCTCGTCGCTCCCCTCGGCGTGTGGCTCGATGTCCGCCGCGCCGATCTTGTGGTGACCTCGGCCGCGCAGCGGTCCCAGCTGGTGACGGCGGAGCTTCCAGCCTCCGGTCCGTGGAGGGTGACCGTGGTCTCCTCGCACGCCGGGCAGGTCGACTACGAGCTGACTGTAGAGGTGCTCCCGATGGTCGAGGCCAGCACCGCGCCCACGACCACGACGCCGATCGTTCGGCCGCCTGGGCCGGTCACGCCCGACGACGATGGCGCGGTCGTGTATCTGACCTTCGATGACGGCCCGCACCCCGTCTACACGCCGCAGGTGCTCGACGTGCTGGCCCGCTACGACGCCCGGGCCACGTTCTTCGTCGTCGGCTCGCTGGCCCAGGCCTATCCGGACATCATCCAGCGCATCGCAGCGGAGGGTCATACCATCGCCAACCACACCTGGAACCATGAGGACCTTGCAGGACTGTCTCGGGCGGCCTTCGACGAGACGGTCGGCCGGACCCAGACAATCCTGGCGGATCTCGCCACGCCGTGCCTGCGGCCACCGTACGGATCGGTCGGCGCCTTCACCAGGGAGTGGGCCTCTGCCCACGGATTGGCGGTGATGACGTGGGACGCCAGCCCAAAGGACTGGCTGCGCCCCCCGGCAGCAGATATCGCGGACCACATCGTGCGGTGGGCCAGCACCGGGCTGGTCATCCTGCTGCACGACGGTGGCGGCGACCGCTCACGAACGGTGCAGGGCCTGGACATGGCCCTCGAGCGGCTGGCCGACCGGGGCCTGCGCTACGAACCGGTCTGTCGCTGACCGCTAGCCAGTCATCGGGCTGAGCGGCCCCGGACCGCGGCGCCGCGGCTGCAGCCGGGCGCCCGCGGTGATCACCGCAGCCTCCAGCCCTCCGCACCCGGTCGGCGCGGACGGCTATGCTCCCACGCGCCGACAGGCAGAGAAGCCGGTGAGAGCCCGGCACTGTCCCGCAGCGGTGATGCTCGACGGCTCCGGCCACCGAGACGAGTCCGATCGCCTGCCTGCCGGCTCGACGATCCGACCCTCGAGGTTAGGGAAGGCTCGTGCGGTGGCACTCCCACTGCTCGGCCCCGAACTCGAGCAGAAGGGAGAACCAGATGACCACCACCGTAACCGGGCGAACAACCCTGTGGGCCAAACTCCTGCTGCCCCTGCTCGCCTTGGCCCTCATGACGGCCGCGTGCAGCGGCACCCCGGACGACGGGCGGCTCGCAGTAGAGCGGATCGTGTCGATCTCGCCGACCGGCACCGAGATGCTCTTCGCCATCGGCGCCGGCGACCGGGTGGTGGCCGTCGACCAGTTCTCGTACTACCCGGCCGAGGCCCCGGTCACCGACCTCGACGGCTGGAACCCCAACATCGAGGCCATCGCCTCATATGAACCCGACTTGGTGGCGATGCAGACCAACGGCGACCTGATGGCCAGTCTCGAGGCGCTGGGGATCGAGGTGTGGGCCCACGACGCCCCGTTCGCGTTTGACGACGTCTATGTCCAGATCGAACTACTCGGCGCCGTCACCGGACAAGCTGACGAGGCCGCCGCGCTGGCGGCAAGCATGCGGGCCGAGATCGCCGAGCTGATTGCGGCCGCCCCCGACGCGTCGAGCCTCAGCTACTACCACGAGCTCGACAACACCCTCTACACCGTCACCGGCGGCACCTTCATCGGCCAAGTCTACGGCCTGTTCGGTCTCACCAACGTGGCCGACCCCGCCGACGCCGACGCCGACGGCAGCGCCTGGGGCTACCCGCAGCTCAGCGACGAATACCTGGTAGACGCCGACCCCGACGTGATCTTCCTCGCCGACACGCTGTGCTGCGGCCAAAGCGCCCAGACCGTCGCGGCCCGACCGGGCTGGGACCAGATCAGCGCAGTGCAGGCCGGTCGGGTCGTCGAACTCGACGACGACATTGCGTCGCGCTGGGGTCCCCGCCTGGTGGACTTCATCGCGGCCATCTCCGGTGTGCTGGTCTCCATCGGCGCAGCGAGCTAGACCCCGGCGCACCGCATGGCCCTGACCGATCCGCAGCCATCCGACGGGGTAACAACGTCCTTGCAGGCGTCGGGTCTGCGGCCGGGACCGCTGGCGGCAGGCCTGGCCGTGGCCGTTATCGCGGTGATCGCCGGTCTGACCATCGGACCGGTCGACATCGCCGCTCACCGGGTGGCGCTGCAGCTGCTCGACGGGTTGCCGGGGCTGTCCCTCGACTCCGGCCTGAGCGACGCCCACGCCGCCATCGTGGAACAGATCCGGCTGCCCCGGGTGGTGCTCGGACTGCTTGTGGGGGCCACCCTGTCGATGAGCGGGGCCGCTTACCAGGGCGCGTTCCGCAACCCGCTGGCCGACCCGTACCTGCTGGGGATCGCGGCCGGCGCCGGGCTCGGCGCCACCATCGCTATCACCAGCAACCTTGGCGACGGCGCCGGTGCTCTCGATCCCGTGCCCCTCGCCGCGTTCGCGGGCGCCCTGGTGTCGGTGGCGGTGTCGTACGCGGCCGGTCATCTCGGGGGCCGCTCGACTGCGTCGCTGATCCTGGCCGGTATCGCGGTAGCCAGTTTCCTGACCGCCTGCCAGACCTATGTGCTGCAGGCCAACAGCGACGCCTTCCGCCAGATCTTCGCCTGGATCCTGGGCCGCATCGCCACCTCGGGCTGGTCGGAGCCGGCGCTGATGCTGCCGTACTTCGTGGTGACGACCGCGGTAGTGCTGCGCTACCGAAAGGCTCTCGACGTTCTCGCCGTCGGCGACGAGGAGGCCGCCGCGCTCGGGCTTGAGCCCCGCCGGGTGCGGTTGATCGTGGTGCTGGCCGCTTCGCTGGGCGCAGCCGCGGCGGTGTCGGTGAGCGGGCTCATCGGCTTCGTCGGCATCATCGTGCCTCACGCCGTGCGGCTCGCGTTCGGTTCCAGCAACCGGGCCGTGCTGCCGCTGTCGGTGCTGTTCGGGGGCGCGTTCATGGTGCTGGCCGACCTGGCTGCCCGCACCGCGCTGGCCCCGGCCGAGCTGCCGATCGGTGTAGTGACCGCCTTTTTGGGGGCGCCCTTCTTTGTGCTCGTGCTGCGAACCAGTCGCCGGGAGATCTGGTGACACCTGCAGTGAGCGTGAGGGCGCTCGACGTGACCCTCGACGGCACGCACGTGCTGCGCGGTGTCGACTTGGACGCGTCGGCGGGGGAGTGGGTCAACATCATCGGCCCCAACGGCGCGGGCAAGACCACGCTGCTGAGGGCGCTGCTCGGCTTGGTGCCCTTCGCCGGGGAGATCGACATCGACGGCCTCAGTGACCGGCGCCGGTTGGCTCGGGCCCGCAAGCTCGCCTACGTCCCGCAGACGCCGGTGATCCCTCCCGGCATGCAGGTGGCCGACTACGTCTTGCTGGGGCGCACCCCGCACCGGGGCGTGTTCGCGGCTGAGACCGCCACCGACCGCCAGATCGCGGCCGACATCCTCGACCGACTCGACCTCGGGAGCTTCGGCCACCGAGCCGTGCAGTCGCTGTCAGGCGGCGAGCGCCAGCGGGCCGTGATGGCTCGGGCTCTGGCGCAGCAGGCCGATGTGTTGCTCCTGGACGAGCCCACCACCGCCCTCGACCTCGGCCATCAGCAGGACGTGCTCGAGCTGGTGGACGCCCTCCGGCGGGAGCGCTCGCTCACCGTGATCGCGACCTTGCACGATCTCACCCTGGCGGCCCGCTACGGCGACCGCATCGCCATACTCGCCCAAGGGCGTGTCGTTGAGACCGGCCCACCCCCGGAGGTGCTTACCGTGCAGAACATCGCCACCCACTTCGGGGCGACGGTGCGGATCGTCGACGACCCTGAGGGCCCCGTAATCGTGCCCATGGCCACGGCGAGCTCTTCGCGGCGGCCGACCAGCCCTATCGCCCAGAATGGAGACCCACGATGACCGCCACCGACACGCCGCCAACAGAAGATCCCCGCCCCGGCGGAATGCGCACCGCCAAGAGCCTGGTGGTGGTCAACACCGGCGACGGCAAGGGCAAGTCCTCGGCAGCGTTCGGCACGGCCATGCGGGCCCGGGCCCGCCGGTGGCCAGTGGCGGTGGTGCAGTTCCTCAAGTCCGACGACTGGGTAACCGGCGAGCAGTTGATGGCCGAGCCGCTGGGCATTGACTTCTGGTCGCTGGGCGAGGGCTTCACCTGGGACAGCGACGACCTGACACGGGACGAGGCTGAGGCCCGCGAGGCCTGGCGGCACGGCAAGACCGTGGTGGAGGCGGGCGAGCACCGGCTGGTGGTGTTCGACGAGATCACCTACCCGCTCAACTGGGGCTGGATCGACGCGGCGGAGGTGGAGGCCACATTCCGCAACCGGCCCGAGAACGTGTCGCTGGTGCTGACCGGCCGCGACGCGCCCGCCTGGATGATCGAGCTGGCCGACACCGTGACCGAGATGGTCAAGACCAAGCATGCCTACGACTCGGGCATCATGGCCAAGAAGGGCATCGACTTCTGATGAACTCGACAGCTTCCGGAGTCCGCCGGGCGGGCTCGGACCGTTGACGCTGATCGTCCTCACGGGAGGGGCCCGCGGCGGCCGGAGCGGTGGCAGTGGGCGTGGTCGCATCGAGGGCGTCGGTGGCACCACCGGCGACGTGCTTGGCGCGGCGGAGCAGGTCGGCGAGCTCGCGGTGCTCGTGTCAGCGGCCAGCCTGGCAGCCACTCACGGCTGGTCCTGGCTTTGACTCCGAGCACGCAACCCTCTACACCCCCGCCCACGCCAACCTGCAGGCTGGCTGACGGGGCGTTCACCCGCCCGCGCCGGGCTGGGTGAGCAGGGCGATCCAGATCGACACGCTGGCCACAACGATGGTCGACACCACTATGTAGAGATGCCACGCCTGCCGACTGATGATCTCAGCCCGCTCGGTGGCGCCCTGGGCCTTGATCTCAGCCCGCTCGACGGCGCCCTGGGCCTTGATGTCGGCTCGCTCGACGGCGGCGTGGGCCAGCCCGGCGGTGACGGCCTTGATGATGTCGGTTCGCTCGGTGGCGCCCTGGGCCTTGATGTCGGCTCGCTCGACGGCGGCCTGGGCCAGCCCGGCGGCGATGGCCGCGTTGGTTTCGGCGAAACCGGCGCGGAGGTCTTCTCGGGTGGCGACGTTGTCCCAGCCGCTGGGCGGCAGGTGCTGCATCAAAGTCTCAGCTTCGTCTTGTCCCATGACTTGGGCCAGGGTGTTGAACATCGAGGTGCGCTGGGCGTGGGTGAGAGCCATCTTCAGTGCCCTTCGGTCGGCGGATGCGCAGGTGGGGGCGCCTCAGGCGGCTGCTCCGAAGCCGCCGGGCCTGTCCGTGAGGGCAGCCGCGGCGGCGACTAGGCCGAACTATAGCATATCAGGCATGATCAACTGCCATCTCAGCTCAAGTCGCTGACTGATGCTACTGTCTGAAGCCGCCCACAGGTCCGAAGGCAGGCCCCAACCGGTGCAATCTGGTGGGCAACTTCGTGACGACGGCCGGGACCGGCGACGACGACAGGACGACGAAATGGCTCGCCGAGCGCAGCGCCACCGCCGACTACCGGCCCACCGACTGGATCACGGCGGTCATGAGCGGGGGATCGACGGCGGAGGGATCGACGGACTCTTGCCTGCGGCCTGTTAGTCTCGCCTCGACGGGTTGAACTCGCAGGAGGCAGAAATGCGGAGCCATGAAATCGACTACCGGATCTACGGCGACGATCTCCAATTCGTGGAGATCGAGTTGGACCCCGGCGAGGTCGTAATAGCCGAGGCCGGCGCCATGATGTACATGGAGCAGGGCATCGGTTTCGAGGCCAAGATGGGCGACGGCTCCGATCCCGACCAGGGCACCTGGGGCAAGCTCAAGTCGGCGGCCAAGCGGGGAATCACCGGTGAGGGGCTGTTCATGACCCACTTCACCAACCATGCCCCCCAAGGCAAGCAACGGGTGGCCATGGCCGCGCCCTACCCAGGCAAGATCCTGCCCATCAACCTGGCCGCAGCGGGCGGGCAACTGCTGGCCCAGAAGGACGCCTTCCTGTGCGCGGCGTCGGGCACCAAGCTCGATATCGCTTTCAACCGCAAGATCGGCACCGGCGTGTTCGGCGGCGAGGGCTTCATCCTTCAGTCCATCTCCGGCGACGGGCTGGCCTTCCTGCACGCGGGCGGAACCATCGTCGAGAAGCAGCTACAGGGCGAGACCCTGCGAATCGACACCGGCTGCATCGTGGCTTTCCAGCCCCAGATCCAGTACTCGATCGAGCGGGCCGGCAACCTCAAGTCGATGGCCTTCGGCGGCGAGGGCCTGTTCCTGGCCACCCTCACCGGCGTGGGCCGGGTGTGGCTCCAGTCGCTTCCGTTCAACCGCCTCGCGGACCGGGTGATCGCCAACATCCGGCCCGGCGGCTCCCAGGGCGAGGGCTCAGTGATCGGCGGCCTCGCCAGCGTGTTCGAGCGCAAGTGACGCGGGCCGCTCCGGTCTCGTAGCGCTTAGAGGCAGCGCGGGCAGGTGAGAAGCAGTACTCATGTCGCCAGCATTCTCAACGGTCCGCTTCGCTTTCATGTGCCTACCCGGTCTCGTAGCGCTTAGGCGATTGGGACGCTGAACGAGCCGAGCGGGCCGAAGTCGAAACGGAAGTCGTCGCCGGGGGCCACGGCCATCGGGCGGGTGAACGACCCCGACAGGATCACATCGCCCGCCCGCAGCGACCGATCCCGCTCGGCGTAGCGTCGGGCCAGCCACACGATGCCGTTGGCCGGATGGTCGAGTACGCCCGCGGCCAGCCCGGTCTCCTCCACGACGCCGTTGCAGTAGGCGATGGCGCCCACCCAGCGCAAGTCTGCGTCGCGGGGGCCGACCGGCGTGCCGCCGGTGACGATCCCGGCGTCGGCCGCGTTGTCGGCGATGGTGTCGATCACCGTGCGGGTTCGGCCGGTGGCGCGGTCGGTGCGGTGGGTGCGGGACGCGATCATCTCCACCGCCGCAGTGACGTGGTCGGTGGCGTCCAGCACGTCGCTGACGTCGAGGTCGGCGCCGTAGAGGTCGTCGGCCAGCACGAAGGCCAGTTCAACCTCCAAGCGCAGGTCGCAGAAGTGGGCGGTGGCAATGGGCTCTCCGGGGGCGAACACCATGGCGTCGGTCAGGAACCCGGAGTCGGGGGTGTCGATGCTCATGGCCTGCTGCATGGCCCGGCTGGTGAGGCCGATCTTGTGGCCGACCACCCGCTCGCCCCGGGCCAGCCGGATGTCCAGCCAGGCGGCCTGCACCCGGTAGGCCTCGTCGATGGTCATGTGTGGGTAGGCGCCGGTGGTCTGACGAACCTGCCGGTGCTCGCGCTCGGCGGTGTCGAGCAACTCGGCCTCGGCCCGGATCTCTGCGTCGGAGAGCCCGGTCAAGCCGCCTGCCGGCGAGGCGTCGCTCATCTAGCGTCGCCGGTGTCGGGACTCGGGCTCACGGGATGAGCAGGATCTTGCCGGCGAGGCTGCGGCCCTGCAGCAGCCGGTGGGCCTCGGCCGCCTCGGCCAGCGGCAGCCTCGCCGCGATCCGGATGTCGAGGTCACCCGCCGCGATCCAGCCGAACACCTCCGAGACCCGGGCGTCCAGCTCGTCGCGGGTCGAGATGAAGTCCCACAGCTTGGGACGGGTCAGCCACAGCGACTTGCCCATGAGGTGCAGCGGCGCCTTGGGCTCCACCGCGCCCGAGGCGTTGCCGAAGGTCACCATCGACCCTCGCAGGCGCAGCAGGCGCAGGCTGTCGTCGTACACGGCCGCGCCCACCCCGTCGTAGACCACGTCGATGGCCTCGGGACCGACCGCGGCCTCAACCCCGGCCACCAAGTCGGTCGTCGAGTAGTTCACGACATGGTCGGCTCCCGCGGCCCGGGCCAGCTCGGCCTTGGCGTCCGACCCGACGGTGGCCACCACCTGGGCGCCTCGCAGCTTGGCCATCTGCACGATCAGGCGTCCGGTGCCGCCCGCACCGGCGTGGACCAGGCACCGGTCGCCGGACCCGATCCGGGGGCAGTCGGTGATCAGATAGTGGGCGGTGAGGGCCTGCACGCCGATGGATGCGGCTACCTCGAGATCGATGCCGCCGGGCACCCTGTACGCCACCGCGGCCCTCACCGCGGCCTGCTCGGCGTAGGAGCCCGTCGATCCGGCCCAGGCCACCCGGTCGCCCGGGGCGAAGCCCTCGGTGCCCGCGCCGACCTCCAGCACGGTCCCGGCCCCCTCCTGGCCCAGCACCAGCGGCAGCGGCATGTCGTAGAGGCCCGAGCGGTGGTAGGTGTCGATGAAGTTCACCCCGGCCGCAGCCACCGCCACCGTGATCTCGCCGGCGCCGGGCACCGGGTCGGGCCGCTGCACCAGCCGCATCATCTCCGGCCCGCCGGTCTCAGCGATCTGAATCGCCGCACTCATGCCGCCTGCTCCTGTGGTCATCGTCGCGCCTCCTGCGGTGAACCCGAGATGAGGCTACGGCCCGTAGGCCGGGTACCGGCCGAAAGGAACTCGTCCGCCTCATGGCGCGGCCGCGAGGCGGTCCAGACGGTTGCGAACAGGGTGGCGACAGATGACTACACTGAAGTCATGGCTGTGGTCTCGATCCGATTCTCAGGGGAACCGGTACACCAACGGCTCAAGGACAGCGCCCGCAGAAGGCGCGTGGGCGTGTCGACGCTGGCGGAGAGGCTCATCGACGAGGGCCTGCGGATGGAGGCCCACCCGGGTGCGGTGTTCCGTGAGGGACCGACGGGTCGCAGGGCCGTGCTCGTGGGTGGGCCCGAAGTCTCCGACGTGATCGGCGCGGTCATCGGAGGTGACGTGCCCGTCGGACAGCGCCGCTCCAGAGCGGCCGAGCTGATGGGGTTGAGTCCGCCGGTGGTCGATGCGGCACTGACCTACTACGCGGACCACACCGAGGAGATCGACGCCGAGCTCGCCGAGCGGGACCGGGCCGCGGCCGAAGCCGAGGCTGCCTGGAGACGCCGGCAAGAGTTGCTCGAGAAGTGAGGCTGCTGCTCGACGAGATGCACTCGCCGACCATCGCCCAGGCTCTTTCCCAGTCCGGCTGGGATGTGGTTGCCGTGGCGGCAGAGCCTTTGTTGAGAGGATCCTCCGACGAGGAGTTGCTGGAGCATTGTTGTGCCGTCGAGCGGGCACTGGTCACCGAGAATGTCGGCGACTTCTCGTCGCCGGCGGTCCGCTGGGCCGGTGAGGCGAGGGAGCACTGCGGCTTGGTCTTCACCAGCCCGAGGCGATTCAACCGAGCGTCGCCGGCCTACCCCGCCAATCTCACCAACGCCCTCAGCTCCCTTCTAGAGTCTCCACCGGCCGACGGGCGATCCTGGGTGTGGTGGCTGTCGCGAGGTGGGTAGTGGGACGAGTTGTCGCCGGATCCGCTCAGGTTCTGGGGATCTCGTCGCGGACGGGGTTTCGGAGGGTGCCGATCTCGGGGACGGTCACCTCCACAACGTCGCCCGGCTTGAGCCACACCGGGGGGTCGAGGCGGGCGCCGGCGCCGGTGGGGGTGCCGGTGAAGATCACATCGCCAGCGTCTAGGCCGACGAAGGTGGACAGGTAGTGGATCTGGTAGTCGATCCCGAACCGCATGTTGCCGGCCAGATCATCCTGGCGAAGCTCGCCGTTGACGGTGGTGGTGAGGTGCAGGCCGTCGAGGTCGCCGATCTCGTCGAGGGTCACCAGCCACGGACCGAGCGATCCGCTGCGGTGCCAGTTCTTGCCCTGCGTGACGTTGAAGCGCCCGTGCCGCAACCAGTCCCGGATGGTGCCCTCGTTGCCGAGGCTCACGCCGGCGATGTGGCTGCGGGCCTTGTCCATGGAGATGCGGCGCCCGCCGGTGCCGATCACCACAACGATCTCGCCCTCGTAGTCGAGCTGCTCGGACTCGGGGGGCCGCAGCAGGGGCTGCTCGTGGCCGACGAGGGTGGTGGGGAATCGCACGAACACGCTCGGGTAGGCGTCGCCTCGGCCCTCGGCGTACTCGGCGCCCCGCCCGCCGTAGTTCACGCCGATGCAGAAGATCTTGCCGGGGCGGGGGAGCAGGCGGTCGAAGACGATGTCCCCCGGGGCGTGGTCGGCAGCGTCGCAGGCAGCCCATTGGTCCGCCTCGCTTATCCGACCCTGGGCGATCAGGTCGCCGAGGTCGGCCACGCCGTCGATGCGGGCGGCAAGGTCGACCACCCCGGTCCGGTCGGGTGTGAGAACCCCGAACGACGGGGCTCCGTGGGCGGTGTAGCTGAGCAGGCGCATGGACGTCCGTGGGGGATCGGCGGCAGGAGCGGAACCATACAATCGTGGCGGACGGGACCGCCCATGCCTCACATCATCATCGAATACTCGGCCAACCTCGACGAGCTGACCGACATCGACGCCCTCGTGGCCGCGGTCCATCAAGCGGCTCTCGACGACGGCCTTCCCGCCCTGGACGCGCTGCGCACCAGGGCCGCCCCCCGCCAGCAATACCGCATCGCCGACGGTGACCCGGCCTACGGGTTCGTGGCCGTGACGGCCCGCATCGGCCCCGGCCGCGCCCCGGAGGCCGTCGAGCGGTTCCTGACCCGGCTCATGGACACCGTCGACCAAGCGCTGGCTCCGCTGCTGCCCGATCATCCTGTGGCTCTCAGCGCCGAGGTGCAGCTGATCGACCCCGCCCTGCGCATCAACCGCAACCACGTCCGCGCCCGCCTCGCCCAGCGCGGCCGCACCTGAGAAGCCCCTCGCAGGCCGCGACAGGAGACCCCTCATGGCAACCGCAGCCAGCTTCGAGCAAAACCTCGCCGCCGCCGGCCGGCATCTGGCGCGCTTCGCGTCCGAGCCGACGCTGCACCTCATCGACGGCGTCGCCTTGCCCAGCGTGTCGGGCGAGACCTTCGCCAACGCCTCGCCGATCGACGGGATGCACCTCACCGACGTGGCATCGGGCGACTCGGCCGACGTCGCGGCCGCGGCAGATGCGGCCCGTGCCAGCTTCGATGAGTGGGCGGCCACCCCAGGCGAGCAGCGCAAGCGGATCCTTCACGCGGTGGCCGACGCCATCGTGGCCCGGGCCGATGAGATCGCGGTGGTGGAGTCGGTCGACACCGGCCAGGCCATCCGCTTCATGTCCTCGGCTGCGCTGCGGGGCGCGGAGAACTTCCGGTTCTTCGCCGACCGGGCCCCGGCCGCGGCCGACGGCCTGGCCCTGCCCTCGGCCCACCATCTCAACTACACCAGCCGCCGGGCCATCGGGCCGGTTGGGGTGATCACCCCGTGGAACACGCCCTTCATGCTGTCCACGTGGAAGATCGCCCCCGCGCTGGCCGCCGGCTGCACGGTGGTCCACAAGCCGGCGGAGTGGAGCCCGCTCACGGCCTGCCTGCTGGCCGAGATCGCGCTGGAGGCGGGCCTGCCCCCAGGTGTGCTCAACACGGTGCACGGCATGGGCGAGACCGCAGGCCGGGCCCTCACCGAGCATCCCGGCATTGCCGCCGTCGCTTTCGTGGGCGAGTCGGCCACCGGCTCGGCCATCCAGGCCCAGTCGGCGTCCACCCTCAAGCGGCTCCACTTCGAGCTGGGCGGCAAGAACCCGGTGATCGTGTTCGACGACGCCGACCTCGACCGCGCGCTCGACGCGGTGGTGTTCATGATCTACAGCCTCAACGGTGAGCGCTGCACCAGCTCCAGCCGCCTGCTCGTGCCCCGCAGCATCTACGACGACTTCACCGAGCGCCTGGCGGCCAAGCTGCGCAACATTCCGGTCGGGCATCCGCTCGACCCTGCCACCGTGATCGGCCCGCTGATCCACCGGCGCCACTGCGAGAAGGTGCGGGGCTACATTGACCTCGCCTTGACCGAAGGCGCCACTGTGGTTGAGGGCACGCCCTGGTCCGACGCCCCTGCGGAGGGCAACTTCGTGGCTCCGGTGCTGTTCACCGGAGCCTCCAACGACATGCGCATCGCCCGCGAGGAGATCTTCGGCCCGGCCCTCACCGCCATCGCCTTCGATGACGAGGCCGACGCGGTGGCCCTGGCCAACGACACCGACTACGGGCTGGCCGCCTACGTGTGGACCGGCGATGTCGGCCGGGCCCACCGGGTGGCCGCCGCGATGGACGCCGGCATGGTGTGGGTCAACTCGCAGAACGTCCGCCACCTGCCGACCCCGTTCGGGGGCACGAAGCGCAGCGGTATCGGCCGCGACGGTGGCGACTGGAGCTTCGACTTTTTCATGGAGACCAAGAACGTGGCCGTCGCCTTCGGCAGTCACACCATCCCCAAGCTGGGAGGCTGAGGCAATGCAGACGCGGATGCTCATTGGAGGGCGCTGGCGAGATGCCGCCACCGCGGAGAGGATCGAGGTGCTCGACCCGGCCACCGGAGACGGTGTCGCCGAGGTGGCCGCGGGCGGTCCGGCTGACGCCGTCGCCGCCTGCGACGCGGCCGCGGCCGCCCAGCCCGGCTGGGCCGCGACTGCCCCCCGGGTCCGGTCGGAGATCCTGCGCGACTGTCACCGGATCCTCATCGAGCACACCGACGAGCTTGCCGACCTGATCACCCTTGAGCACGGCAAGCCCAGGGCCGACGCCATCGGCGAAGTGGCCTACGCGGCCGAGTTCTTCCGCTGGAACGCCGAGGAGACGGTGCGCATCCACGGCACGATCAGCACCGCCCCATCCGGCGACAAGCGCATCATCACCCGCCATCCGCCGGTGGGGGTGGTGGTGATGATCACCCCGTGGAACTTCCCGGCGGCGATGATCACCCGCAAGCTGGCCCCGGCGCTGGGCGCGGGCAACGCGGTGGTGATCAAGCCACCTCGGGAGGCGCCCCTCACCGCGCTGCGAGTGGGCGAGCTGTTGGCCACCGCCGGAGTGCCGCCGGGCGTGGTCAACCTGGTTCCCACCACTGCGTCGGGTCCCTGGTTCGACGCCGCGGTGGACCATCGGGCCGTGCGCATGGTGTCGTTCACCGGCTCCACCGAGGTGGGGCGGATGCTGCTGCGGCGCTGCGCCGACCGGGTCCTCAAGACGGTGATGGAACTGGGCGGCAACGCGCCCTTCGTGGTGTTCGCCGACGCCGACCTGGAGGCGGCCACCGCCGGGGCCATCGTGGCCAAGATGCGCCACTCGGCCGAGACCTGCACCGCAGCCAACCGGTTCTTCGTGGAGGAGCCGGCGCACGACGAGTTCGTGGAGCGGCTGGCGGCGGCCATGGGGTCGATGAAGGTGGGCAGCGGCTTCGACCCTGACGTGACCTGCGGCCCGATGATCAACTCGGGCGCGGTGGCCAACATCGACAAGCTCGTGCAGGGCGCAATCAACGGTGGGGCCAGCGCGGTGACCGGCGGCTCGGCCATCGACGGGCCCGGGTTCTTCTACGAGCCCACGGTGCTCGGCGGGGTGGATGTGGCTGCGCCCATCACCCGCGAGGAGATCTTCGGGCCGGTGGCGCCAGTGACCAGCTTCGCCGACACCGACGCCATGATCGCCGCGGCCAACGACACCGAGATGGGTCTGATGGGTTACGTGTACACCGAGGACCTGGCCAAGGGCCTGAGGGTTTGCGAGCGCATAGAGGCCGGCATGGTCGGGCTCAACCGGGGCGCGGTGTCGGACCCGGCCGCTCCCTTCGGCGGCATGAAACAGTCCGGCCTGGGCCGCGAGGGAGCCTCCGAGGGCATCTACGAGTTCTGCGAGACCCAATATATTGCTACAAACTGGTAGCTCAGAGCACTTGGACACAACCTGGTTACTGCCCCAGTTACTGCCACCTGTCGGTTCAACTCACCGGGCACCCCAAACCGTTTACGATCACCCGTCGGGACTGTGGGGGATCATAGTGCCCATGCAGTTCCTGACACCGACGGAGGTTCGCCAGAGGCTCCGCATCTCCAAGACCACGCTGGTGCGGCGGATCAAGTGTCCACTCCCGGGCTGTGGGTGCCCATAATTCGGTTGTGGGCGCTGACCAGGGGTTTCGCGCTCCATCCTGGGACCAGGAATCGGTACATGATGCGGTACACGAGGACTCAGCATCGGCTCCCATCGCGGCAGGTCAACGACCACGGCAGAGTTCCGGCACCCACGTGTGTCCTGAAGGGAAGTGATGATGATGTAGAAGATCGTCGGCACGATCCGTGCTGTGCCAGTGATGGAGGTAGGTCCTCCGGGGTCGCCGTGCAGGCGGAGATTCCAAACCACCGCAGGCTGCGTCGGTCAAGAGCCGGGGTGGTGAGCGCTGCGGGTGACGTCTCGCTGTAGCGGGGCGGGTGTGCGATGAGAAGACGAACATGTGTGAACCACTGCTGACGCATCGAAACGAAACAACGATGGCATCGAAACTGGGATCTGTGGGTGGTCTCGGGACAAAGGCTCGCTGCGGTGGGCCCTCAGTCGGGGAGCTGCCTGTATGTGGCCCCGGCGGTGCTCGGTGTATAGGTGGCGTGAGCTCGTCGCAGGCGCTGGCATGGAACAGGAGAACCTGTCGCCCCGATAGTGACGGCCAGGGTTTTTGGCCGCGAGAGGGAGAACCACAAGCAGCGGACACTGCGAGTGCGAGAGTACCGATGCGGGGCACAGGGGCGGACCGGCCCGTAGTAGCGGTGAGGGCCCTGTAATGGGGCCGGAGCGAAGGGGCCGGGCAGTTCACGGTCGTTTGGAGGTCAACCCCTCGGGGGAGGAACCGACAGATGGACCGAAGCAGAAGAAGTTGAAGTCGTTTGAAATTCGGAAGCGTCTCGTTTTCGAGGCGTGGGAGAAGGTCCGAGCGAACAGTGGAGCGCCGGGCGTGGACGCTGTGAGCATCGACGATTTCGCGGTCAACGAGGTGGACAACCTCTACAAGCTGTGGAATCGGATGTCTTCGGGGAGCTATTTCCCGGGGCCGGTGCGAGCGGTTGAGATACCGAAGGATCATGGGGCCGGGGTCAGAGTTCTCGGTGTGCCGAATGTGGCAGACCGGGTGGCCCAGACCGCGGCCGCGATGCTGCTGGAAGAGAAGCTTGAGCCGATCTTCCACCCCGACAGCTACGGATACCGGCCTGGGCGAAGCGCCCACGGCGCGTTGGCCGTGGCTCGCAAGCGTTGTTGGAACAAGGACTGGGTGCTCGATCTCGATGTCCGGGCCTTCTTTGACAGCGTTGGCCATGATCTGCTCATGAAGGCGGTCGCTCACCACACCGACGAGCGTTGGGTTCTGCTCTACATCCAACGGTGGCTCAAAGCCCCCATGACGATGGCAGACGGAACCGACGCGCCGCGAGAGATGGGAACCCCACAGGGATCTCCGATCTCGCCGCTGCTCGCGAACCTCTTCATGCACTATGCGTTCGACAAGTGGATGGACCGGGAACACCCCGGCTGTCCGTTCGAGCGTTACGCGGATGATGTGGTCATCCACTGCAACACCGAGCAACAGGCCCAACAACTGTGGGCCGATCTCGCTGCGCGGCTCGGGTCCCTGGGCCTTGAGCTGCATCCCGACAAGACGAAGATCGTGTACTGCAAAGACACGAACCGCCGTGACGAGTCCGAGCACACCAGCTTCGACTTTCTCGGCTACACCTTCCGGGGCCGCCTGGCCCGTGGCCGACGAGGCTTCTTCGTGAGCTTCTCACCAGCCATGAGCCCCAACGCGAAAAAAGGCGATCGGCAAACAGATCAGGGACTGGCACCTCAACCGTCGCAGCGCAACGGACCTCGCCGGACTCGCCCGGGCCATCAACGCCCCGGTCCGAGGCTGGTTCAACTACTACGGAGCCTTCTACCGCTCCGAGTTGTATGCCATCGCAGCGCGCATCGACGAACACCTCGTCCGATGGGCGATGCAGAAGTTCAAACGATTGCGAGGCCAACCCACCAAAGCATGGAGATGGCTCGACGCTGCCCGACAGCGCGAGCCACAACTCTTCGCCCACTGGCACCTCCTCGCTTCAACCCAACGCCGAACTGTGGGAGCCGTATGACGGGAGACTGTCACGTACGGTTCTAAGAGAGCGGGAGGGGGAGGTTCCCTCCCGCCACTCACCACGGTCGTCCTGTCGGTGCAGGACTGTGAGTTGGTGGCCGAGAACGAGATCCGTCACGCCACCATCCCCGCCCGAGATCAAGCAAACTGACAGCAAAGACAAAAGGCCCACCTGCCTGTGCAATACCAGGTGAGAATCAGGGCGCAGGTTTCACGCGGCGTTGATGCGCGACGGTCTGCCGCCTGCGTTGGCGAACGCGCCGTGCTCACGGCTGCGGTCATGTTTGATGGCGTGGACGCGGAGGATCTCGCCGCTGGCTGATCTCCACGGCGCCGCCCACGATCGCCACTTGGACCTGCCGGCCCCGGTGCGCGCTGCCGGCCCTGTCGCTGGCGCCGCCAAAGGACACCGAGCCCGCGAAGGACGTCCGCTTCTCTTCGGCGGTCGATGGTGCGCCTGTAGTAGGAAGGGCCTCATCGCACTGCTTCTATCGTCCCAACGGACGATTGTCACGGCTCTGGCGCCGGTTCGTCTATAGACAGATCCACTCCCAGGCGCCGCGCTCGCTGTCTGAAGGCCTCAGCGCCTCCTTCGAGTACTTCACACACTGCGAGACGAATCTCCGGAGCTTCTAAACCTCCGCAGACGTACTGCAGTTCGGGCAGGCGCCCCTCCTCCAGCAGCCCACAGTGGGCCACAATGACCTGGTCGACATCAGTGTTCACGACTAGGTTCGCGTTGTGAGTCACCATGATGATTTGTCGTCGGTCGCTCGCCGACCGGAATAGTCTGACCAGTTCCGAATAGACCGACTGAGGATCAAGATTCTCTTCCGGCTGATCGATGATGAGCGGATCGGTCTCCTCCTGGTCGACCGCCAAGTAGAGCAGCAGGAGCACGATACCCCTCGATCCGGGCGATAGCCGTTCGATGTTCAACCCGTCGTACTCCAGGCTGTATCGAAGTTCAATGTGGTCTGTGCGATACAGCCAGCGCGAAATGTTGCCGTCCCACTCGCCGAAAGCGCCATTGCCATCGCTGTGCACGGGTCGCTGGTCGCGCAGATCACCACTGTATTCATTGACAAAGGCGTGGATAGCCTCTGCTGCTTCGCGAGCGTTGCCGTTTTCCCACGCTGGTGCCAATTGGCGTTGGGCAACTTGGGCTAGAGCGCCCTCACCGCGGAATCGACCGTCGCGTCTCAGGTCGAGCAGACTCTCGCCCTGATCAGCCCAAGCTGCCACATCGACGACTCGCTTGACCACGAAACTGAGTTTCGCGACGGAAGCACCGAACTGCTTAAGCATCTCATCCAGAGGCGCGTAGAGTGCTCGGAGTTCAGTTTCTTCTTCAAGGAGCGCCTTGAAATAGGCCTCGTAGCGCTTAAGGCGACGAGACGACAACTTTTTCGTACTCTCATTCTCTGTGCGCTCAATCTCTTTCTCTAGTCTCTTGATCTTGGCACGAACCTCTCCCGCCTCTTCCGTTAGACCCTTGAGTTGCTTGCTACGAACCTTGTCGAGACCCACCAGTTGACGCAATCGTTCCTCATCGGCCTTCAATTCATTGATTGAGCGCTTAAGGAGTTCATCTCGCGATAGTTCGTCGAGTATCACTGACTTCGGATCGTCAAAGATGGGCCCATGAAGATCAGCTATCCGTTTGTTGACCTTCTTTAATGTTCGCTTGAGAAGTTGATCTACATCTCCCTTGAAGTCAATCTGGAAGCCCTCCCACTCACCGTCCGTGAGTTCAGCAGTATTGTAGTCTATTCGTAGCCGTTCAAGTATCTGTGGAAAGCTGGTTCTACGGGCGGTCTGAACGGCACTCCTCAATCCCTTTAGCGCCGTCTGGCGCCGATGGAGACTCTGAACCTGTTCTTGACGCTCTCGAAGTACAGTTGAGACGATGCTGTGTCGATCAGCACTCTTCTTGCCAGCGCGCTTTGTCAGTTTCTTGATTTCGCTGTTCAGCTTTGCTAGTCGATCCTTCAGTTCTTTCAACAGCTCGCGCTGTCGCGTCAACGCGTTACGGCGCGTTCTCATCTCTGTCATTTGATCGCTGAGGTTGAGAACAGCATCAAGTTCCGCTGACTGACGGTGCCGTGCTGAGGTCAAAAGGATTCCAAGCAACTCACGGAATGTCGTCGCACCTTGGCGTTTATCGACTGGCCAAGCTTCAAATATCACTCGCTCAATCTCGGAGATCAACTCATCCGACACTCCATCCGATGCGCACAGCCTTTCCACGAATTGCTGGCTAAGGTACCGCACCGGTCGCAAGAAGGGATCAGCAATATTGCCTTCAGAAAGGTTACAGGTCGTAACCTCGTCATGGCTCCAAGTGACCATAGCGAGAGAATCATCGAGAAGCGTTCCAGCTCGACGCACAAAAGAGGAGGCATTGTCGAACGGCTCAGTCGAACCGGCACCAGCTGCGACAAGATCGGCAAGAGCTGTCTTTCCAGAACCGCGAGCTCCAATGATTGCGACGAGGCCGGGGTTGAGATCTACCGTCTCATCGACAAACCAGTCTGATCCGGGGACAGCAACGCGAATGATCCGTCCAAGAGTGTTAGCGGGATCGGTAGGCTCCTGACCGATGTGGACTCTCGTCTTTGGCGAGAGACAGGCGAGTCTCAACGTGTCAAACGTCGGATCACCCTTGAGCCAGCAGAATCGATCACTGTGTGGAAGGCCGAGCCGCGACGCTTCATGGGCATCACTCCCGTGTAGGCAAGGCTTCAAGCCGCCATAGATTCTCACAAGTTCGTGCTCCGGAAGCGTGCCCGCCCCCGACCAGAATCGCGCTTGCTTGGGGTTACCACTGAACACGATATTTGCAAGGCGTTCGATCGATTGCCTCCGCGCGTCGAAGGCGCCTCTTGGCTCGCGAAGGCCTGATGTGCCATCACCCTCTCCGCCCGCCACAGCGACAAGAACATTCTTCTGGGCCCATCGGTCCGTCCGAAAGTGCAGCCGTAGATTCTCGAAGCTCACCTTGAATTGCATAGCGCCAGCCTTCAGGGCGGCGACCTCGTCCAGCTTGGAGTCCTGCAAATAGTCGCGGCCAAGCCGAATCAACCCGTCACGATCCGCCCTGTAGGGTCTCTCGCTCCAACTGAACTCAAGCCTACCGATGAATCGATCGAGTTGGTCGACCTCATCGGGTGGGCACAGCAAGTGAATATTGACGCTGCGGTTGGAAGCCGTGGCGATGTCGAGTCGAAGTTCAACGTTTGGGAACGCAAACCGGATGGTTGGCGCGACTCCGTTGTCGAGTGCGGTTGCGGCCTCACGATAGCTCTCCGTGATGAAATAATCGGTGACACCAATCGCCTCGATACTCGGCGTCGCGGTAGCCAACTTTGTGAGAGCATCCTCGATTGATAGGTCACCGAACTTATCGTTGAAGAGCGTGCCCGGCAGATGCACGTGGGGATCCCACCTTCTCCACCGAGACCCTTGACTTGTCGTAGCAGGCCGGTTCACTGTCACGTCACGATCCATGGGAGAGGTGGCCCATCAACCGGTGGGCTTCGGGGTAAGTCGCGGTGATCGTTGCCGGCTGTGGGCTCGACCGTGACAAGCCTATCGGTTACGAGTGCCCTGGCCCATGCGTCTTCTGAGATGCAACAGCGATCTTGCACCTGCCACTCGTCGTCGAGGCTGTGGGTGCCGAAAACTGTGATGCTCCTATGTTTGTCAAGTCGTGATTTGGGTGAGGTGTTGTTGGTAGCGTTCGGCGAGGTCGCGGTTGTGGTAGAGGCCCCGTTCGAGTGCTGAGATGCGGGTGGTGTGCGTGTGGAGGGCTTGGGCTGCGGTGTCGATGGTGAGCCCGCGTCGGGTGCGCTGGAGGCGCAGGCTGTCGCCGTGTGGGACCTGGGGCGGGTCGGTGAGCAGCCGGTATATCTCGCGTGCGATGTGGCGCTTGAGGCAGCGGATGATCTCGCGTCGGGTCTTGCCCTCGGCTCGGCGGCGCGCGGCGTAGTCGATGCTGCGCTCGTCGAAGCGCAGGCGGACCATCGCGATGCGCCACAGGGCGTTGTTGGCTTGGCGGTTGCCGCCGCGGTTGAGCCGGTGGCGGACCCTGGGCCCTGATGACGCCTCGATGGGGCTGGCCCCGCAGAGCGCGGCGAACGACGCTTCGCTGCGCATCCGCTGGGGGTTGTCCCCGGCGGCGACCAGCAGCGCTGAGGCGACCTCGGCGCCGACGCCGCAGGTGCCCAGCAGCGCCGGGTTGGCCCGCTCGCACAGTGCGAGCAGCTCTGCGTCAAGTCCCTCGATCTCTGCTGTGAGCGCCCGGTGGCGGCTCGCCAGCGCCCGCAGTGCCCGTTTGGCCGCACCGGCGGCGGGATCGCCGGCGGCGCCGATGCGCCACCGGGCACAGACCTTGACCATCTCAGGCGTCTTGAGTCCTCGCAGCCGGTCTCTGAGGTGCTCGGGGGCGGTCACCGCGACAGCGTTGATCTGGTTGGCGGCGACGGTGCGGGCCTTGACCGCTGAGCGCCGCGCCAGCGACAGCGTGCGGATCGCCTCGACGCACCCGTCGGCGGACTTGGGCACAGCTGTGGCGTCGCCGTTGAGCGCGGCGCGGGCTGCGGTCTCGGCGTCGACGGTGTCGGTCTTGCCGCGGCGGCGCCGCGTCTGGCGGTTCGGGCGGTTCACCTCCACCACCTCGACGCCGGCCGCGGCGAGGTGCCGGGTGAGGCCCGCACCGTAGGATCCGGTGCCCTCGACTCCGACGCGGCCCACAGCGCCCCAAGACTGCAGCCAGCCGGCGAGCTGGTCATAGCCTCGGGAATCGGCCGCGAACTCCGCCGTGGCCAGCAGCCGCCCGGCCGCGTCGACCGCGGCGGCGACATGGGTGTCTTTGTGGGTGTCGACCCCGCCGAAGACTCCGGCTCGGTCTGGTGTCATAATGGTGATGCCTCCTCGGGTATCGCTCCGATGTGTGGCACCACCGGCCGCGACGGCGCACAGGACACTCACGGTGTTCAGCTCAAGGCCCCTATCAGGTCACGTCCGCCCGACCGGTCGGTGCGCGCCCCGCGGCCGCGCCGGGCCGACAGATCACAGTGAAGGCACCCGAAGGGCACAGTCGTGGCAAGGGTCAGACCCGCCCGGCCGCGAGGCCCCACCAGTATGAGTGTCGTGGCTGGTCAGGCGGCATTTCGGTACTCGTTGATGAGTCCACCACAGCGGACCGTTCTAACGACTTGGAGGTGCCCACCTGGCTGGTCTGAAGGGTCGGTGGCGACGGGTGGTCGCTGGTCGAGTGAACGGTGGGGCCGGTGCGTGTGTTGTAATGATCGATGTAGTCGACGACGAGCCTCTCAAGCTGGCGACGGTTCCAGATGATGGTGCGGTCGAGGAGCTCGCGTCGAAGGGTGCCGATCCAGCGTTCGGCGAACGCGTTCGCCACGGGAGTGCGCACAGGCGTCTTGAGGATCTTCATGCGTTCGGTTCTGAAGATCTCGTCGAAGGCGTCGATGAACTGGCTGGCGCGGTCGCGCACGAGCGCCGCGGCGTCGGCGAGTTGGTGGCCGTGTTGAAGCAGCAGGTTCCGCGCCGCTTGGGTGGCCCAGACGCCGGTGGGGTGGTCCGTGATCGCTGCGAAGTACACGGTCCGGGTAGCGATGTCGATGCACAACAGCAGGTAGAACCTGCGCAGCGTGACGGTTTCGATGGTGGCGAAGTCGCAGGCGACGGCGGCCTGAGACCGCAGGAACTGCGACCAGGTGACTTCCGAGCGTGTGGGTGCGGGGTCGATTCCGGCGTTGTTGAGGATCTCCCCAGACCGTGGACGCAGCGAGGCGGTGGCCGAGCCTGGCGAGTTCGCCGTGGACGCGGCGGTATCCCCAGGTCGGATTCTCGGCTGCGAGGCGCAGTGTGAGTCGGCAAAGCTCAGCTGACGTCGATGGTCGGCCCGGCGGTCGCTGTGGTCGGGCCCAGTGCCCGACGATGCGGCGCCGGTGCCAGCGCAACAGCGTGTCGGGGGTGACCAGCCACCCGGCTCGGCTCGGTCGCGCCAGCGCGGCCGCGATCGCGCCGAGCAAGCTGCGGTCGGCGTCGGTGAGCTCGGGTCGGTCGACCTGGCGGCGCAGCACAGCGAGTTGGTGGCGCAACACGATGATCTCGAGGTCCTTCGAGCGGCCTGAGCGCACAGTGAGCCGAGCCAGTGATGCCAGGAATCGGTACAAGATTCGGTACACGAGGACTCAGCATCGGCCCGCATCGCGGCAGGTCAACGACCACAGCCGAGTTTCCGGCACCCACGTGTGTCCTGAAGGGAAGTGATGATGATGTAGAAGATCGTCGGCACGATCCGTGCTGTGCCAGTGATGGGGGTAGGTCCTCCGGGGTCGCCGTGCAGGCGGAGATTCCAAACCACCGCAGGCTGCGTCGGTCAAGAGCCGGGGTGGTGAGCGCTGCGGGTGACGTCTCGCTGTAGCGGGGCGGGTGTGCGATGAGAAGACGAACATGTGTGAACCACTGCTGACGCATCGAAACGAAACAACGATGGCATCGAAACTGGGATCTGTGGGTGGTCTCGGGACAAAGGCTCGCTGCGGTGGGCCCTCAGTCGGGGAGCTGCCTGTATGTGGCCCCGGCGGTGCTCGGTGTATAGGTGGCGTGAGCTCGTCGCAGGCGCTGGCATGGAACAGGAGAACCTGTCGCCCCGATAGTGACGGCCAGGGTTTTTGGCCGCGAGAGGGAGAACCACAAGCAGCGGACACTGCGAGTGCGAGAGTACCGATGCGGGGCACAGGGGCGGACCGGCCCGTAGTAGCGGTGAGGGCCCTGTAATGGGGTCGGAGCGAAGGGGCCGGGCAGTTCAAGGTCGTTTGGAGGCCAACCCTTCGGGGGAGGAGCCGACAGATCGACCGAAGCAGAAGAAGTTGAAGTCGTTTGAAATTCGGAAGCGTCTCGTTTTCGAGGCGTGGGAGAAGGTCCGAGCGAACAGTGGAGCGCCGGGCGTGGACGCTGTGAGCATCGACGATTTCGCGGCCGACGAGGTGGACAACCTCTACAAGCTGTGGAATCGGATGTCTTCGGGGAGCTATTTCCCGGGGCCGGTGCGAGCGGTTGAGATACCGAAGGATCATGGGGCCGGGGTCAGGGTTCTCGGTGTGGCGAATGTGGCAGACCGGGTGGCTCAGACCGCGGCAGCGATGCTGCTGGAAGAGGAGCTTGAGCCGATCTTCCATCCCGACAGCTACGGATACCGGCCTGGGCGAAGCGCCCATGGCGCGTTGGCCGTGGCTCGCAAGCGTTGTTGGAGCAAGGACTGGGTGCTCGATCTCGATGTCCGGGCCTTCTTCGACAGCGTTGGTCATGATCTGCTCATGAAGGCGGTCGCTCACCACACCGACGAGCGGTGGGTGCTGCTCTACATCGAACGGTGGCTCAAAGCCCCCATGACGATGCGAGACGGAACCGACGCGCCGCGAGAGAGGGGAACCCCACAGGGATCTCCGATCTCGCCGCTGCTCGCGAACCTCTTCATGCACTATGCGTTCGACAAGTGGATGGACCGGGAACACCCCGGCTGTCCGTTCGAGCGTTACGCGGATGATGTGGTCGTCCACTGCGACACCGAGCAACAGGCCCGACAACTGTGGGCCGGCCTCGCTGCGCGGCTCGGGTCCCTGGGCCTTGAGCTGCATCCCGACAAGACGAAGATCGTGTACTGCAAAGACACGAACCGCCGTGATGAGGCGGAGCACACCAGCTTCGACTTTCTCGGCTACACCTTCCGGGGTCGCCTGGCCCGTGGCCGACGAGGCTTCTTCGTGAGCTTCTCACCAGCCATGAGCCCCAAGGCGAAGAAGGCGATCGGCGAACAGATCAGGGACTGGCACCTCAACCGTCGCAGTGCAACGGACCTTGCCGGACTCGCCCGGGCCATCAACGCCCGGATCCGAGGCTGGTTCAACTACTACGGGGCCTTCTACCGCTCCGAGTTGTATGCCATCGCAGCGCGCATCGACGAACATCTTGTTCGATGGGCGATGCAGAAGTTCAAACGATTGCGAGGCCAACCCACCAAAGCATGGAGATGGCTTGACGCTGCCCGTCAGCGCGAGCCACAACTCTTCGCTCACTGGCACCTCCTCGCTTCAACCCCACGCCGAACTGTGGGAGCCGTATGACGGGAGACTGTCACGTACGGTTCTAAGAGAGCGGGAGGGGGAGGTTCCCTCCCGCCACTCACCAGGGCAATGACCATGGCGGGCCTCAGGCTGCAAGATCAGCAAGCGCCTCACCGCCGACCGGCATCACTCTGATCAACCGAAAACACGCGCTCCTCCTGCACTGCCGTGTTATCGCATCCCATCGATCACAGCGCCCAGATCTAGGTCCGGGGTGCCGACCCGACCCAAATAGCAGTAGAACTGATGGAGCCTTCGCGGAAACGTGGGGAGCGGGGTGGTTGAGGGTCCCTGAGCAGGGGTCGAGGCCCTGCTGGAATCGGTGATTACGAGATCAACGATCCAGGAGGGCCCCGATGGCTTCCGATGTTATGGCAGTTCGGCTGCACTTGCCGCAGATCCGTGTGCTGGAGGTGGTCGAGGACGCGCCGGGAGCGCTCAGGGTGAGCGTCGAGTCGACGTTTAGGAGGCTGCGCTGCGCGCAGTGCGGGTTCCGCTGCCACAGGGTGCATGACCGCCGCGACAAGAAGATCCGCGACCTGGAGGTGTCGGGACGGCGCACCGTGTTGGTGTGGTCGCGGCGCAGGATGGTGTGCGACAACTGCGACAGCCGCTTCTTGGAGGACCATCCCGCGTTCGAGGGCGCGCTGACGGGGCGGCTGGCGCGGCGGCTGGTCGCTGACGCGAAGGTGATGACGTTCAGCGCGGCGGCGCGCCGCCACGGTGTGCACTGGCACGGTGTGCGCGCCCTGGTGGACGTCTGGTCGGCTCTGGTCGCTGAGCGGCGCCGCAGCCGCCGCTGCTCGGTGCTGTTGGTCGATGAGACCTCGATGCGCAAACGGCACCGTTATGTGACCGTGATCGTCAACGGCGACACCGGCCGGACCCTGGCGATGGTCGAGCACCGCAACGCGGCTGCGCTGTCAGCGTTTTTGAGAGCCTTCGCGGAAACGTGGGGAGCGGGGTGGTTGAGGGTCCCTGAGTAGGGGTCGAGGCCCTGCTGGAATCGGTGATTGAGAGATCACGATCCAGGAGGGCCCCGATGGCTTGCGATGTTATGGCAGTTCGGCTGCACTTGCCGCAGATCCGTGTGTTGGAGGTGGTCGAGGACGCGCCGGGCGCGCTCAGGGTGAGCGTCGAGTCGACGTTTAGGAGGCTGCGCTGCGCGCAGTGCGGGTTCCGCTGCCACAGGGTGCATGACCGCCGCGACAAGAAGGTCCGCGACCTGGAGGTGTCGGGGCGGCGCACCGTGTTGGTGTGGTCGCGGCGCAGGATGGTGTGCGACAACTGCGACAGCCGCTTCTTGGAGGACCATCCGGCGTTCGAGGGCGCGCTGACGGGGCGGCTGGCGCGGCGGCTGGTCGCTGACGCGAAGGTGATGACGTTCAACGCGGTGGCGCGACGCCACGGTGTGCACTGGCACGCGGTGCGCGCCCTGGTGGACGTCTGGTCGGCTCTGGTGGCTGAGCGGCGCCGCAGCCGCCGCTGCTCGGTGCTGCTGGTCGATGAGACCTCGATGCGCAAGCGGCACCGCTACGTGACCGTCATCGTCAACGGCGACACCGGGCGGACCCTGGCGATGGTCGAGCACCGCAGTTCCGCTGCGCTGTCAGCGTTCTTGATGCAGCAGGGCCACAGATGGTGCAAGGGCGTCAAGGTGGTGCTCAGCGACGGATCGCGCGCCTACAAGGCGGCCATCGACGCCCACTTGGGCCACGCTCGCCATGTGCTGGACCGGTTCCACGTCATCAGATGGTTCGCGGCCGCTCTCACCCAGGTGCGCCGCGACGTCCAGCGCCGAGAGCCCAAAGGCGTCAAGCCCGCCTTCGACCCCGACGTGTTCAAGGCCCGGTTCGCGCTGCTGCGCAGAGGCGACACCCTCACCGACGCCGACCGCGCCCGCCTCGACAAGCTGTTCGACGCCCACCCCCGCCTCAAAGCCGGCTGGCAGGCCCTCCAGGAGCTCCACGGCCTCTACACCGCCGACGACTATGACGGCGCCCTGGAAGCCCTCGGACGGTTCTACAGACCTCTACGAGACCGGCGAGCTGCCCGAGTACCACAACACCGTCGACACGTTCATCGCATGGTCAGACGAGATCCTCAACTGGCACCACACCGACCGGGCCTCCAACGGCAGAATCGAGGGCACCAACAACCTGCTCCAAGTCCTGCGACGCACCGCCCACGGCTTCACCAACCCACGCAACTTCGAAGCCCGCGGCATCCTCGTGACATAATGACCCAACCGGTGCCAGCAACCCTCAATCCCACGAATACGCGAAGGGCCAACATGGAACCACTCATTCGTTTCATTGCCCAAGCGGCTCTTCGCACTCATAATGGAAGTGGCGTTCCCGACGGGTGCGGGCCTGACTCGGCTCTTCGCTGGCTTCGTGCCTTGAAAACGATCTGTCGGCCTGTGACCTGTCGGGGGCGCGCATCAGCCGGTCGGAAGGAATGTGACCTGATAGCGCCTCTATGTCAAGTCGCGGCGTTTTGGCGGGTGCGGTCGGCGTCGGCGAGGAGGGTGCGGTAGATGGTTTTGGTGAGTTGTCGTTTCAGGAGTCGGAGGGCTTCGTTGCGGCTGTTGCCGGTGTCGCGTCGGCGCTGGTAGTAGTCGCGTCCGGGGCCGGGGCGGATGGTCTGGGTGTGGGCGGCGAGGTGGATGGCGTTGTTGAGCTGGCGGTTGCCGTGTCGGGACAGTCGGTGGCGCACGACGTCGCCGCTGCTGGCTTCGATGGGTGCGGTGCCTGCGTAGCTGGCGAGGCGGTCGGCGCTGGGGAAGCGGCCGATGTCGCCGATGTGGCCGAGGATCTTGGCGGCGAGCACGTCGCTGATCCCTGTGGGTGCCCAAAACTCGGTCGTGGGCGTTGACCTGCAACGATGCCAGCACCCACACGCTCACGCTGGGCTGTCCCAAGTCGAGCGAAACGCGCAATCCGGGCATGTCGAGCATGCCGAACCGTCTTTCGGGGAGAGGACGGGATGGGCGTGACGTCGCAACCGTCCGAGATCAAGCAAGATGACCGCGCGATACCCGGGGCACACCACCCGCAGAGTTGACGGTGGCGGTGCCTTGACCGGGCCTCAACCGGTGCCGGTGGGGGGAGTGGCTCGACGTCGACATGGACGAGTTGATGGCGACGGGCTGGGACTGCCCGCGCTGCGGCTTGAGCTTGGGGATGGACCTGCGCTCCGTCGACGGCCGGCGCAAGGTGCAGCCGGGAATCAGGGTCAGCGTGGTGGAGGCCTTGTGCCGGAACTGCTGGATCAGCCAAGCGCGCCAACGACACGAGCAACCGGTACAGAATGCGGCTCATAGGACCCCAGGATGCAAGCGCATCATGCCTGGTCAGCGCGCACGACCACATTTCGGGCACCCACACCCTCCGCCGAGCACGCGAACGGCATCCTCATGTCTCCCAGGTCGGAACCGCCACAACTCTCACAAACTCAGTCCAACAACAGGGGACGCATCACGCGGACTCAAATCAGGGACCCACCTCACGGGCGTGACGGATCGTATGCTGGCTGGAATCGGCAGCGCGTTTGCGATCGATGACTACGACACCGGTGAGGATCTCACCGAGCGTGCCGTCGATGAGACGCACCCGACAGCCCCCCGATCCGGTGGCTTCTTTCTGTCATCGGCGTGCTGTCGGAGCGACGGGTGCGACTACGGTTGAGTAGCGTCGGCACGCATGGGAAATCGGCGCGAGCAGCATGTGAGGTGTAGTAGGTGGCGACCGCGGATCAGGTAAAGGCTCTTATCAAGAGCCATGCTGCAGGCGACGACGAACGCTTCTACGCGGTGGCACTGCAGCTTGCGGCGCGAGAAGCGCAGAGTGGGCACGCCATCTACGCGCGCGACTTGAAGGAACTCGTCGACGCCGGCAAGGGGCGCGTGCCTACGACCTCTCCGACGCCGGTGGCAGTTCCGCGCGGTGACTTGGCTTCGCTGCTTACGGTTGAATACCCCGACGAGCGGCTCGCCGACATAGTGCTCGCCAAGGAGGTTCTCGCCGATCTGCAGCGCGTGCTTCAGGAACAGCGACAGCGCGATCGACTCCGGGCCACCGGCTTCGCCCCACTCCGCAGGCTTCTCTTGCTCGGTTCGCCCGGTACCGGAAAGACGATGACGGCGCGGGTCATCGCTGGGGAGCTGCACTTGCCGCTGTTCGCCGTCCGCCTCGACGGGCTGATCACGAAGTTCATGGGCGAGACGGCCGCGAAGCTCCGACTCGTTTTTGATGCCGTGGCGCAGACACGAGGCGTCTACTTGTTCGATGAGGTCGACGCGCTCGCAGGTTCACGCACGCAGGGCAACGATGTGGGCGAGATTCGGCGGGTGTTGAATTCCTTCCTCCAGTTCATGGAGCAGGATCACTCGGACAGTGTGATCGCGGCGACATCGAACCTCCCGGAGTGCCTCGACCGAGCCCTGTTCCGCCGTTTCGATTTCGCCCTCAACTATCCGATGCCGACTGGCGCCATTGCCAACCGCGTCATCCGAAACCGGTTGGCTTCGCTTCGTCTCCAAGGAGTCAACTGGCGTCGCGTGTCAGCGGCATCAGGGGGCCTTAGCCATGCGGAGATCACCGCAGCTGCTGAGCGGGCCGCTAAAGATGCGATTCTGACAAACGACGCGGCGATCACCACGGAACATCTGATCAGTGCTCTCAAGATGAGGGCCAGGGCCCTCGTTCCCGCGGTTGAGTAGACCGACATCATGGCAGCGCGGAATCGGTTACACATCACCATCACGCGGCCTGCCGCTGTAGAGGATTACACGCCAACAGGTTTGGCGCGAGGCCCCGCTGCACCGCCTTCACCTTCAGACCGGGTACAGCACGGCCGAGATCTCGTCGATCAAATGACGGCTGCGGCGGACGCCGCCGAGTCGCGACGGGCGGAGCAACCCTCCGATCGAGTTGAGGGGGCGATTGAGGGAATTTACGTTCAGTTCGAATCGACTCCCGGGTTTGAACTCGCGCTGACGTCGCTGGAGCCCCAGTTGGGCTCGAACCATCCAGAGGTCCGAGCGGTGACCACTCGGGAGATTCGCGGAGAAAAGGTCCAACTCGCGACGGTCTTCGTCCCCGAAGGCTGGATCGGACGATTCTGCAAACGGTTCGAGCAATATGCGACCGAGCAGACGAAGGGCGACAACCCGAAACACCGCAAACTCGTCGAACGAATCGCCCAACTCCGGTTGGCTACTCTCAGAGCCCTATGGACCGACGACGAGGATGCGTTCCCAGGCGACGAGGAACGGGTCGTTTGGTGGGAGCTGTGGCTACGCCGACGGGACGGCGTCGATCATCGCCTCCGAGCCTTTGCCGAACTATCCGGAGCGACCCTCGGTCCGCAGCGGCTCGTCTTCGAGGATCGAGTCGTAGCGCTCCTGTCCGCGTCGAGCACGCAACTCGGATCTGCGCTCGACCTCCTCGACGACATCGCAGAACTTCGACGCCCGGTTGAAGCCGCCCAGTTCCTAGCCGACCTCTCGGCGGCGGATCAGCGTGAGTTCGTCGAAGAACTCGCAGAACGGCTGATCGAGCCCCGGCCGGACGCGCCAGCAACATGTCTGCTGGATACCGGAATCGCCGGAGAACATCCGCTGCTGCGGGCTGCCACATCAGCTTCGGACATCCACGCAGTTGACCCGAATTGGAGTCGATCAGATCAACGCGGACACGGCACGGAGATGGCTGGCATCGTCGTTTATGGAGACGTTGCCGAGGCGATGATCCGCTCCGAGCCGATGCGCATCGAGGGCCGTTTGGAGTCTGTGAAGATCCTGCCCGACCATGGCGACAACGAACTCGAGCTTTATGGCGCGCTTACCGCGCAAGCAACGTCGATCGTCGAAATCGGGCACCCCGAACGGCGTCGTACGTTCACCTTGGCCGTGACCGCTCCGTCGATTGGCGCTCACCCCAGCGATCTGGGACAGCCCTCAGCGTGGTCCTCCGCCGTTGACGCCCTCGCAGCCGGCCGCGCAGTGTCCTCCTCAGAAGAGGGTCTCGTCTACCTCGACGAACCGACAGCAGACAACCAACGCCTCTTTGTCGTCTCTGCTGGAAACGTCCGGGAACCTTATGAGACAGGCCACCTTGATCGAAGCGACGTTGAAGTCGTGGAGGAACCGGCACAAGCGTGGAACGCCCTCTCAGTCGGAGCCTTCACCAACCTGTCAGAGATCCGTCAACACGACTTCGCCAACTGGACTTCGCTCGCCCCGATCGGCGAACTGTCGCCTTTTAGTCGTACCTCAGTCGGATTTCGGGCGCAATGGCCGCATAAGCCTGAGGTCGTGTTCGAGGGAGGCAATGCCGCGGTTTCACCCGATCGGACAACCGTCGACACGCCTCCCGACCTACAAGTGCTGACGACGCGCACGCCGTACCTTGGCGGAAGACTGCTCACGACAGTGTCCGGTACAAGCCCCGCCACGGCGCAGGCTGCACATCTCGCAACCCGGATTTCGAGTGCGTACCCTCATCTCTGGCCTGAGACGATACGTGGGCTGATCGTTCACTCGGCGCGCTGGACCGACACCATGGGGGCGCACTTCAATGGCGCCAACCGCACGGCGACGGTTGCGAAGTTACGACGATACGGATGGGGAGTTCCCGACCCGGCTCGAGCGTTGCGCAGCGCTGACGACGCAGTCACGCTTATCGCTCAGCAACGTATCCACCCGTATCACGACGGCAAGATGCGTGAGATGCACCTTCATGAGCTGCCGTGGCCGACCGATGTCCTCGCGGAACTCGGTCGCACCGAAGTCCAGATGCGTGTCGCTCTGTCGTACTTCATCGAGCCCAACCCTGCCCGCCGGGGCTGGGTCCAGCGGTTCCGCTACGCATCACACGGGCTGCGCTTCGAGGTTCGACGGCCCACCGAAAGCAATGACGAGTTCCGCAAACGCATCAACAAGCTCGCTCTGGCCGAGGGCGAGCGGCGCCCAACGTCGGACAGCGATGCCGGCCAGTGGATCCTCGGTCCACATCAACGCGTGCGCGGTTCGCTCCACGTCGACCAGTGGCGAGGCCCCGCCGTCGAACTAGCAGCCCGCGGCGCCGTCGCCGTCTACCCGGTCACTGGTTGGTGGAAGGAACGCAAGAAGCGCGATCGAAGTGGCGAGGGCGCCCGCTACTCGCTCATCGTGTCGATCGAGGCGCCGGACACCGAGGTCGACGTTTGGACGCCCGTAGCGATGGCGGCAGAGGTTCCGATCACCATCGAGGTCCAGAGGAGTCGAGCGAAGCCGTCGAAGTAGCCGAATCCGGGCTTCTAATGGATGGCGAACTCCACCGGTGGATGCGACAGATCGGCCATGATGGCCGGTTGTACAAGGCAGCATCCAACCGGTGGAGGAACCCCAGTATGGCACAACGTCTCAGCTTCGATGAGCGCGCCCGCGTCGAGGCCATGTCAGCTGCAGGCGTGAGCGTCGCGGGCACAGCGCGGCGCTTGGGCAGGCATCGCTCGACGGTGTATCGCGAGCTCGGCCGCAACCGCGACCGGGGTGGCTATGACGCCCAAGTGGCGCAGGTGGCCGCGGATCGGCGCGCCCGCCGTCCCAAGAGGCCCTGGCGAGGCCCACCCGCGGTGGTCTCGGTCACTGGAGGGGGGTTGGCTAAGACCCCCGACATTCGCTGGCAACCGCCACCGTAGGAGCCCGGTGAGTGGCGGGAGGGAACCTCCCCCTCCCGCTCTCTTAGCCTGAATCCACCGACGGGTTTGTGGGATCGACGGTTTGGGGCTGGGTGGCCGCTGGGCTGGTGCGTGTGTGCGGGCTGGCGCGTTTTGGGGCGTGCAGGACTGGTGTGCGGGGCTGGTGCGGTTGGTGGCGGGTGGGGTTCGGCTGCGCTGCGCCGGGGCGCTGTGGGCGGCTCAGATGAGTTGGGGCAGGTTGCGGATGTGTCCCAGGGCGGTGGTGAAGGTGTTTGCCCATGGCCAGTTGAGCGGCAGGCGCAGTTTGTGGCGGCCGCTGTGGTTGACGAGGCGGCCTGGCACGGTGAGGAGCCGGTTGCGGATGGTGGCCGCGACGGTGAGCTGGCGCGTGGGGTGGGCGCGTCCGAGGTGGGCGGTCCAGCGCGCGAGGTTGTGCGCGAGCACGCAGCAGGCGAGCCAGGCGCCGTTGGCGTAGAATCGTCCTGAGGGGCAGCGGCTGAGCCCGGCGCTCTCTTTGAGGTCTCTGATGGCGAGCTCCACGGTGGCGTGGGCTCGGTGGTAGGCGTCGGCGGCACAGGTGTCGAGGTCGTGTCTGTCGGTGACGAAGCAGTGGTGGCGCCAGTTGGGCCACAGCTCGGCCTGGGCGCCGAGCAGGCGGGTGCGGCGCACGATGAGCCGCAGCTTCGCGGGCGCGCCGTCGTCGCCGCGGAGCTTGTCGCCGCGGCGGCCGGCGGTGATGGTGCTCTCAGCGACTTGCGCCTCGCCGCCGCGTGTGTAGGCGATCGCCTGCCAGGCGTCGTCGTCTATGGCCGCTATGGCTGCTTTGACCTTGGCGTTCTGTGGGATCGTGATCGAGTAGGACGCGCCGTGGGCGCCGATGGCCGCGATCATGTCATAGGAGAAGAACCCCGAGTCGGCGCGCACCGTCACCGCCGCAGGCGCGCCAGGGTCTCACGAGCGAAGTGCACGTTGCCGCGCTGAGACGATCCCGACCGCATCCGAGAGTGCAGCACCTCCCCGGTGTCTGATCGCACCGCCACCAGCGGGTGATAGCCCAACACCTTGGTACAGGCCGTACGCGGCGCCGTGCTTGGCCTTGCCGCACACCTCACACACCGTGGAGTCCAGATCCAGCGTCATCTCCGCGACGCTCGGCGCCGCGCCCACAGACCACGCCCGCACAAGCCCCAGCTCAGCCGCCTTGTCGAGTTGGCGCACATGCCCGAACGTGAACGACCTCAAAAACGACCCCGCAGTCGACGGCGCCACCACCGCGAAGGGCAGCACCGCCGCCGCCGAGCCCGACCGCAGCCGCTGCACGTCGTCGATACAGCACCCGCCCACCAGCATCGACGCCACCAAAGACAGCACCTTGCGACCCGCCCCCGAACCCGCCGACCCGCCCGGACGCACCGTCTCGTCGATCAACGCCTCCAAACCCAGTCTCGACATCACCGTGCCCGCCAGCAACAACCCCGCATCCGCCACCAAAGACCCATCATCGAACACCGCCTCCAACCCGTCGATCCCCCCTGCTATCCTGCTCACAGGAAGTGCCTCCTCTCGTGGCCAGAACGACCGTCGTTACCAACGGCATTCTCCCACGTCAGGAGGCCTTTCTCGTGGACGCGCCAACCCCGAAACACTCACCCTGTCGGTGGATTCAGGCTTAGAACCGTACGTGACAGTCTCCCGTCATACGGCTCCCACAGTCCGGCGTTCTTCTGCCTCGGTCGATCTGTCGGCTCCTCCCCAGAAGGGTTGACCTCCAAACGACCGTGAACTGCCCGGCCCCTTCGCTCCGACCCCATTACAGGGCCCTCACCGCTACTACGGGCCGGTCCGCCCCTGTGCCCCGCATCGGTACTCTCGCACTCGCAGTGTCTGCTGCTTGCGGTTCTCCCTCTCGCGGCCAAAAACCCCAGCCGTCTCTATCGGGGCGACAGGTTCTCCTGTTCCATGCCAGCGCCTGCGACGAGCTCACGCCACCTATACACCGGACACCGCCGGGGCCACATACAGCCAGCTCCCCGACTGAGGGCCCACCGAGGCGGGCCTTTGTCCCGGGACCACCCACAGATCCCGGTTTCGATGCCATCGTTGTTTCGTTTCGATGCGTCAGCAGTGGTTCACACATGTTCGTCTTCTCATCGCACACCCGCCCCGCTCACAGCGAGACGTCAACCGCAACGCTCACCACCCCGGCTCTTAACCGACGCAGCCTGCGGTGGTTTGCAATCTCCGCCCCCACGGCGACCCCGCAGGACCCACCTCCATCACTGGCACAGCACGGATCGTGCCGACGATCTTCTACATCATCATCATCACTTCCCTTCAGGACACACGTGGGTGCCGAAAACTCGGCCGTGGTCGCTGACCTGCCGCGATGCGGGCCGATGCTGAGTCCTCGTGTACCGAATCTCGTACCGATTCCTGGTCCCAGGATGGAGCGCGAAACCCCTGGTCAGCGCCCACGACCGAATTATGGGCACCCACACGCCAGATGCGCCCAACGAGCACAGCGCCGGGCATTCGGTGGGCCACCAGCATCCAGCGGACAGTCAGTTGATCTTGCGCCCCCGTCTGCTGGATCCACTGATCACACCGGGCACCAAATGAACCCGTAGCACACAGGGTTACAAACGGGCCATCTCATGCAGATCGAGCAGACACCACGACCGACAGCGGGATTCATCCCGACATTCCACTGCTTCGCAGGACGCCCGCGATTCTCGGGATCTCAATATCGTTGGATCGCCTCGATGGTGACGACAGCGATGTATAGGGCCATGAACAGGATGGGGACCTTGCGTTCGGACCACCCCAACTCCCGATAGCGGCGTCTCCAGTTGGCATCTTGCTCGCGTTCCAAGATTTGCCACTCCTCAGATAGCGGCTTGACAGGCAGCGCCTCCTCTATCTGGTTGATTGCCTCGTACTTGGCGCGATTGAGCCGCCTGTAGCCAGCCAGCGAGCACCACCACAGCAGAGCGAGGGCTACTCCAGCCACTGCTACGCAGACAAGCAGCGCGTCACCAAGAGCGATCATCGGCTCCCGGTCTGACAGCGACACCAAGAGTCCTGCTACGAGAGCGCTGTGAAGAGCCAGATAGAAGTTGTTGGCGAGCGAGCGTCGCGCGGAGACGCGGTCCGCCATCTCGACTGCCAACTTGTAGATCTCCAAGATCGCCGGCCGATCCTCACCGCGGGGAATGTCTGTCACCGCCCGCCCCCAATAAGGATCTTCAGGTTGTCCCAGGTCCACCCATATATCGTGGCGCCCTCAGCGCCTTGTGGCTTCTGGCAGGCCTTGTCTGGTCTTCCCCACAGCAGGAAATACGGCTTCTGTTCTGCGCGGGCAAGGGCGATCTCAACGCTGACGCCGTGAGCGGCGTGAGTGTATTCTCCGCAGATGACTATGACCTGTTGAACGTTCCGGATACGGTTTCGTGCCTCGCTTCGCCAGTCGGGGGAGGCCTCCTTAATCGACCAATCGGCTATCTCGAATGGTGAGTCAGGCATCCTTGCCTGGCCGACAATGGCGTTCTTTAGATCATTGTCATGATCGTAGTCGAAGCTTATGTATATCCGAGTCTTGAATGTCATTCTTCCTCCATTCTATCGCTGCATATCGCATCGCATGTATCAGTGGGAACTTCACGAAGAATCAACAGGGGAGCCAACATCAAGATGGCTGCAAGTATCAGAGCCGTCAGGCCTCGGGTGAACCATGCGCGAGCTTGCATGAGATCCGTGTGTTTGTGGTCGGATGTCCATTGAGCCTGCTGGCGTCCGATTTCCTCCTCTGCGACAATCCTCGCAACTGGATCGACTACACCCAAGGCTGCCAGACTCTCACCAGATGGACAATCATAGAACCCAACCCGGTCTACTTGAAGTGCTTGGAAGGCCGAAATCGTCAAGCACACCACTGCGCAGGAAACAGGCAACACCATCAACCACCATAGAGAATGCTCTTCAACGGCCATTGGCAGTTGAATGCCGCCAACTACAAAGGCAAGAGTTAGCGCAGACAGTGATACCTGTACTAGTCGACTGGCTTTTCCTTCTGCTACTGCTGCTCCTGAACTAGCTTCATCAGCAGCGCGCCGCACAACATCAACTGCGCCGGGCCTCGCCGCAACCTCACGTGCCCACGCGGGTTCCGAAAACCGTGGCGCCTTCGCTCCATCATAATTCGGCGCAAGCCCCTTCGGGAGAAAGTCGTATAGTATACGCTTCCAGACTGGCGGCCAATGTCCACTGTCCGACTGGTCTCGGCCGGCAAGGTGTTGAGCCAAGGCAGGAGCTACGATCGCTCTAGCGCCGTTTAGAAAAATCCAGTTGCCCTGAGCGTTGGATTCCAGAAACACAGGACCACCATCTGTCTCCAACCAGTCTTGGACAGACACTGTGAGCCCGAGCGCAGACGTGACTTGGCATGCATGATTCAACACCTCTGGGTCCCGTATTGCCTGAAAGTCTGAACCACTGGCATCCTCGGCTCGCCAATCAAGTACGGTCCCGTGTCGCGGTCGACGCCACATCCAAGCGGAAGTCCCGATCACTACTACGCGAAGGTCAGCACTGGCGGTTACCTCCTCTTGAAGCAGAGCAGGCAGCTGAGCCACGCGGTCGAGGTCCTCATTCGTGACTGTGTCGGTGTACGGCGTGATTCCAAACCCGGGGGACAGCGCCTTTGCGACGCACGATCCCGTAGTCGCGAATCGCCGCGCTGCGGCCGGATCATTGGTAGCGGCACTGTCCGGAACTCGGATCCCGAGGTTGGAGGCTGCTTGGAGCTGGAACAGCTTCAGTTCAGCTCGGTCGACAACAGAGGGATCATCCACCCACCTAACTCCCGCCGACTGTAGAGCGCCGCGCAAGATGTGAGGACCCTCGTCATGTGCAAGTTGAGCCTCCTCGTCGTCCAAATGAGAGACGTCAGCCCAGCCCTGACGACGCCACCAGACAGTCGTAGCCGCTGTGATTTGGTAGTCGTGCTCGTCGATCACGAGATCGACGACACCGGTCCGGACGATGATGGGATGCCGGTTGAGATCAGTCAAGTTGTACCTTGCCGCGCTGAGTCCGAGCGCGAGCAATTCTTCAATCACGGCTTGACCGTGTGCATCACCTTCGTCATCGACTGTGAGGACATCGAGTCGCGCCATGGGCGGCTGCTGCTAATTCGGATGCTCGCCGCGACTGCGGGTCTCCGGGTTGCCTAGGGAAGCCGACTCGCCGCGAACCTTCGTAATGGGCCGTGGTGACCGCGGACCAGGCGGTCCCTGAGCGGCATGAGCCTCGCCACGAACAGCCGTCCTGGGCCCATCGGGATGTTCGCCTCGCGTACGGGAGTGCACAGACAGCTCCGGACCTGACAGCATCTCGACAGGCTGCTGAAGCGAAGGCGACACACCAGGCGGCGCCTTCGTAGGGCAGGATGGGGCCTGCATCCGCTGTCGATCCCAGAGAGCACCTAGCAACGTCTTTCGTTCGGTCATGAGCGCGATCTTATAAGCGTGTGATTCATCTGCAACTGGACGCTCAGCACTACGCTGCAGTGCCCTTCATCCGGTGCATCCAGGACAATGAAGGCGCCGCCGCTTCAAGGTCACTCCGAGTCTGCGTCGTCGACGATCACTGAGGAGCTTCGGCTAGGAGTTCGGAGTTGACCGCCGCCACCACTCGCGTCAGCAGCTCGAGCTGCCGGTCCGCCTCGTCACCGGGGGGAGCCACCAGAATTCGCTCGGTCCCGACGGACGCTTGTGCGGAGGGCATCCGCTTCCACGCCGACCTCGACCCCGACGCGCGCGAATTGTCATAGCCTCTGGAGCCGGTCTTCGCGAGGGAGAGACGAGTCCTATGGTTGAAGTCGCATCACTCGATGAGGTCCCGCTGCGCGAGGTGTGGCGGGATGAGGCCCGAGATTTCACGCCATGGCTGGCTGCGCACTCAGACAACCTCGGCAAAGCGCTCCAGATGGATCTTGAACTTGAAGGAGCAGAAGTTGCTGTCGGGCCGTTCTCCGCAGATGTGGTCCTGCGTGATGCGAACACCGGCCAACGAGTCGTCGTCGAGAACCTCCTCGAGACGACTGACCACGACCACCTCGGGAAGCTGATCACGTACGCCGCAGCGCTGGAAGCACACTGGGCCGTCCTAGTCGCGAAGGCGTTCCGCCCCGAGCACCGGTCCGCGCTCACCTGGCTCAATTCCATCTCGGGCGAGGGGAGCGGCTTCTTCGGGATCGAGGTTCACGCTGTCCGCATCGGCGACTCACCCGCTGCGGTTCGACTGGACGTCGTTGTCGAACCCGACGACTTCTCACGGCGCGCACGCGCCGGGGCGAAGACGGCGAAGACGGTGTCCGAGGCGGGCGCTCGCTACACCGACTGGTGGGCTGAGTTCCTCCCAGCGTTTCACGACGCGCACCCAGGTTGGAGTAACGCTCAGACGCCGTCTTCCGCGAACTGGATGAACTTTCCCACTGGGAGGAGTGGCATCCGCTACGGCCTCAGCTTCGCGTACCCAACCGGCGCTTCGAACTACAGCCTCCGAGCCGAGGTGTACGTCGATGACGGGGAGTCGGTGTTCCCGGCGCTGGAGGCTCAACGTTCGGAGATCGAAGGTGCATGTGGTCTCTCGCTCCAATGGGAGCCGATCGAGAACGCACGAGCTTCACGAGTCGCGGTCTACCTCGACCCTGCTGACCCAGCAGATCGCGCCAGCTGGCCGGCGTATCGAGCCTGGGCCGTCGAGACCCTCGGCGAGCTACGCCGGGCCTTTTCGGCACCGATCCAGGACCTGCCATGAGGGTCGTGTCAGACCGGTGTTCAACGAACCGAGCGCTAGGAGCAGGAACGAAGAGCGTGGGGGACGGACAAACATCTGCAGAGCCCGCACGAGTCTTGGCTCCGTGCGTCATGCCGTCACCCGCCCGGACGCGCGCAGATGACGAGCTCATCGTCACATCGTCCGAAACACCCAGCACCCTCCTACCGGGACGATGACCACGAACCTTCCTCTCCGCCACCTGTCGATACGGGTCCCCTGGCACGACACCGGTTGGAACGGCACGGTCTGCGCCGACCCGGTCAACAATGCCTCGTGCCTCCGGCTCAGCAACATCCACGAGCGGCGCGACGACAGCGTGGAGGTCGAGCTCCGTAGCCGTCGCATCGACGAACTCAAACCGTTGCAGCAGCCGCCGTGCGTCGCTGAACGGGCGACGTTCATGGCGGACTTCCCGATCACGCGGCAGGTCCAGCACCCGTACTTCAAGACGTCTGACGTCCACAAGCACTACCGGCCGACACCCGTGGACCTCCCGGCTTACACCGCCGGCGCGGTGCCGTTCCGATGGATGATGCGGAAGGAGGCTGTCGAGATCGCCGACTCGTTCGACATCGTCTTTCACGACGAGGCCGAGGAAGCGGTGCGAGCGGTGATGCAGTTCGACTCGATGTGGGTGCAGGACGTCCGCAACCAGATTCGGATGCTCGACGGGTTCTTCTCGGCGATCGAGCCGGATCGCTCACTGGCGTTCTTCTATGCGAAGGAAGTCCCGCACACCGAGCAGTTCGGCCGAGTCCTCATAGGAGTCGGGTGGGTCACGCGCTATGAGCAGGCAATCGAGTACGACTACGAGCGGGGCGACGACCGTCCCACTCGGTCGATGATCTGGGAGCGAGTCGTTCACCACTCGATCCGCCATGGCACGGCCGCCGGTGGCTTCCTGCTCCCGTGCCACGCGGCGCTCGAACGCGCCGCTGAGGATCCGTCATGTAACCCCGAGGACGTGGTCGTCCTCGCCCCCGACGAGGCATTCGAACAGTTCTCGTACGGTTCGGAGCATGTGACCCACGACCAAGCGATCGCCTCGCTTCTCGCCATCATCGAGGGATTGCGGCGAGCGCAGCAATCGCTGGGCGTCAGCTATGCCGCGGAAATCGGCTGGTCCCAGGAACGACTCGGCGAGCTGTGGAAGCTGCGAGGCGCGTTCCCGGGGCTCCGTTCTCGCTCACTGGCAACTCCTCTCAGATCGCCCCAAGAGCCTGCCAGAGTTGGTTCATTTCGCGGCACCATCTCCGCGTCGAACTCAGACGCAGAACATTGTCGTAGCCGCGTTCTAGGTGGTGGACCCCAGAGAGCACACTGTCGCCTGTGGCCATGACCGCGGCGACGGCGAGCCCGAACCCGGCGCGGATGTCTTCCATGGCGACTTCGGCGCCGTGGATCTTGGTCGGTCCCGCCACCAGTGCGGAGTGCCGGTGCCGTCCGGCGGCGAATCGGCAGTCGCCTGCGCCGAGGCAGTCGTTGAAGGTCTGGATTGTCGCGCCCATGCGACTGAGCTGGTGCGCGTAGCCGAGACGGTCCTCGAACACCGTCTCATGGATCGCGGACACGCCCTGAGCCTGGGTCAAAGCAGCCACCAGCGGAGGCTGCCAGTCCGTGGCGAAACCCGGGTAGGGAGCAGTCGAGACCGCTATGGGATCCAGCCCGCCGGGGGCCTCGGCCTCGATGCGGCCGTCAACGTCGATGCGCACTGTTGCTCCGAGGCGTCGAAGCAGCGCGATCGCTGGCGACATGCGGCTCGGATCGCAACCGGTGACCGCCACCCTGCCTTGTGTGGCGATCCCCGCTACCAGATATGAGAACGCCTCGACCCGATCACCGGCTGTGCGCTGTCGGCTGGGCTGCAACGACGCCACACCGTCGATCACGTAACGGCGGCCGTCGGCTCGCTCGATGATGGCGCCCATCCGCTGCAACAACCCCACAAGCTCCTCAACCTCAGGCTCGATGGCCGCGTTGTGCAAGATCGTGCGCCCCTTTGCCAGCACCGCGGCCAACAGGACCGTTCTACTTGGAGGCTCCAGTCCCACACATCCTCTACCGTGCTCGCCCCAAGCTTGGGGTAGGCGTCAACAAGCGCTTGGAACCGCCAATGCACGGCCCGGCACCGTAGCGGCCGGAGTCTCAAGTTCTTGGGGCATTGGGCGGGCGCTGATAGGCGTGTCGCACTCCATCCCTAATCTGAGCGCAGCCGAGAGAAGGGCAGAACCTGTGGACTGGGAGAACCTCATCTATCTGTTTGCGGGAGCCGTGTTGGCTCGTCCCATGTGGCCGGTCATCCGGGGATTGTGGGTGTGGACCGTGGCCCTTTGTTTGGCTCGCCACATCCGCTTGAACGTCATGAAGGGGGCCGTGCCTCGCCGCGCGCCGCTGTATGCGGTCTTGTACGGCTGGGCGTCTCGCTGGCTGTATCCGAACGGCCTACGCACCCAGGCACGGGACGACGCGATCCAGGATGCGATATGGGACACCGAGGAACGCCATCAACGTCGCCATATCCCCCGCGCGAGTGCGTTTGATGTCACCGTGTTGACAGCCGTCACAGCTAGGGGCCGTGAATTGGAAACGCAAAAGGTCCGCGAGCATCTTAAAGCAAGGCAGAAGGCGAGACGGCTGTCAGCGCCCTAGATGGAGCCACGAACGCGGCCTGTCAGGCCCGTGGTGCTTCGGTGACAGCCTGTTCAGGGTGGTGACGGCGGACCGAGCGAGCCGTTGGACTGGTTTTGGGTTTCTGTCGCTTGTGGACGCTGCTCCGACGTTTCGCGCCGCTCAGACGTGGCGTTGTGGGTGCGGAGGGGTTCAATGTTGGACAGAATCACGAAACGAGATGGACAGCCATTTCTGAGGGCCGCTAGACCATGAGGTCAAGGCAACTCGCGCAGGGACCGTGGGCTGAGCGGACAGTTGCTGGATCATGAGCCGCGAAGGTCCCGGGGGTGTGGAGTTGATGCTCGGACTTGTTCAGGGAGGTCAGTAACGGGCTGTACGGTGTTCGCGTTCCAGACGACCCGGAGAAGCCCATGACCGCCTCACGACTGCCTGTGCTCTGCGACTCGCTCCATCGCAACTTGACACTGGGTTTCCGGAGCCCGGCTCGACAACGCCCCTGACGGCGAACGGAGCTACCTCTCGACATGACTACGCCGACGGCTGAGTTTCTGCAGCCTGGTCGTGTTGTGCGTATGCGCAACCAGATCTGGCGGGTCGACAACGTCCTCGATGACGAGTTCCACGCAACACCGATCGACGGCCGGGACGCCTTCGCCCGGCGCTTCCTGAGCGACCTGGAAGTTCTCGCCGAGGGCGCCATCGCTGCTCCTGATCCCGCCGAGGCGAGCGACCCCGCTAAGCACGACCTGCTGCTCAGGGCGTTCCGCTTGTCTTTGGTGCACGGGTCTGCGCCGTTGGCGGGCCTGCAGCGCTCGCGGGCGATACCGACCCCCTATCAGCTGGTTCCGCTGCTGCTGGCTGTCGGCAAGGAGCAGGTGCGTCTGCTGATAGCCGACGATGTGGGTGTCGGCAAGACGATCGAGATGGGGCTTGTGACGTCGGAGCTGATCGCGCGTGGCAAGGTGCGAAGGGCTCTGTTCGTCGTGCCGGCCAACCTGTGTGAGCAGACCCAGGAGGCGCTCAGCCACTTCTTCCATCTTGATGCCACGATCATCGCGGGGCATCTGCGCAGGGGCCTTGAACGGCAGCTCATGCCAGGCCAGTCGGTATGGGAGGCCCACGACCGAACCAGTCCCTGCGGTCGAGTTTGACGACTTCCCAAGGCGGGTTGCCGGTTCACATGCTCGCCGACGAACAACAACCCAGCCGCCCCGACACCGTCGCCCACCAAGCCGCTTGACAACACACCAGAGCCTGTGCAATACCCGGTGAGGTTCAAAACTACTGAAGCAGATACAGGCGCGGACGACGGCTCTGGTGCCTGTGGGTGCCCATAATTCGGTCGTGGGTGCTGACCAGGGTGTCGCGCTCCATCCTGGGATCAGGAATCGGTACGAGATTCGGTACACGAGGACTCAGCATCGGCGCCCATCGCGGCAGGTCAACGACCACGGCCGAGTTTTCGGAACCCACGTGTGTCCTGAAGGGAAGTGATGATGATGTAGAAGATCGTCGGCACGATCCGTGCTGTGCCAGTGATGGGGGTAGGTCCTCCGGGGTCGCCGTGCAGGCGGAGATTCCAAACCACCGCAGGCTGCGTCGGTCAAGAGCCGGGGTGGTGAGCGCTGCGGGTGACGTCTCGCTGTAGCGGGGCGGGTGTGCGATGAGAAGACGAACATGTGTGAACCACTGCTGACGCATCGAAACGAAACAACGATGGCATCGAAACTGGGATCTGTGGGTGGTCTCGGGACAAAGGCCCGCCTCGGTGGGCCCTCAGTCGGGGAGCTGCCTGTATGTGGCCCCGGCGGTGCCCGGTGTATAGGTGGCGTGAGCTCGTCGCAGGCGCTGGCATGGAACAGGAGAACCTGTCGCCCCGATAGAGACGGCCGGCGTTGCTGGCCGCGAGAGGGAGAACCACAAGCAGCAGACACTGCGAGTGCGAGAGTACCGATGCGGGGCACAGGGGCGGACCGGCCCGTAGTAGCGGTGAGGGCCCTGTAATGGGGCCGGAGCGAAGGGGCCGGGCAGTTCACGGTCGTGTGGAGGCCAACCCCTCGGGGGAGGAACCGACAGATGGACCGAAGCAGAAGAAGTTGAAGTCGTTTGAAATTCGGAAGCGTCTTGTTTTCGAGGCGTGGGAGAAGGTCCGAGCGAACAGTGGGAGCGCCGGGCGTGGACGCTGTGAGCATCGACGATTTCGCGGCCGACGAGGTGAACAACCTCTACAAGCTGTGGAATCGGATGTCCTCGGGGAGCTATTTCCCGGGGCCGGTGCGAGCGGTTGAGATACCGAAGGATCATGGGGCCGGGGTCAGGGTTCTCGGTGTGGCGAATGTGGCAGACCGGGTGGCCCAGACCGCGGCAGCGATGCTGCTGGAAGAGAAGCTTGAGCCGATCTTCCATCCCGACAGCTACGGATACCGGCCTGGGCGAAGCGCCCACGGCGCGTTGGCCGTGGCTCGCAAGCGTTGTTGGAACAAGGACTGGGTGCTCGATCTCGATGTCCGGGCCTTCTTTGACAGCGTTGGCCATGATCTGCTCATGAAGGCGGTCGCTCACCACACCGACGAGCGTTGGGTTCTGCTCTACATCCAACGGTGGCTCAAAGCCCCCATGACGATGGCAGACGGAACCGACGCGCCGCGAGAGATGGGAACCCCACAGGGATCTCCGATCTCGCCGCTGCTCGCGAACCTCTTCATGCACTATGCGTTCGACAAGTGGATGGACCGGGAACACCCCGGCTGTCCGTTCGAGCGTTACGCGGATGATGTGGTCATCCACTGCGACACCGAGCAACAGGCCCAACAACTGTGGGCCGATCTCGCTGCGCGGCTCGGGTCTCTGGGCCTTGAGCTGCATCCCGACAAGACGAAGATCGTGTACTGCAAAGACACGAACCGCCGTGACGAGGCGCAGCACACCAGCTTCGACTTTCTCGGCTACACCTTCCGGGGCCGCCTGGCCCGTGGCCGACGAGGCTTCTTCGTGAGCTTCTCACCAGCCATGAGCCCCAACGCGAAGAAAGCGATCGGCGAACAGATCAGGGACTGGCACCTCAACCGTCGCAGCGCAACGGACCTCGCCGGACTCGCCCGGGCCATCAACGCCCCGGTCCGAGGCTGGTTCAACTACTACGGGGCCTTCTACCGCTCCGAGTTGTATGCCATCGCAGCGCGCATCGACGAACACCTCGTCCGATGGGCGATGCAGAAGTTCAAACGATTGCGAGGCCAACCCACCAAAGCATGGAGATGGCTCGACGCTGCCCGACAGCGCGAGCCACAACTCTTCGCCCACTGGCACCTCCTCGCCTCAACCCAACGCCGAACTGCGGGAGCCGTATGACGGGAGACTGTCACGTACGGTTCTAACAGAGCGGGAGGGGGAGGTTCCCTCCCGCCACTCACCACGGCTGACGAACTCAGCCGAAGCCTCTTCCTCGGCCTCCTGCTGCGCGTCCACCTCAGCGAGTACCCGGATCGTATGGTCCATCAGCAAGCCAATCGCTCGGCGTCTCGCAAGAGCCATGTCGTGGCTTGCGATCATCGTCGCATCCGCTGAATCGGACAGTTCACCGACCGCGTAGGCCAACAAGACGCCCGTGGCGTCAACGAGAGCGAGGAGCGCGCACTGCGCCGGGTCGACAAGGCCCGCGTTCGACGGCCCCGCCCGTCAAGTGGCTGGATGAGTGGCCAGGAACAGACCCAACGACATGTCGGATCGGTCGTGCTGCCAGTTAGAGACGATCGTCGGCACCTGCCAGCCGAGCTGTCCAGGTCTGATGAGTTTCTCGAATTCGGTGATGCCGCATAGGAACGGCAGTTGGCGTCTGCCCGCCTTCGTGTCGAAGACCGCGCTGAGGACGACATCTTGGCGCAGGGGCAGATCCCCCACGACGAGGCATGTGACGGTGCGCGGTGTTGGAGCACGTTGGGTGGTCGTGATCGCGTGAAGGTGCTCTGCGGTGGTCGTTGCCTGTTCGAGCTTGCCCAGGTGGTCGCCTGCCCACTCGTCCAGAGCTGTTTGGTCGCCGTACCGGATGCCGGACCGCAGGTTCTTCTTGGTCGCTTCGATCACCAAGTAGTTGCCGTCCGCGTCGCCCACGATCACATCTGCTCGTTTCGAGCGTCGGCCGGCTACGCAGTTCATTACTTCGTCGATGACATCACTGTGGATGACGAAGTGATGGTCGCCCAAGGTGTCGCATATCTCCTTGACTCGTGCCTCGAAGTAGAGCCCGAGCGCGTTCCCGATGCGCTGGCTGCGTTTCCGCGGTGTCTCGTCTTGACCGTTGTGAGTTAGCTGGCAGAACTCGATGGTGCCGTAAACCGCGTCGGGGGTGCCGACGGGCACGACCGTGCCGTCGTCGAACTGCACGAAGGGACGCTTGATGAAGTGCTGCTCGATGAGGCGTCGACGTTCCGCCCGATCAACACAGGCATCGCCGGTGCCTGCGGCGTCGTCGAGGCGCAGCGAGTCCCGCAACTGATCCAAGGTCGTCACGAGACCACCGCACGCGAAGGCCAGAGCCGACTCAGCGGCGTCTCCGAGCGCCTTCCTGATGAACGACAGCAGCGCCGCACGCGTGAACAACTGGTTGCCCTCGTGCTGGAGTTTCGTCATCGCGTCCAGCATCCACCAGACGGCTACGGCCACATCACGCAGATCCAGCCCTGTGGAGGTCCGCAGATCCGCGCGCAGCTGCGATGGTGCTTGGCCCGGGCCCCACGAACCGTGCGGGTGGTCGTCACGCAATCCGAGCAGACCGCACCACTGCAGCAGGGTCTCTTCGGGTTCGCCAATGCTGCGCACCCCGAACGTGAGCGACATCAGCGTCGGGAGCCCGCCATCACCGAGCCCGTCGAGGGGGGCATCGTGAGAGAGGATCCACAAAGCGGTGCGAATCTCAGAATGCCGCGGCGGCCGGCCCGTGACCGCGCTCGGAAAGAACCCCTCTACGAAACCTCGTTCCAGCACGCCGAGACGCGCCGGGTCATAGGCGTCCGCGGCAGCAACGTAGCGGAGCGAGCAGACGGCCTCCGCCGCGATCACCCTCACCGCCTGAGGGAGCACCAGCCGATGCGGAGCGTCGCTCACATGCTGCCGGTTCGGCTCAGGCACGAACACCGCATGCTGCGCTACGGCTTCGCCGTTGTGCGCCCAGGGCTGCACGTGCACCTCGCACGCGAATGCCCAATGCAACGCGACACGCAACAGTGTCTCGGGCTGAGCGGCGCCCAACACCGCCTCAGCGGCACGCCGCAGGCAATCGCCCACCACCGGCACCGGAAGCACCGCTGGATCCAGCAACAACTCCATCGACATGCTGCGCTGCAGGGAGAGATCGAAGGCCGGCTCAGCCCGAAGCAACAAAGCGCTGCCCACCAGTGGATGCCACGGCTGATGCAGGCCGCTGCCAGCCACATCTGGCATCATCGGCACCTGCGTCACCGCCAGATGCTCGGGCAGTACCGCAGCGACGGCCATGAGGGCGCCCACAGCGCCGGCGTCGGGCCTGTTGGGCATGACCAGCGTCGGCAACTCTTGCAGGGGCCGCGGCAGGTACCTCGAGACGTGAATGGCTCGCCCCGTCTCCGAAGGGGACCTAACTCTGAAGCAGTCGTCACCAAGACGTTCAACCTGCATACTCATCGCTCCGCTTGTCGTTGACCCGACCACGCCGACCTGCTTCCGCTCGCAGTCCAAGGCCTCAGACCCGAGATTACAGTGCTGTAACTAAGGTAATCGCATCCGCTGGGGGACACTCAGGGGATTTCCGAACCGGGGCTGGGGACAGCCTGGGGATTTGTCGGCACTCCTGTTGATAGTCCTGGACAGCGCTCAAGATGGACTATCGCAACGTGGGCAACGACTGCGTCGCAGTGACGGAGAAGCTGAGCGAGGTGGTGTTTGACCCGGATCGGTACCTCCGGGAGGGCGAGGAGGTCCCGCCGGTCTCAAGCACAAAGATACGGATCGCCCGATTCGTTGAGCACGCCGCCGCGGGGCACGCGAACAAAGAGATCAGGAAGGTGCTCGGGCTGTTATCGAGCTGGCGCAGGCAGTGAAGCATCGCGACACGCCGTCTCGGCGAGACGCGGGTATAGCTGCTGACTCTGTGATTCAGTTGGCGAACATTCTGCGCCGCCGGAGCGGACAGTAGGACCACGGCTCCTCTGCTGCCGGATCGGTAGAGCGGGAGCCCCGGGTGCGTCGATGCAGGGCACTCCCGTGACCTTCAATGGGTCTCGAAACTCCAAGGACGCGCCGGAGCGCGGATCCAGACGTTGCGCGACGCTGTGACCTGCACAGACGCGTTCTGGCTGTCCTTAAACGGGATAGTGTCGACCCCTTCCGCGACGGTGCACCCAGATGAGACGCAGGGGATCGGCGAGGAGGACACCGAGGGTAGTTCTACACCTATGTTTGGGCAGGTCAGCCGGGGTGCTCTAGCGCCGGATCTGGGGCATTCCCCGTTCAAGGGGGCGAGATTCCCCACTGGGGGGAACTCTGTATGTCCCTCACGAGACTCGGCGCGAGGCGAGGTGTTGGTGTTTCGCAGGGTTTCGCAGGCTCGGAGAGTGTCGGCCGCGGGGTTGGAGCGGCAGCCGGGGCCCGACCTGCCTAGTGGGCGAGACCGGTCTAGCGGTCGAAGCCATTCAGACTAGATTCACGCGGATGGCGCCGACGCTGTGTCTGTTCTGTGGGCTACCCGCAGCCGACTCTGCTTGGAGGGCTGTTGCTTGGCAAGGGACGGGAACTTCCAGACAGTGTCTGTCGTCTAAGCGGATATGAAGGTGTTGGCGGCGCTCTTGGCTGTGGCGGTGCTGGCCGTCGGATGCGGTCGTGCCAATTCCGAGAACGCCGCGTTTGTCGGGCCGCTGGATGTGATCCCCGACCTCGATGTGGAGGATCCACTCGTGACGTGTCCGGGCACTCCTGCGGTGCGCTACTCGCGGATGATCGACCCGCCCTTGATCGACGAGGTCGACCACCCAGCGGTGGACGCGCTGAGGGCCCTGCTCGACGCCCCCGGAGTCGAGCCCCTGCCCCGAGGACTATGGGTCGTCATCAGCATCGACGACGACCGGGCCACGTTCGCGACTCTGGCCGATGACAGCTTCTGGGTCGCCGCTGTCGAGCGCCGCGGCGACAAGTGGGTCCGCACGGGACAAGCTTCCGCCGGTGGCCCGTGCGAACCGGCCGTCCCGCTTCCAGCCGGGCTCGCCCGGGTCGAGGTCCGCCTCGACCCCGATTCGATGCCCGGCGCCGCCGACACGACCATCGACCTCCTGGTCCGCGAGCGAGGATGCGCCGACGGCCGCGAGATGGGAGACGCGCTCAAGGGCCCCCAGGTGATCGAGACCGACGTCGCGGTGCTGGTGGCGTTTGCCGTCATCCCCGTTGCCGGCGTTGCCACCTGCCTGGGCAGCCCGTCGATCTCGGTCACCATCGAGTTGTCCGATCCGTTGGGCCAGCGTGGGGTGTATGACGGGCTCTTCTTCCCGCCCAAGCCCCTTGTCGCAGTTGCTGGCCACTTATGACGGGCTCTTCTTCCCGCCCAAGCCCCTTGTCGCAGTTGCTGGCCACTCGTCTATCTCACGATCATGAGCCAGCTGTGCGCAGGAACGGGCCGGTCTCAGCTCGATGACCGCTGGAGAGTTCTACCGGCAGGCGGAGCGACCAACATCGCGACCTTTGTCAGCCTCATCGGCCCACACCTCGACATCACCGTGCTGGCTGATGCCGGCACCAGGGGCATGCAGCGTGTAACGGGCATGGTCGACCATGGGCTGCTCGCAGGTAACCGGCTGATCCTCGCGAGCGTGGCCGCCGCCTCCAACAACGCAGACATCGAGGACCTGTTCGCCGAAGGCGACTACCTGGAACTCTTCAACAAGACGTTCAGCACGTCGCTAGAGGTGAGCGACCTCCCCCAGGGTGATCGGATCGTCAAGCGACTCGAGACGAAGCACGACAAGTTCGTGCACGGCGAGGTCGCCGAGACACTCCTAAGGAACGCGAGGTGGGCCTCGTGTGACGCTCGACGGGCATCCCACCCCCAGGGACGCGCCCGAGCGCGGATCCAGACGTTGCGCGACGCTGTGACCTGCACAGACGCGTTCTGGCTGTCCTTAAACGGGATAGTGTCGGACCCTTCCGCGAGATACCCCCCTCAGCAGAGCCTGCGTTCGTTGAGGTCAGGGGAATGGGCTAGGTCAATTGCGAGACGGAACCCACGCGCCGCGAGAGAGGGGAACCCCACAACGATCTCCGATCTCGCCGCTGCTCGCGAACCTCTTCATGCACTATGCGTTCGACAAGTGGATGGACCGCGAACACCCCGGCTGTCCCTTCGAGCGTTACACCGATGATGTGGTCATCCACTGCGACACCGAGCAACAGGCCCAACAACTCTGCGCCGGCCTCGTCGAGCGGCTCGGGTCCGGGGGCCTTGAGCTGCACCCCGACAAGACGAAGAACCTGTACTGCAAAGACACGAAGCGCCGTGACGAGGCGCAGCACACCAGCTTCGACTTTCTCGGCTACACCTTCCGGGGTCGCCTGGCCCGTGGCCGACGAGGTTTCTTCGTGAGCTTCTCACCAGCCATGAGCCCCAACGCGAAGAAAGCGATCGGCAAACAGATCAGGGACTGGCACCTCAACCGTCGCAGCGCAACGGACCTCGCCGGACTCGCCGGGGCCTGTGGGTGCCCATAATTCGGCCGTGTGCGCTGACCAGGCATGATGCGCTTGCATCCTGGGAGCCCATGTATCGTGTTCTGTCCCGGTTCTTCGCTTCGCTGGCACATTTGGCTGTGCGCTCGCGACGCTCGAAGGACCTGAGATCATCGTCCTTGGCCACCGCCAGGACAAGTGCCGCTCGGTCGGCCCCGGCTAGGCTCGACACGGTGTCTGATGCAAGCCGAGAGGTCGCTCGCGCGACTTCGGGCGGATCGTACACCACTAGTGACACCACCCCTCAGTCGATTCTGTATTTCCAGAGGTCAGAGGCTATTTCTGACCTCTATCGTGGCGGAGGTGGACGAGCCCCGCCGCCTAGCTGACGACACCGGACTCGTCTTCAGTGCTCCCCGCACCGGCAAGCCGCTCAGCGACAACACCCTCAGCAAGGCACTACGCACCGCCGACATCCCTGCAACCGTTCATGGGTTCCGTGCCAGCCTCAGAGACTGGCTCGCAGCCGAAGGCGTGCCCGACGAACTAGCCGAAGCCGTGTTGGCGCACCAGCCAAGAGGGATCGCTAAGTCCTACCGGCGCGACGACCTACTAGTGTCCTGTCTGGGGAATTCGTTGGATATATGAGGTGAGGTTGTCGAGTATTTCGTCTGCGGTCTTGTGCCATATGAAGGGTCTGGGGTTGTTGTTCCAGTTGTCGGTCCAGGCGTTGATGGAGTCTTTGAGGTCTGTGACGCTGGTGTGGGCGCCGCGGCGGATCCATTTTGTGGTGAGCTCTGAGAACCAGCGCTCGACGAGGTTCATCCAGGAGCTGTAGGTGGGGGTGAAGTGGAAGCTGAAGCGGGGGTGGCGCACCAGCCAGCGCCCGATGGCGGGGGTCTTGTGGGTGGAGACGTTGTCCAGCACGATGTGCACCGCGAGGCCCTCGGGGACTTCTTTGTCGATGAGGTTCAGGAACTTGCGGAACTCCTCTGAGCGGTGCCGGGGCGTCATGGATGTGATGACGTTGCCGGTGGCGGCGTCGAGCGCGGCGAACAGGTTGGTGGTGCCGTGTCGGCGGTAGTCGTGGGTGCGCCGCTGGGGCGTGCCCGGCATCAGCGGCAGGATCGGGGCGGTGCGGTCCAGCGCCTGGATGCCGGTCTTCTCGTCGACGCAGAGCACCACCGCGGCCTCGGGCGGGTTCAAATACAGCCCGGCGACGTCTCTGACCTTGTCGACGAACTGCGGGTCCGGCGACAGCTTGAACTCCCCCACGAGGTGCGGCTTGAGCCCGAACGCCCGCCAGATGGAGTGCACCGAGGACCGCGAGATGCCCACCGCGGCGGCCATCGACCGAGTCGACCAGTGCGTCGCGTCGCGCGGGGCGGACTCCAGGGTGCGCACGACCACCTCCTCGACCTTGGCATCGCCGATGGTGCGCGGCGGCCCCGGCCGCGGGTCGTCACAGAGCCCGTCGAGGCGCCGCGACGCGAACCTGGTGCGCCACTTGGCGACCGTCGCGGGATGGCACCCCAGCCCCGCGGCGATCTCCTTGTTGTAGCGGCCCTCGGCCGCGGCCAGCACGATACGGCACCGCAACGCCAGAGCCTGAGACGACTTCGGCCGGCGCGCCCACCGCTCAAGCGTCTCGCGCTCCTCGCCGCTGAGCTCGACCACAACCGCCGGCCGTCCCCGCCGTGTGCCCATCGCCGCCCCCGATCATCGCCTGCGACGGTCCACCCTACCGCCCCGGCCACACAAACGCGACCAACTAACCAGACAGGACACTAGCAGCCCGACGCCCAATCATGGAACGCTGGGCGCGTTACGTCGCAGGGCTGAACGCCCCTGAGCCCAATCCGCCGTCTCGCTAGTTTCGACCTCCTTGAGTTCCGACGCGTCGCCGAACCTGAATCGCCGAACGGGCTCGCACCAGCGGACTCTCTGGGGTGTCGTAGAGGAAACCTAACGTTCAGACGATGGAAATGGCCGTGTTCCGGCCTACTGTGACTCGCAGAGGAGGTCCCAGGGTTGAACATTGTCAGGCTAGAAGTCGAAGAGGGATTTCTTGATGGCTTGGACCTCTCGTTCCAGCCGGGCCTCAATGTGCTGATCGGCTCTCGTGGCACCGGGAAGTCGTCGATCATCGAACTCATCGGTTGGGTCTTGGGAGTCTCATCGTTCTCCAAGCAGTTCGAGGAGAGGCGGCAGGAGCATGTCTCGGCGATCCTCGGCTCAGGTCGAGTGTCAGTAACGCTGCAGATCAGGGACACATCGTTCACCGTCGCCCGGGCTGCGTCTGACACAGCCCCGCGTGTTTCGCATCAGCTGAGCTTCGAACAGCCTCTGGTGCTGTCACAGAACGAAATCGAACTCTTGGGTCAGCAGGCTTCGGGGCGCCTGAGGCTCATTGATGGGTTCCGGTCCGACTCCACAACGGCGAACGAAATATCAATCTTGGCCGAGCTGGGCTCATTAACCTCGCAGATTGCTTTGGTTTCGAACGAACTCTTGGACGTAGAGAGCGAGGCCAACGATCTAGAGTCCGTAAGGGGCGATCTGGATGATGCCCGGGCAGAGCAGGCGACCTTCGACGAGTCACTGGCAGATCTCGCTCAGGAGCAAGCGCGACTCGCCGAGCTCAGTCAGAGCCTCGCTGAGAGTGCCGGCCTCGAGGAGACTCTCGATTCTTGGTCAGGTGCGATTCGCTCTTGGTCGGAACAGATTGACGCGGCGGTCCGCGCGACGCCCGTGTCGCCGCAGGCGCCAGCAGTTGCCCAACGGACAGCTCAGGTGGAAGCGCAGTTGTCGGAAGCTCGCATCCTTCTCGTTAGTGCACAGCAGCTCGCGGTGTCAGCTCATGAGGCCATCGAGTCGCTGGTCTCTGAGGGTGCGGAGCGTTCGCTTGCGGCGGAAGACGAGTCGCGGCAACTCCGCCGCACTCTGGACGGAGCCTCAGAGGGTGCTGGCGCCGCGGCTAGAAGGGTCGCAGAACTTGAAGCGCGTATCGTTCAGTTGGAGAGGAGGCACCAACGAGCGATCGAACTCGATCAACACCGTGAAAGGCTCATTGAGTCTCGCGATTCCCAGCTAGTGCTCCTAGAGGAGACCAGGTCCGCGCGGATTCAGGCTCGAACCCAGGTTGTGTCAGATCTCAACGAGCAGTTCCGTTCGGCCATCCGCTTCAGGCTCGACGCTCTCGGAGATGTGTCCGAGTATGCAGCTCGCGTCGCAGCGTCGTTGCGCGGCTCCGGAGTTCACTACAAGTCGCTTGCGCCGCAACTCGCAAGGGATCTCAGTCCAGCTGAGTTGATCCGACTCGCGGAACGCTTCGATGTAAAGGGACTGGCCGCCGCGGCGGGACTGACGGCCGACCGCAGTGCTCGAATCATCGCTGCACTCGATGACGGTGGGCTTGAGGGGATTGCCACCGCAAGGATCGATGACCTCGTTGAGATGTCGTTGTTCGACGAAACTGAGTACAAGTCAAGTTCTGAGATGTCGACGGGGCAGCGATGCACGGCAGTGCTTCCGGTGCTGTTGAGACACGATGATCGGCTGGTGGTGATCGACCAACCGGAGGACAACCTCGACAATGCCTACATTGTCGACACGGTCGTGAAGGCGATGTCTACTCGGCGACCTGGGAGTCAGTTGATCTGTGCGACGCACAACCCGAACATTCCGGTGTTGGCGGAAGCGGCCCAGATTATTCAGATGGCATCAGACGGCCGCAGAGGGTCTGTTGTCCGCCAAGGCCGGCTGTCCGAGTCGCCAATCATCAGCGCGATCGTCAACCTGATGGAGGGGGGCCGCGAGGCGTTCGAACGAAGATCGCGGTTCTACGGCGGGGAGGATGGATAGGAGCGCGGCCCTCAAGGGCTTAGAAAGTGAGCGAGTAAGCACGCGCCTCGAAGCGGCGAGGGCGCTTGAGAATCTCGCACGACCAGAGGACAGGGCGATTCTTGAGACTCGACGGCGGAGCGAGGCCGTACCGTGGGTCCGCAACGCCCTCAAGCGAGCCGTCGCTAGAGCCTCAGTCCCACGGGAATACCCCGGTGGGGTGGTTGCCGCTAGCAGTCCGGGTGACATCGAAGACTACGACGGAGATGAAGCGCTCAAGGGTGCGGCGCTTCGAGACGTTGCCGAACTCTTCATTCACGAACTTCGAAAGCCTCTGGGCCGGGCGCTTCTGTACGCGCAAAGGGAAATCGCAGACTTCGACCTCTCGAAGACAGGAGAGGAGCTCGTCCGACTGCAACAGTTTCTCGACGGCCTGGAGGAACTCGCAACTGCGACCGGGACGGCAACGCCCAAAGAAGTCAACTTGCGCTCCCTCATTGCTGAGGAGGCGAGCGTAGCTGGCGAACTGGAGGGAGCGCCCCGGATTGAGCTGCGAGGTCCCCAAAATCTTGATGTCATAGTAGATCCAGCTCTGGTCCGTCTGGTTGTGTCCAACGGGCTGAGGAACGCCGTCGAAGCCGTTGTGTCGGCGGAATCCAAACAGCTAATTATCATATCATGGGGTGAAACTGACCGTGAATACTACATAGCGATACTTGACTCTGGGCCGGGTGTTTCTCCGGAGGCGGAATCCCTCTTTGAGATCGGGGAGAGTTCCAAGCGCGGGCATGTCGGGTTTGGGTTAGCGCTCGCCCGACAGGCAAGCCGGTCTCTCGGCGGGGAGATCGTCCTGTCCAACCTCGAAGACGGGCTAACTCGATTCGAGATGCGATGGGCGAGGATCACCGTATGAGAGTGCTACTCGTCGAGGATGACGAACAGACGATCGAGTTCTTCTTGGAAGAACTCGAGCCCTTGGGAATAGAGCTGGTGGTTGCGAGAAGCAAGGCCAGCGCGGAAGCGCGTCTGAGTGGTGATCTTCAACTCGCGATCTGCGACTTGAAGATCCCAACGCAAGATGGGCTTTGGGATGGCGCCGTTGGACACGGCGTTTCAGTAGTTGCGAAGCTACGCGCCGAATGGTCAGGCGTACCCGTCCTTGTTTTTTCCGGCCATGGCGAAACACCAGGGTTGCTGCCGAGCATGCTTGATATGGGCGAGAGGGGAGACTTCTTGGGTGTGGGGGACAGCGAGCCACTCTTGCAGTTCTTTGACAAGTCGCGGTTGCGCGAGGGTCTAGCCGAGATTCGAAGGATGAAAGGCGGCGCTGATCAGCTTGAAGCAATCGAGATCTCTCGAGGCATGGTCTCGCTCGAACTGACGCCGATGCACGCTCGCGCGATCCGAATCTTCGCTCGACGGCGTGGGGCGCTGGTGGCAAGGGTCAGGCGTCTCGGAGGTGGTCTGTCCGACGCTATGGTGCTGCGAGTACAGCTCCAAGGGCCGAGCGGAGAGCACCTGGCCCGAGTGGTCGCGAAGCTTGGTTCGATCGGACTCGTAAGGGATGAGTCGACTCGACATCGACAGCTCGTATCCGCCGTCCTTGGATTGGGCGTTTGCCCAGCGATCGCTGACATCGTAGTTGCTGGTGCGAGTCAGGCCGGCGGACTCTTTTACGAACTCGCAGACGAGTACCCGAACACGCTCCTTGAGTTGACAGGAGACCCGGAGGCGGTTCACATCGTCCAACGGCTTGAGGAGCGGACTGCAGGGTGGCGTGATGGGGCACCAGCAGGGACCAAGAGGGTCGTTGACATCCGCCGCTCTCTTGTTGATGACACAACATTTGTCAGTGCCGGTAGACCCGTGCTTGATTGGCCACGCGTGGAACGGATAGAGAGCCTTGAACTGCAGTCTAGGTGGTGCACGCAACACGGCGACCTCCACGGTTTGAACGTACTCGTCTCGAGTGTTCGTGAACCGTTGTTGATCGACTTCGGCGAAACGGCTCGTATGTCGGCAGCCGTTGACCCGGTGACGCTTGAGTTGAGTCCGCTGTTTCATCCCGATAGCGCCGTCAAGGGCCAAGATTGGCCGTCACTAGAGCAAGCGGCTAGATGGTTCGACCTGGAGGCCTACACCCTCAACTCACCTATCGCCGACTACGTCCGTAGGTGTCGAGAATGGGCTCACGATGAGGGAACTAGTGCTGGCAACAGAGAGGTTGCAGCGGTCGTTTACGCCTATGCAGCCCGGCAACTCAAGCACCCCGGGACGAACCAAGACCTCGCCGTGGCGCTGATCGAAGGAGCCTTTCACTTGCTTGACGGTTGATGAAGTAGCGCCCGTCGAATACGAGATCCGCCACGCCACCACCTGTGGGTGCCCAAAACGTGGTCGTGTGCACTGACGAGGCATGATGCGCTTGCATCTTGGGGTCCTATGTGTCGCGTTCTGTACCGGTTGCTGGTGTCGTTGACGCGCTTGGCTGTGCGCTGGGGACGCTCAAAGGACCTCGAGATCATCGTGCTGCGCCACCAGTTCACAGTCCTGCGCCGACAGAACAACCGACCAGCCCGCGCCGACGAGGACCGGGCCCTGCTGGGTGCTGTCGCGGTGGCCCTGCCCCGATCGCAGCGAGCTGGCTGGCTCGTCACGCCAGAGACCCTGTTGCGCTGGTACCGACGCCGAATCTCCCGCCACTGGACCCAACCCTCACGCACACCAGGCCGATCAGCCACTGACGCCTCGCTTCGCCGCCTCATCGTCGCGATGGCCAACGACAACCCCACCTGGGGCTACCGCCGAATCACCGGAGAGGTCACGGGCCTCGGCTACCGCGTTGGAGCCTCCACCGTGTGGCGAATCCTCAAACACCACAGCCTCGACCCCGCCCCGCAGCGCACGAGTGTTACCTGGACCCAGTTTCTGCGCTCCCAAGCCGCCGTTGCCTGCGACTTCGCGACCGTCGACACCGCCCTATTGCGCCGCTTCTACCTGTTGTTCTTCATCGACATCTCCACCCGTGAAGTCCTCTACGGCGGCATCACCGCCAACCCCACCAGCTACTGGACAACCCAGGCGGCCCGCAACCTCTTTGTGCGTCATCCCAGCCGGTTCGCCCACACCAGAGCACTCGTTCGTGACCGCGCCAGCCAGTTCACCGGGCGACTTCGACGAGATCTTCCGAAGCGAAGGCCTCAAGATCTTGGGCCCTTCGCGTATTCGTGGGATTGAGGGTTGCTGGCACCGGTTGGGTCATTATGTCACGAGGATGCCGCGGGCTTCGAAGTTGCGTGGGTTGGTGAAGCCGTGGGCGGTGCGTCGCAGGACTTGGAGCAGGTTGTTGGTGCCCTCGATTCTGCCGTTGGAGGCCCGGTCGGTGTGGTGCCAGTTGAGGATCTCGTCTGACCATGCGATGAACGTGTCGACGGTGTTGTGGTACTCGGGCAGCTCGCCGGTCTCGTAGAGGTCGCAGAACCGCCCGAGGGCTTCCAGGGCGCCGTCATAGTCGTCGGCGGTGTAGAGGCCGTGGAGCTCCTGGAGGGCCTGCCAGCCGGCTCTGAGGCGGGGGTGGGCGTCGAACAGCTTGTCGAGGCGGGCGCGGTCGGCGTCGGTGAGGGTGTCGCCTCGGCGCAGCAGCGCGAACCGGGCCTTGAACACGTCGGGGTCGAAGGCGGGCTTGACGCCTTTGGGCTCTCGGCGCTGGACGTCGCGGCGCACCTGGGTGAGAGCGGCCGCGAACCATCTGATGACATGGAACCGGTCCAGCACATGGCGAGCGTGGCCCAAGTGGGCGTCGATGGCCGCCTTGTAGGCGCGCGATCCGTCGCTGACCACCACCTTGACGCCCTTGCACCATCTGTGGCCCTGCTGCATCAAAAACGCTGACAGCGCAGCGGAACTGCGGTGCTCGACCATCGCCAGGGTCCGCCCGGTGTCGCCGTTGACGATCACGGTCACGTAGCGGTGCCGCTTGCGCATCGAGGTCTCATCGACCAGCAGCACCGAGCAGCGGCGGCTGCGGCGCCGCTCAGCCACCAGAGCCGACCAGACGTCCACCAGGGCGCGCACCGCGTGCCAGTGCACACCGTGGCGTCGCGCCACCGCGTTGAACGTCATCACCTTCGCGTCAGCGACCAGCCGCCGCGCCAGCCGCCCCGTCAGCGCGCCCTCGAACGCCGGATGGTCCTCCAAGAAGCGGCTGTCGCAGTTGTCGCACACCATCCTGCGCCGCGACCACACCAACACGGTGCGCCGCCCCGACACCTCCAGGTCGCGGACCTTCTTGTCGCGGCGGTCATGCACCCTGTGGCAGCGGAACCCGCACTGCGCGCAGCGCAGCCTCCTAAACGTCGACTCGACGCTCACCCTGAGCGCTCCCGGCGCGTCCTCGAGCACCTCCAGCACACGGATCTGCGGCAAGTGCAGCCGAACTGCCATAACATCGCAAGCCATCGGGGCCCTCCTGGATCGTTGATCTCGTAATCACCGATTCCAGCAGGGCCTCGACCCCTGCTCAGGGACCCTCAACCACCCCGCTCCCCACGTTTCCGCGAAGGCTCAGATCTTGCGCATCCCGGTCCGCGTCCCAGTGGCCAACGCGTTCGCCGAACGCTGGATCGGCACCCTGCGACGCGAACTCCTTGACCGCACCATCATCTGGAATCAACGCCAGCTCCAGCGGCTCGTGATCGACTACATCGACCATTACAACGCTCACCGGCCCCATCGCTCGCTAGACCAGCGACCACCCCGACACACCACCCCCGACAACAACACGACTGACCACCCGCTGCCCCTTCGACTCGTCCGAACGACCCGCTGCGATGGCCTCATGAACGAATACAAACATGCCGCCTGACCAGCCACGACACGATATTGGGCACCCACAGGGTGATAGCCCAACTCCTCAGCGATCTCGGTGTTTGTCCAGCCCTCGTTCTTGAGCGAATGCAGATCCATGTAATGCTCCTGGTTCATCATGAGTCCGGCGGTCCCTTCAGCTAGCCGTCGATGCTTGGTCGCTCGACACGCTGAAGGGGCCGCCACCCTCACGGGTGGATGGTCCTCAAGCCAGGAGGGCCTCGATCACCCAACGCGAATTCGCGTGATCGCTCACAGAGGTCACAACCCCACCTACCCCGAGCCTGTACGAGCGCCCTGGGCGCCAACGGTGAGCGGTGGTGGCAAGCCTGGGCGTTGTTAGGAGCCTTGGGTGAGGTAGTTGGCCCAGTCCTCCATAACGGTGCGGCGGGCCTCTAACAGGTCGCTGCGCTGGTAGGCGCCCTCGACCCCCGGCACGACGTGACCCAGGGCGGCCTCAGCCACCTCCCTGGTAACGTCGGACTCGGCTGCCCAGGACCGGAAGCTGGTTCGAAGTCCGTGGGTGGTTCCACCCACACCGGCGAGCTTCAACAGTCGGTGCAGGGCGTTTGAGGCCAGTACCTTGCCCCTGGGGGAGGGGAACACCAACTCACCGTCGCCCACCTTGCGGGACGCCTTCAGCACCACCACCGCGGCACCTGAGAGCGCCACCCGGTGCTCGCGCCCGGTCTTGGTCCGCCCACCGGGCACTGTCCAGACCCCGGCCTCGGTGTCAACCTCGGACCACCGTGCGCCGGCCGCCTCGGCACTTCGGCATGCCGTAAGTGCGATGAACGTCCAGCACAGCGCAGCGGATGGGTGACCGTCGCCTGAGCGCACCTTGCGGAGGGCCTCGGGTAGCTCAGTGTGGTGCAGGGCCGCGTGGTGGGTACGACCCCCGTTGTGGCGGGGTAGGGCCGCGGTTGCCGCGGGTGTCGGGTCATCGCTGCGGTAACCCTTACCCATGGACCACCGGAACACCTGGGAGAGCCGCTGGGCGAGGAACCGACCGGTGGCCGGGTTGGACACCCACGGACCCACCAGGACCCCCAGGACGTCCCCCACGGCAATCTTGTCCACCTGCTTATCCCCAAGTGCGGGTAGCACGTGGTGGGCGAATGCCGACCGCCACCGGGCTTCGGCTCCCGAGCCGGACTTCCAGGTGGCGCGGTGCAGGGCAATCACCTGCTCGGTGGCCTCGGTCAGGGTGGGCACCCCGGAGTTTCGGGGATCGCGCCCGGCTGCCATCTCCTTACGGTTGGCGAGCGCCTTGGCCCGAGCCTCCGCAAGGGACACCGCCGGATAGGAGCCCAGTCCAATGGAGGTGTAGTTGCCGCCGATCCTGGCGTACTGGCTCCACGTCTTGGACCACCGCCCGTTCGTCATGGGCTTCACCAGCAGGCTCAACCCGTAGCCGCCGTGGCCGTCGCCGTAGCGGCCAGGCCGGTTGACGGAGCGGACGAACGCCGCTGTCAGTTTCCGTGGTCGATTCATGGTTACTGCCCCAGTTACTGCCTTAGAACCAGTAACTGATGGTACCCCATGGATCGCCATGGTCACAACAACCGTTCACAGTTTGTGGACAATCGTTCCTGTTGACCTGGGGCTTTGGTGCGTTGTGGTACTCAGTGGTACCCAGTGGCACATCGGTCAGGTGTCCTGAGTACGAGTTCTGCGAGACCCAGTACATAGCCGCCGACTGGTAGAGACCGGTCGGCGCTGGGCCGCGGCCAACGTCAGACCGTCCACGAGCGAACCCTACGCTGGCCCCCGCCAGCACCGGCTAGGCGGTGTCTCCCTGTGGGGCGTGTTGGCTGAGCCACTCTCGCCATAGGGGCTCGTCCCGCTCTGCCGCGCTCGGCGCGCCGTCCCCGTAGAGGTAGCACCAGATCGACGCGGCGACCGCGCCGCCGAGATTCTCGACCGCCAGAAGGGCCGTGCCGGGCGACGGTTGGTCTAGCAGGAGGGCGACACGACCCCGGGCGACATCTGCGACGGTGCCGGCCAGGGCGGGCGCGTCGGGCGCCGTTACCTCGATTCGCTCGCCCACTGCGGGTGCCGGCGGGATGCCCAGAGCGTCTGCGAGCGCAGTCCAAACCTCGTCGCGCGTTCCGCTCCACACCGCTGTGGGCAGTGAGGCCGTGGCGGTACGTCCCCGAAAGTTCTCCATGTGAAGCCTCAGATTGAGCAGGAAGATCTGCCAACCCTCGGACATGCCGTCGTATTGGGCGTCCCACTCCTCGCCGCTGTCGAAGCCGCTGTTGACGAGCCGCACGACGCAGGTGCCGCCATCGCGAGCCTCGATCGTCCATTCGAAGGTCAGGCCCTCGACCTCCTCGCCTCCGTCGAAGACAACCCGATGCGGCGGCTCCCAGGCGGCGACCCGTCCGCTCACCTGCATCTCCGGCTCCGGGCCGAACGACGCCGTGGCCGCGCCGTCATCGCGCTCCTCGACGGTGTGGGGCACGTACCAAGACGAGATGCCCGGACCGGTGGCGATCGCCCTCCACACCTCCTCGGCGCCACCGGGCACCTCCACCTCCAACTCAATGGATCGGCGCTGGTCAACCATGCGTGATCCTTCCTTCCGACTGGCGGCGTTTCTGGATGTTGGCCCACTCGTCTCTGAGGCCGACGGTGCGGTGGAACAGCATCGGCGTATCAGGGTCGCAGGCGAAGTACCCGAGGCGCTCGAACTGCACCACGTCGCCGGGTGGGGTGTCCGCCAGTGTTGGCTCGACCTTGGCGTCGGTGATGAGCTCTCGTGAGTCGGGGTTGCAGGACTCCAGCGGGTCGCGGCCGTCGGCGCCGGGAACGGGGTCGGCGAACAGCCGGTCGTACACGGCAACCCTCGCGTCGACGGCATGATCGGCCGACACCCAGTGGATGGTGGCCCGCACCTTGCGGCCGTCGGGGGCCTGGCCGCCCCCGGTCTCGGGATCGTAGGCGCATCGCAGTCGCACTACCTGACCGTCGGTGTCGACCTCCACGTCGTTGCAGCGCAGGAAGTACCCGGCCCGCAGGCGAACCTCCCGGCCCGGGCCCAGCCGGTAGAACTTGCGGGGCGGATCGAGCATGAAGTCGTCGCGCTCGATCCACAGCCGGCCCGAGAACGGCACCTCCCGTCCGCCCGCGGAAGGATCCTCGGGATTGTTCACCGCCCGGCGATGCTCCACATGGCCCTCGGGCCAGTTGTCGATCACCACTTCGAGGGGTCGCAGCACGGCCATGCGGCGCAGGGCGGTCCGGTTGTGGTGGGTTCGCACGAACGACTCGAGGAGTTCGATCTCGTGGACGCCGTTCACCCGGGCCACGCCGATGTGGGCGCAGAACTCCCGGATGGCCTCGGGCGGGTAGCCCCGGCGGCGCAGGCCCCGCAGCGTGGGCAGCCTCGGATCGTCCCAGCCGTCCACCAGACCCTGCTCGATCAGCGCGCTCAGGCCCCGCTTGGAGGTGACGGTGTGGGTGAGGTTCAGTCGGGCGAACTCGTACTGGCGGGGCCGGTCGCCGGGGAGGGGCAGATGCTCCAGATACCAGTCGTAGAGTTGGCGGTGGGCGTCGAACTCAAGCGAGCACAGCGAGTGGGTCACGCCCTCGATGGCGTCGCTCTGGCCGTGGGCCCAGTCGTAGGTGGGGTATATGCACCAGGCGTAGCCGGTGCGGAAGTGGGCGGTGTGGCGGATCCGGTACATCACCGGGTCGCGCATCAACATGTTGGGGTGGGCCATGTCGATCTTGGCCCGCAGCACCCTAGAGCCGTCGCCGAAGCGCCCCGCTCGCATGTCGCGCAGCAGGCTCAGGTTCTCCTCGACGGTGCGGTCCCGGCAGGGGCTGTCTGTGCCGGGCGTGCTGAAGTCGCCCCGGGTGGCCGAGATGGTTTTTGCGTCCTGGTCGTCGACGTAGGCCAGCCCCTGGCGCACCAGGTGCTCGGCCCATACATAGAGCTGCTCGAAGTAGTCCGAGGCGTGGACCACCCGGCCGTCGGGCTCGAAGCCGAGCCAGGCGATGTCGTCGGCTATGGCGTCGACGTAGGCAGCGTCCTCGCCGGCCGGGTTGGTGTCGTCGAAGCGCAGCCGGCACGCGCCTTCGTTCTCGGCGGCCACCTCGAAGTTGAGGCACACCGCCTTGGCGTGGCCGATGTGCAGGAACCCGTTGGGCTCGGGCGGAAAGCGCGTTTGCACTCGGCCCCCGTAGGTTCCGGCCGCATTGTCGGTCCGCACCTGCTGCCGGATGAAGTCCAGCGGCCGGGCCGGACCTCCCGCGCCGTCGCGAGTTTCGGCCATGTCAGCTCAACAGGAGGGGAGCCAGGATCCGCCAGCCGTCGGCTGTCGCGTCGGCACCGTCGGCGAGGACCTGCACACTCACATGGTCGGCTCCCGCGTCGAAGTGCTCCCGGACTCGGGCAGTGACCTGTTCGGGAGTGCCCCACACCACGATCGCGTCGACCAGACGGTCCGACGGCCCGCCGCCGGACCCGCCGTCGATGTCGGATTGCTCGAAACCGAGGCGCAGCAGGTTGTTGGTGTAGTTCGGGAGCCCGAGGTACAGGGCCATGTTCTTGCGGGCCAGGGAGCGCGCCGCGGCCGCATCGGTGTCGAGTACGACCATCTGCTCTGGGTATAGCGCCGCGTCGGGGCCCATGATCTGGCGCGCGATGGCGGTGTGCTCGGAAGGCACGAAGTAGGGGTGTGCTCCCGCGGCGGCCTCCGCCGAGAGTTGGAGCATCTTGGGACCGAGCGCGGCCAGCACGATCTCGGGTAGTTCTTTGGGGCCATGGGCGAAGAACGGTGCCTCGCTCATCCGGGCCAGGTACCCGCGCATGTAGCTGAGCGGACGGGAGTAATCGTGCTTGCGGATGTCTTGCACCAAGAGCTGGCTGCTGACTCCGACGCCCAGCAGGAAGCGGCCCGGGAACGCCTGCTCGATAGTGCGCTGGACGTTGGCCATCGTCATAGCGTCGCGGGCGTAGATGTTGGCGATGCCGCTGGCGACCTTGATGGAGGACGTGCCCTGAAGCAGGAGCGTGGCCATCACAAACGGGTCCCGTCCGACCGCCTCGGGGTACCAGATCGCCCCGTAGCCCAGTTCCTCTGCTTCGGCCGCGAGTTCGACGGCGTGCGACGACGGCACCGTGTCCAGGATCCCCGTCCAAATCCCGACGCGCCCCAGGTCGATGGATCCCATGCTCATGGACGGCAACCTACCGCTCCGCTTCAGCGCAGCCGAGCCTCACGCGTCGTCTCGGCGGATCATTGATGCAACACCAGTCTCTAGGCGGCAAGCGCTCCGCTTGTCGAGGTCAGGTGTCGGCTTGGCCCAGGTAGGAGGTTCGCAGTTCGGGGTGGGCCAGCAGGTTCTCGGCGGTGTCGTCGAGGACGACGCGGCCGGTTTGCAGCACCCAGCCCCGGTCGGCGATGGAGAGGGCCATGTTGGCGTTCTGCTCCACCATGAACACGGTCAGCCCGGCCGCATGGATTTGCTGGATCAACTCGAAGTTCTGCTGCACCAGTGCGGGGGCCAGCCCCATCGACGGCTCGTCCATCAGCAGCACCCGCGGCTTGGCCATCAGCGCCCGTCCGATGGCGACCATCTGCTGCTCGCCGCCCGACAGGGTGCCCGACTTCTGGTTGATGCGCTCCTTGACCCGAGGGAACAGCTCGAACACCCGCTCCATGTCCGCGGCGATCTGATCGGTGTCGGAGCGCAGATAGGCGCCCAGGTCGAGGTTCTCGCGCACCGACAGGCGCTTGAACAGGCGGCGGTTCTCCGGGACCATCGTGACGCCGCGGGCCACGCGGTAGCTGATGGGCTTGTCGTTGACCACCTCGCCGTCGAGCACAACCGTCCCCGAGGTGGGCTTGAGCATGCCGAGCAGCGTCTTGAGAGTGGTGGACTTGCCGCTGGCGTTGCCGCCCAGCAGGCAGACCATCTCGCCCTTGTAGATCGACAGGTTGACGTCCCGCAGCGCATGCACCGCGCCGTAGTGGGCGTTGACCGAGCACATCTCCAGCAGCGGGATTGCGCCAGAGTGGTCTGCGCTCACCGCGCCTCCGCTCCCTGGCCGAGGTAGGCCTCTATCACCCGGGGATCGTTCGACACGTCGGCATAGTCGCCCTCGGCGATCTTGGTGCCGTGGTCGAGCACCACCACCCGGTCCGACACCTCGCGCACCACTCCCATGTCGTGCTCGATCACCACTATGGCGAAGCCCCACTCGTCGCGCAGCGTGCCGATCAGTCCTGTCAGCTCGGCCGACTCCGTCGGGTTCATTCCCGCCACCGGCTCGTCGAGCAGGATGAGCCTCGGCTGGGTGGCCATGGCCCGGGCGATCTCCAGCCGGCGACGGTTGGCGTACGACAGCGTGAAGGCGGGCTGGTCGAGGCGATACCCGACCAGCCTGGTGCCGAAGAAGCTCAGTATCTGTTCGGCTCTCTGTCGAATCTCGGCCTCCTCGCGCCGGAACGCCCGCGTGTAGAACAGTGCGCCGAAAGCGTGCTGGCGCGTGCGGCAGTGCTGGGAGACCATCACGTTCTCGATGACCGACATGTTGGCGAACAGCCGCACGTTCTGGAATGTGCGGGCGATGCCCCGGGCGGTGACTCGGTTCGGGTCGAGCCCCAGCAGCGACTCGCCCTCGAAGAGGATGTCGCCCGACGACGAGGCCACGGTCGAGGTTATGGCGTTGAACAGAGTGGTCTTGCCCGCGCCGTTGGGACCGATCACCGAAACGATCTCGCCTTCGCTGACATGGAGGTCGAGTCCGTCGAGGGCGTGCAGGCCACCGAAGTCGACGCAGAGCTTGCGCGTCTCCAGCAGAGGCTGAGGCGAGCCGGTGGTCATGTCGCTGCCGCCGACTCAGCGTCGGCGCCGTCGTCGTCGGAGACCTCGCCCTTGAGCCAGGCATCCTGGGCCAGCTCCTGCTGGTGGAGCTCTCGGGAGCGCCGCACGCTGGGGATCAGCCCCTCCGGGCGGGCCAGCATCATCCACACCAGCAGAGCCCCGTAGATGAGCAGCTTGAACTCTGAGAACTCGGCGAGCAGCCCGGGCTGTTTGGGTCCGCCCAGCACGCCGATCAACACCGCGGAGCCGGCGATCACCCCGACGATGTTGCCCATCCCGCCGAAGATCACCACCACCAGGATCACGATCGACACCAGGATCAGGAAGCTGTTCGGGAACACCGACCCGACCTTGGCCGAGAAGATCGCGCCGCTGAACGATCCCAGCACTGCGCCCACCACGAAGGCCAGGAGCTTGACGTTGACGGTGTTGATGCCCATCGCCTCCGCGACGGTCTCGTCCTCGCGCACCGCCATCCAGGCCCGCCCCAGCCGGGACCGCTCCAGACGCCAGGACACATAGATGGCCAGAGCGCAGAACGTGAGCACCAGGTAGAAGACCCGCCGCGGGTCGGTGCCGGCCACCTCGGTGAGGCCGAAGATCCCCGCGCCGGGGACCTTGGTGATGCCCTGTGCGCCCCCGAACCAGCCCGACAGCCAGTCCGACAGGAAGAGCAGCCTGATGATCTCGCCGAACCCGAGCGTGACTATCGCCAGATAGTCGCCGCGCATGCGGATCACCGGCGCCCCGATGAACAGCCCCACCAGCCCGGTGATGACCACCACCGCGATGAGGGCGACCAGCCAGGGCAGCTCGGGAGTGATCCTGGGCGAGGTCGCGGCGGTGAGCACCGCGGCGGTGTAGCTGCCCACCGCAAAAAAGGCCACGTAGCCCAGATCGAGGATGCCGGCCAGCCCGACCACGACGTTGAGCCCCAACGCCAGCAGCACGAACAGCCCGACGTTGGCCAGCAGCTCGTTGGTGAGCTTGCCCGCGAACAGCGGCAAGATCACGAGGGCCGCTGCGGTGGCGATGATTATCAGGCCGTTGGTGCGGGCCCGTTTGGGTCCCTCGAGTGCGGCGATGCCGGCCCGGGCTTGGCGCAGCCGGCCCCGAGCCAGCACCGCGAGGGCGCCCGACACGGCCGCGAGGCCTATGGCACCTTTCCAGGCCACACCTCCCCGGCGGGCATAGAGGCGGTCGGTGAGCCCCTCTAGTCCCATGCCCTCGGCCAGGTCCACCACCAGCGGTTCCAGCACTGCGGCGCCGACGACGGCGAGCGCCATCGTCACCACCGCGCGTCGAATCCGTGGGCTGAGCAGTCGCAGGGTTCCGGCCACCGCTCCGACCACGGCACCGATCACCAGCCAGATCACCACCGCGAACCAGGTCTCGTTGTCGAAGCTGAGCAGCTCCAACAGCATCGGGCTCCAGTTGACCAGCGGATCTCGCAGGTCGAAGTTGGCCAGCAGCACCGCCAGCAGCGACAGCCCGCCTCCGGTGAGGGCCCCGCAGGCGGCGCCGCCCAGAGCCTCGTGGGCGCCTGCGGCGGACGCCGGCACGCCCTCGCGTCTGACCTGGTGCCCCACGCGATGGCCGGCCGCGAAGGGAAGGATCAGCAGCGCGAGGTAGCCCAAGCTCAGCACGGGCTTCACGATCACTCGCTCGTCGAGCCTCACCGGCATGTTCGACAAACCGATGAAGATCTGTCCGAATCCGGCGATGGCCCCCATGCGCACCAGCCGTCGCCAGTCCTGTGCCAGCGCGGGTCGCGCCGGCGCCAGATCAGGCGCGGCCGCGCCGCCGGAGGCGGTCGGCTTCCGCAGAGTCGCGGTCATGTGCGGTCCTCAGCGCTCAGTTGCTCGCCGAACAGGCCCGCCGGGCGCAGTAGCAGCACGCCGATCAACACGGCGAAGGCCACTGCGTCGCGCAGCTGCGACACCCCGCTGACGCCGAGCGGCTCCAGGATCAGCAGCGGCCCGACCGACTCGGCCACGCCGATCGACAGCCCGCCCGCCATCGCCCCGCCGAGGTGGCCGATGCCTCCGACCACGGCCGCGCTGAACGCCTTGATGCCGGGGAGGAACCCGGTGGAGTGGATCACGCTTCGGAACAGGATCCCCCACAGGATCCCCGCCATTCCCGCCATGGCCCCGCCCACGGCGAAGACCTTCACGATGGTGCGGTTCACGTCGATGCCCATCAGGGCGGCGATCTCGGCGTCCTCGGCCACCGCCCGCATCGCCTTGCCCGACTTGGTGCGATTCACGAAGTACCACAGGCCCGTCATCGACACCGCGGCCACAACCATCACCAAGATCTTGGCTCCCTCGATCTGCACGATGGTGTGCTTGTCCTTCAACCAGTCGGGAACGTCGGGGTAGGCCTTGGCGGCCGGGCCCAGCAGCACTATCGAGGCGTTCTGGAGGAAGAACGAGACGCCGATGGACGTGATCAGCGGGATCAGTCGCGGCGACCCCCGCAGCGGCCTGTAGGCGACGCGCTCCATGATCACCGCGGTCAAGGTGCACACGACCATCGAGACGATCACGATGAACACCAGAGACCCGATGAAGTTGCTCTCCCAAAGCCCGGCGTCGGCGAGCTTGTTGGAGGTGATCATCCCGGTCATGGCGCCCACCATGAACACCTCGCCGTGCGCGAAGTTGATGAAGCCGAGAACGCCGTAGACCATCGAGTAGCCCAGCGCGATCAGACCGTACATGCAGCCCTGGGCCACCCCCGACACCACCAAACCCCGGAACTGGGCGCCGGTAAGGCCGGTGGCATCGGGATTGGCCCACCGGGCGAAGGGATTGTCGGTGTCGATCTCCTGGGCGATGAAGGCCAGGATCCCGACGACGACCACGGTCAGGATCACCACCCGCAGGAAGGTCAGGAACCAGTCGACGCCGGTGCGGGGCGCGCCGCCCCGAGCACCACTCCTTCGGATCACCGAATCGATACTAGTGTCAGCGACGGCGTCGCAGGAGCGGCCACGGATCGGGCTCGCCGGCGATGTCGACCACAACCATCGACGGTCCGGGGTGGGCCAGGGATCTCTCCAGCACGGCAGGCAGCGTCTCGGGGCCGCCGGCGCGCTCGGTCCGCACGCCGAAACTCTCGCCGAACGCGACCCACTCCGGGTTCTTGAGGCTGGAGGCGATGGTGCGGTCCGGTCCGAATCGTTGCCTCTGCAGGCGCTGGACGTTGCCGTAGGCGCCATTGTCGAACAGCAGCACGGTGGTGTTGATGCCGTGCTGCACCGCGGTGGCCAGCTCGGTGGCGGTGAACAGCATCCCGCCGTCGCCGACGATGGTGAGCTGGGCCCGCTCCGGCGCCGCGGCCGCGGCGCCGATGCCGTGGGCGACGCCCGCTCCGAGCGTGCCCGCCCCGCCAGTGGCCAGATACGCCCGGGGCCGGCGGTGCTCGTAGGCGATGTGGGCGACGAAGGCGACCTGGGTCACGTCCTCGACGATGATCCCGTCGTCGGGCATCACCGACCGGATGGCCCGCAGGTAGCTGAGCTGGGGCTCCAGATGGCCGACCCGTTCGAAATGCTCGGCTCGCAGCTCGGCGAGCTCGGAGGTGCGATCGTCCCGGCGGCGGTTGTGCCGTCCGAGGGCGTCGACGAGCAGCCGGCACGCCTCGGCCGCGTCGCCGTGGATGCCGAGGGTGCCGGTGCCGTAGCGGTCCAGCTCGGCGGCGTCGATGTTGATCTGGATGACCTGCTGTGGATCGCGCACGCCCCACTCGACGTTCGGGAACTCCATGCGGGTGCCGATGCCCACAACCACGTCGGAGGTCAGCCACAGTTTGCGGCCCATGGTCAGATAGGCGTGCAGGCGGTGGCGCGAATCAAGCACGCCGAGCCCCATATGACGGGCGAACACCGGCGCCTCCAGCGTCTCGGCCAGCTCCCTCACCGGCTCGGACGCGTCCTGGGCGCCGCCGCCCACCATGATCAGAGGACGCTGGGCCTGCCCGAGAACGCGGGCGGCCGCTTCGACTTGCTCGGTGTCGATGGCTGGCTTGGAGGCTCGGGGCGCTTCGAGGATGCCGTCGGCCGGCCGGCCCCACACGTCGACGGGCACCTCGACGGCCACCGGACGGGGAACGCCGGACACCAGCTCGTCGATCGCCTGCTGCCACACGCCGGCAGCGTCGAGGCCGCTGCCGATGTAGTCCGTGTGTTTGGTCAGCTGGCGCAGCACGGCCACAGGATCGGGCAGGTCGTGCAGGATGCCGGTGCCGCGGCCCCGCCATTTCGAGGGGAGGGCCCCGATCAGGGCCAGCACCCTGGCGTTGCCCCAGTAGGCGCTGGTGAGGCCGGCCGCGGCGTTGAGCATCCCGGGGCCGGGCACCACGCACAGTGCGGCCGGACGGCCTGTGACCTGGGCCGCGCCCAGGGCCATGTAGGCCGCGCCCTGCTCGTGGCGGGTCACGACGGGCCTTATGTCGCGGGCGTCGACGAGGGCGTCGAAGAAGTCGTCGTTCTGCACTCCGGGCAGGCAGAACAGGGTGTCGACGCCCAGAGATCGGAGGGCCTCTACCGCAAGATGGGCGACCGTCGCGGTCTCAGGCAGAGGATGCTCGACTCCTGCAGTCATGGCCGGCAGCGCTCGAGCAGGACCATGCGGCCTCTCAGTCCACGACGCAGGTGTTGACCATCTCGCCGATGCCCTCGATGGCGGTGCGCACCACCGCGCCCGGTGTTAGGGCCTCCTTCGGATTGCGGGCGTGCCCCACACCGCTCGGCGTGCCGGTGGCGATGATGTCGCCCGGGTCGAGGGTGATGATCGTGCTCAAGTCGGCCACGATTTCTGCGGGGCCGAACACGAGCTGGTCGGTGTTGGACGACTGCTTGGTGACGCCGTCGACGATGCAGCTCACGTCCAGTCCCGTTCCGTCGCCGATCTCGTCGACGGTGACCAGCACCGGACCGACCGGCGTGGATCCCTCGAAGGTCTTGCCGGCCAGGAACTGCGTGGTGCGGGTCTGCCAGTCGCGGATCGAGACGTCGTTGAGCACCGTGAACCCGGCAATGGCCGAGAGGGCCTCGTCGGGTCCGGCGTTGCGCACCGCGCGGCCGATGACCACGGCCAGCTCGACCTCCCAGTCAGCGCTGATCGACACCTCAGGCGGCGGCAGCCGGATCGGGTCGTAGGGCCCGGTCAGGGCCCGCCGGTACTTGGCGAAGTAGGTGGGCGCGGTGGGCAGCGGGTTGTTGGTCTCCGCGGCGTGGTCGCGGTAGTTGAGCCCGACGCAGACGATCTTGTCGGGCGCGGGCACCACCGGAGCCAGGTCAGCGCCTTCCAGCGCCAGCGCACCTGCCGCGTCATGGACGGGCACGCGACCCGAAGTGACCGGTCCGGCCGCGAGCACGGCCCGTACGTCGGGCGCGTCCAGCAGGACTATCTCGTCGCCTGACACTCGGCCGGCGCGGGTGGCTCCGTCGATTCGGACGGTCACGAGTCGCATGGGGGTTCTCCGCTTGGGTGGGGGATGGCTTGCCTAGTTGACGGCGATGTCGGCGATGGTGCAGCCGACCGCGAATATCGGGATGGGAGCGTAGAAGTGGACGGTGCCCGGTCCGGCACCGGCCGCGGCTGCGGCGATGTAGGTGCGGATCTCGAAGCCGCCCTGGCCGGCATCGAGGTAGGTGTCGGTGTCGCTGTAGGCGCACAGCCGGCCGCGGTCGCCCGCGCACCAGCGGTCGAGGAAGTCGCGGTCCCAGGCCTCGTTGATGCGTCCCGAGTCGGGGGTGGCCGGCCAGTGCGAGATGCCTCCGGTGCCGATCACCGCGATGCGCTCTCCGACGCTGTCGGCGGCCCGGCGCAGCGCCTCGCCGAAGCTCCAGGCTCTGCGCAGCGGGGTGAGGGGCGGCCCCTGGCAGTTGATGTTGGCCGGGATGATGGGAAGGTCGAAACGGGGGGTCAGGAAGTGCAGCGGCACCGCGATGCCGTGGTCGAGGCGCCACTCCTCGGCGTAGGCCACGTCGCAGGTCTGCATCACCTGTTCGATGAGGCGCTGCGACAGGCCAGGGTCGCCGGGGGCGCGGAACTTGTCGATGCGCAGCCACTCGGGGTCCTCGATGGGGCCCTCGTAGCAGTCGGCCATGCCCATGGCGAAGGCGGGCATGTTGTTCATGAAGAAGTTGGCGAAGTGCTCCGCGGCGATCACCACCAGCGCGTCGGGCTCGGCGGCCTCCAACCGCACGCGCATGGCGTCATAGGCGGCGTAGAAGGCGTCGCGCCCCTCGGGGTCGGCCCGCTCGGCTCGCCCGGTGATACCGGGGGCGTGGCTGCACACCCCCGCATACACCAGCGGCATCAGCCCGCCGCCGGGGCCCGGCCGGCACCCCGCCCGCCGTGGTCGCTCGCCGCGCGGTTCTGGCCGAGACGAAGGCTGTGGACCTCCACGCCCTCGTAGCCGGCCAGCGCGTACACGCCGGCCCGCACCGGTCCGTGGCGCTCGACCCCGTCGCGCATGCGCTGGAGGTAGTCGGACCATTCGATTCCGCAGAACGCCGCGAAGTGCATGAGGAGCTGGCCGTTGACGCCGAGGTGGTAGAGCAGCCCGATGTCGGGCTCGATGAGCGCTCCCCGCTCCTCCTCGTCGAGGTCGAAGCCGGCGATCGCCTCAACCGGGTCACTGCGGTAGGCCTGCTGCACCCGCTCGTCGCGGTTGAGCTCGTACAGGAACTTCTGCACGTTGTACAGGCTCATCGAAGCGCCAGACTAGCAGCGTGTTCGGCGGCGGCAGGAGGGCTTGGAGGGCGGGTGCGCCCGGCCCCGACGGCGTGTTCCGATGAGCGAGTTCCACATCGAGACGGCTGTGGAGCCGGTCAGCGAGGGGGTGTGGGCCACCCGCTTGTCGGCCGGCTGGAATATCGGAGGCAACAGCAACGGCGGCTACGCGCTCACCTCGGTGCTCAGGGCCATGCGGTTGCTGGTTGCCCATCGCGACCCCATCTCGGTGACAACCCACTTCCTGCGCCCCGCCCAGGGCGACACCAATGCCGAGGTGAGAGCCTCGGTGGTACGGGCCGGCCGCACCGTAAGCACGCTGCGAGGCTCTATGTGGCAGGAAGGCAAGCAGCGGCTCGAGGTGGTGGCCGCCTTCTCGGACCTCTGCGCGGGTACCGGCGGCGGTCCTGAGATCACCGAGGCGCCGCCGACGATCCCTCCCGTGGAGGACTGCGTGCACCGCGGCAGCCTCGAACAAGGTGTGGATCTGCCGATCCTGTCGCGGGTGGACGTCCATGTGCATCCCGACCACGCGCCCGCGGGAGGCAGCGACCGGGCCCTGATCGACGGCTGGATCCGTTTCAGCGACGGCACCGCGCCGTCCAGCCTGGCGCTGCCGTTCTTCGCCGACGCCCTGCCGCCGTCGCTCTATCCCCTCCTGGGCTTCGTCGGCTGGGTGCCGACCATCGAGCTGACCGTCCACGCCCGGCGGATTCCGGCATCGGGCTGGCTCCAGGTCCGCCAGGAGAGCCACGACCTCCACAACGGCCGGATGATCGAGTCGGGTTCGCTGTGGGACTCAACCGGCGCGCTGGTGGCCGCCTCCCGCCAGATCGGCCTGTTGCTGACCTGAGCCGACCGCGCCTCGGCCTCTAGCCGCGCCGCTACTGGTAGATGATCAGGTCGGGCACCCGGTCCAGCGCCTGGACCTCCTCTGGTGTCATCATCGGCCTGTCCTGGTTGAAGAACAGCTTGAAGGCCGGTCGCTGCGAGGGTTCGGAGACGGCGAACAGCCGGTAGCCGTTCAGCTTGGCGCGGGGGCTCCCGATGCCGTCCATGTCGATAGACAACTCGACGCCGGCGTGCTTTCGGATCTCGTCGCGATCGTGCAGCATGCGGCCGGTGAACTGGTGCACCATCAGGATCTTGTCGGGCAGACCCTCCTCTTCCACGAGCGCCGAGAGGTAGCGCAGCACTTCGTTCACCTGGCCGCCGGTGATGCCGCCGATGGCCCGCCCCGGACGGACACCGAGCGGCTCGGTCGCGAACTCCGGGTCCACGGCGATGTGGACGAACGGCTCCAGCAGGAAGCTCTCAAGGAGCTTCACCTCCGTCAGCGGATCGCTCCAGCCGATCTGGGTATCGAGGAACAGGAACATTCCGTGCTCGCGTGCCGCCTCGACGTACTCGGCGATGCGATCGTGGGAGAGCCGGTTGAGCCAGAGGCCGTTCGACGTCGGATTCGCCTGGGCGACGCCCGTGATCAGGTGATAGGCCCCGATCGCGCCGCGGAGCCCGTTCAGCCGGTCGTGGTGTCCCGCCCAGACGGCGACCTGCTCGGCCACCTCCGCAGGCGTGCCGTGGCCGAGCACTCCCATCGCCGCAACGCTGGGATGGCCGTAGAACGCGACGACTTGGGCCCTCTGCTGGGCCAGCCTCACGGGCGACGACCAAGACCAGAGGCCGGACTCGCGGACCGGGGTCAGCACCCTGGTCAGCAAGCGTCGCCGCGGCAGCAGGCGCTCGCTCCAGTCTCCGTCAAGGTCGCGAACTCGCAGCGAAGCCTCGACGGGGCCGTCCGCGAGCCGCCGTGCGACGACACGGGCCTCGCCCCCCTCAAGGGCTACCGGAGAGGTCGACAGCCAGCGGGAGTGCTTGCTTCCCGCAGGCATCAGGCGCTTGAGCGGCAGTAGTCGCTCGCTCCAGGCGCCGCCGCCGGAGCGCACCTGCAACGCGATCTCGACTCGTCCGTCGCGAAGCCACCGCGCGCCGACTCGTGCCTCGATAGCGCCGTCCGCCGCCGCCTCCTGGGCCGCTGCCGGTGTATTCCCCCACACCAGCGCCAAGGAGACCGCCAGCACGGTCACGACCGCACAGGAGCGCCGTCTCATGCGTCCGCACCGCCTGATGTCGTCGCGGCGCGGGTCGGGCGCGCTCGCAAGACCGTGCGAGATTCCGGTCAGGGGGCGAACTCGAAGACGACGTTGGCCAGGCCGGCCTCTATGTCGCCGGGGTCGAGGTGGTGGATGACCGTGGTCTTCTGCGAGCCGCAGTCTCCGAATCTGTCGCAGTCGATAGTCCCGATTATGCCGCGGTACCCGCTTACTGCGTTCAGGTATTGTCTGACGCCGGCCCGGTCGATGATCAGCGTGCCGTCCTCCACTCCGGAGGCGGCTGCTATTGCTTCGAGCAGCAGGATCGTCGCGTCGTAGGCGTGGGCCCAGTACGGCGCCGAGGGCGGCTCGCCGTAGGTCTCCGCGTAGGCCGCCAGCAGGCTGTCGGGGGTCTTGTCGGTGCTCTGATTGGACGTGGCGCCGAACCGCAGGTCCGGCCCTGAGAAATAGACGCCCGCCGACTGCGGCAGCGACATGAACCCGTCGTTGAGCAGGGCGGCGTCGGTGAGCAGGATCGTCTCCTCCAGGCCTGGGACTCGGGGCGCCTGATCGGTCAGGAAGTCTCCGGCGGGCTGGAAGATGGGAAAGAACAGCGCCTCGGGGTTGCCGGCCGCTATCTCGGTCAGCACCGGCACCATGTCGGTGTCTTCCTTGTTGATGGCCGAGAACCCGGTTACGTCGCCCCCCAGACGCTCGAAGCTGTCGGCGAAGGCCTGCGCTATCGACCGGGAGTAGGGGTCGCCGTCGTGGACGGCTGCGGCTGAGGCCAAGCCCAGTCCCTCATGCACGAACCGGGCCATGGCCTCGCCCACGAAGAGGCCGTTGTTGGAGGTCCGGTAGTAGCCGACGCTGTGGTTCAGACCAGGGTTGCCGGCCAGGTCGGAGGTGAGGGTGGGCGACGTGTTGGACGGGGCGATGAGCACCATCTGTGCCGCCGTGATGAGCGGCGCGGCGGCGACGGCCGCGGTGGAGCACGACGGTCCGATCACGCCGACCACGTCCTCGTCGGCGACGATGGTCTGGGCCGCGGCCTGGGCGCCGTCGCTCGAGCAGAGATCGTCGTAGCGGGTTCCGAGGTCCACGTCGAAGCCGCGGACCGGGCCGAAGTCGGCCACCGCCAACTCCACACCCCGCTGGTTGGGAATGCCCAAGTAGGCCACATCGCCCGTGATCGTGTTGAGAGAGCGGATCTGCACGGCCTCGCCGGCGGGTACCTCTACCGTGCCCAGCGAGCCGTCGCCGAGGTGGTCCGGCTCGGGGGCGTGCGTCGTGTCGGCGCCGTCGCTGCACGCCGCGGCCGCCAGAACCGCGGCGAGCGCCGCGCACCTGAACACGGGGGCGACTCGAGCGCTCCGGCCCAGCAGGCTCATGCAGGCCATTATTGCGGGCTCGCAGTGGGGCTGCTCAGCGCAGGAGCAGGTCGGCGTGGCCGGCTCGCAACTCGGCCTTGAGAACCTTGCCCATGGCGTTGCGGGGCAGGCCTTCGACGAACACGTAGCGCTTGGGGTGCTTGAATCGGGCGACGTCTTCGAGGGTGTCCGCCAGGGCCGACACCAGGTCGTCGCGGTCCCCGGCAGCCTCCGGCTCCGCAACGACGAATGCGACGGCCGCCTCGCCGAGGTCGCGATGCTCGAGGCCCACCAGCGCCGATTCGACCACAGCCGGGTGGGCGTCGAGGGCTTGCTCGATCTCGATGGGGTACACGTTGAGGCCACCCGAGATGATCATGTCGCCGGCCCGGCCCTCCAGCGTCAGGCGCCCCTCGCGGTCGAGGCGGCCCACGTCGCCGGTGACGAACCAGCCGCCTGCGGTCCGGGACTCGCCGGTGGCCTCGGGCCGCCGCCAGTAGCCGGGGCCGACGTTGGGACCCCGCACCTGCACCATCCCCGCCGGTCCTGCGACGGGCCTGCCATCCTCTGCGCACACCCTCACCTCGATGTCGGGCAGGGAGAAGCCGACGGTGCCGGGCACCCGAGGGCCGTCGTAGGGGTTCGAGGTGATCATGAGAGCCTCGCTCATGCCGTAGCGCTCCAGCACCTCGCAGCCGGTGCGCTCAGCCACCGCCCGATGCAGCGCCGCGGTCATCGGCGCGGATCCCGACACCAGGAGCCGGATGCGTCCGCAGGCCGTCGCGTCGAAGCGGTCGAGCGCCATGAGCCTGCTGTAGTGGGTGGGCACGCCCATCATCACCGTCGCGGCGGGCAGGCAGGCGAGCACGCCGTCAGCCTGGAAGCGCTCGAGGAAGACCACCTCGCAGCTGCTGAGCATGGCGGAGTGCAGCGCCACCATCAGACCGTGCACATGGAAGATCGGGAGGGCGTGCAACAGCACGTCGTCGGGCCGGAACGCCCAGGCTTGGTGCAGCGTGAGCGCGTTGCTGGCCAGGTTGCCGTGGGTGAGCATCGCCCCTTTGGGTCGCCCAGTAGTGCCCGACGTGTACACGAGAGCGGCAAGGTCGTCGGCCCCTCGGTCGACGAAGCCGGGCAGAGGCTGGGATCCGTCAAGCGCCTCGACCAGGTCGCCCGCGTCCCGGACCACCGTGGCGGGCTCGGCATCGGCCACGAACCAGTCGACTTCGGCACGGGTGTAGGCGGTATTGAGCGGCACGTACACCGCGCCGAGGCGCAGCACGCCCAGGTACAGGGCCACGGTGTCGACCGACTTGGGGAGCTGGGCCACCACCCGGTCGCCGGTCGAGACGCCCTGGGACGCCAGCCATCCGGCGGCCCGGGCCGATCGCTCGTCGATGTCTCTGTAAGCAAGCACCGCACCGCTCGCCATCCGCAGGAACGGGCGGTCCAACGCGGGCTCGAAGCTTCGCCGCAGCAGCCCGAAGAAGCCGTCGTCCACGCCGAGAGTCTGCCGCGGCCACCTCACCTAGCCTCTGTTAGGTGGAGCGGGGTGCGGCAAGGAACCTTGTATTGACCGGGTTCATGGGAACGGGCAAGACGACGGTGGGCCGGATCCTGGCCGACCGCCTCGGCTACGACTTCGTCGACACCGACGAGGTGATCGAGTCCCGGGCCGGACCTATACCGGAGATCTTCGAGCACCGGGGCGAGTGGTCGTTCCGGGACCTGGAGCGGGCGGTGGCCCTGGAGCTGGCCGGCCGCAGCGGGCTCGTCATCGCCACCGGGGGGCGGATGATGCTCGACTCCGAGTGCTCCGCCCGCCTCGAGCCCACGGCCGACGTCGTCTGCCTGACCGCTGGCCCCGACACCATCATCGAGCGGATCGGCGACACGGCGCGGCGGCCGCTGCTGGACGTTGCGGACGCCCCCCGGCGGGTGCGGGAGTTGCTGGCCAAGCGGGCCGACAAATACGGGCGGTTCATCGCGGTTGGCACCGAGGATCGCAGCCCCGACGAGGTCGCCGACGCGGTGATGTCCCGGCTCGGGCTATAACTGCGCCATGGCGCTAACGATCCTGGTAGTCAACGGCCCGAACCTCAACATGCTCGGCACCCGGGAGACCGACATCTACGGCGAGGCCACGCTCGACGAGTTGATGGCCGGCGTCGCGGCCCACGCCGAGTCGCGGGGCGCGGTCGTGCGCCACGTGCAGTCCAACGTCGAGGGCGACTTGGTGGCGGCCATACAGGCTGCGGCCGGCACCGACGGCGCCGCCGACGGCGTGGTGCTCAACGCGGGGGCCCTCACCCACTACTCGATCGCGCTGCGCGACGCCATCGCCGCCGTCGACGTGCCCGTGGTGGAGACTCACCTGTCCAACGTGTACGCCCGCGAGGACTTCCGCCACACCTCGGCCATCGCCGCGGTCTGCATTGGAGTCGTCACCGGCTTCGGGGCCACGAGCTACCGGCTGGCCGTGGACGCCCTGGTCGACTTCCTCGGCTACTGACCACGAGAGACGCAGGCGCGACCGGACGCAGCGTGGCGGGCCCCTTCTTCGATCTGGCCGTCGCGGCCGATCGGGCCGGGATCGGCAGGCTGCTGGTGTCGGACCATGTGGTCTTCGGCGAGCGTCTCGACCTCTGCGCCGATCGGCCCGCAGCGTGAACGCCGTGCGCAGCGGACCGCGCAACCCGTTCCTGGCCGACAGCGGCAACGCCATGGCCCACGGCCGCTGCGACCAGCAGGACAACACGCCGGGCCCGGGTCCGGAGGGCCCGAGCGAGGTCCTGGGACCCGGCGACATTCAGTACGCCCCACTGGGACCGGGTCATTTCGGCGGCCTGGTCTCGGGGTTCTATCCCGGCGGCCGGCGGGTCATCTGGTCCAACGGCCGCCAGACCATCGCCAAGCTCGACTACGACACCCTCGAGGTGCTGGCCACTCTCCCCACCGGCACCGAGCCCGTCACCGGCCAGGCCGAGATGGAAGCTCTCGAAGCCGGCCTCGACGACCTCGACGGCGACGACGCGGTCGCCCACGCCATAGGCATCGCGGCCCGCTTCATGACCGGGCTGGACGGGGTGTACTCGCTGCTCGACTGCGACCACACCCTGTTCTTGGGCCGCAAGGACCACGCCGCGGCCTACGTCGAGACCGATCCCTCCGATCGGGCCGGCCCCATCGTCGAGCGGAACCGGTGGCACCGGCCCGACCACATAGAGGGGTCGTTCGTGGGGATCAACATCACCTTCGACGGCCGGCTGGTGATGACCACCGACCACGGCTGGGTGGTGTGCGTCGCCCGCGACTTCAGCGCCTACGCCGCCATCCAGCTGCCCGCAGCCGACACCGACGCCGCGGAGCACTGCACCCGGCGAGCCGCGGAGTACGGCCACACCGGCTACGGCTGGGTCCGCACCAGCTCGTGCACCGTCGACGACGACGGCCGCCTGCTGTACGGCACCATCTTCGGCAAGACCCGCATCCTGCGCTGACCGGGGCCGGGCCTCAGCCGGGTGTCATATTGCGGAAGATGGCCTCGAAGGCGTGGTGCTCGGCCATGCGGCGGGCGATCACCGTGTTGGTGTCCGACATCCAGTGTTGGGCATCCGTGTCCAGCCTGTCGTTGAGCGACTGCTCCAGCCGGTTGGTGAGGAGCGCTCTGAGCCGCGGGTCGAGATCCTCGTCCAGGAAGTCGTTGACCGGAGGCCCGAGCACGTCGTCGAGCACGTAGTCGACCGACTCGTCGATGTCGACATCGCGGTTGAGGGCGCCAGCGGCCCGCTTGGCGCCCTCGTATGCTGCGAAGTTGGCCGCGGTGCCCTTCATGGCCAACTGCCCGCCCTCCCTGACAGCCGCCTTGGCGCCGATCTTGCGGGCCGCGGTGGCCACCCTGTCGACCACCTTGATGGCGCCCCGCACGCCCGAAGATGACAGCCCCGGTAGCGGGATCATGCCCAGAGCGAACAGCGAGGCGGTCGCGTAGTCGCCGTGGACGACGTAGTAGACGGCCCTGGCGCCGTCCACGATGTCCCCTATGACGGGCACGAACGACAGGCCGTCGAGCATGGTGCCCAAACCGATGCCGCCGTCTTTGGTGTGGTAGGCGCGGTCATCGAGCACCTGCCGCACCGCGCCCGCCTCCTCGTCCGAGAGGTTGTAGTCGCTCAGAAAGGTCTCGAAGTCGCGCCGGCTGATGAAGGCGTCGGGCGTCCCTCCATCGACGGCGTCGATGGAGGCGAGGTGGGGCAGCAGCGCCGACCAGGCTGCCGTCTTGTCCAGGAAGGCGTCGATGTCGTCGCGGCTCATCAGGCCGTCTCGGTCGTCGGGATCGAACGCGAACTCGCCATCGTAGGCCCTGTCCAGATAGTTGTCGTTGTGCTTGGCCGTCTCGACCTGGTCGAAGAAGCGGTCGTGGTCCAGCAGCCAGGCCGCGGCCTCGGCCGTCGGGGAGTCGGCGGAGTGCTGCGCCCACCGCAGGTCGCGCCGCGACAGCAGTCCGTCGGCTGCGTCCGGGTGGCCGCGCGACTCGATCATGGTGAAGTGGTCCCGGATGCGCTCCAGCGCGGCGAGGCCCTCGTTCATCTCCGGCCCGCCGGCCAGCACGATGCGGGTCCGTTCCTGCAGGTCCAGGGTGCTGGCTCGCAACTCGCCGGCCACCCGGCGGACCCCGGTCGGTACGTCCGGCAGCGGGCCGCCCAACAGTGACGAGGCCTCGGCGAGCGGCCCGACCAAGGCCCGCGCGTCCCCCTCGAGGTCGTCGGCGGCCGCCTCCATCCGCTGGCGCAGCTCCGTCGCCCGATCGGGGTCAATAGCCATCAGGTCTGTCATGAGAAGTCATGAAAACATATGTGAGCATCATTTGCAACCCCAAGGTTGAAGAATCCGGCGCGAGCCGGGGCAAGCTGGGGGCGTGAGCACCGCTCAGGTGTCCGACTTCTTCGCAGTCTTGGCGCTGGGATCGCTGGTGATCGGCTGCTCGGGCCTCGCAGGCGCCCTCCTGCCGGGGGCCGCAGCCCGTGTCCGCGAACTGCAGCCCGGGCTGCTGCCGCTGGCCCTGGCCATCGCGGCGGCGGCGACCGCCGGGAGCCTGTACTACTCCGAGGTCGCCGGGTATCCGCCGTGCGAGATGTGCTGGTACCAGCGGATCTGCATGTACTCCCTCGTGCCGGTGTTGGCGGTGGCGTTGGCCCGTCGAGACGCCCGGGGCGGCTGGTACGCGCTGCCGCCGGCCGTGGCCGGCCTGGGGCTGTCGGTGTACCACTACCAACTGCAGATGTTCCCGGATCAGGGCTCGGCCTGCGACGTGGCGGCTCCGTGCACGTACCAGTGGGTGGACAGCCTCGGCTTCGTGTCGATCCCGTTCATGGCCGGCTGCGGCTTCGTCGGGGTCGCAGGATTGGCTGCGCTTTCGCTACGGTCGGGCCAGCGCGAACACGCGGGCGGCGGCGACGAACCGATCGGCGGCCAATCCATGAAAGAGCACCGATGAGCAACCGGCCCAAGGTCCAGAAGTCCCGCAGCGGCCCGCGGCCCTCCGGCGGACAACCCGAAGCGGGCTCCAATCCGCTGTTGAAGTGGATGATCATCGGCGTCGTCGCCATGGTCGCGGTGGGGGTGGCGGTCGCCTTTCTGGCCGGCGGGGACGCCGAGGAGCGCGACCAGAGCTCCGATGTGCCCCAGGTGTCCGACGTCAACATCGAGGGCGAGCCCCTGGCGCCGTTCGACGGCCAGGAGCCTGATCCCGCGATGGAGACGCTGGCCCCAGCCTTTGCGGCCACGACCTTCGACGGCGTCGAGGTGAGCGTGCTGCCCGGAGACGCCACGGCCAAGGTGATCGGCTTCTTTGCCCACTGGTGCCAGCACTGCCGGCGGGAGCTGCCCCGCATAGTCAACTGGCTGGCCGCCAACCAACTGCCCGCCGGGGTGGAGGTGATCGCGGTCAGCACCGCAGTCGACTCGGGTCGGCCGAACTACCCGCCGTCGTCCTGGTTCGAGAAGGAGCAATGGCCCGCGGTTGCCGTTCGCGACTCAGAGAGCAACGAGATCGGCGAGGCCTACGGGCTGAGGGGATTCCCCTACATGGTGGCGGTCGACGCGGACGGCATGGTCGTTGCCAGAGTCAGCGGAGAGCTGACCGACGAGCTCTGGGAGTTCCTGCTGCGAACCGTCGCGCCTGCGGGCTGAGGCGGACCTCGCCAATCGGCGCCGACGAGGCCCGTCGTAGGCTGCGACGGTGACCGGCGAGCGCCTGCGGTACCTGTGCGACCGCTTGCAGGAATTCGGCGGGGCGTCGGTGTTCGCAGAGATGTCGGCGCTGGCGGTGCGCACCGGCGCCATCAACCTGGGCCAGGGCTTCCCCGACACCAGCGGGCCGGCCGAGGTGGCCGAAGCCGCCATCGAGGCCATCCTCGGAGACTTCAACCAGTACCCGCCCGGCATCGGCTACCCGGTGCTGCGCCAGGCGGTGGCCGAGCACCAGAAGCGGTTCTGGGGCCTGGAGTTCGATCCCGACACCGAGGTGCTGATCACCGCTGGAGCCACCGAGGCCATCACCGCAGCGATACTGGCCCTGGCCGGGCCGGGGGACGAGGTGCTGACCTTCGAGCCCTACTTCGACATCTACCCGGCCGACATATCCATGGCCGGAGCCCAGCGCCGGCTGGTGCAGCTGCGGCCGCCCTCCTACACCTTCGACCCCGACGAGCTGGCCGCCGCCTTCGGCCCCCGCACCAGGGTCCTGGTGCTCAACTCGCCCCACAATCCCACCGGCAAGGTGTTCAGCGTCGAGGAGCTCGACGTCATCGCCCGGCTGTGCGTGGAGCACGACGTGATCGCCATCACCGACGAGGTGTACGAGCACCTGATCTTCGATCGGAACACCCATGTGCCCTTGGCTACCCGGCCGGGCATGGCCGACCGCACCGTCACCGTCTCCTCGGGAGGCAAGACCCTGTCGTTCACCGGCTGGAAGATCGGCTGGGTGTGCGCCCGCCCCGAGTTGGTCCGGACCGTGCAGGCGGCCAAGCAACTGCTCACCTACGTCAGCGGAGGGCCGTTCCAGCCCGCGGTGGCGGTCGGGTTGCGCCTCGGCGACGAGTTTTTCGACGGGTTGGCCGCCGACCTGCAGGCCCGCCGCGACCTGCTGTGCGCGGGCCTGGCCGAAGCCGGTTTCGAGCCGGTCGTGCCGCAGGGCACGTACTACATCACCGCCGATATCCGCCCCCTCGGCGCCACCGACGGCCTGCAGTTCTGCCGCTCGCTGCCTGAGCGATGCGGGGTGGTGGCCGTGCCCGTGCAGGTGCTGTGCGACGACAAGGAAATGGGAGCGCCCTTCGTGCGCTTCGCAGCCTGCAAGAGCCCCGCGGTTCTGGAACAGGCCGTCGAGCGCCTCGGCGCGCTTGCCGCTCGCTGACCCGGCCTGTCTTGCCGTTTCTGTTCGCTGCGCTTCAGAAGCCGGGGGCGAAGCGCTCCCGCAGCTGGCGCTTGAGGAACTTGCCGTTGGCGTTGCGGGGCAGCGGCTCGTCCGGGAACCACACGTAGCGCGGGTGCTTGAAGCGGGCCAGACGGCCCTCGAGGTGTGCGGCGAGGTCGGCCTCGCCGAGCTCGGAGCCGGCCACGAGCACGACCGCGGCTCCCACTTCCTCGCCCAAGCGCTCGTCGAGCACGCCGAACACGGCTGCCTCGGCCACCTCGTCAAGCTCGTAGATGGCCGCCTCCACCTCCGAGCAGTGGATGTTCTCTCCGCCGCGTATCACCATGTCCTTGATGCGGTCCTTGATGTAGATCCAGCCGTCGGCGTCGATCTCGGCCACGTCTCCGGTGCGGAACCAGCCGTCGACTATGGCCTCGGCGGTGGCGTCGGGCTGGTTCAAGTAGCCCTTCATCACGTTGGGACCTCGCAGCAGCAGCTCGCCCCGCCGGCCAGGATCGAGCGTCGAGCCGTTCTCATCAACGACTCTGGCCTCCATGCACGGCACCAGCGGCCCCACCGAGGACGGGTTGGCCACGTAGAACTCGTTGCTGATGGCGGTGGCAATGCCGGCGGTCTCGGTCAGGCCGTAGCCGACGCCGGGCCGGCCCGCCGAGAGCCCGTCGTCGATCCGGTGCACCAGGTCGGTGGGGATCGCCGCGCCGCCGCCGCCCATCGACAGCAGCGCCGACGTGTCGGTGCGATCCCAGTCGGGATGCTGAAGCAGCTCCCGGGACATGGTGGGCACGCCGGTGAACACGGTGACCTGCTCACGCTCGATCAGCCTGAGGGCCTCGGCCGCGTCCCAGCGGTACATCAGCACGAGGCAGCCGCCGGCGATCGTGACCGTGTGCAGCACGCAGTCGCAGCCGGTCACATGGAACAGCGGCACCGGCAGCAGGGCCGTCACTTCTGGAGCTTCAGGGGCGGGTCCGTCGCCGCCGCCGGAGCGGGCCGTCCGGCGGGCCCGGGCCGCGTCGCCGCAGGCGGTCAGGAAGATCATGCTCATCAGGTTGTGCACCACGGCGCGGTGGGTGAGCTGGGCGCCCTTGGGGAAGCCGGTCGTACCGGAGGTGTAGAAGATGAGGGCGTCGTCGTCGGGGCCAATGTCCGCCTCCCCGAGAGCGTCGGGGGCCGTGGAGGGATCCGCGGCCGAGTCCCAGTGCAGGGCATTGGCAGGTAGCTCGCCGTCGTGGCGGGTGACGATTAGGGGGATCTGTTCGCAGGCTGATCCCAGTCGCTGCAAGCGCTCGCCGTCGGTGATCAGCGCGACCGGCTCCGAATCCTTCAGCGCGAACTCCATCTCCGGTCTCGTCCACCAGGAGTTCATGCCCACAACGGCGGCGCCCACCGAGATGGCGGCCCAATGCGACAGCACCCACTCGGGGTAGTTCCGCATCGCCACCGCCACCCGGGTGCCCGGCCCGGCGCCATGCGCGGTGCGCAGATGGTGGGCCAGGGCCCGCACCCGGGCGTGGGCCTCGGCGTAGCTGTAGCGCTCGTCGCCGTACACGAGGTAGTCCTTGTCGCCGTGCGGGGCCGACATCGCCCAAACGGTCCGCATGTCCGCAATGGCGTTGTCGTACACCCGCACAGGAACGCCGTTGACCTCCCGCACGCTCCAACCGAACGGCGCGCCGGGAGCGGTCAGCGACGCGCGGGCCGCGTTGAAGTCGTCGATGAGCTCCGAGGGAGTGTGTTCAGCCGTCACAGGTGCGATCCTACGGTCACCGCGCCGCGGCGACCCCGGCCGGGTCGAGCTGCTCCGGTCCTGTCGAGGCCGCGTGCGTGGGCGCCTGGTCGTACGCTCGCAGCGTGGCCGCAATCCTGCGACTGGGCGACGAGGTAGCGGCGGCTCTGTCGTCGGGTACGCCCGTGGTGGCGCTGGAATCCACGATCTTCTCGCAGCTGGGACTGCCTGAGCCGGCCAATCGGCGGTGCTTCGAGAGCGTTGAGGCGGCGGTTCGGGCCGGGGGTGCGGTCCCCGCGCTCTGCGGCGTGCTCGATGGCCAGGCTGTGGTCGGCGCCGGCGACGACCAAGGCGAGAGGCTGTTCGGTGGTTCCGCCAAACTCGGGGCCCGGGACCTGGGTCCGGCGGTGGCTGCCGGCCTCGACGTGGGCGTGACCACGGTGTCGGCCACGGTGACGCTGGCCGCCGCCGCCGGCATCGAGGTCTTCGCCACCGGCGGGATCGGCGGCGTGCACCGGGGCGCGGACCGCAGCGGCGATGTCAGCGCGGACCTGGGGGCCATGGCCCGCCACCGGGTGGTGGTGGTATCGTCGGGCGTCAAGTCCTTCCTCGACGTGTCGATCACCTTCGAGCGGCTCGAGACCCTCGGCGTGGCCGTGCTGGGCTGGCGCACCGACCGCTTCCCGGCCTTCTATGTGCGCGACGGTGGACCGGAGCTGTCGAGCATCGTGCGCGATGGGCGCGAGGTCGCGGCCGCGTTCCGAGCGGCCTCGGCCCTCGGACATCCCGGCGGGATCCTGGTGGCCAACCCGATCCCCCCCGAGGCGGAGCTCGACCGCGACGTGGTTGCCGAAGCGGTGGCCGGCGCTGAGGCCGCCGCCCGCCGCGACGGCGTCTCGGGTGGCGACGTCACCCCGGCCGTTCTGACGGCCCTGGCCGAGGCGACCGGTGGAGCGGCCGTTCCGGCCAACATCGCGCTGGCCGAGTCGAATGCAGCGGTGGCGGCCGAGATCGCCGCCGCTCTGGCCAAATACGCTGAGCCTGGACGGGGAGCGGACCATGAGTGACGAACTGCTGTTCCAGATAGTCACCGATCCAGATGTGATCGCCGACCCGTACCCGCTGCTGCGGGAGCTGCGGGAGACGTCGCCGGTGCACAAGCTCGGGTTCGCTGATTTCTGGATACTGACCCGCTTTGAGGACTGCCGGGCTGCGCTGCGGGACCAGCGTCTGGGCAATCCCGAGCCCGGCGACCGCATGCCGACGCTGATTGTCGGCACCTCCCGCGACCCTGATGGGCCCCGCTCGCTGCTTTCGCTCAACCCGCCGGACCACACCCGGATCCGCGCCCTGGTGAGCCGAGTCTTCACCCCGCGGCGGGTGGAGAGGCTCCGTCCAGCGGTCGAGGCCATGACCCGCGAGTTGCTCGACCCGGTGGCCGAAGCGGGGCAGTGCGACCTCATCGAGGCGCTTGCGTTCCCTCTGCCGGCCAACGTGATCAGCGAGCTGGTCGGGGTTCCCGTCGCCGACCGCGACTGGCTCAGGCCGCTGGTGTCGGATCTTGCCGCCACGCTCGAACCCAACCGGCAGCCCGAGGAGACCAGGCAGGCCGCGGTCTCGGGGGCGAAGATCCAGGAGTACCTCCACGACCTGATCGACCGGAGGCGGGCCGAGCCCAGCGACGACCTGCTATCGGGACTGATCGAGGCCAGCGACGGCGCGGACCGCCTGACCCAGCAGGAAGTGGCCAGCACCGTGTCGCTCATCTACGGGGCCGGCTTCGAGACCACCATGAACCTGATCGGCAACATGGTCCACACCCTGATGCGCCATCCCGAGCAGCTGGCCCGGCTGCGCGCCGACCGGTCGCTGGTGCCGTCGGCCGTGGAGGAAGTGCTGCGCTACGAGCCGCCCGTGCATCTCGACGGCCGCTATGTCCGCGCCGACGCCGAGGTCGGTGGGGAGGCGATCCCAAGGGGCCATGCGGTGCTGACGCTGCTCGGAGCAGCCAACCGCGACCCGGCGGTCGTGGATGATCCCGAGCGCTTCGATGTCGGGCGAAGCGAGGTGCCGATGCTGTCGTTCGGATCGGGCATCCACTACTGCCTGGGGGCCGCACTGGCCCGTCTCGAGGGCCAGGCAGTGCTGCGGGCGCTTCTGGACCGGTTCTCAACGTGGACGCCATTGGACGACAACCCGCCCTGGAAGCGGCGGCTCACGCTTAGGGGCCTGGCCCGCCTTCCCGTCGCCTTCTCCTAGGCTTCTGGACTCTGAACCTTGTGATAGCGGGAGCTGCCGATGAGCGATGAGCTATTCCTGAGCATCGTCACCGACCCCGAGACGGTCGCTGACCCGTACCCGCGGCTGCGCCAGTTGCGAGAGACCGCGCCGGTGCACAAGGTCGGCTTCTCGAGCCTGTGGGTCCTCACTCGCTTCGAGGACTGCCGGCAGGCGCTGCGCGATCATCGCCTCGGCATCGCCAAGGCTGGCGACGAGACGCCGTCGCTGATGCCGGGCGCGGTCTACAGCCGCGACCCCGACCGCGAGCGCTCGATGCTGTTCCTCAATCCCCCGGAGCACACCCGCCTGCGCTCGCTGGCGAGCCAGGCGCTCACCCCTGAGCGCATCGACGGCCTGCGCTCCTCGGTGGAGGCCATGACTGCCGAGCTGCTCGACCCCGTGGCCGAAGCGGGCGAGTGCGACCTGATCGAGGCGCTCGCCCATCCCCTCGCCGCGGAGGTCCTCAGCGAACTGGTGGGCGTGCCCCGAGCCGACCGCGGCTGGCTGCGGCCCCTCATCGTCGACATCACGGCCGCGCTGGAGCCCAATCGCCGGATCGACGACGCGCTCCGAGCCCGGGACTCGAGGCAGAAGGTGCGGGAATACGTCCACGACCTGGTCCAGCGGTGCCGCGACGAGCCGGGCGACGACCTGCTGTCGGCGATGATGGAGGCCCGCGACGGCGAGGACCGCCTGAGCACGGACGAGGTGGCCGCAACGGTGTCGCTCATCTACGGAGCCGGCTTCGAGACGACCGCCAGCCTTATTGGAAGCATGGCCCACACCCTCATGCGCTGGCCCGACCAGCTCGAACGGGTGCGCTCGGACCGCTCGCTGGTGCCGTCCGCGGTGGAGGAGGTTCTGCGGTTCGAGCCGCCCGTGCAGGTGGACGGCCGCTACGCGTTCTCCGACGTGGAGGTCGCAGGCCAGGTCATCGGGGCGGGCCACGCCGTGCTGATGCTGCTGGGGGCGGCCAACCGCGATCCGACCGCCGTGGAGGATCCCGACCGCTTCGATGTCGGCCGGAGCGAGTCTCCGCTGCTGTCTTTCGGTGGGGGCATCCACGAATGCCTCGGAGCGGCGCTGGCCCGTCTCCAGGGCCAGGTGGTGCTGCGGGCCCTGCTCGACCGCTTCGGGACGTGGACGCCCCTGGACGACGATCCGCCCTGGAATCCGAGGCTCACCCTTCGCGGCCTGGCCCGACTCCCGGTCGCGTTCAGCTAGCGGCTAGTAGCCCTTCCATTCGGGCGGCCGGCGCTGCTGGAAGGCGGCCACGCCTTCGGCCGCGTCGGTGGTGCCGGCGTTCAGCTCCACTGCGACGGCCTCGTCGTGGGCCATGGTGGCCCGATCGGCGTCGAGGCTGCGGTTGACCAGCCACTTGGTCAGCGCGAACGAGCGGGTCGGGCCGCCGGCCAGGCGGTCGGCCCACTCGGCGGCCGCGGCCCGCACATCGCCGTGGGGAACGACCCGGTTCACGAGGCCGTAGGTGTGGGCCTTCTCGGCGGTGAGGTCCTCAGCCAGAAGGAACAGCTCCATGGTTCGGCGCACACCGATGATGCGGGGCAGCAGCCATGCCCCCAGCGCGTCGGGCACCAGGCCGCGTCGGGCGAACACCTCCACGAACTTGGCCCCGTCGCCCGCGATCACCAGGTCGCAGGCCAGGGCCAGATGCGCACCCATGCCGGCCGCGGTGCCGTTGACCGCCGCGATCACCGGCACGTCGCAGTCGAGCAGCGCGGCGAACAGCGAGTGCTGGCCGTCGAGCATCATCCGGCGGGCGTCGCCCACGATCCGCTCGGGCACGCCGGTCGAGCGGTCGGTGTCGCCGTAGGAGTGGCGAAGGTCGGCGCCGGTGCAGAAGAACCGGTCGCCCGAGCCGGCGATCACCGCGCACCGGGCCCGATGGCTGGTGTTGAGCTCGTTGAGGATGTCGCGCACCCGGTCCCGGCACGGCGGGTTGAGGGCATTGCCGGCCTCGGGTCGGTCGATGGTGATCCAGGCCACCGCGTCGCGGTACTCGAGGCGGAGCTGCTCGTCGAGGGGACGCTCAGAGCTCATAATCGGCCAAACTACCTCCCATGACCAACACCGACGCCACGACGGCGGCAATGCGGCGCGAGCCGGGCCGGCGCCATGGCTGACACCGATGCCCTTGGCCTTTGGGTAATAGCCGAGGCCGACCCCGACTTCCTGGCCGTGGTCGACCCCGAGCACAACCAGTTGACCTTCGGAGAGCTGGCCGCGCTCACCAACCGCGTGTCGCGGGGTCTGCAGGCCGCCGGGCTCGGCAAGGGCGACCAGGTCACCGCGTTGCTGCCCAACTGCTTCGAGCAGCTCGCGGTGTGCCTGGCTGCCTACCAGAGCGGCCTGTACGTGACCACCATCAACTGGCACTTCGTCGGCGCGGAAATCAACTACATCGTCAACGACGCCGAGACCCGGGCGTTCATCGCGCACGAGCGCTTCGGGAAGGAGGCCGCCAAGGCCCTCGACGGCTGTGTCACGCCCGAGGCGAACCGGTTCTGCGTGGGCGGCCCGGTCGAGGGCTTCCGTCCGTTCGACGAGCTGATCGACGGCCAGTCCGGGAATCGGCCCGAGCCCGAGCATCTGGCCACCGGATCGTTCATGTTCTACACCTCCGGCACCACCGGACGGCCCAAGGGGGTGCGTCGGGCGCTCGATCCCCGGCCGCCTGACGAGGCCGCTTCGACCGCGGGCCGGCTGCTGATGCTGTTCGGCACCAGGCCCCATGACGGCAACGTCCAGATCACCCAGGCGCCGCTGTACCACACCGCGGTCAACAACTGGACCACGATGTCGCTGCACATGGGCCACAGCGTCGTGCTCATGGACCGCTGGACTGCGGAGGGCGCGCTGGAGCGCATCGAGTGCTACCGGGTGACGAACTCGCACATGGTGCCAACGATGTTCAACCGACTACTACAGCTTCCCGACGAGGTTCGGAGCCGCTACGACGTATCGTCGCTGCGGTCGATGGTTCACGCCGCCGCGCCGTGCCCGGTGGAGACCAAGCGCCGGATGATCGAGTGGTGGGGCGACTCCATCTGGGAGTACTACGCGGCCACCGAGGGCGGCGGTACCGCGGTGTCGGCCGCGGAGTGGATGCAGCGCCCCGGCACGGTCGGGAAGGCCTGGCCCGGCTGCGATGTGATCGTGGTCGACGACGACGGCAACGACCAGCCGCCGGGGGAGTCGGGCACGGTGTACATGAAGATGCCGGGCGCGGTGTTCGAGTACAAGGGCGATGAGGCCAAGACCGCGGCCAGCCGCCTGCGGGGCTACTTCACCGTGGGCGATGTCGGCTATCTCGACTCGGACGGGTACCTGTTCCTCAACGACCGGGCCAACGACATGATCATCGTCGGCGGGGTGAACATATATCCCGCGGAGATCGAGGGAGAGCTGGTGCAGCATCCCGCGGTGGGCGACGCGGCCGTGTTCGGCGTGCCCAACCCCGACACCGGCGAGGAGATCAAGGCCGTGGTCGAGTTGCGCGAAGGTTGGGAGCCCGGCGACGCCACAACCGCGGCCATCCTGGAGTGGCTGCGGGACCGCGTTGCCCGCCAGAAGCTGCCCCGGTCGGTCGACTACACCACCGAGATGCCCCGGGATCCCAACGGCAAGCTCTACAAGCGCAAGCTGCGCGACCCCTATTGGGAAGGCCGCGATCGGGCCATCTGAACCCGACGACGGCCCGCGCGCGGGCTGGTCCAGCCGTCCGAGGGTCCGGTCCGCCGGTTGGGGCGTGATACTTGGGGCATGACAGACGCCGCCACCATCTCCGACGCCGAGGTCGTTCGGGCCCACCGCTCGCTCGGGCTGACTGCCGAGGTCGCCGACCCCGACGCCTACGCCAACACCGTCGAGCGCTTCCGGGACCGCCGCATCGCCCTGCCGACCTTCGCGGAGCTACGCGATCCGTCCACCATCCCGGCGGCCCGGCTGGCCGCGCTGGCCGGGGTGGACCGCAACGAGCCCGACGCCGCCAACCTGTTCCGGGTCCACTGGTTCGGACGCCTCGACGGCAGCGGCCCCCATCAGGTGCCCGACTACGTGGAGCTGCCGCCGGAGATGACCGGGGTCGACGCCCGCATCGTGCTGGCGCTGGGCAACCGCTTTCCCATGATCCGGGCCCACAAGGTGCTGGCCGCCTACGCGTGCTTGGCCCCGAGGCTGATGACCGGCCAGTTCGACCCCACCCGGCACCGGGCGGTGTGGCCCTCCACCGGCAACTACGCCCGCGGCGGTGTGGCCATCAGCCGGATCATGGACTGCCGGGGCGTGGCCGTGCTGCCCGCGGGCATGAGCAAGGCCCGCTTCGACTGGCTCGAGCAGTGGACGCTCGACCCGGCCAACGACATCGTGCGCACCCCCGGCACCGAGTCCAACGTCAAGGAGATCTACGACGCCTGCAACGAGATGGCTCTCGACGGTGCCAACGTGATCGTCAACCAGTTCTCGGAGTTCTCCAACCACCTGGGCCACTACAGCGTCACCGGGGCCGCCTTGGAGCGGGTCTACGAGCATGTCGCCGCGGAGAGGCCGGGCTCGCGGCTGGCCGCCTTCGTGTCGGCGTCGGGCTCGGCCGGGACGCTGGGCGCAGGCGACTACCTCAAGGACCGCCACGGATGCCGGATCGTGGCCGCCGAGGCCCTGGAGTGCCCGACCCTGCTGGAGAACGGCTACGGCGAGCACAACATCCAGGGCATCGGCGACAAGCACGTCCCGCTGATCCACAACGTGATGAACACCGATGACATAGTGGCGGTCAGCGACGTGTGCACCGACTCGCTCGACGTGCTGTTCAACACCCCGGCGGGGCGGAACCACCTGGTGGACCGGGCCGGGCTCGACGCCGGCATGGTGGGGTTGCTCACCCACATGGGCTACTCGTCGTCGTGCAACGCGCTGGCCGCCATCGCGGTGGCCAAGGCCCACGACATGGGCCGCGACGATGTGATCGTCACCGTGGCCACCGACGGCTCCGAGCTCTACGACGCCGAGCGGGAGGCCTACATAGGCCGCCACCACCGGGGCGGCTACGACGACGTGGCCGCAGCGGCGGCCTTCGGGCGGGGGCTGATCGACGGCGCAGGAGGCGAAGTGCGCCACCTGGCCTGCTCGGACGCGGCGCGGCGGCGGATCTTCAACCTCGGCTATTTCACCTGGGTGGAGCAGCAGGGCACCGCCTTCGAGGACTTCGTAGCCCGCCGACACCAGAGCTTCTGGGACGGCATGCGCCACTTCGTCGACGACTGGGACGAGCTGATCGTCGAGTTCAACGGCCAAACCGGCGCTCGGGACGACGACTGAGCCGGCCATGCCGTCGCTGCTTATCGCTCTGGATCGAACTTCCCGCAGTCACCCACAACCCATGTGGCACAGTCACGGGCAGCTCGATCGGCTGGGACACGGCAGCAGCCAGAGAGGCAACGAATGACTTCCACCTTCGAGCAATTCGCCCCCAGGCTGGAAGTGCACCGGCTCGTGGAGACCGGCGAACTGCCAGCGGGCAGGCTCGTGTCGGCCGTGCGCGAGCTCGACGCGGCCGTGGCGCAGGTGGAGGGTCACGGCTTCGAGCGCACGCCGTTCGGACCCTCGCCCGAGCTGGCTGATGTCGCCGGCATCGGCACCGCAGAGCTGTGGGTGAAGGACGAGATCGGCAACGTGTCGGGCTCGCACAAGGCCCGCCACCTGTTCGGTGTCGCCCTGGCGCAGCGACTCGCCGGCGCGGACGACCACGAAGGGCAGGACGCGCCGTACGCCATCGCCAGCTGCGGAAACGCCGCGCTGGCCGCCGCGGTGGTGGCCCGCGCTGTTGGCCGACGGATCGACGTGTTTGTGCCGACCTGGGCCAATGACGCAGTGGTGGCCCGCATCACCGAGCTCGGCGGGCGGGTGGTGCGCTGCGAGCGCGAGCCGGGAGCGCCCGGCGACCCGGCCCACCTCGCCATGCTGGCTGCCATCGAGGCCGGGGCGGTGCCGTTCTCGTGCCAGGGGACCGAGACCCCGGCCACCATCGACGGCGGCAGAACCTTGGCCTGGGAGATGGTCGACTCCCTGGTCGAGCACGACGGCGGGCGGCCGGCCCGCCTCGACCGCTTGTTCGTGCAGGTCGGAGGGGGCGCGCTGGCCACCGCGGTGGTCACCGGCCTTGCCGCCGCGGTTGGGCGGGGCGATCTCGCTCGCATGCCCAGGGTCCACGCGGTGCAGCCAGAGGGCAACCATCCCCTGGTGAGGGCTTGGGACACGCTGGTACTTGAGGTACGGGCGCAGGAGCGCGCCGGCGGCGGGCGTGACCGGCAGTACTTCCTCGACCGGATTCTCTTCGCCCAAGCAGCCCCGCAGGGCACCATGGACAATCGGCTGCGCGCCAAGATTGCCGAGGAGATGGATCCAATGAGTGACGGTCGGCTGAGGGAGTTGGTGAGTCGGCTGCACTACGATCCCGAGCGCTACATGCGGGTGTGGGAGGAGGAACCGGTGTCGTACGCCTCCGGGATCCTCGACGACGTCACCTACGACTGGGTCGACATCATCGAAGCAATGCTGGCATCGGGGGGATGGCCCCTGGTCGCCTCCGAGGACGACTTCGCGCGGGCCCACCGGCTCGCCCACCGGCACACGGGCATCGAGGTGTGTCCCACTGGGGCGTCGGGCCTCGGCGGCCTGCTGGCCCTGACCGCGGCGAGCGACGGCTCCGGGACTGCGGGCGTGTCGCCCGGCGAGCGGGTGGCGGTGCTGTTCACTGGGCGAATGCGACCCGGCGACCCCAACCCGCTGGCCTCCGGGGCCTAGCCGGTCGGTGGCGGCGATGGAAGGGGACAGGCGAGACGCGGGGGAGGTGAGGCAGTCCCCGATCGATGACACGATCCGCGGGTCGCTCGCCCCCTATGTGGCTGAGCGGCACCGTCACACCATCGACGTGTTGGTGCTGACACTGCTGGCGGGACGCAAGATCGAGGCGTGGCTGTCGGAGACGGTGGCCGTCCGCCAGCTCGACACCTCCAGCTTCTCGGCCCTCGCCGCGCTGTGGCTGGCCGGCCCGCCGCACCGCATGAGCGCGGGCGAGCTGGCCCAGCGGATAGTGCAGACCTCGGGCGGGGTCACCAAGACGATGCAGCGCCTGGTCGACCGGGGACTGGTGCGCCGGGTGGCCGATCCCGACGACGGCCGCCGCAGCCTCCTGGAGCTGACCCCGGAAGGATTGACGCTGGCCCGCGAGACCCTGGTCTTGGCACTTGACGCCTTCGACTCCGAGATCGGTGATCTCGACGAGGCCGAGCGCGAGGGCGTGGCCGTAGCGGTGCAGCGCCTCGTGGCCGAGTTGAACGAGCGGCTCAGCCGCTGACATCGGCCGCCGCAGCCTTGGCGACCTCCACGACGGCGCTCAGCTCCTGAACGCCAAGACTTGCAGCCTTCGCGACCTCCATGACAGTGCTCAGCCGGCGATCGCCAATACGGCAGCCTTCGCCTCTTCCACCGCAGCACGAAGATCGGGCAGATCGGCCTCCTCTGCGCCGACGCGGTCGAGGAACACGAACACCATGCGGGCCACCGGTTCGCCCGTGACCGCTTCCAGGGCGGCTACGTAGGCCGCCCCCTGCGGGCGGTAGCGCGCCAGCTTGGCGTCGACGCCGCCGTCGCCAGCGACGGAGTCGGTCTTCCAGTCGACCACCACCAGCCCCTTTGGGCCGCGGTAGACGAGGTCGACGTATCCCTCGACCAAGCGCTCCCCGAACGGCGCGGCCACGAACAGCTCGCGCCAGTGCTCGGTCGCTGCCGCCTCGCGGGCGACGTCGGTATCGAGCGCGGCCCGGGCCAAGCCGGCCACGGCTTGGGCCCGGCCGCTCACACCCTCGGCCGCTGCCTGCCTGCTGGCCAGGGCTTCGAGGCCTCGGCCTGTGCCCAGGTCGACGTCCTGAAGCACGCCGTGGACGGCTCGCCCGATGGCGGTGCCGTAGCGTCCCTTGCTCCAGGGGGGTGGCTCCGAATCGTCGCGGTCCTTGTCCGATCCTGGATCGACGGCCGCCGATCCGGTGCCCTCGCCGGCGAGCCGGGTGGCCGACACGGTAGTGGGGGCTGAGGCCGCCGCCAGGCTGCGCTGGCGCTCCTGGTCCCACTCATGCCGTTCTGGCAGAGTCGCCGGCTCGGTGTTGGCCGGCGCCGGAGCGGCGACGGTGGAAATGGCCGCTTGGTCTGGGGAGTCGAGCAGGACCGAGCCGTCGAAGGCGCCCGCCTCCGCCGCGCCCGCGTCGGCCAGCGCCCACGCCGCGGAGTTCTCCTTGTTGCCCTTGGCGTTCGGCGCCCTGCGGTGCAGGCTCACGATCAGATGGTCGCGGGCCCGAGTACAGGCCACATAGAGCAGCCGGAGGCGCTCATGGGCGTCCATCTGCTCGTCGATCGGTTTCCACGTCTCGTAGTTCTCCGACTCCACTCCGCCGCGCAGCTTCACCACCGGCGCTCCGCAGGAGTCGAAGGCGACCGTCGGCCCCCGGGCGAGCTGATCGAGCTTGGTCGTCATGCCCGACAGCACGACGACGGGGAACTCCAGGCCCTTGGCCGCGTGCACCGTCAGGATGCGCACGCTGTCGTCGTCCGTCTCGGGCAGCACCGTCTCGGTAACTCGGGCGTTGTCGGCTCCCTGAAGCCGGGCCCATTGGAGGTAGCTGCGCAGGTTGGTGCCGCCCGCGTCGGCCCAGGCCCGGGCCTGGTCGATCACGAACCGCAGCCGGCGCCAGACGTCGCGGGGCCGCCCGCCGGCCACAGCAGTCTCGAACGCCCCTCGCTCACGCACGAGCCGGTCGATCAGAGCGGGCGGGCTGGTCCAGCGCTTCGCATGGTGGAGCCCGGCTAGATGGGCGATCCCGTCGGCCACCGGATGGTCGGCGGGGCAGGACTCGGGTTGGGAGCGGACCAACGAGAACCGGCCCCTGCAGGCGAGGCGCCAGTGGGCCAAGTCGTCGTCGCCGCAGCCGTACAGGGAAGAGCGCAGCGCGGCGACCAGAGCCAGCTCGTCGGTCGGGTCGGCCACGGCCTGCAGAGCGTTGAGCACGTCGCGCACCTCACGCGTGTTGTACACGAGCGATGAAGCCTCGGCCCGGTAGGGGATTGCGGCCGCTTCCAGGGCGTCCTCCAGGTCACCGAGGCTGGTGCGAGACGGGATCAGTATGGCGATGTCCCCCAGGCGGGCAGGCTGAGTTGCGGGCTCCGTTGGCGTGCCGTCGTCGACCTCCCATTCGTCCCGCAAGATCGCCGCCACTGCTTGTGCGATCGACGCGGCCTCCCGGCGACGCAGCTCCTGGGCGTATGCCCTGCCCGGAATCTCGACGGGCTCCGCTCCGAGGACGGTCACTGCCGGTCCCCGCGGCACCGGCGCCCGGACCGCGTCGAGAGGTCCGTACTCGGGTTGGCTGCCCGGAGACGGTTGGATCATTCGTCCGAACACGTCGTTGACCCAGTCGATGATGGGTTCGACCGAGCGGAAGTTGGTGGCGAGGCCCTCGATGCGGCCCTGCTCCTGGCGGTCCGTCCAGTCGCGGGCCTCCAGGAAGGTGGCGATGTCGGCGCCCCGGAAGCGGTAGATGGACTGCTTGGGGTCGCCCACGAAGAAGAGACGGCCCGGATCGGGCTCCAGTTCCGCCCATCGGGCACCGGAGGCGTCGGAATCGCCGCAGCCGAGCAGCGCGGCCAGCTCCACCTGGATCGGGTCGGTGTCCTGGAACTCGTCGATGAGCAGGCGCTGGTAGCGCTCCCGCAGGGCCGTCCGCACTGCCGGGCCGCGGGTGTCGTGGCGCAGCAGCAGGCGGGCCCGCACCAGCAGGTCGTGGAATTCGAGGCGTCCGCCGGCGCGCCGCTGCTCCGCGGCGTCGAGAGTGAAGGCAGCCAGCCGGGCCACGAGCACCTCGAGCGCAGCCTGTGCCGCCCGGTCCAGGATCTGTTCGCAGATCGACAGCGGGTCGCCCGGCTTGCGGCTCCGCGGTGCGGCCAGGGTCTTGAGCGCGGCCGTGGCGGCCGCCTTGTTGGCCTTGCCCTCGTCGCCGTCTCCCCAGTTGTCCTGACGGCCCGGGCCCCTGCCCTTTCCGGCCTCGATGGCCGATTTGAGAACCTCGATCCGGGTCACGTCGTCCAAGCTGTCGTCAAGCCGGGCCAGTTCACGCTCGACAGCTTCGATCCGGGCGCACAGCGTGTCCTCGCGGCCGGCGGAACACCTGTCCTTGATCTCGGCGAGGGCCTGCATGCCCGCCCCGATCTCGCCGACATCGACCGGCGGCAGTGGATCGGGCTCGCCCGGGAAGCGGCCCTCGAGGCGGTCCCAGCTGTGGTTGAGCCTCACGGCCAGTGCTCGGATGTGTGCCAGTCTCACTTCCAGCATCTCGAGCCGGAGCAGCGTCGGACCCATCTCGGGCTCGTCGAGGAGCCCATCGAGGAAGTCGCGCCAGCGGACGTCGAACTCGATCTGCGAACCGATGTCGTCGAGCACCTCCACGCTGGGCGGCAGACCGGCCTCCACCGGGTGCTCGGAAAGGATCCGCTGCGCGAAGGAGTGCAGCGTGCCCACCGCGGCTCCGTCCAGTTGGTGCAATGCCGCCTCGGCACGCTCCTCACCGAGATCATTGCGAGTGTCGATGCTCTGCAGGCGACCGCGGATCCGGTCCCTCAGCTCGGCGGCAGCCTTCTCGGTGAAGGTGATGGCCGCGATGTTCTCCATGGCCATCCCGGAGCCGATGAGGGCCACCACCCGGTCGACGAGGGCTCTGGTCTTGCCCGAGCCGGCGCCGGCTTCGACGAAGAGGGTGCTTTCCAAGTCGGATCCGATCCGGTTGCGGGCGGCCTGGTCGACCAGATGAGACGCGGTGCCGGTCATCGTCTCGACCCCTCGGGGCGCTCTCGCCCCTGAGGCTGCCCGCGGTCGGGTTCGATGAGGTCGAGATAGGTGGCGAGGGCCGGGTCGCGCTGCTTGCGCTGCCAGTCGCGCCACTGGTCCTTGGTGCCCATGCCATCGGGTTCGCAGTAGCGGCACGACACCCGCGGCTTCCACCCGGGCTCCTCGGGGTGCAGCGGGAATAGGCCGGCGCCGATGCCGTCGACCACCGCGCCGACGGCTTCAAGCACCTGCTGGCGGGCGGCATTGGTGGGGTAGCCGATCTCGATGAATCGTCCCTTCGACGACACGAACCAGTAGGCGCCGTGGCTGTCGGCCGTGTCTGCGGCGCCCCGCAGCCTGCGAGCCGCGAGGTCGTAGAGCACGAGCTGGAGCCGACTGCCGCCCAGCGTCGGGTCTTCGAGACTGAGCTTCTCATAGGAGCGGGCTGAGCCGGTCTTGTAGTCGATCACCAGGAGGCCTCCATCGTCGGTCTCGTCGACGCGATCTATGGATCCCCGAATCTTCAGAGATCGCCCGTGGCCGATCTCGATGGCGGCGGGGCCACCGGGACTGTCGGGCATCCCGAAGCCGAGTTCCGCTGCCGCGGGACGCGATCGGTACTGGGCTCGCCTGGCGTCGTCGAAATCGACGAACCGGTCGAGGTCGGCGAGGATCTGCCGGCGGTCGTACTCCCAGTAGAGCTTGCGGCCGACGAGGCCTCGGGTCGCGAGACGGTCGCACTCCTCTTCTCCGATGGCCGTTAAGCGGGCCCGCAACCGATCGGGCCAAGCCTCTGGGGGAGAGGGCACGGCGCCGTGGTCGATGGCCTCGGTCAGCCAGCGTTCCAGGATCCGGTGCACGAGGCTGCCGCGCTCCAGTGGACTGATGCGATGTTCGTCGTCCTCGTCGTCGATGGCTTCCACCCGCAGCACGTAGCGCATGAAGTAGCGATGAGGGCACCCGGCCCAGGCCTCCAGACGGGACGCCGACGTCACCTGGTCGCCGGCGGTCGGGTGGGGGAGGGCGGCTTCCCGGAGGTCGCCGTCGGCCAGGTTGCCGTCGAACCGGGTCAGCCTCGAAGACAGGCGGCCCCGGTGCAGCTCGATGCCCCGGCGCAGCTCGACGCGCTTGCGCACGCTGGGGAGCCGGGTCAAGTCGTCCTGAGGGCTGCTGGCGCCGCGGCCGCGGTCGTAGTGCCAGTCGAGCAGGCACCTCGCGTCGTACTCGTGAGCGTGGGCAGGGAAACCGGTCCGGCGCAGCCCGGCCACGAAGGACGGCACCTCCTCGAGGCTGCCGGCCTGCTCGGTCAGCCACCGGCTCGGCCAGCGGTCCGCAGCCCGCCGCAGGTCGCCGCGCGGGTACAGCAGCACAGTCCGCCTTGCGGCCGCGATCACTGCCAGCAGCGCTCGATGGTCGTCACCGGACCGGTCGCCCCGGGCGGGCAGGTCCCGTCCGACGGCGCGCCGCTCGCGGTCGGGCAGCAGAGCGTCGTCATTGCGGCGGGCCGGGAAGGTGCCCTCGGCCATGCCGCACACCACGGCCAGGTCGAGTTCCACGCCCAGCGCCAATTCCGCAGGCCCGACGAGCACGCCCGCGCCCAGACGGCCATGGCGGTGCGGGGCGCCCTCCAGTTCGAGCTGCAATGCCCTGCGGAAGGCGGCGGACGACGGGTCGTCGTCGGTGCCGTCGAGGTCGCCCAGCCGGTTGATGGCGCTTTCCACCCGCTCGGCGAGCCCTCTCTCCTCGTCCGGCCAGCTCCGGCGCAACCGCCCTCCCAGGTACTTGTGCACCAGCTGCTGGCACCAAGCGGCCAAGTCGGCCCAGGTGAGCGGCGCTGGCTGCGGATCGAGGTCGCGGTGCAGTTCCTCCACGAATGCGAGCAGTTCCGAGGCCCGCTCGGCCCTGCGGCGAAGCCGCACGCCGAGCCACATCTGGTCTTCGTCGGCTTTGAGGCGTTCAGCCTCGGCGGCGCAGTCCGCCGCGTACCGGTCAAGCCGCTGCCTCCAGCTGTCGATGCCCGACTCCACCCGGGCGGAGCGAGCCTCCCGCTCCCACGCCGCGCTAGGAACGCTCTGCCATTTCATGGGAGCCGTCTCGTCGTGCGGCGGGGCCTTGGTGTCCGGTGCCGTCTCGTCGTGCGGCGGGGCCTTGGTGTCCGGTGCCGTCTCGTCGTGTGGAGGGGCCTTGGTGTCCGGTGCCGTCTCGTCGATGAGGCCGTCCTTGTGGCCCGGCGCGGCCTTGTAGCTGAGGTTGTCCTTGTCGGCGGCTTCGCCGTCCCCGCGTGCGGCGTCGGGATCGGGCCGCTTGATGCCCACGGGCGCACCGGCCAGCCACGCCATCACGGCGCGCCGGGAGAAGCCCTGGTCTCGCAGCGCCAGCATCTCCAGCAGCGACCGGCCCAGCAGCGATGTCTCCACCGTGCTGGCCGTAGCGCCGCAGCGGTTGATCCCGGCGGCGTCGAGAGCGTCGCCGACTAGGCGCACATACGGGGTCTCGACTCCGTACAAGACGGCGCATCGGCCCAGCGGTGTGCCGGCCCGGGCGGCGTCCACCACAGCCCGAACCGCGTGGCGCACCTCGTCGTCGGCGTCGGAGACGCTCAGGGCCCGCACCGTGCCCGCCGGGCGATTCGGCGCGGTCCCGGCCGGCGTCTCGGAGGTGTCAAGGTCGGCGCCGAGCCTTCGGAGGGAGGCTCGCACGGTGGCGTCGGCGTCTTCGGCGCCGGTTGCGCCCGCGATGATGGTGGCTTCTGTGACGTCGGCCACCGCTCGCAGCAGGCCGGCCTGGCTGCCGGTGACGCTCTGGGGAAGGAACACGATCACCGGCCCGAGCTGTCGTCGGGCCGCCGACGGGTCGGCTCTCACCGCGGCTGCGGCCGCTCTGGCGAGTTGCTGCTCGTTGCTGAACTCTGCCTCGAGGGCTGCGGCAACCTCCCCATGGACGCGCACCACGTCGGCCGCCCGGGGCGACTGCTGGGACAGAGCCGCAAGCTGGTAGCGGTCGAGTTCGGAGAGTTCCCGGTGTGCTCGCGTCAGGGCTCGCTCGGTGGCCGGGTGGGTCTCGACGCCCCGGAAGTGGCCTGGGTCTCGGCGCAGAGCAGCGCGGACGGCGGCGGCGATGACGGTGCTCGACACGCCCCGGCGCCCCTGGTCGGCCATCTCGGTTCCTCCGAGGTGCTCAGCGAGGCTGTAAGCGGTGCGGAACGCAACCGCGGCGATCCCCCTGGTGCCGTTGCGCTCGCGGCGGCCCAGCGCCCGACGGGCGGCCAGTCCCACGTAGTGGTTGGGCACGACGACCGTCACCGGGGCGAGCGGATCGCCCGCCTTGGCCCGCCCCACAGCCTCTGCCAGAGCCTCCTGGGCGGGCGGCCCGTAGGCCGTCGTCACGCAGTCGATCGCCATGAAAGGCACCCTAGGACAGGGGTGTGACAGCAGACGGGAGACACGGTCTCCATGCCAACCTGCGTCCCAGGCCCCCGGTACTTTTCCACAGCCCCTGTACGTTGACTCCCGATGATTGCCCATCGGGCCGCTGCTCATGCCCGTTCGGGGCCCCAGCGCGCGCTGCGAGCGGTCCTGGTGGCCTCGAGCCAGTTCGGTGGCAGCCAGAGCGACGCCGGCCGGCCTCAGCGCGCGCTGCGAGCGGTCCTGGTGGCCTCGCTGGTCCTAGCGCTGCTGGCTGCGGTAGGGGCGCCGGCTGCCGGCGCGGCCTCTGGACTGGCGGAGTCGGCCACTCTCCAGTCGTCCGGCAGCGCTCAGGCGAACGCGGCGAGCAGCACGATGATGCCGGGCGAGTCGCTGTCGCCCGGGGAGTCGGTCAGCTCGCCCAATGGCCGGTACCGGCTGACGTTGCAGCACGACGGCAACCTGGTGCTGTACGACACCGACGGCTTCCTTGCTCTGTGGGACTCTCGCACCGTCGGGCAGTCCGACCGCACGCTGATCATGCAGCCCGACGGCAACATGGTGCTCTACGAGCTTCCGGTCACGCCCTTCGATGCGCTATGGCATTCGCGCACCTACGACTGGCCGGGGGCGTTCCTTATGGTGAGCGACGACGGCACCATGACCATCGGCCACACCGATGGCCGCGTGCTGTGGACCGTCGGCGCGTCCACCCCCGACGTGGGTCTGGCCGGAACCAAGCATGTTGTCTACGGGGTCGGCAACCAGAGGATGTGGCTGGTGGGGGCCGACGGTTCGCTGGTCGACACCTACCTCGTGAGCGGCCGAGTCGGAACCCCCGCTCCGGGCCGCTACCGGGTGTTCTCCAAGTCGGTGAACGCCTGGTCGTTCACGCCGGGCGTGACCATGAAGCACATGGTGCGCTTCACCCGGGGCCGCAGCGGCGCGGCCATCGGCTTCCACTCGATCCCCAGCGACCGCCACGGCATCCCCATCCAGACCATCGACGAGCTCGGCGAGCACCGCTCCGCGGGCTGCGTCCGCCAGCGCGACGACAAGGCCGCACAGCTCTACGAGTGGGCCCCGATGGGCACCCCGGTAGTCGTGGTCGCCTGACGGCGGGCTCGGTCAGGCGTAGGCCAGCATCGCCTCCGCCACCGACGGCGTCCCGCCGGAATACGGGGTGATGGACGGCACCCCCTGGCCCGGCGCGCCAGGGCGGGTCCCGGCTACTGTCCGCGACCGAAGACGACGGCCGACCATGGAGGACTTTCGATGACGCTCTCGGCGGGAGTCGTGTCCCGGGTGCCGCTGGTTGATCTGGAGGGGGCGTTCGAGCCGGGGCCGCGGCGCGACGAAGCGGTGGACGCGATCCGGCGGGCCTGCGAGGAGGTGGGCTTCCTGGTGATCAGCGGGCACGGTGTCTCCGAGGACGTGATCCGGCACATCGACGCGGCCGCGCGGGCCTTCTTCTCTATGCCGCATGAGGAGAAGATGGGGTTCGTGAGCACGACGACCAATCGGCGGGGCTTCAAGCCTGCGCAGAGCAGCACGTTGGCGCTGTCGCGAGGCCAGCAAACGCCGCCTGACCTGGCAGAACTGTTTCTTGTCAACCGGTTCGACGATCGGGAGGCCGCACGCCGCGCCGGGCTCCGCGAGGGACGGGAGGATTTCTTCGCTCCCAACGTCTGGCCCGACGCCGAGCGGCTTCCGGGCTTCAAGGAGGCGTTCGAGACCCACTACGCGGTCATGGAGGACTTGGCGGCCAAGCTGATGGGCCTGATGGCGCTGGGCCTCGGCCTGGACGAGCACTGGTTCGATGACACCATCGCCGATCACATAACGGGGCTGGCCGCGCTTCACTATCCGGCGTTGGACGCGCCGCCGCTGCCGGGGCAGTTCCGGCGGGGACCGCACTCGGACTGGGGCAGTCTCACGATCCTGTACCACGACGGCGAGCCCGGCCTGCAGATCAAGTCGCCGGAGGGCCAGTGGGAGGACGTGCCGGTGGTGGCGGGCTCCTTCGTGGTGAACATCGGCGATCTGATGGCGGCCTGGACCAACGACCGCTGGGTCTCCACCCTGCACCGGGTGGTTGTGGCCGACGGCGCCTGGGGCGAGCGCATCTCGGTGGCGTTCTTCCATCAGCCCACCTACGACGCCCGCATCGAGTGCATCCCCACCTGCACCTCGCCCGACGACCCGCCCCGCTACGAGCCCACCACCTCGGGGGAGTGGCTGGAGTCGATGATCGTGAAGACCACCAACTACAACTGAGGTGTTGGGCTGACGCCCGAGCGTCGGCGGGGTGACTCCCGAACTGTCTGCAGAAACTGGCCATATGGACCGTTCCTGCACATAGTTCGGCCGAGGAGTGTATGTGCCCGGCGCGGGCTTGGAGCTTGGAGATCGACGGTCCTAGCCTCGTGGGCCGACAGCTGAGCAGGGAGGGACGAAACGTGGCGGCGGTGATTGAAGTCGTGTCCCGGGTGCCGCTGGTGGACTTGTCGGGTGCGTTCGAGCCCGGGCCTCGCCGCGATGAGGCCGTGGACGCCGTCGGGCGGGCCTGCGAGGATGTGGGCTTCCTCGTGATCACTGGGCACGGGGTGGCCGACGGTGTGGTTCGGGGCATCGACGACGCGTCTCGCCGATTCTTCGCCCTGCCCGAAGACGAGAAGATGACCTATGTGGGCACCACTGGCGTCTACCGCGGCTTGACGCCCGCGCAGGGGTCGGCTCTGGCTCTGTCGCGCGACGACGAGTCGCTGCCGGACCTGTGCGAGCTCTACACCATCAACCGTTTCGACGATCCCGAGGTTGCCCGGCGGGCGGGGCTGCGCGAGGGGCGCGAGGGGTTCTTCGCGCCCAACATCTGGCCCGACCCCGAGCGGGTTGCCGGCTTCAAGGAGGCCTTCGAGGCCTACTACGAGGTGATGGAGGACCTGGCCACGAGGCTGATGGGGCTGATGGCCTTGGCGCTGAACCTTGACGAGCACTGGTTCGACGACAAGATCGCCGACCACATCACCAACCTGACCGTCAACCACTATCCCGCCCTCGACGCCCCGGCGCCGCCAGGACAGTTCCGGCGGGGCGCCCACTCGGACTGGGGCAGCCTGACGATCCTGTACCACGACGGCGGTCCCGGCCTGCAGATCAAGTCGCCCGAGGGGGACTGGGAGGACGTGCCGGTGGTGGCCGGGTCGTTCGTGGTCAATCTGGGGGACCTGATGGCCGCTTGGACCAACGACCGCTGGGTGTCGACGCTGCACCGCGTGGTCACGCCCACCGGCGATCTGGGCGACCGGATCTCGATAGCGTTCTTCCACCAGCCGACCTACGACGCCCGCATCGAGTGCATCCCGACCTGCACGTCGCCCGACGACCCGCCTCACTACGAGCCCACCACCTCGGGCGGCTGGATCCTGTCCATGACCGAGCGGACCCTGTACTGAGCAGTCAGGTCGTGTGAGTGTTCGGGTTGGGTGAGCGTTCAGGTCGTGTAAGTGTTCAGGTTGGGTGAGTGTTCGGGTTGGGTGGGCCCTCAGGTCGTGTGAGTGTTCAGGTTGTGGCGTAGGTCTTTCTGGCGATCCACTCGCCCGATGTCACTGGATCGGCGGGAGGCTCGCCGGGTGCCAGGCAGGTCGGCACGGTCTGGACCTGGACGTCGACGCTGGGGTTGAAGAACAGCGGCACCGACAGCCGGTCGATGCTGGTGTCGGTCGGGCAGACCACCCGGTGCATGCTGGAGCGCCACCGGTGGTTGCTCCAGCGGGCCATCAGGTCTCCGATGTTGATGACGTAGGTGTCGGGAACCACCGGGACGTCGCACCACTCGCCGTCGGGCCCCTGGACCTGGAGCCCGGACTCCTCGTCGGTGTAGAGCACGGTCAGGGCTCCGTAGTCGGTGTGCTGGCCCCGACGGAACTGGCCGGGCTCGGGTCCGGTGACGGTGGCCGGGTAGTAGTTGACGAACAGCGACGAGCCCGGTTGCTCGAACTTGTCGTCGAACCAGTCGGGGGGCAGGTCCAGGGCTGTTGCGAAGATCCGCAGCAGCCGGTAGCCCAGCTTGGCGGCCTCGGCGTGGTAGCGCTCCATGGCGCGGCGCAGCCCCTCGGTGTCGGGCCAGACGTTGGGGGCGAAGAAGTTGTCGACGTGCTTGACGTCGCGGCGGGCGTACTCGGCTCGCTTGGCGTCCGGCAGCTCCGGGCCGAAGCCCAGGTACTCCATGAAATCCGGCGGGCTCTCGAGGCCCAGACTGCGGGCCGTGGCCATGGCGCCGACACCCCACCAGCCTCGCTTCCGCTCCCCGTCCTCGGGCGTGAACGCTGACTTCTCCGCCTGCGGCCGGCTGAAGAAGGCTCGGCAGGCTCTGTCGAGATCCTCATTGACGTCGGGCGCGACGCCGTGACCCGCCACCACGAAGAATCCGTGCTCCTCGCATGCGGTGCGCACAGCGTCGACGACCGCCTGCGTGCCGGGCCCGCCCTCGGTGAAGGGCGAGACGTCGATGACGGGGATGGTGATCATGGCAACACCTTGCTCGCTCGCAATTCTTGCAGGGATGGGTCATATGCGCCTTCTTCTACAAGATTCTCGGGTCGGCGGGCAGGTCGGTGATGAACATGTGGCCGGGCTCGTGGACGATGGCGATCTCGGGGGCGGCGTTGGCGAGGGCCAGTTGCGGGGTGACCCCGCAGGCCCAGAACATCGGCTCCTCGCCGGCGGGGATGTCAACGGGGTCCCCGAAGTCGGGGGTTCCCAGGTCGGCGATGCCCAGTTGGGTGGGGTCGCCGACATGGACCGGGCCGCCGTGGGCTAGCGGGTGGGCCTCGGTGATCCGTCGGGCCTGCTCGACCAGCGCCTCGGGCATGGGCCGCATCGACACCGCCAGCGGGCCGGCGAAGTCACCGGCGGGCTCGCACTGGCGGTCGGTCACGTACATGGGCACGTTGCAGCCCTGCTCGATGTGGCGCACCGGTAGACCGGTCCGCATCAGGGCGGCCTCGAAGCTGAAGCTGCACCCGAGCAGCACCGTCACCAGGTCGTCCCTCCACCAGGAGGTGGCGTCGGTGGCGGAGTCGGCGTGGGCGCCGTCGACGAACAGGCGATACCGGGGCAGGTCGGCGCGCAGGTCACTGCCCGGCGCGGTGCGCACGGCCTCGGTGCCCTGCTCCACCACAGCAGCACTTCGACCTCACCGTCGGCGTTCCGTCGGTGAAGCATCAGGCCGGCGCTCCTCTTGTTTGCCATGCGTGCGGTGACTCCCCAGGCGGACCGACTGCGGTCATGCGAGTCGAACATAGCCTCGTGTCAATGGACCGACCGGGTAGGCCGTGAGTCGTATGCGAACGTGCCGGGCGTTGACCGAGGCCGTGGCCCGAGCGGTCCGTGAGTAGCCCTGTGGCAAGCTCGCCGCAAATCTGTACGGGTATTGCTCCTATATGACGGGTTTCTCTACAGATTTCGGTAGCGAATACGCTGCATCGGAGAGTTGAGCCGAGGGAGCCATGAGCGATAGGGACCGGGCAGGCGAGCGAGCCGCGGCGGTCGCCGACGCTATGGACGACATCGCCAAGATCGACGCAGTCGGCCGCGAGCACGGGGGCATCGACCGGGCCGGCGTGGAGCGCATCAAGGACCGGCTGCTGCTGCTGGCCGAGCGCGACGGCCTGTTCGATGACAGGGACTTCCCGCCCTCGGACTCTTCTCAGAGCTCGGTGAGCTACCGGATTGCGCAGAACGACCACGACGAGCTGGCGCTGTACGTGCAGTGCGTGGCCGACGGCACGTCGGCACGTCCGCACGAGCACAAGGCCTGGGCGGTGATCGTGGGGTTGCGCGGCCAGGAGCTGAACCGCCTGTACGGCCTCTGCGCAGGCGGAGGCGAGCCGCAGGTGCAGCAAGAGGTGGTGGTTGAGCGGGGCAGCGGGGTGGCGATGCTCGGCGACGATGTGCACTCGATCCACATCGAGGGCGCAGCGACCAACTTCCACTGCTACGGCCTCGCTCTCGAAAGGCTCACCGGCCGCCGGTTCTGGCACGCCCGAAGCGGCGAGTGGCGCGTCTACAACGACATCGGCCACATCGTCGAAGCCCGCGCCGGCAGAGCGTCCCCGGCACCCAGCTGAGGGCAGGCGCAGTCCGGCGAGCGTCCGCCTCCTTGGTGTCGGGCAACGCGAGGCAGATCTCACGCACCTTTTGGAGAGCATCCGCCGTCACGCTCGTCATCTCCCGCCTTGGTGTCGGAACCCTAGAAACTACGGCATTGCGTCAACCCGGCGAAGGCGTTGCTGCCCGGGCCGGATCACAGCAAACGGGCGTCCATACTTTGGAGCGGCGCGCAGCCCAGAGGATGAATCTCGCGGCAGTGGGCGGAGAAATATTGTATTAGCGCAAGGAAAAATCTTGTAGTGGTCCAGCCGGATGCCTGCATCGGTACTTCCGCGGCATGTCTCGGGTGAGATCGACGCCGCGTTGGGCGGGGCACGGGTGATTCTGATTCACGGCGCCCGGCAGCTACCTCGCCTGGCTTCGCACTGTGTTCTTGGTGCACCGAGTGCCGATGTGGTCCCGCAACTTGTCCACGAAGGCCGCGAAGTCCGCCAAGCTGTATCTCGCCGACACCGGCCTTGCAGCCCACCTCGCCAACAAGGATCCGACGGCGCTGGCCCGTCCCACCGACACTTCTGTCGGCGGACTAGTCGAGACATGCGTGGCCGGCGAGATGGCCAAGCAGCTCACATGGAACGACACGGGAGCGCAACTCTGCCACTACCGAGACTACCGCGGGCCCGAGATCGATCTCATCCTCGAGGGCCCCGACGGGCGCATCGTGGCCGTCGAGGCCAAGGCCGCGGTGTCGCCCGGGACGGACTCCGTCAGGTGGCTCGCTTGGCTGAGGGACCGCCTCGACCGCCAGGGTGACGACTTCGCCCACGGCTACGTGCTGCACGCGGGCCCCAACCGGGTCAGCCTCGGCGACCGGCTCACCCTTCTGCCCCTGGAAGCACTCTGGCACCCCACCGCCACAACGCAAGCGGCGTGAACGGCCAGGCCGTGTCTGACGAGAAGGCCGTCGCCAAAGCTGCTCCCGTTGTTGACCCGCAGCCAGGAGTTGAACCGCCCGCGCCGGGCCGGCGCCACCGCCTGTCGGGGTGTCATGCCATGAGCATGGAGTTGAACCGCCCGCGCGGGGCTGGCGCGGGCGCAGGCCGGCCGCAGGCGCAGCACGCAGCAGTGACGGCAACCCTCGCGGTGGTCCGTCAGCCGATGGACGGCGCTGCAGAGACCGTCGCAGGGTCGCCGTGTCCGCTCGGCTTGGTCTGGCCCCAGATGGCTAGGCGCGCATCTTCTCGCCCCTTGCGGAGAGCGAAGATCGGGCCTGGGTGTACGTCGTCGTCCGCGGCGAGTCGTTGTGCGGAGGCGGCGAAGGCGCGATCGGAGTCGTCGTCGGCGTCCATGGCCGCCTCGCGGGTCAGTGACTCGTAGAGGCGTATCCGCTCGTTGGCCTTGGCCGTGACTTCTGCTACCGCCGCGTCATACCAGGGCAGGAACTCCTCGGGCAGCGTGCTGCGCAATCCCTCGACAGGGTCTTCGCTGTGGCCGAGCAGCCCGGCAATCGTTTCGGGGGAGAGTCTGAGACGCGACGCCATGGCCTTCGCCGGCACCCCCATCCGGGCAGCGGCACTCACTGCCGCGGCCTCCCAGACACGCGTGGAGGTGAGTCCGAAGACGATGCGGTGGGCGGTCACATAGGCGGGGAACTTGACCTTGAAGCGGATGTGTGGCCGGGCCTCGTCGGTAGCGAATCGGGCCACATAGCCCTCGCAGTCCGATTCGCCGGCCGAGGAGATGTGGTCCAGCAGCGCCCCGAAGTCCGCGAAGCTCACCGTCTCGGCCCGAGGACCGGGCCATGCCAGGTCGGCCGGGTCGATGTCGGCGCCCGTCTCGGTGTCGATGAGCGCGATCAGCACCAGGTCGCGCATCTCGGCGTAGTCGAGCACGACGCGGTTGTCGGGGTAGATGATCTCGAACAGGGGCGTGACCCCTTCGGGAATCGCGACGTGCCGGTACTTCTCGCGCCAGATGCGGGTCGCCTCGATGGCCTGCCTGGATACCAACGATCCCCGCGTCGCCAAGCGGACGCCGCCTTCGGGGTGCGTGTAGGCGATCCCGAGCGACCCGTCCAGCTTCGCGGTGACCTCCATCTGCTGTCCTGTCGGGATGGCGGGGGCGTCCGGCTCCGACGGCCCGAAGAACTTCGGGAACGGTCTCGCCACCACTCCGTCGGTGTCGTCGAGGATGAGGCCGCGGCAGGCGATGGTCGCCTCGTTCCAGTACCTCGAATATGTCGCCTTGGCCGTGTAGTTGAGGATCCTCAGCGGGCCGTCCGTGTGGACGGACACGAGCCCTGCGCCGATCGCCTCGTCGACGAGGGCGGGGTCGCAGACATCTCGAAGGTAAGCCACGACTCAAGAATAACAGACAATGTTGCTATTCTATATTGTGATTTGATATAACGATAGCTATCACCAAGACAACTATGATAGCTTTAAAAGCTATGTGAAATATTGTGTGTCAACGTCCTTGGACGAGGAATGGTCTGAGCGAGAGGAGAGGCGATGACTGGCGAGACCATGCCCGATCCCGATGGAGTGCTTCCGGTCGGCCTTGAGGCTGCCCGCGCCCGGGCATGGGCGGAGCATCAGCGGCGATGTGGCGACAACGAGCCCTACACCGATGGCGTGACGGCAGAGGCGCTCATCGAGCGCGTCGAGGGGCAGCACCGTACGCACTCTCGGCCCCGGCAATCGGGACAGGATTATGCTTTCGCCGTGAGCAGCGACGAGGGCCCGCCCTCGGTTGACGGCAGCCTTGACGACGGAGACAGCGCAGTGGCAGTACGAGGTCACGGGGTCAGGGCGGATCTGGTACTGCATCGACGACGAGAAGCTGACGGTGTGGCTCACCTGGGTCGGTTCGGGCCATCCCAAGGCGACGGAATAGAGCACGCAACCGGCAGGACCGCCTCGATCGCCAGGGGCGCGACAACCTTTGGTCAGCTGGCTGGAGCGTTGTCAGGGGCCGAGAGCGGTTATCGGGGCCACTTGCACGCCGTCTGGGCGGCGGTAGGCGGCGCCGACGGAGGTTACGACCAGCAGCCCGGCCAGGTCGGCGCCGCGGCGCGTTGCGACCTTGCTGCGCAGTCTCAACAGTGATCGGGCGGCCCGGTCCACCGATTCGGCGGACGGACTGAGCTTGGCCTCCACCGCGATCCAGGCGCCGTCGTTGCGCTCGACGATGGCATCGGCCTCCAGGCCGACATTGTCGCGGTAGCAGTAGACATCGCCCTGCTCGGCCTGGCTGTAGATGCGCAGGTCGCGCACTACCAGCGACTCGAACAGAAAGCCGAAGGTCTCAGGATCCGCCAGCAGCCGCACGGGCGTCGCCCGCAGTGTCGAGGCGGCCAGCGACGGGTCGACGAAGTGGAGTTTCGGCGTCTTGCGCAGCGTCGCCCGCGACCGCAGCTCCACCGACCAGGCCGGCTGCGGCTCCACCACGAAGATCCGCTCCAGCGCCTGCAAGTACGCCGTGGCGGTCCCCCGACTGAGCGGCCCGTCACTGCCGGCGTCAGCGGCCAGGCGGGTGACCTTGGCTTCGGTTGCCACGTTGCGGGCCACGGAGCGCATCAGCCGCAGCAACGATTCGGGCTGATGCCGGATCCCGACCGCGGCCGATATCTCGACGCGCGCCGCCTCGTTCACATAGTCGCCGATCGTCCGGGTGGCGCGCTCAGTGTCCTCGCCGAGGCTCGCGGGCCAACCACCAGCGCAGACGAACGAGGCGACGTCGGCCAGAGTGACGTCGGGGCGAGGCATTGCCGCCGCGGCCGCGCCGTCGAACACCGCCTGGATCGAGACCGCGCCGTCGGAGTGGCCCATCTCATAGAGCGACATGGGACGCATCCGCACCCGTGCGATCCTCCCCATTCCCGAGTGCCGGGTGACGTCGTCGGTCGGCCTGGCTGAGCCGGTCAGGATGAACTGTCCGGGCCGGGCCCTGTCGTCGCACTCTCGGCGGACGCGATTCCACAAGCTGGGAGTGTGCTGCCACTCGTCGAGCAGCCGGGGAGTCGGCCCGTCCAGCACTGCCTCGGGGGCGGCTTCGGCCAGCAGCATGGTGGCCGGGTCGTCGAGTCGGGCCTCGCTGCGGGCGAACCGTCGGGCCGTCCAGGTCTTTCCGCAGGCTCTCGCGCCATCGATCAGCACAGCGCCGACACGGTTCAATGCGTCGGCGATGTCCGTCTCGGCCAGGCGCGGCCGGTAGCCCGGCATTGTGAGCCGGTCCGGCTCCTCGCCCGTGTCGTTCGCCTCAGTATTTCGGTCCATCTGCCTTGTGTGTCCACGGAACCGGCCGACGGATCCCCGAACGCATTTCGCAAGCCTATAGCAGTACAGTTTGGAGATTGGTCATAGAGCAATTCAGAGACGTTTCGTAAGGCAGAATAGAGACATACGCCAGGCGCACGGGATGCGACGGTCTTGCACCCAGGTCGCGCGCATGGTTCGGGTGCCGAGCACACGACGTCTTGCTCTGCGTTGGCGAGCGCCCTCGCTCGGGGACCCAGGTGCCTGCGGTGGTCTCCGATCGCAACGGCCCGATCCACAAGCCGAGCAACTGGTAGAAAACGCAAGGCCCCGGCCGGAACCGCGGCCTGCACCCAGCCACCGAAGCGCCTGGGGGGATGCACAGAACGGTAGCCACGCCCTCCGGCAAAAGCAAGAACTCGGTCCCCTGCCAGGGCTTAGCACGCCATCGGGGGCCGTAGAGTTGCTGAGCTGAACCCCGCCGGTTGTCGTGGCGAGGCTTCAGTGATCGTGTGCGCCGAGATCGGCGGCCAAGCGTCGCTGGTGCCGACGATACGTGGTCTCTAGATTCAGCCACAGCTCCGCGGAGGTGCCGAGCGCCTCGGAGATGGAGACGGCCGTCTCAGCGGTGATCCCCGTCTTCGCATCGAGGATCTCCGACACGGCCTGATCCGGCTGACCGATCATCTCCGCGAACTGGGCGACAGTCCACCCTCGCTCGTCGAGCTCGTCGCGGAGGTGCTCGCCCGGGGGAAGGGCTTCCGCCGACGTGTACTGGGAGGGGTCGAGCAGATCTTCGTCGAGGGGGGTGGCCAGGTGCAGGTTGGCCAGGCTTTCGGAGAGTGCGCCGTGCAGTTCGGGGTCGTCCAACAGAGCGAGCTCGTGAGGTTCTAGGGCTGTCTCCTCCACCACCTCGGTCGTGCCGTCAGGCCATGTCGTCGTGTAGCGCCTTCTGAGGTCGGCGCGAGCGGTGCCGAGGCGGTCGGCTGGTCGTGCCGCTGTCCGGCGAGGCGGGTTCGACATCGGCATCTCCATAATTATGATACTACAACAGTATATTCTGAACTACGCCTTGGGAGCCAGGCCTTCTTCAGCCTGCGGGCAACATGTCACCCGGAGCTTGTCCCGTGATGCGGTCGACCAGCTTCCATACGCTGCTGCTGGGGTTTGACCGTGCGGGTCTGCCGTCGCCGAAGTGCATGTCGTCGAGTGCCTTGGCTCTGGCCTGGGCCTCGGGAAACCTGTCGGCCAGTGCCTGCAGTGCTCGTTCGTCGAGGACCTTTTCGCACTTGAGCAGCTCCTTGGAGATGGCTTGGGCCCGTTTCCTTTCGATCTCACGCGCCTGGTCTTGGAAGTGAAGGATGAACCAGAGTTCCACGCAGGGGTTGGAGACGGCCACGCTGATGCCGTTGGCGATTGCCTTCTCGACGGCGGGGCCCAAGTTCGCGTGCTGATCGACGTCTATGACGCACCAGTACTCGTCACGGGCGCGCCCGCGCCCGCGCTTGGCTTCCCTGGCTTCGCTGCGCTTCTGCTTGACTGCACGGTCGACAACCGTCATTGGAGCGCCGAGCCCGCCCAAGACGGTCACCTGCACGCGCTCGCGGTGGACTCGGGACCAGTAGGTGATGTAGTCCGGCTCCGTCTTCTTGCCTTCGGTGAAGACGGCGATCCGCCGGGGAGCGTCACCGGGTGATGCCCGCCCGAGCGGTCGCGGCGGTCGCCGGCTCAACTGTGCTCCGATATGACCGAATCGGCGATGGAGTCGAACTCCCCCGGTGCGAGGATGGGCTTGGCGCCGTACCAACCGCCGCGGTAGCGCTTGCCGACGGACTCCTGCTTGCGGGGGTCGAAGCGGGTGAGCGGGTATAGCTGGGTGCGGCCGTCGTTGAGCTTCTGGGTGAACCAGATCTGGTCGCGTCCGAGCAGCCGGTCGTCGACGGCGCCCCCGAGCAGCGTTGTGTCGTGTGAGTTGAACACGAGTTGTGCTCGCTTTGGGTTCGTCTCCGGATTCTGGAACAGCCGAACCAAGTGCTCTACAAGGTCGGGGTGCAAGCTTGCGTCGAGTTCATCGGCCAACAGCACTGCGCCTCTCCTGAGAGAGTCAATCACCGGTCCCACCAGGCCGAACCAGACCAGGGTGCCCAGCGATTCATCCATACGGTCGAACCCGACCTCGGTGCCGACTCCGCGGTGGATGAGCCTGACCTCGGTGAGCTCCGTAGTGGCGTTCGACACTTGGCTCGCGTCTTGCTCGGATTCGTCTTCGGTCTCCAAGAACGCGCGGACCATGCGCCGTACAACTTCCTGCACGGTCGGGTCGAGAGGTTGTTTGCGTGCATCGGTTATTCCGAGATCGGCCGCCCTGAGCATCCGGAGAACCGACTCCTTCTGCGATTCGTCGTCGAGCATTTCTGCGGTGAGCATCTGACGGGACCGGCGCGAACCGGCCTCGGCCAGCCTGAGGTTGCGACCGAACCATTGGTACAAGGGCAACAGGATGGGATGGCCGGCCGCTGCCGCCGTGGAGAGGAACAGGGAATTCGGGCGCACCAGGTCGAGCACCTTCCTGCTGCGCGGACGCTCGGCACTGCCTAAATCGATGTTGTCGCCCTGGCGCTGGAATAGCAGCGCTGCCTTGCCTTTGGGGTACCGGTAGGCCCACTCGTGCACTACGCGGTCGTCGTCTATCTCGAAGCCGTACTCGTGGCGCACTCCGGCGAGCACGATGTCGACTTCGTAACGAGACGGAAGCGTTGCGGATTCCTCGTCCAGCCGGAACGGCCAGCGGGGCATGCCGCCGCCAGGCACACCGGACCGGAAGGAGCTGAGGACGCAGCGCCTCATGTCGGCCATGATCTTGAGCAGGTTGCTCTTGCCGGAGGCGTTGGCTCCGAACACGCCGGCCGCGGGCAGCACACGCACCGGCGATCCTCCCTCGCGCCATGGAACCTCGCAGACATACTGTTTCTCGGCCAGGGCCGTGGCAAGCATCGACATCTCGATCTCGTCTTTGAACGAGCGGGCATTCTCAGCGCGAAATGCGAGAAGAACAGAAGGCTTAGTTCCGTGGTTGTCCGAACTCATAACTCTATTATTGCAGAAAGTATGCGATTTTCAATCTGAATACAGAGAAATTGCGCTGATCGTGAGCCATGCCAACAGGGTGACGGAGCAACGAACCAGGAGAGCACGTCACGGAACTGTGCCGCCCCGCCGCAGTTCGCGGTGTCGCCTTCTCCGAGCAGAAATCCGTGGCCCGACAGGCAGAACCCGAAGCGAGGGGTTTCCAGTGGCCGCTTGGTCGGCCTACACGCCGAGCAGCGCGGCGGGCATGTCGTTGTGGTGGATGCCGTCGAGTTCGCGACCGTTGGCCTTGGGAGCGCGGCCGCCCCATTGCTTGAAGAAGAAGGGGATGTCGGCGGCGGCGTACTGGTCGCGCAGATCCCGTACCCACGCTACGTGCATGGGCCGGGCTCTCGGCCCGCTCTCGCCGCCTGCGATCAGCCAGTGGATGCCGGAGAGGTCAAGATCCGGGAGCGGGCCTAGCAGCGGCTCGGCGCTGACGAAGCGCACCGCCGCGCCGACCGAGCGCAAATGGTCGATGCGGAAGGCGTAGCGGCTGGTCTCCACGCTCACGCCCATCCACACGTTGGACGGCCACTCCAGGCCGCCGGCCAGCGACGCGAGCCGCTTCGAGCGCTTCGTGAGGATTGGTAGGTGTGCCGTGGGGTGTGGCCTTGTGTCCGTAGATGCTCCCTCGTCGCCTTGGTTCAACCAACCACTCAGCGTCAATGTCTTCGAAGAGTGCCCGCGTGTAACTGCTGCGTCCGAGCGGAACAGCGCTTGCAGCGCAGTCGCCTGCGACAGGAATCGCGCTATCAAACAGAACAGACGCAACGCGCGCTGCAATTGCTACAGGTGAAGATACGTTACCCAGACGCTTGAAGAGACAAGGATTCCAATGCCGCTAGATTTCTCGCAGTTTCGAGGCACTCGTGACCAGTTGCCCACTCATCCGCGCCACATTTTTGCGTCGCTGAGTGGGCGTGCACCTGGATTTGGATACCTCAGGGATGTCCAAGGTCAGGTGCTTGATACATGGTACGCGCGGAGGAGCCAACGTGACGTTTCGATCAAGATGAACACCGGCACTGGCAAGACGGCCGTCGGGCTGCTGGCCTTGCGCAGCAGTTTGAACGAGGGTGTAGGACCAGCTCTTTACGTGGCGCCGGATAGGTTTCTTGTCGGACAGGTCGCCGCTCAGGCACTGCGCCTGGGCATTCAATATACGGAGGATCCGGATTCATCCGACTATGTCTCGGGGGATGCCATCGGCATTGTAACCGTCCACAAACTCATCAACGGACGCTCCATTTTCGGAGGCCCCGGCAGCAGTAGACTAGAGCCAGTAGAAATTGGTGCGCTTGTCATCGATGACGCACATGCGTGCGTGAGAACGGTGGAAGATCAAGCGACTGTGAGTATTCCGGAAGTACACGGCGCATATGCCCAGATGTTGACGCTGTTTGAGGCAGATCTACGCAAGCAGTCGCTCGCTAGACTTACCGATCTCAAGAATCGTGCGGTGGGAACGGTTGTGAGAGTGCCTATATCGGCTTGGGCTGATCGATACTCAGAGGCAATGCGGTTGCTTCAAGAGTATGAGAACAACGATGACGACAATGCTTGGCGTTTCTCTTGGCCGCTCATCAAAGAGATCTTACCTGCTTGTCAAGCGATATTCTCAAGCGAGACATTCGAAATCCAGCCCATGTGCCCACCGACCAACATGATTACATCATTCGAAGTCGCGCGTCGTCGGCTCTATCTGACTGCGACGTTGCCTGACGATAGCGTCCTGGTTACTCACTTCGGCGTATCAGAGGCTGCAGCACAAGATCCTGTTACTCCCAGCAGTGCTGCTGACATCGGTGATCGGCTCATACTGTCGCCCCGGGAGCTTAACGCAAGGATGTCTGATGAACGGGTGCGTGACGTGGTCGAAGCGTTAGCTGCGAAGCATAACGTCGTAGTTCTAGTGCCAAGCTACCGACGGGCGCACTTCTGGCGAGATATCTCGGCTTTGACTGTTGGTGCTGAAGAGATCGAGGAGGCAGTCGAATCACTCAAGCGAGGGCACGTTGGCTTGGTCGTATTCGTGAACAAGTATGATGGGGTCGACTTGCCAGATGACGCGTGTCGTGTTCTGGTAATCGATGGTGTCCCAGAAGCGGTAGACAATGCTGAGCGTCGCGAAGCGGAGGTACTTGGTGGTAGTGATGTCCTGGCACATCGGAAGCTGCAACGTATTGAACAGGGTATGGGACGGGGTGTGCGAAGTGCGGAAGATTACTGCGTCGTCCTACTGCTTGGCGCGAGTCTATCCTCTGTGCTTGCGAAGCCACAGATGCGGAAACGACTAAGTCCGGCGACGCAGGCTCAATTGGAACTTTCGATGTCCGTGGCGGAGGCTATCAGTTTGGACGGTTTGACAGAAGTTATTGAACAGTGTCTTAATCGTGATGAAGACTGGCTTGAGGTGAGTCGCGAATGCCTTGTAGCCGTAACATACTCTGAGGGATCTACTAGGTCCTACTCGTCCTTTACGCGTTCGGCATTTGTTGCAGCCAGCATCGGGCAGTATTCGGCCGCATCCGACGAGATGAGAAAGGCAGTCAATTCCGTTGATGATGAGATCTTGAAGGGCTGGCTGCAAGAACAGCTTGCTACGTATCTACATCTCGATAATCCCGCACAGGCGCAACAATGCCTCGCAGGGGCAGTGAAGCTCAATCGACGAGTCATGCGACCTCTCAGTGGTGTCAGTTATAGACGTGTACCTTCAGCCATAGATCAGGCTTCAACATCGAGCCGGTTTCTAGCAGAGCGGTTCAAGAGTGGTACAGAGTTGCGTCTCGGTATTGAGGAACTCGTAGGTCGGCTCGTCTTTGATGACCAGGGCGCTCATGACTTCGAAGCCGCTGTTGAGGAATTGGGGTGGTTGCTAGGCTTTGAATCGCAGCGTCCGGAGCAGGACAATGGTATCGGACCAGACAATCTCTGGGGTTTGGGTGACTCGCAGTTCCTCATCATTGAGTGCAAGAGCGAGGCTACATCAGAGGTTCGAAAAAGGGATGCAGGACAACTTGCGCATTCAATGAACTGGTTCGCGGAGGAGTATAATCGGATGTTCATGGCAATACCGGTGCTCATTCACCATACGGGTGAGTGCGCTACGAACGCTATCCTTCCTCCCGGCACTCGAATACTAGATCGGGCCCATCTTGATGCACTGCATCAGGCTCTAGTGCAGTTGACGAGTTCGTTGACCGCACACGGTCGTCTTGGTGACGAACAAACCACTTCTGAGTTGCTGACCTACCATGGATTTATTCGTCAAGACTTTGTTCAGAGGTATACGAAGCGAGCGAGCTAGACGAATTATGCTTCAAATGAAGTGATGACAGCTGGGTTGGAGACTTAGAGCTTTTACCGCTATCAATTGCCAAGGAGATGAGCATTGGATTCCACTCAATGGGAGGATTTGCTATTGTTCGACCCAGGACCGGCGACGCTGACGGAGATCGGAACCAAGGCTTTGCAGCGACCAGTCTGGAGCGAGCACAAGGCCGATCTGATCACGAGGTACCTCCGCTATTTTGTGTTTATCACACGCCATGGAACATACATCGATGCCTTTGCTGGTCCTCAGACTGACCGCTCGGAACAAGCTTGGACCGCGCAGTCCGTCGTTGCTAGTGAGCCGAAGTGGCTTCGCAAGTTCCATCTATTTGATGAGTCACGTTCTCAGATCGCTCGTCTACGGCATCTGGCTGAGGATAATGGAGACCGAGAGATTCATATCTACGAGGGAGACTCAAATCGGGTGCTTCCGTCTGTGCTCCCAGCAGGGACGATCGGTGAACGTGAGGCGACGTTCTGCTTGCTCGACCAACGAACGTTTGAGTGTGAATGGAGTCTTTGTCAACACATCGCTAAGCTTAGACCTGGCTCGACTAAGGTCGAGCAGTTTTATTTCCTTGCAAGCTCGTGGTTACCGAGGGCCCTTGCAGCGATCTCAACTCCAGAAGGTGAACAGAGAGTAATGGCCTGGCTAGGCTGCGAAGACTGGCAGTCGTTCGCGAAATTTCGTCCTTTTGATCGAGTGGAGGAGTTTGTTCGGAAATTCAAGGAGGAGCTAGGGTACCGCTCCGTCAAGGCTTGGCCGATATATGAACGAGACGCTGGCGCTGGAGTAGTAATGTACTACATGGTCCACGCTACGGATCATGAAGAGGCTCCGAAGTTGATGTATCGCGCCTACTGTCGCGCCGTCGACCCCCCAGAGCCTGTTGAACAGCTGAGGCTAGATCTCAGCAGTATCGTAATCGATGACGGGACTCGCGACAGATCTTGAGGTCTGTCCCTCATGTGCGAGCATTCACGCTGGCAAGATCGGCATCTCATCGTGGTATGAGCCGTTGAGTTCGCGGCCACCGGCCTTGGGGGTTCGGCCTCCCCATTGCTTGAAGAAGAAGGCGACATCCGCTGCTGCGCACTGATCGCGGAGGTCGAGGACCCACTCCTCGTTCATGGGGCGGGCGTTGTGGCCGCTCTCGCCTCCCGCGATTAGCCAGTGGATGCAGGAGAGGTCCAGGTTTGGAAGGGGGCCGAGTAGGGGTTCGGCGCTGATGAAGCGGACTGCTGCCCGGACGGAGCGCAGGTGGTTGATCCGGAAGGTGTAGCGCTTCGACTCGACACTCACGCCCATCCAGACGTTGGGGGGCCAGTCCAGTCTTGCGGCCAGCGACAATAGGCGCTTCGAGCGCTTGGTGAGGATCTGGTACGTGTGCCTGGGGGTGTCGGCCATGACCTCGAAGACGCGCTGGATGAAATCAAGCGGCACGTCGGGATGGAAGAGGTCGCTCATGGAGTTCACGAAGACCACGCGGGGCGCTCGCCACCGGTAGGGGAGTTGCAGCAGGTCTTCGTGCAGTGTGAGGCCGAAGCCGGGGCCGCTGTGCTCGGGGTCGCCGTCGTTCTGATACCGGGGATTGCGCATGGCCTTCAGGCGCTTCGCCAGGGTGAGCGCGTAGCAATTGTCGCAGCCGTGCGAGATGCGGTCGCAGCCGGTGCTGGGGTTCCAAGTTGTCTCGGTCCACTCGATGCCCGTCCGGTCGGCCATGGCCACCCCCCTTCGTCGCCCGGTTATCCACAGGGTACTCACCAGTCCGCAGGTTATGCATCGGGTACGACAGGCCTCAGCCTCCAGGATGTGTTCGGGTGTTGGGGTTGGAGTGCTGGACGACTGAGGCAGCGAGAGCCTCGGTGAGGGCTTGGATTTCGGTTAGGGCGGATTGGAGGTCTTCGGCTATCTCGGCGGCTAGGACGGCTGGGGGTGGGAGGTTGTCGATGTCTTCTAGGCTGTCGTCGCGGAGCCAGAAGAGGTCGAGGCTTACCTTGTCGCGGGCGATGAGGTCTTCGTGGGTGTAGCGCTTGAAGCGTTCGGACTCTTGGCGCTGATGGCGGTCGGCGGGGTTGTAGCAGGTTACGAAGTCGTCTAGGTCGGCCCGCCTCAGGGGGTTCTGCTTGAGGGTGAAGTGCTTGTTGGTGCGCAGGTCGTAGACCCATAGCTCTCTGGTCCAGGCCTGCTCGGCGCCCTCGCGGCGGCGGAAGAACAGCACGTTGGCCTTCACGCCCTGGGCATAGAAGATGCCCGTCGGCAGGCGTAGCAGGGTGTGGACTTCGCAGTCGTGGAGCAGGCGGCGGCGGATCGTCTCGCCTGCTCCGGCCTCGAAGAGGACGTTGTCGGGCACTACCACCGCTGCGGTGCCGCCTACTTTGAGCAGGCCGACCACGTGCTGTACGAAGTTGAGCTGCTTGTTGCGGGTGGTGGCCCAGAAGTCCTCTCGCTCGTAGCTGTCCGACGACGACCGGCCGAACGGAGGGTTGGTCAGCACCATGTCGAAGCGCTGGCCGGGGTCGGCGCGCAGGGCGTCGTCCACATAGATGGGTGAGTCGGACTCGGGGCTCTCGATGCCGTGCAGCAGCAGGTTCATGGCGCACAGCCGGGCCGGCAGGTCCGCAATCTCCCAGCCGGTGAACGCCCCGGAGCGCAGGTGGGCCACCTGGTCGGGCTCCAGGGGCGTGAAGCGCTCGATGATCGACCGGTAGGCGCCCAAGAAGAAGCCGCCGGTGCCGCAGGCCGGGTCGCAGATGCGATGGTCCGGCCGGGGGAGCATCACATCGACGATGGCCGAGATAAGCCCCCTCGGCGTGAAGTACTGGCCCGCTCCGCGGGCGCCCTCCTGAGCGGTCTTCTCGATCAGGCCCTCATAGGCGGCGCCCTTGAGGTCGGCGTCGTAGCTCAGCCACTCGTGCTTGTCGATGAAGTCCTTGATGAGCTGCTCCAGCTTGGCCGGAGTCTGGATCCGGTTGCGGGCCTTGAGGAAGACCACGCCCAACATGTCGTCGCCTGCCCCCAACTCCGAGAGGATCTCGCTGTAGTGGGCTTCGAGCGCTGCCCCCGACCGGCTCAGCAGCGACTGCCAGTCGTACTCGATGGGCACGACCCGCTCACCGCCCAGTAGCTCATGCTGCTCGTCGGACATCTTCAGGAACAGCAGGTACGTGAGCTGCTCCAGGTAGTCGCCGTACGACAGCCCGTCGTCGCGCAGCACATCGCAGAAGTCCCACAGCCTCTGCACGAGCGCCTTGGGGTCGTGGCCCGGCATCACCTCACGCTACGCTGCAGGCACCGCTGTGGCGTGGGGTTTCACGGCTGTTCGGCCTGGCCTCGGTCATCGGACGCCGATCCCGGTGGAGTCGCCCGCTGGCGCATGAGCCGGAGCGCCATTGCGATGTCGTCGACGCTCAGATCGCTCGCCGCGACGGCTGTGACCAGGTCATAGACGGCATGGTTGCCAGCTGCGGTCACGCCGGCGTCGTTGAGCTCCGAGAAGACAGCCGCGGCGAGCCAGCCGAGCCTCTTGTTGCCGTCGACTAGCGGATGGTCGTTGACAACCGAGTGCAGCAGCGCGGCGGCCTTGGTCCAGACGTCCGGATACGCGTCCTCGCCGAACGCCGACGCCTGCGGCCGCGCCGCTGCCGCGCCGAGCAGGCCCAGATCGCGAAGCGGCAGAGGCTCGCCGAGCAACCGGCGAGCGAGCTCCAAGAGATCCTCTGTGTCCAGGTACTCGACGCCGTGGCTCACTCGCCCAGCCGCTGCAGCGCGACGGCGTGACGTTGCATGATGAGTTCGGCGGCGGCTGCCACCCGGTCGCGATGGTCGGACCGGGCGACGTACTCGCGCACCGCCCGTCGGGCTGCCTCCTGCATGGACGTGCCCTCGAGCGCGGCCCGCCGTCGCAGAGCATCCTGCTCCTCCTCGGTCAGTCTGAGCGTCATCGCCATCCACGAATAGTATCAGACTGATACCACCAGGACGCGGCTTCGGTGCTGCGCCGAGCGCGTGACCGGAATCTAGCCCGGAGGCTCCCCGGTGATCCGGTCGAGGTTGAGGGCGGCGTGAGCGGGTTGATGGCCGGCGACCCGTGACTACACTGTAGTCATGGCTGTTGTCTCGATCCGGTTCTCGACGGAGCCGGTGCACAGGCGGCTCAAGGACAGCGCCCGGAGGCGCCGGGTCGGTGTCTCCACGCTTGCGGAGAGGCTCATAGACGAGGGGCTGAGGATGGAGGCCCATTCGGCGATCGTCTTCCGGGAGGGCCCGACCGGCAGGCGTGCCGTGCTGGCGGGCGGGCCCGAGGTGGCCGACGTCATCGGCTCGATAGTCGGGGGCGACGTGCCTGTCGGGCAGCGGCGGGCCAGAGCGGCCGAGCTGTTGGGGATGACGCCGTCGATGGTCGATGCGGCTATGGCCTACTACGCCGATTACACCGAGGAGATCGACGCGGAGTTGGACGAGCGTCGCCGGGCCGCGGACGAGGCCGAAGCGGCTTGGAGGCGTCAGCGGGCCCTGCTCGAGAAGTGAGGCTGCTGCTCGACGAGATGCACGCCCCGGCTGTGGCCGAGGCGCTTGTGGCGTCCGGCCACGATGTGGTGGCGGTGGCGGTCGAACCGGAGCTGCGGGGATGCTCGGACCGCGGTCTGTTCGAGTATGCCTGCGCTGCCGATCAGGTGATCGTCACGGAGAACATCGGAGACTTCTCGTCGTTGGCGGCCGGTTGGGCGAGCGAGGCGCGGGACCACTGCGGCCTGGTCTTCACGATCCCGCGACGGTTCAACCGAGCGTCTCGGGCCTATCCGGGCAATCTCATCGCAGCGCTCGGAGCGTTCCTGGAGTCTCCGCCGGTCGAGGGGAGCTCCTGGCAGTGGTGGCTCACCTAGGAATCCCCGTCGCGACCGGCCGGGCCCATGCCTGGAGGCGACACTCCGAAGCACGCGGCACGCTCTGAGGCTCGCGCTACTGGGACGACGGGGCGATTCCGTAGACCGCGAGCGCCTCGGGGCCCTCCTGGATCGTTGATGTCTCAATCACCGATTCCAGCAGGGCCTCGACCACTGCTCAGGGACCTCAACCACCCCGCTCCCCTCGTTTACGCGAAGGCTCCCTCTGTTTGCACTACCGCTTTCGGAACGTCGGTCACGATCGGATCTCCCGGCGCTGGTCCTTGATGGATTGTCACAGGTGTGAGATATTGTGTCGCCATATCCCCCCAGCCGCTTCGGTGGCTGGGCGAAGGTTCGCTTCGGCGGGCCTTCGAGCGTTCTACCAGCCCCTTGGGCCTGCACGCCGCTCTGTTCGGCTGTCGTGGAGCCTCGCGAAACGGGTCTGGGCCGCCGCCCAAGCCGCCCACCGGAAACGCCCTGAAGCAAGGCCAATTTCCATGACAATACTCTAACTATCAGAATGTAGTAGGATATAGATGGTGGCTTGATACGATCTTCCGTTGACGATGTATTGAATCCCATAGGGCGCGGGATGCCGGGATCGGAAGGAGACTTGATGACTGGGAAGGCTGCCACCGGAACCGCTCAGATCCGGCAAGCGGAGCAGGACTATGCTCCCGACGTGAGCAGTCACGAGGATCCGCTGTCAGTCGCCGACGGCTTCGGCGGCGCAGACGGCGACGATCTCGAACGTGAGTGGCCGTGGGTGGATGTCCTGCCCGAGTGCGACCGGAGGCTCTTCGCCGAGGAGATGTCCCAGCTCATGGCGGAGGCGGCCGAGACCGACGATCTCGCGCCCGTCGAGCAGGCACTGCGGGAGTGGCGGGTGACAGCGGAGATCTACTTGGATCCCGAACTCGCGAAGCGGCTCACAGGGCCGCGGTTGGCGTACGGCGAGCGCGTACCAAGACCCGTCGTCTAGACCCAATGCCGCGCCGGCGCGATCGCGTCGCTCCTCCGCCGCGGCCCGGCGAATGGGACGTCCGTTTCGAGGACAATGCGTCCGCGAAGGGGTGGGAGCACCTCTGCCGCGAGTCGCCCTCGAGCGCGCGGGCGACGTGGGAGGCGCTTACCGCTGGGCCGCGCCGACGCCGCGGCAGGCAGCATCGGCTGAAGGGCCCGCCTCGTGTAGGCCGCATCAATGGCGTGGAGATGGAGCAGTGGCAGTACGAGGTCACCGGATCGGGCCGGATCTGGTACTGCATCGACGACAAGAAGACAACGGTGTGGCTGACACAGGTGAGCTTGGGCCACCCGAAAGCAACTGAGTAACCGGCTCCAGCGGATCGCTGTTCGCCTAGGACATTTGGCGAGCGGACGCGCAACAATTCGGCTTGGTCGACCGAGATGCTGCGATGCGCTCCAGTAGGAGAGATGCGTGCTCGTCGCTCGGATCTTGTGGGACCAGCTGGCCCGCAAACGCCTCCGACAGGATCGATCGTCGAAGTGCCTCCACTCTCACCTCTACGGCGGAGAGCGTCTGACGCAGTCGCTCCCGTTCTGCAAGAACTGCGGCGATTTTGTCGACTGCCTGCTGCTGGTAGCTGATCGGCGGTACGGCAATGGGGACAGTTCTGAGCTGAGACCCGGAGATACCGACTTGGCCGGCCGTGGTCTTCAGTCGCTGCTCGACCTCACGCCTACCCGTGCCGGCGGTCACATATGCAGCGATCCACTCGGGCAGGACCCTGTCTCGATCAACGATGACGCGGATCAGCTTGTCCGGATGAAGTACTCCAACTCCGTCCGGTAGAACGACGGCAGCGGCGCCGACATAGTTGGGGTTGCCGCTGTATCGCGTGAATAGAACGTCTCCGGCCTCGACAGCGTAGGCACTGGCACCATCTGGAACGGGACTGGCGTAACGGATGTCGTCGACACGGAGCTGCAAGGGCCGAACTGCACTGATCGGTAGATCGGATATCCGGGAGGCTTCGCGGTTGGCCGAGACACGAATACGCCGTTCTTGAGCGACTTGATGATGTCAGAGAGCGGCCTCGTCGCCCACGATCCCTCACATGAGGATCTCAAGGCGGATTGCAGCAGCGCATCGAGCCTCCGCTGGGCGGCAGTTAGGGCGTTGTCAACGGCGTCGAGGCGGGAAGAGTGTTCTTCGATGGCAGTGACAATCCGGCCCTGCTCAGCTGTGGGTGCCAAGACAAAGGGCACCGCGTTCATTCGCTTCTTCGACAGCTCCCTGAAGGTCGTGCCGCTACCTAGTTCACGAATGGTCGGAGTCGCATGACGCAGATACCAGTAGACGTACCGTGATTCGACGCCAGCTGGCGGTATCAGGCTCTTGAAGCCTTGATTCGTGCAGAGCGGGTTGGCTGCGACCGCCGTGTAGCCGATGGGTGCACGCGACGAGAAGAGGATGGAGTTCTTGGGAAGCATGTGCGTTGACGTAGATGCGAATCCCGCCTCCGTGATGGATCGGCGTCCGCTGGAGACCAGCACGCCTTGGTGTGTGGACAAGTCGTCTGGTGTCAGCCATGGAATGTCGCCGTCCCAGTAGTCCGGGTTGCCCGTTCGTGGAGTGGAACCTCCAACGATCTCAAAGACGTCGCCAATCGTCGCTGCCGCCCACCCGGGAGGGAATCTGCTTCTCATGCGGCTAGGGCTTGGGTTAGTTCATCGAGGAGCGGGTTCAAGTCGTTGCCGAAGAGTTGGCGTGCCTTGCCTAGGAGACTGTTGAGTAATCCGGTTCGGGGTGCTCGCGTTCGTTGGGCGGGTGTGCGAGAATTGTAGGTATGCAGGGTACTGAGAAGCCGGATCGGGAGTTGTTGGACGTGTTGGGCTTGTGCGGGGGTCTGGTGCGGGTGGGGTCGGTTTACCGGTTTTTGGCCGAGAACCGTCTGAGGCTGTTTCCCGACGGGTTGTTCGCTGACTTGTTCGGGGGTCGGGGCCGGCCTTCGGTGCCGGGTTCGGTGATAGCGACGGTGCTGGTGTTGCAGGCGCTGGAGGGGTGCTCTGACCGTGAGGCTGTTGAGCGGCTGCGGTGTGATCTGCGCTGGAAGGCCGCTGCGGGCCTGTCGGTGGACGATGCGGGGTTCCATTACAGCGTGTTGTCGCTGTGGCGGCACAGGCTGCGCGTCAGCGGCCGCCCGCAGCGGGTCTTTGACGCGGTGCGGGATCTGGCGGGGTCCTGCGGGGCGCTGGCGGGGAGCCGGCGGCGGGCGTTGGACTCCACGGTGCTGTATGACGCGGTGGCGACGCAGGACACCTACACGATGATCGCCGCGCAGATACGGCGCTGTCGGCGGTTGATCGCTGAGACGGCGGGCCTGGAGCTGATGCTCGACTATGGCCTGGGGGCCAAGCCGTCATGTGACTGGTCTGACCCCGGGGAGCGGGCCTGGCTCATAGACGAACTGGTCACAGACGCCTGCGCGGTGCTCGCTGAGACGGCGGGCCTCGAACTCACAGACGAACAGGCCGACGCGGCGGCGCTGCTGGCCGCGGTGGCCGGCCAAGACGTCGAGGCCGACCCCGAGGTGCCGGGGCGCCGGCGCATCGCGCGCCGCACAGCCGCGGGCCGGGTGATCTCCACCGTGGACCCCGAGGCCCGCCACGCACACAAGACCCGCTCTGCGCGCCGCGACGGCTACAAGGCCCACATCGTCGCGGAGCCCGACACCGGCATCATCACCGCCGCAGAGCTCACCGCAGCCGACGCCTCCGACGCCAGAGTCGGCGCCCGGCTCCTCAACACCGACCCCACCCACCACACCGACACCGGCCACGACGACACCGACACCGGCCACGACCACACCGGCAGCGGCCACACCGGCAGCGACACCGGCAGCGACCACACCGGCAGCGGCCACGACCACACCGGCCACGGCCACACCGGCAGCGACCACACCGGCAGCGGCCACACCGGCAGCGGCCACGACCACACCGACAGCGACGACACCGACACCGACACCACCGACACCGACGACACCGACACCGACACCACCGACACCGACACCGACGACACCGACACCGACACCGGCGACACTGGCGACACCGACACCGGCGACGACGGGGGCTGGTTGGTGCTGGCGGACTCCGCGTACGCGTCGGGCGAGGCGCTCGAGTCGTTCACAGACGCCGGATGGGACACCGCCATCAAGCCCATCGAGCGCCGCCCGCCGATAGCGGGGGGCTTCACCCGAGAGGACTTCGGCATCGACACCGACGCGCAGACCGTGACCTGCCCCGCCGGGCACACCAGGCCCGTCACGTCGGGCGCGGCCCGTTTCGGCAGGCTCTGCGACGGCTGCCCGCTCAGAGCGCGCTGCACCACCTCACAGCGGGGCCGCAGCGTCGCCGTGGACGCCCACGAGGCCCACCGCCGCGCCAACAAGGCCCGCTGGCGGCAGCCGCTGACCCAGGCCGCCTACCGCCGGCACCGGCCCATGGTCGAACGCTCCATCGCCTGGCTCGCACGGGGCAAAGCCAGACGCGTCCCCTACCGCGGCGTCGCCGCCAACCACCTGTGGCTCACCAACAGAGCCGCCGCCGTCAACCTCGTTCGCCTCGCCAACCTCGGCGTCGCCCACAACGGCACCGGATTCGCCCTCCCCGCCGCCGGCTGACCCCGACCGGCGCCGCGCCCGCGCCCGGCCACACCCGCCCAAGCCGCGGCAAGCCGACACCGGCGCAACCGCCCGAACCACCACCCCCGACCCGACAGCTGACAACCCGGTTGCTCAACAGTCTCCTAGGCCACCGTGGGTGCTGAAGGGTGGGTCTTGGAGGTCTGCCGGGGCGACGGTGAGGCTTGTGGCCAGGCGTTCCTTGATCAGGCGGAGGTAGGCGGTCTGATCTTCGGTGAGGTCGCGGCCGGCTGCCGGCTGCTGTTGGAGCCAGGCTTCGAAGCGTTCGTTCACCAACTCGGGATACGACACCAACTCGTTGGTGTGGCCGAGGGCGTGACGGACGAGGCTCACGAGGTCGGTGTTGACCCGGTGGCCTGTGCCCCTGACCTTGGAGGCGTCGAGCGTCTTGTAGGCCTGCCACAGCGCTTCGGTTGTCCAGCGGCGGGGCGGGCGGCCTATGGCTTGGGCCAGTTCCTTGATGTCGGCGTAGGTGAGCCGGCCTCCGTAGGGCTGGCTGTAGAGAACCTGCAGGGCGGTGATCTCGTCCCTGTTGTCCTCGATGAACTTGCGGAACGAGTCGATCTGGCCTCGGGCCCGGTCTGCGGCCTCACGGGAGTACTCGCCGGAGATCACGTGGTCCTTCGACGCGGTGTCGATCACCTGCTCGTAGCTGCGGCGGACCTCGATCAGCTTCTGCCGCAGCTCGGGATTGCCGGCGATGGGCTGCATTGCCACGGTGATCAGCTGCCGTGCGGCGGCGGTGATCTGCTCGGGCGTCGGATCGTCTACACCGGCGGTAGCCGCGGCCGCCTCGTGCTGGCGGTCGGGGTCGAGCGCGTCGGTGATCTCACGCACCAGATCGTCCAGGCCCACGCCGGCGACCTCTTCCACCTCGGCCCGGTCCTCGGCGGTCATGCGGCGGTTCAGGCGGGCCAGGCGGGACGCCACCGACGACACCACGTCCGGATCCACCGAACCCAGGCCGACCAGGTTGAGCAGCCGGTCGAAGCTCACCCCGTGCTGGCGCTCAAGGGGCACGGTGTCGTGCAGGCCGGCCTCGGTGACGCCCACTGCGTCCACGATCACGAAGCGGTCCTTGGCCCTGGCGTCGGGCGTGACCCTGCGCAGATCCTCGGTGTCGATCACCCGCACGCCCCGGCCCTTCATCTGCTCGAAGAAGTTGCGGCTGCGCACCATGCGCATGAACACCACGCACTCGATGGGCTTCACGTCGGTGCCGGTGGCGATCATGTCCACCGTCACCGCGATGCGGGTGGGGTAGTTGGTGCGGAACTGCTGGAGCAGATCCTCGGGCTTGTTGCCGGAGTCGCCGGAGCGGTAGGTGATCTTGACCGCGCCCTCGTTGCTCAGGCCGAACTCCTCGCGCACGACCTGCACGATGTCGTCGGCGTGGCTGTCGTCCTTGGCGAAGATCAGCGTCTTGGGGACGTTGGCCAGCAGGCTGTCGCCGCGGCGCTTCCGGTCCTTGAAAATCTCCGGCAGCGAATCGCGCAGCGTACGCACCACCTTGCGGATCTGGTCGGGGGCCACCACCCTGCGGTCCAGCTCGGCGGCGCTGTAGTCGATGTCCTCGTCGACCCTCTCCAAGCGGAGCTGGCGGGTGTCGCGGTCGCGAAACCCGGTCACGAACTCGGCCGGGACGGTGCCGCCCGACTCGGTGATCTCGGTGCGGATCCGGAACACGTCGAAGTCCACGTTCACCCGGTCGGCCACCGCCTGGGCGTGCCCGTACTCCATCACCAGGTTCTGGTCGAAGAAGGCGAACGTCTGGATGCCCGGCGTGGCCGTGAGCCCCACCAGGAACGCGTCGAAATACTCCAGCACCTGGCGCCACACCCCGTAGATCGAGCGGTGGCACTCGTCGACGATGATCAAGTCGTAGGACTCGATCGGCACCTTCGGGTTGTAGGCCACCTCCACCGGCTGGGCAGGCTCGACCTCGAAGCCGGAGCGCTCGTCGAGGGCGTCGTCGAAGCCCTCCGGGTCGTCGCCCCGCAGGATCGAGAACAGCCGCTGGATGGTGCAGATGTGCACCTTCGCCGACGTCTCGGCGGCCATGTCCACCCGGGAGTCGGTGAGGTGGCGGACGTTGTAGAGCTCGCTGAACTTGCGGGGGTCGTCGGGCGCCGCGAAGCCCTGGAACTCCCGCAGCGCCTGGCGGCCCAGGTTGGCCCTGTCCACCAGGAACAGGACCCGGGCGGCGTCGGCGTGGCGCACCAGCCGGTAGCAGGCGTTGGCCGCCGTGAACGTCTTGCCCGTCCCGGTGGCCATCTGGATCAGAGCCCTCGGACGGTTGGCCCGCAGCGACTCCTCCAGGTTTCGGATCGCCTCGGCCTGCGCCGGCCAGAGGTGCGGCGGGTCGGGCTCGAGCTCGGGCAGGTCGCGGATGCCGAGCCGCAGCGTCGGATAGGCGACGAACCCTCCGAGCTGGGTGCGGTCGGTGTAGGTGCCGACCCAGCGGGACAGCGTCTCGGGCCGATGGAACGTGAACACCCGCCGCGACGCGGGCACCGGGTCGAGCCCGCAGGTGAATCGGGTCTCGGCGCCGGTGGACTCGTAGCCGAACGCCAGCGCGCCGTCCACCAAGAACGCAGGCAGCTCCTCGGGGTAGGCGGCGCGGTACTTGCGGGTCTGGGGCTCCACCCCGGTGAGGGTGCTGCCGGGCTTCTTGGCCTCGATCACCCCCACCGCCTGGCGGTCCACGAACAGCACGTAGTCGGCAGGCCCGGCCTCGGTGGGCACCTCCCGCACGGCCACACCCTGCGCCGCAGCGACCGCGGCGTGCTTGTAGTCCTGCACCACCCAGCCGCACGCTTCAAGCTGGGCGTCGATCTCCGTCCGAGCCCGCTGCTCGGGAGCGAGATAGTCCGACGATCCACCAGCGGTGTCAACAACAGGCACGGCAAGCCATGGTAGGGCCACGGGTCGCCGGTAGCGGGTCGTAAGCATCGATGAGCGCCCGCCCCTCGCTGAGGGCGGCCCCACCGCCGATGGTGGTGGGGTTGGAGGCGATCTGTCGTGGGTGGCGTTCCTGCCCGGCACAGACATTGGCCGATGAGGCTGGCGGTAGCCTTGCGTTGGTTGATCAACACGGAAGGCACGGGGTCCGGATGCGGCTGGCGAGTCTGTCGTTCAAGAACTGGCGGAACTTCAAGTCAGTGGATGTCCCCGTGGGCGACCGCCTGCTCATTGTCGGGCCGAACGCCTCGGGCAAGTCCAACTTGCTGGACGGCCTGAGGTTCCTGCGCGACATTGCCGACACGGGCGGCGGCTTGCAGCACGCGGTCGAGACCAGGGGCGGGATGGGCCGGATCCGGTGACTGGCCGCCCGTAACTTCAACCACGGACGTGTCGGGCTGCGGGTCGAGCTGCGCGATCCCGGCCGTGATGCTGTTTGGAGCTACGAGCTGCAGCTGACGGCCGAACCGCGGGGACGGCGCCGGGCGATGGTCGCCAAGGAGATCGTCCAGACGGACGCCCGAGTCATCCTCGAGCGGCCGGACGCGGACGATCACGAGGACACCGAGCGGCTCACGCAGACCGCGCTCGAGCAGGTGAACGCCAACAGGGAGTTTCGGGCCGTCGCTGAGTTCCTCGTCGGCGTGCGCTACCGGCATCTGGTCCCGCAGATCATCCGTGATCCTGGGCAAGGCCAGAAGACGGACAAGGAGTCCTTTGGCGAGGACTTCCTCGTAGCAGTGGCAGACACGGCCAAGCGCACCCGTGACTCCCGGCTCCGGCGCGTCAACTCCGCGCTTCGGGCGGCGGTTCCGCAGATCGACGCATTGCAGCTAGTGCGCGACTCAGCGGGAGCCCCGCACCTGCAGGCCCGCTACCAGCATTGGCGCGAGCAGGGCGCCTGGCAGGACGAGCGGGATCTCTCCGACGGCACGCTGCGCCTGATCGGGCTGCTGTGGACGCTGCAGGACAAGTCCTCCAAGTCCAACCGAGTGATCCTGCTGGAAGAGCCGGAGCTGTCGCTGCACGCGGCGGTCGTGCGCAAACTTCCGGCCGTGTTGAGCCGGGTGACCCGGTGCGACGGACCACAGGTGATCTTGTCGACGCATTCGGCCGAGATGCTGTCGGATCCGGGCCTCGGCCTCGACGAGGTGGTCGTGCTGTCTCCCGACGCCGAGGGCACAACGGCCCAGATGGCGTCGGAGATCGAGGGCGCAAGGGAGCATGTGGATGCCGGGATCAACCTGCGGGAGATCCTAGAGTCCCGAACCCAGCCGGCCGGAATCGATCAGCTGCCGTTCTTCAAGTGACGCTCCCCGTCTGAGTCGGGGGCGCCCATGCCCGGCCTGGACTTCCATGCACTCCGCTGTGAGACTCTCGACGGCGGGCGCCCTGAGCTCTCACCAGCCTTTGGCGTCGAGCAGTTTCTTGAGGTTGCGCTTGGCCCTGTGCTCTGTGCGCACCCGCTCGAGCAGCGACCTGAAGCGGTCCGGCTCGTTCGCTGCGTCGGCCAGGTGGCGGATGCGCTCCATCAGATCGACCGCAGACCGGTAGGCGTGGGTCTTCTTCTGGTTGATCAGCTCGAGCACACGGGGCTCGTAGACGCCCATCGCGTCCGAAGGATGGGTCTTCTCGCGTGCCCGGGCGAGCGTCATCCGCATGCGTTCGGCGCATCCGTGCACGGTCGCCGCGTTCCATGCCGCCTCGACGCGACCCTCGTAGGCAAGGATTTCCACGAGCGCCTCTGCGGCGCGCGGAACCGCCGCGTTGCTCGCCCCCCGGTCGCCGGGAACTCGGCCACCGAGCCGGGAGAGGCGGCTGCGCAGCTCTTCCTCGCAGCGCTGCTGCCAGCCGGCGGGCTTGTCGGGCTGTTCGGGCTTGTCGGGTTGCTGGGGCTTGTCGGGTTGCTGGGGCTTGTCGGGTTGCTGGGGCTTGTCGGGTTGCTGGGGCTTGTCGGGTTGCTGGGGCTTGTCGGGTTGCTGGGGCTTGTCGGGCTGTTCGGGGTCGTCGGCGCCGCTGCGAGGCTCAGCGGCCTCGTCGAGGAGGCGCCGGTAGGTCGCCAGGGACGGATGCGAGACGAACGCCTGCCAGAACAGCTCGACCGCGGCCTGTGCCTCGCCTCGTCCGCGAAGCGCCCCGGCCAGGAACTCGCGAAGGTCGCCTGCATGCCATTCGGTGTCGCCGTGCTCGGCGATCCCGCGTCGGGCCCACTCCATCGCCTCGTCGGCTCGGCCGGCCGCATTGAGGGCGAGGGCTATCTCCAGCACACTGCCGGGGCCGATCCGGTCGCGCCCGTGCACCTCGATGAGAGCGTCGGGATCTCCGGTGCCCATGGCCCAGCCCGCCATGGCCTGACGGACGGCGAAGGCATTGTCCGACCAGTCGCCGGCCCCATGACCGATCCGCTTCCATTGCGGCTCGAGCCGCTCGCGGTACGCCGCCAGACCTGCCTCGCCGAGAACCTCGGCGTACTCGGCGGCCGCTCGGTAGAAGCCGTCCAGCTCCGAGGTGAGCTCCAAGTCCACCAGGCGGGCTGCGAGCTCCACTGGATCGGGCCGACCCTCCACGCAGGCCCGGTGATGCACCTCGGACAGCCGCAGGGAGATGTCGCTGAGCCGGCCGTCGGAGTCGTCGACGTAGTCGATGGCCTTGTCGGCGCGGCGGTGGGCGTGCTCGGCCAGACGCGCCGCGGCGTCGTGCTGGCCCGCGTCGCAGAGATCGGCGAGCGCGTCGATCACGTCGTTGACGCCGTCAGCCCAGCCGCGCGCCTCGCGATAGGTGACGAATTCGCCGTAAGGAGCGAAGGCGTTGTCGATGCGTCGCTGCCAGGCGCCCATGTCCGGGCTGTCGCCTCGCGCCGCTCGGGCCTCCGCCAGCAGGCGCTCACGCAACCGCCAGTCCGTGGCGGCATGGTCCAGCACGATGCGGGCCAATCGGTCCTGGGCGAGCCCCTCCACGAAGCTGGCCAGGTCCTCCGCCGGCGCCGGATCGACACGCCGGCCCGACGCGGACGCCTGCGCCCGGACGAGCCTGGCGAGAGGGGCGAGAGGCGGAACAACCAGTGGACTGTCGTCTGATCCCATCGAGAGGGCCACAGCGGTGCAGTGCTTGCAGAACGAGCCGTCCTCAGCGGCCGGGCACGTGCAAGACCACCGTGGCTTGCCGCGTTCGGCCCAAAGCTCCACGATGTAGGGCATGGTGCCCCGCACCGTCGCCTCCAGCCGCCCGTCGCGGACCGTGAGCGGTCCGACCCGCCCGTTGCGCCGGTAGCCCTCGCCACGCTCGTGCACCAGCGGCTCGGCGAGCGCCACGACCGTCGCAGCGTCGAACACGTCGGCGAAGGGGTGCATGGTCGTCCTGCCGTCCCAAGATCAGACTGCGGCGGCTCGCGCCGCGATGCGCTGGTCGGGTTGGCCGGTGGGGTCGGACACGATCCCAGAATCACTACACATCGACACGAACCGGGCGAAGTCGGCGTCCGCCTTGAAGCCCATCAGCCGCCGTCCAGTGCGTCGTCGATGCTGCAGCAGGCTCGCGTGCAGCGACAGGCTGGCCGCCCGCTGTCGCCGACGGTGTCATCACACTCGACCATCATGGTGCCGCGTAGGGTGCTCACGGATGCGAGGCTACCGATGACGATCGACCTGTTTGCTGTGCCCGACGGGGCGCACGGTGCGCTGCCGTCGATGGTGCAGGTGCGCCGCAGCGACCCCGTCTACATGGCGCACGCCTACCTCACCAAGGTGCCCGTCACCGCCATCGCGCCCTTCATCGAGGCGTTCACCGAACCTGGCGACGTGGTACTTGACCCCTTTGCCGGCTCGGGGATGACCGGCGTTGCCGCGCTGGTGACAGGTCGGCGGGCGGTGCTCTACGACGTGTCCGTGCTCGGTCGCCACATCGGCTCCAACTACGTGAACCTCGTTGACGCCAAGATGTTGGGTGAGCGCGGCGAGGGTGTCGTGAGACGTGCTCTGGAGCGGATCGGCAAAGAGTGCGTGAGATCGCGTCGACCCGGGCCCGGACGGCCGCACCGGCCTCTCCGACCTGCTCGAAGACCTGGCGGGCTGCCTCGCCTCCGCGCTGCCGAGCCTCGTCTGCTGCTGCTCTTGGCGGATGCTAATCCGGCCGCACCCAGGCCCCGGCCGCGATCGCGCCGCGGGTTCACCTGAACTGCTTGAGCCCGGGCGCCAGCGTCGCCCGTTGGTGAGCAGGAATGCTGCGACCTCGGGTCGTTCAGCCCCCGGGCTGCCAGGTCATCAGCACCAGCTGCGCAATGAAACAGATCGCCAACGGCGCCGAACCCGCATCGAGCCGCTTGTCGGTGCCCGGCGACGCACCCTCGGCCCCCTCGGCCTTGAGGGCAGGCCTGATCATGCCGTGCAGGATCCCGTTCATCGCCACCCAGATCACGATGGCGGCGATCACCCAGCCCTCGGTCAGCGAGATCGCGTCCTCGGACATCTCGATCAGGGCGATGCCCAGCAGTCCCGCCAGGATCAGCGCCGGACCGTACAGTCGGCGCGCGTTGGCTGCCATGGCCACGACGAGCTGCTGATGTCCAGTGCCGTCCGCGGCGCGGATCTGCCTGCGCAGCAGCGGATGGACGAACACCGGCGCCAGAGCCACCACGACCGTGAAGACATGGAGCACCTCGACAATGTTGTATGCCGTGTTTCCCGCAGCGAAGACCATGGGCCGACTCTATCCGGGCGCGGCCCGACCAGGAGCGCCCCATGAGCCGCCCGAATCGGCATGGCGCCGCCGACTCCTAGCATGGTGGGCGTGCCGGACACCGCCGCGGCCGATGCCCCCCATGCCGGTCTCGTCCTCGCCAGGGCCGGACTGGCTGAGCGGGCCGGGGTCCCCGCCTTCGTTGTGGATCTGGTGATCGACGCCGGATTGCTCACGCCTCTGGAGAACGGCTCCGACGGCGAGCGTTTCGGCTCCGACGATGTCGAGATGCTCGTAGCGGCTCGCACCCTCGTCGCAGAAGGAGTGGCCGTCGAGGAGTTGGCCGCTCTGGCCATGCGACACGCCACCAACGTGGAGAACCTGATCGAGGACGCCATCGACCTGCTGAAACGCCACTTCGACCGGAAGGATCACGACAGGGCCGCGCTGGTCGCCAGCGCGAACCGGCTCGTTCCGGTGGCCACCAGACTCGTCGTCGGACACTTCGAGAAAACGCTTTGGGCTAGGGCGATGGCCCGCATCGGAGACGATCCCGCCCCGGCTGCCGGGGCCATCGTCGTCAAAGCCCGGCGCTGCGCCGGGCGCGTCGATCCCCTCGCCGTCTACGCCGCGGCCGGCGCCGACCCGTATCGCAGCGTCTGGCTGCGCCCCGACGCCGGCCTGGGGCTGGCCGCCATCGGAGCGGTCGAGGTCATCGAGCCGGTCGGCCGCGATCGCTTCTCGGCTGCGTCGGCGGCTCGGGCGGTGCTCGCAGCCCGGATCCGGCGTGATGCAACCCCGGATGCGCCCGCGCCCGTGCTGGTGGGCGGGTTCTCGTTCACGCCCACAGCCGACCGCCAGGGCGACACCAGCCCGTACGACGACGCCGCCGAGCAGAACCTGCATCGAGGTCCGCGCTGGGATGGCTTCGGGGACTGCCGGCTGGTGTTGCCCGAGCTCACGGTGGTCGACCGGCCCGACGGCACCTGGGTCCAGGTCGCCACCCGGGTTGGGCCCGACGGCGACGAGACTGCCGCCGCGGCCCGGCTCGATCAGCGGCTGGACGCCTTCCGGTCCGATCCGCCGGCACTCCCGCCCGCCGGAGCAGCTGCCGGCGGAGCTGTCACCGGCGACGGCGCCCGAGGCCGGGACGACGACTACCTGGACCTCGTCGCCTCCGCAGTGGAAGCGATCGACCGGGATGGGCTCCACAAGGTGGTACTGGCCCGCACAGTCACCCTCGAGGTCGAGTTGGACATCGTAACGTTGCCGGCCCGGCTGCGGCACCGCAATCCCGCTTGCGCGACCTTCGCGTTCACGGTCGGGGACACCACCTTCCTGGGGTCGACACCCGAGGAACTGGTCACTCTCGACGGACCCCGGCTGCACACCACCGCCCTGGCCGGCACCGCCCCCCGCGGCGACAGCCCCGAGGCCGACGAGAGTCTGGCCGCGAGTCTGCTGGCCTCGACCAAGAACCGGTCTGAGCACCGCTTCGTAGTCGACGGCATCACCGAGACGCTGGCCGGCCTCGGCCTCGTGGGCCCGGCCCCCGCCGAGCCGGGACTCATGCGCCTCAGCAGGCTTCAGCATTTGCGCACCCCGATCACGGCCCGGGTGCAGCGCCGGCGGACCGGAGCGAGTGACATGGACGTGCTGAGGGTGGCGGGCGTCCTGCATCCCACCGCGGCTGTCGGCGGTGCCCCCACCGACGCCGCCCTCGAGTTCATAGCCGGCCACGAGAGATTCGACCGGGGCTGGTACGCGGCCCCGGTGGGATGGTGCGACCTCGATGGCAACGGCGAGATGGGCGTCGCGCTGCGCTGCGCGCTGACCGGGCCCGGCGGCACGCACCTGTTCGCGGGCGCCGGCATCGTCGCCGACTCCAATCCCGATGACGAGTTGGAGGAGACGGCGATGAAGCTCCGGGCTCTCCTGGACGCCATCGACGAGCGCTGATCCCGTGGCCCAGAGCGCAGAACCCGCGGCCTAGGCATGGCCGACACCCGCGTCGGCGGATCCACCCGCGTCAGCGGATCGTGACCGAGTCCGTCTACGACGTCGTCGCGACCTTCGCGGCCCGGCTGGTAGCGCTGGGAGTGACCGACGTCGTGATCAGTCCCGGCTCGCGTTCGACCGTGTTGACGTTGTGCCTGGACGCTCAGCCCGGCCTGAGCACCTGGATACAGCTCGACGAGCGCGCCGCGGGCTTCTTGGCCCTTGGATTGGCCCGGGCCGCGGGCCGTCCGGCCGTGCTCGTGTGCACCTCCGGCACTGCGGCCGCCAACTACCTGCCCGCGGTGGTGGAGGCCTCCCACGCGGGCGTCGGAATGATCGTGTGCACCGCCGACCGGCCGCCCGAGCTGAGGGGCTGGGGCTCGCCCCAGACCATCGACCAGGTGGGCCTGTACGGCACCGCGGTCCGCTGGAGCGCCGACCTTCCCGTGCCCGACGAGGCCACGGCCGCCGCGGCGATCGGATGGGCGGGCACCGCCTGGGGCGTGGCCACCGGGCCCGACCCCGGACCGGTCCATCTCAACTGGCCCCTGCGCGAGCCGCTGGAGCCGGCGTCGGCGGTGGTGCCTGTCAACCGAGTCGAAGCAGGCGAGATGGCGGGCCGGGAACCGGCCGTGCACGGCGGCGACGCGGGCGAGCAGCCGGGACAGGAAGCACCGGAGCGCGACGACGGCGCCGGGCAGTCGACGCGGCCGGGTCCGCAGTCGGCGGAACCAGCGAAGCTGGTCGAGCTGGCCAACATCGTCGCTGCGCACGAGCGCGGGGTGGTGGTCGTCGGGCCGTGGCCGGGCGGGGGACTGCACCGAGAGCTGCTCTGGGCCGAGTCCGCCGGGCGCTTCGCGGCCTGGGCCGGCTGGCCCGTCATCGGCGAGCCCATCGCCCACGTCCGGGGCCGCTCCCACAACGGCATCGGCGAGGAACGGCCGGCGTGCGTGGTCGCAACCGCCGACCACCTGCTCGCGGACGAGGCTCTCGGAGACGAGATGCGGCCCGATGCAGCCGTTCTCGTGGGCCGGACGGTGACCTCCAAGCCGGTCCGGCTCTGGCTGGAGCGCACCCGTCCTCGCCATGTCGTGCTCATCGACCCCGAGGACCGCTGGGAGCAAGCCGTGTTCCGGCTCACCGGTCATGTGCCGGCGGCCGTGGACGCGCTGAGTTCGATCACCGCCGCGCCTGCCCCGCCCGGCCGCAACGCTGCCGGCGGATGGCTCGATGCCTGGGCGATGCTCGACGCGGCCGCTCGGGGCGCCATCGACGCCGCCGTCGATGACGGTTCGCTGCTGTCAGCTCGAGCCGCTCGTGTGCTCGTTGGTGCCCTGCCCGATGATGCCGTGCTGGTCGCCACGAACTCGATGCCCGTGAGGGATCTCGACGCCTTCGTGTTCGACACCGGATCGCTCGTCTGCTGCGCCAACCGGGGTGCGGCCGGCATCGACGGCTCCGCGTCCACCGCATTGGGCATCGCCGCGGCTGACCCGTCCAGGACCGTGGCCCTCTACACCGGCGACCTCGCCCTGCTCCACGATCTGAGCGGGCTCGCCGCCGCGGCCCGCCTCGGACTGCACCTGATTGCGGTGTGCGTGGACAACGACGGGGGTGAGATCTTCTCGCTGCTGCCCATAGCCGACCGGGTGCCGGCCGGGGACTTCGAGCGACTGTTCCGCACCCCCCACGGCGTCGACCTGTGCGGACTCGACGGGTTCGGCGGGATCCGGGCCCGACGGGTGGCAACCGCCGTCGAGCTGGCCGACGCGGTGAGCGCCACGGCTGCGGCCCGCACTCCGGGCGTCGACCTCTTGGTGGTCGATGTGTCCAGGGACGGCGATGTGGCCCAGCGCAGGTCCCTGACCGCGGCAGCCCGGCGGGCCGCCCACCAGGTGCTGGCCCGTGGCCGGCAACCATGAGGTCGGAGAGGTCTCATCGCGTTTTCTTGTCAATAGAGCAAGAAAACGCGACGAAACTGCCAGCCGGGGCCGGGGCCGGGGCCGGGAGCATGGAGCTGGCCGTGCAAACGGACGGCCCGGTCGACGGTATGCCGATCTTCGTGCTGCACGGGTTCACCGGATCGGGGGCGGCCATGGCCCCGCTCACCCGGCGCCTCGCCGCAGCCGGGTCTCACGGTCCGGCGCTGAGGGTGATCGCCCCCGACCTCGTGGGGCACGGAGACTCCGACTCGCCCGACGATCTCGAGCTCTACCGGGTGGAGGCCATGGCCGACCAGGTCGCCGCCCTCGCCGACGCTCTCGACTGCGAGACCTTCCACCTCGTCGGCTATTCCATGGGCGGCCGAGCGGCACTCACGCTGGGGTGCGCGCGGCCGCGTCGCCTCCGGTCGCTCACCCTGATCGGTGCCTCCGCCGGCATCGCGGATCGGGCCGAGCGCCGCCGGCGGGTCGAGGCTGACGAGGCCCGAGCCCAGCGCTTGGAAGCCGACTTCGAGGCCTTCGTGGAGGAGTGGATGGCCGACCCGCTGTTCGCGGGACAGGCTGAGCTGGGCGAGGAGCACCTGCGGGCGGCACGAAACCAACGACTTGCGTCAGACCCAGCGGGACTGGCCCGCAGCCTGCTGGCGGCGGGCACGGGGGCGATGACCGCGCTGCATGGGCGGCTGGCGGGCTGCGATGTAGCGACGCTGCTGGTGGTCGGGGCGCGCGATTCGAAGTTCTGCGCCATCGCAGAGCAGCTGGCGGTGGCGCTGCCGAGGGCCAGCATCGCCCGTATTGACGGCGCCGGGCACGCTGCCCACATCGAGCAACCTGAGGCCACCGGGTCGGCGATAGCGAGCTTCATTGTTGGAGCAGAAGCAGAACTGGCCACCGAGGTGAACCGCAAGTGACAGGGCTGCTCGCCAAGCTGCATCCGTTCCGGCTGGCGCTGCGATCCCCGCTCGTCACCGGCGGGGTCTCGATCCGGTTCCGGGCCGGGTTCCTAGTGTCGTTGGAGGCGGACGGAATCATCGGCTGGGGCGAGGCCAGCCCGCTGCCGGGATGGTCGCGAACCAGCCTGCTCGACACGGAGGCGGCGCTGCGCCCCGCCATCGCGGCAATCGACTCCGGCGGCGAGGACGCCGTCGATGTCCTTGTCGGCTCCCTGGACCATGCTCCCCACGCCCGGGCCGGACTCGCCGGCGCGTGGGCCGACCTTCAGGCCCGACGAGCCGGCTCCACGCTTGCCGCATACCTCGCCGCGGGCTCGACCGATGCACCGGCGTCGCCGCTAGCGGTCAACGCGCTGACAGCCGAGCCGGAGCCGTGCCCGCAAGGCTCGGTGGCCTTGTCGCCATCCGATGCAATCGCGGTCAATGCGCTGGTCGCCGCGCCCGAACCATCCGAGGTTGAGCAGGCCGTGCGGGACGCGGCCAATGCCGGCTTTCGGGCGGTCAAGCTCAAAGTCGGCTCGGCCGCCCCGGCCGTAGACGTCGAGCGGGTTCGGGCCGCGCGGGCCGGCCTGGGGCCCGAGGGCGAGCTGCGGCTCGACGCCAACGGTGCCTGGGGTCCAGCAGCCGCCCTCGATGTGCTCAGTCGAGTGCACGACTGCGGCGTCGCCTACTGCGAGGAACCGGTCGCCGGGGTCGAGGCGATAGCGGCGGTGGGCCGCCGCAGCCCCATCCTGGTGGCCGCCGACGAGTCGATCCGCAGCGAGGCCGACGCCGTGCGGGCCCTGGGCCTCGGCATCAGCACCCTCATCATCAAGCCCCAGGCCCTCGGTGGCCCCGATGTGGCCCTTTCCATCGCGGCCCGAGCACACGAGGCTGGAGCCTCCGTTGTTGTGACGTCCTTCCTCGACTCGGCTGTGGGTCTGACCCACGCCCTGCACGTCGCAGCCGCCGTAGACGCCGCTGCCCCGCGCCGCCGGGCCCACGGCCTGGCCACCGCCGGGTTCCTGGCCGTCGATGTGGGCGAAGCCCCACCGGTGGTCGCGGGCGCCATGGCGGTACCCGCGGCCAAGGGCCTGGGAATCGCCCCCGAGACAGACGTGAGCCCGATCAGCGCACCGTAGGCGGACCTGGGGGAGCAAACGCCTAGACGGGCGAGGGTCCCCGGTAGCCTCCGGCGTCGTGGAGCTGATCGTGATACGCCACGCCCGTCCCGTGCGCCACGAGGCCCCCGAGGGCGGCTCCGCCGATCCCGACCTCGCCGACATTGGCCGGCTACAGGCTCAGGCCACCGCCGACTTCCTCGGCGACGAGGGCATCGACCACATCGTGTCGTCGTCGATGAAGCGAGCCGTACGGACCGCCGAGCCCCTGGCGGAGCGGCTTGAGCTCGGCATCGAGACGCTTGACGACCTGCGCGAGTCCGACCACCGGTCCCGGATCTATGTGCCCGCGGAGGAGCACAGCCGGGACGACCCGGCCACGGCCCACTACTACGATCCCGACGCCGACCTCAGCGACATCATCTTCTCGCACGGATACGACGAGTTCCGGGACCGCGTCGAGCAAGGCTTCGAGCATGTGATCCGCACCAACCGGTCCCGCAGGGTGGCCGTGTTCTGCCACGGCATGGTCACCGGGGTGTACCTGCAGATCCTGCTCGGCATCCACGACCCGCTGTCGCTGCTGGTCGATTACTGCGGGATCACCCGGGTGGCGGCGTCGGGCACCGGCGTGCGCACGGTGCGCTCCGTGAACGAGACCCACCACGTGCGCCACCTGCTGGAGCGCTGAGCGGTGGCCCCGGCCGCCTTCCGGCGCGCCGACCGCTACACCAAGCCCGCCATGCTGGAGCGCTGAGCGGGCGTGTTCACCCTGGTGGTGATGGCCGCGGGCATCGGTCGCCGTTTCGGCGGCGACAAGCAGCTCGTCGAGGTGGGACCGAACGGCGAGGCCTTCCTCGACTACGCCATCGTCGCGGCGGTCCGGGCGGGCGCCTCGAAGGTGGTGCTGGTGGTGCGCTCCGGGATCGAGACCGCCCTGCGCGCCCATGTCGACTCCCGCCACCGCGCCCTGCAGAGCGCCGGCATGCAGTTCGCCTACGTCCGCCAGGACGAGCACGGCCCGCCCCGGGCCAAGCCGTGGGGCACCGCACATGCGGTGCTGGTGGCCGAGGGCGAGGTGCTCGGGCCGTTCGTGGTGTGCAACGCCGATGACTACTACGGCCCGGCGGCGCTGCGCACTCTCGCCTCTACCGCGGCTGAGCTCGACGACGGCGAGGCCTGCTTGTGCGGCTACGGCCTCGGGCGCACGCTCTCCGCGACGGGCACGGTCAGCCGCGGCGTGTGCCAGGTGTCCGACGGCCGCCTCGTCGGCATCGTCGAGCACCACGGAGTGGACCGACGCGCCGATGGAACGATCGCGGCCGCTGAACCCGCGGCGGAACTCAGCGACGACACCATCGTCTCCACCAACCTGTGGGCATTCCCGAGGGCGGCGCTGAACTGGATCAGCGACAGCTTCGAGCGCTTCCTGGCAGACCACCGCGACGACGCCGATTCCGAGTGTCTGCTGCCGACGATCGTCGCTGAGCGAATGGCCGAGCGAGCGCTCTCCGTCCGGGTGGTGTCCACCACCGAGCCGTGGATCGGGGTCACCAACCCCGATGACCTGGTGGCGGCTCGTACCGCACTAGCCGGGCGGGCCGACATCGACCCGGGGGGTGCCGCCCAGCCGGGCGGCCAAGAAATCACCCCGATTACACTCGACAGCGGCTCAAATCCGCGACAGGATGTCCACCCCCAACCGGTCAACCCAGGGAGAAGCGCATGACAGCAGTCACCCTGACCGTCAACGGCACCGAACGGAGCCTCGAAGTGGAGCCTCGCACCCTGCTGGTGCACGCGCTGCGCGACGACCTAGGGCTCACGGGCACGAACGTCGGCTGCGACTCCAGCAGCTGCGGTGCGTGCACGGTGCTGGTGGACGGCCAATCCGCCAAATCCTGCACCATGTTCGCGGTGCAGGCCGACGGCGCCGACATCACCACCATCGAGGGTGTCGCCGGCGCCGACGGGACGCTGCACCCCATGCAGCAGGCGTTCCACGAACACCACGCCCTGCAGTGCGGGTACTGCACCCCGGGCATGGTGATGGCCTCCATCTCGCTGGTCGAGGAGTATCCCGGCCTCGACGAGAACGGCGTGCGCCACGGCCTGGAGGGCAACCTCTGCCGCTGCACCGGCTACCAGAACATCGTCGACGCCGTGCTCGCCGCGGCAGGCTCGAGAGGTGACTGACATGACCATCACCGAAGACGCTCCGGCTGCCCACGTCGGCTCCCGCCGGCTGCGCAAGGAGGATCCGGCCCTGCTCACCGGCGAGGCCAAGTTCATCGACGACCTCGCCCTTCCCGGCGCGGTCTGGGTGGGCGTGGTCCGCTCCACCGAGGCCCACGCCAACATCGCCGGCATCGACGGCTCGGCTGCGCTCGAGATCGACGGCGTGAACGAGGTGCTCACCGGCGAGGACCTCGCCCCGCTCTGGGGCGAAGGCGCCCTGCCGTGCGCCTGGCCCGTCACGCCCGACATGAAGAACCCGCCGCACCTGCCCGTGGCCCGCGGCACGGCCAAGTACGTGGGCGACGCGGTGGCGGTGGTCCTGGCCGACTCCCGCTACGCCGCGGCCGACGGCGCTGCTGCGGTGATCGTGGACTACGAGCCGCTGCCCGCGGTGGTCGAGATAGAGGACGCCGTGGCCGAGGGCGCACCCCTCGCTCATCCCGACCTGGGCACCAACGAGTGCTACACGTGGGGGCTCTGGGGCGACAACGCCGCCGCGGTGGACGCTGCCTTCGCGGAGGCGGCGCACGTCGTCAGCGAGCGCTACGTGCAGCAGCGGCTCATCCCCGCGCCGATGGAGCCCCGGGGCTGCGCGGCGGTGCCGTCGCCGGCCGGCGGAGAGCTCACGTTGTACTCAGCCACCCAGATCCCGCACATTCTCAAGGTGATGACCGCGGTGGTCCTCGGCATCGGCGAGAACAAGCTGCGGGTAGTTGCGCCGTCGGTGGGCGGCGGCTTCGGATGCAAGCTCAACGTCTACGCCGAGGAGATCCTGTGCAGCGCCCTGGCGATGCAGCGGGGCGTGCCCGTGCGCTGGACCGAGGGCCGCACCGAAGGTGCCACCTCCACCATCCAGGGCAGGGGTCAGGTGCAGCACATCGAGCTGGCCGCCGATGCCGACGGCAAGGTGCAGGCGGTGCGGGTGAAGCTGCTGGCCGACATGGGTGCCTACCTTCAGCTGGTCACGCCCGGCGTGCCGCTGCTGGGCGGGTTCCTGTACCACGGCTGCTACGACATCCCCAATTACATGTTCGAGTGCACGTCGGTGTTCACAAACCGGACCCCGACCGACGCCTACCGGGGCGCGGGCCGTCCCGAGGCCACCTACGCCATCGAGCGGGCCATGGACTCCCTGGCTGCGGCCATGGGAGTGTCGCCCGAGGAGATCAGGGCCCGCAACTTCATCGGTGCCGACGCCTTCCCGTACGCGTCGGCCGCCGGCCTCATCTTTGACAGCGGCGACTACCAGGCCGTGCTCGACAAGGCGGTCGCGCTGGCCGGGCTGGATGAGCGCCGGGCCGAGCAGGCCCAGCGGCGGGCCGGGGGCTCGTCGAAGCGGATCGGCGTCGGCTTGTCCAGCTACGTGGAGATGTGCGGCCTGGCCCCCAGCCGGGTGCTGGCATCGCTCGCCTACGGCGCGGGCGGATGGGAGGCGGCCACGGTGCGGATCTCGCCCACCTGCAAGGTGCAGGTGGTGACCGGCTCCACGCCCCACGGGCAGGGCCATGAGACCTGCTGGTCGATGATCGTGGCCGACCAGCTCGGCGTCGATCCCGACGACGTGGAGGTCCTGCACTCCGACACCGCGGTCAGCCCCACCGGCTTGGACACCTACGGATCCCGGTCGCTGGCGGTCGGCGGCACCGCGGTCTACATGGCCACCGAGAAGGTGATCGACAAGGCCCGGGCCATCGCGGCGCACCAGCTGGAGGCCAGTGAGGAGGATCTCGAGTTCTCCGGCGGCACCTTCCGAGTGAGGGGCACGCCCGAGGCCGAGGTGCCGCTGGCAGGAATCGCCTTCGCGGCGTTCACCGCCCACGACCTGCCCGACGGGATGGAGCCCAATCTGGAGGCCCACGTCACCTACGACCCGCCCAACTTCACGTTCCCCAACGGCACCCACATCGCCGTGGTGGAGGTCGACACCGACACCGGCAACGTGGACTTGGTGGACTATGTGGCCGTGGACGACTGCGGCGTGCAGATCAACCCGCTCATCGTGGAGGGCCAGGTGCACGGGGGCATCCTGCAGGGCGCCGCCCAGGCGCTGTACGAGGACGCCGTCTACAACTCAGACGGCCAGCTGGTATCGGCCAACCTGGGCGACTACCTGGTGCCCTCGGCCGCGGAGGCGCCCCGCTTCCGGCTCGACAGCCACTGCTCGCCGAGCCCCACCAACCCGATGGGGGTGAAGGGCGTTGGCGAGGCCGGGACCATCGCGGCCGCGCCCGCGGTGATCAACGCCGTGGTGGACGCGCTGCGCGATCTGGGCATCTCCGATATGCCCATGCCCGCATCGCCCCAGACAGTTTGGAGAGCCATCGCCGATGCCCAAGGAGGTGCGTCGTGATTCCCGCCGCATTCGACTACGAGGTTGCCGAGTCCGCCGAGCACGCGGTTTCGCTGCTGGCCGAGCACGGCGACGACGCCAAGCTGCTGGCCGGGGGCCACAGCCTCATCCCGATGATGCGCTACCGGCTGGCCACGCCGAGCGTGCTGGTGGACGTGGGCCGTCTCGACGACCTGCGCTACATCCGGGCCGGCAACGGCACGGTGTCGATCGGGGCGCTGACCCGCCACAGCGAGCTGGAGCACTCGGCCGCGCTGGCCGGGGCCTGCCCGATGCTGGCGTCGGTGGCGGCGCTGGTGGGCGACCCGGCGGTGCGCCACCGGGGCACGCTGGGCGGCACCATCGCCCACGCCGATCCGGCATCGGATCTGCCTGCGGCGGTGCTGGCTCTGGGCGGCACGGTCATGGCCCAGGGACCGGGCGGGTCGCGTGAGATCGCGGCCACGGACTTCTTCACCGGGTACTTCGAGTCGGTGCTGGCCGACGACGAGATGATCACCGAGGTGCGGGTTCCGGCCGGCACGGGCGGATGGAACTACCAGAAGTTCAACCGCCGGGCCCAGGACTGGGCCATCGTCGGGGTGGCCGTCGCCGACGGCGGCGCCGGCGTGAGCCTGGTCAACATGGGATCGGTGCCCATCCGGGCCTCCGGCGTGGAGGCCGCGCTCGCCGGCGGGGCCTCGGCTGCCGACGCGGCCGCGGCGGCCGCCGACGGGCTGGATCCCCCCGAGGACCTCAACGCCGACGCCGAGTACCGCAGCCATCTGGCCAGGGTGCTCACCGAGCGGGCCCTCAACGCCGCCGGAGTCGCCTAGATGCGGCCGGCTCGCGCCGGCTCCAGCACCAGGAGCAGGGACAGCACGATGATTCCGTGCACGGCGGCGGGGTGCATGGCTGCCACGGGATGCGACCGCGTGTGCCGCCAGTGAGGGTGTCGCCTAGCTTTTCCTATATTAGTCTAACGAAATCTATTAGATAATCTTAGGAAGCGCCCGGGCGCCCCCCGTCGCCTTCACCGTGCCCGGCATGGGTTCCTTCATCAGCGGCATCACGAACTGATTGTCGGGGGAAGGGAGTCGCCGTGCCAGAAAGCGCGCCCAGACAGTCGTGGCGCCTCGGGTCCAGTCTCTCTGGCGGTGCTGGACGGCCGTACATTGTGTGAGTGCCGCAGCCGTCCGCCGTCGAGCGTGCCGTGACCGCCCACGAGCGCAGGTGGGGCCTGCCGGACCTTGTGGTCCGGGCGCCGGGCCGGGTCAACCTGATCGGCGAGCACACCGACTACAACGACGGGTTTACCCTGCCGATGGCGTTGCCGTTCGACACCGCCATCGCCATGAGCGACGACGGCGACGCAACGGCGGGGACGGTGAAGATCGCGTCGGCGGGGTTCGGCAGGGTGGCGATCGATCCGACCGCGGATCCGCGGTCGGTCGTCACGTGGGCTTGGCACCTAGCGGGAGTGGTCGGGCTGCTCGCGGGCCACGGGGTGCCCGCGGGCGGTTGGCGGGCCGCAATCGACACCGACATCCCGATCGGTGCCGGCCTCTCGTCGTCGGCCGCGCTCGAAGTCGCCGTGATCACGGGTCTGCTCGCTCGCGCCGGCGTGCAGTGGCCCCCCATCGCCGTCGCCCGCCTCGGCCGGCGAGTCGAGAACGAGGTCGTCGGGCTGCCCAGTGGGATCATGGACCAGTTCATCTCGGCCGCCGCCGTCGCCGCACACGCCAGCCTCATGGACTGTCGGGCCCTCACCCTCACCCCGACACCGCTGCCCGACGGCGTCGTGGTGGCCGTCATGGACACCGGGACCCGGCGCGTGCTCGCCGAAGCCGAGTACGGGGACCGTCGCACTGCATGCGAGCGTGTCGCGGCTGAACTCGGTGTGGCCGCGCTGCGGGACGCGACCCTCGAACAGGTGGCCACCATCGCCGACCCCGTCGATCGCCGACGGGCCCAACATGTCGTCACCGAGAACCAGCGCACCCTCGATGCGGTGGATGCGATGCGTCGGGGCGACACCGCCGACTTGGGCCTGCTGATGGACGAGAGCCATGCCAGCCTGCGCGACGACTACGAGGTCTCAGGGCCGGGCCTGGACGCGATCGTCGAGGTCGCCCGCACCGCTCCGGGATGTCTCGGCGCCCGCATGACGGGCGGGGGCTTCGCCGGATGCGCCGTCGCTCTCGTCCAAGCGGCTGACGCCGAAGCGTTCGCCGACGCGGTGATCGACCGCTACAGGTTCGACGGCCACACCGCGCGGGTGCGGATGTGTGCTCCATCCGCGGGCGCCGCGGTGGTAGAGATCCCCGGCCCATCGTGATCGCCGGCGCATCGTGATCCCCGGCCCATCGTGATCGCCGGCGCGGGAGTGCCGCTGTCGTTGGTCTCGGTCAGGTGGAATGGGTGCCGTGTGGAGTGGTGGTCGGGCCGCGGTCGAGGCGATGCGGGTCGGGAGTGCCGCTGTAGTTGACCTCGGTCAGGTTGAATGTGCCCCGCCGGCCGGTCTCGCGCTCACCCGATAGGCGAACTCGTGGCGCCCGGCCGCTAGCCGGTATTGCGGGAGCACGTCGGGTCCGCAGCTCGCTGTTCCCAGGCCGCGGTGGGCCGCATCGACGCACACCACCAGGCCGTCCCGGCGGCGCAGCTCGGACTGGGTGGCGGCCGCGTACAGGTCGGCCGGGGTGTGGTGGGTGGCGGAGAAGTGCAGGGCCTGCGGCGAGATGGCGTCGATCCGCACTGCCTCGCGGCCCGCCGGGTCGATGATCTCGAACCACCGGCAGTCCGTGCGCAGCCCGAACTCCTGGGGCACCAGGTACGGCGACTCGTCGGGCTCGGCGCTCCACACTCCCATCATGGCGCTGCGGTTTCGATCGGGGTAGTTCGCGTGGGGCCCGCGCCCGTACCAGCGCAGCTCGGTGAACCGGGCCGGGATCGTGATGCAGACTCCGATGCGGGGCAGGTCGGCGAGCGACTCGGGGACGTCGACCGTGTGCCGGTAGGTCGTGCCGTGCTCGTCGCGTTCGACCAGGACCCGGTGGCCCACGAGTTCCTCGGGCGGGCGACGATCGAGTGCGGCATCCCGCCAGAGGCGCAGAGCTTGTCCACCCACCCTCAGCCGTTGCGCGAGATCGGGCATCAACTTGAATCCGTCGTTGTCGGTCGGAGCGCGCCACAGGTTGAGCTGCGGGGACGCCGGCGAGTCCGTCGGCGACCCGTTCTGGAGACCATCGGCGCCGGTTGCAGCTGGGAGCGCGTCGCGCCCCCATTCGTCCGAGTCCGCCGGCGTTGCGGTCGAGAGACCACCGGCGTGGCGGGCCTTGCCGACCGGAACCTGGACCTGGTCCCAGGCGACGACGTGGCCGGCCTGAGCGAACCACGCGTCGTCTCTCGTCTCCCATCGCACGGTCAGATGGACCTCGCAGCCCGAGTCCGGCCCAACGGGCAGGCCGGGGAGCGGCACGGTCGCCGACGAGTGCGGGCCGACGTCAGGTACCCGCAGCGTGCCCTGCCGGGCGACCACGCCGTCGACCAGTACCTCCCAGCGGGCCCGCAGGTCGCTCAACCCGGTGAACGAGCGCCGATTCTCGACCCTCAGGCCGCTCCCAGCCCCGGTCAGAGCGACAGTGACGGGCCGGTACACCCAGGCGACCTCGCGCATCGCCGGGTGCGGCTCCAGGTCGGCGGACACCAGGCCGTCGGCGACGAAGTTGCCGTCGTGGGGCGTATCGCCGAACTGGCCGCCATATGCGAGGCGCACCCGGCTGTCGGGCAGCCGCTGGCGCAGGCCGTGGTCCTTCCACTCCCACAGGAAGCCGCCCTGCAGGCCGGGGGTCGAGGTGATCGCGTCCCAGTAGTCGGCGAGCGAGCCGTTGCTGTTGCCCATCGCGTGGCTGTACTCGCACATGATCAGCGGCCGATCGCCGGCACTCGCCTGCCCGTACTCGCGGATGGCGTCGATCGTGGGGTACATGGGGCACACCACGTCCGTCGCGGCCAGGCCGCCGTCGTCCCATCCCTCGATCCGCACGGCGTCCTCGTAGTGCAGCGGCCGCGACGGGTCGGCCCGACGGATCCACCCCGCGAGCGCATCATGGTTCGCGCCGTGGCCGCTCTCGTTGCCGAGGCTCCACAGGATCACCGACGGGTGGTTCCGGTCGCGCTGCACCATCCGGGCGCCCCGGTCGACCCACGCCGCCCGGTATCTAGGATCGTCACAGAGGCTCCGGTTGTACGCGTGGCTCTCGATGTTGGACTCGTCCACCAGATAGAAGCCGAACTCGTCGCAGAGTTCGTAGAAGGCGCCGTCGTTGGGATAGTGCGACGTGCGAACCGCGCTGATGTTGTGGGCACGCATAAGCGCCAGATCGGCCTGCATGTCGTCGACCGTGACCGCCTTGCCCCGGTCGGGGTGGTGGTCGTGGCGGTTCACGCCGAAGATCCAAACCGGTCGGCCGTTCACGAGCAGCTGCCGGTCGCGCACCTCGACTCGCCGGATGCCGAAGTGCTGGGTCTCAACGTGGGACACGCGTCCGCGGGGGTCGACCAGTTCCGCCGTCACCGAATACCGCCGCGGCGTCTCGGCGCTCCATGCCTCGGCGCCGGCGACATCCCAGTGCGCAGTCACCTCGAACCCCGTGAACGCGTAGGGCCGGGCGTGCTCGTGCGGTACCGGCTGATCGATCGTGGCGCCCACCTGCTCGCCGGCGGGGTCTCGCAGCGTCGCCCGCACCGACCAGCCCGGAGCCGGAGCCCCGCCGAAGTCGACCACGGCAGTGGCATGCACCGCCCCGGCCGCGGTGAGCGGATCGAGCGAAGTGGCGACGGGCAGGTCGGCGAGGTGGACGTCGGGGCGCGACTCGATCCAGACGGAGCGGTGCAGCCCCGCCATCCACCACTGATCCTGGTCCTCGATGTAGCTGTGGGCGCTGAACCGCACAACCACGATCGCCAGCTCGTTGCGATCCGGCACCAGGAACGGCCCCACATTGTACTCGCTGGGGAGGCGGCTGTCGGTGCCGTACCCGACGAAGCGGCCGTTCACGTAGACCGCATGCACGCTCTCGGCCCCCGCGACGTGCAGCACGGCGCGGCGCTTCATCCAGCGGGCCGGCACCGCGAACCGGCGGCGATACACCCCGGTCGGGTTCCGGTCCGGCAGCCGCGGCGGCGGCCCACCGAACGGCATCTGGATGTTGGTGTAGTGGGGCGTGTCGACGAAAGCCGTGCCGGACGGGCTGCCGAGGTCCTGCATGGTCCAGTTCCCCGGCACCGCGACGGTCGCGGCCCGGCGCCGTTCGCCCTGCATCGCCGCGGCCGGCACCGCGTCTGGGCTGTCGAAGAGCTCGAGCGACCAGCGACCGTCCAGCGAGCGACGCTCGAACCCCGCCATCGGGACATGCATCGCCAGCCGATTGAGCTGCAGCACCGTCGGATCCGCCCAGGGTCTGATCTCGCCGATGACGGGCAGCATGAGCAGCTCCTGGCGGGATGGACGGCGTCAGCCGAGTTCGCGGAGCCGGGCGGCGACGTCCTCGGGGACGACCGGGTTGAAGAACTCCTCGCTGGCCACCTCTGCCGCGGCGATGAACCGCGGCACGCCAGCGGAGCGCCACGACGAGACGATCTCGATGTTGAACCAGGCGTCCTCGTGTCCCCTGCCGGCGCTGGGACGCTGGTTCAGCCACATCATGTAGGGGATCGGCTGGTCGTAGAGCCGGTCGAGCCGGGCGAGCAAGTCGATCAGGATCGCGGCGAGCCCGTCGCGGTCGCACGCGGCCATGGACGGCAGGTCGCCGATACGCCGACGGGGCGCCACTTCGACCGAGAGGGGATACGTCGGCGCGTAGGGCACCCACGCCGTCCACGAACGCTGCTCCATCACGAGGCGCTCCCCGGGATCGCGATCCGGCGTCCAGCCGCCCAGCAGGCGGCGGGCTTGACGGGACGGAACGTGGTCAAAGGCATAGATCTGGCCGTGGGGGTGGGGGATCGTAGCGCCGACCTCGGGCCCGCTGTTCTCGAACACGAGAACGTAGTCGACGTCGGCTCGGGCGCCGAGCTCCGCCGTGCGCTCGGCCCAGAGGTCGATCACCCGGCGGGCCCCCTGGAGTCCGAGCGACCAGAACGTGGCGTCGTGGTCGGCGGTGTAGAGCACCACCTCGCATCGGTCGTCCCCCATGGCCAGCCACCGGTTCGGGAACCAGCGCACGTCGTACGGCTCGGGCGCCTCGATGCCGCCGACGCAGAACGGACAGCCCGACGACGGCAGGTTCGGCCGCTCCTGGCGGATCCCGACGATGTGTACGACGGTGCCGAGCACGGGGTCGACGCGGACCTCGGCCACGGGAGTGCTCAAGCGTCCGCGAGGCGCAGACCGGTGGCCGTGTCGAACCGGTGCACCGCCTCGGGCTTGGGAACGAGGCTCACCTGGTCGCCGCGCTGCAATGAGCTGAGGCCCTCGGTCCGCACCACCACCTCCTGGTGGTCCATGCCCTGGGCGGTGCAGTACAGGTACGACTCGGAACCGAGTTCCTCGACCACATCGACGGTGGCGTCGAGTCCGCCCTCGCTGCCGACGACCCAGCTCTCGGGCCGCACGCCGATGTTGACCGCGGCGGACGTGAGCCCGCTCGACTGGTCCGGCGTGAGCTCGACCGTCAGCGAGCCGGCGTTCGCCACGCCGTCGCTGACGGTTGCGGCGAGCAGGTTCATGGCGGGCGAGCCGATGAAGCCGGCCACGAACAGGTTGGCGGGCCGGGTGAACAGCTGGCGCGGCGACGCGCACTGCATCAGGACGCCGTCCTTGAGCACGGCGACCCGGTCGGCCATGGTCATCGCCTCCACCTGGTCATGGGTGACGTACACGGTCGTCACCCCGAGGCGCCGCTGCAACGCCGCGATCTGGGTGCGGGTCTGCACCCGCAGCTTGGCGTCGAGGTTGGAGAGCGGCTCGTCCATGAGGAACACCTGCGGCTGCCGCACGATCGCCCGTCCCATCGCCACCCGCTGACGCTGGCCGCCCGAGAGCTTGGCCGGCTTGCGGTCGAGGTACTCCGTCAGATCGAGGATGGCCGCGGCCTCGGCCACCCGCCTGGCTCGCTCCGTCCGCTCGACCTTGGTGATCTTGAGGTGAAAGCCGATGTTCTCGGCCACCGTCATGTGGGGGTACAGCGCGTACGACTGGAAGACCATGGCGATGTCGCGGTCCTTCGGCGGCAGCATGGTGACGTCGCGGTCGCCGATGCGGATCTCGCCGTAGTCGACCGGCTCCAGCCCGGCGAGCATCCGCAGCGTCGTCGACTTCCCGCAGCCCGACGGGCCGACGAGCACGAGGAACTCCCCGTCGTGGATCTCGAGGTCTAGACGGTCTATGGCTGGGCGATCGCCGTCGCGATACACCCGGGTGGCTTGATCGAGGGTGACAGTGGCCATCAGGAACTCCTGTCGTGGGAGATGGCGTCGGGGGTCGACAGGATGAGCCGGCCGACCCGATCGGAGAGTACCGATCGGGCGTGCTCGCCGAGGCCGACGTCTGAGACGCAGACGGTGGCCTTGTCGAGCGGTGCGATCGTGGCGAGGCCGGCGACTCCCCATTTGGTGTGGTCGGCCAGGACCACGAGTTCGTCGGTGGCCGCGACGAAGGCCCGGTTCGTCTCGGCCTCGAGCAGGTTGGGTGTGGTGAAGCCCGACCGCTCGTGGACGCCGTGCACTCCCATGAACACGGTGTCCAAGTGGAACGACGACAGCGCCGTCACCGCCAGCGGACCGACGAGAGCGTCGCTGGGCGTGCGCTCGCCGCCGACGATCATCACCGTGCGGTCCGGTCGATCGCTGGCGTGGAACGCGTCGGCGACGGGGATGCTGTTGGTGACCACCGTGAGGTTCGGCACGGTGATCAACTCGGTCGCCAGCTGCATGGTGGTGGTGCCGGCCGTCAGGCCGATCGCCGCGCCGGCGCCGGTGAGCACCGCGGCCGACACCGCGATCGCCCGCTTCTCGTCGGTGTTGCGCAGGAGCTTGGCCTCGAAACCGGGTTCGTCGGTGCTGTGCGCGTAGCGGACGGTGGCGCCGCCGTGCACCTTCACCACGAGTCCGGCCTCGTCCAGCGCGTCGAGATCGCGGCGCACGGTCATCTCGCTCACGTCGAGCTGGGCGGCGAGATCAGCCACTCGGGCCGAGCCGGCGCGCCGGATCTGGCTCACGATCAGTTCGTGACGCTGGCGGGCCAGCGACGGTCTGCCCCGATTGGTCATAGGCGGACCCGCCGGCGCGATGGCTCCATCACTGCCGAGGATGACGAGCCTGAATACCGAAGGCAACAGATTCGCTCATAATAGCCTGTCAAAGGCACAATATCGTGGCAAATATGTGTAGATGTGTAATGTTTCAAACTAAACACCTTGACAACGGCTCGACTTGGCGCAATACTGGGTGTTGGAGGGACGGAGCGGAGTCCCGCGCCAGCCGATCTGGTGGCCACTTCGCAGGAGCGGTCATTGAGAGGCAATCCCAGCCGACTATCCCTAGGAGGAGACATGACCGAACCAGTTGAGCGCTCGCTGCGCCTTCCGGGCGTAGGGCTGAATCGCCGCAACTTCGTGATCGGCGGCGCGGCCGCCCTGGGCGGAGCAGCCCTGCTCGGGGCATGCGGCGACGACGATGCCGCCGCGCCCACCACCACCGCGGCGCCGGGCACGACCGCGGCGCCGACGACCACGGCCGACGTCGGCGTCGGCACGACGACGTTCGGTTCGAACTACTCCGGCGACAAGAGCAGAGTCGGCATCGCCGCCGCCATCGCCGCGACCGGAATCGACACGGTCATCAACACCATCGACCACAACACCTACCAGGAGAACTTCAACACCTACATCCAGCAGCCCGACGACGTGGTGTCGTGGTTCGCCGGCTACCGCATGCGGGCCTTCGCCGGCAAGGGCGTCGTGGGCGACATCTCCGATGTGTGGGCCGGGCTCGACGGCATGTCCGCGGGCTTCAAGAGCGCCTCGTCGGGCCTCGACGGCAAGCAGTACTTCGTGCCCTTCTACTTCTACCCGTGGGCCGTCCAGTACCGCAAGAGCCTGTTCGCCGACAACGGCTACTCGATCCCCACGACGTGGGACGACTTCAAGGCGCTGTGCGACACGATGACGGCCGACGGCATCACGCCGCTGTGCGCGGCCAACGACGGTCGCTGGCCGCAGATGGGCATATTCGACATGCTGAACCTGCGCGTCAACGGCTACGACTATCACGTCAGCCTGATGGGCGGCAACGAGGACTGGGAGAGCGCAGAGGTCAAGAACGTCTTCTCTACCTGGGAGGAGATCCTTCCCTACTACCAGCCCGACCCCAACGGCCGCACCTGGCAGGACGCCGCCAACGCGCTCGGCGACAAGTCGGCCGGCATGTACGTGCTCGGCACGTTCGTCACGTCGAACTTCGACAACGAGACCCAGGCCGACATCATCGACGACATCGACTTCTTCCTGTTCCCCGAGGTCGATCCCGCCCACGGTCAGGACGCGATCGAGGCGCCCATCGACGGCTTCATGATGGCCGCCGACCCTGACAACGAGGCGGGCGCCAAGGCCCTGCTCGGCGGCCTCGGCTCGGCTGCGGCCATTGACGCCTACATTGCCGTCGACCCGTCGGTCGTGGCCGCCAGCAGCAACGCGGACACGAGCGGATACAACGCGCTGCAGAAGAAGTCGGCCGAGGCCGTGAGCTCCGCGAGGCACATCGCCCAGTTCCTCGACCGGGACACCGACCCGGACTTCGCCGCCAACGTGGTGGGCATCGGCATCGCTGACTTCCTCGCCACACCGGGGAACATCGGCACTATTCTCGCCGACATTGAGGCTAAGAAGCAGACGTACACCTTCGAGTGAGCCGCACGGGGTCGGGACGATTCCCATAAATCCCCACGACGTGACGGCGGCGCCCCGGCCGGGGCGCCGCCGTCGTCGTCCCTCCACCCTCACGGGCTCCGACCGAACCTGGCTGCGGGTGATGGTCGGCGTCCCGGCCGTGCTGCACATCGCGCTGGTCTGGATCCCTGCGGCCCTCACCGTCGTCCTGTCGTTCACCGAGTGGGACAACCTCGCCCCGCTGACCGACATCCGCGCCGTCGGCTTCCGCAACTACTGGTTCATCTTCACCGTGTTCGACGCCGACCTGTTCGGGGCGCTGTCCAACAACTTCTTCCTGATCTTCTGGCTCACAGTCTGCTCGGCGTTCGGCATGCTCTTCGCCTACCTGCTCGACAAGGACCTGCGGGGCGGGCGCGTCTACCAGAGCATCTACTACTTCCCGGTCGTCCTGTCCCTCGCCGTGGTCGGATTCATCTGGAAGTCGACGATGTTCTCGCGCGACCACGGCCTGCTCAATGTGGTGTGGCCCGGAGAACCCATCGACTTCGTCGGGGACGGCACCAAGCTGTTCTCGGTCGACCTGCCGTTCCTCGACTATCCGCAGGGACTCTCGAAGAACTTCGCCGCGCTGCTGGTCGCCATGGCGTGGCGGCACATCGGCTATGTCATGGTGATGTACCTGGCCGGACTGAAATCGGTCGATCCAGCTCTGCGCGAGGCGGCCGCGATCGACGGCTGCAACGAGTGGCAGAGCTTCCGGCAGGTGGTCTTCCCGTCGCTGAAGCCCATCAACGTGGTCGTGGCGGTGATCACCGTCATCGAGGCCCTGCGGGCCTATGACATCATCGCCGCCCTCAACGAGCCTCGCGGCACCGACGTCATCGGCACGCTCGTCACCAAGAGCCTGCTCGGCGAGGGCGGCGGACGGGTCGGATTCGGATCCGCCTACGGAGTGGTCATGCTGGTGCTCTGTCTCGGGTTCATCGTCTGGTACGTCACGAACCACTACCGGGAGTCGGATCTATGAGCGGCGCGGCCCCCGGCACCGGCGCGGCAACGGTCCCCGAAGACGGGCTCGAAGAGGTCCGAGCCCTGCGTGCTGAGCGGCGCGGGCCGCGGATCACGCCGATGCGGGGCGTGCTCCACGCCTTCCTGATCGTCATGGCCCTGGCCTGGCTCCTGCCGGTCGGCACCGCCGTGTACAACTCCTTCCGCTACTACGAGGCCGACACCCAGCCCAACGGACCGTTCGCGGCGCCTGAGACGCTCACGCTCGACAACTACCGGGAGGCGTGGGAGGTCGGCGAGATGGCAAAGACGTTCGGCAACACCGCCTTCATCGTCGTGCCGGCGCTGTTTCTCACGCTGCTGCTGTCCGCCATGGTGGCCTACGCCTGCACCCGGTACAGCTGGAGGTTCAACATCGCCTTCCTCGTTCTCTTCACCGCCGGCAACCTGATGCCCCAGCAGGTGCTGTTCCAGCCGCTGTTCCAGATCTTCAAGCGCATGCCGTGGCCCGACATCCTGTCCGACACGAACACGGGCAGCCTGCTGGGCACGAAGATCGCCGTGATCCTGATCCACGTGGCCTTCCAGGTCGGGTTCTGCACGTTCGTCCTCGCCAACTACATGAAGACCATCCCCACCGAGATAAGCGAGGCTGCGGCCGTCGACGGCGCCGGCGTGGGGCGCCGGTTCTTCCAAGTCATCCTCCCGCTGACCCGACCGGCGCTCGCGGCGCTGGGCACGCTGGAGTTCACCTGGCTCTACAACGACTTCTTCTGGGGCTCCGTGCTGCTCAACCAAGGCGACGAACGACCGATCACCTCGTCGATCTCCATCCTCAACGGCCAGTACGCGAGCGACTTCAACCTGATCGCAGCGGCGTCGATCCTGATTGCCCTGCCCACGCTGATCGTCTACCTGATCCTGCAGAAGCAGTTCATCTCGGGCCTCACCCTCGGTGCCAACAAGGGCTGACCTGATCCGCCTGCGCGGGCCCGGCACCGCCGTACTCGTCGATCTGTCGCACGGTGCGCCCGTGATCGCGCACTCGGCCACGCCCTCACCGTGCGGGTGGAGCTGGTCAACACGAGCGGGCGGGAGCGGCATCTGCCCGACGGGCTGAGCGTCACGCTGCCCGTTCCTCAGCGAGCCGCCGGACCAAGGAGCTGGAGCGTTGGAAGTCTGAGCTTTCGCAATGCGAGGCCCATGTGTTCGACGACTGCGGGGACTCCGTCCGGCCGGCCGTCCTGGACTGGACCGTCATTCACCCCGCGAACTGTGAGTACTGGATCCGGCAGTGGATGCTCGGGCTGGCTTTGTAGGAGAGCGGAACGCGGGCAACACTGGCGGCATGTCTCGACTTCCTTCTGCCGTCACTCGCACCTCGGTGTCGGGGATGGTCTCGACCGTCGATCATCTGGCCACCTGCGTCGGGGTGGATCTGCTGCGCAAGGGCGGGTCGGCTGCGGACGCGGCGGTGGGCGCCAACGCGGTGCTGGCCGTGACGTCGCCTCACATGTGCGGTCCCGGTGGCGATGTGTGGGCGTTGGTGCATGACGGGGGCAGTGAGCCGCCGGCTGCGCTCGACAGCGCCGGGTTTGCGGGCTCGGGGGCCGACGCCGAGCGGCTGCGTGAACAGGGTTGCGATGAGATGCCGCTGCACGGCGATGTCGCCTCGGTGACGGTGCCCGGCGCGGTGGACGGCTGGCTGGCCCTGCACTCGCGCTACGGGCGCCTGCCGCTGGCCGATGTGCTGGCCGAGGCGGTGCGGATCGCCGAGGCAGGGTTCGCAGCCTCGCCGCTGCTGGCCGACCGGGCCGGCGAGGTGGCCGGCGTGGAGGGCAACACCGACATCGGTGCCGGTGTGCGGGCCGGAGCGGTGGTGCGGCGCCCCGGCACAGCCCGGGCGTTGAGGGCCGTCGCCGGGCGGGGCCGGGAGGGCTTCTACGGCGGCGAGTTCGGCGAGGGCCTGATCGCGCTCGGCGCCGGCGAGTACAGCGAGGCCGACCTGGCTCGGCCGGTCGCCCGCTGGGTGGAGCCGGTGCGGGCCGAGGCCTTCGATCATGTGCTGTGGACGGTGCCGCCCACGTCGCAGGGCTACCTCACCCTGGCCGGGGCGTGGATCGCCGACGGACTCGACCTCGGCGAATCCGACGATGGGCGGTGGGCCCATCTGCTGATCGAAGCGGCCTCGCAGGCTGCCCACGACCGGGTCCGGTCGCTGTTCGAGGGCGCGGACGGCCAGGCGCTGGTCGACCCGGCCCGGCTCGGCCCCCGGCGCGACGCCATCGACCCGGAACGGGCCGGCAACGTCGTCACCCCCGCCGGGGCGGGCGACACCACCTATCTGTGCGCGGTGGACGGCGACGGCATGGGCGTGTCGCTCATCAACTCCAACGCCAGTGGCTTCGGCGCCCACCTGGTGGCCGGCGGAACAGGCATCTTCCTGCACGACCGGGGCATCGGCTTCAACCTAATTCCCGGCCATCCGGCCGAGTACGGGCCGGGGCGCCGCCCGCCCCACACGCTGTCCCCGGCGCTGGTCACCAACACCGACGGCACCCTGCGCCAGGTGGTGGGCACGATGGGTGGCGACTCCCAGCCCCAGATCCTTCTGCAGCTGCTTGCCCGGACACTGGGGCTCGGCCAGTCGCCGGGCGCGGCCATCAGGGCGCCCCGCTGGGTCCTGGGTCCCGACGACCACGAGGCTGGCTTCGCCACCTGGCGCCCGGGCCAGAGTCGCAGGGTGCTGGTCGAGGACGCCGCCACCGGCTGGCACGAGTCCCTAGCTGCCCGCGGCCACACCACCATTCTGCGCGATGAAGCGCCCCACAGCTACGGCCACGCCCACCTCATCGAGGTCACCGAGCACGGCACCCTCGCCGGAGCCGCCGACCCCAGAGCCCAAATAGGAGTAGCCGCCGGCCTCTAGCTCCGACGGGTCAGGCCGGGATGTCGCTCGGCTGCACCAATGCGACTTCCACCTCAGCGTCGTCTGCGTCAATCTCCAATAGGTCCGCGACGACGTTTCGAGCGACTTCCTCCACCTCGGCCAGGTTGCGTGCCTGGCTCACACCGAGCATGTTGTCAGGTAGGCCCGACGTGACCTCGATCTCCCACCATCCGCCCGATCGCACCGCGACCGCGCGGCAAGTGGCTGTAGTCACCTCTCCTCCCTGCGGATCATACTAGAGTGGTTTGTGGTTATATTGGATGGCATTGACTGCAAGTTACGATTGGAGAGGGTACATGATGCTGACATCGCGTGACAAAGGGAGAGTTAGCGCCAATTCACATGCCCAGGCGCCAGATCAGCGCTACAGTGTGGCCATGATTAGCATCCAGGTAAAGAACGTGCCGAGCGATGTGCATCAGACGCTGCGGCAGCGAGCCGTCGGAGCGGGCCAGTCGCTGCAGGAGTATCTGCTGCACTTGCTGTGTGAGCAGGCTCGAACGCCCATCCTTGCGGAGATTCTGGATCGAGCCGGCGGCCGAGCCGGCGGCAACATCGGCGCGGCTGAAGCGGTGGCGGCGGTGCGAGCTGAACGCGACTCGCGTTGATTGTCAGCGACGCCAGCACGGTGGTGCTTGCCTTGGGCGATGATGGACCAGCAGGCGATGTCGCCCGGCAGCGTCTCAGTGGGGAGCGCATCATCGCGCCAGAACTGCTTGACGTGGAGGTCACCGCGGCCTGGCGACGGCACGAAGCCGCTGGCCGACTCGACCCGAGGCGGGCTGCGTTGGCTCGCTCCGACCTCCGGGATCTTCCCGTGGAACGCGTCTCGCACAGGCTCCTGATGGAACGCTGCTGGGAGCTGCGAGCCAACGTGACTGTCTACGACGCTGTCTACGTGGCCCTGGCAGAGTTGCTGGACGCCCCGCTGGTCACCGCGGACAGAAAGCTCTCCAACGCCCCCGGCATCCGCTGCCAAGTCGAAGTCGTGTAGCCGAACGGGGAGGTCGGAGTGACTACGACAGTCGTCTGCTGGAACATCGCCAAGCGCACGAAGCCGTGGCAACAGCTTGTGGACATGGGCGCCGACGTTGCCCTGTTGCAGGAAGCGAACTTGGATCAAGTGCCGTTGGAGGCGGCCGTCGGGTACTCCCGGGCGGTTCGGGTAGGTGCCCACGTGGCCGTGGCGGGCACGACAACACTGCATCCCGGCGGGGTCGATCATCCCGGCGACTGCTACCTGCAGACCCGGGCGGTGCTGCGGCTGATCGAGGACGCGCTGCGACAGGCGGGTGCAGCCCTCAGCGACGTGGTGCGGACGCGGGCGTTTCTCACCGACATCTCGGAGGCTGACGACTACGGGCGGGCCCACGGCGAGGTGTTCGGCGACATCCGCCCCGCGGCCACGCTGGTGGAGGTCGCGGCGCTGGTGCACCCCGACCTCGTGGTCGAGATCGAGGTCGACGCCATCGTGTCGTCGGCGGGCCTCTGACGGCTGGACGTCGCCAGGCAGGCAAGGTCTGCGCCATCGCCTCGCCCAAGCGGGCCTGACATCTGGCTTCGGGGAGTGCCGGCTCGCGCGCCGGTAGGGTTTCGGCGATGCGCGGCGTGATCTCGGCAGCGGGTTACGTGCCGTACCATCGGCTCGACCGGTCCGAGATCGCCGCGTTCTTCGGCTCCGGCGGAGGCAAGGGCAGCCGGGCGGTCGCCTCCCACGACGAGGACACCACCACCATGGGCCAGGCCGCGGCCGACCTGGCGCTGCGCTCGACGGCTGTCGAGCCCGAAGCCCTCTGGTTCGCGACCTCGGTCCCCGCCTACCTGGAGAAGACCAACGCAGCCGCCATACACGCCGCCCTGCGGCTCGATCCGGCCGTGGGCGCGCTCGACTTCGGGGGCGCAGTCCGCTCGGGCATGGGCGCGCTGCGGACCGCGCTGGCCGGGCGCGGCTCCACTTTGGTGGTGGCCGCCGACATCCGCGACGGCCTGCCCACCGGCACCGACGAGGCGTCGGCGGGCGACGGTGCGGCCGCGGTGCTGGTGGGCGACTACTCCGATGCGCCGGTGCTGGCCGAATATCTCGGCGGAGCGTCCCGCACGCTGGAGGTCACCGAGCGCTGGCGGACCCCTGACGGAACCCGCTCGCGCACATGGGAGGAGCGCTTCGGCGCGCACGTCCTAGCCCCGGTCGCGGCCGACGCATGTCAGGCCGCGCTGGCTGATAGCGGCTTGGACCAGGTCAGCGACATCGACCGGCTCGCTGTGACGGGCCTCAACGGTCGAGCGGTCGCTTCGGCCATCAAGGCCATCGGCGCCACGGCCGGCAGCCTCGTTGATCCGCTCATCGACACCGTTGGCAACACGGCCACCGCTCATCCGGCGCTGCTGCTCTGTTCAGCCCTGGAGCAGGCCCGACCCGGCGAGACGATTGCGGTGGTGGCCCTGGCCGACGGAGCGGAGGCGATGATCCTGCGGGCCACCGAGGCCATAGCCGACTACCGCCCGGCCGCTGCGGTCGCGGCCCAGGTCGCCGCGGGCGGAGCGCTGAGCTACGGCCGCTTCCTCGCTTGGCGCAAGATGGTCACAATGGAGCCCCCGAACCGTCCCGTCGCGTCCCGCCCGTCGTCGTCGGCCGCGCAACGCCGGACCAGCTGGAAGTACGGATTCGCCGGATCCCGCGACCGGTCCAGCCAGATGGTGCATTTGCCCCCGGCACGAGTGTCGGAGAAGGGCGGCGCCGCCGACGACATGGATCCTGCGCCGATGGCCCACGTCACCGGCGTCGTCGCCAGCTTCACCGTGGACCGGCTCGCACACTCGCCCAGCCCGCCGACCGTTCTCGCGGTGGTGGACTTCGACGGCGGAGGCCGAACTCCGCTGGAGCTGACCGATGTGGACCACGGCGATGTCCACGCCGGCATGCGAGTCGCGCCCACGTTCCGGAGGCTCTACACCGCCGACGAGATCCACAACTACTTCTGGAAGGCCCGCCCGGTGCGGTCCGGCAAGTCTGCCGAGGCACGTTCGGGAGCCGGCCAATGAGTTCCGACGGCAATCGACCGACACGGCTGTCGGTGCGGCGGTCGATCAGGCCGGCGAACTGATCCGGCCAATGAGTTCCGACGGCAATCGATCGACACGGACCCCGTTCCCCCAGCGGAGGCTCCGAACCGAGCGACTGGGAGCAGCGCCATGAGCTCGCACGGGATCACCGATCGAGTGGCCGTGATCGGGATGGGCTGCACGCCCTTCGCCGAGCACTGGGACGCCTCGCTTGACGACCTGATCATCGATGCGGCCCACGCCGCCTACCGCTCCGCGGGCACATCGCAGGACGACATCGACGCCTTCTGGTTCGGCACCTCCCAGTCGGCCGCCTCCGGGCTGGCCATGGCCGGGCCTCTCAAGATCCACGGAAAGCCCGTGACCAGGGTGGAGAACTACTGCGCCACCGGCTCCGAGGCGCTGCGCCAGGCTTGCTACGCGGTGGCCTCCGGGGCCTACGACACGGCCATGGCCCTCGGCGCCGAGAAGGTCAAGGACGGCGGCTATCAGGGCCTCAACGCCTTCCCGGCGCCCACCGACGGCACCCAGCGCACCCTGACCGCGGCAGCAATGTTCAGTCTGATCCTTCCCGCCTACGCCGCCCGCTACGACGTGGATCCCGGCGAGCTGCGCTATGCCGCGGCCCGCATCGCCTCCAAGAACCACCACAACGGCGCCCGCAACCCTCTGGCCCAGTTCCGCCGGGAGGTTTCGGCCGAGCGGATCTGCGAGATGCCTGCGGTGGCGGGGATGCTGTCGGTGTTCGACTGCGCCGGGGTGGCCGACGGGGCCGCGGCCGCGATCGTGTGCCGAACCGAAGACGCTCATCGCTGGTGCGCCGATCCCCTCTATGTGAAGGGACTGTCGGTGGTGACCGGTACCGGTGCCGGATCGCTCGACCCCGGCTACGACTACACCACGCTGCCGGAGTGCGCCCAGGCCGCAGACGACGCCTACGCCCAGGCCGGCGTGACCGACCCCCGGACGCAGCTCGCTCTGGCCGAGGTGCACGACTGCTTCACGCCGACCGAGCTGGTGCTCATGGAAGACCTGGGGTTCTCGCCCCGGGGCGCTGCCTGGCGCGACGTGCTCGACGGGGTGTTCGACCTCGATGGAGAGCTTCCCGTCAACTCCGACGGAGGGCTCAAGTCCTTCGGCCACCCGGTGGGGGCCAGCGGCCTGCGGATGCTGTACGAGGTGTGGCTGCAGCTGCGGGGAGAGGCCCCGGCCGACCGCCGCATCCCCGACACCGGCCGGACGCTGGGCCTAACCCACAATCTGGGCGGCTACCCCGGCGAGATCGTGAGCTTCGTCGGAGTCTTCGGTACCGAGCCCGGCCCGCCTCCCCGAACTTCCGGCGATTGAGCATGAATATGACCAACAACTCCCGGAAGTTCGATGGGATGCCCGCGAAGGAGTTCTCCCATGCCCGTTAGACCGCTCACCGGCATCCGGGTCATCGACCTCGCCGTCGACCGGGGCGAGCTGTGCGGCCGCCTGCTCAGCGACCTCGGAGCCGAGGTGATCTTGGTCGAGTCGCCCGAGGGCTCGCCCAGCCGCAGCCTCCCGCCCCTCGATCCTCTGACCCCGGAGCACTCGCTGTTCTTCACGATGCGCAACTGCGGCAAACGCAGCATCGTGCTCGACCTGGACACCAAGGCTGGCCGTGAGCGCTTCGAGGCCATGCTCGCCTCCGCGGACGTGCTCATCGACTCGGCCGAGCCGGGAGAGCACACGGCGCCCGGCCGCTCCGAACTCGACGTCGATGCACTGGCCGCCCGCCACCGGCATCTCGTGGCCGCCTCGGTCACCGCCTACGGCCGCACCGGTCCCTATGCGGGCCGCGATGTGCCCGGGTCGGTCATCGACGCCACGTCGGGCATGTGCTGGAAGGCGGGCCTGCCCGAGCGCGAGCCGCTCATGCCGCCGGGCAACATTTCCGGCGATGTGGCCGGCCTCGTCGCGGCATTCGCGATCGTCTGCGCCCTGATCCAGCGCCTCGGCCACGGCGCCGGGCAGATCATCGACGTCTCGGCCAACGAGGCAGCGGCCCAGATCACCGACTGGTCGCTGTCCAACTCGTCCAAGAGCATGGTCGCGGGCATAGAGCCGGTAGAGATCAGGGCCGGGCCCGGGCCGGTGTACACGATCCTCGCCGCGGCCGACGGGTTCGTGCGATTGGTGGTGCTCAGCCCCCGCCAGTGGCACGCCATCAGGGCGTGGCTGGGCGAGCCCGACTACCTGCAGGACCCCGAGTACGACGGGTTCATCGCCCGGTTCATGATCGCCGACGCCGTGCTCAACCCGCTGTACGAGGAGCTTTTCTCCACCATGACGATGGAGGAGGTGGCCATGGAGGCCCAGCGCAGGGGAATCGTCGCCACCCCAATCCTCAAGCCTGGCGACGTGATCACCAACGAGCACTTCGAGGCCCGAAAGACCTTCGACCGGTTGCCGCTGTCCACCCGAGGGGTGATGAGCCTGCCTTCGGGGTGGATGGAGATCGACGGCGAGCGGGTCGGCCCTACCGGGCGCCCTCCCCATCTCGGCGAGCACACCGACGAGGTGCCGGCCAGCCGCGACACCGAGGCATCGGTGGAGCCTGACGGCCTGGTCGCCTGGCCGCCGGTACCGGAGTCTGCCCCCGAGCCGGCCCTGCCGCTGGCCGGGGTGCGAGTCGCCGACTTCGGCCATGGTGGGGTGGGGGTGGAGATCAGCCGGATGCTGGCCGAGTACGGCGCCGATGTGATCAAGGTCGAGAGCCGCACCTATCCCGACTTCATCCGGGTGGTGCTGGGCGGGGAGATGTCGCCTTCGTTCGCCTCGTCGTCGCGGTCCAAGCGGGGCCTCGGCATCAACGCCAAGACCACCGACGGTCGCCGGATGCTGCTCGACCTCGCCGCCGGCGCAGGAGGCGCGGCCCGCTTCGATGTGGTCGTTGAGAACGGCTCGACCGGCGTCATGGGCGAACTCGGCCTGGGCTACCGCGACTTCGCGGCGGCCAACTCCGATGTGGTGATGGTCTCAAGCCGGCTGATGGGCTCGTCCGGGCCGTGGTCGGCCTGGCGCGGCTACGGCCCCAACACCCAGGTAACCGGGGGCATGACCCACCTCTGGGACTATCCCGACGTCGACCGGCCCTCCGGGTCGCAGTCGATCTTCCCCGACCACTGGGCCGGACGCATGGGCGCCCTCGCTGCGGTGGCCGCCGTGATCGGCCGGCGGCGGGGTGTCATGGACGGCGGATGCCACGCCGAGGTGTGCCAGGTCGAGCAGGTGGTGGGGGTGATGGGCGATCTGCTGGCCCGCGAGTCGCTGAAGCCGGGCTCGGTGAGGCCCCAGGGCAACCGCCGAGACCGGGGCGCGCCCTGGGGATTCTTCCCCTGCGAGGGCGAGGACCAGTGGGTGGCGATCTGCTGCCGCACCGACGCCGAGTGGGCCGCGCTGGCTGGCCTCATCGGCGTCGACGACTCGGCGCTATCCACGCTCGGCGCCCGCCGCGAGCGAGAGGACGAGGTGGAGGAGGCCGTGTCGGCGTGGACCCGGACCCTGTCCAAGCACGCCGTCACCGAGGCCTGCCTGGCTGCTGGTGTGCCCGCCGGACCCATGCTCACCTCCTCCCAGCAGCTCCAGGACCCGCATCTGGCCGCCCGGGGCTACCTGGTGGAGTTGGATCAGCCGCCCATCGGCGTGATGACGTTCGAGGGCCCCGCCTTCGCGGCCACGGGCATGGCCGGCGCCGACATCCGTCCCGCCCCCGGCCTGGGCGAGCACACTCGAGAGATCGTCGCCGAGTTGGGCCTGGACGAGGCCGCCATCGACGACCTCATCGCCCGTGGCATCCTTGAGACCGATTCATCCCAATAACTATCGTTATTGAATAGAACTATCTGAAAAATATTGGCATATGTGACTCGCTGTGCTACTATGGCACCCATGGACACTTCGATCATTGCTGCACTCATTGGCATCTTCGGTGCCGGTGCCTTCGGCGGGCTCGGATTCATCTTTACGGGCTTGCGGGCCGACAGTCGGGACAACAGCACGCGGATCGGCAGGCTCGAGGAGGGCTTCGGCAGGCTCGAGGAGCGTTTCGGCGGGCTCGAGGAGCGTTTCGGCGGGCTCGAGGAGCGCACGATCTCCGAGTTCGGACAGATCAAGGACGTGCTGGCCCGGATCGAAGCCACCCAGGCGGAGCAGGGTCGCCAGATCGAGAAGTTGTCTGGCGGCGACCTTCCCTGACGGGTCGCGGGCCTTCGGGGCGCTCCTTGCTCGGGGCCGTTCGACTGGGCACGCGGGCGCCGGCGGTCAGCCGGCTTCGCTGTGGGTTACGGGCTGCTCGCCCATCCACTGCCGCAGGGTGTTCTTGAGCTTGGTCTGCTGGATGAACAGGTCGTGCTCCACGTCGGCCTCGCCTGAGGGCTGCGGCGCCTTGAAGTAGAAGCTGAGCCACTCCTGCACGCCCGACTCGCCGGCGCGGGCGGCCAGGTCCATGAACAGGGCCAGGTCGAGCACGATGGGAGCGGCCAGGATCGAGTCCCGGCACAGGAAGTCCACCTTGATCTGCATCGGGTAGCCGAGCCAGCCGAAGATGTCGATGTTGTCCCAGCCCTCCTTGTTGTCGCCCCGCGGCGGGTAGTAGTTGATCCGCACCACATGGTGGATCTCGTCGTAGAGGTCGGGGTAGAGCTCGGGCTGAAGGATCGTGTCGAGCACGCCCAGCTTCGACACCTCCTTGCTCTTGAAGTTCTCGGGGGCGTCGAGCACTTCGCCGTCGCGGTTGCCCAGGATGTTGGTGGAGTACCAGCCCCGCAGGCCCAGCATCCGGGCCTTGAGGCCGGGCGCGATCAGCGTCTTCATCAGGGTCTGGCCTGTCTTGAAGTCCTTGCCCGCGACGGGAACGCCCCGGATGCGCGACAGCTCCTCCATGCACGGCAGGTCCACGGTGAGATTGGGGGCGCCGTTGGCGAAGGGCACGTCGCTCTGCAACGCCGCGTAGGCGTAGATCTGGCTCGGGGCGATGGCGTCGTCGTCGGCCTTCAGCCCTGCCTCGAAGGACTCAACCGACTCATGTGCCGCGGTCGGCTCTGAGAACGCCTCGGTCGAGCCGCACCACACCATCACCAGCCGGTCGCAGCTGTTGGCGCTGCGGAAGTTCTCGATGTCGTCCATCAGGGCCTGGGCCTGGTCCCACTTGGACACAGCCGGCTTCACCCGCACCCCGTCGAGACGGCTCACCCAGCGCTGATCGAACACCGCGTCCATGGCCACCACGCCCTCGAGCTCGGCCGAGATGGTCCCCAGCTCCCGCTCTTCCAGCACGCCGCACGTGCGGGCCGCGTCCAGGACGTTGGCCGACAGCGGGTCCCAGCCGCCGAAGACCAGGTCGTCGAGTGCGGCCAGCGGCACGAACTCCCGGATGGGGGGATTGCGGTTCTCGGTCTTGGTGCCGAGGCGTATGTGGGCCATCTGGCTGATCGAGCCGATGGCCGGGCTCAGGCCCCGGCGGGCGGCGATCACGCCGGCGACGAAGGTGGACGCCACCGCGCCCATGCCGGGAGTGAGCACGCCCAGGTTGCCGGCGGCCGGAGCGATCTGGCGAGCTGTACCCGGCCCCGAAGGCCTGGTTGCAGAGTTGTCTCGGGACGAAGTATCAACGGTCATGGCCTCTAGATTAATGAATGCTGGCGGGAGATGACTAATAGTGAAGTATTGCTTAACTATTATGTAGGCATGGCTGCCGCGCTGCCCGATCTGTCGATCCGACAACTCGAATACTTGGTGGCGGTGGCCGACTCGGACACATTCGCGCTGGCCGCCGAGCGGGTCGGTGTGAGCCCGTCGGCTCTGTCGCAGGGTCTGGCCGAACTCGAACGCCGTGTCGGCGTGCCTCTGTTCGATCGGGAGGGCCGGCGCCGGGTGCTGCGACCAGACACCAGGCCGGTCCTGGAGCACGCCCGCCAGGTGGTGGCGCTCACCGCCGACTTGACGGACTGGGCTCAGCGGACGCGCTCCGGGGACCATGGACGGTTGAGGCTCGGCATGATCGACGCCGCCGCCGTGCAGCACCACGGACAGGCGCTGCGACGCTTCCGGACCGAGCATCCCGAGTTGCGAATCCATCTGCGGGTCGCGCCCTCGGGCGACCTGCTTCGAGAGCTTGTGGACGGATCTCTCGATCTCGCGGTGTGTGTGGAGCCTCCCGAGCCGCTGAGGGGAGTGAGCACCGAGGTGCTGCTGACTGAGGACCTCGCCGTCTACGCACCGGACGGTCGTCGCCGTCCCGGTCCCAGCGCGGGTTGGGGACCATGGGTGCTGTTCCCCCGGGGCGCGCACACCCGTGTGGTGGCCGAGGCCGCTCTGCGCCGGCGGGGCGCGCCGCTGGAGGTGGTGGCCGAGTCCCACCAGCCCGACGTGCTCTGCGAGATGGTGAGGCTCGGCCTGGGGTGGTCGGTGCTGCCCGTGGCCCAGGCCGAGTGGGGCGACAGCCCGCTGACCGGGTGCGAAATCCTGGCCCGGCGCCGGCTGGTCACCGCCCGCCGCCGGGGCTCGGCTGCCCACCCCGCCGGTTTGCTGCTGGAGCAGGCCCTGCGCGCCTACACGAAATCGACGTAGTTGTGCACCCTGTATGGGGTCAACTACGTCAATTTCGCGGCGGACCAGCCTGTCCCCGCGCACGCGCTCAGGGCGCGGCGGTAGGTTGGCGCCGTCCACCCCGGCCACGAGAGGGGATCCTTATGAGCAGCGCCGAGGCGGCGTACGCGGTCATGAAGCCCACCGAGGGCTCCGAGCGGGGACACGGCGACTGGTTCGAGGTAACCCAGGAGCAGATCGGAGCGTTCGCCGACTGCACATGGGACCACCAGTTCATCCACATCGACGAGGAGCGAGCGAAGGCCGAGACGCCCTTCGGCGGCACCATCGCGCACGGCTTCCTCACGCTTTCGATGCTCACGCATCTGATGCAGTCGGTTCCCTCGGACACTCCCCGGCTCGCGGGTGCGATGATGGGCATCAACTACGGCCTCGACCGGGTGCGCTTCATCAGTCCGGTAAACCGGGGCGAGCGCGTGCGGGCCCGCGCCGCGGTCAAGTCGGTGGAGCTCAAGCCGGCCGCGGTCCAGACAGTCACCACCATCACCGTCGAGATCGAGGGCGGATCGAAGCCGGCCCTGGTCGCCGACTGGGTGACCCGAACGGTGTTCGACTCATGAACTGCAGGCCGAAGGCTTCAACCACGGGGCGGATGGGCCCATGAACACCCACCCGGTGCGGGTTGGCAGCTGCCTGTTCACCATGGTCGACCCCGAGCGGGGCCACGAAGTGGCCTACAACCGCTGGTACGAGCGCGATCACTTCTATGCCGGGTGCCTGGTCGGCCCCTGGCTGTTCGCCGGCCGCCGCTGGGTGGCCACCCGCGACCTCAAGGACCTGCGGTTCCCCGACGACTCCCCGCTGGCGGTGCCGGTCGACGCCGGCTCCTACCTGGCCGTCTACTGGGTGCACGAAGGCCACCACCGCGAGCACTTCGCGTGGTCCATCGACCGGGTGGTCGGGCTCTACAAGGACGGCCGGGGCTTCAACAACCGGATCCACGCCCACACCGTGCTGCTGCACGAGCCGTGGTCCCACTACCGCGACGACGACCCCGTGCCCATCGAGCTGGCCCTCGACCATCCCTACCAGGGCTTGGCGGTGGTGGCCGTTGATCCCGCTGATGAGGCTGGCACCGACGACTTCAACGCCCACCTGCGCGACGGGGCGCTTCCCGCGCTGATGGACGGCTCGAGCATCGCGTCGATGGTGTCGTGGCTCTACATCGACCCGGTCGGCGGGGCAACGGAGCGGGCGCCCATGGACCTGGGCACACCGGCCGGTCCGGCCCAACGTCAGGTGCAGATGTTCTTCCTCGACGGCGAACCGGACGAGGCTTGGGACCGGTTCCGGGCTTACTCGTCCGGCCTGGCCGACTCCGGGGCGGGCAGAGTCGTGTTCGCCGCACCGTTCCTGCCCACAATCGTCGGCACCGACACCCACACCGACAAGCTCTGGTGATCGGGGCTTTGCCGCTAAGCGGCCGAGCGGATAGGCCGCTGTTCACGAGGACCGCGCGAAGACGACGAGCGAGGCCGTGGCCCGAGCGGCCCGTAAGCGCAGCGAACCGGAGCGGGAACCACGACGCTTCTGCGCGAAGCGGTCACACCAAGCCGCGGTCATTGGTGAGGGTATTGCCGCGGGCTGCGAGCAGTGGCCGGTGGCTCCGTCGCCGCCGTCTGTCGGCGAGCCGGTGACCAGCGACCTGCCGGTGCTGCTGCTCTCGGGGCGGTTCGACCCGATAACCCCGCCCGATTTCGCAGCGGCCGCGGCCGAGCACCTCGCGGCGGCAACTTTGGTCGTGCGCGACGGCAGCAGCCACGGCACATGGGGCTTCGACGGCTGCATCAACCGGATCGTGGACGACTTTGTGGCCGATCCAGGCAGCCCGGTTGACACCTCCTGCGCGGAGGAACTACGGCCGCTCGGGTGGATGCCGATCCGCTGGGAGGGGAGACTGGAGCCATGATCCTCGAAGGACGAACCTTGCTGGTGGTGGGCGTCGGCCCCGGGCTGGGTGCCGGCTGCGCTCGCCTGGCGCTTCGCGACGGCGCAAACGTGGCCGTGATGGCCCGCAACGCCGAGCGCCTCGCGGCCGCTGCGACCGAACTCGACCCGACGGGCGAGCGGGTCCTGACCTGCGCCGGCGACATAACCAGCCAGCACGACTGCTCCGCCGCGGCCGATGCCGCGGCCGAACGTTTCGGGGCGCTGCACGCGGTGATCAACGTGGCCGCCCTCGACACCCGCCACGGACCGTTCGATCGGCTCACCGACGACGACTGGACGGCCAACCTCACCGTCAACGTGCTCGGAACGGTCCATGTGGTCCGCGCGGTGTCACCCCACATGGCTGCGGCGGGCGGCGGGTCGGTGGTGCTGATCGGCTCGCAGGCGTCGATGCGGCCGGTGGCGGTGTTCCCCCAGAGCGCCTACGGAGCGGCCAAGTCGGCGCTGCTGTCCCTGGCCCGCGATCTGGCCGCGGAGCTGGGCCCCTCGGGTATCAGGGTCAACACGGTCGTGCCGTCGTGGATGTGGGGGCCCAACGTGGAGTTCTACTGCCAGTGGCAGGCCGGCGAGCGGGGCATCACCGCGGAGGAGGTCAAGCACGAGATCGCCCAACAGATGGCTCTGCGGGAGATGCCCACCGACTCCGACGTGGCCGAGGCGGCGATGTTCCTGGCCTCGGAGCGGGCCCGGATGATCACGGGCCAGTCGCTGCTGGTCAACGCGGGAGACCTCTATCCGGTCGCCTGACCGGGCGACAGCCAACCCCGATCAAGCCGCTCGGCCTCTTACGCTGGGGGAGTGGCCCAGGCCTCTAGACCCGTCCCGAACCTGGCGGCCGAGCTGTGAGCGCGGTGCGCCTGAGCGGCGCGATCGTGCTGTTGGGGCGATTCCCCGCGCTGGCCGGGGTCGACCTCTCCATCGAGCGCGGCGAGGTCGTTGTGGTGCGGGGGCCCAACGGCGCGGGCAAGTCCACCCTGCTGCACCTGTGCGCCGGGCTGTTGCCGCTGGCCGGCGGGCAGGGCGAGGTGCTGGGATGCGATCTGGGCGCCGACCGGGCCGCGGTGCGTCGCCGGGTGGGCCTGATCGGCCACGACACCGCTCTCTACAGCGAGTTGAGCGCGTCTGAGAACCTCCGCCTCTGGGCCCGAGCCTCTCGGGTGGGCGAGGCCGATGTGCCCGGAGCGCTCGACCGCCTCGGTCTGCCCTCGCGCCTGCGGGACGTGCCCACCGCTCGGCTGTCGGCGGGGCAGCGCCGCCGGGTGGCGCTGGCCGCGATCGTGGTGCGCCGCCCTGAGCTGTGGCTGCTCGACGAGCCCCACGCCGGACTCGACCCCGAGGGGCGCGAGATCGTGGGCAGCATCGTGACGGCCGCGGCCGCGGCCGGCGCCGTCGTGATGCTGGCCTCCCATGAGCCCGGCTCCGCTGACGACCTGGCCACACGAACCGTGACCATGGCCGGAGGGACGGTGAGCGCGGGTGAGGCGTGAGGGAGCGCGCCCCCGACGGCGAGAGGCGGGCTGCGTGAGGCAGGCTGCGTGCGGCGAGAGGCGGGCTGCGTGAGGCAGAGGGCGGTGCGCATGTGGCGTGAGCTGGGCCTGTCCGCGGCCGACGCCCGGCTGGTGGCGGCCAAGGATCTGCGGATCGAGTGGCGGGCCCGCACCACGCTGGGACAGGTCGTGCCGTTCGCGCTGCTGGTGCTGGTGCTCTTCGGGTTCGCGCTGAACGCCAACCGGCCGACGCTGCGGCTGGCCACTCCGGGCCTGCTGTGGATGACGGTGCTGTTCGTCACCGTGGTTGCGGTGCAGCGCTCGGTAGCGGTTGAGTCCGCCGACGGCGCCCAACGGATGCTGTTGCTCAGCGGCATGGCCCCCGCGGCCGCCTTCGGTGGCAAGGCCGCGGCTGTGGCCGTGCAGTTGCTGGTGGTGGCCGTGGTGCTGGTGCCGGGCGTGGTGCTGCTGTACGGGGCGGAGGTCGAGTCGCTGCTGCTGGCCGCGGCGACCGCGGTCGCGGCGACTGTCGGGCTGGCGGCCGCCGGTAGCCTGCTCGGTGCTGTGGTTGCAGGAGTGCGAGCCCATCAGACGGTCCTGCCGATCCTGCTGCTGCCGGTGGTGGCCCCGGTGCTGATCGCCGCCACGCGAGCATTCGAGGATGTGCTGGGCACCGCCGCGGTCGGTGGCTGGTCGTGGGTTGGGCTGCTGGCGGGCTTCGCTGCCGCCAACGTGGCTCTGGGCGCGGTCGCCTACGGCCCGCTGATGGAGGACGCATGACCGGTTCTGCGGCTGGCGGCCGCGAGCTGCTCGCCGGGTACCTGGGCGGACCGCCCAGGACGGGGTCGCGCTTCACCTGCTGGCTCGGAACCGCGACCCTGGCCGGGTTGGCCGCAGTGGCGGCGCTGGGGCTGCTGGCCGTGCCGGCCGACGACGTGCAGGGCGACACGGTCCGCATCATCTTCGTGCACGTCCCGTCGGCGCTGGGGGCCTACGCCGCGTTCGGGCTCACCGCGCTCGGCTCGGTCATGTGGCTGTGGCGGCGGTCGGTGTGGTGGGACATCACCGCCCACGCCGCAGCCGAGGTCGGGGTGCTGCTGTGCGGCCTCACGCTGGTCACGGGCATGCTCTGGGGCCGGCCCACGTGGGGCACCTACTGGGAGTGGGGCGACGTGCGCCTCGTCACCACCCTCATCCTGTTCCTGGTGATGGTCGGGTACCTGTCGGTGCGGGCCCTCGGCGGCGACGCCGGCTCCGTCGCCACCCGGGCCGCAGTGGTCGGGCTGGTCGGCGCGGTCAACGTCCCCATCGTCAACCGGTCGGTGAACTGGTGGGCCAACCGCACCCTGCACCAGCAGTCCTCCCTCACCGACGGCAAGCTCGAGGATCTAACCCTGTTCACCTTGTTTCTGGCGCTGGTGGTGGCCGCCATGGCGATCCTGTGGATGGTGGTGCACCGCTTCCGCATCGGCTGGCTGGAGCGCCAGCTGGCCGACCGACACCTCCATGAGGCGCTCCGAGCCCGGCGGGCGGAGGCCGGCCTGTGAGCCAGGCCGGGTACGTGTTGAGCGCCTGGGGCGTGACGCTGGCCGCCGGCGGGCTCTACGCCGTCGCCCTCAGGCTGCGGGGCCGGAGGCTGCTGCGCCGGGCCCGAGCCGAGCAGAGCAACGACGGAGAATGAGAAGCCATGGATGACGCCGCGACCGGCACGGAAACCGCGGCCACGGACGAGACGGCAACCGCAGACACGGAGCTCTCGCCGCTAACCCCCCGGCCGGATCCCCGGTCCAGGAGAGCGAGACGCTCGCTCGCGTTGCTGGTCCTGGTGGGCGTGGCCGCGGCAGTGTCGGTGCTCGCAACCAACCTCCTGGGCGACGCCTCGCTGTTCTTCTACAACGCCGACGAAGCGGTGGAGCGCCGCGACGAACTGGCCTCGGAGCGCTTCTTCCTTCAGGGGACGCCCATCCTTGCCCCGGTGCACACCTTCTGGGACGACCGGCCGGTGCTGGCCTTCTCCGTCGACTTCAACGGAGCGGTGGTGGACGTCGTCCACATCGGCGACCCGCCCGAGCTGTTCCAGCCCGGCGTGCCCGTGGTCCTCGAAGGCGCCTGGCAGCAAGGCCCCGGTCCGGGCCCCGTGATCGCCGAGGACGGCTGGCACTTCGCATCGGACCGGATGCTGGTCAAACACGACAACGACTACCGCAACCGCGACAGCTACGGGGAGCGCATCGACGAAGCCGAGGAAGGCGGCTCGCTACCGTGATCGCGCTACCGGATCGACACCGCTTTCGGCCGGGTCCCCCAGGAAGCCGAGGAAGGCGGCTCGCTACCGTGATCGCGCCCTTGGCACCGCACTCGTCGCGGTGTCGATGAGCAACGTCGCGGCCGGCTCGGCGGCCGTCGCCGGGGGACTGGCCGCAGCCCTGCTGGGCATAGCGATTACTGCGCTGGGCCTGGTGGGACGCCGTCCCCGCTGGGGCCGCGCCGCCCGCCGGCTCGCCTTCATCATGGCCGCCGCTGCCGTGGCCGCATTCGCAGTGATGGAGCGGGCTCTGATCACCCGGGACTTCGGCGTGCAGTTCGTGGCCGACCACGGCTCGTCCACCACGCCGGCCGTGTTCAACGTGGCGACCCTCTGGTCGGCGCTGGAGGGATCCATCCTGCTGTGGGTGCTGATTCTGTGCGGCTACACGGTGGCGGTGGCGGTGAGGTTCCGCAGCCGCGGCGACGACCCGATGGTGGCGTGGGCGCTGCTGGTCATGTTCGCGGTCAGCGCCTTCTTCTTCGCGCTCATGGTCGGTCCGGCCGACCCGTTCGTCGGAGTCGACGTGCCCGTCGGCTACGACGGCCCCGGCCCCAACCCGCTGCTGCAGAACAACATCCTCATGGCGTTCCACCCGCCCATCCTCTACCTCGGCTACGTGGGGTTCACAGTGCCGTTCGCCTTCGCGGTGGCCGCGCTGGCCACCGGGCGCCTCGGGGAGGGGTGGCTGGCGTCCACCAGGCGCTGGGCCGTGGCCGCCTGGGGCTTCTTGACCCTTGGCATTGTGCTCGGGGCCTGGTGGAGCTACGAGACGCTGGGCTGGGGCGGATACTGGGCCTGGGACCCGGTGGAGAACGCCTCGTTCCTGCCGTGGCTTACCGGCACCGCGTACCTGCACTCGGTGATGGTGCAGGAACGCCGCGGGATGCTGCGGGTGTGGAACCTGTCGCTGGTGATCGCCACGTTCTCGCTGACGATCCTGGGGACGTTCATCACCCGCTCCGGCGTGCTGGCCTCGGTGCACTCCTTCACCGAGTCGGGTATCGGGCCGTCCATTCTCGGTTTTTTCGCGGTCATCGTGGCCGTGTCGCTGGCCCTGATCGCCTGGCGGGGCGATCAGCTGCGCACGCCGGGCCGGATCGCGGTGCCGGTGTCGCGCGAGGGGGCGTTCCTGGCCAACAACGCCCTGCTCGCGGCGTTCGCGTTCGTGGTGCTGCTCGGCACCGTGTTCCCCCTGCTGGTGGAGGCTTTCGACGGCCGCACCATCTCGGTGGGGAACCCGTACTTCGATCGGATGACCCGCCCCATCGGCCTGGCGCTGCTGTTCCTGATGGCGGTGGCGCCGATGCTGCCCTGGGGAGGGGCGTCGCGCCGCCCGCCGGCGGAGGTGCTGGGCCGGCGACTGCTGGCGCCGATGTGGATTGCGGCCGCGGCGCTGGTGCTGGCGGTGGCCGGCGGGGCCCGGGGATGGGGCGCGCTGCCGGCGTTCGGTCTGGGCGGCTTCGCGGGCGGGGCCGCGCTGCGCCAGATCGTGCTGGCCGTGCGCCGCCACCGGTGGCGGGGCCTGGTGGGGCGCACCAACGGCGGCATGATCGTGCACCTGGGCGTGGTTGTGGTGGCGGTGGCCTTCGCGGCCAGCCAGTCCTACGTCCGCCAGGCTGAGTTCGACCTCGAGGCCGGCCAGGAGGCCACCTTCGCCGGCCACGAGATCGTCTATCTGGGGTCGGCGGTGGTGATCCACGAGAACCGCACCGAGCGGGTGGCGTTCGTGCGTGTCGACGACGCCAAGACGTACGGGCCGGCCATCGCCACCTACCCGTTCGCCTCGCAGACGATCGGGATCCCGTCGGTGCGCTCCACGCTGCGCGACGACGTGGCCCTGTCGGTGCTGACGTTCCCCGACGAGGCGGGCCCCGACCGCGTGATCCTGCGGGTGACGATCCAGCCGCTGGTGGCGTGGCTGTGGCTGGGAGGCATCGTCATGGCCCTCGGCACGGCCCTGTCGCTGGTGCCGGGCGGAGCGCGACGCAGCCGCGAGCCCGACGCTGCTGGTGTTCTCGCGGAGCCGCCGGCGTGAGCGATCCGGCGGTCCGGCGCCGGCGGGCGAGTTGGATCGCGCTGCCGGTGGCCGTGGCGATCGGGCTGCTGGTGCTGGTGCTGGCCACCCGGGACTCTGCGTCGGTGCGCAACGCCGCCAGCCCCATCCTGGGCAAGCTCGCACCGCCGGTCGCCGGCGTCACCACCGCGGGCGAATCCTTCGACCTCGACGACTGGCGAGGCCGTTGGGTGATCGTGAACTTCTTCCAGAGCACCTGCGTGCCCTGCATCATGGAGCACCCCGAGTTGGTCGCCTTCAGCGAGCGCCACGCCCCGGCGGGCGATGCCGAGATCGTGTCGGTGGTGTTCGACGACAGCGTCGACAACGTACGCCGATTCTTCGAGGCCAACGGCGGAGACTGGCCCGTGCTGGTGGAGGGAGGGAGCGAGGCGGCGATCGCCTACGGCGTCACCGGCGTGCCCGAGTCCTATCTCGTGGCCCCATCGGGGGCAGTGGTGTGGAAGCAGCTCGGGGGCGTGACCGCTGACGGCATTGACAACGTGATCGACCAACTCATCGCGGCGTCATGAGGGCGCGCACCCTCAGCTGGATCGCGGCTGTCGCAGTGGCCGCGGCGGCCTTCGTGTACGGGTCGTTGAACGAGGGTCCTCCGCAAACCAATGCCGACCGCGCCGGGGCACTGGCCCAGGACTTCGCCTGCCCGGTCTGCGCGGGCCAGTCGGTGGCCGAGAGCGACGTGCCCGTGGCCCGCGAGATCCGGCGGCGGATCGCGGTGTGGGTGGACGAGGGCCGCAGCGACGCCTACATCCGCGACCAGCTCGTGGCCGCCTACGACACCGACATCGACTACAACCCCTCCGGCTCCGGCATCACCAGCCTGGTGTGGATCCTTCCGCTGCTCGCCGGCGGTGGCATCGCGGCCGTGCTGGTCGTGATGCTGCGGTCCGGCCGCGGTCCGGCCCACGCCGACGCCACAACGCCGTCGGGGGGACGCCGGCGCCGTTGGCGCAACGCGGCGGTGTGGACCGTCGCCATTGTGGCGGTGACCGGCGCCGCGGGGGTGCTGGTGGCCCGGTCTTCCGGCAGCCGCGGCGCCGACGGCTCCATCACCGGCGAGATCCGCTCCACCGCCCGCGAAATGATCTTCGAGGCCCAGTCGCGGCTGGCCGACGGCGACATGGCCGGTGCCATCGCCGCCTACGACGAGGCGCTGCAGCTCCAGCCCTCCAACGTGGAGGCGCTCACCTACCGGGGCTGGCTCACCTCCCGTCGAGGAGACCGGGCCACCGCAGTGAAGTATCTCGACGACGCCATCGCAGTGGATCCCACCTACCCCGACGCTCGGCTGTTCCGCGCCATCGTGGCCCTCGAGGAGGGTGACGGCGCTCAGGCCGCCACCGAGCTGGCCGTGTTCGACTCGCTGGACCCGCCTCCCTACGCCGAGGAGTTGCTGGCCCAGGCCAGGGTGCGCGAGCGGGTGGCCGAGGCCCGCGACGCGGCCGCGCTGCAGGCTGTCGACGCCCTGGCCGCCTTCGAGGAACGCCCCGCCTTCAGCGAGACCGCGCTGTCGGTGCCCGACGCACTCATCGCGGCCGAGGCTCTTGCCAACCGGGGCGATCTGCTCGAGGCCGTGCAGTTCCTCGACTGGGTGCTGGAGTCCCGCCCCGATGACCCCGACGCCCTGGCCGGCCGGGGCTGGCTGCTGGCCCGCAGCGGCGACCCTGAGCTGGTGGTGCTCGGCGTCGACTACCTGGACGCCGCCCTGGACGCTGACCCGGCCAACCCGAGGAGCCTCGTGTATCGGGCCTTCGCGCACTGGCAGCGAGGCGACTCCGCGGGAGCCCGAGCCGATCTCGCTGCCTTCGATGCCTTGCAGTACCGGCCGCCGGACTTGGTCCGCCTGGTCGAGGACCAGGGCCTGCGAGCGGCGCTCAGCGGTTGAGGCGGGCGCACCCGCCGTCGAGGAAGGCCACCGCCGCGCCGTAGTGGTCCTCGGCCGAGACCAGGTCGCTGAACGGGAGCGAGGCGCCGCTGAAGCTGGTCTCGTTCCAGAAGGGGTCGGACCGGTCGACGTCGCCCCGGGCGGCCACGTAGATGTGACCATCAGTCTGTGCCGGTGGCCAATTGAGGGCGGCTATGAGCGTGCGCGCACGGCGACTGCGCGGGATCATCCAGGATGCACCGAAGTGTCACACACATGAGCTAGGTTTCGCCATCGCTGTAGCGAGGGCGCCCGACAGGCGGCGCGCGGACGTCGGAGGCAAGTCGGCATGGCTCGAAGAGCGCGTACGCGAGAGACAACAATCAATGACCGTTTGGCTACCGCGCTTGATGCCAAGCACCCGCGCTGGACAGTGGAAGCAGAATCCACTCGCGTACTCGCTGACGGTGCAGCCAAGGCCCCCGACATTGTCGTGCGTCTGCCCGGAGGCCTGTCCGTTGTCATCGAGACTGAGTACGTGCCCGCCAGCGATGTCGAGGCGGATGCCTTGGCTCGACTCGGGATGACTCTTGCAGAGACCGGCGAGCCCCTTGAGCAGGTCGTCGCCGTGCGAATCCCCCGCGACCTCAGTCAGGTTCGTCAAGCCGATCTCTCGACGGCCCTGGCGCGGGCCGAGTTCGACTACTGCGTGTTCAATTCCACCGGAGCGGACGGGTGGGAGAGGTTTCCCGAAGACGGCTTCATCACTGGTGCCATCGACGCGCTAGCAGGCCTCGTCGAGTCGGTCTCTGTCTCCGAACGCCGGCTTGCGCAGGCGGTCGGCGTGCTCGAGGACGGTGGGTGACCTCCACCGGTGGATGCGACAGATCGGCCATGATGGCCGGTTGTCCAAGTCAGCATCCGATCCGGTGGAGGTTCACAGTATGGCACAGCGCCTCAGCTCAGAGGAACGCGTGCGCGTCGATGAGATGGCGAGGGCGGGCGTCGACGTCGATGAGATGGCCCGGCGCTTGGGCAGGCACCGCTCGACGGTCCATCGCGAGCTCAAGCGCGGCGGCGGGCGCGGCGGCTATGACGCCGAGGCCGCGCAGGCGGCTGCGGGTCTGCGGGCTCGCCGGCCCAAGACGCCCAAGCTGGCGGGAGCGGGCACGCCGGCTTGGCCTCCAACTTCCTTGACTTGGCGCATGCGAAGGTGAAGCCCGGCGGCGTCATTGCATTCGTCCTTCCCGCCACCTTCGTTGTGTCGAGCGCGTGGTCCGGCGCCCGACGATTGCTGGCGGAGCACTACGAGGATCTCGTCGTGGTCTCGATTGCTGCGCACGGCTCGACCGACCGAGCCTTCTCGGACGACACCGCAATCGCCGAGGTGCTGGTTGTGGCGACCCGTCGCCAGTCGCACGCGCCGGCACACCAATCGCAGACAGACCGTGAGGAGGGCGCGATGGTGTGTTGGGTCGGGTTGACGGATCGCCCCGCTACCGTCGCCCAGTCGCTTGAGGTGGCTTCTGCGATCCTCAGCCACATCGACCGCAACAAGCCTCAAGGAGAGTTGAGAATCGGCGGAGAGCGCCTCGGCGTGGTCGGCACGGGTCGCCTTGAGGACGGTGGGTTCGGCCAGTTGACCGAGTTACGGTTGGCGGTGGCCGCTCTGGCGTTGTTGGACGGGAGGCTGGCCTTACCGCGACATCGGTTGTTGAAGGTGCCGATTGCAAGGCTGGGTGAGCTCGGTACCGCCGGCGCGGGCAACGCTGCTATCGGGGTGAGGCCGAAGTCCGCCGGCCCGATTGAACGCGGCACAGGCGCATACGCGGCGCCCTTCTGGATCCGGGACCTCGAACCGACAGGCGAGCGCTGGCGGGGCTCTTCCTATCCCGTTCTGTGGGCTCACAATGCCCGCTCCGGGCGGGAGAGTCGGCTCGAAGTTGCCCCCGACTCCTACGGACAGTTGCGGCCCGGCTGCGAGGAGGAGGAGGCTCGCAGGGTTTGGCGGATCACGGCATCTCACGCCCATATGAATCTGGAGTTCCGGCTGAACAGTCAGCGTCTTGGGGCTTGTCTAACCCCTAAAGAGTGCATAGGCGGGAGGGCCTGGCCGAGCTTCCTCGCTGAAGCGAGCGCTTGGGAGGTGCCTGTTGTCTTGTGGCTGAACACCACTCTTGGCTTGATCGGTCGCTGGTGGGTCGGGTCGCGCCAGCAGCAGGGTCGGTCGATTCTCTCGGTCGGGCGGATCAGCGAGATTCCGGTGCTGGACTGTCGCGCACTGAGTAGCGAGGTGCTCTCGGAGGCCTCGGAGGTCTTCGCACGGTTCCGCCTCCGGGAGTTCCTGCCGGCCAACGAGGCGTACCGCGACGAGACGCGCCAAGACCTCGACCAGGCCGTGCTGTGCGACCTGCTCGGGCTTCCAGAGTCGATCCTCGATCCGTTGGCGACGGTGCGCCGGCAGTGGTGCCGCGAACCGACCGTGCACGGAGGCAAGGCGACTCGCCCGCCCAAGTGACAGGGTGTAGGAATCGCGTGAGGGCGCTGCAGACTCCGAGAGGACTTCCAACGGCCGACAGGAGACCGAGCTAGTTTCTCGCGGTGAAGCCGCGTGTCGGTTACTGCACAGCGCTTTCCCGTCGGCTTGAATGGTGGTCCGCAGGCCACCCGTGGCACCTGCCGCGATAGAGCCTGCCAAGCGGAGAGAAGACGGTGGAGACATGGCCGACACGCTGGAAGACACGTTCGCCGCGGGTTGGACGATGGCCGGTGGCACCGTCCACCAGTACAAGCGCATCGAGAGGCTCTACCGGGACCACACGGGCGAGCAACTCGTGCCGCACTTGATGACAACCTTGCGCCTGCTCGAGGGTCCCACGCTGGGCTACCCGATCGACCGGGCTCGCCACAGCCGTCAGTCGGCCACCCGGGCGCTGCGCAACGGCGAGTCCGACGAGTTCGTGGTGGCGGCGCTGCTGCACGACATCGGCGACGTGCTGGCCCCCGACAACCACAGCGCGGTGGCCGCCGCGGTCGTCGCCCCCTACGTGGGTGAGGAGACGGCGTGGGTTGTGCGACACCACGGGCTGTTCCAGGGCTACTACTACTTCCACCACTTCGGTGGCGACCGCGACGCCCGCGAGCGCTACGCGGCGTCGCCCCACTACGACCGCTGTGTCGACTTCTGCGCATCCTACGACCAGAACTGCTTCGACCCGGAATATGACGACCTGCCGATCGAGGACTTCGTCTCGCTGCTGGAGGAGGTCTTCTCCCGGCCTCCCCAGTACGTCGCCTGAGCCAGGCTGTGCCGAAGGTGCTGACCGCCTCGCGGTGAGGGGTTGTGCTTCCCGCTCTTGTTCGCTGCGCTCACGGGCCGCTCGGGCCACGGCCTCGCTCACCGCCCCGCTGTTCTTGTACGTGAGCTGCGGCCTGTCCGCTCGGCCTCTGAGTCAAGCTGCGCCGAAGGTGCGCGGGTGCCGGTAGGAGGCGCCGACCACCCGGCCGTCGCTCACCTGAAGCTCCCAGATCGACCCCTTCTTGCACCGGCCCAGTTCGGGTATGTCCAACCCGTTCTGGGCCAGAACCCACAGCAGCCCGGGAATGACGTCACCGTGGCTGCACAGCACGGAGTCGTTCTCGGCCGCGGTCAACGACGCCAGCAGCTCGAAGGCGTCCGCGACATAGGAGCCTTCGGCCAGGTCGTCGGCGGTCTCAACCGGCAGCTCCAAGGCTCGCCCCAGCGGCACCACGGTGTCCACGCAGCGCACGGCCGGACTCGACAGGATCCGCTCAATCGGCCGCCCCGCCAGCGTGGCGCCGATGGCCTCGGCCTGCATCCATCCGAAGTCGTCGAGCGGCCGCTCGAAGTCGTCGCCCGACCAAGCCACCCGGTTGCCCGCATCGGCATGGCGCACCAGATGCAGCATCGATCGGAGGCTACAGTCCGACCACGGCGCGTCCCGTCGCGCCTGCGGATTCCGTCGTGCTGAGGGGCGCTCTTGACACGCCGTTAGTCTAGGCGCGTGGCCGTCACGGAAGAGGAGGTGATCGAGGCCCTCCGACCGGTGGAGGACCCCGAACTGCACCGCAGCATCGTCGACCTCGGCATGTACCGGGGCTTCACCATCGACGGCGGCCACGCCGATGTTCGCATCGCGCTCACGGTGGCCGGCTGCCCGCTGCGCAGCGAGATCCAGCGCCGGGTGACCGACGCGCTGGTCGTCCTCGACGGCGTGGCCGCGGTCACCCTGGACTTCACGGTGATGAGCGACGCCGAGCGGGCCGAGCTGCGCGCCAAGCTGCACGGCAACCCGGCCGCCACCGCCGGCACCACCCCCGCCCACGGCCACGCGGAGGGCCGGGCCATCCCCTTCGCCGAGCCCGGCAACGCCACCCGCACGATGCTGATCGCGTCGGGCAAGGGCGGCGTCGGCAAGTCGTCGGTCACGGCCAACCTGGCCATCGCCCTGGCCGCCCGAGGTCACTCGACCGCGGTGGTGGACGCCGACGTGTGGGGCTTCTCCATCCCCCGCATGCTTGGGGTGGACCGGGCTCCTGTGGTGATCGACGACATGATCTTGCCGCCGGAGGTTCACGGCGTGCGCTGCATCTCGATGGGCTTCTTCGCCCAGGAGGACCAGCCGGTGATCTGGCGGGGTCCGATGCTGCACAAGGCCCTCGAGCAGTTCCTCACCGATGTGTTCTGGGACGATCCCGACTTCCTGCTGGTGGACCTGCCGCCGGGCACTGGAGACATCTCCCTGTCGCTGGCCCAGTTCCTGCCCCGGGCCGAGGCCTACGTGGTGACCACGCCCAACCCCGCGGCCCAGAGGGTGGCCCAGCGGTCGGCCTTCATGTTCCAGAAGGTGAACATCGCGGTGCGGGGCGTGATCGAGAACATGTCCTGGTTCATTGGCGACGACGGAAAGCGCTACCGGCTATTCGGCTCGGGAGGCGGGGCGGAGCTTGCCCGGACACTCGACGTCGAGCTCATCGGCCAGGTTCCCATGACGATCCCGCTTCGCGAGGGCAGCGACCACGGCCGGCCGATAATGGCAGTGGACCCCGGCTCCGACGTGTCGAGGGTGTTCGCGGCGATGGCATCGTGGATCGAGGCCCACGGCCCCACCAAGCGAACCCATCCCGAACTGAAAATCGTCTGAGAGCCAAGGACCAACAACCGACGGCCCTGCCAAGGACCGAGCAGTCAAGGAGAAGAGCGTGGAGCTTCGCATCAGTGTCGCCGACAACCCCCAGCCCATCGCGGTGACCCTGCCCGACGACGCCGACCGCGAGAACATCAAGGCGTCGGTGGAGGCCGCTCTGAGAGGCGAGGTTGCGGTGCTCTGGCTCACCGACGACAAGGGCCGGGAGATTGCGGTAGCGGGGTCGCGAGTCACCCATGTGGAGATGGGTCCGCCCGGCTCCCACCCCATCGGGTTCGGCTGAGAGGCCCAGCGGCGGCAGTGGTCGGTCTCGCGGAGCTGGCCCGGGCCGGGACCGCGCTCGACGAGCGCTCCATCGACCACCTGCACCGGCTCGTCGCCTCGTGGGCGCCGCTTGCCGATTTCTCGTTCGGTGACCTGCTGCTCTACGCGCCCTGCACCGACGGGTTCTATCCGGCTGCCGTCGCGGCCGCCCCGGAGCAGGCATCAAGCGAGGGTCCAAGCCCCGGCGAGGGCACCGTCGACGATTCCACCGCCGTTGCGAATCCGGCGGTGTGGCCGGAGCCCGCGACCGGTGATGGCGAGGGTGAGGGCTTCGTTGTGCTGGCCCACGCGCGGGCGTCTACGGGACCCACAGTCCATGCCGTCGATCCGGTCGGCACCGTGGTGCGGCGAGCGGATTGCGGGTGGCTGCGCACCGCAATGGCGACGGGCGAGCCGGGCGAGGGCGAGATCGCCGAACTGGGCGTCCACTCCGGGGTCGGAGACGACCCTGTCGTGGAGGAGGAGGGCAGCCTGCCACTGCGCGACCGTCGGCGGGTGGTGGACTACGTGCCGGTGCGCTGCGGAGGCGTGCCAGTGGCGGTGCTGTCCCGTGAGGCGACGCCCGCTCCGATCCGCCACGAGAACCCGCTGGAGACCGTCTACCGAGGTCTATATGCCCGCTTCGCGCCGATGATCGCGGACGGCGCCTTCCCATACGACCGGGTTGAGCGGGTGGGCGAGTTCCGCGAGCCCCGGGTCGGCGATGGCGTGATGGTGCTCGACCGCGAGGGTCGCATCAGCTACGCCTCGCCCAATGCCCGCAGCGCTTTGCACCGGCTGGGCGTGACGCGCCCGGTACCGGGCTGCCGCCTGGGGGATCTCGGACTCGACGACACCGTCATCCGGCGCTCGTTCTGGCGACGGCGCTCCACGGTGGCCGAGTTCACGGCCGGATCGGGGATCGTGGTGGTGCTGCGGGCCTATCCGCTGGTGGCCGAGGACCGGATGACCGGAGCAGTAGCACTGCTGCGCGACGTGTCGGAGCTCCGCCACCACGACCGCCTGCTGCTGTCGAAGGACGCCACCATCCGCGAGATCCACCACCGGGTCAAGAACAACCTGCAGACGGTCAGCTCGCTGCTGCAGCTCCAGGTCCGCCGCCTCGGCAGCGCAGAGGCCAAGGCCGCAGTGGAGAGCTCGGTGCGGCGCGTCTCGTCGATCGCCATGGTGCACGAGCATCTGGCGCTCGACACCACCTCGGACCTGGACTTCGACGACATCGTGGGTCCGCTGGTGCACCTGGTGGAGGAGGGGCTGGCCCCGGTGGAGCGTCCGCTCAAGATCCGGGTCGAGGGGACGGTCGGCGAGATCGACGGGGAGACGGCAATGCCGCTGGCGGTGGTGCTGGTGGAGTTGGTGCAGAACGCCTTCCAGCACGCCGGGTCTCCAGTCGGCTCGGGCAGGCTGGTCGAGGTGCGCTTCGCCGGCACCCCCAAGACGCTGATCATGCGCGTGACCGACGACGGCCCCGGCGTCCCTGACGGCTTCTCGCTGGACCGCGACGCCGGGCTCGGGCTCACCATCGTGCGCACCTTCGTGGTGCACGACCTCGGCGGCTCGATCACCATGAAGGCCGCGTCGCCCGCGCCGCCTCGCGGCACCGTGATCGAGGTGTCGGTACCCCGCCGCCCCGCCACGACGCCCGCCGGCTAACCCGTCATTGGCCTCAGGCATTGCTGGAGCCCTTGGTCGCCTGCTCGTCCGGCTCGACCGCTCCGTATGTGGCCTCGAAGATCTTGGGCGCATGGTAGAGCCGGTAACGCTCTCTGCCGCTTATCTCCTCGAGGTCGCCCCGCTCGACCAGGGCTCGTATGGCGGCGTTGGCGGTCGGCGCCGTGACGTCGATGAGTTGTGCCGCCATCCGCGCGGTGACGATGGGCCGGGAGAAGAGATGCTCCGCGAGGCGCAGCACCGAGTTGGGCCTGCCCTCCGAGAGGAGCTGGTTGCGCAGGTCGGCCTGCAGCGTCACCAGCCGATGGGTGCGCCGCTCGGCATCGTGGGACTGGCGGCGCACTCCCCTCAGGAAGAATTTGAGCCACGGCATGAGATTGCCGCGCTGGCTGGTGCGCAGCAGCAGGTCGTAGTAGTCGCTGCGGTTCTGCTCGAAGTACGCCGACAGGTACAGGAGCGGCTCCGGCAGGACTCCACGCTCCGCCAGGAGGAGAGGGATGAGGATGCGGCCGAGCCGGCCGTTGCCGTCCAGGAACGGATGGATCACTTCGAATTGGTAGTGCACCAGGGCGAGCTGCACCAGCAAGGGCATTGGCTTCTCATGAATGAAGATCTCAAGGTCCCGCAGCGCGTCGCGCATTGTCTCGGGCGGCGGCGGGACAAAGACCGCGCTGTCCAACGTGTCGCCACCGATCCACACCGGGCTCTTGCGCAACTCTCCGGGCGTTCGGTGCCGGCCTCGGACGTCCCGCAGCAGTCGACCATGCATCTCCCGCATCAGCCGCACCGAGATCGGGAAGCCGCCGCGCACCCGTCTCAAACCGTGTTCGAGAGCAACGACGTAGTTGGCGACCTCACGAGTATCCGCGGCCTGTTCGGGCGGAGCGGCCTGGCCCGCTTCCAGACGCAGCAGCGCTGGGATGTCGGTCTGGGTCCCCTCGATACGGGAGCTGAGCACTGCCTCAAGCCTCAGGTGCGGTCCGATCAGCAGGTGTGGATTGGGGAGGAGCAACCCCACTCCGCCGAGCCGGTTCACCGCTGCAGTCGCCTCGTCAAGCAGCCCCACCGCTTCGGTGTCCAAGTTGAGCTGCCGCGGCAGAGGCTCAGGATGGAACGCCCAGTACCCATCTAGGGCACGCCGGACTGCTCCACGCTCCGTCGACCTGAAGGACTCCGGCTGCATGCTCACGAGCCTCCTTACGTAGGAAAGCCTGCTTTCCTGCTATCGCGATTAAGTAAAGTTATCCGTCTCTTGCTTTACTTGTGCGCACCTCAGGTCGGTCATCGATGTGTTGTCGTACCCCTGTCACCCCGTCGCAACCCATGCTGACGGCCGCCTCGTCGCAGGAAAGTCCGCGTCGCCTATTCGGGAGGCAAGTAAGGTGATCCCCCGGTTGGTTTACTTACGAGACCTTGATCCTCGATCATCTGGCCGCCCTCGATAGGCTCCTCGCCTCCTAGGCGCTTCGCACATGGGCGGCCTGGCCGAGGCCGAGTTCTTCGATTGACTGGTCGCGCATCTTGAACTTCTGGATCTTGCCGGTGATCGTCATCGGGAAGGAATCGGTGAACTTGATGTAGCGGGGGACCTTGAAGCGGGCGATGCTGCCGCGACAGAACTCCTGGATGTCCTCTTCGGTGGTGTCGGCGCCGTCTCTCAGCTGGACCCAGGCCATGACCTGTTCGCCGTAGCGCACGTCGGGCACGCCGATGACCTGCACGTCGACGATGTCGGGGTGGGTGTAGAGGAACTCCTCGACCTCGCGGGGGTACACGTTCTCGCCGCCGCGGATGATCATGTCCTTGATGCGTCCGACGATGTTCACATATCCCTCGTCGTCCATCACCGCCAAATCCCCGGTGTGCATCCAGCCGTCGGAGTCGATGGCCTCTGCGGTGCGGTCGGGGTCGTTCCAGTAGCCCAGCATCACCGAGTAGCCCCGGGTCAAGAATTCGCCGCCGGTGCCGCGGGGCATGGTCTCGCCGGTGTCGGGGTCGGCGATGCGGATCTCCACATGGGGATGGACCCGCCCCACCGTCGTCACCCGCTTCTCGAGAGGGTCATCAGCGGAGGTCTGGGTCGACACCGGGGAGGTCTCGGTCATGCCGTAGGCGATGGTCACCTCGCGCATGTTCATCCGGTCCACCACTTGGCGCATCACCTCGATGGGGCACGGCGAGCCGGCCATGATCCCGGTGCGCAGCGACGACAGGTCATAGTCAGCCAGGTCGGGGTCGCCCAGCTCGGCGATGAACATCGTCGGCACCCCGTACAGGCTCGTGCAGCGCTCCTGAGCGGCCGCCCTCAGCGTGGCGGCGGGGTTGAATCCCGCCGCGGGGATCACCATCGCGGAGCCGTGGGTGGTGCAGGCCAAGTTGCCCAGCACCATCCCGAAGCAGTGATAGAACGGCACCGGGATGCACACCCGGTCCAGCTCGGTGTACTTGCAGGCCTCGCCGATGAACAAGCCGTTGTTCAGAATGTTGCGATGGCTCAGCGTGGCGCCCTTGGGGAAGCCCGTGGTGCCGCTGGTGTACTGGATGTTGATGGCGTCATCGGGCTGGAGTTGCGCGGCGCGCTTCTCCAACTGCTCGACCGAGACTGTCTCGGCCGCCTCCAACAGCCCGTCCCAGTCGGCGGTGTGTATGTAGACCGCCCGCTCAGCCGGCACCCGGTCCCAGACCTCGTCGATCATTGAGCGGTAGTCGCCGGCCAGGAAGGACTCCACCGCCACGAGCACGGAAGTCCCCGACTGGTTGAGCACGTACTCCAACTCAGATGACCGATACGCCGGGTTGATCGTCACCAAGATCGCGCCGATGCGCGCCGTGGCGTACTGAACCAGCACCCACTCGGCGAAATTCGGGCTCCAGATCCCCACCCGATCACCCGCAGCCACGCCGATGGCCATCAGCCCCCGCGCCACCCGGTCGACCTCAAAGACGAACTCGGCGTAGGTGTAGCGCAGGCCCTGCTCAACGGACACCAGCGCATCACGCCCTCCATGCGCGGCAACAGTGCGGGCCAGATTCTGCGGGATGGTCTCCTCCAGCAGCGGCACTGCGGTCGGCCCCAAGTCCGATGATGGCTTCATGGTGGGCTCCTCCATTGTGGGTCTCTTCGTGTTTCGAGGGTCTGCGAGGGGAGTGGTGATTGCCGGTGCGCGTGGTGCCGGCGGGGTCTGGTCGGCCTAAAGCGCCAAGTACTTCCTCTGGAGGGCGCGGTCCCGGCGCAGTTCTGCGGTCGCCACTTCGGCGATGATCTCGCCCTTCTCCAGAATGAGGGCGCGCCGCGCGATTCGGGCCGCGAAGTCAAGGTTCTGCTCCACTGCCAGCACTGCGATGCCCCTCTCGGCGTTGATCCTGCCGATCACGTCGGCGATCTCGTCAAGGACCGAGGGTTGCATGCCTTCTGACGGCTCGTCCAACAGGAGCAGGCGGGGAGCGGTGACCAGCGCTCTGGCCAGCGCCAAGAGCTGCTGTTGGCCCCCCGAGAGGCTTCCACCCCGGGCGCGCCTGCGTTGCGCCAACATCGGGAACTCCTCGAGGATCCTGTCGACGGCGTCGCCCCTGCGGTCTCGGCGGGCCGCCGTTCCGACCCGGAGATTCTCCAGCACTGTGAGCTTGGGGAAGATGTCGCGGCCTTGCGGCACGTGGGAAATCCCCAGCCGGGCCCGTTCGTGTGCTTTGAGCGGACCGAGGTCAATGCCGTCGAACTGGATCGAGCCACCAGTGTTGGGGATGGCTCCGGTAATGGCGCGCATCAGGGTCGTCTTTCCGACCCCATTGCGGCCCAGCACCGCGGCGCACTCCGCAGGTGCCAGCTTGAGGTCGACGCCGTGCAGCACCGGTGTGGGCCCGTAGCCGGCCTGTAGACCGCTAAGCGTCAGCATCAGCCGTTCCTCCGTCGGTGACGGCACTGTCCGTCTCGGCGCCGCGGGCGTCGACGGGCGCGCCGGGTGCAGACCTGCGGTCACCGGTGGGGTCGCCGTTGGCGTGGTGCGCGCCCAGATAGATGTCGATCACGCGGTCGTCGCCGGAGAGCTCCTCGAAGGTGCCCTGCGTGAACAGCGAGCCCATGTGCAAGACCGTGATCGGCGCATCCAACCGGCGCACAAAGTCCATGTCGTGCTCCACGACGATGACTGACGCCCTCTCGCCGAGCGCTCTGACGAGGCTGGCGGTGCGCGCCGTCTCCTCCCGGGTCATGCCCGCGGCGGGCTCGTCGAGCAGCACTACAGAGGGATCGGTGGACACGACCATGCCGATCTCGAGCCATTGCTTCTTGCCGTGCGACAACGTCCCGGCGGCGCGCTCAGCCTCGTCTCGCAGATCTAGCCACTCCAGCAGGCCGGCGGCGCGCCGATCGGCCTCCTCGATGTCGCGCGGCATGGCGTAACAAGCGAGCCACAGGTTCTCCCCAACCGTCAGAGACTCGAAGATCGACGCGACTTGCAGCTTGGTGCCAATGCCCTCACGGGCTCGAAGGAACGGCTCACGCTTGGTCACGTCCCTGCCGTCGATCATCACAGCTCCGGCGGTGGGTCGCTGACGGCCTGACAGCAGGTCGAGCAGCGTGCTCTTGCCCGCGCCGTTGGGGCCGATCAAGCACGAGACGCCGCGCGGGAACTCCAAAGTCACTGCGTCTACAGCGGCCAGCCCGCCGTATCGCTTCGTCACCGCCGCAGTCGCAATCAACCGAGCAGGCCGCTGTACATCCTCGAGGGGAGCGGCGGCTGCGTACCGCTCTGCTCTCTGATCAACGGCTGCGTACCGCTCTGCTCTCTGATCAATGGCTGCTTCAGTGTCTGCTCCGGAACCCCTCGGTGGTGACAGACGGCTCAGCCCCCAGAGCTTCAGCCTCCAGATGTTGGCGACAATCCCTCCGGGCAGCGCCAGCACGATCAAGACGAGGATCACTCCGAGCACGATCGGCTCGTTGTCGCCGCTGGCGCCCCCGAACCATGAGGAGAAACCCTTGACGACCAGTACGCCCGCGAACGCCCCCGAGACGCTGCTGCGGCCTCCGACCAGCACCCAGATCACGGCTAGAGCGGCGGGGGTGAGCGAGAAGACCGGCGGGCTCATGAACCGCCCCCACGCCGCGAAGAGGGCGCCCGCGAACGCGGCTATCGCACCGCCGATTGTGAACACTGCCAGCTTGTGCCATCGCACGTCATAGCCCAGCAGTCCGGTGCGCACCTCGTTGTGCTGCAATGCCACTGCGATCCGCCCGAAGGGGCGGCGCGACAGCATTCGTATGGCCACCGCGATCAGCAGGCCCGCGGCCACGCAGAACAAGAAGAACTGGGTTCTGGTCAGCTCGTGGCTCTCGCCTCCGGGGAGGCGCCAGGTGAGTCGGGGTATGCGGGGCATGCCGTTGTAGCCGCCGAATGGAGCGTCGCCGATGCGGTAGACGCGGCCCGAAGTCGAGTTCACGAAGGCGAAAAGCACCAGGCTTGTGGCCAGCGTGATGATGGCCACGTACACGTCGGTGACGTTTCCGTAGAACATGAAGTAGCCCAGCAGCGCCGCGAACACCGCGCCGACAACCACCGCAGCCAGCACCGCTGTCACCGACTCGCCGGTGTTGTCGGCCAGGTTGATGGCCCAGAAGCCGTAGGTGTAGCCGCCGATGCCGTATATGGCGGCCTGGCCCAAGCTGAAGATCCCTCCGTAGCCCCACACCAATGTCAGCGACAGAGCGAGGATGGCCTGCACGGCCCAAAGCGACCATTCAAAGGCGGTGAACTCTTCCGCCCGGTTGCCTAGGACCGCGGCGATCCCGAACGCCAGCAGAGCGCTGCCCAGGTCGCGGTTCACGCTGCCTGCCGCTGGTTCTGCTCCCGGGCCGGCGACCCCGGACAGCAGATCCTTCATGCCCGGGACCCCCTGCCCGCCGGAACGCTGATCGGACTCACAGCCGCAGTGCTTCGCCGGTTCTCCCGGTCGTCCCGACGTTCGGTGGTCGTCGCTGGTCTCATCGCCGGAGCCGGCTACCTGTGAGCCCCTGCGGCATGAACCGCAGAATCACAATCGCTGCAATGAGCAGCATCGCTTGGCCGATGACGGGCGTGAACCAGTTGGTGCTCACGTTCTCGATGAAGCCCAGCAGCCCGCTCGCCGACACAGTTCCAGCCACAAACGACGGACCGCCCACGACGACAGTCATGAAGGCGCGGGCCACAAAGGTTTGGCCCATGGTGGGGATCACCCCTACGACGGGCGCGAGAAGCGCACCGGCCGTGCCGGCAAGGGTTGACCCGAGCCCGAACGTCCACGTATTCACGCCGGAGGCATTCACCCCGAGACCCTCGGCCATCGTCGTCGACTGGGTCGTTGCTCTCGCCAACAGCCCGTACCGGGTGCGGCGCATGATGGTGTAGGTCGCCGGCACCCCGACGGCGGCCGCGGATATCAGCACGAAGTTGTACTTCGACATCGAGAACTCGCCGACCGTGAAGTTCCCGACGGGTACCGAGATGCCCTCGGTGACCGACCCGTATCGGTTCTCCACCGCTTGGACCATGATCAGCGACAGCCCCCAAGTGGCCAGCATGGTGTCGGCGAGCCTTCCGTACAGATGTCGGATGAGCAGCCGTTCCACGAGGATCCCGAACAGCCCCACCACCGCCGCAGCGAGCGCCATCGCCAACCAGATGTTGAGCCCGCTGCGCACCCCGGTGAGAGTCGCGAACGCGCCCAGCATGATGAACTCCCCGTGCGCGAGGTTGATCACGCCGCGCATCCCGAAGATGACCGCGAGGCCCAAAGACACCAGAGCCAGGATCGAGATCGTGGTGGCTAGGTCGAAGCCGAGGTTGAAGAGTCGGTCGGGAGCCAATGGGCTTTCCTTGCTGGCCTGGACAGGCAGCGGATCAGGTTATGGCGGCGGGAGGGCGCCGTCGTGTCGACGCCCTCCCGCCGCCCCATGCGCCGGTAGCCGCGAGGGGCGGCTGCCCGGGAGGTTGGGCCGTCACCGAGTCATCTTCGCGATGACGGCTGGAGCTTGTCGCAGCTAGGGAGTGAACTGCTCGTTGGTGTCGGGGTTGGCGATCAGGTCGCAGGTCTGCTGCTCGAACGCCGGCGGGATGTTCTCGAACGTCTCGATCACGTCGAAACCGTTGCTGTCGTTGGCCCGGGCCAGACTCACCGGCTGCACCAGATGATGCGACGGTCCGTCCAGGGTGACCCTGCCCTTGGGGCTGTCGAAGCTGACGCCGCCGCCCTCGAGCTCGGCGATCACCGCTTCGCGGTCGAGGGTGCCGGCCGCGTTCACCGCGTCGGCCCACAGGTGCCAGCCCTCCCACACGTACACGGCCAGGTCGGTGATGTATGGGTAGTCGTCGCCGAAGGCGTCGTGCCAGGCCGCCGCGAACTCCGCGTTCGCCGGGGTGTCGAGCTCCTGGAAGTACGGGTAGGCCACGATGATGCCCTCTGAGGAGGCTGCATCGAGGGCCACCTGCTCGCTTCCCAGCCCGAACGATGTCGACACCACCGCGATGTCGGCGCCGGTGGCCGCGTATTGGCTGTAGAAGGACATGTGGGCGCCCCCGACCAGGATCGACACCACCACGTCGGGATCGGCGCTCTGGACCTCGGAGATGGTCGTGCCGAACTCGGCCACATCCAGCGGGAAGAAGTCTTCGCCGACAACCTCACCGCCGGACTCGGCAGCGTAGTGGCGCACCCAGTCCGCAGAGATCTGCCCGTAGTTGTAGTCGGCGGCCAGCACGTAGAGCCGCGGCCCGTAGTTCTCGATCGCCCACGGGATCAGCACCTGGAGCTGCTGGGTGGGCACCACCCCGGTGACGAACGTGTTGCGGTCGCACACGCCACCCTCATAGAGGACGTTGTAGAAGTACAGCAGCTCTGCCTCACCGAACGCGGGTCGGATCGCCTCGCGTGAAGCGCTGGTGATCCCGGCGTGGACCACAACGAGATCCTCGGCCACGAGCCGGTCCGCGCCGGCGATGTACTCGTTCTGGTCCGACTTCGAGTCGAGCGCGACCAGCTCCAGCTGCCGTCCGAGCACGCCTCCCGTGGCGTTGATGTCGGCTATGGCTAGTCGGGTGGCGTCGGCCATCGGGGTGCCGTAGATGTTGAGCGGACCAGTCTCGTCGAGGAGGCTGCCGACACGGATCGGCTCGGTGGCCTCGGGCGCGGTCTGGCTGGGTTCAGATGCCTCTCCGGTCTCGTCGGGCTCGTCGCTGGTGTCAGAGGCGGTGGTTGCCGGTGCGTCGTCGGGCTCGTCGCCGGGCGTGCTGTCGGGCTCCGACGGAGTGCTCTCCTGCTCCGGGGCCGCGGCGGGCGCCGGTTCGTCGGCGTCGTCGCGGCCGCAGCCCGCGGCGAGAAGCGCAAGCGCCAGAGTGGCCGCGGCGAGTCCGGCCCACCTCGGACGAACTCGGCGATGAATGGAAGTCCTCGGTGGACTCATGGGTGTCTCCCCCTTCGTTGGACCCTCCGGCGCCGGCTCTCGACGCCGCGGGCAGCGGCTCCGCAGCGCCTTGAGGGTCCGCGGAGCCGCACTTGCTCCGGGTTAGTGGTGGCCGGCACCGGCCGACACACGCGAATGTAGGGTCAGCCCCGAAATGCGCGCGAATGCAGGTCTTGGCGCAGGCATCCTCATGCCAAGGGTCAGCGGGGATGGGCCATCATGATGGACGACGGGGTGCGGGCCGCGGGAGGCAGGCATCCTCATGCCAAGGGTCAGCGGGGATGGGCCATCATGATGGACGACGGGGTGCGGGCCGCGGGAGGCAGGCATCCTCATGCCAAGGGTCAGCGGGGATGGGCCGGCCGGCCCGATGGGCTACAGCAGCCTCAGGCCGCGCGCTCTCGCCAAGGCCTCGATCCGGTTGCGGGCGTGCAGCTTGGTCAGCAGCGACTGGGTGTAACTGCGCACGGTGTTCTCGGCCAAGAAGAGCTCCGCTGCGATTTCCCTGCTGGTACGGCCCAGCGCCATCACACACAGCACCTCGTATTCCCGCTGTGTCAGCGACTCATAGAGGCCGCCGTCCTCGCCCAGGCGCAGGGCGCGAACCCTTGGATCCTCCACCAGGGAGGGGTCCACATATAGTTCGCCGGCTGTCACCCTTCTGAGTGCCTCGACCAGGTTGCTGGCGTCTTTGAGCACGATGCCCACCGCACCCGCGTTCAGGCAGGCGCGTAGAGGCTCGCGGTCGTCGAACGCGGTGTGGATCACCACCCGAGAGTTCCCAGATACGTCCTGCAGCGACCGGCACAGATGCGGCGCGAAGTTGTCGCCGAGCTTGAGGTCGAGCACCACCACGTCGGGTGCGAGGCGCCCGGCCAAAGCGACCCCCTCCTCGCCGGTGGTGGCATCACCTACGAGCTTGAAGTCCGGTTCGCGCTCCAGCAGTTGGCGGACGCCGTCGATCACAACCGGGTGGTCGTCGATCACCAGAACGGATGCCACCGCGCAGCGGCCCTGCTCGTCGGCGGGTCTGCTCATGGCGTCGCGCGGACCGGCGGCTCCGGTGCTCATCCGGCTCCGTTGACGGGCAGCGTGATACGGACTGTGGTTCCCCCGTCCTCACCGGGCCTCACTTCGAGATCGCCGCCTTGACGCTGGGCTTGGCGCAGAATGGACGCCAGGCCCCAGTGCCGGTCGCCGCGAGGCACCACGGCCAGTTCGAAGTCATCTGGCAGTCCGCAGCCGTCGTCCTGCATCACCAGCGACACCTCCGACACGCCGAAGTGCAGCGTCGCCACCACCAGCGAAGCGCCCGCGTGCCGCTCGATGTTGAACAGCGCCTGGCGCGCCGCTCCCAGCAGCGCCGCCTCCGCGCTCGGCGGCAGTGAACGGGCAACGCCGCGCACCACGAAGTGAGCTGCTACGCCCGAGCGGGCCGTCAGGTCGTCGATCTCCCGCTGCAGCGCTGTCGCCGCGGCCTCGTCGGAGGAGGCGGGCCCCAGAACCTTGAACGCCTGACGCATTCGCTGCGCGGCCTCTTTCGCTTGGTGTTCGATGCGCTCCGCGACTGCCACGAGGTTCTGGTCCCCGCCGTCACGCAGTCGCTGCGCCGCGCAACTGATGGAGAACAGCAGCTGTCCCACGTCGTCGTGCAGATCGTTCGCGATGCGCTGTCGCTCGGCGTCGACTCGGTGCCGGATGGTGGCCGAGGCATGGATCGATGCAGCCATCATCGGCGCCAGATCCTTGGCAGCCCTCTCAAGGACGAGCTTGGCCCTGTCGCCTATCGAGCCGATGGAGCGCAACCCGCCGTACAGGAGTCCCACCAGCTCGTTCTCATGCTCGACGGGCACTGCCACCATTCCGCCGAGACCCTCGGCGCTGACCACGTCGATGAAGTGGTTGGTTATGCGCGGGTCATCCAGGTAGCTCTGGACCTCCACCGGCCGGCGCTCCACCATCACGCGGCCACCCAATCCCTTGCCGGTGGACACCTGGACTTGGCGGAATCGCTCGGTTCGCGCCCCGTGCACGCCTCTCATGGCGAAGTGTGAGGAGCCCTCTCGCACGGCCACTGACACCAGAGGCAGTCCCAGTATGCGGTACAGGTCCAGCGCGGTGCGTTGCGCCAGAGCTGCGGGGTCCAGGAACCCGACCAGGGTTTGGCTCAGGTCTGCGAGCCGCTCCAAGTCCTCGGTGCCGACGAGTCCGATGGCACCTTGGAAGCGGCGACCCATTCCTAGGTCAGCCATGGCCCGACCACCTTCCGAGATCGACGGCCCAGCCGCTAGTCAAGCACGGATCCGTGCGACGGTCCCGGCGCAGGGCCTAGCACTCGATCCGGGTCTTGGCCATGGAGGACAGGGCGAATCCTCCGACGAGCCTCTCATAGGCCCGGCCCACCCGCAGAACGGTGGGCTCGTCCCACTGCCTTCCGACGATGCTCATTCCCACGGGCATGCCCTCGCCGCCGGCCACGGGGATCGTCAGGTCCGGGTTCCCGGTCACGTTTGAAACCGCGGTGTTGGGGATCATTTCCAGAGCGCGGGCCACGTACTCGTCGACGGTGGCGTCCGAGGACGGGATCTCCTTGGCCGGGAAGGGCAGCGTCGGGTAGCAGAGCACATCGTGGCGGGCCAGGGCCGCGTCCACGGCCGCGTTGATCTCCGGCCGCACATTGGAGGCTCGGGCGTAGGCAGCGCCCCCGGTGCGCCCGATGGTGTGCTCGGCGCACAGCATGACGAACTTCAGCGTTGGCGCCGTCGCGTGGGCGTTGCTCTTCCATCCTCTCAGCGAGTGCTCCATCAGCTCGGGGTCGAACAGGCCCCGGTAGTTCATGCCGTACCCGTTGCCCCTGATCATCTGCCACATGGCGCCGTCGGTGGCGATCACGTTCCACACGTGGATGGCGTCGCGGTGCTCGGGAATCGAGATCGTCTCCACTATGGCCCCGGCGTCGGCCAGCCGGTTGGCGGCCGTCTCGACCAGGGAGTCGGAGTCCGGGTCGCTCAAGCCCTCGAATCCGAACCCTTCCGCCACCACGCCGACCTTGAGGCCCTCGATGCCGTCGTCGATCCCCGCGCCGTAGTCAATCCCGGAGGGAGCGTGCGACTGGCGCGGGTCGTTGCCGTCGGGACCGGCGATCACGGTCAGGAACGTGGCCAGGTCGGTCATGTTCCGGGCCACGGGGCCGAGGTGGTCGATGGTCCACTCGATCGGGTAGGCGCCGGTGTAGGGCACCAGTCCGAAGGTCGGCTTCAGGCCGGCGTTGCCGCACCAGGCGGAGGGCATGCGGATCGACCCGCCTTGGTCGCCGGCCACGGCCATGTCCACCTCGCCGGCCGCCACCAGGGCACCGCTGCCGCCAGAGGAGCCGCCCGCGGTGCGGGTCGTGTCCCACGGGTTGCGGATAGGGCCGGTGGCGCAGGTGTGGCTTGCGCCGGAGAAGCACAGGTCCTCGCACGCCGACTTGCCCAGGATCCTGCCGCCGGCTTCGAGGATGCGGATGACCACGGTGGCGTCGCGCAGGGGCAGGTAGCCCTCGAGGATGCGGGACCCGTTCATCATGGGAACTCCGGCGACGGCGGTGTTGTCCTTGACGGCGAACGTCTTGCCGGCCAACGGACCCGAGTCCGCCTCCTGAACGTCGCAGCGGTAGTACCAGGCGCCGAGTTCGTTGTCGGCGTCGCCGGGCCGGTAGCTGTGACGCTCGGGCGGCGCGGGCTTGGATGCGTCGTACATCGCGTCCACGTGGTGATAAGAGCCGAGTGCGCCTCCGATCAGGGTCTGAAAGACCGCAAGCTGGTCGTCCCCCAGCCTGAGCCCCCAGCGCTCCGAGATTGCCTTCAGCTCATCCAGGTCCGGTACGGGAATCGTCACTGCGCCCCCTTGTCATGTCCTTGGGCGACCCGCGAAAGGGCCCACTCATGAGGAGAGTAGGTGAGCCTTCGGGCGTCTGTGACCTGCAATTGCAGGTATCGGGACCTTCGGCGCCGGAACGGCCGGCGGGCCGCCCGTCGTCCCGCAAGCCCGGGTCATCGTCGCTCAGACGGCAGCTGCCAGTGGTTCGATCAGCCGTGTGCGCTCCCCGAGGACCGGGATTCGGGGGAGGTCCGATCGTGCCTAATAGCGCCCGCCCGCCATGGTGCGTTTAGCGACTTCTTCGAGCATGACTTCGGTAGCCCCGCCCCCGATCGACAGGATGCGTGCGTCGCGAGACATGCGCTCGATTGCTGACTCGCGCATGCAGCCCATGCCCCCGTGGAACTGCACGCAGTCGTACATCACCTGGTTCACGACCTCGCAGCCGAGGGCCTTGACACCCGACATTTCTTTGACGTTGTCACCGCCGGTGTCGCCGATCCAAGCGGCGTGGTACATCGATGCTCGTACCGCGTCGATCTTGGCCTGGTTCATCGCCATGCGTTGGCGTATGGCGCCCAAATCACTGAGATGACCGCTGAACGCCCTCCGCTGCCGGGTGTAGGCGTTGGTCATGTCGATGGCTGCTTGCGCCGCGCCTACGCCCATACCGACGAGCACCATCCGCTCATTCTGGAAGTTCTTCATGGTCTCGTAGAAGCCGCGATGCGGCGTGCCCAACAGCTGGGCATCGCTGACCCATGCGTCGTCGAGAACCAGCTCGGCGGTGTCGGAGCAGAGCCAGCCGATCTTGTCCAGCTTCCTGGACACGGCGAATCCCTCGGTGCCGGCCGGCACAAGGAACATGGAGATCCCGTACTTGTGGCGGGGGTCGGTGCGGGCGGCAATGATCGTCATGTCGCCATAGACGGCGTTGGTGATGAACATCTTGGATCCACTGATGCGCCAGCCGTCGCCGTCCCTGGTTGCTGACGTGCGAATGCCCGCGACGTCGGAGCCGGCGTCGGCCTCGGTGACGCCGATGGAGAGTATGAGTTCCCCGCTGAGTACGCCGGGGAGGTACCGGGTGTGCTGGTCGTCGTTGCCGGAGTTGACGAAGTGAGGACCGGCCATGTCGGTGTGCACCAGGACGGTCACGTCGAAGCCGGCGAATGTCGACGCGCCCAAGGCCTCGGAGAACGCCGCTGAGGCGAGCATTCCCATGCCCAGACCCCCGAGTTCGACGGGCACGCGCAGGCTGAGCATGCCGAGGCCCCCCATCTTGGTGAGGACTTCCCGCGGGACCCTGCCCTCGCGTTCCCAAGCATCGCCGGCCGGTCGGACCTCTCGGGCGACGAATTCGACGGTCTGATCGTAGATGGCCTGCAGTTCGTCGGTCATGTAGGCATTCCGCCGAGCGCCCGCTCGATGATTCATGGTTGACGGGCTCATATGGGACGTCTTCTCCGTGGACGACGGGGAGTCGCCGCGCCGACGCCCGTCCGGTGTCGATCGCGGGAGCCGCGGCGGGACTCCTGGGGGCTCAACTATCCGGTGGCAGCCGTCCTGGCGGAACGCGCGAATGCAGGGTCGGGCGCGAATACCCGCAAATGCGGGTGTGGCCAGGTCGCGGCCTGCACACCAGGGTTGGGACCGGCCCGCGCTGCCGGTCGATGTCTGCGAGACTGGGCGGTGTGGCAGCGGTGATCGCGCATCGGGGAGCGAGCCAGGCGGCGCCCGAGAACACGGTGGAGGCGTTCCGGCTGGCCCTGGTGCTAGGAGCCGACTGGGTGGAGCTCGACGTTCGCCGCACCACCGACGGCGTGGCCGTGGTCCACCACGACGCCCATCTGGCCGACGGCCGGCGGATCGGCAGGATGCAATCCGACGAGCTGCCCGGCTACGTGCCCAGCCTGGCCGAGGCTCTGGAGGCCTGCGAGGGCATGGGCGTGCACATCGAGATCAAGAACCTGCCCGACGACCCCGACTACGACCGCGAGCACCTCGTCGCCGACGCGGTGGCCGGTCTCATCGCCGCCTACCTGGGCCCGGAGCGGGCCGTGGTGTCGTCGTTCAACGTGAACGCGGTGGACGCGGTGCGCGCCGTCGATCCGACCATCCCCACCGCGCTCGTCTGCGGGATCGTTCAGCCCGCCCAGGCGGTGGCCCGGGCCAGCGCGCACAAAATGGCAGGGGTGCACCCGTTCGACGCCATGTGCGACGCGGGCTTCGTGCGCCGGGCCCACGGCGCCGGGCTGGCCGTGAACGTGTGGACCATCAATGATCCCGAGCGCATGTCGGAGCTGCTGGCCATGGGTGTGGACGGGCTGATCACCGACGTCCCCGACGTGGCCCGAGCCGTCATCGACGCCGCCTGAGCGCACCCGAGCGGCCCGCCCGGCCTCTCAGGGCAGGACCAGGCTCAGGGCCTCGGGCGCCCAGCGGATCCTGAGCCGGGGGGCTGCGCCGAGGTGGTCGCCGTCGGCCTGGTAGGGGACCGGCGGATCGGCAGTAATGGTCAGGTCGCGCATGCCCTCGCGCACTCTCACGCCCGGCATGCCTCGCACATCGCCGGAGCCCAGCGCCCTGAAGGCCACCGGCAGCAGCCGGTGCAGCGACAGGCTGGTCAGGGTCACCGCGGCCAGCGGCTCGTCCAGTGCGAGTCCGGGCGTGAGATCGAAGCTGCGACCGCCCAGATAGGTGTAGGGATCGGCGTTCAGCACGACCGTGAACAGACCTTTGGCCAGAGTCTCGCCGTCGGCGTCGAGCACCAGCATGGGCGGACGCCGCCGGTTGGCCCGGTCCAGCCAGGTGGTGACGGCCGCGTAGATGAACAGGGGATGCCCGGCCCAGCGCTTCCACGTGCCGCGGCTCTCCACCTGCTCCACCACGGCCGCGTCGAAGCCGATGCCGCAATGGAACAGGAAGTATCGCCCGTTGACGGCCCCGAGCCCGATCCTGGTGATCGCGCCGCGGTCGAGGGCGTCGAGGAGCTGGCCCGCGGCTTCGATCGGGTCGTCGGGCAGGCCGATGATGCGGGCGAAGACGTTGGTGCTTCCTCCCGGCAGGGCGGCCAGGGCGGTGTCGGTGCCGGCCAGGCCGTTGGCGGCCTCGTTGAGCGTGCCGTCGCCGCCCAGCACCACCACCACGTCGGTTCCCTCGGAGGCGGCCGAGCGGGCCAGCCGGGTGGCGTGGCCCCGCCGGGCGGTCTCGGCCAGCGTCACCTCATGGTCGGCGGACAGAGCCTTGTGGATCACCACCCGCCGCCGCCCGGTGACAGACGAAGCGGCCGAGTTCACCAGCAGCAGGATCCGCATCGGCTCAGTCTGTCCGCTCGCCGACCCGGCCGCGCCGCAGCTCTGTGGCCGCAGTGCCCCGGCGAGAGGCCGAGCGAATATGCGGCAACTCGTTGGAGGTCGCGAGGCGCTGAGCGAGGCCGTGGCCCGAGCGGCCCGTGAGCGCAGCGAACAAGAGCGGGAAACACCACGCTGCACCGCGAGGCGGTCCCAACCCATCCGCGTCTCCCCGGCGGACTTTGTCGCTGGCTCGGGGTTCGTTTCTGGCCGGGCGCTGGCACACTTGGCGCCCATGAAGGTAGTCGTCTGCGTGAAGCAGATCCCCGATCCCGCCGATCCCGGCGCGCTGAACCCCGACACCAAGACGCTGCGGCGCGACGTGAAGCTCATCCTCGACGAGTCCGACTCCTACGGGGTGGAGATGGCCCTGCAGCTGGTGGACACCGCCGGCGAGGGCTCCGTGCACCTGGTGTCGATGGTGCCCAACGAAGAGGTCAGCGGCCTGCGCACCGCGCTGGCCATGGGCGCCGACTCGGCCACCCTCGTCAGCGACGAGGCGCTGGCCGGCTCCGACGCCCTGGGCACCGCCCGGGTGCTCGCCGCGGCCATCGCCCGGGTCGAGCCCGACCTGGTGCTGGCCGCCACCGAGTCCAGCGACGGCTACACCGGCATTGTGCCGGCGCAGGTGGCAGAGCTGCTGGGCCTGCCGTCGGTGACGTTCGCCAAGGAGATCGCCATCGACGGCGGCACCGCCACCGTCCGCCGCCAGACCGAGGCCGGCGCCGATCTGGTGAAGTGCCCGCTGCCCGCGGTGGTGTCGGTGACCGCCGGGGTGGTCGAGCCCCGGTACCCGTCGTTCAGGGGGATCATGCAGGCCAAGAACAAACCGGTGGACCACCTGAAGGTCAGCGACCTCGCGATCGCCCCTGACCGGGTGGGCTGGGTCGGCGCCGGCCAGGAGATCACCGAGATCGCCGAGGCTCCCAAGCGGGCCGCGGGCGAGGTCGTGGTGGACGAGGGCGACGCCCACGAGCGCATCGTGGCGTTCCTCGGTGAGCTCAAGGTCATATAGGAGGCCCCGAGCCATGACACTTGACAGGAAGCTCTAGGAGACCGCAAGAATGACACTAGACAGGATCTGGGTGTTCGGTGAGGCCGGCACCGACGGCGTGGCCACCATCACTCTCGAGATGCTGGCCAAGGCCCGCGAGGTGGCCACCACCGTAGAGGTGTTCCTCGGCGGCGGCGGCGCGGCCTGCGCAGCCGAGCTCGGCGACCACGGCGCGGCCAGAGTGCACGCCACCGGCGACCTCGGCGGGCGCATGCAGGGCGTGTCGGTCGCTTCGGCGGTTGCGGCCGCCATCGCCGGAGGCGGCGTGCCCGCTCCCGACGCCTTCATGCTCGGCTCCACTTACGACGGCCGCGACGTGGCCGCCCGGCTCTCGGTGAAGCTCGACGCCAGCGTGCTGTCGAACGTGGTGGACCTGCGTCTCGACGGCGACGCCCTGATCGGAACCGAGCCGGTGTTCGGCGGCACGCTCAACGTGACTTCCCGGTTCACCGGCGGCGGGCCCGACATCTGGCTGGTGCGCCCGAAATCCTTCGAGCCGTCAGCGGTGGGCGGTCCGCCGGCGGAAGTGGCAGACCTTCCCGTGCCCGAACTGGGCGCGGCCGGGGGAGCGGTGGTGCTGGACCGCTTCGCCGAGGAGTCCGAGGGTCCCAAGCTTGACGAGGCCGCCATTGTGGTCTCCGGCGGGCGGGGGCTGGGCTCCGCGGAGGCCTACTCCATGATCGAGCAGCTGGCCAAGGAGCTGGGCGCCGCGCCGGGGGCCAGCCGGGCCATCGTCGACGCGGGCTGGGTGCCCTACAGCTACCAGGTCGGCCAGACCGGCAAGGTGGTCAAGCCCACCGTCTACATCGCTTGCGGCATCTCGGGCGCCACCCAGCACCTGGTGGGCATGAAGGGCTCCAAGAACATCATCGCCATCAACAAGGACTCCGAGGCGCCGATCTTCGCGGTGGCCGATCTCGGCATCGTCGGTGACGTGCACAAGGTGCTGCCCAAGCTGACCGAGGCCCTAAAAGCCCGCTAACGCAGCCGGCAACCCGCGTGGCTAGGGTGGGCTGAGTGCCCACCTGGTGGTGGGCGATCCTGTCGAGAGAACGGGGGCCCCCATGGTTGCTCTGCGCCAGGAAACCGACGGCCTGGTCAATCCGACGCTGCCGTCGCCCATGCTGCAGCCCTACGAGGTGTGGGACCAGGACCTGTTCGATCGGGAGATGGTCCGGGTCTTCGCCCGCTCCTGGATCTGGCTGGGCGACACCGAGGACCTGACCGAGCCCGGTGACTTCATCACCGGTCGCATCGGCTACCAGCCGGTCATGGTCATCAGGCAGGCCGACGGGAGCCTCAGGGGCTTCCTCAATAACTGCCGGCACCGAGCCTCGGGGCTGTTGTTCGAGCCGGCCGGGAACTGCGGCAAGACCATGACCTGCCCGTACCACAACTGGGCCTACGCCATCGACGGGCGCCTGATCGGCATACCCGACCGCAAGCGCATGTATCCCGATGGGTTCCCCGACGGCGAGTACGGCCTGGTCGAGCTCAGGGTCGAGGCGGCCTGGGGCAAGTTCGTGTTCGGCTGCCTCTCGCAGCGGACCGAGCCCTTCCGCGAGTTCGTAGCACCGCTGCTCGGGCGCTACGACAGGTACGGGTTCGAGCGGTTCAAGCGATACCACCGCGACCTGGACCAGGTTTACCCGATCAACTGGAAGGCTTTCATAGAGAACTCCAACGACGACTACCACGTCCGCTTCGTCCATTCCCGGCTGAACGACCAGCTCAAGTCGCTGGACACGATCGTGCGGTTCGCGGGGCGGACCTGCAGCGGCTACAAGCCCCGGCGCCAGGATGTGAGCGGCGGCCGCACCGACCTGGACGAGGAGGAGCTCACGGGGGGCTACGCCGACTTCATCTATCCGAACCTGACCCCGCTGCCCCAGCCGACCACGGTCATGATGGTCCGGGCCGATCCGGTCGCTCCCGACCGCACCCGGCTGTTCTCTCGGATCTACGGCCTCGAGGAGTCGATCGAGGTCCAAAACCAACATCTCGACTCGCTGCACGAGACCAACCGCGAGGACACCGACATGGTCACGGTCCTCATGCAGAACCTGAGGTCGCCGTTCTACCGGGTCGGTCCTCCCTCGGCTTGGGAGGGCCGGGCCGCGCACATGATCAAGCAGATCCGCGCCGACGCGGAGGTTCCCCTCGACGACGACGAGTTCAGCGCCCCGACCCTGCTGTGACCTATCCGAGCATCGTCGGAGGGCCGCGTGCCTGGCTGGCCCGTGAGCAGCGGGAGCTCTCCGACTGGGAGTATCGACTCAGCGAGACCGAAGTGGCCGAACTGGTCGACACCGCCAGGAGGCTCGACCGGTCCGCCTCCCATCCAATCGGATTCGCCGACCTGACCGTGGAGAGTTTCCCTCTTCGTTCCGTGGCAGCCACGTTGCGGTCGGTCCTCGAGGAACTCCTCGAAGGCCGAGGGTTCGCGCTGATCCGCGGCGTGCCCACCGACGAACTGTCGGTACGGGAGGGCGAGTTGCTGATGTGGGGTGTCGGTCTGCACCTCGGGATACCGATCCCGCAGAATGCGGCCGGCGACCTGGTGGTGCACGTGAGGGATCGGGGCCGGCGGTTCAGCGACCCCACGGTGAGGGCCTACGAGACGTCCGAGAGCCTGGAGTACCACACCGACTCGGGCGACATAGCCGGCCTGCTGTGCCTCAAGCCGGCCAAGCGCGGCGGCGTCAGCACGATCGCCAGTGCCACGGCTATACACGACGAAATGGTGCGGCGTCGCCCCGACCTGGCGCAACTGCTCCACGAGCCGTGGTTGCGGGTGACCCTGCTGGAGAAGAGGATCAGGCGCCGGGCCATCTGCGAGCGGCTGGGCGACCGCCTCTACTTCGGGTACGGGCGCATGTACCTGGAGCGGGCCAGCCAGGAGAGTTCGGAGATACCGCCCCTCACCCGCGACCAGATCGCGGCGCTCGATCTCGTCGACGAGCTGGCCAACCATCCTGATTTCCGTCTGGACATGCACTTCTCGCCCGGCGACATCCAGTTCCTCAACAACTATGCGATCCTGCACGCCCGCACCGAGTACGAGGACTGGCCCGAGCCCGAGCGCTGGCGCGACCTGTGCCGCCTCTGGATAGTGCGCGAGGACATGCAGTTGCCCCCCAGCTTCCAGGCGAATGGCATCGTGGCGCGGACGGTCGCGTTCGGTCCGCGCGACGGCGGGCCGCCGAACTCGACCTAGGTTCGCCGACGCCAACCACACCGACAGGAGATAGCGATGACCCCGCAGACCGATGTGTTGACCAGGATCCGGTCCCGCGTCGCCGAGGGGGACACGCTCGTGCGGTCTCCGCTGCCGACCGATTTCGTCCAGCCCTGGGAGGTGTACGACCAGGAGCTGTTCGACCTGGAGATGGTGCGGGTGTTCGGGCGCTCCTGGGTGTGGCTGGGCGACACCGAGGACCTCGAGGAGCCGGGGGATTTCATCACCGGAACGATCGGGTACCAGCGGGTGGTCGTCATCCGCCAGCAGGACGGGTCTCTCAAGGGGTTTTTGAACAACTGCCGGCATCGGGCCTCGGGCCTGGCCTTCGAGCCGGCCGGCAACTGCGGACGGACCCTCACCTGCCCGTATCACCACTGGGCGTACTCCATCGACGGGACCCTGGTCGGCATCCCCGACAAGAAGCGCATGTACGGAGACGACTTCCCCATGCAGGACTACGGCCTGGTGCCCATCAGGGTGGCGGTGGGGTGGGGGAAGTTCATCTTCGGGTGCCTGTCACGCAAGGCGCCCTCGTTCGAGGACTGGGTGGGCCCGCTCGACGAGCGCTACCAGCGCTACGGCTTCGAGCGCTATCACCGGTTCCATCGTGAGCTTGACGAGGAGTACCGGTTCAACTGGAAGCTGCTGGTCGAGAACGCCAACGACGACTACCACGTCAGGTTCGTGCATCGTCGCAACAATCCCGTGGCGGCGACGATGGACACCGAGCCGTACTGGGCCGGCCGCACCACCAGCGGCTACAAGCCCCGCAAGCAGCACGTCGACATCACCGGGGGGCGCTCCGATCTGCCCGAGCGCGACCTCAGGGGAAGCTACGCCGACCACATCTACCCCAACCTGGTGCCGCTGCCCAAGCCCTCCTTCATCTGGATGGTGCGCATCGACCCGATAACGCCCGAGCGCACCAGGATGTTCTCGCGGGTGTACGGCCTGACCCGCGACATCGATGAGCAGAACGACGCCATCCGGCTGCTCGAGCTGGCCAACCAGGAGGACACCGACATGGTGACCGTCCTCATGGAGCACCTGCGGTCGCCCTTCTACCGGGCCGGGCCGGCCACGACCTGGGAGGGCCGGGCCACCCATCTGATGCGCCTCGTCCGCCAGGACGTTGAGACGCCCCTCGCGCCCGACGAGTTCGAGGGCTCCGTCGACTAGGGGTACAGCCGGCTCGGCTGCATCGAAGCGAGCGAGCAACATGAAGTGCTGCGGCTAACCAGCCAGTAACGCGCTGCACCGGCCGCGCCGTTCGCAGCTTTCTGTGATGATTCTGGGATCGTGTCCGCTTTCGGGTGATTGATTATGCAGCATCGGGGTGGGAGGCCCCCGCTACGGGGCGGGCTCCGTCCTGGTCCATCTCTGGTTGGGGCTGCGGCGACCGGGTTGTGTCGTTCGCGCCAGGCCGTGCCCCTCGAGCGCCCTCAGCCAGTTGAGCGCCGCGCCGCGGGTCACGCCGAGGCTTGCGGCCACGTCTCCGCTCGTCGCGGGACCGTCGGAGAGCAGGTCGAGCACCTGCTGCTGTCGCAGGGTGAGAGGTCTGCTGGCCGCGGCTGACCGATGACCGTCCGGGCGCACCGGGCGCGGCGTCTCAGGGTCACTCTGTGGGCGTCTCTCGGCGACGGCGGCCTCTGAGGCCAACACGAGCGACTGGCCTGTGTGCGCAGGGGCGCTCGTGTGACCCGTGGCGGGGTCTCGACTCTCGCTCTGCTCGCTCGCCAGTCCCGGTTCGCAGTTCTCGGCGAGGCGCCAGGCGGCCCACCTTCTGCCGCCGGTCCTGGTGAGAAGACCCCGGCGTCCAAGGTCGGTCAGCTCTCGGGTGGCGGTGCCTGCGTCGCAGCCGGTGAGCACCCTGTAGCCGCGATTGTCGATCTCGCCGTGTCGGCGGACGTGCGCGAGGCCCAACCGCTGGCGGTCGTCGAGTCCCGCCCCGCCGAGCGTCGCGAGCCATGCGAGGGCTGGTTGGTTGAGAACGGTGTGATTGCGAAACACCATCTTGAAGTCCGAAAGGGTGTACTCAAGCTCCGGCGGGGCCAAGCCCGCGGCCCGCAGGTGAGCGGCCACCGCCAGCAGACCGGTGCCGACATTCTCGCAGATGGTCCGCCCCGATTCAGGAGCAGCCACATCTTGAAGGAGCTTGGCGAGGCGCGCGTTGCGGGCGGCGGTCACCGGCTCGGTCATCAGCCGTCCGGGGTCGAAGGCACCGTAGAGCCCGCCTGGGCTGGAGATCTCCAGCCGGTCGGGGTACAACGCCATCATCGCGGGCTGACCTCGGGCCGAGGGGTGATAGTCGCGGTGCATCAGCGCGTTGACGGCCACCTCGCGGACCGCTTCCAGCGGATAGTCCCAGTGGTCCTCCCGGCCGAGCCCGACCACCACGCCTCGCCGCCGCATGTTGCGGCGCAGGGCGACCGCCACCTGTTCCAGCATCACCGGGATGGGGCCCTCGATCAGCTCGTTGTCGAGGTAGCGGGTGCCGTCGGCGAGCGGGGCCCCGGTCTCGGTGGCGAACGCCACGAAGGTCAGGTTGAGCCGCGGGAGGTGCTGCTGTGGGTACCGGCCTAGCGCGAGCAGCCCGGCGAGGGTTGCTGCCGGCCCGCTCGGAGTGTCGACGAGCACGCCGAGCAGGCGTAGGCACTCGGCATCGTCGGCGTCGCGGAACGCCGGGCCTCGCGTGTCCCTGATGCGACGCAGCAATCGGGCGGTGATGTTCGGGTCGAGGTCGTCTCGGCCGGTGCCGGCCACCGGCTGCTCGTCGTCAGTGGGGTGGCCCTTGGCCGCCAGCAGGGCATGGTGCTCGTAGGCGGTGAGGCGACGGTTGCCGTCGTGGATCCTCACGTACGCGTCCGGTCCGGCACCCTTGACGAGGCAGGGCTTGGCTGCGGCATCGATCTCGTCCACGGCCGCGACGACCACAAGCGCTCCGTCGACCTCGCAGAGCTCGATCTCGGGCCGGATGGGCGGCTCCAGGTTGTCGGCGCACTTTGACGCCAGGGCCGACGCGAGCCATTGAGCATCGATTGCCGTCGGGACGAAGTCCGGCTCGGCGAGGCCCAGGATGATGAGGCCGCCCCCGGAGTTGGCAAAGGCCGAGACGCTCCGAAGCACGGTCGATGGGAAGCCCCCAGAGGCGTCCTTGACCTCGACGTGCTGAAGATCGGTCCCCGCCGCTCGCAGCACCGGCAGGGCGGCATCAAGCTGTTGCTGGAGAGTGTCCGCCATCCTCCTGCCTCCTGCTATGCGGGGTGCGCATGATTGTCAAGACGTTGCCTTGGTACTTGCATGGCAGAACATAATAGTATCAAGTAAGAGCCAACACTCACAACATAATAGTGATATGGCGCAGGATCTCGATCCGGACGTGGGCGATGGCGGCCGGTTCCGCTCAGGCGCCCGGCTGCGGGGCGGCGTGCTCTGAGGATTGGCCGATCGCGGCTCCGAGCGCGTCCTGGTGGTGGCAGGCGGCGCGGCGGTCGCCGGAGCCCGCCGTCCCGCCCAGTTCGGGGGTCTCCTCCTCGCACCGCCGGCGGGCGCCGGCGTCGAGCTCGCGGTAGAGCCAGCACCGGGAGCGGAACGGGCAGCCCCGGTCAACCTGGCCGATCGGCAGGTCCCCCTTGGCGATCCTGGAGATCTCCTGCTCGCGCCGGCGGCCCAGCACCGGCGCGGCCGCCAGCAGTGACACGGTGTAGGGGTGCCGGGGCTGGCGCAGGACGTCGTCGACCGCGCCGGTCTCGACCAGCCGACCGACGTACATGACCGCCACCGACGAAGTGAGCTGGGGCAGCAGGGCGAGGTCGTGGGTGATGAACAGGTAGGTGAGGTCGGTCTGCTCCTGCAGGTCCCTCAGCAGGTCCACCACCTGGGCCTGGATCGAAACGTCGAGGGCGCTGGTGGGCTCGTCGCAGATGAGGATCAACGGCTCGACTGCCAGGGCGCGGGCCACGCACACCCGCTGGCGCTGGCCCCCGGACAGCTCGTGGGGGTACCGCTTCACGAACGACGCGGGCAGGCCCACCTGCTCCAGCAGCCGCTCGACCCGCTCGGAGCGGTGGCGGCCGTCTCCGATGCCGTGGATGTGCATCGGCTCGGCCACGATGCTGCCCACGCTCTGGCGGGGGTTCAGGCTCGAGTAGGGATCCTGGAAGACGATCTGAATCGAGCGGGACAGCCGGCGGCTGAGGCGCCGCGACGGCGACCGGGCCGCTTCGGGACGCTCGCCCACCGAGATCTCGCCACCGGTCAGCGGGGCCAGGCTGATGATGCTGCGCCCCAGGCTCGACTTCCCGCAGCCGGACTCGCCCACAAGGCCGACCGAGCTCCGCAGGCCCAGCGTCAGCGAGGCGCCGTCCACGGCCCGCACCTCTCCCTTGGTGCCGACCCTGATAGCCCGCTCGCCGTAGTACACCTTCACATCGGTCAGCCGCAGGACGGTGTCGTCGCGGCCGTCGACCAGATGGAACGTGCGGCTGCCACCGTCGCGGCTCCTCAGCACGGCCCGTTCCCGTTGGTCTCGGAAAGCCAGCAGCGGGAGCTGTGCCGGGGTGCGACGCGGAACACCGGCGGCTCCGCGTCGCGGCATCTCGGCTCGGCGTCAACACAGCGCGGATGGAACGGGCAGCCTGGCGGCAAGGCGCGGGGATCGGGCGGGCGCCCCGCGATGGGCACCACGTCGGGCCCGTCGATCACCGGGACCGACGAGATCAGGGCCCGGGTGTAGGGATGGCTCGGCGAGTTGATCACCGTCTCGGTGCTGCCCGACTCGACGATCCGGCCCGCGTACATGACGAGGATCCGGTCCGCGAACTCCGACACGAGCGCGAGGTCGTGGGTGATGAACAGGATCCCCGAGCCGTGTTCGCGCTGCATCTGGCCCAGCAGGTCGATCACCTGGGCCTGCAGCGTCACGTCCAGGGCTGTGGTCGGCTCGTCGGCGATCAGCAGCGCCGGGTCTCCGATGGTGGCCATGGCGATCATCGCCCGCTGGCGCATGCCCCCGCTCAGCTCGTGGGGATAGGCGCTCGCGCACCACTGCGGGTCACCGATGCCCACCTCGTCGAGCGCTTCGAGCACCCTGGTCCGGGTCTGTGGTCGAGACAGGCCCTGGTGCAGGGCCAGGCCCTCCCCGATCTGCCGCCCGATGCGCATGGTCGGGTTGAGGCTGCTCTGGGGGTCCTGGAAGATGACGCCGATCCGCCAGCCCAGCAGGTCCTTGAGCCGCGACCGGCGATTCGGCCCCAGCAGGCTGACCGACTCGAAGTCGAGCCTGCCGGCCTGGATCGTCGCGTCCTGGGTGTGGAACAGCCCCAGCATTCCGAGCACGGTGGCGCTCTTGCCCGAGCCCGACTCGCCCACCAGCCCCACCGTCTCGCCCGCGGCCACCTCGAAGGTGATCCCTCGCACGGCGTGCAGCGGCCCGGCGCTGGTGCGGAAGGTCACGTTGAGCCCGTCGACCTCCAGGATGCGGTCCGTCTCACGGTCGGGGGACTGGGTCGCCGCGCTCATGACGGCCTCATGAGGCCCGTATCCGCTGCGTCGGGTCGAGCTGGTCCCGCAGCCAGTCCCCGAGCGTGTTCATGGCCAGCACGATCAGGGCCAGGGCCAGGCCTGGGAGCACGGTCAGCCACCACGCCTGCTGCATCAAGTCCCGGCCCTCGGAAATCATCAGGCCCAGCTCTGGGTTGGGCGGCTGCACGCCCAGCCCCAGGAAGCTCAATGCGGCCGAGAACATGATCAGCCGGGGCACGAACAGCGTGACGATCACGATGATCGACGGGAACACGTTGGGCAGCAGGTGTCGCAACAGGATCCTCAGACTCGAGGCGCCGATCGCGTTGGCCGCGTCGATGTAGGTCTCCTCGCGGATGGCCAGCACCTCGCCGCGCACAATCCGGAAGTAGAACAGCCAGGACCCGACCCCCAGTATCAGGATCAGGTTCCGGAACGAGGCGCCCACGGATGCGGCCACGGCCAGGGCCAGCACCACGAACGGGATGGCCTGCTGGACGTCGGCCACGCGGCCGAACACGAAGGCGGCGATGCGGCCGTCGTAGTAGCCCGAGAGGATCCCCGCAGTGACTCCCACCCCGCCGCCCACCAGCATGGCCGCGAAGCCGATGATCAGCGAGGACCGTACGCCGTACAGGATCCGGGTGAACAGGTCGCGCCCCACCGAGTCGGTCCCCAGAAGGTTGGTCAGCTTGCCGTCCTCGGACCAGGCGGGCGGATGGAGGCGCTCAACGACGTCGGTGTCAAGCGGATCGTGCCAGGTTATGAATGGCGCCAGCACCGCCGTCAGGATCATGATGCCGAGCAGGCAGGCAGCCAAAACCACCGCGACGCGGCGCCGGCGCCCTCGGCCGGACGACAACTCCGGGTCTGGCGGCTCGCCGGGGTCGTCCGCCGCTGATCGCCGGGCGACGGCTGCGATCGCCCGGCGAGCCACCGCCGGCGGGCTCATCGCACCCTCACCCGGGGATCGATCAGGGCGTAGGTCAGGTCCAGGAGCATGTTGGTGGTGAGCACGACCACGCTCACCACCACCACATAGGCCTGGACCAGGGCCAGATCTCGGCCCAAGATGGCGACATAGGCCAGCCGACCCACGCCCGGGTAGGCGAAGATGACCTCGGCGATGAGAGCGCCCGACAGTATCGCCCCCACCTCGAAGCTGATCACGGTGATGACCGGGATCGAGGCGTTCCTGGTGACGTGGCGCCGGAACACCCGCATTCCGCCGAGGCCCTTGGCTCGAGCGGTGCGCACGTAGTCGCGCTCGAGCACCCCGATGAGGCTGGACCGGAAGATCCGCACGATCGACGGGATGGTCGGCAGGGCGATCACGATTCCGGGCATCACCAGGTGCCGCCAGTCCCCGCGGCCCGATATGGGCAGCAACTCGAGGCGCACTCCGAGGATCAGCAGCAGCATGATGCCGAGCCAGAAACCGGGGGTGGCCTGGCCCAGGACGGCCACGAAGCGGGCCGCTTGGTCGATCCACGTGCCCTTCTTGATCCCGGCCAGCGCCCCGAGCGGTGTTCCCACCACCAGCGCAATGCCCAGGCCCACCAATCCCAGCTTCAGGCTTGCCGGCGCCCGCTCCAGGATGAGGTCCAGGGCGGGTCGCGAGTGCTGCCAGGAGTCGCCGAAGTCGCCCTGGGCGACCCGCCCGACGAACTTGACGAACTGAACCGGTACCGGGTCGTTGAGCCCGTGCTTCTCGCGGACGGTTTCGAGGGCCTCCGCGCCGGCGTCAATGGGAAGCAGCGACGCGGCCGGGTCGCCGGTGGCCAGCAGCAACCCGTGCACGAAGAACAGGACGCCCATCAGGACTAGGACGTTGTAGGAGAGCCGTCTAAGTATGAAGCGGGCCATCGCAGCTACGCGGCGATGTCGGGCTTATGCATCCAGATGTCGGGCTCAACCCTAGAGGTCGGGCTCACCCATCTATCAGGGAGACGTTCGTGGCCAGGATGAATCCCTTGGCGTGCGGCTGGAAGCCGGTGATGCGGTTCTGGTCTATTCCGACTCGGCTGGGCTCGGCCCAGAGATAGACCGCGAACGGGTCTTCGTGAAGCAAGTCGGAAATCTGCTTGAGAACGGCGTTTCGCTCGTCGACGTCCAGCGTGATGCGCTCCTGCGCTATCAGCGCATCCAGCTCCTCGTTCGAGTAGACGCTGATTATCCCATCGGTCTCGACCAGCAGACGCAGTAGCGACTCGGGATTGTTCCAACTGCTGTTCCGAATACCCGGATAGCTCCCGTCGCGGTTGTCGCTGAAGCTGGGGCCAAGCCAGCGGTTGTTGCCGATCGTATGGTGGATCACCTCGAGCTTCGGTCTGATGCCGATCTCCTCGAAGTCACCCATGACCGCCGCCACCGCGTCGAGGTTGGCGGTGGAGGTGGCGAGGATGTCGAGGTGGAAGCCGTCCGGGTATCCGGCCTCCGCCAGGAGCGCCCTCGCCTGGTCGGGATCATACGGGTACGGCTCGTCGTCCGCCGGGTAGCCGAAGCCGCCTGGGCCGAAAGTCTGGCCCAGCGCGATGGCGTCGCCGCCGAAGAGGGAATCGATGATGGCCTGCCTGTTGACGGCGTAGTTGAGCGCCTGGGCGACCCGCTTGTCCTGGAGCGCGGTGTATTGCACGGCCTGCTCGCCGGTGGCGGCCTCGGCGTCGACGCCGATCCCGAGCCGGTTGAGAATCATCCAGGACGGCTTGCCGTCGTAGTACTTGACCAGGGTGAGCCCCGCGGACTCGATCAGCGACTGCTGATCGGCGGAGACGGTGTCGGCAATGTGCACTCCGCCGGTAGTCAGCTCAGCAATCCGGACGGTCCCCTCGGGGATCACCCGGATCCGCACCTTGTCGACCATCGGCTGGCCCTTGGGGCTGTCGGGCCAGTAGTTCGGGTTGCGCTCGAGGACGACCTCGTCGTCGACGCTGTAGGACACGAACATGAACGGGCCGGTGCCCACCGGCGCGGCCTCGACGCCCTCGTCGCCGACCTCGGCGTGGTAGCCCGGCGGGATCATCATCAGCCTGGTGAGGTTGTAGATCAGGGCCGCGTCGGGCTGGCTCAGATGGAACGTGACGTTGTAATCGTCGACAATCTCGACCGACTCGATGGAGCCGTACTGGCCCCTCAGGTGGGAGCCGTGCTCCTCGGACTTGACCCTCTCCACGCTGATCTTCACCGACTCCGCATCGAACGGCTCGCCGTTGTGGAACACCACGCCCTGCCTCAGCTCCAACGTCATCGTCAAGTCGTCGGGGAACGACCAACTCGACGCCAGGCTGGGCACGGGCGCGCCGGACAGGTCGAGGTTGATGAGCGGGTCGTACAGGGACTGCGACGTCGTCTCGGCCTCGACGCTCCTTGCGAAGTTTGGATCCAGTCGCTGCGGGTCGCGGTCCAGGGCGATCACCAGGGTGTCGCTGACTGCGGTGTCTTCTGGCTCTGCCGCGGCCGCCTCGGCCGCGGCGGCAGCTGCTTCGGCGTCGGCCTGAGCGGCGGCGGCTGCTTCGGCCTCGGCCCGAGCCGCCTCCAGCTCCCCCTCGAGTTCGGCCATGAGCTCGGGGTCTACGGCTCCCTCGGCCTCAGCCAGGGCCTCAGCCAGGGCCGCCTCAGCCTCGGCTGCCTTGGCCGCAGCTGCTTCGGCTTCGACCGCGGCGGCGTCGGCCTCAGCTTGAGCCGCCTCGAGCGCGGCGGCGTCCGCTGCGCTGGTGTTCGGGGCCGCGGGTTCGTCGTCGCCTCCGCAGGCCGACGCCACCAGCGCCAGCAGGAACACGCACGCCAGGAGTGGCGGCAGGCGGTTGCCGAAGAGTGAGCGTGAAGTTCTCATCGCTCATTTCCCCCTTGATTGAGCTTTGGATTCTCCGCTGCCAGCGGTGTGCCGCGCTCTTAGCGAATGAGCGGCGATGCTAAGCCACTCTGCGCCGGTCTGTCCAACGGGCCTACCACCCTGTGGACGTCTGTCCGTCTTGCGGGCAGCCGTCGCCGCGCCGCTGACCTGGCAGTAGAAGGACAGGACCGTTGTCGATGGACCAGACCGTGCCGGCGGTTCCCAGCAGGCAATGGCCGGACTTCCGGTCGGTGTTGTTGATGGCTATGTCGAGCGCGCAGACGCGCTGCAGCTCCGGCCTGGACCGCTCCGCGGAGGCTCGCCCGGCTACGAGTTCACCCGCCTATGAAAGAAACGCCGGTGGCCAGGATGAATCCCTTGGCGTGCGGCTGGAAGCCGGTGATCACGTTCTGGTTTATGCCGACTCGGCTGGGCTCGGTCCACAGGTAGACCGCGAACGGGTCGTCGTGGAGGAAGTCGGTGATCTGCTTGAGCACCGCCTTGCGCTCGCCGAGGTCCAGCGTGACCTTGTCCTTGGCGATCAGTTCGTCCATGTCGGGGTGCGCGTAGACGCTGATGAACCCTCCGGTCCTGATGAGCAGGTCCAGAGCGGTCTCGGGGTTGTTCCAGCTGCTCACCCGGATGCCCGGATGGCTGTCGGCTATCCACCGGTCGTTGCCGATGGTGGTGTTGATCACCTCAAGCTTGGGCCTGATCCCGATGTCCTCGAAGTAGCCCATAACCGCCACCACGGTGTCGAGGTTGGTGGCGTGGGTGGCCAGGATGTCGAGGAGGAACCCGTCGGCATACCCGGCCTCGGCCAGTAGCTGCCTGGCCAGGTCGGGGTCGTACGGGTACTGCTCGTCGACGTCGGGATACCCGAAGCCGCGCCGGCCGAAGGGCTGGCCCAACCCGGTGGCGTCGCCCCCCATGAGGGAGTCGATGATGGCCTGGCGGTCGACGGCCAGGTTGAGCGCCCGGGCCACCCGCTTGTCCTGCAGCGCGGCGTACTGCACGGCCTGATCGCCGGTGGCGGCGTCGGCGTCAGTGCCGAAACCGGTGCGGTTGAGGATCATCCAGAACGGCTTGGCGTCATAGAAGCTCACCAGTTCCATTCCGGCGTTGACGACGGCGGACCTCTGATCGGCGGGGACGGTGTCGGCGATGTGCACCCCGCCCGTGGCCAGCTCGGCCACCCGGACCGTCGCCTCGGGGATCACCCGGATCCGCACTTCCTCCACCATGGGCTGGCCCTTGGGGCTGCCGGGCCAGTAGTTCGGGTTGCGCTTGACGACGGTCTCGTCGTCGACGGTGTAGGACACGAACGTGAACGGGCCCGTGCCCACCGGGTTGGCCTCGACGCCCTTATCGCCGACCTCGGCGTAGTAGCCGGGCGGGATCATCATCAGCCTGGTCAGGGCGTAGAGCAGGTTCGCCTCGGGACTGTTCAGGTGGAACACGACGTTGTGGTCGTCGACGATCTCGACCGAGCCGATCGACAGGAACTGGTTGCGCAGGTGCGAGCCGTGCTCCTCGGATTGGATCCTCTCGACGCTGACCTTCACCGACTCGGCGTTGAAGGGCTCGCCGTTGTGGAACTGGACGCCCTCCCTCAACTCGAGCACCATCCTCGAGTCGTCGGGGAACGACCAGCTGCTGGCCAGGCTGGGCACGGGCACGGCGGCCGTGTCGAGGGCGATAAGCGAGTCGTACATGGTCTGGGCGATGGTCTCGGGCTCGACGCCTCTCACGAAGTTGGGGTCGAGCCGCTGCGGGTCGCGGTCCTGCGCGATCACCAGGGTCGTGGGAATCTCCTCGGCTTCTGGTTCTGCCGCGGTGGCGGCTGCTTCGGCCTCGGCTTGAGCGGCGGCGGCTGCTTCGGCCTCGGCCCGAGCCGCCTCCAGCTGTCCCTCGAGCTCGGCCATGAGTTCGGGGTCTACGGCTCCCTCGGCCTCAGCCAGGGCCGCCTCCAGGGCCGCCTCAGCCTCGGCTGCCTTGGCCGCGGCTGCTTCGGCTTCGGCCGCGGCGGCATCGGCCTGGGCCTGAGCCGCCTCGAGCGCGGCGTTATCCGCTGCGCTGGTGTCTGGGGCCGCCTCTTCGTCGTCGCCTCCGCACGCGGACGCGACCACGGCTAGGACGAACACGCACGCCAACATTCGCAGCAGGCGGTTGGCGGCTGGCGCACCGAAAGCTCTCATCAGTTATGTCCCCCTTGATCGAGCTTGTCTGTCCCCGTCGGGCGTCGCGCGGCGCGTCGAGCGGGGAGACGGCGATGCTAAGTGACGGCGCAGGGGTCTGTCCACTGGGCCACCACTTTGTGGACATCTGCCCACTGTGTGAGAAAGGGTCCCTGCGCCGCGGTTGCTAGGTCGGCGCCCGAGGGAATCACACCAGGGGCCAGGGCCATCTGTGGCCGTGGCCGTCGTCCGGGAACCGGCCCGAGGTCAGCAGCGTCTCGGTTCGGGCTAGGGTCGCGTCGCGCTCCTGGGGTGTGAGCGTTGCGGCCAGCGGCTCGGGAAGGCCCTTCTCCAGGAGCCCCCCCAGGTCCACTCGCACCTTGTCGGGCAGCCCCTCCCCGGCGAAGTCCCAGATCACGGTCCGCAGCTTGAACTGGCAGTGAAACGACAGGCCGTTGTCGATGGCCCAGATCGTGCCGTCGGTTCCGAGCAGGCAGTGCCCCGACTTGCGGTCGGTGTTGTTGATCACGATGTCGAGTGCGCACACGCGCTGCAGCTCCGGCCTGAACCGATCCTCGGCCACCAGGGTGAAGTAGTGCTCCTCGAAGCGCGCCGGCATGAACAGCTGCAGCGAGCCCTCGTCGAAGGGCAGGTCGTCGCGCACCACGGTGGGAGGCACCAGATCCCATCCCAGCGCCCTGTCCACTAGGAACGCCCCGGCCTCGCGATGGGTCAGGCCCGAGGGGAAGTCCCACAGCGGCCGCTCGCCCCGCACCGGCTTGTAGATGGCCTGGGCGTCGAGTCCGTCGTGGGTCACGTCGACGAGGAAGGTGGCGTTGGAGCTGTACGGCATCCTTCCCCTCAGCTCCACGTCGCCCTCGGCCAGCAGGGCCAGGGCCCGATCGGCCGCGATGGGAGGCCGGTCCCTGATGGGCGACTGGTGCCCGGCGTCGGGGGTGCCGGTCCCCGCGGTCATCGGGCCGGCGGAGCCAGCGGCGGCGCTGCCGTCAGTTGTGGCACGTTCCCGTCTCGTGCGAGCGGCTGCAGGGGCGGGATCGGCGGCAACACTTGGTAAAGCTCAGCATCTTCGACAACAGAGTCAGTTGTGGCACGGGCACCAGTCCGCGTTCGACGGCTCCAGGGGGCGCAGGCAGTAGGGGCACGGGGGACGTCCGGCGGCCACCACCGCCCGGGCCCGGGCCACCAGCGCGCCGACCTGCGCCCGGGAGAGCGTGAAGCGAGCGGAGGCCCCGGCGGTGTCGGGATCCTCGACCTGCTCCTCGGCCACAAGGATCACCAGGTCCCTGCCGTCGTCGTAGGCGATGCCCAACGCCCCGATGGTCCACGCCTCCACTACCGGCTCGCGCATGTCAAGGTCGCTGGGAGGCTCGCCCGCGTCGGCCTCGGGAAGCTGGCGCAGCACCCGGTCCAGGTACTCGGCCAGCGCGGCGGCCTGCCGCTTCTCGAACTTGAGCGACACCAGCTCGCCCTCGGCCAGGCACTGCAGGTAGAAGACCCGCTCGCCCTTGGGGCCGAGCGTGCCGACGGTGAGCACCTCGACCGCCTCGAAGTGGAACGACTCGCTCACTGCTGTGCCTTCGGCGCGCTCACGACGGGCCCAGCCAGCTGAGATCGCCGCCCCCGCGTGCGGCACTGCGGCAGCCTGCTCTGGCTCATGACACCTTCAGCCCCGCAAGGTCGTCGCCGGTGTTGTTCACGGTGAGAAGCATCGGCCCGGCGGGGTGGTAGGCGATGGCCGTCACCGAGCAGGGCGAGACCACGATTCGCTGGAACAGATCCAACGGAGTGCCGGCCGCAGCCGCCGCCACGGCCTTGATCACGTCGGCATGGGACACGGCCACCACCGCCTCGCCGCAGTGGCGGGCCGTGATGGCGGACACCGCGTCCAGGGCGCGGGCCTGCATCTCGGCGAACGACTCCCCGCCGGGGAAGCGGAACCCGCTCGGGTGGCGCTGCACGGTGGTCCACTCCTTGCGCCGGCTCAGGTTCTTGAGCTTGCGGCCCGTCCACCGGCCGAAGTCGCATTCGATCAGGCCGGCGCTCTTGCGAACCCTCAGGCCACAGGCACGTGCGATGGGTGCCGCGGTCTCTGCGGCGCGCTCCATCGGTGAGGCGTACACGGCCTTGACGCGGCCCAGCCCGGCCAGACGCTCGGCCACCCGGCGGGCCTGCTCGAGCCCCTCGGGTGCCAGGTGCAGCCCCGGAGCCCGGCCCGGCAGCACCGATCCCGTCGTGGGCGTCTGCCCGTGGCGCACGAACAGCACCAAACAAACAGAGGGTGCGGCAGCATCAGAGGCGGGCTTGGCCGCGCCGCGGGCGTGGCTGGTGGTCATGGTGAGCCTTGGCGGGATCCTGGGCGGGATCCTGGGACGGAGGTAGACGCCCGCTCTTGGCGGAGGCCCAAGCGGAATTTGCGGTCCCGCGGCATCTCAAGACTCGTCATGGTGACCGCCAACGTAGCCTGATCGTTCGTGGAGTCCCCCGGCCAGCGCCTTACCCTGCGAGTGGGACCGGCCGTCGTGCCGGCGCCGGACGAGTCGCTTAGCCAGCTAAAGGCGGAGGTGCGTCGCGAGCTCAAGAAGACTCGACAGGCCATCTTGCAAGTCAGCTCCGAACTGGACGACATAGATGACCGGCCGGCGGATCTTCCCAGGCTTGAGCAGACGCTCGAACGCTTCCAAGAGGCCGGGCAGGGCTGGCGATGATCCACACCGATCTGCTCGCGGCGATAGCCGGAGGCGAGAACTCGCGGATCGAGTTCAAGCGCGACGACGTGCAGCCGGTAAAGCTCGCCGGGCGAATGGCAGGACTGCTGAATCTCGAGGGCGGGCACATACTGCTGGGAGTCGAGGACGACGGCACGATGTCAGGTCTCACCCGCAGTCCGAGCAAGGCCGAAGAGTGGGTGATGCAGGCGTCCCGAGACAATCTGCAGCCGGCGGCGATCCCCGTGTGGCAAGAGTTGAAGTTGCCGTCGGGTAGACGTGTGGGCGTCATAAGCCTGCCGCCGAACTCCCCCGCCAAGCCCTACAAGGTCAGGCAGGGATCTTCCTGGGTGACGAAGGTGCGGGTGGGAACCATCACTAGGGACGCAACCCGGGAGGAAGAGCAGCGGCTTTATCAGCAGTCCGGGGGCCTCCGCTACGGCTTGAAACCCGTGACCGGCTCGAGTCTGGACGACCTCGACCGTCGTCGCCTGCGAGACTACTTCGCTCGCATCCGGGGGGATGCGCACGTTCCGACCCCGGGTTCGGACGAGTGGGGGCAGTTGCTCTGCAACCTGGAGCTGGCCACCGAGGCGGCTGGACATGTTTCGGCGACCATCGACGGGATGCTCCTGTTCGGCTCGAACGCCGGGAGGTTCCTGCCGCAGTCGGGGATCCGTGCTGTCTGCTACGGAGGCGCAGAGCCAGACTACGCGGCACGCGCCGACGAGAACCTCAAGGGGCCGCTGGTTCCGCACGCATCCTCGGACGGCTCGATCGTGGAGACCGGTGTCGTCGATAGAGCGGTGGACTTCGTGCGTCGCAACACCGGCGTCACGTCACGATTGGAGGGCGCCCGGAGGATCGACCGTCCCGACTACCCCGAGAACGCTGTCCGGGAGTTGATAGTCAACTCGGTCGTGCACCGCGACTACAGCATCGAGGGCGCCGACGTGATGCTTTGCGTCTTCTCGGACCGCTTTGAGGTTCAGAGCCCGGGCAGGCTGCCCAACACTGTCACAGTCGAGGGCATGCGATGGGGTGTGCGCTACTCGAGGAACCAGAATCTGGTGAACATCATGCGTGACTACGGCTACGTCGACGCCCGCGGCATGGGGATCCGCAACAAGGTCATACCGAGCATGGCGGCACACAACGGGACGGAGCCCGAGTTCTTCGAGGACGACTATCGCTTCACTGTCCGACTCTGGAAGTAACCGGTGGAGTCCCCCGGCCGGCGCCTGGTCCTTGCCGACGTGGCCTCCGAGGTGGCCGCGTGCCGGACCTGCCCCCGGCTGGTGGAGTGGCGCGAGCGGGTCGGGCGTGAGAAGCGGGCCGCCTACCGCGACGACCAGTACTGGGCCCGGGGTGTGCCGGGATTCGGCGATGCCGACGCCCACCTTCTGGTGGTGGGTCTCGCGCCCGCGGCCCACGGCGCCAACCGCACCGGCCGCATGTTCACCGGCGACCGCTCCGGCGACTGGCTGTACCGGGCCCTGCACCGGGCCGGCTACGCCAATCAGCCCCGCTCGACCGGCCTCCACGACGGGCTCGCCCTCGCCGGGGCCTGGATCACCTCGCCGGTGAAGTGCGCGCCTCCGGCCAACAAGCCGACGCCCGCGGAGCGGGATGCCTGCATGCCGTTCATGCGCCGCGAGCTGGCGGCGCTCGCAGCGTTGAAGGTGGTGGTCGTTCTGGGCGGCTTCGCCCACCAGGTGGTGTGGCGCGAACTCGGTTCGGGCCCCCGCCCCCGCTTCGGCCACGGCGCGGAGGCGCCCCTGCCCGGCGGTCTGACGCTGCTGTGCAGCTATCACCCCAGCCAGCAGAACACGTTCACCGGCCGCCTCACCGAGCCCATGCTCGACGCAGTGTTCGCCCGGGCCAGAGCGCTTGCCGGCTGATGCCAGCCGCTAGCCTCGGAGCCGCTATGAGCCCGCGCCTTCGTCCTGTCTGGGTTCTTGCCGCGGCAGTGGTGCTGGTGGTGGCCGGATGCGGTACCAGCGCCGATCCCGACAGCTGGGAGGAGGCCGAGGAGGACGCACGCTTCGTGGAAGTGGAACTCGAGTCCGCGCCCGGGGTGAAGAGCGGGTCCAAGTCCGCGGTGGAGCACAACTTCATGGAATCGTGCATGGAGGCAAATGCCGGGGACCTCGCCGAGGGTGTGGCCCTCGTGTTGTGCCGGTGCTCCTTCGACGGGCTGCGCGGTCAGATGACCCTGCAGGAGTTCAAGTCGCTCGACAAGGAGCTGCGCGAGTCCCCGAACCCGAGCGATCTCGATGACGAGCCTGAGGACCTATGGGACGACACCGCCGAGGGTATTCTGAGGGCCTGTGCCGCGAGGGTCGATTCCTGAGGCGTTCGGACCCGTCTCCTGGCCGGTGGCCGCGCTCGGCGCCTGAGCCATGACAGTCACGCCCGCGGTCGAGGAACTGCCGCTGATCATCTCCGTCGACGACCACGTCATGGAGCCCAGGGACCTCTGGCAGCAGCAGTTGCCGCCGTCGAAGCGGGAGCGGGGCCCCAGGGTGGTTCAGGAGAAGATCAGGCTGCACTTCACCGGCGGCCACTACGGCTTCGAGCGCAACGACCCCGACGGCCACTGGTGCGACGTGTGGCTGTTCGAGGACAGCGCCACCCCCACCGGCCTGCTGCACGGTCCCGCGGGGATGCCCCGCTCCGAGCAGCGCAACGTGGCCGCCCGCTACGAGGACCTCCGCCCCGGCACCTACGAGCAGACGGCCCGGCTCGCCGACATGGATATCAACCATGTGGAGGCGGCCATCAACTTCCCCAACATCTTTCCCCGGTTCTGCGGGCAGGGGTTCCTCGAGCGCGACGACAAGGAGCTCGCGGCCGAGTGCCTGCGCATCTACAACGACTGGATGATCGACGACTGGGGCTCCGGAGCCGGGCGGGGCCGGCTGATACCGCTGGCCCTGCTGCCGCTGTGGGACGCCCGGATGGCCGCGGCCGAGGTGCGGCGCTGCGCGGCCAAGGGCTGCTTCGCGGTGGCGTTCTCGGAGAACCCGTCCAAGCTGGGCTTGCCGTCGATGTACACCGGCGCCTGGGACCCGGTGTGGCAGGCCTGCGAGGAGTCCGACACCACGGTGTCGATGCACATTGGCTCGTCGTCGTCGATGCCGTCCACCTCCGCTGATGCCCCGCTGGCCACGTCCATGTCGCTGTACGCCCAGAACGCCGAGGGCTCGATGGTCGACTGGGTGTTCTCGGGCACGCTGCAGCGCTTCAAGGACATCAAGATCACCTACGCGGAGAGCCAGGTGGGCTGGATGCCGTTCCAGGTGGAGCGCATGGACTCGGTGTTCCGGGAGGGCCGGGGCGGTGTGGGCGGCGAGGGCCCGCTGCCCAGCGAGATCGTGCGGGGCCGGGTCTTCGGCTGCATCTTCGACGACCTGGTGGGGCTCAAGCAGCGCCACGACGTGGGCATCGACCAGATCCTCTTCGAGACCGACTATCCCCACTCCGACGGCACGTTCCCGCACTCCCGCAAGGTGGCTCACTCGATGTTCGCGGCGGTGGGGATGGACGGTGCCGAGTGCTACAAGGTGCTGCGGGGCAACGCCATCAACGCCTACGGCCTGCACCGCTTCGGCATCCACGACTAGCGGACGCAAGGCGGCGAGACTGCGGGGGAGTCACGCGCTCGAACGAGAGGCGGATGAGGCGCGGCTCGCAGGGACAACTGAGGGGATGACCGATGCCTGAGCGACACACGGTGCTGGTGGCTGAGCCGCTGGGCGCGGCCGGGGTGGACCGCCTGCGCTCCGATCCCGATGTGGATGCCGTGTTCGCGGACGGCCAGGGTCGGCCGGAACTGCTGGAGTCTGTTCGGGACGCGGCCGCGCTGATCGTTCGCAGCGGCAGCCGGGTGGACGCCGAGATGATAGCGGCCGGGCCCCGCCTGCGAGTGATCGGCCGCGCCGGGGTGGGCGTGGACAACATCGACTTGGACGCGGCTGCCGCCCGGGGCATTGCGGTCGTCAACACGCCCGAGGCCAACACTCTGGCCGCGGCCGAGCACGCCTTCGCCCTGATGCTGGCCACGGCCCGCCGTGTCACCGAGGCCCACAACTCGCTGGCGGCCGGCAACTGGGACCGCAAGCAGCATCTGGGCGTGCAGCTGGCCGGCGCCACGCTGGGCCTGGTCGGCTTCGGACGCATCGGAAGAGCGGTGGGCCACCGGGCGCTGGCCTTCGAGATGGCCGTACTGACAACCGATCCGTACATCCCGGCCCAGGTGGCCCAGGACCATGGTGCCAGGATGGTCGAACTTCCCGAGCTGCTGACCGCATCCGACTTTGTGAGTCTCCACGCGTTGGCTCAGGAGGATGGCTCCGCGCTGCTGGACGAGGCCGCGTTGGCGACCATCAAGCCGGGCGCGATCGTGGTGAACGCGGCTAGGGGCAGCCTCATCGACTCCGCCGCGGCCCGGGCTGCCCTCGACGACGGCCGGCTCGGCGGTCTCGGCCTCGACGTCTACGACCAGGAGCCCCCGCCGCCCGACCATCCCCTGATCGGCCACCCAAGGGTCGTGCACACCCCCCATCTCGGTGCCAGCACCGGGGCAGCTCAGCGCGACGTGTCAGTCCAGGTGGTGTCCAAGGTTCTGGCTGCTCTCCGAGGCGAGCCGGTGGAGACCGTCCAGACCGCCCCATAATCCGTCAGCTGTTCCCGATTCCAAGCGGCCTTTGTAGAACTCATGCTACGTTTGTCGCATGACCGATGTTGCCTCCCGAGAGTTGCGGAATCAGACTCGTGCGCTGCTGGACCGCGTAGCTGACGGGGAACGCATCACCGTCACCGTGAACGGCCGGCCAGTTGCCGAACTGGCTCCCATAGCCGAGCGGTCGCGGTGGATGAGCAGGGGCCGATTCGTGAACGATGTCTTGGCCCATCAAGCCGATGCCGGACTCTCCGCCGACCTCGCTTCGCTATCTGACGAGACGACCGACGACCTGCCATGGCGGTGAGCCGCGGACTCGCCGACACGTCGGTCTTCATCGCGCGAGAGGCTGGTCGGCCGATCCTCGAGGATTCACTCCCCGACGAGTTGGCCGTCTCCGTCATCACCGTCGGGGAACTGCGCGCCGGCGTGCTCGCCGCGCCGGACACGCCCACGCGCGACCGGCGTCTCTCCACTCTCGCAGCCGTGCTGTCGCTCCAGCCGGTGCCCATCGACGACAACGTGGCCGCATCATGGGCCAGGCTGCGCATGGCCCTGCGGGACCAGGGCCTGCGAATGCCAGTCAACGACTCATGGATCGCGGCGACCGCGATAGCGCTCGATGTGGCGATCGTCACCCAGGACGACGACTTTCCTGTCGTTGACGAACTAGAGGTGATTCGAGTCTGAACCCAGGTGCCGTTAGGTATGTGCGAGGCCTTGCTGCGGCTCTCGTGCTGGCGGGCATAGCCGCATGCGGGTTCCAAGGTGGCTCCGGTCCGGTCGCGGATCCGACTCTGTCAGTGCCTGTCGCTGTCTCCGAGCGCGACCCTGAGGTGTCTGTGCCTGCTCCCTCCGCGCGACCCTGAGGTGTCTGTGCCTGAGGTGTCTGTGCCGTTGACGTCGGCTCCCTCCGTGTCGGTACCGGACGTGTCTGTGCCTGAGGCGTCGGTGCCGTCGGCGGAGGTTCCGGCTGTGTCTGTGCCTGAGGTGTCGGTGCCGTTGACGTCGGCTCCCTCCGTGTCGGTACCGGCTGTGTCTGTGCCTGAGGTGTCTGTGCCTGAGGTGTCTCTTGCGGTGGTGCCCGAGCATGGCAGTGACTACGACCGTGATGACTGGGGCCCGCACCACAGCGACCTGTGCCGCGGGGCAACTGGTTCCCCCGACCCCTACACTGGCACGCCCATCGACATCTGCAACGTCGACCATGTCGTGGCGCTGAATGAGGCGCACCAATCGGGTGGCTGGGCCTGGCCTATTGACATGAAGCAAGGGTTCAGTCAAGATCCCGCCAACCATGTTGCATCCCGAGCCTGCATAAATCATTCCAAGGGTGCAAGTGACATTTTCGAGTGGTCCGATGCAAGTATCGCTTCATCGGTCGTATGCGAGGGCGGGTACACAGTCACGTCGGCGGGGCGATGCTTTCTAGCTGCAACCACGTGGGCCGTCAAGTCAGCGTGGGACTTGACGGTTGATCAAGCTGAACTGGATACTCTCATCAAGGCACTATCGAAGTGTGGCGACGCAGCTCAAGTGGATGCATAGCTGATCAACTCGGTGCTGATTGGACGAGAAATGTCGGTGTCGAATCAACGATCCGGGTCAATGCCAAACAGCCAAGAGCGCAACATGTCTCCAGAACTTCAACGGCAAAGCCGGTTCTGCGTTGTGTTCTCTCGGCCATACTGGCACCCAAGAGGGCTGGGCGTTCAGGGGCGGGCGCCGAACTCGGGGCGCTCCGTTCTTGTGCGCTTGAGCTCCCAGAAGCCGGCCACGTTCATCAAGGCCGCCAGGGCGTCCCACATGGCCAGGGAGTCCTCAGCGGGCGGCACCCGGGTGATCACCGGGCCGAAATAGCCCTGCTTGGCCCCGTGGCGGTCCTTGAGAGCGATTATCGGGGTGCCGACGTTGTCGCCGCACAGGGCCAGGCCTTCGTCCATGCGCTTGCGGATCTCCCGGTCCCAGGACTCGTCGTCGAAGGCGGTCGCATGTGAGGTGTCGTAGCCGACGGAGGCCAGGGCGTCGGCCGCGGTGAAGTCCCAGTCCTTGTCGTGGTGCAGGCGCCGCCCGTACTCCCAGTACAGGGCGCCCAGCGCATCGTCGCCCTCGGCGGCGCGAACCGACTCCATCACCCGCATCAGCTTTCTGGTGAAGTTCGAGTTGCGGTAGTAGTCGGAGTCGGGGTCGGGGTCGTTCTTGAACAGCAGGCTGATCGGCTGCCAGGTGATGTTCAGGTCCCTGGCCGGCTGCACCTCGTCGACGACCCAACGGGCCGTCACCCAGCACCACGGTCAAAGCGGGTCGATCCAGAACTCGATGTCCATGTCAGGCTCCTTGGGTCGGGGGGCTCCGGGTAGGGGTCTGTGCGTCAGACAGGCTTGCGTTCGGGCAGCCCCAGGCGGGCCGCGCCGTCGGCCCAGGTCGGCCAGCGCTCGCGGCTCTTGGCCGACAGGCGGTGCATCAGCGCGATGGCCCCGGGGTCGTCGTCGCCCGGACGGGTCTCGATGGCCCCGTCGCGCACCATGGCGTCGATCACGGCCCGGCCCAGCTCGGTGCGCACGATGGTGAGAGTCCAGTCGGTCAGGTCGCCGATGCCGCCGGTGGAGATGTCGGCGTGCTCGGCTGCGAAGTCAGGACAGAGGTTGCAGCCCTCCCGGGTCCAGGCGTGACACTCCTTGAGGTTGATCTCGTGGTAGCGGCCGTCCTTCGTCCAGATCTGGAAGACGCCCTTGATGTTCATCTTCGAGATCTGCTCCTTCGGCAGCCCGTACTTCACCTCGAACAGCTCGTCGAACAGCGAGTCGTCGAAGGACTTGGAGCACAGCAGGCCGATGTTGAGCTTGATCGGCCTGGAGACCTTGCCGACCTTGCGGTGCCACATCACCGGCCCCACCGAGGTCTGGCAGCTCATCCCCACTAGGGCCAGGCGCTCCAGGCCCCGTTCGAGGGCCTCCTCGAAGGCGATCGGGTTGGCCGAGTAGGTGTAGCGGCTGCCCGCGCCCCGCAGCACCTCATCCCGGTTGGTGGCCACCATCGGGAACGCCTTCCAACCCGGCTCGCCGCCGGCCAGCGACTCGACCCCGCTGGTGAGGGCGCCGTCGATGATGTCGTTCTCCATGCACCAGATGAGGATGGCCGACACCAGCCCGCCGTCCTGGCCCACCTCGTAGACGAAATCGTCGCTGGCCCGGGTCAGCAGGATGTCGGAGTAGATGCCCGACAGCTCGGCAGGGTCGCGCTCGCGCCCGAACAGGTGCATGTCGGCCTCGGGCTCCCACATGCGAAAGCGCGGGCACGCCCGGGTGCAGGACGTGCAGCCCTTCACCCCGTGGACGCAGTCGTCCGCTCCGAGCTCTTCTTCCAGGTGGAACGGCTTGTAGGCGCCCGGCTCGTGGGTGTAGCCGATCACATGGTGGGGGCAGGCGATCACGCATCCCGCGCAGCCGGTGCACAGCCCCGAGGTGATGACCTCGTCGTGCAGTTCCTTCCACTGGTAGGTCCAGCGGGGCTTCTTCGCCTGTGCAGGCGCGGCGTCAGTGACCGTCATGCGCCCCCGGCAGGATTCGAACCTGCGCACACGGCTCCGGAGGCCGTTGCTCTATCCCCTGAGCTACGAGGGCTGGACCGGCCATGTTATCGGCCCGCTGCCAACCGGCGAGATCGGGGGTCGCCGGTCCCGAGACAGCGGCTCGCCAGGTCCGACAAGGCTTGCGGCGATGCCCTTTGCTCACCGAGGAGTTCAGGGCCGGCCGGTAGGATCGGCCGATGCCGGATGTGCGCGACGGCTTGAGGAACGGGCTGCGGGCGGCTCTCGACGGAGCCGGCATCGTGCCCGCGCCCGCGGAGATCGCCATCGAGCGCCCCCGGGAGCGGTCCCACGGCGACTGGTCCTCCAACGTCGCTCTGGCCGCGGCCAAGGCCGCGGGACGCCCGCCCCGCCGGCTCGCTGAGCAGATCGTCGCCCATCTGAGCGCCGCGCCGCCCCCGCATGTGGTGGCGGTGGAGGCGGCCGGCCCCGGCTTTGTGAACTTCCGCCTGGCCCCGAGCTGGCTGCACGAGGCGCTCACAGAGGTGATCGACGCCGGCGTCGACGGCTACGCCCGCAGCGATGCTGGGGCCGGGCGCTGCGTGAGCGTGGAGTTCGTGTCGGCCAACCCAACTGGGCCGCTGCACGCCGGCCACGGCCGCTGGGCCGCCTACGGCGACTCGCTGTGCCGTTTGCTGGAGCGTGGCGGCTACCAGGTTTGCCGTGAGTTCTATGTGAACGACAGGGGCCGGCAGGTCGATCTGTTCGCGGACTCGCTCGCGGCTCGCGGCCGCGGGGCCGACCCGCCCGCCGACGGCTATCACGGCGACTACGTGATCGACTGGGCCGCGGACATGCCCGGCGGTGCAGATGCTCGCAGCTGGGGTCTGGAGCGCGCCCGATGCGACCAGGCCGAGACGCTCGAGGCAATGAACGTGGGCTTCGACCTCTACACCAGCGAGTCCGCCCTGGTCGCCCGGGGCGCCATGGACGACATCCTGAGCGAGCTGCGACGCCGGGACGCGGTCTATGAGAGCGACGGCGCGGTGTGGCTGCGCAGCAGCGACTTCGGCGACAGCGCCGACCGGGTTCTGATCAAGAGCGACGGAGCGCCCACATACTTCCTGCCCGACATCGCCTACCACCACGAGAAGTTCGCCCGCGGCGACGTGGTGATCGACGTTCTCGGAGCCGACCACCACGGCTACGTTCCCCGGATGCGGGCCGCGCTGGCCGCGCTGGGCCACGCGGCCGAGGCCTACGAGGCGCTGATCGGGCAGAACGTCGCGCTGCGCCGCGGCGGAGCCGAGGTTCGTCTGTCCAAGAGGTCCGGCGACATGGTGCTCGTGTCGGAGCTGCTCGACGAGGTGGGTCCCGACGCGACCCGGCTCGTGTACCTGCTCCAGTCCATCGACACCACCCAGACCATCGACATCGACGCGGTGTCGGCGCAGTCGGCCGAGAACCCGGTCTACTACGTGCAATACGCACACGCCCGCATCCACTCGCTGGGGCGCCAGGCGTCCGCCCGGGGCGTGGAGCGCGTTCCGCTGCAGGAGGCCGACCTGTCGCTGCTGGTGCACCCGCGCGAGCTCGATGTGCTGCGGGCGCTGGCCGTGCTGCCCGACACGGTGCATGCCGCGATGCGGGCCCGAGCCCCCCACCAGGTGACCACCTGGGCCCGTGAGCTGGCGGCCGCCTTCCACGGGTTCTGGCACGACTGCCCGATCCTGCGCGACGACGTGGGCGACGATCTCCGGCAGGCTCGGCTGTGGGCTGTCGAAGCCACCCGGGTCGGCCTCGCCGTGGCGCTGGGCCTGCTCGGCGTGTCAGCCCCGGAGAGGTTGTAGCCATGGCGGGCGGAGGATCTGGGTCGCCGCGGCCGTCAGCTCCTGCGGTAGAGCGCCGGCTGCTGCCCGAGAACCACGAGGTGTCAAAGGGGCGGCTCAGTATCGGGGGATGCGATCTGGTCGAGCTGGCCGAGGCTCACGGCACCCCGTTGTTCGTGTACGACGAGGAGCATTTGCGCAGCCGCTGTCGTGAGGCAGTGGAAGCGTTCGGGCCCGGCGTTGCGTACGCGGCCAAGGCTTTCCTGTGTCGGGCCATGGCCCGACTCGTCCATTGCGAGGGCATGGGCATCGATGTGGCTACGGGCGGCGAGCTGCACGTGGCGCTGACGGCTGGCGTGCCCGCGGGCCGCCTGGTGCTGCACGGCAACAACAAGTCGATGGATGAGCTTCGACGGGCGGTGGAGGCCGGCGTGGGGCGGATCGTGGTGGACAGCTTCGATGAGCTCGACCGCCTCGACGCCCTGCATGCCGAGACGGGAGTGCGGCCCCGGGTGCTGCTGCGCTTCACTCCCGGTGTCGAGGCCCACACCCACACCTACCTGGTCACCGGGGCCGACGACTCCAAGTTCGGCTTCACCGTTTCCACCGGCGCGGCCGCGGCTGCGATGGAGCGGGCCCGGGCCTCGGTTGCGGTGGATGTGGTCGGCGTGCACTGCCACATCGGCAGCCAGGTGTTCGAGGCGTCGTCGTTCGCCAAGGCCGTCGCGGTCATCGCCGAGGCGGTTGCACCCTACGGGGTGGATGAGATCTCCTTCGGCGGCGGGCTCGGGGTTCCCTACATGGCGGGGGAGTCGGCTCCCACGATCACGCAGTGGGGTGAGGCGGTCAGAGGAGCCTGCCGGTCGGCCGGGGTCACGGCGCGGGTCACCGCGGAGCCGGGCCGCGCCATCGCCGCGGCTGCAGCCGTGACGCTCTACGCCGTCGGCACCATCAAGCGCATTGACGGGATCCGGACCTACGTGGCCGTGGACGGCGGGATGAGCGACAATCCTCGGCCGGTGCTCTACGGCAGCGGCTACGAGGCCTTCCTGCCCCGGGCCACGGACGCTCCCCGCCAGCTGGCGGTGAGCGTCGTGGGCAAGCACTGCGAGGCGGGCGACACGCTGGTGCGCGACGCCTTCGTCCCGTCCGACGTTGCCGTGGGCGACATCCTGGCCACCCCCGTGACCGGGGCCTACGGCCACTCGATGGGCTCCAACTACAACAAGGTGCTGCGCCCCGCGGTGGTGTTCGTCGCCGCCGGTGAGGCCCGCCTCGTTGTCAGGCGCGAGAACTACGACGACCTGCTGGCCTGCGAGCAGCCCGACGCCTGAGGCGGCGCCTGGAGCCGGTTGGCGGCCGGCGCGGGCCCTGGTTCGGGTCGCCACGATGCGGCAAGCCGATGCCACCACCTCAGCGGGCGTTCGGCCGCCGCCGGCCCGAACGGGGTCGACGAGTCCGGTGGCGAGGGTCGGGCCGGCATGAACTCGACGGTCGGCGTGGGATCGACGTGCCGCGCCTCCGAGGCCGGCGCAGGCAGCCCCCCGCACCCGCCGCGCTGGAACATTTGGGCGCTGCTCCGAGCGCTCGGGGCCGACCCCTCGCGGCCAAGCATGAACGAGAACTCAGCGCTCAGGCCGGGCGAGCACCCGAGCCGGCGCAGGTCCCTGGCTCGCCATGAAACGCCGGAATCGATCACAGCGCCGGTCGATAGCTCGACCAGTGCGATGGCCAGGGCACATATGTCGGTCGCCGGTCGGGCCGGAGCGCCGGGAGTCAGCCGCGGGGGGCTGACGCGCGGGAGTCTCCGGCCGTCGGCTGGGACGGCGGCGTCGAAGTCGGCCAGCAACAGTTCGCCGGTTCGGCTCAACAGCAGGTTGGCCGGCTTGACGTCGCCATGCACGAGACCGGCCTCGTGCACCCGAGCCAGCGCGGCCGCGGCGCCGGCGCCCACCGCCCGGACCTCGTCGGCGGGGAGCGGTCCCCGCTCATGGAGCACGTCGGCCAGCGAGCACGCCGCCCTCGTAAGCAACAGTTCGCCGCAATCGCCCCGCCCTTGCAGGGCCACGATCCCGGGGCCCCGCAAGTCGTGCAGGCGCTGAGCCTCCCGAGCCGAACTCTCCGCCGAGGAGTCGCAGCCCTTGACGAACAAATCAATATCATTATTCATGAGTTACAAATATATCTCAGTATATTTCCGGAACAGCCGGCGCAGGACCTGAAAGCGCCGGCGACTGATGGCAAGGGAGGGGTGGGGCGGACTTCCATTCCGGTCGTCCCGGTCATGAGCATGGGGCGGACTTCCATCCCGGTCGTCCCGGTCATGAGCATGGGGTGGACCACCACGGCATGGCGTAGTTCGTCCCAGGGCTCACGGCCCGCTCAACAGGCCGGGCGCATGCTGTCGAGGCCTGTCGCGACGGGCCGATAGCTTGAAGGGGTGAAACGCCTCCGCATCGGACTCCTGGGTTGCGGCAACGTGGGTGCCGCACTCGTCGCGCTGCTCGACGAGCGGCGCGAGGTGGTGGCTGCGCGCACCGGCCTCGAGTTGGAGATCACTCGCATCGCGGTGCGCTCCACCGCCAAGGGCCGCGGCCTGCGCGTGGACCCGTCGGTGTTCTGCGCCGACGCGGCCTCCGTCGTGTCGGATCCCGACATAGATCTCGTCGTCGAGGTTGTCGGCGGCATCGAGCCGGCCCGCACCCTGGTGCGCGACGCGATCTCCGCGGGCAAGCCCGTTGTAACCGCCAACAAGGAGCTGCTGGCCAACCACGGCGCCGAGCTGTTCGCCGCGGCCGACGAGGCGGGCGTGGACCTGCTCTTCGAGGCCGCCGTTGCCGGGGCCATCCCGCTGATCCGGCCCCTGCGGGAGTCTCTGGTGGCCGAGCCGGTGCGGCGGGTGATGGGCATCGTCAACGGCACCACCAACTACATCCTCACCCAGATGGCTGAGCATGGAGCCAGCTACTCCGAGGCGCTGAGCGAGGCCCAGAGCCTCGGCTACGCCGAGCGCGACCCCACCGCCGACGTGGAGGGATTCGATGCCGGAGCCAAGGCTGCGATAATCGCCACCGTCACCTTCGGAGCGGTGGTCGTGGCCGGCGACGTGTACCACGAGGGGATCTCGCACATCACCAGTGACGACATCGAACTGGCGCGCCGTCTGGGCTACGTGGTGAAGGCGGTGGCGGTGGCCGAGCGGACAGCCGACAGTGGCAGCGACCGCCCCGAGATCGCGGTGCGGGTGCATCCGGCGATGGTGCCGCTCCAGCATCCGCTGGCTTCCGTGCGTGACAGCTTCAACGCCGTGTTCATCCAGGGCGATGCGGTCGGCGAGCTGATGTTCTACGGCCGCGGGGCTGGCGGCAGGCCCACGGCCAGTGCCGTGCTCGGCGACCTCGTCGATGCCGCCGTCAATCTCAACTCCGGCGGCGCGGGCCGCATCGGCCGCCTCGTGCGGGCCAGCATCAGGTCGATAGACGATCTTCGGTCCGCCTACTACATCGGTCTGGACGTCGCAGACGAGCCCGGCGTGCTCGCCGCGGTGGCCGCGGTGTTCGGTCGCCACGGCGTGTCCATCAGATCCATGGAGCAGCACGGCCTCGAAGACGACGCACGGCTGGTGTTCATCACCCACGAGTGCCGTGAGCGCGACCTGCAGGCCACGCTTCGGGAGCTCCGGGGCCTGGATCCGGTGCACGAGCTGGGCACCGTCATGCGCGTCGTCGGCGACGACAGCTCCCAGAACTGACGATGCGCTACGTGAGCACCCGGTCCCAGCCGGGCTCCGGCGGCTCCCGCCACGGGCTCGCCTTCGACGAGGTGCTGCTGGGGGGGCTCGCCCCCGACGGGGGCCTCTACGTGCCCGACGCCGTGCCCCCGCTGCCGCAGGGTCGGCTCGTAGACCCTGATCGGCCCGACTATGCGGCGCTCGCCACCTGCTTGATGCAGCCCTACGTGGGCGGCGCCGTCGCCGATGACGACCTCGCGGCGCTGGTGGCCGACGCCTGCAGCGCCTTCGCTTCCCCCGACGTGTGCCCGCTGGTCGCGCTCGAGGACGGCCACTGGCTGCTCGAGCTCTTCCACGGGCCCACCTTCGCCTTCAAGGACATCGCCTTGCAGGTGGTCGCCCGGCTCTTCGACTACGAACTGGACCGACGCGACGATCGGGCCATGATCGTGGCGGCCACCTCCGGAGACACCGGCTCCGCCGCCATGGAGGCGGTGGCGGGCCGCGACCGCCTCGGCATCGTGGTGCTCTATCCCGCCGGGCGCACCAGCGAAGTGCAGCGGCGCCAGATGACAACCATGGACGCGTCCAACGTCCATGCCGTGGCTGTGGACGGCACTTTCGACGACTGCCAGGACCTGGTCAAGGCGATGTTCGCCGACGACCCGTTCCGTCGCGACATGAGGCTGGCCGCGGTCAACTCCATCAACTGGGCCCGGGTGATGGCCCAGATCGTCTACTACGTGTGGGCGTCGGAGCTTCTCGCCTCGGATCGTCCCGTCACGTTCTGCGTCCCCACCGGCAACTTCGGCAACGTGCTGGCCGGGCACTACGCCCGCCGCATGGGACTGCCAATCGAGCGCCTTCTGATCGCCTCCAACACCAACGACATTCTCAGCCGGCTCATCGAGACCGGTGAGCTGGCCGCCCATGACGTGGTGCCCACTCTCTCGCCGAGCATGGACATCCAGATCTCGTCCAATCTCGAGCGTCTGCTGTTCGAGCTCTTCGACGGCGACGGAGCGGCCACTGCGGGCCTGCTCAAGCAGTTCCGGGCCCACAAGCGGGCCAGGCTGACGGCCGAGCAGCACGAGCGCATACGGGCCGAGTTCTCCGGCGACCGGCTCGATGATCTCGAGACGCTGGAGGTGATGGGCCGCGTCCACGCCGAGTCGAAGATGTTCATCGACCCTCACACCGCGGTGGGGGTCGGCGTGGCCGAGCGCTGCCGCCGGCCGGGCGAGCTGGTTGTGACACTGGCCACGGCCCATCCGGCCAAGTTCGGCGACGCGGTCGAGCGCGCCACCGGATGCGCGCCGGAGATGCCTCCGGCCCTGGCCGCGGTGGCCTGCCGGCCGGAGCGTCTCACCTCACTGCCCAACGACATCGCCGCCATCAAGGACTTCGTCAGTTCGGCGCGTAAAGGCTGAGCGGTCGGCGGCAAGCCCCCACAGAACTAGCGAAGCGCCCAGCGAAGCCGTTGTGGGGCCGGTGCGGTCGACGGTGAAACGGGCAAGTGCGCCCTCGGTGACCGGTGCTGTTCCCGGTTGGATGTTGACCGTGGGCGGCGCTTCGTTGTCGTTCGCGGCGACGGTCGCGGATCCGGGCGTGCCGATCGTGTAGCGACTGTTGCGGGATGTCGACTTCCGGCAGCCTGCTGAAGTCATTGTCATAGACCGGGATGCTCGCCGAATCGGGCGTGCGGACCGTGTAGCCGGCGCCGCCGGCGACGTGGGCCGTGATGATGCTGTCGTCTTCGTCGACGCCGTCGTCGACGGTCGGCACCTCGAGGGTGGCGCTGGCCTCGCCTGCAGCGATCGTGACCGGTGTCGGTGCCGCCGCCGAGACAACGTCGCCAGTTTCGCTGACCCGCAACGCCACGGTCACCGGTTCTCTGGCGGCGCCCGCTTGGGAGAAGACCGTGAAGCCGGCAGCCAGAAGAACACCAGCCACCCAGACGGCTGACCGGTCCCGCAGAATCGGCCGCGCTGGTTGCGGTCCAACCTGTTCGTGCCTAGCCTTCGCTGCATCGCCTCGCGCCTTCGGCGTGATGGCACATCCCCCGGCTCGTCATGCGTCGCTTCGCCGAGCCGGGATGCCTGAGTCCGACAACCGGGGAATCCATCCGTGGAAGCGACCGAGATGCGGCGGTCGACGCTGCAACGCAAAGACCGTGGCGAACTCAATCAGATCGCCGCCGCGCTGGGAGCCAAGCCGTCCAGCCGGGCCCGCAAGGACGAGATCATCCAGTTGATCATCGACCTGACCGCCGACGGGGCCAGGATCTCCCAACCGAGCGCGGCCGCGCCGGCGGAGTCCGCGCCGGCGGAGTCCGCGCCGGCTGCTCCCGATGAGTCCGAGCCCGACGGCCGCACGGCCCACAGTTCGCCCGCCGCGGGCCGCGACGACGATCACAACGGCGGCAACGGCGATCCGGTGGCCGCGGACTCCCGCGACGAGCATCGCACCGCCGACCGCAGCGATGACGACGTTGAGGCGGGCAATCGCCGCCGCCGCCGCCGCAGCCGCGACCGCGACCGCGACCGCGACGACAGTTGGGACGGCGATCCGGTCGCGGTCTCGGGCCGACTCGATCTCAGGGACGAGGGATACGGATTCCTGCGGGTCGAGGGCTGCCTGCCGGACCGCAACGACGCCTACGTGCCGGTCAAGACGATCCGCCAGTTCGGCCTGCGCCGCGGCGACCTGCTGTCGGGCACCTCCCGGCCGGCCAACCGGGCCGAGAAGAACCCGGCCCTGCTCACCCTTGAGTCGATCAACGGCGGCCCCGCGCAGCTATCTGATCGCCCCCTGTTCGAGAAGCTCACACCGGTCCACGCCGTGCGCCGCCTGGTGCTCGAGCAGCCCGCGGACCCCGACGCCATCACCGCCCGGCTCATCGACCTGGTCGCACCCATAGGCGTCGGCCAGCGAGTCCTCGTCAAGGGGCCCAGAGGGTCCGGGGCCACCGAGCTGCTGGCGGCGGTGATCTCCTCGATTGAGACCAACGAGCCCGACATCCATGTGATGGGGCTCTTCCTCGACCAGCGACCCGAGGACATTACCGAGGTCCGGCGCAGCGTCCGGCACGGGGAGGTGGCTTCCACCTCGTTCGACCAGACCCCGGACGAGCACGTCCAGACGGCCGAGATGACCGTCGCGCGGGCACAGCGGCTCGTGGAGTCCGGCCGCAGCGTGGCGGTGGTGTTGGACAGCCTCACCGCATTGGCCCAGGCCTACAACGCTGCGCTGTCGAACGCGGGCCGGGCCTACAGCGGCAACGTCGAGAGCGGCGCGGTGCACATGCCCAAGAAGCTCTTCGGGGCAGGCCGCAACGTCTCCGAGGGCGGCTCGCTCACCATGATCGCCTCGATCGTCTCCGACGGATCGAGCTCGCTGCCCACGGTTCTGTGCGACGAGTTCGTGGGAGCGGCCAACACTGAGATATGCCTAGACCCCTGGGCTGCGCAGTTGGGCCTGTTCCCCGCGGTCGATCTGAGCGCGTCGGTGTCGCGCGATGAGGGACGCTTCCTCGATGCCGAGGAGGTGCAGGCTCTGCAGCGGCTGCGGCGCAGTCTCGCGGAAGGCGCCGGCGACGGTCCGGCGGCCGCGGTCAAGGCCCTCGAGGCGGCCCTTTCGAGGCTGCGCGACACCTCCTCCAACTCCGAATTGCTGCGCTGAGCGCCCAGAGGCCGAGCGGGGAGGCGTCGATTCGTGCGGAGTTCGCGACGTGCCCAGCGAGCCGAACACCCCATAGGGGTGTCCTGTCTCCGAGAGGGTCGATTCGTGCGGAGTTCGCGACGCGCCCAGCGAGGCCGTGGCCCGAGCGGCCAGCGAGCGCAGCGAACAAGAGCGGGAAAGCACGCCGCCCGCGCCGGGCGAAAGTTCGTTCCCGCGGGTTGTGACCGGCCCTTCCGACTAACAGACTGGACCCTCGATGAAGACCGACATCCACCCCGAGTACCGGCTGGTCGTCTTTGCCGACCAGTCCGCCGGCACCTCGTTCATAACTAGATCCACCGTCGCCACCAACGACACGATCGAGTGGTCCGACGGCAACACCTATCCGCTAAAGAAGGTCGAGATCTCCAGCGCCAGCCACCCCTTCTTCACCGGGACCATGAAGATCGTCGACACCGCGGGCCGGGTCGAGCGCTTCGAGCGCCGGTACGGCCGCCGCAAGGGCCGCGAGTAGAGACGGCACCGAGCGCGGGCACCGTCGGCGATGGATCACACTGAGAAGCGGCACATTCGCGCCGGCGCGGGTGACGCGCTGGCCAAGGCGTTCGAGATGATCGCCACCCCCGCCATCTTCGGCGTCGGCGGCTGGCTGGCCGACGCACGCCTCGGCACGTTCCCGCTGGTGACCCTGGTGCTGGTGCTGGTGGTCTTCGGCTACCAGGTGTGGAGTTTCGCCCGCGACTACAGCGCCAGGATGGACGAGGCCCTCGACAGCCGCCGGGCCGGCTACGGCGGCCCCAGCCCCGACGCTCCCGGCCATCCATGAGCGCAACCCCCGACGCCCTCGAAGTGCCTGAGGCGTCAGCGGCCTCGTCCCAGGCGACTGAGGCACCCGAGAGGGCCATCGCCGCCGACATGGCCCGGCGCTCCGTCCTGTTCGCCGCTCCGCTGCTGGCGGGCGGCGCCTTGGGGTGGGGATGGTCCGGGATTCTCTCGGTTGGCCTGGCCCTCGCCCTGGTGCTGGTCAACTTCGGGCTGGGCGCGGCCGCGATCGGCTGGGGCGCCCGGTTGGGCGCCGGGCCGCTGATGGCCGCGGCGCTGGGTGGTTATGTCGTGCGCCTCGGTATCGTCACCGCCGCTGTGCTCCCTGTCCGTCACCACGACTGGTTCGAGGTGCTGCCCTTCGCGGTCAGCCTGCTGGCCACCCATCTGGGCCTGCTGATCATCGAGGCTCGCCACATCTCGGCCTCGGCCGCCTTCCCCGGACTCAAGCCCGGCCACCGGTTCATGTCGACGGAGCGTTCAGCGTGAGCATCCTCGCCCTCGAGTTCCCGCCGGTCAGCCACCTGTTCGACTGGCCCACCATCTGGTTCGACGGCACGCCGCTGGCCGTCAACAAGACCGTCCTCATCTACGTGGTTGCCGCCGCGGCCACGATGGTGCTGTTCGGACTGGCCGGCCGGCCCCGCGAGTCGCTGGTGCCGGCCGGGGTGCAGCATGTGGCCGAGTCGGGCGTGAACTTCATCGAGGACTCGGTGGTGATGCAGACCATCGGCCCCGACGGCAGGAAGTTCATGCCCTTCCTGACCTCGATGTTCTTCTTCATCCTGTTCTCGAACATCACTGAGGTCATCCCGCTCATACAGTTCCCGGCCAACAGCCGCATGGCCATTCCCATAACCCTCGCCCTGACGGTGTGGGTGATCTACAACGTGGTCGGCGTCAAGAGCCAGGGCTTGTTCGGCTACCTGAAGAACTCGCTGTTCCCGCCGGGCGTGCCCAAGATCCTCTACGTCATCGTCACGCCCATCGAGCTGGTTTCCACGTTCGTGGTGCGGCCGTTCTCGCTGGCCATCCGGCTCTGGGCCAACATGGTGGCCGGGCACCTGCTGCTGGTCACCTTCGCCATCCTGTCGGCCACCCTCTGGGACTTCTACTACGTTCCGGCCGCGCTGCCCTTCGTGATGCTGGTCCTGATGACCGCCTTCGAGATCCTGGTCTCGTTCCTGCAGGCCTTCATCTTCACCATCCTCACCGCGGTCTACATCGGCGGCTCCATGCATCCCGAGCACTGAGACCGACCCGAGCACCCGCATCGACGATCTCTCACACCCCTCTCACACGATCACCACAACGACAGGAGAAAGCAAAGTGCTAAGTCTTCTCGCACAGACTGCTCCCGGCGAGTTCGTCGAAGGGCTCAAGGCCATCGGCGCCGGGCTCGGGTACGGCCTCGCCGCGATCGGCCCCGGCGTGGGCATCGGCATCGTGGTCGGCAACGCCATTTCAGCTATGGCCCGCCAGCCCGAGTCCGCCGGCATGGTCCGGACCACGATGTTCCTCGGCATCGCCTTCACCGAGGCGCTGGCCCTCATCGGGTTCGTCGTCTTCATCCTGCTGCTCCCCTAGGCGAACGCGATCATGGCAAGAACAACCCTGAGGCTCCTCGCAGCCCTCGGCGTCGCCAGCGCCTCGCTGGCCGCTGCGGCTGCGCCGGCCTGGGCCTCGGGCGAGACGATCGGCGGCTGCGTCCTGGAGCAGGTGCTGCATGCCGAAGAGGAATACGGCAGCCTGCACGCGCTCGAGGAAGGGCCCAAAAAGGACCTCGAGAGGTTCGAGGACGACCTGGAGGGCTGCGTGGCGGCGCCCAGCCCCATCATCCCCGAGCTCGACGAGATCATCTGGGGCGGCGCCGCCTTCGCGATCCTGTTCGCCTTCATGTGGTGGAAGGGCTTCCCGGCGGTGAAGCGGGCCATGGACGCCCGCGCCGAGAAGATCAGGGCCGACCTCGACGCCGCCGACGCGGCCAAGGCCGACGCCCTGCGAACCAAGTCCGATTACGAGGCCCAACTGGCTGAGGCCAAGTCGGCCGCGGCCGCCGTCATCGACGAGGCCCGCGCCCAGGCTGATCAGCTCAGGCAGGACCTGCAGGCCCGAGCCGAGGCCGACATCGCCGAGCAGCGGACCCGGGCCTCGGCCGACATCGAGTCGAGTCGCCGCCAGGCCATCGACGATCTGCGCGCCGAGGTGGCTGCCATCGCGGTGGGCGCGGCCGAGCGGGTGGTTGGCGCCAGCCTCGACGCCGACGTGCACCGGGCCCTGATCGACGGCTACATCGACGAGGTGGCCGGGGCCGGCAGCAACGGGGACGGGAGCTGAGCCGATGCGCGGTCTGCTCATGAGTCAGGGCCTCTGCCCGGCTGTCGAGCCAACTTCTGTGAGTTGCCCACCGTATGGGTGGCAAAGTCGCAGGGAGTTCGCAGCGACCTACCGGGCCAGAACCTGAGCGATGGTCGACCGGAGCGCCTCTGACCGCATCAGCGGCTACGCCGACGCTGTGCTGGCTGTGGCCCACGCCGAGGGCGCCCAGGCCGACGTCGAGGCCGAACTGGCCCGCTTCGCCGAGGCGCTGCGCTCCAGCGACGAGCTGCAGTCGACCCTCGCGGATCCGGTCATTGACGTGGAGCGGCGGCTGCGGATCACCGAGGACCTTCTCGGAGGCCGGGTCCTTCCCGCCACCGCGGCCCTGGTGTCTCTGGTGGTCGGCGCGGGCCGCGGCGGCGAGCTCGTCGAGATCATCGACGCCGCCATCGACCGGGCCGCGGCCGGCCGCAACCGGCGCGTCGCCCGGGTGCGCAGCGCGGTGGATCTCACCGGCGAGCAGCGGACCCGGCTGGCCGAGGCCATCAAGGCCTCCTCGGGGCTCGATGTGGAGATCCAGACCATTGTCGATGCCACCGTGGTCGGCGGGGTGGTCACCGAGATCGGCGACGACGTGATCGACGGCAGCGTGCGCAGCCGCCTGCAGCAGATGCGGGCCGGCCTCCGCTAGGCGCGCCGGACCACCACACAGAGATTGAGCGACCAGACATGAGTGACCACAAATGAGCGATCAGACATGAGTGACCACAAATGAGTGACCACAAATGAGTGACCACAAATGAGTGACCACAAATGAGAGACACGGCACAACTCACGATCAACACGGCTGACATCGCGGCCGCCATCCGCCAGAACCTCGAGGGGTTCACCCCCTCGCTGGAGCAGTCCACCGTGGGCCGGGTGCTCGAGGTGGGCGACGGGATCGCCCGGGTGTCAGGACTGCCCGACGCGGCCGTCAACGAGATGCTGCGCTTCGCCAACGGCGCCATCGGCCTCGCCCTGAACCTCGATGAGACCTCCATCGGCGCGGTTGTCCTGGGCGATGTTGAAGGCATTGCGGAGGGCCAGCCGGTGCAAGCCACCGGTGAGATCCTGTCGATCCCGGTGGGTGACGGCCTGCTGGGACGGGTGGTCAGCCCGCTGGGGGAGCCGGTCGACGGCAAGGGACCCCTGTCCAATCCGATACCTAGGCGCATGGAGATCCAGGCGCCGGGCATCACCGGGCGCAAGCCGGTGCACGAGCCCATGCAGACCGGCATCAAGGCCATCGACTCTCTCATCCCCATCGGCCGGGGCCAGCGAGAGCTGATCATCGGCGACCGCAAGACGGGCAAGACCACCATCGCCCTCGACACCATCTTGAACCAGCGCGGCCTGGGCGTGAACTGCATCTATGTGGCCATAGGCCAGAAGGCCTCCACGGTCGCCCAGGCGGTGGCCACCCTCGACGCGCTCGGGGCCATGGACTACACGGTGGTGGTGGTGGCGCCGGCGTCGGATCCCGCGCCGTACAAGTTCCTCGCCCCCTACGCCGGCTGCGCCATGGGCCAGCACTGGATGGAGAACGGCGAGCACGCCCTGGTCATCTACGACGACCTCTCCAAGCAGGCCGAGGCCTACCGCCAGGTGTCGCTGCTGCTGCGGCGCCCGCCGGGGCGCGAGGCCTATCCCGGTGATGTGTTCTATCTGCACAGCCGCCTGCTGGAGCGGGCCGCCAAGCTCAGCGACGATCGGGGCGCGGGGTCGCTCACCGCGCTGCCGGTGATCGAGACCAAGGCCGGCGACGTCTCCGCTTATATCCCCACCAACGTGATCTCCATCACGGACGGCCAGATCTTCCTGCAGGACGATCTGTTCAAGTCGGGTATCCGACCCGCGGTGGATGTGGGCATCTCAGTGAGCCGGGTGGGCGGCGCGGCCCAGGTGAAGGCTATGAAGACGGCGGTGGGCACCCTCAAGGGCGATCTGCAGCAGTTCCGGGAGCTGGAGGCCTTCGCCGCTTTCGGCTCGGACCTTGACGCAGTGTCGAAGGCGCAACTCGATCGGGGCTACCGCCTCACTGAGCTTCTCAAGCAGGGCGTGAACAGCCCGCTGCCGGTGGAGGACCAGGTGGTGTCGATCTACGCCGGCACCCACGGCTACCTCGACGATGTGGCGATCGGCGATGTGCGGCGCTTCGAGAGCGAGCTGCTCGACTGGTTCCGCAGCCGCGAGGCTGTCCTGCTGGCCGAGATCCGCTCCACCGGGGCCATCTCTGACACCGACGACTTCGACGCCCGGGTCAAGGCCTTCGCCGAGCAGTTCGAGACCTCCGCGGCCGCGGCGGGAGAAGAGCCCGAAATGGCCGGGCAGGGTGAGGAGCAGGCCACCATGGTCGACACCGACACAACCCTGCCCGAAGAGGACCTGAGCCGGGACAGGGACTGAGAGCCGGGGGGACTGAGGTCGAGCCGTGCCCGGAGGCAAAGAACGCGAGCTGCGCCGACGTATCGGCAGCATCCAGTCCACCAAGAAGATCACCCGCGCCATGGAACTGATCGCGGCCACCCGGGTGGTGAAGGCCATTCAGAGGGCCAACGCGGCCCGGCCCTATGCCCGGTTGATCACCAGCGTGATCGAAGATCTGGCCGCGGGCGGCGCTGAGATCGACCATCCGCTGCTGCGCCAGGCGCCGCAGGTGCGAAACGTCGGGTTCATCGTTGTCACCGGCGACCGGGGCCTGGCCGGGGCCTACAACACCTCGGTCATCCGCACCGCCGAGCGTCAGGTGATGGCCCATGTGTCGGAGGGCAAGGGCTATTCGCTGTGCTGCGTGGGCCGCAAGTCAGCCAACTACTTCCGCTTCCGCAACTACCGCATCGACAATGCCATGTCGGGGTTCAGCGACAACCCGTCCTATGACGACGCCCGCCGGATCGCCGAGACGGTCAGCGAGTCGTTTCTGTCGGAGGCTGTCGACCAGGTGGAGCTGATCTACACCGAGTTCGTGTCGATGGGCACCCAGCGGGTGGTGGTGCGCCGCTTCCTGCCACTCATCGACACCGAGATGATGGCCGCAGAGGGCTCGGGCACTGCTCGGGAGGGGAGCTTCGAGTTCGAGCCGTCGCCCGAGGCGGTGCTGGAGGCGCTGCTGCCCCGCTACACCGAGGCCCGACTCTACGCAGCGCTGCTCGATGCGGCCGCCTCCGAGCACGCCAACCGCCAGCGGGCCATGAAAGCCGCCACCGACAACGCCGAGGAGCTGATCACCAAGCTCTCGAGGGCCATGAACCGGGCCCGCCAGGACGCCATCACCACCGAGATCATGGAGATCGTCGGCGGTGCTGAGGCGCTGAGCGGCGGCGACGCCACCGACGTCGAGACCGCCCTCGCGTCCATGCTGGCCGGTACGGACGCTTCGATGCCGGCCGCCGCCGGCGCCGGGTAACGCCCCGCCTAGAACGAACTGCCTAGAACGAACTGCCTAGAACGAACTGCCTAGAACGACACGGATAGAAGGACACGGATAGTCATGACCGTCACAGAGTCTCGCCCCGAAGCCGCCGGCGACACCGCTCTCCGCACCGGGCGCATCGTCGGCATTGCCGGCCCGGTGGTAGACGTGGAGTTCCCGGCCGGGCACCTGCCCGAGATCAACACCGAGCTCGAGTTCACCGTCACCGTCGACGGCACCGACGCTCGGGTGCCCGCCGAGGTGGCCCAGCAGATCGGCGACCACCGGGTGCGGGCCATCGCGCTCAAGCCCACCGACGGTCTCACCCGGGGCACCGAGGTGCGCAACACGGGCCACGGCATCCAGGTCCCGGTGGGCGACGGCACCCTCGGCCACGTGTGGAACGTGATGGGCGAGTGCCTCGACACTCCGGGCCACGACACGCCCGAGCACTGGGACATCCACCGCCCGCCTCCCTCCTTCGACTCGCTGGAGCCCTCGTCGCAGATGTTCGAGACCGGCGTGAAGGTGATCGACCTGCTCACCCCCTACAAGCAGGGCGGCAAGATCGGCCTGTTCGGCGGGGCCGGTGTGGGCAAGACCGTGCTCATCACCGAGATGATCACCCGGGTGGCCACCAACCACGGCGGCGTGTCGGTTTTCGCCGGGGTGGGGGAGCGCACCCGTGAGGGCACCGACCTGTTCCTGGAGATGGGCGAGACCGTGATGGGCGACGGCAAGACCCGGGTGCTCGACAAGGCTGCCCTGGTGTTCGGCCAGATGGACGAGCCTCCCGGGGTGCGCCTTCGGGTGGCGCTGGCCGGGGTGACGGTGGCCGAGTACTTCCGCGACGTGCAGAACCAGGATGTGCTGCTGTTCATCGACAACATCTTCCGCTTCGTGCAGGCCGGCTCGGAGGTTTCGACCCTGTTGGGCCGCATGCCCTCCGCGGTGGGCTATCAGCCGACCCTGGCCGACGAGATGGGCGACCTCCAGGAGCGGATCACGTCCACCAGGGGCAAGTCGATCACTTCGCTGCAGGCGGTGTACGTGCCCGCCGACGACTACACCGACCCCGCGCCGTTCACGTCGTTCACCCACTTCGACGGGACCACCGAGTTGAGCCGCGACATCGCGGCGCTGGGCATCTACCCGGCGGTCGACCCGCTGGCGTCCACATCGACGATCCTCGACCCGCTGGTGGTGGGGGAGCGCCACTACGCCGTGGCCCGCCGGGTGCAGGAGGTGCTGCAGCGCTACAAGGAGCTGCAGGACATCATCGCCATCCTGGGTCTCGACGAGCTGTCCGAGGAGGACCGGGTGACGGTGGACCGGGCCCGCAAGGTGCAGCGCTTCCTGTCGCAGCCGATGTTCGTGGCCAAGAACTTCACCGGCCAGGACGGGATCTTCACCCCGGTGGCTGAGACCATCGAGTCGTTCGAGGCGCTGGTCAACGGCGACCTCGACCATCTGCCCGAGCAGGCCTTCTACATGGTGGGCGGGGCCTCCGACGTCGAGCGCAAGGCCGCGGAGCTGAGGGCCTAGATGGCTGTTCGTGCCGCCGTGCCCAACTCCGCAGGGTTGAGGGCCTGACATGGCCGTCGAGCTCGACGTCGAGCTGGTGTCGCCCGAGGAGGTGACCTACTCGGGCTCGGCCGAGATGGTGATCGTGCGCACCACCGAGGAGGGCGACATCGCCTTCCAGGCCGGGCACGTGCCGTTCCTGGGCGTGCTGGCGCCGTGGTCGGTTGACGTGCAGCGTCCCGGGGGCGAGCGTGACACCTTCGCCGTGCACCGGGGCTTCGTGGAGGTCAGCCACAACAGGGTGACGATCCTCTCGGACGTGTCCGAGGCCGCCGACGAGATAGACGTGGCGCGGGCTGAGGATGCCCGGCGGCGGGCCGGTGAGGCCCTCGCGGCAGACGCTGACGACGCTCTAGCAGCCGCTGCGCTGGAGCGGGCCGAGCTGCGCTTGCGGGTCGCTTCCGCCTAGCGCTTCACCCCCGCCCACAGGGCCTTGCGCCCTCTGGCCAGAACTTCTGCCTCGACGACACGGTGACGCGCGGCGAGATGGCCAGCTACGTCAACCAGGCCCGCAAGGCCGCATCCAGCTAGACACGGCCGCCGGGGGGGGGTACCGGCTGCGCCGGCCACCCTAGATGTCGCGGGCCTTGCGGAGATGGTGCCGGCCCTCGATCATGCGCACGGTACCGGACCGGCTGCGCATCACCAGCGACTGGGTGTGGCAGAAGGAGGCGTCGAAATGGACGCCCTGGAGCAGGTCTCCGTCGGTCACGCCTGTGGCCGCGAAGAAGCAGTTGTCGGTGTGGACCAGATCGTCCTGGGTCAGCACCCTATCCACGTCGTAGCCCTGCTTGGTCAGGGCCTTGCGCTCGTGCTCGTTGCGGGGCCACAGACGGCCCTGCAAGGCACCGCCCATGCATTTGATGGCGGCTGCGGTGATCACGCCCTCGGGGGTGCCGCCGATGCCGAAGAGGATGTCGGCGCCGGTGTTGGGCCAGGCCGTGGAAATGGCCCCGGCCACATCACCATCGGGGATGAGCCGGATGCGGGCGCCGGCCTCGCGGACCTCGGCGATCAAATCGTCGTGCCGGTCGCGGTCCAGGATCACAGCCGTCAGATCTTGCACGGACTCGCCCTTGGCCTCGGCCACAGCCTTCAGATTCTCCGTGGGTGACTTGGTGATGTCGATCAGATCGGCGGCGTCGGGGCCGGTGGCGATCTTCTCCATGTACACGCACGGGCCGGGGTCGAACATGGTGCCCCGGTCGGCCACCGCGATCACCGACAGGGCGTTGGCGCGCCCCAGTGAGGTGAGGGTGGTCCCGTCGATCGGGTCGACGGCCACATCGGTCTGCGGGAGCTGGCCGTTGCCGACCCGCTCACCGTTGTAGAGCATCGGCGCCTCGTCCTTCTCGCCCTCCCCGATCACGACGATGCCGTCCATTGAGATGTCGCTCAGTACCCGGCGCATCGCGTCGACAGCGGCCCCGTCGGCGCCGTCCTTGTCGCCCCGACCCATCCATCGCGACGCGGCGATGGCGCCCCCCTCGGTGATTCGCACCAGTTCGAGGGCGATGTTCCGGTCGGGCTTGGGATGCGCGGGGATGGCCATGACGCGAACGTAGTCGAAGCTGGGGGCCTGGGACTGCCGCGCACAGCGGCTGGCGGTTTCGGCCATCGCGGCGTAGTGGCTCTGCCGCAATGCACTGCCGGGATGGCAAGATGTTGGAATGTCCGCTGCATTCCGACCCAGGTTCCGTCGCGGCGCGGCGGAGGCCGAGCCTGAGGGAGATCTCACCGAGAACACACCCCTCGAGGCAGCGGGCGACGAGGTCGACGGTGAGGAGGTCGCAGGCGACCTGACCAATGTTGACGATGATGTGGTTGATGGTGACGTGGTTGACGATGATGTGGTTGATGATGATGTGGTTGATGGTGACGTGGTTGATGGTGACGTGGTTGACGGTGACATGATCGACGACGCTGGCGAGTGGCTGGCCTACGAGTTCCACGGGTGGTCGCTCGAGAGCCGGGTGATGCTGCAGCAGTTGCTCACCGTCGACCAGGTCGTGCACTCCTGGCAGGGCACAACCCTGATGGTGCACGAGTCGCTGGAGGCAACCGTAGACAGCCTCGTGGACGAGGTTGAGGAGACCGAGAAGGCGAAGGAGGCCATCGCCCGTCCCATCGGACCCGAAGACCCCTTGACTGCCTTCGAGCTCGCCGAGTGGCCCGAAGCGCTGCGGGCCGAGCTGATGGAGCGGCTGGTGCAGGCCCGTGTGCCCCACATACTCGACACTGAGGGCGACGCCGACACGGCCGACCCCGACGCGGCCGACCCCGACGCGGCCGACCCCGACGCTGAGGCCGACGCCGACGCGGCCGACCCCGACGCTGAGGGCGACGCCGACGCGGCCGACCCCGACGCTGAGCGGGCGGAAGTCTGCGACCTGCTGGTCCGCGAGGCGGACGAGGAGCGGGTTGAGCTGGTGATAGACGACCTGCTTGCCCGTGAGGAGGAAGCGGACTTCGACGAGTTGGACGGGCTGGAGGTCAACGGCCTCCTCAGCGACCTGTTCGTGGCGTGTGACCGGCTTCGGCGCGATCCCCGCGACTATGACGGCATAAGGGGTGTGGTGGTCAACGCCCGGCGGGTTGCCGCGGTGCGGACGCCGTTCGGATTCTCCGCGTCCAACTGGCGCAGCCTGCGCAATGCGGCGGGCGACCTGCTGGCCATGGTGGAGGGCGAGGATTCCGACGAGGACGACCTCCGCGAGCTGGCCCACAACATGAGCGACGCACTAAGAATGCTCATCTAAGAATGCTCATCTAAGAATGCTCAGACGTACGGGACCGAGAGCTGGTTAGACGGCACCACATCCGGCGAGATCGACGTCTTGGGTTGTCACATGCGGGTCCCTCTGCGCCGATTCCGAGCCAGCCGGGTCGCCGGGAACCATGGCCCGCTAGCTTGGCCGGGTGTTGCTGGCCGAACTGGAGATCTTCCACTCCAGACCGATAGCCCCCACCCGCCGCATCTCCATCGGCAGGGCATGGCTTCCCGGCTCATCCGACGGCACCGGTCCGGGCTTCGGGAGCCTGCTGCTGGGCGGGGTGTGCGCCCGCTTCGGGCCGGGACTGTCCTACGATTTGCTGGGCGAGGTCGTGGAGCTTGTCCATCAGCTGGAAAAGGGCCGGTCCGTGGCCCAGCCCCGGCTTCGGAATCGGTTGCAGCGAGACCGGGTGGGCCTGACCCGCAGCCGTCAGCGGCTCTACGGCGGCAGGTCCGCGTCCGAGGACGAGTTCTCTTGCGAGTTCGACGGCTCCCGGGCGACGCCGAGCCAACTCGTGCTCGGTGCCGCCTATGCGGCCGGGCTCGCTGCACCACTGGTTCGGGGCGAGGCACTTCGGGCTGTGCGGAGAGGATTGGCGTGGCGGGGCGAGGTCGGGCCGGCACTGTTCTCCTACCTGGCATCCGGCCAGTCGTCGCCGCGCCCTGCTCGGGCCATTGCCGATCCCGTCGGCTGGGCCTTGGAGATCCTGGGGTTCGACCGCGAGGTCGAGATGCCTGCCGAGGCCGCAGTCCGGCGAGGATTCCGCGAGGCCCTGCGGGCCGCCCATCCCGATCTCGGCGCGGCGGAGGCCAAGGCCGCCGATCGCATCGCGGAGCTGAGCGAGGCCCGCCGGATCCTGTTGACGCTCTAGGTGGCCTGCTCTGGCGTGCGACTCTGGATGCTGAGAGCTGGCAGCCTGCTCTGGCGTGCGGCTCTGGATGCTGAGAGCTGGCAGCCTGCTCTGGCGTGCGGCTCTGGATGCTGAGAGCTGGCAGCCTGCTCTGGCGTGCGACTCTGGATGCTGAGAGCTAGCGGCCTGCTCTGGCGTGCGGCTAACGCGCTAGCGCAGCAGGCGCTCGATCAAGCGGGCGGCGGCGCTTGCCGGGGTTCTCGTACCCTGCAGCGCCTCTAGGAGTTCTTGGGGCTCACTCTCCAGGCAGTCCGCGACGGCATCTCCAACCTGGCGGGCCATCCGGTCCGCGACCTCTTGCCGGATCCTGGACCTGAGGCGGTCCTGAAGCCGGCCGGTCTCGGCCAGGTGGGCGCGGTGGGCCTCGATGGCTTGATGAACCTTGAGCGCTCCGTCGCCAGTGGTGGCCGTGGTCAAGATGATCTCCGGGCGCCAATGCTGGGTGACGCCTGTGATGTGGCCCAGGTCGAGCATGTGCTCCAGGTCGCGCCGGACGTCGTCGGCGCCGGGGCGGTCGGCCTTGTTGACCACCAGCACGTCGGCCACCTCCAGCAGACCGGACTTGTTGGCCTGCACCGCGTCGCCCATCCCGGGGGCGACCATCACGACCGTGGTGTCGGCGGCGCGGGTCACGTCGACCTCGACCTGACCCACACCGACCGTCTCCACCACCAGCGGCGCGTAACCGCAGGCCTCGAACAGTCGCAGGGCCCCAGGAACCGCCAGCGCCAGGCCGCCAGCGTGGCCGCGTGTGGCCATCGACCGGATGAACGCCCGCCCGGCGGCGACTCCGTCCATGCGGATGCGGTCGCCGAGTATCGCACCACCGGTGAGCGGCGAGGACGGGTCCACGGCCAGAACCGCGGGCCGGCCTCCGGCGTCGGCCATCTCGTTGACAACGTGCCCCACCAGGGTGGACTTGCCCGAGCCGGGAGCGCCGGTGAAGCCGATGATGGGTGCTGCGCTGTTGGTGCGGGAATGAGTAGTGCGGGCATGAACAGCGCGGGAATGAGTAGTCCGGGCATGAGTAGTGCGGGCATGAGCAGCGCGGGCATGAACAGCGCGGGCATGAACCAGCTCTGCGAGCTCCTCGGCGGGTCGGCCCCCGCGCTCGACGACGCTCAGCAGCCGGCCGAGGGCCCGCCGCTCGCCGCCGCAGGCCCGCTCAAGCAGTTCCTCGGTCCTGCTCGTTTCGCTCACGGGCTCAGTCGCTGGCTTGGCTTGTCGGCGGCTTCTTGCGCGGCGGTCACTGCAGGGACCGGTGGACCGCCTCGACGACGTCGCGGGCCGAGGCGCCGGGATGCAGAACCGCGCTGACTCCCATGTCTTGGAGGGTGCTCAGATCGGTCTCGGGCACGATCCCGCCGACGATGACCGGCACGTCGAGCCCCGCGTCGGCCACGGCCTGCACCATCCGGGGAGCCAGAGCCAGATGTCCCGCGTTGTGCATCGACAGGCCGATCACATCCGCGTCCTCCTGCTCGACCGCGGCGATCACGGTCTCGGTGGTCTGGCGCAGGCCCAGGTAGACGACCTCCATGCCCCCATCGCGCAGCATGCGAGCCACCACCTTGAGGCCCCGGTCGTGGCCGTCGAGGCCGAGCTTGGCCAGCACCACCCGGACGGGGGCGTCCCCTTGGTCATTGCTCACGGTAGGCCCCGCATATAGGTGTCGACGCCCAGCGGTGAAGCATGCGGCCCGTCGTCGCCGGCCGCGGGTGGGCGAGGCGCTCTCATTGGCACCATCGTCATCATCGTCAGATGATGGCCTGCTCGACGTAACGGCCGAACACTGAGGCCAGGGCGTCGCAGATCTCGCCCTCGGTGGCGTAGGCCTTCACCGCGTCGATCACCGGCGGCACCAGGTTGACGCCCGGGTCCGCGGCGGCCGTCACGATGTCTTCTAGCGACCGGCCGACCGCTTCGCCGTCGCGGCTCTGCTTCACCGCGGCGAGGCGCTTGAGCTGCAGATCCTCGGTGTCTTGCTCGATGCGCATCAGATTGCTCTCGCCGTCGTCTCCGTCGGTGAAGGCGTTCACGCCGACGATGATGCGGGTGCCGTCGTTGACCTCGCGCTCGAAGCGGTAGGCGGAGTCGGCGATGCCGCCCACGATCCAGCCGTTGTCGATGCCCTCGTAGACGCCTTCCAGGATGGACCCATTCCCCAGCTCCAGCAGGTGGTCGAGGATCTCGGTGGCCTGCCGCTCCATCTCGTCGGTCATCCACTCCACGTAGGCGGAGCCGCCCAGCGGGTCGGCGACGTTGGTCACGCCGGTCTCATGAGCGACGATCTGCTGGGTGCGCAACGCGATGCGGGCTGCCTTCTCGGTGGGCAGGGCCAGGGCCTCGTCGTAGGCGTCGGTGTGCAGGGACTGTGTGCCCCCGAGAGCCGCGGCCAGAGCCTGCAGGGCCACCCGGGCGATGTTGTTCTCCGACTGCTGGGCGGTGAGCGACACGCCGGCGGTCTGGGTGTGGAACCGGCACATCAGGCTGCGCTCGGCTGCGGCGCCGTAGCGCTCCCTCATCTGTGTGGCCCAGATGCGGCGAGCGGCGCGGAACTTGCCGATCTCCTCGAAGAAGTCGCTGTGGCTGTTGAAGAAGAAGCTGAGCCTCCCCGCGAAGTCGTCCACGTCGAGGCCCGCCGCCTGGGCCGCCTCCACGTAGGCGAAGCCGTTGGCGAGGGTGAAGCCGAGCTCCTGGGCGGCGGTGGATCCGGCCTCGCGGATGTGGTAGCCCGAGATCGACACCGGATGCCAGCGGGGCATCTCCGCGGTGGTGAAGCGCATCATGTCGGTGACGATGCGCATCGAGGGCCGGGGCGGGAAGATGTACTCCTTCTGGGCCTGGTACTCCTTGAGGATGTCGTTCTGGATCGTGCCCGAGAGGCGGGGCCGGTCGACCCCGGCCTTCTCGCCGACAGCCACATACTGGGCCAGAGCGACGATGGCGGGACCGTTGATGGTCATGGATGTGGACACCGCGCCCAGGTCGATCTCGGCGAACAGATCCTCCATGTCGGCCAGCGTGTCGATGGCCACACCCGCCCGGCCCACCTCGCCCGCCGACCACACTTCGTCGTCGGAGTCGCGGCCCATGAGGGTCGGCATGTCGAACGCGGTTGACAGGCCTGTTCCGCCGTGGCCCAGGATGTCCTTGAACCGTCCGTTGGTGTCGACCGCGGTGCCGAAGCCGGCGAACATGCGCATGGTCCACAGCCGGCTGCGATACATCTCGGGGTAGATGCCCCGGGTGTAGGGGAACTCGCCGGGCATCGGCTCGTCGCCGTATACCGGATCCACGGGAACACCCGACATCGTCGTGAACGATTGTTCTGCCTCCACAGATCAATTATGGTCGGTTCATGGGCGATGCCGTCATTGAGCCGACCATCTACGAGTCGCTTGCCGACGAGCAGGTGCCGCACAGTCGTAAGAGGATCAAGGCCAAGCACTACGAGCGAGAGCTGGCCCGCCTGCAGCAGGAGCTGGTGCGCCTGCAGCGCTGGATCCGCCACGAGGGCCTCAAGGTGGTGGTCATCTTCGAGGGTCGGGACGCAGCCGGCAAGGGCGGGGTCATAAAGCGGATCACGGAGCGGCTCAACCCGCGGGTGGTGCGGGTGGTCGCCCTGGGCACGCCCAGCGACCGCGAGAAGACCCAGTGGTGGTTCCAGCGCTACGTGGCCGAGCTGCCGGCGGCGGGGGAGATGGTCCTGTTCGACCGCAGCTGGTACAACCGGGGTCTGGTCGAGCCGGTGATGGGCTTCTGCACCGAGGAGGAGTACCGGGAGTTCCTGCGGTCCTGCCCCGAGTTCGAGCGGATGCTGGTGCGGTCGGGGATCATCCTGATCAAGTACTGGTTCTCGGTGAGCGACGCCGAGCAGGAGCGCCGGTTCCAAAACCGGATCAAAGACCCGGTCCGGCGCTGGAAACTGTCTCCGGTGGACGTTCAGGGACGTTCGAGGTGGGTGGACTTCTCCAAGGCCAAGGACACCCTGTTCGCCCACACCGACATCAAGCAGGCCCCTTGGTACGTGGTCGACGCCGACTCCAAGAAGGCGGCCCGGCTCAACTGCATCTCGCACCTGCTGTCGCTGATCCCCTGCGAGACGGTTCCCTGGGAGGACGTCGAGCTGCCCGAGCGCCAGTCCGCCGCGGGCTATGTGAGGCCGCCCATCACCGACCAGACGTTCGTGCCCGAGGTCTACTGAGTCGACGCCCACTGAGTCCAGGAGGCGGGCCGGAGCAACCGGTTGGCCGGGCGGTGTCCGGCTTGCGGCGGGTTCTGGGTGTGTGGGCCTAGGTGACGTTGGCGCGTAGCAGCGCCAGGGCGCGGGTCCAGGCCGTGTTCCAGGCTGCCTCGTCGTAGCTGCCGAGGGGGTTCTCCCAGTTGCCGAAGCCGTGGCCGGTGCCCTCGTAGGTGCGGAAGACGACGTCCTTGCCCATGTCGCGCAGTTGGGCGGCGAGCTCTTCGCAGGCGGCGGGAGGGAAGAAGTCGTCGTTGGCTGCCAGGTGGCCCTCCACTTTGGCGCTGAGGTTGCTCCAGTCGAGTGAGTCGTCGCCGAGGGGGGCGCCGTAGAACGGGGCCGCAGCCGCCACCCGGTCGCCGGCGATGGCAGCGATGCGCAGGGTGAGCAGTCCGCCCATGCAGAAGCCGGTGACTCCCACGGTGGACGACGAGCAGGCGTCGTGGCCGAGCAGGTAGTCGATGGCGGCGGACATGTCCCGGGCGGCCCGCTCAGGCGGCAGGGTGGTCATGAGCTCGCCGGCTTTGTCCATCTCGGTGTGGGTGGCCATCTCGCCCTGGTACAGGTCGGGCGCGAGCGCGGTGAAGCCCTCCGCGGCGAGCAGGTCGCAAACCGCCTTGATCTGGGGCACCAGCCCCCACCATTCCTGCAGCACGATCACGCCGGGGCCCGAGCCCCCATCTGCGGCCGCCACATAGCCGCGTGCCGTAGATCCGTTGGCGGCAAACTCCACCATCTCACCCATTTGCGCCTCCTGTCAGGTTCTATTCGGGTCCGCGTGTGCGTCGGCAAGCCTGCCAGATTCACCGCCGCGGTGCTTGCGCCCGGGTTGCTCGGCGCTATGCCGTGGAGGCGGCGGTCCCACCCGGCCGTCACAAGGCTGCGGTGCTTGCGCCCGGGTTGCTCGGCGTTATGCCCAGCCGGTTGCGGGTACCAGCCGCATGCTCACCGGGTCTACCGCCAGCCGCAGCCCCTCCAGGGTGTAGGCCCCCAGCAGCGGGCGGGCGGCGTCTTCCCCGAAGACCACCAGGGTGGTCTCGGTGCGTCCGTCGACGGTGGCCACGGCCCGACCGATCTGGTACTCGACGCGATGGCCGTTGGCCAGCGACAGGCGAACCGTGTCGATCGGCTCCACTCCCAGCTCCTTCAGCAGCTTGGCGGGCACGATCGTGTAGCTGGCTCCGGTGTCCACCATCATGTCCACGGCTAGGGACCGTTCGCTGTCGACGCTGTCGAGCCGCACGGTGCAGTCGAAAGTCCCCAGGGCTGACCTCGCCATATGATTTGCTGCTATCCCATTATATGCGATTGGCTGCTGGATCCAACTGCTGTAGCGAGTCCGGTGGCTCCGGCGCCAGCTAAGGCTCCGGCGACCTGACCGCACAACCTGGTGCCGGACCTGCGGTGTGGCTCAGGGATCGCGCATTCGCGTCATCTCGCTGGGTTAGCCCGTCGGGCGACCGAGTCAGCAGCGTGGCCGATCCCTCAGACGGAGGCGAATAACTGGTCGCTGCCGTTGCTGCGGCTTCTGGGTGGGGACGGACCTGTCCACGCGTGTGCCTCGTCGGCAGGGCCGTCTTGATCGGTTCCTACCAGTGCGGCGGTCGAGTCCCGGGCACTTGACTGCCTGTCGCTCAGTCTCGCCCTTCGGCGGGGTGCGTACTCAGCGCCGGGACCGAACTCCAGCGCTGAATCGGGGGCATGGGCTGGGCCGTGGCGCACCGCCCCGGGGGGATGCAGTGTGCGTTTGCCGGGTGGGCCTTGGATCTGCCAGCTGAAGTAGTGGATCTTGTTGTGGCAGCCCCAGCAGGCGGGCACCATGTTGTCGACATTGGTGGGCCCCCCTTCAGATACCGGTTTGACGTGGTGGGCCTGGCACATGTCGAAGTCGGCTCCGCAGGCGAAGCAGCCGCCGTAGAGCGCCCTCAGCGCCTTGAGCTGCACGGCGGTGGCGGTGCGCTTGCTGTGGCCCTGCCACAACAGCGCCCCCCGCCTGTCGTAGATGGCCGGCGTGATCTCGGCGTTGCAGGCGAGTTCTTCGAGCACCGACGGGGGCAGCCGGTCGCCGCCGGGAATCTCGGCGATGAGGGTGCCGGTGGCGTCATCGACATGTGCGACAACGCAGATGTCAGCGACGGGCTTGCCACCGCCCGCGTTGTTGTTGGCGGTGAGGCTGTCGAGCGCGTCGGCCATGCACTGCGGGAACGAGCGCCTCTCGCTGCCTGAGTCCTTGGAGCTCTTCTTGTCGGCGTCGTACATTCGGGCGGCCGCGGCCCGCAGACGGTTGCCGATGCGCCGGCCAGTGACAGTGTCGAACTCGCCGCGCAGATGAACCATCCCGTCGTCGCCGTCCCAGACGCGTACACAGCGCCTGGCCCGCTGGCGGGCGTGCTCGGACTTTCCGCCGTCCCCTTGGCGCTCGACGGCCCATCGTCGGGCCTCTTTGGCGAACTGCTCGGGCCGCATCGACTCGGCCTTGGCCAACAGCTCGCCGTCTGACTCGACGTCGGCGGCGCTGGTCTTCTCCACAGCCTCCGCCAAACGCTTCGCGTCGGACGCCGACACCCGCCCCGACTCGATCGCGTCACGCGCGCCCGGCAGCGCCCGCAGAGCCTCAGCGGTCTTGACCTGGCTATGGGCCTCCCGCCGCGACAGCCCCGCCGAAGCGGCCAGCACCTCAGCTCCGCCGTCGCCGTGGCGCTGCCGGCCCGCCAGCGCGGCCGCGCCGGCGACCTGGAACGCCGAGTTGACCCCCGCGATCGACTTGGAGACCCCCAACGCGTCTCGAAACTCGTCAGTCGTCGCCGATCCGTCGTTGGCGATGGCCAGCATCTCCTTCACCGCGGCCTCGGCCCGTCGAGCGGCTTCGATCAACATGCCAACAGTATCCCATAGGGGTGTGACATTTGTCAAGCATTTTCATGATTGGACAGATTGTTTGGAGCCTTCGCAATGGTTCTGCATTGAAGCGACCCTGCGCCTAGCAGGGCGTGCACCCCGGGGCGATGTCGTGGGCGTGCATCACGACGGAGAGAATGCGGGGATCCCAAGACAGTGGGGTGACAGTGCGTTGGGTGACGTGCCGATCTTCGTGAATCGGCCCAGCGCGTCCAGTTGCTGCGGCACCATGCAGGTAGTGCGGAGGTGCGTGGCTGGTCGCTCTAGCGGGGTGGCAGCGGCGGTGGCTGGAAGCCTCCCCGGACCTGTGCGAGGAGTTCCGCGAAGTGGATGGTGGTTTGGTCGTCGAGGTAGTCACCGACGATCTGGACGTTCACCGGCAAGCGCTCGGGAGTGATTCCGACGGGTGCGCCCGTGGCGGGTAGGTAGGCGGTTGTGGCGAGCGCCATCCAGGAGAAGTGGTCCGTGTAGCGGCGTCGTTCGCCGTGGACCTGCAGTGACCTCGTGCAAATGTTGCCTTTAGCGTTGTGATGCGGCGCTGCGAACGCCACGACTGGCGTGAGGAGCACATCGACTTCGCTGAACTCCCTGCGGCACGCCCAGCGCAGTTTCGTGCGGCGCTCGTGGAGATCGAGCCAGCCCTTATGCGAGAGCCCGGCCCCGGTCAGCGTGCCCGACCGCATGGGGTCGGAGCCCCTGGCCAGCCGCTCGCTCAGCTTCCAGGCAGAACCGGCCGTGCTCGCGGGATGCCGAGCCAGTGCCGGCAGTCTGTCGGAGAACATCGGCATGAGGAGCGGTGCGTAGATCTCGAGGATTTCGTCGACGGTGAAGGGGATGTCGATCTCCACGACGTTCGTCTTGGGTCTGAGCGCGTCGACGGTCGCTTCGAGTTCGGCGCGTACGGCCCTCTCCAGCGGGGACCGGGGATCGTCGAACCGGCATGCGACCCGCAGCTCCTTGACGTCGCGTCCACGCGGTGGAGGCAGCTCGAGGTTCCACCCGCGCGAGCTCAGCGTGTCGGCACCGCATCTGTGGCGATCGCCTTCGAGCGCGCCCGTTCGAAGTCGGTGGCCACCACGATGTTGAGGCGAGGATTCAGGGCCTCGATACGTGCAATGGCTTCGTCGACGAGTTCAACGGCACTGACGTCACCACGACGCAGGGCGGACACACACTCAGTCGCGGACCAATATCGACTATCGCTCATGTCTCGCCGCTCGTCGAGGCACACCACTGATTTCGTCGGGCTCCCGAATCTAGCCCGTGTCCTGGCGGCGCCTTCGCAGCGAGGGGCGACGCGCTGCGGGGGCGGGTGAACGCCCCGGGATTACCTGAGAGGTCAGGTGTGCCCTGTGTTCGCGCGGTCAGCTTGCTTGATCTCGGGCGGGGTTGGTGGCGTGACGAAGTTCATGTGCGACTGGCGTTCTACAAGAATGGCTGAGGCAGCGCTGGTCAGGATCTGCGTGAGTGCTTGCCTGCATCTCCTAGCTGGACCGTCGGGGCCGCGCGTTGGGCGATCCAGTCGGCAAGCTCGCGCACATTCTTGCCCACGCCGTCGGCGGTGCCGGACAGGTCCAGAGCGTAGGTATGCAGCACCTTGCCGGCGTGGCGAACTCGAACCGATGAGGCAGCCGCGGCGCCTGCTGAAGCGGACCTTTCGGTGGCATGGCGGCGAGGCAATCCGGCGATGGAACCGTTGTCGTCAGGGTCGTCAGGGAGGTCGGCGTTGAGGCAGTAGATGAGCACCCCTTCAGGCAGATCCAAAGCGGTTGTGTACGCCAGCAGCTGGTAGTAGTCGGCGGTACGCCCGCCAGCAGCGTCATCGGTGAGCTTGTACTTGATGTCCGCGACGAACTTGGCGGTGCCTTGCGAGCTGAACAGCAGGTCGGGCCGGATCGCCACTCTGCGATCTTCGTCCAGCCTGTCGCGGTGCTGATCCTTCACTTCTAGGCGTCCTCGCAGCGCCCGTCGCAGCCGCTCGGTTACGAACCGCTCGAATAGATCGTTCATGTCCAACATGAACGACGAGGCCTGCGTCTCGCCCATGGCGTCCTGCAGCGTCAGGTTCGCCAGCACCAGCCGAGCCAGCCGCAGCGCGGGCTTGTAGTGCTCATTCAGGCGGGTGAACACGACGCGGTCGCTGTCGGTGTGGTGGTGCCTCGCGTCGCCAACGTCCTCGAGAGTGACGAGGTGCTGCATGAGCCGGCGCCGGTCAATCGGCTGCACCCCGGGTACTCGCAGGGAGCGGGATACGGCTGCCTTCAGGTATGAGTTCTCGATCAGGTCCGGGGTGAACTCGGTGAACTGGCAGTGCATCGGGATGACCACTCCAGGCTGCGCCAACTGCCGAGCGATGTCGACACGGCCCCGCATGGCGACCAGCCGGTCGCGCTGCTCTCGATAGGAGTGGTACAGCCCTCGTGCGAGCGTGGTCTCCGTGGTGCGAGCGAAGAACGAGACCAGCGCGGGCAGCAGGTCGAGCGTGGTCTCGTATCGGACGGCCTCGTCGTGCCAGTCCCGATCCCGCAGTCCCACTTCGAGCAGCAGAAACAGGTTCCGCAGCGCGATCTTGGGTCGCACGAGCACTTGCAGTCCGCCGGCATTGATCGATCCCACGTAGTTGTGGGCGGTTACTCGCCAGTGCCCCGCGGGCTCCTCGGGCTCGACCGATAGGTAGGCACCGCCGCCCACTCGGTTCAGCGCGCCCGCCTGCTCGCTGGTCAGCGCCAACACTTCGCTGCTGTACTCGCGCAACGTCAAGGTGCGGTCGGCCTGCTCCGGCGGGAGCCGGGGGGACTGCGCCGCAGTGTCGGCATGCTCCGGTTGCCGGAGGTGCTTTGACAGGTCGTCTCCCCCTGGCGGACCGATCGGGCTTGGCGCCACTGCTACTGAATCAGCCATGGGCCGATCCGCCACCGTCGCGTGTCCCAGCGCTGCTCCTTCCTCTAGGCATCCCCATCGGCGGCAACACCTGCGGTCTCAGAGGCGTCGGCGCTCTGCGGCTCGCCGTCGCCGTCGGTGATGTCGGCATCGGACCTCGACACCGGGCCGTGACGCCTTATCACGGCCTTGAACCGAAAGCGCTCGATCCTGTCGGGATCACCGAAGAACTGGTCCTCGATGAACGGCTCGATGTTGTACTCCCAGATGCGCCGCAACTGCTCGTGTTGCTCATCCGGTGAATAGCCGTACTCCTTCATGAAGTGGCTCGGCCCTAATAGGAGATGGGAGCCTTCAAGCACGTCCTTCAGTTCGTCGTTGACCGCGTAGACGAGATGGCCCACCCAGGCGGGCTCGTCCTCGCGTGCCAGCCAGCGGTCAAGCAAGCCGGACATCGGGCCGCTGTCGGGGAAGAAGGGCACGAAGTGGAACCGCCGCCGCAGTGCCGCGTCCACCAGCGCAATTGACCGGTCGGCGGTGTTCATAGTGCCGACGAACCACAGGTTCTCAGGCAGCGCGAACGGCTCCTCGGGCCGGTACAGCGTCTGCACGCTCTCGCCCCGATACTCCAGCAGGAACAGCAGCTCGCCGAGCACCCGGGGAAGGTTGCCCCGATTGATCTCGTCGATGATCATCACGTGGCGTTGCTCGGGCGCCTGAGAGGCCCGCTCCGCCATGCGCGCCAGAGGCCCCGGTGTCAACGCGTACTGGATGCTCCCGTCGACACCGGTCCCGGCAGGCCGGTATCCCTCGAAGAAGTCCTCATAGGAGGTCGACGGATGGAACTGCACGAGCGCCCGACAAGCCTCGTCCGGCGCCAATGCCTTGGCAAGCTCCCGCGCCAAGTACGTCTTGCCAGTCCCCGGCGGCCCGTAAAGGATCACCTGGCCCTTGTCGTCCAAGAGGGAGACGATGTCCTCTAAGAACTCACCCTCGATCAGCAACTCCCTAGCCAGTTCGTTGAGGTCTAGGAGACTGTTGAGTAAGTCCCAAATTGCCAGTTTCGTGGTCACAAAACCCCAGGTCAGAGGCTTGTGGGTTGGCCGAAATCGGCATTGCTCAACAGTCTCCTAGCGGGCTGCTAAGGCGATCTTCGATCGGGCTGCCAGGAGAGTCTTGTTGTAGTAGCCACCCCAAGAAGGCGCCCATCCCGAGAGTGTCATCATCAAAATGAGGTTCAAGATGTTTGCGGAGTCGGTTGTTGGCATCCACAATCCGTCTCCCATGACTCAAGCCCTCAGCTTCCGGAAGGCCGAGTTCTTGCAACATCCTCTCGCGGCCCCACTTGCCTGTCTGCATACCGATTGGCAGAAAGACAGCTGGATGACATATCGCGAGGGTTCTGCTAGTGGTCTCATCTGCCAGTCCCTTAATGCGGTACGGACCATTAGGATCAAGAAGGTTGTCATACCGGACGGATAGTTCGTCTTCATCCGAACAGAGGTAACGAAGGCTCTCGATCGTTCTGGCATAGTCAGTGTCATCCAGTTGGCTTATCCACTTCATTACGCCTCGAACACTTGGGTAGACGTACATTCCGCTAGCCCAAGTTCCATGGCTCGCAATGGCCGTGAGATCTAGACGACTGAAGTGAGCGATGTTCTCGGGCGCTAGCTTCTCGGCCCATTCAGCCCGCAGCCTCTTCTGTTCACCGTGGGCTTCGGTTGGATAGTTCGTGTCCTGACGGAAGCGTTCGACCAGGTTCGTGAGATCAACGACGCCCGCGCGACTCTCTGGCTCATGGAGCTTCTCTTCCAATGGCGTGAGTGGTGTCTCGGCTGGCTGTTTGCGCCGCTTGTTAACCTCAAACGCTAGGCTTGGTACCGAAGTCTGTTGCTCGCTATCAGGAACGTCAGAGACCGGATCTGCTACCCGCTCGCCGTTGGGCTCGTCGATGATCGACATCTTGCTCGTTTCTGGGTTGGAGAGGCTTGGTGATTGCCGGCGGGTTGGCCTATAGATCGTTGTCGGGATCGCCGGCGTTGTCCAGAGCGGCGGGCTGGTCGGCGGGGTGATCCCACACTTCTGGCGGCGCGGTGGCCCAGATCTCCACGCTGTACGTCCAGGCGCCACCGCCCACCACTCCTAGATCGCCCTCCTCGTAGAGCAGGTAGGAGCAGGTCATGCCCGCTTCGGGATCGGCCGGGTGGTAGCGCCGGCTGGTCTCACATTCGGCGAGCGACTTCCACGCCGAGCGGCCCCGACGGGTCTTGAAGCGCAGATGCTCCTGCTGTTCAGGCTCGCGTTGGCGACCCCCGACCGAGCCCTTCGCGTAGCCCACAATGACCTCGCGCGCCTCCGCCACGGTCTCGACGATGACCGGGATGTCGCCGCTCAGGCAACAGCCGGCCCGGCTTCCCATCGTCACCTCGAAGGCCAGACCGGCGTCGTGCTTGACCCGCTTGATCGCCTCCGCCAAAGCCTGCTCCCGACTCCGGTAGTACGACCGGGAGGGCTCGCTGATCGGGTCGCCGTCGAGGGTGGGCACCCATTCGAGGAGGTTGAGCTGCACCGCACCAGGCCTGGGCAGGTACTCAACCGCCGTCACATGGCGACCCGATTCGAAGTCAGAAGCCATGGCGACCACCGTACGGACCGGGTGTGACAGTGGGCGTCTTCTCGATCATCGCAACGCTGTGGCGTGTTTCCAGAGGACGCGTTGGAACAGCACGCTGCCGGTGCCCACACCGCGATGGGCGAGGCGCGGCGTCGCCGTGCAGAGATCAATACATAGTGTTGATGCATGAAACATCATCTGATATGCTGACCATGTGAAGACGAGAGCACCGCGAGCACTGGGTCCCAGAGCGCTTCGAGGCGAGGACTTCGGCTCTAGCAGCCGCGCCGCCAGGCATCGGGGCGTGCTCAAGGTCAGGTCCGAAGCCTTCGAGCGGCTGCTCCGGCTGCTCAACGACCCAGCCAACGAGCAGCGCCTCGTAGACGCCGAAGCGCTCGGCCTGCCCGCCCTCGCAGGTGTCGTGCGGTTCATCGAATCCGACTCCGTGATGTCGGAAGAGCTTGCTGCCGGCGAGGGCAGCCACTCGTTCAAGCGGGCCATCAGTGCCGCAGTCGCGCTGAAGATGGAAAGGCTCGGTTGGTCGCCCACTGGAACCAAGGGAAGTGTCCGCGGTGCACGCCACCTTGTCGAGGCCGACCACTACGCCCCGGAACCCCTGTCGGATGAGCAGTATCAGGCCCGGGCCTTGGCCGTGCTCGACGAGCTGTGCAAGATCGGTGACGAGGCGGAGCGTGAGAAGTCCTGTCAGGTGCTCATGGAGGCTCTGGCGCGCACCCGAGCCGAAGAGGGCCGCCCGTTCTGACGGGTGACGCCACCGGGAGCGCGGTGCCGTCGCCATTGCTCATCGCCCTGGACGCCGCGCCCCTGGGCCTGCTGAGCAATCCGACTCGATCTGGCCCCGTCGCGGGAGCCTGGGAATGGGCCAGCGCTCGTCTCGCCGACGGCTGCCGGATCGTTGTGCCCGAGATCGCCGACTACGAAGTGCGACGAGAGCTGATCCGGGCCGGAAGGTGGTCCAGCATCCAGAGGCTGGACTTGTTGGCGTACGCATTCGAGTACGCCCCCATCACCACGTCAGTGATGCAGCGGGCCGCGTCGCTGTGGGCCGATGCCCGCAACTCCGGGATCCCCACGGCCTCGGATCCCTCTCTCGACGGAGACGTGATCCTCGCCGCGCAGGCGCTGGGGGTTGCCACCGGCGGCGAAGCGGTCGTCGTCGCGACCACCAACGTCGCCCACCTGCAGCGCTACGTCGCGGCTCGAATGTGGCCGGAGGTGTGAGGGCCGTTGGGTTTGAAGTAGGGGCGGTCGCCGTCGATCTCTAGGTGTGGCAACCTGAGACGTTGTCCCTACTGCGACGGGCTGGAGGGGGTGGCCGGGTCAGCGAACCACTCGGCCGTGGCCGGGTCGCGGTCGGTGCCTGAGCGGTGGTGTCCGAGCGAGGCGTAGTCGCACACGATCCGGTACAGGTCCCCGCCGGGCGAGAGGGCGTGTACAGCGATGAGTGCTGAGGCTACGCGTTCTCGAAGTACTGTCGCCTGCCGTGAAGATCGACTCCATGCTCACCGGCTCGATCACCGACGCGGGCCGTGCGGCCGCCGATCTGGAGTTGGCCGGCTACTCGGGCGCGTGGACGGTGGAGGGGCCCCACGACCCGTTCCTGCCCTTGGCCGTCGCCGCGGCCAGCACCCGCGAGATTGAGCTGGGAACCGCCATCGCGGTGGCGTTCGCCCGCAATCCGATGCTGCTGGCCAACATCGGCTGGGACTTGCAGACGCTGTCGCAGGGCCGTTTCGTGCTCGGGCTGGGCAGCCAGATCAAGCCCCACATCACCAAGCGCTTCTCCATGGAGTGGAGCCGGCCTGCGGCCAGGATGCGGGAGATGGTCCAGGCTGTGCGGGCCATCTGGGACACCTGGCAGAACGGCACGCCGCTGCGCTTCCGGGGCGAGTTCTACCAGCACACCCTCATGACGCCGATGTTCACCCCCAGGGCCAGCGATCTCGGCGACTTCGACCCGCCACCGGTCTACCTGGCCGGTGTCGGACCGCTGATGACAGAGGTTGCCGGCGAGGTCTGCGACGGGTTCCTGTGCCACCAGTTCACCACCGAGAAGTACCTGCGCGAAGTCACGCTGCCGGCGCTGGAGCGGGGCCGGCACAAAGCAGGGGCCACGATGGACGGCTACGAGATTGCCGGACCGTCGTTCGTGGTGACCGGGGAGACCGACGAGGAGGTGGAGCGTTCGGCGGCCGCCACCCGCCGGCAGATCGCCTTCTACGGCTCGACGCCCGCCTACCGACCGGCGTTGGAGATCCACGGTTGGGGCGATCTCCAGAACGACCTGAACATCCTCTCCAAGCGGGGTGAATGGGTCGAGATGGCTTCCCTCATCGACGACGAGATCCTCGACACGTTCGCGGTGGTGGCCGCGCCCGAGGAGATCGCGCCAGAGCTCGCCCGCCGCTACGGCGACATCATCAGCCGGATCTCGTTCTACGCCTCCTTCCGAGGCGACCCCGGCCGCCGGCAGGCCGTGATGGCCGCTATCAAAGCCATCTGAGTCGAGCCCGCGCATGCGTCCCGGTCTCAGCGTCGGGGTCGGGCATCAGCAGTCTCCGAGGCCGTTCAGCCCGGAACTTTGACGCGGCTCCGGCCTGGGGACGATCCCCATGGCCCTCGCGTCTCCGAGGCCGTTCAGCCCGGAACTTTGACGCGGCCCCCACCGGTCTGGGGACGATCCCCATGGCCCTCGCGTCTCCGAGGCCGTTCAGCCCGGAACTTTGACGCGGCTCCGGTCTGGGGACGATCCCCATGGCCCTCGCGTCTCCGAGGCCGTTCAGCCCGGAACTTTGACGCGGCCCCGGTCTCCGATCTGGGCGTAAGTCATGTGCTGCCATCTAGAGGCATCGGGCAACCCGCACCTATTCTTCGAGGAATGCAGCCAGACCACGACACGTCGCCCAGCTCGGTGGCGGGGCTGCTGCTCTACCCCGGCGCCGGCGGCGGCGCCGGCCAGCACACGCTCGTCGCCCTGCAGGACGGCCTCGCCGTGCCGGTGCGCCGCACGGAGTTCGGCTACCGGCGCGAGGGGAGGCGGTTCCCCGACCGGGCCCCGAAGTTGATCGCACAGGTGCGGGCCGAAGCCGTGGCGTTCGCGGCCGAGCTTGGTACCACCACGGCCGGGCTCGTGCTCGGCGGTCGCTCCATGGGCGGGCGCATGTGCTCCATGGCGGTGGCCGAGGGCCTGCCCGCGGCCGGGCTGGTGCTGCTCAGCTACCCGCTGCACCCGCCGGACAAGCCCGACAAGCTGCGGGTCGAGCACTTCGGCGCAATCGATGTGCCCGTGCTGTTCGTGGGCGGCGACCGGGACCCCTTCGGAACGCCCGAGGAGTTCGCGGCCCACATCGGCGCCATCGGAGGTGCTGTGACCGTCCACTGGCTCGAGGGCCAGCGCCACAACCCCAAGCCGTCATCCGACGCCGAGATCGTCGCGGCCGCGGGCGCCTTCCTGGCCGCTCTCTAGAACCCCCCAGCCCCGTCACGGGCGAACATCAAGCAGTTAGCCACACCACATGTGGCAGACCCATTGAAGTTCGCCGACATCGGGTGACGCGACCGCTTCGGTGGCCGGAGCCCGGCAGTAGCCTCGAAGCCATGCTGGAGCGGATCGCCGGCCTCGAGAACGAGCTGAGAGACGTGGAGATCCGCCTGGGCGACCCCGCGGTCCAGTCCGACCCGCGCCGTCTGGCCGAGCTGGGCCGCCGCCACAAGCAACTGAGCGAGATCGTGGCCGCGGGGAACCGGCTGCGAGCCGCGGTCGACGACCGTGACGAAGCCGGCCGGATGCACTCTGCAGCCGACGCCTCCGAGCGAATCGAGCTGCGCGAGATGATCGACGAGCTCGATGAGGCGGTGACTGCGGCGACCGATGAGCTGCGGGTGCTGCTGCTCCCGCCCGATCCCAACGAGGGCCGAAACGTGATTGTCGAGATCCGGGGTGCAGCCGGCGGCGAAGAGGCCAACCTCTTCGCCCGCGACCTGTTCGGCATGTACCAGGCCTTCGCCCGCAGGCAGCGCTGGAGGCTGGAGCCGCTGGCCGCCTCGCCGTCGGATCGAGGCGGTTACACCGAGGTGAGCGGCCTGATCGCCGGTGACCGGGTGTGGACCCGCATGAAGCACGAGGCGGGCACCCACCGTGTGCAGCGGGTGCCGGTGACCGAGTCTCAGGGCCGGGTGCACACCTCCTCGGCGACGGTGTCGGTGCTGCCCGAAGCCAAGGAGGTGGACGTCCAGATCGATGAGTCCGACCTGCAGATCAACGTCTACCGCTCGTCGGGCCCGGGCGGCCAGTCGGTCAACACCACCGATTCGGCGGTGCGGGTGACGCACGTGCCCACCGGCATGGTGGTGTCGGTGCAGGACGAGAAGAGCCAGCTCCAGAACAAGCAGAAGGCGCTGCGGGTGCTGCGGTCGAGGCTGCTGCAGGCCGAGCAGGAGCGGGCCTCCGCCGAGCAGTCGAAGATACGGCGGGGCCAGGTGGGCGGCGGCGACCGGTCCGAGAAGATCCGCACCTACAACATGCGGGAGAACCGGGTCACCGACCACCGCATCGGGCTCACCCTCTACAAGCTCGACCGGGTGCTGGCCGGTGAGCTCGACCAGCTCAGCGACGCGCTGGTGCAGGACGAGCAGCGCACGCTGCTGGCCGGCGACGACGCCTGAGAGGCCGAGCCCCGGTGCCCGAGCCGAGCCGCCGAGTCGAGCCGTGCCGCCGAGTCGAGGCGGACAGCCAGGCCGAGGCGGACAGCCAGGCCGAGACCGTGTCGTGGGGTGATCTGCTGGCCCAAGCGCAGCGCCGTCTGGAGCGAAGCGCCGCGGTGGACACGCCGCGGGTGGACGCCCGCCGGATCGTCGAGGCGGCTTCGGGGGTGTCGCCCGCTGGCTTCGACGATGTGCTGGGCGAGCCGGCCACGACGCTGACCGCGGCCAGTTTCCACTCGATGCTGGAGCGGTGCAGCGCGGGCGAGCCGCTGCAGTACGTGGTGGGCTCGTGGGGTTTCCGGACTCTCGACTTGATGGTCGACCACCGGGTGCTGATACCCAGGCCCGAGACGGAGGTAGTGGCCGGCTGGGTCGTGGACGAGGTCGTGAGGCATTCGGACGACGTGGGTCCTGACCGCGAGGTGGTCGTTGTGGACCTGGGCACCGGGTCGGGCGCCATCGCGTTGTCGGTGGCGGTCGAGTGCCCGCAGTCCAGGGTGTTCGCCACCGACGTGTCGGCCGATGCTCTGGCGGTGGCCCGGGCCAACCTGGCCGGCCTCGGCCGGGCCGCAGCCCGCGTGAGCCTGCACGAAGGCGACTGGTTCGAGGCAGTGCCCGGCGCGCTGTGGGGATCGGTGGACGTGGTGGTGTCGAACCCTCCCTACATCGGCACCGGCGAAGAGCTGCCGCCGGTGGTGGCCGACTGGGAGCCGCCGGTGGCGCTGTGGTCGGGACCTGCGGGCCACGAAGCGGTCGAGAAGGTGATCGGCGGTGCCTCGCAGTGGCTGAGGCCCGGCGGGGCGCTGGTCCTGGAGGTGGCGTCGCACCGGGCCCAGCAGTCGGCCCACATGGCCGCCGGCACGGGCTTCGTCGACGTGCGGGTGGAGCGCGACCTGGCCGGCCTGGAGCGAGTCGTGATCGGGCGCCGGCCGTGACTTCGAGTCGCGTGATGAGCGCCCAGACGCCCGAGCAGCGGGCGGCTGCGGTGGCCGCGGCGCTGGCCGCACTGCGCGATGGCGAGCCCGTGGCCGTGCCCACCGACACCGTCTACGGGCTGGCGGCCGGCGCCTGCGACCCCAGTGCCGTGCACAAGCTGTTCGAGCTCAAGGACCGCCCCGCGGAGCGGCGCATCGCCGTGCTGGTGGCCGACCAGGCCTCGGCCGAGTCACTAGTGCTGCTCACGCCCGAAGCGCGGCGCTTGGCCCAGCGCTACTGGCCCGGACCGCTGACACTGGTGGCCGATCGCGCTCCGGGCGTGCCTTCGCACCTCGGTGACGACGCCACCATCGGCGTTCGCGTTCCCGACGAGGAGGTCGTGCGGGCTATAGCCGCCTCACACGGCCCGCTGGCGGTGACCAGCGCCAACCTCCACGGTGCCCCGACGCCGTCAACCGCTCAGGACGTGGCTGAGCAGTTCCCGACCCTGCGCCTCGTGATCAACGGCGGAACCCGTCCCGGCGCGTCGTCCACCGTTGTGGACGTGACCGGGACCACGCCCGCGGTGCTTAGAGAAGGTCCCGTCAGCCTCGACGAGATCCTCTCGGCGGCCCGGGACGCTGACACCTAGGATTGCTGTCGTGCGGATCGCGGTCGGGGCCGACCATGCCGGCTACGAACTCAAGCACGCCTTGGCCGAGCACCTGCGCGCCGCCGGCCACGACGTGACCGACTGCGGCACTCACTGCGCCGACCGGGTGGACTATCCCGACTTCGGGGCGGCGGTGGGACGGGCCGTGGCCGGCGGCGACGCCGACCTGGGGGTGTGCGTGTGCGGCAGCGGCAACGGGATCGCCATGGCCGCCAACAAGATCGCGGGCGTGCGGGCCGCGGTGGCCTACGACGTGACCTCGGCCCGCCTGGCCCGGGCCCACAACGACGCCAACGTGCTGTGCCTCGGCGAGCGGCTCACCGGCGCCGAAGTGGCCCGAGAGGCGCTCGACGCATGGTTGGCCGCCTCCTTCGACGGCGGCCGCCACGAGGCCCGGGTCGCCAAGGTCGACGCTCTCGGCGCACCAGACTGATCACGGCACGCGGCGCCGTTCGTGGCGCGTGCCTCGCTACCGTGCGATGCAGCGTCAGCGTTGCCGCGCCCGGCGCCGAAGGAGAATCGAGGAACCCATGCCCTGGCCCACCGCTGACGATGCCGTCTTCGACCTCATCCGCCAGGAGGTTCACCGCCAGAACACCACCATCCAGCTCATCGCATCGGAGAACTTCGCCAGCCCTGCGGTAATGGCCGCCACCGGCTCGGTGTTCACCAACAAGTACAGCGAGGGCTACCCGGGCCGGCGCTACTACGGCGGCAACATCGTGGTCGACGAGGTCGAGGATCTCGCCCGCCGCCGAGCCTGCGAGCTGTTCGGGGCCGATCACGCCAACGTGCAGCCCCACGCCGGCGCCATCGCCAACATGGGGGCCTACCAGGCCCTGATCGAGCCGGGCGACACCGTGCTGGGCATGAGCCTCGACCACGGCGGGCACCTCACCCACGGTTCGCCGGTCAACTTCTCGGGCCTGCAGTACCGGTTCGTGTCCTACGGGGTGACCGCCAGCGACGAGCGAATCGACCTCGACCAGCTGCGTGATCTGGCTCTGGCCGAGCGGCCCAAGCTGATCGTGGCCGGCGCCACCGCCTACCCCCGCCTCATCCAACCCGAGCCGCTGCGGGAGATAGCCGACGAGTCGGGCGCGCTGCTGATGTTCGACGCGGCCCACATCGCGGGGCTGATCGCGGGCGGCGTGCACCCCAACCCGACAGAGTTCGCCGACGTGGTGACGTTCACCACCCACAAGACCCTGCGCGGCCCCCGCGGCGGCGCCATCATGTGCCGCTCCGACTACGCGAAGGCAGTCGACAAGGCCATGTTCCCCGGCATCCAGGGCGGGCCGCTCGATCACGCGGTGGCGGCCAAGGCGGTGGCTTTCGCGGAGGCGGCCACCTCGGAGTTCGCCGAATATGCGGCCTGCATCGTGGAGAACTCCAGGGCGCTGGCCGCCGCGCTGGCCGGGCACGGCTTCCGGCTCGTCTCCGGCGGCACCGACAACCATCTGATGCTCGTGGACCTGCGGACCTTCGACCCGGATCTCACCGGCAAGGAGGCTCAGGCCACGCTCGACGCTGCCGGGATCAGCCTCAACAAGAACACGGTGCCCGACGACCCCCGCTCCCCCTTCGTCACCTCCGGGGTGCGCATCGGCACGCCGGCGGTGACCACTCAGGGCATGGACACCGACGACATGGCCGCGATCGCCGATCTCATCTCCAGGGCCTTGCGCAACCGCTCCGACGACGCTGCGGTGGCGGCGGTGCGAGCGGACGCCGCAGAGTTGTGCGCGGCCAAGCCTCCCTACCCGGGGTTGGACACCGAGGACTAGCGGCCCTTCGGCGGGCCGTCTCGGTCCTGCGGGTGGCGGCGGTGCCGGTCCGACGGGTCGGGAACTAGGCGCTCGACGTGCCGTCGGTGCTGTCCTTCGTCATCGTCGGCGGGGTGGCCGCCGCGACGACGTTCCTGCTGGTTCCGCTCACGACGAGGGTCGCGGTCCGCATGGGCGCGAGCCGCGAGCCTGACGCCCACCACATCCATGAGACTCCCACCCCCGCAGCGGGGGGCTTGGCCATGCTGGCGGGGGTTGTGGTCGCGGTGGCGGTCGCGCCGGCGGTGGGGGGCCTGTCCTCGGTGTTCGATGCGCCCGGCGAGATCGTGGGCGGGGTCGCCGCGGCCGCGATGATTCTCGCGGTCGGCTTCTACGACGACATCAGAGAGCTGTCGCCGCCCGCCAAGGCTGCGGGCGTGGCCGCGGCGGGCGTTGTGCTCCACCTGTCGGGAGTGTCGATTGCCGTCTTCCGGGTGCCGTTCTGGGACCTGGTGTTCCTTTCGGACGAATGGTCAGCGTTGATCACCGTGCTGTGGGTGCTGGGAATGGCCAACGCAGTGAACCTCATAGACGGCCTCGACGGCCTCGCCGCGGGCATAGTGGCCATCGCCGCGGGCACGTTCCTGCTCTACGCGCTGCGCCTCGCCGACGCGGGCGTGATCGACGAGGCCAACCCCGGCGCCCTGTGGGCGGCGGTCGCGCTGGGAGTGTGCGTCGGGTTCCTGCCCCACAACCTGTACCCGGCCCGCGTCTTCATGGGCGACGGCGGGGCGCTGCTGCTCGGTGCGCTGATGGCGGCGGCCACCATCAGCGTGGGGGGCCGCTCCACCGTGGAGTTCAGTGGCCAGGCGTTCTTCTTCTACGCGCCGCTGCTCATCCCGCTGGTGATCCTGGGCGTGCCCGTGGTCGACACCGTCTTCGCCATCGTGCGGCGCACGGTGGGGCGCCGCGGGTTCTCGGTGGCTGACCGCGACCACCTGCACCACCGCCTCATGCGCCTGGGACACGGCCACCGCCGAGCTGTGATCGTGCTGTGGCTGTGGACGGCGCTGCTGTCGGCATTCGTGCTGTACCCCACATACACGGGCCGCGGCGACGGCATCGTTCCGGCCGGGATCGCCGCGCTGGCGCTCGTGCTGTTCACCATCTTCCATCCCCGCTTCGGTTACGACACCCCGGAGGTGGACGAGGAGGAGCTGGACCGCCTCCGAGACCTCTGAGCGGCCGCGCGGAGGCCTGAACTTGCCCAGCGTCAGGTGCTCAGCCGGTCGTCGCCGTCGAGGTCCTCGGGTCTGGCGTCCTCGGGTCTGGCGTCCTCGGGGTTGAGGTCCTCGGGTCTGGCGTCCTCGGGGTTGAGGTCCTCGGGTCTGGCGTCCTCGGGGTTGAGGTCCTCGGGGTTGAGGTCCTCGAGTTCCTCGCCCGCGGTCTCGGGGTACTTCCACATGACCAGGACGGCCACGATCAGTGGTCCGACGGCCAGCAAGGCCAATGCCGGCCCAACGCGCCCGTCGAGCACGTCCGACAGCCATCCGGCCACGGACAGGCCGAGAGCGCTGCCCGCCACGCCCACCATGGTGACCATGGCGTTGGACCGGCCCCGCTTGTGGGTGCCGAACAGCTCTGGTCCGTATACGGCTAACGCCGGAACCGCGATCGCACCGAGCACTCCGCCGGCCAGGGTCAGCAACAACAGAGCAGCGCCGTCGGTCAAGTAGGCCCAGGCCACAAACACTGTGCCAAGCACTAGGCCTGCAGCCCCGACCGGTCGTCGGCCCCGGCGATCGGCCAGATATCCGCCGGCGAGGATCCCGATGCCGATGGGGGTGTTGGTGGCATAGGTGAACAGCGTGATTGCTGCGGCCGAGAACTCCCGCTCGTCCTTGAGGAAGTCGTTGCGAAGCCCGGAGGCAGGTGCGGCGAACATCAGAATCAGGAAGGCCGAGGCGGCTAGGAGTACCAGCCTCTTGCGCCGGCGGGCCGCAGCCTCAGCGTCGAGGGGGCTGCCGATCACTGCGCGGTCGTGTGGGTCTCGTCCGCGGCTGGTCGGCTCGAAGCGGCGGCTCTCGGGCAGTCGCCTTCCCAACCAGATGATCGCGGCAACCCCGGCAAGCGGTACTACGTACACGACGCGCCACCCCGCGGTGTGCAGGTCGGCCGCGGGCAGCACGCCTACCGCCATGCCCGAGCCCAGCGCGGCGCACATCACCAGCAGCGCCATCGCCCAGGCCCGCGACCGGGCCGGCATCTCCTCGGCGGCCAGGATCACGATGAGGATCCCCATCGCCGTGGACAGTCCCCGGGCCACCAACTGTGTGGCCCCCAGGAACCACAGGCCGGGCGATAGAGCCCCGAGCGCGGTTACAAGGCAGCTGCCGATTCCGGACGCCAGCAGCAGGGGGCGCCGGCCGTGGCGGTCGGCTAGGGCCGCGGTGACCAAAGCGATAAGCACTCCGACCCGCACGACGGCCAGCACGATCCCCTGGGCAGTGTTGCCGTGGCCGAACTCGTCGGCTGCGAACGTGATCGTCTGCGAGAGGACCGTGCCCAGGTAGCCGTCGATCACCTGCACCGTGCACAGCAGTCCCAGCACCGTGGCGTTTCGGGCGCTGAACCGATCCGGAGGCGCCCACCAGTAGCCGTAGGCGTCCCGGCGCCTCCGCAGAGCGCTCCGCACCGGGAAGTGGAACAGCCAGGCCCACACCGGAACCGCGAGCCTGTAGGAGGTGGTCTCGGTCAGCTCCCACGCTTCGCCGGTGTCCACCTCGTCGCCGTCCTCGGCGTGGGAGCCGCCGGACTCCGCCCTCTCCAAAGACAGCCGGCGCTCGTAATGCCGGAAGGGCCCGTCCTCCGCCTCGAAGCGATCCCCGCCGACGGCACGCTCGGCCACGATGTCGCGCCGGGGCTCCCGCTGCGCCGCCCGCTCGCGGTCCATCTCGGCCGCGCTGCCCCGTCGCACCACCCGCAATACGGTCATCGCTCGCCCGCGGTCATAGGCTTGGGCGATGGCGATAGAGCGGATAGTGGTGCGCTCCGGCCGGCCGCTGGAGGGCACGGTGGCCGTGGCCGGGGCCAAGAACTCGGTGCTCAAGCTCATGGCGGCCACGTTGCTGGCCGAGGGCTCCTACCGCCTCGACAACGTGCCCCGCATCGTCGACGTCGACCTCATGGCCGAGTTGCTGCGGGCCGTGGGCTGCACGGTCGGATGGGACCGGGCACAGGCCGCCGCGCTCCGTATCGACGTGCCCGCGGAGATCAGCCCGGTGGCCCCCTACGACATCGTGGAAAGGTTCCGTGCCTCGGTGGTGGTCCTCGGCCCGATGCTGGCCCGCTGCGGTCGGGCCAAGGTGGCCCTGCCCGGAGGCGACGACTTCGGTCGCCGGCCCATAGACATGCATGTGCAGGGCCTGGCGGCGCTGGGCGCGGCGGTCGACGTCGTGCACGGTTATGTCGAGGCGTCGGCCGCGCAGCTGATGGGCGGGCGGGTCGTGCTGGAGTTCCCCAGCGTGGGCGCCACCGAGAACCTGCTGATGGCCGCGGTGGCGGCCAAGGGCGCAACCGTGATCGACAACGCGGCCCGCGAGCCCGAGATCGTCGATCTCTGCCGGTTCCTCGGCCGCATGGGAGCCGGGATCGGTGGCGTCGGCTCGTCCACGCTCGTTGTGGAGGGCACCGGCACCACCGCCCCCCTGCAGCCCGCGGACCACACGGTCGTCCCGGACCGCATAGTGGCGGCCACCTATCTGGCCGCGCTCGGCGTGGCCTCGGGCGAGGTGTTCCTCGCCGGCGCCCGCCACGACCACATGGAGCTGCTCTGCCAGAAGCTGACCGAGATGGGGATGCTGATCACCCCCGACGATGGCGGAATCCGGGCTATTGCGCCCCGGCGACTCGATTCGGTCGACTGCTCCACGCTGCCCTATCCGGGTGTGGCCACCGACCACCTGCCGTTCCTGGTGGCGATGCTGGCCACCGCCTCGGAGGTGGGAATCGTCACCGAGAACCTGTTCCCCGGCCGGTTCCGCTACGTGGACGAGCTGCGCCGCATGGGCGCCGATATCCGCACCAACTCCCACCACGCCGTCGTGCGCGGCGTAGAGCGGCTCTCGGGGGCGCCGGTCAGAGCCCACGACATACGGGCCGGCGCTGCTCTCACCGTCGCCGGGCTGGGGGCCGAGGGAACCACGGTGGTGAGCGACGCACATCACGTGGCCCGAGGCTACGAGGACCTGGCCGGCGATCTGGCGTCGCTCGGTGCCGACGTGCGGGCCGAATAGGCCGCGCCGGAGAGCGACTCACTCATCGGCGTCGACTTGGGCCTGGCCTTGCCGGACAGCCCGCCGCTTCGCGTTCCAGACGATGCCGGCGAACAGCAGCAGCGGCCCGGCCACGAGCAGCGCCTCATCCCATCCGCCCTGATGCGCCAGCACCGTCGCTCCCATCCCGCGAGCCTACGAGGCCGAGCGGACAGGCTGTAGTTGATGAGGCCTCTAGCGGCGCTGAGCGAGGCCGTGGGCCCGAGCGGCCCGTGAGCGCAGCGAACATGAGCGGGCGGCTGGCCCGAGCGGCCCGTGAGCGCAGCGAACATGAGCGGGAGACACGAGCCGCCGGGGGCCGGATTTGGGCGGTTGTTGGTCTCGGCGGCGCCGGGGGTCGGAGTTGGGGGCCGGCGCTGCGAGACTGGGGCCATGCGGTCCGAAGTGGAGAAGATCATCAAGGTCATCCGGCCGGCCATCCAGGCCGACGAGGGCGACATCGACCTCATCGACGTGGACGAAGCCACGGGGGTCGTGACCGTCGAGCTCCACGGCGCCTGCGTCACCTGCCCGGCGTCCACCCAGACCCTCAAAGCCGGCATCGAGCGGATCATGCGCGATCGGGTGCCGGGGGTCACCGAGGTGGTGGAGATCAACGCCCTCGGCATGAGCGAGGCTTTCGTCTCGCTCTAGAGACCGGGGCCGGCTCAGCGGTCGGTGTGCTGGGCGAGGTTGAGGGCGTTCTCGATCAGCCCGAGGCCATCCAGCACATGGTCTTGGAGTGCACAACTAGTGGCTATGGGTGTGTGGGCCGCTACGGTGCCGGGCCGTGAGCGAGACGCCGGAGGTGGTGGAGAGACCCCCCGAGCGTCGCTGCTACCGGCACCCCGACCGCCGCGGCGGTGTGAGCTGCCAACGCTGCGACCGCCCGATCTGCCCGGACTGCATGCATCAGGCGTCGGTGGGATTCCACTGCCCGGAGTGCGCTACCCAGACCGGTACTCGGCCCATGACGGTCGGGCCGCGGATTGCGATGAGCCGCTCTCAGCCGGTCGTCACACGAGTGCTCCTGGGGCTCAACGGGCTGGCCTTCCTGTACTCGATTGTCTTGAGTGGGTCGGCCGGCGGCATCACTCGGATCGATCAGGGATTGCTCATAGACGGCGGCCTCTTCGCTCGGGCCTGGTTCAGGGAGGGCGGCGTCGTCGAGTGGATCGGCGTGGACACCGGCGAGTACTACCGGTTGGTCACCTCGGCGTTCCTTCACGACGGGATGTTTCATCTGGCGTTCAACATGTATGCCCTGTGGCTGCTGGGGCAGCTGCTTGAGGCGGGCTTCGGGAAGGCCCGGCTCCTGTCGCTGTACGTGGTGTCGATGCTCGGCGGCTCCTTCGGGGTGCTGCTGCTGTCGCCGAACTCGCCGACCGTGGGTGCCTCGGGGGCCGTTTTCGGCCTTATGGGCGCCATGGTCCTGGTGCAGCGGGCCATCGGCGGCAACATCTGGCGGTCGCCGTTGGCCATGGTGCTGATGCTCAACCTCGTGTTCACGCTGGTGATCCCGCGGGTGTCGATCGGCGGCCACCTCGGCGGGTTGGCCGCCGGCGCGGTCATGGGCGCGGCCATGCTCGCCTTCGAGCGGCGCAACGTCGGTTCATGGGCGACGGTGACGCTCGGCGGCAGCCTGTCGGCGCTGCTAGTGCTCGGATCGATTGTCGCAGCCGGGTAGCGGATCGGTCCCTCGCCGCGGATCGGGCGCCGGGTAGCGGATCGGTCCCCGCGTAGGATGACGAGGTGTCGGATCCGTCTGAGGCGCACGAGATCTACCTGGACCACGCCGCATCCACGCCGCTGAGGCGGGCAGCCCGGGAGGCGTGGCTGGTTGCCGCCGGTCAGCATCACGCCAACCCCACCGGATCCCACCAGGCCGCCCGCGAGGCCCGCCGAGCGCTGGACCGCGCCCGCGAGCAGGTGGCCGCCGCGCTCGGTGCCACTCCGGGCGAGATCGTGTTCACCTCGGGAGGCAGCGAGGCCGACAACATGGCGGTCCGGGGCGCTCTGGGGCTCCGGGGCCCGGACGCGCTGGCGATCACCACCGAGGCCGAACACCACGCGGTGCACGATCCGGTGGAGCGCTCCGGGGGAGTCTTGGTGGGAGTGGACGAGCGGGGGATCGTCGATCTCGCCAAGCTCGAGGACGCGCTGCGGGCCCACGACGGCGACGTGGCCGTGGTCTCCGTCATCGCGGTGAACAACGAGATCGGCTCGATCACGCCCCTGCGCGCAGTGGCGCGGGTCGTGCGCGATCTTGCTCCACGGGCATTGCTGCACACCGACGCGGTGCAGGCCGTCAACTGGATCGATGTGGCCGCGGAGACCGCCGAGTACGACCTCGTCTCGGTGACCGGCCACAAGGTGGGCTCGCCCGTGGGCACCGGCGTGCTGGTGGTGCGCGACGGCGTGGAGCTCGACCCGCTGATCGTCGGGGGCGGCCAGGAACGGGGCCGGCGGGCCGGGACGCCCGATGTGGCCGGAGCAGCGTCGTTCGCGGCTGCGCTGGCGGAAACAACCGAGCAGCGAGCCGCGAGCGTGAAGCGCCTCGGCGCGCTCCGCGACGGCCTCATCGACGGCCTCATCGACCGCCTGGGCGACCGGGTGCTGGTGTCGGCGGGCAACGGCAACGGCGACCGCAGCCACATCGCGGCAGGGATCGCCAACGTGTGCATCGCCGGGGTGCAGAGCGAGGCGCTGCTGTTCCTGATCGACGCGGCCGGGGTGCGGGCCTCGGCCGCCTCCTCGTGCTCCAGCGGCGCTCAGGACCCGTCCCACGTGCTGGCCGCGATGGGGGTGCCCAGAGAGGTGGCGCTGGGATCGCTGCGGCTCTCGCTCGGGCACACCACCGTCGACTCAGACGTGGATCGGGCGATCGAGGTCATCGCAACGTCGGTCGAGCGCCTCGACCGCTTCGGGGGCGGCTGAGATGTCCGGGTCGACGGCCGGCGCCGGTCGCGCCAGGGTGCTGGTCGCCATGTCGGGCGGGGTGGACTCCTCGGTGGCCGCGGCGCGGCTGCTGGACGCCGGCTATGACGTGGCCGGCGTCACCATGAAGCTCTGGGGTGGCCCGAGCGACACCGGCTGCTGCTCGGTGTCCGACGTCGACGATGCCCGGTGGGTGGCCGACGAGCTCGGAATCGAGCATCACCTGTTCAACTTCGGCGACGACTTCGAGCGCCACGTGGTGGCGCCCTATGTGGCCGACCACGCCGCGGGGCGTACGCCGAATCCGTGCGTGGAGTGCAACCGGCACATCAAGTTCAGCCGGCTGCTGCGGCGGGCCGGCGCCCTCGGATTCGAGTTGGTGGCCACCGGCCACCACGCCCGCATCGCGGCAACGGCCGGCGGCCCCCGGATCGCAAGGGGCGCCGACGCGGCCAAGGACCAGTCCTACGTGCTGCACATGCTCGACGCCCCGGTGCTGAACCGGTTGCTGCTGCCGGTGGGAGAGATGACCAAGGACGAGGTGCGACTCCAGGCCCAGGCGAGGGGGCTGGTCACCGCGGCCAAGCCCGACAGCCAGGACGTCTGCTTCATCACCGCGTCGGCCGGTCGCGGAAGGTTCCTCAGCAGCCGGATCCCGCTGCGGTCGGGTCGGGTGGTGGACACCGCGGGACTAGAGGTCGGCGCGGTCGAGGCGCTTGAGTTGGTGACCGTCGGTCAGCGCCGAGGGCTCGGAGCAGTGGGCGGTGGATCACCCCGGTACGTGCTCGACGTGGACCCCGGCTCGGCCACGGTCACGGTGGGGGACCGAGCCGCGCAGGACTGCACGATCACGCCTCTGGAGAACTGGCGCTGGACGGGTGATCCCACCGAGAGCCCGATAGAGGTCCAAACCTCCGCCCACGGCAGGACGAGCCTGGCGACGGTCGACCCCGACGGCGCCGCGGTCTGCTGGGCCGAACCTCGCCGGGCGGTGGCCCCGGGCCAGAGCGTCGTCGCCTACCGGGGCGACATCGTGGTCGGTGGAGGAACGGCAGCCCGACCGGCCCGCCAGCCGGCGCCGTGACCGTCAACTGGGACTAGCTGAGCCCAACGCAGCGGTCACTCGTCCCCTGGTGACGGCACATCTTCTGCGGTGACGGGGCGGCCGAGGGTGACTTTCGGTAGCCCGAGTTGGATGCCTCGGCGCTCGGCGGTGGCCAGCACCGCCGCGGGTCGGCTCGGGGACACCAGCAGCGCGGTGAGCGGGCGCGTCTCGCTGCGGTTCCGGCCGGTGACCACGCTGGCCGCCACCGGTCCGGCGAGGCGCAGCTCCAGGGCCATACCGAAGGCCTGGGCGGTGAGGTCGGTCGCGGCGGTGCCGGCCGGCGCCGGGCCGATCGAGGCGATGCCGCGGCGGCCCAACGGGAGCGGCTCGGCCACGGCCAGGTGGTCGAGCACCACCAGCCCGTTGGGCACGAACACCAGCCAGCGCCGCGCCAGCCGGAACAGGGTGTGGGCCGCAAGGGCCGCGACGGGCAGCCCGACGGCGGTGACAGCCGCGCCTGCCGTCCAGCGGCGGTGGGCCAGCAGCAGGGGTCCGGCGGCGGTGCCGGCCACCGATAACGCCCAGACCGGCAGGACCAGCGCGATGAGGATGGGGCCGGGTGGGCGCAGCAGGAAGCGGCGCTCGTCGCCGTAGCTGCCCGCGTCCACCTGGGCCTCGGCGTAGCCGGGCTGCAGCACCAGGGTGACGGCCGCCGGCGCCGCCACCAGGCCGACGATGGTGAAGGGTTTGAGGGAGCCCTCAAGGGCGTGGCCAAGGGAGGCCACCAGTTCGACCGCGCCGGCGGGGATCCCGATGCGGACCGCGGTTAGAGGCCGCGCCCCTGGGAGCAGCAGCGCCACCAGCACCACGCCGTGCGCCAGCCACAGTCCCGCCGTCACAGCCGTGCGGCCTGCGCTCGCGTCGGGTCGCAGCCAGGGGAGGATCAGGTCCCCGAACCAGGCCCCGGCTGCGACCCCGAGCCAGGCCGCGACCGCGCCGGCCCGCATCGCCGGCGCGGCTCGCGCCCGCCGGCGTTCGGCTGTTCGGGCGCTGCTTCGCACGGCGGCCATTGTGGCACCGGTCGGTCGCAGGGCGGTCACAGGGAGGTCGCGGAGCGGATGTAGCCTCGCGGAGATGGCCGGCGCGGGAACCCCAGACGAGGATCGAGCCGCAGACTCAGGGTCGCGGGTGCGGGAGCTTCAAGCCCTGCTCAACCACCATTCGGCCCTGTACTACGCGGGCAAGCCCGAGATACCCGACGCCGACTTCGACGGCCTGCTCAACGAGCTCGAGGCCCTGGAGGCGCAGCATCCGGAGCTGGCCCATCCCGATTCGCCCACCCAGCGGGTCGGAGCCCCGCCCGACACCGCCTTCGCGCCGGTGCGCCACCAGCCGCCGATGATGTCGTTGCACAACGCCCTCAACATCGACGAGCTGCGGGCCTGGAACGAGCGGGTGCACCGTGGGCTGGCGGGCGCCGTCAGGCCGGCCGGGGGCGAGCAGGCTCTGCCGACGCTGGAGGACACCGCGGTTGGAACCTACGCGGTCGAGCTCAAGTTTGACGGACTCGCCATATCGGTTCGCTACGACGACGGGGTGTTGGTGCGGGCCGCCACGCGGGGCGACGGCCGTACCGGCGAGGACGTCACCCACTCGGTGCGCACCATCGCCGACATCCCCATCCGTCTGCGCGGCACGGCCCCCGCGGTGCTCGAGGTGCGCGGCGAGGTCTTCCTGAGCCTCCCCACCTTCGAAAGGCTCAACGCCCGCCAGGCCGAGCGGGGCGAGAAGGCCTACGTCAACCCCCGCAACGCGGCCGCGGGCTCGCTGCGCCAGAAAGACGCCCGAGTGACGGCCGAGCGCGGCCTGTCGTTCTGGTGCTACCAGCTCGGGCGGGTCGAGGGCGGTCCCGCCTTCAGCTCCCACCTCGAGACCCTGGAGTGGCTCAAGTTGCTGGGCCTGCCCGTGAACGGGCACTCGGAGCGCCTTGCCGACCTGGCCGAGGTGGAGGCCCATGTGGCCGACTTCGAGGGGCGCCGCCACGTTCTCGACTACGAGTTCGACGGCTTGGTGGTGAAGGTCGACGACCTCGGCCTGCAGGCTCGGCTGGGCGTGGACGCCAAGGCGCCCCGCTGGGCGATCGCCTACAAGTTCCCGCCCGAGGAGCGAGCTACGAAGCTGCTCGACATCGAGGTGTCGATCGGCCCGTCCGGGCAGGCCACGCCCTTCGCCCGGCTCGAGCCGGTGTTCGTCGGCGGGGTGACGGTGGCGACCGCGACCCTCCACAACCAGGACCAGGTGGCGGCCAAGGACGTCCGGCCCGGCGACACGGTGATCGTGCGGCGGGCCGGCGAGGTGATTCCCGAGGTGGTGGGGCCGGTGCTCTCGGAGCGCCCGGAGGGGTCACAGCCGTGGTCCTTCCCCCGCGACTGCCCGGTGTGCGGCCGGCAACTGGAGCGGGCCGAGGGCGTGTCGGCCACGCTCTGCGTCAACTACTGGTGCCCCCGCCAGATCAGGGGCCGCATCGAGCACTTCGTCGGCCGCGCCGCCATGGACATCGAGTTCCTCGGGGAGCGCAACATCGACCGCTTCGTCACCGAGGGCCTGCTCGACGACATTGTCGACCTTTACAGGCTCAACTTCGCGCCGATCGAGCAGATGGAGGGATTCGGCCAGACCTCGGTGAACAACCTTCAGCAGTCCATCGAGAAGAGCAAGGAGCAGCCGCTGTCGAGGCTGCTGTTCGCGCTGAGCATCCCCGAGATCGGCCAGGTCAATGCCCGGTTGCTGGCCGCGGCGTTCGGGAACGTCGACAGAATCCTGGAGGCCGACGAGGAGTCCCTGGCGGCGGTTGAGGGTTTCGGTCCGATCATCGCGGCGTCGGTGCGAGCCTGGTTCGACGACCCGCACAACCGCAAGCTCATCGAGGGTCTGGGGGCGGCCGGGCTGCGCATGGAGGCGGACGAGCCCGGCGCCCAGGCCGCCGCCGAGGCGCTGCCCCAGACTCTGGCCGGGATGACCGTGGTGGTCAGCGGCACGCTGGAGGGCTTCAGCCGCGACGAGGCCAAGCAGGCCATCTTGGCCCGCGGCGGCTCGTCTCCGGGCTCGGTTTCGGGCCGCACCGCGGCGCTGGTGGTGGGAGCGGACCCCGGCGCGTCCAAGTTGCGCAAGGCCGAGTCGTCCGGTGTCCCGGTGATCGACGCGGCCGCCTTCCGGACCCTGATGGAGACCGGCGAACTCCCCTAGCTGCGGCGTCTAGTTGCCTCCGCCACCCTGTCGTGGCGGCGATGTAGGTTCAGAGTTGTGACAACGGGGTTCCTGCCCTTGACGCCGCGCCACGGCAGAGGCGCCTTCCAACTTGACACCGACGCCGGCGATGCCGCCCCAGCCGAGGAGCGCATTTCATCCGAACGCGGGCAACTCGCCCGCCGCTCGGACATCGAGCGACGGGAGGTGACGGTGGCGCCGAGAGCCAACGGCCGCCAGTCGCGGCTGTTCGATCCGCCCGCCGCTTCCTCCTCAACCCGACGCAACGGCGAGCATCTGCCAGCCAGGCCCACCGATCCGGACCTGGCTGGTGACAACTTCCAGGCTCGCGCCGTGCGGCAGGGGCGCAAGGCCCAGGAGCTGGCCTGGGTTGTGCTGGCCGAGAGCGGATTCTGCGACATCCACGGCAGGGTTTCGCTCGACGGAGGCGTCGAAGTCAACTACTCGGCGCTGGACCAGCGGGGCCGCCGGTGGCTGTTCGACGTGTCCGGTGCCTTCGGCGTCACCCAACGCCCCGGACTTCGCCGCACCGACACGCTGTGGAAGGCGATCGGAAGGGCGGCCGTCCTGCACTCGCGGCCCGTGAGGGAGCCGCTGGTGCTTCTGACCACCGACCGCCCGGCCCTGAACAGTGCCGGAGAGCGCGCCCTCGACGCCGTTGCCGGCGAGGACAAGCCGATCCGCGCGGTGATCGAGATGGGAGACCCCGAGGACTTGGAGCGCCTCGGCCGCTTGGCGAGCGGCGACGTGTGAGAGGATGACCGGAGCGCTCGTCGACGGGGAGCACAAGCCGGCCCGCGTGATCTGAACACCGCCGTATGGCTGACGATTGGACCACCGTCACCGAACCGGCCACGGCCCTGGGACTGTGGTCTGCGAAACGTAGCTCATTCGTCCGAGTCTTTGAAGACGGGCCTCAGCAGTAGCTCCAACTCAACGGGCTCGTCGGTGGCATCTGAATGTCTGACGCCTATCGCTCGTCGGCTACATGTCACCGCCGGCCAACTCGGTGAGATGCTCGAGATCCTTGGGCGAGAGCATCCCGATGACAGCGCGGATCGGCTTGTCGGGTCCGGTCAGGGCTTTCAGAGCTCGATGCCCTGAACCGTTCGGAGCGGGTCGGTCGGTGGTTAGAAGTACCAGCGGCGTACCGGGATCATGGGAGTGCAGCACGGCTGCCTTGCCGAGCGCTTTCCAGAGGGTGTCTGTGCGTCGCAGCCCCGGACGTTGCGTAACGCTGAAAGCCCCCGACACGTCGAAGCGCCAAATGCCGCCCTTCTGGTCGCGAGCCTCGAAGTTGACCTCGACACCGCAGGCAAAGCGACGCTTCTCGCGGATCTGTCTGAAGCCACACTGCAGCAGGATGGCCTCTGCCATCTTCTGGGCCTTGCGGCCCTCGTGCCCTGCCCTTGCCTGGAAGTCACCCGTACCGGCCGGCGCTTTGCTGTCAGCCGCGGGCGAGCTGCCATTCTGCGACGCGGGAGCGTCGCCGGCTTCGATTGACAAGCTCTGCTGTTGGTTGCGCTTGGACTTGGGCGGGACCGTCACCGGCCAGTCGAGCGCGTCGGAACGCTCCGACAGCCGCTGCCGCTCCTCGGCGATGCGTCGCTCGGCTATGACGAGGTACGAGGCGTCTGTGTCGAAGCCCACATAGTGTCGACCGGTGCGCACCGCGGCGACCGCGGTCGTTCCCGCTCCCATGAAGGGGTCAAGTATCAGGTCGCCGCGGTAGGTGTAGAGCTCGATGAGTCGCTTGGGCAGCTCCACCGGGAAGGGCGCGGGATGCCCCACCCGCCTTGCCGACGCAGGGGGAATCTCCCATACGTCGGTGGTCGCCTCCATGAACTCATCGACATGTGCGGTGCCTTCTGAGGGCAGACGCTCTTCGTGGCGCTCGGCTGCCGTCCGCGCACGATCGAAGCGCCCCTTGGACGCGATCACGACCCGCTCGGTGACGTCTCGCAGCACCGGATTGCCGGGCCGCTGGAAACTGCCCCAGGCGCAGTTCCCAGCCGCACCCCGCCCTTTGCGCCAGATCACCTCTCCACGCAGCAGCAAGCGCAATCGGTTCTGGAGTATGTCGATCACGTCGGCTGACAAGGATCTGTATGGGCGGCGCCCCAGATTGGCGACATTCACGGCGATGCGGCCGCCGGGTTCCAGTTTGCGGACGCATTGCTCGAACACGTCCTCAAGCATCCTGAGGTAGTCGAGGTAGCTGCCGGGCACATGCCCGTGCCCTACGGCCTGCTCGTACTCCTTGCCCGCGAAGTACGGCGGGGAGGTGACTACGAGAGCCACCGAGTTGTCCTTGACCTCACTGCAGCCGTCCATGTCGCGAGCGTCGCCTGGCCAGAGCAGGTCCACGGCCGCGGGCGGTTCGACTCCGTCTTCGCTGCTGATCTCCGGCACCGGGAACCGGTCGTAGAACGCCGAAGAGTCGTGGCCCTCGCGCCGGCCCACACCGAAGGCGGAAGTGGAGGTGCTCTGCCGGGGCCGATCAGAGGCGGTCACGGCGCACCGGCGCGCTCTCCGGGGCCTGCACGACGACGCGTTGACACATTTCGGGCCGAACTCACGCGCCGAAGCTACATCGCTGATGAGACAAGAGGGCGGAGTCTCGACCTCTCGCGCCGGACGGACCGGCCATTCGTCCAACAGAGGCAAAGATCTATCGGGACACTCCACACGAGGGGGTGCCCGGATGCTTCGACCTCGATGGCCGCTCCGAGACGCCCCTATATGAGCAGCAACGCCTGATCAACAACCGGCGCTAGGACACACCGGCGGCGGTACACCATCCCCCGCCGACAAACTCGCAGCAACGCCTGATCAACAACCGGCGCTAGGACACCTCGAAGCACCAGCGGACGGTGTCGGACTCCTCGGGGCGGGCGATTAGCACGAACCTTGCCACCGCGCAGTTGGTGTCGGGCGACAGGGCGTCGATGAGGCGTCCGTCGCCGGGCACGAACTCGAAGCGGTTGAGGCCCGTGATGTGGTCTACCTCGGCGGTCACGTCGACGCCTCCGGTGGACTGCTCGCTGGCGAAAATGACCAGCGAGGACAGCCGGTAGCGGGTGTCGAGGACTACACCCACCCGCTGCTGCTGCAGCACCTCGTCGCCGGGGCTCGGGATCACCTGGTCCACGGCGGGGGCCGCGGTGGCCGCGCCCTGCGTGTCGTCGTCGCCCGAGCCAACCAGAGCGGCCACAACCAGGCCCAAGATCCCGAGCACGGCTAGAGCGGCGATGCCCACCCGGACGCGCAGCGGGCTGCGCTGAGGTGCTGGCGATTGGTCGGGCCCGCGGTCGTTGGCAGTCATCCCACATCGCACGGTATCGGTCCGGAGCAGCACCAGGCGAGCGGCCTCTCGCGGTGCCGGCCCCACCCCTCACACGCCCCCGAGCACCCACCTGCACTGTTCGCTCCAAACGCTGCGGATCCCTGGCGATAGCCCGGATGTGATGGCGTTCAACCTCCCGCCGAGCGAGGTAGGGGTCCGGCCGGCGCGGGCTTGGGCGATACCGTGGCGATGATGGTCCCCTCCGGAGAGTCATTGCGAGCCTTCGGCGACCGCTACCGGCTGCTGGAGTTCGTCGGCGAGGGGTCGAGCGCCCGGGTCTACCTGGCCGAGGATCTCACGCTGCACCGGCGTGTCGCCCTCAAGATCCTGAGGGTGGAGATCGCCGATGACGAGAGCTTCCGGGACCGCTTCGCCACCGAGATGCGGGCGACCTCGGCCCTGAACCATCCCCGCGTCCTGCCCGTGCACGACTGGGGACTGGACCCTCAGCCCTACATCGTCACCGAGCATCTCGCCGGAGGAAGCCTGGCCGCGCTCCTGAGCGCCGGGCACCGCCTGACGCCGTCACAAGCGCTCGTGGTCGGCTTGGAGGTGGACAGGGCCCTGGTGAACATCCACGCCGGCGGCCGGGCCCACCTGGGCCTCGTGCCCACCAGCATCCTCTTCGACTCCGCCGCCCGCCCCTACGTCTCCGACCTCGGGCTGTCCGCCGCCCTGGCCGCGACCGCGCCACACCCGGCCGACACCGGGGACGCAGCCGCTCCGGAGGGCGTCGAGGTCATTGCCGAACGTGGCGACGAGGTGCATCCCGAGAGCGCGGAGGGGGCCGGCACCAGCGAACCAGTGGCGCCGGCGGACCGCTCGGACGGGCAGGGATCGGTTCCTAGGAGCTATTCAAGGCCCGAACAGGCCCAGGACGGGCAGGGATCGGTTCCTAGGAGCTATTCAGGGCCCGAACAGGCCCAGGACGTGCATGACTTGGCGCTGGTGCTCTGCGAGGCTGTCACCGGCGTCAGGGTCCCGCCCTCGGGCGACGATGACGCTTCCATGGAGTCCATGAGCGCTCTCGGCCCGATGCAGGCGGTGCTGCAGCGGGCCATCGCCGCCGATCCCGCCGAACGGTTGAGCGCCGCGGCTCTGGCCGAGGAACTGCTCAGGGTCGCGGCGCTGCTCCCCCGTCCCGAAGCGATTCCTCTCGCGGCCGAGCACATGCCCCCTGCGGCTTCGCCCGAGGCGCCCCTCGATCAAACCGCGGACTTCACGCAGATCGGTCCTTCGGTGTCGGAGCGCTCGGCGGTCCCGCTCGACGACGCCCCCCGCCGCCGCTGGCCGGGAATAGTCCTGGCCGCGGTTCTGGTCCTCGGCGGCGCGGTCGCCGGGACCTGGGCCCTGTTCGTGAGCGGCTCCGACACCGCGGCGGTGCCCGATCTGGAAGGCCAGACGCGTGCCGCCGCGTCGGCCGCGATCTCTGCGGCCGATCTGGGCTGGGAGGTCAACGAGATACTGGTGCGCGAGCCGCGCACAAGACGCGATCAGGTGGTGCGCACCGAGCCCCCCGCGGGCACTTCTCTCGGAGAGGGCGCCTCTCTGGACGTGTTCGTGTCGCTGGGAGTGCCTCTGATACCGGTTTCCGACCTGGGCTTCCTCTACGGGATGACGATGCCCGACGCCACCGACGAGCTGGAGGCGCGGGGTCTGGCCGCAGGGGGCGAGACGCTCGTCAGCGATGCTGTCGTCCCGCCCGGCCTGGTGGTTGGGATCGACGTGGGCGAGGGCGTCTACGAGCTGGAGGTTGGCGCCGAGGTGGATCTGCTGGTGTCTGACGGCCTCGCCGAGGCCGGGTAATGTCCGGTCGCATCAGCCGTGACGAGGCCGCTCATGTGGCCCGGCTGGCCCGCCTGCGCTTCAGCGACACCGAGCTGGACGAGCTCGCGTCGCAGCTGTCCGCCGTGCTCGACCATGCGGCCGACGTGGAAGCGCTGGACGTGTCCGGCATCGAGCCCACCTCCCATCCGCAGCCGCTCACCGACGTGACCAGGGCCGACGAGGTGCGGCCGTCGCTGCCGCGAGACGAGGTTCTGGCGCAGGCGCCGTCGGCGGACGAGGGCCAGTTCCGGGTGCCGCCCATTCTCGGCGAGGCGCCGTGACCGCTCTGGCCGTCGCGGCCGCGGTGGCGGTCGGAGAGCGCACGGCTCGCTCGGTGGTGGAGGAGTGCCTGGAACGCATCGCCGAGCGCGACGGCGAGATCGGGGCCTTCAACCGGGTGCTGGCCGACGAGGCCCTCGCCGACGCCGACCGCATCGATGCCGCCGTTGCCCGGGGAGAGTCGGCGGGGCCCTTGGCGGGGGTGCCGGTGGCTCTGAAGGACAACCTCTGCACCCGGGGCATCCCCACCACCTGCTCTTCCCGGATGCTCGAGGGCTGGCGACCCCCCTATAACGCCACCGTCGTGGAGCGCCTGCGGGCCGCCGGAGCGGTCATCGTCGGCAAGACCAACCTCGACGAGTTCGCCATGGGCTCATCAACCGAGAACTCCGCGTTCGGCCCCACCCGCAATCCCCATGACACCAGCCGGGTGCCCGGCGGCTCCAGCGGCGGCTCGGCCGCGGCTGTGGCGGCCGGGTTCGCGCCCCTGGCCCTCGGCTCCGACACCGGCGGCTCCATTCGCCAGCCGGCCTCGCTGTGCGGGGTGGTGGGGATGAAGCCCACCTACGGGCGGGTGTCGCGCTACGGCCTGGTCGCCTTCGCGTCATCGCTCGACCAGATCGGCCCGATCGGGGCCACGGTGGCCGACGCAGCCGCCTGCTATCAGGCCATCGCCGGCCACGACCCCCTCGACTCCACCTCGATCGACCGCCCGCTCGAGCCGGTCGGTGCGGTGCTGGAGCATGGGGTAGAGGGTCTGAGGGTGGGTGTGCTCGCCGAGCTCTGCGGCGGCGGCCGGCGTGAGGAGGCTCGGGTCGCCGACGGGATCGAGGCCTCCCTGCCGGGTGTGTCGGGCGGGGTGGAAGGTGTGGCCGACGATGTGCTGTCGAAGGTGGAGAGTGCTGCCGAGGCCCTGGAGCGAGCCGGCGCCGAGGTGCGGACGGTATCGGTGCCCTCCGCGGTGCTGGGCCTGTCGGCCTACTACCTGATCGCGCCGGCCGAGGCCTCCAGCAACCTGGCCCGGTACGACGGCGTGCGCTACGGGCTGCGGGTCGACGCGGCCAACGCCGCGGAGATGAACGCCGCCACCCGCACGGCCGGCTTCGGCGCGGAGGTCAAGCGCAGGATCATGCTGGGCACCTACGCCCTGTCCGCGGGCTACTACGACGCCTTCTACGGCAAGGCGCTGCGGGTGCGCACCCTCATGCTGCGCGAGTTCGCGGCCGCCTACGAAGACGTCGACATCCTCCTGTGCCCGACCGCGCCGACGACCGCGTTCGAGCTGGGGGCCAAAACCGCCGACCCGCTGCTGATGTACCTCAACGACGTGTGCACCATCCCCTCCAACCTCACCGGCCACCCGGCGATCTCGGTACCCTTCGGCCGCGGCGACGACGGGCTTCCGGTGGGTGTGCAGGTCATGGGCCCGGCCCTGTCGGAGCGGCTCATCTTCCGGGTCGCCGCCGCGCTGGAGCGGGCCGCGCCCGACACGGGGAGCCCGCGGTGAGCGCGGCCGGGCCCGGGCGCGATGCGCCGCCGCCCGATGGCTGGGAGCTGGTCGTGGGCCTCGAGGTGCACGTCGAGCTGAGCACGGCCACCAAGCTGTTCTGCGGATGCGCCAACCGCTTCGGCGACGAGCCCAACACCAACGTCTGCCCGGTGTGCCTGGGCCTGCCCGGCTCGCTGCCGGTGGTCAATGAGACCGCGGTGGACTTCGCCATGCGCTTGGGCCGGGCCGTCGGATGCGAGGTGCGCCCGGCAGTGTTCGCCCGCAAGAACTACTTCTACCCCGACATGCCCAAGGACTACCAGATCTCCCAGTACGACCAGCCCACCAACACCGGCGGACGCCTCGAGCTGCCCGACGGCCATGTGGTGGGAATCGAACGGGCCCACATCGAGGAGGACACAGGCAAGACCACCCACATCGGCGGGGGCGGTCGCATCCACGACGCCGACTACGCGCTGGTGGACTACAACCGGGCCGGTGTGCCCCTGGTGGAGATCGTCAGCCGCCCCGACATCCGCACCGCTGAGCAGGCCCGGGCCTATGTGCGCGAGCTGCGGGCCATCCTGCTGGCTCTCGGCGTGTCCGACGCCCGGATGGAGGAAGGCTCCATGCGGGTCGACGCCAACGTGTCGGTGCGGCCCTCCGGCTCCGACGAGCTGCGAACTCGCTGCGAGGTCAAGAACGTGAGCTCGCTGCGCTCCCTCGGCCGCGCGATCACCTTCGAAGCTCGCCGCCATGTGGACTTGTGGTCGAGCGGGGAGCGACCCCGCCAGGAGACCCGCCACTGGGACGAGGCGGGCGGGCGAACCACGCCGGGCCGATCCAAGGAGGACGCCGAGGACTACCGCTACTTCCAGGACCCCGACCTCGTGCCGCTGGCCCCGTCGGCCGAGACCGTCGCCGCGATCGATGCGGCGCTGCCCCCGCTGCCCGCAGCCCGGCGGGCTGAGCTCCTCGCCGCCGGCAGGGGAGCGGTGGCGGCTTCCGACGCCGCCCTGCTGGTGGAGCGAGACCAGGACGGTCTGGTGCGGGCGGCGGTGACCGCTGGCGCCGAGCCGGGCTTGACGGCCACCCGGGTTTGCAACGACCTGGCCGTCGACGACTGGTCGAGGGTGATCCCGGGCAGCCTGGCCGAGCTGATCGCCATGGAGTCGGCCGGCCGCCTAACCGCCACCCAGGCCAAGCAGGTGCTGGCCGAGATGGTCGAGGAGGGGGAGGCCCCCGCCGCGATCGCCGAGCGCCGCGGCTTCCAGGCCATGACCGGCGACGACCTGGCTGCCACCGTGGAGCAGGTCATCGCCGAGCATCCCGACGAGTGGGCCCGGTACTGCTCGGCCGACGACGCCGACCGCAAGAAGCTGGCCGGCTTCCTCACCGGCCAGGTCATGCGGGCCACCAGAGGCCGAGCCGACGGCGCCGCCGTCAACCGCCTTCTGGTATCCAAGTCGCAGCCCCAGTAGGACGCAACGACGCATGCGCAAGCAAGAGGAGGTCGTCGCCGAGACGGGCTGGCCCTATTCCCTCTTGAAGGGTGGCCGCACTCGCGTCTCGTTGTGTGGGGATTCGATCCGCGTAATCAGAAGATCACGGGTATTGCGCGACATCCATGTGAGCGGCCTTGAGCAGACGTATCTGACGCTCGGGTTTCTCGGCCAGAAGCTGACAGTCAACACCAAGGACGACAGGAGATGGTCGACAGCCGGCCTTCGGTCGGGCCAGGCAGTGCGGTTGCATCAAGAGCTGGAGCAATCCAGGAAGGATCTGATCCGACGAGCGCGCCAACGTGCCGACGCACTTGCCTCGGACCTAAGACCGAAGGCGACCACTGCGAAGAAACTGATGTGCGACCTGCTGGCTGGTCACCGCTTCGCCCGCTATACGTCCATGGTCTCAGTGCACGAGCAGTTGCAGGCAATTCATGATGACCTGTCCTCGATGTTGGATCAGTGCGATGCCTTGGTACGTGGACAACTCGACCCACAATGGCCGATGTGGATACGCGGATTCGGGGAGTCGATATCGCTTGATCAGATGGACAGCAGCCGTCACGACGCCAACCGTGACTTCATTACTCACGCACAACCGGTCGCGAGAGCAGCTGTGCACGATGCCACCGGACGCGACCTCACGGATGAACAACTAGAGGCGATAGTGACCGATGAAGACGTGACCTTGGTCCTTGCCGGGGCAGGTACAGGTAAGACGAGCGTGATCGTTGGCAAGGTCATTCACCTGGTTCAAAATGAAGGTGTCCCGCCAGCAGACATTCTTGTCCTCGCCTTCAATGCGAAGACTAGAGAGGAGGTACGTGATCGGCTTGACTGTCTCGCCCTCAATCTGAAGGAAGTGGGCGTCCACACTTTCCACTCGTACGGTGGAAGCATCGTCGCGGAGGTTGAGGGTTACAAGCCCAGCATCTCGAAGATGGCTGAGAACCTACATGCGCTGCACCAGACTTTTGACAAAATGATAGAATCGCTTCTGAATAATCCCAACGAGTGTAGAATCATTCTAGATTTCCTATTGTACTATCGTCTAGAGTATCTGTCTCCTTTCGACTTCGAGACCGAGGAGGATTACAAAGACTACATAAGGACAGTCGAACTCCATACGCTCAGCGGCGACCGTGTCAAGAGTTTTGAAGAGCTAGTCATCGCGAACTATCTGACAGAGAATAGTGTCGTCTTCGAATATGAAGCCGATTACAAGCGTGACACACGGACTAAGGAACGACGGCAGTATCAGCCCGACTTCTATTTATCAGACTACGACATCTACATCGAGCACTTCGCGCTTCGAAAGAATGGAGAATCCCACTTCGGTGCGAAGTACGAGGATGACATCGCGTGGAAGCGTGAAACGCACGCGCGGCATGACACAATTCTGATTGAGACCTACAGTTGGCAGCATGCGGAGGATATTCTTCGGGAGGAACTACATACGGAGTTGGAGGCAGCAGGAGTGGTCTTTTGTCCGTTGTCGCGGACTGCACTGCTTGACCACCTATCCCGCCAGCAAGACTCGAACCTGTCTGGGCTGCTTGCTACCTTTCTAGATCATGTGAAGACAAACAACCTGACGCACAAGGAACTCCGTACGAGAGCCGGTCGAGTCGGTGACATCCGGCGAAACTACAAGTTCCTAGATCTCTTCGATCAGATCTGGCGCATGTACGAAGAATTGCTCTCCTGCGAAGGTAAGCGGGACTTCCATTACTTGGTGAACCGTGCAGCAGACTACCTCGGCAACCGTGAATCGCTCTCGCTCTATCGCTACGTGCTAGTTGATGAGTTCCAGGACATCTCCGCAGGACGCATGGCTCTTCTCCAAGCCCTAAGACGACCGGGCGTCGCATTCTTCGTGGTAGGCGACGACTGGCAGTCAATCAATCGCTTCGCGGGAAGCGACGTAGAACTGATGCAGAACTGCGGCGAGCATCTTGGCTACATCAAGAGAGTGGACTTGAGCCAGACCTTCCGGTTCTCTGATAGCATCGGAACTCCTGCGACAGAGTTTATTCAGAAGAATCGCGCACAATCGAGAAGACGACTGCGGTCACGGAGGGGCGGTGCGGGCGATGGCATCATCATCATTGCGAAACCCGAACCGTCGGCAGCTGTCACGACAGCCCTCGAAGAAATAGCTTCGACGAGCGACTCCGTTAGACGAGAATTATTGGTCTTGGGTCGCTACAACCATAACGAGAGTATTCTCGAAGAAATGGGTCTCCGTGATCTGATGCGTGCGAACTTCCGTACGGCTGGTGACGATGGTAAGCGTGGAGGAGAGAGAGCAGCGAGCTTCTTCAGTTCGGTGCATCGGGCGAAGGGACGCGAGGCGGACAACGTGATCGTCTTGGAAGTCAACGCCGGTCGATGGGGGTTCCCATCGGAAATCGATGATGATCCGCTGCTCAACTTAGTAATGCCCGATAGTCTGATAGGTATCCACATGCTGAAGAACGTCGTCTCTTCTATGTGGCTCTGACTCGAGCAAGATGCTCCGTATATCTCATCACCGATCCAGCGAGGCCATCATCCTTCATCAAGGAAATCCTCGAACACTCAGATGTTGAGCAGATCGGTGAGATCGAACCGAAATGCCCGCGATGCACAGGCGGTCATCTGGTGGTGTCGCAAAGCACGAAGAACCTGCGTTGCACGAACCAACACCGTTACCCTAGGTGCGAGTATCAGGCACCTCGCTGTGTGAGTTGTCGGCGAGGATACTGCGTGCTAGTGGAAGAGTCCGTGGCCTGCACGAATCCCGACTGCAATGCACCGAATAATCGTTGCCCACAGTGCCACGAAGGCGTTCTGACCCGTGACAAGAGTAAGTTTGGTCTGTGGGATTACTGCAGCGAGAAATATTCAGCTCGTCCATGCCATTACAAGCGCAACCTCTGAGGTGGGACGGCTGACAGGATGGCGAGCCACTGATGGTAATTTCTACTGTACGCTTCCACCACCACCGGCACAGTCATGACCCAACCCTAACACAGCCATATAACTAACGCGAGCGTGCACTAGGCGGCCTCACGGCTTTTGCCGTCGGATTCGGGGTCGTCCGTTCCGGGCCAGCCGATTCTCAGGTGGCCCTCGATTCGGGCCAGCCGTTCCCGGGTGTCGCCGAGGATGCTGACCACGATTCCGTGGTTCTTGTCGATCAGGTCGCGGTTCTTGTCGATCAGGCCTCGGAGCTCTCTGTTCGACCTGTCGATCAGGTCGCAGTTCTCTTTACTGGCGTTAGTGATCAACTGGCGGGTGTCGATGCTGTCTCGGTGCTGGATGCGGATCGAGGCCACTATGAGCGTGATCAGCGCGGCGAGGATCGCCCCGAAGGACGTACCGAGAATGACGAGCACGGCTGTGGCCGTCTGAGTGTCCACATGCCCACCCTACGCCACCATCTGTCATGCCGCAACCTGAAACATCACGAGACTCATTGATCATTGAGTTCAGCGGTCGGCGCCGGTGACCTGCCAGCGGGTGCCGGCGAAGCGCCACAGCATCATCGTCAGCCGGGTCGCCATCCAGGCGTGAAGGGCAGCCCATAGCCAGCCGATCCCGGCGCCCGCGGCCAGAACGACCAGCCCGCCGCCCACTAGCACCACTCCCGCGCCGACCATGGACACGGCCAGGAAGCGCAAGTCGCCGGCGCCGATCAGCGCGCCGTCCAGGGCGAACACCACCCCCGCCGCTGGCTGCGAGAAACCCACGTGCAACAGCAGGAATGCTGCCAGCGCGGCCACCGCGGCGTCACCGGTGAACACTCGTGGCAGCAGTCCCGAGGTGGCTAGCACGACTGTGCCGGTCAGAACTCCGGCGGCCGCTCCCCAGATGATCATGCGGCGCCCGAGCGAGCGGGCGCGCTCGGGCCGGCCCGCGCCCAGAGCCAGGCCGATCAGGGCCTGGCCGGCGATGGCCACCGCGTCGAGCACCAAGGCCAGGACCGTCCACACCTCGAACACGATCTGGTGTGCGGCCAGGTCGACGGTGCCGATGCGGGCCGCCACTGCCACCGTGATGATCAGGCTGGCCCGCAGCGCCGAGGTCCGGATCAACAGATCCCAGCCCGCCACCGCCAGGCGCCTTATGGCCGCCGGGTCGGGCCTCAGGCTCACGTCGTAGCGCGACACCGCTTGGCGGATCCACCACACGAAGACCGCGGCGGCCGCGCTCTGGGCCACAACCGTCGACAGGGCAGAGGCGCCGATGCCGTGTCCGAAGCCGAAGATCAGCACCGCCTCGAGCACGAAGTTCCCGACCGCCGAGCCCAGGGCCACCGCGAAGGGCTTCTTGGTGTCCTGAACGCCTCGCAGGTAGCCCACCCCGGCCAGCATGACCAGCATGGCCGGCAGGCCGAACAGCGAGATGCGCAGGTATACGAGGGCATGGCTGAGCACCTCGGGGTCCTCGCCGCCCAGCGCGCCCACCAGCCGCCGCGCCAGCAACAGTCCGACCGCGGCCAGCACAATGCCCGCGGCCAGGGCCAGCCAGATGCTCTGCACCGCCTGATGGGCGGCCCGCCGGTGCTCGCCCGCACCCAGCAGCCGGGCCACCGCGGCGGTGGTGCCGTAGGCCAGGAAGATGAACATGGCGTGGGCGGCCAGCAGGATCGACGCGGCCAGCGCCAGGCCGCCGAGCTGCGGTGTGCCGATGCGGCCCACGATGGCGGTGTCGGCCAGCACATACAGGGGCTCGGCCACCAGCGCGCCCAGCGCGGGCCACGCCAGCCGCCATATCTCCCGGTCGTCGTCGCTCCAGCGCAGCCGCTGTGGCTGCCTCATGAGCACCAGCCCCCGCGGTTCTGGGCCTCCGGCGTCATAAGTAGTCTCGGAGCCATGAGAGCACGGCCGCGAGGTTAGGAGGGGCGAGTCGCATGAGCGTGGTGGCGCCTTCTTCGGCGGTTGCATCCAGGGCCCGCTCCGGTGCTGATCGCCGGCTTCCGGGCCTGGACGGTCTGCGGGGCTTGGCGGTGGCGTGGGTGCTCGCGTTCCATCTGTGGCCCGATGTGGTGCGGGGCGGCTGGCTGGGCGTGGGGCTGTTCTTCACGCTGTCGGGCTATCTGATCGCGGGCCTGCTGGACACCGAGGTCACGACCACCGGCCGGCTGCGCCTGGGCCGGTTCATGGCCAGGCGGGTGCGCCGGCTGCTGCCCGCCGCGCTGGTGACGATCTCGGGTGCGCTGGCGCTGACCGCGATCGTGGACGATCAACCGCTGCGCACGATCGGCATCGACGCTCTGACCGCCGCGCTGAACGTGTTCAACTGGCACGCGTCCCTCGACGAGGCGGGCTACGCCGGGATCTTCGAGGCCGCGCCGGAACCGTTGGCCCATTTCTGGTCGCTGGCGATCGAGGAGCAGTTCTATCTGGTCTTCCCGGCCGCGGTGGCCCTGACCCGCCGGCCCGGACGGGTGGTGTGTGCCATGGCGGCCATCGGCTTGGTCGGCGTGTGGCTGTGGTGGGGGTCGACCGACGCCTACGTGGCCACTCCGGTGCGGGCTCTGGAGATTGCGGCCGGAGCGGGTCTCGCGGTGGCCCAGGCCCGGTTCGGGGCGGTGCGTCGCCTGTTCCAGCCGCCCGCAGACTTGCCGCGTCCGTCCCGGCTCGCCTGGGCGGTGTTGCTGGCGGTCGCGGCGGCACTCACCGTGATGTCGGTGGCCCGCCTCGGGCCCGAAGACGCCTTGGTGTTCCGAGGCGGCCCGCAGTTGATGGCGCTGTGCTGGGTGGTGCTGGTGATCGCCGCGGTGAGAGACGGCTGGCCGGCCCGGCTCATGTCGTGGGCGCCGTTGCGCTGGTTGGGCCTGCGCTCCTATGCCATCTACCTGTTCCATTGGCCGGTGATCGAGCTGACCGACTGGCATCGGGCAGTGGTGATCGCGGTCACTCTGGGCGCGGCAGAGGCGTCGTTCCGTCTGCTGGAGATGCCGGTCCGCCGCGGCACCGGCCGGCGGGCCATACCGCTGCTGGCCGCGGCCGCGGTGGTGGTGGTGGCTGTGTCCGCCGTGGCCGCGGCCGCCTCCTCACCGACTCGCGGGATCGCCGAGCGAGCCGAGGGTGCCGATGAGTTGCCCGCGTGGCTCACCGAGCAGGACCCACCGGCGACCGCGACGCCGGCCACGGGCGGCGCCCCGAGTTCGCTTCCCGAGCCCACGGCACCCGATCCGGCACCAACCACGACGCCGGTTGCGCCGTCAACCACAGCCGAACCGCCCGCTGAGCCACCCGCAGAACCCGACGAGGCCGCCTCACTGGAGCCGCCGTCGCCGGCCTCAGAACCCTCGGCCCCCTCAGAGCCGTTCCCGGTGACCTCCGCACCGTCGGAGACGCCGCCCCCGCCGTCTGATCCGTCATCGGAGTCCACCCAGGACGCCCCAGAGGGGACCGGCGACACTGCGGCGCCGCCGACCACGGTGCCGGCCACCGCACCGCCGCAGCCCGACACCGGGATCGCGGTGCCCATCGTCACCGTCCTCGGCGACTCCGCCGCACTGCACCTAGCCGTCGGACTGCGTGACTGGGCTGACACCAACCAGACGATGGCTGTGATCGACCGTTCCGGGATCGGCTGCTCGCCGGTGAGCCGTCCCGGTAGCCAGTGGACGCGAGCGAGGGGCCACGCAGAGGCTGACCCCACACGAATCGGGTGGAATAGCGATGGGCCGTGCCGGGACGACGACATTGAACCTGGATCTACTCTGGTCCTGGTATTCGACCACGCCGCGGTGCTGTTCGATCACGAGCGACCTGGCGGCTCGTGGGCCTCGATTCTCGATGACGACCTGGCATCAGATGTGGAAGACGCCTACCGGGATCTCGTGGCGAAGGCCCACGCTGGCGGCGCCCGCGTCGCATTCACCACCGCACCGCAACCTCTTCCACTTCCCGGTGAATCAAGTCCGAGACTGCCTCAGGCAGAGCCGGAGAGAGCCCGTGCATACAACGCTCTCGTTCGCAACCTGATCGAGGAGTTGAACGCCATTGAGGGCTCCCCGACCGTCGCGCTGATCGACACGGCAATCGAGCTCGACGCGTCTGGATACGACGGCCGCTACGGTCGAGCGGACGGAACGCATGTCGACTTCGAGCGGTCCGCCGTCTATGCGGCAGAGGTGCTGGGCCCCGCAGTGCTCGACGTCCTGCAAGGAGTGGTGACGCAATCCGCCTGAGCGACTCGACGCGGGCAGCGATCAGAGCCACGGAAGACTCCGCCCGGGAGACCCCACGCTGCACCGCGAGGCGCTTCCACCTAACCGCGCTGGCTCTATGGCTGGGGAAGCCATCTGTAGTCTCGAAGCCGTGCGAGCATGGCGTGAAAGCTAGGACGGGCTGGGTGATGTAAGCATGGCGGCGCCTGCCTCGGCGGCTGCATCCGGTGCGCCGCCGCGTGTGGATCGCCGGTTTCCGGGTCTTGACGGGCTTCGGGGTTTGGCGGTGGGGTGGGTGTTGGCGTTCCATCTGTGGCCTGACGTGGTTCGGGGCGGCTGGTTGGGGGTGGGGCTGTTCTTCACGTTGTCGGGTTATCTGATTGCGGGTCTGTTGGATGCAGAGGTCGCGGCTACGGGTCGGCTGCGCCTGGGCCGGTTCATGGCCAGGCGTGTGCGGCGGCTCTTGCCGGCCGCGTTGGTGACGATCGCGGCCACGCTGGCTTTGACTGCGCTGGTGGACGATCAGCCGTTGCGCGTCATCGGCGTCGACGCTTTGACCGCCGCGTTGAACGTGTTCAACTGGCACGCGTCGCTCGACGAGGTGGGCTACGCGGGAATCTTCGATGCCGCGCCGGAGCCTTTGGCACATTACTGGTCTTTGGCGATTGAGGAGCAGTTCTACTTGGTGTTCCCGGCTGCCGTGGCGCTGACTCGCAGGCCCGGGCGGGTGGTGGGCGTGATGGCGGCTGTCGGATTGGGCGGCGTGTGGCTGTGGTGGGGATCGACCGACGCGTATGTGGCTACCCCGGTGCGGGCGCTGGAGATCGCGGCTGGCGCGGGTCTGGCGGTGGCCCAGTCCCGCTTCGCGGTGGTGCGCCGCCTGTTCCAGCCGCCTGAGGGCCTGTCGCGCCTGCCGCGGATGGTATGGGCGACGGTTCTGGCGGCAGCGGCGGCGCTCGCTGTGGTGTCGGTGATCCGTCTGGGCGCTGATGACGGCTTGGTGTTCCGGGGCGGCCCGCAGTTGATGTCGCTGTGCTGGGTTGTGCTGGTGGTCGCCGCGACAAGAGACGGCTGGCCTGCCCGGTACTTGTCTTGGGCGCCGTTGCGCTGGCTGGGGTTGCGCTCCTATGCCATCTATCTGTTCCACTGGCCCGTGATCGAGCTGACCGGCTGGCATCCGGCAGTGGTGGTCGCGGTGACCTTGGGCCTCGCGGAGGTGTCGTTTCATGTGCTGGAGATGCCGGTGCGCCGAGGGGCGAGCCGGCTGGCCGTGCCGGCGCTGGCGGCGGCCGCGGCCGCAGTGGTGACGGTGGCCGCGGTGGCCGCGGTGGCCTCGGTGCCGGCCCGGGGCATCGCCGAGCGGGCCGAAGGAGCCGACGAGCTACCCGCATGGCTCACCGAGCAGACGGCGGCCCCGGCCAGCCCCGCGGCCACCGCCACTTCGCTTACCGAGCGTGCTGCACCCGAGACGGCGCCAACCACGGCGCCCGCCGCGCCCGCAACCACTACGAAAGCGCCCGACGAGCCGTACCCGGAACCGGAGGGTCTGGTGCCCGCGACCAGATCGCCGCCCCCGGACCCAGCGGCGCCGGAGCCGTCGGCGACGCCTTCTGCGCCGACCGGGTCGCCGCCGCGGCTCGATCCGGCCTCGGAGCCCTCCCAGCAGTCGCCCGAAGGCATAGACGAACCGACACCGCAGACCACTGTGCCGGCCACCGCCCCGCCGCAGCCCGACACCGGGATCGCGGTGCACATCGTCACCGTCCTCGGCGACTCCACCGCGCTCTACGTGGCCGACGGGCTACGCGAGTGGGGCAACGCCGGCCGGCTGATGGTCGTCGTGGACCACTCCCAGATCGGCTGCTCGCCCGCGGGCACGCCCGACAGTGAGTGGCGCACCCTAAGGGGCGACCTCAACGTCGGGCCGCACCCGATGGGATTCGTTGAGGACGGGCCCTGCCGGGACGACCGCATCGAGGAGGGCTCGACCGTCGTGCTCGTCGTCGACCACGGTGCGGTGCTATTCGACCATCAGAACGCCGACGGGGAATGGGTGTCGATCCTCGATCCCGGCCTGGCCTCCGACGTCGCCGACTCCTACCGGCGTCTGGTCGAGGAGGCCCGGGGCGTCGGCGCCAGAGTGGTGTTCACCACCGCGCCACGACTGCTTCCGACCCCGGGCGCGGACGCCTCCGACCAGCCCCAGACCAGTCCCGACAGGGCAGAGGCGTACAACAGTCTCATTCGCGGCCTGATCGAAGAGTTCAACGCGGTCGACGGAACAGCCACCGTCGAGTTGATCGAAACCGCCGCGGTGCTCGACACCTACGGCTATGACGGCCTATACGGCCGCTCCGACGGCATGCACATCGACTACGACAGGGCCGAGGCGTTCGCGGCCGACGTGCTGGGCCCGGCCCTGCTTGGCCTGCTCCGCCTGTCGTGGTTGCCTCGCACCGATTCAGCGGCCATACTTGGCCCTGTGAGCCACGCTGTTCGGCCCGTAGCAGTACCTCTCTGACAGCGCGCGCTCGCAACCCCATCCGATCGTGCGCAAGACCTCCCCCAGGGAGGTCGTTTCGCGTGCGGCCCGCTCGATCGATGACACCCCTAGCAACCGCCCCGGAGGCCCGAGCATGGACATGAACGGCGGACAAGCCCTCATCAAGGCCCTCGAATGCGAGGGCACCGAGGTGGTGTTCGGGCTGCCCGGGGGGGCCATCCTCCCGGTGTACGACCCGATCATCGAGTCGCCGGTGCGCCACATCCTGGTGCGTCACGAGCAGGGGGCCGGTCACATGGCCGAGGGCTACGCCCACGCCACCGGGCGCCCCGGCGTGGTGATGATCACCTCCGGGCCGGGCGCCACCAACGTGGTCACCGCCCTGTGCGACGCCTACATGGACTCGATCCCGATGGTGTGCATCACCGGCCAGGTGCCCTACGCGGCCATCGGCACCGACGCCTTCCAGGAGTGCGACACCACCGGCATCACTTTGTCGGTCACCAAGCACAACTTCCTGGTCACCGAGGCCCAGGACATCCCCCGGATCGTGCACGAGGCCTTCCACATCGCCACTACCGGACGGCCGGGGCCGGTCCTGGTGGACATCCCCAAAGACATCGTCGACCCCCGCAACCCGCGCTCGGCCATGACCTGGTACGAGCCCACCGACGACATCATGGAGCTGCCCGGATACCGCCCCGCCACGATCGGCGATCCCGAGCTGGTGCGGGCCGCGGCCGAGCTGATCTGCACAGCCGAGCGCCCCGTGATCTACGCCGGCGGCGGGATCCTCAAGGCCCGGGCCGCGGCCGAGCTGCTGGCCCTCGCCGAGCTGATCGACGTTCCGGTGGTCACCACCCTCATGGCCCGAGGGTGCTTCCCCGACAGCCACGAGCTGTGCCTGGGCATGCCGGGCATGCACGGCAACTACACCGCGGTCACCGCCATGCAGCGCTCTGACCTGCTCATCGCGCTCGGTGCCCGTTTCGACGACCGGGTCACCGGCCGCCTCGACGGCTTCGCTCCCGACGCCAAGGTGATCCACGTGGACATCGACGCGGCCGAGTTGGGCAAGGTCAGAGTTCCTGACGTGGGCATCCGCGGCGACTGCAGGCTGGTGATCGCCGATCTCGTCGAGGCGCTGCGGGCCTGCGGCGGCGGGGGCGCCCAGCCCGACCGCCGAGCCTGGCGGTCCCAGATCAGCGGCTGGCAGGAGCGCTACCCGCTGGTGTACGAGCAGTCCGAGGCGGGGGAGCTGCTCAAGCCCCAGTACGTGCTGGAGGTGCTGCGAGACTCCACCCCCGCCGACACCATCGTCACCTCCGGCGTGGGCCAGCACCAGATGTGGGCCAGCCAGTACTGGCGCTTCGACCATCCCTACACCTGGATCAACTCCGGCGGTCTGGGCACCATGGGCTTCTCCGTCCCGGCCGCCATCGGGGCCAAGGTCGGGATGCCCGACCGGATGGTGTGGGCCGTCGACGGCGACGGCTGCTTCCAGATGACCGCGCAGGAGCTGGTGACCGCGTCCATGGAGCGCATCCCCATCAAGGTCGCCCTGTTCAACAACGCCTATCTGGGCATGGTCCGCCAGTGGCAGGAGATGTTCTACGAGGAGCGCTACAGCGAGGTGTACCTCTCCTATGAGATTCCCGACTACGTGAAGTGGGCCGAGGCCATGGGCTGTGTTGCCCTGCGGGTGGAGGCCCCCGAGGAGGTGGCTCCGGCCATCGCCAAGGCCAACGAGATCGACGACCGTCCCGTGGTGCTGGAGTTCCGCACCTCCGCGGGCGAGAACGTCTTCCCGATGGTCCCGGCGGGGCAGTCCAACTCCGACATAGTCGTCGACCCGTCGCAGCGATGAGCGCCGCGGCTGCCACTGCCGGCGACGCCGGGCCCGCTTACCGGTTCCACACCATCGTCACCACGGTGGAGAACAAGCCGGGCGTGCTGGCCAGGGTTGCCGGCCTGTTCGCTCGCCGCGGTTTCAACATCGAGTCGCTGGCGGTGGCGCCCACCGCCGACGAGCGCTTCAGCCGCATCACCTTCACCGTCGACGTGGCCTCGTCGCCGTTGGAACAGGTGGTCAAGCAGCTCGACAAGCTCATCAACGTGGTGGAGATCAGCGAGCTGAGCCCAGCGGAGTCGGTCGAGCGGGAGCTGATGCTGGTGACCGTGGCCGTGGACGCGGCCGGGGGGCGCCGCCACGAGCTCCTGGGGCTGATCGACGACTTCCGGGCGTTCGTGCTCGACGAGAACCAGTCGCAGATGATGCTCTCGCTGTCGGCCCGCCCGCCCCGGCTGGACGAGTTCGAGCAGCGTCTGCGAGCCTTCGGCATAGTCAAGCTTCAGCGCACCGGGCGGGTCGCCCTGCCCTCGCTGGACTCCTGACCCCCTCGACGCCATTGTTGACATCCACCCCCGATACGACAACCCGCAAAGAGAGGCACCCGTGGCCAACATCTACTACGAGGCAGACGTAGACCGGTCGGCTATCGCCGATCGCAAGGTGGCCGTGCTCGGCTACGGATCCCAGGGCCATTCGCACGCCCTCAACCTCAAGGATTCAGGCATCGATGTGCGGGTGGGCCTGCGCGACGGCTCGTCGTCGGCGGCCAAGGCCCGGGAGGCCGGGCTCGAGGTTCGCTCCATCGCCGAGGCCGTGGCTGAGGCCGATGTGACGATGATGCTGATGCCCGACACCGAGATGGGCGCCATCTACGCCGAGCACGTGGAGCCGAACCTGCAGGCCTGCGATGCGGTGTTCTTCGCCCACGGCTTCAACATCCGCTTCGGGCTCATATCGCCACCGGAATCGGTGGATGTGTGCATGGTGGCCCCCAAGGGGCCCGGCCATCTGGTGCGGCGCACCTACGTCGAGGGCGGCGGGGTGCCGTGCCTGGTGGCGGTGGAGCAGGACGCTTCCGGCTCGGCGCTGCCGCTGGCGCTGGCCTACGCCGACGCCATCGGCGGGGCCCGGGCCGGCGTGATCGAGACCACCTTCACCGAGGAGACCGAGACCGACCTGTTCGGCGAGCAGGCCGTGCTGTGCGGGGGCACCACCGCTCTGGTGCAGGCCGCCTTCGAGACGCTGGTCGACGCCGGCTACCAGCCCGAGATCGCCTATTTCGAGTGCCTGCACGAGCTGAAGCTGATCGTGGACCTCATGTACGAGGAGGGCATCTCCGGGATGCGCTACTCGGTTTCGGACACCGCCGAGTACGGCGACCTCACCAGGGGGCCGCGCATCGTGAACGACGCGGTGCGGGCCGAGATGGGCCGGATCCTGGCCGAGGTGCAGGACGGCTCGTTCGCCAGGGAATGGGTGGCCGAGGGCCGAGGCGGCCGGGCCAACTTCCTGCGTTTGGAGGCGGCCGGCCACGAGCATCCGGTCGAGAGGGTCGGCGCCGAGCTCAGGGCCATGATGCCGTGGATATCGGCAGGCAAGGCGTCGGTGAAGGAGAGCTCAGGTGGACAGGGCTAGCCGGGTACCCGTGATCGACATCGACATCGGCATCGACGAGGCCGACCGCACCGCCTGGCTTCGGTGTTTGCCAGCTGCCGGTACGCGGCCACGACCTGGGCGGTGCTGGCTTGGGTCGGCGTGAGGCTGGTGGTCAGCACGTAGCGGCCGGCGAGGAGCTCCTCGTGGGCGAGGGCTTGCTCGTCGTAGTGGTAGATGAAGCGGCCGGGTCCGCTCTCGACGTCGAAGATCCGCCCGGCGCCGCCGGAGCCGAGGATGCGCTGGGCGGCTCGCCCGATCTTGGCGGGGTCTTTGAGCCGAACCATCGCGAACACCGCATGCTCCAACACGGCCGCGCCGCGCCTCGCGCCGACCTCGGCGAACCACCCGTTGAGGCCCAGCCGCTGCCACCGCGCCGCCACCGCGGCCACCGCCCCTGCCGCAGGCGCCCCCTCAGCGGCCAGCGCATCGACATCGACACGCTCGCGCCGCAGGCGCCCCCTCAGCCGCCACCGCGGCCACCGCCCCTGCCGCAGGCGCCCCCTCAGCGGCCAGCGCATCGACACGCTCGCGCCGCAGGCGCCCACTCAGCGGCCACCGCGGCCACCGCCCCTGCCGCAGGCGCCCCCTCAGCGGCCAGCGCATCGACATCGACACGCTCGTGCCGCAGGCGCCCCCTCAGCGGCCAGCGCATCGACATCGACACGCTCGTGCCGCAGGCGCCCCCTCAGCGGCCAGCGCATCGACATCGACACGCTCGTGCCGCAGGCGCCCCCTCAGCGGACAGCGTAAGGTGGGTCGTGACGGTCCACCCCGCTCCCCACCTTTCCGCGCAGACTCGGTTCATCGCGTCCACGTAGGATTACACCGATGCCTAGGGCGAGGGAAACGCCGACAAAGCCCAAGGCGATCATCGCCTCAGAAATGGTCACGATATCGCTGCTAGAGCCTCCGCCGTAAGTCGCGGTCGTCCAGCTTACAGGATCCTGATGCACCACGAGTGCTATGAATGCTGATACCAATCCGGCACTAGCTGTTGCGCTGGCTAGAGATTGACTTCGGGTGGACCGATGTTCAATACGCCAACCCTCGCGGGCTATGGCAACTGCTGCTGCAATTAGCGGCAGCGTGACTATCGAGAGAGCGGATATGGGAATGAGAGCGACCGCAGTGGCAAACAACAGGGAGCGCACCCTCCTTCGAGCGCCGATGATGGTTAGAAACCCGCTCCCTACCGTTGGCGATCCGAACCCGACCGCCGACAGGAAGCCCTCGGGGTCATCTAGTGAACCGCCGTAGTAGTGGAGGAACATGAGGCCAACTCCAGACGCGACCACTGCAGCCCCCAGCAACGAACCTGTTCCGATCCGCGATGCAGGAGCAGTTGTGCTGACAGTCGTGGAGCCACGGTCGCTTCCCACTGGATGCAGCCTATCGAGGTTCGTGCAGCGACGGCACCCGCGCCACAGTGGTCGAATCCGACGCCCGCGCCCGCCGCGACGCGGCACGCGCCGCCGAGACCGCCGCCGCGGCGGCGACCGAGCTGCTGGCCCTGGAGCGCCGCGTCCGCGAAGGCCGGCACCGCACCCACAATTTCGCAACTCAGTATATGATGCCTTTGATTTGCCCTCATGTGAAGCCGGTGTCGTATCTGAGATCGTTGAACTAGCCCGGGCTGTACTGCATCTTCGCATACCACAACGTCTCCGGGTCGCAATTCGCATCTGCGTCCGACGAGCGCTTGATGCCCGCGCTGTCAACGACTGGTTGGACGAGTTGGCATCGCTGCCTCCCGCGGGCATAGATCCGGCTGTCGTGAAGGAGACGGTCAGGTCAGCGAAGGACGAGTTTGGACTCTGAGCGCTCGCCCTTGCGGCACCTCACGTTGCGCCGTTACGTCGACTGCCCATAGCGGTGCTGTCGTGCCCCAGCGGCGGGCGATTACTTGGTCTCTGTCCTTGGGGTCGGTAATGGGGATGGTGGAGGTCGGGGTTCGGAGCCAGAACGTGTCTCGGCCGTCTTCGCGGTCCTGGATGGGGTGGTTGGAGGGGGCGATGCTGATGCGGGCCAGGTGGTTGCCGTTGATGGTGTGGAACTCCCAGGTGACGAGGGACATGGCGGCGTCGCCGAGTCGGGAGCGGATGAGGTTCTGTAGGTGCTGGCCCCAGAGGTCCTGGTCGCCTCGCTGGCCTCGTTTGGAGAACGTGGCGTAGTCGTCCTCGAGGCCGTGGACCGTACCGTTGTCGGCCACGCCTATCAGGAGGGTGCCGCCGAAGTCGGAGTTGGCGAATCCTGCGATGGCCTTGATGGCGGCGTCCTCAACAGCGCCGCCCTTGCGCTGCCGGCGGATGTCCCAGCGCAGGGTGGACTTGTACTCCAAGAATTGCGACTCGCGGTCGGGGCCGAGCAGGTCGCCGATGGGGCAGGTCCGTTGGCGGGCGACGGTGGCGCGCCTTTGGACCTCTACCGCGAAGATGTCCATGACTCCGGCTTGGAGCTCGTCGCTGTCGAGGTAGCTGAAGATCAGGTCGCGGTTGCGGTCGCGCCGTGACAGCAGGGCCTTGAGGTAGCGCTCGGGGAACACGTGGTCGCGGAAGGTGGCCTCGTCGTTGTTGACGGCCTGGTTCTGGATCTCGGCGTCGGCCACCAGGTCTCCGGCGGCGGCCTCGAACACCAGGCGGTCTTCGTCGGTCCAGTCCGTGCCGAAGCGCTCGTTGATGCGGGCGATGATCTGCGACAGCCGCTCGTGTTCGGGGTCGGCGGCGGGGCCCGTGCCCGAGAAGATGGTGGTGACCTCGCCCTCGCCGCCAGGCAACTCGATGGAGCCCTCGAAGATGATCTCGTGGCGCAGATGGGTCAGTTCCACCTCGGCGCCCAAGTCGATGCTCTGGCCGTGCTCGCGGTCCCGGATCAGTGCGGCCAGCGCCCGGCAGAACAGGTAGTCGCGCTCGAGTCCGGGGTTGCGGAACGGCACTACCAGCGACAGGAATCTGTACACCCGCACGAACCGGCCCAGCGCGTCGCGGAAGGCGTCCTGGTCCTCGTCTCCCAATCCGTTGAAGCGGTCGACGGCGGGCTGCAGGGCGGCGTCGATCTGGGCGTGGGCGTCCTCGCTGAGCAGCAAGGCTGCGGCCCGCTCGATCTCACCGGTGTCGAGCACGTCGAAGCGGTCGAGGTCGCGGCGGGTATCGAACAGCAGGTTGGGATCGGTGGGCGGAGCGACGGTCTTGCCGTGGTACACCGCGAACGCGTCGCCGATCTCTTCGGCGTCGTTCACGAAGTCCATCACGAACGTGGCGGACTTGTCGGGGTGGATGCGGTTGAGTCTCGACAGGGTCTGCACCGCGGCGAGCCCGGTGAGGGTCTTGTCGACGTACATGGCAGCCAGCTTGGGCTGGTCGAAGCCCGTCTGGAACTTCTCGGCCACCACCATGATCTGCCACTTGTCGGTGTCGAACTGGGCGGCAGTCTGAGACTCGCCGAAGCCGTTGGCCCGCGACTCGGTCAGCCCCTCCACCTCCCCCGAGAACGCCACCAGCACGCCCAGGTCGTAGCCCAGGTCGGCGGCGTAGGCCTGCAGCGCTCGCCACATGCGCACCGCGTGGGGCCGCGACGAGCACACCACCATCGCCTTGGCCTTGCCGGTGATCTGGCGGGCGATCTTGGTGCGGAAGTGCTCGACGACGATCTCGGCCTTCTGGGCCAGGTTGTCGGGGTGCAGGGTCACGAAGCGGGCCAGCGCGCTGCGTGCCTGGGCGGTGTCGTAGGACGGGTCGTTGAGGATCGCCTTCTCCAGGTGGTAGTACCGGTTGTAGGTGACGTAGCCGGCCAGCACGTCGCAGATGAAGCCCTCCTCGATGGCCTGGCGCATCGGATACAGATGGAACGGCTCGTGGCGGCCGCTGTCGCCCACCTCGCCGAACAGTTCGAGGGTGCGGCCCTTGGGGGTGGCGGTGAAGGCGAAGAACGACAGGTTGGGCTGGTGGCCCCGGGCGGCCACCGCCTCCGCCAGCAGCGCATCGACTTCGGCTGGCTCCACATCCTCGCCGGCCTCGACTTCGGGCTCGGCCGACCCCAGGGCGCGGCGCAGTTCCTTGGCCGCCTCGCCGGTTTGTGACGAGTGGGCCTCGTCGACGATCACTGCGTAGTCGCGTTCGGGCAGCGACTCGATCTTGTCGAAGATGAAGGGGAACTTCTGAAGCGTGGTGACGATGATGCGGGCCTGCTCGCCGGCCAGGGCCTCCGCCAGCTGGGCCGAGTCCTCGTCGATGCGCTGCACCACCCCGATTGCGTGTTCGAACTGGCTGATGGTGTCTTGGAGTTGGCGGTCGAGCACGACCCGGTCGGTGATGACCACCACCTTGTGGAACACCTTGGCGTCGTCATCGGAGTGCAGCGACGACAGCCGGTACGCCAGCCAGGCGATCGAGTTGGACTTGCCCGATCCCGCGGAGTGCTGCACCAGGTAGCTGCAGCCCGGGCCGCGCTGTTTGGCGTCGGCCTCCAGGCGCCGCACTGCGTCCCACTGGTGGAATCTCGGGAAGATCACGTCAGGGCGGGCCCGCGATCCCTTCGACGGCTTCACCACATGCACGAAGCGGCCCAGAATGTCCATGCAGGCGTCGCGGCTCCACACCTGCTCCCACAGGTAGGCGGTGCGGTGCCCATCGGGATGCGTGGGGTTGCCCGCGCCGAGGTTGCGGCCCCGGTTGAAGGGCAGGAACCGGGTGCGGGCGCCGGCCAGGCGGGTGGTCATCATCACCGAGGACGGATCGACTGCGAAGTGCACCATGCCCACCCGGCCCAGGGTCCGGTTGTTGGGCGGCCGGTCGCTGCGGTACTGGGCGACCGCGTTCTCGACGCTCTGGCCGGTCAGCGGGTTCTTCAGTTCGGCGGTGGCCACCGGCACTCCGTTGACGAACAAGCCCAGGTCGACAGTGCGCCCGCTGGACGGATCGAACGGCAGCTGCCTGGTCACCGACAGCACGTTGGCCTCGTAGAGGGTCGTCAGCTCCGGGGTCAGCCCATGGGCGGGCCGGAAGTACGCCAGCCGGATGGTGATGTTGCGGTCGACCACCCCGTGGCGCAGCACATCCACCGTGCCCCGCTTGTCCAGTTCCGCAGCGAGCCGCTGCACGAACCCGGACTGCGCCCGGCCTGCATCGCCGCCGTAGGCGGTGTCCACGAGGCGCGCCCACTCGCTCCCCTGCGTCGCGCCGATGAACTCGAACAAGTCGGCGGTGTCGACGCCCGCCTCAGCGTCGAAGTCCCGAGGCCCATCCCCGACATTGCCGATCTTGGCCCGCCGATACCCGCCGTGCTCGACCAGCCAGCCAGCAATATGCGCCTCGAACGCCGCCTCGGTGACAGAACTCACGCCGCCACCCTCTCCTACGGCCCCAATGTCCCACCCATCCTAGAGTTTGATCCCGTCGATGTAGACGATCACGCGCTCGGCACTCACGGCGGGCGACGGTACTTGACGTGCACTCCCATGATGGCAATAACATTCGTGCACCCCCGAGGTGAGTAGCCTCGGGCCAACGGCCCCGGCTAACGTCGGGGCTGTCTCGTTCTCCAGTCGTTGCGTGCAGGTCGGCACCACTCACACGCCATCGCGTTTCTCGTCGTCGCAGCACTGTGCGAGGATGCCGGAGGTCAATCTGCTGAGCGGCGACAATGTCGAACGTGCGATCGACACACACGGAGCCACCGTCCGATGGACTCTCAAGGCCCTCATCAGCATCGCCGCTACGCGCGTTCTCATTGGACCGTTCGCGGTAGGGTGAGCCTATGGAATCGGCCGACGCGTCCGACGACAGCCCGAGCCGGTACGGGCCTTACGAACTGAGCCCGTACCCGAGCACCATCGTCAATCGCGGGGCACTGCCCGAGGCTTTTTTCTTCTGGCGGCGCTGGCGTCGGCGCAGGCCCGCCTGACCCCGGTCCGCTGGCCGATATCCGACGGCGGTGGTGAGGGAGCGCGCCCAGGGCCCGAGGTGGATGGAGTAATGGAAGCAGCACAACCCGCACAGCTACCTGCCGACGAGGCCTCGCTTGACGAGGTGCCTCGTGACGCGTGGCAGCAGAAGATCACTCCCGACGCCTTCTACGACGAGGTGAAGGCCGACTCCCGGGCGCGAGGGCGCATGTAAGCGGCCATGACCGAGATCAACAAGCGTCAGGCAACGCTCGCAAGTGCAAATGGCACGAGAGTTGACGCAGGCGACGATCGCGAGGCTCTTGGAGATGGACCAGTCGGAGGTGTCCAGGCTGGAGCGCTGTAGCAACATGCTGCTGTCGACACTCCGCCCGTTCATCCGAGCGACCGGCGGCGATCTCTAGCTCATCGTGACATTCACCGACGCCGAGCCCGTTGAGCTCCTCGTCGGCTCCAGGACCACCAACCCGACCGCCGAAGGGCGCTAGCCGCATACGTGCAGGTCGGCGCCACTCGGGCGCCGTGGCATTTCTCGTGGTCGCAGCACTGTGCGAAGATGCCGGGGGTCAATCTGCCGAGGGGCGACTATGCCGAAGGTGCGACCGACACACACACAAGAGCCGCTGGGCGGATGGCACCTCCAGGTTGCCGCGCACGGCCGCTATGTCAGACGGGCCGTACCCCGCTACGCCGCCACGGCGGCCAACTCGGGACGGGTATGCTCCGATCTGTCCGCATCTGGGGCCAGAATGGATCATGGTGGCTGTCCGCGTTGACGTTGCGGCGTCGCTCTACGCATGGGCTGCGGAGAGGTCGGGCCTCGACGCGGACGAACTCGCCCACAAGTTTCCCAAGCTCCAGCAGTGGGAGAGCGGCGATCACTCTCCGACATTGAAGCAACTCGAACAGTTCGCAAGGGCGACCCGAACTCCGGTGGGCTACTTCTTCCTGCCTTCTCCGCCCGACGAGCAAGTTCCCATTCCCGACCTCCGCACGGTCGCCGACAGAGGCGTCCGGCGTCCGAGCCCCGACCTCCTCGACACGATCTACCAGTGCCAGCAGCGACAGGACTGGTATCGCGACTACGCCCGCGGCATCGGGCTAGACCCGGTTGCGCATGTTGGCTCGCTGTCGACGGCCACGCCCGTCGACGAGGCGGCCTCGGCGGTGACAGCCGCGATGTCTTTCTCGGTTGAGCGAAGAGGATCGAACTGGTCTGAGGCCTTCGGTTACCTGCGAGATCAGGCTGAGGATAACGGTGTGCTTGTGATGGTCAGCGGCGTGGTGGGAAGCAACACCCACCGCAAGCTCGACCCCGCCGAGTTCAGGGGGTTCGCGCTTTCCGACCCTCTGGCACCGCTCGTCTTCGTGAACGGCGCCGACACGAAGGCCGCGCAGATCTTCACGCTGGCGCACGAACTGGCCCACATTTGGCTCGGGCAGAGTGCCCTGTCTGACGCCGATCTGAGCGTTCAGGCCACTGACGACGTCGAACGCTGGTGCAACCGAGTCGCTGCTGAGGTGCTCGTGCCGTTGGAGGCGCTCCAATCGGACTTCAACGCCCGTGCAGACCTCACGGACGAGATCGATCGCTTGGCGCGCCGATTCAAGTCGAGCACGCTCGTCGTGCTTCGCCGGGTGCACGAGTCTGGATTTCTTCCGTGGGACGCCTACAGGCGGGCGTACCGCACCGAGTTCGAGCGCGTCATGGACTTGATCGGCGCAGGCAGTGACGGTGGAGACTTCTACAACACCCAGCCAGTGCGAGTCAGCAAGCGGTTCGCCCGGTCTGTCATAGTCAGCGCTCTCGAGGGCCAGACGCTCTATGCCGATGCATTCCAGATGCTCGGATTGAAGAAGCTCGCAACGTTCAACGGCATGGGCGAGCGGCTGGGAGTTATGTGACCACGTACCTCTTGGATGCCGATGTGTTCATCCAGGCGAAGAATCTTCACTACGGCTTCGACTTCTGCCCTGCGTTCTGGAACTGGCTCGATGAGCAGAATGATGCGGAGAAGGTGTTCAGCGTCGAACGGGTAGGCGATGAGATCCTCTCGGGTGACGATGAACTTGCTGAGTGGGCAAGGCAGCGGCCTGGACTGTTCTTGCCCCCGGACGAGACGATGGTGCCGAGCCTTGGCGCACTGAGTCGATGGGCCAGTGGCGCCGAGTACGAACCGGCTGGCGTTGCGGTCTTCCTGCAAGCCGCTGACTACTACCTCGTGGCCCAGGCTCACGCACAGGGCTGCGTGGTTGTCACTCACGAGATCTTCAGTCCATCATCGAAGAGGATCAAGATTCCGAACGCCTGCCTTGGCGTTGGAGTCAAGTGCGTCACCCCGTATCAGATGCTCCGGTCGGAGCGAGCACGGTTCGTCCTCAGCCGCTCGTCCTAGGGGCGTGCACGCTCTCGAGTCGTTCGCCGGACTCACCAGGCGATGATCGATGGCTCAGGGTCCATGCCAGCGAGCGTTGGACTATCCGGCGTCTCACCTACTCGCCTACCGCTGGCGCTTCCAAGCTTGCTCCCACGGCTCCCGAGCGTTGGCTGGCAAGCGACTTGTAGCCGCTCTTGCCGTCTTGGCGACTTTCTTGAAGGTCGGAGATGGCGAGCCGTGTGGAGCGAGCCAGTCCGACGACGCGATGAGTGGCACGATATTGCCAAGAAGCACTTCCAGTTGGTCGTCGACCAAGAGTAGGTCGACCACGAGTTGCACTGCCCATGGCCAAGTGCACAGCGTTCCCTGTTCGTTGAAGAGTAGCCCGTGCACCAATCCGGCACGGTACGGAGCGGGAAAGCGCTCGGGATGAGCGATAACGGGGTTGACGCCTTCGATCCTGACGTTGAAGGTCTCTCGAACAGTTCGGCGACCAATGGCGACGCCTAGGGCTTGCGCCTCGTCTAGGAGACTGTTGAGTAAGTCCCAAATTGCCAGTTTCGTGGTCACAAAACCCCAGGTCAGAGGCTTGTGGGTTGGCCGAAATCGGCATTGCTCAACAGTCTCCTAGAGCCAGGCTCGCCAGATCCACGGCTGCTAGGCGCGCTGTCAAGTCGCCCTTGTAGAAGGTGCCACCACCGAGATGCTTGATCAACTCGTGGACATCTGCGAGCAGATAGCTGGGGAGGCGTCCGAGAATCCATCGTGCCCACACGACTGTGGCATCAGCAGCAATCCGGGCCTGTTCCTCGACGACGTCGGGCAGAGTGGCCCGTCCGTGACCGGTCCCGACCTCATTCCGTAGCCGACCCAGATCCGTCACGAGGCCCTTCGCCGACTGAGCAGTTCTTCTCACGATTTCGTGTGATCCGGCCAGGCCCTCGCCGGGTTGTCGCTCGATCGCCCTGTGCGCCTCTGTGATGATCGACCCAAAATCAACGCTGTCGCTCATTACTCGCCCGCGGACGACAAGAACAACGCGAGCAATCGACTCGGCGAGTTCCTTGGAGTACCCGACGATTTCGGACAGGTCCTCGCGTTTCCGCGCGGCGTCTAGACGCGCAGCATGTGCCGATATGGCTTGCACATGCTCGTCGTCAAGCTCCTCGGGAACCTCGATCTCGTAGAAGGTCACAACGCAACCATTCTGGCGTGACCGTCACGCATTGGGGCCTTCTGCGCCGCTGATGCGGCTCGCGATGTAGGCGTGTCACGCATAGTCCCGAGGGCCGAAGCGCCCGAGACTCAGGCCCTTCCCGGGCCTATGCGCCCGTCGTGCAATCCGGTGGGTGAGCTGGGTCTGCTTCCCGGTAATGCTGGCATGCGCTGAAGTCGGCGGTGACTCGGGGTCTGATGCTGGCTTGCGGATCAGCCGCGTGCCTTCAGCGAATTCGCCCAGGGAAGCGTTGCTGTCTCCTTTGGTCCAGGTGCACAGAGCCGGGCAGTGGCGCCCAGGCGGACCACCTCTCCGCTGTCAAGGGCATAGGCGGCACTGGCCGAGACCCATCGCTGATCCTCGTCTCCGCCGGAGAAGTCCCCTGTGAGATCTTTGCCGCCGAGGGCAGTCCAGAAGACCGTGAGACCTTCAGATACGAGGCGTGACGAGGCCTCCTCACGGCGCACGAGCAGCGAGGAGGGCTTCCCTTCTGTTACGGAAGGGTCCTTGACGATGATGGTGCCTTCCTGATTCGCCCATGCGAAGTCGTCCGCTCGGATAAGGTCGAGCAGGTCGTAGAGACGTCTGCTGGGAACGAGCCCATGAACCTGTTCTCGGGCGGGCTGGCCGCGATCGCTGCCCGTCCCCGAATACCCGGCCGCTGTGGTCCACAGTTCGTACGGTGGTCTACGCGGTTCGGGTCTCCACCATTCGGTCTCGCCGGAGGCCAGCTTCCACGCAGGGTCGTCGGGGTGGGACGCGAGAAGCGCATTGTGGATGTCTGCTGACTCGGGCATCCAGGCACCATGCCAGTCCTTGTCCGCGGCCCAGTCTCGCATGGCGGGAAGGCTGGCCATGGGGATCAGATAGCTGCGGATTTGCATCCAGACAAGCAGCTTGCGCCGGCCGAGTGCCTCTTCGTCCGGCTGAAGAGTCTCGGGCCAGCTTGGGAGTGTTTCAAGCGCGAGCCAAGGTCGCCCGTCGTTGTCTTGGACCGCGATCAGATCCAGCGGGTCGGGCAACCCACTGATGTCGCTCGGGTGTTGCCCGGTCTGACTCGGGTCGAAAGTCGCTTGTTGCGGCGAGAACCAGACTCGTGTTCGCCTGGCGTCGTCAGTCTTGGACTCTTGGGTGATGATCGTCGGGTCGATGTTGCGATAGACGAGCTGCTCGGCGTGACGATATGGGGCTGGCGGATCTTCGGTCCACCGTTCTCCTATGAAAAGATGATCGGCGAGCTGCCCCAGCAACTCGTAGAACGCGATCCACTGGTACTTCTTGCCGATCCGTTCGACAGCGTGGTCCATTCTCGACCCTGAATGCAGGCGGTTGTCGACGTCCTTGAAGACTTCTGGACGCCAACCCAGCTCGAGAACCCGGCCGAATATCGCCCGCTGCGCCAGCTTGAACAGTCCTTCTTCGTCTTGGATCTCGAACTCGCGCAGGGTCGACGACACGACGTAGTTCCCAAAATCTCCGTGCTCTTGGAGCGAGAACCATATTGATGAGTAGCCGCCGTTCGATGTCTCGGCCATGGCTTTGATTTCGTCGATAGTCAGAGCCGGGGACGGGAACGCTGTTTCGTATGGAGGCCCGGCATAGGGACGCCCGTTCGGGTCGATGTCATCGGGCGGAACCCAGCCGGAAGCCAACGCATGTTGGAATACGCGATGGGCGTAGTCGCGTGTAAGCAGGTGGGCAGGCCACTCAGATCCAAGAAGTTCCGCCACGCCAGTGGCCAGTTGGCGATGCGATTCTGGATCGGTGGAGCGCAGCGCGATTCCGCAGGCAGCACTAGTAAGGCGCTCGATCACGTAGGGGTCGTTCACGTCGCAGTACTGCTCGAGGGTGTTTCGCGCTATACGCGGCTCGGGTTCGAGAAGAGCGACGAGGGCATTGGTGGCTTGGTCTCTCACACGGTTGTCGGAGGTAGTCAGCATCCATCCGAGCATCAGCCCGGCTAGTTGCCTGACTTCTGTGCCTGCGTCTCGGCTGCTGTTCCGCGCCCAGGAAATAAGTCGCCTGACGGGCGAAGCGTCCTGTGCTTGGTCGATTAGGAACAGGGACCACAGAGCGTCGCGTTGGGCTAGTTCTTGCGACAGGAGCCAGGTGTGGGTCCACCTCGAATTGAGAGGGTGACCCGGTGTGCAGGAGAGCCGCACCAGTTGATTACACACCTCGCCTTGGATGTAGTCGTCGTCTAGCAGTCGCCGAATGATCTGTATCGTCCGGTCACTCACGGCATCCGCAGCTCGGAGCCCAAGGCTCTGGATGAACAGATCAAGATTCTCGTCCTGGGTGTACGCGTCGTCGTTGTCGAGTAGATCGATGAGTTCAACGCCCTTTGTCTCGGGGAGCATGATGGCCAACACTTCGAGGACGCCTCTGAAGCGCCATCGGTTGTTACCAAGTCCGTCTACCCATTCCTGGACTTGATTGCCGCTGTTCGTACATAGCAGAGAGGCTCGGGCGAGGTCGCCGAGGCGCTGATAGCCGAATCCGATGCCAGTAGAGGTCGCGATCAGCACTCCTTCATCGAGGAGACCCTTCAGGAGCGACTCGGACCACTTCCGTCTTGGCAGGAGCTCACCAAGAAGATGCTCCACTTGTTCTCGCTCAAGGAGTGAGTCATCTAAGTACTCGACAGCCAAGCGGCGTACTGCCTCTTGCACGAGACGAGACTCTCTGTCGTAGTCGCATCTTCCGGGCGATGAGAGCCTGAGGTTAACCGGCTCTTCGCGAATGAGGTCGGAGTGAGTGGCGTGGGGGTCCGCGTCTGAACGCGAGGGATCCCCCAGAATCGGCGCTGTTAAGGCTGCCGAGCCATGGAGGATCCCTGTGGAGTACGACCCTACGCGCATGTGCGAGCTGGTGGTGGGATTGGGCGATGTGGAGGTGCTCGGCGTCGACGACGAGGAGGGTGAGCCGCTGGGGGTGCATGTGCGCTGTCGGGTGCCGAGACCGGCCTGTGGGGACTGCGGCGGGCCGGTGTGGTCCGACGGTGAGCGGGCGGTGGTGCTGGTGGACCTCTGCGCGTTCGGCAGGCCTTGCAGGCTGGTGTGGCACAAGCGGCGGTGGCGCTGCCCTCGCGATGGCTGTGGGGCGGGCACGGTCACTGAGCAGGCGGCGGAGATCGCGCCGCCGCGGGCGCTTCTGACGTCGCGCGCGGCGCGGTGGGCGACACGCCAGGCCGGCCGGGGCCGGCCGCTCAAAGACGTCGCCGGCGAGTTGGGCTGTGTGTGGCACACCGTGAACGCGGCGGTCAAGCGCTGGGGCGAGGCGCTGCTGGCAGCCGACACCGCCAGGATCTCAGACGTCGAGGCGCTGGGCCTCGACGAGACCCTGTTCTGGCGGCGGGGCCGGTTCCGGGCCAAGACCTGGGGCACCAGCATCGTCGACGTCGGCCGGGGCCAGTTGCTGGACATAGTCCCAGGCCGCAGCGCCCGAGCGCCCACACGCTGGCTGCTGCGCCGGCGCCGAGAGTGGCGCGAGGGCGTCCGCTGGGCGGTGCTGGACCTCTCGGGCCCCTACCGGGCCGCGTTCAACGCCGCGGTGCCCAAAGCCCGACAGGTCGCGGACCCGTTCCACGTCGTGGGGTTGGGCAACGACGCCCTCGACGAAGTGCGACGGCGGGTCCAGAACCAGACGCTGGGACACCGCGGCCGCAAAGACGACCCGCTGTACCGGGCCCGCAAGCTGCTCGTGTCGGCGTCGGAGAACATCACCGAGAACGGACACACCCGGCTGCGGGGCCTGCTCGACGCCGGCGACCCCTACGGCGAGGTCCGAGACGCCTGGCACGCCAAAGAGACCCTCAGAGCCATCTACGACATCGCCGACGCCGAAGTCGGCGCCGCCACCGTGAACCAGCTCGCCGCCGACCTCCAAGAACCGGGCATGCCCGCAGAGATCAACCGGCTCGGGCGCACCATCGCCACCTGGCGCACACAGATCTCCAACTGGCACGCCGCCCGAGTCACCAACGCACCCACCGAGGCAGCCAACAACCTCATCAAACGCGTCAAACGCGCCGCCTTCGGGTTCACCAACTTCGACAACTACAGAATCCGAGCCCTGCTCTACGCCGGCAAACCCAACTGGGCACTGCTCGAAACCCTCACTCCGACCTAAAACGCGAAGAGCCGGTTAACCGCCTCCAGGAAGGCATCGCACACAGCCGTGAGCCCCGCCGAGCCCAACGGGAATCGATCGTGCCCGAGGGTCTTCAATGCCTCACAGGCGAGTTTCAAGAACAGGGGATTGGAGAACTCGGGATTGAGCGCCGGAAAGCTCACAGTCTCAAGGCCGTATTCCTGCGCAAACCGCCTGACCGCCGCATCTGTAGCTTCGCCGAACCCCTCGTGTGTCATTGTCGGCATGGATGTCTCGCCTACGACATCTGGCAAGAAGTCCGTTCGGCAGCTGATCACTAGCGCGACTTGATCGTGGCGGGCTGCGACTTGCTGGAGCACCCTCAACTCGTCATTCCAGTGCTCAGGTCGCTCGCTCTCGTTCAGAGCGTCGATCATGAGCAATCCCACGGCTCCCGCCGCCTCAGAAGCCGCGGCCAGCGCGGCCACCTCTTCCTCGACAGACCCATCGAAGGAAGTGAGCTTGGGGATTTGATTGCGTGGCGCCCGCCGGTCGAAGTCCTGGCCCATGACCAGAACCGTGGGAAGCCCGGACTCCACCCGTTTCTCGGCGACATCGCACAGGAGATGCGTCTTTCCAGTGCCCGCCTTGCCCTCGATCAGCACCTCGCGCGAGCGCGCCGCTCGGGTCGCCACCGAGCCCGCCAGGTCCAGCAACATGGCAAGAGCCCCAATTGCCCGTCGCGCTTCGAAGTGCAGCGTTTCCACTGGCTCCATGTAGTGGCCGGTCTGTCGCGGGTAGTCGGTGCGCAGCAAGATGAGCAACTTCGAGAGTTCCTGACGGGCGTCCAGAATCTGATCGTCCGGCGTCGCAAGGTCTCCGAACCCATCGACCGACGAGACAACCGAACCGATGGCTGTGTCAACCTCGTCGAGACTCTTCTCGCACGCGACAAGAGCATCCGAGATCTTCCCGGAGGCACCCTCCGGCGCCCGCCAAGGGAACCGCCGGCACTCGCGCAGACCGGCAAGTGCCTTGCGCCACGATGTCTCGAAGTCCCTCGTCCTGCCCACCCCCTCTAGGGCGCGCACCGCCTCCACTTCTGTATGCAACTTCGGTGAGTAGCGTCCACCGGCCTTCGCAACGGCAGTTGCTATCCGGTGCCGAAACCAGTCGTTGTCCATGAACGACTCGTCAAACCAGTAGCGAACCAAGCCCGCTCCCGCCGAGTCAAGCAGGGCTTCCAAGAGTTGGTGCTGGCCAACGAATTCGAACTCAACCGCCTTCCCCGATTTTTTCGCTATCTCTTTCCATTCTTCAACCTTGGCCGTCCAACGAGTACGTGCCGATTTGCGTTGATCGGCGTCACCAGCCGGAAGATCGATCGGGAACACGACCAAGTAGTGACATAGCGCAGGTTCGGTGTCGAGTGCCCGTTTCAGTGACCGCTCCACTTGGTTCGCGGCCGATGAGTCGAAGCAGAATAGATACTTGACCTGCCACGCGATCACTCTGCCGTCGCTCAAGGCAGCTCTGCCTTCTCGGCCACCGTCCGGATCCCCGAATCGTGCGAAGCTTGCGCCTGCTGGCCATCTTGGGGAACGCTCGATCAGAGTGCATGCAAGCTCCTCGAACCCAGCTGCGCGTGACGCGGATGGCCCGAACGGCCGAATGCGCCGAAAGTCAATATCAGGAAGGCTCAACGACACTCCTTCCGCCTGCACACGGTTCAAGCAGAGTGCCTACTCGCCGTTCGCTCGGCGGCTCGATCTGCGTGTGCTGCGCGCATGCTGCTTTCGAAGCTGTAGTCACACCGTAACCCCTGGAACCGGCATCTCACCGGTCACGACTGCAGTGACTAAGGCCTGCCGTCGCTTTTGGAGGAGCTGAATCTGGTCAGAGATGCTTTCGCGGGCTTGACTGGCCGTCGATTGATGATGGGCATATCGATCGACTATCGCTCGCTGAGTCTTCATCGGGGGCACCGGGGACGACAATCTGAGGAACTCGTCAGGGTACAGACGCAGGCGAGAACTTGTGACACCCCGACTGAACCGGGTCATCTCAGCAATGTACGCCGGAGTTCGAACCAGGATGTCAAAGAACTCGGGCAGCATCATACTATTGTCGAATTCGTACACGCCGTATGCAGGACTGACAATCCCATGGACATCTGAGACTCCTGCCGCACCCATCCAAGCCCACATGGTGTTTATGACAAGATCTCCGGGTCGGACCAACTTGTATCCCACAGTCGACTCGGCTTCGAACATGTAGACAGTCTTCTCAGACCTCGGTGTCACCCCTGTAATGTGCGACACCGACAACATCTCGTCGTTCCCGTCGACTGATCTGCGGTTGACCTCGCGAATGAATATTTTGTTTCGTAGTGCTCGCCATGTAGACGGAATCGCGGTTAGCGATGGGATGCCCGTTGCCTTAATGCCGTCACACGCTGTGACTGCATTCTCAGCAAGAGCTATGAGACGTGACTCAAGTAAATCTGATAGACGACGCTTGGTGGAGATGAGGGCGTCGATTCGTGCGGTTTCGATGTCGAGGTAGTCTGCGATGATCCGGTGTACCTTGTTAGGTGGTAGAGGAATAAGTTGAGAGTATGCTTGATCGCGGTTAAGCCCCGGTACTCCCACATCGTGCCCAAGAAGGTCGAGTCTAATGATGGATAGGACGTAGTAGAGCCATCTTATGTCAGAAGATGTACACGTGGGATCGACGTAGTATGTAGTGTCTATCGCAAAAACAGGACTTGAACTATATTGGACCTTTCCGTGAGAACCCTTTCGTCCTACAACAATCACAGGTGATCGAGTATTGGACGAGTTGTGTATCCCGACCGGACCATTAGATCCATACACCGCGATATCTCCATCTTCCCTGCCGTCTACTGGCAATGAAGAACCGTACCTAAGTCTGGCAACATGACGAAGCTGTACAAGCGGCCAAGTCAACTCATCACCTCAGGAAGAAGGACTTGTATCTCCGCCTCTAGTTCCATGATTTCAGCGTCGATCTCGTGGAGGGGGCGGGGTGGGGTGTAGGTATAGAAGTGGCGGGTTAGGGGGATCTCGTAGCCGATCTTGGTCTTGTCGGGGTCGTGCCAGGCGTCGGGGACGTAGGGGTGGACCTCGGTTTCGAGGTAGTCGCCGACGGCGGTGCGGTACTCGATGGTTTCGAGTCGGGCGGTCGGGTCGGGCTCGTAGGCGACGCTCATCTTGGGCAGCGGGACGTTTTCGTTATCTCGCAGGTCCGGGTCGGGTTTGGGGTTGCCTGAGCGGTCGGTGATGACGGGGGCCTCAGAGTCTCGCACTGCCAGGGCGTCGGTTACAGCCTTGACGAGGGTGGCGGGCGTGTCGGCGTCTGTTGATGCGAGGGCTTCCTGCACGGCTGCCTTGGCTGACTTCTCGGTGGCGTACTGGCTTCTTTGGCGGTTCCTGAGTGCTTCGAGCAGCGCGTCGCGCCGCGGATGGTCGAGCTTGGCGACCTTCTTGTCGGCCTCGACGGCGGCGAGGGTGTCGTCGGTGATCTCCCAGCGCAGTTGCAGGGGCCGCTCCACGGTGATGCGCAGGAACCCGAACGACTCGTTGGGGAAGATCTTGACCCGGGAGCCCTCTTCGAAGGCTCCGTAGAGGCGGGTGATGTCGGCGATCTGCTCGGAGGAGATCTCCTTGCGCTTTTGGCCGAGGCTTTTGCGCGTCTTGGTGAAGCTGTCGCGGGCGTCGATGAGTTGCACCTTGCCCCGGCGGCGGGGCGCCTTGCGGTTGGTGACCACCCAGAAGTAGGTGGAGATGCCGGTGTTGTAGAACAACTGGTCGGGCAGCGCGACGACCGCTTCGAGCATGTCGCTCTCGATGATCCAGCGGCGGATCTCCGACTCGCCCGAGCCGGCGGCGCCGGTGAACAGCGGCGACCCGTTGAACACGATCGCCAGCCGGGCGCCTCCCTCGTCGGGGCGCCTCATCTTCGAGATCATGTGCTGCAAGAACAAGAAGCTGCCGTCGTTGATGCGGGGCAGCCCGGCCCCGAAACGGCCCGCGAAGCCCTGGGCGGCGTGCTCGTCGCGGATCGTGTCGGCCACCATCTTCCACTCCACCCCGAACGGAGGGTTGGCCAGCAGGTAGTCGAAGCGCTGACCCTGATGCTGGTCGTCGTCGAAGCTGTTGCCGAATCGGATGTTGTCGGCGTCGGCGCCCTTGATCAGCATGTCGGCGCGGCAGGTGGCATACGTCTCGGCGTTCACCTCCTGGCCGAACACCAGCAGCCGGGCCTGCGGGTTCAGCTCGCGCAAATAGTCCTCAGCAACCGACAGCATCCCGCCAGTGCCGCACGCCGGATCCAGCAGCGTCTTCACCACGCCCGGCCGGGTCAGCAGCCTGTCGTCGTCGGCGAACAGCAGGTTCACCATCAGCCGGATCACCTCGCGGGGCGTGAAGTGCTCGCCCGCGGTCTCATTGGACAGCTCCGAGAACTTGCGGATCAGCTCCTCATAGAGATACCCCATCTCCAGGCTCGACACCACGGCAGGGCTCAAGTCGATCTCCGCGAACTTCGACACCACCAGATACAGCAGGTTGTGGTCGTCGAGGCGGTCGATCTGCACGTCGAAGTTGAACTTGTCCACGATGTCGCGCGCCGACTCCGAAAACCCCGCGATGTAGTTGCGCAGGTTCCCGGCCACGTTGTCGTGATCGCCCAGCAGCGTGTGGAACGTATGCCGGGACATGTTCACGAACGGCTGTCCGGCCACCTGCTGCAGCAGCGGCTCGCGGTTGCGCAGCGTCTCCGGCAGATCCGCCATGGTCTCCAGCACCTCGGCCTTGGTCGGCTCCAGCACGCAGTCCAAGCGGCGCAGCACCGTCAACGGCAGGATCACCCGCCCGTACTCCGACTGCTTGTACACCCCCCGCAACAGGTCCGCCACCGACCATATGAACCCGGCGTGGTTCTTGATCGCCCTGCCGCTCATCGCGCCTCCGCTGAGGCTGTCGCTTCGACGGGGCAGGCCAGCCGACGGACCGACTGGAGGAGGTCCTGCGCACCCGTCGGCACCGATTCAGCTGGCATCGATGGCTCGCTCACGGCGCGCAGACTAGTCAACGTCCGGCATCATGGACGGCCGGAGCTAGCCCGGCCAGAGTTGCCCAGGCCGGCCGCAGCGCTGTTCAGAAAGGTTCAGTTGAGGCGTTCGACGATCATGGCCATGCCTTGGCCGCCGCCCACGCACATCGACTCCAGGCCGATGGTGGTGTCGGCGTCCTCGAGGCCGTTGAGCAGGGTGTACATGAACGGCCAGAGGATGGGAAGCAAATCCAAGACTGAACAGGGAGTAGCCGGAAAATCGGATAGGAAGCCTGTGTGGACCAGATGGACAGCGCATCGGCCGGATGGCAGGACGGTGCGGACGGCGGCGACCGGCTCGGCCGCACACTGGGCGAGCGTCTGGCTGCGGGCCCTGAGCCCGCCTACATCCCCAGGCTGGCCGACCAGCGACTGAGGGACCTGCTGGCCGCGGTACCAGCAGTCGAGCTTCGCGGCCCCCGCGGCTGCGGGAAGACCACGACCGCGCTGCGCCAGGCGCGCTCGGCCTTCTACCTCGATGATCCCGAAGACGCAGAGTTGCTGCGCGTGGACGCTCGTGCGGTGTTCGAGGGCAGCGAGCCGCCGATTCTCATCGACGAGTGGCAACAGGCGCCCGACGTGCTTTGGACCGTCAAACGAATCGTGGACCGGGCGCCTGCCGAGAACGGGCTGTTCATCATCACCGGCTCGCTGCGGTCGACGCAGGCCAGTCAGCTTCCTAGCACCGGACGTGTCATGCCGCTGGACATGTTCCCGCTGACGGTGGCGGAGAAGACGCAGAGCGCGGCCGCTTCGCTCTTCGACAGGATCGCATCGGGCGACCTGGGCTCCCCGGCCTCAGGTCTTGACGCCAACGACTACATGGACATGGCCTTGGCGAGCGGCTACCCGCGCGCGATGATGATGCCGTCGAAGGCGTTGCGAGCTTCGGCGCTTCGGGCGCGCGTCGATCAGACGCTCAACGTCGATTCGCTGCTCGGACGCCAAGACAGGGCAAAGCTGCTGGAGTTCGCACGCGTCTACGCCTCCCATTCGGCCAAGGTCATGCCGTTGGCGAGTCTCTGCGAGGAGACCGGGATCAGCCGGACTACGGGCCGGGCCTACCTGGCGCTGCTAGAGCGCACATACCTGGCGCACGAGGCCCCGGCGTTCGTCCCCGGCGGGGTGAGCCGCGTGCAGAAGTCTCCCAAGCGCTTGCTCGTGGACGCGGGGCTCGCCGCGGCCATGTGGGGGAGCGACGCTTGGGCGATCAGGCGCAGCGGCGACCTGCGCGGTCGCCTCATGGAGACCTTCGTGGCGGCGCAGCTGCGGGCCGAGCACGACCCGCGGGTGTCGGGCCAACGGCTGTGCCATTTCCGCCGCGACGGTGCGCAGGAGGTGGACTTGATCCTTGACGGCGGTCCTCGCGGCATCGTCGGCGTGGAGGTCAAAGCCGGAGAGCGGGCGGGACTGCACGAGGCCCGGCATCTGCTCTGGCTGCGGGATCAGCTCGGCAGCCGCTTCGCGGGGGGCGTCGTACTCCACACCGCACCGAGACGGCCCGTGGTGCTGTCTCCCGCCGTCGGGGGAGGCCTGGGCGGAGGCCGCGTCTGGGCCGCCCCGCTGTCGACGCTGTGGCAGTAGCCGCACCACCGCCGAGAGCGGAGGATCCTGCTGTCGGTTGAGGCGTTCGACGATCATGGCCATGCCCTGGCCGCCGCCGACGCACATCGACTCCAGGCCGATGGTGTTGTCGGCGCCCTCGAGGCCGTTGAGCAGGGTGCACATGATGCGCGAGCCGGTCATGCCGAAGGTATGGCCCAACGCGATCGCCTCAGGCGCGCAATCGCTGGGGATGCACCAGAATGGGGTCGTGACGAACCGTGACGTGTCCGACGAGGTCCTTCTTGAGCGCTGGCGCGACGTCAGCGCTCGGCTGAGCGCGGCGGGCGCGGCGGCGATCGTGCTGGGGGGCGGCATCGACCTCGAGTTCCTGACCGGCTATCAGGCCACGCCGCTGGAGCGCATCACCGCCTTCGTGGCTCGGATTGACGGGCCCGATTCGGCGCCGTCGCTGGTGGTGCCCCAACTGGAGGCGGCGCGGGTACAGCGCCGTCCGTCGGTGTTCTCCGTCGTCGGGTGGGGCGACACGGACGACCCTGTGGACGTGATCGCAGGGATCCTGCCCGCCCGGGGCAACGTAGTCGTGTCCGACGATCTGTGGGCTCTGCACACGGTCGGCATCCAGCGCTCGTCGCCCGGGCTGACAATCGTCCCGCTCGCTGAGGCCGTCGGCGGGCTCAGGTCGATCAAGGATCCGTCCGAGCGCCGGTCGATCGCGGCGGCCGGGGCGCTGGCCGACCAGGTCGCGTCACAGATCCAGCGGGGCGAGGTCGCGCTGGTGGGCCGCTCCGAGGCGGAGATCGCCGTCGACATCGGCCAGCGGATCCGGGCCGTCGGCCACGAGACCGTTGAATTCGTGATCGTGGCGTCGGGCCCGAACTCGGCCAGCCCGCACCACCATCCCGGCGAGCGGACGGTAGAGCCCGACGAGATGGTGCTGTTCGACTTCGGCGGCCGCTCCGGCGGCTATTGCAGCGACACGACGCGCTGCGTTTACACGGGGCCGGTGCCCGACGATGTGGGCGCCGCCTATTCAGTGCTCGCCGAGGCCCAGGAGGCGGCGGTGCGCGCCGCCCAGCCCGGCCGTGCGCTGGCCGATGTCGACCTCGCCGCCCGCGAGGTGATCCGCGACGCCGGCTACGGTGACTGCTTCATCCACCGCACCGGCCACGGCATCGGCATGGAGGTGCACGAGCCGCCCTACGTGACGGAACTCAACCGCGAGCCCGTGCAGGTCGGCCACGCCTTCAGCATCGAGCCCGGTATCTACATCGAGGGCAAGTGGGGCATGCGCCTCGAGGACATCGTGGTGATCGAAGCCGACGGCCCGCACCGGTGCAACAACAGCGATCGCAGCCTCAGAGAGGTCGCCGCCTGACAGACCCGGACAGGTTCGGCTGAGGCGTTGGCCTACTGGAACGACACGAACACAATCTCCGGTGACCGCTCCAGCACTTGCTCCGGAGTGGCCATCGGGCGGTCTTCGTCGTAGAAGTTCTTCCACCCCCAGTAGAAGCGGTCGGCATCGGCCCGGCCGGTCAGCGAGTTCCAGGTGTTGTACTTGGCGGCCAGGGAACCTTGGCCGTCCATGTGGATCAGTACCGCTAGCTCCGGGGGTGTTTCGATCTGTTCCCGGTTGGTGATCATGGAAAACCGGAACTGGTGAACGATCAGCAGCTTCTGGGGAAGGGCCTCATCTCTGACGATCCCGGCCAGCCAATCCACAACCCGGTTGATCTCCGCCGCGTCCACTGTGCCGATCTGAGTCAAGTGGACCTGGTGCGGCTTGAGCCTCCACTCCGGATCCAGTGCGAGCCCGACGTGGGGCAGGCGCAAGAACTCCTCGTAGTGCTTGGCCTGCGAGAGAAAATCCGATCGTCCCGGCTGAAGATCCAATACTACGTACACGCCGTTGGCTGCCGCCGCCTCGATCCAGGGCCTGATCACTTCGTGATCGGTCACGTTCGAATAGTTCCCGCCAGCACCGGGGGAGGCGGCGGCGACGGTGGCAATGATCTCAAAGGTGGGCAGCACCGCCAATCCGTCCTCCCCGTAGCCCTCGGCTATGGATCGAAGGCGCTCCACCGCGTCCTCGGGTCCTTGCTCACCCAACACACCGAGACCCGCTGTCGACGGATGGCCGTATACAGCCACCAGGCGGCGTCCCGGGCTTTCGTCACCCGGCTCGAACAAGAGCAGGCCGCCACCAGGCAACTCCTCGCCGCGGCGGATCACCTCCAGTTGCCAGGCCGCGTCTTCGCCGAGATCCGAGAGCACTTCCACCTCGGAAGCCGCAGATATCGCCTCCCGTGCTGATCGCGGCAATGCCCTCAGATCGCCGGTGGCTGCCACCACCCCCACTCCGGCCTGATCGGCCGCGGCGGCCGACGTTGCCGCGTACGCGGCATCATCGACAATCCACACACGGTCATAGGGCGACCCTTCGCCTACCTCCACCTGCTCGACCACGGATTCAGGCAGCGCATCGCCCGAGAATTGTTCATCGCTTCCAGCCTCCTCCTCGGGTTGTGGTTCTTCGGGTTGCGCCGCCTCGGGTTGTGGTTCTTCGGGTTGCGCCGCCTCGGGTTGTGGTTCTTCGGGTTGCGCCGCCTCGGGTTGTGGTTCTTCGGGTTGCGCCGCCTCGGGTTGTGGTTCTTCGGGTTGCGCCGCCTCGGGCCCAGGCTCCTCAATCAGCGGGACGCTCGAATCAGAATCCGCTGACGACAGCGGGCCTTCAACGTCCTGTGACGCGAGAGTGGAAGTCGCTGCAGGGTCTTCGGCCGGCGCTTCCGGAACGGCAGGCTCGACCGGCGGCGCCGAAGTGGACGGAGGGGGTGACGAATCCAGATCTGGCACCGGTTCGACTGTGGTCTCTTCGGCCGCCGGCCGCGCCGCCGCAAGCCCGGTTTCCGGAAGAGGGGCGGTCCGTTGGGCCATGGCAGCCACTGCGTCGGTCGAGACTGTGCCGGGTTCGAGGGCCCCGGCGCGCTCCCCAGTGAAGTGCGATCCGCCCTTGCTGGGAACGGCGTCACTCGCGCATGAGGAGGTCAGGAAGAAGAGTGCTGCGCACGCGCCGATGCCGACGGCAAGGCGATGGGGAAGGAGGGGCCACGTCGACATGGTCGCGCTCAAACCTAATGCCTTCGTTCTCCGCCGTCGCGTCAACCTCGAATGCGCTCTTGGATGCCGCACCGGGGCCGGGCAGTGCTCGGCCGGTCGTCTAGTGGCGACCGCCCCGAGAGCAGAGAATCCTCCCGACTGGCGGGTTGTATCCGGCCTCGGTGTTGGGTGCGTCTAGTTGAGGCGTTCGACGATCATGGCCATGCCTTGGCCGCCGCCCACGCACATCGACTCCAGGCCGATGGTGTTGTCGGCGTCCTCTAGGCCGTTGAGCAGGGTGCACATGATGCGCGACCCGGTCATGCCGAAGGGATGGCCCAGAGCGATCGACCCACCGTTGGGGTTGAGCTTGTCGTAGCCGATGCCCAGATCGTCGGCCGAGGGCAGCACCTGGGCCGCGAAGGCCTCGTTGATCTCGACATGGTCGATGTCGTCGATGGTCATGGCGGCCCGGCCCAGGGCCTGGCGGCAGGCGTCGACCGGGCCGAGGCCCATGATCTCGGGATTGAGCGCGGAGACGCCGGTGGCCACGATGCGGGCCAGCGGGGTCGCACCCACCGCGGCCGCCTTGGCGTCGGACATCACCACCACCGCGGCGGCGCCGTCGTTGAGGGGGCAGCAGTTGCCGGCGGTGACGGTGCCGTCGGGGCGGAAGACGGGGCGCAGCTGCGACACGCCCTCCAGCGTCGTGCCCTCGCGGATGCCGTCGTCGAGGTGCACCTCGGAGCCGTCGTCCAGGGGGTAGGGGGTGATCTCGCGCTCGAAGAAGCCCCGGCTGCGGGCGGCCTCGGCCCGGTTCTGGGACAGCACGCCCCACTCGTCCTGAGCTTGGCGGGACACGCCCTTGTACTGGGCGACGTTCTCGGCGGTCTGGCCCATGGCGATATAGATGTCTGGAAGGCCCTGCGGGGGATTCCACGGCTCGGAGCCCTCGGCGGTGCGCTCCCCGCTGCGGCCCTCGGCGCCCGCGAACTGGTCGTTGTGGGGTCCGCTGTCGGCGGCGCCGTTGATGTAGCGGGACACGGTCTCGACGCCCCCGGCGACGAAGCAGTCCCCCTCGCCGGCCTTGATGGCGTGCGCGGCCATGCGGATGGTCTGCAGCGATGACGAGCAGTAGCGGTTGACGGTCACTCCGGGGGCGTTGAGTCCGGACAGGATCGAGGCCACCCGGGCGATGTTGTAGCCGCCCTCCCCGCCGGGCTGGCCTATGCCCCAGATCACGTCCTCCACGTCGGCAGCGTCGAGTCCGGGCACCTTGGACAGCACGTCGCCGATGATGAAGGCCGACATGTCGTCGGGCCGTACCCCGGCGAGCGATCCCTTGTTGGCCCGGCCGACGGGCGTGCGGGCGGTGGCGACGATGACGGCTTCAACCATGATGGCTCCTTGCGGGTTGGATGGTGGGGTTCACTGGTTAGAGGCAGCCTGCATAGGCTCGCGCGGTGCACAACGGTAGCGACGACTCCGGCATTGGCGCCGACCGGGCCTGGAAGCTCCTGATCGGCGGGGAGTGGGTCGACGCCGATGAGGGGACCTACCCCATCGTCGACCCCAACGACGGCACCGTGGTGGGCCACGCTCCCGAAGCAACTGCGCGCCAGGCTGCCGACGCAGCCCGGGCGGCCCGCGACGCTCTTGCCGGCTGGCGGGCTCTGGGCCCCGACGAGCGTTGCTCTCGCCTGTCGAAGCTGGCCGATGTGATCCAGCGGATGGCCCCCTCGTGGCTCCGGCTGGTGCAGGCCGAGACCGGCTCGGTCACCTCCATCGCCAAGAGCCTGCAGGTCGGCGGACCCATGATCGAACGGTTCCGCTACTACTCCCGTCCGTTCAACCTCGACGAGAACGTGACACCCATGCCGGCGGAGAAGGGGGCTCTGGGTCCGGCCGGGTTGATCGCGGCGACGGTGAAGCGCCATCCGGTTGGGGTGGTGGCCTGCATCACCCCCTACAACATGCCGCTGGTGAACGTGGCCGGCAAGATCGCTCCGGCGCTGGCTGCGGGCAACACGGTGGTGATCAAGCCCGCCCCCCAGGATCCGCTGGGCGTGCTGCTGCTGGGTGAGGCGGTGGCTGAGGCCGGTCTCGGCGACGGCGTGGTCAACATCGTCACCGGCTCCGGGCCGGAGGCCCCTGCCGCCCTGGTGGCCTCAACCGACGTCAACATGGTGTCGTTCACCGGCTCCACCGAGGTGGGGGCGCGCATCTACGCCGACGGCGCGGCCACCATGAAGCGGGTGTTGATGGAGCTCGGCGGCAAGGGCGCGCTGGTGATGACCGAGGACGCCGACGCGAACGCGGCCTGCATGGGCATCGCCACCACCTGGGGCCTCCACTCTGGCCAGATCTGCACCGCCCCCACCCGGGTGATCTGCCACCGGAGCATCTACGAGCAGACGGTGGACACCCTCAAGACGTTCGCTGCGTTCATGAAGGTGGGCGACGGCCGCGAGGAGGGCACCGTCGTCGGACCGGTGATCACCGAGACCCACCGCGACCGGGTGGAGGCCTTCATCGCGGGCGGCGTCGACGCTGGGGCTACGGCCGTGTGCGGCGGCACGCGTCCCGACCTGCCCGGCTACTTCGTGTCGCCCACGCTGCTGGCGGATGTCACGCCCGACATGGCCGTGGTGCGCGACGAGGCGTTCGGACCGGTGGTAGTGATCCTGCCCCACGACGGCGACGACGAGGCCGTGGCGTTGGCCAACGACTCGTCGTTCGGGCTGTTCTCCTACGTGTACGCCGGCGACGCCAAGCGGGCCTACGAGATCGGCTGCCGGCTGGAGTCCGGCAATGTGGCCCTCAACACCGTGCAGCCCCACATGTACGCCCCCTTCGGAGGCTTCAAGATGTCGGGCATCGGCCGCGACCGGGGCAAATGGGGCGTGGAGGCCTACACCGAGATCCAAGCCATCAACTGGCTCTCCTAGATGTAGCGAAAGTAGCTGAAACGATCCACCGCGCAACCCATTGACCGTGCCATAATGCGACAATGAGGCCCGACCCCGTCCTAGACCGGCTGGAAGCTGCGTTCTCGAAGCGCCGCTCCGAACTCCTGGCGACACACGAGGGACGGTGGGCCTTGTTCGTTCAGCCCCGCGACAAACGCCGCCGCCCCGAGTTGATCGGCTGCTTCGACGATGAGCACCAAGCATGTGAGGCTGGTTATCGCAGCACGATCGGCAGGCGCTTCTTGGTCAAGGAGGTGCTGGAGAGAGATCGGGTGTTCATGAGTGGGCAGGTAGTAATATCCGATCATCTCCCATGAATCGGATTACTCTCGCATAATCGGGCGCCTCGAATCCCGTGGTGCGGTTCTGGACGTGTAGGTAAGCCTTCACCCCACGGAAGTCGAGCGCTACCGCCTACAGGGACGAATGGTGCCCGTTCCTCAGCGAGTTCGGGGCATCATCGACTCGGCCGCTATGCGGACATGCATCAGCGAGAGAACCGTCCGAGCGATGCTGCTTGAGCCGGTGGACCATGTGACCCTGCACTCGGCGTCGGGTGAGAGCAGGAGCGCGGTGCATCATCTCTCGTTGCAACTGGCCTCGCAGCAGGAACGACCACCGGATCCGATCTCAGTTCGTGCCCAGGCTGTGCCGGAGGTCTTGGGAGCTGAGATCCTGGTCGGCCTCGACGTTCTGAGACTCGGGGAGTTTGTGCTGTTCGGCCATGACAGCCGGTACGAACTGATCCTGCCAAGAGATCCGAACCAGCCGCAATAGAGGGCCGTGCGGGATGGGCGGTCTCAACAGCGGCTTAGATCCGCCAGAGTTCGCCGCGTCGCTCGTTCTCGGCATCTGGGCGGACGGAGTCTAGGACTCGGAGAAGCCGGTGCCCTCTTCAAAGTGAAGGACTCGGGCGTTCTCGTTGACTGTGCGGATCGTGTGCTCGGAGAACCCCTCGGCCCTTCGGACCTCTACCTCTAGACGGACCTCTGCCTCGATTTCGGTCTGGCTCAGCAGGTGGGTCAGGACTTCCTCGCTGATGTTCGTGAACGCTCTCGTCGGTCGGGCGGAGTCGAGCTTGATCGAGCCGCGAAACGCGGTGATCTTCGGAGCCGCGGGTTGAGGTGGATCGTCATCGTCGTCGTGTTCAGATCCTCCTGAGCCGCCGTCGTTCGACCCGGCGTCGTCATCCGACTTCTTCTCAGCTTCGAGCTGGGCAAGGGCGTGGTCGGGGCGCACCACCAGCGTGGTCGGGGTCACTGCGCTGGGACGCACGCCTTCGCTGGCTAGGCCCAGGTAGCGCCCGGTGGCTTCGTCCACCCCTGCGGCGACGGCGAAACCGTCGGTCGTCCAGGCGAATCCCACCGGTCCACCTTCAACTGTCCTGAGCATGACTGCCTGGTCACGCAGGCGGGGAAGGTACATGTAGCGGGCGAAGTCCTCCCAGAGGGTGGAAACCAGCACGTGGCCGTCGGTCCATCGGCTCTGCAGCACGCCGTCGAGGCGCTGGCGCAACAGCACCGCCGGAAACTGGATGGCCAGCGCACCGTCGTTGATGAGCTTGCGGCTCACCCTCGCGGCGACCGAGCCGTCGGAGTCGAGCCCGACGACGTCGAACTCGATGCCGTCGCGTCGGTCGTTTTGGCCTTGCTCGTCTTCGCCTTGGTCGTCTTGGGGTTTCTCGTCTTGGCGGGGGATGAGTGCGTACTTGTAGGCCTCTGCCATGCGCAGCCCCACAGCCTGCTCGGAGCGGTCCCTCTGGGTCGTTGCCTGCCTTCTCTGGTGAGCATCGAGGTTCAGTTCGTCGGCGCGGTCGCAGATCCCCGACCAGGCCAGGTACTCGGCTGTGGCCTGCTCCAGGGCGTCCATGCCACGCTGGTCTGCCGCGGCGAACACCAGCATGTTGCGGTACTGGCGTGGGCTGGCGCCCCGGAAGTTGAGGATCTCTCGAGCCGACGCTAACGCCGGGGATTGCGAGGACTTGGCGATGTGGGCCGCGTCGGGCTCGAGCACCACCAGCCTGACGAGCGGGTCGTCAGCCACATCGGCTCCGCCCGTGGGCGCGTAGTGGACGCTCGGGAACTCGTTGGTGCCCCTCTCTGCTCTGATGCGCTTCACGATCTCGTCTCGCACTTCGTGGCGGTCTCCGGCCAGCAGGCGCTCGGCGTCGTCGCGGGCGGTGCGGGTGACGTTCTGCTGCCGGTCGAACCAGTAGCGGTCGCGGTCGACGTACAGGTGGGGTGCGGCGGCGGCCAGCCGGTTGAGCGCGTCGGAGATCGGGCCGGGCTTGTCGCCGGCGAATGTGGAGCCGAGGCGGACCCGGCGCACGGCAAGGCCCTGGTTGGCGGCACCAACGTTGGGCGTGGCGCCCACGAAGATGGTGCGGCCCACTCGGCGGGTGGCGTGGAGCGCGCCGAGGTGCGGCGTGTCGCGGTCGATCTTGAACGACCACGAGTTCGGTCCGTCGATGTCGGAGTCGATCACCGGGTTCCAGTAGTCGGGCAGCCTGCCGGCGAGTTCGTTGGTGACTCGCGGGTCGCCCAGCGGGATGGAGCACGGGAGGATCAGCGGGGATCTGTCCTCGCTTCGCCACAGCGAGTCGATGGTTGCGGCCATCAGGCGCAAGACGCCTCGGGTGCGCTGGAAGCGGTCGATGGCGGACCAGTCCTGGTAGAGGCGGTCGAACACTTCCGGGTGGATCGGATAGGCGGCCTTGACCCTCGCCTCGTAGGCGATCTCGGTGCACTCTGCAGGGAAGTCGGAGCGCTGCGACCGGTAGAGCCTCCCGAAGGCCTCCGCGGTGGCGTCGCGGTCGGCCATCGCCTCATCCGACAGCGGCTGGAACAGGCGTCGGCGGACGATCTCGTAGCTCTCGTCGCCGCTAGCGGGCTGCCATGTCTCGGCGAGCCGGTTGGTGACGTTGGTGAGCCGTTTGAGGGCCTCCCGTCCACCCACGCCGCCCACCTCGAGGCTGGAGATAGCGCCGTCGTCGCTGGTCTCAGAGCCCTCCGAGGCAGGAATAGAGACCACGAAAACGGCGCCCGGTGTGCCCTTAACCGCTTCCGAGAGGGTCTGGGCGAAGCTGAACTGCGAGTCGAAGCTGCCTCCGGGCAGGTTGGACTTCTCATACAGCTCACGGGCGTAGGCGACCCACTCGTCGATGAGCACCAGGCACGGGGCGCAGAGGGTGAGCGCATCGCGGATGGCGTCGCCGGGGTTGGTGCGGTTGCGGTCGCTGTCGGCGATCAGGTCGTAGGCGTCGGCGCCGCCGAGTTGCCATGCGATCTCGCCCCAGATGGTGTTGACCTCGGTGCCGTCGGGCTTGGGGTGCGTCTCACCGGCCCCGAAACGGTTCCCCACGATCACTGCCCGGTTGACTTGAGGCAGCTCGGACACGCCCGCGTCTCGCACTAGATCGGCGACATCGTCGGGCAGTTCCGCCATTGAGATGCCTGAGAGCAGGTGGTACAGGGCGATCAGGCTGTGGGTCTTGCCGCCTCCGAAGTTGGTCTGGCAGCTGATGACTGGCTGGCCACCGTGCCCGCTGACCCTCTTGACGGCGAGGGTGAGCAGGTCGCGCAGTCCGGCGGTCAGGTAGCTGCGCTCGAAGAAGAGCCTCGCGTCCGCGTACTCGGCGGCTCCCTCACCTCGGCGGACTAGCTCTAGGTCTGCGGCGAACGCGGCCACCCCGAAGTCCGCGGAGTGAACGTCGGGGTGCGGATGGATCACCTCTCGCCATGGCCTGAGCCCGGCACGTGGCTTCTCCACGACGTTCAGGCTGGCGGCCTGCTCCCGATCGCGGGCTCGTTCGAACTGTGTGAGGCGCAGGTCGTCGAGCATGGCGCCGATCGGCTCCGCCTTAGAGGCGTCGACGGCCTCGACCAAGGTGACGATCCCGCTGAGCGTGTAGAGGGCGTCGTGGAGTTGGATGGGCCGGTTGTGGGCCCATTCGTTGCGCTTGTCCCGCAGCGTGAACACCAGGTTGCGGCAACCGCGGGGCAACTGGCGGTCGAACGTGCCTCGCCAGCAGTCCGCGATCACCCGCAATAGGAATAGAGGGTCATCTGTCGAATACTCGGTGCTCGGCGGCTTGGCGCTGCTGGCGAACGCTTCCGCCCAGTCCCGTCCTCGGGGGGCTGTCCTCGCCATGTGCGTCGACACAAACGGCTTGAGGCACTGGGCCAACAGGTCAAAGGCATCACCCACCCGAGCCCGGTTGCTCATCTCTGCCACGACGTCGTTCTCCTTCGGGATGGGGCCGTCGCTACTCAGCGCCCGCCCTTCGATCCTATGCCCTAGTTGGATTGCCGTGGGACGCTCGGGCTATCGGCGGGGTCCGTGCCGTTCGGGGCAAGCCTGGTTAACTTGCGGGCTTCGGGGCACCATGACGAGAATGCCTCCCAGTGCTGTTCTGCGAGGAAGCCGCAAGCCCCGGAGGGCCTGTCCGAGGATCCGGGCAGATCGCCTAGGACGGGAGCTGGGGCTTACGCATCGCTCGGGCTGGTCGGCAACTTCCCCCGCATCGAGACGATGGGACCAGCGCGTTCCTCTACGGGAGCGCAATATGTCAAACGATCGGCGCAGGGCGGCAAGAGTCGGGTCGCACCCGTCAATCGAACTTGAAACCGAAGAGACCACCGTCCTCGAGCGCGTCCGTGAGTTTGACCTCGTTAACGACGGCCCCGAAGTTGAAGTCACTAGGAAACTCTGGAACTGAGTCACTATTCATCGTGACAAGATACTGGAAGCCGTATTCATCGGATAGCCTGGCTCCCAGCATAAGAGCGCTTGCAACCTGACGCTCGTCTACTCCATCGAAGATATGGCTATCATGCACCAGGAACGCTGGGCCAAGCCCCCGTTCCTGAAGTAGCGTCGTTATCATCAAATCGAAGCAGAGGATTTGCATACTGTCTATACCAACGCTCCCCTTTCCAGCGATTTCCACATCAAACCGGGGGCCATTGAGTGTCTCTTCAACAACCAAACTTCCTCTTCGCTCTTCGTAGAGGGTAGTTGAGTAGGATTCAAATCTAGAAATAGCCTTTGCGAGACGGTCCTCGCGATCGTGGTGGTCGCCCTGCAGACGTAAGAGCAGCTCCCTACGCTGGCTCTCGAGTCTCGCCTTATCGCCTTCGATGGTCTCCGCCAACTTGTACTGTTCTTCAAGTTGGCGAACGTCAGTTTGGGCGCGGGCTACTTCTGCTTCGAGCGCGGCAAACTGCTCTAGTGCACCTCCCGAAGTCAGGATCCGCATCAGTTCTGCTCTCCGAGCATCAATGTGCTGTCGTCTAACACTCCTAGCGGAAATACGTTCCTGGGCTTCGGATGCTTCGCGCTCTAGGTAAAGTTTACGGTTACGAATAACTGACTGATGGAATTCGTGTACCTCTGAATATGTCTCCCGAACTTCCAAAGGTAGAAGGATATTTACGTGGCTCCAGAGCCGTTGCAGTTCTGCTATATCTGGTGGATATTCCATCTTATCGGTATTCGCTATATCCTGTAGTAGATCTCTGTCGACAGCGTCTGCATCTCGCAGGTCACGCAACTCGCGAGTCAGGACATCTGCCTCCCGTTCGATTTTGCTATATCCGTCAATGACTCGAAACTCAGATGCCTGTCTGTGGACATCGTTTGCGTGTTCTCGCGCAAGAATCAGTTCAGTGCGCAACTTCGCTGAGGTTCCAATGATATGACCGAGACTTCCCTCGCGAGCAGCTTTTCGAAGCGCCTTAAGTGTCTTTTCTTCCTCTCGTATGCTCTCCAGCTGTTGCGGAATCTCCCAATCAAGGTCCAACAGGAACGATAGCGCTACCTGTTGATCCACAGTCTGTTGAATGCTTGAATGCTTAAACGGCGTATGAAAGCCGCCGTCCTCCACTCGACGAGCCAGATATGATAACAAGGAACGGGATGATGGTGCGTTCTTCGGCAGGTCTGGCGCAATTCCAAAGAAAGCACTTGAAATGCGTTGCCTCCACTGGTCGATAGATACCCTTTCCCACCCTGAGGGATCGTAAGAGAGCGAGTCTAGTATCGGAATGGCGTGTCGTTCAACGCAGTCTGTGTGTAATTCACTGTATAGGTGGACCCCCTTGGTCCGTCCACTACGAGCGATCGATACAGCGAGGCCGCGTAGGTCAAGTCCAGCTACGAAGGTCTGGTCTGCGAGTGCTGGCTGACGAAACATGGATGATGGCGAGGCGTTCCCACCCAGCAGGAAGTGGATGAGACGAATCAGGCTCGATTTGCCCGATCCGTTACGAGTTTGTTGATCTGTTGAGGTTTGGGTCTTGTCGGCTAGCACGACATTCATGCCGCGCTCGAATTTGAGTCCCTTGAATCGAGGATCACTTGAAGCTATGAACCTAATCATGGCGATATCCGAACTAGGAAGTTGTCTTCTCCCAATTTCACAACTCCGATTGAGAATAGCAAATCAAGTGCGAGGATATACCAGTCAAAGCCGATCTTGGTATCAGCTGAATGGTTGTGTCGATCCCGAATTGTAATCCAGAGACGAGAAACGGTCATAGGTTGTTCTAGGGTGCTGACTATCTCGCCGCCGATAGTTATCAAGGCTCTGTGGGGACTAATACCTTTCGTAGGAACGATCATGTCCCTGTCCTCGATGGATCCTCAAAGATATCACATTGCTCGAAGAAGTAGGCGATGATTGCAAGTGCGGCTGCCTGAGGCGTTGGTTCTCGATTAGTACCTGTAAGCCAGTTGATGAGTTCGCTCAAGATCGCGTCGGGATCAAGTTCAGCGGACTTGAGTTGTTCGTACTTGAGTTTGAAGCGCTCTGCTAAGTCGTCTCGAAACATCGGACGCATAGTCTGCATGGCAAAATACGCCGCAACTTCATCGGCGCGGCGCATCCCAGCGCGTAACAGGTCACCGGCATCCTCAGACAAGTAGTTCCTTTCAAGCTTGTCAGATGGGACCGGACGAACTTTGTCCAGAGGAGCGGGTTCCGAAATCTCGATTCTCCGAAGTAGCGGTATTATGTCGCGTATTTCTGTTGAGAGAATATCACTCTGATAGACCGGTAGCCCTAGAAGGTCGGTTAACTGATCTTCGTTCAATTCAAATGTAAGCGAGCGTAGCTTAGCGTAACCCCATTCATCACATTCATGCACATCACTAGGATCGTCCGAAAGTTCCTGAAGCCTCGCTATAGCATAGGGTGGTAGTCCGTCTCGGCGATTGTGCACAAAGGTCCAAGTGTCAAATGTGTTGTGCCAAAGCTGGACGGCACCCATGTAGTCCTCATTGATCTTATTTAGTACTTGTCGCTTGGTGAAGTTCTGCGGTCCATAGGCCTGCAGAAAGCGTCGTTGCGACTTTAGGAGACCGTCGCACTTCCAGTCTCCTTCGGGCCCTGCCGGACGAACGGGTGTGAAGTCGTCGGGGAATCGAAGTTCAAGAATCTTCGAGACGAATTGCTGGAAGGCCGTGCCATAGGACTCCAGAAAGCGGACCTTGAACATAAGCCCCCACCAGGCGCGGTCTATATTCATCGAAGCGCTTTACCGATGGGTGCCGATGTGGCGCGGCACCCTCGGCCGCTCAGCCCTGAAAGCCTGGTGTGTGGGCGCGACGGTGCGGTCATGCCCGCGTGCGGGCGGGTGCCGGGGGAGGCGTTCGCCCGCACGCGGTCAGTATGCCAGAGGGGCGCTTGGACGGCTGCCGCATCGTCCGCCTCCCCGTTGGCCATGGCGACAGGCGGAGCGAGGCATCGGCTGCATCCCTCGCCTGCGGGAACGGACGATGCTGTGGCACGAGAGTGCATCTGTCAGCGTGAGAGTTGGAACGAACGGTTCTGCTGCGGCATGTCTGCGAGTCCTTTAGCCATACGAACTGCACGACATGGTAGCACAGTCTCGATCGGAGTATTCATCAATGTCACGATTTGATATTGAATTATCTTATAAGCCAGGTGCAACCCCGGGGAGCGGCGCACAAGCGGTTCACGTGGGGAAGGTCTGCTGGACGTGGATTGGCGAGGGCGGGGCTGCTTCGGTGGAGTGGCGATGGATCTCGGACCAGGAGGCGGCGAGGTCGTTGTAGGGGCCAGCGAGGTTGGGACGCGCGGTCTCGCAGATGCTGTAGAGACGGTAGGTAAGCGCCTGGCAGGCATGCCCCTCGGGGCCCAACTGCGCGAGCAGGGTGCCCGCGGCGGCTTCACCGTGTTCGGGCAGGCGGCGCACGAGATGCTGCGTGGCCTTCCAGATCGGCGTACGGACGCCCGCAGGTGGGTGCCAGTCGGCCGGCAGTTCGTCGCGCGACAAGAGGCGGACGGTTCCGCCACCGGACTTGACAATCCCAGACCGGGCGAGAGTCCCGACAGCCACGTTCATGGACACGGCCAACTGCTCTGCGATGCCATATGGCCCTTCGTCCTCAAAGTGCTGCGAATACCAGGCGATGGCCCAACGAGTCTCGGGGTCAAGGTCCGCTTCGGCCTCACCGAGAATGGCCTCGAGCACCTGGTTGATCACCCGGAGAGCGGCGTGGACCCGCATGGGCTCGCCGGTGGGCTCGACGACCCGGGAGTAGCGCGAGAACACCGCCATGCCCGGGCCGATTGCTGCTTGCCGCAAGTCAACAGGTGCGACGGCAGCCTTCTGCATGTCTCCGATTGGCCCAGCCATCTCATCTCTGAGCGCCCGCAACAGGCCTTGGCGGTCGATGATGCCGACGCCCTCAGGCCGCGGCCGGCACGCCAGCACGATCGACGACGCCAGAGCGTTGCTGTCCAGCGAACGCACTCGGCTGGAGCGTTCCGTGCGCATCGGCCATGTGGCGGTGATCGTCCAGCCCGCCGCGATCAGGCCCTCCAACATCGTCGACCAGCCGGTTGATGCGACTCCCTCTGCGGAGCGCTCGGCCTGCTTGAACGCGTAGTACACAGCCATCGGAAATTGCGGGCGTTGGGCGGTGCGCAACCGCGTGAACACCGAGCGGAACCCCTGCTGGAAGAACACCTCCGCTGCCTTCTTGTCGCCGTCGTGACGGTGCGGTACGGCGATCAACTCCTGTGACTTGGGCGCGAGCAGAGTCGAGCACACGTCGGGGAACACGCCGCGAAGCGAGCGTCGCAGCCATATGTAGAAGAAGTCCGAGAGGTCCGAGTAGCCGATGTTGTCGTAGTAGGGCGGATCGGTTGATAGCAGTACCGAGGAGGACTCGACATCGCCCGCGTCGCTTGCCGTGACGATTCCGTGGCGGGCAGCGGGCAGTCGCGCCAAGCTCTCTGCCACCCGGTCGAGCATCGATAGCCAGTTGCCGGTCGAGGAACTGAACGGGTTCGCTTCCGCGTAGTCCCAGCTCATCTGCAGCGTCTGCTGCGGGAACGTGTGCCCCATCGTCTCGCGTCCCGGATCCCATACGCAGATGGTCGACCAGTAGTCGGCGCATTTCGACACTGCGAACGCCAGGTAAACCGACACCGCCTCTGCATACGCGAGCGCCCCTGAGCCGCTGTCACGCAGCGGCACTTCATCGTCTGCTAGACCCGCAGTGGCGGCATCCGCTCGGATCCGTTCGCGCGCCTCGGCGACAAGATCCGAGAAAGTGCATACGGCTGTGAGCTGCCGGTCCGTGAACAGATCAGCCCAGCGCTGCATGCCCCAGTTGGAAGCCGTGATCGCGCGTGGATAGTCGGGCAACTCCGCCGACGGCGGGTCCACGGGCGGCTCGACGGTCGCAGCCCGATCCTGGAGCTCGCTCGTCGGCAGGTACACCCGCCGCCTGTCGCCTTCGGCGACCACTGCCATCAGCTTGGCACTCATACGTCCGGCCCGACCCTCCGCCTTCACATGGCCATCCGGCGCGGGCTCGCCGCAGCTAGCACAACGGAACTTGGCCCGCCCGAATTTGGGCGGACTCGGCGGCTCGTCGGCGCTGTGGCGCACATCGAAGACGACTCCCCGGGACTCCGGAGCATCCTGCGCGACAGGCTGAATCCAGGCAGCGCGGCCCTTCTTGGTGGATAGGCGCCACGAACCGGCCAAGGGCATCTCGGCTCCGCAGGCAGGGTTGGCGCAGCCCACGGTACGGGTCCACAACCACGCAATCACCGCTGCTCGGCCTCCGCCGTACTGTGACGGCAACTCCACGTCAGGGTAGAGGCGCCCTATGCGTTCACGGGCGTGTTGGCGCATCCAGCGTCCGTAGTGCCGCACGTCTTCGGCCAGTCCTTGAGCGCCCTGCCACCTCATCCGCATCTCCGCCTCAGGATGTACCGGCGGCTGGCCGGCGAACCTCGGGGGGATCTCGATCAAGGCCTTGTTGATCAGCACCGCAACCGGGTTCAGGTCGGATGCCTCCGCCTTCAGGCCGAGCCGCTGGGCCTCCAGGGGGATGCTCCCTCCACCAGCGAACGGGTCCAGAACGGGCGGCGGGCGGCCGTCGCAGGACTTAACAATCTCCTTTCGCGCCTTGCCGAGTACCACCTCGTCGGCTGAGTTATCCCATTCAACAAGGTCTCGCATGATGTCGAACAGCCGCTCGCGTTCCTTGTCCTGGTCGGCCTCGGTAGGGAATCGGTCGGCATGCGCAGACGGATCGTCCACGAGTTGTGCGAACAACACGGCGCGGCACGCGGCCAGTGGTCGCCTGGCCCACCACAGGTGCAGCGAAGAGGGGTGGCCGAAGAAGATCGACTTCTCTTTGCGGGAAGCGGCATTGATGGCGTCTAGCGGCAGGGCTACTTCGATGAGCTTCTTTTTCACGACGTCGCCATTGCGTGGTAGTGCTGAGGGGTCTGGCCTCTGGCCCACAGTGCCTTCCAGTCGAAGTTGACGCTGGTTACGTCGAACAGGTAGTTATCGCTGCCGGTTTTGAAGGGGCGGTGAAGGTAGCGGACCTCCTCGCTGCCGTCGGGGCGCACCTCTACGAGCGCGAGGAGCCAGATATCGGGTTCGTTGAGGCTGGTGCGGATCTCGTTCTGGGTCACTGTCACCACATCGGCTCCGCTGACGCGGCCCTTGACCTCGATGTAGCGGTACTCCGACACGGTGCTGCTGCGGCGGGTGGAGCACACGTCGTAACCCGGATTGTTGGGGTGCGACTCGTTCATGTCCTCCGCCTTCCAGCCTGCCGCTTCTTCGGCTTGCAGCACAGCAGCGATCGCCCGGCGTTCTACCTCTCGCCGGGCCACGACATCAGCAGCGGCATCGACTGGGGCGGGCTCGCCACGGAGGCGGCGCAGCAGTCCGGCGGGCAGCACCAGCGCGCCGCCGACGACCCGTGGGGGGAGCGCCGCGAGGTTCATCTCGCGGTCCAACTCCGCCAGGCGGTGCTTGAGCCGGCGGGCGTATTCTTCGGCCCGTCGCTGAGCCGTGTCTACGTTCATCCGGGGCGTTCGGCCCGCATCCACGTCAAGCTGAAGCTGCGCGGCCCGGTTGTCCCAGTGGTTGATCTCCTTGGTCAGCCGCTCATGCACCACCTTTCGGGTGGTCTGCACCCGGCGCAGTGTGCGGGCTCGCACCTCGGCCAGGTGCGTTGGCACCGACACCTCGATGGCGTGATCCAAGCCCTCCCGTTCGAAGTCCCGGGCTAGCCACCCGTCGGCCAAGAACGGCTCGGCGAGTGCTCGCTCGGACTCGTCGAGCGGTCGGTAGTCCAGGTAGCGGGCGTGCGCCGCGGCGTGCACCTCGTTCTGCTGGGACATCTCCACGAACTCGAAGCGCCGGCTCACCACCGTGTGAGGCTCGGTCCTGGTGGGTCGGGCGTCGGCAATCTCATGCTCCAACATCACCATCACCCGCGGCGTCGTGCCCTCGTCGGTGTCGTCGGCCAGCACGACACCCTCCGAAATGTGGTGGCGGTGGTGCTCCAGAGTGAGGTCCACGACCGCGTCGAGAAGAGGGTGGCCGGGCGCCACAAGATCGGCGTCCGGCGCTCCCTTCATTTCGGCCCGGTCCTTATGGAAAGTGATGCGGGCGTACCGCTCCAGCAGCGGGGGTCCCGAGCCGGTCTCCCGACCGCGGTTGCGCACGGCCAACGGAACCCGGTCGATCTGGTACCGGCCCGGCTCGCGCTCCCTCAGCCGCCCGTCCAGCTCGGCGAAGGCCGCGTTGAAGAAGGCACGCACGTGGTAGGGCTGTATGCGGTGCAGAGCGGCCTCGTCCATGTCGCGCCTGATGCGGTCGACTTCTGAGTAACCGATGATGTCTGCAGCGAGCACCGGATCCTTGATGGCTGCGGCCACTCTCTCGGGCACATCCGTCTCAATGATCTGATCGAGACGGCTGCGCACCGCTGGTTGGTCGCCGTAGCGGATCGCATCGAGCAGCAACTGTCGCAACTCCCGGCCCGACAAGACCTCGCCGAGCACGTCGTAGACCTGACCGTCGAAGGTCTCGCGCATCTGCTCGATTTTCTCCAGCAGCCGCACATACACCTGTGCCTCGCGGGTCTCGTCAGCCACGAGGTTCCACATGTGGCAGACCTCGGTCTGGCCGATGCGATGCACGCGGCCGAAGCGCTGCTCGATGCGGTTCGGGTTCCACGGCAGGTCGTAGTTCACCACCAGATGCGCCTGCTGGAGGTTGATTCCCTCCCCGGCCGCGTCGGTGGCCACCAGCACCAGCATGCCCGGATCCTGGGTGAATCGGTGCTGCACGGCCCGGCGCTCGTCGCGGTGGGCGCTCCCCGAGATGTGGACCACTACCTCCTGGCTGCCGAGAAACGCGCGCAGGCGGTCGACCAGATAGTTGAGCGTGTCCCGGTGTTCGGTGAAGACGATCAGCTTGCGGCGGTCGCCGGCAGGCGTGTACATCTCGGCCGCCTCCGAAAGGGTCTCGGAGAGCTGCCGCCACTTGGCGTCGGTCCCCGCGCGACGCAGGCTGTAGGCCATCTGCTCCAGCCGCTTAAGGGTGGCGATCTCCGCTTCCAATTCGGTGATCGTCTCGGCGGCGGTGGCCGCGTCCACCACCTCGCTGTCAACCTCTTCCTGCTCGTGCTCGTCGAGTTCCTCGTAGGCGTCAAGGTCGAGGCCTGCGAACACGTCTGCGTCGGGCCGGCCAGGCCCTGACACGCCCGCCCCGTCTCCCGCAGCCGCACTGTCGGCTGGGTCGGTCTGCAGCAGCCACGACAGCCGTTCTTGCTGGATCGTGAGGCCCAGGCGGGCGGCTCGGGCGGTCTGGCGCTCGTCCACCACCCGGTGCTCGAGTCGCTGGCGGCGTCGGCGAAGCGACTGGAAGATCGCCTCGGGCGACGACGCCAGCCGGCGCTGCAGAATCGTCAGAGCGAAGCCGACGGTGTTGCCTCGGCGGCCGTCGCCGCCCTCGCGCAGCCGGTCCGCAGCGTTCATCTGATCCTGCACGTACGCGGTGACCTCGTTGTAGAGGCCCATCTCCGTAGGCGACAGTGGATACTTGACAGTCGTCGAGCGCCGCTCGGGAAATAGCGGCCGCCCTTCGAAGGTCTTCAATCGCTCCTTCACCATGCGGCGCATCAACGACGACGGGTCGGATGCGTGAACGCCGTCGCGGAAACGCCCGGCGAACTGGTCGCTGTCGAGCAGCGCGAGGAACAGTTGGAAGTCCTCTTCCTTGCCGTTGTGGGGCGTGGCCGTCATCAGCAGCAAGTGCTGCGCGGCGGCGCCGACGATCTCGCCGAGTTGGTAGCGCATTGTCTTCTTGATCTCGGCGCCCCAGAAATGGGCCGCCATGCGATGCGCCTCATCGACCACCACCAAATCCCACTCGGCCCGCCTAAGGGCAGGTTCCAGCTGCTCTTGGCGGCGGGCGAGCTGGTCGACGCGGGCTATGAGCCGGGGCTCTCGCTCGAAGACGTTGAGGGTGTCGATGCCGTCCAGGTCTTCTTTGGTGACGATCTTGAAGTCCAGCCCGAACTTCTGGTGCAGCTCCTCCTGCCACTGGACGGTGAGGTTGCCCGGCGCGATAACCATGCAGCGCTCCAGGGCGCCTCTGATCATCAACTCCTTGATGTAGAGCCCGGCCATGATGGTCTTGCCGGCGCCCGGGTCGTCAGCGAGCAAGAAGCGCAGCGGCTGGCGCGGCAGCATGTGACCGTACACGGCTTCGATCTGGTGCGGGAGGGGCCTCACCTGACTGGATTCGAGAGCCAGATACGTGTCGAACAGATGCGCTAGGCGGATGCGGCGGGCCTCGGCCGCCAATCGGAAGAGTCGAGCGTCGCCCCGGAAGCTCCAGCGACTCTGAGCTGGGGCCGAGACGGTCAGTGCGGGTTCGTCACCGCGGAACAGCATCCGCTCCTGCACCGCGCCGCCCTGAGTGCGGTAGGTGAGGGTGACCGCCTGGGTGCCGTGCCACGAGGCTCGCACAACGGTCACCGGGCCGTCGGGGTGGACGCCCGTCACCTGGGCGTCGGCCCTCAGGTCCTCCAGCGTGGTCGGTGCAGCGCTCGGCACCCGGCGATCATACGGGGCGGCGCGCTCCACTTCTGGCCCCCGGAACCGGCTGAGTCCAGCCAAGGGCGTTACCACTGGTCGTGGGTGGTGGTCAGGGCGCCAGCGGAAGGGTCTTGTGGGGGTTCATGATTCCTTGGGGGTCCAGAGCCTTCTTGACTGCTCGCATGAGCTCCCATTCGACGGCTGCCTTCTGGGGCCTGATGCGGTTCCGCAGGAGCTGGCCGATGCCGTGCTCGGCGCTGATGGTGCCGCCGAAGGCGAAGGTCGCCTCGTCGATTCGCTCCCGCAGCTCATCGCGCACGGCCAGGAACGGCGCCACCTGATCGTCGCTGGTCGGCAGCACGTACATGTGGAGGTTGCCGTCGCCGACGTGGCCGAAGCCGTAGGACAGCGCGTCCGGGGCCAGGTCGGCCGCGAGCCGCCGGACTTCGTCGTGGTAGGCGCCGAACCGGTCTATCGGCACGGCGGTGTCGAGCTTGACGCCGTGCTCGTGCTGCGACCACAGGAACATGGGTGACAGCTCGTCGCGGATGGCCCAGAGCCGAGTCTCCTGCTCGTCGGTGACAGCCACCGCTGCGTCGGTTATCCACCTTCGCTCCGACGCCTCGGCCAGGAACGCTCCCAGCCGCTCGGAGACCGGCTCGGCTGAGGCCAGCCGTACTAGCACGCAGAACTCCTCGCTGGTCGCCAGGGGTCGGGCCAGGTCGAACTTCTCGCACACCCGCTCCAGACCCATCACGGGGACGAGCTCGAACGCGGTCACATCGCTGCCGCAGCGGGCCGTGGCCAGTTCCAGCAAGGGCATGAGCCGGTCGAGTTCGGAAATGGCGGCCAGGGCGCTCTGGGTGTGAGGGGTGGCCGGATGCAGCCGCAGCACCGCCCGGGTGACCACCCCCAGCGTGCCCTCGGCGCCGACGAAGAGCTGCTTCAGGTCGTAGCCCGAGGAGTCCTTGCGCAGGGCTCGCAGCCCGTCCCAGACCCGCCCGTCGGCCAGCACCGCCTCCAGGCCCAGCACGTTGTCGCGCATGTTGCCGTAGCGCAGCACGTTGTTGCCGCCCGCGTCGGTGGAGACGGCCCCACCGACGGTGGCGGTGCCCCGCGCCCCCCAGTCGGGCGCGAACAGGCGATTCGCCGCCGCGGCGGCCTGCTGCACCGCCTCGATGGTGGCGCCGGCCTCGGCGGTGATCGTCCATCGGTCGGGGTCCACCGAGACGATCCGGCTCATGCGGCTCATCGACAGCACGATCGATTGCTTCTGAGTGCCCCCGCTGTCGCCATCGGCACCGGCGTCCGGAAGGGCCGAGGCATCGGAGCGGCCCGCCGCGGCAGGGACCGAGCCGCCGGACATTCCCGTGTTCCCTCCCTGGGGCACGATGGCCACCCCGGCCGACGCGCAGGCCCGCACCACCCGGGCGGTCTCGTCCACCGAAGCCGGACGCACCACGGCCAGAGCCTCCCCGGTGAACCGGCCCTTTTGACCGGTCAGGTACGGCGCGGCATCGGGTCCGGTGAGTATTCCGGCCGGGCCGAGATCTGAGCGGAGGCCAGCCACGAACGCCATCGGCAGTTCACCCTAAGCCTGAATCCACCGACGGGTTTGTGGGATCGACGGTTGGGGCCGGTTGGTCGCTGGGCTGGTGCGTGTGTGCGGGCCGGCGCGTTTTGGGGCGTGCGAAACTGGAGTGGGGGGCTGGTGCGGGTTGGTGGCGCTGGGGGTGCTTGTTGGCTGCGCCGAGCCGGCTCGGCCCTGGGCTGGTAACAAGGCAACCGGCGCCGAATCGCCGCCGCGTCGGCGGCTCCGGTAGCTTCCTGGCCATGCTCGATGTGAACTCGCAGGCCCCCGACTTCGAAGCACCCGACCAGTGGGGCAACACCGTGAAGCTCGCCGACCTCCGGGGCAGTTGGGTGGTGCTGTGGTGGTACCCCAAGGCCTCGACCGCCGGTTGAACCCAGGAGGGGAGGGGGTTCCGTGACCGAGCCCCGGAGTTCGAGGCGGCCGGCGCCGTCATTGTCGGAGCGTCGTTCGACACAGTGGAGGAGCAGCGGGCCTTCGCCGACACCGAGGGATTCCCGTACCCGCTGGTCAGCGACACCGACAAGGCCGTCGGCCACCGTTACCACGCCGAGCGCGAGCCGGGCGAGGACTACTACGACTGGGGTGTGCCCCGTCGCATCAGCTACCTGATCGATCCCGAGGGCCGGATCGCGGCGGCCTACGACCTCGCCGGCCAAGACCTCGCCGGGCACGCGGCCCAGGTCCTGGCCGACATCGCAGCTCGCTCCTGACGGGGTCGCGGCCACGAGCGGCATTCCCGCCGGGGCCTCTGATGTTGAAGGTTGAGGCGAGTGGATTTGAAAACCATTTGAATATAGTTATATTGCAGGAAGCGTCGGAAGGGGTGCAGTGTGGGAACCTTCAACACGACTGTGAGGCTCGACAGCATCGACGGTGAACGGTCGTTGGAGGTCGATGCGATGGTGGACACCGGGGCCAGCTACACGATCGTGCCCGCCAAGCTTCTGAGAAGGTTGGGAGTGGAGCCGATCGACTCGATCCGCCTCTCACTGGCCGACGGACGCCCCGTCGAGTACGACATGGGTCAAGCGGTGGCCACCGTCGACCAGCGCACCGTGCCGACCCTGGTGGTCTTCGGAGAGGACGACGCCTGCCCACTTCTGGGGGCCTACACACTGGAGGGGCTTCGGCTTGCCGTGGATCCGGTGCACCAGCGGTTGGTCCAGGCCACCGGCTTCGCATAGCACCACAGCCCTTAGGCGGCGTTGTCGTAGACCGCCTTCTCGAAGTCGAGGAACCCGACCACCGAGGTGGGGTCGGCGAAGGGGAAGATCTGGGTGGCCCAGAAGCCGCCCACTCCGTTGGCTCGGTCGATCCAGTAGTACAGGTTGGCCAGCCCCGCCCATGCCAGCGCGCCTGCCGGCCGACCGGTGGGGGCGTCCTCTTCGTTTATCATGAAGGAGAGCGCCCAAGTCTTGGGCATTCCCGGGAAGAACTCGGCGTCGTTGGACAGGCGCGGGTTCGACACGGGAAGAACGGTCTTGGCCACCTCGGTGGCGCCGACGCCGGGCAGCATCTTGATGAACATGCCCTCGGGAAGGTGGTTTCGGCACGCCATCTCGACGGTCTCGGGCCTGAGGATCTGCTCGCCGTCGGGGCCGGCTCCGTCGTTGAGCCACATGCGGATGAACTTCGCGTAGTCCTCCGCCGTGCCGTAGAGGCCGTGGCCGGCCATGTGAACCTCCGGGTCGGGCGGCAGCTCCACCCCGGGCAGCGGAATCAGCGACCCGTCGGCGTCCTCGCGTGCGTGGATCGTCGCGAGGCGCTCACGCATCGACGGAGTCATCGAGAAAGCAGTCGAGTCCATGCCCAGCGGGCCCAGCACCCGCTCCTCGAGCACCTCGCCCAGCCGCTTGCCGGTGATGCCCTCCACCACCTGGCCGGCCCAGTCGATGTTGGATCCGTAATCCCACCGCTCGCCCGGGTCGAAGAGCAGGGGCGTCTCGATGGAGGCGTAGGAGGCATCCACCACCCACGGCTGACCCTGCTCGTTGGCCAACCTCGTGTAAGTCTCGTTGAAGAAGTCGTATGAGAGCCCCGCAGTGTGGGTGAGAAGCTGGCGCGTCGTGATGTCGCTCTTGGGCGGGCGCAGTCTTGGTGCTCCATCGTCGTCGAACCCCTCGATCACACCGAGCCCACCGATTCTCGGTACGTACTCCTTCGCCGGGGCGTCTAGGTCTAGATCGCCCTGCTCGACCAGCTGCAGGCAGGCGGTGCCGCCGATTGCCTTGGTGGTCGAGAAGATCGCACACACCGTGTCGGTGGTGAAGGAGTCGCCCCCGAGAACGCGCTCGCCGCGGGCGCCCTTGTAGATGACGCCGTTGCGGTCGGTGGCAACCGCGGCAACGCCGGGCACGCGCGGCGATCCCGACACAACGCCGTCCAATACCGCATCCGCAGCCGAACTGAGTTCACCCATCACATCTCTCCTGTCTCTGATAGCCAGATGTGAGGCCGAACTCTCCCATCATGTGCGCCTGCGCGTCCACTCGCCGTCCAGCCCGCACCCCGGCGGGGTCTCCGATGTCGTAGACGCTCGACGGCTCGATGGCGAGTATGCAGCCGTCGCCACGCCGAACTGCCATCGGCAGTAGCAGCGATTCTCAGGCGTTCTCGAGGATGAGCAGGCCGTTGCTGGTGTTGGACGTGGGGACGTGGTGCATCCGGTACCTCTCGCGCACCTCGTCGTCGAGCGCTCCCCTCATCACCAGCCACATCACCAGCTCCACACCCTCTGCGCCTGCCTCCCGGATGTACGTGGTGTGGTCCATCGCGGCCTGCCGGGCCGGGTCGTCGACGAGGCAGTCGATGAATTCCCTGTCGAAGTCGAGGTTCACCAGCCCGGCCCGCTCTCCCTGGAGCTGGTGCGACATGCCCCCCGTACCGAGCACGGCCACCCGCTCGTCGCCGGGGTAGGCCTCGACAGCGCGGCGCAGGGCCTTGCCGAGCTGCCAGCAGCGGTGGCCGGTGGGCGGTGGGTACTGGATCACGTTGACGCACAGCGGCACCACCCGGCAAGGCCACGTCTCGGGCTGCCCGTAGAGCACCGACAGCGGGACAGTGCAGCCGTGGTCGACGGGCATCTCGTTGGCGATGGCAATGTCGAACTCGTTGAGGATGAGTGACTCGGCCAGGTGCCAGGCCAGCTCGGGATGCCCTGGCACGTCGGGCACCGGGCGGGGCCCGTAGCCCTCGTCGGCGGGCGGGAACCTCGGGGCCACGCCCAGAGCGAACGTGGGCACCAGATCCAGCGAGAAGGCGGAGGCGTGGTCGTTGTAGACCACCACGCACACATCGGGACGGGCCTCGGCCATCCAACTCCGGGCCGGCTCGATCTTGGCGAAGTAGGGCGCCCAGTAGGGCTCAGCCTGCTTGCCGCCGTCGATGGCCGCGCCTACCGCGGGCACATGCGACGTGCCGATCCCCGCGATGACCGCGGCCATCAGAGCGCGGTCCGGATATCGCGGGCCGCGGCCATCAGCGCGCGGTCCGGATGTAGCGGGCCTCGGCCATCAGCGTTGCCCCCAGTCGCTGAGCGAGCGGTTGCCCTCGATCCGGCGGCCCCCGTCGACCATCATCTGGGTGAACTCCTCGCCGGTGACTCCGGACATCATGCCGCCTAGCTGCTGCATGTTGAGGCCGTCGAAGGCCGCGAGCTTGAAGGTGTAATAGATGTTGCCTCCCAGGCGCAGCATCTGAACCCAGTCGCGCTCGAGCACGGCCCGGCGCTGCTCCGGGGTGAGCGCGTTGCCGTCCAAGTAGCCCTCGGGGTCGGCCCGGAAGGAGGCGCGGTTGGCCGGCTCGTTCAGCGACATGCAAAACATGTTCAAGGCGTAGCCCTTGCGACAGTGCCGGCCGTCGAGCACATAGGTGCCCGGCACGTCGTGGTAGTCGCGGGCCGCGTGTGCGCTAGCCATGCAGTCCTCTCGATCGGCGCTCGCAGGGTAGTGGAGCGGCCTGCTGCTGGGGAAGCCGTACGGTCCGCTGCTCGTGCCGGTCCTCTCGATCGGCGCTCGCAGGGTAGTGGAGCGACCCGCCGGGCCGACGAGGGCCTCGGCTGTCGTCGCGCCGCTCCCTAGTATGCGTCCGGTCGCAATGCGGGGAGGACGCCGGTGATCATCGACTGCCACGGCCACTACACCACCACCCCGCCCGCGGTGGGGGAGTGGCGCGAGGCCCAGAAGGCGGCGGTGGCCTCCGATCCGAGCCATGCCGGGTCCAAGGGTGAGATCTTGGTCAGCGACGATGAGATCCGCGAGAGCCTGGAGGGCGCACAGCTCGCCTTCCAGCGAGAGCGGGGCACCGACCTGACGATTTTCTCTCCCCGCGCCAGTTGGATGGGCCACCACATCGGCAACGAGCACACCTCGGTGTTCTGGTCCCAGCACCAGAACGAGCTGATACGGCGGGTGTGCGACCTGTACCCCTCCAACTTCGCCCCGGTCGCCCAGCTGCCGCAGTCTCCCGGCGCGCCGATCGACGCCTCAGTGTGCGAGCTGCGACGCTGCACCGAGGAGATGGGCTTCATCGGATGCAACGTCAATCCCGACCCCAGCGGCGGGCACTGGAGCGGGCCGCCGCTGGCCGACCGCTTCTGGTGGCCGCTGTGGGAGGCGATGTGCGAGCTCGACGTGCCCGCCATGATCCATGTGAGCGCGTCATGCAACGAGAACTTCCACACGACCGGCTCGCACTATCTGGGCGCCGACACGACTGCATTCATGCAGGCGCTGACATCGGGGTTCCTCGCCGACTTCGAGGGACTGCGCTGGGTGATCCCCCACGGAGGGGGAGCGGTGCCCTACCACTGGGGGCGGTTTGTGGGCATGGCCCAGGACTCCGGCTGGGACTTCGACGGGCTGCTGCAGCACATCTGGTTCGACACCTGCGTGTACCACCAGCGCGGCATCGATCTGCTCGTCGACGTGGTGCCCGCAGACAACATCCTGTTCGCATCGGAGATGGTGGGCGCGGTGCGCGGCATCGATCCTGTCACCGGCCACCACTACGACGACACCCGGCGCTACATCGACAACGCCGACCTCGATGAAGCGGCTCGGGCCAAGATCTTCGAGGGCAACGCCCGGCGCGTCTATCCCCGACTGGAGGTGGAGCCATGAGTGGCCACGGCCGCCCTGTGGTGGTGCGCACAGTGGAACGCACCGAAGCGGCGGTCGTCGACGCCCTGGCGACGATGGGCAGCGCCACCGTGCACGAGTCCATCGGCCGGAGGGGCTTCCTCGGCCCTGATATCCGCCCCATCCAGTCCGGTGCCCGCACCGCGGGCGCGGCGCTGACCGCACTGTGCCATCCCGGCGACAATCTGATGATCCACGCCGCGGTCGAGACCTGCCGGCCTGGCGACATCCTGGTCGTGGCGGTGAGCGCGCCGTCGACGCACGGCTTCTTCGGGGAGCTGCTGGGCACGTCGCTTCAGGCTCGGGGAGTGCGGGGCCTGGTGATCGACGCGGGCGTGCGCGACACTGCCGAGCTGCGGGCCATGGGCTTCGCGGCGTGGAGCAGGCACATTTCCTGCCAGGGGACCGTCAAGGCCACACCGGGCTCGGTGAACGTGCCGGTCGTGATCGGCGACCAGACCGTCAGCCCGGGCGATGTCGTCTGCGCCGACGACGACGGTGTGGTGGTGGTGGCCCGCTCGGAGGCGGCTTGGGCGCTGGAGATGTGCCGCCGGCGGCTGGCAACTGAGAAGGACGCTCGGACACGCCTTGCGGCCGGCGAGCTGGGTCTGGACATGCACGGCCTGCGCGAGAAGCTCGTCGAGATGGGCGTCGACTGGGTGGACACCCTCGACGACCCGACCGGGGTCTAGCCTCCACCGGATGGGCGCGGGAAACGAACTAGGACACCCGTCGTGAGGGTGGTGCTGGCCGGCGAGGGCGCCATCGCCCGGCGCCACCTGGCCGCCATCGACCGCATCGGCGGCGTGGACGTCGTCTCGCTGGCCGGGGGCATCGAGGCCGACACCGAGGCCTTGGCGGCCGAGCACGGGATCGGCCACTGGTCGCGGGAGCTCGGCGAGTGCCTCGCGCAGCCCGGCGTTGAAGCGGCCATCCTGGCCACTCCCACGCATCTGCACGCCGCGCAGGCCATCGAGGTGCTCCGGGCCGGCCGCCACGTGCTGGTGGAGATTCCCATGGCCGACGACCTCGTCGACGCAACCGAGCTGACCGACGTCGCGCGGGAATCCGGGCTGGTGGCGATGGTGTGCCACACCCGGCGCTTCAACCCGTCGCACCAGTGGATGCGGCAGCGGTTCGCCTCGGGCGAGCTGCAGTTGCAGCACCTCGTGGCCCAGACCTACTTCTTCCGGCGCACCAACACCAACGCTCTGGGCCGGCCCCGCACATGGACCGACCATCTCCTGTGGCACCACGCCTGCCACACCGTGGACCTCTTCCAGCACCAGACCGGCGAGACCGCGGAGAGGGTGTCGGCCGTGCAGGGGCCGCCCCACCCCGAGCTGGGCATCGCCATGGACATGTCCGTCTCGCTGACTGCGCCGTCGGGGGCGGTGTGCTCCCTGGCACTGTCGTTCAACAATGACGGCCCATTCGGCACCGACTTCCGCTACGTCTGCGACAAGGGCACCTTCGTGGCCCGATACGACGACCTGGTCGACGGCCGCGACACTCCGGTCGACGTGTCCGCGGGGCACGTGTCCACTGACGGGATCGAGCTGCAGGACCGCGAGTTCTTCGCGTCGATACGGGAGGGACGCGAGCCCGAATCGTCGCTGCGCAGCGGCCTCGAAGCGATGCGAACCCTGCACCGCCTGGAGCAGGCTCTGTCCTGACGCCGGCCCTGGCCGAGTGGCGCCGGCTCTGTCCCAGCAACGCCCGCGGGAGGGGGTCAGGCGAAGTCGTAGAGGCGCTGCGGGTTCTCGACCAGGATCCGGTTGCGGTCGGTCTCGTCGGGGGCGAAGGAGGCCAGCAAGTCCATCAGGTCGCCGTCGTCGGGCATGTGGCTCACGTTGGGGTGGGGCCAGTCGGTGCCCCACAGGACCCGGTCGCCCGCCGCGGCGATCAGCGCCCGGGCCAGCGGCGCCACGTCGTCATAAGGTGGGCGCCCTCCGGCGGTGAGCCGCTCCGCGCCCGAGATCTTCACCCAGGCCCTCTCGTCGTCCATCAGATCCAGCAGCGCGGCGAAGGGTGGCTGCCCGAGGCCTGCGGCTGCGGGGACGCGAGCCATGTGGTCGATGATGAACGGGCACGGCAGGCCGAGCAGCACCCCGGCGAAGTCGGGCAGGTCGGCCGCGTCGAGGTGCACCACCATGTGCCAGCCCCGCGGCGCCACCCTCCGGGCCGTGCGCTCGAAGGCCCCGAGGTCCCCGCCTCCGAGGTGCCTGACAAAGTTGAATCGGGCGCCCCGCACGCCGGCGTCATGCAGGCGGTCGAGCTCCGCGTCGGGGCAGGACTCGTCGATCATGGCCACCCCGGCGTACCTTCCAAGCGATCGCTGGAGGGCGTCGACCATGGCCGCGTTGTCGGTTCCGTGGCAGCTTGCCTGCACCAGCACGGCCCGACTGAGCCCCATGCGCTCGTGGAGCGCTTCGAGCTCCTCGGCGCCCGCGTCGGGCGGCGTGTACGAGCGGCCGGCAGCGAACGGGAAACGGCTCGCCGGGCCGAACACATGGCAGTGGGCGTCGCAGGCACCCGGCGGCGGGGTGAACATCGCGGGAGGGTGCGGATCCGGATGGGGGGTCGGGATGGTCGCCTGCATTCCTATCCGCTCGGCCTCTCAGCGGGGACGGGGGAAGACAAGGCCGTCGAAGAGCTTCCGGGCGGTGCGGATGATGCCCGCGCTCTGCACCGTGGGCGCGCCATCGGGGAGGGCTGCGAGGACCACGGCGGCGTCGAGGGTGCCGGTCGGATGCTCCAGCGTGACCACGCGGCCGATTCGAGATGCCTCGGCCGGTCCATGGTCTCGGCCGGCGCCGGCTGGCAGCATCTCATGGCCGACGGCACCGGGCAGGAGCGCGGCGGCGGCGACCGACACTGCCCCGAGCACACCGATCGCCTCGTGGCACCGGTGAGGGATGAAGGTCCGGGTGCAGATGTCGCCCGCAACGGTTCGTGGAGGCGCCACCAGCGTCATCTTGGGCACGGTGGAGGCGGTCACGTCTCCGAGGCCCATCAGAGGGCCCGCGGCCTTGCGCACCTGCTCCAGCCGGGACCGCAGGCGGCTGTCGGCCTCGAGGGCGGCGCAATCCTCATAGCCGGTCACGTCCAGGTCGCCCGCCCTCATCACGACGGTCGGCATCCCGTTGTCGATGAGGGTGCAGTCCATTCCCTCGACGGAGTCGATGAGATTGCCGGTGGGCAGCAGGGCGCCGCAGGAGCTGCCCGCGATGTCCTCGAAGTCGAGGCGCACCGCGGCCGCCGTGCCGGGCACGCCGTCGATAGAGGTCGGGCCGGAGTAGTCGGGCATGCCGCCCCGCAGCGGGAACGTCGCGATCGCCACCGATGCGGTGTTGACCATGCGTATGCGCACCCTCGCCTCGGCCCCGCCAGGCTCGACCAGGCCTCTTTCCACCGCGAACGGCCCCACGCCGGCCAGCATGTTGCCGCAGTTCTGGGCGTCGCTGACGAGGGGCTCGTCCACCGAGGGCTGAAGGAACAAGTAGTCCACGTCGGCGCCCGGCCCGGCTGCCGGACCGACCACAGCCACCTTGGTGGTGAGCACGTGGGCCCCACCGATGCCGTCGATCTGGCGGGGGTCCGGAGATCCGACGATTCGCAGGATGAGGTCGTCGCGCTGGGTGGGATCGTCGGGCAGGTCACCGCTGTGGAAGTAGGCGCCCTTCGACGTTCCACCGCGCATGAGCATGCACGGCACGCTCTCGATCACGCGGCCAGTGTGCCCGCGCCGCCGCCCGATGGCGCTCGCAACCAATCTGCGCTCGCTCTAGGTTCGGGGGCGTGATCGGCCATGCTCCGCTCGACGGTTTGCGAGTCGTCGAAGGCTCGGCGTTCGTGGCCGCGCCCTCCGGCGGCATGACGCTGGCCCAGCTGGGAGCCGAGGTGGTGCGCTTCGACCCGCTCGGCGGGGGCATCGATTGCGGACGTTGGCCGCTCACCGCCGAGGGGCGCTCGCTGTACTGGGCCGGCTTGAACAAGGGCAAGAAGTCGCTGGCCGTCAACCTGCGAGATCCGGCCGCCCACGAGCTGCTCGCCGAGCTGATCGGCACCGCGGGCACCTTCCTCACCAACTTCGCGGCCCGGGGCTGGATGGCCCCTGATCGGCTGACCGCCCGGCGTGCCGATTTGGTGATGGTGGCCATCACCGGCAACCGCGACGGCACCACCGCGGTGGACTACACGGTGAACGCGGCGCTGGGGTTCCCGATGGTGACCGGCCCTGCGGGCCACGATGATCCCGTCAACACCGTGCTGCCGGCCTGGGATCTGCTGTGCGGGCAGACGGCCGTGGTGGGGATACTGGCCGCAGAGCGCCGCCGGCTGCTCACGGGGGAGGGGTCGGTGATGACGCTCGCGCTGAGCGACGTTGCCCTGGCGGCCACCGCCGCGCTGGGGTACATCGCCGAGGTCCAAGTCAACGGCGCGGCCCGGCCCCGCTGCGGCAACGACCTGTACGGCGCGTTCGGCGCGGAGCTGTCGACAGCCGACGGGCGCCGCCTGTACGCGGTGGGCATCAGCAGCCGGCAATGGGCCTCGCTGCTGGAGGCCACCGATAGCGTGGCCGCGGTCGAGGAGATTGCCGCGGCCCGGGGTCTCGACTTCGATGATGAGGGCGACCGATTCGAAGCCCGCCACGAGATCAAGGCGGTGATGCAGGCCTGGGCCGGCCAGCGATCCTTCGCCGAAGCGTCAGAGTGCTTGGACGCCCTGGGAGTGTGTTGGGGGCCGTATCAGACTTTCGCCGAGCTCGTCGAGAGCGATCCCCGGTGCTCGCCGGCCGCGGGGCTGTTCCGCGAGGTGGACCAGCCGGGCATAGGCCCCTACCTGGTGCCGAGATCTCCGCTGGCCCTCGCAGACGGCCGTCCGCTGGAGTCCGACGCGCCGGGCAACGCCGCGTTGGCGCCCGCTCTGGGCCAGCACACCGACGAAGTGCTGGCCGGATGGCTGGGACTCTCAGCCGGTGAGATCGGCAGCTTGCACGACCGCGGCGTGGTGGCGGGCGCCAAGGCCGGCTAGCCCCGCTCGGCCCCCAAGGGCTGGCCGCCGGCCTGTCTGCGGGACGACTACGGCCCGTTGGCAGCCCGTCTACGCTGATGGCGGCAGCAGGTCCGCACTCCGTGTTTGGGCAGGTCCCGCCACAGATTCTGGGCAAGTGTCGAAACAATTGACTTGCTGTCCATCTTCAATTTTGACGAAATTGTATACAGCTGCTAAATTGTATACCGATGCTCGAGGCATACGAGACTGCCGTAGCCCCCGTGGGTTCCACGGCCTGGATGGAGCAGGGGCGCTGCCTGGGCGAGAGCGACCTGTTTTTCGCTCCGTTCGCCGAGCGGCCCGAGGCCAGGGTCCGCAGAGAGGCCCGCGCCCGGTCGATCTGCGAGCAGTGCGTCGTGCTGCCCGCGTGCCGGGACTATGGCCGCAGGAACCGCGAGCTCGGCTTCTGGGGAGGCGAGAGCGAGTCGGAGCGGGCCGAGGCCGGATTCGCGCCCACGACGCCGATCGTGGGCCGCAAGCGCGTGGCCGAGGAGCGCGCCCTCGACGCCATGCGCCGAGTCCGCTGATCGGGCGAGTCGAGTCATCTAGCCAGGCCCCGACCGGGCGGAGCGGCCCGGGCCGCTTTACGTGCACCCGTGCCCTTGCTGCCTTCCGAGCCGGCGCGCCGAGCGCGGCCGCCTCGACCAAGGCAGTCTGAATGGGCCACACCGCGGTCAGCATGCGCGGCTTGTCTGCCCGCTGCAGCAGGTGTTCGGCGGTGGACCAGGAACAGGCGAAGCTGGCCAACTCCCGCCGCGTTGCATGCCTCTGCCTCTCCGGTTGTCCCGCCTGTTTGCGCCGGGCAGGCTGAGGGCATGGGTGACCTGGATCTGAGCAACGACTTCGCGCACCGCAGCGGCGCCGCGCTCGTGGTCGGGGGCAGTGGCGGCTTGGGCGCAGTCATCGCGGCCGAGTTGGCTGCTCGGGGCAGCGACGTTGCCCTCACCTACCGCAGCAACGCCGACGCGGCCGCGGCCACCGCCGGGCAGGTGGAGGGACTGGGTCGCCGGTGCTGGCTCGCGGCCGCCGACCTCACCGACGACGATGCCACTGCGGCCGCGGTCCACGAACTGGCTGCCGCCGCCGGAGGCCTGCACACGCTGGTGTACGCGGCCGGCCCCGACGTCCCGCAACTCCACCTGAGCCGCATCGAGCCCTCGGTCGTGCGGGCCCAGCTGGACGCCGACGCCGCCGGCTTCTTCTCCGCGGCCCACGTTGCGCTGCCCCATCTGCGCAACTCCCAGGGCAGCATCGTGGCGGTTACAACCGCGGGCACCGGCCGGTTTCCCGTGCGCGACGGCCTCAGCACGATCCCCAAGGCTGCAGTGGAGGCCGCCGTGAGGGGGCTGGCCGCAGAGGAGGGCCGCTTCGGGGTGAGGGCCAACAGCGTGGGTCCGGGCATGCTGACCGACGGGATGGCCCAGCGCCTCATGGCGTCCGGCGACATCGATGAGCGCGCCCTCGATGCAGCCCGGGCCAACATCCCGCTGCGCAGCTTCGGCACGGCCGGCGACATCGCCGAGGCCGTGTGTTTTCTGGCATCGGACCGCGCCCGCTACATCACCGGCCAGCACCTCGCCGTCGACGGCGGCTACACCGTCTGAGCCCGAGGTCTCGGGTACGGCACTCTCGTCGGCGCGGGTAGCGTCGGAAACGATGTACCCCGGAGTTCACGCCGCCGCCAGTCCCGACAAGCCAGCCGTCATCATGGCCGGGTCGGGGGAGACCATCACCTTCGGGCAACTCGACGCCGAGGCCAACCGGGTGTCGCAGATGTTCAGGGAGGCCGGGCTGGTACCCGGTGACCATGTGGCTTGGTGCCTGGAGAACCACCGCAACTACCTCCCGCTGGCCTGGGGCGCGTACTACGCCGGGCTGATCTACACGCCCATCAGCAGCCGCCTGACCACCGACGAGATCGCCTACATCGTCGCCAACAGCGGCGCTCGGGCCTTCATCACGTCGAGCTACAAGGCAGCCCAGGCCGCCGAGATGGCCGACCGCATGGACGGGGTCGGCTTGCGGCTGATGATGGACACCACCATCGACGGATATGGGAGCTATGAGCAGGCGGTGGCTGCCGCGCCGCCGGCGCCGCTCGACGGGCGGGTGGCCGGTGCCGACATGTTCTACAGCTCGGGCACTACCGGTCGCCCGAAGGGGGTTCTGCGCGAGTACGAGGCCATCCCGCTGGAGGAGGCCCAGAACGTGGTGGCCATGATGTGCGTGCTGCTGCTCGCCATGTCAGAGGAGTCGGTCTACTTGTCGCCGGCGCCGCTGTACCACGCGGCCCCGTTTCGGTTCACCATGGGCGCTCACGTGGTCGGCGCCACCGCGGTGGTGATGGAGCGCTTCGACGCGGCGGCGTTCCTGGCTGCGGTGGAACGCCGCTCGGCAACCCACACCCAGGTGGTGCCGACCATGCTCGTGCGGATGCTGAAGCTGCCCGACGAGCAGCGCCTGGCCCACGACCTGTCCTCGCTGATCAGCGTCCTGCACGCGGCCGCTCCCTGCCCGGTTGAGGCCAAGCGGCAGATGATCGACTGGTGGGGGCCGATCCTCAGCGAGTACTACGCGGGCACCGAGGGCAACGGGTTCACCTTCTGCGACAGCGAGCAGTGGCTGGCCCACCCCGGCACGGTGGGCGCGCCGCTCAACTGCGAGGTGCACATTGTGGACGAGGCCACCGGGACCGAGGTGCCGGCAGGCGAAGAGGGCGTCGTGTACTTCAGCGGAGGGAACTCTTTCGAATATCACCTCGACGAAGAGAAGACCGGCAAGTCCCGGCTGCCCAACGGCTGGTCCACCCTGGGCGACATCGGCCGGGTCGACGGCGACGGCTTCCTGTACCTCACCGACCGCAAGGCCCACATGATCATCTCGGGCGGGGTGAACGTGTACCCCCAGGAGGCCGAGAACCTGCTGACCATGCACCCCGCGGTGCTCGACGTGGCTGTGATCGGCGTGCCCGAGGACGACCTGGGCGAGGTGGTCAAGGCGGTGGTCCAGCCCATGGAGATGCCCGCCGGCGACGAAGCCGCGTCCGCGCTTGAGCGCGAGTTGGTCGACTATTGCCGGGCCAGCCTCGCGTCGGTCAAGTGCCCCCGCACGGTCGACTTCACCCCCGAGCTGCCCCGCGACCAGACGGGCAAGCTCTACAAGCGCCTCCTGCGCGACGAGTACTGGCAGGGCCAAGACCGCCGCATCTAGCGGCCCAGCCGCGAACGTGAGCGCGAGCCCCACCTGACGGCCTACCGGTTCTAGTCCGAGGTTCTCAGAGTTTTAGCCTTGATGAACATTTGCTGACAGAACAAAACTCGTGGCCTGGTTCCCGGTTCCGACGCGACAACGCTTCAGCTTTCCGTCATCGAATCGATCACGGCGCAAGCAATCCTCTGGGCTGCCTCGCTCGGTAGGAGTGTTGTGATGCTGTCGTCGGGGAGCCTGGCGATCCATGTGTCCACATTGGGGAGTTGAAGTGTCAATTCAGCTACTCCTGGCGACCGAGAGTCGTCTCGGATCCAGTGGCGGTAGCCGGAGCGATCTGGAACCGACCAGAAGATTGACGGCCCGGCGCCGATCCCCTGCCAGCCCCGCACCCCATAGCTCCGGTACCCCGTCCAGGCAAGAAGTCGACGATTCCGCAGCGCCGGTACCTCCACGTTGATGCGATACAGCCAGGAGTTGCCCGCCGGATCTCCTCGCGAGAGGGCCGCGTAGTCCTCAACCAACAACTTGTCCTCGTACCAGCGGGTAGAGACCTGCCCGACATCGCCGATGGTGGCGTCAAGGGCGTCGTCCACCAGAGAGAAAAGCAGTTGGACGGCGTCGTTCCAGATCGCCACCTGCCGTTCTTGGGCTTTGCGCAGCTGTGCCTGGGCGCGGTCGTAGCCCTCGTGGGCGGTGGCCTTGCGCTCCAATTCGCGCAGGGCGTCCTCGGCTCGCGCCAGAATCAACTCCGAGATCGGTCCGAGGTCGCCTCCGAGGTCAGACTCGGCCAGAGCCTCGTAGTACCTGAGGCGGTCCTTGCGCCGGAGGATGACGCTGGGGAGGCCTGCACGGATCAGCTCCAGGTTCATTACTGCTCTTGACGTACGGCCGTTGCCGTCGGTGAACGGGTGGATGTGCGTGAGCCAAGTGTGCAGCACGATCGCCCGCAGCAACCCCGAGGCGTCAGAATTCGCGCGGGACCACCGGTCCCAGTCCTCCATTGCGGACATGACTTCGCCCCACGAGGCGGGTGGGCGGTGCGGCGAGCCGGCGATCCTCACCGGCCGCGAGCGGAACAGGCCTGCGCCGGATCCGTCACCGAGGACAAGGCCGTGCAGTTCCTTCACTTGGCCCAGGGTCGTTGGGGACCGGTCCCGGGCCAGTTCGACCGTGCGCTCGAGAGCTCTGGACAGATTGACGGCGTCCTTGGAGTACGCAGGGTCGTGACCTGTGACTGTGATGCCGCGGTCCACTGCCAGTTCCGTCTCGCCCACATTCAGCGTGCTCCCCTCGATGGCGTTCGACTCGGCAATCTGCTCGAATCGCTTCTCGCCGAAGTAGGCCCGCAGCGTTGCCTCAGAGAGCCGCCCCTCGCCCCGCAGCAACTCGACGCGCTCTTGAAGGGATGCCGCCTTGTCGAGCACCCACCCGCCAGTGTCTTCGAGGCTGTATGGGCTGCCGTGAAGATCGACCGTCGTCAAAGTCCCTCCTCCATCGGCCAGAACCTACAGGTCGGCAACGGCACCCCCATGGACCCCCAGACCGGTCCAACGGCACGCACACGGGTATGCAGAAGTGGGTGACCGCGCGGCGACGGGCACGGCGATGCCGGTATTGGTCGGGGTTCGACCGGTCAGCGGACGCTGCGGCCGAGATACGTGCGGCGAGGCTCGTTGTGGCTAGTTGATCTTGAGGACTCGGGCCGCGTTCTCGCGCAGGAACTTGGGCCAGACCCCGTCGCGGAAGCCGACGTTGGGCATCTCGTCCATGATGCGCTGCAGCGACAGGCCCATCGGGAAGTAGCCGGCGTAGATCACCTTGTCGGACCCCCGGGTGTTGGCGTAGTCGATGATGGCGGACGGGTAGTGCTTGGGCGCGAACGCCGAGGTCGAGTAGTGCAGGCCGGGCCACTTCAGCATCAGCTTCACCGCCAGCGCCTCCCAGGGCTCGCACCCGTGGCGGGTGACCAGGGTCAGCTCGGGGAAGTCGTACATCACCCGGTCGATGCGCTCCACGTGCTGGCAGTCCATGGGCAGCCGGGGGCCGGGCACGCCCGCGCAAACGAAGACGGGGATGTCGAGGTCGCAGCAGGTGGCGTAGACCGGATACCACTTGGGGTCGTCTATGGGGATCTGGGGGAAGCAGCCGGCCGGGAACGTTCCCACGGCCCGGATGTCGTACTCGTCGCAGTAGCGGCGGATCCGGCGCACCGCCCCCATCACGTCGTTGGCGTCGACGTGGCAGGAGCCCACGAACCGGTCGGGATGGCCGGCAAGGGCCTTGCGGTTCACCTCGCCCTCGCATCCGATCATGCCCCACTCGACGCCGTAGGCGTCCATCTCGCCCAGGGTCAGCGCTATGGGATCGTCCGCGCCGTACTTCTCCTTGGGCACGCCCTTGAACATGTATTCCACCGGGAAGTCGAACTCGGCCGACTCGGCGTCCTTGAGCTGCTTGCGGATGAACTCGTAGTGCTCGAAGTCCTCGGCGGGAAAACCGATCATCGTGTCGACGATCCCCACATCGGTCGGCATTGGCATGGTCCCGGCTCCTGTCGCCCGGCAGGTCGCGCCGGCGGGATGGGTCTGGAGTGTCGGTCTGGCGATCCTGGCCGCGGTCAGTTCCTGGGAACGTCGCGCCAGGGGATCTCCTTGTCCACCCGGGGCTCGCCGGGCAGGCCCAGCACCTGCTCGCCCAGGATGTTGCGCATGATCTCGCTGGTGCCGCCCTCGATTGAGTTGGCCCGGGACCGCAGGAAGCCGTGGTGGGTGTCGCCGAACTTGCCGTCGAGCGAGATGGCGGTGGGCCGGCGGAACTCGTAGTGGTAGTCCACCATCCCCGCCGGTCCCTCGAGGTCGATCACCTTGGCCGTGAGCTCCTTGTTGAACTCGGCCAGCATCAGCTTGCTGACGGAACTCTCAGGACCGGGGTTGCCGGCCCGGGCGTTGTGGGCGGCCCGGGAGTTGGTGAGCCGCAGCGCCTCGCCCCGCACCCAAAGCTGCATCACCTCGTCGCGGTGGGCCTTGGTCCGCACCGCCGGATCCATGTTGCGGTAGGCCTCCATCAGGCCGCCCAGCGGTCCCTGCTGGGCGGTGGTCGCGCCGCCCGCCGCGCCGCCGATGGCGGTCCGTTCGTTCATCAGGGTGGTGAGCGACACTCGCCAGCCCTCGCCGACAGCGCCGATGCGGGCCGAGTCGGGCACCCGCACGTCGGTCAGGTACACCTCGTTGAACTCGGCCTCGCCGGTGATCTGGCGCAGCGGCCGCACTTCCACGCCGGGGGCTCGCATGTCGAGCGCGAAGTAGGTCAGCCCCTTGTGCTTGGGCAGTTCCGGGTTGGAGCGGGTCACCAGCATGCCGAGGTCGGCCACATGAGCCAGCGTGTTCCACACCTTCTGGCCGTTGACCACCCACTCGTCACCGTCGCGTGCGGCCCGGGTGCCCAGCCCGGCGAAGTCCGATCCCGAGCCGGGTTCGCTGAAGAGCTGGCACCAGCGCTCCTCCCCGGTGAACATGGGCCTCAGGTAGCGGCGCTTCTGCTCGTCGGTGCCGTGGGTGAGGATGGTCGGGCCGATCAGCATCATGAAGAAGGTGGAGGGATCGGCGGGCGGGGCGCCCGCGGCCCGCAGCCGGCGATCCACCACACGCTGCAGCCGGCGGGACAGGCCGAGCCCGCCGAAGCCCGGCGGGTGGTGCACCCAGGCCAGCCCGGCGTCGTGCTGGTGCCCTCGGAACTCGATGAGGCTCTCTTCGGCGGGGTCGTGCGCCGCCAGCAACGAGTCGACGGCCTCGTCGGCAATGCGGGTCTGCTCGTCGGTGCCGGCGGGTGCTTCGGTGGCAGTCATGGTGGGATTCTCCATTCGGCGTTGCGGTCGAGGCCCGGTCGGCGTCATGCTTGGTCCATGCATTCTTACTCCCGCCAGCACCTGATCGACACCACCAAGGCCTGCTTCACCGAGATTTCGGACCTGTGCGCCGACCTGTCCGACGACGAGTGGACGGTGCAGTCGCTGTGCCCGGACTGGACAGTGCGCCAGGCCATCGGCCATGCCGTGGGGGTGGAGGACGTGATCTCGGGCTGGGAGATCAGCACTGAGAACATGCCTCCGTTCCAGAAGATGCAGGCGCTGACCGACGCTTCCGCATCGATGTCCTCGGCCGAGTTCGGTGCTCGGGTTGCCGAGATATTCGACGCCCGCCGGTCCGATCTGACCCTGCTGAGCGACGAGGACATCGACCGTCGGTCATGGACGCCGGTGGGAGTGCAGAGCTACGGCGGCTTCCTTGCCATCCGCATCTTCGACATGTGGGTCCACGTGCGCGACTGCACCATCCCGTTGGGGCGCACCACCGATGACAGCGGGCCCACGGCCGAGATCACCCTCGACCAGGTGGAGCGCTCGATCGGCTACATCATCGGCAAGAGGGTGGGTCTGCCCGACGGGATGAGCCTGCGGGCTGACATCACCGGTCCAGTCGAGCGCCGGCTCGCCGTGGTGGTGGCGGGCCGGGCCAAGGCGGTCGAACCCGCCTCTCTGGACTCGCCCGACGTGGTGCTCACCGCCGACTCCACCACGTTCACGATGCTGGCCTGCGGCCGCATCGACCCCCAGACGAAGATCGACGACGGCTCCATCTGCTGGAGCGGCGACGCGCACTGGGGCGAGCAAGCGGCCCGGAGCCTCCGCTTCACAATGTGATGCTCCTCCGCCTTGCATCGCGTTTTCTTGGCATAGGCGCCGGTATTCGCGATGAAAGCCGTCGGCGGCTGGTGAGCCGGCAGTGTCGGCGGTGAGATGACGGCGGAGGGCTGGACGCCCGTCACCGTCGGCGACTGGATGGCCCTGATCGAGCGGACGCTGCGGGGCGGGGACTTGGCCGATCTCACCAGCAAGACCCGAGACGGCATCGAGATACGGCCGCTCTACACCCAGCGCCCGGCCCGGCCCGCGGCGGCCCGAACCGCCGTCGACCCGGCGCGGTCCGCAAGGGGCTGGGACGTTCGCACCCGCCATCGCGTCGTCGCGGGCGGCCGGAGCGATCCCGACCTGCTGCGGCGCCGGGTCGACGATGATCTGGCCGCCGGCGCGACGTCGGTGGAGCTCGAAGTGGCCGAGGGTGTCACGATCGACGAACTGGACCGCGTGCTCGCGGGCGTCGATCTGTCCGAGACTCCGGTTGCCTTGGCGCCCCATTCGTCACTCGCTGCCGCAGAGGCCCTGGGAGTGCTGGCGGCCCGGCGTGGCGGCGTGCTGGCCGCGGGAAGTTCGGTTGGCCTCGATCCGCTCGGGGAGTGGGCCCGCTCCGGGCGGCGGGTTGAGACGGCCCCGGCGGCAGAGTGGGCGCGGCCGAGAGCGGGTGCGCCGGCGGGTGGGGGTGACCGGCGTGAGCCGGTACCGGAGTCGATCATCGACGAGATCGCGCTCGCGGCCGGCGAGGTGTCGAAGCTCGGTCCGGGCGTCAGGGTCTTCATGGTGGACGCGACTCGTTACGCCGATGCGGGCGCGACCGAGGCCCAGTCCCTGGGCTGGGCCACTGCGACCGCGGTGGCGTACCTGCGAGCGCTGGTTGAGGCGGGCATGCCGGTGGACGCGGCAGCCGGCCTCATCGGGTTTCGTCTGGCGGCCACGGCCGACCAGTTCGTCACCATCGCCGCGCTGCGAGCAGCCCGGGTGATGTGGTCTCGGGTGGTGACGGCCAGCGGCGGCTCCCGGGAAGCGGCCTGCCAGTACCAGCACGCGGTGACCGCGGCCCACATGTACAGCCGGCGCGACCCGTGGGTCAACCTTCTGCGCGGTGCCTCCGCAGCGTTGGCCGCCGGTGTCGCCGGTGCCGACGCGGTGACCGTGCTGCCCTTCGGCCATGCGTTGGGGGCGGTCGACACCGACGCCGCCCTGGGTCGGCGGCTGGCCCGCAACACCCAACTGCTGCTGCTGGAGGAGTCGCACCTGGCGCGGGCGGGCGACCCCGCGGGCGGATCGTTCTACTTGGAGTCGCTGACCGAGGAGCTGGCCTCGGTCAGCTGGCGGGTGCTGCAGGACGTCGCGGCACCCGGCGGGATCGAGGACGCCATCGATGACGGCACGCCGGCTGCAGCCATGGAACGGAGCTGGCGGTCCCGCCTGGGAGCTCTGAGGACCCGGAGCGAGCCTCTCACCGGAGTGAGCGAGTTCCCGTTGTTGCACGACGCTGTCGCCGGCCCCGACGACGGCGACGTCGCCGCGCCCGCCGAGCCAGGACTGCCCATCAGGCGGCTCGCCCAGCCCTTCGAGGATCTTCGCGACGCCGCCGACCGCCACCGGCTCGCCACCGGCGAGCGCCCCGCGGTGTGGGTGGCGGCCCTGGGGCCGGCTGCGGCCCACTCCGAGCGCACCGCCTGGGTGCAGAGCCTGCTGGCCGTCGGCGGCATCGAGGCCCGTGGTGGCGAGGGAGTCGATTCACCGATCGCCGCGGCGGCCGACTTCGCGGCGTCGGGCCTGGCCGCGGCCGTAATCACAGGCTCGGACGACTGGTACCGCCGGCGCGGCCCGGCCACGGCCGGCGCCCTGTCGAAGGCGGGAGCAGTGCTCGTGGCCGCCGTCAGCGACCCTGCGACGCCCGCCGACCTGCTCAGCGACCTGCAAGCCGCCGGTGTAAGCGAACTATGGCATCAGGGCATCGACGTGGTCGCCGCGCTCCAACGCATTCATGGCACCGCCGACATCGGTGAACGCCCGACGAGCCTGCCTCCGAGTTCTCGCGCCAAGCGACCTAGGCCGTCGGGTAGGGGCGACCCTAGTCAACTCCTGTAATGGCACGCCAATCTAGTACAGTCATTGCCGTCGTCGTTGAAGCCGCTCGCTAGTGTAGTGCCATGGCCCGATCTGCATGCGTGCACTCCCGAGGCGACTTCCTGACGCCGGCGCACGAACAGAATATGGAGTTCGCTCGGGACGCGCTCTCCCCAACAGGAGCTTGGCATCTACGGGCCGCATATTCTGAAGGTCAGGGTTCCAAGGAGAGGCCATGACACTTAGCGAAAGTCTACCCTGGCGCTACGGTGGAGCGCGGTGGTGGAAGTTTGACTTCCACACCCATACACCCGCATCGAGAGATTACCGACAGAGCGCGCAACACGCCTCGACGTTCGACGTCACACCGCAAGATTGGCTCCTCAGCTTTATGCGGGCAGGAGTTGACTGCGTCGCGGTCACCGATCACAATTCAGGAGAGTGGATCGACGAGTTAAAGTCGTCGCTACAGGGACTCAGGCAGGAGCAACACCCAGAGTACCGAGAACTCTATCTCTTCCCCGGAGTTGAGATTACCGCCAACGGTGGAATCCACATACTCGCGATATTCGACACCAGTAAGTGTGCAGCAGATATCGACTCGCTTCTTGGCGCCATCAGTTTTCATGCCGAACGCGGCTCGAGCGACCGCACAGCCGATGACGCTCCGATACGAGTTGTCGATGCGATCAACAGGGCTGGTGGCATCGCCATTCCTGCCCATGTCGATCGACCATCGGGCGCCTGGGACCTGAAGGGAAACACGCTGCGACCGTTACTTGAGAGCGACGAGCTCTTCGCGATCGAAATCATAGAATACAATTCCACCAAGCCCGCACTCTACGACGAGCTCGGCCTTTCTTGGGCGGAGGTCCTGGGGTCTGATTCACATCGTATATTTCAGGGCGCTGCGGACCGATATCCTGGCTCGCACTATACGTGGGTCAAGATGGCCAGTCCATCACTCGAAGGTCTACGTCTAGCACTATTGGATGGGGAGGGCTATTCGATCAGACGCAGCGATCTGCCAGAGTCGTTTGATCCTGCGATACTTCCCAACCATCACATTGAATCTATAGAGATTCGAGATGCCCGATTCATGGGCCGAGGGCAACCTACTAGGATGACCCTTAGTCCATGGCTGAGTGCCTTGATTGGTGGCCGTGGCACAGGCAAGTCTACGATAATCCATGCTATACGGTTAGCAGCCCGACGAGAACGAGAACTCAAGAATCTCGACAAGGGAGCGATCTCTCGAACTACGTTTGAACGATTCAATCGGGTACCTTCGACACGCGTTGATGAGGGAGGTATTACGAATAGCACTATGATCCGATGGACGATCATGCGTGACGGCATGAGGTATCTCGTACGTTGGCAGTCCAACGGATCTGAGCTGTCGGTCGAAGAAGAATCGGCCGACGGTGAGTGGACGGCGTCCGAAGTTCAGGACGTCGCTGCAACTCGGTTTCCGATTCGAATGTTCAGTCAGGGTCAAATCGCTGATCTTGCCGGGAATAACCAGCAGGCTCTACTTGCAATGATTGATGAGGCAGCAGGCGTCGCAGCTCATCAAGAGAGTCTCGACTCAGCGCGTCACTCCTTCTATAGAATACGAGCGCGTATTAGAGAACTGGGTTACATGCAAACACGCCGAGACTCGCTCACGGTCGAATTGAGAGATGTCGAGCGAAAGCTCCGTCGCTTCGAGGAATCGGGCCATTCAAGAATCCTCACCTCATACAGACATAAAGATCGCCAGAGCCAACATATTGAGCGTCACTTCAACAACGCGCGGATCGCGGTTGACCAGATTAGAGAAGCCGCCTCCGAGGTGCAGTCTGAAGATATGGTTGTTGAATTATTTGACGAGGCGTCTTCGGCTGATGAGGATGCCATCAGCATCGTTGACGCATTGAATGCAGCTGTTAGTGATGCATCGACAGCGTTGCTGAATGCGGCGGACAAGCTTAGGCATAGTATTGAATCGCAACAGTCGAATCTTGCTCAGAGTGGGTGGCGCGTTCATGTGGAACAGTCGGTACAAGAATATGCAACTCTAGTAGAGATCTTGCAAACTGAGGGTATCGTCGATCCCAATGAGTACGGACGTTGGGTGCAGGAACGCCGTCGAATCGAAGGAGAACTTGAGCGATTGGCATCGGAAGAGGACGAACTGCGACGACTAGTAGCAGAGTCAGAGGATCGGTTGCAGACGGTGTTGAACGAGCGTCGAGAGATCAGCAAAGCACGTGACGCATTTTTATCAGAGGTGCTCGCCGACGACAGGCTCGTTCGCATCGGGCTGGTGCCCTACGGTGAGGACGTCCAAGTGGTCGAACGGTCTCTCCGAGACGTCTTGCATGACTTCGAACACTTTGAAGACGATATTCTACCCATTGATAGCGGAACGCCGGACGCAGGTATCGTTGGGCATTTGTTGGGAACCTTACCCGAGGAGATCGAGTCGCGCAGTAGTGAGATCGAGACGCGACTTCATGTTTTGCGCGAGCGGTTCATTAGTGCTTGCGAAGGCCGAGGAGACTTTGGAGGTCACTTTAACAACTTTCTGGAGCGTAACTTCACCCAAGGTCCACAGTTCTTGGACAATCTATTGACATGGTTTCCAGAGGACAGTCTTAGAGTAATGTATAGTCGGTCTGGTGACGGTATGGACTTTTCACCAATTGCGCAAGCATCTGCCGGACAGCGATCAGCGGCAATGTTGTCATTCCTCCTTACTCATGGAGAAGAGCCACTCGTACTCGATCAGCCTGAAGACGATCTGGACAACTATTTGATCTATGACTTGGTTGTTCGGCAAATCCGAGAGAACAAGCTTCGTCGACAGATTGTTGTTGTCACACACAACCCAAACATAGTTGTGAACGGCGACGCGGAGATGGTGCACGTGCTACAATACCTGAAGGGTCAGTGTATCATAGCACAATCGGGCTCGTTGCAGGAGCAGGCGATGCGAGATGAGGTATGTCGCGTCATGGAAGGAGGGCGGGAGGCATTTGAGCGCCGCTATCGGAGACTAGAAAGGGCGCGGGGCGATGTACGATAGCAAGAAGGAGTTGCTTGAACGGATTCGCCTCGGAGAAACGAGCTTCTTAGAATTGAAGGAGGTACGGTTCTCAGGAAAGCGGATCGTTGGCCCGCATCGAGATTCGCTTGCTGATGAGATAGCAGCATTCGCGAACGGCCGGGGTGGTGTTCTAGTGTTGGGCGTCGATGATCGCACGCGCGAGATTCTGGGAGTTCCATCCGATCGGCTTGATCGTGTTGTGGACTTTATCCGAGATGTCTGTTCGGATTCAGTCGAGCCATCTATTGAGAATCTGGTTCTTGATCGCCTGTCGCTGCCTACTGAAACAGGTCAAATGGTGGATGTCGTAAAGGTAGAGATTCCGAGGAGTCTGTTTATTCATAGGAGTCCTGGCGGTTTCCTTCACCGTGTAGCTGATACGAAGAGACGAATGTCTACCGAGTATCTAACCCGGATGTTGCAACAGCGTAGTCAAACGCGGTTGGTGCGATTCGATGAACAGGTAGTAGGTGACGCGAGAGTTGAGGATCTGAATCCCGCCTTATGGTCACGATGGCGGACTGCACGGTCAGAACCTGATATCAGTTCCTTCTTGCACAAACTAGGCTTGGTATCGGCCGATGACGCAGGCGTACTGCGTCCGACGGTGGCCGGAGTATTGATGGCAAGTGACGATTCACGTCGGTGGCTTCCGAATGCGTATATCCAGGCGGTCGCGTACCACGGAGATGCAATTCGTACGGGTCAATATCGCGACTGCTATCAGTTGGATGCCTCGGATATCTGGGGTTCGTTGGATCGCCAGATCTGGGCGGCATGCCAGTTCGTGTTCCGTAATATGAAGACCCGTGCGTCGAAGATTCTGGGTCGGGTTGATCGACCACAATTTGATGGGGTAGCGGTATTCGAAGCGATGGTTAACGCGGTGGCACATCGGGACTATTCGATCTATGGGTCCAAGATTCGTCTCCGCTTATTTGAGGACCGACTGGAATTGTATTCACCGGGATCCATCGTCAATTCGCTGTCGATAGAATCGCTGCGTTATCGCCAGGCTGCCCGCAACGAATCGCTTTGTAGTTTGCTAACCAAATGTTCAGCTCCAGATGAACCATGGCTGGTCGTAAATCGTACATGTATCATGGAGAAGAGAGGTGAAGGTGTACCGATCATTTTGGACAACAGTGAGAGTCTTTCGGGCAGGTTACCGGAGTACCGTCTGATTGATGATTCAGAGTTGCTCTTGACGATTTATGCTGCGGGCTCAGATTGATCGACGTGCGGTACCCGGCGAGAATGCGGTGGATCTGAGGAGCATCTCCGGATCGGCGCGCGGCCGCAAGGCGGATCGGTCCTCCCTCGGCCACGAAGGCCCGGGCCACGGCCCGTCCGATGCCCTCGCCCGCGCCGGTGACTATTGCCGTTCTGCCCTCAAGCTGTCCCATGGCCTGCCTCCTGTCTGCGAGCGCCACGCCATCTCCATTGCAGCGGCACGACTCCGCTGTTGCCGCGGCCCAGAACCGGCGTCCCGTCCCCGGGGGGCACCACCGGCTCAAGCCAGCGGCCATTCTCCACTACATCCGGTCGCTGCGGGGGTGGTAGACAACTGCCGGCACGAGCCGAGGCCAGGGAGAGACCGGTGCACAACCTGCAGCAGAGGGCTCAGCGCATTGCGGCCAAGCGCAGTTCCATGTGGGTCTACCGTCTCGTGCGGCGCAGCGTCATCGTGGTGCTGTACCCGTACTTTCGGGTGCAACGCCGCGGCGACGAGCACCTCGACATCGACGGGCCGGTGATCGTGGCCCCCGTGCACCGGTCCAACCTCGACACGCCGCTGCTGGCTGGGATGGGACACAGGCGCCTGCGGGCTCTTTCCAAGGAGTCCTTGTTTCGCAACTGGCTCTTCGGCGCCTTCCTGTCGGCGCTGGGAGCGTTCCCGGTTCGTCGGGGCGTGGCCGACAGGCAGGCCATCCTGGTGGCGGTCAAGCTGCTCGAGGCGGGTGAGCAGGTGGTGGTGTTCCCCGAGGGCACTCGACAGACGGGGCCTCGGGTGGAGGCTGTGTTCGACGGTGCGAGCTATCTCGCGTCGCGCACCGGCGCCGCCATAGTGCCGGTCGGTATCGCTGGAACCGAGGTGGCCATGGCGTCGGGGACTCGCCTGCCTCGACGGGTGAGGGTGGCCATGGTGGCCGGCCCGCCCATCCGTCCGCCCGAGGGCCGCAGGACCCGCCCGCAGGTGAGCTGCTTCTCCGAGACGGTGCGCGAGCGCCTTCAGGAAGTCTTCGACGAGGCGCAGTCGCTGGCCGGCTAAAGAGGCCGAGCGGCCCGTGGGCGCAGCGAACAAGAGCGGGAATCACCACGCTTCACCGCGAGGCGGTTCCACCTGCCCGCGCGCCGCCAACGGGCCCATCCGGGTCGCCGGTAGCCTCGGTATACATGGCTTCCAAGATCACATTGGGCACCGACGGCGCTCTGGTTGTGCCCGACGAGCCGATCATCCCGTTCGTAGAGGGCGATGGGATCGGCATCGACATCTGGCCGGCGGCGAAGTCCGTGCTCGACGCGGCCGCGGCCAGGCACGGCCGCCGCATCTCCTGGCTCGAAGTGCTGGCCGGCGAGAGGGCCTACAACGAGACCGGGGACTGGCTGCCGGCCGACACCATCGCCGCCTTCGACGAGCACCTCATCGGCATCAAGGGACCGCTGACCACCCCGGTGGGCGGCGGCTTCCGCAGCCTCAACGTGGCCATCCGCCAGATCATGGACCTGTACGTGTGCCTGCGCCCGGTGCGGTGGTTCAAGGGTGTGCCCTCGCCGGTGCGACAGCCGCAGCTGGTCGACATGGTGATCTTCCGGGAGAACACCGAGGACATCTACGCCGGCCTGGAGGTGCCGTCGGGCTCGCCGGAGGCGGCCCGGCTCATTGAGCTGCTCCACGACGCCTTCGGCTGGGAGATCCGCGCCGACGCCGGGGTGGGGATCAAGCCGGTGTCGAAGTTCGGTTCCCAGCGCCTGCAGCGCGCCGCCCTCAATTACGCCCTGCGCCGGGGCCGCAAGCGGGTCCACTGGGTGCACAAGGGCAACATCATGAAGTTCACCGAGGGGGCCTTCCGGAACTGGGGCTACGAGCTGGTGCGCGAGGAGTTCGCGGATGTCGCGGTGGCCTGGGAGGACTGCGGCGGAGATGCGGGAGACAAGATCCTGGTGCAGGACACGATCGCCGACATCGCCCTGCAGCAGGTGCTCACCCGCCCCGCCGAGTTCGATGTGATCGCCACCATGAACCTCAACGGCGACTACATCTCCGACGCGCTGGCGGCCCAGGTGGGCGGCATCGGCATCGCGCCGGGCGCGAACATCAACTACGTCACCGGCCACGGCGTGTTCGAGGCCACCCACGGCACCGCCCCCCGATACGCGGGCCAGGACAAGGTGAACCCGTCGTCGGTGCTGCTGTCGGGCGCGCTCATGTTCGAGTATCTCGGCTGGCAGGGCGCCGCCGACGACATCGTCGCCGCGGTGGAGGCCACCATCGGCGACGGGATCGTCACCTACGACTTCGCCCGGCTCACCGAGGGCGCCACCGAGGTGAAGTGCTCGGAGTTCGCCGCGGCCATTGTCGACCGCCTCTGAAGGCTGACGCTCCACCGTGAGCGCCTCCCATGGCAGCGTGGCCCGGCGGGGGTTCCGGCTGATAATGCGGTCGGTGCGGGCCCATCCCGGCCCGCACGCGCTGGCCATGGCGGGGGCGCTCGGCTTCGTCGCCACCACCGTGGGCAGCGCCTGGCTGCTGGGCTGGATCACCGACAACGTGATCGTCGCCGACTCCGTCGAACGGACGGCGCCAGCCGTGGCGGCCGCCGCGGTGATCGCAGTGTCGGTGGCCGGCGGGGTGTCGGTTCTGCTGCGCCGCTGGTACCTGGCCATGGCCGAGCTGCGAACGCAGCGGGACTGGCGGCGGGACCTGCTGCACCGCTATCTCGACCTGCCCATGGACTTCCACCGCGAGCGGGCTCCCGGCGAACTGCTCGCCCACGCCGACTCCGACGTCAACACGGCCACGATGGTGCTCAAACCCCTGGCCTTCGCGGTCAGTGTCCTGGTTCTGGTGTTGGTGACGATGGTGGTGCTGTTCCTGGCCCACCCTTTGCTGGCGCTCATCGCGGCCGTGGTCTTCCCGGCCCTCGCGGTGATCAGCCGCATCTACACCCGCAGGGTCGAGGCCCCGTCGGCCGAGATCCAGCGACGCGTCGGCGAGGTGTCCACGGTGGCCCACGAGAGCTTCGACGGTGCCGTGGTGGTGAAGACCCTGGGCCGCGAGCAGATGGAGGTGCAGCGGATGCGCACCGCCTCCGAGCGGCTGCGCGACGAGCGCGTCCGGGTGGGCCGCATGCGGGGCACCTTCGAGCCCGCCCTCGACGCCCTGCCCACATTGGGCGCCATCACCCTGCTGCTGGTGGGAGCCTGGCTGGTGGGCCGGGGCGCAGCCACCCCGGGGGACCTCGTGGTGGCCACCACCCTGTTCTCACTGCTGGCGCTGCCTCTGCTGATCGTGGGATTCTTCCTGGAGGAGATGCCCCGCTCGGTGGTGTCGCTGGAGCGGGTGGACCGAGTGCTCGACCGGCCTGTGCCCCAAGCAGCCGCACCCGCCGGCGACGGCCGGATCCTGCCGTCGGGGCCGCTCGGCTTGGAGATCGACGACCTTGCCGTGGGCTATGGCTCCGCGGTCGTGCTCGACGGAGTGACGCTCGCGGTGCGGCCCGGCGAGACGGTGGCGCTCGTCGGCGCCACCGGCTCGGGCAAGTCCACCCTGTTGGAGACCGTCGCCGGGCTGAACGCCCCGGCGCGGGGGTCGATCCGGTTGTCGGGCACAGACCTGCACGGTGTCGGTGCCGAGGAGCTGCACGAGGCGGTGGCGCTGGTGTTCCAGGAGGCCCTCCTGTTCGCCGACTCAGTGATCGAGAACGTGGACCTGCGCAGGGGAGCCACCCGGTCCGACGTGGGCGCCGCGCTGGGCGCGGCTGCTGCGGGCGAGTTCGTGGAAGCCCTCCCTCAGGGCGCAGGAACGGTCGTGGGCGAGCGGGGTGTGACCCTTTCGGGCGGGCAGCGGCAGCGGGTGGCTCTGGCCCGGGCCCTGGTGGGCTCGCCGCGGCTGCTCATGCTCGACGACGCCACCAGCGCAGTCGATCCCGTCGTGGAGGGCCAGATTCTGGCCAACATGCGCGGGGGGCTCGACACGACCCTGCTCGTCGTCGCCCACCGGCTCTCCACCATCGAGTTGGCCGACCGGGTGGCGTTCCTGGCCGGCGGCCGCATCGCCGCCGTCGGCACCCACACCGAGCTGCTGGCCCGCGACGACTACCGGTCGCTGGTGTCGGCCTACGAGCAGGCCGCGGCGTCGTGACCGAGCCGAACACCCCCGAGAGTGCAGACGTCGGCGGCGAGGCAGGCGCGCCGGACGAGCAGGCCGCGGCGTCGTGACCGAGCCGAACACCCCCGAGAGTGCAGACGTCGGCGGCGAGGCAGGCGCGCCGGACGAGGTGAGGGCGCTGGGCGTGCTGCGCCGCGGCCTTGCTATGAGCGACGAGCTGCGCCGCGGCCTCAGGGTCACCGCCGCGGTGGCCGTGTTCGCCGCAGTGGGCCGCCTCATCGTGCCGATCCTGGTGCAGCTAGTGCTGGACCACGGCGTGCTCGGCGCCGACGGATACCGGCCCGGCGTGGTGTGGGTGTTGTCGCTGAGCGCTCTCGGAGCGGTGCTGGCAGTGGCGGTCGCGAGCCGCGCCGCCTACATCCGGCTGGTGCGCATGGCCGAGTCGGTGCTGCTCGGGCTGAGGGTCCGGGCCTTCGAGCACATCCATCGGCTGAGCCTGTCCTCCCACACCCAGTCGCGCCGCGGGGTTCTCGTGTCCCGCGTCACCAGCGACATCGAGGCGATGGCCCTGTTCATGCAGTGGGGCGCCATGGCGTGGATCGTCAACCCGGTGCTGGTCGTGGCAACGGTGGCCGTCATGCTCTTCTACAGCTGGCAGCTCACCCTGCTGGTGCTGGCCCTGCACGTGCCGCTGCTGCCGTTCCTGCGCTGGATACAGCGCCGCCAGATCGCCGCCTACAGCCGGGTGCGCGACAGGGTGGCCGACACGCTGGGCCACACCAGCGAGGCGGTGTCGGCGGCGGCGGTGATCCGGGCCTACGGGTACCGGGGCGCGGTACGGCGCCGGCTCGACCGGGCTGTCGACAAGCAGTACGAGTCCCAGATGTCGGCCTTCAAATGGTGGGCGGTGATGCTGCCCGCGGTCGAGCTCGTTTCGTCCATTGCGCTGGCTACAGCCATCGTCGTGGGAGTCCGGTGGGGCGACGAGCTGGGAATCGGCGCAGGCGGACTGGTTGCCTTCGTGTTCCTGGTGCGCCTCTTGGCCAGGCCGATCTCAGAGATCGGCGAGGTGTTCGACAACACCCAGACGGCGCTGGCCGCCTGGTCGAAGATCCTCGGCGTGCTCGACATGCCCGTCGAGGTGGTCGAGCCTGCGCCCGGTCGGGGCGAGGCTCTGCCGGGGGGCCCGCTGGCCGTGGAGGTGCGGTCCGTGGACTTCGCCTACTCCACCGGAGAGCCGGTGCTGCGCGGCGTCGGCGTGTCGATCCCGACCGACGCCAATGTGGCCGTGGTGGGCGAGACCGGCTCGGGCAAGACGACCTTCGCCCGCCTGCTGGCCCGTCTGGCGGACCCCACCGCCGGCGAGGTCCTTGTCGGCGGGGTGGACTTGCGCGAGGTCGCGCCCGAGGCCCGTCGGCGGGGCATACGCATGGTTCCCCAGGACGGCTTCCTGTTCGCAACCACAATCGAGGACAACATCCGCTACGGACGGCCCGGCGCGACGGCTGAGGACGCGGCCGCGGCCATCGATGAGCTGGGGCTGCGGGGCTGGATGGGCGGCCTGCCCGCGGGGATGCAGACCCCTGTGGGTCAGCGGGGCGGTCGGCTGTCGGTCGGTGAGCGCCAGCTGGTGGCGCTGGCCCGGGCCCAGGTCGCCGATCCGGGCCTGCTGATCCTGGACGAGGCGACCTCGGCGGTGGACCCCGAGACCGAGGAAGCCTTGGCCGCGGCCATGGCCCATCTCGCGGTGGGTCGCACCACGGTGTCGGTCGCCCACCGCTTGAGCACCGCAGAGCGGGCCGACCTGGTGCTGGTGTTCGACGACGGGAGAGTGGTGGAGCAGGGCACCCACCGCGACCTGACGGCCGCGGGCGGCGTGTACGCCCGGCTGCACCAGTCCTGGGTTGGCAACACCCGCCAGACAGCAGTGAGGGCCAGCCCATAGCTGCCGGCCACTCGTACCCGGCACGCACGCCTTGTGCACGCCCTGCGTGACGAGTGAGGGCCAGCCCATAGCTGCCGGCCACTCGCACCGGCTACCGTGCCCGCCATGCGCAATCCCGTGAGAGTGGCCGTCACCGGCGCGGCCGGCCAGATCGGCTACAGCCTGCTGTTCCGCATCGCCTCCGGGTCGATGCTCGGCCCCGACCAGCCGGTGGTCCTGCAGATGCTGGAGATCCCTCCGGCCATGGACGCCCTGCGCGGCGTGGCCATGGAGCTCGACGACTGCGCCTTCGGGCTGCTGGCCGACATGGTGCTCAGCGACGATCCCGACGAGGCCCTCGACGGCGCCCAGATCGCTCTGCTGGTGGGCTCGCGGCCCCGTACCAAGGGCATGGAGCGCAAGGACCTGCTGGAGGCCAACGGCGCCATCTTCACCGTGCAGGGCCGGGCCATCGCAGCCCGCGCCGCTGCCGACGTGCGGGTGCTGGTGGTGGGCAACCCGGCCAACACCAACTGCCTCATTGCCATGAACAACGCCTCGGGCGTCCCCCGCGAGCGGTTCACGGCGATGACCCGCCTGGACCACAACCGGGCCAAGGCCCAGCTCGCGGCCCGCCTCGGCGCCACCGTCGGCGACATCACCAAGATGACCATCTGGGGCAACCACTCCGCCACCCAGTACCCCGACCTGTTCCATTGCGAGGTGGGCGGCCGCAACGCCGCCGCGCTGGTCGACGACCAGCAGTGGCTCGAAGGCACGTTCATCGGTACCGTGCAGCAGCGGGGCGCGGCCATCATCGAGGCCCGGGGAGCGTCGTCGGCGGCCTCCGCGGCCAACGCCGCCGTCGACCATGTGCGCGACTGGATGCTCGGCACCCCGCCGGGAGACTGGGTGTCGATGGCGGTCTGCTCCGACGGCAGCTACGGAGTGCCCGAGGGGCTGATCTCGTCGTTCCCGGCCACCTGCGCCGACGGCTCCCACCAGATCGTCGGCGGGCTCGACATCGACGACTTCTCCCGCACCCGCATCGACGCCTCGGTGGCCGAGCTGGCCGCCGAACGCGACACGGTGGCCTCCCTCGATTTGATCTAGGGGTCGGCGCCTCGGTGCCCGAGGTGCCGGAGGCAGCAGCTCGCGCCGAGCGGCTGTCGGATGCGTTCGCGGGAGCCTCGCTGGCCCGTTTCAAGTGGGCGGTGTAAGGGCAGCGGCTATTGCCTCCATCGCCGGGCGGGCCGCGATCAGCAGCTGCGCATCGCCGCCGAGGCGCATCCGGCCCTGGGCGAAGGCCCGCTGGGCGGACTTGCCCTCGACGGCTATCGCCCGGGCCGTCTCGCGGTCCGACGCGAACGACACGACGCTTTCGCCGGAACCCGCGCCCGCAGGCCCGGCCGCAGCCGACACCCGGCCCTCGGCCACGCGCACATGCCAGCAGAAGACCGAGCCGTCCTCGCCGGCCACCCGGTGCTCCACGACCAGGTCCACGGCGCCGGTCACCGGACACTGCGACAGCACGGAGTCGAGCCAGGCCACCCACTCGCCGGTGAACATCTCCGGCATCTCGCGGGGGTCGGGCTCGGCGGTCACCACAGCGCAGGCTATCGATCCTCGTAGCCTGACTCTCGTGTCACGCCCGAGCACCGGGGACCTGATCGCCGGGGTGTCGGTGGCGCTGGTCGCCATCCCCCAGTCGCTGGCCTACGCCGAACTGGCCGGGCTTCCACCCCAGTACGGCCTGTACGCCACCGCGCTGCCGTCGCTGCTGGCCGCGGCGTTCGTGTCGTCGCGGTACCTGCAGACCGGACCGGTGGCTCTCACCGCCCTGCTCACCCTCGGGGCGCTGTCGGGGGTGGCTGAGCCGGGCGAGGCCAGCTACATCCAGAGCGCCGCGCTGCTGGCCCTGCTCGTGGGCGTGATGCGCCTGTTCCTCGGGGTGGTGCGCATGGGCCGGGTGGCCTACCTGCTGTCGGAGCCGGTGGTCACCGGATTCACCGCAGGAGCCGCGGTGGTGATCATCGCCTCGCAGCTGCCAAAGATCTTCGACGTCGACCCCTCCGGCGAGGTGCTGCCCGCGGCGTTGCGCACGCTGGAGCGGCCCGGCGAGTGGCGCTGGTCAGCCGTCGCCTTCGCCGCGGCCACGGTGGCCCTGATGATCGGGGGCCGCCGCGTGCACCGGCTCTTCCCCGGAGTGCTGGTGGCAGTGATCGCCGGGGTGATCGTGGCCGGCTCCAGCGGCTATGAGGGGTCGAAGGTGGGCGACCTCGACGGCGGGTTCATACCCCTGAGCCTGGACTTCGCGTGGTCGGAGGCGCCGAGCCTGCTGCTGCCTGCGGCCGTCATCGCGCTGGTGGGATTCGCAGAGCCGGCGTCGATTGCCCGCACCTTCGCCGCGGCCGACCGCCTGCCGTGGAACGCCAACCGCGAGATGGTGAGCCAGGGCGTCGCCAACCTCGCCGCCGCGGTCTCGGGCGCCTTCCCGGTGGGCGGCTCGTTCTCGCGCAGTTCGCTCAATCGGACGGCTGGGGCCACCAGCGCCTGGTCGGGCGCGATCACGGGAGCGTTCGTGCTGGCAGTGCTGCCGCTCGCGCCGCTGCTGGAGGACCTACCCACCGCGGTGCTCGGCGTGATCGTGGTCGTCGTCGTGGTGCGCCTGGTGGATGTGAGGGAGATGGCCCGCCTGCCGCGGGGCTCCTTCCCCCAGGCGTTGGTCGGTGCGGGGGCCACTCTTGCCACCATCGCCTTCGCGCCCCGAGTGGAGCGAGGCGTGCTGGTGGGGATCGGCCTGGCCATCGCGGTGCACCTCTACCGCGAGCTGCAGGTCACCACGCCCGGCGAGCGCAACCATGACACGCTCACCGTGCGGCCCAAGGGCGTGATGTGGTTCGCCACCGTGCCTCAGGTCGAACGTTCGGTGCGCGAGGAGCTGGCCTCCGAGCGCAACCTCACAGCCGTGGTGGTCGACCTGTCCGGGGTGGGACGGATCGACTACTCCGGGGCGGTGGCGCTGCGGCGCATCCTGGAGAGGATCTCGGCGGCGGGAGTGGCGGTCAGCGTCGCCGGCATTCCTCCCAGCGCGTCGGGGGCCGTGCGGACCGAGCTGGAGCTCTACGAGTCGTCCTGACCCGATGGGCAGGACCGTTGGGGACGGGGTCGGTCACCGCCGCTATGGGCGGCGAGATGCCGTAGTGTGGGTTTGATGACCGCGGCGGGGAGTGCTCTGTCCCACGACGAGCTGGTGGCGTCCATGACCGGGGGCATGGCCCGCGACGACCTGCCCTCGTTCGAGGGCTCGCCGCGGCTGCGCCCCGACGGGCGGCCCCGGCCCGAGTTCCGTGCCGAGCTGCGCCGGATCCCCAACGCGTTCAACGCCATCACTGTGATGGCGACGCTCGCCGCGGCGCCGGCCGCGGCCGCGGCTGTCATCGCCGTCGATCACTGGCTGGCCACCGCGGTCGCAGTGCCGGTCATGGGAATCGTGATGCTGCGGATGTTCATCCTGCATCACGAGGCGGCCCACCGGCTGCTGTTCTCCAACCGCCGCATCAACGACATCGTCGGAGTGAGCATCCTGGGGTGGCTGCCCTTCGGCACCGGCACCCATCACTACCGGCGGGGCCACGCCAACCACCACCGGGACGAGTTCGGCCCCAAGGAGCCCGACTTCCTGCTGTATGCGCTCTATCCGGTGTCCAAGGCGTCCGTGCGTCGCAAGCTCCTGCGGGACCTGTTCGGCGTGTCGGGCTTCCGCATCGTCAAGCCCCGCTTCACCGGCCTGGTCCGGCCGCCGTTCCTGCTGCTCAGCCTGCGGTTCTTCGCCGGGCAGGCCGTGGTGCTGGCCGCGTTCTGGGCTGTGGGGCGTCCGTGGCTGTATCTGGTCCTTTGGGCGCTGCCCTACTTCAGCTACTACCAGATGGCCAACCGGCTTCGAGTCGTCGCCGAGCATGGCGGCATGACCCGCACTCCCGACCGCCGCAACACCACCCACCATGTGCGCCAGAGCTGGACGGCCCGCCTGTTCCTGGTGCCCTACAACGTGGGCTACCACCTGGCCCACCACGTCGATTCGGGGGTGCCGGCCCGCCACCTGCCCCGGCTGCAGCGAGCCCTCGTGCAGGACGGCTACCTGCCCGCCGAGGCGGTGTGGCCCGGCTACCGGTCGCTGTGGCGGGCGCTGGTGCGGCCCGATCCGGAGCCAGCGCCGGCCGGAGCGTCCTGAGCGCGAGTCCGGGTTCTACAGCGAGAAGCCGTCGAGGGCTTGCTTGAGGGCGTCGTTGTCCTCGGAGCCCAGCACCACCCGGGAGTTGGTGGCCACGTAGACCATGTCGATGTTGATGCCGGCCTCGGAGACCTTGGTGGCCAGCTCGGCCAGCTCGCCGGGCCGGTCCTGGGCTTGGACCACGACGACCTCCCGCTCACGGGTGACGGCCGGGCCCTGGGTGTTGGCCAGCGCCCGGTAGACGGGCTCGCCGTGGGGAACGAGGATGTGCAGTTCCGCGGTGCGGCCCGTGCCCATGCACGTCGCCGCCGCGATGTTCACGCCTGCGTCGCTTATGGCGGTTGCCACTCTGGCCAGCGCCCCCGGTTTGTTCTCCAACTCGATCACCAGGTCGCTGGCCACGATCGACATGAGAGCAGGTCCTCCTCGGGTTTGTGAGCCCCATCGCTGGGCTCGGTAGACAGGGCCACCGACTGTAGGGCAGAACCGCGCGGTTGTGAAGCGCGGGGGCGCCGCGGCCCGGTGGGGCACCGAGCGCGGCGAGTAGCGTTCACGAGCGGATCGCTGCAACGAGGGTTGGTCACCCTTCGGCAATCACCGATCTGCGGGTGTTCGTGCCGACCGACGGCCTCCCTAGCCTGCAATTTCATTGGCTGAAATCACTCGATAGCTATGCACGTGCATCGGCGTGATAGCTGGTCGACAGCGCACTAGCCTGCGGGAATGAACACCGAGCGCCGGCGGCGTCGTCCCCGGCAGAACGTCGACGAGAGGCCCTCAGGGCCGGTGCAGCCGCCGTGGCGGCTCCATGAGCGCCGGTTCGAGCCGACGCCGATAGTGACCGAGGACGAGCTGGAGGCCATACACGAGGCCTCGCTCACGGTGCTGCGCGATACCGGCATGGACTTCCTGCATCCGACGGCGCGGCGGATGTGGGCCGAGGCGGGGGCCAACGTGGATGGCGAGCGGGTTCGCCTCGACCCGGAGATGGTCACCGAACTGGTGGCGACGGCTCCTTCCGAGTTCGTCCTGCACGCTCCCGACCCGGCCCGGCACCTGCCGATGGGCGGGCGCAGCGTGGCCTTCTCGGCGGTGGCCAGCCCTCCGAACGTGGCCGACCGGTCCGGGGGGCGGCGCACGGGCAACCGTGAGGACTTCCGCCGCCTGGTGATGCTCAGCGAGGTGCTCAACTCGGTGTCGCACACGGGCGGCTACCCGGTGGAACCGGTTGACGTCCACTCCTCAGTTCGCCATCTCGTCGCCACCCGCGACCTCCTGACGCTGTCACGCAAGGCCATTCACTGCTACTCGCTCGGCGCTCAGCGCAACCAGGACTGCCTCGAGATGGTGCGCATCGTGCGGGGCGTCAGCCACGACGACCTCGAATTGCAGCCGTCGATCTTCACCGTGGTGAACTGCAATTCGCCGCTGCGCCTCGACACGCCCATGCTGGAGGGGATCCTGCAGTACTCGGCCCGCAACCAGGTGGTGGTGGTCACGCCGTTCACGCTGGCCGGGGCCATGGCGCCGGTGACCGTGGCCGGCGCAGTGGTGCAGCAGAACGCCGAGGCCCTGGCCGGGATCGCGTTCTGCCAGCTGGTGCGGGCGGGCTCGCCGGTGATGTACGGCGGGTTCACCTCCAACGTCGACATGCAGTCGGGCGCTCCGGCTTTCGGCACGCCCGAGTACATGCAGGCCGTGCTGCTCGGCGGCCAGCTGGCCCGGCGCTACCGGATCCCGTACCGGTCGTCCAATGCGTGCGCGGCCAACGCGGTGGACGCCCAGGCCGCCTACGAGAGCGTTTTCTCGCTGTGGGCCGTGACCATGGGCGGCGCCCACATGGTGATGCACGGCGCGGGCTGGATGGAGGGCGGGCTGCAGGCCTGCTTCGAGAAGATGGTGATCGACGCTGACATGATCGGCATGGTGGGCGCGTTCTTGGAGCCTGTTGCCACCGACGCCGACTCGCTGGCGGTGGAGGTCATCGCCGAGGTCGGCCCGGGCGGCCATTTCTTCGGCACGGCCCACACCCTGGCCCGCTTCCGCGATGCGTTCTTCAAGCCGATGGTGTCGGACTGGCGCAACTACGAGTCTTGGGCCGAGGCGGGCTCGCCCACCGCGCTCGACCACGCCGAGCGCTTGGTTGGAGAGCTGCTCGCGACCTACGAGCCTCCCGCGCTGGCCGACGACGTGCGGGCCGAGCTGGACGACTTCACCGACCGCCGCATAGCCGAGGGCGGGGTCGAGACCGACTTCTAGGGTCGGCCGGCGAAAGGCGGCGGGTCGGCCGGAACGGCTGCAGGGCATTTCTGGCGATTCTCTGGGATTATCCCGGAGAAGGACTATCCAAAGCGTTCGGGGGGGGGAAAGGCTCGGGGACGCCGGGGAGCCCGCGGACGGGTGCGTTGCGGTAGTGGGCCGGCCGTGATGTACTTCGCGCCACGGGACAGGCATCCGGTCTCGACGGAGACTTCATATCGGACGGGTTCTGGTCGGGAACCCGGCGGCCGTTGGAGCAGGCCACCGGCCTTCCGCCGGCTGCCTACACCGGCGTGATCCGCCTTGAGCCCTTGTCATCGGGTATGACTCGAGAGCACTGCACTCTGCTGCTGCCGGGGTCCACGCCGCCGGAGGTGTACGGCAACGCCGCGGCCGAGACCCTCAAGTTCTGGATCGAGATCAACAACGAGGACATCGGCATCTGCCAGCGGGGCCAGCGGGGACTTGCGCTCGGCGGCGCCCCGCCCGGGCCGCTGTCGCCGCGGTTCGAGGAGCCGCTGCACCGGTTCCACAACATGGTGGCCGACTGTCTCACAGCCGACTCGCTCGCGACCGGGCTCAACATTCCGTCCGGGGACGGCCCCGACGACTTCGAGCGCTACGGCTGCGGCCGCAACCCCGCCCCGCCGGCCATAGAGGCCGCGGCGCCCCCTGCGAGCTAGCAGCAAGGCGGCATGGGACACGACCTGCGTCGGCGCTCCCGCGCAAATCGGCGGCAGACGTGGCCCTGCAGGGGCGTTTTCGTCGCCAATTTCGGTGACGGTCACGGCTGCGGCCCGACTGAGCGCTGCCGATGAAGTCTCGGGCGCAGGTGGTGGTGGTCGGCGGGGGAGTGGTGGGCGCCAGCGTGCTCTACCACCTCACCAAGGCAGGCTGGGCCGACGTGGTGCTGGTGGAGCGCACCGAGCTCACCGCCGGCTCGACATGGCACAGCGCAGGCGGCATGCACACCCTCAACGGCGACCCCAACGTGGCCCGCCTGCAGCGCTACACCATCGAGCTGTACGCCGAGATCGAGCGGGTCTCCGGCCAGGACTGCGGCATGCACATGCCCGGCGGCGTGATGCTGGCCGACACGCCCGAGCGGCTCGACTGGCTCAAGATGACCCATGCCCGGGGCCGCTACCTGGGGATGCAGACCGAGCTGGTGTCGGTGGCGGAGGCGGCCGAGCTGGTGCCGCTGTTCGATCCCAAGTATTTCGTGGGCGCTTTGCTGGACAAGCACGAGGGCCATGTGGATCCGGCCGGGGTGACCCATGCCTATGCCAAGGCCGCCCGGCTCGCGGGCGCGGAGGTGTACCGCAACTGTTGGGCCCGCGCCGTTGAGCGCGGCCGCGACGGGGGCTGGCGGGTGCTGGTGTACGACACCGCCAGCGGGGAGGACCTCGCAGCGATCGACTGCGAGCACGTCGTCAACTGCGGTGGCCTGTGGGCCCGCGAGGTGGGGCGCATGGTGGGCCTGGAGCTGCCGGTGCTGGCCATGGAGCACACGTACCTGGTCACCGAGCCGCTCGAAGCCGTGCGGGAGCACAACCGGCGCACCGGCTCGCGGCTGATGCATGTGATCGACTTCGGCGGCGAGATCTACATGCGCCAGGAGGGCGAGGGCATGCTGCTCGGCACCTACGAGCAGGCCTGCCTGCCGTGGTCGCCCCGCCAGACGCCGTGGGACTTCTCCATGCGGCTGCTGCCGCCCGACCTTGACCGCATCTCGGAGTCGCTGGAGGTGGCCTTCGCCCACTTCCCGGCGTTCGCCGCCGCGGGGATCCAGCGGGTGGTGAACGGGCCGTTCACGTTCTCCCCCGACGGCAACCCGCTGATCGGCCCGATCCGGGGGCTGCCGGGGTACTGGACGGCGTGCGGGGTGATGGCCGGGCTGTCCCAGGGCGGCGGCGTGGGCCTGTCGATGGCGAACTGGATCACGGCGGGGGATCCCGGCTTCGATGTGTGGGCCATGGACGTGGCCCGCTTCGGCGACCATGCCACGCTCGCCTACACGAACACGAAGGTGCGGGAGAACTACTCGCGCCGGTTCCGCATCACGTTCCCCAACGAGTTCCTGCCCGCGGGGCGCAGCGTGCAGACCTCGCCGATCCACGACCGGCTGGTGGAGGCCAACGCGGTGTTCGGCGACTCCTTCGGGCTGGAGTCGGCGCTGTGGTTCCAGGAGGAGGGGCTGGATCCCGTCGAGGAGGTGACGTTCGGTCGGTCCAATGCCTGGGACCGGGTTCGGGCCGAGACGCTGGCCGTGCGGGCCACCGTCGGTCTGATGGAGACCACTGGCTTCGCCAAGTTCCTGGTGGAGGGGCCGGGGGCCAGGGCGTGGCTCGACGGGCTGCTGGCCCGGCGGATCCCGATGCCGGGTCGGATGGCTCTTACCCCGATGACCAACCCGGCGGGAAACCTCATCGGAGACCTGACCGTGGCTTGCCTGCCCGCCGCACCCGGACGGGACGAGGGTCCGGCGGGCACGGTCGTGGGCGGGGCGACCGGCAACGTGCGCCACGGCGAGCGGTTCGTACTGTTCGGTTCCGGGATCGCCGAGCGCTACTACGAGCGCTGGTTCGACGCCCACCTGCCGGCAGATGGCTCGGTGAGCTACCGGACGCTGGGGGCGGAGATGTGCGGTCTGGCCATCGCCGGTCCGGCGTCTCGGGCGCTGCTGGAGGGAGTCACCGATGCTGATGTCTCCGCGCACGGCATGAGGTTCATGGCCTTCTGTGAGATGGACGCGGGGCTGGCCCCGGCGTGGTGCGGGCGGATCAGCTTCACCGGCGACCTGGGCTACGAGCTGTGGATGCCGGCGCGCTACCAGCGCTACGTGTTCGACCTGCTTCGGGAGGCGGGGGCCGCGCAGGGGCTGGAGCTCTTCGGACTGCACGCGCTGAACTCCCTGCGCCTGGAGAAGGGGTTCGGCTCTTGGGCGAGGGAGTACCGGCCCGACTACGACCCGTTCGAGGCCGGTCTGGGCCGCTTCGTGCACATGGAGAAGGACTTCATCGGGCGAGACGCGCTGGCCGCCAAGCACGGAGAGTCCGGCCCGCCCGGCGGGAAGCCGGCGACGGGCCTGCAGCTCTGCACCTGGACCGTCGAGACCGGCAAGGGCGACGAGGCGGTCGACGTGATCGGCGACGAGCCGGTGTGGCACGACGGCGAGGTGGTGGGCTGGGTCACCTCAGGCGGCTACGCCCACCACAGCGAAGCATCGGTGGCCATGGGCTACATCCCCGCCGCGCTGGCCGCATCGCCCGGCCGCTTCGAGATCGAGATAGTCGGCACCCGCCGCCCCGCAACGTTGGTGCGGGGCTGCCTCTGGGATCCCGAAGGCAACCGCATGCGAAGCTGACACTAGATCAATCATTGTCATGCTGTTGAATTACAAGACAGACTGATTCCTGCTAGCTTCGAGCCGTGGACGCAAACACGGTCACGCAGATGGTCACGGTGGTGCTGGCCGTGCTGGCCATCATTTGGCACCAGCAGCGCACCATCGACAAGCTGCGAGGCGACTTCGAGAGGGCAGTCGACAAGCTGCGAGACGGTCTGGGCGAGGTAAAGGAGCGCCTGGCCCGGATCGAGGGCTTCCTCGGGATCGGCATGCCCGCGGCCGCTGCCTGAGAGGCACCCGGCGCGGCCTTGGCCGGGAACCATGCCGACGCGCCGGACCATTCCAAGGCACTTGGCAAGCAGAGCACGAAGCCAGCCACGAACGGCTGACCTGTCGGCGGTCCCCGACTGCCGCGGTCCTGCGGCTGTGTCGTAGCCGCGGGTACGGTCTGACATGTGAGTGAAGCGGGCGGCGGGGACCTGTTCACCGTCGACAACAGCGTGTCGGGCTGGACGGGTCTGGAGTACCTGCGCCAGTGGAGCAGAGCGGCCGCGAGGTGGCGCAGCTCCAGGACTGGTTCGAGACGCACTGGGCCGCGGCGGAGGACGTCACCACCAACGTGCTGCGGGCCATCACCCGCCACACCGCCGAGTTCACACCGTTCGACGTGTACACCCGAGCGCTTCACGAGTTCTTCCGGGGCCGTGAACTCACTGCGGGGGAGTGGGACGAGTCGCAGTCGCGCATGTTCGGCCAACTCGATCGCTACCAGCAGGAGGCGTACTGGTCGCTGATGAAGATCTGCCGCCAGCACGGCGGGGCCTTCCTGTGCGACGGGGTGGGCTTGGGCAAGACGTTCGTGGGGCTGATGTTGGTCGAGCGGCTCGTGCTGCACGAGAACAAGCGGGTGGTTCTGTTCGCTCCCAAGGCGGCCCGCGAGGGCGTGTGGGAGCCGCACCTGCGCCGGTGGCTGCCCCACATCGGCGGCCTGGGGCGTGGGCGCGGGCCGCTTCCGCTTGTCTCACGATCAGCCAGAATCCCTAGGTGTGTCACAGCGTCCGTGTATTGTTCGCAAGGTGACGGCTAGGCAAAGTGACGGCAAGACCGCATCTTCCCCCACCCCTGCTGTGATCCATCAGCGAGAGGATTCAACGATGCATGCGAAGTTCATATCGCAACCATTTCAGTACCAGGGGTCGAAGCGCTTGATTGCCCCAGCCATTCTTCAGAGGCTTCAGTTGTCCTGCAATTCGGAACTCGTCGAACCATTCGCAGGATCTGCGGCTGTCTCTGTTCGGGCAGCTCTCGAACGACTTGCTGGATCGTTTTGGATTAATGATGTGAATGAACCTCTGTCTAATCTATGGCGCGCAATTGTCAAAGATCCCGTTGGTCTCGTTGACCAGTACACAAGACTCTGGAACGACCAAAGGGACGACCCCAGAAGATTCTATTGTGAAGTGAGAGATAGGTTCAATGAGCGCCACTTGCCTGCTGACCTTCTGTATCTGCTTTCGCGTGCTGTGAAGGGTGCTGTTCGTTACAACTCAGCGGGTCACTTTAACCAGAGCCCCGACAATCGAAGACTTGGCACTAGACCGCAGGAGTTGGCAAGACGACTATCTACTATTTCGCGAGCTCTTCAGGGCCGAACTCGCATCACGTCTATCGACTATCGCGACACGCTCGAATTATTTGAGCCTGGACAGATTTGGTACATGGATCCGCCCTATCAAGGTGTGTCATCAGCTAGGGACTCTAGATACTCATGCATGGTTGAACGCACAGAGTTTGAATCCTTCCTAGGAGCCTTGATTGATATGAAGGTTCCGTTTGTGCTCTCATACGATGGCAAGACCGGTATGAAGATCTACGGACCCCCACTCCCTGCCGATCTAGGTCTTCGTCGCATTGAGCTTGATGCTGGGCGGTCTACGTCTGCTACATTATTGGGCCGAACAGAGCGAACAACCGAAGTACTCTATCTTTCCCCTCATCTACCGACTGCAAGTATCTATAGAACTGAGAGTGACGATAAGCAACTCGCGATGACCTTCTCCTAAGTATGTCAAGATCTGAGTGTGGTCCGACCCGCCATGACCTTGACGATGACATTGTCGAGCAAGTCCTCAACCGGACATCTGGACGTGGCCGTCATGTGATTGAACAGATTCTCGAACATGGTTACGTAACGACGGTGACTCTTGCATCACTAGGCTACGATCACCCGCCGCGCGCTGCTGCGGATGTCCGGGATCGCGGGATCCCACTTGAAACGGTGATGAAGACCGTTGATGGCAAGAAGGTCGCACACTATCGATTTCCTGACGAAATGAGTGTTTTGGATAGGTCTGCTTCGGGACGTATGGCCATCTCCAAGCAGTTTCAACGGGAGGTCATAGAACATTATGGTGAACGAGATGTCTTCACTGGAGCTGTTTCGGGAGCGAGCGTCTTGCAGATTGACCATCGTGTGCCATTTCGAATATCCGGTGATCCAACTCAGCCTTTCGACGTAGTAGACTTCATGCCTGTGAGCGCAGCGATGAATCGCGTTAAGTCATGGGTGTGTGAATCATGCCCTAATTGGGAAGATCGCGAGTTCACAATATGTGAGTCATGCTATTGGGCGAGTCCAGACCGAGCATATGAACATGTTGCTACTGTGCCCGCGCGGCGACTTGATCTTGTCTGGCAGGCTGATGAAGTAGAAGAGTTCGATCATCTACTCAGCCACAGTGACGATGTTGGAATCGACGTTCCGATAGTAGCGAAGAGACTAATCGCCCAAGGACTCGCTCGTCTAGAGAAATAGTTGGCCCTTCGCGTACTCGTGGGATTGAGTGAGCTTCCCCCCAAATCGTGGAGGGTTGGTTAGGCTGCGTTGGCTAGTTCGTAGTCTATTGGGCTGGTCATGTTGTTGGTGGAGTGGAGCCGTTTTCTGTTGTACCAGATGTCGATCCAGGCGGCGATGTCTCGGCGGGCCTGGTCGCGGGTGTGCCAGCGGCGGTGTGATATCAGTTCGTGCTGGAGCGTCGAGAAGAACGACTCGGCGGCGGCGTTGTCCAGCGCGCAGCCGACGCGTCGCATCGATTGGGTGATCTTGAGCTTGGCGCAGGCCGCCGCGAACGCGTCGGAGGTGTATTGGGAGCCCTTGTCGGTGTGGAAGATCACCCCGGCGACGACGCCGCCGCGCACCGCGGCGGCCATGTTGATGGCGTCTGTGGCCAGTTCTGCGCTGCGGTGGCGGTCGGACTGCGCGAAGCCCAGCATGCGCCTGGAGAACAGGTCCTCGACGGTGGCGAGGAACACCGGCCCCTCGCCGGTGTCGATCTGGTTGAAGTCCCCGACCCACTTCTCGTTGACGCCGCCGGCGGTGAAGTCCCGCCGCAGCAGGTCCGGCACCGCCTCGGCGGCCTTGTCGGGTCGGGTCAGGCCTCTGCGACGGCGGCGGGAGCGTCCTTGCAGGCCCTGGCGGGCCATGGAGGCCTCCACCGTCTTGTTGGACACCACGCGGCCCGACCGGCGCAGCTCGGCGCGCACCCTGGGCGAGCCGTAGGTGCCCCCGGACGCGTCGAAGCAGGCCCTGACCTCGACGTCAAGGTCAGCTCTGCGCCGCTCAGCGGGCGTCGGCGGCCGGCCGCGCCACTTGTAGAACGTCGACTCGGCAACTGCGAGCGCCCGCCAGGCGACCGCGTGAGGCACGCCGTGGTCGGTCCTTTGGGCCGCGATGTGCGCTGAGACGCTCATCGCGTTGCCTCCAAGACCTGAAGGACCACCGATCGTTTGAGCACATCACGCTCCATCTCCAGCTCCGCGCAGCGGCGGCGCAGCCGCACCAGCTCAGCTCTGTCGTCGGCGCTGAGACCCTCGGCCTCGCCCCTTTCGATCTTGTCCCTGCGGACCCAGTTCCCCACAACCCCCGCACCGATCCCGAGCTCGCGGGCGATCTCAGCGATCGGCCTTCGCGTCTCTCGGACAATCCGCACAGCACCGGCTCTGAACTCCGGGTCGTACTTGCGTCGTGGTTGTGACATAGCGTCTCCTCATAGACGATGTCTCCACGATTAGGGGGGATGCTCAGAGGGTTGCTGGCACCGGTTGGGTCATTATGTCACGAGGATGCCGCGGGCTTCGAAGTTGCGTGGGTTGGTGAAGCCGTGGGCGGTGCGTCGCAGGACTTGGAGCAGGTTGTCAGTTTCCTCGATTGTGCCGTTGGGGGCCCGGTCGGTGTGGTGCCGGTTGAGGATCTCGTCCGACCATGCGATGAGCGTGTCGACGGTGTTGTGGTACTCGGGCAGTTCGCCGGTCTCGTAGAGGTCTGTAGAACCGCCCGAGGGCTTCCGGGGCGCCGTCATGGTCGTCGGCGGTGTAGAGGCCGTGGAGCTCCTGGAGGGCCTGGCGGCCGGCTCTGAGGCGGGGGTGGGCGTCGAACAGCTCATCGAGGCGGGCGCGGTCGGCGTCGGTGAGGGTGTCGCCTCTGCGCAGCAGCGCGAACCGGGCCTTGAACACGTCGGGGTCGAAGGCGGGCTTGACGCCTTTGGGCTCTCGGCGCTGGACGTCGCGGCGCACCTGGGTGAGAGCGGCCGCGAACCATCTGATGACGTGGAACCGGTCCAGCACATGGCGAGCGTGGCCCAAGTGGGCGTCGATGGCCGCCTTGTAGGCGCGCGATCCGTCGCTGAGCACCACCTTGACGCCCTTGCACCATCTGTGGCCCTGCTGCATCAAGAACGCTGACAGCGCAGCGGAACTGCGGTGCTCGACCATCGCCAGGGTCCGCCCGGTGTCGCCGTTGACGATGACGGTCACGTAGCGGTGCCGCTTGCGCATCGAGGTCTCATCGACCAGCAGCACCGAGCAGCGGCGGCTGCGGCGCCGCTCAGCCACCAGAGCCGACCAGACGTCCACCACCGCGCGCACCGCGTGCGAGTGCACGCCGCGGCGCCGCGCCACCGCGTTGAACGTCATCACCTTCGCGTCAGCGACCAGCCGCCGCGCCAGCCGCCCCGCCAGCGCGCCCTCCAACGCCGGATGGTCCTCCAAGAAGCGGCTGTCGCAGTTGTCGCACACCATCTTGCGCCGCGACCACACCTCCAGGTCGCGGACCTTCTTGTCGCGGCGGTCATGCACCCTGTGGCAGCGGAACCCGCACTGCGGGCAGCGCAGCCTCCTGAACGTGGACTCGACCTCCACCACAAGCTCACCCGCAGTGTCTGTGAGCACCTCCAGCACACGGATCTGCGGCAAGTGCAGCCGAACTGCCATAACATCGGAAGCCATCGGGGCCCTCCTGGATCGTTGATCTCGTAATCACCGATTCCAGCAGGGCCCCGACCCCTGCTCAGGGACCCTCAACCACCCCGCTCCCCACGTTTCCGCGAAGGCTCCAATTGATGTACTTGCAGACCTAGATGCGCTTACTATTGACGTTCTGGACCGCTGCCTCCGTGACATGCAAAATGGTACTGTGGCACGACACCATCACGCAACTATACCTTAGGAAATCAACAGTCACAATGTTTGGGTCTGCTCGTGCTCTGGCACTCATCTCAAGAGTTCGTCATGCGATGAGGCGAATCAGGTTGAAGATCCTCTCGCCTATGGCCTTGGTCTTTGCAGCGGTCAGCCCTGCACTCATACTTTACGAGTGCGTGTCGATGGGCCTACTAGTGTCTGTATATTTGGTGGGAAGTCGGCGGCATCAGATACTGCTTGAAGTCTGCGTGGCATTGGGTATTGCAATAGGTTTGTACATTGCCGTTTCTGCCTTCGGCCTAGTCTTCGGCTAGCACTTGGAGTCAAGGTGGCTCGAAGTCTCTGCATGATATTGTTGTGCAGATGTCTACTTTCCTGCAGCGATTCTTCAAACCTTCCAATGACACAACAACCAATTGACCCAATTAGAGTTCATCTAACAATCATTGATAGTGAGATCGACAGCCGACATCCGCTCTTGAGAGACCGGGAGCTTGAGTCTGTAGATCTACAGCCGGGCCGGTTTCGATCGACATCGCGACAGCTAGCTGGTCCGTCTATTTCACATGGAACCGAGGTCGCGCTTGCAGCAATACGTGGACAAGAGCGCATACTGTCAGATGTTGATGTTGCAATGGTGTCCTTGGTCATCGCCGATGAAGAGGGTGTTGATGCCGATGCGACCATCAGTGATCGCAGCAACTACGGCAAATCGGTCGATATCGCGGCGCCGGGAACGTTTGGTGATTGCAGAAGAGTATTTCTTTCGAATGAACCTGCCTATGGCCAAGGGGTGAGCCTTCTCTATAGTAGTATGCGACCGGACGTGAGGACTGCCAAATCGACCTGTGACCTCATGAATCTTCCGAGCCGAGAACCGACAGGAACGACATCGGCTGCTGCAGGGTACGTTTCAGGATTGGCGTCAGCTCTCTGGAGCAGGAGCCTCCATCTTGGCGCGAAGGAAGTTGCCCTAATGTTATGTGCCGATGCTACGAATGCGCCCACTGCGGGCGTTCGGTGCGGCTCATTACAATACTCCGCTGCGGAACCTGGTCTCCGCTAGTTGGTCTGCCGCGGCCTTGGCGAGTTCCGGCTCGACTCCTCCGACCGGTCACCGCCGAGAACCACGCCGCCGCGCCAGCTTTCTAGTGACCGGGGGCTACAGCGCTACCCGACGCGGCGATCAACCAGCCCCGACACTGCCACGCCAGAGCCGCTCAACAAGGTAAAGGGGGGCGACCGCGGCCACCTCGGCGGCAAGGGCCCGGAACTCCGTGGTCGCCGGCGTCGCCGGCGCATCTCGCCAGCATGGTGTCGACCCGCTCGACAGTGGGGGCCACCATCGGCAGGCCGTCGCCCCAGCCGCGCTCCGCAAAGACGTCCCGGACGGCATCGGGGTCGCCCGACGCCACCTCAAGCATCTCGGACACGTCGGTCACGGCCTCTAGTCTGCTGGCTCGGAGCCTGGCTTGCGGTCTCAGACGGTGCGGAGGGTCTCGGTGTGGCCGTCGACGCCGACGACCTGGCCGTTGACGAAACGGGCCGCGTCGGAGCTCAAGAACACCACCATGGCGGCGATATCGGCCGGCTCCACGAGTGTCCGCATCGATACCTGCTCGACGTAGCCGCGGCGCACGGCGGCAATGGTGGTGCCGGTTGCGGAGGCCTCGGCTGCGATCACCGCGTCCATGCGGTCGCCGGCGACGGTTCCCGGCGCCACGCAGTTCACGCGGATGCCCGCCGGCCCCAGCTCGGCGGCCCAGGTGCGGGTCAGGCCCTCGACGGCCCACTTCGACGCCGAGTACGCGGAGCGCATCGGGTAGGCGAGGTGGCCGGCAGTGGACGAGATGTTCACCACGCATCCGGCACCTGAAGCCCGCAGGCGGGGCACTGCGTGGCGGGTGACGCGGAAGGTCCCGCCCACGTTCACCTTGAGGCAGCGGTCGAAGGAGTCGGGGTCGAGGGCCTCGACCGGCCCGGTCTCGCCCGCGATGCCCACGTTGTTGACCAGGATGTCGAGTCCGCCGAGCTCGCCGTCCAGCTGCGCGAACATCTCGGCCACGGCGACGTCGTCGCTGACGTCGGCGATGTAGTCGGGTTCAGTGAGAGCGTCCGCGTCGACGGTGCGCACCTCGGCCCCGGCTGCGGTCAGGGCCTCGGCGATGCTCGCTCCGATGCCCGCGCCCCCGCCTGTGACCAGCGCCCGTCGCCGGTGCAACGCGGCATCGCCCATGACGGTCATGCGAGCTGATCTTAAGAGGCCAAACGGATCGCTGCCACGAAGGTCGGGCACCTTCGGCAATCACCGATCAGTGGGTGTTCGTGCCGACCGACGGCCTTCCTGGCCTGTAATTTCACTGCCTGAAATCACTCAATAACTATGCACGTGCATCGGCGTGATAGCTGGCGGACAACGTCTCAGGTTGTCACATCTAGGCCGGGGCCGCCCGTGTCAGCGGCCGCCCGTTCGTCGGCGGCGGGTTCTGTGCGCGGTTTGTGCGGTGTGGGGGCGCGTTCTTGCGCACAGAAGGTGGAGGCCGGGTCGGCGGCGCTCGGAGCGTTGCGGGAACCGGTCAGCCGTGGTGTACTTCGCGCCGTGACAGTGTCCCGGAGCCGCGTCCCGGCTGACTTCACGGCCGAAGGGTTCTGGTCGGGCACACGGCGGCCGGTGGAGCAGGCGACGGGACTGCAGCCGATCGCCTACACCGGCGACGACTTCTTCGAATTGGAGAAGGATCGCCTGTTCGGCCGGGCCTGGGTGGCGGTGGGCTCCGCGGCCGACGTGGCCGAGCCGGGCCGCCTGCTGGTGCGCACCGTGGGCGGCACGTCGGTGCTGATCACCCGCGACCGGGACGGCGTGCTGCGGGGCTTCGTCAACTCGTGCCGTCACCGGGGCACGGAGTTGGCCTCCGAGGATTGCGCCGTGTCGCGGATGATCCGCTGTCCCTACCACCGCTGGGGATACGCCTTGGACGGCTCCCTGGTGGCCACCCCGCTATTCGACGAGGTGCCCCGGCCCGACTTCGACGCGGCACAGTTCTCGCTGCTGCCGGTGCGGGCGGAGGCCTGGGGCATGGACGTGTTCGTCTGCCTGGACGAGCGCACGCCGCCGCTGGCCGAATGGCTCGGCGACCTGCCCGCGCGGACGGCCGGCTACGGGTTCGACCGCTGGTACGTCCACGAGAGGTGCAGCTTCGACGTGGCCGCCAACTGGAAGCTGATCACCGAGAACTTCCAGGAGTACTACCACCTGGCCTGGGTGCATCCTGAGCTGTCTCGGGTGTCGCGGGTGCGCGACCACTACCGCTACCAGGGGCCGGGCCTGTACTGCGGCCAGACCACCACGCCGGTGTCGAGCGACGAGCGCGACGACTGGCTGGTGCTGCCGTCCGCGGCGGGGCTCGACAGCTCCGACTCTGTGAGCGGCCGGTTCGTGGCCGTGTTCCCCAACCTGCTGCTGGCCGTGCTGCCCGGCCACGCCTTCGTGACCCGGCTCGAGCCCCTGTCATCGGGTTCGACCCGAGAGCACTGCACACTGCTGCTGCCGGGGTCCACGCCCGTGGAGTCCTTCGGCGACGCCGCGGCCGAGACCCTCAAGTTCTGGATCGACATCAACAGCGAGGACATCGACATCTGCGAGCGGGGCCAGCGGGGACTTGCCCTCGGCGGCGTACCGCCCGGGCCGCTGTCGCCGCGCTTCGAGGAGCCGCTGCACCGCTTCCACAACATTGTGGCCGACTGCCTCACCGCCGACTCGCTCGCCACCGGGCTGACCGTGCCGCCCGGCGACGGCCCCGGCGACGGTGAGCGCTACGGCTGCGGGCCCAATCCCGCCCCGCCGGCCATCGAGTCGTCCGGAACTTGGGCACGCTAGACCTCACGCCGCCGTGAGTTCCACCGTGTCCCAGCGGAGGCGTTCGCTGGGGGCGAATTGGCAGCGTTCTGGCCCGACCACGCCACGCTCGCCTACACCAACACCAAGGTGCGGGAGAACTGCTCGCGCCGGTTTCGGATCACGTTCCCCAACGAGTTCCTGCCCGCGGGGCGCGGCGTGCAGACGTCGCCGATCTATGACCGGCTGGTGGAGGCCAATGCCGTGTTCGGTGACGCCTTCGGCCTGGAGTCGGCGCTGTGGTTCCAGGCTCCGGGTCTTGAGCCGATCGAGGAGGTCACCTTCGGGCGCTCCAACGCTTGGAGCCGGGTGCGGGCCGAGACGCTGGCAGTGCGGGCCGGCGTCTGCCTGATCGAGACCACCGGGTTCGCCAAGTTCCTGGTGGAGGGACCGGGGGCCAGGGCATGGCTCGACCGGCTGCTGGCCGGGCGGATCCCGATGCCGGGCCGCATGGCGCTCACGCCGATGACCAATCCGGCGGGCAACCTCATCGGCGACCTGACCGTGGCCTGCCTGCCGGCCGCGCCGGGGCGGGCCGAGGGGCCCGCGGGCACCGTGGTCGGTGGGGTCACGGCCAACGTGCGCGACGGCGAGCCGTTCGTGCTGTTCGGCTCCGGCGTCGCCGAGCGCTACTACGAGCGCTGGTTCGACGCCCACCTGCCCGAGGACGGATCGGTGAGCTACCGGACGCTGGGGGCGGAGATGTGCGGGCTGCACGCACATCAGTATCTTTCATGCTGTTGAGTTGCAGAACACTATGGCTCTGCTATGATCCGGGCATGGATGCGAACACGGTCTCCCAAGCGGTGACGGTGGCTTTGGCCGTGCTCGCCATCATCTGGAACCAGCAGCGATCCACGGACAAGTTGCGCGACAGGCTGGACGAATCGGACCGCGAGCACCGAGCGGGTCTGGACGAGGTGAAGCAGCGGTTGTCCCGAATAGAGGGCTTCCTGGGTATCGGTATGCCCGCAGCGGCAGCTTCAGAGGCGCCGGGAGCGGACCTGCCACGCAAGCCTCCAAGAGGTCCCGGAGGCGACTGAGTACCCGACAGCTCGTTCTCGCGTGATCCCGCGGCGCTGTCGTAGCTGCGGGGTACGGTCTGTCATGTGAGCGAATCGGGTGGCGGGGACCTGTTCATCGTCGACAACAGCGTGTCGGGCTGGACGGGGCTCGAGTATCTGCGCCAGTGGAGCGACCTGGCCCGATCATTCGACATCGCCACCGGGTTCTTCGAGATCGGGGCGCTGCTGGCCCTCGACGGCAAGTGGCAGCAGCTTGGGAAGATCCGCCTGTTGATGGGCGACGAGGTGTCGTTGCAAACCCACAAGGTCTTCAAGGAGGCGCTGCGACAGCGAGTAGGCCGACTCGATGACAGTCTGGAGCACGAGAAGGGCCCGAACCCGTTCCTGGAGGGTGTGGAGGCCGTGGTGGCGGCCGTCGCTGAGGGCCGGATCGAGTGCCGGGTGTACCGGCGCGGCAAGTTCCACGCCAAGGCGTACATCACCCACGCCAAGTTCGACGTGGTGGGAGCGCAGGCGCTGGTGGGATCGAGCAACTTCACCAAGCCGGGGCTGACCCGCAACGTCGAGTTGAATATCCAGGTGCAGAGCGGCCGCGAGGTGGCGCAACTCCAGGACTGGTTCGAGACGCACTGGGCCGCGGCGGAGGACGTCACCACCGACGTGCTGCGGGCCATCACCCGCCACACCGCCGAGTTCACACCGTTCGACGTATACGCCAGGGCGCTGCACGAGTTCTTCCGGGGCCGTGAACTCACTGCGGGGGAGTGGGACGAGTCGCAGTCGCGCATGTTCGGCCAGCTCGATCGCTACCAGCAGGAGGCGTACTGGTCGCTGATGAAGATCTGCCGCCAGCACGGCGGGGCCTTCCTGTGCGACGGGGTGGGCTTGGGCAAGACGTTCGTGGGGTTGATGCTGATCGAGCGGCTCGTGCTGCACGAGAACAAGCGGGTGGTTCTGTTCGCTCCCAAGGCGGCCCGCGAGGGGGTGTGGGAGCCGCACCTGCGCCGGTGGCTGCCCCACATCGGCGGCGTCGGCGGCGGGGCGGACTTCTCCAGCCTCAGCGTGTTCAGCCACACCGACCTCGGCCGAGGCAACGACTTCCCGGAGCGGTTCCGGCGCATCACCGACCTGGCCGACGCGGTGATCGTCGATGAGGCCCATCATTTCCGCAACCGCGGCAGCCGAGGCGACGACACCCCCGACGGTGGAAGCGGCCTCGGCGGCAGGCCCGGACCCGACGACGACGGGCAGGACCGGCGCTCGCGCTACTGGCGCCTGTTCGACATGCTCGACGGCTCGGTCCGGCCCAAGCTGATGTTCCTGCTCACCGCCACGCCGGTCAACAACCGTCTGGCCGACTTCCGGCACATGGCCGAGCTGTTCACCCGGGGCGACGAGGCCTTCTTCGCCCGCAGCCTCGGCGTGAACAACCTCTCGGGCCATTTCAACGTGATGGAGCGAGCCCTGCAGAGCGCCCTCGCCCGTGGCGACGCGGCGTCGGCCGGCGGTGTCGGCTCAGCCTTCGCGGAGGGGATGACCCCCGAAGCCCAACAGGCGCTCGCCGCGGACGAGGTGTTCAAGGCGCTGGTCGTGCAGCGCAGCCGGTCCTATGCCAAGGCCAGCCAGATCCAGCAACGGGGCGAGTCGACCGCGTTCCCCGAGCGCAAGCCGCCCCAGGTGGCCGAGTACTCGATCCGCTCGTCGTATCGGGAAGTGCTCGACATGTTCGACAAGGCATTCCGGCGCCGGCAGCCTCTGTTCTCGCTGTCCATCTACTACCCGCTGGCCTATTACATCGGTCCCGACGACGTCAATCCCGTGGAGGAGAACCGCCAGCGCCAGGTGGTGGGCCTGATCCGCACGATGTTCCTCAAGCGCTTCGAGAGCTCGGTGTACGCCTTCGAGAAGTCGCTGGACCGGCTGATGCGCAAGCTGCTGGCCTTCGTGGAGGTCCACAGCGAGCCTGGCGCTGAGCGGGACCGTTTCGACGCGTGGATGCGTCAGCACGCGGCCGCGCTGGGTTTCCGGCCCGAGGTCCAGCTCGGCCTCCACCTCGACGGCACCGGCGAAGCGGACGAGGACGACGCAGACGAGGACGTGATCCCGCCCGAGCTGCTGGAAGCGGTCATCGAGCTGTCCCGCGGCGACTACGACGTGGCGGCCATACTCGACAAGACGTTCGAGGACCTCGACGAGATCGCCCGCTTCCTCGACGCCGCCAGCCGGCTGACGCCGGAGCAGGACGACAAGGTGCGCAAGCTGGTCCGGCTGTTGCGCACCAAGGACCTGGCTGGTCGCAAGGTGCTGGTGTTCACCGAGTTCGCCGACACCGCCCGCTACGTGGAGTCCCATCTGCGCGCCGCCGGCGTCGACGGCCTCGTCCGCATAGACAGCGGCTCCAAACTGGACCGTGCCGAGGTGATCCGCCGGTTCTCGCCCTACTACAACGCCAGCAGCACAGCGGAGCTCGCGGCCGCCGGCCTCGACGAGATCCGGGTGCTGGTCTCCACCGACGTGCTGTCGGAGGGGCTCAACCTCCAGGACGCCACCAGGCTCGTCAACTACGACCTTCACTGGAACCCGGTGCGGCTCATGCAGCGCATCGGCCGTGTGGACCGTCGCATGAGCCCCGACGTGGAGCAGCGCCTGGCCGTCGACCACCCCGAGAGGGCGGCAGAGCGCGGCACTGTGCGGTTCTGGAACTTCCTGCCTCCCGACGAGCTCGAGAGGATCCTTGAGCTGTATGAGAAGGTCGCGGGCAAGACGCTGCTGATCTCCCATACTCTCGGCATCGAGGGCCGAAAGCTGCTGCGCCCCGACGACGCCTACGACCCGCTGCGCGAGTTCAACGCCAGCTACGAGGGCACCAGGACCGCCGCCGAGGAGATGCACCTGGAGTACCAGGCCCTGCTCAAGCGCCACCCCGACCTGGCCGAGCGCCTAGACGGCCTGCCCGGCTCGGTGTTCTCGGGCCGCCGCAAGCTCGCCAAGGGCGTCCGCGGCGTGTTCTTCTGCTACTCCCTCCCCGCCCTTGACGCGCAGAGCGGCGCGTTCACGCTGGAGGCAGGCCCCACCCGCTGGTACCTCTACGACATGGGCGAGGACTCAATCGTTGAGTCGCCCGGTGACATCGTCGGGAGCATTCGCTCCAAGCCCAACACCCGCCGGCGCTGCACCACTGAGCGCGCCACCCTCAAGCAGGTGCGCGACAAGGTTCTGCGACATGTGCGCGACACGTACCTCAAGCGGGTCAACGCCCCCATGGACGCACCCGAGCCGAAGTTGCGCTGCTGGATGGAGCTGAACTGATCGATCCGCAGCCGTCCAGAACCGCTGCTACTATGGTCATGACCATAGTCATATAACCGCCAGATTCTGAAGGACTGATCCGGAAGGAGGGAAGGATGTCCGACACCAACCGCGAGGCATCAGACGGCGCCATGACCATCAAGGCGTCAGAGTTCAAGGCCCGGTGTCTCAAGCTCATGGACGAGGTGGCCGAGACCGGCAAGGAGATAGTCATCACCAAGAACGGGGTGCCGGTGTCGCGCCTGGCGCCGTACTCGGAGATACCGGAGACCCTGGTTGGTATCGACAAGGGCATTCTCGAGATCGTCGGTGACATCGTCGAGCCCATAGACGTCGAGTGGGACGCTGTGACTCGCGAAGGGTGGGATCTCGATTGATCCTCCTGGACACGCATGCGCTGGTTTGGCTTCGAGCTGGTGCGAGACAGATGGGCAGAGAGGCCCTGGGTGCCGTTGATCGCGCCTGGCTCGCCGGTGAGGCGGCGGTCTCGGCGATCACGTTCTGGGAGATTGCGATGCTGGTGGCTAAGGGTCGGATCCGGCTTTCCCGAGACGTCGGGTCATGGCGCCAACATAATCTGAGACAGGGCTTGACCGAGATTCCGGTCAGCGGCGAGATCGGAGTTCGCGCCGGCGCTCTGCCGGGCCTTCCCGGCGACCCGGCCGACCGCATCATCGTTGCCACCGCGCTGGAGGGGCACCGACTTGTGACCGCCGACCGGCGCATCCTCGCCTGGTCCGGGCCGGTGCAGCGGCTCGATGCAACCCGGTAGCGAACCCGGCGCGGCGTTGGGTCGCGCCACTCCCGCAGACCGGGCCGAGACGATGCGCGGCATCCGCACGTTTGCGCAGGTCTTCCAGTACCTGGTGGACGACCAGGGCTGGCCCCTGGAACTGCCCGACCTGGAAGACGACGATCTCACTGCCGTCACCTACGACTGGGACCCTGTCGAGTTGGGCATACCCGCGCAACGGCTCAAGGACTTCAAGCGGCTGCAGCAGATGCGGCCGTTGACCGTGAACCAGCCCTGGGGCGTGTTCTTTCTGGAATTCAGCGGGCCGAGGCTGCGCTACACGCCGATCCGCCGACTGCTTCGAGGGCTGGTAACCAAGAAGCGGGCAGCGGCTGCCGCCAACAGACCGACTTGGGCGCTCGACGACCTGCTGTTCGTGGTGATCACCGGAACCGGCGACGACGCAGAGATACACCTGCTGGCCTTCCATGGCAGCGATCCGCAGACGGCGGAGTTCCGGTCGCTGGCGTGGCGGCCGGCGCATGCCCCGTCGCGCCACCTCCAACGCCTCAACGAGGAGCTGCTGCCGTGCCTGGCCTGGCCGACTGATGACAGCAACGTCGAGTCGTGGCGCAAAGCCTGGTGGGAGGCGTTCAAGCTGCCGGTCGGCCAGACGATCAGGGACTCGACCCGCCTGGCCGACCGCATGGCCCGAACCGCCCGCGACCTGCGCACCCAGATCCGCGAGGCGCTTGGGGCTGAGAACGGGTCGGGGCCGTTCTCCTCGCTGATGGAGCAGATCCGTACCCAACTGGTCAGCGATGTCAACGCGGCCAGCTTCGCCGACATGTGCGCCCAGACGCTCGTGTACGGGATGCTCAGCAGCGGGGTGACCAACCCGAAGGACTTCGGGTCGTCGCCGATCTTCTCGACGGTGCCGGTGGCCAACCCGTTCCTGGAGGCGCTGTTCGAGCAGGTCCACGACGAGGCTGTGTCGCTCGACCTGCCCGGCAGCGACCTGCCCCAGCTCGTCGCCGACCTGCGCGAGACCAACGTCGAGGCCATCCTCGACCAGATCGGCTCCACCGCCAAGGGCGGCGACCCGGTCATCCACTTCTACGAGGAGTTCCTCAAGCAGTACGACCCCAAGATGCGCGCCGACGCCGGCGCGTTCTACACGCCACAACCCGCCGTGGAGCTAATCGTGCGCGCCGTCGACGAGGTACTGCGGTCCCGTTTCGGCTTGCCGATGGGAATAGCCGACGCCACATCCTGGCAGGAGGTGGCTGACCGCAATGACTTCGACGTGCCTGAGGGCGTAGACCCCGACAAGCCCTTCGTGTCGATGATCGATCCGGCCACCGGCACCGGCACATTCCTGGTCGAGTGGCTGCGCCGGGCTCGCAAGTCGTTCTTGGACTCCGGTGCTCTCGGCGAATGGCCCGAGCACCTGCGCGACCGCCCGCTGCCTTCGATGCACGCCTTCGAACTGATGCTCGCGCCCTACGCCATAGCCCACCTCAAGGTCGCGCTGGAACTGCACCATGTCGGAGCGGGCGACGGAGCCATGCAGATCCTCCTGACCGACGCGCTGGAGCACGTTGCCCGCCAAGGCCAGCTAGCCACTCTTCTCGATCCTGTCGCTGAGGAGGGCCAGAGGGCGGCCGAACTGAAGGCGCATGAGCGTTTCACCGTCGTCATCGGCAACCCTCCCTACGACCGAGAGCAGCGCGCCATTGGCGACACTGGCAAGCGGAAGGGAGGCGTAGTCCGCCACGGAACCGCAGGAATTGGCCCGCTGATCGAAGACGTCAGGGAGCCGATGAAGGCCGCAGGCCGTGGCCACCACCTCAAGAACGTCTACAACGACTACGTCTACTTCTGGCGCTGGGCTGTCTGGCAGGCCACCGAACTACCGCCTGGCCCCGGCGTGGTCGCATTCATCACCGCATCCTCTTACCTCGATGGAGTATCGATGGGTGGCGTGCGAAGCATGCTCCGCGAGGCGTTCGACGAACTGTGGATCGTCGATCTGGGCGGCGAGGGTCGCGGCGCGCATACGGAGGAGAACATCTTCGATATCCGCACTGCCGTTGCCATCGGGATCGGAGTACGAATCGGCACAACTAGCACCGACAGCTGCGGAATTCGATATCTGCGAATCGGCGGGACGAGGGCCGACAAGCTCGATCAGCTGAAGCACATCACGTTGGATGATGTGTCAACCAGAATCTTCGGGTCTTCGCTGGAGCGTTTCACGCCCCGCAGTGACAACGAGTACTTCAACTGGCCCGAGATCACGCTCCTATTTCCGTGGATCTACTCCGGCTGTCAGGTCAAGCGTCTGTGGCCAATTGCCGAGACCGAGGCTGTGCTGAACCGCCGATGGCAACGTCTGCTCGGCGAGGTCCCCCGCCATCGGGGTCATCTCCTCCGCGAAACCGGGAGTCGCAAGGCCACAAGCAGACTCATCAAGCTGCTCGGAGATGGCACACGCCTTCGGCCTCTTCGCGATCTCGATATCGGGGACACGCCGGAGGGAATCGAACGTTATAGCTACCGGAGCTTCGATCGGCAGTGGATCATTGCTGACAGCCGGGTGGTTGATGCTCCCAAGCGTTCACTCTGGGGAGCCCGAGGCCCGTGTCAGACCTACCTCACAACGCTGACTTCCACGAAGCTTGGCGCGGGACCGGCAATCATCGCCACGCCCTACGTGCCCGACCTTGATCACTTCCGAGGCTCCTACGGCGCCAAGAACATAATGCCGCTGTTCCGAGACTCAAACGGAAGGGAACCCAACATCACGGACGACCTACTGCGCACACTTAGCGCGTCGCTGCGCGTTGAAGTGGCCGCCAACGATCTGTTCGCCTACGTCTACGCCCTAGGAGGGACGGCCGCATTCAGTGACCGTTTCAACGAGGAGCTGGCTGAGGCCGCAGGTCCGATCCACGTCCCGCTTACCGCCGATCCCACCCTATTCCAACAAGCGGCTGCGCTCGGCCGCGACCTTCTGTGGTGGCATACCTGGGGTGAGCGCTTCGCCCCCGAGGGTCGGTCTCGCCTTCCTGAGGGACAAGCCAAGGAGATCCGTCCAGTACAAGGCATGCTCGACGACTTCGACTACGACCCCGAGCGCAAGACCCTGACGGTCGGCACCGGCGCTTTCGCCCCGGTCAGCGAGGAGGCCTGGAACTTCGAGGTCTCCGGCCTCAGAGTCCTCCGCTCCTGGCTCGGCTACCGAATGAAGGCCCGCAAGGGCAGGAAGTCCAGCCCCCTCGATGACATCCGCCCCACTCGCTGGACCCAGACCAACGAACTCCTGCTCGTGCTGTCCATCATCGAGAACACCATCGAAGTCACCCCCAAAGCCGCGGCCCTACTAGACCAGATCGTGAAGGGCCCCCTTATCCCCGCCAAAGACCTACCAACCCCCACCCCCGCCAACCGCAAACCCCCCAGACTGTGACCAAGATGGAATATTCTCAGAGGGTCAATTTTCAAGGAATCGACTCAAGCCGGTGGTCAGCATCTCGTCGTATCCGAGATTAGGAACCAAATGGTACAGCGATATCCCCTGTTTCATGACGAACGACTCGGCGGCACATGCTTCCATTGCGGCGGTTCATCTCCCGATACTGTTGATCACGTACCGCCCAGGGTCTTCCTCGATAAGACATATCCTGACGATCTAATCACCGTACGAAGCTGCAGCGACTGCAACTCGGGTTCGTCGGACGCCGAGCGATATGTAGCGAGCCTCATCGAAGTAGTGGTTTGTGGAACTACAGATCCTCGGGCACTGGAGCGTCGCAAGATCTCCAAGACGCTGGAACGTAGGCCTCGACTCCGTGAGGAATTAGCTCGCGCGGCCACATTCGATAACGGCGTCTACATTGTGCGCCCCGAGTTTGAGCGAGTGAATCTAGTTCTGGAGAAGATCGCTCGCGGATTGTGGCGTTTTGATAGCGCGCAGGATGCCGCTGACCTAAAGGCCACCGTACACCTGGATCTTGCGCCGCTATCAGCAGAGATGAGCGACGTGTTCTTTTCATCCTCACGCCCGGGTCTATCGGCCTGGGGTGAAATCGGGAGCCGAGGCTTCATTCGCTCCGTATGTGGCGGTGAAGAGTCCCGTTATGGACCGGGATGGGAAGATGTACAGGTAGGAAGATTCTCGTGCTCGGTAGACTCTGGTGGTGATCGTGTGCGCATGATCTTCAGCGACTACTTGCACGCTGACGTACGCCTCGTAGCACTATGATCGTGGTGACACGACGATCTAGGTGTCTGCCTCGGCCATCTGCCCACGACGGGATGATAGCTCAAGCCATCCTTGATGCAGACGTTTAGTGTCCTTGAGCACGGACTCCCATGACTTGAATTGATACTTAGCACCAAGAACATTCTCACGTACACGTCGCTGCATCTGCGCCGAGTGAGTATATCCAGTGGAATTCATCAATCCTCTCACTGTCGGAACATCAGCGGGACTGTTGGACTGACATTCCGACCCCATCGTCGAGGACAATGATCTCGTCAATCTCACTCTTGACACGCCGGCCAAGAGGCATGGCAATCCATACATTCTTGGCGTCCGCATCCCATGCGTTAGAAATCAACTCCGCCACAGAGGCAGTCACGCTAGGGTACATTTTCGCACCCAGCTCTTCGATAAGTGCCCCAAGGAACCGTAGGTATAGATCGTCGTCTTGGACGGTATCCGTCACGCGATCGGTTCCAGTGTCTTGCGCCGCAGGCGGCTAAGCCGCCGATCAGCTTTTTGTACCCCTTCGTCGTTCTGTTGAGCAAGTCCCTCAGTCTGGCCATCCAGCAGGCGCATCAAGGCTCTGCCATGGAGTTCCGTGAACCTCGGCGGAACTGCCTCTCCGATGATGGTGCGTACGAAGGTTGGTCCCCATCGTTCTAGAGCCTCCCCCCAGTTGAAGTGATCTGGGAGTGTCTGGAGGTATGCGCACTCGAACGGGCTCAGGAGCCGGTTCTCGAAGGGATGTATGGTCAGGTCGGAGCCGACGTGACCACTCGCGGTGGTGATCGTGGCTGCGGGATCGTCGGGCGACATGCGGGAGTAGCTTGAGTTCCTGAAGCCCTTAACGAGCCTGTATGAGCCGTCTTTCTCCTGGACGACCGGACGCAACAGCGGTGCCGAACAGACGGGACATACAGCGTCCTCGGGTCCGACATCGACCTCTCCGCATTGCTCGCACTGCGAGGTCTGCCATGCCCGGCCACCGGAGCCTGGCGGAATCGCGGCAACCATCCGGTACTGGCGAGTGTCGCCCCACACGGGCACGGCGTGCATGGGGTTGGAGTCATCCCGCGCGTCTGCTGGGAGCCTTGCGTCGAGTGTCTTAGCGCCCAATGCCGTCAGGGCCTCGCCGAGCGTCCTCGGTTCGGAGGATCCGACGTAGGCGGAGGCACAGGGGAAGGGGGCAAGGGCTGCTCGTTCTAGGAACTCAAGGCAGGGCTCGTCGTGTCTGATGAAAGTGAGGAACGCACGGACTCGACGCTGCGGGACCCCGTAGTCGGCCAGGTCCGTCACGAACGGAAACGCGCGGTAATGGTCTCCAAGGAGGCGAATCAGTAGCGCAGCTGCGGAGATCGGTTCACCCGTATGGGGATCAATGACCAGGCGAGACAGGAACGCCGGCACGTTCTCAACCACCACGATCCGTGGCTCTACCTTCTTGGCGACATCGGCGATCACCTCCACCAGGAGATTCCGAGCGTCACGGCTCCCGGCGTCGGCGTCGTTCTCGTGGCCTCGGCTGCCCCTCGCCGAGCTCATTCCCTGGCATGGGGGGCACGCTGACAGCAGGTCGGGTTGCGTCGAGCCACAGTGTTCCCGGTAGGACGCGACAACTTCGGGCCAAGTCTCCCTGAGGTCTCCGACGATCCCGGAGGCATGAAGGTGGTTGCGAAGCGCTACGTCAAGGCGGCGCTCGTCGATCTCGGCCAGAACCCTGAACCGGAACCCCGCCCGCGCGAAGCCGACATCGCCGGCCCCGCAGTTAGAGAAGAGGCTCACCGATTCCAGACTGGCCACCGCGTCCCCCCCCTGTCCTCGGCCAGCACCTTAACACATCATATATATTGAAAATATACCTTATTGCCGGATGGGGCTGCATGAGGCTGGCTGCTTCACAGTACCCCATCCTGCCTCTGCCATACGACATCCACTCGGGAGCGATCCTCAGGCGCGATACGCCGACTCAGGACTACTAGCGTAGAATTCGGAGGTCAGGGAAGGTCGCGAAAGGCCCAGGGAGCTTCTAACCGGTCTCGACGAATGACGGGAAGTGAGGCAAGTGATGGGTGGTGCCGAACAAGACCGGTTCAGCTACGGGGATCTGGCGGAGTGGGCCGCTGAACGGCGGGTCGGAGGACATCTGGTGGCCGGTCGCGCCGACCCGTCCGTCTGCGGCGTGGAAGGGGCAACATGCCGCGGGAAGTGTCTGCCTGCCCAAGCCGCAGCGGATCACTTCGACAGCCTGGCCGTCTCCGCCGACTTGGGTGTTCAGGCTACGAACACGGTCGAGCGCTGGTGCAACCTGGTTGCCGCGGAGGTGCTCGTCCCCCTTGAGGCGCTCCGCTCGGACTTCGTCGCTGGTGCAGACCTCACCCGAGAACTTGAGCGACTGGCGCGCCGATACCGGTCGAGCACGCTCGTAGTGCTCCGCCGGATCCACGAGGCGGGCCTTCTCGCGTGGAACGAATACAGGCTGGCATACGGCAGTGAGCTAGGACGCGTCATGGCCCTGATAGGAACCGGCGGCGATGGAGGCAACTTCTACAACACTCAGCCCGCGCGGGTCAGCAGGCTCTTCGCCCGTTCGGTCATCGCCAGCACGCTCGAAGGCCAGACTCTCTATTCGGACGCATTCCGGATGCTCGGCTTACGCAAGCTTGCCACCTTCAATCAGTTGGGCAGGCGGCTTGAAGTCCTGTGACCACGCCCCCTACGACAGACCAGATCGACATCCCGCACCAGCCGCGCAGACCCCCTCCAACCAGCGGTGTGCGCCCGACTGCGGCGCCCGAGGATCCCGCCAGCCAATGCTCATGTAAGAATGCGAACCCAACGCCCCGGAAAGGGCGAAGTGTCCTGAGTGACACTGCCGTTGTGGGTCATCGCAGTACCATCAGGGGCCAGACCCCACGGCGTCAACACGGGGATGCCCTCAGAATCGCTGGTCAAGGGCCAAACCCCTGCTGCCGCAGCCGGCGATCCGCAACGCTTCGACACAGCCGGGGGCGAAACGTGGGGCTAGAAGCGGTGAGCGACGATTTCAGTCGCCGTAGGGGCCCAAGAACCGCTCGCCATCGAAATGCACCAGATGAGTGGGATGATCAGGTGTCCACACCTCGGTTCCCCACGATATGTCTGTCAGGTACGTCTTCATAGTCGCTTGGTCCGGGAAACAGGACACGAAGATCAGCCCTGCTGTGCAAGCACTGAAGATCTCCTTGAGTTCAATGTGACGCTTGCTGTCAACCGGTCCGTGGGTCGAGGCAGCTTCCAACAGGACGATCCAGTTCCTGTCCTCCATATGGACAACTAGATCTGGCATCTTGCCGTGGTCATCTACGGAGACGCCTAGCGATTCTAGGACTTCCTTCTCAAATGCGAGCCACTTGTCACCGGCATCGCCGATGTACAGCACCGATCCCGCCGGTGTGAATCTCGGGCAGAACTCCTCGACCATGGCCTTGAGAAGCGTGTTCTGCCCTCCCGCTGTCAGGGCGATTTCGGCGCCATGAGGCAGCGTTACGGGGATCTTCAGCAAGTCTCGTTCCTGTCTGTAGGTCGCTTGGAGGCCGGGACGCTCGGCGAGGTAGTCGCGCAGGTTGTGCCTGAATCCTGGAGTCCGATGAGACCGGATGAGGACTAGCGCCTCCGAGGTCACCTGATAGCACCACTTCGGCGAGTTGATAGGCCGAGTCGGCTGGTCAGGGTTCTCGATCACTAGGTGAGCTTGTATGAACTGGTGGAGAGTCTGTCGCCTGATGGTTTCCCGAGTGTTCGCCTTGTAATCCACTTCCCAATGGTCACGGATCCATCCCATGATGTCGACCGTTCGCAGCAACTTGGCCTCGGACTCGGTCCATGGGTCGCGGGGCTTGAGGCCAAGGAGCGCCAAGAGCACTAGGGCCGAACGCTCGTCGTATCGCTCGCGGTCAAAGCCTATGTTCCGAAGCAGCCACTGGCACTCACGCACCGACGCTGAATTGCTCATGGCAGCGGCTCGCCTTCGCGGCTTCGATGATCCGTGGTGCGAGAATCCTTCGAGGCGAACAAGGTCGAACGGTGCGATTGGCATACCTCCGGGAACCGGAGACGACGCAAGTCGGTGGCGTTGACCTGGGTGCTGCCGCTGAACATGCGGAAGTAGGTGTCGACCAGGTCGCTATTGAGAAAGTCCGCGAGGCCCACCGCTTCAGACCTGTGGAGCGGTGCATGGTCGCGATGAATGACGTTCACATGATTCTCGAAAGCCACGAAGTCGTGCCCGTCGACAGGGTCGTACACGCAAGCCACAACGCGGCGCTTCTCCTCTTTGGCGGTGAAGCGCTTGATGAGCACGTAGTGGCCGTTCGGAAACAGCCATCGTAGGGTCTGGGGCGCGACCGTGAAGCCCTGCGGCTTGCGCATCTCCAGAGGCCACTCCACCCCGGCTGGCTTGACATTGGCCGGATAGATCAGCGGCACCGAACCCTCTGCGTGTGGCGCAGTCAGGAATTGTCGGCATCGGAAGTCGACGACCGGCCCCGTCGAGACGGTCAAACCCAGCGACTGGAGGTCAGCTGGGAGGGCCGTGACTCGCTCCGCGACTCGCATCACGTCGGGACGGCCGGGGAAGTTGATGAATCGGTGAGGATCATGCGGCATCACAACGTGGTCGTGGGGAACGTCATGCACCTCGAGCTGGCCGGACAGATGATCGGACCAGGTCTCGACTCTGACGAGGTCGCCGGCCCCGGGAGCAGACTTGAGCATCGAGAAGACCACGGTCTCCTGCAGCACCGAAGAAGACTGGAAGACCCGGTCGCGGCGGTCGAAGAGGATCACCCGACGGAACGAGGCCGTATCGGTGAGATGACGACGAAAATTCGTGAAGTACAGGCCGTTGGCGAACGATCTCGGTGTAATGGCCACCAGCCGCCCTCCGTCGCGCAGCAGCGCCACCGCGACGGCAAGAAATGCTGCGTAGAGGTTCGGGCAATCAACGCCGTGGCGTCGGCGGACCATGCGTCGGCAAGGATCGGACGCAGCAAGCTTCATGTACGGAGGATTCAGGATGGCCGCATCGAAGCTGCTGCCGTCAGCCCAACTGGAAGCGTCGCAGAAATCGCCGTCGACGATCTGGGTTGCAAGCCTCAGCCCATGGGTCTCGGCAACGAGGTGCGCGGCCTGCACAGCAGTCTCCAGCAACCGAAGCGCCTGCCGGTCAGTCTCTACCAGGTCCACTGACAATCGCTCCAAGCCGCCGCGCTCGACGGCTGCCGCCACTAGGGCGAGCATCAACGCGCCAGCGCCAGCACCCGGATCGACGACCCTCAGCACACCGCCTCCGGGCTCGACGAGCGAGGCCATCGTCCGAGCCGCCTGCGAAGGCGTCGCGAACTGGCCTCGCCCCGACCGCTCGGCCCTGCCGTTGCGCGACTCCAACTCCACATTCAAGGCATCGGCTAAGCGCAGCAGCTCGTCCACTCCGCCCTTCGCCTCAGTCAAGGCCACCCGCGTCACCTCCTTCCTCAGACGCAGAACGGCACCGCGACCATATAGGCCCCCTGAGACACGGGCCGGGATTCGCAGCGATGAAAGCGGATGACGGTAGCCCTCCGACGTCAGTTGTTCCACAGCTCGACGCCGCTCCAGCTTGGACCCGGCTGCTAGGTAGGATTCCCTAGTGAGCCGGCAATCGACTGCGAATGGTGTTCTGCGGCTTAGCGCCAGGTGGCCGAATGGAGCTGACCCGGTTTCGTTGACAGCAGGTCAGCTCCACCACTGGCCGATTCTCCTGCCAAGCTTGCGTACGGCGACCCCTCGCTTGGGACGGGGGGCGCCCCACTCCGCGGTGGCATCCCTGCAGGGCTTCTGAGCGTGCGCACACGATCTCTGCGCCGCGTCGCTCCGAAATGCCCGCATCTTGTCTTGGTGTGGAGCAACTGACCCTTGTGGTGTGGATCAGCCAATAGTGCGGACGGGGGGATTCGAACCCCCACACCCATGCGGGTACTGGGACCTAAACCCAGCGCGTCTGCCAGATTCCGCCACGTCCGCGAGTCCAGTCAGGGTAGCCCGCGGGGGAGGGGCATCAGGTTCGGAGGATGGAGTTGCGCTCGCATGGCCGCGCCGATGTAGGCGGCCACCGCCCCGGCCACCGGGGGGCATCAGGTTCGGAGGATGGAGTTGCGCTCGCATGTCTCTCGAGCCGGCGCTCGTTGGCGGGGCGGCGGCTGTGCCGGGGGCCGGAGTGCGTGTCGGCCGTTGTGCTTGTGGAGTTTCCATCTGTCGTCGTGGATGAGGTGGTGGCACCGTTCGCACAGCAGGGCGAGGTTGTCGATGTCGGTGGGGCCGCCCCGGCTGAACCATTCGATGTGGTGGGGCTCGCTTCGCTCGACGGGTGAGGCGCAGTTGACGCCGCCGCCGTCGCGGGCGGCGAGCACAATCCGCTGGCCGGCGCCGGCGTGGCGTTGTGCCCGGCCCAGCCACGGCGGGTCGCCGGCGGTGTTGAAGATGGCGGGCAGGATCTTGGCGTCGGCGGCGAGCCTGGCGATGCGGTCCGCAGGGACGGGCAGGCCGTCGTCATAGCGCAGGTTTCGCAGTTCCTTGGAGACGGTGTCGTAGTCGGCGATCACCAACAAGGTGACATCGGGCCGGCTGTGGGGGCCCTCGCCGGTGATCAGGTTTGCCAGCGCGTCAGCGCGGCGCTGCTGGGGAGTCGCCTGCCTGTGGGGTCCCTCGCCGTTTCTGAAGGAGCGCACCATCTGGTTGAGCGCTGAGCTGATGCGCTTACCAATGTCGTAGTCGTAGTAGGCCGACAGCCGCCAGGATCCGTCGGGGTCCTGCACCAGCGACGCCCAACGGTTCTGGTGCTGTCGGTTGTGCTCGGCGCAGGAGTCCGTTTGGGGCCCGTAGTGGCGGGTCATGCGCGCGAACAGGTCAACAGGCACGCCTCGGGCCATCTCCAACAGAGCGGGCTCGTCGGCGTGGTCTGGGTCCGAGCCGACTCGGGCGATCACCCGGGCATGGCCCGACGTGATCTCACCGACACACAGGGCACCCAGGGTCGAGGGGAACTCACCAGCCAAAGACGCGGCCAACTCGGTGTCCGCAGTGGCCTGGCGGTCCGAGACCTTGAGCCGCTCGCGCACCGTTGCCGCCGCGGCCCGTCCGCCCACCCGTGACCCTTTCTGATACTGACACGGCGCAGATGTGGGAGACGTTTCGCGCCGGTGGCGGCGCGGAGCTGGTGCGCGGCGCGGTGCGCTTTGTGCTCCGGGAGCTGATCGAGGCCGACGCCGCCGAGGCGGTGGGGGCCGGGCGCTGTGAGCGCAGCGACGCTCGTGTGAATGAGCGCAACGGGCACCGGCCGCGGAGTCGGGGATATCGAAGTCGGAGGTGTCGCGCATCTGCGCGGGGCTCGACGAGACAGTGGAGGCGTTCCGGGGACGGCGCCTCGATCGCGTCGAGTTCCCCTACGTCTATTTGGACGCGTCCTGCCCCAAGGTGTGCAACAGCGTCTCGCGGGTCGCCTCGATGGCGATGGTCGCGGCCACCGGCGTCACCGCAGACGTGCGCCTGGTGACAGCCGACGCCCACGCCGGGCTCGCCGCGGCCGCGGACCGCACCATCGAGGGCGCCGGGCGCCAGCGCTGCCGGGTGCACTTCATCCGCAACCTTCTCGCGCTGGTGCCCCGCAGCCACCAGCACATGGCCGCCGCAGCGTTCCGCACCATCTTCGCTCAGCCCGACCCCGGCGCCGTGCGCGACGCCTGGGACGAAGTCGCCGCCAAGCTCCGCGCCCGATTCCCCAAAGTCGCAGCGCTCATGGCCGACGCCAAGCCCGAGGCGCCGGCCTTCGCCGCGTTCCCTCGGGCGCACTGGCAGAAGATCTGGTCCACCAACCCCCTCGAACGCATCAACAAAGACATCAAACGCCGATCACGCGTCGTGGGCATCTTCCCCAACCAAGCAACCGCCATCCGCCTCGTCGGCGCCATCCTCGCCGGCCTCCACGACGAATGGCAAGCCACCGAGCGCCGCTACCTCTCAGAGCACTCCATGGCCACCCTCAGCCCCGAGCGCGACACCATCGCCACAGCCGAGCTCACACCCGGCAACCAGCACCGAGGCTCAACCCCAAACCCCACCACTCCACGGGACGCCCCCTACCTGCTCGACGCGAACGTCTTCATTCAGGCGAAGAATCTCCACTACGGCTTCGAGTTCTGCCCGGCATTCTGGGACTGGCTCGATCAGGAGAACGCGGCCGGAAACGTCTTCAGCATCGAGCGGGTCGGCGACGAACTTCTCGCCGGCGACGACGAGCTTGCCGCATGGGCCAGACAGCGGCCGGGATTGTTCCTTGCGCCCGGCACCACAATGGTGCCGAGTCTGACCACTGTGAGCATGTGGGCCTCGGGCGCCGGATGCGAGCCAACGGGCGTTGCAACGTTCCTGCAGGTGGCCGACTACTACCCCGTGGCTCAAGCGCACGCTCACCAGTACGTCGTGGTGACTCACGAAGTCTTCAGCCCTTCACCAAAGAAGATCAAGATCCCCAATGCGTGCATAGGGGTCGGAGTCAAGTCCGTCAATCCCTACGAGATGCTCCGAACAGAGCGAGCGAAGTTCATCCTCGGACCCGCCACGTAGCGGTTGCGGCCAGAGGGTCCGTTCCTCGCTCGGGCCTGTCGGAGTGTGGGGTCGCCGAGGATCGGTGCGCCGCCGCGGCGCAATGGGGTGGGTCGTGGGTTGATCGTGCGCCCCGGTCGAGCCTCCGGCTGGTGAGGCCGCCCGGCTGCGGCAAGTTGGCCAGTGCGGAGGGATGGCCGACACACTTCGCACAGTTCTAACTGTATGGTCGAGGTCAGTCGAGGGAAGCTGCTCCAGCGCGGCGAGGAGACCCTCCCGTTCGGCGAGGGCGGGATCAGTGCCCGTGACGAGGGCCTCGATCTTGTCGAGGTCCCAAGCTCCGGAGAGCGCCTCCATCGCGGTGCTGGCTCGCTCGTCGGGCGACCCCCGTAGCAGGCCCGTGACGCTTGTGACATGTTCTACGGCCTCGGTCCGTTCCCTCTCCGCCGATAGTCGGGCCTGTCTCAGGATCTCGATGGGTGCTTGCAAGGTCTCCATGCCGAGCATCGGCGCCAGAGCGTTGTATCGATCAATGGGCCGGCCCTCGGAGATCGTCGACAGCTCCTTGTAGGGCAGGAACGGACGGAACGTCCTGACCGCATCGCTCCATCCGAGCGAGCCGAGGCTTTGGCGGCCGCGACCCGGCGCAGTCACCGCAGTCTTGGCAGACTCAAGCTTCCGGCTGCTCCAGTTCACGCGAACAGTTCGCGGTTCCCGCTCGCCGTCGACCCGCAATCCCACAGTGATGGCGGGATCGTTCTGCGCATGGAGGTTGCGCCAGCCGTTCTTCCAGTCCATTGACTTGCCAGCCCAGCGGAGCGAGTCGTCCGTCAGCGCGAACTCCAGCGCCTCCGCTATCGACGACTTGCCGGAACCGTTGCGCCCGACGACGAGCGTCAGCCCCGGCCCGGGCCGAAGACCGAGCTGGCAGGTCGGGCCGATGCCACGGAACCCAGTGACGGCCACTGACTCCAAGTAGGCGCGTACAGGTGCCGACTCCGCCCTTGTGGCCGCTACTGGACGCTCGGCCACAACCCCATCGATCACATCGTCCAATCGGCCCAGCAGCGCCCCCGGCACCAGGTTCTCAGCCTCGCCGGTCTCCGTCGCGTCGGTCTTCGTCGCGTCGGCGTCGAGCCGCTCGAGAACTTCCGAGATCAGCGGATCATCCACGGCTATGCCTTCCATCGAAGCGGTTGGCCGACGTAGACGCTATCCATGGACTCGGGTCACGAAGCGCTCCGCTCCCGCCCAGGGTCCGTTCCTGATGTCCGCCACACCCGATTCAAAACCCGCGTGTGGCAACCTGAGACGTTGTCTCTGGGTCGAGGGGTTGGGTCGGCCCGCGATGGTGTGAGCCCTCGGTTTGAGGCTGTGGTTCCAGTTGAGGCTCACGGCTCGCAGGGAGGGCTCATGGCGGACACTGCGGCAGCACAGCACTCGAACGCGACGCTCACGCCGGTGGCTCCTCTGCGGGGCTGACGGCGATCACTGAAGTTCCCCAGTTCTGATCGTGGTCGCAACCCTGCGTCGATGGCCCCGCTCAACGCTCGTTGACTTGGTCCGTGAAGCGCGGCCTGTCCGCTCGGCGTCTCAGGTGGAGCCGGCGCAGCAGGACGACGGCGGCGACTAGGGCCACGAGGATGAGCAGCACCGACAAGAGCGCCCAGACCCATGCGCTGACACCGCCGCCGTGCTCCACCACCCCTGGCGAGAGCGGTTCGGTGGTCGTGGGTGCAACCACCGTGACCGCTGCTTCGGGTGTGGCCGCCGGGACCGGAGTCTCGATAGGCCCTGTCGTCGACGTTGAAGTGGGTGTCCGAGCCACAGCCGCCGCCACGTCCGCTGGACCCTCGTCGGCCACGCGGCTGATCTCGGCGGTGTCGTCGTCGGTGACGGTCACCGCCACCGAGCCGATGGTCACCGCGTCGTATTCGTCGGCGCTGCGGTCGGTGAGCACTTTGTGGGTGAGTGTCGCGGTGTCGTTGGCGGTGTCGTCGTCGTGCGCGGCCGTCACGCGCACTGTCTGTGGGGTGTTCCAGTTGTCTGTGGTGAAGGTCAGCTCTCCCGTGGGCGCTGACACGTCGGAACTGCCGTTGACGGTGAGCGAGACCACGACGTGGCCGGTGGGCGGGGCGGAGAGTGTCACTGTGTAGGTGCCGCTGGAGCCCTCGTCCACCGTCAGCGAGGCGGCCGACACCCTCACCGACGCGGTGTCGCCGCCAGAGCCGCCACCACCACGAGGGAGGCCGGTCCCCGACGCGTCGTCGTCGGGGACGGTCACCGCCACCGAGCCGATGGTCACCGCGTCGTAGGTGCCGTTGGCGCCCTCGTCCACCGTCAAAGTGGTTTCTGACACGCTCACTGCGGCGGTGTCGTCGTCGGTGACGGTCACCGCCACCGAGCCGATGGTCACCGCGTCGTATTCGTCGGCGCTGCCGGCGGTCACCACCATGTGCGCAATCGACGCGGCGTCGTTGGCGGCGTCGGTGTCTTGGGCGGCGGCCACGGTCACGGTCTGGGCGGTGTCCCAGTTGCTGGTGGTGAACGTCAGCGTGGCCGGCGTGAGGGTCACGTCGGAACTGCCGGTCGTGGTGGCGTTGATCACCACGTCGCCGGTGGGCTGCGCGTTCAGCTTCACCGTGTAGACGGCTGTCTCGCCCTCGTTCACCGTCAAAGTGGTTTCTGACACGCTCACTGCGGCGGTGTCGTCGTCGGTGACGGTCACCGCCACCGAGCCGATGGTCACCGCGTCGTATTCGTCGGCGCTGCGGTCGGTGAGCACTTTGTGGGTGAGTGTCGCGGCGTCGTTGGCGGCGTCGGTGTCTTGGGCGGCGGCCACGGTCACGGTCTGGGCGGTGTCCCAGTTGCTGGTGGTGAACGTCAGCGTGGCCGGCGTGAGGGTCACGTCGGAACTGCCGGTCGTGGTGGCGTTGATCACCACGTCGCCGGTGGGCTGCGCGTTCAGCTTCACCGTGTAGACGGCTGTCTCGCCCTCGTTCACCGTCAAAGTGGTTTCTGACACGCTCACTGCGGCGGTGTCGTCGTCGGTGACGGTCACCGCCACCGAGCCGATGGTCACCGCGTCGTATTCGTCGGCGCTGCCGGCGGTGAGCACTTTGTGGGTGAGTGTCGCGGCGTCGTTGGCGGCGTCGGTGTCTTGGGCGGCGGCCACGCGCATGGTCTGGGCGGTGTCCCAGTTGCTGGTGGTGAACGTCAGCGTGGCCGGCGTGAGGGTCACGTCGGAACTGCCGGTCGTGGTGGCGTTGATCACCACGTCGGAGGTGGGCTGCGCGTTCAGCTTCACCGTGTAGGTGCCGTTGGCGCCCTCGTCCACCGTCAAAGTGGTTTCCGACACCGTCACTGCGGCGGTGTCGTCGTCGGTGACGGTCACCGCCACCGAGCCGATGGCCACCGCGTCGTATTCGTCGGCGCTGCGGTCGGTGAGCACTTTGTGGGTGAGTGTCGCGGTGTCGTTGGCGGTGTCGTCGTCGTGCGCGGCCGTCACGCGCACTGTCTGTGGGGTGTTCCAGTTGTCTGTTGTGAAGGTCAGCTCTCCCGTGGGCGCTGACACGTCGGAACTGCCGTTGACGGTGAGCGAGACCACGACGTGGCCGGTGGGCGGGGCGGAGAGTGTCACTGTGTAGGTGCCGCTGGAGCCCTCGTCCACCGTCAGCGAGGCGGCCGACACCCTCACCGACGCGGTGTCGCCGCCAGAGCCGCGACCGCCAGAGCCGCGACCGCTAGAGCCGCCACCACCACGAGGGAGGCCGGTCCCCGACGCGTCGTCGTCGGTGACGGTCACCGCCACCGAGCCGATGGTCACCGCGTCGTATTCGTCGGCGCTGCTGGCGGCCACCACCGTGTGCGCAATCGACGCGGCGTCGTTGGCGGCGTCGGTGTCTTGGGCGGCGGCCACGCGCATGGTCTGGGCGGTGTCCCAGTTGCTGGTGGTGAACGTCAGCGTGGCCGGCGTGAGGGTCACGTCGGAACTGCCGGTCGTGGTGGCGTTGATCACCACGTCGGAGGTGGGCTGCGCGTTCAGCTTCACCGTGTAGGTGCCGTTGGCGCCCTCGTCCACCGTCAAAGTGGTTTCCGACACCGTCACTGCGGCGGTGTCGTCGTCGGTGACGGTCACCGCCACCGAGCCGATGGTCACCGCGTCGTATTCGTCGGCGCTGCGGTCGGTGAGCACTTTGTGGGTGAGTGTCGCGGTGTCGTTGGCGGTGTCGTCGTCGTGCGCGGCCGTCACGCGCACTGTCTGTGGGGTGTTCCAGTTGTCTGTGGTGAAGGTCATCTCTCCCGTGGGCGCTGACACGTCGGAACTGCCGTTGACGGTGAGCGAGACCACGACGTGGCCGGTGGGCGGGGCGGAGAGTGTCACTGTGTAGGTGCCGCTGGAGCCCTCGTCCACCGTCAGCGAGGCGGCCGACACCCTCACCGACGCGGTGTCGCCGCCAGAGCCGCGACCGCTAGAGCCGCCACCACCACGAGGGAGGCCGGTCACCGACGCGTCGTCGTCGGTGACGGTCACCGCCACCGAGCCGATGGTCACCGCGTCGTACTCGTCGGCGCTGCCGGCGGCCAGCACCATGTGCGCAATCGACGCGGCGTCGTTGGCGGCGTCGGTGTCTTGGGCGGCGGCCACGGTCACGGTCTGGGCGGTGTCCCAGTTGTCTGTTGTGAAGGTCAGCTCCCCCGCGGACACTGACACGTCGGAACTGCCGCTGACGGTGAGCGACAGCACCACGTCGGAGGTGGGCGGCGCGTTCAGCTTCACCGTGTAGACGGCTGTCTCGCCCTCGTCCACCGTCAAAGTGGTTTCCGACACCGTCACTGCGGCGGTGTCGTCGTCGGTGACGGTCACCGCCACCGAGCCGATGGTCACCGCGTCGTATTCGTCGGCGCTGCCGGCGGCCGCCACCGTGTGCGCAATCGACGCGGTGTCGTTGGCGGCGTCGGTGTCTTGGGCGGCGGCCACGGTCACGGTCTGGGCGGTGTCCCAGTCGCTGGTGGTGAACGTCAGCGTGGCCGGCGTCAGGGTCACGTCGGAACTGCCGCTGACGGTGAGCGACAGCACCACGTCGGAGGTGGGCGGCGCGTTCAGCTTCACCGTGTAGGTGCCGTTGGCGCCCTCGTCCACCGTCAAAGTGGTTTCCGACACCGTCACTGCGGCGGTGTCGTCGTCGGTGACGGTCACCGCCACCGAGCCGATGGTCACCGCGTCGTATTCGTCGGCGCTGCCGGCGGCCGCCACCGTGTGCGCAATCGACGCGGCGTCGTTGGCGGCGTCGGTGTCTTGGGCGGCCGTCACGGTCACGGTCTGGGCGGTGTCCCAGTCGCTGGTGGTGAACGTCAGCGTGGCCGGCGTCAGGGTCACGTCGGAACTGCCGGTCGTGGTGGTGTTGATTACCACGTCGGAGGTGGGCGGCGCGTTCAGCTTCACCGTGTAGGTGCCGTTGGCGCCCTCGTCCACCGTCAAAGTGGTTTCCGACACCGTCACTGCGGCGGTGTCGTCGTCGGTGACGGTCACCGCCACCGAGCCGATGGTCACCGCGTCGTATTCGTCGGCGCTGCCGGCGGCCGCCACCGTGTGCGCAATCGACGCGGCGTCGTTGGCGGCGTCGGTGTCTTGGGCGGCCGTCACGGTCACGGTCTGGGCGGTGTCCCAGTCGCTGGTGGTGAACGTCAGCGTGGCCGGCGTCAGGGTCACGTCGGAACTGCCGCTGACGGTGAGCGACAGCACCACGTCGGAGGTGGGCGGCGCGTTCAGCTTCACCGTGTAGGTGCCGTTGGCGCCCTCGTCCACCGTCAAAGTGGTTTCCGACACCGTCACTGCGGCGGTGTCGTCGTCGGTGACGGTCACCGCCACCGAGCCGATGGTCACCGCGTCGTATTCGTCGGCGCTGCCGGCGGCCGCCACCGTGTGCGCAATCGACGCGGCGTCGTTGGCGGCGTCGGTGTCTTGGGCGGCCGTCACGGTCACGGTCTGGGCGGTGTCCCAGTCGCTGGTGGTGAACGTCAGCGTGGCCGGCGTCAGGGTCACGTCGGAACTGCCGGTCGTGGTGGCGTTGATTACCACGTCGGAGGTGGGCGGCGCGTTCAGCTTCACCGTGTAGGTGCCGTTGGCGCCCTCGTCCACCGTCAAAGTGGTTTCCGACACCGTCACTGCGGCGGTGTCGTCGTCGGTGACGGTCACCGCCACCGAGCCGATGGTCACCGCGTCGTATTCGTCGGCGCTGCCGGCGGCCGCCACCGTGTGCGCAATCGACGCGGCGTCGTTGGCGGCGTCGGTGTCTTGGGCGGCCGTCACGGTCACGGTCTGGGCGGTGTCCCAGTCGCTGGTGGTGAACGTCAGCGTGGTCGGCGTCAGGGTCACGTCGGAACTGCCGGTCGTGGTGGCGTTGATTACCACGTCGGAGGTGGGCGGCGCGTTCAGCTTCACCGTGTAGGTGCCGTTGGCGCCCTCGTCCACCGTCAAAGTGGTTTCCGACACGACCACCGACGCGTCGTCGTCGGTGACGGTCACCGCCACCGAGCCGATGGTCACCGTGTCGTATTCGTCGGCGCTGCCGGCGGCCGCCACCGTGTGCGCAATCGACGCGGCGTCGTTGGCGGCGTCGGTGTCTTGGGCGGCCGTCACGGTCACGGTCTGGGCGGTGTCCCAGTCGCTGGTGGTGAACGTCAGCGTGGTCGGCGTCAGGGTCACGTCGGAACTGCCGGTCGTGGTGGTGTTGATTACCACGTCGGAGGTGGGCGGCGCGTTCAGCTTCACCGTGTAGGTGCCGTTGGCGCCCTCGTCCACCGTCAAAGTGGTTTCCGACACCGTCACTGCGGCGGTGTCGTCGTCGGTGACGGTCACCGCCACCGAGCCGATGGTCACCGTGTCGTATTCGTCGGCGCTGCCGGCGGCCAGCACCGTGTGCGCAATCGACGCGGTGTCGTCTACGGCGTCGGTGTCTTGGGCGGCGGCCACGGTCACGGTCTGGGCGGTGTCCCAGCTGCTGGTGGTGAACGTCAGCGTGGTCGGCGTCAGGGTCACGTCGGAACTGCCGGTCGTGGTGGTGTTGATCACCACGTCGGAGGTGGGCGGCGCGTTCAGCTTCACCGTGTAGGTGCCGTTGGCGCCCTCGTCCACCGTCAAAGTGGTTTCCGACACCGTCACTGCGGCGGTGTCGTCGTCGGTGACGGTCACCGCCACCGAGCCGATGGTCACCGTGTCGTATTCGTCGGCGCTGCCGGCGGCCAGCACCGTGTGCGCAATCGACGCGGTGTCGTCTACGGCGTCGGTGTCTTGGGCGGCGGCCACGGTCACGGTCTGGGCGGTGTCCCAGTCGCTGGTGGTGAACGTCAGCGTGGTCGGCGTCAGGGTCACGTCGGAACTGCCGGTCGTGGTGGTGTTGATCACCACGTCGGAGGTGGGCGGCGCGTTCAGCTTCACCGTGTAGGTGCCGTTGGCGCCCTCGTCCACCGTCAAAGTGGTTTCCGACACCGTCACTGCGGCGGTGTCGTCGTCGGTGACGGTCACCGACACCGACACGGCCGCAGCATCGTCGTATTCGTCGGCGCTGCGCCCCGGGATCACCTCATGGGTCACTGCCGCCGCGTCGTCCTCCCTGTCGCTGTCATGCCGGGCCCACATCCGAACCGTCTTTGGGGTGTCCCAGTTGTCGGGCGCGAAGGTCATCTCCTTGGGAGTGAGGTTCACATCAGAACTGCCGCTGATCGTGAGCGACAGCACCACGTCGCCGGTGGGCGGCGCGTTCAGCTTCACGGTGTAGACGGCTGTCTCGCCCTCGTTCACCGCCACCGAGGCCGCCGACACGACCACCGACGCCGTCTCGTCGTCGTCCACGTCCACCGACACCGACACGGCCGCAGCATCGTCGTATTCGTCGGCGCTGCGCCCCGGGACCACCGCATGGGCCACCGTCGCCGCGTCGCCCGCGGCGTCGGCGTCGTGCACGGCCGCCACGCGCACTGTCTGCGCGGTGTCCCAGTTGTCTGTTGTGAAGGTCAGCTCCCCCGCGGACACTGACACGTCGGAACTGCCGCTGATCGTGAGCGACAGCACCACGTCGGAGGTGGGCGGCGCGTTCAGCTTCACCGTGTAGACGGCTGTCTCGCCCTCGTCCACCGTCAAAGTGGTTTCCGACACGACCACCGACGCGTCGTCGTCGGTGACGGTCACCGCCACCGAGCCGATGGTCACCGCGTCGTACTCGTCGGCGCTGCCGGCGGCCGCCACCATGTGCGCAATCGACGCGGCGTCGTTGGCGGCGTCGGCGTCGTGCGCGGCGGCCACGCGCACGGTCTGCGCGGTGTCCCAGTCGCTGGTGGTGAACGTCAGCGCGGCCGGCGTCACGGTCACGTCGTCGTTGTTGCTGGACACCGAGATCACCACGTCGGAGGTGGGCGGCGCGTCGAGCACCACCGTGTAGACGGCTGTCGCGCCCTCGGCCACCGCCAGCGACGCCGCCGACACGCTCACCGACGGGTCGTCGTCGTCGTCGTCCACCTCCACCGACACCGACACGGCCGCAGCATCGTCGTATTCGTCGGCGCTGCGCCCCGGGATCACCTCATGGGTCACTGCCGCCGCGTCGTCCTCCCTGTCGCTGTCATGCCGGGCCCACATCCGAACCGTCTTTGGGGTGTCCCAGTTGTCGGGCGCGAAGGTCATCTCCTTGGGAGTGAGGTTCACATCAGAACTGCCGCTGATCGTGAGCGACAGCACCACGTCGCCGGTGGGCGGCGCGTTCAGCTTCACGGTGTAGACGGCTGTCTCGCCCTCGTTCACCGCCACCGAGGCCGCCGACACGACCACCGACGCCGTCTCGTCGTCGTCCACGTCCACCGACACCGACACGGCCGCAGCATCGTCGTATTCGTCGGCGCTGCGCCCCGGGACCACCGCATGGGCCACCGTCGCCGCGTCGCCCGCGGCGTCGGCGTCGTGCACGGCCGCCACGCGCACTGTCTGCGCGGTGTCCCAGTTGTCTGTTGTGAAGGTCAGCTCCCCCGCGGACACTGACACGTCGGAACTGCCGCTGATCGTGAGCGACAGCACCACGTCGGAGGTGGGCGGCGCGTTCAGCTTCACCGTGTAGACGGCTGTCTCGCCCTCGTCCACCGTCAAAGTGGTTTCCGACACGACCACCGACGCGTCGTCGTCGGTGACGGTCACCGCCACCGAGCCGATGGTCACCGCGTCGTACTCGTCGGCGCTGCCGGCGGCCGCCACCATGTGCGCAATCGACGCGGCGTCGTTGGCGGCGTCGGCGTCGTGCGCGGCGGCCACGCGCACGGTCTGCGCGGTGTCCCAGTCGCTGGTGGTGAACGTCAGCGCGGCCGGCGTCACGGTCACGTCGTCGTTGTTGCTGGACACCGAGATCACCACGTCGGAGGTGGGCGGCGCGTCGAGCACCACCGTGTAGACGGCTGTCGCGCCCTCGGCCACCGCCAGCGACGCCGCCGACACGCTCACCGACGGGTCGTCGTCGTCGTCGTCCACCTCCACCGACACCGACACGGCCGCAGCATCGTCGTATTCGTCGGCGCTGCGCCCCGGGATCACCTCATGGGTCACTGCCGCCGCGTCGTCCTCCCTGTCGCTGTCATGCCGGGCCCACATCCGAACCGTCTTTGGGGTGTCCCAGTTGTCGGGCGCGAAGGTCATCTCCTTGGGAGTGAGGTTCACATCAGAACTGCCGCTGATCGTGAGCGACAGCACCACGTCGCCGGTGGGCGGCGCGTTCAGCTTCACGGTGTAGACGGCTGTCTCGCCCTCGTTCACCGCCACCGAGGCCGCCGACACGACCACCGACGCCGTCTCGTCGTCGTCCACGTCCACCGACACCGACACGGCCGCAGCATCGTCGTATTCGTCGGCGCTGCGCCCCGGGACCACCGCATGGGCCACCGTCGCCGCGTCGCCCGCGGCGTCGGCGTCGTGCACGGCCGCCACGCGCACTGTCTGCGCGGTGTCCCAGTTGTCTGTTGTGAAGGTCAGCTCCCCCGCGGACACTGACACGTCGGAACTGCCGCTGATCGTGAGCGACAGCACCACGTCGGAGGTGGGCGGCGCGTTCAGCTTCACCGTGTAGACGGCTGTCTCGCCCTCGTCCACCGTCAAAGTGGTTTCCGACACGACCACCGACGCGTCGTCGTCGGTGACGGTCACCGCCACCGAGCCGATGGTCACCGCGTCGTACTCGTCGGCGCTGCCGGCGGCCGCCACCATGTGCGCAATCGACGCGGCGTCGTTGGCGGCGTCGGCGTCGTGCGCGGCGGCCACGCGCACGGTCTGCGCGGTGTCCCAGTCGCTGGTGGCGAACGTCAGCGCGGCCGGCGTCACGGTCACGTCGTCGTTGTTGCTGGACACCGAGATCACCACGTCGGAGGTGGGCGGCGCGTCGAGCACCACCGTGTAGACGGCTGTCGCGCCCTCGGCCACCGCCAGCGACGCCGCCGACACGCTCACCGACGGGTCGTCGTCGTCGTCGTCCACCTCCACCGACACCGACACGGCCGCAGCATCGTCGTATTCGTCGGCGCTGCGCCCGGCGACCACCTCATGGGTCACTGCCGCCGCGTCGTCCATCCTGTCGCTGTCATGCCGGGCCCACATCCGAACCGTCTTTGGGGTGTCCCAGTTGTCGGGCGCGAAGGTCATCTCCTTGGGAGTGAGGTTCACATCAGAACTGCCGCTGATCGTGAGCGACAGCACCACGTCGCCGGTGGGCGGCGCGTTCAGCTTCACGGTGTAGACGGCTGTCTCGCCCTCGTTCACCGCCACCGAGGCCGCCGACACGACCACCGACGCCGTCTCGTCGTCGTCCACGTCCACCGACACCGACACGGCCGCAGCATCGTCGTATTCGTCGGCGCTGCGCCCCGGGACCACCGCATGGGCCACCGTCGCCGCGTCGCCCGCGGCGTCGGCGTCGTGCACGGCGGCCACGCGCACTGTCTGCGCGGTGTCCCAGTTGTCTGTTGTGAAGGTCAGCTCCCCCGCGGACACTGACACGTCGGAACTGCCGCTGATCGTGAGCGACAGCACCACGTCGCCGGTGGGCGGCGCGTTCAGCTTCACCGTGTAGACGGCTGTCTCGCCCTCGTCCACCGTCAAAGTGGTTTCCGACACGACCACCGACGCCACCGGCGACTGCCTCGCCGTCACGATGGCGGTGGACACAAACACGGCGACGTCGGACCCCATCATCTGGATGCGGGGTCGGCCATAGCTGGAATCGAGGTTGCCGGCGTCCATCTCGCCGGATGGGTCGCCGATGGAATGAGCGGGCTTGCTGCTGACCGCCTGCGCCGAATCGTCCAGGCACAGGAAAGCCAGAGCCAAGCCCAGAGCTAAGGCGCCCACCGACCTCGGCAGCAGGGCCACCTGGCGGCGCTGCTTGCTCATCGCGGAGACGCCCCGACGATTCGCCGCATCAGAGGCAACGCGGGTAGGAGGGACCGCGTCGCGCGGGAAGCCTGTGTCTGCGACCATGCGAATCGCAACCGAGCGCCTACCGGCGCACGTTCGAATTCATGGAATGACCGACACCCTGGGCGGCCCATGCCGCGGCAATCCAACCCATGCTCAGCATGGCCGGAGGCGACACCGCCTTCATCGCTTAGCACTCTGACTCCTTCTGATCCGACCTCGGCTGGACGGCCTCGATATTTCAGAGACTCTGATCCAGCGCGGCGACATCATAGTGTCCGTCCGATCAGCGCGCAACGACATTCATGTGAGGCCCACGATCCCGACGCCGTGCCACGGGTCGCTGCGCCGCCGGTTCCACGAGAAGCGCCGCGAGGAGATCGCGCTGATCGGGGAACCGCATGTCGCCGCAGTGTCGAACACATGTTGGATGGGCGAGAGGGATGGTGGTCCGGGGCCGGGGTGCCGCGCCACCGTTGTCACAGGGGGTGCGTACAGTCCGGGCTCGATGAGTTCCCGACCCGCCTCCGCGAACCCGGCTTCGATGCTGCCGGTGAGGGTGCGTACAGTCCGGGCTCGATGAGTTCCCGACCCGACCTAGCGGAGGAGGCGCTGGCCCTGCTGCGGATGCTGACTGGTGACCCAGCGTGCTCGTTCCGGCCAGATCAGCTTGAGGCGATCCTGGCGTTGGCGGGCGAGCGCGGCCGGGTTCTGCTGGTGCAGCGGACCGGCTGGGGGAAGAGCGCGGTGTACTTCATCGCTACCCGGCTGCTGCGAGACCGGGAGCTCGGTCCCACGCTGCTGGTGTCTCCGCTGCTGGCCCTCATGCGCAACCAGATCGAGGCGGCCGAGCGGCTCGGCGTCCGTGCCTTCACCATCAACAGCTCCAACCGTGAGGAGTGGGGCGAGGTCGAAGAGCAGCTCGAGGCCGACGAGGTGGACGTGCTGCTGATCTCGCCGGAGCGGCTGGCGAACCAGCAGTTCCGCAACGAAGTGCTGCCTGTGATCGGCCGGCGCAGCGGCTTGCTCGTCATCGACGAGGCCCACTGCATCTCCGACTGGGGCCACGACTTCCGTCCCGACTACCGGCGCCTGGTCCGGGTGCTGGACCTGCTTCCCGCCGGGGTGCCGGTGCTGTGCTGCACGGCCACCGCCAACGACCGGGTGGTGGCCGATGTGACCGCCCAGCTCGGAGCGGACTTCGCACCCGTGCGCGGGACGCTGGCTCGCAGCGGCCTTCGGCTCCACGCGCTCGACAAACCGTCGCAGGCCGAGCGACTGGTGTGGCTCGCCGCCGTGATCGCGGAACTGCCCGGCACTGGCATCGTCTACTGCCTGACCGTCGCCGACACCGACCGGGTTGCGGGCTGGCTCCAGTCCGAGGGCATAGCCGCGGAGGCGTACAGCGGCGAGAGCGACGACGAGCACCGCCGCGCCGTCGAACAACGACTGCTGTCCAACGACGTGAAGGTCGTGGTGGCCACATCCGCGCTGGGCATGGGATTCGACAAGCCCGACCTCGCCTTCGTGATCCACTACCAGTCGCCGGGCTCGCCCGTTGCCTACTACCAGCAGGTCGGGCGGGCCGGGCGCGCCCTGAGGGAATCGTTGGGGATCCTGCTGCGGGGCACCGAGGACGCCGACATCCAGGACTACTTCATCGGCTCGGCCTTCCCTCCGGCTGATCGAGCCGAGCGGGTCGTGAGCGTGCTGGAGCGCCGGGCTGCGCCCATGATGAAGCGTGCATTGCTTGATGAGGTCAATGTGCGGCCGGGCCAGTTGGATGGCCTGCTGAAGATCCTGGAAGTGGAGGGCGCGGTGGAGCGGGACGGGAGCCGGTGGCTGAGGACGCTGGCACCGTGGACGTTCGACCACGAACGGGTCCGCTCGGTCACGGCTCTGCGCAGGACGGAGCAGCAGCAGATGCTCGACTTCATCAGCACCGACCAGTGCCGGATGCGGCTGCTGCGCGGCTACCTCGACGACCACGACCCCGAGCCGTGCGGCATCTGCGACAACTGCACCGGGGTCAGCCTGGACCGGAGCTTCGACCCGGGCACCGTGCAACGGGCCATCGACTTCCTGCGCAAGTCCGAGCGTCGCATCGAGCCTCGCAAGCAGCTCCCGGACGGCAAACGGATCGCAGTCGAACACCGGCTTGAGGACGGGCGTGCGCTCACCCGGTGGGGCGACGGCGGCTGGGGCAGGCTCGTGCGCACCGGCAAGCAGAACGACGGCAGGTTCGATGGCCGGCTCGTCGCCGCGGCGCGGGACCTGATCCGCGACCGCTGGCGACCCGATCCTGCGCCCGAGTGGTTGGCGTTCGTGCCCTCGCTGCGCCGCCCCGAGCTGGTCCCGGACTTCGCGGAGCGGCTGGCGCGGTCGCTCGGGCTGGCCTGCAAGGATGCGGTCGTCAAAGTCCGCGAGACGGAGCCCCAGAAGACGATGCAGAACAGCCAGCAGCAGTACCGCAACGTATTTGACGCATTCGAGATCAGCGACCAAGTACCGTCAGGTCCAGTGATTCTGATAGACGACATGGTCGACTCACGCTGGACTCTGACCGTCGTCGGGTCGCGCCTGCGGGAAGCGGGTTCGGGTTCAGTGTTCCCATTCGCTCTGGCGGACACAGCCGGGAGGTCGGTCAAGTGACTGACGACACGCGGGCGATCGCGGCGGACATTGACCGCATCGAGATCGAATGGGACGCTGCGGTGCCCGCCGCACGCGTGGCGAACGACGACTCGCTGGCGACGCTGCTGCTGGTCAGTCGTCTCGGCTCGGTGGGGGTGCGACCGCTCAAGGCGTCTGAGTTCTGGAGCCTGCTCAAGCGTCTCGGTGTCGGAACGCCTTGGACGCTCGGGCCGGATGGGGTCACCGAGACGGCCGGCGGCGAGAGCGAAGATTCCGGCGAAGGACCGAGCGTGCTTGTCGGCAAGAGCGAGGATCAACTCGTTCGCGACTGCGGCGTGCCGGAGAGTCTCGCCGGCCGCGTTGAGCGGCTCACCCATCGGGCGATGTCGTTTGCCTTCGAGCTCGAGCGGCTCGAGCAGTCGGGCATCAGAACGCTGACCGTCTACGACGTGACCTACCCTCGGGAGTGGCTGGCCCGGCTGAAGGCCAAGGCGCCCCCGGTGGTGCACGGTGCCGGCTCCCTCGACCTGCTCGACACGCCCGGACTGGGGGTGGTCGGAAGCCGGGACGTGTCCGAAGCTGGCGGTGAGGTGGCCAAACATGTCGCCCGGCTCGCGGCCGGCCGGGGCCTGCCGCTGGTGTCGGGAGGCGCACGGGGTGTCGACCAGCTCGCCATGGACGCGGCCTTCGAGGCTGGTGGAGCCGTCGTCGGGATCCTGGCGGAGTCGCTGTCGCGCAAGCTCAAGCGACCCGATGTGCGCAGGGCTGTGTACGAGGGCAGCACCGTGATGTGCACCCCCTACAGCCCCGACGCCCCATTCAGCGCGGGCAACGCCATGGGTCGCAACAAGCTCATCTACGCACAGGCCGCGCTCACAGTGGTGATCGCCAGCGACGACGGCACCGGCGGCACCTGGTCCGGTGCCACCGAAGCTCTCAAGCACAACTACGGGTCGGTCGCAGTGTGGCGAGGCGACGGGGAAGGACCTGGCAACGAGCCCCTGCAGCAGCGAGGCGCTGTGCCCGTGTCCAGCCTCCAAGACATCGAGTCGCTCCTCGACGGCGAACAAGGACCTCTAAACGAATCGCCACTGGCCTCAGTGCGCCCTCCCGAACAGCCGACCCTGTTCGCCCCAACGCCGCCTGGGTAGCCCCGAGGCCTCTTGGCGCGCAGGTTGACCGGTGCCAGGGGATGGGAATTCAGGACGCGTCAGCGGTCGAAGCAGTCGGGACCCCTTGCACCGCGGTGAGGCGGACGGAATGAGCGGCCCGCTGTGCTTCTCCGCGAAGTAGATGGCCTCAGCTTCGCCGCGATCTCCCTTCGGCGGCTCCCTGCCGTCGTTGAGACCCACCTGCAAGCGGTACACAATGGCTAGCTGTGACAACCTGAGACGTTGTCCCTACTGCGACGGGCTGGAGGGGGTGGCCGGGTCTGGGTGATCTCCTGAGGGAGGATGCGGGGTGTCAACTACCCCCGACCTCCCCCCAGGAGATGACATGTCACAGACTAGACGGCCCCAGCGCCCCAACGCATGTTTGCGCACCGCCGGGTCATTCTGCCACAGCCACACCAACAAACAGGAAGGTCAACAAGACATGGCTGTGATCGGGATCGACTCCCACAAAGACACCCTCGCGGGCTGCCTCATCGACGAGGCCCGCGCCGCGGTGGAGCACCGTGCATCGGGCCGCTCACCAGCGCCAAGGGCCTCGACGCCGCAGCGCGGATGCTGCGCGGCGATCCCGGCCCCCGAGCCGACGTCGCCCGCGACCGCATCCGCCAAACCCGCCGACTGAACCACCAGATCGACGCTCTGAGCAAACAGATCGCCGCCAAGGTCGTCGACAGCGCCACGACCCTCACCGACATCTACGGGATCGGCGCCCTCGTCGCCGCGGAGATCCTGGCCGAGACCGGCAACCCCGCACGGTTCGCGACCAAGTCCCGCTTCGCCATGGCCAACGGCACCGCGCCCGTCGAGGCCAGCAGCGGCCGAGTCGTGCGCCACCGGCTCAACCGCGGCGGCAACCGCCAGATCAACAAGTCCCTCCACACCGCGGCCATCGCCCAGATCTCCCGCAAAGACACCGAGGGCCGCGCCTTCTACGAACGCTGCCCGCAACGCGGCAAAAGCAAACGAGAAGCCATCCGAGCCCTCAAACGGCGCATCTCAGACCGGGTCTGGACACACCTCCAACACGACCTCAAACACACAAAGCCGACCCCATGCTTGACATAGAAGCTCAACTAGACGGTTAGTTCCAAGGGGCCAGTGGTCGTAGGCGATGAGGGAGCGGGCGGGGCCGGGTTGTTGGGTGGTTTCGTTGTGCCAGATGGCGGCTGTGAGGGCGAGGAGTCGTTGCAGTATGCGCGCGGCGACGCCTTGGCGGGTGCGGCCGCGGTGGCGTTCGAGGCCGAGTTGGGATTTGAGGGTCCAGTTGACCGATTCGATGATCTGGCGCAGCGGGCGCAGGAACCGCCGCCCGGGCCGGGGCGGCTCTGTTTTGGCGGCGGGGCGGATGAGGGTGATGCCGGCGGCGTTGAGCTCGGCTTCGAAGCTGGCTCGCCTGTAGCCCTTGTCGGCGATGAGGGTCTGGCCGCGCCGGGCGATCCCGGCGTGGGTGATCATGTCCAGGCACGTGTCGCGCTCGTCGGCTTTGGCCCCTGTGAGAGCGTAGGCCACCGGCAGCCCCGACGGCGTCGTGATGAGGTGCAGGCGCAGGCCCCAGAACCATCGCGAGTGCGAGGCGCGGTAGCCGTAGGCGGCCCATCCGGCGAGCTCGGAGCGCTTCTGGGTCTCGCGGCTGCGGCCGCACTCCACCGGGGTCGAGTCCACGACCCACACGTCGTCGTGGCAGGACTTGACCCTGGTCAGTGTTGTCGATGGGATCGGGGGGCTGGAAGGTGGCGACCCGGGCAAGCACGTAGTCGTCGCCGACGGCGAACTCGGCCCAGATCCTGCCGTGGTCGATCCCGAAGGCGTCGGCCAGCCGCTGCCATCCCCAGGCAGTGCCGTCAGCCGACCATCCCAGCCACAGCTCCGGCCACTCGGGGTCGCCGCTCGAATCCCCCGGGTACCCGAGGTCATCGAACGTCGCCACCGTTGAGCGGGTCTCTCCCAAGCGGGCCCGCTGCACGTCGAACGACCCGTCTGCATCCGGCGTCGCCCACCAGATCGTGCCGTCGCTGGAGACTATCCCGCCGAAGTGTCCGGGCCCAACAGACGGGCCCTCGCTCCAGACGAGCCCATCGGGAGAGGTTCGCGCCACCGGCATCGACGAGGGTGAACGACACTCCGTCGGGCGTCGGCAAGGCGAAAGCGACCCTCTTGTCGTCGGGCAGGTGGCCGGCGTCCTCGAGCAGAGCCTGGCCGTCGATGGTGGTGTAGCCCGACAGAACCACCACCATGCGCTCGCCCGACACCAGCACCGATGAGGCGTGCAAGCGCTCGGCCGCGTACGGAGACGCCGCGCCGGACGGGAGTTCGATGCCCATCTCGGTCCAGGTGGCGCCCTGGTCGTCGGAGAAGAAAACCCGGTCGCTCCCGATCTCGGGCGGGTCGACATCGGGGTACCGGCCGGTGACGACCCGGCGGTCGGACAACAGGTTGATCTGGTCGGGAAACAGGCCCTCGGGCACAGGCACCTCGGTCCAGTCGGTGCCGTTGGCCGAGACGACGACCCGCTCACCGAAGACGCCCTCGGTGTCGCCGTCGGTCCAGGCTCGAGCGGTCACCCGACCGTCGCCCACCGACTCGAGCATGAACACGTCGTCGAAGCCCGGATCGAGCTCGGTCCACTGCAGCACGGGGCCGGTCGAGATCTGCTCGGGCGCAGTCGTCGCCGATGTCGCAACCTCATCTTCCGACCCGCCAGTCTCAGGCTCCTGAGTGCCAGCTCCCTCAGGGGCGCCGTCGCGGGCGGACTGGTCGGGATCGCTGGCATCTGCAGGCTCGGGCTCGCTTCCGGGCACCTCTTCAGACGGTCCCGAACCGGGTTCCGACGTGGCTGCCGCCGTCGGCGTATCGGGTGCTGCGGGTTTGACCGCGGTGGCGCCGGTGCGTGCAGGGTCGCCGTCCTCCGCGCTGCAACCGACCACGCCGCCAAACACCACCGCCACCAGGGCGGCTGCAGCCACGATCGCGCACCGGGCCCGGCGCGCGCTGGGAAGGACCTCGACAGGTCCCGCTGGCATGCCGACCTCAGATTTGATCTGCAGATTCTACTGCTGGCCTACGGTCTCGATGCCGGGATCGCGATGGGGGGTTTACTCGCGGTCCCAGGCCTCCACGGTGGGGTCGAGGGTGTGATAGTCGGCGGCGTCGGCGGTGAAAAGGGCCCGCTCGGTGTGCAGGCTGGTGGGCAGGTCCAACGTGCCGGCGCAGACGGCGATGTGGTCGGTCTGGTCCGGCGGGCCGTCAACTACCTTCCAGAACAGCGAGCCGCCGCACTCCCGGCAGAAGCCGTAGGCCACGTTGGGATCGTCGGCAGGATGGTGCCAGGCCAGGGTGGCGTCGGAGGTGAGCCTGAGGTCGGAGCGCTTGCATCCCGTCCCCGCCATGTAGTGGCCCGTCCAGCGGCGGCAGCGCCAGCAGTGGCAGTTCCACACTTGGCGGACCGGGCCGTGCACCTCGTAGCTCACGCCGCCGCACAGGCAGTGGCCCGAGGGCAGCGACGCCCCCGCAGGCTGGGCCGTCTCGTTCACAGCAGTCCCTCCGTAGAGGCCGGGCGGATAGGCAGGAATCTAGCGTGAATTCCGCAAGGCGCTGAGCGAGGCCGTGGCCCGAGCGGCCCGTGAGTAGCCCAATGTCAAGCTCGCCTCAAATCTGCACGGGTTTGCTCCTATATGACGGGTTTCTCTACATATTTCGATAGAGCGTGGCCCGAGCGGCCCGTGAGCGCAGCCAACAAGAGCGGGAGACACAACGCTGCACCGCGAGGCGGTGTCACCCTTTCCGGTGGCCCCGTAGTTCTTCTCCGGCACCGGTAGGGTCGCCATTGTTGCACGGCCGGGGACTGGTAGGCGCCCCGGTGGGAGCTCGCGAGGAGACGATGGCAGATCACGACCGCCGCTACGACTACGTGATCGTGGGCGGCGGCTCGGCTGGCTGCGCGCTCGCCAACCGGCTCAGCGCCGAATCCTCTGCCTCGGTGCTGGTGCTGGAGGCCGGTCGGCGCGACTGGCGGTTCGACGTGTTCATCCATATGCCGGCGGCGCTGTCGTTCCCGATCGGCAGCCGCTTCTACGACTGGCAGTACACCTCCGAGCCCGAGCCCCACATGGGCGGGCGCCGCGTCTACCACGCCCGGGGCAAGGTGCTGGGCGGGTCCTCCAGCATCAACGGCATGATCTTCCAGCGGGGCAACCCCCTCGACTACGAGCGGTGGGCCGCCGATGATGGCATGCAGAACTGGGACTACGCCCACTGCCTTCCCTACTTCAAGCGCATGGAGGCATGCCTCGCGGGCGACGACCACAGCTACGGCGACGGCGGCTACCGGGGCGAGACCGGGCCGCTGGTGCTCGAGCGGGGGCCGGCCGTCAACCCGCTGTTCGAGGCCTTCCTGGCGGCCACCGAGCAGGCGGGCCATCCTCGCACAACCGACGTCAACGGCTACCGCCAGGAGGGCTTCGCGGCCTTCGACCGCAACGTTCACCGGGGCCGCCGCCTCAGCGCGGCCCGGGCCTACCTGCATCCCGTGCTGGGCCGGCGCAACCTGCACCTCGCCACCCGTGCATTCACCACGAGGATCCTCTTCGAGGGCACCCGGGCCACGGGCGTGGAGTACGTCAAGGGCGGCCGCACCCGAACCGTGCAGGCCGGCGAGGTGATCTGCTGCGGCGGCGCCATCAACTCGCCCCACCTCCTGCAGCTGTCCGGTGTCGGCCCCGCCGAGTTGCTGGCCCGCCACGGCATCGACGTGGTGGCCGACGTGCCCGCGGTGGGGACCAACCTGCAGGACCACCTCGAGGTGTACGTGCAGCACGCCTGCAAGCAGCCCGTGTCGATGCAGCCGCACCTGGCGAAGTGGCGCATGCCCTTGATCGGGCTGCAATGGCTGGCCCGCCGCGGGCCTGGAGCGACCAATCACTTCGAGGCGGGCGGCTTCATCCGCAGCAACGACGACGTCGCCTACCCCAACCTGATGTTCCACTTCCTGCCCATCGCCATCCGCTACGACGGCTCCACGCCCGCCGGGGGGCACGGCTACCAGGTGCACGTCGGGCCGATGTACAGCAACTCGCGCGGGACCGTGCAGATCGTCTCCGACGACCCCCGCGTCAAGCCTGCGCTGCGGTTCAACTACCTGTCCACCCACGAAGACTGCCGGGAGTGGGTGGAGGCGGTGCGCCACGCCCGTCGCATCCTCAGCCAGCCGGCCATGGACCCGTTCAACGGCGGGGAGGTGTCGCCCGGCCCCGAGGTGGGCACCGACGACGAGATCCTCGACTGGGTCCGCCAAGACGCCGAAACTGCCCTTCACCCCTCCTGCACCGCCCGCATGGGCCTGGGCGACGACGCCGCGCTTCACCCCGACACCCTGGAAGTCCACGGCACCAACAGGCTGCGCGTGGTGGACGCCTCGTCGATGCCGTACGTGACCAACGGCAACATTTACGCGCCGGTGATGATGCTGGCCGAGAAGGCCGCCGACTTGATCTGCGGCAACACCCCCCTGCCCCCGGAGCCGGTGGACTTCTACAAGGCCGGCGACTCGGTCGATGTGACGTAAATCACACCCCTTCTGACCCGCGATTCCTTGCAATTCGGCGCCTCTGGCGAGAGAATGAGTCCAGCGCCGACGAAGTGGCGCACAGCGGCAGAGGAGGAGCAGAATGAGACCAATTCCTCGCTACGAACCCAAGACCAACCCCTCGACGGTGTGGCGAGACGCCCTGGGCCCGGGCTATGCCGTAGGCGTCGCCGAGGGCCTGCTCCGGGTTGCCGGCTCAGCGGCCGGTCGACCCTATCGAGCCCACCGCTAACGAACCGCCGGCCCGCGAGAGCCGGCAAGACAATCCCCCTGAGGGCGGACACCCTCAGGCAAGCTCGAGGCCCCGCTGAGATCGGTTCCCCCCAATGCCGATACGGCGAGGGCCTCGACGCGTGTCAGCGCGTAGGCTCGGCGGTGTGGTTGAGCCCGACTTCCTGCGCTTCGACACCCTGAGCCTGCACGCCGGCCAGCACAGCGACCCGTCCACAGGCGCCAGGGCGGTGCCCATCTACTTCACCACCTCGTACTCCTTCGAGGACACCGACCACGCGGCCGGGCTGTTCAACCTCGAGATACCGGGCCACATCTACTCGCGGATCTCCAACCCCACCGTGGCCGTGCTCGAGGAGCGGGTCGCAGCCCTCGAGGGCGGAGTGGGAGCGGTGGCCACCGCCAGCGGACAGGCCGCGTTCTTCCTGGCCGTGGCCACCCTCATGGGCTCGGGCGCCCACATCGTGGCCAGCCGCAACATCTACGGCGGAACCCACAACATGCTCAACCTCACCCTGCGCAGGTTCGGCATCACCACCACCTTCGTGGACCCCCGACGCCCCGACGACTTCGCGGCCGCCATCGGCCCAGAAACCCGGCTCGTCTTCGCGGAGACCCTCGGCAATCCCGGCATCGAGGTCCTCGACATCGAAGCGGTGGCCGATGTGGCCCACTCCCGCGGCCTGCCCCTGATGGTGGACGCCACCTTCTCGACGCCGTACCTCATCCAGGCCTTCGAGCACGGCGCCGACATCGTGATGCACTCGGCCACCAAGTTCCTCGGCGGCCACGGCGTGGCTCTCGGGGGCGTGCTCGTCGACGGCGGCCACTTCGACTGGGACGCCTCGGGCCTGTTTCCCACGCTGACGGAGCCCTATGCCGGCTACCACGGCATCAGCTTCAGCGACGAGTTCGGTCCCAGCGCCTTCATCAGCCGGGCCCGGGCCGAGGGACTGCGCGACTTCGGCGCCTGCATGAGCCCGGCCAACGCCTTCCAGATCCTCCAGGGCGTCGAGACGCTTCCGCTGCGGATGCAGCGCCACGTGGCCAACACAGAGGCGGTGGTCGAGGCGCTGGCCGCCAACGACGCCGTGACCTGGGTCAAGTACCCGTCGATGCCGGACCATCCCGACCACGAACTGGCCCGGCGGCTCTACCGGAGGGGTACGGGCGCCATCTTGAGCTTCGGCATCGCCGGCGGGCGCGACGCCGGAGCCAAATTCATATCCGCGGTCCGCCTGGCGTCGCATCTGGCCAACGTGGGCGACGCCAAGACGCTGGTCATCCACCCGGCCAGCACAACCCACCAGCAGATGTCGGCCGAGGACCTGGCCGCGGCCGGAGTAGGGGAGGACCTGGTGCGGATCTCGGTCGGGCTCGAGGATCCCCGCGACATCATCGAGGACCTGGAGCGGGCCCTCAAGGCCTCCCAGCGCTAAGCGGCCGAGCGGACAGGGAGTGAATCATGCAGATCTCTGCGAGGCGCCGAGCGAGGCCGTGGCCCGAGCGGCCCGTGAGCGAAGCGAACAAGAGCGGGAGTGACACCGCTGCGACGCGACGGGCTGCTGCGACGCGACGGGCTGTCGCCTATTCGCGCTGCCCCTAAGAGGGATTGCGGGGTGGAGGCGCTGGTCGACGGGCGTGTCGTGCGCGGCGCCACCGGCGGGCGCAGCCTCGACGGCGACGAGCCGACGGTGGTGCTGGTGCACGGAGCGGGCGGCGACCGCACCGTGTGGCAGCTCCAGACTCGCTGGATCGCGCACCACGGCTTCCGGGCCGCGGCGCTGGACCTGCCCGGCCATGGCGGCACCGACGGTCCCGCCCTCGGGAGCATCGAGGAGATGGGGGCGTGGCTGGCCGGCGCCATCGAGGCGCTGCAGCTGGCGCCCGCCCACTTGGTGGGCCACTCGATGGGGACCTTCGTCGTGCTGGAGGCGGCGGCCCAGTGGCCCGAGGTGGCCCGGTCGCTGGTGCTCTTGGGCACAGCCGGTGCGATGCCCGTGCACCCGGCGCTGCAGGCCGCGGCCGACGCCGACGATCCGGTCGCCGGGCAGCTCATCACTTCCTGGGGCATCGGCAGCCGGGCCCACACCGGGGGACACGCCTCGCCGGGGATGTGGCTCATCGGGGGCAACACCTCGCTGCTGGATCGGGCACCGCCGGGAGTGCTGGCCAACGACCTCGCCGCCTGCAACGTCTACGACGGCGCTGAGACCGCCGCGGCCCTGGTGCAGTGCCCGGTGACGCTGGTGCTCGGCCGCGAGGACAAGATGACCCCGAACAAGCGGGCCGCCGGGATGATCGAGGCATTCGGTGACGTTCGCACCGTCTACCTCGACCGGGTCGGCCACTTCCTGCAGATCGAGAGCCCGATCCCAGTCCGCCGAGCCATCGCGGAGGCACTGGCCGGAGCCTGACCCCGACGGTCTCCGCTTGGGGACCGGTCCAACCCCGCGCCTGATTCAACCCCGTCGAGCCTCACCGTGAGGCCGCACGGTCGGCCCGGTCGCTCTGCGACGAATGTCACCCGCCAATGACGCGGTGTCATCCCGCCGCGTCGCTACGATCCCGCCGTGGCGTCCAGCGCGGTGGTGCGGCCCGAACCCGGCGACGAGCGGCCGGCCGGCGGCCCGTGGATCGAGTCGCGCGGCGACCGTCTCGGAGCGGTCAGGTCGCTGTTGGCCGGCGTAGTCCTGGTCATGTCCTGCAACGGGCTGTTGCGCGTCACTGTGGGAGTACGCGCGGAGTCGGAGGACTTCGGACTTGTCGTGACCGGCCTGGTAATGGCCGGCTATTTCCTGGGCTTCCTATTCGGGACCAAGGCAGCCGAGCACTTCATCACCACCGTCGGCCACATCAGAGTGTTCGGAGCGCTGGCCGCGGTGGGCTCAACCTCCGCGATCCTGCACGTGATCTGGATACATCCACTGTGGTGGACGCTTCTGAGGTTCACCTACGGGATGTGCCTGGCCGGCATCCTGGTGACCGTCGAGTCGTGGCTCAACGACATGGCCACCAACGCCACCCGCGGCCGGATGCTGTCGCGCTACATGATCGTGACGATGGGCGGGCTGGGCGCCGGCCAGCTGATGCTCAACATCGCCGATCCCGGAGGGTTCAAGCTCTTCGTGCTGTCCTCCGCGCTGATCTCGTTCGCGCTGGTGCCGGTGTTGCTGTCGGCGTCCACCGCACCGCCTCTGGTTGCGCCCGAGCCGATCTCGCTGCGCAACCTCGTCAAGATCGTGCCCCTTGGGATGCTTACGGCATTCTGGGTCGGGGTCTCGCAGGGCTGCCTCATGGGTCTCGGAGCGTTTTACGCCGCCACCGAGGGACTGTCGAACACCCGGATCTCGCTGTTCGTGGTGTCGCCGATAGTGGGGTCGGTGGTGTTTCAGTGGCTCGTCGGGAGCGCCTCCGACCGGGTGCCCCGCCGCTATGTGATCCTGGGCGTAGCGGTCACCGCCGCCGGTTCCGCGGGCCTGCACCTGCTGGTGGAGCCGGGATCGGCGCCGTCGCTTCTGCTGATGTTCGTCCACGGCGGCTCGACCTTCCCGTTGTACTCGCTGGCGGTGGCTACCACCGCCGACAGCGTCTCGCCGGCGCAACTGACCGGAGCGAGCGCCTCGCTGGTGCGAGTCAGCGGGGTGGGCGCGGTGATGGGGCCGACCCTGGGCGGAGCTCTCATGGCGGTGATCGCGCCGTGGGCGTACTTCGCGGTGCTGGTGGGGGCCCACATCGTGATCGCGCTGTACGTCGTGTACCGCATGTTCGTGCAGCCTCCACCGCCGGTGTCCGAACAGGGCCAGTTCGATCCCTGGCCGGTCAGGGCCTCGGCGGTGGCCGCCAACCTGCTGCGCCGCCCCCGCCGCAGTTAGCGGTTTGCCGTCCGGACTCCACTGACTGATGCGACTGTTGCTGTCGCGCCTGTTGTTCGGACCCATCGGGACGCGACTGGGCCACATCGCGGTACAGCGCTGGTTGACGGACACGTCGCGCCCATTGTTCGGACCCATCGGGACGCGACTGGGCCACATCGCGGTACAGCGCTGGTTGACGGACACGTCGCGCCCATTGTTCGGACCCATCGGGACGCGACTGGCGAACCGTCGCCGGCTGTGCTGGGGACTCCCAGCGGTCCTCGCGTTGATGGCCGGCGGGTGTGGCGGCTCGGAGGACGGTCCCCGAAGCTCCGGAGACTCCGGAGACTCCGCAGGCTCGGAGAACGGCGCCGCCGGCGCTGAGGGCGTAGACGGAGCGGGCTCCCCCGAACCAGGCACTGATAGCGCCGAGGCCGCGGGCGCCCCGGAGCGGCCCGGCGGGGAGATCGTGCCGGCCGCGGAGCAATGGCCCGAAGGCCTCAACCCGCTCGCGTCCTGCCGCAACGCAACATGGCTGCACCGCGCCGCGCCGGGATGCAGCTTCGCGCCCCGCTGTGCGATGGCTGCAGAGATCTGCAGCCAACAGGAACCCGCTCTGCGAGGCCCGCTGGGCCAGCCGGCAGCAGCGGCGTTGACGGAGGCGGCCGTGGCCTGCCACCACTGCGCCGTCGACGGTCGCGGATCAGGGGGTTGCCACTAGCATTGCTGCCGCAGGTCGCGCCGGGTTGCATTCGAGGGGAGCGCAGGCATGGCGGGTAGAGGTTCGACAGCTTGGCACGCATGGGTCGAGGCATTGTTCGAGGATCCGATCAACCAGTCTCGGCCCCGAGCTCTGAGAGCCTTGGCTGAATGGGCGGCCGTGTCTGTGTCCGTCCACGCCGACGTCTACGCAGGAATCTCCGCTGGGTACGCCGCGGTGTCGCGTGCGGCTGAGTCCCCGGAGACGACCGCGCATGCGGCCCGCCTGGCCATCTGGCACGCGGTGACATCGCTGCGCGAGACCAGTCCCGACGACGTCGACGTGTGGCATTTCGAACTGCACGCCGCCGGAAGGCTCATAGGCCTTCGCCTTCCCGACCGGCCCCATCTGGCCGACCTGCCTGCAGCCAGCTGAGCGGCCCTTGCGGTCAGCCGATCTCGTCGGGCATCTCGGCCTTGCGTCGAGCCATGTAGTCGAGCAGTTCGGCGTCCACCGCGTCGTCGGTGGGGGGCGGCTCGTAGTCGGCTAACAACTGCTTCCAGCGGGCGTTGGCTCGCTGGGCCGCCGAGAGCGAGCCCTCCTCGGTCCACTGCTCGTAGCTGGCCGCGTCGGAGATGTCGGAGCGCCAGAAGGCGGTCTCGAAATTGGCCAGCGTGTGCGGGTTGCCCAGGAAATGGTCGCCGTGGGCGTTGGTGCGGAACGCCTCCATGGCCTGGCCGTTGTCGCTGGTGTCCACCCCCCGGGCCCACACCTCCATGGCGCCGAGCTGGTCGGCGTCCAAGATCAGCTTCTCGTAGCCCAGGGCCAGGCCGCCCTCCTGCCAGCCCGCGGCGTGCAGCACGAAGTTCACCCCCGCCTGCATCGTGGGCAACAGGGTGTTGGCCGACTCGTAGGCGGCCTGGGCGTCGGGCGTCTTCGAGGATGTGAACTGCCCGCCGGAGCGGAACGGCACCCCCACCCGGCGGGCCAGCGACGCCATCACGTAGATGGCCTGACCGGCCTCGGGCGTGCCGAATGTGGGCGCCCCGGTGGCCATCGACATCGACGAAGCGAACGTGCCGAACACGACCGGCGCTCCGGGCCGCACCAGCTGCAGGTAGGCCATGCCCGACAGCGCCTCGGCCAGGGCCTGCGCGGCCAGTCCGGCCACCGTCACCGGCGACATCGCCCCGGCCAGGATGAACGGGCTGATGATGCAGGCCTGGTTGGCCCGGGCGTAGGTGGTGGCCGCGCCGAGCATGGTGGCGTCCCAGCGCATCGGGGAGGAGGCGTTGATGAGCGACGTCATGACCGTCCGGTCGGCCAGGTCGCCGCCGAAGGCGATGCGGGCCATCTCGACGGAGTCGGCGGCGCGGGAGGCTGCGGTCACCGAGCCCATCAACGGCTTGTCGCTGTAGCGCAGGTGGGCGTACACCATGTCGAGGTGGCGCTTGTTCACCGGCACGTCCACCGGCTCGCACACCGTGCCCCCGCTGTGGTGCAGTTGCGGCAGGGCGTAGGTGAGCTTCACCACGTTGCAGAAGTCCTCCAGCGTGGCGTAGCGGCGGCCCCGGTCCAGGTCCATCACGAACGGCGAGCCGTAGTTTGGGGCAAACACGGTGGCGTCGCCGCCCACCTTCACGCTGCGGGCGGGGTTGCGGGCGTGTTGTGTAAAGACGGCGGGCGCGTTGTCCTGCACGATCTGGCGGCACAGGCCGGGAGGGAACCGCACCAGTTCCCCGTCGACGTCAGCGCCCGCGGCCTTCCACAGATCCAGGGCTTCGGGGAAGTCCTGGAATGCGACGCCGACCTCGGACAGGATCGTCTCGGCGTTGCGCTCGATCTGCTCCAAGCCCTCCACGTCGAGTATGTCCACCGGCGGCAGCCGGCGGACCAGGTACGGCGCCGCCTCCGCGGTTGCGCCCCTCGCGGCCCGCCGTCCGGCTCGTCCTCCGCCTCTGCGCCCTCGTGCCTCGCTCATGGTTCCCCGTTCATCATTCCGGATTTCATAGGATGTTCCTGGGGTTATCCCAGGTTTCTACTAAAGTTCACGCGGCGGGGCGGGGTCGGCGGTGCCGGCGCCTGCGTTGGCCGTGGTTCGCCGCGGGAGCCCGGGGCAGGTCGACCACCGAGGCCAGATGCGGGGTGGGGTCGGTGTCGTGGGGGAGCGCCATGGCGGCCACGAACAGCTCCTGGAAGCGGGGCTCCGTGGCCGTCTCGATCTTGACGATCGACCGCACCAGCCGTTCGATCTCGAGGCGCTGCCCGCCCGACAGCAGCATCCGCACCGCCCCCACGCCCGAAGCGTTCCCCGCGGCCCGCACTCCGCCGGCAGGCGTGTCGGGGACCAGGCCGAGCACCATGGCTCGCACCGGGTCGATGTGGGCCCCGAACGCTCCAGCCAGACGGATGTCGGGCACGTCGCCGACACCTCCGTGCTCGCGAAGCAGGTCGATTCCGGCCCGCAGCGCCGCCTTGGCCAGCTGGACGGCCCGCACGTCGTTCTGGGTGATCGACAGCCGGATCGGCTCCCACTGAATCACGTAGCTGAACGTGCGCTCGTCGGCCACGATGCGCGGCGACCGGCTGGTCTCCGACGTAATCACGCCATGGCGATCCATGATGCCGGCCAGGAACATCTCGGCGATCACCTCGATGATGCCCGAGCCGCACAGGCCCGACACCTCCAGCCCCGCCCGGTCCAGCTCCTCGGAGAATCCCGGCTCATCGGACCACATGTCGCAGCCGATGACCTGTAGCCGTGGCTCCCAGGTGTCCGGATCGATCCGGACCCGCTCCACAGCGCCCGCGGTCGCCCGCTGGCCGCAGCTGATCTGGGCGCCCTCGAAGGCTGGACCGGTCGGGCTTGAAGCGGCGAACACCCGGTGCCCGTCGCCCAGCACGATCTCGGCGTTGGTGCCCACGTCGACCACCAGCATCGGGGTGGCAACCCGGTGAGGGCCCTCGGCCAGAGTGGCCGCGGCCGCGTCCGCACCCACGTGCCCGGCGATGCAGGGACCGACGTACAAGGCCGCAAACGGCAGCCCGATCCCGATCTCAGCGGCGACGCCCCGCACCGCGGTGGCCGTGGCGAGAGTGAACGGCGCCGCCCCCAGCGGGGTGGGATCCAAGCCCAGCACAAGATGGTGCATGATCGGATTGCCCACCACGACCAGGTCATGCACCTGGCCGCGGCCCACTGCGGCCTGCTCGCACAGCTCGCCCACCAGATCGTCGATAGCGCCGCGCACAGCCGCGGTGAGCTTCGCCTCGCCGCCGGGATTCATCATCACATACGACACCCGGCTCATGAGATCCTCGCCGAAGCGGATCTGGGGGTTCATGCGACCCGAGGCCGCGGCAACCTCACCCGACGAGAGCTCGAGCAGATAGCCGGCGATGGTGGTGGAGCCCACGTCCACGGCCACCCCCCAGGCTCCGTCGGAGTATCCGGGCCGCACGTCGAGCACGGTGCGGCCATCGTGCACAACCACCGTGACCGACCCCTCCCCGGCGGCAATGGCCGAATGCAGGCGAGCCAGCACCGGCACACCGAAGTCGACACCGTCCAGGCCCCAATCATTGGACAGGGCCTCGGCCACCAGGTCCACCTCGGCTGCCTCGAATCCGAGCACAACCTCGGGCACCTCCACATAGTGCAGCGTGACCACCGGGTCGATAACCACCTCTGCGAGGTCGATCGACTTGCGGACCACGGGCCGATGGACCTGGCTGGCGGCGGGCACGTCGATGACGGCGTTGCCGAGTACCACCGCCTGGCAGCCGAGGCGGCATCCCTCGGCCAGGGGGCGCCGGCCCCGGTAGCGCAACTCGGTGGGGCCGGGCTCAGACAGGACGTCGGCCGCGGTGGGGGACACCTGGCAGCGCCCGCACAGGCCGCGGCCCCCGCAGACCGAGTCGAGATCCACCCCGCCGGCTCGGGCCGCGTCGAGCACGGTTGCCCCGGCCGCCACCGAGGCGCGTATCCCCGAGGGGTTGAACACCACGCTGTGCATGTCGTGCATTCCTAGCGACCCTGCGGATTGGTGCCGGCGTCTCGCGGTGGGGCGTGTTGATTCCCGCTCTTGTTCGCTGCGCTCACGGGCCGCTCGGGCCACGGCCTCGCTCGGCGTCTCCCGTGGATCGTCATTGGGTGCCTATCCGCTCGGCCTCTGGGCTCAGGCGCCGCGGCGACGCCCGCTCCGCCGTCTCAAGCCGACCGTGTCGGGATCCCGGTGCTCCTTGATCCATGCGGCGCAGTCCCGATCGTGCCCGGCCAGCACATCCGCGGCCAGCACGGCGTTCTTGACTTCCGGGTGCATGGGATTCATGATCGCCGACGTCAACCCGGCGACGATGCCCATCGACAGGAAGGTCCCCGTGATCATGTGGCGGACCGGCAGGCCGAAGCTCACGTTGCTGGCACCGCAGGTGGTGTTGACCCCCAACTCGTCGCGCAGGCGCCGCACCAGCTGGAACACCTGGCGTCCGGCCGTGCCCATGGCGCCGATCGGCATCACCAGCGGGTCCACCACCACGTCGGCGGCGGCGATGCCGTAATCGCCGGCCCGGTTCACGATCTTGCGGGCCACCTCGAAGCGCACGTCGGGATCCTCGCTGATGCCGGTCTCGTCGTTGGAGATCGCCACCACCGCCGCGCCGTGTCGGGCCACCAGGGGCAGCACCCGCTCGAGTACCTCCTCCTCCCCGGTTACGGAGTTGATGAGAGGCTTGCCCTCGTACACCGCGATGCCGGCCTCGAGGGCCTCGACGATGGAGGAGTCGATGGACAGGGGCACGTCGGTCACGCTCTGCACCAGCTTGATGGCCTGAGCCAGCAGGGCCGGCTCGTCGGCGAGGGGGATCCCCGCGTTGACGTCGAGCATGTGGGCTCCGGCCGCGGTCTGGGCGAGAGCGTCGGCCTCGACCCGGCCGAAGTCGCCGTTGCGCATCTCCTCGGCCAGCAGCCGCCGCCCCGTCGGGTTGATGCGCTCGCCGATCATCACGAAGGGGCGGCCGAAGCCGATGACCACCTCCTTGGTGGCCGAGCTGACGACGGTGTCGGTCACTGGGGGTCTCCTTCGAACTGGCTGCGGTTCTCGGGCGCCCGCTCGGCCTCTTGGCCGTTGCGCTCGGGATCCCAGCCGCCGGTCTTGACGTACTCGTCGAGCCGCTCCCGGGGAAAGGCCTCCTCCAGCTCGGCCGCGGCCGCGATGGCCGCGCTCTGGGGATCGTCGGCGCTTCCGGGGATCAAGGTCCGGCGCCACTCGCCCACGTACTGCGAGGCCTGGGTCTTGCCGGCCACCATGGCGGCCCGGTCGATGGCCCTCTGGAAGCGGCGGGGGAGGATGCGCCGCACCCGCCCGGTGCCCGAACCGCCGTTGACCTGGGCGGGGATGTCGCGCCAGGTGATCAGCACCAGGCTCCCGTCGTCGCGGCGGCGCCTGCGGCCGCTTCGCCCCTCCGGCGGGCTCATGCCGCCTCGACGCCGGCGGTGCCGGCCAGCTCCACGACTTGCCGCTGGAGTCCGCCGATGCCGGTGAAGATCCGCTCGCAGCGAAGGCCGAGACGAGCCGCGGCCTGCTCGGCGGCGCGGGCCAGACGGTCGTCGTTGGTCTGGGCCAGATGGACAACCCGGGTGTAGTTGCCGAAGTAGATCTCGAGCAACTCCGGGTGCTCTGAGATGCCCAGGCCCTTCATGATGAGGCGATCGAAGTGCCTCACCAGATAGTCGGTGAGGTAGAAGGTGCCCAGTTCGGACTCCTGGAGGTCGGCGAAGGCCGTCGAGCCTGCGTACAGCTCGTAGCAGTGGGCGCCCGGAAGTCGCTCGACGCTCTCCTCGGAGCACACCCGGTCGAGGAGCCCGCCCGTGCCGCAGTCCATGTAGCCCACGAGGATCGTGCGGAAGGCGCCGCTCGCCCTGGCAGCTCGAACCCTGTGGCGGACCGCTTCGGGGATCTGCTCCGGGCGGTTGTGCATGATGGCGGGCAGGCACTCCACCTCTAAGTGCTCGCCGCAGTTGCGGGCCGCCACCTCCTGAAGCTCGCGAACCAACGCGCCGCAGCCGATTATCAGCACCCGTCCCTGCGGTGGCGTCGGGTTCATCCGACTAGAGCCAGGAAAGGCTGCGTCGGATCCTCACCTGGCGGCGCGACGGGCCGCAACGAGTGTCTTGGCCGTCTCGGAGGCGATGGCGGCATCGCGGCAGTAGGCGTCGGCGCCGACGGCCGCGCCGAACTCCTCGTTGAGGGGCGCACCGCCGACCAGGATGATGAAGTTGTCCCGTATGCCCTTCTCGATCAGGGTGTCGACCACCACCTTCATGTAGGGCATGGTGGTGGTGAGCAGCGCCGACATGCCCAAGATGTCGGGCTGGTGCTCGTCGAGTGCGGCCAGGAACTCGGCGGCATCGGTGTTGATGCCGAGGTCGAACACCTCGAAGCCTGCGCCTTCGAGCATCATGGCCACCAGGTTCTTGCCGATGTCGTGGATGTCGCCCTTGACCGTTCCGATCACCACGCTGCCGATGGGCTCGGCTCCGGTCTCGGCCAGCAGAGGCCGCAGTATGAACATGCCCGCCTTCATGGCGTTGGCGGCCAGCAGAACCTCGGGCACGAACAGGATCCCGTCGCGGAAGTCGATGCCCACGATGCGCATCCCTGCCACCAGGGCGTCATTTAGCACCTTGTCTGGCGACCAGCCCCGCGCCAGCAGGATGTTGGTGCCCTCGGCGATCTCGTCGGCCATCCCGTCATAGAGATCGTCGTGCATCTGGGCCGTGAGCTCTTCGTCGTCGAGGCTCGACAGGTCGATGTCGTCTTCGGCCATGTGTGGTCCGGAAGCAGGGTTGTCGGTCATCCGGCTCAGCCCTCCGCGTGTCGATATTGGATCCCTCTCGACGGACTACAGCCACTCGCCGGTTCCGTACTGTGGACCAGTACCACGATACGGAACGGACTGTACCACGGTTCCGCGCCAAACCAAGTCAACCATCGCTGGGCCAGGACGCGTACGGAGACGCGCCGGGCAGGTTCGGGTGCTCAACCTATAGCTGTAGGGAGGTTCGGCAGAGAGGCCCGAGGTGCCGGCTCAGTCGATCAGGCCCTCAGAGGTCGCCTTGTGCAGTCCGGCGGCTCGGCTCGACACGCCGAGTTTGGCCCAGAGCTTGGACATCTCCCGATACATCGAGCGCTCCGAGTAGCCCATCTCGCGTGCCACCTCGACGATAGGCATACCGGACACCAGCCTCGTCAGCATGAACTGCTCGGAACCCTCGATGGATTGAGGAACCTCCGCGTCGAAGTGCCGTTGCACCGCGAGGGCGGCGCGCTCCAGGCTGCGTGCGCCGTCGCGGGTGGTCAGCCGGGCCAGGGCATCGTAGTGGACCACCCTCGGCACGGCGCCTCCCAGCTCCGGCGCGGCGGACGGATCCAATTGGCGCGATGCCGACCCGGCGGAGGCCAGCCAACCCTCGATGGCGGCGCAGGCCTCGCGCATGTACTTGGCGACGATCGCCCAGTCCTCAGCCAGATCCGACCTAATCGACCGCGTCGCCATGACCTGCCCGCCGTCGCGGAACAGCCTCGCGACGTCGCGCTGATAGGACCACGGCAGCGACTCGGCATAGACGAGGACGGCCTCGCGGTGGTACGCCGCGGCCCAGGGCTCGCGGTGGGGGCCCTCATGCATCCCGAAGCGGTAGGCCTCCAGCATCGCGGCCGCACCTCCGGCGATCCTGCCGCTAGCCAGACGGACCCGAGCCAGCGCAAGGCCTCCCAACTCGTCGTCCACGCCATGTGAGCATAGTTTGAATGAGGCGCCCCAGTCGAGTAGGGAGCACAGGGAACCAAGAAGGCCGCTGCCAGCCATCGGGAGCATCGGCTCGCCCGCCCCATTTCGGCCGTTCGGCAGAGATCTGCCAGCAGTTTGGCAGAGATCTGCCAGCAATCGGCGCGATTCGGCAGACGTTGGCAGACGCGGGCCGCTTGGGCCGTGCCAGGGTTGAATCGTCATATCGGCGATCGGTAACCGCACCGGACCGGGAACCGGCCCATTCGAGGGGAGATAACATGTCATACACGCCCTACGGACAGGGATCGGGCCGGGATGCGCCTGTGGACTCGGGCTTGCGTCTCGACCCCCTGGGGTGGCTGGCGGTGCTGCTCGCCTCAGCCATCCTGATCGTGCTCTTGTACGCCGCCGGCGTCCGCTCCCGCCAGAGCGGGCACGGCGAGCCGGTCGATAGCACGCAGGAGTCCCAAGTGCTCGCTGAATGAGCGAGCACGTTCCGCCCTCCCCACCAATTCGCGAAGGCTCAACTTGTTGATGGCAGATTGGTCGTTGTCGGGCATGACGTCTCCTGCTTGATCGGACGGTTCCCGCGTTGCTGCGGTTCCGGCCGCTGTTATGACAGCCCGAGCCTGACACGGCCTCGTCGCCGTATGTCTGCCAATGCCGATCGATTTCTGCCAAGACTCGGCAGAAATCTGCCAAGTTGCCGGCGGAGCTCGGCCGGCGCCCGCGCTCTGGAGGGGTGCCCCTAGCCTTGGCGTCCATGCCCGCCGGAACCACCGAGGCCGACACGCCCCCGCACCGCTACGACGCGGCACTAGCCGCGGAGATCGAGACCCGCTGGCAGGATCATTGGGACGCCGGCGGCGTATACGAGACGCCCAACCCGTCGGAGGGGCTCTCGTCCGGCCGCGGTTCGGCCGGCCCCAAGCTCTTCATCATGGACATGTTCCCGTACCCGTCGGGATCGGGACTGCATGTGGGCCATCCGCTGGGCTACATAGCCACCGACGTCTATGTGCGCTTCAAACGGATGACGGGCTTCGACGTCCTGTACACGATGGGCTTCGACGCGTTCGGGCTCCCGGCCGAGGAGCACGCCCGCCAGACCGGCCAGCACCCCCGGATCAACACCGAGGCCAACATCGCCAACATGCGCCGCCAACTCGACCGGCTCGGGCTCAGCCACGACAAGCGGCGCAGCATCGCCACCACCGACACCGACTACTACCGCTGGACGCAGTGGATCTTCCTGCAGATCTTCAACTCCTGGTGCGATCCCGAGACGGGACGGGCCCGTCCCATCTCCGAGCTGGTCGAAGAGTTCGAGTCCGGGGCGCGCCCCACGCCCCACGGCCTTCTGTGGGACGAGGTCGACGAAGCTGAGCGCCGCCAGATCCTCGACGATCACCGCCTGGCGTACCTGGCCGACACCCCGGTCAACTGGTGCCCGGCTCTGGGCACGGTGCTGGCCAACGAGGAGGTCACCGCCCAGGGCCGCTCCGAGCGGGGCAACCACGAGGTGTTCAAGCGGCCGCTCAAGCAGTGGATGATGCGCATCACCGCCTACGCCGACCGCCTGCTGGAGGACCTCGACCGGCTGGACTGGCCCGAGTCGGTCAAGACCATGCAGCGCAACTGGATCGGCCGTTCCGAGGGTGCCCAGGTCTGTTTTCCGTTCGCCCGAGACGGGTTCACCTTCCTCATCGAAGTGTTCACCACCCGGCCCGACACCCTGTTCGGCACCACCTACATGGTGCTCGCCCCCGAGCATCCGCTCGTGGACGAGATGATCGCGCCGGAGTGGCCCGCCGGCACTCCCGCCTCCTGGACCGCGGGCGCGGCCACACCCGCGGAGGCGGTGGCCGCCTACCGGGCCCGGTCCGCGGAGATGAGCGACGCGGACCGCGGCGACTCGAAGACCGGCGTGTTCCTGGGCACCCACGCCCTCGTGCCGTTCACGTGGAAGCCCGTGCCGCTGTTCATCGCCGACTACGTGCTCATGGGCTATGGCACCGGCGCGGTGATGGGCGTGCCCGGCGAGGACCAGCGCGACCGCGAGTTCGCGGAGACGTTCGGGCTGGACGCAGTCCGCACGGTGCAGCCCCCGGCGGACCACCCGGCTGATGTGGCGTACACGGGCGACGGGCCGTCGATCAACTCCGAATTCCTCGACGGCCTCGACGTGGAGGCATCGACCGCACTGATCCTTGAGCGCCTTCAGGAGGAGGGCCTCGGCGGCCCCAGGGTCAATTACCGGTTGCGGGACTGGCTCTTCAGCCGCCAGAGGTACTGGGGCGAGCCGATACCCATCGTGTTCGACGACATCGGACCGGTCGCCCTGGCGGAGGACCAGCTTCCTCTGGAGCTGCCCGAACTGGTCGACTGGGCGCCGAGGGAACTGGCCCGTGACTCCGAGCCCGAACCTCCGCTGGGCCGGGTGGCCGAATGGGCCGTCGCGGATCTCGATCGGGGCGACGGCTCGCGGCGATACCGCCGCGAGCTGAGCACCATGCCCCAATGGGCGGGATCGTGCTGGTACTACCTGCGCTACCTCGACCCCGACAACGACGAAGCCCTCGTCGATCCCGACGTCGAGCGGTACTGGATGACCGACCCCGAGCCCGGCGGTGTGGGCGGTGTGGACCTGTACGTGGGAGGGGTCGAGCACGCCGTGCTGCATCTGCTGTACGCCCGGTTCTGGCACAAGGTCCTCTTCGACCTCGGCCACGTGAGCGGTCCGGAGCCGTTCAAGCGCCTCGTCAACCAGGGCTACATCCTGGCCTACGCCTACCAGGACGAGCGGGGCGTGCATGTGCCTGCCGAGGAGGTGGAGGGCTCGCTCGAGGAGGGGTTCACCCACCGGGGCCGGCCGGTCGTGCGGGAGCTGGGCAAGATGGGCAAGTCGCTCAAGAACGCGGTCACCCCCGACGACATGTACACCGCCTACGGGTCCGACACGCTGCGTCTCTACGAGATGTTCATGGGGCCCGTCCACCAGGGGCGGCCCTGGGAGACCCGCTCGGTGGTCGGTTCCCAGCGGGTGCTGCAGCGCGTGTGGCGCAACATCGTGGACGAGGAGACGGGCGAGCTGAAGGTCACCGCAGATGCGGCCGACGACGACCTGCACCGGCTTCTGCACCGCACCATCGACGGGGTTCGCTCCGACATGGAGGGCCTGCGGTTCAACACCGCCATCGCCAAGCTCACCGAACTGAGCAACGAGCTCACCAAGCGCGGCGGCGCGCCGCGAGGCGTCGCCGACGCGATGGTTCGAATGCTGGCGCCGCTGGTGCCGCACTTCGCGGAGGAGCTGTGGCATCGACTGCACGGCGCCACCGCCGGCTCGGTCACGACAGCCGAGTTCCCGGCCGCTGATCCGGCGCTGCTGACCACCGACGCCGTGGAGGTGCCCATTCAGGTGAACGGCAAGGTTCGCGGACGGGTCACCATCGACCGCGACGCCGACGAGGCCACTGCGGTGGCCGCGGCTCTGGCCGAGCCGAACGTGGCCGCTCACGTCGAGGGCCGGGACCTGCTCAAGAAGCTCTACGTGCCCGGCCGCATCGTGACCCTGGTGGTGTGAGCCCGAGGCCGCGGCGGCTGTCGATCTCGCAGGCCCGCAGGATCGCGCTCGCAGCCCAAGGATTCGCCGACCCTGCCCCCGCGGGCGCCGTCGACCGCCGCCACCTGCGCCGCGTGATGGGCCGGCTCAAGCTGCTCCAGCTCGACTCGGTGCCGGTGGTTGTCCGAACCCAGTACCTGCCGCCCTTCTCCCGTCTGGGCTGCTACGACCGGGCGCTGCTGGACCGGATCGCGTACGCCGACGACGAGTGGTTCGAGGCCTGGGCCCACGAGGCCTCCCTGATGCCGGTGGACGACGAGCCGCTGCTTCGCTGGCAGAAGCGGCGAGCTGAGCAGGGCGATGCGTGGAAGAGCCTGGTGGAGTTGGCCCACCGCGAGCCCGATTATGTGGCCGACGTGCTGGCCCAGGTGGCTGAGCGCCCGCTGACCGCGGGAGAGCTGGCCGATCCCCGCCGCCGTGACGGCGAATGGTGGGGAGGCCGGTCGCTGGGTTCGATGGCGCTTGACTGGTTCTTCCGCATCGGCGCGGTGGGCATCCGGCGCCGGGGCAATTTCGTCAAGGAGTTCGACCTGCTGGAGCGCATCGTGCCCGCCGAGGTGCTGGCCCGGCCCACACCCAGCGCCGAGGAGGCTCAGCGCGAGCTGCTGGTGCGATCGGCGGAGGCGCTGGGCGCGGGCACCGCAGGCGATCTCATCGACTACTACCGCCTACCGCTTCGCGAGGGTCGGGTCCGGCTGGGTGAGGTGGTCGAGGCGGGCGCGATCGAGACCGTGACGGTGGAGGGCCGGCGCGAGCCTGCCTATATGCATCCGGCCGCGAGGCTGCCGCGGTCGGTGGACTCCCTGACGGTGCTGTCACCGTTCGACCCGATCGTGTGGAACCGGGCCCGGGCGGCGCGGCTGTGGGACTTCGACTATCGGATCGAGATCTACGTTCCGGCCGCCAAGCGCACCTACGGCTACTACGTGCTGCCCGTGCTGGACGGCGAGCGACTCGTGGCCCGACTGGATCTCAAGACCGACCGGGCCGGCGGGACCCTGCGGGTGAACGGCGCATTCAGCGAGCCCGGTGTCGTTCGCGGCGAGCTAGCTGAGCGGCTACGGCCGCACCTGCACGACTTGGCCCGCTTCGTCGGTGTCTCCGCTGTGAGCTACGGCACCCGCGGCGACCTGATGCCCGCTCTGAGCTCCGGCTGGGGCCGGCGGGTTCATCCACGGATAGCGTCTGGGCGGTGAGCATGGCGGTGGAGCCTCGGGATCTGGCCTCGGTTGCGGCCGGGCACGGACCGACCGCCTTCGTGCTGACGGTCGGAGACGACGGGCGAACCCGGATCATCCATGTGAAGGTGGGCATCGACGACCGCGGCGTGATACGAGCCGTAGTGGGCCGCGGCGCGGCCGCCAACGCCGTCGCTCGGCCCGATGTGGTAGTGCTGTGGGCCCCCGCGGCCGACGGGTTCAGCCTCATCGCCGACGGGGTCGCCTCAGTCGACGGCGAGCCCCGCAGTGACACGCCGCTCACCATCGAGGTCTTCGCCGCGGTGAAGCACCGCCCCGCCCCGGTCTGATCCCCGGCCGTCTATGTCGTTCGTGATCCGGCGCCCTGCGGCCCGCTGCGTGCTGCTCGACGGCGCCGGGCGGGTGTTCCTGATCCGCTCCGAGGATCCGATCGATCCTCACAAGCCGGAGTGGCTGGAGATCCCCGGCGGCGGCGTCGGCTACGGCGAGGACCCGGCGACAGCTTGCCGGCGGGAACTGTGCGAGGAGACCGGCATCACCGATGTGGATATGGGGCCCTGCGTATGGACCCAGTACGTGGAGTACACCTTCTCGGGCATGCGCTTCGAGTCGCACGAGCGGATCTATGTGGCTCGGTGCGACGGCGGCGAGTTCCGACCCGGCGGCCTCGAGGCGCTCGAGGAGGCGGCCTTCATCGACGCGCGCTGGTGGACTCTCGACGAGCTGCTGGCCAACCGCGAACCCACCGTGCCCGCCCGGCTGCGGGAGTTCCTCCCCGCACTCGTGGCCGGCGACCTGGCCGACCCGCCCGTCGACATCTCGCCGGAGGGGTCGCCCGCCTGACGCGCCGCGGGACGGAGCTACCAGTCGTCCTCCCGGTCGGCTCGATCAGCCGCCCTGACTCCGTAGCCGATGATGATCGACGGCAAGAGGAGCACCGAGCCGGCCAGCAGCGCGACGGTCGCGATAGTGGCCGGCGCAGTGGTGAAGCCGGTCGCCAAGCCCACCGCGAAGGCGGCCAGCGACAGGCCGTACATTCCGTATCCCGCTCGCCGACCCGTTGCAGACCAGCGGGTCAGGCGGCGCCTCCGGGCCAGGACCGGATCGATGGGCTCGGTCATCGGGCCGTGCCCCGAGCCGTGTCCGACAGCGGCAGGTCGTCGGTGTGGTACAGCCAGCAGTGGACGCCCCGGTACCGGGCCTGTTCGTGCTCGAAGTTGGTGCGATTGGGTGTGAACACTCCGATCTCATACAACGACAACTCGTAGGCCTCGCCCACGAACGCCTCGAACTGCTCGTAGCACACTCGCAGCGCGTAGCCGTGCACGGCGTCGTCACCCGGGTAGACCGCCGGGTAGGGCGCGTCCAACTCGAGCGTGTGGTACACCTCGGCCCAGTGGCTCTGGTCGCAGCCGACTCGGGCTGTGATCGCCAGCCGGCGACCCGATTGCAGTCCCTCCAGCCGGTTGAAGCAATCGGCTTCGACGAGGCTGTACTCGCTGATGATCTCACCGGCGATGTCCAGAGGATCTATCGGTCTCAGTTCGGTCGATCCAGCGTCGCCGCTGCCGTCGCGCTCGCTGGGATCCTCCTGGCCGCCGCTGCCGGCCGCGCTCTCGGCCACCACGTCGGTTGTACCCGCCGGGTCGGACGCGGCTACTGCCGCGGCGGGGTCGGTCTGCTCCTCTTCGCCGTTGGCGGGCCCGCCGCTGCAGGCCGCCAGCAGAGCAATCCCGACGGCACCACCCGCCAGAGGGCCGAGGCAGCGATCAGCAAGTCCCATTCAACCCGGAGGCTAGGGGGTGCTGGTCCGACCTGCCCGTGTCGCCGTGTGCGGCGCTCCGTGCTGCGGCCCATTCAACCCGGAGGCTGGTGTGACAACCTGAGACGTTGTCCCTACTGCGACGGGCTGGAGGGGGTGGCGTACTGGTTCACGGCCTCCACGTCGTTCGCCAATCCCGCGGTCACCGCGGCCCGCACCCTGTCGGACACCTTCGCGGGCATCGAGCCGGCCTCGGCGCCGATGTTCGTGGCCATGCAGATCGTCGGCGCGGCCCTGGCCGCAGCGACGGTGCGGCTCCTGTATCCGCGCACCGGCCCGTAGAGTGACGCGCCCGCCCGCCTGCCCGGGAGGCGCCTGATGACAGAGGTGAGCTTCGCTGCCTTCGACGCCGACAACCACTACTACCAGGCGACCGACGCCTTCATCCGCCACGTCGACCCCAAGATGCACAAGCGCTGCATGCAGTGAGCCACCGTCGACGGGCGCGAGCGCCTGCTCGTGGCCGGGCGGATCAACCGCTTCATCCCCAACCCCACCTTCGATCCAGTGGCCAGGCCCGGCTGTCTCGACGACTGCTTCCGGGGCCGGACCGCGGCCGACCACATGCTGTTCGGGTCGGACTTCCCCCATGCCGAGGGCCTGGCCGACCTGGTGTCATTCGTGCACGACCTCGACGGGTTCTCCGACGACGAGATCGAGCTGGTGATGCGCGCCAACGGGCTGTCGCTCACCGAGAGGGCCGCGGCTTAGCCGCCTGGCTCGCCCAATGACGATTCTCGGGGGCGAAAGTGTGCCCTAGAGGCACAATATCGACACCAAGATCGCAGTTCGGGTGACGACCGCGACGCTGACCGGCGCCGACGGCCGGGTGCGGTGCTGGTGGCCCGGTGACGACACGGCCTACGTCGCCTACCACGACGGGGAGTGGGGCCGGGCCGTCACCGACGACAACCGGCTGTTCGAGAAGCTGTGCCTGGAGGGATTCCAGGCCGGCCTGTCGTGGCTGACGATCCTGCGCAAGCGCGACAACTTCCGAGCCGCCTTCTGCGGCTTCGACATCGCGGCCGTGGCCGCCTTCGCACCCGAAGACGTCGATCGGCTGCTGGCCGACGCCGGGATCGTGCGCCATCGCGGCAAGATCGTGTCCGCGATCAACAACGCCCGGCGGGCTACCGAGGTCGTGAAGGAGTTCGGGTCGTTGGCCGCCTACATCTGGAGTTGGGAGCCCCAGAGCTCTCCAGATCCGCCGAATGGCAAGGCAGCGCTGCCCGCTTCCACGCCCGAGTCCGCGGCCTTGGCCAAGGATCTGAAGCGGCGGGGATGGAGCTTCGTCGGTCCTACCACGGTGTACGCCTTCATGCAGTCGATGGGCCTGGTCAACGACCACATCGCAGGTTGCTTCGCCCGCTCGGAGTGCGACGCGGAGCGGGCCGCCCTCACCCGCCCCTGACGCAGTAGAGGAGCCGGCCCTGAAGGCGGCTGAACGGGGGCCGCCCTCACCCGCCCCTGACGCAGTAGAGGAGCCGGCCCTGAAGGCGGCTGAACGGGGGCCGCCCTCACCCGCCCCTGACGTAGTAGAGGAGCCGGCCCTGAAGGCGGCTGAACGGGGGCCGCCCTCACCCGCGCCTGACGTAGCTTCGGAGCTAGTCGGCGACCATCGCGATGGCGGCGACGCCCTCCCGGCGAGCGAGCAGATCCACGGTGCGCTCGTGGATCTCGGCGAGCGCATCCGATTCGTCCAGCCCGCAGATCTTGCCGTCGGAGACGCAGGCCTGGCCCTTCACCCAGACGTCTCGAACGTCGCTGGAGCGGCCCGCGAACACCAGGTTCCACAAGATCGGGTCGTGGCCCTCGGCCAAGGCAACCGGCAGCAGATGGGGCTGCCACAGGTCCACGGTGATCAGGTCGGCCTGCTTGCCGACCTCGATCGAGCCGACCTCTGAGTCGATCCCCAGCAGCCGTGCGCCGTCGATGGTCGCCATCTGCAGCGCCTCGGTAGCGCTGACCGCGGTCGCGTCGAGGCGGGTCACCTTCTGCAGCAGCGAGCCGATCTTCATGCACTCCCACATGCTCACCGAGTTGTTGGAGATGCCTCCGTCGGTGCCGAGGCCGACGACCACGCCCTCCTGCCAGAACCGATCCAGCGGCGCGGCCCCGCCGGCCAGCTTCATGTTGCTCACCGGGCAGTGGGCCACCCCTGTGCCGGTCTCGGCCAGCACCGCGATCTCGGCGTCGTCGAGCCAGACGCAGTGGGCCAGCACCGTGCCGGGCCGCAGGATGCCCCGCTGGTTGAACACGTGGACGGGGCGGTCGCCGAAGAGCTCCACCACCACGTCCACCTCCTCGCGCTGCTCGCTGGTGTGGGTGTGGATCCGCACACCGTAGGCATCGGCCAGCTCGGCCACCCGGTGGAACATGTCCTCGGAGCAGTAGGTGCTGAGCGAGGCCGTGGCCCGAGCGGCCCGTGGGCGCAGCCATCAAGAGCGGGAAACAACACGCCTCATCGCGCCGCCCTGCCCTATCCGCGCGCCCACTGAAGGTAGCCGGTTACAGCTTCCGCGTCGGTGTGCGCGAGACTGCGGCGGCGATTGAGGAGGCAGCCTATGGAGACAGTTCTGGGGGCCCGGTCCGGCACCGCTTTGGGCGACGGGTGGGTGCGCAGCGCCTGCACCATCTGCATGAACCGCTGCGGGATCCTGGCCCACGTCAACGAGGACGACGTGGTCGACAAGATCCTCGGCGATCCCGAGAACCCCCACAACCACGGGCGCACCTGCGCCAAGGGCGACGCCGGCTTCGAGGGCCTCACCGACCCCGACCGGATCACCACCCCGCTGCGGCGCACCAACCCGGAGAAGGGCGTGGGCGTCGACCCCGGGTGGGTGCCCATCAGCTGGGACGAGGCCCTCGACGAGATCGCCGGGCATCTGCGCGACACCATCGCGGACGACCCCGAGAAGATCCTCTACACCAGCTTCGACATCTACCACCTGCGGGGCGCGCTGGCCGCGTCGTGGGTCACCGGCCTGGGGATGCCGGGCTACTCGACCTGGTCGGCCGCCATCTTCTGCGGCAACAACGTCCACGGCATCCTCTACATGAACCAGAACGCGTTCGAGAGCAACCCCGATCCCATCTACAGCCGCTACATCCTCAACTTCGGCGCCCAGTTCGGTTCGGTCGTGCACTACGACACCATGCACTCCACCCACGAGCTGTCGGCGCGCCGCTCCGACGTACGGATGGTCTCCGTCGATCCGGTGTGCTCCTCAGCGGCGGCGGTGGCCGACGAGTGGGTGCCGATCCGCCCCGGCACCGACGCGGCGCTGATCCTGGGCATGGTCGACCAGCTCATCAACGAGCTGGGCATCTACGACGCCGAGTTCCTCAAGAACCTCACCAACGCCGCCTACCTGGTGGGCGACGACGGCCGCTACATGCGCGACGCCGCCAGTGGCAAGCCGCTGGTGTGGGACGAGCACAACGGCGCCCAACCCTTCGATGCCGGCACCGGCAACGCCGCGCTGACCGGCGTCTACACGGTGGACGGCGCCGAGGCCCGCCCCGGCTTCCAGATCCTGGCCGATCACGTGCGCTCGTACACGCCCGAGTACGTGGAGTCGATCACCACCGTGCCGGCCGACACCGTTCGCCGCCTGGCCAGGGAGTTCGGCGAGGCGGCCTGCATCGGCCAGACGATCGAGATCGACGGTGTGGAGCTGCCCTACCGCCCCGCCACCGTCGCCTGGTACCGGGGACTGTCCGCCCACAAGCACTCGATGCTCAACGGCCTGGCCATCATCCTGCTGCCCACGCTGATAGGGGGCATCGACGTTCCCGGCGGGTTGCTGGGCGATCCCTGGGGGCTCATCGGCAAGGTCAAGGACCTGGAATACACCGCCACGGCCAGTCCCGACGGGCTGATATCGCAGGGGTTCATCGGCGGCGGCCGCGTCGGGGGCCTGTACCCGCCGCGGCCGACGGGGCCGCCCCGCACCACCGAGATGTGGGAGCTGCTGCCGTGCGCCCCCTACGGGACCGTCTTCTCGCTGCTCAACTCCGAGCAGCCCGAGCTGTTCGGGGCGCCCCCGTTTCCGTCGATGATGATCAACTTCCAGTCCAACATGATGAAGAGCTCGGGCCCGCCCGACATCGTGGAGCGGTTCATCAAGCGGATCCCGTTCGTCGCCGCCATCAGCCGGCGCTTCGAGGAGACCACGATGATGGCCGACGTCGTGCTGCCCGACGTCCACTACCTGGAGCGGCTGACGCCCCTCGTCTACCAGCATCTGGCTGCGGGCGACTCGCCCCATGCGGCCTACGGGGCCAAGCCGGTGGTGGCGTCGAGCATCGAGGGCCCGGTACCCGGCGAGCCCTTCGTGGACGCCATGCAGATCTACCTGGAGCTGTCCCGGCGAGCCGGGCGGCTGCCCCACCTCTACGAGGCGTTCAACAACATCGCCAAGCTGCGCGAGCCCTACGAGCTCGACCCCGACGGCCACTACTCGTACTTCGAGATCTGCGACCGGTGGCTCAAGAACACCCTGGGGGACGACAAGGGCCTCGACTGGCACCTGCGCGACGGGCTCTGGACCGCCGACAAGACGGTGCAGCAGAAATATCCCAGGCCGTTCTTCGACGCCAGGGCGCAGGTCTACTGCGAGTTCATGGTCGATACCAAGGTGAATCTCGAGCGCACGGTCGAGGAGTTGGGCATTCCGTGGGAGACCGACGACTACCAGCCGGTGCCGGACTGGAAGCCGGGCCCCGCCTATGAGCGGACCCCGCCCCACGACCTGTTCGTCACCAACATGAAGGTCCCCAACCACGCTTTGTCGCACACCCACACGAACTCGATCCTCTCGACGCTGTCGACCCGGCACAACGACCTGAGGTCGGTGTGGATCAACCCCAAGACCGCCGCGGCGCGGGGCATTGCCCACGGAGACCTGGTGGAGATCGAGACGTCGCAGGGCCGCAAGCAGACGGCCACTGCCCGGGTCACGCAGCTTGTGCATCCCGAGGTGCTGGCCACCCAGGGCTGCGGCGGCGGCTGGTCGAAGGGCAGCGGGGGCGACGACGTGAACTTCAACGCGCTGCTGAACATCGATGTCGAGCACATCGACTTCGTGTCGGGCGCCCTCGACTGCGCCATCGCGGCCGACGTGCGCACGGTCCCGGCTTCGAGCGGAGGCGCCGCCGGGGGCAAGAGAGCCCGGTCCTCCCGCCGAGGCGCCGGCGCGGGCAGAGCCAGGGCCGGCACGGGAGGTGTGCGATGACCCGCTGGGGGATGGTGATCGACGCGGCCCGCTGCGTCGGGTGCCAGGCGTGCACGGTGGCCTGCAAGACCGAGAATCAGTCGCCTCTCGACGCCTGGTACGCGCCGGTCATCGAATGGGAGGAGGGCGAGTTCCCCGACGCCACCCTCAACTACCTGCCGGTGCTGTGCAACCACTGCGAGGACGCGCCGTGCGTGACCGCCTGCCCCTCGGGGGCGCTCACTCGCCGCGACGACGGCATCGTCATCGCCGATGAGGACGTGTGCATCGGATCGCGGGCGTGCATGGCGGCCTGCCCCTACGGCGCGCTGAACTTCTTCGAGGAGCGCGGCACCGTCTCGACGCCTGGCGCGCCGCAGCCGGCCGAGCCCAGCCTCCCGGAGCGCTACGCCCACCAGCGCCACGTGCGCGGGGCCGTGTCGAAATGCAACTACTGCGCCCACAAGATCGACTTCGGGATCGAGAACGGCCTGGAGGTGGGGGTGCACCCGCTGGCCACCCCGGCGTGCGTGGTCACCTGCCCGGCGGAGTGCCGAATCTTCGGCGACCTCGAGGATCCCGACAGCAACGTGAGCCGCTACCTGGACGAGCGCGGCCCCGGCGACGTGCTGCGGCCCGACGCCAAGACCGGGTGCAGCACCCAGTACGTGGCGCTGCCGTGACCGTCACCGGCGCGCACGCTGGGGGGTCCGGCGGCCCCCAGAACGTGTTCATGGACCAGTTCAACCTGGAGGCCCGCACCCAGCGGGTGTGGGACATGAACCATGCGCTGTGGTTCACGCTGATGGGTCTGGGCGGGGGAGTGTTCCTGGCCGGACGGATCCTCAACCTCACCGACGGCCTCGGCTACCTGCTCGGAATACCCACCGTCGACGTGGTCAGCTTCGTGTCCATTGCGGTCGGCGGGGCCATCCTCGTCGCCGATTTGGGCCGTCCCCTGCAGTTCTGGCGGGCCTTCGTGAACGTCCGCACCAGCTGGATCAGCTGGGGCGCCTGGTCGGACCTGATCTTCCTGACGGTGGGCGGGCTGCTGGTGCTGCCCGCGCTGAGCCTCGGCGGCTCCGAGCCCTTCTCGGGGCTGGGGTGGGATCCACACGGGCGCGACGGCGCCGGCCTGGCCCTAGAGATCGTGGCCGGGGTCGCAGCCGTGGTGGTGATGACCTACGCCGGGGCGGTGCTGGCCCGGCCCCGCTCGATCCCGTACTGGAACTCGCCCGCAGTTCCGCTGCAGTTCCTGCTGTCATCGGCCGCTATGTCGGTTGCCGTCGTGCTGCTGGTCGAGGTGATCGCGGGCGAGCCGGTGAGCGCCGGCCAGATGGTATTGCTGGCGGTGCTGACTGCGGCACTGCTGGCAATGGTGGTGCAGCACCTGCTGACCCGGACATCTTTGCCGGGCAAGAAGGAGAGCCTCGACCGGCTCCTGCGCGGGCAGTACCGGGGCCTGTTCGTCGGCTTCGTGGTGGCTGCCGGCACGGCCCTGCCGCTGGCGCTGGCGCTGGTGGGCGCGACCGCATCCGGCGCTCGGGACGCCTTGGCCGTGATTTGTTGCGTGCTGCTGGTGCTCGGAGGGTTCTGGCTGCGACTCGTCACCCTGCGGGTTGGGATCTACCCGCCGGTGCACATCCCTTCGATGCGCGGCCCGCGGTCTGCCGCCTCGACAGCCGGAGGCTGACACTGTGGCCCTGACGGCGGCCGCGCTCGACGCGGCCCATGAGGGTCTTCGCGCCGCGGGCATCAACTTTGTGTCGGGTCTGCCCGACGGCTGGCAGCGTCCGCTGCACGAGCGCGTCGAGCTCGACCCCGACATCCGCTACGTGCCGGTGTGCAACGAGGGCGTGGGGTTCTCGATCTGCGCGGGGGCCTGGCTGGGGGGCCGCAAGCCCGCCCTGATCATGGAGAACAGCGGTTTGAGGGTGGCCTCGGAGTACATTGCCCGCATCTCGCTGGGCACGGGGGTGCCGGTCACGCTGCTGTGCTCGTATCGGGGCGACGTGGGCGAGACCGAGCACTGGGGGATCCCCCACGGCATCGTGGCCGAGCCGCTGCTGGAGGCGCTGCGGATCAAGTACCTGATCGTGCGCCACACCGAGGATCTGGCCAAGTCGATCGTGCGGGCCAAGCGCTTAGCCGAGGCCCAGCTGCATCCCGCGGCCGTGCTCGTCTCCGGCGACTGCGTCTGGGAGGACTGAGCACGGTGGCCCTGGACCACGAGGCGCGGCGGGTTGGACGAGCCGTCGAGCGCTGGGCGGGGGAGGACTGAGTCCGATGGGATCTTGCCGCGGCGCGCCTGCGCGATGTCGATCACATGTCGAGCGCTGGGCGGGGGAGGACTGAGTCCGATGGGATCTTGCCGCGGCGCGCCTGCGCGATGTCGATCACATGTCGAGCGCTGGGCGGGGGAGGACTGAGTCCGATGGGATCTTGCCGCGGCGCGCCTGCGCGATGTCGATCACGTGTCGAGCGCTGGGCGGGGGAGGACTGAGTCCGATGGCGCTGGACCGCTACGAGTGGCTGGGGAGGCTGGCCGGCCGGCTGCCCACCGACTGCCTGGTGATGTCCACCTACATCGGGGCGGTGTCCTTCGAGTGGGCCCACCACACCGAGGAGCACCACCGCACCGCCCACCTCGGCCAGATGGGCGACGTGATCGGCCTGGCGGTGGGCCTGGCGCTGGCCCTGCCCCACCGCAAGATCGTGTGCCTCGACGGCGACGGATCCGTGCTGATGGAGCTGGGCCAGCTGGTGGCCATGGGCGAGCAGCAGCCCGACAACCTGGTGGTGTTCGTGGTGGACAACGGCGTGTACGAGTCGATCGGCTGGAGCAGCCAGGGCCGGCGACCTACCGCCACCGCGGGCCGGGTCGACCTGGCCGCCATCGCGGCCGGCTGCGGCGTCCCCCACACCGTGGGCGTCACCGCGGAGGACGAGCTCGACGCCGAGATCGAGCTGGCCTTCTCGCGCAGCGTGTGCAGCTTCATCAACGTGCGCACCCGGCCCGGCCACTCCCATGTCCGCCCCCGCCGCACCGACGGCATCGAGGACAAGTACCGCTTCGTGCGCTACGTCGAACGCCTCGAAGGCATCTGGATAACCGGAGTCCCGCCCCAGGACATAGCCCTCATGAAGGACAAGGAGCACTAGCCGGAAGCAGGGTTAGGCAGGGTCGGGGTCGGCGAGGAGGAGGTCGGCGTACTCGTGGGGGTTGCGGTCGCCGACCAGCACGTGCTGGCTGCCGGCGTGCATGTCGCGGAAGCAGCGCTGCAGCGGTCCGTCACGCAGCGCGGCGGTGCCGCACCACTCGTAGAGGCTGCGGACCACGGCCAGGCCCTCCTGGGTAAGCAGGGTGGCCGACTGCTTGATGCAGGTCGCCAGCGCCGGGTCCCGGCCGGAGCCGACATCGGCGGCCTGCTCGGCGCGGCGGAACGCCTGCTGGCACCAGGCCTCGGCCGCCTCGAAGCGTGACACGGCCATGGCGAACTCGTAGCGGAAGCGGGGATCCTGCGCGATGACCGACGGCGCGGCCATGCGGGCCCGGCCCCTGGCGATGGCCACCGCTTCGTCGATGGCCCGGCGGATGACCCCCATGGTCCAGCCCATGTGGCCGATCTCGGTGAGGATTATCACTCCGAGGTCGTACATGGGGCCGCCCCGGTACCGGGTGGGCGAGAAGAACTCGAAGGTGGCGTGGGAGGGGACGTCGGCGTCGATCCGGTAGTCGTAGGAAGACGTGGCTCGCAGCCCCAGCACGTCCCAGTTCCCGAGCACCTCCACCTCTGAGCGCGGCACCATCATCAGCCGGAACTCGGCAGCCTCACCCTCCGGCGGGGCGGTGAAGGCGCCGCCGCCGACCCAGTCGGCGTGGGCGATGCCCGAGCCGAAGCTGTAGGTGCCGGTCAGCCGGAACCTGTCGCCGTGAGGAATGGCCGTTCCGTTGGGCGCGAACTGGCCGGCCACCACCGGAACGACCCCTCCGGCGAACATCTCGTCGGTGAAGCTGTCGCCGCAGTAGGCGCCGAAGAAGCAGGCGCCGGTGGCGCCGGCCATGAGGGACCAGCCGGCGGAGCCGTCGGCGTAGGAGATCTCGGCGACCACGTCCAGGCACTCGTCGATCGGCAACTCGGCGCCGCCCACGGCCCGTGGCGACAAGGCGCCGTACAGCCCCGCCTCGAAGCAGGCATTCACCAATTCCTGCGGCAGGGCGGTCGCACCTGTTTCCGCGGCTGCGGCGCCGGCAGCATCGATTGTCGAGCGCAACTGGCGCGCCCGCTCCAGAAGCTCCGATCCCATGTATCCCTTCCCAAGTTCAGCCTACGCCGACAATCCGGTACGCCGAGCGGCTCCGCGCCCACAACGTGTCGGTTTCGCTAGGCAACTACACCGGGTTGACCCACGGGTTACTCACCGTCTGATGACGACGACGCAGGTGCTGATACGCCTGTCGCGATGTCATGGTTCCGGGCGGTGCCCATCACAGTCTTGGGCTCCGGGACCCGTCCGAAGACCTCGATCCAAGTCCCCTCGTCAGACAGCATTGCCACAATCTTCTCAATATAGGCTGGCGTGTAGAGGTAGTCGCCGTGCGCCGAGTCATAAACACAGTAGCGCTCATCGGTCCGTTCGGGGTGTTCTGCCCCACCGGGCGGACGCACCCCGAGATGCCTCCAGACCTGCGGGAAGTGTGAGTAGAGGCCGAATCGGAAGGGCACGCGTCCATCGACAGCCCTTGCGACCTGTGTCGGGCGTAGCATTCCCGAATTCACGATAGGACGAATCCGCTCGCGGACGATGACCGTTCCTGCACGCCCCAGCAGCGTGAGCGCGTGACGTTGCTCGTCAGTGAGATCTTCCTCACGGACGAAGGTCAACGAGATGTCTGATTCCGTGCGCGGACCAGTTCGGGGGATTAGATGCACACGAAACTCATACCGCTGGTCATCGACCATGGCGTCATCAGTGTCCCCATGGAAGCTCGCCAGGAAGCCTCGGAGCGATGCCGGTAGCGCCTTCTGCGCGGCAACCATGCGTTCCACGCCCTCGGCCGTGAATGCTCCGACGAACAGCGGGAATCGTAGTGCGTCGTCAAGGGAGTGCCGTTGCCCGAAGTACTCGCAGAGTTCCGATTCGAAGTTCAGGACAAGGGCCTGCGCGAACCCCGCTGTGGCAACGCCTAGCTCTCGCTGCCAACGATGTTCAATCCGGTTGCGGATCGACACGGTCGCCTCGAGGTTGCGACGGACCGGCTCATCGGCCGACCAGCGCCGGCTGACGCACTTGTGTAGCTCCCACGTCTTTGCCTCGCCATCAATGCGCACCAGCCTCCCGCGCTCATCCCGATACCGGTAGTCCACGCCAGCCTTTTGGAACTCAGCATGCAGCAGGTATTGCCAAGCCAAATGCATATGCACAAAAAACGCCTCAAGCGTACGAGCCTGGCGCTGGCGGTTATACAGGTCCACAGCGAGAACCGCCTCATCCTTCGCGGTCTCGAGTATCTGCGTCCAGAGCGGCTTCGGCATCTTCAGCCCTTCCGTGTCGGATCCAACCGAGCGCCACGAACTCCTAGCGGAGTTTCTTCGCGGACAGTGATGCTCTCCTGCTGCCAGACGCACACAAGGTGCCAGCCAATCCTCTCGAGTTCCGACTCCACGAGTCGATCAAGCTCCACGCTTCGCTGCAGTTTCGCATGCCAAGACTCAGAGTTCGCAGCCGGGCGATGTCGGGTTGCCGACATCCATACCAGAAGCACCCATGCGCCCATGGACGAATACAACAGGTCCGTGCCGCCTCCGGGTGAGATCCGGCGTCCCCAAAGAGCAAGACTGGACGCTGTACCGGAGACCACGCCTCGACCGCTCCATGGGTAGTGCCACCTCAGACTGAGCATAGACCTTCTCGCAAGTGCCATCTGTCCAGACTTGGTGAGAGGGGCCCTGCCTGTCACGTCATCACAGGTGCATCAAGATCCGACAGCATGGCAGAGACGCCAGCCTCAAGATCCGTGACATCTAACGCATAGGCATGAACGGCGGCACCGGTGACTGAGTGGCCGAGCACGAGAGGCCGATACTCGTCGCTTGCGTAGGCGAGGAAGCAAACCGGGCTGCTGAACGCTGCACCATGCACGAGCAGTTGGTATATATCCGATCGTGCCGGAGTCTCGGACCAGTTCTTGTACTTCGCGTCACCAACGCCTACGACTTCCGCACTCTGGAGCAGCACGATGTCGGGATCCACTCGGGCGTAGTCTGGTGGCGCGTAGATACTTCGGCCGAACGTTGAGCCTCTCCTTGCGACCAGCCCAGCGTACCGGGCGCGGTTTATCTGTTGGCGCAGTGCGTCCTCGAACAGTTGCTCCAGGTTCACGAACCATGTTCGAGGAGTGGAATCGCCAAGCCAAGCCGTGTTATCGAAGCTCTCGTGACGTAGAAGCAGAGCCGCTAACGACAGGAGGGTGGCATCTGCCGCATCTGCCAACGCCAGTCGCTCCGAAGTGCGCGCTAACTCTGCCCGACCCTTGTCGATGCTAGATGCATAATCCTCGAAGTACATCCTCAAGGAGCGGGCGTTAGTGACCACACTAGTATCGAGTTCCACCGTTCCCGCGATGCGCTCGATCTCGCGAAGCGAGCGGTTCACGACGATGTTCTTGTCGGTCTCGTGCGTTACGACAGTGCGATCGAATACAATCTGGTGGAGCATGCCCCTAGCGCGGACTTGGGCCGTGGCGGGAATCCTGATTGCACCCGCAACCATTGGACTGAGGTGTCTCTTCCGCGAGTACCGAAACTCCTTACCGCGGGTCAGGTAACGTCTCGTCTCTGCCAGAAACATTGACACGAGGAGCTCGATAAGCGGTCCAATCTCGGTTCTGGCACCAGACACGGGCTCCAGTCTGAACGCTAACCCCGACGCGTAGCTCAAGAGAGACCTGAGTGCACCTGGGATCTTTTCGACAATCTCGAGAATCTCATCACCGCAAACGGCCCGACCCACATACGGACCGGCGCTGAGGCGCGCGCCTCCCCCCGGGCTCAAGGTCACGCTAACGACGCCGCGCTCAACAAGCCCCCAGAACGCCGGCGAGGCCTGCAACGCCTCCAGTTGAGAGGCTGAAACTGTGCTGCGACCGCGCTCAGGGACAGAGATCGGCACTACGGCTCCGAGTAGCCAGGGTCACGCCATGGATACGCCTGCTCAATCACCTGCTTGAACGGATGTGGATCGAGACTTGGTCGTTGGAGGAGATGCCTCAGGCGTTCATCCCACAGCTCGTGTAGGTCCGGGATCTCTTGTCCAACCTGACTGAATATTCCGTGGCCGAACGGCATCAGGCTCTCATATGTATCTGGAAACGCCTTCTTGCATATCGAAAACATATTGCACAGTCTGTCAAGGCATTGTTTACTCAGGTCGCTCTCCTCAAGCATTTCCATCAATTGGTTGGTATCAGGCAGAAAGCTCAAGATCCTCATTCGTCGGATCAGCGCATTGTCGAGATCGAGCGCGGATCTGTCCGTTGGGTTGTAGGTAGCTAGGACATGGAGATTCGAGGAAATGTTGACAGGACGTCGCCCGTACATAGTCAGAAATGACATCTCCCTGTGTTCAAGGTAGGTCATGAGTTCACCGAGCACTGTTGCAATGTCCGCGCGCGTGAGCTCATCGATCAGGAATACGTAACGCGTGTCGGGGTCGTCAAGCGCCTGTTGGTTCCACTCGAGAAAGACCCCCGCCACGATGTCAACAGCTCCACCGGCGTCAAGCCGCATCCCTTCAACGAACTCCTCGTAGGTGTAAGAACGGTGGAACTGGATGGTGCGTACGAGCAGCGGTTCGTCGGTAAACCGCTGAGCTGCGATCGACGCCACGTACGACTTCCCTGTTCCCGGAACGCCTGCCAATGCAATTATTGATGAGCCGCCATACCGTTCGAGAGCCTTCACGACTCGTTCGATCGCAGCTTCCGTCGCAGTGCCGTAATCGGTCATCTCAGGTCCGGGGGAACGGCGGCCAGTCGTGCGATGTGTTCAACGTAGTTGGGTACAGACTCGAAATCGCAATGCTTGTGACGCACACAGGCTGCGTCTCGAAGTAGCCCGACGCAGTTCGAGCGAACTCGATACCAAGTTCGCTCATCGTCCTCGCTCTTGTCAGAGATCAGGGTCCACCCAAACGATCCTACGGCTACCCAGGGAATGATGCGGTCATTCTTGTTCACGACAGTGATCGTCTCCTCTCCCAGGAATTCGGCATCGCCCTGCTCGCGGGATTTCCTGATTATGCTGATGCATTCGTTTAGCTCGTCCTCATTGGTGACTCGAAAGAGAGCCCTATTCATCTCGTCTGAGCTGATCCGCCCACCGAGCGCGAGCATCGCTCGCCAAAGAAATGCATAGGGAAAGACCTCGACGAATTGCGCGTAGTCGCTTCCCGCGCGTGATGGATTACGAAGTTGGCAGCCAGCAAGTGCCGACGCAGCATGGCGACCAAGCACAGGGGCATTCCCCGGAGTCAATCGATCAAGCCACCGGCGAACCGCTATCCCGAACTGCGTCACGGTGATTCGGCCGTCAGAGCCCTCGTACAAGAGCCCTAGAGTCTGATAGATGTGCTTGGCGTCTCGGTAGCGCCGAGGATCGGGAATGGTCGAATCCGTCTCGGACCGAGCGGCGTCATAGGGCAGACGTGCTAGAACCTCCTGCTGGGATTGGCCTGCCGCCGTCAGAAAGACCTCAAGACTAGGCGTGCGAGTTCGCGACGGACTCACAGAGGGCATTAGACGGAAGCTCTGGTGGAGAGACCCTTCCCAGGTGACGCGCGGCATCAGAAGAGCTTTGGCTGAGAGGCCGAGGATGGGGACTGTGGGTGGCGGATCCGGTCTGCGACCGCAGACGCCAGAGCAGTGGCAAGCATTGGCGGTACTGCGTTTCCGATCTGGGCAGCCACCTCTTCACGGTTCCCGGTGAAGATGAACTCATCGGGGAACGTCTGGAGCCGTGCACCTTCGCGCAGCGTGATGTTCCGGTTCTCAAAGGGATGCGCGAACTTCCCTCGTGTGAAGCTATCGAAGCGCGCCGTGATGGTCACCGCTGGCTCGTCAGGCGCCAATCGCCCATACACGTTCCGGTGACCGATCTTGCTCGCCCCGTTTCGATGACAGTCAACACGCAGTTCCTCTGGGAGGTCCTCGAAACCACCCCCCGGCGGGATGAGCGCGAGTCGCTTCCTGTTGAGATCTGACATACGGCTCTGGACGTGCAACGGGTCTTGACACAGCCCGACAGTTCGGGGCGGCGTGGGAAGGTCACCGATCGCGTCCCACACGGTCGGTCGGCTCGAACAGAAAGAGCTTGTCGGCAGGTCAAGCGGAGCCTCTCCTCGCCGCCAAGCCGAAACAATAACTCGCTGGCGCCGCTGGGGAACACCAAAATCGGCTGCATCGACTTTGCCGATTCTGACATTGTAGCTGCCGTCTTCAAGGCGACTGACAAACTCTTGAAGGAGCGGCATGCCGCGGCGTCCCGTCAGGCCTCGTACGTTCTCCATCAGCACATATCGTGCCTCAAGCGCCGCTGACAGACGAGCGAAGTCCAGCACCAGGTTGTTCCGCTCGTCGTTGTCCGGTCCGATGCGCTGGATCGAGAAACCCTGGCACGGTGGCCCGCCCACCACGAGATCGATCGGAATCGCGGCGTCAGTCCCAAGGTGCGACAGAAGATCCTTGGCATCGAGTTCGGCGACGTCGGCCTGCAAGACCGGGTGGTCGAAGTTCGCTGCGTGCGTCGCAACAGCTGCCTTCCAGTTGTCGATAGCGCCAAGAACGTGGAAGCCAGCCGCCAAGAGTCCGCTGGTCATTCCGCCGGCTCCGCAGAAGAGATCGATGGCATGCACTACCGGACACCTGCGGGTGCTCGCCGGTTGGCCAGTGCGACTAACGGCTTCTCACTCGGGTTGGCCTTGAGCGTCGGGATCAAGCGGGAAAAGCTGGACCCGACAGGAGCCTCGATTCCGGGCACTTCTGCGTAGTCGGCGCCCACTAGGTGCCCGAGAACGTGGAGTGCAAGGACAGCACTGAACTGTGGTGGCACCGCGTTCCCAATCTGACGAAAGCACGGGTCTAGGGTGCCGTGGAACTTGTAGCTCGACGGAAAGCCTTGGAGAAGCGCTCCTTCTCGGATCGATAGCCCACGGTTCTGCTCCGGGTGGCAGAATCGCCCGCTGGCAGGGTTGCGGGCGTAGGCCGTGATGGTGATCGAAGGCCGGTCCCACCAGAGTCTCCCGTACACGTCCTCATAGCCGGGCCTTCCCTGACGGTCTGCCATGCGCTGGAGGCTTGCAGGACCCTCCCAGGGCGGACGCGAGCCTCCGTCACGAGGGATGGATGCGATCGTCGCAACTGTCGACGCCCGATGCCCAGCCGTGACGTGGAGTTCATCGTTGGCAGCCGGCACCCCGGGCGCGATGGCATCAAGATGCCCGATCGCTTGCCGAACCGTACGGAACTCCGTGCTCGCGAGGAAGCCCTCTGGAGGAAACAGCGGGTTCTGTGATGCCAATAGCAGGGCTCGATACCGATCCTGTGGCACGCCGAAGGCTGCCATGTTGTGGACAGACAAATGGACATCGTAGCCTGCGGCGACCAAGCGCTGTTGAGCCGACTCGATGTGAGGCCAGTAGATCTCGGTCAATAGCTCTGGGACATTCTCGGCGACGATTACGTCTGGCTTGAGGTGTAGCGCGAGGGTCACGAAGTCAGCGAAGAGGCCGTTGCGAGGGTCGGTACGGCCCGCGGAGTTGCGGTGCGACGAAAACCCCTGGCAAGGAGCGCACCCGATAAGGACGAGCGGGTCTGTGCCACGCGAATCCCTCACGCGTCGGAGGAAGGGGGATTCATCTGGTTGCAGTGCCGCTTGGCTGATGTCCAGCTGGTCCGGCTCCAGGCCGAGGTTGGCAGAAAAAGAGCGGTTGGCCACCTCATCGATGTCGGCTGCAGCGGTGAGTCGGTATGCGGACAGGATGCCGTTGATGCTTGCAAAGCCAGCCGACATCCCCCCGCAGCCGCTGAACAGGTCCACAACATGGACTGGACCTTGCCGGGCCATCTTCGCTGCGACGAAGCTCTCGTCGATCCCGAGAGACGCCGCAGGAGTTAGCGCTTCCACGGCGTTGCGGACGGCTAGCCCAGTCGGCGTTTTTCCCTTTCGAACTCCGGCGGCTCGATACAGCGCGCGACGTATCTTGGTTCGGTCGGGGAAGTCGCTGCGCTGCTTACCGCTGTTCGGATTGTGTGTTGCCATGTCATGGACTCCAGTGGCCTATGGGCAGTCAGTACGTGAGAGATCAAAGCCCAAGCGTTTGAGGACGCTTGGAGCTCGAGCACTTGTGAACTCGAGGCGATCAAGACCCGTAGCGACTTCGACGGCCTGCTTCGCCGGGCTATGGCTGGTCGTCCACGACGACAATGTGCCGGAGGAGCGGCTCTGGCGAACGCCTTTGAGCGACCCAGTCACTCGCCCTCGCGTCAACTCTGCGCGCTGACCACTGAGCGTGAAATCCAAGTTGGCCTCCAGCTACGGATCCTTCTCCCTACACTTACAGCTCCAGGGCGGCTGGTCGCGGATTCGACAGCTCCCGATCGTAGGGACGGGGTGTGACAGACGTGCGGTGTCGGACTGCGGTGGGCTGTACCGGGCTGGCGCGTCCGAGCCCGACGCCGCGTCTTGGACGCGTCGCTTACGGCACGCCGTCCCTCCCGACGGTTCGGGGTGACTTCAGGCGCCCTCACTAGCCGGTGTTGCGGATGGCGGTTTACGCCACGGCGCGCAGGGACTCGGCCATGGTGTCGATGATGCGGCCGATCTCGTCGTCGGTGATCACCAGCGGCGGGCAGATGGCCAGAGCGTCGTTGATGGGCCGCACGACCACGCCGCGCCGCAGCATGTCGTTGCGCACGTCCATGGACGGGCGGTCGAGCACTGCGGCCTGCACCGCACCGTTGCCGCGGTGCGACACGATGAGGCCGTCGGACGCCAGCGCGTCGAGACCCTCCACCAGCTTGCGGCCGACGTGGCGGGCCCGCTGCACCAGGCCCTCGTCGGCGATGATCTCCATGTTCTTCACCGCGGCCGCGGCGACGGTGGGATGGCCCGAGTAGGTGTAGCCGGTTCGCAGGATGAAGCCGGGCTCCTCGAGGTTCTCGCACACCCGGCGGCTCACGATCACGCCGCTGAGCGGCAGATAGCCCGAGGTCACGCCCTTGGCGAAGGTCATCATGTCGGGCATTACGTCGAAGGTCTGGGCCCCGAACCACTCCCCGGTACGCCCGAACCCGCAGATCACCTCATCGAGGATGAGCAGAGCGCCGTGCTGGTCGCACAGCCGGCGGACTCCGGTGAGGTAGCCCTCCGGCGGGGGGAACACGCCGCCCGCGCCCTGCACCGGCTCGGAGATCACCGCGGCCACCCGCTCGCCGTGCTCGGCGAAGGTGGTGGCCATCGCCTCGATGTCGTCGTGGGGGACTTCCACGAAGTGGGGGACCAGGTCGCCCCAGCCCTCGCGGTTGAGGGCGATGCCCTGGGCGGAGGTGCCGCCGAAGTTGGTGCCGTGGTAGCCGTTGGTCCGAGTGATCACGATCTGGCGGTCGGCGCCGCTGGTGCGCTGGGCGTAGAGGCGGGCGAGCTTGAGCGCGGTGTCGACCGCCTCCGATCCCGAGCAGCCCAGGAACACCCGGCCGTCGCTCAGGGGGGAGCGCTCCACGATCATCTCGGCCGCTCGGGCCGCGGGCGGGTTGGTGAACGGGTCGAACGTGTTGTAGACGGCCAGGTCGCGCATCTGTGCAGCCACTGCGTCGGCCATCTCGGGGCGGCCGTGGCCGATCTGGCAGTACCAGAGGCTGGCCAGGCCGTCGATGTACGACTTGCCCTCGTCGTCGTAGAGCGTGGAGCCCGACGCCCGCACGATGTTGATCATGTCGGACTCCGGCTTGGCTGCCGGGGCGAAGGGATGGAGCAGGGCGTGAGGACTCATGTGACGGGCTCCTGAGGCGCGGCTGGGCAGTGCCGGGTCAGCCTAGACCGGCGCCTAAAGGCCGAGCGGATGAGTCGCGTTCATGAGGATCATCGCTTGGCGCTTGGCGCTTGGCGCTGGGCGAGGCCGCGGCCCGAGCGGCCCGTGAGTAGCGTTATGTCAAGCTCGCCTCAAATCTGTACGGGTTTGCTTCTATATGACGGGTTTCTCTACATATTTCCGCAGGCCGCGGCCCGAGCGGCCCGTGAGTAGCGTCATGTCAAGCTCGCCTCAAATCTGTACGGGTTTGCTTCTATATGACGGGTTTCTCTACATATTTCCGCAGACCGCGGCCCGAGCGGCCCGTGAGCGAAGCGAACAAGAGCGGGAAACACCGCGCGAACCGGGAGGCGTTTGACACCCGTCCGCTGACCCGTGGTCAGAACGCCACCCGGCCCGCGGACACGACGGTGCGGCCGTCAAGGGTGACGGTGCAGTTGCGCATGGGCAGGTCGAAGTGGCCCAGGGTGTGGCGCCCGGCGGTCTCGTTGGCGCCGGTTGAGTACAAGAAGTTGCCGGCGAAGGCTCGCAGTTCGGTGCCGTTGAGCTGGGAGCGGTCGTACATGGTGAGGGCGTCCCAGCGGGCCGCGGGGTTCATGCCCCAGCCGACGTGGGACACCGCGTAGGCGTCGGGGTCGTCCCATGCCTCCAGGTAGCTGGAGGTGAGTTCGGCGTCGAGTCCCGGGCCGGAGATGTCGGTGATGTAGTCGTCGGCGATGCGCAGTCTCACCGGCGACTCCAGGTAGCGCTTGAAGGTGAGGTTCACGTCGCCGACATCGAGCATGAGCGTGCCGTTGACAGTGCCCGCGGGCGGGAAGCACAGGCAGAGCCCGCCGGGCCAGTGGGCGATCGTTCCCGGACCGTTGGTGCAGCCCCAACTCGAGGCGGCCGGCGCCTGGGACACGTCGACGGTCAAGTCGGTGCCCGCCTCTGAGGTGACCCGCATCTCCGAGGCGTGCTCCAGCATGGCTGCCCCCTGGTCCACCCGGCTCCTCAGCGCGGGGTCTGGCACGAGCCGCTCCAGGATCTCGGGATGCTCGTTGGAGACCATGAGGATGCGGGCTCCGCCGGCGAGGATCGCGCTCAGCTCGGGGGCGTGCAGCAGTCCCTCCACGGTGCAGTCGGCCACGAAAGCGGCCGCCGCCAGAGCTGCTATCACCGGCTCGAGCCCGCCGATGGCGTCCGACGCGCCGGTGGAGCGCACCGGTACCGGCACCTGCTGGGGCGGGGTGGGCACGCTCACACGGAACACCCGCGCCCCGAGGCGCTGCAGGGCCAGGTCGGCGAGTTCCACGTTCACCGGGCGGCTCTGGGACTCCGAGAAAACCGCGGCGGTCTCGCCCCGTGACACCCCGCACAGCCGGAACGTCTCCGCGAAGGCCTCGATCCACTTCTGTTCGACCCGTTCGACCAGCACTGCGCCGCCCTCTCCCAGCCTCGCCGTCAGCTGCGGTACTGCACTCCGGGCAGGACGCAGAGCATCTCGTAGACGAGGTCGGCCGCTATGTGGGCGGTCATGCCCGAGGTGTCGTAGATGGGCGCCACCTCCACGAGGTCGCAGCCGACCAGATCGAGCCCCCGGCAGCCGCGGATGATCTCGAGGGCCTGGGGCGTGGTCAGGCCGCCGATCTCGGGCGTTCCGGTACCGGGGGCGAAGGACGGGTCTAGGCCGTCGATGTCGAAGCTCAAGTACACGGGGCCGCCGCCGACCTGGTCGCGCACCTCGTCCATCAGCGGCGTCAGCGAGCGGTGCCAGCACTCCTCGATCTGGACCACACGGAAGCCCTGCCGCCGGGACCAGTCGAAGTCGTCGGCGGAGTAGCCGGTGGCCCGCATCCCGATCTGGACCACCCGGTCGCAGTCGAGCAGGCCCTCCTCGACCGCTCGACGAAACGGGGTGCCGTGGGCGATGCGCTCGCCGAACATCTCGTCGTTGATGTCGGTGTGGGCGTCCACGTGCACCAGCCCGACGGGGCCGTGGCGGGCCCGTATGGCCCGCAGGATGGGCAACACGATGGTGTGGTCGCCGCCGAGGGCCACAGTGATCACGCCATGGCCGACAAGTTCGTTGAAGTGGGCCTCGATGCGGGCCACGGAGTCGAGCAGGTTGTAGGGGTTGGTGGCCACGTCGCCGGTGTCGTCGATGCGCAGGCTGTCGAAGGGAGCGGCCCTGGTGGCCATGTTGTAGGGCCGGATCAGCACCGACTCGTCGCGGATGCCCCGGGGTCCGAAGCGGGCGCCCGGCCGGTTGGAGGTGCCGATGTCGAAGGGCACCCCGACCACGGCCACGTCGAGATCGGAGGGGTTTGAGCGCCCCGGCAGGCGCATGAAGGTGGCAATCCCCGCGAAGCGGGGCATCTCGTTACCGCCCAGCGGCTGCGGGTTGCCGGTCACGAAGCCAACCCTAGGGTCCGCAGGCCCCTTATCGGGACCCACCCGGATGAACACCGTGTCGGCGGAGCCGTGGTGGCCCGCCACTAGCAACTCCTTGGCGGCGGCGTCCACTGCTCCACAGTCTTCGGGGAACACCACTTCGTGGCTCGACCGGGACATGAACCCGGCCGTTCGTCCGCCGCCATCAAGTAGCTCTGCACCAGCTCCCGACCCGATGTGCGCCGCCGCGCGCAGAACAGCCCGTCGCGCCGGTGGCCTGATCAGTCCTGGGTCCGTAGCGCTGACCGTGGCGAACTGCCCGACACATACAGGGCCGAGGCGACCGCCGACACCGCGGCAGCGACCAGCACCGAGGCGGCAATGACCAGCGACGGCCAGAAATTCGTGGCACCGGCACCGTCCACCAGCGCATAGGCGGCGGCGCCGACAGTGCCGACAGCCACTCCGCCGAGCCCGACGGCAACTACCGTGACTGCCGACTCGGTGGCCGCGAGGCGAGAAATCGTCGAGGCCCGGGCGCCGATTGCGAACAGCTGCATGCGCGTCGCGGCAGACCGCGACGCGCTGGTCACCACTGAGAGCAGCAGGGCCGCGAAGGCGCCGACGGTACCCAACTGGACTGCGCCGATGATCCAACGGACGGACCGGGACTCTGAGTGCTGGTTGTCCGCGCTGGAGAAGACGGACACATCACCGTCGCTGTTCACCGCATAGGAGCGCAGGATCATCTCAGCCCTGTCACCGTCACGGGTGATGAAGAGTCGATGGTCCAGATGGCCCCCCTCTGGCACCGTCGTAGTGCCGGCGTCGAGGCGAGCGAACGCACCAGACGCTCCCGGCGCCACAACGATCCCGTCGGACGCGCAGCTCTCGAGCGGAACATGAGCGGACAGAAGATTACAGTCGGCAACCCATACGAACCTCGGAGCCTCGACCCTCATCGACGTCGTGAGAGCGCTGGGTTCCACCTCGCTATCGATTCGATAGACATCGACGAAGACGCCGTCTGCATCGTCCTGGAGTGATCGCATGGCTTCAGGCCCGAGGTTCCCATTGACGCTGATGGCTGAAATCGTCGAAGGTGGCGGCCCGGCATCACCGCTGCGAGCTACGGCCACATACGAGGCCGCTACGGGAACGATCACTGCGAGCGACGCCAGAGCTGTCAGCGGTCTGGCCGACCGTCCTGCATCCCAACTCAGTCTTCGGCCGGCGAGAAGACCGATGATGGACCCGCCGCGAGCTAGCGCCGCGCCCAGAGAGCCTATGAGCACCGGGAGGGCGACGATGACTGCGACAGAAGCCGCGAACACACCGCTGACGAACAGGCGTACTCCTGCCTCCCCGGTCTGTGTGACGGAGTATGCGATCAGTCCGATCGACGCGGCCAGAGGTGCCAGGCGCCAGCGGGTCGGCGGCCGATGGATCGGCGAAGTCGGGCGAGACCCGACGCGGCTGTACCCCCTGGTGGCGCCCGCCGCCGCGGCCAGCGCCACCACGATGGCCGCGACGACCGCAGCGGTCCAGGCCGGCATGCCCAATTCGCCGGGCAACACACGCTGGCCGACGAGGGGGACGGCCTGCAATCGGGGAGCAACGACGTACCACGCGAGCGCCGCGGCGACTGCCGCCGGCGCGGTGGAAATGGCGATTCCGGCCGCCGCGACGAACTGTCGGACGGCACGAGCGGCACCCAGTGCATGCAAGAGCGCGAGCCGACGCCTCAGGCCGGTAGTGACGGGTCCGAGCGCGGCACGCAGCAGCCCCGTGCCGAAGACGACGACGAGTCCCGCCCCGCCTATGACCACATCGACGACAGTGACGCCGGCATCGAGTCCGATGTGTTCGGAGCCCGCAACGTTCTTTAGGCTCCACCGCAGATCGGCCTCGGGGCCGACTAGGCGGTAGGCCACGAGTTCGTCGGCCGACCCGATTCCGTCGTCGCCCAGGGTCCGTGCATCGGGGAAGCGCCCTGCGAGGAGAGGATCGCGCCCGATGCGCTGTTGGAGTTCGGGTGAGACGAACCAGTCTCCGACGGTCGCATCGGACGGGACGCCGGGGATGGTCACTCCGTCCGCTTCGATGCGCCAGTAGTGGACGAATATCTGCTCGCCGCGGATCGAGTCGTACGTGACATCGGTGCTCAGGTCCGCGGTCTCACCGGGCTCGGCGGGCTGGAAGGCGCGTGCCGCGGCACGCTCGTTGACTCCGTGAACCATAAGAACGGTGCTTGTCGTCGCGCACGCCACGAGCGTGACCGCAGCGGTGGCCAGGGCCACAACGACATTGCGTACGACGGCCGCGCGGTCGCTGCGCCATGTGACGGACAGTGCGGTGCGCCAGATCATCAGCACCGGAAACTTCGCAGGCCACCACCGCTCAGCAGCCACGTCTCGTCCATCCGCTTCGCGACTGCCGGATCGTGCGTCGAAACGATCAGGGTCGCGGCGCTCTGGTGCGCCACCTTGAGCAGCAGCCTCACCACTTGCTCGGAGTTGGCAGCATCGAGCGACCCGGTGGGCTCGTCGCACAGCAGGACCGCCGGCCTAGTGATGAGGGCTCGTGCCACCGCGGCCCGCTGAATTTCGCCGCCGGAGAGCTGGGCGGGCCATGCTCCCGGATCGCGTAGCCCCACGGCTTCGAGGGCATCTCGCACCAGCCTGGCGTCGGGCCGCCGTCCGCTGAGCCGCATCGGCAGTGACACGTTCTCTGCGACGTTCAGCTCCGGAAGCAGTTCTCCGAACTGGAACACCATCGAGACCTTCTCGCGGCGATGGCGGGCGAGGGCCCGCGCCGATGCGCTTACTAGGTCTAGACCAGCGACGTGTACCTCACCGGAGTCCGGGGTGATGAGGCCGGCCAGGACGTGAAGCAGGGTCGTCTTACCCGAGCCGCTGGGACCCATTATCGCTATGCGTCGCCCGGCGGGGACCACGAGGTCCAGACTCTCTAGAACCTTGTGGTCCCGGAACGAGCAGCAGAGCGCCCGACAAAGGATCGCCATCCCGTGGTGCCTCGGTCCACATGCCACGTCCATTGCGCTGTCCAGGCTCGGGACCGCGTGGCCGTGCGTGCGGCCGCTTGCTCTGCCTTGCTGCTTCTGCACTTGGCGGCACCCTACAGACGACGGTTCCCGTCGTTGTCAGGACTGCCAGTTCCCGCACTCGTCAGGCCAGAACGAATGGTATTCGCAAGTCTTGTGCCGGTGAATCGTCCACGGGAGATTCGAAGTAGCGCAAATGCCGTTGTTGCCATCGACATCCTTGGCCGCGTTGATTCCAGAACCGAAAGCATCATTGTCGGCCATGGACTTCACTCGGGTGTGATCGCTCTCCTCGTCACAAGTGGTGATGTAGCTTCCAGACCAATCATACGAATAGTCGTCGCCCTGCCAACTCGTAACCGCACCAATAGTGGCGCTGGACACGGCGAGGATCGCCATGGAAATCAGAAGGGCTGCTGCTCCACGGAGAGCGTGCCTCCGGGAGCCTTTGACGGTCCATCGACGCCTGATCCGTGATCGTTGTAGCTTGACCATGATTGTTCCTTCCATCACTATCGATGAACCGCCGATTCGTCGGATCTCACGATGGGACGAACAAGCGGCGCACTAGCTGTTGTTTGGACAACCCGAGGATGCCTAAGCAGCTTTGGCAGACGTCTGCCAGATCCTGTCGCTATCCCATCAAGTCGTGGCAGAAACCTGCCAGCATTCGGGCTAGGCTCTACAGACTGTTCCGGCGATCACCGAGCCCCGCAGCGCCGTGTCGGGGGTCCCCATGGCGATCTTTCCAAGCCGCGGAGTCTGCTCAGTCGAGAAGGCCCTCCGCGGCGGCTTTGCGGACGCCTTGGACGCGCCCGGTCACACCCAGCTTGTGCCACAGCTTGGAGAGAGCGCGGTAAATCGACCGCTCGGAATAGCCGAGTTCGGCCGCCACGTCCACGATCGACGCACCGGAGGCCACCTTGTGCAAGAGACGCCGCTCGTCGTCGGCAAGCACGGTCAGTCTCGGCAAGCCGAGATGCTGCTGCACGGCATGCGCAGCCCGCGCCAACCGGTCGGCGCCCTCAAGCGTGGTCAGTCTCGCCAGCTGGTCGAAGCGGATCACCGTCGGCGTGAGCGCGCCGATCTCCGGCGAGCTGTCCGGTTCGAGCCGCGACGACTTCGACTCCCCTGACGAAAGCCATTGGGCGATGGCGAGACTGGCCTCCGTCAGGTACTCGTCGACGATGAGCCAGTCTTGGGCCAACCCAGCCGGGACGGCGACCATGCGCATGACTCCTGCGCCGTGCCTGAACAGCGCTGCGATGTCGCTCTGATAGGACTGCGGAAGTGACAGGGCGTAGACGTTGACAGCCTCACGGTGATATTCCGCCGTCCAAGGCTTCGGGTGAGGACCCTCCGGCACGCCGAACTCGTAGGCCTCGACCATGGCACGGGCCCCTCCGGCGATGCGTGCACACGCCAAGTGCGCGGTAGCCACGGCGACGTCGCTGGCTCCGTTCCGGCTCACCGCGCCGCAGCGTAACGACCACTGCGCGCGTCGGGGCGTTCGTCCGCGGCTCCAGAGGAGGTTCTCGGTCAAGGGCACCGCTGACGGGTCCCGCTCCGGGCAAACAGGCCACGGGCGGGGACGGCTCCTAGAGCATCTTGTCGCGGTCGACGATCACATGGTCGATGATGCCGTCGTCCTTGGCCTCCACCGCGGTCAGCCAGCGGTCGCGGCAGGAGGCCTGTTGTAGCGCGCGAACTGACACAGAGGCTCAACTAGGCGGTCGATGATCTCGTCGAGCACGGCGCCGGAGGTGCCGAAGTTGAGGCGTATGTGGCCGTGACCGTTGGTGCCGAACTCGGTGCCCTCCGACGCGGCCACACCGGCGTGTTGCAGCAGCCGGGCGGCGGGGGCTTCGCCGAGCCCGCAGGCCGACACGTCCAGCCAGGCCAGGAACGTGGAGTCGGGCCGGTGGAAGCGCACCGCAGGGGCGTCCGCGGCCAGCCGGTCGGCCAGATGGTCGCGCAGGCCGCCCAGGTGGGCCACGAGCCCGTCGGCCCAATCCGCGCCGTGGTGCCAGGCCGCGATGGTGGCGTCGATGCCGGTGCGGGCCGCGTGGCCGAGCAGCAGCGGGGGATGGGCCTGGCGCACCCGCCGGCGCAGGTCCCTGTCGCCGTAGACCATCACTGCGCAGCGCAGACCCGACAGCGCGAAGGTCTTGGCCGGGGAGGTGACGGTCACCACCCGCTCGGCTGCCCCGGGAATCGCCAGCATCGGCGCGAACGGCGCCGAGGAGTCGGGGTACACGAGGTCGGCGTGGATCTCGTCTGACACGATGTAGAAGTTGTAGGCGTGGGCCAGCTCGACGATCCTCGTCAAAACCTCGGTATCGGCCACCCACCCGGTGGGGTTGTGGGGATGGCACCACAGCAGCACCCGGGCGTCGGGCTCCTGCCGCACCAGCGCTTCCAGGTCGTCAGGGTCGAGAGTCCAGCCCCCATAGCGGTCGTAGCGCATCAGCCAGTCGAGTTGGCGGCGCCGGGCCGTGGGGCAGATCTGCAGGAAGATGTGGTAGATCGGCGGCGTGAGGATGACGCCCGCGCCGGGCTCGGCCAGCGCGGTGACCGCGGCAGTGACGCCTTGGAGCACGTCCACGCAGGTGTGCACGAAATCGGGGTCGGGGCTCCAGCCGTAGCGCTGGCCGGCCCACCGGGTGAACGCCGCGCCCACGTCGGCTTCCAGGTCGTGGTAGCCGAAGTCTCCACGGTCGATCGTGGTTCGCATAGCGTCGAGCACGGCCGGCGGGGGCCGGAAGTCGTGCTCGGCCACCCACGCCGGCAGCGCCTCAGCGCCGTGCTTGGACCACTTGGCGTTGCGGTTGCCCCGCTTGTTCCCGACGTCGATGACGGGATCGAAGGCGCCGACGCCCTGGTCGCCATCCGTTCTGGTCACAACCGGCCACGCTAGCTGTGCGGCAACACGCTGCGAGCTGGGCCTGCGTCGGCGGCGTTGCTCGACTTTGGTGACGCTTCTTGCCCTATAGGGACTGTTTCGTCACCAATTTGTAGGGCGCCGGGTGGTTAGCCGCGTTCAGCACCGGTTCCGCTCGCGGACTGGTCACGCTAGCTGTTCGACCCTTGGCCGAACGGTGCGGGCCTGCTAGGACCGCGCGCCGGTGTTGACGATGGGGGTTGTTTGCTGCTCGCTGGTCAGCACCACCAGCAGGTTGGCCACCATCGACGCCTTGGCCTGCTCGTCGAGGTCCACCACTGAGCGCTCGGCCAGCATCTCAAGAGCCTCCTCCACCATCCCGACCGCGCCTTCCACAATGGTGCGCCGGGCCGCCACCACCGCGGCGGCCTGCTGGCGGCGCAGCATGGCCTCGGCGATCTCGGTGGCGTAGGCAAGGTGGTTGAGCCGGGTCTCGATCACCTGCACGCCGGCCCGATCGAGACGGTCCTGCACCTCCGCGTGCAGGGTGGCCGCCACCGCGTCGGGGTCCGAGCGCAGCGACACCCTGTCGCCCTCGAAGTCGTCGTAGGGGTACTGGGTGCCCAGATGGCGGATGGCGGTCTCGCTCTGGACGTGCACGAAGTCCTCGAAGTCGTCCACCTCGAACACGGCCGCGGCGGTGTCCACCACTCGCCACACCACCACCGCGGAGATCTCGATGGGGTTGCCCTCGGCGTCGTTCACCTTCGACACGCTGGTGGTGAAGTTGTGCACCCGCAGCGAGATCTTGCGCGACTCCATGCGAGTGAACGGGTTGGCCAGGTGCCAGCCGGGGCTGTCGACGGTGCCCCGGTAGCGCCCGAACAGGATCACCACCAGCCCCTCATTGGGCTGTACCAGGTACTGGCCCGGCCAGGCGAACAAGAAGGCGATGCCGCCGATCGGGATGAGGAACGCCAGCGGCCAGGCCACCGCGGCCACACCCACGATCCCGGCCGCGATCGCCACCAATCCGCACAGCGCGATCAGCACGCCGAGCAGACCCGGCTTGGTGGGGGCCCGATGGGCTTTGACCTTGCTCGTCCCGGCGGTGTCGCCCGGTACAGGACCGTCGGAAGGCAGATTCGTGTCAGTCATGTCTGCCATCCTTCCACGATTCGGTGTTACTGGCTACCGTGACCGGTCGGCACCAGGCAAGGAGCACAGATGAAGTTCGGCATCTCATTCGCGAACGTCGGCACATTCGTCAAAGGCAAGGGTGCGGCCCTCCTGGCCCAAGGCGCCGAGTTGGCGGGGTTCGACTCGCTGTGGACGGTGGAGCACATCCTGTACCCGGAGGGCTACGAGTCGACATACCCGTACGCGCCCGACGGCAAGATGCCCGGCTCGGGCCACAACCCGATCCCCGATCCGCTGGTATGGCTTGGCTACGCGGCCGCGGTCACCTCCACCATCGGGCTGGCCACGGGCATCTCGCTGCTGCCTGAGCGCCATCCGCTGACTTTCGCCAAGGAGGTGGCCACCCTGGACGTGCTGTCGGGGGGCCGGGTCACGCTGGGCGTGGGCATCGGCTGGCTGCGTGAGGAGTTCGAGGCTCTGGGCGTTCCTTGGGAGCGCCGCGGTGCCCGAACCGACGAGTACGTGGAGGTCATGCGGCAGGTGTGGGCCGCCGACGACGTGACGTTCGATGGCGAGTTCGTGTCGTTTCGCCGGGCGAGCTCCAATCCCAAGCCCGTCGCGGGACGGATCCCGATCCACATCGGCGGCCATAGCGAGGCCGCGGCCCGCCGCGCCGGGCGCATGGGCGACGGCCTGTTCCTCGCCGGCGGCGACATGGCCCGCCTGCTGGACCTGGCCCGCAACACCGCCGCCGACTGTGGGCGGGACCCGCATGCGCTGGAGATGTCGGCGGTGCATCTAGGGCTGTTCGGCGACGACCCGGCCGCGGCCGTGCAAGAGGCCGAATCGTGGGGCGTGGCGCGGCTGATGGTGCCGTCGGTGTTCTACTTCCGCGACACCGCCGAGGGTCTGGCCGCTTTCGGGGAGTCGGTGATCGCTCCCCATTCCGGGGACGCAGCCTGATCGACCCCAGCCGGCCCCGCTAGGAGCGAGGGCTGGAGTTGAAGGACGGGTGGCGCTGGCGGGTGGCGCCCGTCTCGACCACGCGGAACTCGACTCTGCGGCCCAGGGCCTCGGCCAGCAGATCGGCACTGCGCCGGGCGGTGAACAGCTCGATGTCGACGTCAGCGTCGTTGGCGACATGTACGTCGATGCGGACCACCTGCTCGTCCGCCGAGGCGTGGACCCGGTCCACGGACCGCCGGTAGGTGCGATCCAGGGCGATGCCGACCCTCAAGAGCCCGGCCAGCAGGCGCACCCGGAAGCGGTCGTGCTTGCTGAGCGCCGTGTACTCGCGGTGCGACGACACCGGCTCGCTCTTGCGGTGGTAGCGGGCCACCAGCGCGATCAGTTCGAGCTCGCCCTCGGTGAAGCCGGCCAGGCGCTCGCTGTGGCGGATCAGGTAGTAGGAGTGCTTGTGGTGTGAGGAGTGGGCCACGAAGCGGCCGATGTTGTGGAGCAGGCCGGCCGCCTCCAGCAGCTCGCTGTCGGCGGTGCCCATACCGTGTGCGGCCGCCGTCTCGTCGAACAGCTCCAGGGCCAGGTCGGTGGCGTGCTCGGCGTGGTTCAGGTCCTCGTGGTAGCTGCGGGCCAGGGCCAGCACGCTTGACCGTCTGAGGTCGCTCAGATGGTGCAGGCCGTCGTCGCGGGTCCGGTCCCGGCGGTTGAACCGGTCGAGCAGCAGCCCCTCCCGCAGCGCTCCGGTGGACACGACCATCGACTGGATCTCCAGGGCCTTGAACAACTGCCCGAGCAGAACCGCGCCCCCGACGATCACGTCGCTGCGGGCCGGGTCCAAGCCCGGAACCTCCAGGCGGTCGGCCGGGCGGGGCCGGGCGACCAGTTCGGCCACCACCGCGGCCAGGTCGGAGCGCTCGATGGTGGCGTTGGCCGCGGTGCGAAGGGCCTCGCCCCGGCTCGCCGCGCACACGTACGCCAGTGAGGCGATGGTGCCCGAGCAGCCCACTGCGACTTCGAACCCGATGTCTTGAGCCTCCCGGGCCACAGGGGCGAGGAAGGACCGGATGTGGCGGCCGCAGGCCTTCACCGCGCCGTCGGCAATCACCCCCGACGGGAAAAAGCGATCGGTGAGCCGTATGTGGCCCAGCTTGAGGCTGCGGGCCAGCGCCGGTGCGGTGCCGTTGCCCACGATCACCTCGGTGGAGCCGCCGCCGATGTCGATCACCAGGTGGGGCCGGCCCGCTATCGGTACCGCGCTCATCGCGCCCAGGTGGATCAGCCGGGCCTCTTCCACGCCGGAGATCACCTGCACGGTGACACCGGCCTCGGTGTGGGCCCGGCGCAGGAAGTCGTTCTGGTTGTCCGCCTCTCGTACCGCGCTGGTGGCTACCGCAGCCACCTCGGCATCGTGGGCTTCGGCGATGTGGCGGCACTCGACGAGGGCGGCGATGGCCCGGTCGATGGCATCGGGCAGCAGGCGCCTCATGTCGGCGCCGCCGCTGCCGAGCCGCACCGGCATCCGCTCCCGGCCCACCACCTCGGGCGAACCGCCCGGAACCGGCCGCGCGATCACCATGTGCACCGAGTTGGTGCCCACATCGATGGCGGCCAGCGCCCGCGAGCTCGTCATCGGCCGGTAATGCTCGTGTCAGGCTGTGGCCGCGGGCCGGTCCGCGTGGGTCGCGAGCCATTGAGTGTCGACTATGGGATCCAAGCGGTTCATGTGTGCCTCCCGGGGGCCAGGCCGGGTGCAGCCAACACCTCGCGCACCATGTCAGCCACTTCGGCCGCGTGGGTCCTCATCAGCCGGTGGCGCCCGTCTGGGATGGTTCGGCGGCGCACGTCGGGCAGCTTGCGCTCCATGTAGTCGTTGGCGCCGAAGAAGGCCTTGTCCCGGCTGCCCACCAGCAATCCCACCGGAACGGTCACCTCGGCGAGCCGGTCGATCACCATCGAGTCGGTGTGCAGGCTGGCCGTGGTGGCCACCGGGGGGATGTCGAGGCGGGGGGCGCTGAGGTGGACCCGATCGTTCCAGTCCGCCATCGCGGCCGCGTCGCGGAATCCTGGTCCGGTGGACACCAGCACCAAGCCCCGGAGGACGCCGGGCCGGGTGATGCTGTGGGCCAGGCCCAGGTAGCCGCCGAGGGAGTGTCCGACGTACACCGCCGGGCCTGTGCTGTCCAGCACCTCGTCGGTGTGGGCCAGCAGCGCTTCCCGCTCGTAGGCAGACGCCTCGGTCGGGGCGGGGGAGCGTCCGTGGCCGGGCAGGTCGATCGCGGTGCAGGCGCAGTCGGCGCTGAGGGCGGCCACCGTCGGTGCCCAGATCGACGAGTCGTCGGCGATGCCGTGCACCAGCACCACCGCCGGCCCCGTGCCGGTCCTTTGTCGGTACAGCGACGTGCTCATGGCGCTCCCAGAATGTCGGGCTCCACGTACATGGGTCGAGCGATGGGCACCGCGGCCCGTGTGTTGGCCTCGACGCGGTGGATGGCCTCGGCCAGCATCGAGGAAGCCCCGGTGAAGGCGAAGGCCACGAACTTGGCGACGGCTATTGCGAGATTGGCGAAGAAGGCGGCGAGGATCGCCTTGGTTCCGCCGCCGGCTGCCATGGGCGGCAAGGCTAATGGCGTGCCGTGCGGCGGCCCGCGCTGTGGGCACAATCTTTCCGCTGGCAGGCAACTCTGTGCTGAGAGCGGGGCCGCGCCGATAGCTTCGCAGCCATATGACTGCCGTTTTTGCTGCTCCCGACGATCTTCTGGACGCAGTGGGGCAGCATCTCGGTTACAGCGACTGGGTCACCGTCGACCAGGGCCGCATCGACATGTTCGCCGAGTCCACCGGCGATCGTCAGTGGATCCATGTCGATCCGGAGGCGGCTGCGGCCGGGCCGTTCGGGGCCACGATCGCGCACGGCTACCTCACCCTGGCCCTCACCAACCTGCTGTTGCCCCAGATCGTGCGGGTGGAGGGCATCTCGATGGGCATCAACTACGGCGTCAACCGGGTGCGATTCCCGCAGCCGGTGCTGGTCGGGTCGCGGCTGCGGGCCTCGGCGACGCTCACGTCCGCCGAGGAGCTGCCCGGTGGTTCGGGCGTGCAGGCGGTGATCACGATCGCCGTGGAGATAGAGGGTCAGGCCAAGCCCGCCTGCGTCGTCGAGTCGGTCGGCCGGTTCCTGCGCTGAGAGTTCTGGACGGACCCGTGCTGCAAGTTCTCACCGACCTGTGCCCGTCATGCGGTTAGCCCGCCGGACCATTGCGGCGGCGCTGGCTGCGCTGGTCTTGTGGTCGACCGTCGCCGTAGCGCAAGAGCCGGAGCCCGAGGCCGGGGCTGAGACCGAGACCGAGTCCGAGTCCGAGTCCGAGTCCGAGTCCGGGGCTGAGTCCGAGTCCGAGTCCGAGTCCGGGGCCGGGGCTGAGACCGAGGCCGATCGGGCGGTGTGCGCGGAGGCGCCCGCGGTCTTCGACCTGCTGTGCCGTAGCTACGAGCTGCTCAATGAGCGCTACGTGGACGACGTGCCCGACGAGGATCTGGCCGCCGCGGCCGCCGCGGGAGCGCGGGAGGCCGGGCTGACCCCGCGCGGCGAGGAAGATGAAGCAGCCCCGGTCTGCGCGCTGCCGGCGCCCGCGTTCGAGCAGACCTGCATCGAGATCGACGCGGTGGCCGACACCGCCGCCGCGGTCTGGGCTGCCTCCGACGCGATGTTCGCCTCTTTGGGGGATCCCAACACGCTCCTGATGTCCCGCTCGGAGCACGAGGCGTTGCTGTCGCGCCAGGAGCGGGGCGCGCCCTACTCGGGCATCGGCCTGAGCTTGGGCCTGCTGGATGGCACGGTGCCCTGCCACGCGCTGTCGGAGAGGTGCCGGCTGGTTGTGGCCGAGGTGTTCGCGGGCAGCTCGGCCGAGCGGGCCGGACTGATGGCTGATGACATCGTGGTGTCGCTGGACGACTATGTGCCGTCCGGGTCGGGCTGCGGCTTGGGCGGTCTGGCCAGCTTCGAGCCGGGCAGGCTGGTGGGGGTCGATGTCGAACGGGACGGCCGTGAGATGTCCTTCACGGTCGAAGCCGACCTGGTGCATGTGCCGGTGGCGGCGGGCAGGACCGTGGCGGGCAAGACGGGCTACCTGCGTCTCGGCTCGTTCGGCGCCCGCGCCGACCGTGCTCTCGCCCGGGAGCTCCAGACCCTGCTCAATTCCGGTGTACACAATCTGGTCATCGATCTGCGGGGAAACCCCGGGGGCTTGCTGCGCACGGTCATAAATGTCGCCAGCATGTTTCTCAGCGACCGGGAGGTCGTAATCCAGGAGGTGTCCAGGCTCGAGACCCTCCTGCGCCTAGTCAGCGGGCACGGCGGCCTCGCGAACCCGGCGGTGCTTCCCATCGCGGTGGCGGTGGACGGGTCGTCGGCCTCGGCGTCGGAAGTGCTGACGCTGGCTTTGCGGGATCACGGCCTGGCCACGGTTGTGGGTACGACCACGTTCGGAAAGAACACCGGCCAGATCACCCAGGCTGTGGAATCGCGAGACGGCACGCTGCTGGGGGGCGCCCGCGTGACGGTGTTCAGATGGTTGGGCCCGGAGGCATCGAGCGCCGACGGAGGCATCGAGCCAGACATTGAGCTCGACCTCTCGGGCTGCTGGCATCCGATCGGGCTCACCCGCCGGGTGGCGGCCGCGGCGGGCCTGCCCGGGGCTGCGCCGGCGGATCTCCACGTGGGCAGCGAGCGCTTCGATGCGGTGGAGGCTCTGACTGCAGACGGCGTGCTTGAGGGCACCGGGTGCAGCCCGGGCCTCTTCTGCCCCGGCGAAACGATTCCCCGTTGGTTGATGGCCGTGTGGCTGGTGCGCGTCGTGGACGGCCAGGATCCCGAACCGGTCAGCGCCTCGAGGTTCGGCGACGTGGACGCCGGCCAGTGGTGGGCGGGGCATGTGGAGCGCCTCGCGGAGCTGGGCATCACCGTGGGGTGCGTCCGCAAGCCGGTCCAGTACTGTCCTCACGACCCGGCGACACGGGCTCAGATGGCCACGTTCCTCAAACGGGCCTTCGTACTCGATCCAGCCGTGCCGAGAGGATTCGCGGATACCGGCGGCAGCGTCCACGAGGCCGCCATTGACGCCATGCACGCTTCGGGAATCACCAAGGGCTGTTCGGTCGAACCGTTGCGTTTCTGCCCCGACGAGGCCACCACCCGGGGTCAGATGGCACTGTTCCTAGAGCGGGCCCGCAACCGCTTCAACTGACGGCGGGGGTGCCTCGGCCGGGCCTCTAGCCTGTGGGGTGATGGTCAAGCGGAAGCGGCGGGTTGCCGCCGGCGTGGGTGCGGGCGGCATCCCTGTGTCGGATCCGCCGGTGCGGGCGGGGCTGGTGAGCTCTCAGCGGCGGGTGCCCGCCGGCATCGAGCGCCCGCCCTATTCCCGCCTGCCCGGCGGCGAGCCCGGCCCGTCGGTGTCCTCGGTGGTGCGGACATCGCAGGAGTTGCAGGCCATGCGGCGGACCGGGGCGCTCGCGGCTGAGGTGCTGATCGCAGCCTGCGGCCAGGTGCGGGCCGGGATCACCAGCGACGCCATCGACCGGTTCGTTCACGACGCGGCCGTGGCCGCAGGCGCCTATCCCAGCCCCTTGGGATATCGCGGCTACCCGAAGTCGGTGTGCACGTCGGTGAACGAGGTGATCTGCCACGGGATTCCCGACTCGCGCCGGCTCGCCTCCGGCGACATCATCAACATCGACGTGACCGTGTACCGCGAGGGCGTGCACGGCGACACTTCGGTGACGTTGATGGTGGGGGATGTGGACGGGCACTCCCGGCGGCTGGTCGACGAGACGCGCGTCGCCCTGAACAGGGGCATCGGCGCGGTGAGGGCCGGTGCGGCCGTGTCGGAGATCGGTCGGGCCATTGAGGCCCACGCCTCCAGGCACCGCCTCGGCGTGGTGCGGGAGTTCATCGGCCACGGGGTGGGCACCGAGTTCCACTCCGGTCTGCAGGTGCCCCACTACTACGACCGCAGGGCCACCACCGTGCTGGAGGAGGCGATGACGTTCACCATCGAGCCGATGCTCACGCTGGGCTCGCCCGAGGCGGCGATGTGGGACGACGGGTGGACCGCGGTCACCCTCGACGGCCGCCGCACGGCCCAGTTCGAGCACACCCTGGTCTGCACCGCCGACGGAGCGGAGATCCTGACCCGCACCGCGGCCGGCGAGTGCGCCCACGAGTTGTTCACCGAGCCGGTCGGCTAGCTCCCGGCGTGTGGGTGCGCCGGGCCCGGCTCTTGGCTCTGTAGGGCGGAGCGGACCGTGTGCTGCACCCGGTCGGCCACGGCCTCGGGGTTCTCGTGCTCCCAGAATCTCAGGACGGTCCAGCCGGCCCCCTCCAGATAGTGGGTGGTCTCGGCGTCCCTGGCGACGTTGCCGGCGATCTTGTCGGCCCAGTACTCGGCGTTGGTGGCGGGCTGGGTGTGGTGCTCGGGGCAGCCGTGCCAGTAGCAGCCGTCCACGAACACTGCGACCCTGCTCTTGCGCAGCACCAGGTCGGCGGTGCGGGGAAGCTCCGGCTGGGGCCGGGTCGCCACCCGGAACCGCATGCCTCGCCGGTGTACCGCCGATCGCACGGCCAACTCTGGCTTGGTGTCGCGGCTCCGGTTGCCCTGCATCGACTTGCGGTTGGCGGGCGACGAAGCCCAAGAGCCGCTCCCAGAGCCCCCGGCCACGCCCCAGACCATAGCTCGCGGTCTACTTCGCTGCGTTCGCATGACTTGGAAACTAATCACTTCCCCAAGCAGCAGCAGATCGTTTAGACTTTTCTGTCAGAAACTATAAGCAAGTCCTGGAGATGAGCATGACCTTTCAGTTTCTGGGGCCCGACCCATTGGAGCAACAGATCACCGAGACACTGAGGCGCCTGGCCGACGGGCAGCCGCCAGCCCAGATCGAGACCGCCCAGGTAGATGTCAAGGAGGAGCCCGGACGGCGCCGTGGGCGCTACGCCGCGCCGGGTGCGCCGACCAGCGAGGAGGCGGCCGCCTACCTTGCTGGGGAGATGGCCTGCATGGCCAACACCGCGGGCGGCGGCGCGATCGTTCTGGGCATCGCTGACGACGGCGACCGGATCGGCAGCAGCCTCGACGCGCAATGGCTGCGCCATCGCATCTATGAGCTCACCGAGCGCAAGCTCACCGTGGATGTCAGGGAGGCCGACCTCGACGGCTGCCGCATCCTGGTGCTCGCAACCCACGAGGCGATCGAGCCCGTCCGCTACAGGGGGCGCATCACATGGCGCGTCGACAACAACTGCGTGGAGGTCGATGCCTCAACATGGCACTCAGGACGGCTGCACCGCAGCGGATTCGACTGGTCCGGGCTGCCGTCTGGCCATACGTTGGAGGATGTCCGGCCTGTTGCCGTGGAATTGGCGAGCCGCTACCTGCGACTGCGGGGAGGCTCTTCGGACCTCGAGCTGGCCGAGGCCGCGCCGCTCGACTTGATCCGGCGGCTGCACCTCGCTGACGGCGAAGGCCGGCTCACCAACGCCGGCAGCCTGCTCTTCGTGGCTACCCCCCACATCGGCATCGACTACATACGCCGCGATGTGCCCGGCGGAGACAGCCGCAACCGGATCCGCGGCTCGGGTCCGCTCCTTGAGCAGATCCATGAGGCCGAGCGGGCCGGCGAAGCCGCCAACCCCACGTTCCACGTGGCCCACGGGTTCGCTCACGGCCAGATCCGGGTGATCCCGCCGAGAGCGCTGCGGGAGGCGATCGTCAACGGGGTGGTCCACCGCGACTGGCTGTCGCCGCAGCCCACGACAGTTGAGCACGCCGGCGAGACGCTGGTCGTCACCTCTCCAGGGGGCTTCGTCGGCGGGATCAACCCGTCCAACATCATCTCGCATCCCGCCGTGCCGCGACACCGCAGCCTCGCAGGGGCGGCTGCCTCGCTCGGCATCGCCGAACGCCAGGGCATCGGCGTCGCGAGGATGACCCGCGACCTGCTCGCCATGGGGCGGCCCCGCCCGCAGATCTACGAGATCGCCGGACCCTGTGTGCGGGTCACCCTGCTGGGCGGCGAGCCCGATCCGGCGATGGTCCGCCTGGTGTCGGACATTACGCCGCAGGGATTGGCCGAGGCCGTGGACACGCTGCTGCTGATCGACGAGTTGTGCAGGCGGGGCTGGGTCGACGCCCACGCGGGTGCCGCGGTACTGCAGCGCCCCGCCGCGGAAGCCGCCGATGCGATCGCCCGCCTGGGGGCAGCGCGGCTCGGCGACGAGCAGGACGCCCACTGCCGACGCCCCGCGGACCTGATTCCGGGAGTGATCGCAAGAGTGGCCGGTGTTTCGGAGGCCCGAGCTGGCGTCCACCGCCTCAGCGACGAGTCCAGGCATCGGATCGGCCACCGATGTGCCCGGCTCCATTCTCCCGAGGGCCAGAACGAACTGCTCGTCGACTGGGCCCGCAGCCGGGGACGGGTGTCCAGCACCGAGGCGGCGGACCTGATCGCCGTAAGCGTCCCGACCGCGGGACGCCGGCTCGCCGCGCTCGCCGGCGAAGGGCTGCTAATGCCGTCCCGACCCAACGGCACCGGCCGAGGCTTCCACTACCTGCCGGCGCCGGTCTAGGGACCTGGCAGTTGGCGTCAGCGCACACGCGGGGCCGCCGGCGGGCAGTGGATAGGGTTGGAATGTGGCGTTGGTGACTCGCAGGGCCGCCCCGACCCTTGAAGATGCTCGCCGGGCTGCCCAGGCCCTGGTGGATGTCGGAGTCGGCGAGGTGTGGCTGTACGGATCGGTGGCCCGGGGCGAGTCGGAGCCGGGCAGCGACATCGACTTGGTGGCGGTGCTCGACGACTTGGAGTACCGGCGGCGGCTGCGGGTCAAGGGCGAGCTGCAGGAGGCGGCCCGGTCGGCATGCGGTCACCGGGTGGAGGTGCTAGTCACCGACCGGGTTGAGTGGCGGATCCAGCGCGAGCAGGTGACGGCTTCGTTCGTATCAGCTATAACATATGATCTTATGCTATTAGCATGTAGTCCCAATTCAGGGGTTGAGGTGGATTGGGGCAAGGACCAGGTGCTGCCGACGTCGAATGACGAGCTGGCGCTGGAGCGGTTGCGGGGCGTGCTGTTGAACCTCACCAAGATCGATGCGAGCTGCGCACCGAGCCCGCGCGAGCGCGAGCTCGCCGACGATGACGATCCCGGCGACCACCTGCTCGTGCAGGGCGGGCGGCTGGTGATGCTGTGCGAGGCGGCCGACATGGTTGTGGAGAACGCGGCCAAGGCGGTGGGGGTGCTGTCGGCCGTGGACGCCAGGACGCTGTGGCAGCACGACGTGCAGACGATCATCGGCAAGCTGGACGACGATGACGCTGTGGCTCTCAGCGAGCTCCTGGCCGACGCGCCGGATCTGGTCAAGTCGCCCGACTATGTGACGATGTGGCGCACCCGCGGCGCCTATGGCAGCCCGACCGAGGGCAAGACCGCCCAGGAGATCGCCACCGGGGCCTTCGCCCGGGCCGTCGGTTTGATCGCCTGCGCAGTGGCCGCGTACGCCGCTGACGCCGTCGAGCGCCGTATCGGCAGCCACCAGGACGCCGCCGACGTCCGCCGTTGGGCGATGAGGGTCCGTGGGTACCTGACCGACCACGACCTCGCCAACGGCGACCGGCTGGACTCTCCCGCGCCGGCCTAGAGCGTTTGGCGGCGGCTCCAGCACCACGCCGGCGGTGCGGGGAAGCACAGGACTCGGTCCCAGGGCCCGCTCCCACAAGGGTGGCGGCAACCGCTGGTGATGGAGCGAACCAGATGCGGCTGCTCACGTCGCTCGCCCACGACCCACAAGGGTGGCGGCAACCGCTGGTGATGGAGGGACGGCGGATGTTATACCAGATTGGTATAATCGTGGCCATGGACTTGAACGTGAAGGGTCTCGACGACGAGGTGGGGAAGCGGCTGCGGGAACAGGCCGCAGCCGCCGGACTGTCGGTGCAGCAGTATTTGCGCGACCAATTGACCCGCATCGCGTCGCGCCGCTCACCGGCTGAGTTCGCTCGCAGCAGCGAGCCCATGAGCCGGGCCGACTTCGAGGCGATCCGGCGACGCTTGCGTGACATCGACACTGCATAGCGTCGTTTGCGACGCCGGCGGGGTGCTCGTTGCGTCGGGCTCTCTCAAAGGCGCTGCGCCGTCGGATGCGGAGATCCTGGCCCTCGACTGGTCTGCCGTGACCATCGGACGCTTCCTCGCAGCTCGTCACGAGGGCCGCGCCGACACGATCCAAGTTGAGGTCGGTCTTGCGTTGTCGACGGTGGACGAGTGGTTCCCGGTGCGCACGATTGTCGCAGAGACGCTCGCCCGAGCCGGGTTGGAAGCAGTCGACGCTCTCGATTCGTGGTCGGCGCTGGTTCTGGCCGAGCATCTCAACCTGCCGCTGTTCACCGCGTCCGACGACGTGGACAGCGATCGAGTCGAAATACGCAGGCCCTGGTAGTTCGAGCGGCGCGACCTCCGGCTTCAACCGCTGGCTCCGGCCGCCGAATCAAGACATCTCGCAGAAAACAAATGCGGGGGATGACGGCCCGAGATGTTCGGCGGGCCGTGGCCGGCGGCACCAGCAGTTCGGCCAGCATGGCGACGACTGGTGCGCCCGTCGGAGCCAGTCGCCGCCCCGGGCTACGGCTCCGGGCGCCCGGACGGCGTGTCGGTACTGTCCGTGGCCGTGCTGGGGTTCAATGCAGTTTCGTCGAGAGCGACCGCAAGCGATGGGTCGTCCAAGACCGCCTCAATTCGAGCTAGAAGCTCTGGGTCGCTCCAGACAACTTCCTCAGCCTTGGTGAGTGGCTTGGCTGCTGCTGGTTGGTTGGCAGCGGGACGAGTTAGAGCGAGCGCCCGGAAGGACAACATAATCATACGACATATCATAGCTACTTACCATGCTCAATGAAGCCGGGCGCCCGCCTGCCGCTAACCGTATTGCCCGCAGTCCACTACCCGGTGTGTCTCATGTGTCCCAAGGTGTTGTCGACTTGCTCAGCGCAGCTTGATCCGCCCGTTGGTTCCTAGAGCAGCCATACGTCGTGAACCTCCCTCTTGCTTGGGGTGCCGATCACTGTCTTGGCCTCGGGTAGCGGCTTGGCGATTCGGTAGATGTGGACGCAGTCCTGCTGGGCGTCGATGATGCCCTCAAGCCCATATCGCAGGGCTGCGTACCTTGCGGGTGTGAGCCGGCACTCGAAGACGGACAATTGGACTCGATGGCCGTACTCGCAGCAAAGGTCGTGCACCGCCCGGAGTCGCTTGGCGCCTGCTCCCTGTGTGTCGCCAATGTCGTAGGTTACGAGCAGGTCCATCGGGTCGCCAGGCCTATGGGAGGACGAAGGGCGGATAGAGGGACAAGTCACCTCGTAGGTGGCGGGCTAGCAGCGTCGCTTGGACGGTTGGCAGTGCCCATCGCTCCACGGGCCGGCAGAGGATCTTGTGCGGGATCAGTGTCGCCTTGTGGGCCTCCCATGCCTTGAGAACCGTGTCTCGGCCTTCGTCTCCGAGGTACACAGCCCCGCCGGGCGTCCGCACAAAGTGGCCAGTGGCGAGTTGGCGGCGCTTCAGGAGTGCCACGACGAAGCGGTCGGTCTCCGGCCGCAGCTCTTCGGCCAAGTCCAGGGCCAGAGATGGTCGTCCGGCCCGGGGACGGTGCAGGAACCCGAGCTGGTGGTCAAGCCCCACGGCGTTGATCGAGCCGACGAACTCGGTCACGAGCAGGCCGTAGCCGAAGCTCATCAGGGCGTTGACCGGATCGCGGGGCGGTCTGCGGGTGCGGGCACTGAACCCGATTCCGGTTTCCTCGAGATGCTGCCCGAGACCCCGGAAGTAGATTCTCGCCCCGTCGCCCTCCAGGCCGCGCAGATGATCGCCTGAGCCGGTGCCGGGCACTCGGGCGATTCGCTCGGCGATCATCTCGGCCCGCCGCTGCAGCCGTTTCCGAAGGCTCGCGTCGTGTGCGTCGCGCGACCAACGGAGCAGCATTCTGCGGCTGCTCTGGAGCTTCGCGGCCACGATGGCTCGGGCGATGTTGAGCGAGTGGTTCTCGCTGAGCACTGCTGCGTGCTGCGCCATTCGCAGGTGCACATTGCCGGACATGGCTCCGCCGACGACGAAGCGCACAGCACCGCTTCGGCGAAGTGACGCCACTCGCACGCCCCGCTTGACGCAGGCGGCGAGTGCGTCGGAGCTGACTTGGCCCGAGCCCAGCAGAACGAGGGCATCGATCCCGGCGAGCGGCACCCGCGTGGTGCCTGCCTCCTGCTTTACGACGAGCGAACCCCGCCTGTGCCCGACCCGTGCCTGGTGGTCGCGAACATAGACGGTGTTCAGGTATCGCACCGATAGATCTCTTCTCGCAGGAACCCTGTGACGCGATCCCGGCCGTCGCTGACCTCGGGAAGGCAGTGATGGAGAAGTTGGCACTGAGGGCATCGGGTGTCGTTGGGTGCTGTCGGCAGTCTGCCGGATGTCATCTGAGTGCGGATGGAGTCGACGGCGGAGAGAACGTCGCGGCGCAACTCCGTGGTGAAAGCGACCTTGTTGCGCCGACGGGTCGCGCCATACCACACATATCCGTATGGAACGTCGAGCCCGAGCATCTCCTCCAGGCAGAGACCCTGGGCGCACACCTGCATGTCGGCCGCCTGTCCGTGCCGCGTGCCTGCCTTGTACTCGACGGGCCGAACGGCGCCCTCAGAGACCTCTACCGCGTCTGCTCTGCCTGCGAGCCCGTACACCTCGGACCAGAGCGGGATGGATCGCAGCACCAGTGATCCGCGCTCGCGGCGATGGGCGCCAGAGTCCACGCGGCGGTGGTCATGCTTGCCTCTGACGGTGTGCTGATTGTCGCTCCAGACGCCGTCCACATGGATCAGCGCGCACTGCCTCGCGCAGTACTCGTAGTGCTCGATCGCGGAGATCGGAACGACTGGCTCAGCGTCGCTCGGCATTCAGCGCCACTGCAGTAGAGGTGAACCCGACGGTGGTGTCACCGCTTCCACGCTTCTGGTAGGGCCGAGTCTGCCATGCCGCGTGGATCCCAAGCCGGGACAGCGCCGCACGAGGAGTTCGTCTTGAGCGCGTGCTCCGAATGCTGAGATCAGCCCACACATCAAGGAGCGCATCAATGGCTGACAAGTCGAGTGGACGTGTCCATGCCGGCCAGGTCATGTGCTGGATGCGCGATGGCTGGTTCGGGTCAAGGCTCCAGCACCGCTGCCGCGTAGCGAACCGGTTCCTCGTCCCTGACCTTCCCACCTCCACGCCATCCCCCCTCATCGGCAGCAAGCGCAGGCCGAAGAAGGCGAGCACCTCAATGACTGGATCGACCAACTTGACAGCATGGTCTGCGAGCCCCGAGATCCTGGTCGCGTCGAATCCGAGGCCGTTGTCGACAACGCGCTTGCCGTGACCCCTCAAGGTCGCGATGACCGCCTCCGAAGGATTCTCCACTAGCGAGTGCGACTTCAATAGACGGTGGTGGAGCCATTTGATTGTGCCGGGGCCCTTCGGGTCGAGAGGAGCGTGCCGGACAGTGCTCTCGGCGGCCACGTCGACGCACAGGTCGGTGACGGTTGACGACAGCGTCCACCCGTCGACATGGCCCCGCGCCAGTTCAGCGCGTTGGCGAAACACCTCGAGCGGGACGGTGCGGTTCATGTCGAGCCGCTCTCTCGCGTGCTCTGCAATGGGCATGGCCGCCAGTCGCTCCAATTGCGGCCAAGCATCCGCCGCGAGTGTCAGCGGGTCTGCCTCGCCGTCGGTGGTGAGCACGGCCGCCGGGTTTGCGTCCGGCGTCCACCCCAGGCGCAGACGCGGTTCAAGCACCAGTAATCCGACCGACGCCAGCCAGGCGTTCAACCAGTCTGCGGGCAGCCCTAGACAGTTGACTTCGTTCATCACTGAACCTCGTTTCTTGAGGCTGACACTTCGTGGTCGGCCTGGCGCACGATCGTTTCGAGCAGTGCCACGCCCCAGGGCCCGAATTGCTCATTGAGACGCTGGAAGCGGGCCGGCTGCCCCCAGTCGGTCGTCGAGAGATCGGCTGATACACGCTTTTCGGAGCCGTCGGAGAATTTCCAGTCGACGCGTCCGGCCGATCCGTCTGCTACCGGCACGACGAGCGGTCTGCCCTTGCCGTGGTGACTGACGACTAGGTGGATGAGTAGCTCTTGCCTGCAAGGTTCGAGGCCGTGGCCCCCATCTGCGAGCCAGGCTCCGACCAAGCGAGCCGACAGTTCTTCGTGCCGCCCTCCGAATGGCCACCCGGCGGCCTTGCGTGCGGTTGCCCAACGCGATGCCGTCATGTCCGACTTGGCGAGCGGCACATAGTCTGACTCATGGACTGGCATGCCGCGGTTGAGCCAGCGCTGGAACCTCTCGTCGGCCTTGCCGACGTCATGGAACTCGCCAGCCTGCTCGACCACCTCGACCATATGCGGCGGTAGTCCTAGAGCAGTTGCGATGCTCCTGGCACGCTCGCCGACTGCCCGGCCGTGGGCCACGAGTTCCCTCGCATGGGGCGGAAGAGACTCGCACAGGCACCCCTCGTCGGACTCGTCCAGGCGAAACGAAAGCGCGCTCGTGCGCAATTCGAGTCGCGGAACCTCGTTGGGTGCGAATACCGGCGATGGATCGAGGGCATCGAGGAAGGCGTCCCGATCGTCCGGCTCGAGGTCGGCCATGTCGCAGTCACGCAACAGCGAGATCAGAACCTCAGCGGCCTCGCGGGCGATGGCTTCGTCCACCTCCTCTTCAGCGTCGGGAAGCACTTGTCGAAGGGCGTTGCGAATGGGTTCGAGTCTGTCGGTCTCGCTTCTGCACAGGCGTTCGAGCGCTAGCTGGTCCAATGGCAGGCCGGAACGCGGGATCGAAAGATCGCTGACGCCCCGCTTCTCGTCTGGTGCCCATCCGAATTCGTCGTATAGGCCGCCGTCAATGGGTAGTACCACGAGGTCGCCTGCCCGCAGATCGCTGTTCTGCGCTGCTTCGACGAAGCTCCGATCTTCCGATCTGCGAACGACTGCCTCGGCACCGCGCTCGCGCAGCACCCGCTGCAGTTCGTGCACCGGGACTTCGAGGGTCTCGTCGTTCGTCACGCGCGGCCAGAGGCGGTGTCGGCCATCGGCTGCCTCGTGCTCGTCCGACTCGTCTGGGACGGCGTCCCGCTCCGGCTCGTCGAGACTCGGCACGCATGCGCGCCATACCACCGACACCGCCCGCTTCGGATCGGCAATGCCGGAGAAGTACGGCTCGACAGCCGCTTCGCCATGCGGCGGAGTGGTGGTCTTGACCCATTCCCAGAGCAGGCCCGGCAGCACTTCGGGTGCTCGCCCCGAATCCTCCGCCGGACGTCCGAGTCGATCAGCGATCACTCCTGGACTCAGGCCGACGTGCTCTTCGAATCCACGGTTCCCCAATCGCTCCAACACGACACTCGGCTCGCTGCCGTAGACGGGCCAACCGTCGCGTGCTCCGTCGGCGGGGTTGTCGCGAGCAGATCGGGTTCTCTTGGGCGGCCGGTGGACGTACACAGCTTGTGCGTGGTCGTGGCGTCCGAGCCGGTTGAGGCGACCGAGCCTTTGGGTGAGTGCCCGCACGCCACACTGCTCGGTCACCAAGTACTCGAAGTCGAGGTCGGCGCCCACTTCGAGGGTCTGCGTCGCGATCACGATCAGATGTCGCTTGCGGGAAGGAGCCCCGCCGTTGTCGGTGCGGCCCGCTGGCGCCCCGGTCGCCGGGTCAAGTAGTCGCTTCCTCAGGACGTCCGCTTCGTGTTGTCTCGTGCGGCCTGTCACGAGCATGACGTCGGCCGCTGCTCCCAGCTTGTGTGACTTCATCAGGCCGTAGACGTCGCGCGCTGCTGCGGGGGTGTTGCAGAAGATCACGCACGCCGCGGGCGAAGCGGCGTCCTTCAACAGGCGCACGGCGGCGTCTCGGAGGGCCTTGGCCGAGTCGCCCCTGGGTTCCGCGTCAACCTCCACCGGCTTGGCCGCGTGGAGCCTTTGGCGGATGACCTCGTTCGCGCGGTCATCATCGTCGAGGTCGAACCGGCTGTTCGGCGATGCGTCGCCCGTGGCGGTCAAGGACACGACCTGTGGGCCGCTTCGTCGGGCCGGCAGCACCCTCTCCGCCGATTCTGGGACGCACTGTTGGAGCTTCGGGACGAGGTCTCGGAGGTGCCGGGCCAGATGGGCCTCATCGACGAGTACCAGGCTGTCGGTTCCGGCCAGGGCAGCGTCGATCGGACGCATCGAGCGAGAGGAGCCGAACCCTCGGAACAACAGCCTGGAGCCGTACATCGGGATTGTCGACACGATCACAGACGGCTGAGCGGAGTTGGGGGGCCGACGAAGCGTAAGTCCGCCACGCATCGGGATCACGTGTAGCGGCTCAGCAGTCGGCAGACTGGCATAGCTGCCGGCGAGCGGGCCGTGGACTTCCGAGCCGTGGCCATGCGGTCGCTCGCTGTTCTGTCGCCCGGCCAGGCTGGACAGACGCGCTCCCACCTGTTTGAGAACCTCTTGATCCCGAGACGGTCGCTCAGCACGTCCTGCATCACAGAGCATCTCGCTGAGCTTCTGCGCGTGTCTGCTCGCTTCGTCGACTAGCAGGCGCCGGTTGACGACCCACCAGATCCGAGTCGGGGCGGAGCGGGCTAGGGGGTGCAGGTGTGCTTGCGACGCCAGCCACCAGACAGCGATGTCGAGGCAGGCTGTCTTTCCTAGGCCGGTTGGTACTCCGATCTCTTCTGGCCACGAGTTGTCGTGGCTGATCTGGCGTGCGAGCCGAGCCTGCCACGGGAAGGGCGAGCGGTCGTTCACTGCCTTGTAGAAATCTCCGAAGTCAGGCATCTCGGGCGGATTCTTCGGTAGTTTGGTCATTCAGTTGACCTCCCGTTGGCCACTGGTGCGGTGCGGTCATCGGCCGGGAGGCACAGGCCGAAGCCTCGCGAGCGGCCCCCGCCGATCACCACAGGGCCGCGAATTGCCTCCGGGAAGAGAATCGCTATGTGCGAGTACGGCTTGGCTGACGCTGTTGAACGTTTCGTCGAGCGGTGAACCTCCGTCGAGTGCAGTTCCAGCGCGCCAGGTACCAGCGGCACCCGGGCGCTGCGGAACCACTCCGGCTCAGGCAGCCCTGCGTGGCGGCACCAGCGCCGGAGTTCGGCGAGGTCGAGTCTTCCGAATCGCTCGTGGATCGCTGGCACGGCCGTCACCCACGCTCGCGACCGCCTCTGCCACCGGTGCGGCGTTGCCGCCTTCGGCTTGCGTTCCCCTTCCCAGGGGGCCACGTGGAGGCTGAGGCCGGCTGTTCGCAGAGCGTCGATTGACCGTGCCGCGGCGCGCGTCCGTTCTGTGGTTGTCTCGTCACAGTCATGCGGCAGCCACACGGCCGCGCCGTGAATTCGTCCGTCGGAATGTTCGCCGCCGACGTCTGGCAGGGCCAGGTACCGGGCGATCTCGAATCCGGTGCCGTCGAAGCCGTGTCCGTGGAGTTCGCGCGGCAGCGGATCGCCATAGAGTCGGCGGTACCGCGACATGACTGCCGCCTTGAGCGCGCCGGTCACATCGGCTACGCGCCGCCCAGGCACGCTATGTCCGAGTCGGAGCCAGGCGATGACCCGCCCAGCCGCTTCGTCCTCGGTGTCATGGGGCCCTGCGTACGCGACCAGGTTGCGCAGGGCGGGGAATTGTGAACGACCCACGGCCGCGCCGTGCTCCTGCCATGCCTCGTAGGCGGCCTCTAGTCCGGCCAGGTGGTGCCCGGGGCGTGGCACGGAGACCATGCACGTCCCGGCGCCGTGCGGCCAGAACGGGTGCAGGGTGCCGAGGTCAGCGTCATCTAGCGCAGTGTCCACTCGAACTCGCACCGGAGAGTCCGCGCACCCGAGGTAGCCGATTCGAGCGGCCCGGAGGCGCAGTCCTTGAAGCACACCCGCGGGATTCGCGTCCGCCCAACTGAAAAAGACCTTCGAATACCGCAGGGCGATGCGCACGCCGGGGCGCACTAGGGCACCCGTTCGAGCCGGATACTCCTGGTGGGTCTTGCGCATCGCTGACCGCTTGGAGGCAGCCACCACGTATCGCGGTCTCAGGGGCTGATGCGTCGGGTTCGCCTCGGCGTGGATCTCTGGAGGTTCCAACGATTCGAGGAACTCCAGTTCAGACCCGTCCGTCATGCGGCACTCGTCGCCCATGGCGTCCGCAGCTACGAACGCTGCGAGCAGCCGGGCCACGGAGGGAGGCCATTCTCCCATTTCGGCTGTTCCCCCGACGGCTCCGCCATCGGGGTCTGCTCTGTAGGTGCCGTGGAGGAACTCCACGCCTATTACCAGCATCAGTCCTCCTGGATGAGCGGCCATGAGGACTCGATGGCCTTTGTCAGGTTGTCCTTCGGACTCAGCTCGAGGGGCTCGATATCCCATCCGTCGAGCGGAACGCCGGCCGACTTTGCGTGCTGCTTCGCTTGCGCCAGAAGGTCTGAGGTTGCATCAGCGTCGGCGGGTCGTAGTAGCTCGTCCGCTTGTCCGAGCCACATGGCGGTGCGGCTCGACACCCTGAGGTCGGCACCTGATCGCAGGGCGAAGCCGCGAGTGAAGGCCATCGTGTGGCCGTGCAGTCCCATGGCCACGAGGAGGGCTCGTGCCGCGGTGTCGGCCGCCTCATCGAATTCAGAACCGAGCCCGACACGGCGCAGTTGGGCGAATGAGACAGTTGCCTGTTGGGTCACTCGGTGAAATGACACCGCTGCCGGCGTCGCATCGGCGAAAGGAACTTGGCCGTGGCCGAGTTCCGACAGCGCCTTCTTGACCTCGCCCTTCTCCGGCTTGGCGCCCAGCCGCCAAGCCTCGTGATCTTGGTCCTCATACAGGGCTGATTCTTCGATGCTCAGATTCAGGGGATCGCCCTTTACGCCGAGGACCTTGGTGTCCTGCGCCGCCGGTCGCCATCCGATGATCTCCGAGGTCCAGGCACGGGCATGCTTGGCCTGGCTGCGCTTCTTGCCGAGATGCGACTGCCAGAAGCCGTAGAGCAACGCCTGCGGCCACCAAGCGATTAGCGCCGCAGCGTCTGAGGCTGTCGCGTTGAACAGCGCCCGTCCGATCGGATGCTTGCCGAACTCGGTCCCCTCCAACAACGAGTCACGCAGATAAGCGTCGGCGTTGCGGTGGGGGAATTGCCAACTCGATAGCCGCTTCGGCAGGTGCGGCGGAAGGCCCGCCACCCCCGACAGATCAAGCACCATCTCGGGCACGCCAGTGGTGGGGCGGCTGCGGCGCAGCGCCTCCTCGAGGCGGTTGGCCTGCGACGGGACATTGTCGATGATGTAGACGTCAAGGGGCTTGTCGTCGGTGGGTTGGGTGCCGACCGACGATGGCCAACGGCGGTCCTCCTGATACCGGGCGCCCAGGTAGATGGCAGGCTTCACCGTCCCGTGTGGACCGCCCAGGGGTTGCAACTCGGCGTCGAGCCGGATGCCGTCGTCGAAGGAGTCGCTAGCGGTGCCTGCTAGCAGCTTCTCTAGTGTCAGGTTCATAAGATCTTCCTCTTTGGTTTTGGATCTTTGAGTCATATTGCTAAGTAGCAATGATATCAGGACGCTGGCGCTAAAGCACCATAGCAGGCGGATCAGCAGAATGGTTCCAGGTGCTGCAAGCGAAAGGCGGGGCGGGGCGGTCTCGTGGGTAGTGGCTAGCTTGCGGTGGACTCCTCTGGTCTTCAGCGCTTGTCGGCGAGCGCACCGCGTGATTGGCACAGGCACGAGCCGCACCGTAGTGGTGGGGTATGACACGACCCCAGATTCCATCGCTTCGCCCAACCGCATTAATGCGGCAAGAACTGTTGGTTGAACCCGTGGAGCGAGGTGGGATCCCCCAATACTGTGCAACCGGCCATGCCTCTCGTGGGAGGTTGCGGCGTACCGATGGCGTACTGCTGTGACATGATGAACGAGAGCCCCGCATCGCATGGCCAGGTGCCGAACAGGTGTGGTGCCCGGCGGGTCGGAACAGACGAGCCACCTCGCGGCGCACGGAGGCTGTCGATGCGAAACAGCAGTGATTCTTGAAATCAGAGCGTATGGTCAGTCAATATGGCGACTGGTTCCGGCCAGAAATCACTCAAATTGACGGAGAATGTCTTTGAGGCCGGGTTGCGGGGGTGAAAGCCCCCGCCTTCATTGAGCGCCGGAGTAGCGGGGCGGGGTGTAGTTGGAGCCGTCGGGTTGCGGGGGTGAAAGCCCCCGCCTTCATTGAGCGGTCTCTCGGTGGCGCCAGTCTGGTAGGAGCGGGAGCGGGTTGCGGGGGTGAAAGCCCCCGCCTTCATTGAGCGTCGTCGCCCTACCAGCTGTGACCGCTCGCCGTAGCTGGGTTGCGGGGGTGAAAGCCCCCGCCTTCATTGAGCGCCGCAAGCCAAGAGCGCAGGCATCTTCCACTGCCTCGCGGGTTGCGGGGGTGAAAGCCCCCGCCTTCATTGAGCGCCGAGCTAGACGCTGCTAACATCATCGTCACACGAGGGTTGCGGGGGTGAAAGCCCCCGCCTTCATTGAGCGTTGGCGATGTAGCCGCCCCCGGCGTGGAGGTTGCGAAGGGTTGCGGGGGTGAAAGCCCCCGCCTTCATTGAGCGGGCCCATGGGTCGACACGCGATGAATGAGGTCGCGGCGGGGTTGCGGGGGTGAAAGCCCCCGCCTTCATTGAGCGCGGGCCGATCTGGTGGCAGCTGTCGCCCTCGTGGCCGGGGTTGCGGGGGTGAAAGCCCCCGCCTTCATTGAGCGCCAAGATGGCCCGCCGCCCCGACCAGGCCGTGCGCGGGGTTGCGGGGGTGAAAGCCCCCGCCTTCATTGAGCGCCGTACCCCCTCGCAGTCTGCATTACAACCTCACCAGGGTTGCGGGGGTGAAAGCCCCCGCCTTCATTGAGCGTTGCACCTCGCGACCGGTGCGTCGTCGCGAACGCGGGTTGCGGGGGTGAAAGCCCCCGCCTTCATTGAGCGCGGAGATTTCGGCGTGGGGCAACCCCGCCAAACTGGGGTTGCGGGGGTGAAAGCCCCCGCCTTCATTGAGCGCGGACACACCCCAGCCCGACCCCGGTCGCGAATCCGGGGTTGCGGGGGTGAAAGCCCCCGCCTTCATTGAGCGAGGCTCATGGCGAGCGCGTGCTGCTCAGTGCGCTCGTGCGGGTTGCGGGGGTGAAAGCCCCCGCCTTCATTGAGCGCAAAGGTTTCGGCGTGGGGCAACCCCGCCAAACTGGGGTTGCGGGGGTGAAAGCCCCCGCCTTCATTGAGCGGAGCAGGACTCCAGCGCCTACTTCGATCAGGCTGAGGGGTTGCGGGGGTGAAAGCCCCCGCCTTCATTGAGCGCGGTGTCTCATTTCGGGTTGTCCTCCCGGTTGTGTGGGTTGCGGGGGTGAAAGCCCCCGCCTTCATTGAGCGATTTTGAACAACCGGTACATCCGCATCGAGACCATGGGGTTGCGGGGGTGAAAGCCCCCGCCTTCATTGAGCGTCGGCTTTGCAGCGTCCGGGGCATCCGCCTTGGTCTTGGGTTGCGGGGGTGAAAGCCCCCGCCTTCATTGAGCGAGCATGCACGATTCGAGATCGTAGATGTCGTTGAGGGGGTTGCGGGGGTGAAAGCCCCCGCCTTCATTGAGCGGTGTCAACGGTCATCGTGACCAGCATAGCCGAAGGGGGTTGCGGGGGTGAAAGCCCCCGCCTTCATTGAGCGACGTTGTGGCATCATCCCGGCAAGGTGTGGCCGTGGTGGGTTGCGGGGGTGAAAGCCCCCGCCTTCATTGAGCGACCGACAATTTCGCGGTGACGCCCGGCGGTGCCACCGGGGTTGCGGGGGTGAAAGCCCCCGCCTTCATTGAGCGGGCTGAGCGCAAGCTGCCTCAGGGAGGGTGTGACCATGGGTTGCGGGGGTGAAAGCCCCCGCCTTCATTGAGCGCACCCGTTCGTGTGCAACGCGTGCGGCCGCACAGTGGGTTGCGGGGGTGAAAGCCCCCGCCTTCATTGAGCGAACGAGAATCCGAATGGACATGATCGGCCGGGTTGGGTTGCGGGGGTGAAAGCCCCCGCCTTCATTGAGCGTCCTGTGACTGGCTCGCTCCCCGCCCTACTCGGCTTTGGGTTGCGGGGGTGAAAGCCCCCGCCTTCATTGAGCGGTCTTGTATCGCTGATATACAACAGCCTGACGCTTCGGGTGGGTTGCGGGGGTGAAAGCCCCCGCCTTCATTGAGCGTCCCGTACCATCACGAATGAGGACGGATCACCCCGGGGTTGCGGGGGTGAAAGCCCCCGCCTTCATTGAGCGCCGGTGATGATGCCCTTGCCGGCATATTTGACGGTGCCGGGGTTGCGGGGGTGAAAGCCCCCGCCTTCATTGAGCGCCGAGGAACGGGCCCGGATAGGCGTCGTCCTCAGTGGGGTTGCGGGGGTGAAAGCCCCCGCCTTCATTGAGCGTGGTCTGCGGTCCACGTCCGCTGGTCGGGACCGGCCTGGGTTGCGGGGGTGAAAGCCCCCGCCTTCATTGAGCGAGGACCGTATGCGCCACGCGTCGGGCTGGGGCCACCCGGGTTGCGGGGGTGAAAGCCCCCGCCTTCATTGAGCGGTCGTGGACGTGCGCCCGAGCACAGCCGCCGACAGCGAGGGTTGCGGAGGTGAAAGCCCCCGCCTTCATTGAGCGTCGTTCCTGCGGGTGCCGAAGACGACGACACCGGGAGGGTTGCGGGGGTGAAAGCCCCCGCCTTCATTGAGCGATCTGCCAGATGCTTTTCTTGCCGCTGCGGGTTGCTTGGGTTGCGGGGGTGAAAGCCCCCGCCTTCATTGAGCGGCGCAGGTGCTGACCGCAGCAGCCGGCGATTACAAAGGGTTGCGGGGGTGAAAGCCCCCGCCTTCATTGAGCGGGGACGTCCGCCAGCAGCGGCAGCCACCAGGTCAAGGGTTGCGGGGGTGAAAGCCCCCGCCTTCATTGAGCGAACCCGGCCGTGGTGAATCCCGGCGTCAGCGCACGGGGTTGCGGGGGTGAAAGCCCCCGCCTTCATTGAGCGCGCTCACTGCCCACCGACATCCCTAGTGGCCTCCCGGGTTGCGGGGGTGAAAGCCCCCGCCTTCATTGAGCGAGGCGACCGCGGCGCGTCTGTGGCTGGCCGCGACCAGGGTTGCGGGGGTGAAAGCGGCTCTTCTGTCTTCGCGAATGAGGTCGGAGTGAGGGGCGTGGGGGTCGTCGCCGTCGACGCGCGGCGGGAGCGCGGCGGTGCTTCACGCCGATGATGTGATCTTGGCGGCGCGTGGTCTGCCGCAGCGGGGCCCGTGCCCCGGTCTGCTGAAGGCCGCGTCGCGTGACGTTGGCAGCAGGCGTGTCGCGGCTGTCTTAGCTGATCGTCGCTGTCCGCCTCCTGTCGTCCACACCGTTACGTCCATGTCCGCCGATCCGGCCGTCTGTGAAGCGGCTGTCGGCGCGGCCGCGTGGCAGAGTCGCGGGCCTTGCCATGCTGGCGGATGCCGCAGTGTGACCGCCGGACATGTGCGGGCCTTGACAGAGTTGGCGCGTCCGGTGCTAGCGCAGCCGGGGTGCATTCGCGCGGTGTTGACGTTCCTCGCTTCGAACGTCGACCCCGGCACGCGCGAGAGCGCCGCCTCGCATCCCGGCTGCCCGCCGCTGGCGCTGGCCGCGCTGGCTGCCGACGAACGCGCCCGGGTGAGAGCGTCGGTGGCCTCTCATCCGCGCAGACCGGCCGTTCTGGTTGTGCGGTTGGCCCGAGACCCGGTCACCGCCACCCGACGCAGAAGGGACAACGTGTTGGGAATGCACACCTAGCCATGGCCGAAACGTACTAAGGGTCCTCGTGCACAGCCCGCCGGCAAGCCCCGGACGACGCAGAGGACGCCGGCTGCTCGTCCTCGTCAGTCCAGGGGCGCGATCTTGCCGGGGTTCTGTCGTCGCTCTGCTCGCCGCCAAGCATCTTCGAGTTCGCGGCGGTGCTGCTTGGCCCACTCGAGCACCATGCGCTCGGCCCGCGGCGGCAGCCTGCCCTCCTCGACCCGCAGGCTGTTGATGGTCACCACCGCTTCACGACCGCCGTACTCGGCGTGGAAGTGGGGTGGCCTGTGCTCGTTCCAATACATCCTGATCACGATGCCGTAGAACCGGCAGATCTCAGGCATCCGCACCGCCGAGCAGCGCCGGGAACATCTCCTCGGGGGTCATCCCAGTGATCTTCATGTAGAGAGCGTCGCCGCACAGGTCGAGGTCTTCGCCCCAGACGATCGAGGTGCCCGGGCCGAGCCGCACGCCGGAGTAGAACTCTCGGTCCTCCCACGCGACGAACACTCCGTCGCCCGCGAGGTGCGAGAGGTCCACTTCGCCCTCAACCCCGTCCTCGTAGCGGAGCCAGATCCGGTACGGCTCCAGGGCGCGCACCTCGACGGGACGCACTCTTCTGTCGCTCGGAGGCATGAAGGCAGCCTACCTGGCCTCCGCCGAGCGGACCGTCTCAGCCCTGAGCGTCGTATGCCGCAAGGTTGCGCCATGCGAGCATGACTCGGCGGGCCTGGACGCTCTCGACGCTCGCAAGCGCGGCACCCACCAGAGATCCCACGCCGAGGACCACCTGCCAGCTCGGGCTGACTTCCACCAGCCGTCACCCTGTAGTCCGGAGATCTCGAATACGTCCACAAACATTTTGGGGCATTCCTTCCTCAGAGTGTCGGTCAGCCGGCCCGTCGCAGAAGGGACAACGTCTTGGGTTGTCACATGCGTGTTTGAATCTTGGGTGTGGCCGCCGCCGGCGAGGACGGCTCATTGTCACATGCCCCATCGGCAACGGGCCCTTCCGGTTCGGCCGGAACATGGAGATGTGGTGCATCGGCGACCGGCGGGTCAAGCCGGCCTGGAGCGGCGCCGCCTACGGCCGCCGCACCGACGGATTCGAGGACCCGCCCGCCACCCGCGACCACGCCCACCCGGCGGTGGGGGCTCGGTGGGCTGGTCCGCGACGATGCCGGCGGTCTGCGACCGTCGGTGTGCAGCGGCCCACCCCATCGGGTCCAGCGACAGGCGGCAAAGTGACCGCGGACGCAACTCGGTGGGCACTTGAGCTATGGAAGTGCTCGCAACTGCAACCCGGCGGGCGTTTTAGGGGAAGAAGTGCCCGTCAGTGCAATTGGTGGTAGGCTGCAGGCGAATGGGGAAGTACCTGGACCGGACCTACGACGGTGTGCTGGGCGCAGAGCCCTACAAGGCGTATGTCCCTCATGGCATCGCCGGCTGGGATCCCGAACTCGGCGAGGAGGCGGCCCAGCGCGTCAAGGCCGCCGGCGACCGGCTCGCAGGTCTGCGGACGAAGGTGCCCCAGCATCGTGCGATGCGGTGGTGCCTCAACCGTTGCGAGGGGATCGCTTCAAGCGATGTGGAGGGGATCTCGACGACTCTGAAGTCTCTGAGCCTGCTCGAGTCGCTGCGCGCGCGGCGCGACCCGCAACGCCAAGAACGCGACAAACAGACGCTCGGGGCGGTCAGGCTGACTGCTCACGCCATCGAGGTCGGTCAGCGTGCGGGCGTGCCGGTGGAGGTCGCTGATCTCCTCGAGATGCACCGGCAGCTGTTCGAGGGCGCCGGCGCGGGGTTCGAGCCGGGTCGCTTGCGCAACGACGACGTATGGGTGGGGGCCCCTGGCGCGACGCCGCCCGAGGCGCTGTTCGTCGCCGCGCCGGCGCCGCATGTGGGCCCGCTGACCGAGGATCTGGCGGGGTATGTGTCGGCGCACGATTTGCGGCACCCGCTGGTCAAGGCCGCCGTCGCTCATCTCCAATTCGAGACGGTCCATCCCTTCCCAGACGGCAACGGGCGCGTCGGTCGGGCGCTGATGCACTGCGTGCTTCAGCGCTGCTGGCCCGGGTCGGTGCCGGTTCCTTTGTCCGCGGCGGTCTCCGAGCAAAAGCAGAGGTACTTGCGAGCCTTGCGCCCATACCAGACCTACACCGGCGACAGCGACGGCGCGGCGCGCTCCGTCTGCGCAGAGGCCGCGGTGTCATTCATCGCGGACGCGGCCGCCGTCGCTTGCGACTACACAGAGGCCGTCGCGGAAATCATCACGGCCATGCGCGCCAAATGGCGAGACCTCAACCTGCGCCCCCACTCCTCGGCGGCGGCCACGTTGGAGGTGATGTCCACCATGCCAGCGGCCACCATCGACTATCTGCATCATGTGACCGGTCGAGCCCCCAACGCCGTCAGGCGAGGGTTGCGCAAGCTCGCCAGCAGCGGCGCTCTAGCGGAGACACGCGACGAAGACACCGGCCACAGAGTATTCGAACTGCCCGACATGCTGCAGGTCGTGGACCACAGAAGCAAACTGCTCAGGCACTGCTGGGAGATGCACCAGGCGGGGTTCGAGCGCTCAGCGCCTGATGTCGTCGACCGTTGGCGCCGCGAGACAGCAGCAGCCGAGACCCTAGAAGGGCAGCCAGCGGCGCGGCGCCAGTGCAGCCATGTCGGGGAGCGCAGCCGGACCCGATGCACCCAAAGCACCGGGCACGCCCCACCGCATCGCTACACCTGAAACAGCACGGCGCAGCAGGGCCAACGTCTTGGGTTGTCGGCGGTGAGTTCCGGTCGGGGCCGCTTGGTGCGGGCCAGGCCCTACGGCGGCTCGTCGTTCGGCGTTGGCGCGGCCGTACCGGCCAACCGGTCCAATTCGGCGCGCACCTCGCGGCTCGGCTCGGACGCGCCCAGGCGAGCCTCGACTAGATCGACGACGGCCAGTGTGAGGCGCGCCGCCGCGTTCACCATCTTGGCTGCGTTCTCGGGTGTGGAGCGCTCGGCCACGACCTCGGCCGGGAAGTCGCCCGGGCAGGTGCCCATCTCCCGCCACTGCGCGGCCTCGCCGAGGTCGAGGCCCTGAATTGCCGCCTTCAAGACATCGCGCTCGCTAGCCCTGGCCGGCAACAGCTCGATCAGCGTTGCGAGGTCGTGGGTTCTGGGAGGATGCGGGCCCGGCAATGCATGGTTCAAGGCCTTCAGCGCCGTCTCCATCGTCGTCTGGGCCGTCGCGCACAGTCTGCGCATCCGTCTCGCCCGGCTTCGCTCCTCCCATTCGACATCGCCCGACTCGCTCGCTTCGAGCTCGTGCACATACGGGGTCAGCTCGTTGTTCAGTGACACGAGGGCTTGTGCCACTGCGTCCAGCGAAGCTTCGGCCATAGCAGCGTCGGTGGGGGTTATCGGGATCTCCTTGTGCCAGTCGACGTCTCCGGCGCGGCGCTCCCGCAACGTGACAGCGCACGACTCGACGTGCCGCTCGAAGCTCGAGACGCACGCGGTGCGCCCCCTCCACTCGGGACGGTCGGTGACTCTCACGTCCACATGCCGTCCGATAGCGCCCTCGACGGCCTCCATGGCACGACGCCTCAAGAGCGAGCGCTCACCGTAGTCGCCCAGATCGTCGAACACCACGACCAAGTCCAGGTCGGAGTCGGCGTCCGCAGCGCCCTCAGCGACCGAGCCGTACAACAGCACCAGGCCCGGATCGAGGTGCGCTAGCGCATCCGCGGCACGTCGTGCATCAGCCAGCGTGGGGGCGCCACGTCGTGCATCAGCTAGCGCATCCGCGGCATGTCGTGCATCAGCCAGCGTGGGGGCGCCACGCGGCACGTCTCGGAGAGCACGACCGGCATCGACGACCATGGCCACATCGTAATTCGGGATCGAGCCGGGTGGCCGCCTCGGTGTGATTCGCTGGTTCTCAGGTGCCGCGCCTGAACAGCACCTCGATCCTGTTGAGCGCCGTGCCTGGTTCTGTGTGCACAGATGCCGCCGTGAGCGGCCTGCTCACACAGATAAGGCCGCGGACGCTCCCGGCTACCGCAAACATGATACATTCGACTCTACATTCGGGACTCAAGAGCTATCATATTGGGGAGCCGACATGCACCGGGTTGAGAGCTATGTGGCGGGCGCTTGGCACCGTCCGCCCGCCGAGGGCCGGCCGCTGCTAGACGCCGCCACCGGCCAGACTGTTGCCGAGCTGTCGCCTGGGGGCACCGACCTCGCCGTCGCCGTCGGGCATGGTCGCACCGTCGGCGGGCCGGCTCTGAGGGAGCTGACCTTCCACCAGCGGGCCTCCATCCTGCGAGGCGTCGGCAAGATGCTGCTGGGCGACAACGCCAAGGAGCAGCTCTACGAGCTCTCGTACTGCACCGGGGCCACCCGGGCCGACTCCTGGATCGACATCGAGGGCGGCGCCGGGGTGCTCATGTCCTACGCCGGCAAGGCCCGCCGCGAGCTGCCCAACGCGACGGTCGCCATTGACGGCGCCACCGAGGCGCTGTCGCGTGACGGCTCATTCTCAGCTGTGCACGTCCTCACCGCCCGCAAGGGCGTGGAGGTGCAGATCAACGCCTTCAATTTCCCGGTGTGGGGGATGCTCGAGAAGCTTGCATCCGCCTTCGTTGCGGGTGTGCCGTCCATCGTCAAGCCGGCTTCTCCAACCGCGTACCTGGCCGAGGCCGCGGTGCGCCTCATCATCGATTCGGCGATGATGCCCGAGGGGTCGCTGCAGCTGGTGTGCGCGTCCTCCGGTGAACTCAGCAGCCTGCTGGACGGCCTCGGCGGCCAGGACAGCATCGCCTTCACCGGCTCGGCTGCCACCGCCGCGGCGCTGCGGACCCATCCGGCGGTCACCGAGCGGGCGGTCCGGCTCAACGTCGAGGCCGACTCGCTCAACGCGGCCGTGCTGGCTCCGGCCGCCGCCCCCGGGACCGCCGAGTTCGACCTGTTCGCCGCCGAGGTCGTCAAGGAGATGACAACCAAGGCGGGCCAGAAGTGCACCGCCATCCGCAGGGCGCTGGTGCCGGAACGGCACGCCGGCGCCGCCGCGGAGGCGCTTGCCGCGGCCCTGAGCGAGGTTGTGGTGGGGGACCCCCGCGACCGGGCCACCGACATGGGCTCTCTGGTCGGCCTGGCACAGCGCGACGAGGTGGCTGCCTCCGTGGCCGCGCTGCGCGAAGTCGCGGTTCCCATCGTGGACTCCTGCGACCTGACCGGCGTCGACTCCGTGGCCGGAGCGTTCATGGCCCCCACCCTGCTGCAGGCCACGGACTCCCGCTCCCAGGAGGTTCACACCACCGAGGCGTTCGGGCCGGTGTCCACGCTGGTGTCGTACCGCGGCATCGACGAGGCGGTGAACCTGGTGGCGGCGGGCGGCGGCAGCCTGGTCGCCTCGCTCTACGGCGCCGACCGGGACGAGATCGCCCACCTCGCACTGGGTATTGCCTCGCATCACGGCCGGGTGCTGATCATGGACGAGACGATGGCCGCGGCCAGCACCGGCCACGGGTCGCCCCTGCCGCCGCTGGTGCACGGCGGGCCCGGCCGAGCCGGCGGCGGCCAGGAGATGGGCGGCATGCGGGGCGTGTTCGCCCACATGCAGCGCACCGCGGTGCAGGGCTCGCCCGACATGCTCACCGCCATTACCGGCGAGTACATCGGCGGCTCCACAACCCGACAGCACAAGGGGCACCCGTTCAAGCTCACCTTCGACGACCTGGATGTGGGCGACTCGATCACCACGGAGTCCCGAGCCGTCACCCGGGCCGACATCGCCGCCTTCGCCGAGAGCACCGGCGACGAGTTCTACGCCCACATGGACGAAGAGGCCGCGGCCCGCAGCCCGATCTTCAACGGCCTGGTGGCCCACGGCTACCTGGTGCTGTCGTTCGCGGCCGGGCTGTTCGTGTGGCCCGACGAGGGGCCGGTGCTGGCCAACTACGGTATCGACCGGCTGCGCTTCGCCAAGCCCACCTATCCCGGCGACGAGATCCATGTGGTGCTCACCTGCAAGCGCAGGATCCAGCTCGACGGCCGCGGCTACGGCGAGGTGGCCTGGGACACCAGGGTCATCAACCAGCACGGCGAGGTCAACGCGGCCTACGACGTGTTGACCATGGTCGCCAATGCCCCCGGCGTCAACGGAGCCCCCGCATGAGGTCCTGGGCGACGATGGCGGACTTCGAGGCCTTCCTCGACGATGGCGGCCTGGTCGAGGTCGACGACGACATGCCCGACCCATACCGGCGCGCCGTCTTCGGTTTCATCGAGTTGCACGCCAACAGCGAGTTGATGGGCGGCCTGACCGAGCGCGACTGGATCGCCAAGACCCCCGGACTCCGCCACAAGATGGCCGTGCTGGCCAAGACCCAGGACGAGATCGGCCACAGCCACCTGCTCTACATGATCGCCGCCGACTTCGGCGTCAAGACCCGCACCGAGATGATCGAGGACCTCTTCGCGGGCCGCAGCCGCTTCCACAACGTGTTCCACTACCGGGCCGTCACCTGGGGCGACCAGGTGGCGATCGCGTTCCTGGTGGACGCGGCCGCGCTGATCAGCCAGCAAGCGGTGTTCAAGAAATGCTCCTACGGCCCGTACAAGCGGATCCTGCGCCGCATCATCGCCGAGGAGGGGTTCCACATGCGCCTCGGGGAGGACCGCATGATGCGCATCGCCGAGGGCACCGCCCTGCAGCGCCAGATGTTCCAGGAGTCGCTGGACCGCTGGTTCTGGCCGGCGCTGCAGCTGTTCGGTCCCGACTCCGAACCGGGCGACGTGCTGCTGCGCTGGCACATCAAATCCGAGCGCAACGAGGTGCTGCGCAATCGCTGGGTGCAGAAGTTCGTGCCCATGCTCCAGAACTACGGGTTCTCGATGCCGGCGCCGGAGTTGCGCTGGGACGCGGAGGCACGGCGCTGGGACGTGGGGCCGATCGACTGGACGCCCCTGGAGCGCACGCTCGTGCACGGCGGACCAGACTCGGCCCGGCGGATCGCCGAGGCGGCGGACAACTGGGCCCGCACCGCGTGGGTGCGCTCGGCCATGCACAACGGTGGCGTGGCGGCCAACGGGAGCAGTCCGGCTGCGGCTGCTTCGCAGAGCCGAGAACTAGCCGAGGGTCCGAGGGGCTGACCGTGCGCGTCTACGAGGACGATGCAACGCCCGGCGGAGGAAACGGCCATCGCTGCGAGGGTCCGAGGGGCTGACCGTGCACGTCTACGAGGTGTTCATCAAGCGGGACGGCCGGGAGGAGTTCCGCCATGTGGGTGCGCTGGAGGCGGCCGACGACCAGTTGGCGACCGTGCTGGCCAGAGAGGTGTACCTTCGGCGGGCCGAGGGCGACCGCCTGTGGGTCGTGCGCCGCGACCATGTGATCGTCGCGGACGACGACTTCGCGGCCCCCAACGCGGACAAGCCGCACCGTCACCACGACGGCGCGGCCGTGGCCGAGCGGCGACGGGCCTCGAGGCGGGCGCCGCGTTGAGTCCCGCCGGAGTCCGGGAGTTCCTGCTGGCCTTCGCCGACGACGAGCATCTGATGGGCCAGCAGCACACCGAGTGGATCGGCGTGGCCCCCTTCCTCGAGGAGGACTTGGCCTTCTCCAGCATCGGCCAGGACGAGCTCGGCCACGCGGCACTCCTGTACGAGCTGGTGCTCGAACTCGACGGCATCGAGATCACCGACGAGGCTGTGGACGAGTTGGCATACCGCCGAAACGCCGACGATTACCGGTCCTGCCACCTCGTGGAGGCTTCAGTCAGCGACTGGGCCGAAGCGCTCGTGCGGCATTGGGTGTACGACACGTTCGAAGCAATGCGCTGGCAGCTAGTGGCCGACTCGTCGATCCCTCGCCTCGGTGCGATCGCCCAGCGGGCCCTGCGAGAGGAGGCGTTCCACCGTCTGCACGCCGAAGCTCTGCTCGACCGGCTCCTGCCGGTCTCCGAAGCCCGCGGCCGCCTGCTGGTCGCGCTCGAGAGGGTCGTGCCCCTGGTGCCGGGCCTGTGCGAGCCGCCCGCGGGCGAGGCCGCCGCCATAGCCGAGGGGGTGGCAGCCGGTTCTACGGCCGATTGCGCTGAGCCGCTCGCCGGGGCCATCGCCGAGCGGTTCGGGCATGAGGCCAACACCGCGGCCTCCGCCGGCAGCGAACAACGCCGCCGCACGGTGAGATCTGCCGGCTTCGAGGCGCTGCTGCTGCGGATGCGCGAGGTGCTCGACTTCGACCCGGAGGCCAAGTGGTGAACACGGCCGGCACCGACCCCGCCCGCGAACAGCGGCCAAGTGGTGAACACGGCCGGCTCCGACCCCGACGTCGATCTGGAGGCAGAATCGTGAGCCACACCACCCCCGCCCACGAAGCGGAGGCGACACTGTGAGCCAGAGCGGCACCGGCCGCTACGAGCCGATCGAGTCGGCATCCATCGACGAACTGCGCGACCTCCAGCTGAAGCGCCTCGGAGACACGCTCAGCCACGCCTACGCCAACGTGGCCCACTACCGGCAGGCCTTCGACTCCGCGGGAGTCGCCCCGGCAGACCTCCGGGACCTCGACGACCTGGCCCGCTTCCCGTTCCTCACCAAGAGCGACCTGCGCGACACCTACCCGTTCGGCCTCTTGGCAGTGCCCCGCTCCGAGGTGATGCGCATCCACGCCTCGTCGGGCACCACCGGCAAGCCCACCGTCGCCGGGTACACCGCAGGCGACATCGACGTGTGGTCGCGGCTGATGGCCCGCTCCATCTACGCGGCCGGCGGCCGGCCCGGCGACATCGCACACGTCGCCTACGGCTACGGGCTGTTCACCGGCGGCCTGGGCGCCCACTACGGCGCGGAGACCCTCGGATGCATGGTCGTGCCCGTCTCCGGGGGACAGACCGAGCGCCAAGTGACTCTGATACAGGACTTCGGGCCGCGCATCATCCTGGTCACGCCCTCGTACTGCCTCAACCTCATCGACGAGATGGAGAGCAGGGGCATGGACCCGAAGTCGTGCTCCCTGGAGGTCGGGATCTTCGGGGCGGAGCCGTGGACCGACGAGCTCCGCACCGAGATCGAGCAGCGTCTCGGCATCGACGCCGTCGACATCTACGGGCTGTCGGAGGTGATGGGCCCCGGCGTGGCCCAGGAATGCGTGGAGACCAAGGACGGCCCCACCGTCTGGGAGGACCACTTCTACCCGGAGATTGTCGACCCCGGCACGGGCGAAGCGCTGCCCGACGGCCAGTTCGGCGAGCTGGTGCTGACGGCGCTCACCAAACGGGGGCAGCCGGTCATCCGCTACCGCACCCGCGACCTGACCCGGCTGCTGCCCGGCACGGCCCGCCCCATGCGGCGAATAGCGCGGATCTCGGGTCGCTCCGACGACATGCTGATCGTGCGGGGCGTGAACGTGTTCCCGTCCCAGGTAGAGGCCGAGGTGCTCAAGGTGGACGGTCTCTCGCCGCATTTCCAGATCGAGGTGGACCAGTCCGCCAACTTGGCCCAGCTCACCGTCCGGGTGGAGCGAAGCCCGTCCGGGCGCCGGCAGAGCGACGACCTCGCCAGCGATCTGGCCGGCCACATCAAGGGCAACATCGGTGTGACCGCCGAGGTGGTGGTGGCCGAGCCGGGCGCTGTGCCCCGCTCCGCGGGGAAGGCCCAGAGGGTGGTGGCCTCACGATGAGCGACATCGCCGCGGCCGTCCGGCGGTGGTGCGAGCAGCCGGACATCTCGGCCAGGTCGGTGCTGGTGACGGTGCTGGGCGACTCGGTGCTGCCGGTGACCAGAACGGTGTGGCTCTCCAGCATGTTCGGGCTGGCCGCGCCCTTCGGGTTCAGCGAGCGGCTGGTGCGCACATCGATGTTCCGCCTGGCCGCCGAGGGCTGGGTGTCCAATGAGCGGGTCGGGCGTCGCAGCCGCTACTCGCTCACGCTGCTGGCGGTGCGCGAGTCAGAGGACGCCGACCGCAGGATCTACACCAACGATCCGGTCGAGTGGGACGGTTCGTGGACGTTCGCCGCGGTCGACACGCCGCTGGTTCCGGCCGCGGAGCGCGACCGGATCGTCAAACACCTTCGCTGGCACGGATTCGTGGCCCTGGGGCGGGGGCTGCTCGCGTCGCCTTCTGTGACGCTGCAGGGCCTGCAGGCGTTGCTGCCCCTCGTGGAGCCCGCCGCAGTGGTGCCGACGGGATGCGCCCAACTCGCCGACCTGGACCGTTTGGTGGACGAGGGCTTCTTCGCGGCGGCGTTCCGCACCGCGGAGACCGAGAGCGCATACCGGGACTTCCTTTCACGCTACGAGCCCTGGCACGGCCGTGACATCCAGCGCCCGGAGCCACTCGACGCCCACGCGCTCCGCACCATGCTGGTGCACGACTTCCGCCGGATCCGTCTGCGAGCCCCTGACATTCCGGCGCAACTGCTGCCCCCGGACTGGATCGGCGACAGGGCCTACGAGCGGGCCGCCGACCTGTACCACCGGCTCAGCCCGCAGGCTGGCGAGGCCCTCGGCGAGCTACTGGAGGTCGACTACCCGCCACAGATGCTCCGGCGCTTCGGACGGCACCCCCGGCGGGACGGGGTGGGCGTGCTGGTCCCCGCTGACGGGCGTGCTCAGGCCTGAGCCGGGCGCGGCCGGGCGCAGCCGCGCGGTCAGGGCCGGTTGCGATTGCTCCAGCTGTCCTGAGTCCTGGATACTGTCTCCTGATGCCCCGCCGCCTTCGGTCCTGACCCCGCGGTGAGCGACCAGAGCATCTGGCTGGTGCTGCGGCGCCTGACCTTGCCCGTCTACCTCCCTGCGGTGGCCGGGACTATGGGCATCGGGATGATGGTGCCGGTGCTGCCCCTCTATATGCGGGGGCTCGGTCTGAGCTTCTCCGACGTCGGGGTTGTGCTGGGTGCCGCCGGCGTCGGCGCAATGCTCGGTGCCGTCCCCTCTGGTTGGGTGATGGCCCGCCGCGACGAGCGGGTGCTGCTCGTGTACTCACTCATAGTCATCGCGGCCGCCACGGCGGTGCTGGGGCTGACGGCCGCGGTGGCGGCGATGGTCGCTCTGAGGGTCATGTTCGGCGCCGGCGGGATGGGGCTGCGGCTGGCTCTTCAGACCTATGTGGCCGCCGGGGTGGAGCCCGGCTCACGGGGCCGGGCCCTGTCGCTGATAGGCGGGTCGTTCCGGCTGTCGCTGCTGATCGGACCGTTGCTTGGCGGGTATCTCGCTGACGCCGTCGGCTTCAAATGGACGTTCCTGCTGTGCGGGGCCGTGACCGCAGTCGGCCTGGCCGGAGCGGTGGAACGCGGCCCGATGGTGCCGCACGCCACGGTCGAGCCCGGATCCGATGACTTGTTGCGCATGCCGCTGCTGACGGCGCTGCGGCGCCACTGGCGGATCCTGGCCAAGGCGGGCCCGGCCGCGGGCCTGGCGGTGGCGGTGCGACAGGGCCGCTACGTGGCGGTGCCGTTGATCGCGGCCGAGCTCGGGTTGAGCCCGTCGGCCACCGGAGGCCTGGTTGCTGTCGGCACCGGTGCCGACCTGCTGCTCTTCCCGTTGTCGGGATACCTGATGGACCGCTTCGGACGGCTCTACGCCATAGTGCCGTCGTTCACGCTGGTCACAGCGGGTCTGGTGATCCTGGCCTACTCGCATACGGCCCTGATGGTGGCCGTGTCGGGGGCGGTCATGGGAATCGGCAACGGCATCGGGTCCGGGACCATGCTCACCATGGCGAGCGACCTGGCACCGAGCGAGGCCAGGGGACAGGTCCTGTCCGGGCTGGCCGTGCTGCAGGACACGGGCAGCCTGCTGGGGCCCGTCATCGTGGGGGTCGCAGCCGACGTCGCCGGGGTGGGGGCCTCCGCCCTGGTGCTCGCGGGGGTGATGGTGATTGCCATATTGTGGCTGGTGGGCGTCGTGGGCGAGACCGGCCACCGAACCGCCGCCCCATAGAGCTGTCCGCCTTCGCCGTCGAATCGCACCTCAACACCCCCCACACCCGGCCACCGAACAGCCGACCCATAGAGCTGTCCGGCGGCTCTGGGCAGCTGGGCCTCGCGGCGGCGAGCGCTTGCCCGCTAGGGGCGGTTGTGGGTTAGCTCGCCCTCGACTCGCAGGTTGGGGATGATGCGGTCGAGCCACTTGGGCAGCCACCAGTTTCGGGCGCCGAGCAGTTCCATGGTGGAGGGCACGATGAGCATCCGCACCAGGGTGGCGTCGATGGCGATCGCGGTGGCCAGGCCGAGGCCGAAGAGCCGGATCACCCGGTTGTCCTCGAGCACGAAGCTGCCGAAGACCACCACCATGATGGCTGCCGCCGCGGTGATCACCCGGGCCGTGGCGGCCAGGCCGTCGGCCACGGAGTTGACCGGGTCGCCGGTGCGCTCGTACTCCTCCTTCATGCGCGACAGCAGGAACACCTCGTAGTCCATGGACAGCCCGAACAGGATGGCGAACAGCATCATCGGGATGAACGGCTCGATCGGTGCGGGCTCGATCCCGAGCACGCCGCCGAACCAGCCCCACTGGAACACGGCCACGGCCACGCCGTAGGCCGCGCCGATCGACAGCATGTTCATTATCACGGCCTTGAGCGGCACCACCAGCGACCGGAACACCGCCATGAGCAGGAGGAACGAGGCGCCGAGCACCGCCCCGAAGAAGATGGGGATGCGGCCGGCGAGGTAGTCGGAGAAGTCGATGCCGAAGGCCACCTGGCCCGCGACCAGCGCGTCGACGCCAGTGCCGTGCAGCGATGCCGGGATGACGTCGCCGCGCAGCCGGTTGACGAGGTCCTCGGTCTCGGCGTCCTGGGGGCCGGTGGTGGGCTGCAGGCGGATCAGAGCGGCCTGACCGTCGGGGCTTCGGAGCGCGGGCGAGGCAAAGGCGACGCCCTCGGTCTGGTTCAGCACCACAGACAGGTCGTTGAAGGATGCCAGCTGCTGCGGGCCTGGCACCGTTGCCACCACCAGCAGCGGACCGTTGGCCCCCGGCCCGAAGCCCTCCGAGATCAAGTCGTAGGCCTTGCGGGTGGTGGTGTCCTCGGCGAAGTTGCCCTCATCGGAGAAGCCCAGGCGCAACCCCAGCGCCGGCGCGGCCAGCACGAGCAGCACCACCGTCGCGCCCACCGCGAACAGCCACGGCCGGGACTGGACGACCCGGCTCAGCCGGTACCAGCCGGTGTCCCGCAGCGGTTTGGGCTCCCGGTGGCGCACCGCCCGCCGCAATGGGTTGGCGGAGGTTCTGAACGACCCGGCCACCAGCACGACAACCGCCGCCGGAATGGCGACGAGCAGCAGTCTGAAGCCAGTGCCGAATCCGAGCAGCGCGACGCCGATCAGTGCCGAGGCGGCCACACCCCGGACCCGGGTGGTTCCGACCCGGTCCCCGAGCAGGCCGATGGCGGCCGGCAGCAGCGTGACCGATCCGGCCATCACCAGCGCCACGGTGGTGGCCGCGGCCAGGCCCAGCCCGGCCACGAACGGCAGGCCCATGAGCAGCAGACCCAGAAGCGACACCACCACGGTGGCCCCTGCGAAGACCACCGATCGGCCCGCCGAATCGAGGGCCGCGGCGGTGGCCTCCTCGGGAGTCAGGCCGCGACCCACCCATTCCCGGTAGCGGGTGATGATGAACAGGGCGTAGTCGATGCCCACGCCGATGCCGATCATGATCCCCAGAGTCGGGGCGAACTCCGGGACGGTCACAAAATTGCTGAGGATGATCACGGCGGCCGCGCCGGCGCCCACGCCGACCAGGGCGGTCCCGACGGTCATGCCCATGGCCACCACCGAGCCCACCGCCAGGATCAGCACGAGCACCGCGAACGCGAGCCCGATGGCCTCGGACTCAGGCGGTTCGCGCCCAGCCAGCCAAGCCCCGCCGATCTCCACCTGGACGCCGTCGGCCCGCAGATCGCCGGCGTTGATCAGGCGGTCGATCTCCAGCCCTGTCTCGGCGGCGTCGTTGGCGGTCGTGTCGGGGCCGACCTCGAGGTCGGCGTATGCGATGCGGCCGGCGTCGGGGCCCCGAGCGGCGACGCGGCGGCCACCGTCGGGATCGTAGGGGGAGGCCACGTCGATTCCCTCGATGGCCTCGACCTTGTGGAACAGGTCGGTCATGGCACCCTGGACGGTCGGGTCGTTCACGCCCTGCTCCGCTCGGAACACGATGGTGCCGCTGATCGTGGCGCCGAGATTGCCGAAGTGCGCGCCGAGGACGTCGGCTCCCCGGGTGCTCTCGGAGTCGGGCGCAGTGGGCGTCGCGCCGTAGGCCGCGCCCAAGCTGCCTGCCACCCCGGCTGCGATCACGATGATCAGCAACCAGGCAATCAGGACGCGCCACGGATGCCGGTAGCACCACCGGCCGAGAGAGGAGTACACAGCAGAGACCTTCTGCCCGGCAGGCTAGTAGTGCCGGTCGCGGCCTACGCCGATTCGCGTTCCTCCCGCAGCGCGGCCCGTCATGTGGGGCCGAGCGGCGGGCTGTTGTGCGCCGCCCGGCCCCATCAAGCAGTTGTCGCGATGGAGGGGCTACTCGCCGCCGGGGAGCAGCTCGACGGTTACGCGCTGCCAGTTGTTGCCCATGACGTCGACGCCGGCGTTACGCAGGTTGGCCACCGCCTCCCAGGCGATGTCGCTGCGGTAGGCGCCCTCGTCGGGAGCCGAGGCGAGGATGCCCTCGCTGGTGGCCACCTCGGCGGTCTGGGCCCACAGGTCGGGGTCCATCACGCCCACGCCCAGCGGCGACGGCCAGATCAGGGCGCTGATCTCGTTGAGCTGCCACGTCTGGTGAGACTCGCCGAGAGTGGAAGCGTTGTCGAGCACGATCTGCACGCACTCGCCCGGGTTGTCGCGGCAGTGGATCCAGCCCCTCAGCGACGCCTCCACGAACTTGACCGCGGTCTCGCGGTACGCGGGGTCGTCGTCGAGGCGGTCGGCGTCGGCCCACAGAGCGTCCTGGAGCATGGCCGTGCCCTCATTGTTCCAGTCGATGATGTTGATGTCCTCGGGCTGGAAGAGCTCGCCGGTGTCGGGGTTGACCGTCTCGAGCACCTGGGCGTACTCGTTGTAGATCATGGCCTGGGCGGCGTCGATCTCGCCGCTGATCAGGGCGAGCATGTCGAAGTTCTGCTGGACCAGCTGCACGTCGGAAGCGGGGTCGAGCCCGTTCGTGCGCAGTCCGGCCAGCAGCTCGAACTCGTTTCCGAAGCCCCAGTTGCCGACGGTGCGGCCCTGCAGGTCGGCCACCGTGGAGATGCCGGAGTCGGCGAAGGCCACCTGCAGGGTGGCGCTGCGCTGGAACACCTGGGCGATGTTGGTGATGTTGGCGCCTTCCTCTCTTGGCACCAGGCCCCGCGGCACCCACGACACCGCGAAGTCGGCGGCGCCCGAGTCGAGCACCGAGGCGGGCACGATCTCCACGCTGCCCTCGAGGATTTCCACGTCTAGCCCGTAGTCCTCGTAGATGCCGAGGGCCTGGGCCGCGTAGTAGCCCGCGAACTGCGACTGGGTGAACCACTGCAGCTGCAGGGAGACCTCGGTCAACTCCATCGGCTCCTCGGCGACAGGCTCGGGCTCTGCCGCGGCGGCGGCTTCGGCCGCGGCGGCAGCCGCTTCGGCCTCCGCCTGAGCGGCGGCGGCGGCTTCGGCCTCCGCCTGAGCCGCATCCAGTTCCGCCTCAAGCTCGGCGACGACCTCGGGGTCTACTGCTCCCTCGGCCTCAGCCATGGCAGCATCGAGCGCCGCTTCGGCTTCGGCTGCCCTGGCGGCAGCCGAGGCCGCCTCAGCGGCGGCGGTGTCGGCCTCGGCTTGAGCGTCGGCCGCTTTGGCCTCCGCTTCTGCGGCTGCGGCCTCTGCGGCCTCTGCGACCGCCGCGCTGACGTCCGGAGCTGCTGGCTCGTCGTCGCCGCAGGACGCGGCGATCAGGCCTAGTGCCACAAGCGGCACCAATAGACGCACTAACGTGATTCTTGTTTTCATGGTTTCCCTCCTGGGTGGGTTATCTCTTGCGAGACTCAATGCCAGGCCGTGGCACGGTGCCGGCCTTCACAGTGGATCCTGGCGCGGGCGTCACGCTGATCTCCTGGCCACGAAGTACCAGGGCATGACGAGCCGCTCGATCCCCACGGCGAGAGCATAGAGACCGATGCCCACCAGCGAGCCGGCCAGGACCGCGGCCCAGGCGTCGTCGTAGCGGGTGAGCCCGGCCGAGCCGGTGATGAGGTTGCCGAGGGCGTCCTGGCGGCCGCCGAAGTACTCGGCCACGATGGCCGCGATCACCGCCAGCGAAGTCGCCAGCTTCAGCGCGGTGAAGAAGAACGGCATGGCGTTGGGGATGCGCACCTCGCGCATGATCCGCCACGTCTTGGCCCCGTAGGACTCCATCAGCTCGATCTGGCTGGGCTCCACCTGGGTGAGGCCGCGCGCCGTGTTGATGAAGATCGGGAAGAACACCAGCACCACCACCACGGCCTGGTTGGAGCGGGGCGACAGGATCCCGAACCAGGCGTTGAAGATCGGCGCCAGCGCGATGATCGGCACCGCATTGACGGCCACCGCCAGGGGGGTGAGGGTCTCGTTGGCGGCGCGGAAGGCGGTGACCAGCAGGGCAAACGCCGCCCCCACCGCCACCCCGCCGAGCAGACCGGTGACGATGATGAAGCCGGTCACCCCGGTGGCGGTCACGATGGCATCGAAGTTCTCCGCGACTGCACGCCCGATTTCCGAGGGCGGCGGCAGAACGAAGCCGTCGGGGCGGGTCACGGCCAGCAGCGCTTCCCAGCCACCGAATATGACCACTGCGGCCACCACCGGCGGCAGCCACGACCGCAGCAATGTCTTGGCCGCGGTCACGGCTGCACCGGCCTTCGACTCCTGGCGGTGCTGATGGAGGTCATGGCTGCATCGGCCTTCGACTCCTGGCGGTGCTGATGGAGGTCATGGCTGCCAGTGCCCTCCTCGTAGCGCTTCTCGCACCGCGGTGACGTTGGCGAAGAAGGCGGGGTCGTCGCGGGTTGCGTCGTTGCGTTCGCCCAGGTCGTTGTCCACAACTGCCGCGATCCTTCCCGGTCGGGGCGACATCACCACCACCTTGGTGGACAGGAACACCGCCTCGGGAATGGAGTGGGTTACGAACACGACCGTGATCTGGGTCTCGGACCAGATGCGCAGCAGCTCGTTCTGCATGTGCTCGCGGGTCATTTCGTCCAGCGCGCCGAACGGCTCGTCCATCAGCAGCAGCTTCGGATTGAACGACATCGCCCGGGCGATGGCCACCCGCTGCTGCATACCTCCCGACAGCTCGGCGGGGTGGTGGCGGGCGAACTCGCCGAGCTTGACCAGCCCCAGCATCTCGGCCGAGCGCCGGCGCCGGTCGGCCGCCTTCCAGCCCATCAGCTCGAGCGGCAGCTCGATGTTGCGCGAAACGTTGCGCCAGTCGAACAGGCCCGCTCGCTGGAACACCATCGAGTAGTCCCGGTCGAGGCGAGCGGTGTCCGCGGCCTTGCCGTTGACAGCCACGGTGCCCTCGGTGGCGTTGATGAGCGCCGCGATCAGGCGCAGCAGTGTGCTCTTGCCGCAGCCGGAGGGGCCGATGAGGGTGATGAAGTCGCCCTGGCCAACGTCAAGGTCGATGGCTTCGAGCGCCTTCACCTCGTTGGGGCGTCCCAGATTGAAGATCTTGGACGCGCCCCGGAGCTCGACGGCCAGGGGCTGGGGGGTTGCCGCGGGGCCCGTGTCGTTCACGTCACTGTCTCCCGGCCCTTGCGACCCACCAGCGCGTACTCGATGGAGGAGATCGCCGCGAACACGAAGATCCCCAGCACGGCCGCGCCGAGCACGGCCACATAGAGGCGCTCGGGGCCGGTGGTGTAGCGCTGGGCCTCCAGCAGCACCCGCCGGCCCAGGCCACCCTTCACCCCGGCGGAGATCTCGCCCACGATGGCCCCCACAACGCTGGCGGTGGCCGCGATCTTGAACGCCGCGAACAGGTACGGCAGCGAGGCCGGCAGTCGCAGCCGCCACAGGGTCTGCACCCAGCGGGCCGCGTAGGAGTCCATCAGCTCGAGGTTCTCGGGCCGGGGCGACTGCAAGCCCCGCAAGCCGTTGATCGTGACCGGGAAGAACGTCAGGTAGGTGGCGATGATCGACACCGACATCCAGTCCTGCCACTCGAAGGGCAGGAAGCCGAAGCTCTTGCGGCCCCAGATCACGATGATGGGAGCGATGGCGATCAGCGGGATGGTCTGGCTGGCGATCACATGGGGCACCAGGGCCCGCTCCAAGCGCCCCGAGGTGGTCAACACGATGGCGATGCCCAGACCGACCACCACTCCGATGGCGAACCCCACCGCGGCCTCCCGCAGAGTGAAGGCGGCCTCCTTGCCGACGATCGACCAGAAGGGCTCGTTGGTGCCCCTCGGCTCCTCGAAGATCCCCGAGACGATGTCGAGCACCGGCGGCATCCTCAGGTCGTCGGACCCGGGCAGGATCGACCCGACGACCGGCCAGTCGGACTGAGCGTCGTCCATGGCGCCGCCCACCACCTTGTAGGCGCTGTAAGCCGAGCCCAGCAGGCATATGAACACGGCCAGCACGACGACCTGCCGTCCGGTTCTTCGCATCCGGGCCCGCCGCTGCTCCCGGGCGGCCCGCAGGCGCATCAGCTGCTCGAAGACGATCGGATCGTCGACGGGCACAGTCGCGGCCTCGGCGCCCGAACCGGTGATGGCGCCGGTGGGCAGGCCGGACCTCGCGCTCACGGCTGCCGGTCAGTTCCTGAGAGCCGGGATGATGCGCTGGCCGTAGGCGTTGAGCGTCTCGTCCTTGGCGTCGTGCATCAGGTAGATGGCGAACTGGTCGACTCCCAGATCACGCAGCTCCTGGAGCCGGTCGATGTGGTTGCCGGCGTCTCCCAGGATGCAGAAGCGGTCGATCACGTCGTCGGGCACGAAGTCGGTGTGAACGTTGCCCGCCTTGCCGTGCTCGGCGTAGTCGTAGCCCTCCCGTCCCTGGATGTAGTCGGTGAGAGCCTGGGGCACTGCGCCGCCGGTGTCGCCGTAGCGCTGCACCAGGTCGGCCACGTGGTTGCCGACCATGCCGCCGAACCAGCGGACCTGGTCGCGCTGGTGGGCCAGGTCGTCGCCCACGCAGGCCGGCGCGGCCACGCACATGTACAGGTCGTCGGGATTGCGGCCCGCGTCGGCGGCCGCCGCGCGGACCGCGGCGATGGTCCATTCGGTTATCTGGGGGTCTGCGAGCTGCAGGATGAAGCCGTCGGCCTGCTCGCCGCAGAGCTTGAGGGCCCGCGGGCCGTAGGCGGCCATCCAGATGTCGAGCCGGCTGCCCGTAGACCATCCGAACTGCTGCCGGGTGCCGTTGTAGGTGACCTCCCGGCCCTCGGCCAGGCCCTTGATGACCCTCATCGACTCGCCCAGGGTGGTGAGGCTGGTGGGGGTGTGGCCCAGCACCCGCATGGCCGAGTCGCCCCGGCCGATGCCGCACACGGTGCGGTTGCCGAACATGTCGTTGAGGGTGGCGAACAGCGACGCGGTGACGGTCCAGTTGCGGGTGCCCGGGTTGGTGACCATGGGCCCGATCTTCATCCGCTTGGTGGCCGACAGCATCTGGCTGTAGATCACGTACGGCTCCTGCCACAGCACGTGGCTGTCGAAGGTCCACCCGTAGGCGAATCCGTGCGTCTCGGCCTGCCGGGCCAGATCCACCACCCGCCAGGCGGGCGGATCTGTCTGGAGCACCACTCCGAAGTCCACGCTCAGCCCTCCCCAGCGCCCCGGGAGCGGCCAGGCCGGATTCCTCCGCCCATAGCGACGCCTAGCGGTTCCGGGGGAAGCCCAGGTCGACGGTGCTCTCGGCCGGGTCGGGCCATCGCGCGGTGATTGCCTTGGCCTTGGTGAAGAAGTGGACGCCCTCGGGCCCGTACATGTGGGCGTCGCCGAACAGCGAGTTCTTCCATCCGCCGAAGGAGTGGTAGCCCACCGGGACCGGGATCGGGACGTTGACGCCGACCATCCCTGCGTCAGCATCGAGCTGGAACTGGCGGGCCGCGCCGCCGTCGCGGGTGAAGATGGCGGCGCCGTTGCCCCACGGGTTGTTGTCGATGAGCTCCACCGCCTGGTGGTAGGAGTCGGATCGCACGACGCACAGCACCGGTCCGAAGATCTCGTCGCGGTACACGGTCATGTCGGGCGTGACGTTGTCGAGCAGCGACACTCCCAGGAAGAAGCCGTCGTTGTCGAAGACCGTTTCGCGCCCGTCAACCACAACCGTGGCGCCCTCGTCGGCGCCGGTGCCTATGTAGCCGGCCACCCGGTCGCGGTGCTCGCGGGTGATGAGCGGCCCCATCTCAGAGTCGGGGTCGTCGCCGGGGCCGATGCGCAGCTTGTCCGTCCGAACCCTGATGGCGTCCACGAGCCGGTCGGCGGCGTCGCCCACGGCCACCACCACCGACACCGCCATGCAGCGCTCTCCCGCCGATCCGTAGGCCGCGGACACGGCTGCGTCGGCGGCCAGGTCGATGTCGGCGTCGGGCAGCACCACCATGTGGTTCTTGGCTCCGGCGAGGGCTTGGACCCTCTTGCCGGCCGAGGTCGCCGTCTCATAGACGTAGCGGGCGATGGGGGTGGACCCGACGAAGCTGACCGCCTTCACGTCGGGGTGCGCCAGCAGCCGGTCCACGGCCACCTTGTCGCCGTTCACCACGTTGAGCACACCGGGCGGGAACCCGGCCTCGTTGAACAGCTCGGCCACGAGGCGGGGCGCCGAGGGGTCGCGCTCAGAGGGCTTGAGCACGAAGGTGTTGCCGCACGCCACCGCGTTGGGGATCATCCACAGCGGCACCATCGCCGGGAAGTTGAACGGTGTGATGCCGGCCACCACCCCGAGGGGCTGGCGCACGGTGTAGACGTCGATGCCGCTCGAGGCCTGGGAGTTGTAGCTGCCCTTGAGCAGCTCGGCCAGGCCGCAGGAGTACTCGATGTTCTCCAGTCCCCGGGCCACCTCGCCCATGGCGTCGACGTGGACCTTGCCGTGCTCCGCGGTCAAACGGCGAGCTACCTCGGCTGCGTTGGACTCCACCACGTTGCGAAACGCGTGCATCAGCTTGGTGCGCGCGGCCAGTGACGTCTGGCGCCAGTCCTCGAACGCCGCCCTGGCCGAGGCGACGGCGGCGTCGACCTCCTCCACGTTGGCGAGTCCGACGTCGGCGGTCTGCTCGCCGGTGGCGGGATTGAAGACCGGATGGGTCCGGCCCGATTCGCAGCGGAGGATCGCTCCGTCCACAAAATGGTGAATGGTCTCCACGTGGCGTCTCCTGTGTGGCTGTGGTGTGCTCAGATGTGGGTCGAGACCGCGGCCGGCAAGGTCACTGCAGGTACTGGCAGAGGCCCCGCCGCAGGTACTGGCCGTCGCCGGCGCGGCCCAGGTACTGGCCGTCGCCGATGATCTTGCGGCCCCGGGAGAGCACGGTGTCGACGTGGCCGGTCACCTGGATGCCCTCGTACGCGGAGTGGTCGATGTTCATGTGGTGGTTGTCGACGCTGATGGTCCACTGCCTGTCCGGGTCGTAGATCACGATGTCGGCGTCGGATCCGGGCGCGACGACGCCCTTGCGGGGGTACAGGCCCATCATGCGGGCCGGGGTGGTGGCGCACAGCTCGACCCAGCGGGCCAGGCCGATCTCGCCGGTGACCACGCCCTGGTAGATCATGTCCATGCGGTGCTCGACGCCGCCGATGCCGTTGGGGATGGCCCGGAAGTCGTTCAGGCCCAGCTCCTTCTGCTCCTTCATGCAGAACGGGCAGTGGTCGGTGGACACCACGGCCAGGTCGTTGGTGCGCAGGCCCTTCCACAGCTCGTCCTGATGGCCGTCGGCCCGGGACCGGACCGGGGTGGAGCACACGTAGGCGGCGCCCTCGAATCCGGGCCGGCCGAGGTGCTCCTCCAGGCTGAAGTGCAGGTACTGCGGGCACGTCTCGGCGAACACGTTCATGCCGGTGTCGCGCGCCATCGCCACCTGCTCGAGGGCCTCCTTGGCCGACAGGTGGACGATGTAGAGCGGTGACGCCCCCACCCTGGCCAGCTGGATGGCCCGGTGGGTGGCCTCGGACTCCAGCTCCTTGCGGCGGACGTATCCGTGGGTGACCGGGCTGATCTCGCCCCGCTCGAAGGCCTGCTGGGCGAGCACGTCGATGGCCAGGCCGTTCTCGGCGTGCATCATGATGAGCCCGCCGTTGCCCGCGGCCTGCTGCATGGCCCTCAGAATCTGGCCGTCGTCGGCGAGGAACACGCCCGGATAGGCCATGAACAGCTTGAAGCTGGTGATGCCCTCGTTGACCAGCAGGTCCATCTCCTTGAGCGAGTCGTTGTCGACGCCGCCGATGATCATGTGGAAGCCGTAGTCGATGGCGCAGTTGCCCTCGGCCTTGGCCATCCAGGCGTCAAGACACTCCCGAACGTTCTCGCCGTACTTCTGCACCGCGAAGTCCAAGATGGTGGTGGTGCCGCCCCAAGCCGCGGCCCTGGTGCCCGTCTCGAAGGTGTCGGAGGCGAACGTCCCGCCGAAGGGAAGCTCCATGTGGGTGTGGACGTCCACCCCGCCGGGCACGACAAGCCTGCCGGTGGCGTCGATGACCTCTGCGCCCTGCTCGGCCGCGGCCGCGATGGCGCTGCCGGGGCGCAGCACCGCCTCTATCCTCTCGCCGTCGATGAGCACCTCGGCCGGGTCCGCGCCGGTCGCGCCAACGACGGTGCCTCCCTTGATCAGTGTCGTCATCTTCGTCTCCTTCCGGGGGTCTGGAGGGTGTGCGAGTCGGGAATGCGGAGATCAGGGAGCGGTCAGGGACTCATAGAGGTCGGGCCGGCGGTCCCGGTAGAAGGCCCATTGGGACCGGACCTCTTCGATCTGGTCGAGGTCGAGGTCGCGCACCAACATCTCCTCGGTCTGGTCCGACGCGGTGCCGTCCACGAACTGCCCCCTCGGGTTGGCGAAGTACGAGGTGCCGTAGAAGTCGTTGTCGCCCAGCGGCTCGATCCCGATCCGGTTGATGGCCCCGACGAAGTACATGTTGGCCGCCGCCGCCGAGGTCTGCTCCAGCTGCCACAGGTACGCGGAGAGCCCCCGGCTGGTGGCCGACGGGTTGAACACGATCTCTGCTCCGGCGAGCCCCAGCGCACGCCAGCCCTCGGGGAAGTGGCGGTCGTAGCAGATGTACACGCCCACCGTGCCGACGGCCGTCTCAAAAACCGGGTATCCCAGGTTGCCGGGACGGAAATAGAACTTCTCCCAGAAGCCCTTCACCTGGGGGATGTGGGTCTTGCGGTACTTGCCCAGGTAGGTGCCGTCGGCGTCGATCACCGCGGCGGTGTTGTAGAGGAGGCCGGCCTTCTCCCGCTCGTACATGGGCAGCACCAGCACCATCTCGTGCTTGGCCGCCAACTCCTGGAAGCGCTTGGTGGTCGGCCCGTCGGGAACGGCCTCGGCGTAGGAATAGAACTCGGTGTCCTGGACCTGGCAGAAGTACGGGCCGTAGAACAGCTCCTGGAAGCACATCACCTGGGCGCCGGCGGCGGCCGCCTCGGCCACGTGCTTGGTGTGGAGCTCGATCATCGACTCCTTGTCGCCGGTCCAAGCCACCTGAACGACCGCTGAAGTAACCGTCCGTGCCATGTGCCCCCTCCCGGTCGCATCGGATGCCCGACCGACTCCATGAGAAAGGGCGATCTTAGCGAGCCTCTCGTTCCTGTCAATGGTGAGAAATGCGGCGGGAGGAGATGACGCCGGTGTCGAAGCCGGCCAGGTGCAGGCCGCCGTGAAAGCGGGCGTGCTCGATCTTGATGCACCGGTCCATCACCATGTCGAGCCCGGCCGCGGTGCAGCGCCGGGCGGACTCGGCGCTCCACAGCCCGAGCTGCACCCAGAACGCGGAGGCGCCGGCGGCGATGGCCTCGTCGGCAACGGCGGGCAGGTCCTCGGACCGGCGGAACACATTGACGATGTCGGGGGTGACCGGCACATCCGCGAGCGACCCGTGCACCGGACGGCCGAGGATCTCGCTCCCGGCCGCGCGGGGGTTCACCGGGTACACCTCGAAGTCGGTGGACGACGACAGCAGGTAGGTGAGAACGAAGTTGCTGGCCCTCGCCGGGTTGGCGGAGGCGCCGACGACGGCCACCGAGTGCGAGCGGTCCAGGATGCGCCGGCGCTCCCTCGCGGTCGGCGGCGTCCAGCCCTCCACGGGCGGATGCTCAGCCATCGGGATCTTTGGTTGCCGCGGCCAGGGCCTGGTCGAGGTCCCAGATGATGTCGGTGACGTCCTCGAGGCCGACCGATATGCGCACCATGTCCGGCGAGACGCCACCCGCCTCCAGCTCGGCGTCGGAGAGCTGCTGATGGGTGGTCGAGGCTGGGTGGATCACCAGCGTCTTGGCGTCGCCCACGTTGGCGAGGTGCGACACCATCTGCAGCGACTCGATGAAGCGGGCGCCGGCGGCACGCCCGCCCACCACGCCGAAGGTGAAGATGGCGCCCGGCCCCTTGGGCAGGTAGCGGCGGGCCAGGTCGTGTTGCGGATGGTCGGGCAGGCCCGCCCACAGCACCCACTCCACCCGGTCGTCGGCGTCGAGCCACTCGGCCACGGCCCGGGCGTTGTCGACGTGGGCCTCCATGCGCAGCGGCAGCGTCTCCAGCCCCTGCAGCAGCAGGAAGGCGTTGAACGGCGACAGGCAGGCCCCGACATCGCGCAGCTGCTCGGCCCGGACCTTCGTGCAGAAGGCGTACTCGCCGAAGTTGTCCCACCAGCGCAGCCCGTTGTAGCTCGGCACCGGCTCGGTCATGTGGGCGAAGCGCCCCGAGCCCCAGTCGAAGCGGCCCGCCTCCACGATCACTCCGCCGATGGATGTGCCGTGGCCGCCCAGGAACTTGGTGGCCGAGTGCAGCACGATGTCGGCGCCGTGGTCCAGGGGGCGGCACAGGTAGGGCGTCGCGAAGGTTGAGTCCACCGTCAGAGGCAGGCGGTGGGCTTGGGCGACGTCTGCCAGCGCGACCAGGTCTGCCACCGCGCCGGAGGGGTTGGAGATGGTCTCGGTGTACAGCAGCTTGGTGTTCTCGCGGACGGCGGCCGAGAAGGCGTCGGGGTCGGTTCCGTCCACGAACGTAGTGTCGATGCCGAGGCGTCGCAGCGTCACATCGAACTGGGTGTAGGTGCCGCCGTAGAGGCCTGCCGCGGCCACCATGTGGTCGCCGGCGGCGGCCAGGGCGGTGACGGCGAGGAACTCGGCGGCCTGCCCGCTGGCGGCGGCGACGGCCCCGATGCCCCCCTCGAGGCTGGCCATGCGCTCCTCGAATACCGCGTTGGTCGGGTTGGAGATCCGGGTGTAGATGGTCCCGTACTTCTGCAGGGCGAACAGGTCGGCGGCATCGGCGGCGTCCTCGAACACGAAGCTCGTGGACTGGTAGATGGGCACGGCCCGGGCGCCGGTGGTGGGATCGGGCCGGCTGCCCGCGTGCAGCGCCCTGGTGCGGAACCCCCAATTCCGGTCGTCCATGCCCCGACGATAGGTCAGGGCAAGTGCGGCGGCTACCGTGGCGCGGCGGGCACCGTGGCGCGGCGGCTACCGTGGCGCGGCGGCTACCGTGGCGCGGCGGGCGCCGATGCAGGCGATGAGTGGGCGCAGCCTGGCCGGGGGTTACTGTCGGCGCCCGTGGCCTCGTTCAGCACCGAGACGATCGCCTTCGACTCGGCCGACACCTCGCCGATCGCGCGCGAGATGGAGAGCCTGGCCGCCCGGGGCGACGGCCTGGGCTGGATCAACATCGGTCCCGGCCTGCGGGACGACCAGATCGAGAGGTTGCCGTCGCCGACGGCGCTGGGCCGCTGGTTCTCCGGTCGGGGGCCGGCGGTGCCGATGGCGACCTGGACCCCGCCGAGGACGATGCCCTCGTCCACGCCGCCCGCGGTGGGCGTGGAGCACGGCGCAGGTCCCAAGGCGCTGGACCGCCTCCGTGACGCGGGGGCTCCGCTGCCGGCCGGCTGGCGCAAGGTGCAGGACCACGCCAAGCACGGCATCGTCGCGCATCCGTCGCGGGGCGCCTCCCACCACGAGGTGCTCCGATGGCTGCTGTCGGTGTGCTGGGCGCTGTGCCCCATCGAGATCGACGACCACTGGCTGGCCGACGTCCACCGCCCTCGCGCATGAGTCCGATGGGCTCGGTGAGTGCCGCGAGACGCTGGTGGACCTGCGTTGGTCCGGTGCGCGCCGCGGATGCAGCTAATGGGCATCGAGTTCTCACAGACTGTGCTTGAAATACTATTCATTGTCATAGAGGTTCGGTACGGTAGGGCTCATGGCCACCACTGAGCCGACCGTCAACACCTACGTGGCCCAATCGTTGCGGACCATGCACCCACGCTGGGCCGAGAGGGGCGCGATCGTCTCGCAGGCGACTGGGTTGATCGTGGGCGACAAGGGCAGGCAGCCCGACATTATGGTCCGCGTCCCGGGCGCAGCTCCTCTGGTGATCGAGGCCGAGATCTATCCGGCGCGCACCCTGGAGGACGACGCGCTGAGCCGTGTGGGCGTGATGACTACCGACAAGAGAAGGCCGATCGAGACGGTCGTCGCGCTGCGCTATCCGCGGCGTCTGCGCGATGTGCCCGAGACCGCTTTGTTAGAAGTGCTGGCCAAGTGCGACGACCTCGAGTGGTGCGTCTGGACGGAGGGGCCAAGCAACGTCAGGTTCCCCTCCCAGGGTAACGTCAGGTTCCCCTCCCAGGGTTGGGTCAGGAGCGGCCTGTCGGACCTGGCCGGCGCCGTCGAGACCCTGGCGGTGTCGCCGCGCAGCATCGACATGGCGGCCGACCGGTTGGAGTTGGGCGTCTTGCGGGCCGCCGCGCTGTTGGCCGAGGCTGGCGCGGCGACGCAACGGCAGTTGGCAGAGCTATTGCATCAGGAGCCCGGCGAGCAGACGATGAGGATGACCGCGTCGATCATCGTCAACGCCTTCCTCTTCCAGATGGCAGTGGCACCGAGTCACGGCACTCCAGGCATCGAAGAGACCGCAGCCGCTTCGGGCGATCCGGAGCTTCTGAGCAAGGCGGACGTGCTCGACGCCTGGAAGCAGATCCTGGAGGTCAACTACTGGCCGGTGTTCCACATAGCGCGGCGGCTGCTGCTGCCCATCACCGAGCCCATCGCCGAGGACCTGTGTCTGGAGCTCGCCGGGACCGCAATGAGCCTGGCGGCAGCCGGCGCTGTCGAGGTGCAGGACCTCGCCGGACAGATTTTCGGGCGGCTGATCGCGGACCGCAAGTTCCTGGCCACGTTCTACACGCTGCCCGAGTCGGCCGCCCTGCTGGCCGAGCTGGCTGTGTCACGCCTCGACGGAGAGGTCGACTGGTCCAAGGAGAGGGCCGTCACAGACCTGAGAATCGGGGATCTGGCCTGCGGGACCGGAGCGCTGCTGTCGGCGGTGTATCGGCGCATCGCGGCCCGGATGCGCCGAGCCGGTCTTGACGAAGCGGGACTCCACACGGCGATCATGGAGGAGACTTTGATCGGCGCCGACATCATGCCTGCCGCGGCCCATCTCACCACCACCATACTGTCGGCCTCGCACCCCGGCATCAGCTTCAAGAAATGCGGCATCCATGTGTTGCCCTTCGGGCGCGTTCCTGGCGGCCGCGTCGCGGTGGGCTCGCTGGACCTGCTCGGCGACGCCGGGACCATCTCGCTGCTAGGGCGGCCCGGAACCCGGCTGGCCGGGCGTGTCGATGACGAGGATGATGACGAGCTCGCGGAGTGCAACATCGGCGACGGCACCCTCGACATCTGCATCATGAACCCGCCGTTCACCCGTCCCACCAGCCATGAGACGGCCGAGGCCGCGGGTGTGCCCGTGCCGTCGTTCGCGGGGTTCGGCGCCACGGCGGACGACCAGCGGGCCATGTCTGAGCGCCTCGCCGAGCTGACTCCGGCAGGCAACGCGCCCCGCGCGGGCCACGGCAATGCGGGCCTCGCGTCGAATTTTGTGGACTTGGCCCACGCAAAGCTGCGGCCTGGGGGCGTGCTGGCGTTGATCCTGCCGTTCTCGGCGGTGTCGGGAGGTTCCTGGGCGGGGCTGCGGCGGCTTCTGCACAGGCACTACCGCGATGTGACCGTGGCCTCCATCGCAACCGACGGCAGCACCCGACGCGCCTTCTCCGCCGACACCGGCATGGCCGAGATAGCGCTCGTCGCCGTCAAGTGTCACGCCGCTGTCGACGTCTGTGGCGCTGTCGAGGGGTCGTCTGTGAGCTGGACGAACCTGGTTCAGCGCCCAACGAGCATGGTAGAAGCGGTCCAGGTCGCCCGGGCCATTGGCGATAGCGGGTGGCCCTCGCTGCCTCTCGGGGTGGACGTGGGTGCGGACCGCGTGGGATGTGTGCTGCCGGGCGAGGTCTCCGAAGGTGGGCTGGCGGCCGTGGCCGAGCCTGCCGTCGCGCTCTGCGGGGTCGCCCTGCTCGGATGCAAACCGAGCCTCAACCGGGTCGGGGAACTGCCGGTCACTGTGACGAAGTTGGGTGACATCGGGAGTCCCGGCCCTGTTGATCGGGACATCAGCGGGACCGACAAGTCCACAGGCACCCATCGAGGACCGTTCGAAATCGTCACTTTGATGGCGGGCAAGACGCCGTCCTATCCCGTGCTCTGGGCGCACGACGCGGGCTCGGGCCGCGAGTCCCAGATTGACGTCGCGCCAGACGCAGCCGGATGGGTCCGCGCCGAGATGGCGGAGCGGGCGCTTGAGGTGTGGGCGACCGCGACCCGCCTGCACATCAACCGCGACTTCCGGCTGAACAGCCAGGCTTTGGCGGCCTGCGTGACCGCCGAGGAGTGCATCGGCGGCCGGGCCTGGCCCTCGTTCGCTCTTGAGAACGCGGCCTGGGAGGAAGTCGTGGGCCTCTGGATGAACACCACGCTCGGCCTGATCGGGTACTGGTTCGCGGCGAGCCGACAGCAGCAGGGCCGCGCCAGCCTCACGGTGACCAGGCTGGCCGACCTCGTTACGGTCGATCCCTGCACGCTCACCGACAAGCAGCTGGCCGCGGCGGGTGACGTGTTCGAGCGCTTCAAGCGACGGCCCCTTCGCCCCGCCAACGAGGCTTATCGAGACGCCACGCGCCGGGAACTCGACGAGGCCATGCTGTGCGAGGTGCTCGGACTCTCCGCGGACATCCTCACGCCGCTGGCGGTGCTGCGCACCCAGTGGTGCGAGGAGCCGTCGGTCCACGGCGGCAAGTCCACCCGCCCCGGGTCGGAGAAGCCCGGCTAGAAGCTGAGGCCTCCGCCACATCGGCCGCGCCGACGCGGCCATTGGCGCCCGGGCTCACCACCACGGTGTTGTCGCCGTCGCCATCAAACACGCGATCTTCACGCAGCATCTGGAGGGTCTCTTCAACGAGCAGGTAGAGCACAGTTAGATCAACTAGTCGAAAGGCCGAATGCATGCGTTCCGATTTTGTGGCCTGTGAATGTGAATCGGGCTCATCGTAACCTGCAGCTGCGAATGCAGTTGACATTCGGTTGTGGGAGGGACGGTGACCTTCTCCGTGCATCCAATACTTCGATAGTTCTCCTCCGATCTCAAGACGCTTGATGTCATTCACGTCCCAAATCATATCCGGTCATTGTTGAGGTTGGCTCATGTGTTCCTGTCGTTCGGGCACGGCTTGACGCCGGACACGAGCGCGGAGGTCGGGTAGGCGGCGGCACAAGTTGTCCCAGCGCGCCCGTTGATTCGTGCAGGGGCGCCCGTAGTCCGAGGGCACCGATTGTCGGTGGTGCTGTCGAGTCGCTCTACAGTCGCCTGAAATGCCATGCGTTGTCATAGGTATGCGGTACGGTTCGGCTCATGGCTACGACCACCGAGCCGACGGTCAACACCTATGTGGCCCAGGTGCTGCGGGCGATGCATCCAAGGTGGGCCGAGAACGGCGCAATCGTGTCGCAAGCGACGGACACGCTGACTGCGTCCAAGGGCAAGCAACCTGACATCCTAGTGAAGGTTCCGGGGGCGGGTCCACTCGTGGTCGAGGCTGAGTTCGTCCCGGCCCGCACCCTCGATGCTGACGCCCTCGGCCGGATCGGTGAGACAATCGTCGGCTGGCCCGGCCCGGTGGAGACGGTAGTCGCCCTGCGGTATCCGGAGCGGATTCGCAGTGTTCCTGAGTCGCGGCTCGCGGCCGTACTGCTCGCTGCTGGCGACCTCCAGTGGTGCGTTTGGACAGAAGGCCCCGGAGACGTGCGCTTTCCTTCGAATGGATGGATTGAAGGCGGGCTAGCGGACCTGGCGGGAACCGTGGAGACTGTAGCCGTCTCGCAGCGGCGCATCGATCAGGCCGCCGATGTCCTGCAAGATGCCGTTCGGCAAGCCTCCGTCGTGCTCGCCGCCGTGGGACCACGTCCGCAACAGAAGATCGCTGACTGCCTTCACCAAGAGTCCGGCGAGCAGACCATGAGGATGGCTGCTTCCGTCGTCGCCAACGCCTTCCTCTTCCAGATCGCCGTTGCGGCCAGCCATGGGACTCCATCAATCGCAGAGACCCGTGCAGCTTCGGGGGATGCGAGGCACCTGCACAAGGACGATGTGCTCGATGCATGGACCCTGATTCTGGAGGTGAATTACTGGCCGGTCTTCGACATCGCCGTGAGGCTGCTGCGCCCTGTCGGAGACGCCCACGCCGAAGTCCTGTGCGATACGTTGGCCGCTGCGGCGACCCGGCTGGCGACTGCAGGCGTAGTTGAGGTGCAGGACCTTGCTGGTCAGATGTTTGGCCGGCTCATCGCGGACCGCAAGTTCTTGGCGACCTTCTACACCTTGCCGGAGTCAGCGGCGCTGCTAGCTGAGTTGGCAGTGGCGCGCCTCGACGGCGAGGTGGATTGGGGAGACCAAGAGGCTGTGACCAGTCTGCGGGTGGCCGACTTGGCGTGTGGGACCGGAGCACTGCTGTCCGCCGTCTATAGGCGAATGGGCGCACGCGTGCGCCGCGCGGGACTCGACGACGCAGGCGTTCACGCCGCGATGATGCAGGAGGCGCTTATCGGCGCAGACATCATGCCCGCCGCGGCGCACCTCACCACGACGATGCTCTCCGCTGCGCACCCATCAGTGGGCTTCGGCAAGTGCGGTATTCATGTTCTGCCTTTTGGACGCACTTCTCAGGGAGCGGTGGCAGTAGGGTCGCTTGACTTGCTGGCCGACGCGGGCACCCTTTCGTTGCTGGGACGTCCTGGAACCCGGTTAGCGGGTCGGGGCGCGGAGGTGGAGGTCGACTCTGCCATCGCTGCGTGCAATGTTGGCGACGGCACGTTGGACCTGTGCATCATGAACCCGCCGTTCACGCGCCCCACGAATCACGAGACGGCTGCCGCGGCCGGTGTGCCTGTTCCTTCCTTTGCAGGCTTTGGCACCAGTGCTGACGACCAGAAGGAGATGTCAACACGCCTGAAGATGCTCAGCGCTGTGCTCGGGTCGGATCGAGCAGGTCACGGCAACGCAGGCCTCGCTTCGCACTTCGTTGACCTTGCCCATGCCAAGTTGCGCCCCGGCGGGGTGCTGGCACTGGTGCTGCCGTTCGCCTCGATCGCCGGAGGGTCCTGGGATGGCATGCGGCGCTTGCTCGACAAGCACTACACGGGCGTGACCGTGGCCTCCATCGCTACACACGGAGCCACTAGGCGGTCGTTCTCCGCCGATACAGGCATGGCCGAGATCGCTCTCGTCGCCCGGAAACGCCCCGAGGCGCTCGTGGCCTCGAAGCCGTCCCCCGTGAGTTGGCCGAGCCTGGCAAGGCGTCCAAGAAGCATCACGGAGGCCGTCGAGACGGCTCGGGCCATCGGCGCGTCCATCGGCTCTCCGACGGCCACGCAGGTGGAGGTCGGTGACGACCGAGTCGGTTTCGTATTATCTGGAAGAATCACCGATGGTGGTCTTGCTGCCATCGCCGAGCCCGACGTGGCACGGGCGGCACTTGGCCTTATGGACGGCTTGCTGCGTCTCGCGCGCAGCCAAGACATCCCAATTGCGGTAGCAAGGCTGGCCGAGATCGGCCGGCCAGGCCCGGTACATCGAGATGTCAACGGCGTCGACAAGATCACTCGGCAGTACCGAGGCCCGTTCGACATTGGGCCGCTTGTGAGGGGCAAGACAGCTTCGTATCCAGTGTTGTGGGCACATGATGCGGGCTCGGGCCGCGAGTCGCAGATTGAGGTCTCCCCGGATAGGCAGGCGAGGATCCGCGGCGGCATGACCCAACGAGCGCTAGATGTTTGGGCCACTGCGACACGCCTGCACCTGAGTCTGGACTTGCGGCTCAACAGCCAACCCCTGAGTGCATGTATCACTCCCGAGCCGTGCATTGGAGGTAGGGCCTGGCCCTCGTTCATCCTCGAGGACGCTGCCTGGGAGCAAGCGGTCACATTGTGGTTGAACACAACGCTGGGCCTAATGGGTTTCTGGTGGGTGGGCACCCGTCAGCAGCAGGGCAGGGCAAACCTCACCGTGAGCCGGCTCACCGAACTCGTTACTGTGGATCCTCGGAAGCTGAACTCTGAACAGATGGCAACGGCAGGCGACATCTTCGACCTCTTCAGGGATCGGGCGATGTTGCCCGCCAACGAGGCCTACCGAGACGAAGTACGCCAAGAGCTTGACGAGGCAGTTCTGAATGGTCTTCTCGGCTTCTCGACCGACATACTGGCGCCTCTCGGGATACTACGCTCGCAGTGGTGTGAAGAACCCTCAGTCCACGGGGGAAAGAGCACTCGCCCCCTTCCGTGAGCCCCGGCTAGAAGCTGAGGACCGCCTCCACGATCAGGTCGATGACGGCCTGGGCGTCGGCGTCCCACACCACGTCGTGGGCGGGCGGAGCCGGCTCCGCGGCGATGGCGGCCGGCGGGCGCACGTCGGTGACGGTCATGCCTCGGGTGTGCTCGCCGTGCAGTTCCACCGCCACCGGATGGCGCGACCGGTGGAACAGGTGGGGGTGCGTGACCGCGATGATGGCGGTGGCGTCGTGCACCGGGGCCGCTTCCAGGCCGAACTCCCGGCACCGGTCGTAGGCGAACTCCAGGAGTCCGGCCGCGAAATTGCCCGCAGGGGTGCCGGCTGAGCGCATCCGGGCCGCCTCGTCGCCGCCCAACAGAACCTTGTGCGTGACGTCGAGCCCGACCATGGTCAGCGGGGCCGCCTCGGAGAACACGATGGCGGCCGCCTCGGGGTCGGCCCACACATTGAACTCGGCCACGGGGGTGACGTTGCCGGCGTGGGCGCCTCCGCCCATGATCGTGAGTCCGGCCAGGAGGCTGCGCAGGTCGGGGTCGCGCCTCAGCGCGAGAGCCACGTTGGTGAGGGGCCCGACCGCCACCAGGTGCAGGTCGTCGATGGAGCGGGCCATGTCGCACAGGTAGGCCACGGCATCGTCGGAGGCCACGGTCCCGGTCAGCTCGGGCAGGGCCGCGTCGCCCAGTCCAGTGGCCCCGTGGATGCGGGCCGCGTCCATGGTCGGGGCTATCAGCGGGCGGGCCGCGCCCCGGTGCACGGGCACGTCCAGGCCGGCGATCTGGGCGGTCACCAGCGCGTTGTGGGTGGTGTGCTCGATGCCCACGTTGCCGTTGACGGTGGTGATCCCCAACAGCTCGCCGTGGTGGGCCGCGGTGAGGATGGCAATGGCGTCGTCGAGTCCGGGGTCGCAGTCGAGAACGATCCGGGGCCGGGCCGGCGCTGCGTCGGCGGTCACGGGCCGAGCCTAGGCGGGCCTAGGCGGGCCTAGGCGCCGAGCAGGCGATCGACCTCGTCCCTCGTCGGCAGGGAGGGCTGGGCGCCGGGTCGCAGCGTGGCGGCGGCGCCCACCCGCACGGCCCAGCGGGCCGCACCCACTAGATCGGCTCCATTCACGAGAGCGTCGGCGAGCGCTCCGCAGAAGGCGTCGCCGGCGGCGGTGGTGTCGACCGGCTCAACCACCGGCGCGGGCACGTGGGTCGCCTCGGTGGGCGTGACGACCATCGCTCCGGCCGCTCCCAGGGTCACCACCACGGCCGCGACCGGCAGCCCGCGGGCCAGCGCCACTGCGGTCGCGGGGTCCACGTCGCCGATGGCGGACAGCCCGGCGTGGCCGGCCATCGTGGCCAGCTCGGTCTGGTTGGGCACGAGCACGTCCACGCGGTCGAGCACATCGGGGGGCAACGGCGCCGCCGGCGCGGGAGCGGGATTCAGCACCACGAGCCCGCGGGCGCAACTCGCTGCGGCCGCAACCGCCTCGAGGCGCACCTCGAGCTGCAGCAGCACCACCGCCGCGGCCCCGACCGCCTCGGCGGCCTCCGCCACATCGGCCGCGCCGACGCGGCCATTGGCGCCCGGGCTCACCACCACGGTGTTGTCGCCGTCGGCGCCGACCGCGATCAGCGCAGTGCCGCTAGGGGTGTCGTGGCTGGTGCGGAGGTTGGTCGTGTCGACGCCGGCAGAGGTCAGCGCCGCCCGCAGCACCGACCCAGCGTCGTCGTTGCCGACCCGTCCGACCATGGCCACCCGCCGGCCGAGGCGCGCCGCCGCGACGGCCTGGTTGGCGCCCTTGCCGCCGGGGATGCGTCGCAGATCGCCGCCCAGCACCGTCTCGCCCGCCACCGGGATGCGATCGACATCGACCACCAGGTCCAGATTGGCGCTGCCTACGACCGCAATCTCTGGCCTTGCCGCTGGATCCCGCGCCATCGCCGCATCGTAGTTCTGATCTCATGGGGGAGTCCCGACAGTTCGGTTCGATGGCGCGGGAACGAGACCCAAGCGCCTGCCAGACTCACAGGGTGGCGTTGCCGCCGGCCGCCCTTGGAGACTCGTTGATCTATGTCCTGCAGGCTGTGGCCGAAAGCGGCATCTGGTATAGTCTAGTCTGACCAGATCGCAGGGTTCGGAGAGTCGATGAGCGAAGCAGTGATCAACGTCTATGAGGCGAAGACGAACCTCTCGAAGCTGCTCAACCGCGTGGAGCAAGGCGAGGAGATTGTTCTCGGTCGCGGCGGTCGCCCCGTCGCCCGGCTCGTCGCCTACCGGCCTCGGCGGGCGCCGCGGGTGTCCGGCCGGCTCGCAGGCCAACTCGACATGGCCGCGGACTTCGCCGACACGCCCGAATGGCTGATCGGCGCCTTCGAGGCGGAGGGGTGAACCTGCTGCTTGACACCTGCACCCTTTTGTGGTGGGTGGGCGGCGACGCAGTGTCGGCCGAGGCCGCAGAGGCCATTGCCGATCCCGACAACGGGGTATGGGTGAGCGTCGCCAGCATCTGGGAGATCAGCATCAAGCGGTCGATCGGGAAGCTCACGGTGAGCGGCGACCTCGACGCGGCGGTGGACGAGGACTTCGAGCATCTGCCGATCATCGCCGCGCACGCCAGGCTGGCTGGTCGGCTGCCCCGCCATCACCGCGATCCCTTCGACAGGCTGCTCGTGGCGCAAGCGCAGGCGCAGGGCCTGACGCTCGTGACCCGCGACCGCGACATCAGAAGGTACGACGCATCGTTCCTTGTCCCTTGACTGCCGAAATTTCGTTGTCAACTGCAATATTCGCTGAAATACGCTTTTAACCATGAGTCGCGAGGACGACGCGGTGAGAGCCGTCGAGAGGCTGCTTGGCGATCACCCGCGAGGCAAGCCCGAGGGTTGGTCGCGAGGACGACGCGGTGAGAGCCGTCGAGAGGCTGCTTGGTCGCTCGACACGCTGGGGGAGCGCCGCGGTGCGCTGTGGGCGGCAGCAACTGAGTCCTCTGCGGAAGCGAGTTCGCCGGATCCCGCGGACGCCCAACCCCCACGGATCCCGCCATCACCGACCATCGCGCCAGTCAGGGTTCTCGGCGCGCCACAAGAAGGCGGCCATCTGGGCGCGGGTTGTGTCCCTGCTGGGGCAGAACCGGGTTCCGTCGCCGCAGCCCACCGTGATGCCCGACGCGGCGAGCCGTGCGACATCGGCCCCGTACCAGGCGTCCGGGGCAACGTCGCTGAAGCCCGGGTCGGGGCCGTCTTGGAGGTTGTAGGCCCGCGACAAGAAGGCGGCCGTCTGGGCGCGGGTCACGGTCCGGTCGGGGCAGAAGCCGCTGCCGTCGCCGCAGCCTCTAGTCACCTCCAACTCGGCCATTCGCTCGATGAACGGCGCATGGAAACTGGCGGCGTCCACATCATTGAAGCGTGACTGGGAGATCGCTGGCGGGTCTTGGCCGTCGAGCACCCGCACCGTCCATACCGCCATCTCCCAACGCAGGATCGGCTCCCCCACGCACAATCTCCCCGCACCGCAGCCCGTGCCGGTCAGCACCCGCTGCCCAGCCAGATCCATCAACGCATCCGCGAACACACCGGCCCCGGCCAGATCAGAAAACTCCCCGACCGGGTCCTGCTCCCCACCGGGCACAGGCCCCCCGTCGCCGCCGGGGTTGCTGGGGCCGGGGGTTGCTGGGGCGGGGGTTGCTGGGGCGGGGGTTGCTGGGGCGGGGGTTGCTGGGGCCGGGGGTTGCTGGGGCGGGGGTTGCTGCGGCCGGGGGTTGCTGGGGCCGGGGTTGCTGGGGCCGGGGTCGTTCTCGTCGGTATCGGTAACGGTAACGGTCACATCCAAGGCGTCGCGGTGGGTGCCGTCGGAGGCCCGCACCTGGACCCGGTAGAGGTTGCCGCGGCTGGCCTCGTGATCGGGAGGGTCGTCGAACCTGAGCACCCCGCCAGCGATGCTGAAGAACCCGTGGTCAACGCCGGCCAGCGTCCACGCGATGGTGCCGCGCTCGGGGTCTCGGGCGGTGTAGGCAGCCACATCGGTGGTGGAGTTCTCCGGGTAGTCCACTGCGGTGTCGCCGGTGAGAGTCGGCGCCTCGTCGATGTCGGTCACCGCCACGGTCACCGTGATCGAGTCGTCGACCGCGGTGTCGCTCTGGCCGTCGGCGTCCCTGCCGTCCTTCGCGTCCACCACCACGGTGTGGCTGGAGTGCTGCTCGTGGTCCAGCGCTGCCTTGGTTCTCAACTGTCCGGTGTGTTCGACGATGTCGAACACCGAACTGCCGCCGCGTATCGAGTAAGCGAGGGGGTCGCTGTCGGGGTCTGACGCCGCCACCGGGTCGCCGACGGCGCGCCTCGCGGGGGTGTTCTCGGCCACGCTGCGGATGCCGGTCTCGCTGGTCGGGAACTGCGGGGAGCGGTTCGCCGTCGTGTTGTTGGTGACTGTGATGGGCCCGAAGCCCTCGACGCGGTTCCCGACGCGGTCTCGCAGTCCGTTGCCGTCGTATTTCACGCTGACCTGGTCCGACGACAGCACCGCCGACGCCAGATGCAGTGTCACCGTGGCCCCGTTCACCGTCGGTGTCCCCGAGAGCTTCCTGTCGGCGCCGCCGACCTGGACTTCAAAGTCGGAGTTCGACGGTGCATGCGACTCGTCGAGCGTCTCATCGAAGGTCAGCGTCAGCACCGAGCGCCCAACCCCGGAGGAGTCGAGCAGCATCGGCGCGGCGACATCAAGGTCGAGGCTGGGGAGCGTGTCGTTGTAGAGCCAGGCGTTCACCACCGCGACAGCCTGCTCGTCGGCGAGTTCGTCCACGATCTCCAGGAACTTCTCGGTGCTCGTGGTGGCCCCCGAGGTGCGCGAGTGCGCAGCCTTCAAGATGCTGAGGAACACGGTGTCGCCGACCTGCTTGCGCAGGGCGAAAAGGGTGAGCGCTCCTCGGTTGTAGACGCCGTTCAAGTCGAACATATCCGAGGCGGTGATCGTCTTCGGCGCCGGCGCGTGCGAGCCGGCCGCGAGGTCCCGCAGGAGTTCCATGTACACGCTCACGCTGTTCCGCAGCTTTTCCATGTAGCTGTCGAGACTCGTGTCATTCTGGTGCGCGAGGTACATCTGGTCCATGTAGGTGGCGAAGCCCTCGTTGAGCCAGATGTCGCTCCAGTCCTCGGGGGTGGAGGAGTTGCCGAACCACTGGTGGGCCATCTCGTGAGCGATTATCCGGTCGGAGAGGGTCTCGGGTCCGTGCAGGGACAGGGTCTGGTTCTCGAGCGCGTAGCCGAGCCCGAAGGGCACGGCGATGGTCCCGTAGGCGTCGAAGGGATAGTCGCCGAGCACGGCCACCAGGAAGTCCATGATCTCGCGGGTGTTGGACAGCGACCCGGGCTGCACGCCGCTGTGGAGGTAGTTGCGGATCAGCGGCTTGCCCTCGTCGCGGACCTCCTGCAGCGTGAAGTCGCCCACGTACACCGCGGCGAGGTAGGTGGCCATCGGATCGTCCATCGCCCAGGTGTAGGTGGTGGACCCGTCGGAGGTGACCTCGCTCTCGAGGATCCCGGTGGCGGCGGCCACCACGGTGTCGGGCACGGTGATCACGAATGTGAAGGTTGCCTTGTCCGAAGGGTGGTTGTTGGACGGGAACCACGTCATCGCCCCTGACGGCTCGCTGGCGACGTAGATCACGCCGTCGGGATAGTCGTCGGGGTCGGTGCGCCAGTGCCAACCCACCAGTGTGATGAAGCTGGTAGCCGGGTCGCTCACCGGCGCGGGCGTTCCCGAGTAGGTCACCACCGCAGCGAACTCGCTGTTTGCGGCCAGCGGGGCCCCGGGGGTGACTGTCATCTCGGCGCCGGAGCGCGAGAAGCTCGCCGACGACCCGCCGACGGTCACCGACTCGACGGTCAGACCGCTGAGATCAAGGTTGAACGACGACAGGCGCTGCGTCGCGGTGGCGGTGACGGTGGTGACGGCCTCGATGGTGTTGTCAGACGGATCGATGTCCAACTCGATGCGATAGTGCGACACGTTGTAGCCGCCGTTGCCCATCTTCGGATAGAAGGAGTCGCCCAGCCCGTCGGCGCCCGGCTCCCCCGGCGCCACCGTCGTCGTGGTCGCCTGCACCGCGGTCCGCTCAGCCGAAGCGGAAGATGCCGCACCGGCGACACTCAGCCGCTCAGACGTCTCCGAACCCGCCGACGCAACCACCGCCGACACCGACAGCGCCCCGGCCATCGACAGCGCCCCGGCCACCGACATCACCACAGCCAACCTCATGCAGTTCGCCGACCCTTCGCGCCGTGTGGTGCCGCACCTTCGGATATCAGGCTCATGATCTCGTTGGCCACGTCCTCGGCGTCGGGCAAGGCTTGGTGTCCGAGCATTGTACAGAGGAACGGATGATCGATCCCGACGAGTTGGTCGACTGGGCCGGCGCCTCGCCGCGGCGGATCGGATGGCGTGCTCGAAGGTAGGGTCGCCGACATGGACCGGCTGCTTGCATTCCCTGGCGGGACCGTCCCGGCGGAGGCTGTGACGTGGCGCTTCGGCCCCTCGGGCGGCCCCGGCGGCCAGCACGCCAACCGGTCGAGCACGCGGGTGGAGGCTGTCCTCGACCTCACAGCGGCCGGCGACGTGGTGCCGGCGGCCCGTGAGCGGCTCATCGACCGGTTCGGTGCGGAGCTGCGGGTGGTGGTGGACGACACGCGGTCGCAGGCTCGCAACCGCGACATTGCGCTCGACCGTCTGCAGGCGCGGCTTCGCGACGGGGTCGCCGTCACCAAGCCGAGGAAGCCGACCCGCCCGTCGGGGCGGTCTCGCCGCCGTCGCCTCGACAAGAAGCGCCGGCGGTCGGAGACCAAGCGAGGCCGAGGCCGCATCGACATGTCCAACTTCGACGGCTAGCCGTGTGAACCATCCGGTTGGGCCGGCCGTGAACCGCTGACTTGTATGAGGGCGCCGCTGGCGGCAAGGGCGGTGAGCGCAGTGCCGGAATCAAAAGCTGACTGAAATCAAAAGGTGACTGAATTGGTCGGTTTTTAGCCGGCGAGGTTCTACACTCTCCCGACACCACGCGCTCATCCGGAGCGGGAGGAGGGAGACGTTCGTCCAATGGCAACCAGCACAACGACCGCATCCACCGACAACGGCGTGAACGTCCAGGCACTGCTTGACGCCCGCCAGGCTCTCAGCGAGGCACCCGAGGCCGCTCAGTTCACCTGGAAAGCCAGCAACGAATGGTTGTACGGCACCCACAGCCGCTCCTCGGTCGAGAGCTACTTCGGGCTCGGGGCCGAGCACGATCATCGCTCGGTGTTCACCTTCGAGGCCGATCACCCCGCGGTGTTCGCGGCTGAAGACAACGCGGCCACGCCGGTCGAGCTGGTCCTGGTGGGCTTGGCCAGTTGTCTCACCGCCGGGGTGGCTGCCGTAGCCCAGAATCGTGACATCCAGCTCCGATCGGTGAAGGCGACTCTCGAGGGCAACATGGACATCCTGGGCATCCTCGGCGGTGACGCCGATGTCCGCAACGGCTTCAACGGCGTCAAGGTCTCCTACGACATCGACGCGGACGCCACCCCGGACGAGATCCGAGCCTTGGTGGCCCAGTCGCAGAAGCGGTCGGCCGTCTACGACATCATGACCAATCCGACCAATGTGACCGTCACGGTCAACTGACGCACTCACGGCTGGCGGGCTCATGAGGACGACGGCCGTCGTCATTGGGGCCGGGCACTCCGGCTTGGCGGTGAGCCGGCTGCTCACCGGGTGCTCGATCGACCATGTCGTCATCGAGCGCGGCGAGGTGGCCAACTCGTGGCGCACCCAGCGCTGGGATTCGCTGCGGCTGCTCACGCCCAACTGGCAGAGCCGGCTGCCGGGACTCTCCTACCGCGGCAACGATCCCGACGGCTATATGTCCATGCCGGAGGTGATCGAGTTCATGTCGGGCTACGCCCGGCTCGTCGACGCTCCGGTGTTGACCCGCACCACTGTCACGTCGGTGCGATCCGGTGGGGCCGGCTACCTGGTCGACACCGACCACGGCCGGTGGGAATGCGAAAGCGTGGTGCTTGCGACCGGCGGATTGAACGTGGCCAAGGTGCCGCCACTGGGCGGAGAGCCGCCTCCGCCGGTCACTGCCTTGAGCGCCCTCGAGTACCGCAACCCGGACGCACTGGCCCCCGGCGGGGTGCTGGTGGTGGGCGCCTCGGCCACGGGCGTGCAGATCGCCGACGAGTTGCATCGCTCCGGCCGTCCCGTCACCGTGGCCGTCGGTGAACATGTACGCATGCCTCGCCTGTACCGGGGCCGCGACATCTTCTGGTGGATGGAGCGCTCCGGCCTGCTCGACGAGCGCTACGACGAGGTCGACGACATAACGCGGGTGCGCCGCACGCCGTCGCCGCAGCTGGTGGGGACCCCCGAGCGGGCCACGCTCGATCTCAACGCCCTCACCGACCGGGGGGTGCGGCTGGTGGGCCGGCTCTCGGCTCTGCGCGATGGCGAGGCGCTGCTGTCGGGATCGCTGGCCAACAAGTGCGAGCTGGCCGACCTCAAGCTGGGCCGGCTCCTGGACACCTTCGACGAGATGGCCGCGGAGCGTCGCCTCGGCGACCTGGGACCGCCGAAGCGCCTCGCGCCCACCAGGGTGGAGATGTCGCCGCCGTTGAGGCTGGATCTGGCCCGGGGGGAGATCCGAACCATCATCTGGGCCACAGGGTTCAGGCCCGATTACTCCTGGCTCGACATGCCGGTGCTGAACCACAAGGGCCAGATCCGCCATGACGGCGGAATCGTCACCGAGTTTCCCGGTCTGTACGTGATCGGGCTCAACTTCCTGCGCCGGCGCAAGTCGAGCTTTATCCACGGCGCCGAGGACGACGCCCGGGATCTAGTCTCGCATCTGGGCGCCTACCTCAACTCCCTGGTCCCCGCCGGGCGGTTGACCGTCGGCTTGAGCCGGCGGCTGGTCGAGCCGGCGGCGGCGCCTGGCGGGTGAGGGCCCGAGCACGGGCCCGCCCGCCGCGGATCAGCCCTCGGCGGCAGCTATGAACGGGACCTGGAAGGTGCCGTCGACCACTTCCTGCTGACGGGTCTCGAAGAGATCCATCGCCTCGGCGGAGATGGAGGCTGCGCTGTAGTCGGGGTTGACCTGGACCTCGAAGCCACCGTCGCTCATCAGCAAGTCGTAGGTGGGCTGGAAGTTGCCGGCTTGGATGTCCTCCACCATCTGGCGGTAGGTCTCGCCGATCTGCCAGGCCATGGACGCCACCACGTTGTCGGGGGCCAGGGCCGACTCGTCGTACACGTAGCCGAAGGCTGACAGCCCCAGCTCGCGGGCCTGTTGGATCATGCCGAACGATCCGGCGTTGCCGCAGGCCACGAACACGTCCGCACCCTGCTCGGCCTGGGCCGCGGTGGCCTCCTTTGCCAGCGCGGCGTCCACCCAGGAGCCCAGGAACGCGTCGAGGCGCGTGGCGTCGGGTCGCACCTCCTGCACGCCGAGCAGGAACGCCTCGACGGTGGCACGGCACACGGGAATGTCGTAGCCCGCGTTGGCGCCGATCACGCCCGACTCCGTGATGCCGCCCGCGAGGATGCCCGAGAGGTACGCGGGCTCGTGCATCGGCATGAAGTAGTCGGTGATGTTGGGGCCGTCCACGCCGCAGAAGCCGCCGCAGGATCCCTGCCAGGCGAACTTGACGTCGGGATAGTCCGGCGCCATCTCATGGATGGGCGCTCCGTAGTCGAAGGAGTGGCCGATCACGAGCTGCACGCCCTCCTCGGCGAATCCGCTCATCACCCGCGTCGCGCCCTGGGCGTCGAAGGGGGCGTCGTCCACGTACTGCAGGTCGATCAGGCCCTCGGACTCGAGCAGCTTGACGCCCTCGTAGGCGGCCTGGCACCAGGACAGGTCATTGAGGGCGCAGGGCAGCAGGATGGCCACGCTCACCTTCTCGTCCGCCATGGCTTCGGGTTCCTCAGCGGCGGGCTCGGGCTCCTCGGCGGGGGTTTCCGGTTCCTCGGCGGCGGGCTCGGGCTCCTCGGCCGCGGGGGCCGTCGTGGGCGCGGGCTCGGGCGCAGTCTCCTCGGTGGACGCCTCGTCGTCGCCGCAGGCCGCGGCGAGCAGGACGAACACGGCCAACAGGGCAAGGACGCGTCGCGTGGTCATGGGGAATCTGCCTCCAGGGGCTCAGTATACCGTGGCGGCATAATATCGGGCCGGGGCGCAGGGCCGTTATCCGGCTAGGAAGACCTCGCACCCTTGATGTAGGGGACTCCCAACGACTCGGGCTGGGCGTCGGTGCGGGCCCGCGCCGTGGCCACTACCACCACCACGATCGTCACCAGATAGGGCAGAGCCTGGAAGAACTCGAACGGGACGTTGCTCTCAATGCCGCCGCTGGCGGACTGGATTCTCAGCTGGAGCGCGTCGGTGAACCCGAACAGGAAGGCTCCGGCCGCGACCCGCAGCGGGCTCCAGCGACCGAAGATCACCAGGGCGATGGCCACCCAGCCCCGGCCCGCGGTCACGTTCTGGGTGAACAGACCCAGTTGGCCGACCACCAGCACCGCCCCGCCCAGGCCGGCCATGGCTCCCGAGGCGAGGATGGCTGCCGACCTGATGCGGTCGACGTTTATGCCGGCGGCGTCGGCCGCTCCGGGCCGGTCGCCCGCGGCCCGCACCGCCAGCCCGAACCGGGTCCGGTGCAGTATCCACGACACGCTGATGATGAGGGCGACCGCGACGTACACCAGCGGGCTCTGGTCGAAGACAACGCTTCCCAGCCCGGGAATGGCGCCGAGCACGGGAATCTCCAGCTTCTGCATGGGATCGAAGCGTTCAGGCGAGGTCACCCCGAACAGCCGCACATGCAAGAAGCTGGTGAGCCCCTGCGCCAGCAGAACCAAGGCGATGCCGTTGATCACTTGCTCGGTCTTCAGCCTCACGCTGAACAGCGCCATCAGCATTCCGATGAACACGCCGCCGCCGATCCCGCCTGCGACCCCCAACCAGGGCTCGCCGCTGTAGTGCGTGGCCAGAAATGCCGCGTAGGCGCCCGAGAGCATCATCCCCTCCAGGCTCAGATTCAGCACCCCCGCCCTCTGGCACAGCGACTCGCCCACCGCGGCCAGCCCGGTGGGTACGGCCAGCCGGATCGAGGCGTTGAGCAGGGGGATGATGGCCGCCGCGCCGAAGACTGCACCCCAGTTCACGCCGAGCTCCCGACCGATCTGAGAGCCCCGCTCATCGGCTCCGCCTTCCCACTTTGTCGGCCACCAGGATCAAGAGCACGAACAGGGCCTGGATCACGATGGTCAACACCCGGGGCACCTGTTGGGTGCGCTGGATCACGTCGCCCCCGAGGGTTAGCGCCCCGATCAGCACCGCGGCCACCAGCACCCCGACGGGGCGCATGCGGGCGACGAGGGCGACGATTATGGCGGTGAATCCGAAGCCCGGAGAGATGTTGCCGGTCAGCCTCGACTCCGGCCCCATCACCTGCAGGATCCCGGCCATCCCGGCGAATGCTCCCGAGATGACCATCACCGCGGTGATGAGCCGCCCGGTCCGCACCCCGGCGGCCTCGGTGGCGTCGCGGTTCAGCCCCATCATCCGAGTGTGGAACCCGAACGGGGTCCGCCTCATGACGTAGGCCACGACCGGGATCAGCCCCAGCCCGATCAGCAGCCCGATGTGGACTCGAAAACCCGGCACGTCGGGCAGGCGGGCCGCGTCGGGAAGCGTCGCCGACACCGGCTGGAAGCCGACTGGGTCTCGCAGCGGCTTGCGGATCGTGTACTCGAGGGTCCGCAGAGCCACGTAGTTCAACAGCAGCGAGGAGATGACCTCGTTCACGCTCCAGCGGGCCCGCAGGAAGCCGGCCACCCAGCCCCAAGCCCCCCCGGCTGCCGCGCCGACCAGACATGCGGCCGGGATCATGACCGCACGGGTGCTGATCGGGGCATGGATGGCGAAGGCGCCGCCGGCCAGGGCCCCCATCAGGAGCTGGCCCTCGGCTCCGATGTTCCACACCCGAGCCCGGAACGCCACGGCCAGGCCGAGCCCGATCAACAACAGGGGAGCGGTCTCCACCAGCACGAGGCTGAAGCCGAAGCGCGAGCCGAAGGTGCCGCTGAACATGTCGGCGTAGGCCTGGAGGGGGTTGGCACCGGAAAGGGCCAGCAGGACCCCGCCCAGCACGAACGCGGTGGCGACCGCAGCTGCCGACAGTCCCAGGGAGCTGAGTCGGGAACTCCAGAGCGCGACGGTGCCGGCCGCGTCGTGCTCGCGGTCCGGCTGGTCCAAGGGATCCACGGGGTTGACTTGAGCGGTCACCGCGTCGCAGCCCTCTCGGCTCGGCTGCCCGCTCCGCCCATCGCCATGCCGATCGCCTCCCTGTCCAGTGGAGTCTCGACGAGCCGGCCTCGGTAGATCACGAAACACCGGTCGGACAGGGCCGTGACCTCGTTGAGGTCCGTGGTGATCAGCAGCACCGCGACCCCCGCATCGCGTTGGTCCCTGATCTGGTTCCACACGAATTCGATGGCCCCGACGTCGAGCCCTCTGGTGGGCTGAGCGGCGATCAGGAGCTGCAGGTCGGTGCCGAGGGCGCGGGCCAGCACGACCTTCTGCGCATTCCCCCCCGACAGAGTGGAGGCCGCGGCCGACGGGCTTCGCACCGCGATGGAGAACCGTCTCACCAGGTCGGCGCCCCGAGCGGCCACCGCCCTGGGGTCGATCCAGAGCCGGCGGCCGTACGGGGCCCTGTCGATGCGGTCGTAAACGAGGTTCTCGGCCACCGACAGCCCGCGGATCAGACCGCGGCGGTAGCGATCGGACGGGATGATGCCCACACCGGCGTCCAGCAGTTGCCGGGGAGTCGCATCGGTGACGTCGGCTTGGCCGAGGCGCATCCGTCCCGAGGCCGGCTGGCTCAGCCCGCACAGGACCGCCTCCAGTTCGGCCTGGCCGTTGCCCTCGACACCCGCGATGGTCACGATCTCGCAGGCTCGCACCTCCAGGCTCACGTCGACGAAGTCCCTGGCGTGCTCTGCGCTGGTTCCGGCCACCGACGTCGATGACAGATCCTCGAGCGTCAGCACGGCCGGACCCGCTGAGGCCGAGGCGGCCCTCGCATCGGCTTCCTCGACCTCTCCGACCTCGCTGAGCATCGTCACTTCCCGGCCCACCATCAGCCGGGCCAGCTCCAGCGGGCTGGTCACCTCGGCGGGCAGCGTGGCCACGTTGGCTCCGGCCCGCAGAACGGTTATCCGATCGGCCGCGGTCATCACCTCGTCGAGGTGGTGCGTGATCATCACGATGGCGGTGCCAGCAGACGCCATGGCCTGCAACTGCTCGATCAGATGGTCTATCTCCACCGGTGAGAGCGTGGCCGTCGGCTCGTCGAGGATCAGGATCCTCGCGCCCCGATACAGCGCCCGGAGAATCTCCACCCGCTGCTGCTCTCCCACCGAGAGGTCCCCGACCAGCGAGGCTGCCGAGACTGGCAGCCCGTAGCGCTCGCCTAGGTCCTCGATGGAGGAGGCCACCTCGGCTAGGTCGGGAAGCCTGATCCGGCGGCCCTCGCCGGCGCCCAAGATCACGTTCTCTGCCACTGACAGCCGCGGTACGAGCTGGAAGTGTTGATGGACCATGCCGATGCCGGCCTTGATGGCATCGTGCGCGGATCGGAGGTGCACCGGCTCGCCGTCGATCTCAATGGTCCCCCCGTCGGGGCGCTCCAGTCCGTAGAGCAGGTTCATAAGCGTCGTCTTGCCCGCGCCGTTCTCCCCCAATAGGGCGTGGATCTCGCCGGAGCACAGGTCGAAGTTGGCGCCGTCTACTGCGGTGAGGGACCCGAACCGCTTGGTGATGCCGCGCATCGCGACCAGCGGGCCCGTGCCGGACCGGCCCGAGCCGCCGCCGTCCGCCGGCCGGTCCTGGTCCATCATCACGTCTCAGCCGGGATGACGCAGTAGGTCAGACCCATGTCAGACAGCCAGCGGCGGTAGGTGATTGAGGTCTTGTCCGAGCGCACGGGCGTCTCGATCCGCGATCCCAGAGGCAGGCGCTTTGGCCGCTGGTTCTCGAGTATGGGCTTGTCCTGGCCGAAGATCAGCAGCTGGAAGCGCTTGAGCAGCCGGTCGTCGCTCTCGTCGTCGAGCATCGACAACAGCATGTGGGCCCGCGTGGTCTCCTCGTCCACGGGCTGGCAGAAGATGGTGATGGCATCCATGCGGGACTCGTCGATGGGGCTCGACTTGAAGAGGATGGCGCAGTAGGGGTGGGGCACCCGGTACACGTACCCCATGAGCATCCCGCCCTCGGCGTTGAGCGCCCCCAGCGGCTGGAAGAACTCGCAGCGGGTGGCGACTATCTCCCGCCCGCCGTCGACCAGGTCGACGTCGTACTCCTTGACCTCGGTGAGGGGCTCGATGCCCAGGTAGCCGGAGTGGACATACGGGAAGTGGCCCATGTCGAGGAAGTTCTCCACCGCCCTCGGCGCTGATGTGTGCACCCCGATGCTGCCGGCCCACACGTTGTGGCGGTCGGGCTCGCCGAACTCCGGCAGCTCGAAGAGTTCGGCCTCCGGAGAACCCAGGCTGGTCCATATGTAGCCGAAGCCGTTGGTCGTCGGCAGGGGCTCTTCGACGTCCTCGGGAGCGAATCGCGAGCCTGCGGGCAACGCCGCGACCGATCTCCAGGCATGGCTCTCGCCGTCGGCGCACACTCCGTAGGAGACGGACTCTTCGAGCAACTGCGTCTGGTTGACGGCCCCGGGGGCCAGCTCGACGACGGCACCGACCGGGTGCCACAGGTTGAGGGCGACCGGGTCGGTGCACTTGGAGCCGTTGGTCACAGCACCGCCACCGGGTTCACGGGGGAGCCGCAGCCTCCCACGAAGGGCTCCGGGTTGGCCTGCAGCAGGAACTCGTAGCGGCCCTCCTCGGCACAGGCCGCGGCCAGAGCCTCCAGGTCCCAGTTCTGGCCCTGGGTCATGCCCATGTCCACCACGTGCAGGCAGTGCACGCCCAGCGCGTCGTGGAAATTCGGCCCGGGGAACACCTCGAAAATGTAGGTGTCGTCGGCAACCGCGGCCACGTCGTGGCGCCAGAACCAGCGCACCGCGTCGAAGCCGGGGCCGGGGCTGGTGCCGTCGGCGTCGGGCCCGGTCACATACGGCATCGCCCCCATCTCCCGGAACACCTGCATCCGGCCGGTGCGCAGCAGGACGATGTCGCCGGGTCGCATGGCCACCCGCCCGTGCTCGGCCGCCTCGTCGAGGTCGTCGGCGGTCACCTCGTGGTCGCTTGCGAGCCGCTGGAGCCCCTTGGCCGCGCAGACGTCGAGCAGCACTCCCCGGCCCGTGAGGTGGCGGACGTTCTCAATGCCGAGCACGGTGGCGCCGCCCATGGGGTTGATCGAGGCGATGGGCACGCCGTTGTAGAGGGTGTTGTCGTAGCTCACGTGGGACAGGCCGTCCCAGTGGGTGGCGGCCTGCAGGGGCATGGTCACGATGTCGTCGGAGAAGTGGGGGACCATGCCCCTGCCGTCGGCGTCGCCCAGGTCGGGGCTGTGAATCTTGACCATGGCGTGCAGCGGATTGATCCTCCCGTGCATCTGACCGATCTGCACCCCGCCGGAGTACTTCAGGTCGAGCGCGCACGACACCCGCCGTCCGGTGCGCACCAGCGAGGCGGCGTGGGCCACCGCGTCGTCGGTGATCAGGTTGAGCGTGCCAAGGCGGTCGTCGTCGCCCCACCGCCCCCAGTTGCGGACCTCGTCACGCACAGCGAAGAAGGCGTCACTGAAGCTCATGGAATGTCCCCGATTCCTCAATCCAGCAGGGGCGATCGCGAAGCGCAGTCTCCGGGACCGGTGTTCTCGGCGCGATAGGCACGGCCGGGATACTAGCTTTGGCCCATGTTCGCCTCGATGCCCGCGCCGGCCGGCAGTTGCGGGCCAAGCCTTGGCTCAGTCGGCTCGGGGGCCGCGGCATGACCTGGCTGTACGCCTTCATGCTGGCCGCGGGGGGGCCTCTGCTGTTGTGGTTCGCCTTCAGCGGTGGCGACGCCGAGATGGATGCCGGCGGGGAGGTCGACGGGCTGGGCGAAGTCTTCGCCGTCATCCCGCTGAGCAGCCTGGCTTTCGTGGCTACCTTCTTCGGCGCCACCGGACTGGTTTCGGAGTGGCTCGGAACTGGTGGGGTCTTCACGCTGCTGCTGGCCGTTGTGGTCGGGGTGCTCGCCGGTGGGCTCAACAGCGCCGCATTCGCCTACCTGCGCCGCAGCGAGGCCTCCAGCGAGGTGAGCGACCGTGAGATCGAGGGCAGCATCGCCCGGGTCTCGCTGCCCATCACCGGCGAGCGGCGCGGCCGGATCGTGCTCAGCGTGGCCGGGGCCCGCACCCAGATGACGGCCGCGCCCGTCGACCCCCTCGGCGACGGTCAGGCCATCGAGGCCGGCGCTCGGGTCATCATCGTGCGCATCGAAGGCGGGGTCGCCCTCGTAACCCGCCTCGACCCGGAACTGGAGTAGGCGGCCTTCCCGAGAGCGGCCACGGCAGTGCCGGCATAGAAGATGGGCCAAACGAAGAGGACGATCCCGAGCTTGGTAGACAGCAGAGCCAGTGCGACCGGTTCCGCGTCTGCGCCGGCGCCGACTCCATCCTGCACAGCCCTCAGCGCCATGTGGTCGAGCCCCTCGATCACAGCCGTGCCGAGTGGGGCCTACCGAACCGGTGCAGAAGCCGTGGCCGGTCTGAGACTATTGCAGTTTGCCGGATCCCTCAACAGGCCTGGTTGCAGGTCAAATGGGGCTGGTACGCTCATTCGGGCAGTGGGCTTCCGAGACGCGTGAAGTCGCTGGAAGGGAAGGCGCAATGTCCTCAGCAGTTGTGGCCGGTATCGCACTGGCCTTGGCGGTGTTCTTCGTCATCCTGATCGTCAGGTCGCTGATCGTGATCTGCCCGCCCAACAGGGTGGCGGTCATCTCGGGCCGCAAGCGGGTCCTCTCCGACGGGCGCAGGGTGGGCTACCGCATCCTCAAGGGCGGCCGCACGATGCGGATCCCGCTCATCGAGAGGGTGGCCTGGATGGACCTCAACACCATTCCACTGGACGTGTCGGTCCAGAACGCCTACTCGCGCGGCGCCATCCCGCTCAATGTGCAGGGCATCGCCAACGTGAAGGTGTCGAGTTCCGAGGGTCTGCTGGAGAACGCCTGCGAGCGGTTCCTACAGGTCGGAAGTGACCAGATCGGCCAGATCGCCAAGGAGACCCTCGAGGCCAACCTGCGGGGTGTGCTGGCCACGCTGTCGCCCGAGGAGGTGAACGAGGACCGCCTCAAGTTCAGTCAGCAGCTCATCGATGAGGCCGACGACGACATCAAGACCCTGGGCCTCGAGCTCGACGTGATGAAGATCCAGAACGTCACCGACGACGTGAACTACCTCGAGTCGGTGGGCCGGCGGCTCACCGCCGAGGTGATCCGCGACGCCCGCGTGGCCGAGGCCAACCGCGTGGCCGAGGCCAAGCAGGCCGAGGCCGAGGCCCGTCGGGCCGCGGAGGTCGCGGCGATCGAGGCCGACAAGGCCATCGTCGAGGAGTCGAACGCGCTGCGGGTCCGCACCGCCCAGTTGGAGGCCATCTCCCGGGCGCGTGAGGAGGAGGCCCTGGTGGCCGGCGAGACCGCCAAAGCCGTCGCCAGCCAAGAGTTGGAGACCCAGCGGATCGAGTTGGAGAAGCGCCGGATCGAGGCCGACGTGGTCGTCCCGGCCCGCGCCGACCTCGAAGCCCGCCAGCTTCAGGCCCAGGCCGAAGCGGCCACGATCGTCGAGGACGGCTTGGCCCAGGTCGAGGTGTTCAAGCGGCTCACCGACCAGTATCAGGCGGCCGGCGCCGACGGCCACGACGTGCTGGTGCTCACCATGCTGCCGGAGCTGATCGACAAGATCGTCGCCACCGTGGCCAACGTGAGCATCGACCGCGTCGCGGTCGTGGATACGGGGGGTGGTGGAGGCGGCAACGGCGACGGCAACGGCGGCTCCCGGGGCGGCATCCCTGGGCTCATGAGCCAGCTGCCGGCGTCGCTGGTGGCGATGACCGAGCAGATCGAGGCCGCCACCGGAGTCGACATCCTGGCGTCGCTGCGCCGCCGCGACTCGGACCGCGACGACCGCTGACGGCTGAACCTCGGGACCAGCGTCACACAACAGCGCGTGAGCGGACTGCTCGACGGTAAAAATATCGCTGTCACTGGCGGCGGGGGAGGCATCGGCCGGGCTGTTTCGCTGGCCTGCGCGGCCGAGGGCGCCAACGTGGTGGTGGCCGACTACGGCGTCGCCCTCGACGGTTCTGACCCCTCCAGCGACGTCGCCGACGCGGTAGTGGCGGAGATACGCGCCGCTGGAGGCAACGCGACGGCGCTGGCGGGCGACGTGTCGCGCTTCGACGTGGGCGCCGAGATCGTCGAAGCGGCCTGCGACCAGTGGGGGAGCATCGACGGCGTCGTGTGCCTTGCGGGCGTGCTGCGCGAGCGGATGCTGTTCAACATGAGCGAGCAGGAGTGGGACCATGTGGTGGCCGTCCACCTCAAGGGACACTTCAACGTGTACCGCGCCGCGCTGGCCCGTATGCGCAAGCAGCCGGCGGGCGGCTCGCTGGTGGGGTTCACCTCGGGTGCGTACGTCGCCTCCACCGCGCAGGCCAACTATTCGGCGGCCAAGGGCGGCATCGTGAGCCTCACCCGCTCCGCGGCCATGACCGCGTCCTCGATACGGCTGCGGGGCGGGCCTGCGATCAGCGCCAACTGCATCGCGCCCGTGGCCCGCACGCGCATGAGCGAGAACGTGCCCTTCGAGTTCGAGACGGGCGAGGCCGAGGCGGTGGCTCCCATGGCGGTCTACCTGCTCAGCGACGGCGGCCGGGATGTCAACGCGCAGATCTACACCGTTGTCGGAAGCCGGATCTCGGTCTGGAACCAGCCTGCGGAAGTGCGTTCCATGTGGTCGGCGGGCGACCGGTGGACGCCCGCGGAGATCGCCGAGCAGCTGCCCCGGACGATCGGGCAGGAGCCCAACCCGATGATCGCCGACCTCGAGCGGCGCATGGCCGAAATGGCAGACGGCTGAGCCGTGGCTGCGGAGCCTGCGGGCCGAGCGTTCATGGCTGAGCCGTGACCGTCAAGCCTGCCGGGCGGCCTTGGCCCGAGGCTCCTTCGGAGCCGCCCGGGCGAGGCCTGCTGGAGGGCAGGAGGGTGGTGGTAACCGCCGCGGCCGGCGCGGGCATCGGCGCGGCCGTAGCCCGCAGAGCCCTCATCGAGGGCGCCAGGGTCCTCATCTCCGACGTTCACGATCGGCGCCTCGCGTCAACGGTTGCGCGGTTGGAGGCGGAGACTGGCTCGCGGCCCGAAGCCGTGAGGTGCGATGTGACCTCCGAGCGTGACGTGCAGGGCCTGATGTATGCGGCCGGACGCCTCCTGGGCGGCATCGACGTGATGATGAACAACGCGGGGCTGGGCGGATCGGCCCGACTGGTGGACATGACCGACGAGCAGTGGTCGGCGGTGCTCGGTGTGACCCTCGACGGGACCATGCGCTGCACCCGGGCCGCGCTGCGGCGCATGATCGACCAGGGCACCGGCGGCGCAATCGTCAACAACGCCTCGGTCTCGGGCTGGCGGGCCCAGACCGAGCAGGCCCACTACGCGGCGGCCAAGGCCGGGGTGATGGCCCTCACCCGCTGCGCCGCCCTGGAGGCCGCCGAGCACGGGATCCGCGTGAACTGCGTGGCGCCCAGCCTGGCCTGGCATCCGTTCCTGGCGAAGACGGTCGACGAGGAATTGCTGGTCGATCTGGCCCGGCGAGAGGCATTCGGCCGGCCGGCAGAGCCCTGGGAGGTGGCCAACGTGATGGTGTTCCTGGCCGGCGACCTCGCTGGGTACATGACCGGAGAAGTGGTCTCGGTCAGCAGCCAGCACCCATGACCGTGACCATCCGGCTGAACGCGAGGGCAAGGGCCGGGCTGGCCGCAATGCTCGCAGTAGCCGTCGTGGCCGGCGCCTGCGGCGGGGGCGGCGCCGTGGACACCGAGCCGGCAGCCGAGGCCGCGGGCGAGACCGCGGCGCCATCCGTGTCTGAGCCCAGCGGTGAAGCTCCCGCCCCAAGCAGCACCGAGGAGGCTTCCGTGGGCGACGGGGCCACCGAGTCAGGTGCAGACGAGGGCGACCAGCACGAGGAGGGACAGCTCACGGCTCCCGTCGACACCGTCGCGCCCGTCGGATCCGATACCGGGGCCGAAGCGCCCGCCGAGATCGAGCCACAGTTCGGGGAAACCCTGCGGGTAGCGGTGGAGGCCGAGACCGACGGGCTCAACCCGGCGGCCAACAACTTCGCGGTGTCGGCCTACGTCATGGCCAACCCGATGTTCGACCCGCTCGTCTATTGGGACACGAGCGGCCGCTGGATCCCGTACCTGGCCGAGTCGTTCACCAAGGTCGGCGATGGGTCGGCGTGGCGGATGAAGCTGCGGGAGGGCGTGCGCTTCCATGACGGAACCGCCCTCGACGCCGATGACGTACTCGCCACCTTCGAGGCCCAGCTCGCGGATCCCATCGTCTCGCTGGCCATCATCCACCTCTACGACCGCGATGAACCCATCGTCAAGATCGACGACCTCACCGTGGAATACCAGTTGGCAGTGCCCTTCGCGGCGTTTCCCGGGCAGCTCACGAACCAGCTCGGGATGATATTGCCGTCGGAGTGGCTGACGCTTGCCCATGAGGATCCGACGCTGAACCAGAGGCCGGTGGGGCAGGGCCCGTTCATGCTCGAGAGCCGGGTGCAGGACACCAGGACGGTGCTGGTTCGCAACCCGGACTACTGGGCCGCCGATCTCATTGACGTGTACCTGGACCGGATAGAGGTCTATCCCATCACCGACTCTGCCATCGCAGCGGCCCGGCTGGCGGCGGGCGAACTCGACATGATGATCACCGACAACCCCGACGCGATCCTCACCTTGCGCGCCGCCGAGGGCGTGAGGACCGTCGAGAATCTGCGTTCCGGCGAGCACTTCGCCATGCTGAACACCTCCAAGGCGCCCTTCGACGACATTCGGGCCCGCCAGGCCCTCACGTTCCTGACGGACCGCGACGCCTATGTGGCGCTGATCCGCCAGGGCACCGCCCCGCCGGCCGACACGATGTTCCATACCGACCTGGTGTGGCACAACCGCGACGTGAAGCAGCAGACCAACGTGGGCGAGCAGGCCGGTCCGCTCGTGGGCGCCCACTGCGCCGACTATCCCGAGAACTGCACCGACGGCAGGATCAATATGGAATTGCAGCACTCGGGGCCGTCGGTGATACAGACCCGCATCGCCGACCTGCTCGTCGACGCGTGGGAGGACCATTTCAACGTCACCGTGCAGGAGTTGCTGCAGGACAACCACATCGTGGAGGTGGCGCTGGGTCAGTACGACGCGGTCACCTGGCGGCAGTTCGGGGCGGTTGATCCCGACAACGACGTGGTGTGGCTGGAGTGCGCCTCGGTGAGCTTCATCTCGCTCAACTGGACCCGCTACTGCGACGAGGAGCGCGACGCTCTCATGTACGAGCAGCGCAGCATCGATGACCTGGATCGCCGTGTGGAGATCTGGCACCAGCTCCAGGAGATGATGCGGGACGCCTACACCCACATCTTCTTCAACCACGCCAACTGGACGATCGGCACCCGCGAAGAGGTCCACAACGTGTGCGGCCAGACCGCGCCCGCGGACGGAACCAAGCTGTTCTGCAACAACCAGGGCCGCGCCCAACTGCACCAGGTCTGGCTCGGCTGAGCGCCTCCAGGTCGCCGGCCCAGCGCCTCGGGCGCGGTGCCACTGGCGGGGCGGGGTCGCCGTCTGGCAGAGTAGCCGGACTACAAGCCGGTTCACCGGCCTCGCCTAGGAGGGCAATGGGAATGTCTGCTCGACAGATTCACAAAGGTTCGGCGTGCTGGTTGGCGGTATTGCTGGCGTTCGCTCTGATGGCCTCAGCCTGCGGGGGCGGTGACGACGGGGGCGAGCCGCAGCCCTCCCAGGCTGTCGAAACAACCGAAACGGCCGCCCCTTCCGAGCCCGTCGACTCCGGCGACGGCGATGGTGACGGCGACGGCGATGGCGAGGTCGACGGCGAAGAGCCTCCCGCACCGACCGTCACCGAAGCGGACGACACGCAGGAGCAGGAACTGCTGGTCGCTCCGGTGGACACCACAACCACCACGACTCCACCGGCCCCATCAGAGGAGGGCGAGGCGGCCCCCGAGGTTCCGGCCGAGCCCGAGCCCCAGTTCGGCGGCACTCTCCGCGTCGGCATCGAGGCCGAGGCCGACGGCCTGAACCCCGCGGCCAACAACTTCGCGGTGGCGGCCTACATCATGACCTACCCGATCTTCGACCCGCTCACCTACTACGACAAGCAGGGCAACTGGGTCCCCGTTCTGGCCGAGTCGTGGACCAAGATCGGCGACGGCACGAACTGGCACATGAAGCTGCGGGAAGGAATCCGCTTCCACGACGGCACCGAGCTCGACGCCGACGATGTGGTCGCAACGTTTACGGCGCAGCTCGCTGATCCGGTGATCTCGTTGGCCTTCAAGCCCGGGTTCGACCCGGACGAGCCCTTCCGCAAAGTCGATGACTACACCGTCGAGTACCGGGGCGTGAGGCCGTCGGCCCGGCTCCCGATCTTTTTTGCCAGTCAGCTGGGGATGACCCTGCCGTCGGAGTGGCTCGAGCGAGCTCTCGCAGATCCCTCCCTGAACCAGATTCCCATCGGCACCGGTCCGTTCATGATCGACAGCCGGGTCCAGGACGAGAGGACCGTGCTGGTTCGCAACCCCGACTACTGGGCGGCCGGAACAACGGATGTCTACCTCGACCGCATCGAGATCTATCCGATCACCGACACCGCGATCGCTGCGGAGCGCCTGGCCGCGGGGGACCTCGACCTGCTGATCACCGCCAACGCCGACGCCACCCTCATCCTGCGCGACGCCGCGGGCCGAGGGGTGGCGACCTTCGAGAACCAGCGCTCCGAGGAGTCGTTCGCGGTCATCAACACGGAGAAACCGCCGTTCGACGACATCCGGGCCCGCCAAGCGCTGACGTTCGCCACCGACCGGGACGCCTACGTGGAGTTGATCCGCCAAGGCACCGCTCCGGCGGCCGACAGCATGTTCCATCCCGACTTGATCTGGCACAACCCCAACGTCAAGCAGGAGACGAACATGCCCGAGCGGGCCGGGCCGGCCGTCGCGTCCTACTGCGCCGACAATCCCGGCAACTGCTCGGGAGGCAAGATCAACATGGAGTACGTCTATGCGGGCCCGTCGGTGGAGAACACCCGGGTCACCGAGCTGCTGATCAACTCCTGGGACGATTTCTTCAACGTCACCCCGACTGAGGTCCTCCAGGACGACCTGATCGTCTACGTGGTGCTGGGCAACTACGGCGTGGTCGGCTGGCGGCAGTTCGGGGCCGTCGACCCCGACAACGACGTGCTGTGGATGGAGTGCGGCACGATCGGGTTCATCGCATTGAACTTCCCCCGCTACTGCAGCACCGAGCGCGACGAGCTGATGTACGAGCAGCGCAGGAGCGACGACCTAGACCGGCGGGTGGAGATCTGGCACCGGATCCAGGAGATCGTCCGCGACTCCTACTCCTACATCTTCTACCACCACACCAACTGGGTGATCGGAGCTCGGGACAACGTGCACAACGTCTGCGGGCAGATCTCGCCCATAGGCGACGAGTTGTTCTGCAACAACCAGGGCCGGATCTGGCTGAACCAGCTCTGGCTCAGTTAGGGGACCACTGACTCGGCGCCGGGTCCGCCGGCTGGCTGCCATGCTCGCGCTCGCCCTGGTTGCGGGCGCGAGCGGAGGCGGCTGGCAGCGGACTCTGGCAGATGCGTCGGCAAGAGCGATTGCGGCCGCGGCCGGTTGGCGGGCGCGAACCCATTCGCAGTAGTAATCTCCCCGCAGAGTGGCTGCCGGAGTGGAATTGCGCAGCGCCTCGATGAGCGTGTCGCGGCGATCGGGGCGGTAGAGGCTCGTGGCGAGATTTGTGGCACGCCGGCTGGCCCTGCTCGTCGCTGTGCTGTTCGCGGTCACGTTTCTGGGCTTCTCGGCCCTGAACCTGCTCGGTGACCCGCTCATCAACGTGGTGGGCGTGCTGGCTGAGCTCGACTGCGAGGGCATTGAGGCCGGCACGGTCGAGGACACGACGGTTGACGTTGCCAGCAACGACTGCGAGACCGTGGCTGCGGCTCGGGCCGAGTATCACCTCGACCGGCCCGTGCCCGTCCGCTATCTGCTGTGGCTGAGCGATATGGCCACCGGGGACTTCGGCACCTCGTTCCAGAACGACCAGCCGGTGAGCCAGGTGATCCGCGAGAAGCTGCCCGAGACGGTGATCCTGCTGGTGATGGCCCAGATCATCTCGCTGGGTGTGGCCATCCCGTGGGGTGTGATCGCGGCCTATCGAGCGAACCGGGCCTTTGACCGCGGCTCCACCGTGGCGTCCTTCGGACTGCTGTCGATACCCAACTTCGCGCTGGGCGTGGTTCTGCTGTACCTGCTGGCGCTGCGCTGGCCGGTCTTCCCGTCGGCCTACGAGAGTGACACCCTCGGCGGGCTCGTCTTCTCCATGTTCCTGCCCGCGCTCACGCTCGGCCTGCCGCTGGCGGCCAGCTACCAGCGGCTGCTGCGCACCGATCTGATCACCACGCTGCAGGAGGATTTCGTGCACATGGCGCGAGCCAAGGGGCTGCCGCCGCTGCGGATCATGTTCCGGCACGCCCTGCGGCCGTCGCTGTTCTCGGTTGTGACCGTCTTCGGCGTCAGCACCGGGGCCCTGATCGGCGGGTCGCTGGTGGTGGAGCAGATCTACGGCATACCGGGGATCGGCAGGGAGATAGTGACTGCGGTGGTCCGCGACGACTTCCCGGTGGTGCTGGCCATCGTGATGCTGGTCGCGGTCACCTTCGTGGTCATCAACTTCGTGGTCGACCTGTTCTACACCTGGCTAGACCCGAGGGTGAGGGCCCGTTGAGCGCCGAGGGCAGGCCGTCCCGCAAGGGCAGGGCGTCCCGGCAGCGTGTGCTCCAGCGGTTCCGGATCCTGCGGATGATGCGGTCTGGTCGGACCCCCGAGACCGACGGTGAGGGCGACGACGCTGCGGTGCGCCGCCGCCTGGGCGTGGGGTTCTGGTTGGCGATGGTCTGGCTTGTGGTCATGGCGTTCGTAGCGATGTTTGCTCCCTGGCTGCCGATCGCCGACCCAACCGAGGTGGGGTTCGGGGGCGCACGCGAGTCGCCCTCGTTCGACGCCTGGTTTGGCACAGACGCCCTGGGTCGCGATGTGTTCTCCCGCACCATGCACGGCGCCCGCATCAGCTTGGCCGTGGGCGGTTTCGCCATCGTGTTCGGCATGGCGGTCGGGGGCGCGCTGGGGATACTGGCCGGCTACTTCCGGGGGCGCCTCGACCAGGCCGTGGGCTTCGCGTTCTTCGTGTTGCTGTCGTTCCCGGCGCTGGTGCTGGCCATCCTGATTACCGCCACCCTCGAGCGCAGCCTGCTGGTGGTGAGCCTGACCATCGGAATCCTGTCGGTTGCGCCCGTCGGCCTGCTGTCGCGGGCCTCCACGCTGGTGTACGCCGAGCGCGAGTTCGTGGCCGCGGCCCGCGTGCTCGGCGCCCGCCACGTCCGCATCATCGTGCGCGAGCTGCTGCCCAATGTGGTGATCCCCATGGGGGCGCTGACGCTGCTCGGCATGGCCCTAGCGGTTGTCGCCGAAGGATCGCTCGCCTTCCTCGGCCTGTCGGTGGCCGGAGACGACGCCATCTCCTGGGGCAAGATGATCGTCGACGGCGCCGGTATCCGCGACCTGCAGAACGCCACCCATGTGACCATGTTCCCCGTCGTGGTGATGTTCGTCACCGTGCTGGCCCTGAACTTTGCCGGGGACCGCATCCGCCAGTATTACGATGTGAAGGAGTTGGCCTTCTGATGGCCGCGGATCAGGCACCGGCGTCCGGCCCGCTCCTGTCGGTGCGCGACCTGCACGTGCGGTTCCCCACCGAGCGGGGCACGGTCAGCGCGGTCAACGGCGTCAGCTTCGACCTCTACGAGGGCCAGACCCTGGCCATCGTGGGCGAGTCGGGCTCGGGCAAGTCAGTCACCGCCAAGACACTCATGAACCTGCTGCCGCGGAGCGCTCAGGTGAGCGGTGACGTGGTCTACGACGGCCAGGATGTGCGCGCCCTGGCCGCCGCGGGCACCAAGCACTTCTTCGGCGTGCAGATGACGATGGTGTTCCAGGATCCGATGACGTCGCTCAACCCGGTCAAGAAGGTGGGCGAGCAGATCGCCGAAACACTCCGCTACCACCTGGGCCGCTCCCGCAGGGAGGCCTTGCGCGAGGCTGAGGACCTTCTCAACCAGGTGGGCATACCCGAGCCGGCGCGGAGGCTGTCTCAGTACCCCCACGAGCTGTCGGGCGGGCTGCGCCAGCGGGTGGTGATCGCCATGGCTCTGGCCTGCCGGCCCAGACTGCTGATCGCGGACGAGCCCACCACCGCGGTGGACGTCACCGTGCAGAAGCACCTGCTGGATCTACTCGACCGGCTGCGCCGCGACCGACGGATGTCGATGATCCTCATCACCCACGACCTCGGTGTGGCCCACGGCCGGGCCGACGACGTGGCCGTGATGTACGCGGGCCGCATCGTGGAGACAGCCGACGCCCGCACACTATTCTACGACATGCGCCATCCCTACACCGAGGCGCTGCTGCGTTCGATCCCTCGCATAGACGATCCCGTCCATCACCGGCTCGATCCCATTCCGGGCCGCCCGCCCGAACTCGTCAATCCACCCGACGCGTGCGCCTTCGCTCCCCGCTGCATCTACGCCCAGGCCGATTGCCTCGACGCCACCCCTGAGTTGAGCGGGCTGGTCGGTTTGCACCGCTTCGCCTGCGTCCATCCGACCGGCACGGAGCGGGGCAGGGCTGCTCTGGCCGCCAACAAGGCGGCCGGCACCACCGCGGCAGGCCTGTCCATGGCCGAGGGCCTGGGAGGGAGCAGCTGATGGCCGGGACCGGGCAGGCCCAGCTGCGCGACCGCGACGACGTGCTGCTGTGCGTCAAGGATCTCGTCGTGCAGTTCCCTGCGGGCCGCAAGCGCGTTGTGCACGCCGTGTCGAAGGTGACCTTCGACGTCGTGAAGGGGGAGACCCTCGGCATCGTGGGGGAGTCCGGGTGCGGCAAGTCGACGGTGGCCCGGGCGATCGTCCGCCTGGTCGACATCACCGCAGGCGAGGTGCTCTACGAGGACCAGGACCTGGCCAAACTCAGCGGGGAGGACCTCCGCAAGGTCCGTCCCAACCTGCAAATGATCTTCCAGGATCCGATCTCGTCGCTCAATCCGCGCCGCCGGGTGCGCGACGTGATCGGTGAAGGCCTGGCCGTGTGGGGCGACGAGATCGGATCATGGAGCCGTGATCGCATAGACGAGCTGATGGATGCCGTCGGCGTGGAGGCCCGTTTCGGCGATCGGCGCCCCCACGAGTTCTCCGGTGGCCAGTGCCAGCGCATCGGGATCGCCCGGGCGCTGGCCCTCGATCCCAAGGTGCTTATCTGCGACGAGCCGGTGTCCGCTCTCGACGTGTCCATTCAGGCCCAGATACTGAACCTGCTCCAAGACATGAAGCACCGCTACGGCCTGACCGTGCTGTTCATCTCCCACGACCTGTCAGTGGTGAAGAACATCAGCGACCGGATCGTGGTCATGTATCTGGGCAAGGTGTGCGAGATCGGCAGCACCCAGGAGATCTATTCCCGTCCAGCCCACCCCTACACCCGGGCGCTCCTAGCCTCGATTCCCGAGCCGGCCCCCACCGTGGACCCGAGCGAGGGCGACATTGGCGACGAGCTGCCGTCGGCGACGGCGCCTCCGAGCGGCTGCCGGTTCCACACCCGCTGCCCGCGGGCCACCGATGTATGCCGCGACGTCGAGCCGACCTCCGAGCAGATCGGCGACGTGGACCACTACGTCGCCTGCCACCATCCCGTGGCGGTGGAGATCAGCGCCGGCTCGCGGGATTGACCTAGGTGGCGCACTCCGAGGCGCCAGTCTCCACCGTGTAGGGGCCGGTCTCGTCGAAGTCGACATAGAACGACGGGTCGGCCTCGTAGGCGGGGAACTCGTCGAGGTCTTTGAGGCCCTCGGCCACAGCGCGGGCTCCGCCGACGCGCTGCATCCAGTCCCGGAACTTCTCCCCAGCCTCGCGCTCGTCGGTGAATCGCCGGATCACCCGGGCGGTGGCCTCGGGAGCATTGCGGGCGGGCAGGCGCAGGGCCTTGTCACCGAAGTGCATCTGCTGGGAGCCGACGTGACCGCCGAGCAGCATCTGGTAGCCGGGGGCGCTGCGACCGTGGGCCCGGCGCTCGGCCCCCATAAAGCCGATGTCGGACGCGTGGTGCTGGCCGCAGGAGTTGGGGCATCCCGAGATGTTGATGCGGACGCCGCCCACCTCGGCCAGCCCCTCGGACTCCAGGCGCTCACCGATGGCGTGGCCCAGCCCCCGGCTCTGGGTGACCGCCAGGTTGCAGGTGTCGGATCCGGGGCAGGCCACCACATCGCGGGACAGCTCAGCGCCGGGCCGGGCCATGTCCATGGCGCTCAGGCGCTCGAAGGCGAGCGGCAGGTCGTCGACGTGGACGCCTCTGAACACCACGTTCTGGCGGTTGGTTAGGCGCACGTCCGCGCCGAGGTCTCGCTGCAGGGCGGCCAGGGCTCGGAATTGATCGCTGGTGATGTCGCCCAGATGGGCCTGGGCGTACACCGAGACGGTGCCGTCTCGCACACCGCGCACCACGTTGACCCGCTGCCAGCGCTCGTAGTCGGTGCCCGTGCCGATGCTCACCGGAGTCCCGTGGCCGATGACGCTCACTGCGCCGGAACCGTCGGCACCGGCCGGATCGTCGCCTTCAACCTGCACCTCCGCGGGGATCCCGCCCGGCCAGGACGTGGAGGCCACCAGGAACTTGCGCTGGGTCAGCACCCGGCGCTGGACCTCCTCGAAACCGAGGGTGTCGACCAGCCACTTCATGCGGGCCCTCAGCTTGTTGTCGCGGTTGCCGGCCTGATCGAACACCCTCAGGCAGGCCTCGATGGTGGGCAGCAGATCCTGTCGGGGGGTGAAGTCCTCAAGGGCCAGAGCCGGATGGGGCGTTGTGCCGAGGCCGCCCGCGATGAACACCCTGAAGCCCCGCTCGACATCGCCGGCATCGGTTCGCCGGACGACGCCGATCACTCCCACGTCGTTGAACATGGCCTGGCCGCAGTCCGACTCGCAGCCCGAGAAGTTGATCTTGAACTTGCGGGGCAGCCGCTGGCTGATCGGGTTGCGCACGAAGTGCCGGAACGTGGCCTCCGCCCACGGCGTGATGTTGAGGATCTCCTGGGGGCAGGCCCCGGCAAGGTGGCAGCCCTGCACGTTTCGGACGGTGTCGCCGCAGGCCTCCCGGGTGGTGAGGCCCACCGACGCCAAGTGCTCCAGCACCTCGGGGATCTGGTCGAGCTGCGCGAAGTGGAACTGGATGTTCTGGCGTGTGGTGATGTGGCCCCAGCCCCGGCTGTAGGTGTCGACCAGCCAGCCCATCATCTCGAGCTGCTCGGGATGGATGGACCCGTAGGGCACCTTCACCCGCACCATCTGGTTGGTGCCGCCCTGGCGCTGCCCGTAGATGCCGTTGGTTAGCCGGAAGACCCGGAACACCTCATCGCTCAACTCGCCCGCCAGGAACCGCTCGTACTGTTGCTTGTACTTGTCGACGTCGGCTTTGATCTCGGGATCCATCGGCCCGCTCGCTGGCGTCGGGCCGGGCGGCGTCGGCGTCGAAGCGGCGGTGCGCGGCTCCAGCAGGGTCATGGCAGAACTCCTTGGGCTGTCAGGGCGCTGGGCGCGCTCAATTCTCCGGCGGCGCCGCGCGGGGCGAGATCTTCGCCGCAGGGGTCTTGTGCCAGGGCGCCGGAGGCGCTGAGTTCGCGCAGGGCGAGCACGTCGGCGGCCGCGACCGCTCCCACGACGATGGTGGCCGGGCTTCGCACCCGAAGCCGGCGCAGTCCCTCCAGGCTGGTGCGTTCGATGCGCTGCGTCGAGGTTGTGGCCGCACTGATCACCGCCACGGGCGTGTCGTCTTCCATCCCGCCTGCTCGCAGCCGGTCGGCGATCTGTTCGGCCCGGGCCGCCCCCATCAGGATCACCAGGGTGGTGCCTGCTCGGGCCAGCGCGTCCCAGTCCAGCCATCCGCCCGAAGACGGATCCTGGTGGGCGGTCACCACGGTGAAGCCGCTGGCGACACCTCTCATGGTTACGGGGATGCCGGCCGCGGCCGGCGCGGCCACCGCAGAGGTCACTCCGGGGACCACCTCGACGTCGATGCCGGCGGACCCGAGAGCAGTGGCCTCCTCGCCGCCGCGCCCGAACACGAACGGGTCGCCGCCCTTGAGTCGCACGACGCAGGAAAAGCGTCGCCCCCGGTCGATCAGGACGGCGTTGATGCCGGCTTGGGACGGGCTCGGCGCGCCGGGCGTCTTGCCGACGCAGATGAGTTCTGCCCATGGCGGAGCAAGGTCCATCACCGCGGGGTCCACCAGCCGGTCGTAGACGACCGCGTCGGCCCGGCGCAGCAGGTTCACGGCCCGGACGGTCAGCAGTTCCGGGTCGCCGGGCCCCGCGCCCACGAGATGTACCGTCACGACGCCATCGCTTCGGCTGGGGCGGCCCGGCGCACGTCCAGGCCCAGATGCCGCCACAGGCGGGAACGGGCCTCTTCTGTGCGCCCGACCCTCACGAGTTCCAGCAACCCGTCGTCCAGGGCGGTCTCCCAGCCCGCCACCTCGGACGATCCGAAGTAGGCCCGGGCCTCGGCCCTCGCCTCGCTCAGCAATTCCAGTAGGGCTGCGTAGCCGGAGTCGATCTCTCGCTCGATGCGGCGGCGGAGCCAGCGGGCCAGGGCGGGGCTGCGGCCATCGGTGGACACCGCCACCTGCAGGTCGCCGCCCCGGGCCACCGACGGCAGCGTGAAAGTGCAGTTGGCCGGGTCGTCGGCTGAGTTGACGAAGACGTTGGCCGCGTGGCAGTCGCCGGCCACCCGGGCGTTGACCGCCGGGTCATTGGTGGCGGTCACGACCAGTCGGTGGGAGCCTGCCTCGCCCGGCCGGTACATCCGTTGCTGCCACACGACATCGGGATGCTCGGCGATGGCGTCGACCGCGGCGGGCGCCACGACGGTCACACGGGCTCCGGTTCGCAGCAGCGCCTCCACCTTGCGGGCCGCGATCGGACCGCCGCCGACAACCAGGACGGGCTGTCCGGCGAGGCACAGGTTCACTGGGTAGGGGACTGGGGTGCTTGACATCTGAATACGATAATTCCGATAAGAGAAGTCAGGATTCAGGGAGGGTAACGCAACCGCGGGCGCAATACAACACAAAGCCGATCAGATTTATCAGGATTGATACCCGGGTCTGGGCGGCGGCCGCGCCGGCGGGTCAGCGACTCGCGAGTTCAGCCTCGGGGATGGTCAGCCTTGACTGTCGACTGGTGCGTGGTGCGAGGATCGGCGGGCGGCCCGGGCGATTCGCCACATGATGAACCCGACTGCCGCCGCCACCGCGCCCAGGGTGACGAACTGGAGGCTCCCGCCCCGATCACCGGACTGCTGGGGCTTGGGCCCGGCCTCAGGCGAGCCGATGATCCGGTCGGCCCCGGGAGGCACCTCGTACACGGGCCTCAGATCGTCGCCCGTGTCGGCCGGGATGGGCTCGTCGTCGCCCTCATGGGCCCAGGCGCCGGCGTGGGCCCCGAGCAACAGCGCGGCTGTCGCCATCAACAACGCGGCGCAGCGGCCCGCAGACTTGGGGCGCGGAGCTCTCACGACTTGGGCCCCGGCCGGTACTGGGCCACCTCGCCGGTAGTGGCGAGGAGATAGGAGGGCACCTCGCCGCCGCCGTGCACCGGCACCGACGCCCCCGACATGAACGACGCCCTCGGGGAGGCGCAGAACAGCACGACGCCGGCGATGTCGGTGGGATCCCCGAGCCGGCCCAGGGCGGGGGTTCGGCCCACGGCCTCGATCCCGACCTCGTCCACGACCGTGGCGACCTGCTCGGGGTCGCGCATGTCGGCGGCCACGAAAACCGCCTGGTGTCCGGCCGCGGCCACAGGTTCGTCCGGCTCGCGCCGGGCGCACACGACCACGTCTCCGCCGTGCTCGAGGAACCTCGTGGCGATCACCCGTCCGAGTCCCATGGTGGCCCCGGTCACGATCACGGTTCGGCTGGTCATGTCGAGCGGATCGGTGTGCACGGGGCTCCCAGGGTTCCGTAGGCCGGGCGGTGCGACGCTATCGCCCCAAGGAATTGGCAGCGTCTTGCACGGCATGCGGGCATTCTGCTGCCAGTTCGCCACCGGGTAGCGCGGCGGACCTCAGAGACGTACCGTCGGGTGGTGCCGGACAAACGGATGACCGAGGACGAGGTCGTCGCCGAGCTCAGCGATGGCATGACCATCGGCATCGGCGGCTGGGGGTCGCGCCGCAAGCCGATGTCGCTGGTGCGGGCCATCCTGCGCAGCGGGCTCCAGGATCTGCACGTAGTGAGCTACGGCGGGCCCGACGTGGGCTTGCTGTGCGCCGCGGGCCGGGTCCGCAGGCTCACCTACGGCTTCGTGTCGCTCGACTCCATCCCGCTGGAGCCGCACTTCAGGATCGCTCGCCAAACCGGCACGGTGGAAGCCCGCGAGTTCGACGAGGGCGCCTTCTATCTGGGCCTGCTGGCCGCGGTCCACCGGGTGCCCTTCTACCCGACCCGGGCCGGGCTCGCGTCCGACATGCTGACCTACAACCCGGATCTCAAGACAGTGACGAGCCCCTACGGCGACGGCACCGAGTTGGTGGCCATTCCCGCCTTCGACATCGATGTGTCGCTGGTGCACATGAACCGGGCCGACGCGGCCGGGAACGGCCAGTTCCTCGGCCCCGACCTGTACTTCGACGACCTGTTCGCCATGGCTGCGGAGCGCACGTTCATGTCGTGCGAGCGACTGGTCCCCACCGAGCGCCTGCTGGATGAGGGCTCGGTCCACACGCTGAAGATCCCCCGCCTGCACACCGATGGCGTGGTGGAGGCGCCCGGGGGCGCCCACTTCACCGAATGCCTGCCCGACTACGGCCGAGACGAGGCCTTCCAGCGGGAGTACGCGGCGACGGCCCGCGACCCCGGCGCCTGGGGCCGGTTCAAGGCCGACTGGCTGGACCTGCCCTCCCACGGCGCCTACCGGGCTCGCCTGGCCGAGCGGGCCGAGCCTGCCGGAGCGCAGCGATGAGTGAAGCGACGCGCCGCGACGCGGCCAGATTCGAGATGGAGCGATGAGCGAAGCGACCATCGACGAGATCTGCCTGGTGGCGCTGGCCGAGGCCTTCCGGGGCGACGGCGAGCTGCTGTGCCATCCCATGGGGCCATTCCCGGTGGCGGCGGGAAGGCTGGCCAGGGCCAGCTTCGAGCCCGACCTGATGCTCACCGACACCATCGCTTACGCGGTGGTCGGCACTCCGCCGCTGGGGGCGATCGTCAGTGTTCCCGGCGCGGCCGGCGAGGCCCTCGTGGTCGAGGGCTACCTGCCGTTCCGCACGGTGTTCGACCAGATCTGGGCGGGCCGCCGCCACGTCGTGATGGGCGCCAGCCAGATCGATCGCCACGGCAACCAGAACTTCGCTGCCATCGGTGACTATCGCAAACCCAAGGCCCAGCTCCTCGGCCTGCGGGGCGCACCCGGCAACGTCATCAACCACACCACCAGCTACTGGATTCCCAACCAGGCCCGCGCCTTCGCCGAGAGGGTGGACGTGGTGTCGGGGCCGGGCTATGACCGGGTGGCCGCACTGCCCGAGGCGAGCGGCCGCTTCCACGACATCCGCAGAGTGGTCACCGAACTGGCCGCCTACGACTTCGAGACGCCCGACCGCACCATGCGCCTGCGGTCCGTCCACCCCGGCGTCACCCTCGACGACGTGCTCGCGGCCACGCCCTTCGAGCTGGTCCGGCCCCACGATGTTCCAGCCAGCCGGCTCCCCACGGACGAGGAGCTCCACCTCATCCGCAACGTGATCGACCCCGAAGGCGTCCGAAAAGCCGAATTCCGCTAGCAGCGCCGAACCGAATCGCAAACGATCCACATCGATCAAGTTGCAGTTTCTGCGGATTTTCCGTAGTATACCTCTTATGATCAGATATGATGTGGTTTCGACTCACACGAGCGCGCTGTTGTCCTTCGAGGCAGAGAATGTTCGCTCCTACCGCGACGAGGTCCACCTCTCCCTGCTCGGAACACGGATGTCGGAGGAGGGCGTCGCTCGTAGCGTCTCCGTCGCGGGAAATGCCAAACCGGTCTCCGTGCTACCAGCCGCGGGGATCTTTGGGGCTAACGCCTCGGGCAAGACGGCGATCCTCGAAGCGATGGATGACATGCGCGTGGTTGTCGAGAGGTCATTTCGTCTGGCCAGTCCAGGGTCGCCGATTTACCGTCGTCCGTTCCTACTCGACGAAGACAGCCGCCAGCGGCCGTCGCGCTTCGAGGTTGGGCTCATTCTTGACGGGGTGCGATGGCAGTACGGATTTGAGATCGATGACGAACGGGTACTCGCGGAGTATGCCTATCACTATCCCCGAGGCCGTCAGGCAATGGTCTTTAGGCGTGAAGGAACTTCTGTAAGATTCGGTCAGCTATATCGTTCTGATGGAAACGCGCTATTGAAGGCTTTGCGCGACAATATTCTCCTGCTCTCAATTGCAGAGCCCTTCGAGTTGCAGATCCTTTCGCACCTTCACGCATGGTTTAGGAGGGGGATAAGATTCGCATCAACCAGGAATCGTAGCGAGCGAACAAGCCTAACAGTTAGTCTTGTAGAATCTTCACGGACGAAGAGTCGTATTCTGAACTTGCTGCGGTATGCCGATCTCGGCGTAACTGGTATTCATCGTGAGCTACCTCCTATTGAAATGTCTGAGCGGGTCAAGAAAGCTATGCGCGTTCTGCAGGGTCTTGATGATGATGATGAGATCGAGGAGGAACCTAATTTCGAAGGATTTATTCTGCTTACTCACGCGGCTGCCGTGGGTGAAGCTAAGATCCCGCCTCAGGACGAGTCGCTTGGAACACAGGCATGGTTGAGCTTGATTGGGCTACTCCTAGAGGCATTGGACGATGGAGCTCTACTTCTTGTAGACGAACTTGATAGTAGTCTACACCCGAGTCTAGTACAGAAGTTCATCGGGTTGTTCCAGAATGAGCGGACAAACCCCCGCTACGCACAACTGATCTTCAATTCTCATGACACCAACGTCCTCGGTGATTCTGACAAGCGAACCATAGGTCGCGATCAGATATGGTTCACGAAGAAGGACTTGGCTGGTGCGACCTCATTGTATCCCTTGACAGACTTTGGCCCCCGACGTGACGATGCCATCGAGCGTCGCTACCTCCGGGGACGCTACGGAGCAGTTCCCATACTAAACCCTGCAGATATCGAGCGGTCTCTAGTTCAGGTCGACAGATGATGAGGCCTCGCTCAACACGTACGAGGCGGGTCACTCGTTCACGAGTAGAGCGTCGTATCATTAGGGTCTACTCCGAAGGATCAGTCACCGAACCTGAATACCTTAAGTATTGGGAACGCAGGAGTAGTGCAGTGTCACTTGATTGGGGGGAGTCTGGCATGTCACCTATGGGGCTAGTTGGTCGTGCCCGGGCTGATATCAGTCGGAACCGGCGGATCGCACGCCGTCAAGGCTCTCTTGACTTTGATGAAATCTGGTGTGTATTCGACGTTGACTCACACCCGAGTGTTTCTCAGGCGATCTTCGAAGCGATGCAGAGCGGGATCAATGTTGCGGTCTCCAATCCGTGCTTTGAGTTGTGGCTTGTCTTGCATTGCGAGGATTGCCAGGCTCACACAGACCGCGGCGAGATCCAGCGGCGAGCGCGTCGTTCGAGTCTGATAGACGGCAAGAGCATCCCTGAGGCTGCTCAGAGAACCCTTGAGGAACGCTACGAAGACGCTAGACGGCGGGCGAAGGAACTGGACAGAATGCACGAGCGTAACGGATCGCCGATGCGGTCGAATCCAAGCACGGACCTCTGGCGCCTCGTGGATCGCATCCGGTCGTAGGGTTCAGCCGCTGTGGTGGCGGCGGGAGACGGTGACGGTGATGGGTGAGCGGCCGGTGGTGTACATGGTCTGCACCGGTAACGCGGCCCGGTCGCCGATGGCGGCGGCCATGCTGCGGGACTGCGACGACGGTGGCACGCTCGACGTGCGCAGTGCCGGCATCCTCGCGCTGGAGGGCCACCCGATGGGAGTTCGCACCCGGTCGGCGCTCGCCCGTCACGGCCTCGTCGACCACGCCCACCGTTCCCGGCAGTTCCGGGGCACCGACGCGGCCGAGGCCGATTTGGTGGTGGTGATGGAGCCGCTGCACCTGAGGTGGATGCGCCGCAATCTTCCAGAGGCCGCGCCCATCACTGGATCGCTGCACCGGCTGGTCCGGGATCTGCCTCCGCCGGAACGCGAATCCGACGCCGACGATCTCGGCCGGCGGGTGAGGGTTCTGGGTCTGGAAGCGCTGGAGCCCATGCCGTGGGAGGAGGTGGTCGATCCCGGCGCGGGCGACCAGAACGATTTCGACCGCTGCTCCGACGAATTGCGCCTGCTTGTGGCCGAGCTGCATCGACGTCTGGCGTGATGGGCCGGCCGAGGCCGCACGGGTAGGTTCTGGTGCGACGGGTCGGTGGCGGTTTGTGTGGGCGGGGGGTGGCGTGACGGGCCGGTGGCGGTTTGTGCAGGTAGGTTCTGGTGTGACGGGTCGGTTGCGGCCGTACAGGTGGACCGGCCGGTCACGGCCGTACTGGCGCGACTGTTTGATCATCAGCCTGGCGGTTGGGGTGATCGGCGTGACCTTCGGCGTGTTCGCTGATGCGGCCGGCTTCGATCTGGCTCAAATCGTGGTGATGTCGGCGCTGGTGTTCACGGGGGCCTCGCAGTTCGCGGCGGTGGGCGTGATCGATGACGGCGGCTCGGGCGGTGCCGCGGTGGGGTCCGCCCTGTTGCTGGCGGCCCGCAACGCGCTGTACGGGCCGGTGGCCCGGCGGGCTCTCCCCGCCTCGGCGCCGGCTCGGCTGGCCTCGGCCCACTTCGTGATCGACGAGACCACGGCCATGGCGGCCGCCCAGGACGACAGCCGGGACGCCACCGGCGCCTTCTGGCTCACGGCTGTGACGCTCTGGCTGTGCTGGAACGGGGGTTCGATCGCCGGGGCGTTGCTCGGAGCGGTGCTCGGCGAGCCCCAGACCTGGGGGCTTGATGCTGCCTTCCCGGCGATGTTCGTGGCATTGCTGGCGCCTCATGTGCGCACTGCCGCAGGGCGGACCGCCGCCGTGGTCGCGGCCGCAGTGGCCCTAGGCGCGGTGCCGGTCACCGCCTCAGGCATCCCGATCCTGCTGGCCGTGTCGGCCCTGATCCCGGCGGTCTATGTGCAGCGACGCCGGCGGAAGTCAGGTCCCGCTGGGGGAGCGGACGCCGGAGATCGCGAGGAACGGTCGTGAGCTGGCCTCTCCTGGTCTTGCTGGCCGCGGGCTCCTACGGCCTGAAGGCTCTGGGTGTGACCACCCTGGGCGGTGTCGTTGAGCGGAGGCTCGGATCGGTGGTCTCGCTACTTCCGGCTGCGCTGTTCTCGGCACTCATCGTGGTGATGACGGTCGAGGAGGCCGGTCAACTGGTGTTCGGCTCACGTCTGGCCGGTGTGGCGGTCGGAGCGGTCGCGGCGTGGCGGAAGGCGCCACTACTGGTGGTGGTGGCGGTGGCCATGGCCGCGACTGCGGGCCTGCGCCTGCTTGCGTGATTGCCCTCCCCGTTGCGCGCGCCTCCAAGCCGATCACCGCGGTCATGGTCATGGCTCTGGTCGAGGACGCCGGCCTGTCGCTGCCTACAGCGTGAAAGTGCTGGGCCAGTCGTCTGGGCGCATCAGGGCGTCGGTCCCGCCGTCCACGTAGAGCACCGATCCGCAGGCGAATCTCGCGACCGGCGACAGCAGGAACACCACGCACTCGGCCAGGGCATCGGCGTCCGGCGTCTCGGGCACTGGCACCGGGAACGCCTCCATGAGCGGCCCGTACACATCGTCGGCCTGCCCCTTGCGCAGCAACGGCGTGTCGACGGGCCCAGGGGCGATCACGTTGAGGCGGATGCCTTCGCTCACCCACGGCTCCGTCACAGCGACCCGGCGGCACCATCGGGCAATGGCCAGCTTGGCGCCGCCGTAGGCGATGGCCGGGGCGAACACTGGATCGGCTGCGGCGATGATCGCCACCGCGTCGTCTTCACGACCGCCGAGGCAGGCGTCCACCAAGTCGTCGGGCAGGTTGGGAGTGGTGGTGGCCGAGCTCGACCCAAACTGCACAGCCTGGGCCCCGCCCGAGGCGGCTAGCGCAGGCCGCAACCCGTCGAGCAGAGCCTGCGAACCGAAGTAGTTGACCCTGGCGATGAGTTCACCGGCCACGGGCGGACCGACACCCGCAGCCGACACGGCGCCGTCGAGCACTCCGCCGGCGGCGTCGACGACAGACGCGACGGCTCCGGTGCGACCCTGCGCGGTTCCCAGGTCGGCGATCACCTCCGCGTCTCGCAGGTCGATTCCAATGACCCGGTGTCCCGCGGCCTCCAGCCGGCGCCGTGTGGCTGCGCCCATGCCCGAGGCCGAGCCGCTGATCGCATAGGTGCCCATGCGTGCATCCTGCCCGAACGGGCGCCCGGTGTTGCGACCGGGCGGCTCAGGGCCAGACTGTCACCATGGACTCCGACGCAATCGTCAACCAGATCGAGCTCGACGGCCGGCGCCTGATCGAGGTGGCCCGCTCCGACCTGAGAGCCGCCGTGCCCACCTGCGGCGATTGGAAGTTGCGCGACCTGGCCGGGCACATGGGATGGGTGCACGGGTTGGTAGGCAGCTACGTGGCCAGTCGGGCAGCCGAGCCCCTAGGCAGAGAGCAGATGCCCCAGGTACCCGAGGACGACTCGGTCGTGGACTTCGCGGCGGCGTCGCTGAGCCGGCTCGTGGACGCTCTGGCCAGCATCGAGCCCGAGACCCCGGTGTGGAATTGGTCGCCCCGGCCCGATGCCGGTTTCTATTTCCGCCGGATGCTGCACGAGACGAGCGTGCACCGTTGGGATGCCGAGAACGCCGTCGGTGCGGCCGGGCCAGTCGACGGCGAGCAGGGCCGTGACGGGGTCGACGAGTTCTTCGACTTCGTGCTGCCCAATGCCCAGAAGCGCAAGCGCCGGGACATGCCCTCCGGGAGCTTGCACCTGCACCGAACCGACGGCGACGGCGAATGGATCGTCAAGGTGAGCGGCGACGAGGTGGTGTTGGAGCACGCCCACGTCAAGGGCGACGCCGCGTTGCGCGGTCCGGGTGGAGCGCTCTTCCTCGCCATGTGGAGCCGGCTGGCGCTGGACGACGACTCGCTGTCGGTGATGGGCGATGAGGCGACGGCCAGAGCTTGGGCAGCTCTCGCTCCGTGAACGACGGCCCCGACGGCGACGGAGCCGCCCCGGAGGTCGCTGAGCCCGCACAATCCGCCGCCCCGGATGTCGCTGAGCCGACCGAAGCTGCCGCCCCGGAGGTCGCTGACTCCAGTGGCTCCGGTCTGGTCGGGGCACAGTCACGCCGGATCGCCTGGGGCGGGGGTAACCAGCTCGACCAGCTCATGCCGGTGGTGCTGTTCCTGGTGTTCTACAACCTGGACCGAGTACAGGTAGCGGGTCTCAGCAACATCGAGGTTGCCGTGATCGCAGCCACGGCATGGTCGATCAAAGCTGCTTGCAGCCGTCTCCGTCGGGGCCTGCCCATCGGGAAATGGCTGCCGGCGATCACGGGATATCTGGTGGTGCGGGCCGCGTTCAGCATTGCCGTGGAGCGCGAGTTGGTGGACTTCGGCGTGAGTTCGGAGGCGGTGTACTTCGGCATCGGCATCGGCACCAAGACGCTGGTGGGACTGGCGGCCGCGGCCACCATCATCGTGGGCAGGCCCTTCGCGCTGTGGGCCGTGCGTTTCGTCCCCGATCTCCCCGAGGCGTTGAGGAATGATCGGCGTTTCGTGGCCACCCTGCGCGACGTCACCTGGGTCGTCGCCTTCTACGAGATCGGCTCATCGGTGTGGGACACCTGGCTGTACAACAACTCCGGGGTGACCTCGTTCGTGATCATCCGCTATCTGGGCAACTACGTGGCGTCCTTCGTGCTGATCTTCGCCACGCTGATCTACGTGGAGCGGCGGTTCTCGACGATCGAGGGCTGCCCGAGCCTGGTGGAGCTGGTCAGCCGCATGATGCGCCGCAGCCCGTCGAGCAGCTCGTGACCGGCAGCGTCTCCACGCCGCAGGGGCTGTAGGGCAAGACTGCCTCCGCTGCCACCCCCTCCAGCCCGTCGCAGTAGGGACAATGTCTCAGGTTGTCACACCTAGGCGGCGCGCAGGCGCTCCCATTCGTCCAGGAGGCTGGAGTCCACGCCGCGCACGAGGGCGCCCAGCCACTCCGTCGCCTCTGCGAGCTGCTCATTGACAGCCGCGGCGGGAACAGTCTGCAGCAGCGCCTTGTAGCAGTCGGTCAGGTACCGCAGCACCAGGCCCTCGGAGCGCTTGAGGCCGTAGCGGGACACGTACTGGTTGAACGTGTCGGCGTGCTCGACCATGTCGCGCACCACCGACTTCGGACTCGGGCGCAGATGGCCCACCCAGGGATGATGGCGGGCGAAGGTGGCGAAGGCGGGCTCGATGAACTCGGCCTCCGGTCTCGGCCAGGTCACTTCGGCCAGCCGCTCCATGCGCTCTTCGTACTCGACGCGCTCGTCCTTCATCCTGGTCATTAGCTCGTCCTTGGCCTTGTCCCGCTGGGCCAGCAGCACGGCCCTCGGGTCCTCCAGCACCGACTCCACCAGGCTGAGCGCCTGCAGGTGGTAGTCGGGGGCCTCGGAGTCGAGGACCGAGATGGCCTCCAGCGCGAACAGCCCCAGTGGCTGGTTGATCCGGAACTCGTCCTGCAGGTCGAGGTTCACCCGCACCGGGCGGCCCAGCTCGTCGGGTTCGTCGAGCACCTCCACGATCTCCGCGTCGATCAGGGAGCGGAACACGCCCACGGCCTTGCGGATGTGGAGGCGCTGGCGGGAGCGGGGCTCGTGGTTGTCGACCAGGAGACGCTTCATGGCCGCGCAGCTGTCGCCGGGACGGTCCAGGACGTTGAGCATCATGGCGTGGGTAACGTCGAAGCTCGACTGGAGCTTCTCGGGCGTGCCGTCCCACAGGCGGGCCAGGGTCTTGTCGTCGTAGTGCGCGTAGCCCCTCTCCGGGGGCTTGCGTCGCACCAGCTTGCGCAGCTTCTTGGGGTCGCCGGCGGCCCGCATCGCGGCCCGCTTGTTCTCCACCGAGTGCTCGGGGGCCTGAACCCACACGCTGCCGATCGTGTCGAAGCCCCGCCTGCCGGCCCGTCCTGCGATCTGCTGGAAGTCGCGCACCGACAGCACCCGGGTGCGCCGGCCGTCGTACTTGTAGAGCTGGGTGAACAGCACGGTTCGGATGGGCACGTTCACCCCCACCCCGAGGGTGTCGGTGCCGCAGATCAACTTGAGGTGGCCCTGCTGGGCCAGCTTCTCGGTCAGCAGCCGGTACTTGGGAAGCAGCCCGGCGTGATGCACGCCGATGCCGGCCAGCACGAAGCGGCGCAGATCCTTGCCAATGGGCGTGTCGAAGCGGAAACCGCCCACGGCCTCCTTGACCGCGGCCTTCTGCTCGGCGCTGAGCACCTTCAGGCTGGTGAGGCTCTGGGCCCGGGCGGTGGCCTCCCTCTGGGTGAAGTGCACTATGTAAACCGGCGCCTGCCCGGTCTTGAGCAGTTCCTCGATGGAGACGTGCAGCGGCGTCTCCCGGTACTCGACGTCGAGGGGGACTGGCCGCTCGGCCGAAGCAACCAGGGCGGTGTCGCGGCCGGTGCGGGCGGTCAGGTCCCGGCGCAGCGCCGTCGTGTCGCCCAGAGTGGCCGACATGAGCAGGAACTGGGCTCTCGGGAGCTGCAGCAACGGCACCTGCCAGGCCCAGCCCCGGTCCCTGTCGCCGTAGTAGTGGAACTCGTCCATCACCACGAGGTCGGCGGGGGTGTCGGCGCCGGACCGAAGGGCTCGCTGAGCCAGGATTTCCGCGGTGCAGGCGATCACCGGCGCGCCGCCGTTGACGGAGGCGTCGCCGGTGACCATGCCCACGTTCGCGGGGCCGAGCGCGGCGGTCAGCTCGAAGAACTTCTCGCTGACCAAAGCCTTGATTGGAGCGGTGTAGGTGGTGCGCCGCCCTTGGGCCAGCGTCGCGAACGCGCCCGCGAGGGCCACCAGCGACTTGCCCGAGCCCGTTGGTGTCGACTGCACCACGTTCTCGCCCGCCAGCAGACGCAGCACCGCCTCCTCCTGGTGCGGATACAGCTCGAGTTCGGCCGCGAGCGACCATTCCAGGAACGCATCCAGTAGCTCGTCGCTGCCGGGTGTCTCCGGCATGAAGTCGCCGAGGGCGGGCAGGACCATGGGATTCGCAGGCTAGGTCGGCGTTAGCGTGGGGCGGGTGCCTCCGAACGCGCCGCCGCCGTTGCCTGCGGCGGCGCCGGTCCCGCCATCGGAGCCCGGCCTGCTGTGACCGGGTCGGTGCCGCCGGACCCGCCGCCGGGCCCGCCGCGGATCGGACCGAGGCTCTGGGCCCTCTTCGGAGCGACCTTCTTCTCGATGGCGATGACGGTCGGGCAGATCACGATCCTGGGCAAGCAGGTGTTCGACATGACTGGCCGCCCGCTGTACTTGGGGCTGCTGGGATTGGCGGAATTCGTGCCCGCCTTTCTGCTCGCCCCGATTACCGGCATGGTAGCGGACCGCTTCGAGCGTCGCCTCGTGTTCGCCTGGGGTCTCGGCGGCGAGGCCCTTGCCTCGGTCGGGCTGTACTTCTACGTTGCGACCGATCCGACGTCGGTGCTGCCCATATACGGCTTGGTCGTCGCGTTCGGCACTGCCCGGGCCTTCCTAATGGCGGTGAGCCGGGCCCTGCCGATGGATCTGGCACCGGAAGGGGCCCGGGAGCGCACGGTGGCGTTGAATGTCGCGGCGTGGCAGGCGGGCTTCATCGTCGGTCCCGTGACGTTCGGCTTCGCCTTCGAGGTTGATCCGGCCCTCCCGTATCTGCTGGCCGCCTGGTCCTCGGCAGCCGCGATCGGCTTGCTCATGCTCTTGCCGCCGAGCGAAGTGCGGCGGGCCGCGTCCGCGGCCGGGGCTGGGGTTCGGGCCGCGCTCGGACACGCCCTTGAGGGCTTGCGCTATGTCCGGCGCAACCGGGTGGTGCTCGGAGCGATCTCTCTCGATCTCTTCGCGGTCTTCATGGGCGGCGCCAATGCGCTGTTGCCCGCCATCGCCGAGGAGCGCCTTGGCGTGGGCGCCGTGGGACTCGGATGGTTGGTGGCCGCGGCGGGCATCGGGGCCTCCGCGGTGATGGCGGCCCTGTCGGTGCGACCGATTCGGCGGCGAGTGGGGCCATCGCTGATTGCAGTGGTGGCCGCCTTCGGCGTGGGGGCGGTCGTGCTCGGCCTCAGCCGTTCGTTCATTGTCGCCTTCGCGGCGCTGCTGGTCATGGGTGGGGCCGACGCCGTCAGCGTGGTCATCCGCAGCACCATCGTGCCCCTGGCCACGCCGGAGGAAGTACGGGGGCGGGTCATGGCCGTGGAGTACGTCTTCATCGGCGGATCGAGCGAGTTGGGCGCATTCAAGTCGGGCGTCGCCGGAGCGCTTCTGGGAGTGGCCGGGGCGGTGGTGCTCGGCGGCGTGGGCACCCTGGCCGTAGTGGCGATCTGGTGGTTGGCGTTCCCTGAGTTGCGCCGCATCGACCGTTATGCCGAGGTGAGTCCTGCCGCGTAGCCGCGAGCAGGGCCATTCCGGTCGCAGGCTCAGCCGGCGTTAGCGTTGGCTGATGCCGAGCGACGATTCGACGGAGGCAAGCTCCGGGTCGTCGGCGGTGGAGGCCACTCGGATCGGCCCGCGGCTGTGGGCCCTGCCCGTCATCATCTTCCTGACGGCAGCCATGACGGTGGGCCAGATCACGATGCTGGGCAAGCAGGTGTTCGACATGACCGGCGACCCGCTCGATCTCGGCTTGCTCGGCTTGGCGGAGTTCGTCCCCACCTTGCTTCTCGCACCCATCAGTGGCGTGCTGTCGGACCGGTACGACCGGCGACGCATGTACGCCTGCGGACTCGTCGGCGAGGCGATCGCGTCCGCGGGGCTGTACTTCTACGTGGCCTCGGATCCGACATCGGTGGTGCCGATCTTCCTGCTCGTTATCGCCTTCGGCTGCGCACGGTCGGTGCTCAGCGCGGCCAGCCGGGTGATGCCGGTGGACATGGCGCCGCCTGGAGCGGTGGAGCGGATGGTGGCGGTGTGCATGTCGGGCTGGCAGGCCGGTTTCGCCGTCGGCCCGGTCGTGTTTGGCTTCGTCTTCGTGGCCGACGTGGCCGCGCCCTACTTGCTGGCCACCGCCGCCGCGCTGGCCGCAGCCGCCCTCCTCGCGGTCGTGCCCGCCAGCGGAGTAGCCCGGTCGTCGGCCGCTGCCGGCTCCGGGGTGCGGGGAGTGATAGTCCACGCGTTGCAGGGGCTTCGCTTCATTCGAGGGAACCGGGTAGTGCTGAGCGTCATCTCCCTCGATCTGTTCGCGGTGCTGTTCGGAGGAGCGGTAGCGCTGTTGCCCGCCATCGCCGAGGAGCGGCTCGGAGTTGGAGCGGTCGGCCTCGGGTGGTTACGAGCCGCAGTGGGCATCGGGGCGTTGGCGATGATGGCTGTGCTGGCCGTGCGACCTCTGACACGGCGGGTGGGCTCGACACTGATGGTGGCTGTGGGGGTGTTCGGCGTGGGGACGATCGCGCTCGGCCTCACCCGCTCATACGTGGTGGCGTTGATCGCGCTGCTGGTGCTGAGCGGTGCCGACTCGGTGAGCGTCTTCGTGCGCAGCACGCTGGTGCCGCTGGCAACCCCGGCGGACACGAGGGGCCGGGTGATGGCTGTCGAATACACCTTCGTGGGGGCCTCCAACGAGCTCGGAGCGTTCGAGTCGGGCGCGGTGGGCGCGCTGCTCGGGGTGGCCGGCGCAGTCGTGTTGGGCGGGGTCGGCACGCTGGCGGTGGTGGCCGTCTGGTGGTTCCTGTTCCCGGAGATAGGCAGGATCAGCACCTTCGCGCAGGTGCGCCCCGACCGTTAGAGGCCGGATACATGTGGTCGTGTGCGAACGTCGCCCCAACAGCAGGAATGTTGCCGCAGGCTGGGACTTGAACCGGTCGGCCGCGAGGGGTGACAGGTGGTCGAGGCCGCGCCGGCTGGTCGGACGGATGCATCGTGCCGGGGTGGGCTCACCCCCGGGTGAGGGATGAACGATGGGGCTGATCGCCCGCTCTAGCCTGACCTAGAAGCGATGATGTGGGTGCTTGGGCCAGTCTGGCAGCGACCCTGCGACGGTAGGGGGCTACTCCGGCAGCGACGAGCATCGTCCATCGCTCTACAGTGAGCGTCCGGGAGGTTCGCTGTGGCTGCGTCTGCTGATCACATCAAGGCTCTTGTGAAGAGCTACGGGTCACGCGACGACGAGACCTTTTACGCTGTAGCCCTCCAAGTCGCCGCCAAGGCAGCTCGTCAAGGCCACCACCGATTCGCCAATGATGTGCGCCGGCTGGTCGAGATCGCCAGAGAAGAGGCAAGCGGAGCACGAATTACTTCCATCGCTCAGCCGAGGGGGGAACTCGCTGATCTCGTAGTGGCGTCGCATCCCAAAGCCTCGCTACAGGATCTCATCGTAGCCCCGCAGCTCCGCCAGCAGATCCAGGAGGTCATCACCGAACAGAGGCAGCGTCACATGCTCATGGAGCGAGGGCTTCGCCCCATCCATCGACTGCTTCTCGAAGGACCGCCAGGGACAGGCAAGACGATGACGGCGGCGGTCATCGCGCATGATCTCGACCTGCCTCTGTTGACCATCCGTCTGGACGCGCTGGTTAGCAAGTACCTAGGAGAGACCGGTAGCAAGCTCCGAGTCATCTTCGATGCTGCCGCGAGCCGGCGTGCGGTCTACCTATTCGATGAGTTCGACGCGCTGGGCGGCGACCGTGCGGGCAACGACGTCGGTGAGGCCCGACGAATCCTGAGTTCGTTCCTGCTCTTCCTGGAGAGCGCCGGCGCGGAGAGCATCGTGGTCGCGGCGACGAATCACCAGGCTGGCCTCGACCAAGCCCTGTTCCGGCGATTCGACCGGGTGCTGCGATACTCGCTGCCCAGATCTGGGGAGGCAGTCAAGGTGCTCAAGTCCACACTCGGCTCGCTGGCCGGCAACGTCGATTGGCAATCGGTGGAGGCCCATGTCGGAGGTCTGAGCCACGCCGAGATGGTGCAAGCGGGCGAGACCGCGGCGAAGCGGTCACTGCTCTCGGGCCGGGAACTCGTCGACGCGGCGACCCTGGTGGAGTCCCTCCCACCGCACCGTTCCGGCATCGATGCCTAACGAGCCGGACCTTCTCGGACACCTGCTCGTCATTGGGCGTGCTGAAGACCGAGACTTCACACGGCTCGGCCGCGGCCGACAGAAGGTACGCCCCGTTGACCGCGAGTCACACGGCCAGCGCATCTATGGCGAGGCAGGCGACGCGCTAATTGATCGCCCTGTAGAGCCATCGTTGTCGGACCAACAACTAAAGGCTCTGGGAACGGTCATCACCATCGAGGGTGCGGCCGGATTCGACCTAAAGCTCGAATCTCTCGAACAACGCAGCAGGCACAAGATCGGACCGCGGCCGAAGTGGCTGCTCCTCACCGTGCATCCGGCCAACGAGAATCGGCCGGAACGGGGCACCGGCCGTCTGCCTCGTCGACACTGGCATCAGACCGACGCATCTGCTGCTCAAACCGGCTCTAGCCCCATCGAGCCTGTTCGCTGTCGTTGAGGGGCCGCCAAGCGACCAGGACGGACACGGCACGAAGATGGCAGGCCTCGCGCTCCTCGGACCCCTCGACGGTTTGCTGGCCAGCAATCTGCACACGACGCTGCTGCACGGTCTTGAGTCCGTGAAGATCATCCCTGACGCTCACAGCAACGCGCATGCGCCGGAGGCGTACGGCGTCGTCACGGCCCAGTCCGTGGCTGCGCCAGAAGCGGCGAACGGCAGCCGTCGCCGTGTCTTCTCTATGCCCGTTACGTGCGACCCGGACCGACCCGGCGAGCCATCGCTGTGGTCAGCGTCGGTGGACGCCCTCGCAGCAGGCACGGACATCGGCCGCACCGGCAACACGATCGAGTTGCTGGGACCGCCCGATGACGCGGCCAAGCGCCTGATCCTCGTGTCGGCGGGCAACGTCGCCGGCTGTATGGACGACTACGTCAGCATGTGCGATGTGTCGCCGATTGAAGATCCGGCGCAGGCATGGAATGCGCTCACGGTGGGCGCATACACAGGACTCGTGAACATCCCGTCGGACCCGAGCTTCGTAGAATGGAGAGCTTTGGCGAGCGCCGGGGACATCTCGCCCTACTCTCGCACCGGCGTGGCCGCCGGCGGGCACCAGTGGCCCATCAAGCCCGATATCTGCATGGAGGGCGGCAATGTTCTGACGGATGGTTCGGGCGACTTCAACCGAGGCCACGCGGTCGTTTCGTTGCGCACGACGGATGCGAGAGACGACAGGGCGCTGTCTTCGGCAAACGCTACGAGTGCCGCGACATCACAGGCAGCGCGCCTCGCCGCGCGCGCGATGGCGACCTACCCCGACTACTGGCCCGAGACCATCCGAGGGCTACTGGTCCATGCCGCCGAATGGACGCCGCTCATGAAATCCGCTGTGAACACCGAGACGAGCAAGAACGCGCGTAGGCGGCTGCTGAGGCGGTTTGGTTGGGGCGTGCCCGACGACACCGGTGTCCGCTCCTCGGCGCGCAACGCAGTGACCATGGTCGTTCAGGACAGCTTCGCTCCCTTCGTCGGCCGCGATCACAGAATGCGGCACTTTCGGCTGCACGAGCTCCCATGGCCGACGCAGGAACTCCTGGCCCTCGGCGAGGCTGACGTGGAGTTGCGGATCACCCTCTCCTACCTCATCGAGCCGTCACCCTCCAGGCGAGGCTGGCAGAAGCGCTATGCCTACGCCTCCCACGGCCTCCGGTTCGAGTTGCAGGCCCCGAACGAATCGCCGGACGGCTTCGTGCGCCGTGTCAATCGCGAGGCGGCGCTAGATGAAGGCGGGGCCCGTGAAGGGTCTCGCTCGCCCGACAGATGGATCCTCGGGTCCAACCAGCGAAATCGTGGCTCTCTCCATCAAGACATCTGGCAGGGACACGGCGCCGAGCTCGCCACGACCCCGACGATCGCCGTGCACCCCGTCGGCGGTTGGTGGAAGAACAACCGGCGAGCCGACCGAGAGGATCTCACGATCCGGTACGCGCTGTTGGTGTCATTGCGCACGAGGGAGCAGACCGTCGATCTCTACACCCCGATCGCCGTGTCCCTCCGAGTGCCGGTGGAAGCTGTCACAGTCGAGACGTAGCCCGTAGTGTCCCTGGTCATCACACCTAGCCTCGGGGTGCAAGGAGCCGGCTGTGGCCAATGATGGGGGTGTGGCGACGGTGCGGGGGCTGGATCACATCGTGTTGAACGTGGCCGACGCCGAGCGTTCCATGCGCTGGTACCGCGACCGGCTGGGACTGGCGCCGGTGCGCTACGAGGAATGGAAGGCCGGTGAGGCGCCCTTCGTGTCGGTCCGGATCGACGAGGGCACGATCATCGACCTCTTCGAGGCGGACCGAAGCGGCGAGAACCTCGCGCACTTCGCCCTATGGGTCATCGGCGATGTGGAGTCGATCGTCGCCCACCCAGACATCGAGGTGGTGAGTCGAGCCGAGCGGCTGTTCGGGGCCCGAGGCTGGGGCTCGTCGGTGTACGTCCGCGATCCCGACGGCAACGAGGTTGAGCTGAGGACCTACTCGTCCTGAGCGGGCTCTCAACGCCGGGCGCTATCGGTTCTGGCGGCGGTGCCCGGGCGCGGTCAGGCCAGGCCGGCGAAGTCGACCTGGTTGGTGGCGAACCAGGCGCTGAACCCGTGGTCGGCGATCATGTTGTGGCCGTTCATGGCCGCGCTGGCGTCGGATCCGAGCATCACCAGAGTGCGGGCGATTTCGACGGGGGTCAGGATCCCGGCTGACTGGTCCACCATCCAGTCGATGATCTTCTCGGTCATGTGGCGGCGGAAGTCGTGCAGCAGGGGGGTGTCGATCACGCCGGGGCAGACGCTGTTGGTGCGCACGCCGTATTCGAGGTAGCTGCGGCGCGAGCCGTGCATGGTCCACACCTGCGCCACCTCCTTTGAGAACTCGTACGGCGCCGGGTCGATCAGCTCGCCGTGGTCGGCGATCCAAGCCCCGGCGTCGTCCCATCCGTCGATGGCGATCAACTCGGAGATCTCGGCGAGGTGCTTGGGCCAGCCCTGCCCGGCCACCGAGGCCGTGTTGACGACGGCGCCGCCACGGTTCATGGTGGGCAGCAGCCCCTCGCTGAGCCGTCGCAGTCCCAGGTAGTTGACCCTGAGCACGAAGTCTGAGGGATGCACGCCGGCCACCCCGGCGTTGTTGAACAGCACGTCCACGCCGCCGCCGATGGCCTCGCAGGCGTCGTCGATCGCGTCGGGGTCGCTGAGGTCGGCGGCCACGTAGGCCGTGGCCGGGCCGGTGGGCTCGTTGCGGTCGAGCACGATGAGGTCGGTGCAGCCCGCCGCGGCCAGTATCTCGACGGCGGCCGCGCCCACCCCGCTGGCGCCCCCGGTGAGCACCACCTTCTTGCCTTCGTAGCTGAACAGGTTCGAGGAGGATGCGGGCACGGTGCGACTCCTTGTGGTCTCGGTTGGCAGGACAGTGCGGTCAGGCCGGAGTGAAGGCTAGGCGTGACGGTCATCGCCAGGGTCATCCTACGGCAGGGCTCGATGACACCCAGAGGCCCCGGCGGTCGATACGCGGGTCACGGGAAGAGGCCTTGCAGTGCGGTCCACATCAGCCACAGGCCCACGACGGCGAACGGTCCGGGGATGGCGATCACCAGGGTCCAGGTCAGGTAGCGCACCCAGGTGGGGCGGTCAGCGAAGCGCCTCTGGTGGAAGGCGGCGTCGAGGTGCTCAGCCTCGATGTCGGACCGCTCGAGGCCGAGCACCTCGGCTGCGATGTCGGCGACCTCGGTGCGCACCACAACCATCGCCAGTCGCTCAGTGACGTGGTGAGGAGCGAAGTCGGTGGCCGGGTCGAAGATCACAGTCGCCTCGTAGCCCGCCTCCCGGAGCCGGGCCGCGGCCACATCGGCCTCCCAGCGGCTGGCGTACTCGGCGATGGGCACCATCCCCGGCAATGGCCTCACCCCCATATCGTGCCCGCTCTAGAGGCCGATAGCGTGCCCACCGGTGGGCCCGGCCGTCGCGGTGAGCGATCTTGTGAAGCACTACGGCGCGGTCCGGGCCGTGGGCGGCGTGTCATTCGAGGTGGAGCGAGGGGAGGTGTTCGCCCTGCTGGGCCCCAACGGCGCGGGCAAGTCCACCGTCGTGGAGATCCTGGAGGGGCACCGCACCCGGACCTCGGGCACCGTGCGGGTGCTGGACACCGATCCCGCCACTGCGGGCCCGTCGTTCCGGGACCGGATCGGCATCGTGCTGCAGACCTCGGGGATCGACCCGGAGCTGACCGTGCGCGAGGCCATCGACTTCTACGGAACGGCCTACTCGCGCCCGGTTCCAGCGCAGGAGCTGATCGAACTCGTGGAGTTGGACGAGAAGGCCGACGCCCGCATCTCCACCCTGTCGGGAGGGCAGCAGCGCCGCATCGACATGGCTCTCGGGCTGGCCGGCGACCCCGACGTCGTGTTCCTCGACGAGCCGACCACCGGCTTCGACCCCGCGGCCCGACGGCGGGGCTGGGAGTTGGTCGAGCGGCTCGCCTCCCAGCAGCGGGCCGTGCTTCTCACCACGCACTACCTCGATGAGGCCGAGCAACTCGCCGATCGGGTGGCTGTGCTGGCCAAGGGCCGCATCGTCGCGGAGGGCACCCCGGCCGAGCTGCGAGCCGGGGCCGGGTCGGCTCTGATCCGCTTCGCGGTGCCCGACAGGGCCGAGCCGGTACCGGACCTGCTCGAACCGGTCTCGGGCGACATCGTCGGGCGGGGCCGTCACGTGGAGATCACCACCGACACCCCCACCGCCGACCTGGCCCACCTCACGGGATGGGCCGCCCAGCGGGGGATCGAACTCGAAGGATTGACCGTCTCGACTCCGAGCCTCGAGGACGTGTACCTGGGCCTCGTGGCAGAAGACGTCAGCGGTGGTGACGAATCGGGAAGCGAACCATGAGATCGCTGTGGCGGGGCGCACTCCACCAGAACCGGATCTTCTGGCGAACGCCGGTGGCTGCCTTCTTCACGCTGGTGTTCCCGATATTGATGCTGGTGCTGTTCACGGCCATCTTCGGCAATGATGCCTTCGACACGGTCTACGGCCGGGTCAACAGCAGCCAGTTCTACACGCCCGGCCTGGCCGTGTTCGCGGCGGCCTCGTCCACCTACACCGGAATCGGCATCAACCTGGCCAGCCGGCGCGAGCTCGGCATCCTCAAGCGGGTCAGGGGCACGCCCATGCCGCGCTGGGCCTACCTCGGCGGCGTGGTGGTGTCGGCGGTGTGGATCGCCGCGCTGGGGGTCACCGCCATGGTCGCGCTGGGCGTGGCCGCCTACGGCGTGAACGTGGAGGCGGCCAAGGTGCCGGCCATGCTCCTGTCATTCGCGGTCGGCTCCGCTTCGTTCGCCGCCCTCGGCCTGGCCCTCGCCTCGGTGGCCCGGTCGGTGTCCATGGCGGTGCCCATTGCCAACGCCACCCTTCTGCCGATGGCCTTCATCTCCAACATCTTCGTCCCGTTCGGCCGCGAGACCCCCCGCTGGCTGGAGCTCTTGGGAGACATCTTCCCCCTCAAGCATTTCGGCCTGGCCTTCGGCGAGGCCATGAACCCGCGGTCGGAGGCTCCGGCCGTCGAGTGGCACAGGCTCGGCGTGCTGGTGCTCTGGCTGGCAGCAGGTGCCGTGGTGGCCGCGTGGCGGTTCAGCTGGGACCCGCCGGTGGCCTCCGGTCGAGGGTCGCGGCGGCGCGCCCGACGGGTGCCTGCCTAGCATCGACGGATGGTCCATTACGACGAGTTCGAGATGTTCGGCGAGAACGCAGGCGAGTACGACCTTGAATGGTCGGATCCTCCCGCGGTTCGCCGGGAGTCGGCTCAGCTGCCGTCCGGGCTGCGATTGTCGGCTTTGGTGTGGGGCACGGCTGAGCCCGAGCTGGTGTTCATCCACGGGGGTGCCCAGAACGCCCACACCTGGGACACGGTGGCTCTGGCTCTCGGGCGGCCGCTGGTGGCGGTGGACCTGCCCGGCCACGGGCACTCCGACCACCGGCCTTCCCACAACTACGGGCCGGCGTCCATGGCCGACGACGTGGCCGTGGCCATGGCGGCTCTGGCGCCCAGGGCCGAGGCCGTGGTGGGCATGTCGCTGGGCGGCCTCACCGCCATCTGCCTCGCCGCCGACCACCCCCAGCTCGTGCGGCGCCTGGGGATCGTGGACGTGACGCCGGGCACCGACCACAAGAAGGCCGAGCCCATCATCGCCTTCGTCGACGGACCCGAGCACTTCGACAGCTTCGACGCCATCCTGGCACGCACCATCGAGCACAACCCCACCCGCAGCGAGTCGTCGCTGCGCCGGGGTGTGTTGCACAACGCCCACGAGATGGGTGACGGCCGTTGGACCTGGAACTACGACCGGATGCGGGACTGGAAGACCGGCGGCGGGACCGAGCCGGCGTTCGAGGGCCTGTGGGAGAGGGTCTCTCGCATCGCTGCACGGACCGCGCTGTGGCAAGGCGGGGCCTGGAGCGTGGTGGACGACGCGGACGTGGCCGAGTGGACGCGACGGCTTCGGGGCACCGTGCACGTGGTGGTGGAGGGCGCCGGCCACTCCATCCAGGGCGACAGGCCCCTGGAGCTGGCTGCGCTGATCGAAGACCTGCTGGCCCGGCCCGTGAGCCAATAGGCCCAGGCTGTCCGGCTAGTCCTCTTCGCTGTAGCCGGACTCGTCGAACAGGTAGCCCCGCGGGGTGATCTCCAGGCGGTGGCGTGGGCCGGGCGCCGACGGGTCGGCCGTCTCATATCCGGCGTCGCCGCACCAAAGCGACACCGGGCCGTGCTCGCCCCGTCCGATGCGGGTCTCGTAGCGGCGGGAGCGGCGCCGGCCGAGGCCCTCCAGCGCGCCGGCCACCGTGCTGAAGCGGCCGATGGTGTGAAGCGTCACCCATGTGGGGGCGATCAGCTCGATCTCCCCCGCGTCGCGGCGGAGCAGGGCCTCCGGCGGCGTCATCCACTCGTGGCGGACGATCTCGCCGTCGTCGATGCTGACCTCGGTGGACGGCGCCTCGGCCGCGAAGAACCAGGTTGCGAAGCGCTTGGGCGCTATCGGCGGCGGGATCCAGTAGGAGAAATGCACCAGGGCCGTGGGATCGAGCACTATGGCCGCCTCCTCGCCGGCCTCGCGGGCCGCAGCATTGCGGGCGGCCGCGATCAGGTTGCCAGTGCCGTCGTAGTCGGCGTCGTCGATGCGGCCGCCGGGGAACACCCACATCCCACCGAACGCCAGCCGGGAGTTCTTGCGCAGCATCAGCGACTCCAAGCCGCCGGGTCCGTCGCGCAGCACGACCACGGTGGCCGCTGGTATGGCTTGCGCCTCCCCGTCTCGCTCCAACTGCTTGTGCCACTCCTCGAATAGCAGCACCTCTCGCCGGAACGCTGCCTGGGAACGCTCGTCGGTGGTGTCCGGTCGGGGGTCGTTCACTTGGTCGCGCCGTGTCTGCGATCCGCACGGAGGTCGGTCGCGCCGTGTCTGCGATCCGCACGGAGGTCGGTTGCGCTGGCTGTGCAGTCCGCACGGAGGTCGGTCGCGCCGTGTCTGCGATCCGCACGGAGGTCGGTTGCGCCGGCTGTGCAGTCCGGGTGGTCTGATCGGGAAGCGCTCACTTGATCACGCCGCCATCTCTTAGCTCGGCGATCCGGTCGCCCCAGCCCAGCTCGCTCAGCACCTCGTCGGTGTGCTCGCCGTGGATGGGAGACGACGGCTGGCGCAGCTGGGCCGGCGTCGCCGAGAACCGGGCCGCCGGCCGAGGCTGGCGGACTCGGCCCATCGCCGGATGATGATGCTCCTCGAACAATTCGTTGTGCATCGCCTGGGCGTCGGCGGCCACCTCCTCGACCCCCAGCACCACGCCGAAGGGGACTTGGTGTCGGTCCAGGGCCTCCACCGCCTCGGCCAGAGGCATGGCCGCCGCAGCCGCGTGCACGGCACGGAACACGGCGCTGGTCTGGGGCCGGTTGCGCTGGCGGTCGGCCATGGTCGCCAGGCGGTGGTCCGACGAGTCCACGCCGAAGGCCTTGGCCATGCCGTGGAACTCCGAGTCGGTCACGGCCGCCACCACTGCGTGTGCGTCGGCGAGGGCGATGGCTCGCTGATGCGCCGAGAACGACTGGGACAGGTGGGGCTGGTCGTTGTCGAGGGCGACTTCGTGGGCCGCCGCGTCCGCGAACAGGAATCCCACCGCGGCGTCCAGCATCGCGAGCTGCATGTGCTGGCCCCCCGCGCCTCGCTCTCGGGCGAAGAGGGCGGCGGTGATGGCCTGCGCGGCCGTGTACGCGGTGACCTTGTCGGCCGCGGCCTGGCGCAGGAAGCGAGGACTGTCGTCATTGATGCCGGTTTGGTTGCCGACGAGCCCGGACTGGGCCTGGATCACCGAGTCGTACACACGCCGGTGCGCGTAGGGCCCGTCGGGGCCGAACCCCGACAGCGAGAGGTAGACGATGTCGGGGTTGCGGGCCGAGACCTCGCCGTAGCCGACTCCCAGCCGCTCGACCACGCCCGGCCGCATGTTCTGCACGAACACGTCGGCCTCGGCGCACAGATTGAGCACGATCTCGCGGCCGCGGGGGTCGGTGCAGTCCACGGCCACTGATCTCTTGCCCCGGTTGCACATCTGGAACAGGGCCGAGATGCCGCCGGAGACGACACCCACGTAGCGGCCCTGGTCGCCGAAGCCGGGCTCCTCCACTTTGATCGCGTCCGCTCCCTGGTCGACCAGCAGGCCCACGGCCAGGGGGCCGGTCACAGCCACGCACATCTCCACGATGCGCACTCCGTCCATCGGGCCGGGCATGGGTCTCGCGATCGTCAGGGGGTCCGGGGCGCGCTTTGCGTCTCAGCCCTGGCCGGCCGAGCCATCGTCGGCCGGCTTGTCGGGCTCGGGGATGCCGTGGAACCAGCTTGCCTCCTCCACCAGTGACCGGCTCCGCCAGCCGTCGGGGGTGCGCACCAACTCGTGGTGGTACCACCCGCCGGTGGCCCACACCGGGCTGTCGGGCAGCTTGAGCGGGTTGTAGACCATGGCCACGACCGTGGCCTCGTCGCCGTCGATGGTGGTGTCGATGTTGGAGATGAGGTGCTGGATGGCCTCGAACATCGGCATCACTCTCGACAAGAAGCCGGCCACTTCCTCGACGTCTCCGGCGATCCCGCCGACTTGGGTGTAGTCGATGCGGGCGTCGGGGGTGAAGACGCTGCGGAACAGATCCCAGTCCTGCCGGTCGACAGCTCTGGCGTAGCGGGTCAGCAGGTCGGTGATCTCGGCCCGGTCGCTCAGGGTCTGCAGGTCCATGGCCCCACGATACGGGGCGCGCCGCCGTTGGGTTCTCGTGGGGGCGAGGGGAGCTCCTGTCGACGGAGCCAAGGGTCGGACATCGTTGGGCGAACTCGTAAGAGCAGCGCGGGTAGGTGAGAAGCAGCGGTGATCGGCGACTGGGTTCGGCGCGCCGACGGCGATCCCAGCAGGACAGATTGCACAATTCATCAGCAATATTGTGAATTTTCAGGTTGTGTTGTCACATGGGCTCGGTAGTGTGGTCGGCATGGAGCGAACAGATGTTCTCAACGTCGGCGGCGACGTCGGCGGCGGAGTGTTGGCGACTCGCGAAACTGTCCGCCTGAGCGGCTGGAAGGTTCCCCACGGATCTTCGGCGCGGGATCGACTGGAGGCCGTCTGCGAGGCCTTGCGGGCGGTTTCGTTGGAGGGGTTGGACGAGGAGGGGTTGCGCGGGGTCGCGGCCGGAGTTGGGCAGGTCATAGCCCTGGCCGATGCTCTCACCCTGCGGACTGCGAGCGGGTTGGAAGCGCTGAGGGCAGGCTCGGCGCGTGAGGCGCTGGTGGCGGGGGCGAAGCTGTCGGGTCGGGCGGCCAAGCGAGTGACCGAGGCGGCTCGCCAGGTCGAGGAGATGCCCAACGTCGGTCGGATGCTGGAGGCGGGGGACTTGACGCTCGAGAGCGTGTTCGCTCTCGGGGCTGCGGCCAGGCAGTGCGGAGCGGCGGTGGTGGACGGCTCCGAGGAGTTGCTGTACCAGGCCGCCGCCCGGGACGCTGGGTCATTCAACCGAGTGGCCAGGAGGTTCGCGCAGCGTCATGACCCGTCGGCGGGCGGCGATCTACTCAAGGGTCAGCGCAACAGCCGCAAGGCCGACCTGTTCGTCGGCAGCGACGGCATGGGCGTACTCCATGGCGAGATGGACCCCATGAGCTTCGGTCTGCTGGAGCAGGCGGTGGATGAGCGCAAGGACTACCTGTGGCGCAGGGACGGCGGCCGTGACGGCACTCCCGATGCGGTTCGCAACAACGGGCAGCGCTCGATGGATGCAATCTTCGAGTTGTGCACGGGCCGGAACGCGCTGACTCACGAGCCGCTCCCGGCCGACGACGGCCCGAGGGGGTCGCGTCGCCTGCCGACGGGGAGGATCATCGCCGTGACCGCAGGTGTCGTTGACGGCACCGACACGGATGGATCATGCGAGATCATCGGAGTCGGCCCGGTACCGCCGTCGGTGCTTGACAGCATCTCGCCCGATGATCGCCTGGTGGGCGCGCTCTTCGGCGGCGACGGCCGGCCGCTGTGGCTGGGTCGCATGGAGCGGCTGGCCAACATCGACCAGTACGTGGCGGTTGCGCTGCGGGACCGCGGCTGTGTGCTGTGCCGGGCCCCTATGCATCGCTGCGATATTCACCACGCCGATGAATTCTGTGCCGATGGGGGTTTGACGGACATCGAGAATCTGGTCGCTTTGTGTTGCGGCTGTCACCTGTGGGTGCACAGGACCAATCGGCGTGTCGTGCGGCAGTTCGACGCCCACGGGATCATCACTTGGTCCACGGCTCCCCGCGGCTCCGATCCCGGTGGACGTGAGGGACGGGATCCAAGTGCGGCCGGGCTGGCTGACGGGTTCAGTGGACGCGGCGACCACACCCGAGGCGACGCGCTGGGGATCAGCAAGACTGAAGTCGGTGCTGGCTTCGCAGGCCGTGATCCACCGGCCGCTGGGCAACGGTGAGCGGTGGCGGCCGCGGGTGCTGGCGGGGAGGGCGTGGATGGCTCGTCGCGACTGGAGGCGACCATCGTCGCTCCGCCCACCTTTAGCCGCACTTCCGCCTCGGGGGAGGACCGTGGGGTCACCGAACCCCCAAGCTTCAGCCGCTACCTTCGATCCCATAGGTGAGCCGCACCTGAATCCCCGTCGGGCGACGTCCGCGGCGGTACGCGGAGCACGAAAAGGCTCGAGAAGAACAATCCGGAGACGACCGTGTCACCACAACAGCAACTGACGACCGCAACCCTCGATCCCGTCCCGGCCCGCCATGTGGAAGAGATTTCCGTGGCCCAGGAGATGAGCGACTCGTTCCTCGCCTACGCGCTGTCGGTCATCACCTCCCGCGCCATCCCCGACGTGCGGGACGGCCTCAAGCCGGTGCAGCGCCGGGTCCTGTGGTCGATGCTGCAGATGGGCCTGCGCTCCGGCACCCCGTACCGCAAGGCGGCCCGTGTAGTGGGCGACACGATGGGCCGCTACCACCCCCACGGCGACGCCGCCATCTACGACACCCTCGTGCGCATGGGCCAGGACTTCAGCCGCATGGTGACGCTGGTGGACCCGCAGGGCAATTTCGGCAGCCTCGACGACCCACCCGCTGCGGCCCGTTACACCGAGTGCCGCCTGAGCGCGGCGGCAATGGACATGGTCGGCGAGCTCGACGAGGACACCGTCGACTTCCGGCCCACCTACGACGGCGAGGACACCGAGCCGGTCGTGATGGCGGCGGCACTGCCCAACCTGCTGGTCAACGGCACGACGGGGATCGCCGTGGGCATGGCCACCAACATGCTGCCGCACAATCTGGCCGAGGTCGGCGCCGCCATCGAGCTGGTGATGAGCAAGCAGCCCCGGCCGGAAGCGGGCGGCGAGGGAGGGGCTCCCAGTCCTGGGCCGACCAGTCGCAGGGCCGGCAGGCCACGCAGAAGCCCCCGGCCCAGCATGGACGAGCTCATGGAAGTCGTGCCGGGGCCCGACTTCCCGGGCGGCGGGACCGTGTTGGCCGACGACGGCCTGCGACGGGCCTACGAAACGGGTCGCGGCTCTGTCAGGGTGCGGGCCCGAACCGGTGTCGAGCAGGTGACGCGGCGTCGCAGGGCCATCATTGTCACCGAGTTGCCGCATCTTGTGGGGCCCGAGCGCGTCTTGTCCAAGATCTCCGAGCTGGCCAACGCGAGCCGCCTGCCCGGAGTGGCCGGTGTTGCTGACCTGACCGGCATGGAGGGGCTGCGCCTACAGATCGACCTCAAGCCGGACGCGGAGCCCTCGGCTGTGCTAGCCGAGCTCTACCGGCTCACGCCTCTGGAGGAGACCTTCAGCGTCAACAACGTGGTGCTCGTCAACGGCGTCCCCACCACCGTCGGGCTCCGGGAGCTTTGCGAGCACTACGTCATTCACCGTCTCGAAGTGATCGTGCGGCGCACGCGTCACCGCCTGCGCCGAGCCCAGAAGCGACTGGAGATCGTGATCGGGCTCCTCGTCGCCCTCGACAACATCGAAGAGGTCGTGGCCTTGATTCGCCGGTGCACCAACGTCGCCGAGGCCCACTCGGCGTTGAAGGCCCGTTTCGGGCTCACCGATGTCCAGTCGTCCCACATACTCGACATGGCGCTGCGCCGACTCACCGCGCTTGAGCGCCGCAAGCTGGAGGAGGAGGAAGCCGGCCTGCGATCCGACATCGACGACTACCTCGCGATCCTCGCCAGCGATCGCAGAAGGCGAAACATCGTGCGCCGGGAGCTTCGCCGCATCGTCGAGGACCACGGTCGTCCCAGGCGGGCACGGATCATCGACGCGGAGGCCGCCGACCGCGAACTCGCCGCCGGCGATGACGCGGTTGTCGGCGTGGCGCAGCCCGTAGCCCCGGGCGCTCCGGCTGGGCGTGACGTGCCCTGCGTGGTGACCCTGTCTACAAGCGGCAACCTGGGAAGGATGCCGCTGAGCGGTGCCCGCCGGGCCGTGCCCGGACGCCATGACCTGATCGCTTCCCGCGTCGCTGCCTCCACGGCCTCGCCGATCTCGGCAGTCACCGCTGAGGGTCGGGCATTCACCCTGCTCGGCGGCGAGGTAGCAGAAGCCAAGAACCGTGTTCGTGGGTCCGATGCGGTCGCAGCCTTCGGACTCGGATCCAAGGATCGGGTCGTGTCCCTCGTCTCTGCCTCCGACGACAGGCTTGTGCTCGTCACATCCCGCGGCGTCGTGAGGAGGCTCGCGGCCGATGACGTGCTGCGGGTGCATACAGGTTCGCAGTTGGTCGCTCTGGCGCCGGGTGATCGAGTGGTCGGCGCATTCATGGCGCCTGAGGAGGTCGACATCGTGATCGCGGCTGACGACGGCAGGGCACTGCGCATGCCGTCATCCTCGGTGCGGATCCACCGGCCGGGAGCCTCGGGTGTGGCCGGCATCAAGCTGGTGGACGAGGCGGCCGCGGTCGGCGCCGGGGCCGTGCTGGGCGACGCCGTGCTGATCCAGGCCACCTCTTCGGCCGGAGTCAAGTCCACCTGCTGCGCCGAACTGCCCACGCAGGGGCGGGGGAGCCAGGGTGTGCTCGCTGTCAAGCTCGCAGCGGGCGAGACTGTCACCTTCGCAACGGTCGGCGCGGATGCGGGCATGATGGCGCTGATGGGTCGTGACGACAATCCCCGCCGAATCGACCCCGTCCCCGTGCCGCTGCGGGAGCGGCCCACACCCCGCTACCGCGCCGCGACCAGAGTCGAGCGGCGCGTCCACGCAATAGCTCCGGGGAGGTGGTGACGGCCGTGGCTTCCTCTAGGGCTCGCGCCGCTCCGCCGCAGGACGCTGAGCTGCCGCTCGGTTCAAGCGACGATCACTACAAGAACCAGGCCCTTGACGCTGAGGCAGCCAACGATGAGATCAGGCAGAACGCGGCTGCCGCTGAACCAGCGTCCAACGGCTCCTACGACGCCGACTCCATCGAGACGCTTGAAGGCCTGGAAGCGGTGCGCAAGCGGCCGGCCATGTACGTCGGCGGCAACGGCTCCGACGGACTCATGCACCTGGTCTGGGAGATCGTCGACAACGCGGTCGACGAGGCTGCCGCCGGCTTCGCCACCAGGGTGGACGTGACGCTGCATCGCAAGGATTACGTCGAGGTTGTCGACGACGGTCGCGGCATTCCCGTCGACACCCACTCCAAGCGCGACGTCTCCGCACTGGAGGTGGTGCTCTCCGAACTGCACGCGGGCGGGAAGTTCAGCGAGGGCGTCTACAAGGCTTCAGGCGGGCTCCACGGCGTGGGTGCAGCCGTGGTCAACGCCCTCTCCACCCAACTCGACGTGCAAGTGCAGCGCGGCGGGATCCTGTATGAGCTGAGCTTCAAGAACCAGAAGCCCGGCCTCTTCAAGAGCGGACGCTTCATAGAGGGAAGCGAGCTGCGCGCTACCCGGAAGCGCTCCAAGGCCACAGGCACAAGGGTGAAGTTCCTTCCCGACATGGAGCTCTTCCATCCCGACGCCCGCATCGATGCCGACGAGGTTCGAAGGCGATTGCGCCAGACCTGCTTCCTTGTGCCCGGCCTGAGGATGACGCTGCAGGACAGCCGCCCCGACGCCGACGGCGAGCCGTTCGATTTCGTGAGCCGGGGCGGACTCTCGGACCTCGTCAAGGACCGATCGTCGGGCGATCCGGTTACCGGCGTGATCACCCTGAACGGGATCGAGCCCTTCACCGAGAAGGTGCCGATCGAGGGCAAGGTCACCGAGGTCGAGCGGGAATGCAGGGTCGACATAGCCATGCGATGGGTGTCCAGCTACGGCACCGATGTCGCTTCGTTCGTCAACACTATTCCCACCGCCGCTGGTGGCACCCACCTGACTGGCTTCGACCGGGCGCTCACCCGGGTGGTCAACAGCATTCTGCTCAAGGACAACCGCAAGCTGGCCCGCCTCGCCCGCCAGGACAAGAACGGCAAGACCAACGCCACCAAGGACGATGTCCAGGAGGGGCTGGTGGCCGCGGTGAAGGTGACCTTCAGCGAGCCGCAGTTCAGGGGCCAGACCAAACAGGAGCTGGGCACACCCGCAGTGGAGGGCATCGTGGCCCGGGTCGTCTACGAGCAGCTCAAGGAGTGGTTCGAGCCCGGCGGCGGTCCCCGGTCGCAGGTAAAGGCGTTAAGCGACAAGCTCGCGGCGGCGGTCGTGAACCGGGTCGCGTCCAAACAGATGCTCGACACGAGACGCAAGGCTGCAAGCTTTGGTTCGACGAACCTCCCCGACAAGCTGGCCGACTGCCGGGTCCACGGTCCGGAGGCCGAGTTGGTGCTCGTGGAGGGCGACTCGGCTGCCGGCCCGGCCAAGCGAGGCCGCGACTCGAAATTCATGGCGATCCTGCCGCTGAGGGGCAAGATCGTGAACGCGGCCAAGGCCAGTCCCAAGCAGGTCATGGACAACGCCGAGGCCCAGGCCATCTTCACTGCCATGGGAGCGGGTGTGGGCAGGGATTTCGACGCAGGCTCGGCTCGCTACGGCCGGATCGTCATCCTCTGCGACGCCGATGTGGACGGCAGCCACATCCGCTGTTTGCTCCTGACGCTGATCCACAAGTACATGACGGAGATGCTGGCGCAGGGCCGCGTGTTCTCGGCCCAACCGCCGCTGTACAGCGCCAAGGTCGGCGACCGCACGCACCGCGCCTATTCCGACGACGAACGTGACCGGATCACCGAGGAACTCTGCCGGGGCAACCGAAAGCGCGAGAGCGTCAAGTGGCAGCGCTTCAAGGGTCTCGGGGAGATGAACACCGACGAGCTGCGGCACTGCGCGCTGGATCCGGCTACGCGGACCCTGCGCCGCCTAACGATGGCCGACGCGCAGCAGGCTGACGCCGCGGCCGAGATGTTCGATGTCTTGATGGGCAACGACGTGGCACAGCGCCGCGACTACCTGATCGAGAACTCGTCGCTGGTGGACGAGGCGACCCTCGACATCTGAGGCGGTGGCATGGCCTGGCCTCCAAACTGGCCAGGCATCCGGGCTGGTGTCACACCCGTGAGCTAGAACTGCAGAATGAAGCTCGCATTCGATCCGAGCGACATCCTCGACCCGGGTGGCACCGGGGCAGTGGGTGGCGGCGGCGCCCCCGTACCGCCGCAGAGACTGTCGCCGTCCGGCGCGTCCACCTTCGAGCAGTGTCCCCGGCGGTGGCGGTTCCGCTACGTGGAGCGCCTTCCCGAGCCGCCGGGAGTCGAGGCCCTGGTGGGGACGTTTGCCCACCGCGTGCTGGAGCTCCTGATGCAGAAGGTGCCTTCTCGGCGGAGCAAGGACGAGGCCAAGCGCATCGCTAGGGCGGTGTGGCCCGAGCTGGTCGCTGGCGAGGACTTCCGGGACCTGGAGTTGGGCGACGACGAGGCGCGGGGGTTCCGCTGGCGCGCCTGGAGCGCGATCGAGGGTCTGTGGCACTTGGAGGACCCGGCCAGCGTCGAGGTGGAGGCCACCGAGGAGCACGTGTCCGTGACGTTGGGACAGGTGCCGTTCAGGGGAGTGGTCGACCGCCTAGAGAGGGAGCCCGAGGGCCTCGTGGTCAGCGACTACAAGTCGGGCCGGGCACCCGCGGCCCGCCACGCGCCCGAGCGGCTGCGGCAGGTGCTGCTCTACGCGGCGGCCATAGCCGAGGAGACTGGCGAGCAGCCGGTAAGGGCGCAGCTGCTGTATCTGGGCCAGAGAGTCGTGGCGACGGCCGTGACGACCGTGGAGATCAGCGATGCCATCGGCCGATTGGAGTCGACTTGGGGCGCCATCGCAGACGCCTGCGACGCCGATGACTTCGCGGCCCGGCCGGGTCCGCTCTGCGGCTACTGCGCATACGCCGAGAACTGCCCGGAGGGTCAGGCTGAGAATCTCCGGCGAGCACAGCAGCGAGCCGCCAAAGACGAGTACCTGACGAAACTCGCGGGCTGACCCCACCAGGCGAGGACGCTGCCGGGTGGGTCGGGAATCTCCGGCGAGCACGGGCCCGGCCGGGCCGCTCGCCGGTTTCACCGCCTCAGGCGCCTCCACAGCCAACACAGCCCCACCAGGGCGGTCGCCGCGCCCAGCAGGGTGGAGATTCCCGCGGAATACAGCAGCCGGTCGCTCCAGCCGCTCGCCGGTTCGGGCGTCGAGCCCGAACCGGGAGCCGCAGCCGGCTCTCGGATCGGTTGCGGCGGCGGGTCTATCTCTCCGTCGAGGAGCGAATCGACGACTGATGCTTGGTGTGGATCGGGTCGGTGACGGGGCCGGTCGCGCTGCGGGTCATATGCCATTGCGGTCCTCCGGGCGTTCTGTATCGATCACACGGTCGTAGATCTGGTCGAATTCGGCGCACGCCTCGGCCGCGCCACGGCGGGGCGGAAGAGCGTGTATCGGGAGTGAACGGGCCGCGGCCTCCGCCACCGCCGCCCGCAGGCGCACGGGCGGAAGGACCAGACCGCCGTGATTGGCGATGAGCTGCTCGTGCCAGTAGCGCGAGTCGCGGGTGCGGGCCAGACGGTTCACGGCCACACCCGACACTGAGAGTCCAGACGGCTTCCTGGAGGCGACTCGATCGATGGTCCGGAGAATCTCGCTGACCCCGTCGGAGGCCCAGGCGCTCGGCTCAGTCACGACCAGGGCAGCGTCGGCCGCAAACAGCGCGTTGATCGTCAGGAGGCCGAGCGACGGGGGGCAGTCGATCAGGACCAGGCTCTGATTTCCCGTCAGCGCGACCCGGAGGCGGTCTTGGGCTCCGACAGGGTCCGAGAGCAGCTGGCGCTCGCGTCCGGCCAGTGCCGGGGTGGATGGCACGATCCGGGGCGGCAGGCCCTTGTCGTCGGGCCATCCCGACGGCACGGCCAGGTCCTCGACGATCCCGGGCCGGTCGGACTCCAGAGCCTCGTCCACGGTGGCGGCAGGCGCCCACACGCCCAGTCCCGTGGTGGCGTTGCCCTGGGGATCCAGGTCGATGACAAGGCTCGGGAGCCGCCTGGCCCACGCAGCTGACGCCAGCCCGAGGGCAGTGGTCGTCTTGCCTACCCCGCCCTTCTGGTTGACAAGCGCGATCACTGTCACGCCCTGAACGGTAGCCAGGCAAGGCGATACCACGCGCAACATCGCACCGAAGCTGCGCTCGACGGAGCACACTTTCGCCCATGCCTGCAGGCGGCCGCACCCGAATCGCGCTCAGGCGGGCCGCAGCGCACTGGGCACGCGACCTGCTCGCGGTCCGCAGCGCTTTCGGCGTTCTCGTGATGGCGGCCGTCGCCAGTCTGGTGGCAGGACTGATCCTCGCGGCCATCACCGACACCCTTGAGGAGCTGCCGGGCCTGCTGCTTCTGGTTCCGGCCGCGATCGCGGTGAAGGGCAACATCTTCGGCGCGCTGGGCAGCCGGCTCGGTACAGCCATCCATGCCGGCACATTCCGGCTGTCTGGCGGCCGGGACTCGGTGATGATGCAGAACGCGCTCGCGTCGGTGGGTCTGAGCCTCGTGCTCGGCGTGGCGTTGGCGGTGATGGCGAAGGGCGCGGCGCTTGCCTTCAACGTCTCGCCGACTATGAGCCTGGCAGACTTCGTGGTCATATCGGCGCTGGGGTGCCTGCTCGCGGCGTTCGTGGTCCTGGCCATCACGCTGGCGACCACAGCCGGCGCGGTCCGTTTCGGCTGGGATCTCGACAACGTCGTGGCTCCCATGGTGACGGTCGCAGGTGACGTGGTGACCCTGCCCTCGCTGGTGGTGGCGGCCGAGCTAGCCGGGGTGGACGTCCTCACGCCGTCAGTCGCTTGGACGCTGGCGGTGATGGCGGCTGCCTCGATGGTGTGGGGTCTGCGGAGCAGGCTGGCGGTGGTGCGGGCCATCATGCGCGAGTCGATCCCGGTCCTGGTCGGGGCCGGGCTGCTCGACTTGGTGGCCGGTGTCACGGTGGAGAAGCGCATCGATGACTTCCTCGAGTTCCCCGTCCTGCTCGTGTTGCTCCCGGGATTCCTGAGCACCGCCGGGGCGCTTGGAGGTGTGCTGTCGAGCCGGCTGTCCACCAAGCTGCACCTCGGACTCGCCCGGCCCGCGGCGTTGCCGTCGGGGGCGGCGCGGGTCGACCTCGCCACCACGTTCGCGCTGGCCATCCCAGTGTTCGCGCTGCTCGGCCTGGTGGCCTCAACAGCGGGCGGCCTGACGGGCCACGCCGGCCCTGCGCTGGCGGAGCTGGTGGCCGTGGCCGTGCTCGGTGGCCTGCTGGCCACGGTGCTGGTGGTGGTGGTCGCCTATTACGGGACGCTCGCGGCGGTGCGATTCGGGGTGGACCCCGACACCTACGGGATCCCCATGGTCACCTCGTCGCTGGATCTGGTCGGTGCCTTCACCCTGATCCTCGCCGTCGTCTTGGTGGGCGTGGCATGAGGGGCACCGCGTTACCTACGATGATCCCAGGAGAGACCTGATGGAAGACAGACCTCGCAATCTGCGGGAGATGCTGGCGGAGGCCAAGGACACCTCCGAGCTGATGGTGGACCTCGCCTACGCGGCGCTGTACTTCGGTGATCCCGACATGGCTGACGAGGTGAGCTCGCTCGAGGAGCGCATGAGCCATCTCGTGCAGGACATGAGGGCGGTGTGCATTCTCGCGGTTCGCCACCCCCGCGACGCCGACGGCATGTCGTCGGTGCTCCAGGTGATCTCCGCCATCGAGCGCATCGCCAACGACGCGGTCGACATCGCCCGCATCGTCACCCACCGGGTCGGCATACCGGCGGAGCTCGTGGCCGAGCTGAGCGCGGCTGAGGAGGTGTCTCACCGTGTGCTCGTGTCCGACGGTTCGCTGCTCGCCCACCGGCACCTGGCCGACCACGAGATGCCGGCCAAGATGGGCATGCGGGTGATGGCCGTGCGCCGCGGGCGGGAGTGGATCACAGATGTGGGCGGCGAAACCGTGCTCGTGCCCGACGACGTGCTGTTCCTTAGGGGATCACCCGACGGAATCGTCGCATTGCGCGCTCTGGCGGGGTCGCCTGAGTGGTCCCCGCCCGAAGAGCCTGTCGGCCCACGCGCCTCTGACCTTCGCCGGGCCGCGAACGCGCTGGTGGAGATGAAGGATCTGTCGGAGGTGGCGGTGGGCCTGGCCTACTCGGCGCTGGTGCTGCGAGACGAGAGCCTGGCCGCCGAGGTGCGCCACCTCGAGGACCGTCTCGACGAGATGAAGGACCGCCTGGAGGAGTGGGTGCTGCGCGCGGCCAGGGAGCATGTCGACCAGTCGGGACTGCGGGGCCTGCTGCACTTGTCCCAAGCAGCGGAGGACCTGGGCGACCAGGCCCAGCAGATGGTGTGGATCATCGAGCGCCAGGAGCAGATCCACCCGATCCTCGCCGTCGCGCTCGGCGACAGCGAGGACGTGGTCGTGCACATTCCCGTGGCGGAGGGCTCCGAGGCCGAAGGCCGGACGCTGGGCGACCTCAGGCTGAACATCGAGCCCGGATTCACGGTGCTGGCCGTTCGCCGGGGGGGCCAGTACCGGTACCGGCCGGGCGGGATTGTCAGGCTCGAGACCGGTGACGCTCTGATCGCCAGCGGCCCCGACGAGGGGCGCGAGCGCCTGGCCGAGATCTGCGGCTGGCTGCTCACGCACCGGGACGACGATGCGGCCATGGTCCTCGAGCCCCTGGGATCGACGGCGGCGCGCTAGCGCGCCCGACAGCGCTAGCTTCACCGGTCATGGCAACTGCGGCCGACGGACTCTGCCTTCTGACCGTTCACGCCCATCCCGACGACGAGGCGTCCAAAGGCGCGCCCACCGTGGCCCGCTACCACGCCGAGGGCGTGCACACGGTGCTTGTGTGCTGCACGGGGGGAGAGGAGGGCGAGATCCTCAACCCGGCGCTCGACGATCCCTCCATGTCCGAGAAGCTGGCCGAGGTGCGGGCTGAGGAGCTGGCCCGGGCCGCGAAGGTGATCGGCTACGACAAGGTGGTGATGCTCGGCTTTCGAGACTCGGGCATGGAGGGTTCGGAGGCCAACGCCCACCCCGACTGCTTCGCCAAGGCCGACTTGGAGGAGGCGGTGGCCCGGCTGGTGGCGGTGATCCGGCGGCACCGGCCCCACGTGATGGTGACCTATCCCGAGGATCAGGGCGGCTACATGCACCCGGACCATGTACGGGTCCACGACTCTTCGGTGCCCGCCTTCGAGCGCGCCGGCGACCCCCAGTACCGTCCTGACCTCGGCGAGCCGTGGGCGCCGGCCAAGCTCTACTACACCCTGTGGTCTCGCAAGCGCATCGAGGAGCGACATCGGGCGTTCCAGGATCTCGGCTTGGAGTCGCCCTACAGCGACTGGTGGTTCAAGCGACCCTCCACCGACGACCAGATCACCACCCAGGTTCCCGTCGGTGGGTTCATTGACGCGCGCATCGAGGGTTTGCTGGCCCACGCCACCCAGATCGACCCGGAATCGACCTTCTGGTTCGGGCTGCCGGCCGAAGTTGAGCGATCCATCCATCCCTACGATGACTACGTGCTGGCCCGCGGCCCGCGCCCGGCGACGCTGCCTGAGCGCGATCTGTTCGAGGGGCTCCGGCTGGAGCCGAATGGCGATCTCGGCTGACGTGGCTCCGGAGCCTCTGAACGAGGGGTGGCTGGAGCAGGTCGCCTCCGCGCTGGAGACCGTCGATGCCTCCGGTGCGGCCGACGGGGTGGCACAGGTCACCGTGAGCGGCTCGCCTCGTGGCGCGGCAGCGTTTCACACTGTGGTCGCGGCCGGCCGCGTGATCGTGTCGGCGGGGCGCCATCCGCAGCCCGACTTGGTGGTCGGGTGGTCGTATCCGGACTTCGTGCAGGCCTGGCAGGGCGGGTTGTCTCTGGAGGCGGCCTACATGTCGGGCCGGATGAAGCTCGAGGGAGATCAGGTGCTGTTGTTCGACGGCTGGCGACCGCTGCTGCGATCGTCTGCGCTTCGGGAGGCTCTCGCCGCCCTGCGCTGAGCTGGCGGCTGCGGTTGCCAGATGTCAGATCCGGTGCCGGGCCCGCCTCTGGGCGCTGCGCAGTGCGCGGTAGCCGACCGCGACAGCACCGGATTGCTGGAGCAGTCCAGCCATCTCGCTGGACACGGCCAGCGCGAGGTCGTCGACCCGACCCGCCGCCGAGGGGTCGATGGCGTGGATCTCCGGCTCGTCGAGAGCGGGGCACAGCGACAGCTCGGTGACACCGGGGGCGAGGTCGGACAGTTGTTCGAGCACGTGGGGCCGAGCGTTGCCCCGCACGAGCCGGAAGTGGTCTGGAAACACTATGCCCGCGGACTCCGCCAGCGACCGGAACGGGAATCCGGCGTTGGCCTCGGCCTCAGGGCCCTCGAGCCGCACCGGGAGGTCGAAGGCCACGGCGAGGTCCAAGAGCACGTCGAAGAACTCTGGGCGTTGCTGTAGGGCGGCCATGTGGGTGGAGAGGTGGGTCACGTCGAACCCCCACAGCACGGCCCGCTCGAGTTGGGCGCGACACTCGCGCCGGACCTCGTCGATGTCCGCGTGGTCCCATAGGTCCTGCAGCGTCCGGGGGAATCCGCCGTCGCCGTCGAGAAGGCTCGGGGCGTTGGTGATCGGCCCCCACCGGAAGCAGTCGAGCTCGGAGTTGAGCGTGAGGTGGACGCCGAGGTCCTCGCCCCGGTAGAGCTCGGCCGCGTGGCGTGCCCACGCGCCGGGCATCACTATCGTGCCGGTCGTGGCGGCGCCCTCCCGCAGCGCCCGATAGCCCCCGGCGGTGGACGAGTGAGTTGTGCCGATGCGGTCCGCGCTGACGATCACGAGCCTTGCGTCAGGCGGGTGCCCGAGGCGCTCCACCAGCGATTGCACGGCCTTGACGGTATCTGACTCCCGGACCGCATCTCACTTCGACGCCCGTGCCGGTCGGCCGGGAGTCTCAGCCCAGCGGAACGTCGGGGCCGCCGCACGCGCCCCACAGGCCGCGACCGACGGCTATGGCATCCGCCTCCGCGCGGGCCAGGACGTCGGCGTAGTAGTCGTTGGGCGGGTAGTTCAACACCGCGGCGTAGCCGGCTGCGACGAGCTCCAGGTTCACGAAGAGGCCGTCACGGGATCGCACCACATACCCCAGGAGGCGGTCGTAGACGTCTCGGGCTTCCACGTCGCGCGCCAGCGTTATCTCGGTCCCGGCCGGGAGCATTTCCTCGAGATGCAGCGCTGCCTCCCTGCCGAAGCATTGCACTGGCCGGGTGGGCGCCACCGACTCGGGAGTGTCGATGCCGATGAGACGCACCGTCTCAAGACGGTCTCCGATCATCACGCTGATGGTGTCGCCGTCGACGACACGCTCAACGGTGGCGTTGGGAGCCCAGTCGTTCTCGCCGTTCTGGGGAACGGCTGCGTCGCCGCCGGCCGTGGACTCTGCCGGTGGATCGCGTGCGCTAACGACGACACCGGCGCGTTCCGAGGCCCCTGTCGCGGCCCTATCGCCGGCCAAGTCGGCAGTGTCGCGGGTCCGGGTGCTGCATGAGCTCACAAGCACCAACACGAGGGCGCTTGCTGCCTGCCACGACGCCAGCGATCGGCTGCGCCGCCGATTGCCACCGCCAGTGCAGCCAAGCGAGGCGACCAGCCCGCCGAGCGGCGGCCTCGCCAGTGCCCGCAGCCGTGGTGCCCGCAGCCGTGGTGCCCGCAGCCGTGGTGCCCGCAGCCGTGGTGCCCGCTGGTGTGGTGCCCGTTGGCGTGGTGCCCGCAGCCGTGGTGCCCGCTGGTGTGGTGCCCGTTGGCGTGGTGCCCGCAGCCGTGGTGCCCGCTGGCGTGGTGCCCGCAGCCGTGGTGCCCGCTGGCGTCGAGGAGTGTTGGGAGCCAGTGATTGGGGTGATGGAGACATCATGACGCTTGCTCTCCTGCGCGAGGCCCCATGGGGCCGCTGCTTTGCAGATGACCGGTGGCCGACGGCCGGTGCTCGGCCGGGCGATGGGCGCTCGCGCCAGGCATCAGGCTGCGGCGGGGAGGTCGCTGCCACCGACGGTAGCGGTGCGGGCAGGTGTGCGGGCGGCCTGCAGGGCTTTGCGGGCCCGGGCCACGCCGCGCCTGCCGATGTCGCAGGTGGTGGCGTCCAGTTGCCAGTCCTTCTGCGAGTCGGGCCGGCCGGGGGGAACGACGTCTATGAGAACCAGTTGATCGGTCATGTACACATGATGGCCGGGGGGTGTGACATCCTGTCCGAGTGACTCAGAACCTCTCCCAGCGACACGGAATCACAGTGCCCTTCGCGGGTCCCCTGCACGCCCAGCGCCAGCACTTCGAGGAGCTCGCCGACTTGGGCTACACCGACGTCTGGTCGTCGGAGGCCAACGGCTTCGACGGCCTCACCACCCTCGCCCTCGCGTCGGTCTGGGCGCCCACATTGCGGCTGGGCACCGCGATCCTCCCCGCCTACACGCGCGGTCCGGCACTGATGGCCCAGTCGGCCGCGTCGCTGGCCTCGGCCGCGCCGGGCCGTTTCGTTCTCGGCATCGGCACATCGTCGGACGTCATCGTGGACAGGTGGAACGCGGTCTCCTTCGACCGGCCCTATCAGAGGGTGCGAGACACGATCCGCTTCCTGCGAGCGGCACTGAGCGGGGAGAAGGTGACCGAGGAATACGACACCTTCTCGGTTCGGGGCTTCAAGCTCGGTGTGAGCGTCGAGGAGCCCGTGCCGATCATGGTGGCCGCTCTGCGGGAGGGCATGCTGCGGCTCGCGGCCCGCGAGGGCGACGGCGCCATCATCAACTGGCTGTCGGCATCCGACGTAGTACGCGTCTGCGGCATCGTCAGAGATGAAAGCCCGACAGCCGAGGTCGTGGCCCGGATCTTCGTGCTGCCCACCATGGACCGCCAGGCGGCCATCACCGCCGGCCGTCGGCTGCTCGCGGCCTACATCAATGTTCCGGTCTATCGAGCCTTCCACACCTGGCTCGGACGCACGGACGTGCTCGGCGAGCACTGGGCGCAGTGGGACGCGGGCGACAGGAGGGGCTCGCTCGACAAGATCCCCGAGCGGGTGGTGGACGAGCTGCTGGTGCACGGTTCTGTTGACGAGTGCCGCCGGCACATCCGGCGCTTCATGGCCAATGGCGTGACCTGCCCGGCGCCTATCGTGCTGCCGGCGGAGGGCGTCGATGCCTTCGACGTGGTGAGGGCCCTGGCCCCGGCCGCCAATTAGCCGGTCACGAGTTCAGAAGGCCCCTCTGCATCCTCCGCATGCCGGCCAGCCAGCGCTCCCGGTCACCGGCCCGGCGCTGCTCGTAGACCGCCACCTCGGGGTGCGGCAGTATCAGGAACCGGTCCTCACGTAGGGCCTGGAGGGTCACGGCGGCCACTTCGGTGGGCTCGATGAGGCCCAGCGCCTTCACCTGGTCCACGGCCACCGCGCCTTCGTTCTGGGTCATGGGCGTGCGCACGCCCTGGGGGCACAGGCATGACACCCTCACCCCGTCGTCACCGTGCGTGATGGCGATCCATTCGGCCAGGCCTACGGCTGCGTGCTTGGTCACGGCGTAGGAAGCGGTCCCGAAATTGGTCAGCAGCCCCGCGGCGGAGGCGGTCACGAGCAGGTGGCCCGACCCCCGCTCCACCCATCTCGGTACGAGGTGGCGGCTCGCGATTACATGGGCCATCACGTTCACGTCCCATACGTGATTCCATTCCTCGTCGGGTTGTTCCACCCCGCCCAGACGAGAGATGCCTGCGTTGCCGCACCACAGCTCGATCGGGCCCAGGCTCGCCTCAACCTGCTCGATCAGGGCGACCACCGAGGCTTCGTCGGTGACGTCGATGCATGCTGCGAACCCGGGCGTCCTGTCTGGTCCTGCCTCGGCTGCGATCTCGGCGGCGACGGCCTCTGCACCAGATCCGTCGATGTCAGCCACCACCACGACCGAGCCGGCGTCGAGAGCTAGCGCCCTGGCCAGGGAGCGCCCGATGCCGCTGGCGGCGCCGGTGACGACCGCTACCGCGCCCTCAAGTTGCACGCCTCTATCCTAGTGATGCTGGTGAGTGCTGAGAGGCCGAGCGGATAGGCCGCGATCCACGGCTGCAATCCACGGGCTTCGAGCGAGGCCGTGGCCCGAGCGGCCCGTGAGCGCGGCGAACAAGAGCGGGAAACACGCTGAGGCCGAGCGGATAGGCCGCGACCCACGGCTGCAATCCCCGGGCTTCGAGCGAGGCCGTGGCCCTAGCGGCCCGTGAGCGCAGCGAACAAGAGCGGGAAACACAACGCCTCACCGCGAGGCGCTCACCGCCTATCCGCGCACCCCGGAGGCAGATAGGGCCTCTGACCTCCGGCAATGTTGAGCGGCTATGTTTCAGGTACCACTCGCGCTACACACTCAATCAGCCCGTGCCAGCCCGTGCCAAGGCGTGCCAAGGCGTGCCATGATGCGCCACCTACGAACCTTTGATGTTCCCGACATGAGACCTACGAACACTCCTTGGCCGGGGGCTGTGGGTGCCGAAAACTGTGATGCTCCTATGTTTGTCAACTCGCGAGTTGGGTGAGGTGTTGTTGGTAGCGTTCGGCGAGGTCGCGGTTGTGGTAGAGGCCCCGTTCGAGTGCTGAGATGCGGGTGGTGTGCGTGTGGAGGGCTTGGGCTGCGGCGTCGATGGTGAGCCCGCGTCGGGTGCGCTGGAGGCGCAGGCTCTCGCCGTGTGGGACCTGGGGCGGGTCGGTGAGCAGCCGGTATATCTCGCGTGCGATGTGGCGCTTGAGGCAGCGGATGATCTCGCGTCGGGTCTTGCCCTCGGCTCGGCGGCGCGCGGCGTAGTCGATGCTGCGCTCATCGACACGCAGCCGCACGATGGCGATGCGCCACAGCGCGTTGTTGGCTTGGCGGTTGCCGCCGCGGTTGAGCCGGTGGCGGACCCTGGGCCCTGATGACGCCTCGATGGGGCTGGCCCCGCAGAGCGCGGCGAACGACGCTTCGCTGCGCATCCGCTGGGGGTTGTCCCCGGCGGCGACCAGCAGCGCTGAGGCGACCTCGGCGCCGACGCCGCAGGTGCCCAGCAGCGCCGGGTTGGCCCGCTCGCACAGTGCGAGCAGCTCTGCGTCAAGTCCCTTGATCTCTGCTGTGAGCGCCTGTGGGTGCCCATAATTCGGTCGTGGGCGCTGACCAGGGGTTTCGCGCTCCATCCTGGGACCAGGAATCGGTACGAGATTCGGTTCACGAGGACTCAACATCGGCCCGCATCGCGGCAGGTCAACGACCACAGCCGAGTTTGTGGCACCCACGTGTGTCCTGAAGGGAAGTGATGATGATGTAGAAGATCGTCGGCACGATCCGTGCTGTGCCAGTGATGGGGGTAGGTCCTCCGGGGTCGCCGTGCAGGCGGAGATTCCAAACCACCGCAGGCTGCGTCGGTCAAGAGCCGGGGTGGTGAGCGCTGCGGGTGACGTCTCGCTGTAGCGGGGCGGGTGTGCGATGAGAAGACGAACATGTGTGAACCACTGCTGACGCATCGAAACGAAACAACGATGGCATCGAAACTGGGATCTGTGGGTGGTCTCGGGACAAAGGCTCGCTGCGGTGGGCCCTCAGTCGGGGAGCTGCCTGTATGTGGCCCCGGCGGTGCTCGGTGTATAGGTGGCGTGAGCTCGTCGCAGGCGCTGGCATGGAACAGGAGAACCTGTCGCCCCGATAGTGACGGCCAGGGTTTTTGGCCGCGAGAGGGAGAACCACAAGCAGCGGACACTGCGAGTGCGAGAGTACCGATGCGGGGCACAGGGGCGGACCGGCCCGTAGTAGCGGTGAGGGCCCTGTAATGGGGCCGGAGCGAAGGGGCCGGGCAGTTCACGGTCGTTTGGAGGCCAACCCTTCGGGGGAGGAGCCGACAGATCGACCGAAGCAGAAGAAGTTGAAGTCGTTTGAAATTCGGAAGCGTCTCGTTTTCGAGGCGTGGGAGAAGGTCCGAGCGAACAGTGGAGCGCCGGGCGTGGACGCTGTGAGCATCGACGATTTCGCGGCCGACGAGGTGGACAACCTCTACAAGCTGTGGAATCGGATGTCTTCGGGGAGCTATTTCCCGGGGCCGGTGCGAGCGGTTGAGATACCGAAGGATCATGGGGCCGGGGTCAGGGTTCTCGGTGTGGCGAATGTGGCAGACCGGGTGGCTCAGACCGCGGCAGCGATGCTGCTGGAAGAGGAGCTTGAGCCGATCTTCCATCCCGACAGCTACGGATACCGGCCTGGGCGAAGCGCCCACGGCGCGTTGGCCGTGGCTCGCAAGCGTTGTTGGAACAAGGACTGGGTGCTCGATCTCGATGTCGGGGCCTTCTTTGACAGCGTTGGTCATGATCTGCTCATGAAGGCGGTCGCTCACCACACCGACGAGCGGTGGGTGCTGCTCTACATCGAACGGTGGCTCAAAGCCCCCATGACGATGCGAGACGGAACCGACGCGCCGCGAGAGAGGGGAACCCCACAGGGATCTCCGATCTCGCCGCTGCTCGCGAACCTCTTCATGCACTATGCGTTCGACAAGTGGATGGACCGGGAACACCCCGGCTGTCCGTTCGAGCGTTACGCGGATGATGTGGTCGTCCACTGCGACACCGAGCAACAGGCCCGACAACTGTGGGCCGGCCTCGCTGCGCGGCTCGGGTCCCTGGGCCTTGAGCTGCATCCCGACAAGACGAAGATCGTGTACTGCAAAGACACGAACCGCCGTGATGAGGCGGAGCACACCAGCTTCGACTTTCTCGGCTACACCTTCCGGGGTCGCCTGGCCCGTGGCCGACGAGGCTTCTTCGTGAGCTTCTCACCAGCCATGAGCCCCAAGGCGAAGAAGGCGATCGGCGAACAGATCAGGGACTGGCACCTCAACCGTCGCAGTGCAACGGACCTTGCCGGACTCGCCCGGGCCATCAACGCCCGGATCCGAGGCTGGTTCAACTACTACGGGGCCTTCTACCGCTCCGAGTTGTATGCCATCGCAGCGCGCATCGACGAACATCTTGTTCGATGGGCGATGCAGAAGTTCAAACGATTGCGAGGCCAACCCACCAAAGCATGGAGATGGCTTGACGCTGCCCGTCAGCGCGAGCCACAACTCTTCGCTCACTGGCACCTCCTCGCTTCAACCCCACGCCGAACTGTGGGAGCCGTATGACGGGAGACTGTCACGTACGGTTCTAAGAGAGCGGGAGGGGGAGGTTCCCTCCCGCCACTCACCACGCCGCCATCGCACCCCCGGCGGAGTCGGCCGCGGCCACAACCCCCACGACACACACAGCCAACGCTCGGAACCCTCCCACCGCGAAGACCCGCCGCGCACCACCCCCGACGACACAGACCTGACCGCGCCACCGCGGCCAGCGCAGCTCAGCAGCGAGGACACAGACCTGACCGCGCCACCGCGGCCAACGCAGCTCAGCGGCGAGGCGCAGCGGCGCCTGCACGCGGCGCGGCTCTGGATCGCCGCCAACCGCCCCTACTACTGCAAAGCCCTGTTCTCATGCCAAGTCATCGCCACCAACGCCGCCGCGCGGATCGGCATCGACGAGCAGTGGCGCATCTACGCCAACTCCGACCTGCTGGAATCGCTCACCGTCGAGCAGGCCGCCGCGGATCTGATACATGTCCTCAACCACGCTCTACGCAACCACGCCCAAAGAGCCCGCAACACCGGTGTCAACATCGCCACAGCCCCAGCATGGAACGCGGCCGCGGACTGCGAGATCAACGACGACCTCGACGAAGACGGCCTGATCGAAGACGACTGGATCCTGCCCGCGACCCTCGACATGGACGACTACCTCACCGCCGAGCAGTACTACCGCCACCTCCTCGACAACGCCGCTTCCGTCAAGGAACGCACCAGGTGCGGCTCGGGCTGCGACGGCCACCACGCCCACCACGAACTCGACCACGACACCGCGACACTCAGCGACTTCGACCGCACGCTGCTCAAGCGAAGCGTCGCGGCAGCAGTCACAGACCACCAAAAACACCACGGCGCCGGCAGCGTCCCACAAGGCCTCGCACGCTGGGCCCACCAAACGCTGCGCCCAAGAATCAACTGGCGCCAGGCGCTGGCCACGGCCCTGCGCCAAAGCCTGCACCACAAAACTGGCAGCGCCGACTACACCTGGCAGCGCCCCTCACGGCGCCAACAACCCCACGACCCCGTGCTGCGCCCCGCCATGACCCGACCCGTCCCATCCATCGCAGTGGTCGTAGACACATCCGGATCCATGTCACAGCACGAACTCGACCAGGCCCTCACAGAGATCAGCGCCATCATCGCCAGCGTCGTGCCCGGCGACAGCGTCAGGGTCCTCTCAGTGGACACCGGCGTCCACACCGACCAGCACATACACCACACCAACCAGATCACCCTCAAAGGCGCAGGCGGAACCGACATGGCCACCGGCATCACAACCGCCGCCAACACCAAACCCGACGCCATCGTCGTCATCACCGACGGCTGGACCCCCTGGCCACACACCCGACCCCCAGGTGCCCGCACCGTCATCGCCGCCCTCACCGACAACTGCTGCATCGACCGAGTCCCACAATGGATCCAAACGATCGACATGAGCGAACACCCCCACGCCTGAACCAGCACATTGAAGCGCCAGGACACACCTGAGCCTGCGCGATACCCGGTGAGGCTCAATCAGCGTCCGCACGGTCTCGTCGATGTCCGCAACTATCTTGAAACGGTGGAATTTGCGACGTGTCGAAGAAGTCGATAGCTGCCGGCGAGCGCGCTGCCGTGATGCTCGCTAGCGGCACGAGGGTCTGCTATCGGCCTGAGTGCCGGCGGCCTCTCGTCGTGACGCGAGGGAGCGATCAAGTGGCGGACTTCGAGATTGCTCACATCCGAGATGAGTTCCCGCCTCGCGGTCCCACCGTCGACGCCGGGTGGAGATACTGGCCCGAGGATCTCGCGCAGGAAGACCGGAACCGGTTCGACAACCTCATCCTCCTGTGCCCCCCATGCCACAAGCTGATCGACCGCATTCGTCCACGAGACTTCAGCCCGGAACTACTTCACGGGTGGAAGCGGGCCGCAGAGAGCGCTGCCTTGGACGGTCTCCGGAGCGAGACAGTCGATATCGGCGCTCTGACGGCTGCGTTGGCCGGTGCGCTTGGGGCGCGCCCGCATGTCGAACTCTCCGTGCCTGCTCTCGGCAGCCACTATGGCCTCTCCTTCGCGTCGAGGTCAGCGACGCTTGCCGGCCGTACCGAAGAGCAGCTGGCGCTCTCGGCCTTCTTGCACAGCGAAGCGATGTTCTATTGGTGGGCGATCGTTGGAGAGGCGGGAGTTGGCAAGAGCAGACTCGCGCTGGAGAGCTGCCTTGGTGTCCCCGAGGATTGGAATGTCGGCTTCGTCCGCGACACCGACAAAGAGGCGCTGCTTGAGTTCGTTCCGGATCGGCCGACGCTGCTGGTCGTTGACTACGCAGCGGCTCGCGCTGACTGGCTGGGGAGACTCCTGATCAGCCTGGCCGATCGGTCTACGGCTGACTGGGACCGGGTGAGGGTCCTCGTGCTCGAGCGAACAGTCCTTGCGAAGTGGTACGAAGCGGCCACGTGCCAGCACAGGTACCACGACTCGCTCAGAATCATGTCTGCGCGCTACGCCGAGCCGCTTGAGCTCGGAGGGCTTTCGCGCGATGCGACTCGCCTATTGATCGCCGAAGTTGTGTCTGGGCCCGGTGATCCCCCAAATTCAACGCTCATCGAGGATCTTGTTGATCGGGCGTTCGAACTCGATCCAGCAGGACGGCCTCTGTTCAGCCTCGTCGCGGCACTCGAGTTCTTGGATCCTCAGCTGGGCGGCGGATCGAGGGACACGGTGCTTCGAGGCCTGGTCTCACGTCGCAACGCACAGAACGCGGCTGACAAGCCGCTCGCGTCCACAGTGCTTGAGCTGGCGACGACCGCCCTCGGAGGCATCGACGCACAGGGCTATCTGACCCTAAAGGCTGGCGAAGCAGCGCCCTTCGCACTTCCGGCGTTGTCTGACCTGCCACCAGCGGACATCGACCGCGCCCTCGGTGGCATGGTCCCCGACATCCTCGGCGAGATGTGGATCCTCGACGAACTCGGGTCGGCGGGGGCCCGAGCCAGCGCCTGTAAGGCTGCACTCGACGTCGCGTGGACGTACAGCCCGACGCGCTACGCAGCTTTCGTCGACCGGGCAGCGCGTGACCACCCATTCCACAAGCAGCTCCTGGCACTCCTGAACGTGGACTGCGAAGGGAATCCGGAAACGTGGTTCGAGATGGCCTGGTCCGTGATCCCACATCTGCGCGATCCGCGATCTCCACGAGTAGCCCACGTCCTGGACCTGCTCCACGCTCACCCCCCCGATGACCGACGGGAGAGGGCCCTCGCGGCAGCTGGTTTTGCCATTGCGAACCTCTGGCTCGCTGGTGGTGCACGAGAGACGGCCCACGAGCTGTACACGAAGCTGATCGAGACTGCCCCTGCTTGGAGTGAGGTCAGATGGCAAAGCTACACGAACCGGGGGGTCGTCGAACTGGGCCTCGGCGATCACGCTCGGGCGGAGGCGGACTTCGCCGCGGTCATCTCCTCTCCTGACGCCAGCGACGAGTCACGAGCGTGTTGTCTGAACAATCGCGCCGACCTGCGCGTGGACGAAGACGATCACCTCGGTGCAATAGTGGATCGCACCGCCGTGCTCCAGCTGCGCGAAACGTCCTACAACCGGCGCTACATAGCGTTGATTCGTCGAGCCAAATCGCTTTGGGCGCTTGAGCGACTCGAAGAGGCCAACGAGGACATCGAAGCGATCCTCTCCACGCCCGACATCGCTGTCGAACAAAAGATGGCCGCTCGACTGATGCGAGCCGAATGGGCCGCCGGCATGGGGATTCCGGCAATAGTGGAAGCGGAACTCAAGCAGGTCATGGCCAGCCGACGCAACTTCCCTGCAGTCACCGAGGCAGCCGCAACCCTCGCTGGCGATCTCGGAATGCTTGATGGTTCGACTGTGGCCGCACCCGGGACTGGCGACCAGGGAAACGAGTTCGCGTCAATCGCCGAGCCAGCGCGCCAGGCGTACTTCAGTCGAAGGCGCGGTCCGACCTGACGGCGCGGGATGGCGGCAAGGAATCCCCCCTAGTGGTGGACCCTGTCGCCTACCTCGAATTTCCACCACTCGGCGGGACGCTGCCAGTTGCGGGCCCGTCATGCGCAGTGTTAGACCCGCGACGTGTGCGAACTCGACTCAGCGGAGCATGACGGGGCACGCCTACGGAAGTACCGCAACCGGAAGGCGATCGTCAGGATCACTGACGATCCGGGCAAACGGATGTCCTCCGGCAGGCGCCCTCCTGATAGCCAGACCACCACCGATGCAGAATCCCAAGTTGAGGATCTTGCCCGATGGTTCGAAGGCAAGCCAAGCGCCCGCGAGCGTTTCGCTTGGGTGCTCCGAGATTCCCTGGACGAGCTACTTGACGGTCAGCGAACGGGCCGATGGTGCTACCAGCACCTGAAGAAGACGGAGAGGACTTATCTAGGCACCGCGATCGAGGTCAACTTCACAAACGAGTTCGAACTCCCCGATGGAGCCGAGCTGGACTGGAACATCGGCGGGCGCGAGGTCGACTGCAAGTTCTCCAAGGACTTCGGCGGCTGGGAGATTCCGATGGAGATGTACCTGTGCGCCGAGCATGGCGACCAGTCGGGGACTGACAATCACCTCGCATTGCTGCTTTGGATGAACGATGATGAGTCCCAATGGGCCGCGGGCGTCGTTCAGATCCGCGATGACCTCCTGAGGTTCAAGGCCGACGGCTCTGGCCGGCAATACAACCGGGACAACAAGCGACGACTGAGCGACCGGGGGATCGAGCGCATCCGATGGCTCTGGGGCGGACTTCAGAAAGACCTGCCTCCAAACTTGCTCCGGCGGCTCAGCGCAAGGGACCGCGAGAAGATCTTGTCACCCAACTCCGGTCAACAACGGGTCAACGCGCTATTCCGCGAGGTTCCGGGAGTGCTCATCACGCGATCGACCCTCCTCACGGTTGCGCAGCAAGACGACGCCATGAAGCGGGCACGCGATGCCCGGCTACCGAAGCACCTCGGCGGTAAGGGGTACTTGGTGCTGGGGCATCAGGAAGCTGATCCGCACATCGCGCAATGTCTGCGCTTACCCGTCCCGCTGAAGGGCGAGTTCGTGTCCTGCCGGGTTGTTCGCGCCGCGGCAGGGCCTGAACCCAGGATCTGGTTGGGCAACGAGTGGTGGCGGCTTGCGCATGCCACAGACCCGCCGAGTCCTGGCCCCGACCGGAAGCTTTATCGAGGACTGGACCAGCGGTCGATCAGACGGGGACCGGAATCACAGGTCACCCCGCCACCGAAGTGACACAAAGCCCCAGTTGAAGCATCGACTCGAGGCGGAGTCTCGCCGCTAGTCGAGGATGAGGGCGAGGTGCAGGGCGATCTCGCGGGCGAGCGCCGGCGGTACGGCGTTCCCGATCTGGCGGGCGATGTCGATCTTGGTTCCCTCGAAGATGAACGTGTCCGGGAAGCTCTGGAGCCGGGCGGCTTCTCGGTGAGTGATTGGCCTGTGGTGCTCGGGGTGTAGGTAGCGGCCCTTTTCGGGCTTGAAGAATTCAGTGCGGATGGTCGGCGCGGGACGGTCCCACCACATGCGGCCCATGACGTCGGTGGTGCCGGTCGGTTTGTTGAGCCAGCAGGGCGGTGTGATGTCGGGCCGGTTGCGTTGCAAGTCGAAGCGGTTCCCGCCTGGCGGGATCGCCCGGTAACGCTGCAGAGACATGGCCCGCGGGTTACGACGGATGTGGAGGTCCTGCGAGCCGTCGGGCCTCGTGATGGGCTGATCGGTCGTCGGCTCGGCTGGCAGGTCGGAGATCACGTCGCGGACCGTGCGGTACGGCTGCTCGAACATGGGGGCCTCGCCGTGCGTTCGCGGCGGGGGCCACGGTACGGCCCTGTCGTGGGCCGCCATCAAGATTCCACGTCTCCGGGCCTGGGGCACTCCGTAGTCGGCGGCGTTCAACACGCCGTAGGCGTACCCGAACTGTGCCAGGAACGGGTCGGTGGCCATGCGGTGCAACAGCTCGTTGAACTGGGCGGAGCGCTGGAACTGAGGGACGTTCTCGATCACGAATGCCCGAGGCCGCACATGCAACACCGCGGCAAGGAAGTGCTCCCACAGTCCGTTGAGAGCGGCGCGAGAATCGCGGTCGCGGTCGCGCCCCAGCGGAGAGAATCCCTGACACGGAGGCCCTCCGATGATGACGTCCGCGTCGGGATACGCGGCGGGGTCCATGAACTCGATGTCTCCGTCATGGACGTGGACGCCGAAGTTGGCTTTGTGGGTGGCGGCGGCTGCCTGGTCGTGCTCCACCGCGAAGATCGGGTCAAAGCGCTCAGCCCCGGTGCTGTCGCGAGCCAGCCAGAAACCCAGAGTGAGTCCGCCCGCTCCTGCAAAGAGGTCGATGGTTGTGTAGGCCATGGTTCGGGTCCTTTCAAAGTAGTAGCCGACAAGTGCGCGGGGGGCGATCCCCGAGCGGCCTGGCGTTGCGCCGAGGCCGGAGTGCCGGATCCGAATGTTGGATCGGCTGTCTCGATTCCGGTGGCGTCGGAGGTAAGCGATTCGGAACGTCGTTGACATGTGGCCGGTATCGAGGCCCAAGACGATGGCACAGGGCTGTGACATCAGGGCCTCGCGAACCCGGAATCGGCTGGAGATGGCGAGTGCGGTCCTCGACGGACAGTCTTCGTGTGATCAGGTCCCCGACTCGCTACTTCTTGCTTCGACTGGGGACCGTCTGCTTGTAGGTCGTCTTGGGACTGCGGGCGACCTGGCGGTTCGAGACGAACCGTCCCGTGGTCGCTGACTTGTTCACTGTGCGCTTGGCCATGTGCTCGATCACCTCCTGTCGGCGGCCATGAGATCCTGCCCGGTGGCGGCCATGTAGTTGCCCGCTGGCGGCCAACGGTTCTGCCCAGCGGCGGCCAACAGAACTGCCCGCGTTGAAGTCCATTTCCCGTCGGGGTCCACCGCGGCGGGGTGCTCCTCCTACTCGAATGGCCGGTCACGACAACCGTGACCATCGAGCAGGAGGAGCAAGTGAAGTCTCGCGAGGAAATCATGAACATGTTGGAAGCGTTCGACCTGACTGGGTCGTTGCGGGATGCCGGCGAGTTGGCCGGTTGTTCGCATCACACCGTCGCCGCGTATGTGGCTGAGCGCGACGAGGGTCGGCTACCGGGTGTGGGCCCGGTGCGGCGGAAACGGATCATCGATCCGTGGATGGCGAAGATCGAGGAGTGGGTGGAGCGCTCCTGTGGCAAGATCCGCGCTGATCGTTGCCACGCCAAGCTGAAGGCGTTGGGGTTCGAGGGTTCGGACCGCACGGTGCGCCGAGCGGTGGCGGAGGCCAAGAAGAGCTTCGCGACGGGTAGGCGGCGGGTGTATCGGCCGTGGATCCCCGAGCCGGGCATGTGGGCGCAGTGGGACTGGGGCGCGGGCCCGGTCATCGCCGGGCGGCGGACGAATCTGTTTTGTGCGTGGCTGGCGTGGTCGAGGTTCCGGGTGGTGATCGCGACCTGGGACCGCACCCTGCCCACGGTGATCGCCTGTGTGGATCGGGCGATGCGAGCCTTTGGCGGCGCTGCGACGTATTGGCTCACCGACAACGAGCGCACGGTCACGATCGACCACGTCGCCGGGATCGCCGTGCGCCATCCGGAGATCGTCGCGGTCGGCGGCCACTACGGGATCACGGTGGCGACGTGTGTGCCGGCGGACCCCGAATCCAAGGGCGGCAGCGAGGCGACGGTGCGGGTCGCCAAGGCCGACTTGGTGCCAACCGACGCGAACCTGCGCGACGACTACACCAGCTGGGCCGAGCTGGTCGAGGCCTGCGAGGCGTTCACCGCTGAGGTGAACGCCCGGGTCCATCGAGTGACCCGGCGGCCACCGGTCGAGATGCTCACCGAGGAACGGCACCGGCTGCACGCGCTGCCCGAACGCCCATACACGGCGGCGCTCGGGGAGACCCGGAAAGTCTCTTGGAGCTCCACGATCAGCTTCGGCGCCGTGACCTACTCGGTCCCGCACACCCTCGCCGATGAGACGGTGTGGGTGCGTGTCGACGGTGATCAGGTCGTCGTCACCCACTGCGCACCGTCAGGCCCAATCGAGGTCGCCCGCCACCAGCGTTCGACACCCGGGCATCCGATGATCGACGACGCCCACTACCCGCCACGCCCGGCTGGGCCACTCGCGCGGCGTCCGAAGCCGACGAGCGCGGCCGAGACCGAGTTCCTCGCCATCGGAAACGGCGCCCGCACCTGGCTCGTTGAAGCAGCCGCCGCGGGCACGACCCGCATGAAGGTCAAGATGGCCCAAGCCGTCACCCTTGCCCGACTGCACGGCACCGAGCGGCTCGACTGGGCGCTCGGCCACGCCGCGATGTTCGGCCGCTTCGCAGACGGCGACCTGGCCTCGATCCTGGCTGCTGATCCGCCCGGACAACCCCGGCGCGCCGATGACGTGCACTCGCTTCAGCCCGGCACCGCCGCTTGGGGCCGCCTCGGAGGCGACCGATGAACCCAGCGCCGATCAACGAGGTCGTCGACTTGCTCCGCGCCCTGCGCCTACCTCACATGCGCGCCGCAGCACCGGACCTGTTGGCCACCGCCAAAGCACAACGCTGGGAACCGGCCGAAGCGATGAGCGCACTGCTCACCGAGGAGCTCGCCGGCCTGTGGGTGCCCGAAATGGTGTCGTGGCAGGTCAGGCGGCATATTTGTATTCGTTGATGAGGCCATCGCAGCGGGTTGTTCGGACGAGTCGAGGGGCAGCGTGCCGAGACGGCTTGTCAGCCGCAGTGTTGCCGGTTCGCGCGGCCGGGGTGTCGGAGTCCCGGTTTTCGTTCATCGCTACGGTTCCGAGCGTGGCATCTCAGCCTCCGATCCGTGGGCTGGACCCGTCGACGGCCACCACGACAAGGCCGTCAGTGCGTGTCCCGCGAAGGGGGCTGTCCGGGTTGCCTGTTCACGACCTGCCCTGACCTCGGCGTTTATCGGGGGGTGCTGAGAGGTTCCATTTTCGGAGGGTGGGGGGTTCCATTTTCTTGCGCAAACACCCAGGTCAGAGCTCTGTTCTGAGGTCTGGATCGGGCGCATTGCCGAGTCCGACGGTGCGAGCGGCCTGGACAACTCTGTTGATCCTGGTTGGTCCGTGGGTGAGTGTGTTGTATAGTATGTTCTGAAGGGAGAAATCTATGCAACATCGGTCTATGGTGGCCCAGATCCGGGCTCGTCGAGCGGACTTGGGTATGACGCTAGCCCAGGTGGCCGAAGCGTCGGGACTGTCGGTTGCGTATGTCTCCAAGATCGAGCAGGGACGAGGCAACCCGACTGTGTCGTCGCTGGTGGCGCTCGCGGGAGCGTTGAAGCTGTCGTTACACACACTGTTTGCCCCCGAGGACTCGCCGCCGGTGGACAGCGCAGGCGCAACTCGTGTGAACCGTAAGGAGCGATCGGGAGCACACGCGGTTGATGGTTCCGGGCGGCCAGCAAGCGGGATGTCGAGTATTGAGCCCCTGGATCTGGCCGCGGGGGTGGTGACCCCGGCGTGGATGAGGCTCACCCGCGATGACTTGTTGGCGTGGGCGGACACGGAGGGGGCGGACCGGGTCCTGCCGGCACTGGTTGACGAGCTGATCAAGGAGACGGCACCTGGGGGGACGAAGAGTCACTTCCCGTCCGGGCGGGGTGTGTTGTCGGGCGACTGGGATGGGCTGGTGGAGTGCCACGGCTCCCACGGCTATGTGCCCACGGGCCCGTCGGGCTGGGAGGTCTCCGTGGAGAAGAACACGAAGCGCAAGTCCGCGTCCGACTACGACAACCGCTGCGACAAGGTCCCGGAACTGGACCGCAAGGAAATGGTCTATGTGCAGGTGATCTGCCGTCCGTGGACCAAAGCTCGCGAGTTCGAGACAACCAAGACCGCTTCGGGGGACTTCCGGGAGGTGTGCGCTTTGAACGTCGATCATCTCGTGGCGTGGCTGGCTCATGCGCCCCAAACGACGGCGTGGCTGCGCGAGATGATGGACAAGCCGGTCGAGGGAATCGAGCCCCTCGCCAGCTGGTGGCGTCGGTGGTTGGACTCCACGAGGGGGCGCGTGGATGCTGGTGTGGTGTTGGCGGGCCGCGACGAGGCCGTCGACGAGCTGAGACGGCTCTGTCGCGTGGGCGGAACTGTGACGGTGACTTCGGAGGCAGCCCATGAGGCGATCGTGGCGTTTATCGCGGCGGCGTTGGTTGATGCCTTCGATGGGCCTGAGCCGCTGTATGTGGAGAGCCTGGACACGGCACGTCGGCTGCTGGCTCCTGCTGGGCGGCGAACAGCCGCAGCCACGTCAATCTTGGTGGTCGCATCGGTCGACATCGCTGACCGGTTGGCTCCTGTGCCGCCGCAGTGTGTGGTCGTGCCGGTTCCGGGCAGCCAGAGAGCCGACGTTGTTGTTGGTCCGGTGGATGCCCGCGAAGTGTCCGAGCGGCTCCGGGCACACGGCATCGACCACGAGAAGTCATGGGATCTGGGGTACTTGGGCCGACGCAGCTTGTTGGCGTTGCGACGTGAGCTCGCTGTCAAGCGTGAGCTGCACCTGCCGGGCTGGGCCGCGGACATTGACGGGCTGCTGCGCCGCTGTCTGCTGTTGAACAGCTGGGACGGCACAACGCCCGGTGATGTCGAGATCGTGGAGCGCCTTGTGGGTAGCCCCTACGCGGATGTGCAGGAACGGTTGGAGGCCTTCGGCGGGGATGATCCGCCCATGCTGCGGTTCGAGGCGGTGTGGCAGGCGGTGTCTAGCCCTGAGGCGTGGCTCATTGCAGGCAGGAGCCTCAAGGATGAGGAACTCGAGCAACTGGCCGAGGTAGCGGTTGAGGTGCTGGCCGAGCCCGACCCACTGTTCGGGCTCGACATGATGACTCACCTAAGCGCCGCGAGGGAAGGGGTCGGGCCTCGATACTCCGCTCGGCTCAAGCAGGGCCTCGCCACCTCGCTCGCCGCGTTGGCCACGGCTGGCGATCAGGTGCCCGCACACGTGCGCTTTCTCGTTGAGGGAGCGGTGCGCAGACTGTTGGAGCTGGCCAACAACGATGCGTCTCTACAGAGGTGGGCCACGGTCGCGCCCTGTCTGCCCCTATTGGCGGAGGCGGCGCCGCGCCACGTGCTGGCGGCGATTCGAGTGAGCCTGGCTGACGGCGCACCGCTGGCGTCTGCGATGGTGTCGCGTCAACAGAAGGACTCATTCGTGGACGCGTTCGGATACCCACGGGCGGTGCCGTCACGTCATCTGCTCGACACGCTGGAGGTCCTGTCGTGGGCGCCGGAGAATCTGGGCGAGGCGGCCGCGATGCTGGCGAGGCTCCAGGAGATTGGCGCCGGAGACGGGTTCGGTCGCAGCCCGACGAGTGTGCTTATCGGCATCATGTGCCCGTGGATGCCAAACACCTCAGCGTCAGCCGACACGCGATTCACGGTGCTTGACATGCTGCGCCGAACGCATCCCGGGCTCGCTTGGCAGGTGATGTTGTCGATGCTGCCGCACGCCCTCGACACCACATCATCTGGTGCCGCACCGCGTTATCGCGATTGGAAGGACCTGCGCGTGCCCGTCACCAACGCCGAGTGCTTCGAAGTCGAGGAGAGGGCCGGCACGGCTCTGATTGCCGATGCTGCCAGCATCGAGGGCGGCTGGGCCCAGCTCGTCGACCGGTGCGGAGACATGGGGCCCAACACGCGCACCGAACTCATCGACGCTCTCGGTGATGTCGCCCGCAGCGCCGACGAACCAACCCGCAAAGCGATCTGGCCAGCGATGCGAGAGATGACCGCACTCCACCACGAGTTCAGCGACACCAAATGGGCGCTACCCGCCAGCGAGCTAGAGCCGTTCGAGTCGCTCATGGGGCCTTTGCGTCCCGAGTCGTTCGTGGAGTTGCACGGATGGCTGTTCGACATCTCGGTGCTCTCCCCAGTGGGAGTGCCGGGCAGGACCGAGGACCGAGACACCCGAGACGCGGCCGTGGCCGCGAGGCGCGTCGAAGCTGTGCGGGAGATTCTCACGTCCGGCGGCCTCGACGCCGTGATGACCTTCGCTGCTTCGGTGGAAGCTCCCGGGCTTGTCGGGGAAGCGCTGGCGCATGCGGCACCGGAAGATCTCGACGCGCCGGTCATGGGGCACCTCGCCGGCTCCGATCCGGCCGCCGCCGTCGCAAGGGGATACTTCGGAGCGCGATTCGAGGTGGGCGGCTGGGAGCTCTTCGACGCGTTGATTGCCAGCCACGACCCTGGTTCTACGGCCAGGGTGGAGTTGCTGAGAACGTCCTGGGATCCCGAAGCGGTCTGGGCCAGGGTGGATGCCTCGGAGGCAGAACTGGTCGCCGAATACTGGCAACGGTTCACTCGATGGGACCTTGGCCACCATGACCATTTGGCGGTGGAGGCCGCCCGCCGGCTCATCACAGCGGGACGGGTCGACACAGCGGCCGCGGTGCTCGAAGGCTTCGCCCATCGCCTCCGCGGCGACCCGGAGTACGCGCAAGCTGTCGCCGATGTCTTGGATGAACTCGCCGACCAGAGGAGCGCTGGCATCGGGGGCGCCGAACTCAACAAGGACAGGCTCGGCATCCTGATGAAGGTGCTCGATCAGCATGTGGACGCGCTCGGCGCGCACCGTGTCGCGCAGATCGAATGGGAGTACCTGCCGGATCTTCGCCGCTCGGCTCAGACCCCTAACCTGCACCGGGCTCTAGTAGACAGCCCCGAGTTCTTCGCGCACATTGTGCAGGCTGCCTACGCCGCCAGCGAGCCATCCGACAGCGCCAACGAGCCGGACACAGCGAGAAGCCGCTACCGCCAGTCCGCGGCTAGCGGGCTCCTGCGCCGACTGCCGCGATCACCGGGACTCGACAGCGCTGGCAACGTCGACCCACAACAGCTTCGAGACTGGGTCACCCGAGCACGCCGACACCTCGACGACGACATCTCCACCAGGGGCGACTACGCGGTCGGCGCGGCCCTCGCCAAAACACCACCGGACTCCGATGGGAACTGGCCGGCCGCTGCGGTCTGCGAGCTGATCGAGAAGATCGCAAGCAAGGACCTCGACGGCGGGCTCATCGACGCAGTAATCACTGGCCGCGGCGGCGGGGCAACATCACCATGGGGCGGAGGCGGCAGCGAACGCGAACTCGCCGCGAAGTACCGGCATGCCAACGAGCGGCTCGCCGCCCAACTCCACTTTCGTGCAGCTGCCATTTGCGCGGAGCTAGCGGACTATTGCGAACAGAGCGCGATCATGCTCGACCGCAGGATCAGGGAGAGCCAGCTCGGACTCGACACTTGACGAACCGAGAAGTTCGTGGTCGGGCCAGCTCAGTTGCCAGCCAGCAGCAATGCCCGCGTGGCCCGCGGAGACCTGGGCAGTCTCATGCCGCCAGCCCCAACTGCACGGCCTCGTCGGGATCAAATCCCTCAGCGACATGCGCCATCAGCGCGTTGAGCTTGTACGCCGACACCGGCCCCGCGATCACACGCAGCGCCAGCCACGGCGTGTTCGCCCTCAAGTGAGCGACCAGCCAAGTGTTGCGCGCCCGCCGCAGCGACAGATGCGTCACCTTGTGAGCAGGCTCCGGCCGCCCCGCGATCTTCGCCGCGACCAGCGCGGCGGCGTTGTCGTTGTCGCCCTGCACGAACTTCGCGCCCTCCGCGGCCTGCGCCGCCTCCCGTGCTAGCGACGTGTACTCGGCTCGGATCGGCACCACACGCGGGTTGCGGCCCCGCACCCTCACCGCCAGACGCCCACCCCCAAGCTCCACCAAGTCCTCAGGCACCGAGCGCACGGCGTCGGCGCCGGTCATCCCCGCTCCGAGGCTGGCGCAAGCCACCCACAAACGCCCGGCGCGGTCGAGCTTGGGCAGGTTCGCGGACAGCACGAACGTCTGCTCCTCGTCGACAAGGTAGGGCAGCGCCAGCGGCTTGTGGGTGCCCAAAATATGGTCGTGTGCGCTGACCAGGCATGATGCGCTTGCATCCTGGGAACCTATGTGTCGCATTCTGTACCGGTTGCTGGTGTCGTTGGCGCGCTTGGCTGTGCGCTCGGGACGCTCGAAGGACCTCGAGATCATCGTGTTGCGCCACCAACTCGCAGTCCTGCGCCGGCAGAACAACCGGCCAGCGCTCGCCGATGAGGACCGGGCCCTGCTGGGTGCGATCGCGGCGGCCCTGCCCCGACGGCGGCGAGCTGGCTGGCTCGTCACGCCAGAGACCCTGCTGCGTTGGCACCGACGCCGAATCGCCCGCCACTGGACCCAACCCTGCCGGGCGCCTGGGCGGCCCTGCACCTCTGTGGAGCTGCGTCACCTCATCATCGACATGGCCACCAACAACCTCACCTGGGGCTATCGCCGCATCACCGGCGAGCTCGCCGGTCTCGGCCACCGGAGCGGAGCATCGACAGTGTGGAGAATCCTCAAACAGCACCGCATCGACCCCGCCCCACAGCGCACGAGCGTTACCTGGACCCAGTTCCTGCGCTCCCAGGCCGCGGTTGCCTGTGACTTCGCGACCGTCGACACCGCCCTGCTGCGCCGCTGCTACCTGTTGTTCTTCATCGACATCACCAACCGCGAAGTCCTCTACGGCGGCATCACCGCCAACCCGACGGGCGCCTGGACCACCCAAGCCGCCCGCAACCTCTTCGTGCGTCATCCCAACCGGTTCACCCACACCCGAGCACTTCTGCGAGACCGCGCCAGCCAGTTCATCAACGACTTCGACGAGGTCTTCTGCAGCGAGGGCTTCAAGATTCTCAAGACACCCATCCGGACGCCGGTCGCGAACGCGTTCGCCGAACGCTGGATCGGCACTCTGCGACGCGAGCTCCTCGACCGAACCATCATCTGGAACCAGCGCCAGCTCCAGCGTCTCGTGATCGACTACATCGCGCACTACAACATGCACCGGCCCCACCGCTCGCTAGACCAACGACCTCCCCGACACACCACCCCCGACAACAACACGACTGACCACCCGCTGCCCCTTCGACTCGTCCGAACGACCCGCTGCGATGGCCTCATCAACGAATACAAACAGGCCGCCTGACCAGCCACGACACGATATTGGGCACCCACAGGTCAGCAGCCAGTCGAGGGTATGTAACCGGCCACCGGCAGATGGCCGGTGTCGGTCCACGTCGGCTCGACGCAACCCCGCTCAGGAACCGGCACCTCTTCCCCCGATGTCAGACTGCCAGCGCCTCGTCATCAGTCCAGACGTGTCTCGTGGAGCTATGGAAGGGGTCCCCCTTTGGATCTAGACCTAGTTCTACGGTGATCAACTGATCGCCCTCAAAGGCAGGGCTGAGTTCAAGCGTCAGATAGTCGAAGAGTTCGCGCTCGTGTACTGCGACAACTACTTGGCGGTCATGGTGCTTGGACAGAAGCCGTAGGAGTCCTGCAAACTGTGCGATGTGAATCTCGTCCATGGACTGCACGGGATCATCGAAGACCAGACAAGGCAATTGTGGTTCCACGGCAAGATGGAGGGCAATAAACAACGACAGCGCCGCGGTATTCAAGTTGCCTGTGCTAAGCATCATCGACGGTGTCCCCCCGGTGCCGCCAGACTTGTGGATCGTCTCCAAGCTCAGTGCTAGAGCTGCTCTCGTCGTTGTCGGTATCCCGAAGGCAGGCACAAACGGTTCAGACGGGGCAAGACGCGAGAACACATCACTCCACACTTCGTTCAGCGATTGCGTGAACACTCGCTGAACGATGGCGGTCCGAGTTTCCGACGCAGCGGTAACGACGGCGCGAGCAACCTTTACCCGGCGATCCACTTCGTTCACACGCTGCTCCCAGATCTGTTTTGACCGGGCGATCTCGGCAATCTGCGCAGTCAACTCCTTGGATCGATTAGATTCGTCTCGCAACTGACTCACCAATTCTCCAGCGCTTGACAAGGAACGGTCGCGGCGGTTCAGATCCTGTGACCTTCTTGTCGCAACCTCGTTGAGGCGCGTCCAAACTTCCTCAGGCGACTCGTCGACTGCGGGGACAGGAGCGTCGAGGGCCGTCGCGTGGTCAGTCAGTTCAGCCGCAACCGTCTGTTGTTCCCGCTCCTCGGCCTCCATCTCTGAGAGCGCTGTTGCTGCATCATCAGCATCTCTGCGCAGCTCAACTCCTCTCGCGATTACATCACTAAGTTCATCGAGGCGTTGTCGCAAGGCTGCAACAGCCTCGTGTCTTACCGTCAATACCTCAAACTCTGCGTCGGCAAGCAGCACGGTGTCGAGGTCGGCCACTTCCCGTTCTCGGGCCAGTAGGAGTGTCCCCAACTCTGTTCGCCTATTGACCAGTCCTTCCAACTCGGCACCTTCGATAGCGAGGTTGTCGATCTTTTTATCGATGTGCTCCAGCAAGTGACCGGCGGAGATTTCCGAGAAGTCCCTGTCGCAGACAGGGCAGAGGTCGCCCGAGATCTGTTCTCGCAGCGCAGTCAACGCAGTTGCCAAGGAGCCCGTGCGCGTCTCGACCCTTGAGATATCGATGTTCACGGCCTCCAGTTGATCCCGCAAGTTGTCCACATTCTGGGTGGCATCCGCCATCCGCAGGCGCGCAGACTCGTGCTCGGCGAGCCGACGCTCAAGCGCACTTGCTTCGACTGCTAAAGACTCAGCGAGACCGCTATCAGTGTCGATACCCAGCGAAGCCATGTCGCTTCGCAGAGTCGCGATCGAGGCCTCATGGGAGGAGTACCACGCCTCGGCCGCCGCGGTGGCGGCGGCTATTGTTGCTCGCGCGTTGTTGAGTCGCTCCGCCGCTGGCCGCGAGCTAAGGCCTCGGATGCGACCACGTAGTTCGATGAGGACCGTTACGAGTTCCTCGGCCTCCCTCCTCGCTCTACTCCCGTCCTCGTTCGCAAGAAGCAACTCGATCTCCGCAAGATCAGTTTCCGAGCCTGGTCCAACGGCCCTGAATCCGAGTCCCGTTAGGGTCTCCTGGAGTTGCTTACCTAGTTCAGCAATCTGAGTTCTAGCAGCCGAGAGCCGGTCGGATGCTTCGTTGAGTAGGTCGTCGGCATGTGCGGCTTCGCGCTTCGCGTCGGGGTAAGAGGCTACGAGGTTCCTCACCCGCCGAATATCCATCGCGTCGTGCAGACCAGATCTCAGCGCGTCGAGTTGGTCCAGTCCGAGGAGCTCATTCACGAATCGAGCGAGCGCCGACTCTTGGTTCCCCTCGGTGTATTGGTACAGGTCCAGAAGCTGGCCGAGCGATTCCTGATCAAGGTATGAGCGCTCGGTGTAGAACTGTGCCCGCTCAAGATCCAGCGCGGCATCACCCTCAATGTCATCGCCACCGACCGTGATCCGAGGAGCGAGTCGACTCTGGCCGTCCTCGTCAGCGACTTCGATTTCGATCGTTGCGAACAACGAGCCGCGGTGGGGAAGGTGCGCGGTGTAGCGCGCATCGCGGCGGCGCATACTCCGGATCTCCCTAGTCAAGGCAAGTTCGATGGCCGCCAGCACACTCGTCTTCCCGCTGCCGTTGGCTCCGTGAATGAGCACGATCGGGGCGTCTAAGGGGATCTCCCACCTCCCCTTGAGTCGCCGGAAGTTCGTGGCTAGGACTCGACGAAGCGGGAGGGGAGTCATTGGGGCGCCTCCTCGCTGTCCTCTTGCCCTAACGCGTCTTCCAGGTAGCTTTGAAGCGTCCCGCGAACCGTCTCCGACCCTAGGCGAGCCGCTTTGATCAGTTCTCGGTGCTCGTCTGTAGCGGCCTTCCCAAGGCTCTCAACGAGTTCATCAAGGGGATCAAGCGTCGTACGTGTCGTTTCAACCTGGCGAAGAGGGAGCAGCACGGCAATTGCATCTCGTACTTCCGCTGGTCTCGGTTCCTCACTCGCGATGAGCATCACGCGAGCGCTGTTCTCAAGTTCAGATAGCGTTGCGGTCTCGGGACGGGCACCGAGCAGAATGACGCTGACCGGACGTCGCGATGCTAGACGGTCCAGACTACGGTTTAAGCCAGACAGGAGTTGAATGAGACGTAGCGCGTCCACATCCTGGCCGCCTACAACAATGAGATCGTGCGAGACGCCAGTCCCGGTGACTGCGGCGTCGAAGTCAAACGACGCTCCCGCTACAACAAGAGGTTTCGGAAGCCTCTGGAACCCAGCCTTCTCGAGCTCCCCCAACACAACCTCGACGGAGCTGCTCATAGATCTGCGCGCTGTCTGAACGAAGCCAACAATTCATCAGCGTTAGCCGACACGTTCACGATGGTTTCGATCGCGACCTCTCTCGCGGGCTGCTTGCCGGTTCGCCCATATCGACTTTGCGGCGATCGAACTTGTCGTGTCGGGATTTCCTTCGCGTGGATGGCCAGGACGCTTGGATCAGACATGTTGACATGCCCTTGCCCTTCAAGCTGAGACAACACAACCGCGTCTCGAACGAGAAACACTCGAGACAGACCCGACCCACCCACAGCAGTGCAGACTCCCTCGCCGGGCTCGTTGACGTCTCCGGAACTAAGGTGCCACAAGCCCTCAGCGACGCCTCTACCCAATAGTGAGGCCGCTATCGCAAGAAAACCGAGCGCTCGAGTGTCGATGTTCTGCTCATGCACCGCATGACTGATCGGCTTGGTTGTGAGCGAGTCATAACAGCGGTCCCCCGCGTCCCGCGGTGATCCAGTCCGGAACGCTGAGAGCACGATGCCGACGGCGGTGATGAGCCGACCGACAAATGCCGAAGCGTCGCTTCCTACACTGCCTGCGACAACATCGCGGAGGCCGCGCACGCCCTCCTCAAGCCTCTGCAAGGCTATGTCATCCCAGTCCTGCACCAAGCTAATGAGTGAACAGAGCTTGTCTGCCAGCGAATTGAGGACCAGCCCAAGGAGAAGAGGAAGTGCGTACGCCCCAATCAGCGCCTCCTCCTCGACATTCTGGAGATTCGGCGCGTAGCTGTCGCCATAGGTAATTCTGAGGACATGCTTCTGATCGGGGCCAAGGTTCTCTAGAGCGAAGACCACCGCGGGTGGTTCGGCCGGCCAAGTTCGAGGGAGATTCTCCCGCGCCTGGTGCAGGATCGTGTGAAGGTTGGCATCTTGGGCGGAGAGGCCCACCACCAATGCCGCCTTGGTTGCCGCCAGGTGCTCAAGGTGCGCCTTCATCACTGCGTGCTCAGGCTTCGTTGTCCAACCGGAGATCTGCGACTGTCGAGCGGTCAGCGCCGAACGATAGGTCCTCGGATTCTCCCCTGCCCTCAAGGCGCATCCATGGAACTTGATGAGATCACAATGCGCCTCGGGCTCCATGAAGTCCTCCTGACGCACCACGACGTGCAAGAAATCCTCCGGCCCACGGTTCAAACGCTCCATGGCCTTCTCAATGAGGCCATCCCAGTTTGCCGACGGTGCCCACCGTACGACACCTTCAAGCATGAGGATCGCGAGGCACAGATGCTCTGCCGCTGGCTCAAGCTCGGGTGATCCGTAGGTGTGAACCACGTCGATTCCCTCCCAAACCAAGAAATCTGGCTCCTCATTCTCCACAGCTACGTCGAGCGCCTTCGAATACTGGTTGACCAGACGCTGCACGAGATCTTCGACACCAGGCCATGATTCGACGGCAGCCGTCAAGTCGATGTCGTCGCGCATCCCCTGCGGAATGCTTGAGATGTCAAGAATGTCGTTCAACGCTCTTCTGAATCGGCAGGCATCGTTGGAGGGAACAATCTGCTGCTGCAGAAACGACAACAGCTTCCTCAGCAACTCGCTGACATCGGGTACGACCGAGCGAGAAAGGCCCGAACCCAACCAAAAGACATACTCTCCCCGCGCCACGGCCGAGGCGACGGCACTCAGCCTGCCGTCGAAGGCGGCGAGCACATCGATAGTCCTCGGGCCGAGTTCCAGGCCCTCGGCAGCATCCGCCATCAGAATCCCTTACCGATCCGTGTTCGTCTCAAGATTGCTGGCTGCCATTGACGCTCCGACGATCAGAGGAGGACATTCTGCCCACTCCTCCAGGAAACCGGCACCGGTGCGCACGCGTCAGCAGTGCCGACGTCTTCAGGGCCGCCCCGCGACCTCGGTACGCCGCGTTCGATCGTCAGGTTCTGCTTGGTGGCGCATCGGAAGCACCTGGACATCCCGTAGCGGCGCTTCGACTCATCAAGACGTGACTTCGCGGTGTAGCGCCCGACAAGACTTCTCGGCCCGACATTGTCGTGCTGTCGTGGTGGACGACGCACTGTCTGGTGTCGGCGGCGGGATCCAGCGCTAACGGGTGCCATCCTCCGACAGCGTTCGCACGACGTAGACGCTCGTTGTGGGTTCGGTCTCTCCTGGCGATGCCTCAAGCGTCTCACTCCCCTATGACATCCGATTCCCGGATGATCCACGATCAATCCGGTGCGTCGCCACGGCCGGAGCACCTTGGTGGCTGCCCGACGCTGCGACACAAGGGAGCGGTTACGAGAGGGAGGCGCATGGCGACCGATCTCGGCGACCTGCAGAGCAGACTCTTGGTCTATGCGGCCGCCGCTGAGCGCGCTCGCTGGCGGCGGCTGTTCTTGACGCGGATCGAGGAGGTCGCCTCGATGATCGCCGCCGTCACCGCTGGCACCCAGCGGGAGCGCAATGGCGGCTAGCCGGATCTGTGGCGCGCGTGATGCAGGCCGACAACAAGAAGTTCCCTCGCAGCCCGGCGTGCATGAGCGGCGGCGCGATACCTCGCTCGAGTCGGGATCACGGAGCGGCTCTCTGAGGACGCGGACTTCAACGGTAGTTGGACCCGAACTTGGCGGCACCGGCCAGCAGCAGCTACTGGGCGGGTTCGTTGTGACGCAAGCCGTTGTGGCGGTTCACACGGCTCTCAACGTGCGCTGCCCATCAGGTGCTGTCTGTCTAGGGCCCGCGACGGCGGGCGGCTGCATCGTCTTGGTCTCGCGGGCGCGTTTTGGAGTTGTCTGGTCGCGTCGGCGGTGTCGCTCATGTTGTGGAGGAACTCCCTGCCCGCCGACTTCTCGGCCCGGGAGGCGCTCATCAAACGCTTCGGGCGATGCCGGGCGGTTTGCTCGGGACGGCGGCGCAGCCCGTCGGCGAATCGGGCAGATGGGTCGGGCCATCACCACAGGCACTCGCTCTCGTCGTGGGTGGGGGTCGTAGTCGCACCTCCAATCATGGCCGGGCCGGTACTGGACGTCGAAGCCGCCAGAACACACGAACCCGAGCACAGCCTCCATCGGTGTCACGTCGTCTCAGGCGAGCACCCGGCGCCGCTCGTGTGGGGAACCGGCTGCGTGCGGGGTTGCACAGCGAGGTCGTGGTGCAGCACTGCTGGTGCCCGACGGCGCGCTGCTAGGCCCGGCTGGGGTGAGTCACTGGACGTCGTTAAGCTCTGTGTTGTCGTTACGAACGGTGGAAGGGCGATGACCGCTGTGTCCCAACAGAGCCAGTGGTTGGACCAGCTGCAGCCTGACTCGTTCTTCGCACCCAGCGACGTGCCCGGCCCCAGCAGCGGCGCAGTGCGCGCCTTCCTGCACCGCGAAGACCACCGACCCGACCCGCAGCGGCGCATCATGCGGGTCGCGCCGAGCCTGTACTGGAAACCCGACGGCATCTCCCTCATAGACGGCAAGCTCTACCCCCCTTCGTGGCAGTGCATCGGCTGGGCCTTCGCTGGCCCTCACGCCGCCGCTGTCGGCTGGTTCGGGGCCAACCGCGCCGGGTGGAGCACCCAGCTCGCTGTCCGGTTCACGTTCGCGGTGCCAGGCGAGCCCCGCTGCCGGCGGCCCATCGACGGCGTCACCCTGGTGGGGCGGCGCAACCTGCGCCGCCGCGAGCTCAACAACATTGAGGCCACCTACCTCGAAGCGACCGCCACTTTTGACCGGTGGGCCGACGAGTTCTGGGAGATCGTCGACTGGGGCGACGACTACGGCCGCTGGCAAGCCGGACTCGACCGGGCCCGCCTCGTGTTGGGTTCGAGCATCGCCGCCGGCGCGCAGGTGCCTGACCCCGAAGCTGTGATCTACGCCGCCGCCACAGAACGCCCCCCGCGCAGACAGCTGTTCTTGGAGCGCATCGAGGAACTCGCGGAGATGATCGCCGAAGTCGTCGCCAGGCGAACAAGACGCTGAGACGGCTGCGCGCCGTCGCGTCTGCGGATCCCGCAAACCCACCAGCGACAGCCCGCGACACCCACCGGCTCGCGGCACCGCGAACGCACGGCGCCGCGGCCAAGAACGCTTCCATAGTCTGGGCGTTTCGCGTGAAACGCAGAAACCCTCGACGGTCACCAGCTGTTGGGCTGCACCCCTCGGGGCGTTCTGGCTCGCGCGGTTCAACCACACAGCGCCGGTGTCAGTGTCGGCGGGTTGTGTCGCCCCCGAGACAGCAACAGCCAGCTCGAGGCTGTAGCCGACGCGTCAGCGGTGTGGGAGTCGGCGGGCCCGATGATCGTGGGGGTGGCGTCGGGTTGTCCCCCGGCGTTGGTGTAGGTCTGGGCCTCGTCGGCTAACGGCGGGAGCAGGCCTGCGTAGACGGGCACCGCATGGCGACCGCCAGGACACAATTGGTGGAGCACACCACTAGTTATTGTGGGGCGTCTTCACAACTCCCGCGGGTGCCCGCAATACAGTCGATTGTGCGGGGTGTGGGTGCCGGAAACTCGGCCGTGGTCGTTGACCTGCCGCGATGGGGCCGATGCTGAGTCCTCGTGTACCGCATCATGTACCGATTCCTGGTCCCAGGATCGAGCGCGAAACCCCTGGTCAGCGCCCACGACCGAATTATGGGCACCCACAGGATGGTGTCGCCGTCGTTGACAGCGATGCGGTCGTCTGGCAAGGCGTCGCGCCACGGGCCGAGCAGCCGCTCCGCTGCGGTGAGCGGGTCGGCGGGTTCGTTGCTCACGATCCGCAGCGCCCGGCGCTGTTGTGGCTTCGGTTCGCGGGGCGGCTTGGAGCGGGGCGGCTTGGAGCGTGACGGCTGCGCTTCGCGGGCTTGCTGGGTGATCCGTCTGGCGTGCGCCGCGGAGATGCCGTGGCGGGCCGCTACCGCCTTGTGTGATTCGCCGCTGAGCACCGCGGCGATGATTTCGACGTCTCGGGCGTCGCGCAGTGCGAGGCGGGCGGCTTGCTCGGCTTGCTCGCTGCGGGCGGCGAGCACGGGCCTGGCCTGGAGCCCGCGGTCGCTGTCGCCGTTGGCGATGACGTCGCAGAGTTGAGCGTCGTCGAGTGGGGCGAGTTCAGCGCGCAGGGTCTCGGCTCGCCGCTGGATGGCGTCGTGGTAGCGCTCTACCTCGCCAGCGGCGAATGGGTTGGGCGGGGCGGTCAGCGAGCCACGCGTCGATGTCGGCCCGGCGCCAGCCGACGGCGTGCTTGCCGAGCTGGAACGGCTTCGGGAACGTTCCGTTCTGGCGCCGGCGGTGCAGCGAGGATCGGGACACGTTGAGCCGGGCGGGCACGTCGTTGGTGCGGAGGATCTCGGGCTCCGTTCGGGTGGTGGGCATCTTGGTCTCCGATGGGTTGGTGCCGCCCGGCTTGCTCATTTTTTCACGCCGTGCCGGAGTATGTCAAGCCTTTCAGACCCTCGCCGTGTGCCACCACGGTTGCGCATGGTATCGCGGTGGTGCATTGTGCTACGCGATGTGGACGGCCCAAGCGGCCATGACCGGGCGGCGGGCATCGAGCAGGTCCGCACGCTGGTAGGCGCCCTCAACGCCTTTGACGGCGTGGCCGAGCGACAGTTCGGCGACCTCGCGGTTGACGCCTTGCTCGGCGCACCACGACCGGAACGAAGACCGCAGCCCGTGTGTGGTGCCGCGCCCGTTGAGTAGCTGGCGGACGGCTTCGTTCGTGACCGGTCGGCCGGTGCGGCCGGTGAAGACCAGCCCGGTGCCGTCGGTGAGGGTGGCAGCCTCGGCGAGGACTTCCAGCGCTCGGCTGCTCAGCGGTACCCGGTGGGCCTTGGCGGTCTTGGTGCGCTCGCCGGGAATGGTCCACACGTCGCCGTCGATCTCGGCCCACGTCATCGAGCGGACCTCGTTGGATCGGGTGGCGGTCAAGGCGATAAGTTCGAGCGCGAGGCGGGCGGCGGGCGGGGCGTGAGACGCTCGCACCTCGGCGAGCAGCGTGCCGACCTCGCAGTGGTGCAGCGCGGCGTGGTGGGTCTTGCCGTTCTTGGGGCGCGGCAGCGCCGACACGACCGCGGCGGTGGGATCGTCGGTTCGGTGCCCGGCGGCGATGGCGTGGGCCATGACCGCGGAGATGCGCGAGGCGAGCCGTCGGCCGGTCTCGTGGTGCTCCAGCCAGACCGGGGCCAGCACCATGAGAACGTCAGCCGTGCCGATGTCGTCGATGAGCCGGTCGCCGATCTTGGGCAGGACGTGAGTCGCCAGCGATGCCCGCCACTGCTGCTCGGAGCGGCTGGCGGGCTTCCACGTCTGGCGGTGCAGGACGATCACGGCCTCGGTGGCCTCAGCGAACGTCGGGGTCTCGGTGGCGGTGCGGGGGTCTTTGCCCTGCGATGCGATCCGCCGGTTCTCCAGCGCCGCGGTGCGGGCCTCGGCGAGGGTGACGACCGGCCAGGCGCCGAGGCCGATGTGGACCTGTCGGCCGTTGACGCGGACCCGCTGGGCCCAGGTCTTGGACCAGCGGCCGTTGGCGGTGGGCTTCACGAGCAGCGACAGTCCGTACGAGCCGCGGCCGTCGCCGTAGCGTCCGGGCTGGTTGACGGTCTTCACGAATGCTGCGGTGAGGGTCTTAGGTCGAGTCATGTCGTACCCCCAACAGTTACCACTTCTGCTGTGGTATCCGATGGTACACACTGGCACACACTGACACAACTCAGCCGGGCGGACAGCCCCAACGACCTCTACTTATGGCACGAACCGGAACCCGGTGACACAACCCGGCACAGTGACGGGCGCTCACCACCTATCCGCGCACGTTCTGAGTCTCAGCGCAGCAGTCGGCGTGCGAGCGTGCCGAGCGCCGCTCCGACAGCCATGCCGGCGGCCACGTCGCTCGCATGGTGAATGCGCACATGGATCCGGCTCAGCGCCACGACCAGGGCCAGGGCGTAGTACGCGGGTGCCCAGGGGCTCCGCCGCGACAGCAGTGAGGCGGCCACCATGGCTGCGCTGGCATGGCCGCTGGGGAAGCTGCTGGTAAGCGGCTCGCGCAAGGCGTGGGGCCGGTGCCCCCTGAGCGGCGGCCGTCGTCGGCCGAAGACCGTCTTGATGACACCGTTGACCACCGCGGCCTCCCCAAGGAGGGCGATGCTCAGCTCCCGGGCGGGGCGACCGTTTCGCCGCACCGCCGCCTGAGCCGCCCCCAGGCCGTGCCAGAGCAGCGAGTGGTTGGCTGCTTCTGATGCCGAGTACATGAGCCGGTCGAGGGTCGGCCTGCCCCTCAGCCGGCGGCCCCACCAGGCGTCGACGGCGTTGTCGATGCTGTCGATGTGCTTGGTGGCGGATCCCATGGTCATTCTTGAGGAACTGTCGTGGAGGGAACCGGGTTGGAGTCGCCGTCGCTGCTGGTGGGCTCGTTCTGGCCGTCGCCGTCCCCGCTGCTGGTGGGCTCGTTCTGCTGGCTGTCGCTGTCGCTGCTGGTGGGCTCGTTCTGCTGGCTGTCGCCGTCGCTGCTGGTGGGCTCGTTCTGCTGGCCGCCGTCGTCGCTGCTGGTGGGCTCGTTCTGCTGGCCGTCGCCTTTCTCGGAGCCTTGGTACTCGCTTCCCTCGGTCGGCACGGTCGACTCCGGCGCGATCGTCGATGTGGTCGTGGTCGAGACGGAGGGAGTCCCGTCACACCGGATGCCCTCGGGACGGTATTGGGCCCACACTGTGTCGGTCTCGGTGCGGCCATCCTCTAGGTACGTTCGCGTGCGTTCGGTGGTCACGCGAGTGCAGGAAGTTCCCACGCCCCGTGTCGTCTGGCCCGTCTGCTCGGACAGGACCCACGACGTCGAGTAGAGCTTGACGGTGATGGACGTGTCGGTCGTCGTGGGCCACAGCATCACGCCGTAGGGCGTGTTGTTCTCGAACACCAGATCCGGAGCCGGATACGAGACGGTGGCCTCGCGCCCGTAGGGGTAGCGGCTCAGATAGATCGTGTGGCTCTGGTAGCTGATGAAGTCGAGCCCAGCGAAGAACGCCGCGTTGAACACAGTTGTGGCGTATTGCGAGACGCCTCCACCCACGGAGTCCACGAACACGCCGTTCAGGATCATTCCGGCCGGGACGAATCCCTTGTTCATCGTGCGCGGGCCGACATACTCGTTGATCGAGAACCTTTGGCCCGGCTCGATGATCGCCCCTCGGGTCAGCTCCGAGATGCGAGCGATGTTGATGACCCGGTCTTGGCCTGCCTTGAAGTTCGTGGTGAACTCGCCGACCACCTCGGTGATTCTCAGAGACTCGGCCCACTCCCGCCCCAGGGGATGCGGCGCGGGGACGGCCGGCAGCGTTACCGGTTGCCGGCCTTCGGTCATGCCGGCGAGGAGCACGTCGGCGACGGTGTCGTGACAGCACTTGAACCCGGCCGAGCCGTCCGAGATCGTGACATTGCCGGCCTCGTCGAGGCCGACGGTGGCCGGGATCCCCTCGGCGCCGATTCCCACGAAGAGACTGGCGAGGGTGTCTGCGATCCTCTCGTCGATGGCCAGATGCGCATCGTGCTGCTCGCCTTCGAGGACGATGAACTGGCGCAGGGCCAGCTCGCCGATGTTGAGGGTCTCGGTGGTGCCTTCCAGCTGGAGCCAGACCCCGCCTTCGGTGATGTTGTTGGCCCGCACCGCCAGAGCCGTGGCCAGGGCGACGGCGATCGGGTCGGCCGGCTCCATGCCGCGTATCGGAACCTCGACAACGGCCCTTCCGCCCAGGTTGCTCTGCACGGCCTCCTCGAGCCGCTCGGCCAGCAACTCCATGTCGGGCACCGGCACGTCGGTGCTTAGGACGGGCCACCAGGCTCCGTCGAGCAGGTCGATCCGGGGGGTCTCGGGATCGGTGTAGGGATCGACCGTGCTGGCCAGGGTTCCGAGGTCGGTTGTGACGGCCGGACTGACATCTCGGCTGGCGAACAGATCGAGGAGCCACGCGGCGGGCCGAACGACTGGCGGGGGAGGGGTGTCAGCCGCTGCAAGGGTCCGCTCGGCGTCCAGGGAGATTCCCAGCTCGCCGGCGGTAACGATGATGATCTGATCCTGGAACTGCAATTCGATGTTGGTCTCGGCTATCTCCTGAATGACCGGTTCGAGCGCGGTGACCGCCTCTTCGTGCTCAAGGCCGCCGATGTCCACGCCCGCCACGACGGCGCCTTGGCGGATCTCAGAGTCCTGGCGCGACTCGTACACCTGCCACCCGACGATCAGAGCGCCGACGATCAGCCCCACCCCGACGATGAACTGCCACAGCCGCGAGCGCCGAACCTCGCGCCGCCGTAGCCGTCTCAGCACCATTTGAGGGTATCCGCAGCAGGTGATGGGACCGGCCCACCGGCTCCGCTGGTTTAGAGGCATCGCGGATAGGTGGTGAGCGCCTCGCGGTGAGGGGTTGTTATTCCCGCTCTTGTTCGCTGCGCTCTCGGGCCGCTCGGGCCACGGCCTCGCTCAACACCTTGCGAGCGTCTTCATCGAGTGTGGCCCATCCGCTCGGCCTCCTAGAACAAGCGCAGATCTGGAGACTCGATGCCGCGCAGCTCGTCGTAGTCGACCTCTACGCAGTCGATGGAGCGATCGCCCGCGAGGACTTTGGCCTGGGGCTTGATGGTGCGGGCCACGAACACGCCCCGGACCGGGGCGAGGGTCGGGTCGGAGTTCAGGTAGTGCAGGTACCGGGTCAACTGCTCGACGCCGTCGATCTCGCCGTGGCGCTTCACCTCCACAGCCACCGCATTGCCCGTGGCGTCGCGGCACAGCAGGTCCACCGGGCCGATGGCGGTGGGGAACTCCCGTCGCACCAGGGTGAAGCCGTCCTCGATGGCCTCGGGGTTGCCGGCGAGGAGCTCCTGCATCTGGGCCTCAACGCCGTCCTTCTGCAGGCCTGGGTCGGTGCCCATCTCGTGGGTGCTGTCGTGCAGGATCTCCTCAATGCTGATGGTGAGGCTGTCGCTGCGGCCCGGGGCCGTCACCCGCCACACTCCGGCCCCCTCATCGATGATCAGCCGGTTGGGCGCATTCATCCAGTTGAGCGGCTTGTAGGCGCCGCCGTCGGCGTGGATGGCCACGCAGCCGTCGGCCTTCACCATGATGAGGCGGACGGCGGAGGGCAGATGAGCCTGGAGCCGCCCGTCGTAGTCGACGGCGCAGCGGGCTATCACGAGCCGCACCGCCGCCAACCTAGCGTGCCCGCTCCCCGCGGTCGCGGCCCGGCGCACCACGCCTCGCGACGGCAGCGGCCCATTGCTGCCGAAGCTGTCAGCGCTAACTGAAATGCGCGTTCTGCGCTAACGGAAGCGCCGCTGATCTGTGTCGGCGGCGCGGTGGCATACTCTGCCGATGGATCTTGCCGGCCGGACGGCTCTGGTAACTGGGGGAGCCAAGCGGGTCGGCCGGGGCATCACCCTGACGCTGGCCCGGGCCGGCGCCAACGTGGTGATCAACTACAACACATCGGCCGACGAGGCTCGCCGCACCGCGGCCGACGCCGAGGCGCTGGGAGTGCAGGCGCTGCCGGTGGCGGCCGACGTGACCGACGACAGCCAGGTCCAGGCCATGGTCATCGCCGCGACAGACCGCTTCGGCACCATCGACGTGCTGGTCAACAATGCTTCCACCTTCGCCTTCGGCGCTTTCCCGACCGACGACCTGACCGTGTGGCACCGCTCGATCGACACTCTCGTCCACGGCCCCTTCTACTGCGCCAACCGGGTGGCCCCGGTCATGCTGGCCGGCGGCTCCGGTGCGATCGTCAGCATCGGCGATCTGAGCGCCTTCGAGCCCTGGCCCGGATTCGCGGGCCACGCCGTCGGGAAGGGCGCGATCATCTCCCTGACCCGCCAGCTGGCCCTCGAGCTGGCCCCCACCGTCAGGGTCAACGCGGTTGTTCCCGGCCCGGCTCTGCGCCCAGTCGACTATGACGACGCCACCTACCAGCGGGTAGCCGATGAGACGCTGGTCGGCCGGTGGGGCACTCCCGCCGAGATGGGCCAGGCGGTCCAGTTCCTCATAGAGGCCGACTACATCACCGGCGAGGTCATCACCGTCGACGGCGGGCAACGCTATGGGCATCGCAAGCACGCCCACGGCTGAACCCGGCGAGGGTCGCTTGAGGGAGTCGTGGCTGGCTGAACCCGGCCACGGTCTTCTGAACCCGAACATGCACACCTGACCCCGGCCATGGTTGCCGCCGGAGTCCACATCGTGCCGCTGATGCCGGCCGACGACGTCATCTCGGTGGCGGTGGAGGCCGAGCGGCTCGGGTACGACTACTGCCTGGTGGCCGACGAGGGGCTCCATCCCGACGTCTATGCGTGCCTGGGCGCCATCGCCCGCGCCACTGAGCGGATCACTCTGGGCGTGCTGACCAACGGCTACACCCGCCACCCGGCGGTGACCGCCGCGGCCGCGGCCACCGTGAACGAGCTGTCGGGCGGCCGGCTCGTGGTCACCCTGCTGGCCGGGGGATCGATGGTGCTCAGCCCGATGGGAATCGAGCGAGCTCGCCCGGCCCGGATGGTGGCCGACTCCGTGCAGGTCCTGAGGCGGCTGTGGTCGGGCGAGGAGGTGAGCTGGAAGGGTGAGACCTGCTCCCTCGACCGAGCCCGGCTCGGCATGGGACGCCAGTCCATCCCCATCTGGATCGCGAGCCGGGGTCCGCGCCTGCTTGGGTTGGCCGGACAGCAAGCCGATGGCGTCATCCTGACCGTCAAGCCGGATCTCGGGGCGGCCCTCCGCCTCGTCGAGGAGGCCGCGGCAATGGCGGGCCGGCCTGAGCCGAGGCGCTTCTACCTCGGACGGATCTGCTACACGCCGCAGTTGCTCGAGGGCCAGCGCCGCACTCTGTCGTTCGTGCTGATGGACTCGCCCCGCCGGGTGCTGGAGTCATTGGGCCTGCGCTGCGATGAGATCGCGGTGATCGAGCGCGCGGCCCGAGCCAACCAGCCTGAGCTCGTGGACGAGCTTGTGACCGGCGACCTGCTCCGGCGCTACCAGGTGGCCGGCACCCCCGACGAGTGCCGATCCGAGGTGGAGGGGCTGGCTCGCGAGCACAGCCTGTCGGGCGTGCTGATCGACGCCCTGTCGTCGGACCTCGACGAGAACCTCGCGGTGCTGGCCGACTCCCTGCCCATCATCGCTGGGGCGCGGCCCTAGATTCTTTGCCATGGACTCCCGGCGCCTCGACCGCATCTTCGGCCCCGACGGGCGAGCCGTGATCATTGCCTTGGACCACGGGCTCATCGACGGTCCCTGCCCCGGCTTCGTGAAGCCGGGCGAAACGATCTCGGCCATCGTGGCGGGCGGCCCGGACGCCATCTTGACCTCCTACGGAATTGCCAAGAACTTCGCGGCCGAACTGGACCCGGTCGGGATCATCCTTCGCAGCGACGGGTCTGAGAGTAACCTTGGAGCGCCCAGCAGCGGTTCGGTAGGGCAGTTCTTCGGAGCCGAGGAGGCGCTCGGGGTGGGTGCCGACGCCCTGGCCGTGACCGCCTTTCCCGGTTCGCCCGCGGAGGCCGACACCCTTCGAAACCTGGCCCGAACCATCGGCGAGGCCCACCGCCGGGACCTGCCGGTGATGGCCGAGATGGTGCCGGGAGGGTTCGACGCCCCTCCCGAGCTGCGGGGGTCCGAAGCGGTGGCCTTTGCCGCCCGCCTGGGAGCTGAGCTGGGAGCCGATTTCATCAAGGCGCCCTACTGCGACGACTTTTCCCGAGTAACTGCATCGACGTTCGCTCCGGTGGTGATCCTCGGGGGATCCAAAGGCTCCGAGGCCGCCACCCTGGCCACCATCCGGGCCGCCCTCGATGCGGGCGCGGCCGGCGTGGCCATGGGTCGCAACGTGTTCCAGAGCGCGAACCCCACAGCCATGACCCGGGCCGTGGTCGCAGTCGTGCACGCCGACGCCAGCCTCGAGGACGCCCTAGCCATCCTGGAAGGGTGACCCGGTGACCGACGCCCGCCTCGACGGCGACTCTCTGGCCGGGGTGGTCCTGGGACTGGACGCGGGCACCACCTCAGCCAAGGCCGCCGCCGTGGACCGGGCGGGTCAGATCGTGGCCACCGCCGGATCGGACCTGATCGCCACCCGCTCGACGCCGGCCGGTGGCAGCGAGCAGGACCCCGCCGAGATCTGGCGGGCCCTGACAACTGCGGGCCGGCGGGCGGTAGAGGACCTCGGACCCGGCGTCCGGGTAGCGGCGTTGGCCGGGGCCGCGCAGAGCGGCTCAGTGATTCCGGTGCTGCCTCGGGGCCGCGTCGAGCGGGCCATCACCTGGATGGACACTCGATCCCGGTCCGTGGTGGAGAGCTGGTCGCGTGAGGTCGGGGACCGGATCCGGACTCTCAGCGGCTGGGCGCCCGCATCCGGTGCCGGCCTGTCGACCATCGCCTGGCTGCAGGCGGCCGGTTCGGACTCCCATGTGGAAGGGGATCCGGCCCCCGCGGGCCGCTGGGCCTCGGTGGACGACTACATCGTGTTCTGCATGACCGGGCAGTGGGCCACCAACCCGTCCAACGCGGCCGGGATGCAGCTGATGGAGGTCTCGACCCGCGCCTGGAGCCCCGAGCTGTGCCGCGTTGCCGGCATCGATCCGAGTGCGCTCTCACCCATCCTGGAGTCCGGCACGGCCGCAGGGGCACTGACAGGCGAGGCCGCCGCCGCGCTTGGCCTGGACGCCGGCACCCCGGTGGTGGTGGGCGGTCACGACCAGGCCTGCGCCGCGCTGGGGCTCGGCGCTGTCGATCCCGGCCACGTGTTCTTGTCGGCCGGTACGGCATGGGTGTTGACCGTGGTCACCGACCGGGCCGACGTCGGCGCCCTCCCCGCCGCGCTCAACCTCAGCCCCCATGTGATGCCCGGGCGCTGGACCGCGTCCGAAAACCTGGGCGGGCTAGGGGCGATGCTGGCCGAGACTCCTCCGGCCGGGACTCGAACCGCCTTCGAAACCTGTGCTCGCAAGGTGCGCCAGGCTCTCGAAGGGGCTGGCGAGTTCGCAGACGGTGACGGCGAATTGATCATGGTGGGAGGCGGGACTCGGTTCGGCGAGCTCGTTGAGCTGATCGCCGACGCCATCGGCCGACCGGTAGCAACTCGACCCGAAGCCACCTGGCCGGCACTCGGCGCGGCTCGCCTGGCCGGTGCAGCCCTAGGGTGGACGCCTCTGGGAGAAGCCGCGTGACCAGACCTGTCGTCGCCGGAGCGTGGACCCCGCGGGGGGAGGCAGCGTGACCAGACCTGTCGTCGCCGGAGCGTGCACGCCTCTGGGAGAAGCCGCGTGACCGGACCCGTCGTCGCCATCACTATCGGCCGGTCCCACTACCGGCGTATGTTCAGCGACGCCGCCCTGGCCGACCTCGCCGCCGTGGCCGAGGTGGTGCACCACACCGGCGACGAACCGGCCTCCAAGCAGGACCTGCTGGCCGTGTTGGCCGGAGCCGACGCCTGCATCACCAGCTGGGGAGTGGCCCCGCTCGACGCCGACGTCGTGGCGGCCGCGCCCCGCCTCGGGCATCTGGCCCACATGGGCGGCAGCGTGAAGCGCTTCGTGTCGGGCGCAGTGTGGAAGCGGGGCATCCGGGTCACCAGCGCCTCGGTCACCCTGGCCCGGGATGTGGCCGAGACGACCCTCGGCCTGATGATCGTGGGCCGCAAGCGGATCTGGCCCCTCGGGAACCATGTGCGCGATGGCGGCTGGCGCGACAGCCCGACATGGGACCGGTGGGACGCCCGGGAACTCCACCGCTCAACGGTGGGCCTGATCGGCGCCGGCAGTGTCGGCCGCCACGTGATCGAACTGCTCGCTCCCTTCGAGACAACCATCCTGGTCGCCGACCCGTACCTCAGCGACGAGGATGCGGCGGGACTCGGAGTGGAGAAGGTCGAGCTGGGAGAGCTGATGGATCGCGGTGACGTCGTGTCGATCCACGCGCCCGACACCGACCAGACCCGGCACATGATCGGCGCCGAGATGTTGAGCCGTCTGCGAGACGGCGCCGTGCTGATCAACACCGCCCGGGGCAGCATCATCGACGAGGCGGCCCTGGTCGATGAGCTGGCCACGGGACGGATCTTCGCCTTCCTCGACGTGACCGAACCCGAGCCCCCGGCATCCGACAGCCCGCTCCGGCGACTTGAGAACGTGGTGGTCACCCCCCATATCGCCGGCTGCATCGAGAACTGCCACCGCATGGGGGAGCTGGCCGCTGAGGAGGTCCGCCGCTACGTCGCCGGCCAGCCGGCCATCAACGAGATCCGACCCGACATGCTCGACCGGATCGCCTGAGAGGTCGAGCGGGCAGTCCGCAGTTCACGAGGATCTCACCAGGCGCTGAGCGAGGCCGTGGCCCGAGCGGCCCGTGAGTAGCCCTATGTCAAGCTCGCCTCATTCAGCTGAGGACGAGGCCGCCGTCGACCTCGATGGCCTGGCCGGTGAGATAGCGGGCATCGTCGCTGGCCAGGAAGGCCACGACACCGGCGATCTCCTCGGGCTGGGCCAGCCGTTTGAGCGCGGTGTCGTCGGCCCTCATGTCCAGCCACTCCTGGGCCGTCATTGCGACCGTGGCCCCCACCTCGGCGGCCACCTTGCGCACCATGTCGGTGAGGGTGTTTCCCGCGCACACTGCGTTGACGGTGACGCCGTGGGGCCCCAGTTCCATGGCGGCTGAACGGGTGATGCCGACTACGCCGCTCTTGGTGCCCGAGTACTCCGCCGAGAAGGGCCAACTGGTCTTGGCGGCCATGGACGCGATGTTGATGATGGAGCCCCGCCCCTGAGCGGTCATGACGGGCGCAGCCAGGCTGTTGGAGAGGAGGACCCCGGTCAGGTTGACGCCCACGATGTCTTCCCAGCGATCGAAGGGGATCTCGTGCAGGGGCCCGCCGACGTAGATCCCCGCACAGGCAACCAGCACGTCGATGCGCCCCCAGGTTGCCACCACCCGCTCGAAAGCGGCTTGCTGGTCGTGGCGGGAGCGAACGTCGCAGGCAAGCGCCATGGCTTCGACCCCCCCGGACCGAGCCGCCGCGGCCGTGGCGTCATTGTCGGCCTCGTTTATGTCCAGGCAGGCGACCTTGGCTCCCTCGGCTGCGAAACGGCGAGCGGTGGCCGCCCCGATCCCGGTGGCCGAGCCGGTGATGACCACGACGTGGTCCTCGAACCGCCTCATCGCAAGACCCTACCAGCGCGACTAGGTCAGGTAGGGGGAGCAGTTTCCAAGGACTCGAGCCGATTCATCCAGCCATTGAAGCGCGGGCACTCTCGACGAATCGTTTCCAGTCCGGCCTCAATGGCGATCAGAGGCCCGAACAGTCTCTTGTTGTAACCTCTAACTGCATGCCCGATGCGCTTACTAGGTGCGGTCTGCGGGCCGTCATCAATATCTTCAGGCGTGACGAATCTATCACGTATCTCCTGAAGTGACTCGACCGACTCCGGCGGGATATTGGGAAGAATTCGAAACGCATCGAGATCTGAGAACAACAGACCCTCGAACTCATACTGCTGAGCGTAGGCAAAGATACGAGATCGATCCCAGTCGTGGGTGATCTGTCTATCTACCTCTCGGTCAATGCGCCTTTCCAGCTCTCCCGGTGTCTCATCAGGCAGCCTTCCGCGAAATCCGTAGAAGTCGACAAGCGATGTAACGAAGTCGAAGTTCCACTGAAGCTTGACCATCTGAGGCACGAGTCGTTCCACGCTGATATTGCCACCGCGTCCTCCCGGTTTGACCGGGCATGGTTCTACACCTCGCGTATGCAGATGTTGCGACAACAACCGCTTCACAAACTCCTCCTCAGTATCTCCCTCTACTACGATGGCTAGACGGATCACGGACGCCCGCCTAGAAGGTTCTGCTGCCACAGCTCTCCCGTCGTGAAATCATCAAGCCACCTCTCGAATTGCTGATGATCTAGCCTTCTGAGAACCGTCGCGTCATCATGAAGGTCGAGCACAACAACCCCGTTCAAGTCGAAACAATCCACTAGGAGAGGCGACTGGGTGGCAATTATTACCTGACGCTGGGCGGAGACCGATTGGATCATGTTGCCAACCAAGTTGATGGCGGCGGGGTGCAGGCCAAGCTCGGGTTCGTCAAGCAGTATTACACCCGGCATCATCTCCAGCGGCAAGTTCAAGAGAGTCACAAGGGCGAAAAAGCGCAGCGAGCCGTCGGAAGTGAGATGGGCTCCGAAGGTCCTGTCCGTGCCTTTGGCGCTCCATCTAAGTTGTACCCTCCCGTAGCTCTCTTCGATATCGAAGCGATCGAAGACGGGCAGAATCCGCCCGATGTGTTTGCAGATTAGATCAAATTTCTTGATGTCGTGCCGTTCTAGACGATGAAGCACCGCAGCTAGGTTGCCACCATCTGATCGTAGTCTGAGATTGTCATCCACATCCCAAGTCTTCTTTAGGTTGGAGCTAACCGATGTATCATGAAACTGGAACCCCGTGCAGCCGCGAAGTAAGTTGACAATCACAGAAGCTGTTGTCGAGTTAGCTTCAGGCACCGTGCCTTGTGCCGCTTCGACGATTCTTGCCTCACGATGCCCTCCTTCCAAGTACGTCCATCGTGAGTCACCCGCGATATCTGAGCTGCTGAAGCGGAACTGTTCTGTGCTGAAAAAGAACCGATCAGGAGATCCGTATGCGAGTGAGAAGCTATAGTCGTTTCGGCCCCTCGTTGTACGCAGTTGGATCTCAGCTTCCATACGCGGAGTAATCTTGTTGCCTCGGTAGAGTTGATCGTCAGCCCCTCCTTGCTGTTCTATGAACTCCCCCAATTTCCGGGATTTGAGCATCCAGCTTAGCATGTCGAAGAAGCGGATGAAGTTTGATTTGCCTGAACCGTTGGCACCAATGATTACAGTTGCATCTGGCAGATCGTGCAACTGTACGTCTCTTAGAGATCTAAACCCGCGTATGGATACTGATTGGATCCTGGCCGGACTCTGAGGCCCCGCATAATTGGTTACTGGCTTCACGAGGGTTAGCTTACCGTGTGCCGATTCGACGCATTGCACCCTGATCGGGCGTGCCGGCAATCCCGGACAGGCTGGTCGATGAGATACAAATCGCCCGTCTTCGCGACGCGGACGCGGTATCTCGGGTGCTTGCGGCCCCGATGGATGAGAGCACATCAACTAGCTAACGGTCTACTGCTGAGTCGTTGAATCCGGACCTTGGCTCTGTCGATGCGGGTAGTGGCACAAGATGAGCCTGCGCTCGGCTCGGACGAAGCCCGCTACTGGGCTGCCAGCGCGGCGAGCACCGCTTCGGCCAGCTCGGGACGGCAGATCACCAGGTCGGGCAGGTAGGGGTCGGGCTGGTTGTAGCGCAGGTCCGTGCCGTCGAGGCGGCTCACCGCACATCCGGCCGCGGCGGCCACGGCCGCCGGCGCACAGGAGTCCCACTCGTACTGGCCTCCGGCGTGGACGTAGACGTCGGCGTAGCCCCGCACCACGGCCATCGACTTGGCGCCGGCCGAGCCCAGCGGCTCCACCTCGGCGCCGAGCGCCGCGGCCACGGCCCGAGCCTGCGGCGGGGGGCGTGAACGCGACACGACCAGCCGGGGCGGGCCGGTCCGGGCCGAGGGAAGCCGGGGAGGATCGGCCGTCGAGAGGGTCAGTCCCAGCGCAGGGAGGGCAACGGCCCCCGCGACCGGACGCTCGCCGACGACCAGGGCCACATGCACGGCCCAATCGGTGCGGCCCGGCTCGGAGAACTCCCGGGTGCCGTCGAGAGGGTCGACCACCCACACCCGCTCCGCGCCGAGCCGGGCTGCGTCGTCGGCCCCCTCCTCTGACAGCACGGCGTCGCCGGGACGGGCCGCGGCCAGCGCGGCGGCCAGCAGCTCGTGAGCCTGGCGGTCGCCTTCGGCGCGCAGCACAGCCGTAGGTGCGCCCTCGTTGACGAGCCTGTCCCGCAGCTCGATCAGCAGCTGCCCGGCCCGGTGGGCGAGGTCTGCCGCCAGGCGATGATCGTCGGCGATCCGATGCTCAGCGCTCAAGGGCGCAGACCGCGTCGACGCGGCACCGCGTGCCACCGGACGCAATGGCCGCGGCACCGCGTGCCACCGGACGCAATGGCCGCGGCACTGGGTCTCAGGCCAGCACCGCCGCTTCGAGAAGGTCCTGCTGTTCCTGTGCGTGCACCGTGGGGCTGCCGCCCGCGGGGCTGCCCGACTCGGGGCGACTCACTCTGCGGATGCGGTAGGTCTCACCGTAGGCCTCGTACAGCCGCCCCTTGATCCCGTTCCAGGCGCCCATGTTCTCGGGCTCCTCCTGCAGCCACACGATCTCGGAGGCGCTGGGGAACCTGCGCAGCTGGAGTTCCACAGCCGAGAACGGCCACGGGAAGAGCTGCTCAACGCGGCACACGGCCAGCGGGGCTCGATGCTCGTCTCGCAGGTCTATGGCCGCGTAACCGACCTTGCCGCTGCACAAGACCACCTTGGCCACGGCGTCGGGATCGACGGTCGCCGCCTCCACGCCGGGGTCGCTCAGCACCTCCTCGAATGTGCCCGAAGTCAACTCGGTGACCTTCGAGCGGGCGGCCTTGGAGCGCAGCAGAGACTTGGGTGTGAACAAGATCAGGGGCTTGCGGACGCGGTGGATCATCTGGCGGCGCAGCAGGTGGAAGTACTGAGCCGCGGACGTGGGCTGGCACACGTGCATGTTGTCCTCCGCGGCCAGTGTGAGGAACCTCTCGATGCGGGCCGACGAGTGCTCCGGACCCTGGCCCTCCATGCCGTGCGGCAGCAGCAGCACGATCCCGCAGTGCTGGCCCCACTTGTCCTCGGCCGCCACGATGAACTGGTCGATGATGATCTGGGCCCCGTTGGCGAAGTCGCCGAACTGGGCCTCCCACATGACCAGGGCCTCCGGTTTGGCCACCGCGTAGCCGTACTCGAATCCCAAAGCGGCGTACTCCGACAGCAGGGAGTCATAGATCCAGAGATGGGCCGTGCGCTCGCACAGCGTGGCCAGCGGCACGTACTCCTCGCTGGTGACGTAGTCCACGAGGAGGGAGTGCCGGTGCGAGAAGGTCCCGCGGCGGCTGTCCTGGCCGCTGAGTCGAACGGGAGTGCCCTCCATGAGCAGCGATCCGAACGCCATGGCCTCGCCCAGACCCCAGTCGATCTCGCCGTCGCGGAACATCCGGTTGCGCTGCTCGAACTGCTTGGCCAGCTTCGGATGGACGGTGAAGCCGCTCGGCACGGTGTTCAGGGCCTCGTGGATGCGCTCCACGCTGACCGTGTCGATGGAGGTGCGAACGTGGGGCAGCACGCCGATCGGCTCGGGTGGGCGCCTGGCCCGGACGATGTGGCCGGGCGCCGCGTCGCGGGTCTCGTCCAGGGCGGCCTGGAGCTGCTTGCGGAACTCGGCCAGGGATGCGTCCACCTCCTCGGCGCTGAGGTCGCCCCGCTTCATCAGCGACTCGGTGTACTGGGCGCGCACGGTGGGCTTGGCGTTGATGCGGCGGTACATCTCCGGCAGCGTGTAGCTGGGGTCGTCGCCCTCGTTGTGCCCGTGGCGCCGGTAGCAGATCATGTCGATCACGGCGTCCTTGCTGAACCGCTGGCGGTAGGCGAAGGCCAGCCGGGCGGCGCGCACGCAGGCCTCGGGATCGTCCCCGTTCACATGGAAGATCGGCGCGCCGACCATCTTGGCCACGTCGGTGGAGTACTGCGTGGAGCGGGCCGAGTCCGGCGTGGTGGTGAATCCCAGCTGGTTGTTGATCACCAGGTGGATCGTTCCGCCCACGCGGTATCCCTTGATGAGGCTCAGGTTGAACGTCTCGGCCACCACGCCCTGGCCCGCGAAGGCGGCGTCGCCGTGGATCAGCAGCGGCATGACCGGGTAGGGGCCGTAGCCGCCGGCGGGCGCGATGTTGTCCATGCGCGCCCGTGCCATGCCCACCACCACGGGGTCGACGGCCTCGAGGTGGGAGGGGTTGGCGGCCAACTCGACCAGCAGGTGCTTGCCTGACGGGCTCTCGTAGGCGCCGATCTGGCCGAGGTGGTACTTCACGTCGCCGCTGCCCTGGATCTGGTCCTCGGTTATGGCTCCCTCGAACTCCCTGAACAGCTCGTGGTAGGTCTTTCCCACCAGGTTGACGAGCACGTTCAGCCGCCCCCGGTGGGCCATTCCCATCACCACCTCCGCGAGGGGCGCGTCGGCGGCGCATGTCAGCAGGGCGTCCAGCAGCGGGATGGCCGACTCGGCGCCCTCGAGCCCGAAGCGCTTCTGGCCGACGTATTTGGTCCCCAGGAAGCTGCTGAGGGCCTCGGCCGCGTTGAGCTGGCTGAGGATGCGGCGCTGGTCCTCACTCTTGAGCGTCGTGTCGGCGCCCTCGATCTGCTCCTGCATCCACCGCTTCTCCGGGGGCTCCTGGATGTGCATGTACTCCACGCCGACGGTGCGGCAGTAGGCGTCGCGCAGCACGCCCAGCAGGTCGCCGAGCTTCATGCGGCGGGTCCGGCCGACGGTGGCATAGATCCCGGTCTCGCTGCCGGTCAGGAACTCGCGGTCGAGGTCCCAGATGGTCAGCCCGTAGGTGGCTGGATCGAGCTCGGAGTGCATGACCGGGGCCTCGTCGCGCAGCGGGTTGAGGTCGGCGATCAGATGGCCCCGCACCCGGTACTGGTTGATGAGCTGGTTGACCTTGGCCTGCTTCTCGAGCATCGCCGCTTCCCGGTCCACGGGGTTGACGTCGCGCCGCCACTTGACGGCCTCGTACGGGATGTGAAGGGAGCGAAAGGCCTTGCCGTAGAAGTCGTCCCCGCCCAGCAACAGGTCGTGAACCCTCTGCAGGAACAGCCCCGACTCGGCGCCCTGGATGACGCGATGGTCGTAGGTGCTCGAGATGGTCAGCAGCTTGCTCACGCCCAGATCGGCCAGCAGGGAAGGGTCGGCGGCCTCGTACTCGGTGGGGAACGCCAGCACTCCGACACCGACGATCGTTCCCTGCCCGATCATCAGTCGGGGTACGGACTGCCGGGTGCCGAGGGTGCCGGGGTTCGTGATGGTGACGGTGACGCCGTGCATGTCGTCGGCGCTCAGCCGGTTCTCGCGGATCTTGGCGATCTGTTCGTCGTAGCGGTCCACGAAGGCGGCGAAGTCGAGGGTGTCGGCGTCGGGGATGCACGGCACCATCAGCGAGCGGGTGCCGTCGTCGCGGGCGATGTCGACTGCGATCCCCAGGCCGATGTGACCGGGTCGCACGATCCTCGGCTTGCCCTCCGCGTCCGTGGCGAAGATGTTGTTCATGGCCGGCACGGTGTCGGCGATGGCTCGCACGACCGCGTAGCCGATCAGGTGGGTGAACGAGACCTTGCGCACCATCTTGCGGCCGAGGTGGCCGTTCATGACCTTGCGGTTCACCTCCAGGAGCTTGGCGGGGACATCGCGGAAGCTCGTGGCCGTCGGCACGGCCAGGCTGGCCTCCATGTTGGAGACGATCCGAGCGCCGACGCCTCGGATCGGCTCGCCTGCGGGCGGGTGGTCGGCAGCCGGTGCCGGCTCGCCTGCGGGCGGGTGGCCGACGCCTCGGATCGGCTCGCCTGCGGGCGGGTGGTCGGCCGGGTCCGCCTTGGGAGCGCGCTCCGGCCGGGTCTTGGCCTCGGGCCGAGCGGTCACGCCGGCGGCGGTGGCGGGCGAGGTCACGTCGGTGGCGGTCGTGTCGATAGTGGTCCGCGGCGCGGCCGGCGAGGCGGTCTTGGCGCTCTGCGTCCGCGGAGGCTCGCCTTCGAAGAGGGCGCGCCAGGAGTCGTCCACCGATGTCGGGTCGGCCGCCCACAGGTCGCGCATCTCGTCGAGGACCCAGGCGTTGGCGCCCAACTCGTCGCTCGCCTCGTTACGAGTCCAGTCGCTCATGGCGAACGATCCTACTTCCCCGCCGGGACATGGCTGGCGTGTGCGGGTCGTCAGTCGGCAGGCCGAACGCGGATCCTCTGGGCCCGCGTCTGCTGCCGGGATAGGGTCGGCGTGTGCGGGTCGTCACCTGGAACGTCAACTCGTTGAAGGCGCGCCTGGGCCGGGTGCAGCGCTGGATCGAGTCGTTCTCGCCGGATGTGGTGTGCCTGCAGGAGACCAAGCTCGCCGACGACGCCTTCCCGGCCTTGGCCTTTCAGGCGCTCGGCTACGACTGCTTCCATCACGGCGAGGGACGCTGGAACGGTGTCGCCGTGCTGAGCCGGGTGGGGCTCGAGGATCCAGTGGCCGGATTCGGCGACAGCATCGAGCCGGATCCCGACGCCCGGCTCGCCTGGGCCACCTGCGGGGGCGTCCGGGTGGGATCCTGCTACGTCCCCAACGGCCGGGCCATCGGCCACGACCACTACCACTACAAGCTCGACTGGCTGCGCCGGCTGCGGGCCTCGCTCGACATCCAGGCCGACCCGGGCGCGCCCGCGGTGGTGTGCGGCGACTTCAACGTCGCCCCCGACGACCGAGACGTGTACGACCCCGCCGCCTTCACCGAAACCACCCACACCAGCGGTCCGGAGCGGGATCGTCTGGCCGGCCTGCTCGAGTGGGGCCTGGTCGACGTGTTCCGAGAGCACCACACCGATGAAGGCCTGTTCACGTGGTGGGACTACCGGGGAGGCGCCTTCCACAAGCGCAGGGGGATGCGCATCGACCTCGTGCTGGGGACGCGTCCAGTGGCCGACGCAACCAGCTTTGTGCTCGTCGACCGCAATGAGCGCAAGGGTCCCAAGGACGACCCGCCCAGCGACCACGCCCCCCTGTTCGTTGATCTGGAATTGGAGGAGGTAGCCGGGCAGTGCTAACGCCGTTGGATGAGCACGAGCTGCTCGTCTTCTGGACGCAGCTGCTGGTTCTCGTGGTGGCGGCCCGCGTCGCGGGCTACGGGATGCGCAGGGTCGGGCTGCCCTCGGTGATCGGCCACCTGGCCGCCGGGGTGTTGCTGGGGCCTTCGGTTTTCGGCCAGGTCTGGCCCAGCGGCTTCGACTGGTTCCTGCCGCATTCGGAGATCTCCTCGGGCGCGTTGTTCGCGGTGACCTGGCTCGGGGTTGCCCTGCTGCTGGTCACGGCCGGATTCGAGACCGACCTCGCGCTGATACGGCGCCTCGGCCGAGCCGCGGCGCTGGTGACGGGGTTCAGCCTGGTCGTGCCGCTGGCCGGTGGACTGGTAACTGGCCTGCTGTTGCCGGATGACTTCGTGGGCGGCGGCGCTGACCGGACCGTGTTCGCGCTGTTCGTCGCGGCGGCGCTGTCGGTGTCGGCGCTGGCGGTGATCGCGAGGATCCTCTCTGAGCTGGGCTTGATGAGGCGGGACTTCGGCCAGATCACGGTGGCTGCGGGCATGGCCAACGATGTGGTCGGCTGGGTGATGCTGGCCGTGTTCGCAGGGTTCGCGACCGTGGGCGAGGTGTCGGTCACCGGCACGCTGCGCACGGTGCTCGGCCTGGCCGCCTTCCTGGCGCTGGCCATGACGCTGGGCCAGCGAGCTGTCGACGCGTGCCTGCGCAGGGTCCGGCGCGACGGCCCCAACCTGGGGGGCGCGCTCGCCATTGCGGTGGTCACCATGCTGGCCTTCGGCGTGGCCACGCAGGCGCTGGGCATCGAGGCTGTGCTCGGAGCCTTCGTGGCGGGAGTGGTGCTCAACCGCTCGCGGTTCCAGCAGCACGAGGTCGTCCACCACATCGAGTCGCTCACCAACGCCTTCCTGGCTCCGGTGTTCTTCGCCACGGCTGGGCTGAGGGTCGATCTGTCGCTTCTGGGCGAGGGCCGGGCGATGGTGTGGGCAGTCGCTGTGATGGCCGTCGCCATAGTGGCCAAGTTCGCGGGCGCCTTCCTCGGCGCGAGGCTCGCAGGCCAGTCGCAGCGGGCCGCGGTGGCCTTGGGAGCGGGGCTCAATGCCAGGGGCGCGCTGGAGATCGTGATCGCTTCGGTGGGGCTGTCGCTGGGGGTGTTCAGCGAGACGGCGTACACGGTGATCGTGATAGTGCCCCTGGTGACGTCGGTGTTCGCTGCGGTGAGCCTGCGGCTGGCGGTGCGCGACTGGATGGGTTCTCCCGATGAGCGCGAGCGCCTCGAGCGCGAGCAGGCCCTCAGCCGGAACCTGGTGGTTCGCTCGTCCCGGCTGCTGCTGCCCTCGAGGGCTGAGCCCGCTTCCATCGCGGCCGCCCAGCTCATGCACTTCGCGTGGCCGGTGCAGGTGCCCGCGACGGTGATCTCGGTGACGGCCGACAGCGGATCGGGCGCATCGTACGGCCCCGACGGCTCAACCGGCGACCGGTGGCCCGACATAACCGTCATCCGCAGCGTTCTTGACGGGCGCTCCGTCGACCACCGGCAGGTGCGGGTGGCCAGCCCGGCCGGCGCCGTCGTTGCGTCCGCCATTGTGGCCGAGGCCCGTCTGGGCTACGGGGCGATATGCGTGGGCGTGGCCGGCCGCCACGAGGGCCAGCTGTACTCGCCCATGGTCGACGAGATGCTGCTCCGCTCGTCGCTGCCGGTGGTGATCGTGAGACGGGCCGAGGGCCTCGAGACGGCGCTGCCGGGCGCCTTCACCCGCGTCATCGTGCCCGTTACCGGTACGCGGTCTTCCACGGCTGCTCAGGAGGTTGCCTTCGGGGTGAGCGGCCAGCTCGGCACCGAGGTGGTCCTGACCCACGTGGTGCAGCGCCAGCGTCGCCAGTTTCCGATGCTCCCCGCCCGTCTGGCTCGCGGCAAGCTGGCTTCTCGCGTGCTCGGCGAGGATCGCAGCGAGTCGGCGCGCCAGGTGGTTGATTCCCTCATGGAGGCGGCCGGCGCGCGCGGTGCGGAGATGGGCGTCGATTCCCGCACGCTGGTCCAGGAGGGGCCCTCACCGGCGTCGACCCTGGTGTCGGTAGCCGAGGAGCAGGAGGCGGACCTGGTGGTGTTGGGAGCATCCCTGCGCAACGTGGACGGCCGCCCCTTCCTCGGCCACACCGTCGAGACCGTGCTGGAGCGCTGCTCCGCCAACGTCGTGGTGGTCGCCATGCCCCGCGCCTCGAGCGGCTAGCCCGGGCCGCCAACCCTTCCGTCAACCCGCTCGCAACCTGGGCGGGCCTTCAGCGCCAACGCGAATGGGTATCGCCGCCTCGCGCCGAAGCGTCGTGTTTCCCGCTCTTGTTCGCTGCGCTCACGGGCCGCTCGGGCCACGGCCTCGCTCAGCGCCCCGCGTGATTCTTCGTGACCTGGGGCCTATCCGCTCAGCCTCTCAGCGCTCTCGTCGGGCTCGAAGCTCTTGTCGGACCCGGGCGATGGCCTCCCGGGGGTCGACGGCGCCGGGGCCGGGACCGGCCGCTTCGGTGATCGCCTTCAGCCACGGTGACGCCTCCCTGTCGACGGTGTTGCCTCCCAGGTCGCGCCGGTCGCACCACAGAAGGTGCAGTTCCTGCTCGGCCCGAGTGACCGCCACATGGAGCAGGCGTCGCTCCTCGGCTCGCGCCGCCGCGGTGCGGGCGTGGGCGATGGGGACGAACCCCGCCTCCAGGCCGACGAGGTGAACGATGGGCCACTCCAGTCCCTTGGCGGCGTGGAAGGTCATCAGATCGACGCCGTCTGACGATCCTGACAGCCGGTTGTCGTACCGCAACGCGGTCGTGAAGGAGTCCACTGTGGAGTCGGGGTCGAGAGACAGGTGGTCCTGGGCGAACTCCAGGAAGGTCTCTATGTTGGTGCGGGCTTCGGGCGTGCTTGCGGGCTGAGGCGTCGCGGTCGGCCTCGCTGAAGCTGCTCTGGCGGTGCTGGGGTCGAGAAGCTGCTGGCGAGTGTCGGCCACGCAGGCAGCGAGGCTCGCACCGCGGGGCCAGGCCCCGAGCATCGCAGTGATCTCGGGCCGGCGGACCAGGCTGCCCTCGCCCGCGGCGGCCACCGGGATGTTCTGGCGCAGCAGCGCCCGGCGCAAGGGCTCGAGCAGCGCGTTGGTCCGGGCCAGCACCGCCTGCCGGCGCCACGGCGCACCGGGCCGGTGGCACTGTCGTAGTGCCCGGGCCAGCACCGCGGCCTCGTCGTCGCCGTCGCACACCGTGATCGTCGGCTCGTCTCCCGGCGGCCGCATCGCCGGCTGGGGCGAACGGGCCAGGACTCGGCCCGCGGCGGCCAGCACCTCCGGCGTGGACCGGAAGTTCGTGCGCATGTGCAGCACCGCGCAGCCGGGCAGATGCTTGGCGACGTTGTTGATCAGTTCGGGATCGGCGCCGTTCCATCCGTAGATGGCCTGGTCGGGGTCGCCGACCACCACCAGCGTCGAGTCCGGCCCCAGCCACGACCTCAGCAGGGCGAACTGAAACGGGTTGATGTCCTGGAACTCGTCCACGAGCACGTGCTGGTGGAGCCAGCGGTGGGCCGCGGCGTGCCTGGGCTCGGCCGCCATCAGCTCCAGTGACCGGGACAGCACGTCGTTGAAGTCGAGCATCCGGCGTTTGCTCTTGGCCGACTCGTAATCGGCGTAGAACTGGGCGAAGCGGTCGGCTCGGCCCAGGGGGGAGCGCCGGCGGGCGGCCCGTGCCGCTTGCGGGTATTTCTCCGGGGTCACGAGCCGGGCCCGGCACCACCCGATCTCGTTGGCGAATTCGATCCGGGCGGCGCGGTCGGCCCTGGGCCGCAATTCGGCGATCAGAGCACCAGCATTCTCGAGGATCCGAGGTGGGCGCCTTCCGGAGTCGGCGGCGTACCGGCGGAGCTGTGCGAGCGCAACCGCGTGGAAGGTCCCCGCCCTGACCTCGTCATTGAGCCCGAGCCTGCGCAGGCGGGCCCGCAGCTCGCGGGCCGCCCTCCTGGTGAACGTGACCGCGAGGGTGCGCCGGGGATCGGCCCGGCCCTGGATTGCCTGCCAGGCAACGCGGCGAGTGAGAACCCGCGTCTTGCCTGAGCCTGCGCCGGCAATGATGCACATGGGGGACGCCTCGGTCGTCACCGCGTCGCGCTGTTCGGGAGTCAAGCCGGCGAGCAGCGGGTGTTCGGCGTCGGCCACAACCCGACCCTAGAGGCCGAGCGGATTGGGCCGCGCCGGCCTCGGTACTGTTTTGGCGGTGTTCCTGATCGATGCAGCCCGCTTCGAGCGGCTCGTGGGCGAGGCTCTCGACTCTTTGCCGCCGGCGCTGGGCGAGATGATGGAGAACGTCGTCGTGATGGTGGAGGACGCCCACCCCGACGAGGATCTCCTCGGTCTCTACGAGGGCGTTCCCCTCACCGAGCGGGAGGACTACGGCGGTCTGGCCATGCCCGACCGGGTGACCGTCTACCGGCTGCCGATCTGCCAGACATGCGACACCGAGGATGAGCTGCTCGAGGAGATAGCCGTCACGGTCATCCACGAGGTTGCCCACCACTTCGGCATCGACGACGAGACGCTCCACCAGCTCGGCTGGGACTGACCGCGGCTGCCAGCGGCCCGCCACCAGTCCTCGGCGTCGCCGCGAGCGGGTTCGTCTAGGTGGCTGGTGTTTTTCTGTGGGTTTCGGGCTGGCGGGTTTGGTAGAATGACACCGATGTTGTTAGGTCTCGCGGGGAGGTTCGTGCCGTGACGGTGGGTCGGGAGCCGTGTCAGGCTGATTTGTTCAAGGGGTCGGCGTTCGTGCGTGAGCGGCTGGCGGCGGGGTCGGTGTTGGCGGTGTTGGAGCGTGAGGGGTGCCGGTTGTTCCCTGAGGGGATGTTCGATGATCTGTTCAGTTCGAGGGGGCGGCGCAGCGTGCCGCCGCGGGTGGTGGCGTCGGTGATGGTGCTGCAGCGCTGGTTCGGGTTGTCTGATCGTGAGGCGGTCGCGGCTTTCGAGTTCGATCTGCGCTGGCGGTTCGCGTGCGGGGGCCTCGACGTCGACGGCGGGGGGTTCTGCCACACGGTGCTGGTGGGGATGCGGGCCCGGTTGGCGGCCTCTGGGCAGCCGCGGCGGATCTTCGACGCGGTGCTCGACGCGGCCCGCTTGGCGGGGGCGCTGTCTCAGCGGCGGGTGCTGGACTCTGTGCCGATATATGACGCGGTGGCGACCCAGGACACCACAACGATGCTGCACAGCGCGATCGGCGCGGTGCTGGCCGCGGCCTCAGACGCGGCCGCAGATGTGGCCGCGGCGCTGGGCGGCGGCTACGCCTCGGGCGCCGGGCCGCACTGCGACTGGGACGATCCCCGGGCCCGACAGGAGTTGGTGGACCGTCTCGGCGCGGACGCGGCCGCGGTGCTCGCCGCGCTCGAGGGCCGCAGGCTCCACGGCGCGCTCAGCGAGGCCGCTGAGCTGTTGGCCGCGGTGGCCGGCCAGGACCTGTGCCAAGACGACAGCGGGCGTTTCATGATCGCTCGGCGCGTGGCCTCGGCGTGCTCGGACTGCGCTCGACACCACAACGATGGGCCCTCGGCTGAGCCCCCAAGCGCCCGACCCCCACCCGACAAGCCCCCGGCACGCCCCTCCACGCCACAGCGCCCGACCCGACACCAGCACCAGCACCGCCGCCACCCGACACCAGCACACCAAACACCCATTTGGCACCAGCCACCTCGGCGGTGAAGTCCCGCCGCAGCAGGTCCGGCACCGCCTCGGCGGCCTTGTCCGCTCGGGTCAGGCCTCTGCGACGGCGGCGGGAGCGTCCTTGCAGGCCCTGGCGGGCCATGGAGGCCTCCACCGTCTTCTTGGACACCTCGCGGCCCGACCGGCGCAGCCCGGCCCGCAGCCGCACCAGCTCAGCTCTGTCGTCGGCGCTGAGACCCCCAGTTCCCCAGAACCCCCGCACCGATCCCGAGCTCGCGGGCGATCCCAGCGATCGGTCTCCGCGTCTCCCGGACAATCCGCACAGCACCGGCTCTGAACTCCGGGTCGTACTTGCGTCGTGGTTGTGACATAGCGTCTCCTCATAGACGATGTCTCCACGATTAGGGGGGATGCTCACTGCCAGGACCGCGTTTGGCCGCGTCGTCTTCACGGGGTCGCACGAGGCTTGGTGTCCCATGCGTCGCTTGGGTCGAGCACCACGTCGGCAGCGGGTGCCACCGCGGATGAGCCACGGGCGAGTCTGCGGCACCCCCAGGTCTTATGTGCCCGCTTCACCGCTCCCCATTGCCTTATAAGTACGTTTCGTATACCATATAAGTATGGCTACGAAGACGACCATCAACTTCGATGACGATATGGAGGCGGCCCTCGCTGAGCTGGTTGTTATGGATGGCACAAAGAAGCTCGCCATCAAGAGATCCCTTCTCGCCGAGGTGAAGCGCCGCCGCCGCAGTCAGGTGATGCTGGACATGATTGCTTCCTGGGAGGGAGACGCAGGTCCCATCGACCGTGAGCACCTCGAATGGGCCGATGCGGTTCTCGACCGCCAAGGGGTCGGTCGTTGATCATCGATGCGGGCCCGTTCATCGTCGACGGCGAGAACCTGAATTCTCGACTCTGGGCACTGATCAAGAGGGCAACTGAGCGCGGCGACGAACTGCACACAACCCACCCAGTTCTCGCCCAGGTCTGGCGGCAGCCGGCACGACAGGCGAACCTGGCGCGAGCGGCCCGCTACTTCGAAATCCACTCTCTCGACGAGTCGGTAACCATCGGGCGCAGGCTCGCTGAGTCCGGAACCTCCGATGTCGTCGACGCTCACCTTGCCGTGGTTGCAGAGGGTCTAGGTACGTTCATCCTCACGGGGGACCCCGATGACATGTCGCGCCTGAACGCCCGCTTCGAGGTCTACTGACAGCTGGGGCTTGCGCCACCCCCGACAACCCGACCGGCCATACGTTGTCTTCTGCGCCTGAGCTCGACGCGGAGTAAGGGTCGTCTGCATGGACCGGGTGCTCGAGTTCCCCGGTGGAACCGTGCCGGCCACCGCAGTCGTGTGGCGCTTCGATCCCTCGGGCGGACCCGGCGGGCAGCACGCCAACCGCTCCAGCACACCCATCCGGTCGAAGGCTGATCGGCCGTACAGTGTTGCCGTGGCTCATCATCGGCTTGCCGAGGTCGACGACCGGCCCACCTGGCGGGGCCGGACCCATCTGTGGGCCTTCGGTGTGGCCCTGCCGGCGACGGTCGTGCTGGTGGCTGGGGCCCACCCGGGGCGCCCCCGGATGGCCGCCCTCATCTACGCCATCACGCTGGTGGCCATGTTCGGGTTCTCGGCTGCTTACCACCGGCTGGGGCTCACCCACCGGGCCGGCGCCGTGCTGCGTCGCCTCGACCATTCCGCCATCTACGCGCTCATTGCCGGCACCTACCCTCCGGTCTGCCTGGTGGCGCTGCCACTGCGGTGGGGGCATCCCCCTGCTTGCGGTCGTGGCCGGCGCGGCCGGGGTCGGGATGGGAATCAAGCTGGTGGCCTTCGGCCGGCTGAACGTGACCAGCTACGTGATGTACCCGGCTCTGGGCTGGGTGTCGGTGGTGGCCATGCCGGTCCTGGTCCGCTACCTCAGCGCCGCCCAGCTCGCCCTGATCCTGGCCGGCGGGCTCGCCTACACGCTAGTTGTGACAACCTGAGACGTTGTCACACCTGTGCGGGTCCCCCCAGGCGGGGATAGCGGCTGCGGGGGCCCGCTTCGGCCCAATCCATGTGGGTGCGGACGTACTCGTTGGCCGGGTCGCGCACCGGGTTGTAGTCCCATGAGTGCCTGCCGGCGGCCTCGGCCGCAGCGTGCAGCACCCGGCGAGAACGCTGTGAACGCAGAACCCGCCCGCGGATCTCGGCGCTGTCCCAGCGCTCGGCCGTCTCGGCGGCGAAGGCGGCGGCCACCTCCGCGCAGTCGGGATCCTGCGCCAGGTTGGTGCGCTCCTGCGGGTCGGCCTCCACGTCGTAGAGAAGGGCGGGGTCGCTGTCGCAGTGGATGTACTTGTGGCGTCCCCGCCGGATCATGAACACCGGATGCGAGGTCATCTCGGCCATGTACTCGCCGGTGGTCTCGTCGACGGGGTCGGCACCGCCGGTGGCGAGCTCCCACAGGCTGCGTCCCGCGATCGGGGCGCCGAGCTCGGGCCGGGCTCCGCCGCCGGTGGCGATGTCGAGCAGGGTGGGCAGCAGGTCCAGGTGCGAGCAGACGTTGGCGACGCCGCGATCGGCCACGCCGGGCCCGGCCATGATCAGCGGCACCCGGGCCGAGCGCTCGAAGAACGACATCTTGAAGAACGTGCCCCGGTCGCCGAGCATGTCGCCGTGGTCGCTGGTGGCGATGATCACGGTGTCGTCGATGCGTCCCGTCTCGCCCAGCACTCCCGCGAGCCGGCCGATCCAGGAGTCGAAGTAGCTGGTGTTGGCGTAGTAGCCGTGGCGGGCCTTGCGGCACTGGTCCGCGGTGTAGCCGACGGTGTCGGCCTCGATGCCTCGGCGGATCCGCCGGGTGTGGGGGTCCAGCGCGTTGTCCGAGATCCGTTCGGGCAGGTCGATGTCGTCGTGGTCGTAGAGGTCCCACCACTCGGGCCGGGCGACGTAGGGGTCGTGGGGGTGGATGAAGGACGCCACCAGGAACCAGGGCCGCTCGTCGGCGTCGCGGGCCAGGTCGTAGAGGCGGCGCACCGCCGCGAACCCGACCTCTTCGTCGTAGTCGATCTGGTAGGTGGCCAGCGCCTGTCCCGCCTCCGAGAGGCTGTCCATGTTGTGGTACCACTTGGCGATCCTGGTGTGGGGCTCGTCCCAGTTGGGGGTCCAGGCGAAGTCGGCCGGATAGATGTCGGTGGTGAGGCGCTCGTCGAAGCCGTGGAGCTGGTCGGGCCCCACGAAGTGCATCTTGCCCGACAGGCACGTGCGGTAGCCGGCCAGCGCCAGATAGTGGGCGAGGGTGGGGACCGATGCCGGGAACTCCGCGGCGTTGTCCCAGGCTCCGATGGCGGAGACGGGCTGGCCCGACAGCATCGAGAAGCGGGCCGGGGCGCACAGCGGGGAGTGGCAGTACGCCGCGTCGAAGCGCGCCCCCCGTTGGGCCAGAGCATCCAGCGCCGGGGTGCGCACTAGCGGATGGCCGTAGGCGCCGGTGAAGTGAGGCGCCAGCTGATCGGCCATCACGACCAGGATGTTGGGTTGGCTCATGGCCAGACGCTAATGGTCGGTATCGCTCCAGGCGGCTGGGCGGCTGGAGTCTTCTCCTTTGTGTCGATCCCCGCGTCTGTGTCGATCCCCACGTCTGTGTCGATCCCCGCGTCTGTGTCGATCCCCGCGTCACAGTGCGGCCGGCATCGGTTGCGCGAATCGGCTCGGGGTCCGCGAGCGCCCGAGCCCCGGTGTGTACGTTGCGGCTGTCCTACCGTGAAGGCGCTCAGGAGCCGTCCATGATCCTCACCAACGACCGCAGCCTCCGCGTTTCATGCCGACCGGTCCCGGTTCGGCGGGCCCGCCGCCTCTCCGGCAAGCGCATCTTGGCCTGCGTGACGGCCGCCTGCCTGTTGGCCCCCCTGGCGTCCGTGGGCGCCGCGTCCGCGCAAGTCCAAGAAAACTCCGACCGGCAAGCCCTAGTCGCGCTCTTCGACGGCACCGACGGGTCCAGCTGGAATCGCCACGACAATTGGGGCTCGGAACTGCCTCTGGGCCAGTGGTACGGCGTGACCACCGATGCCGCCGGCCGCGTGACACGACTGGACCTGTCATCCAATGGCCTGTCGGGCGAGATTCCCGAGGAGATCTCCTATCTGACGGACTTGAAACACTTGAATCTCGGCGACAACGAGATCTTCGGGGAGATTCCCGAACTGGTTGGCAACCTGCTCAAGCTGGAGGTGCTGGATCTCCAGAACAACAGGCTGGACAGGCAGATACCCGACACCCTCGCGGATCTTGACCATCTGGAGGTGCTGGACCTCGGGCACAACGGGCTCTGGGGGGCGATGCCGGAACTCGGCAACTTCGGGGATCTTCGCGCGCTGCGCATCATGGATCTGCGGGGCAACAGGCTGTCGGGAGAGATTCCTGAGTCTCTCGGCAATCTGAGCAGCCTGACGCACCTGGTGATGAGCAACAACAGGTTTTGGGGCGAGATTCCGGCGGGGCTGGGACGTCTCGGCCATCTGGCGTGGATGGACCTCAGCTACAACTCGCTGTCCGGCGAGATTCCGGAGAGCCTCGGCCGGCTGAGCGCTCTGACATGGCTCGATCTCAGCAACAACGGCCTGTCCGGCGAGATCCCCGCGGAGTTGGGCGGCCTGTCGCGGCTCAGGACGCTCAGCCTGTGGCGCAACCAGCTGACAGGGACGATCCCCCCGGAGCTGGGAGCACTGGCCGAGCTGGAGGATCTGAGCGCCAGCCTGAACGCGCTGTCGGGGACGATCCCCCGTGAGTTGGGACGCCTCACAGCGCTGACACGGCTGCGGCTCGGGCACAACGAGCTGTCGGGGCCGATCCCGGCCGAGCTCGGCAGGCTTGTCGGGCTGAGGTACCTGTGGCTCGAGCACAACGAGCTGTCGGGTCCGATGCCCGCCGATCTCGGCAACCTGACCGGCCTGCGAGACCTGTGGCTCGAGCACAACCGGCTGGCCGGCGAGATTCCCTCGTCGATCGGCCGTCTCCGGCAGCTGCGGCGCCTGTATCTCCACGACAACCAGCTGGCGGGCGAGATCCCCGCCTCCATCGGGCGCCTGGCCTGGCTTGAGCGCCTGCTGCTCGACGGCAACGAGCTGACCGGGGAGATCCCGCCGTCGCTGGGCGGCCTCGCGAGGCTGGAGCGGATGAACCTCGCGGACAACTGGCTCTACGGTGAGATCCCCCCGCAGATCACGAACCTCAAGAAGCTGCAACTCCTGCGGCTGGACGGCAACGAGCTGTCTGGCCTGATCCCCGACGGCATCGGCCGCCTGGCGAGCCTCACAGAGCTCAACCTGCGAAACAACTCGCTGTCGGGGGCGATCCCCGCCGGGATCGGCAACCTGACCAAGCTGACGGAACTCGACTTGCAGCACAACCGGCTGTCGGGCGAGATCCCCGAGGAGGTCGGCAGGCTGAGAGCGCTGAGGATCCTCGACCTGAGCGGCAACCGGCTTTCCGGGCCCATCCCCGAGAGCCTGGCCGGGCTGTCGAGCCTCACCCACCTGATGCTGCGCGAGAACCGGCTGGCCGGTGAGATCCCGGAGTCGCTGAGCCATCTCGGCAGCCTCGAGTGGCTGGACCTCAGCCGCAACGAACTGTACGGGGAGATTCCGCGGGGACTCGGCGACATCTGGAGCCTCGAGGCTCTGTATCTGAGCTTCAACCACCTTGAGGGCGAGATCCCCGCAGAGTTCGGCAACCTGTCGAACCTCAGGATCCTGAAGGCCCGCTACAACCAGCTTTCCGGCGAGATCCCCGCTGAGCTGGGCAATCTCGGCAATCTCAGCCGACTCAACCTGTGGCACAACCATCTGACCGGCGAGATCACGGCTGAACTCGGCAACCTCGTCAACCTGACCCGGCTGGACCTCGACGACAACGAGCTGTCGGGCGAGATCCCCGCAGAGCTGGGCAACCTCACGCTGCTGACAGAGCTGTGGCTCAGGGGCAACGACCTGTCGGGCGAGATTCCGCCTCAGCTCGGTCGCCTGACGAAGCTGCGGCGGCTGTATCTCGACAGCAACCGGCTCTCCGGCGAGATTCCCGCCGAATTCGGCAGCCTGGAAGGTCTCAGGCGCCTGTGGCTCCACGACAACGAGCTGTCGGGCGAGATCCCCGCGGCGCTCGGCGATCTGACTGGCTTCGATCAGATTCTCCTGGGCGGCACCAACTCGCTGGGCGGCTGCATCCCCGCGGCCTGGCAGGAGATGGAGATCCAGGCGGCCGACCTGGACACGTTGGGTCTGGAGTTCTGCTCAGGGGCATAGGGTGTTGGTCGACCTGAAGTTCGCCTCGGGTTTCCAGAGGCGAAGGCTGTTCCGCCTGGAGCCTCGTCGTGGCAGGCGTCAGGTTCGCTGGGGGCCGCGGAGGCGGTTCCAGGTGATCGACACGTTGAGGAAGAAGTTGGTGACTGCGGCCACGGCCAGACCGATGCTGTTGTTGATGGCGACAGCCACATCGGCGCTCGCCGACGCGGTGGGGAAGCCGTTGCGGTGCAGCAGCTGGAACACGGCCAGCTGCACGAACACCCCCACCACCGACACGGCCTGGAACAGCAGCAGCCCGCCCAGCAGCCCCCAGCGGTGGTAGCGCCGGTCGTAGAACGTGAAGTAGTTGTTGGCCACGAAGTTGGTGAGGATGCTGGCCTGGATCCCCAGCAGAGCGGAGACATAGACCGGGTTCAGGTCCGGTGTGATGCCGGGGCTGATGGTCGGGAGGCCGGCCAGCTCGCCGAGGCCGTACACCGCGAGGCTCACGGCCACCCCGCTGGCGCCCACGAGGCAGTACTTGACGAACAGCGGCGAGACGGTGGCACCCAGGCGCAGTGCCAGCGCGTTGACCAGGTCGTCGAGCAGGACCGCTGGTGACAGCTTGGTCTCGCCTCCGCCCCGAGGCCGGAAGCCGTAGCCGACCTCGGTGACGGTGAGGCCTCCGCTGCGGGCCAGGAACGCCCACAGGATCTTGTACTCCCGCAGTCCGCGGCTGATCCTGGGCGCGGCCCGCTCGTAGAGGCCCCGGCTGATGACGAAGAAGCCGCTGAGCGGGTCGCTGGTGCGGCGCAGCCGCGGCAGCAGGCGGCGCACCAGCGCGGTGCCTGTCGCGGTCACCCATTGACGCGACCTGGCTCTGTCGCCGAACGATCCGCTCTCGGCCGTCCGGGTGCCCACGCAGACGTCGGCGCCGTCGTCCAACACCGACCTCACCATCGCCGGCAGCACCGACTCGTCATGCTGGAGGTCGCCGTCGATCACGGCGAGGGCGCCGCCCTCAGCGGCTGCCATCCCGTCGAGGACCGCCGAGGCCAGCCCCCGCTCGCCGATCCGCCGGATCACCCGAACGGCCGGATCGTCGGCGCCGTGGCGGCGGGCCAGGTGCCAGGTGCCGTCGGGGCTGTCGTCGTCGACGACGATGATCTCGTGGGACTGTCCGGCCAGGGCGCGGTGCAGCCGATCGATCACCTCGCCGATGTTGTCGGCCTCGTTGTAGGTCGGAACGATCACCGAGACCCGCATCACCGCGACGCTAGCTCCGACTGCTCACGGGCTTGGTGGTTGGTGGGCCTCCCCCGGTCCCGGCAGCATGTCGCGCATTTGGCGCACCGCATCCGCCAGTGCTGGGACGACCTCAACGGCGAGCCCTTCGAGGGACCGGCAGAGGCGGACGAGACCTACGTGGGCGGGCTGGCCAAGAACATGCACGCCAGGGTCCGCCGGGAGCGCATCCACGGCCGAGTGCCCAGCCGGGCTGCAATGCCCACCGAGATGCGAACCCTGCGGTGCTGGCTGCACGCCAAATGGCGCGACCTGGCACTGATCGCGTTCCGCGACCCGAAGAACCCGATGAGATCGTCAATGTCGGCCTGTAGGGAAGTGTCTGTCACCCGCACTCCGTGAGCATGAGCAGGCCGTGCCATCACCACGCCTGAAACGGCAGTGAACAGTAGGCGACGGCCTTGACAGTGCGCAACTCGATGTAGTGGGCCCATCGCATCGACACGGTGATGCACACGACAGCGACGGTGAAACTCCAGGGGGTGTTCCACCACAGGTCGTGGCTGCTGAGGGTGGGCGACCTCCACCGGTGGAGGCCACCCATCTTCACACTTGCGGATATCACTTATGATTGGACACCCAGAGGGTTCGCGTGATTGGACACCCAGAGGGTTCGCGTTGGGACTTGACGAAGATGAAGCAATGTACGGATGGATCTGGAACGGCGATTCAGAGACAGACCCCACGTGGCTGAATGCAGCCAATCGAGAAGGCATCGAGGCCACGAGATGCCAGCTAGGCAGGGAATCGGCCTCGGTAGTAGTTGCGAACGGCAACGTTATCCTGATAAAGGACGAGACGTTATTCGGCGAGATGCTCCTCGATAAGCCGCCTGCCAATACACGCGTTCTCATTGGTCGTGTCTCAATCTTCGATGATCCATCCTGAACTTGGACTCGGACTCGCGGCCCGGCGGGCCGTCTCGCTGCGCTGATCCCAGGTCAAGGCCTCGACCAGGTGGCGGGTCTGGCGGGCGAGGGCGGCGGTGACCGCGTCGGCGGCGTTGAGGGCGTAGTAGCCGTGGGGCAGCCGCCCCACGGTGAGGGTCTGGCGGCTGGTGCGCTCCACGCGGGCCGCGACCGCGCAGCGGTTGTTCCTGCCGGGTGAGCAGGTGCCCTTCTCAGTGGCCGGCCTCGCGGCGGTCCTCGACGCCGCCGGGACGCCGACATAGAGCGCGGTTCCTATCAGTGCCCCTGGCGCGGAGACGGATCGAAGGCATATAGTCACCGGCTAGAACAGAAACCGGGGAGCTCGGGGCAGCCGGGCTGAGAGGGCACCCACGCGATTGCAGCGGTGTTGACCCGCCGACCTGATCTGGGTAATGCCAGCGGAGGAAGACCCATGGATCAAGCACCGGCCCAAGTCCCGGCCCACTCGGGCGCGCCGCGCCGCAGCACTCGTTCACGAGCCAAAGCTGTCGGCGCGGCCGCTGTCGTCTTGGCCGTGATCGCGGCGGCCTGCGGCGGCACGGACTCTGCCGGCGAGGCTGGCCCCACCGGCGACGACCTGGCCGGTACGACGGTGACGCTGCTCACCCACGACTCGTTCGCCTTGTCGCCGGAGACGCTGGAGGCCTTCACGGAGTCCAATGGCATTGAGGTCGAGCAGCTCGCCGCGGGCGACGCGGGAGCGCTTGTGGCCCAGGCCTGCCTCACCGCGGGCGAGCCACTGGGCGACGTTCTGTTCGGGATCGACAACACTTTCCTGCAGCGGGGACTCGACTGCGACATGTTCGAGCCCTACGAGTCGCCCGGCCTCGCGGGCGTGCCCGACCACTTCGAGCTCGACGGAGAGCACCGGGTCACTCCCATCGACTTCGGCGACGTGTGCCTCAACTACTGGATCGACGCCTTCGACGGCTCCCCGCCCCCGCCTGCGTCGCTCGGCGACCTGACCGATCCCGCCTACGCCGGCATGCTGGTGGTGCAGAGCCCCGAGACATCATCGCCGGGGCTGGCGTTCCTGCTGGCCACCATCGCCCACTACGGCGACGGCTGGGAGGACTATTGGGCTGCGCTGCGCGAGAACGGTGTGTCGGTGGCGGCCGGCTGGGAGGACGCCTACTACGGCGAGTTCGCCGCCGGCGGCGGGGACCGCCCGATCGTGGTGTCGTACGCGTCGAGCCCGCCCGCGGAGGTGATCTTTGCCGATCCTCCAGTCGACGAGCCCCCTACAGGGGTAGTCACGGCCAGCTGCTACCGCCAGATCGAGTTCGCGGGCGTGCTTGCGGGCGCCGACAATCCTGGCGGCGCCCGAGCCCTGATCGACTTCATGCTCACCCCGACGTTCCAGAACGACGTTCCGCTCAACATGTTCGTGTTCCCGGTCAGCTCGGAGGCCACCCTCCCGGAGGTGTTCGTGGAGCATGCCGAGATTGCGGAGGACCCGTTCATCCTCGATCCCGCCGAGGTCGAGGCTCAGCGCAATGCCTGGACCGACCGATGGGTCGAGATCGTCCTGCGCTGACGTCCCCAGCCTGAGTCCCCGCCCCATGCCCGCCGCGGCCCGACTCGCCAGGGGCCTCGCCGGCGCGCTGCCCGCCGCGGCGGTCGGCGCGTTCATGGTGCTGTTCTTCGCCTGGCCCATCGCCGGTGTGATCTCCAGGGGCTTCGGCGGGACCAACCCGGCCGCGGTGCTGGGCGACGTGCTCGGCTCTGCGTCGCACCGTTCGGTGATCTGGTTCACCCTGTGGCAGGCAGCCGTCTCCACTGTGCTCACGGTGGCCGTTGCCCTGCCCGCCGCGGGGGCCATGGCCCGCCTGCGCTTCCGGGGGCAGCGGCTGGTGCGGGCGCTGGCGACCGTGCCGTTCGTGCTGCCGACCGTGGTGGTGGCGGCCGCCTTCGAGGGGCTCTTCGACCGGTTCGGCCTCGCGGGGGGCGGCGCCGTGAGCCTGCGCCACACGGTGTGGGCCATCCTGATGGCCCACGTCTTCTTCAACTACGCGGTGGTGCTGCGAACGGTGGGAGCCCACTGGGCCGCCCTCGACGCCAGGGTGGAGGACCAGGCCAGAGTGCTCGGGGCGTCGCGCCCGGAGGTCTTCCGCCGGGTGGTCCTGCCCCGGCTGGCGCCGTCGATCGCGGCCGCCTCCGCCATCGTGTTCCTGTTCTCGTTCACGTCCTTCGGCGTGGTGCTGGTCTTGGGCGGACCCGCCCGGGCCACCATCGAGACCGAGATCTACCGGTACGCGGTGGTCCGCCTCGACCTCGCCGCCGCGGCGGCCCTTGCGGTGGTGCAGCTGGGAGCTGTGGTCGCGCTGGTGGCGGTGTCCAACGCGCTCGAGCGGCGCCGGGCCGTGGCCGAGCCGGTCTCGTCGCCCACCGCCGCGCCCCGGCGCCGGGGTCCCGGCCTGGTCGCGAACCTGGCCGTCATGGCCCTTGTCTTGGGGCTGCCGATTGCGGTGCTGGTGGAGCGCTCCCTGGCGGCGGGCCGCGGCGGCGGCTACACGCTGCGCAACTACACGGCCATGGCGCAGCGGGTCAACCTGCTGCCCGACACCGCCCTGGCGGCACTGGGCAACTCGCTCATGTTCGCGGCGCCGGCCGCGGCCCTGGCCCTGCTGGTGGGTGCGACGGCCACCCTGGTGGTGATGCGTGCGGGCCGCGGGAGCAGCCGCCGGATCGGACGGGCCTTCGACATCGGCCTGACGCTGCCGCTGGGCACGTCCGCGGTCACGGTGGGGCTCGGGTTCCTGCTGGTGCTCGACAGCCCGCCCATCGACATCCGCACGTCGTTGCTGGTTGTGCCCATCGCCCACGCGGTGGTGGGGATCCCGTTCGTGGTGCGCACGCTGGTGCCGATGCTGCGCACCATCAATCCTCGGGTCCGGGAGGCCGCGGCCGTCCTGGGCGCGTCGCCGCGCCGGGTCCGCCGCGAGGTGGACCTGCGGGTGGCCGCCCGCGGCGTGGCCGTCGGGGCCGGATTTGCCTTCGCGGTGTCGCTGGGAGAGTTCGGAGCAACATCGTTCATCCCCCGCCGGCCCGAGACGCTGACTGCCCCGCTGGCCCTGTTCCGGCTGCTGGGCACGCCGGGAGAGGCTCTGCGCGGCCAGGCCATGGCGCTGGCGGTGGCCCTCATGGCGCTGACCGCTGTGGCAGTCTTCGTCATGGACCTGTGGGGCGACACGCGCCGGGGAGGGTTCTAGATGCTGACGGTCAGCGGCGCCGCAGTCGCCTTCGAGAGGGTCAAGGCCCTCGATGAGATCGATCTGGAGGTCGCCACCGGCGAGGTGGTGGCCATCCTCGGGCCGAGCGGCTGCGGCAAGAGCACCCTGCTTCGGGCGGTCGCCGGCTTGCAGCCCCTCGACGCCGGGGAGGTTTGCTGGGACGGCGAGGACCTGGTGGGCCTGCCGGTGCACCGCCGCGACTTCGGCCTGATGTTCCAGGAGCACGCGCTGTTCCCTCACCGCGACGTGGCCGAGAACGTGGCCTTCGGGCTGAGGATGCAGAAGACGGACGCGAGAAGCCGCACACGGCGCGTACGCGAGGTGCTGGCCCTGGTGGGCCTAGCCGGCTTCGAGGAGCGGCCGATCGCCACGCTGTCGGGCGGTGAGGCCCAGAGGGTCGCGCTGGCCCGTTCGCTGGCGCCCGCGCCCCGCATGCTGATGCTCGACGAGCCTCTCGGCTCACTCGACCGCCCCCGCCGCGACGAGCTCACCGAGGAGTTGCGGTCCCTGCTGCGGCGCATAGGCGTCACCGTTCTGCACGTCACCCACGACCACGACGAGGCCTTCGCGGTGGCCGACCGGGTGGCTGTGATGCAATCGGGGCGCATTGCCAGGATCGGCTCACCGGCCGAGATCTGGCGCGACCCCCGCACCGAGGGCGTGGCTCGCTTCCTGGGACACGCCAATGTGGTGACCGTGGGCGAGGGCGGAGCTGTGCCCTGGGGCCGCCTATCGGCACCTCCGGGCCCGGCGGTGCTGCGCGCCGACGCCTTCCGCCGCGTGGACGGTCCGGCTCCGGAAGCCGACGCCGTCGTCACGGGGGCCGTGGCCGACGCCCGCTTCCGGGGTGACCGCTTCGAGCTGACGCTGCGCACCGACCCCGGCGACTTCGAGTTGCTGGTGCGGGATCCTCATCCGGCCGCGGGCGGGGACCGGCTCAGCTACGCCATCGACTCCGCCAAGATCGCAGCCCTGGATTGAAGGCGGCCGCGGCGTCCGCCCGGGGATGCGGGGCCGTCAATTCCATCATTTGACACCCGCCGCGCGGCGCGCCCCGGTGCTGCGGTGCGTGATGTGCTCGTAGGGGCCAGACTGGCCAGAAGGCCGCATCTGCGACGATCAGGCGAGTCGGTGTTCTCCTACGATGAGACGAGCGCAGAGGGCGGAGTCAGTCCCGCAGTTGCGCCATTCGCCGCTCTATGGCGCTGCGGGGCCGACCTGGCGCACGGGGCGGGAGGTCGTGTTGCGCAACCAGTTCTAGGCCGAGCACAGACAGCGCGACCAGGACCGTGCTCATCGCTGGGCTGCGACGGCCCTGCTCGAGCCGGATGACCCACTGCCTGGTGGTGCCGACCAGATCGGCGAGGTCCTGTTGGGTCATCTCTGCTGCCTGCCGTGTTTGGCGTATCAGCGCCGCGACGTCGCCAGCCGATTCGATCTTGTGGCCCTCGGTCACAGCGACGCGTCCTGCTCCTGCGCGAAGGCTGCAGGTCCTGCGGTGGTGCGCCTTGCTGCTTTGTGGGCATGGGCGCCGACGCGGCCGCAGACGTGCCGGGCCGTGGCAGACGCCCAGTCGGGGCATTGGTTTGCGGCCGACTCGAACGCCTGGGGCAGCGCTTCTGCGATGTCTTGGAGCTCGTCGGCGGGGACATCCACGTTGAGCCGTGCGGCGGTCTGTGACCATTGTTTGGGTGTCGTTGGGCCTGGCTCGTCGAAGCGCATCGCGGGAGGTCTCGGTTCGGCGTCCGGGGCCGCGTAGGGGGCCGTGGAGCTCAGGTCGTACAAGGGAGCGAGCTGGTGGTGTTGTCTGTCCAATAGCACTCCGTAGTTCTTGGAGTGGCCGTCGGCGTTGCCGATCAGCCAGTTGTAGAACACAGACAAGAAGGGTGGAACTGCACTGCCCCAGCGCATTCCAGTCCCGCTCGGGTGCAAAGCAGGTCGAACGGGTCCGTCGAGGCTGCCCCCAACTCCTGTGCCCACCGCGAGCGGGTGCGTTGGTTGTCTGGCAGCAACCCGTCGATCCAAGACGAGATGTCCATGATGTTGTGCTGGCCGTCTGGCAGCGACAACGAGACGGGAGTGGCTGAGACGGGATGGTCGTCGCGATACGCGAAATGTACGGGGCCCCGCCGCGAGCGTACGGCCATGCCGACCGGCTCGCCGTGCAAGAACACATGAAGGTCTTGTGCTCGTCTAGCCATGCGTCATGTCGCGTCGCGCGGTGTGGCGGCTGCGCGCACGGCGATCTTCGCTCCCAAAGCGGATAGTGCTGCCACCACATCGCCCAGGGATGCGTCGCAGCGCCCGCTCTCGAGTTTGGACACCCACTGCTGGGAGCGTCCGACAGCTGCGGCGAGTTGGGTTTGGTTCCAGCCTCGTCGGCGGCGCAGGGAGCGCACGCAGCGGCGCAGGCCTCCTGGTGTGGCAAGGACGACAATCTCTAGTGTCACATGGACGAGTATATCGGTTTTACGCCTCTGTGTGACATTGGTGGAGGCGCGGTTCGTGCGACTGCTGGCGCCCGACGCCCTGGATGGTGCGGTCCGCGGCCGCGGTGAGCCCGGCGTGGGCGTCGGCTATCACCAGGCGCACGCCTGTGAGCCCACCGGGCTGAGACTCAAACAAAACGGCCCTGCGCGTAAGTGTGGGATGAAGGGTTGCCGGCACCGGTTGGCGGGTCATGTTGTCAGCAGTCCTCGGGCTTCGAGGTTGGCTGGGTTGGTGAAGCCGTGGGCGGTGCGCCGCAGGACTTGGAGCAGGTTGTTTGTTCCCTCGATGCGTCCGTTGGAAGCTCGGTCTGTGTGGTGCCGGGCCAGGATCTCGTCGGACCATGCGATGAAGGTGTCGACGGTGTCGTGGTACTCGGGCAGCTCGCCGGTCTCGTAGAGGTCTGTAGAACCGTCCGAGGGCCTCCGGGGCGCCTTGGTGGTCGTTGGCGAGGTAGAGGCCGTGGAGTTCTTGTAGGGTCTGCCGGCCGGCTTTGAGGCGGGGGTGCGTGTCAAAGAGGGCGTCGAGGCGGGCCTGGTCGGCGCCGGTGAGGGTGTCGCCTCTGCGTAGCAGCAAGAACCGGGCTCTGAACACCTCTGGGTCGAAGGCGGGCTTGACGCCGTGGGGCTCGCGGCGCTGGATGTCGCGGCGCGCCGCGGTGAGCGCGGCACAGAACCATCTGATGACGTGGAAGCGGTCCAGCACGTGGCGGGCGTGGGGCAGGCAGGCGTCCACGGAGGCCTTGTAGGCGCGCGACCCGTCGGTGACGACGACTTTGACTCCTCTGCGCCACTTGTGGCCCTGTGACATCAAAAACGCTGACAGCGCTGCGCTGCTGCGGTGCTCGACCATCGCCAGGGTCCGGCCGGTGTCTGCGTTGACGATGACGGTCACATAGCGGTGGCGCTTGCGCATGGAGGTCTCATCGACCAACAGCACCGCGCACCGGCGGCTGCGGCGATGCTCCGCGATCAGCCCCGACCAGGCCCTCACCAGCGCGTTCACTGACGGCCGGCTCACACCGTGGCGGCGCACCACCGCACGGGTCGTCATCACCTCAGCGTCCGCGACCAGACGCTGCGCCAGGCGCCGCGTCAGCCGTCCGTCGAACTCGGGGTGCTCCGCGAGCCATCGGCTGTCGCAGCCGCCGCACACGAGCCGCCGCCGCATCCACACCAGCGTCGTGCGCCGCCCCGACACCTCAACGTCGCGCACCGAGCGCTCGCGGGTGTCGTGCACCCTGTGGCACTTGAACCCGCAGTGCGGGCAACGAGGACGCCTCACGGTCGACTCGACCCGCACCCTCAACTCGCTCGGCGTGTCCACAACCACCGCGAGCACGCGGATCTCGCGCAGGTGCAGCCGCACCCGCACAACATCGGAAGCCATCGGGCCCCTCCTGGATCGTTGATGATGCCAATCACCGATTCCAGCAGGGCCCCCACCCCTCAGCGGGGACCGTCAACCACCCCGCTCCCCACGTTCACGCGCAGGCTCGCAAACTCTGGCGGCGTGCCAGTTGGAGATCTGTGTGCGCCAGGCGGTGATGGTGCGCCCGAGCCGGTTGATCTCTTCGGGCATGCCCGGTTCTTGGAGGTCGGCGGCGAGCTGGTTCACGGTTTCGGTGCCGAGTTGGTGGTCGGCGATGTCGTAGGTGGGTGACCTCCACCGATGGATGCGACAGATCGGCCATGATGGTCGGTTGTCCAAGTCAGCATCCGATCCGGTGGAGGTTCGCCGTAGGGGTCGCCGGCGTCGAGCAGGCCCCGCAGCCGGGTGTGTCCGTTCTCGGTGATGTTCTCCGACGCCGACACGAGCAGTTTGCGCGCCCGGTACAGCGGGTCGTCTTTGCGGCCGCGGTGTCCCAGTGTCTGGTTCTGGACCCGCCGTCGCGCGTCGTCGAGGGCGTTGTTGCCTGACCCCACGACGTGGAACGGGTCCGCGACCTGTCGGGCTTTGGGCACCGCGGCGTTGAACGCGGCCCGGTGGGGGCCCGAGAGGTCCAGCACCGCCCAGCGGATTCCCGCGCGCCGGCCGCGGGGCCGCCCAAGCAGCCACCGGGTCGGCGCTTTGGCGGTTCTGCCTCGGACTGTGTCGAGGAGTTGGCCGCGTCCGACGTCGACGATGCTGGTGCCCCAGGTCTTGGTCCGGCACCGGCCCCGGCGCATCATCAAGTGCTCGTCGAGGCCCAGCGCCGACACTCGCGAGATCCGGTCGGTGTCAGCGTCGAGCAGCGCGGCGCCCCAGCGCCTGACCGCAGAGTTGACGGTGTGCCACACACAGCCCAGATCCGCGGCGACGTCTTTGAGCGGGCGGCCCCGCCCGGCCTGGCGTGTCGCCCACCGCGCCGCTCGGGCCGTCAACAGCGCCCTCGCCGGCGGGGTCTCCGCCGCCTGCTCAGTGGCGCTGCCCGCCTCGCAGCCGCCGCGGGGCCAGCGCCGGCGGCGCCTGTGCCATGCGTGTTTGACTGTGGGCGGCAGCACCGGCGGGGAGGTCCACCAGCACCACCGCCCGCTCACCGTCGGACCACAACGGCCCGCCGCACCCCCCACACGGCGGGCTCGGCACCCGCCGGCGGATGCGCACCCGCAGCGGCGCGCCCTCCTTGTCGTCGATGCCGAGCACCTCGACATCGCCCAATCCCACCAGCAACTCGCACATGCGCGTAGGGTCGTACTCCACCGGGATCCTCCATGGCTCGGCAGCCTTAACAGCGCCGATTCTGGGGGATCCCCCGCGTTCAGACGCGGACCCCTACGACCTCCACTCCGACCTCATTCGCGAAGAGCCGCTTATGAGCCTTACCGGGTATTCGCAGGCTCCGACCCTTGAGAGGATGGAGCCATGACAGAGCAGCGACGCCGGGTGAAGTACCCCGATGATATGCGTGAGCGTGCGGTGCGGTTGGCAGTGTCCCACCGAGTGGTGGGGTTTGAGGTAGCCGCTGGGGTCCACCACTAGGGGGGTCATCGGCGTGATCCTCGGTGAGAAGAAATCACCAACTCATCGAGGAGGACACACCGATGACCCTTTCTGATACTGACACAGCGCAGCTGTGGGAGACGTTTCGCGCCGGTGGCGGCGCGGAGCTGGTGCGCGGCGCGGTGCGTCTGGTGCTCCAGGAGCTGATCGAGGCCGAGGTCACCGAGGTGATCGGCGCGGGGCGCTATGAGCGCAGCGATGCTCGTGTGAATGAGCGCAACGGGCACAGGCCGCGGCTGTTGGCCACCCAGGCCGGCGACGTGGAGTTGAGGATCCCCAAGCTGCGCAAGGGCTCGTTGTTGCCGTCGGTGCTCGAGCCTCGCCGGCGCATCGATCGGGCTCTGCACGCGGTCATCATGGAGGCCTATGTGGCCGGGGTGTCCACCCGATCGGTGGATGATCTGGTGGCCGCGCTGGGCGCGGAGTCGGGGATCTCGAAGTCGGAGGTGTCGCGCATCTGCGCGGGGCTCGACGAGATGGTCGAGGCGTTCCGGGGCCGGCGCCTCGATCACATCGAGTTCCCCTACGTCTATGTGGACGCGACCTACCTCAAGGTGCGCAACAGCGTCAGCCAGGTCGTCTCGATGGCGATGGTCGTGGCCACCGGCGTCAGCGCCGACGGCAACCGCGAGATCCTGGGATGCGACATCGGCGACAGCGAGAGCGAGGGGTTCTGGCAGAGCTTCTTGGGCTCGCTGCGATCCCGCGGGCTCACCGGGGTGCGCCTGGTGATAGCCGACGCCCACGCCGGGCTCGGCGCCGCCGCGGACCGCACCATCCAGGGCGCCGGGCGCCAGCGATGCCGGGTCCACTTCATCCGAAACCTGCTCGCTTTGGTGCCCCGCACCCACCAGCACATGGCCGCCGCAGTGTTCCGCACCGTCTTCGCGCAGCCCGACCCCGAAGCCGTCGACGCCGCCTGGGACGAAGTCGCCGCCCAACTCGGCGCCCGATTCCCCAAAGTCGCAGCGCTCATGGCCGACGCCAAGCCCGAGGTGCTGGCCTTCGCCGCGTTCCCTCGGGCCCACTGGCAGAAGATCTGGTCCACCAACCCCCTCGAACGCATCAACAAAGAGATCAAACGCCGATCACGCGTCGTGGGGATCTTCCCCAACCAAGCATCCGCCATCCGCCTCGTCGGAGCGATCCTCGCCGACCTCCACGACGAATGGCAAGCCACCGAGCGCCGCTACCTCTCAGAGCACTCCATGGCCACCCTCAGCCCCGAGCGCGATACCATCGCCACAGCCGAGCTCACACCCGGCAACTAACCACCGAGGCTCAACCCCAAAGCCCACCACTCCACGGGACGCCCCCCTCCAAGGACCTTGAGGTCATTGTGCTCCGCCACCAGGGCATCGAACCTTTCGGTGGAGTCCCCGGCTGGGGTCTTGGCGGCCACCGATCGACCCGTACAGTGTTGGCGTGGCTCATCATCGGCTCGCCGATGTCGACGAGCGGCCCATCTGGCGGGGCCGGACCCATCTGTGGGCCTTCGGTGTGGCCCTGCCGGCGACGGTCGTGCTGGTGGCGGGGGCCCATCCGGGGCGCCCCCGGATGTCCGCCCTCATCTACGCCGTCACGCTGGTGGCCATGTTCGGGTTCTCGGCCGCTCACCACCGGCTGGGGCTCACCCACCGCGCCGGCGCCGTCCTGCGCCGCCTCGACCATTGCGCCATCTACGCCCTCATTGCCGGCACCTACGCCCCGGTCTGCCTGGTGGCGCTGCCGCCGCGGTGGGGCATCCCCCTGCTTGGGATCGTGGCCGGCGCGGCCGGGGTCGGGATGGGAATCAAGCTGGTGGCCTTCGGCCGGCTGCACGCGACCGGCTACGTGATGTACCCGGCTCTGGGCTGGGTGTCGGTGGTGGCCATGCCGGTCCTGGTCCGCCACCTCAGCGCCGCCCAGCTCGCCCTGATCGTGGCCGGCGGGCTCGCCTACACGGCAGGGATGGTCGTCCTGTGGCGGCGGTGGCCCGATCCGCGGCCGCGGCGCTTCGGCTACCACGAGGTCTGGCACCTGTTCACCATCGTGGCCGCAGCCTCGCACTTCGCGGCCGTCGCCTCAGTGGTCCGCTGAACCAGACCGTCTCCCGGGCACGGTCCGGCTTGCGACACCAAGATCGGCTCACTGCGTAGGCTCGCCTACCGGGCTCCACTGACGGACTTGTTGAAATTGGGGCCGGCATTCCGGCCCAGACGGGGCGTAGGGTGCGAGGACGGTGACCGGTCGGGCCCGCGACGCACCGCCAGCCGTGCCAGCAACCCGCCGGAACCGGTAGAGGATGCGACACACGCGGTCCCAGGATGGAGCGCGTAACCCCTGGTCAGCGCCCACGACCGAATTATGGGCACCCACAGGAAGTTCGAGACATCGGCCTAGCGGTGGCCGACGCCGCGGCCTGCGGCGGGGTCCCGGTCCGGCCAAGGTGATCGCCGCCACCGCCGACCGCGGGGCAGAGAAGAGAGCTTTGGTCGGCGCGGGAGCGCCGGTAGTGCCCTACCGGGAGGCGACCAGCCCATCGGAGCTGGTCGCCGCGCTGGAAGCACTGGACGGGCCCGTGATCTGCAAGACGGCCGGGAGCGTAGGCAGGCGTTCGCCGTGCTTGAGCGCCGGCGGGACGCGGCGGGGGAGAGGACAATCATGGACCCGGGCTGTCAGCCACAGTAGAGACGATGATGGCAGTTGGAGGCAGACAATAATAGCAGTAGCGTAGGGACGGTAGTTGCACTAGATCGCGTGCAATGATGGCAGCAGGGAGAGCCGTGGACATACTGTCGAGGAGGCTCGAACCGATCACACGCCGGGCGTTGGGTGATTTCCGGGTCGTGGTGGTTACCGGGCCGCGGCAAGCGGGCAAGACCACCCTGGTGCGTCATGTGCTGGACGGCGCAGGCACCTTTGCGCGGCTTGACCGCGCCGCGACACTGCAAGCCGCGCTGGCCGACCCGGATGGGTTCGCAGCGTTCGGAGAGACCCCGCGGGCTTTCGACGAGGTGCAACGCGCCGGGGATCCTCTGATACGGGCGATCAAGAGCGCCGTGGACGACGACGCCAGTCGCGGTCAGTTCCTGCTCAACGGGTCCGCAGACTTCCTGACCGTTCCGACCATCTCAGAATCTCTCGCTGGGCGGGCTGCGTTCTTGGAGCTGTGGCCGTTCACTCAAGGCGAGATGCACCATGCGCCTGACGGGTTCATCGAGGCGGCTTTCTCAGACCCTGACCGCCTCATCGAAGGCGGAGCCTCGCCTCTGTGTACGGGCGATTACCTTGAGCGGGCCTGCACAGGTGGCTTCCCCGAGGCGATTTCCATGCCGCCGCAGGCCCGCCAGCTATGGTTCCGCGACTATCTGCGGACCGTCATCCAGCGCGACATCAAGGATCTCTCCGGTGCCCGGCGCACGCAAGATCTGCCCAAACTGCTGAAGTTGCTAGCGGCGCGTACGGCGGGCGAGCTGGTGGTGAAGAACCTGCACGACGACACCGGGTTTGGGAGTCGTCACACCACCGAGGCATACCTCGGGTACCTACAGATGACCTACCTGGTGCTGCAGCTGCCCGCCTGGTCGCGGAATCTCACTAGCAAGGCCACCCGCCGACAGAAGGTGCATATCACCGACAGCGGTCTCGCTGCTCACATCCTCGGCAAGTCGCCGCAGTCACTGGCGCGTCCTACCGACCCTGCTCGTGGCCAGATCATCGAGTCGTTCGCCGTCAATGAGATGTACCGCCAAGCGTCTTGGCATCGCAGCGCCATCACGCTGCATCATTTCCGCGATCGTGGCGGCGTAGAGATTGATGTCGTCGCTGAGGCGGCGGACGGACGGCTGGTAGCGGTTGAGATCAAGTCGGGACCTGCCGTCAATAGATCTGATGCCCGGCACTTGCGCTGGCTTCGCGACAAGGTGTCCGACGATTTCGTTTGCGGCGTCGTCCTGCATACCGGCGAACGCGCCTACCGTCTCGAAGACCGCATATTGGCCCTGCCGATCTCATGTCTTTGGACCACTTCCTGACTTCCACGGGAAGCGCCAACGGCCTCCTGCGCGGTGGCCCTCGGCCCGCCGGGGTGTGGGTGCCCCGTTTCTTGGACTCGGTTTGTGGGAGTTAGGCGGCGCGTGGTTGTTGTTGGTGGGCGATGGGATGCGGGCGAGCACTTGCGTTTCGGTTCGGTGCGGGAGGCGTTCGGTTCAAATATGCAGGATTTGTGCGGGGTGCTGCGGGGAGTGGTCTGGACGGGGCGGCCAGATGGGGCTGTGAGGGGTGCGTTCGGTTCGAGCGTTCGGGGCGATTTGTGTGCCACACGTTTGCACTAAAGAGCCCGCCCAGATCAAGAGGGGGTTCGCGTTCGCCATCCTGGAGGTTCTGAGCTGGGGGGTCAGCGGGGGGTGAACGCAAGCGAACGCAGGGGGTGAACGCGGTCGCTGCGGGCCTTGACGGCGCCGTGCGGTCACCGCGACTTCCGACGGCCTCGTCGCGGGTGAACGCAAGCGAATGCAAGGGGCGAATGCAGGCGCCGCGAGCCCCGCGGTCGAGGCTTTGGCCAGGGGCCGTAGGCGTTACGTGACCGGTTAACGGCCATTGCGCGGTGGGGCTCTGCGGCCGCCAGATCGCCGCGGCGATCCGCACCGAGTGGCCCCGTTCTCCGCCTGGTTCCGCGACTCCAAGGACTCACGCGGGTGTCGCAGCAAAGTTCCGGGATCTGCGACAGAAGCGGTCCGGGGTGAGGCCCCCGGCGGCGTCGGCCCTCTCCGCTTGTCTATAGCTCGATGCCCGCCGAGGGCCCCGGCCGGCGGCGCTGGCGCGTGTCGAGGGACCGGCGCGAGGCGTGCACACAGTCGCTCAGCCGGTCGTAGTCGTCGGTGTAGGCGCTGAACTCGTCGGGCTTGATCTCGTCGAAGTACTCCAGGGCGGCAACCAGATGCTCTCGGCGGAATCCGAGGTCCTTGCTGGCGGCGAGTTCGCAGAGCTTGTCGATGTCGAAACGGGTGACCAGACCCTCGAAGTCAACAAAGTCGCGGGCCTCGGCCCGCCCGGCCAGCGCGAGCACCTTGTCGGCTGCCAGTTCCTCCTCATCCAGCACGAGTCCCTCCCCCGTGGACAGCGCGGGCATCAGCCGGTAGTCCGAGGCCAGGTCCACGTTGGTGGCCTCGTCGCCCGCGACGACGCGTAACCGGGCGAACGTCGGGCCTTCTGACAGCCTGGTCACTGCGAGGCCTTCGGCTTCGAGGGCGGCCTGAGCGGCCTCCAGGAGCGCTCCCACGCTTTGGGGGTGAGGAGCAAAGAAGTCCAGATCGTTCGTCGGCCGCGCCACTATGCCGCTGACGATGAGCGCCGCGCCACCCGCGAGAGCGAACACCCCCGACTCCGGGAGCCGCGCAACGATACGACGGACCTGGTGCTGCAACTCGGTGAGCACCGCGTCTTTAGCCGATGTGTCCGCGCTCTGTAAGCCAGCCGCCCCAACGCTCGCGGACGTGCGGCGACAGATACAGCTCGTCCCAGACCTCCACGAGGATGTCAACGTCGATGTAGAAGCGCACGTCGGCTTCGAGGCCCTCGGTCATCACCCGCGCGTACAAGCGGCGCATGTCACGGCGGTCCTCCAGGTCGTACTCATAGGGAGGGCTCCACGCGATGTGCCCCGGCAGCCTGACCACACCAGACGCCTTAGGCGCCGTCGGGTCCTCAATGTCGGCCGGGACCGCAACCGGCATCCGCCCCAGAGGCCTCACCCGCGGCGCACTGCCGGCGTTGAGCACAGTCTGTTCACTCATGGAGCCCATTGTAGGTCCAGCACTGGCTTGTGCTGTGGGCTGCGGGTGCGCGGCTCTGATGGCTGGCTGGGATGGGCCGGAGTCCTTGTTACGGAGTTTGATCGTGTGGGTCGCCGAACAAGTACTGCTGCACGAGACGCCCGTGTCGGCCGCAATCTGTGCCATGCGCTTGGACCACGCGCAAGTCGGTGCCCCCGCGAAGCGACAGCGGGCACCCACAGGGCACACCTGAGCCTGCGCAATGCCCGGTGAGGTTCAGAGTGAGCCGCTGGCGAGCGCAGGGCTTGAGAGTCGGGCTCAGTGGCCGGTGCTTGCGCCCTGACCTCGATCTGGATGACGGTTGCTCCGACGGACAGGACCAGCGCCCGTGGCTGTGGGTGCCCGAAATGGTGTCGTGGCTGGTCAGGCGGCATAGGTGTATTCGTTGATGAGGCCATCGCAGCGGGTCGTTCGGACGAGTCGAGTGGGCAGCGTGCCGAGACGGCTTGTCAGTCGTAGTGTTGCCGGTTCACGCGGCCGGGGTGTCGGAGTCCCGGTTTTCGTTCATCGTTACGGTCCCGAGCGTGGGCATCTCAGCCTCTGATCCGTGGTCTGGACCTGTCGACGGCCACCACGACAAGGCCGTCAGTGCGTGTCGCGCGAAGGGGGCTGTCCGGGTGGTGACCTCTACGGCGCGCCGCGCGGTGCGGTGGGTCGGCCGAGTGGGTGGACATAGCGTGTTCGCAGGGTGCTGATCGACAAGATGGCTGCGCTGTCGGGGTTGCCGTCGGCGGCGAGTCCGATCACTTCGGTTGCGTCGTGGTTGATGCGGCAGCGGTTCTGTTGGTGCCAGTGTCCGTGGAACACCACCTCAGGTGTGGTGGCGTCGACGGCTGATTGCAGCAGTTCGCGAAGCTCTGCAGCTTCGCGCTGGAGGTCTTCGGGCACCTGCATGGCACCGACGAGCCCTCCGGTGTCGGCGGGCGCGTCGTGGCAGATCAACACGTCGAGTCCCTGTGGGGCGTTGTCGATGAGGCGCTGCCGGTCGGCTTGTGTGGTGGTCTCCTGTTCCCAGCGGTGTTTGGCCAGCTTGGGGATCCATTTGTCTACCGACACGGCCCCGCCGAGCGCTCCGAAGCGGGCGCCGCTCCAGTTCCAGGTGCTGCCGCGGTCAGCCCACCACAGCGAACCGCCCAGATGCACGGGCCGTCCGGTTCGCCGCGCCGCTATGGCGTCATCGCTGCCGCGGAAGCCTGTGAGGCATGGCCAGCCCTCGTGGTTGCCGTCCACCACCACCACAGGCACCGGCGCTTGCAACGCCGTATACATCAGGTGCGCCTTTCTGGGTGCCCAGCGGCTCCAGGCGGAGTCCTCCAACCAGAAGTCGCCGACCTGCACCAACACGTCGCATCCCTCGGCTGCGGCCAGTTTCAGCGCCGCGGCGAAGACTCTGCTGTCGCCGTGGATGTCGCCTAGCACCATGATCCGCTCAACCGCCGCGTCACCCACGCCGGCGTCGTCGTCCCAGACGCGCTCGGAGCCGAACTTGAACGACTCCAAGAACCTGATCGCGTCACGCGGCAACGGCGCTGTCATCTAGAGATTCTACGAACCCCAGCCCACAACACTTCAGGGGCATCAGATGTCGAGCCCCCGCACAACTGACTGTATTGCGGGCACCCGCGAGAATTGCGAATCCGCCCGCATTAACTAGCCCTGATCGTGCATGAGAATTGTTGAGTGGGCGGGGTGAGTGTGTTTTTGTGTGTTTGTGGTGGGCTGGTTGGTGTGTTGTCGGGGTGGGCGGGGTGTGTGGGGTTTTGGGGGCGGGGTTGTGCGGCGGCGGCGGGTCTCGGCGGCGGCGGGTGTGTGTTGGGGCGCGTCGCGCCGGCGCGGGGTGTGTGGCTGGTGCGGGCGGGGGCCGTGTGTTTAGATGAGCAGGTTGATGCGGGTGCGGGCGTTGAGGATGGCTGCGGTGGCGGGGCTGTCTGGGGGCAGGGCGAGGGTGGTTGCTCGGGCGTGGCGGACGAGGCGGGCGGGGGTGTGCCAGAGGTTCCATCGCAGGGTTTTGGGTCGGGCGTGTTTGAGGGTTCCGGTGAGGCAGGTGTGTTGGAACCATCTCACGGCGGTGTCCGCGAACGCGGCGAGTTGGTGCCAGGCGGTGTTGGCGGCGAGGTCGCGGAACGGGAACCGTTTGGCGCCGCTGTCTTTGAGGCGTGCTATGTGGTCCTCGACTCTGGCGTGGGCTCGTATGTCTTCGTCGCGGGCCGCGGGGCTGCCGGCGAGGTTGGTCCAGTGGCCCCAGTAGCGCCAGTCGTCGCTGGGGAACAGCGACCTCTGCGCGCCCTGGTGGCGCGGCTCGCGGCGCATGATGAGCCGGGCGTCGGGCGCGGGCCGGTGCTGGGGGTCGACGAGGTCGGTGAGGTCCGCGGCCCGCGCGCCGCGGCGGCTGCGGCGGCTCTTGGGGCGGCGGCCCTCGGCGGGCTGCCACCGCCGACGCTGCGCGGCGGCTGTGGCGATGGCGGCCTCGATGTGGGGGGTGCTGCGGGCCACGACGCTGTAGCCGATGTTGCGCTCGACGCAGGCCGCGATGAACCCGTTGCAGCCCGCCGAGTCGGCGCGCACCCGCACCCGCCGCCGCGCCTGTGACGCGTCGTCGCCGCGGCGGTGCCCCGCGGCGGCGTCGCCCGGCAGGGCCTCCACAGCGGCGTCGAGCACCGCGGTCTGGTCGGTGATCGAGTTGGCGGCGGCGTTGCCGGGACGCAACAGCACCGCGAGGCACTCCCCGGTGCAGTCCGCGAACGCGTACATCGGGTGGAACCCGAACCCGCCCTTGTAATGGGCAGCGGCGCCCTCCTTGTTCTCAGAGTGGACCTCCATCAGCGACGCGTCGACGTCGATCACGACCTCGCCCCGAGCCGCCGCGATGAGCGGCCACACCCGCTGCCGGGCCTGCGACAGCGCTGAGCGCAGAGCCCCCAGACGCTCAGCGTCGACGCCGCGCGCCACCCGGTACAGCGTCGACGCCGACGGCACCGAACCGAACAGAGCCTCCCCGGCGCGCAGCGCCTCGATGTCGCTGCACGCCTCCCCGCCACCGGCGAACACCAAGAACGCCTGCACCAGCGCCTTGCCCCGGTCATGCACCGGCGCCCGCTCCCCGATCGGCCCATACGCCTCAGACAACAGCTCCCCCAGCCCCAACACGTCACAGAACCGGCCCAAAGCATGCAACCCCCCATGCCCCACCACCAGCCCCGCACCCTCCGCGACCCCCACATCGACCGTGCTGTTATGATTCACCATGCGGGTGCCCTCCTGACCGGACCACGGAATGGTCCTCACCGTCCATCATCCCACGTCAGAAGGGCATTCGCGCGTCAATCACCCCACCCAACCCCCAAACTCATGCACGATCAGGGCTAGTGGTGTTCTCCACTAATTTTGTCCTGGTGGTCGGCATGCGGTGCCCGTCTACGCAGGTCTGCTCCCGCCGTTAGCCGACGAGGCTTGGCCGCGGCGCCGTGCGTTCGCGGTGCTGCGAGTCGGTAGGTGTGCGGGCTGTCGCTGATGGGTTTGCGGGATCCGTAGACGCGACGGCGGGCAGCCGTCTCAGCGTCTTGTTCGGCTGGCGACGACTTCGGCGATCATCTCCGCGAGTTCCTCGATGCGCTCCAAGAAGCCGCCGCCAGCGAGCGCGCCCAGCGGCGGCCGCATAGACCAACGCTTCGGGCTCAGGCACGTGTCCGCCGGCGTCCATGCCGATCCCCAACACGAGGGGGGTGTCCCTGTCTTGTTGTCAAGCTGCTTGGGGCAGGTTCTGAGGTTGTGGCGGCTGGTAGGGGGTTTGGGTTTGGGTTTTGAGCATGGCGAGGATGATGTTGCAGCGGCGTCGGGCGACGCAGATCACGGCGGCGTTGCGGTGTGTGTTCTGAGCGTTTGCGCTGGTAGTAGGCGCGGGCGTCGGGGTCGTGCTGGGTTGCGACGAAGGCGGCGGTGAGCATGGCGTTTTTGAGGCGGTGGTTGCCGCCTCGGGGTTCGCGGACCGTGGCGCTGCGGCCTAATTGCCAGTCGACGGGGGCGAGCCCGGCGTGGGCGGCAGGCGGCCGCCGTCGGCGAATCGGTCGGGGTCGCCGATCTCAGCGAGGGTCCGGGCGCCGGTTCGCGGGCCGAACCCGCACAGGCTGGCGAGGATTTTTCCCAGCGGGTGGTCCATGAACGCGTCCTCGATGGTTGTGGCGAGCTGGTCGCGGCCCCCGCAGATGCGGTCCAAGCCGGCGGCGGACCCGGTGATGGTGTCGCACCAGGTTGCCTCGGCTGTGACGGTGACGCTCTGCGCGTCTAGCGCGCCCCAGACGGCGTCGGTGAGCCGTTGCGGGGCGGGCGTTTGGCGATGCGGGTCCGCACTCGGGCCTTGCCGGCGTCTCTGAGCGCTGTGGGGGTGCCCCAGCGGGCCAGCGCGTCGCGTGCGCCGCCGCTGGAGGACAGCTTGTCGCCCACGGCGCGCTCCAGCGCAGGCGACACGGCCAACAGCGCGTCTCTGAGGCGGTTGGCGGCTCTGGTGGCGTCCGCGGCGAGGTCGGCGTCTCGGCCGTTGAGGATCCGCAGCCGCGCCGGCAGCTCGTCGCTGGGTGTCGTCCAGGTGAGGCGGTCGGCGTTGCGCCGGGCGTAGTCGGCGAGCACCGCCGCGTCCTTGGGATCGGTCTTGGCCGCCCCGGCGTAGAGGTCCGCAGCACGCCGCATCGCCAGCCCCGTCACATAGGCCACCGGAACCTCTCGCTGCGAGCACGGGACGCCGAGAGCCCCAATTAGACCGTGGTAGTGTGACGGGGTGGGGATCGAGCTGGTTTATCCGGCGGTGCCTGAGCGACCGTGGAAGGAACGGCGCCTAAGGGCCGCCGATGTCCCGACGCTCTACGCGGACCCTGGTGTGCGCTCGTCGGTGCCGCTGGGAGCGCTGATCCGCGAGTGGGAATGGTGGCCAAGCGACCGGGCCGCGATCATCGCGCAGGAGCCTGCCGGAGCGGCTGCTGACGATCTGTGCCGCATCGCTGCGGTGGTGCACGCGCTGTGTGCCCGTGACGCGGTCCCGATCCCGGGCTGGGTATGGCGGCACCGCTGGCACGAGCCGATCGCGTGGACACGCGATCTCACAACGGCGGGTCCTCTGTGGGAGCGCATGGTCGCTAGCGCGCCCGCAGCGTGCGCCTGGCACAACGTCTGGTTCGGCGAAGACTTCATCTCTGACCCCAAGACCCAGGCGGAGGCCCGCCGGTTCGCGGCCACGGTCCCGTGAACCAACCCGAGGGCGCTGATCCGCTGGAACTGCCGACTCGCTCTCACCAGGACTTCTTGTCGCTGCTGGCGGAAGTAGACGCTGCCCTGGCGGCAACGACCCAGCAGGGGACTGCGTACACGCTCTTCACCGTCGGCGGGTTCGTTATGGGGCGCAGCAGCGCGTCCCGGCTGACCCAGGACATCGACGTCGCGACGGCCATCCCGGCTCCTGTCGCCGCCGCGGCGGCGACGGTGGCGGCACAGCACGACATGAATCCCGCGTGGCTCAACGATCAAGTCAGAGAGATGATCCAGGTGCAGGTGCCTGTCGATCGGTTCGCGGAAATCTACCGGGGGCACCATCTGATCATCTACGGCGCCGACGACGAACTGATGCTGGCGTTGAAGCTGATGTCGGGCCGCGGCCGAGACATCAGAGACATCGTCGATCTGGCGCTGCGGACCGGACGCACCACACCAGACGATCTAGGAGACGCATGGGATGACGTGTACGGCGATGCTCCCGGCGTCGCCTCGCAGCGCCACTTCGTCGACAGCGTCATCAGCGAAGACGTGATGCCCGAACTGCGCCGCCGCGCTGCGACAAGCGCGCAGCCACCGGCCGCGCAGCCACCGTGAGCACCGCCGAGGACGTCGGCCGCCGCGGCGGCCAGGAAGGCCCAAACAAACCGTTCAGTTGTGATCGAATGCGGTCAGCCTCTCGGTGCCAGGCGTTCATGCAAACGCAAACTGAGCAACGCACCGTGCCCGCATCACCCCAACAGCCCCGGCAGCCGTCGAGTGAAGCGCTCAGCACGGTAGTCGACAAGCAACGGCCAGCGACGCCCACAGCGACATCAGAGTCGACGACACGCAGCTGTTGCTGCAGCTGTGGGCGATAGGGCTCCAGCTTCCCAGGAAGGGCGAGCACACATAGTCGTTGCTGCGGGTCGCGCGCACGGCCAGGTGCAGTGACGTGGGGCGCGCTGCTACAACAACGACTGGAAATGGATGGATGCTAGGGCTGCCGCTGCCGGCGGGAACGCCGAGTGCTTCGGTCGGATGCATCTCGTGAAGCTGGCGGCGTCGGCTTCGGCTCCAGTGCTTCCTGTGGATGTGCCCTATTGGATGAAACCGCGGCGAAGCTGCCGAGACCTTGGGTCGTTTGGCCCATGACGCTGAGGGGTAGTTCCCTGTGGTGGGGTATCCCGCTGCGTTGCAGGCCGCTCATGAGCAGGCTGAATTGACTGGGATGGAGATGTAGGTCAGTGGTGGCCTGATGGCCGACGCGTTGCGCGAGCCGCTGGAGGACGACGAGGCCGAACGGGTAACACGCCTGGTTCATCTGGGCAGGGCGCTGGTGATTGGAGGCGGCGGTGGTTGATCTGTTCCCCAAAGAATGGGGGGTTATATCGGATAGTGCCCAAAGGCTGTGGCTAACCCTGTGGACGAGTGTCGGCGGCCATGAGATCCTGCCCAGTGGCGGCCATGTAGCTGCCCGCTGGCGGCCAACGGTTTTGCCCAGCGGCGGCCAACAGAACTGCCCGCGTTGAAGTCCATTTCCCGTCGGGGTCCAGCAGGGCCATTCCCCGCCTCGAGCCTCGTCAGTGGTGGCCGGCTCCTCGCGCAGCGCTGCGGAGGGAGCGGGCTCATGGCGAGGGGCTCGAGACCAGTGGGCGGGACGTGCTCGACGACGAGGTGTTCGACGCCCTGGCCGAGGCTGGGTGCGATGACGCCGGGATCGGTCGCTTCCTGGGAGTGGACCGCCTCGACTTCGACCGCGAGGCGCGCTCCTGCTGCGAGGCGGTCCGATCGGCCATCGAGGACGTCCATTCGGTGCCGGGCGTGACCGTGACTCGCGTGCTTCCCGGTGAGGATCCCACTGTCGGGGCTGCCTTCACTGCGGCGGTCAACATGGTGCTTACCTCCCCAGTGGAGTGCCCCGACGTGCCCGCGAGCGAGGAGCAGACCGAGTTGAGGCGCATCTGGAAGATGACCGCGAACTCGCCGTCGGGAAGCATCCCCGGCTAGTACACGAAGTCGGGCCAAGATCGCAGCCCTTGAGGTGGGCGAGGTCTAGCCGAGCTGGCGGGGTCGAGCCCGGCGGGCTGTGATCCAGGCCCAGACGGCGGCGGCCACGAGCAGCAGGGCGGCGATGCCCGAGTAGTGGCTGAGCGACTGGTAGCCGATCAGCTCGACCAGCGCGCCGGACGACAGACCGCCCACGGCGCCGCCGGTGATCATCACGAAGTCCGCGCCGCCCTGAACCTCCACTCTCTGGCGCACCGGGAACGAGTTGGTCAACAGCGCGCTGCCCGCGATCAGCCCGAAGCTCCAGCCGATGCCTATGAGCGTGAGGCCGCTGAACAGGCCGGCGCTGTGCTCGGGGTCGGTGTTGCCGGCCAGCTCCGCGCCCAAGAAGAGGATCAACCCCCCGAGTGTGATCACCGTGTGCGTGCCCAGCCGGTCGACAAGCCATCCCACGATCGGCGAGAAGGCGTACATCCCGATTATGTGAAGCGAGATCACTTGGCCGATCACTGAGTAGTCCTGATCTCCGCTGGTCATGTGCAGCGGCGTGGCCGTCATCACGGTCACCATTATCGTCTGGCCCACCAGCATGGCCAGCAGGGCCAGGCGGGCCTCGGGGATGGCTGCGATCCGCCGGACCACCCTCGCCGGCGATGCAGGTCGGGGCGCCTCGGACCCGATCGTGCCGAGTACTTCGAGCGGGTCCGGGCGCAGCCACGTGTGCGTGATGGCGAGTCCGGCCAGGAACATCGCCGAGCTCAGCACATAGGGGCCGGCCAGCTCGGGAAGGCCGATGAACTGTGCAAGATCAGCGACCGGCCCCAGCGCGATCGTCGGTCCTGCGGCCGCGCCGAAGGTGGAGGCCCACACCAGCATTCCGATGGCGCTGGCCCGGCGGTCGTCGGGGGCGAGATCGGCCACTGCGTAGCGGGCGGCCAAGTTGGTGGCCTGGCCTGCACCCACCCCGATGATTCCCAGCACCACCAGCGGATACAGGCTCAACACGGCCGCCAACAGGGCGGTGATCGCTCCCGCTGCGCCGAGCGACCATCCCCAGACCAAGCCCCGCCGCCGGCCCAGGCGGGCCATGCGGCGGGACAGGGGAACCGCGGCGGCCACGCTGCCGATCGACATCGAGCCCGCGGCCAGTGTGGCCAGTGTGGCGCTGCCGGTGATCTCCTCGGCGAGCACCGCTGAGGCAGCGAACGATGCCCCCATGGCCGCGGTCGTGGGGATCACCGAGCCCATCATGACGGCAGTCGTGCGGCGCTGGACCGCGGCGCGGTTGTAGGTCTGTGCGGAGGTCTCAGCCGTCATAGGCCCATGGGCGCGATAGCCGTGATCGGCCTGACGGCCTCTCTGAGCGTCTCGCCCATTTCCTCATGAAATTCCGACTGCCCGCTCGGCCTCCAGGCGCATGGGCATATGGAGCATGCCCCAGTCGTCGAATGGCTCTCCCGCGGGCGAGAAGCCCAGTCCGGCGTACCAGTCCGCCAGGCGGGCCTGCGCGTCGAGGGTCCAGGGGCCGCTGGTGGTTTGCACCAGGTGGTTGACGAGCAGGCCGCCCAGACCGTTCTGGCGGGCCGCGGGGTGGGCGACCACCCGGCCGATCTTGGTGCCGCCGCCCGGTTGTGCGAGCCCCCGCGCGTAGGCGGCAATCGGCAACTCGGGTCGGCCTGCGCTGCTGCCCGGCACCCAGCAATGACGGGTGGCCGGCTCGGTGTCGCGGCCGTCGAGTTCCGGATAGGCGCACTCCTGTTCAACCACGAACACGTCCATGCGGAGTCTCACGATGTCGTGCCACTCGCGGGCGCTGAGTTCGGCGAAGGCTCGATCCGCGATGCAGGCCACCGGCCGACGCTATCGCCCGCAGGGGTCGCCGTCAGGGAGGCGCCCGCCGCCATCGAGGGCCTCAGGAACTGACAGCGGGGCGCAGACGGCGGAAGCAGTGGTTCGATGCGCATCGTTGGAACAGACCGGCTGCGGGGTAGGTCACCGAAGGATGTCGTGGCTGCCGACCCGTAGCCAGACGATGTGGAGCTTGCCGACGACGATGGAGTCACCCAGAGCGAAGGCCGCACGCCCGTCGGGTGCCCACGACATCTCGTACACGTCCGGCGCGCCCGACAGCTTCTTCACGCGCAGCCCCGGGCGGAACCAGCTGCGCTGGCCTGCCTCCATTTCCTCCAGGTCGGCGATGAAGTCTGCGAGCCGTGCCTTGAAGCGCTCGGCCTTCGCCGCTGTCAGCCTCTTCCGGTCGCGCAGAAACGCCGTGGATTCGTCGTGCGTGGGCACGGTCGCGCCTACGGCGGTGAACTGCTGTTGGCGCGGCTTCGGGGCGCGTCGAGCGCTGCTAGGAACTCTTCGTCGCTGTAATAGGTGTTGGCGATGTCGCCGGAACCCAGCCGCGGCCCCTTGCCCACACTGGCCTTGAGATCCTCGATGGTCAGCGTCTCGCTCTGCGCGTCGGCGTCAACTGGCTGGGCCACGGACCCTTCCCCTGAATTGCTTGCCGGCCCCACGCTACCACCGAAGTGCTAGGAGACTGTTGAGCAATGCCGATTTCGGCCAACCCACAAGCCTCTGACCTGGGGTTTTGTGACCACGAAACTGGCAATTTGGGACTTACTCAGCAGTCTCCTAGGCGATGACGGCGACGGCGGGCAGCGTCGCATGGTGCAGTTCCTGTCGCATCGGGACCGGAACCCACACGATGGACGCCCCACCCGTCCAGCCCGGCTACCGGGAACCCGCCCAACGACAGCCCGGTCGACAACCGGTTGGCCTCCAACAACTTGGCCCCCGCGGGCATCGAGCGTGCGCCCTGACCGAGGGATCTCCGGCTGGCCAGCACCCGGCAGGAGCATGGCCCGCCGCATCTGGGGACTTCCGGCTAGACATCTTCGTATGGCGACGGCGCGCAACGGCGAGATTGAGATCGTCTACGAGACGATGGGAAGCTCCGACGACCCGCCGCTCACCCTGGTGCATGGTCTTGGGTCGAGCATGCTCGTGTGGCATGACGAGATGTGCGCGGGCTTCGTCGATCGCGGCTTCTTCGTGCTGCGGATGGACCACCGCGACTCGGGGCTGTCCACGGTGCTGCCTGACGGCGCCCGCTACACGCTCGACGACATGGCCGGCGATGCGATCGCCGTGCTCGACGCCGCCGGCTGCGAGCGGGCCGTCGTTTGCGGCTACTCGCTGGGAGGCATGGTCGCCCAAATGGCGGCTGCTGTCTTCCCGGCCCGGGTGGCTGGGCTGGTGTCGATCGCGTCGCACACCGGTGAGCCCGGTGTGGGTGACCCGACGCCCGAGGCCCGAGCGGCCCTGACCGCGCCCCCCGCAGCCGCTGTCTCCGAACAGATAGAGGCTGACCTGGCCGGATACCGCATCTGGTCCAGCCCGGAGTGGCGCAACGAGCAGGCCGAGCGGGAATACCTGGAGCGCAGTTACCGCCGTGCCTGGCATCCGGGAGCGTCGCAGCGCCAGTACCAGGCCGCGGCCCGCAGCGGCGACCGATCCGAGGCACTGCGAAGCCTTGATGTGCCCACACTGGTGATCCACGGTAGTGCCGACACGCTCATCGGTCCCGACGCCGGACGCCGCACGGCCGAGTTGGTGCCCGGTGCCGAGTACTTGGAGATCGAGGGCATGGGCCACGAGCTGCCGCCCCAGGTCTGGGCCCCGATCATCAGCACAGTGACCGCGCTGTCGGCCCGAGTCGCCTGGTGAGGGCCAATCGCTGAAGAATCCTTGTAGTTGTGTGATGCAGGCGCCCTTCCGCCAAGACTCTCGGGGAAGGGCGCCGGAAACGGCCCAGATGACCATCACCGAAGGGACTCCAATGGGACCGCTGACAGGAATCCGCGTGATCGAGATCGCCGGCATCGGTCCGGGGCCGTTCTGCGCCATGATGCTGGCCGACATGGGCGCCGACGTGGTCCGCGTCGACCGGGCCTCCGCGGTGCGGGGCGGCGACCCCGAGCGCCCGCCGCTCGACCTTCTCAACCGGGGCAGGCGCTCAGTCGGCGTCGACCTCAAGTCTTCCGAGGGTGTCGAGACAGTCGTTTCTCTCGTCGAGGCGGCCGACGCGCTGCTCGAGGGGTTCCGCCCCGGCGTGGCCGAGCGGCTCGGGATCGGCCCCGACGACTGTCTGGCCCGCAACCCCCGCCTCGTTTACGGCCGGATGACGGGGTGGGGCCAGGAGGGTCCCTACGCCTCGGCCGCCGGCCACGACCTGAACTACATCGCGCTGGCCGGCGCGCTGCACGGCATCGGCCGACAGGGCGAGGCTCCGGTGCCGCCCCTCAACCTGGTCGGCGACTTCGGCGGCGGTGGCATGTATCTGGCCTTCGGGATGGCGTGCGCGCTGGTGGAGGCTCGCAACTCGGGCCACGGCCAGGTGGTCGACGCGGCCATGGTGGACGGTGCCGCTTCGTTGATGACAGCGTTCTTCGGGATGGCCGGCTCGGGATTCTGGAGCGACGAGCGCGGCACCAATATGCTCGACACCGGCGCCCACTTCTACAACGTGTACGAGACCGCCGACGGCGGCTACATCTCGCTGGGGCCGATCGAGCCCCAGTTCTACGCGGAGCTGCGCGAGCGGCTCGGGCTGCAAGGTCCGGAGTGGGATCACCAGACCGACCGATCGCGGTGGCCGGAGCTGAAGGCGGAGCTCGCCGCGGTGGTGGCCCAGCGCACCCGGGACGAGTGGTGCGAGCTGCTGGAGGGCACCGACACCTGCTTCGCTCCGGTGCTGTCGCTGGCCGAGGCGCCCGAGCACGCCCACAACCGCGAGAGGGGCACCTTCACCGAAGTGGCCGGAGTGGTCCAGCCCGGCCCCGCGCCGCGTTTCAGCCGCACTCCGGGCGCGATCCGCCGCCCGCCGCCCCACGCGGGCCAGCACACCGACGAGATCCTGGGCGAGCTGGGCCTCGACGCCGACGCGATCTCCTCCCTGCGTTCGTCGGGTGCCGTCGCTTGATGCTCGCCTCGCCGTCGGTCGCGACGGAGGCGACGGTCATCTGATGGCAACGGCCGTGTTCTTTCACGCCCATCTCGACGATGAGGCCCTCTCCACCGGCGGGACGATGCTGCCGGCCTCGCAGGCCGGCCATCGCGTGGTGCTGGTGTGCGCCACCGACGGCTCCCGGGGCGAGGCGCCCGGGCTGGACGACGGCGAGGCGCCGACCGGCGAGAACCTCGCGGCCATCCGGGAGGCCGAGCTTCGTGCGGCGGCCGATCTGCTGGGCGTGCACCGGCTCGTGATGCTCGGCTACGGCGACTCGGGCATGCGGGGCGACCCCGCCAACGAGGACCCCAACTGTTTCTGGCAGGCCGGCGTCGCAAGCGGGCCGCCATGAGGGCCCACGCCTCGCAGATCCCCTCCGACTCGTTCATGGTGTCCCTGCCCGACGAGGCCTTCGAGCCGGCCTTCGGCACGGAGTGGTTCATCCGGCGCGGCCACGCCGCCGACGACCCACCAGCCACAGACCCGTTCGGGGCGCTGTGGCCGCGCTCCGATCCCGTGGCCGGGTCCTGAGCGTCGTGGAGCCAGCCTCCGCGGTGGGCGGAGTCCACGACTGGTTCTCCTGGGTCGTCATCGCCTCCAACGCGCTGGCCGGGCTGTGGGCGCTGGGCGCGCACCGGCGGCCCCGGCTGAGGGGCCGCGCCCTGTGGGTGTCCACCGCGGCGGCGCAGGCAACCGTGTTCGTCCAGGCCGGGCTCGGGTCGTGGCTAATAGCCCGGGAGGGGCGCGACGCACCCGACCTGCACGCCCTCTACGGGTTCTCGGCGCTGGTGGCGGTCGGCATCGCCTACAGCTATCGCCAGCACCTCCGCGACCACGTCTGGCTGCTCTATGGCGCCACCGGCCTGTTCCTGATGGGTCTCGGCATCCGGGCCGTCATTCTGGATTCAGTCGGCTGAGCCTGGCGCGGCGGGCGGTCCTAGAGCTTGGGTGTTCCCATGTCGACCTCGGAGCCCAGGCGCAGCCGGGTGGCCCGGCCGTCGCCGTCGAGGTCGAACTGCACCCGCTGGCCCTGGCGCAGCATCCGGAAGACCGAGCCCTCCAGCGCGTCGTCGGCGAGGTCGACGTCGGCCAGGTCGGCCTCGTTGACCAGCACACCGTCGCCGGTGACGGGGTCGTAGCTCTTGATTACGCCCTGCACGGAGCGCCAGCGTAGCGCGGGCGCCCTGCCGCCCTGCCGCCCTGCCGCCCTGCCGCCCTGCCGCCCTGCCGCCCTGCCGCCCTGCCGCCCTGCCGCCCTGCCGCCCTGCCGCCCTGCCGCCCTGCCGCCCTGCCGCCCTGCCGCCCTGCCGCCCTGCCGCCCTGCCGCCCTGCCGCCCTGCCGCCCTGCCGCCCTGCCGCCGGTAGGTATCATCGGTGCCATGGCACCACTTGTAATCAACGCGGCTGCGCTGCGTCGCGTCATCGCCGGCTTCCACGGCGCCCTGTCGGAGCACCGCGAGGCTATTGACAACCTCAATGTGTACCCGGTTCCCGACGGCGACACCGGCACCAACATGACGCTCACCGTGAGGTCGGTCACCGAGGGGCTCGACGGCGTCGACGACCATTTGGAGCCGCTGTGCCGGGCCGTGGCCCACGGGGCGCTCATGGGGGCCCGGGGCAACTCGGGGGTCATCTTGGCCCAGATCCTGCGGGGCTTCTGCGGCGTGCTCCGGGACGCGGCTTCTGCCGGCCAGGAACCGGACGCGCCGGTTGTGGCCCGGGCCCTCGCCGCCGCCAGCGAGGGCGCCTACACCGCGGTGGCCCGGCCGGTGGAAGGCACGATCCTCACCGTCATCCGGGAGGCGTCAGATGCGGCCCGGGCCGCGGCCGAGGCAGGAGAGGGACTGGTGGAGGTGCTCGACGCGGCCCGCGCCCAGGGGTACGACGCCTTGGAGCGCACGCCGCAGATGCTGGCCGTGCTGGCTGAGGCCGGCGTGGTCGACGCGGGCGGCGCCGGGCTGCTGCTGCTGCTCGACGCCTGCCTCGCCGAGCTGGACGGCCGGCCCATGCCTGCGCCGCCCAAGGTTGCCGCCGGGCCCGCGCCGGTCGCGTCCGCCAGCGCGGCCCGCCCCGTCGAGGAGTCCTCCATCGCCGATCTCCGCTACGAGGTGATGTTCCTGCTCGACGCGCCCGACTCCTCCGCGGACGGTTTCAAGCAGGCGTGGACCGAGGTTGGCGACTCCATCGTGGTGGTGGGCGGCGACGGCATCTTCAACTGCCACATCCACACCGACGACATCGGCGCCGCCATCGAAGCCGGGATCGCGGTCGGGCGGCCCCACCGCATCCAGGTCACCGATCTGCTCGACCAGGCGGCCGAGCACTCCGAGTCGTTCTCAGCGCCCGCGCCGCCGCCAACCGACGACGGGGGTTCCTCGCCGCCGGCACCGGTGGCGATAGCGGAGGCCGATCGCTGCTCGGTGGTGGCTGTGGGTGCCGGTGGGGGAGTGGAGGCCATCCTGGCCTCGATGGGAGTGAGCCGCGTGGTGACCGGGGGGCAGTCCATGAACCCTTCCACCGCCGAGCTCCTGGCTGCCGTCGACTCGCTTCGCACCGGCCATGTGGTGGTGCTGCCCAACAACAAGAACATCATCCCGGTGGCCGAGCAGGTCGGCGGCGAGACCGAGCGCGCCGTCAGCGTGGTGCCCACCCGCAGCGTCGTGGAGGGAATCGCCGGCCTGCTGGCGTTCTCGGCGGACGCCACCGCGGCCCACAACGCCGCCGCGATGGCCGCCGCCGCTGCCGCGGTGACGGCGGCCGAGGTCACCCAGGCAGTGCGGGACGCCTCCAGCTCCGCCGGCCCCATCTCTGCGGGGGACTGGCTCGGCATCGGCCCCGCCGGCATCACCACCGTGGAACAAGACGCGGCGGCGGCGGCGACAGCGCTGCTCAGCGCCATCATGGACGACGACCACGAGCTGCTCACCGTGCTCACCGGAGCCGACGCCGACGGGACCGCCACCGAGGCCATCATCCGGCATGTCAGCGAGCGCCACCCCGAGGTGGAGGTTGAAGTGAGAGAAGGCGGCCAGCCCCTGTACCCCTACTACTTCGGCCTGGAGTAGGCCCCGGCGGGCCTCGACCAGCGCGCCGATGCCGGCCGGCGACCCTCCCCTCACCCTGCGGGGCCTCGACGCCATCGATGTCGCCCGCCTCCGCGACCTCAAGACAGAAGACCGGTCCGGAAGATCCCGGATTCGCAAGCGGGCCGCCGCGCTCACCGAGCTGGAGATCAACTCGGTGCTGGACCTGCTTCAGCACTATCCGCACCGCTACATCGATCGCACGAAGCAGGCCCGCATCGCAGAACTCGCCGCAGGAGAGGACGTCTTCGTGGAGGGCTGCGTGCAGCGGAGCTCGTCGAGGCGCATCAAGCAGCGCCGGACGCTCGTCGAGGTCGTTGTCTCCGACGACACCGGCCGGCTCAAGCTCACGTTCTTCAACCAGCCCTGGCAGGAGAAGAGCCTGCGACCGGGCCGCCAGGTGATCGTGCACGGCCGGCCGAAGGCGTACCGGGGCTCCCTGCAGATGACGAATCCGGTGGTCGACTTGGTCGGCGACCGCACCGGGCGCTTCTTTCCCGTCTACCCGCAGTCAGAGAAGGCGAATCTGAGCACGTGGGAGATAGCCGAATTCGTGGAGCAGGCCCTCAACCGCTGCCAGCCCCGCGGCATAGCCGATCCCGTTCCGCAGGCCGTGCTGCATCGCTTCGACTTCGTGGGCCGCCACACCGCACTCAACGGGATCCACCGGCCAGCGACTCTGCGAGAATCGAGCCAGGCGCGGCGCCGCCTCATGTTCGACGAGCTCCTGCGAGTGCAGCTCGAGCTGGTCAGGCGCAAGCGCTGGCTGGAGCGGCATACAGACGGGCTGTCGCATGCCGTGGGGGGCGAGCTGGTCGAGCGCTTCCTGGCCCGCCTGCCGTTCCCGCTGACCGGGGCCCAGCAGCGGGTGATCGACGAGATCGCCGGCGATCTGGCCAAGCCGCACCCCATGCACAGGCTCATGCAGGGCGATGTGGGTGCGGGCAAGACCGTGGTGGCCCTCAGCGCCTTGCTGACCGCGGTGCAGGGCGGCTTCCAGGCAGCGTTGATGGCGCCAACCGAGGTGCTGGCCGAACAGCACCACCAGACGATCGCCGCACTGCTCCACGACCTGTGCGTGCCCGACCCGTCGAGGCTCGGCGGGGAGCGTCCCCTGCGAGTGGAGCTGTTGTCGGGAAGCCGCGGCGCGGCCGACCGGCGCAGGGCCTGCGACGGGCTCGCGGCTGGGGAGGTCGACATCGTGGTCGGTACCCATGCCCTGATCTCTGAAGGCGTGGAATACCGTGCCCTGGGAGTGGTCGTGATCGACGAGCAGCAGCGCTTCGGGGTGGAGCAGCGGGCCGTGCTGCGCGACCGCGGGCCCGGGTCGGTTATGCCCGACCTGCTGGTTATGACTGCGACGCCCATCCCTCGCACCGCGGCCATGACCGTCTACGGCGACCTCGACGTGTCGGTGCTCGACGAGCTTCCCGCGGGTCGCACGCCCGTGGCCACTGCATGGGCCCGCGCCCCTGCAGAGGAGGTGCAAGTCTGGGAGGCGGTGCGCGCCGCGGTGTCCGAGGGCCGGCAGGCGTATGTGGTCTGTCCCGTCATCGAGGAGTCCGAAACGCTCGACGTTCGCTCGGTGATGGAGACGCACGGGCGCCTGACCGGCGACGGCGGCGAGTTGGCCGGGCTTCGGGTGGGTCTCCTGCATGGGCGTGTCACCCCTGCCGAGAAGGAGGCGACGATGGAGTTGTTCCGCTCGGGAGCGCTGGACGTGCTCGTGTCCACCACCGTCATCGAAGTCGGTGTGGATGTGCCCAACGCAACCGTGATGGTGGTGCTCGACGCGGGCCGGTTCGGTATCGCCCAGCTTCATCAACTGCGCGGCAGAGTGGGCCGCGCCCGTCTCGCGTCCGGTTGCTACCTGGTGGGCGAGGCCGCAACCGCGGAGGCCGAGGCCCGGCTGGAGGCGGTGGTGGCCTCCAACGACGGCTTCGAGTTGGCTGAGGCGGACCTCGATCTGCGGGGCGAGGGCACGTTGATGGGCGAACGCCAGAAGGGCCGCAACGACCTTCGGCTGGCCTCGCTGCGCCGGGACAGGGAGTGGGTCGTCAAAGCCCGCGACGTGGCTATCGAGATGCTCGACGCCGACCCGGACCTGCGCGGCCACCCGGCGCTGGCCGACGAGATCGAGCTGATGCTCGGCGACCGCAACGCCGAGTTCCTGCTGAAGAGCTAGACACGCGTCGTGAGCATTCGCGTTGTGTCGGGCGCGGCCAAGGGGCGCCGGCTCGCGTCGCCCGCCGGAGAGGCCACTCGCCCCACACCCAACCGGGTGCGCGAGGCCGTGTTCAACTCGCTCTATTCGCTGGATGCCATCGAAGGCGCCCGCGTGCTCGACCTCTACGCCGGGACGGGAGCCCTGGGAATCGAGGCCCTCAGCCGCGGCGCGGCCGAGGCGGTGTTTGTGGAGAGTGACCCGTCGGTCGCAGCTGTGCTGCGAAGCAATCTGGAGACCACCGGCCTGGCGGACCGAGCTGCTGTCATGGTCATCGACGCTGACACCGCCCTGGCCGGGCTGGCTCGCGAGGGTCGCCGCTTCGATCTGGCCCTCATAGACCCGCCGTACGCATTCGACGCCTGGCCTGATCTGCTGAGCCGGGTTCCCGCCGAGCTCGTCGTAGTCGAGTCCAATCGGGCGGTCGACGTGGGACCGCGCTTCGCCATCCACCATCGGAGACGCCATGGCGGTACCGTGGTGGCGTTCGCCACGGTCGCCCAAGGCGACCCGCACCCGTCGGGAGCCCACTAGTGACCCGAGTGCTGTACCCCGGATCCTTCGATCCGATCCACTACGGTCATCTTGAGATCATCGAGGTCGTAGCCCAAGTGTTCGACGAGGTGATAGTGGCCACCATGCGCAATCCGCAGAAGGGGGATGGCCTGTTCAGCCTCGACGAGCGAGAGCAGATGATCAAGGAGGTGTGCGCCCACCTGCCCAACGTCTCGGTCGCAATGTTCTCCAACCTGGTGGTCAACCTCGCTCGAGATGTTGGCGCCGACTTCATCGTGAAGGGGCTTCGGGCCGTGTCCGACTTCGAGAACGAGCTGCAGATGGCCCAGATGAACCAGGCCCTCGCCGGTGTGCAGACAGTGTTCATACCATCGGCCAGCAAGAGGTCGTTCCTGGCTTCGAAGCTGATCCGGGAGGTCGTCCGCTTCGGCGGCGACGTGTCGTCGATGGTGCCTGAGCCTGTGCGGGTCCGGCTGGTGGGCCGCTTCGAGCCGGAGCAATGAGCTCGGCCGGCGACCCGGCCCCGCGGTTCGACGCCCGCAGCGGCGAGAGTTCGTCGGAGGCCCGCCGCCTGGCCGTTGAGCAGATGCTGACGCAGGCCATCCGCATGGTGGAGCGGTCGCGCCCGATGCCGTTCTCCACCTCCGTGATGATCAACGGCGAGGAGTTGCTGGGGATGCTCCAGAAGGCGTTCGCGGCGCTGCCCGAGGAGCTGCGGGCCGCCCGCTGGATGCTCAAGGAACGCGACGACATGCGGCTGCGCACCCAGCGGGAGGGCGAGGAGATCATCGCCGCGGCCAGGGCTCGGGCCGAGCAGATGGTGCAGCGCAGCGAGGTGGTCAAGGCCGCGGAGATGCGGGCGCGACGCACCGTGTCGGAAGCCGAGGAGCGGGCCCGGAGGACGAAGCTTGAGACGGAGGACTGGTGCGACCAGCGCCTGGCGACCTTCGAGGCGATGATGCACAAGACCATCAAGACCGTGTCGACGGGACGCCGGCGGCTCCAGGACACCCGGCTGCCGCGGCCCGCGGAGTTGGCGCAGCCCACCACAGTCGAAGACGACGTGTTCGACCAGGACTTGGGTTGACGCCCAGAGGCCGAGCGGATAGGCCGGATCCAATGAGAATCCTGCCGGGCTTTGAGCGAGGCCGTGGCCCGAGCGGCCCGTGAGCGCAGCGAACAAGAGCGGGAAACACAGGCTGGTGGTCGATTGCGTCCGGCTCCAGGCGGGCTCCGTTGATCGCATACCGGTCCGCCGAGAATGGGTTCTGGACGAGGCCGGCGTGCACGGCGCCCGTGTGGCAGACGGCGTTGTCGACCTGGACTTGACGGTGAGAGCCGCCGGCAGCTCCTTCGTCGCGGCTGGTCGAGTGAGGGGAGCGTGGGCCGCTGAGTGCCGCCGATGCCTCGAGGAGGTGCGGGGCCCACTGGACGCGGTCTTGCGCGAGGTGTTCGAGTGGGAGCCCGCGGAGGGCGAGACCTGGCCTATCGACGATCAGCGAATAGACCTGGCTCCGGCTGTGCGCGAGGTCGCAATGCTGGCTCTGCCGCTGGCCCCTTTGTGCTCCACGGACTGTGCTGGGCCCGAGCCGGACCGCTTTCCGACCGGGCCGGCCGCGGCCGGTGCCGCGGGCCGCAGCGACGCGTAGGAGGCCGAGCGGGCAGGCGATGAGTTCATGAGGAATTCGCAGGGTGCTGAGCGAGGCCGTGGCGCGAGCGGCCCGTGAGCGCAGCGAACAAGAGCGGGAAGCACGACGTCTCGCCGCGAGCGCTCGCCGCCTACCCGCGCACGCTCTAGGCCAACCGGTCCCACTGGTTGCGTGATGGGGCGGCGACCTCCCGGCAGTGAGGCGGCGACGTGTAGGCCAGTCGCCTCGCCGGTAGGCTGGCGGGCCGCAATCGTGCAAATCTCAGTCGAGGATCACCGAACCCCATGGCCGTTCCCAAGAAGAAGACCTCAAAGGCCAAGGCCCGCAGCCGGAGGGCCTCCGCGTGGCGCATTCGCCCGGGTGGGCGGAGCGCCTGCAGCCGCTGCGGCGCGGTCAAGCGGCCCCACCGGGTGTGCGGCAACTGCGGCTGGTACCACGACCGGCGGGCCATAGACGTGGAATAGCCGTTGTTGCCAACGGCTGGTCGAGGTCGAGCCATCGGGCGCGCCGCGCGGTGATGGAACCAATTTCGGCGTCGAATGGTCTGAATCATCATGGGCCCTGGGATCCGTAGCCGAGTCGAGCGGTCTGGACCCGTTTGGGCCATGGAACCGGTCGCGGTAGACGCCATGGGGGGCGACCGCGCCCCCGCAGAGATCGTGGCCGGGGCACGGCGGGCCGCGGAGGAACTCGGGATCCCGGTGGTGCTCGTGGGACGGCCCGACGAGATCGGCGACACGGGCGGACTCGAGGTCATCGAAGCGGCCGAGGTGATCCCGATGGACGCCGAGCCGGGGTCGAGCGTGCGCACGATGAAGGACTCGTCGCTGGTGCGGGCCGCGGAGGCCGTGCGCGATGGGCGGGCCTGTGCGATGGTGTCGGCTGGAAACACCGGCGCGGCAATGGGTTCGGCGCTTCTGCGCATGGGGCGCATACGGGGAATCGCCCGTCCGGCCATCGCAACGCCCATCCCCACTCCCGGAGCGAGCCCCACGACGATGCTCGACTCGGGCGCCAATGCGGAGTGCCGCCCCGAATGGCTCGTGCAGTTCGCCCGCATGGGCTCGGTCTATGCCCGCGACCGCTTCGGCATCGAGCGCCCCCGCGTCGGCCTGCTGTCGATCGGCGAGGAGGCCGGCAAGGGGAACGACTTCACCAAAGCGGTATTCGAGCTCCTGGCGGGCGGCGGCTGGGCCGATGACGTCGGCGCAGAGTGGGTCGGCAACGTGGAGGGCCGCGACATCATGACTCCTGAGGTCGATGTGGTCGTGACCGACGGGTTCACCGGCAATGTCACTCTCAAGGCCCTTGAGGGGGCGCTAAGGGCGCTGTTCGGCCGGTTGCTGGTGGCCATCGACACCGATGACACCGCTCGAGAGGCGGGAACGATGCTTGCCCCCGCGCTCAACGAGATGGCGCGGGAACTGCATCCCGACAGCGTCGGCGGCGCCCTGCTGCTGGGCGTGCGGGGGGTGTGCGTCATCTCGCACGGCGCCAGCAGCGCCGCTGCGGTGATGAACGCCATCGGCGTGGCCCGCGAGATGGTCACCGCGGGCATGGTGGGCCACATAGCGGCCATCGCCCGCGGCTAGCCGGCGCGGGGGCCCGCGGGTGGCTCGGCCCCGACCCTTCGCTTGCGACTGCCATGAGAGCGAGCCGCGCGGAACGCGGGGCTTCGACGCGCCGGTAGGGTGGTCGCCCTGCATCGACCGATGCCGACGCACGGAGGCGCCGATGCCGGCAGAGACACACGTGGAGCACTCGCCTCTGGGCCGTGACGAGATTCTGGCGCTGATTCGCGACCGTCTCGCGGACATCCTCGAGATAGAGCCCTCGGAGATCGCCGAGGGAGCATCGTTCGCTGACGACCTCGACGCCGACTCGCTAGCGCTGATAGAGCTGGTCGAGGGCATCGAGGAGGAACTGGCCGAGCGAGCCGTGGGCTTCCGCATCGAGGACGAGGATCTGGAAGATCTGCGGTCAGTGCGCGACGCGGTCGACTACGTCGTGGCGAAGCTGGGTTGACGGTCAAGACCGCCCCAGCGAGCGCCGGGATGCTCATGGACCGGCTCGGTCATCGCTTCGACGACCCTGAATTGCTCGCGCTGGCCCTGACGCACCGCTCCTGGTGCGCAGAGCACTCCGGGTCCTCCTCCAACGAACGGCTGGAGTTCCTCGGCGACGCGGTACTGAGCCTGGTCGTGACCCAGCGGCTGTACGAGCGCTTCGGGGACTGGGCCGAGGGCGACCTGGCCAAGACTCGTGCGTCGCTCGTGAACGCCGTCACACTGGCAGATGTGGGCCGGTCCGTCGCTCTGGGCGAGATGCTGCGCCTGGGCCGGGGGGAGGACGCCTCCGGCGGCCGCAGCAAGCCGTCGATCCTGGCTGACGCACTGGAGGCCGTGATCGGTGCCGTCTACCTCGACGGAGGCATCGGCGCGGCCGACGATGCGGTCGGACAGCTGCTCGGCGCACGCTTGGACGCGGCATCCAGCTCCCCGGGGCACGCCGATTTCAAGACGAGGCTGCAGGAGCTGGCGGCCCGCCTCGGACTGGATCCTCCCTCCTATGACGTGACCACCAGCGGACCAGCGCACGACCGGCTGTTCTACGCCGAGGCGCACGCCGGCACCGCCGGCGGGGTCGGCCGGGGAAGCACGAAGAAGGACGCCGAGCAGCACGCGGCCGAGATCGCGTACGCGGCCCTTGCTGCCGGGCCCCGGTCATGAGCCCGCCGGGATCCCGTAGTCGAGCCGAGGTCTGAATATGAAGTCCCCCCGTACCGTCCGCACTCTCAACTACGAACTCCCGGAGGTGGAGACCGTCCGGCGGGATCTCGAGCGGGAGATCGTCGGCCGCAAGGTCAAGGCCGCGGCGGCCACCAGCATGAAGTGCCTGCGCCGCTACCACACTCGCCGGGCCTTCACGTCCCAGCTGGAGGGGGCGAAGATCGTGGATGTCAGACGGGTGGGCCTGTATCTCGTGATCGAGCTCAGCACCGAGTTGCTGCTGGTCCTGTCTCTCGGCTCGTCGGGCTCTCCCCGGCGCAACGCCAACAAGCATCCCCAGGTCGCCGGCACGGAGGTGGTGATCTCGTTCACGCAGTACGGCCAGCTTCGCTTCGTCGACACCGAGGGAACCGGACAGCTGTTCGTGGTCGACGAGGACTCCCTCGACACGGCCCTGCCCGAGGTGGCCGGCTACGGGCTAGACCCCGTCGCCACGCCCATCTCCTGGACCGCGATGGGTCGGATGCTGCTGCAGAGGGGCGCGAAGCTCAAGGCGCTGCTCACCGACGACACGTTCGTGGTCGGCATCGGTGACATCTACGCCGACGAGATCCTCTTCGAGGCCGGACTGCGCCACGACAGGATCGCCAACACGCTGTCCACCCAGGAGATCCGCCGCCTCCACCGGTCGCTCGTCGGCACGATGCACGACGCGGTCAAGTACCGCGGCACCTCGGTGCCGGCCCGTCCCTTCGTGGATCCGTTCGGGCAGCCGGGCGGCTACGCGAGCCATCTCAAGGTATGGGGCCGCCACGGCGCGCTGAGCGAGCGCTCCAGGGCCCCGATCAAGCGCATCAAGTTCCGCGGCGTCTGGACCTACTACTGCGACACCCAGGTCTGACCAGGGCTCGAGCCGGCTCCGTCCGAGCCTGCCGTCAACCCGTCCCGGTGCAAGCGGCCGGCCGCGCCCGAGGGATGCCCGGTGTCGGCCACGGCCCCAACTAGCGTCGCGGCTGTGTATCTGAAGACGCTGACTCTGAAGGGCTTCAAGTCTTTCGCCGAGCCGGCCACCATACGCCTGGAGCCGGGCGTGACCGTGGTTGTCGGCCCCAACGGCAGCGGCAAGTCGAATGTGGTGGACGCGGTGGCCTGGGTTCTCGGCGCCCAGGCGCCGAGTGCTGTCCGCTCGGCGCGGATGGACGATGTGATCTTCGCGGGCACCGACCTCAAGCCTGCGCTGGGCCGGGCCGAGGTGTCGCTGACGATCGACAACTCCGACGGCATGCTCCCCGCCGCGGCGAGCGAGGTGCGGATCACCCGCACGCTCTTCCGAAACGGCGAGTCGAGCTACGCGCTCAACGGCACCCCCTGCCGGCTGCTCGACGTCGTAGAGCTGCTGTCGGACACCGGCGTGGGCCGCCGGCAGCACATGATCGTGTCGCAGACCCAGATCGACGCCGTGCTCAGCGCCCGTCCCGTAGATCGCCGGGCCGTGGTGGAGGAGGCGGCGGGAATCCTCAAGTACCGCAAGCGGCGGGAGCGGGCCGAGCGCCGCCTGCACGCCACCGACGGCGACCTCGTTCGGATCAGCGACCTCACCTCAGAGGTGCGGAAACGGCTGCGGCCTCTGCAGAAGCAGGCCGAGGCGGCCCGGCGGCACGCCGGCCTGGTGGCCGAGCTTGAGGCGCTGCGGGTGCATCTGGCGGGTCGCGAGATCGCGGCGCTGCGGGAGCGCCTGCGCGAGCACAAGGAGATGGGGGAGGCTCAGGCGACACGAAAGGCCGCGCTGCGGGCCGAGCTCGACGAGGTCAGCGCCGGCGTCGCGGCAAACGAGCAGAGGCTGGCCCGCCACGGGATGGACGATAATTCGGAGCGACTGGCACGACTGGAGGGACTCCGGGCCAGGGCGGCCGGCCTGGCTGCGGTCGCGGTCGAGCGCCAACGCGGCATGGAGCGGGAGCGGGCCGTCCTCGCCGACCACGATCTGGCCACCGGACTGAGAGACGAGATGGCGCGCTGCCGCCGCGAGCTTCAGACCGTTGCGTCGGCGGATGGTGCGGCCGCCGGAGATCGCAGCCGGCTGCAGCAGTTGCAGGGGGGCTTGGAGGCAGACCGGGCCGCGTTCGAAGCCCAGTGGGGGGACACCCCGCTGTTCGGCGCCGAAGAGATGAGCGAGGCTGCCGGGGCCAGGGGCGAGCTGTCGGCGCTCAAGTCGACGATCGCGCTCAACGAGTCGGAGCGCCGGCGCCTCGCCCAACGCCTGGACGACTCCGAGCATCGTTTGGGGGAGATCGCCGGCCGAGCCGATCGACACCGCCGCGAGCTGGGCCGGAGCGAGACGGAGATTGCGGCGCTGCGTGATGAGTGCGACGAGGCCGACTCCGTCCAAGCGGCCGCCGCGGCCGCGCTGCAGGGCGCCGTGGAGGCACGCGCCGCGGCGGAGGGGAATCTGCGGCACTGGACAGCGAGGCGCGAGGCGCTGGCCATGGCCCTAGATGAGTCTGCGAGGCCGGTACCGCATGACGTTCTGGCCGCGGCCGACGGCGCACTGGGGTTGCTGAGCGACCTCATCGAGATCGATGCAGGGTTTGACGCGGCCTTCGCGGCCGCGGCAGGCGACACCGTCAGCGCGGTGGTGGTGCGCGACGCCGCCGCAGCCCGCCGCGTGCTTCGCAGCCTGGAGGCCAACGATGCCGGGGCGGCCGTGATCGCACTGGAGGGGATTGGCGCCGCCCGCGGGGAGACGGTCGCCGCGCCGGGCGTCACGGGTTCGGATCGGATCCGCCAGGAGCCGCTGCGAGGCCGCGTCCGCGCCGCCGATCCGGACGTGGGCAGGCTGCTGGATCTGCTGCTCGCCTCCGTGGTGCTGGTGGAGGGTGACTGGCATTCGGCGGCCGACGTTTGGATGCGCAACCCCGATGCCGTGGCCGTGACTGCGGCCGGCGACCGGTTGAGCAGCCGGGGCTGGAGGCTCGGGGTGCACGGCGCGGCCGGGATCGGGCCCGCGCTGGCTGAGGCGACCGAGCGGGCCGAGGCTGCGGTGGCTGCCCGCGAGCAAGCCGAGACGGCCTGCGAGCGGGCCCGGACGGAACTGTCAGAGATGCGGGCGCGGGTCGACGAGTCCGGTCGTCGCCTGGCCGCGGCTGAGCTCCGAGCCGCATCGGCAACCGAGGCCATCACCCGCCTCGAGTCGCACCGACGCGACCTCGACACCTCCGCCGGCGCTCTGCGAGACCAGTTGGTGGTGACTTCCCGGCGCCTTGAGGAGTCCGTCGCCCGCGGCGCACAGATCGAGTCGCGCCTGCCCGAGTTGGAGGGAGCCGAGGCCGTCGCTCAGCAGCGCATCCGCCAGGCAGCCGCAGAGCGCCACGACCTCGACCGGCGCGCCATGGAGCTGGCTGCGAGGGCTGCTGAGCAGCGCGCGGCCGACGCCGGGCTGGAGCAGCGTCGGCAGATGCTCGAGGACCGTCTCATCGAGATGCAGGAGCGCCTGGACCGGTACGACGCCTCAAGGGTTGCTGCCGGTGATCGCCTTGTGGCGCTGGATCGCGAGGCGAGGGTGCTGGAGACGCTCAGGCGAGCAGTGGCGCAGCGAACCGAGGCAGTGGACGCCGGCCTCGCCGAGATCCGAGAGGTCCGCCGCAGGCACTCCGCCGTAGCCAGGGCACTGGCCGCAGACCTCGACGACTTGCGCCGACGATCCGCCGACGCCGATCATCGCTACGAGACCCTGCGCGAGGCTGAGGGTCGCCGCGACATAGAGGAGGCCGAGCTTCGGACCCTGCTGCAGGGGGCAGTCGAGCGTCTGCGCGACACCTGCGGCCTCACTCCCCTCGAGGCAGCCGAGGCGCCCCTGCCCTCGCTGCCTGAAGGGCTTGAGCCGCAGCCGCGGGCGGACCAGTTGGCCACTGAGCTCGAGATCATGGGCCCGGTCAATCCCTTGGCTCTTGCCGAGTATGACGAGCTCTACGAGCGCCACGAGCTGCTGCGGGGCCAGCTCGACGACGTCCGAGCGGCCCGTCGGGACCTCAATCGGGTGATCCGCTCGATCGACGGCGAGATCAAGTCGGTCTTGAGCTCGGCCTTCGCCGATGTGGCCGCCAACTTCGAGGTGCTGTTCGAGGCGCTGTTCCCGGGAGGCGAGGGACGCCTCACCCTCACAGACCCCGATGAGCTGCTCAACACCGGCATAGACATCTCGGCCAAGCCTTCGGGCAAGAACGTGAAGCGGCTGTCGCTGCTGTCGGGCGGCGAGCGGTCGCTGGCTGCTCTGGCCTTCCTGTTCGCCGTGTTCCGCAGCCGGCCATCGCCCTTCTATGTGATGGACGAGGTGGAGGCCGCTCTCGACGATGTGAACCTGCATCGCTTCCTGGCGCTCATCGACGAGTTCCGCTCCGACGCCCAGCTCGTGATCGTCACCCACCAGAAGCGGACCATGGAGGCTGCCGACTGCCTGCAGGGGGTGTCGATGAAGCCCGGCGGCTCCTCGATGGTGGTGTCCGAGCGCGTCTCAGAAGCCGCCTGAGGCCCTCGTTCGCCCCCGCTCACGGTTCTCTCCCCCCTGCTGTCTAGCCTCTCAACACCATGAGAAGCGCTGATCCGCCCGGCCGGCGCGGCCCGCCGAACGCGCCTGCGCCGCCTCTTTTCCGCGCGTCTGAGGAGGTTCCTTCCGTTCAGCCGCCGGGCTGGCGTCCAACCGCGGTGCTCAGGCCTTCCGAAGCCGGGACGGGAACGCCGGCCGACGCGCCCCGCCGGCCGGGCCGCCGGATCGTGGCGGCCCTGGTTCTCGTCGGCTTGATCGCCGCGGGCGGGACGTTGACGGGCCTGGCGATCTCGGAAGGCTTGCAGAGCGCGGAGTCCACCCCATCGATAAGGCTGGCCTCGCCCGAGGAGGCCGCGGCCGCCGATGGCTTCCCGCCAGCGGACGCGGGCGACGCTGACACGGGTCAGTTCGAGCCGGGAGGTTCCGCGGCCGAGCGTCTCGTCGGTGACGGAACCCGAGCCGAGGAGTCCCGGTCCGCCGAGCAGGGGACGTCGGGGGCCTCCCCGGACCCGCTTCCGGCGCCGGACTCACCGCAGTACCCGGCGCCTGCAGTCGCCGAGGAGCCGGTGGTTGCGGTGGCAGAGGCCCTCACCCCCTCGGTGGTGCTGGTGCAGGTCGGGTCCGCGACCGGGATCGGGTTCGGTCTGGGTTCTGGCATCGTGTGGGACGCAGCGAACGGGTACATCGTGACCAACCAGCACGTCGTCGAGGGCTCGAGCAGCGTCATCATCACCCTCTCGGACGGCACCAGCATCGAGGGCGAGGTTATTGGCGGCTCCTCGGCCCACGATGTGGCCGTGGTGCGGGTCGACCCGGAAGAGGTCGACCTGGTGGCGGCCCGCTTCGCGCCGGCATCGTCGGTGAGGGTGGGCCAGCTTGCGGTGGCCATCGGCAGCCCGCTGGGGCTGGCCGGGACGGTGACCGCCGGCATCGTCAGCGCGGTCCGCATCCAGGTCCAGCCCGGGGCCGAGCCCGACTCGCTGGTGCCGGTGGAGATGATCCAGACCGATGCTGCCATCAACCAAGGCAACTCCGGGGGCGCCCTGGCCGACTGGCAGGGCCGGGTCATCGGGATGAACACTTTGATCCAGACCACCTCCGGGGGCAACATCGGACTCGGCTTCGCCGTTCCCAGCGACACCGTCGAGCTGATGGCCAGCCGCATCGTGAACGGGGAGTCGCTGGAGCTCGGGTACCTCGGCATCAGCGGCCAGGCGGCCGGGGACGGAGATGCAGGCGTGGTCGTCAGGGAAGTCGTGACCGGCTCCCCGGCCGAGCAGGCGGGACTGGTGGCGGGCGATGTCATCGTGAGCATCGACTCCGAGCCCATGTACGACATCTTCGAGCTCTCAGCCGCGGTCAAGCTGCGCCGACCGGGCGAAACCGTCGAGCTGACCGTCAGGCGGGGCGGTGACATCTACATCGTCACAGCGGTGCTGGACGCCCTCGGATGACACCGATCCTCATCGTCGCCCTGGCCGTCTTGGCCGCCGCCCTCGTGGCCGCGGCCGTGGTTGTACGGAGGCGTCGCCGGCGGTCGACCGCCGGCGTCGATGGCTCCGAAGCCGTGGGCCGGCTCGCGGACCGGGTCATCGACCGGGTGGCCGAGCGCGTTCCGGGAGCCGCCGGAGAAGCCAGTCCCTCGCTACGCGATCGCCTGGGCAAGGCCAGGGCCGCGCTGGCGGGCTCGCTGGCTTCGGCGCTCGATCAGCCCTCGATCTCCGAGGACGCCTGGACCGAGGTCACCGAGGCCCTGATCCGAGCCGACGTCGGATTGGCGACCAGCTCCGAGATCGTGGAGGCGGCCAAGGCCCGGATCGAGGCCGACGCCGGCGGGCCACAGCAGGCGGCGGCTGCGCTCCAGGCCGAGATGCGCGAGCGCCTCGGCGGCTTCGATCGCTCGCTGGCCCGGCGCGGCGACGGCGGGCGCCCGTCGGTGTGGGTTTTTGTCGGTGTGAACGGCACGGGCAAGACCACCACCATCGGCAAGCTGGCCAAACGCGAGACCGACCGCGGCACCCGAGTGGTGCTGGCCGCCGGTGACACCTTCCGGGCCGCGGCTGCCGACCAGCTCGCCATGTGGGCGGAGCGCTCCTCGGCCCCCATCGTGCGGGGCGCTGAGGGGGCCGACCCCGCGTCGGTGGTGTTCGACGCGGTGGAGTCGGCCGCGGCCAGAGGCGCCGACCTGGTTCTGGCCGACACCGCCGGAAGGTTCCACACGTCCCAGAACCTTATGGCCGAGCTCCAGAAGGTGAGGCGGGTGGCCGAGAAGGGGTCGGGCACCGTTACCGAGACGCTGCTCGTGCTCGACGCCACGACCGGCCAGAACGGCCTGGCCCAGGCCAGGCAGTTCACCGAGGCGGTGAACGTCACAGGGGTGGTCCTCACCAAGCTGGACGGCTCCGCCAAGGGCGGGATCGTCGTGTCCATTCAGACCGAGCTCGGGGTGCCGGTGAAGCTCGTCGGAGTGGGGGAGGGCATCGCGGATCTGGTGCCGTTCGACGAGGCGGAGTTCGTGGAGGCCCTGTTCGCTTGAGAGGCCGAGCGGGTGGGCGATGAGTCACGAGGAATTCGCAGGGTGCTTAGCGAGGCCGTGGCCCGAGCGGCCCGTGAGCGCAGCGAACAAGAGCGGGAAACACGACGTCTCGCCCCGAGCGCTCGCCACCTGCCCGCGCACGCTCCAGCGCGGGCGCGGTGGCCGGCGCTGCTGGGACCGAGCAATCAAGTCGGCATCGGATCGCTATTGTGACTCGGCCATGTTCGACACGCTGACCAACCGCTTCGAAGCGGCCTTCTCCAAGCTGCGGGGCCGGGGAAAGCTCTCCGCTGACGATGTCGACGCGGCTCTTACGGAGATCCGAGTGGCCCTGCTCGAGGCCGACGTCAACCTCGACGTGGTCACAGGCCTGACCGGGCGCATCCGCGAGCGCGCCGTCGGCGACGAACTGTCACGGGCCCTCAACCCCGCCCAGCAGGTCGTCAAGATCGTGCTGGACGAGCTCACCTCCAGCCTCGGCGGCGAGCAGTTGGCCGTCACCTACGCGTCGAAGCCGCCCACCGTGGTGCTCTTGGCCGGACTCCAAGGGTCCGGCAAGACCACCAACGCGGCCAAGCTGGCCCAGTGGTTCCTGCGCCAGGGCCGCAGCCCGCTGCTGGTGGGGGCCGACCTGCAGCGGCCCGCCGCCGTCGAGCAGCTTCGCACCCTCGGCGGGCGCGTCGGCGTGCCGGTGTTCAGCCATCGCCGCAGCCCGGTCAAGGCCGCGTCGGCAGCACTGGCCGAGGCGGCCCGCACCGGGCGCGACGTGGTGATCGTCGACACCGCCGGCCGGCTGGCCGTCGACGCCGAGATGATGGACCAGGTCCGCCGCATCTCCAAGGCGGTGAAGCCCCACTACACCTTCCTGGTGGTGGACGCCACCGTCGGCCAGGATGCCGTCAACTCGGCGCGGGCCTTCCACGACACGCTGGCCCTCGACGGGGTGATCCTCACCAAGCTCGACGGCGACGCCCGCGGCGGCGCGGCTCTGTCGGTGAAGGAGGTGGTGGGCCGGCCCATCGCCTTCGCCTCGGTCGGCGAGAAGCTGGAGGACTTCGAGCCGTTCCATCCCGACCGTCTCGCCAGCCGCATCCTGGGGATGGGCGACGTGGAGACGCTCATCGACAAGGCCGAGGCCACCTTCGATGCCGAGCAGGCAGAAGAGGCCGCATCCCGCCTGCTCGAGGGCACCTTCACCTTCGACGACTTCCTGTCCACCATGCAGCAGGTTCTCGGCATGGGCAACCTGCGCAGCCTGCTCGGCATGATGCCCGGCGCGCCCCGCGAGCTGCGCGACGCCGACATTGACGAGAGCCGCATCAACCGCATCACCGGGATGATCCACTCGATGACGCCCGCGGAGCGCGCCGACCCCGACATCATCAACCCTTCCCGCCGCCAGCGCATCGCGGCCGGCTCGGGGTGCCGACCGGCCGACGTCAAGGCCCTGGTCGATCAGTTCAAGCAGATGAGGGCCATGATGAGGGGCCTCGGCTCCATAGGCGGAAAGCGCGCCGGAGCAGGGTCGAGGGCCAAATCGTCCAAGCCGCCGGGGCGGTCCAAACAGCAGTCGGGCTCCCAGCGGCGCAGCGGCGGCAGGACCACGCCCAAGGGCCCGGTTCCGGTCTCCAAGACGCCTTTGACCCTTCCAGGGTTGGAAAAGGGTGACTGGCCCGGGTTCAATTGACCCAACGCCTGCGCCGTCTAGAAGATACGAGGACTCAAATTGGCCGTCAAGTTACGCCTTATGCGGATGGGCAAGAAGAAGCAGCCCACCTACCGCGTGGTGGCCGCCGACTCCCGCGCGCCCCGAAACGGGCGCTTCATCGAGATCATCGGGATCTACGAGCCCCGCAAGGATCCCTCCGTCGTGCGGATCGACAATGAACGGGCGCTGCACTGGTTGCGCCACGGTGCCCAGCCCACCGAGAGGGTGGAGAAGCTGCTGCAGATCAGCGGCGCCTGGGACGACTTCCGCGGCATCGGAGAGCCGGTCGTCGCCGCGGGCGGCGCTGAGGAGGGTGGCCAGTGACCGAACTCGCCCCCACCGCCGAGGCCATGTGCCGCTACGTGGTCACCAGCATCGTCGACGACGCCGAGGCGGTGCAGATCACCGCTTCGTCCGCCGGTGCCGGCGCGGTGCGCCTCGACGTGCGCGTCGCCCAGGGCGAGATGGGCCGCGTGATCGGCAAGCGGGGCCGGGTCGCGCACGCCATACGCACCCTGGTGCGCGCGGCCGGATCGCGCGACGATGTCGACATCGACGTCGAGTTCGTCGACTGAGGGCTCCGACTCCTCTGGCGCCCGGCCCGCGCCCCTGCTCGAGATAGGTCGCGTCGGGCGGCCCCACGGCACCGCCGGAAACGTGACGGTGACGCTGGTGTCGAACCGTCCCGAGCGCCTGGCGCCCGGATCGGAGTTGCAGACCGATGCCGGGACGCTTCGGGTGGTTGCGGCCCGCCCCCACAGCAAGCGCCATGTCGTTGCCTTTGCGGGCATCGACGACCGCGGCAGGGCGGAGGCGCTGCGAGGCCTCGTGCTTCGGGCTGAGCCGATCGACGATCCGGCCGAGACCTGGGTCCACGAGCTGATCGGCACCCGGGTGGTGGACCAGTCCGGCATCGATCGGGGTCCGGTGGTCAGCGTCTTGGCCAACCCGGCCGGGGACATCCTCGAGTTGGCCGGCGGAGCCCTGGTGCCGCTTCGCTTCGTGGTCGCTTCGGTGCCCCGCGAGCGCATCGACGTCGAGGTGCCCGACGGGCTGTTCGAGGTGGCCGGCCAAGAGGCCGAGCGGCCAGGCGGCAATTCGTGAGGTTTCTGGCGAGGCCGTGGCCCGAGCGGCCCGTGAGCGCAGCGAACAAGAGCGGGAAACACACCGCATCGACGCGAAGCGCTCTCTCCTGTCCGCGCTCGTTCTAGGATCGTGGGGACCGAGACCGCGCCGTGAGCTTCAGGATCGACACCTTCACGATCTTCCCCGACCTGGTGGAGGCCATGGCCTCGGCCTCGGTCATCGGGCGAAGCCGCGCCGCCGGCACGCTCGACGTGAGGGTCCACGACCTCAGGATGGCCGCCACCGACCGTCATCGCAGCGTCGACGACGCGCCCTTCGGAGGGGGAGCGGGCATGGTGATGATGCCGCAGCCGCTGTTCGACGCGGTGGAGGCGGTGAAACCGCCCCGACCGCTGTTCTACCTGTCGCCCGCGGGCCGGCGCTTCGACCAGGACATGGCCTGCGAGCTGGCCTCCGGAACCGGGTTCTCGCTGCTTTGCGGCCGCTATGAGGGCGTCGACGAGCGGGTCTGCCGGCACTTGGTGGACGATGAGCTGTCGGTGGGCGACGTCGTCCTGGCCGGAGGGGAGGCGGCCGCTCTGCTGGTGCTGGAGGCCGTGGGGCGGTGCGTGCCCGGCGTGCTCGCCAATGAGGCCTCCGCAGTCGAGGAGTCCTTCAGTGACGGGCTGCTCGAGTATCCGCAATACACCCGCCCGGCCCGGTTCCGGGGGTGGGAGGTCCCCGAGGTGCTGCGCTCGGGCGATCACGCCCGGGTGGCCCGGTGGCGGCGGGCCCAGTCGCTGGCTCGCACCATTGAGCGCCGCCCCGACTTGATCGAGGCCCGCGGCGGGCTCAGCGACGAGGAGCGGGAACTGCTCGAGGCCCACGGCCTCGGCGGCGGTGGAGGCGAGGGGCAGCACGCGTAGACTCGCTCGGCCCGGCCGTGCCGGCCAAGGTGAGCGGAGGCTGCTATGAACCCCACCGACCTCGTCGACGCGCAGAGCCTTCGCGACGACATTCCCGAATTCCAGCCGGGTGACACCGTCCGAGTCCACGTGCGCGTGGTGGAGGGCAACCGGGCCCGCACGCAGTTGTTCGAGGGGGTGGTGATACGGCGCCGGGGAAGCGGAGTGCGCGAGTCCTTCACGGTGCGCAAGGTGAGCTTCGGTGTGGGCGTGGAGCGGACGTTCCCGGTGCACACCCCGCTCATCGACCGCATCGAGCGGGTCATCCGGGGCGATGTGCGCCGGGCGAAGCTGTACTACCTGAGGGACCGGGTCGGCAAGGCGGCCAAGGTCAAGGAGAAGCGCTATCGCTGACCGGGGTGCGGGCCCATCGGGCCGGGCCGGCAGAGGCTCCGACCTCTCCCGGCAGGCTCGAGGCGCCTGGGGCGAGCGCCGGGCCGCTCGCTGGTACCAGGAGGCCGGCTACGAGGTGCTGGACCAGAACTGGCGGGTGCGCTCGGGCGAACTGGACCTGGTCCTGTTGCGGGACGGTGAGATCGTGTTCTGCGAGGTGAAGGCCCGCCGCTCCGAACGCTACGGCGCGGCCGCGGAGGCCGTCGACCGGCGCAAGCAGCTCCGCATACGGTCGCTGGCGGCCCAGTGGCTCGAAGCCAGCGACCGCCGGGGACGGGTCCGCTTCGACGTGGCCACCGTCACCGGCGTCGAAGTCGACGTGATCGAGGGTGCCTTCTGAGCTGAAATTGACGCAGTTGTGCACCTGTGGGGGCGACTACCACGTCAATTTGGCGGCGGAGCCTCGCGGGCGCCGCTCCCAGCATCCCCGGTGCCAGTGGCGGCGCAGGTCGGGCGCCTCGGTGGGCACCACGACGTAGTGGCCGGTCCCGGCCGGAATGGCGCGGTTGCAGTTCGGACAGGTGTACTCCTTGGCGGCCATGTAGGACTGGATGAAGCGAACCTCCACCTCGCCGAGGCGCTCGGGACGGTCCATCGCTCTCAGGGGCCGGGCGGACAGGTCAGCGCCGCGCGATGAAGCATCGTGTCTCCCGCTCTTGTTCGCTTCGCTCACGGGCCGCTCGGGCCACGGCCTCGCTCAGCGCCTTGCGACGTGCTCGTGAACTGGGGTCCATCCGCTCGGCCTCTCAGCCCAGCAGCGCCCAGACCACCAGGATGACCGCCACGAGCAGTCCCGCGCCCACGAAGACGAAGTCTGTGGGCCGGCGCCGGTGGGGCCGGGTGGGGTCGAGTCCCATGCCCCCAGTATCGTGGGCCGGCCACCCGTCCGCACCACACCGCGCCATGGTCCGCTGCCGCCGTCTGCCTCGCCTCCTCCTGATCGCCGCCATCGCCGCCATCGCCGCCATCGCGGCCGGCGCCTGCGCGGCCGATGACGTGCCGGAGGTGCCCGTCGGTGCCGACGGCTCGGTCGACCCGGAGCTGGTGGCCGGACGGCGGGCCTACATCGATCGCTGCGCCAACTGCCACGGGAACGACGGCGGCGGGGGCCGGGGCACCAAGCTGTCGGAGGGGTTGATGGTCAAGCGCTACCCCATCATCGACGACCAGATCGAGATCGTCACCGACGGGGTGCGGGGCATGCCCGCCTTCGCAGAGGTGCTGGACTCCGGACAGATCTTCGCCGTAGTCAGATACACACGAGAAGTGCTATAGTTATACTTCTATCGCGTCGTAGCGCGACGCACGGCTAGCCGCCGGCCGGAAAGACGACGGCCTCCGATCCCCAGCGCAGGAGGCCGCCATGCTCGCTACCGTCCGCTCCGCCACCCTCGTCGGGGTGTGGGGCCATCCCGTGTCAGTGGAGGTCCACGTCGCCGACGGGCTGCCGGGATTCACGGTCGTCGGCCTGCCCGACGCCTCGTGCCGGGAGGCCCGCGACCGTGTCCGGGCCGCCATCGTCTCCAGCGAGCTGCGGTGGCCGATGAAGCGCGTCACCGTCAACCTCGCGCCCGCAATATCAGGCGTACAAGTCCCGTTCTGTGGCCAAAGAGTCCCATACGGTGCGGAAACAGTCCCGTCAACACGACCTAGACGCTCCCAATACGCGGAATCGGTCCCATACCACGCGGGAACGCTCCCAATACGCGGGAACGCTCCCAATACGCGGAATCGGTCCCCATACCACGCGGGACCGCTCCCAGTCGGCGGGGAATCTCCCCAAAGCGGCACAGAGGCAGACACTGGCGGCGTGCCGCGACCATGCAACAAACAACCCAACACACTCATCCAATCCCGACGAGGGGCACCGCAGCGATGCCGCAGGCGCTGCGCGACAGCCTCGCAGCGGCGGGCGTCGCCATCACCGACGACATCGCAGAGGCAGCAGCGGTGCTCGTCGGCGGGACGCTGGCACCCACGTCGCGGCGCCGCTACGGCTGGTCGCTGAGCATCGTCGCACGGTGGTGCGCCGAGCACGGCCTGGACCTGCTGGACCTGTCGGCGCTCGACATCGCGGCGCTGGCGGTAGCCATGCGCGACTCGGGCCTCGACCCCAGCGAGACGCTAGGCGCACTGTCGTTCGTGTACCGCCACAAGCGCGAGCCCTGCGAATCCGCGACCGCTCTCGCCATACGGGTGGACAAGGTGTGGCGGGCGCAGAACCGGGAACAACTCACCCCGAGTCGGCGGGCGCCGGTGCTGCCGCTGCGGTGCTGGGCCGCGATGCACGAAGCCGTGGGGCGGCCCGGCTACATCGACAAGGCCCACGACCTCAACGAGGAGCGCCTGGCCCGCGACAAGCTCGTGATCTCCCTGGGGGTGCCGGGCGGCCTGCGCGCGGGGGAGCTCGGGCTATTGTCGGCGTCCCGCAGCCGCATCGACCACCACAGCCGGCTGGTGCTGCCGCTGGTAGCGGGCGCGGTGACCAAGTCCGGCCGCAGCGAGATCGTCGTTCCGGTGGGAGAGCCGCCCTTCGACGCCTTGGCGCTGGCCGAGGACTTCGAGCGGCTGCGCGCCCTGCGCGTCGCCCGACCAGGCGACGACCATCTGTTCGCCGGGGCGTGGCACTACGGCATGAGCGGAGGCCTCAGCGAGGGGCAGGTCCAGTATCTGCTGCGCAAGATGGCGGAGAAGGCACACATCGCTGAAGGGGTCGTGCTGGCGGGGCACTCGATGCGCCGCTCGATGATCCACATCAGCGCAGCGGCAGGCTGGCCACTGGAGAGGATCGCCGCGGTGGTCGGCCACGCGTCCACCCGGGAGATCGAGACCTCCTATCTCGAGGGGTACGGGGGCAGTTGGACCACAAGCCGCGAGGGCCAAGCGCTGCTGCTGGCGGGATCCGACGGATGGCCCGACTGGCCGATCAACGTACCAGCACACGTCGAGCCCGACCCGGACGGGCCGGCTCTGCCGCCGCGGTGGTGGGCGGGCCGCGACCTCGACGCGGACCGGGCCACAGCCACCGCACTGGCGCGATCCACCGCGAGGGTGTCACGGGACGCCGCGTCGCGCACCGCTCGCTCCGGGCGGCTGTGGCGGTCCTTCTGCGACGAAGTGCACGCCGACGCGGCCCGCCCGTCCCAGCGTCTGATCGCAGCCTTCGCTGCCAGTCTGACCAACGGCAGCACAACGCACCGAGCCAACGACATTCGATATCTCAACGACCACTTCGCGGCTATGGAATCAACCCCCATGGACGACTTGTCACAGATACAGCAATGGGTTTCTGCCGCCGCGGCGCTCGCCGAGAAGGTCACCGCCGCCAACAGGCGCCGGTGCCGCACCACACCCAGACGCCGGGCCATCGTCGCCGTCACCGACGACATGATGTCGAGGATCTTCGCAGCCCCGCTGGCGAGCCGCGTCGAAGCGGTCCGCCTCAGCGGGCTGGTACTCGAGCAGGGCAAGCACCACATCGACCTGACATGGAAGCAGCGCGAAAGGTTCCGCTTCGGAGAGCATGTGCGCTTCACACCGGAAGCGGCCGAGCTGCTCGTCCCGAGTCCGGTGACAGCAGATGCGGAGCCGGGGCACCGGGAGCCGGCCGCGGCGATCACCGTGGCCCCACGGGGCGGAGACCCGCTGTGGTGCGGCTATGAGGCCGCGCTCAGCCTCGCGGCGCGCTACCCGGACAGGTCGCTGCACTCCAAAGTCGCGCCCGGGGAGCGGACTGTGCGATGCACGCCGCTGCTGCGGTGGCTCGAAGCTCGCGCCGCGGCCGCGGTGCTGCACGCCACGGGCCTGCGGCCGACGGACCTCGACGCATTCAGGTGGCCGGACCTTGCCCGCGGCACCGACGGGTCGTCCATCATGTGGAGGCTGCCCTACAGCAAAGGCAACCTGTCGGGCGGCCGCGTCCAGGTGCTGCGGCTGGTCCCATCGGATCAGCCCTGGTGCCCGGTGCGGCCCTCGAACGCCTGGGAGGGTCGCTCACCGCGGCCCGAGACGCCGGCTGGGCCGACCCCGCAGACGGTCCGGACAGCAGCATCGGGCTCCGGTGGGTGTTCTCGCCCAGAATCGGAAGAGAGCTCACCCGCATCCTGCTGGAGCCCGCAGGGGTCGCCGTACGCCCCCAGGACTTCCGCTACCGCACCGCGGCGAAGGTCTGGGCGGCGACCCAGGACATCCAGGCCGTGAAGGCGACGCTGTTCCACCGCCAGGCGAAGACGTCCGCGATCTACGTCGCCAGGGGCATGCCGCCGGAGACACGCCGCGACACCGATCCCCTAAGCGGCGTGTTCGAGTCCGCTGAGCAGCATGGATCGCCTCGCGCGGCGACGAACCACAAGGACCGGTGACGCTGCTCAGGCCTGTGCCACACGCAGGTCCGGGCGGGTGGCGCCGCAACGCGGGAACCCGCCCCGCGCTACCAGGCCGGGTTCCTGACGGCGCCGACCCAGCCGACGCATCCCGGCATCTGTGCCGGGGGTGCCAGGGCGGGCGCAGGGCGCTGCCGCAGGATCTCTGCACCCTGCTTGTCGGCCCCGGCGAGGAAGCGCAACCGGCAGCACGCCCAACAAGGCCCACCGCGAGGCGGCAGCGGGATCTCTGTGGGAGGGCTAGGCGAGGTCCAGCCGGGCGGCGGCCGCGATGTCGCGATCGTCGAGCCCGGCCTCTCGGAGATGCTCCACGGCATCGCGGAATGCGCAGACGGCCTTCGTGAGCGCTGCCGAATCCGCCGCAGGGGAGGGCTCCCCGCCCCGCGAGGGCTGTACCGCTGCTGCAGCGCCGGCCGTGTCGGGGGCCGTGACTCCACACCGGTCACGGCGATGGTCATCGGATTCGCTCATCGCGGCGTCACTGCGTCGGGTGGCGCCGCTGTAGAGGCCGACCATGAGGTCTGCACCGAAGGGGTCGCGCGGGTCGCGGCGGGCGTACACGATGCCCTCGACTTCCGATGAGCGGCCGTCATGGACCATCACATCGGTCATGCTGCCGCCCCGGGACAGCACATGACTGCCCCTGAACTTTCTGAGGCTGTGGGCGCTGTACGCGTCGGGCGGGCGCCCGATTCTGGCCATGGACGTCTTGACGGCCTTGCCGAGCGTGCGCGACAGGGTGTTGATCGGCTTGCCGGGGTGCTTGAGGCTGCTGAACAGCGGATGCCATCCGGCGAGCCGGGTGCCGCTGTCGGCCGCGAGCAGTTGGTCATAGGCCTTCAGCCACTTCAGCAGCAGCCGGACCGGGCAGGCTTCCCAGCCCGGCTGTGCCGGATACCAATTCTCATGGAATTTCTGCGTCTTGGTCCCGTACGCGAAGATCGTGTGGACGCCCATGATGAGGCTGCCATAGAGGCTGTTGCCGTTCTCGTCGAGGATGTCGGTGGGGGTGATGACAGCTATCCGGGAGAGGATTCCCTTGGTCACGGACCCGTCGCGTTCGACGCGGTCCACCAGCGGGGTGGTGACGCTGGCGCCGTCGACGTCTCGGCCCCACACCTCGACGTGCTCCACGCTGAAGTCGCCGACGTTGCCGGCTCGCGCGGAGCAGAACGCGGTATGGAAGATCATCGCCAGGTCTCGTACCGTGGTGATGTCGGAGGCTGCTGTCATGGCCTGGCGGCGCTGCCGGGGACCGAGCGGCGCGAGCCTGCCCCGGGCGGGCGGCGCCAGCTCCTGCAGGCCGGCGCATGCCTTGCCGACTATGAGCTTGAGCCCCTTGCGGCTGAGGGGGGCTCCGGTGTTCTTGTTCGTGAAGAGGTGCTCGTCGTGGAGTTGTGCGTCGGTGGGGGTGCTGCCGCCGCGCTGGGCTCTCATGTGGTTTCTGGTCGCCTCGCGCAGGCTTCTGAGAGCCGCGACCGGGCAGGTGGGATCCCCTGGGCGCTCTGGGATCTCAATGGCGCCCACAGGCCCCCGCGAGGCGGCAATGGTCGCCGTTGCACCCGAGACGACTACGTCCTTGAAGGTCAGCGCGCACAGTTGGGAGACGCTGAAGTCGAGGTCGGGGTCGCAACCTATGGCGATCGCGGCGCGCAGCTGCGCCGCCGGGTAGGTGCATCCGAGCCGGGCGGTGCGCTCGATCTCGATGAGGTCGTTCGCCCGTATCTCGCTCTTGGCCATTCTGGGCAGCGCGGACCCCTTCGAGCGGCTGTAGCCGCGTATGGTCTCGCTGAGCTTCAGTCTGGCCGTGTGGTCGGGCAGACCCTGAGCTCTGGTGGCGCAGCGCAGAGCCGACAGAAACGACGTGAAATAGGAGACGCTGTACGGTTCCGACTCGCCGGACCCGCCCTTGGAACTGCCCGGTTTGCCTGCGTTCATCCTCTCCACGACGTATCCCTTGATTCGCGGCGGTTCGCAGGTCAGGGGATTGAACCCGTTGGCCGCCGCGTACTCGAAGAAATCCCGCAACTTCTGCTCGTAGGACCGCACAGTGTGGGCTGACAGATGGTTGCTGTAGAACTCGACGCCTGAGTCGATCACCGCTTCAGATGCGTGGGGCATCGCCTCGCGCAAGAGGGCGCGCTCTCGCTCCAGCGCGAGCGTGTCGGGCGGCTCGAAAGCCCAACCCTGTCGGCCACTCTCGCCGTCTGGCGCGTCGGGCTCGCCGTCTGGCGCGTCGGGCTCCGACACCACGCGCAGGTGCCGCGCCCGCTTCGGCTCCGCGGCGAGATCCGCGTCCAGCGCGGCCGCCTCGGCAGCCGGGTCTGTTACCGGGGATCGCACCTCTGACTCTCCCATGCTCGCCTCCACATGACATCCGTCCCCAGGGGCCGGCCTGTCCGCTCCCTCGGACATGGCGCGCAGCGCTTCCGTGTCGGAGTCCCAGTTGATGAGGTCCAGCGGATCCATCACACCGGCGCTGCGGGACCTCCGGCTGTGATAGGAGCACAGACCGTCAGATGCTGCGATCCTGCGGCACCTCTCCCCGAGGTCTGTAGGCGCCGAGCACATGCTGTCGAATTCCTCCGTCATCTGCGCCGGAATCGCTGCCTGGTCAGGGGCCGAATCAGCGGACACCCCTTGAACCAGCGACGAGGCTCCCGGCTCGACTCCTGTTCCGGTGGGGGCTTGCGGGTGGTTCGCAGCGCAGGCCGCATCTCGAGCGTCCGCCTGAAGCGGCGCGCCGTGCGCCTCCATCAGTTCGGGCTGCAGCCTCCCGAGGGCCTCCAAGCCGGCCCAGTCGAGCCCTGTCGGCACAAAGCGGTACGCCACTGCCGCGACATCGGCACGCGCCTGGTGCCGGGCACCGGCCTCCGGGACCGGGCCTCGGCCCGCCGCAGCCCGGTCGGCCGCGCCGCGCCCACTGCTGCGCGCCTCCCGGCGATGCCGGTTGTCTCGGTCTTGGGTCTGTGATGCGCTCATCGCCATGCCCCCCATAGTCGTCGACGAAGTTTCTGAAACCCGAACAGCACTACGCGCTGGGCCGCACTGCCTTTGCGCTGGTGTTTCGCAGAATCGCAGCGGTGCGCACGGTCGAGCAAGACGTAGTTGAATCCAGGTCCACACCGAAATGCAGGGCAGGCCGGAGGTGTGGCACGGGCCGCCGCGGCGCGGTGTGGTGCTGCTGTGCGCAGGCATGCGGACACGGCGTCAGTTCCTGGTTCTGCCTTGCGGCTGACCAGCCGTGGCGCGGCGGGCATACGGGACGCCCTCGGCTCCGGATGAGCGGCCGTCGTGGAACATCACATCGGTCATGCTCCCGCTCTGGGACAATATGTAGCTGGCCCTCATCTTTCGGAGGCTGTGCGCGTTGTAGCCATTCGGCGGGAGCCCGATGCTGGCCATGGCCTCCCGAATAATCCTGCCCAGCGTCCTAGCCATCGGCTTGATCGGCTCGCCCAGGCGCCTGAGGCTCGCGAACAGCGGATGGCGGGCTGCAAGCCGGGTGGCGGTGCTGGCCATCAGAAGCTGGTCATAACACTTCAGCCACATGAGCAGCAGCCGAACCGGACAGGCGGGATGTCCCGGCTGCGCCGGGTACCAAACCTGGCCATACGCGCCCCTGCTTGTGCGTGCGAAGGTGCAGATCACACCGTGGATCAGGCCCGATCGGTAGAGGCTGGCCCCTTCGGTGTCGAGGATGTCGGTGTCGGTGATCGTGCCGACCCGGTCGAGGATGCCCTCGATCACCGTCCCGTCGGGTGCGACGCCGTCCACCAACGGAGTCCTGGTCGAATCGCCGCAGATTGCAACGTCATCCACGTTGAGGTTCTCAATGTCGCTGGCCCGCAAAGCGGAGAAGGCGGCGTGGAACAGCAACGCCAGGTTCCGCGCCGTCTTGGGGTCGCAGCCAGCGGCGATCGCCTGGCGGCGCTGCTCGAGACTGAGCGCCGCGAGCCGGCCCGGGGCGGGCGACGGCACTCCCGGCAATCCGGCGCATGCCCGGTTCACGACGCGTCTCAATCCCGCGCTGGTGAGGGGCGCTCCGCTGTGTTGGGCGATGAACAGCCGCTGGCGTCGACGTTGAGTGTCGCTGGGGGCGGTGTCGCCGCTCTCGGTTCTCATGCGGTGCCGGACCGCCTCTCGCAGGCTCCTCAGCGCCGCGACCGGACAGGCCGGGTCATCCGGGCGTGCTGCGACCTCGATGACGTCCCTGGTGCCGTCAGGGGCCGCGATTGCGGCCCCTTTGTCCGAGAACGTGATGTCGTTGAGGGTCAGTTCGCAGAGCCGTGTGACGGTGAGGCCGAGGTCGGGGTCACAGCCGACGGCGATGGCCGCGCGACGCTGCGCTGCGGCGTAGCTGCATCTCTCGCGGGCGGCGCGTTCGATCGCTGCGAGCTCGATCGGCCCCACTGGCCGTGTTGACTTACTTAGTGAATCACTCATCTTGGCTCTCTTTCTCGCGGCGGCAGCCGCGGATGTTGTTGTTGTTGGTCAAGCGACAGGCGTCGCCCCGCGCATATCGTTGCCGACGTTCGGCGCCAAACACGATGAGCTGTGTCTGTTCTGTTTATCCAGAACAGATAATAGGACGGGGCTGTGACATGGGCTGCCGCGGGCCGGGTGTGGCACTACTGTGGGAGAGCATGGCGAAACGGCGCAGGCTCAGGGCCCGGCCCTGCGACTACTTGCAGAAGGACGCGGACGCCGAGTGGCCCCGGGGACCCTTCGTCGAGGACGCGCCGGAGGTGCTGGACTTCTACCTCGGGATGGTGGAGCGGCTCAAGACGGCCTGCAAGGACGCGAAGGACAGCAAGGAAGAAAGGGAGATCGCCGAGATCGCCAGCGACGCCAAGGTGGGCACAGCGACCGTGTACAACATCCTGAATGGCAAGAGCTGGTGCGAGCTTCCCACCATCTACCGGCTCGAGAGGGCGCTTGATGTGCCGCTGTGGGACCACGAGCACATCACACCCCGCTAACTAGCACACCAGTTCGGTCGCGACCGGCGGCGGCCCGCCACTCAGACACGCGCCACCGTGGGTGCGGCGCCGCGATCCCGTACCGCTGCGCACGCGCACCCCAGCGAGCGTGACGCTCAGATCAGGACCGGCGGCTGCCGCGTCCGTCGTGGCGGCAGCCAGCCCGCACCCGATCCGGCGCGTAGACACCAGCACCACGGCACGGCGACTACACACCGCCGACGACGCCAACGACTCCACGGGCATTCATCAGTGCTTGACCACGAGCCCTATTGCTGACTTCTCCCCGAAAGCCGTCTGCGGGTCTCAGGCGGCAGTCCGAGGGACGCTGACTCGCGAACCGGGGCCAACCCATAACGCTGTCATGGCTGGGGCGGCGTGAGCACTGGACTGGCGCCGCGGCGGGTCACTTGCAGCCCTGCGGGGCGCGCTAGTCGAGGCTGTCTGAGATGTCGATGGCCTGTATCCAGTGGGGGACTTGGTGGAGGAGCCAGGTGTGAGTGAGCGCGGCGATGACGCAGCGGGCTCCCGCGGGTCGGGTCTCGGGCCAGGGGGTGTATCCGTCTGTGATGACGACGATGACCGCGGGTCGGGTTTCGGCGGCGGTTTGGATGCCTTTGGCCATGTCGGTGCCGCGGCCGCCTGCGGGGGTGATCTGGCGGGCTTGGGTGATGCGCTGGTCGGTGTTGACGTCCTCGTCGACTGAGAGAACGCGGACAGCTTGGCCGGGCACTGCTTTGGTCAAGATGGCGTTGATCTCAGCGAAGGCCTTGGCGTGCTCGTGTTCGCCCATGGAGCCCGAAGTGTCGAGCACGACGGTGATGGATGCTGTGGGGGCGGCCATGGCGGGGCGGATCACCGCGTCGTCGGGGTCTTGGCGGCGTGCTGGGCGCTGCCAGGTGTAGTCGCTGGCGCCTGTGTGGGTGTGAAGGCTCTGTCGCAGCGCCCTGGCGAGCACCTGGCGCCAGTTGACGGCGGCGTTGATGGTGTGTTCGGCCCAGTCGTGCAGCCCTATGGGCACCTGGTCGGCGTTGGGGTCGTGTGCGAGGATGGCTGTGGCTGTGGCTCGTCGTATCAGTTGGCGCTGCAGGCCGTTGAGCCCGGGCGTTCCGCGGGCGTCTAGGCGGTGTTGGCCGGGGTCGGGGTGGGCGGCGCATATGGGTCCGCAGTCGGGCACCGCGCCGACGCACGCGGCGGCGTCTATGAGCTGTTGGTAGTAGCGCTCCGCGGTTTCTCCAGCGTGCAGCCCGAAGCGCTGCGGCAGCAGGCCGTCGTCGACGTCGAGTCCGTCGTCTTCGAGGTCGTCGTTGATCTCGAACTCGCACGCGGCCTTCCAGAACTCGACCAGGGCGGGGTTAGCGGTCCTGCGGCCGCGTTCGGCGTGGGATCTGAGGGCATGGTTGATTTCGTGGATCAGCACTGCGGCGATCTTCTCGACGGTGCTGCACGCCACGAATTCGGGGTTGATGAAGATGCGCCATTGGTGGTCCATGGCGATGGCCATCGTCGGCTGGGACGGCGCCGGGATCAGCGGGCACGCGAACAGCGCCCGGCAGTAGTAGGGCCGGTTGATGGCGATCCAAAGCCGCGCCGCCTGCAGCCGCGCACGGGCCTTGGGGCTGAACCGCGCCGCGCTGTGACGCTGCAGCGCATGGCCCGCGTCGGGCTGCGCGCCGACCCGTGCAGCCGTCGAGGCGATGTCGGGTGTTGGGTCGCAGTGTGCGCCGTCGGGGCTTCGACCGCTGTGGTCTGTGGGGGCGTTCACGGTGAGCCGTCCCCGGCATCGTCGCCGTTGACGGTGTGTGTGTCGGTGAGCAGGCTTGCTTCGGTGAGGATCCCGCTGAAGGCCTCATAGCCGGCGGGCAGCCTCGCGGTGGGGGGCTTGTGCTCGACTAGGCGCATCGCAGTAGCGGCGGCTACGTCGGCGGCGCCCGCACGCGCGGCGGCGATGCAGACCTTGAACGCGTCGCGCCAGCGGTCGGGTTCTTCGACAGCGACGGCGGCGACGGCGTTGAGCGCGGCGAGTTGCTGGTCTGTGCGCTCGAGCTCCGCGAATCGGTCGGGGTCAGCGAGCAGGTGGCCGGGGTCGGGCAGGTCGGGGTTCTCGAGGTAGGCGAGGAACTCCGCGGCGGCGGCCTCACCGACGAGCGCGACGGTGATCAGCGCACGCGTCGCGTCGCCGGCGTCGGCGGTCTCGGCGAGGGCTGTGCAGTAGGCGAGACGCTCCCACGATCTCGGCGAGGGCCATCCCCGCGGCGACGCCGACGCGTCGGGCACGTCGCACAGCAGCTGCGGACGCCGTGTCAGGAACTCGCTCTGCTGCTCGCGGTGACGGGCCACGTCGTGCTCGCCGACGGCGGCGATGTCAATGTGAAGGGGGATCAGCTTGGGCCAGCCGCCGAGGTAGCCGGCCTTCCACTCTGTGAGCAGCAGCGGCCAGTCCAGATGAGCGAACCGGTTCGCCAGCGGCGCGGAGAGGTCCCATGCGCCGCTGTTCTGTTCGGGAGGGTTCGCGGCGGCGACGAACCGCACCCGCTCACCGAGGTGCAGATAGCCGACGCGGTGCTCCTGCACGACTCTCATCAACGCGTTCTGGGTGGCCGCGGTGGCGGTGTTTATCTCGTCGAGGAACACCAGCGACACTCCCGCGTTCTCAGCGACGCGGCACGCCCACTCCGGCGGCGCATACACCACCGCGCTGCCGTTGCGCATCGGCAGCCCACTGAAGTCCGTCGGATCGTGCAACGACGCGATCAAAGGCTCCATCGACCAGCCCGCCTCAACGGCGTAGCGCTCAACGGTGGCGGTCTTGCCCGTGCCCGGCTCTCCCCACAACAGCACCGGCACCCCCGCCGACAACAGCACCTGCATCGCCTCCAGCGTTTCCTTCTGTGTCACAGTCATCGTCTCTGCGGTCACGTTGCACCCTCCTTTTGGGCGTTGTTGTTCTCTCGGGCTTCGCGTCGGCGCCGCCGGCGGACCCACGGTTGCTTGTCGAGCGCGGCGGCGGCCGCGGCACGCACCCGGTAGCCGGCGTCGCGTGACAGCGCCGCCAGCGTCCGCGACGGCAGCGACGCGTTCGCGGCGACGCACACCCTCACGTGCTCACAGGCGTCGCCGGCCAGAGCGTCGAGCACCCTCGGCGGCGTCGACACGTTGCAGGCCACACCGGAGCGCACCGACTCGTCAGCGTCCTCAGCGAGGATCTCCAACAGCTGCGGGGGCGTCGCCGTGTTCTCAGCAACCCGGTTTCTCACACACTCGTCGCTGTCGGCTGCCAGAGCCTCCAACAGGTGCGCGCCGGCTGCCAGATTCGACGCGACAGCAGATCTCAGCCACCACCACTCATCGCTCGCCAGCGCCTCGAGCACCGCTGTGGGCGCGGCCTCGTTGACGCCCACCGCGGCGCGCACCCGCTCACAACCGTCAAGCGCCAATCGCGCAAGCAACGCCGGCGCGGCGGCGGGGTTCGCTGCGACCGCGGCGCGCACATCGGGTTTGGGATCAGTCGCGAGCGCCTGCAGCACCGCTGCGGCGACATCGACGCGGCCGGCCACCGCATGACGCACCCGAACCGAGCGATCACCGGAGCAGGCCGCCACCACCACCGCAGCCGCAGCCGGATTCGCGGCAGCACACGCCCGCACTGTCGCTGAGCGGTCCCCCAACAACGTCTCGAGCACCGCCGCAGGCGTCGATGGGTTCGCCGCTGCCCAGCACCCTCAACGCCTCGGGGTCCACGTCCAGAGCCTTGGCCACCGCCACACGCACATCAGCGCACTCATCGCCGGCCATCGCAGCGCGCACACCAGAGGGTGTGTTGGGGTTCAACGCCACCGCGAACCGCACCCGACGATCGGGATTCTGAGCCAGCCTCGACAGCACCCGGCGCCCCGCGCTGAGGTTCTGCGCCACCCGCAGCCCCGCATGCCCCCAGAAGTCCGACGCGATCTCCTCCAGCACCCGCTTGGGGGTGCGGGGATGCGACGCCACCAGATCCAACAACTCGACCCCCAAGCCGTCGCGACCCGCCAACTCCGCGAGCGCCCGTCCAGACGTGTCGGGATCAGACGCCGCCACCGCGTCCCTCAAGCAAGGCGACGGATGCGACCCCAGCCGCTGCCAGAACCCCTCCGCCATCTCAGAGATCCAATGAACCTCCCGACCAAACCCCGCCTCCAACAGCTGATCCTCCCAATCCCGCGACTCCCAGCCCGGGCCCGGCATCCACTCCCGCACCAGATTCGCGTCCAGACGCGCCGACAGAGCCCACCCCAGCCACCCCCAACCCGCCGCGCTGTCCCAAAAAGCGCACGCATACGCCACCGCGCCCAACAAGTGTCCAGGCACCCGAACCAGACAAGGCACCCCCGACGCCATCTCACCCAACAAACGGCTCAACCGCCGAAGATCGCCGCCCCCCACCGCACCGGCGTCCAACGCCGCCGCCAACGCCAACAACCGGCCCCGAGCCCCCTCCGAACCGCCCAGAGCCTCCAACATCCGCAGCTCCGCCTCGTTGCCCAACACCCAGCAGCCCCCGCGGCGCACAAACACCCCACACGCATCCTCCACCGTCACCACCCGACGCCGCGCAGCACCCTTCTGCCCGCTGTCCACGCCTGCGCCCGACCCCGCCGCGCCTTCACACAGATCTGATCTCATGTTCTAAATATCTAGAACAGGGGTGTGACGTTTGCCTCTGAGCGGCCCAATCACATGGCTGTCAGCAGCCCGGCTGGACCCTCCCGGGGAGTGTGACGGCGATCACTGGCTCTCAAGCCAGCTTCAATCAGGGTCCCCACCTCATGAGCTAGTGCGCCAATGGAACCGAGGGACCCCTAGATGGGGGCAGCACCCGTGCGCTAGTCGCCAGCAAGACGAGGCCTCCGTGTGCGGCTATTGGCTCGTCACCCTCAAATGCCCGGGGCGGCCATTTCGTGGTCCCCGGCGGGAGCGCCCCGCTTGCAACGGCGCGATCCGAGTTCAGCTGAACCGCCGACCTGTATTTGGGGACCGGTCGGTGTGGCTGGGAGGTCGTAGCGTCCGGTAGGTCGTTTGCCGGGTTGGCTCTTGAACCGCCTGCCGCTTCGGTTGGCTCTGCCAGGGTGCGCGACCCGTACCGACTCGGCCGGGCTCACGACGCTCCGTCAATCAGTTCCGTCAAACTGCTGAACGCTCCGGCGCAGGCTGCGCGCAGTTCCCCCTCGGCGGCGCGCCCGTCCACGTCGGGATCGTCGAGCGTTGCGGCGTATGCCCGCGAGGCCCCGGCGAGGTGACATAGCCCAGCCAGCATCCGGTCAGCTACCGCGCCAGCCGCGGCAGTGGCCGGGTCGTGGCCGCGGTCGCGCAATGCCGCAGTCAACGCCGTTTCCGCTTCGGGCAGGTACTCATCGATCCGCTCTGCCACGTCGAGGATTCCCAAGCACGCCGACTCCAACAGTCTTACGCTCTCCAATAGCGGCGTGGACGGTCGCATCGCCTGTTCCAGATCGCCCATCGCCGCCTCCAGAGCGGTCAACTCCGGCGGCTGCGTCATCAACGCCCACGGCAGCGGTTCCTGCGGATCTGGGGCTGGATCGGATGCCTCCATGACGCAGATCGTAGCCAGCAGCCCCGTGCTGCCCCGTCGGGCCGCTCGACGCCATAGGTTCCTTTCGCGCGCACGCGTAAGCGCTCTCAGGCTGGAGCGGCTGCGTGCCTGCGCCGCGGTCTACGCTTCGCTCTGCCCGTCGCGGGACCGATGAAGGAAAGGGACTTGTCTGTGACGCCTCATGAGTTCATCTCCAAGTGGCGGTCTTCGGCTCTCAAGGAGCGCTCGGCGTCTCAGGAGCACTTTCTGGATCTGTGCCGGATGCTGGGCGAGCCGACCCCGGCCGAAGCCGACCCGTCCGGGGATGTGTACTGCTTCGAGCGGGGCGCGCGCAAAGACACCGGCGGCGACGGCTGGGCCGACGTGTGGAAGCGGCATCATTTCGCTTGGGAATACAAGAGTCCGGGCAAGAGCCTCGACGCGGCCTTCGACCAGCTCCGCCAGTACTCGCTGGCGCTTGAGAACCCGCCGCTGCTGATCGTCTGCGATTTGCAGCGGTTCCGGATCCGAACCAACTGGACGAACAGCGTCAGCAAGACCCACGAGTTCGATCTGGAGGGCTTGGCTGATCCGGCGACGCGCGACCTGTTGAAGTGGGCGTTCTCGGACCCGGAAAGGCTGCGGCCGGGAGTGACCCGCCACTCTTTGACTGAGCGCGCCGCAGCGTCGTTCGCGACGGTCGCCCAGGCGTTGCGGGAGCGGGGCCACGACCCGCCAGAAGTGGCGCGTTTCGTCAACCGGATGGTCTTCTGCATGTTCGCCGACGACGTCGGTCTGCTGCCGGACCAAATGTTCACGAGGATGCTGCGCCAGGCGCGTCGCAACCCGGATCACTTCAGCGACCTGGCCGGCGATCTCTTTGGGGCTATGGCCAACAGCGGGCGGATCGGCTTCGAGGAGGTGGCCTGGTTCAACGGCGGGCTGTTCGACGACAGTGCCGCGCTGCCGTTGGAGAGGTCCGACATCGACGTGGTGCTTGAGGCGGCGGGCGCTGGACTGGTCTGAGATCGACCCGTCGATCCTCGGGACGCTGTTCGAGCGTGGGCTCGACCCGGCCAAACGCGCCCAGCTCGGAGCGCACTACACAGACCGCGACAAGATCATGCAACTGGTCGGCCCGGCGGTCGTAGAGCCCCTGCTCGCGGAATGGAACGTCGAGAAGACCGCGATCAAGGACGATCTCGACCGTTCCGAGGCCGCAGGGTCGCGATCCGCGAAGAGCCGGCTTCGCTCGAAGGCCCGGCAGCGGATGGCGGCCTTCCTCACCCGGCTACGCGCGTTCACGGTGCTCGACCCGGCCTGCGGAAAGGCAACTTCCTGTACTTGGCCCTGCAGGCCCTCAAAGACCTCGAGCACCGGGTCCAACTTGAGGCGGAGACGCTGGGCTTGGAGCGCTCGTTCCCAGCGATCGCCTTCCAGGCACCCTCGCCGATGGCCTCGTTGGCTGCTTTGACCTTGGCGTTCTGTGGGATCGTGATCGAGTAGGACGCGCCGTGGGCGCCGATGGCCGCGATCATGTCATAGGAGAAGAACCCCGAGTCGGCGCGCACCGTCACGCTCGCGTCCGCCGCCAGGCGCCGCACCCGCGCCAGGGTCTCGCGAGCGAAGCGCTCGTTGCCGCGCTGAGACGACCCCGACCGCATCCGCGAATGCAGCACCTCGCCGGTGTCTGCTCGCACCGCCACCAGCGGGTGATAGCCCAACACCTTGGTGTGGCCATAGGCGGCGCCCTGCTTGGCCTTTCCGCACACCTCACACACCGTGGAGTCCAGATCCAGCGTCATCTCCGCGACGTCGGGCGCGGCGCCCACAGACCACGCCCGCGCCAGCGCATGCTCGGCCGCTTTGTCGAGCTGGCGCACATGCCCGAACGTGAACGACCTCAAGAACGTCCCCTCCGTCGACGGGGCCATCACATCAAAGGGCAGCACCGCGCCCGACGCGCCCGACCGCAGCCGCTGCACGTCGTCGATGCAGCGGCCCCCCACCAGCGCCGACGACACCAGCGTCAACACCTTGCGGCCCGCGCCCGCGCCCGCCGAGCCGCCCAGACGCACCGTGTCGTCGATCAGAGCCTCCAAACCCAACCGATCCATCACCGTGCCCGCCAGCAACAACCCCGCATCGGCCACCAAAGACCCATCGTCGAACACCGCCTCCAACCCGTCGATCCCACCTGCTACCCTGCTCACAGGAAGTGCCTCCTCACATGGCCAGAATGACCGCTTTCGTTAGCAGCATTCTCCCATGTCAGGAGGCCTTTCTGGTGGACGCGCCACACCCAAGAACCTCACCGCGTCGGTGGATTCAGGCTAAGGGTCTGCCCAGCGGCCGACAGGCACCCACAGGGGATACCGCCACCCAGGACTCCACAGGCCTCCTTAGGGCACTGCAGGCTGCCGAGGCGCAGGTGGTTCCGGAGTGTGTGGGTGCGGGGTCCACTGCGACATCACTGAGGATCTGCCACACAATGGAGGCAGCGAAGCAACTAGCCAGCGAATAGCACGGCCCGCATCGCTCGCCACGTTCGTCATTCGTCGATCAGACCGTCGAATTCGCCAGCCACTTGCTTGCCTTGGGTCTGGTCTGGTTCGATTTCGGGAAGTTGGCATTCTCGCCAGGGTCGCTGGAGGTATTCGCAGTACAGCCGCGCTGCTTCCGGGCCATGCGCACTTCGTCCTGCCGTCGGTGGTCGTCTTGAAGGGGATGCACATCAGCTCACCGTCGACGTCTCCGGACATCTTGATCAGGTAGAACTCCTCGGGGTGGTGGTAGAGGTAGACCTTGTGGCACTCCAGAAGGGTCTGGACTTGGGGGAGCCATTCGGTGTGGGTGCCCATAATTCGGTCGTGGGCGCTGACCAGGGGTTTCGCGCTCCATCCTGGGACCAGGAATCGGTACGAGACTCGGTACACGAGGACTCAGCATCGGCCCGCATCGCGGCAGGTCAACGACCACGGCTGAGTTTCCGGCACCCACGTGTGTCCTGAAGGGAAGTGATGATGATGATGTAGAAGATCGTCGGCACGATCCGTGCTGTGCCAGTGATGGGGGTAGGTCCTCCGGGGTCGCCGTGCAGGCGGAGATTCCAAACCACCGCAGGCTGCGTCGGTCAAGAGCCGGGGTGGTGAGCGCTGCGGTTGACGTCTCGCTGTTAGCGGGGCAGGTGTGCGATGAGAAGACGAACATGTGTGAACCACTGCTGACGCATCGAAACGAAACAACGATGGCATCGAAACCGGGATCTGTGGGTGGTCCCGGGACAAAGGCCCGCTGCGGTGGGTCCTCAGTCGGGGAGCTGCCTGTATGTGGCCCCGGCGGTGCCCGGTGTATAGGTGGCGTGAGCTCATCGCAGGCGCTGGCATGGAACAGGAGAACCTGTCGCCCCGATAGAGACGGCCAGGGTTTTTGGCCGCGAGAGGGAGAACCGCAAGCAGCGAACACTGCGAGTGCGAGAGTACCGATGCGGGGCACAGGGGCGGACCGGCCCGTAGTAGCGGTGAGGGCCCTGTAATGGGGTCGGAGCGAAGGGGCCGGGCAGTTCACGGTCGTTTGGAGGTCAACCCTTCGGGGGAGGAGCCGACAGATCGACCGAGGCAGAAGAACGCCGGACTGTGGGAGCCGTATGACGGGAGACTGTCACGTACGGTTCTGAGAGAGCGGGAGGGGGAGGTTCCCTCCCGCTACTCACCGTGTGTCCTGAAGGGAAGTGATGATGATGATGTAGAAGATCGTCGGCACGATCCGTGCTGTGCCAGTGATGGAGGTAGGTCCTCCGGGGTCGCCGTGCAGGCGGAGATTCCAAACCACCGCAGGCTGCGTCGGTCAAGAGCCGGGGTGGTGAGCGCTGCGGGTGACGTCTCGCTGTTAGCGGGGCGGGTGTGCGATGAGAAGACGAACATGTGTGAACCACTGCTGACGCATCGAAACGAAACAACGATGGCATCGAAACTGGGATCTGTGGGTGGTCCCGGGACAAAGGCCCGCCTCGGTGGGCCCTCAGTCGGGGAGCTGCCTGTATGTGGCCCCGGCGGTGCCCGGTGTATAGGTGGCGTGAGCTCATCGCAGGCGCTGGCACGGAACAGGAGAACCTGTCGCCCCGATAGAGACGGCCGGGGTAGCTGGCCGCGAGAGGGAGAACCACAAGCAGCGAACACTGCGAGTGCGAGAGTACCGATGCGGGGCACAGGGGCGGACCGGCCCGTAGTAGCGGTGAGGGCCCTGTAATGGGGCCGGAGCGAAGGGGCCGGGCAGTTCACGGTCGTTTGGAGGTCAACCCTTCGGGGGAGGAGCCGACAGATCGACCGAGGCAGAAGAACGCCGGACTGTGGGAGCCGTATGACGGGAGACTGTCACGTACGGTTCTAAGAGAGCGGGAGGGGGAGGTTCCCTCCCGCTACTCACCGTGTGTCCTGAAGGGAAGTGATGATGATGATGATGTAGAAGATCGTCGGCACGATCCGTGCTGTGCCAGTGATGGAGGTGGGTCCTGCGGGGTCGCCGTGGGGGCGGAGATTGCGAACCACCGCGGGCTGCGTCGGTTAAGAGCCGGGGTGGTGAGCGCTGCGGTTGACGTCTCGCGGTGAGCGGGGCGGGTGTGCGATGAGAAGACGAACATGTGTGAACCACTGCTGACGCATCGAAACGAAACAACGATGGCATCGAAACCGGGATCTGTGGGTGGTCCCGGGACAAAGGCCCGCCTCGGTGGGCCCTCAGTCGGGGGGCTGCCTGTATGTGGCCCCGGCGGTGTCCGGTGTATAGGTGGCGTGAGCTCGTCGCAGGCGCTGGCACAGAACAGGAGAACCTGTCGCCCCGATAGAGACGGCTGGGGTTTTTGGCCGCGAGAGGGAGAACCACAAGCAGCGAACACTGCGAGTGCGAGAGTACCGATGCGGGGCACAGGGGCGGACCGGCCCGTAGTAGCGGTGAGGGCCCTGTAATGGGGCCGGAGCGAAGGGGTCGGGCAGTTCAAGGTCGTTTGGAGGTCAACCCCTCGGGGGAGGAACCGACAGATCGACCGAAGCAGAAGAAGTTGAAGTCGTTTGAAATTCCGAAGCGTCTCGTTTTCGAGGCGTGGAAGAAGGTCCGAGCGAACAGTGGAGCGCCGGGCGTGGACGCTGTGAGCATCGACGATTTCGCAGCCGACGAGGTGGACAACCTCTACAAGCTGTGGAATCGGATGTCTTCGGGGAGCTATTTCCCGGGGCCGGTGCGAGCGGTTGAGATACCGAAGGATCATGGGGCCGGGGTCAGGGTTCTCGGTGTGCCGAATGTGGCAGACCGGGTGGCTCAGACCGCGGCCGCGATGCTGGGGGAAGAGAAGCTTGAGCCGATCTTCCATCCCGACAGCTACGGATACCGGCCTGGGCGAAGCGCCCATGGCGCGTTGGCCGTGGCTCGCAAGCGTTGTTGGAGCAAGGACTGGGTGCTCGATCTCGATGTCCGGGCCTTCTTCGACAGCGTTGGCCATGATCTGCTCATGAGGGCGGTCGCTCACCACACCGACGAGCGGTGGGTGCTGCTCTACATCCAACGGTGGCTCAAAGCCCCCATGACGATGACAGACGGAACCCACGCGCCACGAGAGAGGGGAACCCCACAAGGATCCCCGATCTCGCCGCTGCTCGCGAACCTCTTCATGCACTATGGGTTCGACAAGTGGATGGACCGCGAACACTCCCGCTGTGCGTTCGAGCGTTACGCGGATGATGTGGTCGTCCACTGCGACACCGAGCAACAGGCCCAACAACTGTGGGCCGATCTCGTTGAGCGGCTCGGGTCCCTGGGCCTTGAGCTGCATCCCGACAAGACGAAGATCGTGTACTGCAAAGACACGAAGCGCCGTGACGAGGCGGAGCACACCAGCTTCGACTTTCTCGGCTACACCTTCCGGGGTCGCCTGGCCCGTGGCCGACGAGGCTTCTTCGTGAGCTTCTCACCAGCGGTGAGCCCCAACGCGAAGAAGGCGATCGGCGAACAGATCAGGGACTGGCACCTCAACCGTCGCAGTGCAACGGACCTCGCCGGACTCGCCGGGGCTATCAACGCCCAGGTCCGAGGCTGGTTCAACTACTACGGGGCCTTCTACCGCCTGCGAGTTGTATGCCATCGCAGCGCGCATCGACGAACATCTTGTTCGATGGGCGATGCAGAAGTTCAAACGATTGCGAGGCCAACCCACCAAAGCATGGAGATGGCTCGACGCTGCCCGTCAGCGCGAGCCACAACTCTTCGCTCACTGGCACCTCCTCGCTTCAACCCCACGCCGAACTGTGGGAGCCGTATGACGGGAGACTGTCACGTACGGTTCTAAGAGAGCGGGAGGGGGAGGTTCCCTCCCGCCACTCACCAGGCAGTGGCGACCCCTTAGCGTCGGCCGTCAGGACCACCGCAATGTCGCCGCACCATTCGTCCGTGCCGCGAGCCTCTGACGAAAACCTGGTTCCGCCGTCTCCTTACCTGTCTCCGAAGACGATTGATGTGACGATGGTCCGGTCTGCGGGTTGCGCCTCCGCAAACATCAACAGAACAGTCTGTGCAGCTTCACGTGGGTCGGCGTGGCTCTCCAGGGCTTCGAGCAGACGCCGGACGGCGACTGGCAGCGGATCGGGCTCGGCGGCGGGATCGACGTGGCCCGCGGCGGTTCGGCTGGCGAAGATCAACGCCGGCACGATCGAGGGGTCACATGTGTGAAGGACCGCGGTGAAGAGCAGCGCACCGATCGCGCCGTTGCGCTGGGTGGAGTCGACCGCCATTCCCAGACCGAACGAGGCGGCGTCGAGCAGCCCCGGCACCCATCGCTGGTTCTCGCTGTAGACGAGGTCGGTGACGAGATCGCGGAACAACCCGAGTGTCCCATGTAGGTCACTCGCCCAGGGCAGCGGACGGCTCAGGTAGGCACAGGCCGCGAAGTCGAGGACCTCGCCGCGGTCCGTTGCATCTACCAGTTCCGGGGCTGTGATCGGCACGTCGGCGATCCGTGCCCGGAGCAGTTGCACCTTCATCTCTGTCGGAGGTGGCAGCCACGCAGCGGCAGAGGCGGATGCGAGGGCCTCATAGAGGGCCCACGTACCGAATGTGGGAACGCCCAAATGCTCAGCCAATCGGCGCATAGCGAGGTCGTCACACCACAGAGCGCAGTCTCGGTGCAAGGCGACCCGAATGGCGGCGTCCCACGGCCTCAGCTCAAGGTGTTGGGCGTCGACGGGCGATGGCAGAGGGCCGCTTGTGACACCTTGCCAACCGCTCAACATCTCGAGAGCGTTCTGACAGCGCTCTGCTCGAGCAGCGCGCTGCTGTTCGTCGATCAGCGCCATCGAGACCCGCCCGAGAGCGGGCTCATAGAAGGCAGTCGCTTCGACTGGTTGGCTCGCTCGTGCTACCGCGGTCCGGACGTCCGCGATCAACTCGTCACCTACAAGCACGCCTTGGAACACAAGCGCAAGCCGGCGCACGTCTATGTCGGCGTTGATGCCGGTCGCCACCACGCTGGTGTCTACTGCGATCACGGTGTCCAGTGCTGCTTCGGCAACTTGACGTTCGACGTCCCGCTGCTGCTGATCGGCTGCGATCGCTGTGATCGAACCGGACGCCACAGACAGCAACAGTTCCGCGTACGGCAGTCCGCTCACCCGCTGCAGCAAGCCATAAGGCAGCCGGCCATAGCGCACCTGCTCGACAAACTCCCGTGAGTGCAGCGCGCTAGCCCTTGTGAGTTCACTCATGACTTGCACGGCTTCTTCGGGCTCTGAGAAGGACAAGGACCGCAAGATGTCGCTGTCGGGGAAGCGCTCCAAGAAATCTCGGGCCAGTTCGTTGAGCTGCACGCGCTGCGCCTCTGTGAGCCGGACGCGGTCGCCTCCGAGCATCACGGCACCGATCGCCGAGCCGGCCACCACCTCGGAATCGGTGTACCTGCGAGCGATCTCCAACAAGGGACCGGCGGTGTCTTCGGGCGAATCAGCGTCGGCACACACCGCGATCATCAGTTGTGCTGATTGTTCGTCGAAGGGGTGCAGGTCATGCCCGACGATGAACCCCCAGGCCTGCTGGTACTTCGCCTGGTTCCACAGCGCGTAAACCACTGCCCACCCTGCCTGTTCATCCTGGGGGGACTCTCGCACCAGCGCTCGTGTGTGGAACTCCATCGCCTGCCAGTCCCTTCGACGCTCAGCAACGGTGGCCAGCAGGTGTCGCAAGCGGTGCTGGACTCCACACGACGGGCTGCGCTCGAGGGCGTCAGAGGCAATCGAGGCGGCCTCGTCGAGTTGGCCTGTGTCGACGAGCATCTCGACGGCGTGCACACGCAGCCACTCAGTGCCGAAGTGCTCAGCGGCGCCAGTCAACGTCTCGACTGCGTCGCCCGTCGCTCCGGCCTGATGCTGTGCTGCTGCAAGTTCGCCGGCATGGATGGGCGAATCGAGCCAGTGCTCCGCCAAGATCGCTCGCGCTTCGTCGAGTTCGTCGCGGTTGCGAGCAGCCACGCCCCGAAATAGCGCAGCGTCGGATTCCGAGACTTCTGCCATTTGTGCCTCGTCGACCTCTCCGAAGAGTGCGAGCCCGAGCAGCGCTCGCAGGCGGGAGTTGTCGGATGCCTGGGCGACCGCTCGTCGCATCTTTGATGAGGCCGTTGATTCTCCTCGGCCGCGGGCCTGCATTGCCCGTACTAGCGCTGCTTCGGCTGGGTCCATCTGGTCGAGACTCACGGTGTCGATGGCCTCGTAGCGGCCGAGCATGAGCAATGCGTGCGCCAGTTTCCTCTGCACCTCGGCGCTGGCGGTCTCCGAGTCTGTCGCTTCACCTTCGGGAGGCGCCGACCCGAGGATGACTGCCTGCTCGGCGTCTTCCATGGCGGTTCGAGCCTGCATGGCAGCTGCGACGGCAAGATGCGACGGTCCTTCCCACGTGCGGAACAAGTCGCGGGCCTCGACCGCCAACTCGGCTGCTTCGCTGAGCAGATCGTGGCTGCCGGCCGTTCCGAGACCGATCTGATCCACTGCGCTGAGGATGGCGTTCGCTTCATGGAACAACAGCCATGCTCTGCCCGGGAACCTCGCATTTGCTTCTCGCAGCACGCTGCGCGCCAGGTCAGGACGGTTGAGGCGCCAATGCGCTACAGCAAGCCTCGCGACGCTGTAGAGCGCTAGTTCCGGATCGTCGTGTCGGTGCAGCCCTTCCGATAGGACGGCGTTGATGACACCGGTCGCGTCGAAGCCGATGTGTGCACGGGCGGTGTCGAGCAGCGGATAGTCGGACGGCACCTGAGCCATCACATCTGCAGCACCCTGGGTGTCGCCCGCGTCGGCTAGGTGTGACAACCTGAGACGTTGTCCCTACTGCGACGGGCTGGAGGGGGTGGCCGGGTCTGGGTGATCTCCTGAGGGAGGATGCGGGGTGTCAACTACCCCCGACCTCCCCCCAGGAGATGACATGTCACAGACTAGACGGCCCCAGCACCCCAACGCGGCGCTCACCCCGGCGCAGCGCCTCAAGATGGTTCTGCTCGTCGTCGCCGACGGTTGGAGCGTGTCGGCTGTCGCGCAGCGGTTCCAGGTCGACGACAAGACGGTGCGCAAGTGGTGCGGCCGCTACCGCGCCGAGGGCGAAGCGGGCCTGCAGGACAGGTCGAGCCGGCCCCGTCACAGCCCGAGGCGCACCCCCGAGCCGCAACGGCGGCGGGTGATCGAGCCGCGCCGCCGCTGCCGCCGCGGCGCCGGGTTCATCGCCCATGTGCTCGCCATGAACGCCTCCACGGTGCACCGCATCTGCGTCGCTGAGGGGCTGGGCCGCCTCGACCGCGGCGACCGCAGCACCGGCCCGCCCCCCAAACCGTTGCGCTACGAGCGAGAAACACCAGGCGAGCTAGTGCACATCGACGTCAAGAAACTCCCGACGATCCCCGACGGCGGCGGCTGGCGCACCCACGGCCGCGGCAACGCCGGACCCCGCCAGAAGACGGGCTGGCGCTACGTCCACTCCGCCATCGACGACCGCACCCGCCTCGGCTACTCAGAGATCCACACCAACGAGACCGGCCCCACCGCCGCCGGGTTCTGGAGACGCGCCGCCGCGTTCTACGCCCTCGCCGGGATCACCTGCGAACGGGTCCTCACCGACAACGGCCCCTGCTACCGCTCCGACGCCTTCCGCCAAGCCCTCAAAGACACCCGCACCAGCCCCCGACGCACCCGCGCCTACCGGCCACAGACCAACGGCAAAGTCGAGCGCTTCCATCGCATCCTCAACGAAGAATGGGCCTACGCCAAAGACTGGACCTCAGACACCCAACGCAGCGAGGCCCACCAACACTTCATGGCCCACTACAATCAGCACCGGCCCCACGGCGCCCTCAACTGGGACACCCCCATGGCCACCCTCACCCGCCTAAGCCGGGACAACGTGTTGGGAATGCTGGGTATCCCCCCGAATCGTGGAGACATCGTCTATGAGGAGGCGCTATGTCACACACACGACGCAAGTTCGACTCGGAGTTCAGGGCCGGTGCTGTGCGGATCGTCCGGGAGACGCGAAGGCCGGTCGTTGAGATCGCCCGTGATCTCGGGATCGGTGCGGGCACCCTTGGGAACTGGGTCCGCAAAGACCGCATCGAGCGGGGTGAGGCCGAGGGCCTGAGCTCCGACGACAGAGCTGAGCTCGTCAGGCTGCGCAAGCGCTGTGCCGAGTTGGAGATGGAGCGTGATGTGCTCAAACGATCAGTGGTCCTTTGGGTCAAGGAGGCAACGCGATGAGCGTCTCAGCGCACATCGCGGCCCAAAGGACCGACCACGCTGTGCCTCACGCGGTGTCGTGCCGGGCCCTGGGGGTGGCGGCGTCGACGTTCTACAAGTGGCGCGACCGGCCCCCGACGCCGGCGAGGCGGCGCAGAGCTGAACTAGACGTCGAGGTCAAGGCCTGTTTCGACGCGTCAGACGGCACCTACGGCTCGCCCCGGGTTCGCGCCGCGCTGCGCCGGTCGGGCCGCGAGGTGTCCAAGAAGACGGTGGAGTCCTCCATGGCCCGCCAGGGCCTGCAGGGACGCGCGCCCAAGCGGCGCAGGGGCCTGACCCGACCCGACAAGCGCGCCGAGCCGGTTCCGGACCTGCTGCGTCGGGACTTCACTGCCGGCGGCGTCGACGAGAAGTGGGTCGGCGACTTCAAACAGGTCGACACCGCCGAGGGGCCGGTGTTCCTCGCCACCGTGGAGGACCTGTTCTCCCGGCGGATGCTGGGCTTCGCTCAGTCCGACCGCCACCCCACCGCGCAGCTGGCCACAGACGCGATCAACATGGCCGCCGCGGTGCGCGGCGGCGGCGTCGCCGGAGTGATTTTCCACACCGACAAGGGCTCTCAATATACCTCCGACGCGTTCGCGGCGGCCTGCGCCAAGCTCGGGATCACCCAATCGATGGGACGCGTTGGCTGCGCGCTGGACAACGCCGCCGCCGAGTCATTCTTCTCGACGCTCCAGCACGACCTGATATCACGCCGCCGCTGGCGCACCCGCGACCAGGCCCGCCGAGACATCGCCGTCTGGATCGACACCTGGTACAACAGAAAACGGCTCCACTCCACCAACAACATGACCAGCCCAATAGACTACGAACTAGCCAACGCAGCCTAACCAACCCTCCACGATTCGGGGGGAAGCTCATGCACACCTAGAAAGGAGTCCGTTGTGACGATCCTGACACGATTGCGACATAGCATTCTGTCCCCCCGAGCGCCGCTCGGAAGAACCTTGGCGGTGGCCACCGTCGCCGTCATGCTCTTAGCGTCCGCGTGTTCGCAGGTGGTCGAGCCTGCGGCGGTCGATGACCCTGCGGCCGAGCCGGCGGTGGATGACCCTGCGGCCGAGCCGGCGGCGACCGAGCCTGCGGCGGATGACCCTGTGGCGGTCGAGCCTGCGGCGGCCGAGCCGGTGGTGGATGACCCTGCGGCGGTCGAGCCTGCGGCGGCCGAGCCGGTGGTGGTCGAGCCTGTGGCGGTCGAGCCGGTGGTGGATGACCCTGTGGCGGTCGAGCCGGTGGTGGATGACCCTGTGGCGGTCGAGCCGGTGGTGGATGACCCTGTGGCGGTCGAGCCGGTGGTGGATGACCCTGTGGTGGATGACCCTGTGGTGGTCGAGCCGGTGGTCGAGCCGGTGGTGGATGACCCTGCGGCGGTCGAGCCGGTGGTGGATGACCCTGTGGTGGATGACCCTGTGGTGGATGACCCGGTGGTGGATGACCCTGTGGCGGTCGAGCCGGTGGTGGATGACCCTGTGGTCGAGCCGGTGGTCGAGCCGGTGGTCGATCCGGTGGTGGATGACCCTGTGGTCGAGCCGGTGGTCGATCCGGTGGTCGAGCCGGTGGTGGTTGACCCTGAGGTGCATGACCCGGTGGTGGTCGAGCCTGTGGTGGATGGCCCTGAGGTGGCTTGGATGGAGCCGTATGCGGGGTATGTGCCGGAGGTGCATCCTGACACCCCGACACTGTCGTGGGAGCTCGGCCATGACGCCCCCACGCCCGAGGGGCTGCCCGCTCTCGTCTGGGCGTCTGCGGATGGCGACATGCCGCGTCCGACGCCTGGCGTGGTGGAGTGGTCGCGGTGGTGCGTCGCCAACACGCGCAGCAGCCAGTGCGCCGATGCGTTGCATCAGTCGGTGTGGGCGCTTGATTATCTGGGGGCGTCGGAGTCTTGTGTCATCGAGCAGATGACACGCCAAGTCAACGGGTTCGTGCGCTGGGAGACGCCGGTGTCCCACTCCGACAGCGGCTGGTTCCGCTGCCCGACGGTGATCCTGCCGGACCCCGCCGGAGACGGCGATGCCCCGCTGCTGGTGCAGTCGTTGGCGGATCGCTGCCGCGGGGTGCTGCCCCCCGACGTGGATCTGGTCTCCTACCGGCTCTTGGTCGGTGGCCTCGATCCGTCACAGGCAACAGCCGATGAGATCGAGGCGGCCATCGGCGCGGACCCGGCGCAGATGACGCCCGACGAGATACAAGAGCACTTTGAGTATGTGCCGGTGCTTGGTGCCAGCTGCGACGAATGGGCACAGACCGAGACGATAGGCGCCGTGCCCGAATATTTCTCACTGCAGCACACGGCCAAGCTACTAGTCGTTGAGTGGATGCAGCACCACTACGGTGCCCCGCCGAGGGGCGAATGGAGTGTGCTGTAGCGGTGCGCGGCGGACGGTGGTCATCGCTGGCAGCGGTGTGGGCTCTCCTGCTCTCTACCGCAGCGGCATCAGCGATGCCCGCTGCCGCCCCAGATGAGTCCCCGCCTGCGGCCGCCGCCTCGGCAACAGCCGCTCATTCGGCGGTCGCGGCGCAGGGACCGTGCCGCCAGACATCGATCGGCTCACAGTGGGAGCCGCACATCCAGCACCTGATGGGGCTTGGAGTCATCACCACAGGCGATGACTTCACCAACGGCAGCGGCGTGTGCGCGTTCGGGCCGGGCGAGGATGTGAAGCGTGACGATCTGCTGCGGTGGATGCAGAAGCTCGCCGAGTCGCCGGCGGCGCCTGCTGGCGTGCGCCGCCCCGCGGCGCTGGCGTGGCCTGGGAGACATGGCTTCTCTGACATCTCACGCATCCTACGCATCGAGGTGGTGTCGTCCTTCGCCCGGCTGTTCGGCCTGGGAGGCGCGTATGGCCCCACAGGATTCGCGGATGTGGAGCCTTGTCGTTCCTACTTCGATGAGATGTCGGGCGCTTGCACGCCCGGCGCGACAGAGGTGCGTGCGCTGCATGAGTGCAGGTACATGGTCGGCTACGTAGGCGGCACAGCGACCGACCCGGGAGTGTTCAAGCCCCGGATAAATCTGACCCGCGGCCAGGCTGCCGGGGTGTTGCGCAGGTTCTTGAACGGCTGCGATCCGCTCCGGGTGAGCATCTCGTCTGGGCGGGTGATCGAGGGAGAACAGGCCGTTGTGCGGGTGAGCATGACGCGTCCGCTGCGGACGGTGCTAGGTGTGACAACCTGAGACGTTGTCCCTACTGCGACGGGCTGGAGGGGGTGGCCGGGTCTGGGTGATCTCCTGAGGGAGGATGCGGGGTGTCAACTACCCCCGACCTCCCCCCAGGAGATGACATGTCACAGACTAGACGGCCCCAGCACCCCAACGCGGCGCTCACCCCGGCGCAGCGCCTCAAGATGGTTCTGCTCGTCGTCGCCGACGGTTGGAGCGTGTCGGCTGTCGCGCAGCGGTTCCAGGTCGACGACAAGACGGTGCGCAAGTGGTGCGGCCGCTACCGCGCCGAGGGCGAAGCGGGCCTGCAGGACAGGTCGAGCCGGCCCCGTCACAGCCCGAGGCGCACCCCCGAGCCGCAACGGCGGCGGGTGATCGAGCTGCGCCGCCGCTGCCGCCGCGGCGCCGGGTTCATCGCCCATGTGCTCGCCATGAACGCCTCCACGGTGCACCGCATCTGCGTCGCTGAGGGGCTGGGCCGCCTCGACCGCGGCGACCGCAGCACCGGCCCGCCCCCCAAACCGCTGCGCTACGAGCGAGAAACACCAGGCGAGCTAGTGCACATCGACGTCAAGAAACTCCCGACGATCCCCGACGGCGGCGGCTGGCGCACCCACGGCCGCGGCAACGCCGGACCCCGCCAGAAGACGGGCTGGCGCTACGTCCACTCCGCCATCGACGACCGCACCCGCCTCGGCTACTCAGAGATCCACACCAACGAGACCGGCCCCACCGCCGCCGGGTTCTGGAGACGCGCCGCCGCGTTCTACGCCCTCGCCGGGATCACCTGCGAACGGGTCCTCACCGACAACGGCCCCTGCTACCGCTCCGACGCCTTCCGCCAAGCCCTCAAAGACACCCGCACCAGCCCCCGACGCACCCGCGCCTACCGGCCACAGACCAACGGCAAAGTCGAGCGCTTCCATCGCATCCTCAACGAAGAATGGGCCTACGCCAAAGACTGGACCTCAGACACCCAACGCAGCGAGGCCCACCAACACTTCATGGCCCACTACAATCAGCACCGGCCCCACGGCGCCCTCAACTGGGACACCCCCATGGCCACCCTCACCCGCCTAAGCCGGGACAACGTGTTGGGAATGCACAGCTAGGGCCTCCGCTCGGCGGATCAAGTGTATTCCACTCCGAGGCGAGCCGGCCTCTATTGCGCTTAGCCGAATCGCGTCCAAGCTGCTGAGGCTGTGGGCTTCGACGAAGTCACTGATCACCTCCCAGGCTCCGTATCCCGCCTGCTGGAGCCAGCCGGGAGGCTGTTCAGCGAGCCGCGATAAGGCAGGTGGTTGCCGCAACGCCGGATCGCACAAGAGTTCAATGAGACGATCGGCCACGATGGGCGACACGTTTCGCAGCGCTTCGAGGCGTTCGCGGCACGTCAGCGGCAGCCGCTCAATCGAGACTGCGTCCGTCGCGGCGCCCGTCCGCTCCTCATGCACGTTCAACGCCTTGACGAGTTCTGTGACCAGGTTCAGGGGCGAGGAGTACCGTCCCCAGTAGGAGCCTTCCTCCCAACCTCCGATCTCATCCAGGAAGTCCTGCTGTTGGGGGTCGCGTTCGTCGTGGTCGTCAAGGTCCTCTACGAACGGCAGAATCGGCTTGTTGTTGCGGCACGCGTGCTCCCACTCCTCGTGCGTGGCCGACTTGCCCGATTGCTGTGGCTCTCCGTAGCGGGGGCCGAGCAGCATCACCACGACGTCGCTGTCCTCGATCTGAGCGAAGCACTCCTCTCTAGGGTCGGCAGCAGCCGCGTGGTGGGTTAGCTCCATCACCACCGGCTCATGCCCCAACGCGTCTATCGCATCCTTCGCCGCTCGTCTGAACTCGACATAGCCTCCGACAACCGACGACACAAAGACCTTCACGGCCCACCCGCCCAAACCAGCGTCGAGCTCATCGACTTCGGCTGGCCACTGTTGTTGTCACCGGCCGCTAGGGCGCTCCCCGCCGCAGCGGTGGTTCTGCTCGAATCCATAGGTTTCATAGTCATATCGCACTGGCGGGGGCAGCGGTCCGACCGGAGCCGCGTCGGCCGCACGCGAGCTGCATCACACCCCGATCGCGACGCTTCTCTCGGCGTTAGCGCTCGGGCTGCCGATCGTCACCGCGGCTTGTGTCGCCGTCGTCGAAGTACCCGCCAGCGGTTGGACCGCGCAGGCTGCGGCGGGCAACCGGGGGGCCTGTCCGGCTCCATCGGTGGCCCGATGGGGCCTGCTTCCGAAGTGTCGTGCTGGCCGCAAGCGCAGCCGTGGTCGTTGAGCCACAGGCGGGCGCCGACAGCGATCGTGAGGGTGATAATGCCTATCTGGTCGTCGCCGCGGCGCGACGCGAGGTAGGCCACGGTGGTCTGCAGCGACTCGCCGCACACTTCGATGAGCCTGCGGGGGCCTGTGGGTACTTCGGTGGGGATGACCCAGCGGGTCGCGCCGGTGCGCCAATCAGTGCGACCTTCGTGTTCGAGGGCGTACAAGTAGCCCGCTCCTTCTGCTACCAGCCACGCCGCGGCTGTCGACTCGGTGGTGTGCCAGCGACCGGCGATGCAAACCAGCCAGTCATCAACGAACTCAGGCAGCGCGACGGCGAAGATCTGGTTTGGTGCCAGCATCGACAGCGCGAGCAGTCCGATGGGGGCTTCGGCGAGCACGGCCGCTTCGTGGGCGTTGACGGCGTCGCTGGCGGCGTGCCGGTCTGCGGCTTCGATGTCGTCGGCGGTGGTGCAGTCGTGGCCGTCGTCGGTGTCGTGCAGTCTGGTGAGCCCCCACACGAGCCCGACCGCGGCGACGTCTCGCAGACGGGCGTCGGCAAGTTTCGAGAGCCATCCCAACGCAACTAACAGCTCCGCGCCGGGGGTTGGCACCCGCAGCTGCCGGCAGTCCTGTGCATCTACGGGGTTGATCGTAAGTCCGGGCATCTTGTCGGTCAACAGATCGAGCCGGTCGGCTTCGGCGGTGGCGATGAGCCGGGCGGTGCCTTCGGCGAGCAGCCACGCCGCGGCCACCGCCACAGTGACATCCCAACGCCGAGCCGCGCACACCACCCTGCCAGCAACCCAGCGTGGCACCGTCACATCCAGCGACGCCTCGTGATGCATCAACAGCCGGGCCAGCCCCGAAAGCGGCGCCCCGGCCGCGTCGGCGGCCTCAAGCACACGATCCGCAGCATCGGCACCGATCATGTCCGCCAGTTTCGCCAAGCGGTGTGACAGCCTCCCCCGCCGCGGCGGCTACGCAGCACAGCGAGTTGGTGGCGCAACACGATGATCTCGAGGTCCTTGGAGCGACCTGAGCGCACAGTGAGCCGAGCCAGTGACGCCAGGAATCGGTACACAATGCGATACACGAGGACTCAGCATCGGCCCGCATCGCGGCACGTCAACTACCACGGCCGAGTTTCCGGCACCCACGTGTGTCCTGAAGGGAAGTGATGACGATGATGTAGAAGATCGTCGGCACGATCCGTGCTGTGCCAGTGATGGGGGTAGGTCCTCCGGGGTCGCCGTGCAGGCGGAGATTCCAAACCACCGCAGGCTGCGTCGGTCAAGAGCCGGGGTGGTGAGCGCTGCGGTTGACGTCTCGCTGTTAGCGGGGCAGGTGTGCGATGAGAAGACGAACATGTGTGAACCACTGCTGACGCATCGAAACGAAACAACGATGGCATCGAAACTGGGATCTGTGGGTGGTCCCGGGACAAAGGCCCGCTGCGGTGGGTCCTCAGTCGGGGAGCTGCCTGTATGTGGCCCCGGCGGTGCCCGGTGTATAGGTGGCGTGAGCTCATCGCAGGCGCTGGCATGGAACAGGAGAACCTGTCGCCCCGATAGAGACGGCCAGGGTTTTTGGCCGCGAGAGGGAGAACCGCAAGCAGCGAACACTGCGAGTGCGAGAGTACCGATGCGGGGCACAGGGGCGGACCGGCCCGTAGTAGCGGTGAGGGCCCTGTAATGGGGTCGGAGCGAAGGGGCCGGGCAGTTCACGGTCGTTTGGAGGTCAACCCTTCGGGGGAGGAGCCGACAGATCGACCGAGGCAGAAGAACGCCGGACTGTGGGAGCCGTATGACGGGAGACTGTCACGTACGGTTCTGAGAGAGCGGGAGGGGGAGGTTCCCTCCCGCTACTCACCAGGCAAACAAAGGGGACTTATATACCTGAGTGACCAGCTAGGAGACTGTTGAGTAAGTCCCAAATTGCCAGTTTCGTGGTCACAAAACCCCAGGTCAGAGGCTTGTGGGTTGGCCGAAATCGGCATTGCTCAACAGTCTCCTAGGCCGCTGCGGGCATATTTGTTCGTGACGCTTCCGTCGGCGCTGGTCGAGTCTAGAAGACCCCAACAGCGTCTTCTAGCATCTTGTGACGGCTGTCCCTGCCGCCGTAGGTGACATCCTGAGCTGAGGGATACAGCCCAGGGTTGCCTGCCTCGTCCACGTTGGGCGTGGTTTGCACATCCGCGTGGGGGTACGAGCCGCACTCCGGGCACCAGAAAACGCTTGGGTCTCGCGCTGCCCTCGTGCCCCGCAAACGAGGCAGGTCAGAGATGTGTGGGCGGGATTGACCCGCTCTGTGGCCACCGACGCAATGACAGCAGCCCGCTCGATGAACGCCGTCTGGCGCGCCGCGCAGTCTCGGCGAGGCTGCGGTTGAGCCCGCGTTTGGCGGACGATCCTCGCACAGGGAACGCTTTGGTTCCTTCCGCTGAGGCTGTCATGTTGGAGGCGTTGGTGTCCTCCAACACGACTTTGCGCGTCTCGGGGGTCGTGACGACTGCTTTGGCGACGTGGCGTTGGTGGTCGACGCGCACATCGGTGTTCTTGGCCAGCAGACTCTGGCGTTGGCGGCGTTGTTTGGTGTGGCGGCGGCTGCCGACGACCTTGTTGGCCATCGACTGTTGCAGCTGTTTCGCTTCGGTGTGGCGTTTGTGGTTGGCGTGCTGCTGACTCTCTTGCCGTTGACACGCTCACAGCGCTAGACGTGTCCTTGTCGTTGCTGCGCGTACCAACAAATGTGTCAGCGGTCGGCCCCGCAGACAGCGAGATGCCAGCGGGGCCGGCTGTCGCAACGACCGGTAGAGCTTGCCGACCTACAACGACAACCATGCCCTGTTCCTGGACCCCAGCATGGACGACTGCAACCATGAGTGGGGCGGCGGCGTCTGCCACCGCTGCGGCGATCGCGTCGTAGACGGCTCGGCCCACGCCAGATCCGTAGACGCTTTGGGCGACGGCGAGGACCCGTTAGCGGTCTCGGAGTCGAGCTTCGATGACGTGGACGCGGACAGCTTCTATGCGCCGTTCATCGAGCGCATGGCCGAGCTCGAGGTCACCCGAGGCTGCGGCGACGCCTCTGGGTTCTGACCCGACCGAAACGTGACCCGCGTACAGATGGCCGCGTTCCTCTCACGGGCCTACCAGCTGCCCGAAGCCCCGGATCCGGGGCTTCACAGATGTTCGCTCCGATGCGTGGTATGCGGGCGATATGGCCAGGCTCGCCGCGTCGCAGATCACTGTCCGCACACTCGCGCCGTAACCGGACGGTGACACTCAGTATGTACGCTCGGGGCATGGCAGGCTCGGATGAACGCACACGCCTGCAGCACATGCGCAGACCGTGTGAGGTCGGTGCCGCCCTGCGCTCCGCCCGCGGGGAGTTGGGGTTGACCCAGGCCGAAGCGGCCGCCGCCGGAGGGGTCTCGCGCAAGTGGCTGTCCGAGGCCGAGGGCGGCAAGGCCACTGTGAGTCTGGGCCTGGTGCTCGGCGTGCTCGACGCTTTGGGCTACGAGGTCGAGTTCGTCCCGCAATCCGACGAGATGGGCCTCACAGAGCGCCTCGACAGCCCCAGTCCCGTCCGGTCTTGACAGCAGCCTCCGATGCGACCGGCCGTTGTGCGAGACTCCCGCCCCATGACATCGCCGCCCGCGGCCCCGCAGGACGCCGCAGCGAGGCTCGTGCGCGGCGCGCGGGTGCGCCTCCCCGACGACACCGGGATCCTCGTGGTCGACGCGGCCGTCCCGAACGACGCCGGACTGGACCTGTACTTGCAGGACCCTGCGGTTCCCGGCGCGTTCCGGCGAGAGTCGCTGACCCTGCAAGCGGCCAGTCGTGTGCAGGTTTTCTTCGAAGATGGGTTGGCAGCCCCCGCTGCGGTCCTTGCGGGCCTGTGGGGGGAGTGGATCCTCAGCTCGGCCCGGTCAGCGGCCTCGACGGCGCTGGCCTCTGCGCCGCTTGACCCGTATCCGCATCAGATGGACGCCGTGTACCGGCGGATGCTGCCCCAGCCGCAGTTGCGGTTCCTGCTTGCGGACGAGCCCGGCACAGGTAAGACGATCATGTCGGGGCTGTGGCTGCGGGAGGCGCAGCGTCTCGGCGCTGTCGATCGGGCGCTGGTGGTGTGCCCGGCGCATCTGGTGCACAAATGGATCGCCGACTTCGACCGGTTCTTCGGCGGCGGGCTGCGCGAGGTCACCGCTGAGACGGTCCGGCAACGGGCGCTGTCGGTGCCCGGCGAGGACCTGTGGGTGGTGTCGATCGACCTCGCGGCCCGCAACGCCCAGGTCCTCGATGCGCTGCGTCCCGACAACGCCGGCTGGGACGCGGTGATCTTCGACGAGGCCCACCGCATGACCCCCACCGCGGAGACTCTGCACCGCGTCGGCGCCCAACTGTCGGCAGCGGTGCCGCACGCCGTGTTCTTGACCGCGACCCCGCACCGAGGCGACGAGTGGTACTTCCGGGAGCTGCTGCACCTGGTGGACCCCGACCTGTTCCCGACCACCCCGCGCCCCGACGGACGCCGAGCCGCGGCCCGTGCGGGGCCGGCGGCGGCACTGTCGCCAGGGCCGTTGCACTTCCTGCGCCGCATGAAGGAGGAACTGGTCGACTACGACACCCGCACCCCGCTGTTCGAAGAACGCGAGGCCCGCAACTTCGACGTGCATCTGAACTCCGCGGAGGACCGCCTCTACGAACGGGCCCAGCGTCTGGTCACGGACTTCTTCCCCGCCAAAGGGCGAATCCTTGCCGCGATGGTGTACGGCAAACGCACAGCATCGTCACTGCACGCGCTCGCCTGCACGCTGCGCCGCCGCAGCGAACTAATGGGCACCGACGACCAGATCACCGCCGACACAGCCGACCCTGACTCCTACGACGGCGAGGACCACGACAGCGACGAGGGACGGGTCGTGACAGCGCGGTCGCTCGATCCCCGCGCAGAGAAGAAGACCATCAAGGCGCTGCTAGCCGACATCGCCGAACTGCTCGACGACGGATCGGCAGGGTATGTGGCGTCGAAATGGCCCCAACTCGTCGGCTGCCTCGCGTCGCAGCAGATCACCCCCGCAAGCAGCGGGCAGGCGGTGATCTTCACCGAGTACGCCGACACCGCCGCCTGGCTCGTTGGGCAACTGCAAGGCGCCGGGTTCACCGCTGAGCCCTACTCTGGTGCGCTCGGCCACGACGAACGCGCCAAGGTCCAAGGCCGGTTCATGGCCGGGGACTTCCAGGTGATCGTCTCCACCGACGCCGGCAATGAGGGCATCGACCTGCAGTCCGCGCATGTGCTCGTCAACTGGGACGTGCCCTGGTCGCTGGTGCGCCTCGAGCAGCGCATGGGCCGCATCCACCGCATCGGCCAGAAACGCAAGGTGTGGCTCTACAACCTCATCGCCACCGGCACCCGCGAGGGCGACGCCCACCACCGGCTGCTCGAACGGCTAGTGGAGGCCGCCAACGAACTCGGCGGGCAGATGTTCGACAGCCTCAACGCGATCCTCGAACGAGCCCGCGGCGCCGCGTCGTCGGAGCCGCAGCAGATGATGCGTCTGTTCTACCCCGAAGCCGACCCCGGCGACGGCTGGCCAACCCTCGACGAGATCAGAGATGCACGCGACCGCCACTACGCCGAGATGCGCGCCCTCGCGACCGGCGTGGACACCGACGCCGCGGACACAGCCCGACGCGACGACCGGCTCGGGCGTGTCAACCCGATAATCGTGGAACGGTTCCTCGACCGTGCCGACAAGGCGAACCTGATCGACTGTCAGAAGGCCTCGATCGCCGACGAGGGGTTCTTCTACCTCACCTCCACCCCGTCGGTGCATGGCTGGCACCTGCCGGGACCCTTCGACACCACAGCCGGGCCGGCGCTCGCCGCGACCCGCAGCAAGGTCCGTCAGCAGGCGATAGACGCCGGACGGACCCGCGCCGACGACTCGGTCATGCTCGGCCCCTCAGACCCGGCTCTCAGATCCCTCGCCGAGGGACTCCGCACACGGCTCGCCGCCGAGGCATACCAGGGCGCTGTGCTGCACGACGAGACATCGAGCGGCGACTACACGCTGTTCGTCTACGAGTGCGACATCACCGAAGGCGCCGAGAGCTCAGATCGCCGTCAACGGCCGCGCGCGACGGTGTGCTCGTGGCTGATCCGCGTCGACGCCGACAACACGGCACGGGTCCTGGCATGGGACACGCTCGCCAACCTCACCGCCCCTGACAACCCCTCCGAGCGTCCCCTCGGCAGCGCCCAGACCCAAGCAGCCGACACTCGAGCCGCCGACATCGCCGAGGACGAACGCGCCCGTCGGGCTGAGCGGCTCGCAAACTGGGCCCGCCAGATCGTCTCGCAGCTGCGCCGGCTGCCAGACCAGCTCTCCGCTGGGATCGCAGACCGCGCATTGCGGTTGCGCCGCCGCGAGGAGGCAGCCGCCGCGGCCGCCGAACGCGTCGCCGCCACACAGGCCGCGACGGTCGTGGCTCGGGGCGAACCGCGGCGCGTCGCGTGGGCGCACATCACCGGCATCGCACCAGCCGACGACGCCGAGGATGAGGACGACCCGGAGAGCGAGGCCGTGTCGATGCGGTTTGTGACGGATCTGCTCGCCGCAGGCGGCTGGGCTGTCACCGACGTGTCCAGAGACGGCCGCGGATACGACCTGCACGCTGTGCGGGCTGCGGAGCAGCGCTGCGTGGAGGTCAAAGGCCGCAAAGCGTCAGCCGCCTCCGCGGGCGTGTCGCTCACCGGCGGCGAACTGATCGAAGCCGCACAACTCGGAGCCGACTACTGGCTGTACGTGGTGGAGAACTGCACCGACGGCACCGGCCGCCTCTACGGAGCCTGGCCCAACCCCGCAGAGACATTCCGCGGCCGGTTCATCGACGTGCCCACAGTGCGCCTCGCCGGCGGCGAACTCAAAGCCGCGCTGCACCTGCAAGGGGATCCGCGATGACCCGCATGATCGAACGCTGGTTCCCCTGCGCCGAAGTCTCCGAGCACTCCGCCAAGGGGTGGGGCACCGGTTTCGCGGAGAAGAGCCTGTTCACATGGTTCGCGTCCCGGCCGCTCGCGCAGGCCAAAGCCGCTGTGATCTGCTCACTGCTGCCCTGGCCCGACGACGACCCCAACGAACAGGCACGTCTCAAAGACCTCGTGCGCGAAGCGATGACCGGCTACGACTCAGCCAACACAGAACTCCGTGCCGAACTCGCCAAGCACTACCCCAACGGCGCACGAATCTGCGACCCATTCTCGGGGCGGGCCATGATCCCGCTCGAAGCCGGCCGGCTCGGAGTGAAGGCGTGGGGCATCGACTATTCGCCCGTGGCGACGCTCGCAGGGATGCTGCTCGCCGACTACCCGATGCGCGACTGGGACGACGAGCCCGACCTGCCCTTCGACGGCTACGCCGCACCAGCCTCAGGCAAGTTGCTGGATGATCCAGAGCCGCGGCTGCTGCGCGATGTCCGATTCGTGCTCGACCTGGTGGGGCAGCGATACGCCGAGGCGATGGGCGAGTTCTACCCGATTGTTGATGGCAAGCGGCCGTGGGGATATGTGTGGGCCGTCACCCTGCCATGTGTCAACTGCAGCAGGCGCTTCCCGCTTACCGGCAGCCTCGCTCTCCGCAACGCCACCGACAAGAAGAACGATCCCGGGCAGGCTTACCGGATCATCGCCGACGGTGCCGCAGGCACATTCGCTGCCGAAGTCCACGACGGACGTCCGACGGCGCAGCCGACGCTGGTGAAGATCCCGGGGAGACAGGGCAAGAGCGGCGTCTGCTCCTTCTGCGGCCATATGCACCCGCTCGAGACGCTGAGGCGGATGATGCGCGACGGGTTGCGCGACGAGGCGCTGATGGTCGTGGCCGACATAGACGAAGCTGTCGGCAAGCGATACCGCGCCCGGACACCCGCCGACCTAGACGGACTGCCCGGCGTCGCTGCCGCACTAGAGAGCGAAGGACCTTTCGGCCCGGGCCTCTCGGCAGTGCCCGGGGAACGCATAGACCCTGGGCTGTCGCGCTACATCGCCCCCGTCGGGTATGGGTACGCCAGTTGGGGCGAGCTGTGCAATCCCCGTCAGACTCTCGGCTTCGTGCGGCTGGCTCGCATCATCGACGGCATCTGTCGAGAGATGCTGACCGCTGGCGTCTGTCGCGACTACGCGGCAGCGCTGACCGGCTACGCGGCAGCCAACCTTGTGCGAAGGATGAACTACAGCACCCGCAGCGTCTCACTGCAGACGCCCCGCCAATGTGTTCGACACCTGTACTTCAACGAGTCGAGCATTTCGCACAGTTTCGACTACTTCGAGACGGGGTGCGGCGCCGGACCAAGCACCTGGGGCTCTCTCGCCTCCCACACGCTCAGAAGTCTCCGCAAGCAGTTTGATCGCTCTCAGGGATGCCCGGTGGTGGTGCAGCGAGGCTCTGCGACGGAGTTGCCGCTGCCGGACGGCTGTCTGGACGCTGTAGTGACCGATCCGCCCTATGACTCGATGATCAACTACTGCGACTCTTCTGATCTGATGTACGTGTGGCTCAAACGGGCGCTGGTGACAGCCCATCCGTGGTTCGGAGTGACCACTGACCCCGACAAACTGCAAGAGAAGACTCTCGAGGCGGTCATCAAGAAAAAGCCCAAGAAGGATTCACCGCCGGATCACCGCACCGAGGCGCACTACAAGTCGCTCATCACCAAAGCACTCGACCAGGCCCGCCTCAAGACCCGTCCCGACGGTGTGGTCAGCATCGTGTTCGGTCATGGCGACCCCGACGCCTGGGCCAGGGTGCTCATGGCGATCTCCGACGCCGGCCTCGTGCTGACCGGTTCCTGGCCCGCAAGCACCGAGAAAGGCGGCCGACAAGGCGGCGAGTACATCGACAACACCATCATGATGGCTTGCCGATCTGCCGCCCCGAGTCGTCCTCCCGGGCAGATGAGGATGGTTGCCGAGCAGATACGAGAGCGGATCGCCGAACTGGTGCCCCGCTGGGAAGCCGACGGACTCGCGCCCTCTGACCAGCGGATGGCAGCGATCGCGCCAGCCATGGAGATCGTCGGCAACTACAGTGAGGTAACGGACTTCACCGGCGCACCAGTGCCTCTCGACCGCCTACTTGGGCTCGCCCACAAGGCGGTCGAAGAAGCCGCCGACATCCGCATCGACAAGTTCAAACTGACCGACTTCGACACACGGACCCGGTTCGCTATTTCGTGGGCCCGCCAGCATGCCCGACGAGTCGCCGCCGCGTCAGAGGCACGCTGGCAGCGCCTCTCCTACGACCTCGATGACAGCGAAGCCGTCGGGCTGCTCGTCAGAGAACGCGGAGGCAACCGCCTCGCCTACGGCGCCGAGGCCGCCGCCGGCATCGAATTGCGCGACGACAGCGCCGTCATCGACCTCGTCATGGCGATCGCCGTCGAGGGCCGCTCCGTGAACGACATCGGCGACGCCCTACAGGCACTTGGCCGTGACAGTGACGAGATGCTGTGGTCTGCCACCGCGGAGATGGCCCGCGTCGTTGGGGAGGCCGACAGCGACGGACAGGTCTGGGCGTGGGCGGTCCGCAACCGCCAGCAGATCTGCGCCCGAGCCGAGACATCGAGACGCGACCATCGCATCGCATCTGACCGCGCCGCGGCGCAAATCCCGCTGCCGCTGTAACCCTGAGGAGCCCCAGCCATGCCCAGCGCACCGATCGTTCCCTGGTGGCAGGCAATGGGCCTGCGTGCCGAGATTGCCGCCAGCGGCGGTGCCGATGATGTGCGCATGTCGCTGCACGACGCCGTGTACGGCCGCAAAGGCACCGACACCCCAGTCGCCTACGCGGCACCTGCCGACTACGCGGCGATCACACACCCGTCTCCGTCGCTGCTTGATCTGATGGCTCGCATAGCGATCCGTCTCGCAGGCCCGCCATCAGCCGCCCCAGCGGCGGTGTGGCACCTCGGGCAGGCGATGGGCGGAGGCAAGTCCCACGGCCTTGTCGGGCTGTGGCACCTCGCCACCAACCCCCAGCAACTCGCCGCCACTCCGCTCGGGCAGAGCGTGGCCAGGGCCGTCACCGACATGGTCGGGGTCGGCAAGGTCGCTGAGGATCTCGACAACCCGATGTGCGTGGTGCTCGATTGCGACAACACCACCGCAGCCGAGGAGGACTACGGTCCCGCTCGCAGCCTCGGCGAACGGTTCCTGTGGCGGCTGTTCGACACCGACTACAACCGCTACAAGGCGTTCAGCGGCCACACCGCCCACAAGGACAAGCTCGCTGAGGCGCTGCGATCGGTGGGCCGTCCCGTCCTGGTTCTCATCGACGAGGTCATGGACTATCTGCGCGTCGCGGCCGCAGCCGACCACGCCGCAGCGGTGCAGGACATGGCGTTCTTGCGGGCACTGCTCGACACGCTCAATACCGTCGACCGCTGTGCCGCGGTGGTCGTCATGATCGCCACCGACGCCGACGACATGGCCCTCACCACCGAGGGCGCCGCTTTGCGCCGCGAACTTGAAGCGCTGCTCACCCGCAACGCCCGCCCCGCCACCGTCACCTCAGGCGGCGACTTCGCTCAGATCATCCAACGCCGCCTCTTCGCCGAACCCCCGCCGCCAGATGCGGTGGAGGCCGCCGCCGGCCTGTTCGACGGATCTGTCACTGCTGGATGGCACAACAAGGCGTTCGACCGGCTCGCCGGCGACTACCACGGAGCTGGCTTCCTAGAGCGGCTGCGGCGCAGCTATCCGTTCCATCCCGAGTTGATCGACCTCGCAGAGAACGAATGGTCACACCACGCCGGGTTCCAGAAGGTGCGCTCAACGATCAGAGTGTTCGCCGCCGCCGCCTGCGAACACACCGTGCGGGCCGCGACGGGGGAGTGGACGCCGCAATTGATCGGCAGCGGCGACCTGCTGCTCGACTCGCCGGTGGTGCGCGAGGCGCTGCTCGACTCTGGGCTCGTCTCGGAGAGCCGCACCCAGACCAACCTGCGCGAGGTGGCCGCCACCGACATAGCCGACCCGCACCACCCCCAGCGCGGCGCAGCCCGCAACATCGACACCAACCGAGCAGACCAGGACTGGTCCGAGGCGAACCCGCACGCCGCGCAGCGGATGGCCACCGCCATGTTCGTGCGGTCGCTGTGCCCCCGCACGACAGGACACCAAGGCGCCACCGAGCCCGAACTGCTAGCCGCGTCGTTCGTGCCGGACCCCGCCTACACCGTCGGCGACGCCGAGGGCGTGCTGCAGGACCTCGAACCCCCCGAGGGGCTGGCGTCGGTGGATGTGATCGCCGGCAAGGGCAAGTCGGTGCCGCGGCGTTGGTTCTTCGAGACCCGCAACACGCTCGCGATGCTCACCCGCGCCGCCCGCGAGGCCGTCCCCGAAAGCGAACGCGAGACAGCCATCACAGACCGCGCCTTCACGCTCGCTCAACGCAGTTCGGGGCCGTTCGACCGCGTCATCTGCGTCGACGGCGGGCCGGTCCCAGAAGTCGGGGCCACGGTGCAGGGATGCCTCGATGTGATCGCCTCGGCGGGTATCGACAACAAGCACCAGACCCGGCTGGTGATCCTCGACTCGCGGTGGTTCTCGCTGTTCAACGGCGACGACTCGGCCACACGCGAGGCGCTCACCGCAGCGATGGGTCTCGGACCCAAGGCGCTCAGCGTCGGGTGGGCGTCCTCGGCGGTGTTCGCGTGCGCCCACACCGCGCTGCGCGCCCAGGCTCGGGGCCTCGCCCGCGAATGGCTCGCCTGCCGCAATGTCGCCGAGATCGACTCGGTGCGCGACGACCCCCAGACGCTCGAACATGCGAAGCGGCAGGAACGCGAAGCCCTTGAGCAGCTCGACAAGCGCGTCCGGCTCTGTTACAAGCACATCGTCTACCTCGCACCCACGGGCGAGCACGACCGCGACATCGAGTTCCGGCGCATCCAACGCGACGCCCTCACCGCCCTGTCAGGCGCCGATGTGTGGTCCGAACTGCGCGACGCATCCAAAGCCGCCCGACCCGGCGAACTCAACGCCCAGATGCTGCTCGCCAACCTGCGACCCAACGACGACGGGCTGCCCCTCGCCGAGATCCGCGACAGTTTCTGGAACAACCCCCACAAACCGCTGCTGCCAACCGGCGAAGCCGAACTCGCCGCAGCCGTATATGAGGCCGTCGCCGCAGGCGACCTAGAACTGTTCAGCACAGGCGGCCACTATCAGGCCAACAACCCCGGCGACGTCAACCTCGCCTCGACAACGATCCGACTCCGCCGCCCCATCCCCGACGAACCATCCGAGACGCCCCAAACCGACAACGAGACTGAGCCCGAGGATGAGACAGCGACGCCGACCGGACCCTCCGGATCGGCCGGCACCGGCGGCGAGCCGGGAGGGACGCCTGACTCGCCACCATCAGACGCTGACGCGCATTGGATCGCCAGCATCAACGTCAACACCAACATCGACCCCGACGCCGGCAACGACGAACTCGCCCACCTACTGCGCGAACTCGCCCACGCAGTCGACGCCGGGAGAGTCATCCACCTCAACCAGCTCACCAACATCACCCTCATCGGCGACCAGCAGACCGCGGACGAGATCAAAGCGCTGGTGGCTCAGGCCGACGCTGGCATCAGCATCAGCCGTCTTTAGCAACGACACCGCCCCCTTTGACCCGGATGCCCCCACCACTGCAGAGATAGAACACAGGGATCGGTCGCCCAATGCCACTCACCCAAGCCGGACATCAACGGCTGCGCCAACTAGCGAATGCACTCTCTGAAGCGATCGCTGGCGAAGGCGTTGCCGAGGGACAAGACGTCAACGTCGGTTCCTGCCTAGATGATGCGTTGGCGCACTATGGCGTACCGACCGATGCGGAGCACCTGCAGTCGTGTCCGTCTGCGGTGTGATGCAGCCTGGCCAGTCCCCACGCGACGCCGAGCGCGGCGACGTCGCGCATGTGAGCTTTGGCCAGCTTGGCCAGCCATCCCAGCGCGACGAACAGTTCGGCGCCTGGGGTCTGCACCTGCAGCTGCCGGCAGTGCGGTGCGCTGCCGGGGTTGGCGATGTCGAGGCCGGGGATCTTCTCGGTCAGAAAGTCGAGACGGTCGGCTTCGGCTGCGTGGACGATCCTGGAGGTGCCCTAGCAGCCATGCCCCGGTGACCGGTTCGGTGACACCCCCGAGGCGCGCGGCGCAGATCACCCGGTCAGCGACCCAGTCCGGCACGGTCACAGTCATCGTGGGTTCGTGATGCATCAACAGCCGTGACAGCTCCGACAGCGGCGCCCCGACCGCGTCCGCGGCCGCAATCACGCTCCCCGCATCTGGATCGTTGGTCACAGCTGCCAGTGTGGGGCAGCGGTGTGAAAGCGCTCCTGTAGCGGCGTTGGCGCCGCAATCGGCCGAACATCCAGCAGACGCTGGACCAAAACGTCACAGATTTGAGTGATGTTGCCGAATCAGCCGACTCAACAGTGATAGTGTTGGCTTCCGTCAATGTTTGCTTATGGATGCTTCACTCCAGTACTCAACTGCAGGCCTCGCTCAGCGATGTCGAGCCGTGCCCACCGAGGTGACCGGGCGGCTGCTGGACGCGGCGGTCAGCTCGTTCGCTCGTCACGGGTTCGCCGGGGCCCGAGTCAGCGAGATCGCGCGGCGGGCGGGATTGACCACAGGAGCGATCTACGCGCGCTGGCCCTCCAAAGCCGATCTGCTAGCCGCGGCCGTGGACCATGCCCTCTGCGCGATCCTGCCGGTGCGCAGGCTCAAGGATCTCGACGCAGCCCCGATGCGCTCACACGACATGATCGCAATGTTCAGCTCGGGTGTTGCCGGGGCCGACCAGGCCCGTGGCGTGGTGATCCAAGCCGCCGGCAGCGCAGTTGCCAGCGACGCCATCGCGGCGGCGCTGGCCGGGTTCCTCAACGAGGAGGCCCAGCAGCTCGCCTGCCTCATCGAGGCAGGCAAGGACGCCGGGATCGTCGACTCCGAGCTCGACACGACGGCGTTGGCTCTGCTGTGCCAAGCCGTCGGGATCGGCACTCACCTGGTGCTGTCAGCGGGACTCGACAAGTCCCATGTTCCCGCCGCGGACAACTGGGACGCTCTTGTTGTCAAGCTGATCGGCTGCATCACAGCTGCGGAGGCCCGCTCGGAACCGCACTCCGATGACTAGGAGCGGGTGTCGCGACAGAACCCAGCCTCATCACATCAACGGTCCAGGCTCAGAGAGCAGCACAGATCCTTAGGCTCTGGGTGTTGTGTACGGGCGCTCGGAGCCTGCGCGAAACCCGATGAGGCTCACGGTGGCTCCTGTTGCTGTGTTACACCCCAGCGGTCCGGGGTCTGGTGGTGTTGAGCGGACGCTGCGGAGTTTTGAAGCCTGGCGCGGCGACGGTGCCGCCTTACAGTGCAGGAATGGCGTATGAATACGGTCGGGGTTGGCTGTCGGTGAAGCCCACGGCGCGCGCTCGGACGGGTGCTGGGATCGACGCTCAGAAGAGGCGCGCGCGATGACGATCTCGATCGACAACGCGCATGCAGGCACGCCCCCACGCGCATGGCAGGATCCGTTTCCTGGTTTCTCGGGCGCATGCTCGTGTGGGACGTCCACGCATCCCCACCCCGGCCTGGATGATGTACTGGAGGTGGCCCAAGGCGGAAACGTGGAGTGCGTCTGGCGATCCGCTTCAGTGCCATCGACGGACGCAAGCAGACTAAAGATTGCGGCATGTGTTCTGGCCGACGCGGCGATGCGGTGGCGATGCAGAGGGGCAGGGGCCATCTATGAGCGCTGGCGCGACGCAGTGTGTGGTGCGTCGACCTTGTCAGCCGACGAGAGGCGCAGTGTGGCTCCGTTCGTCAGGTCCGTCTTTGGGCTGCCGGAGGCCTCCCCTGAGCCGGTCCACCTTCGCGGCTGGATCGCCGAGTTCATCTGGTTTCGCTTGGCTGCCACGATGCCTTCGCACAGCGCAAGACAGGTGCGGCACATTGAGGGCCCGAGTTTTCACGCGACCGAACCAGGCGGCGATGGGCTTGTCGTGTGGAGCGATGCAAATGACAATGAGCTCCACTTTTCGCTCTGGGAAATAAAGCACTACGCCGGATTAGGCGCAGTCAGTCCGACCGTCAAGAGTGCATACGATCAACTCGATATCAGAGCGCTCGAGTACTTGGCCAAGTTCACCAGCATCGAAGCACTCGCTAACGACCCTGAACTTGCGCCGCTCAGCGCGCAGATGGTTGACCTCTGGGGGGATGCAGACGACCGCTGCGGTGTTGGAGTGGCTGTGGCGACGAGCGAAACCAACGTCCCTCGCCGATGCTTCACGACGATGGGAAGGTACTTCCCCAAATTCGACCGCGAGGGTCAGCTTGAAGGGCTGATTGCCGGTGTCGGCGCGTTCGTGCAGTTCTGTGACGACGTAAGAGATCGCGTGTGGATCGCGCTCTAGATTTCGCACTGATTGAGGGAGCGCTTGGCTCGCATCCGCGAAGTGACGCTTGGCATGCCGAGCGCTCTGGCGGGGGTGTTGCTACAGCCCGGAGTTGGCAGCCCGCTCTGCCTACCGCCGAGCAGCTTCAGCGTCTCCTAGGTCAGGCCGAGATTGACCTGTTCCTGAATCGGCACCGAGTACCACCGGCGCTGCTCCGGGCAGCTTGGTACCTGCACGGCGTTGCAAGTGCTAGCAGTGCGTACGCTGACTATGGGCCCGAGCGGCAGCGTCAAGCGTTCCAGGTCAGCGCGCATATTTTCGATCTCGCCTCTGCGGGGTCCGAGATTGAGAACGAGTCTGAGTGGCTGTCGCAGATATTCGCGGCCCAGGTGGGATACCACCGTAGTGATGGGCAGCCTAATGCTCAGGCGATTGCTCGGCGGCGTGTCGGCGGCCTGTCGCGAGGCCAGGCGTTCATTGTTGAGGTATCAGCCGTTTCGCTGCATGCCGGCATCGGCTTTCTCGGTCTCGACATGGCCGATTTGCGGCGGGACATCGCTCGCTGGCGATCCGAGTTCGGTCAGCTCTCCAGCGAGATCGGAGTGGACGATTTGGCTGGGACGCCCTTTGGCGCAGCCTTCAGCGTTGTCGAGGCGGTCTGGCTTCTGTTGCGTTTCTTGACTCGCGGATCCCGCGAAGATGTTGCCTCCGCGCAAGCGTTGCTTGACCGAGCTGTCGCAACTGAAGCCGCCAGTGGTGACCAGGACTCCCGTTGGGTAGCCGCACACTTGAGATCCCTCACCGATGAGATTGATGCGGGAAGTCTGTGGACGATGTTGCCTCCGGGGACGCCACCCGGGGTTGTACAGGCCTTCACGATCTCCACCCCTGCTGTGTTGAACCTCTGGCCACCCCAGCGGGAGCTTCTGGCAGGTGCATCGGGTGGTCAAGAGTCGGGGCCAATTGGTCTCGATCCGTCCGTGCGACGACTGGTGATCTCTGTTCCAACGAGCGGCGGTAAGACACTCTTCGGTGAACTCCTCATGGTGACGCATCTTGCTCAACAGCGGACAGGTGTTTGTTATGTGACGCCCTTGCGAAGCCTCGGCAGAGAGGTGCGGCGTAACCTGAGGCGCCGACTGAACGTATTGGCAATGGAAGTTGGTCCGGAGGTACCTGACTACGGACTTCCGGCAGAGGGGCCATTCGGTGAGCTGCTCCAGGAGTTGCGGTCTCCTCAGCGGGATCTCTTCAGCGAAGGTGTCGAGGGTGACGTCGACGTGATGACTCCTGAGCGGTTATCTCATGCGCTTCGGGATAATGCTGAGGATGTCCTTTCTCGATACGGCCTCTTTGTGTTCGACGAGGTGCATCTGCTCGCCGAACGAAGCCGGGGACCCCTTGTCGAGTACCTCCTGTCGTTCTTGCATTGGCGAACCGAAGGGACTCAGCACCGGATCGTGCTTCTTTCTGCTGCGCTCGGCAACGCTGGCCACATACGCGACTGGCTGGACGTCGGGGGTCAGGCGCGGATGATCCAGTCAGCGTGGCGTGGGCCTCGTCGGTTGCACGCGATCTTCAACACGGAGATCCGATGGACGGACGGTCCATCCGAAATCCAAGAGGTCAACGCAAAGGGGTCGAAGTCTCACCTTGTTCGACGCCATCTTTACGACACCTGGGGGATGGTCAGACTTCGGCCGGCTGAGAATCGTACGGTTGAGGCGCGCACTACGAATTCTCTTGGTGTCACGGCGTTCCGAGCGACGGCGGGTGGCGAGCGCGAGCGTTCTCCCGAGCGGTCACACTCCACGCCATTTTACAAGATGCTCGCGGAGATTGTCCGCTATGTCGCTCATGGCGGACCAGTGCTGGTACTCAACAACACCAGAGCAGATGCCGTACGAACCGCTCGAGCGTTGGCCGAAGGACTAGAGCCTTCGATCGCTGCACGGACGTTGTCGGAACTTGCGAGGATCCGCCTTGGCGCGGAGCATCCGCTCGTTGACATGCTCCTGAGAGGAGTTGCCTTCCATCACGCAGGACTCCCTGTCGACGTTCTTGGGGCGATCGAGGCTGGCCTGCGATCCGACGAGATCCAGTTTCTCGTCTCGACGAGCACCCTTACTGAGGGCGTCAATCTGCCCGTTCGGACGGTTGTGCTCGCAGCTACGCCCTACCCCGGGCAACCCGAAGAGCAGCAGCTAACTGGGGCACGCCTCATCAACGCGATCGGTCGAGCTGGCCGGGCCACGCGTGAGACTGAAGGCTGGGTGGTGCTAGCTCGACCAGCCCGGCCACGCGACGCGGACTTCGACCTTCTGGTTGAGAATCGCGACGAACTCGCGGTCTCCTCGCGGCTGACGTCTGAAGAAGCGCTTGAGAGCCTCGCGGCGTGGGAAGACGCAGTCAGGGCTGGCTCCGACGCTATTCGCGCTGCCAGCAGCGGCCCGATCGCAGATTTTGCGTCGTTCGTTTGGTTCGTCCTGTCAGCCGAGGAGGACCTCGGAAGGACGGCAACGAGCGCGGACCCAATCGGGGCTTTCAGGGCAACGCTGGCCTACACCGAGTTGGACCAAAGGACGCGCGATCGGTTCGAACGACTCGTCGACCAGCTCGGGACAGAGTACGAATCCACAGATCCTACGCAACGTCGCAGATGGGCCAGGACAGGCACATCTGTGGCGACTGCTCAGGTACTCGACGAGCTTGGATCTCGGCTGGCTACTGCCGCTGCGCTCGGTGATGGTGGAGATCTTGCGAGTGTGGCGGGAGCACTGAGCTTCCTGGATCGGGAAGGGGTGTTCGGGCAACTGCTGAGTCTCCCAGAACGACCGAGAGACTGGTCGTTCCGGAAGACACGCGGAGGCCAGTCCGAATCTGTCGCCGTCGATGTCTTGGAGTTCCTCAAGGCCTGGGTGGCTGGAAGCGCAATCCCGCAGATCGCTGACCAGGTATTCGCAGAGATCCCTGACCGAGAGCTGCGGTTGGAGCGAACTGTTGACGCGATCACGGACTTCTGCGAGCACTACTTCTCCTGGACGCTCGGTGTCGTGGTCGCCATGACGAATGAGCGACTGGGGGAGATCGGCGTCGATGTCGGGATCGCTCCTGAGCTTTCGGTCTACGTTCGGTATGGGGTCACATCACAAGCCGCCGTCGGTCTTCTGCTTGCAGGCGTGCGGTCACGAGAACTCGCGACGCAGGTAGCATCTGCGGCCACACGCGAGGATCACGCTGAGGACATGCGTCAATGGGTCGGATCCATGACAATCTCCGAATGGCGCGAGCAGTTCGGTGCTACGCCAGCTGACGTGTTGGACCTCATCGAATATGGGCGGCGTCGTGACTTGGGCTTGCTGCGAACTCTGTTGAGCGAAGGCGAGGTGGCGGTAGAGGTGACGTCAATCCAAACCTCGGCACGGGAAGGCGACAACCACACCGGCCCCTTCGTCGTTGAGATCCGTCCGGTATCAGGCGACTCTCCGGAACTCGGAGTATTCGAGCGTGATCGGGGCGCGCTGGTGGCTTCGATACCGACATCAGCGCACTCCGATGTTCAGACGGTCCTCGACGCTGGTTTCATCCTCATCGCGACTCTGGATGAGGTGATCCTCACGCTCGCCGTAGTCGAGGACTGAGGCTGTGCTCGTGAGGGGTCGTCGGGGTCGGACTTGGTCAACAGACCATCTATGAATCTGGTTCTAGCCGAATCGACGTCTTGCGAACTGGCGTTCGATCATCGACCCTTGCCGGTATGGTGCCGCCCATGATGCAGTTCTCTGGAGCTGGACCGCTGCCCATTGACCGTCAGCACATTGAGGCTTGGCTACAACGGGCTGACGCCCGCTATGAGGGCTCTTCGCGAATCAGGTCGGAGTCAGCAGGGTAAGGGTCCCCGTGTGAACGCGAGGGATCCCCCAGAATCGGCGCTGCAAGACAGCCGAGAATCTGGAGGATCCCTGTGGAATCTGACCTGGTGAGTAGCGGGAGGGAACCTCCCCCTCCCGCTCTCTTAGAACCGTACGTGACAGTCTCCCGTCATACGGCTCCCACAGTCCGGCGTTCTTCTGCCTCGGTCGATCTGTCGGCTCCTCCCCCGAAGGGTTGACCTCCAAACGACCGTGAACTGCCCGGCCCCTTCGCTCCGGCCCCATTACAGGGCCCTCACCGCTACTACGGGCCGGTCCGCCCCTGTGCCCCGCATCGGTACTCTCGCACTCGCAGTGTTCGCTGCTTGTGGTTCTCCCTCTCGCGGCCAGCTACCCCGGCCGTCTCTATCGGGGCGACAGGTTCTCCTGTTCCGTGCCAGCGCCTGCGATGAGCTCACGCCACCTATACACCGGGCACCGCCGGGGCCACATACAGGCAGCTCCCCGACTGAGGGCCCACCGAGGCGGGCCTTTGTCCCGGGACCACCCACAGATCCCAGTTTCGATGCCATCGTTGTTTCGTTTCGATGCGTCAGCAGTGGTTCACACATGTTCGTCTTCTCATCGCACACCCGCCCCGCTAACAGCGAGACGTCACCCGCAGCGCTCACCACCCCGGCTCTTGACCGACGCAGCCTGCGGTGGTTTGGAATCTCCGCCTGCACGGCGACCCCGGAGGACCTACCTCCATCACTGGCACAGCACGGATCGTGCCGACGATCTTCTACATCATCATCATCACTTCCCTTCAGGACACACGTGGGTGCCGGAAACTCGGCCGTGGCCGTTTACCTGCCGCGACGCAGGCCGATGCTGAGTCCTCGTTTCCCGAGGCACCCGCGGAAGCCACGAAGTAGCGAGTTGCCCATGAGCGACAGTTGCTGCCCTGCCGAGTGTCTGTTGAGACATCGTCTGGCTGATGTGCGACCGGCGGTAGGTTCGCGGCGTGGCCTCTAGCCCGATGGTCTCGCTCGCTTCAAGCGTTCACGCCGGCCCCTCAACGTTCGCGTTGATGCTCGGCTCAGGAATCAGCGCAGGTTCCGGCGTGTTCAGCGGCTGGGAGATGACTGTCGACCTGATCCGGCGCCTGGCCGTGCTCCAAGGGCAAGACCCCGGCGACGATCCGGTTTCCTGGTATCGGGAGCACTGCGGCGGCGAACCCGATTACTCCGATGTGCTCGCGGAACTGGCACCGTCTCAAGGCGACCGCAGGAACCTGCTGTCTTCGTACTTCGAGCCGACAGAACACGAGCGAGACGAAGGCCTCAAGGTTCCGACGAAGGCGCATCACGCAATCGCCCAGCTCGTCGCTGACGGCTTCGTGAAGGTGATCGTCACAACGAACTTCGATCGGCTGCTTGAGGCCGCCCTCACCAACGCAGGCGCTGAACCGAGCGTCGTATCAAGCCCGAGCAGCGCCGCCGGGGTTCTTCCCATCACCCACAGCACATGCACGATCATCAAGGTTCACGGGGACTACCTGTCGCCGGACCTCAAGAACACACACGAGGAGCTCGCCAGCTACGACTCCGCAATCGACCGGCTGCTAGACGAGGTGTTCGACCAGTACGGGCTCATCGTCTGCGGCTGGTCCGGCACATGGGACACCGCGCTACGCAACGCGATCCTGCGGGCTCCCAACCGCCGCTTCGCGACCTACTGGCTGCACCGGGGGAAGGTGTCGTCCGAAGCACAGGAGATCATCCGCCATCGCGACGCGATCAGCACCACGATCCAAGACGCCGACTCGGCTATGGAAGATCTGCTCCACAAGGTTCAAGCGCTTGCGGCGGCAACAGATCAACGGCCCGCCGACACCGCCACCGCTCGGCTCAAGAGGTACTTACCGGATCCTGTCCACCGGATTCGGCTCCACGACCTCGTGATGGGCGAAGTCGCAGCTGTCATCGAACAGGTCGAAGGCCTGCCCACGAGCGGGCTGTTTACACCTGAAGGCTATGCCGAGCGGATGGAGCTCTATGAGCGGGCCGTGTCATCACTGATGGCGTTGCTGGCTAATGGAGCGTTCTTCTCTGACCGGGTCGAGCATGACCGGCTCTGGGTCCGCTGCACCGAACTGCTAGCGACGAGGCCGCAAGAGCAAGCTGGATTGCCCGTGCTCGTTGACATGCAGCAGTATCCGACGCTGCTCGCCCTCTACGCCTTGGCGCTGGGTGCTCTGGCGGCAGACAGGGTTGACTCGATCGCTCGCGTCCTAACGGGCATCACCGTGCAGGAAGGGTCCGAACCGATGCCTGTCGCGGTGGCCGCTGCATCGCTGCATGTTCTGAAACACGACGCCGTGAAGCGGTCGCTTGATGGGTTCGCAAGCCGCAGGACCCCTGTCTCTGACCACTTGTGTGATCTCATGGGCCCTGTGATGTCCGGCATCGTGGGTGACCAACAGCGGCTCGAGGACCTCTTCGACGAGGTCGAGTACCTGCTGGGCGTCGCCTACACAGTCCACGGACTCGGACCGGGGCCGGTAGGTCGAGCGGCTCGGCGGACCGCCAACTCCAACCGCCGGCCGGGCAGTCTGACAAGGCGCCATGCGCAGGCCCTAGTAGCGGCCGGGCTATTTGACAGCGACGAGCACTTGACACAGATGCTCCAAACCTACGACGAGGATCTGTGCTCAAGCCGGCACTGGTTCTAGGGTGATGGCGCTCGCGATGCGTAGGCCGTAGATTATGGCTGCCTACCCACGGGACTTATGGAAGTCCTATCAGGACGGTTCACGGCATCCGATCTGACCTCGGTGAACAACAACTCGCTCACACCCCAACGGACGCAGCGACAGCGGTAGCAGTGCGCAACGCCGTGCGCGACCTTCTACGGACAACATCAGCCACCCGAATCCACCTGTTCCTGGCCACCCCGGGAGTGAGGGGGACACATCACGCGGACTCAAATCAGGGTCCCACCTCAGGAGCATTCGCACCGCTGCTGGGACACCGCTGGAACGCCATGCGCCCAACGATCGTCTATGAGCACCTCGGCACCGGCAACGGATACGCCCCCACCTTTCTCATCCCCGCCTAACCCCACCAGACGCGGAATAGACAACCCAGCCGACCTCCAGCAGGAGACAGTTCTATGGATCGAGCCCGAAACCGCCGCGCGATCGCTTCAGCAGGGCTGTTGTCGGCCATTCTCGCAGCAGCCGCGTTCGTCTCTGGCGCGGCGCTCAGAGACCGGCCGCGCCGCAACCGACTGCAACCGCCGCAGGGGCTGTGGGTCGGCCCGGCGCGCTTCAGGCTTGAAGCCAAGGACTGGATCAGCCTGAACCCCGACGGTTGGGCGGTACACAACTGCCATCCCGGTCATCCCTTCATCTCCTGGGATCTTGCCATCAGATACGAGGCCGCCTGCCAAGAAGCCCGCTACCGCTACCTCAAACTATGCGACGTGCCTACCGACGCCGAAGCCACTGAGCACATAGAGCGCATCGCCGAACTGCTCCTCGAGGCCGAGCGCCTATCCCGCATCGAACTAGGTGCGCGCCCCGCGCTCGCCACCGACGCCGACTCCATTCGACACCTCGCAGAGCATCCCCACGCCGCTCCCCAGCCGCATCAAATCCCCCGAGAATCCCTCCTTCGGCCTCTCGCCGACAAGCACCTAGGTGGCCGGTGTTTTTTGTTGGGCGGGGCGGCGGTGTCGGGGTAGAATTACAGGTGTGTGGTTTCGTGTCGCGGGGAGGTTCGTGTCGTGACTATGGGTGTGTCTGAGTGTCAGGCTGATTTGTTCAGGGGCACCGGGTTCGTGGGCGACAGGGTGGGGCCGGGGTCGGTCTTCGCGTTGTTGTTTCGTGAGGGGGACCGGTTGTTTCCCGATTCGATGTTCGCTGATTTGTTCTCGGGGCGGGGCCGGCGCAGCGTGGCGCCGCGCACGGTGGCGTCGGTGATGGTGCTGCAGCGCTGGTTCGGGCTGTCTGATCGCGAGGCGGTGGAGGCTTTCGAGTTCGATGTGCGCTGGAGGTACGCGTGCGGGGGTCTGGGGTTGGACTCGGGGGGGTTCTGCCACACGGTGCTGGTGGGGATGCGGGCCCGGCTGGCGGCTTCTGAGAGCCCGAGGCGGATCTTTGACGTGGTGCTGGACGCGGCCCGCGCCGCGGGGGCGGTGTCGCCGCGGCGGGTGCTTGACTCCGCGCCGATCTATGACGCGGTGGCCACCGAGGACACTGTCACGATGCTGCGCAGCGCGATCCGCCGGACGCTCGCCGCGGCGGACGCGGCGGGCTCAGAGCAGCCGCTGCGGGCGGTGCTGCGCCGAGACGACGACTACGCGTCGGGCGGCAAGGCTGTGTGTGACTGGGAGGACCCCGCGGCGCGCGAGGCGCTGGTGGCAGAGCTCGCCGCGGACGCGTCGGCGGTGCTTGAGGCGATGCGGGGCCGGGCCCTCACCAGCGGCGAGGCCGACGCGGCCGAGTTGTTGGCCGCCGTTGTCGGCCAGGACCTCGAGGCGGGCCCCGACAACAAGATGCGCATCGCGCGCCGCGTCGCGGTTGACCGGGTCATATCCACAGCGGACCCCGACGCCCGCCACGGCCGCAAGAGCACCGCCGGGGGCTTTGACGGCTACAAGGGCCACATCGCGGTAGACCCCGACTCTGAGCTGATCACCGACACCGCCGTCACCGCCGGCAACGCCGCGGACGCCTCCGCCGCCGCAGCACTCATCAAAGACCTCACCAACAACCACACCAGCACCGGCACCGACAGCGGCGACAGCACCGGCACCGACAGCGGCGACAGCACCGGCACCGGCGACAGCACCGACAGCAGCGGCAGCGGCACCGGCAGCGGCACCGGCGGCGGCGGTGTGTGCGGCGGGGGCGCGGATGTGTTTGCGGGCCGTCCGGTCGTGTATGGCGACAGCGCCTACGGCAGCGGGGAGTTCCAGCAGTTCCTGCGCGACGAGCGCATCAACTCGAGGTGCCGCACCCAGAAGCCCGCGGGGCGCGGCGGGCTCTACAGCAAGGACCGCTTCGACGTCGATGTGCACGCCGGCGCGGTCACCTGCCCCGCGGGGGTCCGCGTGCAGATCCGCTTCGGCCGCGGCGGCGACGGCGCCGCCCGCTTCGGCGCGGCCTGCGAGGGTTGCGAGCAGCGCCCGCTGTGCACTGAGGCCAAAGGCGGCAGAACCATCCGCGTCTCCAGACACGAAGCCGTCCTCGCCGACGCCCGCGCCCGCCAGACGGACCCGGCCTGGAAGCACGACTACCGCGCCACGCGCCCCAAAGTCGAGCGCAAGCTCGCCCACCTCAAACGCCGCTGGCACGGCGGCCGAAGAGCCCGCGTGCGCGGCCGGCCCAAAGTCGACGCCGACTTCAACCTGCTGGCCGCAGCCGTCAACCTGGCGCGCCTCGCCGCGCTGGGGCTGCACTCCCAGCCCCAGAAATGGGCCATCGCCTGACCACAACCCCGCCCCAACCCCCCGAACCCCTCCGCCAACCCCTACAACCCCGACCCGCAAACCCCTCGAACCCCGCCCGCCGGCCGAAGGCCCCGCCCACAACAACCAACACCGTCCCACGCCACCAAGCCCCAACCCCGCTCACCGGCCCCGCCAACCCCATTTGACACCAGCCACCTAGAGGACATCCTGCCGAGACTGCAGCAAGCACTCACGATGCAGCAACAACAGGCGGCGTTCCATCCTGATGTGTTCGAGTTGCTCGTGGAAGCCGACCGGCAGATTCCCGGACCGGGGATCCACACCGCCATCTGGGATGAGGGCCGGGGTTACAGATATCCCTTCGACGAGGACTACGAGGCTGTGCTCAGACCGTTGCGCTATGTGCCAGCGGACCTGTGGGACGGATATGTCAGCCCCCTCCGTAGCCGCTATCTCGTCACCACAGCCGGCGGTCACCTCGAAGGCTGCATCAAGACCGCCCTGCGAGGCAATGGCACGCGCAGAGGCCAACTCAAGAAGCCCCTCGGCGCGTTGATCGCACAGGGGCACGTCAACAACCTCCTCGACCCATCCCAGATCGCCGACCTCGAAGCACTCACCCGCATCGCGGTCAACCAAGCCAAACACGAATTCACCAACGCCCGCGGCCCCGAATCGCTGTTCAACTACGAAGACGCCCTCTACGCCTACTTTCTCGGCCGCCATTTCGGCGCCGCAATCCTCCAAGCCGCGAACAGCATGCCCCGACTCCAAGCAGCAGTGGCAAACGCAACCAAGGCCGGCCACTATTTCCGAGGAGCACCCATCTCCACAGGCGCAGAGGCTCCCCACCGCTGACGCCCACTGCCGTGCTCCCTCCTGGCAGCGGTGGCTCGACGGCGATCATTCCAGAACTATCTGGAACCGGCCATCGCGCACACGCCACCGCGCATCGGTGGGATCTTGTGCACAAAGGCGGACCCAGCCGACTACCGGAATCCCCACCAATATCGAGTCACGTCCCGCGACGGTCCTCGACTCCGACCATTGAACGAACTGGCCTGCCGCGCTTTTCCGACAACTCATCGACTCCTTGCGAAATGCGGCCCGAGCTCCCCAAACGGCCCTGCTAAACTCTTGGGGCGCTCAACCATGAGCGCTCCGCCAGCACCCAAGGAGGTGAGGCACAGCCCCAGCCAACGCCAACGATATGCCGCCCGACTGGAGCCAATAGGTCAATCCTCGGACCTGTGGAACGGGACTCTTTCGCCCACACTCGGGACCGATTAGGCGCTTTCCGCCGATATTCGGGACCGATTAGGCAGTTCTCTGCCCGAAACCGGGACTCTCTCCGCTGATGTTCGGGACCGATGCGACGCAGAACCCAGCGATGTGCCCAAGTCGGGCGCCGGGCTCGACCTCGCCATCGCGGTCGGAGTGCTCGTCGCCGACAAGCAGCTCGAGGCGGCGTCGATCGCCGACACCGGCGTCCTGGGCCAGCTCGGACTCGACGGCTCGGTCAGGCCGGTGCCCGGCGCGCTGCCGCTGGTCGACGCCATGGACCACTCCTCGGTGATCGTGGCGGCCCGCGACGGCGCGGTGGCCTCGCTGGTGGCCCGCGATCGGGTCCGCCCCGTCGGGGCGCTCCGCGAGGTGTTCGACGCGCTGGCGGGCACCGCGCCCTGGCCGGAGCCGCCCGCGGCTCTGCGGGTGGCTCCACCCGAGCCAGAGCCGGACCTCGCCGACATTGCGGGCCAGCCCCTGGCGAGGTGGGCGCTGGAGGTGGCCGCGGCCGGGGGGCACCACCTGATGCTCGTCGGGCCTCCGGGGGCGGGCAAGACCATGCTGGCCCGCCGGCTTGTCGGCGTGCTGCCCGATCTATCGACGGAGGTGGCCCTGGAGGTGACCCGGGTCCATTCGGCTGCGGGGCTGGCGCTGCCCGACGGCCTGATCACCCGTCCCCCGTTCAGGGCCCCTCACCATTCGTCGTCGATGGCCGCCCTGGTGGGAGGGGGCACCGCCCGGGCCCGGCCCGGGGAGGTGAGCGCGGCCACCGGCGGCGTGCTCTTTCTCGACGAGCTGGGGGAGTTCGCGCCGTCGGTGCTGGACGCCCTGCGCCAGCCGCTGGAGGAGGGCATGATCCGGGTGGCCCGCTCGCATGGGATGGTCGAGCACCCGGCCCGGTTCCTGCTGGTGGCGGCCATGAACCCCTGCCCGTGCGGCGCGGGCGGCACGGTCGGCTGCCGCTGCGCCCCCGGAGCGCTGGCCCGCTACCAGCGCCGCCTGTCCGGCCCGTTCGTGGACCGGCTCGATCTCGTGGTCCGGGTGGACCGCCCCGATCCGGCCGACCTGCTGGACACCGAGCCGAGCACCGGGAGCGCCGAGGTCGCGGCGCGGGTGGCGGATGTGCGCCGGCGGGCCCAAGAGCGGGGCGTCAACTGCAACAGCGAGCTGACCGGCGCGGACCTGGAGCTGCACGGCCCCCTCGACAGGGCCGCCACGGAGGTGCTGAGGGAGGCCCTGGCCGAGGGCCGCCTCAGTGCGCGAGGACTGCGCCGGGTCCGCACGGTGGCCCGCACGATCCGAGATCTCGACGACGGAGGCCCTGAGTTGCGCGTCGCCGACGTGCTGGCCGCACTCTCGTTGAGGATGAGGCTCGACAGCGCCGGAGGCTTCGTCCATGGATGATGGGGCCGGGCCTGACCGGGGGGTCTGCGCCGCCGCGCTGGCCTCGCTGCCCCGATCCACCCCGCGGCGGCTGCAACGGCTGCTGGGGGGACGCGACCCCGCCGAGGTTTGGGAGGAGGTCGAGCGGGGCGGCACCGGAGTCTCGGTGGCCGACCAGGACGTGCGGGCCGCCTGGAATGGGCACGCCCGCGACACCGACCTCGACGCAGTGGCCGCCAAACTGGAGGCTCTCGACGCTTGGGTCACGACCGCGGCCAGCCCCCTGCATCCGCCCGCGATCGCGGGCGACATCGATCCGGCGCCGATCCTGTTCCGCCTCGGCCGCGTGCCCGACCCGATGGCGCCCGCAGTGGCGGTAGTCGGCACCCGGCGCTGCACGCCAACGGGACGCTCGGTGGCCGTGGAGCTGGGCTCGGGGCTGGCCTCCGCCGGTGTGACGGTGGTCTCGGGCCTCGCGCTTGGAATCGACGGGGCGGCCCACCGCGGCGCCCTGGCCGCAGAGGGAGCCCCGGTGGTGGGAGTGGTCGGCAGCGGTCTGGACATCGTGTACCCGAGAGGAAACCGCGACCTGTGGGACTCGGTGAGCGCAGCCGGGACCTTGTTGACCGAGGCGCCTCTGGGCGCCGAGCCCGAGGGTTGGCGCTTCCCGGCCCGCAACCGGCTCCTGGCGGCGCTGGCCGATGTGGTCGTCGTGGTGGAGTCGAAGCGGGCCGGGGGTTACCCCCGGATTCGCTTTCCTAGAGTCCGGGATTCGCTTTCCTAGAGTCCGGGATTCGCTTTCCTAGAGTCCGGGATTCGCTTTCCCGCGGGAAAGCGATGCCAAGCGCGGACGCTGACGCTAGAGGCTCCCGGAGGATGTGTGGGTCAGTCGCTATGGCTGCCTAGGGTCGCTGTGCCTGTTCCTCCCTTTTTGGGTGATGGACATCATCAAGGATAGCTGATGGTCTCATAATGCTCGGTCTCCAGGTAGACGGCACCTAGTCCCGGTAGTAGCGACGGGGTATTGCCGTGCATGGATGCAGCCAGCCAGCAACGGTGTTGGCCGATGACTGTCGCACCAGTCGTGGATAATGGTTCGCGGTGGATCCCGCTCGACATCCCAGCGTCTTGTGTCCTGTCTAGGGCCGGGCAGCGTCCCGCCGAGTGGCTGAGGCACGCATGACCGATGGATAATCAGGTCGAACAGGCCGTGGAGATCGGCTGGGAGAACGCTCGCTTGATCTCGCTCGGGAAGGCCTAGTGCACCCATATCCGGGCTGATCGCACCGGTTGGGGCGTTGACATGGTCGAGGAGATGACAGGATCTATGGACGGTTTCAGCGTGTTATGGACGGATGCCCTTGCGCTCACCGGGAGCGCCATCCGGATGGCAGGGTGCCGCAATTCTTCGATGAGCGGGCGCGGTATCAACGAGCACCGGTGCGTGCCGGGCTCGGGTTCCGCGAACTTCTGGCTGCGGAGCCTGGAACTGCACGCAGTGGCGCTGTCGGAAACGCCCCTCGGTGCCATCCGCCCCACCGACGGGATCGCCTGCCTGGAGCCGCACTGACCACCAATGCCGAGACCCTGCGGCGTACGCGCCAGCGCATCAAGATGGTGATGCGCCGTTGCTTGGCCCACGCCTTCATCGACTTCAACCCCGCGGGCGAGGTCATCTCCGCAGATGGGAGTGGCCGTGGGCGCTACGCCCGCATGATGGATACCCTCCGAGAGTTCCCGCCTGGAGCACATCGAAGCCGGCGAAGCCGCCGCCCGAGTTCGCACCGCCCGAGAAACCGCCGACGCTGGCGGGCGTTGAACCCGTCAGCAGGCCGGACCTGGGGATGAAGTTCCATCGCCGTCGACCGTACCGACAGGCTGTGGCACGGGTCACCGCGGCTCGCGGCGGCCGCTACTGTGAGCGGGCATGTCGTCGCGCCGTAGCCCCTTGGCCCGGCCTTGCGATTACCTGCTGTCGCGGGGGAAATGGCCTAGCGGACCGTTCGAAGCGGACGCGCCAGTGGAACTTGAGTTCTACGTCGGGATCGTTAGACGGCTCATCCAGGTCTGCGAGGACAAGAAGGAAAACGAGGGCAAGGAGGGCAAGCTCTACCGGTGGTTGCGACTGAGGGCAGCATAGACGCTGTGGGCTGAGTCCCAGTCGTGGAGCTTGCGGGGCATGGTGTTGAGCAGGTCCTCGATGATGGCGAGGCGCACGGTGCCGACGTTGAGGTCGGTGCTTTTGGGCAGCCAGCGTCTCAGCAGTCCGTTGGTCTGCTCGTTGGTGGGGCGCTGCCACGGCGAGTGCGGGTCACAGAAGTAGACGTCGATGCCCAGGGTGGCCTCGATGTCGGGCCGGCGGGCCATCTCGCGGCCTTGGTCCCAGGTCAGCGTCTTGACCAGGTGCCGCGGCTGGCGGGCCGGCGCCGCTGTGACCGCGGCGGCGGTGTTGTGGGCGTCGTAGCCGTGGGGCAGCGCGACGGTGAGGGTCTGGCGGCTGGTGCGCTCCACGAGCGTCGCGACCGCGCTGCGGTTGGCCTTGCCGATGATCAGATCGCCCTCCCAGTGGCCGGGCTGGCGGCGGTCCTCGACGCTGGCCGGGCGCTGCGAGATCGCCTTGAAATCGCCCAGCGGGCTGGGCTTTCGCGCGTGGCGGCGGTTGGGCCTGCGCTTCCGGCAGCGCCGCGGCAGCAGCCTCCAGGAGCCCTCGGGCAGGCCCCGGGCGCCGCTGTGGTCATAGCAGGCGGCGTAGACCGTCTCCGCGCAGATGCCGTGGCCCTCTGAGCGCAGCTGCGCTGAGATCGCGTGCGGCGACATCCTGTCGGCGAGCAGCCCGCCGACAGCCGCGGCCAAGGCAGTGTCCCACCGAGTGGTGGGGTTTGAGGTAGCCGCTGGGGTCCACCACTAGGGGGGTCATCGGCGTGATCCTCGGTGAGAAGAAATCACCAACTCATCGAGGAGGACACACCGATGACCCTTTCTGATACTGACACAGCGCAGCTGTGGGAGACGTTTCGCGCCGGTGGCGGCGCGGAGCTGGTGCGCGGCGCGGTGCGTCTGGTGCTCCAGGAGCTGATCGAGGCCGAGGTCACCGAGGTGATCGGCGCGGGGCGCTATGAGCGCAGCGATGCTCGTGTGAATGAGCGCAACGGGCACAGGCCGCGGCTGTTGGCCACCCAGGCCGGCGACGTGGAGTTGAGGATCCTCAAGCTGCGCAAGGGCTCGTTGTTGCCGTCGGTGCTCGAGCCTCGCCGGCGCATCGATCGGGCTCTGCACGCGGTCATCATGGAGGCCTATGTGGCCGGGGTGTCCACCCGCTCGGTGGATGATCTGGTGGCCGCGCTGGGCGCGGAGTCGGGGATCTCGAAGTCGGAGGTGTCGCGCATCTGCGCGGGGCTCGACGAGATGGTCGAGGCGTTCCGGGGCCGGCGCCTCGATCACATCGAGTTCCCCTACGTCTATGTGGACGCGACCTACCTCAAGGTGCGCAACAGCGTCAGCCAGGTCGTCTCGATGGCGATGGTCGTGGCCACCGGCGTCAGCGCCGACGGCAACCGCGAGATCCTGGGATGCGACATCGGCGACAGCGAGAGCGAGGGGTTCTGGCAGAGCTTCTTGGGCTCGCTGCGATCCCGCGGGCTCACCGGGGTGCGCCTGGTGATAGCCGACGCCCACGCCGGGCTCGGCGCCGCCGCGGACCGCACCATCCAGGGCGCCGGGCGCCAGCGATGCCGGGTCCACTTCATCCGCAACCTGCTCGCTTTGGTGCCCCGCACCCACCAGCACATGGCCGCCGCAGTGTTCCGCACCGTCTTCGCGCAGCCCGACCCCGAAGCCGTCGACGCCGCCTGGGACGAAGTCGCCGCCCAACTCGGCGCCCGATTCCCCAAAGTCGCAGCGCTCATGGCCGACGCCAAGCCCGAGGTGCTGGCCTTCGCCGCGTTCCCTCGGGCCCACTGGCAGAAGATCTGGTCCACCAACCCCCTCGAACGCATCAACAAAGAGATCAAACGCCGATCACGCGTCGTGGGGATCTTCCCCAACCAAGCATCCGCCATCCGCCTCGTCGGAGCGATCCTCGCCGACCTCCACGACGAATGGCAAGCCACCGAGCGCCGCTACCTCTCAGAGCACTCCATGGCCACCCTCAGCCCCGAGCGCGATACCATCGCCACAGCCGAGCTCACACCCGGCAACTAACCACCGAGGCTCAACCCCAAAGCCCACCACTCCACGGGACGCCCCCGCGGCCAACACGGGATCGCCCGCCAGCTTGGGCGTCTTGGGCCGGCGAGCCCGCAGACCCGCAGCCGCCTGCGCGGCCTCGGCGTCATAGCCGCCGCGCCCGCCGCCGCGCTTGAGCTCGCGATGGACCGTCGAGCGGTGCCTGCCCAAGCGCCGGGCCATCTCATCGACGTCGACGCCCGCCCTCGCCATCTCATCGACGCGCACGCGTTCCTCTGAGCTGAGGCGCTGTGCCATACTGTGAACCTCCACCGGATCGGATGCTGACTTGGACAACCGGCCATCATGGCCGATCTGTCGCATCCACCGGTGGAGGTCACCGAGGTTCCGGACATCGCCCGCGACGCCAAGTTGAGCAATCAGACCGTGTACAACATCCTGCAGGGCAAGAGCTGGTGCGAGCTGCTCACCATTTACCGGCTTGAGGAGGCGCTCAACGCCCAGCTTTGGCACCACAAACATGTCACCCCGGCCGTAAGACACCCAGCCCGCACCCGATCCGGCGCGTAGACACCAGCATCACGGCACGGCGACTACACACCGCCGACGACGCCAACGCCGCCACCGGGCATTCCATCAGTGCTTGACCATGAGCGTTATTGCTGACTTCTCCCCGAAAGCCGTCTGCGGGTCTCAGGCGGCAGTCCGAGGGACGCTGACTCGCGAACCGGGGCCAACCCATAACGCTGTCATGGCTGGGGCGGCGTGAGCACTGGACTGGGATCGCGGCGGGTCACTTGCAGCCCTGCGGGCCGCGCTAGTCGAGGCTGTCTGAGATGTCGATGGCCTGTATCCAGCCGGGGACTTGGTGGAGGAGCCAGGTGTGAGTGAGAGCGGCGATGACGGTGCGGGCGCCCGCGGGTCGGGTCTCGGGCCAGGGGGTGTATCCGTCGGTGATGACGATGATGGCCGCGGGTCGGGTTTGGGCGGCGGTTTGGATGCCTTTGGCCATGTCGGTGCCGCGGCCGCCTGCGGGGGTGATTTGGCGGGCTTGGGTGATGTGCTGGTCGGTGTTGACGTCCTCGTCGACTGAGAGGACGCGGATGGCTTGGCCGGGGATTGCTTTGGTCAAGATGGCGTTGATCTCGGCGAAGGCTTTGGCGTGTTCGTGTTGGCCCATGGAGCCCGAAGTGTCGAGTACGACGGTGATGGATGCTGTGGGGGCGGCCATGGCGGGGCGGATCACCGCGTCGTCGGGGTCTTGGCGGCGTGCTGGGCGCTGCCAGGTGTAGTCGCTGGCGCCTGTGTGGGTGTGAAGGCTGTGTCGTAGCGCCTTGGCGAGCACTTGGCGCCAGTTGACGGCGGCGTTGATGGTGTGTTCGGCCCAGTCGTGCAGCCCTATGGGAACTTGGTCGGCGTTGGGGTCGTGTGCGAGGATGGCTGTGGCTGTGGCTCGTCGTATCAGTTGGCGCTGCAGGCCGTTGAGCCCGGGCGTTCCGCGGGCGTCTAGCTGGTGTTGGCCGGGGTCGGGGTGCGCGGCGCATATGGGTCCGCAGTCGGGCACCGCGCCGACGCACGCGGCGGCGTCTATGAGCTGTTTGTAATAGCGCTCCGCGGTTTCTCCAGCGTGCAGCCCGAAGCGGTGCGGCAGCAGCCCGTCGTCGACGTCGAGTCCGTCGTCTTCGAGGTCGTCGTTGATCTCGAACTCGCACGCGGCCTTCCAGAACTCGACCAGGGCGGGGTGAGCGGTCCTGCGGCCGCGTTCGGCGTGGGATCTGAGGGCGTGGTTGATTTCGTGGATCAGCACTGCGGCGGTCTTCTCGACGGTGCTGCACGCCACGAATTCGGGGTTGATGAAGATGCGCCATTGGTGGTCCATGGCGATGGTCATCGTCGGCTGGGACTGCGCCGGTATCAGCGGGCACGCGAACAGCGCCCGGCAGTAGTAGGGCCGGTTGATGGCGATCCAGAGCCGCGCCGCCTGCAGCCGTGCACGGGCCTTGGGGCTGAACCGCGCCGCGCTGCGACGCTGCGGCGCATGGCCCGCGTCGGGCTGTGCGCCGACCCGGGCGGCCGTTGAGGCGATGTCGGGTGTTGGGTCGCAGTGCGCGCCGTCGGGGCTTCGACCGCTGTGGTCTGTGGGGGCGTTCACGGTGAGCCGTCCCCGGCATCGTCGCCGTCGCCGGTGCCGGTGTGGGTGTCGGTGAGCAGGCTTGCTTCGGTGAGGATCCCGCTGAAGGCCTCATATCCGGCGGGCAGCCTCGCGGTGGGGGGCTTGTGCTCGACCAGGCGCATCGCCGCAGCGGCGGCTACGTCGGCGGCGCCCGCACGCGCGGCGGCGATGCAGACCTTGAACGCGTCGCGCCAGCGTTCGGGGTCTTCGACAGCGACAGCGGCGACGGCGTTGAGCGCGGCGAGTTGCTGGTCTGTGCGCTCGAGCTCCGCGAATCGGTCGGGGTCAGCGAGCAGGTGGCCGGGGTCGGGCAGGTCGGGGTTCTCGAGGTAGGCGAGGAACTCCGCGGCGGCGGCCTCGCCGACGAGCGCGACGGTGATCAGCGCACGCGTCGCGCCGCCGGCGTCGGCGGTCTCGGCGAGGGCTGTGCAGTAGGCGAGACGCTCCCATGATCTCGGCGAGGGCCATCCCCGCGGCGACGCCGACGGGTCGGGCACGTCGCACAGCAGCTGCGGACGCCGTGTCAGGAACTCGCTCTGCTGCTCGCGGTGAAAGGCCACGTCGTGCTCGCCGACGGCGGCGATGTCAATGTGAAGGGGGATCAGCTTGGGCCAGCCGCCGAGGTAGCCGGCCTTCCACTCTGTGAGCAGCAGCGGCCAGTCCAGGTGAGCGAACCGGTTCGCCAGCGGCGCGGAGAGGTCCCATGCGCCGCTGTTCTGTTCGGGAGGGTTCGCGGCGGCGACGAACCGCACCCGCTCACCGAGGTGCAGATAGCCGACGCGGTGCTCCTGCACGACTCTCATCAACGCGTTCTGGGTGGCCGCGGTGGCGGTGTTTATCTCGTCGAGGAACACCAGCGACACTCCCGCGTTCTCAGCGACGCGGCACGCCCACTCCGGCGGCGCATACACCACCGCGCTGCCGTTGCGCATCGGCAGCCCACTGAAGTCCGTCGGATCGTGCAGCGACGCGATCAAAGGCTCCATCGACCAGCCCGCCTCAACGGCGTAGCGCTCAACGGTGGCGGTCTTGCCCGTGCCCGGCTCTCCCCACAACAGCACCGGCACCCCCGCCGACAACAGCACCTGCATCGCCTCCAGCGTCTCCTTCTGTGTCACAGTCATCGTCTCTGCGGTTACGTTGCACCCTCCTTTTGGGTGTTGTCGTTCTCTCGGGCTTCGCGTCGGCGCCGCCGGCGGGCCAGCGGCTCTTTGTCGACCGCGGCGGCGGCCGCGGCACGCACCCGGTAGCCCGCGTCGCGTGACAGCGCCGCCAGCGTCCGCGGCGGCAGCGACGCGTTCGCGGCGACGCACACCCTCACGTGCTCACAGGCGTCGCCGGCCAGAGCGTCGAGCACCCGCGGCGGCGTCGACACGTTGCAGGCCACACCGGAGCGCACCCACTCGTCTGCGTCCTCAGCGAGGCCCTCCAACAGCTGCGGGGGCGTCGCGGTGTTCTCAGCAACCCGGTTTCTCACACACTCGTCGCTGTCAGCTGCCAGAGCCTCCAACAGGTCCGCGCCGGCTGCCAGATTCGACGCGACAGCAGATCTCAGCCACCACCACTCAGCGGTCGCCAGCGCCTCGAGCACCGCCGTGGGCGCGGACTCGTTGACGCCCACAGCGGCGCGCACCCGCTCACTACCGTCAAGCGCCAATCGCGCAAGCAGCGCCGGCGCGGCGGCGGGGTTCGCGGCGACCGCGGCGCGCACATCGGGTTTGGGATCGGTCGCGAGCGACTGCAGCACCGCTGCGGCGACATCGACGCGCGCTGCCACCGCATGACGCACCCGAACCGAGCGATCACCGGAGCAGGCCGCCACCACAGCCGCAGCCGCAGCCGGATTCGCGGCAGCACACGCCCGCACTGTCGCTGAGCGGTCCCCCAACAATGTCTCGAGCACCGCCGCAGGCGTCGAGAGATTCGCCGCTGCCCAGCTGCGCACCCCCAGTTCGCCGTCGGCGCCCAGCACCCTCAACGCCTCGGGGTCCACGTCCAGGGCCTTGGCCACCGCCACACGCACATCAGCGCACTCATCGCCGGCCATCGCAGCGCGCACACCAGAGGGTGTGTTGGGGTTCAACGCCACCGCGAACCGCACCCGACGATCGGGATTCTGAGCCAGCCTCGACAGCACCCGGCGCCCCGCGCTGAGGTTCTGCGCCACCCGCAGCCCCGCATGCCCCCAGAAGTCCGACGCGATCTCCTCCAGCACCCGTTTGGGGGTACGGGGATGCGACGCCACCAGATCCAACAACTCGACCCCCAAGCCGTCGCGGCCCGCCAACTCCGCGAGCACCCGTCCAGACGTGCCGGGATCAGACGCCGCCACCGCGTCCCTCAAACACGGCGACGGATGCGACCCCAGCCGCTGCCAGAACCCCTCCGACATCTCAGATATCCAATGAACCTCCCGACCAAACCCCGCCTCCAACAGCTGATCCTCCCAATCCCGCGACTCCCAGCCCGGGCCCGGCATCCACTCCCGCACCAGATTCGCGTCCAGACGCGCCGACAGAGCCCACCCCAGCCACCCCCAACCCGCCGCGCTGTCCCAAAAAGCGCACGCATACGCCACCGCGCCCAACAAGTGTCCAGGCACCCGAACCAGACAAGGCACCCCCGACGCCATCTCACCCAACAAACGGCTCAACCGCCGAAGATCGCCGCCCCCCACCGCACCGGCGTCCAACGCCACCGCCAACGCCAACAACCGGCCCCGAGCCCCCTCCGAACCGCCCAGAGCCTCCAACAACCGCAGCTCCGCCTCGTTGCCCAACACCCAGCAGCCCCCGCGGCGCACAAACACCCCACACGCACCCTCCACCGTCACCACCCGACGCCGCGCAGCAGCCTTCTGCCCGCTATCCACGCGTGCACCCGACCCCGCCGCGCCTCCACACAGATCTGCTCTCATGTTCTAAATATCTAGAACAGGGGTGTGACATTTGCCTCTGAGCAGCGCGGTGGTTTCGCGAGTTGTGGGGGTGAAGGTTCGCGAGTTGACCAAGAAACGCCCCGTTCAGGGCCATTTTCGGCCCTTGAAGTCGGTCTTCGGCGCGTAGTCACAGACGCGCCAACATTGACGAGTTCTGCCGTTCGGGGCCGCGTGCGCTTGGGCGCGCTGAAGCTGACGGCTAAACCGTCAGCTTCAGTCAGATGAGGTCAGTTTGGGTTATGGAGACGCTCGCGACGGCGCGTTCGGCGCACTGCCCTGCCCGTTGCTGGACCCGACGCTGTGCGGCTGACTCCCGGTGCTGGGCGAGCTGCCGTTGCTTGAAGCGGCTGCTCCGGCCTTCTTCTGGTCCGCCTCCCACTTAGCCGCCAACCGCAGGTTGTGACAGACGATGAGCGCCAGCGCATACAGCGTGTTGGCGGTGAGACCGAACGCCTGACAGGTTCCCCGCTTCAGACCTTCCTTGTCTTTCAGCATGCTGTTGACCCGCTCTACGGCGTTGCGGGCCGCGTGATACACCCCAGCCCAAGCTCGGGTGCCCCACGGGTGCGGCTGCCACCAGTCAAGCTCCTCCACGCTGGCGGTGACCGTCGCCTGTTCCTTAGCGAGCGGACCGACGTACGGGACGCTGTGACCTCTCGTTGATGCCGCGGTCGCGGGCGACGCCGCGACCCGGCCCGCTCCGACGGGCAGTCGGAGTTGTCTGCGCCCGTCCGCGTACAGCTTCTTGTTGGATAGACCCCACTTCTTGGCGCGGTCCTCGTAGAACTTCGCCAAGTTCTCCTCTTGGCCGGGCTGCAACAGCGCAGCGGGCGGCCGCAGCTTGTGTTTGGGCATGTGTTCGGACAGGAACGTCCCGGCGTGGACCCGGACGGTTTGTTCGTGCTTCCCGAGTGTCATAGTGCGGGGACCGTTGACGATGTGCTGCTTGTAGTCCATGTGGACATCAATGCCGTTCTGGTGCAGATAGCGCACGAAGGTCTCCCGCCGCTGCGTGATGCCCCTGTCAGCGGACACCGCGTCAATCCCCGAGCACATCTCGCGTGCCTCCAGCACGATTCTCGCAGAGATGGGGCCGCAGTCTGTTCCGGCAGAGTCAAGGCTCATCCCGACCACAAACTCGGGGAGGTCTGCCAACTCGGCGCTGTGCAGCCGCGCGATGCTGGATGCCACGGTGGGCGCGGCGACGGCGAGATGGAGGTCATAGCCCATGACGTAGCCCGCCTTGCCGTCGCTGTTGGCTGACTTGTAGCCGATGGTCGCGTCGGAGTCGTGGCCGTAACGTGGCCGCCCGTCGCGGCCGAACCGAACCAACCGGCCGGACTTGCTGACCGCTTCCCACAGAGCTTCCAGGTCCGGCTCGGGGATGTCGTCGTGGTCTTCCTGTACCGCCATCCGCTGAGCGACAGCGACCGGCTCGGTCTGTATGTCGGTCTTGGTGACCTTGGGCAGCCAGGTTCCCCATGACCGCACCGACGTGGCGTCCACCCCGACGTGGCGAATCTGTCGTCGCACCTTGCGGGGGACGCTGGCCTTCATGAGCGCCTGAACGAACCAGTGCAAGTCACAGCGGACAGAGGTTGTGAGCCAGCCGGGCTGGTGGACAGTCCACCCCTCGCGCAATACCGCCTCCACTCGCCGCATCTGCCACACGAAGGCCTTGTAGGTCGGCACGAACAGGGTGCCGTCGCTGTCTATGAGCCCGACCGTGCGGGCGACATCTTCGTGCAGTCCGATGAGCGTGCGCAGGATGTCGGTGCGGCGGAAGCTCTTGTGGACCTGCGCGCAAACCAGCATCGCGAGGAGAATCATCTCCACAGTGACCGCGGACTTCTGGCCGGGTCGCTCCCTGAGCAGCAGCCGCTCGTGGCCGGGGCTGACTTCGCTGTTCAGACGCTCCTGGATGCGTCCGACGACATCTGAATCGCAGCCGTGCAAGAAGGCCAGCATCCGCATCCCGAGCGACCTCGATGATGTCAACGGCTCGTCAAACTCGGTCGGATAGTCCGACGGCAGGAGTTGCTGAATTTCGGAGCCTTCGCGGAAACGTGGGGAGCGGGGTGGTTGAGGGTCCCTGAGCAGGGGTCGAGGCCCTGCTGGAATCGGTGATTGTGAGATCAACGATCCAGGAGGGCCCCGATGGCTTGCGATGTTATGACAGTTCGGCTGCACTTGGCGCAGATCCGTGTGCTGGAGGTGGTCGAGGACACCCCGGGCGCGCTCAGGGTGAGCGTCGAGTCCACGTTCAGGAGGCTGCGCTGCCCTCAGTGCGGGTTCCGCTGCCACAGGGTGCATGACCGCCGCGACAAGAAGGTCCGCGACCTGGAGGTGTCGGGGCGGCGCACCGTGTTGGTGTGGTCGCGGCGCAGGATGGTGTGCGACAACTGCGACAGCCGCTTCTTGGAGGACCATCCGGCGTTCGAGGGCGCGCTGACGGGGCGGCTGGCGCGGCGGCTGGTCGCTGACGCGAAGGTGATGACGTTCAGCGCGGTGGCGCGACGCCACGGTGTGCACTGGCACGCGGTGCGCGCGGTGGTGGACGTCTGGTCGGCTCTGGTGGCTGAGCGGCGCCGCAGCCGCCGCTGCTCGGTGCTGTTGGTCGATGAGACCTCGATGCGCAAGCGGCACCGCTATGTGACCGTGATCGTCAACGGCGACACCGGCCGGACCCTGGCGATGGTCGAGCACCGCAACGCGGCTGCGCTGTCAGCGTTTTTGATGCAGCAGGGACATCGCTGGTGCAAGCAGGTCAAGGTGGTGGTCAGCGACGGATCGCGCGCCTACAAGGCGGCCATCGACGCCCACTTGGGCCACGCTCGCCATGTGCTGGACCGGTTCCATGTCATCAGATGGTTCGCGGCCGCTCTCACCCAGGTGCGCCGCGACGTCCAGCGCCGAGAGCCCCACGGCGTCAAGCCCGCCTTCGACCCCGACGTGTTCCGGGCCCGGTTCGCGCTGCTGCGCAGAGGCGACACCCTCACCGACACCGACCGCGCCCGCCTCGACAAGCTGTTCGACGCCCACCCCCGCCTCAAAGCCGGCTGGCAGGCCCTGCAGGAGCTCCACGGCCTCTACACCGCCGACGACTATGACGGCGCCCTGGAAGCCCTCGGGCGGTTCTGCGACCTCTACGAGACCGGCGAGCTGCCCGAGTACCACGACACCGTCGACACGTTCATCGCCTGGTCAGACGAGATCCTCAACTGGCACTGTGCCGGCCGCCCCTCCAACGGCAGAATCGAGGGCACCAACAACCTCCTACAAGTCCTGCGCCGAAGCGCCCACGGGTTCACCAACCCACGCAACTTCGAAGCCCGCGGCATCCTCGTGACATAATGACCCCAACCGGTGCCAGCAACCCTCAATCCCACACTTACGCGAAGGGCCGAATTTCGTATGCCTCACCGAGACGGAGCGTGGAGCGTGCAGCTCGGCGGCGTGCAGCTCGGAGCTTCATGCGCCCATCCCCAACTTCAGGGCCTGCCGCGGGTCACGGCCGTCGTTGATGTATGCGTCTAGCCATTGAACGGTCTGGTGTGACACACCGCCGGAGAGCGCTCGCAGCGCCCACGTCGGAGTGTTGGCCAGCATGTGGGCGACCAGCCAAGTGTGGCGAGCGCGAACAAGCTTGAATCCTGGGTCGCCGGGATACGAACGAAAGTCGCCCAGCAGGTTGCGTGCGAGATGGAAGATGGCGTGGGGGCCGCTAGGAATGAGCTTGTCGGTCCCGGACGCCTTCGTCGTCAGCAGCACCTCGCGCACAAGGTCGCCGTATCGCTCACGAACAGGAACGAGACGGGGTGAATGCCCGCGAACGTGGACTGCGAACCGCCCTTTGGGGAGTTTCACCACATCGTCAAACACCGACAGAGCGATTTCTCCGCCCGTCATCCCCGCCCCAGCGCTGGCGCACACCATCCAGATACGAGCGGAGCGCCGACGTCGCCCAGGCATGAGCGCAGCGTCAATGAACCTCTCCTCTTCCTTTGGTGTGTAGGGAGGAGCAATTCTCCGGTAACCCGGAATTGCGCGGCTCCTGGGCGGCCACGCCTCGGGGTTGACCACCCGAGCAACACCCCACAGAGCTGTGCGGGTGTTGTGCTGCCAACGGTTCGTGCGATGAGCGTTGACGTAGCGCGAGAAGTGCTCCACGTTGTGGTCGGTCATCAGCACCGTCTCATCCAAAGTGCCGAGCGCCTTCAAACCCCAAATCGCGAAGATGGTTGTCTTTGACATCCGCGAGTGGGCCGTAGATGCGGCCTCGGGCATCGTCGCGGTAATCCACTGACGTACCTGGGGCAGCACTTCCGGCAGCGCAGCCTCGTCCTCGGGGCTCGGCCAGCGAGGCTGATAAGTCGCGATAGCTCTCGCCACTTCCGGCTTCAACTCCGGCGCATCTGGTGCTGGGCTGTTGTCTGAGGTTGTAGTCATGAAATCACTCCTTGTGATTGCGCCTCCAGCCGTGTGCCGGAGGGCGACCCCAAGGCCAGTACCTCGTTGCGACATTCCTAAGAGAGCGCAGCCGCTCACAGCCGCCCAACAAACCAAAGAAATCAGGTGTGACGTGTACAAACGGACGCGGGAAGCCCAACCCCGCAATCGGCTGATAGTTCTCCGGCGACGAGCAAACAAGCCAAAATCCCGTCTATTTGAATAGATATGGCTCCCTTGTACGTACCGGATCGGAGCGCCGTACGGCAACGTCTCACAGCAAGAAATCGGCAGCAATGCGGGTGGTGCTAGCGGTGGCTACGGTTGCGGCCCGTGCCCCGCCATCGCAGCCAGCCCCGCGACCACATCCCGAGCGGAAGCTGGCCCCACGGGAAGCCCAAAGAGGGCGCGCCCACCGAGGTCAACCTAATGCAGACCATCGCCCGACGGTTGCGGGAACTCCTGAAGAAGTCCGAGACGCCTGTGCGCTCCCTCGCTTTGGACGCTGCCCTGAACCCTCAGACCGTTCACAACATTCTTGACGGTAAGACGTGGCCCGACCTGCCGACCATCCACCGGCTGGAAGTTGTGCTCGGAGAACGGTTGTGGGTCAACCCGGACCTGCCGTGGGGGGTGGAACAACTCTCGCCACGCAAGTTCTACCGACGCGCCGGGGCCACCTTCTACCTTGAATCAGACGAATGGGAGACCGTGATCGCGCCCACCAACAGCGGACCTGAAAGTTGGAGTTGGAATACCCGCCGCCTCACCAACAAAGGTTGGACACCGGACGGTGAGGGCACCGCCGCCGACCCCCAAGCCGCGGAACAGGCAGCCGACCAGCACATCGCAGACCGCACCGCACCAGAACCCAGCCAGCCCGACGAACAGGCAGAGCGGCCCTCCCGGTCAGACGCCACCGACACGGCGTAGACCCCCGACCCGGCAGGTCGCTTCAGCCGTCGCACGGCGCTGGTGCGTTGTGCGGGCATCCCCTCACCAGAAGGAACCCGCGCCATGTCCACGACCGCTGCCGCCGTCGGGGGTCGTTCTCTCCTGCTCCTGTTGGAGCGATGTTGCTGCTCTAGCTGCTCGTGCATGCCACTACGTGCGGTTGGATATGCGCCCGGTAGCCGGTCGTCTGTAGCTTCGCCTCAACGTCGGTGGTCGGCGTACCATCGCCCCAACTTGACCAGCCACCGCCCGCGCTCGGTAGGAAGTTAGAACTGACGAGTCCCAGATACAGCGTGCCGGTCGTGTCGGCAGACATATCCGCCAGGAAACCAGAGGGGTCACCCATGATCCAGTTGTCGTCATTGCGATCAGAGTTTCCCGCTCCGACCCGCTTCGGTTGGGACTGCCCACCGAAGCGGTAGTCGATCATGCCGACACCGCGCGGCCCGAAGCGGTGGTCATCGGTGTAGTGGTACCACGCGGACACCTGTAGGTCGGTGTCGTTGGTGCATCGGATCGCCAGAACCCATTTCTGGGTGCCTGACGGTTCTGCGCCGCTGACGCTCCATTCGGTGTAGTCGCCCACCAGGGTCTCGCTAGATGAAACGGCCCAGTCGCCCAAGTCGGGCGGGTCGCCGCACACCCCGGCGGCGTCGATGTCGGCGTAGCGGACATACAACGCGTCGGCGGCGCAGCGGAACAGCGGCCCGTGCGCGCAGTGGGGCACGACGTTGGTCCAGTCGGCATAGCAGTCAGCCATGACGGCATCGCCGGTGATAAGCGCATGGGCAAGCTCATGCAGCAGTGACCGCAGCGTGACGCCGGACTCGATGCTGATGGTGTGGCTGCTGGGGAGATAGCAGGCCGCCGCGCGCGCCTCAAAGCATTGTCCCTCGGTCAGCGTCGGCGGATTGGCGGGTTTGCCGCGTGCGTTGGTCTCGGCCCACACCCGTTCAGTGAGTGCCTGCATCTCGGCTTGACCCATCGCGGGGTCGTCTTCGGAGCCCCAGGCACAGTCCTCCCAGTCGTAGAAGTCGGTGTCATTGATGCGGTGGGCGCATCGGCCCTCCGCTGTGCGGTCCTCTGGTCGGGGCAGCCACCTCGTCCCTGGCTCGGGCTCAGGCTCCTGGAGCGATGTGCCGTCGTTGATGGCTTTGAGCACACGCATCATGTCGGCTCTGGTGAAGCTGTCTGATGTGAAGCCTTCATCGCCGTCAGCTCCGAGGATGTCGTCGTAGAAGCGTTCCATGAACACCACGGCGTGCCTCCGGTTGAGCGGCTGCTCCGGTTTGAAGGTGCCGTCGCCGTAGCCGAGCGTCAGCTGGACATCTGCTGCCCATTCGATGGCTTCAAAAGCTTCGTGTTCCGGGGGAACGTCCGAGAACCGCTGGATGGACTGAGCGGCGACGGTGCCTGCGGCTACTAGCACGGCCAGCGCAGCGATGATAATGATGGTGACTCTTCTGCGCACGGCTGGTCCCTTCAGTGGGTGACTACTTACGTGTGTAGCCACTGAGCGGCCCTAGCGCCCGTGTTGGCGTCGGCTGGCCTGGGGTTAGAGCAGCACCCAGTTCCAGCCGCCGGATTGGCTCACTCAGACGCTGCAGGTTCGGGCGGGGTTGCGGCGACCAGCAGCCGGGTCGCAGCCGACAGCGTGTCGAGGTCCACTATCGGTTCCTCACCGGGCAGACACAACGGCACCTCAGGATCAGGTGGCGTGCTCATGCGCTGCTCAGTCATCACGGAGCCGGTTGGCCATCTCTACGACGGCCTTCTGTCAGCCGGCGGCACTCGACGCACTCATCGAGGCCGCCGTCACCGACCTGCAGGGTGGCGGTCATCCGCTGGATATACCCGCAGTCGATGCGCCAGTGGTAGACGGTTCCGCCTGGGATGTGCCAGCGGTGCGGAACAGCGGCCGCTGTGAGCACCGCCAGATGCTTGCCGATGGCGTCGAAGCGCTCATCGATGGCGTCGAAGCGCTTGGTGAGGCGGTCATCGATGGCGTCGAAGCGCTTGGTGAGGCGGTCCTCCATGGCGTCGAAACGCTGATCCATGGCTGCCCAGAACGTCGCGAAGTTGGCTTCTAGCGCTTCCTTCACGATGTCTTGCACGTCGTCGCGTGTTGTCAACTGCCCAGCCATGGTAAGTCCTCCGTCCGGTATGCGTTCATGTGTACGCACTATAGGTGATGTGTGGGGTGCACGCATCTCGGGTGGCGGACGGTCCGGCGGCTACTGCCGTCCTGCCTTTCGGTTTGTGGTGTTGGTCTGTTGGCTTTATCCGGTCATCTGCTTGGGGTTGGGGGCTGTTGCCCCGGGGCGTTTGACGTGTCGCTTCGGGCGGGGCTGGCTGGGTTCCACGAGAAGGGGGCTGTTGGTGTGGGGGCTAGTTGTTGGCCTGGCCCGCCTCCCAGGGGTGGGCGCGTGCTGGGGTGAAAGTTCTGAGCCTCTTGGCTGTTGGGGGGCGTCAGCCGAGCGCTACGGACCGAAGGCCACGACACCAGTAGCGGCCGACCGAGGGGCTAGCGCTTAGGCATTCACGCATTGGGGCTTCAGCGGGGTGTGCTCGCAGAACGAGCCGGTGCAGTCGCAATCTTTGCGGTAGTTGTGCCCGCAGTGGTCGCACATGAAGGTGTAGGTAGGCCCGAAAGTCGGCAAGTAGTGAAACTTGTCGTGCCTGCACCCGTCGTGGGTACACATCTTCTCGCCGTTCAGGTCCAGCAGGTCATTGACGCTGCTCGTGTCGTCAGGCATTACGCGCCTCCCGCTCTCAGGGGTGAAAGTCATCTTCGAGGCTAGCGCCGTGCGCCGGTCTGCGGTGCCGTTGGACTGTTTTCGGGTTTCGACCACTTGCTGGGTCTCTTCAGCCATTTCGCGCCGCTCAGACCCTCCGTTATCGTCGCGGAAGGGTCCAAAGTTGGACAGAATCACGAAACGAGATGGACAGCCATTTCTGAGGGCCGCTAGACCGTGAGGTCAAGGCAACTCGCGAAGGCACCAGCGCAAGAACATGGCTGCCATCGCGCTGGCCCAACACGTGCAGATCGTCCACAGGCGGCCCAGGGGGCTGCTGGAACACCCAGATAGCGCCCCTCGCCGACTGACCAAACCCGGCACTATCGAAGGCCACGCCCTCTTCGCTGGTGGCCGCGCAGCGGTCTGTGGGCCGAACGCGACGACACCCACCCAAGACGAGAGCCCGGGCAGGTGCCGTCGCGGATGAATAGCAGGAGCCCAGCCTATAGGCATCAGCTGCCATGACCGCGAGCAGCGGTCTCCTCGTTAGGGTCCGTCGGGGCGACTGAGGAGTGGGTAGAACATGTATGCGGCCTCTCGAATTGAGCAGTATCTCAGGGACCATCCCGACGGGGATCTGCTGATCGCTGTCGGTTACGCCACGGCCGCGGGGATGGCGTGGCTGGCTCAACGCACTGCGGGGCGTCGGGTGTCTTTGTTGATTGGGAACACCCGCGCGCAGTATTGGAAGAATGTGTCAGAGCCCGACCGCGCTGCCTGCCTGGAGTTCATGCACCGCCCCGATGTGGAGATCCGCAACTGGTACCGGACCAAGAGATCCCGCAGCGGAGAGGCGGCCGCTCACCTCAAGGTCTGGGCCATGCACGACAACTGGTCACCGATGTCCGCGCTGGTCGGATCAGGGAACCTCACACGCAAAGGGCTCGACAGCAACGTAGAGGTCATGGTCGAAGCGCACGGCAGCGAAATGCGGCAGACATGGGACACCGCTCAAGACCTCTGGGGGAAGGCCTGGTTGTGCGACGACCGGCTGACCAAATACCTAAGCCGGCCAGAACCTCCCGCTCCGCCACCCCGTAATCGCGCCACAGCCTCCGCCAGACGTCCAGCAACCGCGACACCCCGACACGCCACCGGAGCCGATCACACCCGTAGACCGCCACCCCCTCCGAGCCCCCAACCGACTCCGCACCACGCGCGCGCACCATCTCTGGATGGATCGCTGGTTCAGGGCTCACCGCAGGCTGGCAAAGCGGCATCGTCGGAGTCGTCTGGACGCGCTTCATTGCCGGGATCTTCTTCATCTGGGCAAAGACGCCCCAGATCGTTCATGAGGAAGCAAGCGCAGAACCCCATGAGAATCTTGGCCGTTGTTGGACTGGTTGCTGCAATTGGGAACGGCGCTGCGTTGGCTTTGGTTCTCCGCTCTCTCAGGTTCTCGGAGTTCTTCAGCTCGTGGGAATTGCCTGTCTTCTTCATCTGTCTCAGCCTTGCCCTCGGTGGACTGTGCTACTGGATCTCCACCCGTGCTGAAGGCACCGACGAGGTTCTTGCCATCGCAGGCGCAGCAGTCTCAGCGATCCCATTGGTGGTGGGCGTTGCTGTTTTGGCGCTCTTAGCGCTCCTGGCGCTCCTGGCGCTCCTAGGCATATTCGTCCTCGTACGCATGGGGAGCGGCCACAGCAGATGATCCCGATAGTGAAGTCGTAGCGAGCGGAGGCGCAGTCGCCGATGAGCAGCAAATCCCAATGAGATAGCCACAGCGGCAGAGTGGTCCCGTGGTACTACGAACAAGCCGCGATCATTCACCGCAAGCGCCGTGACCGTGACGCTGAGCTAGCGCTGCTCCGCCGCTTCGCCGCACAGCAGCATGCACCAGGCGCGACACCCCCAAGTTGCTCGAACAACTTGCCAAACCGCTACGACTTGTAGTTCAGCCGAAGCCGGGCGCGTGGCATCGACCGAACCGTGGTGAGTAGCGGGAGGGAACCTCCCCCTCCCGCTCTCTCAGAACCGTACGTGACAGTCTCCCGTCATACGGCTCCCACAGTCCGGCGTTCTTCTGCCTCGGTCGATCTGTCGGCTCCTCCCCCGAAGGGTTGACCTCCAAACGACCGTGAACTGCCCGGCCCCTTCGCTCCGACCCCATTACAGGGCCCTCACCGCTACTACGGGCCGGTCCGCCCCTGTGCCCCGCATCGGTACTCTCGCACTCGCAGTGTTCGCTGCTTGCGGTTCTCCCTCTCGCGGCCAAAAACCCTGGCCGTCTCTATCGGGGCGACAGGTTCTCCTGTTCCATGCCAGCGCCTGCGATGAGCTCACGCCACCTATACACCGGGCACCGCCGGGGCCACATACAGGCAGCTCCCCGACTGAGGACCCACCGCAGCGGGCCTTTGTCCCGGGACCACCCACAGATCCCGGTTTCGATGCCATCGTTGTTTCGTTTCGATGCGTCAGCAGTGGTTCACACATGTTCGTCTTCTCATCGCACACCTGCCCCGCTAACAGCGAGACGTCAACCGCAGCGCTCACCACCCCGGCTCTTGACCGACGCAGCCTGCGGTGGTTTGGAATCTCCGCCTGCACGGCGACCCCGGAGGACCTACCCCCATCACTGGCACAGCACGGATCGTGCCGACGATCTTCTACATCATCGTCATCACTTCCCTTCAGGACACACGTGGGTGCCGAAAACTCGGTCGTGGCGTTGACCTGCAACGATGCCAGCCGATCCTGATTCTTCGTCCATCCACGTCACAGCTTCCGGCACCCACAGGCTGTTGTGAGCGTCGCGGGACCGCAACGACCGCACCAAGACATCCACTGCCGCGGCCAAGGCCGGACCCACCAGAAGCGCACGCAATAAAGAGCTGCTCCCGGCTGACGCCCTTGGCGTCGCGCGGCCTGGCGGGGCGGCACGGGGCTGCTGGCTACGATCTTCGTGATGGGCGCATCCGATCCTGCCACCGGCCCGCAGGAACCGCTGCCGTGGTCGTTGGTGATGGAACCGCCGGAGTTGACCGCTTTGGAGTCGGCGCTGGGAGACTTGGAACAGGCGATGCAGCCGTCCACGCCGATTCTGGAGAGCGTGCGACTGTTGGAGTCGGCGTCCCTTGTAATCCTCGACGTGGCAGAGCGGATCGAGCAGTACCTGCCCGAAGCGGAAGCGGCGTTGACTGCGGCATTGCGCGACTGCGGCCACGACCCGGCCACTGCCGCGGCTGGCGCGGCAGCCGACCGGATGCTGGCTGGGCTGCGTCACATGGGCTTGGCCTCGCGGGCATACGCCGCGACGCTCGACGATCCCGACAGCGACGGCCGCACCGCCGAGAGGGAGCTCCGCGCAGCCTGCGCCGGCGCGTTCAGCAGCCTAAGGGAACTGATTGACGGAGCGTCGTGAGACTGCCTGAGTCGTAACGGCGGTGGTCGCATCGCGCAAGTGTGGGTGTAGCCCGTCAGTGACGCGCACCGCAGGTGACAGCATCTCACGCACGACGGCCCGATGCGGGGCGAACGGGTCGATCATCACCGCCTCGATGGCGGACGCGGCGTCGCCCAGCAGGCACAGCCGGTACGCCATCGCGGCCTTGGAGCGGCTTCCGAGGATGTCCCACAGCCTTGATGTCTCCAGATTCATGATGCCTGTCATGGAATCCACGGCGCCCCCGCCACAGCAGTCGCGGCCGCAGCGGCGGCAAGCACGGCACGAGCCGACCAAGAGGCGTGATCTTCATGCCAATGGGGCCCCCTGGCAACTCATCACTGCTCGCGAAATGCGGCCCGAGCTCCCCAAAATGGCCCTGCTAGACGTTGGGGGCGCTCGCATACAACCATGAGCGCTCCGACCAGCACCCAAGGAGGTGAGCACCTCCCTTGTAGATGCCCGAGGTTCCGGGAGCGTCGGAACGCTCTGGTAGCTTCCGGCCTTGACAGTCGGCTACAGATCGGCGGCGCCTTGGGCCAGAACGCAGACGGAAGCACCCCACAGAGCCTGGCTGACCGCTTCCTGGTCGAGCATGACCGGGTTCGATGGTCTACGCCTGAGGGGTTCCCGAAGAGTCTGAGTCCCGAAGGGTTCTTTGCCCAAGATGCCAGTTCGGGTCTGGAAGTGGTGCTTGCCACGGCGACGACGAGCCCCGCGGCGGTGGAGATGCGCAAGGCGCACTCGCTGCGACGTGGTGGGAGAGCAAGTCCCGTTCTGATGGCGGTGCTGCATCCGGGGGCTGAAGGTGTGACCGTTTCCCTTTGCGGCCCGACGGGGAAAGCGCCGCCGGTGTGGCGAGACGTTGACCCCGGTCACTTGGAGCGCATTGCACGGCTGGCGCTGGGTGAGCCAACCCACCACGCAGCGGTCCGTTTCTTGGCGTCCGCTCTCCCGGAGTTGGGCTCGACGCTGCCCGGCCTACGCAATGTTGGGCTACTCGCGACACATGAACTCGCAACCGGCGTGCCTGAGCGACCAGACTGGGATGCTGCGGTGCGCCGATCGGTTCCGCTGCTTGCAGAACAGGGAACCAAGCTCGTGCGGCGCCTAGGGTTCGGCGTCCAGCCAGCCGGGGCAACCGCCTCCCTGCTGACTGTCAATGGCACTGGGCGGGCAGTCGCGGTGTTCTGCGATGCCACCGAGCCCTTCGATGCCGGATCGCAGCGATTCGACGGCGCGTCCCCGGTCTCTCACGCGCTCGCCGCGGCGGACCGTCACAAAGTGGACTGGGTGCTGCTGACGCGCTCATCGGAGATCCGGCTGTACGCGGCGCGGCCCGACACTGGCGTTGGGCGAAAGGGGCGGGCCGAAACCTTCGTGGAGGCAAACCTGGCGATGCTGCCCACCGACCAGGCCGGCTACCTGCACCTGCTGTTCTCAGCGGAAGCCATCGAACCCGATGGGGCGTTGGATGAGATACTCGCCGAGTCCGCACGCTTCGCTGTACGCCTGGCCCTGCGGCTGCGTGACCGCGTGTACTTCGACACCGTTCCAGCGCTTGCGGCCGCGGTGGCTAAGCGGATCGGCCCCGACCCGACGCCCAAAGACCTGACCGCCGCCCATGAACTGGTAATGATCATCTTGTTCCGACTCCTGTTCGTCGCCTACGCCGAAGACAAGGACCTGCTGCCCTACCGCACCAACAGCCACTATGAGGCCCGTTCCCTCAAGCGTCTCGCCATCGAGATGACCGAACATCTCAGAACCGGGACACAACCCAACTACAGCAGCGGCACCAGCGACCTGTGGGACAGGATCAAGGACCTCTGGACCGCCGTCGGACGGGGCCGGCCGGTGTGGGGAGTGCCCGCCTACAACGGTGGCCTGTTCGCGGAGGACGCCGCAGTCAGCGAAGCCGGCGCCGCGCTGGCGGACCTGCGTCTCAACGACGACGAACTCGGCCCAGCGCTGCAGTGGCTACTCGTCGATGACGACCCCGACAGCATGGGGCCGGTGGACTTCCGCTCACTGTCTGTGCGCGAGTTCGGCACCATCTACGAGGGACTGCTGGAATCCCGGCTCGCTCTCGCAACCGACGATCTGACCACAAGAACCTTCGCCGGCGTCAAGAAATACGTTCCGGCGGATCGAGGCGACGAGACCCAGGTATGGGCCGGAGAGGTCTATCTGGAGGGCGCCTCCGGGGAGCGCAAGGCCACCGGCTCATACTTCACGAAGCCATTCTGTGTGGAACACCTGCTCGACGCGGCGCTGGAACCCGCTCTCGACAACCACATCGACCGACTTGACGCGCTCTGTGCCGCGAGCGACGACGCCGCAGCGGCCGAGGCGTTCTTCGACTTCCGCTGCGCCGACATCGCCATGGGCTCGGGCCACTTCCTCGTCGCGGCGCTGGACCGCATCGAAGCGCGCCTGTCGGGCTGGCTGGCACTGAACCCGCTACCGCTGATCACCGCCGAACTGGACAGACTGCGCAACGCTGCACTCGCTGCGCTCGGGGATCTCGCCGCAATCGCGGAAATCGAATCGAGCGCGTTGCTGCGTAGGCAGGTCGCGCGACGCTGCGTGTACGGCGCGGACCTCAACCCCGTCGCCGTCGAACTCGCACGCCTTGCGTTGTGGACCCACACCTTCGTGCCCGGGCTGCCGCTGTCGTTCCTCGACCACAACCTCGTGTGCGGCGACAGCCTCACCGGCATCGGAACCCTCGACGAGGCGATGACTGCACTAGGCGCCGACGAAGCCAGCCTCTTCGCAAGCCAGGTCCGCGACCTGCTCGCCGGCGCACAGGAAGCACTCGCCCGTCTGGCGCGCACCTCCGACGCCGACGCCGCAGAGATCAGCAAAGCCCGCGCCGCCCACAGGGAAGCCCAGCGAGCCGTCGCTGGCGCCCGAGCGATCTTCGATGTCATCACCGCCAACCGCGTCGGGGCGTGCAAGTTCCCCGAACTGCTCGAAGAGGCCACCTTCGCGAAGGCGGCAGCAGACCCTCGGACCGCGGGTGCGGTAGCCAAGATGAGCCCCGTGCATTTCCCGGCGGCGTTTCCCGAGGTGTTCCTGCGGGACCGGCCCGGCTTCGACTGCGTGCTGGGCAACCCTCCCTGGGAGCAGGTCGTGGTGCAGGAACATGTCTGGTGGGGCATGCACCTGCCCGGGGTCAGAGGCAAGTATGTCAACGAGATGACCGCAAAGATCGACATACTGCGCGGGTCGCGCCCGGACCTCGAAGCCGCCTACGCGCGTGACGCCGAACAAGCCGAACGCATGCGCAGCATCCTGCGGAAGGCCTACCCCAAGATGGGATCGGGCCGCACCGACTTCCATAAGGCGTTCGCATGGCGCAACTGGCAGCTCGTCAGGCCGCAAGGCGCGGCCGGGATCGTGCTCCCCCGCAGCGCGCTGCAGAGCAAAGGCCCAGAGCAGTGGCGCAAGACCGTGCTCAAGGAGGGAACCTTCAGCAGCGTCGTAACCCTGCTCAACGCCAGCGGCTGGGTCTTCGAGGATGTCCACCAGCAATACGTTGTGGCGTTGCTGGGGCTGCGGCGCACCGACGACGCCGAACGCAGCATCAACTACGGCGGCCCGTTCCGGGACCGTGCCTCATTCGAAGCCCACCGCAGGACCAGCCCCGCCCGCGTGACCGTCGAAGAGTTCGCGGCCTGGAGCGACGACGCGAGCTTCCCGCAGCTGCCCGACCACCCCGGCGCTTTCAAGGTGTTCGCGCAGCTCCGCCGAAGCCCCCGCCTAGACGCCCATGGGTCGGTCGGACGGACGGACGGTCGGTCGGACGGTCGGTCGGTCGGTCGGTCGGTCGGTCGGTCGGTCGGTCGGTCGGTCGGTCGGTCGGACGGACGGACGGACGGACGGACGGACGGACGGACGGACGGACACTCCCCAATATTGCATTATCGCAGATGGAGAGCCATCCCGGTCGCCGAACTGCACGCCTCATTCGACAAGCACCTCCTCGTCCTCGACCGTGGAGAGTCCGCCCGATCCAAGGCGACATCAACGCCACCAACGACAAGCACCTCGTCATCCTCGACCGTGGAAAGTCCGCCCGATCCGTGAAATCGACGCCACCAACGACAAGCGCCTCGTCATCCTCGACGCTGGAGAGTCGGCGATGACCTCCGACAGCGGCTGCTGGCTTGTTTACTCAGGTGCCGCGTTCAACCTCTGGCAGCCCGACACCGGCAAGCACTTCGGCTCCGCGGACATCGACAAGCTCACCGGCCATCTCTTTGAGAAGCGAAAGAACCAGCACACCACCAAGTCTTCGGCGTTCCACGGACTCGACGCGGATTTGATCGACGACGACACGACGCTGCCGTGCCGAAGCCCGCGCATCGCCTTCCGAGACATCACGAACCACACGAACACCCACACAGTCATCGCGGCGCTGGTGCCCGGAGAGGTGGTACTAACCAACAAAGCGCCCTATCTGCTGTTCGTCGAGGGGACAGCACGAGATGAGGCATACCTGTTGGGCGTGCTGTCGTCGATGATCCTGGACTGGTACGCCCGCCGAATCGTTGAAATGAGCCTGAACTTCTATCTGCTCGACAATTTCCCCATCCCGCCTCACTACGACGACGACCCCGTAGCGGGACGGGTCGTAGAGATAGCTGGCAGGCTTGCAGCCGTCGATGCCCGCTACGCCGCATGGGCCGCACAGGTCGGTGTGGACGTGGACACAGTCAAGACCTCTCAAGACAGGGAGGATCTCGTGTGCGAACTCGACGCTTGCGTCGCGCGCCTCTACGGCCTCGACGAAGATGACTTGGAAGTCATCTATGCGACGTTCCACACAGGCACCGATTACTCCAACCATCGCGACAAGGTTCTGGCTCACTTCCGGAACCTCCCGGAGTCAGAGCCCGCGGCGCTTCGCGCCATAGATGACTCAAGCGGCTGAGAAGGGAGCGGCAGATGGCATCAGAGGTGGACGCGGCGTCTGCGGTCGCCGACAGCAAGCCAGAACTCGCTCTCAACCGCGGGGACCAAACGGTGGCGTCCGCGCTGAACGGGTTCATCTCCGGCGCGGCGAAAGGTCTCGTCGGCGGGACGCGTATGGACGTAGCAACCGCCTACTTCAACGTCGGCGGGTACATGCTGATAGCGGACTCGCTCGACGCGGCACGCGAGACCCGGCTGCTGCTGGGAGCGGAACCCTCAGCCGCCGAGTACCGACCACGTCGGCTGGGCAACGAGCCGGCTAGACCCAGCGGCGCGCTGCGGACTCGACTGCGAGCGGCGCTCGACGGACACGAACGAAGCCTCAAACAAGAACGCGACTATCTGGGCTTCTCATTGGAGACCGACACCGCGGCCCGCCGCCTCGTCGCCTGGCTGCGCTCGGGGAATGTGCAGGTGCGGCGACTGGAGGACCACTTCCTGCACGGCAAGGCGTTCGTGGCCGCAGACCGCTCCCACGGTGTGGTCGCGGGGTCATCGAACCTGACTAGGGCCGGGCTCAGCACCAACATCGAACTGAACCTCGGCAACTACTCGCCCCACACCGTGCGCCAGGTGCAGGAGTGGTTCGACGAACTGTGGGACAAGGCCAGCGCCTACCCCTTGGCGGAGCTGTTCGAGCCGCGCTTCGAGCACCATCCGCCCCAGCTGATCTACCTGCGGATGTTGTGGGAACGCTACGGCGCCGAGATCCAACGAGAAGCAGCCGAGGCCACCGAACCACACATACGCCTGACATCGTTCCAGACCGACGGCCTGTGGCGGGCACGCAACCTCCTCCTGACACACAACGGCGTGCTCATCGCCGACGAAGTCGGGCTCGGCAAGACGTTCCTAGCCGGCGAGCTGATCCGCGAAGCAGCCCTAGACCGGCGGCAAAGGGTGCTGGTGATCACCCCGGCGACGCTGCGCGACGGCCCCTGGCGAGCATTCAGAGCGCGCCACAACCTGCCAATGGAGCTCGTCTCCTTCGACGACGTCGCCGCCGACATGCGCCTGAATCCCGAACGCGGCACAGTGGCCAAACTCGAAGCGACCCGTATCGACGATTACGCGCTAGTGGTAGTCGACGAGGCCCACAACCTGCGCAACCCGTCCACCCAGCGAGCCGACGCGCTGCGGCGCCTGCTCGCCGGGTCGCCCCCCAAGAAACTCGTGCTGCTCACAGCGACCCCGGTGAACAACAGCCTGTGGGACCTCTACCACCTGCTCGGCTACTTCCTGCGCAACGACGCCGCCTTCGCAGACGCTGGCATCCCCTCGATGAGGGACCGGTTCAGCCAGGCCATGGCGCTCAACCCCGACGACTTGACCCCCGAGCATCTCTTCGACGTGCTCGACGCAGTAGCCGTCCGCCGCACCCGCTCCTTCGTGAAGAAGTACTACGCCAACGACACCGTCCGCATCGACGGACAAGACCAACCGATCACATTCCCCACCCCCAGAGTGCACAAGGTCATCTACGACCTAGACGCCGTGGTGCCCGGTTTCTTCGACCGCATCGCCGCAGCCCTGGACCCCAACGCCGACCCCGACGAGCCAAGCACGCTGACGTTGGCCCGCTACGCCCCGTCGCAGTCCCGCCTCGACGCCGATCCCGACGCCTACGAGGCGCAGTTCGCCGGTCTGATGCGATCACAACTGCTCAAACGCTTCGAATCGTCGCCCCACGCGTTCGCGTCCACCTGCGAGCGCATGGCCGCATCACACGACGCGTTCGTGTCGCTGCTCAACGAGGGCAAGGTCGCCACCGGCGAAGCGCTAACCGACTGGGTCGCCACCGACTCCGACGACATGGACGAAGTCAACGCTTATCTCGACGCGCACACCGGCCTGCTCGAAGACGCCGCCGACTTCAACGCCGAGCGGCTCAAACGCCACGCAACCTCCGACGCCGCGCTGCTGCGCGGATGGGCCGCCGCCGCCCGCACAGTCACCCGCGAGACGGACCCGACCCTCACAGTGCTTTGTGACGAGCTCGCCGCAATCGCCGCGGAAGCCCGCAGCCAAGCCCTCGACGACACCGACGAACGCGACCGGCGCAAGGTCCTGATCTTCAGCTATTACGCCGACACCGTCGACTGGATCTACGAACACCTGCAATACGCCGTAGACGCCGACCCACGGCTATCGGCCTACAGGCACAGGCTCGCGCGCCTGGCGGGTTCAGCCTCCGACCGCGACAAGCGAGCCGCAGTCTGGGGCTTCGCCCCCCGCACCACAGACGCCCCCGAAGGCAACAACGACGACCTCTACGACATCCTCGTCGCAACAGATGTGCTCGCAGAAGGCGTGAACCTCCAACAGTGCCGCCACATCATCAACTATGACTTACCTTGGAATCCGATGCGTTTGGTGCAGCGCCACGGCCGCATCGACCGCATCGGCTCGCACCACACCGAAGCCCATCTGCGCTGCATCTTCCCAGACACCCGTCTAGATGACCTGTTGAACCTCGAACAACGGCTACGCCGCAAGATCGCCCAAGCAGCCGCCACAGTCGGAGTCGGCAAGATCCTTCCCGACCAAGCCACACGCGACATCAACTTCTCGCAGACCCGCGAAGAGATCGAACGGCTCCGCAACTCAGACGCATCTCTGTTCGAGCGCGGCGGGACCGCCCGCGGCGCCCTCTCCGGAGAGGAATACCGCCAACAGTTGCGCCAAGCGATGGGAAACCCCGAACTAGCCGAACAGATCAAGGAACTCCCATGGGGATCAGGCTCAGGCATGGCCGCAGCTCCCGATGACGGATCGGGCTATGTGTTCTGCATACGGGTAGGCGACTGGCCCCAGCCAGTATTCCGCTACGTCGGACTCACCGACCCCGCCAACCCCCAAGTCGTGTCCGACACCCTCGCCTGCCTCGACCGCGCCCACCCACCCAAGGGATTCGACACGCCCCGGCTGCTCCGCGACGACACCCACCAGCGCCTGTTCGACGCATGGCCCATAGCCGCCGCCGACGTGCTCGAGAAATGGAACCACCTAGCCGACAAAGCCAACCTCGAGCCGCGGCTGCCGCCCGCGCTGGCTAAAGCCGCCGACATCGTGCGCGAGCACGCCCCCGACCGATTGACCCAACAAGCAATCGACCAAGCCATCGACACCCTCAGCGCCCCATACCCTGAACGCACAGTACGTGCCCTCCGAGCCGCCATGCACAGCAGCACCGAACCCGCCGAACAAGCAGAACGCATCCTCGCCGTCATCCGAGACCTCGGCCTCGAGCCCTACACCCCACCCGAACCCCTGCCGGAGATCACACCCGACGACATACACCTCGTCTGCTGGCTCGCCCTCGCCTGAGCCACCACTTGAACGCCGTCACGCCACGACGCCCAAAGACCTGAGGTGACCGCCCGGGCCCCACGGCCACCCGACGTCCCCTGAGAGCTTCCCCTTGAAGCGCGCGCAAATAGGTGACCGTCCACCCGTCGTTGTGTTGGCCCGACTTTGATGTCGGGGGTGCCCCAACGACAACGAGCGGGCTCTGACCTGCGTGAACACTGCCGTAAAGCCCATGCTGATGAGGGGGACCCATCAAGGTGCTATGGGTGTTGATAGTGGGCAGCGTAGGCGGCGGGGGTGAGCCCGGCGAGGGATTCGTGGGGCTGGTAGTGGTTGTATTCGTGGCGCCAGTCCTCAAGGACGGCTTTGGCGAGGGCGGCCGAGAATGGGGCTGGCAGGCGCACCCGTCGCAGGGTCGGGGGACCCGCCACGGCTATCGTTGACTCGAGTAGCAAGGGAGAAGCGGTGAGACGTGGTCTACCAACCGCAGGCCGATGGACGTAGAGGCGCTGCAGGGCGCCTTGCGCATGCTGTTCCTCCTCGACCGCGCTGGAGTCGCTCCCGCGCCGGGTAGCCGGGCTGAGCGGGATGGCGCCGTTGCGGTAATCGCGGCGGAGCGCAAGCTCCAGGCGCTGCACTTCTGGATGCGGAACCCGGACTACCTGGCCTACGAAATCCTCGCCTGCGTGGAGTCGGCCAAGCTTGATGGTGGATGGATTGACACTGCTGAGGAGCTGCTTGAGGGGGATGAGCCAGAGCTGCATCGGTTCCCGATGTTGCGGCACAGGTTCGGCGCGTACGAGCCGATCGACGACTCATTCTCCTACCTCGCGGCTGCTGGGCTGGCCCGCTGCCACCGATCAGGCGCGCCCGGAGATGTCAAGCGCACAGATTTCTACCTGCTTCTCGCCGGCCGTAAAGCGGCAGCGCAGATCATTGGCGACCATCCTGAGCTGCGGTGGTACAGCGACCGCGCTGAGCTGGTTGCGAAGGTGGGTGGGCCGTTGTCTGGCTACGCGGCCAAGAACCGACAGTACGAGCTGTCGCAGTACGCCGAAACTGCGCTCGGCGATCACATCGCACCGGTCGCGGGCGTAGTCCGCGCCAAGCTCGTCGAATTGCGGGCCAACGCATGACGGAACTCTCGTTCCCGGACGCCGTCGCGGCCCGATGTGAGCAGTCCGTGTCGGACGTGACTCGAATCCTCTCCGAAGCGCGAGTGCCCACATCGGACAGCTCCGGTTCGCCACATCGTCTTCGGGTGACCCGTCTTGCCTTCACTGGTCAGAAGGCGGGGTTGCTCAGCGATGAGATCGACTTCGACTGCGAGTTCACCAGCGGCCTCTGGGCGATATCGAGCGAACGGAACGACGCCGGCAAGACCAGTCTGCTTGAGATCATTATGTGGTGCCTTCGGGGCCAACCGAAGCGACTGCAGAATGACGTGAGGAACTGGCTGGACAGCGTCACGCTCGAGGGAACCGTCGATGATGAGGCCTTCATGGTTGCGTTCGAGCTCGCCGACGGCATACCTACGGGCACTCTGACCTGTGGCAGCGACATTCGGCCGTTCGCGAGCGACGCGGCCTTCGCGGACACGATGTCGCAGTTCATGATGGAACGCCTTGGCTTCGAAGCGTTCACGCTGTGGGTCGATGGTCAGGGTACGGCGACGCACCGGTGGCCGTCGTACTCGACGGTGCTGTACCTGCCCCGCGAAGCCGAAGGCGCAGTGATTGGGGACATGCCGGGCTCCGGAGTGGCTCAACGGCTCGTGCAGCTGTTCGTCGGGATCCGTTGGGCGCGGACCTACTCAGCTTGTCAGGCTGCGCTGAGAGAGGCTCAGGCACAGGCGGCAGGCGTAAAGGCCGAGCAAGACACGATCCAGAAGGTTGCGACAAGCACGATCAACGCCAGAAAGGCGGAGCTTGACACCATCAAGATCAAGATGGCCGCACTTCCGCGTGGGCTGCCTTCGGACGAAGACATTGCGGAGGCAAGGTCCAACTGGGTCGCGCTGATCGCAGATGCCGGGAGCGTGGCAAACAGCCAGCGCGAGGCCGACCGTAACGCGCGAGCCGCTCGTCGGCGAGCCACACATGGTCGAAAGCGGCTCACGGATCATTCCGAAGCGGCACTGGCGCGGCGCCTGTTTCACGGCTTGGATCCATCAAGATGCCCTCGATGCTCGACCGATATCGGCCCTGATCGAAAGCAGGCCGAGCAGCTGACCCATTCATGCGCCGTCTGCGACCGAGAGCTCGATCTTGACCTCGATATCGAGATCGACGAGTCACCCATCGACCACGAAGAGGCGGACGAGATCAAGAGCGTCCACGACTTGCAGAAGCTTGTCGCCGATCTTGAGGCGGTGGCCACGGGCGAAGAAGAACGAGCGGCCAGGCTGGCGGGGGAGGCGAGCGACCTCACGGAGCGTGTCGCGGCGGCCGCAGCGCTCGTCGCGACTTACTCCCAGCAAGCCACCCGAGTTGAGGAGCGCCGGGCTCTCGAGACCGAGGCGGCAGCGCTGGCCGCGGTGATTGCTGAGTTCGAGAACCTGGCTGACGACGTTCCCGACCAGCCTGAGGCGCAGCCAGAAGATGCCGCCCGGGTGGAAGTCTTGCAAGCAGCATTGGACGAGGCGAAGGATCGTCGCCACGACGGCTTCAGCGAGGTCGTGGACGAAGTGAACGCGGCGATTCTTGAGCTGGCCCGCCGATTCGGATTCGCAACGCTCGAGGCAGCAGAGCTCAACATGGCGGCACAGCTTCGACTGGTGAAGGGAGGCACCAAGACGTCATTCCGTCATCAGACGCCAGGCGAAAAGCTCCGCCTAAGGATCGCAGTGGTCGTTGCTCTGCTTCGAGTTGCCCACAACTTCGGCATTGGACGTCACCCGGGGCTCCTGCTCATCGACTCGATCGGAGCCGAGGAAACCGAGCCTGGCAACTTGGCTGAGTTCATGCGCGAACTCGAGTCCGTCACCTCTGAGCTTGGGATTCAGACCATTGTGGCGTCAGCGCGCCGGGAGATCCTGACACACGTGCCACCTGACCAACAGGTGACTGTCACAGGCGATGGGTATCTCTGGTGATGGGCGCCGATCCGTGATGCTCGACGATGTAGTTGCTGATCTCATAGCCCGAGGCGAAGACATCACAGTCGAAGCGCTTGGAGGCATGGATCAACTCACCACCGAGGTGACGACCTCTCCGCTGTTCCCGTACGTCGCTCACGCCATCATTGCGGACTGGGCGCAGCTTCGAGAGCCGGAGCGGTCGGCGGCGACCGCCCTTGTCACGGAGGCGATTGGAGAGGGCCTGGGAGGTCTCGCTCTCGGCGACACATGTGTCGCCGTCGTCCCGGTCGCACCTGCCCTCTCGATCAGCATCGACGTCAAGGACGCCCTCCGGACTCGGATTGCTGATCGCTCCGACGTGGAGTCTGCGTCCGTTGCCGCCATCGCACTCCGCTGGCTGGCGCACCTCGCGGTGATCACTGAGGAGGCTCGACCGGCACTTGTTGATGTTCTAACCACTGTCGCGCGCGGTCCAGAACCGATGCCGTTTGCCGTTGCCGCAGCTCAGGTAGCAGGTTTGGCCTACGACCATTGGCGCGACGACAACGCGCGCCAGTGCATATCGCGACTCGTGGAGAGCGACGGCGACGCGGATGCGTGGTTCGCTCTTGGGCAAAGCCGGCTGATCGACGCGTTGGAGATCGCCGACCGCGAAGCCTGCATGGCCGGGCTGCGTACCACACTGGAGTGCTTCGACAACGCAGCCAACACCGGTGAGCAGCGGCCAGACGCCGTGATGTACGGCCACGCCGTTCGTTTCGTGACGGCTTGGGCGTCTGACGCGACCGTAGACATGCTCGCGGCCGACTACGAGGGGGCACGGGCGGCGCTCCAAGAATACCTGCTCCATGGGTTGGGCCTGGCTGAGCAGCCGATGTGGGTTCGACCACGGTACGAAACAGAGACAGCGTGGATTGAACTCGTTCGGACGATGCACGCGGCCGTGGAAGCTGGTCCTGCTGGGCCGTCCTGGTATGAGCCAGCGGTCGCGATTGGCGCGCTAGCCGATGTGTATCGCGTCGCCAACAGCCTTCGCCCACGCCGAGCTACCGATGAAGCGACCGCCCCAGCATTCCCAGAGCTTGTTGCGCCAACCGTCATCGCACCTTTCATCGAGGACGCGCGACGCATCGCATTCGTCGACATGTGGCTACAGGAATCCGACGATCCACACGCCGAGGAGTTTGCGCAGTTCGTGCGACAGCGGACTGGGCGGGTGGTGCCCCCAAAAAGTCGGCCGCCGGGGCATTCCCGGCGGTAGCCGAACTCATCGGCGGCGACCCCGAGGACATTCCGGCAAGCTCGGCGCTCGACTTGGTTGAGCGGCGCCTTCAAGACCGGGAGGCCGCAACGCGGTCGCGCGTCCATCCCGTAGTGAATCAGATAATTGAAGGTGTGAATGAGCAACTGCGAGCCTGCCCTGACTACACCGGCCCTGTGCGGGAACAGGTTCAGCCGGTCGTCATCTCGATCATCCGATTTCTGGCCCGCTGCCTCGACGCGCAGGAAGGCGGACAACGCAGCCCCACGCGGTACTTGTTCGACACGAATGCTCTCGAGGGTGATCTCCAGCGACATCTCATCGACTGGCTGTGCGCGACAGACCTCTATGGCTACACGATCGAGTCCCAGCACGTAGGTGGTGGTCGAATCGACCTCATGTTCACCTTCGAGGGCTTTAGGTTTGTCGTCGAACTGAAGCGAGAGGAACAGGATGCGAGTCGGACTGGCCTCGCGGCATACCTGCGGCAGGCCGGCGCGTATCAGGTAACCGACATCGCCGTTGGCATGCTCGTCGTTCTCGATCTCACGGCGGAGCCCCTCGCGCCTCACATGAGAGACAACGTATGGGTGGACGTTCTTTCGCCTGCCGATCCTGGCGGCACCGAGCGACACGTCTGTGTTGTGAGAGTCCCAGGCAATCGGCGGTCGCCGTCTCGGCTCCCGTAACGCAGCGGCTAGGTCCAGTGACCTGTTTCTGAGAAAAACGCGGAACTCGGCTGAGAATTGAACCAACTCATGCTGGTTCCTGGGGGTTGTTGTTGTGGTGGTTTCGGCGATGGTAGTCGAGGCGCTGTTGGTGGGCTCGCCGTAGGCCCTCGGTGCGCGCTTGGCGGATGGCGTCGCCTTGTCCGGTGTGCTCGTCGTTGGGGGTGACGTATCCGATGCCGGCGTGCAGTCTGGTGCTGTTGTAGTTATGCGGGTGATCGGGTCAAGTGGGGATGTCATGATGAGGGGGACCCGGTTGTGAGTCCGGGTGCTATGGGTGTGTCCAGTGGTCAGCGTAGGCGGCGGGGGTGAGCCCTCCGAGGGATTGGTGTGGCCGGTAGGCGTTGTATTCGGTTCTCCAGTCCTCGAGCACGACTTGGGCTTCGAGGAGGTCAGCGAAGTCTTCTGTGTTGAGGCATTCGTCTCGGAGGCGTCCGTTGAAGGACTCGATGTAGGGGTTCTCCCAGGGCGAGCCGGGCTCGATGTAGGCGGTGTGGGTGCCCCAGATGCGGCACCAGTCCCGCAGCGCGGCCGAGACGAGCTCGGGGCCGTTGTCCATACGCAGGTGCGCTGGAGCCCCTCGCTGGTGCACGAGCTGCTCGACGGCGGCGACGACGCCGTCGGCGCCGATGCGGCGCGCGGCGTGGATGGTGAGGGCCTCTCTGGTGAACTCGTCGACAATGTTGAGAAGCTTGACGCGGCGCAGATCGGCGGTCTCGTCGAACTGGAAGTCCAGGGCCCACACGTCGTTGGGGCGCTGGGCGCGCAGCCGAGCTGAGGGGGACCCGGTTGTGAGTCCAGGTGATGTGGGTGTGTTGGTTGGTGTTGGTGTGTCCAGTGGTCAGCGTAGGCGGCGGGGGACTTGGCAGTGTCCCACCGAGTGGTGGGGTTTGAGGTAGCCGCTGGGGTCCACCACTAGGGGGGTCATCGGCGTGATCCTCGGTGAGAAGAAACCACCCACTCATCGAGGAGGACACACCGATGACCCTTTCTGATACTGACACAGCGCAGCTGTGGGAGACGTTTCGCGCCGGTGGCGGCGCGGAGCTGGTGCGCGGCGCGGTGCGCTTGGTGCTCCAGGAGCTGATCGAGGCCGAGGCCACCGAGGCGATCGGCGCCGGGCGCTATGAGCGCAGCGACGCTCGTGTGAATGAGCGCAACGGGCACAGGCCGCGGCTGTTGGCCACCCAGGCCGGAGACGTCGAGTTGAGGATCCCCAAGCTGCGCAAGGGCTCGTTGTTGCCGTCGGTGCTCGAGCCTCGCCGGCGCATCGACCGGGCCCTGCACGCGGTCATCATGGAGGCCTACGTGGCCGGGGTGTCCACCCGATCGGTAGACGATCTGGTGGCCGCGCTGGGCGCGGAGTCCGGGATATCGAAGTCGGAGGTGTCGCGCATCTGCGCGGGGCTCGACGAGATGGTGGAGGCGTTCCGGGGCCGGCGCCTCGATCACGTCGAGTTCCCCTACGTCTATGTGGACGCGACCTATCTCAAGGTGCGCAACAGCGTCAGCCAGGTCGCCTCGATGGCGATGGTCGTGGCCACCGGCGTCACCGCAGACGGCAACCGCGAGATCCTGGGATGCGACATCGGCGACAGCGAGAGCGAGGGGTTCTGGCAGCACTTCTTGGGCTCGCTGCGAGCCCGCGGGCTCACCGGGGTGCGCCTGGTGATAGCCGACGCCCACGCCGGGCTCGGCGCCGCCGCGGACCGCACCATCCAGGGCGCCGGGCGCCAGCGCTGCAGGGTGCACTTCATCCGCAACCTGCTCGCTCTGGTGCCCCGCACCCACTAGCACATGGCCGCCGCAGTGTTCCGCACGATCTTCGCGCAGCCCGACGCCGACGCCGTCGACGCCGCCTGGGACGAAGTCGCCGCCCAGCTCGGCGCCCGATTCCCCAAAGTCGCAGCACTGATGGCCGACGCCAAGCCCGAGGTGCTGGCCTTCGCCGCGTTCCCTCGGGCGCACTGGCAGAAGATCTGGTCCACCAACCCCCTCGAACGCATCAACAAAGAGATCAAACGCCGATCACGCGTCGTGGGGATCTTCCCCAACCAAGCATCCGCCATCCGCCTCGTCGGAGCGATCCTCGCGGACCTCCACGACGAATGGCAGGCCACCGAGCGCCGCTACCTCTCAGAGCACTCCATGGCCACCCTCTGCCCCGAGCGCGATACCATCGCCACAGCCGAGCTCACGCCCGGCAACTGACACCGAGGCTCAACCCCAAAGCCCACCACTCCACTCCACGGGACGCCCCCCGCCGCTGGCGGGCCCGGGCTGGGCTTCGCGCCACTATGGCGTGTTCGCAACCTACTCTGACCTCCCGCATCCAGCACCTTCCGTAAGGGTTTCACCGGGGAGAGGTGTAGTCCTTCACCAGCGGCTGGGGCGTAGGTTGAGGTCAGGAGCAGCGCAGAACTGTCCGTTGGGTCTGACACAGCCACCTCACCCCCTGCACGGACGGCGGGGCTGCTCACGATGCAACTGTGACGCTGTGTGTCGGCCCGTGTCTACGGGCGCAGGCCTGGTTCGTGGAAGGTGGGTGACCTCCACCGGTGGATGCGACAGATCGGCCATGATGGCCGGTTGTCCAAGTCAGCATCCGATCCGGTGGAGGTTCACAGTATGGCACAGCGCCTCAGCTCAGAGGAACGCGTGCGCGTCGATGAGATGGCGAGGGCGGGCGTCGACGTCGATGAGATGGCCCGGCGCTTGGGCAGGCACCGCTCGACGGTCCATCGCGAGCTCAAGCGCGGCGGCGGGCGCGGCGGCTATGACGCCGGGGCCGCGCAGGCGGCTGCGGGTCTGCGGGCTCGCCGGCCCAAGACGCCCAAGCTGGCGGGCGATCCCGTGTTGGCCGCGGCTGTCGGCGGGCTGCTCGCCGACAGGATGTCGCCGCACGCGATCTCAGCGCAGCTGCGCTCAGAGGGCCACGGCATCTGCGCGGAGACGGTCTACGCCGCCTGCTATGACCACAGCGGCGCCCGGGGCCTGCCCGAGGGCTCCTGGAGGCTGCTGCCGCGGCGCTGCCGGAAGCGCAGGCCCAACCGCCGCCACGCGCGAAAGCCCAGCCCGCTGGGCGATTTCAAGGCGATCTCGCAGCGCCCGGCCAGCGTCGAGGACCGCCGCCAGCCCGGCCACTGGGAGGGCGATCTGATCATCGGCAAGGCCAACCGCAGCGCGGTCGCGACGCTCGTGGAGCGCACCAGCCGCCAGACCCTCACCGTCGCGCTGCCCCACGGCTACGACGCCCACAACACCGCCGCCGCGGTCACAGCGGCGCCGGCCCGCCAGCCGCGGCACCTGGTCAAGACGCTGACCTGGGACCAAGGCCGCGAGATGGCCCGCCGGCCCGACATCGAGGCCACCCTGGGCATCGACGTCTACTTCTGTGACCCGCACTCGCCGTGGCAGCGCCCCACCAACGAGCAGACCAACTGTGAGTATCGGGGGTGTGCGCTGGAGAGGGCGCCAGACTGGTCCCGGCGGCGGTGTCGTGACCCACAGACCAACTGACCGTTCTCGTGTCCTGAGGCCGATCTGTCCGCATGCCGCCGCCGGTGCCGGCCCGGTGTTTCGTTGGCGACCTGATCAGAAGCCTGTCCGCCCGTGTGGCGTGACCCATCACAGTTCTGTCGTGGCGGTTCCCCTCCGGCGCATGTCATCTCACAGCAACATAGGAGAACAACCATGCCAGCAGATGCACCAGCACATGTGATCGGCGTCGATCCCGACCGCGACAGCGTCACTGCCTCGGTGGTGGAGGCCTCCACCACCGCGGAGGTGGCCGCGGCGGCGTTCACGGCCAGCCGCGGCGGCTATGTCCAGCTCCTCGAGTGGGCAGACCGGCACACCTCGACGGAGCAGCGGACCTGGGCGATCGAGGGAGCCGGAGGATACGGGGCGGGCCTGGCCGGCCACCTCAACGATGCCGGCGAGCGGGTCGTCGAGTTCGGCCACCCGCGCTCAGCGGCGACCCGCGACGGCGCCAAGACCGACGCCCTCGACGCCCGCCGCGCCGCGCGCGAGGTGCTGGGCCAGCGCGAGCCGTGCATCCCGCGCGCCCGAGGCCGGCGCGAGGCGCTGCGAGTGCTCGACACCACCCGCCGGGGTGCCCAAAGGGCGAGGGTCGCAGCCATCTGCGAGCTCAAGGCCCTGCTCGTCACCGCTCCCGTCGATCTGCGCGACCAGCTCCGGGGCCTCACCACAGCAGCCCTAGTCGCCAAGTGCAGCGCCCTCAGACCTCCACAGTCCCCCGACGAGGAGCTCGCCGCCACCAAACAGGCCCTGAGGTCGATCGCCCGGCGGATCAAGACACTCACCGAGGAGACCGACCAACTCGAAGCGGCGATCCGCCCGCTCATCAGCGCCGCCGCCCCCCAACTGCTCGACCAGCCCGGCGTCGGCCCCATCACCGCCGCCCAGATCTACATCGCCTGGTCCCACCACGGGCGATGCCGCAACGAGGCCGCGTTCGCCCGCCTCGGCGGGGTCGCGCCCCTCGAAGCCTCCTCCGGGCAGACAACACGCCACCGCCTCAACCGCCGCGGCGACCGCAACCTCAACCGGGCACTGCACACCATCGCCATCACCCGCAGCCGACACTGCCCCCACACCCAAGCCTACATCGCCAAAAGAATCAGCGAGGGCAAAACCACACGAGAAGCCCGACGCTGCCTCAAACGCTACATCGCCCGCCAGCTCTACCGACTCCTACAGCACCCACCAACCACCACTTGACAAACATAGAAGCATCGGACTGCTGAGACGCTGGCTGCCCAAAAGCACCGACCTCAACGTGGGCACCGTGCGCCTCGCCATCATCGAGGACCTGCTCAACACCATGCCCCGCAAGCTCCACGACTGGGACTCAGCCCACAGCGTCTATGCTGCCCTCAGTCGCAACCACCGGTAGAGCTTGCCGTCCATAAGCGAGTCGGTAAGGCCCATGGGCTGTAGACCCGGGCAAACCACCCTTACGGCGTGCCATCCGCATCGTGGGACGTCCCGCGGCAGGCGGGCCGTTAGGTCGACAGCGGCTACGGTGCCAGCCACAGACGCCACTGATGCGCAGACATCTGAAAGGCTCGCGTCGGATGCTAGCCCTCGCACCAGGTCTGGGCGCGTTGACCGATCCAGCCACGCCAGCAGTTCCATGGCGGGCTCGGGCTGAAGCCAATGCAGCGCTTGATCATGGAGTCCGTTAATGGGCCGCATCGGCCTCCCCGTGTCCGTCGCCTGCAAACGCCGCATCCAACACCGGATCTGGTGGGCCTCGTCTAGGAGACTGTTGAGCAAGTCCCAAATTGCCAGTTTCGTGGTCACAAAACCCCAGGTCAGAGGCTTGTGGGTTGGCCGAAATCGGCATTGCTCAACAGTCTCCTAGCGCTCCCACCGATGAGTCCATCAGGGAGAAGCTCGCCTTTGCTCCGATGCTCACCTCCGGTCCAACGCCTGTGGCGTCCGAGATGACACACATGATGACGTCCACATCCTCAATATCCGTCGGCAGCAGGAACCAACGCGGCTGCAGTCGGTACCTCCGGCAAGCATCAATACGGCGACGCATCGCTTCGTCTTCGGCCGTCAACAGCAACTCGGGGTTGAATTCCACCAAGTTGCTCTGCCTTAGCCACGCATACATGAATGCGTCACGCTCTATGCATTCGAGCAGACCCTTGAGCAGTGCGGCATCTAGATCAGTGTGGGCGGCTGCGCCCGTCGAAATCGGGGCCCGCAAGACGCTCTCCTCCTCATCAAAGATATGGGGCACACATACGAGTTGTGCCGGTACCGCGAGTGGCTCGCGAGTCCGGATGTCGATGCCTTCGACCCAGCGCACCACAGCCGATTCCGATGGACAAAGCCCGGCTCCGCAAACCACTTCTTGTCTGCGCAGCGCCTCGCCCCGCCGCCCAGCGGCACCAAAGGTCAAGGCAGGCGCCTGCTCCTCATCTGTGAGAGGCCGTAGAGCGAAGCGCTCGACGCATTCTCCGGCGAGCCTGGTCCGCGCGACCCCGAACGACAGAGAGGACGCGCCCGCCACGGATCCGGTGTCGCTTGTCGCGTCCGCGGCGGTGCTGACATCAGGACGCGCGAGTTGGGCGCACAGGTGCCAGTATTTTGGCTCGTCATTGAACGGTGGGAAGTTCCACCACTCCACGACGATCGCCGGGTCGGCCAGAACTGCGAGGCATGCGTCCGAAGTTTCCGCTGCCGGAGAGGGCGACGGGCACGATCGCTCACCGGCGTCCGGCTCTAGACCGCCAGCGAATTGCGCTGGTGAGCGTTCGTCCACGCGGAGGCTTATGCGGCGGCGGCGCGCTTGCGCGTGGCCGAGTCAACTGGCTCGATGTCGGCGCGCTGCCCGACAAGAACTCCGTCCAGCCTCGGAGCCCGACAACCCCCCGGCCCACTACAGCAACTCGTCGAGCTGCATTGCGTCTGCGTGGCGGCCACCGACGAGGCTTCCATCGGACCCTTGTCGAACCAGCGGCGACTTCCCGCCGTGGAGACTGGCTGTAGAGCATCCTGGTGGTCCAACTCAGAACTCCTGTCGCGCCCGACCCCTGTCGCAAGCAGCAAGGTCACTATAACCGCCGTCGCCCCGCAGCAACATCCGTGATCTGAACCGCCGACTTGTATGTGGGGACCGGTCGGTGTGGCGTTGGGGTCGTAGCGTCTGGTAGGTCGTTGGCTGGGTTGGCTCGTGAACCGCCTGCCGCTTCGGTTGGCTCTGCCAGGGTGTGCCACGTCGGTACGCCAGAGTGCGCGCAAAAAGGCCCTTCGCGTATTCGATGCTTCTATGTTTGTCAAGTGTTGATTTTGGGGTGTTGGAGGAGGCGGTAGATCTGGCGGGCGATGTAGCGTTTGAGGCAGCGTTGGGCTTCTCGGGGGGTTTTGCCTTCGGCGGTTCGTTTGGCGATGTAGGCCTGGGTGTGGGGGCAGTAGCGGCTGCGGGTGACGGCGATGGTGTGCAGGGCGCGGTTGAGTTGGCGGTCGCCGCGGCGGTTGAGGCGGTGGCGGGTGTTTTGCCCCGAGGACGCTTCGAGTGGGGCGACGCCGGCGAGGCGGGCGAAGGCTGCTTCGTTGCGCCAGCGGCCGGGGTGTGACCAGGCGATGTAGATCTGCGCGGCGGTGATGGGTCCGACGCCGGGCTGGTCGAGCAGGTGGGGGGCGACGGCTTCGACGAGCCCGCGGATGCTCGTTTGCAACTCGGCGGCTTCGGCGGTGAGGGTCTTGATCCGCCGCGCGAGGCTGCGTAGGGCCTGTTTGGTGGCTGTGAGCTCGTCGAGGGGAGCCGCCGGCAGGCGCAACGCGGCGCATTTGGCGACCTGGGCGGCGGTGGTGAGGCCGCGGAGTTGGTCGCGCAGGTCAACAGGCGCGCTGATGATGAGGGCTTTGAGTTCGTTGATCGCCGCGGTGCGCGCCGTCTGGGCGCCTCGGCGGGTGGATTCCAGCGCTCGCAGCGCCTCGCGGCGGCCCCGGGCGCGTGGGACGGCGAGGTCTGGGCGTCCGAGAACCTCCCGCGCCGCCCGGCGGGCGTCGAGGGCGTCGGTCTTGGCGCCGTCGCTGGTCGCCGCGGTGCGGGGGTGGCTGAACTCGATCACCTGCTCGCGGGCCGCGCCGAGGTGCGCGCACGCTCCGGACCCGTAGCTGCCCGAGCCCTCCACGGCCCAGGCCCTCGACTCGCGCGACGTGTGGCGGTCCGCCCACGCCACGAGCCGCTGGTAGCCCCCGCGGGTCGTCTCGAACGCCTCGGTCGCCAGCTCGCCGCCCGTGGACGCCTCCACCAGCGACGCCGTTATCCGATCTCGATCCGGGTCGATGCCGATCACATGATCCACGATGTCTGCCAACACGATGCGTCTCCTTTGTCAGTGTCGTGTGCGCACCGGAAGGGGCCTGATACGACAACACTGTGATGAGTCACACCACCAGGGCGGACAGGCTTCTAATCAGGTCTGCACCAGGACGCCGAACCGGCGCCGGCGGCAACATCGGACATCTCGTTTAGAGGACACACAGGTCAGTGGGATTGTGGGTCACGACGCCGCCGCCGACACCAGCTTGGCACCCCTGCCGGGACGCGCCCGCCATACTCACAGTGGGATTGAGGGTTGCTGGCACCGGTTGGGTCATTATGTCACGAGGATGCCGCGGGCTTCGAAGTTGCGTGGGTTGGTGAAGCCGTGGGCGGTGCGTCGCAGGACTTGGAGCAGGTTGTTGGTGCCCTCGATTCTGCCGTTGGAGGCCCGGTCGGTGTGGTGCCAGTTGAGGATCTCGTCTGACCATGCGATGAACGTGTCGACGGTGTTGTGGTACTCGGGCAGCTCGCCGGTCTCGTAGAGGTCGCAGAACCGCCCGAGGGCTTCCAGGGCGCCGTCATAGTCGTCGGCGGTGTAGAGGCCGTGGAGCTCCTGGAGGGCCTGCCAGCCGGCTCTGAGGCGGGGGTGGGCGTCGAACAGCTTGTCGAGGCGGGCGCGGTCGGCGTCGGTGAGGGTGTCGCCTCTGCGCAGCAGCGCGAACCGGGCCTTGAACACGTCGGGATCGAAGGCGGGCTTGACGCCTTTGGGCTCTCGGCGCTGGACGTCGCGGCGCACCTGGGTGAGAGCGGCCGCGAACCATCTGATGACATGGAACCGGTCCAGCACATGGCGAGCGTGGCCCAAGTGGGCGTCGATGGCCGCCTTGTAGGCGCGCGATCCGTCGCTGACCACCACCTTGACGCCCTTGCACCATCTGTGGCCCTGCTGCATCAAAAACGCTGACAGCGCAGCGGAACTGCGGTGCTCGACCATCGCCAGGGTCCGCCCGGTGTCGCCGTTGACGATCACGGTCACGTAGCGGTGCCGCTTGCGCATCGAGGTCTCATCGACCAGCAGCACCGAGCAGCGGCGGCTGCGGCGCCGCTCAGCCACCAGAGCCGACCAGACGTCCACCAGGGCGCGCACCGCGTGCCAGTGCACACCGTGGCGTCGCGCCACCGCGTTGAACGTCATCACCTTCGCGTCAGCGACCAGCCGCCGCGCCAGCCGCCCCGTCAGCGCGCCCTCGAACGCCGGATGGTCCTCCAAGAAGCGGCTGTCGCAGTTGTCGCACACCATCCTGCGCCGCGACCACACCAACACGGTGCGCCGCCCCGACACCTCCAGGTCGCGGACCTTCTTGTCGCGGCGGTCATGCACCCTGTGGCAGCGGAACCCGCACTGAGGGCAGCGCAGCCTCCTAAACGTCGACTCGACGCTCACCCTGAGCGCTCCCGGCGCGTCCTCGAGCACCTCCAGCACACGGATCTGCGGCAAGTGCAGCCGAACTGCCATAACATCGCAAGCCATCGGGGCCCTCCTGGATCGTTGATCTCGTAATCACCGATTCCAGCAGGGCCTCGACCCCTGCTCAGGGACCCTCAACCACCCCGCTCCCCACGTTTCCGCGAAGGCTCCGCAAAAAGGCTTCGGCTCCAGGCTACTGTGGCTGTTGTGACGTTCGCCGAACTAACCGCTGAGCCCTTCTGTCAGTACCACCTCAAGCGGATGATGCCGCAGATCGATCCCGAGGCGGTCAAGCGGATGATGCCGCAGATCGATCCCGAGGCGGTCAAGCGGATGATGCCGCAGATCGATCCCGAGGCGGTCAAGCGGATGATGCCGCAGATCGATCCCGAGGCGGTCAAGCGGATGATGCCGCAGATCGATCCGTTGCTCTTTGCCCAGGATGTTCCGCTCTACATCTCCGATCGATTCGGCCTGGCTCCGCCGCGCGAGGTTCCTAACTGTTCGTCGCCTCACTCGGACCGCGGTCCTCGCTCTGACACCGAAGTACGGTCGAGTGAAGCCGCCGATGAGTTCATCCCATATCTGGGCGACGTCGGAGCATTGCCGGTTCTGTTGTCGCTCATGTTTGTGTTGTCGTCGCTTGCTGTGACAGATCGGGTGGCAGCCAGCACGCTCTTAGTTGTGGAGCAGCTCGTGTTCCTGTTTGGGCTTCTCGGTGCTGTAGCCGCAAGAGAGCCCGCTGTTGGTGGTGCGTCGTTGGCGTTAGCCGGGTTGAGCGTGGCATTGTGGTTGTGTCGGCTCGGTGACCGCCAATAGCCGGACCCGGGTAGCAAGAGCCTCTTGACCTGGTCTGCTTCCGGCTTCGCGCGGTTGAGATAGTTGAATCTCGGGCACGTCGACTGAGGAGGTCATCGTGCTTCGGAGTTATCCGGCGAGTTCCGGTGCAAGGTGCTGGGCCCGCAGCGTTGTTTCGCCTAGTGGAGCTGCCATGTCTGTCAACGCCCGGCGGCGACCGCGGGTTCACCTGCTCGTCGGCGTCGACGCGGCCCACAAGGATGTGGGTGTCTCCCACGGTGACCGTTTCGGCTACTGGGTGCCGCGCAGCGGTGGCTGTACCCAGGCGCTGCGCAGCACCGCGGGCATGTGGGGGTGCTCGTCGTCGGTGATGCGGAACTCGACTCGGCGGGACTCGGAGCCGTGGTCGAGGGTGACGAGCGTGTCAAGCTCGACGCTGTAGGGCTGCGGTGTGGACGCTGTGAAGCGGATCACCGTGTCGAGCAGCACGAAGTGCGTGCCGGAGATGGCGCAGCCGGTGGGGGTGGGGACTGTGTCGGCGACCGGCGAGGGGGGGGAGGTGCAGCCCGTGACGGCCTGCACACGCAGGTTGCGGGTTTTCTCGACATGCGTTGAGGTGACGTCAACCTCGACGTTGAGCACCAGCTGCCCGCCGGCGAACACGATCAGCCGCGACCCGCCTGCTGCGATGTCGCCCAACGGTTTCGTTGTGGGCGGTGGGCACGCCAGAGTGGTCCGGCGGCGATGCCCTGATGCGCCGACATGCTCAGTCCAGTGCTGCGCCCGGCCAGCGACGCATTGTTCGCGGGGGGTTTGGTCGTGGTCGTGGCAGTATGCGCCGTCGTGGGAGTGGAAGCTCGGTGTCGGGCACGGCGGTTCGGGTGGCGGCGGCCAGCAGATCGTGACGCCGCCGGATGTGGCGCAGCCGCCGGTGTAGTTGCACGGCCCGACGCTCCAAGAACTGTGGTCGGTCCACACGCTTGTCTGCGACACGTCGGCGCAGGGGTTGGTGTGGCTTCCGTGGTCGTCGTGGCAGTACCAGCCCGACGTCGAGTCGTTGGGGGGGTGGCTGCCGCCCGGGCAGGCGCGATCGACTGGCGGTGCAGGGTTCTCGAACGGGCCGCAACACGAAACGGTCGGGCCTCCGCCGCCACCGACCGGAGCGCCGTCGTTGTCGAGGATCGTCACTTGCGCCGACGCGACCAAAGAGCCCGCTGACAGCAGCCTCACTGTGAACGTCTCAGGCAGCGCCTCCACGACAGCGTCGTCGATCGTGTCCACGTCCACCGCCAGATGCGAGGCGGCGTCGGTGAACGCCAAGGTGCCCGACACCGCTGTGAAGTCCACCCCGGGGCGCACCAGGAATCCGCCGACGGTGTCGTAGCCCAGCGTCAGCGTCTCGCCGGCTGTTGGGGCTGGGAACACGCTGAAGCGCACCGTTGCGGTGGCGCCCTCGGTGACGGTCGTGCCGTACCCGGCGTAGGACTTGGGGGTGCCTGCGCCGCAAGGCAGCAACGTCACCGGGCCGTGCGTATGCGGGTCCGACGGGTCCGGGTGGGCGTCGTAGGTCTGCGCTGTGGCGCTGCACGGCGGCGGGGCGTGATCTGTGTGGCAGGCGCTCGGGCCGCTGGGATGTTCACCCGCGGCGCAGCCACCGGCGGTGTCGTCGTCGATGATCGCCACGGTCGCGTCCACCGCTGCCGCCCAGGCAGCGCGGGCGGAGACCGTGAAATGCTCAGTCGCCTCTGTCAGCGCGTCGTCGGTGATCGGGATGCTGGCTTCGGCTGTCGTCGCTCCTGGCAGGAACTCCAGATGGCGCGTCACCACGTCGAAGTCGTCTCCTACGGTGGCGAACACGTCGCCGCTGCCGGACTGCGCAGATGTCGCTGTGCCCGTCAGCGAACTGTCGGCGGGCGCTGCGGGGGACACAACGAACGTCACCAGCGCCTCGCCTGCGCTCTCGTCCACGGACACCTTCTGCGCTGTCAGCGTGTAGCCGTCGTCGTCGAGTATCTCCACAGCAGCTGTCGCTGTGCCCGCCGCGGCGCCGGCACCGCTCAGGCCGCCGGTCACCTCGAACCGCTCGACATCCTCGAGCACGTCGTCGTCGACTATCTCGAACTCGGCTGTCGCCGTGGACGCTCCCGGAGCGAACACCAGCGTCTTCGACGCTGCCACGAAGTCGTCGCCAGCGGTGGCGAACCCGTCGCCGGAGCCCAACGACGCCGCTGTCGCTGTGCCCGTCAGGCGCTGCGGGGCCGGCTCCGACAGGGTGAACGTCACCAGCGCCGGCCCGGCGTCCTCAGCGACCGTCAACGATGGTGCCGTGATCGAAACGGTCAGTGCCTGGTTCGGGTCGGGCAAGATCCTGAACGGGCCGATCCTGATGGTGTCGGTGGCCGTCGCGCGCAGGTCGCGGACATCGACATCTATCCATACCAGTCCCGGCGACACCCCCGACAGGGCGACATCGACATCGAGGCCCCCGCCGCCGGGCAGGAAATCGCTGTCACGGAGTTGAGACACCCCCAGGTTGCTGTTGTCGGAGCGGCTCCGGAACCGCAGGTCGTCCTGCCACACACCGCCGACCTGCATCACATTGGGGTCTCGGGCCACCAGTGTCGCCACCCTCGTCCAAGTGCCGCAGCACGCCACCTCATATTCGCCAGCCGCGTTGCGAGGCGGATGGTATGTCGCAGGTTGGAACTCTGGGGCCTCGTTGGTTCCGTCGGTCGCGGCCGGGTGCCAGACCACGTCATGGCCCGAACCCGCGTGCTCCGTCTCCACATGCTTCCACCTGAGGCGCTTCGGCTCGTCCCGGTCCAGCCAGCCGTCGCCCAGGTCGGGGTCGCACCAGTTGGTTGGGACCATGCCGTGATCAGTGGCGTCGTCGTCCACGACGTTGCGTTCGCAGGACTCCACCTGGGTGCGCCGCGGCTGTGTGGCGACCCAGACGACTCCCTGCCGTTCCTGATGCTCGTAATGGTCGAGGCGGCGATGCACGCTGTGCGTGTGCGTGTAGCAGGCGGCGCCGCTGGTGTGCGACGGTGGCGACTCGATGTCGCACCACCTGTCGCGAATGACGCCAGTGGGTCCATCGTGCGGATCCTTCGGATGCTCCGCGAGCGCGGGGTGGGGCGCGTCGACGCCTAGCAGCGCCGCCAGCGCCAACAGCGCCAACAGCGCCGCAGCGAAACTCCTTCGGCCCGACCGCCTCAACTACGTCCCCGCCGTGAAGTTCGGTATCCGCCCGATCGCCTTCGCGCGCACACAGATCTGCGACGGCTCGTCACCGCAGAACCCGCGAACGCTTGCAGCGAAGTCAGCGAACGACGTGCTGGCCTGGCCGCCGTAGAGAACGACGAGCGCGTAGTAGTCCTCCAGGGTGACCACCGCTTCGGGATCCGGGTAGATCACATTCGGGCAGTGCAAGTGATCGCTGGCGCGGCCGAGCGCGTTCATCGCTGCACTTTCAGGGGAGTCCAACGGCGTGAACCACGACAGGGCGCTCTGCTCGGCCGCCTCCATCATCGCGGTCGCCGACGGCAAGATGCAGTCCTCTGACGCGCCCAGGTGGGACAGATGGAACGCCATCCGGTGCAACTCGACGGAACAGAACCAAGTCGAGTCCGCGGGCGGGAGGACATCGTCTGGCCAGTTGACCGTCATCTCGAAATCGAAGAAGCACCAGTCCGACCATGCCTGCACCGCGGGCGTGAACGGCGGGAGATGCCCGTGATAGTGGCCGGGCATCGGCTGGGGCTGCCCGCCGCGCGCCGCTGGATGCACCGCCTCCAGGATCGCCGGGTCTCCCAGGGTGTTGGTTTCCCAGTCCGGGTCAAAGACGGTGACGCGGTGGGTGTCGTTGTCGTGGTCGCGTGGATGGTCCCCGATCGGTGAGAGCGTGTCCATGTACCAGTCGGCGCCGATGTAGCCGCCGCCGAACGACTCGTTGAGCTGGCTCTGAACGCTCTGCTCGACGCCGTTCCTGTCGATGCACGGCGTGTCTAGGACGGTGCGCGGAACGCAGTCAGGCAGAGAGGCCTCAGGCTCGGGTTCCGGTTCGGGCTGCTCCGGCTCGGGTTCGGGTGTCGGCTCGAGTTCCGGTTCCGGCTGCTCTGGCTCGGGTTCGGGTGCTGCGGTGGTCGTGGTGACCGGCTCCGATTCGGGTTCGGCTATCGTGTGGCCCGCGGCCTCCACCTCAACGGGGTCCACCACCGCCGTCGGATCGTCCGTCTCGGCTCCGCCCCACTCGCCTTCGGCCGCAATGGCTTCATCGGGCGGCGCAGCGACATCAACATCGCCGCTCGCAGCGTCATCGACCTCCGGCGTGGCCTCAGCCACATTCGCCACCGAGTCCTCGCCGGTCTCCCCTACCCCATCGGCCGTCTCATCGCGCTCCGGCGGCATGACATCCTCAGGCGTGACAGCGCGCGTTGATTCGCTAGGCAGACCCTCCGCACCGTCTGTGTCGCCGCTCGCAGCGTCGGCGACTGCCGGGGTGCTCGCGGCGGGGCTGGCGGTGTCCGGGGTCGCTGTGCAAGCCGACAGAGCGAACGCGCCCATCACGGCCACCGCAGCGACGCGGCGCACGGATGAGGCGGTTGTCGGGATTCGTGTGGTCATGTCAAACTCCCCTGGTCGGCTGCGACCAAGGTAGGCTTGCTGTTCGGGATTTCCCGAACAGCAAGCGGTCTCGTGTCCCCTCCCTTGTCGGGGTCCATACCCACGGTATGGACGCCCGGCGGCGCGCCGGGACTGGTGCCGGCGAGCGCGAGATGGCCGCGGTTTGCGGCGCTCAAGGACGGTTCCAGCGGTCAGCGACGGGACGCCATCTTGGCTGTCCGCTCCTGAAATGGCACTTCAGAAGGTATCTTTCTAGTGCGCTGGACTGTTTGGTCTCAGATGGTCAACATCTCGCGTTGAACGATCCGATGGGCCAGTTGCGCTCTTTGCCGTCGGCTGTCCAAATGCCGGCCCCATGGTTGGCTACAGCACGCAAGGGGCTGATCGCGTCGTGCTGGCCCTTGAGCGCTGTCGGCTGGCGTACAGCATCGTCTCCGATCAGTTCGAGGAGATGCAGCCCGAATCGCTCAGCGACGCACAACTGCGGTCGCTCGCCAAAGAGATCCACGATGGCATCATTGGCAGCGAGACGGATTGGCTGGAATGGAAGAGCGCACTCGATCTCGCCAAGGCCGAAGCGCGCTTTGAGGTGTCCCGACAGATTCTTGGAATGGCGAACCGCGTCCCTGGCCTCGCCCGGCGGAATCGCGGCGGGGCGAACTCCACCGGTGGATGCGACAGGTCGGCCATGATGGCCGGTTGTAGGAGTCAGCATCCAACCGGTGGAGGGATCCCAGTATGGCACAACGTCTCAGCTTCGATGAGCGCGCCCGCGTCGAGGCGATGTCAGTTGCAGGCGTGAGCGTCGCGACTGCGGCGCGGTGCTTGGGCAGGCACCGCTCGACGGTTCATCGCGAGCTCAGGCGGGGCCGCCGCGGTGGGGCCTATGACGCCGAGGCGGCGCAGGCCGCGGCCGCGGTGGGGGCTGCGCGTCCCAAGACTCCTGTGCTCGCGGCTGATCCCGAGCTGGCCGCGTCTGTTCGCGAGCTGCTCAAAGAGGGCTGGTCCCCGCACGCGATCTGCGCGGGCCTTCGCGCTGAGGGGCGCACTGTCTCAGCGGAGACGATCTACCGGGCCGCCTATGACCACAGCGGCTCCAGCGGGCTGCCCGAGGGCTCCTGGAGGTGCCTGCCGAGGCGCCGCCGACGCCGAAAGCCCCGAGGCCGCTGCACAACAAAGCCCAGCCCGCTAGGCGATTTCCGGCCCGTCTGCGAGCGCCCCGCCGCTGCGGGTGACCGCAGCGAGCCCGGCCACTGGGAGGGCGACCTGATCATCGGCGCCGGCAACCGCTCCGCGGTAGCGACCCTCGTGGAGCGCCTGAGCCGCCAGACCCTGGCGGTGGCCCTTCCCGACGGCTACGACGCCCACAGGACCGCTGACGCCGTGGCCGGCGCCCTCAGCCGCCAGCCCCGACACATGGTCAAGACCCTGACCTGGGACCAGGGACGCGAGATGGCCCGCTGGCAACACGTCGAAAACGCCACCGGCGCAAAGGTGTACTTCTGTGAGCCGCGCTCGCCGTGGCAGCGCCCCACCAACGAGCAGACCAACTGTGAGTATCGGGGGTGTGCGCTGGAGAGGGCGCCAGACTGGTCCCGGCGGCGGTGTCGTGACCCACAGACCAACTGACCGTTCTCGTGTCCTGAGGCCGATCTGTCCGCATGCCGCCGCCGGTGCCGGCCCGGTGTTTCGTTGGCGACCTGATCAGAAGCCTGTCCGCCCGTGTGGCGTGACCCATCACAGTTCTGTCGTGGCGGTTCCCCTCCGGCGCATGTCATCTCACAGCAACATAGGAGAACAACCATGCCAGCAGATGCACCAGCACATGTGATCGGCGTCGATCCCGACCGCGACAGCGTCACTGCCTCGGTGGTGGAGGCCTCCACCACCGCGGAGGTGGCCGCGGCGGCGTTCACGGCCAGCCGCGGCGGCTATGTCCAGCTCCTCGAGTGGGCAGACCGGCACACCTCGACGGAGCAGCGGACCTGGGCGATCGAGGGAGCCGGAGGATACGGGGCGGGCCTGGCCGGCCACCTCAACGATGCCGGCGAGCGGGTCGTCGAGTTCGGCCACCCGCGCTCAGCGGCGACCCGCGACGGCGCCAAGACCGACGCCCTCGACGCCCGCCGCGCCGCGCGCGAGGTGCTGGGCCAGCGCGAGCCGTGCATCCCGCGCGCCCGAGGCCGGCGCGAGGCGCTGCGAGTGCTCGACACCACCCGCCGGGGTGCCCAAAGGGCGAGGGTCGCAGCCATCTGCGAGCTCAAGGCCCTGCTCGTCACCGCTCCCGTCGATCTGCGCGACCAGCTCCGGGGCCTCACCACAGCAGCCCTAGTCGCCAAGTGCAGCGCCCTCAGACCTCCACAGTCCCCCGACGAGGAGCTCGCCGCCACCAAACAGGCCCTGAGGTCGATCGCCCGGCGGATCAAGACACTCACCGAGGAGACCGACCAACTCGAAGCGGCGATCCGCCCGCTCATCAGCGCCGCCGCCCCCCAACTGCTCGACCAGCCCGGCGTCGGCCCCATCACCGCCGCCCAGATCTACATCGCCTGGTCCCACCACGGGCGATGCCGCAACGAGGCCGCGTTCGCCCGCCTCGGCGGGGTCGCGCCCCTCGAAGCCTCCTCCGGGCAGACAACACGCCACCGCCTCAACCGCCGCGGCGACCGCAACCTCAACCGGGCACTGCACACCATCGCCATCACCCGCAGCCGACACTGCCCCCACACCCAAGCCTACATCGCCAAAAGAATCAGCGAGGGCAAAACCACACGAGAAGCCCGACGCTGCCTCAAACGCTACATCGCCCGCCAGCTCTACCGACTCCTACAGCACCCACCAACCACCACTTGACAAACATAGAAGCATCGGCCTGCTGAGACGCCGGTCGCCCAAAAGCAGCGACCTCAACATCGGCCCGGTGCGCCTCGCCATCATCGAGGACCACCTCAACACCATGCCCCGCAAGCTCCACGACTGGCACTCAGCCCACAGCGTCTATGCTGAGCTGACTTGCAACCACCGGTAGAGCTTGCCGTCCTTCTTGGGCGTGAACGTTCTCTGAGCAACCCGATACGCCTCCTCCAACGGGCCGCTCGCCTCCGCGTCGGACAAGCCCGCTACGCGCGCCCTCGTCTGTGATCAGATACAGCGCCCGCCTCGGGGAGTCCAACAGCCCGCCACGCTTGCAGTAGTTCATTGCCCAAGCGATGCGGTTGATGATCTTCAGCTCCCCCGAGGCGTACGCAATCCCGTCCCAACGACCCTCAGGGTCAACCGTGGCCCGCATCTCGTCATACAACTGGCGCGTCGACGCCGAACCCCCAAGCCGCACCACAGGCAGCATCAAACTGGCCCTTCGCGTATTCGTGGGATTGAGGGTTGCCGGCACCGGTTGGGTCATTATGTCACGAGGATGCCGCGGGCTTCGAAGTTGCGTGGGTTGGTGAAGCCGTGGGCGGTGCGTCGCAGGACTTGGAGCAGGTTGTTGGTGCCCTCGATTCTGCCGTTGGAGGCCCGGTCGGTGTGGTGCCAGTTGAGGATCTCGTCTGACCATGCGATGAACGTGTCGACGGTGTTGTGGTACTCGGGCAGCTCGCCGGTCTCGTAGAGGTCGCAGAACCGCCCGAGGGCTTCCAGGGCGCCGTCATAGTCGTCGGCGGTGCAGAGGCAGTGGAGCTCCTGGAGGGCCTGCCAGCCGGCTCTGAGGCGGGGGTGGGCGTCGAACAGCTCATCGAGGCGGGCGCGGTCGGCGTCGGTGAGGGTGTCGCCTCTGCGCAGCAGCGCGAACCGGGCCTTGAACACGTCGGGGTCGAAGGCGGGCTTGACGCCTTTGGGCTCTCGGCGCTGGACGTCGCGGCGCACCTGGGTGAGAGCGGCCGCGAACCATCTGATGACGTGGAACCGGTCCAGCACATGGCGAGCGTGGCCCAAGTGGGCGTCGATGGCCGCCTTGTAGGCGCGCGATCCGTCGCTGAGCACCACCTTGACGCCCTTGCACCATCTGTGGCCCTGCTGCATCAAAAACGCTGACAGCGCAGCGGAACTGCGGTGCTCGACCATCGCCAGGGTCCGCCCGGTGTCGCCGTTGACGATCACGGTCACGTAGCGGTGCCGCTTGCGCATCGAGGTCTCATCGACCAGCAGCACCGAGCAGCGGCGGCTGCGGCGCCGCTCAGCCACCAGAGCCGACCAGACGTCCACCACCGCGCGCACCGCGTGCCAGTGCACACCGCGGCGCCGCGCCACCGCGTTGAACGTCATCACCTTCGCGTCAGCGACCAGCCGCCCCGCCAGCCGCCCCGCCAGCGCGCCCTCGAACGCCGGATGGTCCTCCAAGAAGCGGCTGTCGCAGTTGTCGCACACCATCCTGCGCCGCGACCACACCAACACTGTGCGCCGCCCCGACACCTCCAGGTCGCGGACCTTCTTGTCGCGGCGGTCATGCACCCTGTGGCAGCGGAACCCGCACTGCGCGCAGCGCAGCCTCCTAAACGTCGACTCGACGCTCACCCTGAGCGCTCCCGGCGCGTCCTCGAGCACCTCCAGCACACGGATCTGCGGCAAGTGCAGCCGAACTGCCATAACATCGCAAGCCATCGGGGCCCTCCTGGATCGTTGATCTCGTAATCACCGATTCCAGCAGGGCCTCGACCCCTGCTCAGGGACCCTCAACCACCCCGCTCCCCACATTTCCGCGAAGGCTCATCAAACTGCGATAGGTCGGCAGTCCCGAGTCGTCAGCAGCCACCGCGACGGTCTACTCCATCCCTGCCGTAACGGCCAACAGCACGCGCCCAAAGCACTACTCACTGGATCCCACTCATGGAGCCCGCAGATTCCAAAACTTCCGCCCACAGCACGCGCGCCCGGCGCAGGCGCCCACTAGCGCATCAACCCACAGCCCGCAGCCCTCACCCCTCAGCCTCCAGCACCCGAAGCGGCGCATCGTTCACGATCACCCCACCAACCCGCTCACCGGCACCAGCCCAAAGCCGAGGCAGGGGCAACAGCTAAGAAATCACGACCCGAAAGCCGGACGTCAGTGGGCGCCAGCGCCCGGAGCCTCGGGTTCGCTCGCTGTGAGGTGCTGGTTCACTTTGGCGGGCTCTCCCCCCACCGGCACGGCTCAGCGCCAATGTCGTACCCCGCTGACATTCTGGGAGGCATCTCTACGACAACCAGAAAGGACCAACATGACCAGGACCGGCGGACTCGTGGCCGTCGCGGGTCCGTCCGGGCAGGAATGGCCATAGCCAGTCGGCCTTCAGATACACCGTGTTGACGAGGATCAGCACCTGATCTTGGACGACACGTTCGTTGACGATTTTGGGGATGAGTCCTCGAGTCTTCTGCGATACCCACGAGTTGATGGTGTCGGCCGCGGCGGCGCCGTCGCCGGTGTCAACCGGCTGAACAACCGCGCCGTATTGGGTGGCGGCGGTGTGCACGAAATCGTCCAGCATCGAGAATCCGTCGTCGGGGAACAGTCGATTGGCCACCTCCAAGGTGGTGGGTCCCACCGAGGCTTCGGCCAGGCTGAGATCGACGGCGTTGGCGGCTTTGTGGACACCAACTCTGGGGAAGCCGAAGATCTCATCGAGCGCCGACCCGGAGTCTGGAGATGCTCCGGCCCGGCTCAGGCTGAAGGCCATGCCGATGCTCATCGGGCTCGATACTGCGTTGCCCTTCAGATGACGATGAAAGTCCCAGCCGGCTGCGTTGATGCCGGCCACCCAGTCTGCGGCTGGGGCTTCGGGATCAGCTGGCAGCCGATCGGCCACCGGCTCCGGGGCTGTCGTGGTCGTTTCGGCTGGTTCCGCGCCCGGATCGTCGACGGTCCCGGGATCGGCCACCGGCTCTGGGGCTGTCGTGGTCGTGTCTGAGGAGCCGCAGGCCGCCGCGATGGAGCACACCACGACCAGGAATCCGAGCAGCTTGGTCACAGCACATTGGAGCGATCGAGCGGCCTGGTGTATCTCCAGAGGCGGCGACGACGGCTCCACTTTCGCCACGTTGGGGTTCCTGTGGGCTGCTATGGGGCAGCTCCGGGCTCTGTTGCGGCAAGGCCGACCGTCGACGGTATTCCGAGACTTGCAGAGGCGTTCGCGATGTCTGAGCATGTCCGCGATGTTAACGGGTGTCTGGCTAGTGGTCGGTCGGGGCTGGACCTGTGCGGTGATGGACAGCAGCCGTGTATGCGGATGCGTCTCGCATGTCGCCCTATCCCCTGTCGGCGACAGTGTGCGCAGGCCGCGGTACGACGACAGACTGCTGCGTGTCGCCCCCGTTCGATAGGCGCAGCACCACGAACACGGCTCTGCAGTCCGGCCCGATCGTCGTCTCCCTGATCGCCCACACTTCATCGAAGTAGCCGAATGAAACGCTCTGCAACGTCGAGCGGTGCCTGCCCAAGCGCCGGGCCATCTCATCGACGTCGACGCCCGCCCTCGCCATCTCATCGACGCGCACGCGTTCCTCTGAGCTGAGGCGCTGTGCCATACTGTGAACCTCCACCGGATCGGATGCTGACTTGGACAACCGGCCATCATGGCCGATCTGTCGCATCCACCGGTGGAGGTCACCCTGTTTGGGCTTCTCGGTGCTGTAGCCGCAAGAGAGCCCGCTGTTGGTGGTGCGTCGTTGGCGTTAGCCGGGTTGAGCGTGGCATTGTGGTTGTGTCGGCTCGGTGACCGCCAATAGCCGGACCCGGGTAGCAAGAGCCTCTTGACCTGGTCTGCTTCCGGCTTCGCGCGGTTGAGATAGTTGAATCTCGGGCACGTCGACTGAGGAGGTCATCGTGCTTCGGAGTTATCCGGCGAGTTCCGGTGCAAGGTGCTGGGCCCGCAGCGTTGTTTCGCCTAGTGGAGCTGCCATGTCTGTCAACGCCCGGCGGCGACCGCGGGTTCACCTGCTCGTCGGCGTCGACGCGGCCCACAAGGATGTGGGTGTCTCCCACGGTGACCGTTTCGGCTACTGGGTGCCGCGCAGCGGTGGCTGTACCCAGGCGCTGCGCAGCACCGCGGGCATGTGGGGGTGCTCGTCGTCGGTGATGCGGAACTCGACTCGGCGGGACTCGGAGCCGTGGTCGAGGGTGACGAGCGTGTCAAGCTCGGCGCTGTAGGGCTGCGGTGTGGACGCTGTGAAGCGGATCACCGTGTCGAGCAGCACGAAGTGCGTGCCGGAGATGGCGCAGCCGGTGGGGGTGGGGACTGTGTCGGCGACCGGCGAGGGGGGGGAGGTGCAGCCCGTGACGGCCTGCACACGCAGGTTGCGGGTTTTCTCGACATGCGTTGAGGTGACGTCAACCTCGACGTTGAGCACCAGCTGCCCGCCGGCGAACACGATCAGCCGCGACCCGCCTGCTGCGATGTCGCCCAACGGTTTCGTTGTGGGCGGTGGGCACGCCAGAGTGGTCCGGCGGCGATGCCCTGATGCGCCGACATGCTCAGTCCAGTGCTGCGCCCGGCCAGCGACGCATTGTTCGCGGGGGGTTTGGTCGTGGTCGTGGCAGTATGCGCCGTCGTGGGAGTGGAAGCTCGGTGTCGGGCACGGCGGTTCGGGTGGCGGCGGCCAGCAGATCGTGACGCCGCCGGATGTGGCGCAGCCGCCGGTGTAGTTGCACGGCCCGACGCTCCAAGAACTGTGGTCGGTCCACACGCTTGTCTGCGACACGTCGGCGCAGGGGTTGGTGTGGCTTCCGTGGTCGTCGTGGCAGTACCAGCCCGACGTCGAGTCGTTGGGGGGGTGGCTGCCGCCCGGGCAGGCGCGATCGACTGGCGGTGCAGGGTTCTCGAACGGGCCGCAACACGAAACGGTCGGGCCTCCGCCGCCACCGACCGGAGCGCCGTCGTTGTCGAGGATCGTCACTTGCGCCGACGCGACCAAAGAGCCCGCTGACAGCAGCCTCACTGTGAACGTCTCAGGCAGCGCCTCCACGACAGCGTCGTCGATCGTGTCCACGTCCACCGCCAGATGCGAGGCGGCGTCGGTGAACGCCAAGGTGCCCGACACCGCTGTGAAGTCCACCCCGGGGCGCACCAGGAATCCGCCGACGGTGTCGTAGCCCAGCGTCAGCGTCTCGCCGGCTGTTGGGGCTGGGAACACGCTGAAGCGCACCGTTGCGGTGGCGCCCTCGGTGACGGTCGTGCCGTACCCGGTGTAGGACTTGGGGGTGCCTGCGCCGCAAGGCAGCAACGTCATCGGGCCGTGCGTATGCGGGTCCGACGGGTCCGGGTGGGCGTCGTAGGTCTGCGCTGTGGCGCTGCACGGCGGCGGGGCGTGATCTGTGTGGCAGGCGCTCGGGCCGCTGGGATGTTCACCCGCGGCGCAGCCACCGGCGGTGTCGTCGTCGATGATCGCCACGGTCGCGTCCACCGCTGCCGCCCAGGCAGCGCGGGCGGAGACCGTGAAATGCTCAGTCGCCTCTGTCAGCGCGTCGTCGGTGATCGGGATGCTGGCTTCGGCTGTCGTCGCTCCTGGCAGGAACTCCAGATGGCGCGTCACCACGTCGAAGTCGTCTCCTACGGTGGCGAACACGTCGCCGCTGCCGGACTGCGCAGATGTCGCTGTGCCCGTCAGCGAACTGTCGGCGGGCGCTGCGGGGGACACGGTGAACGTCACCAGCGCCTCGCCTGCGCTCTCGTCCACGGACACCTTCTGCGCTGTCAGCGTGTAGCCGTCGTCGTCGAGTATCTCCACAGCAGCTGTCGCTGTGCCCGCCGCGGCGCCGGCACCGCTCAGGCCGCCGGTCACCTCGAACCGCTCGACATCCTCGAGCACGTCGTCGTCGACTATCTCGAACTCGGCTGTCGCCGTGGACGCTCCCGGAGCGAACACCAGCGTCTTCGACGCTGCCACGAAGTCGTCGCCAGCGGTGGCGAACCCGTCGCCGGAGCCCGACGACGCCGCTGTCGCTGTGCCCGTCAGGCGCTGCGGGGCCGGATCCGACAGGGTGAACGTCACCAGCGCCGGCCCGGCGTCCTCAGAGACCGTCAACGATGGTGCCGTGATCGAAACGGTCAGTGCCTGATCCGCGTCGGGCAGGACCCTGAACGGGCCGATCCTGATGGTGTCTGTGGCCGTCGCGCGCAGGTCGCGGACATCGACATCTATCCATACCAGTCCCGGCGACACCCCCGACAGGGCGACATCGACATCGAGGCCCCCGCCGCCGGGCAGGAAATCGCTGTCACGGAGTTGAGACACCCCCAGGTTGCTGTTGTCGGAGCGGCTCCGGAACCGCAGGTCGTCCTGCCACACACCGCCGACCTGCATCACATTGGGGTCTCGGGCCACCAGTGTCGCCACCCTCGTCCAAGTGCCGCAGCACGCCACCTCATATTCGCCAGCCGCGTTGCGAGGCGGATGGTATGTCGCAGGTTGGAACTCTGGGGCCTCGTTGGTTCCGTCGGTCGCGGCCGGGTGCCAGACCACGTCATGGCCCGAACCCGCGTGCTCCGTCTCCACATGCTTCCACCTGAGGCTCAGGGCGTCAGCAGGGTCCGGCCAGCCGTCGCCCAGGTCGGGCTCGCACCAGTTGGTTGGGACCATGCCGTGATCGGTGGCGTCGTCGTCCACGACGTTGCGTTCGCAGGACTTCACCTGGGTGCGCCGCGGCTGTGTGGCGACCCAGACGACTCCCTGTCGTTCCTGATGCTCGTAATGGTCGAGGCGGCGATGCACGCTGTGCGTGTGCGTGTAGCAGGCGGCGCCGCTGGTGTGCGACGGTGGCGACTCGATGTCGCACCACCTGTCGCGAATGACGCCAGTGGGTCCATCGTGCGGATCCTTCGGATGCTCCGCGAGCGCGGGGTGGGGCGCGTCGACGCCTAGCAGCGACGCCAGCGCCAACAGCGCCAACAGCGCCGCCGCGACATTCCTTCGGCCCGGCCGCCTCAACTACGTCCCCGCCGTGAAGTTCGGTATCCGCCAGATCGCCGTCATGCGCAGCGCCAACAGCGCCAACAGCGCCGCCGCGACATTCCTTCGGCCCGGCCGCCTCAACTACGTCCCCGCCGTGAAGTTCGGTATCCGCCCGATCGCCGTCATGCGCAGCGCCAGCTGCGACGGCTCGCCGTCGCCGGAGCGGCCCCTGGCAGAGGCCGCGAAATCGGCGAACGACGTGGCGGCCTGGCCGCCGTAGAGAACGACGAGCGCGTAGTGGTCCTCCAGGGTGACCACCGCGTCGGGATCCGGGTAGATCACATTCGGGCAGTGCAAGTGATTGGTGGCGACGCTGAGCGCAGCCGACGCTGCACGCTCGGGGGAACCGCTTAAAGTGAACCACGACAGGGCGCGCTGCTCGGCCGCCTCGATCTTCGCGGTCGCCGACGGCAGGATGCAGTCCTCTGACGCGCCCAGGTGAGACAGATGGAACGCCATCTCGTGCAGCACGACGGAACAGAAGTAGGTCGAGTCTGAGGGCGGGAGGACATCGTCTGGCCAGTTGACCGTCATCTCGAAATCGAAGAAGCACCAGTCCGACCAGGCCTGCACCGCAGGCGCGAACGGCGGGAGATGCCCGTGATAGTGGCCGGGCATCGGCTGGGGCCGGCCGCCGCGCGCCGCTGGATGCACCGCCTCCAGGACCGCCGGGTCTCCCAGAGCGTTGGTTTCCCAATCCGGGTCAAAGACGGTGACGCGGTGGGTGTCGTTGTCGTGGTCGCGTGGATGGTTCCCGATCGTCGAGAGCGTGTCCATGTACCAGTCGGCGCCGATGTAGCCGCCGCCGAACGACTCGTTGAGCTGGCTCTGAACGTTCTGCTCGACGCCGTTCCTGTCGATGCACGGCGTGTCTAGGACGGTGCGCGGAACGCAGTCAGGCAGAGAGGCCTCAGGCTCGGGTTCCGGTTCCGGCTGCTCAGGCTCGGGTGTCGGCTCGGGCTCGGGTTCGGGTGTCGGTTCCGGTTCCGGCTGCTCTGGCTCGGGTTCGGGTGCTGCGGTGGTCGTGGTGACCGGCTCCGATTCGGGTTCGGCTATCGTGTGGCCCGCGGCCTCCACCTCAACGGGGTCCACCACCGCCGTCGGATCGTCCGTCTCGGCTCCGCCCCACTCGCCTTCGGCCGCAATGGCTTCATCGGGCGGCGCAGCGACATCAACATCGCCGCTCGCAGCGTCATCGACCTCCGGCGTGGCCTCAGCCAGATTCGCCACCGAGTCCTCGCCGGTCTCGTCTACCCCATCGGCCGTCTCATCGCGCTCCGGCGGCATGACATCCTCAGGCGTGACAGCGCGCGTTGATTCGCTAGGCAGACCCTCCGCACCGTCTGTGTCGCCGCTCGCAGCGTCGGCGACTGCCGGGGTGCTCGCGGAGGGGCTGGCGGTGTCCGGGGTCGCTGTGCAAGCCGACAGAGCGAACGCGCCCATCACGGCCACCGCAGCGACGCGGCGCACGGATGAGGCGGTTGTCGGGATTCGTGTGGTCATGTCAAACTCCCCTGGTCGGCTGCGACCAAGGTAGACTTGCTGTCCGGGATTTCCCGAACAGCAAGCGGTCTCGTGTCCCCTCCCTTGTCGGGGTCCATACCCACGGTATGGACGCCCGGCGGCGCGCCGGGACTGGTGCCGGCGAGCGCGAGATGGCCGCGGTTTGCGGCGCTCAAGGACGGTTCCAGCGGTCAGCGACGGGACGCCATCTTGGCTGTCCGCTCCTGAAATGGCACTTCAGAAGGTATCTTTCTAGTGCGCTGGACTGTTTGGTCTCAGATGGTCAACATCTCGCGTTGAACGATCCGATGGGCCAGTTGCGCTCTTTGTCGTCGGCTGTCCAAATGCCGGCCCCATGGTTGGCTACAGCACGCAAGGGGCTGATCGCGTCGTGCTGGCCCTTGAGCGCTGTCGGCTGGCGTACAGCATCGTCTCCGATCAGTTCGAGGAGATGCAGCCCGAATCGCTCAGCGACGCACAACTGCGGTCGCTCGCCAAAGAGATCCACGATGGCATCATTGGCAGCGAGACGGATTGGCTGGAATGGAAGAGCGCACTCGATCTCGCCAAGGCCGAAGCGCGCTTTGAGGTGTCCCGACAGATTCTTGGAATGGCGAACCGCGTCCCTGGCCTCGCCCGGCGGAATCGCGGCGGCTATGGATACATCCTGGTTGGCGTCGAACAGGGAGGGTGACCTCTACCGGAGCTATCACCACCGATGAGAACAAAAAAGACGGCAAGTGCTATGTAGACGGCGAGCCAGATGGCGAACCCGATAGTGAACATGGCGTACCCGTCAGCACGGCGGCGTACCCACGCCACGGCGGCTAAGCCCAAGCCAATCAAGGCCGCGAGGGGCGGAACAAAGACCGTTAGGCCGAACGCACAGGCCGCGCCAACAAGAAGCCACGGCATCCCCGAGCGGAACCCATCAGCAATAGTCGGCCTCAAGGGCGGGCTGGCGGGTGTCGCGCTGGACACACTCTCACCGTACTACCCAGCGAACAGGAACGGCGTCGGACTCCCTGCCCTCCCCACGGACTGATGCATGAGCACCGGAAGGCGTGGACGGCCGAGAGGAGCAGCGGGTGTTAGCTACTCGCCAACGACAAGAGCAGCACCCAACCCCGCAGACGGCCCAAGACGCTCCCGGAACCGCCGATTCGGGCACTACTCGCGAACGAAAGGCCGATGTCTCGCGAACATCCTGTGGTGGGGTGATTGCAGGTTGTGTTTGCGGAGGTCGCGGAGGGTGTCTGGAAGCGCCTCGTGGGGTGATTGCGGGTTGCATTCGTAGAGGTCACGGCATGCGTCCAGCGCATCGCTGCCTACCCGGCGTGCATCACCGCAACCAAGCGACACGGGACGCCCCCGGGGACTTCGACCCCGGCAGCTGACACCGAGGCTCAACTCCGAAGACCACCACCTGACAGCCGAGACGACGCCCACGACCAGACACCCAAAGCAAGAAGCGACGACCAGCAGTAGCCGCCAGCGCCCCATGCAAGACGGGCAACTGGTGGTGCAGCGCACAGTAAGAGCGCTGCAGCGCCTCGAGCCAGGACTTGAGATGGCGCGGGCCGCCGGTTGGCAAGGACGGGCCGCCGACCCTGACAACGACGGCACCGTCAGACGTGTCTTCTTCCCGCAGATGCCCGGCAGGCGGCGTTGAGGCACTGTGATTCGCGTATGTGCCGGCATCTTCAGCGCTGGCACACGCTGGCAGATGGCGCTTTGCGTGGCCGGACTGATAGCTCAGTTGCGGGGCTTACGGCGTCTGGGTTTGTGTTCGTTGCCCCACAGGCGGCGGTTGAAGTGGATCTCCAGCCGGGCGACGGTGACGAAGTTGGGCCAGTTCGTCCCGTCCAGGACTTTGTAGAGGGTTTCTGAACTGATTCCTCTCCGGGATGCAACCGCGTGGGCGGTGGTTTCCCGCTTCTTGAGCTCGTCAAGAATCTTGTTGGCGATGCCTTGGGCGAGGAGGGCTTCTTTGGGGGCGTCGACCACTAGGGGCCCTCGAGGCCATTTCTCGCCTGCGACGACATAAGCGCACGGCTGGTCGAGCTTGATGCGCACGGGCTGTTTGGTCTTGCGTTTGCGGGGCATCGCTGGTGACGCTAATCGCGGTGAGCGGCGGCTGTTTGAGGCCGCGGGTGCCGCAAATGTGACTTGGGTGCTCACCGGCTGGGGCCTGTGGCCCTCGCCGTTGACGCCAGCGACGGCTGTCTCGTTCGGTAGCGGGTTCCGCAGCCGTCTGGAATGCGTCATGAGGGCCTGGGGGTGACAGGGTGTGCGCCACGTCACACCCCCTCGATACGTTCCAATTCCAATGGGAACCACAGTGATCTGCTCTATAGCCCGGCGAACACGTCGGCTCGGAGCATGGCGATGGCATCACACGTCGTCAGCGCCATGGAACAGTGCGCGCAAGCCGTGTCGAGCAGCTGTCCAGCACGCGTTGACGTGTCTACGCGGTTCGCGTGGATTGGCAGCAACCAGCAGGCCGCGCTGGGCAGCGGAGTGGTTCCCGGTACGTTCACGACTACCGGAGCCCCGCCGAGAGGAGAGATGCAGCGTTGTGACTGAGCGATCAGCCGCTGTTCATTCCGTGCCTGGCTCAGACCGAACTTGTCGTGCCAACACGGTAGCGGGCGAGCGTTGCCGACGATTGTCGACAGCAGACGGCCTGTGCGCGTTCCACCTTCGCCGTCAGCGCGAGAGCACGGTACTGGACCCGTTAGAGATCGCCGCCTGGGACAAGGAGGTGGCCGTTCTTCAAGTCATCGACGCCGGGTTCCTATCCGGCGAACCAGGCGCCGGGTCAGGCAGGGCCGGGAGGGCTGTTCCGTGACCGACGAATTCGGTGTCGGCGAGCAGATCAGCGAAGAGCAGCTGACCGCTGATGGCGAAGCGCTGCGCAAGCGGATGCGGCATCTGCGCTTAGCCGACCCGTGCGAGGGGTGGGTCTACGAGCCGCCTGATGTCGTGGGCGGTCAGCGGATCCGTGACAAATACCGCCGGGCGATGCCGGATCTCTCCGAGGACGAGCTTGACGAATATGTCGACCTGTACCAGCATCATCTGTCGCCGGCCACTCGAAGGTCGTATAAGGACGCGTTGGAGCCCTTCTACCGGGCCGCCGAGAGGGCCGGGTTCGACCCCCTCGATTGCGACCCCACCCTGATCGCGGCGCACATCTCGCACCTGATGGGAGCCGGCAAGGTCGGACCGAACGGCAAACGCGACCCCAAGAAGCCCTACAGCCTCACCTACTTCAAGCGGTTCCTTGCTGCGCACAGGATGGCTGTTCAGGCGAAGGGGCTGCCCGAGATGTCGGGCGGGGTTGATCTCGACAAGCTGCTCCGCGCCTACCACCGCAAGCGCGGGGCTGAACTTCCCCGAAACTCCAAGAAGGCTCTGCTGGCGCGAGAGATGGCAGCCATTGAGCGCAACGCACGCGAGGGCTGCCTCGTTCGCGCTGCGACCGAGCGAGCCGCGGTCGCTCTCGGCTGCGACCCAGACCTCGATCTGGGTGTCGCCCGGCTTTTGCGCCTGAGGTTCGCTGATGTCGCTCTGCGCGAGGACCACATGGCGCTGGACACGACCACTGACGGAGTCCTTGAGAAGGTCTTCGTCATGGCCCGGCCGGGCGACTCCGCGTGCCCAGTCGCTGCGCTCACGAGCCTGCGCAAGGCCAGACACAACGCGATGCGCGCCCAACTCGGCTGCGCACCCACCGACGACCAGATGGATGCGCAGCACGTCTTCGCCAATGCCCGCACCGACGCCCCGTTGACGCCGCCCGGATTGAAGCACATCGTCAACGAGGCCTGCGATGGGGTAGCCCGCAACTGCGTCATCAGCGGCGGGCTGCCGCAGTTGGAGCCTGAACTGCGCCGCAAGGCGGTCGCGCTCGGTGTCGACACCCGTACGGCCTCAAATCTCATGATGATCTCCCACACCGCGTTCGCGTCTGCGCGTGTTGGGGAGACCGCCCTCTTCGATGTCGGAGACTTCGAGGTGTTCGGCCGCGACCAATACGGCAAAGAGCATTTCATCCCGCTCGTGGACGTGGTGCGTCCCGATGGGAAGATCGTCAAGGGAATGCTCAACCGCATATCCGTCATAGCCGTCAATGACCTACTAGACCACGCTGGGACGAGCATGTATGCGTCAGGAGCCGTGCTGGGCGTCCACAACCGATTCAAACACGGCACCAAGACCCAGGACACCCACGAGAACTACTACCCCGCGCAGCCAGGCCATCCGGCGTGCCCTGTGCGGCTCCTGATTCAAGGGGTCGCGGCCTGCGACCGCCTCATGGTCATGCACCATGGCCGGCGTCTCTCAGCAGAGGATCCGCTGTACACGAACCTCGATTACCCCGGCCGCAGGTATACGGCCAAACAGCTGTCAGACGTGCTCGGAGAGATCGTGAAGAAGGCCGTCATCGGCTTGGGACTCGATCCCCGCCACTACAGCAGCCACTCCCTCCGCAAAGTCAGAGCCACTTATGTCTTCTCCAAGGGGGGCAGCCAGTTGAACGTGATGCAACACGACGGGCGATCTTCGGAGGCGTCGAACCTGCCTTACGTACAGATCGACCCCCGCAACCCCTTCGCCGGGGATCCCGTAGTCGACTTCTACGCCGATGCTGACGACGGCACGCCCCGTGCCGCGGGAGCCGAAACCGTCGCGACGCCCACCGCCGCTGCGCCGCCGCTCGGCTGCACCCCCGCCCCGAGCCTGCCGCAACATGAGCAGATCACCGATGGCCAAACCCCGATGCCCGCCCGAGACACGAAGGCCGTGGCTGCCGAGACGGTGGCCGAACCTCCGGCAGAACCCCCGGACCGCGAGATTGCAGATCCCCCGACACCGGCGCAGACGGCCTCCGAAACAGCGGCCGATCCGGCGGCTGCGATTGCCCGATGGATCACCGATTTCCGCCTATGCGCCGAGAGGCTGCGGTCCGCCGGCTTGGACGACTCTGCCATCGCAGCCCTTGCCGGGCTCAAGGTGCCCTAGCCGTTGGCGTGTGCGCTGATGAGAAGATACGGGCGGGAGTCCGCAACAAAGCCGGCATACGGGGGCCAGCCAAGCGGCAGCGGCGGCGACGCAGAGGATGCACGCCGTTTGGGCCTGTGCTGCGCGGACTTGCCTGCACGACGCCGGCGGACCCGAGGATCTGTGCCCGACGGTGCGGGCGCATCGCGCGACTAGCCGTCGACGCTGTCGAACATCCCGCTCACGGGGTCGGTAGCGACGCGCATCTCAGGCGTCATGCCGCGGGCGACATATCCAGCGGACGTCGAGGCTCGGCGATGGAACAGCCCTGACCTCACGACTTGCATGTCCTGGGACTGCTCCCAGAGCCGTGCAGCTTCGTGGTAGCGAAAGTCGCACAGGCGCAGATCGAGTCCAGCCGGCTTCATCAGCAGGCTGATCACTACCTGTGAGATGTCCGGGAAGAAGACCTTGGTGACCGTGCCGTCGCTGTCAGGGTCAGACGTCTGTCCCTGCCAGCCGGCAACCCGCGCAGCCTCGATCCCTGCCGCGAGACGCTGCAACGCTCTGACCGGGCACCACGGCTGGTCGCTGGGAAGCAGACGCTCTACTTGTGGGCGGTTGCCGACCAGGTTGCCTTTGCTGTAGGGAAGCCGCCACATGATCGCGCCGGTGTGGTCGGCGATGAGGTCCGGCCAGCGGATGCCGTCGAGGTCGCTGGGTCGCAGCCCTGTGGCGTACGCGACCGCTACGGCGGCGCGGGCCTGCAGCCAGCGGACTACCGGCGTGCAGCGAGATGTCAGCGTCCCCGGGGGCAGCTTGCTGTAGCAGGATTTCTGCGGGTAGTGCTCGATGAGGCTCCGCGCCGCCTCATATCCGCACCACAGCGGATCGCCTCCCCTCGGAGCCACCGTCAAAGCGGGCGTGTCGGCTGTCGATGCGCCCGGAGCGAACAGCATCGCAGCGTCAGGCGTCACGCGGGCGTGCTCTCCGAAGCGGAACGCCTGCCGTTGGCCCCAGTCCAACAGCGGGCCGCTGCGTTGCTCGAGCACGAGCCCGAGGAGCCTTATGCCTTCGATGCGGTCCAGCAGAGGTTGCGCGTACACAGCCTGCATTCTCTCGTTGGTGACCTTCTCGATCTCTCGACGCCGCGGGCCTGCCCATCCTTTCTTGCGGTTCGCGGCAGTGATCGCATTACCTAGGCGCACCGCGGCTGCGATCTGGCGGCCGATCTCGTCAAAGTCGTGCAGGTCGGTTAAGGGCAGCGCCACAAAGTAGTCCTTCAGGTAGTGCAGGTTATGGCAGCGGCGGGCGGTGCTGTGTTTGGTGAGGCTGGTGGCGAACCCCTCGAGCGACGCCTGGCTCGGGTTCTTGGGGTCGGCTCCGGCGCGTGCGCAGAACTCCTCCCATTTCCGTCCGATCCGCGCGGTCGTAGTCTTGGCGCTTGATGACACCCGCGGCGCGCTTCGGGCGAGCTGCTCGGCGCGGCGGCGGTCTGCGTGAAGGTCGCGGCCGCGCCACCACGGCTCCCGCTCGGCTGTCGGGCACGTGTCATCGGCGGGTGTGAACGTCGCGTTGGCGGGGATGTCGGCCCAGCCGCGGGTGCTCTCCAGCAGGAGTTGGCGTCCCTCGCCGCTTCGGCACCAGTTGCTGCCGTATCCCTCCAGGTAGTGGTTTTCCAGCGTCTTGGTCGAGTTGTGGCCCAACACAGCCGCGATCTGGTCCAGGGGCCAGCCCGCTGCTGCGGCGATGTGCACCATCGAGCGTCGCAGCGAATGTCCGGTCAGCGCCTGCGACTCTGCGATGCCTGCGACTTGGGCGGTTCTGCGCAGGATGCTCCTGACGGACGACGCGTTGAGCCCGCCTCTCAGATGCTCGTGATATGCGTCGGCTATGAGATGGTCGTCGTCGGGGCTGCGCTCGATGCGCAGCCGCTTCAGGAGTTCGAAGTCTTCGCGGAGGGGGAACGTGTCGAAGGGCGCCGCACCGAGCGGGACGATGATCTCTGGTCGTCCGGTCTTGGTGACGGCGCCGCTTCCGCCAGGCACCAGCGGCAGGACCAAGTGCCTGTCGGCATCGACGTGGGAAGCGGATGCCGAGAGTCTCCCCAGTTCACCTGGACGGAGCGCGCCGGTGATCCCCAACGAGATGACGAGCCTGTTGCGCGCCCGTCGCTCCCGGCCGAATGGGCCTGACCGGCCGGCTGCGTCGGGGTCGCCCGCGGCTGCGTGCATCGCTTTCCAGGACATCAGCGGCAGCACTGGTGCCTGCTTGCGGGGCCGGAGGCGTTCCCGGTTGTGTGCCTTCCACACGTTGTCGATGCGACGCGCCAGATTGCAGGCGGTTTCGTCGGGGATGCGCTTGTTGCGGTATGCCGACGCCAGGGCCGTCAACGTGAGCCTCGGATCGTGTCCGGCGTCGCGGCGAGCCACCACCAACGCGCCGATATCGAGAGGTGACAGAGCGAGAATGCTGAGACTGTGCTCGAGGCACCACCGGAACACCTCTCCCAGTTCGCTGCCGTATCGCAGCCTGGATGCTTGCGAGAGTCGGCCGACGACAAAGAGCTCGGCGGTTTCGAGCGTGTCACCCTTCAGCACGATCCCCTCGGCGTCGAGGCTGGCGCGCATGGCGGCGGGTATCGGTTCGATGCCGTCCGACGTCACCGGACTGGTGTGGTGCCCTGGTTGGTTGAGATGTAGAGCTGGTTCATTCATGTTGGACGGCGTGCTCCCCATGCCTTGCCTCGGCGACATCGCAGGGACGTCTCGCTGCCCGGATTGCCGGGGCTTTCGCTCCAGCCGCCCGGCAACGAAAGCACTACCGAGCTTCTCCGCCCCGGAAATCCGGTTTCTGCTTTCCCGTGGGAAAGTGAATCCCGGACTTTTTCCCCGGAAATCCGGTTTCTGCTTTCGCGTGGGAAAGTGAATCCCGGACTTTTTGCCCGGAAATCCGGTTTCTGCTTTCGCGTGGGAAAGTGAATCCCGGACTTTTTGCCCGGAAATCCGGTTTCTGCTTTCGCGTGGGAAAGTGAATCCCGGACTCCGCGAAAGTAGAAGGGCGACTAATCAGGGCTCCATGCACACCGTCGAGGAGGCGATACGGCGAAGTGTCGCGGTGATGGCGGTGCCCGGATCGGTGCGCAACCCGGCCGCGGCGGGCACCAACCTGCTGTTGAGCGAGGGCTGCGCTCCGGCCTGCTGCACCGACGACGTGCTCGTGGCCCTCGGGCTGGCCACCGCCGGGGTGACCGGAGGCGCCGCACAGCCCGAGGGCGCCCCAGGCCGTGACGCACCTGGGAGCAGAATGGACAGCCACGGGCTCGAGCCGCTCCAGCAGCGGCTGTTCGACCTTCTCGACGACGGCCCGGTGAGCCTCGATGTGCTGGTGCTTCGCGCGGGAGCGCCCGTTCCGGCGGTGCTGGTGGCGGCCGACGGCCTCGAGCGCCGGGGCCTGCTGGCTCGCGACGGGGCCCGCGTGCTGAGGGCCTGAGGCCGCGCCGCCCTTCTGAGCGTCCTGACACTTCGAGCGCTCTGTGGAAAACTACAATCGAGTTGTGGACAGCTGGTGCCTGAGCGGATGGCTCGACTCGCTGAGCAGCGTGGCCGACTCGACGCGGGCCGTGTACGCCCGGGATGCGGCTGCGGCGGCAGGGTGGCTGGAGGAGGCCGGCCACTCAGGCCCCGCATCGGTGGACCGCCGGGCCCTTCGCCGCTACCTGGCCCACCTTGGCGGCCGTGGCTACGCGGCCCGCACCATCACCCGCAAGGTGTCGGTGCTGCGCCGCTACTTCGATTGGGCCCGCCGCACCGGCCGTATCGACGCCGACCCCACGCTCGGGCTGGCCGCGCCCCGGGGGCCTTCGCGCCTCCCCCAGGTGCTCAAGGACGATCAGATCCGGACGCTCATCGAGAAGCCGGCCCGAGCCGGCGACGACAACTCCCGCGACGCCCGCGACCTCGCCATAGTCGAGTTGCTGTACGGGAGCGGTCTGCGGGTGAGCGAGCTGTGCGGCCTGCGCCCCGACGACATAGACCTGGCCCGGCTCGAGGTGCGGGTGTGGGGCAAGGGCGCCAAGCAGCGCCTGGTGCCGTTGAGCGAGCCCGCGGCGGCCGCGCTGCTCGCCTGGCTCAAGGACCATCGCCACTCCCTCGTTACCCGTGACACCCCGGCCGACGCGGTGTTCCTCAACCAGCGGGGCCGGGCCATGACGCCCCGCGACGTGCGCCGGGTGCTCGACCGTCGCAGCGTGGTGCCCACCCATCCCCACGCGCTGCGCCACACCTTCGCCACCCACCTGCTCGACGGGGGCGCCGATCTGCGGACCGTGCAAGAACTCCTCGGCCACGCGGATATAGCGACCACGCAGATCTACACCCACGTCAGCCGAGAGCGCCTGCGCGAAGTCCACCGCAGCTCGCATCCCCGAGCCTAAGCCTGAATCCACCGGCGCGGTGAGGCTGCGGGTGTTGGCGCGTCCACCGGAAGGGCCTCCTGACATGGGAGAATGCTGTTGATAACGATAGTTATTCCAGCCATGTGGGGGAGGCACTTGCTGTGAGGAGCGTAATCGGGGGGGGGGATCGACGATGGTCTGGCTCATGACTTGGTTGGCGATGCTGGGATGCGATGTCGGTGCCCGAAGCTGCACGGAGGTGGAGTAGAATCCGAACTCGCCCTCGGGGGGCTCATCGACGGCGAACGGCGGCACGTAGTTCCGAAGCTGGGTGACCTCCACCGGTGGATGCGACAGATCGGCCATGATGGTCGGTTGTTCAAGTCAGCATCCGACCCGGTGGAGGTTCCCAAGTATGGCACAGCGTCTCAGTTTCGATGAGCGCGCCCGCGTCGAGGCCATGTCAGCCGAGGGCGTCGGCGTCGCGGTGTGTTCTGCGTCTGAGTTCGTCGCGGAGATGGTGCCGCGAATTGAACTAACTCTGGCAGGCTCTGGGGCGAACGTGAGAGGATTTGTCAGTGAGCGAGAACGGAACTCGTCGGTCGCCGCGCCGCGGCCGAGTTGTCAGGCGGGTGCCGGGCGGTACTCGGTTACTGGGTAGATGCAGATGCCCTCGTCGTGGCCGTCCACTATGAAGGGATACGGCTTGGTGCAGGGATACTCGAAGATCAGGTTGTGGACCACGTCCGGAGTTCGGGTCTTGCCCGGCCGGATCGACGCGGGGTACATCTCGTTGGAGTCGATCGGGCCCAGATTCGCCAGCGCCGTGTAGACGTCCTCGCGGGTGGGGTTGTCGCCTGCGTCGTAGACGGCCCGCAGCACGATGCGCATGATCTCGCACACCGCGACGGCCATGCCGTAGCGCGAGTTGCCGTCGTAGCGGTCCTCGGACTCGTGATTGGCGCCGGAGGGGCTGTTCTCTCCGTAGGTGTCGTTGCACATCTCGTTGAACGCTCGGGGCTCGTATCCCTCAAGCCGATAGGCGCCTACGTCGCGGGCGTCAAGGATCTTGGCTCCGTTGTAGAGTGCTCCGCCCGCCTCGCCGCCGAACTGCAGGATCTTGGAGGACACGAGCTCGCCGGCCTGGGAGTTGAAGTCCGAGGCATAGAACTGGACGTCGCCTGGTTCGTATCCCTGGTTGAGCATCTCAATGATGTACAGCGGGGCTGAGATGACGTTGAGGTTGTTGAAGAACACGTTTACGCCGGCGGCCTTCATGCGCTGCGCCGACTCCACGCTCCCCGCGGCGCAGACGTTGCCTCCCTGGCAGCCGATCACATCGAATACGGCCACGTTGATGCCTTGGCCCTCCAGGACGTCCACCAGTCCCGTCTTGACCGCCTCCGACTGTCCAGGTGTGTCCTGGGCCACCACGCCCACCGTCTTGCCTTCGAGCTCGCCTCGTTCGAGCAGGTCGAGCGCGTGCCAGCGCAACAGCTCCTCCGAGGTGGGCGAAATGGTGATGAGCCGGTCGTTGCCGCGGCTGATGAACTCCTCTGTCTGGGTTTGCACCGAGACGAAGGCAGTCTCGTGCTCCTCCACGATGCACAGGGAGGCCGAGCCCTGAAAGCCGCTGGAGTTAACCAGGATCACGCCGTTGAGGTCCTCAGTGGCATGGATGCAGGCTGCGTTGCGTTCCTCGTCGACGGTCTCGCTGAGCATGGCGAGCTCGATGAGGTGCATGTCGATCATGCGGCCTCGAACCCCGCCGCATTGCTCGTTGACCACGGTCGCGAACGTCTCGAACATCTCGGCCGGGTCGCCCACGTCGGTGCCGAAGCCGATGTCGGCCAACTCCTCGAGTTTGGAGCGCAGGTGCACGATCGAGATCGAGTCCGCCTCGATGCCGACATCGGTGGCGACCCGGTTGGGAGCGGGTTCGTGGCGTGTGCAGAACTGGTCGATCTGCATGAACGGATGGTCACTGCGGTCCATCGTGGCCTGGAACTCGTCGAAGATCCCGCCGCGGGGGTCGTCGAAGATGTTCGGCGGCGGACCCTCGGGTTCGGTGGTGGTGGGCTCGTCGTCGGAGTCGGCGGGTTCGGTGGTGGCGGGCTCGTTGTCGGGTGTTTCGCCGGAGTCGGCGGGCTCGGTGGTGGCCGGCTCAGCGGTGTCGGGCGTCTCAGTCGTGGGCGTGGCCGTGCCGCCGTCGTCGGAGACCGTCACCTCGCCGCCGCAGGCCGCGGCCACGAAGGCCATGCAGACGACAAGTGCCAACACAACACGCAGTCTTGAGATCATCATTGCCTCCGTACCTCCGGACCCGTGCCCTCACCGGGCAGGAGAGTCAGTCTCGCCCGCCGGGTTGGAGTGCACAAGTCGGTCCGGTTGATGGCATTGAGTAGCCGGAGAGCGGACCCGTCGGAACCAGTGGCCGGCTCCGACTGCGGGGCGACTACTGTCCGGGGACCGACCGACCTGTGCCGGTCGGTCGCAGCCTCACGAGGAGGAGAGTGCCCGACGAGTCGACTGAGGTGAGCGGGCCCGCGCCGTCGGCCGCAGCGTTGGCGTCGGCCATCCTCGACGAGGAGGCCAGGCGCCGTGCCGCGCAGGCGGAGCGCGACGCCGACACGGTGCTGCCCGACGACCTGCTCCCCGGTGTGGGCGACAAGCCCATGACCCTGCGGGAGGGGCTGCGGACCGGCGGGACATCGATGCTGGTGATGATGTTCGTGCTCACCATGATCGACGAGTTTCCCCGCGCCATGCGGGTGCTGGCCCCCGACATCCAGAACTCGCTCAACGTAAGCGACACCGTGCTGTTCGGCATTCTCGGATTCGGCGGCGTCACCCTGGTGCTCGGCGCCGTCCCCATGGCCGCTCTCGCCGATCGGGCCAAGCGGGTGGCGATCATCCCGGTGGCTTCGGCTTTCTGGGGCATCACCTCGTTCTTGAGCGGACTCATCGTCAACCCGTTCCAGCTGTTCCTCACCAATGCGGGAACGGGCTTCGGGCAGGCCTACCGGATCCCGGTCGCAAACTCGCTGCTGGTGGACACCTACCCGATCCAGGCCCGGAGCCGGATCTTCGCGCTGGAGGGTCTCGGCCGGCCCGTCGGCCAGCTTGTCGGCCCTCTGGTGATCGGGGGGATCGCGGCTCTGGCGGGAGGCGACGACCCCTGGCGGGCGGCCTTCTTCGCCATCGCGGTCGCCCCGCTCGTGGCTGCGGTGCTGGCCGCGGTGATGTTGCGGGAGCCGGCGAGGGGACGCTTCGACAAGCAGGCCGTGTTCGGCGACGAGCCGGTGGAGGTGGACGAGCTGCCGGTGTCGATGGGCACCGCCTTCGCCCGGCTGCGCAAGATCAAGACCTTCTACTTCCTGTCCACCGGCGTGGGCGTGCTCGGCTTCGCCCTGATCGCCATCCCCATCCAGTTCAACCTGTTGTTGGAGGACAAGTACGCGATGGGTCCCTTCCAGCGGGGCGTCGTCGAGTCGCTCATCTGGGTGGCTGCCCTGGCCGGGCTGCCGGTGGCCGGGCGGATGTTCGACCGGGGTTTCCGCCGCGACCCGGGAGCCATGATGCGCTACGCCGGGATTCTGGTGATGGTGTCGGGGGTTGTCTACATGGTTGCCCTGCCCATCAAGATCCTCGGAGCGCTGGTGGCTCTGATGGCCGTGGCCCAGACCCTGATCTCCATGGCGTTCGTGGCTGCGCCCCCGCTGATCGCCGCGGTGTCGCCCTACCGCATCCGGGCCCAGGCCTTCGCTCTGCTGCCGGTATTCGTGTTCCTCATGGGAGGCTTCTTCGGCGGCCTCATCGTGGGCCAGCTGTCCGACGCCTACAACGAGCGCACGGCGATGCTGTTGGCCGCGCCCCCGGCTGCCTTGATCGGCGGCGCCCTCATCGTCTACGGCAGCCGCTTCGTCCGCTCGGACATCTCGCGGTCGGTCGAGGAGCTCGTGGAGGAGCAGGCGGAGCAGCGCCGGGCCACCGCCGATCCCGCGTCGGTGCCCGCTCTGCAGGTGCACAACCTGGACTTCGCCTACGGCAGCGTGCAGGTGCTCTTCGATGTGTCCTTCGAGGTGGCCAGAGGGGAGGTGCTGGCCCTGCTCGGCACCAACGGCGCGGGCAAGTCCACCCTGCTGCGCGCCGTCAGCGGGCTGGGCATCCCCGACCGCGGCGTGGTGCGGCTCGCAGGACGGACGATCACCTATGCGGAGGCCGAGGCTCGCTTCGCGGCCGGATTGGTGCAGCTGAGGGGCGGAGCCGGGGTTTTCGAGGACCTCAGTGTGGCCGACAACCTGAGGGCCTCGGTGCTGGCCGCGGGACTCGACGAAGCTGAAGTCGAGGCCCGTTCCCAGCGGGCTCTGAGCCTGTTCCCGGCCCTGGCCGAGCGCACAGGCGCGGCCGGGCGCGAGCTCTCGGGCGGCCAGCAGCAGATGCTGGCCCTCGCCATGGCCCTGATGCACGAGCCCGAGGTGCTGCTGATCGATGAGCTCAGCCTGGGGCTGGCACCGCTCGTGGTGGAGGAACTGCTCGTCGTGGTGGAACGGCTGCGCACCGAGGGCCAGACGATGGTGATCGTCGAACAGTCGCTCAATGTGGCTCTGGCCTTCGCCGACCGGGCCATCTTCATGGAGAAGGGCCGCATCCGCTTCGAGGGCCCGGCCCGGGAGTTGGCCGAGCGCGACGATCTGGCCCGCGCCGTGTTCTTGGGAGGCGAGGGCGGATGATCGGCCGCGGCCGCGGCCGCCGGGAGCACGGGGCCTGAGGGCCGATGATCGAGTTCCTCGGCATCACCATCGGCCAGCAGTCCCTGGCGTTCGGCCTGGTGACGGGACTCACCTACGCCGCCTTCGCAGCCGGCTTCGTGCTCATCTATCGCTCCACCGGCGTGCTCAACTTCGCCCACGGCGAGGTCGGAGCCTTCGGCGTGGCCCTCTTCGTGCTGTTGCTGGCCCAGTACGGCTTCAACTGGTGGCTCTCGTTCGTGCTCGCCCTGGCCGCCGGCGCAGCCATCGGCATGGCCATCGAACTGATAGTGATCAGGCGGCTGTTCACCTCTCCGCGCCTGGTGGTGCTGATCGCCACCATCGGCGTGGGCCAGATAGTGCTCTTCGCCAAGTTCAAACTGCCCAATGTTGTGGCCCCGGGGCCGATCTCGCCGCCCTTCAAGGCGGTCTGGACGCCCACCGACCACATTCGCCTGCAGGCCCGCGAGCTCATCGTGCTCGCCGTGATACCGGTGCTGATCGCCGCTCTGGCCTGGTTCATCTCGCGCACCCGCTTCGGGCTGGCCGTGCGGGCGTCCGCCTCCAATGCCGACACGGCCCGGGTCTACGGCACGTCGCCCCGGCGCACCTCGACGATCGTGTGGTCCATCTCCGGAGCATTCGCGGCGGCCACCGCCATCTTCCTGGCCCCCCTGCAGGGCATCAACTCGGCTCAGGCCGGCACCGCGGCCATAGCCGAGCCGCTGCTGCTGAGAGTGCTGGTGGTGTCGCTGCTGGCCCGGATGCGCTCTCTCTGGGGCACCCTGATCGCCGGCATCGCGGTGGGTGTCGCCGAACAGCTGATCCGCAGCAACGTGGACTCGGCCAACCGCTCCGTTGTGGACGTCTACCTGTTCGTGGCCGTGCTGGTGGTCGTCCTGCTGGTGGTGCGGAGCACCGGCCTCCAAGAGTCGTGGTCGCTGGCGCCCCGTGTGCGGGCCATCCCCAGCCGGCTCGAGTCGCTCTGGTGGGTTCGCCGGCTCAACGCCATGGGTTTCGTGGCGCTGTTCGGATTCTTCGTCCTGCTGGGCCTGACGCTGTCCACCAGCAGCTCCCTGTTCACCTGGACCAGCCTCCTGCTCTTCGCCATGGTGGTGCTGTCGATGACCGTGCTCACCGGCTGGGCCGGTCAGCTCTCGCTCGGCCAGTACGCCTTCGTCGGGCTCGGGGGGCTGACGGTGCTGGGGCTGACCCAGGGCAACGACATCCCCGTGCCCTTCGACCTGTTCGACCTGTCGCTGGAGCTTCCGTGGGCTCTCGCCATGGTCGCGGCCACCGCGGTGGGGGTGGTGGCCGCGGTGATCGTCGGCCTGCCCGCCCTGCGGGTGAGGGGCCTGTTCCTGGCGGTGACCACCCTCGCGTTCGCGGTGGCCTCGGCATCGTGGCTGTTCCAGCAGGACTTCTTCACCGGCGGCACCAGCTTCCCCCGCCCGGCCGACCCGCCGGTGCTCGACCTGGGCCCGATCCACGTCGACTTTGCCGCCTCCCGCAGGAACTACTACTTCCTGTGCCTGGTCTCGCTGGCGGTTGCGGCCGCGGTGGTGGCCCGGCTGCGTCGCACCGGCATCGGGCGGTCGTGGATCGCGGTGCGCGACAACGAGGAGATGGCCGCGGCCTCCACCGTGTCACCGACGCGCATGAAGCTGGCCGCCTTCGGGGTGGCCGGCGGCATCGCGGCCTATTCCGGCGGCCTGCTCGTGACGCTGGTGCCCTCTCTGCAGCCCGACTCGCTGTTCCGGGCCGGCGAGTCGATCGTCGTGGTGGCCACGGCCATCATCGGCGGCCTGGGCTCGGTGGCCGGCCCCATCCTCGGGGCGCTGTGGATCCGGGGCATCCCCCAGATCATTCCCGAGGAGCTCGACGACCTGGTGCGGCTGCTTACCAGCAGCATCGGCCTGCTGGTGCTGCTCATGTACTTCCCCGGCGGTTTGCTGCAGATCGTCTACAGCATCCGCGACAAGCTGCTCGAGCGGGCCGACCGCAAGATGGGGGAGAGGGAGGCCGCCGGGGCGAGCGAGCCATCCGCCGTCAAGGTGGGCGGGGAGCCCGATGGCGCGCCGGAGCGAGGCACGACCCGCTCGCCGGTGGCGGGACGGGTTGCGTCGGTCGCAGCCGCCCCGGGCCCGGCGCTGCAGACCCGGGAAGTGTCGGTGCGCTTCGGCGGCAACACCGCGGTCGACCACGTCTCGGTGCATGTCGACCGCGGCGAGTTGGTGGGCCTGATCGGCACCAACGGCGCGGGAAAGTCCACGCTGCTCAATGCCATCAGCGGGTTCGTGCCGTCGCAGGGGCGGGTGTTCGTGCTCGGAACCGACGTGACCGCCCGACGGGCGCCCGCCCGCCACGCCCGCGGCCTCGGACGTGGCTTCCAGGGTGCCCGCGTCTATCCGGGCCTGACCGTGCGCGAGTCTCTCATGGTCGCCCTCGAGGCCCGGTCACGCTCGAATCTGGTGGCGTCGATGACGGCTCTGCCGCCGTCGCCCGCCCAGGAGAGGGCCAAGCGGGTCGAGGCGGACGAGATCATCGACTACATGGGGCTCAAGCGCTACGCGGACCACTTCGTGGCCACCCTGTCCACCGGCACCCGCCGCATCGTGGAGCTTTCCAGCCTGCTGGCAGTGAACGCCCGGGTGATGCTGCTCGACGAGCCGACGGGCGGGGTGGCCCAGCGCGAGGCCGAGGCGTTCGGCCCGCTAATCAAGCAGATCCAGTTCGAACTGGACGCGGCGGTGATCGTCATCGAGCACGACATGCCCCTGGTCATGGGCATCAGCGACCGCGTGTACTGCCTGGAGGCGGGCGCGGTGATCGCCGAGGGTCCGCCCGAGCAGGTCCGCCGGGACCCGCTGGTGATCGCCAGCTATCTGGGCACCTCCCAGCAGGCCATCGGCCGCTCGGGCCCGACCGCGCCCTAGCCCGCGCGGGCGGCGGCCACCACGCGGCCGCGTCCACGGCGGCGGCGGGTGTGCATGGCAGACTTGGCCCTCGATGATGCGGTTCAAAGGCGTGCTGGCCCAGTCCGACAGCGAGGCGCTGCTGAACGCCCCATTGACCAGCAGCGACTGGATCAAGGCCGGGATAGTCCTGGTCGGCACGCTGGTCCTGGCCGCGGTCGTCTCCAGGCTCCTGCGCCGGATTGTGGCTCGCGGCATCGGGCAGGGCTTCGCGGCCATCCTGACCTCGCGCTTCATCGGCTACGCCGTGTTCCTGATCGGCCTGTCGTATGCGCTGACGGTCCTCGGCGTGCGGGTGGGCCCGCTCCTGGGCGCCCTCGGACTCGGCGGCCTGGTGCTGGCGCTGGCCCTGCAGGGCGTGGTCGGGAACTTCGTGTCCTCGGTGATCCTGCAGACCCGAAGGCCCTACACGGTGGGCGACACCGTCGTGCTGGACGGCCACGTCGGTCTTGTCGAGGACATCGACTCGCGCACCACGCAGGTCCGCGGCCTCGACGGCACCCACATCCGCATCCCCAACGTGAATGTCGCCGGCGCCACCATCGTCAACCTGACACGCAATCCCGTGCGCCGCAGCTCCCTCGCCGTCGGCGTGGCCTACGAGACCGACCTTCAGCAGGCGACGGAGGCGATATACGCCGCCCTCGAACGAGTGCCCAGGGTGCTGCCGGATCCGGCGCCCACGGTGAATCTCGACGGCTTCGGCGACTCCAGCATCGGCTTCAACGTGCTCTACTGGCATGCCAGCGACGTGCCAACTGAGCTCGCGGCCCGCCACGACCTGGTGCTCGCCATTCACCAGGCGCTCGCAGCCGAATCCATCACCATCGCCTTCCCCCAGGTAGTGGTCTGGAGCGGTCAGCAGCGCCCGGACCGGCTGTACGGGGGCGAGGTCGACGAGGTAAGGGCCCCCTACCCCGGTCTCGATCAGCCGGAGTCCGAGCAGGAGCGCCGCGGCCCTCAGTGGCGGCTGCCCGGGCTGCGCATCGCCGACCGCCGCTCGAGTCCGTGACTGTTGCGCGGTGTCTGTTGGTCTGAGGGAGTGCGCCGGGGTCGCTCAGTCGAGCAAGCCGACCGAAGCGGCCTTCTGCACGCCCTCCTTGCGGCCGTGCACGCCGAGCTTCTTCCACAGATTGGCGAGCGCCCGGTAGACAGAGCGCTCTGAGTAGCCCATCTCGGTCGCTATGTCGGCGATCGCTTCTCCATCAGCCAGTTGCTTCAACAGTTCGAGCTCGCGTTCGTCCAGCACCTCGGGCACCGGAGCCTCCATGTGGCGTCGAACGGCGATTGCGGCCTGCTCCAGACGCCGGGCGCCGTCGCTGGTCGTCAGCCTGGCCAGCGCGTCGAACCGGATCACCAGCGGCGGAGTCCCCTGCTCGTCGACGGTCGGCACCGAGGTCGAGGCCCGTTGGCCCGACCTTGACTCCACCGAGGCCAACCAGTCGCGGATCGCAGTGCGAGCCGACCCCATGTAGTCGGTGACGATCACCCAGTCGTTGGCCAGCCGGGCCGGGATCGTGCATCCGGCCATAGTTCTGGTGCTGCGGCCGAACAAGGCCGCGATGTCGCTCTGGTACCACGGCGGCAGCGACTGGGCGTAGATGTGCACGGACTCACGGTGATAGCCAATGGTCCAAGGCTTCTCGTGGGGGCCTTCAGCGACGCCGAGGCGGTGGGCCTCGAGGATGGCGGCTGCACCTCCGGCAATACGGCCGCAGGCCATACGCACCTGTGCATGCAACTGAGCGTCCGATGACGCGCCCCTCATCGCCGGAGAGGGTAGCCGGAGCCAGTCGTCGCCTGCACGAGTTGATCGCGCCTGCCACATCCTGCCAGACCCTGCCAAGAAGTTGGCGGGGTCCCTGCCACGAGTTGGCAGGCATCCGGTCGTTACTGACACCAATGATCCACTAGTAGTAGATGTGCGATCCAAAAGAGTGATCGCAGAGACAGGAGAAGCAATGACCGTCAAGCGGAAATTCAGCGTGCTCGTCCCGGTGCTGGCACTCATAGCGTCGGCTGTGGTGACCGCCGCGGTTGTGAGCACAAGAGGCAAGGGCCTTTCCAACGCTGCGTGACGCCGAGTGGGCGTTGCCAGGGACCAGTTGTCCCGCGGGGTGGACCTCCCCCCACACTCCGCGGGCAACTGGCACCGGCGCCCCGCTGGATGAGTGAACGAGAAAGCACGCCGAGAGGGGCAAATACAGAGCGTTGAACATCGTTCTGTCCCTGCTGACGGGACTGGCGATCTTCGCGTGGCTGGTGCTGCTGTACGGGACAGCGGGCGGGGTCGGTTCTTTGAGCTGTCGCTGATAGCGGTAGTTACGTGCGGAGGGGCGTACCTCGTCGGTACTCGAAGACCAAGAGCTTCGGCGGGCCTCGAGGATGGCGGCCGCACCGCCGAGAATCCGGCCGTAGGCCGCACGCACCTGCGCACGCAACTGAGCCTCCGACAAGCTGATAGCCATCGTTGGCGAGCATACAACTCGCCGACCGCAACCGGCGACAACCCGCCTGCGCCTGACAGCGCCTGCCTAGACCTGCCGAGAAGTTGGCAAGCACCTGCAACAAGTCGGCAGACATTCGTCCATGACTGACACGAGCGAACCACTAGTTGTAGGTGTGCGATCCGCAAGAGCGAATCGCAAACGACAGGAGGGAATCATGACTGTCAAACAAAGAATCAACATACTCGTGCTGTTGGTGCCGGCACTCATTGCCTGGTCCTTGGCTGCCGCTAGTCCTGCGTCAGCTAAGGAGGAGCCACCCGAGGACGCCTTGCCAGTAGGCGGTGGCCTCGTAGACGACGACCACATCGTTGTGGAAACCTTCACTCTAGCGGGGGATCGTATTTCCACGATGGCGTACGCCAGAGACGGTGCGCCGATACCGATACCTGAGGACTTCGAATCCCAAGGCATCGTGGCGGCAGACGCCGTTGCGTACGCGAGTGGGCCAGCTACCAGTGGTCCACTCCGTCAACCTGAGAACCGGGAAGACTGCGCAGGTTATGGGTGCCATCACAGAATAGCGGTTGCTTGATGATCGCAAGTCCACCTATTGCAATGGGAGGTAACCATGCCAAGAGTGGACTTCCAGAGGTTGTCTAGGATACTGCTGAGTATTCTAGTTGGAGGCGCTGCATGGGTGCTGCTGATGGTTGTTGCTGGGATTGCTGGCGTCATCAGCGGGATCGGTCAGGTCGAGCTGTTACCGATCCTGTTAGCATCGTGCGGGTGTGGGTATCTCTTCTATCGTCGGATCACCAAGCACGCGAAGTCACCTAGCCCTGATGGTTCATGAGTTTGGGTGTCGTGGGGGTTCGCGTCCGCTGAATAGCCCCTCCGATGTGGGATGGTGTGTGTCGATGAACACGTATCTGACCCACGGGGAGGGGCATCTCCGAGATGGATTGTAGCAGCACTTGCGATGTGGGGGTGACAGGCGGCGGCGGGAAGTTCGCGGCGCATGGGGGTTTGTGGGTTCTGGGGCGTTTCAGTAACGCTGTGGGGCTGGGGGAGACTTTGTCGGCTCTTCGCGAATGAGGTCGGAGTGGTCCGCGTCTGAGCGCGGGGGAACCCACTCCTTTGGCCACCGCTCTTTACTCCCAATCTCATTGAATCAGCCGGAGAAGTAAAGCTGGATGACCGCTACCGCCTCATTCTTGGTGATTCGGCCGGCGAAGTAATCGACCACCGCCATGAGGGCCTCGTCACGGTTGAGCACTTCGTTCTTGTCCACGTCGTAGGAACCTAAGTCCACGTTGGTTATTCTGATGGTCACAGCGACGGTCGCGCTTACGCCCGATGAGTCCGTGGCAGTGACGGTCACCTCGTAGACGTTCTTCTCCGCCTCGTAGTCCAGGGCCGTCCCGGCCCGGACCCTGATTTGCCCCGTGCTGGCGTCGATGGTGAACAAAGCCGCGTCGGCGCCGCCGAGCGCGTAGGTCAGCGCGCCGACGTCCTGGCTCATGACTGCGACCGAATCGCCCACGACCTCGCCCGCGTCCGCGTTCTCCGCCACGCTCCTCTCTGTCACGTCGTCGTCGGCGACGGTCACGGTCACTCCGGCGACGGTCACCCCGGCGTACTCGGCGGCGCTGCTGGCGGCCACCACTATGTGGGTGATGGAGGCCGCGTCGTTCACCGGATCGGCGTCCTGGGCGGCCCGCACCGTCACCGTCTGCGCCGTGTCCCAGTCGGCCCGGGTGAAGGTCAGGCTCGCCGGCGACACCGTCACGTCGGGGCTGCCGCTCTTGGTGACGCCGATCACCACGTCGGAGGCGGGCTGGGCGTCCAGGACCACCGTGTAGGTGGCGCTGCCCCCCTCGGCCACGGTCAGCGCGGTTGCCGACACCCTCGCCGCGGGCCTCTCATTCACGGTGATATAGAAGCGCAGGCGAACACGGTCGCCGTCGGAATCGGTCGCGGTGTAGGTGAACCGGGTCCGGGGGAACGCCGCGCTGGGCGTGCCGGTGATGGTGCGGTTCGAGTTGAAGCGCAGCCCCGGCGGCAGGTCCGGCGACAGGCTGTATCGCAGGCCACCGTCGCCCCGAAGAGCGGAGGGCAGGCTCACCGTCCCTACGTCTTCGCCTACCGTGTAGATTTGGCCGCCCACCGTTCGCGAGGCGAACGTCGGGCTCTGGTTGTACGAACCTCCTCCCCCGGACGAACCTCCTCCCCCGGACGAACCTCCTCCCCCGGACGGCGGGGTTACGGTGTCGTCGTCGGTGACGGTCACCCTCACGCCGGCGACGGTCACGTTGTCGTACTCGTTGGCGCTCTGGGCGGCCACGACCGTGTGCCTGATGGAACCCGTATCGTTCGCTGCGTCGGCGTCCTGGGCGGCGGCCACCGTCACCGTCTGCGCCGCGCTCCAGTTGGACGGCGTGAAGGTCAGCCGCGCCGGCGACGCCGTCACGTCGGAACTGCCGCTCTTGGTGACGTTGATCACCACGTCGGAGGCGGGCTGGGCGTTCAGCTTCACCGTGTAGGTCCCGCTGCCCCCTTCATTCACCGTCAGCATCGATTTGGACACCGTCACCTCGGCGGTGTCGCTGTCGTCCACCGTCACGACCATCGCGCCGATGGTCACGGCGTCGTACTCGTCGGCGCTCTCGGCAGCCACGATCGCATGGGCGATGGTGGCCGTGTCGTCCACAGCGTCGGCGTCGCGGGCCGACTGCACCCTCACCGTCTGCGCCGTGTCTCAGTTGGCCCGGGTGAAGGTCAGCCGCGCCGGCGACACCGTCAGGCTGCTGCTGCCGCTCTTAGCTACGCTGATCACCACGTCGGAGGTGGGTTGAGCGTTGAGCCTCACCTTATACAGGGCCCCGCTGCCCTCTAACATCCCAGTGATCTCTGAGGGCACGTCCACGCCGGCGATGTCGTCGTCGTCGATGGTCACCACCACCCCGGCGATGGTCACCGAGTCGTACTCAGCGGCGCTGTCGGCGGCCACCACCGCGTGGGCGATGGACGCCGCGTCGTTCACCGCGTCGTCGTCCTCGGCGGCGGACACCGTCACCGTCTGCGCCGCGCCATCTCATCGACGCCGACGCCCGCCCTCGCCATCTCATCGACGCGCACGCGTTCCTCTGAGCTGAGGCGCTGTGCCATACTGTGAACCTCCACCGGATCGGATGCTGACTTGGACAACCGGCCATCATGGCCGATCTGTCGCATCCACCGGTGGAGGTCACCGTCGTTCCTTTCCCGATGCCGAAACCCTCTTCAACCCAGATATCGACAGCTGCTACATCGTCCGCTGGGAAATGAGTGCGAATCACGTCAAAGAGAGTTACCCCGTGGGCATAGATGCCACCAGGCCCAGTCGCATCTTGGAGTTCTTGGTATGAGAGAAACTCGAGATCTGTTCCAAACGCATCCTCCAGCGCGGCCCTCAGGTCGGGGCCTGCATGTAGGTACGCGTACACGGGCTTCGTGTCAGTCGAGGCCATGTCAGCCGAGGGCGTCAGCGTCGCGGTGATGGCGGCTCGCTTGGGCAGGGATCCCTCAAGTTGGCAGGCACCTGCCACAAGTTGGCAGACATTCGTCTATGAATGACATGAGCAACCCGCTAGGACTAGGAGCGCTACGGCAGCAGGACCGCTATCGGACTCGGAGAGCGGTCGCAACGACAGGGACGGAATATGACTGTAAAACGGAAGAAGGGCGCCCTAGTTCCATTGGCACTAGCGCTCATTGGTTGGACTCTAGCTATCGCGAGTCCTGCGTCAGCTCAGACCGAGCCGCCGCCGGAGGAGGAGTCCGGCGGCTACGTCACACACAGAGGGTCGCATGTGCAAGTGACTGAGGTCGACGGTGAGCGACACTTTGAGGCTTCTGAGTCGGTGACGGCGCGGCTGCCAGGGGCATTCTCCACACCTAGATACAGCATAACTTCAAGCGGCTCGGGATACACAGTGGAGTTCAAGAACGTTATCTCGGCTAACGTCGGTAGAGCCGAGTGGGTGCGTTACTACTATGCCCACACGAAGCGGCTGTTGGGTTCGGGCCCGTACCGTGCTGAAGCGCACGCAACCTTGACCGAAGGGGCCGAGTACGAAGATGAACAGGTGTTCAGCGGCTACACCCATTCGTGTGCAACTGTCGTCCAAGTCAACGGAACGGCAAAGACCTGTGCTTCCCCGCATTTTGACACTTCGCCGGGCGAAGAGTGGCGTGTAATCTCAGGTCACTCCTACGACCAAGGCAACGACGGGACCGTCGAGCATGTCATTGCTGGCGCACTGGACTGGGTGTGGACAGCCCCAAGCAGCTGAGCCGATGCCGTCCCTGCGGTTTGGTAGTCGGGTCGCGATAGCGTCACTGCTCATAGCCGGATGTGGCGTGGGGGTCCAGGATGGATCCCCACGCCACGACGACGTGTCGGTGGCTTCGACCGTCAGTTTGGAAGACGGCATCGAGATGCTCAGCGTGGCGGACGCTGAGATCCTCCGCGATGGGATCATCCGCAGTCGGACCGCCGAAGCGCGGGCGGACCTTCCATCCCATGCCATATCAGCGGGGTTTTTTGGAGCAGGTGAGTTCGACGACCCGCCGGGGCGGTCCGCCGAGTTGGTCGTTGTGAACTACTGGCCGACGCTCTTGCGGATGAACGTCGTTTGCCTAGTGGATGGAGTCCAAGTGTCTTGCTCCCAAGACACCGCAGTGTGGCGTGTCGAACTCGATGAGCCCGGCTTGGCCATTGTCGCTCTTCCCGAGTCTGACGCTCGGCGCGACGTAATCTTGGCCGAAGAACGAGACCATATGGTGGAACGGGTTTATCCCGTCTCTCGGGTGCGGCCTGTCGACGGATGGGACGTACCGTTCTCGACCCTCAGCGACCCACCACCGGTGATCACAAACCCGTTTGGGGGGTGCGACTGGGCCCTGCTGCTCGATGACCTCGATCCGCGGGAGACCTTCAAACCGTTGCGGACCGAACGCGTCGGTGCTGTTTATCTCGTGATAAGCACCTGTCTGGATCATGAAGGCTATGAGATGCGCCCCCTCATCCTCCTAGATGACACCACCGTCGCACAGCTAGACACGTTCCAACCGTTTGTCGCCCAGCCGGGCACCACCTACGCGTTGAAGATTCCAGACGAGCTGTTCGAGACGGCACGCACGATCAGAGGAGCAGTGGTCCGCAGGGCCCCGGGTAGCGGCGTCTGGACCACCCACCCGCTGTTCACAGCCGCCGACCCACCGCCCAACTAGGCGATGGACAACCAGCCCGCTCCTAAGGCCTCTCCGAAGCGATCCCGCAGAGTCGCGAGGTGGAGCGTTGCTGGTGTCCACCATCTTGACCCCCTCGCGAAGGCTCATAGTGATCGGACTGGCCGTCAGCCGGTGATGGCCCGGACCACCAGGGTCACCCCCGAGGCCGCCAGCAACCCCAGCACGGCCCGGTCGAACTGCGAGCCCGACAGCCTGGCCCGCAGGTGCTCCCCGACGGGCAGGACGGCCAGCACCGGCCCGAATCCCACCGCGGCCGCGATCAGCCGGTCGGAGTTGTAGGCGCCGATTGACGCCAGCGTGGTTGTCTGGGCGACGCCGGTGATCAGGAACAGCACCGACAGCGACAGGATGTAGGCGTCGCGGGGCAGCCGGTAGGCGTAGAGCCACGACCCGATGATCGGCCCGGACACGCCCACCGCCCCCTGCATCATTCCCGCGCTCGCGCCGACGAACGGCGCGGCCCGCCGCCCGACCTGTGGCGACAGTGAAATTTCCCCGAACCACAGCGATCTGACCACGAACATCAGCACCGCGACCGCAAGCACGATCAGCAACGGCCTCTCAGGCGCCGACACCAGAACGAAAGTGCCAGCCACCGCCCCCAGCGCTGATGTCGCCGACAGCATGAATACGTCGCGGGTCTCCGAGCGGGCGTGTCGGGTGCGCCAGCCGACCAGGAGGTTGGCCGCGGCGTTGGGCAGGGTCACGACCACCACCGCGGTCTCGACTCCGGTGAACGCCGCCAGTATCGGGATCGCAACCAACGGGTAGCCGAGCCCGGTTGCGCTCTTGGCCAGCATGGCCACCGCTGAGGCCACGCCGACCACGATCAACTCGGTGGTGCTCACCCTCCGGGCTTGTCAGCAGTGTCGGGGGCGTCGATCCAGCGGCCGCGCTGGTCCTCTAGCCACTCGGGGAAGTCGATCTCGGGATCGGGCCGCGGCGTCACGCCGCGAGCCGAGCAGGCCTCGACGAACGGCCTCGGGTCGTCGCTCCAGCTGCGGGGATCGCCCAGCATCACCTCGAACAGCGTGCATCCGGCGTCTCCGGCCACCAGGGGGCCGAACTGCTCGCCCTGGGGCAGCTCGATGTGGGTGCCGGCGGTGCACAGCTCGTCGCCCACGAGGATCTCGCCGTCGAGCACGAACACCACGTGGGGGGAGCGGTGGCCGTGGCGTCGCACCACCATGCCCGGGTCATAGCGGGCATACAGCGACAGATACGGCGGATCGGCCCGGAAGGCGAACCACTTCTCCCACACCGACGACTCGGTGCCGTCAGCGTTGCGTTGGGTCTTGACTCGCTGCCACGGCACGTCCGGGTCGTCCAGGCGGCGGATCGTCGGACCGCGGGCCATCAGGAGCGAGCCCGAATCGGTTGCAAGCGGGCCGCGGTGCGATGTTGTGTTCCCCGCCCTTGTTCGCTGCGCTCACGGGCCGCACGGGCCACGGCCTCGCTCAACGTCCTGGAAGATCGCACGGTGAATCGCACGGTGATACGCCCCTTTCGCTCGGCCTCTAGGCCGACCAGTCCGCGCCGGGCTGGTGCAGGGCCCACAACTCGGCGATGCGCCCGCCCTCGGTCCGGTACTGGGCCAGCCAGGCGAACGACATCGGCGCTGCGGTGGGGAGGCTCACTCCCCGAAGCGTGAGACGGACCCATACCGCGTCGCCGTCGGCAACGAGCGCGTCGATGCTCACGTCGCTGGCCCTGACCGCCTCGAAGGCGCCGGCAAGGCGGCGGCGCAGCTCAAGACGGGTGAGCGTCTCGGTGCCCTCGGCCGTGTGGCGCACGACCCGGTCGGCCACGAGGTCCTCCAGGGCGTCGAGGTCCCGCTCGAGCCAGACCCTCTCCCAGTACCCGCGCACAACCGACTCCTCGGCGGTCGGACCGTCCTCGACGGTTGGGTCGGGATCGTGGCCGTCGTCGTCGGCCATGGTCGCCTCCTCGTCTCTGCTCGTGTTCACAGTGTGGTCTCTTCAGCCGGACGCCGCGGCTCAGTCATGCGGGCCGCCGCCATGACGACCAGCACCAGGATCCCCAGGCCGACGAGGGTGCCCCTGATGCCCACGGCGTCGGCGATGATCCCGATGGGCAGCGCTGCGATGGCGAAGCCCGAGAAGCTCAGCATCAGCAGGCTCTGGACCCGGCCGTGGTACTCGATCGGGGTCGACGTGAGCAGCATGGAGTTGTTCAGGGCCTGGAAGACGCTGGAGGTGGCGCCCACCGCCGCCATGACCGCCAGCGCGGCGTAGAAGTTCGGCATCACCGCGAACACCGCGAGCGAGACTCCGAAAGCCACCGCGCTTCGGCTCTGGAACGGGCGCAGTCTTCGCCGCTCCAGGTTCGCCAGCGCGAGGGAGCCCAGGATGGCGCCCACCGCCGCGGCCGCGTTCAGCAGGCCAAAGCCCGTCGAGCCGCTGTCGTGGACCCGCTCGGCCACGACCGGCAGGAAGGCCATGTAGGGGAAGCCCACGAGCACGACGCCGAACGACACCGCCAGCAGATGCATCAAGTCGGGCCGGGCGCGCACGAATCGCAGCCCGTCGACTATGTCGCCCATCGCGCTGCGGCCCGACGGGCTCGACGGAGCGGCCCGCGGCAGGCCCGCCAGCAGGACCACGCTGAGCACCCCGAGAACGCCCGCCGCGAAGAACACTCCGGCCAAGCCGAAGAACGCCACACCGATGAGGACTCCCGCCGCGGCCGGACCCGTCACCCGGGCCAGCTGCACGGTCGACATCGACAGGAACACGGCGTTGGTGATGGTCTCGCGCCCGACGATGTCGGATATGAAGGACAGCCGGGCCGGAGCCAGTATCGAGATCACACCGCCCTGGGCGACGCTCGTAGCGATCAGCAGCCAATAGGACTCGGTCCCGGTGGCCACCGCCGCGCCCAAGATGAACGGAGTCAGGGCCTGCAGGCAGCCCGCGATTACGAGCACGTTGCGCTTGGAGAAGCGGTCCGAGATCATGCCGCCGTATGGGATGGCGAAGATGCTGCAGGCTCCGAAGGCCAGCATCACACCACCCAGGCCGGTGTTGGTGCCGGTGAGTTCGAAGGCCAGCCAGGCTCGGGCGACGCCCGCCACCTGCATGGTCAGGAACGTGAACAGGCCGCCTACGAAGAGTATGCGGAACTGCCGGTTGTGCAGCGCTGCGAACCGCCCTGACGGGCTTGCGGATCTCGCCTCGCGCATCCGCCAGCGTACCGGCGAGCGCATTCCGGCTACGCGGCGGAACGGACACCGACGGCGCTCGCATCGAGGGCGCGCGTCTCACCTCCGGCCGAGGGGTCGGAGCCGGATGGCGAGACGATGCCCGATCATGTAGTGTCCGCGGTCCGCGCGGATGCGAAGAAGACCGCGACAATTGGGGGTGCAGGATGCTGCCGGCCCGGTTCGATTATATAGCAGCCGCCTCTGTGGAGGAGGCGATAGCGGCCAAAGCCGAAGGGGGTGATGAGACCCGGTTCCTCGCCGGCGGGCAGAGCCTGCTGCCGATGATGAAGCTCCGGTTCGCGACGCCCGCCAAGCTGGTGGACATCAACCGCATCGGCGGCCTCGGCGCCATCGAGCGCCACAACGGGCATCTCCAGATCGGGGCCCTGGTCCGTCACGCCGACATCGCCGCCTCCGATGCGGTGTCGGGAGCCGTGGCCTCCGCCGCTCCCTGGATCGCCGACCCGCTAGTGCGCAATCTGGGCACCATGTGCGGGTCGGTGGCCCACTGCGACCCCAAGGGCGACTGGAACTCTGTTCTGCTGGCCACTGGCGCCGAGGTGATCGCCCAGGGTCCCTCCGGTCATCGGACCATCGCCATCGGCGACTTCATCGGGGACTTCTTCACCAACTCCCTCAACGAAGACGAGATGGTGATCGCCGTGCACATCCCGGTGCCGTCGGGACCCTCCGGCGGCTCCTACCAGAAGCTTGAGCGCAAGGTCGGCGACTACGCCACGGTGGGTGTGGCCGCCCACCTCGAGCTGGCCGCCGATGGCACCATCAGCGCGGCCGGCGTGGCCATGACATCGGTTGCGCCCATCAATCTCAAGGCGACCGGAGCCGAAGCGGTGCTGGTGGGCAACGCCCCGAGCGCCGAGCTGTTCGCCGAGGCGGGCGAGGCCGCCGCCGCGGCCGCCGACCCGAAGGACGACGAGCGGGGATCGGCCCGCTGGAAGCGCCAGGTGGTGGCCGCATTCACTCGTCGGGCCCTCGCGGCCGCGGCCGAGCAGGCCCAGGCCTGAGAGGGGGAGACATGGAGATCACGATCAACATCAACGGGACCGACCACACCGCCGACGTAGAGCCCCGGCGGCTGCTTGTCGACCACATCCGCACCGGTGCCGGGCTGACCGGCACTCACATCGGCTGCGACACCACCAGCTGTGGCGTTTGCACCGTGCTGGTGGACGGCACCCCGGTCAAGTCGTGCACGATGCTGGCCGTGCAGGCCGACGGCCGCTCGGTGACCACCGTCGAGGGACTCAAGTCCGCCGACGGGCTGCATCCCATCCAGAGCGCGTTCAGCGACGAGCACGGCCTGCAGTGCGGGTTCTGCACCCCCGCGATGATGCTGGTGGGAGCGGCGCTGATCGAGGAGAATCCAGCGCCGTCCGACGACGAGGTGCGCTGGGCCATCTCGGGGAACCTGTGCCGCTGCACCGGGTACATGAACATCGTCAAGGCCATCCAGGCCGCGGCGGCCGCCACGTCGTCCGCGGCAGCCGGCAACGGCGACAGCTAGAGGGAGCACGCAATGACTGACACCGCAACCACGACGCCTCCTGAGATCGGCGGCATCGGCCACAGCCTCAAGCGGGTGGAGGACGCCCGCCTCATCGAGGGCCAGGGCAACTTCCTCGACGACATCGTGCTGCCCGGGATGCTTCACATGGCACTGGTGCGCTCGCCGGTGGCCCACGCCCGCATCAACGGCATCGACACCGCCGCGGCCTCCGCCATCGACGGGGTCGTGGCCGTGGTGACCGGCGAGCTGATGGCGGCTCACGGCCTGGCCTGGATGCCGACGCTGTCGGGCGACACCCAGGCCGTGCTGGCCACCGACAAGGTCCGCTACCAGGGCCAGGAGGTGGCCGCGGTCGTCGCGACGGATCCCTACGTGGCCGCCGACGCGGCCGAGCTGGTCGACGTGGACTACGAGATGCTCGACGCCATCGTCAACCCCCAGCAGTCGCTGGCCGATGGAGCGGTGCTGATCCGCGACGAGAAGGAGGGCCAGACCGACAACCTCGTCTACGAGTGGGAGACAGGCGACGAGGCCGCCACCGAGGCAGCCTTCGCCGGCGCGGAGAGGGTGGTGTCGCTCACCACGCACTACCCGCGCTCGCACCCCGCGCCGCTGGAGACGTGCGGGATCGTGGCCGACGTGAACTCGGTGACCGGCCAGGCCACCCTGTACATGACCTCGCAGGCGCCGCACGCCCACCGGACCCTGTTCGCCCTGGTGGCCGGGCTGCCCGAGCAGAATATCCGCATCGTCAGCCCCGACATCGGCGGCGGCTTCGGCAACAAGGTGCCCATCTACCCCGGATACGTGGTAGCCACCGCGGCCAGCCTGTTGATCGGCCAGCCGGTGAAGTGGGTCGAGACCCGCACCGGGAACCTGATCTCCACCGGGTTCGGGCGGGACTACTACATGACCGGCGAGCTGGCCCTCACCGCCGAGGGCCGCATCCAGGCCATGCGGGTGGACATGCTGTCGGACCAGGGAGCCTTCTACTCCGATGCTCAGCCCACCCGCTTCCGGGCCGGGCTGTTCCACGTGTGCACCGGCAGCTACGACTTCCCCCACGCCCACATCAAGTGCCGGGGCGCCTTCACCAACAAGGCGCCCGGCGGGGTGGCCTACCGGTGCTCGTTCCGCATCACCGAGGCGTCGTACCTGATCGAGCGGCTGATGCAGACCGCGGCCGACGAGCTGGGCATCGACCCGGCCGAGATACGGCTGCGCAACTTCATCCAACCCGAGCAGTTCCCCTATGAGTCGGCCACCGGCTTCGTCTACGACTCCGGCGACTACCCGACCGCGCTGCGCAAGGCGCTGGACGCGGCCGGCTACGACGAGCTGCGGGCCGAGCAGGCCGCGGCCCGAGAGGAGGGACGCCTGGTCGGGATCGGCATCGCCCACTTCACCGAGGCGGTCGGGGCCGGGCCGGCGCACACCTACGACATCGCCGGGCTCAAGATGATCGACTCGGCCGAGTTGCGGGTCCATCCCACCGGCAAGGCCATCCTCAAACTCGGGGTGAAGACCCAGGGCCAGGGCCACGAGACGACCTTCGCACAGATCGTGGCCGAGGAGACCGGCATCCCCGCCTACAACATCAAGGTGGTGCACGGCGACACCGACGACACCCCCTACGGGCTGGGCACCTACGCGTCGCGCTCCACGCCGGTGGGCGGGGCGGCCACCGCGATGGTGGCCCGCAAGATCGCCGACAAGGCCCGCCACATCGCCGCGCACCTGCTGGAGGCCGCACCCGAGGACATCGAGCGCGAGACGGACAAGTTCTTCGTGAGGGGCTCGCCCGACCAGTCGGTCACCATCCAGGACGCCGCCTTCGCGGCCTACACCAACCTTCCCGAGGGCATGGAGTACGGCTTGGAGGACGTCACCTACTACAACCCGCCCAACCTCACGTTCCCGTTCGGCGCGTATGTGGTCGTGGTCGATGTGGATCCCGAGACCGGGGTGTGGAAGGTGCGGCGCATGGTGGCCCTCGACGATTGCGGGGTGCGCATCAACCCGATGGTCGTGGAGGGCCAGATCCACGGCGGCCTCACCGAGGGGTTCGCCATGTCGTCGATGCAGTGGATCACCTTCGACGAAGACGGCAACTGCATCGGGTCCAACTTCATGGACTACCTGGTCCCCACCGCCTGGGAGACGCCCCGCTTCGAGCTGCTGGAGACGGTGACGCCGTCGCCTCACCACCCGATCGGGGCCAAGGGCATCGGCGAGTCGGCCACGGTCGGCTCGCCCGCGGCGTTCGTCAACGCGGTCGTCGACGCGCTGGCCCACCTCGGGGTGCGCAACATCGACATGCCGGTGCTGCCCGACCGGGTATGGGAAGCCATCGACAGCGCCGGCGGCTGATTCCCCCTGCACGAAATTGGTGTCACAAGTGGGCCCCGCGGGGCGGTTTCGTCACCGATTTGCGCCCCGCCACCAGCCTGAGTTCTTCGGACCCGGGCCCACGAGCCTTCGGCCGTAGACTCGGGCCGGTACGACAACGGCCACTTGAGGGAGCCGCGGTGCCATGGACGTGTCGGTGCTGGCCGAGGCGGTGGAGCTCACCGAGCAGCGGGTGCCGTACGTGCTGGCCACCGTGGTGTGGCGCCGGGGCCCGTCGTCGGGCCGCCAGGGCTCCAAGGCGGTGGTTCTGGCCGACGGGACCGTCCGGGGCTGGCTGGGTGGTGCATGCGCAGAGCCGTCGGTGGTCCGCCATGCCCGGGAGTGCCTGGAGACGGGCCGGCCCGCGCTGCTGTTCCTGGGCCGGCCCGACGAACTCGACGGGCGGTCGCAGGAGGGGGTCAGCTCGATAGCCATGGCTTGTGAGTCCGAGGGGGCGCTGGAGGTGTACTTGGAGCCGCACCGGCCCGAGCCGCAGGTGGTGGTGGTGGGCCGGTCCCCGGCGGTGGACGCGCTGGCCGAGATGGCCATGGCGGTGGGCTGGCAGGCGACCGTCATTGATGACGGCGGCAACCCCGACGAGCACGTCCGGCCCGACATCGTGCGGGCCAAGCTCGATCTCGCCGGCCTCGGCATCGACGGCGCCACCGCGGTGGTGGTCGCCACCCAGGGCCACTACGACGACCTGGCCCTGAAGGCCGCTCTGTCCAGCGATTCCGGGTATGTAGGCCTGATCGCGTCGCCCAAGAGAGCCGCCACCGTGCTCGACCATCTCCGCGGCCGCGGCGTCACAGAAGCCGACTTGGACCGCGTCCGGGCTCCAGCCGGCTTGGACCTGGGCGCAGTGGCCAACGCAGAGATCGCGGTGGCGGTCATGGCCGACCTGGTGGCTAGGAGGGCTAGAGGCGAAATGGCGGCGACCGGATCGAGCCAGGGCCCGCCAAGAGCCGAGGCCATCGACCCGGTCTGTGGCATGACGGTGCTGGTGGACGACGCCAAGTACCACACCGTCCACGACGGCGCCGACTGCTGGTTCTGCGCCCCGGGCTGCCTGCGGGCCTTCGAGTCCGACCCGAAGGCATACCTCGCCGCATCCTGATCAGGGCTGTCCCAGCGGCACCGCTCGCCGGCGGTCTCGCCGCACTGAGACACGGAGTCTCCAGCCGGTAGGCCAAGTTGTATAGAGTGTCAATATATATATCATGTTTACCTGTGCGGAAGCGGGCTCTGATGAGAGAACTGCGGCCGGTGGCCAGCGCCCAGCGCCAAGGAGGTTGAACTGCGGCTCTGGCGCCAGGGCAAGCACGAGGTGTGGCTCTTCGGAACGGAACGGCTCGTGATTCCGAGGCATGACGAGATCGACGAGCACACGGCGATGGCTATAATCCGGCAGGCTCGCAAGTCGACTGGCAGGAGCACGCCATGACCGCCATCCCACCCCCGGCGGCACGTTCCGGGTAGTCGCAAGGCGGGGAGATGAATGGTGGGGCATTCAGGTGCGAGAGCTCGACTGGGTGTTTTCGCAGGCCAGTCGACTCGAGGACGTGGCTGACACGGCCAGAGATGCGATCGCGGCCTATTACGACGTGGCGCCCGCCGAGGTGGGCGACGTGATCGTCGATGAGGTAATTCCCGCGGGCGCGGCCGTCGCCTGAGCCGCGGCGCTGCCGCGGAGCGAGTAAGCAGCGGCTGGGCCCAGCTCCGGTAGCCGGAGCGGGCGGCCGTTAGCGTGGCCCGGTGACCGTGGAGCGCTCGGGCGATCGGCGGCGGCTGGGGTGGCTGCTGGCCGCGGTGGGGATGCTGTCGGTCTCGACCGACTCGCTGTTCGTCCGGCTGTCTGAGGCTGCGGCGGTCGACATCGCCTTCTGGGTCTCGTGCTGCGCGCTAGTGGTGTACTCGACGTTCGGCCGGTGGATCGACCGCCGGCCGTCGATGGAATCGCTGCGGCATCACCGGGTGCCCCTGGCGGGCGTTGGTGTGCTCGCTGCGGTTAGCCAGCTGACGTTCATCACCGCCATCACCCAGACCCGTGTCGCCAACGTGGTGGCCATCGTGGCCTCCGCGCCGCTGCTGGCCGCTATGTGCGCTCGGCTAACGCTCGGTGAGCGGATCACCCGCCGGGTGGCCGTGGCTATCGCCATGACCATGGTGGGCATCGCGGTGATCGTGTCGAGCTCGCTGGGCCAGCCCACCTTGAAAGGAGATTTCCTGGCGCTCGTAGCTGTTGCAGCCTTTGCGACCAACATGACGATCTGGCGGAGGTACCCGGAGATGAGCCGGCGCGCCGGCCTCTCCATCAGCGCCGTGCTCGTGGTCCTATTCACTAGCTTCTCCGCGTCGCCGTTCTCGTTGGACGCGCGGGCCTACCTGGCCATAGCGGCCATGGGACTGTGCTTCAACCCGCTGGGCCGGCTGGCCCACACCAACGCGCCCCGCTTTGCCCCGGTGTCTGAGGTGGCTCTGTTCACCCCGATCGAGACCGTCGCCGGAACCGTCTGGGCCGCCTTGTTCCTGTCGGAGCTTCCCCGGCCCGCCGCCGTGGTGGGCGCAGCGGTCGTCGTGGCGGGGGTGTGCTACGGCACGGTCGGATCCAGCACGGCCAGGATCCCCAGGACCAACGCCTAGGGTCGCACCGTTCCTAGGCTGGGAGGGTGCGAGCTCTGGTTCAGCGGGCCGCCGAGGCCCGGGTGCGGGTGGACGGTGAGGTTGTGGGCGAGATCGGGCCGGGATTGTGCTGCCTGGTCGGGGTAACCCATGACGACGACCGCGACGCGGCCGCGAAGCTGGCGGCCAAGCTCTGGAACCTGCGCATCTTCGCCGACGAGAACGGGCACATGAACCGGTCAGTGGCCGACACCAGCGGCGATGTGCTGGTGGTCAGCCAGTTCACCCTCTACGGCGACACTCGCAAGGGCCGCCGGCCGTCGTTCATTGCCGCGGCCGCCCCCGGCGACGCGACCCGGCTGATCGACGAGCTGGTCACAGAGTTGCGGCGCCTCGGTGCCACCGTGGCCACCGGCTCCTTCGGGGCGAACATGGCGGTGGAACTGACCAACGACGGCCCGGTGACCTTGATGCTCGAAGTCTGACTCCACGGCCTCAGCGACATAGCATCGAGCAACTGTCGAAGCTGGAGGAGTGAGGCGCAGACGTGGCGGAGAGTCCAGACCGGCTGAGCATCGACGGTGCCGTGGCCGTGGTCACCGGCGGGGCCGGCGGCATCGGCATGGGCATCGTCAAGGCGCTGCTGCGCCGGGGCGCGCGACCGGTGATCGCTGACATCGAAGAGTCCGTGCTGGAGCGGGCGGTGGGGGAGCTGTCAGCTTTCGGGCCTGTTGAGGGCGTGCGCACCGACGTGAGCGACGAGGAGTCCGTCACCGCGCTGGCCGACCACGTCTTCGAGGCTCACGGAGGCTGCAACCTGCTGTTCTGCAACGCCGGGGTCACCTCGGGCGGCGGCGGCAAGCCGTGGCAGCAGGAGCCCAACGACTGGCGCTGGTGCTTCGGCGTCAACGTGTTCGGGGTGGCCATCTGCACCTGGGCGTTCGTGCCCCGCATGATCGCGTCGGGCGAGCCCGGCCAGGTGATCGTCACATCATCGGGCGACGGCGGGTTCGCTCCCGTGCCCACTGCCTCGGTGTACGCCTCCTCCAAGGCCGCGGCCAGCTGCTTCACCGAGGCCCTCAACCACAACCTCATCAGCGAGGGCACCAACCTCAGGGCGTCAGTGTTCTACCCCTCGGGCGGCCTGATGAACACCGGCCTGTTCAACGCCCAGCGCAACCGGCCCGAGCACCTCCAGCGGGTGGGGGAGGGCACGGGGCGGGGCAGCCTCTCATTCGACGAACTCAAGGAGATCGTTGCCAAGATCCGAGGGGAGGAGCCCCAGGTCGCCAACATCGACGAGCTCGGCGAGTTCGTGCTCGACCGTGTGGTCGAACGTCGCTACATCATTGCCCGGAACCTCGCCGAGACCGAGGACCTGCTGCACGAGCGGGCCGAGGCCATCGGCCGGGCCGAGATGCCCCGTGGTCACGACCTGGCCACCTGAGCCAGTCTCTTCGCTCTTGTTGTCACACTCGGAAGGAAGCTCGACGAGAGTCTGGGGGGCGGGGGAGGGCCGTACCCTGATCGTCGCGGCTGCCGGCATCTAGGAGGATTCGATGACGGAGCATCACATCGTCATCTCGGCTGACACCCACTGCGGAGCCGAGCTGCGCGACTACCGGCCGTACCTCGAGTCCAAGCACCACCGCGACTTCGACGAGTGGGCCGACGGGGTCGAGCGCGGCCTAGCGGCCGCAGCCGCGGCGTACGAGGGCCGCAAGAGCCCCCGCAACGTCGGCGTGGACGGCGACCCGCAGAAAGACGGCGATCGCAACTGGTCGATGGAGCGCCGGCTGCGGGAGCAGACCGCCGACGGGGTGGTGGCCGGCGTCATGTTCCCCAACACGCTGCCGCCGTTCGCCCCGCCCGCTTCCACCGCGCTGGAGACCCCGCAGTACTCCGACAACTTCGAGCACCGCTGGGCCGGTCTGCGGGCCCACAACCGATGGCTGCTGGACCTTGTCAGTGAGGCGCCCGAGCGCTGCGCCGGCATCGCTCAGATCTTTCTTGGCGACGTCGAGGGCTCTGTCGCCGAGATCGAATGGGCCGCCGAGAACGGGATGCGGGGCGGGATTCTGCTACCGGGAGCGCCCCCTGACTCTCCGTTCGAGCCGCTCTACTCGGCCTCCTACGAGCCGATCTGGGCAGCGGCGGCGGCCAATGACATACCGGTGAACCACCATGCCGGCGGGGCCACCCCGTCGTTCGGCAACCACTTCCCCGCGTCGCTGGCGGTGTTCCTCATCGAGGTGCGCTGGTGGTCTCAGCGCGCCTTGTGGCACCTGATGTTCTCGGGGGTGTTCGAGCGCCATCCCGACCTGAAGTTCGTCAACACCGAGACGGGCACGGCCTGGGTTCCCGAGGTTCTCAAAAACCTCGACTCCTTCTACCACCGGATGAAGTACTCGACCTATGGCTCGGAGGCCGTCTTCGGCGGGCCGGCGGTGTCGGCCATGTCCATGAAGCCCAGCGAGTACTGGCAGCGCCAGTGCTACATCGGCGCCAGCTTCCTGCGGCCCTGCGAGGCCCACCTCCCCGCCGAGATCGGCATCGACCGCATCATGTGGGGCTCGGACTACCCGCACACCGAGGGATCCCACCCCTTCACCGAGAAGCACCTCAGGCTCACCTTCGGCGGCATGCCCGTCGACGACGCGACGAAACTGCTGACCACCAACGCGGCCAAGCTCTACAAGTTCGATCTGGACGCCCTGAGGCCGCTCGCCCAGCAGCACTGCCTCACCAGGGACGAGGTGGCCGCGGGCATCGACTATGAGGAGGTCCCCGAGGAGGCCCGAGGCTGCCCCGGCATGAACCCCCTCAACCAGCGCCGGCCCGCCGCGGCCTGAGACGGCGAGGCGATCGCCTGGTTCTCGTCGCCGCTCGGCCGGCAGCAGTCGGGTCGGGCTCGGCCTTGGGCGTCAGTCGGCTCGGGGCCGCCACGGGTTCCCGGCCAGCGGGAAGCACCGATGGTGTCCACATGGGTCCAGAAGGCATCGGGGTCCAGCGGGCCGGCGTTGGTGATGTTGCGGGCCTTGGCCTGATGGGTCACCAGTTGCGCCGACAGCTGCTCCCGGATCGGGAGATAGCGGGCGATCGGATCCCACGGGCTGTCCAGGAGCCTCAGCTCGCCGTCGATGTTCTCGACGTGTCGCTGCTCGAAGGTAGTGGCCACATCCACCACGTGGGGCGGGAAGTCGTACTGGCCGGCCGCGCCGCCGATGGCCCGCGAGTACTTGACCCACCATTCATGGTCGGTCACGTCGCCCGGGCGCAGGTCGGCCGGCCCCGTCACCTCGCCGTGGAACTCGACGAAGGTGTATCCCCGGTGCGTGGCCCGAGCCGAGACGAGGTCGCCGAGGCGGTAGTAGGAGATGTCGCAGAGGAACTTGGGCTGACCGTTGGTCTCGTGGCTGATGGAGACGGCCGCCTCCTGGTCTATCCCCATGCCCAGGTTGTAGAGGCCTTCGGTGCCGTGCCAGGACGCTGGCACTTTGATGCTGACACCGAACTCCGGCTCCCCCAGGATGGGCACGCAGTACACGCCCACGGTCACGACGGGCTCGCCCGGCACGAGGCCCGGCGGCACGAGCTGCTGCACGCCGGGCGGGTCGGTGCGATAGGTCACCACCAGCTTGGGCCATCCGGCTACCTCGCCGGGACGGCTCATGGGGGTCTCGTCCACGCTGTCTCCTGTCGTCGCGGCGTCGCGGCGAGCCTCAAGCGTACGGGCGGCGCATCGGTGCGGGGCGGCGTGCGCGCTCGCCCCAGCATTGAACGGTTCCGTTCCTCCTCACGCCGCAGGCGTTGTCGGCGTCGACGGATACCTGTGTAGTCGGCTCCTCTGGCGGAGGCCGGCGTTGGGCATGGCTGTCTCCTTCCGCGGCGCTGCCGCAGGTCAATGGTGGCACGCTGAATCCCAGGCGCCGGCGACGCGAGCGGCCGCGCTGGAGCAGACTGTCGGGCGGGCAGGCAATCGGCGCAAGGAGCAGTCATGGCCATCGACTTCACGCTCTCTGATGAGCAAGAGGAGATCAGGACTCGGGTCCGGTTGCTCATCGACGATGTGGTCAAGCCGGCCACCGAGCGCATCGAGGGTCGCGACGGCGGCGATCCGCTCACGGGACGCGACCGGGTCGGCGTTCTGATCGATCTGCGCAAGCAGGCCCGGGCCGCCGGCCTGTGGCTGCCGCACATGCCCACCGAGTGGGGCGGCATGGGCCTCGGGCACGTGGCGCTGGCGATGGTGCAGGCCGAGGCGGCCAAGTCGTACTACGGGCCGTGGGTGCTGAACTGCCAGGCCCCTGACGAGGGCAACATGCACACCCTGCTGCACTGGGCCACGCCTGAGCAGGCCGAGAAGTACCTGCGCCCGCTGTGCGGGGGCAAGGCGCGGTCGTGCTTCGCCATGACCGAGCCCGAGGTGGCGGGCTCCGATCCCACGCTGATACAGACCCGCGCCCACCCCGACGGCGACGAGTGGGTGATCAACGGGCACAAGTGGTTCATCTCCAATGCCCACCGGGCCGACTTCGCCATCCTGGTGTGCCGCACCGAGGACAACCCCGACATGCCGCAGGCCGCCAACAGCGCCTTCATCGTCGACCTTCCCCACGAGGGCTGGACCGAGGTGCGCCAGATCGAGACCATGCACGGCAGCACCGGCCACAGCGAGATCCTCATCGAGGACCTGCGGGTTCACAACGACCAGATGCTCGGCGGGCGGGGCCGGGGACACCTGCTGGGCCAGTACCGGCTGGGCCCGGCCCGGCTGGCCCACTGCATGCGGTGGATCGCCCAGGCCGAGACCGCTCTGGACATGATGGTTGACCGTTCCCTGAACCGCTTCTCCCACGGGTCGCTGCTGGCCGAGAAGCAGGGCATCCAGTGGATGATCGCCGACTCTGCGATGGAGCTGTACCAGGCCAAGCTGATGGTGCTGCACGCGGCCCACAGGATCGACCGGGGCACGGACTTCAAGTCGGAGGTGTCGATGGCCAAGCACTTCGTGGCCAACATGTTGAACCGGGTCATCGACCGCTCGATCCAGGTGCACGGCGCCCTCGGCTACTCCACCGACACGCCGCTGGCCCACATGTTCCAGCACGCCCGCTGGGCTCGCTTCGCCGACGGCGCCGACGAGGTGCACCAGATGCGAATCGCCCAGCGGACCATCGCCGCCTACACCGACGATGGCACCACCCGCCGAGCCACCGGCAACCTGCCGATCTGAGGCTGGATGACTGCCAGAGGCCGAGCGGATAGACCACAGTTCACGAGGATCCCCGCGAGACTCTGAGTGAGGCCGTGGCCCGAGCGGCCCGTGAGCGCAGCGAACAAGAGCGGGAAACACAACGCTTCACCGCGAGGGGGTGACAACCTATCCGTGGACGCTGCTTGTGAGGAGGAGCTAGATGACTGCCGACCGTGATCGGTTGTTCGATCTCGAGGGCAAGGTTGTTGCCATCACTGGAGGCAGCCGCGGCCTGGGCCGCGAGATCACCGAAGCGTTCGCGCGCCGGGGAGCCCGGGTGGCCATCGCCAGCCGCAAGCGGGACGTTTGCGATGCCGCCGCGGCCGAGATCTCGGCGGCATCGGGGTCCGACGTGGTCGGGCTCGGCCTGCATGTGGGCCGCTGGGACCAGTGCGAGCCATTCGTCGAGGAGGTCACCGACCGGCTCGGGCCGATCGATGTGCTGATCAACAACGCCGGGAGCTCGCCGCTGTACCCCTCGCTGGCCGAGGTGTCAGAGGGCCTGTTCGACAGCGTGATCGGCGTGAACATGAAGGGTCCGTTCCGGCTGTGCGCGCTGGTGGCCGAGCAGATGCTGGCCCGGGGCGCCTCCGGCAGCATCATCAACGTGTCCAGCATCGCCGCGGTGCAGCCCAGCGCGGTCGAGGTCCCCTACGCCATGGCCAAGGCCGGCCTCAACAACCTGACCGTGGCCCTGGCCCACATGCTCGGCCCTAACATCCGGGTCAACGGCATCATGCCGGGGCCGTTCATGACCGACATCACCAAGGCCTGGGACCTCGACGCGTTCGCCGAGACGGCCCGCCAGCGCATTCCGCTGGCCCGGGGCGGCCAGCCCGACGAGATCGTCGGCGCGGCGCTGTACCTGGCCTCGTCGGCGTCCAGCTACACCACCGGCGCCATCATCAAGGTCGACGGCGGCCTGGCCTGGCCCCCGGCGTGATCCCCGATACGAAACTCCGGCTTACCTGATTCGTGTGGCGGTGAGGAACGCTCGTACTGCCGCCACGGCTTCGTTGCGTAGCCGATCCATGGCGTCAGTGTCGCCGGGGCTGGCCAAGAAGTTGGAGTAAGCCTTCGGCCTGTCGTGGTTGATGGTTGTGAAGCGCTGCTCAAGCAACTCGAGCGCGCCGAGCGTGAGCGGTTCTTCACGCACGGGGCTCTTTCTTGCTGCTCGGCCCGCACCACTCGGTCCACCGTCGGAGTGGTTGACCAGTGTGTAGACCCTAGGTTCAAGGGGTCGTCGCAACACTTCCTTGTTCGGGTGAGCGTAGATGCTCGTTGAGGGCTTCGACGGACAACCAGCGCGAGGCTGTTCGTCGTGGCCAAGGGCCCTGCCCGCGGGCGACGCGTACCGGGCACGCGAGGCTGCGACCGGGCAAGGCTCGCGGCACTACCGGACCGCGCTCGTGTGCGCCCACACGGTGCTGTTCCACCTCGACATCGTCCCCCAACCCCTTTACCTTGTTGAGCGGCTCTGGCGTGGCAGTGTCGGGGCTGGTTGCTCGCCGCGGCGGGTAGGGCTGTATCCCCCTGTCACATTGATGGCCCGGGGGGTGTTGCCGCCCGCCCCCCGAGCCCCAGCAGCAGCCGGACACCGTCGATGCTCGGCTGGCTGACTGCCGCCCGAACGTGGACCCCGACCGGCGACTCACCGAAGCGCTCGAGGCCTCCACCTATCGCCTCGCCGCCGACGCCCTGCTATTGGCCCGAGCCGTCGGGCTGCGCACCGGCGAACTCCTCGACCTCGAGTTGGACTGCGTCCACGAGATCGGTGGCCACGGCGCCTGGCTGAAGGTCCCGCTCGCCAAGCTCGACACCGAACGCATGGTCCCCCTCGACGACGAGACCGTCGCCCGCATCGACCGGATCACCGCCACACGCTCGACCGGCCGGCCGCTTCCTCATCCGCGCACCGGACGCGCGACCCAGTTCCTGTTCGCCCACCACGGGCGCCGGCTCTCCCAGACCGGAGTTTGGCGGGTGTTTTGCGTTTTGGCAGGTCAGAGAGGGCGCGGTGGTCAGGTGTTTCCACTACATCGGTGGCTGGAACACGGCGGGCGGGGTCAGGTGATGGCGGCTTTGTCCCAGGTGCGGGTGTCGGCTCCGACGGCGGTTAGGGCTTGGGTCTGCAGGGGGGTTCGTCGGGTGGTGAGGGTGATGTTGTTGCCGTTGGCGTTGAGTTGGACGCGGCGGATGCGGTTGAGCTCGCGCAGGGCTCGGGCGGCGCTGAGGTGCTGGTGGCCGTTGTCGGGGTCGCGGACGTCGGCTGTGGCGAGGGCGTGGTTGATGAGGGTCTCGATCACCGCGGCGTAGACGCAGACAGCTATGTGGCCGCGGACTCGTTTCTCGGTCCAGTTCCGCACGGGCCGCAGATGCAGGAAGTCTTTGAGGACCCGGAAGCGGGCTTCGGTGTTTGCCAGTTGGCGGTAGGCGGCGACGACCTGGGCGGTGCTGGCCTGGGCCGGGGTGAGGCTGGTGGTCAGCACGTAGCGGCCGGCGAGGAGTTCCTCGTAGGCGAGGGCGTCTTCGTTGTGGTGGTAGATGAAGCGGCCGGGTCCGATCTCGACGTCAAAGAGCCGCCCGACGCCGCCGGAGCCGAGGATGCGCTGGGCAGCTCGCCCGATCTTGGCGGGGTCCTTGAGGCGGCCGTCGCGGACGCGGCGCTCCAGGGCCAGCAGCTCGGCCTCCGCGGCGGCGGCGATCTCGGCGGCGCGCGCCGCGTCGCGGCGGGCGCGGGCGTCGGAGGCGACCACTACGGCGCGGGTGCCGTCGACGAGGGCGGCCTCTGTGGCGCGGCAGCGGTGCTGGGGGATCTCGACGCGGGCGGTGTCGTCGTCGACGGCTTCGAGGGCCTCGCGGCTGACGCGGTCTCGGCGCAGCCTCGCTGCGAGCACGTGGTCGAACCCGGCGCCGGCCACTGCGGCGAGGTTGTCTGATGAGACCAGGCCCCGGTCAGCGACCACGCAGATCCGGCCCACCGCGAACCTGTCGGCGAGATCGGTCAACACCGCGGGCAGGGTGGAGGCGTCGTTGGTGTTGCCGGCGAACACGTGATGCGCGATGGGGATCCCGTCTGAGGTGCACAACAAGCCGATCACGATCTGGGGCCGGTCCCCGCGATGGTCCCGCGAGTACCCGAACGCCCTAGACGGGAACCGGTCCGAGGCCCGGGCCGATCCCTCGAAGCAGGTGGAGGCCACGTCATAGCACACCAGCTGCAAATCCAGATTCGACAGATCGCACAGCCGCGCATACAGATGCGCCTCGGTCGCGTCCTTGGCGTCGGCGACGGCGTCGAGGGCCCGGTAGTACTGGTCCGGCGACGGAGCCGACCAGCCCGCCGGCATGACCACGTCTGACGCGGCCCATTCTGTGAGGCGCCGCTTCGAGCACGGCGCCACCAGCCGGTTGGACACCATCGCGAACACCGCATGCTCCAACACGGCCGCGCCGCGCCTCGCGCCGACCTCGGCGAACCACCCGTCCAGTCCCAGCCGCTGCCACAGCGCCGCTGCCGCGGCAACCGCCCCCACCGCGGGCGCCCCCTCCGCGGCCAACGCGCCGACATCGATCCGCTCTTTGTGCAGGTGCGACTCCAACGCGGCAACGATCCGCTCGAGCTGGCCGGACTCGCGCAACGCGGTCACCTCCCCCAGGCGCAACAGAGTCCTGTGACCGACCTTGGAGCCGTCGCGAACCGACTCCACCAAAGACAAGTACTCATACACCTTGTCGCCCCTGCGACGGCGAGTCGTCTTCACGAACACACCAGAACAATACCACCAGACTCTCAAACAATCAAGTATGTGTCGCCCCTACAAATCCCCGCCGGAACGCCGCCTCACAACACAAAACCCCACGTCAGCGGCCATCTCCCATCACCAAACCCCCTCCAACCCGCCAAACTCCGGCCAGACCGCCGTCCGCAGAGAACTGGCCCGCAGCGCCGAGACCGTCGGGATCAGCCACGTCACCCCCCACCATCTCCGCCACACGTACGCCACCGCCCTGGTCAACCCCGGCGTCTCGCTTCAGGCGCTCATGGCCCTCCTCGGCCACGTCTCGGCCGACATGAGCCTGCGCTAAGCGCACCTCTTCGACGCGGAGAATCGACCGCGAAATGAACCAACTCTGGCAGGCTCCCGGGCTGATCTGAGAGCAGTTGCCTGTGAGCGAGAGTGGAGCCCGGCGGCTCGTCGATGGTGGTGTCAGAGCGCGTATCCGACCCTGCCTGAGTCCGAACCCGCGGGCCGCGTGGGTCGGTTACGCGCCTAGCCGTATTGCTCCTTCGCCGCCTGTTCCAGAGCGATGCCAACGAAGACTCCACCATGTGGCTATCGGTGCGATCATTGCCGCCGCCCCGACAGCGACAGGCCTCAGGCTTCGTCCGTGTTCGCTTGCAATCGCGGCAGCAGCGATAAGCATAGCGATTCCTGCGAGTGCCTTGACGATGGTGTGAAGAACTCGCATGTGCTTGGATTTCTCTTTGTTCAAACGGCCAAATCGATCTATTGGCCATCTCGTCTCGATCAGTAGATCGCATGTCCAAATGAATGGCAAGAAGAGAACTATACCGTACTCGATTGAAGGCGACAAGAGAACTGCGATTGTCCAGTATCCGGCTGCCGCTGACGAGTACCATATCGCAAATATACGTCTGTTGCTACTGATTGTCATGTCGTCTCACTTCCCGAAGCGCTAGGAGACTGCTGAGTAAGTCCCAAATTGCCAGTTTCGTGATCACAAAACCCCAGGTCAGAGGCTTGTGGGTTGGGCGAAATCGGCATTACTCAGCAGTCTCCTAGGTGAGCTCTTAGGTCAAGGGTAGGGCTGATTGGGTGGTTTTGAGGTCGTGTAGGAGGTGTGTCCAGACTCGGTCTGAGATACGTGGGTGAACTCCACCGGTGGAGTTCACCCACGTTCTGTTGGTAAATCCCCGCCGGTGCTGCCATCGCTCACACAATGACACGCATGTTCTGAACATTGTGGTTCGTGTCTCCACCATGGCGTGGTATACTCTGGACTGTATCCGCCTGTAGTTCGGTTGTATGGGACAAGCAGCACGTAGCATAGCTGATCACTTTGGTGCCCTGCTCATGCTACACCATATTATGTGCAGTATCCCCCGGTGTATGGGAACGAGAAGGGCGGATAGCTCTTGAGCTTGAGACACGCTCCGAGCACGTAGATACTGCAAGATTCGATTATCACGATAAGAATGCCCAGAGCGATGAAGTTCCCGACAATCGAGGTGGCCCACAGCGGAGCTCCGGCCAACATAAGAGTTAGCGCGGAGATTCCAGTGAAGCAGATATCCGCGGTCTCATCTCTAGAGAAGTATATCGTCCCACTTAAGATGCCCCAATTGAATTCTGGATCTGCAGAGACAGGATAGAGATCCTCGGATACCATCTCCACTGTTTGGACGATTGCATTGCCCTCAATGGAGTAGACTGTCGGTACATCTGATCCGTTGGCATCAGACGCCCATGGTACCGCGAATGTCCCGATAGAGAAGCCGTCACTGTCTATGACATCAATCGATCCGTCATCGTTCAGTCCTAGAATCGCGCCTTCGGGGAGGGATACGTTGAATCTAAGTTCGTGAGGACTCTCTGCGGATTCGAGCCGAGCCACAATAGCGAAGCCCGTCTCAAGAACAGCTATCTCCAAGTCTACGTCGCCGATTACATCTCGAATGAGGGTCGCTCCGCTGGGATCGGTAATCCGGTCTTGTTGTTCTGCACCTACCACTTCGATAGAAACCGTCTTGTTTCCTGCTGTGGTATTGACGAGTTCAGACCCGGTTCCTACATTCGTCACTGCATCCACAACTGCTGGGGACAGAACCTCCGGTGTCTCGAATTCTGATGAGTCTTCAGTCGTGACGGGAGCATCTGGTGGATCTTGCAAATTCGACATTATATCGTCGTTAGCGGCAGCGGTTGAAAGTCCAACAGCTGACAGTGTAAGAGCGGTCAAAATGAACACGATCATCTTGATTTGCGTCTTAGCAACTCTCGTGCGTATGGAATGATCGGGTTGTGATCGAACATTCTTCGACATCTCTATTCTCCTAGCATTCTTGGTCAGCCGTTGGCGTCTGCCTGAGTGCGTCAGGCTGTTCTTGGTGGGACGATCCGTAGACATACCGTGTCCTTGAGTCGGATGTATGCCAATCGACGGGAGATTCCTGCCAAGTATTGGCAGGAATCTGCCAACATTTGGCAGGCGTTGGCAGATGTTGGCAGATGCAGTGTCCCACGAGGTGGTGAGCTTCAGGTTTAGCCCTGATCGTGCGCGGATGTGGTGGGGCGGTGGGGGTGATTGACGCGCGAATGCCCTTCTGAGGTGGGATCATGGATGGTGAGAAACAGTCCGCGGTCCGGTCAGGAGGATACCCGCATGGTGAATCATAACAGCACGGTTGATGTGGGCGCAGCGAAGGGTCCGGGGCTGGTAGTGGGGCATGCGGGGTTGCATGCTTCGGGTCGATTCTGTGACGTGTTGGGGCTGGGGCACTGTCGTGGCAGGCGTATGGGCCGATGGGGGAGCGGGCGCTGACCTGTTTCTGAGTAAATGTCCGCGATCTTCTCGAGGTGGGGCGATTGGGTTTTGACGTGGCCGAACAGGGTCTTGATCCAGGCCTGGTCCGTGGGGGTGCCGGGCCGGCCGACGCGGGCCGCGATGCTGCGCAGGGCCAGGAACTCTCTGGTGGCGCCTGCTCGCAATCTGGGGTCCGTTGTCTGAGGGGGCCAGCAGGATCGGCTCTTCGTGGCTGTCGTCGCCGTGGCGGGCTCGTTGGGCCTGGCGGGCCACAGGCCCTCGGCGTCGAGGACTTCGCAGAACACGACCTCTACTCAGGTGGCGGTCTCCTCGGCGGTGACGAGGGTGGCGAGCCATTTGCGGGTGACGACGTCGAGGATGGCGTAGGCTAGCCGCCCGGCTCCGAGGAAGTGGGGGATGTCGTAGATCCAGATCTGGGAGCGCTTCCATTCGATCCACGCCTGGCGCTCTGCGGGGGTGATAGCATGCACCGCTGCGCCGCCCGCAGTGCTGTCATCAAAGCGGGCTGGCGCTGCCAGCGGCGGCACCTGCGGCCGTCGAGCTCCAACACGGCGCAGGCCCGCGCTGTGCCCCAGCCCGCCTCGACGGCGCCGTCGACGAGGTCCAGCAGACCGGCCTTGACGCCGGCTTCGACGCGCGGGGGCACGCCGGCGGTCACCCCCAACGCTCTTTTCCCTCCAACAAGGTGACCTTGACAGCCATCTCCTTGAGCGCCTCACCCAGCCGGGCGGCCTCGTCGCGGGCCATCACCAGCTCAGGATCGACCCCGTCGGCTCGAACCCCCGGCCGAGACGACGCCAACGCGTCCAGCGCGCCGCGCTTGGCGACCTCGCGTGCCCGCATGATCGTGGAACGGTCCACCCCCAGTGATCCGCGCACTCCGCCACGGTCATTTCACCAGTGAGCACCTGCACGAACGCCTCATACTTCTGAGCAGGCGTGCGCCACCGACTGTCCCGCCACGGCAACCGCCAACTCAACAACGCCATCCACCTCGCCGTCCACACCCAGACCATCCGCCCCGGCCCCGGACGCGACTACTACCAGCGCCGACGCGACACCGGCAACAGCCGCAACGAAGCCCTCCGACTCCTCAAACGACAACTCACCAAGACCATCTACCGCACCCTCCTCGCCGACGCCGACCGCACCCGCCAAAACGCCGCGACTTGACATAGAGGCGCTATCAAGCCACGCCGGCCGGTCCGCATCGTGTCGCCGGCCGCAAGACGGGACCTGGCCACGAGGGCATGGAGTGGTAGAGCGATCCGGCAACACCCGCCAGCACAACGCGCTGACTCCACGGGCCGATGTCGCCGATCATGGTCAGAGTGCCCGTTCGCATCGAAGCGTCGTCTCGTAGCCGTAATCGTCGTAGCGGTCGCGGGCCATCAGAAGCCGATCGCCTCGCGCCGGAGGTGGTCGCTCTGCTCACGACCACGCCGTGGGTCGCGGCTCAGATCGGCGTAGAGCTGGAATACGTTGGCCACCCACACTCCTTCCTTGTGAGTACGGAACGCCAAAGGGACATCATCGCGTTCTTGGAGCAATACGACGTTCGGGCCTGACTCCACGGGCGTCGCCTGAAGCCGGGAGCACACTTCGTTCGGATCGACCGCGCTATCGAGCCATATTTCGGCGAGCAGAACATTGCTGAGGAACGGCGCAACGAGCGCCGCTGCCACGGCGCCCGTAAGTGCATAGTCGACAGCAGCGGACTCAAGGCCACCGCGAAGCGAGCCGATTAGCTGATCGGTGTTCTGCGCCAGCATGAACGCCGGTCGCCGGGATGGGCGGTTACGTTGCTCCTCCGCCCAGAGGTCTAGCAAAGCTGTCGGGTTCAACAGACGACGCGTCTTGTTGGGCCCAGTGCCGTGCGCAGCTACTGCGCCCTCAGCTTCGAGACGACTGAGAACCCGATGTACAAGCCCGGCTGATACGCCGCAATGCGTCGCGAGTTCCGATACTCGCCAGGATCGATTCTTATCGAGGAGCATCGCTTGCGCCACGAGACCGGACTTGCCTGAGAGTCGAGCAGGCGCAGCGGCACGGTGAGGGCGCCCGGCACCGGTAATCCTTACGAGCAGACCGGGCAGTTCCAGCCGGATGTTGCCGAGCCTGTCTACCGACCCGATGCCTGCCTCAGCCAGTATCTCTCGAGCCTTGCCCGTCATCTCATCGGCGATCACCACCATCGGCATCTCTGAGTGTCGCGCCCGATGGACGATCTGATGGGCCGTCGCACTGCTCACGCGCATCTTGCACTCGATCGCAACTGGAATCTCGGAGCCGGCATATCTCACTACGGCGTCGGCCCGGAAGTCCCGGTCGTGGGTTACCGTTCCCTTCAGTTCAGGGATCGAGCGCAACACTCGGAGAACGTTGCGCTCGAAAGCTGACCCGACATTTACTTCTATTCTCTTATTCACCACATCTGTGAATATAACGTAAAAAGTAAATTTCTACACTCGGCACATCGGCTGTTGGCCTCTCGCTTCTCTGCCGACTTGTGCTCCCAGCCCGGAGAGTACACGGGTTTCTAGATGTCCAGTACCTGCCGGTAGAGGCTCGCCCTGGATGCTCACACCATCAGCCGCTGTCCGGGTTGGCCCGGGTCGCCCTATTCTGCGGTTATGAGCGAGGGACCGGGTATCGGCGAGCAGGCAGCCCGCCCGGGCGCTTCGGCTAGCGCCGGCGCGCTCAGCGATGCGGAGGTGCGCGACAAGCTTCCCGACGACCTCGACGCGTCCGGATACGTGGGGCCGTACCTGTTCCCCAACAACAGCAGGCGGCGCATCGCGGGCGTGCTCTACCTGCTGGTCGGTGTGGTCGCCGTCGTGGCAGTTCTGGCGGTCGGCGAGGGCGCGGTGCTGGTCAACGGCGGCTTCGTGGCCGGCGGGATCGCCCTGGTCGCCTTCGGGCTGTACTGCCTGCAGGCCGGCTGGGACCTGGCCGTCGACGAGAACGGTGCACTGGTGTCGGCCACACGGGAGGTGGGCTTCCCGGTGGGCCACGCCTCGGCCCAGCTCGCGTGGCGCGGGCTGCGGAGCCGACCAACCTGGCGCATCCTGCTCTACTCCAACGAGTCGCCGCCGTCCAGCCGCGGCCTCGTCCTGGTCGACGGGGTGGACGGCCGGGTGGTGGGATGCTTCGTGGAGGACAATCCCGAGGACTGGACCGGCCTCGACGCCTGAGAGGCCGAGCGGGAGCACCCAACCGCGGGGCGGCTTCAGATCGGTGAGGCCCCGGTGAGCGGGCGCCGTGGCCGGATCGCTAGCTGCTAGCGTGCATCCACAGCCGCGACGGGAGCGCTGAATGTTCGACGGAAACTGGCGCGAGGCAGTCGACCGGGGGCTCACACCGATCGGCGTGTCGCTGCGCCGCACCGGAGTGACCGCCGACATGGTCACCATCACCGGCATCGTCATGGCCACCGGGGCGGCCGTCGCCATCGCGACCGGCAACCTGCGGCTGGGGTTCCTGCTGCTGATACTGACGGGGATCCCCGACGCCCTCGACGGCGCAGTGGCCAAGGCCTCGGGCACCTCCTCTCAGCGGGGCGCCTTCTTCGACTCCGTTTCGGACCGCCTCACCGACGCCCTGCTCTTCGGCGGGCTCGCCTGGTACCTGTCGGACTCGGAGCCGGGTCACATGATGATGCTGCCGGTGGCGGTGATGAGCCTGGCGATGCTCGTCTCGTACCAGCGGGCCAAGGCGGAGTCGCTCGGCTACAACGCCAAGGGCGGCATCATGGAGCGGGCCGAGCGATTCATCGTGCTCGGCTTCGGCCTGCTGTTCAACGAGCTGCTGGTGTGGACCCTCTGGCTGATGCTCGTGCTCACAGCAGTCACCGCCGTTCAACGGTTCGTCAAGGTCTGGAGGCAGGCGTCGGAGGACCGGCCGGTTCACCCAAGCTCGCGTCGCCGATCCCGCCGGTCCAGGGGGGTCAGGACCGGCCGCCGGGGAGCCGACACCGCTTGGCGCGCCCGGATGCGCAGCCGCCAGCCGACTGACCCTGTCTGAGCCGCAGAGGCCGAGCGGATAGACCGCAGGGTGTTCTGAGTGCCGTCGGTCTCGGCCTATCGGGCCGGCGAGTTCTTCGCCCGCCGCGCTCCCGCGCCGGTAGCCAGGGCCGGAGCGCTGGCGACCGCGCTGGCAGCGGCAGCCGTCAGCCGCGACAAGCGGCTGCTGGCGAGGCGCAACCTGGAGAGGGCGCTGGGCCGGCCGATGGGACCCGGCGAGGCCGCCCGCCGTGTGACGGCCGTCTTCGACTGGTACGCCCGCTACTACCTTGAGAGCTTCAAGCTGCCGAGCCTCGACGCGGCTGAAATCGACGCCGGATTCGGCTACGAGGGGGTCGATGCCATCGAGCGCGCCGTCCGCTCCGGCACGGGACCGATCCTGGTCATGCCGCATCTGGGCACCTGGGAGTGGGCCGCATGGTGGCTTGCGCTGGTCCCTCAGATGAAGGTGACGGCCGTGGTGGAGCCGCTGGAGCCTCCCGAGGTGTTCGAGTGGTTCATCTCGTTCCGCGAGCGGCTGGGCATGGACATCATCCCCGTCGGTCCGGACGCGGGCGCGCGCCTCGCGGCCGCGATCCGGCGCGGCGACGTCGTGTGCCTGCTGTCTGATCGGGACGTCGCAGGAGGCGGGGTGGTGGTCGACTTCTTCGGCGAGCGGACCCGGCTGCCGGCCGGGCCCGCTCTGCTGGCGCTGCGAACCGGCGCACCGCTCATCCCGGCCGCGGTGTACTGGAGGGGCCGCACTCGCCACGCCGTCGCCGCTCCCCCTCTCGACACCCGCCGATTGGGCGGCATCCGCACCGACGTGTCCCGCGTCGTGCAGGCCTACGCCTCCGCCCTGGAGCAGCTGATCCGGGCCGCGCCCGAGCAGTGGCATCTGCTGTCGCCCAACTGGCCCAGCGACTACGAGGCGCTCGGACTGCCCGTCCCGGAGTCGCTGCGGGTCATCTAGCCTCTCGGACTGTGCGGATCGACATCCTGTGCGGATAGGCATCATCTGCCCCTACAGCCTGACCCAGCCAGGCGGCGTGCAGATGCAGGTGCTCGGACTGGCCAGGGCCCTCAATCGCAGCGGGCACCCCACCCGGGTGCTCGGCCCGTGCGACGGACCGCCGCCCGATCCCAACGTGACGCCTCTCGGCAACAGCCTGCCCGCCATCTCCAACGGCTCGATAGCGCCCGTTGCTCCCGACCCCTCCTGCCAGCTGCGGGCCATCCGAGCCATGCGGGACGAGTCCTTCGACGTCATTCATCTCCACGAGCCCCTGGCGCCCGGACCGACCATGACCGCCCTGCTGGTGAGGCCCGCTCCTCTCATCGGCACCTTTCACGCGGCCGGCGGCTCCCTCTCGTACGAGATTTTCCCCCGGACCGCTCGCTTCCTGGTCAACCGTCTCGAATTGAGAGTGGCGGTCTCGCCCGACGCCCGCGACACGGCTGGCGACACTCTGGGCGGAAGCTACGACCTGCTCTACAACGGCGTGGAGCTGGCTCCCTACCGGATCGCCGAGCCGGTGCGCACCGACGGCCCGACGGTCCTGTTCATTGGCCGCCACGAGCCTCGCAAAGGCCTCGGCGTGCTGCTCGACGCGCTCAGAGTTCTCCCTTCGGAGGTGAGGCTGTGGGTGGTGGGCTCCGGTCCGGAGACGGCCGCGCTGCGGGCACGGTCGGTGGGCGATGCACGCATCGAGTGGCTCGGCACCATCACCGACAGCGAGAAGATCGCCAGGCTCAAGGGGGCCGACGTGCTCTGCGCTCCGTCTCTGGGGGGAGAGTCCTTCGGCATCGTGCTGCTGGAAGCGATGGCCGCGGGCACCGCGGTCGTGGCCAGCGACCTCCCCGGCTATCGCAATGTGGCACGACCGGGCCGGGACGCGCTGCTGGTGCCGCCGGGAGACTCGGGGCAACTGGCCGGCGCAATCGACCGGGTGCTCACGAGCGCCTCCGAGTCTTCGAGGCTGATGGCTGCCGGACACACCAGGGCCGAGGCCTTCTCCATGTCGGGCCTGGCCGACCATTACCTCGAGCGCTACGAACGGATCGCGGTGTCCACCAACGGCCGGCGCGGATCGTCGGCTCGGCGGCGCGGGAACGCAGCGAAGACCGCTAGCTCGCGGTAGAGATCGCGGGGACTGCGGGCGCGAGCGTTACGATGGCGGTGCGTTGACGGTAGGCCTCGCGTGACCGCCGGTCGGGAGCGAGGCACCGCCAACGGACCCATTGCCGCCGCGCTCGCCGGGGGCAGCCCCGACGTCCGCTACACCGCAGAACGCTTTGAGGTATCACCCCCTAGCAGTCGTCGCTTCTCCTGCCGCCACCGTCGGCCTCGTCGTTTGGGCGGCCCTGTCGGTCGCCGGCCTCGCGCCTCTTGTTGCGGTCGTGCCCGGCGCGGCTGTGGGCCTGGCCGCCGCCGCGCTGCTCTGGCTCGGCGCGCCCAAGTCGGTGCTGGCAGCTCTCGGGGCCCGGCCGCTGGAGCGAGGCGGGCATCCTCGGCTCGAGAACGTCGTCGAGGGCCTGTGCACAACCCACGGGTTCCACCCGCCGTCCGTCCATGTGGTGGAGACGCCCGCGATCAACGCCGCGTCGGTGGGACGTCGGCGGCCGCCCGCGCACCTGGTGGTGACCCGCGGGGCGCTGTCCAGGCTCGACCGTCTGGAGCTTGAGGCGGTGGTGGCCCGCCAGCTCTGCGAGATCAGGCGGGGAGTCGCTGTGGAGACTGTGCAGGCCGGCGTCGCCCGCATCCCGGCGGTCGGGCCTCTCGCGGCCCGCCTAGCCGGTCGCGGCTCGGACCATCACGGAGTTACCGCGGTCGACATCGAGGCGGTGCGCCTGACCGGCTACCCCCCGGCTCTGGCCTCCGCTCTCTCCAAGGCTTCCGCCGGGCCCAGTGTCGACGTATCCGGAGCGGCCGCCCAAGTCTGGCTCGTCGCGCCCCAAGCGGCTGGCGCCGCGACCCGAGCGCAGCCTTCGACGGCTCAGCGGATCGACGTGCTGGGCGAGATCTGATGGGCCCGCGGCTGCGGCCGCCGGCTGCGGTCAGATATAAATCGGCGAGGCTCCCTTCCACGGGCAGGCTCCCGTGGCGGGCGCTCGCCATGTTCGCCACGGCGGCGGTGCTTGTTGCGGCGTGCAGCGGGTCGGAGGGCGCCGAGCCGACCGACGTCGACCTCAGTGCATTATCGGAGTTCCTGTCGTCGGCCTCGACGTCCGCTCCCGCTGATGCAAGTGCACCGACGGTGCGCGAGGAAGGCCCTGCCGACGTGGCCGATCCGGGCCCGGACCCGGCCGATCCGGACGCGGGCATATCCGATCCGGGCGCGGACCCGGCCGATCCGGGCGCGGGCATATCCGATCCGGGCGCGGACCCGGCCGATCCGGGTGGGGGCGGCGCCGAACCGGGCGCGAACGGCCCGGCAGAAGCTGCGACGGCGGCCGAGGGCAGCCAAGCGGCGGGGGACGCTGACGGCGGATCCGTCGACGTCTCAGAGCCGGAGGCATCCCCGGACGGCCCAAAGGCTCCCCTCACCGGCGAGCTGACCACGGACTCGACCCTCGCCCAGCGCCGAGCTGTTGGCGTGAAGCTGGACAACAGTGACCGGCGGGCCCGTCCCCAGGCAGGGCTCGCGGCGGCCGACATCGTCTACGAGACGCTCATCGAGGGGGGCAAGACCAGGTTCGTGGCCGTTTTCCATTCCGAGATGCCCGGCCGCGTGGGCCCGGTCCGCTCGGTGCGGTCCGGCGACTTCGACCTCCTCGCCGACCTGTCGAAGCCCTACCTGGTCTCATCCGGCGCAAACACCACAGTTCTGGCGGAGATGCGCCAGGCCGAGAGAGCCGGGACGCTGGTCGACATCGGCGGTCTGAGGAACTTCGTGCCGTACGCACGCGACCCGGCGCGGCGGTCGCCGTTCAATCTCTACTTCCATTACGACAACCTTCTCGGCGAAGACGCCGCCGCGCTGCCGGGAGGGCCGCTGGCTGCGCCGGTGGCGCCCCTGTTCGACTACGGCTCGACCAACCCTGCGGGCATAGCCGACGCGACCGGCGTCACCGTGACCTTCCACCGGAGCTTGGGCAACGTGGTCTCCCATATCTGGGACGCCGGTGTGGGCGGATGGGTGCGCATCCAGGAGGGCGCGCTGATGACCACTGAGACCGACTTCGGCCTCACCGAAGTCGCCCCCGTCAACGTGGCGGTGGTATGGATGCCCCACCGCGCCTCCGCCGCCAGCGCCGAGTCTCCCCAAGCCCGGCCCTACGGCACCGGCGATGCGCTGGTTCTCACCGCGGGGACGGTCCACAATGCCGTCTGGGAGCGCACCGAGGACCGTGCCGGCTTCCGGTTCTCCGATGCGGCCGGGAACCCGCTGAGCCTCTCGCCCGGCTCCACATGGCTGCTGATCGCCAACAACAGCCGGCGCTATGCGGTGGCCGAGGCCGCGATCGTGACCGCCTCCGAGGGCGCCCGCCTGTTGGCCGACGCCCGGGCTGCCGCAAATCCGGCAGGCAACGTCGCCGGCCTCTCCTAGGAGCCGGCGTGCGCAGGTGGTATCGCCTCGCGGTGCAGCGCTGTGCTTCCCGCTCTTGTTCGCTGCGCTCACGGGCCGCTCGGGCCACGGCCTCGCTGAACTCCTCGCGAATCCCTCGGGGAATGCCACCTATCCGCTCGGCCTCTAGGATGACGCCCATGTCCGCCAACACCGATACGAACGCAGCCGGCGCCCCAGACCGGGGCCGGCCGGCCACCGGCACCACCCTTGTGAAGAGGGGCTTGGCCGAGATGCTCAAGGGCGGCGTCGTCATGGATGTCGTCACATCTGAGCAGGCACGGATAGCCGAGGACGCGGGAGCGGTCGCGGTGATGGCGCTCGAGAGGGTGCCCGCGGACATCCGCGCCCACGGAGGGGTGTCGCGGATGTCTGATCCCGAGATGATTCAGGGAGTTCAGGCCGCGGTCAGCATCCCGGTGATGGCCAAGGCCAGGATCGGCCACTTCGCGGAGGCGCAGATCCTGCAGGCTCTCGGAGTCGACTACGTGGACGAGTCAGAGGTTCTCACGCCGGCCGACGAGGTGCACCACATCGACAAGTGGGCGTTCACGGTGCCGTTCGTGTGCGGAGCCACCAACCTGGGTGAGGCGCTGCGCCGGATCGGGGAGGGCGCCTGCATGATCCGATCCAAGGGGGAGGCCGGCACCGGCAACATCGTCGAGGCGGTCCGCCACCTCCGTTCGATCGTCGGGGACATCCGCCGCATCGCGGCCGCAGGCGATGAGGCCGAGCTGTTCGAGTGGGCCAAGCAGATGCGGGCCCCGCTGCCGCTCGTGCAGGAGATCGCCGACGCCGGGGTGCTCCCCGTGCCGCTGTTCTGTGCAGGCGGCATCGCCACGCCGGCGGACGCCTCGCTGGTGATGCAGCTCGGGGCGCAGGCGGTCTTCGTCGGTTCGGGGATCTTCAAGAGCTCCGACCCGCCCAAGATGGCGGCCGCGGTCGTGGAGGCGGTCACCCATTACCGAGATCCCGACATCCTCGCCAAGATCAGCGCGGGCCTGGGCCCCGCCATGGCCGGCCTCGAGACTGCCGCCCTCACCACCAAGATGGCCGAACGGGGCTGGTGACGCCCCGCGTCGGCGTGCTGGCCCTGCAAGGGGGGTTCGCCGCCCACGCCGCCATCCTCGACAGACTCGGTGCACGCGTCGACGAGGTCCGCACGCCCCAGCAGCTCGCCGGGGTCGACGCGCTGGTCATGCCCGGCGGCGAGTCCACGACCATGTCGATGCTGCTCGACCGCTCGGGTCTGCTCGAGCCCCTCAAGCAGCGGCTGGACGCGGGGATGGGGGTGCTGGGAACGTGCGCCGGGATGATCCTGCTGGCCCGCGAGGTGGTAGACGGGCGGACCGACCAGCACGCGCTGGGACTGGTCGACATCACGGTGCGGCGCAACGCCTACGGCACCCAGATCGAGAGCTTCGAGGCCGACATCGACGTCGATGGCCTCGAGTCGCCGTTCCACGCGGTGTTCATCCGAGCCCCGGCCGTGGAGCGGACCGGGGCCGGCGTGGAGGTGCTGGCCCGCCACGGGGCCTGCCCGGTGCTGTGCCGGTCGGGCACGGCGACGGTGGCGGCCTTCCACCCTGAGCTGTCCGGCGACGACCGCCTCCACGCCCGCTTCCTGTCTGATCTGCCCTAGGGGCCGGACGGATAGGGTCGGGACTGTGAGCGGGCACAGCAAGTGGGCGACGATCAAGCATCGGAAGGGCGCGGCCGATGCCAAGCGGGGCAAGCTCTTCGCCAAGCTGATCAAGCAGGTGGAGGTGGCCGCCCGGCAGGGCGGCGGAGATCCCGACACCAACCCGACGCTGCGCACCATGTACCAGAAGGCCCGGGACAGCTCGGTTCCGCTCGACACCATCGAGCGCGCCGTCAAGCGGGGCACCGGCGAGCTCGAGGGCGTCAGCTACGAGTCGGTCACCTACGAGGGGTATGCCCCAGGAGGGGTGGCGCTCTACATCGAGTGCCTCACCGACAACCGCAACCGCACCGGCAGCGAGGTCCGCAGCACCCTCACCCGCAACGGGGGGTCGCTGGCTGAGCCTGGTTCGGTGGCCTGGCAGTTCGAGCGCAAGGGCCTCGTGCTCGTCCCCGCACCCGCGGCCGGCGAGGACCACCTGATGATGGTCGTGCTCGACGCCGGCGCTGAGGACCTCGACTCCGAGGGCGACATGTGGCGGGTCACCACCGACCCCGGTGATCTCAGCGCGGTCCGCGACGCGCTGGCCGCGGCCGAGATCTCCTTCGAGAGCGCCGACTTGACGATGCTGCCCACCAGCACCGTGGCCGTCACCGAGTCGGGCGTGGCCCGCCAGGTTCTGAAGCTGATGGACCTCATCGACGACCTCGACGACGTGCAGGACGTGCACAGCAACTTCGACATCGGCGACGACCTGATGGAGGAGTTGGCCGGCTGAGGCCCCCTCCGGCGGCTCGGTCGGCTCGACCGCGGGCCAACAGGCTGAGCGTCGCTGAAGCCGGTGCCATCCGCGGCGTCTCCTGAACTCTCCAATAGAGTCGCGCATATGTTCGTGCTCGGCATAGACCCCGGGCTGTCGCGCTGCGGGTACGGCGCCGTGCGCCATGGCCGGCGGCCTACAGCCGAGGCGGCAGGCGTGCTCAGCACCCCGCCCGAGATGGACCGGCCGTTGCGGCTGGCGGAGCTGCAGACCGACGTCCGGGCGCTGATCGCCGAGCTGAAGCCCGACGTGGTCGCGGTGGAGCGGGTGCTGTTCCAGCGCAATGTGGCCACCGCCATGTCGGTGGGACAGGCCGTTGGCGTGGTACTCGCCGAGTCCGCCGCGGCCGGCTGCGAGGTGGTGGAGTACTCGCCCAACGAGGTGAAGGAGGCGGTGGCAGGCTGGGGCGGCGCCGACAAGCAGGAGATCGCTGAGATGGTGAGGGTGCTGCTCGGGCTGCCGGAGCGGCTGCATCCCGCCGATGCCGCCGACGCGGTGGCCGTCGCGCTGTGCCACCTGGCCCGGGCCGGTCTGGCCGCGGCGGCGGCCCGGCAGACCGGGCGAGCCGCGGTGGGGAGCGGCACGCGATGATCGGGTCGCTGCGGGGCTCGCTGTTGACCCGGTCGCCGGACGCTGAGCTGGTGGTGGAGGTGTCCGGCGTCGGCTACCGGGTGCAGGCGACACCCCGCGCCGCTGCGGCCGCGGGCGAGCTGGGCTCGGAGACCTTCGTCCACGTCTGCCACATAGTGCGCGAGGACTCTCAGACGCTGTACGGCTTCTCGACGCTGGACGAACGGCGCACCTTCGAGGCGCTGATCGGCGCGCACGGGGTGGGTCCGGCGCTGGGGCTGTCGATCCTGGCAGTGCACAACCCCGACGCGCTGCGCCGGGCCGTGGCCGATGACGACGTGGACACGCTGTGCCTTGTGCCGGGCGTGGGACCCAAGACTGCCGTGCGGATGCTCGTCGAGCTCAAGTCGCGCCTCGACCTGCCGGAGGTGGAGGCCCCCCCCGGAACCGATGGAGCTGGCTCCGCAGCGCCCTCGGTGTATGACGATGCCCGCACCGACGTGCGGTCCGCGCTCGACGGGCTGGGCTACGGCGCGGAAGAGATCCGCAGCGTGCTTGCCGACCTGCCCGCAGGCGACGACGCCGGACGGCTGCTGCGCGAGGCGCTGCGGCGCCTCGCCGGCGCGGCCTGAGAGGCCGAGCGGGGAGGCCGCCGATCATGTCCCGCTCGGAGATCCTGGCCCCGGCCCCGGCCCCGGCCCCGGGTTCGGCCGCTCGTGGCGGCGAGCCGCAGCCAGCCGACGCCGCCGAGCTGCTCTCGCCGGATCCGCTGCCCGCCGACCGACGCGGCGAGGCCGCGCTCAGGCCCCGCAGCCTGGAGGAGTTCGTCGGCCAGAGCGAGCTCAAGGGCCACCTCGACGTGTTGCTCGCCGCTGCCCACCGGCGCCGGGAGCCGGTCGACCATCTGCTATTCGCCGGCCCGCCCGGCCTCGGCAAGACCACGCTGAGCCACATCGTCGCCCACGAGCTCGGCGCCCACCTCCAGACCACCTCAGGCCCGGCGCTGGAGCGAGCCGGCGACCTGGCGGCCATGCTCACCAAGCTCGAGCCAGGCGATGTGCTCTTCATCGACGAGATGCACCGGCTGCCCCGGCCCGTGGAAGAGGTGCTCTACCCGGCGATGGAGGACTTCCGCATCGACATCGTGCTCGGCAAGGGTCCTGCGGCCCGCTCCATCCCCCTGGACGTGGAGCCGTTCACCCTCGTGGGCGCCACCACTCGAACCGGCCTCATTTCCGGCCCGCTGCGCGACCGTTTCGGGCTGGTGGCCCGGCTTGACTTCTACATCGTGGACGACCTGGTGTCGATCGTGGAGCGGACCGCCGGCATCCTCGGCGTGACCATAGACACCGCCGGCGCCGTCGAGATCGCCCGACGGGCCAGGGGCACGCCCCGCATCGCCAACCGCCTGCTGCGGCAGGTGCGCGACTTCGCCGAGGTGCACCGCGACAGGATCGTCGACTCGGCGGTTGCGGCCGACGGCCTGGCGTTCTTCGGCGTCGATGAACTCGGGCTCGACCGGGTCTCCCGGGCCGTGCTGGAGGCCTTGTGCCGGAACTTCGCAGGAGGCCCCGTCGGGCTGTCCACCCTGGCCATAGCGGTGAGCGAGCCGGCGGAGACCGTCGAGGACGTCTACGAGCCGTACCTGATCCAGCAGGGGCTGCTGATGCGCACGCCCAGGGGCCGGGTGGCCACGGGCGCGGCTTGGGCTCATCTCGGTCTCGAAGCGCCCCAAGGCGGGCCGGGCGGCCAGCCGGGCCTGTTCACCTGAGCTGCGGCGACCGGTGCTATGGAGCCGCCGGCTAGTCCCGACGACTTGGACTACGACCTGCCGCATGAGGCCATCGCCCAGTCACCTCTGCCCGAACGCGACCAGGCGCGGCTGCTGGTGGACGGCAGCGACGGCGTCTCGCACCGCCGTGTCAGCGACCTGCCCGAGCTGCTGGGCCCCGGCGACGTCGTGGTCGTGAACGACACGCGCGTGCTGCCGGCTCGCCTGCGGATGCGTCGGGCAACAGGAGGAGCGGTGGAGGTGCTCCTGCTGCGCGAGCGCGACGACGGCGACTGGGAGGCTCTGGTGCGCCCGTCGCGACGCCTGCGACCCGGAGAGATTGTCCGGCTTGACCCTCATCGCGGTCGGGCTGGTGCCGAGACCGGCGATGACCTGGGGGAGGAGCCGGTTGGTGTCGAGATCCGCGACGATCTCGGGGAGGGGCGGCGGGTGGTCCGGGTCGACACCGGCGGGCGGCCTCTGCTGGCGGTGCTCGACGAGATCGGCGCCGTTGCGCTGCCTCCCTACATCACCACCGGAATCGACGACCCCGAGCGTTACCAGACCGTGTACGCCCGCAGGCCGGCCTCTGCTGCCGCCCCGACCGCGGGCCTGCACTTCACCGAGAAGCTGCTCGGGCGGGTGCGAGCCGCCGGAGCGGAGGTTGTGGCCGTCGAGTTGGCCGTCGGCCTCGACACGTTCCGTCCCATCACCGCGGCTCGCCTCGACGACCACGACATGCACACCGAGCAGTACTGCGTGCCCGCCCATGTCCAGCAGGCGCTGGACCGAGCCGGCCGGGTCGTGGCGGTGGGAACCACCGTCGTGCGCTGCCTGGAGGCGTGGGCCGCCACCGGCGAGGCGTCCGGTCGCACCAGCCTGTTCATCCGCCGGCCGTACGAGTGGCGCGTCGTCGACGCGCTGATGACCAACTTCCATATGCCGCGCTCAACGCTGCTGTGCCTGCTCGACGCGTTCATCGGCCCCCACTGGCGCACGCTCTACACGGCCGCATTGGCGCATGGCTACCGGTTCCTGTCCTTCGGCGACGCCATGTTCGCGCCCCGCGCCGAGCTTGCCGACCTCCCCGCGCACTACGACACTCCGTTATCTACCCAGGACGCCATGTTCGCGCCCCGCGCCGAGCTTGCCGACCCTGTCGCAGGAGCACCGTGATGCGGGCCTCCTTCCGCGTCGGGAGCACCGCGGGCGACGCCCGCACCGGGACGGTCACAACCGCGAGGGGCAGCTTCGCCACGCCGTGCTTCATGCCGGTGGGCACCCGCGGCGCGGTGAAGCATCTCGACTCGTCGGACTTGGAGGCCCTCGGCGTGGAGGTCGTGCTGGCCAACACCTACCACCTGATGCTCCGGCCCGGGTCCGAGACCGTCCACCGACTCGGCGGGATCCACGGCTTCGCCCGCTGGGGGGGCCATGTGCTCACCGACTCCGGCGGATACCAGATCTACTCGCTTGACCCGGACGTGGACGACGACGGCGCCAGCTTCGCGTCGGTCTACGACGGCTCGAAGTGCCGGCTCACGCCCGAGGATGCGGTGGGAGAGCAGGCGCTGATCGGCGCCGACATAACCATGGTGCTCGACGTCTGCCCCTCCGCGGTGGCGGATCTCCCAGTCCTTCAGGAGGCGGTGCGCCGCACTGCCATCTGGGCCCGCCGCGGCCGCGACGCGTTCTTGGCCCATCCGGACGCGGCGCAGCGCCAGTGCCAGTTCGGCATCGTGCAGGGCGGCGCGGACATCGAGCTGCGGCGCGAGTCCGCCGGGCGCACCGTCGACATCGGATTTGACGGGTACGCGGTGGGAGGGCTGTCGGTGGGCGAGGAGCGCCCCCAGATGCTGGCCGCGCTCGAGGCGTGCACCGCCGCGCTCCCGGTCGACAAGCCCCGCTATTTCATGGGCTTGGGCGACCCGGTCGGCATCGTGGAGGCGGTGGCCCGCGGCATCGACATGTTCGACTGTGTTCTGCCCACCCGGCTGGGCCGCCACGGCACGGTCCTGAGTGACGCGGGCCGCTACAACCTCGCGGCCGCCCGACATGCCGGCAGCGACGAGCCTCTCGACCCCTCGTTCGGTGACAGTCCGGCCGGCCGCTGGTCCCGCGGCTACCTCCGCCACCTGCTGGTCACCCACGAGCCGACCGCGGCCCGGCTGGTCACCCTGCACAATCTGGCGTGGCTGTTGCGCCTCATGGACCAGGTGCGCGCCGCGGTGCGGTCCGGGACTTTCGAGGAGCTGCGCGCAGGCGTGGGCCGCATCTGGGCCTAGGCTCGCGGGATGGACCCCGGATCCGTTTTTTTCCTCGTTCTCGTTATCGGCGCCTTCTACTACCTGCTGCTGCGTCCCCAGCAGAAGCGCGAGAAGGCCCGCCGGGAGCTAGTGCGCTCCCTGCAGGCGGGTGACGAGGTGGTGACCAACGCCGGTATCCACGGCGTCGTGGCGGAGGTCGAGGACGCCGTCGTGTGGCTCGAGGTCGCTCCGGATGTGGAGCTGAAGGTCTCTCGGGACGCCATCGCCGGCAAGGTGGCCGAACCTGCCGACGAGGACGCCGAGCCCGCAGTCGACGACGACTCGGCGGACGGCTAGGCCTCGAACGTTCCGAGGGGACTCCGGGGCGGGCCCGCGGGAGGAGCCGTGCGCCGGCAGTTCATCTATGTGATCGGCATCGTCGTCGTCGCCGTCGCTGGGGCGGTGTACACGGTGGTCGCCGGCAACGAGCCCCTGCTCGGCCTTGACCTTCAGGGCGGCGCCAGCGTGGTGCTGGAGCCGACCCGGGCCGCGGAGCCTGATGAGCTGGACGTGGCGGTGGAGATCATCCGCAACCGCGTCGACGGCCTCGGCGTTGCCGAGCCCGAAATCTCCACCCAGGGCGGCAACATCCTCGTGCAGCTTCCCGGAGTCGACGAGCAGCAGCGGGCGCTGGACCTCGTGGGCCAGACCGCGGAGCTGCGGTTCCGCCCTGTGCTGAGCGTGCTGAGAGAGAGCGCATTCGAGGGCGTCGACCGCGAGGACCCGCTGCTGGCCCTGTACGCCCTCACCGAGGGCGAGGCCGCCGCCGCCGCCGTGGTGGTGCTGCCCCTCTACGACGACGACCGCAACGTCGAGTCCCGCTACCGGCTCGGCCCCACCGCGGTCGCCGGCGACGGCCTTGAGGGCGCGGTCGCTCAATACAACGCCCTGGCTGGCATCGGCTGGTTCGTGGCACCCACGTTCAAGCCGGGACCCGAAGGCATCGACCGGTTCAACGCGGTGAGCCGCAGATGCCATGGCCGCGACCCGTCGTGCCCCACCGGGCAGGTGGCCATCGAACTCGACAACGAGGTGGTGAGCGCGCCGGTGGTCCAGGGCGACAGGGCCTTCTTCGACCCGTTCGAGCGTTCCAGCATCACCATCTCGGGGGGCTTCAGCGAGGAAGAAGCCCGCGACGTGGCCCTCGTGCTCGACTACGGCGCCCTGCCAGTGGAGCTGGAGGCTCAGCAGAGCCAGATCGTGTCGGCGTCGCTGGGAACCGACGCCCTCTCCGCCGGTGTCCTCGCGGGGCTCATCGGGCTGGGGCTGGTGTCGGTGTACCTGATCGCGTACTACCGCCTGCTGGGCTTGGTGGCCATCGCCAGCCTGGGCCTGTCGGGCGCGATGCTGTGGACGATCATCGCCTGGCTGGGCGAGTCGCAGGGGCTCGCGCTGACCCTGGCCGGTGTCACCGGCCTCATCGTGGCCATCGGCGTGTCGGTCGACTCCAACGTCGTCTATTTTGAGCACCTCAAGGAGGACGTGCGCTCGGGCCGGACATTGCGCTCGGCGGTCGACCGCGCCTTCCCGGTGGCGTACTCCACGATCGTCAAGGCGGACTGCGCGTCGCTGATCGCGGCCGCCGTCCTGTACTGGCTGACCTCGGGCCCGGTGCGCGGCTTCGCCCTGTACCTGGGGCTGGCCACGATCCTCGACCTCGTCGCGACGTACTTCTTCATGGGGCCGCTGATCGGTCTGATGTCCCGAGTGTCGGGCCTGTACGCCCATCCGGGCCGGTTCGGAATACCCGCCTCCCTGGCGCGGCCCCAGAGCCGGCAGCCGGGAGCGACGCCATGACGGGCTGGTCCCTGCGCCGGCTGGCGTCCGCGTACCGGGGAGAGCAGCAGATCGACTTCCCGAGGCTCTGGAGGCGGGCCCTGATGGGCTCGCTCGCTGCGGTGGTGGTGAGCCTCGGCAGCTTCGCCGTGCGGGGCATCGATCTGGGCATCGAGTTCGAGGGGGGAACCTCCTGGGAGGTGCCGGCGCCGGCAGTGTCGGTGGCGGAGGTCCGCGATGCTCTACGGAGCACCGGCGCGGCCGACGCCAAGATCCAGACGCTCGGCGGAGACACGATCCGGGTGCGGGCCGACGTCGAGGGGGCCGAGGCGGTGGACGGCGTGCGCAACGCCTTGGCCGAGCTGGCCGGCGTCACCGGCGACGACGTGAGCGTCACCACCGTCGGCCCGTCGTGGGGTTCTGAGATCACCGGCCAGGCCCGCACCGCCTTGATCGCCTTCTTCGCGATCGTCGCCGCCTACATCGCGGTCAGGCTCGAGTGGAGGATGGCCGTGGGGGCGCTGCTGGCGGTGGCCCACGACATCGTGGTGTCGGTGGGCTTCTACTCGCTGTTCCAGTTCGAGATCACCCCGGCCACGGTCATCGCGTTCCTTACCATCATGGGCTACTCGCTCTACGACACGATCGTCGTCTACGACAAGGTGCGCGAGGTGGTGGGCCGGGTGTCGGCCACCGGCCGCTACACCTACACCGAGATGATGAACCTGTCGCTCAACCAGGTGCTGATGCGCTCGGTCAACACGTCGATCACGTCGATGATCCCGGTGGTGTCGATGCTGGTCATCGGCTCGTTCGTGCTGGGAGCGGTCACGCTGCAGGAGTTCGCCATCGCCCTGCTGGTGGGCATCGCGGTGGGCACCTACTCTTCGTTGTTCGTAGCAGCCGCGGTGGTGGCCAAGATGAAGGAGCGCGAGCCCGCCTACGTCGAGATGGCCGAGAGGATCCGCCTGCGCGGCGGCGGGCAGGGCGGCGCGGCCACCCGCACCATCGCGGCCGACGACGCGGTGCTGGGCGAGGCGGCCGCAGCCAAACGGTCGACCGAAGCCCGGCGGGCCGGATCGGCTCCCCGGGCTGCGGCCCCATCGGCGCCCGGCGCCATCCCCCCGCGTCCCCGCAAGAAGAAGAAGCGGTGAACGCCGTGGCCCTCGCTCGGGGGGAGCCGGTCTAGGTGGCCACCGTCACCCGGGTCCTGCCCTGGCGCCGGGGAGCCCGGCGGCCTGCGGCGGCCGAGATCGGGCCGCTGCTGGAGTCTTATCGCCGGCGCCATCGAGACGGCTCGCCCGACCTCATCGTGCGAGCCTTCGACGTTGCGGCCAAGGCCCATGAGGGCCAGATGCGCCTGTCGGGGGAGCCCTACATCCGCCACCCCCTGGCGGTGGCCGCCATCGTGGCCCGCCTGGGGCTCGACGACGTGACCATCGCCGCGTCGCTTCTTCACGACGCGGTGGAGGACACTGACATTGCCCTGGCCGTCATTGAGGCCGACTTCGGTCCGGAGGTCGCCCGGATTGTCGACGGGGTAACCAAACTCGACCGGGTTCAGTACGACACCCGCGAGCAGCAGCAGGCCGCCTCGGTGCGCAAGATGATCGTGGCCATAGCCCGGGACTTGCGGGTGCTGATCATCAAGCTGGCCGACCGGCTGCACAATCTCCGCACCCTCGCGGTGCTGCCCGCGTTCAAGCAGGACTACATCGCCCGCGAGACCCTCGACGTGTACGCGCCCCTGGCCCACCGCCTCGGGATGCAGGACATCAAGCAGCAGCTGGAGGACCTCGCCTTCGCCGCCCTTGAGCCCCGTCGCTACGCGGAGATCGACCAGATGGTGCAGCAGCGGGCCCCGGAGCGAGACATCTACCTGGAGCAGGTGCTGGGGGACGTCGAGTTCCGCCTGGCCGAGCTCGGAATAGAGGCCGAGGTCACCGGCCGTCCCAAACACCTGTGGTCGATCTACGAGAAGATGGTGGTCAAGGGCCGCTCCTTCGAGGAGATCTTCGACCTCATCGGCATCCGGTTGCTGGTGGACTCGGTGCGGGACTGCTACGCGGCGCTGGGCTCGATCCACGCCACTTGGCGGCCGGTGCAGGGCCGGTTCAAGGACTACATCGCCATGCCGAAGTTCAATCTCTACCAGTCGCTGCACACGACGGTGGTGGGGCCGCAGGGCAAGACGCTGGAGGTGCAGATCCGCACCCGAGCGATGCATGAGCGGGCCGAGTACGGCGTGGCCGCCCACTGGGAGTACAAGGACGACTCGCCGTCGCAGGAGATGGCCTGGCTGTCGCGCATCGTCGACTGGCAGCAGGAGACATCGGACCCGGCAGAGTTCATGTCCAATCTCAAGACCGAGCTCGACACCGACGAGGTGTACGTGTTCACGCCCCAGGGCAAGGTGATCGAGCTGCCGGTGGGGGCCACGCCGGTGGACTTCGCCTACAGCATCCACACCGATGTGGGCCACGCCTGCGTGGGCGCCAAGGTGAACGGCCGCCTAGTGGCTCTGGACAGTCGCCTGCTGTCGGGCGACATGGTGGAGGTCTTCACCACCCGCAGCGAGGGTGCGGGGCCGAGCCGGGACTGGCTCAAGTTTGTGGCCAGCCGCCGGGCCGCCAACAAGATCAAGCAGTGGTACTCCCGTGAGCGCCGGGCCGACGCCATCGAGAACGGCCGCGACGACCTGATCCAGGCCCTGCGGCGCGAGGGCCTGCCGGCCCAGCGCCTGGTGAAGGACAAGCTGATGGAGTCGGTCGCCGAGCAGCTCAACTACAGCTCCACCGAACTGCTGTTCCTGGCCATAGGGGAGGGCCACCAGTCGGCGGCCTCGGTGGCCGGCCGCTTCGCCCGGGCACTGCAGGGCGACGACTCAGACGGCGCCGGTGACCGCGACCGCGACCGCCTGCCCACCACCGCCAGGCGGCGGACCGGGCACCTCCGCAGCGACGCCGATGTGGGCGTGCACGTGGAGGGCCTCGACGACATCCTGATCCGGCTGTCGCAGTGCTGCGCGCCGGTGCCGCCCGACGACATCATGGGCTTCGTGACCCGGGGCCGGGGCGTGTCGGTGCACCGGGCGGACTGCATCAACGCCATGGGGCTGGTGGAGGGTCAGGCCGACCGGCTGATCGAGGTGGAGTGGGACGCCGATTTCGCCGGCAGGTTCTCGACGACGATCTCGGTGCACGCGCTGGACCGGCCCGGCCTGCTTCGCGATGTGACCGACGTGCTGGCCGAGCACCGCCTGAGCATCATCAGCGCCCGGGCTGAGACCGGCGACGACTTCATCGCCCGCATGGACTTCGAGTTCGAGTTGGCCGACTTGTCCCAGCTCGACTCGGTGCTCTCGCGGGTCTTGGCCCTCGAAGCGGTCTTCGAGGCCTACCGCGTCCTCCCCGGCCGCAACTCCCGCGCCAGCTAGCGCGTGCAAGGGCCTCAACGGTCGCCCTCCCTCTGTTTGAGCACAGCCTCGATCTCCTCTTGCCCGTTCCGGGTGGGCCGGTCACAACCGTGAGCGGATCGCTACGGAAACGCTTGAGGATCTTCTCTTGTGAGTGGTTGCATACAAGCGGCGCCGCCAGCGGTCCGGAGGGGGTCGGCTTGACTTCCTGCTGAGCGAACCCGCCAGGGAGAAGATGTGCCGCAGCTGTAGCGGCCCAGTCGTCGCGACTCTGAAGTTGTTGCAGCTCCTTGCGAAGCGTGGCCGTGTAGATGCTCCGCTCGGCTAGGACCGATATCGCAGCGTTGTAGATTGCCGGTTCCCTGCCTGCGCCGGGCTTGAGGATCCTGGCGTCGAGAGGTGACGACGTCCGCAGTCCGAGCAGGTCCGCAACTTTTTCGATGAGGTTGCAGAAGGCTTCGGCATCTCCGAACGGCAGCCCGTGCTCCAGCAGCCCAAGAACCTCCGCCGTGCTCGACGGGTCGAAGATGCCGCTTGCCGTGACAGCCAGATTTAGCTCCGGCTCAGTTGTGGCGTGAAGCTCCCACTGGTTGTCGGGGCCTTGTTCCGGTTCGATCTGGACAGCAAAGAGAGGGGAGACCTTGGGTATCTGGTCGCGGTCCCTCACGACGACGGTCGGCCAGCCGTAGATGATGGAGTGTGTGCCGGTCTCGAGCTTGTCGGCTAGGACTCCAGCCGCAACCACCGGTAGAGCTTGCCCACCCTTCGGTATCAGGTGGAACGAAGGGCGAAGGTGCCCGAGGAAACCCTTGACCAACCGATCGCCTGCCTCCGCGCGATCGGATTCGGACTTTGCGAGATAGACGCCCACAGCCCTTTGACGGTCAATGGGGCTGGGGTTGCCGCCGGCTTCCTGGAGGATCTTCCGTTCGTCGTCAGACAGCGACACTCAGCTGCCCCTGGGGATCATCCGCCTCGTCGCTGGTGATGCGGTTCCGGGAGACTTCGACATAGTCGCAGTGCAGTTCGATTCCTGCGGCTCGCCGTCCGTGTCGGCGCCCGACGACGACCGTCGTTCCTGATCCAGCGAACGGATCGACAACCACGCCATCGATCGGGCAGACCGCTTTGACGAAGAACGCCGCGAGCCCTTCGGGCATCACCGCAGTGTGCTGGCCGGCAGGGCCCTTATGCTGGTTGTAGGTCTGGCACACCTCGACAACGTTTCCCGGGTCGGCGCTTCCCTTGTCGTAGGTCTTGCGTCTGTCGCGCCCGAAGCCTGCCGCGGTATTGCGTCGTCCGTTGCCGTCTTGGCGGCGTCGGTTGATTTCGGCATGGTCTGCCTTGTACGGAACTCGCACTGCGTCCAGTTCGAAGTAGGGCTCGGCACCCTTGGCGAAGTGGTAGACGTATTCGAAGCTGTCCTTGGTGCGCGGCCCGAAGCGGCCTGGGATGGCGTTGGGCTTCGACCAGATGTACGTCTCCAGCCACCGCCATCCCATGCGCTGCATGCCGAGTACCAGTTCGTAGACGTACGGATGGCGTTGACCTCTCAGGGGACCGGTGTTCGCGACGCGGTTCTTGATGTTCAACACGAACGACCCCGACTCGGCTGTCGCTTCGAGCATCGCCGCGGCGAACGGCAGGAACCACTCGACGTAATGATCGGGATGGATCTCCGAGTATGAGCGCGCGTTCGCGTAGGGCGGCGACGTGAAGAACAGGTCGACGCTTCCTGCCGGAAGCGCTCCGAGCCACTCGGCGGCGTCGCCCCACACGACGGCTTGTTGCAAGAGCTGTGACAGGGCGGCATCCGGGTCGGAGGGAACGGCCGGAAGACTGCTGGGCGCGCCTGTCGACTGCATGAGGCCGACAGTAGTGCACGCCTGGGACAGTGCCCGGGACCACCTGAGGAGCTGCGGGGTGGCGGTAGCCTCGGGGGTCGTGGCCCAGCCTTTGTTCCGCGCCCCTGTGGGCACCCGCGACATCCTGGCGCCGGAGTCGGCGCGGCGGCGCCGGCTAGTCGGCGTGTTCGCTGATCTGGCCGAGCGCACCGGCTTCGGGCTGTTGGAGTCGCCCATCTTCGAGGACGTCGGCGTGTTCAAACGCCTAGGCCCGGCCAACGAGATAGTCACCAAGGAGCTGTTCGAGTTCTTCGACAAGGGTGACCCGCCCCGGCATCTGGCCCTGCGCCCGGAGCTGACGGCCAGCGTGTGTAGGGCTTTCGCAGAGCACCGGCCCACGGTTCCCTGGAAGATCTGGTACTCGGGGCCGCAGTTTCGCTACGAGCGCCCCCAGGCTGGCCGATACCGCCAGTTCAGCCAGGTGGGCGTGGAGACCCTCGGCACCGATGACCCCCAGGCCGACCTGGAGGTTATCGCCTTGGGTATGCGCTTCTACGAGGCTCTCGGCCTGCGCCGGGTGAGGCTGCTGATCAACAGCCTCGGAGACTACGACAGCCGCCCCCTCTACCAGGTTGCGCTGGCCGAGTACTTCCGGAACCGGAGCGGCGATCTGTCCGAGCAGGCCCGGGCGACTTTGGAACGCAACCCGCTGCGGGTGCTCGACTCCAAGCGTGCCGAGGACCAGCCGGTGATCGCCGGGGCGCCTGCGATGGTCGACTTCCTGGCGGGCTCCTCGGCGGATCACTTCCTGGCCGTGCGGGCCGGGTTGAACAGTCTCGGTTTGCGTTACGACATCTCGCCCCGCCTGGTACGCGGGCTGGACTACTACACCCGGACGACCTTCGAGTTCGTGGCCGACGCCCTCGACACCGCTCAGAACGCGGTGGGCGGAGGCGGGCGCTACGACGGGCTGGTGGAGGAGTTGGGCGGTCCTGCGACTCCGGGCATCGGCTTCGCCCTCGGCGTCGACCGGATCCTGCTGGCGTGCGACGCAGAGGGCGCTTTCACCGAGACCTCGTCGCCGGTCGAGGTGTTCGTGGTGGACGTCGCCGGCGGCCAGAGCGCGGTCGTGCTGTGCGACCGGCTCCGGCAGGCCGGCCTGGGCGTGGACCGGGCCTTCGACAGCCGCTCCATGAAGGCCCAGATGAAGCGGGCCGACCGCTCCGGGGCCACCGTCGCAGTGATCGTCGGTCCCGACGAGCAGGCCGAGGGCGCGGCCACCGTGCGCGACATGCGCCCCGGCGGCGGCCAGCGACAGGTGCCAGAGTCCGAGGTGGTGGCAGCGGTGGCAGAGATTGTGGCCGTGGAGGCTCGATGATCCCGACTGCACCGGAATTGGCAGCGGCGGGTGCCGTTTCGGGCGTTGGCCGCTGCCAGTTGGAGATGGGCTTGTGGGCTGTCATGGAATTGGCAGCGGCGGGTGCCGTTTCGGGCGTTGGCCGCTGCCAATTCGACCTGCTCGCGGGGACGGCGCCATGACCGGCATCGACGGAACGTCCATGAGGACCGACCTCTGCGGACGCCTCGGCCCCGACGACGTAGGCCGCACCGTCGCGGTGTGTGGCTGGGTGGACCGCAGGCGCGAGCACAGTGAGCACCTGGCTTTCGTGGATCTGCGGGATCACAGTGGCGTCGTGCAGTGCGTGGTGGACGGCGCCCGCGACCTGCGCTCGGAGTACGTGGTGCGCATCGAGGGCACAGTGCGGGTCCGCCCCGAGGGCACGGCCAATCCCGCGCTGGCCACCGGCGAGATCGAGGTGCACGACTGCCGGGTTGAGGTGTTGTCGAGCGCCGAGCCGCCGCCATTCCCGCTGGACGAGCGCACCGACACCGACGAGACGCTGCGCCTGCGGCACCGCTACGTCGACCTGCGCAAGCCCCGCATGCAGCGAAACCTGCGGGCCCGGGCCGCGGTCAACCGGGCCATACGACGGGCCATGGACGCCCAGGGCTTCGTAGAGGTGGAGACCCCGATGCTGATCGCCTCCACCCCCGAGGGGGCCCGCGACTTCGTGGTCCCGTCGCGCAAGGAGCCCGGATCGTTCTACGCCCTGCCGCAGAGCCCGCAGATCTTCAAGCAGCTGACCATGGTGGGCGGCGTCGACCGCTACTACCAGATCGCCCGCTGCCTGCGCGACGAGGATCTGCGGGCCGACCGCCAGTTCGAGTTCTCCCAGCTCGACGTGGAGGCGTCGTTCGCCGAACGCGACGACGTGCTGGGTTTCGTGGCCCGGGCGGTGGTCGAAGCCACCACCGAGGTCGTCGGCCACGATCCTGGCGAGTTCGACCGCATGACCTGGCACGAAGCCATGGAACGCTTCGGCTCCGACAAGCCCGACACCCGCTTCGGCATGGAGCTGGCCGAGCTCACCCCGATCTTCGCTGACACCGAGGCCCGTGTGTTCCAGGCGGCTTGCGTGAAGGGGATCTGCCTGACCGGCGGCGCGGAGACGCTGCCCCGCAGCCGCGTCGATGATCTGGTGGCCACCTGCCAGCGCTGGGGTGCCAAGGGCCTGGCCTGGATGAGGGTCGTAACCGCGGAAGGGGAGGGCTCAGCGCTCGACGCGGGGGTGGCCAAGTTCCTGTCTTCGGCCGAGGGCGCGAGCGTGATCGAGGCTCTTGGCGCCGGGCCCGGCGACATGGTGTTCCTGGTGGCCGACAAGCGCCCGGTGGTTCGCCGCGTGCTGGGGCTGCTGCGCCTGGAGCTGGGCCGGCCGCCAGTGAACGACGGCAGCTTCAACTACCTGTGGGTGCTGGACTTTCCGCTGTTCGAGGGGTTCAGCGCCGACGGCGCTCCCATCCCGTCGCATCACCCGTTCACGATGCCGCACATCGACGACCTACCCCTGCTCATGTCGACGGACGGACCGCCTTCCGGCGAGGCCCTGCTCGACGTCCGCAGCCAGGCCTACGACCTGGTGCTCAACGGCTGGGAGCTGGGCTCGGGCAGCGTGAGGATCCACCGCCGCGACATCCAGCAGCGCATCTTCGAAGTCCTGGGCATTGCCCCCGACGACGCTCAGGAACGATTCGGCTTCCTGCTCGACGCATTCCGCTACGGGGCCCCTCCCCACGCCGGCTTCGCGGTTGGCCTGGACCGCCTGGCCGCCCTGCTGGTGGGGGAGGAGAACATCCGCGAGGTGATCGCCTTCCCCAAGACCCAGTCCGGCACCGACCCCCTCACCGGCGCCCCCAGCCCCATAGCCGACGCCCACCTGCAAGAACTAGGCCTGAGAGTCCTACCCCCCGCCTGAGCGGTGCCGGCGTCGTGCGCGGCGCGTGGCGGGCGTGGCGTGCCGAAGTCAGATCGAGCCGCGCGGGATCGCCCATTCGGCGGGCTGCCCGGTGACTTGCGCGATCCGTTCGTAGTCGGCGTCGTAGTGGATGACTGATACGCCGTTGACCTCAGCCGTGGCCGCAATCAACAGATCCGGTACGGGCACACGGTGCTGGCCGCGACGGGCCAGCAGATGCTGCACGTCGAGAGCTCGGGACGCGACCGTCTCGGTCAGTGGCAGCGTGGGGAGGGAGCCCCTCTCGATGAGGATCTCCTCGTAGTCGCCCAGTGAGCGGGCGCTGTAGAGAACTTCCAGGTCGATGACAGCACAGGTTGCAATCTGACCGCCGAGAATCAGCGGAGCGAGTCGCTCGGCCACCGCGGTGTGTGTCATCCGCGCCAGCGCGCTCTTGTCTGCCAGGTAGCTCGGGCTCAACGCCATGCGTCGCGCATTAGCTGCTCGTCGGCGAGGTCGGTCCCCTCAAGCGTCAGGAGCCGGCACACATGCCTCAACCGCAGGTCGAAGTCAACGACATGCTGGAGTGCCCCGTTCACCGCCTCCTTCATGGTGGACGCTCCGGTCAGGCTGCGGACCTCCTCGAGCAGGTCGTCGTCGATGTCTACGAGCCGCTTGGTCACGAGCACAAGTATATCTGATCATAATCTAATCGGATATATCGGGCTGCTGCCTGCGACGGCCTGGCTCCGGCCGTCGTGATTGCCGGGCGCGATCTTTCTCTTCGCCAGGGGAGTGATCGGTCACGGACTGACGGCGTAGGGTCGGAGGCGTGGCACCGGACCTGTTCGAGGCGGCTGCGGCGGAGCGGCTGCGGGGGCGGGCGCCGCTGGCGGCCCGATTGCGGCCCCGCACGCTCGACGAGATCGTGGGCCAGGACCACCTGGTCGGGCCGGGACGCCCGCTGCGGGAGCTGATCGCGGCCGACCGGCTGTCGTCGGTGATCCTGTGGGGGCCGCCGGGCACGGGCAAGACCACGCTGGCCCGGGTGGTGGCCCGCACCACGGCCAAGGCCTTCGAGGAGCTCTCGGCGGTGACAGCCGGAGTCAAGGACGTGCGGGCCGTGATCGAGCGGGCCCGGGACCGCCTCGGCACCCAGGGCACCGGAACGATCCTGTTCCTCGACGAGGTCCACCGCTTCAACAAGGCCCAGCAGGACGCGCTGCTGCCCGCGGTGGAGGACGGCCTGATCGTGCTGATCGGCGCCACCACCGAGAACCCGCACTTCGAGGTGAACCCGCCGCTGATGTCCCGCTCCACGCTGTTCCGCCTGAGTCCGCTCGATGCCGAGTCTCTGGTGGAGTTGGTGCGCCGGGGCCTGGCCTCAGAGCAGGCCACGGCCGACGCAGATGCTGTCGAGCATCTGGCAGCCCGCAGCGGCGGCGACGGTCGCCACGCCCTCACCGGAATAGAGGTGGCGGTGGCGCTGGCCGGCCGCCGGGGCGGAGCCAGATCCGGTACCGCCTCGCCGGACCCGGTCCACGTGAGGTTGGCCGACGCCGAGGCCGCGGCCGATGCCAAGGCCGTCAGCTACGGCCGCGACGGCCACTACGACGCGATCAGCGCATTCGTCAAGAGCATCCGGGGCTCCGACGCCGACGCGGGCCTGTACTGGCTGGCCCGGATGCTGGAGGCGGGTGAGGATCCCCGCTTCATCGCCCGGCGGCTGGTGATCCTCGCCTCCGAGGACATCGGAATGGCCGACGACGGCGCCCTGCTGGTGGCCGACGCCGCGGCCCGGGCCGTGGAGTTCGTAGGGCTGCCCGAGGCGCAGCTCAATCTGGCCCACGCGGTGGTGCGGCTGGCCACCGCCCCCAAGTCCAACCGGGTGACGGTCGCTCTCGGTCGGGCCGCGGCCGACGCCCGGGTCGCGGGTGCCGGCGAGGTGCCTGCGCACCTGCGCGACGCCCACTACCAGGGGGCCAAGTCCCTCGGCCACGGCGACGGATACCGGTATCCCCACGATCACCCCGACGGCTGGGTCGCCCAGCAGCACCGCCCCGCCGAGGTCGCCGGCAACGTCTACTACGAACCCTCCGACCGCGGCGCCGAGGCCGCGCTGGCCGAGCGCTGGCCGGGCCCACAGCGCGATGGGCAGCCCGATCCGGTACGCCCCGAACAGGCCGAGCGCAGCGCCGCCCGGGACCGGGAAGGCCTTTAGCCCCCGCTCTGGTTCGCTGCGCTCACGGGCCGCTCGGGCCGCGGCCCCGCTCAGCGCCTCTGGATCCTTGTGACCAATGGTCAACCCGCTCGGCCTTTGGGCTAGCCGGTATCTTGACGAGGTGACTGCTGTCGACCTGGCCGCCGTGATCGTGACGATCGTGTGCCTGGCGACCGTGGCCGTGCTCACCGTGGCGGTGGTGTCGCTGGTGCGGACCATGCGGGAACTGCGCGGCGTGGTCGACGATCTGAGGGCCTCGGCGCTGCCGATGGTGGACGACCTCCATGCCACCGTCGCCAAGGCCGACGCCGAGTTGCATCGGGTGGACCGGGTGATCGGGCGGGCCGAACGCATCGCCGCCACCGTGGACCACGCCAGCCGGCTCACTCACCGGGCGTTCGCCCCGCCGCTGATCAAGGGACTGTCGCTGGTATCGGGCGCGGGCCAGGCCGGCCGCCGCCTGCGAGACCGGCGCCGCAATCGCCGGGCCCTCGACCTGGCACCTGCGGATCGGCCCGCATCGACCGCGGGCACCTCGCTGAGGTTGGATGCCCCGGCCTCGCCGCGGTCCGAGCCGGGTCGACGAAGCGAGCCCGGAGGCTCTCGCCGGATCCGGAGGCGGCGGCGGTGAAACGGCTTTGGTGGCTCGGCGCGGGCTACGCGGCCGGCCTCGGGACGGCCGCATGGGTGCGCAGCAAGGCCCGGCAGACCGCTGAGCGGTACGCACCCGCCAACGTCCGTGACGCGGTGGCGGACCGGTCCAAACAAGCGGCGCACCGGGCCAGGGAGACCGCGGCCGACAGCGCCAGGAACCTCGGGCGCGAGGCCCGGCGCATCGCCGACGACGTTCGTCAAGCCGTGGTCGAGGGGCGTGAGGCCATGCGCGACACCGAGTCCGAGCTGAGCCGTGACGACGATCAGCCGCCGGGTGCCGCCGACAGCCCGACCGGGGCGGGCCGCCCGTGAAGGCGATGACCGCGGCCGAGGTCCGCAAAGCCTTCGTGGATTTCTTCGTCGAGCGGGGCCACACCCACCATCCCTCCGCCAGCCTGATTCCCCACGATCCCACCCTGCTGTTCACCGTGGCCGGCATGGTGCCGTTCAAGGCGTACTTCACCGGTGAGCAGCAGGCCCCGTTCTCGCGGGCCGTCACCGTCCAGAAGTGCGTGCGGGCCGGCGGCAAGCACAATGACCTCGACGAGATCGGTCGCACCTCCAGGCACCTCACATTCTTCGAGATGCTCGGAAACTTCAGCTTCGGCGACTACTTCAAGTCCGACGCCTGCGCCTGGGCCTGGGAGCTCGTCACCGGGGTGCTCGGACTCGACCCCGAGCGGCTGTGGGTGACGGTGCATCTCAGCGACGACGAGGCCGAGGCCGTCTGGCGCGACGAGGTGGGTGTGCCCGCCGAGCGGATCCAGCGCCTGGGCGAGGACAACTACTGGCGGATGGCCGACGTGGGCCCCTGCGGGCCGTGCTCGGAGATCTTCTGGGACAAGGGACCTGCCTACGGACCCGGCGGCGGCCCCGCCCACGGCGGCGAGGAGCGCTTTGTCGAGGTATGGAACCTGGTGTTCATGCAGTTCGAGAGCACTCCCGAAGGCACCGAGGTCCCGCTGCCCAAACCCTCGATCGACACCGGCCTGGGCCTCGAGCGCACCGTGGCCGTGCTGCAGGGAGTGGACTCGGTGTTCCAGACCGACGAGTTCGTCGCCCTGCTCGACGCGGCCCAGCGCCTGACCGGCGCGAAATTGGGCGACTCCGAGGCCCGCGACGTGTCGCTGCGCATCCTGGCCGATCACGCCCGCTCCACTTCGCTGCTGGTCAGCGACGGGGTGTTCCCATCCAACGAGGACCGCGGCTACGTGCTGCGGCGAATCATCCGCCGGGCTGTGCGCCATGCCTACCTGCTGGGAGTGGAGGCGCCCGTCATGGGGGGCATGGTCGACGCCGTGGTGGAGGTGATGGCCGAGGCCCATCCGGATCTGGCCCGCAACCACGGCTACGTGCGCGACGTGATCGACCGCGAGGAGCAGCGCTTCCGCCAGACGCTGCGCACCGGGCAGGCCATCCTCGACGGGCGGATGGCCGGCCTCGGCCCCGGCCGGCCGATCGACGGCGACGTGGCCTTCCTGCTTCACGACACTTACGGCTTCCCTCTAGAGGTGACGGTCGAGATCGCGGCGGAGCGAGGCGTGGAAGTAGACACCGAGGGCTTCGCGGCCGCGATGTCCAAGCAGCAGGAGCGGGCCCGCAGCGCCCGCTCGGTGGCCGCCGCCGACGACGTGACGCACTTCGTGGCGCTGCTGTCGGCCACCGGGCCCACCGAGTTCACCGGCCGGGCCGAGCTGATGTCTGGGGGCGGGGTGCTGTACGCCGCGGACGGCCGGATCGTGCTGGATCGCACGCCGTTCTACGCCGAGAGCGGCGGGCAGATCGGAGACACCGGCGAGATCTCATGCGAAGCGACCGGGGCCAGAGCTCGGGTGATCGACACCGTCTACGGCGTTGATGACCTGCATGTCCACATCGTCGAGCCCATCGAGGGCGAGCTGCGGGTCGGCGACGAGGTGACCGCCTCGGTGGACGCCGAGCGCCGTACCGGCATCCGTCGCAACCACACAGCCACGCACATCCTGCACTGGGCATTGCGGGAGATCCTCGGCGAGCATGTCAAGCAGCAGGGATCGTGGGTCGGCCCCGACCGGCTCCGCTTCGACTTCAGCCACTACGAGGCCCTCACGCGCGAGCAGATCACCGGAGTGGAGGACCTAGTGAACTCCGAGGTGCTCGACAACGCGTCGTGCCGCCATTTCGAAACCACGTTCGACCGGGCGCAGCAACTGGGCGCTATCGCATTCTTCGGCGACAAATACGGCGACGTCGTGCGGGTGCTTGAGGCCGGCCGCCACTCGGTTGAGCTGTGCGGCGGCACCCATGTGCGGGCCCTGGGCGACATCGGCGCCTTCCACGTCACTTCCGAGGCATCGATCGGTGCCAACATTCGCCGGCTGGAGGCCATCACCGGCCACGACACCCTCAACCTCTTGCGCAGCCAGCAGTCGCTCATAGACGATGTGGCCCGGTCGCTGGGGGTGCCCTCGGCCGAGCTGGCCGACGGCGTGGCCAAGCGCCAGAGCGAGACCAAGGCAGTGCGGGCCGAGGTGGCCGAGCTGAGGCGCCGGGTGGCGCTCGGACGAGCGCCGGAGCTCGCCGCCGCGGCCGTGGACGGAGTGGTGGTCGCCCGAGTCGATGACGTGGGCCGCGACGGCCTGCGCGACCTCGCTGTGTCGATCAGGGATATAGACGGCGTGAAGGCTGTCGTCCTCGGCACCGCGCTCGACTCGGGGGGAGCGGCCCTGGCCGCAGCCGCGACTACCGGCGGTGGATTCCACGCCGGCGATCTGATCACCGAGGCCAAGAAGACCATCGGCGGCGGGGGGAGGTCCGCGGCCGATCTGTGCGTGGCCGGCGGTAGGGACGCCGACCGTCTTGACGAGGCTCTCGACTTGGCACGCGCCACGGCCGGAATCATCTGACGTGCGAGCCCTGGGGCTCGATCTGGGAGAGCGCCGGATCGGTGTGGCGGTGTGTGACTCGGCGGGGACGGTGGCGACTCCGGTCGAGACGCTCGTCTGCAGCGGGGATCCTGAACGCGATTTGCAGGCCATCGCCGATCAGGTGAGCGAGTGGCGGGCCGAGATCGTGGTGGTCGGAATGCCGTTCTCACTCGATGGCACCGAAGGTCCGGCCGCCGTGTCGGCCCGCGCTGAGATCAGCCGTCTCGAGCGGCTCCTGAGCGTTCCCGTCGTTTCCTACGATGAGCGGCTGACTACGGTCATCGCAGAGCGGAGCCTCAGGGAGCAGCAGATGAAGGGGCCACGAAGGCGCGGCGTTGTCGACCAGGTGGCGGCTGCAGTGGTGCTCCAGTCCTGGCTCGATGCGGGCATGCCCCGTGGCTGACCGCAGCGGGCCCCGTCGCCGCCAGTCGAGGCTGTCGAACTTCATCACGGGGCGTCCCGACGGCGATGCCCGCCCGCCGGCCGCGCCGGCGCGTGCCCCGGGGAAGCCGGCGGCCGATGCCCGGGTCCGCACCGAGCCGGCTGCGCCCAGGGATGCTGCGGGTTCTGGCAGGCCTCCTGTTGCGCCTGGGGGTGCTGCGGGTCCTGGCAGGCCGGTCGCTTCGTCGCGGCGCGCGCCACGCAAGGCAAAACCCGCCAAGGCCCGTTCCGAGCGCTCCTACCGGCGGGCGGCGCGCAGGGCGGCCCACCGAGACGAGCAGCGTGCCGTTGCGGTCCGGCGCGGCTGGTCGACGGTGGACTCCGGCGCGATGGTCGTGGTCGAGGAGGAGCTCGGGGACGACCCGCTCGTCGATCCGGTGTACGACGCCGACGACCGCAACTGGGTCCGCTACCGCCCGTTCTGGGGAGGGTTTATCCGCCTGGTCGTGCTGGGTGTGGTCGTCGCGCTGGCCGCCCTGTGGATGCGGGGCCGCATCTACGTCTGGGTGGACGCCCAGATCACGCCCGAGGGCCTGCCCGGCGACGCCATCGAGTTGACCATTCCCCAGGGGGCGTCCGTGAACGAGATCGCCGGCGAGCTGCAGGGCGTGGACGTCATCTCGAACGCCACGGTCTTCCGCTACTGGCTGCGCTGCGACGGCGAGTTGACGATCACTGGGTTCCTCGGGTGCGACTCGGTGGTCGCCGTCGACGCCGGCGACTACATCCTGTACGAGAACATGGACTTCGCGTCGGTGCGCACAGTGTTCGAGGCGGGCCCCCTGCCCGAAGTCTTCGAGCTGGTCCGCATCCCCGAGGGCTTGCGCTGGAGCGAGATGGCTCCCCGCCTGGTGGAGGAGAATCCCGTCTTCGAGCGAGACGATCTGGAGGTGGCCTACGTCTCGCTGGTGGGCGAGGCGTCGTATCTCCCCGACGACGCTGGGGCCCGGAGTCTCGAGGGCGTGCTGTTCCCGGCCACCTACTACCTCAACGCCGACGACCTCTCCGACGAGCACGGCTTCCTGCTGAGGATGTCAGATGAGTTCGACCGCCGCTTCGCTCGCCTGCTGGAGGATCCCGGAACCCACCCCGACATCGTCGATCTGGGCCTCAACCCCTATCAGGTCGTCATCGTGGCCAGCCTCATCGAGGAGGAGGCCCTGGTGCAGAACGACCGGGCCAAGATCGCCCGGGTGATCTACAACCGGCTGGCCGAGGGCATGCGCCTCGACATCGACGCCACCGCGTGCTACGCGGCCGCCAAGTCGTGCGCCGACCTGACATCCGCCGACATCGCGCGGGAGTCCCCTTGGAACACCCGGGTGGTGACCGGTCTGCCGCCCACCCCGATATCGGCTCCGGGCGAGGCGTCGCTGCTCGCCGCGCTTCAGCCAACCGACGGGGATTGGCTCTTCTATGTCCTCACCGACGAGGACGGAGTCCGCGGCGCCCACCACTTCTCGGTGACCTACGAGGAGCACCTGGATTACGTGCAGGTCTGCCGCGAGCTCGAGTACTGCTAGAGGCCGAGCGGATAGGGAGCGATTCATGAGGACATTCGCGAGGCGCCGAGCGAGGCCGTGGCCCGAGCGGCCCGTGAGCGCAGCGAACAAGAGCGGGAAACACAACGCCGCACTGCGAGGCGTTGACACCTATCCGCGGGGCTTCTGATGTCAGGTCGGCGGGTGGCGGCGGTGATCGGCGACCCGGTGCGTCACTCCCGCTCGCCGGCCATCCACAACGCCGCGTTCGCGGCGGCCGGCATCGACTGGGTGTTCACCGCCTTCGAGGTTCCCGCCGGCAAGGGCGCCGAAGCCCTGGACGCGATAAGGGTTCTGGGCCTGGCCGGGATGTCGGTGACCATGCCCTTGAAGGCGGAGGTCGCCGCAGCCGCGGACTCCGTCGACGAGGAGGTCGAGATCCTGGGGGCGGCGAACTGCATGGTGCCGCTGGGCGACGGTCGCGTGCATGCGGCCAACACCGACGCGGGGGGCTTCGTCGCCGGACTGCGCGCCGACGCGGGCGTCTCGGCGGAGGGCCTTCGGGTGGCGTTGATGGGAGGTGGCGGTGCAGCTCGGGCGGTGGCGTGGGGGCTGGCCGCGGCGGGCGCGGCCGATGTGGCCGTGATCAACCGCACCCAGGCCAAGGCTGAAGCCGCGGCGTCAATCGCCAATGTCGCGAGCCGGGCGGGGCGGCCAGGCCGCGTTGGCGCGATGGACGACATCGCCGCCGCGGATGTTGTGGTGAACGCAACCTCGGTCGGCATGGGCGCCGACCTCTCGATGCCCTGCGACCCGAGGTTGCTGCGACCCGGCCAAGTCGCTGTGGATCTGGTGTACGAGCCAATCGAGACTGCCTGGCTGGTCGCCTTGCGCCAGCGGGGCGTGGAGGCTCACAACGGCCTGTCGATGCTGGCATACCAGGCCGCGGCAGCCTTCGAGCTGTGGACCGGCGCGGAGGCGCCGGTGGCGGTAATGCGCCAGGCCGCGCTCCGCGACACCTGAGGGCGGCGCCGCCGGGTCCCTGCCGGCTGCAGCCCGCGAGCGCGGTGGAAGTCGCGGCGGGCCGGGTCCCTGCCGGCCGCAGCTGGTGAAGACGGAGGCAAGGCCGCGCACCCGGTCCCTATCGTCGGAGGGTGAACGCGGTCGCACTCGTCTCGGCCCTCCTCGGTGGTGTGGCTGCGGGGCGGCTGGCTGCTGTGGTGGCGGATCGCTTCGCCCCGCCCCGGGGTGCTCGCCGCCGGGCCGGATTGCTTGAGTTGTCGATGGCGTTCTTGCTGGCGGCGGTGGTGGCCCGCTTCGGCGTGGGCTGGGACACGATCCCGCCGCTGGTGGCCGCGGTGTCGCTGGTGACGCTGTCGGTCGTCGACTGGCGCTCCGGCCGGCTGCCCGACGTCATCACCTTCCCGGCGTCGATCGCCAGTCTGGCCGCGATCGGGGCCGCGTCGATCGCCGCGGGGCGGCCGGGTGCCATCGCTTCGGCTGCGGCCGCCGCGCTCGGCTACGGCGCGGTGATGTGGGTCGCCCACGAGCTGCGACCCAGCGGCCTCGGCTTCGGCGACGTGAAGCTCGGTCCGCTGCTCGGCCTGCACATCGGCTGGACGGCGGCCACCGTCGGTCAGGGCTGGTGGGCGGCGGTGGGCCTCGCCGCCGGGGCCCTGCTGCTGAGCTGTGTGATCGGCTTGGCCATGGGCCTGGTGTTGGCCCTGCTGCGCCGGAGGGGCCTGGAACCCCGGCCAGATTCCGGACGCGGGCCGGCCTCCCCGCCGCTGCTGGGGCTGCTCCACACGGCCTTCCCGTTCGGCCCTGCCCTGGCCGCAGGCACGATGATCGCGGTGCTGTTCCCGGAGGCTCTGCTCGGTTGAGGCCGGGCGGCTCGGCCGCGATTCACCTCCGAATCAGCGCGGCGTTGAGCGAGGCCGTGGCCCGAGCGGCCCGTGAGTAGCCCTACGTCAAGCTCGCCTCAAATCTGTAGGGGGATTGCTCTATATGACGGGTTTCTCTACATATTTCGGCAGAGCGTGGCCGAGCGGCCCGTGAGCGCAGCGAACAAGAGCGGGAACCACGACGCTGCACCGCGAGACGTCATCACCCACCCGTGCATGTTCTTGATGAACCCGCCCGGATTCCCCAGATCGCGGTTGGCATCTCGCGGGAGGCTGGTCGGCGATCTCGCTGAGGCCGCGGGCCAAGGGTCCACCGGGGCGTCGGTAGGCTGCTCGGGTGCCTCCGTCCGCCCCGAATGACCGTGTCGTGACCGTCGACTTGTGCGACCGCTCCTACGACGTCCACGTGGGAGCGGGAGCGCGGGCGCGCCTCGGCTCGGCCATGCCGGCCGGTGCTCGCCGGGCGGCCGTCATCACCCAGACCAACGTCGGCTGGGCTGTTGACAGCGGCCTGGACCAGTGCGTGCTGGAGGTGCCCGACGGCGAGGAGGCCAAGTCGCTGGCCGAGGTCGAGCGCCTGTGCCGGATCCTGTCGGCCGCGGGGTTCACGCGATCCGACGTGATCGTGGCCGTCGGCGGCGGGGTGGTCACCGACCTCGCGGGCTTCGTGGCCGCGGTCTACCACCGCGGCATCCGCTACGTGTCGGTGCCCACGACGCTGCTGGCCCAGGTGGATGCGGCCATCGGGGGAAAGACCGGCGTCAACCTGGCGGAGGGGAAGAACCTTGTGGGCGCCTTCTGGCAGCCCCACGCCGTGCTGTGCGACACCGACGTGCTGGCCACGCTGCCGCCGCGGGAGATGCTCAGCGGCCAGGGCGAGCTGGCCAAGTACCACTTCCTGACCGGAGACGACCTGGACGCCCTCGACCTGGGCGAGCGGATCGCGGCGGCGGTGCGGGTCAAGGCCGCTGTGGTGGCCGCGGACGAGCGCGAGGGCGGCCGCCGGGCCATCCTGAACTACGGCCACACCCTGGCCCATGCGGTCGAGACCGCGGGGCGCTACGACCTGCGCCACGGGGAGGCGGTGGCCGTGGGCCTCGTCTACGCGGCCGAGGTGGCCGTGCGCATGGGCCGCATCGACGAGGACCGGGTGGCTGAGCATCGCCGGGTCGTGACCGGCTACGGCCTGCCGGCTCGGTTGCCGGCAATGCTCGACGACGACGAGCTGCTCGCGCTCTTCGGCCGCGACAAGAAGGCCATCGACGGCGTGACCCTCGTGCTCGACTCGGCCCGGGGTGTGGAGCCGGTTGCGGGGGTGCCCGAACCGGTGCTGCGAGACGCGCTGGCCGCGATTCGATGAGCAAGCTGCCGCGCCGGCAAGGCAACGCCGTCGAAGCGCTGCGAAGCCTGGCCCCGCTGCGGGTGGAGGGGCGTCTCGGGCGGCTCTGGGACCGGCTGGCCGCCGCGGGCTTCGATGCCGCCGCGATCGTCGAGCCCGCCAATGTCCGATGGCTCACCGGGTTCACCGGCTCCAACGGCGTCGTTGTGGTGTTGGGCGGCGGCGCGGCGCTGCTCGTCACCGACGCTCGCTACTGTGAGCAGGCGCCCGCGCAGCTGGCGGCGGCCGGCTGTTCGGGCGTTGTGGAGGTCGTCGTCGCCCGCGACCCGGCCAAAGTGGCGGCGGCCAGACTCGGTGACTCGGCTCGCCTCGGCTTGGAGGACAGCGTCGCCTGGAGCGAGCAGATCCGCTGGAGCGCTGCGGTCGACGCAGAGACGGTGCCTCTGTCTGGGATCGTGGAGGGCCTGCGTGCAGTCAAGGACCGAGCCGAGCTGGCCCGCATCGAGGCCGCCGCATGCATCGCGGACCGGGCCCTGGCGTCGGTCGTGCCGATGCTGCGACCAGGCGCCACCGAGTCGCACCTCCAGATGGCTCTCGACGACGCCATCCGCACGGCTGGCGCGTCGGGCCCCGCCTACGACACGATCGTTGCTTCGGGTCCCAACGGCGCCCTCCCCCATGCCACCCCCACCGACCGGCGGATAGAGGCCGGCGATCTCGTGATCGTCGACGTCGGGGCGGTTGTGGACGGCTATCGCAGCGACATGACCCGCACGTTCGTCCTGGGCGATCCGAGCGGTCAGGCCGCGGCCATGCTCGATGTCGTCGACCGCAGCCAGGCGGCCGGCGTCGGCGCGGTGGGCCCGGGCGTCGAGGCGGGGGAGATCGACAGAGCCTGCCGGTCGGTCATACACGAGGCCGGCATGGGCGACGCCTTCGTGCACGGCACGGGCCACGGTGTCGGATTGGACGTCCACGAGCTGCCCCGGGTGGCCTCGGGCTCGTCCGCGGTGCTCCAGCCCGGAAATGTGCTTACCGTCGAGCCTGGCGTGTACTTTCCCGGATTCGGAGGTGTCCGGGTGGAGGACCTGCTGGTCGTCACCGACGCCGGATGCCGCCCGCTGACTCTTTACCCGAAGACGCCCCTGGTGACCCTGCCCGCCTGAGGGCGCCGCCACAGCAGGACCGCACACCGAGAACCGACAAGGAGCAGATCTTGCCCACCATCACGACCAACGACCTCAAGAACGGCATGACCCTCGAACTCGATCAGAACCTGTTCAGCGTCGTGGAGTTCCAGCACGTCAAGCCGGGCAAGGGCCCCGCCTTCGTGCGCACCACCCTCAAGAACGCCCGAACCGGCGCGGTGGTCGACCGCACCTTCCGCGCCGGCGAGAAGGTCGAGCGGGCGACGATCGACAAGCGCGAGATGCAGATGCTCTACCGCGAGGGCGAGGATCTCGTCTTCATGGACAACGATTCCTACGACCAGATCACGGTGGCACCCGATGTTCTGGGCGACACGGCCCGGTTCCTCGTGGAGGGATCGGTGGCGGTGATGCTGATGCACGGCGCCGAGATCGTCGGCACCGACCTGCCCGCCGCGGTGGAGCTGGCCATAGCCGAGACAGAGCCGGGGATTCAGGGCGACCGGGTGTCGGGCGCCACCAAGCCGGCCACCCTCGAGACGGGCCTGGTCGTGCAGGTTCCGCTGTTCGTGTCGCCCGGGGAGCGGGTGAAGGTCGACACCCGGTCCGGCGCCTACATCGCGCGGGCCTGATCCGGCCTCCTGGCAGTTGGTTCGGCGGCCGTGACTGCTGTTCCCCCCTTCCACTGTCTCCCTGGCAGGCACTGGTACCATCAGACGCAGTTGGTTCGGTGGCCGTGACTGCTGTTCCCCCCTTCCACTGTCTCCCTGGCAGGCACTGGTACCATCAGACGCAGCTGGTTCGGTGGCCGTGACTGCTGTTCCCCCCTTCCACTGTCTCCCTGGCAGGCACTGGTACCATCAGACGCAGTTGGTTCGGCGGCCGTGACTGCTGTTCCCCCCGGCTTCGGGATCCGCCGCGAGGCGCGCGAGGACGCGCTAGCCGTGCTCTACGAGGCCGATATCGCCGGCGGCTCGTCCGCCGAGGCGCTGGCCCGTCGGGCCATGCCGCTCTCCGGCTACGCGGTGGCACTGGCGCTGGGCGTGGACGCCGACCGCGATCGTGTGGACAGCCTGCTGCGGAGGCATCTGGTGGGATGGCGCCTGGAGCGGCTCGCGGTGGTGGACCGGGCTCTGGCCCGGATCGCGGCCTGGGAGCTGGCCCACCGCGACGACGTGCCGACGGGCGTCGTGCTGTCTGAGGCTGTGGCCCTGGCCACTCAGTACTGCAGCGCAGACTCTCCCCGCTTCCTCAACGGAGTGCTGCGGGCGGTGGCCGACGAAGTGCGAGGCCGGGAGGCCGAGCGGGTGGACGGCATTTCATGAGGAATTCGCGAGGCCTTCAGCGAGGCCGTGGCCCGAGCGGCCCGTGAGCGCAGCGAACAAGAGCGGGAACCACGACGCTGCACCGCGAGGTGGCGGAGCAGGCGGAACCGATCGCCTGATCCTGGGTGTGCCCCGCCTGGTGAGCCAGACCACCCTGCTTAGGCCCTGGCGGGCCGCGGACGCCCCGGTGCTGGCCGCGGCTTGGCGCGACCCGGTGATCCGGGACCGTCTGAGAGTGCCCGAGCCGAGCAACGAGGCCGCGGCCTCGCGTTGGATCTCGCAGCGGGAGCACGCCTGGGCCGAAGGGCGCTCGGTGGACCTGGCGGTGGCCGATGCGCTGTCGGGCCAGGTCATCGGCGAGGTGGGGCTCAGCCGGCTCGACCCGGTGCGGCGTGCGGCTCTGGTCGGCTGGTGGATCGCCGAGAGTTGGCGGGGCCGGGGTCGGGCCGGGGAGGCGGTCCGGCTCGTGCTGGACTGGGCGCTGACGGAGGGGCCGCTCCAGGCGGTGATGGCCGAGATCGACTCCGACAACCCGGCGTCGGCGGCCGTCGCCCGGCGGGCCGGGATGCGCAGGGTCGAGCCGCCGCCGGGCCGGGCCGGGATGCGCAGGGTCGAGCCGCCGCCGGGCCGGGTCGGGATGCGCAGGGTCGAGCCGCCGCCGGGCCGGGTCGGGAAGTCCGCCCGTCCGGCTGGGCTGGTCTTTGCCCGCACGCGGCAGGGAGCGGGGGCGCCCTAGCGATGGCGCGTGTTCTTCCGGCTTCGTCGGGCGTCATCTATGAAGTATCGTGACGACCCGTTTGAGATTTGAAGGTGAGATTGGAAGGTGAGATTGGAAGGTGAGATTGGAAGGTGAGAATCGCGCGGGTGAGGTTACAACCGACCGCCTGGCGGCCAGGAGGCGGCGTCTCGGGAGCAGGTGTGTGCCCTCTTGACCGCAGCAGAGCGTGCCGTCGAAAGTATCGTGCCGTCAAGAGCATCGTGCCGTCGAAAGTACCGTGCCGTCGAGAGTATCGTGCCGTCGAGAGCATCGTGCCGTCGAAAGTGCCGTGCCGTCGAGAGTATCGTGTGACGCATGCTGAGAAGCGGGAGATAGGACTTGACCTTGGATCAAGCGGCCGTGACCATGCGCATGCGCGGACCGGTGGCGCTGCTGACCGTCGACGACAACAAGGTCAACGCCCTCAACGACGACATCACCGAGTCCCTGCTCAGCGCTCTGGGCGCGGCCGAGAAGCAGGCCGACGCCGTGGTCCTCGCCGGCCGTCCGGGCGTCTTCTCGGCAGGTTTGGACCTTTCGATCCTGCAGCAGGAGGGCGAGGTCATGAGCGACCTGTTCCATCAGACCACCGACATGGTCCTGCGCCTCGCGGAGTTCCCCCGCCCGGTGGTGGCCGCGTGTACCGGACACGCCCTGGCGGTGGGTGCCCTGTTGCTGCTGTGCTGCGATGTTCGCATCGGCGCGGCCGGCGACTACAGGATCGGGTTCACCGAGTTGTCTCTCGGCATTCCGCTGCCGGAGTTGACAATCGAGCTGGCCCGGGCCCGCCTGTCGCCCCGGTACCTGACGCTGGCCTGCAACACCGCTCAGACCTACACGCCCGACCAGGCGGTCCATGTGGGCTTCCTCGACTCCACGACCACCGCCGATGTGGTCGAGCAGGCCTGCGGGGTAGCCGCCGGCCTGGCCCAGCGGCTCGACAGGAGTGCTTTCGCGGCGCAGCGCACGACCAGTTGCCGAAGGCTGTCCGACACGATCATGCGCACCGCGGGAGACCTGCTACGGGTCAAGCGTGCTGTCGAGCGGGCCAAGGAGCGCGACAGCGACTAGCCGTCGACAGCTCGCGGTCGGGCTCGCCGCGGTTCTGAGGCGACGTTCAGGTCAGGGCCAGCCAGCAGATGGCGTGGACGTCCTCGGGGGTGATCTCGGGCAGCGGCTCCGGCGGGACATAGGGTTCCAGGCCCAGGGCATTGATCACTCGAATGATCTCTCGGGCCTGCTCGGCGGGGTCGTCGCTGGCAGACATGGCGGCGCGGACAGTGCGGATGGTGCGCTCGGTATAGCGGGCGGCCAGGCTGTCCATGGCCCGGTCGACTCGATCCTGGGTCAGCTCGGCGGGGGAGTGCGTGCGCAGGACTTCTGATGCCCTGGCCAGCGCCGGCGGGATCCTGGGCTCAAGATTGGCCTTGTCAGCAAGGTAGTTCCACTTCTCCACGATGTCGGCTCGGGCTGCGTCCCAGGCGTCGAAGGCTCGCCGGTAAGTGTCATCGTCGAGCTCGCGGGGCGTGTCGAGCCCGTCGGCTGGTCGAGCGTGGTCCAGGCAGCTCAATGTGTCGGCCACCACTGTCGGACAGCTCAATGTGTCGGCCACCACTGTCGGACAGTTCAATGTGTCGGCCACCACTGTCGGACGGTCATCATTGTCTCCGCTGCCGTCCGGGTCGCGGTGTCCACCGAACTCCACGTAGCGAAACACCGCTCGGTCGTGGTCGCCGACTCGTGCACAGAACACGTATGCCGGCCCGCGGTCGACGCTGATCGCCATGCCGGAACCGGATCCCCAGGGCAGTTCCTCGATTCGCGCCCGCCATCCCTGCTCGATCGCTTTGCGCAGCTCTTGGCGGTACTCCTCACCGGACAACGCGCCGCGGGCGGTACCGCCCCGCTCGAACAGGTCGGCCTCCTCGCGGCGGATGCGCTCGATCTCATCGCGGGTCTCGGTGAAAGTCAGGTCCTCACCGATCTGGTCGGGAAGGACCTCGCCTACGCCGATGCTGGCTGCGGCCTGCCTGATCTTCTGGTGCAGCCGCTCCTCCAGGTTCAGCAGTTCGTCGAGGCGGGTGTCGGGGAACACGCAGCGGATGAACACCTCGGAATGGTGTGAGCCGATGCGGTCGATGCGGCCGTGGCGCTGCACCAGCCGCATCGGGTTCCACGGCAGGTCGTAGTTGATGATGTGGCGGGCCTGCTGCAGGTTCACTCCCTCGGCCAGCACGTCCGTGGTCACCACGATGTCGTACAGGTCGTCGTCGCGCCCCTCGGGGGCGTCGGTCGTTCTGGGAGCGAACCCCCAGATCACCGCTTCTTTGCTACCTGTGCCGGTGCTCCCGGATAGGGAGGCGACGCGGCCCCGGTAGGCCGATAGCCGTTCGTCGTCCGGCGTTGTCTCAGCAAGGTGCTCGAAGATCCAGTCCACCGTGTCGGCGTAGTAGCTGAAGATCAGAACCTTGCGCCGGTTGCGGATGTCCTGTTCGGTAGTCCCGCTCTCGGCTGCCTCCGTGGCGATGTAGGCGAGCTGCTCGATGAGTTCGGCCAGGTTCGGATCCTGGCTACGGTCGACCGTGCGTGCGGTCTCCGCGAATGAGCGCAGCATGTCGCGGTCGGCGGCTGCGTCGTGCCGCAGCCGCTCGATGTCGTAGCCGGCGGCGTCCTCGTGGACTCCGGTGTGATGATCGCCGTGTTTGTCGGCGGCGTCTATGTCGTCGGAGTCCGCTGACATCCAATCAGCAAGTTCGTCGCCGGTTGCCACCCGACCCCGGTCGAGCAGAGTCAGGAAAGCGTCATGGCTGTTGGCCATCCGGTGGCAGGTCTCGGCGAAGGCGTGCGGGGACGACTCGAACCGCTTCAGCATGCCCGAGCGGAGCAGTCCGGCGAGCTGGATCTCGTAGCTGTCCGGCGACTGGCCCAGCCGGTACATCGATGGAACGTAACGAGCCAGCGTCAACGACTCCGGGTCGCCGGGGCCGGCCTCGGGATCAAGAGCGCGGGCGATGCGATCGAAGAAGCCGGGCAGCACCGCGTCGAGGTCGTAGCTGACCTTGCGGACGCGGGGGGTGGGGAAGGCGATGACCTGGTCGCGGCCGTCGATGGGCACCGTGTCGTTCGGGTAGTAGGCCTTGACGAACGAGCGGGTGCGGCGCACCGCCACCGCGTCGAGCACGTCGAAGAGGTGCTCCGGGGTCAGGTCGTCGGGGTTGATGGACATGGCCCTCGCGAAGTGGTCCCGCATCGAGGGGATTCCGACGTCGGCGAAGGCAGCGTCGTTGCGCAGGAAGTAGCCGAGTTGGTGGTAGAGGTCCCAGAGGCTGTTGTTGACCGGCGTGGCGGTCAGCAGCACGAGTTGCTTGGGAGGTGAGCCGGCCAGCAGCCGTCGCAGAGCTTCGGCCCGCTGGGTGGCCGGGTTGCGCAGGTTGTGGGCCTCGTCGATCACCACCATGGCGTATTCGTTGATGCCCGCTCTGAGCTTGACCTGGGTGGCGTTGCCAGGATTCAGGCGTTGGTCCGCCATGAGCTCTTCGTAGGAGATCAGCTCCATCGGGAGCATGTGCCGGTCCTTGAAGGCTCGCCAAGGGCCGTCGCGCAGTGTCGCGGGAGTGATCACCAGCACTCGCTGGCGGCGGTCCATGGTGGCCTCTCGGATCAACTCGCCGGCTAGGAACGTCTTGCCCAGTCCCACCTCATCGGCGATGAGGACGCCGTTGCGCTCGGCCAGGATGCGCTTGGCTCGCCATAGACCGTCGGTCTGGAACGACGTGAGATGGATCTCGCCGGCTCCGGTCGGGTCTGCATCGGCCTCGGCGTCGAGTTCGGCGCCGTAGCGCTCCCACAGCATCCGCAGATAGACGAGCTGGGGCGAGTGCGGCTCGAAGCGGGACTCGAACAGTGCCGCCAGGTCGTAGTCGGCGGACTGCTCCCACAGCTCGTCGAACCACTCGTGCACCTGCGCGACGGTGTGGGGCGCATAGTTGCCCAGGTTCAGTTCCAGGTTGGTGGACAGGCCGGCTCGGGTGAAGTTCGATGATCCTGCCACCACCCCGTGGGACCGGTCATGTCTCGGGACTCGTCATCGCTCGGCCCTCCCAAAGGGCTGCTCAGGGTACTGCCGCAGCGGCTGTCCGGTCGTCGGAACTGCCCCGCCGAACGCGGCTGGCATCCCAGCCTGTTAGTGGTCTCGCCGCCCCGTTCCTGTGCCTCTACTGCCGCCGTACGCGCTGGGACGAATGCGGCCAGCCTGCTGGCTGTGAAGCCTTCCCGACGAGCTGTTGGATCTCTGCGACGGTACTGCTAGCGCGGTATCGGCATGGCGGCCAGGAGAGCTGGGCCGATCGCGGGGCCGGCTAGCTAGTCGATGGTGAAGAGTGGGTTGTGTTGTTGCCCCGTCGGTGCGCTTGGCATGCGACTGACGGGCGCACCGCCCTCGTGCCCGACATCGGTCGTGGGAGCCCCGTCACGCTGGGTTCCGGCGCTCCGCAGCGCTGCCCGGGCCGTCGCCGGACCGGGGCGGACCAGCGGCACATCGATGTCGCCTGGGTCGGGAGGGCGCGGTTGGGTACCGTCGGGCGGTGACGTCGTGTCCGACGCGTGCACGTGGTCGTGTCCGTTCAGCAGTGGCGGTCCGGGCGCGTGTTCGGTGTCGGGTCCGGGCAGCGGCAGGGGATCGGGAGCCTGCTCGGCCGCGGATCTGAGCAGCCGCGGATGGTCGGGCGCAAGAGCGGGTCCGTAGTGGATGTGGTCGGGCGGGTGGAGGGTGTGCTGGCCGTCAGGACTCCTGCTGATCTGCCAGCCGTCGTAGTGGATTCTGTGGTGGCAGCCCCAGCAGGCCGGAACCAGGTTGTCGAGCTTCGTGGGTCCGCCCTGCGAGACCGGTTCGATGTGGTGCGCCTGGCACATGGCCGGGTTCGCCCCGCAGTGGAAGCAGCCGCCGTAGCGGGCGATGAGCATCTGCCATTGGGGCTCGGTGACGGTGCGTCTGGCCTCGGTGCGCCAGATCGGCTTGCCCTTGCGGTCGTAGACGACGCCGCAGACCTTGGCGTTGCAGGCGAGTTGTTCGAGAACTGACTGGGGCAGCCGAACACCGTCGGGGAGCTCTGCGATGAGTTCGCCGGTGGCGTCATCGACGTGAGCGACCACACAGATGTCGGCGAAGGGCCTGCCGTTGCCTGCGCTGGTGCTCGAGGTGAGGTTGTCGAGGGCGTCGGCCATGCATTGCTGGAAGCTGCGGGCCTGGACGTCGTCGCCGGCGCGGGCGTGCTTCTTGTCGGCGTCGTAGAGGCGGCGGGCCTCGGCCTGGAGCCGGTTGCCGATGCGGCGCCCGGCCACCGGGTCAAACTTGCCGTGAAGCTCGACGGTGCCATCGTCGCTGTCCCAGATGCGCACATAGCGCCTGGCCCGCAGGCGCCGGTAGTCGGCTTCGCCACCGTCGTCCTGACGGTCCGCGGCCCAGCGGCGGACTTCCTTGGTGAACTGCTCGGGGCGCATCGACTCGGCCTTTGAGAGCAGCACGGCGTCGGACTCGACAACCTCGGCACTTGTCTTCTCGACTGCCTCGGCCAGCCGCTTGGCGTTGGCCAGCGACACTCGGCCCTCTTCCACCGCATCGCGAACCGCGGGCACCGCGTCGATGGCCTTGGCCGTCTTGACTTGGGTGTGTGCATCGCGCCGCGACAACCCGGCGGTGTCGGCAAGGACCTGTGTGCCGCCGTCGCCGTGGCGCTCACGACCGGCGATGCTGGCCGCGGCCGAGGCCTGGGCGACCGACATGATCGCCGCGGTGGCCTTGGACACCGCCAGCATCTCTCGCATCTCCGCGCATGAGGCCGAGCCCTCGTTGACCAGGGCGAGCATCTCCTTGGCGGCGGCTTCGGCCCGTCGGGCGGCTGCGATCAGCATGAAGACAGCATCTCACACCGGTGTGACATTTATTGAGCATTTACAGTCAATTTCCAAGAAGAATCTTGGATCAAGATGATGGTTCGCCATGAGATCCACTTCGAGTTGTTCACCATGAGATCCACTTCGAGTTGCATGTGCCGCCGGCAACTCATGAGCACGCAGCCCGAGGGTTGGAGTCAGGCGGCGGTGATGTCTATGACTAGCCGGCAGCCGACCGCGTCGAGGGCCTCCTGCAGCTGCCCGATATGGGACCGGCTGTCGGGGTCGGCCAGCTTCCGGGCGGCGGACGGGCGGATGCCGAGCCGGCGGGCTAGCTCCGACTCAGTGATGTTCTGGGAGCGCATGGCCGAATGGAGGGCGAGCTTGGCGGTCATCACGGCGGGCACCGCAACCAGTTCCTGGTCGGGCGAGGCGGTGCCTGGTCGGGGTATGTCCAGCTCGCCTCGGACGTACCCGGCCAGCGCGGTGCTGAGGGCGTCAGCGGCGAGCAACAGCGTCTCGGCCCGGTCCCGTCCGCCTGTGATGGCCTCGGGCACGTCGGGGAAGGCGACGACCAGTTCGCCGTCCTCGTCTGAGGCGATTTCGCACGGGTACGCGTAGATCACGGCTCAGAACTCCTTGCCGTCGACGCCGAGTTGGCGCAACATTGCGGCCAGCACGCCCTTCGACAGTTCGCGGCTGCGGCGTCGCCGAGCAGCCTCAGCCGGTCCGCGAGAGCGGCCTTGGAGCGGCCCTCGAACATGTCCCGCATCCTGGAGTTCTCCAAGTCCACGATGCCAGTCATGAACCTCCGGGGCCGCCGGAACGTCGTCTCGTCGACGCCGATGCGCCGCGGCGGCGCCGGGGGGCGGGCTGCGAGCCTCGCTGTCGCCGCGGCGGCCACCGCGTCCCACGCGGTGTGCCAGCGCACACGAAACGACCGCGCCACCGCCGCTGTCGAGCGGTCCAGCGCCGCCGCCGCGACGCCCCCGCGCAGCCGCTCGGTCAGCCGCTTGCGCGCCGGGACCTCAGCGGTGGACTCCGTGAAAGTCCTGACGCAGCCCGGCGCGTCGCAGCGGAACCGGCGCTTGTGCCATGCGTGTTTGACTGTGGGCGGCAGCACCGGCGGGGATGGCTCACTTGTGCATTGCCCCGTCAGGTTGATGGTGGCTTTTGGTGTGAGTGCCTCCTCGCCGGTGTGCCGGCCCGGTGATGTCGCTTGATAGAGGCGTCTGAGCCTGGAGCTCATCAACGCATGGTTGCGCACCGCCGGGCCATTCTGCGGTCTATCAACACCGAGCAGGAAGGTCAAAGCAATGCTGGTAATCGGTATCGACTCGCACAAGGACACTCTGGTGGGCTGCCTCATCGACGCGGCGGGGGCGCCCGCTCGAGCATCGCAGCATCGCCAACACGGCGTTGGGGCACCGCGAGCTGGTCAACTGGGCCCAGGGCGCCTCTGTGGGGCGCGTGGCCATCGAGGGCTCCGGCGGCTACGGGCGAGCCGCCGCGCTCGCTTTGGGCGAGGCCGGCGCAGAGGTGGTGGACGTTCCGCCGCAGATGACCGCCGCGGCTCGGCGCTCCCAACGCACCGCCGCCAAGTCCGATCCGCTGGACGCGCTGCTGGCTGCCCGCATCGGCGCCCGCGACAGCGACTTGCCGCCGCCTCGACCCGGCGGGACGCTCGAGGAGCTGCGCTGGCTCGCCGGGTACCGCCGTGAACTGGTCAAGTCCCGCACAGCGCACATCAACCGGCTGCACGCCGACTTGACGCAGATCCGCTGCGGCTATCACCGCACCGGCGCCGCGCTCACCTCCGCCAAAGGCCTCCAGCGGGTCGCGCGGCTCCTCGCCGGCGACTCCGCCGCGCCGGCGCGGGTCGCGCGCGGCCGTCTCCGACAGATACGCGAACTGAACCGCCAGATCGCCGACCTCGCCGCCGAGATCAGCGAACTGGTCAGCGCCAACGGCACCACCCTCACCAAGATTCGCGGCATCGGCACCATCGGAGCCGCCGACATCCTCACCGAAGTCGGCGACCCCGCACGCTTCGCCACCAAGGCCCGCTTCGCGATGGCCAACGGCACCGCACCCCTCCAAGCCTCATCGGGGCGCACCGTCCGCCACCGACTGAACCGCGGCGGCAACCGCCAACTCAACCGCGCCATCCACACCGCCGCCCTCACTCAGATCGCCCAACCCAACAACGAAGGCAGACGCCTCTACCAACAACACCTCGACCGCGGCAAGACCAAGCGAGAAGCCATCCGCGCCCTCAAGCGACGCATCTCAGACCGCATCTGGACACACCTCCAAACCGACCTACGAAACACAAGTCCCACCCTCGCCTTGACATAGAAGCTCACACCAGCACCACCGGCCGCGCGAAGCTGTGCAAGTCCCGCACCCGCTGGATGCGGCGCTGCTTGACCCGACCCGAGAACGTGCCACAACGAGGGCACGCCGCCTGCTCGCGCCGACAGCGAACCTGCACCTCCAACACCCCGTCACCGCGCTCCACCGCGCCGGTCACCTCGAACTCGTCGAGGCCCACCAGCACCCGAGCAGCCTCGACCGCCCCAGCCCCCAACGCGGCCCCAGCGCCACCGCGGCGCTCGCCTGTCGCCACACCCGCAGCGGGCGCACACGTAGTATCGGACATGTCGGGGTCTCCTTGTCTAGACAGCTACTACTGCCAGACTCGCGAGACCCCGACGCCCGAGCGCGGACCCTCAGCTCACACTGCCTGCCCCATCAAACGCGGAGAGCCAACAAAATACCCATCTGACGTGGGGTTTTACAAGATTGGCGTAACAGGCCGTACCTGTGGATGACCCCCGATAACAGATCGTCCGTTAGAAGAATCGTTAGAAGATTCGGCCCGTGGATGAGCGGCGGGGAGAAGGCGCGCTCGGACTCGGCGACCACCCGCACGAGACTCCAGCTAGGGCCGCCGGAAGATGTCGTGGCTACCGATGCGTCGCCAGATGATGTGCGCCTGTCCCGGGCGTTGCTCCTCGCCGTAGGCGAACGTTGCTCGGCCGTTCCCGGCCCACGTCATCTCGAACACCCCGTCTCGTCCGCGCACGGGCTTCACGCGCAGGCTGCGCCGCGCCGGCCGGCCATGCTGCAGATCCTCGACGAACTGAGCGACAGCAGCAAGGAACGCTTCCTGCGAGTCACTGTCGAGCGCAGCGAATTCCCTCCCGAACACGCACTCCCATGCGTAGGTAGGCACGATCGTGACCGCCGACAGTGCGAGCGGAAATCAGCGCGAACTGCCGTAGCCGGCCCCGTCGGAGGCAGCCGTCTCACGCAACGCAGCCAGGAACTCGTCCCCGGAGGCGAACACGGGGCCACGTCTGCCCGCGGCTCGGTCCTCTACGATCTGCTTTTCGCCAGCCTGCCACTCGTCGGTCCAGTACCACCACTGATCCTGGTCCCGCTGGGAGCACGGGCGAAGAAGGATGCCGTCGCTGGTCAACTCGACATCCAACTCGTCGCCCTCGCTCAGGCGCGCCTGGCGTCTGAGGTTCTTGGGAATCGTCACCCGGCCATCGGACCTCAGCGTCACCACACCAGAATCCTACCCATCTGGTCGACGCCGAGGCCAAGAACACCACCAAAGCAGGAGGCGTCGCGGGCCCGGCGTCCACGAAGGACGGCAAGCTCTACCGGTGGAGGTCACCGGCGTACTGACGAAGCTGTCGCCGAGAGGCTGCTCCGAACGGTTGGCCTCCCGGCCTATCCGGTCGGAAGGCGAACCGGTAAGCAGAGTCTCGATCCGAGACTGCCTGGATACAACCAATCGGCCGTTCGAGTGCCGTGGCTGGTGATCCGCGATCTCGATCACTCTCTACATTGAAGACATCCCGGAACTGAAGACATCCCGGAACGCCGCAAGAAACGGGAGTTCAGAGACCTCATCCAAGCTATGCGCGCGCTTTCGTTCTGCCGGTGATACCGTCGCCGCCCGACCGTGAAACGGGTCCGGTGAGGCCCGAACGGAGAGGACAGCATGGCCGAACGAGAACGCCGCTTCACGGTGCCCCACACCAGCGGTACGTTTCGTGCTCGGACCCGGGTCATGGCCACCGACGACGTGGAGCGGGCCGTCCGGCGAATGGCCCACGAGGTGATCGAGCGCAATCACGGCACCCAGTCCCTGGTCGTGATCGGCCTGCAGACCGGCGGCGTCCCCATCGCTCATCGCATCGGCGACACGCTGTCGGAGATAGAGGGCATTGCCGTGCCGGTGGGATCGCTCGACGTGGCCCTGCACCGCGACGACATCGGCCTGCGGCCCGTGCTTCCCCAAGCGGTCACCGACATTCCCACCGACCTCGACGGCAGGGCGGTGGTGCTCGTTGACGACGTGCTGTTCACCGGCCGCACGGTGCGGGCTGCGCTCGACGCCCTGCACAGCTGGGGCCGGCCCCGGGCGGTGCAGCTGGCGGTGATGGTGGACCGGGGACATCGGGAGCTGCCGATCCGCCCCGACTACGTCGGCAAGAACCTCCCCACGAGCCGGTCAGAGATGGTGGACGTGGGCCCCGACGGGGTGTACCTGGGGGAGTTGGAATGAGTCTCGTCGCCCGCAGCGGGAGGACCGCATGAGCCGATCAGACGGCGGCCGGGCGCGGCGGCACCTGCTGTCGATCAGCGATCTCGTCCGCCCCGACCTGGAGCGCATCCTCGACCTCACCGAATCGTTTGCGGAGGTGAGTGAACGGGCCATGCCCCGGGTTCCGGCCCTGCGGGGCAAGACCGTCGCCTGGCTGTTCTACGAGGACAGCACCCGCACCCGGCTGTCGTTCGAGGCGGCGGCCAAGCAGCTCTCGGCCGACACGCTGAACTTCACCGTTCGCTCGTCGTCGGTCAACAAGGGCGAGTCGGTGCGCGACACCGTGCAGACCATCGACGCCATGGGCATCGACGCCATCGTCGTGCGCCACTCCTGTGCCGGGGTTCCCTACCGGGTGGGCGACTGGATCGACGCTTCGGTCATCAACGCCGGCGACGGCAGTCACGAGCATCCCACCCAGGCCCTGCTCGACCTGTACACCGCCCGGAGGCACTTGGGCGACCTCGACGGCGCCCGGGTGGCCATCATCGGCGACATCCTCCACTCCCGGGTGGCCCGCTCCGACGTGCTCGCGTTCACGGCCATGGGCGCCGAGGTCACGCTGGTGGCCCCCCGCCCGCTGCTGCCCTCCAGCCTCGAGGGCTGGCCCGTGGCCGTCACCCACGACCTGGACTCCATCCTCGGCGAGACCGACATCTGCTACCTGCTGAGGATGCAGCTGGAACGTCAGGCCGGCGCCCTGGTGCCCTCGCTGAGAGAGTTCCGCGCCGAGTACGGCATCAACTCGTCCCGGGCCGACCGCCTGGCCGACGGCGCGCTCATCATGCATCCCGGTCCTATGAACCGCGGCGTGGAGATCGACGGAGACGTGGCCGACCGACCCAACGCAGTGATCGCCGAGCAGGTCGCCAACGGCGTGGCGGTTCGCATGGCGGTGTTGTTCCTGTTGCTCGGCTCGGGCCTGGATCAGGCCGAAGGACAGAGGGAAATGGCTGCATGAGCACCAGACTCGCCGCGGTGGCCCCCCTCGGCACCATCGCCATACGGGGCGGGACCGTGGTGGACTCCCAGGGCAGCCGTCGAGCCGATGTGACGGTGGGGGACGGCCGCGTGACCTTTGTCGGCGCCGGGGCCGACGACCGCTCGGCCGCCACCCGCACGCTCGACGCCTCCGGCTGCATCGTGGCCCCGGGACTCGTCGACCTGCACGCCCACCTGCGCCAGCCCGGCCGCGAGGACGCCGAGACCATCGAGACCGGCGCCAGGGGAGCGGCCCTCGGAGGCTTCACCGCAGTGGTGGCGATGCCCAACACCGACCCGCCCATGGACTGCGCCGCGGTGGTGCGCGAGGTGCAGGAGCTCGGCGCGGGCGCCTGCTGCGACGTGTATCCGGCGGCAGCCATCACCGTGGGCCGCCGCGGCACGGCACTCGCCCCCATGGCCGAGCTGGCGCGTCTCGGCGTGCGCATGTTCACCGACGACGGCGACGGCGTTCAGGACGCCCACGTCATGCGCCGAGCCCTGGAGTACGCGGGCGGTCTGGACCACCTCACCGGCGGGCGCCCGGTGGCGCTGGCCCAGCACTGCGAGGTGGCGGAGCTCAGCGCAGACGGGTCCATGCACGAGGGCGCCTGGTCGAGCCGGCTGGGCCTGGGCGGCCAGCCCTCGGAGGCCGAGGAGCTGATGGTCATGCGCGACATCGCCCTGGCCCGGCTCACCGGATCCCGGGTGCACTTTCTGCACCTGTCCACGGCCGGGTCGGTGGCCATGGTGCGCGCCGCCAAGGAGGCAGGCCTGCCGGTCACGGCCGAGGCGACCCCCCACCATTTCACTCTCACCGACGCCTGCTGCGCCGGCTACGACACCGTCTTCAAGGTTCATCCGCCCCTGCGCACCGACGGCGACGTGGCCGCCATCCGGGTCGGGCTGGCCGACGGGACCATCGACGCCATCGCCACCGACCACGCCCCCCACGCCAACGCCGACAAGGAGAAGCCCTTCGACTCGGCGCCTCCGGGAATGCTGGGCCTGGAGACCGCGCTGGCCCTGGCGCTCACCGAGCTTCACCTGCCCATCGAGCAGGTCCTGGCCCTCATGTCGTGGCGGCCCGCCGCCATCGCCGCCATCGACGACCGCCACGGCGGGCCGGTCGTGCCCGGAGCACCGGCCAACCTGTGCGTGATCGACCCACGGGCGCCCTGGACGGTGTCGGGCGCGGCGATGGCCAGCCCGAGCCGCAACACCCCCTACGAGGGACGGACGCTGCGGGGCCGGGTCCGGCACACGCTGCTGGCCGGAGAGCCGGTCGTGATCGACGGCGAGCCGCAGCGATGACCGGTCTCGAGCCCGCCCTGCTGGTGCTTCGCGACGGGGAGGTGTTCGAGGGCGAGGCCGTCGGCGCTTCAGATGTCGAGGTCGCCTCCGGCGAGGTCGTGTTCAACACGGTGATGAGCGGGTACCAGGAGGTGATCTCCGACCCCTCCTACGCAGGCCAGATCATTGCCTTCACCTATCCCCAGATAGGCAACTACGGCACCAACGACTCCGACTCGGAGTCGGCCCGGCCCCACTGCCGGGGCGTGATCGTGCGCGACCTGGCCCGGCGGCCGAGCAGCTGGCGGGCCACCGACAGCCTCGACGGCTTCCTGCGCCGCCACGGCGTACCGGGCATCGCCGGGATCGACACCCGCCGGCTCACCCGCCACATCCGCGATGCGGGCGCCATGCCCGGAGCGTTCGGCACCGCGGACGAGGCCGCCCTTCTGGCCGCGGCCCGCGCCGAGCCCGGCACCAGCGGCGTCGATCTGGTCAGCGAGGTAACCACCGACCGGCCCTACACCGCGGGCACGGGCCCCCGCCATGTGGTGGCCTACGACCTCGGCATCAAGTCCACCATCCTGGGCTGCCTGGGCGATCTGGCCACAGTGACCGTCGTGCCCGCCCACACGCCCGCGGCAGAGGTGCTGGCGAGGAAGCCCGACGGAGTGTTCCTCAGCAACGGACCGGGAGACCCGGAGTTGGCCGGCCCGGTCGTGGAGGCGCTTCGGACGCTCGTCGGCTCGGTTCCCGTCTTCGGGATCTGCCTCGGCTACCAGCTGCTGGCCCTCTCCCTGGGCGGGCGGACCCTCAAGATGCGCTTCGGCCACCACGGCGGCAATGTGCCGGTTCGCTGCACCGCCACCGCCCGCATCGAGATCACCAGCCAGAACCACAACTTCGCGGTGGAGCCCGGATCGGTGCCGGGCGTCACCGAGACCCACCTGTGCCTCAACGACAGCGCCCTCGAGGGCCTGTCCGTCGACGGTGAGGCCGCCTTCGGCGTCCAGTACCACCCCGAGGCCGGTCCGGGCCCCCATGACGCTCGCCACCACTTCGCCGCCTTCGCCAAGCTGATGGACCGATGCGGTGTCGCGGCGTGACGACATGACTGGTGGGCGCGGTGCGGCGGCGTGACGAGATGACTGGTGGGCGCGGTGTCGCGGCGTGACGAGATGACTGGTGGGCGCGGTGTCGCGGCGTGACGAGATGACTGGTGGGCGCGGTGCCGCGGCGTGACGACATCGAGTCGATCCTGATCGTCGGCTCGGGGCCCATCGTCATCGGCCAGGCCTGCGAGTTCGACTACTCCGGAACCCAGGCCTGCCGGGTGCTGCGGGACGAGGGATATCGGGTGATCCTGGCCAACTCCAACCCGGCCACGATCATGACCGACCCCGAGGTGGCCGACGCCACGTACGTCGAGCCGCTCGACGCCGCCGTGCTGGCCGGCATCGTCGAGCGGGAGCGTCCCGACGCCCTCCTGCCCACCCTCGGAGGCCAGACCGGGCTGAACCTGGCCATGGAGCTCGTCGCCGGCGGCGTCCTGGAGGCCGGCGGCACCGAGCTGATCGGGGCCGACGCGGCCGCCATCGCCACCGCCGAGGACCGCCGGCTCTTCAAGGAGGCCATGATCGAGATCGGTCTGGACGTTCCCCGCTCCGGCACGGCGAAGGACATGGAGCAGGCCCGCGAGGCGCTCCGGGCCGTGGGCCTGCCCGTGATCGTGCGCCCCGCGTACATCCTCGGCGGCCGCGGCGCGGGCATCGCCGCCACCGCTGAGGAGTTCGAGCGGGTGGCTGCCGCCGGACTGGACGCCAGCCCCATCTCCGAGATCCTGGTCGAGGAGTCGATCGTGGGCCACAAGGAGTTCGAGCTAGAGGTGATGCGGGACCGGGCCGACAACTGTGTGGTGGTCTGCTCCATCGAGAACCTGGACCCGATGGGAGTGCACACCGGCGATTCCATCACCGTCGCGCCGGCGCAGACTCTCAGCGACCCGGAGTACCAGCAGATGCGCAACGCGGCCTTCGCGGTGCTGCGCCGGGTGGGCGTGGAGACCGGCGGATCCAACGTGCAGTTCGCGGTCGACCCGGCCACCGGCCGCCAGGTGGTCATCGAGATGAACCCCCGGGTGAGCCGTTCCTCGGCGCTGGCGTCGAAGGCCACCGGCTTCCCGATCGCCAAGATCGCGGCCCGCCTCGCGGTGGGCTACACCCTCGACGAGATCCCCAACGACATAACCGGGGTGACCCCGGCGTCGTTCGAGCCGACCCTCGACTATGTCGTCACCAAGATCCCGCGGTGGGCGTTCGAGAAGTTCCAGGCCGCCTCCGGGGCGCTGGGAACCTCCATGCAGTCCGTGGGCGAGGTGATGGCCATCGGGCGCACGTTCTGCGAGTCGCTGCAGAAGGGTCTGCGCTCACTCGAGCAGGGCCGGCTGGGACTCAATGCCGACCCCGCCGAGACGGCCTATGACCGGCTGGCAGACGCCGAGCTGCTGGCGGCCGCCTCGGTGCCCACGCCGGAGCGGATCTTCCAGCTGGAGGCGCTGCTGCGCCGGGGTGCGCCGATCGATGCCGTGTCCGCGGCCACCGGCGTGGACCCGTGGTTCCTCGACCAGATCTCCCGCATCGGCGAGGAGAGGCGGGCGCTTGAGACGGCGAAGCCCGAAACGATGGATCGGGCCCGGTGGCGCCGGGCCAAGCGGCTCGGATTCTCCGACGCCCAGCTCGCGTACCTGTGGGGTGCAGCTCCCAGCGACGTCAGGGCGGCCAGGGAGGGCGCGGGGGTGCTGCCCACCTTCAAGACGGTCGACACCTGTGCGGCCGAGTTCGAGGCCACTACCCCTTACCACTACTCCACCTACGAGGACACGGACGAGATCCGTCCGGCGCACAGGCCCCGGATAGTGATCTTGGGATCTGGTCCCAACCGGATCGGGCAGGGCATCGAGTTCGACTACTGCTGCGTCCACGCCGGGCAGGCTCTGCGGGCCGCCGGGTACGAGACCGTGATGGTGAACTGCAACCCGGAGACCGTGTCCACCGACTACGACACCAACGACCGCCTCTACTTCGAGCCGCTCACGCCCGAGGACGTGGCCAACGTGATCGCGGCCGAGGATCCCGTGGGCGTGATCGTGTCGCTCGGCGGCCAGACACCGCTGGCACTGGCCGGACAGCTTCCGCCGGAACTGGTGCTGGGCACCCCGCCCGCCTCGATCGAGGAGGCCGAGGACCGCGAGCGCTGGAACTCTCTGTGCACCCGCCTGGGCATACCCCAGCCGCCCGGCGGCACCGCCACGAGCCCGGCCGAGGCCCTGGAGGTGGCGACCCGGATCGGCTATCCGGTGCTGGTGCGGCCCTCCTATGTGCTGGGCGGCCGGGCCATGGCCATCGTGTACGACGACGGCGAGCTCGCCGCCGCCATGGACGAGCTGGCCGGCTTCGGCTCCCTCGGCCGGGAGGGAGGCCCGGCCTCGGAGCGCCCCGTGCTGGTGGACCGCTTCCTGGAGGACGCCACCGAGGTGGACGTCGACGCGGTGCGGGACCGCACCGGCGAGGTGCAGATCGGGGCGGTGATGGAGCACGTCGAGGAGGCCGGCGTCCACTCCGGCGACTCGGCCTGCACCATCCCGCCCACCACGCTGCCCGACGACGTGGTCGCCGCCATCTGCGACCACACCCGGCGGATCGCGGCTGCGCTGGACGTGAAGGGCCTGCTCAACGTTCAGTTCGCGGTGAAGCGGAACGGGAACGGTCCACCGCAGACGCTCTCCGAGACGCACTCGTCCGCAGCGGGCGACGTGTTCGTGATCGAGGCCAATCCGAGGGCGTCTCGCACGGTGCCGTTCGTCGCCAAGGCCACCGGACTCCCGCTGGCCATGGTGGCCGCCCGCCTGATGGTCGGAGCGACGCTGTCGGAGTTGCGGGCCGAGGGCATGTTGCCGGCCGCCTCGGCCGGTTTGCACGAGATGTCCGGCTACGTGGCGGTCAAGGAAGTGGTGCTGCCGTTCAACCGGTTCCCGGAGGCCGATGCCGTGCTCGGTCCCGAGATGCGCTCCACCGGCGAGGTGATGGCGCTGGACGCCACTCCGGGCCTCGCATTCGTCAAGGCCCAGTTGGCTGCGGGCACCCGGCTGCCCGCCGAAGGCACCGTGTTCATGTCCATGGCCGACCGCGACAAGGAGGCGGGACTGAGGGCAGCCCGGATCTTCCACGAACTCGGCTACCGGCTGGCCGCCACCGCGGGCACCGCGCAACTCCTGCGTCGCGGCGGCGTTCCCGTGGCCGTCGAGGTGGCCAAGCTGGGCGATCACGAGGGCCGCCACGCCGTGGATCTCATCGAGGCGGGGGAGGTTCAGCTGGTAATCAACTCGCCCCGCGGCCGTGGCTCCCGAGCCGACGGCGCTCACATCCGATCGGCTGCGGGCCGCGCCGGTCTGCCCCTGGTCACCACCGGGGCCGCGGCGCTGGCCGCGGCGGACGGCCTGCGCGACCTGCGCGGCCTCCGTCCGACGGTGCGGAGCCTCCAGGAGTACCACCGCAGCATCCGGGGCGCCGCGTAGATGGCCGATCTGGCGGCCCGGGTCGGCAGCGTCGTGCTGCGGGCGCCGGTCATGACCGCGTCGGGCGCGTCGGGGCACGGGGCCGAACTTGCGCCCTACGGCCCGCTTGGGGAGCTCGGCGCGGTGGTGGTGAAGTCCCTCAGCGGTGGACCCTGGCCGGGCAACCCGCCGCCCAGGCTGCACCCGTTGCGTTGCGCCGCGGCGGGGATGATCAACAGCGTCGGGCTTCAGGGTCCGGGCGTGGCCGCCTGGCTCGACGAGGATCTGCCCGCTCTCGTCGGCACAGGCGCCGACGTGGTGGCCAGCATCTGGGGCGACACCGTCGACGGCTATTGTCGAGCCGCCGATCTGCTGGCCGCCGGGCCATCACAGATCGTCGCGGTCGAGGTGAACGTGTCCTGCCCCAACACCGAGGACGGCATGCGCATGTTCGCCCACTCCGCGGCGGCGACCGAGGCCGTGCTGGCCGCCACCGCCGGATGCGGACGCCCGCGCTGGGCCAAGCTGAGCCCCAACACGCCAGAGCTCGTGGCGGTGGCCGCGGCTGCGGTAACCGGCGGTGCCGAGGCCGTGGTGCTCACCAACACGCTGGCTGGACTGGTCATAGACCTCGAAGAGCGGCGACCCGCTCTCGGCGGGCGGCGTGGCGGCGTGAGCGGCGCGGCACTGCACCCGGTGGCGGTGCGGGCCGTCTACGACGTGCGCGAGGCGCTTCCGGCAGTGCCGATAGTCGGCGTGGGCGGTGTGGCCAGCGGCGCCGACGCGGTCGAGATGCTGATGGCCGGCGCGTCGGCAGTGCAGGTGGGCACGGCCATCTTCGCTGATCCGCGGGCTCCGTGGAGGGTGCTCGCCGAGCTGGAGCAGTGGTGTCTGGGCGCCGGGGTGCAACGACTGGACGAGCTGATTGGTGCAGCCCACAAATGAGGCGGCAGCCGGGGCACTAGAGCGAAACCGAAGGATGAAGGAGCAGCCGATGGATGAAGCGGTGCGCGACCGGCTCGCGGTGGCCCTCGATGTTGACGACCTGGTGGCGGCCTCCCGTCTTGCCCGGTCCCTTGTCGGGCACTTCCGCGTCGCCAAGATCGGCCTAGAGCTGTACACAGCCGCGGGCCCCGAGGCGATCGGGGCCATGATCGACCTCGGCTACGACGTCTTTTGCGACCTCAAGCTCCACGACATACCCACCACCGTGGCTCGGGCAGCCCGGGTCGTGGGCGAGCTCGGCGTGTCGTATCTGACGATTCACGCCGCGGGAGGAACGGAGATGCTCCGAGCCGGCGCCGAGGGTCTGGCCGAGGGTGCCACCCGTCCGGCGGGAGTTCTGGCTGTGACCGTCCTCACCAGCGACGCCGCGGTGGCGGCCACCCGCGATCTGGTGGCCGAGCGCATGGAGCTGGCGTTCGAGGCCGGCTGCGCGGGCGTGGTGTGCGCCGCACCCGATCTGACCGCCACCCGTCACATCCGGCCGGAACTGATCCGGGCTGTTCCGGGCATCCGGCTCGCCGGCGACTCCGTGGACGACCAGCGGCGCGTGGCGTCGCCCGTTCAGGCCTTGGCCGCCGGCGCGGACCTGCTGGTCGTGGGCAGGCCCGTCACAAGGGCCACCGATCCCATAGAGGCCGCTGAGCGCCTGCACCGCAGCCTCCAGCAGTGAGGATCGGTGACCCGCGTGCCAGCGCCGGGAGAGAACACGGCGAACTGGTGGCGCGGCACCGCTAGCTGGGCTAAATTCCCGTCCCATGGCTCAACCTTTTTCCATTTCCGACGAAGTTCGCCGTGAGGCGCTGATCAAGGCTGCCAAGGTTCGGCGGGAGCGCTCGGAGCTCCGCGCGCAACTCAAGGCTCGCGAGATCTCACTGTCCGACCTGCTCGACCGCCTCGCCGACGACACCGTCGGCAAGATGAAGGTTCTGGCCGTGCTCGAGTCGCTGCCCGGTGTGGGCAAAGTGAAGGCTCGCAGAGCGATGGAGCGGGTCGGAATCTCCGAGAGCCGCCGCCTGCGCGGGCTAGGGAGCCGCCAGCGCGGCCGGCTGCTCGACGATTTCGGCTGACGGACAGGGGTTGGCGATCGGCGGTCGGCACGGCTGACGGACAGGGGTTGGCGATCGGCGGTCGGCACGGCTGACTAGCGCCGGCCTCGGTAGCCTCGCGGGGTGACCTCCCTCGAGGGCCGCTCGATCATCATCGTCTCTGGTCCGGGGGGCGCGGGCAAGGGCACAATCGTCGAGCAGCTCCTGGACCGCGACCCGCAGTTGTGGCTGTCCCAGTCTTGGACCACCCGTCCCCGCCGGCCCTCCGAGCCGGCTGAGGCCTACCGCTTCGCGGACCGGGCCACGTTCGAGGCCGCGGTCGCGGCCGACGGGTTCCTTGAGTGGGTGGAGTTCCTCGACTACCTGCAGGGCACGCCGGTTCCAGACCCCCCCGAGGGAGCGGACGTGCTGCTCGAGATCGACGTGGGGGGAGCGCGGCAGGTACAGAAGTTGTTGCCCAACGTTCTGTTGATATTCGTGGATGCGCCCAGCTCGGAGCATCAGCGGGCTCGGCTCGAGCTCAGGGGAGACGACGCCGCCACCATCGCTCGCCGGATGAACAAGACCGCGTCCGAGCGGGCCGAGGCTCTCGAGATGGGATACGAGATCGTCGTGAACGACGACTTGAGCGGGGCGGTGGAGGCCATTGAGCGCCTCATCGCCGTGGACCGAGCGCGGCGCCAGTCCACCTGAAGCGACCACGGAGACACCGCGCGTTGGCGGCGCCGGCTCGCGGTGCAACATTGTGTCCGAAACCCTGGGTACCGCTGGTAGCGTGAAGCTCCCTCAGTCGGCCCATCCAGCGGAGCGCGCCATGGCCCACGGCTACGACACGATGATGACCCCGGCTATCGAGGATCTCCTTGAGCGGACAGAGTCCAAGTTCATTCTCGTCACTCTGGCCGCGCTGCGAGGCCGCGAGATCACCAACTACTTCGGTCAGCTCGGTGGTGGCATCGGAGCTACCGTGCCGCCCCAGGTGGTCTCCACGTCGGCCAAGCCGCTGTCGATTGCCTTGGAGGAGATCGCAGCCGGCAAGATCGAGGCGATGGAAGTCGACGCCGACGGCGAGCCGCTCACCGAACAGCCAGACTCGTTCGAGGGAGCCCATCTCCAGGATGTGAGCGATCCGGAGCAGGGCGGCGCTGGGGGTGACTCCTCCGAGCCTGCCGGCCACGTCGGCGCCTGACAGGCGCACGATGAGCGCGCCCCGTCGCTCGCTGGTCGCAGGAACGCCCGTCGTGGGCGTGCCGGCCCATCCGCTGAAGGCGCCGTGAGTTCGCTCAATCGCCGGTGCGTAGTGCTCGGCGTCACCGGCGGTATCGCGGCGTACAAGGCGGTGGAGGTGTGCCGACGGCTTGTCGGCGAGGGTGCTCATGTAGTGCCGGTGCTCACCGCGGGCGCACTTCGGATGGTGGGGGAGACGACCTTCTCGGCGCTGGCCTCCGAACCGGCGATCACCTCGCTGTGGAACGACCCCTCCGGGCCGATCCCCCACACTGCCGTGGGCCAGCGGGCGGACGCCGTGGTCGTGTGTCCCGCCACCGCCCGGCTGATCTCGGATCTGCGCACGGGCCGCTCCGGCGACGTGCTCACGGCCGCCCTGCTCGCCACCCGGGCACCGGTGGTGCTGGCGCCGGCCATGCACACCGAGATGTGGGAGCAGCCGTCCGTCCAGGAAAACCTGGCCGTGCTGGTACAGCGGGGGGTCACCATCGTCGGGCCGGGCGTCGGGCCGCTGGCAGGGGGTGACGCCGGACCGGGCCGCATGGCCGAGCCCGAGGAGATCGCGGCCGCGGTGGAGGCCGTGCTAACCGCTCCGGATCTGGCCGGTCGGCGGGTGCTCGTCACCGCCGGTGGGACCCGCGAGCCGATCGACGCGGTGCGCTTCGTCGGCAACAGGTCCTCCGGCAAGCAGGGTGCCGCGGTTGCTGCGGAGGCCGCGGCCCGCGGCGCCGAGGTCGTGCTGGTCACTACGCAGAGCGAACGGGTCTCAGCGGCGGCTCGGGTGGTGGCCGTCGACACGGCCGCCGAGATGGCCGCCGCGGTGGGGCTCGAGGCGCCCCGCGCCGATGTGGTGGTAATGGCGGCGGCCGTTGCTGACTTCCGCCCCGCGCGGCCTTCGGGCACCAAGCTCAAGAAGGACCGAGGCGTGCCCGCGGTGGAGCTGGAGCCCACAGACGACATCCTCGCGGCATTGGGCGCATCCAAGGGGCCCGGCCAGGTGCTCGTCGGATTCGCGGCCGAGACCGAGGACGTCGAGGCGAACGCCCTCGCCAAGCTGCGCAGCAAGAATCTCGACGTGATCGTGGCCAACGACGTCTCCAAGCAGCACGTCGGCTTCGGCCACGACACCAACGAGATCGTGATGTTCACCGCCGGCGGCACCCGCCACCATGTGCCGCTGACCACCAAGCGGGAGGCGGCCCGGGCCGTGCTCGACGTGGTCGTCGGGCTCATGGGCCGGCCCGGAGGCGCCGACGGAGGCCGCAGCCGCGACGACACCGGTGATGCTGGCTACGACGGCATCTAGCGACGCCATGGGAGCAGCCTTGAACAACTGGACCTTCACCTCGGAGTCGGTGACCGAGGGCCATCCCGACAAGCTGGCCGACCAGATCTCTGACGCCATCCTCGACGCCCTGCTCGACGCCGACCCCGGCAGCCGGGTCGCCTGCGAGACGCTAGTGACCACTGGTCTGGCGGTGGTGGCGGGTGAGATCCGCACCGAGGCCTATGTGGAGATCCCCAGAGTAGTGCGCCAGACGATCTGCGCCGCGGGCTTCGACGACGCCGCCCTCGGCTTTGACGGCAACACTTGCGGCGTGGTGGTGGCCATCGGCGATCAGTCGCCCGACATCGCCATGGGAGTGGATCGCGAGGATGAGGATCTCGAGGAGCAGGGCGCGGGCGACCAGGGAATGATGTTCGGCTACGCCTGCGACGAGACCGACGTCCTCATGCCCCTGCCGATCCATCTCGCGCACCGGTTGGCCAAGCGCCACGCCGAGGTCCGCCGGGCCTGCACCATTCCATACCTGCGACCCGACGCCAAGACGCAGGTGACCCTGGAGTACGAGGGCAGCCGGCCCGTGCGCCTCCTCAAAGTGCTGGTGTCGACCCAGCACAGTCCCGGCATCAACCGCGAGCGGATGATCCGCCCCGACGTCACCGAGCAGATCATCGAGCCGGTCATCCGCGAGCAGTGCCCGCAGTTCGCCGAAGACAGCTACGAGGTGATCGTCAACCCGACCGGCAACTTCGAGACCGGTGGGCCGAAAGGCGACACGGGTCTCACCGGCCGCAAGATCATCGTCGACACCTACGGCGGCATGGCCCGCCATGGCGGAGGGGCATTCTCCGGCAAGGACCCCTCAAAGGTTGACCGCTCCGCGTCCTATGCGGCCCGTTGGGTGGCCAAGCACATCGTGGCCGCGGGCGCGGCGTCGCGCTGCGAGCTGCAGGTGGCCTACGCCATCGGCATGGCCGAGCCGTTGTCGCTGATGGTGGACACCTTTGGCACCGAGACCGTGGGCCGGTCTCGAATTGTCGAGGCCGTTCAAGAGGTGTTCGATCTGCGTCCCGCGGCCATCGTGCGGGACTTGGGGCTGCTCGAGCCGATCTACCTGCCGACGGCTACCTATGGCCATTTTGGCCGCACCCCCGAGGATGGGCGGTTCACCTGGGAGAGCACCGACCGCCTGGCCGACCTGAAGTCGGCTCTCGGCCTCTGACCCCTGACGTACAGGGACTCCTCTCCTTCGAGGAGCCACCCGAGGGGCAAGCCGCGCCCGACGGCGGCGCAGCCGCGGGGTTGCCGAGGCTGGCTGAGTCCGCGGATGCCGACGCGGTCGTGGGGTCGCAGCAGCCGGCAGTCCCCCCAGAGGCTGGTCCGGAGCGGGTTGAGGGTGCCGCAGAGGGGCTGGTTGTCCGGGTGCTGCCCGACGTGGTGCACCTTGACAAGAGGTTCGACTACGCGGTTCCCGACGCCTGGCACGCCGACGGCCGCGCTGAACGGCTGGCGGTGGGCTCGATCGTGCGCATCACTCTGGGCGGTCGCCGCTTGCGGGGCTGGGTCACCGAGGTTGGTGTCGATCCGCCTGCAGGCGTCGAGGTTCTGCCTCTGGCCCAGCTCACCGGCATGGGTCCTCCCGCGGACGTCGTGAGCCTGGCCCGTTGGGCTGCCGGGCGATGGGCCGGCCGGACTGTGCATCTGCTGCGCACTGCGTCGCCGCCCCGAGTGGTCACCCGGCCAGCCTCCGTTCCAGGCACATCCAGCCCGGCCTTCGGGTCGCGCCAACGCCACGATGAACCTGTGCGAGCCGGAGTTCGAGGCAACTCTGGCCCCGGCGACGCTTCGTCCCCGAGGAATGACGATCTGTTCGAGCATCCGGGAGCGGTGACCGTCCTGCGATGCCCACCCGCCGACGACGGCCTGGAGGTGGCCCGGGCCGCGGCCCGCCGGGGGGACGCGCTCATCGTCGTGCCTGCCCTGGCCGATGCCCGACGCATAGCCGCTGATCTGAGGGGCCAGGGGGTGCGGGTGGCTTTGGGATCCGACGATTGGGCCGTTGCCGCGGCGGCGGCCACGGTGGTGGGCACCCGCACCGCGGTGTGGATGCCCATGCCGCGTCTGGCCGCGGTGGTGGTGCTCGATGAGCACTCCGAGAGCCTGCAGAGCGAGCAGGCCCCGACGTGGCACGCCCGCGAGGTGGGCCTGGAGCGCGCCCGGCGGGTTGGGGCGCCGGCTGTGCTGGTGTCCCCCGCGCCGACGCTGGAGGCGCTGGAGGCAGGACAATTGAGAACAGTCGATCGGACGGCCGAGCGCGACGGCTGGCCCGTGGTCGAGGTGCTGGACCGCCGCCTCGATGATCCGGTCCGGGGCGGCCTGTTCGCCGAGGGCCTGCGCGATCGCCTGGCTGCAGCCGGCGGCAGGGTGGCGGTTGTGCTCAACCGCAAGGGTCGCGGCCGGCTCCTCGCCTGCAAGGCCTGTGGCGAGCTGGCCCGCACCTCCGACGGCCGCGTGCCCATGCGGCTCATCGATGACGAGCTGGTGGCGGCCGACGGCAGCGAGCGCCGCCCGGTGGTGTGCGCCCAGTGCGGGTCGACGGTGCTGCGAAACCTGCGCATGGGCGTCACCCGGGCCCGCGAGGAACTGGCCGCGCTGGTCGGCGAGCCTGTGGGCGAGTTGACTGCGGACTCCGACGGGGTGGGTGCCGAGCGGATAGTCGTGGGCACCGAGGCGGTGCTGTGGCGCCTGGAGTCGGCTGCCGCGGTGGTGTTCCTGGACTTCGACCAGGAGCTGCTGGCGCCGCGTCAGCGTGCCGCGGAGCAGGCACTGGCCCTGCTGGCGCGGGGCGCTCGGCTGGCAGGCGGCCGCCGAGCCGGTGGCCGCCTGGTGGTGCAGACCCGCCAGCCCGACCATCCGGTGATCCGGGCCGCGGTAAGGGCCGATCCGTCGATCGTGGCCGACGTAGAGCAGGAACGGCGCCGGCCCCTGGGCGTGCCGCCCTACGGCGCCCAGGCCAAGGTCTCCGGCCCGGGCGCCGAGGCCTTCATCGCGGCGCTGCAAGGCGCTGCCGGCACCGCGGTGAGCATCCGAGGCCCGCTAGACGGGAAGTTCCTGCTCCGCTCTGCGTCCCGTGAACCTCTGCTGGACCTGCTGGCCCGCACCCCTCGGCCAGCCGAGCGGCTAAGAGTCGAGGTAGACCCCCTACGGGTCTGACTCGCCGCGGGGCTGCACTGCCAGGAGCCGGTACCCCGATCTCGACAGCAGACGGGTCACGCCGTGGCCGCGGTCGGCCAGCCAGTGGGCCAGTGAGTCGCTTCCCAGGTGGCGGTGCACCACCAGGTGGGCTCGCCCTTCGGGCGCGAGCCGGTCGAGCCAGGTGGCTAGCAGGTCGTGCAGCGCGGGCTTGCCGATGCGTATCGGTGGGTTGCACAGGATGCGGTCGAAGCGGAGGGCGGGATCCACATCGTCGGGATGGACCACCGTCACGTTGCTCGCGCCGTTGGCCGTGGCGTTGCGGGCGGTCAGGCGCAGGGCCCGCTCGTTCACGTCCACGGCCAGCACCTCGGCCGCGGGGGAGCGCAGGGCGGCGACGCAGGAGATCGGGCCCCAGCCGCAGCCCAAGTCGAGCACCCGTCGCTCGCCCGCGGTAAGCGGTGGCGCCTCCATCAGCAGCAGGCGGGTGCCCGCATCGAGCCGGTCGGGGGAGAACACCCCCGAGTCGGTCACGAATCTGAGCTGCATCCCGCCGACTTTCACCACGATGGTCCGCGGCGAGGTGGCGGCCCGAGGCTCAGCCTCGAAGTACTGGCCGCCGGCTTGCTGGGCGTCGGGATCGGTCACGCCGCGACGGTAGCCTCGGTGGCGGTGGCGCCCTACGACATTCGCATCATCGGCGATCCGGTCCTGCGGCGCCGTGCCGCCGACATCACCGACGTGGACTCCACGCTGGTGCGCATCGTCGAGGGGATGGTCGAGACCATGTACGGCGCGGACGGCATCGGCCTGGCCGCCCCCCAGATCGGTGTGCAGAAGCGCCTGTTCGTGTGGGATCTGGGCGACGGACCCCGCACCATCGTCAACCCGCAGCTTGTCGAGTCCGACGGCGAGTGGGTCCACGACGAGGGGTGCCTGTCGGTGCCCGGGCTGACCTGGGAGATCCTCAGGCCCAAGCAGGTCCACGTCATCGGCCGCGACCTCGACGGCAACGAGATCTCCGTGGAGGCCGACGAGCTCGAGGCCCGCCTGTTCCTGCACGAACTGGACCACCTCGACGGCACCTTGCTGATCGAGCGCCTCGACGAGGCCACCCGCAAGGCCGCGCTGCGCACGCTGCGCGAGCTGGGGATCGGGCCCGGCTCGACGCCCCCGTCCCGGTCGACGGACACAGGAGGCGACGGGGCCTCGGGCGGTCTGCGCCTGCTGTGACGGCGCGCTGGCGCGTCGTCTACTTCGGCACCCCCGAGGTGGCCGTGGCGCCCCTGCAGGCGCTGTGCCGCGCCGGCCATGACGTGGCGCTGGTGGTCACCCGGCCCCCGAAGCGCCGGGGCCGGCGCCAGGAACCGACGCCTCACCGGTGGCGGACGCGGCTGCCGACCTTGGACTGGCCGTGACTTGCGATCTCGATGATGCCTTGCGGGTCGGAGCCGATCTCGGCGTCGTTGTCGCCTATGGCGAGCACATTCCCGATGAGGTCCTGGAACGCCGCCGCACGGTGAACCTGCATTTCTCTTTGCTGCCCCGCTGGCGGGGGGCGGCGCCGGTGGAGCGGGCCATCCTGGGCGGCGACGCCGAGGCCGGGGTGTGCCTGATGGACGTGGCCTCCGAGATCGACGCCGGGGCCGTGTACCGGCGGGCGTCCACGGCCATTGAACCGCAGGAGTCGGCCGACGAGCTGCGGGCCCGGCTGTGCGATCTGGGCGTCGGGCTGCTGCTCGACGCACTGAGCGAGGGGTTCGGCGATCCGGTTCCGCAGGCGGGCGAGATGACCTGGGCCGACAAGATCAGCCCTTCAGAGCTGCGCATCGACTGGTCCGCGCCGGCCGAGCAGGTTCTGCGGCTGGTGCGGGTGGGCGGCGGATGGACGACCTACCACCGCCGGCGGCTCAAGGTGCTGGAGGCCCTGCTCGTGGCCGGCTCCGGCCGTCCCGGCTCCCCGGGCACGATCTCGCTGGGGCCTCGATCCGGTGACAGCCCCGCGGTCGAGGTCGCCACCGGACGCGGCGCGCTGGAGTTGGCGACCGTGCAGTCGGAGGGGCGGGCCGCGGCGCCGGCGCGCGACTGGACCAACGGGGCTCGCATCGTCGGCGGCGAGCGGTTCGACCAGTGAGCCGGCCGGCTCGCCGGGCTCGCGCTTCCGGTGGGGAGGCCACAGGCCACAGTGCCAGACGGGTGGCCCTCGATGTGCTGGTTCGCGTCGATGCGGAGGGAGCATTCGCGAACGTGGCCCTGCCCGCAGCGCTGGCCCGGACCGACCTGGAACAGCGCGACCGGGCCTTCGCCACCGAGCTCGTCTACGGCGTCACCCGCCGCCGCCGAGCCCTCGACTGGGCGTTGGACACCTTCCTAGCCACGCCTCCGCCCCCGGCCGCTCGGGCCGCACTCCGCATGGGCGCCTACCAGATCATCGAGCTGGGCACCCCGGCCTACGCGGCGGTGTCGGCCACAGTGGCGGCAGCGCCCCGCAGCCACCGGGGGCTGGTCAACGCCGTGCTGCGCCGGGTGGCCGACGCCGGCACACCGGACTGGCCCGACGATGCCACCCGGCTCAGCTACCCGGACTGGATGGTCGAGACGCTGGCCACCGATCTCGGCCGCACCCAGGCGCTGGCCGCGCTGGAGTCGATGAACGGCCCGGCCCGGGTGCACCGCCGCCAGGACGGCTATGTACAGGATCTCAGCTCCCAGCTGGTGGTTGACGCCATCGAGGCGCAAGCCGGCGGTCTAGTAGCCGACTTGTGCGCCGCGCCCGGTGGCAAGGCCACCACGCTGGCCGCACACGGCGCGACCGTGGTGGCGTGCGACTCGCATCGGGGCCGGATCGGACGCTTGGAAGCCAACCGGAGGGCTCTGGGCGCCGAGTCGATGCATGTGGTGGCCGCCGACAGCCGGCGCCCCCCCTTGCGGCCCGGCCAGTTCGACGCAGTGCTGGTGGACGCGCCGTGCAGCGGGCTGGGAACCCTGAGGCGGCGCCCCGACGCGCGCTGGCGCATCGAGCAATCGGCAGTGCCGAGGCTGGCCGGACTGCAGCGCTCGCTGCTCGACGCGGCGGTCGGCCTGCTGCGTCCCGGCGGGCAGTTGGTGTACAGCGTCTGCACACTCACGGCCGCGGAGACGCTGACGGTCGCAGTCGAGACATCCACCGACGATCGCCTCGATGCGCTGCCGCCCCCGGCGGGGCCGTGGCTGGCCCACGGCGACGGCGCCATGCTGCTTCCTGATGCCGACCACGACGGCATGGCCCTGTTCCGCTGGCGCCGCCGCTAGGCGGTTGTGGCTAGGGTCGAAGTCGTGGGACACGCCGATGAGAGGGTCGATCCCGGCCTGGAGGCCAAGGTGCTCACCGTGTCCGACGGTGTGGTCGCGGGCACCCGGCAGGACCGCAGCGGCGAAGAGCTGGAGGCTTACCTGCGAGAGGCGGGCTGGAAGGTGGTCGAGCGGTCGGCCGTCGCCGACGGGGTCGACTCAGTGGCGGGCGAGTTGGCCCGGCTGGCGGACGGGTTCCACGGGCTGATCGTCACCACCGGAGGCACCGGCTTCGGTCCTCGCGACGCCACGCCGGAGGGGACCAAGGCGGTGCTCGACCGCGAGGCGCCCGGCCTGGCCGAGGCCATGCGCCTCGTCAACCCGCTGGGCCGCCTCTCCCGGGGCACCGCCGGCACCGTCGGCACCGCGCTGGTCCTCAACACTCCCGGCTCGTCGAAGGGCTGCGTGGAGACGGTCGAAGCCGTGATCGACGTCGTCGGCCACGCGGTGAGGCTCCTTGTCGACAACTACGACCCGCACCCCCACGGCGGGTGAGCAGGCTGCACCCCAGGCCGTCGGCCGCGGCAGGATGGTCAACAGGCAGCGCGACGCCGGTGCGCCGCTAGCCTCACCGCCGTTGCCCGACGGCTCTAGGACCGCAGATGCTGAAGCTCGTTCTCCCCAAGGGATCGCTCGAGAGGGCCACCCTCGAGCTGTTCGAGGCCGCCGACCTGCCGGTGCAGCGGTCCTCCGACGTGGCCTACAGGGCCTCTGTGGCCGACCCGCGCATCGATGATGTGAGGATCCTCAGGCCCCAGGAGATTCCCGTCTACATCGCCGACGGTCTCTTCGATATCGGCGTCACCGGCCGGGACTGGGTCGAGGAGACCGGCAGCGAGGTGGTCTCGCTGGGCGAGCTGCGGTATTCCAAGGCCACGTCGCTGCCGATCCGGGTGGTGCTGGCCGTGGCCGGTGACTCGCCATACCAGGGCATCGCGGACCTGCCCCAGGGGGTGCGGGTGTCGACCGAGTACCCGGAGCTGACCCGGCGATTCTTCGAGTCTGCGGGCATCGAGGCCCAGATCGCGCTGAGCTACGGCGCCACCGAGGCCAAGGTGCCCGACATTGTCGATGCGGTGGTCGAGATCACCGAGACGGGCCGGGCCTTGCGGGCCGCGGGGCTGCGCATCATCGACATCCTGCTGACCTCCTACACCGAGCTGATCGCCAACCCCGCCGCCGCGGCCGACCCAGGCAAGCGGCACGCCATGGGCCAGATCTACACGCTTCTTCAGGGTGTGCTGGAGGCCAGGGGTAAGGTGCTGGTGAAGCTCAATGTCGGCGTGGACGCCCTCGACGACGTGATCGAGATCCTGCCGGCCATGAAGGCCCCCACCGTCAACGAGCTGTTCCGGGGCGCGGGCTACGCGGTCGAGACGGTGGTGCCCCGCAGCGAGATCAACATCCTGATCCCCGCCCTCCGCGATCTCGGCGCCACCGACATCGTGGAGATGCCCATATCCAAGATCATCCCGTAGGTTCTTGGTCATGAGTGAGACATCGGAGCCTGGCCGCCCTGCCGCGGAGGAGTCAGAGCGTCCAGCGCAGGCGAGGCCTTATGGATGGGCGGTGCGCGGGCTTGGAGTCGGGATCGCTGTCGGTGTGGGCGGGGGAGCGGGTATGGGAGCTGCCTTCGGAGCCCCGGGAACGGGAGCGGCCGTCGGAGCGCTCCTCGGCGTCGTCATCGGGTCGTGGGTCTCCAGGAGGGTAGCCAAGCGCAGCTGCTAGCCGCCGGCCGCCGCCGCTATGGGTAGAGCCCGGCGACAAGACGAAGGCACCCGGGCGCGGTTCAGTCGAGCCCGGCAGATGTCCGCCTGAGACCGTCAACCACCTGATCAACGAAACGGTCAACCCGGGCGCGGTTCAGTCGAGCCCGGCAGATGTCCGCCTGAGACCGTCAACCACCTGATCAACGAAACGGTCAACCCGGGCGCGGTTCAGTCGAGCCCGGCAGATGTCCGCAGCTAAACGCCGAGCGGGCTCGTCCCACGAGCGGCTGTCAGTTCAGATGGTGCTCGGCAAGCGGATCGTGTTGGCGTTGCCGATGTGGGAATACCGGCTAGGTGTGCATGTGAGGATGATCACCTGACAATGCTCACCTGCAGCGGCGATGGCTGCGCCCATGCGCTCCAAGCGGTCCGGGTCGCTCCAGCCGAGGGCGTCGTCAATAATGACGGGCGCGCCGCCGCTGTCGGGGCTGACGATGGCTGCGCAGGCGAGCCGGCTGATCACGGCGAGTTGCTCCAGGGCGCCGGCGCTGAGCTGATCGACCCGGAGGGTGTCGCCGTCAAGCGTACGGCGCACGATGCGGAGACTCTCGTCGACGTCCACCGAGAACGACGGGCTGAACACGATGCGGCCGAGTTGCTCGATGAGCTGTCGGAACGGGCCGGAGTAGCGCTCACGGGCCTTCTGGCGGCGCATGGAGAACGTGTCGTGGAGCAGGCGCGCAGCTTCGGCTCTTGCCTCGGTGCCTTTGTGCTCGCGTTCGACGTGCCGCAACCGTCCGAGGGCGTCGTCGTGGCGAGTATGGAGCCCTTCCTCCCCGCGGAGAGAGAGGCGGATGCGCAATTCGTTCTGCCTTGTCTGGTTGGCACGGAGGTCGTCGCGAGCGCGTTGCGCGGCATCTTGAGCATTCTTCATCCTCACCTTGAGCGACTCGGGGTCCGCAGCCCTCAACTCCTGCTCAGCGCTTACCAGTGACTCGCGCGCTGCGCAGGCGTCCTCCGTCGCCTTCGCGAGATCGACCGTGATCTCGCTGTCAGCTCGCTGGGACCGGGCAAGCTCAAGAGAATCTGCGGCCTGGTTCTTGGCACTGCGAGCCATTTCGATCATGCCGCCGAGGTTCGACTCTCTGATTCTCTCTTCTTGGAGGGCGCCTGCCGCGTTCTTGGCCGTCTGGTCGCAATTGTCGAACTCCGCTCGCCGCTCCTCGACGGAGCGCGCTCTGGCCGCGGCGATCTGCTTGGCGCTCTCGAAGTCGGATGGCAAGGGCGGGTCCTCGCGCCGCTCAATGGCGTATGCATCGATCCGTTCGGTGAGTCCCTCGACCTTGCCGCGCAGGACATCGACGGTGAGATCCCGTAGGTCCCGCTTGATTGTCTCTAAGGCATCACGACGCTGCCGCTCTGCCTCTTTGCGCTGCTCGGTGGCTCTTCGGGCTTCGGTCCGATCGGCGACACCTGCTGCCGCGCACAGGCGACGGAACTCCTCCCGGGCGTGGCGTCGCTCGACGGCGAGGCTCTGGGAGCCAGTTCCGGCCCTTACCCGGATCTCGGCTAAGTCTGGGAACATCAGCACAACATCGTCGTCAACGACGGTGCGCTGCGTCTCGCCCGCGCCGAGCATGACGCCTTCGCCGTTGATCTCCATCGATAGCTCTCTCGAAGCGGTTGTCTCGACCGAGGCGACCGCGACCTCGGCACCTACGACCGCCAGGTGCGCCTGCTCGATCTGCTCCAGTAGGTCGTCATCGACCTTGGCCGATTCGAGCAGTGTCTCAGCCTCTTGCAGTTTCTTCTCGGCCTCGACGACCCGGTCGTAGCGCTCTGAGAGTTGTTCCACTTCGATGCGGTTGCGGTGATGGTCACGGTCTTCGGCGGCGCGGCGCTGCTCAGCTTCGGCGGCATTCACGGCAGCTCGAGCCTCATCTAATGCAGCCGCGGTCAGTTCTACGTGCCTGATGGCGGCCGCGAGGGCGGGCGCCGAACGCTCCGCCTTGGCCGTGAGCCCGTGTAACTCCGCGGCTCGAGAATCGAGCTCGCCGATCAGTTCTTGGCGGCGCTGCCGGTCGCTCGTGACGCTGCCTCGCTGCAGGGCCGCTGCCTCGTCGTTGGCGGTCAGGCGTTCAACCCTGTTGCGCAATTGCTCCGTTGCATCCCACTCTTCGCTGAGCTCGCTTGCCTGTTGCTCGCACGCGTCTCTGGTCACGGCAAGCCGCGTCGCCGCCGCTGCCAGGCTGCTTGCTTCGGCGGCGTCGCGGTCGATGCTCTTGAGCTGCTGCTCAAGTTCGGAGACCGTCGACTGGGCTGTCTCCACTGCAGCCTGCTGGGCGTTGCGGTCCTTCTTGGGCCGGCCCACTGCGGTCCAGTACCGGTCACGATCCTCGCAGATCCGGGTCCAGAGATCGTCGTCCTCGTCGGTTGCGCCAGCACCGCTCGCGGCCTGATCGAGGGCTGCGACCAGCGACGGCACATCGAAGCCCGGCAGAGCCAACTCGGTACTCTGCTCGACGCGCAAGGCTCTCCACAGGTCTCTGTCAAGGGTCTCATCGAGGATCTCTTCAACTCGCTCGTGGGCTTCGCGCCCCGTGAGCTGGCCATGCTGGGGCGACAGAATGTTCAGGACTGTCTCGCTTCGGCGGAGCCAGCGCTTGCGGTACACGAAGCGGTACTCGCCTGTGGACATCTCGATTTCCACTTCGGGCCCCACGTCACGCCCGACCGGCTTGGCCGACGTGACTTGCCGGTGCCCGGACGAGTCAAGTCTCGTGAGCACCAGGTCGAGCCCTTCCGGTATAGACGTCTTGCCGACCTCGTTGGGTCCCTCGACGATGGTGATTCCCTGCGCGGGGAACTCGACCTCGCAGTCGGCGACGCCCCGATAGTTGTGGAGCTTCACCCTGTGGAGCCTCATGCGGGTGCCCTGGTAAGGCGGTACAGAAGTGCCAGGGCATCCCGAGCGGCCACGGCCCGGTCTCCGGACTCGGCCATCTCGCTCAGGTCCGACAGCGCCTCACGCGCGTAGCCAGACAGGCCGAAATCGTCGAAGTCCGCATCGTCGGGCATCACTGCCAACGGGCTGTCGCCATCGCGGACCACCAAGCCGCCGAGCAGGTCGCGGTAGTGATCGAGCATCTCCTCGAGCCGGGCCTTCTGGGCTACGGACACTTGACCCTGCAGGTTTGCTCTCATGATCGAACGGTCCTTGTCGCCCGCAGACTCCAGCCAATCTCGCAGGGCATCGATGTCGAAGTCCGTTCCCAGTTCCCAGTCCCTGCGCTCGAACTGCCAGGTGCCCACGCGTCGGGGATCCACGCGCACGCCGTCACCGTCGAGGTCGACGACCAGCACGTTTCCCGGCTCCGTCTCGTCGAAGTCTGTGGGCTCGGGCGCGCCTGAGTACCAGACCTTTTCCGTGCTGCCCACATCGGTCGTCGAGTGGCGGTCGCCAAGCGCCACATAGTGGATGACGCCCGACTCGATCCTCTCTTCAAGCCGCTCAAGCGAGATGTGCGCTGGATCGTTCGCCACGGGCCACATGGCGTCCACCGCGCCGTGGCCGCAGACAACGCGCCGCGCGTCGGTTGGTTCGAGCCCCTCGCAGGCGTCGCCCACCAGATCGGTGAGCGGGCGCTTGTTTGACCATGGCGCGGCGATCAACTCCACGCCGGGCGCGGCCTGCACAGGCTCGGTGCCGTCCAACACGATCACATTACTTGGCCGATGCTCTTCAAAGGTCGGCGACCGGAATATCGATGAGGCGTCCAGCGGATCGTGGTTGCCGGGCAGCAGATAGAAGGCGACTTGGGCAGCGCCGCGCATCTTGTCCAGGGCCCGTACGAGAACCTGACGGTCTATGTGGTTCGACTCGAACACGTCGCCGCACACCACGACGAAGTCACAGTGCTCTTGCACGGCAAGCTTCCCGATGGTGCCGATGACGTCGATGCGGGCGGCGCCGAACCTAATCCTGGCCTCGTCGCTCAGGTAGTACGGCGCCTTGCCGAGCTGCCAGTCGGCCGAATGTACGAACCTGACCACACGCAGAGCATAGAGACCGGGTTCTTGAAGCAAGCGAACGAAGAGAAACAGTCCCTCATGTCCCCACAGATCCAAATCCTGGGGCCATGCCGTTCGTTACCCGAGTGGGCCGAGCGATGTCACACTCTCTAGGGCGACCCGCCGTTGCGGCGACCCAGCACGAAAACGGCAGTCAAGGCGACCAGATCGAACGATCCGAGCACGGTGCCTGCGATGTTGTGATCGTTGTAGATGAGCCATGCCGATACAAAGAGGAACAGCACTGCCACGATGAACCCTGCTGCGAGGCCCATCGAAGCTCGGCGCGATTGCTGCACGTCCATCAGGTGTCGGTGGGCTCTCTCGTCCTCGGACGCGGCAACAATGCGGTTGACGAGGTCGGGGTTGATCTGACCATACGCCGCGAGGTCTTCGGGTGCTGGGAGCGGCCCGCTGCGCAAGGAGGCCTCGCGGCGTTCGACCGTTACTTGTTCGGCAACTGCCGCCAGCTGAGGGTCACCGTCGACTGGCGCCGGCAGGTCAGCCGCGGTCACGATGGGGGTTGACTGGATGGTGGCAGTGCATGGCCCAGCGCAGGTCATCACCCACGGCATCCCAGTCCGCGGCGAGCGCGTCCGCGTCGGTGGGGTGGTGCACGGTTGAGATGTGGCGCCAGGTGTAAGTGCCCACAAAGTCGAAGATGAGCGCAGCGCCGCCGAGAAAATCGCTCAGCGGCGAGCGGTGTCGCTCGGTAGCCCGGCGATGGGACAGGTCTTGCGTAGGCTTGGCCACAGTCTCAAGGCTCATCACATGCCGCTCCGTATTGGTTCGCGTATGTCGCGAACGGTAGCGGTCGGCGATGCACATGTCACCCCTTGGGGCAATCTGCTTCCAGTTGGCGAGGTCTGGAGATCGACGATGAGGTGCGGTTCCGGACTTACCCGCAAGGGGCCGGCCTGCTGGTGAGATGGGCCACGGACGGGCCGGGGCTGGGCACTAGGCGGCGGGGTCGTCTTCGGGCTCGCCTTCGCCGGATTCTTCGGCGTCCTGGGGGCGGTTCTTCAGCTGGACGAAGGCCATCTGGATCTGCGACAGGCCCTCGCGCAGGGTGGCCTCGGGCTCGCCGAGCCGGCCCTGCATGCCGTCGAGCAGCGCGCCGAGGGCGTCGATGGCCACCGTCGCCTCGCTGAAGTTCGGCGGCTGGTTGGCCAGGTGCAGGGCGGCCAGCTCGTACAGGCCCATGGCGTGGTTGGCCACCACCACCGACGCGGGCACCGACCGGAGCCGCTCGCGTGACTCGGCCAGCTCCCGAATGTACTGCTCGGCCTGCTCGCGCTCCTCCGGCGACAGGCTGTCCAGATCGAAGTCTTCAGGCGCCTCGGCCGCAGCGTCGGCAGCGGAGGGTTCGGAGGCTCCCGCGGGGCCGGCGGAACCGGTGTCCGAAGGGCGGTCGCCCACCGGTACCTCGCCTCCGGGTGTCCATAGCGTGCTCATCCGAACACCTCCGGCTCGCGCTCACAAGTGGGCTTGGCCGCTTGTCGCGACCGGCTGCTACTCTACCGGAGTCAATCCTGCGGACCTGCGCCCCGGCCGCGGCCGGGGCGTTCCGCCCGAATACGGAGGTTCCGTGCTCACGAGGAGTGAAAGGCGATAGCACCGCCAGGCGAAGAGCCCAATATCAACGACCAGATCCGAGCCTCCGAGGTGCGCCTCGTCGGTGAGGATGGTCAGCAGATCGGCATCAGGCCGCTTCCGGAGGCGCTGAACTTGGCCCGGGCTGCGGGACGCGATCTCGTCGAGGTGGCGGAGGCGGCCAATCCGCCCGTTTGCCGCATCATGGACTACGGCAAGTTCAAGTACGAGGCGGCCCAGCGGGCCAAAGAGTCCCGCCGCAAGTCGTCCAACGTCATGGTCAAGGAGATGAAGTACCGACCGAAGATCGGTCGGGGCGACTTCGATACCAAGACTCGCAGAGTCGAGAAATTTCTGGGCGAGGGCAACAAGGTAAAGGTCACGATCATGTTCCGGGGCAGGGAGATCCAGCATCCCGAGTTGGGCAGGAAGATCCTCGACAACGTGGCCGCCGCCGTCGAGCATGTCGGCAAGGTGGAGTTCCAGCCCCGCCAGGACGGTCGAAACATGGTGATGGTGCTCGCGCCGGACAAGCAGGCTCAGGCCCGCCACCGCCGTAGGCTTGAGGCCGAGGCCGCCATGGCCGCTGCCGAGCCGCCCCAGCCCGGCACCGCCGACTAAGGCCACCCCACCCCGCTCCGCACACGCACACCGCGGCGAGCACAAGCATCCGCAAAGGTCAACCATGCCCAAGATGAAGTCACACCGGGGCGCGGCCAAGCGCTTCCGGCGCACCGGCACCGGCAAGCTGCGGCGCCGCCGGGCCAACAAGAGCCACATCCTCGAGAAGAAGTCCCCCAAGCGCAAGCGCCAGCTCCGAGCCCCGGCCGACGTGTCATCGTCGGACGAGCGGATGCTGCGGGACCTTGGCATCTAGCCCCGCCGCCCCGGGCTTCTCGCCAGGGCGAACCATGTACAAGGAGACACCACGATGGCGAGAGTGAAGCGTCCCGCCCAGTCCAGGCGCCGCCGCCGGGAGCTCCTGGCTCGGGCCCGGGGCTACTACGGCAACAAGTCCCGCTCGTGGAGGTCCGCCAACGAGCAGCTCATGCACTCGGGCAACTACGCCTTCCGCGACCGCCGAGCTCGCAAGAACGACTTCCGCCGGCTCTGGATCCAGCGGATCAACGCGGCCTGCCGCCAGCGGGGAACGTCCTACAGCCGCTTCATCGCCGGGCTGAGGGCGGCCGGCATCGAGGTCGACCGAAAGATCCTGGCCGACCTGGCGGTCAACGAACCCGACGCGTTCTCGGCGCTGGTCGAGTCGGCCTCCGAGGCCTCCGCGGCCCAGGCTCAGGCGAGCTGACTGAACCTCGATCCCCCGCGGGCCGCGCCATCAGCGCGCAGCCGAGTGTGCCGTGAGGAACTCTCTGCGATCTTGTCGCCCGCCAACAGCCGAGTCGACCATGCGAGAGGCGCCCGGACAGCGCGGGTGCGCCCGGGTCGGGGGCACTGGGGGTAGGTGAGCTGAACGCCGGTCAGGCGCTCGGGCCGCGCCATCGGCGGGTGGCCGAGGTGCGGCGCCTTGTGCGCCGACGCGGTCCCGGCGACGCCACGGTGGTGCTGGAGGGGCCGCGCACCGTGTCGGAGGCTCTCGCGGCCGGGATCGAGCCTTCGGTCGTGGTCGTTGCGGAGTCGGCCGCTGAGGCACCGGCGGTTCGCGGCGTCCTGGATCGTCTCGCCCCGGGTGTCGAGGTGCTGGTGCTCACCGATCGATCCCTCGAGTCCGTTGCTCCCGCGGTGACGCCCCAGCCGATGCTGGCACTGGTCGACAGGCCACAGTCCGTGCTGCCCGAGTCGCTGGAGCGAGACGACCTGGTGCTCGTGCTCTCAGGCGTGTCCGATCCCGGCAACACGGGGACCATCATCCGCTCGGCTGAGGCTTGCTCGGCTCGTTGTGTGGTCGTGATGGGTGGGGCCGACCCGTGGGCGCCCAAGGCGGTGAGGGCCTCGGCCGGCTCGGTGCTGCGCGTGCCGATTGTGCAGGCGGCCGATGCCGGGGTCGCGCTGGCAGCCCTGCGGGCCGCGGGCGCGGCGATCATGGCCGCCGACCCGGCCGAGGGTGAGAACCACGACTCGGGCACGCTCGCCGCGGGGCGGGGTCCCGTCGCGCTGGTGCTCGGATCGGAGGCGCACGGCCTCGATCCGACGCTCGACGAGTTGGTGGACGGCCGGGTCCGGATTCCAATGGCTGGTAGCGCCGAGTCGCTCAACGTGGCCATGGCCGCCACCCTCCTCGCCTTCGAGTACCGCCGCAACCGGCTTCGGTGAGCAGGCATGCCGGCTGAGGCGGCTTCGGTGAGCAGGCATGCCGGCTGAGGCGGCTTCGGTGAGCAGGCATGCCGGCTGAGGCGGCGTCGTTGCTCACCGATTCGTGGCTGCGTTGCGAGAAGCTCGATCCGCGGTGCCGCTCCACCGGGTAGCGGCCCGTGCGCTCTAGCCTTGCTCGGGTGATCGAGGTCTACGAGCAGGCCGCCGCCGAAGCTGAGGAGCGCCTCGCCGCGGCCGCCGATCTCGACGCTGTTGCCGGCATCGAGCGGGAACTGCTGGGTCGCCGCTCGCTCTTCAACGAGGCCAAGCGCCGGCTCGGCGGGCTCGACCCCGGCGAGCGGGCCTCCGTTGGCCGGCGCCTGAACGATGCACGCGCTCGGGTGGAGGCCGCCGCCGCCGCGGCCCGTGAGCGGCTCGCGGCCTCGGGCCGGGACGACCGCTACGCCGCCGAGCGGCTCGATCTCACCGAGCGGCTGCCCCAGACGGCCCCGCTGCGCCGGGGGCACTTCCATCCCGTCACCCAGGCCCGCGACCGCCTCGAGGACGTGTTCGTGGGGATGGGCTACACGGTCGCCGAGGGCCCCGAGGTGGAGAGCGCCTGGTACAACTTCGAGGCCCTCAACATTCCCGACTGGCATCCGGCCCGGGGCAGCTTCGACACCATCTTCGTCAACCTCGGCGAGCCCGAGGAGGTGATGCTGCGCTCTCACACCTCCCCGGTGCAGATCCGGGTCATGGAGAACCGCCAGCCTCCCATCTACATCGTCGTGCCGGGCCGCACCTTCCGGGCCGACACCGCCGATGCCACTCATCTTCCTGCCTTCAACCAGATCGAAGGCCTGGCGGTTGACCGCAACATCACCATGGGCGACCTCGCCGGAACCATCGACGAGTTCGTCAGAGCCTTCTTCGGCGGGGAGGTCAAGAGCCGGCTGCGCCCCTCGTACTTCCCGTTCACCGAGCCGTCGGCGGAGTTCGACATCGCCCGTCCCGACGGATCCTGGCTGGAGCTCGGCGGCTGCGGGATGGTCCATCCCAATGTGCTGCGCAACTGCGGGATCGACCCCGAGCAGTGGCAGGGCTTCGCCTTCGGCTTCGGGATCGACCGCCTGGCGGTGATGCGCCACGAGATCGACGACATCCGCGAGTTCGTCAACAACGACACTCGCTTCCTGAGCCAGTTCTGATGCGAGCGTCGACGCCAGTTCCGGTAGGTGTGCCCGTGCCGGCTCCGGCCCGTGTGCCCGCGCTGACCCCGGTGGGTGCGCCTGAGCCACTTCTGATGCGAGCGCAAAGTGTGCGAGCGGTGGAAGAACACCCACATGCCGGGCCTGCCGTCGCCTGAGCCACTTCTGATGCGAGCGCAAAGTGTGCGAGGCGGTGAGCCACTCCCGATGAATGCGAGGCAGAGTGTCGAGGCCGTGGGGCCAGTTCTGGAGAGTCCAGTTCTGATGCGGGCGCAACTGCTGCGGGGGAGCACGCGATGAAGGTGCTGCTGTCGTGGCTCAAGGAGTTCGCTCCCGATATCGACGGCGACCCGGCCGCGCTCAGCGACGTGCTGAGCGCGCTGGGACTGACGGTGGAGGAGATGACCGTCACCGGCTCCGTGCCCGACGGCGTGGTGCTCGGCCGGGTGCTGGAGTTGCGCCCCCATCCCGACGCCGATCGGATCCAGCTCGTCGACGTGGACGACGGGTCGGGCACGACCCTGCAGGTGTGCTGCGGGGCGTTCAACATGGCCGTTGGCGACCTGGTGCCTCTGGCCCGGGTGGGATCGGTGATGCCCAGCGGGTTGGAGATAGCCCGCCGCAAGCTGAGGGGCCAGGCCTCCGAGGGCATGTGCTGCTCGCAGATCGAGCTTGAGTTGGGCGACCACGCCGAGGGCATCATGATCCTCAACGATCGGGTCGGGGCTAGCGCCGGGCCGGGAATGCCCCTGGCGGAGGCCCTGGACCTGGCGCCCGACGTGCTGTGGGATCTCGACGTCGGCGCCAACCGGCCCGACGCCATGTCGGTGATGGGCGTGGCCCGCGATCTGGCCGCTGGACTCGGCGTGGCCTTCGAGCCGCCCGACTGGTCTTCGGCCGAGTCGGGCGCCGGCATCGCAGAGGTCGCCGCGGTCGAGATCGTCGACCCCACGCTGTGCGGCCGTTTCGTCGGCCGGGTTCTGCGCAACATTCCCGTCGGCCCATCTCCTGCGTGGATCGCCAACCGGCTGACCGCGCTGGGGATGCGTCCCATCAACGGCATCGTCGACATCTCCAACTACGTGATGCTGGAACTGGGCCAGCCCAGCCATACCTTTGACCTGGGCCGGGTGGCGGACGCCCGTGTGCGGGTGCGCCGGGCCCGTGACGGCGAGACGGTCACAACCCTCGACGGCGCGCACCGCACGCTTGCCGAGGGCGACGGGGTGATCGCCGACGGCGACGACGAAGTGATCGGCATTGGCGGAGTGATGGGCGGGGCGTCCACCGAGATCGACGCCGGCACCACCGAGGTGCTGGTGGAGATGGCGTGGTGGGATCCGCCGTCGATCTCCCGCACGGCCAAGCGCCTGAACCTCGCCAGCGAGGCCTCGACCCGCTTCCGCAGGGGCGCCGACTGGGGCGACAACGTCGAGCGCTGCATGAATCGCTTCGCCTGGCTGGCCGCGCAGCAGGGCGCCGAGGTGGCGCCCGGCCTCGTTGACGAGCGTGGCAACCTGCCCGACCGCCCCCCGCTGCGGGTCCGCACCGCGAGGGTCAACAGCCTGCTCGGCACCGGCCTGAGCGCGGAGGAGATGGCAGGCCACCTGCGATCCATCGGCTTCGGTGCGGACCCCGCCGGCGACGCCGAGCTGGACGTGACCATCCCGACGTGGCGCTGGGACACCGAGACCGAGACCGACATCGCCGAGGAGGTGGCCCGGCTTCACGGGTACGAGAACATCGAGCGCACCGTGCCCACCGCCAACGAGGCCGGCGGGCTGTCGGCCTACCAGAAGGACCGCCGGCTGGTGCGCGAGGTGCTGGTGGGTGCGGGCTGCTATGAGACCCAGCCCATGCCGTTCGCGGCCCCCGGCGCGCTGGCCGCGGTGGGCCTGCCCGAGAACGGCATCACCCTCTCCAACCCGGTCGACGACAGCGAGTCGGTGCTGCGAACGTCGCTGCTGCCCGGCCAGCTGCGAGCCGTGGCCTACAACCAGCGCCGCTTCAACGGCGATGTGCGGCTGTTCGAGATCGGCCACGTCTACCTGCCGGTGCCGGAGGGCCAGTTGCTTCCCGACGAGCGGGAGTTCCTGGCCGTGGCTCTGTCGGGCGAGGAGGCTCCGGCCGCGGTGGCCGTCCTCGACCTGCTGGCCGAGGCTCTGGCCCTGCCCGCAGTCGAGCTGCGCGCAACCGCGCTGCCGGGGATGCACCCCACCCGCTCGGCCGAGGTGGTGGTGGCCGGACGCATGCGGGGGACGGTGGGGGAGGTCGACCCGGAGGTGCTCGCGGCCTGCGGCGTGGCCGACCGGGTGGCGTGGCTGCAGCTCGACCTGCAGGAGGTGCTCGACGGCCCGAGGTCTCGGCGCCGCTACCGGCCGGTCAGCAAATTCCCGCCCAGCGACGTGGACCTGGCCTTCGTAGTACCCGATCGCGTGGCTGCGGCCCAGGTGGAGCGGGCGCTGCGGGCCTCCGCTGGGTCGCTGTTGGCCAGGCTCGAGCTGTTCGACGCATACCGGGGAACCGGCGTGCCTGACGGCTCGCGCAGCCTCGCCTACCGGCTGCGCTTCCAGGCGCCGGACCGCACCCTCACCGACGCCGAGGTGGCCGAGGCCCGCCGGCGCTGCATCGACGAGACATCCCGCCGCACCGGCGCCACCCTGCGGGCGTGACACTTGGAAGCCGAGCGGACAGGCCGCGATTCACGTGCGAAATCCGCGGGCGTTGAGCGAGGCCGTGGCCCGAGCGGCCCGTGAGCGCAGCGAACAAGAGCGGGAAACGAAACCCCTCGCTCAGACCGTTGAACCGACGGCTAGGCCCTTGCCAGCATCCCGCTGTTCGAGCAGGGCGAGCTGAAGCCGACGACTCGCAGGCCGCTCCAGCCTGTCAGCGAGTGGACAGCGTCCTTGACTGCCCCGCCCAATGAGGATGATGGCTTCGTGAAGTGGATGTAGTGGTGCCCGTTGCGAGTGACGTGGCCGCCGGCTCCCGCGCGCGAGGCGACCCACTCGGAGAAGTCGTCATCGGAGCAGTCGGGGCCCACCGCCTCGAGAGTGAACCTGTACTCGGTCATTTGCGATCTCCTAGCTCTGCTCCTGAGGGTACTCATCGTGCGGGCATCGGGCTATGTCGCTTCGGATGGTGGCAGCGTGATCGTCGGCATTGCGTGGCGTTGAGAAGACCCGGATGCGACAGCCTTCCCGGTCGGCCTGCGGGCATAGCAGGAGTCCCCAGACATGGCCTCTCGGTCTGCCCTTGCGGAATCGCCAACCGGCATCCAGTGCCGCGGCCACGACATCGGCGATCTGCTTCTTGGGATGCCTCGGCGGGATGTCGCCATCTTGGGACATGGAACAAAACTACAGTCAAGTAATGTCTATTCATGCTATATCCAACTGCACTAATAATCTAATTTATGAGAAAAGTTGCAAAAAGGTCCTCGACTCGTTAGCTTGGCGGGATGCACAAGGTCGCCATCATCGGGGCGTCGGGGTTCACCGGCGCAGAGTTGCTGCGTATCTGCGCGTCCCATCCCGACCTGGAGGCGGTCGTGGCCACGGGCGAGTCGATGGCCGGGCAGGCCGTGGCCGACCTGTACCCGAGCCTGGCCCCCGCCTACGGCGACGCCGCCTTCGTGCCCTATGAGCCGGGGGCGGCCTCCGGCTGCGATCTTGCCTTCTGCGCCCTGCCCCACGGCGCCTCTCAGGGCGTGGTCAGCGACTTGCGCAGCGATGTGGGCCACATCGTCGACCTGGCCGCCGACTTCAGGCTGGACGATCCCGGCCTGTACCCGGACTGGTACGGCACCGAGCACACCGTGCCCGAGTTGCTGGGTGAGTTCGTGTTCGGCCTGCCCGAGCTGTTCCGCGACCGGATCCGGCAAGCCCGGCTGGTGGCCGCACCGGGCTGCTATGTGACCGCGGCCGCCCTGGCCCTGGCCCCCCTGGTGGCGGCCGGCACCGTGGAGCCGACCGGCATCATCGTCGACGCGGCCAGCGGGGTGTCGGGAGCGGGCCGACCGCCCAAGCCCCACACCTCGTTCTGCGCGGTTGACGAGGACTTCACCGCCTACGGGCTGCTAACCCACCGCCACACCCCAGAGATCGAGATGGCGGTGTCCCGGCACGCCGACACCGACGTGCAGGTGCTCTTCACGCCTCACTTGGCCCCCATGAACCGGGGCATTCTCGCCACCTGCTACGCCCGGCCAACCGGCCCCGCCGGCACCGACGATGTGCTTGCGGTCCTGGCCGATGCCTACGGCGGCGAGCCGTTCGTGGTGGTGAGCGAGCGGTCACCGTCGACCAAGGCCACTGTGGGGTCCAACAGCGTCCACATCACCGCTCGAGTCGACCAGCGCACCGGATGGGTGGTGGCGATCGCCGCGCTCGACAATCTGGTCAAGGGGGCGTCGGGCCAGGCGGTGCAGTGCGCCAACCTCGCGCTGGGCATCGACGAGACCGCCGGGCTGGCCTCGGCAGGGATCTACCCCTAGAGGCCGAGGCTGCGATGTCTGTGACCAAGGTCTCGCCGCTGGCGCCCGCGGCCTTCCCGGCTGTACATGCCGTAGCGGGTTTGAGGCTGGCCACAGCCGCGGCCGGGATCCGCTATCCGGGCCGGGACGATTTGATGCTGGCCGAGATGCCGCCGGGCAGCACCGTGGCCGGTGTGTTCACCCGGTCGCTGTGCACCGCCGCGCCGGTCGACTGGTGCCGGCACGCCCTTGCCGCCGGCTCCGGGCGCGGCCGGGCCATCATCGTCAACTCGGGCAACGCCAACGCGTTCACCGGCGCGGCCGGCTATCGCGTCGCCGAGCACACCGCGGCGTCCGTGGCCGGAGCGCTGGGCGCGCCGGCCCATGAGGTGCTGATCGCCTCCACCGGCGTCATCGGCGAGGATCTGCCCGTCGAGCGCATCGACGCTGCGCTCCCTGCACTCGTCGCCTGCCTCTCCGCCCCGGACCCGAAGTCCTGGGAGGCTGCCGCTGTCGCCATCGGCACAACCGACACATTCCCCAAAGTTGCGTCGGCACCGGTGGCCGGGACGAGCGCCCACGTGACCGGCATCGCCAAGGGCAGCGGCATGATCGCCCCCGACATGGCCACCATGCTGGCCTTCGTGTTCACCGACTTGGCCGTGGAATCGCCGACCGCGCACGAGTGCCTGGCCGCGTCGGTTGAGCAGAGCTTCAACCGCATCACCGTCGACTCCGACACCTCCACCAGCGACACCGTGCTGCTGGGCGCAACCGGCACGTCGGGACAGCCCGCCGCTCTGCACATGGCGGCCTTCCGGGACGCACTGGACGCAGTGACGCTGGATCTGGCTCACCAGATCGTGCGCGACGGCGAGGGCGCCACCAAGTTCGTCACCGTCACCGTCACCGGCGCGACCGACGACGCCGCGGCGCAGGCCATCGCCCGGGCCGTGGCCGACTCGCCCCTGGTGAAGACCGCTCTGGCCGCCTCCGATGCCAACTGGGGTCGGATCGTGGCCGCAGTGGGCAAGGCCGGCCAACGGGCCGACCGGGACCGGCTCTCCATCTGGATCGGCGACGAGCGGTGCGCAGAGGGTGGCGTGCCCTGCCCCGGCTACCGCGAGGAGAGGGCCACCGAGCATCTGCTGGGCGACAACGTCGAGCTTCGGATGGACGTGGGGGTGGGCGACGGCGAGGCCACGATCTGGACCTGCGACCTGACCCACGGCTACATCGACATAAACGCGGGGTACAGGACATGAGCCCGGAGACGACGCACGCTCACAACCCGAGCGACGAAGTGCACGCTTTCGAGCCCGATCGGCGGGCCCGGGCGCTGGTGGAGGCGCTGCCCTACATCAGGCGCTTCCGGGGCGCGGTGGTGGTCGTGAAGTACGGCGGCAACGCCATGACGGACCCCGCCACGGCCGCCTCGTTCGCCCGCGACATAGTGCTGGTGCGCTCCGTCGGGCTGCATCCGGTGGTGGTCCACGGCGGCGCTCCCCAGATAGGCGAGCATCTAGCCCGGCTCGGCAAGCAGAGCGAATTCCGCGACGGCCTGCGGGTAACCGACGCCGAGACCCTCGAAGTGGCCCGGATGGTGTTGGTGGGCAAGGTCGGCCGGGACATCGTCAACGCCATCAATGCCAACGGGGGCGTGGCCCTGGGACTCTCAGGCGAGGACGGCCGCCTCGTCACCGCAGTGCCCCGGGATCCCGAGCTGGGCTTCGTCGGAGACGTCGCTGCGGTTGATCCCCGTCTCATCGAGCGTCTCGTGACCACCGAGATCATCCCCGTCGTGTCGTCGATCGGCGCCGACCCCCAGGGCCAGGCCTACAACATCAACGCCGACACCATGGCCGCGGCCCTCGCCGGCGCGCTCGGCGCGGCCAAGGCCGTGTACCTCACCGATGTGCCCGGCCTGTTGGCGGATCCGCCGGAGGTGTCGTCGCTGGTGAGCCGGGCCACCGTAGAGGAGGTCGAGGCCATGATTGCCTCCGGCGCCGTCAGCGGTGGGATGATCCCCAAGGCCCGGGCCTGCGTCGACGCGGTGCAGCAGGGCGCGGGATCGGCCCACATGCTCGACGGCCGCATCCCCCATGCGGTGCTGCTCGAGCTGTTCACCGACGCGGGAATCGGCACGATGGTAACGAACGGCGGGGCTGCCGGCGAGCAACACAACGAGACAGGGGAGGGTCAGCCGTGAGCAGAGCTGCGCTCATGAACAACTACGGGACTCCGCCGGTGATGTTCGTGCGGGGCGACGGCGCCGAGTTGTGGGACGACCACGGCCGCCGCTACCTCGACTTCCTGTGCGGGCTGGCCGTCACCGGGCTGGGCCATGCCCATCCCGCGGTGACCGAGGCCGTCGCGGCCCAGGCGTCGACGTTGATACACACCTCCAACCTGTTCGCCAACGAGCCGACCGCCGACGTGGTGGAGACGCTCGACCGGCTGATCCGGTCCGGTCCCGGCGGTGACGCCGAGCCCGGTCGGATCCTGTTCCAGAACTCCGGCGCGGAGGCGGTCGAGGCCGCCCTCAAGCTTGCTCGCAAGCACCACGGGCGGGGACGCCACGCAGTGGTGAGCGCCTACGGGTCGTTCCACGGCCGCACGCTGGCCGCGCTGGCGGCCACTGGGCAACCCGAAAAGCACGAGCCGTTCCAGCCCTTGCCGGAGGGATTCCGCCATGTGCCCTTCGACGACATCGACGCCCTCGCGGCCGCGATAGATCCCACCGTCGGAGCGGTGCTGTTGGAGTCGGTGCAGGGTGAGGGCGGCGTGGTTCCGGCTGGTGACGGCTACCTGCAGGCAGTGCGCGAGGTGTGCGACGAGCGCGGCATTCTGCTGGTGTTGGACGAGATCCAGACCGGCCTGGCCCGCACCGGACTGTGGTTCGGCTACCAGCACGCCGGTGTGCAGCCCGACATCGTCACCATGGCCAAGGCGCTCGGCAACGGCGTGCCGGTGGGAGCGGTGTGGGCCCGGCCCGACGTCGCGGCCGCCTTCGGCCCCGGCGACCACGGCTCGACCTTCGCGGGCCAGCCCCTGGCCCTCGCCGCGGTCCGGGCCGTGCTCAGGGAGCTGCAGGCCATGGACGCGCCCGCAGTGGCCGAGCGTCTCGGCGCGGTGCTGCGGGACTTGCTGGTCGGGGTCGACGGCGTGGACAGCGTGCGGGGCCGGGGCCTGCTTCTCGCCGCGGAGCTGTCAGACGATGCCAGAGCGGGTCGCTCAGCCAAGGACATCGCCTCGGCCTGCCTTGAGCAAGGGCTGGTCGTGAACGGCGTAACGCCGACAGCCCTGCGGTTCGCGCCGCCGTTCGTGGTCTCCACCGAGCAGCTAGCGGCCGGGTGCTCCATCCTGGCCGGCGTGCTGGCGCAGCGCTGATCAGCAGAGCCGGCCCCCCGACAATCTTCATCCAGAACCACCCCGGACACCAGTCGATCCCCATGCAACAAAGGAGTTGAGATGCGCCACTTCCTAGATGTCGACGACTTGGAGCCCAGCGAGCTCGCCCGGATCCTGAACCTGGCGACCGATCCGAATCCGCCCCAGGTGCTGGCGGGCAGGGGCGCGGCCCTGCTGTTCGAGAAGCCCTCGGCCCGCACCCGCGGCTCCACCGAGATGGCCGTAGTGCAACTCGGAGGACACCCGCTGTACATCACCGGCGCGGAAGTCGGCCTGGGCGAGCGCGAGAGCGTCGAGGACGTGACCCGCACGCTGGCCTGCTACAACTCGGTGATCGGGGCCCGGGTGTTCGCCCACAGCACCGTGGAGCGGATGGCTGCGGTCGACGGGGTCCCGATCGTGAACCTCCTCAGCGACGTGTCCCATCCCCTGCAGGCTGTGGCGGACCTGCTCACGGTGCGGGCCGAGCTGGGTCATCTCGAGGGCCGGGTGCTGGCCTACATCGGCGATGCCAACAATGTGGCCCGCTCGCTCGTGTACGCGGCCGGATTCTCGGGTATGGCGATGCGGATCGCCAGCCCGCCCGGCTACGAGTTCTCCGAGTCTGCCCTGCGGCGGATGCGCCGCTGCGGCTGCGAGCCGGTCCAGGTTCACAAGCCGGCCGAGGCGGTGCGGGGCGCCAATGTGGTCTACACCGACGTCTGGACCTCGATGGGACAGGAGCAGGAGGCCGGCGAGCGCCGCGGGGACTTCGCCGGCTTCACGGTCAACCAGGAGCTGATGACCCGGGCCGCACCCGACGCGGTCTTCATGCACTGCCTTCCCGCCCACCGGGGCGAGGAGGTCGCGGCTGCGGTCATCGACGGGCCCCGAAGCCGCGTGTGGCTGCAGGCCGCCAACCGGATGCACGCGGCCAGGGGCCTGCTGTGGTGGCTCATGGAACAGGACAGGTGAGTCCAGCCATGAGCAAGACCAGCCGCCAGCACCTCATCGTCCGGCTCCTAGCCGAGCACACCGTGGCCAGCCAGCAACAGCTCGTCGACCTGCTTTCGGCCTCCGGCGTGACCGCGACCCGGGCCACGGTGTCGCGCGATCTCGACGGCCTGGGCGCGGTGAAGGTGCGGGTGCCGGGGGGCAACACCGCGTACGCCATCCCGGAGCACCCGGTGGACCGCATCGCGCCGGAGGAGCACCTTCGCAGGGTCATGGGCGACTGGGTGGCCGACGTCGGCTCGTCGGGCAACCTCGCGGTGGTGCGCACGCCGCCCGGCTCGGCCCACGTGGTGGCATCCGCCCTCGACCGGGCCGGGCTTCCCGAGGTGCTCGGCACCGTGGCCGGCGACGACTCGTTGATCGTGGTGGCCGAAGAGGGGACACCGGGCTCGGAGCTGGCCGACCGACTGCGGGACCTGGCCGGCTTCATGGGCCCGGCCGACAGGTGACACCGCCTCGCGGTGCAGCGTCGTGTTCCCGCTCTTGTTCGCTGCGCTCATGGGCCGCTCGGGCCACGGCCCCGCTCAGGCCTCGCCAGGGATGCTCGTAAGCTGCGGCCCATCCGCTCGGCCTCTGGGCCGGTAATCACAAGACGAGGTTGGGAGAGGATCCAATGAGCACAGCGCATGCAGCGCCGGCCGGCGTAGCGCCCGCCTCCAAGGTGGTGCTGGCCTACTCGGGCGGGCTGGACACATCCATAATCCTGCACTGGCTGCGGGAGACCTACGGCTGCACGGTGGTGACGTTCACCGCCGACATCGGCCAGGACGACGAGCTGGAGCCGGCCCGGGCCAAGGCTCTGGCTATGGGCGTCGCGCCCGAAGACGTCTTCATTGATGACCTGCGCGAGGAGTTCGCCCGCGATTTCGTGTTCCCCATGTTCAGGGCCAACGCCGTCTACGAGGGCGAGTATCTGCTCGGCTCATCCATCGCCCGGCCCCTGATCGCCAAGCGCCTGGTGGAGATCGCCACGGTGACCGGGGCCGACGCCATCAGCCACGGCGCCACCGGCAAGGGCAACGACCAGGTCCGCTTCGAGCTCGGCGCCTACGCGCTCAAGCCCGACATTCGGGTGATCGCGCCCTGGCGGGAGTGGGATCTGGGCTCGCGGGAGTCGCTCATGGCCTACGCGGCCCGCCACGGCATCGGAATAGAGCGCAAGCGGGGCACCGAGACGCCCTTCTCGATGGACGCCAACCTGCTGCACATCTCATATGAGGGCGGCCCGCTGGAGGATCCCTGGAACGAGCCCCCCGCGGAGATGTGGCTCTGGTCGGTGAGCCCCCAGCTCGCCCCCAACGAGGCCACCTACGTGGATCTCACCTTCGCGGGCGGCGACATCGTGGCCGTCGACGGCCGGCCCATGACCCCCGGCCAGGTGCTGGCCACCCTCAACTCGCTGGGCGCCGCCAACGGCGTCGGGCGTATCGACATCGTGGAGAACCGCTACGTGGGCATGAAGAGCAGGGGCGCGTACGAGACGCCGGGCGGCACGATCATGCTGCGGGCCCACCGGGCCATCGAGTCGATCACCCTCGACCGGGAGGTGGCCCACCTCAAGGACGAGCTCATGCCCCGGTACGCGGAGCTGATCTACAACGGCTACTGGTGGAGCCCGGAGCGCGAGATGCTTCAGACGGCTGTCGACCACAGCCAGAGCCGTGTCAACGGCGAGGTTCGGGTGCGGCTCTACAAGGGCAACGTCGATGTCGCCGGGCGCCGCTCCGACGACTCGCTCTTCGACTACAGGGTGGTCACCTTCGAGGAGGACGGGGGCGCCTACGACCAGGCCAACGCCACGGGGTTCATCGCGCTGCACGCTCTGCGGCTGCGCAATCTGGCCCGCAAGCAAGCCGAGAGAGGGGGCTAGCCGTGGACGACTCAGCGCTGTCCGGGGCCGGCGACTCCGGCGCGGTCTGGGCCCGGTCGGGAGGGTCGGCCGTGGGTGGGGGCGGGACGCTGTGGCACGGGCGTTTCGAGGGCGACCCTGCGGCGGCGCTCCGCAACCTCAACGACAGCTTCAGGTTCGACCGCAGGATGTTCCGCGAGGACATCGCCGGATCGCGCGCCCACGCGGCCATGCTGGCCGCGGTGGGCCTGATCAGCGAGGCCGAGCGGGACGCCGTCTGTGCCGCGCTCGACGAGGTGGAGACTGAGATGTCCGAGGGCCGCTTCGTGGCCGCGCCCGGCGATGAGGACATCCACACCGCGGTGGAGCGGCGGGTCACCGAGATCACCCCGGCCGGGGCCAAGCTCCACACCGGCCGCAGCCGCAACGACCAGGTGGCCGCCGACCTGCGGCTGTGGACCCGCGGCGCTCTTGACGATGTCGCCCGGGCGGTGCTGGGCTTGCAGCGGACGCTGCTGGGGCGGGCTACCGACGCCGGAGGGGCGCTGCTGCCCGGCTACACCCATCTCCAGCAGGCCCAGCCGGTGCTGCTGGCCCATCATCTGCTGGCCCACGGCTGGGCCCTGGCCCGCGATGTCGACAGGCTGGCCGAGGCCCGCGGCCGGGCCGACGTGTCGCCTCTGGGGGCGGGCGCGCTGGCCGGGTCGTCGCTGCCGCTGGACCCCGGGCGGACCGCAGCCGAGCTGGGCTTCGCCGCGGTGTTCGACAACAGCCTCGACGCGGTGGCCGACCGCGACTTCGTGGCCGACGCCCTCTATGCGCTGGCGGTGCTGGGCGTTCATCTGAGCCGGCTGGGCGAGGAGCTGGTGCTGTGGGCGTCGTCGGAGTTCGGCTTCGTGGAGCTCGACGACGCCTTCGCCACCGGCTCGTCGATGCTGCCCCAGAAGAAGAACCCCGATGTCGCGGAGCTGGCCCGGGCCAAGGCCGGGCGCCTCATCGGCCATCTGACCGGCTTGCTGGCCACCCTCAAGGGGCTTCCGCTGGCCTACGCCAAGGACCTCCAGGAGGATAAGGAGCCGCTGTTCGACGCGGTCGACACCGTCATGCTGACGCTGGTCGCCCTCGACGGCCTGATAGCCACCGCCCGGTTCGACACCGACGAGATGGCCGCGGCCGCGTCGTCGCCCCACGCGGCGGCCACCGACTTGGCCGAGTGGCTGGTGGCCTCCGGCACACCCTTCCGCCAGGCGCACGCCGCCGTCGGCGATCTAGTGAGGCGCTCACTGGCGGGTGAGGGGCCACTGGCCGATCTGGTGGCCGCCGACCCCCGCCTCGGCCCCGACGCTGCCGGGCTGCTGAAGCCGGGCGCCTCAGCAGCCCGACGCAACACGCCCGGAGCGGGCGGCCCAGAGGCCGTGGCCGCCCAGATGCAGCGGTTCCGGCAGCGGGTCGAGTCCGACGCCTCCCGCCTGGAGTGACCAGGAGGCCTCTCGAGCGGGGTTTCTTCGCCCGCAGCGCGCTCGAGGTCGCGCCGGACCTGCTCAACAAGGTGCTGGTGGCACCGGATGGCCGCGCCGGCCGAATCGTCGAAGTAGAGGCCTACCGGGGCGCCGACGACCCCGGCAGCCACGGCTTCCGGGGGCCGACCAAGCGCAACGCCACCATGTTCGGCCCCCCGGGCCATCTCTACGTGTACCTCACCTACGGCATGCACTGGTGCGCCAACGTAGTGGCCGAGACCGATGGGGTGGCCGCCGCAGTCTTGCTGCGGGCGCTGACACCGCTGGAGGGCCTGGAGGCCATGTACACGGCCCGGGGCCAGGCCGCCCGCACCGAGCGCGACCTGTGCAGCGGCCCGGCCAAGCTCACGCAGGCGCTCGGCATCGACGGAGCCCTCGACGGAGCTGATCTGGTCACCGGCGACCGGGGCGTGACCATCGTCGACGTCGGCCACCCGCCCCCGACCGTCCCTGCCGTCACCACCAGGATCGGCCTGACCAACGGAGCCGACCTCCCCTGGCGGTGCTACATCGAAGGCACACCCGACATCTCCCGCCGCTGATGGCGGCGCGCCTGTTGCCCGCTCTTGTTCGCAGCGCTCACGGGCCGCTCGGGCCTCGCTCAGCGCCTTTCAAGGTCCTCATGAATTGACGCCATCCGCTCGGCCTCTAGACGTCGCCGGGGATTTGGCAGTTGTCCATGTCGTTGAGGCGGGCGAAGCCGTCCATGCGCTCGGTGTAGGTGCTGCCCTCGGTCATGTCGACGAGCAGGAAGCGCAGCTCACGGTCGGGCGTGTCGTCGTCGGCGGACCGCAGCCGGGCCGAGTGGCTGCGGCGGTCCGAGGCGTAGAGGTCCCAGTCATCGAGCCAGGCGCTTGCCAGGAACGCGTCTGACGGTCCGTCGCCTTCGGTGGACACCGACAGCGAGGCTTCGACCCGCAGGCGCAGATCGGCCACGAGCGTCTCCACGTCGTCGGTGCCCCGATCCACTTGGTCGGCCCACTCTGCCCGCGAGCCTGCCTGACGGGCCGTCGGCAGGGCGTCGATGGCCGTGTGGGTCCGGGCGCAGCGCTGGTCGGCCCATCGGACGAACGTCCGATCGTCGAGGCGGCCCGGGTTCTCGCTGCGGGCCCACGGCGAGAAGGCCCACGCCCAGAAGACGAAGCTGCCGGCCACGAACAGCCCGCCCAGCCATCGGCCCACCCGCCGCAACCGCCGGCCGCCCGCGCTCCCGGGCGCCCCGCCTCCCGGCTCGGCCCGATGTTGGGGGTCTGACCCCTCGGCGGTCACTGGTCGGGGTTCACCCATATCTCGGCGAACCCGCCCGGCTCGACAGTCGATCCGGCCGCAGGAGCCTGGCGCCACACTGCGCCGGGCTCGCCGCCGAACCGCTCCGCCCCCTCATCGAAGAAGGGCTCGATGTACACCTCTACCCCTAGCCCGGCTGGGGCCAGCACCTGGCGGGCCTCGGCCTCGCTCAGGCCCACCACCTCGGGCATGACGAGTACCGAGGGCAGATCCGGCGCCACGGCCACCTCCACAGTGACGGTGATCCCGCCCCTTTGAAGCGATCCGGCTGCCGGCGCCTGTCCCATGATCGTTCCCTCCGCGAACTCCACCGACTCGACCTCCACTGCCGTCACTGCGAGCGTCAGATCCCCCAGCTCGGCCGCGAGCTGCTCCGCGTCCCACGTGCGGCCCACCAGGTCGGGGATCTCGACCGAGTCGAGCCTGGGCGGCTGCGTGGACGACGGGGGTGCGCTGGGCGGGGGAGCGGGAAGGCCGGCGGCATCGATGCCCCGGTGGGCCGCGATCATGATCTCCCTCCAGATCTGGGCTGGGTAGGTGCCTCCCGTCACCCTGATGTCGGTGGTGGGCGGCTCCATCGGGATCTGCGCGTCGGGATATCCGACCCAAACTGCCGTGGCCCGCTGGGGGGTGTATCCGACGAAGGTCGCGTCGGCGTAGTTCTGGGCGGTGCCGGTCTTGCCCGCGGCCGGCCGGTCGATGGCCGCCATGCGTCCGGTCCCCTCGGTGACGACGCCCTGAAGGACCCAGGTGATCTGGTTGGCGATAGACGGATCGAGCACGGGCACCACATCGTCGACGTGCCGATACAGCGCGGTGCCGTCGAGCTGGATGACGCTGGTCACCATCACCGGGTCGGCGCGCCGCCCCGAGCGGGCAAAGGTGGAGAACATCGTGGCCAGCTCGACGGTGTTGACGTCCTCGGTGCCCAGCACCCCGGCGCACACCGGTGCAATGCGCCCCGGCTCGAGGCCGAGCCGCTCGGCCATGGTCACGAAGTTGGCCGGGCGGACGTCCACCATGAGCTGGGCGTACACCGTGTTGATCGAGCGCCGCATGGCCTGCACCAGGTTCGACTCCACCGGTGCCTCGGGCTCCGAGCCGAGCCCGCCCCTGATGGTCCACACGGGCCCGCACACGTCGGGCCGGTCGATCTCCAGCTCGTCGGGCGCGTCGTAGGACTCGGTCACCGTGTAGCCGCGGGTGAGGGCGGTGGCCAGCGCGATCGGCTTCATGGCCGAACCGGCCTGGCGGCCCTTGCCGCTGGCCAGGTTGAACTTGGCGTCCTCGTCGTCGCCGAAGAAGTCGCGGCCGCCGACCATGGCCAGGATGTGGCCGTCTTCGGCGCCGCCCACGCCCAGGACGGTCGCCGCGGCGTCGGGATTGATCCCGTTGTCGGGCAGTATGGCCTCGACCGCGGCCTCCGCCTTGGCCTGCAACTCGAGGTCGATGGTGGTGTGGATGGCGAGGCCGCCCTCGAACAGGAGCTGGGTGCGGTACTCGCGGGTCGGCCCGAAGGCTGAGTTGTCGAGGAACCACTGCTTGACGTCCTCGACGAAGTGCGCGGCCCGGTAGCGCTCCTCGAGAATCGGGACGTCCTCTATGAGCACGATCGGCTGGTCCAGGGCCTGCTCGTACTCGAGGGCGGTAATGAACTCGTTGGCCAGCATCCTCTCCAGCACCAGGTTCCGGCGGCGCCGGGCGTCCTGCGGGTTGCGGTAGGGGTCGAAGGCGCTGGGCCGCTGTATCAGCCCGGCCAGCAGGGCGGCCTGCGCCACCGTGAGCTCGCTCACCTTCAGGCACGCACCCTGGCCCCGCTCGGCCGCGGTCCTTGTGAGCTCGCAGGCCGGCGCGCCGAAGTACTGGCGGGAGGCGGCCTCGATCCCGTAGGCGCCGTTGCCGAAGTACACCCAGTTCAGGTAGCGCAGCAGGATGAAGTCCTTGGTGAAGAACTGCTCGAAGCGCCGGGCCATGAAGAACTCCTCGATCTTGCGCGTCGCGGTCTGCTCGGAGCGGTCGAGGAACACGTTGCCGACGTATTGCTGGGTGATGGTGGAGCCGCCCTGGCTGATCCCGCCCGCGGCCACGTTCGAGCGGGCCGCCCGCAGGATGGCCTTGAGGTCCACTCCGTCGTGCTCATAGAAGCGCTCGTCCTCGATGGCCACGACCGCGTTGCGGACGACCTCCGGGACGAGCTCCAGATGGGTCACGTCGGTGCGGCGCTGCTCGCCGCGCAGCTCGGTGATGAGCGTTCCGTTGCGGTCATAGACGCGCGACGACTGCGCCGTGGCCAGCACGGTCACGTCGAAGGTAATGTCGCGCTGCGCGACCGAGCACCCCGTCGCAAGCACGGACGCGGCGAGCACCGAGATGGCAAGCACTGTGGCGGCGCGTCGCACGCCTGTCATTGTGCTCCGCATCGTGCTTGAAACGGCGCCACCCACGGCGCGAGATAGGTGTAATATCATGAAAATCAGCCTAGACTGGCTCGAAACGAGGCTCAGCGGAGGAGCAGGCAGTGGGAATGTTCACATGGCCCCTACGGATCGAGACCATGGACGGCCGTCGGTCGCTCGACCTCGAAGCGACGGTCGACACCGGCGCGGCCTACACGACCCTTCCCGGTCGTCTGCTACGCGAACTGGGCGTGACACCCAGGGGAAGGCGCAGCTTCGTGCTCGCCGACGGGCGCCGGATTGACGGAGCGTACGGAGAGGCCCGGGCGTCGATCAACGGCGAGACGGAGGTCACGCTGGTGGTCTTCGGAGCCGACGATGGCCCGGTGCTGCTCGGCGCATACACCCTGGAGGGCCTGTCGCTCGCCGTGGACCCCGTGCAGCAGCGGTTGGTTTCGACGGCACTGATCCTCTGAAGACACCGCCGCGCTACTGTGGCCCAAGGCCCGGGCTCGTAGTCCGCGCGAGCCCCACCTGTCGCCGCGTCGGAGCGCATCGAGGCCGGGCGCTGGGCACGGCGCCGCCCTGCGGCGGGGACGAGAGGAGTGACGTGACGAAGACCGCAGTGGCCGCAGAAGTGCGGATGGTGCTCGCAGTGGCACGCTTGGGCGAGGCCGATCTGAGGGGCTGGTGGAGTTGCCACGGCCTCGACCGGGCGGGTTCCTTCGTGTTGAATCGGGCGTTTCCACGCACCGCGCGCTCAGCGGGGCTGGAGCTCGACATGCTGTCGGCCCGCCGTCGCCATGAGGATGCTCTGGCGGGTCGCAGCAGCGCGTTGCACCTGTTCTCCGACGGGCTGCCGTTTCGCCGGTGGGCCTCGGCGTGGCTCTCGGAGCAGAAGACCGCGTCACCCGCCGATCCGCTGTTCGACGAACTGGCGCGATGGGACATCTCCACCGGCGAGGCGAGCCTGCGCGAGCAGGCCGGCGAGTCCGAGGCCGGCCAGGTGCTGGCCGACGGGCTGCGCCTGGGACAGCTGAACCGTTCGGATCTTGATGACGACGCCACGCTGGCGTGTATCGCGCGCCGCCTCGCTGCGGCCTACACGGGACTCGGCGACGTGTTCAAGGCGCCGTACTTCGATCTGGCAGGATGACGTCATGGGCCAGAGTTCCGCCACCAGCTACACCTCCCGGCTGCTCAAGGGCGGCGCCGTCCTCGAGGACACCCGCCGGGTGGTGGAGCTGTGGGACCTGGAGCTCGGGCCGCGGGCCAATCTGGAGAGGCTCTCGGCCGAGAACCCGCTGGGCAAGAGGTCCCGGTCGCGGTTGGACGATCTGCTCTACCGGGTGATCCAGCGGCGCTTCGCCGACCCCGGCCCGCACGTCATCGCGGCGCTCAAGGGGCTGCTGCACGATCATCGGGCGTTCCGGGAGGCCTGCTACTACGAAGCGTCGCGTGACGACGGCCTGCTCGCAGGGTTCGTCGAGGCACCCCTGTGGGACTGGTGGCAGCGGGGCCGTCTCGCGATCGGTGTCGATGATGTGCTGGTTTGGCTCCAAGAGCTCGCCGACTCGGGCCAGACTCCCGCCTGGAGCGACAGCGTTCGCACCCGCGTCGCTCAGGGCCTGCCGGCCGCGCTTCGCGACTTCGGGATACTCACCGGCGCGCCGAGATGCCACCGCAAGGAGTTCGCCCAACCGGCGATGACCCCACGGGGGTTCGCCTACGTGGCCTGGCGCGAGCACGAGCAGGGCGCCTCGTCGCGGGCCCTCGCAACCGGCAGCGTCTGGCGGCGCTGGCTGCTCGACGCCGCCGCAGTCGAGGCGCTGTTCAATCAGTCGGCCCGGCTCGGCGTCCTGCAACTCTCGCGTGCCGGCTCCGCGGTGAGGGTCGACTGGCGGGTGGCAGGACTGGCGGAGGCCACCCGTGCCGCTGCGTGAGGAGACGGCGGGAATCGGCGAACGCATCGCAGCCCACTTCAAGACAGGCGGCGAGCCTCCCTTCATCCTGTATCAGTACATCCCCGACGCTGAATGGCAGGTACGCCGGGAGCTGGGGGAGCTGCGCCGCTGGTTGGCGGCACCGACCCGGGCCATCGGCTGCGCGGCGGTCTCTCTCGCCGATCTGTTCTGGCGAGCGGTGGAGGGTTCCGGCTACCTGGACGAGCTCATCGCACAAGAGCGGGCGGCCGCCGAGGCCTCCGACAATGCTGCCATGCGCGAGGTGCACGAGGCCGTCGGAGAGATCCTGCGCCAGCCGCCCACCCTGACGGACAGGGTCATAGCCGGGTTGGGTGACCGTCGAGTCCAAGATGAATGAGGACGCCCGATTCGCGGAGGCTCCTGGGCAAGGCCGAGCGCATGGTTGACTTGCTCGACGACCTGCGGGCCCGCGGGCTGGTCCACGACCACACCGACGAGGCCGGGCTGCGGGAATTGCTCGCGTCGGGTCCTGCCACCCTGTACTGCGGCATCGATCCCACCGCCGACAGCCTGCACGTCGGCCACCTCGTCGCGGTGCTGGTGCTGCGCCGGTTCCAGCAGGCCGGCCACCGCCCGCTGGCGCTCGTGGGCGGCGCCACCGGGATGGTCGGTGACCCCAGCGGACGCTCCGACGAGCGCAGCCTGCTCGACGCGGCCACCCTGGAGGCGAACATCGCCGGCATCCGGGCCCAGATCGAGACGCTGTTCGACTTCGATGGCGCCAACGCGGCCCGCCTGGTGAACAACCACGACTGGACCGCCGGCGTCACCCTGCTCGAGTTCCTGCGCGATGTGGGCAAGCACGCCACCGTCAACCAGATGGTGGCCAAGGACTCGGTGCGCAGCCGCATGGCGAGCGATCAGGGGATCTCCTTCACCGAGTTCAGCTACATGCTGCTGCAGGCCTTCGACTACTGGTGGCAGTTCGAGCACCTCGACTGCCGCCTGCAGGTGGGCGGCTCCGATCAGTGGGGCAACATCACCGCGGGCATCGACCTCGTCCGGCGCCGCAGCGGGGCGACGGTCCACGGGCTCACCTGGCCCCTGATGACCCGGGCCGACGGCCAGAAGTTCGGCAAGACGGCGGAGGGCGCCGTATGGCTCGACCCCGGCCGCACACTGCCCTACGAGTTCCACCAGTACTTCGTCAACACCGACGACCGCGACGTCGAGCGGCTGCTCCTGCATCTCACCATGCTCCGGGTGGCCGAAGTGGGAGAGATCATGTCGGCGCACGGCGCGGCTCCGCACGAACGCCGGGCCCAGAACGCCCTCGCGGACGCGGTCTGCACCCTCGTGCACGGCACCGCCGCCACCGAGCAGGCCCGTCTCGCGGCCGACGTGCTGTTCGGGGCGCCGGTGCTGTCGGCTGACCGGCTGGAGGCGGTGCGGGGCATCGTGCCCGAGACGGTGGTGGGCGGCTCGGCCATCGGTCGCGACGAGCCGGTGGTCGACGCGCTGCTCGCGTCCGGGGTGTGCGCATCGCGCTCCGACGCCCGCCGCACCATCGCGGGGGGCGGCATCCGCGTCAACGGCCGCCGGGTGGAGTCGGCGACCGAAGGGTTCGACCTGGTGGACGGCCGCTACGCGCTCATGCAGCGAGGCCGCCGCCAGCGACACCTCCTCGTCGTCGACTGAGCGTCCCGGCCGGCACTCTCTGCTCAGCCCGCAGGCAGTGCCGGCGAACAGAGTCCCGACCGGAGGGCGCTATGATCTGCTCCACCGTCACACGGCTGCGCGCAGTTGGGAGGTAGTCGATGAGCAGCGAGCGGGAGTTCTCGGCCAGCGTATGGCAGGAGGGCGAATGGTGGGTCGCCCAGGCCCTTGAGGTTGACGTCGCGAGCCAGGGCGAGACGCTCGACCTGGCGCTTGCCAACCTCAGCGAGGCGCTGGCCCTCTATTTCGAGCACCCCATGGCCACACCGCCCCCAGAGATTCACCGCGTTCGCGCCGTCGTCGGCGCTACTTGAGCCGTTCGCGAGCCGTTCGCGTTCCAAGGGGTGGCGCTCCCATACCGAGAGGTGGCGAGCAGGCTGCGGGCGGCCGGCTTCGCACCCACGGGCCAGCGAGGCAGTCATGTGAAGTTCGTCAGGCGCGAGGGCACGCATTCACGCGTTGTGATCGTGCCTCGGCAGCGCGAGTTGCAGACGGGCACGATCAAGAGCGTCCTGCGGCAGGCTGGGCTGAGCAACGAAGAGTTCGGGCGGTTCTAGATCCGTCGTCGCGAGCCGGGGCGAGTCCGTGGAGCCTGCTCTGGCCGGACTTGGCGAGGCATTGGCCCTTTACTTTGACGATCCCAAAATCCGTTGGTGAGCAAGGTTGCTTGGACCGGGTGCTGGCGCTAGGGTCACGGCTCACCCCTGGCGGGGCCCTCTGGGCGCGGCTGGGGTTGCAGTGTCTTCGGCGCCGCTGGCCCGGTTCAATCCGGGTCCGCCACCGGCGCAGATGCAGATTGCTTCTTGAAAACGGAAGAGACGGACGCATAGCGAGTGCGGGCGTCGGCTCGGGCTGCGTGGCTCGAGGCGATGTCCGTCAAGACATGGTCCGGCATACCTGCCGGACCGCCCGGCGCCTCGGCGCCGGGAGAGCCAAGGTCTCCCGCCCCAAGCGGCGAGACCGGCTCTCTGAACCGCAGAGCTGCTCACGCACCCGCTTCGGCGGGGAGCAGCCGAGCAACCCGATCGAAGGCCCGGCCTCGGCCGGTGCCGGAGATCTCGACGGAGAGTTTGATCCTGGCTCAGGACGAACGCTGGCGGCGTGCTTAACACATGCAAGTCGAACGAGGCAGCGGCCTTCGGGCCGTTGTCGAGTGGCGAACGGGTGAGTAACACGTGAGGAACCTGCCCCGGAGACCGGGACAACCAGGGGAAACCCTGGCTAATACCGGATGCCCCCGGATGGTCGCATGGCCAACCGAGGAAATGCTCAGGTGCTCCGGGAGGGCCTCGCGGCCTATCAGCTTGTTGGTTGGGGTAACGGCCCACCAAGGCATTGACGGGTAGCTGGTCTGAGAGGACGATCAGCCACACTGGGACTGAGACACGGCCCAGACTCCTACGGGAGGCAGCAGTGGGGAATATTGCGCAATGGGCGAAAGCCTGACGCAGCAACGCCGCGTGGGGGATGACGGCCTTCGGGTTGTAAACCCCTTTCAGCAGGGACGAAAATGACGGTACCTGCAGAAGAAGCCCCGGCCAACTACGTGCCAGCAGCCGCGGTAACACGTAGGGGGCAAGCGTTGTCCGGATTTATTGGGCGTAAAGAGCTCGTAGGCGGTTGCGTAAGTCGGATGTGAAAACTCAGGGCTCAACCCGGAGACGCCATCCGATACTGCGCTGACTAGAGTCCGGTAGAGGAGCATGGAATTCCTGGTGTAGCGGTGAAATGCGCAGATATCAGGAGGAACACCAGTAGCGAAGGCGGTGCTCTGGGCCGGAACTGACGCTGAGGAGCGAAAGCGTGGGTAGCGAACAGGATTAGATACCCTGGTAGTCCACGCCGTAAACGTTGGGCACTAGGTGTGGGACCTCCTTAACGGGTTCCGTGCCGTAGCTAACGCATTAAGTGCCCCGCCTGGGGAGTACGGCCGCAAGGCTAAAACTCAAAGGAATTGACGGGGGCCCGCACAAGCGGCGGAGCATGTTGCTTAATTCGAGGCAACGCGAAGAACCTTACCTGGGTTTGACATGCACGGAAAAGCCATAGAGATATGGTGTCCTTCGGGGCCGTGCGCAGGTGGTGCATGGCTGTCGTCAGCTCGTGTCGTGAGATGTTGGGTTAAGTCCCGCAACGAGCGCAACCCTTGTCCTATATTGCCAGCACGTAACGGTGGGGACTTGTAGGAGACTGCCGGGGTCAACTCGGAGGAAGGTGGGGACGACGTCAAGTCATCATGCCCCTTATGCCCAGGGCTGCAAACATGCTACAATGGCCGGTACAAAGGGCTGCGATACCGCGAGGTTGAGCGAATCCCATAAAACCGGTCTCAGTTCGGATTGGAGTCTGCAACTCGACTCCATGAAGTCGGAGTCGCTAGTAATCCCGGATCAGCAATGCCGGGGTGAATACGTTCCCGGGCCTTGTACACACCGCCCGTCACACCACGAAAGTCGGCAACACCCGAAGTCAGTGGCCTAACCCCTCGGGGAAGGAGCTGCCGAAGGTGGGGTTGGCGATTGGGGTGAAGTCGTAACAAGGTAGCCGTACCGGAAGGTGCGGCTGGATCACCTCCTTTCTAAGGAGCACGATCTCAGCGATTGGCTGGCCATTAGGCCAGTCGATAGTTGAGTGCCTCCCAGTTAAGGCACTCGCTGGTCCGTCTCTTCCGCTTTGAGGAAGCGGTTGCGCGGTCAGTTGGCATCTGCAGGATGCCGGCCGGCCTGCACTGCTCCCCAGGGCGCGCTGGAACGCTGGTCGTTCCAACGCCCATGGACTGCCTCTTGAGAATTGCATAGCGAGCACGAGCATCTTTCGTAAGATGCAATAGAAATATGAAACCCAAGCTACTAAGAGCCAACGGTGGATGCCTTGGCACTGACTACCGATGAAGGTCGTGAGTGGCTGCGATAAGCCGCGGGGAGCTGCCTACTAAGCTTCGATCCGCGGATGACCGAATGGGGAAACCCGGCACTCGTAATGGAGTGTCACTGCCGTCTGAACACATAGGACGGCCAGAGGGAACCGGGTGAACTGAAACATCTAAGTAACCCGAGGAAAGAAAAGCAACAGCGACTCCCTGAGTAGCGGCGAGCGAAACGGGAAAAGCCTAAACCCTGATGGTGGAAAGCCTGGCGGCGTTGCCATCTGGGGGTTGTGGGAACCGATGGGGAGAACGCCAGATCTCCCACAGAGTTACAAAGACAGTGAGTAGTGGAATCGCTCTGGAAAGGCGAGCCACAGAGGGTAACGGCCCCGTACACGAAACTCATCTGTCCTCTGATCGGATCTCCCGAGTAGCGCCGGATCCGGGAAAGCCGGCGTGAATCTGCGAGGACCACCTCGTAAGGCTAAGTATAAGTCAGTGACCGATAGTGAACTAGTACCGTGAGGGAAAGGTGAAAAGCACCCCGGGAGGGGAGTGAAATAGTACCTGAAACCGTTGGTTTACAAGCAGTCAGAGTGTCGTCGCCGTAACCATCTTCGGATGACCTCGGCGGTCACGATGGCGTGCCTTTTGAAGAATGAGCCTGCGAGTTACGGTGTGTGGCGAGGTTAACCCGTGAGGGGAAGCCGGAGCGAAAGCGAGTCTGAACAGGGCGTTCAGTCGCATGCTGTAGACCCGAAGCCGAGTGATCTAGCCATGGGCAGTGTGAAGCGGGGGTAAGACCCCGTGGAGGCGCGAACCCACTTCGGTTGAAAACGGAGGGGATGACCTGTGGTTAGGGGTGAAAGGCCAATCAAACTCGGTGATAGCTGGTTCTCCGCGAAATGTATTTAGGTGCAGCGTCGCATGTTCAGCCGTGGAGGTAGAGCACTGGATGGGCTAGGGGCCCCACAAGGTTACTGACCCCAACCAAACTCCGAATGCCACGGTTCCAGAGTGCGGCAGTGAGTCCTCGGGGGATGAGCTTCGATGGACGAAAGGGAAACAGCCCAGACCGCCAGTTAAGGCCCCTAATCCTGTACTAAGTGGTAAACGATGTGGGATTGCCCAGACAGCCAGGAGGTTGGCTTAGAAGCAGCCACCCTTTAAAGAGTGCGTAACAGCTCACTGGTCAAGTGGTCCTGCGCGGATAATGTAACGGGGCTAAGTACAGAGCCGAAACTGCGGATGTCTGTGATAACAGGCGTGGTAGCGGAGCGTCGATCTCGGAGTGAAGCGCCGGTGTAAACCGTCGTGGACCGTGGTCGAGTGCGAATGCAGGTATGAGTAGCGAGAGAGGGGTGAGAAACCCCTCCACCGGAAGTCCAAGGGTTCCTGGGGAAGGCTAATCCTCCCAGGGTAAGTCGGGAGCTAAGGCGAGGCCGATAGGCGTAGTCGATGCACAACCGGTTGATATTCCGGTACCACCAAGTGCGCGTCCATGCAAAAGCGAGATTGCTAAGAGGATGCCTTGCGCCCCATGAAGGGGCAATAGGTTGAATTGACCCATTTCGCGGCTGCAAGCAATGCGGGGACACAGTAAGGTAGGTGAACCCAGGCGATGGTTGTCCTGGGGTAAGCGTGTAGGAGGAGGACCAGGTAAGTCCGGGCCTCACAACACTCTGAGACGCGACGCCGAGCCGATATAGGTGAAGTCACTGATCCTATGCTGTCGAGAAAAGCCGCTAGCGAGCTCACTCGGTGCCCGTACCCCAAACCAACTCAGGTGGACAGGTAGAGAATACCAAGGTGATTGGGAGAACTATGGTTAAGGAACTCGGCAAATTGCGTCCGTAACTTCGGGAGAAGGACGACTCCAATAGAGTGACGGCCCTTCGCGGCCCGAGCTCGAAGGAGTGGCACAGACCAGAGGGAAGCGACTGTTTACTAAAAACACAGCAGCGTGCTAAGCCGCAAGGCGATGTATACGCTGTGACGCCTGCCCGGTGCTGGAAGGTTACGGGGAAAGGTTAGCCTTCGGGCGAAGCTTTGAACCTAAGCCCCAGTAAACGGCGGCCGTAACTATAACGGTCCTAAGGTAGCGAAATTCCTTGTCGGGTAAGTTCCGACCTGCACGAATGGCGTAACGACTTCCCTGCTGTCTCAACCATAGACCCAGCGAAATTGAAGTACGAGTAAAGATGCTCGTTAGCTGCAGAAGGACGGAAAGACCCCGTGCACCTTTACTATAGTCTGGTATTGGTTTTTGGTATAGGTTGTGTAGGATAGGTGGGAGACTTGGAAGCGAGGGCGCTAGCTCTCGTGGAGTCAACCTTGAAATACCACCCTCCCTATGCTGGGAATCTAACCTAGATCCGTAATCCGGATTAGGTACAGTGCCAGATGGGTAGTTTGACTGGGGCGGTCGCCTCCTAAAGAGTAACGGAGGCGCCCAAAGGTTCCCTCAGCCTGGTCGGCCATCAGGCGTTGAGTGCAATGACACAAGGGAGCTTGACTGCGAGACGTACATGTCGAGCAGGTGCGAAAGCAGGGCATAGTGATCCGGCGGTTGCGTGTGGAAGCGCCGTCGCTCAACGGATAAAAGGTACGCCGGGGATAACAGGCTCATCTTCCCCAAGAGTCCATATCGACGGGAAGGTTTGGCACCTCGATGTCGGCTCATCGCATCCTGGGGCTGAAGCAGGTCCCAAGGGTTGGGCTGTTCGCCCATTAAAGCGGTACGCGAGCTGGGTTTAGAACGTCGTGAGACAGTTCGGTCCCTATCCTCTGCAGCCGAAAGAGACTTGAGGAAAGCTGTCCCTAGTACGAGAGGACCGGGACGGACGCAGCTCTCGTGTGCCAGTTGTTCCGCCAGGAGCATGGCTGGTTGGCGACCTGCGGAAGGGATAACCGCTGAAAGCATCTAAGCGGGAAGCCTGTTCCGAGATGAGGTCTCTCACCGGGTTAACCGGGTAAGGCCCGTGGCAGAACACCACGTTGATAGGCCGGAAGTGTACGCACGGTGACGTGTTCAGCTGACCGGTACTAATCGGCCGAGGGCTTGGTTCAATTTCGCATCGAGCGTTCGATGCTCGTGCTCGCTATGGAGTTCGTCAAGAGGCGTTCCCCTGCTTCAGGGTTCGCTCTTGGGACAACAGGTTTCGGTGGCGATAGCGGCGGGGTCACACCCGTTCCCATTCCGAACACGGAAGTTAAGCCCGCCAGCGCCGATGGTACTTGGGTGGAGACGCCCTGGGAGAGTAGGACGCCGCCGGATTTCGCCGACCAGAAGGCCCCCGCCGATGAGGCTGGGGCCTTCTGGCATTCCTGGAGCCCATGCCCCGTGGATTTGGCAGTGGTGGGCGCCGGTTTGGGAGTCTGCTGCTGCCAGTTTGGCGGCCGGTCCTGAGGCAACTCGGGGTACAGGTAGGCTCCGCTCATGCCGCGCAAGAGCGACACGTCGAGTCGCTCGACGCCAGCACCGCGTCGGGGCAGGGCGCGCCGGCGCGTCCCGCTGCCGTCCGTGCCGCACCCCGCGCCCGATCCGGCCTCCGAGTTGGCGCGCGTTCTGGGCCCCGAACGGGGCAGGAGCGCAGTGCGGCGCTTCGAGTCAGCGGCCAAGGCCTTCCGCGCCGAACGGTTCAAGGAGGCCCTTCCGCTGCTCACCCGGCTGGCCCGGGACGCACCGGAGGTCGCCGACGTCCGGGAGCTCTACGGACTGGTGCTGTACCGGTTGGGCCGCTTCGAGGCAGCCATGGCCGAGCTCGAGTTCTTCCGCGAGCTGAGCGGCTCGGTGGAGCAGCACCCGGCGCTGGCCGACTGCCATCGTGCCCTGGGCCGCTGGGCCGACGTCGAGGCCCTGTGGCGCGAGCTCGGCGAGGCTTCGCCCTCGGCCGAGCTGGTTACGGAGGGGCGCCTGGTGCTGGCCGGCGCCAAGGCCGACAGGGGGGAGCTTCCCGCGGCCATCCGGGTGCTGGAGCAGGGCTGGCGGCTGCCGTCGCGGCCCCGGGACCACCATCTGCGTCGGGCCTACGCGTTGGCCGACCTCTACGAGCGGGCCGGCCGTTCGCCCCGGGCCCGGGAGCTGTTCCGATGGGTCGAGTCCCACGATCCGCGGATAGCCGACGTGTCCCAACGGGTCCGCGCTCTTAGCTGACCCGCGCCTGCGCTACTGATTGGGCTCTACGTGCTGTGCGGGAAAGGGGTCGTTGGGCACCGAAGCCTCCAAGGCCTGCCATGCTAAGGCTCTGTACACTGCTACGCTAAAACTCTGTACACTGCTACGCTAAAACTCTGTACACTGCTATGCTAAGACTCCGAACACTGTTACACTAAGCCTCCAAGGCCTGCCACGCTAAGGCTCTGTACACTGCTACACTAAGACTCCAAGGCCTGCCACGCTAAGGCTCTGTACACTGCTACACTAAGACTCCGAACACTGTTACACTAAGCCTCCAAGGCCTGCCACGCTAAGGCTCTGTACACTGCTACACTAAGACTCCGAACACTGTTACACTAAGGCTCGTGGAGTACATTCCCCGCCTCGTGGACTCCCAGCTCTCGGAGGCTCATCGAACCCATCCCGTCGTACTGGTGACAGGCGCCAGAGGCGTCGGCAAGACCACCACGGCCCTGCAGGCGGCCGAGTCGTGCGCTTTTCTCGACGACGCGGCCACCCGCACCGTCTTCCAAGACGATCCCGAGGCCGCCCTCGCTCGGTTTCAGGAGCCGCTCTTGGTGGACGAGTGGCAGCTGGCCCCCGAGGTGGTGCGAGCAATCAAGCGCAGCGTCGACCGGGACCGAAGGCCGGGGCGGTTCATTCTGACCGGCTCAGCCGAGCCGCGGAGCCGGTCAGAGTTCCAAGCGCTGACCGGCCGGGCGGCGGCCGTGCGGCTCAACCCGATGACTGTGAGGGAGCGGAGCTTGCGGGTTGCGGATCCGCGCCGTGATCCGACAGTTGCGGGGCTGCTGTCGGGGACGCCGCCCGAAGCCTCACCGGAGCACACTCCCGACATCTTCGGATACCTCGACATGGCGGCAGTCGGCGGCTTCCCCGAGTGCGCACCGGAGGGTTCCGCGGCCCACTCGCAGACGTGGTGCCGCGACTACTTGAGCGTGCTGTTGCGGCGGGACCTACCCCTGTTCGGAAAGCGGCGCTCAGCCTCCCACTTCCGCAGGTACCTCGTCGCCTCCGCCCTCCACACCGCACGGTCGCCAGAAGACGGAAGCCTGCGCAACGCCGCCCAAGTGAATCCCGGAACCCACCGGGACTACCGTCACATCCTGCTCGACATGGACATCACCGTCGAAGTGCCCGCGTTCATCAGCGAGGACATCCCCAATCTCGCCAAGTCCCCCAAGATGCTGTTCAGCGACTCGGGACTCCTGATCGCGGCGATAAATGTGCCGCTGGCCCGCCTGAAGCTGAACGGCGACCTCTACGGCCGGGTCGTCGAGACATTCGCGCTCAACCAGCTTCGCGCCGAGCTCGAGGCGCTGAACATGCGGGATGCGCTGAGCCACCTCCGCACCCACAAGGGCGCGCATGAGATCGACGCCGTGATCGAAACCGAGGACGGCGCGATCATTGCAATCGAAGTCAAGTCAGCCAACCGGCACCGGCCTGGCGACATCAAGCACATCGAGTGGCTATCCGACAAGGTCGGAGACAGATTCAAGCTGGGGCTGGTGCTCACCACCGGCACCCACATCAGCAACATCCGTAGCGACAAGAGCGACAGAATCTGGGCCGCACCGATCAGCTTGCTCTGGCACTAGGTGTGACGGCGTAGTAATGGGCTGTCAGCCCGCTATTCGGTCCTGTCACAGTTCACCGAAAGCGCCCACTGTTGCCGGAGCTTGCTGGGAGTGCTCAGGTAGCTGTGGTTGGTCACGAAGCCAGCCACCCCCCAGACGGCATCGGGCGAAGGCTGCTCGCCATAGTCTCCCTGGACGCGTCCTGCTGCTGGGCGCTCCTCCCACGTCTTCAAGGGCTTGGGCATGATCGTCTCCTTATTCCAAGAGTGATCGTGTGCCCAGCAGTGTCCTGCCGGGCTTCAGAAACCGCGTTGACGGCTCGGGTGCGTGGCGGTGTAGTCGATGAGGATCTCGTCGCTCTTGAGAATCGGCTTCGTAGCCGTGATCCCAAGGACGCCGTCCGCTTCATCGAAGTCCAACTTGGCGTTGGGCTCATCGGAGTGGTTGTAGAGCAACGCGTGACCAGTCGGGATATGAGCGCCTTGTGTGCTGTTTTGACCTATCTCGGTGCGGAGGATCAAGTGCGCGTTACCCTCCTCGGCGAGTAGCGGGTGCTGAGTCGCCGAGCGGAAGAACTTGTACCTACAGACCTCCGCCGTCTCACCGGGAGACAGGTCGGTCTTGGCGAAGACTCCGATGCCGTCAACATGGGAAGAACCCCAGTACGTGTTCTGAACTTGGGCGTCGAATCTCACGCCAGTCTCCTCGCGGCTGGTGGGTGAAGGCTGGCTGAGCAGGCTAGAACACGAGTGCCTGTAGCGCACAGATCGTTCGCTTCGACTAGGCGGCTGAAGCGTGTCCCAACTGGTCCGCGCGTTGAGCTGAGCGGGGGCGCTACCGTGGCGGCACGCGGGCGCGGGCGGTTCCGGGCGGTCTGCCGGCGCACGCATCCCACCACCGATCAGGAGCCATCCCGTGGACATTCCCAGCCTGCTCGGCGAAGCCGCCGAGTCACTGCTCGAGCACGAGTGCAAGACCTTCGAGCGGGAGTCGCTTACCCTGCCCGGTCCCGACTTCGTGGACCGCGTCCTGGCGGCCAGCGACCGCTCCCCCCAGGTGCTGCGCAGCATCCAGTCGCTGTTCGGAAGCGGGCGGCTGGCCGGCACCGGCTACGTGTCGATCCTGCCTGTCGATCAGGGCATAGAGCACTCCGGCGCGGCCTCGTTCGCGCCCAACCCCGTCTACTTCGATCCGCTGTGCATCGTCGAGCTGGCCATCGAGGGAGGCTGCAACGCGGTGGCCAGCACCTTCGGTGTGCTGGGGATGGCGTCGCGCCGCTACGCCCACCGGATCCCGTTCATCGTCAAGCTCAACCACAATGAGCTGCTGAGCTACCCGGAGTCCTACGACCAGGTGATGTTCGGCTCGGTCGAGCAGGCCTGGGATCTCGGCGCGGCCGGGGTGGGAGCCACCATCTACTTCGGCTCCGAGGATTCGCGGCGCCAGATCGGCGAGGTCTCCGAGGCCTTCGCGGCCGCCCACGAGCTGGGCATGTTCACCGTGCTGTGGTGCTACCTGCGCAACTCGGCGTTCAAAGTGGACGGCAGCGACTATCACGCCGCCGCCGACCTCACCGGCCAGGCCAACCACCTGGGCGTCACCATCGAGGCCGACATCATCAAACAGAAGCTGCCCGAGAGCAACGGCGGCTACCGCGCCGTCGGCTTCGGCAAGACGCACGACCTGGTCTACGACCAGCTCACCAGCGACCATCCCATCGATCTGTGCCGGTACCAGGTGGCCAACTGCTACATGGGCCGGGTAGGCCTGATCAACAGCGGCGGGGCCTCCTCGGGCGCCGGCGATCTGGCCGAGGCGGTCACCACCGCGGTGATCAACAAGCGGGCCGGAGGCACCGGGCTGATATCGGGCCGCAAGGCCTTCCAGCGACCCATGGCCGAAGGCGTCGAACTGCTCAACGCCATCCAAGACGTGTACCTCGACGCCTCCATCGCGGTGGCCTGACTTCGAGCGGGCCGGAACCTTCAAATGAACCAGCCACGAGTCGTGGCCGGACACGGTATACCGGCTAGGGTGACGCCGGCGGGCTGGATACGGCGGGCTTCTACCGCGGGTCGAGACATCCGCCGGCTCATAGCCGGTGCAAAGGAGCATCTGTGACTGACACTGCGGAGCGGACTAACGAGGTCCGTCGAGCCGACGGCATCGTCCTTCGCTTCGCGGGCGATTCCGGTGACGGCATGCAGCTCACCGGCGACCGGTTCACGTCGGCCAGCGCCCTGTTCGGCAACGATCTCGCCACTCTGCCGGAGTTCCCTGCGGAGATCAGGGCCCCGGCCGGCACGCTGGCCGGCGTCTCATCGTTCCAGGTCCACATCTCGGACCACGACATCACCACGCCCGGAGACGCCCCCACGGTGCTGGTGGCCATGAACCCGGCCGCGCTGCGCTCCGATCTGGTGCTGGTGAAGCCCGGTGGCACCGTCATCGTCAACGCCGACGCGTTCAACCAGCGCAACCTGGCCAAGGCCGGATACCGGTCCAACCCCCTGGAAGACGGCAGCCTGGACGGCTACACGCTGGTCACCGCGCCCATGACCGACCTGACCAAGCGGGCCTGCCAGGACCTGGGGGTCAAGCCCCGCGAAGCCGAGCGCTCCAAGAACTTCTTCGCTCTGGGGCTGGTGTCTTGGCTGTACTCCCGTCCCACCAAGCCCACCGCCGACTGGATCGACGGCAAGTTCGCGGGACGCGACACGGTGATCGCGGCCAACAAGGCCGCCTTCGCGGCGGGCCACGCCTTCGGCGAGACCGCCGAGCTGGGCGCGAGCCGTCTGATGGTCGCCCCCGCGGCGCTCGAGCCCGGCACCTACACCAACATCAACGGCAACACCGCGCTGTCGTGGGGGCTCATCGCCGCCTCCCAGCAGGCCGGAATACCGCTGTTCCTGGGGTCCTACCCGATCACCCCGGCCAGCGACATCCTCCACGAACTGGCCCGGCACAAGAACTTCGGCGTCCGCACCCTGCAGGCCGAGGATGAGATCGCCGCGGTGGGGTCGGCCCTCGGCGCGGCCTACGGGGGCCACATCGGCGTCACCACCACATCGGGGCCGGGCATGGCGCTCAAGGCCGAGACGGTGGGTCTGGCTGTGAGCCTGGAGGTGCCGCTGGTGGTCATCGACATCCAGCGGGGCGGCCCCTCGACCGGCTTGCCCACCAAGACCGAGGCCGCCGACCTGCTGATGGCCATGTACGGGCGCCACGGCGAGGCACCGCTGCCGATAGTTGCGGCCCAGAGCCCGTCCGACTGCTTCTTTGCCGCCATCGAGGCAGTCCGTCTCGCCGTCGAGCACCGGACACCGGTGATCCTGCTCTCCGACGGCTACCTGGCCAACAGCAGCGAGCCATGGCGCATCCCCGACGTCGAGCAGCTTGGCTCCATAGCCGTCGATTTCGCCTCCAAGCCCAACCACGTCAACGACGAGGGTGAGGCCGTCTTCTGGCCCTTCCAGCGCGACGAGCGGCTGGTGCGGCCCTGGGCGATTCCCGGCACGCCCGACTTGATGCACCGCATCGGCGGCATCGAGAAGGAGGCCGGCAGCGGCAACATCAGCTACGAGCCCGACAACCATCAGGCCATGGTGCGGCTGCGGGCGGAGCGGATCGCTCGGATCGCGGGCCACATCCCGCCGGCCGCCGTCGAGGGAGACCCGGACGCGGCCGTGGCCGCGGTGGGCTGGGGTTCGACGTGGGGCGCCGTCACCGGAGCACGCCGCCGACTCGAGTCGGCCGGCCATCGCCTGGCCCACATCCACCTACGCCATCTGAACCCGCTGCCCGCCAACCTCGGCGAGCTGCTCGCGTCGTTTGAGCGCGTCGTCGTGCCGGAGATGAACACGGGGCAGCTCTGCCGGATTCTGCGGGCCGAGTACCTCGTCGACGCCAAGTCGGTGACCAAGGTCTCGGGCCAGCCCTTCACTGCGGCCGAACTGGTGGAGGCCTTCTGGGAGGAGATCGAGGCCGCGGGGGAGCCGCTGGGCTCATCGGGTGGCATCGAGGCCGCGGGGGCGCAGCTGGGCTCATCGGGTGGCATCGAGGCCGCGGGGGCGCAGCGATGACTGACGTGCCGGTGACCACCCGCAAGGACTGGACCACCGATCAGGAGGTCCGCTGGTGCCCGGGCTGCGGCGACTACTCCATCCTCACCGCCGTGCAACTGCTCATGCCGGAGCTGGGCGTGCGGCGCGAGGACACGGTGTTCGTGTCGGGGATCGGCTGCGCGGCCCGGTTCCCGTACTACATGAACACCTACGGTCTGCACGCCATCCACGGGCGTTCCCCGGCGGTGGCCACCGGTCTGGCCATGGCCCGGGGCGATCTGCACGTGTGGGTGGTGGGCGGCGACGGCGACATGATGTCGATCGGCGGCAACCACCTGATCCACGCGCTGCGCCGCAACGTGAACCTGAACATCCTGCTGTTCAACAACCAGATCTACGGGCTGACCAAGGGGCAGTACTCGCCCACCAGCGAGCGGGGCAAGGTGACCAAGTCCACGCCCCACGGCTCGGTGGAGCAGCCCTTCAACGCGGTGTCGCTGGCGCTGGGGGCGGAGGCGTCGTTCGTGGCCCGCACCCACGACATGGACCGGGGCCACATGCAGGAGATGTTCCGGCGGGCCCACGACCACCCCGGGGCGGCGTTGGTGGAAGTCTTCCAGAACTGCAACGTGTTCAATGACGGCGCCTTCGCGGCCATCACCAAGCGCGACGCCCGCGAGTCGATGTTGATCGACCTGCGCCACGGCGAGCCGGTGCGCTTCGGCGCCGGCGGCGAGTTCGGGGTGGTGATCGACGGCGGCAGGGCCCGGGTGGTGTCGGTGGCCGACGTGGGCGTCGATGCCCTAGTGGTGCACGACGAGACCGACCCGGACCCCTCAGTGGCGTTCGCGCTGAGCCGCCTGGCCAACACCAACGACGTGCCCACCCCGATCGGGGTGTTCCGGGCCGTGGACCGCTCGGAGTACGGCTCGGCGGTCACGTCGCAGATAGCGGCCTCGCAGGCCAAGGCCGGTCCCGGAGACCTGCGCGAGCTCCTGCACTCCCGCCCCACCTGGCAAGTCGCCTGAACGAAATCTGGCTCGGTCCGGCACCGCGACAGGCCAGGATGCAACTCGCGACAGGCTCGGATGCAACTTCGGGAACCACAGTCTCGTAGGGTCGAGTGAGCGCGGAGCTGTCTTGGTAGTTTCTGCGAGAGCCGCTATTCGGCGCGGCGCAGTTCGCGCTGATGGCGGAGGTAGGCGCGGTCGAGGCTGTTCGTGTTGGGTGCAGGACGTCGGGTGGCCAACAGGGCGTCTGTGCGGCCGTCGGTGACGGTGTAGGGGACCGACACGCGGCCTTCTAGGGCTTCTTCGATGGTGGCTACGGCGGCCCGGACTTCTTCGTTGGTCGCCTTGGGCCGGTCCGGATCCACCGAGATTCTCAGGGTGCGGGTCTCGTGTCCGGGGTCGACGCCGATTTCGAGGCTGTTGGTGAGAATGTTGACGTCGATGAAGTGGACCAGCCAGTCGAGGCCGCCGGACTCATGCGTGATGGGCCCGACGCCGAGGATGTCGTCGGCTTCCTCCACCGCGTCGTGCAGCTCGAAATACGTGTGCGCGGCGCCGGTTCGCACCTCTAGGTCAGGGTTGCCGTCGGCGATCTCGAGGGTGCGCCCGCCTGCGGGCTCGCTGCCCGTGAGCCAGACCCATGCGCCGAACGTGTCATAATGGTCGATGCCGAGTCCGGCGAGGCGGTCGAGTTCGATCTCGAGTATATCGTCGAGCAGTGCCTGCAACTGCGGAATGCGGGCAAGGCGCTGGCGAGCCTCTGGTCGTGCGACACCGTACTGTTCCATATAGAAGTCTTCCGCAACCGTCGATGCGCTGGACCGCTGCGTTCCAGACTGTCTGGCAAGCAGTTGACTGGAGGCATCCTCGGCTTCGGAGAGATGACAGAAGCCCGGTTCTGGCGTGCAGAGCTGCATGAATGACGGCCCGATCACGCTCGGTGCATGACACCCTTCGACGTAGTTGTCGAGCCCGACGTAGAACCCGTCAGCTAGGACTCCACCGACTTCAACGAGATCCCCGGTTGTCATTGGCGCCCCGCCGCGGACCCTGAGCTGCTGTGTCTCAACGTTGAATTGGACTTCTGGCTGCCCGAGCCTGATGAAGCTGCGTCTGAGCACAGCGGGGGTATCGGCGTCGACGCTCATGCCGTCGCGCACGAAAGAGAACTCGGGAGTCTCACGACGGTCGAGAGGAATCCTGTCGTCCGGGACCCATAGGTACAAGCAGCGCCCCTCGATCTCTAGTACGCCCCAATCGGAGATGGCGTTACTACTTGATGAGTCATCGGTCTGGATCATCCCTGCGATGGGCGGCGGATCAGTGGGCAGCGTCGGCGCACCAGATGTTGAAGGCCCCATCCGCGCCACCCAGAACGAGACATGAGCGAGACACACGTCGCTGAGGCCAGGGTCTGGCCGGGGCCAGACCCTGTGGAATACATTGAACTCCTCGTTCTTCTGGTTCCACTCTTGTTTCCAGCCCTGTGTGCCTGTGACCGAGATATGATCGCCGGGTGACACCGGCTCTGAGTCACCGACACGCAAAGTGCCCGCCCCGTGGTGATAGGAGGTTGTGAGCGACGGCAGACGGAGAAGGCTCCTGATCGGGCGCTCCTGCTCACTCAACTCGGTGCCGTCGCGGTGAGTAACTTCAAGATACGCACACCCGGTGTCTTCTAGCACAAGATCGCCTGCCCAAACCTGGTCGTGATACCACCCTTCGGGATCCCAAGCATACATCTCGACCAGCCCTGTGAGAGGCAGATGCCGCTTCGCATGATCGTCTGACGAACAACTGGCTGCTATGAGGAGCACGCCGGCCAGCAGCAAGAAGCGGCGGGAGTATCGTGCGGCACACACGAGGATGCTGCGCTGGTGGAGTGTTGTGAGCAATGTGAGCCGACCCGCTGGAATCATGGGACGGCTACGTCATCGAGGGTTAGGATACTAAGTTCGAGGAAACGCTCGACTTCTAGAATTGCGGAGAAGTGAGCGCTGACTCCATGTTGGGTGCAAGGACCATCTGTCCCACCCATGTGTAGACCGTAAGCGACGCCACGTCGAAACCAGGGCCCTCCACTGTCACCTTTGCACTGCCTCAAATAGTCCCCGGTAACCTGTACGAATACGTCGGAACAGGTAGCGGGTTCCTTCTTATCGTTTAGACACGCATCTGCGATCTCATATTCAGGTGAGAGATCTATCCTGTTGACTGTACCACACGTAGTCCCACTCCGCTTTCCTGTGTGGCATACAAAGTCTCCCATCATGGTCAAACGCGAACGGCGGCCGAGAACGTCACACTCGGTGTCCGATTGAGCGCCGCAGAGGTAGTTGTCCTTCAGGACATGGCTACTTCCGCTGGGGATGGCATGGAACTGAGCATCAGCTGTCAGGCTCTGATAGCCGTAAACGAATTCGAGCGCGATTCTATTCATGCTCTGAATGTCCGGACAGTGGCCAGCGGTGACAACTCCGTATTGTGCGCCTCTCAGTGCGGTGAATCCTCCTGTGCAGGTAGTGATGGGTTGCCCGCCGATGAAATCTGTGTGAGGGGTCAGCCCTCGGCCGTCGGCGACGGTGAAAGCGACGTCGATGTGGTCCATTAGCGATTCGCGGAAGGCGGCCGCGCCAGTTTGGAACATCTCGTCCGTGATCGCAACGGCGCCAACGCCAGAGCCGTCGAACAGGGAGTCGGCGTTCAGTGTTGGGTCGATCCCTATCTCGACAGCGTTGGCTGCCATGTCTACCGCGGTGAAGGTGACAATGCCGAGCGATTCAGCGAGCGGCCCGGGCGGGTCGTCGACTTGGCCGACAGGGCCGATGTCGCGTAGCGCTCTCTTGGCTCGCAACAGCTCCGCGTAGGTGTGCATGGCGCCGGTCCGGATCTCGAGGTCGGCATGGTTTCGAGCGATCGCCGCCGCCTTGGCGGCCGGGGACTCGGCACCGGTGAGCAGTACCCAGCCGGCGAAGGTGGGGGAGTGGTCGATACCCCATCCTGCAAGGCGTTCCGTTTCGACATCGCGGATCGTGGCCATGAGTTCATGGAGAGGCTGTATGCGGTCGAGGCGCCTGGCGGCCTCTTCCTGCGAGACCGAGTAGTCCAAGGCGTACATCAGCACCGACGGGTCCACGGCCTCCGCTTGCTCCGATGTCGTTGTGGCCGCGCCGACGTGTGAGGCGGCAGCCGAGGCCGCGACAACGTCTTGGGTTGTCACAGCTAACCGACGAAGACGGCGTCGTTGTTCGGGCCGCTGTGTGGAGTTGGTTCTAGGCATTGTTGTGCTCCCTTCCGCTTGGCTGGACTTTCTTCGCAGCTTGGGCACGACAGCGGTATATCAGGTCCGTCAGGCCCATCGACCCGAGATCGCTGCCAATCTGTGGCACCCGTGTGCCAACTTGTGGCAGGCATGTGCCAGCGTGTGGCAGTCCCTGCGAACGGATCCGCGTTGTTGGCCGGGATCGGCGTCGGGCGGCTGGCTGAACAGGGTGCGAGTACAGCAGGCGCCGCCGGGGCGACGGGAGCGGTCGGCCGGGCGTCGCGCGCCGGGTGTCTCCACACGGCCTAAACCTGGATCCACCGGCGCGGTGGGGTTTGTGGGGTTGGAGCATCCACCAGAAATGCCTCCTGACGTGGCAGAATACTGTTAATAACGACAGTTATTCCAGCTACGTGAGGAGGCACTTCCTGTGAGGAGCATAGCGGGCGGGATCGACGGGTTGGAGGCAGTGTTCGACGACGCTTCTTTGGTGGGGGATGCGGGGTTGTTGCTGGTGGGCACGGTGATGTCGAGACTGGGGTTGGAGTCGCTGATCGACGAGACGGTGCGCCCGCCGGGCTCGGGGTCGGGCCGCAAGGTTGTAGTGATTCTGGGATCGTGTCCGCTTTCGGGTGGTTGATCACGCAGCGTTGGGGTGCTGGAGCCGTCTAGTGTGTGCCATGTGAATCCTCCTGAGGGGGGTTGGGTGCTTTACACCCCTCATCCTCCCTCAGGAGGTCACCCAGACTCCGTCACCCCCGGCCCGACGCAGAAGGGACAACGTCTCAGGTTGTCACACTTAGGGTCGCGGCGGCGTCCACGCCAACGCTGCGCCCTCCGGGTTCAGTCCCCCGGGTTCATTCGTCCCGCGCGGCACGGTGCGGCTGGCGTCTTGGGCGCCGCCGGGGTGCTCCTGGCCGTTCTCCCCGTAGCGCCCCACGCGGGCCACGCGGCCGGGCTCGGCACTCCGAAGTCACTCCTCGGTGGCGATGGTGTCGGGGCGCTCCCACGCGTAGGGAGGCTCCAGCATGCGGAGCTCCTCAGGCGTCCATTCGTCTTCGGCTGCGTGGAACGGCTGGGGGTAGGCGCCGCCGGGGTGCTCCCGGCCGTCCTCCCGGTAGCGCCCGACGAAGGCCATATGGCCCGGCATGTACCGGTAGAACAGGGTCCGGCGCTCGTGCTCCGCGGTCCACGGCAGCGTGCCGTGGGTGAGGGCCTCGGTGAAGATGACGGCCGATCCGGCCTTCAGCGGAACCGTACGGATCCACGGCCCGGGATCGGCGAGGGACTTGAAGCTCTCGGGGCAGGAGAATCCGCTCTTGTGGCTTCCGGGCAGGGCGCAGAACCCCCCGTCGGACTCGCCGACGTCGCAGAGCGTGTATTGGACGACCACCAGCCCGCACTGGATCCGCCCCTGCGCCACCTCGTAGGCGATGGCGGAGTCCCACGGCGTGGCGCCGCCGTGCAGCCCGAACGGCGTGCCTCCGGCCCGCATGAACATGGCGTGGCCGTGGTCGTAGCGGAACCGGGGTCCCAGGATCTCGGCCAGGTAGGGCACGGTGCTCCGATGGGCGATGAGGCTCCGGAACGGCTTGGCCCACATGTGCAGCGGGCCGGCGGAGATCTGGTGCTCGTCGTTCTGCCAGAAGTCGAGGGACAAGTCCTCGCCTCTCGGCTGGTTCCAGATGTCGTAGGCGTCGAGCAGGCCGTTGAGCTCGTCGAGCTCCTCGGGCCCCAGGACATCCTCGATAACGAGATAACCCTGGAGGTCGAACCGGTAGCGCTCCTCCGCGGTCATGCCGCCCACAGTCATCCGGCCTCCCCGTTGGTCCAGATCCTCCAGTTCTCGTCGGACTCCTGTTCCGGCGTCAAGGCGTAGACGCTCTCCAGGGCGATCCTCAGCGTGAACGTGGGCACGTGGCTGCCTCCCCGTCCGCTCGCCCCCGGTGGGCCGCAGTCACGGTTGTGAACTGTACTTCACATTCCTGGACGCCGGCAGGGCGGGCTGGCGCGATCAGCCCTGCTCGAAGGTGTCCGAGCGCTCGGATACGTAGGGCGGCTCCAGCAGGCGGCACAGCCCCGGCGCCAGGTCGGCGTCCGCCGCGTCGGACGGCCGGGGGTAGGCCCAGTCGGGCTGCTCGGCGCCGTCTTGCCGGTAGCGGCCGATGAAGGCCATGTGGCCGGGCGTGTAGCGGTAGAGCAGAGCCCGGCGCTCGTGCTCCGCGGTCCACGGGAGGGTGCCGTGGGTTAGCGCCTCGGTGAAGATGACGGCCGATCCGGCCCGGTGCGGGACACGCCGAAGCAGAGGCCCGCAGTCCTCGGGATCCAGGAAGCTCTCGGGGCGGGGGAAGCCGCTCTTGTGACTGCCCGGGACGACCACGAAGCCCCCGTCGTCGGGGCCGACGTCGCACAGCGCGTAGGCGACCACGGTGAGACCGCAATGGATCGCTCCGTCCGCGACGCGGTAGAAGCCGACCGGATCCCACGGGGTGCCCCCGCCGTGCAGCTCGAGCGAGCCGCTGCCCTCGCGCATGAACATGGCCTGGCCGTGGTCGTAGCGGAACCCCGGGCCGAGGATCTCCTGCAGGTAGCCGGAAATCCGCGGGTGGCCCAGCAGCTCGAGGAAGGGCTTGCCCCAGCCGTGGGGCGGGCTGACGTGGAAGAAGAGCTCGTCGAAGGTCTCGTAGTCGAGCGGCGCCGCCTTGCCTCGGGGCTGGTTCCACAGGTCTCGGGAGTCCAGCAACTCGTTGAGCTGTTGGACCTCGGCGGGCTCGAGCACGTCCTCCACCACGAGGAAGCCCTGGAGGTCGAACAGGTAGCGCTCCTCGGTGGTCATGCCGCCCGTCGTCACGGGCACGGACCATACTTGGCGCCCGGCTCGCGAGTGCCATCGCGGCTGGAGCAGTCGTCCGGGTCCGCTCCCCGGTCTGAGGCGGGGGCCTCAGAGCAGGGCCGAGCCCACCTCGAATGGGTCATCCGTCTGGCGTGTCCATGCGGTCAGCCGTGCCCGGTGCTCGGCCAGCACGGAGTCGTGGCCGGCTGAGCGGGCCAGGTTGACCGTCTCGGAAGGATCCCCCTCCAAGTCGAACAGCATCTCGGGATCGGCGCCCGCGCTGAAGGCCATGTACTTGTAGCGGCGCGTCCGCAGCATCCGGCCCTTGAGCTCCATCCTGAAGGGGTCGGGCTGCAGCTCGGCGACGACGAAGTCGCGGCCGTCCATCCTGGGATCGTCGATCACGGGCCTCAGGGACCCTCCGGCCAAGCCCTCGGGCGCCGCGACCTCGGCGTAGTCGCACAGCGTCGGGACGATGTCGATGCCGGAGACGAGATGGGACCGGTCGAACCGCTCCGCGGGGATCACCCCCGGCCATCGCAGCACGAGGGGGACCGTGACCGGCTCCTCGTAGAGCATCTGCTTGGTGGCCCAGCGGTGGGCGGCCACCCCCTCCCCGTGGTCGCTGGTCAAGGCCACCAGCGTGGCGTCGGAGATTCCGGCGTCGGAGATAGCGCTCAGCACGCGGCCGATCTGGACGTCGACGAGATCGACGAGCCGGTCATAGGCGGAGAGGTACCGCCGCCAGTGCCGCTCGTCCCAGCTGTCGGTCCAGCGAAGCTCGGTCCAGCCGTAGTTGGGTATCACCGCCTCCTGCTTGCGCATCCACCGCACGAACTCGGGCTCGTCCGCGACCGCGTCGAAGTTCTCGGGCAGTTCGGGCAGCGGAGCGTCCTCGGGCACCCAGGGCAGCAGATCGTGGTCGCGGTCCATGATCCAGAAGCAGATGTCGTGGGGGTTGTACAGGGAGACGGCCAGCAGGAACGGCCGGGTCTGGTTCCCGGCCAGATAGCGGACGGCCGCGTCGGTGATGTCGGCGTCCATGGACGCTCCGAGGTCTCGGTACGGCTTCTGTTGCCACTCGAGGTTCAGGAAGCCCGCGATGGCGTCGGGCTCGGGCGGGAACGACTCGGGCAGGTTCCACTTGCCGGTCCAGACCGTCTCGTAGCCGGCGCCGGAGAAGATCTCCCCGAGGTTGGCAATGCCGTCGCGCACGGGCAGATCGTTGATGTCCACCCCTGTGGTGTGGGGCATCTGTCCGGTGACGATGCCGGCCCGGCCCGGGCTGCACAGAGGCGACGAGCAGTAGGACTTCTCGAAGGCGACGCCGCCGGCGGCCAGCGTGTCCATGTGCGGGGTGCGGGTGCGCTCGTTGCCGTAGGCGCTGATGGTGGCCCGCGTCTGCTGGTCGGTGATGATCAGAACGACGTTGGGGCCGGTCATTGGGGCCTCCTGCCTTCGTGGTTCTTCCGCTCGTCGAGGCCGCGGGTCATTGCGGCCCCCCTGAGACGAAGGCGTAGTCGCCCGAGCCCACATCGAACACCACTGCGTCGGCCTCATCCCGCGCTCCGGCGATGCCGGGGCGGCCGGCGACGGGCTCGCCGCGGTTCCACACAGTCGCGCCGCTCTCGGAAATCGACGGATCCTTCTCTTCGAGCTTGGGGATGCGGACGGTGGCACGGGTATTGGGCGGGACGGCCACATCGAGCGCGAAGGTGCCGTTGTCGCTCCGCCAGCTCGCCGATATGGCACCCCGCACCGTGCTCAACTCGGCCCGGGCGTGGGTGAGGCCGCCCACGACCTGGGGCTCGACCGAGAACGTGGCGTAGCCGGGGGAGTCCCGGCGGATCCCGGCCAGGTCCCGGAAGAAGAACTTCTGGACACTGCCGAACAGCTTCATGTTGTAGCTGAGCTGCGGGTCGGTCTCGCCCTCCCACGCCTCCCACAGCGTGGTGGCTCCCTTGGCGACCTGCTCGCCCCAGCTCGGGAACGTCGTCTGCGCGGCGACTGTGAAGAACACGTCGGCGCGGCCTGCGGCCGGCAGCACCCGGGCCAGCGCGTCGGTGCCCAGCATCCCGGTGGACAGGTGCCCGCCGCAGTTGGCTTCGATGTCGGAGACGATGTTGGCCAGCACCCCGTCGGAATGGCCGGCGGGCACCAGCCCCAGGGCCAGCGGGATGGCGTTGGAGCCCTGGCTGCCAGTGGCGTAGCCGGCCGTCTCGTCGTCGAAGTACCGCTCGTTGAATGCCGCCCCGATGTCCGCGGCGAGGCGCGAGTACTTCTCGGCCCTGCGCTCGTCGCCCAGGATCGCCGCGGCCCAGGCCAGTATCTGCACGTCTCGGCAGTAGAACGCGGTGGACGTGAGCCCGGCCGGGGTGCGAACCGGAGCGAAGGTCGACGTGCCGTCGGGCTGGGGCTCCATGTGGTCGCCGAGGCCCTCATCGAGCAGGTGGCCGCCGGCGCGGGTGCCCAGGAAGCGCACCAGCGCCTCGATACGGTCGTAGTGCCGCTCGAGGATCCGGGGGTCCCCCGACTCGAGGTAGGTGTCCCAGGCCACGACCGGGTAGGAGCTCTTCCACACCGGGTACATCAGGTAGCAGTCGTAGGTCCGGCGCCAGTGCAGCGGTGAGATGACCGGCAGGTCGCCCGACGGCAGCTGGGAGTCGGCCAGGTCGTCGAGCCACTTCGACCAGAACAGCACGGCGTCGAACGTGAAGCTGAAGTCGTCGGCGACCGGGTCGCCGAGCCAGCCGACCCGCTCGGACCGGTCGGCGGCGTCCTGGGGGTATCCCTGCAGCGAGGAGGCGAACGTCCAGGTGACGTTGCTGTGGATCCGGTTGAGCAGCGGATCGGAGCACTCGAAGCCCTCGGTCTCGGCCACGCTGGTGCGAGCGTGGCGGGCCTCGATGCTCTCGACGGTTGCCTGGGGTGGATCGCAGGAGACCTCGGCGTAGCGGAAGCCGTGCAGCGTGAACCGGGGCTCGTAGACCTCCGGGCCCGTGCCCGCCAGCACGTAGGTGTCAGTCTGGCGGGCGCTGTGGTCGTAGTCCTCGCCGCCGTTGTCGAAGCCCTGCTCGCCGCGGGCCGCCGCAGCCAGATGGAACTCGGCGTCGTCGGCGTAGGAGTACATGTTGGAGCGGTTGTCGAGGCTGCCGTCGGGGTGGACGCCGTGGCCGTGGCGGACCGTCACCCGGGCGCCGGCCGGCCCGCACACCGCCAGCCGCGTCCACCCGGTCATGTTCTGGCCGAAGTCGTAGATGGTGGCGCGGTCGCCGGACGCGAATGAGCGTGTGGGCGAGATTGTTCGCACGACCCGGATCGGGGGCAGCGGCTGGGCCCGAAGCCGCCCCGACGGCGCCTTGGCTGCCTCGGCGGGCTCCCAGGAGCGGTCGTCGAAGCCGGGCTCGCACCAGCCGGGCTGCTCCAGCCGGGCGTCGTAGGTCTCGCCGTGGCTGTAGTCGTTGTAGGTGATCGGCCCGGCCGAGGCCCGCCATGAGCTATCGCTGACCAGACGGACGGTCTCGCCGCCGTCGAGGTCGATGTCCAGCTGCAGCAGTGCCACCGGCCGGTCGCCGTAGGGCTCTCGGTGGCTGGGGGCGGTCGGCACGTCGTCCTCCGCGCTGTACCAGCCGTTGCCGAGCATGAGGCCGACCGCGTTCGGGCCGGCCCGCAGGTGCCGGGTTGCGTCGTAGGTGGCGTAGAGGACCCGCGAGCCCAGCTCGACGGGCTGGTCGTTGTGGTAGTAGGTGGTGGCCGGGTCGAGCACCCGGTCGCCGACCCGCCGGCCGTTGATGTACAGCTCGTAGTACCCCAGCCCCGACACGTAGCACCTGGCCCGGCGCGGCTCGGCCTCGAGCATGGTCTCTGTGCGCAGCAGGGGAGCGGAGACGCCCCGAGCCGCGGAGATCCAGGACGCCTCCCAGTCCTCGGGCTCCAGCAGGGCCGTCTCGAAGATCGCCGGCGGGCTGTCGGTTCCCGGTCGCCCGTCGCCGTCCCAGGTCTGCACCTTCCACCAGCACCGCTGGCCGCTGCGCAGCGGCGTGCCCGCGTAGGCGATGCCGTTGGCGGTGTCGGAGGCGACCTTGCCCGAGTCCCACCGGTCGCCGACGCCGGCGTCGAGGCCCGCCCGGCTCGAGCTCACCAGTATCCGGTAGGCCGACTGGGTCTGGGACCGGGCCACCGCCCGGTACGCCGACTGGCTCTGGGACCGGTCGGTGGCCTGGATCCGCCAGCTGAGGCGGGGAGCAGGCTCGTCGATGCCGAGCGGGTCGGTCTGGTACTCGCACTTGGCGTCGGTCGCCGCGAAACGCGTGCGGCTGTTGATGGCCTCGTAGGGGTCGGTGCCGGCCCGGGCCTCCTCCACGTAGTCGGCCAGGTCGCGGCAGGCGATCACGGTGCAGCCGGCGTCGGCCAGGTACTGCATGTAGGCACCGAAGGCGTCCAGTTCGGTGCTGACCCAGTGGTAGCGCCGCAGGGGAACGCCGTGGAAGCAGATCGAGGCGATCCGGCCGTCCCGGGCCTGATCGACGGCCCATGCGAGGTCGTCGAGGGTCCACTCCGGTCCGGCGTAGCCGGTGGTCGGTATCAGCAGCCGATGGTCGAGGCGGGGGTCGTAAGCGGGGCCACGCGCCCCCCGGCCGGTGTCGGAGTACTCCGGGTAGACGCCCCGGCGGGCGAACGCGAAGCCCTCGGAGGCGACCACCCGGACCACGTCGGGGCTGTGGTGGAAGCCCGGGTAGCAGAACGACGTCGGGGCGGAAATCCCGTTCTCGGCGCAGCGCCGCTGGATGTGTTCGATCTCGGCCCGGACGTCCTCCGCGGTCAGCAGCGTGGTGTCGAGATGGCTCTTGGTGTGGTTGCCGATCTCGAACCCGAGCTCGTGAAGCTCCCGGATCTCGTCCCAAGTCATGAACTCGCCCGGCCTGCCCTCGGTGAACCCGAGCCCCTCGCTCACGAAGAAGGTGGCCCCGAAGCCGTGCCGGCGCAGGAGGGGAGCGACGTTGGCGAGGTCTGAGTGGTTGGCGTCGTCAAAGGTGAGCAGCACCAAGCCGTCGGGAATGGGCAGCCGCGGATGCTCAGGCATTGTCGCTTCCGTTCATCTCCTTGATCTCGACTTCACGTTCGTGAACTTGGTGCGAAGCTAACCTAGAACCCCCCGGCTGCAGAGGACGGAGCCCGCAGTGGAACGCCAGCGCCCGAACATCCTGTTCCTGCTCACCGACAACCAGCACTGGACCTCGATGGGGGCGGCCGGCAACGAGATAATCGAAACGCCGCACATGGACGACCTGGCCGCCCGGGGGGTGCTGTTCGAGAACTCCTTCGTGACCACGCCGATCTGCGGCGCGAGCCGGGCCAGCTTCCTCACCGGCCTCTACCGGCGCAGCCACCAGTTCGACTTCCGCACGCCGCCGTTCAGGGCCGCGCTCGGCCCGCTCACCTATCCGGCCCTGCTGAAGGCGGCCGGCTACCGGACCGGGTTCATCGGAAAGTTCGGCATCGAGAGCGACGGCTACATGAACGTCGAGGACGAGGAGGCCACTCTCGACTCGATGTTCGACCACTTCGACGACTTCGAGCACTGGGGGCCCGACAACTACTTCGAGCGCCAGCTTGACGGCAGCCTGCGCCACTTGACCGACGTCACTGGCGACAAGATCGTGGACTTCCTCCGGCAGTGGGGCCGCAGCGACGCCGGGCGCCCGTTCTGCCTGTCGGTCAGCTTCAACGCCCCCCACTGCCAGGACGACCATCCCCAGCAGTACATCTGGCCCGACAGCGTCGACCACCTCTACCACGACGCCGTTATTCCCGTGCCCGCCACGGCCGACCCCGCCTTCATCGAGACGCAGCCCGACTTCATACAGCAGAGTGAGAACCGGGAGCGCTGGCTGAGGCGGTTCGGCACCTCCGAGCGGTTCCAGGAGAACATGAAGGGCTACTACCGGATGGTCAGCGGCGTGGACGTCGTGCTGGGCCGGGTCCTGGCGGAGTTGGAGGCCCTCGGAGCGGCCGACTCCACTGTCGTGATCTTCACCAGCGACAACGGCATGTTCTTCGGCGAGCGGGGTCTGAGCGACTGCTGGCTGCTGTACGAGGACTCGATCCGGGTGCCGTTGGTGGTGATGGACCCCCGCCTCGAGGGGTCCCGGAGGGGTGCCCGCGCCGGCGAGATGGTGCTCAACATCGACATATCGCCCACCATCGTGGAACTGGCCGGGGGGCCGGTCCACGAGGCGGTGCAGGGCCGGAGCCTGCTCCCGCTGCTTGACGGCGGCCCTGCCGGCTGGCGGGAGGACTTCTACTGCGAGCACCTGTTCGAGCATCCGCTCATACCTAAGAGCGAGGGGCTGCGTACCACCCGGTGGAAGTACATCAAGTACGTCGAGCTCCCGGCCTCTGATGAGGAGCAGCGCCGCGAGGGCAACGCGATGCGGGGCGGCATCGGCACGCGCATCCGGGGCGGAAACCGCTACGAGGAGCTCTATGACCTGCAGAACGACCCGCTCGAGGCCGACAACATCATCGACGACCCCCGCTGCCAGGACACTCTGGCCCGGCTTGTCCAGCGCTTCGGGGAGCTGCGCGACGAGGCCGCGTCAGCCCGGCGGGGCAGCGCCGGTTGAAGGCAATGCACGATCGGGAGCGAAGGAACGGTTGAAGGCAATGCACGATCGGGAGCGAAGGAACGGTTGAAGGCAATGCACGATCGGGAGCGAAGAAACGGTTGAAGGCAATGCACGATCGGGAGCGAAGAAACGGTTGAAGGGAGAGGCTATGGCTGTCTATGTCACGGGATACGACGCGGAGGCGGTGTACGCCTGGTGGGACTCGGACCACACTGAGCACACCGGCGACAACTACGACGACGTCGTCAGCTACGAGGGCGAGCGGCTCTCCGAGTGCCTTGCCGGGGTCCGGGCCGTGGCCGAGGTGCACCTCGAACGGAACGCACCGGCCACGTTCTTTGTCGTCGCCCGGCTGCTCGACGCAGCCCCCGCGGAGATGGTCGAGATCCTCGACCACCCGATCTTCGACATTGCCAGCCACTCCTACAACCACCCTGACATCAAGTCCTACCTCCATGACGACCATCGGCTGCGCCACGAGATCGTCGACTCCAAGCACGCCATCGAGATCCGTTCCTGCGGCCAGCTCTACGAGCAGGTCCGAGCCGATCCATCGCGGGCCGCGGCCCGGCCGGAGCTCCATCTGGCCGGCTGAGAGGCCGAGCGGCGAGAGCTGGGAAAGGGGCAGCGCCCATGAGGATCGCCAGGGTCCGAGTCACTCACATCGACATGTCGTTCTGGGGCGACTTCGCCAGCCGGCAGGACGAGTTGCGGCTGGTGACGCTCATGGCGATCTACCCCCAGTACCGCCATCCGCTGTCGAGCTGGTTCCCGCGCGATGCCATGTGCGTGGTGGAGATCCAGACCGACGACGGGCTGGTGGGCACCGGCTGGTGCGAGGACTACGCCCGGGCCACCAGCGTCATCGTCGAGAACCACCTCACCAAGCTGCTCGTCGGCGCGGACCCCCTCGAGCGCAGCCGGCTGTGGGACCAGATGTTCCGCAGCACCATGCCCTACGGGCGCAAGGGCCCGGCGCTGTTCGCCATCAGCGCGGTGGACATCGCCCTGTGGGACCTGGCCGGCAAGCACTTCGGCCAGCCCGTGTTCGAGCTTCTCGGAGGCCGGGCCCGCGACCCGGTGCCGGTGTACGCCAGCCACCTGCACTTCACCAACGAAGACGAGTTCGTCGCCGAGGCGACCGAGTATGTGAACCGGGGCTTCAAGGCGATGAAGATGCGCTTCCTGCACGGTCCCGCCGACGGGCCCGCGGGCCTGCACCGAAACGTCGAGCTGGTCCGGATGCTGCGCGGCGCGGTGGGCGACGACATCGACATCATGGCCGACGCCTATATGGGCTGGGATCTGGAGTACGCGCTGCGAATGTGCCGCGCCCTGGCTCCCTTCGACATGAAGTGGGTGGAGGAGCCCCTGCTGCCCGACCAGCTCCGCGAGTATGCGGTGCTGCGGCGGGAGTCGCCGGTCCCGATCGCGGCCGGCGAGCACGAGACCACCCGCTACGGGTTCGCCCAGATCATCGAAGCCGAGGCGCTCGACATCATCCAGTTCGACATCGGTCGGGTGGGCGGCTTCAGCGAGGCCAGGAAGGTGTGCGCGCTGGCTCAGGCCGCCGGCCTGCCCGTCTACACCCACGCCTACGGGATGCCGGCCTTGCATCTGGCCACCAGCGACCGGGCCGTGAGCATGGTCGAGTACTTCCCCGTCCCGGTGTGGGACGACGTGGAGGAGGCGCCCCACTTCGACGGAGCGACCATACCGGAGGGCGGTGAGGTGTCGATCACCGACGCGCCGGGGCTGGGCGCCACCCTGTCGCTGGCCGGCTTCACCCCGCTGGCGTGACGGTGCGGGCCTCGCTTCGACGAGGCGTTCTGCCCGCGGTTGCGGTGGAGTGAGCGGCGTGGTCTCGCTGCGGGGAGCTAGAGCTGTGGTTGTGGCGCCATGACGGGGGTGGTCTCGCTGCGGGGCGTGGTGCCGGTAGTACCCACGACGTTCCATCCCGACGAGTCCATCGATGCAGAGTCGCTGTCGAGGGTGGTCGACTGGATCGCGCGCCAAGAACTGGCGGGCATGTGCCTGCCCGCCTACGGCAGCGAGTTCTACAAGCTCACCGGAGCCGAGCGCGACCAGGTCGTGGCCATCGCGGTCGAGGTCAACGACGGCCGTGTGCCGGTGGTGGCCCAGGCCAACCACGGATCGGCCCGTGTCGCGGCCGAGCTCGCACGGCGCTACACCGACATGGGCGCCGACGCCGTCTCGTTCGCCATTCCCCGCCAGTTCGGGGCCTCGACAGCCGACATCCTCCACTACTGCGCCACGGTGGCCGCCGCGACGCCGCTGCCGATCCTGATCCAGGACTTCAACCCGGGCGGGCCCACGATCGGCGCCGAGTTCGTCTCGGACCTGCTCGGTCGGGCCGACAACTTCCGGTTCCTCAAGCTCGAGGACCCGATGATGCTCGACAAGCTCATCGCCGTCCGCTCCGAGACGGCCGGTCGGATCAGCATCCTCGAGGGTTGGGGCGGGTTGTACATGCTCGAAGGCATCGCCGTCGGCATCGATGGCATCATGCCCGGCGCCGCCATCGCCGACCTGCTCGACACGGTGTTCCGAGCGGCTGTGTCCCAGCAGCGCTCCAGGGCCCATGACCTGTTCGGTTCGCTGCTGCCGTTTGTCAGCTTCGCCCTGCAGGACTTCGAGCTGTTCCTGCAGATAGAGAAGCGCACCCTGTCCCGGCGCGGCATCATCGCGTCGCCGACCGTGCGCTCCCTGTCGAGCAGGCCCAGCCCCGCAGTGCTTGACCATGTCGATTTCCTGATCGATCAGGTCGAGCGACTGGCCTCCGAGGCCTTCGGCAAGGCCTGGTAGAGAACCAGCACGGCTTCATGTCAGCGGTTATCGAGGTCAGCGAGTACCGACCACGTCTCCAGCAGCGCTACCTTCAGGGCGGGGCCTGCCACGTGGTCGAGCAGGATGGCGGACACCTCGCCGGTGCCTGTGGCGGACGGAGTGCGGATTGTCTGAAAGCGGTACTCATGCGCCCACTTGCCGATGTCTTGTGTGAATCCATGATCGTCGCGTGTCAGATCCTCACCGGCGATGTCGAGAGATTCGAGGCTCTTGGGGCTTGTGAGGTCGAGCACGCGCCGCAGTCGGATGTCGACCACCCACAGCTCACGGGGCAGGAGTCGCTCGATGTCGATGCTCTGTCGCTGGGCTTGGCGGTGAAACTCGCTCGCGGCGCACGCACGGGTGGAGCACAGGTATAGGACCGGAAAGCTGTTCGGGGGGTTGAACCGGCCCCCGAATCGACGGGCTCCCTCGCCGCTGCGGGGGTCGAATCCGGGTGCTTGGTTGCGATAGCCGATGACGTCCATCCGTGAGGCGCCGACTTGCGCCAGTCGCCCCGGATCGAAGGCGGCCATATCAGGTAGTGACGCCCTCCGCCAGAGCGAGCAGCAGGTCCACGACTCGCTGGTATTGGCCCTGCGCGACCAGATTGAGCGGCTTCTCGTAGCGGAGGTCCGGGTTGGGGGAGCGCATCCAGAGCCGGGCGGCGTCATCGCGCATCACCCGTCGGGCGAGGTCGACCACCGCCCGCAGCTCAAGCAGGCGCTCTTCGGCCTGCCTGCGGGGAGCGACCCGTTGCGTCCTCCAGCGCGTAACGCTGCGAGGGTTGGCCTCACTAACCAGCGCTAGGTCGGCAGTGTCCACGACTTCGCTGTCACACAGATGGTCGAGAAGCGATGCCAGTGATGCCATAGCCTGGATGTCTCCGATACGTGCGGCTGAATGTCGTGATTTTGTCAGATCTTATGTCGTAGAATTGTGGGCGGCAACCGACCTACACATCACCTGGACTCACAACCGGGTCCCCCTCAGGCCCTTCTGGCGACCGATCCTCGCTGTCGTCGGGTCGAAGCCGCCACGCTGTCCGCGAAGCCGCGTCAGGGTTGGCGCAGCGGAGATGCTGCTGGGGTGAGTGCCCGGCCTCAGGCCTCGTAGAGCAGCGGCAGGTGCTCGTCGTCTTCTAGGAGGTCGCCCACCTGCAGCCGGGCAGTGAGTTCTTCGGGCAGGGCGCCGGGCTGGCCGGTGTAGCGGCACGGGCCCGGGATGAAGAGCATGGAGAAGGCCCGGCGGGGACGGCGGGTCAGGTTGGCCCCGGCCGCGTGGGCCGTCATGCCGTTGATGAAGATCCCCGCTCCCGCGGTGACCTCGGCCATCGCGGGCTCGATGGCCGCCAACTGCGGGTTGGCCTCCAGCAGCGCGCCGATGTTGGCCTCGTCGAGCGCCGCGCCCTCGTCCAGCCTCTCGCGGCGATGGCTGCCGGGAAGGAAGTGCAGGCAGCCGTTGCGGGCGTCGGCGTCGTCGAGGGCGATCCACAGCATGATCGCCTCAGGGGAGCGGTAGGGGTCGTACGGGTTGTCGGCGTGCCAGTTGGTGGGGTTGGCCCACGGCAGCTTGATGAGGGCGTGATCGTGGTAGAGGCGGACCTCGTCGGTGCCGGCCAGGGTCGCGGCCAGCCTCCCTAGACGCCCGTCGAGCACCAGCTCGCGCATCGCTGCGCTGGTCTTCCACAGGTTCACCCGTTGCAGGAAGACCCGGTCGTAGTACTCCGATTGCTGCGGGTCGAGGTCGCGGCCCGACACACCGGGGTCCTGAACGGCCTCTTCCACCGCAGCCCGCCATCTCTCCAACTCAGCCTCGTCGAGCAGGTCGTCGATGACCAGGAACCCGTCCTCGCGGTATGAACGGACCTCGACGGGCGAGACCTCGGCCTTCAAGCGGATGGCTCCCTCAACTCGTCGAGGCTCCAGACGTGTCTCAGGGGCATCGGCCAGTCCGTGCCCTCCTCGAGTTCCTCGATGATGAGCTGATCGCCCCAGTGCTCCTCCCAGCGGACTGCGTCGGCACTGGCGTTGTAGCGAGCGGTGGCCTCCTCGTAGTCCTCCACCTCCATGAATGAGATGGCTAGGTCCCCGTGGAGGTAGATGTCGTAGTTCCTGAATCCGATGGACTTGAGGAGCTCGTCGATCTCGGGCCAGACCGTGGCGTGCTCGGCTGCGTACAGGTCGGGATCACGGACCCTGAACACATGGCATAGACGGCGCGACATGGTGTTGCCTCCTTGCTCGGCGAGAACCTAACAGCCGGTGAGGCGGGCTCGATGACATCGGACGGGCACCACGCATTGGAGAAGGCATGATCGTGGCGGCGCAGGGCTCGCGTCAGCGCCACGCGTGAGTCATAGCAGGCCTGGACGCTCGATCAGGGCGCCTGAGACCGAGGTCCATCGCCGTCACGAGTCACCGCGGTCTGCGGGTGTCCGTGAGCCTGTCCGGTTGCGATTCGGCCGCAGCAGCAAAGTACAGTCCGCGCCCGTGAGCAGGGAGAGCAAATGGTTGCCCGTATCGGCGTTGTAGGGGCGGGCTGGTGGGCGACGAGGGCCCACCTGCCCGCAATCGTCGCCAATCCGGATGCGGACCTGGTGGCGATCGCGGATCCGATAGACGAGAAGCGGGACCGGGCTGCGTCGGTCTTCCATCCTCAGCGGGTGTACACGGGCCACAGGGAGATGCTCGAGAACGAGGCTCTCGACGGGGTCGTGATCGCGGTGCCCCACATGGCCCACTACCAGGTGGCCGTGGATGCTCTCGAGGCTGGGGCCCATCTGATGCTGGAGAAGCCCATGGTGGTGGAGTCGGGCCACGCGGCCCGGCTGCTGCAGGAGTCGGCCGGCCGGGGCCTGGAGATCGTGGTCGGCTATCCCTACCACTACAACCAGCAGGTGCTGTGCGCTCGCGACTGGATCGCGTCCGGCGAGATCGGCGAGCTGCTCTACGTCCACTCGCTGTTCGCCACGATCGTGTGGGACCTGTTCCGCGGCGACATCCACCTGGTGGCCGACGCGGTCGGGTTCACGATCACACCCACCGGAACCGACACCTACGGGGACCCGGCGATTTCCGGCGGCGGCCAGGCCATCGTGCAGATCACCCACTCCGCGGCCCTGCTGCTGTTCATCACCGGCCTCATGCCGGTCGACGTGTTCGCCTTCATGGAGAACCGGGATCTGCGGGTCGACCTGGTCGACGCGCTGGCGATCCGCTTCGAGGGGGGCTGCATCGGCACCGTCGGTTCGACCGGATCCACAGTCCGCACCCAGCAGGAGCTGCTCGAGTACCGGATCTACGGGACCGGGGGCCACATCCTGCTCGACCTTGCCGCGTCCGAGTTGGGCTTGTACCGGGCCGACGGCTCGGTAGTGCAGAATCCGGCCGACCCGAGGCCGGCGGGCCCCTGGACGTACTCGGCGCCCTACCCGGAGGACGCCCCCGTCAACAATCTCGTCGACGTCATTCTCGGCCGGGACCACAACAGGTCCCCTGCTCAGATGGGCGCGACCGTCGTCCGTCTGCTGGAGGCCGCCTACACCTCCGCCCGGACCGGTCTGCGGCAGGCCGTGCCCGGCTAGCGGCGACCCCGAACACCCGACAAGGAGCACCATGACCGAGCCGTTCGTCGACTGCCACCACCACCTGTGGGACATGAGCAAGGGGTTGTACCACTGGCTCGAGGAGGAGGAACCCACCGAGACAGCGGTCGTGGGCGACTACTCCGGGATCCGCAGGAGCTATGTGATCGAGGACCTGCTGGCCGACTTCGAGGGCTGCAACGTGGTCAAGTCCGTCCACATCCAGGCCGAGTACGGCGGCGATGACCAGGTTTGGGAGACGGCCTGGCTGCAGTCGGTCGCCGACGAGCACGGCTACCCCCACGCCATCGTGGCCAAGACCGACCTCGCCTCGGAGACGGCCCGCGCCGAGCTCGAACGCCACGGCGAGCACGCCAACATGCGAGGCGTGCGCAACTTCGTCCAGGGAGACGACCTGCTGACTCCGGAGTTCCGCCGCGGCCTGCGGGCCCTGAGCGACCTGGGCTTCCTGTACGACCTCAACTCCACCTGGGAGGGCATGGACGGGGCCCGCCGCGCCGCCGAGCAGTTCGGTGACCTCCAGTTCATCCTGGGCCATTGCGGCGTCCCCATGGAGCGCTCGCAGGAGTACTTCCACGCGTGGCGGGCGGGGATGGCCACGCTGGCCGGCGCGCCCAACGTGGCCTGCAAGATCTCCGGTCTCGGCATGACCGACCACTCCTGGACCACCGAGAGCATCCGTCCCTGGGTGCTGGCGTGCATCGAGGCGTTCGGGGTCGAGCGGTGCATGTTCGGCTCCAACTGGCCGGTGGACAGCCTCTACAGCTCCTACAGGACCATGCTCGACGCCTACCGGGAGATCACGGCCGACTTCTCCGACGACGAGCGGGCCGCGCTGTTCCAGACGAACGCCGAGCGCTACTACAGGGTGTGACGCCAATGAGAATCACAGACATCGCCGAGCGCTACTACAGGGTGTGACGCCAATGAGAATCACAGACATCCGAGTGCGCCACGCCCCCCGGTCGATCTGGGGGCACCTCGCCGAGCGGGAGAAGACGCTGCCGCTGGTGACTCCGCTCGACATCTACCCCGAGTACCAGCAGACCCGCGGCTCGTGGTTCTGGGACTCGGCCATGGCGGTAGTGGAGATCGAGACCTCCGACGGCGTCGTGGGCCGGGGATGGTGCGAGGACGGGGTCGGCGCGGTCGAGGGCGTCGTCGAGCGCCACCTCCGCAACCTGCTGATGGGCGCCCAGGCCTATGAGACCGAGGGCCTGTGGGACCGCATGTACCGGGCCACGCTTCCCTACGGGCGCAAGGGCATCGCCCTGCAAGCCATCAGCGCCATCGACATCGCCCTGTGGGACGTGTGCGCCAAGACCCTGGAGTGCCCGGTCTACGAGCTGCTCGGCGGGCCGGTACACCCCGACGTGCCGGTGTACGCGTCGGCTCTGCACCCGGTCGGCGCCGAGAAGGTGGCCGCCGAGGCCAAGGCCTACGTGGCCGAGGGATACGAGGCCATGAAGGCCCGCTTCCCGTACGGACCCGGCAACGGCGTGCGGGGCATGGCGGAGAACGAGGAGCACATCGCCAACATCCGCGACGCGGTGGGCCCCGACATCGAGATCATGGCTGACGCCTACATGGGCTGGGACTTCAACTACGCCAAGAAGATGTGCCGCCGGCTCGAGCCCTACAACCTGGCCTGGGTGGAGGAGCCGTTCGTGCCCGACGACCTCACCAGCTACGCCAAGCTCCGGCGCGAGACCAACATCCCGATCTCCGGGGGAGAGCACGAGTACACCCGGTATGGCTTCCGCGACATCATCGAGCGCGAGGCCATGGACATCCTCCAGCCCGACCTCCGGCGCTGCGGCGGCTTCACCGAGGGCGCCAAGATCGCCGCGCTGGCCCAGGCGGCCGGGCTAACCGTCATCCCCCACGCCTACGGCGCCACCCACATCCACTTCGCGCTGGGCACGGCCAACGTGGCGATGGTCGAGTACTTCCCGATGCCGGTGTGGGACTCGCTGCCGGAATCCGAGACGGTGCCGATTTTCATCGGCGAGCCCCAACCGTCAGGGGGCCGGGTCACCGCCGAGAACCGCCCCGGTTTGGGCGTCGAGGTCAACGAGGCCATATTCGGCTGAGCGGCGACGCCGCCGGGCTCTGCCCGTCCACTTGGGCACCGCGGCGTGTCGAACGCTCCGGGCGGTCTGCCGGCCTGAGGGTCAAGCTGTCCCGAAAAGCTGCGACGGCGGGGTGGGCAAGTGCGCAGCGGTGTCGTCGAGTTGCTCGAACTCGACGAAGTCGGGCACTTCGATCGACGCCCGCGAGGTCCATCCCCCGGTCAGCTCGGGCCAGTCGGGTATGGAGGGGTGCCAGTGAGGGAAGCGCACCGTCGACACCACGGCGGGGTCGCTGACCCGCTGGTAGCGGAACTCACAGGACCTTCGGAGCCGGTCGGTGCTGTTGGGCCGCCCTCCGTGGACGGTGAGGCTGTGGAAGACGAGGGCGTCGCCGCGCCGGTAGGAGGCGGTCCGCCATCGGGGGTCGCCATTGTCGATGTGGATCGAGGCCGCGTCAGCATCGAACGGCACTACGCCCCCGGCCTGGGATCCCTCCAGGATCCGCAGACCGCCCAGCGGCGGGGGGATGTCGGCCAGCGGGATCCACACGGTCAGGGTGTCGGCCGCGCCCTGCACCGGCCGCCAGTCCTGATGGATGCGGGTGGGTTCGACCCTCGCCGACGGCCCGACCACCCGGGCGACGTGGTTGGAGTGCACGAACACGTCGTCGCCGAGCAGGGCCTCCACGGTCGAGACGATGCGGGGGTGGTGGGCGAACTCGTGGAAGCTCTGGATGCTCTGCACCCGGCGGTACATCGCCAGATAGTCGCGGTCGTCGTAGCTCTCGCCCGCCACCGACGGGCCTGCCATCCAGTCGGCGGGATCGGTGCCCTCCGCGATCCAGCCCGGCGTGGCCGCCACGGCCTGAAGGATCGCCTCCTCGACCGCGGCCACGTCAGCCGCCGGCAGGAAGTCCCGGAAGAACAGGTAGCCGTCGCGCACGAGCCGCGGCCGGGCGTCGCCACAAGCCAGGTCGTCGCTGGTCGACTCGGTGAGCAGTCCCTCGCGGCTCATCCGGTTATCCCCGATCGGGCCATGCTCTCCACGAAGCGGCGCTGCATGATCATGAACACCGTCATCACCGGGACTATCGACAGCAGCGACATGGCCGCCAGGATCTCGGGTCGCAGCGGGCTGGAGCTGGAGTTGAAGGTGCCGCCCGCGATGCCCAGCTGGAGGGTCACCACCCGCAGGTCGGGGTCGGCCACGGCCAGGAAGGGCCAGGCGTACAGGTTCCAGGCGGCCAGGAACGACACGATCACGAAGGCGACGACGGTCGGCCCGGCCAGCGGGGCGTACAGGCTGCGAAAGACCCGGATGGGCCCGGCGCCGTCCAGGATCCCGGCCTCGTAGATCTCCCGGGGAACCGTCCGGAAGAACTGGCGGAACATGAACACCGACACATCGGTGTAGGCCACGATGGGGATGATCAGGCCCCAGTAGGTGTCGAGCCAGCCGATCCTGAAGATGAACATGAACAGCGGGATCATGATCACGTGGAACGGGACCATTAGGCCTCCGACGATCAACAGGAGCAGCGAGTCCCGCAGCGGGAACCGCAGGGTGCCGAAGGCGAACCCGGCCATCATCCCCAGGGTCGTCTGCCCGACGACGACGACGACGGTCAGCAGCGCGCTGTTGATGAAGGCCTGGGTGCCGATCTTGTTGTAGGCCTCCACGTAGTTGGACCAGGTGAAGGGATCCGGGATCCACTCGAAGGGGAAGGCGAAGGTCTGCGGCGCGGTCTGCAGCGACTTCGACAGGTTGAACACGAACGGCGCGATCATCACCACCGACCCGAGGGTCAGCACCACGTAGACGGCGATCCGGGCCCGGTGCTTGACGAGGGCACTCATCCGTAGTGGCTCCATCGCTTCTGAGCCTTGAACACGCCGACGGTGAGCAATAGCAGCATGGCGGTCAGGGCCACTCCCATGGCCGAGCCGAACCCGATCTGGAACTGCCCCCGGAAGGCCCGCAGGTACAGCAGGTAGGCGGTGGTGGTCGTGCTGTTCTCGGGCCCTCCGCCGGTGAGGACGTTGAGGATGTCCCACGATCCGACGCTGGTGATGGCCAGGTTCAGGATCACCAGCAGGTACGTCGTGGGCGCCGAAAGCGGCCAGGTGACGTAACGGGCCTTCTGCCAGGCGTTGGCGCCGTCCACGATGGCCGCGTCGAGCTGCTCTCGGGGGACGCTCTGGAGCGCGGCCATGTAGAACACGGTGTTGAGCGGTATCAGAGACCACAGCACGATGACCGCCACCACGTGGGGTGCCCACTGGGGAAGCACCAGGTAGGGAGTGTGGGTGTCGACGAAGAAGCTCAGGAAGGTGTTGAAGAGGCCGTCGCTGGTGAACACGAATCGCCACATGGTGGCCACCGCCACCCCTGACGCCACCAGGGGCAGGAAGTAGGCCAAGCGGAACAGGCTGGTGCCCCTGATCCGCTGGTTGAGGAGGTTGGCGAACACGAAGGAGATCAGGATCGCCAGCGGAGTGACCTCGATGAACAGCAGCCCGGTGAACCGCAGGGACCTGAAGAACAGCGGGTCGCGGTGGAGGTTGGCGTAGTTCTCAAACCAGATGAAGTTCGAGTCGGACAGCAGGTTCGAGTTGGTGAAGCTCAGGTACGCGCCGTAGATCAGAGGACCCAACAGGAACACTCCGAACATCAGCAGAGCCGGGGCAACCAGGATGTAGCCGGCCAGCCGCTCCTGGCCGCGCATTGTCGAGCCGCGCTTCGGGAGAGGCAGGTTCTCTATTGGCGGGAGATCTTCTATCGGGTTCACGATCTCCGAAGCCGCTTCGTCGGCGCCATGATCCCGAAATTAGCCCCAGGCGCGACCGCTCGGCTCGCCGGCGCGGGAGTGGCTGTCGATGGCTCGCACCCCGCGCCGCACTGCGATCGATGGCGCAGCCGCGGCGCGGGGTCCTAGTCCGTCGGCTTGCGCAGCCTCAGCCGGCGACTTCGATGGGAATGTCGCGCTTCACGGCCGGGCTCAGGGCCAGCGCCGCGTTCATGTTCTCCTCGTACGGACCTAGGGCGTCGTCCATCGACTGGCCCTCGATCACGTAGCGCCTGAAGACCCCCGCGAACTCCCCGTAGTGGATGCCACCGGCGCTGTCGAAGGGCCCGCCGATCGGGCTGATGATGATGGAGTTGGCCGCGTCGAGGAACGCCTGGTGGTTGTTGGGCGGAGGCTGGCGCCACCTCGGATCGTCGGCGTAGCGCTTGAGCGGCGGTACTACTGCGCCGCCCTCCATCCAGGGCACGTATGCGGGCCCGTAGAGGTGCTTGATGAGCTCCCACACGATGTCGGGATGCTCGGTCTCGGCGGCGATTCCCCAGCCGGCGGTGCCGCCGCCGCCCCGGGTGCCGTGGGTGCCCTCGGGCAGGGTGTGGACGTCCCACTCGAACTGGGAGTCCCGCAGCGCGGGGACCGACCAGACCGCCCCCTCGATCATGGCGAACCGACCGCCGATGAAGCCCGCATGGGGGTCACCGACCGCGGTGACCTGCTCGGGAGTGGCGAAGACCCCCTCCCGTACCGGATCCCACAGGGCCCGCAAGCCGGCCTTGAAGGCGTCGTCGATCAGCATGACCTGGGCCTCTTCGTCGAGGTAGTCCCCGCCGAAGGCTCCGATGGGCCCGTGGGCGTTGTCGGGATTGTCCGCCGCCGGCGCGTAGCCGATGACGTCTCCGGTGGTGAGCACCCGCGCGTACTCGGCCATGTCGTCCCAGGTGAAGCCGTCGCCCGGAAGCTCCAGGCCGGCGGCCTCCAGCATCGGGATGTTGTAGAAGAAGGTGTTCACGTCGGCGCTCATGCCCTGGCAGTGCATCTCTCCGGCGGGCTGGTCTCCCAGAGCCACCGTGGAACAGACCTGCAGCATCGACGGGTACCACGCGTCTACGTTGAGGTCGGGGTCGGCCTCCAGGTAGGACCGCATGTCGCGGGTGATGCCCTGCTGGGCGAAGAGGTCGACCCAGCCGTTGTGGCTGAAGAACAGGTCAGGCATGTTGTTGACCGCGTTGTAGGCCACCAGTTTGTCGGTGTAGCCGTCGGGCGCGATCTCCTCCATCTCTATGGACACGCCTGGGTGAAGGGCCGTGAACGAGTCGATCGTCGGCTGGACCTCGTCGAGATAGGGCAGCCCCGGCAGTGACATGGCGCCCCAGCGCAGCGAGCCGCTCAGCGCGGGCTCAGCGGTGGTGGTCGGCGCGGCGGTGGTAGTGGGCGCGGCGGCGGCCGCGGTGGTGGTCGGTGCGGCCTCCTCGTCGTCACCGCAAGCGGCGAGTAGGGCGGCCGCCCCCAGGCCCCCTCCGGTAAGGGTCAAGAACCTGCGTCGGTTCATGTCGTTGTGTTGGGTCATTGATCCCCCCATGAGTTGGTCACCCGCGCGAGACGAGCCGTCTCGACGTGCGGCACACTACCTGGTTCACCAACGTGAAGTGAAATTCACCATCTTGACACCCACGATGTTGGGTCTGGGCGAGAATACTGGCACCCCGCGACGTTGCCGTTGCGTCCCGCAGCGGCGAACCGGGTTCGCTAACTCTCGGGCACGTCGTAGGTCTGGGCGGTCAGGGCGCCGTCCACTATCAGGTTGATCCCCGACACGTACCTGGCCTCGTCGGAGGCGAGGTACAGGAAGGCATGAGCCACGTCGTCGACCGACGCCAGCCGGTTGGCCGGCACCAGCGGGAAGCCCTCGGAGCGCCACTTGTCCATCAATTCCTCGCCCACGAGGTCGACTGACTGCTGGGTGTCGGCTGGACCCGGCCCGACGCTGTTGCACCGGATGTTGTAGGGCGCGCATTCCACCGCGATGGCCTTGGTCAGCGCCACGACGCCGGCCTTGGCCACGCAGTAGTGCGTGAACCCCCGACCGTGCCCGAGGGCGGCGATTGACGAAGTGAACAGGATCACCCCGCCGCCGGTTTCCTTCATTGCCCGAGCCGCCCGGTTTCCCAACACGAAGTAGGCGTCGAGGTTCACCGACAGGACTCGACGCCATTCTTCGTCCGTCATGTCGACGAACTCGGCGATGGTCCACGCGGCTGCATTGGACACCATCACGTCAAGTTTCGGGTCGACGGTCAGAGCGTGGGCCACCGCCTCGGCGCAATTCTCCATGACGCTTAGATCGAAATTCAGCAGATGGGGCGTGGCACCCGATGCCTCGATCACCGGCGCCACTGCGTCAAGCCGCGCCTGGTTGTAGTCGATCAGGTACAGATTCTTGGCGCCCTCGGCCGCGAACAGTTCCGCGGTACGGCGCCCGAAGCCGCTGCCGGCTCCCGTCACGAAGACGTTGCGTCCCTCGAATCGTCGGCTCATTGTCGGTTCCCCCAGTTTCTTGGCATTGAAACCCGTTACATGGTTCAGGAAGCGTGACAGAAAGCGTGACATCAGGTTCACGGTCCTGACAGCTCGGCGCTCCGCCGGTCCGAGTTCAGTGGGCGGTCCAGCCTCCGTCCACGGTCAGCACCGAGCCGGTCACATACGACGAGGCGTCCGAGGCCAGATAGATGGCCGCCCCGGCGATCTCGTGCATCTCGCCCCAGCGACGCAGGGCCACCTCCTGGCCGATCACCCGCACGCTGTGCTCGCTGTGCTCATGCGCCAGGTTCATCTCGGTCAGGAACGGGCCGGGCGCGATGGCGTTCACGTTCACTCCCCGCGGCGCCCACTCCATGGCCAGCGCCCGGGTGAGCTGCACGATCGCGCCCTTGGAGGAGGTGTAGGCCGTGCGGTCGGGTGCGGCCACCAGGCCGAACGTAGACGACACATTGATCACCCGCCCGCAGCCGGACTCCCACAGATGCGGGGCCGCGGCCCGGCAGGCGAGCCACGGCCCGGTGACGTTGACCGCCAAGGACTCCTCAAACTCGGCCCTCTCAAGGTCGCCGATGGCGCCTCGCACGAGGATCCCGGCGTTGTTCACCAGAATGTCAAGCCCGCCGAAGCGCTCCACGACGGCTGCCACCGCGGCCGCCACGGCTTCTGTGTCGGTGGCCTCCATCTCCACGCCCAGCGCTGCCCCTGCGGTGGCGGCCGCGATCTCGATCGCCCTCGCCTGTGCGTCGTCGAGGCTGCGGCTCGTGACCGCCACCCGCGCCCCCGCGAAGCTCAAGGCCTCGGCCATCACCGCGCCGAGGCCCCGGGAGCCGCCCGTCACCAGGGCGGCGCGTCCGTCGAGGCGGAACAGGTCGAGCGGGTTGGGCGCTTGGGGCCTCCTCGCGGCCGCTGTCGGGCAACGGGTCCGGCCCGGACCGTGTCCGAGCCGGGCGGATCAGGTGCTGTGGGCCTCCTCGTAGCTTGGGCCTCCGCTCTCCTGCACCCAGTAGCGCCGGGCCCAGCCGACGCCCTTCCAGGTCTTGATGGTGGTGGGCACCAGCTTGATGAGCCAGCGGGGCTGCTGGATGGTGGACACCAGGTACGTCGGCCCGTTCGGTCCCAGATACCGGTACGACATCTGCTCGGCGATCTGCACCCAGCGGCCCCCGACGTTGGGCTCCTCCTCCACGGTGGCTGTGCCCTCCATGTACACCTTGGGGATCTCCATGGCCTGGCCCGATTCATTCGGGTCGCTGTGGGGGGCGTCGATGACCACGCTGACCCGCCCGTCGGCCTTGATGTACTTGCACCACAGGGCCCGCTGGCGGCCCACGAAGTACAGGGCCTCCCCGTCCCACTGGTACCAGACCGGCATCACATAGGGCGACCCGTCGGGCTTGAGAGTGGCCAGCCGGGCTACGGCGTTGCCCGCCATGAACTGCTCCATCTCCTCGGCGGTCAGGCCGCCCAGGTCGCCTCTAAAACTGCTCATTGTTGACCGCTCCTTTTCTCACTGGTCAAAGCGAGACAGTAGCATCGCGTCGATGGCATCCTCCAAGCCGGTCGACGGCGCCGAGCCGACCGCCAGCCCGGGCGCCGGGACCGCTTCCGCCGGGGACCGAGACATCGACGCCGCGGCACAGGGTCCGGCGAGCACCAACGGCGCGCCCGGCGATGTGGCCCTGTCGGTTCGCGATCTCGTGAAGACGTTCGAGGTGGGCGGGGGCTGGCTGGGCGGCGAGCGCGGCGAGGTCTCGGCGGTGGCCGGAGTGTCTTTCGACATCGGCTCCGGGCGAACGCTGGGCCTGGTGGGGGAGTCGGGCTGCGGCAAATCCACAACCGCCCGCTGCATCCTGCGTCTCATCGAGCCGACCTCCGGTGACGTGGTCCTGCAGCGCCCCCTAGACGGGGGAGGGGCCGAGAGCATCGACATCATCGCGGCCGACCGGGGCGAGCTGCGGCGCCTCCGCCGCCACATGCAGATCGTCTTCCAGGACCCGTTCGCTTCGCTCAACCCCCGGATGTCGGTGGGGCAGGCGCTGCGCGAGCCACTGGTGGTGCACACCTCGATGTCGAGAGCCGAGCAGGACGCCAGGGTGGCCGACCTGCTGCGCCTGGTGGGACTCAACACCAGGATCGTGGACCGCTACCCCCACGAGTTCTCCGGCGGGCAGCGCCAGCGCATCGGCGTGGCCCGGGCGCTGGCGTTCGACCCCGGATTCCTCGTGCTCGACGAGCCGGTCTCCGCCCTCGACGTTTCGATCCAGGCCCAGGTCCTCAACCTGCTGGACGACCTTCAGCAGGAGCTGGGCCTCACATACCTGTTCATCGCCCACGACCTGGCCGTGGTACGCCACGTGTGCGACGACATCGCGGTGATGTACTTGGGCAAGATCGTGGAGCGCACTTCCGCGGCGCGGCTCTTCGACGAGTCGATGCACCCCTACACCCACGCCCTGCTCTCCGCGGTGCCGGTGCCTGATCCGGCGCTGGAGCGGGGACGGCTGCGGATCTTGCTCGAGGGCGACGTGCCCAGCCCCCTGAACCCCCCGTCGGGGTGCCGCTTCCACACCCGCTGCCATGTGGGCCGGGACCAGGAGGTGTGCCGGGTGACGGAGCCGCCCCTCGAGGAGGTCAGCGGGGGCCATTGGGTGGCGTGCCACTTCCCCGAGGCCCGCCAGGTCGTCTGACATGAAGCCGTCGGAGCCCATCGCGGCGATGCCGCGCTCGGGCATACGCGAGGTGATGGAGCTGGCCGGCGCAATCGACGGCGCCATCCACCTCGAGACGGGGGAGCCCAACTTCAACACGCCCCGCCATATCTGCGAGGCCGCGGCTCAGGCCGCCTTCGACGGCTTCACCAAGTACACGCCCAACGCCGGCATCCCCCCGCTGCGAGAGGCCTTGGCGGCCAAGGTCCGCGAGCGCAACGGCATCGACGCCACCGCCGACCAGGTCGTGGTCACGTCGGGCGCCGTCGCCGGGATCTACAGCAGCATGGTCTCGCTGGTCGATCCGGGCGCCGAGATGCGCGACGCCTACCGGCACCGGCGCGATCTGGTGACCGAGTTCCTGAGCGGCCGCGGCATCCCCCACGTCAGGCCGCGGGGCGCCTTCTACCTGATGGTCGACGTGAGCGGCAGCGGCAGCTCCGGAATGGACTTCGTGCTGCGCCTGTTGAAGGAGAAGCAGGTGGCGGTGGTGCCCGGGGACACCTTCGGCCCCGGTTCGGGCCGGTTCGTGCGCGTCTCGCTGGCCACGGCCCCCGACCTGCTGATGGAGGGAGTGCAGCGCCTAGCCGACGATGTCGAGGACTGGGGCAGCTGACCCACCCGGCGGGCGCATCGGCTGGTCTTCGGCGTTGCCGAAAGCTGGTCGTAGAAATATGGCTATACTTGTGTGCATGACAACGCCGGCCACGGAATCACAAGAGCGCACGGTGCCTGCCGGGGAGTTCAAGACGAACTGTCTGAGACTCATGGATGAGGTGCATGAGACTGGAGCGCCCATCGTCGTGACCAAGCACCGCCGGCCGGTCGTGCGTGTCAGCCCGTTTCGCGAGGAGCGGCTCACGCTGGTCGGATCCTGCCGGGGCCAACTGCGCATCTTGGGCGACATCGACAGCGAGCCGGCCATCCCGGCCAATGACTGGGACATGCTCGCCCATCGCGGACGCCTCGCGGACCGCGACGTCTGATCAGCACCCACAGCCCGTGAGCCTCCTGCTGGACACCAACGTCCTGCTGCGGCTGGCCGTTGACAGCGAAGAGATCAGCGGGTCCTTCAAGGATGAGGTGGAGTCTGATCTCGGCCGGGGCGGCGTCGCTGTGTCTGCGATTACGTTCGTGGAGACCACTCGCCTGCACCATCATGGGCGCATCGACCTGGGATGCCATCCGGCCCTGTGGCGCCGGGAGCGGTTGCGGTCTGGCCTCAGGGAAATCGCTGTCAGCGGCGAGATTGCAGTTGAGTCAGTGCTACTTATGAACTCCGGGTTTCACAGCGACCCTGCCGATCAGATCATCGTCGCCACGGCCATGTTGGCTGGGATGCGACTGGCTACGACGGATCGCCAGATCATCGACTGGGCTCAGCGAACCAGACTGATTCCGCTGGCAGCCCCAATCACAGTGTCGGGTCCGCCGTAGAGGGTGCCGTTGCCGGGCTGGCGGGCCGTAGAGGTCGTCGTTGCCGGGTCCACCCCACAGTCCCACTGGTTGAACTGTAATCGGTTAGCCAACAATGGCGCCAACGATGGTTGAACATCGGCGCCGCAGCTTCAACTAGGTCCGAGTCATGGCGCGGGACAACGCCTCGGAGAGATCGACCGGGGCGGCCCCGGCCGGCGTCAGAAGTTGAACAGCGACATGGCGGTGCCGCCTCGGATCATGTCGCGCTCGGCTGCGCTGATGCCGCCGAGGAGGTGGTCCACCACCCCGAGAGTCTCGGGGTGGCCGGGGTTTTCGCGGATCCACGGCCAGTCCGAGGCCATGAGCATGCGGTCGGCGCCGAAGGCGGCGTAGATGCGGTCGGTGGTCTCCTGCAGGTCCCGGTAGGGGTAGGGGGCCCCGCTGAAGGCGTAGTGGCCCGAGAAATGCACGTGCACGCTGGGGTGCTTGGCCGCCAGCGCCTCCACGATCTCCAGGCCGGCGGGGGGCAGCTCCATATCGAACTGGGGCCGCCCGTAGTCGTCCACCCGCAGCTCAAGATGCATGTTGGGCAGGAACCCCAGATGGTTGAGCACCACTTTCAGGCCGGGGAGGAGCTCCAGGCAGCCGTCGAGCAGATCCACCTGGTCGGCCGGTCCGTAGAACCAGGCCTTCATGTCGGCGTCGCGCATAGCGGCCAGAACCGGGAACACGTCCAGCGACTCGGGATCGGCGCCGGCCTCGCCCTCCAGCCCGTAGAGCCTGATCCCCTCGATGCCGGCATCGATGCGGCGTGTCAGCGTGGCCAGCGGGTCCGGGTCGGCGAAGTGGTGCACGGCCACGCCCGCGAACTTGCCCGGAAAGTCGGCGAGCACCTCGGCCAGGTAGTGGTCGTGCTCGGACAGGGCGCAGTAGACGGCCCGGTCCACCCCCGCGGCGTCCATCGCCTCCAGCAGGCGCTCGGCGGTCTCGGAGCGCTCGGGCGGCGTCATGCCCTCGAAGATGGCTCTCGGGTAGTTGTCGCTCAGGGCCTTGAACAGGTGCAGGTGGGCGTCCACTACATCCATGGCGGTCGGCCTTTCTGTTCGCTTCTATTGGTCGGAGTCTTGCCGCGCAGCGCCGTGCTCGGCGATCCAGGCGAGATGGTGGGCGGTGAGGTTCCGGCGCATGAACATCACCAACTGCTCCACCAGGTGGGGATGCTCTTGCAGCAGGGCCGGGCCCCGGAGCACGGTTCCGGTGGAGATCCACATGTTCTGGCCCCGCAGGCCGGGGTGGATGGTGCGCACGTAGCCGTGGGTCAACTCGTCGTGGGCGCCGGTGAACAGCACCCGCATGGCCGCCACCGCCTCGCCGCCACCGACATGATCGTCGCCGCCGTGGCGGACTCCGCCATCAGTGTCGTCGTCGCCGGAGGGGGGTGTGGGGCTGATCAGCGCGTGGACCGGGGCGCCGTGGCCGGTGCCGAGGTTGAAAGCAGCGCGGGTCAACGCGCCGTAGGCCACCAGCCCGGCCGGGCCGAACGCGCCGCCGATCTCGGCCAGCGCGCCGGTCAGGTCGTCCATGGTGGCCGACGGGTCCGGCTCGCCGTCGGACAGGCCGTGGCCCCGCAGCTCCAGGCGGATCACGCGGAAGCCCGCCGAGTTCACGGTGGCCGCGACCGATCCCCAGGCGTCGAGATCGTCGCCGAGGTCGTGCACGAACAGCAGCGGCGGCCCGTCGGCGGGGTGCTCGAGGCCTCGCAGCACGGTCCCGTCGGCCAGGGCGACCTCGATCGGGTACGGCTTCGACGGTGCCATGGCGACCGGGCGTCAGAACGGCTGCGGGTTGAAGCAGCGCAACCCGACCCCGCCCCGCACCTCGTAATTGGGATGCTCATCCCAGCACCGCTGTTGGGCGTGGGGGCAACGGGGCGCGAACCGGCATCCCGGCGGCATCATCTGCGCGGGCGGGACCAGGCCCGCGATGGGCACCAGCTCCCGGCGTTTGAGGCTCACGCGGGGCAGGGCCCGCAGCAGGCCCTGGGTGTAGGGATGGCGCGGATCGGAGAACAGCTCGTCGACGGGGGCCTCCTCCACGATCTCTCCCGCGTACATCACCGCCACCCGGTCGGCTATCGAGGCCACCACGGCCAGGTCGTGGGTGATCAGCAGCATCGACATGTTGCGGTCCTGCTGCTCCTGGCGCAGCCGCTCCAAGATCTGGGCCTGCACGGTCACGTCGAGCGCGGTGGTGGGCTCGTCCGCGATGAGGATCTCGGGATCCAGCACCAGTGCGGTGGCGATCATCACCCGCTGGCGCATCCCGCCCGACAGCTGGTGCGGATAGGAGCCGAAGCGCTCCTCGGGGGCGGGCAGCCCGACGGCCCGCAGGATCTCGACGCTCATGGCGCGGGCTTCTGCCTTGGTCACGTCGCGGTGGGTGCGGATCACCTCGGTCATCACCTGGCCCACCGTGAACACCGGGTCGAGCGAGGTGAGGGGGTCCTGGAAGATCATCGAGATGCGCTCCGAGCGGACGGCGCGCACACGGCGCTGGGGCAGCTGGGTGAGGTCGCTGTTGTCGAAGACGATCTCGCCGGAGGTGATCCGCACCGGCGGCGTGGGCAGCAGCCGCATGATCGACAGCGCGGTGATCGTCTTGCCGCACCCGCTCTCGCCCACCAGGCAGAGCACCTCGTTGGGGTTGATGTCGAAGGACACGTCGCGCACCACGTCGAACGAGCCCTCCGGCGTGGACACCGCGGTGTGGAGGCCGCGAACCGACAGGACAGGCTGGTGGCCGGCGCCGTTGGTAGCGGTCTCGGCGCGGTCGGGGCTCATGGCGGGCTCACGTGCGACGCAGCCTGCTCGGCACTATCGGACCTCACGTGCGACGCAGCCTGGGGTTGGCCACGGTGTAGCCGACATCGGCGAGCCAGTTGCTCAGCACCACGATGGTGATCAGCACCAGCGAGAAGAACTGGGCCACCGGGTAGTCGCGCCTGAGCACCGCGTTGACCAGCACCTGCCCGAGGCCGGGCCAGCCGAAGATCGTCTCGACCACCAGCGCATAGCCGATGATCTGGCCGATCCGCAGGCCGGCCAGCGAGATGATCGGGACCATGGCGTTGCGCAGCACGTGCTTGCCGACGATGCTCGCCTCCGACAGGCCGCCGGCCCGCAGCGTCCTCACGAAGTCGTGGCTGAGGTTCTCCAGCATGGCCGAGCGGGTCATCCGAACGGTCAGCGCGATGCCCTCCATGGCCAGCACCACCGCGGGCAGGATCAGCTGCTTCTTGCTGCAGCACCCCGCCGAGGGCAGCCAGCCCAGCGTGGACGCGAAGAGCCACACCGACAGCAGGGCCAGCCAGAAGTTGGGGACGGCCATGCCGGCCACCGAGAACGTCATCACCGAGCCGTCGGCCCAACTGTTGCGTTTGACCGCGGCCAGGATGCCCAACGGGACTCCGACGGCGAACACCAATGCGAAGGCCGCGGCTCCCAGCACCAGGCTGTTGCGGCCGTGCTCGGTGAGCATGTCGAAGATGTCGGCGTTGTTGGTGAGCGACTTGCCGAAGTCGAAGGTCACCAGGCGGCCCATGTAGCGGAAGTACTGCTCGTGGACCGGGTCGTTGAGGCCCAGCAGCTCCCGGAACTCCTCGCGGTCCTCGTAGGAGGCCGACGCGGGCAGCCGGGCCGACACCGCGTCGCCGCCGGAGAGCCGTATGGCGTAGAACACCGCGATCGACGACAGCAGCAGCACGATCAGCGTGTAGAGGGTGCGGCCCGCGATGCGTTTCATGGCGTGTCACCGCCCGCGGCCGTCGTTTCATAGCCCTCGAGCGTGTAGAGGGTGCGGCCTGCGATGCGTCTCATGGCGTGTCACCGCCTGCGCCTGTCGTTTCATAGCCCTCGAGCGTGTAGAGGGTGCGGCCCGCGATGCGTTTCATGGCCGGGTGCCTCGGGCGTTCATGGCTCGTCCACCGACTTGGCCTCGTGGCGCAGGCGCGGGTCGAACACATCGCGTAGCCCGTCGCCGATGAGGCTCACCGACAGCACCACGAGCACGATGGCGAGGCCGGGAATGGTCGACTCCCAGTGGTTGAGCCGCAGGAAGTTGCGGCCGTCGGCCACCAGCTGGCCCAGGCTGGGGGTGGGAGGCTGGGCACCGAGGCCGATGAACGAAAGCGCCGCCTCTGCGATCACGGCCACGGCCACGTAGTAGGACGCCAGCACGAAGGCGGGAGCCAGGATGTTGGGGAAGATGTGGCGCCACATGATGCGCACCGACGAGTAGCCCCCGGCTCGGGCCGCCTCCACGAACTCACGCTGCGACAGCGTCAGCACCTCGCCCCGCACCACCCGGGCGATGGCCGCGGTGTTGACCAGGCCCACGGCCAGGATCACCGGCAGCAGCCCGCCGCCCATCCCGCCCGCGAACAGCACGGCCAGCAGGATCAGCGGGAAGCCCCAGATGAAGTCGACGGCCCCGCCCACCGCGGTGTCGGTCCACCCGCCCAGGTATCCGGCCACCATGCCCAGCACGATGCCGGCCGCCAGCGCGAGCACGGTCACCCCGGCGGCCACGGTGAGGCTCACCCGGATGCCCACGAAGACCCTGACCGCCATGTCGCGGCCCAGCCCGTCGGTGCCGAAGAGGTGCCCGTCGCTCAGCGGCGGCAGGTGGATGGCCGAGAAGTCCTGGGCGACATAGTCGCCGCCGGTGAGCCACGGCCCCAGGATCCCCGCGGCCAGCACCACTGCGCCGAGGGCGGAGCCCAGCAGCAGCAGCCGGTTGTGGCGCATGCGGTGCAGACTGCGCTGCAGCCGGCCGATGTGCTGGGCCTCCTCCAGCTCGAGGAGCTGATTCTCCCAAACGAGGCGCCGCGCGTCGACGGCCGACCCTGCTCCTTCTATGGCGGCGGACACGGCGCCGCCGCGGTGCCCGGCAGGCTCTTGGCCCTGTGTGCCCGCTAGCCCTCGATCCACGTGTCGTTGTAGTACGGGTAGAGGTTCCACACGAACGGCTGCCAGCCGTGGACCTTGTTGTGGTGCACGAAGGTGGCGTTCTGGTTCATGATGGGCAGGTACGGCAGCTGCTCGGCCCAGGCCAGCTGGAACTCCGAGGCTGCGGCCTGCGCCGCGGCCTCAGTGCCCGACGCCTGCCAGGCCGCGATGGAGTCGTCGATGCGGGGCTCGACCGCGTGGGAGAAGTTCGGCACCGGGATGGTGGCCGACCAGCCGAACAGGGTGAGCACGTCGATGGGGATGGGCCACAGCCAGAAGAACAGCGACATCTCCACGGAGTCGCGGCCCGGCTGGCTCTGCTCGGTGAAGGCCAGGCCCCGGTCGACGACGTTGAGGTTGGCCCTCACGCCGACCTTGGCGAACTGGGCCGACACCGCGGCGGCCACGCTCTTCTGCACCGACTCGTCCTCGACGAGATAGCGGAACTCGAAGCGGTTGCCGTCGCGCACCCGCACGCCGTCGTCGCCCATCTCCCAGCCGGCCTCGTCGAGCTTCTGGTCGGCAAGGGCGACGTCGAACTGGTTGAACTGCTCCACGGCGGGGTCGTAGTTGCGGTCGGTGGTGGGGAACGGCCCGTAGGTGGCCGCGCCGTTGCCGGCCAGGATGGCGTTGACCATGCCCTCGCGGTTCAGCGAGTGCGACAGCCCCTGGCGGGTGAGCACGTCGCCGAAGAGCTCGTCGTAGTCGCGGTTCATGGCCAGGTGGAAGCCCGACCACTCGGGATGGCGGATCACCGTCAGGTCCGGGTTGTTCTCCATGCGGGCGATGTCCTGGTGAGCCGGGTTGATCAGTGTGTCGATGTCGCCGTTCTCGAGCTGGGTGGCCCGCTGCCCCTCCTCGGTGATGACCGTCCAGCGGATGGCGTCGAGATAGGCCGGCCCCTTGTTCTCGAGGAAGGGCGTGTTCGAGCCGGGATAGTCGGCCCAGCGGTTCACCAGCACGTGGCTGCCGGGCACCCACTCCTCATGCGTGAACGGCCCGGTGCCGTCGGCGAACTCGGTGCCGTAGGTCGACTCCGGGTTGAGGCTGCCGTCGGCGTTGAGGCTGCTGTCCTTCCACGTGTTGATGTTGAGGATGCGCCAGTAGCCGGTCTTGTGGGGGCCGAGCGCGCCCACCCAGGCGTTCTTCATCTTCATGATCACCGTGTTGCCGTCGGCCTCGTAGGTGTCGACCGGAGCGGCCAGACCGGCGATGAAGCTGAACGCCTGGACCGACCGGTAGAACTCGGCCACCGCTTCGGCGTCCACCGTCCCGCCCGAGTGCGAGACCTTGCCCTCGGGTATGTCGAAGGTGTAGGTGAGGCCGTCGTCGGAGACCGAGAAGCCCGAGGCGAACTGGGGAACGTCTGCGCCGGACGGGTCGTTGGACAAGATCGCCTCGTAGATGGCGAAGAAGGCCGGGTCGTACCAGTTGGTGGTGAGCGGGTCGTGCTTGGAGACGTCGCGGTTGTAACCCTCTCGCAGCGTGCCGCCGGTGGTCGGCCCCGTTGGCTCAGGCGCCGCCGTCGTGGTGGCTGCGGGCGCGGTGGTGGTCGGGGCGGCTTCATCGTCGCCGCCGCAGGCGGCCAGGATGGTGGCTGCGGCGGCCACCCCGATGCCCGACAGGCCGAGGCGCTTCATGAACGTCCGGCGGTCGAGCCCGTTGGCCCGGTATTGATCGGCGAGCCCGGCGACCTCTGGGCCGTACTCGTCTCGTATCCACGAAATGCCCATGTCGAGCACCCTCCTCGCTTGTTTGGAACATGCGTCCGCCGCAGTTGGGGCGACGGCCGGCAAGAAAACTGTATACCAACGGCCAGACATGCGCCAAAGCGCCGGGCGCGACTTGCAGGCGGTGCGGATAGGCGGCCGCCCGAGCGCTGCTCAGGCGTCGACGGCTGCGTGGGCCGACGGGTACGACGCCCGGAACCGGTCCACCGAGTCGGCGGACCACTGCTCGCCTACGGGCACGGCCAGCTCGACCCGCTGGGGCTCGGAGCAGGGCTGGCCCTGGGCCACGTGCAATGCCGTGGCGCCCCCCTTGCGCCGCAGCACATAGGAGTAGACGGTCCGGTAGCCGTGGTGGTTGCAGATGCCGGTGTCGCCGTCGTCATGGGAGTGCTGCAGCTCGAAGACGTCGTCGATCCCGGCGGCCTGCTCCAGGCGGCGCTGGGCGGAGGCCAGCCGCATCTGGGTCGTGACGGTGTCGTCGTCGCCGGGGTGGGGCTTGAGCGCGAGTGGAGACGCCCCGCACTCCGAACACGTCGAGGTCGCGCCATCCGCCGTCGAGGGTGAACACGGCCGCCGGGGAGTCGAGCACGCCGGCGAACGTCGGCTAGCGCGGTTACCGGCATTGCGGGCAGGTTCTCGATTGTCATGGCGCCTCTGCGGTGTGTCAGTATCCCGCCGGTCCTGCCGCGGGGGCGGGGCGCGCCCGACTCGGGAGTGTGTCGATGAGCGAATTCAAGCAGGAGCGGTACTACGAGGAGGATTCCGGCGCCGGCGGGATCCCCGCAGAGCAGGTGGCGGACTTCCTGGCCGGCGCCGACAGCACCTGGTTGCTCAAGCTGGCCCACCTCAAGTCCGACGGCTGGCCCATGGTGGTGCCGCTGTGGTACCAGTGGGACGGCGCGGCCTTCCTGGTGGTGGGACGCAAGCGCTCGGAGTGGGTCGAGGACCTGCGCCGCGACCCCCGCTGCGCGGTGTGCGTCGAGGAGCCGGCCCACCCCCGCATCCGCAAGGTGCTGGCCCAGTGCACGGCCGAGATCGTGGAGGGTCCCGCGGTGGGGGAGGGTTCCCAGTGGGTGCCGGTGGCCGAGGAGATGGCGGCCCGCTACACCGGGCCGGACGGGCCGGAGCAGCTCAAGATGTCGTGGGGCTGGGAGCGCTACCTGGTGCGGCTCGTGCCCCGCGACGGCCGCCTGCTGACGTGGCAGGGGGCGGACTGGGCGCTGCGCTACTTCGATCCCGGCCAGCGCCCCGACCTGGAGGCCACAGCCGCGGCCCGCGCCCAGTGACGATCCCGGAGTTCGCCGGTGGGTCTGCGGCGGGACCGGGATGTGCGGAGCACCGTCCGGCTCGGTTGGCCGGTCGCACCCTTTGCGCCGGTCCGACTTGGTTGGCCGCTCCATGAGGGCTGCGGGCAGCCGAGCCGCCGGGCTGCGCCGCTCGGAGATACGGATCCTCTTCGACGCGGCCGCCCGAGCCGGAGACGGCGTGATCCGCCTCGAGGTGGGCGAGCCCAGCTTCACCACGCCATCCCACGTGATCGAGGCTGCCGCCCGGGCGGCCCGCGGCGGCCACACCGGATACGGCCCCAACGGCGGCCTGCTGAGCCTGCGGGAGCTCCTCAGCGAGAAGCTGCGCCGGGTGAACGGCATCGAGGCGTCGCCGGAGGAGATCGTGGTCACCCCCGGCGCCATGAACGCTCTGTATTCGGTGTATCTGGGGTTGCTGGAGCCCGGCGACGAGGTGCTGCTGCCCACGCCCGGCTTTCCCAACATGGACGAGATGGTGCGTCTGCTCGGCGGGCGGCCGGTGTTCTACCCTCTGGCGGCCGACGAGCACTTCCTGCCCGATGTCGCCGCGCTCGACGAGCTGGTGACGGCCCGCACGAGAATGCTGTTCGTCAACACGCCGGCCAACCCCACCGGCGCGGTGTACCCGGCTCGCCTAATGGAGGATTTGGTGGAGTTCTCCGCCCGCCACGACCTGTGGCTGCTGTGCGACGAGGTGTACGACGAGATGGTGCTGTCGCCGGGCTGTGTCCACACCGCGGCCGCGCCCTTCGACTCCGACGGGCGGGTCATCACGGTGTGCAGCTTCTCGAAGGTGTACGCCATGACCGGCTGGCGTGTCGGCTACGCGGCCGCGCCGGCCGGCGTCGCCGAGCTGCTTCGCACCCTGCAGGAACCCCAGGTGTCGTGCCCGAGCACGATCTCCCAGAAGGCGGCCGAGGCGGCGCTGACCGGCCCCCGGGCCCCGTACGACGCCATGCTGGAGGCCTATCGCCGCCGGCGGGCCGCGGCGCTGGAGGCGGCGGAGGGGGCGGGCCTGCGCGCCGTCGCCCCCGACGGGACCCTGTACATGCTGGTGGACGTGTCCGGTGCGGGGCTCGACGATCTCGACTTTGCTCTGGGCCTGCTGCGCTCGCACGCGGTGAGCGTGGCGCCCGGCTCGGTGTTCGGGCCTGCGGGGCGGGGCTGGGCCCGGATCTCGCTGGCGGCCGAGGAGTCCTCGATCGCCGAGGGGCTGCGCCGGATGGGCCGGGCAGTGCACGAGCCCGAGCGACCTGCCGCCGGCGCCGCGGCGAGCGGAGCTGCGGGGATGTGATTCGATGAGGCGGCAAGCACCCAACAGAGGCGACCGAAAGGGAGACGGCGACATGAACACCACTGGAGCGGGCTCTATGGCCGAGAGGGTCCGCTCCTATCTCGACGCCCGCGACGGCGAGGTGCTCGAGCTGGCCCGGGAGCTGATCCGCACCCCGTCGCCCAACCCGCCCGGCGACGAGCGGGCCGTGGCCGACCTGGTCACAGCGAGGCTGCGGGCTCTCGGCATCGACGCAATCGTCCGGGTCGGCGCCGAGGAGGCCCGGCCCAACCTGCTGGCCCGGATCCGGGGAGCGGCTCCGGGCCCGACGCTGATCCTGTCGGGCCATCTCGACACCAAGCCCGCCGGCGACATGGACGCGTGGCAGACCGACCCCTGGGATCCGGTGCTGCGCGACGGCGACCTGGTCGGGCTGGGCTCCGGCGACATGAAGGCGGCCATTGCGGGCATGGTCTACGCGGCGGCGGCCCTCAAGCAGGCCCAGGAGGCCGACGCAGCGGGCGGGGGCTTCGCCGGCGAGCTGATGCTGGTGTTCACCGCCGACGAGGAGGCCGGCGCGCAGCTCGGATCGAAGTGGCTGGCCGACAACGGCCACCTGCAGGCCGACGCGGCGGTGATCGGCGAGCCCAGCGGCATCACCTCGGAGTGGGAGTCCGTCCACCTGGTGTCGCGGGGCGCGGCCCTGTTCAAGATCGCGGTGGCCGGCACGCAGATGCACTCCTCGATCTCCGATCGACTTCCCGGCGTCAACGCCACCGTCAAGATGGCCCGCCTCATCGACCGCATGGACCGCGAGTTCAAGTCGTATCTCACCTACGACGAGCACCCGCTGTGCCCCACCGGCCCCACCGTGAACGTGGGGGTGATGGCCGAGGCGGGAGTGTTCTACGGCGTGTATCCCGGCAACGCCGAATTCGCCTGCGATGTGCGGACCCTGCCGGGCATGACCGAGGAGATGATGAAGGCCGACATCGGCCGGTTCCTGGCCGACGCCATGGCCGACGACCCGGAGCTGCGGGCCGAGTTGCGCTGGCATCTGATGGTCCCCGCCGTCGAGATTGACGCCGACCATCCGGTGGTGGCCGCGCTGGTCGAGGCCGCCATCGAGGTGCTGGGGAGCGAGCCCACCCTCGACGCCTTCCCGGGAGCCACCGACGCGCCCTACTTCCAGCTCACCGCGGGGATCCCCACCGTGGCCGCCTTCGGTCCCGGGATGCTGCCCCGTGCCCACAGCCCCAACGAGTGCATGGACGCTGACGGGGCCGCGCTGTCGGCCAGCATCTACGCACTGGCCGCGCTGCGCTACCTCGGCGAAGTCGGCGGCAGTCGCTCATGACCATGCCGACCGCCGAGTTGTGCGCCCGCTACCGCCGCATCTGCGTATCGGTGGTCTGCGACGCCCTCTATGAGCTCGGTCTGCCCGAGCGGGTGCTGCCCGGCGCGCTGCGTCCCCTGCTGCCCGATGTGCGCATCGCCGGGATCGCCCACACGGTGCAGGGACGGGCCATCCGTCCGCCGGTTGGATGGGACCGGGGCGTCGAGCGCATCAAGTCGTACCTGCAGATGTTCGACGAGCTGGAGCCCGACTCGGTGCTGGTGTCGTCCAACCCCGACAGCGAGGTGGGCCACTTCGGCGAGCTGACCGGCAACGCGGCCCTCAAGCGGGGCTGCGCGGGCGTGGTGTTGGACGGCAACCTGCGCGACCTCGACGGCCTGCTCGACATCGGCCTGCAAGTCTTTCATCGGGACCTGTCGCCGCTCAACGCCATCGGCCGCTGGGAGATGGCCGCCTCGCAGGTGCCGGTGACCATCGGCGATGTGACCGTGGTGCCCGGCGATGTGATCGTCGCCGACCGCGACGGCGTCCTGGCCGTCGCCGGCGACGAGGCCGAGCGGGTGCTGGAGCGGGCCGAGTCGATCGTCGGCGCCGAGGACCTGGTGCGGGCAGACATGCGCACCGGCGCCTCGCCGTGGGAGGGCTTCGAGCAACATGGCCACATCTGACCCGGCGGCAGGCACGCCCGGGCCCGAGCGGTCCGTGAGCGCAGCGAAGGCGAGCGGGAATCCGCGCACCGCCGCGGTGGCGCTGGCGGTGCCCCAGATGGGCGTGGTGGAGCAGGTCCTGGTGGTGGAGTGGCTCGTTGGAGACGGGGCGGTGGTGGCTGCGGGCGACCCGGTCGTGGTGATCGACACCGACAAGGCCGAGACCGAGCTGGAGGCGCCGGTTTCGGGCCGGCTCCAGATCCTGGTGCCGGCCTCCGACCTTGAGGTCGAGGTTGGAACGGTCCTGGCCACCGTCGCCGCCACAACATGAGCGGGATCTTCTCGCTCGATGGCCGGGTGGCGGTAGTGACCGGCGCGGCCGGAGGGCTGGGCGCGCCGATCGCCGAGGGCCTGGCCGATGTGGGCGCCTTCGTGGTGTGCGCAGACGCAGCCCCCGAGCCCAACCGGGCGCTGGCCCGGCGCCTGGGGCCCGGGCGGTCCGAGGCCGTCACGACAGATGTGCGCGACGAGGCGTCGGTGCAGGCACTGGCCGAGCAGGCCGCGGCGGTTTCCGGCAGCATCGACGTGCTTGTCACCTGCGCCGGGATCGGCGGACGGGGGCCGGCCGCCGACTACGACGACGGAACCTGGGCCGATGTGCTCGACGTGAACCTCACCGGCACCTTCCGCGCCTGCCGGGCCGTCGGCCGCCGCATGATCGCGCAAACGCACGGCGGCGCCATCGTCAACGTCGCCTCCGTCGTGGGCGCGGTGGGGCTGGCGGGCAGTGTCGGATACCAGGCGTCCAAGGGCGGGGTGATCCAGCTGACCCGCACGCTGGCCGTGGAGTGGGCTTCGCACAACGTGAGGGTCAACGCCATCTCGCCCGGACATGTGGGCACGCCTCTGGTGCGCCGCCAGTGGGAGACCGAGCCCGAGCTCAAGGACTACTTCGAGAGCCGCACTCCGCTGGGCCGCCTCGCCGAGCCGGCCGACATGGTGGGGGCCGCTGTGTTCCTCGCGGGGCCCGCGTCGGCGATGGTCACTGGCCAGATACTCGCCGTCGACGGCGGCTACACCGCTCAATAGGGGGCTGCGGGTGGCGATGATCACTGGATTTGAGGCTCGGGCCTCCGGCTCGTCGATCTGGCTGACGATCGGCGGAGATGATCGATGATCACCGAATATGAGGCTCTGGCCCTGCACGCCCACATGGTGCTGATCCGGGTCTTCGAGAGCCGGGTGGAGGAGCTGTTCGCCGCGGGAAAGCTGCCCGGCTTCGTCCACACCTACCTGGGCGAGGAGGCCATCGCCGTCGGCGTGTGCTCGCTCCTGGGGCCCGACGATTACATCACCTCCACCCACCGGGGCCACGGCCACGCCCTGGCCAAGGGGATGGATCCGGCTGAGCTGATGGCCGAGCTGTACGGGCGGGCCGACGGCGCCTGCCGGGGACGGGGAGGGTCGATGCACGTGGCCGACTTCTCGGTGGGGATGCTCGGAGCCAACGGCATCGTCGGCGGCGGGTTCGGGATCGCGGCCGGAGCGGCGCTGTCGGCCCGCCACCGGGGCACAGACCAGGTGGCGGTGTGCTTCTTCGGCGACGGCGGCATCAACAAGGGCACGTTCCACGAGGCTCTCAATTTCGCCTCGGTTCACCGCCTCGGCGTGGTCTACGTGTGTGAGAACAACCAGTACGCCCAGTTCACGTCGCGGCGGCGCACCACCGCGGTCGACGACCTGGCCGTGAGGGCCGACGCCTACGCCATGGCGGGTGAGACGGTGGACGGCAACGACGTGGCCGCGGTGGTGACCGCCGCGGCCCGAGCCGTCGAGCGGGCTCGCACCGGCGGGGGACCGACCCTGTTGAACATGGAGACCTACCGCCTCGGTGGCCACTATGTGGGAGACGCCGAGGTGTACCGCGACGCTTCCGAGGTGGAGGAGCACCGCCGCGGCGACCCGATCCGGCGCTGGGAGTCGGTCATGGTTGAGCGCGGCTGGCTGGATGCCGAAGAGCGCGCCTCGGTGTGGGATTACGCGGCCGAGATGGTCTGCGACGCGGTGCAGAGGGCCGAGATCGCCGATCCTCCCGACCCCGACACCGCCCTCGATGACGTCTTCACGCTGGATCGGCCTGTACGGATCGATGGCGGCGGGGACTCCGACGAGGCGTGTGGCGGAGGCTTCGTCGTTGGGACGCCGGATCGGCCCGCACGGATCCATGGGGGCGAGGGCTCTGAAGCCGAGGCTGAACCGGCCGGGATCGACGACGTCCAGCCGACCCGGCGCATGAGCTTCGGCCAGGCCACCGTCGACGCTATGGCTCAAGCGATGAGGGCCGACGACCGCGTGCTCGTGCTGGGCGAGGACATCTCCTGGGGCGGCAACTTCGGCCAGTTCCGCGGCCTGATCGACGAGTTCGGCGAGCGCCGGGTGGTGGACATGCCCATATCGGAGGCGATCACCGTGGCCGTCGCGGTGGGCGCGGCCGCCGCGGGGCTGCGCCCGGTGGCGTCGATGAGCTTCGTGGAGTTCACGCTGGGCGCCATGGACGAGATCGTCAACCAGGCCTCGAAGTTCCGCTACATGTTCGGCGGCCAGGTTTCGGTCCCGCTCGTGCTGCGGGCCTCCGACGGCGTGCTGCGGTCGTCGGGATCCCAGCATTCTTCCAGCCTGGAGGGGCTGTTCACCCACCTGCCCGGCCTGAAGGTGGTGGCGCCGTCGAACCCGGCCGACGCCAAGGGCCTGCTGCTGAGCGCCATCGAGGATCCCGACCCGGTGATCTACCTGGAGCACAAGAGGATCACCACTCAGCGGGGCCCGGTCCCCACCGGCGATCACCGGGTGCCGCTGGGCTCGGCCGCAGTGGCCCGCCGCGGCACCGACGTGACCGTGGTGTCTTACTCGGCCATGGCTCGCAGCGCGCTGGCCGCCGCGGCACAGCTGGCAGGAGAGGGCATCGATGCGGAGGTGATCGATCTGCGGTCGCTGGTGCCGCTCGACTTCGAGACGGTGCTGGAGTCGGTGTCGCGCACCCGTCGGGCGGTGGTGGCCCACGAGGCTTGGCGTTTCGGCGGATTCGGAGCCGAGCTGGCCGCCCAGCTGCACTCCGAGCTCTTCGGGGAGCTGGAGGCGCCGGTGTTCCGCGTCGGCGCGGCCTCGGCACCGATCCCGTTCAGCCCGCCCCTGGAGGCTGCGGTGGTTCCCGGCACCGACGCCGTCGCCGCCGCGGTGCGGGCTGTGCTGGCCTAACCGCCAACGCTAGGTGTGACAACCTGAGACGTTGTCCCTACTGCGACGGGCTGGAGGGGGTGGCCGGGTCTGGGTGGGAGTCCTGCTGCGCGTCGTCGGGAGCTGGCGGGCGGGGACGCGGAACGTGCCGGACGGGATCCCGGACGGGATCGGCGACGCTGACGACGATGGTGTGGGCGGCTTTGTCGTGCCAGCCGCGGCGTTGATCGTCGTCGTCGAGGAACGACGTGAGGTACAGCGGCGCCCACGCGGCGAACATGACCGGGAGTCTCGCTGCGTCGGCTTTCACGCCGGCGATCACCATCGCGGCGACGAGAGTCGTCGCGACGCCGGCCGCGGCGGGGATCGCCCAGCGCACGGCGGCCTGCCCGAGGTTGGGCGTCTCGCCGTCGGAGGCGCGGATGATCCTGATGCGGCAGATGGCCTTGCCGAGCGTCTGGCCGCGCCACGCAACCATCACGGGCTCATAGAGCACCCATCCGATCAGTGCGAGCGCGCCGAGGGCCGCCTGCCCGCTGTTGGGCTCGCGCGTAGAGCACCAGATGCAGAACGTGGCAAGGAAGATCAGAAGCAGCCCCCCGACGCCCAAGGCCGCCTGGATCAACGAGTCGATGACCCGCGCTGCGGCACGCGCTGCGGGCGACGCAGGCTCGACCTGCCGGCCGTCGCCCAAGGTCACCGCCGGGTCGGGGCCTGGGGCGAGGTCACGACTCCGCCGAACGGCGACCCTCGCAGGCTCAGCCGCGCCCTCACGATGTCGTCTCGGTCTCCGACGGCCGCCGCTCCACCGTCCCCGAGAACGGGTGGAAGCGCTCAGTTCGGCGAGTCTCGCGTTGACGGGTGGAAAAGCCTGGCGGATCGTCGTAAGCGTTGCGCATGACGCGTTCAGGGCCGTCGTCGAACCGGTGGGTGGCCCGCCGGTACTCGGGTTGGTCGACGCCGACCGTCCAGCACGCCACCGTCACAAAGTCGAGAGACTGCCCGCACACGAACCCCCCCCGCGCCCACGATCCTGTGCAACATTGCGCCCTCGGGGACGCGTGCGGGGCGCGGCAACACATCAGGGCTCCATTCCCAGCACCACGGCGCACTGTCGTCGTCGACGAGGCACATGTAACCCGAACCCATGAAGATGTCGACCGCACCCGCGACCCTCACATCGCCGGCGTCCCAGTGCAGCCCCCCGATAGACACCAGATCACAGAACACCCTGCTATTGGAATCCCTGGCGTTCTCGGGCCAGCAGCCGTCACCGTCGGGGCCGATGCGCTGTCCGAACGCGACCCTCCGCGCGAGCATGTGCGTGCCGCGGAGGGTGTCGTCGTACTTGTCGATCCTGACGCGGCTCAACAACACGGCATCGACCGCCACGAACGCGACAACCACAGCCACCACAGCAAGCGCTGCGATCAGCACAACCCGGCGTCTCGCCGCTCTCGGGGACTCCTCCCGCTCGTCGCGGTCCTTGGCCTCACCGGTGTCCATCACCGCACCCCCACCGGCATCTCGCAGCCGCTGGTGGTGCTGGCACGTGTGCAGGTGTCTCCGCCGTTGCCGCCGTCGAGGTGGTCGGTGCCGTTGCCGCCGTAGACCGTGTCGTCGCCCGCGCCGCCCACGATCATGTCGTTGCCGTCGAGGCCATAGATCGTGTCGTCGCCGCCCAGGCCGCAGATCACATCATCGCCGGGTGTGCCCCGCAGCGTGTCGTCGCCGTCGGTGCCGATGATCGTGCAGCCCGCGGCGCCCGCCATGACCGACACCGTCGCGGAGGCGCAGTTCCCCAGCGCGTCGCACACCCGATAGCCGAATGAGTCCGAGCCGCCCGCCTCGGCGGCTGTGTAGCTGACCGCCGCCGCGCCGTCAGAGGTCTCCACGACGGTGACGGTGCCGCTCGTCGGGGCTGTCGTGATCGTCAACGTGGCCGGATCCAGATCCTCGTTGGGGTCGTGATCGTTGGCGAGCACGTCGACGGTGGTCGTCTCCGCGGTGTCGACCCATGCCCAGTCGTCGGTCGGGTCGGGGCCGGATTGGGCGATCGTCACGGTGGGGGACACGATCATCTCGTAGTCGTCGTCGATGACCGTGTCGGCCATGTCGATGCTGTAGAGCGAGTCCGTGCCGGTGCCGCCGTGGATGGTGTCGACCCCGGCGCCGGCGACGATGTGGTCGTCGCCGCCACCGCCGTAGATCACGTCGTCGCCGTCGCCGCCGTAGACCCATTCCACCCCGGCGCCGCCCAGGACGATGTCGTCGCCGCCCTTGGCGTCGATGATGTGGAACGCGCGGTGGTCGTCGCGGTCGGGCACGCAGATCACGTCGTCGCCTGCGGTGCCCTCGATCAGCGCCACGCCGGCGGTGCCGGTGATGGTGCACCCCGAAGCGACGGTGACCGTCAGGTCGGCCTCTACGCCGATTCCCCAGTTGTCATAGACCACGTAGGTCGTCTCGACAGTGCCCCAGAACCCCGCATCGGGCGTGAATGTCACCGCTCCGGTCGTGGCGTCGACGGCGAAGGAGCCGCCGAGCGCGTCGCGCGCCACCACCGAGGACGCGTCCAGCGTGCCGCCCGCCGGGGCGGTGTCGTCGGCCGGCACTGCGATCTGCACTGCAGCGCCCAGCGTGGTCGAGGCAGAGTCCGCGACCGCGCACGGCGCAGTGCCGGGATACGCGACCAGCGCCAGGCCCATCAGCGCGGTGTGGGTGCCGCCGGCTGGGTTCGGGCCTGACGCGTCGATCAGGTAGGCGCGCGGGGCCGGATCAGTCGCCACACCCGGGGCATCGGGCACCGTCCACATTGCCGACAGCATCCCGTCGCCGTCGGCGGTCGCTGCGGGGATCTGGGGCGCGGTGAGCTGCGCGGCGCCCAGCGACGCCGCCTGTGTCGTGAAGGTGACCGCTGCGTTCGCGGCGAACCCCGCCGCAGCCAGGGTGATCTGCTCGCCGGGGGCCACGAACGGCGCGCCGCAGCCCGAAACAGGCGTCGCCGCCCGCGGCACCAGCAGCCCCACCGACGTCGCAGCCTCGCTCCGCTCACCGACCTGGCCGCCGGCCGTGCCGGTGTCCCCGGAATCGTCCTGCTTGGCCGCCGCGGGCTGCTGCGAGCCGACACCCCGGATTGTTGCAGGTGACGGCGCGGCGGGCAGCGGCAGCCCTGCTTCGCTGAGGTGCGCGCCGGCGTCGATCCGCGAGCCGATGTAGGTCTCCAGGATCCGCGCGAACGCCTCCTGCCCGGCCGCGGTCGGGTGGAACGAGCTGCCGTCCGCGCCGCTGATGTCGAGGCGCAGGCCCTCCTTGGCGACAAAGCCGTGCATCCACGGGTTCGCCGTGTTGCACGACGAATGACCCACGAACCCGTGCGGCGCGTTCTCCAAGGGCACCCCTCCGACCACGTCCACGAAATGCGCCCCCGCGCGCCCCGCGGCCGACCTGACCGCCGCGTTCAACCCGTCAGCCGCGGCCCACAGCGCCTTGGCCTCCCAGTAGTCGATCCGCGTCCGCGCAGCACCAACAAGGAAATGGGCCACCGTGCCGCCCACATAGAACACCGAGCCGCGCACCACCCCCGTCGCCGACAGCGAGTCGCACTCGTCCACCCCAGGACGGTACATGTCCCACATCGCCTCGCAGCCCGCAGGCAGCCCCTCGAAGCTCAACTCGAACGTCGGCGGCCGGCCGGGGCGGCGGATCACCTCGGGGTTCGCGCACGGATCCACCTCAGGCGTCAGATACGGATAGCCCAGCACGAACACCACCGCATCGGGCGCCACCGCCTTGACGCGATCGAGCACATCGACGACCCGGCTCTCGATCTCGCCCAGACGCGCCGCCGACAGCCCCGCATCGCACTCCGCCACCAGCGCGCACACCAGGAGCGCGCGGCCGAACTCCGCGTCGTTGCCGCCGATGGTGAGCGTCACCATGTCCACCGCCGCCGCGTCGTCAACGCCCGCCAGCGACACCGCCTGGCGCGGCTCCCAACTGGCCGGGGTGATCAACTCCGACGGCACCCCGGGCCTCGCAGGGCGCCGGAGCTTCCTCGCCGCCGCGGGCGACGGCCGGTTCGTCTCCAAATGATCCCCCGAAGTGCCCACACCCTCAGGATCCCCCGCATCGAACACGTTCACCTGCATACTGACCGAAGGCCGTCGGGTGTAGTGCGTGTGCGTCATCATATGCACAATGTTGCGAGAATACTAAATGAGCTGACTGTGGAAAGTACACCGTAGCCGAGTATGACGCAGTGCCACACTATTCATCGCCTATTTCGTCACATCTTTCAAGATAGAGTCAATATTCTTCACTCCACCGCCGGTACTTGAATTGCCAGGTACAATGCCAAATCGGTGCCTCTGAGGAAATACGAGATTTCCCTGGTCATCGGCCATGGCCATAATGCTGTTGGCCCATAGTTGATCATTGGTGATTGCGATACTAGTTTCTCGGCTTTCGTTGAGAAGTATGATGGCTATCTTGCCCTCGATGTCGTCCGAATAGCAGTGAATAGTGCCAATGGTGCCGAGTTGTGTGGCAGCAGATGCTGGAATTGCAGCAACAAGACCACGAGACACGAGTATGTCACCTAAGCCTGATCGGGACTCGATCGCTTGTTCCAGACCGCCGCACAGACTCGGCAAGGACACAATGTGATCCGGGATCGTGCCTTCGTGTCCGTCAACGCTCTGGACAGAGCTTGCGGATCCTGTTCTGCTCGTTTCGGTAGCGGTGGCTATCGCAGCGGGCAACATGCTTGCAAGACACATCAGTAACAGCACCGATATGGTGCGTTTCATGTTTCATGTGCTCCCTTCGGTGGACACCCAAGATTGCCGAAGCGTTTGGGTCTCCTCATAGCAGCCTGGGACTGCGCTCGCACCCTGAAACGGGCGCGAAAGCCGCCAGATTTGTGGCAGGCGTCTGCCAACTTGCTGTCCGCTTCAGTCTGGATGACGAGCAGCGCCTGCTGCTCGAACGGGTTACCGCGGGTGCCTCGATCGCGAGTCTGGCGTCGGATCTGGGATACTCGCCGCGGTCGATCTATCGGGCGCTGTCGAGGCTATGGGAAGGTCTCGGCGTTCTGAACCGCGCCGCGGGGGTGCGCAAGGCGCTGCAGCAGGGCCTGATCGGCTAGAAGCGGCGGTCTCCTCCGCCGAGCGACGGTTGCCGCTGGAGAGGATCCGCGCTTCGACCGATCTCTCGTTCCCGAGAATGGGCGTAGGTCTCGTCGGCAGAGCGGCGTCGTTGGGCTAGCCAGGTGCGCGACCGTCCTCTCCGCTGGAGGCTGCGGTGGTTCCCGGCGCCGACGCCGTGGCCGCCGCGGTGCGGGCGGTGCCGGCCTGAGTTCTCAGATTGTCTCGGTGCTGCCGACCTCGGTCGCTCCTGAGTCGGCCCACTCGGTATGCAGGTCGCCGAAGGCGCGGTGGAAGGCCAGCGCAGTGTCCTCGCATCGCGATCCGGGACCGGAATGCGCCACGCCGGCCGGGCGGAAGAAGTACGTGCCCGGTCCGGCGGTGACCAGCGCGTCCGAACCCTGGCGCCGCTCCCGCAGGATGATCTCACCGTCGATGACGAAACACTCCTCGTGGTGGGGATGGCAGTGCCATGGCCCCTCTCCGTGGTCCCACTTGTGGGCGCCGCCGAGCCAGACGTCGCCGACGGAGCCCCGCCCCAGACGCTTCATGAGCCGCCCCGGCATCTGCGGCACCGGAACCCAGTCCTGATCGGAGGCTCGGCCGGGCGCGAGGTCGGCGGGCGGGCCCACAAAGGACGGGTCGAATCGCACCGGGGCGGTGGTCATCAGCAGGGCCGCGCCGTCGTCGGCCACCCGCAGCCGGGGCACGACCCGCTCCTGCGGGACGTGAAGGTAGTCACCGGTCTCCAGGACGTGGTTGCCAACCTCCAGCGCGCCCTGGACAACGAACAGCTCCACCGCCGCGCTGAACGCGCCGGGCGTCTCGGACCCCCATCCCGTGCGCAGGCGCACCAGCCGGGTGCTCGACCCTCGCAGGTCGGTCGACAGGATGCGGGCCTCGATCGACCCAGTGATCCCACCGATGGTCATCGGCCGAGTCGGCAGCGAGGCGTCGTCGATTCCGGCCAGATGTGTGACCGTCCTGTCCACCAGGGCCGGGTCCATGCCAATCGCCTACACCGTTGTCCGGGGTCCCGGACGAGGTTCGTCGCCCCGGACGCCGGGCATCTTCGCTCAGGCGTCGAGGACCTTGAAGCCGACCTCGGCTAGGTCGACCACCGGCGGCAGGGTGGACCACGGGAAGTTGATCCACCGGTCGGTGCGCCTCCACACGTATTCGCATTTGACCAGCGAGTGCGACTTCTCGTACAGCACCGCCGAGCGCACCTCGGCGACCTCGTCGAGGCAGTAGTCGCGCACCAGCTTGAGGGTGTGGCCGGTGTCGGCCACATCGTCGGCGATCAGGATCTTCGACCGGCGGTGGTCGACGAGGTCGAGCTGCGGCGGCAGCACCACCGGGACTTCCAGGCGCTCGCCCACACCGGTGTAGTACTCGCAGTTCATCACGTAGACATTCTTGACCGACAGGGCATAGCCGAGGGATCCGGCGCAGAACAGCCCGCCCCGGGCGATGGCAAGGATCATGTCGGGCCGGTACCCGTCGTCGGCGACCATCTGGGCCAGCTCGCGGGCGCCCTGCCCGTAGAGCGCCCAGTCCATCTCCTCGCGTGCCGTGCTGTCGCTCACGCTCTGCCGTCCTCTCTGTTGGTGGCCGTTCGCCAGTTCCTACCAGCTCGTGCTGACCCCCGGTGCGATGTCAGCATGCTCAACTCCTGTTGTTTATCACGAGACGATGCGTCCTTATACAGAATCGTTGCGCTCGGGCAATGGGCAGATATGATGCGACCGTAGTCGGGGTGGCCCCGGTTGGCAGAGCACACGTTCGTGGCACCGGAGCCGCCCCTGCCACACTCTAAGCACTCTCGAATCTTTGAATGTTGTATTATGATTTGATATTGCATTTAACGCACCGACTGCATTGCGATCGCGATGCGGCGGTGGTCGCGCAGCATCTGCTCGGCGGCCGCGGCTTTCAGCTCGCCGGACTCCACCACTAGCCGGCCGGCGACGATGGTGTGGCGGGCCGACGCCGGACTGCACCGCAGCCACGCCTCGATCGCGTCGGACCAGGCGCCCGCGAAGGCGAAACCGTCGAGGCTCCACACCGCGACGTCGCCGCAGGCGCCCACCGTCAGCTCGCCTATCTCGCCGGCCCTCCCCAGGCAGGCAGCGCCGCCGCGAGTGGCCATCTCCAGCGCCTCGCGCGCCGCGAACAGGCCTGATCGTCCCGCCTGGCCGTCGCGCAGGCGGGCCACGAGCATGGCGTTGCGGGCCTCGGCCCACATCGAGCCGGAGTCGGCCGACGCCGAGCCGTCCACGCCCAGGCCCACCGGCACGCCCGCGGCCCGCAGTTCCCGCACCGGCGCCAGCCCGGCGCCCAGGATCATGTTCGAGCTCGGGCAGTGGGCCACGCCTGTGCCCCAGCGGCCCAGCCGTGAGATCTCAGCCGGGTTGGGCTGCACACAGTGGGCGATCCAGGACCGGTCGGTGCCCCACCCGCAGTGCTCGAAATAGTCCACCGGGCGCATCCCGAACGTCTCCAGGCAGAAGTCGTCCTCGCCGATGGCCTCGGCCAGGTGGGTGTGCAGCCTCACGTCGAGGCGCTCGGCCAGCTCCGCGGTGGCCGTCATCAGCTCGGTCGAGACCGAGAACGGCGAGCACGGCGCCAGCGCGACGCTCACCATCGCGCCCGCCGACGGGTCGTGGTGGGCGGCCACCAGGCGTTCGGAGTCGGCCAGGATCACATCGTCGGTCTGCACCGTGGAGTCGGGGGGCAGGCCTCCGTCCTTGACGCTGAGCGACATCGACCCGCGGGTGGGATGGAAGCGCACACCCAGGTCGGCCGCGGCCTCGATCTCCGCCGAGATCAGATCTCCCGCGCCGGCGGGGTGGACGTACAGATGGTCGGTGCTGGTGGTGCATCCGCTCAGTGCCAGCTCGGCCAGCCCGACCCAGGCGGAGACATGGGCGGCCTCCTCGTCGAGGCGGGCCCACAGCGGGTACAGGGTGCGAAGCCAGTCGAACAGGCTGCCGTCGAGGGCGGGACGGAAGGCCCGGGTCAGGTTCTGGTAGAGGTGGTGATGGGTGTTGATCAGCCCGGGCGTAACCAGGCAGTCGGTGGCGTCGACGATGCGAGCTGCGCCGGCGGGCTCTGTGCCGGCCAGGCCCACCCCGGACACGAGCCCGTCGGTGACGGCCACCCAGCCGCCCGCGATCTCGGTGCGCTGAGCGTCCATGGCCGCCACCAGCCGGGCATTGCGCACGAGCAGATCAGTCACGACGTCGGTGGCTCTGCAAGTTCGGCCTGTGGACCAACGCGTCGGTCAGGAGGTGTCCCAGTCGGCGAAGGCGTCGATCATCATCTTGGCGTCCGGCCCGAGCGGGTACAGGATCGGGGTGGTGCAGCCGTTGTCGATGTAGTGGCGCACCTTGGCCCGGCACTCGTCCACGGTGCCGGCCGCGCACAGCATCTGCACCACCTCGTCGGGCACCAGCTTCGACGCGGCCTCCACCTGCTCGAGGGTGGCCGGCCAGGTCAGCACGGCCCTCACCTCGTCGAGCAGGGAGTCGGGCACGCCCGAGGCCTTCATGATGTGGGGCTGCTGGCCCAGGTACTGGGTGATCAGCAGCCGGGCGCTGTCGAGCGCCTCGGTCCGCTCGGCCTCGGAGTCGCCCGATGCCATCGAGCACACGATCAGCTGGGGCCGGTCCAGGTCGTCGACCGTGCGCCCCACCCGGGCCGCGCCCTCGGCCAGGTGCTCCATGGCTTGCGCGTTGTACTGGGGCGACACCAGATAGTTGAACACGACGCCGTCAGCGATCTCCCCGGTGAGGGCCATCATCTTGGCGCCGGTCGCTCCGATGTAGATGGGCACGTCCTTGGGCCGGCGCTCCTGCTGGACATAGTCGAGCTCGACCCCGTCGAACTGCACGAACTCGCCGTTGTAGGTGACGGTCTGATCGTTCAGCAGGCCCCTGCAGGCCTCGACGATCTCGCGCATCGCCTTCAAGGGGCGCACCCGCCGCACACCCACCTTCGACGCCAGCGGCTCCCACCAGGCTCCTATGCCCAGGATGATGCGGCCCGGTGCCAGGTCGTCGAGCGTGGAGAAGGTGGACGCCAGCCGGGCCGGGTTGCGGGTCCAGCAGTCCACAACGCCGCTGCCGACCCTGATCGTGGACGTGACCGCGGCTATGGCGGCCATGGGCACCACCGCGTCGCGCACGAGGCGGGAGTCGGCCTGCCATACCGCGTCGAAGCCCTTCTCCTCGGCGTAGCGGGACAGCTCCATCGACTCCGCGAGCGTGTGGGCGTCCTGGATGTAGAGGGCTGCTGGCTGGGTCATGGCATCTCCTGGTCGTGGTTGCACAACGCCGTGTCTCGGGCCGCGGCGTGTCCTAGCACCGGATGGGTCCTGCTCCCGGTCGAGTCACGGCATCTCCTCGAGCTTGGCGAACAGTCTGGCGGCCGACTCGGCTGCTTTGGCCCTGATCTCCTCCGCGTCCACCCTCATGGGCCGGCCGTCGCGCAGCGCGGTCTCGCCGTCGATGGTGACCTCCAGGGCCCGCACTCCGGTGGTGAAGGCCAGCGACCAGGGGTCCATGCGGTCATAGGACCAGGTCACCGTGTCGTAGAGAGCCTCGGGGAACAGCCTCCAGCCGGTCTCCAGCCAACTCCAGGCCGTCTCCGGTGTGGCGGTCACGTCGTCCTCCCGATGGCGCACGTAGGCCACCCGGAACTCATCGAGCATGGCCGCCCCGATCCCGTCGGTGCCGAGCGCGATCGGGTTGGGCCGGGCCGCGGGCCGGGCGTAGCCGACCGCGTTGTTCATGTTCGAGCGGGGGTTGTGCACGATCACCCCCGGCAGGTCGCGGTCCAGGTGAACCGCGTGTATCACGAGCCAGTCGTCGCGGGCCAGCGACTCCAGGCGGGCCCCGGCCGCGAGGTCGGCGGTCCCCTCGGAGACGTGTATGTGAACGCCGGTGCGGTGGTCGGCGGCCAGCCCGGCGGCCGCCTCGAGTGTGGCGTCGGAGCAGGTGAAGGCGGCGTGGATGCCCACATGGCCGCGGCCCCCCGCCCGCAGGAACCGGTCGTTCTCGGCCAGGCCCGCGGCCGCCCCCGCGGACCCGTGGCGGTCGGTCACGCCGTAGGCGCAGTCCACCCGCACCCCCACTTCGGCACAGGCTTGAGCGATCACGTCCAGCGACCCCTCGATTGCATTGGGAGACTCGTGATGGTCGATGATGGCGGTGGTGCCCGACTCGAGGGCCTCGAGGGCGCCCAGCTTGGCCGACCACTCGATGATGTCGAGGTCGAGGGCCCGGTCGAGGCGCCACCAGACCAGCTCCAGGATCTCGAGGAACTCCGTGGGGGTGCGGGGCGGGGCGGGCATGCCCCGGGCCAGGGCAGAGTACAGGTGGTGATGGGCGCAGACCATCCCCGGCGTGGTGCGGGCGTCCGGTTCGGGGCGAGCGGGCGCGTCGCGGCCCGCACCGGCAGCTGGCTCGCTCACGGCTGGGGCACTACAGGCTGATGGACGTTTATGGGGAGGCGGTTGCGCCACTGGCCGTCCACCTGGCGCATGGCCTCGGCCACCGCGCCGGCAGTGGGCACCAGTCCGATCTCGCCGACGCCCTTGATGCCGTAGGGCGAGTCGGGCTGGGGGGCCTCGACCAGGATGACGTCCACCGGCGGCATGTCCTTGGGACGGATGATGTCGAGCCCCCGCAACGTGTCGAAGCGGGGCCGGCCCTGGTCGTCGCAGGGGAAGTCCTCGGTCAGCGCGTAGCCGAGACCCATATGGACGCTGCCCTCGATCTGGCCCTCGCACAGCAGCGGGTTCACGGCCCGTCCCACGTCGTGGGCGGCCACCACCTTCTCCACCTTGCCCGTGGCAGGATCAGCGATCACCATCTGGGCGGCGTAGCCGAACGTCGAGTGGATCACCGGGTGCTCGAGGCCGTCGCTGAGTTTGTTGGTCCAGTCGACGCGGTACTCGCCCTCGTAGTCGATGCCGGTGAGGCAACCCTCGGCCAGTGCGGCGCGGCACGCGTCGGCGACGGATCCCGCCCCCATCAGCGTGCCCCGGGATCCCGTGGTCTGGCCTGCGCCAAGCTCGCGGCTGGTGTCGACGTAGACCCTCACTTGGTCTGGTCGCACGCCGAGCTCCTCGACCGCCACCTGCAGGGCCACGGTGTGCACGCCCTGGCCCATCTCGGTCCAGCAGTGGCGCACCTCGACGACAGTGTCGGGTCCGGCCGGAGTGCCGGCGGGGTGGCCGGCGTCGGGCACGAAGTGCACCACGGCCCGGCTGATCTCCTTGAAGCCGTTGCCGAGCCCGGAGTTCTTCAGCCCCAGGCCGAGGCCGACCGCCTTTCCGGCTGCGATGGCCTCGTCGTAGGCACCCTTGATGGCCTCCAGGCACTCAAGAGCACCGAGGCTGCCGCCGTCCATGATCTGCCCCGGACCCCACTCCGCGCCAGGGGTGACCGCATTGCGGCGCCGGATCTCCCAGCCGCTGATCCCGACGGCGTCGGCGAAGCGGTCCATCGCGCCCTCCATGGCGAACTGGGCCTGGTTGGCACCGAAGCCCCGGAAGGCGCCGCACACGCTGTTGTTGGTGCGGGCGGCCACCGCCTCCACGTCCACGACCGGCACCACATAGGGACCGCAGGCGTGGCCCGCCGCTCTCTCCAGGACCTTCATCCCCACCGACGCGTAAGGACCCGAGTCGCCCAGCATCCGGGCCCGCAGAGCCGTGAGCCGGCCCTCGGCGTCGCAGCCCGCCGCCAGCTCGATGCGCACGGGATGGCGCTTGGGGTGCACCAGCAGCGACTCCTCGCGCGAGAACGTGGTCTTCACGGGGCGGTCCAGCAGCCAGGCGGCCAGCGCGGTCTGGGTCTGGTTGGCGCAGTCCTCCTTGCCCCCGAAGGCGCCGCCGTTGGCGACCTGCTCCACCCACACGAGGCTGTTGTCGAGGCCGAGCACGGCCGCGACCTGGTCGCGGTCGTCCCACACGCCCTGACCGCCGGAGTACACGTCTATGCGGCGCTCGCCGTCCACCACCTTGGGTACCGCGAGGGTGGACTCGGGCTCCAGGAACGCCTGCTCCACCCGCTGCGTCCGGAATGTCTCCCGCACCGTGTGGGCCGACGCGGCGAGCGCCTCGGTGACGTCGCCGCCGCGGGCATAGGTCGAGACCGACAAGACATTGCCGTCGAGGCCCCACACCGCGTCCTCGCAGCCGTCGGCCACGGCCGCGGCCGCATCGGTGATGGGGGCGAGCGGCTGGTAGGTGACCTCGACCAACTCCGCGGCCCGGCGGGCGATCTCGCGGCTGTCGGCCACCACCAGGGCCATGATGTCGCCCAGATACGAGGTGCGTCCGCCCTCGGGGATGAACACGGGCCAGTCCTTGTGGATGAGCCCGATCCGCAGGTCGCCGACCACATCCGCTCCGGTGATCACCGCCACCACGCCGGGCTGGGCCTCGGCGCTGCTGGTGTCGATCGCGATCACGTCGGCCCTGGCGTGGCTGGCCAGGTGCACCGCGCCGTGGAGCATCCCCGGCGCGGTCATGTCGTCGATGTAGAGCTTGTCGCCCAGCGCCAACTCGGTCGACTCGTAGCGGGCGGCCCGGGATCCCACGCCTCGGGCGACCTCCACTGCGGTGCCGCCGACCATCCCGTCGGCGCCGGTGGCCAGCATCTCCACCGCGTCGAGAATCTTCAGGTAGCCGGTACAGCGGCACAGGTGGGCGCCGAGATGGCGGGAGGCCTGTTCGCGGGTGAGGTTGGCGCCGTTGCGCTCGATCAGAGCCTTGACCCGCATGACGATGCCCGGCGTGCAGAAGCCGCACTGCACCGCGCCGGCCGCGCCGAAGGCGGCCGCGTAGCGGTGGCGTTCCTCGGCGCTGAGGCCCTCGGGGGTGACGATCTCCGCGCCGTGGGCCTTGCTGAGGGGGATCTGGCACGCCACCCGGGCCTTGCCGTTGAGGAGCACCGTGCAGCATCCGCACTGCCCCGACGGCGAGCAGCCGTCTTTGGCCGCGATCAGGCCGAGCTCTTCCCGCAGGGCCGCGAGCAGGTGGGGATGGTCGCCGACGCGCACCGTCGAGCCGTTGCAGACGAACTCGGTCACCGTCGATGAGGCGCCACCTGTCGCCGGGCTCTCGAGAAGATCTGTCACGTCAGCGCTCGCCCCCTCGGTCGCAGAACACCGTTAAGCTATCGTAGGCGCTAAGGGGATGGTCCGCCAGACTCCGGGCAGGGCCGGGTCGGGGTTTTCGAGAGCTTGCACTCGTGCCATCGTCGCGCCTACGTGTCAGGCTTCGATTGGACCCTTGACTTTGCATAGGACGGCAGGCCGGCCGAGGATGCCAATCGGTTGGCCGCGGCTCATGTCAAGGTTGCTCGCTGAGATGATGAGCGAGCTGGCGAGATTCTGTCGCCCAATAGCGATGATGCTCCGCTTTACGTCGCATGTCCCACGCTTTGAACTCGTCGCCCGCTTCGTCGGCGGCAGCAGCTCGCACGTCGTAACGTTGCGCTTTGATCTCGCAGCGCTTCACTGTGTAAGCCATGCGACGTCGGGCGATGCTGCGGATGGTGGCTCCAGGCTTGCGAGCCGCGCTGATCTCAGCACGCGCGCCCTGCGTCTCTAACCGGCTGACAACCCGTCCCAGTCGCAGATTCGCCGCGATGCGGGCGGCGGCGATGCCGCCCAGCGCCGCGAGCATCAGCATGGCTGGGCCGAAGATCGCGGCGTAGGCCATGATCGCCCACAGCCCCCAGTCGACTATCCACAGCACCGTTGCCAGGGTGTCGATGCGATAGCTGACGGGCCGGTCGTCGGACCATCTGGGTTTGCAGACAGCCCGCAAGCCCATCTCAGCAGCCCGCGCCTGCACCGGCGTCGATCGTGGATGCAGCGGCGCTCAGCAGCCGGCCGCGGCCCGCAGCGCGTCGCACATCCAGACCCGTCCGCCTGCGCCGAGGCTTCCGAGTCTGCGTGTGAGCACTGATTTCGGCACGGCGGCGAGGTTGTCGAAAGAAGCGACGCTGGGGCGGCGCAGTCCCTCGCGTGGCCCCAGCGGCACGCAGGTGGGTATGTTGCGGACGGTCGTCGTTACGGGGGCCACCAGCACGTTGTTGAGCACGGGGATGGCCTCGTTGCGTGACACCACCAGGGCGGGGCGGCTCTTCTGGTTGGGGGTCTCCATGATCCACAGCTCGCCTTGGGCTACCACGGCTCGGCCTCGACCATGGCGATGGCGTTGGCCATCGCCATGGCGTCCTCCTCGGCGCTCTGGGGTTGCTCGCGGTATGAGTTGGCGATCCGTTGTCCGGCGCGGGCGCGCTCGAAGGACTCAGCGAGATGCTCCACGGCTCGGCGGATCACCTCTGAGCGGGTCTCGCCGACGCCTGCGGCCACCAGCCGGTCGAGGGTCTGAATCTGGCGGGCGTTGAATCTGGTCGGGACAGCCCGTGTCATACAATCAGTATACACACCTGTCGATACCCTTGCGAACGAAGGTGCTCAGGCCCAGGTTCTTGGCAGGTGTCTGCCAACCTGTGGCCGGTATCTGCCAACTTCTTGGTTGTCTGTCTCGGTCCGTGCCGGAGCACCACTGTTGCTGCTGGTGCCCGCGAGAACCTCGTTGAGGGCCGACATGTAGAGCCGAGTCGCTGTGACTGCCGGAGTCCATGTTGTGATTGATTGCGTAGAACCAGAAGCATCCGCTTGATTCGGAGGTGCTGTCGCACTGGTTCTGCTCGTTCGACTGCGGGATCCCCAGCCAGACCCAGTATTGGCTGGCATACAACCCGACCGTCGGATCGCTCAGGTTCAGCCTGTCAGATTGGTAGCACAGATTGTCACCAGTCCCGCTGCAGGCCGACGCTGCAGTCTAACCCCCCGCTGTTGGCGCAGTGTTCGCTGCGCTAACAGCGGAAGCCGCTAGTCGCGGTATCCGGACATCGGAGCGCGGCGCAACCTCATATGGGACGAACTTCTCCGGCGGCAAGTCGACAGGGATTGGGTCCGCTGTCGGATCGCCGAGTGCGGCGTATGCCCGGTCAGCGGCGAGGGCAGCGGCAGCCGCTTGTCGGTCCCGCGCCGCGAGGTCGGCTCTCGCGGCCGCGGCTTGTTCCGGGCTGAGCCCGGGGAACGGGAGCGGTGGTCCCTCCGAGCCTGCGGCCGCGGGTGTGAAGACCCGCGGCGGATCGCCTTGGATGGGCGCGTCCTGCAACGGGTCGACGTCTCGTGCCGTGGCGCCCGCGGCCGCGACTGCGGCCAGCAGCCCGAATACGGAGACGCAAGCTACTGCCTGAAGGGCAGTCCCCAGTCGGCTTCGGGTGTCACTTGCTTTATGCAACTTGTTTCTCGTGATGCCTCCGTTTGCGGATCGGCGGTTGTCCACCCCACACCTAAACCGCTCCAACTGGCAGAGGGCTGCCAATATCTGCCAAATATCTGCCGATTTTGGCAGTTATCTGCCAAATGAGGCGATCGGAGGGACGGACCGCGCGTCTGCGTCGCTGTCTGGCTATCCGCCTAGCTCAGGGGGCCAACCGGAACGCGCGGTCACGAGCGATCGGGCCCGCGGGCTCGAAGCTGACTTTCGCTTCTGCCGAGATTCGCGAGATACATGGAGAGGCCCCAGCCGGAGTGCTGCCATGTTCGAGCTCGTTACAGCGCCGGCTTGTCGCAATAGGCGTGTACCGCCTGCAAGTTGTCCACCGACAGCCCGGCGCTGCGATAGCGGCGGCCGGGAGTTGCCTGCCCGTCGACGATGTCGAAGCCTGGGAGAATGTTTGTAAGACTGCCAGAGAGCATGTGCACGGGGCGGCGGCTGTGCACGCCGTGTGCTACAATGAAGTAACACTTTCCGGGAGGATGCAAGGATGTATGGCGAGATCCGCAGATGGGCACAGCGGCTGCCGGTCGGCGAACTGGTCGATCTCGACGACGCGCGGAGCGCCTTCCCCGACAAGTCACGAGACGCTCTCAAGATGGCCTTGCGCCGACTCTGCCGTGGCGCCGATCCGCTCATGACGCGCGTCTGCCGCGGGATTTACTGCAGGCGCCGAGTCGGCTCTCGCTCCGGCTGGCACCTCGACGTGATCGCCGTCACCGTGACAGAACGCCACGACCCGCCGCTCGCGAGAGTTCACCTTGCATGCGGGAGAGTTGCCGCGGGCGCTCGGGCGACGGTGGAGGCCTACGGCTTCGGAGTGCCCGAAGGCCCGCACCCAGAGCCTTGGACGGCGGCCTATCACCGCAAGGGCCTGCTATAGAGGGTTAAACCAGAACACCCAGGACACTCAGCAGCAGCACGCGCATCGGAATGTGAGTCGGAAGCGCACTGTGAGGCTGCCCGTTGCCGGGTCCATGTAGTAGCCGTAGGAGGCCTCGGACGCCGATGGATGCCACTGTTGGGCTTTGAGGGTGTCCTCAGCCGCCGCTAGTTGCGCGATGCTGCGACAACTGGGCCGAACCTCGATCCGCAACTCACTGTCGATCTCGCGCAGCGCTTCACCGACCGCGGCGAGGCTCACGACCGAGGAGTCAACAACGACAACAACCCGTTGCGTCACGTTGTCAGCCGTCACGCCGACTACCCCGTTGGCCGCCCGAGAAGCGAGCGTCTCGGTTTCCGGCGTTGACGCAGCACCAGACCCCGTCAACGCAGGCAAGTAGCCAAGCGCCTCGTGGATCCGAAAAACTGCATCCTGTGACGACCCCTTGGCCAGCCAATTCTCATGGGACCAGTGACCGTCGGTCGTCTCGGTCGCTGCAGCCTTCAATGAGGAATGCGGCAGCGGCTTCGACGGTCAGACGGGGCTCAGGAGCCGACGTTGGCGTTGACGGTGTGCCACCCCTCGGCTCCGTTGGGGGCGGGCGACACCTCGTTCGAGCTCTGGGTGATGCCGTCTCCGTCGGTGGCCCGCACCTGTATCCGGTGCCGGCCCGAAGTCGGCGTCCACTCGCGGTGCCACTGCACCCAGCTCTCGTCGCCGAGGGCCTCGCCCAACTCACAGGGCAGCCATCCCTCGTCGTCGACATTGACCTCGACCCGCTCGATGCCCCGGGTTGGTGCCCAGGCGATGCCCGCGACGGGCGTGGGCTGTCCGGCAACCAGTCCCCGGCCGCCGGCGGGCACGTCGATGCGGCTCTGGGTCTTCATGGGCCCTTCCTTGGACCAGCCCCGGGGGATCCAGTAGCCGTCGAAGCCGTCCCAGGTGGTGAGGTTGATCTCCTCGATCCACTTCACCGCGGAGACGTATCCGTAGAGGCCGGCCACCACCAGCCGGGCCGGGAAGCCGTGGCTGGTGGGCAGGAACTCGTCGTTCATGCCGATGGCCAGAATGGCGTTGCGGCCGTCGTGCACCACCCCGGTCGGGAAGCCGGCGGTCCAGTCGTCCACCGAGCGGCCCACCACCTGGTCGGCGCCGGCCTGCACCCCGGCCCGTTCCAGCAGCACCGACAGCGGGACACCGGTCCACACCGCGTTGCCCACCAGGTTGCCGCCCACCTCGTTCGACACGCACGACAGGGTGATGACGTAGTCGGAGAGATCCATGGCCTGGATCTCGTCGAAGGTGATCTCGTAGGGGTTGTCCACCATCCCGGTGAACCGGAGGCGCCAATCGCCCGGATCGACCTGGGGGACCCGGCCGAAAGCGGTGTCGATCCGGTAGAAGCTGTCGTTGGGCGTCACGTAGGAGGAGATGGCGGCAACCTCGTCGTCGAGCGTGTCGAGGGCGGCCAGCTGCGTCTGCACCGAGGGTCCGGCCGGCTCCGGGGCCAGGGTGGTGGATGTGGTGGTGGACACCGACACGGCCTGCGGCTCGGTGGTGGGGGCGGGCGGGACCGTCGTCTCCGACGATCTGAGGGCGTTGGCCTCGAGGAACTGCTCGGCGGCCGATTGGCCCCGCAGGGCCCTTCCGAGGCCGACCATGGCCAGAGCGGCCGCGCCGGCGCCGGCTGCGTAGACGAAGAAGGCCCGCCGGGTGGTCCCTGTGGCCGCTGGAGAACCGAGGCCCTCGGGCATCACGGGCTGAGCGGCGTCCGCCGGCTCGGCCCCGTCGGCGGGGACGGCGGCGTCCATCGGCTCGGATGCGTCGGCGGGAACGATGCGTTTGCCGGCCAGGTGCGACAGCAGCAAGGTGGAGCCCGCGGCCAGCACCGCAGCTGCGAGGGCCACGACCCATGACCCGACGGCGAGGCTGATCGGGTTGCGGGCCACAGCCCAGCCGCCCAGCAGCCCGAAGAGCGCAAATCCGGCCAGGGTCACCCGCGGGCGGCCACGTGCCGCGAAGCGGCCCAGCACCCCGCCGAGAGCCAGCGTGGCGACGATGATGCCCGCGGTGAGAAGGCTCTTCTGGCTGGCGCCGAAGTTGGCGATGCTGAACCTCACGACATCGCCGGGGGTGTAGTCGCTGAGCAACTCGCTCACGGCCACCACCAGAGACGGGATCGACTCGAACGCTCCTTCCATGAGCTCGCCGAATCCCAGACCAACAGCCGCGCCCGCGGTACCGGCCAGCGCTCCCATGGTGCCAGGCGACGCGGCTCGCGAGAAGCCGGTGCGCCCCGCGGTCGTCTCCTCGTCCATCATTGTCTGCCCCTCAGCCGCCTCGGGCGGTGTTTATCAAGATCGTACGCCTTTCCTATGAGCGCGCAATGGGCAATAGTGGACGGATGGAAGGTTGTCCCAGGCGCCCATGACAGACGGCGTCGTCGACCTGCGCCTGTGGGGGTACGGCGACCATGTGGCCGGCCTGGCCGATGCCGGAGCGCAGGTCGGCCGTGTAGTGCAGGTCGACCGGGGCGAGTGCGATGTGATCACCGCCGCCGGCATGGTCCGAGCCGGTTCGGACTCGGTGCGAGCCCAGGCCGAGACCGCGCCTGTCACCGGCGACTGGGTGCAGGTGACCCGCCAAGACGACGGGGCGTTGATCAGTCGTGTGCTGCCGCGGCACACGGCCCTGACCCGCCGGGGTCCGGCCGAGCGCGACGCCGAGCAGGTGCTGGCGGCCAACTGCGACATCGTGGGCATCGTGGCCGGCCTCGACCGGCCTCTCCCGCCGGGGCGATTCGAGCGGATGCTGGTGATGGCCCGCGACAGCGGGGCTTCGATCGTGATCCTGCTCACCAAGGCCGATCGGGCGCCCGATGCGGCCTCCGCGGCCGCGACGGTGAGGGCGGTGGCCGGCGACGTAGCGGTGCTGACGTTGAGCGCCCGCAGCGGCCTGGGCGTCGCCGATTTGAGGTCGCAGCTTGGCCCCGGCCGCACCCTCGCCCTTGTGGGGGCCAGCGGGTCGGGCAAGTCGAGCCTGGTGAACGCCCTGGCGGGTGGCGAGGTCGTGGCCACGGCCGCGGTCCGCGCCTCAGACCGGCGCGGCAGGCACACCACCATCGCGCGCCGGCTAGTGCTGTTGCCCGGCGGCGGTGGAATGGTGCTTGACACCCCCGGTGTGAGAGCTCTCGGCCTGACCGACGCCCAGGAGGCTCTCAGCCGGGTGTTCAGCGACATCGAGGAGCGCGGCCGCGGTTGCCGGTTCGCGGACTGTGCCCACGGATCCGAGCCTGACTGCGCCGTGACGGCCGCAGTGGAGGGCGGCGAGGTGGATGCCCGCCGGGTGGAGCGCTTCCTCGCTCTGCGCGACGAACTCGAGCAGCAAAGGATCCGCGAGGCGACACGGGCCCGCAACGCGGCCCGCGGTCGGCGCTGAGCGCGACGACCGCCACCGCCCGCAGCCGCGCCTTGCCGTTTCCGGCGCCGGCCGCCGCCCCACGCCCCCCCGGCGTCGATCTCGGCCACCGCCCGCAGCCGGCGATTCGCGAACCACGCCGCCTTCGGCGCCCCGGTTTGTTCGGCGCCCCGGTTGATCCCGATGTGAAGCAGATGCACACCGGGCGCTCGTCGTCGGGACCGGGTGTGTGGCTCGGCTGCCCCCGCGGCGCGGCCTCCGAGCGAAGCGATCCGCCCGCCGCCCGTTGGAGGGCTTCGGCCGGCACTCAGCGCCTGACGTTGACGGTGATGGTGTGGTGCCCCTCGGCTCCGTTGGGTTTGCTCGGGATTCGATAACTGCCCTGGGTGGTGCCGGTTCCGTCCGTGGCCCGCACCTGTATGTCGTGGCGACCAGTGGTGGCGGGGGTCCACTCCCGGTGCCACTGCACCCAGCTCTCGTCACCCACCGCCTCGCCCAGGCGGCATGGTGCCCAATCCTCGCCGCCGATCTTGACCTCGACCCGCCTGATCCCGCGGGTGGGCGCCCATGCGATGCCCGCCACCGATGTCATCTGCCCGACCTTGAGATCCGCGTTCCTCCCCGGTACGTCGATGCGGCTCTGGGTCTTGATCGGCCCCCGCTTGGACCAACCCCGGGGCACCCAGTAGCCGTCGAAGCCGTCCCAGGTGGTTAGGTGAATCTCTTCGAGCCACTTGACCGCCGAGACGTAGCCGTACAGCCCCGCCACGACTATGCGGGCCGGGAACCCGTGCCGTGTCGGCAGGGGCTCGTTGTTCATTCCGATGGCGAGGATGGCGTTGCGTCCGTCGTAGGCCGCGGTGGTGGGGAATCCGGCCGTGAAGTCGTCCACTGAGCGTCCCACGAGCTGCTGAGCGCCGCGCTGGACACCGGCCCGCTGGAGCAGGACGTTGAGAGGGACGCCGGTCCACACGGCATTGTCGACGAGGTTCCCGCCCACTCGGTTCGACACGCACGAGAGCGTGATGACGTAGTCCGAGAGGCGCATGGCCCGGATGTCGTGGTACGTGAGCTCGTAGGGGTTGTCCACCAGCCCGGTGATGCGCAGACGCCAATTGTCCGGGTCGACCTGGGGAACCGTGAGGGCGGTGTCAATGCGGTAGAACTCGTTCTTCGGCGAGATCGGGGTTATGAACGGTGAGATGCCCGGTACCTCGTCGTCGAGGGTGTCGAGGTGGGCCACCTGCGGCAGTGTCGACGATTGCGGCGGTTGCTGTGTGGTGGTGGGTGCGGGTTCTTCGGGTTGCGTGGTGGTGGTGGTGGGTGCGGGTTCTTCGGGTTGCGTGGTGGTGGTGGTGGGTGCGGGTTCTTCGGGTTGCGTGGTGGTGGTGGTGGGTGCGGGTTCTTCGGGTTGCGTGGTGGTGGTGGTGGGTGCGGGTTCTTCGGGTTGCGTGGTGGTGGTGGTGGGTGCGGGTTCTTCGGGTTGCGTGGTGGTGGTGGTGGGTGCGGGTTCTTCGGGTTGCGTGGTGGTGGTGGTGGGTGCGGGTTCTTCGGGTTGCGTGGTGCTGGTGGCGGACGTCACCTCCCGTGCTGCATCGTCGACGCTCAGCTCCGCGGTGCTCGTTGGGTCTGCCTGCCCAGAGCTTGGAGTCGATGTTGCTGTGCTGCCGGCTCCCGCTTCCTCAGGCAGCACTTCGATGGCAGTGTCCTCTGGGACCTCGATGCCCGCCGGCACTTCGACAACCGGGTCTTCTGGGATCTCGATGCCCTCCGGCACCTCGATGACGACTTCATCCTCGATGGCGATGCCCTCTGGTACTTCGATGGCGACGCTCGCGTCACCGGTCGCGGTACCGCCGGCCGCGTCGGACGCCGGGTCGGGAGTCCTCGGCGGCAACGTGTAGACCGCCCTGGCCTTCTCGGCCGCGGACTCTCCCCGGAGGCTTCGTCCGAGCCCCACCAGGCCGAGGGCGGCGACGGCTGCACCGCCTGCATAGGCGAAGAATGACCGGCGCGTGCCGACTCGCCGGCGCGAGGCGCCGTCGCCTTCCTGCGCCCCTTCGAAGTCCGAGGCGCCTTCGACGGCGCGACGGAGCGCAGCGGCCGCTCTGCTGACCAGGAACAGGGTCGTGGCTGTGCCGATCGCCGCGGCCGCCAAGGCCACGATCCACGATTGCACGGCGGGGCTCAAGGGGTTTCGGGCCGCGGCCCAGCCGCCGATCAGCCCGAACAGCGCGAATCCTCCAACGGCGATGCTGCGGAGCCCGCGGGCGGCGAACCTGCCAAACAAACCACAGATGGCCAACGACAGGACGACGATGCCCACCTTGAGCACGGTCTTCTGGCTGGCTCCGAGGTTGGCAATGCTGAACGCCACGATCTCACCGGGCGTGTAGTCGGTGACCACCTCGCCCACCGCGATCACCAGCGACGGGATGGTCTCGCTGATGCCCTCGACCAGCTCGCCGAAGCCGAGCGCCACCGCCGCGCCCGCGACTCCCGCTACCGATCCGGCCAGTCCCGACGCCGTCGGGCGACCGGTGGGCGGGGTCTCCGTTGCGGGAATATCCTCGGGGCTGGTCACGACGGCGATTGTACGCTCCCGGGCGATGGACTTCTGGCCCGACCCTGCTCTCAGCGCCTTCGCCGACGAGGTGCGAAATTGGCTGGAGGAGCACCTCGTCGGCGAGTTCGGCCGCTACCGGGGCCTCGGCCTCACCGGGCAGGAGGACGTGCCGGTGAATGTGCAGATCGCCTGGGAGCGGGAGCTCGCGTCGGGAGGCTGGCTCGGCCTCGACTTCCCGGTCCGGATCGGCGGGCGGGGCTGCACGCCGGCCGAGCAGGTCGTGTTCTTCAACACCTACACCGAAGCCCGCGCCCCCGGACGCCTGCCCAACATGGGCGTCACGCTGCTGGGCCCCACCCTGATGGCGTTCGGATCAGAGCAGCAGCAGCGCCGCTTCGTGCCCCCGATCCTCGCCGGGGACGAGCTCTGGTGCCAGGGATATTCGGAGCCCGGCGCGGGCAGCGACCTCGCCGGCGTGGCCACCAGGGCCGACAGGGCAGGTGACGTGTGGGTGATCAACGGTCAGAAGGTGTGGACGTCGCTGGCCCAGCACGCCGACTGGATCTTCGTGCTGGCCCGCAGCACCGGTGGCTCGCGGCGCCACAACGGGCTCAGCTACCTGCTCGTGCCCATGGACCAGCCCGGCATCGAGATCCGTCCCATCACCCAGTTGACCGGCGGCGTCGAGTTCAACGAGACGTTCTTCGACGACGCCGTCACCGAGGCAGACCTTGTCGTGGGAGGCGAGGGGAACGGTTGGAGGGTGGCCATGGGGACCCTCGCGTTCGAGCGGGGTGCGAGCACGCTGGGCCAGCAGACCAGCTTCCGCCAGGAGCTCGACAGCCTGGTGCGCGAGGCTCGGTCGTCGGGGCGGATCGACTGCGATGTGTTGCGCTCCGAGCTGGCCCAGTGCCACATCGAGCTCGAGATCCTGCGCTACAACCAGATGCGGCTGCTCACGTCGCTCACCCACGACGCGCCCGCAGGACCTGAGCAGTCCATCGGCAAGCTCTACTGGGCGTCGTGGCATCGACGCCTGGGCGAACTGGCGATGAGGGTGCGCGGTGCCGCGTCGATGGTGGCCGACCCTCACGATGGCGCTCATGTGGGCCAGGGAGGGCTGGACTATCGGCTGGACCGCTGGCAGCGCACGTTCCTGTACTCGCGGGCCCACACCATTTACGGGGGGAGCAATGAGATACAACGCAATATAATTGGAGAGCGAGTCTTGGGTCTGCCGCGGGAGCTGCGGTAGGCGGAGACGAGCCCGATACTCTGAAGGTTACCGAACGGAAGGAGAGGCGATGGGCCGTCTCGGCAACACATGGCAGCTGGCCAAGACATCCTGGGCGGTGCTGAAGAAGGACCGGGAACTGCTTTGGATCCCGGTGCTGTCGTTCCTGGCGTCGGCCGCGGTGATTGTGGTCGTGCTCCTGCTGACCTTCCTCACGCTGTCGACCACGTCCTCCGGCGGCGAAACCACCACGGAGTTCAACCCGGCGATGGTCGTGCTGTTCGTGGTGGCGGCCATGGCTCTGGGCGTCATCGGGGTGTTCTTCAACGGTGCGCTGGTCGCCGGCGCCCACGAGCGGCTGACCGGGGGCGACCCGACGGTGCGCAGCTCGGTGGGCCGGGCGTTCGCACGCATCGGCGGGCTGGTTCCGTGGGCGATCATCACGACGACGGTGGGCCTAGTCCTCCAGGCTCTGAGAGACAGGGCCGGCTGGCTCGGGCGGATCGTGACCCACATGCTGGACATGGCCTGGCAGGTGGTCACCTTCCTGACCGTCCCGGCAATCATCATCGACAACCTCGGCGCCATCGAGGCCCTGAAGCGCTCGGCGTCGCTGCTTCGCCAGACCTGGGGCGAGAACCTCGCGGCCCGGGTCGGGTTCGGCCTCCTCGGCTTCCTGCTGATCATCCCGGCTGCGGCGGTGGCCGCGCTGTTCATCGCGTCGGGCTCGGGTGTTCTGGCCGCGGTGGGCATCACCGTCGCGGTCACATGGCTGGCGGTGGTGATGGTGGTGCTCACCGCCCTCAACGCGATCTTCCAGACCGCGCTGTACCTCTACGCCACCACCGGGGTCCTTCCCTTGGGCTTCGAGCAGGCCCCCCTGGCTCAGACCTTCGTCCACAAGTAGCCGCTGGTCCCCCTCAAGGGCCCTCGCCGGGGGACGGGACGTCAGACCAGTTCGTCGACCAGGCCCCAGTGCCGGGCCTTGAGCGCGTCGACCTCGGCGTTGGTGAGCAGCCACTGCAGGGTTCTCTGGCGACCGATGCGGGCCGGGACGCTCACTGTGCCGCCCGCACCCGGGACGAGCCCCATGGACAGTTCAGGGAGCCGGAACCGGGCCCGCTCGGTGGCGGTGACGGTGGCGCAGAACGCGGCCAGTTCCACCCCTGCTCCGACGCAGGCGCCGTCGATGCGGGCTGTGACGCGGCGGGCGACCGCGGCGAGCCAGGGCGCGGCGTTGGCCCGGCTGCGGATCAAGTGCGCGGCAACAGGATCCGGGACCGTGCCGAACTCGGCTGGGTCGCCGCCGGCGCAGAAGTTGCCGCCCGCGCCGGTGATGACCAACCGACGTTCGTCGGCTCCGGCTCTGAGGGCCTTGAGCACATCGGTGAGTTGGTCGCGCATGGCCGCGTCGAACAGGTTGAGCAGGCGGGGTCGGTTGAGTGTCACCGTCACCGAGGCGCCGTCGTCGCTCACATCGATGCGAGGCTGGTCCAGGTCCCGCCGGGTCCGGCGTCCCCGGCCCGCGAGCCAGCGGGCGTGTTCGGGCCCGGACTGCAGCGTCGCGTAAGCGAGGCTCTCGACCAGCAGGGCGTCATACAGGCTGAGCCGGGCCCCGAGTCGAAGAGTCTGGGCCGCCACGACCGACGCTTGCGGATTGGCCCGGAGCCCTTGGAGAGCCGGACCCGGATCGTCAAGCACAAGATCCCAGGACTCGCCCCCGGCGCCCACCGCGACGGACACAACCGGCAGCGCAGCCAGGGCTGTGCCCACGTCGTCGGCGGGATCGTCGCCCACGCCCACAACCACCGCGGGCGCGCCGGCTGCCGCCGCGATACCGTCGAGCACAAGCCGGTCGAAGTCGACGGAGACGACTGCGGATCTGATTTCCTCCAACGGCCAGATCCCACCGTGCACGGCTAGCTGCCCCGGGCCGACGGGGCCGGATCGCCGGCGAAGCGCTGTCGCAGATCCCGGCGCAGCAGTTTGCCGGTGTCGTTGTACGGCAGTTCGTCGACGAACTCAACACGGGCTGGAACCCGGCTCGATCGCAGCCGGACCCGCACCAGATCCCGGAGGTCGTCGGCGCCCGGGACCGGCGAGCGGGCGACGACGCACACCGCCACCTCCTCGCCCCATTCCCGGCTGGGCACGCCGAACGCGGCCGCGTCGACGACGGCGGGGTGGGTCAGCAACGCGTCCTCGATCTCACCCGGCGACATGTTCTCGCCGCCCCGGATGATGATGTCGTCGTTGCGCCCGTGAACCCACAGGTAGCCGGCTTCGTCGAGGTGCCCGCTGTCGCGGGTGCAGAACCAGCCTTCGTCGTCGAGTTGTGAGCCGCCCTCGGCGTACTCGCCGGCCACCTGCTCGCCCCTCACCCAGATCTCTCCGGCCGAACCGGTCTGCGCCTCTGTGCCGTCGCCGCCGCGCACCGAGACCTCCACTCCAGGCAGGGGCCGCCCTGCTGACGAGAGCCTGGCTCTCTCAGCGGGATCGTCGGAGGCGGCCCACCGGCGGTGGTCGTCGGGGCCCATCACGCACACGGTGGAGCTCGCCTCGGTGAGGCCGTAGGCGTGCGAGAACCCTGCGGCCGGAAACACCTCCAGCGCCCTCTCCACCACGGCCCGGTGCGACTTGCCCCCTCCGTAGGACACGAACCGGACTGATTCGAGGGTCTCGCCCCGGCGGTCGAGAGCGTCGACGATGCGGGCCAGCATCGTGGGCACGAGCATGGAGTGGGTAACGCCCTCAGCGCGGACCAGATCGATCCAGGCGTCAGGGTCGAACTTCGGCAGGGGCACGATGCGGCGCCCGGAATAGACCTGCGACAGCTGGGCCGCCACCGAGGCGATGTGGTAGGGCGGCACGGCCATGATGTGGGCCTCGTCGGAGCCGGCCGACGCGAACTCGACCGTGCCGAACACGTAGGACACCAGGTGACGGTGGCGCAGCACCGCGGCCTTGGGCGGCCCCGAGGTGCCGCTGGTGTACAGCAGCACGGCCGCGGCGTCGGGATCCATGGGCCAGTCGCCGGGCTCGGCCGTCTCAGCGCCGCCGGCAGGATCGCCGAGGAAGGCGTCCCGCCCGATGACTTCCAGACCGTCCACCCCGGCCAGCCGGTCCGCGCCGGCGGCGTCGGCCACCGCCAGCGCGGGCGCGGCCCGCTCGGCCAGCGCGCGCAGATCGTCGTCGGGGAGCCGGTAGTTGACGGGCACGTAGGGAACGCCGGCCCAAGCCGCTCCGAACAGCGCGACGGGCAGAACGGCGCCGGGCTCGTGGCACAGCACCAGGCTCTCGGCCCGAGATGCTCGCAGGCGCCCGGCGAGCCCGGCGGCGTCGCCCATCAGGCCCTCGCAGGTGACGCCTCCGAGGCGCGGCCCCACCGCCACCCGGTCGCCCATGGCGCTGGACGCCATCTCCAGCAGCATCATGAGGTTCACGGGAGCACACCCGTGCCGGCAGGCCGCTCCGCTGCGGCGGGGAGGGCCATGGGGAGGGTCATGGGTGCTGGCTCACCGGGGGAGAGGCGGGTCAGTCCGAGGCGGGCAGCGGCTTCGTCACCCTCACGGCCAGCGGCACACCGTCGAGAGCGAGCGAGCCCGGGCCGGCCTTGGTGCAGAGCACTTCCACCGTCTCGTCGGGATCTCCGTAGCGCTTGCCGAGAAGCGATCCCTGCGAGGCATCGGCGCTGGGCTCCCCGGCCCGCTCGGCCGATCCGGTTGGCACCATGGGTGCGCCGCCGCACGTGAGCTCGGCCGGGCCGGTTCCCTTGACCACTATCACCTCGGTGGCGCACACCGTGCTCTGGAATCGGGCGCCGGGCCTCAGCTCCACCATGTTGTCCTCCTGCCGCCAGTCGACTCGGGGCGGGGCCGGCGCCCGCTGCCCGCCCATTGTGACCCGCGGAGAGCGGTCGCCCAACTGTCGGCTGAGCGACCCGGTGGCGGCCGGGTGCCGGCTGCCGCTCGCCGAGCCGGGCGTCAGCCCGCGGGCTGGTGTCGAGAGCGGAGGCCCAGCCCTCCCTCGCTACGCCATCGGTGCCGGCGCGCTCGCAGCTCGGGTCGTCCGATCACCAACTCGAGCACAACCGCAACTATCAGGACGATTCCCGTGGCCAGCGTCAAGATGTAGAAGGGCGCCCCTCCCAGACTCAGCCCGCTGTTGATGAAGCGCAGGGTCAAGGCGCCGATGGCGATCCCGAACACCGAGCCTCTTCCACCCAGCAGGCTGACCCCGCCGATCAGCGCCGCGGTGGCCGCCGGAAGGAGCAGGGTCTCGAAAGCAGCCGGGCCCGCGCTGCCCGACTTGATCGACGTGAACGCCCCGGTCAGACCAGCCAGCGCACCCGAGAGGGCGAAGGCCAGCACGAGCGGGCGAACCAGGGGCACGCCGGCCGCGGCCGCCTCCTGCCGCCCGCCGCCGATGGCGTAGATCTCCCGCCCGAAACGGGTGTTGGCCAGCAGCAGCGCCACCAGAGCGAAGCAGGCCAGCGTGACCAGGCTGAACGGCGAGAATATCCAGAGTTGGCGGCGCACTGCCCGGGCCACCCCCAAGTCGCTCATGACCACGGTGTTCTCGCCTGAAATCATGAAGGCCAGACCCCGGAGTCCGATCAACGTACCCAGCGTGAACACCAGCGACTGAATCCTCAAGCGATAGATCAGATAGCCTTGGAGGCCGCCATAGGCAGTGCCGATCAAGGTTGCGAGAAGGACTGTCGGTATCAATCCGATCTCTCCAACCACCGACACAGCAATGATTCCCGCGACGGCGGCGGCCGACCCCACGGAGAGATCGAGTTCTCCAGCGATGATCGTCACACCGACGGCAAGAGCGGCCAGGCCCAGGAAGGCGAAGCCCTCGAAGATCGTGAAGACATTGTTGGTGGTGAAGAAGCGACCATCGCTCGAGGAGAAGACCAAGAACACTGTGACGAAGAGGGCGAGGCGGGCCCATTCCGTTGGCTCCACTCGTTGGATCACCCTCATGTCATCTGCCTCCGGTTGCGGAGCACAGTGAACGCGCTCACGCTGAACAGGATGGCCAATCCGACGAACAGGATTCGAACCCCGAAGCTGAAGCCGCGCAGCACCATGAGGTTCTGAAGTCCGGCGATGAACACCGCTCCGACGGCAGTCCGCGACGCGGAGCCCTCTCCGCCCTGGATGGCGGCCCCGCCCACGAGGATGGCGGCGATGGAGTCGATGTCGGCGCCGTCGAACTGGTCGAGCCGTCCCTGGCCGAACTGGGCGGAGGTGAAGATCCCGGCGAGGGCGGCGCCGAGCGAGGACACCACGAACACATAGACGGTGGTTCTCGCCGGCCGCAGCCCAGAAGCGGCGGCAGCCAGCCGGTTGGCACCCACCAGGGTCAGTTCCCGGCCGAATCTCGTTCGGGCCAGGACGGTCGCGGCAACAACAGTAATCAGCACGAACGCCCAGGTCTGGGAGGGGATTCCCAGCGGCCGGGACGTACCGATCCAGTCGGCCGCGTCGGTGCCGGTTCTCACCGTCTTGTTGTCGGTCAGCCAGGCGCCCAACCCGAACAGGACCGCTCCCACGGCCAGCGTCACCACGATCGGGTTCCCGCCGAGAGCCACCGCGCCGCCCTGGGCGGCACCCACTGCGGCTGCAATCGTGAAGGTGATGAGCACCGCGGCCCACACCGGCCATCCCCAGCTGATGAAGGCGGCGAAACCGATGGCGGCCATGGCCGCGGTCTGGGCCACCGACAGCGAGAAGAAGCTGCCGGCCATGGTGATGCCGGTCATGGTCACGGCGATGATCCCGATGAGCGCGGCCGAGCGCACGATGCTTTGAAGATTGCGGTACGTGACGAACTCGGGGGTGGTCAACCATCCCACCAGAACCAGCCCCGCGACCGCGCCCACCACCGCCAGCGGCACCGACGCCCGGCGCCATGACCAGGCCGGCTTGGCCACGCTGCTGTCAGCGAGGCTCATCAAGCTGCCTCCTGCGGGTGGGTGATCTCCCGGGTGAGGAGGAGGGAATCAGTGTCCTCGCGGCGGCGGACGCTGACCTGCGTTCCCTTGAAGTAGGCGACCACGGTGTCGGCCAGGCCCAGAATCTCCTGGCTGTCGGAGGTGGCGATGACGATGGCGGTGCCCTGCTCGGCGATGGTGCGAAGGTGGCGGTAGATCTCCGCCCTGGCCCCCACGTCGACACCGCGGGTGGGTTCGTCGATCAGCAGGACCTGGAGCGGATGTCCGGTCCACTTGCCGACCGCGATCTTCTGCTGGTTCCCGCCGCTCAGCGCTCCCGCCACCGATCCCAACCGGCTCCGGTCGATCGTGAAGGTCTCCGCTATGCGGTCGCTCATGGACCGCTCGGCCCGGGGTCTCAGCCATCCGGCCGTCGTGACATGGTCGAGACTCGGGGACGTCAGGTTCTCGACCACGCTGCGCTGCAGGAAGAGGCCGTCGCGCTTGCGGTCCGACGAGCTGTACCCGATTCCGCAGCGGATGGCGGCCGATGGCGAGTTGGGCGGAACGGCGCTGCCGGAGACCGACACCGTGCCCGAGACTGTGGGCTGGTGGCCGGCCACCGCCTTGAGCACATCGCTGGCGCCGCTGCCGAGCTGGCCGGCCAGCCCGACGATCTCGCCCTCGCGGACCCCGAGGCTCACAGGTTCGGTCAGGTTCTGCGTGATGAGGTTCCAGACGTCGAGCACCAGCGGGCCGGGCGCGTTGGCACGTTCCGGGAACAGCCCCTCCAGCGTTCCCCCCAGCATCATGGAGATGAGCTGATCAAGGGTGAGGGAGTCGGTCGGGGTCGGAGCACTAGATGTGCCGTCACGGAACACCGTCACCCGGTCGGCCAGGTCGAATACCTCGTCGAGACGGTGGGTCACGTAGATGATCGAGCGGCGCTGCTCTCGCAGCGAGCGGACCACCGTCTTGACTCGCTGTATCTCCCGGTCCGCGAGCGCCGCCGTCGGTTCGTCGAATATCACCACCCTGGCGTCACGAGCCAGCAGCCGGGCCACTTCGATCAGCTGCCGCTCCGCGACCGCGAGATGCTCGACCGGGCTGCGGGGGTCCAGTTCTCCCACACCGACCTGCGCCAAGTAGGGCATCGCTGCCCGGGCCAGAGCCCGGGGCGAGGTCCTCCACCCGCGTCTCGTGTCTCCCAAGAAGACGTTGTCGGCGATGGAGAGACTGGGAACCAGGGACAACTCCTGCTGCACGACCGCGATGCCCGCATGCTCGGACTGGGTGGACCCGCCGAATTGGACGTCGTTGCCTCCCAGACGGATCCTGCCCTCGTCGGGTGGGTACATGCCGGCCAGGATCTTGACCAGGGTGCTCTTGCCGGCGCCGTTCTCGCCCACGAGCGCCATCACCTCGCCCTGACCGACCTCGAAGTCCGCTCCGTCCAGCGCCCGTATCGAACCGAAGGTCTTCGAGACCGCGTCGACTCGCAGGTATGGCTCCGCTGAGTTCACGGTGTCTCCGGGCACGGGCGCGGCTCGGCTGGGCTGATGGTGTCTCCGGGCACGGGCGCGGCTCGGCTGAGCTGACGGTCTCCGCTGCTCACGCCGGGGCCTGTCTCATGGCTGGATTGCAGGAAATCTCCGGAAGGGGAGCGTTGGAGGAGCGAAAATGTCCGCGCTCAGTCTTGCCACGCCTTTCCGGCGATCCAAGCTTCCATCCCTTCCTTGCGCGATGACTCGATGAACTCGAGGCGCGCCCCGTACAAGTCGTGGGGCGTTGTATAGGTGGCCAGAATCCGGTCCTCGGGCGTGTATTGAGTGGCCTCCTTGCCGATGCCCAACTCCCTGAGACGCTCTACGAGAGCCTCGGGATCGTCCGCCCATAGACCGAGGTGGTGGAGTCCCTCCTGGGCGCGACCGTAGAGACCGTCATTGTCTTGCGATTCGAGGAGCTCAAGGTAGGGGGGTCCCTGAACCGACCAGGTGATCCGCAAGTCGAGCGCCTCGACGACCGTCCCCTGCTCGAAGTGGTCGACATGGGCGATCTCCGGATCCTTGAACGTCAGCCCGAGCACCTCAGAGAAGCGAGCCATGGCCTCTTCGAGGTCCTCGACGAGGATGCCCACATGGCACAGGTCGCTGGCTGTCATGTTCGCGGTCCTTTCATGGCTCGGGATGCAGCCTGCCTTTCCGATGGACCGAAACAGCAGGCCGGCCCTCTGAGCCGGCCTGCTGTCCGATCATCGAACCAGTCGGCGTTGACCGCCGGCAACCGATCAGTACACGCAGAGATCGGCGACGCCGAATCCTTCGACTGTCACCGACTCGATCTCGTTGGTGTCCGAGTAGGCGGGACTGTGCACCGGCGGGTTGGGAATGAAGTTGTTGAAGCTTGCCAGGGAGCCGTTGGTCAGGTACTCGTCCAGCGTGTTGATGCTGAAGACGCCCTCGAGCCGCGCCGCCTGCAGACCGGTAGCGAACTCCTTGCCGTTCTCCAGGAACTCGAGGTTGCCGTGGCAGGTGCCCCCGACGACCATGATGTCGTCGCCCGGCGCGTAGCCCTCCTCTTCGAGGGCGTGGATCACGCCTTCGGCCAGCGCCGAGTTGTGGGCATACACGAGGTCGATCCCGGCGCTGCGATGCGCGGCAACGAGTTGCTTGGTGGCGTCATAGCCCTCCGCCGGTCCGAAGCCGGCCTCGACCTCTCCGAGCACGCTGATGCCCGCGGCCTCGAGGATCGGCCTGGCAGCCCTCGTGCGGTCGATTCCCGCCTGGTAGCCGGCCACGAATCCGATGACGATGGCGTTGCCGCCCGCGCTGTGGAGCTCCGCACCGCCCGCGACCATCACGTCGCGAGCTTCGACCACAAGGTCGGCCGCGACCTCGCCGTTGAGGACGTCGTTGACCCCGGCGTAGCCGACTACGTACTGGTCGGACCCGGGGAAGGGAACCTGGTTGGTCTGGATCACCGGTACTCCGGTGTCGGCCAGGGCCTGCAACGAGGCGACGCCGGCTTCGTTGTCCGAAGGCCACCATGCGTAGGCCACCACGCCGTCGGCGGCCCCGAGTTGCTGCTGAACCTGAGTGTCCTGCTCCGCTTGGTCGAAGTTGTTCTCGACGATGATCAGTTCGTACCCGAGTTCCGCAGCCCTCTCTTGGGCGCCGCGACCCCACTCTGCGATGTAGGTGTTGGTGGTGGTTGGAATGAAGGCGACGATGGTGTTGCCCGCCTCCTCCTCTGCGCTGTCACCGCTGCAAGCTCCAGCCATGAGCGCGAATGCCCCCAGCACTACCAACATGGATATGAGCCGTAGTCTCATTATATTTCCCCCTTAGCCTAGGGATCCCTAGGCGAATCTGGACCGTTCTGGTCGAAGAGGGACGCTACTGCGGTGCGCTTTCGGCGTCCAACTCGGTTGATCCCTGCGGACCGTCCTCGCAGCGCTCGGACCGCAAGTACTGTGCCACGGCTGACATGTCGTGGTCTCCGAACCCGGCCTCGATGGCCTCCAGAATCACCGTGCGATTGAGTTCGCCCTGCGGCATGGCCGCGCCCACACTCCCGGCGAGATCCAGGACCAGGTCCAGGTCCTTTCGGGCCAGGACCATCCGGAAGGCCACGGGCACCTGACCGGGCTTCAGGAAGGCCTCTTGGCGGTAGTGCACGAACGGGGCCGCGATGGCGCTGTTGGCGAAGACCTCGTAGGCGCGGGCCCGCTCGATCCCAGCCGCCTCGGCTAGGACCAAGGCCTCCGAGACCGCTTCGCCGAGTCCATAGATGATGGAGTTGACAGCAAGCTTGATCGTGGCGCCCGAGCCCACCGGCCCCATGCGAAAGATCCGCGCGCTCATGGCCTCGAGCACCGTCCGCGCCGCCTCGACATCGCCGGCCTCCCCTCCGGCCATGACGGTGAGGGTGCCTGCCTCGGCAAGCGCCACGCTTCCAGATACGGGCGCGTCGACGAAGCTGCACCCCGCGCCAGTCACGGCACCGGCCAACTCGGCGGCTTGGCCCGGGCTGATCGTGCTCATGTCCACGCAGACGGTCCCGGCTTGAAGCGACCGTGCCATGCCGCCCGAGCCCGTGTAGAGATCGAGCAGCACGTCGCCGTCGGCCACCATGGTGATCACCACGTCAGACTCGGTGGCCAGGATCGCGGGCGAGGCGGCCACCCGGACTCCGCTGTGAGCGGCCAACGTCTCCGACTTGGATGCGGTGCGGTTCCAGACGACCAGCGGGAACCCCGCGGCCGCGATGTTGGTCGCCATGGGAAGCCCCATCCTTCCCAGCCCGACGAAACCGACTGTGGTGTCGCTCATGGTGCCGCAGTCATGGAGAGCCGCCGACGATTCCGCGTCAGTCGAGGGTCTTGGAGACGACTTCGGTGATGCGCGACACCGAGGGAATGGTGGCGTCCTCGAGGGAGTCGGCGGAAGGCAGGGGGATGTGATCGGTGGTGATGCGGATCACTGGCTGGTCCAAGTCGAAGAAGGCCTCCTCCATCACGATGGAGGCCACTTCAGCGCCCCACCCGCACAATCGGGGGTTCTCCTCGACGGTGAAGACCCTTCCCGTCTCACTGGAGGCGGCCAGCAGCGTCCGGGTGTCGAGGGGCACCAGGCAGCGCAGGTCGACCACAGTGGCCTCCACCCCCTCGCGGGCCAGGTCCTCGGCCGCGGCCAAGGCTCTGGGAACCATGGCCGCCAGGGCCACGATCGTCAGGTCGGAGCCTGTGCGCACGACCGCGGCCTTGCCCAGCTCGCCCACCAGCTCGCCGTCGGGGACGGGCCCCCTGGTGGGGTAGAGAGCCTTGTGTTCGAAGAAGATGACCGGGTCGGGATCACGGATGGACGCGGCCATTAGTTCGATGAGGTCACGGGGTGTTGAGGGTGCCACCACCTTGAGGCCCGGCACCGACATGGCCCAGTTCTCGACGCTCTGGGAGTGCTGGGCGCCGAAGCGCAACCCTCCTCCGTTGGCGGTTCGTATCACGAGCGGCAGCTCGACTTGGCCGTCGGTCATGTAGCGGGTCTTGGCGATCTGGTTGGCAATGATGTCCCAGCACGTGGCCAGGAAGTCGGAGAACATGATCTCAGCCACCGGGCGGAGGCCGTTCATCGCCGCGCCCATCGCCGCGCCGATGATGGCCTCCTCGGAAATCGGGGTGTCGCGCACCCGCCTCGGCCCGAACCGCTCCAAGAGTCCCGATGTGGTCTTGAACACGCCGCCGGCCGCGGCCACGTCCTCACCGATGAGGTAAACCGTCTCGTCTCGCTCCATTTCCTGGGCGAGCGCTCTGGCTACCGCCTCGCGGTACGTGATCAGTTCCGCCATGCCGATCCTCCGTCAGCCCACAGGTTCGTGCCGATCACGGAAGCGGTTGGCTCCGGAGCGGCCCTGGCCTCGGTGACAGCCTCATTCATCGTCCTGCTCGCGGCGGCTTCGACATCGTCGAGCTGCTTCGTGGATGCGCCCGCGGCGAGGAGGCGCTCCCTGTGGGCCGGGACCGGATCGCGGGCCTTCCATCTCTCCACCTCGTCGTCGGGCCGGTAGTCGCCCGGGTCGGCCCGGGAGTGGCCGCCGTGGCGATAGGTGACGGCTTCGATGAGGCTGGGGCCTCCCCCGGCCCGGGCTCGCTCGAGGGCGGATCGGGCCGTGTCGAACATCTGGTCCGCATCGTTTCCGTCCACGAGGACAGGATCGAGTCCGTATGCCGCGGCCCGGTCCGCGGCCGGGTTCTTCACCGCGGTCACCGACCGGATGGGCGTGTACTCCATGTACTGGTTGTTCTCGCACACGAACACCACCGGCACGGACCAGACCACCGCCATGTTCAAGGCCTCGTGGAAGGCCCCGATGTTGGTGGCGCCGTCACCGAAGAAGCAGACGGCCGTCTGTCCGGTTCCCCGTTCTGATGCCGCCCAGGCCGCTCCGACCGCGATCGGCAGGTGGGCCCCCACGATGGCGTAGGAGCCCATCGCCCCTGCGGAGGCGTCAGTGAGATGCATCGAGCCGCCCTTCCCTCCGCAGATCCCCGAGCCTCTTCCGAACAGCTCGGCCATCAGCCGGCTCGGGGACGCTCCCCTCAGCAGCGTGTGGATGTGACCCCGGTAGGTGCAGAAGGTGAGGTCGCCGGGCTGCATGGCGGCCGCGAAGGCAGCCGCGATGGCCTCCTGCCCCACCGCCAGATGCGAGGTCCCCTTGACCAGCCCCTCGAGGAACATTCGGTAGGCCAGCTCCTCGAAGAGCCTGGCCTCGACCATCATCCGGTACAGCTCGATGCGTTGCTCGAGGTCCACCGCCTCGCTGCTGCGAGGTGCGCCCTCAGTACTGGTTGGCAACTTGAAGATCCTCCGCGGGGAACAGGGTCACAACCTGGGGCCCTTCGGCCGAACAGACGACCATCTCTTCGATGCGGGCCGCCGAGCGCCCGTCGGAGGCGGGGCAGAAGGTCTCCAGCGCGAAGAACATGCCCTCCTTGAGCTCGATCGGGTTGTCTATCGAGTTCAGCCTGCTGATCACGGGGCGCTCGTGGACTGAGAGCCCCACCCCGTGGCCGAACTGGAGGCCGAACGCTTCCATCTCGTCGGAGAACCCGAACTCTTGGGCGTGGGGCCATGACGCCGCGATCACGTCGGTGGTGGTCCCCGGTTTCACCAGGGCTATGGCGGCGTCGATCCACTCGCGGGCCCGCTTGTAGGCGTCTCGCTGGGCCGGCGTGGCCCGGCCCACCGCGAACGTCCGGTAGTAGCAGGTGCGGTAGCCGTTGTGAGCCTGGATGATGTCGAAGTAGGCGGTGTCCCCCGGACGGATCAGGCGATCCGAGAAGACGTGGGGATGCGGGCTGCAGCGCTCGCCGGCGATGGAATTGATCGCCTCGACATGCTCGGAGCCCATCTCGTACAGCCGCTTGTTGGCCAGGGCCACGATGTCGGACTCCCGCACTCCGGGCTTGAGCGCCTCGAAGATGTCGTGGTACACCCCGTCCACCATCGCGGAGGCCTGGGTGAGCAGCATTAGCTCGTCGGGGCTCTTGATCTCCCGGGCTTTGAGCATGACCTGCTGCCCGTTGCGCACGTCGATGCCGGCCTTCACCAACTCCAGGTACATCTCCGCCTCGGCCATGTCGACGCCCACCGGCATCTCAGCGACGCCCTCGTCGCGCAGCACCTCGCGGATCTCGCGGACGGCTCTCCTCACCAGTCCCGACTCGGGGCCGATGGACCCGGCCAGGCCGGTGTTGCCCCCCACCGAATGGCCCGACTCCAGCCACGGCGAGTGCATGGTGTGAACCCGGGCCGCGGAACCGAAGTCCCAGATCCACGGCTCGCCGGTTCGGGTCAGCAAGGCCCATCGTTCCATCTTGTTGAAGGCCCAGTAGCCGATGTGGGTGGCGGTCAGGTAGCGGATGTTGGCGGTGTCGAACACGAGCAGCGCCCCGAGGTCCGACTCCTCTAGCGCGGCCTTCGCCCGGTCCAGCCGGTAGCGCCGCAGCCGGCCGAAGTCCACTCGCTGCTCCCAGTCGACGGCCATCACGCCCGGCGAAGGGGTCGTCGCGACCGGGAAATCGCCGATCTGGTTCTCAGTGCTCACTCTTCAGCCCCCTTGTGAGCCGGTCGGCACGTGCTGCCCACCGAGCAAACTATTCGACGGGTCATTCGCCTGTGGGACGCACTTCCGTGGCCCACGGATCGATGAGCGTCTTGATCCGTTCGGCCCTGCCGTCGACCATCGGCTGCAGCCCGCGCGGCACGAGAGCGTCGAGTGGCAGGGCCACCGGTGCCACGTCGCCCCATCCGCCCGGGCGGCGCCCCAGCAGCCGGGCCGCCTCCGCGAAGTCGGCGCCGAACACATGGGCGTTGGTTCCCACCAGCGACACTTCTCGCAGCGTGAGCGAGCGGACGTCGACCGGAACGGGTTTGGCACCAAGACCGACAGCCACCACCCGGCCCCGAGGTTCCACTGTCGCCAGCGCGGCCTGGAGCGCCTCGGCCACTCCGGTGACCTCGTAGACCACAACCGCGGGCTCTTCCAAGGCTCGCAGCAGCTGCGACGCGAGATCGACGTCCCGGTCGACTTCCACGGTTCCGGCCGCCCCCAGCGCACGGCCGACGTCCAGCCTCTCGGCTGCGAGGTCGGCGGCGACGACCCGCAGCCCCATCTCCACGGCGGCGTACACGAGGAACGCGCCCACGCCCCCGATTCCCATGACGACGACCGTGTCGCCCGGATGCGGAGACCCCTGGCGCAGAGCGTGCACGGCCACCGACATGGGCTGGACGAGGGCTGCGCCGTCGTCACCGAGCCCGTGCTGTTCCACCGGAAGGCAGATCGACGCCGGAACGGTCACATACTGCGCCAGGGCCCCGTTGCGCTGGAGGCCCACCGTGAAGTACTGCTCGCAAAAGTTGGTGCGCATCTGTGTGCAGGCCGGACAGGTGCCGCACGAGATGCCCGCCCCACTGGCCACGATCGCATCGGCGGGAAAGCCCTCGACGCCCTGGCCGCGGGCCGCCACCCGGCCGCCGAACTCGTGGCCGGGAACCATCGGCCCCAGATGGCCTGACCGCGCGTTGCGCGTCAAGATGGGAAACATGGTCGGTCCGTGACTCCACTCCGAAGCGTCGGTCCCGCAGATGCCGGCCGCGTGCACTTCGATGAGCAGCTCGCCGGGGCCTGGGTCGGGCACCTCCAAGTCCTCGACCCTGATGTCGTGGGAGCCGTGATAAACGGCCGCTCGCATGCTCATGATCTTTCCCGCGGTCCGTTGCCTGGTGGCGCGCTGCCTGACTGTGCCACGTCTTGGGCTCCGATCAGAAGAAGACCTGCTCGCCGCCGGTGAGGTTCAGACTCGCGCCGGTTGTGAAGCAAGCGTCGTCGGAGGCGAGGAACGCAGCCATGGCGCCGATGTCGGTGGCGGTTCCGAGACGCTTCATGGGGATGGTCTCGATGTGCTCGGCCAGCAATTCGTCGCGGTCCCTGTTAGCGGAGGCCGCTGCCGCGCCGAATCCGGTCTTGGTCATGTTGGTGAACATCGTGCCGGGGCAGATGGCGTTGACCGTGATGTTGTGCTCGGCGAGTTCCTTGGCCAGCACCTGGGTGAGTCCCACCACCGCGAACTTGGAAGCCGAGTAGATTCCCCACCCCTGCCAGGCCACCTTCCCGGTCTGGGAGGCGGTGTTGATTATCCGTCCCCAGTTGTGCTGCTTCATGATGTGGGCTGCGGCGCGGGAACAGGCCAGCACGCCGCCGACGTTCACGGCGAAGACCCTCTCGTACACCTCGTCGGGGGTGTCGATGACCGCAGCAATGGGCTGGGCGACGCCGGCATTGTTGGCCAGAATGTCGAGGCGGCCGTATGTCTCGGCCACGAGGCGCATCTGCTCTTCGACCTGTGCGGTGTCGGTGACATCGAGATGGATGGCCATCGGCTTGGCGCCCGATGGTGCTGTCGGGAGCGACGCAGCCACACCGGAGGCGTCGAGAACGTCGGCGCACACCACGGCGGCGCCCTCGTCGGCGAATCTCCGGGCGATTCCCTCACCCAGTCCACGGGACGCTCCGGTCACCAGTGCGATCTTGTCGTCGAGCCGGCCCATGAAGCGCCCTCCTTGCCGCGGCGAAGCAGGCGCAGACTACAACATGGTGTCTGCCGGGCAAATCGCCTCCGCCGCCCCACGGCACGGTGCTGTCTGTGGTCTCACCTGAGTCTTTGCTTACAGTCGATGGGCGCGGGAGCGCTCAGGCCCGCTCGCGGAGGGCGTCGGCCGGGCAGCGGCCTCGCCCTGTTCGGGTAGGTTCGGGCAGTGTTCGGGTGTCGGAGCCTCGCCCTCGACGACGACCGGTGCGCGAGGGTCTGGGCCTCATCGGGGGTCATGCACCTGACCGGTGCGGCCGCGGGCCCACCGGCCGTGTCGCCTGCAGGCATCGTGCGCCCTCTCACCGCTCTGGGAGATGCGCTGGCCTCGGCCACCCGCGGCCTGGGCCACCAGGTGAGGGCGGACGCCGTGGGGCTGTTGGGCCAGCGGGCCGCGTTCGCCGGCTTCGGCCGCAGCGGATCCCGCAGTGTTGGCGGGTACGCGCAGATGGTCCGCGCGAGCGACGGCTGGGTGGCGCTCAGCCTTCCCCGGCCGTCGGACACCGAGGCGCTGCCCGCGCTGGTGGGTTCGGCGGTGCCCCCCGGCGACTGGGAGGAGATCGGGTCGCGCCTGAGCCTGATGGCCTCCGCCGACGTCGTCGAGACGGGATCGGCGCTGGGCCTGGCGGTGGCGGCCGTGGCGGCCACGCCCAGGCCGGAGCGGCCATGGTCCCTGGAGTTCGAGGGCCCCGGCCGCCCTCGGCGCCGCGGTGGGCCCGTGGTGGTCGACCTCACAAGCCTGTGGGCCGGACCCTTGGCGGGCGGGCTGCTGGCCGCAGCGGGCTGCCGGGTGCTGAAGGTGGAGTCTTCATCGCGTCCCGACGGCGCCCGGAGGGGCCCGGCCGGGTTCTTCGATCTGCTGCACCATCGCAAGGAGCCGGTGAGCCTGGACCTGCCCACCCCCGGAGCCGTCGGCGAGCTGCGGGAACTGATCGCGGGCGCCGACCTCGTGCTGGAGGCGAGCCGGCCCCGGGTCATGCAGCAGTGGGGGATATGCCCCGACCGCGTCGTGGAGGCCGGCACGGCCTGGGTGTCGATCACCGGGCATGGGCGCCGGGGACCGCACAGCAACCGGATCGCCTTCGGCGACGACGCCGCCGTCTCCGGCGGACTGGTCGTGCCGGGCGATCCACCCATGTTCGTGGGCGACGCCATCGCCGATCCCATCTCGGGCCTGGCCGCAGCGTCTGTGGCCGCGGGCCTTCTGGCCGAGGGTCGGGCCGCGCTCGTGGACTTGTCGCTGGCCGGTACTTCAGCATGGGTGTCGGGCCTTGCAGGCGATGAGATCGAGCGTCCCGTCGTGAGCATCGGCCCGGGCTGGGCCGTCGAGTTGCCGGACGGGCCCGTGCCGGTGCGTCGTCCCGCGGTGCCCGACCGGCTCACGGCTCAGCCGATGGCCGATAGGTAGTCCTTGTAGCGGCCGAGCGGATAGGCCGCCGTCCACACACAAGATCAGCGGGGCGTTGAGCGAGGCCGTGGCCCGAGCGGCCCGTCGGCGCAGCGAACAAGAGCGGGAAGCACAACCCGTCACGGCGAGGCGCTGACCACCCACCGCGCCGCCCCGTAGATGCCGAGCTAACCGATCAGGCGTCCGACGACGTAGTCCAGGCAGCCGGTGAGGGCCTCGATGTCGGAGGGCTCGATGGCTGGGAACATGCCGATGCGCAGCTGGTTGCGGCCCAGCTTGCGATATCCGTCGGTGTCGACGATGCCGTTGGCCCTCAGCACCGCGCTGATGGTGTCGGCGTCAACCCGGTCGTCGAAGTCGATGGTGGCCACCACCCGGCTGCGGGCCGCGGTGTCGGACACGAAGGGCTCGGCGATGTCGGACGCCTCGGCCCATCCGTAGAGGATGTCGGCCGAGCGGTCGCTGCGTCCCGCAGCCCACTGGAGGCCGCCGTTGCCGTTGAGCCAGTTCACCTGCTCGACGGTGAGGAATATCGTGGCCAGCGCGGGCGTGTTGTAGGTCTGGTCCTTGCGGGAGTTGTCCAGCGCCAGCTTTAGGTCTAGGAATGCCGGCGTCCAGCGCCCCGACGCCGAGAGGCGCTCGATCCTCTCGCCGGCCGCGGGCGACATCAAGGCGATCCACAGGCCGCCGTCGCTCGACAGCGCCTTCTGGGGCGCGAAGTAGTAGACGTCGGCCGCGGCCGGGTCGAAGCGCAGCCCGCCCGCGGCCGAGGTGGCGTCCACCAGCACCAGAGCGTCCTCGTCGCCGTCGGGCCTGCGGACCTCGACCATCACGCCGGTGGAGGTCTCGTTGTGGGGATAGCAGTAGGCGTCCACCCCGTCGACAGGCTCCAGCGGCGGGCAGGTGCCGAAGTCGCCGACGCGCACCGAGGGGTCGTCGAGATGGGGGGCTGAGGTGGTCACCGCAACAAACTTGGAGCTGAACTCGCCCAGCGACAGGTGATGACTGCGCCGCTCGATGAGCCCGAAGCTGGCCGCGTCCCAGAAGGCGGTGGCGCCGCCGTTGCCCAGCACCACCTCGTAGCCGTCGGGGGCGCCCAGCAGCTCGGCGATCCCGGCCCGCAGATCGGCCACCACAGCTCGCACCCCTGCCCTGCGATGGCTGGTGCCGAGGTAGTCGACGGCACGGGCGACCAGGGCCTCGGCCGCCTCGGGGCGGAACTTCGACGGGCCGCAGCCGAAGCGCCCGTCGGAGGGCAGCATCGCGGCGGGGATGGTGATGGAATCAGGCCGCGGCGGCGCTTGGGTGGGCATCGCCGGGAAGTCTGGCAGGATCCGAGCCCGGCTCCACTCGATTCCCAGCTTCCGCGGGCCATGATCGCCATGGTGGCTCGCCGGTACGCTCGCGGCCATGAGCAGCGAGCGGATATCACGGCGAGTGGGTGCCATCGCCCCCTCGGCCACTCTGGCGGTGACGGCCAAGGCCAGAGCACTGCGGGCCGCGGGGGAGCGGGTCATCAGCTTCGGGGCCGGGGAGCCCGACTTCCCCACGCCCGCCCACATCGTGGAAGCGGCCGCGGCCGCCTGCCGGGACCCCCAGCACCACAAGTACACGCCGGTGGGCGGCCTCGAGGACCTGCGCGAGGCGGTCGCAGCCAAGACCGAGCGCGACTCCGGCCTCGCCGTGGACCCAGCCGACGTGCTCATAACCAACGGCGGCAAGCACGCCGTGTACAACGCCATCGCCACGGTGGTGGACGCGGGGGACGAGGTGCTGCTGCCGACACCGTACTGGACCACGTATCCCGAGCCGATCGCGCTTTCAGGCGGCGTGGCCGTGCCGGTGCCGGCCACCGCCCTGTCCGGCTTCCGGGTGAGCGTGGAGCAGCTTGAGGCTGCCCGCACGTCCCGAACCAAGGCGCTGATCTTCGTGTCGCCGTCCAACCCGACCGGTGCTGTCTACCCCCGCTCAGAGATCGAGCAGATCGGCCGCTGGGCCGCCGAGCACGGCATCTGGGTGCTGACCGACGAGATCTACGAGCACCTCACCTACGGCGACGCCGAGCACCACTCCATGCCGGTGGTGGTACCCGAGCTGCGCGACCGCTGCATCGTGCTCAACGGCGTGGCCAAGACCTACGCCATGACCGGCTGGCGGGTGGGCTGGATGATCGGTCCCTCCGACGCGGTGGCCGCGGCCCGCAACCTGCAAAGCCACTGCACCTCCAACGTGTGCAACGTGGCCCAGGCCGCGGCGCTGGCCGCGGTGTCGGGGCCCCTGGACGCCGTGGTGGAGATGCGCCGCCACTTCGACCGGCGACGGCGGACCATGCACGCCATGCTGAGCGGCATCGACGGGCTGGTGTGTCCCGAGCCCGAGGGCGCCTTCTACGCCTACCCCGACGCCAGCGCCCTGCTGGGCCGAGACTTCGGCGGCGCGAGGCCCAACAGCACCCTTGAGCTGGCCGATCTGCTGCTGGAGAGAGTCAAGGTGGCGGTGGTGCCAGGCGAGGCCTTCGGCGCCGGCGGCGGGCTGCGGCTGTCGTTCGCGCTGGGCGACGACGATCTGGGCGAGGGCGTCGGGCGCATGGTCGAGCTGCTGGGAGGCGGCTGATGTCGCTGCGCCAAATTGGTGGGGATTGTGTGCCCCCAGGGGCGGTTTCGTCCTCAATTTCGATCCGGTAGGGGCGTGCCGCGGTGAGCAGCAAGGCATCGCTGCCCTACGGCGAGTGGCCCTCGCCGGTGACGGCTGCGTCGCTGGTGCAAGGAGCCGCGGGCATCTCAGAGGTGATCGCCGACCCGGTGCGGCCCTGGTTGCTGTGGTGGGCTGAGAGCCGCCCCGACGAGGGCGGGCGCACCGCGGTGATGCGCTGCGACCTGCGAAGCGACGACACGCGGGAGGTCACCCCCGAGGGTGCCAACGCGCGCACCCGGGTCCACGAGTACGGCGGCGGGGCATGGTGGCCCCACGACGGATCGCTGTACTACGTGGAGTTCGCCGACCAGCGGCTCCGGCGCCTGGACGCACCCGGCGACGAACCGGTGCTGCTGACCGCTGAGCCGCCCGAGCCGCGGGCGTGGCGATACGCCGACGGGCGGGTCACGCCCGACGGACGCTGGTGCGTGTGCGTGCGGGAGCGCCACGACACCGGCGGCGAACCGGCCAACGAGTTGGTAGCGGTTGCCGCGGACGGCTCGCAGCAGGTGGAGACGCTGTGGGCCGGCGGAGACTTCGTGATGACGCCGAGGGTGTCGCCCGACGGGTCGATGCTGGCCTGGATCTCCTGGGACCATCCGAACATGGGATGGGACGCGACCCGGCTGCATGTGCACCGGCTCGGCGATGGCGAGCTTGGCGAAGAGTTGATGGTGCTGGGCCGCCGAGGCGACCGCAGCCTGTGCGAGCCGGGCTGGGATCCCGGGACGGCCGGTTCGGCGCCAAGGCTGATGGTGTGTAGCGACCACGACGACTGGTGGGGCCTCTATGAGGTCGATCTGGGCGCGGGGGACCTCCTGCCGGTGGTTGTCGGCGAGTTCGACGTGGCCACCCCGCCGTGGGTGTTCGGCATGCAGCGCTGGGCCGCGGCCGGCAGTTTGGTCGCAGCCGCTGCTGGGCGGCCCGGCGGTGACGAGCTGGTGGTCTTGGGCGCAGCCGGCAACAGGTCTGAGAAGTTGGGGGCCGGCGACCCGATGGACGCGCCGGGGCACAGCCGTCATGTGATCGCGGCGCACTCGTCGATCTCGTCGCTCACGATCGCCCGGGGCATTCCGGGCGGTGCACCGCTGCTGGCCTATGCCGGCGCGGGATGGGCCCATGAGGCCGAGGTGTCAGCGGTGCGCGTCGACCGTGACGGACATCCTCATTGGCGGACAATCCGACCAGCCCGCGAGCTGGAGGTGAACACGCCGCTGGTGGTGCCCGAGGCCATCACGTTCCCCACCGGTCCCGCCGGTGAAGCCGTCGCCCACGCCATCTACTACCCGCCGACCAACCCGGCCTGCTGCGGTCCTGCGGGCGAGCTTCCCCCGCTGCTGGTGATGGCCCATGGCGGTCCGACGGCTGCGGCACGACGGCAGGTCCAGCTGGGAGTCATCTACTGGACCTCCAGGGGCATAGCCGTAGTCGACGTCGACTACCGGGGCTCCACCGGATACGGGCGCCGCTACCGCCAGGCGCTCGACGGTGCCTGGGGAGTGGCCGACGTGGAGGACTGCGTGGCCGCGGCGAAGTTCCTGGCTGATCGGGGCGATGCGGACCCCGAGCGGCTGATGATCCGTGGCGGCAGCGCCGGCGGCTTCACCGTGTTGGCCTCGCTGGCCCTCCATGACGTGTTCGCGGCCGGGGCCAGCCGTTACGGCGTCGCTGATCTGGAGGCCCTGGCGGCCCACACCCACAAGTTCGAGTCCCGCTACCTCGACCGGCTCGTCGGCCCCTACCCCGAGGCGCGCGACACCTACCGGGCCCGGTCGCCGATCAACCACTTAGACAGCCTCGACGCGCCCATGATCGTGCTGCAGGGAGACGAGGACGAGATCGTGCCCCCAGCCCAGTCCGAGATGATCGTCGAGGCGCTTGAGGCCAAGGGTGTGCCCGTCGCCTACCTGCTGTTCGAGGGTGAGCAGCACGGATTCCGCCGCGCCGACAACATCGTGGCCGCGCTGGAGGCCGAACTCGCCTTCTTCGGCCGGATCCTCGGCTTCACCCCCGCCGACGACCTCCCCGCGCCGGCGATCAGCGGCCTCTAGCGCGGCGCCCTGCCCGCTGTGAGCAAGCGAGTCTGGATCCCGACGCGGATGATCCGCGTCCAGACGATGCCCTAGGTCCGGTCGTCGGCTTCGTTGCTCGCGCCGTCGGAAACCTCGTCACCGGCTGCCGTTTCCGGTGAGGCGTTGTCGGGCTGATCGTCGACTGGTTGGCCGTTCTGGGCTGCGGTCTCCGCGATTGTTGGCCACGACGACTCGCCCGTCTGCAGTCTGCGCCGACGCTGCAAGACCATCCGGCCCACGCCGACGGCGACACCGGCCGCCGCTCCGAACTTCAGCAGACGAACGGCCCGGGTCAGCAGGCGTGACATACCCACAGCCTACCGGGGCCTGTCTGGCCGGCGTCGCGGGCTACAGCTCCAGGGTGGCCAGGCGCGCCAGGGTCAGGAGGTCGTTGGCGTGCAGGCGCGCCTTGCTCGAGCCGTCGAAGCGGCCCCGGCCCTGGAAGCCGAGGGTCCACAGGTCGTCGCCGATGACGATGCTGCGCGCGATCACGTTGGGCTGGTCGCTGGGCCAGCAGATCGATATGGACTCGTTGCCGCGGAGCAGGCCCAACCTCTCGGCCTCGTCGGCGAACGACTCGTCGTAGCACTCGAAGCCGGTGATTCCCGCCTCGCCCGGCTCGCAGGCCAGCACCGCGCTGTAATCGTCGGAGATCATGTACTCGACCTCGCTGGAGAAGTCGTCCATGTCAGTCGATTCCAGGTCGGCTTCGGTGAGCCGGCGGCAGTCGGTCTGGCCGGGCTCCTCGCCCTCGATGGCGTGGTCGACCCGGCCTACCTCGGTGATCGTGGCGTCGGCGACCCGCAGGACAACCGCCCCGGACCAGTCGTTCACCCCGGACCAGTCGTTCGACACCGTCACCGGGATCACGGCCAGGCTCTGGGGCGCCCACCACAGAAAGGCCCGGTGGTCCCAGCCAACGTCGTTCCAGCCGTCGGGGGCGGTCCAGGTCGCCACCTCGCGGGGCGCGGCCAGGTCGCTGACGTCGAACAGCGACACCTTGGCCCCGGTGATGCGGCCGTCCCCGTCGGCGTCGGATCCCACGCCCAGAACCAGCGTGTCGCTTATCGGGTGCAGATAGCTGGAGAACCCGGGAATCTTCAGCTCACCCAGGATCTCCGGGTTGGCCGGGTCGGACAGGTCGATGGTGTAGAAGGGGTCGATCTGGCGGAACGTGACCACGTAGCCGACGTCGCCGACGAAGCGCACCGACTGGACCTGCTCGCCCCGGCCGATGTTGCCGATACTGCCGACCTCCGCCAGGACGTCGCCGTCGGTGCTCAGCACCCGCACGTGGCTCTCGGACTCGTCGCCCCACGGGCCGCCCACCGTCGTCACGATCCGCAGGTAGCCGTTGTGCTCCGACAGTGAGAACTGGTTGTGGATCACGCCCAGGACCTCGCCGGAGGCCTCGTAGTTGGCGTCGGCGCCGGAGATGTCGAAGCGGTGGATGCCGGTGCGGCGCCGGCGCCACGCCTCCTGCCAGGCGTCGTCGTCGTCGAAGGTGTCGGACTCGACCCAGCGGGTGGTGGCCACGTACAGCGACTCGGTCGACGCGTAGACGGTGTCGCCCGGCGCCATCACCGCGGTCGACTCCGACGGGTCGAAGTCGCCGCTGATGGGCACGCTGATCACAGTGGTGACCCCGAACCCGGAGAACACCGACGGTGCGCGCACGTCGCCGCAGGGCACCATCAGCGATCCCGTCGAGCTGTCGGCCGAGCCCACGGTGTAGTGGGGCAGCCAGTCGTCGAGGGTGGAGTTGAGCACTGCGGCCCGGTTGGCCGCTTCGGCGACGTCTTCTGCGTTCTCGTTCTGCGGGAAGACGAACGGGAAGTTCCACTGGGGGTCGTAGCGAAGGATCACCCGGGCGGTGCCGCCGACGCTGCGGGCGCTGATGTAGTTGCCCTGCACGTTGAGGGTCTGCACGATCTCCGGCGCGCCGCCGCTCACGTCGATGCGCTGGAGCACGGTCTCGGAGCGTTCGGGTGCGTCGCTGGTGGAGCGGGTGATCAGCAGCAGGCTGTCGCCGTCGATGAACAGCTCTCGTCCCCAGCCCTCGGCCACGGTGGCCGAGCCGACGGTGCTGCGGCCGGCTGCGTCGACCACCACCAGGCGCCCGGCCGACAGCGTGAAGATCCGCCGGCCATCGGTCTTGACGATGTCGGCCTCGTCCACGCCCACCTCCTGGACGTTCGTTCCTGAGAAGTCGACCCCCTCGACGGGAGCGGCCTGCGCGCTCGTAGCCGTCGACTGGGCGGGGGCCGCGTCCTCGGCGTCGGCGGCCATGGCCTCCTCGGCCATCGCTTCTTCCATCAGCGGCATGGGTCCGAACCAGCCGCCCCTATCGAATCCCCACGGCCCGACCCGGGCCGAGTACTCCTCGTGCAGGTAGTCGAGCAGTGTGCCGCAGTCATCGAAGCGCACCAGCCCGGCGGTGAGCACCACGTCCTCGGGCCCGAGCTCGATCACCGTGCCCTCGCTGCCCTCGCTGCCCTCGGTACCCGTGGTGGTCGTGGTGGTGGCGTCTGGTTGAGCCGAGCCGGAGACCCCCGGAGCCCCCGGGGGACCGTCGCTGCTGCAGGCCGCGGCGAGGATCAGGGCGCCGACGGCGATGGCGAGTGTCTTGCGCCCAGGGGCTGTGGGTGGGTTGGACAGCGTCTTGCGTCGAGGGGCTGTGGGTGGGTTGGACAGCGTCTTGCGCGGAGGGGCTGTGGGTGGGTTGGACAGCGTCTTGCGTCGAGGGGCTGTGGCTGTGGTGATCAATTTCTTGAGCATTGAGGCGGGGCCTTTCGTCGCGGCGCGCCCTGCAGAGCGCGGGCCGATCGAAGGTTGAGACGATGCCGGACCGTTCGCGGTTCCCGGATGTGCTCCCATTTCTGCGGAGGCCCCGGGCATCGAAATGCTGCTAGGTGGCCGCCGGCAGCCAGGGGAGGCGTCTTCGCTCGTAGTCGTCGATGGCGCCGGTGTGGCTCAGCGTGATGCCGATGTCGTCAAGGCCTTGGAGGAAGCGCTGCCGGGTGGAGGCCTCCAGCGGGAACTCCGCCTCGAAGCCGATGGCCGGCGCCTCCACACTGAGTCGCTCCACGTCGACGGTGATCTCCAGATCGGGATCGGCCTGTACTGCGGCCATCAACTCGGCGGCCGCGCGAGCGGGGATCTGGGCCGGGACTAGGCCGTTCTTGGTGCAGTTGTTGCGGAATATGTCGGCGAAGCGGGGGCTGATCACCGCTCCGAAGCCGTACTGCTGGATGGCCCACACCGCGTGCTCCCGCGACGAGCCCGTTCCGAAGTTGGTCCCGGCCAGCAGGATGGTCGCCGCCGCGTAGCGCTCGTCGTTCAGCACGAAGTCGCGGCTGTCGCGCCACTCCGAGAACAGGCCCTTCTCGAAGCCGGTGCGCGACACCTGCTTGAGCCAGTCCGACGGAATGATCTGGTCGGTGTCCACGTCGCTGCGGTCCAGCGGAACCGCGGTGCCGGTCACCACCCGTATGGCCTTCATGGACGCCGCCTACTGGTGGTCGGGCCGGCGCGGCGTTCCGTCATCTGAGGTCCCCCGGCGCGGCGTTCCGTCATCTGAGGTCCCCCGGCGCGGCGAAGTGCCCGGCGATGGCGGTGGCGGCGGCCACCGCGGGCGACACCAGATGGGTGCGTCCGCCCCGGCCCTGGCGGCCCTCGAAGTTCCGGTTGGACGTGCTGGCGGACCGTTCGCCCGGTGTCAGCTTGTCGGGGTTCATGGCCAGGCACATGGAGCAGCCGGGCTCGCGCCAGTCGAATCCGGCCGATCGGAAGATCTCCGGCAGTCCCTCGGCCTCGGCTTGGGCCTTGACCCGGCCGGAGCCGGGGACCACCAGAGTGCGCACCCCGTCGGCCACCTGCCGGCCCTCAACCACCGACGCTGCGGCCCGCAGATCCTCGATGCGACTGTTCGTGCACGACCCGATGAACACGGTGTCCACCGCGATGTCGCGCATCGGGGTGCCCTGGTCGAGGTCCATGTAATCGAGAGCCCGCGCCGCGGCCTCCCGGCGGGCCGGATCGTCGAAGCTGTCGGGGCCGGGCACCGCGCCCTCGAGCGGCACCGACTGGGCGGGATTGGTGCCCCAGGTGACCATGGGGGAGATGTCGGCACCGTCGAGGGTCACCTCGACATCGAAGGTGGCCGGGTCGTCGGTCCGCAGGGTTCGCCAGTCGGCGAGCGCCGCCTCCCACAGATCCCCCGACGGGGCCCGCTCGCGACCGAGCAGGTACTCGAAGGTCGTCTCGTCGGGGGCGATCAGTCCCGCCTTGGCGCCGGCCTCGATGGACATGTTGCACACCGTCATGCGGCCCTCCATCGACAGCGCCTCGATGACCGGACCGCGGTACTCGATAATGCGCCCGACGCCTCCGGTGGTGCCGATGCGGCCGATGATGGCCAGGATCACGTCCTTGGCGGTGGCGTCGGGTCGCAGCGTGCCCTCCACGTTGACGGCCATGGTCCCCGGCCTCATCTGGGGCAGGGTCTGGGTGGCCAGCACGTGCTCCACCTCGCTGGTGCCGATGCCGAACGCGATCGCGCCGAAGGCGCCGTGGGTGGCGGTGTGGGAGTCGCCGCACACGATTGTCATGCCCGGCTGGGTCAGGCCCTGCTCGGGGCCGATCACATGGACGATGCCCTGCTTGGCGTGACCCATGGGGAAGTTGGTGATGCCGAACTCGTCGGCGTTGCGGCGCAGGGTCTCCACCTGGGTGCGGCTCACCTCGTCGGCGATGGGCTTGTCAGTGTCGGTGGTGGGGACATTGTGGTCCTCGGTTGCCACCGTCAGGTCCGCGCGGCGCACGCCCCGGCCCGACAGGCGCAGCCCGTCGAAGGCCTGTGGGGAGGTGACCTCATGCACCAGGTGAAGGTCGATGTAGAGCAGGTCGGGCTCGCCGTCGCCGCCGCGGGCCACCGCGTGGCGGTCCCAGATCTTCTCGCTCAGTGTCCGCGGCTCTGTCACGGCGTCGATCCTAGAGGCCGAGCGGGCAGCCGCGGGTCGAGAACTTCGCTCGCGCGTTGAGCGTGGCCGTGGCCCGAGCGGCCCGTGAGCGCAGCGAACAAGAGCGGGATCCTGCGGCCTCCAAGACGACGGTCAGCCGTCCCGGCCGGTGATCACCGCCGGCGGGCGATCGTCGGTCGCCGCGTCCCACACGATCGACGCCGCGGCCGCGCCCAGCAGCAGGGCGCCCACGACCAGGGCGATCCGCGCCCATCGCAGCGTGCGGGGCCGGTCGCCGCCCATCGGCTGCTCAGGCGACCTCGACGACAGTGACTCGCTGGCGGCCTGCGGGCGAGTCGAACTCGACGGAGTCTCCCTCGGAGGTGCCGAGCAGCGCCTCACCCATGGGAGATCCGGGAGAGACGACCATCAGGTCGCCCCGGCGCTCCTCGATCACTCCCACCAGAAGGCGCTCGGGCTCGTCGTCGCCGTCGTAGAGCACGGTCACCACCGATCCCAGGATCACGCCGACGTCTTGGTGGGCGCCGTTGCCGCTGTCGATGATCTCGGCATCGAGGAGGATCCGGGTCAGGTGGACGATCCGGCCCGCCATCTTGCCCTGCTCCTCTTTGGCCGCGTGGTAGTCGCCGTTCTCGGACAGGTCGCCCAGCATGCGGGCGGCCTCGATCTTGTCGGCTATCTCGATGCGGCCCCGCGTGGTGAGGTCCCGCAGTTCGGCGCTGAGCCGGTCGTGCGCGTCCTGCGAGATTTGATGGGGGTCGGGCATTGCGCCAATCTACCGCCCCAGCGGTATGCTGAGAGCCGTGGCGAACCTGCGCAGCATCGTAATTCCGTAGCGCGCGTCCATCGGCGCGCGCTCAGAACCGTCCACTCCGGTGGGCGGTTTCTTCGTTTCGAGACCAGCACGCAAACGACACCAACCAGCGAAGCGAGCGATCAGTCATGGCACATCGAGTGGGAGTGATAGGGGGCGACGGCATCGGCCCGGAGGTGGTGGCCGAGGGCTTGAAGGTGATCGCGGCCGCGGGCGTGCAGCTCGACACGATCGACTACGACCTCGGCGGCGGCCGGTACCTGCGCGACGGCACCGTGCTCGACGAAGCGACCGTGGAGGAGTGGCGCGGCCTCGACGCCATCTACGTGGGCGCGGTCGGCACCCCCGACGTCCCGCCCGGCATCATCGAGCGGGGCCTGCTGCTCAAGATGCGCTTCGAGCTGGACCTCTACATCAATCTGCGACCCTTCGCCGCGCCGGGCCACGACTTTGTGGTGATCCGCGAGAACACCGAGGGCACCTACGCGGGCGAGGGCGGCTTCCTGAGGCGGGGCACGCCCCAGGAGATCGCCACCCAGGGCTCGGTGAACACCCGCCACGGCGTGGAGCGGGCCGTGCGCTACGCCTTCGATCTGGCCACGACCAGGCGCCGGCACCTGACCCTGGTCCACAAGACCAACGTGTTGACCTTCTCGGGCGACCTGTGGGACCGCACCTTCAAGGTGGTCGCGGCCGATTACCCCCACGTGGAGACGGCCTACAACCATGTCGACGCGGCGTGCATCTATTTCGTGGAGGATCCCGCCCGGTATGACGTGATCGTCACCGACAACCTCTTCGGCGACATCCTCACCGATCTCGGCGGCGCGGTGTCGGGCGGGATCGGTCGGGCCCCGACGGCCAACCTGCACCCCGGCCGGGTGTCCATGTTCGAGCCGGTCCACGGCTCGGCGCCCGACATCGTGGGCACGGGGCGGGCCAATCCCGTCGCGGCGGTGCTGTCGGGCGCGATGATGTTGGACCACCTCGGCGAGGGCGAGGCCGCGGAACGCATCCGCAAGGCCTGCGACCGGCCCGAGTCCCTCACCGGGACGACCAGCGACCGGCCCGAGTCCCTCACCGGGACGACCAGCGAGACAGGCGATGCCATCGTGGCTCGCCTCGGCGACTAGCAGCCGCAGACCGAGACGGATACCCAGAAGAGTTATTCACGGAAGGCCAATCCGAATCATGCCCTTCACGCCCACCAAGCACATCTGGATGAACGGCGAGCTTGTGCCGTGGGAGGACGCCAAGATCCACGTGCTGTCCCATTCGCTGCACTACGGCACCGGCGTGTTCGAGGGGATCCGGGCGTACGCGACCGACGACGGGCCGGCCGTGTTCCGCCTCACGGACCACATCCAGCGCCTCTACAACTCGGCCAAGATCCTCAACATGCCGATGCCGTACTCGGTGCCCGAGATCGTGGATGCCTGCAAGCTCGTGGTGCGCGACAGCGGGCTGCCCGAGTGCTATGTGCGCCCCATCGCCTACTACGGCTACGGCGAGATAGGCCTCTCCACCGCCGCCTGCGTCACCGAGATCGCCATCGCGGTTTGGCCGTGGGGCGCGTACCTGGGCGACGACGCCCTCACCAAGGGCGTGCGCTTGAAGATCTCGTCGTGGGCCCGCCACGACCACAACATCATGCCCCCCGCCTCCAAGACCACCGGCAACTACGCCAACTCGACCCTGGCCAAGATGGAGGCGCTGAGGGCCGGATACGACGAGGCCATCATGCTCAACCCGGCCGGGTTGGTGTCGGAGTGCAGCGGGGAGAACATCTTCGCGGGCGCCCCCGAGGTGCTGGTGACGCCGCCGCTGTCGTCGGGCGCACTGCCCGGGATCACGCAGCATTCGGTGATCACCATCGCCCGCGACATAGGCATCGACGCGGTGGTCGGCGACCTGGCCCGCAGCGACCTGTACATCGCGCAAGAGGTCTTCGTTTGCGGAACCGCGGCCGAGGTGAGCGCGGTCAACTCGGTGGACGACCGGGCGCTGGAGTGTCCCGGACCCCGCACGCTGGCCATAGCGGAGGCCTACGCCGACGCGGTGCGGGGCCGCACCGACCGCTACAAGATCTGGAACGAGTACGTCCATGAGCAGGGGGGCGCGCTCGGGGCGGGGCGGTTGTGTCCATGAGTAGCGGTGAGCGGCCCGCCGTAGAGATCTACGACACCACCCTGCGAGACGGCACCCAGCTTGAGGGCATCTCGCTCACCGTTGACGACAAGCTGCGCATCGCCGAGCAGCTTGATCGTCTCGGGGTCGCATACATCGAGGGGGGCTGGCCCGGCGCCAACCCCAAGGACGACGAGTTCTTCGCGAGGGCTCGCACCGAGCTCGACCTGAAGGTCAGCGAGTTGGTCGCCTTCGGCTCCACCCGCCGGGCCAGGGGAAGGGTGGACTCCGACCAGGTGCTGGCCAATCTGGCCGCGGCGGGAACGTCGGCGGTTTGCATCGTCGGCAAGTGCTGGGACTACCACGTCACCGAGGCGCTGCAGACCAGCCTCGATGAGGGGGTGGCCATGGTGGCCGACTCGGTGGAGTTCCTGGTGGCGGCGGGCAAGCGGGTGCTCTTCGACGCCGAGCACTTCTTCGACGGCTATCGCAACAATCCCGAGTTCAGCCTGCGGGTGCTGGAGGCCGCGGCCTCCTCGGGCGCCTCGACGGTGGTGCTGTGCGACACCAACGGCGGCACCCTGCCCACCGACATCTCAGAGGCGGTGGCGGCCGTGGTGGCCTACGTGGACTGCGACGTCGGCATCCACCTGCACAACGACACCGGCTGCGGGGTGGCCAACGCGCTGGCCGCGGTGCGGGCCGGGGCGGGGCATGTGCAGGGCACCATCAACGGCTACGGCGAGCGTGTCGGCAACTGCGACCTGGTGCCGATCATCGCCAACCTCGAGATGAAGATGGGCATGCGGGCGCTGCCCGAGGGCCGCCTGCAGTTGCTCACCTCGGTGTCGCACCATGTGGCCGAGCTGGTCAACCTGCCCTTGAACCCCCAGCAGCCCTACGTCGGCGCCAGCGCCTTCGCCCACAAGGCCGGGCTGCACGCCAGCGCCCTCAGCCGCCGTCCCGACGCCTACGAGCACGTGCCGCCCGAGCTGGTCGGCAACGGCACCCGGGTGCTGGTGTCGGAGATGGCGGGACGCTCGACGCTGGAGATGCGGGCCGCCGACCTCGGTTTGGACATCGACGGGCGGGTGCTGGGCGATGTGATCGACACCCTCAAGCGGCTTGAGCACGCCGGGTACCACTTCGAGGCCGCCGACGCCTCCCTGGAGCTGCTGATGCGGGGCGCGGCCGGCTGGGAGCAGGACTACTTCAGGCTGGAGTCGTTCCGGGTGTCGCTGGACCACCGCTCGGGCACGGGCGCCCGGGCCTGGAACGACGTCTCGGTCGAGGTCGACACCGAGGCCACCGTGAAGCTGTGGGTCGGCGGCGAGCGCCGTGTGGCCGTGGGGGAGGGCAACGGCCCGGTCAACGCCCTGGACACCGCGCTGCGCAACGCCCTGGCCGATCTCTACCCCGCGCTGGAGAACATCTCGCTCACCGACTTCAAGGTCCGGGTGCTCGACACCCAGAAGGGGACGGGCGCGGTGACCCGGGTGCTGGTCGACTCCACCGACCGCCGCCGGGTGTGGACCACCATCGGCGTGTCGGAGAACATCATCGAGGCGTCCTGGCAGGCTCTGGCCGACTCTGTGGTGTACGGCCTGCTCCACGCCGACGACTGAGCGGCCGAGCGGATGGGACACCTGTCCGCAGGGCTCCCAAACGGACCCGGCGGCGCCTACGCTGTCGCACCGTGGCTGCCCCGTCCTACGTTCCCGCCACGGCCAGGGCTCCGTCCATCTACCGGTCTCCGCCCCGGCGGGACGATCCCTGGACGGCCGACCGGCCCGGCGAGGTTGTGGGCGGCGAGTCCACGGCCGGCCCGGGGATGGGCCACCAGGGCCCCGACCAGGGCTACGCGCTCAAGCTGGCGCAGCGCTTCGCCGGCCGGCTCGTCCTGGCGGCGGGCGAGCGCGAGGACGACGCGCTGGCTGGATGCTGTTCGGTGGCGCTTCGCCGGGCCTCGCTGTTCGGCCGCGCGCCCGTGATGCACGACCTGCGGCTGGCTCTGGGGCTGTTCGGCTTCCTGATCGACGCCGAAGCCGCTCTGGTGTCCTGGCGCCGGGCCCGCTTCGCCGGCGCGGCCGGCCACCACGGCTACCATGTCAAGCTGCGCCTAGCGGAGCTGGTTCCTACCGAGACGCTGCGCAATACCCCGGCCGCGGTCGCCGAAACCTGCTCCACGGACTGGCGCGCCCCGCTAGGACTCTAAACAACTTATTCTAGCACCCGATGTGTCGCCCAGCCGTGCGTCAGGCCTTGACGACGAGCGTCTTCACGGCCTTGTCGTGCCAGCCCTGCCGGCGGTCATCCCACAGCAGCGAGGCATGGATCAGCAGGCCCGGGATGATCGCCAGGACGTACCCGATGAGTGGTATGACCCAGCGCCCGGCTGAGACGCCCCAGCCGGGTAGGCCTCCGTTGTCGGCCCTGACGATCCTGATGCTTGTCGCCATCTTGCCGGGGGTCTTTCCCCTTAGGGCGACGAACATGATCTCGTAGGCCGCGACGGCCACGAATGGGACGACGTAGGGCTCGATGAACTCTGCGATGAAGCTGATGACGATGACGATGATTATGTCGATGATCCTGGCTCCGAGGCGGCCGCCGGGGGTTGCCAGCTGCACGGTCTCGCCGGTGCCCAGAGCGGCGAATCCGGCAGGGGGTGCACCTCCAGGGCCAGACGGACCCGGTGGCGGGGGCGGAGGCTCAGGCGACCAGCCCGAGTCGTCGGGAGGGGGCGGGGGCATGTCGGACACAAGGAACTCCCTGCTGCGAGGAATTGCGGTTAGACCGACGCTAGCAGGGCGCGGTGTGTCAGGGTCCGAGCGCGGTGATTGGCACGACCGCTACGCCGTCGGGACGGTCGTAGCAATAGCTGCCGACGGCGGTGACGACGATGAGCTTCGACGGCTCGCCCACAGCGGCGGTGTCGACCCTCGAGCGCAGCTTGAGCAGGTTGCGGGCCGCGGTGTCGATGGCCTTGTCCCCTCCGAGCTTCGCCTCCGCAGCGAGCCATTCCCCGGCGGCGGTCTCCACCACTGCGTCCACCTCCAACCCGGTGTTGTCCCGGTAGTGGTAGACCTCGCCGTCGTGCGCGCCCGCGTACACCCGCAGATCGCGCAGCACGAGCGACTCGAACAGCAGCCCTAGGAGTTCCAAGTCCCGCTCGAGGCGCTGCGGCCCGGCCCGCAGCGCCGCAACCGCCAAGGACGGATCGACGAAGTGGCGCTTGCCGGCCCGCCTCAGCCTCGATCGGGATCGCAGCCGGGCCGACCATGCCGGCTGATCCTCGACCACGAACACCCGTTCGAGGGCGTCGATGTAGGCGCGGACGGTGTCGCGGTGCAGCGGGCGCTCCCCGCCAGCGTCGCCGGCCAGCGTCGAGTGCGAGGCTTCGGTGGCGGTGTTGCGCGCTAGTGACCGCAGCAGCCGCCGCACCCCGACGGGATCGCGCCTGCGCCCGCCGGGATGGCCCGCATCGGCGCGTTGGACCTCGTCGAGATAGTCACGCACGTACTGCTGGGCGGCGACGATGCTGGTGTCGAGATTGGCCGGCCATCCGCCCCGGCACAGCGCCTCGGTCACAGCGGAGAGGCTCGCCTCGCCGGCAGGGCCCGCCACACGGCTCGCGGACAGCAGCCCGCGCATGGAGGCGACGCCGTTGGAGTGACCCGTTTCGAATAGCGTCATGGGCCGGAGTCGGATCCTGGAGATGCGCCCGGCCCCGGTGTGCCGCGTCGTGTCGTCGACGGGTACGGCCGACCCGGTGAGGATGAAGCGACCCGGTCGGCGTCCCTCGTCGCCGGCCCGGCGAATATGGTTCCAAATGGCCGGTGCGTGCTGCCATTCGTCGAAGAGCCTGGGCTCGGGGCCTTCGATGACGGCTGCGGCGTCGAGTTCGGCGAGCGCGCGTGCGTGGCTGTCAACGTCGAAGCGCACCTCGCTGCGGGCCTGCTGCCGGGCGGAGGCCGTCTTGCCCGATCCTCGGGCCCCATCGATGACCACCGTCGGAACTGCCCGCAGCCGGGCGGCGAGAAGGCCGTCGACGATCCTGGCCCGGTATTCCACGGGTGCAGGGTACCGTTGGCGACCAGCGTTCCACAACGCTGATAACCGGCGTTCTGCAATACTGGCTACCAGCGTTCTGCAATGAAGGTGATCGGCGTTCTGCAACAGTAGGATGTAGCGATTCCAGGACTCTGAGTGTCTGAATTGCGGAAGATGGTCGGTGACTCGGCTCGCATCGCCCCGTCGGCGGCGGGCTGCGTATGCTCGGCTGATGAGCACGCCCAGGGTTAGGTTCGCGCCCGCGCCGACGGGGTTCCTGCATGTGGGCAGCGCGCGGACGGCGCTGTTCAACTGGCTGTTCGCCCGGCATCACGGCGGCGAGATGGTGCTGCGGGTGGAGGACACCGACGCCTCGCTCAAGACCCAGGCCTACGTGGACGCCATCATCGAGCCGCTGCGATGGTTGGGCCTCGACTGGGACTCGGGCCCCCACTTCCAGTCCGAGCGCCGCGGCCTGCACTCCGCGGCCGTCGAGCAACTGGTGGCCGGCGGCGCGGCCTACTGCTGCGACCTGACCCGGGCCGAGATCGAAGAGCGTTGCGCCGCGGCCGGGCTTCCCGCCGGCTACCACGGCTGGTCCCGCGACCGCGACGTGACCGACGGGCCGGGCGTGGTGGTGCGATTCCGATGCCCCGACGACGGCACCACCGTGGTGGACGACATCGTGCGGGGGCGGGTGAGCTTCCCGAACGATTCGCTTGAGGACTTCGTGATCCGGCGAGGCGACGGATCGCCCACGTTCCATCTGGCCAACGCGGTGGACGACCACGACATGGGAATCACCCACGTGATCCGGGGCGAGGACCTGCTCAACACCACCCCGCGAGTGCAGCTGCTCTGGCAGGCCCTCGGCTTCGGCGCGCCGCCCGCGTACGCGCACCTGCCGCTGCTGGTCAACGCCAAGCGCCAGAAGCTGGCCAAGCGGCGCGACGACGTCGCCCTCGACGACTACCGCCGCCGGGGCTACCTGCCCGAGGCCATGGTCAACTACCTCGCGCTGCTCGGATGGGGTCCCCCCGACGAGGTGGAGATCCGCCCGCTGGACGAGATCGTCGCGCTGTTCGAGCTCGACGCAGTCAAGCCGGCCCCGGCGTTCTTCGACCCGGCCCGTCTCGACCACATCAACTCCGCCCACATCAAGGCGCTCACCATCGAGCAGTTCGCGGCCCGGGCCGAGCCGTTCCTGAGTGGCCCGGACGCTCCGTGGCCCCCTGAGCGCTACGACCGCGACAAGGTTCGGGTGCTCGCCGGTGAGATCCAGCAGCGGATCGTGAGGCTCGGCGAGGCCGCCGGATGGATCGACTGGATCCTGTGCCCCGAAGTCAGCTACGACGAGCGGGCCTGGAACAAGGCGATGGTCAAGGGTCGGGCTGCCGCGCAGGTGCTGGAGGCCGTGGAGACCCGCCTAGCCGGCGACGACTTCACCTCTCCACAGAGGCTCGAGTCGATAGTCATGGGCGTCGGTGACGAGCTGACCGAGAGCACCGGGGCGCGGGTGCGGTCCCAGCCCCCGGTCCGGGTGGCGCTCACCGGTACCGGCGCCGGACTGCCCCTCTGGGAGCCGATGCGCCTGCTGGGAAAGAGCGAGACTCTGCGCCGGCTGCACGCGGCCCGAGCCCGCCTCTGACCCGCGCCGTTAGGCGACGGCTACGCGCTGGACGCTGTGGCGGACACGCCACAGGCGTCGAACACCGGGAACGCGGCGCGCTCCAAGCCAGCCAAGTCGAACTCGATCTTTCCCTGGGACTCCCCGAGCGGGCTCAGGGTGCCGCCCTCCCAGGTCTGCACCGTCAGCATGGGGCCTGAGTCGTCGTCTCCATCGGCCATTGCGGCATCGCGCATCTGCGCCGCGAAGGTGCGCGAGTCGGCCTCCTGCTCGACGATCTCGGGCATGGGAGGCAGCAGTCGCAAGACCTCGGCCTGTCCCGGGTGCCCCCGCCACAGCGCAACGTCGCTCGGACGCTGCCCGGCGAAGGTGTACTTGACCGGTGTCGGCTCGCCGTAGTGCTGCTGCGGAGGACCGTAGTGCCACAGCCACACCTCCAAGATTGACTCTGCCGGGTCGCTCTCTCCATGCCGGCACGCCACCCACAGTGTGGGAGTGAAGCCCCGCCAGTCGTACTCCACGGTGTGGGCGACGGCCTCAACGTGCGCAGAGATGCTGTAGTCGCCCTGTTCGTCGAAGCGCTCCTCCACCACCCAGCGTCCCAGGGGCCCCGGGTCTATGTTCTGGCAGTACTCGATTTCGGCTTCGATGGCGGTGCGGAACGCGAGCATATCCCAGAAGTACTCGCGGTCGGGGATCTCGCGGTACTCCGGGCACACGCCGCCGCGCATGGTTGCCGGCGATTCGAGCACGACCCGGTGGCCGCGGCCGTCCCCCGAGGTGGCGGGCGGCTTGTCAGCGAGCAGAGCGCATCCTGCCAGGGCCACGACAGCGGCGGTTGCTCCGAACAGGCGACGGACCGCGCTCACCGCAACCGTACGCAGCAGCCGACCGGCGTGCGGTCGCGGCGCGCGGCTCGCCTGGTCACCAGACCCGCCCGCAGTTGTCCACGACATCGATTCGTCGTTCAGCCGGTACTCGGGCGCGCGGCTCGCCTGGTCACCAGACCCGTCCGCAGTTCTCGACGACGTGGCGGATGCGCTCGTCGGCCTTGGACTCGGCGCTGAGGTCGAAGCGCCACTCCAGCGGGGGGCTGCCGTCGCTCTCGGGGAATGTGGCCACAACCCGGAGCTCGGCACCCTCGCGGCCCGCGGTCTCGCTGAAGTAGCGCATCGCCCGCTCGACGAGCTGCTCGCCGGGAACGAACGCGACGAACCCGTCCACGAGGCCGGAACTGCCGTCGTCCAGCCCGACCAGGATGTCCTTGGGCCCGCTGTCGCCGTCGAAGTCGAGTCCCCAGCCGCCCCACGCCTGCGGGTGCAGCCGCCGATCGTCCAGTATCGGGCGCGACGGCGTGAAGGTGATGTCGATCTCGCCGCGGCCGTCGCTGTCGGGATCCCAGCAGGCGACGGCCAGGCGGGCCGGAAGCTGGTGCCCGTACCGATCTGCGTAGGCCCCGCAGTCGTCCTCGCCTATGCCGTCGCAGCTTGTTGGGCTGGGTCGCTGCTGGGCGTAGGCGAAGGCGGCGAGCACCCGGCCCGCGGCTCTCTGGGGCAGCAGGTTCATGGGCGCCGTCGAGAGCTGCCACTCGTGGGCTTCTGGCGGCTCGGCGGGCCACTGCCGGGCGCAGGCCGCGGCGACGACGGTGACGGTGGCGACGACCAAGACGGCGAGCAACCCGCCGGCTCTGTGCGGTCTCATATCACTCGCCCTGTTGGCGCTGCCGCGGCGCGGTCCTCGACAGCGCTAGTCCACCCTCGAAGATGCTCGGCCCGCACCTGCTCGGAGTACTCGAGGCGCCAGGACATCAGCACCATGGACCCGACTCCGTCCCCGCGCCCGGCGTCGGCGCCGGAAGTGATCGAGGAGGGACCCGATCCAATGGCATTCACCGCCGGCGCCGAGGCGGGCGCGTGGGGGCCCAGGACATCCCTCCAGGCAAACCGGTGGCGCACTTCGTCGGCGGACAGCGGTGTTCCCGACGGTCCGAGCGCGAGGAAGTCCGCCGCGCCGTCGGCGACGCCCACTGGCCCGTGCACCGCGGAGAGCGTCTCGAGCAGCACGAGATAGCGCTCCATCTCGTCCCTGCCTTGCTTGTCGTACGTGCCGTCACTGTCGGCGCCGTCGGCGAGCAGCCGGCGCCAGCGGGCGCGGTGCACTTCCCTCACCGCCCAGCCGTCGGCGCCGACCGCGTTGGCGTAGTCCTCGCGGGCGCCGAGCACGTCGCTGCCGTCGCGCTGGTCGCGGGACGCTAGCGCGCCGGGGATCGAGGCATCCGAGTCGGGATCGGGGCGGTCGTCGAGAATATGCCTCGAATAGCGGGCCCGCCAAGCTTCCAGGACATCGTGATGGACCGATGTCAGCCAGCCTCGCCTCACAACGTCGGCCCGTAGCTCTCTCTGCTCGCCCTCCACGCGCTCCTCGGACGCGTTGGCCGCTGCGACCAGCATCGACGGTGGCGGCGCTTGGTCGAAGCGCAAGCCCTCGGCGTCGAGGCGCTGCCGCTTCGCCAGTCCCGGGTCTCCGAACGGGCGGTGCAGCATCTCGGTGATCACCCGGCGGTGATCGGCGAACTGCTCCGACAGGCTCTGCAGGCGCAACAGTTCGGCGGCGTAGTGGACCGAGTTGTCGATGTGCTCGTGGCGGTGCCGCTCGCCCTCGCGCAGGTCGCGCACCGCGTCGCGCAGGTCGGTGGCACTGCGGCGCAGGGCCAGACCGCCGACCGCGGTGCCTGCGGCGATCACCGCGAACCAGCCGACCGGCCAGATCGCTGGGTCGTAGGAGGGCCGGGCCGTGAATGGCGTGACCGCCTCCCAAGCGACGGCCAGGTACGGCCAGCGCTGGTCGACCGCGGCGGCGACCGCCGCGGCCAGCAGCACACCGCACACTGCCAGCACTGCCCGGGTCCTGACTCGGCGGTGCCGGGCACACTCGTGCTCGTCGCCGCTGGGCCGCGCCGCGGCGTAACGCTCGAAGTTCCGGCGTGCCCTTCTCACCGCTCCGTCGAGGCTTGCGGCCAGCCGGGACATGAGCGCGTCGTGGCCGCCGCCGGTCGGCACGGCGTCCTCGTCGGATGTCAGCCAGTCGTCGGGTGTCAGCCGCTCGTCGTCGGTGCGCGACGGCGCGGGCGGCATGGTTCGCTGCCGTGCTCCGAGGGCGCCGGGGCCTGTCGCGGCGTCGCGTCGAGACGACTGCTTGGCGGCTTCGACGCCGGAGTGGGGAGTTCCGGCCGGCGGAGCGTCCGATGCTGGCGGCGGCGGGCCCGACACGTCGGCGCCGGTCAGCCGGTATCGACCCGCCGGCTTGTCTGGATCCGCTTCCCACACCCCGTCAGGGATCTCCCAGACCGTCTTGCTTGAGGGCTCGGCGCTGCTCGACCCTTCCCGCTGCTCCCCAAGCGTCTTGCGCGACGGCTCGGCGCTGCTCAGTCCTTCACCTGAGGAGGCTGGCGGCGTCTCAGCCTCCTCAGGTGCCGTGTCGCCGGCGTCGGCCCCGTGCGGTGGTGGCTGGGGGTCAGTGCCGCCGGCTGAGCCGGGGTCGCCGCGATCTCTGGCGTCGCGTGAAGAAGACGGCTGAGCGCCGGGCAGGCGCGGCGGCGCCAGCGCCGACGGGTCTGACCACACCAGAACCTCCCCGTCGCGGCCCTCACCGCTCGTGACGGGCGGCACGCCGGCCGGCATCTCGGCGCCGTCGACCAGCCCGAAGAAGGCGCCGCGCACTGTCCGCCACGTCTCCGGGGTGGCGCCCTCCGCGCCCGCCGAGGGGGAGCCGATCGGGAAGCTGCTGTGCCTGATGTGGTCCACGAGTTCGGCGACTCTTCGGTCGTCGGCCGTCGTGCCCAGATTCAGGCGCACCATGCCGTCGGTGTCGGGTGCCTGGTAGCCGCCGGTGCGATTGGCAAGACGCCACAGGGCTGATTCCGCCTCCGTTCTCGGCAGCGGCTGCTCCAGTGGTCCGAACAGGCAGTCCCAGAGTCCCGGATCGGACTCCGGCTGCTCCTCGGCGGCCGGCGCGAGCCTGCACTTGAAGCCGCACTGGCCCGCCAGCCGCTCAGCCACATGCACGTCAGGCACCGAGCCGGGCAGGGCCCGCCGCACGCCCGCGTCCCTCGGAGTCGGCCAGGGCGGCGAGCCGGGAATCCCGAGAAACGCCAGGTCGGGGGCGTGCAGCACTCGCTGCTGGGCGTGGACGATGCGGGGACCCTTGACCCCGCCGTCAGCCCGGTCGGTCAAGTCCAGCGCGGCAGCGGTACCGCTCCAGCCTCCCGCCGCGCACAGCGCCACCGGCGCGGCCAGCGCCAGCGGGTCGCCTTCGGAGGCGTCCTCGCCGGCTGAGCGGGGGTCGGGAGTCACCCGGCGGTCGTGCACCAAGTGGACGTCCCACATCGCGGAGAAGTCGCCTCGCCCGAAGTGTCGCTCCGGGCCGGGCACGGTCACCGTGAGCGATCGCACGGTCACCGCGCGGCCGAACCACCCGCGCACCTCCTCGACGGCCTCCTCCTCGGCTTGGCGGGCACCCTCCGAGCTTCGGGCCGGGCCTCTCAGCGCCGCCAGCCACAGCTCGGACAGACCGCCCGAGTATGCGTCCCTCAGCGGCCCCCGGGCCCAGCGGCGGCCGTCGGCCCATTCGCACTTGGTGCCGGACCCGCCCGCGGCCAGCTCCTCGGCCGGGGACCAGGCCACGGCGCCGAGCAGCCCGGCCCGGCACCACGACGCCAGGGTCGACCGCAGCCGCCCGGCTGCGTCGCCGCTCTCGCCGGACGTGAGCAGGACGAGCCTCGCGCCCGGCACCGTCAGATCACCGATCCCGTCGGGGAGCGACCAGAGAGCAGGTCCTTCAGCGTCCCGTAGCACTCGAGGTAGATCGGCGCAAGCTCTGTGGTCATGGCGCCGGGCTCAGCGGATCCGTCGATGCCCCGCATCAGGTGCTCGCGCATCTTGTCGGGATGCTGTTGCCGGAAGTAGTCAAGGTTGTCGTCCAAGTAGTGCACGGCCGCCGCCTGGCGCTCCCGCGGGCTGTCGCCCGTGGCCTTGGGTGTTTCGGCGCCGACGGTCGGATGCGGCGGCTCGCCGGACTCCAGCAGCTGCCGCAGATCGTCGTGGAGGCGTCCCCGCAGCGACGGGAGGCCGAGTTCGTAGAGACGCTTGTAGCACTCGTAGACTCTCATACCGCCGCTTCCGACCGTGCCGAAGGTGAGGCTGAAGGCCTCCAGCAGCGCAGCGAGCAGGTCGTCGTAGTTGCGCAGCGTCGTCAGCAGCGGCCACGGGAACGTAGCCTCGTCGACGGCTGCCGTGATCCGGATCTGTCTGCTGGGGTCAGCGGTCACGTAGCCGCAGAGCCTGGCGACCGCGAACCCAGAGATCATGGCCCGCAATACCTCCCGCGGCACAGGAACGAAGGCCTCCAGCGTCCTGCCTCGCCGCCACATCCAGAAGCTCGAGGAGAGGTGAGTCGTATCCGGACTCTCTTGCAGGGCCTCGGCCACGGGCTCGGTGAAGGACCGCGCCGCCATCGGGTACATGGGGCTCTCGATGTAGGACGAGACCAGCACCGAGGACGTGTCCTGGATGCTGGCCGCATAGGACGCGTCGCCGATGATGGACCGAGCGGCCACCTCGGCGGGGTGACCTTCGCCGAAGGGGAACTGCGAGCACACCGTCAAGAACGGTTCCAGGGGTTCGGTGTGGGTGACCGTGTAGATGTCGCGGTTGATCCGCATGAGCGGATCGGCGGCCTGCTTAGCGTTGCCGAGTTGCTCGCGGAACACCTCCATGCGGAGGGCGTGGTCGATGCGACGCTCTCCGGTGTCGGGGTCGTTCTCCGCCAGGTAGGAGCGCAGTCCCTCGCTGACCACGCGGTTGAACTTGGCGCCGGGGCGGCGCGTCCAGTCGCGCACACGCTCCTCCACGTCCCGGGCGCCGGCGTGGCACACCACGTCGGCGTGCTGCCCGGGCTGCCAACGACGGTGCCTCCCCGGCCTCACCAGCGGCGCCGTCTCGCTGTCGCTGGCGATCAGCCGGTACCGCAGCGGGTCCGTGCTGCGGTTCCCGCATGCGACGCCGCCCGGACTCGCTTCGGCGCACAGCTCGCCCATCAGGTCCGGCCAGGCCTGATGCTTCTCCAGCGGCAGCTCGACAGTGGACGGCAGGTACCGTTTGGCGATGTCGCGCACCTCCGTGGGCCACGCCTTCACGTCGTCCTCGCCCAGCGCGATGCCCACCTCTGCACGGGCGGCCCGCACGGCTCGTTGGATCGCGCCGAACACCTGGTCTCCGGCGGCCTCCATCGTGTCGGCCGCGGCGCGCAGGCGCAGGCTGCGCCACAGGTACGCCACTCCCTGAGCGACGCTGTCGGCGGCCTCGCGCACCTGCGGGGAGTCGCCGGCCAGGTCGCCGTCGTGGGCGCTGAGCGTGTTGAGGGCGGCCTCCACCCTTTGTCGGTACTGACGGCCGTCGCTCTGCGCCCTCTTCCGGAGGCTGTTGACGTCCGCCGGGTTGATCTCGTCGATCACGTGGCCCAGCGCCGCGGCCGCGACGTCCAGCGACGACAGCGCCGCGACCTCAGACACCGACCGGCAGGTCGCGTCGAGCATGGCATCGCACCAGTCGAGGTCCCGGTCCTGCAGCGACTCCGCCCTCTGTTGCCACTCGTCGGCCTGCTCGCCGCCCCGGCTGCGCAGCAGGTCCCGCCATCGGTCTCCGGTGGCGCGCTGGCCGGACGGGAACTCCAGGGTGGCTCGCACCTGCGCTCTGACCTGTCGCAACTCGTCGTCGGGCGCGAAGGCCTCCGGCGCGGAGGAGCAGCCCTGCGCCTGCCCTTGTGGCGGGCCTGAGTGCCTGCCGTGATGGATGTCCTCGGCGAGGCGCCCGCCCGCCTTGTCGATGAGCTCCTGCTCGGTGTCGTCCCGGGAGCGCTCGGCGAACTGGCTGAGGCGCAGGTGTCCCTTGGAGAGGCTGTCGAGCAGTTCGCGGGCCAGGAGGTGCTCGGCCCACAGCGAGAAGCGGTCGCGACCCACCGTCACCTTCGCCGCCCCGAACGACGACACCGCTCCCAGTTGGTGCTCGCTGCCGAATTGGTAACCGCCGTGGTTGCTCTTGGCCTTGTTCCGCCAATTGACGTTGATGAAATTGTGTATGCGCTCCTGCACGACGCCGTCGACCACCCAGGTGGACAGGGCCTCTCCCGCGGCCCGGTACACCTCGGCGGTGTCGCCCAGGTCAGCGCCGCTCTGGCTGTAGCGCCCCACCAGGAAGGTGGAGTGGGGTCCCACGCCGGGATCCTGCACGGCACCGGCCTTGAGTGGCGACTCGATCTCGTCGGGCTCGGACCAGTAGGCAGCGAGCAGCTCGCTCATCAGCCCCAGCGAGTTCGCGGCCATGGGCCGCGAGTCGGCCAGGTCGAAGATGTCGTTGGTGAACAGGACCAGCGCGGGGTGGCCGCCGGAGGGGTCGCAGGCCCGCACCAGGTCAATCACGTCGAGCACGACCCCCGCGCCGGTGCCTCCGGCCATCGACGAGCACACCGTCACCAGCGGGGCCGCCGTGTCGCCGCCGATCTCCGCCTCGACACCGAGGTATCTCCCCACCTCGCGCAGCTGCGGACCTCCTGCGGCGGCGCGCTGGAAGGCGGTCTTGAGCCGCTCCAGCAGGGCGCCTTCCAGCGACAGCAGCCCGGCAGCCCTCCCGATGCCCCTGTTCTGCCCGGCGCCGTCGCGCAGCGGGATGGCCACTGCCCGGGGATCGGGGAGCCATCCGCACAGCAGCCGGGCGCTCCGGCTCGGACTCCCGGTGGGATGCTTCGCCGTGAGTGCCTCCCACAGCCCCTTGTAGGTGTCGAAGGTGGCCGACAGCGACAGGAAGTCCGCGGCCGGGATGGTGGGGATCTCTGTCGGGCTCTCCTGGACGGTAAGCGTGTCGAGTCCGATGAACTGCCAGGCGTCGGGCATGCCGTGCTCCCAGCCGCGGTGCTCGAGGCGGCGCTGCACAGCGTCGCGCACGTAGCGCACGGCCTTGGTGCCTGATCCGCCGCATCCGATGAAAATGACCGGTCTCAGCATCATTCGCTCCTAGTCAGGTGGGCCTTCCGAACGGGTCGGTGTCGTGGTCGGACTCGTACTGATCGTCGTCGGCGAGGGGGTCGTCGCGCCGCGCGCCCGTGTCGCCCGCATCGATGAGACCCTCCCGCGATGCCCGGTCGCCGCCGTCGGGCGCCCCGGCCTCTTGCGCGGCAGGGGCAGTCGTATGCGACTCGCGGTGCGCCCTCAGCCTCGGCGCGGCCTCCCTGGCCGCGTCATCGAGCCGGTCTTGGGCTTCCTGGGGGTCCGAGGGCAGATCCCACACGATCAACCGTTCCTCGTCGACGGTGGCGTCCACCGTCCAGCCGCCGGACAGGTCCGCACCGACATGGGCCTTGCAGCGGCCGCTGCGCTTGGGCGCACAGCCTTTCGGGCCTATGCAGTCGCCCGACCTCGACGACGCCGACAGCCTCGGCCTGCGGCCGAGCAGCAGCGGAAGCCACGACGAGCGCAGGGACACCCCGCCGATGACGGTGGAGGCGCTGCGCTGCGTCAGGTCCATGCAGATGTCTCGCCGCGTGCCCGCAAGGGTCGGAGCGTGCTCGAGGCTGTCGTTGGCGTGCAGCGGTACCGTGACGAAGTCCGGCGAGCCGATGGGGCGCCATGGACGCAGCCGCCAGGCCACGAACACGCGGGCCGCCAGGGCCGCGGCTGCCAGCACCGCCAGCATCGGCCAGAACTTCTCTAACGGCCTCACCGGCCTCTTCACGATGAATCGGTCCGACTCCAGCCGGACGGACTGCTGCTCTGCGGCACCCGGCCGCTCGGCGACGTCCATGCTGAGGGCGATCGCCAACGCGGTGTCCCGACCGACATCGATGCTGAGCCGCAGGGGCGACGGACAGTCGAACTTCCCGCCGGTGTGGCTGCTTGCGCTGGGCACCTCGCAACTCCAAGGGTCAGCCTCGATCCGGGGCGTCTCAGGCCCTCCCGCTGCGGCGGTGCCGGGCGTTGCCGGAGCGGCGCCCAGGACCGCAACGCTCGTCTCGTCGAGAGCAAGCACGCCTGAGAGTTCGCCTGGCGCGGCCGTTACCGGGATGCTCACCATGTGACCCGTGACTGCCGGCGACCCCAGCGTGACTCCCGACGGCAGCCAGACGACGGGTCCGACGATGAATCGGCCCGACTCCAGCCGCACGGGCTGCCGCTCCTGGGCGATGCGCTCGCCCAAGAGCGCGGACAGGCGTTCGCCCTCCTGCGATCCCGGCGGGAACCACAGGCCTTCCAGGAGCGGGTCTGCGGTGCCCGGCTGCTCGGCCACGTCGACGCTGAGCGCGGTCGCCAACGCGGTGTCCTGACCGATGTCGATGCTGAGCCGCAGGGCCGACGGGCAGGCGAACTCCTCTCCGGTGTGGCTGCTTGCGCTGGGCACTTCGCAACTCCACGGGTCAGTCTCGATCCGGGGCGTCTCAGGCCCTCCCGCTGCGGCGGTGTCGGGCGTTGCCGGCGCGGCGTCCCGGACCGGTTCGGCGTGCAGGACCGCCACGCTCGCCTCGTCGAGAGCAAGCACGCCCGCGAGTTCGCCTGGCACAGCCGTCACCGGGATGCTCACCATGTGGCCGGCGACTTGCGGCACTCCCAGCGTGACCCGCGACGGCAGCCAGACGGTGTGAGGATCCTCAATCAACTCACGGACCTCGGGGACACGGTCGCGTCCGTCGAGCATCTTCTGAAGCGTCTGGAGCTCCACCTCGGTCAACTGGTATCCACCGATGTCGCGAACCCACTCCAGAGGCTCGGGTTGATCGCCGTAGGTGAAGTCCTGGCTCAGTACCGCGACGGCGACCAGTCCGCCGCGCCCTTCGATCGCGTCCCGTAGGTTCTCGCCGTTGCCGCCTCCCTGCGTGCTGTCCCAGGAGACCAGATGGTCTAGGAATCCCGGCAACTCGAACCTGCGGTCGGCGCCCACCACGTCCAACGGGCCGTCGGTCAGCGAGTCGCGTGTCGCGTAGACGGGCTCGCCGTCGGCCGCGTCGGGGCGCACCCGCAGTTCGACGTCCTCATAGCCTTTCGGATAGTTCCTCACGAACCCGCTCAGCGCGGCGTTCGCGTCGATGCCCATGCTGTCGGTCGCAGGCCTGTCGGTCGTCTGGAATCGCACGACCGCCGCGGCCTTGCGAGCGTCGGCCCGTGCCTCGGGCGTGTCTCCGAAGAACCGCAGCTGCCAGGATCCCTCCCATTGCCACTCCCACTGGCCGGGGTTGACCAACTGCTCGGCGGCCTGATGCCCGACGATCTGCAGATCGCTGGAGTACCGCGAGCGGGCAAAGAAGGCGAAGGGATCGACTCTCACGTACTGGCCGATGTGCTCACCGGGTCTGATGTCCCCGCTGCCGCCGATGGAGGGGCTGTTCGCGCCGTCGGGGGATCGCAGGGTTACCAGCACCGAGTCGGGGTCCTCGATGCCGCGTTCTATGAACGTCAAGTCCACGAACGCTCGGAAGCTCTCAATACCGGGCCCGAGATCGAACGGGACCACGCAAGGGCGCTCGCGGCTGCCGTCGCCGCCAGTGCATGATTCGAAATCTATGGGCGGAGGCTGCTTGACTGGAGGAAGCGGTGGCTCGACTGTCGGGTCGGTCTCGCCGGTTGAGGTCGAGATAAGTTCGCTGAGAACTCGGTTCAGGCGGGTCGGGTCGAAGTCATCGTAGATGCGGCCGCGCAGAGGGTTGACGCAGTCGAGGGCGCCGCCGGACGCATCGTCCTCCCCGTACAGGTAGCGGAGCCTGCTGCTTGACGCGTCGCCCGTGTTGAGTTGCACCGCACCGACCCAGACGCGATCCCTCAGCGACTGCATCTCCGGGCTGCTGCAGAGTTGCAGCAGCTCGCGCTGCTCGCCCTCGGCGTCGGCTGCGGTGGCGTGCTCGCCGTCGGTGAACCAGATCAGCAGGTTGCAGTCATCGGCGCGCGGCGCGAACCGGCTCCACGCCCCTCTCAGTGCCTCTCCGTAGTCGGTGTAGCTCCCGTCGTCGGCCGCGATGTCCTCTATGGCTCCTCCGAGCCTTCCGTAGACGCCGCGGGCGGATTGCCAGTCCTGCTGACGGATGTAGCGCTGATCGAACGTGTCGACCGCCACCTCGATTTCCGCGCCGGAGAACTGACTGCTCAGGCGCTCCAGCTCGTGCAGTGCGTCCAGTATGCCCGCCGATCGCAGGTTGTCAGGGTCGTTCGTCCTCAGGCTGCCCGACGTGTCGAGCAGGATCAGCACGTTGATCCGCAGAGTCTCGCCAGCCTCCGTCGCTGCACACACGTCGCCAACGCTCACGCCGGTCTCTGCGCTCGCGGGAGGCGCAGGCAGCACTCCCACGGCGGCGGCGCTGATCAGCGCGGCCGCTACTGCCGCAGTCGCGGCGAGGCGGCGAACCAGGATCATGCCGCCGCGAGCCCGGAGGCGGCGAACCAGGATCATGCCGCCGCGAGCCCGGAGGCGGCGAGCCGGGATCATGCTGCCGCGAGCCCGGAGGCGGCCAGCCACGCGGCGGCGACTGCGGCCCAGAACACGACAAGCCTGAGCAGGGCAGTCGCCCAGGGGCGGTCGTAGCGTCGACGGGAGCGGCGCATCTGTCGTTGACGCAGGTCCGAGGCCACTGCCAGCAGGTACGCGAGAGTGCCGACGGCGACCGTCGCCCAGCCTGTGCGGCTCGCGCCCATCACCAGCGCGGCGGCTGCGCCTGCCAGCGACGCGATGGCGAGCAGGGTCACGCCGCGTTCGCGGCGGGGCGTGGTGGCGGGCTGGTCGGGTGACTCGCCCTCGGCGGCCGGCTCGAACTCGACGTCGTGCAGCGGATCGTCGCCGAAGGCGAACGGGTCTCCCTGCCAAGTGTTGCTCATTGCCCCAGCTCCCCACTCGAACGCACCGGCGCGCTCTGCGGCCGCAGCCGATTCTAGGGGATCCTTGTGACACTGCTGGTGTGGGCGTAGCACCCGACACTCCCAGCGTGGACGTAGCATCGGGCCTCCTCGAGCCGAAGTCCGCTGGAATAGGAGATCGGGCGGCCGATGAGCAATCTCCGCGAGGCGCAGACGTGAGCGGTCGAGGCGGGCCCTCATGGCGGTGACCGACATCCGAACCGTCAAGGCGCAAGGCGCAGACTCCGAGGCCTGAAGACCTTGGTCCCGAAGCCTGGCGAGACGGCTGGGGTCGCCGTGCTTCTTGCCTTTGTTGGGGATTGGGAGCATCCGGCTCTATGGTGGCTGTCTCCCGCGGTCCGGTCTTGGCGAAGCGGCCGCCGCGGACGCAGCTGCAACTGCGGTCAGCGCTTCCTCGCGAGGATCACGACCCCGGGGAGGCCGCCATGCGGTGCCCATCCACCCTCCGCACGTTCCGGGCGGGCCGACGACGGCGCGCCGCCCATCTTCTCTTCGCGCCAGCCGCGGCGATGGCTCTGGCCGCCTCGGTGCTGGCCCCCTCGGCCGGCGCCTCCCAGGGCGATGAGCGGCTCGTGTTCCGCCCGCCCGTCGACGCGCCCGTGGCCGACCCGTTTCGCCCGCCGCAGGGCACCTACGGTCCCGGCAACCGAGGCGTCGAGTACGACACCGAGCCCGGCGACGTGGTGAGGGCCGCGGCGGCCGGCACAGTCGCGTTCTCCGGCGCGGTGGCCGGATCCTTGTACGTGACTCTCGATCACGGTGGCGGCGTGGTCAGCACATACTCCTACCTTCAGCGCATCAGCGTTCGAGCCGGCACCCAGGTCGCCCAGGGCCAGGTGATCGCGATCGCCGGGGAGAGATTGCACTTCGGCGCGAAGGTGGACGGGAGCTACGCCGATCCGGCCGGCTTCGTCGGGGTGCGGCGCGTCAGGGTGCGGCTGGTACCAATTCGATCGTGGCGCCTGTACCGCTGACGGGGCGGTACGCCCGGCCGCCGCCGATGCCGCCTCCGCCCGGCCTCTCGGTACACTGGCGGGCCGGCCCCGGAGGGCCCGACGGCGCCGAGCGGCGCCGCCGAATCATTTCGCAACCTGCGCCATCACCCGGTCGTCCAGGCGTCCGGCGCGGGCCACGCAGAACCGGGAGAGCAAGACCAGAATGGCTGTCGTCACCATGAAGCAACTGCTGGAGGCCGGCGTCCAGTTCGGCCACCAGACCCGCCGGTGGAACCCGAAGATGAAGCGCTTCATCCACGGCGACAAGGCCGGCATCCACATCGTCGACCTCCGCCAGACGCTGGCCCATCTGGAGCGTGCCTACGTGTTCGTGCGGGACCTGGTCGCCGACGGCGGCATGGTTCTGTTCATCGGCACCAAGAAGCAGGCGCAGGACTCCATCCAGTCCTACGCCGAGCGCTGCAACATGCCGTACGTGAACGAGCGCTGGCAGGGCGGGATGCTCACCAACTTCCACACCATCGCCAAGCGCATAGCCAAGATGAAGGAATACCAGCGGATGCGCGACTCGGGCGAGTTCGGCGCCATGCCGAAGAAGGAGGCGCTGCAGCTGGGTCGGGAGCTGACCAAGCTCGAGCGCAACCTGGGCGGCATCCGCGACATGCGGGAGACCCCCGGCGCGGTCTTCATTCTCGATACCAAGAAGGAGTACATCGCGGTCACCGAGGCCCGGAAGCTGGGCGTGCCCATCGTCGCCGTGGTGGACACCAACTGCGACCCCGATCTCGTGGACTACGCCATTCCCGGCAACGACGACGCCATCCGCTCCGGGCGGCTCATGGCCCGGGTGATCTCCGACGCGGTGCAGGAGGGCCGGTTCATCCACTCGAAGCGGACCGAGGTTGCGAGCCCGGGCCGCGATGTGTTCGCCGAGGCCGAGGTCGCCGAGCAGCAGGCCCGGGCCCGAGCCGAGGCCGCCGCCGAGGCCGCCGAACGCGAGGCCCGCCTAGCCCGGGCCAAGTCCGAGGCCGCGGAAGCCGCTGGGGCCGCCGATGACGATGCCCACCCGGCAGAGGACTCGTCGGATGTGGCTGCGGAGCCGGAGGCGCCGCCCGCGGAGGCTGCTGCGGCGGATGACGATTCCGATGCGGCCCCCGGGGCCGAGGAGGCCTGACAATGTCGGTGAGCGCCCGGGATGTGAAGGCGCTGCGCGACGCCACCGGCGCCGGGATGATGGACGCCAAGAAGGCCCTGACGGTCGCCGACGGCGACATGGAGGCCGCACGGCAACTCCTGAGGGAGCAGGGCCTGGCCAAGGCGGATGCCCGCACCGGCCGCGATAACGATCAGGGCGCCGTCGCCATAGCCGCGAGCGCCGAGACCGCCGCGGTGGTGCAACTCAAGTGCGAGACCGACTTCTCGGCCAAGAACGAGAGATTCACCTCGCTGGTTCAGGTCCTCGCCGGTTCGGTGCTGGACGCCGGAGTCGGCGCGGCCGATCGACACGCAGCCGAGATTGAGGACCTCAAGCTGACGCTGAAGGAGAACATCCAGGTCGGTGTGGTCGAACGCCTGAAGGCTGCCGACGGCAACATCCTCGACTCCTACATGCACCGCCAGGACGGCCGAGGCGTGAACGCCGTCGTCGTGGAGGGGAGCGGCGTCGGTGCCGATGCTCTGCACCAGGTGGCGCTGCACATCGCCTTCGCCAAGCCGCAGTTCCTTGGTGCCGATGAGATCCCGGCCGGTGAAGTCGAGCGAGAGCGGGCCTCTCTGCTGGAGATCACGAAGTCCGAGGGCAAGCCTGCCCAGGCGTGGGACAAGATCGTGGATGGCAGGATGCGGGGCTGGTACGCCGAGCGCGTCCTGCTCGAGCAGGGCCTTCACGGCGAGAAGACCACCGTAGGGAACAGCATCGGCGGCGGGTCGATCGTCCGGTTCGTGCAGGTCATGATCGGCGACTGACTGTGGACCGCCCCGCCGATGCCGCCGATCCAGCCGCGCGGCGACCGGCCCGATGGGACCGGGTGCTGCTGAAGCTCTCCGGGGAGGCGTTCGCGGGGGGATCCGACGGAGGCATCGACGGCGACACGGTGCGGCGCATCGCGGCCGGCATCAGCGAGGCGCGGGCCGCCTTCGACGTGGATATCGCGGTCGTGGTCGGAGGCGGGAACCTCTGGCGGGGCACCCAGGGCGCGGGCGCGGGAATGGACCGGGCCCAGGCCGACCACATGGGGATGCTGGCCACGGTGATGAACGCCTTGGCCCTTCAGGACACCCTCGAGCGGCTGGGCCAGCCCACTCGGGTTCAGAGCGCGATCCACATGGCGCAGATCGCCGAGCCCTACATCCGCCGTCGGGCCATCCGCCACCTCGAGAAGGGCCGGGTGGTCATCTTCGCCGGCGGCACCGGCAACCCGTTCTTCACCACCGACACCACGGCCGCGCTGCGAGCCGCCGAGGTTGAGGCCGAAGTGGTTCTCAAGGGCACCCACGGAGGTGTTGACGGCATCTACACGGCGAACCCCGATGTCGATCCGACCGCCACCCGGCTGGATCGGGTCACTTACCTTGAGGTCCTCAACCGCGGGCTGGCGGTGATGGACGCCACCGCCATCACGCTGTGTATGGACAACAGCCTCCCCATCGTGGTCTTCGATCTGATGGGGCCCGGCAACCTCGAATCCCTGCTTGACGGCGCCAGGGTGGGTACGCTCGTTGCTCAGGAGGATCCCGGCCCATGAGCGAGGAGCTGATCGGCATCGTGCTGGCCGACGCGGGCGAGCGCATGGACGATGCTGTCGCCGCGGCCAAGCGCGACTTCTCCACCGTGCGCACAGGCAGGGCCAATTCGGGCCTGCTGGAGCGGGTCCAGGTGGAGGCGTACGGCGTGAGGATGGCGATGCGGGAGCTCGCCAGCTTCGCCATCCCCGAGGCCAGCCAACTCATCGTCACGCCCCACGATCCCGCCAACATCACAGCCGTCGAGCGGGCCATCCAGCAGGCCCAGTTGGGGTTGGTGCCCAGCAACGACGGTCGGGTCGTCCGACTCTCGTTCCCGCCGCTCACCGAGGAGCGCCGAAGGGATCTGGCGAGGCTCGTCGGTTCGATGGCGGAGGACTCCCGCAACCGGATCCGCGGCCTGCGCCGCCAGGCCCGCAAAGATCTCGAAGGTGTCGAGAAGGACGGCGGGGTGTCCGCCGACGTGGTGGAGCGCGCCGGCGAGACGCTCGATGGCATCACCCGCGCCCACGAGATGCAGATCGATCAAGCCTTGTCCAGCAAAGAGGACGAACTGCTTGAGGTGTGAAGGCATCCATGGCCCAGGCCAGGAGCATGACGAGCCGGAAGGAGCGATGCAGTGAGCGAGCAGGATGAATATGGTGGGCCCGACTCAGCGGGCAGAGACATGCTTGCCGACGACGCGGGCATCGTCGCGGGACGATCGGTCTTCGGCGACGACCCAGCCGAGCCCGACTGGATCGAGCCCGGCGCCACCGAGTCGACGCAGATGACGGCACCGGAGCCGAGGCTGCAGGAGGCCGACCCCCAGGAGCTGGGAGTCTGGACCGATCACACCACGGCTCCCCAGTGGGACGAGCCCGAGGACGCGCTGCCCCCCATGGAGCCGCAGGAGCTAGTGGGATCCGTCGCCGGCGACGACGACTTCTTCGGCTACGAGGATCAGTACCCCGGGGTCGCCGGCACCGGCCAGGCTCCTGCCGTCGCGGCCGATCGCGACATGCCGATGGCTGTGCTGGTCGGCGTCGTGCTGTCGGCCGTGATCCTGGTGGCGATGCAGGTGGGCCCGGCGTGGGCGCTGGTCGTGGCAACCCTCGTGCTCGGCCTTGCGGCGATCGAGTTGCTCAGCGCGGTCCGGGTCGCCGGATACCAGCCGGCCGTGGTGCTGGGCCTGGCCGGGGTGGTCACGATGCCGCTCGCGGCCTACTGGCGCGGCATGGACGCGATCGTTGTCGTGATGGTGCTGCTGGTGGTGTTCGGAGCGTTGTGGTACCTCACCGGGGTTGGCGTCGAGGGGCCGATGCGAGGCCTCGCGGTAACGGTCTTCGCCGTGGCCTACATAGGGGTTCTCGGTGCGCACGCAGCCCTGATACTCAGGGTTCCGACCCACGGAACCGGGCTGCTCACGGCCGCGATCGTGCTGACCGTGGCGCACGATGTGAGCGCCATGGCGGTGGGCCGGGCCGCGGGTCGCACCCCGCTGTCGCGGGCCAGCCCGAACAAGACGCTGGAGGGGCTCGTCGGTGGCATCGTCGTGACTGTCGGCGTGGGCGTGATCATGGGGCTGGCGGGAGTACCCGCGCCGATCGCGGCCGCGCCCGGAAGCGCATGGAAGGTGATCTTGCTAGCCGGGGTCATCGCAGTGGCCGCCCCCATCGGGGACTTGGCCGAGTCGATGCTCAAACGCGATCTCAATATCAAGGACATGGGCTCGCTGCTCCCCGGCCACGGCGGGATTCTGGACCGTTTCGACGCGCTGCTGTTCGTGCTGCCCGCCACCTACTACGTGGCTCTCGTGACCGGCGTGATCTAAGAGGCCGAGCGGATAGGCCACACTTGATGAAGAAGCTCGCAAGGTGTTTAGCGAGGCCGTGGCCCGAGCGGCCCGTGAGCGCAGCGAACAAGAGCGGGAATCACAACGCCGCACCGCGAGGCGCTTACCACCTGTCCGCGCTGCCTCCAAGAGGCCGAGCGGATAGGCCACACTTGATGAAGAAGCTCGCAAGGTGTTTAGCGAGGCCGTGGCCCGAGCGGCCCGTGAGCGCAGCGAACAAGAGCGGGAATCACAACGCCGCACCGCGAGGCGCTTACCACCTGTCCGCGCTGCCTCCAAGAGGCCGAGCGGATAGGCCACACTTGATGAAGAAGCTCGCAAGGTGTTTAGCGAGGCCGTGGCCCGAGCGGCCCGTGAGCGCAGCGAACAAGAGCGGGAATCACAACGCCGCACCGCGAGGCGCTTACCACCTGTCCGCGCTGCCTCCAAGAGGCCGAGCGGATAGGAAGTCCGGGCCGACTTGAGTTCGTCTGCGGTCGCCGTTCTCGGCTCGACCGGATCGATTGGAACCCAGACGCTCGACATTGTGCGGGCCCGGCCAGACCGCTATCGCGTGGTCGCGCTGGGAGCAGCCCGCTCCGTGGAGCTGCTGGCCGAGCAGGCCCAGCGCTTCCGGCCCGAGATCGTCGCGCTGGCCGACGCGTCCCGCGCCGCCTCTCTGGCCGAGCAGCTGCCGGCCGGCGTGGAGCTGCTCGCCGGGGCGGACGCGATGGCGGCCGCGGCCACTGCCGCCGACACGGTCATCAACGGAGTAGTCGGGTTCGCGGGGCTGCCGGTGACGCTGGCGGCCCTGGAGGCAGGCAAGCGGCTCGGGCTGGCCAACAAGGAGTCGCTCATCGCCGCCGGACCGGTGGTTCAGCGGGCCCGCGCCACTCCGGGGGCCGAGCTCATTCCGGTCGACTCCGAGCACTGCGCCGTACACCAGTGCCTGCGGGCCAACGATCATCCAAAGCGGGTGTCCTCCATCGTCTTGACGGCGAGCGGTGGACCCTTTCGGGGCCGCAGCAGATCCGAGCTGGACGCAGTCACCATCTCCGATGCCCTGGCCCATCCGACCTGGCAGATGGGCCCGAAGATCACCATCGACTCCAGCACGCTGATGAACAAGGGCCTCGAGGTCATCGAGGCCCACGAACTCTTCGGCATCGGCTACGACCAGATCGAGGTCGTCGTGCATCCGCAGTCCATCGTTCATTCGATGGTCACGTACTGCGACGGGGCCACCGTGGCGCAGCTCTCGAAGCCTGACATGAGGCTCTGCATCGGCTACGCGCTCGCGTATCCCGATCGCCTCGATCTGGCCTTCGGCGCCATCGACTGGGCTGAGTTGGGCCGCTTGGACTTCGAGCCGCCCGACCGGGACGCCTTCGGTTGCATCGACCTGGCCTATGAGGCCGGACGGGCCTCTGAGACCGCGCCGGCCTGGCTGAACGCGGCCAACGAAGTAGCCGTTCAGGCCTTCCTCGATGGCCGGATCCGCTGGGTGGACATCGTCCGCGTGCTGGAGGAGGCACTCGGGCTGTGGCCCGGCGACCGGGCTGACGACGTCAACGCGGTGCTGGCCGCCGACCTCCATGCTCGCCGGGTGGCGGATGGCCTGGTGGAGCGGCGCGGAGCGGCCTGATGCGCGAACGTCTGAGCGATCACGGCGGACTGGCAGGCCTCATCGCGCTGCTCGTGCTGATCGGGGTGCTCGCCGGAGCGACCTGGGTGGTGATCATCCTGGTGCTGATGGCCGTGCTGTTCCTGCATGAGCTCGGCCACTACCTCACCGCCCGCATGACAGGCATGAAGGTCAGCGAGTTCTTCATCGGATTCGGGCCCCGCGTCTGGTCGTTCCGCCGGGGCGAGACCGAATACGGCATCAAGGCCGTCTGGTTGGGCGCCTACGTCCGAATCGTGGGAATGAGCAACCTCGAGGAGGTGGAGCCGCTCGATGAGCCCCGCAGCTTCCGGCAGAAGAGCTACCCGAGGAAGCTGCTCGTTCTGACGGCCGGATCCGGCATGCACTTCGTCATCGCGCTGGTGCTGCTGTTCGCGCTCCTCACCCTCGACGGGAGCCTGTCCGCGGGCAGCACCTCTCAGCCGGACGAGGTCGCAGAGTGGACGCTGGCCACCGTCTCTGTCGACAGCGCGGCCTCCGCCGCCGGGCTGCGGCCCGGCGACGAGCTCATCTCCGTCGCGGGTGTGGGCCGCACGACTTTCGCCGACTTCTCGCGCCACGTCCGGCGGCTCCCGGGCGAGGAGGTGGAGGTTGTCTACCGGCGTGGGGACGCCACGCACACGGCCGCAACGCGGATCGGTGAGCGCCTCACCGCCCGAGGCGCGGCCGGGATCGTCGGGCTGATCGAGGGCGACCGGATCCTCGCGGTCGAGGGGCTCCCGTCCCAGGGCGCCCCGACCTACACCGAGGTGGCCGCATACGCGCGCCCGCGGCCGGGCCAGCCCGTCGACATAACCATCATCGACACTCGAACCGGCAGGCCGGCAGTGGTGGAGGGCGCGATCATCAACGAGCTCGTTGATCCCTCGACTGGCGTCATGGGCTTTTTCGGGATCTCGGCCGACTACCACAACCCGCCTCTTCCAGTGGTGCAGGCCACCGGTGAGTCGGTGCGCCTGCTGACCGCAACGGTGCGCGACGTGGTCTTCGCCATCCCCAGCATCGTGACCAACGGCTTCGGCGGCACGCTGGACGGTCTGCGCGACGACAGTCCGGCCGCAAGCCGCGCCGAGACCGTGCGCGAGCTCGAAGTCCGGCGCCTCGACCGGTCCCATCCCGACGAGAACCGGATCCTGTCGATCTATGGAGTGGCCCGGATCGGGGCAGAGGCGGCCTCCGACGGAGCGTCCAACGTGCTCCTGCTGCTGATGTACGTGAACGTCTTCCTCGGCGTGTTCAACCTGCTGCCGCTGCTGCCCCTCGACGGTGGCCACGTGGTTGTGGCCACCTACGAGCGCATCCGCTCCATCGGGGGCCGCTCCTACGAGGTGGACGCGGCCCGGCTCCTGCCGCTCACCTACGCCGTGGTGGTGCTGCTGCTGCTGGTCGGTGGCGTGGCGCTGGTGCGCGACATCTTCGACCCGGTCAGCTTCGGCTGACCAGAGGCCGAGCGGGCAGGCGGCACACCGGTCGCAGGTAGGATCGACGGCGTGCAGGTAACTGCGAGTTTCCCGCGGCGGTCCACACGGCAGATCATGGTCGGAACGGTGCCGGTGGGTGGGGGTGCGCCGGTGACCGTGCAGTCGATGACGGTCACCAAGACGGCCGACTACGAGGCCACCCTGCAGCAGATCTACGCGCTGGCGGCCGCGGGGGCCGACATTGTGCGCTGCACCTGCAACCGGCCCGAGGCCGCCGAGGGGCTGGCCCGGATCGTGCCCCGCTCGCCGGTGCCCATCGTCGCCGACATCCACAACAACCACCGCATGGCGCTGGCCGCGCTGGAGGCCGGGGTGCACTGCCTGCGGCTCAATCCGGGCAACATCCGCCGGCCCGAGCACATCAAGGCGGTGGCGCGTGAATGCCGGGACCGGGGCGTTCCCATCCGCATCGGAGTCAACGGAGGATCGCTTGATCCCGACCTCTACCACCCGGAGCTGGGAGTTACGCCCGAGGCGATGGTGACCTCCGCGATGCGGGAGCTGGCCTACTTCGACGACGTCGGATTCGACCTGGTGAAGATCTCGGTGAAGGCGTCGAGCGTTCCGCTCATGATCGAGGCCTACCGCCAGCTCGCCGACACGACAGACCATCCGCTGCATCTCGGCGTGACCGAGGCCGGGCCCCCGCCCGCCGGGACCATCAAGTCGACGGCTGGGATCGCTACGCTGCTGGCCGAGGGCATCGGCGACACGATCCGCTATTCGCTGACCACCGACCCCGTTGAGGAGGCCCGGGCCGGCCGGAAGCTGCTGGAGGCGATGGGACTGCGCGAGCGCCGCAACGTCGATCTGATTGCCTGCCCCAGCTGCGGGCGGGCAGAGGTGGACGTCTTCGGCGTCGCCCAGCGGGCGATGGAGGCCTTCGGCGAGCGTGAGATACCTCTGCAGGTGGCCGTGATGGGCTGCGTCGTGAACGGTCCGGGCGAGGCCCGCGACGCCGATCTCGGCATCGCCGCGGGAAATCGCCGGGGACACCTCTTTGTGAAGGGCGAGAACGTGGCTGTCGTTGCTGAGGACGCGATGGTGGACACCCTGGTGGAATGGGCCGAGTTCATCTGCGAGCACGGCTCTGAGGCCGCACTGGAGCGGGCCAAACAGACACGAGCCTCGGCCCGGCGGGCGGCTGAGGAGGATCGGCGTCGCAATCTCGACGAGCTCGGGGACGACGCCAACAACACGGAGGCGGTCGTGGTGGGGGTCCGGCGCAAGAGCCGCTCCTCTCGCCCCTAGCCCGGTATGCTTCCCGACACGTTCGATTCTCCGGAAGCGGCGTGGGCTGGTGCCCACGCCGTTGCCGGTTTCGGGCCCACATTCGAGCAGCACCTCGAGAGCAGGATCCCAGGGAATATCATGGCGATCGCCGATCGCGTCCGCGAACTTGTTGCCCCACTGGCTGAGGCCGCCTCGGTTGACCTCTACGACGTCGAGCACCACGGAGGCACGGTGCGGGTCCTCGTCGACAACGACGGAGGCATCGACTTGAAGGCCATCGCCCGGCTGTCGCGATCGCTGGGCCGCGCCCTTGACGAGCACGATCTCATACCGGGTCGGTACACGCTGGAGGTGTCGAGCCCGGGCTTGGAGCGCCCCCTGCGCACGGTCGACCACTTCCGCCGGGCCGCGGGCTCCGAGGTGAGGCTCAAGACCCGCCCCGGCTTCGAGGGACCCCGCCGGCTTACCGGGGTGCTGGAGGCCGTGGCCGACGACGGTGTCGACCTGCGGGGCGATGACGGCCAGGTGTGCCGCATCGCCTTCGGGCAGTTGGCCTCGGCCCGCACCGTCTTCGAGTGGGGCCCTCGCCGCGACGATCCACGAGAGTCCCAACGACGAGCCCACGCTGAGGAGAAGCCATGAACACAGAGATGATGGAGGCGCTGCAGGCGATGGCGGCCGAACGGGGCATCACCGTCGACGCCCTGTACTCGGCCCTGGCCGATGCCCTGGAGTCGGCCTACAAGCGGCTGCCCGACGCCAAGGAGTACGCCTGGGTGACGATCGATCCCGCCAGCCTGGAGTTCCGCGTGCTGGCCCAGGACCTGGACGCCGACGGCAACCCGGTTGGCGAGGAGTTCGAGGTGACGCCGAACAACTTCGGGCGCATCGCGGCCCAGACCGCCCGCCAGGTCATGACCCAGCGCATCCGCGAGGCGGAGCGGGAGCTCAAGTACGAGGAGTACGCGGGCCGCGAGGGGGACATCGTCACCGGCATGATCCAGCAGACCGACGCCCGCTACACCCTCCTCGACCTGGGGAGAGTCGAGGCCCTGCTGCCCCAGGCGGAGCAGGTCCCCTACGAGCGCCCCGACTCCAACACCCGGCTCAAGGCCTACATCGTGGAGGTCCGCAAGACGGCCAAGGGGCCCCAGATAGTGGTCAGCCGCACCCATCCCGGACTGGTGAAGCGGCTGTTCGAGCTCGAGGTCCCCGAGATCGCGGACGGCGTCGTGGAGATCAAGGCGTGCGCGCGCGAGCCGGGCCACCGCACCAAGATCGCAGTGGCCTCCAACGACCCGAACGTCGATCCGGTGGGCGCGTGCGTGGGGGCCAGGGGAGCAAGGGTCCGCCAGGTCGTCAACGAGCTGCGCGGCGAGAAGATCGACATCGTCCCCTACCACAGCGAGCTCCGGGAGTTCGTCACCAAGGCGCTGTCGCCGGCGAGGATCAAGGAGGTCCGCCCCAACGAGCTGACCGGCGACTGCGACGTGATTGTCCCCGACTACCAGCTCTCGCTCGCCATCGGCAAGGAGGGCCAGAACGCTCGCCTGGCCAGCCGGCTCACCGGCTGGGGAATCAACATCAAGAGCGAGACCCAACTTGCCGAGGAGGCGGCTTACGGTGAGGTGGAATGGGCCGAGGGAGAGTGGATCACCAACCCCGCCACGGGAGAGCAGTTGTGGCAGCCTGCTGACGGCGGCGAGGCTGTCAGCGCCCAGGCTTGGGCCGCGGCCGTGACCCACGACCGGGCGGAGGCTCCCGGCGCCAAGGGGACCGAGGTCCCGAAGCGGGCGGAGCGAGTCTGAGCCCCGTTCGCACCTGCATCGGCTGCCGCACTCGGCGGCCCGGCTCGGAGCTGCGCCGGGTGCGCATGGACGCGGGCGGCGCTCTGCGGCTCGGTCCCGGGGAGGGGCGCGGCGCCTGGCTGTGCGAGGACGTCGCCTGCTTGGATGCGGCCCGGCGCCGTCGCGCGTTTGCGCGGGCCTTGCGGGCTGACGTTGAGCCGGTCGAGATCGATAGGCTTCAACTTGCGTGGCCGTCACGTCCGGGGGACGCTCCCGGGCCGGGCAGCCGCGCGGCACAGTCCTAAAGGGGGCACGGTTTGGCAGGCAAGATCCGCGTCCATGAGCTCGCCAAAGAGCTCGGGTTGACCAATCAGGCGACACTCGAACTGTGCGTCGCGCTCAGCATCGGGGTCAAGTCTCACTCCTCAAGCATTGTCGAAGCCCAAGCCGACCGCGTCCGGCGGAGGGCAGGACGCGACGGGCTGCTGAAGCCGCCGCCCTCGCCGCCGGTCGTCGAACATCCCGAGCCGCCGCCCCCGCCGCCGGATGACGAGCCTGTCCGCGCCCAGCCCGCCGCGGCCAGAAAGCCGCCGCCCCCGCCGACCGAGCGCCCAGCCGTATTGCGGCCCGACAAGCCCCGCGAGCAGGAGCATGGGCGGGCCGCGCCGCTGGCCGGCTCCGATCGGCCAAAGGTTGCGAAGGCCCCTCCAGCCGCGGCCGGGACGAGGCAGAGCGCGCCCAAACCCAAGGTGACGATCTCCTCGAGCGGCAGCGTCGCCCCGGCCAAGCGTGTCGTCCGAGACGAACCCCAGCCCGCGGCCGAAGAGCCGCCACCGTATAGGCAGGCTGGTCCGAGGGCGCCCGCCAGTGCCCCTCCGTCGCGGTCCCTAAGATCGGGGAGCCCGCCCGTCTCGCGTTCGGGCAAACCCATCCCGCCCCCTCCTCCGCCGCGCCGCCTGCGCCCGGCTCCGCCTCCGGGCGGCCCGGGGCGGCCCAGTGGCCGGCCCGCCGAGCGCCGGCCCGCAGGTCCGGGTGCCCGTCCGACGGGGTCCCGGCCCCCGGGCGGCCCCGATCGCGGCGCGGGCGCTCGCCGCGGCGCGCCCGCTGGTGGCCCTCGCCCTCTCGGCGGTGCGCGCCCCGGAGCGCCCGGCCCCGGCGGCCGCCCCGCCGGCAGGGGCGGTCCCGGCGGCGCGCAGCGGCGGCCGCCCCGACGCAAGAGCCGTCGGCGCCGGGTGCGCGAAGAACTCCAGCCGCTGGACACTCCGGCGTACACGCCGCGTCATGCGGCTGTACCGGAGGGCGTAGTGGTGGTCGAACGGGCCTCGGCGGCCCAGGACTTCGGTCCCATACTGAACCGCACCGCCGCCGACGTGGTCCGATTCCTCATGCAGCACGGCGAGATGGTTACCGCCACCCAGTCGCTGAGCGACGAGATGATGGAGCTGTTCGCGGCGGAGATCGGTGCCGAGATCAGGCTTGTCGACCCGGGCGAGGAGCAGGAGGCCGAGCTCCGCAGACTCCTAGGCATCGAGGGCGACGCCGACGACACCGACGAGACGCCGCTTCGGCCTCCCGTAGTAACGGTTATGGGCCACGTGGACCACGGCAAGACCCTGCTTCTGGATCGCATCCGCGACACCAATGTGGTCGATGGCGAGGCGGGCGGGATCACTCAGCACATCGGCGCCTACCAAGTCGAGCGCAACGACCGGACTCTCACGTTCATAGACACCCCGGGCCACGAGGCGTTCACTGCGATGCGGGCCCGGGGCGCGAGCGCCACCGACATCGTGGTTCTGGTCGTGGCGGCTGACGACGGCGTGATGCCCCAGACGGTAGAGGCCATCAACCACGCCAAGGCTGCCGACGTTGCCATCATTGTGGCCGTGAACAAGATCGACCGACCGAACGCCGACACGCAGAGGACGGTGGCTGGGGTGGCCGAGCAGGGACTGGTTCCCGAAGTCTGGGGCGGGGACACGATCTACTGCGAGGTCTCGGCCCTGACCGGCCAAGGCATCGACGAGCTGCTGGATCAGATTCTGCTTGTGGCCGAGGTCGAGGAGTTCCGAGCTTCGCCGGAGGGCCGAGCGGGCGGTGTCGTGCTCGAGTCGAACCTCGATATCGGGCTGGGTCCCGTGGCTACCGTGCTGGTGCAGCGGGGCACGCTGCGGGTGGGCGACCCGGTGGTCGCGGGAGCGGCCTGGGGCCGGGTCCGGGCCCTGCTCGACGACCGGGGCCAGAACGTTGCTGCGGCTCCGCCGTCCGCACCGGTCCAGGTCCTGGGCCTTTCGGAGGTCGCGATCGCGGGCGACACCTTTGCGGTGGCTCCCAACGAGAAGATCGCGGGCCGGGTGGCCGACACCCGTGAGCACTGGCAGCGGCTGTCGAGCCTGGGCCGCGAGGCGCACGCCCTGTCGGGAGGGGCCAAGCTCGAGGACATATTCACTCGAATTCAGCGGGGCGAGACCGCCACTCTGAACGCCATCGTGAAGGCTGATGTGAACGGCTCGCTCGAAGCGGTGACCGAGAGCCTGCGCAAGCTCGAGACCGGGGACGTCCGCATCGCCATCGTGCACCGCGGCGTCGGGGGCATTACCGAGAACGACATCCAGCTGGCCTCGGCCTCGAACTCCACCATGATCGGGTTCAACGTCCGACCCGACCGCAAGGCGCGCGAGGCCGCCGCCGCCGAAAACGTGGAGATCCGTACCTACGAGATCATCTACAAGCTCCTTGAGGACGTGTCCTCGGCGATGATCGGGATGCTGGCCCCCGAAATCGAGGAGGTTGTGACGGGCGAGGCCGAGGTGCGTCAGGTCTTCCGCATCCCCCGCGTGGGTGCGGTGGCGGGCTGCTACGTGCAGAACGGCATGATCGCCAGGGGATCCGGCGTGCGGTTCCTGCGCGATCAAACGATCATCTGGAAGGGGACCATCACGTCGCTCAAGCGCTTCTCCGACGATGTCCGCGAGGTTCAATCCGGTTTCGAGTGCGGCATAGGCCTGAGCAACTTCCAGGACCTCAAAGCGGGCGACATCATCGAGACCTACACCGAGCGCGAGGTAGCTCGAACCCTCGAGTAGTGAGGGGCCGGCACGCGGTCCGCGACAACCGATGACACGACGAACGAGACGCATCCAGCCCGACCACCGAGCTGGCCACCGCACCGCCCGGGTGGGCGAGCTCATCAGGCGCGTTGTCGCCGAGTCCATGGAGCAACTGGACGACGAACGGCTGGCCATGGTGTCGGTGACAGCGGTGGACGTTGACCGTGAACTGCACCGAGCCGTGGTGTGGTTCACGTCGCTGGGCAACACCGATGAGGGCGACCTCGACATAGCCGAGGCGTTCGAGGAACACGCCGGCGAACTGCGGCGCACCGTCGGGGACCAGACCCGGCTGCGGCGCACACCCGAGCTGGTGTTCCGCCCGGACGCCGCGCTGCGCTCGGCGGAGCGCATCGAGAGACTGCTCGACGGCATGGCTGGCGCCGCGGGTTCCGACAGCTGATGGTGCTCGACGGCATGGCTGGCGCCGCGGGTTCCGACAGCTGATGGTGCTCGACGGCATGGCTGGCGCCGCGGGTCCCGACAGCTGATGGTGCTCGACGGGATCGCAGTCATAGACAAGCCGGCGGGGTGGACCAGCCACGACGTGGTGGCCAAGGCGAGGGGCGTGCTGGGCACCCGCAAGGTGGGGCACAGCGGCACCCTCGATCCCGACGCCACCGGGGTGCTCGTGCTGGGAGTCGGCCGGGCCACCCGACTGCTGCGGTTCCTCACCGAGCTGCCCAAGAGCTACGAGGCGGAGATCGTGCTCGGAGTCGAGACCGACACCCTCGATTCGGCGGGACGGGTGACGGCACGCCACCAGATGGACGGCGTGAGCGAGACGCAGGCGCGCCAGGCGGCTGCCTCGTTGACCGGCGACATCCTTCAGGTGCCGCCCATGGTCTCGGCGGTGAAGGTGGGAGGGCGGAGGCTCCACGAGCTGGCCAGGGAGGGTGTGGAGGTGGAGCGCAAGGCGCGGCCCGTCACCGTCCACCGCTTCGAGGTGGCCTCAGTGCCGGGCTGCGACGGCGTGCTCCGCGCCGCCGTGGACTGCTCGTCGGGCACCTACGTGCGGGTGCTGGCCGCGGACCTGGGCCGGGTGCTCGGAGGGGGCGCCCATTTGAGATGCCTCCGCCGCACCGCGGTGGGAGGCTTCGGGCTGGCCGGAGCCCGTCCGGTGGAGTCGCCCGAGGTCCTGCCGATGTCGAGAGCCGTCGAGCATTTGTCCGGTGTGCGGGTGGGTCCCGCAGTGGCCGCGGATGTGGCCCACGGCCGGGTTCTGGACCTCGACCGCCTGGGCGCGGCGGGCACCGGCCCGTGGGCGGTGCACGACTCCGAGGGCGGGCTGCTCGCCGTCTACGAGCCGTTCCGAGAGGGCGCCAAGCCGGCGGTGGTGGTGGCGGGTGTGAGGTAGAGCACCGGTCTCGGTAGCCTCACACGAGCCGGTTCAGAGCCCGGAACACTCACTATCCGCGCTGGAGGCGTCTGTGGAGTTGCTGCACGATCGGCGCGATCAACTGCCCTCCACAGCGTCGGTCGCGGCGGCTATAGGTGTGTTCGACGGGGTGCACCTCGGCCATCGGCAGGTTCTGACCCGGGTCCGAGAGACCGCCGATCGTCTTGGCGTCTCCTCCGCGGTCGTCACCTTCGACACCCATCCGGCCTATGTGGTGCGCCCGGAGAATGCCCCGAAGCTGCTGACGACGCTGGAGCAGAAGCTGGAACTGCTGGAGGCCACCGGCCTCGACTACTGCTATGTCATCGAGTTCGACGAGGCCCGGGCCGACACCCGGCCCGAGGAGTTCGTCGAGCAGGTGTTTCTCGACGCCCTCCACGCCCGGGCCGTAGTGGTTGGGGAGGACTTCCACTTCGGCAAGGGCCGCACCGGCAACGTGGCCGAGCTGGAGCTCCTGGGCCGCGAGTGGGGCTTCGAGGTGGTTCCCCTCAAGCTCATACGCCACCGCAGCGATGCCCGCGAGCCGGTGTCGTCGACTGCCGTGCGCCGGACTCTCGCCGGCGGAGACGTGGCTCGGGCCGCGGCCATGCTGGGTCGCTACTACGAAGTGCGCGGCACTGTGGTTCCCGGTGACCGGCGAGGGGTGACGGTCGGGTTCCCCACCGCCAACGTGCCCGTTCCCAAGTCGATGGCCTGGCCGGCCGACGCCGTGTACGCGGGATGGTGCACGCTGCCGGACGGCAGCCGGCGGGGTTGCGCCATCAACATCGGTCGCCGCCCCACCTTCTACGAGCACGCTCAGCAGTCTCTCCTGGAGGTTCACGTCATCGATTTCGACGGGGACCTGTACGGGTGCGAGGTGCGAGTGGAGTTCGTCGACTTTCTGCGGAGCGAGCGAAAGTTCGAGGGGTTGGAGCAGCTCTCTGAGCAGCTCGCCGTCGATGTTTCCTACGCCCGCAACCGGCTCGGCCTGGCCTAGGAGGCCGAGCGGCTGAGCACCGCCTCTGCGAGACGATCGGACTCGCGGGCCCGCAGAGCGACGTTGATGTCGAGCCGCTCCAAGTGCTGGGCAACCTGCTTCGTCCCCTGGGGCAACGGGTGCGCGGCCATGAAGTCTCGCACCCGGGCGGCCAGCTCCGCCTGGTCGAGCGCGGTCACCCCCTCCAGCATCCGGGCCAGCGAGTAGTTGGTCGGGAAGATCGCGAGGAGACGGTCCCAGTGCTCGGCCAGGAAGTCCCACCCATCGGGTCCGCAGCGGCGGTTGGCGAGGGCGCGGCGGATCAGGTAGGGGCCGTCCTGGGTGCGCACCGAGCCGTCGAGGGTGCCCTCCAGGATGGAGCGCACTAGTTCGGCGTCGGGAAAGTCGGCCAGGGCGGCGAGGTGGCGCTGCTCGGTCTGGGGATCCGACGCCTTCTCGAAGCGCCGGCGGATCCGGGCGAAGTCGGCGGCGTCTCCGTGGGCCGCCACCACGGCTAGGGCGGCCGCGGCGAGCGTGGGGTCCGAGTGGTCGAGCCTCTGTCGGCAAGCCTCGATCGTGGCCGCGCGGTCCGCAGTTGCGCCCCGCAGCCGCACCAGCGTCGCCCGCAGCTCCCTGGTGCGGTCGTCCTCGCCGCCCTCAGGCGCCGGGTCGATCCCCGTCTCGGTGGCGGCGGGGTCGCTGGACGCGGCGACCAGCTCGCCGAAGCGCTGTGCGGCGTCGCCGTCCAGCAGCCGGCGGAGGTGGCCCAGCGCACCGGCGATCGCCTGCCACACGGTCAGGTCTCGCTCGCCGGTGAAGCCAGTCAGCACAAGATCGAGGAAGGCCGGCGAGTCGATGCGTCCGGCCAGGGTCGCGGCCCAAGCGTCGTCGATGAGGCCGTGGCGCTCCTCGGCGTTGCGGTCCCCGGGTCCAGCCGCCGAGACGGCGGCGAGGACCTCGGCGCCCACCTCGTCGCGGTAGAAGCCTGAGGCGCGGCTGTTCAGCGTCACCACCTCGGTTGCGGCGACGGTCAGGGTCCGGCGGGTCTGGTCGAGCAGCAGCCTCAGCTCGCGGCGGCCGCCTTCCTGCTGCCGCACCCGCAGCCGCAGCGGGACCACCCAGCTGCGATCGTCGGCCTGACCGGGGTCGAGGGTGAAGTGGCGTTGAGCCACTTCGAGGCCGTGCTCGGTGGCGGTGGCGCTCACCGCTGGATGCCCGCCCTGGAGTATCCAGCCCTCCATGATCTGTCGCACGGGCTGGCCCGACGCGCCGGCCAGCGCGTCCCACAGGTCCGCGGTCACGGTGTTGGCGTGGGCGTGCCGCCGCAGGTAGAGGCGCACCCCGGCCCGGAACGCCTCCGCACCGAGATACTGCTCCAGCATGCGGACCAGGGCCGCGCCCTTCTCGTAGGTGATCACGTCGAACATGTCCTCGGCTTCGGCGGGGGAGTGCACCGGGTACTCCACCGCCCTGGTGTTGCCGAGGGCATCGGTCGACAGCGCCGAGGCACGGCTGAGGCAGAACGTCGACCAGGCCTTCCAGTCGGGCCGGTAGGCGTCGGTGCAGGCCGTCTCCATGAACGTGGCGAAGGCCTCGTTGAGCCAGATGCCCTCCCACCAGGCCATGGTCACAAGGTCGCCGAACCACATGTGGGCCAGCTCGTGGTTGATCACGTCGGCCACCCTCTGCAGATCGGGCTGGCTCGCCGCGGCTTCGTCGACCAGCAGGAGCACTTCCCGGAACGTCACGCAGCCGAGGTTCTCCATGGCACCGAACGCGAAGTCGGGGATGGCCACCAGGTCGAGCTTGTCGGAGGGGTAGGGCAGGCCGTAGTAGTCGGAGTACCACTCCAGCGCGTGGGCGGCCACGTCGAGGGCGAAGCCGGTCTGGTCGCCCCGGCCGGGCCGGTGGATCACCCGAACGGGCACGCCGCCGCAGTCGATCGCGCCGGTGGCCTCCAGCGGGCCGACCACGAAGGCCACCAGGTACGTGGACATCACCATGGAGGGGGCGAAGCTGACTCGCACCCGGCCGTCGGTGAGCGGCTCGCGGTCGGTCTCGGCCGTGTTGGACACCGCCAGCAGGCCCTCGTCCACCACCAGCGTCGTCGCGAAGGTGGCTTTCAGCGCGGGCTCGTCGAAGCAGGGGAAGGCCCGCCGGGCGTCGGTGGACTCGAACTGGGTGGTGGCGATGGTGTGGACGGCGCCGGCATCGTCGGTGTAGGTGGAGCGGTAGAAGCCGTGGAGCTGGTCGTTGAGCACCCCGGTGAAGGAGATTTCCAGCCGGGCCGGCCCTGAGGCGAACTCGCCGGTGCCATGGCGCCGGGACAGCGTCAGGCGCTCCGACTCGGCGTTGAGGGCGAAGTCGAGTTCTTCGGCCTCGGCCTGCGGGGTGCAGAGCCGGGCGCGGGCAACGCTCAGCTCCGCCGCGTTCAGCACGATCGAGCCCGCCGGCTCGGTGATGACGATGTCGATGGCGACGCTCCCCGCGAAGGTCGCAGCCTCGAGGTCGGGCTCCAGTTCGATGGCGTAGTGCCGGGGAGCGACGCCGGTGGGCAGTCTCGGGTCAGGATCGGTCATGGACCCATTGTCTCGCCTCAGTGGACGGAGACACAACGTCCAACGGCACGCATGCAGGGGTGGGTAGCACGCGTGTTCAGATCGAACACGCTGGTCATGTCCAACGGCACGCATGCAGGGGTGGGTAGCCTGCCGCTTCGTGTCCAGTTCTGGTCAAGTGCGAGACGGCGGGTTTGCGATCGAGGCTCGGGGGCTGGTTCGGGCGTTTGGAGCCAACCGGGCGGTGGACGGAGTTGATCTTGGCGTCAACTCCGGCGAGATCTATGGATTTCTCGGTCCCAACGGCGCGGGCAAGAGCACCACGGTGCGGATGCTGTGCACCCTGTTGAAGCCCACCGCGGGGCGGGCCTCGGTGGCCGGCTACGACATCGTTGCCAATCCTGGCGAGGTTCGCACACGCATCGGCGTCGCCCTGCAGGAAGCGGCGCTCGACGAACGCCAGACCGGCCGGGAGATACTGGATCTTCAGGCCCGCCTGTACGGGTTGAGCGCGGCCGACCGCGTCGCTTCCATCGCACGGGCAGTGGACCTCGCTGACATAGGCGACGCCATGGATGCCCGTGTCAAGACCTACAGCGGCGGCATGAGACGCCGCCTCGACTTGGCCGCCTCGCTGATACACGGGCCCGAGGTTCTGTTCCTGGACGAGCCCACCACCGGCCTCGATCCGGTCAGCCGGGCGCAGGTGTGGGACGAGGTGCGCCGGTTGAACGGTGAGCTGGGGGTGACGGTGTTCCTCACCACGCAGTATCTCGAGGAGGCCGATGCCCTCGCGGACCGGGTCGCCATCATCGACGACGGCCGCATCGTCGAGCAGGGCTCTCCCTCGGAGCTGAAGCGGGCCGTGGGCGCTGACGTGATCGTCGTCGACCTTCCCCCCGATGCCATTGCGCCGGCCGCGGCGGTGGCTGAGACCGTGCCGGAGGTCGATGCCGTCACCCAGGGCCGCCGCGGCATCACCATCGCCACCGCCGACGGCGCGGCCACCGTGGGCACTGTGGCCGTGGCGCTGTCGTCGGCAGGGTTGCACCCCCGATCGCTCACCGTGCGCACGCCATCGCTCGACGACGTGTTCTTGCTGGCGACCGGATACCGGATGTCAGCCGCCGACTCAGCTGGCCCCGACGTTGGCGCTGCGGCCGGATCGGACCGTCGGCAGGCGCACTCATCTGGGCCTGCGACGCCGCACCGGAGTGGTCCGCGGTGAGTGCGCAGACGGCCGTGCCCGCGGCGCCCGGTGGCGGCATGGTCCGGCCGGTCGGCATCGTCACCGACATCGCCACGGTGGCCCGCCGCTCCGTGCGCAGCCTGCTGCGCGAGCCGGAGGCGATGGCCCCGGCACTGATCATCCCGACGTTCTTCTTCGTCGTCAACGTCGGCGCGCTGGAGTCGTTCGTGGAGCGCACGCCCGGCATCGACTACCGGGCGTTCCAGATCCCGGTGGCCATCATCTTCGCGGTCACGGGCATCTCCCGGGCGTCGGTGCTGGTGATCGACATCCAGACCGGCTACCTCGACCGGATGCTCGTCACGCCGGTGCGCCGCACCACGCTGCTGCTCGGCATGATGGTCGCCGACATTGTTCTGGCCGTGGCGTTGTCGCTCGTCGTGATCGCCATGGGGTTTGTCTTCGGCGTGCGTTTCGGAACCGGGCTGCTGGGAATCCTGGTCTTCTTGGTCTTGGCGGTGGCGTGGAGTATCGCGTTCACGGGATTCCCGTACACGGTGGCTCTGCGCACTGGGAACCCGGCCGCGGTCAACTCGTCATTCCTGATCTTCTTCCCCTTCGCCTTCCTGACGCCCGCGTACCTGCCGCGCGAGCTGATGACCGGCTGGATGCAGACCGTGGCCGCCTGGAACCCGGTGACTTACCTGCTCGAGGCGATGCGGTCGCTGATGTCCGACGGCTGGGACCCGGCCTCTCTCGGCAAGGGAATTGCCGCCATCGCCGGACTGGGTGTCGTCACGTTCGTGATGGCCTTCCGGTCCCTGGCTCGCCGGGTGGCCACCGGCTGAGAGGCCGAGCGGGTAGTGAGCGCAGCGAACAAGAGCGGGAGAAAAGAGGCCGAGCGGGGGGTGACCCATCCGCGCAGCACGTGAGAACTCGCGGCCGGGTTCCCGCCTACTGTCTGGAGCGACCCTGGGGAGGACGCTTGGAACCTGTGCTCGATGTGGTGGGTGTCGGCAACGCCATCGTCGATGTGCTCGCCTCGGTCGATGACTCGTTCATCGTCGCCCACGGGCTGGTGAAGGGGGCTATGACCCTGGTCAGCGCCGAGAGGTCAGCCGAGCTGTACGACGCCATGCCGTCGGGGATAGCGGCCTCCGGCGGCTCGGCGGCCAACACGATGGCCGGTGTGGCTTCCCTCGGCGGCCGGGCGGCGTTCATCGGCAAGGTGCGCGACGACCAGCTGGGCGAGGTGTTCGTGCACGACATCCGGGCGACGGGGGTCGCCTTCGATGTGCCGCCGGCGCCGGACGGCCCGCCCACCGCCCGTTGCCTGATCCAGGTGACCCCCGATGCCGAGCGGACCATGAACACCTTCCTGGGCACCTCGGCCCTGCTGGGGCTCGCTGATGTGGACACCGGCCTGGTGGCCTCGGCGGGGATCACGTACTGCGAGGGCTATCTGTGGGATGTGCAAGTGGCCAAGGACGCCATCCGCGTGGCCATGGAGGCCGCCGGCGAGGCCGGCCGGACGGTGGCGCTGGCGCTGAGCGACTCCTACTGCGTGGAGCGCCACCGCGCCGAGTGGCTCGACCTGATCGAGGACCGCGTCGATGTGGTGTTCGCCAACGAGGCGGAGGTGTGCGCCCTGCACTCGACCGGCGATTTGGCTGCGGCCCGCGACCGCACGGCTGAGATAGCCCGGACCGTGGTCATCACCCGCGGCGCCCGGGGTTCGGTGGTGGCCGAGGGCACGGCGGTGGAGGAGGTCTCCGCAGCCCCGGTTCCGCAGGTGGTGGACGCCACCGGCGCCGGCGACATGTACGCCGCGGGCTTCCTGTGGGGTCTCAGCCGGGGCGCGTCCCTGACCCGCTGCGCACAGGTGGGCAGCCTGGTCGCGGCCGAGGTGGTCGGCCATGTGGGCGCTCGTCCCTTGGTGTCTCTGTCGGAGCGAGCCGCCGCGGCCGGGTTCGGGGGTTGACACCCACTCGTAGCCGGTCCCCGGCAACTCGGTGTGCTCGGACGACGCGGTCCCCGGCAGCGACACAAGCAGAACGCAGACACCCGCCAGAACCAGGACAGCGGCCCGGCTGCGACGAGCGCTGCGCCGCCTCATCGACCCTCAGCGATGCACGGCCACAGCGGTATGAGGTTGTCGACCTCCATGCGGAACAGCTGGTCCTCGGCCTCCTGATAGGGCGGCAGGAAACCGTCGACGATGTCCCAGTCGGTGAAGCCGTCGGGGAAAGTCTCGATGGCGTACTCCCAGCTGGTCGGCGGGCCTACACAGACATGGACGTAGTAGAGCGGGGTGGAGAACTCCTCGCGGAGCACGATGTCCACCACGATCCCCGAGATGCCGGAATAGCCGCCGTGCTCGAAGTCGGGATTGTGGGAGACCATCCCGACCCAGATGTCCATGGGATGTGACAGCCACCTGGTCCTCGCCTGCTGGTAGGAGGGATGCTCAGTGTCGGGCGGCAGCGGCCAGCGGACCGTCTCGCCGACCTGCTCGGGGATCGGCCTCTGGCAGTACCAGGTCGAATAGTTCTCGGCCTGGTACGAGGTCAGCGTCGTGCCCTCAGGGCACAGACTCTCATCAGGCCTCGGAGGCAACGGCTTCAGCTCGGGCTCCGGCTCGGGCTCCGGCTCCGGCTCGGGTTCCGGCTCCGGCTCGACTGTGGTAGTGGGCGCAGCGGTCGTTGTCGGCGCAGCCGCCGTGGTCGTCGGTGTGGGCTCGGGCTCCGGTTCGGGCTCGTCGTGGGAGTGCCCATGGTCGGCTTCGGCGTCCCCAGGCTCATCCAGCGCATCGTCGGGGAAGACGGGCCAGCCGTCCTCGGGCATGTCGACGCACACATCGTTCAAGCACACCTCGTCCCAGCGGCCGGCACCGGTCGATTCCTCGTTCGACTCGTTGGTGACGTCTGACGATGCATCGGGGCACACGCCGTCGTCACAGACCCCCTCGGCCACCGCCGCCGCTTGGTCATCGACATCTCCAGCGTCGTCCTCCTGAGGGGCTTCCTCGGGCTCGTCCGAGCGGGGCACGCACGCATCGGCGTAGACCTCAAATACGACCCCGTCGAGTTCGACGAGCCCGTCGCCGAGATCCTCGGCGGCCGGGTCGTTGCAGGGCGAGGTGACGGCGGGCGCGGCCGTGACGGCCGGCGCGGCCGTATCTGTGGGCGCGGCGGCGGCCGTGGTGGTCGTGGCCGTCTCCCCGCCTACAGGCGGCGCCGGCGGCCCTCCGCCGAGCAGGCAGCGGCCAGCAGCGCTGCTGCGGCGACAGCAGCTGCTACACGGGGGCGGACGCGACGGCGGCCGCGGCCTGGCGCGATAGAACGCGCGGCAGTGGCGGCAGCGGTGGTGCGTGCGAGATGGTGGCTCTGTGAGAGCATGATCCGTCTCCTGGTGGGTCTTCGAGTCCCAGCGGGCCGAACGGTCGCACACCGGGGCGGGCAGCCGCGGTTCGCTGGTTAGTCATGGCAAACCCTAACTACGCCCACCGGACAACACGGGCCCGTGGTCTCAGTCGGCTTCGCGGGAGGGGTGTTGCCAGCGTGGTCAACACTCTGTAGGGTGCGCTCATGGGAAGCGCTGGCCGGGTGGCCGATGTCTTGCGCAAGGCCCGTGAGGCCAACGGACGGTCGCTGCGCGGCGCGGCGAAGGAGTTAGGGGTCGATCCGTCGTACTTGTCCCGGGTCGAGACGGGAGAACGGTCGCCGTCGCCGGGTCTGTGCGAGCGTGCTGAGAGCCTTTATGGGCTCGACAGCGACACTGTTGCTTTGTCGGCTGGGCAGGTTCCGGCTGATGTGGTGGAGATTCTCAGGCAGCATCCCGAGTTGCTGGCTGAGATCAGGGCCAGGCATGGCCGGCGTTGCTGACGCCTATCTCGATCAGACTCTCGCCGGGCGTTACCGGCTCGTCAGCCATCTCGCCGATGGTGGCTTCTCGCATGTGTTCAAGGCCGTCGACCAGCGATCCGGGGCGCTGGTCGCGGTGAAGCTGCTGCAGCCGAGCGCTGCCGCTACGCATCCAGAATCGCCAGTCGAGTTCGACCACGAGGGGGAGTTGCTCGAAGCCCTGAGCAAGAGCCGCAACGTGGTCGGTCTCCTGGACTCGGGCAGCTCCACCATCACTGTCACCGTCCATGAGACCCCGTTGCCGTTGACGGTCCGCTTCCATGTGATGGAGCTGGCCGATGCAGCGCTGAGCGAGTTGCTGCTGCTGCGCCACGAGGTCGATTGGTCAGACAAGCTGCGGCTCTTTCGCGATGTTGTGGTTGGGGTCCATCAGATGCATGTCAAAGCGATGGTGCACCGAGACTTGAAGGCGTCCAATGTCTTGCTGTTCGGCACCGGGACTCGAAGGCCCACCGCCAAGGTCTCTGATCTGGGACGTAGCCGCGACCTTTCCCGTCCGCCCCGGTTGGATGTGAGCGCCTACGCGGCGGGCCGAGGCGATCGCAGCCACGCCCCGCCAGAGCATCTGTGGCTTTTGGGAGGCACCGATTACGTAGCGTTCAGACGGGCTGACATGTACCTGCTGGGGTCGGTGCTGTATGAGATCGCGACCGGGCAGTCGATCACGTCGATGACGCTGCCCTACTGGGATTCCCACATCAGAGACGTGGGCAACATGAGCCCACAAGACCGCGAGGCCGGCTTCGGAGCAGCGGCACGTCACATGGTCGAGATTCACGAGGCTGTGTTGGGGTTGCTGGCCGATGAGGCACCGCCGGAGATCCGGCGTCTCGTCGTGGATCTGGTGCGCCAGATGTGCCATCCCGTACCGGTCCGCAGGGGACGCCGTTTCCGCGTCGAGCGCAACACCCCGGCCTGGGGGCTGTTGTGGGCGATCAGGCGCGTGGACATCATCATCAAGAACCTCGAACACAGCCGTGCCGTGAAATCAGCCGCTAGTAGAAGGTGACGCGTATGACGATGATCCTGAACGAACGACCCGTCGAAGGTTTCGGGCTGCGCGCTGGCCGTGTCGGGGTGCCAGCGAGTCAGGAACAGCCGGCATCAGAGCCGGCCGCGCCGGCGGACAGCACCGTCGAACATGTCGACGGGGATCTGCTGCAGGCACGGGCTCTCGCCCGTGCCCATCCCGGTTCGCCAACCGCTCAGGCGAGGCTGGCGAGCAGCGAGTTCAGCTTCGGGCATCGGATCAGCGCCCTCGAGGCTGCTCGGCGAGTCCTAGGTCACGACACCGTCGACGCTCCGGCGCTGATGGTCGTGGCACAGATCCTTGTGGCGCTTGGCGAGATCGCCTCCGCGCGGGAGGCGCTGCACAAGCTGCTCGCAGCAGGCGCCACCGAAGTCGGCTCCAGAAGCGCAGCCGCGGTGCTGGCGGCGCGCATAGCCGCGCACCAAGGAGATCCCCACGAGGCGCTGGAGCTTCTGTCCCAGAGCGGCACCCAGGCAGCGTTGGCTCTCAAGGGGGCCCTGTTTGTGCAGGTGGGCCGTTACCACGACGCCATTCGGGTGCTGCGAGAGGCGCTGAGGGACGTACCCGACGCTCCCGACGCTTTGGGCGCCCTTGGATTCGCGTATGCAGCCGTGGGCTCCATCGGCAAGGCCACGCGCGCCATGACAGCCGCGGCGGCACTGGACCCAACTGATCGCTCAGCCGGGCTGAACCTAGCCGCTTTGCTGATCTCACAAGACAGAGCCCCCGACGCCGTCGCGACCGTCGACCGTCTGATCGGCTACCACCCCCTCGACATCGGTCTGGAGCGTGCCGCGGCGGCGGCGCTCAACGTCGGCGGAGACACCGCCGGGGCGCTGCGTCGGCTCAGAAGGGCGAAGGCGTCGCGGGCGGCCCGTAACGCATCAGCGGCCCGAAAGGAGGAACTCGGACTCGACATCTTGTTGCTGGACAGCCCGCCGATGGCCCGCAGCGAGGTGTTTGGTGCCGCGGCTGCGGCGCTGCGCCGATGCGACTATCGCAGTAAGGGGATCGCCCGAGCGCTCGCTGCCACAGCACGGACGACTAAGGATCTGCCGACGCTGGAGGCGGCCTACAGCGAGCTGCGCAAGCACCACGACACCACAGCGCTGTTGTGCGTTGAGAGCAAGGTGGCGTTCCTGCGTCTGGAGTTCGACCGATGCGTCGAAGCGGCTGTGGCGTGGACACACCACGAACCGTTCTCGGCTGATGCACACGTCACCGCCACCTACGTGCTGTCTCTGCACGCCGGCGACTACCGGCAGGCGGCTCAAGTGGGACGGGCGGGGCTCAGACGCGGCATCCATGACGATGCCCTGCGCAACAACGTTGCCTTCGCTCTCGCCATGGACGCCAAGCCCGACGAAGCCGCACGCGTGCTCCCCGACCCCTCAGAATGCGAACCGGCTCTGGCGACGGCGGGACTCATTGAAGCGGTCCGCGGCAACCTCGACAGCGGCGTTGCGAAGTACGAAGACTGCGCACGCCGTCTACGCGACCAAGGAAATCATCAACTGGCCGACCTCGTCAGCATTCATCAGATCTTCGCTGAGATCACAGCCGGTCGAACGATCCCCGAGGATCGGCTCGCTGGCCTCGCTGACAACGCGGCAGCCACCGATCCCGATCGAGCGATCGTCTGGGGCGCGATTACACGCGAGAAATCACGTCGCGCATAACGACGCCGCACCGCGCCCGCTCGGGGTCTTGGCGGCGGTGCGGTAGCCCGCAGCCCGTCGACTCGGTAGCGCAGCGCCCGTCGGAATGGATGGTCTGTCGCCAGTTGTGCTGGCGGGCCCATTTGGAGGTGCCAGCGCGCCGCCGACGAAGGACATCTCACCGGACCGCGCGGATGCGTGACGGATAGCGCTGGGCGGACCTGCAGACCTCGCAGCGGTTCGCGCGGTCGCTGGGATCACTCAGGCCGCGATGTGGCGGGCCTCCGCGCCGGGGCTAAGTCCGACACTGTGCGCCGGTGAGGGGTCAGGCCGGCTTGGGATGCCTGCGTTGCAGCCAGCGCAGCAGCCACTTGGGGAACCAGGACTCAGGCAACGCTCCCCGGTGGGTGGTGATGCTCGGGTACTTGCTGGGCCCGTTGAGCCCGTTGTGACTGCTGTCGGGTGCTTGGGCGTCGCCCATGCGCTCACTTTCACTTTGTTGCCAGCGCTGCCCCGAGGGCGTCGAGTTCAGGCAGGTTTGGGGTGTCGCCAACGGCGCCAGAGGGCGATTACGTCGGGGAAGCTGATGAGGCCCTGGCTGACGACGGCGCTCTTTATGGGCTCGACTTCGGGGATGCTCTCGTGGTCGTCACCGGCGGGGGCTTCAAGGGTTTCGCTGCCCATGCACTCACGTTACCTCCAAGACGCCGAGCAGTACAGCGAAGAGCAGCAGACCGGCGCCGATGGTGGCGTAGGTCTGGGTCGCGACGCGTCTCTTGATGGAGCGGACTAGGCGTTTGTTCTGCTCAAGGTTGGAGCTGAGCGTCAAAAAGAGGGCCAGTTCGAGCAGGGTCGCGGCTTGGGTTGGGGGCAGGGGGGTGACCTGGGAGTGGCGCTGGAGAAGGTCGTTGATGTCGGTCTGAACCCAGCGGCTGCCGCCAGCCTCGACGAGCATCCCCAGCAGCACGAGCAGCGCCATGATGTAGAGGGCGAGTCTGGCGAAGTCGTCGTTGATCGGTATGTCGTCGGGCCAGCTGAGGAAGGCGAACAGCGCAGCTGAGACGGCACCCGCGACGAGGCTGCGCGATAGGGCGATGAGGCTGCGGAGCTGCTGGTACAGCTTGTTGTTCTGGTCGCGGACCTCGCTGAGCATCAGCGTGTGTGGTTGCGTCGTTGGGCCGTTGGCCATGTGTTCGGTGGATCCTTCTCGGTGGGTCCATCCCCATGGGTAGCAGAGTCGCGAAATAGGGCGCTGGTCTTTTCGGGGGAAAACGCGGTGGATTTGTCCGGGGCTGGGTGGTTGTCGGGGGTGGGCGGACTCCGTGGGGGATTCGGCTTCGTCGGGGTGTGGGCCGGTGCGATGCTCTAGGTGTAGCCGATCGGGTCGCCGCGTCTTTGAAACAGTGCGAAGAACTCCGGGGGCCCCTTGGCGGTTCGGAGTGTCACGCCTCTTGCCAGCCCATGTGACATGGCGTAAGTTCGCCGCCATGTGCATCCGGCACCGTCTTTGTCGTGCACCGGCGATCCTGCTGGCTGTGCTGGTCGCAGCGAGCAGCTGCGGGGGCGGCGAGGAGCCGGCCTCCGATGAGAATGGCGGGGGAGCGCAGGAGCTCGGGCAGTTGCAGGAGACCACGGGCGCTCAAGAGTCGGGCGAGGCGCAGGAGTCGGCCGAGCGTCCTGTTGCCCCGCTCTGGCCGCCGCGTTAGGAGAGGCTGGCACGGGCCGTGTCACTGCTGAGGCTCGGATTGTTGCCGCGGAGAGAGCTGTGACCGAAGCGAGGATTCTGGTCGAGGAGGCCCCCAGCGAGCTCGAGCGGCGTGGGAGGCGGCTGCCGCGGCCGCGACAGCTGAAACCGAAGCTGAGGCGGCCGCTTACGCTGATGCAGAGGCGGCCGCGGCGGCCGCTCGAGCCGAGGCCGAGGTGCAGGCCGCCGTGGTGGAAGCGATCGCGTCGATCAGTGTCGTCGTGGGCGATGCCGACGACAATCGCGCAGATGTTGCTTTCCAGGCGGCGAGAGAGGCCGCCTACAACGAAGCGGAAGACAACCTCGACATCCGTCATGCTTCCGTCGCACAGGGTGCTGCGGGATGGATAGCTGACATGGCTGCCCGCGACGCCGCGTATGCAGCTCAGGCTGCACTGGTTGTGAGGCTCGATGAGTTGGCCGAGCGCGCAAGGTTTATGACCAACATCACCGCAGCGCACGAAGCGGCCATGTCCGCATGGGTCGCGGCGTGGCCGCTGGCCGAGGATGCGGACTGGTTGCGCAGACTCGATCTTGGCGACTTCTATCGCCTATATGAGGAGGAGCTCGACCGGGGCGCTGGGCTCGTCTTTGACCGACAGCCGGCCTACGACGATCTCGCGTACCGGGCCGCTGCTCGAGCGGTGCGCTCTGCTGTGGCGGATTCGGTTCCCTCGTCGGAGTCTGTTGCCGCCTCAGAGGCTGAAGACGCCCACTGGGCCGTCGGCGGCAGCGCCCATCGGGCCTTCGTCGCTGCCCGCGACAGGATCGCCGCAGCGCGCGCAGGGCAGCGGGGCAGATTCCATCCCGGCACCGACCTGATCGCGTGGGACGCCTACCACGTCGCCCTCGATCTCCTTGAGAGCGCCGCGCTGGCCGAAGCTGCCGACGTCCGAACAGATGCCGCATCGAGAGCAGTGACCGACATCGAGGCCGACGCTCATGTGATCGAAGCTCGTGCTGCGGTGGAGCGAAGCGAAGCGGCTGTTGCTGAAGCCCAGGCCGCCATCGACCAAGCCGAGGAGGCCTGGCGCGCGGCTGAATCTGTGCTGGCTGAAGCCCGGTCAGCGCTGGAAGCCACTCGGCCGTCTTATGACCGTGCGGTGAGAGCTGCGTGGAAGGCTGTAGCGACCGAAGCCGGGTGCAGCTAGCCGACATCCTCTGAGGGGCTGGGCTGTTCAGTGCTGATGGCCGGCCGCGCAGCATTGCCCTCTTGGTGGTTTCGGGTTCTGGCAGCGGCCGCCGTGTTTGCGTGGCGCTAGGCACAGGCCCGCCGGCGCTGGTGGCGCGGCGATTGCTGGCGGCCGGAGTCCACCTGAGTGGGCTTTGCCCGCCGGGGGGCCGGGGCGGGGGTGGACGCGGCCGACGGCGATGGAGCGGCGCCGCGCGGCAGCATGGATCGTGTCCACTGCGTCGATGACGTCTGGAGCGATCCACACGCTGCGCCCGCCCGCCCGCATTTCGCTGCGTTGCAGGATCTCGGCGTCTGCAAGCTGATGGAGGATCTGTTGAGCGCGTGCCTCGGTCACCCCGAAACGATCCTCGATCGAGCGGGTCGTCAGAGCTGGTGAGCTGAACAGCGAGTCGATGACTGCGGGGACAGCCGACCCGCGCCGGGTCCGGACCCGGCGCCGGTAGTCGACGCGGAGTTGGTCGACGCGAACGACGATCTGCTGGGCTGCTGAGGCTCCCAGCACGATCGCGTCGGCGAACGTGCCGATCCAGGTGTCGAGGTCGCCGGCGGCGTAGTGGCGTAGCCCGGCGACGTAGCGGTCCGGGTTGTTGAGCAGCCCTAGCGCTACCGGCACGGGTGCCGCGCCTGCGGGCAGCAGCCTGTGGATCAGCAACCGTCCGATTCTGCCGTTGCCGTCGACGTAGGGGTGGATCGTCTCGAACTGGGCGTGTGCTATTGCTGCATGCAGCACCGGGTGCACGTCGCGGCGGGCCGCGAACCCAATGAGATCGTCCATCAGGTGGGGCACCTGCCGATATGGAGGCCCCTCAAAGCCGGCGGTGGAGCGGTCTTCGCCGATCCACACCGGGCAGTCGCGCCACGCCCCCAGATGACGCCGCTCGATGTCCCGGTCAGCGGCGAGCAGAGAGCGGTGCAGTCGATGGAACCATCCAGCGGACACCTCGGACCGGCTGGAGCGCGCGGCGAGGGCGGTGGTCACGCTTGCCGCGACCAACTCGGTCCCGGCCGGGTAGCGGGCCGTGTCGGTGTCGTCGTCGAGGTCGGCGAGACGGGCGGCGAGCTCGGCAGAGGGGGCCGTGATGTGCTCTATCGACGATGACGCGACAGCATCGGCGCGGATCAGCACTGCGCCGAGATGCCCCAGCGATCCCGCCCCCGCCCCGGCGGTATCGTTCAGCGCCGTCACTGCCGTGGCCGCCTCGGCCAGCCGCCCAGCGGCGGCTTCGTCTACAGCGGGCACTGCCCGGCGGGCGATCAGCGCCGGGACGGTCTGGGTCACGTCGATCGTCGGGGTTGATTCCTCGTCCCAGTTGCGCCACAGCTCATTGCGCGCCGTCACCTGCCTGCGGCGCGCCGCTGGCCATCGGGCCATGTCAGCAACCTCCTTGCGTCCACTAGACCAAACCCTAGACTAACACACACAGTCTTGGGTCGGCGACCAGCAACCCAAGACTGCTGCGTCGACCCCAGCGAGCAGAATCCGGGGCCGCTAGCGGACGTCCTCCGCCCCCGCAGGCCAGCGGCCTGTGCTGGGGGTACGTTGAGCGACATGACCGACGAAGACCGCCGATCCGCCGCCCTCGCCCCGGCGCAGATGAGCCCCTCTGCGCTCGAGGAGCTGCTCAAGCCAGGCGGCCGCCTCGTCTTCGAGTCACCCACCGACACCCATCCTGAGGCCGACACCGACACGCTCGCCTGCCTCGCGATGCGTCAGGCGGGCCTGTGGGGCAAGCCGGCCTTCGACGTGGACATCGACCACCCCCTCTTTGTCGAAGCTGTCGAGGCTGCCAGATCAGCAGGCCCCGATGAGCAAACTGCGTTCGACGCGGCCACCGCCATTCTCGAAGGCCCCGAGGCGCTGTAGGTGTTCGGCCTCACGCCCTAACGGTCGGGCGGCCTTGGAGGGGCTCCGCCGGGGGTGGTTATGAGGCGGGGGCCGTCTTGTTCCAGCGCCAGAACTTGAGGACCTCGGGGATGCCAATGAGGCCTCGACTCACGGTGACGCTCGGGAGGTCCTTCGGCCGTGGGCCCTCGGGCCGCTCTGGGCCGGTGCTGGCAGCATTGGTTTTTCCCATGCAGTCACGTTACCCCGAGAAGCAAGGCTAGGAGAAGGGTGCCGCCGCCGAAGGTGGCATAGACCTGAAGCGCGATCAGGCGTTTGGTTCTAGTCAGAGACTTCTCGTTGTGTTTCCGATGTCCTTCGTGGGTAAGCGCAAGAGACAACTCGAAGCCCTCGACGCTTGTGGCTTCGTTAGAGAAGTAGTCGAGGGCCTCAACGTCGGTGCCTTCTCTCCAGCGACTAGCTGAGAGTTCGACGAGCAGTGTCATGACCACGAGGCCCACGGCGGTGTAAGTGACCAAGAGGCCGAACTCGTGACTGATTGGGGCATCGGCGGGCTGCGCTGCGAGCGCTATGAGCCCTGCTGAGAGGAACCCGGCAAGGATGCTGCGCGACAGGGCCTGCAGGCCGCGCAGACGCTCGTCTTGCTTGCGGCGCAGTTCACGGGCCTCGGTGAGGATGAGTCCGGCGATCGAGGGTCCGCCACCGTTGGACATGGATCGAACTTCCTTCCTGTGGAACGATCTCCACGCGTTGCAGCTTGGCCCAACTCATCGGCGGCTTGCGCATGCGGGGCATCGGCACCTGTAGTGGTACGAGCAGTCGTGGATCAGGCCGTGCATCCGCCCATCTTCTGCGTCGAATTGCCGCCAGAGGTGGCGCATGTACCGCTCGTCTCGCGTGCCGCCCGGCCGGGAGTAGTACCTGAACAGGGCATAGGCAACGAGGTCGGCCGCCCGCAGCGCTCTGGTGGCGCGCGAATCAGCGAACAGCGGCACCTCGGCGAGGTTCCTCAGTTGACCGAGCGAGCTGCTGGCCTCGCGCCATTGGGTGGTCCAGTTCTGCAGGGTGCCCTCGATGCCGCTGTGGTCGTGGATGATCAGTCCTCGCTGCTGGAGGCCTCTGCTGCTGATCCGGTACACGAAGTCGTCGAACTTCTTGGTCACGAGCTCGTAGGCGCGGAGCTTCCGGCGGGCAGGGTCGCGCTCCATCACGGCTCCGATGAGCCGCCACGGCAGCTCGGGGTTGATAGGGGTGTAGCCCGCTACCGCTCCAAAGGCACTGTGGAGGATCCGGCGGCGGTCGTCTGGCTCGACCTTGGCCCACTGCTTGCCGCCGCGCCAGATCTCGGATCCGTGAAGCTCGAACTCGCTGTGGTCATGCCCGAGAGCGTTCAGCTTGTGGAACAGGAACGAATCCAGGCGCTGCTGCAGGTGCCACGCGTCCTCCTCATGGATGACGATGCCCCCACGACGAGCACCGGGCTCGTCCCGTGTGTCCCGGACTCATCTACGAAGCACAGGTACAAAGTTCCTCCTACGCGTCCGTGCCCCGCCGAAGCGGGGCACGGTTCTGCGATTGCAGCAGAGGAGCAGAACTCACGGAACCGAATACGTCGGTCCTCTCCGCTGAGCACACAATACACGATCCGCGCCAACGTGCACACCCGGCGTATTGTCGAAACGTGACGGACTGCGCGCACGACTGGGAGCCGTGGAAGCACCGCGACGCCGACGCGGAGGCCGGCGCTGAGGAGTGCCGGCGATGCCACCAGGTCAAGATCGTGTGCCCGCACTGCGGCCGCGACTGGGTAGGCATTCAGATGAGAGCAAGCGTCGACGGGCCGCTGTTGTGCGCCGACTGCCGGCAGCGGGAGGTCACCAGGCGCATCGACGCCATCGAAGAGCGACTTGGGTAGACGCCGATCACTTCCCCCGCCTTGAAGGGCAGAGTTTCTCTACGCGGCGAGCGTGTAGACCGGACAGTCGATGTGCGCCGGGCCGGCGTGAATCGTCTCGCTGATGGTGTCGTCGCTGACCGGAGCGAAGTCCCAGGCGTCGACCCCGACGTTGATCTGGCGACCGTTCTGGCGCCACTTCTCGTGGACGTGGCCATGCAACAGCCAGCCGCCGTCGTCGTCGGGGCGGTGCTCGACGTACCTGAGGTCGTGGTGTGTGTCGATCAGGTACGGGAAGTGGCTGATCCGCAGTTGCTGGCCGGCGATCACGACGGGGGAGGGGTCGTCGACGATGTGGGCGACACCGCCGACCTCGTAGTACGCGGGAACCTGGCGGGGGCCTTTGCGATGACCTTGCCAGCATGCGTCGTGGTTGCCGGGCACGAGGACCTTGCGGCCCTTGAGCCGTGCCACATGCGCGGCGAGGTTGACGGGGAGCTGGTTCATCACCAGGTCGCCGAGCATCCACACCTCGTCGCTGTCGGCGACGACGTCGTTCCAGCGGTCCACCATCGCTGCGGCCATCGCATCCGTGTCGGTGAACGGGCGACCGCAGTAGCGGATGATGTTGGTGTGCCCGAAGTGCTGGTCCGACGACCACCATCTGCTCATGGAGGCGACGCTACAGGGCCCCTGGGACATGCCCAGGCCGGCGGGACGTCCCGGCGGCCGGCCGGGACGTTGTCGGCTGTGGAGGCCGCTGCCGGCGAGCCGTTCATGTGATGACGCCGCAGCGTCGGGCGGCCGCCTCGGCAGCCTTCTTCGCGTCGCGAAGCGTCTTGCCCCGCTGGAGCGTCCCGTCGCGCTGCTCGGCCTGCTTGCGACGGATCCGTTCGGTGATCTCAGCACCGGACCGGTGGCCGCCACCGCCGGGAGCGTTCACGTTCCACCGCCACAGGCCCTCGGCCTTGATGACGAACATCTGCCAGCCGTTGTCGAGCCGAGCCATGTGGGCGTCGCCGTAGCCGTACTTGGACCACGGCGCCGGGCCGGTGTGCGGGTTTGGGGGCATGACGCCGAAGCTACGCGGCCCGACGTGCACGCCGTGTGCGCCAGGATGGGGACATGGACCGCGACGCTGGGGATTCGCCGCCGCGGCCCGACCCGCCACGGCGGGACCGGGTTGCCACCGATGTCCCCATCCCAGGTGCTGTCGGAGCTGGGGCTGCCTTCTGTGTCGGCACTGTTCTCGTCGCTCTGCGCTGGCTCACCGGCATACAGCTCGGCGGACCCGGGCTCGTCCTGAAGTGCGCGGCCGTCGCCTGGATCGTCGGGGCTCGGCTAGCCGCCAGATCCCACGAGAACAGCCAGAGGCGGTCCACCGGCACAAGGCCAAGGGCCCAGGACCAGCGAACAACTAGTCGGGGCGCCCGGGCCTCGCCGAAGGTCGTGTCCTGCGCGCTTTCCGACTGCTACACCGCCTACCGGGTGACCGACCGGGCCGAGCTGGACGCGTGGGCGCGTGAGCATTGGCTGACAGCGCATCCGTGGGCGGTGCGGGTGCGAGTCGTGCATGTGATTGACTGACCGTGACGGGGGTGTTCTTGGCTGCTGGGGGCGCTTCACAGGCACGGCGGCTGGTGTGACCCGCCCCGACGCCGCCCATGCGCAGACGACCGCCGCTGCGCACTATCGCCTGCCGGGCGCCATCAGAACAGGGTGAACTGAGCGCGGACGGCGGCGAGGGGGGAGACGTTCTTGCGGCGGTTGCAGCAGAGGTGGACCAGATGGAGGTTGTGGCGGGTGTCGGGCCCTCCAGCTGAGCGCGGGACGATGTGGTCGACCTCGACGGTGCCGTTCAGCTCACGAGTGCAGATGCCGCAGCGGTTGATCTGCGCTCGCCGGAGCTTCGCTCGTTGGGCGGGCTTCGAGCCTCGCCATCGTGGCCGGCTCATGACAGGTCACCGGTCGGTGCCTTCGCGTCTGGTCATGGCCCAGAGCCTACCGAGACAGTGTGTGACGATGTGTGACGTTAGGGGCTGGCCTAGCGTCCCGTGCCTTGGGGCATCATCCTGTGTCGTTCCATATTTCGTAGCCGGCCTCGGCGATTCGAGCCGCAGCTTCGCTCCTGCCAAGCCATCCGCTCGCGCCGCTGTCCTCCTCTGCGGCGGGAACCGGCGCTGCGCTCTACGCCAGCCTTGACCGCCGTCCCGATCCCCGAACGCGTCGAGTGCTCACCGTCGCCGCTTGCGTTTGATCGTGATGCTGCCCGGGCTGTTTGGATGCGCCGGGCACGGCTTGGTGGACAGCTTCCGCCGGCATGAACGCTGCGGACCCAGCCGCTCCCCGCACACCACAGCCTCGTGCCTTGCGCTGGTCTGCTTCCCGCCCGCGGAGAGCCCAGCCGGCCGATCCGGTCGCAGCGACCGCCGCGGCTGGGTCCGCAGCGCCGGCGGGCTCGACAGAGAACGGTAGGCGAGCCGGGCCCGGTCGGCTGCCTCAGGGGGCAGCAACTCCCAAACAGCGTGGCTCGGCTCGCCAATAGCGACGCCGCGCAGACGGACCCGGTCCGTCCGCGTCATCTCCGCTGCCATCGCGCCTGGGTCGGGCACAAGGCTCAGCAGCAGGGCAAGGTCCTGCTGGTGAGCCTGCGGCGCGTCGTCGACAGCGGCCGCGGCGGCCTTCATGACAACCGCGCCGAGCAGAGAGGGGCGGGGGATCAGACCACGCTGCCCGGCATGCTCCACGGGGACCAGTTCGGTGCGAGCGAGCGCCTGTGTTCCGCCGGGTGCCTGAATGGTCCGGCCGGGTGGGGTGGTGGTCAGATCGGTGCGCGGCCCCAGCCCTTCGGGAGCTAGAACGTCGATGCTGGCCCCGCCGCGGGTGTAGCGATGCGCGACGCCGTCAGGAGACGCCCCCGCGAGCTGGAACCCACTCTTTGTGATGCCGGAGACGAATCCACGCAGCGCTGCTGTGACGACTCGCGCGTTCACCACAACATCAATGTCACGGGAGACCCGCAACGGAGGCACCGAGTGTTCCGCGGCGTGCAGCATCACCATCTGTCCGCCGACGAGCGTCCACTCCGGATGGCCGCCGGCGGACAACTCGATCAACGTCGCCCAGATGTCGCTGCTGCCAGCGAAGGCGGGTAGCCGCACCGCCGGACGGTCGAGGATCGGCCGCTCGTTCACAGCGACTCCAGCAGCTTCATCGCGGCGCGGCGGGCCCTGTCGTCGCCGGATTCGAGCAGGTCAACCGCCGCGACCGGTGCGGGTGCCACGACCGCGCCATCAGAGAACGGCCAGGGGGCGTCCTCCACGACGCGCAGCACCAGGTTGGGTCTTTCGGAGCGTTCTTCAAGAGGGCAGCTAGCCGCTATCTGACCCAGCAGCGACTCCGACACGTAGGCCTCGGCCGGGCCCGGGCCCACCAGGTCGATGTTGTGCTCTTCAGCGGCGCTCGCGGCGGTACGCACGACACCGGCGACGGCGAGGATCCGCTCCACGTCTGACGGGTGGGCGTAGAACGTGCGGCGATGGGCGCGTTCGGCTAGGAGAGAAACGAGGTTGGGCAGGCCCGCCTGGAGCCGTTTTCGGGCGCGGTGACGCTCGGAGGCGGACAGCGACGGCGGCTCTGCGCCCTCGGCGGCAGCGAGCACAGCCCACGCCGACGCCGGTTTCCACGGGCGGTGCGCCGGCCGTCGGCCGGCTGTGCGCAGATCGCGTTCGTCGATCGCCCAGACCCTGCCCACGCGGCGCGCGGGCAGCTGCCGATCGGAGATCATCTGGCGGACGCGGCGCGGTGTGACCCCGAGACGTCGAGCAGCTTCTACCACCCCCACAACCCTCATAGCGTAAGTATACCCCAATAGGCAGTGTTACGGAATGGGGTGAGGTGCTCCCCTTCGATTTGGTGTCCCCGCCAAAGAGCGCCGATTTCTCCGGCTCGTGGGCGGGGGAGAGGTCAGCCATCGCTCAGAGTCAGACCGCTCCAGGGGATTCGCTACTCGTCGCCTGGCGGCGCGTAGCCGTCCACCGGGCCGAGAGTGATGCGGCCGGCGTTGCAGCAGCTGAAGGCGTGGTTGTGGCCGATCGAACAGGTGCAGGGATCCTTGCCCTTGCAGTTGCGACGGGTCTTGATGTGAAAGGTGGGCATGGGTGACACGGATGACTGCTCCTCGGTTTCAGATGTCGAGGGTCTCGGCGTCGACCAGCACCGAGTTCTCGATGACGTAGTTGCGTCTTTGGGCCACGTCGCTGCCCATGAGGATCTCGAACATCTCCGTGGCGGCCTCTGCCTGCTCGGCCTCGGCCATCGTGAGGCGCCGCAAGGTGCGGGTGGCCGGGTCCAGAGCGCAGTGCCTCAGCTCGTCGACGTTCATCTCCCCCAGGCCCTTGAAGCGCTGCCACTTGATGTTCTCGCGCTTGCGCTTGCCCCGGCACAGCTCGTCGGTGATCTGGTCGCGCTCCTCGTCGGAGTAGGCCCGGTAGTTCCGGTCCCCCACTCTCGTCGTAAACAGCGGAGGCTGGGCCGAGAAGACTCGGCCCTGAATGAGCATGCCCGTCATGTACTTGTAGATGAGGGTAAGCAGCAGGCACCGGATGTGGCTGCCGTCGACGTCGGCATCACAGAGGATCACGATCCGGCCATACCGGGCGGCCTTGGCGTCGAAGGCCTTGCCCGTGCCGGCGCCCATGGCGGTGAAGATCGCCTTGGCCTCGGCGTTGTCGAGGACCCGCTTGGCGCAGGATCAGGGCGTGGGAGCGATGGGACCGTTCACGTCGCCCGTGGCGGCACCGCTGAGAACCGACAGGAACGTGGCCTCGTCCCAGACGGGCACCCCGAGAGCTTCCGCCTTGGTCACCTTGGAGTTGCCGGGCTTCGCGCCGACCACGAGAGCGGTCGTGCGTGTGGCGACACTGCTGGCAGCCTTGCCGCCGTGCTGGACGATCACTGTCTTGGCGCCGTCGCGGTCGTAGTTGTCGAGAGTGCCCGTGACGACCAGCGCCATCCCCGCCAGGGTCTGAGGCGCATCGTTCGCCTCGGGCGGTTCGTCCTCCATCCGCACACCGGCAGCTCGTAGCCGGTTGATCAGGTCGAGATTGTCGGCGTCTCGGAACCACCGATGGACAGACGCGGCGGTGATCTCTCCGAACTTGTCTACCTCGCTGATCTCTTCGGGTGTGGCGGCCATGATCGCGTCGATGCTCGGCAAGGCTGCTGCGAGCCGGTCGGAGTGCCCGCGGCCGATGTCGGGGATGTTGACGGCGAACAGCAGCCGGGCGATCGGACGGTTCTTGCTGTTCTCCAGCGACCGGCGGAGATTCTCGACACCGGTGGCGCCGTGCCCGTCGAGGTTCTCCACAGCGTCGAAGTCGAGGGTGTAGAGGTCCGCGACGTCGTTCACGAGCCCCTCTGCTACTAGCTGGGCGACCTTCTTCTCGCCGAGGTGTTCGATATCCATGGCGTGGCGGCTGGCGAAATGCGAGATGCGGCCCCGCTGTTGTGCCGGGCAGTGGAAGTTCCCGCAGAGAGTGGACGCGGCGCCGTCTTTGCGTTCCAGCGTCGAACTGCACTCCGGGCACTGAGACGGGAAGATCCACGGCTGCGAATCGGCGGGCCGGTCCGCGATCACCGCTCCGAGGACCTCGGGGATCACCTCGCCGGCTCTGCGCACGATGACGGTGTCGCCTGGGCGGACGTCCTTGGCCGCCACTTGGTCCTGGTTGTGCAGGGTGGCCGCTGCCACGGTGGCCCCGCCGACGAACACCGGCTCCAGCCGGGCCCAGGGCGTCGCTTGTCCGCCAGGGCCGATCGAGACTTCGATGTCGATGAGCTTGGTGGCGCGTTCCTCCGGGGGAAACTTGAAGGCGATAGCCCACCGGGGTGCCTTGGAACCCTCTCCAAGGGCTGTCTCGACAGCCAGCGAATCGACTTTGACGACCATCCCGTCGCAGTCGTAGTCCAGCGCGCCGCGGGCCGACTCGAAGCCGCTGATGTGGGTCTCGACCGCTTCGAGAGTGTCGCATCGAGCGACGAGTTCGTCCACGGGCAAGCCGACACCGGCGAGCCATTGCAGGGTCTCGTGGCGAGAGGCGAACTCGATGTGCGGGCCCTCGGTCAGAGCGAGCTGGTAGCACCACAGCGACAGGCCGCGGTTGGCGCTCTCGGCGGCGTCTTTCAACCGCAGCGCTCCCGCTGCGGCGTTGCGGGGGTTCACGTAGGCCTTCTTGCCCGCTGCCTGCTGCTCGACGTTCAGAGCGTCGAAGTCCGAACGGCGCATGTAGACCTCTCCACGGACCTCGACCACGGCTGGGATGTCCGGTCCGTGGAGGCGGTCGGGCGGATCGTTGATGCCTCGCGCTGTGTGGGTGACGTTCTCGCCTGTCTTGCCGTCGCCTCTTGTGGCTGCTCGAAGCAGCCGGCCGTGCTCGTAGCGGATCGACACGGCAACCCCGTCGAACTTGGGCTCCACAGTGAAGGCCCGCGGCACCGCGTCGAGCCGCTTGAGGGTCCGGCTGTGCCAGGCATGGAGGTCTTGCAAGCTGAACGCGTTGTGGAGCGAGAACATCGGCGGGTGGTGAGCTACCGGAGCGAAGGCCTCGTCGGGGGCGGCGCCGACCGTGCGTGTGGGCGAGTCGGCGTCGACCAGGTCGGGGTCGGCGGCTTCGATCTGTGCGAGCTCCTGGAGCAGCGCGTCGTAGTCGGCGTCGGGGAGCTCCGGGGTGCCTTTGTAGTAGCGATCCGAGTCGTGTCTCAGAGTGCCTCGCAGCTCTACTGCTCGGCTGGTGATGTCGGTGGTTGTCGTTGTGTTCATGCCCCTAATTTACGGAGGGGGTGTGACACGTTTCGGGCCCGCCGAATCAGCGCCAGCCACAGCGAAAAGAGCGCCGATTCGGGCGCCTCCGATGAGTCCGTCTGATGCCCACAACGGCCGCTGAGCGCCCTCTGCGGGCCCGCTCAGGCGGGCCAGACGCTGTCTTGCAGGCCGCCTCCCCAGAGAGCACATCCGACGCACTTGGCGTTCCAAGCCTCGGGGTGTTCGTCGCGGTGTGCGACAACGATGCTCCACACCCGCAGGTCCGTCCGGTCGCCACAGTCGACGCAGCGCCATTCGGCCGTTACACGAAATCTAGGTGTCTGTTGACGCCTTGATTTGTGCACCCCGTCTCGGGGTTCCAGGGGGCCGCGCTGATTCGGGTGTCCCTTGGTTCGCGTGTCCTTGACGGCAGACCCGCCCCGTCGCGTTCCCGCTTCGGGTGAACCTTTCAGCATCTGGTGGTGCCGTAGTCGTCTTGGGCTTGTCCCCAGTTCCCGCCTCGGTGCCCTGAGGGGTGGTGGCGGGTTCGGGTCTTGCTTTTGGACGCCGCTTGACCGAAGCCCGACAATTGCCGGTTCCTGCCGAGCAGTTGCCGTCCGGGACGATCATCGTCCACGCGGAGCCGGCTGTGTCGGGCGACTGTGTGGTGTATGCGCGGGTGTCGTCTCGCGATCAGGCTGAGAGTCTTGATTTGCGGGTCGCGAGGGTGACGAGGTGGGCGACTGAGAACGGACACCGCGTGGATCGAGTGGTGACCGAGGTCGGCTCCGCTCTGAACGGGAACCGGGCCAAGTTCAAGCGCCTGCTGTCGGATCCGTCGGTGGCGACGATCGTCGTGGAGCACCGGGACAGGCTGGCGCGTTTCGGATCTGAGTATGTTGAGTCGGCGCTGGCCGCGCAGGGCCGCTGCGTGGTTGTCGTCAACAACACCGAGGTTGAGGACGACTTGGTGCGTGACATGACGGAGGTGTTGACCTCGCTGTGTGCGCGTGTCTATGGGCGTCGCGGGGCGAGGGCGCGAGCGGCGGCCGCTATTCGGGGGGCTGAAAATGCCAAGGTATGAGCCTGCTGCGGGGATGATCTGCCAGTCGTTCAGGTTCGCGATGGACGCCACCGACGAGCAAGTGGCTGCGCTGCTCTCGCACTTCGGGGCGCGCCGCTACGCCTACAACTGGACAGTCGAACAACGCCGGCGGCATCGGTTCTGCTATGGGGCGCACAAGCAGCGCGCCGCCTCGGCCTGGGTAATCTCCCGAGAAGCCACCTCCAAGAAGATCTCCCACTTCGCCTCCGGCGACAGCACACGCGGCCTCCGACGAGCTCCGTTCTCGCTCACAGCTGACTCCTCTCACGTTCGCCCCAGAGCCTGCCAGAGTTAGTTCAATGCGCGGCACCATCTCCGCGTCGAACTCAGACGCAGAACAGGTTCGGGCGCGGCCGTAGGCTCAGCGAGTGGCGACGATCCGGGTTTCGACGGTGGTGCCCGCGGCGCCCGCGGTGGTGTGGGAGGACCTGCGCAACATCGGCCGCCACGTTGACTGGATGAGCGAGGCCTGCTCGATTCGCTTCCTCACCGAGGCGACCGAGGGTGTCGGCGTGCGTTTCGAGTGCGCTACCAGAGTCGGCCCGGTGCGGACCATCGACCGCATGGAGGTCACCGAGTGGCGAGACGGCCAAGTCATGGGGATCCGTCACCGCGGGGCGGTCTCGGGCACCGGGCAGTTCCGGCTCACGGGATGCCCGGGACCCGCCGGCGAAACCCATACACGGTTCGAGTGGACTGAGATGCTCCGGTTCCGGTGGTGGATGGGCGGACCGCTCGGTGCGGCCGTGGCCCGTCCGGCACTTCGGGCTGTGTGGACTCGCAACCTCCGCCGTTTCGCGGCCCGGTTCTAACTGCCGATCAGCCCGCAGCGCCTCCCCTGGAGGCGCCCTGTCTCGCTCGGCCACGAAGTCGGCGGGAACCGCACGCGGCCTCACTTCGCCGGAGCGGTGGATTCGACAACACTACATACTACAATTCCAAACAATCATAGGATACCTCAAACAATAACGGTTATTATCAACTCTGGGGCAGCAATGGCCGATGCAGCAATGAGTGGTGCCGCAACAGACATTGACGTCACCGACGACGTCCCTTCGGAGTCACCCGGAGCGATGGCGGGAGCCAGCCGGTCGCAGGCGGTCACGGAGCGCCTGCTGGATGCGGCTGTCGAGGTGTTCGCGGAGCGCGGGTTCGAGGCCGCACGCGTCGCTGAGATTGCCCGCCGCGCCGACCTCACCACCGGAGCCATCTACGCCCGCTGGCCAGGCAAGCATGACCTGATCGTCGACGCTGTCCGCCACGTCGTTCCGCAGTTCATGCACCTCTCGGTGGCCGCCGCTGACGCGCCGGCACCCGAGACTCTCGTCGCCCTGGGCACGCGTGTGATGAACACCCCGAACGCCCGGTCTCGCGACGTGATGCTGGAGGCGTTCGTCAGCGCCAGGCGCGATGATGACTTCCGCGCCGCCGTCTCCCGATCCATGGAGGAGGAGGCGGTGCGTATGGGGGAGATGGTGTCCAGGGCCAAGGCCGAGGGATCCATCGACCCTGATCTGAGCACCCGCGCCATTGTCGCGTTCTACCAGGCCCTGGGTCTCGGCATGCACCTGGTCGTCTCAACCAGATCCGAGGGCGGCCGTGTTCCCCGAGCAGAGTGGGAGGCATTGATCGCTCGGCTGGTCGCGGCGGTGGGCCCTCCGGCTTCCGGGAGCCGGTCGTCTCTAGAGGAGTGACCCACTGTCGGCACGGGGACGCGTGGGTACGCTGCGGGCGTGGGGTACACGTGCTTCGAGGTGGAGGAGTCCGATCACATAGCCCACGTGCGCCTCAGCCGCGGCGAACAGCTCAACACCATGATCCCGGAGTTCTGGTCGGAGCTGCCCGCCATCGTGGACGAGATCTCCGACGCGGGACGGGCCCGGGTGATCGTGCTGTCGGCGGAGGGCCGGCACTTCTGCGCCGGCATGGACCTGTCGGTGTTCGCCGACGACTCGAGCCTCCAGGGCGAGACGGGTGAGATCGGGCGCCGCCGGGCCAATCTCCGGCTGAACCTGCTACACCTGCAGCGCTCGTTCACCGCGCTGGAGCAGGCCCGCATGCCGGTGCTGGCCGCTATCCAGGGCGCCTGCGTGGGCGGCTACGAGGACCTGCCCGAGGTGCAGCGCGGCCTGTGAGCCGCTCGTCGCGAGCCGCGCTCTTGCGGACGCGATCAGTCCTCTAGGACCGGCCTGTAGCGCAGTTCCAGGTCTCCGAGGCGCACCAGCATCGAGGCGATCCATCCGCCCAGCGCGTTGAAGTGCTTATCGAGCTCCGCGCCGTCGGACAGCCCGGCCTCGTCGAGCTCGTAGGCCCCCTCGTAGCTGACATCGATGGCGTACTCGGTGGCGTCGGTGTCGTCGAGATCCTCGGCATACAGCGACTCCACCCTGGGCCCGCCCCGTTTGAGGTGATCGCTGCCGATATCGGGGCTGGCGGGGGGCAGCACATTCAGGACCATCGCGGGCCCGGGCGCCTCGGCCAGGCACTGGGCCCGCAGCAGGATCTTGATCTCGATGCGGGGCGGCTCGACGTAGCCGTCCCCCGCGTACCAGCTCAAGTACGCGGCCTGCGACCATGTGGGCCAAACGCAGCTGACGTCCGCGCACACCCGGGGCGGCTGTCCCTCCCCGGGCAGGGCGTAGGAGTTCTCCCACGAGACGTCGCCCGCCAGTACGTCGGTCTGGAAGCGCTCCTCGCCCGCCTGGCGCTCCAGCAGCGCGTCCTCGAACGCGTCCCGCAGCGCTCCTATGGCGTCGGTGAAGACATGGTCGAGCATCGTCAGGTCCGCTTCATGGCTGTGGCGCCGACGGTAGCGCCGTGTCGCCGCGGCGGCCCCGTCGTGGAGCGCACCACCAGCTCGGGCTGAAGCGTGTGGCGCACCGGCTCGCCGGAGCCGTCGGAGAGGCGCTGCAGCAGGGTGTCGACCACGAGGCGTCCCATGGCCAACGTCGGCTGGTTGATAGTGGTGAGCGACAAGTGACGCAGGGCGGCAATGAACGTGTTGTCGAAGCCGACGAGCGACACGTCCCGGGGCACGGCCATGCCGGCCTCGTCGAGGCGGTTGAGCGCCCCGGCGGCGAGGAGATCGTTGAAGGCGAAGACGGCAGTGGGTGGATCGTCCACGGCCAGCAGCTCGTCGATCACGGCGAGTGCGTCGGCCTCGTCATCGCCCGCGGGGCGGACGTCGATGAGGTCGCCGATGCCCGCGGTCCGCATTCCCGACTTGTAGCCGGAACGGCGCTCCGCAGCGGACACGTTGGCCCCTCCATCCATATGGACTATGCGCGTGTGGCCCAGCGCGGCCAAGTGCTCCACCGCTAGCTCGGCTCCCCGACGACCATCCGTGGCGACGGTGTCGATGCCGGGATTGGCAGTACCGCTGGCCACCATCACGCACGGCGCGGCGTCGCCGATCCGGGCCAGATCCTTGTCCCCGAGCCGGGCGCCGACCAGAGCCATTCCCTCTACGCGCAGCTGCAAGAGGGTCTCGATCGCATCGCGCTCGCGCTGGACATCGCGGTGGCCGTTGAGGATGAGCACTCGGAAGTCGTGCTCGGCGGCCTCCGCCTCGATCCCGTCGACGACCTCTCCGAAGAACGGGTTGCGCAGGTCGTCGACCAGAACGCCGATTGTGTGGGTGCGCTGCCGGGCGAGGTTGCGGGCCATCAGATTGGGCCGGTACCCCAGCTCGCGCGCAGCTCGCAGCACGGCGCGGCGCTTCTCATCGGATACCTGTGGCGAGTTCCTCATCACCAACGACACGAGGGCGCGCGACACGCCGGCCCGCTCGGCCACGTCCGCCATGGTCGGGCGGTTCATGGCAGCCACGGGTGTGTGGCTTGACATGTCACGGCGGGCAGGGTATAGCATTAGAGCGCTCTAATTCAAGATGGCGACGGGGACGAGCGGGGGCTGTACGGGGCAGATGTCTTTACGACGATCCAGATTCTTGGGGCTGCGCGGATCAGCAGCGAGCGGCGCGTGAGCACCACGACGCGCACGGTGCTTCTCGATCGGGTTGCCACCGCGCCCATCAGCTGGGGCGTGTGCGAGGTTCCTGGCTGGGGATACCAGCTCCCCGTCAACCGGGTGCTCACCGAGATGGCCGAAGCCGGCTTCACCCACACCGAGCTCGGGGCGCTCGGCTACCTGCCGACCGAACCGGCGGAGTTGCGGAGCACGCTTGACCGCTGCGGCCTGAGCCTGCTGGGCGGCTTCGTGCCCCTCGTGCTGCACGATCCGAGCCGCGTCGCGCAGACGCGTGCCGCGGCGCGCCGCTGGGCCACGCTCATCTCCGGTGGCGGAGGCCAGTTCTTCGTCACCTGCGCAGTCGGCCGTACCGACGAGTGGCGCCAGGCACCTCTGAGCGACACCGGGTGGTCAGTGCTGTGCGACTCGCTGCCTGGCATCGACCGCATCGCGGCCGAGTACGGCCTGCAGCAGGTTTTCCACTCCCACTTCGGGTCTCTGGTCGAGACGGACGCCGAGCTGAGAAGGATCCTGGAGGGCTCCGAGGTGTCCCTCGTGCTGGACACCGCGCACGTCACCATCGGCGGGACCGATGTCGTGAGACTGTTGGATCGTTGCGCGCACCGCGTGGGCCTAGTCCACCTGAAGGACCTGGAGCCATCCCTCGCGGTGCGCTTGAAGGCGGGGGAGTTGTCCCTGATGCAGGCCGTGCAGGGAGGCCTGTTCCCGCCGCTAGGTCGAGGAGGGGTGGCGATCGCTGAGATCGTCGCTCGCCTCGAAGAGTCAGGACGAGACCTTTGGTACGTCCTGGAGCAGGACGCCGCCATCGCCGAGGGCGATGTGTCGGCGGTCGCCCGGCTCAGGCGCAACGCCGACCTGAGCCTGGAGTTCCTGCGAGGTCTGGTGCCCGCCCGCGCGGGCAGCGGATTGGCACACAACAACCACCAATTCCCGGAGGGATAATCAAATGCAAAAGCTATGGAAGCTGTTCGCCGTGGTGCTCGCCATCACGCTCGTCGCCGCATCGTGCGGCGATGACGACGGCGACGACACCACGACGCCGGCCGCGCCGGCCGAGACCACCGCACCGGCAGACGACGACGGCGAGGCTGCCCCGGCCACCACCGACGAGGTCGTCGACACGCAGGGCTGCGACAACACCTATCACGTGATCACGCACGGAGATTCCGGCGTGTTCTGGTCCGTTGTAGAGGTGGCAGTGCGCGACGCGGCCAACGCCATCGGCTGCGACGTCGTGTACTTCGGCTCCAGCAACGACGCACTGGCGCAGTCGCAGGAGATTGAGGCCGCCATCGCGTCAGGCTCGTCGGGTATCGCCATCTCGCTGGCCGATCCGGCTGGTGTGACCGCTGCGGCTGAATCCGTGGTGGCCGCGGGCATCCCGCTGTACACCCTCAACTCGGGTGTGAACAACTACAAGGATCTCGGTGCGGCCACCCACGTGGGCCAGACCGAGACCGTGGCCGGCAACGGCGCGGGCGAGCGCTTCAACGCGCTGGGCGCGACCCATGTGCTGTGCGCCCGCCAGGAGCAGTCCAACGTGGCGCTCGAGGAGCGCTGCGACGGGCTCGCCGCGACCTTCGATGGCGAGGTGACCTCCGAGTTCGTCGGACTCGACGCCAACCCGGACGAGCAGCAGAACGGCATCGCGGCCATTCTCCAGGCTGACCCGTCCATCGACGGCGTGCTCGGCGTCGGCCCGAACCTTCCGCTGCGGGCCCTCGCCGCGGGCGATCAGGCCGGCCGTGAGCTGGTCATCGGCGGCTTCGACCTGTCGGGTGACCTGATCGACGCCATCGAGGCCGGCGATGTGGCCTTCACCGTCGACCAGCAGCAGTACCTGCAGGGTTACCTGCCGGTGATCCTGATGCACCTGCAGGCCACCAACCAGAACACCGCCGGCGGCGGTCTGCCCATTCTCACGGGCCCCGGATTCGTGGACACCGCCAACGCCTCCGCCGTCAAGGCTCTGGTCTCTCAGGGCACACGCTGATCAATCCGCAGCAGGGGGCGACCGGCAGTCGCCCCCTGCTAACTTCCCCCAGCACGGGGCCTGTCCCCGCGGCGGGCCCCGGTGCTGGGTGGGATCATCCAATCTGTCCGGTCGTCCCGACTCGTTCGGGCGGCTGGGCTGAAGTCGACTAGCCGCTGGGGGATCACATGGCTGACGCGACCACCGACAAGCCCGCCGAATCCACCAATGCCGGCGGCGACGAGCGGCTAGCCCATCGGGGGCCGATACAGGCGCTGCTGACCCGGCCGGAGATCGGCGCCCTGCTGGGCGCCGTCGGCGTGTGGCTGCTGTTCTGGCTCGTGTCCGCACCCTTCGGCACGGTGGGGGGCACCGCCAACTTCCTCGACGTTGCGGCCTATCTGGGGTTGATGGCCGTTCCCGTAGCGCTGCTGATGATCGGCGGGGAGTTCGACCTGTCCTCGGGAGCCATGACCGGCGCCACCGCCATCATCGCCATCCTGCTGGCCAACGACATCAACGGCGCGGGACTTGGACTTCATATCGCCGTGCCCCTGTCGCTGGCCTTCGCGCTGGCCATCGGCTGGTTCAACGGCACGCTGGTGGAGAAGACGTCGCTGCCCAGCTTCATCGTCACCCTCGGCACCTTCTTCATGCTGATCGGAGCCAAGCTCGGCTTCTCCAAGCTGTTCACCAACAAGGTGTTGGTGGAGGGCCTCGACGAGGCTGAGGGCTACGACTTCTGGAACGGCATCTTCGGTGCCGAATGGCTCCGCAACGGCCACGTATGGGACGTTCGCGAATGGTCCGGCCTGTGGCTGGTCCGCGACGAAGTCTGGGCCGGCCTGCTCATCGGCGGCAGCTTGGCCCTGCTGTTCGGTGTGTTCGAGCTCACCTACGCCCGGCGCAGAACCGTCAACGTCGCGGGCTTCGTCGCGTCTCTCGGGGGCGTCGCGGCCGCGGTGGCCGGCTTCGTCGGCCTGACAAGCCTGGACGGCCGCGCGTCGAACCAGGCATTCGGAGCGCTGACCGCCGCCGGCGTGATCCTGGCCGTGGCCGGCTGGTGCCTGGCTCGCTACGAGCGTCCCGACCGTTCTGACAGCGGCCGTGCGGCGGGATGGTGGCAGTACCTTGTCGCCGGACTGGCTGCAGTGGGCTTGGCCATGATCCTGGCAGCCATCCTGAACGCCGACAACTCCTCTCAGCTGGGCTTCTTCGGCGGCTCGTTCGGCAGGGTCGCGTTCGCTCTCGGGATCGGCGTGGTAGCCGTGCTGGCTGTACTTGCGGCGCTGGGGCGGGTCACCCCCGGCTATCCCGCGATCGGGGCCGTGCTGGTGGCCGTTCCGTCGATCAGCTTCTTGGTGACGGTGCAGGCAGCCCGCGCCATCCTCTTCGGCGGCTTCGCTCTGCTGGGAATTGCGCTGCTGTCGAGTGCCGCCGCAAGAGTGCGGCCGTCGGTCGTCGTCTCGTTGGGCATCTCCTTGGTGATCGCGATTCTCGCTTTCTTCGTGCAGGCGGAGTCCGCCTCGCGCAAGCTGCGCGTCGAGTTGTTCACGGTGTTGCTGCTGGTGGCGCTGGTGCTGGCCGCTTCGGCGGTCGCCCGACATCTGAGCGCGACCCGGACGTCGGCGCCTCCGCCCCCTCAGTTCGGCCGGTGGATGCACTTGTGCGCCGTCGTCGGATTCGTGGCCACGGTGGTCTTCTTCGTCCTCGAGCTAGCAGATAGCGACGGGATCCTCTATTCACTCATCACCGGGGCAGCCAAAGGGGGTATCGCCGTTTTCGTCGTGTACGCCCTCGTCACCGCGGCCCACACGCTCCTCACGCGCGACGAGGGCGTCGGGCGGGCCCTGGTGACGGTGGGCATAGGGTCGGTCATGCTCGGCGTCGCCACCCGGCTGCTGTTCGTGACCGGAGCCGAACTGGAGAAGATCTGCACGGTGGGCAGCGACGGGGAGCTGCGCTGCCCCCAGACGCAGTACGGCGTGGTCGTGCTGTCGTTCGTGGTCTTCGCGGCCGTCGGTTCGTGGGTGTTGGTGCGCACGCAGTTCGGCAGTTGGATCATGGCCGTCGGGGGCAACAAGGAGGCAGCCCGCTCGGTGGGCGTGCCCGCGGCGCGCACCAAGACCACGCTGTTCATGCTGGTGTCGGGGGCAGCCTGGATCACCGGGATGCTGATCGCCTTCAGGCTCACCGCCGTGCAGGCCGATGTCGGTGACGGCAACGAGTTCCGCTACATCATCGTCGCCGTTGTGGGCGGCAACCTGCTGACCGGCGGCTACGGATCGGCGCTCGGTGCCGGCATCGGAGCCTTGATCTGGGGCATGATCTCCCAGGGCATCGGCTTTGCCCAATGGAACAGCGACTGGCGGTTCCTGGTCCTCGGCGCCTTGCTGCTGGTGGCGGTGCTCACCAACAACTACGTGCGGGGCCGGGCTGAGAAGGCGCCGGTGAAGTCGAGTGCCACCAGACCCGACCGAACGGGGATCACCATCATCGTGCCCAAGGGACTTTCCCGTTCAAAGGAGGAAAAGGAATGAGCAGCGAATTCCTCGAGCTTCGAAACCTGTCGAAGTTCTATGGCAACATCATCGCTCTTACCGGCGTCACCACGACTGTCAACCCCGGCGAGGTGACATGCGTGCTCGGCGACAACGGCGCAGGCAAGTCCACCTTCATCAAGATCCTTGCGGGCGTGCACCAGCACGACGAGGGAGAACTGCTCCTGGAGGGCTCCAAGGTGAGGTTCGCCTCCCCCCGCGAGGCGCTGTCGGCGGGCATCGCCACCGTGTACCAGGATCTGGCCATGGTCCCCCTGATGTCGGTTTGGCGGAACTTCTTCCTCGGCCAGGAGCCGAAGAAGGGCGTGTGGCCCGTCCGCCAGATCGACATCGACAAGGCCAAGATGATCGCCAAGGACGAGATGGCCAAGATGGGCATCGACATCCGCGACACCGAGCAGAGCGTGGGAACGCTGTCAGGCGGCGAGCGCCAGTCGGTGGCCATCGCCAGGGCCAGCTACTTCGGCGCCCGGGTGCTGATCCTCGACGAGCCCACCTCCGCGCTGGGTGTCAAGCAGTCAGGGGTGGTGCTGCGCCGCATCGTCGAGGCCCGTGATCAGGGTCTCGCCGTCATCTTCATCACCCACAACCCCAACCACGCCTACCCCGTTGGCGACCGGTTCGTGATCCTGCAGCGGGGCCAGTCGCTCGGCAACTGGGCCAAGGACGAGCTGTCCCAGTCCGAGTTGACTCAACTCATGGCCGGCGGCGCCGAGCTCGAGGAGCTGCAGCACGAGCTGGCCCGGGCCGGCGCAAGCTGAGGATGGCCCGCCTCGGGCTGTGCGCCGCCGCCGGCTCGGCAACGGCCCCGAACCGTTCCCGCTGCCGCAGATGACCGGACTCGATACACCGCGGCCGACCGGCTGCTGGAGCGGGGCGTCAAGCTGGCCGTGGTCAAGATGGGCGCCGACGGCGTGCTTGTGGCCACGCCCGAGCGTCGGTCCTCGGTTGCGCCGGTGAAGGTGGACGTCGTGTGCGGCCTCGGCGCGGGCGACGCCTTCGGCGGAGCGCTGGCCGATGGACTGCTCGCCGGGCTCGACCCGGTGGAGATGGTGACCAGGGCCAACGCCGCGGGCGCCATCGTGGCGGGCCGCTTGGCCTGCTCGGACGCCATGCCCACCGCCGCCGAGATCGACGCGGTGCTCGCCGGCGCCGACCCGGGAACTGCTCAGGTGGCGGCGGCATGAGCGCCGCGGCGCCCTGGCGCATCTGGATCGATCGGCCGCCGCCGCCGGAGGTCGCAATTCCGCACGACATCGAGTTGACCAACGACCTTGCCGACGCCGACGGTGTGATTGTGGGCGCCAACGAGCCCTGGGACGCGGCCGTCTGCGGTCGCCTGCCCCGGCTGAAGGTGGTGGCCCGCTCCGGCATCGGCTTCGACAACGTCGATCCTGCTGCGTGCGCGGCGGTCGGAGTGGCGGCGTGCAACGCACCCGACGCTCCCACGGTGTCCACCGCCGAGCACGCCCTGGCGTTGCTGCTGGCCGTGTCCAAACGGATCAAGCGCTCAGAGGGCAGGCTGCACGCCGGTCTCGGCGACTACCGTGCGGTTCACTGCGCCCTGGAACTCGAGGGCCGGACTCTGGGGCTGGTCGGTTGCGGGCGCATCGGCAGGCGCGTGGCCCGCTACGCGGCCGCGATAGGCATGAGGGTGCTCGTGCACGACCCGCACCTGGAGGCATCTGACACCAAGGGCGTGGCCGAACTCGTGGACCTCGACGAACTGTGGCGGCACAGCGACGCGGTGTCGCTCCACGCGCCCGCGACCGCAGAGACACGCCACATCGTCGATGCCCAGAGCATCTCGGCGATGCGGCCGGGTGTGATCATCGTCAACTGTGCCCGGGGCTCGTTGATCGATCACGAAGCGCTGCTCGCCGGCCTCGAGTCCGGCCACATCGCAGGAGCCGGCCTCGACGTGACCGAGCCCGAACCGCTGCCAGCGGGTCATCCGCTGCTCGGGCGCGAAGACGTGATCGTCACCCCGCACGTAGCCTCCTCCACCACGGCGGGGTCTGTGCGCCTCATCAGTCAAGCCCTCGGCCAGGCAGCCCAATGGCTGCGCGGCGAGACGCCCGAGCACCTCCTGGATGCCGCCGCGGCCGACCCGGCCGTGGATCGCCGCCGAGCGCCATGACCGCGCCGCCGACCTCGCTGATCGGACTCGACCCGGCCGCCCGTCGAGGCAGAGGCCCATGAGCGCCCGGCGCCGTCTCGGGGTGGCTGTGATCGGCTTCGGTTGGATGGGCCAGGCCCACGCCCGCTCCTACGCGAGGCTGCCCATGATCTTCGAGGGCCTCGGCTACCGGCCCGAGCTCACGGTGTGTGCGGACACACTGGAGGAGAGGCGCGTCTCGGCCGCGACCGAGTTCGGCTTCCGCCAGACCACCGGGGACTGGCGGGCAGCCGTCGACCACCCCGACGTGGACGTGGTCGTGATCTGCGCGCCCAACATCTTGCACTGCGAAGTCGTAGAGGCGGCCGCCGCAGCCGGAAGGCACGTGTTCTGCGAGAAGCCGGTCGGTGGCACCCCCGAGCAGACGGCCAGAGCCGAGAAGGCCTGCCGCGACGCGGGCGTCGTCACCGGGGTGGGCTACAACTACCGGTTTGTTCCGCTGGTGCAGCACGCCCGCAACCTGATCGAGGCGGGCGAGCTGGGTCCCATCACCAACTATCGGGGCCGCTTCTTCTCGGTGTATGGCGCTGATCCCCTCGGCCTGCTCAGCTGGCGTTTCCTGCTCGAGCAGGCTGGGCATGGCGTCTCCACCGACATTCTCAGCCACGCCATCGACCTGGCGATGATGCTCAACGGTCCGATCCTGCGGGTGGTCGGCACCGGCGAGACCTTCATCAAGGAGCGGCCGCTGCCGTCCGCGTCGGGAACCCACTACGACCGGGGGATGCCCGGCGACCCGGTCGGGGTGGTGACCAATGAGGACTACTTCGGGGCGATGGCCGTTTTCGCCAACGGCAGCCGCGGCACATTCGAGGCCAGCCGGACCATGGTCGGACCCCAGAGCCAGATGGCCTTCGACGTGCACGGAACCAACGGCGCGCTGAGCTGGAACTTCGAGACGATGAACCAGATGCAACTGTTCAGGACGATCGAGAGAGACTGTGGCTACGCGACGGTCCATGCCGGCGAACGCCACCCGTACCACGCGGGCTTCGTTCCCGGCGAGGCGAACTCGATCGGATTCGAGGACTTGGTGACGATCCAGGACCACGAGTTCCTCGCGGCGGCGGCCGAGGGCCGTCCGCACGCCGCGGGGATGGAGCAGGCGCTGGCCTACGTGAGCGTGCAGGCCGCGCTGCTGCGCAGCTGGGAGACCGGCGCCTGGACCGACGTGGTGTCGGTGCGAATCGACTGACAGCGACGGGGACGGGAGGCCGCCCGTGGAAACAATCAGGCTGACGACATCGGGGGCGGTGGTCAGGTACCTGGCGGCCCAGCGCATCGAGGTCGACGGTGCGGTGGTGCCGCTGTTCGCGGGCGTGTTCGCCATATTCGGCCACGGCAACGTGACCTGCCTCGGCCATGAGCTCGAGCAGGCCCAGGACGGGCTGCCCACGTGGCGGGGCCAGAACGAGCAGGGCATGGCTCTGGCCGCCTGCGGATTCGCGAGGGCGTCCAAGCGGCGCCGGATCATGGTGGCCACCAGCTCCATCGGACCGGGCGCCACCAACATGGTCACCGCGGCCGCGGTTGCGCTGGCCAACCGCCTGCCCCTGCTGCTGCTGTCCGGCGACACGTTCGAGCATCGCATCGTGGATCCGGTGCTGCAGCAGGTGGAGCACTTCGGCGCGCCCTCCACCACCGTCAACGACGCCTTCCGGGCCGTGGTGCGCTACTGGGACCGCATCACCACCCCCGAGCAGGTGATGCAGTCGCTGCCCCACGCGGTCAACACCATGCTCGACCCCGGCGACTGCGGCCCGGCCTTCATCGCTCTGCCACAGGACGTGCAGGCCCAGGCCTACGACTATCCGGTGCGGTTCTTCGACGAGATGGTGCACCGCATCCGCCGGCCCCGCCCCGACTCGGGCGAGCTGCGACGGGCCGCGGCCGCGCTGGCCGGCGCCGAGCGGCCCCTGATCATCGCGGGCGGAGGGGTGCGCTGGTCGCTGGCCGAGGAGCAGCTCGCCGCCTTCGCCGAGGCGCACGCCATCCCCGTGGTGGAGACCACCGCGGGGCGGACCTCGCTGCCGGCGCACCATCCGCTCAACTGCGGACCCATCGGGGTGACGGGATGCGTCTCGGCCAACGCCATGGCCGCGGAAGCCGACGTGGTACTGGCCGTGGGCACGAGGATGCAGGACTTCACCACCGGTTCCTGGACAGTGTTCGGTGACGAGTCCGCGAAGATCATCGGGCTCAATGCGGCCCGCTTCGACGCCACCAAGCACCTGTCGCTGCCGCTGGTGGCCGACGCCCGGGAGGGACTGGCCGAACTCGGCGCAGCACTGGTCGACTACCGGGCGCCGGACGGCTGGTCGGCGAGGGCCGCGTCCGAGACGGCCCAGTACCACGCCTACATCGACAAGATCGCCGCTCCGGTCGCGGTCACCTCGACCATCGGTGACGGGTCGTCCGACCCGCACGCCGAGCTGCCGACCTACGCGCAGGTGGTGGGCGCGGTGGACCGGGCCGCCACCGCCTCCACCTATGTGGTCGCCGCGGCCGGCGGCCTGCCGGGGGAGCTGGTCAGCGGCTGGCGGGCCCGGGGAACCCACTCCTTCGACTGCGAGTACGGCTACTCGTGCATGGGCTATGAGATCTCGGGTGCCTGGGGGGCCAAGATGGCCATGCCCGAGCGCGAGGTGGTGGTGCTGCTGGGCGACGGCTCCTATCTGATGATGAACAGCGACCTCTACAGCACCGTGCTCACCGGACACAAGCTCATCGTGGTCGTTTGCGACAACGGCGGCTACTCAGTGATCGACCGGCTTCAGGTGAACCAGGGCGGCGCGTCGTTCAACAATCTGTTCGCCGACTGCCGCACCGAGCGCCTGGTTGCGGTGGACTTCGCGGCCCACGCGGCCGCCATGGGCTGCGAGGCCGAGACGGTGGCCACGGTCAGGGAGCTCGAGTCGGCCATCGAGCGGGCCCGGGCAGCGGACCGCACCTATGTGATCGCCCTCAAGACCCATCCCCACCGCTGGACCGAGGGCGGCTCGTTCTGGGAGGTGGGCGTGCCCGAGGTGAGCACCAGCACGTCGGTGAGGGAAGCCAGGACGGCCATGGACGCGGGCCGCGCCGCCCAGCGGGTGGGCTGGTGACCATGTCGTGCGGAGTCGGGTGCGCGGGTCGGTGAGAGAGCTTGCCGGGGGTTGGGGTTGCGGCCGCATGACTGAGCTTGCCGGGGGTTGGGGTTGCGACCCCATGACTGAGCCTGCCGGGGGTTGGGGTTGCGGCCGCATGACTGAGCCTGGCGCGGTTGGGGCTGCGGCCGCATGACTGAGCAGCGGCCTTCGTTCTTCCGTGGAATCGCGCTGGTCACCGGCGGCTCCCAGGGCCTTGGTTACGCGGTGGCGCAGCGATTGGTGTCGGAGGGGGCGGTCGGGCTCATGCTGGTCGGCCGGGACCGGGCCAAGGGAGAGGCTGCCGCGGCTTCGTTGCGAACGCCTGAATGCCGGGCGGAGTTCGTGGCCGCGGACCTCCGGGAGGGCAACGCGTGCGAGGCGGTCATCGAGACTCTCGACTTGACATTCGGCACCTGTCACACCTTCGTGAACTGCGCGGCCATCACCGATCGGGGCTCGGTGTGGGACGCCACCCCGGAGCTGTGGGACGCAACACTGGCCGTCAACGTGAAGGCGCCGGGCCTGCTCAGCCAGGGAGTGGCCCGCATCATGGCCCGAGAGGCCGTCGAGGGCACGATCGTGCTCATCGGCTCGATCGCGGGCCGGGGAGGTCCACCGAAGCTGCTGCCGTACGCGACGTCCAAGGGTGCTCTGGTGGCCATGACCCGCAACCTGGCCTTCGCGCTGATGCGGCACCGGATCCGCGTGAACCTGCTGTGCCCGGGATGGATGGACACCCCCAACGAGGACATCGTGCAGCGGACCTTCGACGGCGCCACCGACGGATGGCTGGAGCGTGCCGAGGCCGGGATGCCTTTCGGCCGGCTCATAAAGCCGCCGGAGATTGCTCGCACCATTGTGCATCTGGCCACGGCGGAGTCGGGGATGATGACCGGCGCGGTGGTGGAGTGGGACCAGACCGTGCTCGGCGCGGGCGACTCGGTGTTGCCCGGACCGGAACTGGGTCCCCGGCCGGCTGAGCCGGGACCGCAGCCATGACGACGATCGTGCGCGACTACGGCCTCACCGGGCCAGAATTGGGTCTGGAACTGTTGCCCGCGGAGATGCCGCAGTGATCGCGACCGTGCGCGACTACGGCCTAACCGGGGCGGACTCGCTCCGAGCTACGGAGGTGGGCCTGGTTGAGGCGGAGTGGTTCCGCCCGCCCACCCTGTGGCGCTGGTCGCATGTGCGCCATCACACCGACACCATCGTGGTGGGCCGTGACCCCGAGATCGTGTTCCCGCGTCCCTCGTCGTTGCGGGCCGTGCTCGATGGCGTGATCGAGTGCCCCAAGCACAACGGCTGCTTCGACCTGAGCACCGGGGAGGCGCTGCGCTTCCCGGCGACTGAGCCCATCACCCTCTACGACGTGGCCGTGCGCAACGGGCGGGTCGTGTCTCGCCTCGCGTCCCGCCGGCAGGCGGAAGCGCGGTGAGCGCGCCGGCCGCAATGCAGGCCGGCCCATCGGCGAGGCCCCCGGCAATGGGAGGCGGCGGGGCGAATGCTCCCTCGGGTTGGACTGGTTGCGGGGAACCGGAAGGAGGCACGGCATGGTGAGTGAACGAGTACGCATCGGGTTGCTGGGCTGCGGGCGCATCGGCTCCATGCACGCCGACCTGGTCGCTCGCAGGGTCCCGGGCACGGCCCTTGCCGCTGTCTACGACGTTGCCGCAGACATGGCCGCCTCCGTCGCGGAGACCTTCGGCGTCCGGCAGGCGTCCAGCGCAGCTGAGTTGATCGAGGCCGACGATGTGGACGCGGTGGCCATCTGCAGCTCCACCGACACCCACATTGACCTGTTGGAGCTGGTGGCGGCCGCGGGCAAGCCTGCCTTCGTGGAGAAGCCGCTGTCTCTGGATCTGGCCGAGGTGGACCGCGGCATCGCGGCGGCCACCGAAGCTCAGATCGCGGTGCAGGTGGGCTTCAACCGCCGCTTCGACGCGGCCCATCGCCATGTGCGCGACCGGGTGGCCGCGGGCGACGTCGGCGATGTGCACCTGGTCCGCATCTCCAGCCGAGATCCGGCTCCGCCCCCCATCGCCTACATACAGGTGTCGGGCGGGATCTTCTGCGACATGACCATCCACGACTTCGACATGGCCCGTTTCGTAACCGGCAGCGAGGCGGTCGAGGTGTACGCCACCGGGGGAGTGCGGGTCGATCCGGCCATCGGCGAGGCCGGCGACCTCGACACCGCAGTGGCGGTGGTGACCCATGCCGGCGGCGCCATCACCACCATCGACAACAGCCGCCGGGCGGTCTACGGCTACGACCAGCGGGTGGAGGCGTTCGGGTCGGGCGGAATGGCGTCCTCGGAGAACCGGCCCGAGGCTGCGGCGCTCTACTGGGGCGCGGACGGCTCCCACGGGTCGCCGCTGCCGTACTTCTTCCTGGAGCGCTACACCGCTTCGTACCTGGCCGAGTGGGACGCCTTCGCGGCCATGGTCCGGGGCGCACCATCGCCGGTGAGTCTGGCCGACGGGCGGGCCCCGCTGGTGATGGGCCAGGCCGCGTGGGCCTCGGTCCGGGAGGGCCGCCCGGTTGCCGTCTCGGAGATCGGCTGAGGCGGGCGACGACCGTGCGCGCCTATGTGACCGGAGGGACCGGCTTCGTCGGGTCGAACATCGTCAAGGTGTTCGCCGAGCGCCACCGAGCCGCGGTGCACTGCCCGGTCCACCGCTTCGTGCCTGCCGACGCGCCGGGCTTCACGACGGAGCGTCTCGACCTGCTCGACGACGGAGCCGTGCGGGCCAGCGTGGCTGCCTTCGGACCCGACGTGATCGTGCACTCGATGATCCTCAACGACTTCGCAGCCATGTACGCCGACCGCGAGCTGGCCTGGCGCAGCTTTGTCGGCACCACCGAGACTCTGACCCAAGCGGCTGATCGGGTCGGAGCCAAGCTCATCCTGGTGTCCACCGACTGGGTGTTCGACGGCACCCAGGGCGGCGCTGACGAGCACACCCCGCCCAACCCGGTGAATTTCTACGGCGTGCTCAAGATGGCCAGCGAGCAGGCCGCCCGGCTGAGCGCTGGCCGGGCCGCGGTGGCCCGGGTGTCGGCAGTCAGCGGCATGCACTGGATGCGGGAGTCGACACCGCGGGTGCAGGACGGCGGCTTCGGCTACTTCGTGACGTCGATAGTCGACGCGCTGGAGGCCGGCCGGCCGTTCGCGGTGTGGGAGTCTGACGAAATCAACATGGTGGCCTCCCCGTCTCTGGCCAGCGAGTGCGGCGAGGTGATGTGGCGCATCGCGGCCGACGAGTCCGCCGCCGGCGTCTTCCACTGCTGCGGGGACGAGTCGACCGGTCGCATGGAGCTGGCCCGCATAGCCTGCGACGTCTTCGGTCTCGACCCGTCGTTGCTGACCTCGACCGCCCCCGATCGTTCTGCAGCGGGCGCGGTGGGCGAGTTCCCGATCCCTTATGACACCAGTCTCAGCGTGCGGCGCACTAGGGAAGTCCTCGGGTACGAGCCGCCCGGCATCCGCGAGCTGCTGATCCGGTTCCGCCGGGAGCGGGCCACCGGAAGGCTCGCCGCCGCGTGAGCTGGTCGCTGATGTCTCGCCTCGCGCTCCGCAGCGAGCGCGGTTGCGACTTCGGCGGGCGGCCTCGTACGTTCTCGGCGCGACTTGTGTGGATATACGACGGGTTTCTCTACAGATTTCGTGGTCGCATGGCAAGGGAGGCATCACGATGACCAGTTCGTCCCTGTTGCGGCGACAAATCGGTGTACCTGATCGACGCCGACGACAACGTGAGGAATCACGATGACCAGTTCGTCCCTGTTGCGGCCCGCTGACGGGCCGGGCCGGATCCTTCATGTCACCCCCGAGTCCGCCGGCTGGGATCACGTCGAGTTCGGGGTGGTCGACGCGGCCCCGGACGCGCCGTGGTCGGGCATCGCAGCCGACCGGGAGACGGCGATAGTGCCGTTGTCCGGCGAGGGGCGGGTGGTAGTCGGTGACGGCGACATGGAGGTCGCGCTGAGACGGGCCTCGGTGTTCACCGACATGGCGCCGATCGTGTACCTGCCGCCCGGGACTGCCTACCGGATCGAGTCGGAGGCCCGGCTGCGGGCGTCGGTCGGCTCGGCTCCCGCCGAGGGCCGCTACCCGGTGCGGGTCTTCGAGCCGTCTGAGATGCGCATCGAGATCCGGGGCGGCGGTCAGGCCTACCGGCAGGTGGTCCATGCGCTGGCCCATCCGCTGCCCGCGGAGCGCCTGATCCTCTACGAGGTGTACGTGCCCCGGGGCACCTGGTCGGGCTGGCCGCCGCACTGCCACGACGGCCGCGACGGCTCGCCCTATCTGGAGGAGGTGTACTACTTCCGCCTCGACCGCCCCGAGGGCTACGCCATGCACCGCAACTGGCGCCACGACGAGGGATACGACGACGCCATGGTCGTAACCGACGGCGATGTGGCGCTCGTTCCCAAGGGCTACCACACCTCGGTGGCCTGCCCCGGCTCCAACATGTACTTCCTGAACTATCTGGCGGGCGAACCGACCCACGACGAGCGCCGCACGCCGCCGTGCTTCATGGCCGAGCACACCTGGATCGAAGCCGACTGGAAGGCGGGGGAGTGGGGTCTGCCCGTGGTGACTCCGGACGGTCCGGGAATGAGGCTGTGAGCCTGGACGGCATCTCCGATGGCGGGCGCTTCGCAGTGCTCGCCATTGATCACCGAGACTCCCTTCGGGCCGTGCTGGCTCCTGGCGAGCCGGACTCGGTCAGCGCCGATGACATCACCGATCTCAAGCGCGAGCTGGTGGGCACCCTGGCGGAGGGTGCAACCGGCGTGATGCTCGAGCCGGAGTACTCGATCCCCCATCTGCTCAAGCTGCCGTTTCCGGTGGACCCGGCCCACGAGGCTGATCGGAGCGTGTGGGCTGAGGCCTGCGCCGGGGTCACGGCTCGCTGCCCCATGCCGTGGGCGCTGCTATCGGGCGGCGGTTCCTACCAGTCTTATCGCGACCAAGTGGCGACAGCCGTCTCGGAGGGCTGCTCCGGGTTCATGGCCGGCCGAGCCCTCTGGGGCGAGGCCGTCCTCGCTCCGCCGGCCGACCGGGCCAGGATCATCGCGGCGGTGGTAGCCCCGCGCCTGGCCGAGCTGCGGAGCTTCCTGTGAGCCGCCCGGCCTGACAGGTCGCCACCCCGGTATCGCGGCGCGCCCCGGCTGGACTGGTGCAGCATCCCAGAGTTCCCGCTCGTGATCACTGGGGCGGAGCGGTCCCACAGTCACACAAGTGGCCCAGAGGAGTCACAGCGGGTGATCGCCGCCTCTCTGAGAACCCGGGGCCAAGTCGGTCATTCCAGCTATTGTGGAAAACGCCTTTCTGTGTTGGAGTCGCTGGGCTGAGTCCGGTGTTCGGGGATGGGTAGCTGGTGGTTGTGATGTTTGATTCAGGGTGTGTTCGGCGAGTTTCGCACCGGGTGAAGGGAGACAGTTTGCGCGGTGGCGTTGTTGCTGTGTTTGTCGGTGTAGCTCGCGGTTGCGCGCAGCCACTGGTGCAAGTCGCTGACTTGTGGTACATATTTTCGGGTGTTGGCCGCTGGGATGGTTATCCAGTCGGCTCTGTTGGAGGAACGTTCCCATACCCATGAAATGTCTCGTACTTTTCTGTCTGGGTCGGTGAGCGACGCTCTGATGAGTGTGCCGACGAGCGGTCTGCGATTGGGCAGCGTCAAGACTCCGGGGTCATCGGCGTCGGTCACGATTATCCGTTTCGATCCTACGCCCTGCAGCGTGCCGTTAGACGCGCGCCACAGCACGGTGTAGGTGTTGGGCTGCTGTGGGGTGTAGCGCAGCGAGCTTCGTGGGTTTTCGAAGTCTGGTGGCGAGATGAATCGGATGCGGCCTGCGTTGTCGAGCACGACCAGTTTGTTGTCGCCCCATTCGGAGTGTGATGGCAGACTCCATGTAACCGCTTTTCCTTTGGGGTCTGCTCCCCAGTACTGGCCTACGACATAGTTGCTGTTCTCTGGAACTATCGCTGGTGATGCGCCTTCGACTGTGGGTCCCCAATAGGGTGTGTCTTGTGAGGACAATGTTTGATCGCGTGTTACTGTTACAGACACGGGTGTGGAGTGGTACAGCGCGCCGTCGGTGACGAACAGCGTTATTTCGTAGGTGTTGTCGTTGTTAGCGTCTAGTGGGTTGTTGAACCATGGCCGTTTCATGAACTTCAATTTGAAGGATCTGCCGAATCTTGGGAGGGGGTTGAAGAATCTGGCGTCGACGCCGCCCACAGACCATGTCAGCCTGTCCGACTCGGGGTCGAGAGCCTTGATGGTCTTGACCGTGAGGTTGTTCTCTTGGGTGCTGATGCTGTGGGTTGGGGTCGCGGCGATGCGGAGGAGCGGGGTCTCGTTCTGGTCGGTCACCGTGACGGTCGCCTGCACCGATCGCGAGGTTGTGCCGTTGGAGACGCTGACCGCAACCTCGTAGACGTTGTCGCGGTTCGAGTCGGCGGGGTTCTCGAAGTCGGGGGGCCTCGAGAATTTGAGCCGTCCGCGGTTGAGGACGAACCGGCCGGCGTCGGTGCCGCCGAGCGTCCAGGTCGGGGGGTTGGCTGCGGCGCCCTCGGCTACGAACACGGTGACGGGCGACGTGTCGTTCTCTGCGAAGCTGATGCTTGTCGCGCCGTTGAGTGTCAGGTGCGGGTTGGTGATCGCGGCGGGCTCGTCGACATCGGTTAGGGATACCGACACCGGCACGGCAACCGCGGTGGTTCCGTCGGTCGCGGTCACGTCGATGTGATAGACATTGTCGCGGTCCGTGTCGGCCGGCGTCTCGAAGTCGGGTGCCGAGACGAAACTGACCGCGCCGCCGTCTATGGTGAACCGGCTGCGGTCGGCGCCGCCGAGGGTCCAGGTGATTTCGGTGTCGTCGGGGTCGGTGGCGGCGTAGGAGGCGATCGTGGCTGTGCTGTTCTCGCTGAATGCAACCGCTGCCGGCCCCGCTATCACCGGAGCCTCGTCGACGTCGGTGACGACGATCGACACCGGCAGCATCGAGCGCGGCCCGCCGGTGACGGGGTTGGCGAATATTTCGATGTGGTATGTGTTGTCGCCGCCATGGGTGGCCGACGCCTCGTCTGGAGCGTCGTGGGGATTCTCGAAATCGGGGGCGCCGTTGAATCTGAGAGTTTTTTGCCGGATCGAGAACAGGTGGCCGTCGTCGCCCTCGACAGACAATCGCCCGTGCCAGCCGTCTGGATCGGCCGCCGCGTACGAACCCACCTCTGCTGTCGAGTTCTCCGCGACGGTGACGCTCGTGGGGCCGGTGATCGTCGCCGGTTCGTTGACATTTCGCACTATGACAGAGAATTGATGCACCCGCGCCCGGTCGCCGTCGGGCGCGACAATCTCGATTCTGTAGATGTTGTCCCGGTCGGCGTCGCGCCGATTCTCGAAGTCGGGAACCTCGACGAACCGCAGCGTGCCGCTGCTCAACTCGAAGGCCGCGGCGTCGGGACCGCCGAGTCTGAGCGCGACCGGCCTGTTGTCGGCGTCAGTCGCTTGGAACGATGCCACCGCGTCGGAGCGGCCCTCGAAGTATCCGACGCTAGCGGGGCCCGTCAGCGTCGGCAGCGCTCGGGCTTCGGCGACGCGAACGTCTATGGTGTCGTCGACGGCTGTGTCGGCTCTTCCGGCACCGTCTTTGTTGTCTCGCACCTCGACGGCCACCCTGTAGTTGGGGTGGGCAGCGAAATCCAGCGCCGTTGCCGTGGACAGCACGCCGGTGAGCGCGTCTATCGCGAACACCGCAGAATCAGCGCCCCCCAACGAGTATGTGAGCACATCTCCGTCGGCGTCGAAGGCTTCCAACCAGCCACCGCCGCCCGCCGGCACGTTCAAGGCGGTGCCCACAGCGGCAGTCTCGTCGACTGCGCGCTCGGTTTGTGCGCCCTCAACGAAGAACGGCCGGCTGTTAGCCGCGGGCGTGCCCCTCACCGTAGCGGACCAGCCTCCCGCGCGTGGGTCAACGGCGCGAACCTGGACATCTCGGGCCGAGTCGTTGGCAAGACCCGAGATGGTGAAGACACGGCTCTGCGGGGTCGCCGCGTTCTTGATCAGCGTCCAATTGGCGTCGGACTTGTCGACGGCATCGCTGCGGATATGGCGCACCTCATAGGAGGTGACCGGAAATTGGGAACTGGGCGCGTCCCAAGCAACCGCGAGCTTGCCGTCGCCGGGCGTCACATGCACCAGCGGAACCGGTTCAGGAGCGTTCCTGTGACCGAACACCTCCACACTCCACGAGCGCAGCACGTTCGCGCTGCGCCCCGGTACCTCGTCGGAGACCTTCAGCGTCCACTCCCCATTGGGATTCTCGCCCAAGTGTCTCGCTATGCCGAAACGATAGCTGCCCGTGAACCCGCACGAACTAGTGGTGTCGCAATAGGTGTTTTGAGCACGTGAAATCGAGGACACGGCACCCGAAGGCGATTGCAGCTTGATCCGAAGATGACGATAAGCGGGCGCATCCAAATCCACGTTGAGATACACATACTCCACGAAGTCCATGTCCGTGGCGACTCTGACGATGCTCTCGACGATGGTGCCGTCATCAGGGATCGTCCTCCCGGCTGCGACGGTAGCAGACGACACTTCGCGCATCGGGAGCACACTGGTCCAGTTCCGCGCCAGCGCCACCGCCGATGACGCGTCCACCACACCGAAGCCATACTTGTTGCTGTAGCTGTAACTCTCCGTCGCGGACCCATACTTCGATGCACCCGATCGCCAGCTCGCGGCGGTCGAGTCGGTCTTTTGCGCTGACGCCGCCAGAATCAGCTTGACGTCGCGCCATGACAAGGCAGGGTCAACGCTTCGGATCAGCGCGACGACACCCGAGACGACCGGCGCTGCCGCGCTCGTTCCATTGAAGCTGTTTATATACCGACTGTAATTGGTCGTAGTCACAATACGGGGCGACGTCGAACTCGATATGGGACTTGCCATGCCGCCCGACGGAGCGCACAACCAGAGGTTGGGCCCGGCCACCGAATAGGTGAAGTTGACGCCGCGGTGCGACACAGCGCAAGTACCGATCACCCCATAATGATTGAGATATCCGTTCGAAGATGACCAATCCCCGTAGCGGCTACCGTTGCCCGCCGCAAAAACATACGACGTTCCTCGACCCCCGAAACCATCCCGAAGGCCAGCTTCCACGGCCAATTCCCAAACGCTGGGAGCGGACTTAGGAACGCGGACTGACCACAACCCCCAACTCTGATTTGAAACCGCTGTAGTAGTCCGATGCCGAGCGACGGCATCCGCAATCTGTGCATCCGACATCCCGAAAAAATGGATGCCGTATAGCGTTGCGCGGGGTGCCACGCCCCGCACGCCGATGCCATTGTCACGGGCGGCGATGATCCCGGCCACAGCTGTTCCGTGGTCGCTCCCTGGGAGGAATAGGGTATTGGTCTCGGGACTCGGTATATTGCGAGAGAAGTCGATATTGTCCCTGAGATCCTCATGGAAAATATCCATACCAATGTCAACCACCGCGACGGTCACACCCGCTCCCATGGTCGTCGACCAGGCTCCCTCAACGTTGATGTCGATCTGCGTGGGGTGATTGGACACTCCACGATTCTTAAGATGCCACTGACAGACATAGAGCGGATCCGAAACGGAAGGTGCGCTCCATGGACAGTCATTTCGAATATTCGTATAATACATGTCGTCGCGAACAACACTGACAGTATATGAACCCGTGGTGCTGCTATTCGGCGCAGTCACCTTGACAAAATAGGTGCCTGCTCCAAATTTTCCGTTCAGTTTGAAAGTGTAGGGCGCAGTGCGCCATAACTGCTCCTCGTAACTGTGAGTGTTCAATGGCTGGCCCGTCGAGTCGAGAAGCGCCCCATCGATGTCCACCACCGCGCTCTCCCCCAAGATCGCCAGTCGCCTTGTCGATGTGAGCACCACTCTGAAATAATGGGCGTCTGAGGTCGATGAGACAGCACCAGTCGCACTAGAACCCAAAGCTACAGGGATCGCCGTCGCCAGAGAATCACCGCGGGCAGCCTGACGCCTGAACACCATCGCTGACAGGACCGGATCACTCGCAGCATGATTTGGTGCCGGCGGCCCGGAAGCAGCGGCCGCAGACTCGTCAACCGACCCTTTCCGCTTGACCTGTCCGGCAAGACCATCGAGCCCTGCGAGGCTCGGCCGCTCGCTCCGCCAATTCGGACTCGCCATCGACACTCCATCCAGATCCGCAAGAGCGTTCGCCAGATCAAGAGACGCAAAACCCTGTTCGGTCTCAACAAATAACCCATTGTGCACATATTCCAGCGACCTCACACGAGACAAGCCAATGCCGTTGCGCTCAAAGAACCGCGCCACCTGATCCGACGACCAATCCTCGTCGAGCACCAGCACAATCCCACCCGGCAGAGTCATCAACTCACCCGACGCCTCACGAAACACCGGGCTGGCAGCACCGGACCTCACCCCGGAGACACCGGCCACCGACACCTCAGCACGAGAAACCACCACACCATCGGCGCGCAACACAAGTCGAGGGTCATGCCAAACATACCGGTCGCGGTCTGCGTCCCGCCACGCATGCAGCACAGGGCCATCAACCCAACCAGGAACCATCCCGCGGCTCAAAGGCACACCCGACCTCAACCCAGACCCGGGCGCCGCCCCCACCGCCTGAGCATTCACGCCGCTCGACTTGAGCGCCCCGCCAGAGCCGCCGCCGACATGAGCCACAGCCGGCACATTGACGGCGCCCACCCAGTCCGAGCCAGTGCCTGTCGAAGGCTCAGAACCCGAGCCAGAGCCCAGCAACACCGCCGCACCCACCGACAGCGCAACGAGCGCCACGACCGCAGACCCCGTCGCTCTGAAGCGAACTCCCGGCGTGACCATCGGACCACTATCCCGAACGCCGCCCCGAACCGGGCGCGCCAAGCCGAACGCACTGTCGCCGGGGAGACATCGCCCCACACAATAACGGTCGCATCACAACAACCGCACTCGCGACGACCCCGAAGGCTGAGGACGAGTGGCGCTACCTCCAAGACAGCGACCCCGGCTAACCCCAGCCGGATTGTCACGCACGTCTATAATTCCCTTGCTCGGCGCGCATTGCAAGCGTAATAACACTAAAAGTATTGAAACCGCAGCCATTGAGTGGCGAGAGGCGGGCGTCAGTAGCCGAGGGCTATGTCGACTAGGCCCAACAGATCTTCGCCGGTCAGCCAGCGCCGCACGTTCTCTCGCACCCGATTGGTGATCAGCGGCAGACCCATCTCGCGGGTGTTGCCGATGTGGGGCGTGATGACACAGTTCGGCTGAGCCCACAGCTCCGATCTGTCGGGCAGCGGCTCGGGGTCGGTAACATCCAGCACCGCCCCCGCGATCACGCCTGACCGCAGCGCGGCCCCCAGCGCGTCGTGGTCGACGTGGCCGCCGCGGGCCACATTCACCAGCCAGCACTGCGGCCCCATGGACTCCAGCAGCGCCGCGTCCACCACATGTTGGGTCTCCTCGGTCAGCGCCAGCGCCACCACCGTCGCGTCGGCGCCGGCAACCGCCTCGTGCACGCGGTCGAGCGTCAGCGTGCGCGCCGCCCCGGCGACAGGCTCGTCGGAGCGCCGCACCACCGTCACCTGGCAGCCCCACGGCTCCAGCAGCCGCAGCAGCGAGCGGGTGATGCCGCCCCCGCCGAGCACGGTGATGTTCGCCGCCAGCAGGTTGCGCCCGGTCTCCGCGCACCACGACTGGGCCGCGGCGAACAGATGGAAGCCGCGTAGGCCCATGAGCAGAGCGGCCATCACCCACTCCGCCACCGGGTCGGCATACACGCCCTTGGCGCAGGTCCACACCAGGCGCGTGTCGAGATAGTCGAGGAACGGCTCTATGCCCGCGTAGGGGAGTTGCACCCACTCCACCGCCGGGACCGAGGCGATCACCTCCGGGTACAGATGGTTGGCGTACGGGTCGGCCCAGACGAGGGCCCCAGCCTCGGCCAGCTCAGCCGCCGATACCGCCACCTGGCCGCCGGCGTCGCGCACCGCGGCCGCGAAGGCGCCGTGCATCACGGGCCGGGTGTCTGGCGCCACCGCGACAAGCTGGCTCACCGCGCTCCCCGGAATCATGCGACCGCCGAGACCGGCTCGGCTGCGGGGGCTGGCAGGACCCGGCTCACGGCGGGCTCGGCTGCGGGGGCTGGCAGGACCCGGCTCACGGCGGGCCGTACTGGCGGTCCCCGGCGTCGCCGAGGCCCGGCAGTATGAACCCGTTCTCGTCGAGCGACTCGTCGACCGCGGCCACGCATACGGCGTCGGCCAGCCCGGACTCCAGCACACGCTCGATCCCCTCGGGCGCCGCGATCACGCACACCGCGGTGACCCGACTCGCTCCTGCGGCCCGGAGCAGCTCGCAGGCGTGCACGCACGATCCTCCGGTGGCCAGCATCGGATCCAGGATCAGCGTGTCACGGCCCTCGAGGTCCTCGGGCAGGGTGCTCGCATACTCCCGGGCCACCGGCGTGCTCTCGTTGCGCCTGAGCCCCACGAACGCCACCTCCACGTCGCCGAGGAGCTCCAGCGCGGCGTCGAGCATCCCCAAGCCGGCCCGAAGCACCGGCACCACCACCGGGAGGCGCTCGAAACGCACTCCGGTGGCGGGGCCCATGGGCGTGGTGATGTTGACCGGGGCCAGCGGAGCCTGCCGCATGGCCTCGTACACCAGGATGGAGGTCAAGTCTCGCAGCAGGCGCCTGAACTCGTAGTTCGGGGTGGACGAGTCGCGCAGGCGGGTGACCCGGTCGGCGACCAGCGCGTTGTCCACGACATGGATCTCGGTCACGGCCTGCTCACGATCTCGATACGACCCCCCTCACCGTAGATGGCGGCGGCCAGCGACTGCACGTCCGTGGGACTCAAACGCTGCAGCTCCTGCGCGCTGCGCCGCGGCGTGAGCACGTCCTGGTCGTCCACGTGGAGCCTGGACAGCAGAGCGTCGAGCAGGTTGGCGTTGGATGTCTTGCTGTAGTCGGTCGCGACGATGGCAGTGGCTTGCTGGAACTCCTCGGGCGTCAGCCCGTTGGCGGCCACGTCACCGACGATGGCCAGGACCGTGGAGTAGATCTCTTCGAAGCGGTCCGGATCGAGTGTGACAAGGACGAGCGAGTCGAAGACGTGGCTCGGGGCGGCGAAGGAGTCGATGAAGGCCGCCGCTTCGTAAGAGGCGCCCAGCTCCTCTCGTATGACCAGGAACAGGCGCTCGCTCAGTGCCGTCTCCAGCGCGTCGGCCGCAACCGACCCCAGCGGGGTCACACCGATGTCGGCCTCGTAGTAGATCTCCAGCACCGCGCTCTCGTCCTCGTCGAGCGTCACGTCTCGCTGCACCAGCCCCTCGGGCATGGCAGGACGCCGGTTCGCGTAGGTGTCGGTCTCGCCTGCGGGCAGCGTGCCGATGTAGTGGCGGGCGAGACGCTCGACCACCGACACGTCGGTGTCCCCGACGACGGCGACGGCTAGGTCGTCCACCGATCCCAGACGGCTCTGGTAAAGCGACAACAGGCGCGGTGCGGACAGCGACGCGAGCTCCTCGCGTGTGGCGAACGGCCGGAACCAGGTCTCGCCGTAGCGCGCCTCGTTGTAGAACGCCCATGCCTGCCAGGCGGGATCGGTCTCGGAGAGCGACGTGCGGCGCTCAGCCGTGTTGAGGGCGTCGTCGAAGGCCTGGTCGTCCACCCGGGGAGCCGTCACGAGCAGGTGAAGGAGCTGGAAGAGGGTCTCGATGTGCTTGGTGCCGGCACCTCCCGAGAACCCCTCGACCGCCTCGCCGATGAAGGCTCCCAGCGAGACGTTGCGGTCCTCCAGGAAGCGGCCCAGCTCAGATCGGGAGAGGTTTCCCAGACCGCTGCCCTGCACCGCGTCCACGGCGACGGCCGACAGGGCCCGGTCGCCGGGCTCGAGCACGGACCAGCCTCCGAGGGACTGGGCTTGCAGATGGACCGCACCCTCGGCGATGCCGGAGGGCGCGAACATGACGCGGGCCCCGTTGGCGAACTCCCACTCGTATCCGTCGACAACGTCCATGGGTCCTTCGGCAACCGGGTCCGCGGGCGCCGGGACGTCCATCAGCTGCTCCACGACGGCCAACTCTGCAGGCGGCGTTCCGGGGGCGGCCGCAGCCAGGGCGGCGTCGAGATCGGCTGGTGCCGGCACGCTGGCGGTGTCGGGCCCGACCGCGATCACCACCGGAGCGGCCCGCTCCATCAGCCTGCGGTAGTGCTCGGTCAGCTCCTCGGCGGTCAGCTCGTCGAGTAGCGCGGTGATCCGCTCCACGCCGTCCTCGACGGTTCCGATGTCGGCCCCGTAGAAGAAGTGCTGCTCGTAGAGGCCCGCGTACTGCCGGTCCTGGGTGCTGGCTGCACTGTCCAGCCGGAACTGCAGGAACACGTCGAGCTGGTTGGCGGCCCGCTCCACCTCGGCGGCGGTGAAGCCGTGCTCCTGCGCGGTCAGCAGCACCGAGAGGTAGTCGGTGGAAGCGGTGTCGAGATTGTCGCCCTGCCAGTGCGTGGCGTAGTACCGCAGCCCGCGGTTGTAGGTGAAGCTCGTGAACTCCGGCGGGTCCACCTGAGAGAGCTCTCCGCGGTGGTAGGCGTCGGTGAGGCGGTTCTGGACCATCACCTCGATGAGCAGCTCCGTAGTGTTGAGCCGCTCCCCGCCGACGGTGCCGGCGTCGTGGGGCGCGATGGGAATGTCCAGCGAGATGTAGGAGTAACCGTGCCTGGCGTCGGTGACGACATGGGTCGAGGGCTCCGGGTCGGGCGTCACCTCAACGTGGGCGCGCTGGGGCGCCTCGCCGGGGGGCAGCGACCCGAAGTGCTCCTGCACCAGGGCCTCGAGATCCTCCACGGTCCGGTCTCCGACCGCCACCACCGCCATGTTGGAGGGCACGTACCACTTGTCGTAGAAGGCTCGCAGCATCTCCGGCGTAAGCGACTCGACGGTGGCGATGGTGCCTATCGGGTCGCGATCCTCGTACGGCGTGCCCTGCGTGTAGACGCGGTCGAACTCGGAGCTGATGTAGCCGTCGACGCTCTCGCGGCCGAGGCGCATCTCATCGAGCACGACGCCGACCTCCGACGTCACCGCCTCGGCTTCGAACGTGGCCGCCCCGGCCATCTGCGACAGAGCCTGGAACACCAGGGGCACCTTGTGCGGCTCGTCGATGTTCACCGAGACCTGGTAGACGGTCTCGTCGTGGCCCACGTAGGCGTTGAGGTCGGGCCCCAACTCCACGCCGATCTCTCGCAGTGCCTCGCCCAGGGAGTTGCCGGGGTAGTCCTCGGTGCCGTTGAACAGCAGGTGCTCGATGAAGTGGCCGATGCCGGCCTGCTCGTCGGTCTCGTCGACTGACCCGACGTTCACGAGCAGCCGCACCTCGAGGTTCTCGCCCGGCCTCTCGTTGTGTCGCAGGTAGTAGGTGAGACCGTTGCCCAGGGTGCCGATGACCACGGCCGGGTCGGCCGGCAGCGGCGCCTGATCGGGGGGTGTCTCGTCCTCGGCGCGAGCCTCGTCTTCGGCGTCGGTGCCGTCTTCGACTGTCTCCTCGGACGCGGCGTCGCCTTCAGGGGAGGACTCGAGCTCGTCGGATGGGGTCTCGTCGGATGGGGTCTCGTCGGGTCCAGCCTCTTGCGGGTCTGCCTCCGAGACGGCGGTCAGATCCCCGGAGACCGCGCCCGGGGGTGTCGGGTCATCGGCCGAGCACGAAGTCGCCACCAGGGCGACCGCGGCCACGATCAGCACGGACGTGAGCGTTCGCACGCGAGTCATTGTTTGGGGGAGCCTGCCTTTCACTTAGCCTGGATCCACCGGCGCGGTGGGGTTTGTGGGGTTGAAGCGTCCACCAGAAAGGCTTCGAGCGTCACCAGACGGCCGGCGTCAAGCGGGGGGCTCGCTCCGGGCCGCTTCGAGGGAGCATATCCAGGGGTGAATCGCACCCTCCGGTGCGCTAGAGATCGACTTCGATCACGATGTTGAGGCCGGTGCGCGCACGATCTCGATGCGCCCGCCCTCACCGTAGATTGAGGCCGCCAGTGCCTGCACGTCCTCGGGGGTCAAGCGGGTCAACTCCAAGATGCGGCGCTGCTGGGTGAGCACGTTCTCGTCGCCGACGCGGGGCCTGGATAGCAGCGCGCTGAGCAGTTGGGAATTGGTTGACCTGGCGTAGTCGGTCGCCAGAATGGCTCTGGCTTGCGCGAACTCCTCGGGAGTCAGCCCGTTGGCAGCCACATCGGCGAGGATGTTCAGGATCGTGGAGTAGATCTCGTCGTACCGGCTCGGATCGAGCGTGGCGTACACCACCGAGTCGAAGAACTGGCTGGGGGCGGTGTTGCCATCGACCTCGGCCCCCGCCACGTAGGAGGCGCCGAGTTCCTCCCTGATCACCAGGAACAGACGCTCGCTTAGCGCGCTTGCGAGCACATCGGCCGCCACCGCCCTCAGCGGGGTCACCTCCATGTCGGCCTCTTGGTAGATCTCGAGCACCGCGCTCTCGCCCTCGCTGAGGTTCACCTGCCGCTGCACGAGACCAGTAGGCATGGGCGGCCGGCGGTTGACGTAGGTGTCGGCCTCGCCTGCGGGAAGCGTGCCGACGTAGTGGCGGGCCAGCCGCTCGACCACCGATGCGTCGATGTCCCCGACGACGGCCACCACCAGGTCGTCAACTGAGCCGAGACGGCTCTGGTACATGGAGAGCAGCCGCTGCGGGGTGAGCGACTCGAGCTCCTCGAGGTTGGCGATGAACCGGTGCCAGGTGTTGCCGTAGCGGGCCTCGATGTAAGCGATGGCCGCCTGCCAACGGGGGTCGCGCTCGGCCCGCTCCACACTCGTCGCGGCTGTGTGGATGGCGTCGTCGTAGGCCTGGTCGTCCACCCGGGGTGCGGTCACCAGCAGGTGGATGAGCTGGAACATGGTCTCGACGTCATCGGTGCCGGCCCATCCAGAGAAGCCCTCGACCGTCTCGCGCATGGAGGCGCTGAGCGAGACGGTGCGGTTCTCGAGGAAGCGGTTCATCTCCGATCGCGACAGGTCGCCGAGGCCGCTGCCCTGCACCGCGTCGGTGGCGATGGCCGAAAGGGCCCGGTCGCCGGGCTCGAGCACTGACCAGCCTCCGAGGGATTGGGCCCGCAGATGGACCGCGCCCTCGGCGATGTCGGAGGGCGCGAACATGACCAGCGCCCCGTTGGCGAACTCCCACTCGTATCCGCCCTCGAAAAGGTCGAAAGATCCCTCCGAGACCGGGTTCGCGGGCTCCGGAAGAGCCATCAGCTCGTCGATGACGGCCTCTTCCACCGGGAGAGGCCCGGGCGCGGCCGCAGCCAGGGCGGCGTCGAGCTCGGCCACCGTCGGCACGGCAGACGGGTCGGGGCCGACCGCTATGGCCAACAACCCGCCCCGCTCCATCTGCCAGCGGAAGTGTTCGGTCAACTCCTCGGGCGTGAGCTCAGCCAGCAGCGCGGCGGTCCGCGCCACCGACCTCTCGGCGGCATCGAGGTCGGCCCCGTAGAAGAAGTGCTCCTGGTAGAGGCCGGCCCACTGATTGTCCTGGATTGTGGGGACGCTGTCGAGCTGGAACTGCAGGGACACATAGATCTGGCTGACGGCCCGTTGCAGGTCGCCGGGTGTGAAGCCGTGCTCCTGTGCGGTCAGAAGCACCGAGAGGTAGTCGCTGGAGGCGGTGTCGAGGTTGTCGCCCTGCCAGTTCGTTCCGTAGTACCTCAGCCCGCGGTTGTAGGAGAACGTTAAGAATTGCGGCGGGTCGACCTGGCTCAGCTCGCCCCGGTGGTAGGCGTCGTTGAGGCGGTTCTGGACCATCACCCCGATGAGGAATTCCATCGTCTCGAGCCGGTCGCCGCCGACAGTGTTGAGATCGTGGGGAGTGATCGGTATGTCCAGCGAGATGTAGGTGACGCCCTGCCGCGGGTCGGTGACCACATGGCTCGAGGACGCGGCTGGAGCTATGTCCACGCTGGGAGGCCGGCGTCCTTCGCCCGACGGCAGCGGCGCGAAGTGCCCTTCGACCAGGGCCTCGAGGTCCTCCACGGGCAGGTCGCCCACCACGACCACCGCCATGTTGGAGGGGACGTACCACTTCTCGTAGAAGGCTCGCAGCATCTCCGGTGTCATCGAGTTCACGGTGTCGACGGTGCCTACCGGGTCGCGTCCCGCATAGGGGGAGCCTTGGGTGTAGACCCGGTCGAATTCGGAGTTGATGTAGCCGTTGACGCTCTCGCGCCTGAAGCGCATCTCGTCGAGGACGATGCCCCGCTCCGATTCGACCTCGTCGTCCTCGAAGGTGGCTGCGCCGGCCATCTGCGACAGGGCCTGGAACACCAGGGGCGCCTTGTGGGGCGCGTCGAGACGCACTTCGATCTGGTAGACGGTCTCGTCGTGGCCCACATGGGCGTTGATGTCGGGTCCCAGCTCCACGCCGGCCTCCCGCAGTGCCTCTCCCAGGGAGTTGCCCGGGTAGTCGTTGGTGCCGTTGAACAGCATGTGCTCGATGAAGTGCCCGATTCCGGCCTCCTCGTCGGTCTCGTCGACCGATCCGATGTTGACGAGCAGCCGGACTGCGAGGTTCTTGCCCGGACTGTCGTTGTGCCGCAGGTAGTAGGTGAGGCCGTTGTCGAGGGTGCCGATCACGACGTCGGGGTCGACCGGCAGCAGGGTGTCGTCTCGGGCGGGCTCGTAGACCGTCGCGATGGGCGCGGGCAGGTCCACCAGCCCGAGCGCCCGGGCCAGGAACGTGGACATTTGGGCCCGGGTGACGTTCCTTTGGGGGCAGTAGCGGGCCGGGTCTACCTGACATCCGGCAGTGACCCCCGCCCCGGCCAGCCGCTCGATGTCCTCGGCGAAGGGGTGGTCGGCGCTTATATCGGCGAACCCTGCCCTCTCGGCCGGGGGCAGGTCGAAGGCTACGGCTAGGAAGGCGGCCGTCTGGCCGCGATCGACGGGATCGTCGGGACAGAGTTGCAGTGGCTCCGTCTCGCAACCCATGACGATTCCCAGTTCAGCCAGGCGCTCCGCGTGCGGGGCCCACCACGCGCCCGCGTCGACATCGGCGAATCGTGACGAGCTGATCGCGGGCGGGTCGGCGCGGTCGAGGACCCTGACCAGCCAGACCGCCATCGCCCAGCGCAGCAGCGGCTCCCGGTGGCAGAGTTCATCGTTGTCGACGCAGCCGGTGCCCGCGAATACGTCCACCCCCGTCTCAGTCCCGAACGTCTCCAGAGCATCGATGGAAGGCTGATGGACGCCGGCGTTCCCGTGGACGCCGGCATTCCCGTGGACGCCGGCGTGCCCGCTCTGTGCCGGTGCCGTTTGGGCGGCTGCGGCCGGCGCATGGGCGAGGATCGAGGCCGCCACCGCAAGGGCGGCTAGCACGGCGACGCGACAACGGGCCAAGGTCATGGCTCGGCCTCCTGGGATCGGGAGTTGAGAAGGTCTGCTGTCCGGCTCGGAGGCCGACCATCGAGTAGGCAGCGTAACGGGCCCTCATTCGAACGATGATCGACGTGAACAATGACCGACTGCGGGTCTTGCAGCATCGGTCGCCGGGCGCTCGCAAACGCTCTAGGCGGGGGGCTCGCTCTGGGCCGCCTCGAGCGGGGCGTACCCGGGCTTGATGACTCCCTCGATTACCTGGAGCCGCTCCCGGAAGGGCAGGAAGCTGGACTTCATCGCGTTGACCGCCAGCCACCGCAATCGGGCCCAGTCGTAGCCGAAAGTGTCGGCGAGGGCGGCCATCTCCGAGGTCATGGACACGTTCGACATCAGCCGGTTGTCGGTGTTGACCGTCACCCGAAAACGCAGCTGAACCAGCGTGTCGATCGGGTGGTCGGCCACCGACGCGACCACCCCCGTGTTGACGTTGGACGTGGGGCACACTTCCAACGGGATGCGGCGGTCCCTTATGTAGTGGGCCAGCCGGCCCAGGGTGCGATTCCCGTCTGCGTCGGCGACGATGTCCTCGACGATGCGTATGCCGTGCCCGAGGCGCTCCGCGCCGCAGAACTGCAGGGCCTTCCAGATGGAGCGGGGGCCGTAGGCCTCTCCCGCGTGGATGGTGACGTGGAAGTTCTCCCGCCGGCAGTATTGGAAGGCCTCCAGGTGGTCGTCAGGGGGGAAGCCGTCCTCGGGCCCGGCTATGTCGAAGGCCACCACGCCCCGGTCCCTCCAGCGGACCGCGGCCTCGGCCACCTCGGCCGACCGATGCAGATGGCGCATGGCGCTGCAGATGGCCCGGATGGTGAGCGCGGTGCCGCCGCTGCCCTGCGCGAAACCCTCGAGCACCGCCTCTACGGCGTCGTCGAGGGCGAGCCCCCGCTCGACGTGCAGCTCGGGGGCGAAGCGGACCTCGGCGTAGACCACGCCGTCGGCGGCCAGGTCCTCGGCGCACTCCCGGGCCACCCTTGCGATCGAGTCGGCGGTCTGCATCACGCCGACGGTGTGGGCGAACGTCTCGAGGTACAGCGTCAAATCCTTGCGGTTGGCGCCACGCTGCATCCAGGCGGCCAGCCGCTCGGGGTCGGTGGTGGGCAGGGCGCGGTAGCCGGTCTCTTCGGCGAGCTCGACGATGGTGGAGGCTCGCAGGCCCCCGTCGAGATGGTCGTGGAGGACGACCTTGGGGGCGCGGCGGATGCGCTCACCGGTGGGAGGTCCGATGTCCACGGCGCTATTCCACGGAGTTCAAGGGATACGGGATGCCTCAGGGTAGCCTTGTGGTCCTGATGACCCTTTCTGATCCACTTGTCGGCGTCCCGACATTGACATCCGACGATCTTGAGCCCGGCGGGACGGGCTCCGCGACGTTCGCCGACCTCGGGCTGTGCGACGAGATCGTGGTGGCGCTGGCTGTCAAGGGCATCACCGTGCCGTTCCCGATCCAGACGCTCACCATCCCCGACGCGCTGGCCGGCCGCGACGTCTGCGGCAAGGCCAAGACGGGCTCGGGCAAGACTCTCGCCTTCGGTCTGCCCGTGCTGCAGCGGATGCCCGAATCGAAGCCCGGCGCGCCCGCCGGCCTGGTGCTTGCCCCTACTCGCGAGCTGGCCAACCAGATCTGCGACGAGCTGGCGGCGCCTGCGGCCGCGGTGCACCGGAGCGTGCTGGCCGTGTACGGCGGCGCCCCGATCGAGAAGCAGATCGCCCGTCTCACGAAGGGCGTCGACCTCGTAGTGGCCACGCCGGGTCGGATGATCGACCTGCTCGACCGGGGCGTTGCGAGCGTCGGCGCGGTGCGCCACGTCGTGGTGGACGAGGCCGACCGGATGGCTGACATGGGCTTCTTGCCCCAGGTCGAGTGGATCCTGCGCAACGTGAAGCGCGGCCACCAGACCCTGCTGTTCTCCGCCACTCTCGACGGCGCGATCGATTCGCTGATCAGGCGCTACCAGAGCGACCCGTCGATGCACTCGGTGGCGCCCCGCGAGATCACCGTGGCGGAGATGGTCCATCGCTTTGTGGGCGTCCACAAGCTGGACAAGGTGAAGGTCACGGCAGCCATAGCCAACTCGGTGGGGCGCACGCTGGTGTTCACCCGCACCAAGGTGGCCGCCGACCGCCTGGCCCGCGACCTGCGCCGCGAGAACGTGAACGCCGCGCCCATTCACGGCGACCTGCGCCAGGCGGCCCGCGAGAAGTCCCTGCGCCAGTTCATCGCCGGCGAGCTGCCGGTGCTGGTGGCGACCGATGTGGCCGCCCGGGGGATCCACGTCGACGATGTGGACGTCGTGGTGCAGTTCGACCCTCCTGGCGAGCACAAGACCTACGTGCACCGGTCGGGCCGCACCGCCCGGGCCGGCGAGTCCGGCGTGGTGGTGACGCTGTCGCTGTGGGACGAGGAGCTCGACGTGAAGAGGATCCAGCGGCGCCTCGAACTCGATGAGCCCATCGTCGAGATGTTCTCCAACGACGCCCGCCTGAGGGATCTCCTCGGCTGGGAGCGGGCCGGCTGAGTTCAGTCCGGCATCCGCGCCGCTGGTGGCGGCGAGTGATCAGATCCTGCCCCGGCGGGACCGGTGCGCGATGTGGGCGCGATCCTGCTCTAGACTGTCTGGTGACTTAGCGGTCAAGACATCACGAGCGGTTCGGCCTCCGGGCCGGGCCCGGCAACCTGGGGCGGACACCCAAGGTGCCATCCCGTCTCCGGACGGGGATGTGGCGTCGGCCCAGCCGGCGCAACAAAGTGTCCTGCGGGAATCACCCGACGTCACTGGCCCCCGAAGTGTCCGGCCCCCGAGCGACGCCCCCGGCGCGGGGCGTCCGGCGAGCGGATTACGAGGAGCGAGGGATGAGCGCAGGTTCCCGCATCGAGCCTCCGACTCCCGCGGGCGGGCGAGCCGGGCCCGGGGGGCGATTCCCGGCCGGGCTGCCCGCGACCGGCGCCTGGCAGGCCGGCGACCCCGCCGGTGACCGCCAGTTCGTGACCGTCACCGACACGCGGCCCTTCGCGCTGGAGTGGGGCGGGAGCCTCGCCGAGGTGCGGGTGGCCTACGAGGCGTGGGGCGAGCTCGATGCGCAGGCATCCAACGCCGTGCTCGTGTGCCACGCGCTGACCGGGGACTCCCATGCGGCCGGCGACAGCGGCCCCGATCATCCCACTGCCGGCTGGTGGAGCGAGCTGATCGGGCCGGGCAGGGCGCTCGACACCGACCGCTACTTCGTGGTGTGCAGCAACGTGCTCGGCGGTTGCCAGGGGACCACCGGCCCGGCCGACTTCGACCCCGCCGCCGGACGGCGCCACGGGCCGCGCTTCCCCGTGGTGACCGTCCGCGACATGGTGCGGGTCCAGGCCCGGCTGGCCGACCATCTGGGGATCGGCTGCTGGCTGGCGGTGATCGGCGGCTCGATGGGGGGGATGCAGGTGCTGGAGTGGGCGGTCATGTACCCGCAGCGGGTGCGGTCGATCCTGCCGCTGGCCACCTGCGCCGCAGCCAGCGCGCTGCAGATCGCCTGGAGCGCGGTTGAGCGCCTCGCCATCGCCGCCGATCCCGGCTGGTTCGAAGGCGACTACTACGACAAGCCTGAGGGGCCCTGGATGGGCCTGGCCGTGGCCCGCCAGATCGCGCAGGTGACCTACCGGTCCGGCGAGTCCTTCGAGCGCCGGTTCGGGCGGCAGATGTACGACCCGGCCGGGGCCTTCGACCTGTGGGGCCGCTTCCAGATGGAGTCATACCTGGACCATCACGGCCAGAAGCTGGTCCGCCGCTTCGACGCCAACTCCTATGTGGTGCTCAACCGGTCGATGGACCTGCACGACATCGGGCGGGGTCGGGGCGGGACGGTGGCGGCGCTCGGCCGCGTCCGGGTGCCGGCGCTGACCGCGTCGATCACCAGCGATCGGCTCTACCCGCCGCATGAGCAGCAGGAGCTGCATGACGGGATCGTCGCGGGCGGCGGGGACTGTCGCCGCGTGATGCTGGAGAGCGACGAGGGCCACGACGGGTTCCTGCTCGAGCACGATCTGCTGCGCGATCCTGTCGCCCGCTTCCTCGAGGAGGTGTCCGGTGCCTGAGACTTCCGGTGGCGGGCTGGGGGATCGGCAAACCGGCGGCGAGCTGGGCGACCGGTCAACTGGCGGGTTGCACGCTCAGACCCGGGCCATCCGCGCCGGCCGGGCCGACAATCAGAACGCGCTGGCCCCGATCCTGTGGGCCACCTCGACGTTCACCGCCGACACCGTGTCGGAGGCCCACGACATGGCTATCGACACTCACTCGAGCCGGTTCTACACCCGCTACGGCAACCCGACGGTCAAGGCTTTCGAGGACACCGTGGCCGACCTCGAGGGAACCGAGTCGGCCCGGGCGTTCGCCTCGGGCATGGGCGCGCTGAGCGCCATCGTGCTCGGTCTGTGCTCCAGCGGCGACCACATCGTCGCCCAGCGCCAGCTGTACGCCGGCACGCAGCTGCTGCTGCAGACGGCGTGTCCCCGCTTCGGCATCGGCGTGACCTTCGTGGACGGCACCGAGCCCGGCGCCTTCGCCGAGGCTGTCATCGGTGGCCGCACGGTTCTGGTGATCGCCGAGACGCCCGCCAATCCGAAGCTGGCGGTGGTGGACCTGGCCGCGGTGGGCGCCATAGCCGGACCGATGACCGTGGTCGACTCGACGTTCGCCACGCCGCTGGCCCAGCGGCCCGCGGATTTCGGGGTGGATCTGGTGGTGCACTCGGCAACCAAGGCGATCGCGGGCCACAACGACGCCACCATCGGGGTGGTGGCCGGCAGCGAGGAGCTGCTGGGATGGCTCTGGAACTACGCCGTGCTGCACGGCGCGGTGGCCTCCCCGTTCGACGCTCTCAACGCTCTGCGGGGTGTGCGCACCCTGGCCGTGCGCCTCCGGCAGCAGACCGAGACCGCCACCGCGCTGGCTGAGGCGCTGGAGGGCCACCCGATGGTGGAGGCCGTGCACTATCCGGGCCTCGCGTCTCATCCCCAGCACGAACTGGCCGCCAGGCAGATGGACCTGGCCGGCGGTCTGGTCACCTTCGACCTCATCGGCGGCCACGAAGCCGGCCGGGCCTTCGTCGAGGAGGTTCGTGTGGTGCGGCTGGCCACCTCGCTGGGCGGGCCGGAGAGCATCGTCACCCACCCGGCGTCGACCACCCATGTGAGCCTGCTGCCGGAGGAGCTGGCGGCTGCGTGCATCGGCCAGGGGACGGTGCGGTTCTCAGCCGGCCTCGAGCACACCGACGACGTGGTGGCCGACGTGATCGGGGCGCTCGACCGCACCGGCGGAATCGTCGGCGGCCCGGCCCGGTAGCGTCCGAAGTCGTGCGTTTGGGCAGAGCTTGGTTCGCGGCGCCGCTGCTGGCGGTTGCGCTGTTGGTGGTCTCGGCCGCTTCGGCCTCGGCCGCCGACGAGGGCGACCCACCGATGGTGGTGAGTGCCGACCAACCGGGCTCATTGGGGCTGGTCAGCACCGCCCAGTCCGATGTGGAACCCGATCCGGAGGACGGTACGGACCGGCGCTTGGTCGGCCGTGAGAGCAGCGAGCGGGTCGACGCGATCGTGATCGCGCTGTGGTCGATCGCCGCGGGCATGACGGTGATGCTGGGGATCTTCCTGTGGCACACGAGCCCGCGCCGCCGCCTGCGGCTGGCCCGTCGCCGCTCGACGGAGCGGTACGAAGCTGAGGGGGACGAGCCTGGGGACGAGTCTGCCGAGGAAGGGTCTGCGGAGGAGGGCCCCGGCGTTCCTGAGCAGGGGTCTGCGGAGGACGGGTCCGGCGTTCCTGAGCAGGGGTCTGTGGAGGAGAAGTCTGTGGAGGAGAAGTCTGCGGAGGAGGGGTCCGGCGTTCCCGAGAAGGAGGCTGCCGAGGACGGGTCCGACGAGAAGACGAGCCTGTGGATGCTGGCCCAACGGGCGGGCAGGCGCCTCATCCGATGGATGGGTTCCTAGAGCCGGAGCGGTCCTCGGCCGGGGGAGCCTCTGTCGCTGAGGACGAACCCGCGGCTGCGTTCGGTCTAGATTGTGGGCGTGTCCGACGGCTTCGATGTAGACGCGATGATCGAGCGCTTCCGTGAGCGGGCTGCGGGGGTCAAGCGCCGCAACCTTCCACCGGTGGCGGGGGACGAGCGGCGAGCCTTCCTGGATCAGGCCCAGCAGGACTTCCAGGACTTCGCCATGCTCGGCGACGCGGAGGCCACGCTTGAGGATGGCGTCCTGCGGATCACCATCGACCTTCGCCCTCCGGAGGCTCGCTGAGGGAGCGTGGCCGCCGGCGTGGGGCGACGGTAGGATTGTCAGCCCTGCGGACGTAGCTCAGTTGGTAGAGCGCAACCTTGCCAAGGTTGAGGTCGCCGGTTCGAAGCCGGTCGTCCGCTCTGGTGAGCGACGCCAGAGCCCTCCGCGTGAACTCTGGCTCGGGACTCGCTGCGTTGGTCGGCGCGAGGCTCCTGGTGCTCGGCGATTATTGGCATCCCGACCGCGGCGAGCGCACCGAGATCGGCTGGCTGGTCCACAGGGCCAAGGACCGGGCCGACGAGTCGGCCGCAAAGGAGCTGGCTGAGCGGTTCGCCAGCGTGGCGTCGGACCTGGGAGAGATGGCCGACGGCTCAGGGCGTCTGGTGGTTCCGGTTCCGTCGAAGCCGGTGCCGGCCGGCGAGGATGATCGCCCGCATCTCGCCGCACATCTTGCGGCGTCCTTGGCCGCGGCTGGTGCGGGGGAGTATCGGCCGAGCCTCGTGGCCAAGACCAACGACACGCCGCGGTTGCGTCATGTGGATCCAGCGCGCCGGGCCGACGTGGCGGCCTCAGCCGACTACAGGGCGAGCGAGTCGGCGGCTGGACGCCACATCGTGGTGGTCGACGACGTGGTGCTGACCGGCACGACGGTGAGAGCGGTGGTGGCCTGCCTGCGCGGCGCGGGAGCGGCCTCGGTGACAGCAGCCGTGGCCGCCCGCACCAGACACCACTGACCGCAGCGTCTAAGACGGCGGGCGCGGCCGCCCGCACAGGCGTCGTTGACCGCAGCGTCTAAGACGGCCGCCGGCCGCTCGCACCGGGTCTGCCCCGAGGCTTGTCGCCGGTACGCTGCGGTTCCCTGCGCCGGTGCCCGAGCGGACCAAGGGAACGGCCTGCAAAGCCGTATAGCCGCGGGTTCAAATCCCGCCCGGCGCTCCAGAGGGATAGCTCACACCAAGCCGTCCAGAGCCCTAACACCAATCCGCTGTTGGGGCTCTGAGTGGGTGTTTGGCCCTGTCTCGGGCTCACTCGACGGCAGCCAGCCGGGTCTTGTGGCGTTGGGCCGCGTGTGGGGCCGCTATTGGGCGCGCCGGGGCTGACGGTGCTGGACCGTCAGCCTCGTACAGAGGTGGTGGGCCGCTTATGGTGGCGGTCTGGGCGGCGCGGGCGTGTAGGGGGTCGAATCGGTATCTGAGTCAGGGTGCTGCGGCGGCGCCTCAGGCGATTGGTCATCTGTTCGCTCGGAGGGTGCGGTGCGGCCGTCGTGGGGGGCTTGCTCTTCGGATCGGGTCTGGTTTCGGGCTTTGCGCCCAGCCTTTTGCCGGGAGCGGGTTCGTCGTCGGATGAGCTCGTCTTCGAGGGTCAGCTGGAGGTTGCGTACGGCGGCAGTGATGGCGGCGGCAAATGCGTGGGGCTCCAGGCCGATGGCGTGGCAGGTGTTGTGCTGGAGGCCGTGGCGGTTCTTGACGACGCCGTTGACGCTTTCGACGGGGTTACGGTATCCCATCAGGGTTTGGTGGGCGATGGTGCCGTATGGGGGTGTCTGGAACTCCGCGAGCTGTTCGGGTGTCGCTACGCAAGGCCCGTTGCAGCACTTGGTGGCGTCGTCGGGGATGTTGACGGGCTGGGCGGACTTGCGCCTTTGGGGGATACCGAGGCGGGGGTTGTGCAGCTTGCCGGCGTGGAACGGGCATATGTATTCGATGGAGCCGTCGCTCCGTCTTCTCTTGATCTCGAATGCCCAGGGCAGCCGCTGGGCGGCCAGTGTGGCGAGTTCGTCGCGGGTGCAGCCCGGTTTGGGTGCTCGGAGATGCTTGGGCATCCAGGAGTGATAGTAGGCCCCGAGGTGCTCGAGGACGGTCTCGGCGGTGCCACGGCTGCCGGTGTTCTTGAGATGCACCAGGTCTGGAGATCGGATTAGCTGCGGCGTGGGGTAGTTCATGTGGGGCTCCATGCCCGCTTCGCGCACACCGATGACGAACGCCGCGATTTGCGAGAATCCCTGGTCGGTGAGGACATGTCCGATTCCTGGCTCGAGCCGTTGGGCTTGCAGCGCCGCGGCCAGCCCTATCTTGCCCAGGTTCGCGTTCGCAGGGGCGGTGTGTACGAACAAGATGTAGGGCCGCGGCGGCGGGTAGAACTTGATCTGGTCGTGCTTGCCAGCCCAGTAATGGGACCGGACGGCGGTGGCGAAGGTCACGCCGTATCCGAGGTACAGACCCTCGGGGCGTTTGCTGGTCCCGTTGCGGAATCCGGTTCGATCGTTGGGTGAAACCTTGCTGCGTTCGATCTTGCCATCAGGGCCGATGGGGATGCCGATCTGCTGGGCAAGCTCGCGCATCAATGCAGAGCCCATGTCGGGGACCGGTTCGGCCGCGTCGTGGTCGAACATCTCGTGGTAGCGCCTGTGGGTTCTGGTTTTGGCCTCGGCCTCGGTGAGGAAGATCTTGGGCAGGTACCAGCTCTCGAACGGTGTGGCGTCTATGGCTATGTCTCTTATGCCAAGCCCAAGCGGGAGGCTGGCGGTGACCATCCTGTTCTCCACCTCGTCCATGTCCAGGCCTGCTCCCGTCACGGGATCCTTGCCGGCGCGGACCAACTTTTCGAGACGCCGCAGTTGCTTGTCGAATGTCGGGGACTGCGGCAGGCACACACCATCGTCGTCAACCAGGCCATAGGCCGCCAACAAGTCGTCGGGCAGACCGGCCAGCTCGGCGAGCAGATCCGGTCGCAGGTAGGTGAACTTCTTCCAGTTGGCGAGAATCATCGACTTGAGCAGAATCTGAGTCGTCACCTTGGACTTCGTGCCGGGGTGGGAGCGCAACTCGGCCTCGGCGATCTCGACCAGTCCGGTGTCTCGCACCCAGTTGTCCACCGTCCGCTGCACCAGCGGCAGCCATGTCGGCAGCTTCGCCGCCAGTGAAGAGTCCTTGTCGTAGGGAAGCCGCTTCAACGCCTGCAGATACTCCCGCTCTAAGTGCTGCGGGTCCACGGCTCGACGTTCAGTGCCAGCGCGTTTGGCGTCGGCGCGTGCGGCACGACGGCGCTGTGTCCGCCTGAGACTGGTCACGCTTTCAACCCCCGCAGCACAGCAGCCTCAGTGTCGACGGTGGCCGCAAACATGTTGAGCAGCTCGGAGAGCGTGTGCGCTGACACAGGCCCCGCGAGCACCCGCAAAGCCGGCAGGTCCGTGCCGGCCACCAGATGCGCCTTCAGCCATGTGTTGCGGGCGCGCCTCAATCGCAGATGCCCGCCGTCTCGCGCGGGGACGCGCTCGGCCGCGCAAGACGCCGCGTTGCGATGCACCGCCTCAAAGAAGTGTCCGTCCGTCGCGGCCTCCAGCAGCCGCTGGGCCAGTTCGGTGTAGGGCTCACGTACGGGCACCAGCCGCGGATTTCGGCCCCTGACGCGCACTGCCAGGCGACCTTCGCCGCAGGTGATCACATCATCGGGCGCAGCGAGCGCGATGTCAGCGCCGGGCATCCCCGCGCCGAGGCTCAGCACTATGACCGCGGCCTCCGCTGTCCGCCCGGGCCGACACCGCAGATCTGCAGCCAGCAGGAAGTCCTGCTCTCCGTCGCTGTTGTAGGGCAACGCAATGCCGGATCTCCTCAGCCGTTGCTGTTGTATCGGCCACCACTGGGGATTCGCGGCGCGTCCCAGCCGGGTCAGGTGCAACCGCGTGCTTTGGCGCCACCCGACGCTGCGGTCAGCGTTACCTCTCACCCCGAGACGCTCGACCGTGTCGGGATGCAGCACCACGCCAGCGTCGAGGGTTCCCATCTCGCGAAACGCGGCCAGCGCCACCAGCGCCCCGGCGCGCAGCAGCCGCTGAGCGTCCTGCGCGTCCTTCGGTTCGGTGACGGCGACCCATGGCCGCACCGCCTCCATCACCGCGGCACGGGTCGCTGCGTCCACGTGCCGCACAACAAGGGGCACACAGGTTCGGACCACCGAGGCCACCTCGGAGCTCATCGCTGGCTCCCGGCGGCGGGTCACCGAACACCCTCGGACTGACGAGCGCAGCACCGCAGCGACAACGCCGCCGGTGCGATCCAAGCGCTATGGCTTGCGCAATTGCCTACATGTCGCCTATGCTGCATTCCAACCTACGGGTTGAGCCGCAGCGCCCCACACTCTTGCTGGAGGATTGGGTGGTGCGGCTCACTCGTCTACTTGCAGGTGTCACCGTATTCGACAACTTCGGACATGTCGTTCTGTCTTGGGCGTCCACCGGGTGCCTGCGTGAACCACACACGTCACCGGGAACCGTCACAGGCGGCGTAGCCGACCGTCTCCCACATGACTCACGATCCCAAAACATGGCTATCAACACGTCGAACGCGCTGGCCTTGTCAACGGCTGCCGATACGTCACGCACGCCCCGCAGGGCGCTAGCGGATCCCATTGGATTGAGAATAGATGCGGGGTGTGACGTCCATCTGGGCCCTTGTCGACCTGTCCCCTAGGTGGCCCTCACAATTGATCCGCACTCCGGCAGACCCGCTGCTGCAAGCAGCAGGTGTCGGGCTGGCCCTTCCCATTCAATTGGAGAGCCTGCGCCGCCCCCGCCGGCACCGCCCGAATCCGGGCACCAGACGACGACTACCGTCACAGACAATGGCCCGCCACAAGCAACGGGACCGGCCACGCGACTACATAGCACAAGGCGGCAAATGGCCCGATGGTGACCTCACGCTCAACGCCCCCATAGAGGCGCACGTCGCACGAGGCATAGTCATCAGAGCCACCAAGTACATCGAGGATCGGTTCCCAAAGCACAAGAAGACCCCCGCATACAAGATCGCCGCCAAGTTCAATATCTCCCCACAGACGCTCTCCAACCTCCTCAACGGTGACACTTGGCCCGATCTGCCGACCATCGCCAAAATGGAGCGCTACCTCCGACGCCGACTCTGGGGTAGAGAACACCGCGACGCCCCCAAACCCACCGATTAGCCCCTCAACCCCTACAACGGCGACCACGACCGGGGCCATGGCCGCCCGTGAGTCCGGGTGCCGGGATCTGATGGGCCATAATGTCCGACGCATGTCAACCGCGTGAACACCTGACATGCGTCTCGACGAACCTTTCGGAGTCCACCCATGACCGCGTCCCCCACCCGTGCAGACCACATGACGGTAAGCACGCGCAAGCTGTTCGAGAGCGACCTCTACCTCGCCCTCGACACGCTGCGCAGCGAAGCGGGCGGGCCTGCCGACTCCGGACGCCGGTTCGAGCGGCTGATGCGCCGTGCTTTCGGGCCCTTCGCGTAAGTGTGGGATTGAGGGTTGCTGGCACCGGTTGGGGTCATTATGTCACGAGGATGCCGCGGGCTTCGAAGTTGCGTGGGTTGGTGAACCCGTGGGCGCTTCGGCGCAGGACTTGTAGGAGGTTGTTGGTGCCCTCGATTCTGCCGTTGGAGGGGCGGCCGGCACAGTGCCAGTTGAGGATCTCGTCTGACCAGGCGATGAACGTGTCGACGGTGTCGTGGTACTCGGGCAGCTCGCCGGTCTCGTAGAGGTCGCAGAACCGTCCGAGGGCTTCCAGGGCGCCGTCATAGTCGTCGGCGGTGTAGAGGCCGTGGAGTTCCTGCAGGGCCTGCCAGCCGGCTTTGAGGCGGGGGTGGGCGTCGAACAGCTTGTCGAGGCGGGCGCGGTCGGTGTCGGTGAGGGTGTCGCCTCTGCGCAGCAGCGCGAACCGGGCTCGGAACACCTCGGGGTCGAAGGCGGGCTTGACGCCGTGGGGCTCTCGGCGCTGGACGTCGCGGCGCACCTGGGTGAGAGCGGCCGCGAACCATCTGATGACATGGAACCGGTCCAGCACATGGCGGGCGTGGCCGAGGTGGGCGTCGATGGCCGCCTTGTAGGCGCGCGATCCGTCGCTGACCACCACCTTGACCTGCTTGCACCAGCGATGTCCCTGCTGCATCAAAAACGCTGACAGCGCAGCCGCGTTGCGGTGCTCGACCATCGCCAGGGTCCGGCCGGTGTCGCCGTTGACGATCACGGTCACATAGCGGTGCCGTTTGCGCATCGAGGTCTCATCGACCAACAGCACCGAGCAGCGGCGGCTGCGGCGCCGCTCAGCGACCAGAGCCGACCAGACGTCCACCAGGGCGCGCACACCGTGCCAGTGCACACCGTGGCGGCGCGCCGCCGCGCTGAACGTCATCACCTTCGCGTCAGCGACCAGCCGACGCGCCAGACGCCCCGTCAGCGCGCCCTCGAACGCGGGATGGTCCTCCAAGAAGCGGCTGTCGCAGTTGTCGCACACCATCCTGCGCCGCGACCACACCAACACGGTGCGCCGTCCCGACACCTCCAGGTCGCGGATCTTCTTGTCGCGGCGGTCATGCACCCGGCGGCACTTGAACCCGCACTGCGGGCAGCGCAGCCTCCTGAACGTGGACTCGACGCTCACCCTGAGCGCGCCCGGGGTGTCCTCGACCACCTCCAGCACACGGATCTGCGCCAAGTGCAGCCGAACTGTCATAACATCGCAAGCCATCGGGGCCCTCCTGGATCGTTGATCTCACAATCACCGATTCCAGCAGGGCCTCGACCCCTACTCAGGGACCCTCAACCACCCCGCTCCCCACGTTTCCGCGAAGGCTCCGTTTGGCGCCGTGCCCGAGCGAAGCCTAAAGTGAATCGGGTGCCAGGACACAGCACGGATGAGCCACTCCACGATGAGCCACTCCACGTGCCGCGTTTCGATCTCGAGGTGGACGAGGGCGGGGTCGAGTGATGCTACAAAGCCAGCCTTCTCCTGCGCTCACCGCTGTTCGTCCGTTCCCTCAGTTCCAGAGCACTTCGGAGCAGGCCAATGCGTGCTTGGCGCACTTGGATGACGTCGCCCGGAGAGCTCAGATTCCCATTTATGTGGATAGCCAAGCGGATCAGGAATTGGGCTTTTACGATCATTACGAGAATTTCATCTGCATTTCACCAGCTATGAATGAGGACCTGCTGCTGTGCATATTCGCTATTGCACACGAACTTGGACACGCGCTTGATCCTGTTCATACGGCCTTCCCGCACCGTTATGCCAAATCGAAAGAGAACCGGGCAGCAGAAACGGTTGCAGAGGCCGCTGCACTTCGCGCGTTGGAATCGTTCGGCATCATGATTGAGAATGGCGATTGTTATCTGCAAGGCTGTAGTGATCCTTGGGATTCTTGGGAGCGTCTGATCCAAACCCGTTTGCGCGCTCGTTATGAAGCAGCGTCAATCTATCTGATTGACCCACAGACCATGAACCGCTGGGAATTCAGAGCACAACTCGAACGAGCGAGACGAGGAACCAAGTCAGAGATTCGAAAGCTCTCATTTGGAGAACGCATGAGAGAAGGATTGGCTTGGAGTCTCTTTGGTGACTAAGCTGCTATCGAAAGGCTCGACGCGTATTCTAGACGCGTACTCTATCAGTAACCAAGAAAGGATACATCCAAGATGAATATGGGAAGAGGAGATTATATCCGGGAGTCGGCGAAAGACGCTGCAACCGAGGCAACCGCAACCGTCGGTCGATTAGTAATCAAGCTAGTCATCTTTGGCGTTGCGATTGCCCTGCTGTTCGTGGCGTGTGGCGCTATGCTCTCTTAGTTCATAGACTCAACTGTGCACTGAGCATGGCCCAAGCCAGTCACCTGAGCTTATTTAGATGGCTCATTGGCCGTCTGCATGAGTAACCCGGTGCTCCTAATCATCATCCTCGCCGCAGCTGCTCTAGCAGCTGCTGTTCCGACGATCCTTCTGCGCAGGACGGTCGCCGCAGCGCGCGCCGAGTGGATTGAACATGCCGATCGCGCCATGTCCGGTTGGGTCAGCGCCAACGTAAACCTCCTAACCACGCGGGCCGAAGTCGATGCCGTAATGGACTTCCCGACCGACTGGAAGACCCGACGTGCGAGACAGCAATGGTTGTCGGACACCTTGGACCAGTGGCGGCAGCAGAATCTCGCTGTTCACAACAGACTCCTGCGTTCGGAGGTCTCAGCGCTGACAGACTTGCTGGAACGGGAGAAAACGCCGGACGGGGCGCTGGCATGGCCGCGACAGTCAAGCGTCGAGACCGCTCTTACTGAGAGCGGCTGGGCGCACCTCACTGCCGAGTCCAACATCCGCGCCTGGCAATTGCCTCCCGACAACCACCTGGTGATCCGCTCCGAGATTGACTCTCTCGTGGCCGAATTGCGGCGCGATTCGCAGCAGCAGGCTGCGGAGGTTCATGCTGACTTGTTCGAATCGCTTGAGACTCATCCCATGACGGCCAATCAGGTTGAGGCAGTGACTTCAAACGAGTCGGTCAACCTTGTGGTGGCAGGGGCCGGATCCGGCAAGACGTCGGTCATGGTCGCCCGGGCTGCATGGCTCGTCGCGTCAGGGCAGGCCCAGGCGTCAGAGATACTCCTTCTTGCCTATAACAGAGCCGCGGCGGCCGAGCTCCGAGAGCGTCTCGAGCAACACTTCGGCTCGAGAGCGGTTCCTGAATGCCGGACCTTCCACTCGCTCGGACTATCACTGCTGCGTGGCGAAGGCACGGCAGGAACCCCGCCGAAGATCAGCGGATTGGCTGACGAGACGAAGCTGCTGAAGCTACTGGCGGATTGGCTGACACAACGCATCAACGAAGAAGGGGCACAAGCGGGGTTCCAAGGCAACGCACTCGGACAAGTCACAAACGCCGTGCTCATGTGCTCGCCAGCCTCCGTATGGGGTTCAGCGCCGGAGGGCTACGGGCCATCACCTGCCGACCCCGACGCGCCCCCGCACATCCCCACCGCGGCTGGACACAACGTGCGATCCGAGCAAGAGGCCAACATCACGAACTTCCTGCTGATGCTTGGCTATCGCGCCGAATACGAGAAACCCTATGTCTTCGCGACCGAGGCAAATTATAAACCCGATTGGTACTTGGGTGTCGGGGCGGGCTCGACTCGCGGGCACGTGTACCTGGAGCACTTCGGTATCGACCGTGACGGGCAAACCCGCGGGGACATCGGGGCCGTGGGTTACAACCGCGACATGATCTGGAAGCGCGGTTTGCACCGCCAGCGCGGTACGCAGCTGCTTGAGACCTACCACTACGACTTCACGGAGCACGCATGGCACGCCCGGCTGGTCCTACAGCTGTACCAGGCTGGGCTGACGGCCGATCCGGTAGCTCGCGCCAACAGCGGCGAGTTCCGCAATCGCATCGGCATCGCCGCGCGCAAGGTGGCCGGAGACCTAGCTGCGTTCATCCGCGTGGCGCGCGAAGGTCGCCCCGATCTCGGCGCGGTCCGCCGCGGCCTGTCCGGCCCCGATCGGTGGCAGCCTGTCGGCGCCACCAACGAGCAATGGCGCGATGTGCGGGATGCAGTGTTCCTTGATCTGGCGCAGGAGGCACTCGAGGTGTACGAGTCCGCGCTCGCGGTCTCCGGCGAGATTGACTACACCGACATGTGCGCCCAGGCGTCGATGCGCCCGCGCGAGGAGGGCAAGGGCGCGTCGAGTTACCGGCACATACTCGTTGACGAGTTCCAAGACATCACCAAGACCCGGGCCGACCTGATCGAAGCGTTGCTGACGACAAGCGACGGGGACGCCACCCTGTTCGCCGTCGGAGACGACTGGCAGTCGATCTACGCGTTCGCGGGCGCGAACGTGTCGATAATGATCGAGTTCGCGAAGGACTTCGGGCAGCGTCTAGCACGGGCGCAGGGTGGCGCGCCGGAGTCCTACGCCAAGATCGTGAAGCTCGACCGCACATTTCGATTCCCGCAGAACATCGCAGACGTGTCCGGACGCTTCGTCATGGCCAACGGCTACCAGATGGACAAGACCGTCAAAGCGCGTCCACCCGAAGAGCGCAATCAGATGGCCGACGGCGTTGTTGTGCTGCGCCACCCGCCGTCGGACGGAGAGGACGTCGACCCGGCGCGTCGTGTCGCTTTGCGAGCGCTTGGGGGGATCGCCCGTCACGCTCACGGCGCTGAGTACGAGCGACCGCCGACCGTGATGTTCCTTGCGCGATACTCCCACATCCTGGAGGGACTTGATCCCGCCCGTCTCTTGGCCGAGATCCCTGCTCGACAGGCGCTGAGGGTAAGAACCTCCACGATCCACGCCTCCAAGGGGCTCGAGGCCGACTATGTGGTGCTCGCGGGAGTGGGGATCGGGCGATGGGGCTTTCCGCCGGACGATGGCGAGTCCTCAGTCGTCAGGAGGCTGCTCCCGGAGCCGTCGTCAGTTCCTGACCCCGAAGAACGCCGGTTGATGTATGTCGCGCTGACGCGCGCACGCCGGATGACGATGGTGCTGGCAGAAGAGTCTCCGGGCGCTCCGGCGTCGCGGTTCGCCCGTGAACTCATGGGCGATCCCGACGTGCGTTCGCCGGAGTACCGCGCCGACGGCGGCTCCGGCGCGACGGCAGGCACGCCAGCCGAGTCTGCGGACAGTCAAGCGCAGGGCGACACGCCGACGGCGGACAGGCACGAGTCCGACGGCCATACGCAATGGAAAGCGCACTGGACGAAACTGCGCGAGTCCGGCGCATGGGGCGCGACGATCGCCGGTACGGGCGTTCGGCCCGGCGACAAAGTGACGATCACAACCAGAGACGGGCGTGCAGACGAGCGGATGGTACTCACATGCATCTGGGAGGGTGACGACAAGACGCTTGTCGCACTGGCGCCGGAGAGGGCGCTCGACGGCGGGCCGTGGCGCCCGGACGGGTGTCCTCACTGCGGAGGCGACCCGAAGGCCGGGACCACCTGCTGGGAGAGCGGGCTCGCGCACTGAGCGGCGAGATGGGCGATCCGGCGATGCGGGCCTGTAGGTGCCCGAAATGGTGTCGTGGCTGGTCAGGCGGCATGTCGGTATTCGTTGATGAGGCCATCGCAGCGGGTCGTTCGGACGAGTCGAAGGGGCAACGGGTGGTCAGTCGTGTTGTTGTCGGGGGTGGTGTGTCGGGGTGGTCGCTGGTCTAGCGAGCGGTGGGGTCGGTGGGTGTTGTAGTCGTGTCGGGCGATGTCGAGCTCGGCTCGCAGCGTGTTGGGGTCGGTGATCTTCTCGAGGTGGGGCCACTCGGTTTTGACGTGGCCGAACAGGGTCTCGATCCATGCTTGGTCCGTCGGGGTGCCGGGCCGGCCGAAGCGCGACGCGATGCTGCAGAGGGCGAGGAACTCTCTGGTGGTGCCTGCTCGCATCTGGGGTCCGTTGTCTGACATGGCCAACAGGATGGGCTCCTCGTCGCTGTCGTCGCCTCGGCGGTGTGGGTGCCGGAAACCCGGTCGTGGCTGGTCAGGCCGCATGTCGGTGCTCGCTGACGGGTCTGTCGCCTCGTGTCGATTTCACGGCTTCAAGGTGCTCGTGTGGCTGGTTCGGCGGGTCGGGCGGGTCCGGGGGTCGCTTGCCATAGAAGCTCACCCACCGGTCCCACCGCTCGATCAACCAGCGACCACCTCAGCACATCACTCCCAACGAGAACATGACCGACCGTTCGCTTCCTTGTTCGACTTGTCCGAACGACCCGATGCGATGTCCTCATCAACGAATACAAACATGCCGCGTGTCGTAGGGTGCATACCCTTCGAGGACCGGAGAGCCATCCATGACAGACGCCGGCTGCGAGAGCGGCGACCGGCCGAGAATCCCCGCGGCAGAGGTCCGAGGGCGCCGCACACCCACCTTCAGTCTGGACACGGTGCCTGCCGCGCTCACGAGAGCGCACGTCACGAGCACGTGGGCCGAACTCGTCGTGCTTGCCGGCTCGGTGCTCTTCGTCGACGAGACGCCGCGGCGGATTGTCGCTACGCCCGGTAGTCGAGTCCCGATCGTTCCCCGCGTCCACCACCACGTCGAGCCCGACGCGAGCGCCGAGTTCTACGAGCGGAGCTAGTCGTCGGCCGCCCACGCGGGCCGGGCTAGCTTGACGCCCGCGAGGCGGTGCGCCTGCCCAAGCCGAGCCTGTGGGTGCCCGAGAGCGTCGCACCTGTTCAGCGCGCCACAACCGAGTTTCAGCCACCCACGGCTCCCAGGATGCAACGCATTATGCCTGGTCAGCACACACGACCGTATTTTCGGGCACCCACACGCTAGGGTGTGCGCCTCGTAGTGGTACGGGTCGTTGGGCATGACCGACCAGATGTCGTAGAGCGGGGCGAGCCGTGCTGCGTTGGGTCCCAGAAGGACGCTGTAGTTCTTGGCATGGGCGTCGGTGTTGCAGATCAACCAGTTGAAGGCCAGCGCGTCGAAGAGGGCGGCGACGTCGCGGGCGGGTTCGGTCGAGTGGGCCCGCAGCAGCCGGGCGAGGCCTGCCGGGTCGTGGCCGTCACCGTCGTCGCCCTGGTAGATCGACGCCTCGTAATCGCCGGCTGCCTGGTGGAGGTCCTCCTGGTGGACACGGCGCAGCGCGCCGTCAGCGCCGCGGATCCGGTCGAAGCGCCCCACGACGACCACGGTGTGGCCCGCCCATGTCTGCAGTTCGGTCTCAGCGGCGTCAACCCCCGAGTAGCGCGCTGTTGTGAGACAGAGGTGCTCGTTGATGGACTGCTCGGGCTCGCCGGGCATCGGGGTCTTGAGGATATGAGTCGACGGGTGCGAACCGTGCGGCTCGCCCCATCTGCGGGCCTTGGAGTCGTCCCAGTACAGGGCAGTCTTGGCGAACGCCCCTGCAAGGCTGAAAGCGCTGCGCCTGCGCTGGCGTCCCCACAGCGTCGTCTGGCTCACCATCTCGGCCACCATCTCTTCGGTCTGTGCCGGCGTCAACCAGTCAACGCCGCCGGGTTGGGCGGTGTTGGCCATCGTTGCGGGGTCGCAGAACTGCACCGCTCCGGCGCACTCGAGCCCCACTTTGGTGGCGAGCAGGTCGAACGGCTCGGCCGAGGCTGCTCCGTGTTTGGCGGCCCAGTGGCTGCGGACACGAGGATGCCCCGGCAACAGGCCCACCATCCAGCCCTGCAAGAAATAAGATCACCGTGATCCGTACTTTCGCGGCTGAGAGGTCCCGATCATGAAGTTACGTTTGAACTTGCTCGCCGCGGCGGCACTTTTTGCGGCGCTGGCGCTGGCTCTGACGGCTTGCGGCGGCGATTCGGCGCCCACAGCCATTGGCGCGAGGGCCTCGGCGAACCTGACCGGACCGGACGGCGCCCCGATGGGCACGGTGACGCTCACCCAGGGCCCCCACGGCGTGCTGATCTCGGCCGACGTGAGCGGGCTCTCGACGGGCGCGCACGGCTTCCACATCCATGCCCTCGGCGCCTGCGCCCCGGACTTCGCGGCGGCCGGCGGCCACTTCAACCCCCGCAGCGGTGGCCACGGCTTCTTGCACGAGGACGGCGCGCACGCCGGCGACCTGCCGAACATCCACGCCGGCGCCGACGGCGCCGCCCGCGCCGACTACTTCAGCGACGCCGTCACCCTGGCCGCGGGCGCCGGCCACTCCCTGTTTGACGACGACGGCTCCGCGATCATCGTCCACGCCAAACCCGACAGCTACGGCGAGGACGCCGGGGCCGGCGACCGCGTGGCCTGCGGCGTCATCCAGCCCCGCTAGCAGGGAGCAGACAAGTCTCCGATACTGAGCCGCCGGGTCTCACTGGCCACTCGGGAGGCTGGCCACGAGCCCAGCAACGCTGGGCGCTTGTTTCGCGGTCGGCGCAATCTCAGCCCAAACCCGCCGCGGCACACCTCTAGTTGCGCGCCACGCAGCGTTTGCGGCCCGTCGAGTCGGGATCCAGCGCCCCGAGAGCCTCGGGTGTGGTGCTGTCGGTGGGGCACGGAGGGAGGCTGGCGATGTTCAGGTCCACCGCGTCGCCGGTCTTCGCCAGGATGTTCGCTTCGATCTGCTCCTCGAATTGGGCCACCTCTGTCCTGGTGAGGCAGTCGGTCGACCCGTGGCCTCTGCCGTCCGTCGCCACGGTCACCACCACCACGCACCTGCGCGGTGTCGGGAACTCCGGTACACGGACCAAGGTGTGCGGCGTGCAGCCAGCCTGCAGCTCCGGTGGAAGGTTGATGTACTCCTCGCAGGTGATGTTCACGGTCTGAGGGGTGCGCAGGTACTCTGCGGACGGGGCGTGCAGAGCAACCGCCGCTGACATGCCGGGCCGCGACGGACGCCGGATGCCCACGCGCACGCTGGGCGGAAGGAGCGTGCAAGGCACTGCCCGATCCACCTGTGGAACGGATCCGGCGTACGCCTGAGAGAAAGTCTCAGTCCGTGTCCCGTGCAAGAGGTACTCGAGCACCAACGTCCCTGACTCATCGAAGTTGTCTTGTGCGTCTGTGGTGACCCGAATCCGTTGGCCGTTTGCAGTTATGCGATCATTGTTTGCCATGATCTCGACGGTGTAGGGGCCATGGCACGGACCCCATGTTGTAATCGAATTACTCCCGTACTCGCATACGAGCGTGCCGTCTGATCGGAAGACCGGCGTAGGTGAGTGAGCTTTGCCAGCGTGATTCGCGCATCTTTTCACGATCTGGCGGTCGCTGGGCACCGGCGCGGTGAACGTGGTGCTTCCCCCCTCGGTGATGACCCGGATCGGTCGCGGCTCGGGCGCCTCGTTGCGGGGGGAGCGGGTGCCGGGGGAGCGGGTCTCGGATCTGGCCGAGCGCGTGTCGTCGATGGTTCGCTTCTTGGGGTTGCACGAGTCGTCGCTGTCGGGCCGGTCCAGCACGGTCTCTGCGGGCTGGCACATATCGGCGGCCTCGGCGGGAGCCGCTCCGAGTCCGTAGAGCAGCACTGCGGCGGCTCCTAGGCAGGCGAGGAGGTACGGGGGCCTTGGAATCATGGTAGATCTGTCCTTTTCGATGATTTCCATCCTGGTGTAGAGGGTAGACCAACGTTGACGTAGGCGCACGAATGAATTGGGCCCCGATAGATCCGGCCCTAGTCGCGGTCGGGGTCCGGCCAGTCCGCTCTGCGCGTCAGTACCCTCGTCGGGATGCCACGTTCGCCGAGGTCAGAGGAGTTGGCGAGGTCAACTCCGGATCGGCCGTGTGTGGCCGCGGTCGAACCGGTGTGTGACGTGCCGGGGGAGGAGGCGGTGCGGCTCGGGTTGGCCGACCGCCTCGTGGCTCGTGACGACGTCCGGGACGCGGCCCGACCACCGGGCAGTTCTGTTGGCCACGAACGGGCAGTTCTACTGTCCGCCACTGGGCAGATCCCACTGGCCCTTGACAGTCGTAGAAGCTGAGGTTGTGGCACAGTTGCCAGGCCCGCGCCGCGATCGCCCCATGGATCGGGTGGCGGCGATGGACAAGGCGTTCGGCCATCAACCGCGCTGAAGCCCCGACGCCATCGGTGAGGTCACCGCGCAGCACCATTGAGCGCAGCGCGTTACCAACCTCGGCATCGATCAAGTGAGGCGCGGCGCCGCGGTGACCCCGCAGCATCGCCCGCGCCCGGCCTCCGAGGGAGCCAGTGGACGCAACGGCGGCAACGAGTGTCGACGCGTCGACTACCTCTCGGGTCGTATCGTGGACGGCTGAATCATCCCGCGGCGCGCCGCGGCTCGAGGAAGGGCAGCTTCGCGACGGTGGCTGGCGCCGCGAACACCGTGTCGGTTCCGGGAATGGCCCAGTCCACGAAGACCTCGGTGCCGGGCTCACCGAGCGCCTTGTCGATGTGACCGAAACCGATCAGCCGATCGACCGACGGGCCCCAGGTGATGCTCGACGCCCGGCCGACGCGGTTGCCATCGGAGGAAACCGGCTTGGCCACCCACTCGACGCGCGGCGAGATGTTCGGGGGAACGCCGTGGTCGACGTGGGCCGCGACGATGGCCCGCCAGTCGATGTCGAGCCCGACCAGCACCCGCGGTGGGCCACCCCCCTCGGCTTCCGCGACGAGGGCGTCACGACCGACGAAGGACTCCTTGGCCAGATCGACGAAGGGTCCCATCCTCAGCTCGAAGGGCGACGAGTGGCACTCAGGATCCGACGCCGAGACCGTGTGCGAGCCCGTGGGATCCGGTCCCGCGTTGGCGTAGTCGGGTCCGGGAATCAACAGACCGGCTTCGACCCGGGCTACGTCGATCGCCCACTCACCGCACGGCCGGAGTCCGAGGTCGGCACCGGCCTCGGCGACGGCGTCCCACACGGGAGCGCCGCGGTCGGCTGGCATCAGGATCTCGTAGCCGAGCTCACCGGTGAAGCCCTGTCGGGCCAGCTCGACGTTGACGCCGCCGATCCGGGTGCGGACCATGCGAGAGAAGTCGAGGTCGGACCATTCAGCCCCCGTCGCCCGCTCGACCACGTCGCGAGCTCGAGGCCCTTGCACCATGAGGATCCCGTAGTCGTCGGTCTCGTCGCTGACCTCGACGTCGTAACCCTCGGCCTTCTCGGCGAACCAGTCGCAGGTCGGATCCCCGGTGAACCGGTAGCTCGAGTCCGACGCGCGGAAGACGAGCCCGTCGGAGACGACTTTGCCGTCGTCGTTGCACCACGGCGTGTACTGGATGGCGCCCACGTCGAGGTTGTCGATGTTGCGAGGCACCAGCTCGTCGACGAGCCGCGTGGCATCCGGGCCCGAGATCGTGCATTTGCACAACGGCGACATGTCGCCCATCGCCACCGTTTCGCGGATCGCGCCGAGCTCGGCGTGGAAGTCGTCGTACACGTCGACGACGTGGTGGAGGTCCCAATTGAAGTACCACGGAGTCTTGCTGTGCTGCGCGGTGCGGGTGTGCAGAGGGGTGCCCACGGCGCCGTCAGGTCGAAAGCGGCTGGCACGGGCCTCCTGCCACGACGATTCACTCATCTGGGTTCTCCTCCCGGGCCATCGCGGATGCCCAAATGTGTTTACCAGCGCTAACCCTGTGTTTCGCGCGGTCGGGTTGTTTGGTCTCAGGTGGTGGCGGTGGCTGCGGTCGCTGACGGCGTGGCGGTGAGCGCAGAAAGGCATTCTGTGATCCTGGTGGGGATCATTGACGAGAGCGCGGCGACGACTCGGGTTGCGCGATGTGCGGGGTCGAGTTCGTCCACGGCACGTTCGAGCGCTGTGGGTACAGCGCGTGTGATCCGTTCGACGCGTTCGATGGCTTCGGATGGGTCGAGGCCCACCGCGGCGGCGGTTGTGCGCCATGCTTGCGCGTTGTTGGCGGCGAGGATGCGGTGGTCCTCGAGAGCGGACATCGCCAGGGTCCACGACTCGTGGTGGCGCGGGTCCTCTGCCATGACCGACCAGATGTCATAGAGCGGAGCGAGGCGTGCTGTGTTGGCTCCTAGCAGGACGCTGTAGTTCTTGGCGTGGGCGTCGGTGTTGCAGATGAGCCAGTTGAAGGCCAGCGCGTCGAAGAACGCTGCGATGTCTCGGGAGGGTTCCGTCGAGTTGGTTCGCAGCAGCCGGGCCAGGGCGGCGGGGTCGTGGCCCTCGCCGTCGTCGCCCTGATAGATGGATGCTCTGTAGTCGCCGACGGCTTGGTGGAGGTCTTCTTGGTGGACACGCCTCAGCAGCCCGTCGGGACCGCGGATCCGGTCGAAGCGCTCCACGATCACCACGATGTGGCCTGCCCAGGTCTGCAGTTCGGTGTCGGCGGCGTCGAGGCCCGCATAGCGCGCTGTGGTGAGGCACAGGTGCTCGTTGATGGACTGCTCGGGCTGGTCAGGCATCGGAACCTTGAGAATGTGAGTCGACGGGTGCGAACCGTGCGGCTCGCCCCATCTGCGGGCGGAGGAGTCGTCGCGGTACAGCGCGGTCTTGGCGAACGCCCCCGCAAGGCTGAAAGCGCTGCGCCGCGTCTGGCGCCCCCACAGCGTCGCCTGGGCGACCATCTCGGCCACCATCTCCTCGGTCTGTGTGGACGCCAGCCAGTCAACGCCCCCGGACCGCAACACATCGGCGGTCGTTTCGGGATCACAGAACTGCACCGCTCCGGCGCATTCGAGCCCCACCTCGGTTGCAAGCAGATCGAACGGCTCGACCGAGGCCGCTCCGTGCTTGGCGGCCCAATGCCTGAGCACACGCGAATGCCCGGGCAGAAGGCCCGCCATCCAGCCGCGCACCCTGGCGTCCGCCAAGCGCCACTGCGTCAACGGCATGCTCAACGACAACGGCACCGCTGCAGGTCCGCCGGCATAAGTGTCGTCGTAGGTGAACACCAGCGGCCGGCCGCGGCCCGCCGCGGGTCGGGTCACGTGACCAGCCGTCTCACCCGACATCAGCACCGCCAGTTGCTGCGCGCTCATGCCGGCTGTCCTTTGGCTCTCAGCCGCTCGAACACCAGATCAATGTCGGTGGTGGGCCTCTGGTGCACAGCCAACGACAAACCCAGCACCTCGGCCACGCGCATCAAACGGACGACACCGAAATCGCCTTTGGCGTTTTCGAACTCCGACAACCACTGCACCGACACCCCACAAGCATCCGACACCTGCCGTTGGGTCAGACCGAGCTCGCGGCGGCGACGCGCAAGAACACGCGACAGCGCACCCAGCTCCCGCAAATCAGACCCGAGCGCTTCAATAGGGTGTGAGTTCATCTGCACTTGCCCGCCGCTCCCCAATCTCGACTTACTTCACCGATAGGTGAACACAGGCAGTCTACACCCTAACTTCGCTGATACACGAGAACCTGGTGCGACTACACAAGTATCGCCCTTAGACGAAATAGGGTATTTCCCGCCCTTCAGGGCCTGGGAGGGGCGGCTGCTGGGGTGATTGTCGCCACCCAACATCGGAACTGTAGCCGAAACTCCTTCATCGATCCGGCCACTTAGGTGGTCGCGGCGTCGCCATGGCTCCCTTCGGGCCGACCGCGTGAAACACAGGGCACACCAGAGACTGCGCAATACCCGGTGAGGTTCAATATGTCCCTCAAAGTGTTATATGCGGCCGCACTTTGTCCGCCTCGAGATGGCAGCGGGCCGGGTCTCGCCGTGATCGGTTCGCGAGGCTCTTCTTTACTACGGTGCTGCATGGCTTGACCGCTGTTGGGAGGAGTGCGCAGTGAGGAAAGTGACAGAGACGGATCTGCCCGGTGTGGGGGTTCGCTTCGACCTCGAGACGAACGCGGGTCGTTGCGTCGGTGTGGTCGTGCATCAGTCCGGTCGGCGTGATCTGGTGGTATATGACGATCGGGACGTCGACCGGGCCCGCGAGAGTGTGGAGCTCAGCGAGGACGAGGGCCATACCCTCGGCGAGCTGTTGGGCGGCAGCCCGGTGCTGGAGCATCTCGACGATGCCGTGCATCGGCTGGAGGACCTGGTGATCTCGTGGATCAAGATCGACTCGAAGTCGTCTCTGGCCGGGCTGACTCTCGCGGAGGCTTCGCTGAGGAAGCGCACGGGCGCCGGCATTGTCGCGTTGGTTACCGGCTCGGGCTCGATTCCCATTCCGGGGGGAACTGACCGTCTCGAACCCGGCAACACGGCGGTGGTGGTCGGGGTGCCGTCTGCCGTCAAGGCGGCCACCAGGCTTCTCGCTCGGCCCAGTTAGGCAGCATGCACACGGGCGACCACCTCCTGTTGATCGAGCTCGGGGCGGTGGTCCTGGGTTTGGCCGTTGTCGCCCGCGTGGCGCGAAGGGTTGGGATGCCCGCGCTCCCGTTGTATCTGCTCGCGGGGCTCGCGCTCGGCGACGGTGGCCTGCTCGAGTTGCCGGCATCGGGAGACTTCATCGAGGTTGGGGCGGAGATCGGTGTGATCTTGATGCTTCTGATGCTGGGGCTCGAGTTCTCGCCCCACGAGTTGGTCGTCAACGTGCGCCGATCGACCTTGGCCGGATTCGCCGATCTCGTCCTCAACTTTGCGCCGGGCCTGGCGGCTGGCCTGCTGCTCGGGTTCGACCCGATCGTGGCCGTGTTGTTGGGCGGCGTCACCTACATCTCGTCGTCGGGCATCGTGGCGAAGCTGGTCGCCGACCTAGACCGGATCGGCAACCACGAGACCCCGGTCGTGCTCAGTGTGCTGGTGATCGAGGACCTCGCCATGGTGCTGTACCTGCCGATCGTGTCCGGCGTGCTCTTCGGCGGCTCGGTGGTGAGCACCACCGTGACGGTTGCCGTCTCGCTGGCTGCTGTGTTGGCGGTCCTCGGCATCGCCTACGTGCTCGGCGACCGGCTCAGCGCCATCGCCTTGAGCCAGTCCAGCGAAGCGCTGTTGTTGACCCTGCTCGGCGTCACGCTGCTTGGCGCCGGCATCGCGGGACGTCTCAACCTTTCCACTGCGGTCGGCGCCTTCGTCGTTGGCGTCGCGCTCTCAGGCGACATCGTCTCTCATGCACGCGGGCTGCTGCTGCCGCTGCGCAACCTCTTTGCCGCCGTGTTCTTCGTGTTCTTCGGCCTGCAGGTGGACACCGGACTCATCCCTGGCGTCGCCGCGGTAGCGGCCGCCATCGCCGTCGTCTCCGTCGTCGCCAAGATCGCCACCGGCTGGATCGCCGCCGGACGGGCCGGCATCGGCACACCCGGGCGGCTGCGGGCCGGTGCCGCCCTCATCGCGCACGGGGAGTTCTCAATCGTCATCGCCGAGCTCGGAATCGACCGCGAGAGCGACCTCGGCGCGCTCTCAGCCACCTACGTCATCATGCTCACCGTCGTGGGTGCAGTGCTCTACCAATTCTCAGACGCGATGACCCTTGCCAGCCTCAACAGACGCAGCCCCACCCGATGACTGGGCCCGGCTGTCGAGCTGCCAGCGGTGGACTGGGCCCGGGTGTCGAGCTGCCAGCGGTGGACTGGGCCCGGTTGTCGGGTTGTCAGGCGTGAAAGGCGCGGCTGACGAGAAGAGCGGCGCTGGGTGCGCTCCACGCTTGGAGCACGGTTGATAGCGGCTTCGATCAGCCGGGGACGTCGAGGATCAGGCCCAATATTTCCCGGATCTGTGCGAGGGTGGCCGCGCCGACGTTGCCGAGGCGGTCGTCTATGCGGCTTGCGGCTACAGCTCGGACGTGCTGGCACTGGGCCGCGGAGCGGCGATTGAGGCCGTTGGAGGGTTCGGCGTCGATCTCGACCTCCGAGGCGAAGCCGCGCACTGGCCTGAATCGTTCCTGGCGATCGTCGTTTCTGGCTTGCCGGATGCCCTCGTCAGCGTGACACGGGCGCTTGTTCTACGCGGTCGGATCGACCAGACGGCCTACGAATAGGAGAGCACCGGTGGCTTGATGGACGACGGCCCACAGGAAGGGGCGGTCGGCGACGATGGTGAGATCGGCTTGGGGTGGTTCGGACGATGGGAACTCCATGGCGGTGGCTGCGGCCGCTTCGGTGCCTTTCTCGTCGACGATCACCTTGGCGCCGTGGAGAGCGGCAGACATGAAGATGCCGGGGGCGATCCCGTCGAAGCCGGCGCCGGCGCAGAACCCCAGGGGGCAGAGCCATCTGAATAGGTCGGTGGGCGGCAGCGTCTGTTCCCACTTTGGCATCGTGACTTTGACGAGACCCGTCTCAGCGGCACTGTGCAGGGCGGTCAAGGCCTCGGCGTCGAGCGATTCCTCGACGGCTGCGAGCTCGGCGGGGTCGCGGGGGACGATGAGCCACATGGCCAGTTCGCCGCCTTTGTAGGGGAGTGCAACCGCGTCGGCGCCTTCGAGCTGAACGAAGCGGCGATCAACTGGTTCGCTGTCGCGCATGAACGGCACGGTCACCGACCGATTGTCGTCGGTCGTGAACTGACCGTCGCGGGTCGACTCGGGCAGGAACGGCTCGGTCCAGTCGGCCTTGAGGTACACGGTGTTGACGAGGACCAGCTTCTGGTCTTGGACGACGCTCTCGGTGACGATTGTGGGGATGAGCCCGCGGGTGCTCTGCGACACCCATCGGTTGATGGCGCCGGCCGCGGCGGCGCCGTCGGCGGTGTCGATCGGCTGCAGGGCCGCCCCATACTGAGCGGCGGCAGTGTGGAGGAACTCGGGCAGTAGCGAGAATCCGTCGTCAGGGAACAGACGGTTGGCCACCTCCAAGGTGGTGGGCCCCGCTGAGGCTTCGGCCAGCCTGAGATCGACGGCGTTGGCGGCACTGTGGAGACCAACCTCGGGGAATCCGAAGACCATGTCGAGCGTCTCCCCGGAGTCGGCCGATGCGCCGGCGCGGCTCAGGCTGAAGGCGACACCGATGCTCATCGGGCTCGAGACTGCGTTGCCCACCAGGTGCCGATGGAAGTCCCACCCGGCTGCGTTGATGCCGGCGACCCAATCGGTGGCTGGGGCCTCAGGATCGGCTGGCAGCCGATCGGCCACCGGCTCCAACACTGTCGTAGTCGTGTCGGCTGAAGCCGCACTTGGATCTTCGGCCTCGGGGTCGGCCGCCGGTGCCAGAGATGTCAGGGGTGCGACCGGTCCTGCGGTCGTGTCCGAGGAACCGCAGGCCGCTGCGACAGAGCACAGCACGATCAGGAATCCGAGCAATTTGGTCACAGCACTTGGACGCTATATCAGCGCCTCAGGTTCCCGAGGCCACCAGTGAACGTGATCGGTGGGCTCACGACGTTGCGTGATCACCCTGCGCGGATAGGGGAGTGCCCCGTCGAAGTGCGTTGTTTGGCGAGGCCAGAGCAGCTGGTCGATGCAACTTCAGGCCCGGGCCTGCCACGAGCATCGCGCACCCGGGATAGTTCAGTCTCGGGCGTGTCGTGGTCGCTGGGTGCTCACAGGATCAGGTCGGTGAGAAGCCCGGCGACCATGGCCACCACGAACACGTAGGCGAAGAACGCTCCTACAACTCGGCCCCGGGCCACCTTGGTGAGCAGGGCGAACTCGGGGATGTTGGCTCCGGCGCCCGCGATGACGAGAGCCACGATGGATCCGGTGCCCGCTCCTTTGGCGTGGAGGGCATCGCCGATGGGAATGAACAGCTCGGTGCCGAAGTAGAGCGGTATGCCCGCGGCGGCCGCGGCGGGAACGGCCAGCGGGTTGTGGGCGCCGGCGATGCTTGCGAGGGCGTCGGTGGGCACCAGCAGGCCGATCGCGAGTCCTGCGCCCACACCCGCCGCGATCAGCCAGGCCATGCTCCTCAACAGCGCCACAGCACGGCGCCACGCTGCCGGGAGCTCGCTCTGCCATCCGCCCCACGAGGCTTCGTCCGGGGACGAGCAGCTCGTTGCAGGTGACGGAGTTCGCGGCTGCGCGGGACTTGATGTCGGGTCGGGCGACCCGACCAGCGCCGGGACCGGCTTGAGGTGTGGTGCAATGTCGACCGCGTCGACGATGAGAGCCAACAGGAAGGCTGCCGCGAACGCGGTGGTGAGGTAGACGGCCGCTCCCGCGGGGCCGATGATGATGGCCAGGACGCCGATCATCACCGGATCGACCACGGGCGCGGCGAAGATGAACGCTGCGTATCCCGCGGGCCTCACTCCGGCCTGTCGCATGCCGACGAGAACCGGGATGGCCGAGTAGGTGCAGAACGGCGTGATGAATCCCACAGCTATGCCTTTGAGCGCGGCCCGCCGGGGAGGCCCGCCCATCCACCGCCGGATCGTCGCGTCACCGAGCCGGCGCTGCAGCAACGTCACGGCCAGTGTGACGGTCAGGAACAGCGCGACCATCTCTGCCACCAGCAGCGCCGCCCCCGACATCGACGTCATGGGGTCTCGAAGCCCATTATCCGGGCCGCCGCCTCCGGGAATTCCTGCAAGCAGTCGCGATTGACGGTGACCAGCGTCCGTGTTCCGTCGGCTCGCAAATGGACGAACCGCTCCGCGGCCAGCGTGCGAATGTGGTGGGACACCGTCGATTGGCCTATGCCCACACGGTCGACGATCTCGCCGACCGTCATGGCCCGCTCCGCAGTCGCCACGGTGTGGAGCACGAGCAGCCGCGTCCCGTCGGCCAGGCATCGGAACCAGCCCGCGTACTCGTGGGCATCCTCCGATGAGAGTGCCGGTCGGATCTCGTTCAGCGCTGGTGTATTCATCTATCATCGACGATAGTAGATTATCGGAGGGTCTGCAACGTGGCCGGGTAGTACGCTCACCGGAGTGCACTGTGCGCCGAGGTCAAAGGACTTGGCGAAGCCAATTCCGGACCGGCCGTATGTGGCCACGGGCGAACTGGCGTGTGACATACCGGTGGATGTGAGATGACGGACTCTCTGGCGATCGAGATCGGCGACGACTACGTGGCCACGATCGAGTTGCGTCGTCCGCCCAACAACTTCTTCTCGTTGGAGATGATCGCCGGGTTCGCCGACGCCCTGGAGTCGCTGGACGACGACCCCCGGTGCCGGGCGGCGGTGCTGTGCGCACAGGGCAAGCACTTCTGCGCGGGCGCCGACTTCTCGCCCGGCGGAGTCGGCTACACCACCGAGGACCTGTACGCGGCCGCGGTGCGGATCTTCCGCACCCACACTCCGGTGGTGGCTGCGGTGCATGGCGCGGCGGTGGGCGGCGGGCTGGGCCTGGCTCTGACGGCCGACTTTCGGATGGCCGCACCCGAGGCCCGTTTCAGCGCCAACTTCGCTCGTCTCGGGTTCCACCAGGGCTTCGGCCTGACCGTGACCCTCCCCCGGCTGGTGGGTCCGCAGGCTGCGGCCGACCTGCTGTTCACAGGGCGGCGGATTCCGGGGGAGGAGGCGGTGATGCTGGGGTTGGCCGACGGCCTCGTGGCTCGTGACAAGATCCGGGAGGTGGCGCACGGCATGGCTTGCGAGATCGCAATGTCGGCCCCGCTGGCGGTGAGATCCATCCGCACCACCCTGCGCGGCGATCTGGCCGACCAGGTGGAGGCGGCCGTGGCCCACGAGCACCGCGAGCAGGACCGCCTGCAGAAGACGGCCGACTTCGCCGAGGGCAGCCGGGCCATGGCGGAACGTCGCACGCCCGAGTTCCGAGGCGAGTGACGCCTGCTACCCTGCGTTGCTCGGGGCCGTTAGCTCAGCCTGGTTAGAGCGCCTGCTCGACACGCAGGAGGTCAGAGGTTCAAATCCCCTACGGCCCACCGAAAGTAGGTCAGCAAGTTTTCGGCGCGACGGTTAGCAAGTTAGTTCGACGCCTATCTCCTGAGAGTCTTTTCAAGTCGTTTTCTGATATTTGAAGCCAGAGTCAATCTTGGCCAGCAAGAGTCCAGGAGCGGTATCGCACGCGTTGAGCGTCTCAGCGTGTTCTTGGGCGCGCTGAAGCTGACGGTCAACGACCGCCAGCCTCAGAAAGCTGCGACAGGCTTATCAGGGAGGCGCTCGTGACGGCGCAGTAACCTCTGCGACCTCCTCAGGGGAGATCGGGTCGGTGCTGTCGCTGCCGTTGGTGAAGGCAGGCTCCACACAGAACAGCGACAGAGCCGCTTGGGGCATGGTGTCGTCCGGCTGGGGGACGGTGTTGGATTCGCCCTCCATGAGCTGGACGCTGTTGACCACCGCCATAGCCAGGAACGCCATGTTTCGGGGTACGGTGCCAGGCGCTCGGCAGGCTTTCTTGCTGATAGCGCCGTCCTCTTTGGCGAGGTTGTAGGTGTTCTCGATCCGGCTGCGTCCAGCGTTGTAGGCCCTGCGCGTAAGTGTGGGATGAAGGGTTGCTGGCACCGGTTGGCGGGTCATGTTGTCAGCAGTCCTCGGGCTTCGAAGTTGGCTGGGTTGGTGAAGCCGTGGGCGGTGCGCCGCAGGACTTGGAGCAGGTTGTTTGTTCCCTCGATGCGTCCGTTGGAAGCTCGGTCTGTGTGGTGCCGGGCCAGGATCTCGTCGGACCATGCGATGAAGGTGTCGACGGTGTCGTGGTACTCGGGCAGCTCTCCGGTCTCGTAGAGGTCTGTAGAACCGTCCGAGGGCTTCCAGGGCGCCTTGGTGGTCGTTGGCGAGGTAGAGGCCGTGGAGCTGATGTAGGGCCTGCCGGCCGGCTTTGAGGCGGGGGTGCGTGTCAAAGAGGGCGTCGAGGCGGGCCTGGTCGGCGCCGGTGAGGGTGTCGCCTCTGCGTAGCAGCAGGAACCGGGCTCTGAACACCTCTGGGTCGAAGGCGGGCTTGGCGCCGTGGGGCTCGCGGCGCTGGATGTCGCGGCGCGCCGCGGTGAGCCCCGCACAGAACCATCTGATGACGTGGAAGCGGTCCAGCACGTGGCGGGCGTGGGGCAGGCAGGCGTCCACAGAGGCCTTGTAGGCGCGCGACCCGTCGGTGACGACGACTTTGACTCCTCTGCGCCACTTGTGTGGCTGTGACATCAAGAACGCTGACAGCGCAGCGCTGCTGCGGTGCTCGACCATGGCCAGGGTCCGGCCGGTGTCTGCGTTGACGATGACGGTCACATAGCGGTGGCGCTTGCGCATGGAGGTCTCATCGACCAGCAGCACCCGGCAGCGCCGGCTGCGGCGATGCTCCGCGATCAGCCCCGACCAGGCCCTCACCAGCGCGTTCACTGACGGCCGGCTCACACCGTGGCGGCGCACCACCGCACGGATCGTCATCACCTCAGCGTCCGCGACCAGACGCTGCGCCAGGCGCCGCGTCAGCCGTCCGTCGAACTCGGGGTGCTCCTCGAGCCATCGGCTGTCGCAGCCGCCGCACACGAGCCGCCGCCGCATCCACACCAGCGTCGTGCGCCGCCCCGACACCTCAACGTCGCGCACCGAGCGCTCGCGGGTGTCGTGCACCCTGTGGCACTTGAACCCGCAGTGCGGGCAACGAGGACGCCTCACGGTCGACTCGACCCGCACCCTCAACTCGCTCGGCGTGTCCACAACCACCGCGAGCACGCGGATCTCGCGCAGGCGCAGCCGCACCCGCATAACATCGGAAGCCATCGGTGCCCTCCCGGATCGTTGATGATGTCAATCACCGATTCCAGCAGGGCCCCCACCCCTCAGCGGGGACCGTCAACCACCCCGCTCCCCACGTTCACGCGCAGGCTCAAATTGTTCCATCCCCAGCACTGGGCAGATCCGTCGGTCCGCACTCCGCACGCATGCGAATGGCCGGTCGAGACCGAGGAGAACTCCCCGCTTGGTACATCGGTTCGTCCATAGTCGTTGTTTCCCCAACATTCGACGCTTCCGTCGGGGCGCAGTCCGCATGTGGCGAAGAAATCGGTTGAGACCGAGACGAATGCACCGCTTGGCGGGTCGGCTGCACCCTGCTCGTTGGCGCCCAAACACTCGATGGTGCTGTCGTCGGCCCGTATCCCGCACGAATGGAGGCCACCTCCCGAGACCGAGGCGAACGTGCCTTCGGGGGAGTAGTTACCGAAGGGTCCCCCAGCAGTTCACGGTGCCGTCGGTCTTGAGCGCGCATGCCCCGAAACCAGCCGTGACCGAGGCGTACCCGACGGGGGGCCGGGTGGTGGTGGTGACGGGTGCCTCGGTCGTCGTGGTCGTGGGTTGCGCGGTGGTTGTGGGTGCCTGGGTGGTGGTCGTGGGTTGCGCTGTGGTTGTGGGTGCCTGGGTGGTGGTCGGCGGCTCGGTGGTTGCCGGCTCGGTGGTTGCCGGCTCGGTGGTTGCCGGCTCGGTGGTGCTTGCCGGCTCGAGGGTGGTCGTTGCCTGAGTCGTCGTCGTGGTTGGGGCCGCCTCGTCGCTCGACGGTTCGGCCCCGCCCCCGCACGCCGCCGTGACCGTCAACACGCCGACAAACACTGCTATGGCGAGGGCCTCTGACCTCGTCCACATCCTCCCGTTGCCCATTGGCCAAGGGTAGGCGCTAAGGCCATGGAGAGTCCAGAGGTCACGCGGACCGGCATGGGTTACGGCGCACGGACTACCGCGGCGCACCCTACAACGAATGGCAACAGTCGCATCGATGGGAGATGCCGCCGTGGCATTACGAGGCCCAGGCGCTCTGCGATGCGATTGTCCGCAAGTGCGTCGCTGAGGTTGCCCATAATTCGGTCGTGGGCGCTGACCAGGGGTTTCGCGCTCAATCCTGGGACCGGGAATCGGTACGAGATTCGGTACACGAGGACTCAGCATCGGACCGCATCGCGACAGGTCAACGACCACGGCCGAGTTTGTGGCACCCACGTGTGTCCTGAAGGGAAGTGATGATGATGTAGAAGATCGTCGGCACGATCCGTGCTGTGCCAGTGATGGAGGTAGGTCCTCCGGGGTCGCCGTGCAGGCGGAGATTCCAAACCACCGCAGGCTGCGTCGGTCAAGAGCCGGGGTGGTGAGCGCTGCGGGTGACGTCTCGCTGTAGCGGGGCGGGTGTGCGATGAGAAGACGAACATGTGTGAACCACTGCTGACGCATCGAAACGAAACAACGATGGCATCGAAACTGGGATCTGTGGGTGGTCTCGGGACAAAGGCCCGCTGCGGTGGGCCCTCAGTCGGGGAGCTGCCTGTATGTGGCCCCGGCGGTGCCCGGTGTATAGGTGGCGTGAGCTCATCGCAGGCGCTGGCATGGAACAGGAGAACCTGTCGCCCCGATAGAGACGGCCGGCGTTTTTGGCCGCGAGAGGGAGAACCACAAGCAGCAGACACTGCGAGTGCGAGAGTACCGATGCGGGGCACAGGGGCGGACCGGCCCGTAGTAGCGGTGAGGGCCCTGTAATGGGGCCGGAGCGAAGGGGCCGGGCAGTTCACGGTCGTTTGGAGGTCAACCCCTCGGGGGAGGAACCGACAGATCGACCGAAGCAGAAGAAGTTGAAGTCGTTTGAAATTCCGAAGCGTCTCGTTTTCGAGGCGTGGGAGAAGGTCCGAGCGAACAGTGGAGCGCCGGGCGTGGACGCTGTGAGCATCGACGATTTCGCGGTCAACGAGGTGGACAACCTCTACAAGCTGTGGAATCGGATGTCTTCGGGGAGCTATTTCCCGGGGCCGGTGCGAGCGGTTGAGATACCGAAGGATCATGGGGCCGGGGTCAGAGTTCTCGGTGTGCCGAATGTGGCAGACCGGGTGGCCCAGACCGCGGCAGCGATGCTGCTGGAAGAGAAGCTTGAGCCGATCTTCCACCCCGACAGCTACGGATACCGGCCTGGGCGAAGCGCCCACGGCGCGTTGGCCGTGGCTCGCAAGCGTTGTTGGAACAAGGACTGGGTGCTCGATCTCGATGTCCGGGCCTTCTTTGACAGCGTTGGCCATGATCTGCTCATGAAGGCGGTCGCTCACCACACCGACGAGCGTTGGGTTCTGCTCTACATCCAACGGTGGCTCAAAGCCCCCATGACGATGGCAGACGGAACCGACGCGCCGCGAGAGATGGGAACCCCACAGGGATCTCCGATCTCGCCGCTGCTCGCGAACCTCTTCATGCACTATGCGTTCGACAAGTGGATGGACCGGGAACACCCCGGCTGTCCGTTCGAGCGTTACGCGGATGATGTGGTCATCCACTGCAACACCGAGCAACAGGCCCGACAACTGTGGGCCGATCTCGCTGCGCGGCTCGGGTCCCTGGGCCTTGAGCTGCATCCCGACAAGACGAAGATCGTGTACTGCAAAGACACGAACCGCCGTGATGAGTCCGAGCACACCAGCTTCGACTTTCTCGGCTACACCTTCCGGGGTCGTCTGGCCCGTGGCCGACGAGGCTTCTTCGTGAGCTTCTCACCAGCCATGAGCCCCAAGGCGAAGAAGGCGATCGGCGAACAGATCAGGGACTGGCACCTCAACCGTCGCAGCGCAACGGACCTCGCCGGACTCGCCCGGGCCATCAACGCCCCGGATCCGAGGCTGGTTCAACTACTACGGGGCCTTCTACCGCTCCGAGTTGTATGCCATCGCAGCGCGCATCGACGAACACCTCGTCCGATGGGCGATGCAGAAGTTCAAACGATTGCGAGGCCAACCCACCAAAGCATGGAAATGGCTCGACGCTGCCCGACAGCGCGAGCCACAACTCTTCGCCCACTGGCACCTCCTCGCTTCAACCCCACGCCGAACTGTGGGAGCCGTATGACGGGAGACTGTCACGTACGGTTCTAAGAGAGCGGGAGGGGGAGGTTCCCTCCCGCCACTCACCACCCCACCAGCGTGTGAGGTGGACAACATATTTTCCGAGGTGTGACGCTCAACTCACATTCAGGGAGATGTGAGGCCGGGATCACATACGTCTGCTACAATGGCTCCATGGAGCAGAGTGTGGATTCTAGCCCGAAGACACCGTATGTCGGCATGCACAGCCGCCGCCGCGTAGGACGCAGCCTGCGGGCCGCGCGCAAGCAAGCAGGGCTGACTCAAGCGGAGGCCGCCGCACAGGCTGGACTGACGCGGGAGTCTCTGTCTCTGATCGAGAACGGCCAGCGCAACGCTCACCTCGAAACCATCAACGCCATTCTCGATGCGCTGGGTTACAAGTTGGCGTTCCTGCCGCGCACGCCCCAGGAGCAGGCGATGCGCGACCATGCCCGCAGCTACCACATCATTGAGAGCCTCGAGTAGTGGTTCGCGAACTGCTGGTGTTCATCGGGGGACGGCTCGCTGGCGTCGCGAAACGCTGGACGAGTTCGGATACGCGACGAATCGCGTTCCGCTACGACGACGCTTACATCTCTGACCCCGAGAGCACACCGCTGTCGCTGCGATTACCGCTCGGCGACGCCGAGTATGAGATCAGCAACTGGCTCGACGGACTGCTGCCCGACAAGGAGTCGGTTCGCAAGAAATGGGCCGCACAGCAGAAAGCGCAGGCCCCTGAGCCGATGTCGCTTCTGGCCACCCCCGTTGGACTCGACTGTGCGGGGGCAGTGCAGTTCTGCCGACCCGGCGAGGAGGAGGCCGTCTATGACCGCGACTCTGGTGTGGAGTGGCACGCCGCCGAGGAAATCGCGGACTGGGCACGCAAAGCCAAGCAAGGACAGCGACACCAATTGGGCAGCCAACTCCGCCATAGCCTCGGCGGGTGGCAGACCAAGGTCGCCCTTCACCGGGTCGGCGACGAATGGGGAACCCCGTTCGGGGATCAGCCGACCACATGGATCCTCAAGCCCGGCATCGACCCGCGCCCCGATGAGGGCATCTCATGGCCCAACAGTGACCTCATTGAGCATGTGACCATGGCAGCGGCGCGCCAACTCGGGCTTGACGCCGCCCACACCACCATCGAGTGGTTCGCGGGCGAACGCGTCCTCGCTGTGCGACGTTACGACCGCATTCAGGAACACGGACGGTGGCTGCGCACCCACCAAGAGGATCTATGCCAGGCGCTGGATGTGCCGCCAGAGCGTAAGTACCAGTCCGACGACGGACCCGGCCCAGGGGCGATCCTCGACCTACTGCGTGACGAGTCGTCCGACAGAGCTGCAGACATCACACGGTTTCTCGACGGGCTGATCTTCAACTGGGCGATCGGCGGGACCGACGGGCATGCCAAGAACTACAGCGTCCTGCTGCTCGGCGGGCAGACGAACCTCGCTCCGCTCTACGACATGATGACAGAGATCCCGTACTGGTCGGGGCTAGAGGTGACGAATCTGCGCACCGCCATGAAGGTCGGCGAGGGGTACACCCTCGCCGACGCCGAACATCCCAGCGTGTGGGCAATCGTCGCCGAAAGATTCAGGCTCAACCCAGAACAGGTCGTGGAGCGGGCCGAATACATCCTCGACAACTGCCCCGACGCGGTCGACGCGGTCGTTGCCGCCCTCGGCCCCGAGGATCAGAAGTCGCCACAGATCGCGGCACTTGCCAGCGGCCTGCAGAAACGGCGAAACGAGGCGATCGACTGCTTCATCGGCGTGTCTGCGCACCGACGGGTCGGTGCGCAGACACAGGCCCATCAGCCAGCCCCCGCCACCGCTCCAGAGCAACCCCCGTCACTGCCACCAGATTGGGAGTTGTCCTCGACGTCGGGATCAACCGACCCCGTGATCTGCGGGGCGCCGATCGGCGTAGACCGATGGTGTCGCCGCACGCTGGTTTCCGCACCGTGCCCCGACCACCGTCACAGTTCAGGCAGCAAGAAGGTCGGGAGCCGCGCCAAGAGCCAGCAAGCCGTCACGCGGAAACCGCCCACCGGGGCGTCCGCCAAGAAGTTGGCGAGCAGCAGAGGCAACGCGAGGCGGCGGTGGTGGCGGAAGGCGACTACGAACCGCTCGGATGACTCGGGATAGCGGGCAGGCTGAGCAAGACCTAGCCCGGGGCTGTGCGTGTGACGGCGACTCTGCCGTGGTCGTTGACCTGCCGCGATGCGGGCCGATGCTGAGTCCTCGTGTACCGAATCTCGTACCGAATCTCGTACCGATTCCTGGTCCCAGGATGGAGCGCGAAACCCCTGGTCAGCGCCCACGACCGAATTATGGGCACCCACAGGTGTCGCGGTCGTGGGTGACCCGACTCGTGGCCCGCTGGCGCGTCGAGGAAGACGCGGCCGTCTGCGCAGCGCCCTCCTCGGTTGCTTTGGGGTGGCCTGGGTGGCCGGCGGTCATCCACACGGTCCGGTTGGGGTCGTCGATGCAGTACCAGATCCTTCCGCCTGCGGTGACCTCGTACTGCCACTGCTCCATCTCGGTGCCGTTCACGACCCGCCGCGCGAGGGCGTCCTTGAGGGGATGCTGCCGCTTGCCGCGGTTCCGAGGATCCGCGGTGATGGACTCCCACGCGGCGCGCGCATTGCCCGGCGCCGCTGCGCCGATCTGTGCCCAACCTTTCACGGCGTCGGATGTGGCATACCGGAAGTCCCAGCCCCCGGGCGCAGGTGGCGGGGCAACTCGCTCCCTGCGCTTGGCCATCGCCCTCAGCTGGCTGGTACAGCGACGATGTCGCCGGCAGCCTCCAGGGGCTCGGTGAGCTGGCGAGCGAGTTCGGGATCGGCGTAGATCTCGGCTGTGGCCTTCCATTCGCGCACTAGTTGCGCGACGGACGTGTAGAGGTCTACCGAGGCTGCCGCAAGCAGTGTCCGGATCAGTTCCTCAGCGAAGCGTTCGCGGGCGCCACTAGGCAGGAACTCCACCCAGGCGTAGGCCTCCTCCAGCGCCGCGACCAAGGCCCCAGGGCTGTGGGCCGCAAGGTTGCGCAGCAGCCGGGCGGTCGCCTCGAAGGCCTCCCGACGGTCCGTGTGATGGTCGGCGCGGGTCAGCCACAACGCGGGGGCGTTGCGCCGCCGCAGCACCACATCATGCTCAGCCAGTTCGGCCACCACATCGTTGGGGTGCCGCAAGAACTCCGAGAAGGGACGCTCGACGACTCTCATGATCCAATGATATCTGCACTATTTCAGAAGTCAACCGATGCTCTAAGCCTGAAGCCAACAACCCCGCGTGGGTTCACGATGTTCCGATGTCTGTTGTCGCCGGGCCGGACGCGCGTGTAGGCGCAGATAGCGCCGCCAAGGTTGCGGCGATGCAGCCAGTGGCACCGGGCCGGGCGCTCGCAACGCTACGGCGCTCGCCTCTGCGAGCAGCCGCTAGCGGCGGAACTTGGGCCTTGTTATGACGGGCGCCCGATGAGCGCTTCAATGGGATTATCCCGCAGGGTCGGAACGTGCTCGCTCGTCGCAATAGATTGCGGCCCTGCGCGTAAGTGTGGGATGAAGGGTTGCCGGCACCGGTTGGCGGGTCATGTTATCAGCAGTCCTCGGGCTTCGAAGTTGGCTGGGTTGGTGAAGCCGTGGGCGGTGCGCCGCAGGACTTGGAGCAGGTTGTTTGTTCCCTCGATGCGTCCGTTGGAAGCTCGGTCTGTGTGGTGCCGGGCCAGGATCTCGTCGGACCATGCGATGAAGGTGTCGACGGTGTCGTGGTACTCGGGCAGCTCTCCGGTCTCGTAGAGGTCTGTAGAACCGTCCGAGGGCCTCCAGGGCGCCTTGGTGGTCGTCGGCGAGGTAGAGGCCGTGGAGCTGCTGTAGGGCCTGCCAGGCGGCTTTGAGGCGGGGGTGCGTGTCAAAGAGGGCGTCGAGGCGGGCCTGGTCGGCGCCGGTGAGGGTGTCGCCTCTGCGTAGCAGCAGGAACCGGGCTCTGAACACCTCTGGGTCGAAGGCGGGCTTGGCGCCGTGGGGCTCGCGGCGCTGGATGTCGCGGCGCGCCGCGGTGAGCCCCGCACAGAACCATCTGATGACGTGGAAGCGGTCCAGCACGTGGCGGGCGTGGGGCAGGCAGGCGTCCACGGAGGCCTTGTAGGCGCGCGACCCGTCGGTGACGACGACTTTGACTCCTCTGCGCCACTTGTGTGGCTGTGACATCAAGAACGCTGACAGCGCAGCGCTGCTGCGGTGCTCGACCATGGCCAGGGTCCGGCCGGTGTCTGCGTTGACGATGACGGTCACATAGCGGTGGCGCTTGCGCATGGAGGTCTCATCGACCAGCAGCACCGCGCACCGGCGGCTGCGGCGATGCTCCGCGATCAGCCCCGACCAGGCCCTCACCAGCGCGTTCACTGACGGCCGGCTCACACCGTGGCGGCGCACCACCGCACGGATCGTCATCACCTCAGCGTCCGCGACCAGACGCTGCGCCAGGCGCCGCGTCAGCCGTCCGTCGAACTCGGGGTGCTCCTCGAGCCATCGGCTGTCGCAGCCGCCGCACACGAGCCGCCGCCGCATCCACACCAGCGTCGTGCCCCGCCCCGACACCTCAACGTCGCGCACCGAGCGCTCGCGGGTGTCGTGCACCCTGTGGCACTTGAACCCGCAGTGCGGGCAACGAGAACGCCTCACGGTCGACTCGACCCGCACCCTCAACTCGCTCGGCGTGTCCACAACCACCGCGAGCACGCGGATCTCGCGCAGGCGCAGCCGCACCCGCACAACATCGGAAGCCATCGGTGCCCTCCCGGATCGTTGATGATGCCAATCACCGATTCCAGCAGGGCCCCCACCCCTCAGCGGGGACCGTCAACCACCCCGCTCCCCACGTTCACGCGCAGGCTCGAAAGTCCTCAAGCCGGCGGCCGATCCCGACGCCGCCGACGACCCGAGTCAAGAAGCAGCAAGCACGACTACGACAGTGGTGGAGCCGGTGGCCGATCGGCTGCCAGCAGATCCAGAAGCCCCAGCCGGTGACTGGGTCGCCGGCATCAACGCAGCCGGGTGGGACTTCCATCGGCACCTGGTGGGCAACGCAGTCTCGAGCCCGATGAGCATCGGTGTCGCCTTCAGCCTGAGCCGCGCCGGCGCATCGGCCGACTCCGGGGCGACGCTCGACATGGTCTTCGGATTCCCCGAGGTTGGTCTCCATAGTGCCGCCAACGCCGTCGATCTCCGGCTGGCCGAAGCCTCAGTGGGGCCCACCACTCTGGAGGTGGCCAACCGCCTGTTCCCTGACGACGGGTTCTCACCGCTGCCCGAGTTCCTCCACACTGCCGCAGCCCAATATGGGGCGGTCGTCCAGCCGATCGACACCGCCGACGGCGCCGCCGCGGCCGACACCGTCAACCAATGGGTGTCGCAGAGCACCCGCGGGCTCATCCCCACAATCGTCACCGAGAACGTCGTCCAGAACCAGAAGCTGGTCCTCGTGAACACGGTGTACCTCAAGGCCGACTGGATCGAGCCGTTCCTGCCCGAGTTCACCCGCGACGGCCAGTTCGCCACCGGCGACAACCAGTCGGTGACGGTGCCGTTCATGCGCGACCGCGAACCAGTCCAGCGTCGCTTCGTCCAGCTCGAAGACGCCGACGCGGTTGAGCTCCCCTACCAGGGTGGCCAACTGGCCATGTGGCTAATCGTCCCCCACGACCCCGCCGGACTCGCAGCCGTCGAGGAATCGCTCGACGCTGCGTCCCTGATCGCACTGCAGAGTGCGGCTCAAGCGGGTCTCGTCGACGTCACCATGCCCAAGTGGGAACAGACCCTGCCGCCCACCGACCTGTTCGAATGGCTCTGCCCGCTGGGGTTCTGCGCCGGCGCAGGCTTCGACGGGATCGCCGGTGGCATCTTCATCACCGCCGCGCTCCACGGCGCCAAAGTGATCGTCGACGAGAAGGGCACCGAAGCGGCCGCAGCCACCGCCACGACCTTCGCACAGTCCGGACCTCCCCCAGCCGATCTCACAATCGTCGCCGACCGCCCCTTCCTGTGGGCCATCACCCACCAAGACACCGGTGCTCTCCTGTTCGTAGGCCGGCTGGTCGACCCGACCGCGTAGAACAACGCCGGTATCACGCTGCGAGAGCATCCGGCAAGCCAGAAACGACGATCGCCAGAAACGATGACCCTACGCATACGATTCTGCTAACATAATTGCATGCAGAGCACGAGTGTCCGCATAGACGTCTCCACTCATCGGGAACTCAAGAAGCTCGCGGCTGAGTTGGGAGCCACCGTAGGTGACACCGTCGCGCTCGCGGTGCGACGCCTACGCCAGGACCAGATGGGCGCCGACCTGCGGGCCGAGCTCGGCGAAGCCGACACGGCATGGCTCGATGCTGACCTCGGGTGACGTAGTAGTAATCGACCTGGGCACGCCGACGGGACGCGAAGCTGGCTACCTCCATCCGGCTGTGGTCGTGACCGCTCAGCGAGTGATCGACGGCGGTGCGGCGGTCGTACAGGTAGTGCCGCTCACATCACAAGTGCGCGGCTTCGCCTCGGAGGTCGAGATCGACGCCGAACCCTCCAACGGCCTCAATCGCCGCTCCGCGGCCCAGTGCCAGCACGTCCGAGCTGTAGCCGCAAGCCGCATAGACGACCGCCTCGGCAACGTCGGCGCGGCCACCCTCGCACAGATCCGGGAAATATTGGGCCTGATCCTCGACGTCCCCGGCTGATCGAAGCCGCTATCAACCGTGCTCCAAGCGTGGAGCGCACCCAGCGCCGCTCTTCTCGTCAGCCGCGCCTTTCACGCCTGACAACCCGACAACCGGGCCCAGTCCACCGCTGGCAGCTCGACACCCGGGCCCAGTCCACCGCTGGCAGCTCGACAGCCGGGCCCAGTCATCGGGTGGGGCTGCGTCTGTTGAGGCTGGCAAGGGTCATCGCGTCTGAGAATTGGTAGAGCACTGCACCCACGACGGTGAGCATGATGACGTAGGTGGCTGAGAGCGCGCCGAGGTCGCTCTCGCGGTCGATTCCGAGCTCGGCGATGACGATTGAGAACTCCCCGTGCGCGATGAGGGCGGCACCGGCCCGCAGCCGCCCGGGTGTGCCGATGCCGGCCCGTCCGGCGGCGATCCAGCCGGTGGCGATCTTGGCGACGACGGAGACGACGGCGATGGCGGCCGCTACCGCGGCGACGCCAGGGATGAGTCCGGTGTCCACCTGCAGGCCGAAGAACACGAAGAACACGGCGGCAAAGAGGTTGCGCAGCGGCAGCAGCAGCCCGCGTGCATGAGAGACGATGTCGCCTGAGAGCGCGACGCCAACGACGAAGGCGCCGACCGCAGTGGAAAGGTTGAGACGTCCCGCGATGCCGGCGCCAAGCAGCGTGACGCCGAGCAGGGTCAACAACAGCGCTTCGCTGGACTGGCTCAAGGCGATGGCGCTGAGCCGGTCGCCGAGCACGTAGGCGATGCCGAGGACCGCCAACACAGCAGCCAGCGAGACGGCAACCGTCACGGTGGTGCTCACCACCGAGCCGCCGAAGAGCACGCCGGACACGATCGGCAGGTACAGCACCATGGCGAGGTCCTCGATCACCAGCACACTGAGCACGACCGGGGTCTCGTGGTTGCCGATCCGGTCTAGGTCGGCGACCAGCTTCGCCACGATGCCCGACGACGAGATGTAGGTGACGCCGCCCAACAACACGGCCACGATCGGGTCGAACCCGAGCAGCAGGCCAGCCGCCAGGCCCGGCGCAAAGTTGAGGACGAGATCGGCGAATCCGGCCAAGGTCGATCGGCGCACGTTGACGACCAACTCGTGGGGCGAGAACTCGAGCCCCAGCATCAGAAGCATCAAGATCACACCGATCTCCGCCCCAACCTCGATGAAGTCTCCCGATGCCGGCAACTCGAGCAGGCCACCGTCGCCGAGCGCGAGCCCCGCGAGCAGATACAACGGGAGCGCGGGCATCCCAACCCTTCGCGCCACGCGGGCGACAACGGCCAAACCCAGGACCACCGCCCCGAGCTCGATCAACAGGAGGTGGTCGCCCGTGTGCATGCTGCCTAACTGGGCCGAGCGAGAAGCCTGGTGGCCGCCTTGACGGCAGACGGCACCCCGACCACCACCGCCGTGTTGCCGGGTTCGAGACGGTCAGTTCCCCCCGGAATGGGAATCGAGCCCGAGCCGGTAACCAACGCGACAATGCCGGCGCCCGTGCGCTTCCTCAGCGAAGCCTCCGCGAGAGTCAGCCCGGCCAGAGACGACTTCGAGTCGATCTTGATCCACGAGATCACCAGGTCCTCCAGCCGATGCACGGCATCGTCGAGATGCTCCAGCACCGGGCTGCCGCCCAACAGCTCGCCGAGGGTATGGCCCTCGTCCTCGCTGAGCTCCACACTCTCGCGGGCCCGGTCGACGTCCCGATCGTCATATACCACCAGATCACGCCGACCGGACTGATGCACGACCACACCGACGCAACGACCCGCGTTCGTCTCGAGGTCGAAGCGAACCCCCACACCGGGCAGATCCGTCTCTGTCACTTTCCTCACTGCGCACTCCTCCCAACAGCGGTCAAGCCATGCAGCACCGTAGTAAAGAAGAGCCTCGCGAACCGATCACGGCGAGACCCGGCCCGCTGCCATCTCGAGGCGGACAAAGTGCGGCCGCATATAACACTTTGAGGGACATATTGAACCTCACCGGGTATTGCGCAGTCTCTGGTGTGCCCTGTGTTTCACGCGGTCGGCCCGAAGGGAGCCATGGCGACGCCGCGACCACCTAAGTGGCCGGATCGATGAAGGAGTTTCGGCTACAGTTCCGATGTTGGGTGGCGACAATCACCCCAGCAGCCGCCCCTCCCAGGCCCTGAAGGGCGGGAAATACCCTATTTCGTCTAAGGGCGATACTTGTGTAGTCGCACCAGGTTCTCGTGTATCAGCGAAGTTAGGGTGTAGACTGCCTGTGTTCACCTATCGGTGAAGTAAGTCGAGATTGGGGAGCGGCGGGCAAGTGCAGATGAACTCACACCCTATTGAAGCGCTCGGGTCTGATTTGCGGGAGCTGGGTGCGCTGTCGCGTGTTCTTGCGCGTCGCCGCCGCGAGCTCGGTCTGACCCAACGGCAGGTGTCGGATGCTTGTGGGGTGTCGGTGCAGTGGTTGTCGGAGTTCGAAAACGCCAAAGGCGATTTCGGTGTCGTCCGTTTGATGCGCGTGGCCGAGGTGCTGGGTTTGTCGTTGGCTGTGCACCAGAGGCCCACCACCGACATTGATCTGGTGTTCGAGCGGCTGAGAGCCAAAGGACAGCCGGCATGAGCGCGCAGCAACTGGCGGTGCTGATGTCGGGTGAGACGGCTGGTCACGTGACCCGACCCGCGGCGGGCCGCGGCCGGCCGCTGGTGTTCACCTACGACGACACTTATGCCGGCGGACCTGCAGCGGTGCCGTTGTCGTTGAGCATGCCGTTGACGCAGTGGCGCTTGGCGGACGCCAGGGTGCGCGGCTGGATGGCGGGCCTTCTGCCCGGGCATTCGCGTGTGCTCAGGCATTGGGCCGCCAAGCACGGAGCGGCCTCGGTCGAGCCGTTCGATCTGCTTGCAACCGAGGTGGGGCTCGAATGCGCCGGAGCGGTGCAGTTCTGTGATCCCGAAACGACCGCCGATGTGTTGCGGTCCGGGGGCGTTGACTGGCTGGCGTCCACACAGACCGAGGAGATGGTGGCCGAGATGGTCGCCCAGGCGACGCTGTGGGGGCGCCAGACGCGGCGCAGCGCTTTCAGCCTTGCGGGGGCGTTCGCCAAGACCGCGCTGTACCGCGACGACTCCTCCGCCCGCAGATGGGGCGAGCCGCACGGTTCGCACCCGTCGACTCACATTCTCAAGGTTCCGATGCCTGACCAGCCCGAGCAGTCCATCAACGAGCACCTGTGCCTCACCACAGCGCGCTATGCGGGCCTCGACGCCGCCGACACCGAACTGCAGACCTGGGCAGGCCACATCGTGGTGATCGTGGAGCGCTTCGACCGGATCCGCGGTCCCGACGGGCTGCTGAGGCGTGTCCACCAAGAAGACCTCCACCAAGCCGTCGGCGACTACAGAGCATCCATCTATCAGGGCGACGACGGCGAGGGCCACGACCCCGCCGCCCTGGCCCGGCTGCTGCGAACCAACTCGACGGAACCCTCCCGAGACATCGCAGCGTTCTTCGACGCGCTGGCCTTCAACTGGCTCATCTGCAACACCGACGCCCACGCCAAGAACTACAGCGTCCTGCTAGGAGCCAACACAGCACGCCTCGCTCCGCTCTATGACATCTGGTCGGTCATGGCAGAGGACCCGCGCCACCACGAGTCGTGGACCCTGGCGATGTCCGCTCTCGAGGACCACCGCATCCTCGCCGCCAACAACGCGCAAGCATGGCGCACAACCGCCGCCGCGGTGGGCCTCGACCCATCCGAAGCCATCGAACGCGTCGAACGGATCACACGCGCTGTACCCACAGCGCTCGAACGTGCCGTGGACGAACTCGACCCCGCACATCGCGCAACCCGAGTCGTCGCCGCGCTCTCGTCAATGATCCCCACCAGGATCACAGAATGCCTTTCTGCGCTCACCGCCACGCCGTCAGCGACCGCAGCCACCGCCACCACCTGAGACCAAACAACCCGACCGCGCGAAACACAGGGTTAGCGCTGGTAAACACATTTGGGCATCCGCGATGGCCCGGGAGGAGAACCCAGATGAGTGAATCGTCGTGGCAGGAGGCCCGTGCCAGCCGCTTTCGACCTGACGGCGCCGTGGGCACCCCTCTGCACACCCGCACCGCGCAGCACAGCAAGACTCCGTGGTACTTCAATTGGGACCTCCACCACGTCGTCGACGTGTACGACGACTTCCACGCCGAGCTCGGCGCGATCCGCGAAACGGTGGCGATGGGCGACATGTCGCCGTTGTGCAAATGCACGATCTCGGGCCCGGATGCCACGCGGCTCGTCGACGAGCTGGTGCCTCGCAACATCGACAACCTCGACGTGGGCGCCATCCAGTACACGCCGTGGTGCAACGACGACGGCAAAGTCGTCTCCGACGGGCTCGTCTTCCGCGCGTCGGACTCGAGCTACCGGTTCACCGGGGATCCGACCTGCGACTGGTTCGCCGAGAAGGCCGAGGGTTACGACGTCGAGGTCAGCGACGAGACCGACGACTACGGGATCCTCATGGTGCAAGGGCCTCGAGCTCGCGACGTGGTCGAGCGGGCGACGGGGGCTGAATGGTCCGACCTCGACTTCTCTCGCATGGTCCGCACCCGGATCGGCGGCGTCAACGTCGAGCTGGCCCGACAGGGCTTCACCGGTGAGCTCGGCTACGAGATCCTGATGCCAGCCGACCGCGGCGCTCCCGTGTGGGACGCCGTCGCCGAGGCCGGTGCCGACCTCGGACTCCGGCCGTGCGGTGAGTGGGCGATCGACGTAGCCCGGGTCGAAGCCGGTCTGTTGATTCCCGGACCCGACTACGCCAACGCGGGACCGGATCCCACGGGCTCGCACACGGTCTCGGCGTCGGATCCTGAGTGCCACTCGTCGCCCTTCGAGCTGAGGATGGGACCCTTCGTCGATCTGGCCAAGGAGTCCTTCGTCGGTCGTGACGCCCTCGTCGCGGAAGCCGAGGGGGGTGGCCCACCGCGGGTGCTGGTCGGGCTCGACATCGACTGGCGGGCCATCGTCGCGGCCCACGTCGACCACGGCGTTCCCCCGAACATCTCGCCGCGCGTCGAGTGGGTGGCCAAGCCGGTTTCCTCCGATGGCAACCGCGTCGGCCGGGCGTCGAGCATCACCTGGGGCCCGTCGGTCGATCGGCTGATCGGTTTCGGTCACATCGACAAGGCGCTCGGTGAGCCCGGCACCGAGGTCTTCGTGGACTGGGCCATTCCCGGAACCGACACGGTGTTCGCGGCGCCAGCCACCGTCGCGAAGCTGCCCTTCCTCGAGCCGCGGCGCGCCGCGGGATGATTCAGCCGTCCACGACACGACCCGAGACAGCGATATGAATCTTGGAGCTCTCATTGTGCATGCAAAGTAGCGCTATAGCGCTACACTGTGCAGGTGGCTACCATCCAGATTCGAGACATCTCCGAGGATGCCTATGAGGTCATCCGGCGCCGAGCCCGCTCTGCCGGCCAGTCCATCCAGGCTTACATGAAGACGCACATAGAGCGAATGGCCGGCGAACCCGACGACGAGGAGCTTTTCTCAGATCTTGAGCGCTTCGTCGAAGCCCACGGAATCCGGCTCGACATCGAAGCCCTGCCGGCCGACCTCGACGCCGGTCGCCGGTGAACGGCGGAACCGTAGTAGTCGACGCGTCGACACTCGTTGCCGCCGTTGCGTCCACTGGCTCCCTCGGAGGCCGGGCGCGGGCGATGCTGCGGGGTCACCGCCGCGCCGCGCCTCACTTGATCGACGCCGAGGTTGGCAACGCGCTGCGCTCAATGGTGCTGCGCGATGACCTCACCGATGGCGTCGGGGCTTCAGCGCGGTTGATGGCCGAACGCCTTGTCCATCGCCGCCACCCGATCCATGGGGCGATCGCGGCGCGAGCCTGGCAACTGCGCCACAACCTCAGCTTCTACGACGCCCTGTACATCGCCCTCGCCGAGAGTCTCCACTGCCAGTTGATCACGGCTGACAGCCGCTTCGCGAGAGCGTTCGAGGACCACGATCTGATCAGCGTCATCACCCCAGGCGGCTAGCCGCCCGACGGTCCTTGTGCCGTTAAAGCGTTTGAAGCTTGACCTCGCTTCTCCACACCCTTGAAGGTGACCGACCTTCCTGCGGGAGACCGGGTCGTCAAGCGGCTAGAGAAACCTCGCGGAGAGTGCGCGCACAGCGCAGTCGCTGAGACACTGCTACGCAACTACACCCGCATGTCCCTTACCGAGACAACTCTCGATCGGTTCTCGGAGTTGATCGACGCTCTCAACGAGACGCTGGGCACATAGATGGCACCACCGACCACAGGCTCTTGGGGCTCAGGGCATTGTCCACACCCTCAAAGAGCGCGGCACTCCCACACCCGGTCCCACAGATGCCACGCCGTCGCGCCCAATCGCCAGATCGGCCACGAGTAGCCGTGGATCTCCACGCTACGAACCGGGAATCCATCCGGGGCCACCCACACAGAATCGAGCCCTCTCAAGGCGGTCTCGCGGGGCGCCTCGGGGCTTGCCCGGCTGGTCCGGGCTGACAGTTCGGCTGCATCGCTGCGGCCGACACCGCCAGGAAGCCACAGAAACAAGTGCGCCTCCTGCGCGCCGTCCTCCTTCGCCCTCTGGAGCTTCGTGAGATTGAGGGGGATGTGTGTGTCCACGGCGTCTGCGATCTCATCAGGCGCCGCTGAGGTACCTGGACATGAAGGCGTGAACCAGACCCGTGCCTCTTGCGCCCAGACCTCGGGGTAGGCATGGCTGACACCAAGGGCTCGGAGCCTCGATCCCAGAGCTTGGAGAGTCAAGAGCCGGAGATCCTCCGGTGGCATCTCGATGACACCACCGACCAGGCCCACATGGTGGGCGAGGCCCTCGTGCTCGATCTGTTCCAGGATCGGCACAATCCCCGCTCGGGCTTCGTCGACCATCCGGTGCATGGTCGCTTCATTGGCCGCGTCGCCCGCCGGCGCCTTCAGACCAATGGTCCAGTGGTGTCTCAAGCACCCGGCTGGCACCGGATTCACGCTCTGCAACTTCGCGTAGAAGGCTGCACGACCCTCAGATGTGTGGGTCGTGACTTCCACCGCGAACCGTGAATCGTCACCAAACACAACATCGAGGTCATGTAGTCCGTCACCACACCCGGCGTCTCGCACGACCCATTCGACACCTCCGAGCATGGCGGTCAACAGTTCGCCCGCCCACCGTTCGTAGGGGTCAGCAGCCGCCTTCGCCTCTCTGGCCTCCAGTTCTGCCATCACGTCAGGATCATCCAACCATCCCCGGTCTGAAGGTTCCGACTGCAGCATGCGCCACAGAAGTTAGCCGGCTCTTCGCGAATGAGTGAGGTGCTTCTGAGTAAATGTCCGTTTTCGGGGGTTTGATTGCGCCGCATTGGGCGGGTGTGTTCATGGCTGGTTGGGTTTGTTGTTGCGATGGTAGGCGATGCGGGTGAGGCGGGCCCGGTTGAGGCAGTCATGGCCCAGTGAGCATCCCCCCTAATCGTGGAGACATCGTCTATGAGGAGACGCTATGTCACAACCACGACGCAAGTACGACCCGGAGTTCAGAGCCGGTGCTGTGCGGATTGTCCGAGAGACGCGAAGGCCGATCGCTGAGATCGCCCGCGAGCTCGGGATCGGTGCGGGGGTTGTGGGGAACTGGGTCCGCAGGGACAAGATCGAAAGGGGCGAGGCCGAGGGTCTCAGCGCCGACGACAGAGCTGAGCTGGTGCGGCTGCGCCGCCGCTGCGCGGAGCTGGAGATGGAGCGTGATGTGCTCAAACGATCGGTGGTCCTTCAGGTCTTGGAGGCAACGCGATGAGCGTCTCAGCGCACATCGCGGCCCAAAGGACCGACCACGGCGCGCCTCACGCGGTCGCCTGGCGGGCGCTCGCAGTTGCCGAGTCGGCGTTCTACAAGTGGCGCGGCCGGCCGCCGACGCCCGCTGAGCGGCGCAGAGCTGACCTTGGCGTCGCGGTCAGGGCCTGCTTCGACGCGTCCGGGGGCGCCTGCGGCTCGCCCAGGGTGCGCGCCGAGCTGCGCCGGTCGGGCCGCGTGGTGTCCAACAAGACGGTGGAGGCCTCCATGGCCCGCCAGGGCCTGCAAGGACGCTCCCGCCGCCGTCGCAGAGGCCTGACCCGACCCGACAAGGCCGCCGAGGCGGTGCCGGACCTGCTGCGGCGGGACTTCACCGCCGGCGGCGTCAACGAGAAGCGGGTCGGGGACTTCAAGCAGACCGGCACCGGCGAGGGGCCGGTGTTGCCCGCCACCGTCGAGGATCTGTTCTCCAGGCGCATGCCGGGCTTCGCGCAGTCCGACCGCCGCCGCAGCGCAGAACTGGCCACAGACGCCATCAACATGGCCGCCGCGGTGCGCGGCGGCGGCGTCGCCGGAGTGATCTTCCACACCGACAAGGACTCCCAATACACCTCCGACGCGTTCGCGGCGGCCTGCGCCAAGCTCAAGATCACCCAATCGACGCGACGCGTCGGCTGCGCGCTCGACAACGCCGCCGCCGAGTCGTTCTTCTCGACGCTCCAGCACGAGCTGATATCACGCCGCCGCTGGCACACCCGCGACCAGGCCCGCCGAGACATCGCCGCTTGGATCGACACCTGGTACAACAGAAAACGGCTCCACTCCACCAACAACATGACCAGCCCAACAGACTACGAACTAGCCAACGCAGCCTAACCAACCCTCCACGATTTGGGGGGAAGCTCAGTTCGGGTTGTCTGATCGTGAGGCGGTCGCGGCTTTCGAGTTCGATCTGCGCTGGCGGTTCGCGTGCGGGGGCCTCGACGTCGACGGCGGGGGGTTCTGCCATACGGTGCTGGTGGGGATGCGGGCCCGGTTGGCGGCCTCTGGGCAGCCGCGGCGGATCTTCGACGCGGTGCTCGACGCGGCCCGCTCGGCGGGGGCGCTGTCTCAGCGGCGAGTGTTGGACTCTGTGCCGATATATGACGCGGTGGCGACCCAGGACACCACAACGATGCTGCACCGCGCGATCGGCGCGGTGCTGGCCGCGGCCTCAGACGCGGCCGTCGAGGTGGCCGCGGCGCTGGGCGGCGGCTACGCCTGGGGCGCCGGGCCGCGCTGCGACTGGGACGATCCCCGGGCCCGACAGGAGTTGGTGGACCGTCTCGGCGCGGACGCGGCCGCGGTGCTCGCCGCGCTCGAGGGCCGCAGGCTCCACGGCGCGCTCAGCGAGGCCGCTGAGCTGTTGGCCGCGGTGGCCGGCCAGGACCTGTGCCAAGACGAAGCGGGCGTTTCATGATCGCTCGGCGCGTGGCCAAGGACCGGATCCTGTCCACTGTGGACCCCGACGCCCGCCACGGCCGCAAGAGCACCGCGAGACGCTTCGACGGCTACAAGGGCCACACCGCGGTGGACCCCGACTCCGAGCTGATCACCGCCACCGCAGTCACCCCAGCCAACACCGCCGACGCCCAACCCGCACCAGAACTCATCAACGACCTCCTCAACACCGCCGACACCGCCACCGCCGAGGACGCCGGCGCCGAGGACGCCGGCGCCGAGGACGCCGACACCGCCGAGGACGTCGACACCGAGGACACCGACACCGAGGACACCGACACCACCGAGGACGCCGACACCGCCGAGGACGCCGACACCGAGGACGCCGACACCGCCGACACCGCCGACACCGCCGAGGACGCCGGCGCCGAGGACGCCGAGGACGCCGACACCGCCGACACCGCCGAGGACGCCGACACCGAGGGCGCCGACACCGCTGAGGGCGGCGGGGTTGTGGAGGAGTTCGCGGGCAGGCCCACGGTCTATGGCGACAGCGCGTACGGCAGCGGCGAGTTCCAGGGGCTGCTTCAGCAGAGCCGCATCAACTCGAGGTGCCGCACCCAGCCCGCAGCCGCGCCGGGGGGCCGCTTCACCAAGGACCGCTTCGACGTCGATCTGCTCAGCGGCACCGTCACCTGCCCCGCCGGCACGACCGTCGCCATCAGAGCCCGCGGCGACGGCTCGGGCACGGCCGCGTTCGGCGCGGCCTGCACCGAATGCGCGCTGCGCGGCCGCTGCACCGACGCCGCCGGGGGCCGCACCGTGAGCATCGGCGCGAACGAGGCCGTGCTCGCCGCGTCGCGCGCCCGCCAACGGGATCCCGCGTGGCGAAACGACTACCGCGCCGTGCGCCCCAAAGTCGAACGCAAGCTCGCGCACCTCGTGCGCCGAAAACACGGCGGCCGCCACGCCCGCGTGCGCGGCCTGGCCAAAGTCGACGCCGACTTCAACCTGCTGGCCGCAGCCGCCAACATCGCGCGCCTCGGCGTGCTCGGACTGCGCTCGACACCACAACGATGGGCCCTCGGCTGAGCCCCCAAGCGCCCGACCCCACCCGACAAGCCCCCGGCACACCCCTCCACACCACAGCGCCCGACCCGACACCAGCACCAGCACCGCCGACACCCGACACCAGCACACCAAACACCCATTTGGCACCAGCCACCTAGTATTCTTGGAGGGTCGGTTTATTGGTTTCCAACGGTTTGGTGGTCGGGTTTTAGGGCAGCGTAGGCCGCCTCGAACTCGGCGGGCGGGACGTCGCCCAGATAGGTGTGCAGCCGCTGGTGGTTGTGCCAGTGCACCCATCCCAGGGTGGCCAGCTCGACGTCTGCGGCGCTGTACCAGGGGCCCTGGCGGGGCCCTCGGATCAGTTCGCTCTTGTAGAGGCCGATGACAGTCTCAGCCAGCGCGTTGTCATATGAGTCGCCCACCGAGCCCACCGAGGGCACCGCGCCGAGCTCGGCGAGGCGCTCGGTGTAGCGGATCGAGGTGAACTGGCTGCCGGCGTCGGAGTGCACCGTGAGGCCCTCGATGCGCGCTCCTCGGCCGCGCCGTGCCATCTCGACGGCGTCGAGGACCATCTCTGTGCGCATGTGAGCCGCGACGCGCCAGCCCACGATGAGCCGGCTGAACGCGTCGACGATGAAACACCCATAGGCGGCTCCGGTCCGGGTGGGGGCCACGGTCAGGTCGGTGACCCACAGCCGGTTCGGCGACCGCGCGGTGAAGTCCCGGTTGACGAGATCGCCGGGGCGCTCCGCCCCAGGGGCGCGCATGGTGGTGCGCGCCCGGCGGCGGCGGGTGACCCCGCAGATCCCAGCGGCTCTCATCAACGCGGCGACCTGGTCGCGGCCTATCTCATGGCCGGCGCGTCGGGCGGCCAGCCACAGCTTACGCGCCCCGTAGACCCGGTAGTTCGCCGCCCACAGCGCCACCAGCACCGCGGTCATCGCCGCATGGCGGCGGGCCCGAGCCGACACAGGCCGCGACTTGGCCTCGTAGTAGCTGGAAGGGGCGATCGGCAACAGCGCACAGATCGACTCGACCCCGAACTCGGAGCGGTGGGTGTCGATGAAGTCCACCATCAGCGGTGTGGGCGGTCGAGCTCCGCCGCGAAGAAAACCGACGCCGACTTCAAGATCGCGTTCGCCCGACGCAGCTCGCGCACCTCCTGCTCCAGAGCCTTGATCTTGGCCCGGTCCTCTGTGGTGGTGCCCGGCGCCGCGCCAGCATCGATGTCGGCGCGCCGCACCCAGGCCCGCACCGACTCCACGCCGTAGCCGAGCTGACCCGCCACCCGCTTCACGGCGCCGTGATCGGTGCCCCACTCGGCGCGCAACTGGCGAACCAGCCGCACCGCCTGGGCCTTCTCCTCCGCCGAGTACCTCCTCGTAGAAGGACTACCCGGCAACTTCTGTGTAGGCATAGCCATATCCTCGCTTTCCCAAGCTCAGGAACCTCCGGGAAAGCCAGGGCGGTTCACAGGACGGAGCAACCAGCGCTCGCGTCCCGAGACTTGCGGCATCAAGGCCAGTAGCCGCCGGCGCCCAAGCAGAGCACAACCCTGCACGCTGTACCGTGGCCCTCCCGATGAGACGCCAACGAAGGAGCATCAATGTCTGAGTCTGGTCTTGACCCGGTGGTGGAGAAGGCAATGGAGGTGACGCTGGAACAAGTCAACACGGACAATTTCCATCCCAATGACCGCGAACGCTGGATGACCCTGTTCCCGGCTCTCATCGCAGCGGGCTACACCTGGGACATCAACGACATCTACGGGTGGCTGGACGAACACTGGCCCGTGCTGCCCGACGAAGACGGGACGGACGACCACCACGCCATCGAGGTCTACGCCTGGGCCGACATGGCCCTACACCAATCCAACCCGAGCGACTGGACGCGCTGGGCCGAGGGCACCATCCAGAGCGCCAGGGACGAACTGGCGGGATGACCCCGGCCCGGCTCATAGCCACCCCCTCCCGCGGCCCACCAAACAGAGAACTTCGGCACGCGCCCGAAGCGCAGCGCAGGGCCAGGCGAACAACTAGCCGACCGACCCGATGCTGGCAGCGCACAGCACCCCGCCAACAGCGCCCCACATCGGTATCAAGCCCCCCGATGATGAGCGTCATGCGTTGCGCTCTGCGGAGACAGCCGAGACAGCGCCAAACCGCCACACAACCCCGGAGCACGGCCACAGCAGCAGTAGCCGCCGGCGCCTCCTGCCTGCTGAGCCCCTGAGCACTCGGTTCTGCGGTCTTGGACGCGCGTTGACTTAGAACTCAGGGTCGGACGGCGGTAGTTGACGACCCGCATCCTCCCTCAGGAGATCACCCAGACCCGGCCACCCCCTCCAGCCCGTCGCAGTAGGGACAACGTCTCAGGTTGTCACAACTAGAGACGCTGGAGATGCTGTGAGCGTGTCGTTGGTGCCGTCGCAGAGGCCTGTGGTGAACCGCCCGCCAGTGGCACTGCCCGCGTTCGCCGGCAGCGACGCCATATGGCCGGCGCTGGTCGAACTGGCCAATGCCGATTGAGGGGCCGCTGATCGCGGCCGGGGTCTTGCGCCGTTGCGGGGACATCTTCAACGGATTCGGCGAGTACGTCGGTATCCCCGGTGGATTCCATGGCCGCGCTCTTGTTGGTTTGTGGCTTTCCCGCTCTTGTCCCGCGTCAGGACTCCTTGCTCAGGTCCAGGTTGCAGACGGAGTGCGGCGCCTCAGGGGATCTATGGCAAGAGTCCGGTCAAGTCTGCCGGTTTGCCCGGGATCATGGGCACCGAGCCGTAGCCGGCCCACACGTAGTCGATGCCCTGGTGGGGGTGGGCGGCGAGGACCTGGCGCACGACGGGCTTGCCTTGCCAGCGGATGCGGGAGTAGCGGGAGTGGAGCTTGGCTGCTTCGAGTTCCACCCAGTGTCGGCCCACGTACTTTGCATCGAGCACCACAGCGGCAGGGTCGGACCCGAGGCGCAGCACGACCACATCGGGTGTGATCAAGTCCTGAGCCATGTCGGGGTTGGGATGTGGCACGTTTTCTAGTCCCTGCCAGCCGCGTCCGCTGGAGGTGATGCGCGGTTCGAACGCGACGTGCACTCCGCTCGCAAAGCTCACGGTGGCTCCTGCTGGAATCTCCAATCGGGTGACCCCGGCGCGGGTCCTGCATCCCAGGACGGCGAAGCCCGGCTCGACCGGGGGTCCGTAGTGTCGCCTGCACGCGTCAAGCACCTGGAGGAACACCCAGAATTCGTAGAGGCGGATCATCCCTTCGACTCCGAGGCGGGCTTCGCCCGGTCCCTCGGTCGCGTAGGCTTCGGGTCTGTCCAGCACCCGCAGCACTTTGTCGACACGCCGGTAGCGCGGGTCGTGAGTGGTACGCACGCGTGCCGCCTCGATGCCGCCGTGGAGCATGCGGCACGAGGCGAAGGGGTGGTTCCGCAGTGCCCGATTGGCGCGGGTCGCCACTTCAAGCCCGTCGGGTTGGCGCCGAGCGTAGGACGCCAGGCGACGCAGTGTTTCGGCGACAAGCGCATTCTCGGGTATGTCGACCTCGCGGATCATCACGCTGCTGCGCCCCGGCCGCTGAGCCGGTACGGCCCGGCCCGCAGCGTCGGCCGGATCCGATGGCCCATCGTCATGGTCTCCGGCCCTGCGGGCCATGGAGGCTGAGGCCCGAATGACGCTGACGGTTAGCTCCGAGGGCCTCCGGACTGCCTCCAGCCGCCTGACTCCTTCCCCGCTGGCCAGGATGGACCTCGGTTCGGCGGCGATGTCGCGAACCGGTTTCTCGATGGCGCGCCACAACTCAGCGGGCGAAGGGAGTTGGCCGCGCAGCCTGCTGGCGCCCCCGGGATCGAATATGAGCCCCGCCCACATCCGCTCAAGGGCCGATCGCAGCGTCTGGAATGCGTCCTCGCTCATCTTGTCGGGCACGATCTCGAACTCGCCGGCCGTTTCGCCCGACTCGCGGCAGACTTCGACCAGGCCGAGATGGCCTCGCAGTTCCTCGCACCTGCTCAACCGCAACTCGATGTCGCCGCGACTGTCAGCGCTCGCTTCTAGCAGGCCCAAGATGACCGTCTCGCCGCTGTCGAGACCCCGAAGCGCCAGCGTGGAGGACTCCGGCACCCGCGCACAGTCGGCGCCCCTGCTGAGCGGCAACCAGGTCCGCCCGACCCGCACTTCTACAGTGGCCATGATTCAGATCCGTGCGAGCGCGAGCCGGGGATCTGTGCCTTCAAGAAACTCGTCGTCGGACACACCGTCGTCGAGCCAGCGGCGCACTATCGACGCGGATTGATCAGCACCCACGTTCTCGAACTCTTCGAGCAACTCCTTCAGGCTCTCGGCCAAGTGCCCCTTGAAGCCCCGGATCTTGGGGATGATGCGTTGAACGATGCCCCAGTCCAAGGCGCTGACGGAGCTGAGGACCCCCTCGGCGTTCGCGACGAAGCGCTCGAGTTCAAGATGGGCGCGCAGCCCTACGCCGATGCTTGCCTGTCTCAGGATGTCGGCAATGTCGACCAAGAAATGGTGGTGATCGTCGCTGGGTTCCGTGGTGCAGACCTTGCGCCACTCGGCGACCCCTACGTGCCACGGCGCAGGCGCCTGACCGATGGGCTCGTGATGACTCTCGGAAACCTCGACGCTCAATAGCAGCACGTTCGCTCGATCAAGGACCCTCTCTGACAGCGGGCGGGTGGTCTCGTCCACATTGACCGTTCCGACGATGATGAGATTGTCGGGAAACCGGAGGCTGGGCGGCCACTCGTCGGCGTTCCTTGGGGCCAGGGCGGAAGAATACAGCGGCATGCGAACGTCCTCGCTTCCCGAGCGCGCCTCTTCGATGGCTGAGAGCCACTCGGCCAGATACTGCTCGACCGGGGCGAGGTTCATCTCGTCGAGCAGCACGAAGTGCAGGCGGTCGGGCTCGCGCTCACAGTCCCGCACCGTCTCAGCTAGCCAGCCCGGCACGAAATACTCCGATATCGGGTTGACGAATCCAAGTACCTCGGTCTGGTCGATCCAGTCCGGCCTTACTGCGATCCGCCGGAATCTGCCGTTGGAGCCGCTGGCCCCGAAGGCCTCCGCATATGTCCGGGTCAATGAGCTCTTGCCCGAGCCTGTGAGTCCGGCAAGGATCACAAACGGCCTGGTCTTGAGCGATACGTACAGCCGCCGGATGTCCAAGGGGTCAAAATCGAGAGCGCCTCTGCAGTAGTGCAAGAGATGGTCGACCAATTCGCCTTCTCCCTGGTCGGCCTGCCATCGGTGGATCCTTCGGTCCTCGACATCGCTCCACAGTTCGTTGGCGCTCTCGCGGGCCTCGGTCAGCTGCGCGTCGCTGAGGTCCGGATCTTGGAGCCGGCCCGCGATCTCCGAATGCCAGTTTGCGAAATAGCCGATGTCCTCGCCACCGAAGTCCTCGCGCTCGTCGGTCAGAATCCCGTCAACGCGGCGGAGGTTCTCATCAATAGCGGTACGGCACTCCTCGCGCAGCCGCTGGAGTTCTTCTTCGATCTCCTGCTTGAGCTCGTTGGCGCCCCGGCCGCCGCGGCGTTCCAGCTCAACGATCCTTCGATCCCACTCTCGCATCGTCGAGTCGGCGGCGCGCAGGTCGCCCAGCGGCTCCAGGAGTTGTCTCAAGTCCTCTTTCTGTTCCTGAAGCAACTTGTCAAGCTGTGCCGACAGTTCTGTCTGCGCGGCGCCGATCTCGCGGGCCATTTCGTGAGGATCAGCGGCATCCAAACGGTTCTCGATGTCGGTGACGCGCTCGATCCAGGTGGCATCCTCACTGAGGCTCGACTCCCGGAGTTTCCGGCGCAGCCCTTCGAGCTGACGATGAGCGAGTTCGGCACGCTCTCGCCGCGAGACTTGCTCGCGAAGGCGGGTCAACGCTTTCTCAGCCCCGTCAATGTCGTCTTCGAGCACATGGAGCTTGATCTCGTCGATGCCGTCGCCGGCGACACCGGGCCTGGCTTCAAGCTCTGCCAATGCAGCGGTGAGGCTGTGGTGACGACGAGTCTCCTCTTCGAGGGACGCGATGGATTGGCCTGTCTGTTCGCACCACGCCTCAACGACGCGGGCGAGCTTGTAGCGCCCCCGCCGATCGCCGCTCCGGCCGGCAGAATCGATGCGCGCGGCAACCATCGCCCTGTCCACAGGCGGCGCGGCGTTGGCCGCCAGGATCGGCCTGAGCAAGGCCTCAGCCAGCGGTCCGACCGCGTGCTTGAACCCGCTCGGTACTCCACTGATCAGTCCTGGCGTGGGCCGACGTTTCCACGGTTTGACCTCGCCCTGCAAGTCGACGATCCGGTTCAGCTGATCCGTCGCCTCGCGGCAGCGTTTGAGCATCTGCTTGAACCGCCGGCTCCCGACCTCGACGCCCCTGTCGCGAAGCTCCTGCTCCAGCTTCCGCAAATCGATTTCGGCTGGAGTGGCCTGACGATTCGCCCTCAGTTGCGCGGCGGTTGCGCCCAACTGCTCACTGAATGACGACCAAACCTCTCGCTCGCCGGGCAGCTTCACGGTGCCGTAGTGGTCCAGCCTCAAGGTCTCATCGAGTCCGGCCAGCATCGAATCGAGATCCCGCCGCTTGTTGAGCCACGCTGCGGCCGGCAGCGCCACTTCGAGCCGAGTTACGGCGTCCATATGATTCTTGACCGTCGCGTCAAGCGATTCAGGAAGCCGGTGTGCACCGCCGTTGGCGGACGACCGCCCGGTAGTGACGACGTACCACCAGTCAAGGACGTGAGACAAGTGGCGGTCGTCGCCGAGCCTGCACCTGCTGATCACATCCCCCGCCGTCCCCACCGCGTCGTCAGCCGACGGATCAGTCTCAACGATCGGGACCAGAAGTTCGAAGACCGCATTCGCGTCAGTCTCCGACACCGGCTCGATGCTCCTGATGATCTTGGTTAGCTTGGCCACTGGCGCCTCCTCGAATCGATGGCCGCGACGCTAGGCAACAGCTGCGACAGAGGCCGCACCAGAGCCCGCAACCGAGCCTGCCGGCGACCGTAGCCAACAAGGCCAGGGTGCCTCTGTGTGTTGTCAAGCGGCTTGGTGGGCGACGGTGTCGGGGCGGCTGGGTTGTTGTGCGTCGGCGAGCATGAGATCGGGTCTACGCCGCCTCGCCCGCCACTACGTTCCGTCGCAACGGTTGCCGCGTGCGATAGGTCGCGCAGCGCCATGCCCATTCGAGGGGCCCGTACCTGAACCGGGCCAGCCACCGCGTCGACCACCAGAGCTGCAGCCCCCAGACGCCGAGGATCCACACGGCGATCATCGTGCGGCTGAGGTCGACGCCGTGCCACCACCAAGTGAGCATGGTGACGCCGAGGATGGTCTGGGAGAGATAGTTGGTGAGCGCCATCCTGCCGACGTTGCGGAAGCGTTCGACGTGGCGGCCGCTGCGCCGGTTCCACATGATGACCAGTGCCATGTAGGCGAGGGCCATGGGAATCGTCCCCAGGCCGGTGGGGATGTGTCCTGTGAGCGCGTAGTCCGGTGACCAGTCGTTAGCGATCAGGAACACGAACTCGGCGGCGGTGACCGCCGTTCCCGCAACGAGACCCCACCGGGCCATGCGTCGGTAGAACTCGTCGTCTCGCTGTCCCTGCACGATGCCGAGCCGGAACAGCGCGACGCCGATCAGCATCAGCCCCAGGGCTCGCCCGGAGACGTCCAGATAGAACCAGCCCGAGACCGCGTCCGACTTGTCGCCCGCGCCGGTGAACCAGTAATCGCCGAGTCCGGTTCCGTTGGCACCCACGGTGTTCTGGAACAGGGGCGCCGCCAGGCTGCCCGCGAGGGCCAGCGCGACCCCGGAGCCGATCAGCAGGCCCACCGGGAGTCTGCGGACCAGGAGCACGATCGGTGCGCATATGGCGTAGAGGATCAAGACGTCGCCCTCCCACACGGCGGTGTGGGCGAGGCCGACAACGAACAGCAGCACGAAGCGCCACAGGCTCAGCCAGACGACCCGGCGCCCCTTGGCTCTTGCCCGGTCGGCGAAGACGACGACGCCCACGCCGAACAACAGTGAGAACAACGCCATCATCTTCTGGTTGACGAAGATCATGGTCGCCACGCCGACGACCCAGTCGAAGGGCTGGCGGATCCCGTCGGCGGAGACGTTGAAGTAAGCAGCCGACGCCAGGCCGAAGGCCAACGCGTTCATGGGCAAGATGCCGAGCACGGCCACGCCCCGGACAGCGTCAAGCGAGGAGATCCGTTCGGCCGCCGAGACCGGCCCCGATGCCCGCCTGCGTGAAGATGGGGCGGGGGACCGCGTCGCCACGGGTCAGCGGTCTCGCACGCCGAACGGGCTGCCCGCGCCGCTGATGGCCTCGCCGATGCTCACCACAGCGCCCGACCCTACCCGCCGTGGTCCGGACCTCTGTTGTGATACCGACATCGGGCCCTATCCACATCGAGGACTGTCAGGTAGCAGCGGCTCGTTAGGGCGTCTGTTCCTGCTGGGCCACAACATCGTCGTAGATGCCTCTGGCTAGCCCGGTGTAGACGATCTCTTGGAAGTCGGGGCTGTTGAAGCACCGGCTGACTATCTCGTCGTTGCCTGCCATCCGGTCGATCATCAGCTTCGGTAGTAGCTGCCGAAAGGCGAGGTCGAACTTCTCGAACGGGTTCGCCAGGGCGGTCTGGCTGATATCTTCGTCGTTCGCTCCGTCTCGCTGTAGCTGCTCCAGGAACAGTCGATCCGTGTCGGTGAACGCCGTGCTGAACCGGTCGTTGAGCTTGGCGATTATCTCAGATAGTGGTGCTTCATCTTCTTCTGAGCGGCCTGTGCCTACCTCGGTGGGACTCTTGACGGTCTCGCCGTCGCCTAGTTCGATTGCGCCAGAGGAGACACGCTGTAGCCGGTAGAACTCCAACTCCACGTCGCCTTCGAGGTGTATCTGATCGTCAAGACCGTCGCCAAGGTTCGGCAGCAGCTTCCGAGAGAACGCCGCCAGTTGTTCAAGGTCGCTGTCGGCGTAGGAGATGATCTGGCTCATGAACACGTAGAGCCGGACATACGCGCCGAGCCGGTCACGGAACTTCTCCTGGTCGTCTTCGCTGAGTTGGCGGAACCGGCCGACAGCGGGTTGAAGCTCCTTCGTGAGCAGCGGATGGTGCTTGGCTTGCTTCTGGTGGGAGGGCAGGAAGTAGACCTTGGCGAACCTCTCCACTTCGTCGCTGTGGTAGACCTGCATCTCATCAAGTTCGTGTTTGAGGCCATCGAGTTTGTTGGGGTCTGATGGGGCTTCTAGGTGTGTCTGGTCGTAGTAGGGAGCGAAGGCGTCACCGATGTCGTCGGGCTTGTTGACGAAATCCAACACGAACGGGTCGCTCTTGGCGGGTGCGATCCGGTTGAGACGCGACAGCGTTTGCACGGCCTGCACCCCGTCGAGCTTCTTGTCGACGTACATCGCTTGGAGCAGCCAAGCCGCATTGACTCGCCCCTCCCGAAGTGCCCGTTTCCACGACTGCTCTGCGGGGCACCCATAGCGACCCTCAGCAGGTTCATGGCAGCCCCGCGGGCACCGGAAACCGTAAGAATATGGTAACAAGAGGCGGCTTGTCCCTGAGGCGTGCTACGATGAGATCATGGAGGCCACGACGCCCAGACGACCTTCGGTGCGATCCCCTCGTGGAGGGTCTCAGTCGGCGCGGGCGCGCGAATGGGTGAAGGCTCTGCCTGAATACACGTTCTTCCGGTTGGGGGACATCCCCGACGTGACCCCCGGAGTGGCAGCTAAGGCTCTGAGCGAGATGGCGAAAGCAGAGGAAGGCATAGAACGAGTCGCCCAAGGCTGCTACATCCGAACGGCACCCGATTCGTACCGCATCGATTACGCGCCCTTCGCAATGAGATACGCAGGCCCAGGGTCAGGATACGGGTCTCTGTCGGCTCTGTCCAAGCTGCGGTGGGCATGGCAATCACCAGTGAAGACCCAAATCGCGGTCGTGGGCCGGACACCACGCGCCCAGTTTCCTTATTGTGCTTTCCTAGCGCGCACCAACCCCAATCGTCGATGGTTGACATGGGCAGAAGTCACAGTGTTGGAAGGGCTACGCACCGGCCGGTTCGGTGATTTTCCGTGGAAAGACGCTCTGGACTTCTTCTTGGGTGGAACTAGCTTGTCATCATTGGGAGAGGGTGCTGTCATCCGTCGAGAAGCCTTGATGCGAGCAGGCAACAAGGAGATGTCTCAGCAAGCGACATACTATGAGCGTCTGCGGGAACTGGTCGAGAAGATGCCTTCACGCATGGAGTGTCGGGCAAGATGAAGACGCGACGTGCGTCTAATCCATATGGCAGACCGTTGTGCGGGGCTAGTACCGTACGAGGCGGAACTTGCACCAACTTTGCCGATACGTGTCCTGACCACAAGAACCGATCCAATCTGCCCAAAGAGCAAGAGACTTACCCTTTGCGTCTATCTTCACGTTTGGTAGGAGTGGAGGACACTGGAGGAAGGCTGCTGTGCCAGAATCAGCGCGATTTTGAACAAAGCCTAGCCACGGCGAAGCAGCATTTTGGGTTGTCAGATGAATCACTGACTCGTGACTACCACATGCACCAAGCCTTACGGAGGCTATTCGCTGACTTTCCTCCCGGATCAGAGATCATGGAAGGATCACTACCTATGGGTTCCATCGCTTTCGGGGGCGGTACGTCCTTGGTGAGCGCTCACAGGATCACCGAAAGAGACTCTGAAGATATCGATTTGCTCTTTATCGCTAGTCAGAAGATGGGTGAGAAGAAGCGAAAGAAGTTCAGACGAAACGCTCTACTGGCATCTGCTAGAGGGGCTGCTCCTGATCTAGACCCTACATCACACAAGAGAACCTCTACGGGATACGTGACAAGAGGTCATATTACCGTAGGGGACGCACCTGAGTATTTGAAGACAGAGGTGGCAGACATCACCGTACCCGATGATGATGTCGTTACGCAGTTGAATGATGCTACGAGTGGAACCTACCGCTTTTGGGTGCCCGCTAGAGCACAATCTCTCATAGGTAAGGCTGCTTCTACTGAGACTTGCAAGGTTTTTCCTGAGTTACAAGAGTTCGATGTGGCGGCTGTTTCCGTTCCGTATATTGTTGCCAACAAGTTTCTAGCCTTGCACAAGCGAGCCGCCGAAAAGGAATATGACTGGCTTGCTGAGCGAAGTCGAGACCTCTATGACCTGTGTTGTGTCGCTAGTTCTTCGGAGCATGTTCAAGAGGTCAGGAGTGTCATAGCTCCATTGGCTGAGCACGTTCGTAGAATGTGGCCACGCCGGGAGACGCACCCTCGCCCTGATACCGGGTTCAGCAGCAGCCCTATTTTCGCGAAGGGCAGCAAGGCTCACGCCGCTCTCAAATCTGGCTATAAGGATGTCTTGCCTCTCGTGTGGGGTGACTACAAACCACCGTTCGAGGAAGCGTTGGACGCTGCACGTAGTTTAGATTGATGTGGTTGGCTTCCTGACGAAGATTCGCAGAAGCTTGTAGGTCTGCAAGAATCGGTGCTTGTAATCAGGTGAACGGCGGACACGGGTCTACTGGTGAGGAGCCTGAGAACCCTGACGGGCAGCGTTCCCCCGACAGGAACCGGGCCATCGCGCGCCTGTGGTTCCATCTCCCGCTTGGTGTGATCACTTGAGCCTTCGCGGAAACGTGGGGAGCGGGGTGGTTGAGGGTCGGTGAGCAGGGGTCGAGGCCCTGCTGGAATCGGTGATTGAGAGATCAACGATCCAGGAGGGCCCCGATGGCTTGCGATGTTATGGCAGTTCGGCTGCACTTGCCGCAGGTCCGTGTGCTGGGGGTGCTCGAGGACGCGCCGGGAGCGCTCAGGGTGAGCGTCGAGTCGACGTTCAGGAGGCTGCGCTGCCCGCAGTGCGGGTTCCGCTGCCACAGGGTGCATGACCGCCGCGACAAGAAGATCCGCGACCTGGAGGTGTCGGGGCGGCGCACCCTGTTGGTGTGGTCGCGGCGCAGGATGGTGTGCGACAACTGCGACAGCCGCTTCTTGGAGGACCATCCCGCGTTGGAGGGCGCGCTGACGGGGCGTCTGGCGCGTCGGGTGGTCGCTGACGCGAAGGTGATGACGTTCAGCGCGGCGGCGCGCCGCCGCGGTGTGCACTGGCACGCGGTGCGCGCGGTGGTGGACGTCTGGTCGGCTCTGGTCGCTGAGCGGCGCCGCAGCCGCCGCTGCTCGGTGCTGTTGGTCGATGAGACCTCGATGCGCAAACGGCACCGCTATGTGACCGTGATCGTCAACGGCGACACCGGCCGGACCCTGGCGATGGTCGAGCACCGCAACGCGGCTGCGCTGTCAGCGTTTTTGATGCAGCAGGGACATCGCTGGTGCAAGCAGGTCAAGGTGGTGGTCAGCGACGGATCGCGCGCCTACAAGGCGGCCATCGACGCCCACCTCGGCCACGCCCGCCATGTGCTGGACCGGTTCCATGTCATCAGATGGTTCGCGGCCGCTCTCACCCAGGTGCGCCGCGACGTCCAGCGCCGAGAGCCCAAAGGCGTCAAGCCCGCCTTCGACCCCGAGGTGTTCCGGGCCCGGTTCGCGCTGCTGCGCAGAGGCGACACCCTCACCGACGCCGACCGCGCCCGCCTCGATGAGCTGTTCGACGCCCACCCCCGCCTCAAAGCCGGCTGGCAGGCACTGCAGGAGCTCCACGGCCTCTACACCGCCGACGACTATGACGGCGCCCTGGAAGCCCTCGGGCGGTTCTACAGACCTCTACGAGACCGGCGAGCTGCCCGAGTACCACGACACCGTCGACACGTTCATCGCATGGTCAGACGAGATCCTCAACTGGCACTGTGCCGGCCGCCCCTCCAACGGCAGAATCGAGGGCACCATTCTCTGGAGCGTGTCAGAGGGTGTCGTCGATGTCGCTGACGGGCATGTGGCGGGCTGTCGTGGACGCGTTCTCTGGAGCGTGTCGTTGGAGTCCGCGATGTTGCTGGCGGCGTGAGCTGGACAGCGCTTCCTTCGGCCTGCGGTCGCTGGTCGTGATGCGGTGGAGGTGGCCTGTGAGGGTTCAGCGTGTGGTGATGCCGGTGACCGGCGCCGAGTCTTGGACGGTCGTCGACGACGGGTGGGTTCTGGTGGAGCCGGTGGAGCGTTATCTGGCGCATCTGGCTGGCATCGAGCGTTCACCGAACACGGTGAGGGCCTACGCGCACGGTCTGCGGCTTTGGTTTGAGTTCCTCGGGGCCCGTCGCCTGGTCTGGGACAGCGTTGGGGTCGAGGACGTCTCGCGGTTCGTGGCATGGCTGCGGGCTCGGGCCGACAATGTGATCGTGTTCGATGACACGGCGGCGGTTCGCAGCGCGGCGACGGTGAACCGTCACCTGGCCGCGCTGTTTGGGTTCTATGACTTCCACGCTCGCAGCGGCGGCGTGGGCGTGGCGGCGGAGTTGGTGGCGTGGCGGCGCGGGTCTCGGGGTTCCTGCAAGCCGTTCTTGCACGGCATCGCTGGTGACGGGCCGGTGCGGCTGCGGCCGGTGCGGCTGCGTGTGCCGCGGCGGCTGCCGGCTGTGCTCGGCGTCGAGGAGATCGCTGTGATCTTGGCGGCGTGCACCCGGCTGCGGGACCGGTTCTTGTTCGCCTTGTTGGCCGAGACGGGCATGCGGGTCGGCCAGGCGCTCGGTTTGGGGCACGAGGACTTCGTGAGCCGGCGGCGGCAGGTGAGCATCGTGGCCCGGGCCGACAACGCGAACGGGGCCCGGGCCAAATGTTCGTCGCCGGCGACGGTGCCGGTGTCAGCGCCGCTGGTGCGGCTCTACAGCGATTACATGCACACCGAGTACGGCGGATTGGACTCTGACTACGTGTTCGTGAACCTGTGGTCGGCGCCGGTGGGCAGGCCGCTGCGCTACGGTGCGGTCGCGAAGCTGGTGCGGCGGCTGCGAGCCCGCACGGGCATCGAGTTCACCCCGCACACGCTGCGCCACAGCCGCGCCGCCGAGCTGATCCGCGCCGGTGTGGCGATCGAGGTCGTGTCCAAGCTGTTGACGCACCGGTCGGTGAGCGCGACCAGCGAAGCGTATGTGCACCTCGACGTCGAGGACCTGCGGTCCGAGCTGGTGCGTGCAGGCGCCTGGGACGGCGTCTCATGCTGAGCGCCGTCCCCGCCCACAGCGGCCGCGGCGACCATCTGGGCGAGCTCGTGGCGGCTGTGCGCCGGGAGTTCTGCGGCGAGGTGATCGCGGTGTCGCCCGAGGACCCGGTGTTCGGTCGGGGCCGCTGCGAGGTGGCGGGATGCGGGCGCAGCGCCTGGGCGCGGGATCTGTGCTCTGCTCACCACCAGCGGTGGGCCAACCACGCCAAGCCCGACCTCGGGGAGTTCAAGGCGGGCGCCGCCGCGGTCGCGGTCCGGGCCGGCTCAGAGAACGTGGACGGCTTCGACCTGTCGGCGTTGGCCGTCGGGGCCCGCCTGGAGGTCGCGTACGTGCTGCAGTGCCGCCACGACGACCGCACTGTGAGGGTGCCGCCCTCGACGGTGAGGCATCTGGTCGCTCTGGTGGCCGACAGCGGCGCCGGCTCGCTGCTGGACCGGCCGCTGGAGCACTGGCTCGACGAAGTGAGGTCCCGAGGCCTCAAGGACCCGAGCCCCACGATCGGGCTCATCCGCTACGCCTACCGACGCCTCAGCGACCTCGGCGGCATCGACATCGAAGCCGAGTACGCGTCGGACGTCTGGGTCGCCTCGCGGCTGGGGATCAAGGTGACCCGGTCGCCGGCTCAGACCCGTTTCGACACCATCGACCAGCCGTGGCTGCGCGCCGCGGTGAAGCGCTGGGCGAGGCTTCGGCTGGGGTCGGGCAAGACCTTCGGCAGCGTGCACGTCGATGTGCGGGCGATGCTGTGGTTCAGCCGATTCCTCACCCGACGCGATCCCCGGGCCTCCGACGAGGCTGTCGTCACCCGCGACGCGCTGGAGTCCTATCTGGTGTGGGTGGCCGCCTCACATCTCGCTGCTCACACCTCCAGCACCTACATCACGTGTCTGCGGGTCTTTCTCGATGCTTGCCGACGCCACGGCCGGCTGCCGCGACTGCCCGCGACGGCAGCGATCTATCACGACGACCTGCCCAGCCGACCCCGGCCCCTGCCCCGGTTCATCCCCGAGTTCGTCATGGCGCAGCTCGAAGACCCCGAACGCCTCGCAATGCTGCCCGACGCCACGACCCGGGCGCTGGTCACCGTGCTCATGGAGACCGGCCTGCGGGCCAGCGACGCCTGCTCGCTGCCGTTCAACCCGATCATCGAAGACAGCGCCCGATGGCCCTGCCTTCGCTACTTCAACACCAAGACGGCCGCCGAGCAGCTCGTGCCCCTCAGCGCCGCCGCCGCCGAAGCCATCCGAGCCCAACAGACGCATCTGCTCAACCGCCGGCCCGACGCTGTGCCGGTGCTGTTCCCCGCCCCGCACTCCAACCCCGACGCGACCCGGCCGTTCAGCTACGCCACGCTGCGGGGGCGTCTGGCCCGCCGGCAACACAACATCGACCCGCGCGACGACACCGGCCAGCCCGTGCGGGTCACCGCCCACCAGTTCCGCCACACCTTCGGCACCCGGCTGATCAACACAGGCGTCCCCCAACACGTCATCGGGCGGCTCCTCGGCCATGCCAGCCCCCAAATGACCGCCCGCTACGCCGCGCTCCATGACACCACCGTCCGCGCAGCCTTCGACGACTACTGCCAGCAGCGAGTCAACCTCGCCGGAGAAAGCATCGCCCACGACCCCGGCGCGCTCACCGCCCAAGCCGAGTGGACCACCCACAACATGACCCGCGTCCAGGCCAGCCTGCCCAACGGCTACCGCCGACGCCCACCCCAACAGGACTGCCCCCACCCCAACGCCTGCCTCACCTGCCCCGACTTCCAGACAACCCCTGCATTCCTCGACATCCACCGCCGCCAACACGACCAGACCAGACTGCTCATCGCCACCGCCGAAGCCGACGGCCGGTTCCGGCTCGCTGACAACCACCGGCAAGTCCACGACAACCTCAACCGGCTCATCGCCGCGCTCGAAGACATTGGAGACACCACCCCATGACCGCCGCCCTCGCCGCTGCCGCCCGCCAACGCTCCGACCAGACCCGCCAACGCGCCACCGAAGCGCTACAGCGCCTCCACGCCACCGCGCAACCGATCACGTTCGCACACGTCGCCCGCACAGCAGGCGTGTCCCGGTCCTGGCTCTACCGCCAGCCCGACCTGCGAGCCGACATCGACCGACTCCGCCGCACTGCCACAGCCCAGGCTGTCCCCGTTCCATCACCCGAACGAGGATCAGCCGAATCGCTGCGACAACGCCTCGAGGCCGCCCTCGACGAGATCACCAGACTCAAAGCCGACAACCACCAACTCCGAGAACACCTCGCCCAGCACCTCGGCCACCGGCGCCAAAACCGCATCCCCGCCCCGTCAACGACATGTCTCCCACATGAAACCCAAGCTCCGAACCACCACAGCGCCCAGCCCTACAGATAAGCACCAACAACCTGCTCCAAGTCCTGCGACGCACCGCCCACGGCTTCACCAACCCACGCAACTTCGAAGCCCGCGGCATCCTCGTGACATAATGAGGCATCCTCGTGACATAATGACCCAACCGGTGCCAGCAACCCTCAATCCCACGAATACGCGAAGGGCCTCATTTCTTGACGCCTCTTGCAGGCCGCTTCTGCGATCATCCTCTCGGTCTCCAATTGAGCATCCCACACCTGACCGTCAACCGGCTCGACCCCACGACGGCGACGACTCGGGCGCTTTCGTTTGCGGCTCATCGCAGCACCTCCGTGGGCTGGCTCAGCAGCGGCAGCGGGCAGGTGGGGGAGGAGAAGGTGATGCCTCCAAGCGATGCAAGTCTCATAGCTGTAATTTACAGCCTGGGTGCGACAGCCGGGCTGCTGACCATCTCTACAGGCGCTTGGGGAGCCTGCGTCAGGGCGGCTGTGAAGGTTCTGCTTGTGACTATTCGCGTGTGCAGGATGTGAAGGCCGGGAACTATTTCGCGCCGCTCTGACCTCGGGTTATGCGCTGCCTCTAGCCTGTTCCCAGCAGCAAATGTGACAAACCCGCCCAAGAAATGTGACGACTTTCCCGGAGGGTGCTAAACGCCGAGGTCAGAGGTGGTCGCGAACACCCCACCGCAGCTTGTTCGCGGGTTAGGCAGACTGTGTTCGCGAGCTAGCTCAAAATCAAGGGGTTCTCAGTGCTTTTGGACAGTTCAGACTTTGATCAGCTCTGAATAGGACGATCTGAAACGATCCAGAACGCACGCGAGCGTTCTTGGCCCGTTTCCGGGCGCGCCAAGTTGACGGTCAAGTGACCGTCAACTCAAAGGCGGTTGCCTAGTGTCCGGTCTGGCTAGTTCGTCGCGTTTGTATGGCCGGGGCGGTAGCATGGCTGTCGCAGGCGATGATCGGGGGCGGCTATGGGCGCACGGCGGGGACGGCCGACGGTTGTGATCGAGCTCAGCGGCGAGGAGCGCGAGACGCTTGAGCGGTGGGCTCGCCGGCCGAAGTCGTCTCAGGCTCTGGCGCTGCGGTGCCGTATCGTGCTGGCCGCGGCCGAGGGCCGCTACAACAAGGAGATCGCCGCGGGGCTGGGGTGCCATCCCGCGACGGTCGCCAAGTGGCGCAGCCGGTTCGGGGAGCGCCGCCTCGACGGGCTCAGCGACGACCCGCGGCCGGGCCCGCCGCGCACCATCGACGACGCCAAGGTCGAGGAGGTGATCGTGCGCACCCTGGAGTCCGCCCCGCCGGGCGCGACGCACTGGTCGACGCGGTCCATGGCCGCCGCGGCGGGCATCTCGCGGGCCTCGGTGCACGCCATCTGGCGGGCGTTCGGGCTCAAGCCCCACCTCGTGGGGGAGTCAAAGCTGTCGCCGGACCCCAGTTCGTCGACAAGGTCCACTTCACCCCCGCCTACAGCTCCTGGATGAACCTCGTCGAGCGCTGGTTTTCAGAACTCACCACCAAACGGCTCCGCCGCGGCACCCACACCAGCGTCGCCGACCTCAAAGACTCCATCAACGCCTGGACCGACAACTGGAACCAAGGCCCCAAACCCTACATATGGCGCAACACCGCCGACGAGATACTCGACAACCTCACCTCACATATCCAGCGAATTCCCCAGACAGGACACTAGAGCAGCGAGAGCGGAGAGCCTCTCAGCGAGCTGATGGGAGAAGCTGGGTGACAGCGTGCAGTGGGGCCAACGCGGCGACATTTTCGCTTCCGAGACGCTCAACGTCAGCACCGACGACGGTGCTGAGTTGTTCGCTGACCAGCTCCGGTTCCCTCAACGGCTACTAGACGACGCCGACACCTTCGACGCGTTGGTGGCTGACCTCGCAGAGTCGGCCACCAACCGGCAGCGGGGCAAGGAAGCGCCGTCGATCTCTTCGATAGCGAAGCGTCATGGCCTCTCCGGGGCTGATCTGGAGACGGTTGAGGCGACGTTCAAGACGATGTGCCGCCTCCATGACGAGCGCCGTGACCACATCTGGGGCTACTACGTGCGCAACCTGGCTCGACCGGCGTGGTTGGCTCGTGAGGAGAACCGGAGAACGGTGCTGATCGGCAACCCGCCGTGGCTCGCATATCGGTTCATGACCGATGCCATGAAGACCGTATTTCAGTTGATGGCCAAAGAACGCAAGCTGTGGGCGGGCGGGAACGTCGCCACGCACCAAGACCTCGCTGACTTGTTCGTGGCCCGATCCGTGGAGCAGTACCTCGCACCAGACGGACGCTTCGGGTTCGTCATGCCCGCAGGTGTGCTGACCCGCGACCAATCAGCAGGGTTTCGTGGCGGGAGGTTCCCCCTCAACAAGGGAGGCCACACCCTCGTGGCGTTCGACACCGCCTGGGACATCTCACCTATCAGCCACCGGTTCTTCCCCCGCACCGCTTGCGTCATCTTCGGTAGACGCTCAGATGAGCAATCCGCTCTGCCCAACGAGGTGGAACGGTGGTCAGGCAAGCTCCCCGACCCGAGTGCATCGTGGGCCGACGTGCGTCCAGCAATCGACCGGACACAGGCAGAGCGGGCCAGCATCGATGATGAGGAACAGCCTGAGTCTGCTTACAAGGGCCGCTTCGCGAACGGGGCGAACCTCTACCCACGTCTTCTGATCGTCGTACAACCCGACAAGGCCCCACCCCTCGGCGTCGGTGAGGGTCGCAGGCCAGTCCGCTCCAACCGGGGCACCTACCCGAAGGGCGACTGGAAAACGATGGACGACATGACTGGCGTCATCGAATCTCAGTTCATACGTCGGGTACTGCTGGGCGAGTCGGTCATGCCCTACTGGCAGCGGCCACCTGCGGAGGCGGTGCTCCCTTTGCGCAAGGGCAAGATGATGCGAGACGACGAAATCGAGGACTACGACGGGCTACGGCGCTGGTGGGAGCAGGCCCGGCAACTGCAAGACAAGCACGCTAAGAGCGACCTCAGCTTGGATCAGTCAATCGACCACTACCGCAAATTGACCTCCCAGTTTCCTATCGCCCCCATCCGCGTTGTCTACGGAGCATCGGGGATGCACGTAACCGCCTGCCGGGTCACCGACGAGCAGGCGATTGTGGAACATCAACTCAACTGGGCTGCTGCACGATCAGTTGAGGAAGCCCGCTACATGTGCAGCGTCCTCAACAGCACGACCGTCACGAAGGCTGTGGAACCCTTCATGACCTCCGGCAAGGGCGGCGGACGCCACATCAGTTCCTACCTGTGGAGGTTGCCGATACCGCTCTACGACGCCAGCGACGAACTCCACACAACCCTGGCTGACCTCGGAGGCCAAGCCGAGCAGTTCGTCTCCGAGTTGGACATCAAACCCTCGAAGGCGCACGGGTCGATGCGCGCGAAGATACGCAAGCAACTAGCCGAGAGCGAGGTCGGTCAGTCCATTGAGGAGTCCGCCAACACGCTGCTGAGCGAACGTCTTCTCCAACCGCCAAGCGGTGACGCCACGACTGCTTCGGTCTGTGACATCACCTGGGGGTTGAGGGACGGAGCGCTCATGGCATGGTGCGCCGACTGCGACACCACGGCCCCAGTGCTCGAACTCCCCGACCAGGACGTGGACGCCTGGGCACAAGAGCACTGGCAGACCGCCCATCCATGGGCTGAACGGGTGCGGGTCGTGAGGGTCATGTGCTGACCGGAGCGTGAGCCGTCTACCACCGAGGCGGCGCGTTGAGGGAGGATCGCTCGACCGATGCGGGTAGCTCGTAGCGAGCGACAACTGATTGCACTAGTTCAACGAACCAGTCCTGAGCGGATGGTGACACGACTATCTTCTTGACCAGCAAGGACAGGTCTACCTGCCGATATTCGCCAAGCGCATTTCTTTGGAGAAGCGAGTCTGTGAGTTCTCCACCTCCCGGTGGTAGAACATGACATACGGCTCGCACTTCCTGCTCATGACGGAATTCTGACCGCTTGAAGAAGTACCGCGTTATCATATCACCCTGTTCAGCCTGTGACATGTCGTAGTCGATGTATGACACTCTGCCGATGTAGATGTTGTCACTACACTGAAGGCTGTCCCTAAGCGATCCGAAGTCGGTCTGGACAACGATCCCATCTGAGTAGCGCGAGTAGATGTTCCATAGTGCTGGTGATTCGCGGTCATTTTCGTGCCAGCAGTTGACATAGAAAATATGTTGTAGCGCCCTTATGAGGCGAGGCATCTGTTGAACAGTCCCTGGCGGAAAGTCCTGATATATCAGCGGACGTTGCGTTTGGGTCCAGGCGGTGACCGAACCCTCAAACGGGTCGCCCAGTTGGTCTGCTCTTGCGAAGTGTAGTGCTTGTCTATCGAGGAGGGAGACGAGTTTCGTGAACTCCATGTATCGCCAGAGAACTGCGTTCGCCGGTGGAGTCACGAGGGACGAGTGTGGGGAGTACATGCCGAGTCGGAAGGTAGCCGACCGATGGCCGACTGCCACGATCAGCGGCGTGCCGAGGGTGTCGGTTAGCCAGCATAATCTGGAGCGGTAGGGCATGTGCAGGTTCGGTCCGCCCCTCAGCAGCCGCCCGCGAGCTGATGCCTTCTGCAAGTCTAGGCTTGCTGCTAGCCGCCCTCGGCGGCATCGATGAGCGCTTCGGATAGCCCACAACCACGCTGTTTGGGCGGCTCGGTGAGATCGCCCACGGAAGTCCGCTCGATGGTGACGAGTGGTGCGCCTGGATGCCCCTCACCCCCAGGCTGCTGACTGTCGCTGGGCCTCGTGTGCTCAGTTGCGCCGGGGTGCGTCCACTGGCGTCCCAGTATGTGAGGCAGTTCAATGCCGAGCAGTGCGGAAGGGCGCAGTTTCGTGTGGTGCTGCCACCTGATCAGGTGGATCGGGCACGAGAGTTCGTGGAGCAGCACGCACCCCCGGCTGCTGCACTTGTGAGCGCGTACCCGTTGCAGGCGGCGGCCCCCTACGAGATGTGGAGGCGGTAGGCGTGTCTGGTGACGATATGCAGCCAACGAAGCCCGGACGGGTCAGTGTCAAAGCCGTCGGTGTAGTGATTGCAGCCGTCGTGCTCGTCGCTGCTGTGGCCGTAGGCGTGTGGCTGGCGACGACGTGGGAGGCCATGCCGGAGCCGACAAGCAGCATCGGCACGTCCGGGGCGTTGCGTGGTTGGCTCGCACTAGCCGCCGTCCTGGGCACAGCCGTCGCGACTGGATTTCTCGCATGGTTTGCGCGCCGGTTGCCTGAGGGTGTCGGTGGTTTGCTGAAACGCTTGGACGATGCAGAGGAGGAGCGCCGAAGAGCTGAGGAAGCACGCCAGAAGGTGGAGACGCAACGAGACACACTCGCAACTCGGCTCTCACGCCCCTACCTGCACGGTGAGGCCCTCCCCGTAAACCCCTTGCGTCATGAAGCGGAAGTCCGCGAAGGCGACCCTCTCATTGGAGGAATGGTTGCACCATTCTTACACATCAGTCTCCCAAAGGGACGGCTGCCGCAAACAGTCAGGCTCAGCAAGGAGCAATGTCGCGAGTGGTACGCTGAGATAGAACTAGCAGAGCACGAGGCTGGTGGGGTAGCTGTGATGCGGTACCTCAATGTGGCGTTGGTCGCCACCGTCAACGCGCCCCACGACGATGAGACTGGCGCATCGCTTGCACTTTTTCCCCACACGACACCCGCCGTTCCCCAAGTCGCCTTTGGTCTGCTCCGTAGTTGGTCACAGTTCCGTGAGGCCGTAAGGCAAGTAGCTACGCACAGGCTTCCCAGCCTTACCGAGTTCAAGAAGCAACAAGCCAAGGAGCAGTGAACAACACGGAGGCCGCGGCCGGGAAACTCCAACCGCAACAAGAACCGCGAGATCATCGACCACTCCGAAGTTGACGCCTAGGCACGCGAGCATTGGCTCACCCTGCATCCGTGGGCTGAGCGGGTCAGGGTCGTAAGGGTGGTGCGGTGACTCGCGGCGATTGGCTCCTGCGAGGTCGCCAAACTGTCGGCCAGCCCTAATGGCGCGTTGATCCAGTAGCCCCAGGCGGGCGCTGCTGGGAGCCTCCGGGACGGTCAGCCGAGGTATCAGCACCCGTCGGTAGGCTCGCCCCTCGTGGACAGCGACAGGAGTGTGACCCAGTGGCGAAGGTGCCGTTCTCGAAGCGACAAGACCCTGAAGCTGGTGAGATGGTTCAGATCAAGGCGAATTCGGTTGAGGTCGCCCGTTTCCTGAGAGAGAGAGGCAGCATGAATAGCATGACACGCACAGGACGAGTTCTGTGGCTCCTGTTTCTGACCTTCAGCGTCGGTTGCTCTGTGTGGAGCGTCTGGCAGTTGTTCACCGACGCTGACCGCGTTGTCTCTGCGGTAGTAGTTGGGATCGTGACTCTCGCCGTCGCTCGACCAGCCGTCACGAATCTGGTGTGGGCCGTCTCGTTGCTGTTCTGGAAACCTCTGAAATGCGTGGATTCTCTCTACGAGTGGCTCCAGTCTCCGCAGGGCACGGAGGACGCCGACACTTCTATGCTGCCTCCAGAGAGCAGCGCCCGCGAGCTGCTTGAACACCTTCAGCAGGAGGGCGTTCCCGCTGACCGGAATGCCGCGGCAGAAGCTCTGAAGTTCCTCCCTACCGATGGTCAACCCACCGTTCAGCAAGTCCGGGAAGCTCGGGCCGCTTTGGGAGGAAGCCTGGAGGTGAGAGCCTGGAAGGCTCTACAAGACCTGGACGAGCCAGCAGCGTGAGTCTGAACCCGATCCGACACAAGCAGCGAGGGAGCATCGCCAAAATGACCGACACACCCACGCCCACATCTGGGGAGACTCTGATGTGCTTCCCGTTCTTGGCGATAAGGCAGCCGTTCGCCGTAGGCCCTTGGAAGCTCGTAAGCCTCACAGAGGCGCTTCAGTCCGAAACGTGGGCGTCCGATCAATTCAAGGTAAACGTCGCGGCGATGCTCAGGCTGTTCTGTTTCGGACTTTACGGACAGCGAGTCGAGCATCCCACGGTTGTGTCACGAGTTAACCACGGCATGACGGGAGAACCGCCGACAACCGATGAACGGAACGCATTGACTGCGACCGTCGCCTTCTGTGCGTTGGACACCAACCGGCCACAGACCAGCGGCAGCGCTTGGGACTTCCTGATTGTTGCCGAGCATCTCGATTATTGGGAGTTCCCTGTCTCGGCTAACGGCTTCGTGTCGCTTCCTTCAGGCAGACGCGTCAACACGTTGCACGCTGCGACCTGGAGCGAGGAACAGCCGATCATCGGTCCAACCGTGGTGTCTTCGATTCCTCGTGTCAAGGTGAATCAGGCCACTGCATCCATGCTCCATGAAGCGCTGATGTCCGCTTCAGCCGATTCCAAGAAGCTCCGCACGGCGATCCAGTTCCTCGTCGAATCTTGGAGGAACCACTCCAGTGTTGTCGGGTTGGGCGACTGGCAGTTCGAGCCGGGGGCCATCATATGCGATCAACAGACGGCATTAGAAGCGTTGCTTCAAGTTGGATTTGGACGCGCGGCCCGAGATCAGATCGTAGAAAAGTGTTGCGAGTTGATCGGCCATGTGAACGCCATGGACCCTGTGATCGAAGAATGCTCAACGCACTTGTGGGGCGAACGCTTGGGAGAACCACTCAAAGATTGGGCCATCAAGTTCACACAACGCAGGAACAAGACCATACATCAGGGCGACGCGCTAGCCGGACTTCCTGACGATGCTGAACCAGGGACTATGTTGCGTGAAGTTGTGGATATGGCTGACTGGGTGCTACGTGACGCTATCCGAGCGAAGGCGGCATTGATCTCCGAACTGCCACCCGGAGAGGCGCTACAGGACGCCCTAGCTTCACCGTCAAACAGCGGCTACAAGCTGAGACTCGCTTGTAAAAGGGCTGTATCCGAGGTATCAGCAAGAGCGGGTGAGAACCTATGAGAGGCTGAATGTCGCTGCTGCATCCGGTAAGCCCTCAACCGCGAACCAACAGGCTTATTACCCGATTGGTGTGGTGGCTGTCTCATCGATGACACCCAACGGTCGATCCTCGTATGATATGGTCATCGGTCATGCCTCCAGAACCCGCAGACACATCCCTGCCTGAGAACCGAGGGGTGCTGATTGCCTATGGAGCGGCGTTTAAAGCAGCGGTGGAGCGCCTCACGGAGGAAGCCGCCGATGATCTAGAGGACAGCCTCCAAACGATTGCGGAGAAGTTACGGGCGCTCCATGACGGGCCGGTGCCGCATCCCTTCAACGACTACTGCGACCACTTAGAACGTCTCGCTCTCCTAGTCCGGTATCGCTCCGCTACGGCGCACCCATTTCCCGAAGAACCCACAGACTGCGTAATCATGTGTCTTCGGTGCGAGGTATTCCCCATCCCATGGGACACTGCCTGCCCCGAGTGTGGAACTCATGACTTCTTGCACTTGGTGTCCATCGGATAGACGGATGAAGGTGCTTCTTCGGTGCAGCGGCGTTTAGCCACATGAGTCGTCGCTAGGTGAAGGGAACTCATGCTTCCAGCTCCTAGCCGGGGGTCTCCGTGCTCGGTCTAAGAAGGAGGCAGCATGAGGGCTGTGGACATCACAAGGGTGTGGCGATGAAAGGACATCGCTGAAGCGCTTGACGGTGGCAACGGCGGGCAATCACTCCATAGAGTACGGGAGGTTGTCTATATCGCTGCCGAGCGCTGGACGAACTGTTTGCTCGATCACGGATAGCTGGTTCATCGTGTCCAGACACTTCATGATGCGCGTAATCCGCTCGTCGGCCTCGTCTGGCGGAGCAACATCACAAATCTGTATGTAGTGCATCTTCAGTTCCGCCGCCGCAGCTTCGTAGCGAACCGCAAGCTCCTTAGCCACGAAGAAGTGATCGGGTGTAATGGTCTTAGGTGCCCAGCCTTCCGAAGTTCGGACGACATCTCGTTCGGCTTCGCTACGCAGGCGCAGATCGGGTTTCCACAGCCTCCGTGATTGTGGGGAAGACCATGACGACGACGATATTTCCACATACGAAATCGAAATAGCCAAGAGGGTGTGCTGAACAATGGTTGCCTCCTCCGCGAGGTTCGCTTTGCTAGCGGAATGGTAGAGCTGGTTTTCGGACTTCGGGAGGTGCTTTGCACACGCACATCCTGTGGCGCACCCTCGGTGCCACCCGTCTAGGGTGCTCGGACGGGGCCGGGTAGCCCTATTCTCGGAGGTCAGCGCAGCGCGAGACCGACTTGGCTGTCCTGCCTACTGCCTCACATGCGGCCTCTCCGGCAGGAACGCCAATAGCTGCTCCTTCGTGCCTGAAAGGAGCGAAGCCTTCCGGGCATCTAGGGGATGCTCGGCCACGCCCGCAACGTTCATGGTGAGCGCATCTTGCCTCGCTGGCAGCGAAGAGCTTGCCACCCGCTGACAAGTACAGCTACGGTGCCGTTCGCCATCGAATGCGGGGGGTCATGCCAACCCCCATCAGTGACCGGGGACAACCGCGGGTGGGCCTCGCCATGGTTCCCTTCGGCTCGGTCACAGGCATTCGATGGCACGAAAGCCCAACCCCGCACCGGAGGGAGCCACCATGCCAGCGCTTCGTACCCGTCTCATCCTCGCCACCCTCGCCTTCGTGCTGGTGGCCGCAGCCTGCGGAGGTGACGACGGCGACCTGTCTGACCGGGCAGCCGACGAGCGCCCCGAGACCTTCACCACGCCTGAATCCGGGTCGGAAGGCTCGCCGGAACCTGACGCCACGACTGACGGTGAGCAACAGGATTCCGCTGCACCCGCCACCGCATCCGACGTTGATCCTCTGGAGTCCACGTCCGGCACCGAGCCGCAGGACTCCAGCCAGCCCGAGACCTTCTCTCAGCCTGTGGTGCTCCTAGGCGACCGGTTCGCGTGGTGTGCTGACGTGGAAGCCGTGTGGACGAACCACGAACAGACGGTCGCCAACTTTCTGGCTTCCGAAGCCGAGTACGAAGAAGTCTTGGCTGCCTACGAGTCCGCCGCGGACGAACTCGACAGAGCCGAAATCCGCGAAACGTTGAACGAAGCCGAGCGCAGCTACAACGAATCCCACGACAAGTTCCTGCAAGTTCTGACAGGTGCTGCCTTTCGGCTTCGCCAGGCAAGGGGCACTTACGGCGACCGGCCCGAAGACATCGCCGCCCAGCGGGCATGGGCAGCGCTTCTGTCGGCTGACCCTGAGCTGGCTGCTCTCTCGGCTGCCGTTCCCGACGATCCCGGCCCCAGGGTTCCTTTGCCCACCGTTCCTGTGCCCACCGACTTGCGCTTGACTCCTAGCGACATCTTGGAACAAGCAATTGGAACCCCTAGCACTAGACGGAAGCCTGCCGCTCAGGAAGCCGCCTATGAAGTATATTCGCAGGTAGACCACACTCGTATAGCGGAGGTCTTGCTTGATGTCGCTCCCCAAGCAGCACAAGCCGCGGCCCAAGCAGAAGCCCAAGCGAGGCTTTATGGCAAGACTTACGGCGAGTCCCGCGCTGACATCACTAGAGCAGCCAACTACATATTTCAAGTATCTAGTAGCTGGATACTTAGTCCCTACGATGTCGCCGCCTTTGAAGCCGCTCTAGCAGCAGCCCCTAACGCTTCCCTAGGGTTGATAGACAGCCCGGAAGCCTACGCCCGCTCTATAACATATTGGCTCGAAGACTGGGATGAATTGGCAGAGGCAGGAGAGATCGCACAATCTGCCTTCTGGAGCAGGTGGAGTACCGTTGAAGATGCTCTTCCAATAGCCCTCGAAGCCGCACGAGAGGCTGAGGCTCTGTTGGAAGTCGAAGCGCGGGCAGAAGCGGCACGGCAGCGAGAAGCGGAACAAGCGCTACAGGCCGCGTTGGAGGAACTCGCCACGGGTTCCGATGCCTACACAGCGTTTAAGCGATCATTCAAGAAATCGTGCCAGTGATCAGGTTCCTTGAAGCACCGGTAGGTCCGTAGCAAATGCCCACATCCGTCCATCGGACGCCCAATAACTTAGGTGGTTATCATGCCAATGCAAACACACGGCCACGGAACTTCGCCAAGCAGTCAAGCTCCAAGCGAGCCAAAATGGACAACCGGTCAAGGTATCGGGTTTCTCGTGGCTTTATCGGGCTGGATACTCGCTGTTCTTGGCTTGGTTGGCGTGATGTTCAGCGCTGGAGAAGCCGATGACCAAGTGGTTGCCATTCTTGGCCTATTGGCTGGTCTAGGTGTCCTTTCTGCTATTCCAGGAACCATAGTTTTCAACAAGTGCAAACGCCCACAGCAATAGCCGGACTACGACCCCAAAGGAAGATCATGACATATGAAGACCTGACCCCCGACGAGCGAGAGGCTCTGGAGCTGTTGCGGGCGAACGCCCCCGAAGCTCCAGAAGCGCTGGCCAGCCTTGACGAAGCTGGCAGGGCACGAGTCCTGGAGGCGCTCAGCAGTGCCAGGACTGGCGCAGACGACTCCGACGATTCGGTTGCCGCCGCTACGGATGGGTCACCCGACGATGAGGCGGAAGGCGAGCCGGTGCTAGAAAGCGCGCCGGAGTCCCGACCAACCAGCCCGTCCACCTTCTCAGAACGTTTGCTGGCTCAGAACGTGACCGTGGCAGGTAAGCGAGTGCCGGTCGTTCCGTCAGCCATCGGTGTCGTGTTGGTGATCGTTGCTGTGATTCTGCTTGCGCGCGCCTGCGGTGGTGGCGGCGACCCTTTGGAGTCGCTCGCAGAGAGGGGCATGGAGGCTGTGGACAGTCTGGATGACGCTGCCGACGAGGTAGGCGACGACCGGCTGTTCGACGCTGCGGATCGGGTTCGAGACGACATGCGGACATTGCAGCGCGAAGCAGACGCCGAGCATGACGACTTTGACGAGATCATGGATGCCGGTGAGGCAGTGGCGGGACTGGCTTCGGAAATCATCGATTACGTGGAGATTGCAGCCGACGCGGCGCAGCGTGCCCCCGACGAGGAAACCGCGAGAGCGGCAGCCGACGCGGCCCGGATCGCTACCCGAATCGTGACGAACGACTCGGCTCTCGACCATGCCGAATCACTCGCGGAGAGGATTCTCGACACGCACATTCAAGAGAACGCGCGCCGATCCGACAGCAACGACGTAGACGAGTTCCGACAGGCTGTCAGAGACCTCATCGACGCAGCGCGAGCGGACCTCATCGCCGCTGTCAACTATCACATAGCTCGAACGGAACTGGCTGTGGCATCAGCCGAAGGGTTGAGTCTTGATGATGCCAGAGACGCGCTTGACGAAGCGAATGACGCTGCTCAAACAACATTAGAGAACTACCAGCAGGCCGTAGACGATTTTGTCTACTTCGGGGAGCGCGTCGAGTGGCGATATCCCCAGTGCCTAGGACGCCTCGTTGACCGATACGACCTATTGCCCAGAGAATGTCGGTAACCGTCGAATCCATCTACCGCAGCCTGCCGACTAAGGCAGTTCTAGAGAAGGAGAATTAACATGCGATACGTTGTCGGAGCACTCTTGGGTGCCATCATCGTCGTACTTCCCGGAATCCCTGCGTTCACGACATGGGAAACTGCCGATTCCAAGCCTGCCCTCTTCGATGTCTACTGCGACGTTGACTATTGGGTAGGGGAGGCTGACTGTCCGAGCGGCAAGACGGCTCTAGTGGCTGGGGTCGGGGCGCTGGTCGGACTCGGTGGAGTCACAATAGGAACCATCGGGGCGCGCAAACGGGAGACCTCAAACTCATCCGAGACAGAACCCCGCGACCCCAAGTGAAGCTCAACGGTTAGAAGAACCGCGGCGGCACCAGGTCGATTGAGACGGCGGGTGTCAGGTCTGGTGTGTGGGGTCTGAGGGCAGGCTCAGACGGCTGCCCCAACCCCGGCGACCGGGCAGGGGCGGGAACGGTGCTCTGGCCGGTCTTGGTCGTGCACATCCTCATATTCGTCGTCGGCTCCTAAGCCGCAAAACGAGGATCAACAAAATCACGGCCATTGCCCCTGCCGCCGCAGCCCACCATATCCATACTGGCACAGACCGGATCAGTTCCGTTACCCACAATACGGCTCCCAACACACCCAGCAATAGCAGCGCGGCAACCGTCTCACGTTCTCGTTTGTTGAGAATAGAGCGGGCCAAGGGAAAACCTCCGAAGTCTTGCGATGTGGTTGTGAGCGCTTCGATTCTATCGGGGGAGAAGCGTCCTTCCCGGTAAGGTCAACGACTTCAACCAACAGCACCGCCATCTGAACGGTCGTTTTCGCTTTCCCGCTGCTAGGGGTGCATCTCCAAACGAGGCGACTTCACGGTTGAGGGCTTGCCGAGCGCAACGGCGACGTTCCTTCGCTGCTTGTGTCGAGTCGGATTCCCTAGGAGGCCGGGCATTCCAGACCACCAGAATGCGCGAAGGCGGGCAACACACGACAATTTGCGGCCCTTCGCGTATTCGTGGGATTGAGGGTTGCCGGCACCGGTTGGGTCATTATGTCACGAGGATGCCGCGGGCTTCGAAGTTGCGTGGGTTGGTGAATCCGTGGGCGGTGCGGCGCAGCACTTGGAGCAGGTTGTTGGTGCCCTCGATTCTGCCGTTGGAGGGGCGGCCGGTGTGGTGCCAGTTGAGGATCTCGTCTGACCATGCGATGAACGTGTCGACGGTGTCGTGGTACTCGGGCAGCTCGCCGGTCTCGTAGAGGTCTGTAGAACCGTCCGAGGGCTTCCAGGGCGCCGTCATAGTCGTCGGCGGTGTAGAGGCCGTGGAGCTCCTGCAGTGCCTGGCGGCCGGCTTTGAGGCGGGGGTGGGCGTCGAACAGCTCATCGAGGCGGGCGCGGTCGGTGTCGGTGAGGGTGTCGCCTCTGCGCAGCAGCGCGAACCGGGCCCGGAACACCTCGGGGTCGAAGGCGGGCTTGACGCCGTGGGGCTCTCGGCGCTGCACGTCGCGGCGCACCTGGGTGAGAGCGGCCGCGAACCATCTGATGACATGGAACCGGTCCAGCACATGGCGGGCGTGGCCGAGGTGGGCGTCGATGGCCGCCTTGTAGGCGCGCGATCCGTCGCTGACCACCACCTTGACCTGCTTGCACCAGCGATGTCCCTGCTGCATCAAAAACGCTGACAGCGCAGCGGAGCTGCGGTGCTCGACCATCGCCAGGGTCCGGCCGGTGTCGCCGTTGACGATCACGGTCACATAGCGGTGCCGTTTGCGCATCGAGGTCTCATCGACCAACAGCACCGAGCAGCGGCGGCTGCGGCGCCGCTCAGCGACCAGAGCCGACCAGACGTCCACCACCGCGCGCACCGCGTGCCAGTGCACACCGCGGCGGCGCGCCGCCGCGCTGAACGTCATCACCTTCGCGTCAGCGACCACCCGACGCGCCAGACGCCCCGTCAGCGCGCCCTCCAACGCGGGATGGTCCTCCAAGAAGCGGCTGTCGCAGTTGTCGCACACCATCCTGCGCCGCGACCACACCAACAGGGTGCGCCGCCCCGACACCTCCAGGTCGCGGATCTTCTTGTCGCGGCGGTCATGCACCCTGTGGCAGCGGAACCCGCACTGCGTGCAGCGCAGCCTCCTGAACGTCGACTCGACGCTCACCCTGAGCGCGCCCGGGGTGTCCTCGACCACCTCCAACACACGGATCTGCGGCAAGTGCAGCCGAACTGCCATAACATCGCGAGCCATCGGGGCCCTCCTGGATCGTGATCTCTCAATCACCGATTCCAGCAGGGCCCCGACCCCTACTCAGGGACCCTCAACCACCCCGCTCCCCACGTTTCCGCGAAGGCTCGAGAAGCTGCTGGTCGGGTGGCATCCCCTATGGATTCGAGGATAAGACCCGTTGCCCCATGTTCTAGATAGGCTACAATGTGCAATACATGGCAAATGTCGGCTATCTGTGACACAAGGGCGAGCCATGCAACCGGAACTCAACGCTATCGCTGGAATCACCTCTTGTGGGAGGCTGGGCCAAGCGATTCGCGCGGCGAGGCGCGCGCGGGGCCTGACCCAAGCGGAGTTGAGTGCCGCTGCGGGTGTCTCACGGCCACAAATCTCGACCATAGAGTCCGGCCTCGCCAACCCCGGCATGGCCACGGTGATGCGGCTGCTGCGCGCGTTGGACTGTTCGTTGACGGTCGTTCCCGCAGACCCAGAGCAGTTCAGCCTGTCCAGCCACCTCGCACAGAACAGGCCGCCCCATGACGGCTCTTAGCGTCGTGATGTCGGGTCGTTTCGCGGGGGTGGCCACCGCAGACGGTTCGGCGGCATCGTTGAGAGTGGGCTTCGAGTACGACTCGGGGTACTTGGCGTTGCCGGATGCCACGCCGCTGTCAGTGTCGGTGCCGCTACAGCCAGGCAGGCACGAAATCGGCGTCTGGCTCGACGGGCTGCTGTCGGACAACCACTTGGTGAGGGAGCGCTGGCAGACCGACCATCAGACGCCGACCACCCGAGCGATAGACCTGCTCGCCTCTCCTGTGGGGCGGGACTGCGCCGGTGCTGTGCGGTTCTGCCCAGAAGGAGAAACGGGCACAATGCTGGCGCGGGGTGGTGGACTGCGTGCACTCAGCCAGCGCCGGGTCGCCGGGATGATCGACACGTTGCGAAAGGACGAAGCCGCTTGGTCGCAAGGCACAGCGGACTCTGCTTTCAGTCTCGCGGGAGCACAAGCCAAGACTGCCCTGCGATATGACCAGGGCCGATGGTGGTTGCCGTATGGCGACTCGCCCACAACTCACATCCTCAAACCCGGTATCGGGCAGTTGTCCGACAACGAAATCATCGAGGACATCAGCCAACGGGCTGCCGTGCTGTTGGGCATCGACGCCGCAAAGACTCAATGTGTCAAGGTGCGTGGCCAGCAAGCCCTGCTTGTCACCCGCTATGACCGGCTCATGACGCAGACGGGAGAGTAGCGGCGCGTCCACCAAGAAGACCTTTGCCAGGCGCTCGGCGTGCCAGCAACCCGCAAGTACCAGAATCAGAAAGGCCCCGATGTGAGGGGGGTCGCCGGATTGTTGTGGGCCAATTCGTCCTACCCGGAAATCGATGTCAGGCTGTTCAGGGATGCCCTGATCTACAACTGGCTCATCGCCGGCCCTGATGCCCACGCCAAGAACTACGGCCTGCTGCTGAACAGAAACGAGATGCGCTTGGCTCCCCTCTATGACGTGTGTTCGGTTCTGCCCTACCGGGACTTGATAAAGCCCGACAAGATCACCCCCGTGCGCGATCTCACTCTCGCCATGAGGGGCGGGGGGCGGGACTACACGATCCACAAGGCCGACTACCGACCCGCGTGGGAGCGCACATCACAAGCCCTAGGCCTTCCCCAGGAGGAGACCTTGAACCGTGCGGAGGAATTGGCCCAACGTGTGTTCTCGGCGGTGGAACAAGCAATTGATGAGACGCCGCCGTGGGCGCGTTCGTCGCCGTTCGTGGCCCGGCTCCACAAAGAGATCAAGCGGCGAGCAGATCACTGCCAGTTCATCAAGCACATGCACAGCCCCTCCAAATACGCCAAGCTCACGCCGGGCAACGACACTGGACTCTCATTCCGAACAACGTCAGAGACGGGCGCTAATCGCCCTGTCACGAAAAAGCGTTGCACCCACATTGGCGAGCGATCAAGAAAGAGATGCCGCCTGTCGCCGGGTCATCGACCCCCGCATCGCTATCCGAAGTAGATAGATCATCTCAGCGCCGAGAGATTCCGCACCAGAACGTGAGGCAGCCCAGTCCGGGCCGGATCGATTCATTGTTGCCGATTTGCGCGGTCGGCTCTCATAGAGGCTTGGGCACGCGAGCATTGGATGACGACACATCCGGGATTGACGGTGACCAGCGTCCGTGTTCCGTCGGCTCGCATGTGGACGAACCGCGCCGCGGCCAGCCTGCGAAGGTGGTGAGACACCGTCGATTGGCCTATGCCCACACGGTCGACTATCTCTCCGACCGTCATGGCCCGCCCCGCAGTCGCCACAGTGTTGAGCACGAGCAGCCGTGTCCCGTCGGCCAGGCATCGGAACCAGCCCGCGCATTCGTCAGCAGCCCCCGAGGAGAGTGCCGGTCGGATCGAGTTCACTGCCGCAGCAATCATCGATTATCGGCGATAATAGATTATCGGCGCGCCTGCAACGTGATGGGGAAGTACCCTCGGTCGGCGTGCCCTGTTTGCTGGAGTCAGAGGAATTGGCGAAGCCGATTCCAAGTTTGCGAGCATCAGCCGCGGTCCCGGGAGGGTGGTTGTGAGATGACCGACTCTGTGGCGGTCGAGATCGGCGACGACTACGTGGCCAGAATGGAGCTGCGTCGCCCGCCCAACAACTTCTTCTCGTTGGAGATGGTCGCCGGCATCGCCGACGCCCTGGAGTCGCTGGACGGCGACCACCGGTGCCGGGCTGCGGTGCTGTGCGCGCAGGGCAGGCACTTCTGCGCGGGCGCCGACTTCTCGGGCGACGGCGTCGGCTACACCACCGAGGATCTGTACGCGGCCGCAGTCCGGATCTTCCGCACCCACACGCCTGTGGTGGCTGCGGTGCACGGCGCGGCGGTGGGCGGAGGGCTGGGCCTCGCGCTGGCCGCCGACTTTCGGATGGCTGCGCCCGAGGCCCGTTTCAGCGCCAACTTCGCCCGTCTCGGGTTCCACCAGGGCTTCGGCCTGACCGTGACCCTGCCCCGGCTGGTGGGCCCCCAGGCGGCGGCCGACCTGCTGTTCACGGGGCGGCGGGTTCCGGGCGAGGAGGCCGTGAGTCTGGGTTTGGCTGACAGCCTCGTGGCTCGCGACAAGATCCGGGAGGCGGCGCACGGCACGGCTCGCGAGATCGCGATGTCGGCGCCGTTGGCGGTGCGATCCATCCGCACCACGCTGCGAGGGGATCTGGCCGACCAGGTGGAGGCGGCCGTGGCCCACGAGCACCGGGAGCAGTCCCGCCTCCAGAAGACAGCCGACTTCGCCGAGGGCAGCCGGGCCATGGCGCAACGTCGCACGCCCGAGTTCCGCGGCGAGTGACGGCTGCTACCCTGCGTGGCTCGGGGCCGTTAGCTCAGCCTGGTTAGAGCGCCTGCTCGACACGCAGGAGGTCAGAGGTTCAAATCCCCTACGGCCCACCCCAACCCCCACCCCTCCCCCCGACAAGCAACCACCGACTGTGCCAAACGTAGAGAAAGTGCGCCCGCAGCTGGCTCCTGCGGTGCTCAGAGAAGGAGCGACGCCATGAACGGCAGCGGGCAACGCGCACCCGCAGATGGAGACTGGCGGCCCGATCCGACCGGCCGCCACAAGCTGCGGTGGCAGCTCCGTACCGGCGAATGGACGCATTGGGCAAGTACCGCTGATGGAAAGAGGATGATCGACCCGGTCGTGCTGTCGGAGACTGCCTCCACATCTGGTGCCTCAGCGAGTGCGGTCTGGCGTTCACCAGCTGACCAGAGGCACGAGGAGCAAGTCAGCTCACAGGTGAGAGAACCTCGGATCCCCAAATTCCTCACCACCACAGGGGTGTCACACCATCTTGAGGAGATCATCAAGCGAGCCGAAACGTATGTCTTGCTCATGAGCCCTTATCTGAAGACCAATGATCGCATTAGAGATGTGATCGAGGCGCGCAGCCGTGAGGGACTCGATATTCGTATCGTCTACGGGAAGAAGGAAATAGACCCCAAGGAGCAGGCGTGGATCGCCTCCGTCCCCAGAGTGCGTAGGGCGTTCTGCAAGAACCTGCACGCCAAGTGCTATCTCAATGAGCGCACCGCACTACTGACATCGATGAACTTATATGAGTACTCTCAGGTCCACAACACGGAGATGGGCATACTTGTGGACCGTGACGATACCGAGTCTCTTTTTGAGCAAATACGCGACGAGGTCGAGAGCATTTGGGCGCGCAACGTCAACAGGGAGCAACCCAAGACGCAGAAACCACGCCGGAGCACGGGACACTGTGTTAGATGCAACACAGCCATTGCGCAGAACCCTAAGAGACCTCATTGCGGCAAGTGTTACAAGAGTTGGAGTAAGTACAAGAACCCGGAGTATGAGGAAAAGTTCTGCCACAATTGCGGTGCCGATACACGTGTCACTGCCCAGAATCCAGTTTGCAAGCCCTGCTTCAAGAAACTGCCCACAGGCGTTGACCATTAAGCGCGTCGCGTTCACGAGAAGCGTGACATTCGTACCGAGCCCCTCTTGGAGCCTGTCAGGGGGCCGAGAAGCTACGCGCAACCCGGTTGTGGATGTTCATGGCGTAGATGCTCTGAACCGCCATAGCGGGCTCCCCGCTCCGTTACCGCCCCAGCTAGTCCGAGCCCGGTTCTATGGGCAGGCCGGAGCCGGTCGCAACCTCCCACAGGAAGCCGTCGGGATCGGCGAAGTACCCGGAGTAGCCGCCCCAGAATGCTTCGGCGGCGGGCTTGACGATGCGGGCCCCGGCCGTCGCGGCCTGCCGGAGCACGGAATCTACTTCGGCGCGTGTCGCCACGTTGTGGGCGATGGTGAATCCGTGTAGCGCAGGCTGCGGCGTGCCCTTCTGATCGGGCCGGCCGATGTCGTCGACCAGGGCGTCCCGCGGGTAGAGCCCCAGCAGCAGGCCGGTGAGGGCGAGGAAGGTGATCTCGTCGCCGGCCGCGCTGCCCGGCGTGCGGTCGTTGGCGGCTTCGATCAGCCGGGGATGTCGAGGATCAGGCCCAGAACTTCTCGGATCTGTGCGAGGGTGGCCGCGCCGACGTTGCCGAGGCGGTCCTCCATGCGGCTGGTGGCCACAGCTCGGACGTGCTGGCACTGGGCCGCGGAGTGGCGGTCGAGGCCGTTGGAGGGATCGGCGTCGATCTCGATCTCCGACGCGAAGCCGCGTACTTGTGATGTGAGCGGCACCACCTGCACGACCGCGGCACCGCCGTCGATCACTCGCTGAGCGGTCACGACCACAGCCGGATGGAGGTAGCCGGCCTCGCGTCCCTTCGGCGTGCCCAGGTCGATTACTGCTACGTCACCCGAGGTCAGCATCGAGCCATGCCGTGTCGGCTTCGCCGAGCTCGGTCCGCAGGTCGGCGCCAATCTGGTCCTGGCGTAGGCGTCGCACCGCGAGCGCGACGGTGTCACCCACGGTGGCTCCCAACGCAGCCGCGAGCTTCTTGAGTTCCCGATGGGTGGAGCCGTCTATTCGGACACTCGTACTCTGCATGCAAGAATGTTAGCAGAATCGTATGCACCGGACTGAATCGTCGTTTGCGCTTACCAAATGCTCTAGTGCTTCGATCCTGCTGAAGTCTTTTGCGGGCCGGGGTCGTCGAGGCGGGCTCGTGGGACTGCGCAATGGTTCCGTGGCAGCAAGGCTCAGGGGGTTACGATCAGAGGGTTTCGGGGAGGTCGACCGTAGGCGCACCCGGGGAACCGACCGTTGGCGGTCGGTTCCGCGCGGGGCGCCGTGGCTGCTTGTCGGCTCGATCTGCGCATTTCTCCTGACGTTCTTCGTTCCGCCCATGGCTGCGGCGGCCGGCCTGGTTCTGGTCACGGTGGCGTTGGTGCGCCGCCGTGCTGACGCGTACGGCATGTTCACCGTCGGTTTCGTCATCTGGTGTGCCGCCTATGCGGTGCTGGTGGTCATTGCCCTCCTGGCGGCGGGCTCTAGCTCTGGTAGTTCCACTGCGGAGGACTACGGCGCGGTTCCATCGGAGGTCGTTGTGCGGGAGCTGGTGCGCCCCGGGGATGTGCCCGAGCCGCCGACGATCAAGGTGTTTGGCGAGGGCATCACGATGGATCTCCCCATCTGGACTAGATGCTGGCTCGCGTCAATTGCCTTCGACGGAACTCGAGAGCACTATTGCCCCTCGCCGGCATGTCAGGCATCGCGCCGCTCAACCCGGCGTGTCGCGCCCCGCGAGCCCTCCCCAAATGTGCTGCACTGCGGCGAGCGCCTTGATCCCGAACCGAGCGCTAGCCGCCTGGGGTGATGGTGGTGATCAGATCGTGGTCCTCCAGGGCGCGCGCGAGCCGGATGTCCGCTGTGATCAGCCGGCAGTCGAGGCTCTCGGCGAGAGCGACGTACACGGCGTCGTAGAAGCTGAGGTTGTGGCGCAGTTGCCAGGCTCGCGCCGCCACCGCCCCCTGGACCGGGTGGCGGCGATGGACAAGGCGCTCCGCCATCAGCCGCGCTGACGCTCCGACTCCATGGTCGAGGCCGCCGCGAAGCACCATGGAGCGCAGGGCGTTACCAACCTCGGCGTCGATCAGGTGCGGCGCAGCCCGGCGGTGACCCTCCAGCATCGCCCTTGCCCGGTCTCCGAGGGAGTCGGCGGATGTGACGGCGGCGACGAGCGTCGACGCGTCGACTACGACGGTTCCGCCGTTCACCGGCGTCCGGCGTCGAGGTCGGCCAGCAGGGCCTCTGCGTCGAGCCTGATCCCGTGGGCTTCGACGAAGCGCTCAAGATCCGAGAAGAGCTCTTCGTCGTCGGGTTCGCTCGCCAGTCGCTCGACCTGTTTCTTCATGTACGCCTGGATCGACTGGCCGGCAGCGCGGGCTCGGCGCCGGATGACCTCGTAGGCGTCCTCGGAGATGTCTCGTATCTGGATGGTGGCCACTCCCACAATGTAGCGCTAAAGCGCTGCTTTGCATGCACGCGCGGAGAACCTCGCCAGGCAGGCGGCGGCTTGCCTCTTAGCGCAGGTCGAAGATCGTGCTCAGCGCGGTGTCGATGCCCCACTGCTCTTCGGGGCGGAGATGGCCGACCATGTCGCCGAGGCGGGTGACGTCCACCGCGCCCACCTGTTCGACGAGCACCGTCGTCTGCTGCCCGTCGAACTCGATGATGGGCCGGAACGAGGCGGGCCGAGCGCTGGTCGAGGTCGGCGCCACCAGCACCACCGAGCGCGGCAGCAGCGCGTCGGACTGCACTACCACCCCGAAGCGGCGCCCCTGCTGTTCGTGGCCTACGCCTCGGGGAAGGCGCAGTTCGAAGATGTCACCCCGGCGCACGGAGCTGTTCCCGACGATCCGGCGTCGAGCCGCTCACGCCGGACTCACTCCGGCGCACGGAGCTGTTCCATGAGACTGGCGACGTCGCTCATCTCGGCTCGGTCGGCCTCGTCGGCCTCCAGGGCGGCGACTTCCGCTGCCAGCGCCTGGCGGGCGCTCATCCGTGCGGCTTCATGCACCAGCGATGATCGGATGGCCTCCGACTGTGTCAGGCCATGAGCCTCTAGCTGGCTCAAGGCGCGGAGAGCCGCCTCGTCGAGTCGTACCGATATCGCACGGGCCATGAGCGAAGCGTATCACGATATGTAATACGTCGCGTTCAGATCTTGCTTGTGGGCGTGCACTCGCCAGTCGGAGGCTGAGCACCGTGGCGATCTTCCTGGAGGGAGTGGGCTCCATCGGCGTCGCCTGCACGCTGGCGGCGCTGGTGCCCGCGGCGGCGCTGCTGCCCACCCTGCTGCCGGCCGTGCTGCCGCACGCCCTACCGGGTGCCAAGCGGGTTCTCGATCGCCTGCCCGTGGCGATCCTGGGTAGCGCAGTGGGCGCCGCCTACGCCATCACCCTGGCCGCCGGCCGCTACGACGACCTAATCGGCGAGTTATACCGAATAGCCACCAACGCCTGACGGCTTCGCGAACCCCTACGGGCCTTGGAGTCTCCCCACGGGGCCCACGACTCCGGCCCTGCAGGGAAGCCGACGACCGAGCCCCGAGCCAATTCGAGGCTGCCTGTCACATGCAAGCTCTAGGATCCTGCGCAACAGCGGCGGTGGGCACATCGTCGAGGCCCTTGGTGACGAGAGGAGTGTCGCAAGACATGGCTGGAGGCAATCGCTACACCGACTACATCGAGACCGCGCGAAGCCTGATCGATTTTGGGGAGATCGAAGAGATCGTGGAGTGGAAGCGTGGGGTCATAGAAGGACTCCGCCCTGCGCTCCATGCGGTTCGTGCCGGAAGCAGCGACTGGCCGGGTCTGGTGGTCAAGGGCGTCACCCTCAAGGACGACTTGTTCAATTGGCATGCCGGCGCACCACTCAAGAAGTGGTTTCGGTATGGGTCCGACGACGCGCTGAATGCTCTGAGAGCCCTCTGGACTGAGGAGTCCGTACCTGCGAGCGAACGCATCCGCAACTTCTTCGACGCAGTGCCGCCCGAACTGGGCGTGAAGCGTAAGGGATCGGGACTGAGGCCGCTATCGGTGCTTCTGATGGCGCTGGGTCCCAACTTTCCGCCCTATAAGTTCCGGCAGTTCGACAGGGCCTACAAGCACACTGGTCATCCGCAGCCCGCCCGGGATGCGGATGAGGCATCCGCCTACGAGCACGCGGTGTCCTTCCTCGATCGACTCATTGAGAGCAGTAGCGACTCACCCAGAGACCGTCTTGAAGCTGAGTCGATCCTCTGGCGGATGTACTACGTCGCCAAACACCCACCGTCCCCCTTCGGCCTGGAGGAGCTTGCCTACGAGTTGTTGTGGGACGTCAGCCATCTGCGCAAGATCGAGACGCTGCTGCGCGACAAGAAACAGGTCATCTTTCAAGGGCCTCCGGGGACCAGCAAGACCCATGTCGCTCAGGCGCTGGCCGAGTGTCTGGCAGAGTCACCCGATCGGGTTCGGGTCGTTCAGTTTCACCCGTCATACGCCTACGAGGACTTCGTGCAGGGGTTCCGTCCCACGCTCGAAAGCAACCGTCATGGCTTCAACCTCAAGGATGGTCCGTTGTTGGAGATGGCCGACAAGGCACGGCTAGAACCAGGAAAGACGCATGTGCTCGTAATTGATGAGATCAACAGGGGGAACATCTCCAAGGTGTTCGGGGAGTTGTACTTCCTGCTGGAGTACCGCGATGTCCAAATGCGTCTCCAATACTCCGACAAGCCGTTCTCCCTACCCAAGAACCTGTGGATCATCGGCACCATGAACACTGCTGACCGCTCCATCGCTCTTGTCGACCTCGCGCTGCGGCGGCGGTTCCACTTTGTGGAGTTCCATCCGGACAAAGCGCCCGTGCAAGGCCTGCTTCGGAGTTGGCTGGAAGAGAACGCGAGTGGAATGGAATGGGTCGCGGACGTCGTGGATCGCGCCAACGAGAAGTTGTCCGATCGTCACGCGGCCATCGGCCCGACCTACTTCATGCGGCCGGACGGTCTCGACGAGGAGATGGCGGGTCTGATCTGGGAGCACAACGTCCTGCCGTACATTGAGGAGCAGCTCTACGGCGAGCGCGATCGGCTTGACGAGTTCAAGCTCGACCGTCTGAGGCAAACGGCCGAAGGCGAGACCGAGCCCGATGCTGGCGCTGACAACGAACTCGAAGAACACCTAGACAGCGGCGATGCGTCAGATTGAGCTTCAGGAGTACCGAGAGAGCGAGCCGCAGCGGTTGAGCGTCGCCGAGCGCGACACGCTCAAGGAGGCGCTGCCGTCACTCACGATCCAGGCCGTTCCTGGCGAGAGCGACCTCTACCGCCTTCGGCCCGAGGCCGTTATCGGCGCTCTCGAGTTGGGGGACTTGTCCATCGCCGTGCGCCCCAAGTTGGACATCTCGCGTGTGATCTACTTGGCCTCGTACGCGATGGGGGCCTACAAGCCCAGGAAAGAGCGCTTCGATTTCAAGTCGGAGCCCACGCTGGTCGAGGCGCTGGCCCTCGCGCTGACCTCCGCCGCTCGCCGAGCCTTCGCCCAGGGGCTGCTGCACGGTTATCGGACCGAGCAGGACGCGCTGCGAACTATCCGTGGGCGAATCGACATGGCAGAGCAGCTCAGGCGAAGGTTCGACGTGCTCGTGCCGGTGGAGGTTAGCTACGACGAATTCACCGACGACATGCTGGCGAACCGCTTGGCGAAGGCCGCGGCTGAGCTTCTCGGACGGGAGCGTCTCGAGGATTCGCGCTCGCGGGACGGTCTGCGGTGGATGAGCGCGACGCTCGCCAACGTCACGCCTGTTCGGTTCCCTCCGCAGGAGGTGCCGGAGGTCGCTTTCGACAGGCTCAACGAGCACTACCGAGAGGTGGTGTCGCTCTCGCGGTTGATCCTGCGGCATCAGGCATTGGAACTGGATCGTGGTGCAACCCGAGCCTCGGGCTTCCTGATCAACATGAACGATGTGTTCCAAGGGTTCGTCACGCGGGCTCTCCGGGAGTCTCTCGGCGTCTCCGAGCGCACGCTTCGATCCGACAAGCGACTTCCCCGGCCCATCTTCCTCGCCGAGGGTAAGAGGCTCCGCCTCGAGCCTGATCTCACGTGGTGGGACGGTCGTACCTGCACGTTTGTCGGCGATGCGAAGTACAAGCGGATCGACGTGAGGGGCGCCCCGAACGCCGATCTCTATCAGATTCTCGCCTACGCCACTGCGCTCGATCTGCCCGGCGGGCTGTTGGTCTATGCCAAAGGCGAGGCTGAACCGGTCACATACGTGATCCCCGGCTCGGGCAAGCGGCTGGAGGTCTTCGCCGTTGACCTTGCGGGCTCAATCGAGGACATTCACGCGACCATCGACCGCTTGGCCCAGCGTGTTCGCTTGCTGCGCTCTGAGGCCTCAGGCGCCGCGCTCGCTGCCTGAACAGTCTGAAGGGGCTCAGCCGCTGGTCCGAGGGGGCTGGCGCGGTCGTCGCCTTCATGCTGCCCGGGCCGAGGGCGGCGGTCTGTCGATAGAGTATTGAGTTATCTTGTAAGATCATGTAAATGCTTGACAGTTGTCACACCCCTATGGCATGATGTGTTCATGGGTATCGAGACGGCATTCCAGTTGCGGGATCAGGTGCGGGAAGGGCTCGCAGAGCTGATCCGGCTCGTCAACGACCCCTCCACGCCGATTGCGGATGTGCGGGAGGTGCTGAGCGCGTCGAAGGCTCTCGGTGCTCAGGTGTCGGTGCTGCAGGCCGACGCTGCGGTGGTGGTCGCAGCCCGTGAGCGTCACGGCGATTCGGGTGTCGGGGTGCTGGCGCGGTCCGTGGGGCTGTCGCGGCGGGACGCTGCGGGGCAGGTCCAGACCGCGCAGAGCCTGCAGTCGATGCCCGCGGTGCGCGACGCGGTGGAAACCGGCCAGATCTCTGTTGCCAACGCCAAGACGCTGGCGAGAGCTTCAGCCAAGACGAGCGCCGACCAGGTAAACGGCGACGCCGAGTTGTTGGAGAAGGCCGCTGAGCTGTCTGTCGAGCAGTTCGCCCGCGAGGCCGGCCGCTGGGCGGTGAAGCGTCAGGACGACGGCGGCGAGGGTGAGTATCGGCGCCAGCGGGCTCGTCGGCGGTTGAGCATCTGGGACGGCGACGACGGCATGGTGCATCTGCGGGGCGAGTTGGACCCGGTGGCGGGTGCCAAGGTGCGCAAGCGGTTCTTGTTGGAGGTGGAGCGGCTGCGGCGTGTGGATCTGCACAGTCCTGGCGGGGAGAAGCGCAGCCTCAACCAGCGCATGGCCGACTCGCTCGACACTTTGACCGAGCACGGAAGCATCTACTCCAAGGCCGGCAGCGCGACACCCAGCGGAAACGGCCGCGGCGGCACCGATAGCGGCAGTGGCGTGGGCGGGCCCGACAACGGCTCGAACGAGGATCGAGGCAACGTGAGCCACAACGGCAATGGTGGCGATGTGAGCTCGGCCGGTGGCGGTGTGGGCTCGGCCGGTGGCGGTGTGGGCTCGGCCGGTGGCGGTGTGGGCTCGGCCGGTGGCGGTGTGGGCTCGGCCGGTGGCGGTGTGGGCTCGGCCGGTGGCGGTGTGGGCTCGGCCGGTGGCGGTGTGGGCTCGGCCGGTGGCGGTGTGGGCTCGGCCGGTGGCGGTGTGGGCTCGGCCGGTGGTGATGTCCTCTCGGCCGGTGGCGATGTGGGCTCGGCCGGTGGCGGTGTGGGCTCGGCCGGTGGCGGTGTGGGCTCGGCCGGGAGCGCGAGTTTGAGCCTGACCAGTGGTGGCGATGATTCGAGCCGGACAATCGGCGGCGGTAAGTGCGGGTGTGGGGGTCGGCCGTCGGCTGATATCACCATCGTGCAGCATCTCAGCGCGGATGGCACCGACGCGTTCGCGGAGGTCGCCGGTGGCGGTGTGATCCCCCCGAGCGTGCTCGAGGAGTATTTCTGTAACGCCAGGATCAAGGGGGTGGTGTTCAGCCATGAGGGCTTGCCGTTGTGGCTCAGCCACGCCAAACGGCTCGCCACCAAGGCCCAGATGAGCGCGCTGCGGGCCCTCTACGGAGCCTGCGCTGGCTGTGGCGCCGACATGTGGGTATGCCAGGGCCATCACATCAGACCGGTGTCACAAGGCGGGCCCACCAACATCGACAACATGATGTTGTTGTGCTGGGCCTGCCACCAGAAGGTGCATCATCACGGTTGGCGGGTGGTGCCCGACGGGCGGGGCCTTTACACCATCGCACCGCCTGAGCGGACTCGCTACGGACCCGCACACGCCGCCGACCCCCCGCCAGCCCACGGGCCCCCGACCCCGCGCAATACAGCAAGGCACCCCGGGGCAGGCTCCATCGCCCGGGCGGCACCTGACCGAGTCAACCTGGCCGAAAGCCCCTTGGCCGAAACCCGGCAGCCCGAGCCGCTGTTCACCCTCGCCTAGGAGACTGTTGAGTAATCCGGTTCGGGGTGCTCGCGTTCGTGTGGGGGGTGTGCGAGAATTGTAGGTATGCAGGGTACTGAGAAGCCGGATCGGGAGTTGTTGGACGTGTTGGGCTTGTGCGGGGGTCTGGTGCGGGTGGGGTCGGTTTACCGGTTCTTGGCCGAGAACCGTCTGAGGCTGTTTCCTGACGGGTTGTTCGCTGACTTGTTCGGGGGTCGGGGCCGGCCGTCGGTGCCGGGTTCGGTGGTGGCGACGGTGCTGGTGTTGCAGGCGCTGGAGGGGTGCTCTGACCGTGAGGCTGTTGAGCGGCTGCGGTGTGATCTGCGCTGGAAGGCCGCTGCGGGCCTGTCGGTGGACGATGCGGGGTTCCATTACAGCGTGTTGTCGCTGTGGCGGCACAGGCTGCGCGTCAGCGGCCGCCCGCAGCGGGTCTTTGACGCGGTGCGGGATCTGGCGGGGTCCTGCGGGGCGCTGGCGGGGAGCCGGCGGCGGGCGTTGGACTCCACGGTGCTGTATGACGCGGTGGCGACGCAGGACACCTACACGATGATCGCCGCGCAGATACGGCGTTGTCGGCGGTTGATCGCTGAGACGGCGGGCCTGGAGTTGATGCTCGACTATGGCCTGGGGGCCAAGCCGTCTTGTGACTGGTCTGACCCCGGGGAGCGGGCCTGGCTCATAGACGAGCTGGTCACAGACGCCTGTGCGGTGCTCGCTGAGACGGCGGGCCTCGAGCTCACAGACGAACAGGCCGACGCGGCGGCGCTGCTGGCCGCGGTGGCCGGCCAAGACGTCGAGGCCGACCCCAGGGTGCCGGGGCGCCGGCGCATCGCGCGCCGCACAGCCGCGGGCCGGGTGATCTCCACCGTGGACCCCGAGGCCCGCCACGCACACAAGACCCGCTCTGTGCGCCGCGACGGCTACAAGGCCCACATCGTCGCGGAGCCCGACACCGGCATCATCACCGCGGCAGAGCTCACCGCAGCCGACGCCTCCGACGCCAGAGTCGGCGCCCGGCTCCTCAACACCGACCCCACCCACCACACCGGCAGCGACCACACCGGCACCGGCCACGACCACACCGACACCGACACCACCGGCAGCGGCCACGACGACGGCGACCACGACGACGGCGACCACGACCACACCGGCAGCGGCCACGACGACACCGACACCGACGACACCGACACCGACACCGACACCACCGACACCGACACCGACACCACCGGCGACACCGACACCGACGACACCACCGACACCGGCGACACCGACACCGACACCGACACCACCGACACCGGCGACACCGACACCGACACTGGCGACACCGACACCGGCGACGACGGGGGCTGGTTGGTGCTGGCGGACTCCGCGTACGCGTCGGGCGAGGCGCTCGAGTCGTTCACAGACGCCGGATGGGACACCGCCATCAAGCCCATCGAGCGCCGCCCGCCGATAGCGGGGGGCTTCACCCGAGAGGACTTCGGCATCGACACCGACGCGCAGACCGTGACCTGCCCCGCCGGGCACACCAGGCCCGTCACGTCGGGCGCGGCCCGTTTCGGCAGGCTCTGCGACGGCTGCCCGCTCAGAGCGCGCTGCACCACCTCACAGCGGGGCCGCAGCGTCGCCGTGGACGCCCACGAGGCCCACCGCCGCGCCAACAAGGCCCGCTGGCGGCAGCCGCTGACCCAGGCCGCCTACCGCCGGCACCGGCCCATGGTCGAACGCTCCATCGCCTGGCTCGCACGGGGCAAAGCCAGACGCGTCCCCTACCGCGGCGTCGCCGCCAACCACCTGTGGCTCACCAACAGAGCCGCCGCCGTCAACCTCGTTCGCCTCGCCAACCTCGGCGTCGCCCACAACGGCACCGGATTCGCCCTCCCCGCCGCCGGCTGACCCCGACCGGCGCCGCGCCCGCGCCCGGCCACACCCGCCCAAGCCGCGACAAGCCGACACCACACCAACACCGGCGCAACCGCCCGAACCACCACCCCCAACCCGACAGCTGACAACCCAGTTGCTCAACAGTCTCCTAGCGGCCGGCTTGGTTGGTGGGGCGCGGGTTGCGGTCGGGGCTTAATCCTGGATCCACCGATGGGCGGGCCGGTGGGGATGGTCCGCCAGCATCGACGCCACCACTGACAGAACGAACTTCAATCGGTTTGCCACATGTGGGGTGGTCAACTGCTTGATGTTCGTGGCGAACCGCGATCGAGCACCGTTTCCAGCCCGTCGATCCCACCTGGTGTGCTGCTCACAGGAAGTGCCTCCCCGCGTGGCGAACATGTCAGACCAGATCATCACACATATTCTCCGCCGGGAGGCCTTTCTGGTGGACGCGCCAACCCCTGTGCGCTCACCGCTTCGGTGGATCCAGGTTAATTGGTGGGGCGCGGGCTCGTGGCGGGTGGCCTCCTCGACGCGGCGGTGTGGTGCACCGCGCGGCGGCTTGCTTGACGCAGCACGGTCTTGCGGCGGTGTGGTGCACCGCGCGGCGGCTTGCTTGACGCAGCACGGTCTTGCGGCGGTGTGGTGCACCGCGCGGCGGCTTGCTTGACGCAGCACGGTCTTGCGGCGGTGTGGTGCACCGCGCGGCGGCTTGCTTGACGCAGCACGGTCTTGCGGCGGTGTGGTGCACCGCGCGGCGGCTTGCTTGACGCAGCACGGTCTTGCGGCGGTGTGGTGCACCGCGCGGCGGCTTGCTTGACGCAGCACGGTCTTGCGGCGGTGTGGTGCACCGCGCGGCGGCTTGCTTGACGCAGCACGGTCTTGCGGCGGTGTGGCTGGCGCGGTGTGGCCGGCGCGGTGCAGTTCGCCGTGGTATAGCCGGCCCGTGGGGTGGGTCGGTCCCATGCCGGGTCGGGCAGGCTCCGGTCGGCTGTGAATTCAGAGCAGGCCTTGGTCGTCTTGTAACAGGCGCTCCCATCCCTGGGGGCGATGGACTCAATCATCGGATGCTCCTGCTACCTATGAACAGGCGCTCCCGTCCCTGGTGGGCGATAGCTTGCCTAGCTGTGAGTGCAGGCGCCGAGGACGAGACGCTGGCCGGGTACCGGTCGAGCATCGACAACATCGACGCCGCGCTGATTCTGCTGCTCGCGGAGCGGTTCAAGGTCACCAAGCAGATCGGCGTCTACAAGGCGAGCGTCGGACTGCCGCCCGCCGACCCCCAGCGCGAGGAGCAGCAGATCGCCCGGCTGCGCGACTTGGCCGCAGCGGCGAACCTCGACCCGTCCTTCAGTGAGAAGTTCCTGCGATTCGTGATCGACGAGGTCATCCGCCACCACGACCTGGCTCGCAACGAGGCCGGCGCCGCCGGCGACTGAAGCCTCCACCGTGGGCCCGCCCGGCCGTTCGAGCACGCCCGGCGAGCCGGCCCGCATCCTCTACGAGCGCTTCGAAGCCTTCCACTCCGACTTCATCACGGTCACCGCCCGAGCCGAGGACCGATTCCTGGCCCGCGACTGGCAAGGCCACCGCCAAGACGCCGCCGAGCGTCTGAACCTGCACACCGCCGCCGTGCTCGACACCGTGGAGGCCTGCCGCGCCCAACTCCCGGCCACCGGCGCCCGCCAAGCCTGGATCGACGCCCAGCGCCGCTACGTCGAGCTCGTGTCGCACCGCGGCGACATGGAGTTGGCCGAGACCTTCTACAACTCCGTAACCCGGCGCCTGTTCAGTGTCGTGGGCCTCGACCGGGAGCTCGAGTTCATCTGGCTCGGGCCCACCTCCCTGCCCGCCACCGACGGCGCCTGCCCGGAGCACCACAGCGCGAATGTGGGCGACTCCACCGCGGCCGCGGTCGCCGCCATCCTCGAACACAGCCCCCTCGGCCCGCACTTCGCCGATCTGGGCCGCGACGCCGCTCTCGTCGCCCGCCGCATCGACGGCTATCTCGACGGCGTCTGGAGGGACCTAGACGCCATCGACGTGCTCGACGCCGTCTTCTACCGCCAGAAGGGCGCCTACCTCGTCGGCCGCCTGCGGTGGCTCAACCGGGTGTCGCCCTGCATCCTGCCCGTAGTCCACGACGACACCGGCGTGCACGTCGACGCCGCCCTCCTCACCGAGCCCGCCGCCAGCCGCCTGTTCAGCTACGCCCGCTCCTACATGCACGTGCTGTCGGAGCGCCCCGCCGTGGTGGTGGCGTTCCTCAAGTCGATGCTGCCAGTCAAGCCGGTGGCCGAGCTGTACACCTCCCTCGGGTACTCCCAGCACGGCAAGACCAACCTGTTCCGCGCCCTGTACCGGCACATGGAGCACTCCAACACCCGCTTCGAGCACTCGCGGGGCGCGCCCGGCACCGTCATGGCGGTGTTCGCGCTGCCGTCGTTCGACGTGGTCTTCAAGGTGATCAAGGACCGCTTCCCGCCCAGCAAGCGGACCACCCCCGAGGACGTGAAGCGCCGCTACCGGCTCGTGTTCGGATTCGACCGGGTCGGCCGGCTCGTCGACGCCCAGGAGTTCGAGAACCTCACCTTCGCCCGGGACCGCTTCGACGACGACCTCCTCGAGGAGCTGCAGCAAGAGTGCTCGCGCACCGTCACCATCACCGACACCGAGGTGGTGCTGGGCCACGTCTACACCGAGCGGCGCGTCTACCCGCTCGACCTCTACCTGCGCGAGGTGGCGCCCGACCGGGCGATGGCCGCAGCCGTCGACTACGGCAACGCCATCAAGGACCTGGCCGCGGCCAACATCTTCCCCGGTGACCTGTTCCCCAAGAACTTCGGGGTCACCCGGCTCGGCTCGGTGGTGTTCTACGACTACGACGAGCTGGCCCTGCTGTCGGAGGTGAACTTCCGGGCTCTGCCCCCGCCCCGCGACGACGCCGACGAGATGCTCGACCAGCCGTGGTTCTCCGTCGGGGCCGACGACGTGTTCCCCGAGGAGTTCGCCACCTACCTGCGCTCGCCTCCCATAGTGGGCGAGGTGTTCGGCGAGCACCACCCCGAGATCGCCACCCTCGACTTCTGGCAGACGATGAAGCAGCGCAACCGCGCCGGCGACTTTCCCGACTTCTTTCCCTACCCGTCGACGCTGCGCCTCCATTCGACCGTCGAGGCGTCGGCCTCCGCGTCGCCGGCGAGCGCTCCATGAGCCGGAGGCGGCGGCACGGATGCAGCATGCCGCTATACCTGACGGCGGCATCGATGGGAGAATCACCATGAGAGCTGTCGTCATCACCGTCAAAGGGGGACCCGAGGTCCTCGTCGTGCGGCAGGTGCCCGACCCGCTCCCCGGACCAGAGGAGGTCCTGGTGGACGTGGTGACCTCGGCCATCAATCGCGCCGACCTGCTGCAGCGCCGGGGCCTGTACCCGGGGCCGACGGCCGCCCACGAGATCCCCGGCCTGGAGTTCGCCGGCCGGGTGGCCGCGGTGGGGGAGCGGGTCACCGCCCACGCCGTCGGCGACGCCGTGATGGGCATCGTGGGAGGAGGCGGCTACGCCGAGCAGGTCGCAGTGCACGAGCGCCAGGCCATGGCGGTGCCCGAGGCGCTCGGGCTGCACGTCGCCGGCGCATTCCCAGAGGTGTTCATCACCGCCTGGGACGCGCTCGTGCGCCAGGGGGGTCTCACATCCGGGCGTTGGGCGCTGGTGCACGCCGGAGCCTCCGGCGTGGGCACCGCGTCCATCCAGATCGCCAAGGCCATGGGCGCCCGCATCGCGGTGACCGCCTCCGCGGGCAAGCACCATGTGTGCGAGGCCCTCGGCGCCGATGCGGTCATCGACTACCGCAGCGAGGACTTCGTGGAGGCCGTCAGCGCCGCCACCGGCGGCGCCGGGGTCGACGTGGTGCTCGACGTGATCGGCGGCGACTACCTGCCCCGCAACATCAAGTGCCTGCGAACCAACGGGCGCATCGTGCAGGTCGGCGTCATGTCCGGGGCGTCCGTGCCGTTCAACCCGGCCGCGCTGATGGCCAAGCGGGCCGCCCTGATCGGCACCACCCTGCGGGCCCGCCCCATAGAGGAGAAGATCGCGGTCACCCGCCAGTTCGCGGCCGAGATGCTGCCCCACGCAGCCACCGGCGCCCTCGCCCCGGTGATCGACAGCCGCTTCCCGCTGACCCAAGCGCCCGCAGCCCACCAGCGCATGGAGGCCAATCTCAACGCGGGGAAGATCGTCCTCGACATCGCCCCGGCCTAGAGGCCGAGCGGATAGACCGCGTTCTTCGCGCTCTGTGGCGATATACGCCGCTTCTCGCGAAGACTGGCCGCGGGTCCGCTAGCGGTCTGACATCGCCACGTAGTCGCGCCGCTCGGCGCCCACGTAGACCTGGCGGGGCCGGTATATCCGGGAGTTCTGCTCGATCAGCTCGTTCCAGTGGGCCAGCCACCCGGGGGTGCGGCCAATGGCGAACAGCACGGTGAACATGTTGGTGGGGAAGCCCAGCGACTGGTAGATGAGGCCCGAGTAGAAGTCCACGTTCGGGTACAGGCGCCGGCTCACGAAATAGTCGTCGGCCAGCGCGACCTCCTCAAGCTTGAGGGCGATGTCGAGCAGCGGGTTCTTGCCGATCACCGCGAACACGTCGTGGGCCGCCTCCTTGATGATGACCGCCCTCGGGTCGTAGTTCTTGTACACGCGGTGCCCGAATCCCATCAGCCGGTGCCCGCCCCGCTTCACGCCGGCGATGAAGCTGTCGACCTCGTCGAAGGTGCCGATCTGATTCAGCATGTTGATCACGGCCTCGTTGGCCCCTCCGTGCAGCGGCCCGTAGAGGGCGGCGCAGCCGGCCGCGATAGCGGTGTAGGGGTCGGCGTGGCTCGACCCGACAACGCGGGTCGCCGTGGTGGAGCAGTTCTGGCCGTGGTCGGCGTGCAGGATGAACAGCACCCGCATGGCCCGCACGAGGGCCTCGTCGGGCTCGTAGTCGCCGCCGACGTCGAACATCATCTTCAGAAAGCGCTCCGGGTAGTCGTGGGCGTTGTCGGGGAAGATGAACGGCAGGCCCCTCGAGAACCGGTAGGCCGCCGCGGCCAGCGTGGGCATCTTGGCGATCAAGCGGACGATCTGCGCCCTGCGATTGTCGGGGTCGAAGATGTCCTTGGCCTCGGGATAGAAGGTGGACAGGCCCGCCACGCCCGAGGTGAGCAACCCCATCGGGTGGGCGTCGTAGTGGAAGGCGTCGAAGACGCGCTTGCGAAAGTTCTCGTGGATGAACGTGTGCCGGGTTATCTCGTGCACCCACTCGTCGAGCTCGGCCTGGGTGGGCAGCTCCCCGTAAATGAGGAGGTGGGCGACCTCCGGGAACGTGCTGTGCTCGGCCAGCTGCTCGATGGGGTAGCCGCGGTAGCGCAGGATGCCGGCCTCGCCGTCGATCTGGGCCACCGCGCTGGAGGTGACCGCGGTGGTGGCCAGCCCCGGATCGTGGAACCAGACGCCTGGCAGCAGCTTGCGCCAGGCCGCGGAGTCGACGCCGCCCGCGACGATCGGGATCTCGATGCTGCTCCCGCTGCGGTTGTCGGTGATGGTGATGCTCTCAGTCACGCGATACACCCCGTTCGGCCGGCGGCGGTGATCGTCATGCTGGCCATCATCGGTCATCACACTACAGCGGGGCGTTTATGGCCGGAGCGCATTTGTCGAGGCTTTTGCAGCAGGGCGCACATATGGGGGCTTTTTCGGCGGGGCGCTTGTTTCGGGGCGTTATGGCGGGGGGCGTGTAAGGCGGTTCTGTTGCAGCGGGCGCTTGTTTCGGGGCGTTATGGCGGGGGGCGTGTAAGGCGGTTCTGTTGCAGCGGGCGCTTGTTTCGGGGCGTTATGGCGGGGGGCGTGTAAGGCGGTTCTGTTGCAGGGGGGCGCTTGTTTCGGGGCGTTATGGCGGGGGGCGTGTAAGGCGGTTCTGTTGCAGCGGGCGCTTGTTTCGGGGCGTTATGGCGGGGTGTGTAAGGCGGTTCTGTTGCAGCGGGCGCTTGTTTCGGGGCGCCGATCGTGGCGTTACAGCGGGGCGTTGTCGTGGCGTCGCCGGGGCAGGCGCTCCCGCTTGGAGACGAGCATCTCCAGCGCGGCGCAGATCTCCCGCCGCGTGTCGGCCGGCTCGATCACCGAGTCGATGGCGCCGCGATCCGCGGCGGCGTACGGGTTCAGGAGGCGCTGCTCGTAGGCCGCCTCCATCGCAGCCCGCTCGGCCGCGCCGGCCGACCGGTGCAGGATCTCCACCGCCCCCTTGGCTCCCATCACCGCGATCTCGGCCGTGGGCCACGCCAGGGCCACGTCGTTGCCCATCGGCTTGGAGTCCATCACGATGTACGCGCCGCCGTAGGACTTGCGCAGGGTGACATTGACTCGGGGGACCGTGGCCCGTGCATAGGAGAACGCCAGCTGGGCCCCGTAGCGGATCATTCCCCGCCACTCCAGGTCTTTGCCCGGGTAGAAGCCGGACGTGTCGACGAAGGTCACCAGCGGAAGGTTGAACGCGTCGCAGAAGGCCACGAAGCGGGCGCCCTTGCGGGAGGCGGTGATGTCGAGCGTCCCGGCCAGCGACTGGGGCTGGTTGGCCACGATCCCGACGGGCCGCCCCCCCAAGGAGGCGAACGCGGTCACCAGGTTGGCGCCCCAGTAGGTGTGAGGCTCCAGCAGCACGCCGTGGTCGGCGACCGCGGCCAGCACGTCGCGCACGTCGTAGGCTCCCCCCGACTCGGCCGGCAGCACCTCGAAGGCCTCGGGCACAGCCCGGTCGGCAGGATCGGTGCACACCCGGGCGGGCGGGTCGGAGTCGTTGCTGTCAGGGAGGTAGCCGAGCAGCTCGGCCGCTATCTCGTCGGCCTCGGACATGTCAGCGGCCAGGAAGCTGGCCACGCCCGAGGTGACGGAGTGGGTCTCGCCGCCGCCCAGCTCGTCGCGGTCTACGGGCATACCGGTGAAGTGCTCCACCATCTGGGGCCCTACCACGAAGGCATAGGCGTCGGCGGTCATCACCACGAAGTCGGCCAAGCCCAGCAGCAGGGCCGGGCCCGAGACGTTGGGTCCGGCCGCGATCACGATCACCGGCACTACCCCCGAGCAGCGAGCCAGCTCCGCGGCCGCGGTGGCCCAGCCGTGGAGGGCGGCGACCCCGGCGTTGAGGTCGGCGCCGGAGGATGCCAGCCTCAGCACCACCGGAAGCCGCTGTGTGCGGGCCAGGCAGGCTGCGGCGGCCATGCTCTGGCCGTCGGCGGGCGTCAGCGCTCTGCTGCGGTTCTCCTCAGACCCGCGGGCGTCGATCTCGACGACGGTCCGGGCGCCGATGGCCGTCACACGGCTGTGGACGAACCCGGAGGCCCCGGCGCGGATGCCGATCGTGGTCGTCTGAGAGGCTGTCAGAGACCGGGCGGTTTGGCCAGGGTTCACGAGGACCTCGCGATGCGCTGAGCGAGGCCGCGGCCCGAGCGGCCCGTGAGCGCAGCGAACAAGAGCGGGAAATGAGACGCTGCGACGCGAGGCGGTGCCAACCGATCAGCGCATGCTGTAAGCATAGTGGTCATCGTAGATGCGAGGACCGCGCCGCGGCCGTCTGCTGTGGGCGCGACTGCACGGCGTGGATGTGGGGCTGGTTCGCCGCCTCGCTCCGCACGATGCGCCTGATGGCGTCGGCCACGCGGGATCCTGCCGCCATGCGGGGTCCTGCCGCTATGCGGGGTCCTGCCGCCATGGGTGGCTCATAGGTTGCTGTCGGCGCGGCTGCGGATGATGTTCAGAGCGCTCCCGGCTCGGAACCATTCGATCTGTTCAGCGCTGAGGGTGTGGCATCCCTCGAAGGTCCAGACTGCGCCGCCGGGCGCAGTGACCTCCACCGTCACCGGCCGCCCCGGCGCGAGGTCCGCCAGTCCCCGCACGGCCAGGCGGTCGTCCTCGCCGATGCGCTCGTAGTCGGCGGGATCGGCGAACGTCAGCGCCAGCACGCCCTGCTTCTTGAGGTTGGTCTCGTGGATGCGGGCGAAGCTGCGGGCCAGCGCCAGCACGCAGCCCCGGAACCGGGGCTCCATGGCTGCGTGCTCCCGGCTGGAGCCCTCGCCGGTGTTGGAGTCCCCGATGAACACCCAGCGCAGCCCGGCGGCGTGGTACTCGCGGGCGATGTCGGGCAGGGACTGGACCACACCGGTGAGCTGGTTGCGGCCGTGGCCGACCTCGTATCCGTGATGGTCGTCAGAGGAATTGAACGCGTTGACCACCCCCAGGTACAGGTTGCCCGAGATGTTCTCCAGGTGGCCCCGGTACCGCAGCCACGGCCCGGCCGCGGAGATGTGGTCGGTGGTGCACTTGCCCCTGGCCTTGGCGATGACCGGCAGATCCTCATAGTCGCGCCCGTCCCAGGGGGCGAAGGGCTCGAGCAGTTGGAGGCGCTCGGAGTCCGGCGACACCCCGACCTCGACGGCGGCGCCGTCCGCGGGCGGGGCCACGAAGGTGTCTTCACCGGGATCGAATCCGTCGGGGGGCAGCTCTATGCCGGACGGCTCGGCCAATGCCACCGCCTCGCCGTCGTCGTTGGTCAGCTTGCCGCTGATCGGGTCGAAGTCGACGGTGCCGGCCAATGCCAGCGCGATCACGGTCTCGGGCGACGTGACGAAGGCGAGCGTGGCCGGGTCTCCATCGTTGCGCTTGGGGAAGTTGCGGTTGTAGGAGGTGACGATCACGTTGGGCCGGCCTGGTGTGTGGCCTGCGTCTCCGGAGCGGTCCCACTGGCCGATGCAGGGCCCGCAGGCGTTGGCCAGCACGGTCGCGCCGAGGGTCTCGAAGTCGTCCATCAGACCGTCGCGCACGATGGTGGAGCGGATCTGCTCGGATCCGGGGGTCACCAGCAGCCGGGTGCGGGCCCGCAGGCCCTTGGCCGCCGCGTCGCGGGCGATGGAGGCGGCTCGGGTGATGTCCTCATATGACGAGTTGGTGCAGCTCCCGACGAGCGCGGCGCTGATCTCCAGCGGCCAGCCGCGGTCGCGGGCCTCGTCACCGAGCTCGGCGACCTCGCGGGCGAGGTCCGGGGTGTGGGGGCCGTTGATGTGGGGCCCGAGGGCGTCGAGGTCGAACTCCACCACCCGGTCGTAGAAGCGCTCGGGGTCGGCCTCGGTCTCGGGGTCGCCGCACAGGTGGTCCGCCACCGAGTCGGCCAGGTCGGCGGCCTCGGCGCGGCCGGTGGCCCGCAGGTAGCGGCCCATCGACTCGTCGTAGTCGAAGATCGAGGTGGTGGCGCCGATCTCGGCGCCCATGTTGCAGATCGTGGCCTTGCCGGTGGCGCTGAGCGACCGCGCGCCGGGACCGAAGTACTCGACGATGGCGCCGGTGCCGCCGGCCACGGTGAGGATGTCGGCCACCTTGAGGATCACGTCCTTGGGGGCGCTCCAGCCGCTCAGCTCGCCGGTGAGGCGCACGCCGATGAACTCGGGCCAGCGAACGTTCCACGGGAAGCCGGTCATCACGTCCACCGCGTCGGCGCCGCCCACGCCAACCGCCACCATGGCCAGCCCGCCGGCGTTGGGGGTGTGGCTGTCGGTGCCGATCATCATCCCGCCACAGAAGGCGTAGTTCTCCAGCACGACCTGGTGGATGATGCCCGAGCCGGGCTTCCAGAAGCCGGCGCCGTAGCGGGCGCACACGCTGCGCAGGAACTCGTACACCTCGTCGTTGCCCGACAGCGCGGCCAGCAGGTCGCGCCTGGCGTCGGTGCGGGCGGTGATCAGGTGGTCGCAGTGGGTGGTGGTGGGCACCCGCACCTCGTCGAGCCCCGCGGTCATGAACTGCAGCCACGCCATCTGCGCGGTGGCGTCCTGCATGGCCACCCGGTCCGGGCGCAGGTCCACATACGACACGCCCCGCTCGGGCACCCCGGTCTCAGAGGCATCCAGATGGTTGACCAGGATCTTCTCGGCCAGCGTCAGCGGCCGCCCGAAGCTCTCCCGGGCCCGCCCCACCCGCTCGTCCAGCGTGGCGTACACGCCCTCGATCAACTCGACCGGAGTACTAGCAAACACAGCCATGCCGCTCAGCCTACGAGCGTCAACGACACGCTAGAAGGCTCAATCCAGCAACAGGCATATGACGATATAAAGATGTTTCCATATCTATTATGTATATTACAGGCATGGTGCCGCCACTGGAGCATTCGAAGAAGGAGGTGCGCACGGCGCTCAAGCAAGCCCGCGCTGCCGGGTGGTCCGTCGTGAGGTCGAGGGGTCGGTCGAGCCACACTTGGGGTTTCGTGGTATGCCCGAGCAGTTCGTGCCGCGTCGCGGTGTGGGGCTCGCCACGGACGCCGGAGGACTTGGCACGTCGGATTCGGCGTAAAGTGGCGCACTGTAAGCGCATTCCAGGCCGACAGGAGGGGGCGTGATGGCGACGTCGCTGCCAGTACACGATTTCAGCGTCCGCACCGCGGGTGTCAGCGTCATGGACGAGGCGGTTCTCGATGCGCTGTTCGAGGCCGGTTGCGACGACGCGCTGGTGGGCACCGATCCGGACGGCGACTTCCTCGACTTCGGACGGGCAGCCCCGACCCTCAAGGAGGCGGTCGCCTCGGCACGCGCCGCCATCGGGTCCGTACCGGGCCTGCGGGTGGTCCGAGTCGAGCCGTACGGCGCGCAACACCAGCCCTCTCAAACTGTGTAGGCCACCGTCGCTTCTGCCGGTCGAGGCAGCACCCGGCTTGTGCGGGGAGTGGTGCTGGTGCCGCCGAAATGAATGGTCACGACAGGGATACCAAATTTCGGCTCTTGTCGCGTTGCTCTAGCTGTTCTGGCAGTGGTCCAGACGGATCCGCAATACAGGCGGCTACAGGTCGGGCCAGCGGCGGGAGCGGGTCGACGGGGTGCGGCGGCGGCCGCCCAGGGCCCATTGGCGGCGCCAGACCCCCGCGTCGGGGCCGGTGAGGGTGCCGCTCGTGCTGGCGTGGGCCCGCTTGCGGGCCGAGTACCAGTCGGTGCCGGCCTCGTCGGCCAGAGCGGTCACGGCGGCCTCGATCCGGGCCGCGAACCGGGGGGCCCGCTCGCCCTCGTCGGGCCTCAACGCAGTGCCGAAGGTCACGGTGGCCTCGGCGGGCTTGGGCATCGTGCGGCCCTTGCGCAGGATGCTGCCGGTGCCGCCGACGTGGATCGGCACCACCGGCACTCCGCAGCGCACCGACAGGTAGGCGGCCCCGCCCCGGAACGGCTGTCCCCAGCCGTCGGGGCTGCGCCCGCCCTCCGGGTAGATCAGCAGGCTCCATCCGCCGTCGATCAGCCCCGCGGCGAGGTCAGCGGAGCGGCGGCCCACCCGGGCCCGCTCGATGGGGATGGCCCCGCTCACCAGGGCGGCGACCGCGCCGGACACCCTGGTGCCGAAGAAGTAGTCGGCGGCCGCGCCCACCACGATCTTGTGGCGCCACGGCTCGGGGATCGACGTGAGAAGCAGGGGAGTGTCGATGTGGCTGTGGTGGTTGGCCGCGAAGATCAACGGGCCGTCCAGATCGGCCAGCCGGTCGGCGCCGCGGCGGCTGGGCGAGGCCAGCACCTGCACCATGGCCCGCATCGGACCCTCGAGGATCGCGGCCCGGCACATCCGGGCCGGCCAGCGGCGAGCCCAATCGGTGTCGTAGTCGGCGCCGAGGCGGCCCGGCGTCTCCGGTGGCTTCACCCCTCGCGGGACGTTGGGCGCCCGCAGCGGGAACGTGCGAGCCCGCAGGGCGCGCGCCGGCGACGGCAGACGGCGCCCCATCCGCACCAGGCCGAGGTCGTGCGCGATCCCCATCAGCTCACCCCCTCCCGGTCACTCCAGGTCGGCCATGGTGGTGTTGGCGTCCCGCGGCATGGCCCGGTCACTCCGGCGTCGGCCATGGTGGTGTTGGCGTCCCGCGGCATGGCCCGGTCACTCCGGCGTCGGCCATGGTGGTGTTGGCGTCCCGCGGCATGGCCCGGTCACTCCGGCGTCGGCCATGGTGGTGTTGGCGTCCCGCGGCATGGCCCGGTCACTCCGGCGTCGGCCATGGTGGTGTTGGCGTCGCGCGGCATGGCCCGGTCACTCCACGTCGGCCATGAGGATCGGCGGGTTGTGCAGGTGGGTGATCGTGGGCGACGGCCCCACCACGTCGCCGGCCATCTCCAGGGCGTCCGACAGGGTCGAGGCGGGCTGGAAGCCCATCCTGCGCACTGCCCTCGGATCGCCGCCCACCACGATCACCCGGCCCAGCCACTGCAGGGCATGCGCCCCCCAGTACCACATGTAGAAGGGATGCACACCGTGGTAGGCGTAGCTGGTGCGGTACAGGTGCACGTACCACTCGTCGGTGGCGAACTGCTCCTCGTACTTGGCCTCGAGTTCGACCGGGTCGGTGGTGGAGGCCAGGAGCTGCTCGAAGAAGTCGATGTAGCTGGGATGGTGGACGGGGTGGAACTCCCATCGGGTCGGGTGGCTCATGATGACCACGCCGCCCTCGCGCACCAAGGGCTTGCCCCGGTACAGGTTGAAGAAGTACCCGAGGCCCAGGCACATCACCAGGATCGGATTCATGACCGAGTTCACGTTGTAGGGGCAGATGTAGGGCAGCCCCATGGTGAGCACGTCGGTCTGGCCCTTCACCGGCACCAGGTGCTGGGCCATGACATTGGCGGTGGTGCTCTCGTGGACCGCCTCCACCGCCCCGGCCTGTACCGAAGTCAACTCATAGGGCGCCAGCCAGCGGCCGAACACGCCCCGGCGGCCCGAGGGGGGCATCGCCTTGAGCCCGGCCTGCATGGCCATGAACGAGGCCCGGTCTTTCACCGTCCACTCCCACTCGCGCTTCTGCAGCACGGCCAGGGGTCCGTCCCGTCCGAAGGTGTTGTTGTTGACGGTGGTCTCGATCTGAAAGATCGGGGGCCCGTTGGACTTGATCACCTCTCCCTGGCGCCAGTTGGAGCGGTGCAGCTCCGAGCGGGGCTGGTCCATGAACGAGCGCGACTGCTGCATGGTGCGGACGTTGTGGTGGTGGCGCAGCGCCCGGTAGTCGGCCAGGCCCGTGGCCGTGGACTTCCAGCCCCCGTCCATGGCCACCAGGTTGATGTTCACGTACACCAGCAGGTCGCTCTCGGCGGCCCGCCGGTTCATGGTGACCAACTCGTCGTGGTCGGTGCGGCCTAGAACGACCATGCCGTCGGGATCCTCGGCGTCATGGTTGTACAGCGCCCCCTGGGGGGCGAAAGCGTCGAACACCCGCTCGCCCAGGGCGTGGCGCAGCTCGTCGTCGGTCATGCGGCGGTGCAGGGCCAGCGCCGCGATCAGGTGCACGTCGTCCACCCCCGCGGCGGCCGCCATGTCGAGGACCTGCTCGACAACTCGCTCGCGGATGTCGGGCCGCCGCATCGGCGGCAGCGGCAGCGACACGTCGTCGAAGGCGATCGTCAGCTTCATCCCCGGACGCAACAGCGCCGGCAGCGGGTCGGAGTCGAGCGGGTTCAGCAGGGCGTCGCGGATGGCCGCCTCCGGGTCGGCGAGGCCCGCGACGGGCTCGGCCGGATAGATCACCCGGCTGCGACCCGCGGGCAGCCTCTCCAGGCGGAAGCCGTCGCCGTGGTGGAACAGGACCGGCGGGGTGGACCGGTCGACTTCCAGTACCAGCCCCGGGCGAGGCGTCTTGTGGTGCTCAGCGGCCATCAGGCGGACCCCGCTAGAGCAGCGGACTTCCGCAGGCCGGCGGATCCGGCCAGAGCAGCGGACTTCCGCAGGCCGGCGGATCCGGCTAGAGCAGCGGACTTCCGCAGGCCGGCGGATCCGGCTAGAGCAGCGGGACGGGCTCGGCCGCGGATGCGGGGCGCCATCGGCAGAAGCTTGGCCGGTGCGCCGGCGCTGGTGGACCAGTGCTCGATCAGCCAGCCCCGCCTCCGGGCCAGCGCGGCCAGCTTGGTCTCGGGGTTGACCGCCACCGGGAAGCCGACCGCCTCCAGCATGGGCAGGTCCGATGTGCTGTCGGCGTAGGCCACCGACTCCCGCAGGTCGAGGCCGTGGAGGTCGGTGAAGTCGGCCAGCGTCTGGTAGCGGGCCTCGCCGGTCGGGGGGACGGCGGTGAGGCGGCCGTCGTAGACGCCGTCGCTCGACCCCATCTCCGCGGCCACGATGTGGTCGAACAGGGGCCGCAGCGGTGCCACCACGAAGTCCAGCGCCCCGGTGATGAGCAGGGTCGTGTGGCCCGCCTGGCGGTGCTCGCGAACCCTCCGGATCCCCTGGGGGAACGACTTGGTGATTATCAGGTCGCTGAGCATCTCCACGCAGTCGGCGTCGATGCGGTCCTTCGAGGCCCCCTCGAAGCGCCGGTAGAAGTAGCGCAGGAAGTCGCTGCGGTCGCGGCGGTCCAAGGCGAGCAGCCTCGGCGCCTCCGCCAGCGTGCGGGTCACGAAGCGCACCCGGTCGAGGTCGCCGAGTTGCCGGGTGGCCAGCCACGCGTAGCTGGCCACCACGTTCGACGCGATGAGCGTGTTCTCCAAGTCGAACACGGCTAGGTGGCGCTCCGGCGCCAGCACCTGGCGGCGCAGCCGGGCCGAGCGGGACTCAGTCCGGCCTGCCCCTGCCCCGGGCGCCATCTTCAGACGGGCCTGCTGCACCATCGACGGCAGGTGCACCTCCTGCACGTAGTGGGTCCAGTCCAGGATGCGAGGGTCGAAGCAGAATGCGGAGCGGTCGGCGTCGTCGAGCGAGTCCCACAGCGCCATGAGGCGGTCCAGCTGATAGATGGCCTCGCACTCGGCGTAGGCGCCGTAGAGCTTGACGTAGTCGCTGGCCCGCTCGAGCTGAAGGCGGCGTTCTTCGAGGGTGGCGCTCATCACGGCGTGGCGTCCCCTCAGCGGCAGCGCGGACAGCACTCGGTCGGCGGTTTCCAGCGAGCGCTGGACTCGCTGGAGCTGCCGGGCCACCCTGCCGCGGCCGGGGAAAGACCAGCGCGGCACGGGGATCGGCTGGTTGTGCGCGTCGTACACGGGGTGCTCGGTGAACCATCCGCTCACCAGGTCGAACAACGTGCCGTACTTCAGCGGGTTGATGGAGCCGCTGGCGATCTGGATGACGTCGGGGCTGGGATCGACAGGGCCCCGGGCGGCCACGGCCAGGATCGTGGCCACCACCAGATCCACCGGGATCACGTCGACGATGCCCTCGGGCACCCCGGGGAACTCTTTGAGCAATCCCCGGGCGTAGGCCGCGATCACCGGCTCGGCCATGCGGAATCCCCGGATCCATCCCGGATAGGGATCGGCCAGGGCCGACTCGATGATCGAGGGCCTCACGATGGTCACCGCGATGTCGCCGCGGGTCTCGGCCAGGGCCCGCTCGCCCAGGGCCTTGGTGAAGGCGTAGGCGTCGGGGAAGCCGAGGCTGGCTGCCCGGGCCCGGCCGGCCACGGTCATCTGTTCGTTCACCCAGCGGCGGCGCAGGCTCTCCACCTTCTCCGACAGCGCCGGTGTGCCTGCTGCGCCCAGCTCCCGGCGGGACTGGGCCGACAGCGCGGCCAGGCGCTCGGGGCTGCGGCTGGCCTGCTCGGCGTCTCGGCGGGCCCGGCGGGCACTGGCGACCTCCTCGCGCCAGCCGACGTCGGTGAAGAACGGCGACTCGTCCACCATCTGCTCGGGCGCGGCGCCCCGCCGGCTGCCGGCCACATAGCAGGTGGACACCGCGACCAGGTGCGCTTCAGAGCCTTCCTCGTTCAGCACCTCGGCCACCCGGGCCGGTCCGAGCAGGTTGACCTCCACGGCGTCGTCGAGGGCCGAGTCGAAGTTCACGGTGGCCGCCGAGTGGATCACGATGTCGCAACTGGCGAGCAGGGCCCGGCCCTCGTCGTCGAGTCCGAGCCCGTCGGTGCTCACGTCCCCGGCGAGGGCTTTGACCCGCCGGGCTGTCATCTCGTTGTAGGTCTCGGCCGCGTCCGGCTGCTTCATCTCCTCTCGGAGTCGGTCGAAGGCGTCGTAGCGCAGCACGTCGCGCTGCACCCGCGCGGCCGCGCCGCGCCGACCCGGGCGCACCAACAGCACCAGCTCGCAGTCGGGCACGCAGCGCAGCAGACGCTCGGTGAGCGCGGTCCCCAGAAACCCGGTCGCGCCGGTGACGGCGATGCGCTTTCCGGCTAGAGACTCGGTGATCACGCCGTTAGTTCTAGTGGCCGCGGGCGCCGGAGGCTCACGAGTTCTAGTGGCCGCGGGCGCCGGAGGCTCACGACGGCGCCCGATTCGGCGCGGCCGGGGTGCTCCCGCCCCGGTCGGCGCGCCCGCCCGAAGCTCACGACGCCGGGGTGGCCGGGTCGGTGAGAGTGTGGCGCTGGAGCCGGGCGTGACGCTCCAGGGCCAGGTCCACCAGCCGGTCGATGAGCTGCGGGTAGCCGAGGCCGCTCTCCGCCCAGAGCTTGGGGTACATCGATATGGGCGTGAAGCCCGGCATGGTGTTGAGCTCGCTTACCAGCCAGCCCCGGTCGCCGCGGCCGTCGCGGCCGTCCTCGTACAGGAAGTCGACCCTGGCCAGCCCCTCCACCCGCAGAGCCCGGTAGGCGTCTATGGCGATGCGCCGGCACGTGGCGACCTCGTCGTCGTCGAGGGGGGCCGGAATCACCAGTTCAGCACCGTCGTCGTACTTGTCGGCGTAGTCGTAGAAGTCCGCGCCCGGGACGATCTCGCCGGGCAGGCTCGCCTCGGGGTGGTCGTTGCCCAAGACGGCGACTTCGATCTCCCGGGCCCGGGCCTCCTCCTCCACGACGATGCTGCGGTCATAGCGCGAGGCGAGGCGCAGACCCTCGGCCGCCTGCGGGCGGGTCGAAGCCCTGGAGACTCCGACCGAGGATCCCATGCTTGCGGGCTTGATGAACACGGGCAGGCCCAAGTCCTCGATCATGGCGTCAAGGACCGCCGCCAGATCGGTGTCGCCTGCGTGGGGGTCGTCGACGGTGACGGCGCGCCAGCGGGTGTGGGCGATCCCGGCCTGGGCCAGCATGGTGTTGGCCGCGGTCTTGTCCATGCACAGCGCCGAGGCCAGCACACCAGCTCCGGCGTAGGGGACCCCGGCCAGCTCCAGCAGGCCCTGCACCGTTCCGTCCTCGCCCATAGGGCCGTGAAGGATGGGCAGCACAACCGTGGGACCGCCAGGGTTGGAGCTGCGGCTTGCGCTGCGAAGCTCTGAGTCGGTGCTCAGCGCGGGCAGGGGCTGCACCTCGGGGCCGACGGCGCTGAGCCGCTCGGGCAGCGCGTCCGGGCCGGCGCTCAGGGCCTCGATCGCCTCCGCGGCCTTCACCCAGCGGCCGTCCCGGGTGATGCCGACCGCCTCGACGACGTACTTTCGCGGGTCGGCGGCAGCCACCACGTGGCGGGCCGACACGCACGACACGTCGTGTTCGGCGGAGCGCCCCCCGAACAGCACCACCAGCCTGATCCTGCGGTCCTCCACGGCGGCGACGCTAGCGCCGGGCGGGTGTCGCCCCCGCGCGGGCGCTGCCCGGACGGCGAGCGGGAGCCGGGCAGGGCGTTGAGAAGGGCGCTGGACAGACCGCTCAGGTGGCGACGTCATCGCCGGGCGCGTGTCACACTCGCGCCGTGCGCTGGACGCTGGCCGAGATCGCCGAGGCCACCGGGGGCCGCCTGCACGGCGACGGCGCCACTGCGGTCGACGGAGTGAGCCAGGACAGCCGCGACGTGCGGCCGGGCATGCTGTTCGTGCCGCTGGTGGCTGAGCGCGACGGTCACGACTTCATTGCCGACGCGGTCGCGGCTGGAGCGTCCGCCTACCTCACCGCCCGAGGTCCGGTCGCGGCCGGCGCCGCGGCCGTGGAAGTGGGCGACACCCTGGAGGCCCTCGCCGCGCTCGCACATCAGGCCCGCCGCCGCCTCGGGGCGGTGCCGGTGGTGGGTGTGACCGGATCGGCCGGCAAGACCACCACCAAGGATCTGCTGGCTGCGGTGCTGGCTGGAGACCGGAGGGTGTGGGCCAGCACCCGGTCGTTCAACAACGAGATCGGAGTGCCGATCACGCTGCTGTCCGCTCCGACGGGCACCGAGGCGCTGGTGGTCGAAATGGGCTCGAGGGGATCGGGGCACATCTCCCGGCTCTGCGCCGTGGCCCGGCCGACCATGGGCGTGGTCACCACTGTGGGCCTCTCCCACACCAGCGAGCTCGGTTCTCTGGCCGCGGTGGTGGCGGCCAAGCGGGAGCTGGTCGAGGCGCTTCCCGGTGCCGGCGGGGGCGGCGTGGCCTTCCTCAACGCGGGGGTGCCCGAAGTAGCGGCCATGGCATCGAGCACCGACGCCCGGGTGGTCACCTTCGGGCTCGGCGGCGAGGTGGCGGCCGGGGAGCTGACGCTCGGCGACGACCTGATCCCGCGCTTCGTCCTGCGCAGCCCCGCAGGCGAGTGTGCCGTGACGCTGGGGGCCAGGGGACTGCACTCGGTCGACAACGCGCTGGCCGCGGCCGCGGCCGCCCTGGAGCTCGGGGCCTCGCTGGAGGACGTGGCCGCCGGATTGGCCGAGCCGGCGCTGTCGCCGCTGCGCATGGAAGTCGTTCGTGCCGCCGGCGGCGCGCTCCTGCTCAACGACTGCTACAACGCCAACCCGCTGTCGATGCGGGCGGCCCTGCACTCCCTGGCCGCGCTGGCGGCGGCCCGCAGGATCGCCGTCGTGGGCGTCATGGCCGAGCTGGGGGAGTTCGAGGCCACCGAACACGCCGCCATCGGCTCGCTGGCCGCGGAGCTCGCGGTGCGAGTGGTCGCGGTCGACGCTCCCGGGTACTCCCGGGGCGACGCCGACGTCACCGATGTTGAGGGCGTCGACGGCGCCCTCGCCGCGCTGCGCGACCTCGGCGGTCTGGGCGCCGACGACGCCGTGCTGGTCAAGGGATCGCGAGTTGCCGGCCTCGAGCGGTTGGTGCAGCGGCTCGTCGCCGGCGCCGATGCCTGATTGAATCATCGGCGCCGCCATCGGGCGTGCCGCCGGCCATTCCGGCGCACCGCCCATCGGCGGGCTTCCCATCAGCGGACTCCTTCCCCTCCACGAAAGGTTTGAGGCAATGGACGTACCCGACTTCCGAACCGTGACGGTGGAGGCCCTCGCGGCGATGGTGCGGGACCGCACCCTCACTGCCGCCGCGGTCACCGAGCACGCGCTGGAGCGCATCGAGGCTCTCAACGGCGTGCTGAACGCCTTCGTCGCGGTGAACGCCGACGCAGCACGGTCCGAGGCCGCCGCGATCGACGCGCGAATCGATGCCGGCGACGATGTCGGGCCGCTGGCGGGAGTCCCGATCGGCGTGAAGGATCTCGTCGACGCGACCGGGTTCCACACCAGCAAGGGCGCCATGTACACCCGCGGCGCCGCGCCGGCTGTCTCCGACTGCACCGAGGTTGCCCGGCTGCGGTCCGCGGGCTGCGTGGTGCTGGGCAAGACCAACACCCCCGAGCATGGCTGCATGGGCGACACCTACAACCCCCGGTTCGGGGCCACGCTCAATCCGTGGAACCTTGAGCGCTCCCCGGGCGGGTCGTCGGGCGGGACCGGCTCCGCCATAGCCGCGGGCATGGTCCCGGTGGGGACCGGCTCCGACGGGGGAGGCTCGATCCGGATCCCGTCGGCGATATGCGGACTGTCGGGCCTCAAGACCAGCCACGGCCGGGTGCCGAGCGGTCCACCGCCGTCGGGCCTGATCGATCTGTCATGCGTGGGACCGATGGCGCGACTCATCCGCGACGTGGCCCTGTGTCTCGATGCGGTGGTCGGCCCCCACCCGGCCGACCTGCGCAGCCTGCCTGCGCCGGGGGTTTCCTGGCGGGCCGCGCTCGACAGCCCCCGCGTCCCGGCCCGGGTGCTGTGGGCTCCGTCGATCGACGGCGGTCCGGTCGACTCCGAGATCGCCGCGGCCTGCGCGGCCGCGGTGGACCGTCTGGCGGCCGAGGGCACCGACGTCGTCGAGGCTCAGACGGAGTTCGGGTCGGTGCCCGGGGTCTTCCTTCAGCTGTTCTTCGGGGGGCTGATCGGTCCTGTGTTCCGTTCGCTGTACGGCACCGACGAGTGGGCCAACGTGACCGACGTGCTCGCCCGGATGCTGGAGGACGTCTACGAACGGGTCACCGCGGTATCGCTGTACGAGGCCCGCCGGCAGGCCGGCGAGCTGTCTGTGGCTCTCGCGGAGGCGATGGACGGCTACGACGTGCTGCTCATGCCGACGCTCGCGGGCCAGGCTCCCGCGCCGGGCGGGCACGGCACCGTCAACGGCGAGGAGACTCCCAACTGGTTCCGGTTCACGCCCCTGGCCAACCTCACTCGGCGCCCGGCCGGCACGGTGTGCTGCGGATTCAGCAGCGAGGGTGTACCGATCGGCCTGCAAGTCGTGGGCCACCAACTCGACGACCTGGCCGTGCTCGAGACTCTCGCGGTGATCGAGGATCTCCTCGCCCTCAACCCCATAGCCCCGGACCTGGCCTGAAGAGTGCAGCGGTGTGGCTCGGCCGCTGCAGTTCGTGGTGCTCGACGAGCTCAACAAGTACGCCCCGCGCCACGGCAGCAGCCCGATCAAGGAGATCCTGCTGGATGTGGCCGAGCGGGGCCGCAGCCTCGGGATCATCCTCGCCGGCGTCTGCCACACCCAAGATTCAAACACGCATGTGACAACCCAAGACGTTGTCCCTGCTGCGTCGTGTGGGGGTGACCGGGTCTGGGTGATCTCCTGAGGGAGGATGCGGGTCGTCAACTACCCCCGACCTCCCCCAGGAGAAGTTCACATGGCACAGACTAGACGGCCCCAGCATCCCAACGCGGCGCTCACGGGTTGGCCGGACGCCCGAGCAGCTGTTTAACGGGTTCTTGGCCGATCGCAATATCGCCGATGAGCGGGTGAGGTCGCTGTTCGCCGAGCTGCTCGAAGCCCAGCACGAGGCCCAACGGGAGGCTGTGCAGCCGTGAGGCCCGTGAAGCTGCGCATGACCGGTTTCGGGGCCTTCCGACGGATTTGAGCGATGGCTCATGGAGGAGGCGGTCGGCGACTTGGTGGAGCGTGCCAATGAGCGGCTGCTGGAGTTGTCGAACCAGCAGTATTCGTTCGTGGCCGACGGCACGTCGTTCGACATCCGCGATCACCACAATGCCGACGAGGTGCGGGGAGCTAAGACCCTGTCAGGGGGCGAGACGTTCTTGGCCAGCCTCGCCCTTGCGCCGGCCCTCAGAGACAGCCAATCCGAGATGGCGACGGAGGACAGTCCGGACCTGGACTCGCTGTTCCTCGACGAGGGTTTCGGCACCCTTGATCCCGACACGCTTGCTGTCGTCGCGGCTACCATCGAAGAGTTGGGCGCGGCGGGGCGGATGGTGTGCATCGTGACCCACATCCGCGAGTTAGCCGAGCGGATGCCCGTGCGCTTCGAAGTGTCAAAGGGCCCGGTCACGTCGTCGGTCGAGCGGGTAGAGGCCTAGTCATGAGCCGAGGGGGTGCCGCGGCCGGGGTCCGACGGCCTCTTTGAGATATGAATCTTACTTTAAAGGCATGTAGATACTTGATAGATGTCACAGGGGTGTGGCATAATGTTGTCCATGATGACGGAGGCGATCCGACGAGCCGAGGCCGCGCTGGACGAGGTTCTGGTACTGAGCAAGTCCGGCGAGACCTCGACGGGTGAGCTGCGCAGAGGGCTGGAGGCGTTCAAGTCGATGCGGGCCAAGCTCGACGCCTGCCAGACCCATGCGGCCGGGAACCTGGCCGCCCGCGAGCGCCACGGCGACGGCGGTGCCGGGGTGCTGACCAAGGCCGCAGGTCTGTCCCGGCGGGAAGCCGTAGGGCAGGTCAAGACAGCTCAGAGACTGCAGGCCCTGCCCGAGGTGCAGCGGGCTGTCGAGAGCGGGCAGGTGTCCTTCAACAACGCGAGGGCCCTGGCTGACGCCTCGGACAAGACCAGCCCCGAGGCCGTAACGGAAGACGCCGAACTGCTGGCCAAGGCCGCTTCGCTTCCCCCGGAGCAGTTCGCCCGAGAGGCGGGCCGGTGGGCGGTTCAGCGCCAGGCCGATGACGGCGAGGCTGCCTGGCAGCGGATGCGGCGTCGGCGCCGCCTGAGCATCTGGGACGGCGACGACGGCATGGTGCATCTGCGTGGCGAGTTCGACCCGGTTGCGGGCGCGAAGCTGCGCAAGCGCCTCCACGAGCAGGCCGAGACGCTGCGCCGGGAGGACCTGAAGCACCCAGAAGTGGAACGGCGCAGCCACCACCAGCGAATGGCCGATGCTCTGGAGACTCTCACCGCCGACAGCAGCAGGGGCGGCTCTGGCCGCCGCGCTGACATCGCCATCGTGCAGCATCTCAGCGCCGACGGCACCCGAGACTTCGCTGAGATCGCGGGCGGAGCGGTGATTCCCCAGAGCGTGCTCGAAGAGCACATGAGCAACGCCAAGATCACGGGAATCGTGTTCAGCGACAAGGGTGTGCCGCTGCGGCACGGTCACACCAAGACCATCGCGACCGAGGCTCAGTTCAGGGCCCTGATCGCCAAGTACGGCGGATGTGCAGGCTGCGGTGCGCAGCCCCTGTTGTGTCAGGCTCACCACATCAATCCGGTATCGCAAGGTGGAGCCACCGACATCACCAACATGATTCCGCTGTGCTGGCACTGCCATCAGAAGGTCCACCGCCACGGATGGAAGGTGGTGCCCGACGGGCACGGCCTGCGAACCATCGCACCGACCGATCGAATCCACCACGGCCCGGCCCACGCTCCCGACGTCCAGCCGGTTGGCGGCTTGCGGCATGTCGAGCCGACACAGTGACCGCGACCCTGCCCCGCTATGCGAGCGAGCCCCACAAAGACGCCCGGGCACCGCAGAACCTGTATCCGATCGCCGGGTTGGAGGACGAATTGCGCCACAGGCTGGGCGACCGCGATCTGATGGAACGCGCGCTGCGCGTCGCCGCGCAGTGATCAGGCAGTCGCCGTAGCCCCGCATCGGGGCCGCTGGTAGCCTCGCTCTTTCCGGGCGATTAGCTCAGATGGCTAGAGCGCTGCCTTCACACGGCAGAGGTCACTGGTTCGAGTCCAGTATCGCCCACCGGTACAGTCTCTGAGCAGTGATCTCGGGCAGCCGCCACTGCGCTAGCGGGACGGATCGTGGGTGAATGGCGAGGGTTCCTTGCGCTTGTCGTCGTTCTCTTGATTGTGCTGGCTGCGGCATCCTGGCTGATACGCGAGACCCCGGATCTGCTGGTCGGCCCGCGGGATTCGCCGGTCGACGCAGCCGAACGGGTGGCCCCGTCCGAGCCGACCGACACCGTCGACCCATCCGAGCCCACCGACACCGTCGACCCATCCGAGCCGACTGCAACGGCCAGTCCGGTCGCGCCGACCACTCCGTCCGCCGACGAAGCCGTGGACGCGGCCGCGATCGCGGCCGCGATCGAGCTGGCCAGCCGGCAGGCGCCCTCAGAGCCGCTGTCGGTGCAGGAGGCCTGCGAGGGGCTGGGAGGCGCATGGCGGGAGGACTCCCGCGGCTGGTGCGACCTTCCGCTGCCGTCGGCGACCCCGGTCTCGGACACTGCGGTGCTGCACCCCGGCATGCGGGTCCCCTGCCCGCAGCCGCTGGAGAAGATCCTGGAGCAGGTGGTCACCGACAGCATCGGCGGCGACGAGATGCGCATCTACCTGCTGTACCGCAGCGTGGACGAGGACCTTGAGGAGATCGAGGTCAACGAGGAGACGATCGGGGACCTGAGGCTGATCGCGGACGGACTGCGCCGGGTCGAGGCCGACATGCGCGACCGGGCCGCGCAACAGCGCGCCGACCTCGGCATCGACGCGTTCCTGCCCATGGAGCAACTCCCGGCCCCCGGGGAGGTCGGCTCGGGCTTCGGGATGCGGGTGCATCCGGTCACGGGCTACTTTTCCCAGCACAACGGGGCCGACATCAGGGGCGACACCGGCGATCCGGTGGTGGCCGTACTCGACGGCGAGGTCATCTCGGCCCGGAACTGCCCGTTCTACGGCAACACTGTGGTCGTGTACCACGGAGCGGGCCTCTCCACCGTCTACGCGCACCTCGACTCCTTCGCGGTCGGTCCCGACGACGACGTAGATGCCGGCCAGCTGCTGGGGGCCATGGGCTCCACCGGGCGGACCACCGGACCGCACCTGCACTTCGAGGCCCGCGTCGACGGGACCGCGGTGGACCCGGCGCCGTTCCTGCCATGAACCGACGCCCCGAACTCGGCGCCGGCCGTGCCCCGGAGGTACAGACAGCTCGGGAGCCGTTGCTGCCATGAGACCGGGGAGTGCCGCCGGCGCCAGGCGGCGGGTCCGCCCGAGAGCCGCGGCGGCGGCCGCGCTGGCCGCGGCCGCGCTGTGGGCCTGGGCCGGTCCTGCCGCCGCGCACGGTGTGGGCGGCCGGACTGATCTGCCCATACCGGCGTGGCAGCTTGTCTGGGCCGCGTCGTTCGCAGTGGCCGCGTCGTTCGTGGCGCTGGGCATGTTCTGGGAGACGCCCCGGCTCCGGGCGGCTGCCGCGGGGCGGACCCTGCCCGAGCCGCTCCAGCGGGCGGGCCAGGCGCTCGCGCTGATGGCTCGAGCTGCCGGCCTGTTCGCCTTGGGCGTCCTGCTCTACGCCGGGCTGGCCGGCAACACCAACCCCTCGGTGAACATCGCCCCGGTCGCGCTATACATCGTGTTCTGGGTGGGCCTGCAGGCCGTGTCGGTGCTGATCGGCGACGTGTGGCGGGGACTGAATCCGTTCTGCACCGCGGCCGACGCCTCGGTCTGGGGTTGGGCTCGGCTGAGGGGCCGCCCGGTGTCGGAGCCGGGCCGGGGCGCCGGCAACCAGTGGTGGGCGGTGGCGGCCGTCTTCGGGTTCGTGTGGCTCGAGCTGGCCTACCACGACAACTCCGAGCCCCGGGTCTTGGGCGCCTATCTGGCCGCCTACACGGTCGCGATGCTGGCCGGGGCCGCGGTGTTCGGCCCGGGCTGGGTGCGCGACGCCGAGGGCTTCGGAGTGCTGTTCACCAAGCTCTCGGCCATCGCCCCGCTGCACCGCGACGACGACGGAGCCTGGAGGATGCGGGCCCCGCTCGCGGGCCTGGCCACCGAGCCGATCAAGAGGGGCTCGGTGGCATTCATCCTGGTGGTGCTGGGCTCCACCACCTTTGACGGCTTCAGTCGCAGTGGCATCTGGCGTGACGTGGCCGCTAACCGCATCGGCTGGGAGCTGACCGCGGTCAACACCGTGGGGATGGCGTTCGTCATCTTCGCGGTGGCCCTGCTGTACCGGGCCGCCATCGCGGTCATGGCCTCGGTCACCGGCGACACCGAGAGGGATCTGACCGTGGTGTTCGCCCCGTCCCTGCTGCCCATAGCGGCGGCCTACACCGTCGCCCACTACTTCAGCTACCTGGTGCTGGAGGGCCAACAGATAATCGCCCATTTGTCCGATCCCTTCGGCCGGGGATGGGACCTCTTCGGCACGGCCACCCACCAGGTGGACTTCACGCTGATCTCCACCGACACCATCGCCTGGGTGCAGACCGCGGCCATCGCGGTGGGCCATGTGCTAGCCGTGGCGGTGGCCCACGACCGGGCCGTGGAGCGCTGGCCGCGCCGTCTGGCGGTGCGCTCGCAGTACCCGATGCTGGCCGTGATGATCTGCTACACCGTCATCGGCCTGCTCCTCCTGCTCGGCGCCTAGAGGCCGAGCGGAAAGGGCGCAGTTCACGACGGTTCTGCCGGGCGTTGAGCGAGGCCGTGGCCCGAGCGGCCCGTGAGCGTCAGCGAACAGGAGCGGGATCGAGTGGCGGGGCGCGGAAGGGGTCCGACCATGCACCCTGAAGCGGCGGGGCAGCCCTAGCATCGAAGGCAATGGCCTCCGAGGTCCTGCAGGCCCCGCTCGTGCTCGAATATCCCTTCACCCGCTCGACGGGCCCGGTGATCGGCGCGTTCCTCACCGGCCTGCGCGAGGGCGTGATCTGCGGGGTCCGCCGGGCCGACGGAACCGTGCTCTGCCCCCCGCTCGAGTACGACCCGCTCACCGCGGACCCGCTGACCGAGATCGTGGAAGTCGGCCAGAGCGGCGAGGTGCTGACCTGGGCGTGGAACGGCGAGCCCCGCCCGCTGCAGCCCTTCGACCGCCCCTTCGCCTGGGCGCTGATCCGACTCGACGGGGCCGATACCTCGATGCTGCACGCCGTGCTCGCGCCCAGCGCGGCCGACATGTCGACAGGTATGAGGGTCCGGGCGGTGTGGCGAAGCGAGCGGGAGGGCCACATTGCCGACATAGCCGGCTTCGAGCCGGTGCCGAGGGATCGGAGCTGATGGCCGGCGACCCCCTGGCGCTGCCCGCCGCGCTGTCCGGCGAGGTGACGCTGCCGCCCTCGCTGGCCGCCGCGGAGCCGGTGCAGAGCGTGTGCACCCCGATTCGACTGAGCTACATCTACACCCCGGGCCGGGCCCTGTCGCGCTATCTGCGGGCCATGGCTCAAAAGCGGATCCTGGGGGAGCGCTGCCCAGTTACCGGACAGGTGTTCGTGCCTCCCCGGGGGGTGAGCCCCCTGGCGGGCACGGCTACGGTGGGCGCGGTCGAGCTTCCCGACGCCGGCTACGTCGAGTCCTTCAACATCACCAGGGTGCCCATAGAGCGCCGCCCCGACCTCAAGCCTCCCTACTGCAGCGCCTGGATCGTGCTCGACGGCGCTTCGGTGGGCTTCCTCGGCCTCGTCGTCAACACTGCGCCCGAGGAGGTGCGAATCGGCATGCGGGTGCGGGCCGTGTGGAAGCCCGACGACGAGCTCGAGACCTCGGCCGGCAACATCTTGGGCTGGGAGCCCAGCGGCGAGCCCGATGAGGTGATCGACGACTACGAGCGCATCGGCCGGGCCCCGCCGGAGCAGCCGCGATGACCAGGGCTCCGGGTATCGCATGGAGGGCTCAACGGCAGTGATCGACGTAGCGGTGGTGTCGTTCGCCCAGCGCCAGGAGGCCTCCATCTCCGGTGAGTCGGAGGTGGAGTTCATGGTCCCGCTGATGGAGCAGGCCAAGGCCGCCGTCGGCCTGTCCCAGTCCGACATGGGCTTCACCTGCTCGGGCTCCTCGGACTTCCTGGCCGGCCAGGCGTTCTCGTTCGTCATGACCATCGACGGGACCGGCCCGGTGCCTCCCATCAGCGAGAGCCACGTTGAGCAGGACGGCGCCTGGGCCCTGTACGAGGCCTGGGTCAAGCTCCAGTGCGGGGGCATCGACACCGCCTTCGTGTACAGCTACGGGAAGTCGTCACCGGGCTCGCTGCGCGACGTGCTGGCCACCCAGATGGACCCCTACTACGTGTGCCCGCTATGGCCCGACGCCCACGCGGTGGAGGCTCTGGCGGCCCGCCAGATGCTCGAGGGAGGGCAGGTCAGCGAGCGCCGCTTGGCCGAGATCGCGGCCCGCAGCCGGGCCTGCGCCGCATCCAACCCCCACACGGTGCGGGCCGAGCCCAAGTCAGTGGACGAGATCCTGGCCGAGGAATACGCGGTGGACCCGCTGCGCCCGTCGGACTTGCCCGCGGAGGCCGACGGCGGCTGCGCGGTGGTGCTGGCCGCGGGGGGCCGGGCCCGCGAGCTGTGCGAGCGGCCCGCGTGGATCCGGGGCATCGACCACCGCAGCGACGCCCACACGCTCGGAGTGCGCGACCTCACCTCATCGATGTCGGCCCGGCTGGCCGCCCACAAGGCCGGCGCGGGCGCCGACAAGATCGACCTGGCCGAGCTGTGCGCGCCCTACACCACCTCCGAGCACCTGCTGATGGACGCCATCGGCATCGACGAGGACTCCACCGCGGTCAACCCGTCGGGGGGCGCACTGGCCGCGCACACCATGATGGCGTCGGGGCTGATCCGCATAGGCGAGGCCGCGTCGCGCCTCTGGCGGGGAGACGGCGATCGGGCTGTGGCCCACGCCACGTCAGGCCCGTGCCTGCAACAGAACCTGGTGTGCGTGCTGGAGGGCGATTAGCCGTGGGCGCAGAGCTTACCGCGGTGATCGGCGTGGGCCAGACGAAGTACGCCGCGGCCCGCCGCGACACCTCCATCGCCGGGCTGCTGCGCGAGGCCGCCTACCGGGCCCTGGAGGTGGCCCAGCGGACCTGGAGCGATATCGACGCGGTCGTCATCGGCAAGGCGCCCGACTTCTTCGAGGGCGTGATGATGCCCGAGGTCTATCTGGCGGAGGCGCTCGGAGCGGTCGGCAAGCCGATCATGCGGGTCCACACCGCCGGCTCGGTCGGCGGCTCGACCGCGTGCGTGGCCGCATCGATGGTGCAGAGCCGGGTCCATCGCTGCGTGCTCACCATCGGCTGGGAGAAGCAGTCCGAGTCCAACGCCATGTGGGCCCTCTCTCTGCCCCAGCCCTTCGCAACCTCGGTCAACGCCGGGGCGGGCGGCTACTTCTCGCCGATCATCCGCCGCTACATGATGATGACCGGGGCGCCCGAGCTGATCGGCTGCATGGTGGCCCACAAGGACCGGCGCCAGGCGCTGCTCAACCCCTACGCCCACCTCCACCAGCGCGAGCTCACCTTCGAGCAGGTGGTGGACTCGCCGATGCTGTGGGATCCGATCCGCTACTCCGAGACGTGCCCGTCCTCCGACGGCGCCTGCGCCATGGTCCTCGTCGACGAGGCCACCGGCGACGCCCACGACGGCCCGGTGGCCTGGGTCCACGGCACGGCGATGCGCAGCGAGAGCAACAGCTACGGGGGCCGCAACATCGTGTCGCCGGCTGCGTCGGAGCAGTGCGCCGACGACGTGTTCGCCCAGGCCGGGATCGTCGACCGGCGAGCCGAGATAGACGCGGTCGAGATGTACGTGCCGTTCTCGTGGTACGAGCCGATGTGGTTGGAGAGCCTCGGCTTCGCCTCCGTCGGTGAGGGCTGGCGCATGGTGGAGTCCGGCGCCACCGCACTCGACGGCGGCGACCTGCCCGTCAACTGCTCCGGCGGGGTGCTGTCCAGCAACCCGATCGGCGCGTCGGGGATGATCCGGTTCGCCGAGGCGGCCCTGCAGGTCATGGGGGCCGCGGGCGAACGCCAAGTGGACGGCGCCCGCAGGGCTATGGGCCATGCCTACGGCGGGGGCGCCCAGTACTTCGCCATGTGGGTCGTCGGCGCTGGTAAGCCGTAGATCCCATGAGATTGGCAGATCTGCATACCGCCGCATTCCGACAGTTGTGCCGCCCCTCAAGAATTGTTGCAACAATGTTGCGAAAATATTGCCATTATGTTACTCTTCTGCCCTATGCCTAGGCTTGGGCGCCTCTCCGGCGCGCTGCTGCTGATCTTGTCGGTGGCGGCGATGATGGCCACGGCTGTGCTGGCCCAGAGCGATGATCGGATCACTGACATTCGCAGGCAGCGAGAACAGCTGGCCCGCGACGCCGCAGACGTCGCGAGCCGGGTAGATGCGCTCATAGCCGATGACGATGCCCTCATCGCCGCCCTCGAGGATCTTGACGGCTACATCGGGCTGCAGCAGACCCGCATCGGTGCCGCGGAGGCGGCCATAGCGGCAGCCGAGGCCGAGGCCGGGGCGGCCCGGGCCGAGGCTGACTGGCTCGTCGGCGACCTCGAGGCCATACGCGAACGGCTGCGCCAGCGGGCCATCGCCGCCTACGTGCAGCCGTCGGTCGACGGCTTCGATCAGCTGTCCAGCGACACCCTCAATGACGGCGTCGTGCGCATGTTCCTCCTGGATCTGGCCATAGGCAACGAGTTGGAGATCGCCGACGAGCTGAGAACCGCGGAGGCGCAGCTCGAGGTGGTGCGCAGGCGTGCTCTGGCCCGGGCCGAGGAAGCCGACCGAGAGCGGCAGGCCCAGCAGGAGCGGCTCGCCGACCTCACCGAAGCTAGAGCCGCGGCAGTGGAGCTGCGGGCCGAGATCCAGTCCCGCATCGACGAGTGGGAGCTCGTGTCGGGCGAGATCGAGCAGGCCGACGAGGAGATGGAGCGGGAGATCTTCCGGATCGAGGAGGAGATCCGCCGCAAGGAGGAGGAGCGCCGCCGCCAGGAGGAGGAGGAGCGCCGGCAGGCGATCGAGGCCCAGCGGCGCGCCCACGAGGCCGAGCACGGCCCGTTCGAGCTGGTGGCCTGGCCCGCCGACGGGCAGAAGACCTCGGGTTTCGGGCCGCGGGTCCACCCGATCTTCGGGACGGTGCGCCAGCACAACGGCATCGACCTCGACGGCAACACCGGTGACCGGGTCCGGGCCGCCCGCTCCGGTGAGGTGATCCTGGCCGGAGATCGCTCGGGCTTCGGCAACACCATCGTCATCTACCACAGCCTCGGCTACAGCACGCTGTACGCCCACCTGAGCTCCATCGAAGTGTCGGTCGGCCAACACGTGGCCAGCGGCGATCGCATCGGAGCCATCGGCTCCACCGGCTGGTCGACAGGCCCGCACCTGCACTTCGAGTTGCGGGTGGACGGCATAGCAAGAGACCCGACCACGTATCTCCCGTGAAGGGGCCACGGGCCCTGGTGATCGCCGCCCACGCGCCCGCGGCTCTGGTCGAGTTGGCGCGAGACGATCTGGTGGTTGCTGCCGACGGCGGGCTGGAAGCGGCCCGGGCCGCGGGCCTGCCCGTGCACGCCGTTGTGGGCGACATGGACAGCGCCGGCGCGGACTCGCTGGACTGGGCCCGACGCGCCGGCGCAGAGATCGAGGCCCACCCGGCCCGCAAGGACGAAACCGACCTGGAGCTGGCCCTGGAGTTCGCCTGCGGCCGGGCTGCGGAGGTTCATGTGCTGGCGTCGGCGGGCGGGCGCCTCGATCACGCGGCGGCCAACCTGCTGGTGCTGGCCTCGCCCCGCTGGGCCGATGTGACGCTCTCCGCGACGGTCGACGAGGCCCATGTGGACGTGGTGCGCGGCCATCGCCGGCTTGCGGGCGCGGTGGGCGACCAGATCTCGCTGCTGGCGGTCGGCGGTCCCGCTCGGGTGGCCTCCACGTCCGGCCTCGAGTATCCGCTGGCCGACGAGTGGCTGAGCCCCACCGAGGCCCGGGGGGTGTCCAATTCGATCGTCAGCGACCCGGTGACAATCGATGTGGCCGAGGGCGTCCTGCTCGTCATCCGGCCCCGAGCCGTCGGAGACTGAGGATCCCGGGCGCTCGCGCCGGCCCATCCGAGGGCCGGCGGGGCGCCGCGTGCCTGCCCCTCGGGCCCGGGTCGCTCGATGGGGAGCAGGAAGCGACGCACATGTAGGTTCCAGCGGTGGGGTGCGACACGGCGGCCGGGCGCGACACGGCGGCCGGATTCGACACGACGGCCGGGTTCGACACGACGGCCGGATTCGACATGGCGGCCCTCTTGCGGCCGGATCTCCCCGACGGCGAGGCCCGATGGACCGGCGATCTACCCTTCAACTTCGTCGGCGGGCACAACGACTCCGCCAGCGTGCCGTCCGGCGGGTTTGCTGAGTCCGCCGCGATCGCGCTGGCCCGCCACGGACCGGCGCTAGCCCGCTACAACCTCGGAGGCAGCCCGCAGGGGCATCTGCCGTTGCGGGAGTTCATCGCGGCAGCGCTCGACCGCAGGGCGCTGATGCCGACGGACCCGTCAGAGATTCTGGTCACGTCGGGCTCCCTGCAGGCCCTCGACCTGGTGAACGCCGCGCTGCTGGCGCCCGGCGACGCCGTGGTGGTCGAGGAGGCCACCTACGCGGGAACACTGAGCCGGCTGGCTGAGCGGGGCGCCGAAGTGCACGGCGTGGGCCTGGACGGCGACGGGATCCGCGTCGACCACTTGGACCACGTCCTCGGGGCCCTAGCCGCCCGGGGGCGCCGGCCGAAGTTCGTCTACACCATCCCCACGGTGCAGAACCCGACGGGCACGGTCATGCCCGTCGAGCGGCGTCACGAGCTGCTGGAGGTTGCCCGCCGCCACGGCGCGGCCATCTTCGAGGACGACTGCTATGCCGATCTGGCCTTCGACGGGCGGCGCCCTCCCACTATCCGCTCCCTGGACGCGGGCGGCGGGCAGGTCGTGTACTGCGGCTCGTTCTCCAAGACTCTGGCCCCTGCGCTGCGGGTGGGCTACATCGTGGCCGACTGGCCCTTCATGGGCCGGCTGCTTGCGCTCAAGACCGACGCCGGCTCGGGGGCGCTGGAGCAGATCGTCGTCGCGGAATACGCAGCCTCGCACTTCGATGCCCACGTCGCCCGGCTTAGCGCTGTGTTGGACGCGAAGTGCCAGACCATGGCCGCGGCGCTGCGAGAGCACCTCCCCGGCGTTGCCGAATTCGTGCCGCCCAGGGGCGGGATCTTCCTGTGGGCGGCGCTGCCGCAGGGAGTCGACACCGCGGAGCTGGTGGCGCCCGCGGCCGCAGCGGGAGTGGAGTTCAACCCGGGCGCGGGCTGGTGCGTCGATCCGGCGTACGGGGCCCGCCGGATGCGCCTGTGCTTCGGCCACCTACCCGAAGACGCCATCGCCGAGGGCATCGCCGCCCTGGCCGGCGTCGTGCACGCCCGTCTCGGCTGAGGCTCCGACCGAGACATGCGGGGGGATTCGGGCACACGGCGGCGGAGGCTCCGCCGGAGCGCCATCGTTGTCGTGCCGGCGGTCGTTGCCGGTCTTGCGGCTCAGTCGGCTGCCACCGCAAGCATCGCGTCACCGGCGACGTCGGCCGTGACTAGCAGAGCGTCGAGCGACCGGCTGGCGCGGGAGTTCTCGGCTGTGCTGTCGCTGCGGATCGCGCCGAGGTCCACCTGCCTTACTGTTCTGCTCGACGACGAGCTGATCTTCGAGGCTCAAAGCGACGCCGCCCTGGTCCCGGCGTCGCTCATGAAGATCGCCACCGCGGCCGCCGCCTTCGAGATCATGGGCCCGGACGGGGTCTACACGACCGAGGTGTTCGTCCGGTCCGACGCCCTGGCCGCGGCCTCCGACGGGACGCTGCGAGGCGACGTGTATCTCGTGGGCGGGGGCGACCCTGTGCTGAACACGCCCCACTACGGCGGTCGCACGCCGGATCCGGTGGCCTACACCGACGTGACCGAGCTAGCCGACCGCGTCCACCAGAGTCTGGCCAGCAGGGACGACGTCTCGGGTTGTCACAACTAGCGGGCGCCTACGGCCCGGGCCGTCCAGCGGCCGTGGCGGCGCTCCAGTGCGAGTTCGAGTCCGAAGCACTCCGAGAGGGCCGCGCCCGTCAGCGTCTCGGAGATGGGCCCGGCGGCCAGCACGGCCCCGGCCAGAAGCAGCAGCACATGGGTGAATCCGTCGGGGATCTCATCGGCGTGGTGGGTCACCAGCACCAGAGGGGGAGTGCCCGGATCGGCGGCCAGGTCCTGCAGCGTGAGGACCAGTTCCTCCCGGCCGGCGAGGTCGAGCCCGGCGTTGGGCTCGTCCAGCACGATCACCTCCGGCTCCAGCGCCATCGCCCGGGCCAGCAGCACCCGTTGCCGCTCACCCGAGGACAGAGTGCCGAAGCGGTGATCGGCGCGGTGCCCGCAGCCGACGCGTTGCAGGGCGGCCCGGGCCCGGCCGGAGTCCTCGTCGTTGTAGGTGTGCCACCAGGGCTCCAACGCGGCGTGCTTGGCCGTCATCACCACCTCCGCCGCGGTCAGCGACGGCCGCAGCATGTCGGCCATCGCCGCGCTGGTGAAGCCGACGCGGGTCCGCAACCGGCGCACGTCGGTGCGCCCCAGCCGCTGGCCGAGCAGCTCGACGGTGCCGGCCGACGGGTGCTCCCACATCGTCGCGATGCGCACGAGGGTGGTCTTGCCCGAGCCGTTCCGGCCGAGCACCACCCACCGCTGGCCCGGATGCACATCCCAGTCGACGCCGCGTAGCACCTCGGTGCCGTCGATGGTGCGGCTCACTCCTCGAAGCGCCAGGACCGCGCCGCTCGTTGCGCCCGCGTCGGACCCGGTCCTCACGAGCCGTCGCGGTCCCGGTCCGCGCCGGCACCGGGGCGGGCTGGTTCGGCGTGGCTCTCCCACACGGCGAACATGGTCGCATAGCGTCCCCCGGCGGCTACCAGCTCGCGGTGGCTGCCCAGCTCGACGATCCTTCCGTCATCCACCACCGCGATGCGGTCCGCCCGGCGGGCCGTTGCCAGCCGGTGCGCGATGACCACCGCGGTCCGCCCACTCAACAGCACGTCGAGGGCCTGCTCGATCTGGGATTCCGAACGCAGGTCCAGGTTGCTCGTGGCCTCGTCGAGGACCAGCACGCGCGGCTGCGAGACGAACGTGCGGGCCAGGGCGAGCAGCTGGCGCTCGCCCGCGGAGACGGTCGCGCCCCGTTCGTGGATGATGCCGTCGAGGCCGCCGAGGCGGTCCACCACTTCGTCGACGCCCACGGCCTGCAGCGCCTCGCGCAGCTGGGCGTCGCTCGCGTCGGACCGAGCGAATCCCACGTTGTCGCGGACCGTGCCCGCGAACAGGAAGGGCTCCTGGGGCACCACCCCGATCTGGGAGCGCAGGCTGGTGATGGTCACGTCCCGCAGGTCGTGGCCGTCGATGCGGACCGCGCCGCCGGTGGGGTCGTAGAGGCGGGCGATCAGCCGGGCCAGCGTCGTCTTGCCCGCCCCGGTCTCGCCCACAACCGCCAGCGTCTCGCCGGGGGCGATTCGCAGGCTCACATCATGGAGGACCTCGCGGTTGCCGCTGTAGGCGAACGACACCCGGTCGAAGACGATCTCGCCCCGGACCGGGGCGAGATCGGCCGCGCCGGGCCGCTGGGCAACGGTCGCCTCGGTGGCGAACAACTCGCGGAGCTTGGCGATGGCTGCGCCGCCCTGCTGGTAGGCGTTGTACAGCTGAACCAGAGCCTGCACCGGGGCAAAGAAGGCGGTGAGGAACAGCAGGTAGGCGGCGAGCTCCCCCACGGTGATGCGCCCGCCGGCCGTCATCGCGCCGCCCACCGCGAGGAGCACGGCCTGGGTGGCGATGCCGATGGCCTCACTGCCAGGCCCGTACAGCGAGTTGGCCCGGGAGGCCCGGAGGTTGGCGTCGCGGTGGCGGCTGACCACCTTCCGGTGCTCGGCGACGCTCGCAGCGCGGCGGTCGTGCGCCGCGATCACCCGGATGCCCGCCAGAGACTCCTGCAGGTTGCCGAGCAACTCGCCGATGCGGTCGCGCACGCTGCGGTAGTCGGCCGCGGAGCGGCGCCGGAACCACATCGAGGCCGCCACGGTCGGCGGCACCGCGGCCGCCAGGGTGATCACGGCCAGAAGCGGGTCGTAGTTGAAGAGCAGGGCGGTGATCACAACCAGCGTCAGGCCCTGTACCGCGAAGTTGACGATGCCCTCCTGGAACAGCACCGACAGAGCCTCGATGTCGGAGGTCATCCGGGTCAGCAGCACTCCCGCCTTCTCGTTGGTGTAGAAGTCCATGCCCTGGCGCTGCATGTGAGCGAAGGTCCGGATGCGCAGCCGTTCCATGAGCCGCTCGCCCAGGCGCCCGGTGAACGCGGTGCGCACCGAGCCAACCGCGGTCGAGACAACCAGCAGCCCCGCATAGGCCAGGGCCGCGGCCACCAGCACGCCCCGGTTGCCGGCCAGGATGCCGTCGTCCACGCCGATCTGGGTGAGGACCGGCCCGAACTGCGCCGCCACCGTCTCGACGGTCACCAGGGCCAGGGCCACCGCCAGCCGGTAGCGGTGCGGCCGCAGGAACCTTCGGAGCCCGAACTGCCGGTCGGACTCGTCGGCCTCACGCGACCAGGCCACGTCCGGGTCGGGATGGTCGGGTTCGTCGATCAGGACCCGCTCAACCCTGGCCCGCAGATCGCCGGGCACTTCGGCGTGGGGCAGGCCGGCCTCGGCCGCGGACTGCACTGCGCTGGGCCCGCTGCGCATATGTACCGGCGAGTTGAACATCACGAAACGGGTGCCTGGGCGGCCGCGCCGGGGCCGGCGTGGCCGAGACCCCCGGCGTCGACACCCTCGGCGGTCGCGCCGATGTCGGTGAGCACGAGGGCGTATTCGGGCACGGTGGTGAGCAGTTGCCGGTGGCTGCCGGTGACCGCCACCCTTCCGCCGGAGAGGAACACGACTCTGTCGGCCAGGGCGATCGTCGACAGGCGGTGGGCGATCAGGATGGTGGTGCGTTGCGAGCGCCGCTCGCGCAGCGCCGAGTGGATGCGCTCCTCCACCTCGCTGTCGATCGCACTGGTGGCGTCGTCGAGCACGAGCACCGCGGGGTCGGCCACCAGCGCCCGGGCGATAGCCAGCCGCTGGCGCTGGCCCCCGGAGATGGTCGAGCCCCGCTCGCCGAGCTCGGTGTCGGTCCCGGAGGGCATGGCGGTCACGAAGCCGCCGGCGGCTGCATCCACGAGGGCCGCGGCCACCGACACCTCGTCGGCGTCCGGGCGGGCGAAGGCCACGTTGTCGCGGATGCTGGCGGCGAACAGGAAGGGATCGTCGGTCACCACGGTCACGGCCCGGCGCAGATCCGACAGGCGCAGGTCCCGCACGTCGATACCGTCGATGCGCACCGCGCCGCGGTCCACGTCGTAGAAGCGGGGCAGCAGCCGGGCGATGGTGCTCTTGCCGCTGCCGGTGCGGCCCACCACCGCCACGGTCTCGCCGGGCTCGACCACCAGGCTGAAGCCGTCGATCACCGAGGTGGCGCCGCCGATGGCGTAGGAGAAGGTCACATCGTCCAGCTCCACCCTGCCGGCCGGCTCCGCGAGGGGAGCGGCGCCGGGGCGCTCGGTGATCTCCGGCGTCTCGTCGAGGATCTCGAACACGCGCTGGGCTGCGGCGGAGGCCCGCTGCCACTGGATCATCACGAAGCCGATCATCCGGAACGGAGCGGCCATGATCAGCACGTAGGCGTTGAAGGCCACGATGTCGCCCACCGCGGCGCGACCGTCGATGGCCAGCAGCCCCCCGGTGAGAAGCACCAGCGCCAGCCCCAGGCGGGGAAGGGCCTCCATGATCGGTGCGTGGCGGGCCCGGGCGTCGGCGGTGGCCGTGCCCGCCCAGCACAGCCGCCGGGCGGCTCGGGCCAGCGTCCTCACCTGGTTGCGCTCCTGGGCGAACGTCCTCACGATCTGGGCGCCACCGATGTTCTCGTCCACGATCGTCGCGAGGTCCGCCATGCGGGCCTGGGTCACCCAGCTGAGGGGGAACACCCTGTTCCTCAGGCGGATGCCCACGTACAGCACCAGGGGGAGGGGGGCCATGGCAACCAGGGTCAGAGGCAGCGACAGCACAACCATCGCGGCGGTTCCCATGACCAGCATCACCATTTGCGTGGCCACCAGGGGGGCGAAGGCGAACAGCAGCTGGATGGAGCGGATGTCGCTGTTGGCCCGGGAGATCACCTGCCCTGTCTGGGTCCGGTCCCAGTACGAGAACGACAGTTCGGTGAGGCGCTCGTAGACCAGGTTGCGCAAGTCGGCGTCGAGGCGGTGCGCGGAGCGGAACAGCCCGTAGCGGTAGACAAAGCCAAGGCCGAAGCGGATCGCGGCCAGCGCGGCGAGCGTCAGCACCCACGGCCGCAGGCCCGCGCCCTCGGCCGCGGCGTCCACGCCGCGGCCGATCACGATCGGCACAGCCACCGTGCCCGCGACCGCGGCCAGGCCGGCTGCGACCGCGGCTGCGAACACCCGTCGTTGCTGGGCGAAGACGGGCAGGATCCGTCGGATCCATCCGAGGCTGCGATCCGGGTGCAGGCTCGGCGACGGCATCAGGCCAAGTTACGGGGTAGATTCGCCGTTGAACGGCCCGTCGATCCGGGGAGGAGCGATAGAGATCGCGCTGTGGCTATTGGCCGCTCTCGCGCTGATAGCTGCCACCGCCGCCTTCGTCGCCGCCGAGTTCGCTCTGGTGACGGTCGATAGAACCCGCGTGGAGGAACGGGCCGGGGCCGGCGACCGGCGGGCCCGGATGGTCCAGCGTCTCGTGGCCCGCCTGTCGTTCCACCTCTCCGGTGCGCAGATCGGCATCACGGTGTCGTCGCTGGCGCTCGGTTTCATGATCGAGCCGGCGCTGGCGCCGATGGTCGCGCCCGGAATCGAGGCGCTCTTCGGGTCGGACACGCCGTTGGGCGTGTCGGTGGCAGTGGCGCTGGTACTGGCCACTGTCGTGCACATGGTGCTGGGCGAGCTGGTGCCCAAGGCTGTGGCCACCACCAAGCCCTACGGGACCGCGGTGGCGGTGGCCGTGCCCACCACGGTGTACGGCGTGCTGGCCCGGCCTCTGGTGGTGTTCCTGAACGAGTCCGCCAACTGGATGGTGCGACGCCTCGGCATCGAGCCGCGCGAGGACCTCGAAACGGTGCCCGACCGTGACGAGCTTGAGCACCTCTTCGTCTCCTCGGGCCAGGAGGGGATGCTCGACGAGGGCGAGGTCCGCCTGCTGACCCGGTCGATCCGCCTGGCCGACAAGCAGGCCGACGACGCCATGGTTCCCAGGGTGGAGGTGGTGGCCATCGCGGCCGACGCCTCGGTGGCCGACCTCGCGGACCTGGCCGCCCGCACCGGCCACTCGCGGTTCCCGGTCATCGGTGGCCATCTCGACGATGTCGCCGGCGTCGTCCACGTGAAGTTGCTGTTCGCGGTGCCGGTGCAGGACCGGCCGTCCACGCCCGTGTCGCAGCTGATGAAGCCGGTGCTGGCGGTGCCGGAGTCCCGCGACCTCGACGACATGCTGGACGATCTGCGCACCGGCGCGGGGCAGCTGGCGGTGGTGGTCGACGAGCACGGGGGGACGGCGGGGATCATCACCCTTGAGGACGTCTTGGAGGAGATCGTCGGAGAAATCGACGACGAGCACGACTCGTCCACGCCCGAGCGCACCCGGGCCGAGTCGCGGGGCTCGACGGTGCTGCCGGCGTCGCTGCACGTCGACGAGGTGTTCGAAGCGACCGGGTTCACCATGCCCGAGGGCGCCTACGAGACGCTGGCCGGGCTGGTGCTCGACCGCCTGGGCCACATCCCGGGGCCCGGGGAGATCGCCACCGTGGACGGCTGGCGCCTAGAGGTTGTGGCCGTGAATCGGCTGCGCATCGCCGCCGTGCGGGTGGCGGCTCCGTCCGAGGCCGTTACCCACCCCTCCGTCGGACTCGACCCGCCACTCGGTTCGGCCGAGCCGGAGGCCTCGCCGTGAGCTCGGGGACGGTTGTGGCCTTGGTGGTTGCGGTCGTGATGCTGGGGGCCAACGCCTTCTTCGTGGCGACCGAGTTCGCCCTGGTGGCGGCCCGCGCCGCCCGCCTGGAGGCGGGCGCGGCCGGCGGGGACCGGCGCAGCGGGCTTGCACTGGCCGCGGTGCGCGATCTGCAGACCCAGCTCGCTGGGGCTCAACTCGGGATCACCATGGCCTCGCTGGTGCTGGGGTATGTGGCCGAGCCGGCCATCGCCCACCTGATCGAGCCGGTTGTCGAGGCTGTCGCCGAGGTCCCCTCGGGCGTGCTGCACACCATCTCGCTGGCGGTGGCGCTGCTTGTGGTGACGACGCTGCATGTGGTGGTGGGCGAGATGGTTCCCAAGAACATCGCCATCGCCGAGCCTGAGCCGGCGGCGAGGCTGCTGGCACCCGCGATGAAGGTCTATATGGCGGTCTTCAAGCCGGTCATCTGGTCCCTCAACGTGGTGTCGGCAGGGATCGTGCGCCTGATGGGCATGAAGCCGGTGGACGAGATCAATACCGCCCTCACCATCAACGAGTTTCACACGCTGCTCGCGGGCGCCCGCGAGGGGGGCGTGATCGAGCCCAACGAGCATGAACTGCTCTCGGGAGCGCTCGAGTTCCGGGTCCGGTCAGCAGGGTCGTTGATGGTGCCCGCCGAACGGCTGGTGTCGGTGCCTCGGGGCGCATCGGTGGCCGTCCTTGAGGATGTGGTGGCCTCCAGCGGCCACACCCGCGTGCCGGTGTGGGGATCCGAGCCCGGTGATGTGCTGGGCTTCGTGCACGCCAAGGACCTGCTGAGGATGCCCCCCGAGGCTTGGGACGATCCGGTTCCGCTGGAGTTGCTCCGCCGCATGCGGGTGGTCAGTCCCGACATGGCGGGGCACGACCTGCTGCTCTACATGCGCCGGTCGCGGCGGCACATGGCCCTGGTGCGCAACGAGGCCGGCAGGATGCTGGGCGTGGTCACCCTCGAGGACGTGCTTGAGGCGCTCGTCGGCGACATCTTCGACGAGACCGACGAGAACGGCGCCTGATCCCCGCGCCGTCCGGGCCGCTCGGCCTCAATGTCCGCCCTTGTTCAATGTCCGCTCTTGTTCAATGTCCGCTCTTGTTCAATGTCCGCTCTTGTTCGCTGCGCTCACGGGCCGCTCGGGCACACTCGACCGAAATCAGTAGAGAAACCCGTCACATATGAGCAATACCCGTGCAGATTTGAGGCGAGCTTGACATAGGGGCTATTCACGGGCGCTCGGGCCACGGCCTCGCTCAGCGCCCCTGTAAGCCGCCAGTGAATCGCGGCCTATCCGCTCGGCTTCTCAGGCGCCGACGGCGTGGTAGCCGCCGTCGGCCTGGACGATCGACCCGGTGGTGGCCGGCAGCCAGTCGCTGAGCAGAGCCACGATCGTGCGCGACACCGCGCTCGGGTCGGTCACGTCCCAGCCGAGGGGTGCCCTCTGGGCCCAGGCGTCCTCGAACTCGGAGAAGCCGGGGATGGAGCGTGCGGCCATGGTCTTCACCGGCCCGGCCGACACGAGGTTCACCCGGATGCCCTGCGGCCCCAGGTAGCGGGCCAGGTACCGGCTGGTGGACTCCAGGCCGGCCTTGGCCACTCCCATCCAGTCATAGGCGGGCCAGGCCCGGGTGGCGTCGAAGTCCAGCCCGACGATCGAGCCGCCGACACCCATGAGCGGGGCCACCGCGTCGGCGAGCATCTTGAGCGAGTAGGTGGAGATCTCCAAGGCCACCTTCACGTCTGACCAGGTGGCGTCCATGAAGGATCCGCCCAGGCAGACCTCGGGGGCGAACCCGATGGCGTGAAGCGCGCCGTCGACCCGTCCCCAACTACCGGCCAGGTGGTCCCGCAGGGCCGCGGCGTGGGAGGGCTCGGTCACGTCGAACTCCGCCACGTCGATGCCGTCGCCGAGCTTGCGGGCGGTGCGCTGGGTGAGGCGCATGCCCCGCCCGGCCCCGGTGAGGAGAATCTCGGCGCCCTCGGCCAGGGCCAACTCGGCTGCGCCGAAAGCCAGGGAGGCGTCGGTGAGCACGCCGGTGATCACGATTCGCTTGCCGTCAAGTAGGCCCACGGCCCGCAACGGTACCTTGGGATCGTGCGGCTCTACGACACGGCCCGGGGCGCGGTGGCCCGCGCGGCTCGACCTCTGGAAAGCACCGCGTGACCCTGCGGCTCTACGACACGGCCCGGGGCGCGGTGGTGGACTTCGAGGCTGGACCGGTGGTCCGCATGTACGTGTGCGGCCTGACGCCCTACGACGCCACCCATCTCGGCCACGCGGCCACCTACATCACCTACGACGTGCTGCAGCGTCGCCTGCGGGACATGGGCCGTGAGACCCGCTGCGTGCGCAACATCACCGACGTGGACGACGACATCCTGGCCGCAGCCGACCGCCGCGGCGTCCATTACCTGGACCTGGCCTTCGCAGAGACGGCCCGCTTCGACGACGACATGGCCGCGCTCAACACGTTGCCGCCGGCCTCGGAGCCTCGGGCCACGTCGGCCATCCCCGACATCCGGGGCTTCATACACGCCGCGCTGGACCGGGGATTCGCCTACCGCGCGGACGGCAGCGTGTACTTCGACACGCAGGCCTTCGACGGCTTCGGGTCGCTGTCGGGATTCGGGCGCGACCACATGGTCGCCCTCGCCCGGGAGTGGCGCGACAACCCCGACGACCCGGCCAAACGAGATCCGCTCGACTTCGTGCTCTGGCAGAGGGCCCGCCCCGGCGAGCCCCACTGGGAGTCACGCTGGGGGCCGGGGCGGCCGGGCTGGCATGTGGAGTGCTCGACGCTGGCGCTGCGCGAACTGGGCGAGACCATCGACCTGCACGGCGGGGGAGCCGACCTGCTGTACCCGCACCACGAGTGCGAGCGGGCCCAGTCCGAGGCGGTGACGGGCAAGCCCTTCGCACGGCACTGGCTGCACCAGGCGCTGGTCCACTACGAGGGCGCCAAGATGTCCAAGTCGCTCGGAAACCTGGTGTTCGTGCACGAGCTGCGCACGCGGCACGAGCCCATGGCGATCCGCTTGGCCCTCATGTCGCAGCACTACCGCACCCCGTGGCCCTGGCACGACGGCCTCCTGAAGGAAGCCGAACACCGCCTCGCCCTGTGGCGCAGCGCTGACCGCGACGGCGACGACTCCGGCCTCCTCGACAAGGTGCGCCAACACCTCGACGACGACTTGGACGTCCCCGGCGCCCTAGCCGCAGTGGACAAAGCCGCCCACGCCGGCCACCCCGTGCACGCCGCCGCCCTCCTCGGTGCTGCCTTGTGACTCAACTAAATAATCTCTAAAATCACGATATAAAAGTAAACATCATTGCAATTGAACGGACCGATACATTCCGTCGCTGGCTTGCGGCGCTTCGGGATCGGCGTGCTCGGGCTCGAATTGAGATGCGGATCCGCAGGATGCAGGTCGGCAACCCCGGGGACGTCAAGCCCGTGGAAGACGGAGTCTTCGAGATGCGCATTGACTACGGCCCCGGCTATCGGCTGTACTTTGTGAGGCGCGGCCATTCGGCGGTCATACTGCTAGCAGGCGGCGACAAGGGCAGCCGGCGACGTGACATCACAGCGGCCTGTCGGCTGGCCCGCGATCTCAAGGAGGAACGCTGAAATGGGAGGGACGGAGACATTCCCGTGGGACGGGGCGGACAATCTGCGTACCGAAGCGGATGTGATTGCCTGCCTAGAGGTGGCCCTTGAGGAGGATGACCCGCGTGTCATAGCCCTAGCGCTCGACGACATCTGCCGTTCCGAGGTGATGGCGAGAGTCGCGCCGGACGCGGCGCTGCCGCGTGCAAGTCTTCAGAAGGCGATGTCGGCCAACGGCGAATTGGAGTTTGGCGCCGTGCTGAGCGTCGTCCGGGCCCTTGGCCTTCGGCTTCGAGCCGAGTCCGTCACGGCGGGGTCTCCAGGACACGATGCAGGATCCCAGCAAGCTAAGTCTCGCCGAAGCGCTAGGCCGACGCGGATCTTCCGGCGGCCGGCCGTGGCCCGCAAGTAGCCGCTTCCAGCCGGCCGACACGGCCGGTCGTTAGCGCCCTGTGGCCGCTGCGGTCCTATAGGCAGAGGCGATTGGATCCCCAGACGGATAGCCGTGGAGGCACGTCTGCATGAGACCACTGGGGAGCGGCAATGCCGCTCCCCGCCTCTTGTCCCCATGCGGCGTCGACGGTTGACACGCACGTGCAGCGCCCGGGAGCAGCCGCTCGGCGTGGTGCCATTGGGGGCAGCGGTAGCCTCGGAGGCGATGTCTGTGATCACGGTGTCGTTGCCGGACGGCTCTGAGCGGGAGCTGGCCGAGGGGTCGAGCGGGGCTGATCTGGCTGCCGCCATAGGCCCCCGCCTGGCTGCCGACGCAGTCGTTGCCGTGGTCGACGGCGATGAGAGGGACCTGGTAGCGCCCCTTGCCGACGGCGCGTCGGTGGAGATCGTCACCGCTTCGTCGGATCGGGGCCTGCACACCATCCGTCACTCCACCGCGCACGTGCTGGCCCAGGCCGTGCTCGACCTGTACCCCGGCGCCACCTTCGCCATCGGGCCGCCCATCGAGCACGGCTTCTACTACGACTTCGAGCTGCCCGACGGCGGCACCTTCACCGATGGCGACCTGGGGCGCATCGACGCCCGGATGCGGGAGATCATTGCGGCCGACCAGGCCTTCCGGCGCGTCGAGATGGCCGCCGAGGAGGCTTTGGAACTCTTCGCGGAGCATCCCTACAAGCGCTCCATCATCGAGGCGGTGGCCTTGGGCGCCGGCGCTAAGGGAGACCTTGCGTCGGAGACCTCTGAGGGTGGCACGGTCAGCTGCTACCACAACGACGCCGGCAACCGCGACTCCGACGGCTTCGTCGATCTGTGCCTCGGCCCCCACGTGCCCTCCACCGGGCGGCTGGGCCACTTCGCCCTGCAGCGGGTGAGCGGCGCCTACTGGCGCGGCAGCGAGCGCAACCCCATGCTGCAGCGCATCTACGGCACGGCCTGGGCCACCCGCAAGGAGCTCTCCGGCCACCTGCACCGCCTGGCCGAGGCCGAGCGCCGCGACCACCGCCGCCTGGCCGCCGAGCTCGACCTGGTGTCGTGGCCCCCAGAGCTCGGCCCGGGGCTGGCTGTGTGGCACCCCAAGGGGGCACTGGTGCGCAAGCTCATGGAGGACTACTCCCGCGAGCGCCACCAGGCCGGCGGATATGAGTTCGTGTTCTCGCCCCACATCGCCAAGTCGGTGCTGTGGGAGACCTCCGGGCACCTCGACTTCTACGCCGAGAGCATGTATCCGCCCATGGAGATGGACGGCACCGACTACTACCTGAAGCCGATGAACTGCCCGTTCCACGTGATGATCTACCGATCGTCGCAGCGCAGCTACCGGGACCTGCCCATGCGGTTGTTCGAGCTGGGCGCGGTGTACCGCAACGAGCTGTCGGGCGCGGTCCACGGCCTGCTGCGCAGCCGGGGGTTCACCCAGGACGACAGCCACATCTTCTGCACACGCGACGACATCGCCGCCGAGCTGGCGTCGCTGCTCGAATTCGTGCTGGGCGTGCTGCGGGCCTTCGGCTTCAGCGACTTCCAGGCCAAGCTCTCCACCCGGCCGAAGGACAAGGCGGTGGGGGAGGAGTCCCTGTGGGACGAGGCCACCGCCGGCCTGCGGGCCGCGCTCGACGCCGCCGGGCTCGACTACGAGACCGATGAGGGCGGCGGCGCCTTCTACGGGCCCAAGATCGATGTGGACGTGCGCGACGCCATCGGCCGGGCCTGGCAGCTCTCTACCATCCAGCTCGACTTCAACCTGCCGGAGCGGTTCGGACTCGAGTACGTCGCCTCCGACGGCTCCCGTCCCCGCCCGGTGATGATCCACCGGGCGATGTTCGGCGCGGTGGAGAGGTTCTTCGGTGTTCTCCTCGAGCATCACGCGGGGGCGTTCCCCGCCTGGCTGGCGCCGGTCCAGGCGCGGGTGCTGCCGGTGGCCGCGGCCCACGCCGGCTACGCCGCCGAGGTGGTCGAGAGCCTGCGGGCCGAGGGCTTCAGGGTGGAGGCGTCCGCAGCCGACGAGCCGCTGGGCAAGCGGGTTCGGGCCGGCAAGGTGGCCAAGGTGCCCTACGTACTGGTGGTGGGCGACGACGACGCGGCCAACCGCACGGTGGGGGTCAACGCCCGGGGCAGCAAGAGACCCGAGCGAGACGTCGATCTGGCCGACTTCACGGCCCGCCTCGCGGACGAGGTGCGGGAGCGGGCCTGAGATGGCCGGCGGGCGAAGACGGTCCTGACGTGGTGGGGCGTCCACAGCACCACAGCACCCCGGTAACCGCCGCGCCCACCGGCATGCCCGGATCGGTCTGACGTGGTGGAGCACCTGTGGGCCGGCTGGCGGATCCCCTCCATGACGACCGACCGGGAGGCGGCCGCAGCCGGGATCGCCGACTCGTCGGGCACCATTCCGGGCACGGTTCCCGGAGCCGGGTCCGGCCCCGACGACGGGACCGGCCAGAGCCTGTTCGAGGCGATCCTCAACTCGGGCCTGCCCGATGACAAGACCCACGTCGTGCACCGCGGCCAACGGGTGTTCGCGATCTTGAACCGCTACCCGTACTCCACGGGTCACCTGCTGATCCTGCCCTACCGGGCCGCTGCTGACCTCGAGGGCCTCGACACCGACGAGCGCCGCGAGCTGTGGGACACCGTCCACGACGCGGTGGCCGCGGTCAAGGCCGCGTTCTCGCCCGACGGGGTGAACATCGGCGCCAACCTCGGCGAGGGCGCCGGCCCCAGCGTCTACGACCACGTCCACATCCACGTGCTGCCCCGCTGGCGATCCGACACCAACTTCATGACCGCGGTGGCCGACGTGAGGGTCCTGCCCCAGAGCCTCCAGGATTGCTGGGAGCGACTGACCGCCGCCTGGCCGTGCCAGTCCGACCCGTGACGGTCACTGGTTAGGAGTTCTCGCCCAGTACGCACACTGTGCACAGGGGCGCCTTGGTTGGGGCCGTCATTGTCGCAGACATACCAGCCGGACCCGCTGCGTCACGTGCGGGCGTCGACGCACGCGGGGCCCATTCGGTCGGGCCGGCGGCGGTGGAGTCGCGGACCCGCTGCGTCACGTGCGGGCGTCGACGCACGCGGGTGCGGTTCTCGTCGACGCCCAGATCAGGATCCTGCGGTCGGAGGTGACCAGCGGCCGTCTCGAGACCATGGCCGACGCGGTGACCAGTTGGTCGGCGGGATCGGCGTGGAAGGCGTGGTTGGCGTGCAGGGACGCGGCCAGCATGGCGATCTCGGAGGTGATGGGAATCTCGCGCACTCCTGAGTCGAGCAGATCTCGGTGCCAGAGTTCGGGAACCGCCGGCAGTTCGATCCGGCCGTCCCAGTGGAGGCGGGCGACCTCCAGCATGGAGACGGCAGAGAACCGCAGGGAGCCGTCTCGGGAGGCCGTCTCGATGGCCGTCGCTGCGCGAGGACCGAGCCTGGGGCTGCCCTGCGACATCCACAGCAGCGCGTCGGTGTCCAGGATCAGGTCCACTTCAGTCTTGGTCGGGGTCGGGCCCGGTGGGGAGGATGCGCTCAGGGCTCGACACGACATGCCAGTCCCGTTCGGGGACGGCGGGCTCGCGCAGATCGTCGTGGATGCGTATCTGCCTGCACCAGCCGACGATTCCCGGCGCGGGGCGCCCGGTCACGGGCACCACAGCGGCGACGGGCCGTCCGTGCTTGGTGACGATCAGCCCCTCGCCGGTGGCATTGACCTCGTCCATCAGCCTCAGGCAGTGATCCCGGAACTGTGCCGCCGGTATGGTCCTCGTCTCGCCACTCACCGTCGCTCCCAACGTCGCTAAGTTCTGTACACAATATTCTAGCAATATTCTGAGCCTTCTGTACCACTTGCCACCCTCACCCGCCTAAGCGGGGACAACGTGTTGGGAATGCACACCTAGATACTTGTTAGGCTATAAATATGGCGCTTTCTCAGACTACTACCTTGCGGGTTCCCACCGAGTTGAGGGACGAGATATCCCGGTTGGCCAAGCAGCGGGGCACAACAATGCTCGATGTCGTGACCGACGCGGTGCATCGGCTCGGTCGTGAAGAGTGGTGGTTGTCGGTTCGCGGCGCACTCGACGGGCTGAGTGACGCAGAGGCGGCCTCATACCAGGCCGAGAGCCGGAGACTGGAAGCGGCGGCTGCGGACGGCCTCGATGACCGATGAGGGGCGGCTGCACCGCGGCGATGTGTGGCTTGTTGACTTCGGCGCCGATCCGCAGGATCCCGAACAGGCCTTCCTGCGGCCGGCGGTCATCGTGTCCGACGACCGGTTGCACCATCGGAACCTGAGGATGGTCATCGTGGTTCCAGGAACGTCCACGATTCGCCGGATCCCATTGCATGTGGTGCTCCCGCCCGACCGCAACAACGGTCTGGCCACCGAGACGGCGTTTCAGGTAGAGCAGGTGCGTGCGGTATCGATCGGCCGTCTCGTCGAGAGGCTCGGACGGCTCGATGCGCTAGGCCGCCACGCCATCGACGAGATACTGCGCAACGCACTCGGTCTCGAGCCGAGCGCGGCATGACCCTGGCGGCGTCCTTGCAGCCCGCTCCCCAGTCGTGCAGCACTGCGATTCTCGACGAAGCGAGCGGGCAGGAGCTCCTTGGTGCTCTCGTGGCCGGCTCGCTAGTCGTGCAGGGCGTCTACCGGCTCGAGGGCGCTGCCGGCTGGAGGGCTGCTCGGCACGCCCGAGCCGGCCCTGCCGTCGCAGCGCGTCTACCGGCTCGGGGGCGCTGCCGGCTGGAGGGCTGCTCGGCACGCCCGAGCCGGCCCTGCCGTCGGAGCGCGTCTACCGGCTCGGGGGCGCTGCCGGCTGGAGGGCTGCGCCGCGAAGCCCGGCCAGAACCCGATCGGGCGTCAACGGGAAGCTGTCGAACCAGACGCCGGTGGCGTCGTGCAGGGCGGCCACCACCGCGGGGGCATAGGGGATCATGCCCATCTCGGCCATGCCCCGGGCTCCCCAGGGACCGAGGGGGTCGGCCAGCTCCAGCACCACGCTGTCGACCTTCGTCGGGATGTCGCCGATGCCGGGGATCAGGTAGGTGCTCAGGCGCATGTTCTGGAGCCGGCCACCGGCGGAGCGGAGGTTCTCGCTGAGCGCGTAGCCCTGGGCCTGGACCACCGCGCCCTCGATCTGGCCCACCACCAGCTGGGGGTTGATGGCCCGGCCCACGTCGTGGGCGCTGACCACCCGGTCCACCCGGATGTGGCCGGTGCCGGTGTCCACGGTCAGGTCCACATGCTGGGCCACGTACCCGTAGCTGAAGTTGGGCGCGCCGCGGCCGTCGACCGGGTCCAGCACCTCGGTGGGGGGAGGCACGAACCGGAACCGGCCCACCGCGGGACGCTGTCCGTCGCGCCAGGCCTTCTCGGCCTCCTCGGCCGCGCCCAGGATCGAGTTGCCCGACATCCACGTCAGCCTCGACGCCGAGGCTGAGCCGGCGTCCCCGGAGGTGGCCGTGTCGGAGAAGCGGTGCTCGATGCGCGCCGCGGGCAGGCCGGTGGCCTCCGCGGCCATCTGCACCAGCGCGGTGTGCGCGCCCTGGCCCACCTCGGCCCCGGCGTGGTAGAGCTCGGCCCACTCCGGCGCGTCGGAGTCTGCGTCGCCGTGGAGCACGATCTCGGCCTCGCAGCGCTCGGGGTAGCCGAACGAGAACCCGACATTCTTCAACGAGCAGGCGAAGCCCCGGCCCCGGCGCAGAGCCGACGGGTCCGGCGGCAGCGACGGGAACGGGCTGAAGTCCGCCCCGTCGCCGTCAGCCACAGGCTCCGCGGCGGCCTCGGCGCAGCCGTCGATCACCTCGGGCATGGTCACGCCCTCGGGCATCGGTGTCTGGGTGATGCCGATGCTGCCCTCGCGCAGCGTGTTGATGCGGCGAATCTCCACCGGGTCCATGCCCAGCGCCTCGGCCAGTTTGTTGACCTGGCTCTCGGCCGCGAACGCGGCCTGCGGCGCGCCGAAGCCGCGGAACGCGCCCGCGGGGGTGGCGTTGGTGTACACCGCGAGGCTGTCGATCTCGGCGTTGGGCACCTCGTAGGGGCCGGACTGGTGCAGGTGGCAGTTGCCCAGCACCTTGTTGGATGTGAAGTTGTAGGACCCCGCGTCGAGCCAGGCCGTGCTCTTCACCGCGGTGATGCGGCCGTCGCGGCGGGCGCCCCAGCGTGCGGTGATGCGGCCCCGGTGGCGCTTGCCGTGCCCGACGATGGACTCCTCCCGCGACCACACCGTGGCCACCGGACGGTCGACGCCCCGCTCATGGAGCCTGACCGCGGCCAGCGCCAGCACGATCTGGATCGAGATGTCCTCCCGGCCCCCGAAGGCGCCGCCGATGGCCGGGTAGATCACCCGGACCCGCTCCTGCGGGAGGTCCAGGGCGTGGGCGATCTGCTCGCGGTCCTCGTGGGTCCACTGGCCGCCCGCCTCCACCGTCACCCGGTCGTCGCCGTCGATGTAGGCCAGCCCCGCCTCGGGCTGCAGGTAGGCGTGCTCCTGGTAGGGGAACTCGTAGGTGGACTCCACCACCACGTCTGCGTCGGCCCAGCCCCGAGCCATGTCGCCCTTGCGGATTCGCAGCGAGTAGTAGGTGTTGGTGGGCTTGCCGTTCTCGGGATGCAGCAGGGTGTCCGATGCCAGCGATTGGTCGATGTCGGCCAGCACCTCCAGGGGCTCCCAGTCAGCCTCGATGGCCGCGGCACCGGCTCGAGCCGCTTCGGGGGTCTCGGCCACTACCAGCGCCAGCCGGTCCGCCTCCCAGCGGGACACGTCGCAGGGCAGGGGGCTGCGGCCGGTGTGCTCGAGGCCGACGAACACCGGATGGTCCGCCATGGTGAGTCCGAACTCGTTGACTGGGATGTCGGCCGAGCCGAACACGGCCACCACGCCGGGCACGGCCTGTGCAGCGGAGAAATCGAGATCGACTAGACGCGCGTGGGGCTGATTGGTGAACACCGCCATGGCCCAGAGGGCGTCGGCACCGATGCGGTCGCCGGGGTAGTCGGCCTGCCCGGTGAGCTTCGCGGGTGCGTCGATGCGGGCCGCGGACCGTCCGACGCTCATGGGACCGTGGCCTCGGCGTCGAGAGCGGCCCCGTCGACGAGAGCGTCAATGATCGAGTAGTAGCCGGTGCATCGGCACAGGTTCCCCGAAAGCCCAAGCTCCACTTGGTCCCGGCTCAGTTGCGGGTTCTCCGCGGCCAGCATGACCGCGCTCATCACGAACCCGGGCGTGCAGAAGCCGCACTGGACGCCCCCGCAGTCGGCTAGGGCCTGCTGGACGGGGTGCAGGCCTCCACCGGGCGGGGCGACCCCCTCCACGGTGGTGATCGAGGCGTCGGCGGCACGGGCGGCGGGCACGAGGCAGGCCAGCACGGCCCGGCCGTCGAGGTGGACGGTGCAGGCGCCGCACTCGCCCTCGGCGCAGCCCTCTTTGGTGCCGGTGAGGCCGAGGTCGAGCCGCAGCCAGTCGAGCAGGGTGCGACCGGCGGCGTTGGCCGCGCCGAGCTCGATGCCGTTGACGGTGGCGACGACGGTGTCGTCGTCGGTTACCTCCCGGCGCGACGGCGCGTCCGGCGTGGGTGCGGCCGCGACGCCCTCGGTCGACACGAGGCGGGGCGGGCGGCGGGGCCAGGTGTCCGCCTCGGTCCCGGCGGCCAGCGAGCGCAGGGCCCGTTCCACGACCACGCCGACGGTGTGGCTGCGGTACTCGGCCGTGGAGCGCAGATCGTCGATGGGAGTGACCGCGGCCCGGGCCGCGGCCGCGACGCCTGGCGCGGCGTTTGCTAGGAGCCGGCCCCGAGCCATCGCCCCGGCGCCGTCCACGAGTTCGATGGTCGGCCCGACGCTGCCGAGGGCCACCACCAGGTCGGCGACGGTCCCGTCGCCGGCGTCGGTCACCACCGCGGCCGCGTGGACGACCGAGATGGCCTGTGCCCGCCGCAGCCCCAGCTTCACGAAGATGCCGCGGCGGGCCCCGCCGAGGGCGTCGAAGGAGATCTTGGTGACGAGCTCGCCCGGCTGAAGGGCCGTGGTGCGGAAGCCGGTGAAGAACTGCTCGATCGGCACGGTCCGCTCCCGCCCGCCAGCCGATGCCATGGTCACGTCGGCTCCGAGCGCGTACAGGGCGGAGATACTGTCGTTGGCCGGGCTGGCCGTAACGATGTTGCCGGCGATGGTGGCCCGGTTTCGTAGCTGCGGCCCGCCGACTTCCAGGCAGGCCTGGGCCAGAGGCAGCCCTACCCGCAGCATCCGCTCCCATCCCACCACGTCTCCGTGAGTGACGAGCGGGCCGAGCTCGATCCGCCCTTCTCGCTCGACGATCGTGTCGAGCCCGTCGAGCACGCTCAGATCTATGAGAGTGTCGATGCCGGTGCGGGCGCCCCGGCTGAGTTCCAACAGCAGGTCGGTCCCGCCGGCGATCACCCGGGCCGACGGGCCGTGCGCGGCCAGCGCGGCCAAGGCGTCGTCCAACGACTCGGGCGCTACATATCGTGTGATCGCGTCGCCCCGGCGCTGGGCTTCGTGGAGTTGGCTCATGGCGGTGAGTCGGGACGGCCGGATTTGAACCGGCGACCCCCTGCTCCCAAAGCAGGTGCGCTACCTGGCTGCGCCACGTCCCGTGCGACCAGTCAGGCTACCGGCCGCGGAAGCCCCACATTCCACTTGCTGCCCCGGTTTCGAAGCGGATTCGATGGCGACACCGGTGCCGGCGAGGATCACAGCGACCCACATTCCACTTGCTGCCCCGGTTTCGAAGCGGACAGCGCCTCGGCCGCCCCGGTCAGCGCGCCCTGGGAAGGCCCAGCCGGCCCTCGGCAACCAGGTTGCGGTTGATCTCGCTGGTGCCTCCGTAGATGGCGGTCACCGGCGCGTGGCGGAAATGCTCCTCGATGCGGCCGTCCATGTGGGCGCCGGCGTCGTCGTGGGTGAGCAGTCCGTCGGCGCCCATCATGTCTAGGAACCAGGCGCAGTGCTTCTTGTAGGACTCCGATGCGAACAGCTTGGTCATCGATCCCTCCACCCCGAACATGGCACCCTCCGAGGCCAGCGCCGCGGTGTGGTAGGCGAAGCTGCGGCACACCTCCACGTCGATCAATGCCCGCACCAGCCGGTGTCGCACTTCGTCGTCGTCGATGGGGCGGGTGCCGTCGGCCCGGCGCGCGGTGCGGGCCCAGTCGACCGCGGCGTCGATCACCGGCGGCGATGGGAACTGGCCCCCGGCGATGCCCCGCTCGTACTTGAGAGCGGTCTTCATCACCGTCCAGCCGCCGTTCACCTCCCCGAGGCGCCACTCGTCGCCGAGCACCACGTCGTCGTAGAACGTGGCGTTGGAGCGCTCGGTTCCCATCGTCTCCAAGGGCCGGATCTCGATGCCGTCGGTGTCGAGGGGCACCACAAAGAACGTCAGGCCCCGGTGTTTGGGCACGTCGGGGTCGGTTCGGGTGAGCAGCAGCACGTAGTCGGACACATGGGCCAGCGTCGTCCACATCTTGGAGCCGTTGATGACCCAGCGGTCGCCGTCGCGCTCGGCCCGGGTGCGGGCCGCGGCCACGTCCGAGCCCGACTCGGGCTCGCTGTATCCGAGGCAGGCCAGCGCCCGGCCCGACAGTATTCGGGGCGCCACCTGTCGGCGCAGGTGCCCGTTGCCGTGCTCCAGGATCATCGACACCACCACCACGGCCACGCCGAGGGCGTCGGCCGGCGCCTGATGCAGCTGCAACTCCTCCAGCAGCACGCACAGCTCCACGGGGTCCATCCCGCCGCCGCCCAACTCGGCCGGCACCGCGCCCGACAGCCAGCCGCGGTCGGCGATGGCCCGGTGCAGGGCCTCGGAGTGGATGGTGCCGTCGCGGGTGGCCGCGATCATCTCGCCGGTGAGGTGCTCGGCCAGGAACTGTTGGACCTCGACCCGGAACGCCTCGGCCTGTGCGGGCAGCGTGAAGTCCATCAGGCCGCCTGCCCGCTCGGCCTCTTGGGGCCGAGGTCGGCCTCCGCGAGTCGGGCCGTCTCCGTCGCGGGCTCGCCTAGCTGCAGCAGCCAGGCCGCGGCCCGGCGGTAGTACAGCTGCACGTCGTACTCGGCGCTGTAGCCATAGCCGCCGTGGTACTGCAGCACCCGGTCGGAGGCGAACCGGGCCGACTCCGCGCCGAACAGCAGCGCCATCGAGGCCAGCCGGGCCCCGCCGGCCTGGCCGGCGTCGACCGCGCAGGCGGCCCTAAAGGCGAGCAGGCGGGCGCCGTCGACGCGGGTGGCCGCGTCGGCCAGGCCGTGCTGCACCGCCTGGAACGACCCCACCGGCACGCCGAACTGTTGGCGCTGCTTCACATAGGCCACGCCCATGGCCAGCACCTCGCCGGCCAGGCCCGCATAGGCCACGGCCATGAGCGCCTTCCATTCGGTCAAGGCGTCGTTCCAGGCGCGGTGGGCCGCCTTGCCGCCGGCGAGGATCTCGGCATCGGACAGATCCCTGTCGGCCAGGGGCAGATCGGCGGTGTTGGGCCGGGCCGCGCCGGGCGGCTTGCTGCGGCCGAGGACCAGAGCTCCCTCGCGGATGCCGGCCACCACATCGGCCACCGCTCCCGCGGGAACGAGCCGGGCGGTGCCGTCGGCCTCGAGCGGCCGCAGAGCGAGCGTGGCGACGAGCTCGCCGGAGACCGCGGCGTCGACGACATCCCGCGGCGCGTCCGAGCCGGCCGCGGTGCACAGCAATCGGGTGCTCACCGCGTGCTCGACCAGCGGTACGGGGGCGACGCGCCGTCCCCATTCGTACACCACCACGGCCAGATCGACCAGGGATGCGCCCCCGCCGCCGTCGGTGACCGGCGCGGCCATTCCCGGCGCTCCGGCCGAGGCCAGCTTGTTCCACAGCGCCCGGTCGAACCCGCAGCCCGCTGCCGCGGACCGAACCGCGTCGGTGGTGGCCTCGCGGGCGAACAGATCGGCGAAGGCCTCGCTGATGGCCTCCTGATCCTCTGAGTAGCGGGTTCGCACGACCTTTGCCTGCCGCAGATGGTGCCGGGCCGTCCGCGGGCTCTATTCCGCGGCGCGGCCCGGCGCGGCCTTCGAGAGCCTGACGCCGGCGGTGTCGGGGCAGGTCACCGCGTTCACCGGGCTCGGTCCAGGACGCGTCGGGCTTGGCGCACAACCGCCGCGTCGTACATCACGCCGTTGGAGGCCGCCGCGCCCGCGCCTGCCGTGAGCGCCTCCTCGAAGGCCTCGATCAGCTCGCGGGCGTTGGCCAACTGCTCCGGCGTGGGGGTGAAGGCCTCGTTGATCACCCGGACCTGTGCCGGATGGATGGCCGGCCGGCTTCCGAAGCCGAGCCGGGCCAGGGCCTCGGTTGAGCGCTTCAGCCCGTCCGCGTCCCGGAAGTCGGTGTAGACCGGCCCGGTCGGGGCGTCGATTCCTGCGGCCGCCGACGCCACAACCATCTTCGATCGGGCATAGAGCAGCTCTACGCCGTCATCTCCGGGAGTGACTCCCAGCTCTGCGCTCAGGTCGGCCTCGCCGATGGCCAGTCTCTTCACGCCGGTTACCAAGGACATCTCCGCGGCGGCAAGCAGCCCGGCCGCGGTCTCGATGAGCGGTGTGAGCGGCAGCGACGTGATCGAGACCACCTGCGACAGCGTCTCGGGTTCAGCCTTGGCGAGCACGATCCCGGCCGCGCCGGCCGAGGCGGCCACATCGTCGGCCAGCAGATCCGGGTGGTTGTTGACCCTCACCCAGGTCTCTGTGGGTCCGGGCAGGAAGTCGCTGAGGATCCGGCGGGCCTCGACCTTGCGAGACGGCGCCACCGCGTCCTCGAGATCCACGATGAGGGCGTCCGCGCCGCGCTCGGCCGCCTTGGCCAGCATCTCGGGCCGGTCGGCCGGGATGTACAGGTACGAGCGTGCGCTCATGCTCGCTCCCCGCGTATCACCATGTCCTTGATGCGGTCCTTGATGGATGTACAGGTACGAGCGTGCGCTCATGCTCGCTCCACCTGCTCGGCGACCCACCGGTAGGTCTCGCCCATCCCCCGTCGCAGGTCGTAGCGCGGCGCCCAGCCGAGCGAAGTGATCCTCTCCTTGCTGAAGTTGCGGGCCGCGACCCCCAGAGGCCCGTCCACGGCACGGATCTCGATGCGCTTGCCGGCCACCTCGGCGACGACATTCACGAGGTCGATGATGGTGACCCTCTCGTCGGGGCCGATGTTGGTGGGGCGGTCCTCGTCGGAGCGGGTGAGGAGCAGGACCGCTTCCACCAGATCTTCGACGTAGACGAAGGTCCGGATGGTGGTGCCGCCGCCGAACACGTCGATGGTGCCGCCGTCGGGCGCCTCCGCAACCTTGCGGGCGATGGCCGCCGGGGCCTTCTCGCGGCCGCCCCGCCAGGTGCCGAAGGGTCCGTAGCAGTTCTCGAAGCGTCCGACGCGGGCCTCGAAGCCGTGGCGCCGGGCGAACGCCGACACCATGCGCTCGGCGTAGAGCTTCTCCCAGCCGTACTCGTTGTGGGGGTTGGCCGGGTAGGCGTCGTCCTCGGTCAAGGAGGGCTCGTCGGGGGCCATGTCGCGGTACACGCACACCGACGAGGACAAGAAGTAGCGGTCGACCCCGGCGGAGGCCGCGGCCTCGATCATGTTGGCGTTGACCGAGGCCGAGTTGCGCATGATCTCGCACTCCGCGGAGGAGATGAACTCCATGCCGCCCATGTCGGCCGCGAGCTGGTATACCTCGTCGAAGCCGCCGTCGAGCGCCTTGCGGCAGGCGTCGGCGTCGCGCAGGTCCAGGGTCAGGAACTCCTCCGCGGGAAGATCCCGGTACTCGGGCTCCACAAGATCGACGGCGCGCACCCAGCAGCCCTCCGCGCTCAGCCGCACGACGAGGTGGCCCCCGATGAACCCTCCCGCACCGGCAACCAGGACCCTCTTCACCCTGTCGGCTCCTTCCCGTCGGCCGCGTTCGCCGCCCGCGCCTCGTGCTGCGCACCCGGCGCGCTGACGATAAGAAGCTAACCCGGTGCCCGCCAGGCGACCCCGCCTCGCCTCAAATCTGCACGGGTATTGCTCCTATGTGACGGGTTTCTCTACATATTTCGGTAGAGCGTGGCCCGAGCGGAATACCGTTTCGATGCCCCGGGTTGGACCGGGCGCACATTGGCTGAAGCTAAGGAGCGCTAGTGCGGCTGCAACTCGCCCTGAACGTGAGCGACCTGGACGAGGCGGTGGACTTCTACTCGCGGATGTTCGGGGTGGGGCCGGCCCGGCGGCGGCCGGGCTACGCCAACTTCGCGATAGAAGAGCCGCCCCTGAAGCTGGTGCTGTTCGAGGCCGCTGACGACGCGACCGGCAGCGCTGGCTGTTGCGGTGCGGGCGGCACCATCAACCACCTCGGAGTCGAGACAGAGACCGTCGAGCAGGTGCTCGAAGCCGAGCGCCGTCTCAGCCGCTCGGGCCTCGACACCACCGGCGTGGACGACACGGTTTGCTGCTACGCCGAGAAGTCCGAGACGTGGGTGACCGGTCCCGACGGATCCCGCTGGGAGTGGTACGTGCGCACCGGCGACAGCGTGGTCCTCGACAACGTGGTGGTCGCCTCGCGCTGAGCCGGCCGCAGCCGCGGTGCGCCCGCTCGCTCCGGAAGCCCCGACATCAGTGCGCCTGAGCGCGTCGCGGTGCGTGCAAGCAGACTGGCACCCCGCGCGCTCATGTCAGACGACGCGCGTCGCGGTGCGTGCAAGCAGACTGTCACCCCGCGCGCTCATGTCAGACGACACTCGCCGCGCAACTGAGCGCGTCGCGGTGCGTGCAAGCAGACTGGCACCGCTAGTCCCATCTCACGGAGGGCGACACAGTGAATGACACCACATTCCTGATCCGGGGCGGCATCGTGCTGCCGCTTGAGGGCCGCAAGGTCAGTCACGACCCCGGCTCGGTCCTGGTGGTGGACGGCACGATCGCGGCCCTCGGCACGATCGACGAGGTTGCGGCCCACCCCGCGGCCGCAGCCGCGCCGGTGGTGGACGCCACGAGCCACGTCGTCATCCCGGGCATGCACAACGCCCATCTGCACTCGGGGCTGCTGCGGGGCACGGCCGAGTCTCTGGCGCTGTTCGACTGGCTCGAGAACTACGTGGACCCCGCCCATCGGGCCCTGACCCCCGGGATCGCCAAGGCCGCCTCCTACATGGCCTACACCGAGTGCCTGCAGGGCGGGACCACGTCAGTGCTCGACATGTGGCGGTTCATGGAAGGGTCGGCCGAAGCCGCCGAGCAGATCGGCATCCGGGCCACCCTGGCCCCCTACACCGCCGACCGCTACGACTACTTCGAGTCCCTCGAGTCCAACCGGCGCCTGCTCGAGACCCACCGCACCGCGGCCGGCGGGCGGGTTCGGTCCTGGGTCGGTCTGGAGCACATGCTCTATTGCTCCGCGGAGATGTTCCGGGGCGCGGCCGCCCTCGCCGAGGAGTTCGACACCGGCATCCACACCCACTCCTCAGAGACGGTGTGGGAGGTGCAGGAGAGCCTGCGCCTGTTCGGTCGGCGCCCCATCGAGGAGTTCTACAACCGGGGCATCCTGGGCACCCAGACCGTGGTCGCCCACTGCGTGTGGCTCGACGACCGGGAGGTAGAGTTGATGGCCCGCACCGGCACGGCTGCCACCCACTGCCCGTGCTCCAACATGAAGCTCGCCTCGGGACCGGCCCGCATCGGCCAGTACCGGTCCTCGGGGATGACCGTCGGTCTGGGCACCGACGGCGAGAAGGAGAACAACAACCTCGACATGCTGGGCGAGATGAAGTTCGCCTCGCTGCTGGCCAAGGTCAGCACCCTCGACCCGACCGCGGCCGACCCGTGGGACATTCTCGACATGGCCACCCGCTCGGGAGCGGCCGCGCTCGGTCTCGACGAGGTGACCGGGACCCTGGAGGTGGGCAAGGACGCCGACATCGCCATGGTGGACATCGGCGGGCTGCACTTCGTGCCGGTGATGCACGGGCAGCACTTCAACGCCCCCGCCCATCTGGTGTTCACCGCCGGCGCCGGAGACGTGAGCGACGTGTGGGTTCAGGGCCAGCGCCTGGTGCAGAACGGAGAGGTGATCTCCGTCGACGTGGCCGCAGTGGCCGCCGACGCCCAGGCCGCGGCCGAGGAGCTGTTCGAGCGCCGGGAGGCCCTCAAGGGCGATCCCGCCACTCCGTTGTGGTGAACGGCCAACCCGTCACCTCCCCGAGGATTGGCAGCGAAATGTGCTCTATGCATGCGAGACGCTGCCAGTTCGTGGGTGGCCACTCCCAGATCGTCGAATTGGCAGCGGAATGCGCTCTATAGGTGCAAAGCGCTGCCAGATCGTCGGTGACTAGCCGGTAGCGGCGCTCAGCCACTCGCCGGCGATGCGGCGGTGCCGGCCCAGCATCTCCTCGACGCCTGCGGCCGTCAGCTCCCCGGCCTCGACCAGCAACTCGCCGGCAACGATCGTGTGGCGGGCTGCCACCGGCCCGCAGCGCAGCAGCGCCTCGATCGGGTCAGATAACGCCCCGGCGAACTGCACTCCTTCCAGCGGCCACACCACCAGGTCGCCGGCCCGTCCCGGCTCCAGCGCGCCGATGTCGTCGCGTCCCAGGCAGGCCGCGCCGCCCAGCGTGGCCATCTCGAGTGCCTCCCGGGCGTCCATGGCCTCGGGACCGCCCCGGAGCCGGGCCAGCAGCAGCGCACCCCGGGCCTCGAGCCACATCGAGGCGCAGTCGGTGGACGCCGAGCCGTCGCAGCCGATGCCCACCGGCACGCCCGCGTCGCGCATCTCCCTGATCGGCGCAATACCCAGTCCGATCAGCTGGCTGCAGCTGGGGCAGTGGGCCACCCCGGTGCCCCAGCGGGCCAAGCGGTCGATCTCGGCCGCGTTTGGGAACACGCAGTGGGCGACCCATGTGCGGTCCGATCCCCAGCCGACGCTCTCGAAGAGCTCGATGGGGCGGCACCCGAACGTCGCTTCACAGAAGGCGTTGTCGTCGGCGGCCTCGGACAGGTGGGTGTGCAGCCGCACGTCGAGGCGTTCGGCCAGCTCCGCAGTGCGCGTCATCAAGTCGGGCGTCACCGAGAATTGCGAGCACGGAGCGAGGGCGATGCGCACCATGGCGCCAGGGGAGGGGTCGTGGTGGAGGGCCACCAGCCGCTCGGAGTCGGCCAGGATCTCGTCGTCGTCCTGCACCACCGAGTCGGGCGGGAGGCCCCCGTCCTTCTCCGACAGGCTCATCGACCCCCGAGTGGGGTGGAACCGGAATCCCAGATCGCGGGCGGCCGCGATCTCGGCGCTGATCAGGTCGCCGGCCCCCCGCGGGTGCACGTACAGGTGGTCGGTGGTGGTGGTGCATCCGCCCAGGGCCAGCTCGGCCAGCCCGACCCAGGCCGACACGTGCGCGGCCTCCTCGTCGAGGCGGCTCCACACCGGGTACAGGGTGCGCAGCCAGTGGAACAGGCTGCCGCCCAGCGCGGGAGCGAAGGACCGGGTGAGGTTCTGGAAGATGTGGTGGTGGGTGTTGACCAGACCGGGCGTGACGAGACAGCCGCGGGCGTCGATCACCCGGTCGGCCTCGGGCTCGCGGCCGGGCTCGCCCACCGCGGTCACGAACCCGTCGGACAGGGCCACCCAGCCGCCGGGGACCTCCCGCCGCTGCCCGTCCATCGTCACCACCAGCTCTGCCCCGCTGACGCACAGCTCGACCCGGCTGTCACTCGCAGCGGGGACCGCGCTCCGGTCGGCGGCTTCGGAGTGGGTCATCGGGCCTCCTTCACATGGTCACATGGTTCCCCCACATCCTGCCCCAGCGGGAGCGGCCCGGCCGGGTTGGCAGACGCCTCCAGCCGTCGGCCAAGCTTGCTCCCAACGGCTGTCGGCCAGTGCTAGTGTCGGCGCCGGTCGGCTGAGAAGCACAGCGATGAGAAGCACAGCGACAGGGGGTGTGTCATGGACATGGATTCCTTTCTGAAGGCGATCCCGAAGGTGAGCCTCCACTTGCACCTGATGGGGTCGGTTCAGGCCTCCACCGCGGTCGATTTATGCAACAAGCACAACGTGCCCCTGCCCGACTACGACGAGCCCGAGGACCTCTACGACTACCCCGACATCTACAAGTTCCTCCACATGTACGACAACACGTCGCTGGGCGTGATCGACCGGGAGGACTTCGAGCGCATCTGCTACGAGACCCTCACCGAGGCCGCCGAGCACAACGTGCGCTACCGGGAGATGTTCTTCAACCCGACGGCCCACATGGCCGCGGGCGTGGACTATGACACCTGCGTGGACGGCCTCATAGACGGCATCAATGCGGCCCGCACCGACCATGGGATCGAGTGCCGCCTGATCGCGGCCATCAACCGCATGGAGAGCCCGGAGCTGGGCGTCTCGATGGTTGAGACTCTCCTCGATCATCCCCGTTCCGAGGTGATCGGCATCGGGATGGACTACGCCGAAGCCGAGTACCCGCCCGAGCGCTTCTGGAAGGCCTACCGCATGGCCGAGCAGGCCGGGCTGCGCCTCACCGCGCACCAGTCCGAGGACGCTCCGCCCCGCAACATCGAGACCTGCCTCGACCTCCTCAACTGCGAGCGGGTCGACCACGGCTACCACGTTGTGGAGAGCGAGGCGATCATGCGCCGCTGCCGCGACGAGGGCGTGGTGTTCACATGCACGCCGGTGTCGACGGCCTGGGTGTATTTCAACGACGACTTCGACAACCACCCCATCGGGCAGATGCGCGAGTTCGGCATCAAGATCAGCCTGGACTGTGACGATCCGCCCATGTTCAAGACCGATCCCACCAAGGACTACATCGTGGCCCACAACCACATGGGCTTCGAGGTGGAGGACTTCCGCCAGTGCATGCTCAACGGCATCGACGGCTCCTGGCTCGGCGAGCCCGAGAAGCGCACGATGCGCCGCCAGTGGGCCATCGAATTCGACGAGCTGGCCGCCCAGATCGACTGACTTCGCAACGCAACCGAGAGAACCTCAACCAGAAAGGCATCTCAGATGAACAAGAAGAACCGCCGCGGACTGATCCTTCCGCCCAGCGCCACGGTCTCGCGGCGCGATGCCCTCAGGATGGGCGCGTACGGCCTCGGGGGCATAGCTGTCGGGGGATCGCTTCTGGCCGCTTGCGGTGACGACGACGAGGCGGCCCCGGCCACCACCACCGCGGCACCGACCACCACTGCTGCCCCGGCGGGCAAGGACAGGATCAAGGCCAACTGGGTGTATATCGGTCCGCCCGATGACAACGGCTGGAGCCAGGAGCATGACCGGGGTCGCCTGGCTGTTGAGGCCCACTTCGGCGACCGCGTGGAGACTGGTTACACGCCCGATATCGGCTTCGACTCCTCCACCTCCCAGGTGTTCCAGCAGCTCGTGGACGACGGCAACGACATCATCTTCTCCAACACCGAGTACTCCCAGTTGCTCACCGACGTGGCCGACGCCAATCCGGAAACCAACTTCTGCGAGATCAACGGGCACTACTACAGCGACAACGTGTTGCCGTTCTATCTGGCCCACGAGACGACCGCTTACCTGCTGGGCGTCGCGGCTGGACACCTCGCCGAGAACGGGCGGATCGGCTACATCGGGGCGTTCCCGACGGCAACCACCTACAACGATGTGAACGGGATGCTACTGGGCGCGCGCAGCGTCAACCCCGACGCCGTGGTGGAGACGGTGCTGGTCAGCACGTTCTTCGATCCCCAGAAGGCGGCGTCGGCGGCCAACGCGCTGCTGGACAACGGCGTCGGGTTCCTGTTCGGCGTGATGGACGAGCCGACGTTCCTGCAGATCGCCGAGGAGGCCGGAGTGTGGACCGGCTACTGGAACCTCGACTTCCGCTCGGCTGCACCCACCAAGTACGTAAGCAACTTCGACCTGTCGGAGTTTGGGACGTTCTACATCGAGCAGTGCCAGCGGATGCTGGACGGCGCCTGGGTATCGCAGGACAATATCTGGCTGCTCGACACCCCGCTGGGCGCATGGGGCCCCAATGTCCCCAAGGACGTGCAAGACGCGGTGGCAGAGGTTGCGTCCAAGCTCGACAGCGGCGAAATTAGCGTGTACGAGGGCCCGCTGTATGACAACGAGGGCACGCTGCGGTTGGCCGAGGGTGAGACGCTCGACTCGCAGGACGCCTATGCGATGACCTACCCGGTAGAGGGCGTCTCGGGCGTCTCCCCCGTCTGATCCGGCGCTTGCAGCGGCCCAAACCGAGTTGACCGGCGACAGCACACAGCTCTCAGTAGAGGCGCGGGGCATCAGCAAGGCCTTCGGGGGCGTGGCCGCCCTTGACGCGGTCGATTTCGAGGTGCGCTGGTCGGAGGTCCACGCCCTCGTGGGCGAGAACGGAGCGGGCAAGACCACGCTGTGCAACATCCTGGCCGGCATCTACCGCGCCGACGCCGGCCAGGTGATCGTCGACGGGATCGAACGCGACTTTCGCGCACCCGCCCACGCAATCGACGCCGGCATCGGCATGGTCCACCAGCACTTCCGGCTGGTGGAGCCGATGACCGTGGCCGAGAACATCCACCTGGGCTGGCCTGAGACCCCGGGCGTCGTCAGCCAGCGGGCCCTGATCGAGCGCACCGAGCGGTTCATGGGCGAGATGGGCCTGCGGGTGGATCCCGCTGCCAAGATCTGGCAGCTGTCGGTGGGGGAGCAGCAGCGGGTGGAGATCCTGCGGGTGCTGGCCCGCGGTGCCAGGGTACTGATCCTCGACGAGCCCACTGCAGTGTTGACCGCCAAGGAGGCTGAGGATCTCTTCGAGGTGATCCGGGAGTTGGCGGCCAGCGGGCTCAGCGTGATCTTCATCACCCACAAGCTGCGGGAGGTGCTGGCGGTGTCGGACCGCCTGACCGTGCTACGCCAGGGGATCAGGGAGATCACCCGGCCCACCGAGGGGGCAACCGCCAGCGAGATTGCCCGAACGATGACCGGCGAGGAGCGGGTCCTCAACGTCGAGCACCGGGCTGTGACAGGAGCACCCGCCTTGGAGCTGATGGGCGTGTCGGCTCTCAATGACCGGGGAATCAGAGCGCTTCACGATGTAGACCTGACCGTGCGAGCCGGGGAGATCCTCGGCATAGCCGGAGTGTCGGGCAACGGCCAGACCGAACTGGCCGAGGTCATCTGCTCATTGCGCGACCTGGAGTCCGGCTCGATCACGGTCGACGGAGCCGACATCGGGTCGATGTCGGTGCGGGCCGTCACCGACTTGGGCGTGGGTCACATCCCCGAGGACCGAGTCGGGATGGGCATGGTCCTGTCGGCGCCGGTCAAGAACAACGCGGTGCTGCACAACTACTGGACTGAGCCGTTCGCCCAGGGTCTGACCCTCGACCGCCAGGAAGTCATCGACTTCGCCAAGCGGCTGGTCGAGTCGGCCCGGGTGCAGACCCGCTCGGTGTTCGCCACTGCAGGGCAGCTCTCGGGCGGCAACCAGCAGCGCCTGGTGGCCAGGCGCGAGGCTCTGGCGGCGGATCGGTTGCTGGTGGCGGCCCACCCCACCCGAGGGCTCGATGTGAACGCGGCCCAGGAGGTGAGGGCCACCATCCTCGAAAAGCGCGACGGAGGATGTGGGGTCCTGCTGATCTCCGACGATCTTGACGAAGTGCTGTTGATGAGCGACCGCATAGCTGTCATGTACGAGGGTCGGGTCATGGGCGTGTTCAACGCTGCGGACGCCGACCGCGAGCACATCGGCCTGCTGATGGGGGGCCATTCCGCCGCTGAGGCGGTGCCATGAGGCCCGGACTGCCCCCGGTGGACTGCCCCGGGTCGCCCGGATGAGGGGCGAGGCTAGATGACTCCTTTGGGCTCGATTGCGAGTGCGGCCCTCTCGGCGACGCCGTGGCGGTTGGACAGGCGCTTGGAGGTCGATACCCGGCGGGCCGCGCTCTCCCGCATCGGCGGGGCGGTCGGCGCCATGGTCCTGGTCGGTGTCTTGCTGCTGCTCACCGGGCGCAATGCCTTCTGGATCCTCTGGAAGGCCCTCGACTCCATTCTCGGCAGCCAGCGTGGCATCGAAGGCGTGGCGCTGCGAGCCATCCCGATCCTGATGACCGCGCTGGGTGTGGCCCTGTCGCTGCGCATGAAGGTGTGGAACATCGGCTCTGACGGCCAGTTCCTCATGGGGGGCCTGGCCGCGGTGGGAGTGGGTATCCATTTGGACGGGCCCGGCTGGCTGGTGCTGATCGTTATGGCGGTCGTGGGCACCCTGGCCGGCGCGGCATGGATTCTGGTGCCTGCACTGGCCCGGGCCTACTTGGACGTGAACGAGATAGTCACGACGCTGCTGCTGAACTTCGTGGCTTTTCAATTGGTGGTCTGGGCTTCGCTGGGGTTCTGGCGGGACAGGGAGTCCGCGGTAATCCGATCCACCGAGAGGGTTCCGGTCATCCTGGCGAAGATTCCCGGGGCCGAGTCGGTCACCATCGCCCTGCTCGTTCCCGTGATCATCGCAGCGGTGCTCTGGTGGGTATTCCGATCCACAACGGTCGGCTACGAGGTCGACACCATCGGGGGCAACCCGCGGGCTGCCCGCTTCGCCGGCATCGCGGTGCCACGCCGGATCCTGGTCGTGATGCTGTTCACCGGGGCCATCGCCGGCCTTGGCGGGATGCTCCAGCTGAGCGCTCCCGGCGCGCAGGCTATGAACGCTGGGTTCTCGGCCCAGTTCGGGCTGTCGGGTTTCATCGTGGCCGCGCTGGCCGGCGCCTCGTTCTGGGGCGTGATGGGCGGCGGTCTGTGCATCGCTTCGATGTTCTATGCCGGGGTGCTGTTACAGACCAAGGGCTTGTCGGTGTACATCATCTTTGCCAGCTACGGCGTGATCCTCACGGGCATCGCCCTGGGCGAGATCGCGGCCCGCTACCGGCTCGTGCGCCGCGACGTCGATGAAGCTGGCACAGAGAGCGATGACGTGGCTGCCGACCAAGCGTCTGAGGGGGCAAGCTCATGATCCTCGCCATCACTGAGAACGCCTTCCTGAGCCTGGTCGGCTCGGCTATCCCGGCCAGCACAGTGGTGGTGCTGGCCGCCACCGGGGCCATGCTCGGCGAGCGGGTCGGGGTGCTCAATCTGGGCCAGGAGGGACTCATCGGTATCGGCGCGGTGTACTCGGTCATCGCGGTGTTGTCGCTGGGCGTGGAGAGCCCCTGGCTGGCGCTGCTCATCGGCATGATCGCGGCAGCGGTGGCCGGCCTTATCTTCGCCGTCTGCGTTGTGGCCTTTCGGGCCAGCCAGGTGCTGGTGGGCCTGGCCCTGGCCCTTGGAGGCATCGGGCTGTCCAACCAGTTGGGCACCAACCGCAACGGAACTCTGATCAAGACGCTGTTTCGCGAGGTCAACCCGGGCGGAGTGCTCGACAACAACGACCTCGTGATGGCGTTTCTCTTCCATGACCCGATCGTGTACATCGCCTACGTCGGGCTGCCGCTGGTGCTGTGGTTCGTGCTGTTCCGCACCCGCCACGGGATGAACATGCGAGCGGTGGGCGAGAACCCGGCCGCGGCCGACGCGGTGGGTGTGAGCGTGACCGGCTGGCGGATCTTCTACTCGGTCTTGGGGGCGTCGCTGACGGGGGCCGCGGGCTCCTACATGGTCTTGGCGTTTACTCCCAGTTGGTCGCCCGACATCGCCCGAGGGCGGGGCTGGATCGCGCTGGCAGTGGTCATCTTCGCCGGCTGGAGGCCGGGATGGGCCGTGGCCGGGGCCCTGCTGTATGGATCGATGATCTCGCTCGACACCACCGCCCAGGCCCGAGGCTGGGGTCTGCCATTCATGGGGGCCAGCGACCTCAGCTTCCTCCTGTCGATGCTGCCGTACGTGGTGACGCTCGTGGCCATCCTCATCCCGGCGGGGGCGGTGAAGCTCGGTAGACGGGTGAGAGCCACCGCCGCGCCCGCGGCCCTGGCCATCCCCTACGCGCGCGAGGAGCGCTGAGCGCCGCCGCGCCCCCGAACGAAGAGGCTCTCGACCGACCGATGACCGAGCCCGACCGCATCAGCGCGCAACGATCAGCTGTGGCGCTCAGCGCCGGCGCCGACCGCATCCGCGACGAGTGGTTCCCGGTCGCCCGAGCCACGGACGTTGCCGCGGGCCGATGGCTTCGGTTCGAGTTGCTCGACGAGCGCTGGGTGCTGGCCTGCGACAACTCAGGCCGGGTCGAGGCCTTCGTGGACACCTGCCCTCACCGGGGCGCGCAGATCACGCTCGGCGACTTCGACGGGGAACGGCTGCGATGCGGCTACCACGGCTGGCAGTTCGACATCGACGGCCATTGCATTCACCAGCCCGCCCATCCGGACCGGGTTCCCGCCGGTGTGCGGCTGCGGCGAGCCGCGGTGCGGGCCGGATGCGGATTCTGGTGGGTCTGCGCCGGGGATCGGCCCCGGGACCTCCCCCTCGCGGCGGACCATCTCGCCCACCCGGAGCGCACAGTGTGGCTCGACCCGGTGACGGTCGAGTCGTCGGGGCCCCGGATCATTGAGAACTTCCTTGACCTGGCCCACTTCCCGTTCGTGCACGACGGATACCTGGGTCAGGAGCCGCACACCGAGGTGGACCCGTACGGGATAGAGCACAGCGATGACGAGTTGCAGTTCACGGACTGTGTCGTCTGGCAGCCCGACCCGGGTCCGGCCGCGTCCGGCGGTGGGCCGGTCCGCTACCAGTACTCGGTGTCGCACCCGTATGCGGCCACATTGACCAAGGTGCCGTCGGCCGAAGACGGCGGCACCGCAGGAGGCTTCACCATCCTCATCGTGGCCAGCCCCGTCAGCGAGGCCGCCTGCGTGGTGTGGCGCTCGACGGTCGTCCACGATGCCGAAGCGGACCTCGATGCCCAGCGGGCCTTCAACGAGTTGATCTTCTCCCAGGATCTCGATGTCGTGGAGTCGCAGCGGCCCCGGCGGCTGCCCGTGGACCCGCGGATGGAGTCGCACCAGGGTGCCGACGCGGGCAGCCTCGCCTACCGCAGGTGGCTGCGGGCCCGGGGCATCTGTTATGGCACCATCGACACAGGTGACGCCGCCCGCACCGGCTTCCGTCCATGACCATCGCCTCGAAGGAGGGGCGCGACCGTCGCCGTCGAGGCGCAGGCCCATGACCATCGTCTCGAAGGAGGGGCGCGACCGTCTCCGTCGAGGCGCAGGCCCATGACTATCGTCTCGAAGGAGGGGCGCGACCGTCTCCGTCGAGGCGCAGGCCCATGACTATCGTCTCGAAGGAGGGGCGCGACCGTCGCCGTCGAGGCGCAGGCCCATGACTATCGTCTCGAAGGAGGGGCGCGACCGTCGCCGTCGAGGCGCAGGCCCATGACCACTACCGCTGAGAAGGAATCATGACCATCGCCACTGAAGAACATGTCAGGCGGCTTCCGAAGGTGGAGCTGCACTGCCACATCGAGGGCGCCAGCCGGGCCCAGACCATCAAGGAGCTGGCCGAGGCCAACGGGGTGACGTTCCCGGTGGACGACCCGGCCGACCTCTACCACTTCACCGATCTCAACCAGTTCCTCGACATCTACGGCGTGGTCTGCGCCAGCCTGCAGAGCGCCGACGACTTCCACCGGATCACCTACGAGTGCCTCGAGGACGCGGTGGAGGCCGGGGTGCGCTACCGGGAGATGTTCTTCTCGCCCGGATTCGTGATCAAGCTGGGCGTGCCGGTTGAGACGGTGTGGGCCGGCGTGTCGGCGGCAGTGGTCGACGCCCGCGCCGACCTCGACGTCGGCTGTCGTATGATTCTCGATTTCGACAAGCCCTCGGGCGCGGGCCACGCCCTGGAGATGGCCGACTTCGCCGGGGCCCAGGACCGCGACCTGATGATCGGCATGGGCGCCGACTCGGTCGAGCGCGTCGACCACCGACCATTCGCGGTCGCGTACGAGGCCGCCGGCCGCCACGGGCTCAAGCGGACCATGCACGCCGGCGAGGACGGACCGGCCGACAACATCGCCATCGCGGTGCGCGAGTTCGGCTGCGACCGCGTCGACCACGGATTCCGGCTGCTCGACGATCCCGAGCTGACAGCCGAGATCGTCGACCGGCAGATACCGCTGACGGTGTGCCCCACCTCCAACGTGATGATCGCCAACGTGGTGCCCGACGTGGCCTCGCATCCCTACGCCCGCCAGCGCGAGCTCGGGGTGCTGGCCACCGTCAACTCCGACGATCCCGGAATGATGAGCTTCGACATCGCCGACGAGTACGCCGCGGTGGCCCAGGCCTTCGGCTACAGCCTCGAGGAGATGGAGGCCATCAGCCTCGACGGCATCACCGCGTCATGGGCGCCCGCCGACGAGAAGGCCGCGCTGCGGGCCCGCTTCGAGGCCGAGTTCGACCAGCTCCGTGCCGAGTACGGCCTGCCTGCCCGCAACGGGGCCGGCTGAGCCTGCCCGATTGGACGCCTCTTGCGGCTCGGCCTGATCGCGGCCGACCGTATCGCTGCCCCAGCGAGCCGTGCCCTACTGTGAACCTCCACCGGATCGGATGCTGACTTGGACAACCAGCCATCATGGCCGATCTGTCGCATCCACCGGTGGAGGTCACCGACGATCATGACGATGGCAGCGACTGAGATGCAAGTGCGATCACCACGTCTGGGAGGGGAGCAGTGAGCAAGGGACGATCATGACGATGGCAGCGACTGAGATGCAAGGTTGTTCCGACCCGGTGATCCGGAACCAGTGGCACGCGGTGGCGGCTCTGGACGAAATTCGCCGCGGCGGGCTGCACACCCTGCTGCTGGGCGAGCCCTTGAGCTGCTGGACAGACACCGATGGCACGGCCCGAGCCGAGACCCGCTCAAGCCGCGAGCTCGAGGTTCGCACCGACTACGGGTACCTGTGGACCACCCTGGGCGAGCCCGAAGGCGCCGTGTTCGACATTCCCGAGACCTGCGAGGACGACCGTCGAACCCTCAACGCCCTCACGGTCGGCATAGAGGTGTCGGCTCCGCGGGCCGTGGAGAACTTCCTCGACATAGCTCACTTCCCCTACGTGCATGCGGGCGTGCTCGGCGAGGAGCCCCACACCGAGGTGGCCGAGTATCGGGTGGAGGAGCGAGACGGCGAGCTGTGGGCGTTCGACTGCCTCTTCTACCAGCCGCGTGCGGCCGCGGCCTCCTCACAGGCGGTGCTGGCCGAGTACGTCTACCGGGTGCCCCATCCCTACAGCGCCCTGCTCTACAAGTCGTCGCCGGCCGACGCCGAGAGAATGGACGCCATCGGCGTCTTCATCCACCCCGTCACCGAGACGCGCATCAGGGCCCACCTGTTCATCAGCGTGCTCGACGACGTGAGCGCCGACAGGGAGATCCGCCGGTTCCAGCAGGGCGTGATCGCGCAGGACAAGCCGATCCTCGAGAACCAGCACCCCAAGCTCCTGCCGCTGGATCCCCGAGCCGAGACACCGATCCGGGCCGACCGCTCGGCCATCGCCTACCGGCGCTGGCTGAGCCGCCTCGGAGTGACCTACGGCGTGATCCCGGCCGCCGGCAGGGTGCGGGCATGAGCGCAGGCGCCGAGCGGCGGTGGCACCCGGTGGCGTCGTGGGAGGACGTGGTGCCCCGCCATGTGTTCTGGGGGAGGCTGCTGGGTCGGGAGCTGGCGGTGTGGCGGGCCGACGACGGCTTCGTGAACGTGTGGGAGAACCGCTGCCTGCATCGTGGGGTGCGTCTCACCGTCGGCACCAACGACGGGCGGGAGCTGGTCTGCCGCTACCACGGATGGCGCTACGCCAGCCGCACCGCGGGATGCACCTATATTCCCGCCCATCCCGCCGACGCGCCCGCCCGCACCATCTGCAACCGGACGTTCCCGGCGGTCGAGCGCTACGGCCTGGTGTGGTCGGGCGCCGACCCCGACGGCGAGCCGCCGACGCTTGAGGCGCTGGAGGCCGCAGGGGCCTTCGGCCTGCGCGGCGTCGCGGTGCGCGCCCCCAGCGAACTTGTCGTCGACGCGCTGAGCCGGCATCGCTTCTCTCCCACCGACCGCATTGGCGTTCCCGGCGACGGCGAGAGCGCGGCCGGGGATGCGGCCGGGGATGCGGCCGGGGATGTAGATGTGGACATGATCGTCGCCGACCGGGGCCGCTACCACCTGGTGCTGCGGGCCGAGTCCCGCGACGGCGGCGCAGCCAGCACCGTCGTCTTCTTCGCGCAGCCCGCCGACGCCGACCGCACCGTCATCCGGGCCGTGCTGGCCGGCGAGCCGGATCCGAGCAGCCGGATCCCGGTGTGGCGCCACCACAGCGCCGCGCTGTCGCAGCTGCGCGAAGCCGTCGAGGCCGAGGCCGGCCGGCGACCGCCGCCCGAGCCCATGGTCGCCTCCATCGAGGAGGTGCCGATTCGCCTGGCGGAGATGCCCGAGCCGGCCCCGATCGGGCGGCGGGCCGCGCTGAGGGTGCAGGTTGCCCGCAAGTGGCAGGCCGCCGCAGATGTGGCCGGCTTCGATCTGGTGTCCATCGCGGGCCAGCTCCCCACGTTCCAGCCCGGCGCCCACATCGACGTGCATCTGCCCAACGGTCTGGTGCGCCAATACTCCCTGACCAACGGTCCCGGCGAGCTCGACCGCTATCGCATCGGCGTGAAGCTCGAGCCCGACGGAGGCGGCGGCTCGCTGGCCCTGCACAACATTGTGAGGGTCGGCGATGTGCTGGCTGTCTCGGAGCCCCGCAACAACTTCCCGCTGCGCCGCGACGCGGTGAGCACGATCCTCGTCGCCGGGGGAATCGGCATCACCCCGCTGCTGGCCATGGCCCAGGCGCTGCGCCACCAGGGGCTGGACTTCGCGCTGCACGTCTTCGCCCGCAGCGACAACCACATCGCCTTCGCAGATCTGGTGGACGGGCTGGGCGAGGCGGTCACGCGCCACATCGGGCTGTCGCCGTCAGAGACCGGCGCGGCGCTGGAGGCGCTTCTGGCCGATCCGGGACCCCACGAGCACGTCTACGTGTGCGGTCCGGGGCCGATGCTCGACGCGGCGCGCCGCATGGCCGCGGCCGCGGGCCGAGCCGACGACACCGTCCACTTCGAGTACTTCGCCAACCCGACCGAGATCGACGACTCGACCACGTTCACGGTGGACCTGGCCCGCTCCGCGCTGAGTTTGGAGGTGGCCGCGGGCGCCACCGTCATGGAGGTGCTGCGGGCCAACGGCGTGGAGGTGGCGTCGTCGTGCGAGACCGGCGCCTGCGGCACGTGCCGGGTGGCGGTGCTCGACGGCGAGCCCGTCCACAACGACGTGTACCTCAACGACACCGAGAGGCAGCACGGCGACCAGATGATGGTGTGCGTGTCGAGGGCCCGAAGCGACCGGCTGGTCCTCGACATCTGAAGGGGCGCGCGAGATTGACATGATCACGCTGTACGACTGGGAGCTGTCGGTCAACTGCTACAAGGTCCGGCTGCTGATGAACATCCTCGGCCTCGAATACACCGCGGTGCCGGTGGACTTCTACCCGGGCTGGGAGCACAAGTCGGCGGAGTTCGCCAAGATCAACCCCCTGGGGCACATCCCGGTGATAGACGACGACGGCTACATGCTGCGCGACTCCCACGCCATCCTGGTGTACCTGGCCGTGCGCTACGACCCGACCCGCCGCTGGTACCCGGTGGACGCCCCCAAACTGCTGGGCGAGACCGCCTCGTGGCTGCTGTTCGCCGAGGGAACCACCAACACCGCCTCAGCCGCCCGCCTGCACGTGAACCTCGGCTACGACTTCGACATCGACGAGGTGCGGGCCGGCGCCCACCGGCTGTTCGGGGTGCTCGACGAGCACCTCTGGTTCCGCGAGCGCGAGGGCCTCGACTGGGTGGCGTCCAGTCCGCATCCGACCATCGCCGACCTGGCCCTGTTCGCAGACGTGGTGCTGTCGGAGGAGGGCGGCGTCTCCCGCGAGGACTACCCGGCTCTGCGCCGCTGGACCGACCGGTTCCGCCACATAGACGGCTTCATCGTCATGCCCGGCATCTTCGCCCCCCACCGGGGCGCACCGCCCGGCTGAGGGTCCACGGGATCGGCTCGACGACGCCGGCGGCGGCGGGCGGGCTGCCAGTCACCTGGGGCGAGCGCAAATTGGTTGCCGGCGCCTCGCGGTGTGCGTTGTATTTCCCGCTCTTGTTCGCTGCGCTCACGGGCCGCTCGGGCCACGGCCTCGCGCGGCGCTCTGCGAAGTCGCCTAGTCGTTCGCGTATTCGCTCGGCCTCCTCGGAATGTCTCGCCAGGGCAGGTTGCGGTCGACGCCGGGTTCGCGGGGCAGGCCCAGGGAGCGCTCTGCCAGGTTGTTTCTCATCACCTCGTTGGTCCCGCCGCCGATCGACACGGCGAAGCGCCCCATCAGCTCGTGGCGGGCCCAGCGCGCCGCCTCGCCGGTGTCGGCCACCACGGCCAGGCCCCCCAGAGCGGATGCCAGCTCCCCGCTGCGGCGCTTCGACTCCGCCGCGAACAGCTTCATGAGGGCGGGGTCGATCGGCGGCGGCTCGCCCCGGCCTACCGCGTTCTGGATGGTCTCGCCCATCCACCGCTGCATCCGCTCGCGGGCCCAGGAGTCGGCCAGCTGCTGGCGCACCAGCGGATCGTCGAGGCGGCCGTGGCGCCGGGCCAGCTCCGACAGAGGCGACATCACGCTGGTGCCCTTGCGGTCCCCGATGAACGCCGACTCGTTGAGCAGCACCGTGCGGGCCGGTGCCCACCCGCCGTCGATCTGGCCCACCACGTTGGCTGCCGGGATGCGTACGTCTGTGAAGAACACCTCGTTGAAGTGGGCTGAGCCGTTCATCTGCACCAGCGGGCGGGCCTCGATGCCCGGGGTGGCCATCTCCACCAGCAGGAAGGTGATGCCGCGGTGCTTGGGCGCATCGGGGTTGCTGCGCACCAGCAGGAATCCCCAGTCGCAGAACTGGGCCTGGGAGTTCCAGACCTTCTGGCCGTCAACCACGAACTCGTCGCCGTCACGTTCGGCTCTTGTGGCCAGGCCGGCCAGATCGCTGCCCGCTCCAGGCTCGCTGAACAGCTGGCAGAAGGCGAGCTCGCCCGACAGCAGGCCGGGCAGGAACCGGCGCTTCTGGTCTTCGGTGCCGTGGCGCAGCAGGGTGGGGCCCAGCATGGCGATGGTGGCACCGACGAATCCGGGTGCCTCCTCGCAGCCGGCCGCTACCTCCGAGAAGATCCGGGCCTGCCACGGCTCGCCCCCGCCCCCGCCGTAGGCGCGGGGCCAGGTCAATCCGGCCCAGCCGTGCTCGAACAGCTTGCGCTGCCAGGCCCGTCCGCGGTTGAAGTGCTCTCCGGCGCGCTCGGTGTCCGCATAGAGCGGAACGCTCCACCGGTCGTCGACGGATCGGGGAGTGGCATGGCGGTCGTGCCAGGTCCGAACCCGGGCCCGGAACGCGGCCTGCTCGGCGGTTTCGCGCCCGTCGCGGCCGGGGTCTCGATCGGAGTGTCTGGTGACCAAGGCGATCCCCTTCTCCCGGGCGCTCGAGCGATGACCGTTACCCTCTGCGGGCGTGTCCGAGATGCTCAACGAACGCTACGCGGCCGTGTCCGAGATGCTCAACGAACGCTCTGCGGCCGTGTCCGAGATGCTCAACGAACGCTACGCGGCCGTGTCCGAGATGCTCAACGAACGCTCTGCGGCCGTGTCCGATTCCATTCGGTGTGGACCGTGGAGGGCACCTACGACTATCTGGGCAGAACGGCGGACCATGTGGAGGACGGCCTGTGGGGTTGTTTGGCCGCGCCGGGGGCATAATCGAGAGCGAACGACGAACGAGCGGGTGATCTGCCATGAGTGAGGCATACATCGTCGACGCGGTGCGCACACCGACGGGCCGGCGGGGCGGCGGACTCTCGGGAGTGCACCCCGCCGACCTCGGGGCCGCGGCCATCAAGGCGCTGCTGCACCGCACCGACGTCGACCCCATGGCCGTGGAGGACGTGGTCTTCGGCAACCTCGACAACGTCGGCCCCAACGCGGGCGACATCGCCCGCACCTGCTGGCTCGCCGCGGGCCTGCCCGAGGCCGTGCCGGGCGTGACCATTGACCGCCAGTGCGGGTCGGGCCAGCAGGCGGTCAGCTTCGCGGCGATGGCCGTCAAGTCCGGCGTGCACGACGTGGTCGTGGCCGGCGGCGTCCAGAACATGTCGATGGTCCCCATCGGCACCGCCCTGGCCGCGGGCGAGCCTCTCGGCCACAGCGATCCGTTCACCGGCTCTCACGGATGGGTGCAGCGATACGGCACCCAGGAGGTCTCCCAGTTCCGGGGGGCGGAGATGATCGCCGAGAAGTGGGACATCAGCCGCGCCGACATGGAGGCCTACGCGCTGGAGAGCCACCGCCGAGCTGTCCAGGCCATCGACGAGGGCCGCTTCGAGGCGGAGATCGAGCCCGTCAACAGGGTGACCACCGACGAGGGCCCCCGCCGCAACACCTCCCTGGAGAGGATGCAGTCGCTGCCGACGCTCACCGAGGGCGGGCGGCTCACCGCGGCGGTGTCCAGCCAGCTCAGTGACGGGGCGGCGGCCCTGCTGGTGGCGTCGGAGCGGGCAGTCGACGAGCACGGGCTGAAGCCCCGGGCCCGCATCCATCACATGTCGGTGCGGGGCGACAACCCCATCTACATGCTCACCGGGCCCATCCCGGCCACCGCCCACGCGCTGGAGCGCACCGGCATGGCCATCGACGACTTCGACCTGTTCGAGTGCAACGAGGCCTTCGCGCCGGTGCCGATGGCCTGGATGCACGAGCACCACATCCCCCACTCCAAGGTCAACGTCAACGGCGGGGCCATCGCGCTGGGCCACCCGCTGGGCTGCACCGGGGCCAAGCTGATGACCACCCTGCTGCACGAGCTGGAGCGCACCGGCGGGCGCTGGGGCCTGCAGACCATGTGCGAGGGCGGCGGCCAGGCCAACGTCACCATCATCGAGCGCCTGTGAGCGCCTAGAGGCCGAGCGGGCAGGCGGCACCAGTGCGGGGAATGTGCGACACGCCGAGCGAGGCCGTGGCCCGAGCGGCCCGTGAGCGCAGCGAACAAGAGCGGGAGACACCACGTTGAACCGTGATACGGCACCTCCCATGCGCGCTCGCTCCGAGCCTGCCGGCTCGCCCCGGCGCGCCGGGGCGGTGAGCGGCCTGGCGCATCAAAAGGTGGTGCTGGTGACCGGCGCCGCGGGCGGGATCGGCCGGGCCGCGGCGCGGCAGTTCGCGGCTCAGGGCGCATCCCACGTGGTGGTTGCCGACCTTGACGCCGAGGGCGCGACCGACACGGTGAGCGAGATCAACTCCGCCGCGCCCGAGCCGCAGGCCTCGGCCCTCCAGGTCGACGTCACCGACGAGGCTGCGGTCGAGGCGATGGTCGATGGGATCGTCTCGCAGCACGGACGCCTCGACATCGCCTTCAACAACGCCGGGATCGCCGACATGATGTCTGAGTTCCACCAGCTGGAGCTGGCTCGCTGGGACCGCATGATCGCCGTCAACTTGACCAGCGTGTTCCTGTGCATGAAGCACGAACTGCGCCACATGGCCGCCCACGGCGGCGGTGCCATCGTCAACACGTCCTCAGGGGCGGGGGTGGTGGCCGCGCCGGGCCAGCCCCACTACACCGCGGCCAAGCACGGTGTGGTGGGCCTCACCAAGGCGGCCGCGCAGGAGTACGCCCGCCGGGGGATCAGGGTCAATGCGGTGCTCCCGGGCTCCACCGACACTCCCATGATCCGGCGGTTCATCGGCGACAACACCGAGATCGCCAAGATGATCGCGGCCACCAACATCGGCGGCCGGATGCTCACCGCCGACGAGGTTGCCGAGGCGGCCGTCTGGCTGGCCTCCGACGCGGCCGGCATGGTCAACGGCCAGTCGCTGATCGTCGACGGGGGCGGACTCGTCCGCTGAGGTAGCCCGACGACAGCGGCGGCTAGACCAGGGCGCCGTCGACCCGCCGGGAGGCCTCGTCCTCGCTCACGTGCAGCGCGAACGACAGCTCCGACACCAGCACGCTTCGGGCCGTGTTGTAGAGCGTCTTCTCGCCGGCGGACAGCCCCTTGGCCCGGTCGCGCAGCGCTAAGTTGCGCACCACTTCAGCCACTTGGTAGACGTCGCCCGACTTCAGCTTCTCCTGGTGGTTCTTGTAGCGGCGGGACCAGTTGGCCGGCTCGCGGACATCCCTGCGGGCCAGAACCTCGAAGAGATCGTCCACGTCCTCGGTGCTGATAGGCCAGCGCATCCCGACGTCCTCGGCCTTGTCGGCGGGCACGGCCACGGTCATTTCGCCGTGGGTCATGCGCAACACCAGGTAGTCGTGCTCTTGGCCGAAGGAGGTGCGCTTCTCGAGCCTCACAATCTCGGCGGCACCGTGATGCGGGTACACCACCCGATCACCGACCTTGAAGCTCACGCTTCAACTCTACAGCCGCTGACCAGGGTTTCGGCGCGTCCCGAGGCCCCCGCCGACCCGGTTTTGGCCGTTGCTTCTCCGAGCGCCTTGGCTATGGGCCGAACCGCTTCTGAGGGGCGCGGCTGCGGCCCGTCGGCGGTCGAGAATCCCCGGGGCTAGCGAGTGGCGGTCGAGAATCCCCGGGGCTAGCGAGTGGCGGTCGAGAATCCCCGGGGCTAGCGAGTGGCGGTGGAGAATCCCCGGGGCTAGCGAGTGGCGACCGCGATCCCGAGCGCTTCGAGCGCCGACGCGGTGCGCTGCGCCGACGCGGCCAGCACTGCGGGGTCGCGTCCAGAGCCCCGCAGCACGTCGACAATCTCGTAGGTGGAGCGGTCGACCCAGGTCGGCGTGTGGGAGATGTCGCTCACCAGCCACTGGCCGCCGGCGGTGTCCTCGGTGACGGCGATATGCACGATCACTCCGTCCTGGGTGGCGACCGGGCACTCGTCGCAGCTCTCGGCGGACTGGTTCGACAGGAAGTTACCCAGCCCGTACACCATGAACTCGCCGCCGATCTGGGTCACCGGCTGCACGACGTGGGCGTGGTGGCCGAGGATCAGGTCGATGTCGGGGGAGGCCAGCATGCGGGGACCCACGCCGGTCTGCTGCTCGTCGGGGGCCGCGTCGTAGTTCTTGCCCCAGTGCATCGAGAGCACAACGAAGTCGGCTCCCTCCCGGCGCGCCCGCCTCGCCTCGTCGAGGATCGCCGCCTCGTCGATCACGTTGGAGAGGTAGGCCTCGTCGGTGGGCAACTCCCCGTTGTTGAAGCCATAGGCGTAAGACAGGTGCGCGACGATCGCGTCGCCCGCTTCGACCAGCGTGACCCGGCCGCGGTCCTCTACAGAGAGGGCCATGCCGGCGTGGGCCACCTCGGCCCGGTCAAGGGCGGCGATCGTGCCCACGATGCCTTCGCGCCCCGCGTCGGTGGCGTGGTTGGAGGCCAGCGAGCAGGTGTCGTAGCCGGCGTAAGCGATGGCCGCGGCCAGCTCTCTGGGCACGATGAACGCCGGGAAGTACGACAGCCGGGCGTTGTTGGGCGACATCGGCGTCTCCATGTGGCACACCGCCAGATCGGCGGCTCTGAGGATGGGCGCCACGTGCGCGAACATCGGCGAGAAGTCCCAGCCGTCGGCCTTCCTGGCGGCGTCCGCCACGGCTTCGTGGATGAGCAGGTCGCCGGTGGCGGCGATCGTGAAGGTCCGCGGGCCCTCCGGTGGCGCCGCGGCGGTCGCGTCGGCCGCGGCCGGCGCCGCCGGAGGAGCGCCGTCGGTGGCGGTCTCGGCCGAGCCCGATGGCGCGGCGCCGCCGGAGGGCCCGCGGTCGAGGGCGATCGATGCAGCCGCGCCGGCCACGATCAGGGCGAACAGCGCCCAGGCCACGCCTCGCTCCAGCGGGGGCCGCGGTCTCATGCCGACACGACCAGCGTCAAACCGCGCCGATGTCGGACCGGAGGCCCCGACCGTTGGGCGCCTCGCCGGTTGAGCCGTCGGGCGATCGGACCACCCGGCCCTCGACCACCACCCATCGGATGCCGGTGGACTCCTGGGCCGGATTCTCGATCGTGGAACGGTCGGCGACGGTGGCCGGGTCGAACACGGTGATGTCGGCGTCGGCGCCAATGCCTAGACGGCCCTTCCTGCGGAGTCCGGGGCAACGGCGCTCGAGCAGGCGGGCAGGCTGGATCGTCATCTTCGATATGGCGGTGGGCAGGTCGAGGACTGAGCGCTCGCGCACATAGCGGCCCAGCACCCGGCTGAAGCACCCGGTGGACCGGGGATGGTTGTTGTGGGACCGGTCCAGGATGGCGTCGCTGCCGACCATCACGAAGTCGGCCCGCAAGGGGAGCTCCACGTCGGTGGGCGACATGGCGAACGCAGCCGTGAGGCTGTTGTCGGCGTAGGCCGCGTCGAAGGTCTGCTCGGTCAGCCTCTCCGACGTTCCCGCCACCTGCAGGTCTCCGTAGCCGATGCCGTACTTCTCCTGCCAGTTCTCGTAGCGAGCCGACTTGAGGTATGTGGCCCAGAACTCGTAGGGGTAGACGCAGGCGGTCATGGCCAGCCCCTCGCCGGCCGCGTCGCTGATGCGTCCCAGTGCCTCCTCCATCACTCCGGTGCCGCCGGTGGAGTTGATGTGCTCGACATGGATGTGGGCCCCGGTCTCGCGGGCGGCCCGCACAAGCTCGCTGATGGCTTGAAGGTTGGTGCCCGGCGGGAGGTTGTCGGAGTAGCGGGCGTGGACGCACAGGGGAACCCCGTGCTCCGCGGCCAGCGCGGCGTGGGCGAGCAGGTCGTCCGCAGTGGTGCCGGGGGTGTACTCGGGCTGCATGTGCAGCCCGATGAACCCGTTGCGAAGGTCGGCGCGGGCGTCCTCGAGGATGGCCTCCGCGGTGCCGGAGGCGGCGGCGTCGTAGGGCTCCAGGCCGTGGGTCCAGCGGAGGAAGGCGTTGTCGTAGGCGCCGCCGAAGTGCACCGGGGAGCTTCCGTCGGGATGGGCCGCGAACCAGCGGTCGGCGCGGTTGTCGAGGCCGTGCATCCCCAGGTTCGCGGTCACGCCGTCGGCCAGCTTGAACCACTCGCCGTAGCCGTTGGGGCTGTACGACAGGATGTCGATGAACCCGGGCGACACCACCAGACCGGTGGCGTCGATGGTGGTCGACGCCTGGAGCGGAGCCGCGTCGGGACCGGCCGCGATGGCAGCGACCGTCGAGCCGCTGACGCCGATGCTCGCCACGAAGTCGAAGCCGGAAGCCGGGTCGATCACGCGGCCGCCGACGATGGCCAGGTCGAAGACGTGGTCGGGCCCGCGTGAGGCCGACTCGTCCAGCACCGGTATATCCGGCGGATGGTCCGGCGGCGCCGGCTCTGCGACGACCGCGGGCGGCGCCGAGGCGGTCTCTGCCGGTGTTGGGCTGGTCGAGGCGGTCGAGGGATCGGCGGTCCCGTCCTGCGGGTCAGCCGGCGAATCCGCGCCCGAGCCGAGCCGGCGGAGCACGGCCACGTTCGTGACCCCGAAACCGAGGGCGAGCAATAGGCGGCGCCGGGCGATGGATCCGCCGGTCGGTTTCGCCCCGCTCACGACCGGGCAGCATAACGGCGCCCTCTACGGCGGCTCGCGTCCCCGCAAACTGCGGCAAGGCTGCTTCCAGCGACTCGCTCACGCTCGCGCCGGGGTGTCAGGCGTCGCCGGGGAGGGGCCAGGAACATCGCCCAGCGCGATGGCCAGATGGTCCGCCAAGGGTCCGTTGAGGTGGCCGCTCAGCCATTCGATGGTGCTGGGAACGTCCGAGACGCGGCTCAGCACCCAGCGGGCGAAGGCGCCGTCGTCGAGCCAGCCCGCAACCTGAGGGGTCAAGCCGGGCAGGATCGCCGGCGCCTCCGGGGGCAGTCCGGCGACGCCGCCGCGCAGCGACGACCACGTGTTGACGGTGTGGAAGTGCTGTCTCAGCCAGCGCGTCAGACGGGGTGACAGCGGCTCGCCGGTGTCGTTCAGGGGATAGAGCACCGACAGGCTCTCCCAGCTCAGGCGCCGCCGGGTGCACGGCCCCCCTCGACGCCGGAGCAGTCCTGCCAACCGGTGCAGGAACACGCCGTCGGGGAACCAGACGGTGGGCGACAGGCACGGCGGTGTGGGCAGGCCCAGAGCCAGGCGCGCCGTGTCGAGCAGCGTTCCCGCCACGGTGGAGAGGATCTCTGCGCTCTCTGGCGTCCGGTCGCGAAACAGCGCCAGCGAACCTCCGTGCCGATCGACGGACCATGCGAGCGCGCCGCCCCGCCTGCGGTCGTCGGGCCACAGAGTCTGGCATTGCACGCTGGACGCCACTGCGGCGGTCCCGGGCGGACACCGCAGGCCGATCAGGCCGAGTCCGCCGCCGGAGGGCGACTCGATGGTGGTTCTGGCCCCACCGGCTCCGACCAGGATTGTGTCGCCGGGCGGCCCGTTGAGCGCGTGCGAGGCAAGATCCAGCAAGAGCGTGTCTGCGCCCTTCGGATGCGCCTGCGCGCTGCCCGCCACCAGCGCCGTGCTTCCGGGGCGCTCGCGCTCAACGACTCGGCCGTCGTCAAGTCTGGAGAAGAAGGGGAGGGATCGGTGGTTGCCGTGCATGGGACGGGGCCTTTCGCCTTGAGGGCTTCAGGCGGCCCGTCGTCCCGGGCTGCGAGGAGAGCGTTCAGCGCTCGCCCGAGAGCATGCGACAAGGGTGTGACATCACGCCGCGGGCGCGAAGCGGGGCCGTCCGGCTGTGCTTCGGGTTCGGCGATGCGGGCGCGCCGGCAGGACGCGCCGCTCGGCCCTTGAGTCAGGCCGAGTGCGCGGCGATCAGGTCGTCCACCGAGTCCCAGCCGTCGAACAGCACGTTCACGCCCTGGTGCTGCATAACCGAGCGGTTCCACGGCTGGGGCAGCAGCCATACCGGCTTTTCGGCCTCGGCCAGCCGCCGTATCCGGCGGGGTGCGTCGTCCACCCAGACGTCGGCGTCCACCGCCACCGGGTCGTCGGTGAACACGACGTCGCCGCCGCCGATGCCCAGTTGCGGTTGGCCCGCGAACCACTGACGGGCGATATCGCGGGTCCGGTCCTGGTCGTCGGGAGCGTCGCCCACCATGTGGTCTCGCCTGGTGACTGCGACGACCCTGAAGCCTGCCGACTGCAGCCTGGCGACTCCGGCCTCTACGCCCTCGACGAGCTTGAGCCGCCCCGACATGGGCGACAGCAAGAACTCGCGGATGGCCGCGGCCGGATCGGCGACGGCCCATTCCGACAGGTCCCACGAGACGTTCAGAGGCAGCTGCCGGTCGGCTACCGCGTGGCGGGCGGCGACGTGGGCTCGAAGGCCTTTGACCCAGTTCGCGATGACTCCGTCCATGGTCAGAGCCACAGTCGGGGCGCCGGAACTCGAATTGGAGGATGCAGGAGGCGGGGGTGTCATGTGGTGGCAGTGTAAAGGATGCCAGGTCCGGCGCCATGCCCGGTCGCCGCGTCGGCGGTGTTGCAGGCGGCAGCTCGCCCGATGGCTTCTTGTATTTGATCGACACTGTGCGGTAGGCGGCGAGCTGCTGCCTCGGGCCACGGCGCCAGGGCCTTCGGATCCGACGGCAACATGGTCGCGGTGGGGGCTGTCGCCGACCTGGTGGTGATGGACGCCTCGCTCGGCTCGGTGTGCGACTCGGCGGTGGAGGCCGTCGCGGCGGGTGAGTTCCCCGGAGTGGCCGTGGTGATCACCGACGGCGTGGTACGGGTGCAGTGGTCGCTGTGCACCCTGAGAGCCCGCCGGGTGGCCGATATCAGCAACTGACGTCGCGGCTGAAGACGCATATCGAGGGCTGCGCTCGACCTGGCTGCCAATCCCTGGCTCTGCGCCGTCCTGCCATGCTGAGCGCGCCGGTCAGCCCTGATCGTCGCAGCCGACCACGCCTGCAGCTGCCAAGGCCTCGATCTCGGTTTCGCTGCGACCCAGCGAGCGCAGGATCTCGTCGCTGTGCTCTCCGAGGCGGGGCGCCATGCCCGTCGGAGCCCAGGCCGTGTCCGAGAAGTCGACCGGGGTGGCGACCATCGTCGACGTGGTCGCCCCGTCGGGCACCTCCACCAATCCGCCGGCTGCCGCGAACTGCGGGTCGGCCAGCAGTTCGTCGGGTGACTGGATCGGCGCCCAGAACAGCTCGGGCTCGGCTGCGAAAGCCTCCGACCACTCGTCGAGAGACCTGGTGGCGAAGACCTCATCGAGCTCGTCCACCAGCTCGGTCGCGTTGTGGCGCCGGGCCCGGGGCGTGGCGTAGCGCTCGTCGTCGATCCACTCGGGCCTTCCCACCACCCGGGCCAGCGGCTCCCAGTGCCGCGCCGGCTCGAGTCCCACGAGCCAGAACCGTCGCCCGTCGCCGTCCGTGTAGTTGTTCATGGCCGGGTTGCCCATCGTGTCGCGGCGACCGATGTTCAGAGTGAGTCCCCAGCCAAGGGTGATCGACAGGTCGAAGCTGATTGTGTAGGCGCCCTGGCGCAGCAGCGACGTGCTCACGAGCTGGCCCTCGCCGGTGCGCTGCCGAGCGACGAGCGCGGCGCACACCCCGGCCGCAGTGGCCAGCGCGGTGCTGTGGTCCCCCATGCCGCCCCGCTGGAACGGCGGATCGCCGCCGTCGGGGGTCAGCAGGTGGGCTATGCCCGAGCGGGCCCAGAACCCGGCCACATCGAACGCGCCGCTGTCAGCCTCGGCGCCCTCCATCCCGTAGCCGGTGACGGCGGCGTAAACGAGCTGGCGATGGCGGGCCGTCACCGACGAGTGGTCGAGGCCCAAGCGCTCGAGCCCTCCGAGGCGGACGTTGGTGACGAACACGTCGGCTTGGGCGAGCAGCTCGTCGATGACGGCCCGACCGTCGCCGGTGGTGAGGTCCATGGCGATGCTGCGCTTGCCCCGATTGTCCATGTCGAACACCGGGTTGGTGGGCATGTCCCCGCCCAGTATGAACTGGAACAGGCGCCCCGGATCACCGCCGATGGGCTCCACCTTCACCACGTCGGCGCCCCAGTCGGCCAAGATCCCGCCCGCCGCCGGCCCGGCCACCCACACGCCGAGCTCGACAACCCGGATCCCTTCCAGCGGTCCCGTCATCGGGGCTGAACCGTAGCGGCTCGGCTCGGCTCGGCTGGCCGATCCTCCCGGCCTCGGCGCCGACACTGTGGACGTGAGCGACGGGCTCCGGCCGTGGCCGACGGAGCTCGCGGGCAGCCCGTCGGTGTTGGCGCGCCGCGGCGATGGGCAGCACAGTCGCGGGAATCGAGCGCCGCAGCCGACAAGGAGACGCCATGACCGGAGTGGATGCCGCATTGCGAGACAGAGTCTTCGAGCTGATCGAAGCGGACCGGGAGCTGCTGGCCGAGACGTGCCTGGAGCTGGGCAACACTTACGGGCCCTGCGGCCATGAGCAGCCGGTCGCCGACGCGGTCAGTGCCTGGTACGAGCGCCACGGCATCGCGGCCCGCCAGCAGCAGATCCTGCCCGATCGCTCCAACGTGGTGGCTGTGCTGCCGGGGTCGAGACCCGGCGCAGCCAGCCTGATCTTCAACGCCCACCTCGATACCGAGATCAGCGGCCCCGACCACGCCAACCTCATGGAGTCGAGCGACCCCAACCTGGTGGGCGCCTGGCGCGAGGGCGACCGCATCTTCGGCCACACCGTGCTCAACGACCGGGGCTGCATGTCGGTGTTCATGGTCATGGCCAAGGCGCTGCAGCAAGCCGGGGCCGGCCTGGGCGGCGACGTGATCCTCACCTCGGTGGCGGGCGAGACCGGCATGGCGCCCGTAGACGAGTACCAGGGCCTCAGCTACGAGGGCAAGGGCTTCGGCACCCGCCACCTCGTCGACCACGGGGTGCGGGCCGACTATGCCCTGGTGGCCGAGACCACGGCCTGGTCGAAGTCGTGGATCGAGTGCGGCGCGGTGTACCTGAAGGTCACGCTTCGCGGCCGGAACATGTACACGCCGAGGCTGATCCGCCGGCCCGAGCTGCCCGACCATCCCAACGCCATCGTGAAGGGCGCCGCCGTGGCCACCGCCCTGGAGGCGTGGTGCATCGACTACGAGGACCGCAACTCCTATATGTCTGAGCTGGGCGAGGTGCGGCCCAAGGCCCAGGTGGGCGCCATTCGCGGCGGGGTGCCGTACCGGCCCAACCGGTCGTCGCCGGTGTGCAAGCTGTACATGGACGTGCGAACGCCCCCGGGGGCCGACCAGGACGCGGTGGTCGATGAGGTGCGGGCCGCGGCCCGCACGGTGGACCCGGCCGCCGAGGTGGAGTGCTACACGGCCAAGGCGGGCTTGGTCGGCACCGGCGTCGAGCCGCTGAGCGACGCGGTGGAGCAGGCCTACGCAGAGTTCGTGGGCGGCGCGACGCCGCCTCCGCAGGTGGCCCACACGTCCATGTGGCGCGACACCAACATCTTCAACGCGGTCGGGATCCCGTCGCTGACCTTCGGCCCGCCCCGGGGGTCGGCCGCAGTGCAGGGCACGGGCAACTTCGAGCTCGACGACCTGGTCGCCGGGGCCAAGGTCTACGCCGCAGTGGCCATGGACCTCTGCGCCTGACAAATACGGCTCTCGTCGCGGATAGTTGTTATATGCGCCGACAATCGCGATGAAAGCGGCTGGGACGCGCAGGAGGATCGGGACGGCTCGACGCGCCGGCTAGTGCGCGAGTTCGTCGGAGTCCGGATCGTGAATGTGGAAGATCTTGCGCACCGGCTCGATGACCGTCCAATTCCACACTTCGCCCTTGCTGTTGTAGAACGTGTCGCCCGCGACGTACTCGTGAGCCTCGCCGCCCTCGGCGACCAGCCGGATCTTGCCTTCGAGCAGGGTGCAGATCTCATCACCGGGATAGGTGTATGCGAAGCTTCCCGGCGTGCAGGCCCACACGCCCGCCATCGTGCGCGTGCCGAAGCCGCCCACATCGAAGCGGCCCGATTGGATGGGATTGCCTTCCAGGGTCTTCGCGAACGGCAGTTCATCGAAGCCGGGCCACTCCTCGAGCCCGCCCTCGTCCTTCAGTTCCGTGTAGTCGAGCATGTGCTACTCCTTCGTTTGGGTGGTTGCACCAGCGCAACCTAGTTCCGCCCAACCGGGCGCGCCCTGCGGCCGGTGCTGCGGACCATCCGTGGGCGTGGTATCCGCCGCCGGCCAATCCGCGATCCCTGGCCAGAACGACGGCTCCCCGTCGAGGCAGCACCGCCAGTCGGTGCCTCAACCGGCTCAGGCTCCACACCGAACACCAGGGCCTGCACGCCCAGTGCCTCAGCCGAGTCGTCGGAGGCGCTCGATGCGGGGGTCGCCGGCGCCGAGGTGGGTGGTGATCACACCGATGACCGACTCTAGGTCGAGGGTGCCGGCCTCGGCCATCCGCTCGAGGTCGGCCCAGTCCTGGGTGCCGTCAGGGTCATCGCCGGTTGGTGCGGGCTCATCGTCCGGTGGCGACGGGTCGGCGCCCGAAGACCGGGCCGGGCGGGTCGGGCGAGTGCCCGGCGGGGAACTCCTCGGCCAGGGCGAGGACCGCCTCGAGCTCGGCGCCACGGTCGTCGTTGGGCCGCAGATGCGCCGGTGCAGGGTGGCGTCGAGCGCGAAGCCCGCGGCACGGGCGATGCGGTCGAGGGTGGTTGTCGTAGGCGTTCTGCGGCCGGTCTCGTAGGCCGAGATGGCCGAGTGGGACGTGCCGGCGCGCTCGGCAAGCTCCCGCAGCGACATCCCCGCTCTGTTTCGAGCCTCCCTGATCACCGCCGCCGCGTCCACGGACTCAATGGTACCTGATCAGATACCACTATCAGCGGAGCATGTCGGGGCCGATGCAGGGCACTCGGATCTCGCCGGTGCCATCGCGCCACAGGATCAGCCAGACCTCTCCCGAGCCGTGCACGGGGATCCCCCAGACGCCTTGGGGCTGATAGCGGCGGGCGCGGACGCGTCGTTCCGCGGGGTTCGCTTCGAGCATCTCGAGAAGCTCTGTGATTCGATCGAGGAGCTGCGCTCTACGTGGATCGACGCGGAGCCTGGATAGCATCTCCAATGCCTCAGAGCTATAGATGAGATGTGTCATATATAATCAATCTATACTGATATAGATTGAGGGCGCGGAGGGTTGTGCAGCGGCCGGTGCTGCTAGCATTCACCGACGCAGGTTCACGCCCTAGGCAAGTGGGGGGTTGCTTGTTCGATGCAGCAGGAGAGCACTCCGACGGCGAGGTTCGAACGCGACGGCGCTTCGACGGCGCGGCTCGTTGAGCTGGACGACGAGCGGCGGGTGGCTCTCGACGGATTGGGCCGGCCCGAGCACGATCGGTACATGGTCACTGAGAAGAACGACGGCACCTTGGTGCTCTCGCCTGCACCGGGGTGCACCGAGCACGATCTGGCGTTGATGGCTCGGCCCGACATCCTCCGGCTCCTGGAACTGGAGAGGGACCGGTTCATTGGGGTGCCGATCCACACCACCCCGGAGTCAGCACCCATCGAGCTGGCCAACCTCGCCGTCCGCCAGTCGCGGCGGACCGTGGGGGCGGGCGAGGAGCAGGTGGCTATCCCGCATCCTCGCTTCGAGGAGGCGGTCGCCGCGGCGCGTGCGGAGCCCGACGAGGACAAGGCGTTCGAAGTCGCCAAACAGATTCTCGACGACGAGGACGCATGGGCCGTGTTCCAGAGACCCGTCTAGACTGTCGGCACCGCCCTGGGCTGCTTCAACGACACCCCCAGTGGACGATGCCCGCTACGAGTGCAGCGCCCTCTGGTCGGACGAGGACGATGCCTGGGTGGGCGTGTGCGTGAGGGTGCGGCCCAATGGGCACCAGGCCAGCTCGCGCCCAGGTGGAGGCTGGGGCGTGAGCGTGAGGGTGCGGCCCAATGGGCCCTATGTGGTGTCGTGGTCGGTGCCGTCGAGGGTGAGGCGGCCGATCATGTCTGAGCACGGCGAGCCGCTGGCGTGGCGGGCCGAGGACGTGAGCGAGGGGCGGGCACGGCGCCCATGATGATGCTATGATATCACTCTATGAGGGCAATCATTACGCTTCCTGACCACATGCACGCCAGGGCCAAGCAGCGCGCCGCGGAGCTTGGCATCAGCTTCGCGGAGTTCGCCCGCCGCCTCTTCGAGAGGGAGCTCGACACGCTGGCGCCGCAGGGCGACATCGACTCGATCTGCGGGATGGTTGCCGGGACGCCGTTCGACATGGCCCGCGACGGCAAGCGAGTCCTCGCCGAGGCGGCCGACGGGCTGCTCGCCGACAGGCGCGGCTAGGGCGTGGACTATTCCTACGTCGACACCTCGGCCTGGGTGTCGTTGGCCGACAGAGCGGAGGCGTCCCACGAGCGAGTAGCGGCCGCTGTGAGCGATCGTCGAGGCCGTCTCGTCACCAGCGACCATGTGCTGCACGAGACGTGGACGGTCATGCGCTATCGCCACAGTTTCCGTTCGGCGGAGATGCTAGTCAACGCCATCCGCGGCGGCATCGCCCGAGTCGAGGTGTCGGGACTGGCCGACCTCGAGGTCGCCGCCGCTGTCGCCACCGCGTTCGCGGACCAGAGCTTCTCACTGTCGGACCGCACGAGCTGGGCCGTCATGGAGCGGCTCGGGATCCACGACGCGGTCTCGCTCGACAGCGACTTCCGCATCTACCGATTCGGTCCCGACCGCCGCCGCTTCTTCACCGTCTCGCCCTGATCTCCAACAGGTTCCGATTGTGCTGTCGGCGCTGGCGGGCGCCCCCCAGCCCTGGGCACCATCAGAGGCAATTGTGGCTGCATATAGCTGCATATAATGGACGCATGGATGACAGCGCTGCGCCGTCGGCTGCAAGAACCATCGGGGCGAGGGAGTTCAGGGACAACTGCCTGCAGGTGCTCAGAGAAGTGAACGAGACGCGCGAGGAGGTGGTGGTGACGAGGCACAAGGTGCCCATCGCTCGGATCAGCCCGCCTGAACTTGAGCGGTCCGTTCCCATCTTCGGGCGGTGCGCGCAGGAGTTGAAGATCCTCGGCGACATCACAGGGCCAGTGTTCGATCCTGAGGAGTTTGACATGGAAGCCCGGCCTGAGCGGGTCCTCGACCCCGAGGGTCATGACCGCCGTCGCTCCCGGTGATCCACCTCGACACGCACGTACTGATCCGGCTGCTCGCGGGCGATACCGCGCTGGGCGGTGCAATGTCAAGGTCCATCTCGGTGTAGATGCCGAGTTCCGCCCGGCTCGCAAGGCCCATCCCGCCTTGTCGTGGAGATCCTGGACTATCTCGTCGAGCGCCTGAGGGCGGCCGGGGTCCCAGTCCGTGACGACGAGCCGCTGGCGGCGTATGCCCGGGCATACGCCGATGATCCGTTCGGCAACCGCATCGAACTGCTGGAGCCCCTCCGACGAACGGGCTGAGGTGGCGGGGCCGGGGCTAGAGGCCTCCGGCAGTCAGCCGGAGGGAAGATCCTCCGGGCTCTCAGCCTTGCCGCGGCGCCAGTCCTGGGCGACCTTGTAGCGGATCCAGTCTCGGGCGACGTAATGGGACAGGTCGATCCGGCCCCGGCTGGTGGCCTCGATCATCCCGGCACGTATCAGCCTGCGCCTGTACACACTCGCGTAGCTGGTGTCCACATCCAGGCGGGCTGCGATGTCGGCCAGGCTGGACTCGCCGTCGTCTTGTGCCATGGCGAATAGGAAGGTGCGGTCCATGTCGGAGAGTTCCTTCCACATGGGAGCGAGAACCAGCCGGCCAATGCGCTTCTGAGCCTTGTCGATACCGACCGCCACGTTGTCCGCCGTGATCTCCGACATCGGTTCGGAGGCCGCATCCCAACTGTGGAACCCGACGAGCTGGACCATGAACGCGTACCCCGAGGTCGCGGCCACAGCCTTGTCGAGGGCTTCGGGCTGGATGCTGGCGCCTCGATCCTCGGTGGGCTTGGCGATGGCGAGGCGCGTCGCGTCGGGGTCGAGCCGGTCTATGTCGTAGCGCGAGCACCGCTGCATGAAGGTCGCAGCGTTGTCCGATTCCAGCACATCCTGGAACTGTGGCAAGGCGGCAGCTACGAAGGCGATTGGACGCTGCTCGCGTCGGCAGACATGCTGCATTACGGAGCCGAACTGCCGGATCTCGTCGATGTCGGCACCCAACAGTTCGTCAAGGGTGATAATCAGGCCCGTGCCTCTGTCGGCTAGAGCGTCGCCGAGCGCCGACAACACCCTACGGAGGTCTTCGGCGACCCCGGTCCCGGCCCTCTCTGAGCTGGTGGCCGGCTCGAACTCGACACCGAATCCGGCGGCGGTCAGGCTCCTGATCGGCCTGCCGGGATCTGCTTCCAGTTCATCGAGCAGCAGGGCCGCGGCGCGGGCGAGGCGGCCGAGCAGGCCCGTGGGCGAGGCGTCGTCTGACACGGCTAGCCAGCCTCGGGCGCGGGCCAAGTCTTCGACAGCGTTGAGCATCACCGTCTTGCCGGCGCCCTGGACGCCGAGGAACAAAGTGGTGTAGTCCGGGTGGGTCGGCCCGGTAGCGAACGCGTCACTGATGGCGTCCAGGATGTCGTCGCGCCCGGCAATGACCGGTGGCGATGCGCCGAAGGTGGGGCAGAACGGATTGCGGCCAGCCAAGTCGGACCCCTTCTGGAGATCTCGAGTGCACCGCCATTCTATCCCTTTGCGGCCTTTAGTCGTTTTGTGAGCGTTAGTTAATTTGCCAGCTTTGGTGTGGCGGCCGATGTTGGGGCCGATGTGAGATCAGAAAGCCCGTGTCGAGGATCACAGGCAGTAGCGCTTGGCCGTGGCGGCTACGGCGTCTTCGTAGAGGGGGCCGGCCTCGTCGTTCCAGGCTGCTAGGAAGGTGTTGACGGGGGTCGTACCGCTCGACGCGGCAGATCACGATGCCCACGGCTCGCGCCGAGCCGTTGTAGTAGTTGAACAGCCCGTCCCGGTCGATGCCGGCCACCTCGGCGAAGAGGGTCCACAGATCTTCCGGCGTTCCGACGATATGCCCGGTGACGTCGAGCTCGCATCTAACTCACGGCGTGACGCACAGGGCATCTAGTCTCGGGGTGTGTTGACGCTTCCGCAGCTTGAGCGGCATCTGTTTGCGGCGGCGGACATCTTGCGGGGGAAGATGGATGCGTCTGAGTTCAAGGAGTACATCTTCGGGGCCCTGTTCTTGAAGCGGGCCAGCGATGTGTTCGACGAGGAGCGGCGGCTGGTGATCGGGGATCAGGTCGCTCGGGGCCGCTCGCAGGCTGAGGCGGAGCGGCGGGCCGACGATCCCGACTTCTACTCGGACGCGTTCTTCGTGCCGGAGCGGGCACGGTGGTCCTGTCTGCGCGACGAGTTGCACCATCAGGTGGGCGACGGGCTCAATAAGGCCCTGGGCGCGCTGGAGGAGCACAACCCGTCGCTGGAGGGGGTGCTGCAGCACATCGACTTCAACCGGCGCGTCGGCAACACCTCCGTCACCGACAAGAAATGGCGCGATCTGATCGACCACTTCTCGAAGTACCGGCTGCGCAACGAGGACTTCGAGTTTCCCGACCTGTTGGGCGCGGCCTACGAGTACCTGATCCGGGACTTCGCGGACTCCGCGGGCAAGAAGGGCGGCGAGTTTTACACGCCCCGCCCGGTGGTGCAGTTGATGGTGCGCCTGGTCGACCCGCAACAGGGCATGGCCGTGTACGACCCGTGCTCGGGCTCGGGCGGCATGTTGATCTACGCCCGCAACCATGTGGCCGACAACGGTGGCGATCCCTCCGACCTGGTGCTGGCCGGACAGGAGAACAACGGCACCACCTGGTCGATCTCGAAGATGAACATGCTGCTGCACGGCATCCGCGACGCCGACCTGCGCAACAACGACACCCTGACCAGCCCCGAGCATGCGAGCGGCGGCGAGCTGAGGCGCTTCGACCGGGTGATCACCAACCCGCCGTTCAGCCAGAACTACGACCGGGCGTCGCTGGCCCACACCGAGCGGTTCCGCTACGGCTACACCCCCGAGGCCGGCAAGAAGGCCGACCTGATGTTCCTGCAGCACATGCTGGCCGTGCTCAAGCCCGACGGGATCGTCGCCACCGTCATGCCCCACGGCGTGCTGTTCCGCGGCGGCTCCGAGGGGGTTGTCCGCCGCCGCATCATCGAGGACGACCTGCTCGACACGGTGGTCGGTCTGGGCCCGAACCTGTTCTACGGCACCGGTATCCCCGCCGCCGTGCTGATCTTGCGGGCCAGGGGCTCCAAGCCGCCCGAGCGCCGTGGCAGGGTGCTGTTCATCAACGCCGACCGCGACTACCGCGAGGGCCGGGCCCAGAACCACCTGCGCCCCCGCGACGAGCAGAAGATCACCGCCGCCTACCGCAGCTTCGCCGACGTACACGGCTTCGCCAGGGTCGTCACCGTCGAGGAGTTGGCCGACAACGACTTCAACTGCAACATCCGCCGCTACGCCGACAACTCCCCGCCGCCCGAGCCCCAAGACGTGAGGGCCCACCTCCACGGCTGCGTGCCCACAGCGGAGATCGACGCCGCCGCGGACCTGCTGGAGCGGGCCGGTCTGAAAGCTCTGGAAGTCCTGTTCACCGACCGGGGCGACGGCTACACCGACTGGTGCCACAACATCGCCTCCCCCAAGGGACGAGAAGCCGCGCACGCCGCCATCAGCTACGCCGTCACCCAGCGGGCCACCGCCAGCCCGTGGACCCAATGGTGGGCCGACACCGTCGAACCGATGCTGCGCGCCCTGCCTGACCGAACCAGCCTCGCCGGCCTGCGCCAACAGCTCGTCGAGGACTTCACGGCCCACATGACTTCAGCGGGCATGGACCGCTTTACCGCAGCAGGCATGGCCGCCACATGGTGGGAGGACAGCGTCCACGAACTCCAAACCGCGGTCAGCCGGGGCTGGAAGGCAGTAATCGAGGCCTGGCTCACCACCGCCGAGGCCAGCCAAGACGACAAGAACGCCCCCGACCCCGCCGAGCAGATCGCCATCAAGCTCCTGGCCGGGCCCCAGTTGGCCGCCCGGACCGAGCTTGCAGCCGCGCTCGCCAGCCTCGACGCCGAGATCAAGGCCGCTCAAGCCACACGTGAAGAAGACGACGAACCCGACGACGACGCCCCCGCCCCCGCCGAGATCAAGAAGATGAAATCGGAGCGCACCAAGGCCAAGAGAACGCTCAAGGCCATCGACGCCTCACTCCTGGTCACAGCCCGCGAGACTCTCGACGCTATGCCAACGGCCGACGCCCCCGCCGAGGTCATCGGCGTGCTCCGCAGCCGCATTGAGAAGCTCGTAGCCGCCTACTTCGCTGATATCGAGCGCAGCACCCTCGCCTGGTACGATAACCTTGTCAACAAGTACGGCACCACCCTGAGGGATCTAGAAGCCGAGCGGGACGCCGCCGTTGCCCGCCTCGACCGGTTCCTCAAGAGGCTCGGGTATGAGTGAGTCTCGCGACTACGTGACCCTCGGTGAGCTGGCCGATTTGAATCCTGAGTCCTTGGGAGCGAAGACTCCGACAGACCATACATTCAAGTACATCGATCTCACGTCGGTCTCGCATGGATCAATCGACATGGCGGCGCTGGAGCAGTTTCGGTTTGTTGACGCTCCAAGTCGAGCTCGTCGAGTTGTCCGAGACGGCGATGTTCTGTTCGGAACGGTAAGACCCAGACTTCGCTCGCACGCCAAGGTCGCCGGTCACGGCTATGTGGCTTCGACGGGCTTCTGTGTCACGCGCGCAAGGCCAGGCGTTGCAGATGGTGGCTTCCTCGGTCACTTCCTGCTCTCTGATGAGGCAACTGGGCAGGCGATCCGCCGAGAAGTGGGCTCCAACTACCCTGCGGTCACTGCGCGGGATGTTGCCGCCTTCAGGCTTCCCCGCATTCCGCTGGAGGAGCAGCGGCGGATCGCAGAGATCCTCGACACGATCGACGAAGCCATCCAAACAAGCGAACGCGTCATCGCCACGCACCAGGGAGTTCGCTCAGGGGTCGCTGCCGATCTGCTGTCGAGAAGGTCCGAGAGGGTGGCTCCGCAAGTGCCTATCGAGAATTGGATACCGAGCGGGACGCCGCCGTTGCCCGCCTCGACCGGTTCCTCAAGAGGCTCGGGTATGAGTGAGTCTCGCGACTACGTGACCCTCGGTGAGCTGGCCGATTTGAATCCTGAGTCCTTGGGAGCGAAGACTCCGACAGACCACACATTCAAGTACATCGATCTCACGTCGGTCTCGCATGGATCAATCGACATGGCGGCGCTGGAGCAGTTTCGGTTTGTTGACGCTCCAAGTCGAGCTCGTCGAGTTGTCCGAGACGGCGATGTTCTGTTCGGAACGGTAAGACCCAGACTTCGCTCGCACGCCAGGGTCGCCGGTCACGGCTATGTGGCTTCGACGGGCTTCTGTGTCACGCGCGCAAGGCCAGGCGTTGCAGATGGTGGCTTCCTCGGTCACTTCCTGCTCTCTGATGAGGCAACTGGGCAGGCGATCCGCCGAGAAGTGGGCTCCAACTACCCTGCAGTCACTGAGCGGGATGTTGCCGCCTTCAGGCTTCCCCGCATTCCGCTGGAGGAGCAGCAGCGGATCGCAGAGATCCTCGACACGATCGACGAAGCCATCCAAACAAGCGAGAAGCAGCTCGACAAGCTTCGGGAGCTTCGTTCCGGTCTCGCTGCCGATCTGCTGTCGGGCCGTGTCCGGACGGTGGCGGCGTGACTTCTGGGCCTGAGTGGGAGTAGGTTGAACGGCCGCTGCTGGAGCACTTGTTCTCATCGGGTTCGTGGACTTGATGGTTGGGAACGTCAGGGCCGCGCCGATCCGGCTTTGTGCACCATCTTGTGCTTTGTGCGCGTGGTTTGTGCAGTAGCGTGTGAGCGATGGATGCAGCCGCGATGGCGACTCCCGCCGAAGCCAACCCTTTCTCGCCTGGATTCGGGCGCACGCCTCATTCGCTTGTCGGCCGAGACGACCTGTTGGCAGACTTGAGCGCCGGCCTGGTCGCAGGTCCGCGAGACCCTCGCTACGCCAGCCTGCTCATGGGAGTGCGCGGCTCCGGCAAGACCGTCGTGCTCAACGAACTCGAAGACCGTGCCGCCCGCCAAGGTTGGGTGATCCTGTCAGCAGACGGCAGTTCCCGGGGGCTGCCGGAGCGCATCGTCAACGCCATAGCGGTCACCCGCGGCGACAGCCCCGCCATCGGCGCGGCGACCGGAGCACAGAAGGGCTCAAGGCTTCAGTCGTTCGGTCTTCGGCTCGGGGTGCTCTCGGCCACATGGCACGCCGGGGACTATCAGCCGCAGCGTCCGAGAGCCAGCATGGGCGATGCGCTCGCGTCTCTCGCCCATGCCGCTGCGCAGGCCGGGACCTCAGTCCTGTTGACTGTCGACGAGTTGCACGCCGTCGACCGCGAGGAGGCCCGCAGACTCTCAGGCGACATCCAGCACATCGCAGGGCGCGCCGGGCTGCCGCTCGCGTTCGTGGGTGCGGGACTCCTCGAGATGCGCTACACGCTGCTCGCCGACACCAAGATCACATTCATGCAGCGCTGCGAGCATTACGAGATGCAGCCACTGAACCAAGCCGACGTCGCGGTCGGCATGGGTCTCCCGATCCGCGACGCCGGCGGCGACATCACACCCGAAGCGCTGCGGGTCGCCACCCGTTTCGTCGGCGAATCCGGCCACGGCCCCTACAGGCTTCAGATCCTCGGACACACCATGTGGCGGATGGCGGGCGCCCCGGATCGGACGATCGACACGCGAGCCGTCGAACAGTCGCTGCCCGTCGCCGGGGCAGCGGTAGCCCGCAGCATCTGTGCTCCCGCCTGGCACGAACTGTCGGATGCCGCCCAGTCGTACCTCGCGGCGGCTGCGGTCGGCACTGGCCACACCTCGCCGAGCAAGCTCGCCCGACAGGTCGCCGAGCGCACCGGCCTGTCGGCGAGGCGAACGGCGAACATTCGGCGGCGCCTCGTGCTGGCGGGATATCTGGCTCAGGGACCCGGCGGTGAGGTCAGTCTCACCGATCTGGTTCCGACCGCGGTCCTGCGGCAAGAGGCTCCGGAGGAGCTGAGCCACTACGAGGCCGACGGCACGCATCACAACCCGACAACCATCCCCAACGTCGCCGCATCCGACGCTCCATGCCGAAAATGGATGCCCCGCGCCCGTGCGCATTGCGTGCTGCCGGCGGGCCATTCGGGCCGGTGCAGATCCCGATTGTGACCAACCAGCCCAGCCGTGATGTGGGCTGTCGGGCGGCTCATCCTCGGGGCGCTCGCCTCCTCGTCGGCGTGATGTTGGATCCGACCAGAACGGTTGCGGAGTGAGTGCCGGGCCGGAGTGGGAGCGCGTGGAGCGTCTGGTCGGGTTCCTCGACTTCGAGAAGGCGGTCTACGAGTGAGTGCCGGGCCGGAGTGGGAGCGCGTGGAGCGTCCGCTGCTGGGGTATCTGTTCTCGCTGGGGTGGGAGACGCTGGCCTGGTCGGAGCGACAGGCGGACGGCGACGACGCCCGGTCGTCGGATCGCGATGTGCTCCTTGAGCGGCGGCTCGGTGCGGCGCTGAAGAAGATCAACCGCGGCCCGGACGGCACGCCGTGGCTCGACGAGGCCCGGCTCGGTGCCGCGGTGGCGGAGCTGCGGTCGATGCCGGCGGGGGCCAAGCTGCTGGAGGCCAACCGGCTGTCGACTGAGCTGCTGCTGGGCGGGGTCACGGTTGCCGGACTTGATGGCTGGAACGGCGGACGGGATCAGACCGTCGACTACATCGACTGGGACGACTGGGAGGCCAACGACTTCCTGGCGGTGTCGCAGTTCACTGTCGCCACGCCGGGGCGGGCGCCGAACATCCGGCCCGATGTGACGCTGTTCGTCAACGGGATCCCGCTGGTGGTGATCGAGGCCAAACCGCCCGGCCACGACAGCGGCGTCACCGACGCCATCGATCAGCTCCGCCGCTACGCCAACCAGCGCGGCAGCGAGGCCGCCGAGGGCGCGGAGCAGTTGTTCTGGACGAACCAGTTCACCGTCGCCACCACGGGCGAGCGGGCCGAGGCCGCGACGTTCTCAGCGCTGCCCGAGCACTACCTGGCCTGGAAGAACCCGTTTCCGTCCACCATCGGCGAGGTGGCTGCGTCGCTGGGCAAGCCCGCCGATGCGGTCACCCAGCAGGAGTTGTTGACGGCGGGGATGCTGGCCCCGGAGCGTCTGCTCGACATCGTGCGGCATTTCACGCTGTTCATGGAGGCCGGCTCGGGCCGCACGGTCAAGGTGGTGGGCCGCTACCAGCAGTACCGGGGGGTGCACAAGGCGCTGCGACGGCTGATCGAGGGCGATACCCGGCCGATGGACGGCCACGTCGACCGCCGGGGCGGGATCATCTGGCACACGCAGGGGTCGGGCAAGAGCCTCACCATAGTGTTCCTGATCCGGGCCATGCGCAGCCACCCCGACCTGCGCCGGTTCAAGATTGTGCTGGTCACCGACCGCACCGACCTGGAGAGGCAGCTCCGCAGCACCGCCGAGCTCGCGGGCGAGACCGTCCGGGTGGCTCGCAGCGGGGCCGAGGTGCGGGCCCTGCTCGGCCAGGAGGGTCCCGGCGTGGTGATGGCGATGATCCAGAAGTACCGCGACACCGCCGGCGGCGGGGGCGAGAGCCTCGCGCCGGGGGAGACGTTCGACACGTTGAACGAGTCGGGCTCGATCCTGGTGATGGTCGATGAGGCCCACCGCTCCCAGGCGACGGTGCTGCACGCCAACCTGATGGCCGCTCTGCCCAACGCGGCCCGGATCGGGTTCACCGGCACGCCGATCATCATGGGTGAGCGCAAGAAGACGCTGGAGATCTTCGGCGGCTACCTCGACCGCTACACGCTGGCCGAGTCCGAGGCCGACGGCTCGACGGTGCCGATCTTCTACGAGGGCCGCACCACCGACGCCGCCGTGCGGGGCGCGTCGAGGTTGGACGGCCTCTTCTACCGGTGGTTCCGCGACCTCAGCGACGACCAGCGCAAGACCCTTCAGCACCGGTACGCCACCGCCGCGCAGGTGCTCGAAGCGCCCGAGCTGATCGCAGCGAAGGCCAAGGACATCCTGCGCCACTACATCGCCACGGTGATGCCCGACGGCTTCAAGGGGATGGTCGTGGCCACCAGCCGCGAGGCCTGCCTGCGCTACCGCCGTGCCTTGTTGGCGGCCCGTGACGAGTTGGTCGCCGAGATCGAGCAGCGGCAATCCGACGTGCCCGACCGGCCCGGCGACCCGCTGGACGCCGACGAGTCGTTCCTGCGCGCCGCCGCCGGCCAGATCGAGCTGATCCGCAGTCTCGACTTCGCGCCGGTGATCTCCGCAGACCACAACGACGCGCCGCACTACGCCGAATGGACCGACAAGGCGGCCCAACAGCAGCGCATCGACCGCTTCAAGCTGCCGCTCGGGCCCGCCGGCGAGGGCCGCGACCCGCTCGGGCTGCTGATCGTGAAGTCGATGCTGCTCACCGGGTTCGACGTGCCCCAGGCTCAGGTGATCTACCTCGACCGCCTGATCCAGCAAGCCGAACTGCTCCAGGCCGTTGCCCGAGTCAACCGCACCGCGCAGAAGAAGACCTACGGGCTGGTCGTGGACTACTACGGCGTGTCGTCGCAGCTGTCGGAGGCCCTCGCGGTGTACGCCAACGCCGACGGCGCGATCGACCCCGACGTGGACGGGGCGCTGCGCCCGCTCACCGCCGAGATCGAGCGGCTGGAGCCGCAGTGCCGGCGGGTCCGCCAGCTCTTCGTGCAGCGCGGCGCAGAACCCGCGGCGACCAGCGATGCCGTGGAGGCCTGCGTCCAGCTGCTGGCCGGCGAGCGGCTCCGAGCCGAGTTCGACGTTGCGCTGCGGGCCTTCCTCAACACCTTCGACACGGTGCTGCCCCGACCCCAGGCGCTGCCGTTCGCGAGCGACGTCACCCTCTTCACCGAGATCCAGATCCGGACCCGCCGCCGCTACCGCGACACGCCCGACGGCGACTTCGACCCGCACAAGTACAAGGAGAAGATCCGCCGGCTCATCGACCAGCACATCACGGCACTCGACCTGAGCCAGAAGATCCCACCGGCAAGGATCACAGACCCCGAGTTCCGCAACAGCACCGGCCAGATCGGCTCGGCTCGGGCCAAGGCGTCGGAGATGGAGCACGCCGTGCGCCACCACATCCGCGAGCACCTCCACGAAGACCCCGCCTACTACGAGAGGCTCTCGCAGAGAATCGACGACATCCTCGACCGCCTCAAGGAACGCTGGGAGCAGATGGCCCTCGAGTTCGAGGAGCTGATCGCCGACATCAACGCCGGCCGCGCCGACGAAGACCACACCGGCCTGGACCCAGCCACCGAGCTGCCCTTCCACGACCAGATGGCCAATGAGGTCACCAGCTCCAGCCCCGAAGCCCCCGACAAACTCATCGACTTCGCGAGAGAGCTGGTAGCCCAGATCCGCCGCATCATCAGCATCGTCGGCTTCTGGGACAACGCCACCAAGCAAGACGAGTTGCGCAAGACCATCAAGCGCTCCCTAGACGAGAGCGACCTGTTCAAGTTCGACAGCCTCGATGAGCTGGCGGTAGAGCTAGTAGCCCTAGCCAAAGCCAACCAGCACCGCCTCCAATGACCCCTCTCACCACGGCCCCGCCAGATGCCTCCGCCGCAGTCGCCACGAGGAGTTCCACAATCGCATCGGCCACAACCCCATCGAGCGCCACCATCGTCTCGGCCAACGCCCCCGCCCCCGACAGTGCCGCCACTCCGCTCCACGATCTCCCGGTGCTAGTAGTCGGCGACCTGGTGCTAGCGGTAGCACCGCCCAGCGACCGCAAGACCATCGAGATCGTCGTAGAGCGCGACGCCTCCCTAGTCCTCAAGGCCCCACCAACAGCGACCATCGAGCGGGCCCAGCAGTTCGTGACCGCCAAGCGCCCATGGGTCTACCGCAAGCTCGCCGAGAAGGACGCCCTCACCGGCCCCCCAATAGTGAAGCAGTTCGTAGAGGGCGAAGGCTTCGCCTACCTAGGCCGCAGCTACCGCCTGACCCTCACAACAGACGCCGGAGCCAAGCAAGGCGTCCGCCTAGAACGAGGCCGCTTCCACCTCCCCGCCCAAGAAGCCGACAGGGGAGCGGCGGCAATGCGCCGCTGGTACACGAAGGTCGGAGGCCAGTGGCTCCGCCACCGCATCCGCCCCTGGTCAGCCCGCCTAGGCGAAGAAGCTGTCGAGGTAGAGGTACGCGATCTCGGCTATCGCTGGGGCTCAGCCCGCCCCGCGGCGGGTCCCCAGCGAATCAACCTCCATTGGGCCACCCTCCAACTCCCGCCAAGCCTCATCGACTACGTCCTAGTCCACGAACTAGCCCACCTCCAAGAAACCAATCACACCCCCGAGTTCTGGTCCACCGTCGCCCGCCTATTACCCGCGTACCAGCAGCGACGGACCGTGCTCGCCACCATCGGCAAGACCATCTGGCTCGGCACGGTTACGCAGAACACGAAGACATAGCCAGTGCCGCGATACCGACGCCGTACCACGATCGCTGACTGTGGTGCCGTTTAGCGTGATCGTACTGGCCAGGCCCGCCGTGTGCTGGATCTCTTCCACGTCATCAGATGGTCCTCCGCGGGCTCACCCTTGTCGTCTACGCTGCCCACTGGGCACACCAACACCAACCAACACACCCATGACGCTTGGACTCACAAACGGATCCCCTTCAGCTCCGCGGCCTTTACCTCGCCGAGGACCGCGAATGCGCCCTTGATGTCCAGGGACGCTTCTGTGATCTGTACAAGATCGGCGAGCGGCCCGAGTACCACGACATCGTCGACACCATCATCGCCCAATCAGACGAGATCCTCGCTTGGCACCACGTCAGCCGAGCCTCAAACTACCGCATCAAGGGCAGCAACAACGTCCTACAAGTCCTACGAGGCAGCGTCCACGGCTACTGGCCCGACCGCTTCGAAGCCCGCAGCATTCTAGTAACGTGACCACTCAACCCGTGCCAGCGACCCTCAATCCCATGTAGACCCGCAGGGTCGATCTATCATTTTCGGTAGATTCGGCGGTACCATTACTCACTGAAGGGACCGTGCTCGTGATGATCCAGCCGTTCTCTGATAAAGCGACCCTTCGATATCGTGTGGGTAGAAAACTCATCCCAGACAACCGGCGGACATCTCAAGTACTGCCATTCACGCCCGTTCGGAAAACGGACCAGGATACGCTCACCATCCTGATCGTAGGCGATGGCGGTCACCCTAGACGAATCTGCTACTTCGATCCAATCGATCAACTTGCTCCCCTATCGACTGTGCCACTACGCCAACGCTTGACGCTGGCTTTCACATCGTTGGGCATCCCTGGTGCCGAACGCCAACTATCCAACACTGGGTCTTCGGCCCGGGGCGGTGGACTCGGCCGCCTCAGTAGCACTCGCGTAGGAAGTGCTACAGACTCCCCCGAGATCATTGCTTCCCCGGTCCGTAGGGACGGCAGGATATTGGACAGTCCTGAGACCTCGTCGGGGAGGGCACTTCGGACGATCGCTTGATCGGAGCCATTGGTGAGCCTTAGAGCTACGATGGTGCCGACCTGAGCTAAGGCCGTCTCGGGCAGTTCCGAAGGTCGCTGTGTCACTATCATCAATCCAATGCCGTACTTGCGTCCCTCACGGGCGATCTGGTTAGCGGCCTGCTGGGCCAGTTCCGCCTTCGATTGAGGTCCGAGGTATCGGTGAGCCTCTTCGAGCACCACCAGCACCGGACGGTGGCGCCCGATTCCGTCGTTTCGCGTGCCTCGAGTAGCAATTTCGAATAGAAGTTGGAGAACGACACCAATAGCGACATCAGCCACGTCACGAGGAACGCCGCTAAAGTCGAGAACCGAGATCGGCTTATCGACTCCGAGCCAGTCAGAGACGATGTCGGGCAAAGGATCGGGATCCGCGGGGTCCGGCTCTTCCAGAAAAAACCGAAATCTACGATCGAGAAGTCGAAGTCGTAAGCGTTCTGGTACTGGGGTATAGTGTCCGTATGTCGTGGCTTTGAATGGCGCAATATTTCCTTGTTCATAGCGTGTAAATGTCGTCGGCGTCAACGTTCCGATATCACCTCTAGTTTCGATACACGGCTCACCGTCAGTCTTACTGGTGACTGTCTGGCGATTGTCAAAGTCAAGTTCATGCCATACTCGTCGTAAGTTGAACGGCACCGGTGTATCCGCCGTTATAGACGCGGATTCCAACTCAAGCCAATCGGAGGCTTCGGCGAAAACTCTACGTTCATCTTGTACAAGTTCCGCGAAGCGATCAGCAACGGTCTTTGATTCAGTAGCACACAGGATTCTAAGGATGTCGATTGCCGGAAGTGCCCAGAAGGGAACACGTAGGGGATCATCTTGGTCCAATACCGAGCGAGTTGAGGCCTCGGTTGCCAGAGCTGCTGAATATTCACCATGGGGATCGACGACTACGATATTTGCTGAGTCCCATCCGCCGATGGCGAAGCTCTTCAACATAGAAGCAACGGCACTTGTCTTGCCAGAACCGGTCGAACCTACGACGGCGGCGTGGCGTGTCACTAACTTTGCAGCGTTCAAGCAAAGAGGAAGATCAGGAGCAGACGAGAGCAGTCCGATACTAATGTGGTCTTCATCTGCACTCGGGTAGATGGCCGTCAATTCGTGACGTGTCGCGAAGTGGACGGGGTCGTCTAGGCCTGGGTACGCGCTTACGCCTCGGTGGAACTTCCCCAATCCATCGACTTCACCGAGGAGTTGAACCTGGAGCCATCGGTTCCCCTGCGTGGGGGTTTGTGTTGGTGCTGGTGGCTGGGCGGGGTCTGAGATGCCTACAAGGACAACGGACGCGATGAGGTTGACGGGCCCCTGAGGGATTCGAACCAGCGCGCCGACCTGCCCGACAGGGACAAGGCGCCCACGCCATATGGGTGCAACGCCGGCCAATGCTGCGTCGAGTTCGACGGTCACGATGGCACCCTTAACGTGACGGACGTGGCCTATGCACGTCGGCTCCCGTTCAGTCATCAGCTTGGCTGGTCTGCCTTGAGAGAAACTCTGCTAGCTTCCTGAAGTCTCCGAGCAAGAACAAACCGCCTTCGAACACCCCTGGCAATTCACTATCAGAGTTCCAGGCAGCCCGATGGCCGGCGACGATCGCTTCGGTAGGGGCTAGGACCACAAGATTACTGGTTGATGTAGCTTCCTCGGCGAGTAGATCAGGAATTTGTGAAAAACAGAGAGCGACTACTTCGCTTCTAGGATGGCGGCGGGCTGCGTCGAACAGCATTTCGTTTAGATGGTCATCTCCGAAGGAGTATCCGGTGGTGAGCGTAATAGTCTCCGGCTCTACGAGGGCCCGACGAAATCGATCCATTAGCACAACGAAGGGCACTCGACGTGCCTCGTCGTACTTTTCGTCTGATGGATAGATCGCTGCTGGACCTGCCGCTGATGAATCTGCAACTCTCACCGTGGTTCGCGTTCCTTCAATCTCGTGTACCCTCCAGTTTGTCGATCCATGTAATTTCCATAGCCGCACGAAGCCACTCGGTACCGATAGAGAGGACGGTGAATCTCTCGGTTCGACTAGTTCTGGTGCGAACGGTGCCTCAACGCCGCCGACGAATCCGTCGAAGTAGGGTACAGATCTTCGTTCAAGGCCCCGTTCAATCAGAAGGTCATAGTTTACCGTAAACAACTCAATGGGCCTCTGAGATTCCATCCGAGCTGCCCAAGATGCAAGCTTGACGAATGCGTCAAGGCTTGCATCGGAAGAATCTACGGCGTGCACGATAGCGCCGCAAATCTTCTGCCCTAGTTCGCGAGCGTCCTCACCCGAGAGGCCAGAAAGCTCCTCACCGTCCTCGAGCAATGATTCGAGTCGGCGGAGTCGACTGATCGCTTCCTCGAGATTCCTATCCACAAACAACGTCCGTGCCTTCTGTTTGTCCTTCCCCTTGAGTGCTTTGATGACTCGTTTCTCCAGTTCGGCGAGCGCTGGTAAGTCGGCGGCACAGCTCGCACCAGCACCGAGGAGGACACAAACATGGCGTGCCCGCGAAGCGAGCTTGCCCGCAAGTTCGCGCGCTACTTCTTCGCTGCTGTGACCCGACTTGCTTGGGTTGTTTCCAGTAGTCATTAGCTTATTGCCGTCTCAAGATTCGTGAAGTCAGCGCTGATTTACTGGTCAGGGATACGCTGAAGGTAGTCAGCAGCCCTAGACGGAGCGAACCGGTTCCGCTATCTGTGGAGTATCTCCGACCACTACGAGTGTGTCCCTCCAAGACCGAGGAACCCGACTCGGAGTCTCGGGCAGGCTTGTCCCCGTCGACTAACAGCATCGGGCTGGCGAAATCCAACACGGCGGATCGCAGGGACCGTGGTTCGGTACCTCGACGAAGATCTTCACGCTGTGAGGCTAGCGGAAGCCGCTGCTGGGAAGAATGGTGGACAGCGCTTCTCAGGTGCCCGCCGGAGCGAGCGGAGCAGGGCGGTGAGGGCTGAGCGGACTGCCGGGGAGTCCACACTGCGGTTGGGGCTGGCGCTGCCTTGAGCCGTTGTCACGAGTCCGGTGACGGTCCGTTCGCGAAGGTGGCCGCCGCGGAGCAGGTTGACAGTCTCAATGGTCTCCTGCAGTACCGTCACGGTTTCGAGAGCTGCTGCGAGTCCGTGTGCAGTGTGAAGTAGTCGAGCAGCCGCGCCATTCCCGATGGGCACGTCCAACGCGCCCATCCCGCTACGGTGGTTGTCAGGATCCATGTCCACCGTCTACACGGGGAGAGCCGACCCTTCGGGGCCGCTCTCCCTAGTTACGTTCTAGGAGACTGTTGAGTAATTCGGTTCGGGGTGCTCGCGTTCGTGTGGGGGGTGTGCGAGAATTGTAGGTATGCAGGGTACTGAGAAGCCGGATCGGGAGTTGTTGGACGTGTTGGGCTTGTGCGGGGGTCTGGTGCGGGTGGGGTCGGTTTACCGGTTCTTGGCCGAGAACCGTCTGAGGCTGTTTCCTGACGGGTTGTTCGCTGACTTGTTCGGGGGTCGGGGCCGGCCGTCGGTGCCGGGTTCGGTGGTGGCGACGGTGCTGGTGTTGCAGGCGCTGGAGGGGTGCTCTGACCGTGAGGCTGTTGAGCGGCTGCGGTGTGATCTGCGCTGGAAGGCCGCTGCGGGCCTGTCGGTGGACGATGCGGGGTTCCATTACAGCGTGTTGTCGCTGTGGCGGCACAGGCTGCGCGTCAGCGGCCGCCCGCAGCGGGTCTTTGACGCGGTGCGGGATCTGGCGGGGTCCTGCGGGGCGCTGGCGGGGAGCCGGCGGCGGGCGTTGGACTCCACGGTGCTGTATGACGCGGTGGCGACGCAGGACACCTACACGATGATCGCCGCGCAGATACGGCGCTGTCGGCGGTTGATCGCTGAGACGGCGGGCCTGGAGTTGATGCTCGACTATGGCCTGGGGGCCAAGCCGTCATGTGACTGGTCTGACCCCGGGGAGCGGGCCTGGCTCATAGACGAGCTGGTCACAGACGCCTGCGCGGTGCTCGCTGAGACGGCGGGCCTCGAGCTCACAGACGAACAGGCCGACGCGGCGGCGCTGCTGGCCGCGGTGGCCGGCCAAGACGTCGAGGCCGACCCCAGGGTGCCGGGGCGCCGGCGCATCGCGCGCCGCACAGCCGCGGGCCGGGTGATCTCCACCGTGGACCCCGAGGCCCGCCACGCACACAAGACCCGCTCTGCGCGCCGCGACGGCTACAAGGCCCACATCGTCGCAGAGCCCGACACCGGCATCATCACCGCCGCAGAGCTCACCGCAGCCGACGCCTCCGACGCCAGAGTCGGCGCCCGGCTCCTCAACACCGACCCCACCCACCACACCGACACCGGCCACGACGACACCGACACCGGCCACGACCACACCGGCAGCGGCCACGACCACACCGACAGCGGCCACACCGGCAGCGACACCGGCAGCGACCACGACGACGGCGACCACGACCACACCGGCAGCGGCCACACCGACACCGGCGACACCGACACCGGCGACACTGGCGACACTGGCGACACCGACACCACCGACACCGGCGACACCGGCGACACCGACACCGACGACACCGGCGACACTGGCGACACTGGCGACACCGACACCACCGACACCGGCGACACTGGCGACACCGACACCGGCGACGACGGGGGCTGGTTGGTGCTGGCGGACTCCGCGTACGCGTCGGGCGAGGCGCTCGAGTCGTTCACAGACGCCGGATGGGACACCGCCATCAAGCCCATCGAGCGCCGCCCGCCGATAGCGGGGGGCTTCACCCGAGAGGACTTCGGCATCGACACCGACGCGCAGACCGTGACCTGCCCCGCCGGGCACACCAGGCCCGTCACGTCGGGCGCGGCCCGTTTCGGCAGGCTCTGCGACGGCTGCCCGCTCAGAGCGCGCTGCACCACCTCACCGCGGGGCCGCAGCGTCGCCGTGGACGCCCACGAGGCCCACCGCCGCGCCAACAAGGCCCGCTGGCGGCAGCCGCTGACCCAGGCCGCCTACCGCCGGCACCGGCCCATGGTCGAACGCTCCATCGCCTGGCTCGCACGGGGCAAAGCCAGACGCGTCCCCTACCGCGGCGTCGCCGCCAACCACCTGTGGCTCACCAACAGAGCCGCCGCCGTCAACCTCGTTCGCCTCGCCAACCTCGGCGTCGCCCACAACGGCACCGGATTCGCCCTCCCCGCCGCCGGCTGACCCCGACCGGCGCCGCGCCCGCGCCCGGCCACACCCGCCCAAGCCGCGACAAGCCGACACCACACCAACACCGGCGCAACCGCCCGAACCACCACCCCCGACCCGACAGCTGACAACCCGGTTGCTCAACAGTCTCCTAGGGCAGTAAACGTAAGCGTGCAGTCGTCTGCCGATGGTGTTGACACGGTGCCGGCGTGCGCAGAACCTGACGGCCCGCCCTCGTCTCGGGAGGTCTTCCAGCGCCGCGGCTGCCGACGTGAGGAGGCTGCTTGGGAGGCGAGGCCGGAGCGCTCGTACCCCGGTTTCGGTTGCTGTGAGCGAGGAGGCGGCGATGGTGGAACAGCAATCGAGTGACGGGCCGCGGGCGTGGCTGATCAGGGCTGGCAGGTCCGGCGAACTCGACAACTTCGGGCCCTTCGCGTATTCGTGGGATTGAGGGTTGCCGGCACCGGTTGGGTCATTATGTCACGAGGATGCCGCGGGCTTCGAAGTTGCGTGGGTTGGTGAATCCGTGGGCGGTGCGTCGCAGGACTTGGAGCAGGTTGTTGGTGCCCTCGATTCTTCCGTTGGAGGGGCGGCCGGTGTGGTGCCAGTTGAGGATCTCGTCTGACCATGCGATGAACGTGTCGACGGTGTCGTGGTGCTCGGGCAGCTCGCCGGTCTCGTAGAGGTCTGTAGAACCGTCCGAGGGCTTCCAGGGCGCCGTCATAGTCGTCGGCGGTGTAGAGGCCGTGGAGCTCCTGCAGGGCCTGCCAGCCGGCTTTGAGGCGGGGGTGGGCGTCGAACAGCTTGTCGAGGCGGGCGCGGTCGGTGTCGGTGAGGGTGTCGCCTCTGCGCAGCAGCGCGAACCGGGCCCGGAACACCTCGGGGTCGAAGGCGGGCTTGACGCCGTGGGGCTCTCGGCGCTGCACGTCGCGGCGCACCTGGGTGAGAGCGGCCGCGAACCATCTGATGACATGGAACCGGTCCAGCACATGGCGGGCGTGGCCGAGGTGGGCGTCGATGGCCGCCTTGTAGGCGCGCGATCCGTCGCTGACCACCACCTTGACCTGCTTGCACCAGCGATGTCCCTGCTGCATCAAAAACGCTGACAGCGCAGCGGAGCTGCGGTGCTCGACCATCGCCAGGGTCCGCCCGGTGTCGCCGTTGACGATCACGGTCACATAGCGGTGCCGCTTGCGCATCGAGGTCTCATCGACCAACAGCACCGAGCAGCGGCGGCTGCGGCGCCGCTCAGCCACCAGAGCCGACCAGACGTCCACCACCGCGCGCACCGCGTGCCAGTGCACACCGTGGCGTCGCGCCACCGCGCTGAACGTCATCACCTTCGCGTCAGCGACCACCCGACGCGCCAGACGCCCCGTCAGCGCGCCCTCCACCGCGGGATGGTCCTCCAAGAAGCGGCTGTCGCAGTTGTCGCACACCATCCTGCGCCGCGACCACACCAACAGGGTGCGCCGTCCCGACACCTCCAGGTCGCGGATCTTCTTGTCGCGGCGGTCATGCACCCTGTGGCAGCGGAACCCGCACTGCGTGCAGCGCAGCCTCCTAAACGTCGACTCGACGCTCACCCTGAGCGCGCCCGGGGTGTCCTCGACCACCTCCAACACACGGATCTGCGGCAAGTGCAGCCGAACTGCCATAACATCGCGAGCCATCGGGGCCCTCCTGGATCGTTGATCTCGTAATCACCGATTCCAGCAGGGCCCCGACCCCTACTCAGGGACCCTCAACCACCCCGCTCCCCACGTTTCCGCGAAGGCTCCAACTTCGCCATCGAAATTAGCCTCGCATTTGTCCACTTTGGCGTCGTTCATGATCTGACGGGTGTCTCGATGAGGGAGACCGTCCGTCGCTCGTACCCGGATGCCAGCGATGGGAAGGTATCCAACGTCACTGGCCAGCTCTAGGCGCTGCGGTCGCGGGTGCGTCCGGGCGACATCGTGGTCTTGCCGCTCAAGAAGACTTCGCAGATTGCTCTGGGTGTCGTGACCGGCGGATACAGGTACCTGGACGACCCCGAAGCCTGGTGGCATCACGCGGTGGCTGTCGACTGGAAGCGCACCGATGTGCCGAGGACGGCTGTGAGACAGGATTTGCTGTACTCGCTCGGAGCGCTCATGACCGTCTGTGAGATCAAGCGCAACGACGGTGCGTGGCGGCTGCAGCGGATCCTCGAGACCGGCAGCGACCCCGGCGCGAGGGTCGAGGCCGTGGAGGCGATCAAGGCCGGCGACGCCGACGCGACGGACTCATCGGAGTCCACCTTCGACCTCGAGCGCCTCGGCTGGGACCAGATCCAAGCCCGCGTTGCCGAGAAGTTCGCCGGCCATGGCCTCTCGGACCTGGTGGCTGAAGTCCTCGAAGCGGAGGGATTCTCCACGCAGGTGGCGCCGCCCGGCCCGGACGGCGGCATCGATGTCTTTGCCGGACAGGGCCCCTTGGGGCTCGACAGTCCTCGCCTCATCGTGCAGGTCAAGTCCAGCCCGTCGCCCGTGGACGTGAAGATCGTTCGAGAACTGCATGGCGTGCTCAGCACGCACGGCGCAGACCAGGCGCTGCTCGTCGCCTGGGGCGGCGTCAACAAGACCGCCCGCCAGGAGCCGCGCGGCCAGTTCTTCCGCGTCCGGGTGTGGACGCCGACAACCTGCTCGACGCCGTGCTGCGCAACTACGAGAAGCTCAGCGAGGAACTGCGCGCCGACCTGCCACTGAAACGAGTCTGGTCGCTGGTCGAAGAGTGACCGCCCGGCGAGGGCTCGCCATCAGAGGCCGTGAGTCCGCTGCCCACCGTCTGAGTTAGTGAGGCCGGGGCCCGTCGCCCGCACGAGCGCGTCCGCCTCGAACCCGAGCACCTCGCACGCGATGGCGAGTATTTCGTCGGGCTCGAGGTAGATCACCTATTCGTCCGCGAGCATGCTCAGCAGCCGCTGGTGGCGGTCGAGATTCCTCTTCAGCGTCTCCTGGAACTCTGGGTCACTGCGGCGTTGCTCGACTTGCTCGGCTAGGGCATCGCGGATGTCGTCGGTCACGGCGGTTCCTTTGGTCTCTTGCGGGGGCACCGCCTGTCGGCAGGCCACTCGTCCATGCCCGGCGTAGTGTCCGGGCGCTGGAGTGGCTAGTTGAGGGGGCTTGTGCAGATGACCCTTGGGGCCAGGAGGTACACCTCGTAGCAGTTGTCGTGGGGCTCCTCGCCGCCGCAGGCTCGTTCGAGGAGGTGGTCGCCGCTGACCTGCCACAGGAACGGCGCGGTGACCAGGCGCCTCTCCCCATGGAGCATGAGGTCTCGGGCGGCGGGGATGCGGGGCGGCATCTTGAGCGGCGGTGTCGGCGCGGGGCCGTCGGGGCTGAAGTCGCCGTATTCGTGCGGCTTGGAGGCCATGAGCGACTCGATGCGGCCCACGATCTCCGATACGAGGCCGTAATCGCCGGTGACCTGTTGCCAGGCCGCACCGTCGAGAGCGTCGGACTGCTGCATCAGCCGAAGGCATTCCGCTGTGGCGGCCACCCGGCGGGTCCGCAGGAAGTGGGCAACTGCGGTGGCGACGAGTTCGGGGTCGTCGCAGCTCAGCACCATCCGCGGCGATGCGAGGTCGGGATCGAGCTGCCACGGCGCGCCGTCGTCGATCAGCGCGTGGGCGCAGTCGCCGGCGAGCGCATCGAGCGCGGCGCGCTCGGAGTCCTTGAAGCGCCGCAGGGCCTCGGGCGAGTCCGGGTTTCGCGACCCGGTCTGCACCTTCGGCGGCGCTCCGTCCAGCGAGTAGATCTGCGCTATGGCTGCCATGTGAGTTTGCGGCAGCCGGCCGAGCGGCTGGGTCAACTGCGACTGCCACACCGGGCCGCGAAGCCGCGTCTGCACGACGAGACTATGGCCCAGCCCCGTGTCGTCCGGCTCGAGGACGGCGTCGTTGGGCGTTGCCATCTCCACGCAGGTGTTAGCGAGCAGGACCTCCGCGACGTCGACGGGACCGCTGTAGGCGCGCACCACGAGCGCCATCCGCGGCTCGGCCTCCGCGCCGGGCAGGGGCTCGACAAGGCGGATGTCGCCCTCACGGACGCGCGTCGCCGTCTCGATGTCGCTCGGCGGGACAGCGACATGCTCTGGAGCAGTCCCCGCAGCGGCTCGCAGATCCATCGACAGCATTCTATCAGATTAGTGGTAATTATCTCAAGTAGCAGGCTTGGCGAGCCGTCGGATGCGTCGAACCGGCCTCGGCCGCAATCGGGTCTGCGGAGCGACCTGAGCGTCGATGCCTGCCTCCCATGCCTCCGAGTCGAACCGACCTCGGCGCCAATCTGACCTGCGGAGTGCGGCGCCTTTGCAGGTTCATGACGGCAGCCGCCGCTCGATCGCCGCCATGAGACCCGTGCCCCCGGGCTCTTTGCACGAGTAGGTCGCTGCGCTGAGATGCTGGGATGCGACGGTGACCGAGGCGGCGACGACCACCCACCCGTCGCGGGTGATCCTGCAACTCTGGTCTGTTCTGCTGTGGGCATGCCGGCTGTGGAACTCCCGCGAGGCGTCCCATGGGCCGCCCCGGGTTGAGCGAGGAAAGAGGACGGAGTCGTCGCCGGCGTCCTGCATTCTTGCCAGGACGACTGGTCGGTGCCCGGGCTTGGCGGAGAACTGATGTCCGCTGAGGCATCCGTCAAGGAGATGAATCTCCGATTCGGGGACGAGGAACCAGCAGCCGACGTCCACGGCGGGCGCGGCGGCAGGGTTGGTTGTTCGTCGGCGTGGGCGGTCGTTGGCCATCGGCGCTGCGGCTCCTTCCACTGTTCGTGTGACAGGTAGGAGCCGTGCGGCCGTGTCGCAGCCGGTGGCTCGATCCTCGCGCAGGGCCGCCGACGGGCCATGGCCTCTGGGAGGTGGGGCGAGTGTAGGTCCTCGTGTCCGCCTCCAGCGCCGGATCCACGAATACAACTGTCGTGGTCATGCCGCTCAAGAAGACTTCGCAGATTGCTCTGGGTGTCGTGACCGGCGGATACAGGTACCTGGACGACCCCGAAGCCTGGTGGCATCACGCGGTGGCTGTCGACTGGAAGCGCACCGATGTGCCGAGGACGGCTGTGAGACAGGATTTGCTGTACTCGCTCGGAGCGCTCATGACCGTCTGTGAGATCAAGCGCAACGACGGTGCGTGGCGGCTGCAGCGGATCCTCGAGACCGGCAGCGACCCCGGCGCGAGGGTCGAGGCCGTGGAGGCGATCAAGGCCGGCGACGCCGACGCGACGGACTCATCGGAGTCCACCTTCGACCTCGAGCGCCTCGGCTGGGACCAGATCCAAGCCCGCGTTGCCGAGAAGTTCGCCGGCCATGGCCTCTCGGACCTGGTGGCCGGAGTCCTCGAAGCGGAGGGATTCTCCACGCAGGTGGCGCCGCCCGGCCCGGACGGCGGCATCGATGTCTTCGCCGGACAGGGCCCCTTGGGGCTCGACAGTCCTCGCCTCATCGTGCAGGTCAAGTCCAGCCCGTCGCCCGTGGACGTGAAGATCGTTCGAGAACTGCATGGCGTGCTCAGCACGCACGGCGCAGACCAGGCGCTGCTCGTCGCCTGGGGCGGCGTCAACAAGACCGCCCGCCAGGAGCCGCGCGGCCAGTTCTTCCGCGTCCGGGTGTGGACGCCGACAACCTGCTCGACGCCGTGCTGCGCAACTACGAGAAGCTCAGCGAGGAACTGCGCGCCGACCTGCCACTGAAACGAGTCTGGTCGCTGGTCGAAGAGTGACCCACTTCGCCTCGGAATCCGTAACTCTGCGTGTAGCGCGGACTGCGCACTGATCTGAGCGCCAGGCTGCACGCGGCTACTACAGCGCAGAGGATCGAGACGAGTGCTCGGAGTGTTGTGCTGTCCATCATCCTTGTCTAGGTCTGCGCATGGAAGCTGGCGAGGTACTGGTCGATTGCTGCGACGGCCTCGTTGCGGAGCCGTGCCTTCGCCTCGTCGTCGTCCGGGTCTGCCAGGAACGATGCGTAGGCGTGGGGTCCGTCGTGGTCGGCGTCGGCGAAGCGTGCGGTGAGGAGGGCGATGGCCTCGGTCACTTGCGGCAACGTCGGCTCTCATTCGGGGCTGCGGAGCGGCAGCCCCGAGATGCACGCGACTAGGCTCACGGCGCGGATCGACGCATGCCTTCGACGGAGAAACATGACCGCACCCGCCATGTCTCCCGAGGAACCGATGGACATCCACCACTTCGTGCTGGTGACGGAGGGCGTCGACCTCTTGGAGTGGCCGACCCTCGACGCCCTCTTCGAGGCCGGATGCGGCGACGCGATCGTGGGCCATGACACCCTGGAGTTCGACCGTGAGGCACAGACACGCGATGAGGCGCTGTGCTCGGCGTTGCGCGACGCCGAGTCTGTGCCCGGCCTGCGGGTAGTGACGGCCGACTGCTGAAAGCGGCTGTCGGCGCTGCCTCAGGGGAGTTCGAGGCGCACTCCGCTGCTCTGCGCGTCTATGGAGTCGACGAGTGCGTTGGTGGCGTGCAGTTGGCCTTCGGTGGCGGCCCGCTCCGACCAGGGCATCGCCGCTGTCCACCGCCACGCGTGGGCGAGGACGCGCGCCAGAGCGCGGATGTCGCCCCCCTCCGCCGAGGCGCGGCGCAGGCCTGATAGATACTCGTTTCGGTACGCGTTGGGGATGACGATGCGGGCTTGGCCCACCGAGGACAGCTCGGCGTTCATCATCACCCGCGACACTCGGCCGTTGCCGTCGGCGAACGGGTGTACCTCGGAGACGACGAACAGCACGTACAGCGCCCGGCAGAATCCAGGCCGAACCCGCGGCAGCACGCTGAAGCCCTTGCGGAGGGTCCCCTCCGCGAGCGGCGGCTCGACGAACATGTACCCGCCGGCAGAATTCGCGGCGGTCTTCCACTGGCCGGGGCCCATTCCTGGCCGGCCAGCCAGTGACGAGGCGCTTGTGGCGCTGACGCTCGTCTAGCAGTTCCTACCTTAGTCTAAAAGAAAATGATAGAGTTATTTAGGGAGTGCTATAGTCAGTGTTTGTGGACCCCGTTGCCAATCCGTATGCCCCTGGGGCCGGGCAGCGGCCTCCCGAGCTGGCGGGCCGGGGCGAAGAGCTGTCGGGCTTCGGGATCTTGCTCGACCGGCTCAGCGCGGGGCGAGCTGAGCGGGGAATCGTGCTTACGGGGCTGCGCGGTGTCGGAAAGACGGTGCTGTTGGAGGAGCTCCGGTCGATGGCCGAGCAGCGCCGCTGGGTGGCCGCGTTCGTGGAGGCGGGCGATGCCCGCCCCTTCCGGACACTGGCTGCGGGAGCCCTCACCGCATCGCTGAGGGTGGCCTCGTGGCGGCACCGCTCGTCGGCTCGGCTCCATCGGGCCCTCGGAGTGTTCAAGTCGTTCTCGTTGCAGGGGTCGCCCGACGGTTCGATCGCGGTGGGCATCGACGTGGACCGCGTGCCCGGCCGGGCCGATTCGGGCAACCTCGAGCTGGACCTGTGCGAGCTGATGACCGACTTGGGTGAGGCGGCTGCGGAGCTGGGCACGGGAGTGCTGCTTGCCGTCGACGAGATGCAGGCGCTGGCGCGCTCGGACATCGCGGCCATTCTCGCCGCCGCCCATCAGGCGAGCAGGCAGCGTCTCCCGGTGGCCATCGCCGGGGCCGGGCTCCCGAACCTGCCCACCCTGCTGATGGACGTGAAGACCTACTCCGAGCGGCTGTTCTCCTACCGGCGGGTCGGCACGCTGGGCCCCGGCGACGCCGCCGAGGCATTGGAGCGGCCGGCTGAGACGCTGGGGGTCTCCTGGCAGCCAGCGGCTGTGGACCGAGTGGTCGAGGACTCTGCCGGCTATCCCTACTTCCTACAGCTCTTCGGCAAGTCGACCTGGGACTTCGCCCCCGGCCCGAACACCATCGGTGCCGCGGACGCCGCCGTCGGCGTGATCTGGGCGCGCCGCGACCTCAACGCCAACTTCTACGGCATCCGCTGGCAGCGGGCCACGCCCGCGCAGCGCGCCTACCTGTCAGCGATGGCGGCTGAGGCCGGTGACGCCGATGCGGCCGTCTCCACCGGACGGATAGCGGCACGCCTCGACAAGAGTCACAGCGGCCTCGGCCCGTGTCGCGACCAGCTGATCCGCAAGGGGCTGGTCTATGCGCCCGGGCGCGGTCTCGTGGCCTTCACCGTCCCCGGCATGGGCGCCTTCGTCAACAGCCTCTCGAACTGATCGCCAACGCCCGCATACGACGGTCGCTATCGCGGTTGAGCCCGGAACGTTCGGGAGCCGACAGTCTCGCTCTTGGGCCGTGCACGCCCGTCGGAGACGCCAGGTGCCCAAGACATCCGAGCCGCCTGCACGCGCCTGCTGAACCGTCCTCGGCTAGCGGAAGTCGCGGCTGGGAAGGGTTGCGGGCAGGGCCAGGGGGGCCAAGTGCTCGGCGATGATGTTAACCGCGCCCTCGTGGCGCTCCAGGCGGCCCCTGATGGTGAGCGCTCTGGCCGTGAACACCGGCTTGCGGAACCGGGCCTGGCAGCCCTTCGACACGATCACGTTGATCAGGCCGGTCTCGTCCTCGAGGTTGATGAACATGGTGCCCCCGGCGGTGGCCGGGCGTTGGCGGTGCGACACCGTGCCGGCCACCTTCACCCGCCCGACCGGGTGGGTCAGCAGGTCCGCGGCGGCCACCACCCCCGCGGCGGCCAGCTGGGCCCGGTGGAAGCGGGTCGGGTGCCCGTCGGCTGACACGCCGGTGGACCAGAGGTCGGCCGCGGACTGCTCCTGGGCCGACATGGGTCGCAGCTCCGGCACCGTTGTTCCCGTGACCGCGCCGGGCAGGCGGTCGGCGCCCGACTGGGCCACCGCACCGGCCGTCCACAGGGCCTCGCGCCGGTCCAGGCCCAGCGAGTCGAACGCCCCGGCTGTCGCCAGCGCCTCCAGCGCCGGCAGATCCAGCGGCGGCAGCCGTCCCGCCTGCTTGCGCCCTCGTCCCGTGCGCCGACGAGCGGTCGGCCGCTGCTGGCTGGTCGGTTGCTCGGCCGTTGCCGGCAGCTGGCCGTTCATGGACTGTTCGGCTATCTGGGCCTGGCCGGCTGTGGCCGGCTGCTGGCCGTTCGTGGCCTGTCCGGTGGTCTCGGCTCGTCCTTCAACGATCCGGCGTTCGGACATGGCTCGCACCAGGTGCTCCATCGACTCGTACGGGGCGTCGGTGGCCATGGCCGCGGCCAGCTCCGGGCCCACCCCCCGCACCGACGACAGGCCCAGGCGCACCGCGGCCCCTCCCGTCGAGGTCTCGCATGGCTCCAGCACGGCCGCATCGGCCGACAGATTGATGTCGGGGCCGTGCACCACCACGCCGTGGCGGCGGGCGTCCTGGCACAGCGAGTGCGGCGAGTAGAAGCCCATCGGCTGGGCGTTCAGCAGCGCGGCGCAGAACGCGGCCGGATAGTGCAGCTTGATCCACGCCGAGGCGTACACCAGATAGGCGAACGACACCGAGTGGCTCTCGGGGAACCCGTAGTTGGCGAAGGCCACCATCTTGTGCCAGATCTGCTCGCCCACCTCCGCGCCGATGCCGCGGGTGGCCATCCCCGCGAAGAACCGGCCCCGCAGCCGCTGCATGCGCTCCACCGAGCGCTTGGCCCCCATGGCCCGGCGCAGCTCGTCGGACTCCGCCGGGGTGAAGCCGGCCGCGTCGATGGCCATCTGCATGAGCTGCTCCTGGAACAGCGGCACCCCCAGCGTCTTGGCCAGCGACCGCTCCAGCCGGGGATGCAGGTAGGTGACCGGCTCAGTGCCGTTGCGGCGCCGGATGTAGGGATGCACCGAGCCGCCCTGGATCGGGCCGGGCCGGATCAGCGCCACCTCCACCACCAGGTCGTAGAAGCAGCGGGGCCGCAGACGGGGCAGGGTGGCCATCTGCGCCCTCGACTCCACCTGGAACACGCCCACCGAGTCGGCCTCGCACAGCATGTCGTACACGGCCGGGTCCTGGGGCAGCGCGGCCAGATCGATGCGCTCTGAGTGGGCCAGGGCCACCAGGTCCACGGCGTAGTGCAGCGCGGAGAGCATCCCCAGCCCCAGCAGGTCGAACTTCACCAGGCCCGCCGCGGCGCAGTCGTCCTTGTCCCACTGCAGCACCGACCGGTCGGCCATCGACGCCCACTCCACCGGGCACACCTGCGCGATGGGCCGGTCGCAGATCACCATCCCGCCCGAGTGGATGCCCAGATGCCGGGGCCCGCCCTCGGCCCTAGCGGCCAGGTGCAGCATGTCGGCGGGGATGCTGTCGGCGGGGATGCTGTCGGCGGGGATGCTGTCGGCGGCGATGCTGTCGGCGTCATCGCCATGTGGGGCCGTCCGCCCATGGCCTCTGGCGCCTGAGCGCTGGTCCGCGCGGCTGCCGGCACCGGTGCGGTCGGTGGATCTGGCGGTGGTTGGCCAGCTGGCGCCTGAGCGCCGGTCCGCTCTGCCGGCGCCGGTGTTGTGAGCGGCGGTGTTGGAGTCGTCGACCAGCTCGCCCAGGCCGCCGTAGCGGTCCAGCGACTTGGCCCAGGCGTCCTGGCGGGCAGGCGGATGGCCCAGCGCCCTGGCCATGTCCCGCACCGCCGAGCGGGCCCGGTAGGCGATCACGTTGGCCACCTGGGCGGTGCGGTCCCGGCCGTAGCGCCCGTACACGTACTGGATCACCTCCTCGCGCCGGTCGCTCTCGATGTCGATGTCGATGTCGGGCGGGCCGTCTCGTTCGGGCGACAGGAACCGCTCGAACAGCAGCCCCAGCGCGACGGAGTCCACATTGGTGATGCCCAGCACGTAGCAGACCGCCGAGTTGGCGGCCGAACCCCGGCCCTGGCAGTAGATGTCGCGGCTGCGGCAGAACGATGTGATGTCCCACACCACCAGGAAGTAGCCCGCAAACCCGAGCTGCTCGATCATGTCCAGCTCGTGGCTGATCTGGCGCCAGGCGCCCGGCACCCGCTCAGCTTCCGGCGGGCCGTAGCGGGCCAGGGCTCCCTCAGCAGTGAGACGGCGCAGATAGGCGGCCTCGTCGAGGCCGTCGGGGCACGGATAGGGCGGCAGCTCCGGTGCCACCAGCGACAGGCTGAACGCGCACTCCCGCCCGAGCCGGGCCGCGGCCTCCACCGCGCCGGGGTAGCGGGCGAAGCGCCGGGCCTGCTCGGTCCCCGAGCGCAGATGGGCCCCGCCCCAGGCATCGAGCCAGCCGTCGTGGTCGTCGAGGGTGCGGCGGTCGCAGACCGCGGCCAGGGCATCGGCCAGGCGGCGGTCGGCAGGCGTGGCGTAGCGCACCGCGTTGGCGCACACCGGCTGCACTCCCCGGCGCACCCCGAGCTCGGCCAGGGCGTCGTTGCGGTGGGAGTCCAGCGGGTCGCCGTGGTCCCACAGCTCCACGAACACGTTGCCGGCGCCGGCCGCGCCGATCAGCCGGTCGAGCTCGGCGGCCGCAGCCCTCGGGCCGTGCTCGACCAGCGCCGAGGGCACCGCGCCGCCGTGTGCGCCGGTGAGGATCGCCCACCGGTCTCGGTGAGCGGCCGCGGCCTCCAGGAACGCCTCGGTCGACAGCCGGGGCCGGCCCTTGCGCCCGGCCATGTGGGCCCGGCTGATCAGCGTCCCCAGCGCCGCGTACCCGGCCGCGTCGCGGGCCAGCACCACCACCGAGCGGCTCTGCTCGCGCCTGTCGGACGGAAGAACGGGGCCGGACCGAGACGAGTAGGCCAGGTCGAGGGTGAGCTCAGCACCGAACACTGTGGGCAGGCCGGCCTCCTGAGCGGCCTCGGCGAACCGCACCACCCCGTAGAAGCCGTCCCGGTCGGTCAGCGCCAGAGCGTCGAGCTCGAGCCGGACGGCCTCAGCCACCAGCTCATCGGGATTCGACGAGCCGTCCATGAAGCTGAACCGCGAGTGCGCATGCAGCTCCGCATACCGCACCCGGGGCGACCCGGAGCCCCTATCGACTTGGCCGCTGGGGATACTCCTAACAACGTCGGTCCGATCGGAGGGCGCGCCGCTACAGGAGTCGCCCTGTCGGTTCCCGTTCGACCGTGGCAACGCGTCCGCCCGGTCCGACAGGCGGCGCTCCAGCTCCCGCCAGGGGATGATCGGGTTGTCGAACCCCATCCCCGGACCCTAGTTGAACCGAACAGGTGTTCGCTAGTCCTTCGAAGGAATATAGAAGTTTAGAATGTTTTAAGTTAAAGTAAGATATTTCCTATATATAGATGTATATTTCCTAATCTACAAGTTGAACGTAGGAGGGGCGCCGTGACCGAGCTTGAGAGGGCTCAAGCGAAGATCGCGAAGTGGAGGACGAGTCAGACGGGAGTGCGCTTCTCGGATCTGGCGAAAGTGTGCCGCCTATACTTCGGAGAGCCCCGCCGGAAGGGCAGCCATCTGATCTACCGAACACCTTGGCGGAGAATGCCGATAGTGAACATCCAAGACTACGACGGGGAGGCGAAGCCCTACCAGGTGCGCCAAGTGTTGCTGGCGATCTACCTCAAGGAGGCTGAAGATGGATGACCCCAGCTACGAGTACCGGGCCTCTTGGTCGGACAATAGCGATGCCTGGGTGGGCCGGTGCGACGGCTTCTTGCTGGTCAGCCACCTAGCGCCCACTGAGGCCGAGGCCCTGGACGGCATTCGGGCCCTAGTGGCCGACATCGTGTCCGCCCTGCGGGCCAATGGCGAGCCGCTGCCCTCTCCAGTTCCCTGGGAGTGGCACGATGCGGCGCGGCTCGACAGTGCGACTGCTTGGAGCAGCTAGCAGCGGCCCTCGCACTCAGTCGTAGGTGGCCTCGCGCAGCCAGCGGCCGGACTCCAGCACGCAGAGGTGGGCTGAGCTGTCGTCTAGGACCAGCTGGAAGCGGGCCTGGCGGCGGCGGGCAGACGGGCGCCACCAGCGCTCGTCAAGCGGCCACGGCCCGGCCCAGGAGACGACCGTTCGACGGCCGCCCTTCGAGTCCGTCACTTGCCACGGTGCCGCGCTCGCTTCGCCCCGGCCACTGACCGTGACGGGGTCGCCCCCGCAGTCGGTGACCGTGATCGGCTCGGGCCTGTCCAGCACCACGGCGGGCTGAGGCGGCGGCAGCCGTCCCGGCCACGGAGCGTCAGCGGCCTCGGTTGCCTTGCCCGCCTTGACCTTCCTGGCCCTCGTGGCGGCGGTCCTGGTGGTCTTGGCCGACTTGCGTTCCCTGCCCTTCTTGCCCTTGCCCCCATTGACAGTGGCCGTTACATGCTCCTGGACAGGGCTGGCATCGACTTCGGCGGCGTGCAGCGGCACCCGGCGGCCGGTGTCGGCCGGCCGGCGCCCACCAGCCAGGCGGGGCACGGTCACCGCCTCGGCTCCCAGCAGTCCCTGCAACCGGGCCAGCGCCTTGGCGGCCCGCTCGTCGGCCTCGCTCCTCGCGCCCCACATCCCTAGTTGGCGGCCGTCGGCGGGAGCCACCACACAGGGCGTGATCCGGATGAGAGCGACCGGGCCGGTGGGACGCTCAGGCGACCGGTACCAGCCCTCAAGCTGCCAGCGGACTCTGTCGACGATGTCCGCCGCGCTGAAGCGGAGCTCGTGGCGCCAGCGGCGGTTGCTGGCATGACCGTTGTCGGACTCTGCCTCGATGGCGATGCACACGCAGTCCAGGCCGTAGCGGGCCAGCCGGGCCACCATGGCGTCGGCCAGCGAGCGGGCCATGAACGCCACAGTCTCGATCCGGTCGGCGGGCGGATCGATCTCGGCCTCCACTGCGGAGTCGTCGGGGACGGCCTCAGCCTGCAGCGGGCGGTCGTCGAGCCCGCAGGCCAGGCGGTGGGCCAGCAGTCCCGGCCAGCCGAAGCGCCCCAGCACATCGGCCTCGCTCAGCGCGGCCAGATCACCCAGCGTCCGGATGCCCAGCCGCCACAGAACGTCGAGCAGCGCCTCCGTGCTGTTCTCGTCGGAGTGCAGCGGCGAGACCGGATCCGACAGGGAGATCAAGGGCAGGCCGGACAGGAACTGCCGGCCCTGCTGGGGCGGCACCACCACCACGGACGTGGAGACAGAATGCTCGGCACCGCTCCACTCGGCAGCGGACGTCTCAGCGCCGGGTGAGCGAGCTGTGGACGTTCCGGGCGCTCGTGAAGCCGCTCGGGCGGCGAGACCGGCGGCAAAGAGTCCATCGGCCACGCCCACCCCGGCCCTCGGCGCCGACGGGACCGCCTTGGCTGCAGCCCGAGCGACGAGCTCGGCCAAGGCCCGCTCACCGCCGAAGTAGCGCGACGGCCCCCTCGCCCCGAAGGCATGCAATCCAGCCCGCAGCGCCTCGGCCAGGGGAGTGAACTGCTCCAGCGCCGCGGCCACGAGTTCGCCGTCGCGAGTGTCGGAGTTTCCGAGGTGCACTACCACCATCCGCGCGGGAGGCGTCTGGGGGTGCTCCATAGTCCCGGTCACCGGGCGCCCCCATCCGCACGGGAGGTACCGAGGCCTTTGTTCCCATCGGTCCGGTCACCGGGCGCCCCCATCCGCATGGGAGGTACCGAGGCCTTTGCTCCCAGCGGTCCGGTCACCGGGCCACCACCCATCCGCATGGGAGGTGGTTGAGGTTGCGGAGGAGAAGGTACGGGCGCCATCGGCGTGTCGAGCGGGGGTCAGCCCGCTCGGCGTTCTTTGACGTCTTCGAAGGTGCTACCGAATTCGGAGGCCTGGCCCGGCTCTGCGCAGCCCACCTGACCGTCCGCTGAGGGCAGCCACATCAGCGTCCGGCGGGGCCGGGACACCGCGCCCCGGCCTCCGACGGTCACCTCGGCCTGGCGGGCCAGCAGTCGCCCGTGACCGTCGTCGATGCCCGTCCAGAGCGTCTGCTCGATCATCATGCGCAACTCGGGCTGGAGGCCATTAGCGATGTCCCCGGAGACGTCTGCGCCGATGGCACAGATCAGCGAGGTGCCGTGCTCGCGCATCCGAGCCAGCAGCCGGCGCGCCGTTGCACCCACCACCCGGATCTCAGGTCCCAGCAGCACGAGGTCGAAGCCGCCCACCACCGCGCCCAGCACGTCCGCCGCGAGACTTCCGCCCCAGCCGCCTCGGCCTCTGGCACCGGCAGGCAGGTCCACCAGCGCCCAGCGCCCCAGGTCGACACCCCTCTCGTCCAGCGCGGACACCCCCAGATCGGCCATCCCCACCGCGGCCACCCAACTGCCTCGCCGGGAGGCCTCGGCCGCCAGCGCCACAGCCAGCGTCACCGAACCGTGGCCTCCGACCGCGACGACGGTGCCCCGCCGGATGCTGCCTTCCGGCAGCAGAGACGACAGCGCCTCCTCCACAGGGAGCCGCCGCTCATGAGCCGCCCCGGCGGGCGCGTCGAGCCGGGTCGATAGTGCCCGCGCCGTCTCTGGAGCCGCCATCAGCCCATGATACAAACATATGTTCGCTTACGCCAGTGGAGTTGCGATCAGACTCCGGCTCTGACCTCCGACAGCCAGTCGAGGATGGGTGCAGCCGTCATCGGCTCAGGCCCGAAGTGAGGGTTGGAGCTGGATCCAGTCAGCGCAATCGAAGCAACCGCAAACAGTAGTGTTCGTCTTCATGAATTCCGCCTCCCGGCTCGTGTCTCGCATTGTCCTGGCCCTTGCTGTGTCGTTGCTGAGCGGCTGAGCGCGACCCGCAACGTCTTCGGCAACCTCACGCCCACCCTCTACTCGCTGTGGGACATCCGCTACCTGTACCGGACTGACTGATAGAGCGACACGTCCGGATCAGCGGACGCGACGCCCGTCCGGCTGAGGGCCTCGCTCGCGGCGCGGAGACCGGCTCAGCGCCGTCGTCTGGCTCAAGAGCGCGATGCCCGTCCGGCTGTGGGCCTCGCTCGGGGCCCGAGGCCCACGGCCGACTCTGGCCGCTCCAGCGAAATCGGTGCGATTATTGGGCCCACAGGGTCGAAGACCGCCATCAATGTCGACCGGGGTCAACGACGGCCCGCGAAGGGAGAGCTGCCATGGGCTGCTGCGACGGGCGAGTAGTGATCGTCACCGGAGCGGGGAGGGGTCTGGGACGGGCCCACGCCCTGACATTCGCGGCCGAGGGCGCCCATGTGCTGGTCAACGACCTTGGTGCCGAAGGCGACGGCTCGCAGCCCGGCTCGGGCGACGCCGCAACCGCAGCGGTGGAGGAGATCATCGCCGCGGGCGGCTCGGCCGCCGTCAACCATGCCGACGTGGCCGACTGGGAGCAGGCCGGAGCCATGGTGGCCCAGGCCATCGACAGGTGGGACCGCCTCGACACGCTGGTGTGCAACGCCGGATTCCTACGAGATCGGATGCTGGTCAACATGACCGAGCAGGAGTGGGACGCGGTGGTGCGGGTGCACCTGAAGGGCCATTTCGCGCCGGCCCGCCACGCGGTGGCCCATTGGCGGGAGCGCCAGAAGGCCTCAGGCGGCGAGGCTCCGGTCGCCCGCATCGTGAACACCTCGTCGGGCGCGGGGCTCATGGGCTCGATCGGCCAGGGCAACTACGTTGCGGCCAAGGCTGCCATCGCGCTGCTGACGATCCAGCAGGCCGCCGAGTGGGGCCGCTACGGGGTGCTCGCCAATGCCATCGCTCCCGACGCCCGCACCCGGATGACGGCGGTGATCCCCGGCTATCCCGAGCGGCCCGCTGACGGCTGGGATCCCAAGGCTGCTGAGAACGTCTCCCCGCTCGTGGTTTGGCTCGGCAGCGCGGCGTGCGACGTCACCGGCAGGGTGTTCGAGTGCACCGCGGGCCAGCTCAACGTGTGCGACGGATGGCAGCACGGACCGGTCATGTCGGCGGGGGAGCGGCTGATGACGGTGGCTGAGGCGGGCGACTTGGTGCGCCAGTCGATAGCGGCCGAGCAGCCTCCAGCGCCGGTGTATGGCACCCGTTGAGGAACACTCAAGACAGCCGTTCCAAAATACTCAAAAAAATCGTGACAAGAATGTGACAAACCCGTGACTATGGTGTAACCTAACCGTTAGGAACCGGGTCTGAAGAATAGGATTCGCCAGAACCGGGTCCACAATCCCCCCTCCAGGGACCGTGCGGAGCCCGCCAGCCTGAGGCCGGCGGGCTCCGGCGCGTTATACGCTCCGGCGATGAGCGACCCGATCTACGACGTCCGAACCTTCTGGGAGCTTCTCGGGCAGAGGGCCGCCGCGACTGGCGACCGGACGATGCTGGTCGACGAGGCAGGCCGGTCTCTGACCTTCGCGGAGTGCAAGGACCGGGCTGAGAGAGTGGCTGCCAGCTTGCAGGCCATGGGCGTTGGACCGGACACCCCGGTGACGTGGGTGCTGCCGACCCGCATCGAGACGGTGCTGTTGAGCTTCGCCCTCAGCCGGCTGGGAGCGGTCCAGAACCCCATCATCCACATCTACCGCCATCGCGAGGTCGGCTTCTGCATCCAGCAGACGAGAGCCGAGATGGTGGTTCATCCCGGAGTGTGGGGCGGGTTCGACTACGGGGCCATGGTCGACGAGGTCATCGCCGGGCTCGGCCACGAGCCGCGGGTGATGGCCGGCTGCGACAACCTGCCCGAAGGCGACCCGGCCGCCCTTCCGCCGCCCCCCTGCGATGCGGACGCCGACGCGGTGCGGTGGCTGTACTACACCTCGGGGACCACCTCCGACCCCAAGGGCGTGAAGCACACGGACGCCTCGCTCATCGCCGGCGGCATCGGGCTGGCCCGGGCCCTGGACATGAGCAGCGACGATGTGGGCTCCATCGCCTTCCCCTACGCCCACATCGGCGGTCCCGACTACATGGTCACGATGCTCGCCGCCGGGTTCGGAGCGGTGCTCATCGAGCGCTTCGACCCGTCTGCGGCGGTGCTCGCCTACTCCCGTCACGGCGTGACCATGGCCGGCGGGTCGACGGTCTTCTACCAGATGTTCCTCGAGGAGGACCGCAAGTCCCGCGAGACCAGCGGCCGCCCGGCCCTGCCCGCCCTGCGGGTCCTGTCGGGCGGCGGCGCCCCCAAGCCGCCAGAGACCTATTTCAGGGTGAAGGAGCAGATGGGCGTGCCCGTGGCCCACGGGTACGGCATGACCGAGTGCCCGATGATCTCGCAGGGCTCGCCCCACGACGGCGACGACCAGCTCGCCCACACCGACGGCCGCCCGGTCCACGGCTGCGAGGTGTCGATCGTGGCGGTGGCCGCCGACGGCGGTGAGGCCCCCGCCCCCGCCGGGATCCAAGGCGAGGTGCGGGTGCGGGGGCCGATGCTGTTCGCGGGCTACACCGACCCCGGCCTCGACGAGCAGGCCTTCGACGCTCGGGGCCGGTTCCGCACCGGCGACCTCGGAGTGCTGCGCGCCGACGGGCACCTGACCCTGACCGGGCGGGTGAAGGACATCATCATCCGCAAGGGCGAGAACATCTCCGCCAAGGAGATCGAGGATGTGCTCTATGCCCACCACAAGGTGGGAGCGGCCGCCGTCGTCGGCCTGCCCGACCCCGACCGGGGCGAGAGGGTCTGCGCGGTGGTCGAGACCGCGCCCGAAGCCGACGACCTGACCTTCGACGAGATGGTCGAGGCCTGCGTCGCCGCCGGTCTGGCCCGCCAGAAGGTTCCCGAGCAGCTCGAGATACATCCCGCCCCGCTGCCTCGCAATGCCACCCTCAAGATCCTCAAGCACAAGCTGCGCGAGGTCTACGAAGGCAGCCGAGAGATCTACGAAGCCAGACAAGAAGGGGATTGATAAGGCCAATGGCTGACGTCACCATCTATCACAACAAGCATTGAAACTCCTCTAAGAATGCCGTGGCGGTCGCCACGGATGCCGGAGTCGACGTCGATGTGGTGCTCTACATGTCCGAGCGCCCCGACCGCGACACGCTCCGAGGGATCGTCGAGCGGCTCGAGGACCCGGTTGAGAACCTGGTCCGCAAGGACTCGCAGTTCTCCAAGCTCGGACTCGACCCCGACGACTACGCCTCCAACCCCGAAGCGGTGGTGGAGGTGCTGCTGAAGTATCCGAGGCTCATGCAGCGCCCGGTGCTGGTTCGGGGCGGCCGGGCCATCATCGGGCGGCCCCTCGATCAGGTCAAGGCCAAGGACCGCCTGGCCGAGTTTCTGGAGGCCGAGCGGACGGGTGGCAACTCGTGAGGATTTTCAGGAGCACCGAGCGAGGCCGTGGCCCGAGCGGCCCGTGAGCGTAGCGAACAAGAGCGGGAATTCTGGCCTGATCCCGCCCGGCGCCGGTGCGGTTCGCTACCGTGGGCGCCGAAAACTCCGTCAACCAACCCCAAGGGAGAGCCGATGCGCATCGTCGTGGACTTCGACCTGTGCGAGAGCAACGCCGTCTGCATGCAGATCGCGCCCGACATCTTCGAGGTGCGAGACGACGACTTCCTCTACATCCTCAACGAGACGCCCGGCGAGGCCGATCGGTCCCGGGTGCAGGAGTGCGTGCAGCGTTGCCCCAAACAGGCCATCTCGATCGCCGAGGACTGACGGGCCGGGGCGAGCCGACGCATAGGGCCGGCGAGCCGGCGCCCAGGGTCAGGCGAAGATGACTCCAGCCCTGCGCGCCGTGACCATCGTCGGAGCTTCGCTGGCCGGGCTGAACGCCGCCGAGGCCCTGCGCCGCGACGGCTTCGACGGTCCCGTCACCCTCATAGGCGCCGAGAACCGCCCGCCCTATGACCGCCCCCCGCTGTCCAAGCAGGTGCTGGCAGGAGACTGGGAGCCGGAGAGGGCCGCGCTCACCGACTCCGAAGAGCTCGAGGAGGACGAGATCGAGGCTCGCCTCGGTCTGCGGGCGACCGCTCTGGACCTAGATGCTCGCGAGCTGACCCTCCACACTGGCGAGACGGTGGCGTTCGACGGGCTCATCATCGCCACCGGTGCCCGCTGCCGCACGATGCCGGGCACCGAGGGGCTCGGCGGCGTCCACGTGCTGCGGTCGCTGGACGACTGCCTGGCCCTTCGGGCCGACCTCGAGGCGGTGCCGCAGCGGGTGGTGGTGGTCGGCGCGGGCTTCATCGGGGCCGAGGTGGCCGCGACCGCCCGCGGCCGGGGCCTGGAGGTCACAGTGGTGGAGGCGCTGCCCACCCCGCTGGGCCGGGTGCTCGGCGACGAGATGGGCCGGGTGTGCGCCGAGGTCCACCGCGACCACGGCGTCGATCTGCGCACCTCCGTCGGCGTTGACCGCATCGAGGGCGACCGCCGCGTGGAGCGGGTGGCCCTGACGGACGGTTCGATCATCGACGCCGACGTGGTGGTCGTAGGCATCGGCGTGGTCCCCAACACCGAATGGCTGGACGGCTCCGGACTGCGAGTGGGCGACGGCGTGCTCTGCGACGCCTCGTGCCTGGCCGCCGAGCGGGTGACCGCCGCCGGCGACGTGGCCCGCTGGCCCAACCAGCTCTTCGGCGAGACGATGCGGGTGGAGCACTGGGACAACGCCGCCGCCCAGGGCGCCCACGCGGCCCGGCGCCTGCTCAACCCCGAGACGGGGCCGTTCACGCCGGTGCCGTGGTTCTGGAGCGACCAGTACGATCGCAAGATCCAGCTGGCCGGCCGGGTTCGGCCCGACGACGAGGTCCGGGTGGTGAACGGCTCGGTCGACGAGCGGCGCTTCGCGGCGGTCTACGGCCGGGCCGGGCGCATCGTGGGCGTGCTCGGCTTCAACCGTCCCCGCCACGTGATGCGCTACCGGGCGCTGATCGAGCAGGGATCCACCTTCGACGAGGCTCTCGCCGCTGAGTTCTGAAAGCGGCGCGCTCGAGCCGCACGGCGGGAAGCCGCTTGTCCGCTCTTATTCGGCGATCTCGTCGCCTGCCTGGCAGAAGTTGCTTATGGCGACCTCACCCTCGGGAAACTCGGCGACGATTCGGAGCCGTCCGCCTGCCGCCTCGATGTAGGAGCGGAGGCTCGACACATAGATGTCGGTCCGCTGCTCTAGCTTGGCGACTGCCGGCTGGCTGACCTGCAGGACGTTCGCGATGTCCTGCTGCGTGAGTTCCCTGGCACGGCGCAGCTCGTGCAGCGGCATCTCGGCGAGCAGGTCGCGCTTGATGGCTTCGATGTGCTGTCGGCGTTGAGGCGTGAAGCTCTCGGTCAGCTCCGAGAAGGGTTTGCGTCCACTCATTCGATCAAGCCTTCCTGGCGCAGTGTGCACGGGGGTTGCGTCCGTGGCGGGTGGAGGCGTTCAAGTTGTCCAACGACCCGCGGTTCGAGGCCAAGCTCGTCGATGTCGTCGGATTGTACCTGGACCCGCCGCAGTCCGCGGTGGTGTTGTGCGTGGACGAGAAGTCCCAGTGCCAGGCCCTGGAGCGGTCCCAGCCGTCGCTGCCGATGACCCCGACGACCTCGACGCCGTTCCTGAGCCGGCCGGCGAACTGGCCCCGGCGATGACGCTCGACGGTCTGCGCGACAGGCTCTTGAGCTTGCCGCCCGCCGCTGCCCGCCTCGCCCCGGACCCCGAACGAGGCGGCGTGTGGCTGCTGATGCACGACACCGATGCTGCCGGCACACCGCACCGCGAACCCGGCGCTGGCGTCGCGGTGACCCTTGATCGGGAGACTTGCGCCATTCACGACGACGTGACGCTGCTCACCTGGGGCAGCCCCCTGCTGGAGGGCCTGCTCGACGAGATCGCCCCGGCGCGGAGGCCGGGAGTCGGGCGGGGGTGAGAGTCCGGTAGCCTGACCCGGTTCCGCCGTCGGCGGGACGGTCGTGCGCAGCACGCAGGCTGCCGGTCTCGCACAGCGGGCCAGGCAGCAGGGTCCGATACCCAACCGGAGAAGACATGCAAACCAGCCTTCCCCCCAAGGCCGAGACCATCGCCTCTATGGGTCAGGCTTTCGGGCTAGCCGACAATGACACCGGCTCTCCCGAAATCCAGATCGCGTTGCTGTCCGCCCGCATCAACCACCTCACCGAGCATCTGAGGGTCCACAAGAAGGACCACCACAGCCGGAGGGGCCTGCTGATGCTGGTGGGCCAGCGCAGGAGGCTGCTCGACTACGTGAAGAAGAACGACGTCGAGCGCTACCGGGCGATCATCGCCCATATCGGTCTGCGACGCTGAGCACCACGGGGCGGCCCGCGCGTCGCCCCTCCGGCTGATTGCGCCCATCGCGGCGCCGATGAGCCGGCGACGAACCCAGTGACAATCAACATGCGGTGCGACCACTCCGGTGCCAGTCGCATCGGCCCCGCCCCCGGATTGCCGGGCGGGACCGATACGACTGGGAACTGGCGGGGTCGTGCCCGGATCGGGCCCCGAGGGGGTCCGCTAGGAGTAGATCCATGGCTGAAGCCATTTCCGTAAGCGGCGCGTTCACGCGCGCCGAAGGCAAGGACGCCACCTTCGAGACGGGCCTTCTGGCCCCGCTCGCGGGCGGCGCCGTCACCGTCCAAATGGGCGACACCGTCGTGCTCGTGACCGCCACGGGCGCCAAGACGCCCCGAGAGGGCGCCGACTTCTTCCCGCTCACCGTCGACGTGGAGGAGCGCATGTATGCGGCCGGGCGCATCCCCGGCTCGTTCTTCCGGCGCGAGGCCCGCGCCGGCGAGCGGGCCGTCTTGACCTGCCGGCTTATCGACCGCCCGCTGCGTCCCAGCTTCCCCGCCGGGTACCGCAACGAGGTTCACGTCGTGGCCACCATCCTCGGCGCCGACCAGTCCAACCCCTACGACGTCGTCGCGCTCAACGCGGCGTCGCTGGCTCTGAGCATCTCGCCCGTCCCGTTCGACGGCCCCATCGGCGCGGTGCGCGTGGCGTGGTCGTCCGAAGGCGAGTGGATCCCGTTCCCGACCTATTCCGAGGGCGAAGAGTCGGCCTTCGAGATGGTCGTCGCCGGCCGGCTCGCGGGCGACGACGTGGCCGTGATGATGGTGGAGGCCGGAGGAACTCCCGCCGGCTGGCAGCTGTACCAGGACGGTACGCCGAAGGTCGACGAGGACGTGCTCGCCGGCGGCCTCGAGGCGGCCAAGACCTGGATCCGCGAGATGATCGAGCTCCAGCAGCAGATCATCGACGCCGTCGGCCCGGTCACCAAGATGCAGCCGCCGCTGGTTGTCGACCACAGCGACGAGATCCTCGACGCGGTGCGCGACGGGGCGCTCGACCGCATCGCCGCGGTGCAGACAATCGCGGACAAGGCCGAGCGCCAGGAGGCCGAGGCCGCGCTGGCCGCGGAGATCACCGCCGAGATGGAGGCCCGCTTCGGCGACGCCCCCGCGGTGGCCAAGCAGGTCAAGAGCGCAGCGCGCTCCGTCACCAAGGAGGTGGTGCGCAAGCGCATCGTCACCGAGGGCGTCCGCATCGACGGCCGGGCCACCAACCAGCTGCGCCCGCTGATGAGCCGGGTCGGGGTGATCCCCACCGCCCACGGCTCCGGACTCTTCCAGCGCGGCGACACTCAGGTGCTGAACTTCACCACACTGGGCATCGGCCGCAGCGACATGATGATCGACGACCTGTCGCCCACCGACAAGAAGCGCTACTTCCACCACTACAACTTCCCGCCGTTCTGCACCGGCGAGACCGGCTTCATGCGAGGGCCCAAGCGGCGCGAGATCGGCCACGGCGCGCTCGCCGAGCGGGCCGTGTTCGCAGTGATGCCCAGCTTTGAGGAGTGGCCCTACACGGTGCGCACCGTCTCGGAGGTGATGGCCTCCAACGGGTCGAGCTCGATGGCGTCGGTGTGCGGATCCACGCTGTCGCTGATGGACGCCGGCGTGCCGATCAAGGCGCCGGTGGCCGGCGTGGCCATGGGCCTCGTCCATGCCGACGACGCCTGGGTCACCCTGACCGACATCCTCGGCGCGGAGGACGCGTTCGGCGACATGGACTTCAAGGTCGCCGGTACCACAGACTTCATTACCGCGCTGCAGCTCGACACCAAGATCGCGGGCATCCCGGCATCGGTGCTCACCGACGCGCTGCGCCAGGCCCGCGAGGCTCGTTTGGACATCCTCGACGTGATGGCGGAGACCATCATGGAGCCGCGGCCCGAGGTGCGCGACACGGCCCCGAAGATCACCACCTTCGAGATCCCAGTCGACAAGATCGGCGAGGTCATCGGGCCCAAGGGCAAGGTGATAAACGCCATCCAGTCCGAGACCGGGGCGGACATCAGCGTGGACGACGACGGCGCGGTCGGGATCGTGGCCATCGCGTCCACGGACCGGGGCGCGGTGCTGGAGGCCGAGCGCCAGATCAAGCTCATACTGGACCCGCCCACGGCCGACGTGGGTGCCACCTACCGGGGCCGAGTGGTGAACATCACCAAGTTCGGGGCGTTCGTGAACATCCTTCCCGGCCGCGACGGGCTGGTGCACATCTCAAGCTGGGAGGCGGCAGGCGCATCGACAGGGTCGAGGACGTGCTGGAGCTCGGCGAGGAGATGGAGGTGATCGTCGAGGACGTCGACCCCAACGGGAAGATCTCGCTGCTTCCCAAGACCGACGACTCCGACGACGCCCCGCGCCCGCCGCGCCGGCGGGAGTCCGATCGAGGCGGCTCCGACGGCAGAGGCCGCAGGGACTTCGACCGGGGCGAGCCGCGACGGGACTCGTACAGCGGCGATGCGGACCGCGGCTCCGACGGGCGCGACCGCGACCGCAACATGGACCGTGGCGGCCGGGCCGGCTCTGGCCGCGACGGGCGGGGTGAGCGCGAGCCGCGTCGCGACGGGCGGGACAGCTCCCGAGCCCGGCCACCGGCGCCGGTGTCCAACGCCAAGGTGGTCTCCTTCGAGGATTCCTTCGACTCGGACCTGCAGAGCGAGTTCGGCGATCTCGGTCCAGATCAGCGGGCTCGCCGCGGCGGGCGCCGCGGCGGCCCCCGCAGTTCGCGCTGACGATGATCAGGGTCGGGGTGTGCGGCGCCACGGGACGCATGGGCGCCGAGGCGTGCCGGGCTCTCGAAGCCGATCCTGACACCGAGCTGGTGGCCGCCATCGGCTCGGCCGGCTCGGTCCGCGAGTTCGTCGATGCGGGTGCTGAGGTGGTGGTCGACTTCACCGTGGCTGAGGCGGTCCGGGCCAACATGGCTCTGATCGCCGCGGCGGGCGTGCATGCTGTGATCGGCACGTCGGGAGTGGGCGACCGCGACACCGACGCGCTGCGGGACGCCTTCGTGCGCAGCCACTGCATCGTCGCGCCCAACTTCGCGGTCGGCGCCGTGCTGATGACCCGCTTCGCGGCTCTGGCTGCGCCGTACTACGACACCGCCGAAGTGATCGAGCTTCACCACGACCGCAAAGTCGACGCCCCCTCGGCGACGGCATTGGCGACCGTCGAGGCGATGGCCGCGGCGTCCGGCGACTGGGCGCCGGATCCGACGGTGAGCGAGGGCTTGCCCGGCGCCCGCGGCGGCCGCGGCCCCGGCGGCATCCCGGTGCACTCGGTGCGCCTGAAGGGCCTAGTCGCCCATCAGGAGGTGCTGCTCGGCGGCCCCGGCGAGACCCTGACCATCCGTCACGACACCGTCGACCGGTCGGCGTTCATGCCCGGCATGCTTGTGGCAACCAAGCGAGTGGTGTCGCTGGGCGCGGGCGTGACGGTCGGCCTCGGCGAGGTGTTGGGCTTCTGAGTGCGCCGGCTGGGGTCGCCGGGATGGGTGGCCTCGCACCTGTTCGTCGCGGCGATGGTGGTGCTCATGGCCAACCTTGGGTTCTGGCAACTTCGGCGCCTCGACCAGCGCCAGGCCGACAACACCGCAATCGCCTCGTCGATGTCCCAAACCCCGGTCGACGTCGCCGAGCACCTCGACGGGAGCGGACCGGTTCCCGAATACACGGCGGTCAGCGCGACGGGCACCTACCGGGCCGACTCCGAGGTGCGCATCGGCAATCGCAGCAGCGGCGGCCGGCCCGGATATTGGCTGGCGACGCCGCTGGAACTGCACGACGGCCGCGACGTGGCGGTGGTGAGGGGATGGATACCCCGGCGGGCCGTGGTGGGACTGGACGACCGCAGCGCGGCGCCGCCGTCCGGCTCGGTCACCGTGGTCGGGCTGGCCTTCGGCAGCGTCGGCGGGGGCAGGGCCGCGGTAACCGACCCGGGAGAGACGCCCGAGATCTCCCGCATGGACCTGGACCGCTTCATGGAAGTCTCCGGCGTCGAGGTGCAGGACGCCTGGATCAGGCTGAGGACTCAGACTCCCCGGCAACCCGAGGGGCTGCCGGTGCCGGTGCCCGATCCCGATCTGAGCGATGGACCGCACCTGTCTTACGCCTTCCAGTGGTTCTTCTTCTCGGCCGGAGCGGTGGTGGTGTACGGCCTGATCCTGCGCCGGGCCGCCACGGGCCGCTAGGGACGCGCCACCGCCACGGCGTGAGGGACCCGCCGGCCCGAGTCTCCTGGGAGCGTCAGCCGAACAGGTCCGCGTGGGATCCGGTTCGTACCAAGACCAGGGCGTCGTCCCGATAGCCCCAGATCAGCAACCAGTCCGGCTCGATGTGGCATTCGCGGTAGGAGGACCACGGCCCGGACAGGCGGTGGGGCCTGTAGCGAGAGGGAAGCTCTTGACTTGAGAGCAGCAGTTCGGTCACGCTCCAAAGCTTGTCCAGGTCCCTGCCGCGCTTGCGGGCCCGGTTGACGTCCCGCTTGAAGCGGGTGGTCGTCAGCAGGCGCACAGGTCGCTACGGGCGAGCTACAGACTCGGCTTTCAGATCCTCGAGGGTGGAGCACTCGACGAGGTCTGTTCCTGCCTGGGCCTCGCGCAGCGCTTCAGAGGTGCCAGCATTGGGGAGCTTCACCTCGAAGGGCAGTCCGCCGTGCATTGTCACCTGCTTGTAGAATAGGGTGATCGCCTCTGTAGCCGACAGTCCAAGCTCTCTGAGGAGACCCTCTGCTCGGTGCTTGAGCTCGGGTTCAACCCGGGCCCGGATCATTTCGGTCTTGGCCACTGTTCAACCTCCCCGACCAACCATAGTTGTTCCCCGAACGGGGAACAACTATGACAGAGTCGGGGTTGAGCGGCGGGCCGATCTGGAACTGCTTGACGGGTTCGGCGGGGTGACCCACCGTTCGGCGGATCACTGCTGAGCGGGTCTCGCCGGCCGCCCCCGTCCACACGGCGGTCGATGAACTCAGACGCACACCAGGTAAACGCCGATTCATTCCGGAGCTGGCCAAGGATCTGCTCGCGATTGTTTCCGAGGCTTCGCCGCGGACATGATGGTTAGTCGGATGGGGGCTGTCGCTGATCCCGACGAGGGCCTGATTGCGCCTGCACGCTCGAAGGGTCCCGGCGCCGCCCGCGAGGAAACTCCCCAGACCGCGTAAAGTTGTTGGCCATGGCCCGGTTCGGACGAGTGCTCACAGCTATGGTCACGCCCTTCACCGAGGAGGGGACGCTGGACCTCGACGGCGCCGCCCGGCTGGCCCAGTGGCTCGTCGCCCACGGCAACGAGGGCCTCGTCGTGGCCGGCACCACCGGAGAGAGCCCCACCCTCACCCACGCTGAGCAGGCCGACCTGGTGGCCGCGGTGGTGGCCGCAGTCGACGTGCCGGTGGTCGCGGGGGCCGGGAGCAACGACACCCGCGCCGCGATCGACCTCACTGAGCGCTGCACGGAGGCCGGGGCGACCGGGATCCTGCACGTGGCCGGCTACTACAGCCGCCCGTCGCAGGCCGGGCTCGACAGGCACTTCCGCCACTGCGCGGACGCCACCCACCTCCCGCTGATCATCTACGACATACCCGGGCGGACCGGGCGCAAGGTCGCCACCGAGACCATCGCCCGGCTGGCCCGCGAGGTGCCCAACCTCGCCGGGCTCAAGGACGCGGCCGGTTCTCCCGCGGAGACGGCCCGCCTGCTGGAGATGGCCCCCGACGGCTTCGAGGTGTACTCCGGCGACGACTCGCTGACCCTGCCTCTGCTGGCGATCGGGGCGGTCGGAGTGATCGGCGTGGCCACCCACTGGGCGGGCCAGGAGATGGCGGCCATGTTCGACGCCTTCGAGAGCGGCCGGGTGGCCGAGGCGGCCGCCATCAACCGCCGGCTGCTCGACTCCTACGACTTCGAGACCGGCGACGACGCCCCCAACCCGGTGCCCACCAAGTGCATGATGCGGGTGCTGGGACTGCCCGCGGGTCCGTGCCGCCTGCCCATGGGACCCGAGCCGCCCGGACTCGAGGACCGGGCCAGGGAGGTGCTCGCCGCGCTGGGCGGCGTCTCCGCGGGGTTCGAGGAGTCCCCGGCGCCGGTGCCCGAGATCCTGGCGGAGCCCCGAGCCGGGGTGCCTGTGGAACCCGCGCCTGCCGGGTCAGGCTGACCTCTCGCCGTGGCCGCACCGGTTGCCGTCACCTTCCTGGGCGGCCTGGGAGAGATCGGGCGCAACTGCGCGGTCATCGAGACCGGAGGGCGCAGAGTGCTGCTCGACTGCGGCCGGATGTTCGCGGGCGACGACCTTCCCGGCGTCGACTCGGTGCTGCCCGATTTCGAATGGTTGCTGGCCAGTGGGGGAGTGGAGGCCTGCGTCGCCACCCACGCCCACGAGGACCACATCGGCGCCCTGCCCTACCTGCTTGAGCGCCTGTCGTTCCCGGTGTACGGATCGGCGTTCACGCTGGGTCTGGTGCGGCACAAGCTCGCCGAGGCGGGCCTGCTCGACCGGGCCGAGCTCCGCGAGGTTCGCGACGGGGACCGCTTCAGCGTCGGGCCGTTCGAGTGCGAGGCCATGCCGGTTACCCACTCGGTGCCCGGCGGCTTCATCACCGCCTTCTCCACGCCTCAGGGGCTGATCCTGCACTCCAGCGACTTCAAGCTCGACCTCACGCCCGTGGACGGCAGGCGGACGGCCTTGTCCCGCATCGGTTCTCTCGCCGGCGATCCGGGGGTGCGGCTGCTGCTGGCCGACTCCACCAACGCGGACGCCCCCGGGTCGAGCCGGTCGGAGCGGGATGTGGGCGACGTGCTGCACGACACGATCGCCCGCCAGGAGGGACGCAGGGTGATCGTCGGTGCCTTCGCCAGCCACATCCACCGCATCCAGCAAGTGATGGACGCGGCGGTCGCCGCGGGGCGCACCGTGGCCACGCTGGGCCTGTCGATGCAGCGCAACGTGGGCCTGGCCCGCGAGCTGGGGCTGCTGCGGGTCCACGATCACGCCCTGCGCGACATCACCGACCTCGAGAGGCTCGATCCGGCGCGGGTGCTGATCGTGTGCACCGGGTCCCAGGGAGAGCCCCGGGCCGCGCTCACCCAGATGGCGGAGGGCGTCAGCAAGTGGGTGGACATCGGTGACCGCGACACGATGATCTTCAGCTCGCACCCGATCCCGGGCAATGAGGCCGCGATCGTGACGGTGCGCAACGGGCTGGCCCGGCGCGGGGCCCGGGTGCTGCACACCGGCAATCTGGACGTGCACACCTCGGGCCACGGCAAGCAGCAAGAGCTGAGGGTGCTGCACTCGGCCGCGTCGCCGGAGTGGTTCGTGCCGGTGCACGGCGAGTACGAGCACCTGGTGGCCCACGCCCGGCTGGCCACCGAGATGGGCATGGCCTCCGAGCGGGTGGTGCTGTGCTGTGACGGCGACCGGGTCGAGCTGACCGACGATGGCGTGCGGCTGGTCGGATCGGTGGGGGGAGATCATCTCTACGTGGACGGGTCGGTCGGCGACTTGGGATCGACGGTTCTCGGTGAGCGGCGGAAGCTGGGCGCGGACGGCTTCGTCATCGTGTTCATGGACCTCGACCTGGAGCGCGGCGCCGTGGTCCGCGGCCCGGATGTGGTGTCGCGGGGATGGGTGGAGCAGCCGGCCCTGCTGGCGCACGAGACCGCCGTAGCCGACGCCGTCGAAGCCAAAGTCCGCGATGCGCTCGCCAACGGCCGTCACGACCTCGAAGCCCTCGAAGAACTGGTGCTGCGAACGGCCCGGCGCACGTCCCGGGAGCGCACCCGCCGCCGGCCCGTAATCGTCCCGATGGTGTACGTGTACTAGAGACGGCAAACACGGGCCGGGCGCTCGGGCACGGCTGGCCCTAGAACGTGCGCGGGCAGTGGATGACGCCTCGCGGTGCAGCGTCATGTCTCCCGCTCTTGTTCGCTGCGCTCACGGGCCGCTCGGGCCGCGGCCTCGCTGAGCGCGTCGCCAGAATCCTCATGAATTGCCGCCCACCCGCTCGGCCTCCTGGGGTTCGCAAAGCTGTCGGGCGTCACTGGTAGCGTCACGCCTCATGGCGACAAGGGGAGCCAAGCCGGCTGGTCGCGCCTCGGGCGGGTCCAAGCCGGACAAGCGGGGCGCTCGGCGGGGGTCGGCCGCGGTCGGCTCGGTGGTGCGCCGCCACCGCCGGGACATCTGGGGCCTGGCCTCCGTCGTGGCCGGACTGCTTGTGGCCGGCAGCGTCTGGTTCTCGGCGGCCGGGCGCGTGGGCGAACAGGTCGACCGGGGCCTCGCCGCCGGGTTCGGCCTGGTGCGCACCGCCCTGCCCGTCGGGCTGGCCGCGGTGGCGGCGGCCGCGCTGTGGGGCGGACGCCGCAGCGAACCCGCGCACCGGGCCGCAGATGGCGATGACGGCACGGGGGACGCTGCGGGCGTCGGTGCCCCGCCGGTCGAGGGATCCGACGCCGGTGCCAGGATGGTGTTGGGCGGCGTGCTGCTGCTGGTCTCGTCAACGGGGCTGCTGCATGTGGCCAGGGGCCGTCCAGGGTTGGGCGACGGCCTCGATGAGCTCGGCGCCGCGGGCGGTGCTCTGGGAGTTGGGATTGGGGGCTTCCTGCACGCCTGGACCGCCTTGTGGGGCTCGGTTCTGCTGCTCGTATTCGTCGGGCTGATCGGCCTGATCGTGGTAACCCAGCTGTCAGTTCGGTCGGTCGCCGCCGCCGTGCTTGCAGTGCTGCGCCCGGGGTGGCGGATCCTGCGGGACGCTGTGGTCAATCTGTTCAGTGACATCGAGGAGGCTCCGGCCGGCCCCGGTGCCGTCGGCCTTCCTCCCTACGGACGCCCCGAGACCACACCCCTCGGTGTGGACCCGGAACCGAGCCTCGCAGGCGCCGGTGACGAGCCCTCTCCGGCGCCGGCCGTGCCCGCCCCGCTTGCGGAGGTCGCTCCCGCCGCTCCCGCGAAGCCCATTGGTGCAGGCGCGGGCCGCAAGAGCCGCAACGGCCCGTCCAAATGGAAGCTCCCGCCCACCAGGATTCTGACTGCGACGCCCTCGCGCCAGATCGACAAGGTCGCCGTGGCCGAGCGCGGCCAGCTCCTGCAGGCGACCCTGGAGCGTTTCGATGTGCCCACCATCCTTCTGGAGCCGGTGGTCGGGCCGACCGTCACTCGCTTCGTGCTGGAACTGGGCGAGGGCGTCAAAGTCTCCAAGCTCGAGAACCTGCGCAAGGACATCGCCTACGCCATGGCGTCGCCGGACGTGCGCATCCTGGCCCCGATCCCGGGCCGGCGCGCCATCGGCGTGGAGGTCCCAAACCTCGACCGCCAGATTGTGCGGCTCGGCGACGTGCTGCGATCACCGGAAGCAGGCGCGGCGGAGCACCCCCTGGAGGTGGCCATCGGCCGTGACATCAACGGTCAGTCGATGATGATAAACCTGGCGACCACGCCTCATTTGCTGATTGCCGGAGCCACCGGAGCCGGCAAGTCATCATGCCTCAACTCGCTGATCACCTCGGTGCTGATGCGGTCCACGCCCGACGACGTCCGCATGATCCTGGTCGATCCCAAGCGGGTGGAGATGGGCCAGTACGACCGTGTCCCGCATCTGCTGACGGCTCCGGTGACAGACCCTCGCAAGGCGGCCAATGCGCTGAGTTGGGCCGTGCGGGAGATGGAGCGGCGCTACGACCTGCTCCACGAGACCGGGTTCCGGGACATTACCGGCTACAACGGCGCCGTCGACGCCGACACGCTCGAACCCCCGCTCGGGGCCAGGGACTCCCACGGCGAGCCCCTGCGGTACCAGCGCCTGCCGTTCGTGCTCGTTGTGGTGGACGAGCTCGCCGACTTGATGATGGTGGCCGCCCGAGACGTCGAAGAGTCGATCGCCCGGATCGCCCAGATGGCCCGTGCCGTGGGCATCCACCTGGTGATCGCCACCCAGCGGCCGTCGGTGAACATCATCACCGGCGTGATCAAGGCCAATATCCCGGCCCGGCTCGCCTTCGCGGTGTCGAGCCTGACCGACTCGCGGGTGATCCTCGACCAACACGGCGCGGAGCGGCTGGTGGGCCAGGGCGACATGCTCTGGCTCGGTCCCTCGTCGTCGACACCTCACCGCATCCAGGGCTGTTGGGTAACGGAGGACGAGGTCCGCGCCGTGGTGGGGCACTGGGTGGAGCAGGCCCCCGACTTCCGCGACGACCCGTCCGTTTCCACCGACGGGGCGCCCGGCGGCCAGTCTGGCGGCTCGTCGCGACTGGGGCCCGAACTCGGCGGGGCTCCGATCATGCCCACGAGCATCACGGAAGCGCCTCCGGCGGACCAAGACAACGGCGACGAGCTGCTCGAAGCGGCCATGGCCCTGGTGGTCGAGACCCAGCTCGGTTCCACGTCGATGCTGCAGCGCAGGCTGCGCGTGGGTTTTGCTCGGGCGGGGCGGATCATGGACCTGCTCGAACAGCGGGGCGTGGTAGGCCCGTCCACGGGCTCGAAGGCCCGGGAGGTCCTGGTCACCTCCGAGGAATTTGAGCGCCGGCAGGCAGGCTGACATGGCCCGGCACTGGCTCCCACCTTCGACCTGATGGTCCTCGGCCTCGTCTTCTCGATCGTCGGCCTGGCGGTGCTGTCGCTCGCGGCCAACCAGTTCGTGAGGGGAGCGGCCAGGCTGGCGATCGTTCTGAGAATGGCGCCGATCGTGGTTGGTGCCATCGTGGTGGGGTTCGGCACCAGCGCGCCCGAGATGCTGGTGTCGACGATGGCCGCGGCCAACGGACGACTCGACATCGGCGTCGGCAACATCATCGGCTCCAACGTCGCCAACATCTCCCTGGTGCTCGGCGCGGCGTCGTTCGTGACGGTCGTCCCGGTGGGCTCCGGCGTGATTCGGCGCGACGCCGCGGTGTCGGTGGCGGCTGTGGCGATCTTCGCTCTGCTCGTGCAGGGCGAGCTCGGTCGCCTGGAGGGGCTGGTGATGCTGGCTGCTCTCGGGGCCTGGTTCGTGCTGATCCTGCGCGGGGCCCGCACCAGGGAGGGCGAAGCCGAGATGGACGACCTCTCCGAGATCGTCGGCGAGGATCCCCCTGCCCTCGGGATCGAGACGCTGCGCACCGTCGTGTCGCTCGCGTTGGTCGCAGGCTCAGCTTACGTGCTCGTGGAGGGCGCCGAACGCGTGGCCGAGGCGCTCAACCTGTCGGGCGGCTTTGTGGGCTATACCTTGGTCGCCGTCGGAACGTCTGCGCCCGAGCTGGTCACTGCGGTGGCCGCGGCCCGCCAGCGAGAGACGGAACTCCTGGTCGGCAACCTGCTGGGGAGCAACGTGTTCAACTCGCTGGCCGTGGGCGGCGTTATCGGCCTCGTCGGATCGGGACCGGTGGGCGACGTCACGCTGCAGAGGCTGGGATCGTCGATGATGGTGGTGATCTGTGTGGTGAGCTGGGCGGACATGGCCATCGGCCGGCGGGTCAGCCGCATCGACGGGGTTGTGCTGCTGGGTCTGTGGGCAGTGAGCATCGTCCTGCTGGCCGCCTGACCCTGCCACTGGGGTTCCCAATGGCGTCAGACAGGAGCGCACCCTGGTGAGACCCCGGGAACCCCAGCAGGCGCAAGAACGTCTCAGAGGCATGCCATCGGGCGCGGGCGCACGGCCGTGACACGGCCCGGCTCTCTGGTGTGCGTCCTGGTGTGCGTCGGCACTATGGGTGCTGGCTGCGCGTCAGGTTCATTCGACGGGAGCCCGTCCGTCGCGAATGAGCCGTCCGCCACCGCCGCCGATCCTTCGATCCCGGGGGACGCCGCACCACCGCCGGATGGGGCGGCTCCAGAATCAGACGCGCCGGCACCAACGACTTCGCCACCCTCCGAGGAGGAGGTCGTGGCCGTCGAGGAGCCTGCGGCATCTGAGGAGCCAGCGGCATCTGGGGAGCCTGCGGCATCTGGGGAGCCTGCGGCATCTGGGGAGCCTGCGGCATCTGGGGAGCCTGCGGCATCTGGGGAGCCAGCCGCGGACGAGCCGCGAGCGGAGGTGTCGGTGTTCCCGCCCCGCGGCGACGGCAATGGCGTGGCCCGCTGGACCGTTGAGATCATCGAATGGTTCCCGCACGATCCGGAGGCCTTCACCCAGGGCCTTGAGGTCGTCGGAGGCACCATGTATGAGAGCACCGGCCTTCGGGGCCGCTCCTCGCTGCGGACCGTGAACTCGGTCACCGGCGAGATTGCCGAGCGGGTCGACCTGCCCGCCGAGTTCTTCGGCGAGGGGCTCACTGTCGTCGGTGACGAGATCGTCCAGCTCACCTGGCAGAGCGGCACTGCCCTCGTCTACGACCGCTTCACGCTCGAGCGGTTGGGGGAGCACGGCTACGAGGGCGAGGGCTGGGGCCTGTGTCTGTCGGGAGACGCGCTGATCATGTCGAACGGCTCGGACCAGCTGGCCCGGCGGGATCCTGAGACCTTCGAGCTGCTCGGCACGGTGACCGTGACCGCGCCCGGCTACGACGGCAGGCTCGACTACCTCAACGAGCTCGAATGTGTGGAGGATCTGGTGATCTCCAACGTGTGGCAGACCGAGCAGCTGCTGGTGATCGATCCGGAGTCGGGCCGGGTTGTGGCGGCCGTCGACGCCCGGCCCCTCGTCGACGATGTGCGCCAGAGCTCTGACGCAAGCGACATAGATGTGCTGAACGGGGTGGCCTTTGACGAGAGCACCGGCACGCTGTGGATGACCGGCAAGCTGTGGCCCCGGCTCTACAGGGGTCGCATAGTGGAGGTGCCCTAGGTGGGATTGAGGACCGGCGCGCTGCGGGGCAGCGCCCTAGTGGCTGCGGTGCTGATGGCGTCAGCATGCGCGGGCGGCTCCGCCTTCCGCTCGTCCGAAGGGGCGTCGCCCACCCTGCCGCCTCCCTCAACCACTGCATGGGAGCCACCGTCCACAAGTTCGATCACGATTTCGGTGGACACGACGACAACGGAGCCTGACCGGGCCTGGACGCTGCTGGCCGGCGGCGATGTGCTGATGACGCGAACCGAGCCGGCGGGCGTGGACCCCTTCGCATCGCTGGACCCCCCTCTGGGTTCGTCGGACTTCTCCCTGGTGAACGTGGAGATGTCCATCAGCGACCGCGGGACGCCCCACTGGAAGGAGTTCGTGTTCCGGGCGCCACCGTCGGCGGCGGAGCGCATCGCGGCCGGCGGCGTCAGCGTGGCCAACCTGGCCAACAATCATGCCAACGACTACGGCTCCGACGCCCTGTTGGACACCGTCGACCTGCTGGAAGCGGCCGGTGTGGTGACCATCGGCGCTGGTCGCAACGCCGATGAGGCCTACCAGTATCGGCTCCTGTCCACCGAGAACGGCGTTCGCGTGGCCTTCGTGGGCGCCTCCATGATCGTGCCATCCAGCTTCGCCGCCGGCGCCGCCACGCCGGGGATCGCGTCGGCGCACTCGCCGGCGCGCGCCCGCGTCCTCGACACCGTGCGGGCCGCGGCCGCCGAGGCCGACGCGGTGATCGTCGCGGTCCACTGGGGCATTGAGCGCGACACCTGCCCCAGCAACGACCAGCGCCTCTTCGCCCGGCAGCTTCTCGACGCCGGCGCCGACGCCATCGTCGGTCACCATCCTCACGTGCTTCAGCCCGTGGAGTTGATCGGCAGCAAGCTGGTGGCCTACTCGCTCGGGAACTTCATCTGGCACGTACGCTCGGGCATCCTCGGTGAGACCGGAGTGCTGCAGATCGCCTTCGACGGCGACGAAGTCGTGGCATGGGAGTTTCACCCGCACCTTCTCGACGCCGACGGCGCGCCCGCTCCGGCCGACTCCGGCGAGCGCGTCGAGCGCATCCGCGACATCGTCTCGGGCAACTGCGCCCCCCATGACCCTCCGCCGCCCGAGCGCAGCACGACGACCACGACCTTGCCACCGACGACCACGACCCTGCCCCCTCCGACCGGCACTGCGGGCGTCTAGGACTGATCGGCCGGGCTCCTGCGGTGGCCAGTGCGGGGTGAACTGCGCACGGCGCCATAGCGCCCCTCGGCGGGCCGGTGCCCAGACCGGGGTACCTTGGTCGCGCTCTCTATGTACGACAGGCCCAAATCCTTCGTGGTGCACACCCTGGGGTGTCCCAAGAACCAGGTCGACTCCGACAAGCTGACCGGGCTGCTGGTCGCCGACGGCCTGTCGCCGGCCCGCGACGCGGCGGAGGCCGATTTGGTCGTCGTCAACACCTGCGCCTTCGTGGAGGAGGCCCGGCAGGAGTCGATCGACACGATCCTGGCGCTGGCCGAGTCCAAAGCGTCCGGCGCGTCGCTGGTGGTGACCGGCTGCCTCGCGGAGCGCTACGGCGACGAGCTGGCCGAGGCGCTGCCCGAGGTCGACCGGATCGCCGGATTCGGCGTCGCTCTCTCGGCCGCGGCCCCGACCAGCTCCCGGCCCGGTCCCGTGCCAGTGGAGCTGCGCCGCCCGGACCCTCGCCCACTTCCGGCCTTCGACCTGCTCAACCTTCCCCGGCCGCCGTCGCCCCGCCCGTGGGCGTACGTCAAGATCGCCGAGGGATGCGACCGGGCCTGCGGCTTCTGCGCCATCCCCAGCTTCCGCGGCCCGCAGCGCAGCCGCTCGGTTGAGCAGATCCTCGCCGAGGTGGAGCAGCTCGACGCGGCCGAGATCGTGCTGGTGGCCCAGGACCTCGCCTCCTACGGCCGGGACCAGGGTCGGGGCGAGCGCCGGATCGTGCCGCTGGTGGAGGCCGTGTCGGCCCGGGTCGCCCGCACCCGGCTGCTGTACCTGTACCCGTCGGATCTCAACGACGCCCTGATCGACGCCATCTGCGCCACCGGTGTGCCCTACTTCGACCTGTCGCTGCAGCACGTGTCCAGGCCGCTGCTGCGCCGCATGAGGCGCTGGGGCGACGGCCGGCGGTTCCTGGCCCGCATCGAGTCGATCCGCCGGCGCGAGCCCGACGCGGCCTTCCGGTCCAACTTCATAGTCGGCTATCCGGGCGAGACCGAGGACGACCACGACCGGCTGCTGCGCTTCGTGGAGGAGGCCCAGCTCGACTGGTGCGGGTTCTTCGCCTACTCCGAGGAGGACGGGACCTACTCGTCCACCCTCGACGGCAGGGTGGACGAGAACCTGCGCTCGGAGCGCCTGGCGGAACTGGGGGAGATGCAAGACGCCATCACCGCCAGTCGGCGCGACCTCCTGGTCGGCTGCCGGGTCGAGGTGCTCGTGGATGAGCCCGGCGTGGGCCGGACCCACCGAGAGGCTCCCGAGATCGACGGCATCGTCGAGGTGCCCGAGGCTCTCGCGCCGGGTACCTTCGCAGACGTGACGGTGACTTCGGCCGCGGGCTGCGACCTGGTGGCGGCGTGAGCGAGCCCGGAATCGACCCCGTCCCGGCCGCAGCGGAGGCCCCGGCCCAGGCCGGCATGCTGCATCCGGCCAACCTGCTCACCATCGCCCGGCTGCTGCTCTCGCCGGTGCTGTTCCTGCTGATCCTGCAGGCCGAGGACACCCGGGGCGCGTCGTGGGCCGCGTTCGGTCTGGGTGTGGCCCTGGCCAGCACCGACTTCTTCGACGGGCGGGTGGCGCGCCGGGCCAACGTCGTGAGCCGCAGCGGAGCCTTCCTCGATCCGCTCGCCGACAAGGTGGTGGTGCTCGGCGCGGCGTTCTGCCTGGTGGCCGTGGCGCGCTACTGGTGGGTGCCGGTGACGATCATGGCCTTCCGGGAGTTGGGCATTACCGCCTGGAGGGCCCGGTGGGCCCGTGAGGGGGTGTCGATCCCGGCCCGCCGCTCGGCCAAGTACAAGACCTTCGTGCAGGGCGTCGCCCTCTCCATGGCGGTCATGCCCTCACTGGAGAGCGCCGACGCGGTGCTGACCGGGGCGCTGTGGGTGGCGGTGGCGTTCACGCTGGTCACCGGCCTGCAGTACCTCCTCGACGGCCGGGCCGCGCTGGCCCGAGGCCACTCCGAGAGCCGGTCGTAGAGAAGCGTCGTGAAATCGCGGGACGGGCGAGCGGTCCGGTTGGACTGGGCCCGTCCCGGGGTGGTGCCGTCGTGAGGTGCGAGGTGGTGGCGGTCGGCACCGAGCTGCTGCTCGGCCAGATCGTCGACACCAACTCGTCATGGATCGGCGAGCAGCTCGCGCTGGCCGGGATCGACAGTCACTTCCAGACCAAGGTCGGCGACAACCTCGCCCGGATGGTCGTCGCGTTCGAGCAGGCCCTGGATCGCAGCGACGCGGTGATCGTGTGCGGCGGCCTGGGCCCCACCCCCGACGACATCACCCGCGAGGCGATCGCGGCTGTGATGGGCGTCGAGTTGCGCCGCGACGAGGCGGTGGTCGAGCGGATCCGGGCCATGTTCTACCGCCGCGACCGCCAGATGCCCGCCAACAACCTGCAGCAGGCCGATGTGCCCGAGGGGGCGCGGGTGATGGATGTGCAGCCCGGCACCGCGCCCGGCCTGATCTGCCCGATGAGGCCCGCCGTCAAGGGCTCCGATCCGCCGACGTCGGGCCGCAGCCTGCCAGGCGCGGCTGACACCGAGAAGGTGATCTACGCCGTGCCTGGGGTGCCGTGGGAGATGCAGAAGATGGTGAGCGGGTGCGTGCTGCCCGACCTGCAGGCCCGTGCCGGCGCCAGGCATGTGATTCGCAGCCGCACGCTGCGAACTTGGGGCTATTCGGAGTCGGGTCTGGCCGAGCTGCTGGAGCCGGAGATGAGCCGCCTCGACGAGACCGGGGAGGCGACCATCGCCTTCCTGGCCAGCGGCATGGAGGGCCTCAAGGTACGCATCACCGCCAAGGCCGAGAGCGACGATGCCGTCCGGCGGGTCTTGGAGGGTGTGGAGGCGAGGGCCCGGGGAGTGATCGGGGAAGCGGTGTTCGGAGCCGACGACGACACGATGGAGTCGGTGGTGCTGGCCCTGCTGCGCTCGCGGGGTCTGACGCTGGGTCTCGCCGAGTCGGTCACCGGCGGGCTGATATCGGCTCGCCTCACCGACGTGCCCGGCGCCGGCGACGTGCTGCGGGGCGCGGTCGTGCCCTACCACCGGGCGCTGAAGACCGCGGTGCTGGGCGTCCCCGACGTGAACGCGGTCAGCTCCGAGATGGTGCTGGCCATGGCCGCGGGGGCCTGCCGGGTGCTGGGCGCCGATGTCGGCTTGGCCACCAGCGGTGCGGCCGGACCGGACTCCCACGGGGGCGCGGAGGCGGGCACGGTCTGGATCGGCCTGCACCTCGACGGCGAGGGTGAGGCGGTCAAGGTGCGCTTCAACATGGCCCGTCCCATGGTCCGCCAGCTTTCAACCATCACCGCCCTCAATCTGCTGCGGACCCGCCTATTGGCCCGCCGCGGCTGAGCCGGCCGCCCCTCCGCCTGCGGTGACGGCCAACACGCCCTGGAACTCCAGTCCGCGGGCCGCTCGGGCCTCGATCTCGGCCCGCACCATGGCCGCGTCGACGATGGTGTCGGCCGTGTCGGGGTCGTCGGTGGGGGCGTCGTTCATGGCGTTGGCCGCGGCCACCAGCGCCTCGGTCCGCTCCTCGGGGCAGCGGCGGGCCCAGTTCACGAGCTCTAGGTCGGGCGGCCCGGCTTCGATCCATCGGGCCATGAGCTCGGGGTCTACCGCCGCCAAGTCGAGTGGGGACTCCTGCTCGGTGTAGCGCAGCTCGGCTCCCAGGCCCGTCCAGAAGAGCGAGTCCAGCGGGACACGCCGCCACGGCGACCACAAGGAGTTCAAACCATGAGCCACAATCGCAGGGCAGCGATGCTGCTCACCGCGACGGTGTTGGTGGTTGCCGCGGGCTGCGGTGTCGCGGGATCTGCCTCCGCGGGCCGCTTAGCCCTCGTCGGCGGTGGGCTCTAGGCGGAGGGAGGCGGAGTTCATGCAGTAGCGGTCGCCGGTGGGGCGGGGGCCGTCACCGAATCGGTGGCCCAGGTGGGCGCCGCAGTTGGCGCAGAGGGCCTCCTCGCGGACCATGCCGAAGCTGCGGTCGGCGTGGATCTCCACCGCGGCCTCGTCGAGTGCCTCCCAGAAGCTGGGCCAGCCGGTGCCGGAGTCGAATTTGGTGTCGCTGGAGAACAATGGCATGTCGCACACGATGCAGTGGTAGGTGCCGTCGTCGTGACAGTTCCAGTGTTCGCCGGTGAAGGCCCGCTCGGTGCCGGCCTGCTGGGTGACCTGGTACTGCTGGGGGGTGAGGCGGTTCCGCAGCTCGGTGTCGTCGAAGGTCTGGCGGGCCGGGGACGCTTGCGAGGTCATGGGGGTTGCCTTTCTGGTCGGCTCGAGTCTGGATGGGTGGCGCCGTGAGCGGAAGATTCGCGGGGCCATGGTGTTGCCTTTCTCCTGTACTGCTCTACGGTAGGCAGCGCACGCGGGCTTCGTATGGTTCCCGGCTGGCGAATCGAATCCCGTGATGCCTCGATGCGAGCGCTGCCAGTCTGCTCGATCCCCGCTCGGAGGCGATTCGTTCGGCCGCTCGGGCGCTTCTCGGCACTGTGATGCCGACACCCTCGCGGATGCTTGACCTGAACAGGTGTTCGTAACTACACTCTTGTTATACTGTACGGAGGGCAGACAGGCACAGCCAGACAGGCACAGACAGCCAGACAGGCACAGACAGACAGGCACAGACAGGCTCAGCCCGTCCGGCCGGGCTTGTCACACCCCCCTCGTAAGTTCATCAAGCATCCCCGATTCGCCGAGAGGCCACCAGACATCCACCCGCCCCCAGGGGCACAGACATAGGAGAACGAAGTGGACGATCGACACAAGGCACTCGACATGGCCATGAGCCAGATCGAGAAACAATTCGGCCAGGGCTCCGTCATGAAGATGGGCGAGAAGGCCACCATGAACATCGAGGCGATCCCCACCGGGGCGCTGGCACTCGACTTGGCCCTCGGCATCGGCGGACTGCCCCGGGGCCGGGTCACCGAGATATACGGCCCCGAGTCCTCGGGCAAGACCACCCTCGCCATCCATGTGGTGGCCGAGGCCCAGCGCAACGGCGGCATCTGCGCCTACGTGGACGCCGAGCACGCCATGGACCCCATCTACGCCAAGGCCATCGGCGTCGACATCGACGAGCTGCTCATCTCGCAGCCCGACACCGGCGAGCAGGCCCTGGAGATCACCGACATGCTGATCCGCTCCGGGGCACTCGACGTGGTGGTGATCGACTCGGTGGCCGCGCTCACCCCCCGGGCCGAGCTCGAGGGCGACATGGGCGACACTCACGTCGGCCTGCAGGCCCGGCTCATGTCGCAGGCGCTGCGCAAGCTCACCTCCAACCTCAGCAAGTCCAACACCATCTGCATCTTCATCAACCAGCTGCGCGAGAAGATCGGGGTGATGTTCGGCTCGCCGGAGACCACCCCGGGCGGTCGGGCCCTCAAGTTCTACTCGTCGGTGCGCCTCGACATCCGCCGGATCGAGTCGATCAAGAATGGCATGGAGGTGGTGGGCAACCGCACCCGGGTGAAGGTTGCGAAGAACAAGTGCGCCCCGCCGTTCCGCATGGCCGAGTTCGACATCATGTACGGCCGGGGCATCTCCCGGGAGGGCTCGGTGCTGGATCTGGCAGTCGCCGAGTCCATCGTGAAGAAGTCGGGGGCCTGGTACACCTACGACGGCGAGCAGCTCGGCCAGGGCCGCGAGAACGCCAAGGCGTTCCTGCAGAACAACCCCGAGCTGATGGTCGAGATCTCCGACCTCGTGTGGAAGGCAGTGATGCCCGAGCCCGAGCCGGAGGAAGCCGATGCGGCTGCGGCGGCAGCTGCTGCCTCGGTCTACGCCCGTCCAGGCGACAGCACCCGCTCAGCCGCCTGACAGCCCCGAGCCTTGGGGCACGGCCGACACGGGTCGGGGAAGCTGTGCCCAATGTGCGGGACGCCATCCAGCTGGTTGAAGCTGACGGCTGGCAGCGTGTCCGGACCAGGGGCAGTCATCGTCAATACCGCCATCCCTCCAAGCCGGGCACTGTCACGATTGCGGGCAGGGCTCGTGACGATCTGCCGCCGCGCACCTGGGCGAGTATCATGAGGCAGTCCGGGTTGAAGGAGTGAGGGTCGCGATGAGGTACACAGTTGTCATCGAGAGAGCACCCGGCAACCTTGCAGCTTATGTGCCGGACCTGCCCGGCTGCGTGGCCACGGGCGGCAACCTTGAGGAGCTGCTGGACGAGATCCGAGAGGCCATCGAGTTGCATATCGAGAGCCTGCGCGACCACGGCGAGCCGATTCCGGATCCTCTGTGCACTGCGGCTGTGGTGGAGGTCGCCGCGGCTGCCTAGCGCAAGAAGCACCAGAGTCTGGGCTGGCGAGTGACACGCAGCGGTGCCGCCAGGCCCTGGCCCGAGCTTGACGAGCCCGACGCCGCCCACGACGGGTCAACCGGCAGCGCCCGGCTCCCCATAGTCGCGTTGGCGGATCTCCATCGCATGAAGGTCACCTGGCTTGAGGGCGTAGCCTGGGATCGTGGCCCGGACCTACGCCATCCGCACCTTCGGGTGCCAGATGAACGAGCACGACTCCGAGCGCATCGCCGGGCTGCTCGAGGACGACGGGTATGAGCGCGCCCCGGCTCTTGAGGACGCCGACGTGATGGTGCTCAACACCTGCTGCATCCGCGAGAACGCCGACAACAAGCTCTACGGCGCCCTGGGCCGGCTCAAGGCCGTGAAGGCCGAGCGGCCCGACGCGCTCATCGCAGTGGCCGGGTGCCTCGCCCAGAAGGATCAGGAGCTGGTCCGGAAGCGGGCCGGCCACGTCGATGTGGTGTTCGGCACCCACAACGTGCATCGGGCCGCGGAGCTCATCGAGCACGCCCGGCGGCACGGGCCGGTTGTGGAGATCCTCACTGAGACGGTTCGGGAGGACGTTGAGGCGTTCCCGTCGGCGCTGCCTGTGCGGCGCGCTGCGGAGCACTCGGCCTGGGTCACGATTCAGATCGGATGCGACAACAGCTGCACCTTCTGCATCGTGCCCGCGGTGCGGGGCCCCGAGATCAGCCGTCCCTTCGGCGAGCTGGTGGACGAGGTGCGGGCCCTGGCCGCGGGCGGCGTGAGCGAGATCACCCTGCTCGGCCAGAACGTCAACAGCTACGGCCGCGACCTGGCCCTGACCCGCCGGGGCGGAGCCGGCAGCGCAAGCGCCGGCGGCAGCAACGGCCGCGGCGCGGGCAGCGCGGGCAGCGCCAGCGCCGCGGGTCCGGGCACCACCGACGACGCCTGGTGGTGCGGACCTCGCTGGCCTTCGGACCGTCGTGCCCGCCCCCTGTTCGCCGACCTGCTGAGCGCCGTGGGCGGCATCGACGGCATCCGGCGAGTGCGCTTCACCAGCCCCCATCCCAAGGATCTGCGGCCCGAGACCATCACGGCCATGGCCGAGGTTCCGGCGGTGTGCGAGCACCTGCACCTGCCGCTGCAGTCCGGCAGCGATGCGGTGCTTCGGGCCATGCGCCGGGGCTACACGGTCGAGCGCTACCTGGGGCGGCTGCGGGCGGCCCGGGCCGCGGTCGACGATCTGGCCGTGTCCACCGACATCATCGTCGGGTTCCCCGGCGAGACCGAGCACGACTTCGAGCAGACCCTCGAAGTGGCGGCCGAGGCCCGCTACGACAGCGCCTTCACATTCATCTTCTCACCCCGGCCCGGCACCGCGGCCGCCGACATGCACGACCGGTTCGTGCCCCACGAGGTGTCCGTCGACCGCTACGAGCGGCTGCGGCGGGTGATCGAGCGCTCCAGCCGCCTCGCCAACGAGGCCCGCATCGGCAGAGTCGAAGAGGTCGTCGTTGAGGGCCCCAGCAAGAAGGACCCCGCCGTCACCACCGGGCGCAGCCGGCGCAACACCCTGGTGCACTTCCCGTCGCCGCCCGGCGGAGCGCCCCGCCCCGGCACCTACGCCCGGGTCGAGGTCACCGCGGCCGCAGCCAACTTTCTACAGGGTGCCCTGGTCGAACTCGAGATGCCGCCCGTGGCGCTCGTGGCGGACGCGGTCTCAGGCCGTCGCCGCATCCCCGTGGCCGTCGCCTCGAGCTAACGCCGCGAGCTGACCGAGGCGGTGATCTCGAAGCGGCGAGCACCCGATCGCGGAGATAGGACGAGACTCGCAGCGCAGCCGCTGGTGATCGTCGGCCCGACCGCCTCGGGCAAGTCGGACCTCGCCCTAAGCGTGGCCCGGCTGATCGGCGGCGCGGAGATCGTGACGCTCGACTCGATGCAGGTCTACCGGGGCATGGACATCGGCACGGCCACCCCCACTGTGGCGGAGCAGGCTGAGGTGCCCCACCACCTGATCGACCTGGTCGACCCTTCTGAGGAGTTCGCAGTGGCCGAGATGACAGCCCGGGCCCGGGCTGTGATCGGTGAGATCCGCGACCGGGGTGCCATTCCGTTGCTCGTGGGCGGGACGGGCCTGTACGTGCGAGCCGTGATCGACGAGCTCCGGATCCCCGGGCGCTACCCGAAGGTCCGGGGCGAGCTCGAAGCCGAGCCCGACACCGAGGCCCTGCATCGCCGCCTGGTCGATCTCGATCCAGTCGCCGCCGGCCGCATGGAGCCGACCAACCGGCGCAGGGTCGTGCGAGCCCTCGAAGTCACCATCGGCAGCGGCCGGCTGTTCTCGTCCTACGGTCCGGGCCTGGGCCACTACCCGCCCACACCGTTCGTGCAGGTGGGCCTTCGCTGGGATCGAGACCGCCTCGACGACCGCATCTCGGCCCGCTACCAGCGCCAACTCGCCGACGGCTTCCTTGACGAGGTGCGTCCTCTGGAGGAGCGCACCATCTCGCGCAGCGCGTCCCAGGCTCTCGGCTACAAGGAACTGCTCGCCCATCTGCGGGGGGAGATGACCCTCGACGAGGCTCTGGACCGGGCCGTGGTGCGCACCCGCCGGTTCGCCCGCCGTCAAGAGCGCTGGTTCCGCCGGGACCCCCGCATCCTCTGGCTCGACGCCCCCACGTCCCCGTCCGACGTCGTGTGCGCCTGGCACGCCGCCGTATCCGAGGAGTCGTAACGCCCTGTTTCCGATGGTCCATTGGCCGCGCACCGTAAGTCCGGCGTTTCTGATGCGCTTCGAGCGGGCGAGAATGCAGCGATGGGCGCTGGGCTGCGACTCCACAAGCTCCATGGGCTGGGCAACGACTTCCTGGTCGCGCTCGTCGACGAGCTGCCGGCCGACGCTCATGCCGCCCGGACGGCCGCCGCGCTGTGCCATCGGCGCCGCGGCATCGGCGCGGACGGGCTGATGTACGCCGTGTTGGACTCCGAGCGCGAGGGCACCGATCGGTCGGCGGCCATGAGGCTGTGGAACTCGGACGGCTCGCCGGCCGAGGTGTCCGGCAACGGACTGCGGTGCCTGGCCCACGTCATTGCCAGAACCCTCGGCGCAGCCGAGCTAGACATCGTCGTGCAAACGGTGGTCGGCCCCCGGCGGTGCTCGATCCGCCCGACGCCTTTACCCGGCGCCGTCATTGGCACCACCGAGATGGGCTCGCTGGGGCCCGGCCCCCGTCCCGACGCGGCCCGCGGCAGCCCCGCCAGCGCGGTGCAAGGTGTCCTCGGGCCGGGCGCAATCGAGCGGTGGGACACGATGGATGTTGGCAACCCCCACGCCGTCCTCGCCGTGGCGGATCCCGGCGGGGTGCCCTTGCAGGAAGCCGGGCCGGCGGTGGAGGCCCTGTTCAGCGGCGGCATCAATGTCCACTTCGGGGCGGTCACCGGTGCAGACCAGTTGACTCTGGGCGTCTGGGAACGGGGCGCGGGGGTGACCGCGGCGTGCGGCACGGGAGCGGTGGCCGCAGCCGCCGTCTTTCACCGCTGGGGCAAGGTGGGCCAGACTGTGACGGTGCGAATGGCCGGTGGAGATGCCCGGGTCGACCTGTCGGGGCCGGTCACCCTGACTGGTGAGTCGACCTACGTGGCCACGGTGGACGTAGTCAATGTCTGACGCCGCTGGGTCGCCACCGCACTACGACTCGGCCGGCGAGCGCCGCGACGGGGCAGACCACGGAACCGAGAGCACCGGCGAAGCCGACGAGGAGGGCAACCTCAAGGCCGGCCGCGAGACCGCGAGCACCGACGGCACCGAGGACGCAAGCAACGTCGAGAGCACCGGCACCGGGGCCGCCGACACGCACCGGGGCGGGTTCGGCGAGTTTGGCGGCGACGGTCTTGGGCTCATCGATCGGGCCTTCCGGGAGCGGATCGTGCTGGTGGGCGTGATCCGGTCGGGTCGGGACGCCTCGGCCACCGAAGCGTCCCTCGACGAGCTGAGCCTGCTGGTAGACACCGCCGGAGCCGATGCTGTCGAGAGGGTCTGCCAACGCCGGACCGCCCCCGACCCGGCCACCTTCGTGGGCAAGGGCAAGGCTCACGAGATCAGGACCTTGGCCGAGGCGGTGGACTGCGACACGGTGGTGTTCGACGACGAACTCAGCCCGGCGCAGCAGTTCAATCTGGAGAGGCTGCTGGGGCGCACCGCCCTGGACCGCACCGCGGTGATCCTCGACATCTTCGCCCAGAACGCAAGCACTCCCGAGGGCAAGGCCCAGGTGGAGCTGGCCCAGCTCCGGTACCGGCTGCCCCGCCTGCGCGGCGCGGGCCGGCGGCTGTCCCAGCAGGCGGGCGGCATCGGCACCCGGGGCCCCGGCGAGACCCAGCTCGAGGTCGGCCGCCGGCGCCTCGAGCGGCGCATTCACAAGCTTGAGGCCGACCTGCGCCGCATCGCCGGCCACCGCCGCACCCAGTCCAAGGCCCGCGCCCGCACCCGCAACCGCGCGGTGGCCATCGTCGGCTACACCAACGCGGGCAAGTCGTCTTTGCTCAATCGTCTCACGTCGGCCACCGTCGCGGTGGAGGACCGCTTGTTCGCCACCGTGGACCCCACTACCCGGCGGCTGGGACTGCCGGGCGGTGAGACGGTGTTCCTCACCGACACGGTGGGTTTCGTGCGAAAGCTGCCCCACCAGTTGGTGGAGGCGTTCAAGACGACTCTCGACGTGGTGCGCGACGCCGATCTGCTGATCCACGTCGTGGACAGCGCCGACGGCGACCCCGACGGGTCGATGGCGGCGGTGCGCGGCGTGCTGGTCGAGATCGAGGCGGACCAGGTCCCGGAACTGGTGGTGTACAACAAGAGCGACCTGGGTCCGGCCGCGGCCCGCCTGGCCGAGCGCGCCGAGGGCTCGGTGGCGGTGTCGGCCGCGACCGGCGAGGGGGTCGATGAACTGCTGGGCGCGATCGGCGACCGGATGCGACGCGTCGCCCGCGAGGTCGAGCTGGTGGTGCCATGGGACCGGGGCGACGTGCTCGCCGGGGTGCACCGCGAGGGCCAGGTGCTCGAGTCCACTGCAACCGAGCAGGGTATGAGGGTCAGGGCCCGCCTGGAGCCGGCCTCGGTGGGAGCCCTGAGCCGCTATGTGGTCAACAGCCGGGAGCAAGAGTGAGCCCAGATCGCCGTGCAGCCCGGTCCTGCGGTGATGTGAACGGCCTGGTCGGCGGAGAGGGCGACCGGTGAGCCGAGGCCGCCGTGCAGCCCGGTCCTGCGGTGATGTGAACGGCCTGGTCGGCGGAAGGGGCGACCGGTGAGCCGAGGCCGCCGTGCAGCCCGGTCCTGCGGTGATGTGAACGGCCTGGTCGGCGGAAGGGGCGACCGGTGACGGCGGGCTTTGTGCCACCCACCTACCCCTACGACAGGCTCGACTCGCTGCGCGTCGCGGCCGCGGCTCTGCCCGGTGGCGCGGTGGACTGCTCGGTGGGGACACCGTGCGACCCGCCGCCCCCGCAGGTGGTAGAGGCGCTGGCCCGCTCAGGCACCGAGCGCGGCTACCCAGCGTCGATCGGCTCGGTGGCCTACCGGCAGGCCGCCGCAGCCTGGGTGCAACGCCGCTTTGGAGTGGGCGTCGATCCCGATGCCCAGGTCGCGGCGTGCATAGGCACCAAGGAGTTCGTGGCCTCGCTGCCCCGCTACCTCCGGCTCCGCTACCCCGACCGCGACACGGTGCTGTACCCGTCAGTCTCGTACCCCTCATACGCGATGGGAGCGGCTCTGGCCGGCTGCCGGGCCGTCCCGATCGCGGTAGACCAGGAGTTCCGCATCGACGTCAGCTCGATCGCATCGCGAGACGCCAGACGAGCGCTGTGCTTGTGGGTGAACTCGCCCGGGAACCCGGCCGGAGGCCTCGATGACCTCCGTGCCGCCGCGGCCTGGGGCCGCGACAACGGCGTTCTGGTGGCCAGCGACGAGTGCTATGCCGAGTTCACCTGGGAAGGCCCGCCGCACACGATCCTGGAGCAGGGCTCCCGGGGCGTGCTGGCCGTGCACTCACTGTCCAAGCGCTCGAACATGGCCGGCGTGCGGGCCGGGTTCTACGCCGGCGACGCCCAGATCGTCGACTACTTGCGCGAGTGCCGCAAACACGCGGGCTGCATGGTCCCCGGCCCCGTCCAAGCCGCCGCGGTGGTCGCCTGGAGCGACCAGGACCATGTGGACGAGCAGCGTGACGAGTATTGGACCCGTCTGGAGAAATTGTCCGCGATCTGGCACCTGGCCGGACGGCACCTCGGCCCGTTCGGGTCTGACCGCCCCACCCTCGAGGGCTTTACTGGCTCTCCTGCGGCCCTCCCGGCCGGCGGCTTCTACGTCTGGGGCCGCGTGCCGGGCGGCGACGCCTGGAACTGCGCCGACGTGCTGGCTCGCATCGCGGGGTTGATCGTCAGCCCCGGCGAGTTCTACTGCGACCAGCCCGCGGCGGCAGGCTCCGCCGATCCGCGCGGTTTCGTGCGGATTGCCGCCGTGCAGCCGATCGAGCGCCTAGAGCTCGCCCAAGAACGGCTTGCCGACGCGGTCAGGGTCCAAGCGGTATAGGGCTCCCGACGCGGGCGGCAGGTACGAGCGAAGCACTGCATCGTTGCCGTCGCTGATTCCATGAGGTCGGCAACGGCTCGCGGGTAACGCCGGCCAGTAGCCTCTCAGCCCATGTCCGACCTTGAGTCCCGCATCAGCGAGCTTTGGGCTTCTCGCCCTGACCTCGACGCCGACGATCCCGAGGTGATCGCCACCGTGCACGAGGCCATCGACGCCCTCGACACCGGCCAGGCCAGGGTGGCCGAGGTGCTCGACGACGGAACCGTTCGGGTCAATCAGTGGTGCAAGCAGGCCATTCTGCTGCTGTTCTCGACAGCCAAGATGGTCACGATCGAGCTGGGTCCGTTCGAGTTCGCCGACAAGATCCCGCTGAAGACCGACTACGCGGCCCGGGGCGTGAGGGTGGTGCCGGGCGCCTCGGCCCGCTGGGGCAGCTACCAGGCGCCGGGCGTGATCATGATGCCGAGCTACACCAACATCGGCGCCCGTGTGGGGGCCAACACCATGGTGGACACCTGGGCCACGGTGGGGTCGTGCGCCCAGATCGGCGCCAACGTGCACCTCTCGGGAGGCGTCGGCATCGGCGGCGTGCTCGAGCCCCCGGTAGCCCAGCCGGTGATCGTGGAGGACGACTGCTTGATCGGCAGCCGCTGCATCGTGGCCGACGGTGCCCGCGTCGGGCGGGGGACGGTGCTGGGAGCAGGGGCGATCCTCACCGGGTCCATCCCGGTGATCGATGCCTCCACGGGGGAGGAGCTCGGGCGGGGCGAGGTGCCGGCCTGGTCGGTGGCCGTGCTGGGCACCCGGACGAGACAGTTCGCCGGAGGCGAGTTCGGCCTCCCCGCGGTGCTGGTGATCAAGCGCCTCCAAGAGGGCGAGCGTCACGACAAGTCGGCCCTGAACCAGGTTCTGCGCGACCACGGCGCCGCCACCTGACATGTCTGCTGGGCCGCTGCCCTCAGGCGACCTGCTGGCGCTTGCGGCCGCACTGGTGGACGTTCCCTCCGAGAGCTGTTCGGAGGGGCCGATCACCGATCTGATCGAGGCCGACCTGCGCCAGGCTGCGCACCTCAGCGTGGACCGGGTTGGCGACAACCTCGTGGCCCGTACCCGTCTGGGCCGTGGTCAGCGCATCGTCCTGGCCGGTCACACCGACACGGTGCCGGCCAACAACAACGCAGGCGCCCGCATCGACGGCGACGTGCTGTGGGGCTTGGGCGCAGCCGATATGAAGGGCGGCTTGGCTGTGATGCTGACGCTGGCCCGAACCGTCGAGGCACCGGCCGCCGATGTCAGCTACGTGTTCTATGCACGCGAGGAGGTAGACGCGGCCGACAGCGGCCTGCTGGAGCTGGCCGCGGCTCGGCCGGACCTCCTGCAAGCCGACGTGGCCCTTCTGGAAGAGCCGACCGGAGGAGCGGTGGAGGCCGGCTGCCAGGGCACCATGCGGCTGCGGGTGACGCTGGCGGGGGAGAGGGCCCACACCGCCCGCGCCTGGATGGGCCGCAACGCCATACACCGGCTTGCGGAGGTGCTGGCCGCGGTGTCGGCGTACGAGGCTCGCCGGCCGGTGGTGGAGGGATGCGAGTACCGCGAGGCGCTGCAGGCGGTGGCAGTGGAGGGCGGGGTGGCCGGCAACGTCGTGCCCGACTTGGCGACGCTGACGCTGAACCACCGGTTCGCTCCCGACCGCACCCCCGAGCAGGCCGAGGAGCACGTGCGGTCGATTCTCGGGAGCGTGCTCGATGCAGGCGACACCGTCGAGTTGACCGACATGGCCCCGCCCGCCGCTCCCGGTCTCGGCGACCCCTTGCTGGCCGCGCTGGTTCGGCGCAGCGGCGCGCCGGTGCGGGCCAAGCTGGGGTGGACCGACGCCGCATTCTTCGCGGCGCGCCGCGTGCCGGCCTCGAACTTCGGCCCCGGCGATCCGTCGCTGGCCCACACCGCGGGCGAGCACCTGCACCGCGACGATCTCATCTCGGTGCACGCCGCCCTTGAGGACCTGCTCGTCAACGGCGCCTGAGCGGGCGCCGCGGCGAGCGGCGAGGACTAGTACCGGCGCATCATGGTGACCACCTTGCCGTAGACGGCCACCTCGTCGGCCCCGAACTCCATCGGCTCCATGTGCTCGTTGGCCGGCTCCAGCACGACCCGGCCGTTGCGGCGGCGCAGCGTCTTGACAGTGGCCTCGTCGCCGGCAATGCCCGCCACCACCACCTCGCCGTCCTCCGCGGTGCTCTGGGCCCGGCACACCACGTAGTCGCCGTCGAGGATTCCGGCCTCGACCATGGAGTCGCCCCGCACCCGCAGCATGAACAGGTCGCCCTCGCCGGTGAGGTCGGCCGGCATGGGCACCAGCTCCTCGACGTTCTCGGAGGCAAGCACACCTGTGCCGGCGGCGACGTCGCCCACTAGGGGCACATGGCGCACGGGGCGGCGGTCGACGGCTGCGCCCGAGTTCTCGTCGTAGCGGACTTCGATGGCCCGGGGGCGGGTCGGATCGACCCGCAGGTAGCCGGCGGAGCCGAGCACGTCGAGATGGGCCTTCACCGAGGCCGGTGACCGCAGGCCCACCTTGGCCGCAATCTCTCGGATCGACGGCGGGTAGCCCCGGGACCGCTGGTGCTCGACGATCACGTCGAGGATCTGGCGGCGGCGGGCGCTGAGCGGGTTGCGATTGGCCGGCGGCGTCATGGCTGTCTCCGATCTTGGGGGACTCGGGTTGTGTATCCGAACACGTGTTCGCTATAGTGTATGCGAACGTATGTTCAACTCACGTGGTCGATTCAGGAGGTTCTCCGTACACATGTTTGCAGAACACGCGTTCGAAGTCAAGCACCTTGGGTCCTCCCTGGGCGCGGGCCGCCTGATCACACTCCCGCGGGAAGATCGAGGCATGGCCCCAGCTCCAACGCCTGTCCGCGCCTCAGTCGCTGCTTCGGGCTGCGCCGGTCCGCCGCCGGCGGTTCGGGTGGGGTTGTCCGCTCGCTTGGCAGCAGCTGCTGCTCCGGGCTGCGCGGGCCCGCCGCCGGCGGTTCGGGTTGTCCGCCTGCCCGAGGCCGTGTACCGCCGCCGCCGAGTGGCCGCAGCGGCCGTCGCGGCCGCGATGTTGACGCTCGTGCTGGTGGTGGGCGGGCCCGACCGCGTTCCGGCGGGCGAGGCCAACCCCTGGCCCTCGGTCGGCGATGTCTCGCTGTCCACGGAACTGCCGGGGGTGTACGTGGTGCAGCCGGGCGACACGCTCTGGGACATCGCCCGCGCCCTCGCGCCCGACGGCGATCCTCGTGCTCTGGTCCACGAACTGGCCGACACGGCGGGCGGAGCCGCGCTGGAGCCGGGCCAGAGGATCGCCATCGACGAGGTTCCGGGTCTGGTCACCGGGAGCGACTGGGGCCGGGGGTCCGATCAGGGGTCTGGTCAGCGGCCCGCGGCCGAGCCGGCCGGTTCCGACAGGTAGCGGACGAAGAGCGTGTCGGAGGCCTCGAGCAGATGGTCCATGGACATCTTCAACGGCAGGGTTCGCAGCGATCCGTGCACGATCCTGGGGCTGGCGCCGCCGGCTACGAGCGGCGCGACCGAGAGGCACAGCTCGTCGATCAGCCCGGCGTCGGCCAGTTGCCCGTTGAACGACGGCCCGCCCTCCGACAGCACCACCCTGGCGCCGCGGCGGTTCAGCTCGGCGAGGATCTCAGCGGTCCGGGGCCGCTGCGACGGCAGTCGCACCACCTCGGACGCGGGCTCGAGGCGCTCGACGGCCTCCGGTGCCGCGGCGCTGCCGGTGAGGATCACCGGCGGATCGTCGCCCGGGTGCTGCTCGGCGAACAGGGGGAGGTTCAGGTCGAGGTCCAGGCTCGAGCTGACGACGGCCAGGCGGGGCCGCCCGGCGCGCCCCGCGGCTCGCCGGGCCCGCCGGGAGGCCTCGGAGGGCCGGGGCAGGCCGTAGCGCTCAACCCGCACCGTCCCCGCCGCGGCCACTATCCAGTCGGCGCAGGCCCGCACGGCCGAGAACACGGCCTCGTCGGCGGGGTTGCCGAGCGCGCCGCTGGTGCCGTCGACCGCGGCGGCCCCGTCCGCGGAGGCGATCATGTTGATCATGAGCCAGGGCCGCCCCGCCGGCTTGGGCCGCGCCAGCGCCGGATAGAGCTCCATCGGGTCGACGTCGGCTACCGGGCCGGGCAGCAGTCTCCGCACGTCCTGACCGTAGCGCCCAGCGGGAGCGGGAAACACGGCCCGAGCGGCCCGGGAGCGCAGCGCGCGGGAGCGGGATACCCCCGCTTCACCGTGACACCGTGATCTATCCGCGCGGCCGCTGGGCCGAGTTGTCTACAGGCGCCGGTCAAATCTCTGGACGAAGGGCGCAGCCGTGCACAGCAATCCCGAGGCCATTCCACAGGCTGGCGCTCGGGTCCACAGGGACGTGTCCTAGGGTCGCGGGGGCTGGTCTTGCAGCCTCAGCCGGGTAGAATTCCAGGAGGGTAGTTTCATGACCTTGGCTCCCGAGCAGACCGATCTGATCTCTGGCGACCACCCGCTCCCCGCGGGTTTGCAGGACCCGGCCGACCGCATCGCCTGGGAGCGGCGCGACGCGCGCCTGGTGGACCACCGCGACAACTCGGTCGCCTTCGAGCAGATCGGTGTGGAGGTGCCGGCCGCGTGGTCGCAGAACGCCACCAACATCCTGGCCCAGAAGTACTTCCGCGGGCCACTGGGAACGCCCGAGAGGGAGTGGTCGCTGAGGCAGGTGGTGGGCCGCGTCGTGGGCGCGATCACCGAGTGGGGCGACGGCGACGGATACTTCGCGGACGAGTCCGAGGCGTCGCTGTTCCGGGCCGAGCTGTCTTACCTGCTGTACGCGCAGCGGGCCGCCTTCAACTCGCCGGTGTGGTTCAACATCGGCGTGGCCGGGGTTCCCCAGCAGGCGTCCGCGTGCTTCATCCTGTCGGTGGACGACACGATGGAGTCGATCCTGGAGTGGTACGCCGAGGAGGGCAGGATCTTCAAAGGCGGCTCCGGAGCGGGGGTCAACCTGTCGCGCATCCGGGCCAGTTCCGAACCGCTCAGCGGCGGGGGGACCGCGTCGGGTCCGGTGAGCTTCATGCGGGGCGCGGACGCCTCGGCCGGCACCATCAAGTCGGGCGGCAAGACTCGGAGGGCGGCCAAGATGGTGGTGCTCGACGCCGACCATCCCGACATTGAGGACTTCATCTGGTGCAAGGCCCGCGAGGAGCGAAAGTCGAGGGCGCTGGCCGCGGCCGGGTTCGACATGAGCATGGACGGCGCCGACTCCAACTCGGTGCAATACCAGAACGCCAACAACTCCGTGCGGGTGACCGACGAGTTCATGAGGGCTGCCACCGAGGGCCGCGGCTGGGACCTGACGGCCCGCACCGACGGCGCGGTGCTCCAGCGGGTGGAGGCCCGCTCGATTCTGCGCCAGATGGCCGAGGCCGCCTGGGAGTGCGCCGACCCCGGCGTGCAGTTCGCGACCACCATCAACCGCTGGCACACGGCCTCGGTCACCGGCCCGATCAATGCCAGCAATCCGTGCTCGGAGTACGTCCACCTCGACGACAGCGCCTGCAACCTGGCCTCGATCAACCTGTTGAGCTTCCTCGACGACGACGGCACCTTCGACGTCGACGACTTCCGCCGAGCGGTGCAGGTGGTGTTCGCGGCCCAGGAGATCCTGGTGGGCCACGCCGACTATCCCACCCAGACCATTGCCGACACCACCAGGGCCTTCCGCCAGATCGGCCTGGGCTACGCCAACCTCGGCGCGCTGCTCATGGCGATGGGCCTGCCCTATGACTCCGACGAGGGCCGGGCCATGGCCGCGGCCATAACCGCGCTGATGACCGGCGAGGCCTACCTCGCGTCCACACGGCTGGCCGAGCGCATGGGCCCCTGCGCCGGCTTCCACGCCAACCGCGGGCCCATGCTGAGCGTGCTCGACCAGCACCGGACAGCAACCGCCTCCATCGACGAGAACCTGGTGCCCGCAGAGCTGCTCGAGGCCGCGCAGGTGGCCTGGGACGAGGCCTGCGAGCGGGCGGGACGCCACGGCGTGCGCAACAGCCAGGCGACCGTGCTCGCTCCGACCGGCACCATCGGGCTGCTCATGGACTGCGACACGACCGGCATCGAGCCCGACCTCGGCCTCGTGAAGTCGAAGCGGCTCGTGGGCGGCGGAACGATGCACATCGTCAACACCACGGTGCCCAGGGCGCTTCGCCGGCTGGGCTACGACGACGAGCAGATCGAGCGGATCACCGACCACGTCGCAGAGCATCACGGCGTGGCCGGAGCGCCCCTCGGGGCCGAGCACCGCGAGGTGTTCGCCTGCTCGCTGGGCGACGACGCCATCAGAACCTCGGGGCACATCGGCATGATGGCCGCGGTGCAGCCGTTCCTGTCCGGGGCCGTCTCCAAGACCGTGAACATGCCCGCGGACGCGACCATCGACGATGTGGAGCAGCTGTTCATCGACGCTTGGGGCCTCGGCCTCAAGTCGGTGGCTGTCTACCGCGACAGCTCCAAGGTCGCCCAGCCCCTGACCGTCGGCCCGGCCGAGAACTCCCGCGAGCCGGTCGGCGCGGCCCAATCGGCTGGGGGCGGCCCGCCGGTCGGCGCGGCCCCGCCCGAGGAACCGGTGCGTCGGCGGCTTCCGAGGTCGCGCCGGTCGCGCACGTTCGAGTTCCGGGTGGCGGACTGCAAGGGGTTCGTGACGGTGGGGGAGTACCCCGACGGGCGGCCGGGCGAGATCTTCGTGAAGGTCTCCAAGCAGGGCTCGACGCTGGCCGGGATCATGGACGCCTTCGCGATCTCGCTCAGCCACGGACTGCAGTACGGGGTGCCGCTGGCCGCCTTCGTCGAGACGTTCGTCGGCGTGCGCTTCGAGCCCGCCGGCATCACCGACGATCCCGACATCCGCATTGCGACCAGCCTCATGGACTACCTGTTCCGCAAGCTGGCGGTGATGTACCTGACCCCCGCCGAGCGGGCCGCGCTGAGCGTCTACACCACCGGCGAACGGACCCAGCCCACTCTGCCCGGCGTCGAGGAGCATGTCGCCGAGACCGAGCAGGGCCACGACCTTCCACCCGACCCGCCGTCGATCCCCTCACCGGCACAGCTGATGGCCCAGCTCGAGTTCTCCGCGGCGACGGCACCCTCGGAGCCGGCCGCCCCGGTGCGGACGGGCGCGCTGGACGCACCCTTCTGCATGACTTGCGGCGTCCCGATGCGCCGAGCCGGCTCGTGCTTCGTGTGCGCCGACTGCGGCGCCACCAGCGGCTGCAGCTGACGCCGCCGCGGGCCTGGCTCGGCTACGACCCGTCGGCTTCGCCCGTGCCGGCGGCGAGGGCCTTCTTGTGGCGCAGGCAGCTCTGACCATCTCACCGAACTGGGCCGGGTTGTAGACGTCCTCCTCGTAGCTCCAGAGCCCGTTGCCGGCGTACTTGAGCAGGGTGAAGTTGTACTCCACACTGCCCCGACCGCGTTGACGGACACGCTGCAGGTCGCCGGCGTACTTGAGCAGGGTGAAGTTGTGCTCCTGATGGAGCGATCCGTCTCCGGGATCGGCCATCGGGTTCCACGCCTGGCACACCAGCCAGCCCCGCTCTTGCGATGGCGGTGGCGTCGTCGGGGTCCGTAGTGGCGCCCAGACGGGCCGCGTCGGCAGAGTCGATGCCGTCGGCGATCGCGGCGGCTCTGTCGGGGTCCACGATTCTGGACCGTAGTATCTGCTGGGCATGGTGCGCCTGCAGCTTCCCGCCGCCCGCACGCTCGGGCCGGAGGCACTCGGTCTGGCTGGCGACATCCGGAGCGTGTGGTCTCGGGCCCGTATCGGCGGGCTCTCCGCGGAGATCGCCTTCTTCGGGCTTCTCGGCCTGTTCCCGGGCGTCCTCGTGTTCGCGGCGACCTTGGGGTCGCTCGACGTCCTGATCGGTGCCGACGCCGCTGCCGACACAGAGAAATGGCTGCTCGACCGGGTCGCTGAGACCTTCGGCGCCGACAACACGCTGCGCGACACCATCGCGGAGCTCTTCGACCGGTCCAACGCCGGTCTGATCACCGCCGGCGTGGTGTTGACCATGTACGCGTCGTCGCGCGGCTTCACCGCCGTGGTGGGCGCGCTGGATGTCACCTACGGGCGCGAGCACCGCCACAGCTGGATCTCCGCCCGCCTAGCGGGCTTCGTCATCACTCTGGCCACCCTGCTCGTCGCCGCGCTGGTGGCCGCGATGGTGGTGGTCGGACCCCTGCTGGGCAGCGGGGAGGAGCTGGCTGAGCGCTTCGGGGCGGGCGCCGCGTTCGCGACCGCGTGGGTGTGGCTGCGATGGCCGGCGGCGTTCGTGGTCGTCGTCCTGTGGGCGGCCTCCGTCTATCACTTCGCACCCCGACGGCGGTCGCCTTGGCGCCGCGAGCTGCCCGGAGCGGTGATCGGGACGCTGTGGTGGCTAGCGGTGTCGTTGGGCTTCCGGATCTACCTCGATGCGGCCTCCAGCGGAGTCAACGCCGTGTTCGGGCTGTTGGGCGGGGCGCTGAGCTTGCTGATATGGCTGTACCTGCTGTCGATGGGCCTGCTGGTGGGAGCCGGGCTCAACACCGTTCTGCCCGACCGCCGGCAGAAGATACAACGAGTATCAGAAATAACCGAATGAGCGATTAGTCGCAGCATCTTGCCGCGGGACGGACGGCGAGGGAGGCGGTACCCTCCACGGGGTGAGCGACTTCCGGGTCGATCTTGACGAGATTGCCTTCAACCTGCACCATGTGGCCGATCTCGACGGGCTTGCCGCGCTCGACGGGTTCGAGCACGTGGAGCCTGAGGTGGTGGACCAACTTCTCGCCGAGGCAGCCCGGTTCGCAGAGGAGGTGATCGCGCCGCTCAACCGCGTCGGTGACACTGAGGGCGCCCGCCGCCTCGACGACGGCTCGGTGGTGACGCCCACCGGCTTCCGAGAGGCCTACCGTGCCTATGTTCAGGCCGGCTGGGGCGCCGTGTCGATGGATCCCGACTACGGCGGAGGGGGCTTCCCGCACCTGGTGGGGCTGGCGGTCGAGGAGATGTTCACCGCCGCGTGCATGTCTTGGTCGCTGTGCCCGCTGCTCACCCAGGGCGCCATCAACATGCTGGGAGCGCACGGCACCGACGAGCAGAGGGCCCTCTACCTGCCGCAGATGGCCACCGGCGCCTGGACCGGCACGATGAACCTCACCGAGCCCCAGGCGGGGTCCGACCTTGGAGCGGTGACAGCCCGCGCCGTGCCCCAGCCCGACGGCTCGTACCGCCTCTATGGCACCAAGATCTTCATCACCTACGGCGAGCACGACCTCGCCGACAACATCGTGCACCTGGTGCTGGCCCGAACGCCGGAGGCCCCGCCGGGGACCAGGGGTGTCAGCTGCTTCCTGGTGCCCAAGCACCTGTTCTCGGCCGACGGGTCGGCCGGCGAGCGCAACGACGTGCACTGCGTCTCGATCGAGCACAAGCTCGGGATCCACGCCAGCCCCACCTGCGTGATGGCCTACGGCGACACCGACGGCGCGGCGGGATTCCTGGTCGGGGAGGAGAACGGCGGAATGCGGGCCATGTTCACGATGATGAACCACGCCCGTCTCAGCGTCGGGCTGCAGGGCGTGGCCATCGCTGAGCGGTCCTATCAGCAGGCCCTCGCCCACGCCCGCGAGCGCCGCCAGGGCCGGGCGCCGGGCGCGCCCGCCGGAGAGCCCTCGGCGATCATCGACCATCCCGACGTGCGGCGGATGCTGCTCGACATGCGCTCCACCATCAGCGCGATGCGGGGCCTCGCCTACCGCAACGCCGAGGCCATCGACCGCGCCTCGCACGGAGACGACGACGAGCAGCGCCAGGCGGGCACGGAGCGGGCCGCGCTGCTGACGCCGCTCACCAAGGCGTGGGCCACCGATCTGGGGTGCGAGCTGGCCAGCGTCGGACTGCAGGTGCACGGAGGCATGGGATTCATCGAGGAGACCGGCTCGGCCCAGCACTACCGCGACGCCCGGATCGCTCCCATCTACGAGGGCACCAACGGCATCCAGTCTGCCGATCTGGTCGGCCGCAAGCTGTCCCTGCGGGGCGGTGGCGCGGTGCTCGACCACCTGGGCGAGATCCGGGCCACCGCGGGAGCGCTCGACGGCGCCGCCGGTCTGAAGTCGGTGCGCCGGCACCTCGAGGCTGCGGTCGAGGCGACCGGCGAGGCCGGCGAGTGGCTGCTCGGGGCCGAGCCCTTCGAGAGGCTCGCGGGCGCCGACGCCTATCTCAGGATGCTGGCCACGACGACCGGGGGTGCGGCCCTGGCCGACGGAGCGCTCGCCGCGGCCCGCCTGGAGGATCCCGAGACGGCCGCCGACCGGGCGGTCCTGGCCCGCTTCTTCGCGGCCGGCCGGCTGTCGGCGGTGCCGGGCCTTCTGGCTGCGGTCATCGAACGCGCCGACGACCTGGCCGCGGCCGCACCGCGGATCCTGGCCGGCTAGGAGGTGTGGGCCCCGTGGGCGTCGCGTCCGGACTCCTGATCGCTTCGATCCCCAGTCCCCCCCGCAACGGCATCGAGATCGGGCCGTTGGAGCTGCGGGCCTACGGGCTGATGATCGCGCTGGGCGTGATCGCCGCGGTGTCGCTGTCCCGGCGGCGCTGGCAGGCGCGGGGCGGCAACCCCGACGAGATCAGCCGTGTGGCCGTCTGGGCCGTGATCGCGGGCCTGGTCGGCTCCCGCCTGTACCACGTGATCACCGACTGGAGGAGGTTCCCGTCCGACGGCTGGCTGGAGGCCCTGGCCATATGGAAGGGCGGTCTGGGCATACCGGGGGGCATGGCGGCCGGCATCCTGGTCGGGCTGTGGATGGTCGGGCGCCTGCAGATGAACCGGGGCGAGGCCATCGCGGCGATGGTGCCGACGCTGCCGCTGGCCCAGGCCATCGGGCGTCTCGGCAACTGGTTCAACCAGGAGCTGTTCGGCAGGCCCACCGACCTGCCCTGGGGATTGGAGATCGACGAGGCGCACCGCCCGGCGCGGTACCTGGGCGTGGAGACCTTCCATCCGACCTTCCTGTACGAGGCGGTGTGGAGCCTTCTGCTGTGCGGTCTGCTGCTGATCCTCGATCGTCGGCGGACCCGGGGCGACGTCTCGATACTGGTCACCCGCTCTCGCCGGGTGATCCGGCCCGGCTCGCTGCTGGCCGTGTACGCCCTGGGATACGGGTTGGGGCGCGTGTGGATCGAGGCGGTGCGCATCGACCACGCCAGCCTGATCTGGGGCGTGCGGGTCAATATCTGGATGAGCATCGTGCTCATCGCGGGCTCGGCCCTGTACCTGCTGGGCACCCGGCGCGGCCCGCGGGGGCCGAGACGCCCCGTCTTGCCCATGTGACCTTGAGCGAGCGCACGTGGGCTGCGAGCGCCTCGCGGTCGTGCCGGGTCAGTTGAAGCCGCGCAGGGGGAAATCCGAGCCGCGCTGGAGCCAGTTGTCGGTCAGATAGTCGGCGGTGACGTCGATGAGATGCATTGTGTACGCGTGGCGGCTGCGGTCCGAGGTGTTGGCCGCACTCCAGTGCGGCAGCGTGCCGTGCAGAGCGATCAGCGTGCCCGCCCCCGCCTCCAGCGGCACCAGGTCCTCGACCGGATAGGGGGTGTCGTGGAGGACGTCGGTGACCGCGCCCCGGCTGCGGTCGGACGGGTCCAAGAGGCGGAAGCGAGTCTTGACCGGGATCCGGTGGCCGCCGGGCACGGCCCACATGCAGCCGTTGGCCACGGTGGCGTCCTCGATCGCGAACCACAGCCCGACCACGCTCTGGGGCTCGGTCCACAGGAACGTGTGGTCGCAGTGGCAGATCACCTCGCCGCCGATGCCGGGCTGCTTGAAGATGTACATGGACTGCAGCAGCCGCGGGTCACGGAATCCGAGATCGACGGCCACCGCGGCCAGCTCCGGCGTGCGGGAGAAGGCGTCGAAGACCGGATCGAGGTCGTGCATGGCGTGGCCGATCTTGTTGACCGCCAGCGGCATCGGCCTCGTCAGTCGCCCGCCGGATATGGCACCGTCCTCGAAGAACCAGCGCACGGTGTCTCCCGACCCGAGGAACCACTCGTCCCGGGCATGGCTCTGCTCGGTGGTCGAGAACACCGTGATGCCGCCGTCGCGCTCGGCGTCGATGTCGGCCAGCATCGAGTTGACGTGGTCCTTGAGCGCGTCGCAGCGCTCGCGGGGCACGAAGCCGGGCAGCACAAGAAACCCGTCGCGCTCCCAATCTCGGAGCTGCGCGCCGTCGAGCATCGCCTACAGGCCTGGATTCCGGCGCGTGCCGCAATGACGGGGAACGTGGCGCGGTCGTCCGCCGTCGAGCATCGGCGGCCCGTCCTAGGTCTCGCCCTTGCGGTAGGGCAGGCCGTCGGCCCGAGGCATCCGCAGCCGCTGCGAGAAGAACACCAGCACCACCAGCACCACCACGAAGGGCAGGATCTCGGTCCACCAGTCCGGGACCGTCGACGACAGGAAGTACCAGACCGCGGCGCCCAGACCGAGTCCCGCGGCCAGCCCGGCATCGATGCGGCGGTGCCGGCTCAAGGCCCACGCCACCACCGCGCCCAGAGCGATGGTGTTGACGAGCAGGAGGGAATGCGATGCCGATCCGTCGAGGTCGCGCAGACCGACCCCGAACGGGTAGCCGAAGAGCAGGGAGCCGGCCATTACCCCGCCCGGGCGCCAGTTGCCGAAGATGAGGGCGGCCAAGCCTATGAATCCTCTCCCGGTGGTCTGGCCCTCCTTGTAGAGGCCCCCCAACTCGGGGCTGGCGATGAAGGCTCCGCCCAGCCCGGCCAGGGCTCCGCTGATCACAACGCCGTAGTATTTGTACAGGTAGATGTTGATGCCCTGAGTCTCGCCGCCGACGGGGTGCTCGCCGCAGATGCGGAGCCGCAGCCCGAAGCGGGTCCGCCAGATCAGCCAGGCGCTTGCCGGGACCAGGGCGAAGGCGATCATCGTGGCCAGCGAGACCTGGCTGACGAGCCCCCGGGCCAGTCCGGTGAAGTCGGAGACGAAGAACCAGTCCTTGTCGGTGAGCCGGCCCAGGATGTCGGGCGTGGTCCAACCGAAGAGGTCGCCGCCCGCCAGGAACGGGAAGGTGAACCGGCCCACGCCCGGGGTGCGGGGGGACTGGGTGATCGAGCCCCCGTCGTAGTTGGAGAGGATCTCCGATGACAGGAAGCGGGTCACGCCCGGAGCCGTCACGTTGATGGCCACCCCGGAGATGATGTGGTCGACGCCGAACGAGACGGTGGCGACAGCATGGACCAGACCGCCCAGAGCGCCGCCCAGCATGCCGATGAGCAGGCCGGGCCAGGCGCCGTAGTTGATGGCTCCCCAGGCTCCGAACCAGGTTCCCAGTATCAGCATGCCCTCGAGCCCGATGTTGACGACGCCGGCCCGCTCCGAGAACAGGCCCCCGAGTCCGGCCAGCATGATCGGCACCGCCCAGCGCAGCATGGCCTGCGACGAGGTGACCGCGGTGAGCCGCTCCGTGTCGTCGAAGCTCTGCACCACGGTGAGCACGGCCACGCCGATGGCGGCGTAGATCATCCACCGGGCCCAAGCCGGCAGCCGTCCCATGAAGGCCGTGACGGGGTTCATGGCGCTGACACCGGGGCGGGGGCCATGGCCTGGGCCGCCGCCGCGGCCTCCTCGCGTTCACGGACCCGGCGCACCACCTCGTAGGCGATCACCGCAGTCAGGATGATGACGCCTCCCATGATCACGACGATCTCGCGGGAGGCCGCTCCCGAGATCTGGAGGATTCCCGAGGAGACGTCGAGGAAGGCGAAGATCAGTGCGGCCAGGGCCACCCCCAGCGGGTGGTTGCGACCGAGCAGGGCCACGGCGATGCCGGCGAAGCCGAGCCCGGCGATCGGATTGGACGGATAGAAGCCGGTGTTCATCAGCTCGGTCATCCCGACCAGGCCGGCCACCGCCCCCGAGAGCGCCATGGCCGTCACCACCATCCGCTTGGGCGAGACGCCCCCCACGTGGGAGGCGGACGGGTTGGCCCCGCTGGCTCGGAGATCGAAGCCGAAAACCGTGCGGTTCAGCGTCATGTTGTAGAGGATCCCGACTCCGATGGCGATCAACAGGACCCCCGTCAGCTTCTTGCCCTGGGTGACCTCGCGGGTGAAGACCTCCAGCCAGCTGTTGATGTCGGGCAGCAGGCCGCTCTCGGCGATGGGCTCGGTCCCCACCCGCCCGCCGGTGGCCGATATCTCGCCGCCGGCCTGCCACTCCACGATCCACCAGGCGGACAGTCCCGAGATGGCCACCGCGTTCAACATGATGGTGGAGATCACCTCGTTGACTCCGCGGGTCACCTTCAGCACCCCCGCTGCGCCGGAGTAGGCCCCGCCCACGGCCATGGCCACGACCATGATGAACATGACATGCACCACGGCCGGAAGCTCGACCTGGGCCCCGAGGTGGGCGGCGACGAGGAAGGCCAGCAGGTACTGGCCCTCCACACCGATGTTGAAGAGGTTCATCCGGAAGCCGATGGCCGCGGCCACACCCGACAGGTACAGCGGGGTGGCCCGGTTGAAGATGTCGACCTGCGTCTCGAGTTTGCTGGCGTGGCCGATCATGTCGGCGTAGGCCTCGATCGGGTTGCTGCCAGAGACCAAGAGCACGATCGACGACAGCACCACCGCAATGACCACCGCCGCCAGCGGCGCGGCCACCGCCAGCAGGATCCGGCGGGACAGGCTGGCGGTCACGGCGCTGTTCCCGCCGAGGCCGCGGGGTGGCGACTCCATGGCGCACAGCGGGCGACGGGCCGGCGGGCGGTCACGGGGCGGCCGTGCCCAGCGCGGCGCCGGTCATGTAGGCGCCCAGGTCGCGGGGGGTGATCTCGCTGGGGTCGAGGCGGGCCACCAGCCGGCCCCGCAGCATCACCGCGATGGTGTCGGAAAGGCCGATCAGCTCGTCGAGGTCGGCTGAGACCAGCAGGGTGGCCAAACCCTGGGCTCGGGCCTCGCGTATGTCGTCCCACACCGCGGCCTGGGCGCCGACGTCGATGCCCCGGGTGGGATGGTTGGCGATGAGCACGGCCGGGCCGGCCACCATCTCCCGACCCAGGATCAGCTTCTGCTGGTTCCCTCCCGACAGGGCGTGGGCGGCCACGTCGATGTTGGGCGTGCGGACGTCGAAGTCGGCCTGGATCTGGTCGGCCCGATCCCTCATGCCCGACCGGTTGAGCCACGGGCCCCGGGAGTAGGGGGCCTTGGTCTGGTGGCCGAGGGCGGTGTTCTCCCACAGGGCCGCTCCCAGCAGCAGGCCGTCGCGTTGGCGGTCCTGGGGGACGTAGCCCAGGCCCATCTCGCGGCGCTGGCGGACTGATTGGTGGGTCACGTCGCGGCCCAGCATCGTGATGGTGCCGGCCGCGGGGGCCTCGATGCCCATGATGGCGTTGACCAGTTCTGTCTGGCCGTTGCCCTCGACCCCGGCGATGCCGACGATCTCGCCCCGGTGGACGCTGAGGCTCACATCGTCGACCACCGGGCGCTCTCCGTCGCTGACGGTGAGGCCGGCGATCACCAGGGCGGCCTCGTCGGTGACGGTGGAGGCGCCCGCGTCGGGGGTGGGCAGCTCCGAGCCGATCATCATCTCGGCCAAGTCGTGGGCCGTCACCTCGTCGGGCTTCGCGGTGCCCACGGTCCGGCCCTGGCGCAGTACCGTGATGGTGTCGGCGATGGCCAGGACCTCGTCGAGTTTGTGGTCTATGAACAGGATGGTGGCGCCGCCGGCCTTGAGCTCGCGGATGTTGCGGAAGAGCTCGTCCACCTCTTGGGGCACCAGCACCGCCGTCGGCTCGTCCAGGATGAGGATCTGTGCCCCCCGGTACAGGACCTTGATGATCTCGACCCGCTGGCGCTCGCCGATCTCGAGCGTCTCCACCAGGTCGTCGGCGTTGATGTCGAGGCCGTAGGCCCGGCCCACCTCGTCGAGATGCTTGCGGCCGGCCTCGAAGTCGATCCGGCCGAACGAGCGCATGGGCTCGGCGCCGAGGATCACGTTCTCGAGCACGGTGAGCTGGTCGGCCAGCATGAAGTGCTGGTGGACCATGCCGATCGCGAGCTCGATGGCTTGGGCCGGCGAGCCCAGCTCCACGGCCTCGCCCCTGATCTTGATCGTTCCCTCGTCGGGCGGCTGCATGCCGTAGAGGATCTTCATCAGGGTCGACTTGCCGGCCCCGTTCTCGCCGCAGATGGCGTGGATCTCGCCCTCGGCCACGGCGAGATTGATGTCGTCGTTGGCCACGACCCCCGGGAACCTCTTGGTGATCCCTATGAGCTCGATGGCCAGCGCCACGAGGCCTCCCCTATAACGACGACCGGGCCGGACGCTAGCCCGACCCGGTCGTCATGTCACATCTGCCGGCTGCCGACGACCGCCTCAGAACGGCCGTCGGCAGCCGGTGCTCAGGAGGGCTCCTTGGGCACCACGACGGCGCCAGACACGATCTGGGCCTTGAAGTCCTCGAGTTGATCGACGATGTCGTCCACGAATCCTCCCGAGGTGCTGTAGCCCACGCCGTCCACGGACAGGTCGTAGACGGTCGGCCCCGCGGTCACGTTGCCTTCGATGGCGGATCTGACCATCTCGAAGATGGATACGTCGACCCGCTTGAGCATCGAGGTGAGGATGTAGTCCTGCACCCCGGCGCCCGCGGTGTGGTACTGGTCGGAGTCGACGCCGATGGCCCACACCTTCGACCCGGACGCCTCGCTCTGCTCCTGGGCGGCCAGGAACAGGCCGGCACCGGTGCCGCCTGCGGCGTGGTACACGATGTCAGCGCCCTCCTCGTACATGGCGAGCGCGATCTCCTTGCCTCGGTCCGGGGCGTTGAAGCCGTCGAAGTCGGGGGCCTGGGTCACATAGGCGGAGATGATCTCGATGTCGGGATTCACGGCTCGGGCCCCGGCTTGGTAGCCGGCCTCGAACCGCTCGATGAGCCCGCCCACGTTGGCGACGCCGCCAATGAAGCCGATGGTGCCGGTTTCGGTCTTGAGCGCGGCGGCCGCGCCCACCAGGAAGGAGCCCTGCTCCTCGGCGAAGACCAAGCCGGCGATGTTGTCGCCGTAGGGAGCGGCGGGGTCGGCACCGAAGTTGATCATGCCCGAGTCGACGACGCCGAAGACGGTGTCGGGGTTCTCGGCGCCGACCGCGGCCGCGTCGCCCTCGAAGAGGAAGCCGACGGCCACAACCACGTCATGGGCGTCGGCCGCGAGCTGGAGCAGTTCGCCCCGATTCGAGCCGTCGTCGTTGGGCGAGGCCTCGGTGTAGGTGATGCCCAACTCGGCCTCGGCCCGCTCGATGCCTGCCGCAGCGGAGTCGTTGAAGGACTGGTCGCCCCGGCCGCCGATGTCGAAGACCAGGCCCACGGAGACGTCTGTCATCTCCGGCTCGGGCTCCGGCGCGGGGGCTTCGGTGGTCTCGGGCTCGGGGGCTTCGGTCTCGGGCTCAGGGGCCGCGGGCTCGGTAGTTGCCGGCTCGGGCTCGGCGACGGTCTCAGTGTCTTCGTCGTCTCCGCAGGCTGCTGCCAGCAGGGCGAACGACAGCAGCACCGCGAGAATTAGTGTTGCACGCTTGCGCATTGGGTTCCCTCCATGGATCTGTGGGCGTTGCGCCGCGAATGCTAACGGGCGCAGTGCCCGAGCGTTGATGGCTCCGGTCGTGCCGCGTCTCTGCTGCGAATCGCCTCTGCGGATCAGCTCAACGCAGCTGGTGCCCGGAGGTCCAGGCCAGCACGGCCTCGGCGGGCCAGGTGTTGACGATGTCGGCGTCGAAGGTCGACGGTGGGCGCCCGCCGCGGCGGTCACGGCCCGGCGGCGCGGGGTCCGGGCAGCCGGTGGCGGTTTGCGGCCACCAGGGAATAGGTGGGGCGGGCCAGCCAGAGCAGCGGCGGGTGGGCGATCAGGCGCCCGACAATTCCCCAGGCTCCGCCCGCGGCGACCAGCGACCAGCCGATGGCGTCGGCACCGCGACAGCGCCGCGGGCGCGAACCGCGTTCGTCAATCCACCACACCGCGGTCTCCGCGTCCGACTGGGATAGCCCGAGCTTCTCCAACTCGAGCGACTGCCATGGATCCACACGGGCGTCGGCGGGCAGGCGGGCCTCGATCCAGCGGGCCGACCGGATGCAGAACCCGCACTGTCCGTCATAGACCAGCAGCACGCCGCCAGTGTGCCATGTGCCGCAGAGGCCGCGAGGCGATGACCACGGCGGATCGCGCCGAGTTGGCCGAGTTGCGCCGGGAGGACACCCGGCTGCGCCAGAAGCGTGAGCTGCTCAACGGTGCGACGGCCTTTGGGTGAGGGAGTCGAGACAGTGACCCGCTATTGGTGGGTCGTTGCCCAATGGGCCGAGCGATTCCCGCTATAGACAGGTCACGTGTGCCAGATGTTTCCTGAGGGGCCGCGCGGATAGGCGCTGACTTGGGGATTTGCCAGACTGCCTGATCTAGGCGCGGTCGGCGAACAGGCAGGTCAAGGGCTGTTTCGAAGCCGTCAGCGCAGGGGTCAACGAGAACGCATCGTCGCCTGTCAGCGCGGCCCTTTAGAGCCAGGCAGAGCAGGTAGTGTTTGCTGATGCTGCGACCGCCGAGGACTGTTGTGCGTGCCGGGAGTTGCCGTGTTGGTGTCGCGGAGCGCTTGAGGGCGCGGCGCGTTTGGTGTGTGGTGGCTTTGGTGGCGGTGGGGTGCGCGTCGGGACCGTCGGCGGGTTCGGTCATCGTCGGCCCGTCCGTCGAGGGCGGGGCGGGCGGGACGCTGGCTGGCTCGGCTCCGGGGGAGGTCTCACCGGCGGAGGAGGTGCCCGCGGGCGGGGTGCCGGCTGGGGGCGGCGGGATGTTTGCTGTACAAGCGGAGGGTGAGGTGCCGGCGCAGGAGATGGTGGTGCCCGATGCGTCCGGCGGAGGCGACGGGGTGCTGGTTCTGGTGTCGGTGGCGGTGGATTCGTTGACGGTGCGCTGGGTGCAGTCGTTCGCGCCGGATGCGGCGGGGTTTCGGCTGCGCTGGCGGCAGCGCCCCGTGCGCGAGGGCCAGGAGATCGTGTGGCAGAGCGCCGATGTCGGCGCGTCGGTGCGGACCTACGCCGTCGGCGGGCTGACTGCGGGGACCCGTTACCGGCTGCGGCTGGCCGCGCTCGACGGTGACGGCCGCGAGAGCGACATGGCGGTGGCGGGTTTCGAGACGCTTGCACCGCCGGTGCGCAACCTCAGCGGCGCCGCGGTCGCGCACGACGCGGTGACCCTCGCCTGGGACGGCCCCGCGGACTGGTCCCCGGTCGGCTATGTGGTGCAGTGGCGCCGGCGCGGCCCCAATCAGTTCCTGGGTCGCCTCGAGCTGCCGCCGGGCCGGCGCAGCCAGATCGTGGAGGGCCTCACCGGCGGCGTCGAGTACGTGTTCCGGGTCACGGCGCGCACCGCCGCGGGCTGGCAGAGCAAACCCGCCGCCCTCGGCTTCATCACCCCCGCCGCGCCCGACACCGACCTCGTCCTGGAAGTGAGCGTGCCCGCCTACTGCATCGCCGACGAGGGCACCCGGCGCGGCGGCAGCCCCTTCGGCATCGACCCGGACACCCACACCGAGATCGTCGACCCCGACGCCGAGTTCTTCGACACGGCCTACCGGCGCGACGACGTGGAGACGGTGCCGCTGCAATGGCGCATCACCGGCGGCAAAGCCCCCTACACGCTCACCGTGGCCGGAACACGACACAGCGGCGCCGCAGGCACCACCGAGATCACCTGCGCCAAAGCGGGCCTCGACCTGATGGACCTCCCCGGCCACGACACCAGCGTCGTCGAAGCCGGAGCGAAGACCCTCACCATCGAAGCCGCCGACGCCACCGGCGACACCACCACCAACACAGCCACCATCGAGATCATCGAGTTCGCCGACACCGCCGGCAACTGGCACCAAGGCGACTACCTCGAACCCGGCCGCACCTACAGCCACTTCGGGATCTTCATCGAAATCCCCGAAGGAACCCAAGTCGGCTACAGAGGCGTCGTCGAAGCAGACGACGTCTACCACGCGTTCAGCGAGCCCGTCGACGGTAGCCGCATCACAGCCTTACTAGTTGATACACGCAGGGGTCAGGAGGCGCCCCTGCCCATTAGCCGCACGGTCTCCCGCGTCAACCAAAGCGGTGAAACGAGCCGCGATCTTGATGCACCGCTCACCGCTTCCGAGAACGCGCTGTGGGACCAGTTCCTGGCCAACCTTCGCTTCACGCCTTTCCCCGAGGGCGACCCCCGAAACGAGCCGCCGGACCCTTTATTCCCTAGCGGCCGCCGCGCCGCCCGGCAGGCGACCGTCTCGGCGCCGCAGTGCAGCAACGACGGCACCACCCTGATGGACTTCACCAGCGGCTGGTGGCGGCCATCCGGGACCGTTCCCGGCAACACCCCGGTCCGCCACGGCCTCTCCTGCGACAGGCGGGTTCCCCGGGCGAGCCGCATGCACAACCCGGCCAGCCCCTCAGCAGAATGCTCGATGTCGAACTCGGCGACCACAGCGCCCCGATGATCCGCCTGGCACACCGCATGCGGGTCCGTCGCCCAGTCCACACCACCGAAGCAACCGGTGAGATATTCCATCTCAGCCTCGCGCCCGTTCTTGGATTTGGCGGGTTCGGCGGTAGCGTTGGGGGCCATGTCCAAGCGCACCAGCAAGCGCCGAGCCAAGGCTCGCCGTTCGAAGGCGAACCACGGCCGCAAGCCCAACGCGGGCCGCAACAGCTGACTTTAGATTCAGCCGGCAGCGGTCGGCTGTAGAGCTCGGAGCCCTCCTTGGAGCGATTCGGATTTGTCGGGCTTCCCAACTCCGGGAAGACCTCGCTGCACAACGCCCTGGCGGGTGGCGACGCGGTCGCAGCCCGGCACGCGTTCTCCACGAAGTCGGCCAACGTGGGGGTGGCCAGGGTTCCCGACGATCGGCTGAGCCGGCTCGCGGCGATGAGCGCCAGCCGCCGCACGGTGTACGCCTCGGTGCAGTTCACCGACATCGGTGGCCTGGTGTCGGGATCGAGCCGGGGAGAGGGCCTGGGCAACGCCTTCCTGGGCCATGTCCGCGACACCGATGCGATCGTGTATGTGTTGCGGGCTTTTGCCGACCCCGACGTGCCCGGTGCCGATGACCCCCTGGAGAGTCTCGGCGTGCTTGAGACCGAGCTGGCCCTGGCCGACCTCGACAGCGCTGACCGCCAGCTCGACAAGCTCGCCCGGGCCGCCAAGGGCGACCCGTCATTGCGGCCCGGCAAGGATCTGCTGGCCCAGGCGGTCGGGGCTCTCGAAGACGGCGTGCCCCTGTACCGGGCCGGTCTCGACGACGACGCCCGGACCGGCCTGCGGCCGTTCTTCCTGCTCACCAACAAGCCGGTTCTCGCGGTGGTGAACATCGGAGAGGACCAGATCGCCGACGCCGAAGAGTTGGCGGGACTGGTGCGTGCGGATCTGGGCGAGGGAGAAGTAGTGGCGCTGTGCGTGCAACTGGAGGCTGAGGCCGCGCAGCTCGACGAGTCGGAGCGCCCCGAGTTGCTGGCCGCCCTGGGCTTGGGCAGCGGCGCCCTCGACCGGTTCCTGGCCGGTGCCTACCACCTGCTGGGCCTGCGGACCTTCCTCACCACCGGGCCCAAGGAGAGCAGAGCCTGGACGTTCCGGGCGGGCGCGTCGGCGGCCGAGTGCGCCGGAGCGGTCCATTCCGACATCCAGCGAGGCTTCATCCGTGCGGAAACAATCCGATGGGATGAGCTGTTGGACGCGGGCTCGTGGGTCGCGGCCCGCGAGCAGGGCCGGATGCGGTCCGAGGGCAGGGGCTACCGGGTGGCTGACGGCGACGTGATGGACTTCAAGTTCAACGTCTGAACCCGGCGGCTGAGCCGGCGGCGTGCGACCCGCCACCGGAGGGTCCGCGGGCACATCAGCTCGCCCCGCCTCCGTTGCGCGACAGTTGGCTAGACTCGGGAGCCATGCCTGTAGCCGCCGACGCCGCGCTGCTCGTCGAGCTGGAGCCGAGCGTCGAGCGGCTCTACGAGCGCCACCTTCGACAGACCAAAGAGTGGCATCCCCACGCGCTCGTGCCTTGGAGCCGGGGCGAGGACTTCCCGGCCGACTACGAATGGGCGCCCGAAGAGGCCGGGCTCAGCGCCGAGGCCCGCAGCGCGCTGTTCGTCAATGTCCTGACCGAGGACAACCTGCCCTACTACTTCCGGGACATCGAGCGCATGTTCGGCCGCGACGGCGCTTGGGGCCAGTGGATCCGGCGCTGGACGGCTGAGGAGGGTCGCCACGGCCAGGTGATCCACGACTACCTGGCCGTTACCCGCTCGGTCGATCCCGTGAGCCTCGAGCGGGCGCGCATGGCCCAGGTGCAGGGCGGCCTGGCACCCGAGCCGCCCAACGCGCTTGAGGGCCTCGCTTACGTGACGCTCCAAGAGCTGGCCACACGCATCTCGCACTTCAATACCGGCCAGCACATCGAGGATCCCGCCGGCAAGGCCATCATGCGCCGGGTCGCCTTCGACGAGAACCTCCACTTCCTGTTCTATCGAGACGCAATGGGCGCCGCCATCGAGATGGACCCGTCCGGCTCGGTTGTCGCCATCACCAACCAGGTGAAGAGCTTCACCATGCCGGGCATCGGGATCACCGATTTTGACGCCCATGCCCGGACTATCGCCGAGGCGGGGATCTACGACTTGTCCATCCACCACGACCAGATACTCCGGCCCGTGCTGCTGCGCGACTGGAAGCTTCCCTCCATCACGGGCCTCTCCGGCGTGGCGGAGGCAGCTCGCGAACGGCTCATGAAGCTCATCGACAGGATCGGGAGGGTGGGCAGGCTCATGGTCGAGCGCCGCGCCGAGCGCTGGACCATGGGTCGCGCCGTCAAGGCGGGAGCGAGGACGCACTAGATTCGCGCCCATGGCGTGGCTGGTCTGCGGCGACAGGGTCATCGCGTCGCTGGAGATCGCCTCCAGCCGGCGTGAACGGCGCAGGGGCTTGTGCGGACGCGACGGCATTGAGGGCGCGCTGCTGCTGGAACGGACCCGCTCGGTGCACTCGCTCGGCATGCGCTTTCCCATTGACGTGGCTCACTGCGACGCCGACATGCGGGTTCTGAGGGTGACGATGATGCGGGCCAACCGGGTCGGATGCATCGTGCCGCGGGCCAAGGCGGTCATTGAGGCCGAGGCTGGCAGCTTCAAGCGCTGGGGAGTGGCTCCCGGCGTGGAGCTGGAGATCCGGCGGTGAGTGGCTCGCTGATACTGGTGGGCACGCCGATCGGCAACCTGGGCGATCTGAGCGGCAGGGCCGTGGAGTCTCTCGCCTCTGCGGACCTGGTGTGCTGCGAGGACACCCGGCGCACGGGGCGCCTGCTCGCGCACGCCGGGGTGAGCGGCGCCCGGCTGCGCCGCGTGGACGAGCACACCGAGGCCGAGGCCTGCGACGCGGTGTGTGAGCTGCTCACCGCTGGGGCGACGGTGGCGGTGGTGACCGACGCCGGCATGCCCGCGCTGACCGATCCGGGGGTTCGGCTCGTGGCCGCGGCCGCGGCGGCCGGCCACACGGTCACGGTGGTGCCCGGTCCGTCGGCCGGCTTGGCCGCATTGGCGGTCAGCGGCCTGCCAACCACGCGATTCTGTTTCGAGGGTTTCTTGCCCCGCAAGGGCCCCGCTCGCGCCGTGCGTTTGGAGCAGATCGCAACGGAGCGCCGCACCACCGTCCTGTACGAGTCGCCGCATCGCCTGCGCTCGTGCCTTGCGGATCTGGCCGAGGCGTGCGGCTCGCTGAGGCGGGCCGTGGTGGCCCGCGAGCTCACCAAGCTGCATGAGGAGGTTGTGAGGGGCAGCCTGGCCGAGCTGTGCGAGTGGTCCGAGGGTCCGGTCAAGGGCGAAGTCGTGGTGGTAGTCGAGGGCGCTGCGGAGTCGGCCACCGAAGCCACGGACGACCAGCTTCGGGCCGCGGTCGAGGCTCTCGTGGCCGATGGCGTGAGCCGCAGGGACGCGGCCGCATCGACCGCAGCGGCTTGCGGGGTGTCGCGCCGCCGCGTCTACAACCTTGTGATCGAAGACAAAAACTAACCTCGAAGTAGGAAAACGTCCGGCATTGCGAGTTGATTCCCAAAACAGTCGGCTTGGCTGGGGAAGACCTTGGCATCTGGGGATAATGTGGCCCGCCATGGGGGTGCCGGTACTGGTCGCGGTTGCGTGGCCCTACGCGTCTGGTAGCCGCCATCTCGGTCACCTCGCCGGGGCCTACCTGCCTGCCGACATCTACGCCCGCTACCAGAGGCTGGCCGGCAACGACGTTCTGATGGTGAGCGGATCCGACGTCCACGGCACGCCGATCACCGTGCGGGCCGATGCCGAGGGCGTGACGCCCTCGGAGATCGTCGGGCGCTACCACGCCGAGTTCTGCCGTCAATGGGAGACGCTCGGCATCTCCTGGGACCTCTACACCACCACCGGCACGCCCAACCACGCGGCCGTCACCCAGGACATGTTCCTGGTGCAGCTCCAGAACGGCCACATCGACAGGAGAGTCTCCGAGCAGTTCTACGACCCCGTCGGCGAGCGCTTCCTGCCCGACCGCTACATCGAGGGCACATGCCCGCGTTGCGGCTTTGAAGCGGCCCGCGGAGATCAGTGCGAGCACTGCGGCACCACCCTGGACGCCACCGACCTGATCGAGCCTCGGTCCAAGATCAGCGGCGCGGCGCCGGAGCTGCGCCTTACCGAGCACTTCTACTTTCGCTACTCGGACTTCACCGAGAAGGTCGGAGCCTGGCTCAAGACACGGCGAGGTTGGCGGCCCCATGTGCTGAACTCGGCCACCGGCTGGACCAACGAGGGCCTCCAGGACCGGGCAATCACCCGGGATCTCGACTGGGGAGTAGAGCTTCCCGTCGACGACTTGGGCGAGGGCAAGCGCATATACGTGTGGTACGACGCGGTGATCGGCTACCTGTCGGCCTCCAAGGAATGGTCGGCCCGCAACGGTGACCCCGACGCCTGGAGGCGCTGGTGGCACAACGACGACGCCCGCCACCTGTACTTCGTGGGAAAGGACAACATCCCGTTCCACGCCCTGCTGTGGCCCGCCCAGCTGATGGGCTACGGCGGCCTGCACCTGCCCGACAACGTGCCCGCGAACCAGTACGTGACCTTCTCGGGGGCCAAGATGGCCGCGGGCCGCGGCGTCGGCCTCACCATCGGGGAAGGCCTGGGGATTTTCGAGCCCGACGCCTTGCGCTACGCCCTCGCCGCGGCCCTGCCCGAGCACGCCGACACCGAGGTCTCCATCGAGGAGATCGCCCGGCGGACCAACGACGAGCTGGTCGCCACCTGGGGGAACCTCGTCCACCGGGTGCTGTCGATGGCTCAGACCGCGCTGGCCGGCACAATCCCCGAAGTCGGCGATCGCCGATCCTCCGACACTGCTGTGCTGGCCGCGGTCGACGACGCCCTGAGTGAGGGAGCCGACTGCATCGAGCGGGTTGAGCTGCGGGCCGGCCTGCGGGCCGCCATGGGGGCGGCCGCCAAGGTGAACGCCTACCTCAACTCCACCGAGCCCTGGAAGCTGGCCTCGGTGGAGCCGGACCGGGCCGCGGCGGTGCTGGTGACCGCGCTGGAGGCCGTGGCCGGGGTGCGGACCGGACTGGCTCCGTACCTTCCGTTCTCGACGGCGGCTCTCGATGGCATCTTCGGCCCAGTCCAATGCTGGGAGCGCCCGGCCGTGCCGCCAGGCACGGCGGTGCCCAAGCCGACGCCCCTGTTCGCCAAAGTCGACCTCGACGCCATCGATCTCGCCGATCCGGGCGAGGGACAGGCCTGAGGAGGCGTGGCTGCCGTGGCCTGGGCCGACCACCACTGCCACCTCCCGGCCGGCGACGCGGCGGGCGCGGTGATCTCCGACGCGCGTTCCGCGGGCGTCGAGGTGCTGATCAACGTTGGCACCGACGTGGAGGACTCCCGACGAGCGATCTCGGTGGCCGAGGCCCACGACGGGGTGTGGGCCGCTGCAGGCGTGCACCCCCATGAGGCGTCCAGTGGCATCGACGGGCTGGAGGCCTTGATGCGGCACACTAAAGTGGTGGCCGTGGGCGAGACGGGCCTCGACTACCACTACGACCACTCGCCGCGGCCGGTGCAGCGGCGGGTCTTCGCGGCGCAGGTGGAGATGGCCAACCGGCGCGGCCTGCCGCTGGTGGTCCACACCCGGTCCGCCTGGGACGACACCCTCTCGGTGCTCGACCGCGAGGGCGTGCCGTCCCGGACGGTGATGCACTGCTTCACGGGCGGACCCCAAGAGGCTGAGGAGTGCCTGCGCCGGGGCGCGGTGCTGTCATTCTCGGGGATTGTCACCTTCCCCAGGGCCGACGACGTGCGCGACGCGGCCCGGGCGTGCCCGCTCGGTCGCCTGCTGGTCGAGACCGACAGCCCGTACCTGGCTCCGGTGCCCCACCGCGGCAGGAAGAACCGCCCCGCGCTGGTGGGGGTTGTGGGCGCGGCGGTGGCCGGCGCCAAGGGTCTTGACGTCTCGGAGGTGGAGGAGGCGACCTGGGCAACGACCCGGGCCTTCTACGGACTCGATCGAGAGGTTGGTTCAGATGGGCGCGCCTGACCGCCGCGCCCGGCTGGCTCTGATCGGGGCGGCGGCTCTCGTTGTGCTGGCTGTCGCAGGCACCCCCGCTCTGGCCCAGACGTCGCCGCCCCGCGATGTGGAGCCGGAAGAAGCCGTGGACGTGGACGGCCTCGCGGACCGCGCCCGGCAGTGGAGCGAGGCTCGCCGGCGAGTCCGCGAGGAGGTACTGCGCAGGGCCGAGGAACTGGCTGTCGCGGCCCGAAGCAGCACTACGACCACGACTGCGGCCCCCACGACCACTGCAGCGCCGACAACGACCGCAGCGCCGACCACGACCACCGAGGCGCCGACCACGACCACCGAGACGCCGACTGCGACCACCGAGACCGAGGTTGTCGAGCACCCGATACCGGCAGGCACCACTGAGGAGCAGTGGCACGCTCTGCGACATTGCGAGTCCACCCAGAATTACCGGGCCATCAGCGTCAGCGGCCGGTACCGCGGCGCCTACCAGTTCTCGATCCGGACGTGGGACTGGGTGGCCGGAAAGCACTACCCCGATCTGGTCGGGGTCGACCCTATAGACGCTTCGCCCTCCGACCAGGACAAGATGGCCTACAAGCTCTACGAGATAAACGGCTGGGATCCCTGGCCCACCTGCAAGAAGAGGCTGCCCTACTGACCCACACGCAGTCCGAGCTTCAGGCGCTCATGGCCCGCTTCGACGTGTCGCCGCGCCGATCCCTCGGGCAGCACTTCGTGACAGATCCCAACACCGTGCGGCGCATCGCCCGGCTCAGCGGCGCGGGTCCGGCGGACCGCGTGCTGGAGATCGGTGCCGGCCTGGGCTCGCTAACTCTCGCCCTGGCCGAGACGGGTGCGTCGGTGCGGGCCGTGGAGGTCGACTCCGGCCTTGCGGCCGCGCTGCGCGAGGTGGTAGCCGAGGCGGGGGCCCAAGGCGTGGAGGTGGTGGAGGGGGACGCTTCGACCCTGGACTTCGGAGAGGTCCTGCGGGGTTCGGACCGATGGATGCTGGTGGCCAACCTGCCCTACAACATCGCTACGCCGCTGGTGTTGGACCTGCTGCGCGACGTCGGTGCCATCGAGACGATGGTCGTGATGGTGCAGCGCGAGGTGGGGGAGAGGCTGGCGGCGCCGCCCGGGTCGAGGGCCCGGGGCATTCCCAGCGTGCTGGTGGAGCGGCGGGGCACGGCGCGGCTGGCGGCCAGGGTCGCGGCCTCGGTGTTCCGTCCCCGGCCGAGGGTCGAGTCGGTGGTGGTTCGCATCGAGCGCCATACGGGCTTGGACGCGCCGTCGCTGACGTCAGACACCGACACCCGCTTCGAGGCTCTCGTGCGGGCCGGCTTCGGCCAGCGGCGCAAGATGCTGCGCGGCTCGCTGGCCGGGCGCGTCGGCTCCGAGGGTTTCGCGGCTGCCGGCGTGGACCCGTCGGCCCGGCCCGAGGCACTGACCCTGCAACAGTGGATCGGCCTGGCCCGGTCCGACCCGTAACTCTCAGGATCAGGCCAACCCGGCGAGGCGTAACTCTCAGGATCAGGCCAACCCGGCGAGCCGTAACTCTCAGGATCCAGCCGCCGCCTCCGCGGCCGCGATGGCCTTCCACACTCTCTGGGGTGTGTAAGGCATGTCCAGGTGCGACACCCCGAGAGGCGCCAGCGCGTCGAGCACGGCGGACTGCACCGCGGGAATGGACCCGATCGTTCCCGACTCGCCGACGCCCTTGGCACCGAGGGGGTTGAGCGGAGTCGGCGTCTCGGTGTGGGCTGTCTCGAAGCGGGGCAGCTCGGAGGCGGCCGGGATGGCGTAGTCGGCGAAGTTCGTGTTGCGGGGGTTGCCGTCGGCGTCGTAGGTCGTCTCCTCGTACAGGGCCTGCGAGATGCCCGTGGCGACGCCGCCGTGCACCTGCCCCTCCACGAGCACCGGGTTGAGGATGCGGCCGCAGTCGTCCACCGCGATGTGGCGCAGGACTCTGGCCTCACCGGTGCCGGAGTCGATCTCCACCACCGACACGTGGGCGCCGAACGGGTAGCTGGACTCGCCCTGGTCGAAGTCGGTCTCCGCGGCCAGGCCGCCCGGCTCGACGCCGGCGGGCAGGTGGTCGGCGGCCGCGGCCGCGGCCAGCTCGGCCCACGACACCGTCCGCGCCGGCACGCCCGCGGGGGCCAGCCCGCCCGGAGCCACGACGATGTCGCCGATGTCGGCTTCGAGCAGGTTCGCGGCCAGGCGCCGCGCCGTGTCGAGGACCTCGTTGGCCGCGGTCCACACCGCGCTGCCGCCGATCTGCAGCGACCGCGACGCCACCGTGCCGGTGCCCCGGGGCACCTCGGCGGTGTCGCTGTGGATGATCCGGACCTCCTCTGCGGGCACCCCCAGCACTTCGCCCAGGATCTGGGAGAAGGCGGTGGCGTGTCCCTGGCCGTGCGAGGCGGTGCCGACCCGGGCGGTGACGGTGCCGTCGAGCTCGACGGTGACCGATCCGTACTCCTGGAACAGCCCGACCGCGGTCACCTCCACGTAGGTCGACACGCCGATGCCGAGCAGCTTCCGGTCACCCGCGGCCCGCCGGCGGGCCTGCTCGGCCCTCAATTCGCTGTATCCGGCTGTCTCCAGGGCCAGGTCCAGGGCGCGGGCGTAGTCGCCGCAGTCCATGTTGGCGCCGGTGGGCGTGGTCAGAGGGAAGTCGCCGGGCGCCAGCAGGTTGCGGCGTCGCAGCTCGGCGGGGTCGATGCCCAACTCGGCCGCGGCCAGGTCGATGATCCGCTCGAGGCACACCGTCGCCTCGGGCCGCCCCGCCCCCCGGAAGGCGGCCACCGGCGTGGTGTTGGTGACCGCCGCGACGGCCTCGTAGTGGACGGTCGGTATGCGGTAGGGCCCCGACGCCATCAGCATCGTGAAGAAGGGCAGGAACGCCCCGATTCCGGGATAGGCGCCCACATTGGCGGTGACGCTGATCCTGATCCAGCGGAACGTGCCGTCGGTGCTCAAGCCGAGCTCGACGTCGTGGACGTGGTCCCGTCCCTGGGTCATGTTGACCAGGTTCTCGCTGCGGGTCTCGATCCACTTGACGGGCCGGTCCAGGTGCCGGGCCAGCCAGGCCGCGATTACGAACTCCGGGTAGGTGGGGGACTTGCAGCCGAATCCGCCGCCGACAGCGGGGGCGATGACCCGCACGCCCTCCGGCGGCGCTCCGAGGGCCGCGGCCACCTCGTTGCGCACCTCGTGGGGCCGCTGGGAGGTGCACCACAGCGTCACCCCTTCTGGGCTGTCGCCGATGCCGGGAGCGGCCAGAGCGGCGGAGGGCTCGATCGGTGCTCCCGACATGCGGTGGTTGATGATGCGGCACGTCACCGTCAGGTCGTGGCCGGCCATCGCGTCGGGATCGGCAGGCGTGGCGAACTGCATCGCCAGGTTCGATCCGTGGGCCTCGATCACCACCGGAGCGCCGGGCTCGAGCGCGTCGAACGGGTCGGGCACCGCAACGAGCGGCTCGTAGTCCACCTCCACCAGTTCGACCGCGTCGATGGCCGCGGCCCGAGACTCGGCCACCACCACCGCAATCGGGTCGCCCACGTAGCGGGCCTTGTCGGCCAGCGGCAGCCGGCTGATCTCCGGCGGCAGCAGGATGAACAGCGACTGGGGGGCGATGGGCAGGTCCGACGCCGTCAACACGTCCACGACCCCCGGCGCGGCCCGGGCCGACTCGGTGTCGACGGAGGTGATGTCGGCGTGGGCCATCACCGATCGCACGAAGGCCAGATGCACCGTGCCCGGAGGCGACATGTCGCCCACATAGCGAGCGGCGCCGGTGAGCAGATCGGGATCCTCCCGCCTGAGCACGGCGTTGCCCATGAACGAGCCCGATGGCATTGCTGAGCCTGTTGGCATGGCTGACTCCGGTTCGGCTACCAGACTGGTGGACTGTACCGGCGCGCCATGCCCTGGTCCCGGATCGGCCCAGAACCGGTCGGTGGAGCCGGAGCGGCACCGCCCGGCCGGCAGTAGCTTCGCGGTGTGATCGAAGCTGGGCTGATCGAAGCTGGGCTGATCGAGGCCGCGCGGTGATCGAGGCCGCGCGGTGATCGAGGCCGCGCGGTTGATCGAGGCCGCGTGTTGATCGAGGCCGCGTGTTGATCGAGGCCGCGCGGTGATCGAGGTGTTCGCGCCGGCGAAGCTGACCTTGAGTCTGCGGATCAACGGGGTGCGCGACGACGGCTACCACGAGATCGACGCGGCGATGGCGTCGCTGGACTTCTTCGATCGGCTGGAGATCTTCCCGAGCCCCGACGACGCCGTCGAGGTGCGGATGCTCGACGCCCATGGGAACGACTTCGCGGCTGCGCTGCCAGCGGCCGACAACCTTGTTGTGAGCGCCCTGGCCCTGGCCGGGCTCAGCGCCCGGGTGACGGTGCACAAGCGGATCCCGGCCGGCGCTGGGTTGGGGGGCGGCTCGGCCGACGCGGCCGCGGTGCTTCGCTGGGCCGGTTTCACCGACACCGCGCGGGCGGCGTCGATATCCGCAGACGTGGCCTTCTGCCTGACCGGTGGCCGGGCCCGGGTTCGCGGCTTCGGGGAGATCGTCGAGCCTCTGCCCTACGTCCGCGAGCAGTACACCCTGCTGCTGGTGCCGCTGTCATGCAGCACCGCGGCCGTCTACGCAGCCTGGGACGAGCTCGGAGGCCCGACAGGGCGCCACGGCAACGACCTGGAGGCCGCCGCGCTGCGGGTGGCGCCGGAGCTGGCCGCGTGGCGCGACGAACTGGGCGACTCCACCGGGCAGACCCCCCGGCTGGCGGGCAGCGGCAGCACCTGGTTCGTCGCCGGCGCCCACCCCGGGCCACACCGCGTGGTGGCTACCACCACAGACGCGGCCGCCCCGTTGACGTGAGGGCGTTGGTGGGAGGGTGCCGACGCCGAGTCCGGCGGCTACTTGCGCCGCTGGTGCCGAGTGCGCCGAAGCATCTTCTTGTGCTTCTTCTTGCGCATGCGCTTGCGGCGCTTCTTTATGAGCGATCCCACGAGGGGTGAACGCTACCGGACCCGACACCCGAACACGCATCACGATCGACAAGGCATCGGCTGCCCCAGGGTTGATGCGCGGGCCGCCGGATGTGGTGGGGCAGGAGGAGGCGCTGCGCGACGCGGCGCCCGGCGCGCGACGCCTCGCCGTGAGTCCTCGCGTCCCCGAGTTCCGGTGAGTGGGTCCTGCTTGACAATTCTGAACGAATAGCGTATTCCGCTTACTGAAGTCGTGTTTCAGGAAGGATCCAATGCCGTACAGACGGGTCGTCTGCGTCGGCTGAGCGGCAGGTAGGGTGAGGCGAGTCGCTCGTGTCGGAGGCGGGCGCCAGTGGCCGGTAGTTCAACAGGCAGAACGTCGGACTTTGGCTCCGGATGTTGCAGGTTCGAGTCCTGCCCGGCCAGCGACGGGGTCTTTGCGAATCGGCGGGACTTGATGCCGTACCGGTGCCGGACTTGCCGCAGGCACTTCTCGGTGCGCACGGGCACCCCGACGCGCGACAGCAACCTCGGCACCTACCACTACTGGTCAGACGAGCACCTGGGCCGCTACGTCGACGAGCACAGCTTCCGCTACAACCGCCGAAGCCGCCACGTCTTGGATCGCGTACGCGACGCGGTGGACAGCATGCAAGGCCGCAGCCTGTCGTGGAGAGAGCTGACCGCCGCAAGCCGCGCACGGCTAGACTCCGAACACAAGGACGGAACAGCGGTGGTGCCATGAGCGAGATCGCGGTGATCGTGTCGGCGGCGGCAGCGGTGCTGGGGGTGCTGGTGGTCGTGGCCCGCATGATCTTCGCCCGTTTCGACCAACTGGCCGCTGAGGTCGTGTCCATTCGGGAGCGGCTCGCCGCCATCGAGAACGACATGGACTGGATCAAGCGGCTATGGGGGCCGCGCGCGCCCGAAGCGCCCGCCTGAGCGACGACTGACCCCGACCCCGAGCCCCCACCTCGAGAAGATCACCAGCACCTCAAAGGGCAGTGTCGCACCGAGTGGCAGGCCGGCGAGCGCCGCTGCCTCTCAGAAGACTCCATGTCCACCCTCTGCCCCGAGCGCGATACCACCGCCACAGCCGAGCTCACGGCCGGCAGCTGACACCGAGGTTCAACGCCAAGAGTCCAGCACTCCACGGGACGCCCCCCTGTGCCGAGTGCCCGCGGAAGCGAAGCTTGCAGCGCCACCCATCGGAATGTACGATTTGTACATGGGAGAGGTGGCTGTGAGCGAGGCACGAAACCGGCTGGCTGAAGTGATCGAGGAATCTCGCCGGTCGGGCGAGCCGATCTCGGTGACGCGGCACGGCCGCCGGATTGCCGTCATTCTGGATTCTGAGGCCTTCGATCAGCTTGTCGACAGCGCCGATGACGTCGAGGATCGCCGTGGGCTCGACCGAGCGCGAGCTGACGACGACTACGTGCCCTGGGACGAGGTCAAGGCTGCGCTGGGACTCGAGTGAGCCGGTACAGCGTCGTGGTTGCCCGCCGGGCGATCAGGTCGATCGCCCGGCTGCCGCGCAAGGACCAGCAGCGGATCCGGGCAGCGATTGATCTCCTCGCCGAGGAGCCGCGGCCCCCCGGCTGCGTCGCTCTCGCAGGCGAGGAGTCGGTCTACCGGGTGCGGGTTGGCGACCACCGGATCCTGTACGAGGTCATCGACGCCAGGCTGGTCATTCAGGTGGTGCGTGTTGGGCATCGTCGCGATGTGTATCGGCCCCGATGAGACCAGTCAGGAGCGACGCTGCCTGCATCGACAACGGCCCGCTGACCGGCCGCGGGCGAAGTGATCGAAGCCGCGGGCGTGTCCCTCATCGCTGCCCGCCTCGCGACGCCGCTGCCTCTTGTCGCGTCGTCGTCCTACAATGCCGGTCGCTATGAGGCAGCAGACTCACAAGGAGCTCCGGGTGGTGTCGGGGCGGTCCAGCCAGGACTTTGCCGGCCGTGTGTGCTCCGAGCTCGGCGTCGCCCTGGGCACCGCCCACATCGAGAACTTCGCCAACGGCGAGATCCATGTGCGCTACGGCGAGTCGATCCGGGGCTGCGACGCCTTCATCGTCGGCACCCACGCCGAGTGGGAGGGCGGCTCCATCAACGACGCCATCGTGGAGCAGCTCGTCATGGTCGACGCGGCCAAGCGGGCCTCCGCCAAGCGCATCACCGTGGTGGCACCCTTCTACGGCTACGCCCGCCAGGACCGCAAAGCCTCCGGGCGCGAGCCCATCTCAGCGCGCCTGCTGGCCGACCTGTTCCTGGTCGCGGGGGCCAAGCGGCTGCTCTCCGTCGATCTGCACTCCGGCCAGATACAGGGATTCTTCGACGGCCCGGTCGACCACCTCACCGCCATGCCGGTGCTTCTCGACTACCTGCGGTCGCTGCAGGTCGAGGATCTGGTGATCGTGTCGCCCGACGCGGGACGGGTGAAGGTGGCCGAGCGTTACACCAACCTGCTGCACGCCGACCTGGCCATCGTCCACAAGCGCCGCCACGACGCCAAGAACGAGGTGTCGGCCAAGGAGATCGTGGGCGACGTCGGCGGCCGCACCTGCGTCATCGTCGACGACATGATCGACACCGGCGGCACCATCGTGGCCGCGGCGGAGCTGCTGGCGGCCAACGGGGCCAGGCGGGTGATCGTGGCCACCACCCACGCGGTGTTCTCCGGACCGGCCGTGCAGCGGCTGAGGGACTCCGTCATCGATCTGGTCGTGTGCACGGACACGCTGCCGCTGACACCCCGCAAACAGTTCCCGAAGCTGCACGTCGTATCGGTGGCGCCCATCGTGGCCCGGGCCATCTCGGCGGTGTTCGAGGACACGTCGGTCAGCGAGATCTTCGGCGGCAACCACCTGGTCTGACAGCCCCGGGCCCGAGCGGCCCGCGAGCGCAGCGAACAAGAGCGGGCGTGGTGGCCCGAGCGGCCCGCGAGCGCAGCGAACAAGAGCGGGCGTGGTGGCCCGAGCGGCCCGCGAGCGCAGCGAACAAGAGCGGGCGTTGTGGCCCGAGCGGCCCGCGAGCGCGGCGAACAGGAGCGGGCGTTGTGGCCCGAGCGGCCCGCGAGCGCGGCGAACAGGAGCGGAGGACACCGCCAAGGCGTGGCGCCGGCCCGGTCCGGCAGTAGCCTCAAGCGGATGGCGATCAACCTGTTGACGGTCGAGATGGGCCGGCCGCGCGGCACCCGGCCGAGCCGGCGCCTGCGCCGGAGCGGCCGCATCCCCGCCGTGGTCTACGGCATGGGGGAGAACGCCGTTACGGTGTCGGTGGACCAGGCCGACCTGAGGGGCGCGCTGAGCACCGTGGCCGGGCTCAACGCCCTCATCACGCTCGACATCGACGGTGGCCGGCAGCACTCCATCGTCAAGGACCTCCAGCGCCACCCGGTCCGCCGCGACGTGCTTCATGTGGACTTCCTGCGCATCAACCCCGACCACGAAGTGGAGGTGGAGGTGCCCCTCGTGCTCGTCGGCGACGCCAAGAACGTCACGCAGGCCAGCGGGATGGTCGACCAGGTGATGCACCGGGTGCCGGTGTGGGCCAAGCCGGCCGACATCCCCACCGAGGTGACCGCGGATGTGAGCGAGCTGGAGGTCGGATCGTCGCTGCGGGTGAGCGATATCGACCTCCCCGCCGGGGTCAGGGTGGCCGGCGACCCCGACGCGACGTTCGCGGTGGGCCTCATCACCCGCTCCACCAAGGAGTACCTGCGCCAGCTGAAGGCCGCAGAGGAGGAGGCGGAAGCGCTCATCGTCATGGGCGAAGCCGGCGACTCCGAAGAGGCGGACGCGGCCGACGAGTCCTAAGAGGCCGAGCGGGCCGGGCCGTCGCTATGGGCATCGGCGCGCGCTCCGGTTCTGCAGCTGACCTGCTGGTAGTGGGGCTGGGCAACCCCGGCGAGGAGTACGCCCGGACCCGCCACAACGCGGGCCGGTGGGTGGTGGACGAGCTGGTGCGCCGCCACGGCGGACGGCTGCGCCGGGCCCGGCGCCAGCAGGCGATGGTGTGCGAGCTCAGCGTCGAGGGTCGACGGCTGGCTGCGGCTGCGCCGGTCAGCTGGATGAACGAGTCGGGACGGGCGGTCGGGCCGCTGGTGCGCCGCTTCGGTATCAGGGACTTGACCTGCCTGGTCGTTGTGCACGACGAACTGGACCTGCCAGTGGGCCGTCTCAAGGTCAAGACCGGTGGCGGGCTCGCCGGCCACAGGGGCCTGGTGTCGATCCGTGCGCACCTGCGCAGCGATGCCTTCACTCGGGTGAGGGTGGGCGTGGGCCGGCCCCATGCCGGCGGCAAGGGAGCCGAGTACGTGCTCAAGCGTCCGGGACGGGCCGAGCGGGCCGAGTTGGAGGGGGTCGTGGCCCGGGCGGCCGACGCGGTGGAGTGCTTCCTCGCGCACGGCCTCGAGGCCACCATGAACCGCTTCAACGCGGCCTGAGCAACGCCGTGGCCCCACCCTCTGAGAGCCGGGACGGCCTGCGCCCGCTGCTGCCGCTGCTGGCGGAGCATCCTGGGTTGGCTCAGCTGCTGGGACGGCGCGCCGCCACGCTGGCGGTGCCCGAGGCGGCCCGGGCCCCGGCCGTGGCCGGGCTGAGCGGAGCGTCGGATCGCCGGCCGCTGCTGGTCGCGGTGCCGGCTCGGGCCGAGGCAGAGTCCCTCGCCGCCGATCTGGGCGCATTCTTGGGAAGCGACGAGGTCGAGGAGCTGCCCGCCTGGGAGACTCTGCCCTTCGAGCGGGTCAGCCCGTCGATCCAAACCATGGGCCGGCGCTGCCGCGTGCTGCACCGGATGGCCAACGAGGCGAGAATGCCGGCAGTGGTCGTGGCCTCGGCCCGGGCGCTGGCCCAGTTTGTGGCCGCGGAGGCGGCTGCCGGCCCGATCACGCTGAGCGTCGGCGACTCCGTCGACCAGTCACCGCTGGTGCAGCGCCTGTCGGGGTTCGGGTACCGCAGAGAGCATCAGGTGGAGCACCGGGGGGAGATGGCCGTTCGAGGCTCCATCGTCGACATCTACCCCTCGACGGCATCGGCGCCGGTGCGCATCGACTTCTGGGGCGACGACGTCGACCGGGTCGCCGAGTTCTCGGTGGGCGACCAGCGGTCCACGACGTCCATGGAACAGGTCGAGGTGTACCCGGCCCGGGAGCTGCGACCCGACGGGGCCATGCGGCGGCGGGCCGCATCGCTGGTGGCGAGCCGGCCCTGGGGCCGCGAGCAATGGGACCGGCTGGCCGAGGGCGAGCTCTTCGAAGGGATGGAGTCGTGGTGGCCGTGGCTGGTCGAGCGGCCTGCGGTGCTGCCCGACCTGCTGCCCTCCGGCGGCGCTCTGATCCTGGTCGAGCCCCGGCGCCTCGCCGACAGGGTCGCGGAGATCCTGGCCGAGGAGGAGGACCTCGCCGCCGGCCTGGCCAAGACATGGAACGCCGACGCCTCCGGGATGCCCAGGCTGCACGCCGCCTTCGACCAGCTGGTAGCGGCGGCCGACGCGCCGGTGTGGAGGCTGCCCGCGGCGCCGGACGCGCCGGGTGTGCCCGCTCTCGCCGCCTCGGGTTGGGACCGGGTGCACGGCAGCATCGAGCCGTTGGCGGCGCGCCTTCGCGACCTGGCCGCCGAGGGCTACCGAGTAGTGCTGGGGGCGCCCGGAAGTTCGGTTGCCCGCCTGAGCGGCCTGTTGGCCGAGAAGGGTGTCGGCGCCGAGTCCCTGGAGGCGACTCTCGGCCGGGGCGCGGTCCTGAACGAGATCAAGCTGGCCCTGCTCGCCGAGACCGACGTGACCGGCCGGCGGCGCGCCCATCGGCCGCAGCGGATCCGGTCCCGCGACCAGCGCCGCTTCCTCGACGACCTCGTGCCCGGGGCGTTCGTGGTGCATCAGCACCACGGCGTGGCCCGCTTCGAGGGAATGGTGCGCCGCGCCATCGGCGGCCATGAGCGCGAGTACCTGCTCCTCGCCTACAGGGGCGGAGACCGGCTCTATGTTCCCTCCGACCAGATCGCCTCGATCCGCCACTACACCGGCGGCGAGGCCCCGGCGCTGTCGCGGATGGGGGGCTCGGACTGGGCGGCTGCCAAGAGCCGGGTGAGGCGGGCCGTGGCCGAGATCGCCCAGGAGCTGGTGGTGCTCTACCAGAGGCGCATGACCACCGCGGGGCACGCCTTCGACCCCGACACGCCTTGGCAGCGCGAGCTCGAGGAGTCGTTCGAGTTTCAGGAGACCCGCGACCAGCAGCTGGCCATCGTCGATGTGAAACGCGACATGGAGCGCCCGGTGCCGATGGACCGCCTCCTGGTGGGGGACGTGGGCTTCGGCAAGACCGAGATCGCGGTGCGGGCCGCGTTCAAGGCGGTGCAGGCCGGCCGCCAGGTGGCGGTGCTCGTGCCCACGACGCTGCTGGCCCAGCAGCACACCCAGACGTTCCGCGACCGCTACGGACCCTTCCCCATACGTGTAGAGACTCTCAGCCGGTTCCTCACCCCAGGCCAGGCCCGGGAGGTGGTGCGGGGACTCGAGGCGGGCGAGGTGGACGTGGTTGTGGGCACCCACCGGATGCTGTCGGCCGACGTGCGCTTCAAGCGCCTCGGGCTGCTGGTCGTCGACGAGGAGCAGCGCTTCGGGGTCCGCCACAAGGAGGCCATCAAGTCGATGAGGTCCGACGTGGACGTGCTGACGCTGACGGCCACACCCGTGCCGCGCACCCTGGAGATGAGCCTCACGGGCATCCGCGACATGTCGCTTCTCGACACCCCTCCCGCTGATCGCCAGCCGATCCTCACCTACGTCGGCGAGCAGGCCGACCGCCCCGCGGCGGAGGCCATCCGGCGCGAGCTGCTGCGCGAGGGACAGGTCTTCTACGTCCACAACCGGGTGGCCGACATCGAGCATGTCGCCGACCGGGTGCGCCGGCTGGTGCCCGAGGCCCGCGTGGCGGTGGCCCACGGCCAGATGGACGAGGGCACGCTGGAGCGAGTCGTTCTCGACTTCGCCGACTACCGCTACGACGTCCTGGTGTGCACGACCATCATCGAGTCGGGCATCGACATGCCCACCGTCAACACTCTGGTCGTGGACCGCGCCGACCGCCTCGGCCTCGGCCAGCTCCACCAGATCCGCGGCCGGGTGGGCCGGTCCGGCCGGAGGGCGTACGCCTACCTGTTCCACCCCGTCGACACCGTCCTCAGCGAGGAGGCCTACGAGCGGCTCAAGACCATCGGGGAGGCCACCCAGCTGGGGTCGGGGTACCGGATCGCCATGCGCGACCTCGAGATCCGGGGGGCGGGCAACCTGCTGGGCGAGGCCCAGTCGGGGCACATCGCCGCAGTCGGATACGACCTGTACTGCCGCCTCGTGAACGAGGCGGTGGCGGAGCTTCGCGGCGAGGCCGCCGCCGAACCGCCCGACGTGAGCATCGAGGTCCCGGTCGACGCGCACATACCCGCGGACTACATCGGGCGCGAGGCGGCCCGCCTCGAGGCCTACCGCCGCCTCGCCGCGGCCACGGAGCTGTCCGAGCTCGCCGACATCAGGGCCGAGTGGACCGACCGGTTCGGCCCCGTGCCCGAGGCGGCCGAGGCGCTGCTGTCCATCGGGAGGCTCCGGGTCGAGTGTCTGCGCCACGGCGTGTCCGAAGTGGTTGTCACCCGCCGCGGCGGCGGCCCGCTGTCGACGGCGCGCTACGCGGCCCGCCTCGCGCCGGTCGAGCTGCCGGCCAGCCGACGGGTGCGGCTTCGCCGCCTGTACGGCGACCGTGCCATCCTCAAAGACGGGGCTCGGGAGCTGCACGTCCCGCTGCGGGCCGACGCAGGCCCAGTGATCGACCAGCTCGTGGCCCTGCTGGCCGGCGTGGTCGCAGTCGAGGCGCCTTCCGACGCGCCGTCCGACGCTAGGGTTCGGACCTCGTGAGCCGGATCCGTGCCATCGCAGCCGCCTGCGCCGTTGCGGCCGCGGCCCTGCTCCTGCTGTCTGGGTGCGGAACCTCACCGGAGTCGGCCGCGGAGGTGGCCGGCGTGGAGTACGCCGCCGACGACCTGAAGGACTACCTCGCGACCACAGACCCCGACAACGAGGCCAGGGCGTTGCGCAGCGACGCGGCCGCCTGGATCACGAACTGGGTGTTCTTCACCGCCCTCGAGCAGGAGCTGGCTCAGCGGGGAGTGGCGGTCACCGACGCGCACGAGGCTCGAGCGGTCACCGACCTCACCGAGGCCGATGCGTCCTTCGTGCCCGGCGCCGCCGGAGGCCGCATTGTGATCCGCCAGCGCGCCGCGGTCCTCGCCGCCTTCGAGTGGACCGAGCGCGAGGCCCCCGATGTAGTCGCCGGCGAACCGCTGCGCCATCTGTGCTCCAGGCACGTCCTCGTGGGCTCGCAGGCGGAGGCCGACGAGGTGATGGCCCTGCTCGATGCCGGGGAGGAGTTCGGTCTGCTGGCCTTCGAACTCTCGCTTGATCCGGGCAGTGGATCGTTGGGCGGCGACCTGGGGTGCGTACTGGAAGGCTCCCTCGTGGCGGCCTTCGAGGATGCGGCCTATGCAGCCGATCCCGGCGAGGCGACGGTGGCCGAATCGCAGTTCGGCTTCCATGTGATCGAGGTGCTCAGCTCCGGACCCGCGACCGCGCAGAACCATCCCCGGCTAGACGCAGGGAGGTTGGCCCAGATGGCCGAGGACGCGGAGCTGACCGCTCTTCAGCTCGCCCAGAGCGAGGTACAGACCCAGCGCGAGCAACTGCTGCTTGATCTGCAGGACAGCGTCTTCGAGAACTACGGCCATGAGGTGCTCGTCGACGATCGCTACGGGCGCTGGGACCCCGACGAGTTCCAGGTGGTCCTGGAGCAGACCGGCTGACCGGGGCCGGTTCGATGCCCAACCGCGTTCCTTCCCCTGGCCCCAGCGACGGGGACCGCGCCGAGGAAGGCTTGTACGCCGCCATCGTGCGCCTCGACGAGCTGGTCCGGACGTTGCGCGAGCAATGCCCGTGGGACCGCGAGCAAACTCACACCAGCCTGCGGCGCTACCTGCTGGAGGAGACCTACGAGGCGTTGGAGGTCCTCGACGCGAGAGCCGGCGACGGCGGCGACAGCGAGGTTGAGAAGCTGGACCGGGACCTGTGCGAGGAGCTCGGCGACCTGCTCTACCAGGTCTGGTTCCAGGCCCGTCTGGCCTCCGAGCGCGGCGCGTTCGGCATCGTTGACGTCGCCCGAGGGGTGCGAGAGAAGCTGGTGGCCCGCCATCCCCACGTGTTCGGCGATGTCGAGGCCCCCGACGCCGATGCCGTGCGGGCCAATTGGGACGCCATCAAGCTCCGGGAGAAGGGCAGGGACTCGGTGATGGACGGCATCCCGCCGACGCTGCCCGCGCTGTTGCGGGCCGTGAAGGTGCAGAAGCGGGCGGTCGCCGCCGGCCTCGCCGCCAAGGACTGGCCGCAAGGGGCGTTCTGCGAGACCGAGGGGGCGCTGGCGGAGCTTCGAGCCGACCCCAGCGAGCACAGCCTCGGCGAACTGCTGCTGGCCGCGGTGGAGCTGGGCAGGCGCCTCAAGGCTGATCCCGAGGATGCCCTGCGGTCCGCCACCGAGCGAGCCGAGCACCGCTATCGCGCGCTGGAGCGGGAGCCGGGTTAGAATTCAGCCCCCACACCGACGGACGCCGAGGGACTAGGACGGAGCGGCGCCCGACCGTGAGGCCGTGTTGTGCGCAGTGCGGCGTCCATCACAACCCGGAGGTTCGCCGGTGGGACTCATAGAGACAGTCCGTGCACGCGAGGTGTTCGACTCGCGGGGCAATCCAACCGTGGAAGTGGACGTCGAGCTGGACTCGGGCGCGAGCGGCCGTGCGATGGTGCCGTCGGGAGCGTCGACGGGAGCATTCGAGGCGGCCGAGCTGCGCGACGGCGGCGCCCGGCTGAGGGGCCGGGGCGTCCTCGGAGCGGTCGCCAACGCCTCCGGCGAACTGGCCGAGGCGGTGCGGGGCCTCGACGCCATCGACCAGCGCGCCGTCGATGGGGCGCTCATCGACGCGGACGGCACCGACGGCAAGGGGCGCCTGGGCGCCAACGCCATCCTCGGAGTGTCGCTGGCCACCGCCCGGGCAGCCGCGGCCGAACTCGAAATCCCGCTTTGGCGCCACGTTGGAGGGGCCAACGCGCATGTGCTCCCCATGCCCATGATGAACGTGATCAACGGAGGCGCCCACGCCGACAACAACGTCGACTTCCAGGAGTTCATGGTGGTCCCCGTAGGGGCCGTCTCGTACTCCGAGGCGCTGCACTGGGGCGTCGAGATCTATCACGAGCTGGCCGCGGTCCTGCGAGTCCGGGGCCTGTCCACCGGACTGGGCGACGAGGGGGGCTTCGCCCCCGACCTTCGATCCAACTCCGAGGCGGTTGCACTGCTGGCCGAGGCCACCGAGAGAGTCGGCCTCGCAGTTGGCGACGAGATCGCGTTCGCCTTGGACGTGGCGTCGACAGAGTTCTTCGCCGACGGCCGCTACGTGCTCTCCGGAGAGGACCGGACCCTCGACTCGGGCGAGATGGTCGCCGCGCTTCAGAGCCTGTGCGACGACTACCCCATCGTGTCGGTGGAGGACGGCATGGCCGAGGAGGACTGGGACGGCTGGTCAGAGCTCACCGCGTCGATTGGATCGGGCCTGCAGCTGGTGGGCGACGACCTGTTCGTCACCAACACCGAACGCCTGGCCCGCGGGATCGAGGCCGGCGCGGCGAATGCCATCCTGGTCAAGGTCAACCAGATCGGGACCCTCACCGAGACGCTGGAGTGTGTGGAGCTGGCCGTGCGCAGCGGGTACGGGGCCGTGATTTCGCACCGCAGCGGCGAGACCGAGGACACCTTCATCGCCGATCTCGCGGTGGCCACGAACTGCGGGCAGATCAAAACGGGCGCCCCGGCCCGCAGCGACCGTGTGGCCAAGTACAACCAGCTGCTGCGCATCGAGGAGCAGCTCGGCGAGGCCGCGGCATTCGGGGGTCGGGCCGCGCCTGCGCCCGGCGCCCGCCGCGGATCGGGACAGTCATGAAGCGGGCGTGGTGGCATCGCCTGCTGCTTGTCTCGCTGTTCGCGGGCATGCTGATCGCAGCCACGATGTTCGGGGCGTCGTCGGTGCGCACCTGGTTCGACCAGAACGCCCATCTGGCGGACGCAGAGCACGCCGCGGTCGTGTTCGACGGCCGCATCGCCGAGCTCACCGACGAGATCGCACGGCGCACGAGCGACGAGGGAGTGCGGCGCGAGGCGCTCTGCTTCGGGCCCTACGTGGAGCCCGGGACCGAGGTCTACGCGGTGATGGGCCTCAACGGCTGTGTGGGCCGGCCCCAAGCCCCCTAGTTGGAGGATCTGTTGCCAGCGCACCGGTTCGATCTGAAGGTCCGCTTCTACGAGCTCGACCCCTACGGGCACCTGAACCACTCGGCCTATGTGCAGTTCTTCGAGACGGGAAGGGTGGAGCTGCTGGAGGAGGTCGGGCTGGACCTGGAGGCCTTCGCAGCCCGGGGATACCGGTTCGTGGTCAACCGCATCGAGACGTCGTTCGATCGCCCGGTGCACGGCGGTGAGACGATCACGGTGGAGACCGAGGTCGTCGAGTTCCGGCGGGCCTCGTCGGTGTGGCGCCAGCGCCTGCTGCGCGGCGGCGAGGTGGTGGCCCGCCAGGAGGTGCGGGCCGCCATCACCAACGTCGGCGGCAGGCCGGTGAGAGTCCCCACCGACGTGACCGAGGCGCTGGCCCCCTACTTCCTGTGAGCATCCACCCGCGCATGCTCTAGGCTCGGTCGGATGGCAGCCGCCGACCTGCGCTCCGTCTCCAGCGTGGAAGAGGTGTTGCAGGGACTTCGAGACCACGCCTATCTCCCCGACGAGGCGCTCGCCACCGCCGTGTTCCTGGCCCTGCGCTTGCGCCGGCCGCTGCTGCTGGAGGGCGAGCCCGGCGTGGGCAAGACCGAGGTGGCCAAGGTGATCGCCGACTGGGGCGGGGGGCGGCTCATCCGCCTGCAGTGCTACGAGGGCATCGACGCCGCCCAGGCCGTCTACGAATGGGACTACGCCCGCCAGCTCATGCACCTGCGGACCATGGAGGCCACCGGGCAGGCCCGGGGCGCGGACACCGAGCGCATCGCAGACGAGCTCTACAGCGAGCGCTTCCTGGTGCGCCGGCCCCTGCTCGACGCGATCGATGGCGCCGACGGCCCCCCGCCGGTGCTGCTCGTCGACGAGGTGGACCGCTCCGACGACGAGTTCGAGGCCTTCCTGCTGGAAGTGCTGTCGGACTACTCGATAACCATCCCCGAGATCGGAACCTTCGCCGCGGTCGACCCGCCCGTGGTGATCATCACCTCCAACCGCACCCGAGACGTGCACGACGCCCTCAAGCGGCGCTGCCTGTACCACTGGGTGGCCCATCCCGGCCCGCAACGGGAGGCGGAGATCATCCGCCTGCGAGCGCCGGAGGTGGCTGATCGGCTAGCCCGGCAGGTGGCCCGCGCCGCGTCCGCCATGCGCGAGGTGGGGCTGTACAAGCCCCCGGGGGTGGCCGAGACCATCGACTGGGCCAGGGCTCTGAGCCTGCTGGGCGGCGCCACTCTCGACCTCGCCAACGCCTCGGCCACCCTCGGCGCCCTGTTGAAGTACCGCGAGGACCGGGACCGGGTCATCGAGCGCGACCTGGCGGCCATCGTGGCCGACGCCGCATCCGCCCACAGTCCATGACTGAGGAGGGAGGCGACGCCGCGTCCGCACCGGCGCGATCCGGCTCGCCGTCGGCGGCCGGGCCGCGCCTGGAGACTGATCCGGTCGACGTCGCGGTCGGGTTCGCGTGCGCGCTGCGCCGGGCCGGTCTGGAGGTTTCGCTCACGTCGGCACTGCTCTACGCCGAGGCGCTGTCGGTGTGCGACGTGGGCAGCCGCACGTCGCTGTACTGGGCCGGTAGGGCCGCGCTGGTGCACCGCTTCGAGGATGTGAGCGTCTACGACGCCGTTTTCGGCGCGTACTGGCTGGGCGAGTCGCTGGGCGCGGCCTCGGTGGTTGCGGCCGCGACTGTCCCGGTGATCCTGCAGGTCGACGACCCCGACGCTGCCGAGGACCCCGACGAGGAGTCACAGAGCGACGGAGACGCCATCACCCTTCGCTTCAGCGCCACGGAGACGCTGACCACCAAGGACTTCGCCGACTACACCGACGCCGAACTCGAGGAGGCGCGCCGGCTCATGGAGCGGCTGCGCTTCTCCGGCCCGACCCGTCCCAGCCGCCGCCCCGAGCCGGCGCGGTCGTGCCGGGGCCGCCTCGACGTGCGCCGAACCGTCCGGGCCGCCATGCGCTCGGGGGGCGAGCCGATGAGGATGCACCGGCGGGTGAGCGGTCGCAGATCCCGGCGCCTGGTCATGCTGCTGGACGTGTCGGGGTCGATGGAGCGCTACGCCCGGGCTCTGCTGCGCCTGGTGCACGCCGCGGTGGCGGGCCGCAGCCGGGTGGAAGCCTTCGCTTTGGGCACCCGGCTCACCCGGCTCACCCGGGAGCTGTCGTCGCGCGACCCGGACCGGGCCATGCGGGCCGCGTCGGACGCGGTTCCCGACTGGAGCGGCGGGACCCGCCTCGGCGCCGGCTTGCAAGCCTTCAACGATGAGTGGGGATGCCGGGGGATGGCCCGGGGGGCAGTGGTGGTGATCCTCTCCGACGGCTGGGACCGGGGCGACCCCGCGGAGATGTCGGAGCAGATGCAGCGCCTGCGGAGGGTGGCCAACCGGGTGGTGTGGGTCAACCCGCTGAAGGCCTCGCCCGGCTATGCGCCCCTGGCGCGGGGCATGGCGGCCGCCCTGCCTTACGTCGACGACTTCGTGGAGGGGCACAACCTGGAGTCGCTGGAGCGCTTGGCCGAGCTGGTCCTCACCGAGAAACCTCGGGGCCCGTTGCCGCGGTCCGGGACTCGCGTAGCGGATCCGGTGCCCGCCGGAGCGCGGCAGTGAAGGAGATCCTCGCCGACCTCGACCGCTGGCGGCGCGCAGGGGAGCGGGCCGCGGTGGCCCGCGTCGTCGACCTCGAGGGTTCGGGGCCGCGCTCGCCGGGCGCAGCGATGGCTGTGACCGCGGAGGCCGAGGTGGTCGGCTCTGTGTCGGGCGGCTGCGTGGAGGGCGCGGTGGTGACCGAGTCGTTGGAGGTGATCGCAGCCGGCGACCGGCGCATCGTCACCTTCGGATACAGCGACGACGAGGCCTTCGCGGTCGGGCTCACGTGCGGCGGGACCATCCATCTCTTCGTGGAGCCCCTGGAGTGGGGTCCGGCCCATGACGCGCTCAGCTCGGACCTCGCCGAGGAGTCCCCGGCGGCGCTGGCCACCGTGGTGGAGGGCCCCGACACGGGCGCCAAGATGCTGGTTCGCCCGGAGGGGGTGCCAACGGTGGGCTCGCTGGGCGCTGCGGGCCTCGACCGGGCGGTGCAGCGGGATGCCCGGGGCGAGCTGGTGGCCGGTCGCTCGGGCCTGCGGCGCTATTCCGAGGCGGGCGAGTACTCGAAGCAGGGTGAGACTCGCGGCCAGGAGGTGGCTGTGTTCGTGGAGTCGTTCGCCCCGCCGCCCCGGATGCTGATCTTCGGCGCGGTCGACTTCACCGCGGCGCTGGCCAGGGTGGCCAAGGTGCTCGGCTACCGGGTGACCGTGTGCGACGCCCGGTCGGTGTTCGCCACCGCGAAGCGGTTCCCGATGGCTGACGAGGTGGTGGTCTCGTGGCCCGACCGCCTGCTCGACGAGATCGGCGGCTGCCTCGGCCCCCGCGACGCGGTGTGCGTGCTAACCCACGACGCCAAGTTCGACGTGCCCGCCATCACCTCGGCTCTGGCCACCGATGTCGGCTATATCGGCGTCATGGGCAGCCGCCGCACCCACAACGACCGCATCCGCCGCCTGGTAGAGGCCGGAGTGACGGACGAGAAGCTGGCCTGCTTGCGCTCGCCCATCGGGCTCGACATCGGCGCGGCCACCCCCGAGGAGACGGCCGTGTCGATCGTGTCCGAGATCATTTCCCTGCGCACGGGCCGCGAGGCCCGAGCCCTGTCCGCCACCACCGGCCCCATCCACGACTGATTTCCTGGCACCGCGTGACTGGCCGAGCCTGTGGCACCACGCCTGCACCCCCGTGGCCGCTACCAGTGCGCCAAGTGACTCAATTGGACACTCCTGAGTAGTCACCGATTGTCGAATTGGCTGAGGAGTTGGGATACTCCGAGCGGTCGATGTATCGGATGCTGGCCAACCTGTGGCAGAGGCTCGGCGTCTCCGGCCGCAGGGAAGGTTTGAACAAGGCCTCCTCAGCGGGCCTTCTCGACTGAGCAGGGCCAGTCTCGCTGATCGATGTGGCGATGAGGGATGCTCGACTCTCGGAGTGCTATTCAGTGGCTGCTGTTGGCCCCAGCCCGATCGGCGCTACAGGGCGCTGTCGGTCGGCGACATCTGAGGCGCCCGTACGGGCCTGCACTAAGAAGTCGGCGAATGTGGACAAACTCGTATTTGCAGGCGGTTCATCAACGGCCGTCGCTGCGCCGTGCTCGTCGCGCAGAACAACAGAACTTGTGTTCTGATAGATCCAGCGGCCTGTGGCGTTACCGATCGGTTCACCGAGTCGTTTTCGAAGTGCGGCCGCGCTATAGAGGAAGTGTACACCGAGATTGTCTGATGGGATTGCTTTGTTGATCTCACTGATGGTCTTGAGTTCCGGCAAGAATGTCTCGACTTTGAGCGAGCTTCCTGCTTCAAGGGAGATGTTCGGTCCGGTTTGAATCACCTCTGTCACATCGATGAGGATGCTCATGTACTCGATCGGATCATTGCTGCCGTCATTTGGCTGCTCGAATCCAGCCGACTCGACACCCGTTATCCGACCAACGACGACTGCATCGCTGTCCAACACTTGGTCAGCTAATGATGAGTATCCGAAGATGCTCCCTGCGCCCGTGTACAACACCTGTCGAAGGGTTTCGGTAGACGCGCCAGTTTGGTCCCGTTCCGTAGAACATGAACCGCTGATCAAGACCAGCAATGTCAAGAGCAAGCGGCTTGGAATCAGTCGATTGAATTCGCATGTATTCATGCACATTCCTCCATTATCAAGCCATCGAGATATGTCTAAGTCTTACACTCGACTGGAATTGCGTGTATTGCCTTCGTCTTGATATTGATTGTGACTCCCAGTGTCATTTGACTAACCGAGACGATGATGCTGCGTACAGATCTACCACGCTTCTTCTAGTGAGGATCTGCCAAAAAAGGAGACTTCCATGTCATCAGATGGTTCTGTGCGGGACTCACCGCGGTGCGCCGCGACGTCCGGCGCCGCTAGCCCCACGGGCGTCAAGCCCGCATTCGAGCCCGAAGCGTTCCGGGCCCGCATCCCGCTGCTACGCAGAGGCGACACCCTCACGGACAGCGACCGGGTGCGCCTCGAACTTGTGATGGTCTGGATGTCGGTTCGAGCGGGCAGACTGGAGCGGTAATGGAGGATTACGACGAGGGTCCCCGGCTGGGGGTGGCCGCCGTGGTGCTGGCCGCGGGGGCTGGTGTCCGCTTCGCCGGCGACCGCCACAAGCTGCTTTGCGAGGTGGGGGGCGTGCCGCTGGTGCGCCGGGCCGTGGACGCGGCCCTGGCTGCCGATCTCGACGAGACCATCGTGGTGATGGGGGCCGTCGACCTGTTGGAGGTACTGCCCGAAGAGGTGACGGTGCTGCACAACGAGGCCTGGGAGGAGGGTCAGGCCACATCGCTGGCCGCGGCGGTGAGCTACGCGGGCTCGCGGGGGCACCGGGCCGTCGTGTTCGGATGCGGCGACCAGCCCGGGGTGCCCGCCTCGGCCTGGGCCGCGGTGGCCAGCGCCGACTGTGACCTCGCGGTGGCCGACTTCGGCGGCGCCCGCCGTCCCCCGGTCCGCATCGGCGCCGCGCTGTGGAGCTACCTGCCCCTCACCGGCGACGAGGGCGGGCGGGTGCTGATGCGCCGCCGCCCGGAGCTGGTGCGGGCGATACCCTGCGAGGGGAGCCCCGACGACATCGACACCCTGGAGGACCTGCACAAATGGAACTGAATGACTCTTTCGAGGTGGCCCACGGGATCGACGCGGTGTGGGATGTCCTCACCGACGTGGAGCGGATCGCTCCGTGCCTGCCCGGCGCGCAGATCACCGGCCGCGACGGCGATGCCTTCGAGGGCCTGGTCAAAGTCAAGGTCGGACCCATCAGCTCCCAGTACAAGGGCAAGGCCTCGTTCACCGAGCGCGACGACGACGCCCACCGGCTGCTGATGTCGGCCAGCGGGCGCGACACCCGCGGCGCCGGCAACGCGTCGGCCGAGATCACAGTGGCGCTCGAGGCTGTGAGCGACGACGCCACGATGGTCAGCGTCCATACCAACCTCACCATCACGGGCAAGGTCGCGCAGTTCGGCCGGGGGGTGCTGGCCGACGTCAGCCGCAAGCTGATGGGGCAGTTCGCCGACAACCTGGCCGCGCTGGTCGCGGCCGATGCCGTCTCCAGCGAGTCCCCTGCGGCCTCGGACTCGCCAGCCGAAGCGGATGATTCCGACGAGGAGAGTGCCACCGAGACGCGGGCTCCAGACGCCGCGACCGCCGACGAAGTTGAGGCGGTCGACCTGCTCAGCGTGGCCGGGGCACCGGTGCTGAAGCGACTGGTGCCGGTGATCCTGGCTGTCATTGTGGTGCTGGTCGTGGTCATCATCGCCCTCGCCGCCTAGACGCGGTGACAGGCCGCTTCGATCACGCCACGGGCAAGGGATCGCCTGTCGCGGCGGCACCGGGCTGTAGCCAGGACGACTTCACGAAGGTGGCGCTGCTGTTGGGCCGCGAGCCGGCCGGTGACTTCGAGGTGGTGGTGCGGGACGGCTCGGGCGGGCCCGCGGTCATCCGCAACGCTCCCATCCTTTGCGACGGGCGGCCCATGCCCACCCGCTACTGGCTGGTGGAGGATCGGCTGCGCCGCCTGGTCGGGCGCTTGGAGTCAGAGGGCGGGGTGCGCGCCGCCGAGGCGGCCGTGGACGCCGAGGACCTTGCCGCGGCCCACGCCCGATATGCGGCCGAGCGCGACGCCGCCATCCCCGACGGCCACCAGGGGCCCAGGCCCTCGGCCGGTGTGGGCGGCACCCGCCGGGGCGTGAAGTGCCTCCACGCCCACTACGCCTGGCACCTCGCCGGTGGCGACGACCCGGTCGGGCGCTGGGTCGCTGAGCGCCTCGGTCCGGGCGCGGCCGCCTCCTTGCGGAGGGTGGCGTGACCCGCGATCCGGTGGCCGTGGTGGACTGCGGCACCAACACCACCCGGCTCCTGATCAGCAGCGGGCGGGGTCCGGCCGCCGAGAGGCGCTCGGAGATAACCCGCCTCGGCCGGGGCGTGGACGCCACCGGCCGCCTCGACCCTGCCGCGGTCGAGCGCACCCTGGAGTGCCTGCGGGACTACCGGAAGGCCATCGACCGCCACCGCCCCTCGGCTGTGAGGGTCATCGCCACCTCCGCGGTGCGCGACGCCGCCAACCGGTCGGAGTTCCTCCAGCCGGCCGAGTCGATCCTTCAAGCCGCGCCGGAGGTCCTGTCGGGGCACCAGGAGGCCAATCTGTCCTTCCGGGGCGCGGTCAGCGAGCTGGACCCGGCCGAGGGACCCTTCCTGGTGGTCGACATCGGCGGGGGCTCCACGGAGCTGTCCTTCGGGGCGCAGCACTGCACCGATGCCCTGTCGCTCGACATCGGCAGCGTGCGCCTCACCGAGAAGTACATCCATCACGACCCGCCGCGGCCCGAGGAGCTGTCGGCGTGCCTGACGGTCACCGAGCTGCACCTCGACGACGCGGTGCGGGCCATTCCGGCCCTCGGCGGCGACTGCCGACTCGTGGGCGTGGCCGGGACCATCACCACCGTCGCCGCGGTGGAGCTGGGCCTGGCTGCCTATGACCGGGACCGGGTGCACCACTTCAGGCTGTCGAAGGACGCGGCCGAGGACGTATTCCGCACGCTGGCCACCGAGGCGCTGGCCGACCGGGTCCACAACCCCGGGCTGCACCCCGGACGGGCCGACGTGATCGTGGCCGGAGTGTGCATCCTGGTGAGGATCATGCGGTACTTCGACTTCGACGAGTGCCTGGTCTCGGAGTCGGACCTGCTCGACGGCCTGGCCCTGTCGCTGCTCGAAGCCTGAGGGGGCGGCGCGGGCCTTGTCGCTGCTCGTCGAAGGCTAGAGTGCGCGGCCGTGAGCACCCTGCTGGGGCGGCGAGTGCTGCTGCGGCCACTGACACGCAACGACTTCGGCGCGTGGCGCGAGGTTCGTCGGCGCAACCGCGCCCGCCTGAAGAAGTGGGAGCCTCAGGCCATGCCGGGGCGCCCCGACACCGCGGAGGATCCCCGGGCTTTCGCGGACCGCTGCGCGGCCCGCCGGCGCGAGCGCCAGCAGGGGACTGGCTATGGGTTCGGAGTGTTCGTCAGCGGTTGTTTCCGGGGCGAGATGAACCTGTCCTCGATCCAGCGAGGGCCCTTCCAGTCTTGCTACGCCGGCTATTGGATCGACGAGGCCGTCTCCGGCAGCGGCTACACCCCGGAGGCCCTCGTCGTAGCGGCTCGCTTCGCGTTCGAGGAGCTGCGGCTGCATCGGCTGCAGGTGGCCATCGTGCCCCGCAACGCGGCCAGCCTGCGGGTGGTGGAGAAGCTCGGCCTCAGGTACGAGGGGCTGGCTGAGCGCTACGTCGAGATCAACGGGGTCTGGGAGGACCACCGCCGCTTCGCCATCACCGAGGAGGAATGGCGGGCCCGCGCCCCGGACTTGATCGTCGAATGGATCGCGGCCCTGCCGGTGGCCGAGCCCAGCTCCCAATCTCGGAGCTGGCCCCGGGGCGCCTAGCGGAGCCTGGCTGAGTGGCTCTAGCGCTCGGATCGCGCTCTCGCCCTGGTTGGCCACCGGGAGCCGCTCCACAACCTCCCCTCAGCCGGGCTCCGGTTCCGCCGGGGGCGCCGGACGTCCCAGCGGGGCCACCGAGACTACAGGGGTTCCGCGCGCGGTTGCCTGTTATGCGCGCGGTTGCCTGTTATATGCCCGTCAAGCGGGCTTGGAGGTGATCTGCGACTGGAGCCCGCGCACGAGATCCTTGAAGGGACGCTGTCCCATGGACCACAGCTGGGGATGCAGCTCGCGGTCGACGGCCGCCGCGGAGTCGGTCACCTCGTCCAGCGACAGGATCGTCGCCTTGGTCCGGGCCACCAGATCTTTGGGCTGGGCCGCGGCCCGGGCGGCCAGCTCGTGGGCCCGGTCGAGCAGACCGTCGTCGTCGACGACCTCCCAGGCCAGCCCGGTGCGGTGGGCGTCCTCGGCCGACAGCACCTCGCCGAAGATCACCATCGCCATGGTGGTGGTGCGGTCGGTCGCGTGCTTCAGGCGCCACGTGTGGCCTCCGCCGGGATGCAGGCCGATCTGCAGGAAGCGGGAGTCGAAGCGGGCCCAGCGGCGCCCCGCCAGCACGAGGTCGCAGGCCAGCACCATGTTCATGCCGGCCCCCACCGCGGCGCCGTTGACCGCGGCGACGGTGGCCAGCGGCGAGTGGGCCACCCGCAGGAACCCTTCGTAGATGCGGGTGATGCCGGTGGACTCCGCGGCGAGCAGGTCGTCGAGGTCGGCGCCCGCGCAGAATCCCTTCCCGGCGCCGGTCACCACCAGCGCGCCGATCGCCGGGTCGGGCTCGAGTTCGTCGAGGGCTGCGCAGAGTTCGTCGTTCATCGCCTGGTTGATCGCGTTGCGCTTGCCCGGATCGTGGAGCGTGAGCTGGGCCACGCCGTCGGAGGTGTCGATCTTCACGTAAGCCATGGTCCGCAGTATGGCGCGGCGAGGGCGGTACGGTGCTTTGATGCCGTCGACGGCGTTCGCCTCGTTCGGGCATCGCAACTTTCGCTACTTCTGGTTCGGCGGGTTCGTGTCCAGCGCGGCCCGCTTCTTCCAGTACGTGGCCCTGCCCGTGGTGATCTGGGACCTGACCCACAGCCCGGGCTGGGTCGGCTTCGCCGGGTTCGCGCAATTTGCGTCCATGGCCCTGGTCGCCCCGGTATCGGGCATGCTGGCGGACCACTACCCGAGGCGCAAGCTGCTGATGGTCTCGCAGTCCCTGATGGGCGCGGTGGCGGCGGTCATGGCACTGGTGTGGATGCAGGGAGTGAGGTCGCCGGCCGCCTACGTCGCTCTGGCCGCGGCGTCGGGGCTGACCGGGGGCCTCAACCTGCCCGCCTGGCAGGCCTTCGTCGCCGACTTGGTGCCCAAGGACCTCCTTCTCAACGCGGTCACCTTGAACTCCGCTCAGTTCAACAGCTCCCGGTTGATCGGTCCGATGCTGGGAGGCATCACCGTGGCTGCGGCCGGCCCGTCAGCGGCGTTCTGGGTGAGCGCGGCCGGATGTCTGGGGGTTATAGCCGCGCTGGCGCGCATCGAGTCCCGCAAGACGGCCTCGACGGTTGGGGCTCTGAACATGCGGCTGGTTCGCAACACGATGGCCGTGGCCCGGTACGTGCGCGCTCGTCCCGGCCTGGTGGTGGCCTTCGCCGCCGGGGGGCTGATCGGGTTGGTCGGGCTGCCGATCCAGATGCTGAGCGTCGTCTTCGCCGAGGACGTGTTCGATCGGGGGCCGGGCGGATTCGGGATGATGCTCACCATGGTCGGTGCGGGCGCGGTTGCGGCCACACCGGTGGTGGCGTCGCTGGGAGCGCGCGTGCCGCGGGCACAGATCCAAGGGGTGGCTTTCGTCTTGTACGGCACCGCCATCCTGGGCCTGGCCGCGGCGCCCACGTTCGTGGTCTCCCTGGCAGCGCTGGTGCTTGTCGGGGCGGCCCATCTCACGTCGGCCAGCGCGCTCAACACCGCGGTTCAGCTCCAGGTGGACGAGCAGCGTAGGGCGCAGGTGCTGTCGCTGTATTTTATGGTCCTCATGGCGTCGAACCCGATCGGGCAGCTCGCGCTGGGCCAGCTGATCGAGCGGATCGGGGCCCGACCAGCCTACGGCGCATACGGAGCGGTGATGCTGGGCGGAACGGCCCTGCTCCACCTCTCGGGCTGGCTGCGCCATCTGGACGTCGAGGTGGGGGAGTACTCCCCGGAGGTGGTGCCCGAGGTCCATCCCACCACCCCGTCGCCTCCGCGCCACCGGGGAGAGCAGTCCGGCTAGCGGCCGCGGATCACCAGTCCTCGGCCCCGCCTTCGGAAGCGCCCTCCAGGTACTCGGTTCCCTCGTCGCAGTCGGGCTGCACCGGGCACCATCGGCAGGCCGGGCCGGGCGCCACGGTCGCCGGGCGCTGGCCTGAGACCAGCTCCACGCAGCGATGGGCGCCGTCGATCACCCGCTCGGCGGCCGACAGCAGCAGGTCGCGGGTGACCTCCTCGGAATGGATGCGGCCCTGGTCGAGGTAGTAGGTGGCCAGCAGGCGGGGCGGCAGGATGCGAAGGGCCTCGAGCAGGGCGTAGAAGCGGAGGTCCTCTCGGTGGGAGGGGGAGAACCCGCCCGTCTTGAAGTCGAGGATCACCTTGCCGGCCACGGTGCCGTCGGGTTGGCCCAGCGTGAGGTCTGGCTTGCCCGACAGCACGATGAGTCCGCCGTGCAGCGATGCCCGTACGGGGCTCTCGGTTGTCGGCCTCCACGCCGGTTTCAGTGGCGGGAAGCACTCCAGGAACTGGGTCATAGTCGAGCCGGCTGCGGCCCGCAGCTCGGTCCGCTCGGTCTCGCCGCAGGTTCTCAGGTAGTCGCCGATGCTCTTGTCGGCGTTCTGAAGGCTGGCCAGGGCCTCGTCCACCAGCGCCAGCGGTGAGGGCTCGCCGCGCCAGTGCACCGACAGCTCGATCGCCTTGTGCATGACCGTGCCCCGGGCGGTGGGCGGCGCCCACTCGAACGGCTCGGAGCGCTCGGCCATGAACTTCCGCTCACATCCGAGCACCTGCGTGAGCATGAACTTGCTCAGGAAGAGAGGGTCGTCGAATGCGTCGGACCCGATGCGCTCCACCAGCGGCTCCAGACGGTCCTCAAGCTCGGCTCGCAGCTCGTCGCGCAGGCCCGGGTCGAACTCGGGACGAGCGCCCTTCGGCGCTCCGAGCAGGCTCACCACCTCCTGCTGGGCGGGGTTGTGGTTGTCGGCGTGCATGAGGCTCGGGGCCGGCTCCTGCGGGTGGGGAGGGGCTCGTGTCACACCCCGGCGCGACGATAGCTCCCATGGGAATCACAGCACTCGACTTCGGCTCCGCGGCTCGCTCGCTGGGCCGGGCCGCCCGTCTGCGCGGCCTGTTCGTGCCAGTGTTCGCCAGCCCGCCGTCGCGTCCCGACCTCGATCGCTCGATACGCCGTCGCAACGGATCGCCAGTGGTGTCGGTCCGCCTGCAAGGCCGGCCCCGAGGGGCGGTGCTGGCCGACATGGTCGAGGGGATCGTGGTGGCCAACTACCTGGCGGGCGCGCGAGCGGACCTAGCCCGCTCCGCCCTGTGGCTGGCGGTCGACACCGACGCTGACGCTGGCGAGTTCGCCGCCAGGACTGACCCCACCACCGCGGTCCCAGCCGCGCCTGCCCGGACCGATGCAGCTGCCGCGTAGCGGACGATTTGAACTGAGTGTGTGCCGCCTTGCTTCAAGCCGCGCAGGCAAACGTGTCGACGATCAGTAGCGCTCACCTGCGGTCCTGTCTGGCCAGGACGGCATTGAGTGCCGCCGGGAGGTTCGGCCAGCCCGATGGCGGTACCGTGGCAGCAGTGCCCGGGTGGCGCAACTGGCAGACGCGGCCCGCTTAAAACGGGCTGTCCTCACGGACGTGTGGGTTCGAGTCCCATCCCGGGCACCATCTGACACCAAGAAATAGCCTCTGACCGGCTGCTCCAGCCTGGTACGGCATCAGTGCCGACACCGCGAGCCGTGGCCTTGGCGGACTCGCTGGTCACAGGCTGCTCAAGGGGGTCAAGAGTTGCTTCCGGGCCGTATCGGGCTGTGTCGATCCGTGCCAGAAAGTGCCTCTGAAGTGGTACTTCGCGAATTTGCTGTGCCAACTCGTGCCTGTGGATAACGCCCTGTGCCGATCCATCCATTAGAAATTCCATTAGAAGCCTCATCGAATTGTCAAGTCCTGGTACCCGTGTTACAGGTTGGCTCCGGTACCCGTGTTACAGGTTGGCGCAGGCTTCAGGCGGCGTTGATGCGCGACGGCCGGCCGCCGGCGGTGGCGAACGCGCCGTGCTCACGGCTGCGGTCAGTGGACGCTGGCGGGCTCGTGTGTAGCGAGGTCGATGACATCGAAGAGCGACGGCGCATCCTGAGCCCCGCCCCACTGCTGCAAGAGTTGGGTGGATACACCCAGTCGTCTTCGACCTCGACGGCCTCGCCGAGCGCGTTCTGGAGCTTGCCGCCCCCGTCAGCGCGAAGCTCCATGACAGCTGCCAAGTCGTGCTTGACGCCTTGCCGCCACTCGACTGGCGACGACGCGTCATATTGCCGAGACGCCGCGTGAGCATCCACATCGGCAACAAGAGCACCCTCCACCAATCCCATGGTGCTCGTCGGACAGCTTGCATCCAGTGACTCAAAGACCTGGCATCGGTAGTTGTGGCTAGCCCCATCGAGCCGAACAGCGAAGAGGCAGGCGTCGACTGCTACCCCGAACGACTTCTTCGCGTCGATGCGCCACAGGAACGAATCAGCCACGTGTAGATCCAGGTGGGCTGCCAGCGTGAGAACCCGGCGTGCGACGGAAGTTTTGCAAAGGAGCGCGACTGTCGGCTCCTCTCGACGCAACTCCGTGAGTAGCCGCATCCAGATGTACTCGGCGACGTCAAAGTTTGACTCACCCGTAAGCGCATCGATCCCCCGCACGGAACGCAGGTTCGTGCGGTCGGGGATCTGGATTGAGTCCATCGCGCCGAGGTCAGACAACGTGACCCATGGCGGATTCCCGAGGACCAGCAGTGGCCCATCCGTCTCCCACTGGAGCTTGCCCAAGTCGTGCCGGAACATATCGCCCACCTCAACTCGCCACGTAACGTCTTTGGTGTCCGAGCAGTTGAGGAGACGGCGCGCGACATCGGCATGGGTGGGTTGTATCTCTACTCCCAGCATTTCGATGGACGGCTCGAGGACCGAGGCCGCCGCGAGCATGAAGCTCCCCTCACCGCATGTCGGTTCCAGTACCCGGCGCGTTCCACGCTGGATCGTCGCTAGGACTTGAGCGCACTCGACTGCGAGCTCCCGAGGCGTCTGGAAGTCGCCGAGTTCCTTACGAGACGAGGTCTTGGACACCGTCTGCGAGGAACTCGTTGAAGCTCGCCTCGACCCAGGTGCCCAGCGCCTTGCCGTCTGTTGTGCCGAATAGCTCGGGGATCGGCGTGCCGCGAAGTGACTCGGCGAACTCGGCAGCCGCGGCCTTCAAGCCGTTAAGATCGAGTGAGCTTGACATCGCCCCACCGTATCGCTGCCGTGTGACGCCGGGCTCGCCCCACCCGCCGTTGCCATCCGGGGCTCACTCGTCCTCGGCGAGGCCGTAGGCGCGCAACTCGGGCTCGATGGCCTCGGCGAGCACCTCCAGCGTGCGGCTGCTCAAAGGCACCCTGTGAGGGCTTGCGGTCTTCGTCCGCTCAGCCGCGATCGCCCACACCTGGTTGTCGAGGTCGATCTCGTCCCAGGTCATATGACGGACCTCACCGGGTCGGGTCGCTGTCAGCGCCAGCATCTCCAGCCCCAACCGACATGCTGGTGTTGCCTCCGATGCCCGCACCCGGTCCAGCGCGTTGCTCAGGTCGCTGTGGTGAAGGGCGCGACGGTGGGCGACCTTGGCCCGGTGCTTGGGCATCGCGGCGACGGCCGCGGCGGTGGGGTCGGTCTCGCGCAGTCCGCGGCCCATCGCCCACTTCATCGTCGTGGAGATCCGACGGGCTGTTCTGCGGGCCAGCTCGGGCCGATCCCACCCGGTCGAGCACCGCCACAACGTCGGCGGCTGCGACGTCTCCCACTGGCTTGAGGCCGATGGTCGGGACGATGTGGTGCTCCAACAGCGCCCACCACTGGCGCTCGGTGTTGGACGTGGGCTTCCAGTTGGGCCTGTGCAGGACGATCACTTCGTGCATGGCGTCCGCGAAGGTGACGGCGTTCTTGCGGCGGGGGTCTCGGCCCTCTTCGATGGCACGCGGTGGCACAATAGGGTTCGAGTCCCACGCTGGCACACCGTTCGCATCCGTGAACTTGAAGGAGGGCCGTATGGCCGATTGCGCATTCGTCGGGCTGGGGGTGATGGGCTATCCGATGGCCGGTCATTTGGTAGCGGCCGGCCGCGAGGTCACGGTCTACAACCGCACCGCGTCGAAGGCCGCGGCCTGGGTGCACGAGCACGGAGGATCGTCCGCGGCCACACACGCCGGCGCCGCCGCCGGAGCTGAGTTCGTGTTCCTGTGCGTGGGCAACGACGACGACGTCCGCTCGGTGACGCTCGCCCAGGGCGGGGTGTTGGAGTCGATGGCGCCAGGCACTGTGCTGGTTGACCACACCACGGCGTCGGCCGACTTGGCCCAGGAGCTGCACGCGGCCGCGGGCGAGCGTGGTGTCGGGTTCGTGGATGCGCCCATCTCAGGAGGCCAGGCCGGCGCCGAGAACGGTGCCCTGACCGTGATGTGCGGCGGCGACCAGGAGGTGTTCGACCGCGCCGAGCCGGTGATCTCGGCTTACGCCAAGGCGGTGACGCTGTTGGGCGGGCCGGGCAGCGGCCAGCGCACCAAGATGGTGAACCAGATCTGCATCGCGGCGCTGGTTCAAGGGCTGGCCGAGGGCATCGACTTCGCCCGGCGGGCCGGACTCGATGTGGAGCAGGTGGTGTCGACAATCTCGCAGGGCGCGGCCGGGTCGTGGCAGATGGCCAACCGGGGAGCGACCATGGCACGGCGCGAGTTCGATTTCGGCTTCGCCCTCGACTGGATGCGCAAGGACCTGGCCATCTGCTTCGCGGAGGCCGAGCGGATCGGCGCCACCCTGCCGGTCACCGCGGTGATCGACCAGTTCTACGCCCGCCTCCAGCGCCAGGGCCGGGGCCGCTGGGACACCAGCTCCCTGATCGAGCTCTTGGTGGACGGGTGAACTGCCGCGCTGGCCCGGCTAGCCGGATTTGGCGTAGTTGGCTGAGGCGAACTCCCAGTTGATGAGATGCTCGATGAAGGCGTCCACGTAGGCGGCCCGGGCGTTCTGGTAGTCGAGGTAGTAGGCGTGCTCCCACACGTCGATGGTCAGCAAGGCCCGTTGTCCGTGGCGCAGCGGCGTGTCGGCGTCGTCGGTGTTCACGATGCTCAAGCCGTCGCCGCCTGTGACGAGCCACGTCCAGCCCGAAGCGAAGTTGCCCGCCGCGGCCGCCGCAAACTGCGTGTTGAAAGCATTCAGCGAGCCGAAGCTCCGCTCAAGTGAGGCGAGCAGGTCGCCTGAAGGCGCCTCGGAACGGCCCGGGCTCATCGACTCCCAGCAGAAGGCGTGGTTCCAGGCCTGGGCCGCGTTGTTGAACAGCGCCGAGGGCATGTCGGCGGTGGTCACGACGTCCTCCAGCGATGCGTCCTCGTGAGCGGTGCCTGCGATCATGCGGTTGAGGTTGGCCACGTAGCCGGCGTGGTGGCGGCCGTAGTGAAAGCTCATGGTGCGCTCGGATATGTGGGGCGCGAGCCCGTCGAGACGGTAGGGGAGAGGTGCATGATCGATCGTCATAGCGGGGCGCGCTCTTTCGAAGGGGGAGGCGGGGGGAGAACCCGAATATACGCAGGGCCGCCGATCAACCGGCGAACAGGTTGGTGGGCAGGCCCACCGCGCCGACGTCGGCCGCAAAAAGCGCCCCCGAGTTGAGTTCACCGTCGGTGCTCACGCCCGCGATCTGGTCTTGTGCGGTGGTGATGTAGAGGGTGTCGAGGTCGGGGCCGCCGAAGCAGCAGCAGGTGGTCTGGGGCGCGCCCGGCGTGGCCACCGTCTCGAGCCGCTCTCCCTCCGGCGAGAAGCGCTGCACGTGGTAGCCGCCGAAGAACGCCACCCACAGGCAGCCCTCAGCGTCGATCGTCATCCCGTCGGGCCCGCCGGTGCTGCCGTCAAAGGTCAGGAAGGGGCGCCGCCCCTCGATCTCACCCGTGTCGGGGTCGTAATCGAAGCGGTCCACCCGGAACGTCAACGTGTCGATGTAGTACATCGTGGACTGGTCGGGGCTCCAGCCCATGCCGTTGGAGATCATCACGTCGGCAAGAACCCGCCGGGCCGTGCCGTCGCCGTCCACCCGGTGCAGGGCCGCTACCGGCGCTCCGGGCTCGGTGTTGCTCATCGTGCCCTGGAACAGCCGCCCCCGCGGGTCGACCGCACCGTCATTGGCCCGGTTCGACTCGGGCTCGCCCGGCAGCGCGATGACGGTCTCGACGGCCCCCACCCGGTCGGTGAGCGTCACCGTGTTGCCCAGGCCCAGGGCGAGCCCTCCGCCGGCGCGGGGAGCGGCATTGCCGATGGTGTCTTGGTAGCGCCACACCCCGATCGGTTGGCCCGAGGCGTGGTCGAAGCGGTGCACGGCCTTGCCGGTGATGTCCACCCACACGAGCAGGTCCTCCACCGGCGACCAGATGCAGCCCTCGCCCAGAGCGGCCTCGGCGGCGTGCACTACCTCAGCGTTGATCATCGGCCCGCCTCAATGACCGGGACCATCGCCGGGACCATCGCCGGGACCATCGCCGCTCCCATCTGCCTGCGCCGGCGCCAGCGTACACTTCGGCACACCGGCCGGCGTGAGGCGACACCGGAGAGGCGGCCGGTCAGCAGGCGAGCCCGGCCCCGGCTGCCGGGAGGCTAGGGCGAGGAGCACCAGCAGATGAGCGAGCCACAGGTCGGCGCACCGGAGCGCTACACGATTATCTCGTCGGACTGCCATGCGGGCGGGAACATGGCCGCCTACGAGGAGTACCTCGACCCCGCCTGGCGCGACGAGTTCCAGGCCTGGCGGGGCGCCTACCGCAACCCCTACCGGGACCTTCAGGACGATGGCCGCTCCCGCAACTGGGACGACGAGCGGCGCGTCAGCGAGCAGTACGCCGACGGCATCGTGGCCGAGATCACCTTCCCCAACACGGTTCCGCCCTTCTATCCCACCGGAGCGCTGGTGGCCCGCCCGCCGTCGGATCGGGCCGACTACGAGCGGCGCTTCGCAGGGATCGCCGCCCACAACCGCTGGCTGCGGGACTGGTGCGCCCGCTACCCCGACCAGCGCCGCGGCCTGCCCCAGATCTTCGCCGAGGACATAGACGACGCGGTCGCCACCCTCGAATGGGTCGCGGCGGAGGGGTTCCGCAGCTTCCTGCTGCCCCACATCCCGCCCGACAGCGATCTGCCCGGCTACTGGGATCCGCGCTGGGACCGGCTGTGGGCCGCGGCCGCCGACCTCGAGCTGATCATGACCCAGCACGGCGGCAACGGCGGCCCCGACTACGGCAAGGCCCCCGCGGCGGGGGTGATCTTCTTGATCGAGGTGCCGTTCTTTGCGCACCGCAACCTCGCCCACCTGATCATGTCGGGGGTGTTCGAGCGCTTTCCGAAACTGCGCTACGTGATGACCGAGCAGGGCGTGGCCTGGCTGGTGGAGGAGCTGCGCCGGATGGACGGCTACCACCGCCAGATGCGCGCCGGGCGGGTCGGCGAGCTGGGCTTCGCGGCCGACGTCGTGCTGCCGCTGAAGCCGACGGAGTACTTCGACCGCAACGTGTGGATCGGGGCCAGCTTCCCGTCGCCGGTCGAGGCGGCCGCCATGCGCGCCGTCGGGGTGCACAAGGTGATGTGGGGCAGCGACTATCCCCACCACGAGGGCACCTTCCCGTACTCGCTGGAGAGCCTCCAGAGGGCCTTCAGCGACTGGAGCGAGGCCGACATGCGGGCCGTGCTCGGCACCAACGCGGCCGCGCTGTACGGCTTCGATGTCGACCGGCTCGCCCCGCTGGCCGCGGCGCACGGCCCCACCGTGGAGCAGGTGGCCACCCCGCTGGCGGAGATCCCGGCCAAGGCCACCAGCCCCGCCTTCTTCAAGCCGTGACCGGCGCGGGCTCCGAGGGCCCGGCCCCATCGGCGGTGGACCCGACCGCGCCGTACGCGGGCTTCGAGGGCACCGTCGGCAAGATCTTCTCCACCTCCGAGCCCCACTGGCCGGAGCCGTCGATCCCGCCGGCGGGGGCGCCCAACGTGATCGTGATGATGGCCGACGACCTGGGCTACTCCGATCTGGGCTGCTACGGCTCGGAGATCGACACTCCCGAACTCGACCGCCTGGCCGCCGAGGGCCTGCGCTACACCGACTTCCACGTCAACCCGATGTGCTCGCCGACGCGGGCCTCGCTGCTGACCGGGCTCAACCACCACATGGCCGGCATGGCCACTGTGCCCCACACCGATCCCGGCTTCCCCGGCTACGCCCACGAGCTGCGCGACAACGCGGTGACCATCGCCGAGGCCTTCCGCGACGCGGGCTGGGCCACGTTCATGGTCGGCAAGTGGCACCTGACCAAGGACGCCCACCTCAGCGACGGCGCCCCCAAGGCGAGCTGGCCCCTGCAGCGGGGCTTCGACCGCTTCTACGGGATCCTCGACGCGTTCACCAACTTCCACCAGCCCCACCGGCTGTGCGCGGACAACCACCACATCGACGTCGACGACTATCCCGACGGCTACTACTTCACCGACGACTTGACCGATCAGGCGCTGCGCATGGTGGACGAGCTGCGGTCGTCGCATCCCACCCGTCCGTTCCTCATGTACTTCGCCCACGGCGCGGTGCACGCCCCGCTGCAGGCGCCTGAGGCCGACATCGAGCGGTTCAGGGGCCACTTCGCCGCGGGCTGGGACGTGCTGCGGGCCGAGCGCTTCGAGCGCCAGCGGGAGCTGGGCGTGGTGCCGCCCGACGCGGTCCTGCCGCCCCGCAACACCGAGGAGCTCCACGAGGTCGGCCCCTGGGACGGGCTCGACGACCGGTCCAGGGAGCTGTTCGCCCGCTATATGGAGGTGTACGCGGGCATGGTCCACAACGTGGACCGCAACTTCGGGCGCCTGCGCCGCCACTTGGAGGCCATCGGCGAGTGGGACAACACCGTCGTGCTGTTCACCAGCGACAACGGCGGCTCCCGGGAGGGCCAGTACACCGGCACGTCGGCCTACTTCCGCACGCTGCTCACCCAGGTGTGGGACACCGAGCTGGAGCAGGTGGAGACCGACTATCAGCGCATCGACCTGCTCGGGGGGCCGCGCACGTTGGCCCACTATCCGATGGGCTGGGCCATGGTGTCGTGCACCCCGTTCCGGCTCTACAAGATCAACACCCATCGGGGCGGCCACAGCGTGCCCTTCATCGTCAACTGGCCGGCCGGGTTCGAGTCCGCGGACGGGGTGCCGGCCGGGGGCGTGCGCACCCAGTACCAGCACGTCACCGACGTGTTCCCGACTCTGGCCGAGCTGTGCGGCCTGCAGGTGCCCGCCACCCGCCACGGCGTGCCCGCGCCCGAGCCGGCCGGGGCCAGCTTCGCGGCGACGCTGTCGGACTCGTCGGCGCGGTCCACCCATCCCGAGCAGTACTACGAGATGCTCGGGCACCGCGGCTTCTACCGCGACGGCTGGTCGGTGGTCACCTGCCACCGGCCCCGCCGCCCGTTCAGCCAGGACCGCTGGGAGCTGCACAACCTGGTCGAGGATCCCACCGAGAGCCAAGATCTCGCGGCAGAGCACCCGGACAAGCTGGAGGAGATGCAGCAGGCGTGGGACCGGGCCGCATGGGCCAACCAGGTGTACCCCCTCGACGAGGGCAACCAGATGGCCAGGGTCCTGCGCCCGCCGTGGTACGACGAGCTGGCTGCCGAAACGACGCTGAGGCCCGGCACCCCCACCCTGGAGCGCTGGCGCTCCCAGCAGCTGATCTTCCAGAAGAGCTTCGACATCGAGGTGGCGCTGCGCTGGCAGCCGGGCGACTCCGGAGTGCTCGTGGCCCACGGCGACCAGGGCGGCGGCTACATGCTCTGCGTGGAGGACGATCGGCTGATCTTCGCCCACAACGCCTACGGCGACATGACGGTGCTGGACTGCGGCGTGCTCGCGGAGGGCGCGTCCAGCGTGCGTCTGGCGATGGAGAACCCCGGGAGCCTCAGGTGGAACGCCAGTATCAGCGTCGACGGCGAGGCAGCGGGGGAGGCGCTCAAGCTGGTGCCGCTCATGGCGATGGCACCCTTCGAGGGCATCGATGTCGGCGTCGACCGCCGCTCGCCGGTCAGCTGGGACATCTACGAACGCCACGGCCCGTACCCGTACACCGGGCGACTCGAATCGGTCACCTATCGTCCGGGAGAGCTAGCCCCCGATGCCGGCCCCCTGTGGCTCGACTACATAAGGGCCAACGGAACCCGCTACGAATAGAGCTTGCCCCTCCTGAGCCAACTCTCGCGAATGTGCCGACGGCACCAGTCTGACGCTGCCTCAAGCAGGGCATCGACGACATTCCAGCGAGTCTCCTGGCGAATGTGCCGACGGCACCAGTCTGACGCTGCGCAGCCGGCTCGGAGCCCGGATCAGGTCAACATCCCTCGGTCGGTGACTGTTCCGAGCGGATTGTGGGAGCGCAGCCTGACATCGGTCTCGGCAGTGTCGAGAAGCCGGGCCACGTAGGCGAGGGCGTCGGCGTGGAACGAGGCGATCGGGTCCGGGCCTTCGGCCGGATAGCCGCCGGCTCGCTCGAACACAGTGCGCACCGCTGTCGTCCTGGTCTTGTCGTCCACCGCGAAGAGCTCCAGGGAGCCGAGTCCGTCCACGAACTCTCCCGCGAGGCCCTCGACCGAGACCGGATCGTCCGTGTGCCCCGCAGCACCCGGTCGCGTGGCCCGCACGCCTGCCGCGAGGCCCCCGATCAAGACCGGATCGTCGGTGAGCAGGCCTGACCATATGGCGAGGAACGAGATGCCCTGTCCGCTCGACGAGGCTCGGGACACGGCATCCTCCCAGTCGCGGCGCGCCACTGCGGTGGCGTCCAGAAGCTCTCGGTACGAGTATCTGACCTCACCGAGACGGCTGCAGGTTCGTCGCTTGCCGACGAACTCCAGGAATGTGCCGGCACGGGGGCCCTCCGGCCATCCGAAGAATGCTGTGTAGAGGGCCTCGAAGGCCGACGACGTCTCGATCCCAACGATGCGGGCGGCATCGAACAGGGCCGCCTGGATCCGGGCCGAGCCCCATTGCTCGAACTTGTCGAGGATCCTCGCCGCCACCGCGAGGAAGGCCCGCTGCTGATTCGACAGCCTGCGTACCCCTGGCATGAAGTCGTCGATGACGGTGAGACGCGAGGCGGTCTCGGAGAAGCGCTGCGACCAGGACTCGGCGGCTGCTCTCTTGACGTCGAGCCAATCGAGGTCCGCAACCGTCAGTGCCCCGAGTCCCAGCGCGGCGATGTGTGTCGCCAAGTCCAGATGCGGCTGCTGCACCACGCTCACGACGGAGTCGAACGGGGGACTGTAGGCAGGCGCAGGTGGCACCTCCCCGCGGGCGGCGGCCTGCGACACCGCGAAGAACTGTCGCTGCTTGGGCTCGCCGCCGCCGGGTTCGGAGACGGTCCGCCACAGCCGCTCGTACTCGGCGAAGGCCCTGTTCACGCCCGGAAGGTCGACGGCGAAGTCGAGCGCCCGGCGCGGCTGCGTCCTGAGAACGAGGTATCGCAGCAGTTCGGGCGGCAGGGTGGCCGCAAGCTCGCCGGCGCTGAGGCCGATCCCCTTCGACGAGCTCATCTTGGCGCTGCCGGAGGTGAAGAACTCGTATGCGAAGGCGCAAGGCACCGCGCACCCGAGGACCTCGCGGGCCAGCGCCGACGCGACCCGGTGCGAGCCGCCCGCGCCCATGTGGTCCTTGCCGGCGCCTTCGAGGGTCACCGGCAGGATCTGCCACTTGGCCGCCCATTCGAGCTTCCAAGGCAGCTTCCCCGCTCCGCCGAAAGGACTGGTGCGTCCCCTGGCGCCGCAGCCCTCGGCCCACTCGACGAGGTCGTGCCGGCACTCGTAGGCCACGGTCTCGCCGTCGTAGTCCGACGCGAACGTCGTGCCGACCCGGCCGCAGCGCTCGCAGACGGGCTGGAACGGTAGCCATTGCTCGGGCCGGGCCGAGCCCGCCTCCCGAAGGTAGATCTCCCGGACCTTCGACGCGGCCCGCAGATAGGCGTCGATCGTCTCGTCGAGGCGGCCCGACCGGTAGACGTCGCTCATGAAATAGAACTCGGCATCCACGCCCAGCGGGTCGAACGTGGAGGTGAACTCGTCGAAGTAGGCCCGAGCCATGTTGTCGCCGGCTATTCCGGGCGGCGCCGGGACGCGACACAGCGGCTTGCCCAGGTGCTCCCTGAAGTACTCGCCGGTGCCGTGGGGGATCTCATCGACGGGGTCCATGTCGTCGCAGCCATAGGTGAAACGGGCGTCGATGCCGCGTTGTCGGGCTTCTCGGAACATTGCGTCATGGATGAGAACGCCTCGAAGCGAACCCACGTGCGCGATCCCGCTCGGCGTCTTCGAGTCGTTGATCATCGCCTGCTGCGGGCAGCGCCCGAGAATCTCATCGATCCAGGTCATGGCGGACTCAATCCGGGTCGTCGGGCCTCAGCGCGCCACGGCGGCGACTGCCGGAGGGCCAGAGCCTACAGGCCCACCGGATTGCGCCCGCAGCACACCTCGATGCCGGGGGTGGGCCAGACCGTCGAGCAGCGAGCGGGCGATGAGGGCTGCCCCTAGCAGGCCGGAGTCGTTGCCCAGAGCGGGGGCGGTCACGAAAGCGTCGTCGCTGACGCACGAGCACCGCCGCGATGCACGCTGACCTCCGCAGCTTCACATGTGGACCGTGGCCGGAGGCGCCGGCGCGGTCAGTCGGGGATCGCTCAGCGGATTGTCAGTCGGGAAGCACCGAGATGCTGGAGAAGCACATCTCGTCGACGGTGCCCTCGTTCCAGGTGATGTAGCGGGGCTCGGGCATGTACAGCAGGGTGCGGTCCCACCAGCACTCGAAGCGCACGATGTCGCCCCGCTCGATGCGGATGTCCTCCACCGGCTCGTAGTTGAGCTGCCACTCGAAGTCCCAAACCGGGATGTCGAGCAGGATCCGCTCTTCGGGGGTGTCGGGGTGAAGCGTCATGCGGTAGGCCGCCCCGAACTCGTGCATGTGGCCCAGCACGGTGTGGATGGTGCCGGTGCTGCGGGCCGGCAGGTCGCAGGAGCTGTGGCCGACGCTTCCTTCGAGGTCGTCGTAGCCGTCGACGGTGCCGCGGCACTGGGCCAACAGCAGGTCGGGGATGAGCGGGGCGAAGTCGTCGTACCTCTCGCCGATCTCGGCCAGCACGTTCTTGCGCACGCACAGGTTGACGTAGCCGTCGATGGTGGCGGCCCTCTCGGCCGCGACGGCCTCCTCCTCGGGCGTGCATGGGACCTCGGCGGGGGTCAGGTAGCTGTTGCCCCTGATATGGACCATGCCCGCGGCCACCTCTTCGGCCGTGGCCGTGTCGAGGATGATCCAGGAGCCGTCGGGCGGGGTGTCGTGGTCGTAGTGGTAGTGGATCTGGTTGACGATCGTGTCGCCGGGCGCCAGGTAGAGGCCGTACCCGTCGGGGTAGATGGTCGGGGACTGGCCCGGCGCCCACCCCTGGATCGAGTACACGCCGTCGCTGTAGAGCCCCGACAGCCCGAAGCACGCCCAGCCCGGCTCGTCGGAGAGGCCCTCGGCCGCCTCGATCTTGTCCTCGGCCGCGATCTTGGCCGCGACTTCCTCCGCCGCCGCAGCCGGCACCCGGTAGACGATGGCGTGGTGCACGACCGACGCCTGGTCGGGCCGGAACTCGAAGCCCTTGACCCAGTTGCCGTCGCCGTCGGGGTCGGCCACCTCGTGCACCTGGCAGCGGTAGTCGTCTCTCTTGACCGGCCGGCCGTCGGGGCGCGAGTAGCCGGTGTAAAGCCCGTCGCGGGGGCCGATCTTCTGGTCCTCGTCCACCGGGAGGATGGCCTGGACGCGGGCCACCAGCGGGGTGCTGGGCCGCACGTCGAGGCCGCCGCCGGCGTCGGCCCAAGCCTTGATGGCGGTCTTCTCGTCGTCGCTGAGCGACCAGTCGTGCATGTAGGCGGGGCTCAGGTCCGACGGCAGCCACGGCGGCATGAAGTTGATGCCGGTGACGAAGGCGATGTCGTCGGCGATGGCGGCCGCGTCGCCGGCGGTGTCGAGTGCGAGGGTGCTCCAGGCCGGGCCGCCCGTGGTGTGGCAGCTCACGCAGCGCGTTTCGAGGATCGGCTGCACAGCGGCCGCGAATTGGCCCACCACGATGCGGTGAGCCGGGATCTGGCGGCGCAGGTCACCGGTCGGCTCCGAGCCGAGTTCGACAAGACCAGCGACTAGCTCGAATGTGAGGATCACCTCGTCGGAGGTGTGCACCAGCCGGGCGATGTTGATCGGCCCGACGTCGTAATGGCTGGTCAAGACGGTGGCCGACATCACTGCGGTGAGGGCGTCACCAGTGACGGTGACGGTGCCGGTGAACGTCTCGGTGCGGGTGGTCTCCTTGACGGTCAGCTCGCCGGTGATGGCGATGTCGTAGGCGGTGCCGTCGGCGAACTCGGCGTCGAGGCCCTCGATCGATGCGGGCCTGAAGCGCACGAAGGGCCAGTGGCTCGATTCCAGGTAGTCGTGGCGGATGCGAGTGTCCCGCAGGGCGGAGTCCGACTGGAACATCTCGACGTTCACCACGATCTCCCCGACCCGGCTCGCGGCCAGATCGACGAGGTTGACCGCTATCTCGCCGGCCATCACGGTCGTGGTCCCCACCGTGGTGCGCGACAGCCCTCCGAGGCGCTCCTCGATGTGGTAGCTGGCCCGCGACCCGGCCCCGGGCACGATGCGGTACAGACGCTCGGTCTCGACGTCGAAGTCCTCGGGGTCGTCGACGTCCACAACCGGGGGAGCGACCACCTCGCCCCGGGTCACCAGTTCGGAATGATCGGTGTCGCCGCCGGCGTCGCCGTTGACGGCCACATCTGCGGCCACATCGACAGCGGTCTCGACTGTCCCGAGCCATTGGCCCCGGGCCAGGAACGCGGTCGTGCCCAGCACGAGCACAGCCAGGATCGCGATCCGGCCCGCGTCGAGCCTCTGCCACCAGGACACGACCCAGTATGCCCCAGCCTCCCGTGCGCCCCGAGGGCGGGGCGTCAGTTGGCGGATTAAAGCTTTACGGCGCGAGCGGTCTGGTACTATCGTTGACTGCGTGTTGTTTCGCTTTTGGAGGTTGGTGGGCATTGTTGTGGTGTCGGTGGTTTTTTGTGTGGTGCTGGGGCATGTTGCGCCTGTCGCCGGGGTGGAGTCCGGTGGGTCCGGTGCTGCCGGGGCTGGCGTTGACGGCGCCGGGCCGGGGGTGTTCGAGGACAACGGGCCGGGTGTTCACCAGGCTGCGGTCGCGGGGCTGGCCCAGATGGGAGTGTTCGGGGGCACCGAGTGCGGTGAGGGTCTGTTCTGTCCGGGCGAGCCGATCCTGCGCTGGGAGGCGGCGGTGTGGCTGGCCCGGGTTCTGGTTCAGTTGGAGGCTGCGGACGGGCTGGCGGAGTCGTTGGCGCCGCGTTTCGGGGACGGGCTGCCGGAGTCGTCGGCGTCGCGTTTCGGGGACGGGCTGCCGGAGTCGTCGGCGTCGCGTTTCGGGGACGTGCCGGCCGATGCGTGGTGGGTGCCGCATGTGGAGTTTCTCGCGGATCTGGGGGTGACTGTCGGCTGCGCGGCCGAGCCGGCTCGGTTCTGTCCGAGCGATTCGGTCACTCGCGCCCAGATGGCGTCGTTCCTTGTCCGCGCTTTCGGGTTGGCGCTGCTGGAGGGTGACGGGGCGCAGTTTGTGGATGTTGACGGCGGCGTTCACGCGGGCAACATTGTGGCTCTGTCCGTTTCGGGCGTCACCAAGGGGTGCGCGGTCGAGCCTGCCCGGTTCTGTCCGTACCGGTTCACCACTCGGGCCCAGATGGCGAGTTTCCTCTTTCGGGCCTACACCCGAGCCGGCGGTCCCTGCCCCTCAGAGCAAACAGCCGCCCCGGTCGGTGTGCCCGGACCGGACGATCCGCCGGCGCCACAACCGGCGCTGGCGCCACTACCGGCGTCGCAACCGGCGCCGCGGCCGCAACCGCCGGCGTCGCAACCGGCGCCGCGGCCGCAACCGCCGGCGTCACAACCGGCGCCGCGGCCGCAACCGCCGCCGCCTGCTGTGTCCGTGCTCAGCGCGCCACAGGCACTGGAGGTTGTTGCGGGTCATCAGACGCTGACGGTCATTTGGGCTCCACCCGACATCGAAGTGGAGGTTGTGGGGTATCGGTTGCGGTGGAGGGGGCCGGGTCAGGGGTACAGCGATACCGAGAGGTGGGTCGCTACGCGCGATCTGAGTTATGAGATCGGCGGTCTGGTGAATGGCACGAACTATTCGGTTCAGGTCGCTGCGGGGTTCAGCGGTGAGGGCTTCGGCCGCTGGGCAGAGGGTTCTGGTGTGCCTCGCACTGTTGCGGGCGCCCCGCGGTCGGTGGGGGTGGTGTCGGGGGACGCGGCGCTGGCGGTGTCGTGGGTGGCGCCCGATGACACCGGCGGGGCGCGGATTGTGCGCTACTGGGTGCAGTGGACGGTCGAGGGCGTGCAGGCCGGCGGGGAGGAGGCGGTCGCTGTCAGGGCGTATCGGATCGGGGGTCTGTCCAATGGTGTGAGCTATGGGGTTCGGGTGGCTGCGGTGAACGGGGCTGGTCTGGGCGCCTGGTCTGAGGTGGTGGTGGGTGAGCCGTTGGGGCCTCCGGGCGCTCCTGGGACTCCCACGGTCGGGCGGTTCGACCGGTCGGCGGTGGTGGAGTGGAGTCCGCCGGTCGCTGACGGCGGTTCGGGCATCAGCGGGTACAAGGTGCAGTGGCGCACCGACCGTCAGCGGTTCGGGTCGTCGTCGCGCCAGCGCGAGGTCGGCGACCGCGCGTCTCGTTACGAGATCGACGGTCTGGTCAACGGCAGGCAGTATTGGGTGCGGGTGCTTGCTGTGAACCCGAGCGGCGACGGGGCTGGTTCTGAGGAGGTTCGCGTCGTTCCGGCTACGACCCCGCGTGCGCCCGCGCGGCCGTCGGCTGAGCGGGGCGATCAAGAGGTGGGGGTGTCTTGGCGGGAGCCGGTCGACGATGGCGGCTCAGACGTCGCCGGGTATGTGGTGCAGTGGTCCGACGACGGCTTTGATGAGTCGGTTGGGGAGAAGCGGGTCGGTGTGGGCGTGCGGGAGTATCTGATCGGGGGTCTCGTCAACGGCACGCCGTACTCGCTGCGGGTGAGCGCGGTCAACGAGGTCGGTGACGGTGAGGCGTCGCCGGTGGTGTCGGCGACCCCGGCGACGACGCCGGACGCGCCCGCGGTCAGCGCCGACCGGGGCAACATGGCGATGACCGCGTCTTGGGTTGCGCCCGATGAAGGCGGATCGGGCATCGAGTCCTACAAGGTGCAGTGGAGCACCGACGACGAGTTCGACGATACGGACCCGTCGGCGGCGGTGGGCGGCGGTGTGTTGAGCCGCCGGGTCGGGGGTCTGGTCAACGGCACGGAGTACTGGGTGCGGGTGCGGGCGGTGAACGGTGTGGGCGGGGGTCCGTGGTCGTTGTCGGCGTCGGCTGTCCCGGCACCGGCTGCGAGCCGTCCCCGAAGCGTGAGGGCGGTGGCAGCCCCGGGGTCGGTCACTGTCTCTTGGAGGGAGCCGACCAACGACGGTGGTGCTTCCATCACCGGTTACAGGGTGCAGTGGCGGGCCGGCAGCGAGGAGTACGGCCCAACCCGCGAGCGCCGCGTCGCGCCCGGCGACCGGAGCCACGAGATCGTCGGCCTGGTCAACGGCACGGAGTACTACGTGCGGGTGCGGGCGGTCGCCGCGCCCGATGACGCAGCGGCGGCGGCGGAGGCGGCGGAGGTGTCGGCGGAGGTGTCGGCGACCCCGGCGACGACGCCGGACGCGCCCGCGGTCAGCGCCGACCGGGGCAACATGGCGATGACCGCGTCTTGGGTTGAGCCCGACGCCGGCGGATCGGACATCACCGGGTACAGGGTGCAGTGGAGCACCGACGACCAGTTCGAGGCGTCGGACCCGCAGGCGGCGGTGGGCGGCGCTGTGTTGAGCCGCCGGATCGGGGGTCTGGTCAACGGCGCGGAGTACTGGGTGCGGGTGCGGGCGGTGAACGGTGTGGGCGAGGGTTCGTGGTCGTCGCCGGCGTCGGCTGTCCCGGCGACTGTTTCCAGCGGGTTGCGGGGCGTCGTCTTTGAGCGCGGCCACGAATCGGTGAGGGTGGCCTGGCAGCCGCCGGCCGTTGACGGCGGCTCAGACGTCACCGGGCATGCGGTGCAGTGGACCGACGCCGGGTTCGGTCAGTCGTCCGAAGAGAGGATCGTCGGTGCGGGCGCCTCGCAGTATCTGATCGACGGTCTGGTCAACGGCAGGCGGTACTGGGTGCGGGTGCGGGCGGTGAACGGTGTGGGCGGGGGTCCGTGGTCGCTCTCGGGGCCGGTGACGCCCGCGACCGTTCCCGGCGCGCCCGGCGATGTGATGCTCGACGTGCACACCATGTCGCTGGGCGTCTCATGGGTCGCGCCCGGCGACGGCGGCTCGGACATCGAGTCCTACAAGGTGCAGTGGAGCACCGACGACCAGTTCGAGGCGTCGGACCCGTCGGCGGCGGTGGGCGGCGCTGTGTTGAGCCGCCGCATCGGGGGTCTGGTCAACGGCACGGAGCACTGGGTGCGGGTGCGGGCGGTGAACGGTGTGGGCGGGGGTTCGTGGTCGTCGCCGGTTTCAGCATTTCCGGCGGCGCCGCCGAGCGCTCCCCAGAATCTTGGGGCCGCATCCGGCGACGGGGCGGTCACGGTGAGTTGGGAGGCGCCCGCCGACGACGGCGGGTCGCCCATCATCGGCTACCTGGTGCAGTGGGAGGGCGAGCTCCGCAGGAGACCAGGAGGCGATTGGCGCCTGCCACCGGGATACGACGGCACCGGCCTGACTGGGGACGCGACCGTGGATGACGACGTGTTGAGCCATCGGATCGCCGGCCTGACCAACGGCTTGTCCTACCTGGTGCGGGTGCAGGCCCTGAACGCCGGCGTCGCGGGGCGGCGGAGCCAGATTGAGGGGCAACCTCACACCGTGCCGGGCCCGCCGACGCATCTCGTCGTTTATACGCGGCCCGGGACTCTGCTCCTCTCGTGGGAGGCGCCCGACGACGACGGCGGTGCAGACGTTGCCTCGTATCTGGTGCAGTGGAAGGGCCCCGGCGAGGAGTACAGCGAGACTGAGCGCCAAGCGGAGGTGACTTCGCCGCGCCATCAGATCACCGGCCTGACGAGCGGCGCCGAGTACACGGTGAGCGTGCGAGCGGTGAACGCGGCCGCCGCCGGCGGGGTCGTCACGGCCTCCAAGATCGTGTCCGCCCAGCCCGGCGCGCCGGGCTCGGCCGGCGTGACCGTCCGCAACGCCACCCTGGAGGTGTCCTGGGCGCCGCCCGGCACCGTCGGAAGCTCACCCGTGACCGAGTACTGGGTGTTGTGGGGTCGGTACGGGAGCTACGACTCGTCGAGGTGCTCGATCCGCCGGATCACGGTCTCTGCCGACGGCCCCCTCCGGGGCGCGATCGGTCCGCTCGTCAACGCACTCACGTACGGCATCCGGATCGTCGCCGTGAACAACGCCGGCCCGGGCCCACCCCTGGAGCTCACAGGCACACCCATGAATGTGCCGGGTCGACCCGAGGGGCTGGCCGCCTTCTCGGTTGACGGCGGTCTGCTGGTCGGCTGGGACCAGCCGTGGGACGGCGGGTGGCCGATCACCGGCTACCGGGTGCAGTGGAAGGGCCCCGGCCAGGACTACAGCGAGACCGAGCGCCGAGCGGAGGTGACTTCCTCGACTCGTCGCTACCGTATTTCGGGCCTCACCAACGGCACCAGGTACACCGTGAGGGTGGCAGCGGTCAACACGAACGGCGAGAGCGGGATCTCGGTCCCGGGCTCGCCGGCCGATGCGCCCGGCCCACCGGGAGCGCCCACCGCGCGAACGCTCGGGCGCAATAATCACACCTACCGCATCCGGTTGGCGTGGGATGCTCCGGCTGCTGTGGGCGGGTCGCCGATCACAGGATACTGGGTGCAATGGAGGCGGCCCTGGACGCCACAGTACAACGCAGGAGCGATCGTCGATGCCCCGAATCTCACCTTCGAGTTCGGGGAGTTCTGTCATCCTCTACTATCGGGGTTCTGTGTGGGGCGGGAGTATCTGTTCCGGATTAGCGCCATCAACTCCGATGGCATCGGCCCACCCGCGGAGACATCGGGTGAGATGTAGTGCGCGTGCGCGGCCGGGGGCGGGGTTCGGGCATCGCGTCGGGCAGGAGTCGCGGAGACATCGGGTGAGCTGTAGTGCGCGTGCGCGGCCGTGCGCTCCAGAACGCGGGGACCCGCACTCAGCGGCGGTCTCCTGTGTCGGCCGACGGACGCCGCCCTGTTCGACAAGAGAGGCAAGATGGGCAATATGATGATCAATATGACGCCGGACGGCGCGGGGGCAAGGTCGCCGGAGGGCTTGGAGCCGTCCGTTGCCGGGTTGGAGTCGGGCACCTACGAGTCTGCTGCGGACCCGGAACACGCCTGGATGCGGCGCGACAGCACCGGCGAGACGGTGCGGGCCCGCATCACGGCCTATCCCCGGGATTTTGTGTTCGAATCCGGGGACGAGACTGGGATCGAGCTGGTGGACGGGCAATGGCACGCTCTTCCGTCGGTCGTTCACACGGTGAGGCTGAAGAGCAGGATCGAATGGTGGACGAGGAACCGCAGCACCGGAGACTTCCGTTTCCTGGCCGAGAAGCGCCTCGACACGGGCCGGCCGCGTCCGGAGTCCGACCATCGACCCGGGAGGCGCCAGACATGACCATGGCGGCGCCGCCCGCAGGCCGTCGCTCGTTCCTGCGCTCGGCCGCGGCTGCGGCGCTCACCGTGGTGACGGTGGGAACGCAGGCCGTGTTCGGCGCGGCACCCGCTCGAGCCGCCCCCGGCAGCTGCTGCCATCTAGTGGCCCCGGTATCTGCGTGGTGCCCGCAGATGTGCATTGAACAGGGCCACCAGCTGAGGTGCTGGTCGTGCAACCAGACCAGGTGCAAGTGCTGTGAGTGCAGCACTGGTATAAGTTGTTTCGTGGACATCTCGATGTGCGCCTACATGATTGGGTGCTGCGAGGAACAACCGTGGTGATGGTTCACCGCGCCGGTGGATCCAGGCTTAGAAACGGATCTGGGCGAAGTGAAGGAGCGATTGGCCAGAATCGAGGCCACGCAGGCTGAGCACGGTCGCCTACTCGCCCGCATCGCCTACTCGCCCGCATCGCCTACTCGCCCGCATCGCCTACTCGCCCGCATCGCCTACTCGCCCGCATCGCCTACTCGCCCGCATCGCCTACTCGCCCGCATCGCCTACTCGCCCGCATGATGGGCCACGGCGAGCGAATAGCCGCGCTCGAGGGAGCAGCCGCCGCCGGCTAGCGGGGCCCGAGTACGGCGTCGGCGACCCGATCCTCGCAGGTGGCATGGTCCCACCAGGAGAGCTGGAGCTGCTTGGCCCGCCGGAAGTAGAGCTGAATGTCGTACTCCAGAGTGAAGCCGATCCCGCCGAACACTTGCTGGCACATGGCGGTGATGTCTCGATAGGTGCGGCAGGCGAACAGTTTCGCCATGGGAGCCAGGCGCTCGGTGGAGCGTCCGGTGCTGTGGGCCCAAGCCGCCTCGCACACCAGCAGCCGGGCTCCGTCGAGGGCGGTGCGGGCGTCGGCCAGGTAGTGCGAGATGGCTTGGAACTCGGCCAGGGCCTTGTCGAACTGGCGTCTCGTCTTGGCGTATTCGACGGTGGCCTCCAGCGCGTAGACCGCGCCGCCGACCGCCTGGGCCGCGGCCAGGATCGCGCCGGCGTGCATGGTCCGCTGCCATGCTGACCAACCCGTCCCAGCCTCGGAGTCCGGAGCTCCCAGTCGTCCGGTGCCCGGCACCGGCACGCGGTCGAATGTCACCAGGTACTGGGTGTCGGAGGAGATCGACATCCGCTGCTCGATGCTCGGGCCCGAGGCATCGGCTGGGACCACGAACAGGTCGATGTCGGCGTCGCCTTCCCCGGTGCGGGCCAGCACGACAAGCAGGTCGGCTGCCGCCGCGTACGGCACGTGCGCCTTCGAGCCCTCGAGCACGAAGCCGTCGCCGTCGGCCCGGGCTGCCAGATGCACGCCGCGGGGCTTGTAGCCGCCGCCCGGCTCCAGCCACCCCACGGTGGCGATGGTGTCGCCCGACGCTATGCCGCCCAGCAGCTCGTCCTGCTGGGCGGGGGTGCCGGCTTCCACGATGGCACCCGCGGCCAGCACGCAGCTCACGAAGTGGGGGAGCGGCGCCAGGGAGCGCCCCAGCTCCTCGTAGAGCACCACCCCGTCGATCAGGCTCATGCCCGAGCTGCCCTCGCTCTCGGGGACCATCAGCCCGCACAGTCCCAGCTCCCCGAAGCGCCGCCACAGGTCGCGGGCTATGCCGTCGGGGTCGTCCTCCAGCTCGCGCACCCGCTCCAGCGGGGAGAACTCGCCGCACAGGCCCCGCACCATGTCGCGCAGCATGTCCTGTTCGCGGGTGAATTCGAGCTCCAGCATCAAAGCCTCCCGGACCCACAGCGACGCGGCACGCAGCACAGGCCTGTCGGGGCCTCGAGACGCGTCACGCCACGGGGCGTTGCAACTGGCTTCAGGCACAGCGCGGCGCGCATCAGGGCCTCCAGTCGTCGCCGCGGCGGAGCCACGGATTGTCTGCGGCCGAGCTGGGCAGAGCCACTCGGGCGCTTCCGGTGGTGCATGTCCGGTCCCCGCCGCGCGTGACCAGGTCGAGCTCGGCCCAGCCGCACCCCGTGTCGTCGGTGGAAACGGCAGTCACCTTTGCCTCAATGGTCATCGTGTCGTCGGGGAACACCGGATCCTGCATGCGGATCGAGACCCGTCCCAGGCGGCCGCGCGGCCCGGTCCAGTCGGTGATGGCCCTTTCGATCCAGGCGAGTTGGTTGGGGGTGTTCAAGAAGATGTCGCGGGTGCCGTTGCGCTCGGTGGCGAAGCGGTAGTCATGGTGCATCGGCCGCCAGTCGCGGCTGGCCAGGGCACCCAGCACGACGGTGGTGGCAGTGACTTCGTGGGTGAGCACGGGCAGGGCGTCGCCTACGCGAACCTGATCGTGGGCGGGGTCCGGCTTGGCTCGGGGCCCGGCCGGTTCGTCGTCGTAGTGCTGGCCCTGCCCCGAGTTCCGCATCGGTGTGGCCGTTGATGTCTCGCGCGCCTGGGCCGCGGAAGTTGTCGGGGCGGAAGTTGTCGGGGCGGAAGTTGTCGGGGCAGCGTCGGGCCGTCGGTAGCCGAAGCCGGTGTAGGACTCGATGCCGACCAGGTCGTCGTGCTGGTTGTGGTACTCGACGTCGATCACCCAGAAGCGCCCCGATCCCAGCCGGGTGGTCTTGGGGCCGCTCACGGATCGAAGCACCTGACGATGGCTGATGACGTCGCCGGGGCGCACCGGGTCGTGGAACACCGCGGTGTGGTCGCTCATGATCGCCTCGGGAAGCCCGAGGCGCTCCTTGAGCTCGAAATGCACCTTGAGGGCGACCTGCTCCTTGGCCGCTCCGGGCGCCCAGCGGTGGGGGCGCATCCACAGCGACAGCGTGCTGAGGGGCAGGATGCTCCCCCCGGCGAGCATCTCGGCCACCGCCGAGTCCCAGTACAGCGGGTTGCCGTTCTCGGTGGCGGCCAGCGTGTTCCAGCCGTAGGCCGTCTCGGCGGGGAAGTCCGCGGTGTCTGGGTACAGCGGGCGCCCGATCAGTTCGGCGATGTCGGCGGGCAGCTCAGCGGCCATTAGGAACTCTCATCCCTCCTGGCGGGAATTGGCAGCAGGCAATGCCCCATGGGGGGCTGATTGCTGCCAGTTCGGCTGAGGTGGCGCCCGGAAGGCGCCCAGCCGGGAATTGGCAGCAGGTAGTGCCCTATAGGGAGTGCGTCGCTGCCAGTTCGGCTGGGTTGGCGGGTGGGTAGCGACCTGGTTGGTGTCGTAGGGGGAATTGGCAGCGTGTGGTGCCCTTTGGGGGAGTGCGTCGCTGCCAGTTCGGCTGGGGTAACCGGTCAAGGCCATCAGGCGATCGCTCCAGCTCGGGCGAGCCCGGCGATGCGGGCCTCGTCGTAGCCCGCCTCGGCCAGCAGCTCGGCGGTGTGAGTCGCGGCAAGATCGGGCAGCCGGTGGGGCCAGTCGGCCGCGGCCGCGCCGGCCCAGACCGCACCGATCTGCTCCATCGTGCCGTCGGTGGGGTGCTCGGCCTTGACCACTGAGCCCCGAGCCCGGTACTGCTCGTCGGCCACTGCCTCCGACACGCTATTGACTGGGGCCACGCAGCAGTCGGCGGGACCGAGCCGCCGGACCCACTCGTCGCGATCCTCGGAACTGAAGCAAGCCGCCAGCGCGGCCCGGATCGCGTCTTGGAGTTCGTCGTCGGTTTGGGCGTCGCTGAAGTGGTCGAGGCCCAGAGCCCGGCACAGGTTCGCCCAGAAGGCCGGTTCGATGGCAGCCACCGACAGGTACTTGCCGTCGGCGCAGGCGTAGATGCCGTAGCAGGCGCAGCGGCCGGTGAGGATGTAGTGGCCGGGACCGGGCTCGGCTCCGGTGGCGAGGTGCTCGTCGGCGTACAGCGACATCATTCCCAGCGCGCCGTCGGCCACCGACACGTCGAGGTGCTCGCCGTGCCCGGTGCGCTGGCGACGCAGCAGGGCGGCCATCACCGCCAGCGCGGCGTGCATCCCGCCCGCGGCGACGTCGGCCACCGTCGCGCCGGGCAGCGCGGGGATACCGTCGGCGTCGCGTCCGCTGCAGTGCAGATAGCCCGACACGGCCAGATAGTTGAGGTCGTGGCCGGCCCAGTCCCGCCGGGGGCCGGTCTGGCCGTAGCCGCTGGTGGAGCAGTAGACGGCGCGCTCGTTGACGGCCCGCACCGCCTCGTAGCCGATGCCGAGGCGGTCGACCACACCGGGGCGGAAGCTCTCCACGATCACGTCGGCGCCGCATGCCAGCGCGAGGAACGCCTCGCGTCCGTCGTCGCTCTTTAGATCGAACAGCGCTCGGCGCATGCCCCGGTGGCCGCTGTACGCGTGGGGAGGAGGCACCGTCGCTGCGCCGGACCGGCTCGGCACCGGCCCCAGCTTCACGACGTCGGCGCCGTAGTCGGCCAGCAGGCGAGTGGCCCGGGCCGCCGGCCCCACTGAGGCCAAGTCGAGCACCCTGACGCCCTCGATCGCCCCCGGGCGGGCGGCGGTTGACGCCTCGGCCGTCATGCGCATCCGGCCTCAGAAGTTCTTGGGGAGCCCGCCTCGGCCGTCACGTGGACACCGCCTCAGAAGTTCTTGGGGAGCCCGCCTCGGCCGTCACGTGGACACCGCCTCAGAAGTTCTTGGGGAGCCCGCCTCGGCCGTCACGTGGACACCGCCTCAGAAGTTCTTGGGGAGCCCCAGGCCCCGTCGGGCGATGATGTTCTTCTGGATCTCCGAGGCGCCGCCGCCGATGGTGTCGATCACCGTGAAGCGGTAGGTCGACTCGGAGCGGCCCGCCATGGGCGCATCCTCGGTGTGCACCCGCAGCTGCGATCCCGGCCCTGCGATGTCCATGGACGCGTCGGCCAGGCGCTTGGACAGCTCGGTGGCGTAGAGCTTGTACTCCGAGGCGGCCACCGTGGGCGGCTGGAACCCCTGCTTGCCGTCGCGCACCGCATGTTCCACCTTCACCGCCTCGGCCACGAACTTCAGCCCCAGCACTCGGGCCACCTCGGCCTCGGTGTGCAGGGTGGCGAGCCGGGCCCGCACCCGCGGATCTTCCCGCAGGGCCTCGCCGTCGCGCGCCGCGGCCTGCACCCATTCGGTGAGCAGATCGAGACGCTGCTTGATGGGGGAGAACGTGAACATGGTGAAGCGCTCGAGGTCGAGGGCCTGGCTGATGTAGCGGAAGCCGTGGTTGACCTCGCCCACCACGTAGTCGTCGGGCACGAACACGTTGTCGAGGAACACCGAGTTGGTGCGCTCGTCGCCCATGGTCCAGATCGCGTCGATGGTGATGCCGGGCTGGTCGAGGGGCACCAGCATCAAGGTGATGCCCATGTGCTTGTTGTCGGGGTCGGTGCGGGTGCCCAGCCAGTACCACTCGGCGAAGTGGGCGGAGGTGGTCCAGATCTTCTGGCCATTGAGCAGCCAGCCCTCGGTGCCGTCCTCCGCCGTGTGGCGTTCAGCCTTCAGGCGCATCGAGGCCGCGTCGGAGCCGGCGTCGGGTTCGGAGTAGCCCACCGCGAACTCGACGTCGTTCTCCAGGATCATGGGCAGGAACTCGGCCTTGAGCTTCTCGGAGCCGTGGGCGATGATGGTCTTTCCGACGATGCCGACGCCCTTGCCGATCTGGGGGCCGCCCCGGGCCGCGAGCGCCTCGTTCAGCAGGTACTCGTAGACGCCCTCTCCCTCGCTCCCGCCGTACTCGGCCGGCCAGGTGATGCCCAGCCATCCCTTGCGGCCCATCTGTTTCATGAAGGCCCGGCGCTTGGGCGTGTCCACGAGCTGGGCCATGTTCTCCCTGCTCAGGTCGAACACGTCGGGGTCGTCATCAGCGTCGAGGAAGACCTCCACCTCGGCCGCGAACGCCTGCTGCTCGTCTGAGAACTCGAAGTCCACCGGCGGCTCCCTGCTCGCACCGGCTGCCATGGGTCAGCCGCGTGCGGCCAGCGTATCCGCGCCCTGCTTGGCGACCCGCGGGAGTGCCGGCCGCGGCCTGCAGCCGGTGCGCTAGTACAGGGAGCCGGAGCGCTCGACCGGGTCCTGGCCCCGGGCGCGGCGCAGCTCGTCCTCGAGGGCGCGGGCGAGGGCGACCGTGTCGGATGTGATCGTGATCATCCTGAACCCCTGCTCGCTGCGCAGCCGGCTCAGCTCCGCCGCGGTGTGGCAGCCGGGCACCACCCCGTGGCGCACGCAACCCGCCACGATGGCGGCCATGGCGTCGTCGAATACCGTCTTGCCGTCGTTGTTGCCCGGCGGCAGGCCCAGGCTCACCGACAGGTCCGACGGTCCCACATAGACGGCGTCCACGCCCGGCACCGACAGGATGTCGTCGAGGTTGTCGACCGCCTCCGCGGTCTCGACCATCGGAATCACCGCCACGTCTGCGTTGGCGTGTGCGAAGTAGTCCGAGCCCTCCTGGCGCACCACCCGAGCAGGGCCGTAGCTGCGGCCGCCCTCGGGCGCGTACCGGCAGCCCCGCACGGCCGCCTCGGCCTCGGACCGGGTGTTGACCATGGGCACGATGATGCCGCGGGCGCCGGCGTCGAGGCTCTTGCCGATTACGCCCGGCTCGTTCCACGGCACCCTCACCACCGGCGTGGCCGATCCCAGGTTGATCGCCTGAAGCATCCTCCAGCTGTCGCTGTAGTCGTTGAGGCCGTGCTGGGTGTCGACGCACACGTAGTCGAAGTCGCAGCGGGCCACGATCTCCGCCGAGAAGGAGCTGGGGATGGCCAGCCAGCCGCCGAGCGCCGCCTCGCCCGCGGCCCACCGGTCTCTCATGGGATTGGTTCGCATAGCGGACTCTTCTATCAGGCGTTTGCCTTCAGGACCGAACTTCCGGCGGTTGGCCACCATATATGTGGCAAAGTCGGGGATAGTTCCTCGGACGTGTCCTCCACAGGGCGCAGCAGGACGGGAAGGACGGTGACCTCCACCGATGGACTACAACACGATCACAGTCGAAGTGGACGGGCCGGTGGGCACGCTGGCATTGGACAATCCGGCCAAGCTCAACCCGCTGTCGGTCGAGTGCCTAGTCGAGCTGGCCGATGCGGCCCGCTGGTTCGACGGCCACGACGAGGTGAAGGCGGTGATCGTGCGAGGCAACGGCCGGGCCTTCACCGCGGGGGCGGACCTGGCCGCCTTCGGTGGCGGGGGCGGGCCGGACCGCGCCGGAACCGACGCCGGGCGCCTCATGGCCGAGGCCCTCACGGCCACGCAGGCGGTGACGGTCGCGGCCATTCACGGCCATTGCGTGGGCGGCGGCGTGGTGCTGGCCGCGGCCTGCGATCTGCGGGTGGCCGCCGACGATGTTCGCTTCATGATCCCCGAGGTGGATCTGGGCATCCCGCTGGCCTGGGGCGGCATCCCCCGGCTGGTGCGTGAGATCGGCCCTGCGGCCACCCGCGACCTGGTGCTGACGTGCCGTCCCTTCGGAGCGGCCGAGGCCCAGGCGCTGGGCTTCGTCAACCGGGTCGTTCCTGCTTCTGAACTCGAGGGCACTGCGGCCGAGTTGGCCCGGGTTCTGGCCTCCAAGTCGGCGTTCACGCTGCGGGCCACCCTGCGGGCGGTGGATGCGGCCGCGGAGGCGCTGGTGTCCACCGGTAGCGCCTGGAACGACGCCGACTCGCTGGCCGCGGCCCGTCGCGACCCCGAGTCGCGCGGGGTGGCCCGCCGCTACTTGGAGTCGCTCGGCCGCTGAGCGGTCCAAGCGGCCCGCTGTTTTCTGGAGTCGTGCCGCCGCTGAGCCGCAGTGCGAGGCCGCCGACTGCGCACTCGCAGCAGGTTTGTGCCGCCGGACCGGTCCGTTAGACGCTGGCGTCTATCAGGTCCCAGAGGGCGTCGACGTGGGCCCGGGTCGTCCAGGTCGAGCCGACAGAGATGCGGGCATAGCGCTGCCCGTCGGCCTCCGAGGCGGTGATGTAGAAGCGGCCGTCGCCGTTGATCCGCTTCACCAGATCGTCGGTGGCCTCGTTGCCGCCGGCATGAGCGAACGACACCAGAGCGAACGGTGTCGGTGCGATGGTTGCCAGTTTCGGGTGGGCGTCGATGCGGTCCGCTAGCCCGCGGGCCCAGCCGACGTGGGTGCGGATCATCCTGCGCAGACCCTCCGCGCCGAAGCAGCGCAGCACGAACCACAGCTTGAGCGCCCTGAACGGCCGGCCCAGCGGTCCGTGCCAGTCGCGGTAGTCGATCACCTGCCCGGATTCGGAGGCCGCGTTGCGCAGGTACGGCGGCAGGACGCTCAGCGCTGCGATCAGCGGCCGGCGGTCGGCCACCCACATCACCGAGCAGTCGAGGTTGGTGGCCAGCCACTTGTGGGGGTTGAACGTGTAGCTGTCCACCAGTTCCAGGCCGTCCTGATGGTGGCGGAACTCCTCGCAGATCATGGCCGAGCCGGCGTAGGCCGCGTCCACGTGATGCCACATGGTCTCGGCCGTGGCGATCTCGCCGATGCGTCGCACCGGATCGACGCCAGTGGTGCCGGTGGTGCCCACAGCGGAGCACACGAAGGCCGGCGCTAGACCCGCCGCCCGGTCCGCGCCCATCGCCGCGGCCAGCGCCTCGGGCTGCGCCGCGAACTCGCGGTCGGTCTCCAGCAGTCTGATGTGGCCGTAGCCGGCCATGCGGGCGCCCTTCTCGATGGAGGAGTGGGCGTGGCTCGACGTGTAGGCGACCATGTCTTCGGGGCCTGCGCCGGTCCGTCCCAGACACTGCTCGCGGGCCACGACCAGCGCGGTGTGCGTCGACGCCGACGCTCCCGACTGCAACACGCCGCCGCCCGCACCGGTCGTCTTCCACTGCTGGGGCGCGCCGAGGAGGTCGACGAGCCAGTCGAGCACACGGGACTCGATCTCGGTGGCGGCCGGCGATGTCGACCACAGCATCCCCTGAACCCCCATGCCGGCCGCGGCAAGTTCCCCAAGAATGGAGGGCGGCGACGACTGGGCGGGGAAGTAGGCGAACCAGCCCGGGTGCTGCCAGTGGGTCAGCCCCGGCACCACCACCCGGTCGAGGTCCGCGAGAACGGCTTGGAAGGACTCCGGTTGCTCCGGGGCGTGATCTCGCAACTTGGCCCGCACATCGCCGGGCCCTGCGGGCTCGCGCACCGGTCGGTCGTCCAGACCGGCCAGGTAGTCGGCGATCCAGTCCACGAGGGCGTAGGCGTTGCGCCGGAATGCTCTCAGGTCGAGAGGGTCGGTCGAGGGGGAAGCGCTGGTCGACACGCCGGCGATGGTAACGGCACCAGCCGGTAGCCTCCGCAGTGCAAGATGGTCAGCTAGTCCCCCGGCCGCGTGGCGGAGTGCCACGCGCGTGCCATCGGCAGATTCCAAGGAGAAACATGGCCACAACCGCATTCAAGGGCAGCCCGGTCGACACGAGCGGCAACCTGCCGGCGGCGGGCGCGGCGGCGCCCGCCTTCACCCTCACTGGAGGCGACCTCGGAGCCGTGACGTCGGAGGGCCTCGCGGGCGGTCGTGTAGTGCTGAACGTCTTCCCCTCGGTCGACACTGCGGTCTGCGCCCAGAGTGTGCGCACGTTCAACGAGCGCACCGCCGGCCTGGAGGACACCACCGTCGTTTGCGTGTCAGCCGACCTGCCGTTCGCCGCGGGCCGGTTCTGCGGCGCCGAGGGCATCGAGAACGTCACCACAGGCTCCACCTTCCGCAATCCCGAGTTCCTCGACGACTACGGCGTCGGCATCGTCGGCGGCCCGCTCGGGGGGCTGTGCGCCAGAGCCGTGGTGGTTATCGACTCAGACGGCACCGTGCTGCATTCCCAACTGGTCCCCGAGATCACCGCCGAGCCCGACTACGACGCAGCCATCGCCTCGCTGGGCTGACCCGGCCGGTCGGTTGGCGTAGACCGCCACCTGGCCGCCCTCGGGGCGGGTTCCGGCCATGATGTCGTCGGGCGTGAGCACCTCCATGGCTCCGATGGGCGTCGCCCCGGTCCGGGTGTGCCGGCGCCCCACCCGCATTCGGCTCAGGCGGCCATGTCCAGGGCCTCGGCGCAGCGGTCCAGCACATAGTCGATGAACTCGCGGGCCCCGCTGTCGTCGTAGTGCTGGTTGTCACCCATCGCGCCGGCGGTGTGGCGCACCCGCACGCCTTCGATGATGCAGGCCACCCGCCAGAACTGCAGGGCCACGTACCAGTCCAGCGACGACAGGTCCCTGTCGGAGCGCCGGCTGTAGCGCTCGAGCACCTCTGCGGGAGTGCCGAAACCGTCGACGATCGTGGGCATGTCGGCCAGCCGCCCCGTGCCCGCCTGGGCGTCGCCCCACCACAGCGCCAGCCCGGCAACGTCGATGAGCACGTCGCCGAGGGTGCACAGCTCCCAGTCGAGGACCGCGGCCGTCGTGCCGTCGGCGGCCATGATGCAGTTGTCGAGGCGGTAGTCGCCGTGCACGATGCCGGTGCCCTGCTGCTCGGGGATCGACGCCGCCAGACGGTCGTGCAGCGCGCGCACCAGGGGCAGGTCGCGGTCCGATCCTTCGTCCACCTGGCGCTGCCAGCGTCGCAGTTGGCGGGCGCAGTAGCCCTCGCGGCGGCCGAGGTCGCCCAGTCCCACCTCGTCGGGATCCAGGGAGTGAAGGTCTGCCAGGGTGTCGACGATCGAGCGGGCCATCACCGGGCGCACCACCTCGTCGACGGCCATGGCGTCGGCACGGTCGAACACCACCGAGCCCTCCACGTAGTCCATGACATAGAAGTCGGCGCCGTTCACGTCGGTGTCGGTGCACAGGCCCAGCGCGGCCGGCACCGGCACCGCGGTGGGCGCGAGAGCCGAGATCACCCGATGTTCGCGGGTCATGTCGTGGGCGCTGGCCAGCACATGGCCGGTGGGGGGGCGCCTCAGCACCACCCGGCGTCCGGCACCGTCGGTGACGACGAAGGTGAGGTTGGAAGCGCCGCCCGCTATCGGGTCGAAGTCGAGCGGCGGGACGGTCCCCACCTCGGCGGTCAGCCACGCCGTGACCGGCTCGGGGTCGATTCCCTTCGGTGCTCGGGCCACGGCGCTAGCGTCGCCGCGCCGCAGGTTGATTGCAAGCAGAGGCACCGCCGGGCGGAATCGGACACCGGTAGGGGAGGAGGACGTTCATGCGGGCGGGCTTCATCGGATTGGGCAACGTCGGGTCGAAACTGGCTGGGAGCCTGCTGCGCAACGGTTTCGATCTGGTCGTGCGCGACCTCGACCGCCCGGCCGCCGCCGCGCTGGAGGCCGGGGGGGCGGGCTGGGCCGACAGCCCCGCCGAGATGGCCGCCGAGGCCGACATGGTGACCACCTGCCTGCCCAGCCCAGCGGTCAGCGCCGCGGTGATGGAGGCCGGCGACGGCATCCTTGCCGGTCTGGCCTGCCGGGCGGGCCGCGGCAACGACGGCGAGGCTCCGATCTGGGCGGAGATGAGCACCACCGACGAGGCCGAGGTGCGCCGCCTGGCCGCGCTGGCGGCCGAGGCGGGCGGCGCAGCGGCTTCGACGACGCTTCGGCCCGCTACGGACCCCGGGAATGGTCGCCCAACGTGGTCAAGCGCCTGGAGGAGGCCGTTAGCGTCGAGATACTGGCGCCGGGCTTCCCCGCTCAGATGCTCGACGACGAGCCCGAGGCCGAGGCCCCCGACCGCGAGGTGATCGTCACCCTCGGCTAGCCGAAGGCGCCCTCGGCTCTCAGCGCCTCCACTTGGGCGGCGGTCCGGCCGAGTACCTCCTGCATCACCTCGTCGGTGTGCTGGCCGACGGTGGGGGCCATCGACGGGGCGGCAGGCTTCTCGCCGTCCACGTAGACCGGCAGGGGGAGCTGCTCGCAGCCGACGTCGGAAGTGGGCAGGAAGCCGATGCGGGCTTGGAACTGGGGGTCGTCGCCGATGTTGGCCGGCGTGTTGAACGGCGCGATGGGGGTGTTGGCCTCATGGCTGAAGGTCAGCCACTCCGACACCGTCTTCGTGGCGAAGATGGCCGTCAGCTCTCGCTGCAGCTCGGTGTTGCCCCGGGCATGGTCGGCGTAGGTTGACCCCGGCCAGCGCTCGAAGAGGTCCATGCGGTCCACGCCCTCGCAGAAGTTGCGCCAGAAGGCCTGCTCGGAGGCCATGAACAGCACGTGGCCGCCGGCCGCCGCGTAGGCCTGGTAGCGCACGCCCTCCCACATGCCCGCCAGCCCCGCGGGCCGGCGCTCGTAGTCGTCGGAGGGGTTGCCGGTCACCTCGTCGGCGGGGCGCAGGTAGGCCCGCTCCGTCTCGATGCGGTACCAGTCCATGTAGGCCGAGGCGTCGGACTGGGCCACCTCGATCTGGCAGCCCCCGCCGATGTCGCGGGCCTTGATCACGGCGGCCAGCACCGCCATGGCGGCCAGCATCGGCCCGACGTTGATGCCCACGTTGGGCATGTTCGGGGGGATGCGGGTGAAGCCGTCCTCGTCGACGACGGGCTGCACGATCCCCGACCAGGTGTCGTAGGCGATGCCGTGGCTGGGCATGTCCTTGTACGGGCCGGTGGCGCCGTAGCCCGACAGCGTGGCGAACACCAGGCGAGGATTGGCCGCCGACAGCACGTCGTAGCCCAGCCCGAGGCGGGCCAGGGTTCCCGGGCGCATGGCCTCCACCACCACGTCGGCGGTGGCCGCCAGGTCGATGTACAGCCCGCGGCCGGCGGGGTTCTTGAGGTCGAGGGTCACGCTGCGCTTGCCCCGGTGGGTGTGCAGGTGCAGCAGCGACACGCCCTCGACGATGGGCCAGGTCATCTGGCGGATGTAGTCTCCGGCGGGGGACTCGACCTTGATCACGTCTGCGCCCAGGTCGGCCAGGAACGTGCCGGCATGTCCCGGTCCGAGCAGGCTCGACTCGATCACCCGCACCCCGGCCAGCAACTGCCCGGCGCCGGTGCCCGGCGCGCCGCTAGCGGGTCGCTCGTCAGTCACGCCGGCCAGTGTAAGGAAGGCGGCACAGCCATCCCGGCCGGCGACGGGCAGACCTACGTGCGACCTGTGCTCGGAGACCGAGCGTTAGGCAGCATCCATGAGGATCTTCGCAAGGCACTGAGCGAGGCCGTGGCCCGAGCGGCCCCTGAGCAGCCCCATGTCAAGCTCGCCTCAAAACCTGGGCCCTTCGCGTATTCGTGGGATTGAGGGTTGCCGGCACCGGTTGGGTCATTATGTCACGAGGATGCCGCGGGCTTCGAAGTTGCGTGGGTTGGTGAAGCCGTGGGCGGTGCGTCGCAGGACTTGGAGCAGGTTGTCAGTTTCCTCGATTGTGCCGTTGGGGGCCCGGTCGGTGTGGTGCCGGTTGAGGATCTCGTCTGACCATGCGATGAGCGTGTCGACGGTGTTGTGGTACTCGGGCAGTTCGCCGGTCTCGTAGAGGTCTGTAGAACCGCCCGAGGGCTTCCGGGGCGCCGTCATGGTCGTCGGCGGTGTAGAGGCCGTGGAGCTCCTGGAGGGCCTGCCGGCCGGCTCTGAGGCGGGGGTGGGCGTCGAACAGCTCATCGAGGCGGGCGCGGTCGGCGTCGGTGAGGGTGTCGCCTCTGCGCAGCAGCGCGAACCGGGCCTTGAACACGTCGGGGTCGAAGGCGGGCTTGACGCCTTTGGGCTCTCGGCGCTGGACGTCGCGGCGCACCTGGGTGAGAGCGGCCGCGAACCATCTGATGGCGTGGAACCGGTCCAGCACATGGCGAGCGTGGCCCAAGTGGGCGTCGATGGCCGCCTTGTAGGCGCGCGATCCGTCGCTGAGCACCACCTTGACGCCCTTGCACCATCTGTGGCCCTGCTGCATCAAGAACGCTGACAGCGCAGCGGAACTGCGGTGCTCGACCATCGCCAGGGTCCGCCCGGTGTCGCCGTTGACGATCACCGTCACGTAGCGGTGCCGCTTGCGCATCGAGGCCTCATCGACCAGCAGCACCGAGCAGCGGCGGCTGCGGCGCCGCTCAGCCACCAGAGCCGACCAGACGTCCACCACCGCGCGCACCGCGTGCCAGTGCACGCCGTAGCGCCGCGCCACCGCGTTGAACGTCATCACCTTCGCGTCAGCGACCAGCCGCCGCGCCAGCCGCCGCGTCAGCGCGCCCTCCAACGCCGGATGGTCCTCCAAGAAGCGGCTGTCGCAGTTGTCGCACACCATCCTGCGCCGCGACCACACCAACACGGTGCGCCGCCCCGACACCTCCAGGTCGCGGACCTTCTTGTCGCGGCGGTCACCCACCCTGTGGCAGCGGAACCCGCACTGCGGGCAGCGCAGCCTCCTAAACGTCGACTCGACGCTCACCCTGAGCGCTCCCGGCGCGTCCTCGAGCACCTCCAGCACACGGATCTGCGGCAAGTGCAGCCGAACTGCCATAACATCGGAAGCCATCGGGGCCCTCCTGGATCGTTGATCTCGTAATCACCGATTCCAGCAGGGCCCCCACCCCTCAGCGGGGACCGTCAACCACCCCGCTCCCCACGTTCACGCGCAGGCTCGGAAAGTGGGTGAACGACTCGTTGAGGCCGGCGGCTGCGACTGGCCCAACCAAAAAGTTCGAGGTGCTCGTGCGGCTCCACGCCCGAGAGATAATGACCGCCCGCGAGGTACTGGTGTTGCTTCGAAGCGGTACTCCACAGCAGCGCTGGCGCGTTGGCGGACTCTGCACGAGATCCTGGTCGTGTTTCTGCTGCTGGCCGCCGAGGGCGAGCAACTGAGCCGACACTATCTCGCCCACGATAACGCCGAGCGTCTCAGGCTGTCACAGCTAGTGTCTTGGCGTGGAGGACTTCGTTGTTGCCCGCAACCCTGACGGTGCGTCGTCGTTGCCGTTCTTGGTGCGGCTGCCGTTGCGGTCCGGGCCGGTGGTGTTGAAGGTGCGCGAGACGTGGCCCCGGACCTCGAAGGTGTACTGCCATCCCTCACAGGACTGGCCCGCTGATCCCCCGGTCATCGAGCGGGTGCCGGTGCGGTCCTGTGTGCGCAGGGGCGCGACCATCGACCTGGTGCTGGATCGGGGACGGGAGAACCGTTCCCAGTTCGTGTTCGCCACGGCCAGGAACCGCCAGGTGGTGTTCTGGCAGTCGGCTCGCACCCGCAGTCAGGCCCGCCCCAGCGTGTCGCTGCCGACCGCTCGGGCCTCGGGGGTGGAGAGCCTGGAGATCATCGTCGATAGCCACGAGCGGTACGCCTGGAAGTTCTCCCACCAGCAGGCCGCCACCACCAAGCGCGCCCTGGATGCCGGCGACTACGCCGTCGAGCACGAGGGCCGGGTCCTCGCCGCAGTCGAGCGCAAGAGTCTCGCCGACCTGGTGGCCACCGTCACCGGGGGGAAGCTGTGGTATCTGCTGGCCGGTCTGGCCCTGCTGGAGCGGGCCGCGGTGGTGGTGGAGGACCGGTACTCGAAGGTGTTCAAACTGGACCGGGTCCGCCCGGCCGTTGTTGCCGACGCGCTCGGCGAGGCCGCGGTGCGCTATCCGAGTGTGCCAATCGTGTTCTGCGAGACCCGCTCGCTGGCCCAGGAGTGGACCTACCGGTTCTTGGGTGCGGCGGTGGCCGAGCACCGCCGCACCGCCGGCGCCGACGCGTTCGCTGATCGGTTGCCGGCGCCGGGCCATGAACTCCCGGATCTGGAGCCGACCACGGCCGAGGTCCGGGCCTGGGCCCGCGCCCGCGGAGACACTCGAATGCCGGGCCCTAGTGCCCAGCGGACGTCTGGCGTACACCTCCAAAGCGCTGGCGGTATGCCGTCGGCGCGGCATAGCCGCGGTGCCCGACTTCGTGGCCCTGGCCGGGTCCAGCGTCGCGGCATGGAGCAGCACCGACAGCGACGACGAGGTCCGAAGTGAGATCGCAGGCGCGGTCGCCGCGCTGATGGCCGGCGCCCTCAACTCCGACGACGGCCCCTTCCTGGGCGCCTGCTACGCCGCCGAGGCGTTCCTGTCGACCTGGCAGGACGAGCTCCCCTTCGGACGCCCCCTCGCCTCCTGACGATGAACTTTGACTATCCGCCGCAGACGCTGGCCTTCATGGCCCGCCTCGAAGCCTTCATGGACGAACACATCTACCCCAACGAGGCGCAGTACTTCCGCCAATCGATGGAACTCGGTCCCTGGAAAGCGTGGCCAGTTGTGCAGGAGCTCAAGCCCTTAGCCAGGGAGGCTGGACTCTGGAACCTGTTCTTGCCCGGCACCAAGCACGGCGCCGGGCTAAGCAACCTCGAATACGCGCCGCTCTGCGAGATCATGGGGCGATCTCACCTCGCGCCCGAGGTGTTCAACTGCTCAGCACCCGACACCGGCAACATGGAGGTGCTGGCACGGTACGGAACTCCGGATCAACAAGAAGCATGGCTCCGGCCGCTCCTGGCTGGCGACATCCGGTCTGCGTTTGCCATGACCGAGCCAGCTGTTGCATCCAGCGACGCAACCAATATCGAGAGCTCGATCCAGCCAGTCGGTGGCGACTACTTGATCAACGGACGCAAGTGGTACACGACCAATGCCACCGACCCACGCTGCAAGATCATCATCTTCATGGGCAAGACCGACGCAGACAACCCCGACCGTCACAAGCAGCAATCCATGGTGCTGGTGCCCAAGGACACACCTGGGGTCAAGGTGATCCGACCCCTCCCGGTGTTCAACTTCTACGGCATGCCCGACCGTGCCGCGGAGGTCCAGTTCGACAATGTGCGGGTACCGGCCTCAAACATCCTCCTGGGCGAGGGCCGAGGATTTGAGATCGCGCAAGGCCGGCTCGGCCCGGGCCGAATCCATCACTGCATGCGCCTGATCGGCCTGACCGAACGCACACTCGAGATGATGTGCCGACGGACCCAACACCGAGTGACATTTGGTCGCCCGATCGCTGACCAGACGGTCACGCTCGAACGGATCGCCGAAGCCCGAATCGCCATCGAACAGGTGCGTCTACTCACGCTGAAGACCGCACACATGATGGACACAGTCGGCAACAAGGAGGCGCGCAAGGAAATTGCGATGATCAAGGTTGCGGCGCCCAACATGGCATGCAAGGTGATCGACTGGGCCATGCAAGCGTTCGGCGCGGCGGGCATGAACAACGACTTCGGGCTGGCGGCCGCCTACGCGACGGCACGACTCCTGCGCGTCGCCGACGGCCCGGATGAGGTCCATCGCAACCAGTTGGGCCGGTTGGAGCTACGTCGCCACGCGGACAAGCCAGCGTTGGAGCCGCACAACGTCTACGAACCAGAGTGGGGTTGAGAAGCGCCCCGGCGACAAGAGGTGGAACGGCTGGGACGGCCGGTCGGGAGGGGCTACTCGAGCCCCAAGCCGAACCCGAGAACGCGGTCCCACAGTCGCTGTCGATCGCGGGACGACGCGAGCGTGTCCGCCGTCATAGTTCGGCTGACGCACGCTTCGACGGCGGGGAGGTGCTCCACATCCTGAGAGTCGACGACGAAACCGTCGATGAGACCTCGATAGAGCTCTGCCACCCCCTCGGGCGTGTGAGCGACGCCGACGGACCTCAGGAACACTTCGCGCACGTGATAGCGACCCCGCTCGGGGGGAGTCCGCGGCGACGCCGAGCACACGACCGGTGAGATCGCGATCGTCGGTCGCTCGCGGTTGGCCAGGAGTTCGCGCACGCCCTCAAGCTCGAGGATCGGGCTGATACTGCTGACGGGGTTGCTCGGTGCGATCACGACCAGATCGGCCTCGGCAATCGCTTCGGTGACCCCCGATGCCGGGGTCGCACCGCGAGACCCGACATCGACTCGTGCGACACTTGGCTGGGCACGTTCGCGCACGAGAAACTCCTGCAACGACAGCTGCGCCCCGTCGCGGGTCAGCACTGTCGTGGGCACCCGTCGCTCGCTCATAGGCAGCACCGTGGCGGTAACGCCGAACCCCGAGGCGATCCTGGCCGTGAGCGAGACCATCGATGCTCCTGCGCCGATGAGCCGGGTTCGCTCGAGGCTGATAGCGAGGTCGGCATCGCCTACGCGGAACCAGCCGTGGCCGAACCTCGCGAGCTGATCCGAGCAAAGGAAAGTGTCGTCGAGTCGTCCCCAGCCCGTCAGTTCGTCGAAGTGCCCACTTAGCCCATAGATCACCGAATCCACGTCCGGGCTCACGAGCAGGCCCGCATGCATATGATCGTCGCCGGTATTGACCACGCACGTCAGCGCGGACGACGACGGCGACCAGCCTCGCACGTACCTGGCGGCGCCGAAGCCTCCGCACAGCAACGTCACTGTGGGTGGCATAGGCGGGGAGCTTACTGACTGGTCGGTCGACGTTCGACGGTGACGAGCGGTAGCCTGCGGGCAGCCGAGGATGCCAGCTGGGAGCCGATCACTGGAGTGCGTCATCGATTCGTGCTGCGACCTGCTCGATGACCATGCGAGCAAGAGGAGAGGCAGTTGGGACTCGTGAAGACACGAGCCGCGATGGCAGTCGAAGTTCGTCGGATCCTGGACAGCTGCGACAAACCGTGAAGCGTGCCGCGATCATCCAAGCGATGATCGACCGAGCGGACCGTCATGCCGACACGCCTGCCGTCCGCTTCGAACAGAAGGTCGTCACGTGCGGCGAGGCCGTCGAGCGAGCATTCGCCGCCGGGAACGCGCTGGCTGCGATGGGAGTCCAAGCCGCCGATCGGGTGGCGATCATGCTGCCCAACGGTCTCGAGTTCCTCGACACGTACTTCGGGCTGGCGGCGATCTCGGGGGCGGCGGTGCCGGTGAACATCGCGCAGCGGGGCGAGACGCTGCGTCATATCCTCCAGCACTCCGAGAGCCAGGTCGTCGTGATCGATCAGGGGCTCGCTGGCGCCGTCAATGAGGCGTGGCCCGATCATCGCCTGAGGATGGTCGTCGTCGGGGACGACCCCCCGCCCGGAGCTGTCCCCTTCGCCGAGCTAGCGGCAGGGTCGACCGCTCCCCCCGAGATTCCGGTCGGTGACCGTGAGCCGGTCGGGATCCTCTACACATCCGGCACGACTGGCCCGCCGAAGGGTGTGGTCGCCGACGGCTACGACTTGGAGCCAGCGCGTATACTGCTCGGTCATGTCGGCGTAGAACCTGGAGAGACCGTCTACACCTGCCTCCCGCTCTTTCACGGGAACGCGTTGATGTTGTCGGCCATGGGGTCGATCCAGAACGATTGGACTCTGCGACTCGGCCGCAGGTTCTCGGCGAGCCGGTTCTGGGACGAGGTCCGTGACAGCAGGGCAGTCTCGTTCACGGCGCTCGGCGCCATGATCCCTATCCTCTTGAAGGCGGCGCCTTCGGACACTGACCGCGATCATCATGTGCGAACTGTCATGTCGGCAGCATGCCCGGCCTGGGCTTGGCGGGAGTTCGAGAAACGGTTCGGCGTGCGCATAGTGGAGTTCTACGGCATGGTCGACTCGCCGGGGCTCCTGATAAACGCTGAGGGGCGAGTCGGCGCCATGGGTCGCGCGGTCACCGGTGTGGAGTTTCGGGTCGTCGCCGACGAACAGCCGGTCCCCGACAACACGGTGGGTGAGCTGGTGTTCCGCCATCCCCGCGGTCCGCTGACGCACTATCACCGTGATCTGGAGGCCTCGGCACGGGCCTACCGGGGTGGCTGGTTCCACTCGGGCGACCTCGCCACACGCGACGCCGACGGCTACTTCACCTACTGCGGTCGGCTGAAGGAGTCCATTCGGCGACGAGGCGAGAACATCTCGGCCTGGGAGGTAGAGACCGTCGTCAACCAGCATCCGAGCGTTCGGGAGTCGGCAGCCCATGCGGTCGCATCCGAGCTCGGCGAGGACGACGTGAAGGTCGTCGTAGTCCCGCAGCCGGGTCAGGTCATCGACCCGGAGAGCATCGTCCGCTTCTGTCAGGGGCGAATGGCCAACTATGCCGTGCCACGCTACGTCGAGTTCCGCTCCGAACTACCGAAGACCGAGACACATAGGATTCGCTATCAGGTCCTCAGGGAACAGGGAATCCCAGCGGGCGTCTACGATCGGGGGAACGCCAATGCGTGACGTATACATAGCCGGATCCGGCCTCACCGACTTCGGGAAGTTCCACGACACAACGCTCAAGGACCTGGCCGCGGTCGCCGTGACGGATGCGCTGGCCGATGCCGGAGCCCGCGTCGATGGGATCGAGGCGGCGTTCGTAGGGAACGCCGTCGCTGGCCTGATTACTGGCCAGGAGATGATTCGCGGCCAGGTGATGCTGCGTCCGCTCGGGTTCGGCGAGATCCCTATCTTCAACGTTGAGAACGCCTGCGCATCGGCGTCATCGGCCTTCCATCTAGCGCATCAGGCGGTGGCGTCCGGCGCGTATGACGTGGCCCTCGCGGTCGGGGCGGAGAAGCTCACCCACGAAGACAAGCAACGGTCTTTCGATGCCATCGCCACCGCAGTCGATCTCGAGCAGATGGCGGAGATGGAGGCCGCTCTCGGCAGCGGCTCGGGTCGATCCTTCTTCATGGACATCTACGCCAGCATGACAAAGGACTACTTCGCCGCCTCCGGTGCGACGCAGGACGACCTCGCGCGCGTGGTCGTCAAGGCTCATGACCACGCCGCGCTCAACCCGAAAGCGCAGTACCGCAACATCGTGACGATGGAACAGGTGCTGGGAGCCAGGGAGATCGCCTGGCCGCTGACGCTGCTCATGTGCTCACCGATCGGTGATGGAGCGGCCGCCGTCGTTGTGGCGTCGCGAGAAGGCCTCGAGCGCCTAGAGCGTGAGGCCGATCGGCCCGACGTGCGGGTGCTTGCCTCGGTCGTCCGCTCGGGAACGATGCCTGGCCATGATCCGAAGTCAGCCCGCGCCGCTGGCCAGGCGGCCTATGACGCGAGCGGCGTCGGGCCCGAGGATGTCGATGTCGCCGAGATCCATGACGCAACCGCGGTCGCGGAGCTGACGCTGTACGAAGACCTCAGCTTCTGCCCCACCGGCGACGGTCCCAAGCTGCTCGCAACAGGGCGTACGCATCTACGTGGCGACCTGCCCGTGAATCCCAGCGGCGGGCTCCTCTGCAAGGGACACCCAATCGGCGCCACCGGCATCGCCCAGCTCGCGGAGCTCAACGAGCAACTGCTCGAACGGGCCGGGGATCGTCAGGTTGGCGGCGCCCGGATCGCTCTCGCCGAGAACGGTGGCGGCTGGCTCGACGAGGACAGTGCGGCCATGTCTGTGACTATCCTGGCTCGCGACTGATCGACGAGGAGGAGAAAATGGAGCTGTTCGAGGCGATCGGAAGCCGGCGGTCGATCCGGTACTTCAAGCCATACCAGCCTGTCGAGCGCTGGAAGGTCGAGATGATGTTCCAGGCGGCGCACCGTTCCTCGCGTGCGGTGAACGCGTCGTTCATCAAGGCGGTGGCGGTCGAGCGAGACTCCCTGAACCAGGAGCAGCGCGACCAGCTCAAGACCCCGACGACAACCGCCGATCTCGACATGGCGCCGCTTTTCATCTTCACCTATGCCGACCCGAGGGCCCCCGACGGTGGCCCCGAGCGCCTCAAGGAACTCTTCAACCGGGGGGCCTTCTCCCCGGCGCTCGGGTGGTCACATAAGTTCATCGACGATGTCATTGGAGCCACGATCCTCGGACCGCTGGTGAAGGACGAACCCGAGGCTCGCTGGATCGCCTCGGTGGAGGCCTCGCAAGCGATCGCTCACATGCTCCTCGCTGCTGTGGATCTCGGCCTCGGGATTTGCTGCAAGTCTTTCACCCCCGAACTCGCCGCTGAGGTCCTAAAGGTGCCACCTGACTGGCATCCCCTGTGGCTGCTATTGGTCGGGTACCCGGCCGAGGATCCCCAGGCTGGCGGTCAGCGTCCCAGGCCACCCCTGCAGCAGGACTACTTCTGGGGCGATTGCGAGACACCGTTCGAGACGACCGAGGAGGTCACCGAGATCCTGCGGCAACGCAAGTTGCTCCAGCCCGAAGCGCCCTATCCGTGGCGACAAGAAGAGCTCCGGTTCCTTGCCCGGGCGCTAGGGCTCCCCGAGTGAGTCTCCTGGAGGGTCAGCAGTCGGTCCAGGTGTGGATGGAGTCCGCTGGCATAGCGAACGGTGACGATCGCCTCGCTGTGTTGGCCGAGTTCTGCCAGTCCGTGGGCCGCGACCCTGACGAGCTGGTCGTTTCCTGCCTCAGGGAGGTCGAGAACGGCAAGTTCAAGATCCGCTACCAGGGCCGCCGCGAAGTCGCTGCCGCCGTGGACCAGTTCCAGCGCGATATCGGTGATCAGCGGAGGGCGAACTACGTGCGGTCCTTCCTCATCCACAACGGCGTCCATCTCCAGGCCCCCGGCATTCTCCGATAGCCTTGGTGACCAGGCGCGACAGGCGCTAGCTCAGCATCGCGGACGAGGCGGTCAAGCTCTTCGATGTCAACGGGCGCGATGGTCTTGCGAGGAGTCGCCCCTGATCCCTAGACCCAGTCGATGTCCTCGCTGAGGTAGTCGCGCACGACCCTGCCGTGATAGAGGTCGAAGTCAAAGATGCCGAAGTGGCCGTCGAGGATCTCGACTGGTGCGAGCAGGTACCAGGGATCGACTTGCGATGGAGAGTCCATGGTGACCGAGCCGCGGCCTCTCCACAGCTTGGGAGTGCCGTTGGCGCTCTCGTGGATGTGCGCCTCGACGTCCAGTCGCACCAACTCGGCGACCGAGGGTGCCTTGCCGGCGGTGGAGTTCGGGATGATCCGCGTAGAGAGGACGGGAAGGTCCGCCAGCTCAGCGGGATCCTGAAGTTCGTCGCACGCGATCGAGACGGTCATTATCCGCTTGCCCTTGGGCCTATCGACCGTGAAGACGGCCTGTTCCCCGAACGGGGTACCAGAGCCCCCGTAGCTTCTCTCCATGACGGCGAGCTTCTTGGCGTATCCCCAGATCTCGCGGCCAGCCACCAGAGGGATCTCGTTGTCGGTGAAGATGAACGGCTGGTAGATGTAGGTCTCACCCTCGAAGTTGGCGCGCACCATGATGTAGGACTCGTGGTAGGGCCCGAACGATGACCAGGCGGTCCAGCGTGCCCAGGCGATACAGATGGGAGGATCTTCTGCCGCCTCGACCCCGGGAGGCAAGAGTGAAGCGACCGCGGCAGGGTCAGCCGTGTACGTCACGAAGATGTCTTCGACCCCCCGGTAGAGATATGGAGGCGGTGCGTAGGCGTTTCCCGGTCCAATGGGCTGGGAATAGTTCTTTCCGAGTTCGGCTAGATCCACTTTCCTACCTCTCTGGCAGCGCGCTGCCTCTCACATCTCGGCGGACCCTACTACAGCAGGCCGGAGCGCTCCCCGGGTTCTCGTGCGGGGATCTTCGAATCGGTCGAGGGCGAGGTGGGCTCGCTCCCCTCCGCGTCGTCGGCGTCTTCGAGTTGCGTTGTGACTTCTTGCGTGATCCGGCGGGCGATGAGGGCCCTATCCACGATTACAGCCCCCAGCAGGATGAGACCGATGGCAACAATCTGCACGAAACCAGAGAAGCCCCGCAGCGTGAGACCGTTGCGTAGGACGGCGATGATCATCGCACCCACCGCGGCACCGGTCGCCTTGCCACGGCCCCCGGCGATACTGACTCCGCCCAGGATGGCGGCCGTGATGGCATCGAATTCACCTGCCGTCGCGAAGTCCGAGCGTGAGGTATCGAAGCGCGCCGCAGCGACCACGCCACCCATAGCGGCAAGGAGTCCCGCCGAGGAGTAGACGAGCAGCGTCATGCGCCGAACCGGGATACCCGACAGACGCGCCGCCTCCGGGTTGCCGCCCATGGCGTACATCCACCTGCCGACCATCGTTCGGCCCAACACGACGGCCACGATGATAAGGGTGACGCCGAAGCCCCACGCCTGGGTCGGGATTCCCAATACCGTCCCTTGACCCAGCTCGTTGAATGAGGCCGGGAAACCGCCCAGATTCCTGCCGTGTGTGATGCCGAGGGATATGCCGCGGTAAAGAGTCAGCGTCCCAAGTGTGGTGACGATCGGGCTTATGCCGACGTACGCGATCAAAGCACCGTTGAGGAGGCCCGCAGCCGCTCCGACCAGCAGTCCGATGATCGCCGCCACCCAGATGTTCACACCGTGGTCGACGACCAAGACGCCGATCGTCACCGCAGTGAGGGCGAGGATGGCGGCCACCGAGAGGTCGATGCCCCGGATGATGAGGACGATCGTGGCGGCGAGTGCCATCAAGGCCAGCTCCGTGTAGTAGACGCGGCCGATGTCGACCCAATTACGGGTCGACAGGAAGACCGGCTCGATGAGAGCGAAGCCGGCAATCGCGGCAACCAGCACCAACACCGTGGCGATGTAGCGAGCTCCGGTAATTCGACTGACCCCGCGCCTGGCTAGAGCGCCCGTCGTATAGCTAGGCAAGGAACTCCCTTTCTCTTCGGCGCTGGCCGAATACGAAGATGGTGACCCCGATCAGGATCGTGGCTCCTATGACGGCCCCCTGCCAGGCGGTGCTGATGCCCAAGAAAACCATGGCGGCGGTGATCGTCTGGAGTAGCACCGCAGCCAACGCGGTGCCGGCAATCGATCCCTCGCCACCGAAGATGTTCGTACCGCCGACCACCACCGCGGCGATGACGAGGAGCTCCAGGCCCCTCCCACTAGTTGGGAGCACCGTCCCGTTGCGAGCGACGAACACGACGCCGGCCAGCCCAGCGAGACTTCCTGACATCACATAGGTCAACGCCTGGTACCTGGTCACCACAATGCCGCTCAGGCGTGCCGCAGCCTCGTTGCTGCCAATGGCATACACGACCCGGCCGAAGCCGCTGAAGCGCATGCCCAGGCCGGCGAGGACGAACAAGCCGAGCATGATCCAGACTGGATAGGGAACCCCGCCGACACGGCCCTGGCCGATGACCGTGAAAGAGGACGGCAGACCTCCGATGAGTTTGCTCTTGGTGAGTTCGGTGAGCACACCTCTGAAGATGCTCAATGTGGCCAGAGTGGCCACTATCGGAGGTATTTTGAGCTTGGTGATCAGCACCGCATTGACGGCACCGAGAGCTGCGCCGCCGACTACTCCAACTCCCACCGCTATCCACGGGCTCACCTCTTCCTGAGCGACCAAACCGGCCATGATCGCCGAAGCAACGAGGATCGAGCCGATCGAGATATCGATGCCGCCCCCGATAATCACGATGGTCAACCCGATGGCGACGATCCCGACGGTTGAGGCGTCGAACAGCAGGTTTGTGATGCTCCCCCGGCTGACGAATCTCGGAACACGAATCCCGACACCAATGAACACCGCAAGCAGCACGAATGTCAGCAACACCTCACGATTGGCGACCACGCGTTTGAGCCATCTCATCGGTCCGTCGCTCATGCTCCAACCTCAGACGCGGCGGTCTGTCCGGTGGCTGCCTCGATCACCCTCTCCTGGGTGGCCTCAGCCCGGGGCATAGTCGCCTCGACTCGCCCCTCATGCATGACGAGGATGTGATCGGACATTGCGAGGAGTTCAGGGAGATCCGAAGAGATCAGCAGGATGGCCAGCCCGGCTTCAGCCAACTCGCTGATCAGCTGGTGGATCTCTGCCTTTGCGCCTACATCGACACCCTGGGTGGGCTCGTCGAGAATGACGACTCGTGGCCGCGTTGCCAGCCAGCGCGCCACCAGGACCTTTTGCTGATTGCCGCCACTGAGCGTTTCGATCGGTTGGGCGATGCTCGTAGCCACGACCCGAAGCCGCTCCACGAAAGACCTGCTGATCTGGGCCTCTCGGGCCCGATCCACCAGGAAACGCCCGCGAAGGTCACGCAGTGATGCCAGGGTGAGGTTCTCGCCGAGGTTCATGGTCGGCACCAACCCCTCCTCCTGTCGGTTACCGGGCACGTAGGCGATTCCTGCCCGCACCGCGTCGACCGGCGACCTCAATCGAACCTGTTGTCCATCGATGAAGATAGTCCCCTCGCTCAAGCGCACCGCTCCGAATATGGCCTTGGCGAGATCGCTCCTGCCGCTACCGAGAAGTCCTGCCAGGCCGATGATCTGGCCTTCCCGAACTTGCAAGTCAACCTGGTACACCCGGTCCGCGATGGTGGCGCCGCGCACGTCGAGCACGGTTGTGGGCCGGGGTTCGGGGTGGTCTGAGAAGAAGCCGGACAGCTCGCGCCCGACCATATGGGCGATGAGAGTGTCGAGGCCCAGTTGCTCGGTGGGCCAAGTACCAACGTGGTGGCCGTCGCGTAGGACCGAGACGCGATCCGTCACGGTCAGTACCTCCTCTAGGCGATGGCTGACGTATGCGACCGCCAGGCCGCGCTGACTGAGCAGGCGCATTGCCGCGAACAAACGATCCGCATCTTCGCTGTCCAGGGCCGCCGTCGGCTCGTCGAGGAGAATCACGGAAGCAGCGCCATAGATGGCGCGGCCGATCTCTACGAACTTCCGTTGAGTTGGTTTCAGCGCTCGCATCGGCAAGCGGACGTCGAGGTCCACGCCGAGCTCCGCGAACACCGCCTCGGCCTGCTTGTGCGCGTCTCGCCAATTGACAAGGCCCTTACTGACCGGCGGCGACCCGAGGAGGACATTCTCGGTCACAGACAGGCCGAGAGCCGACTGGAAATGCTGGTGAACAACCGCGATCCCGCGTGCTCGGGCCTCCGAGGGCTCTGAGAACGTCACAACAGAGCCGTCTAAAACCATCTCTCCCCGCTCCGGTGTAATCGCGCCGCCGACGATCCCGACGAGGGTCGACTTCCCGGCTCCGTTCTCCCCAACGACGCCGTGAATCTCGCCGTCGCGAAGCTCGATCGAGATGCCGTCAAGGGCCCGGACACCCGGATAGGCCTTGGAGATGTTCCTGAGGCTAAGCATCGCTAGAGACCGTAGATGGTGGCATGCTCGGGCGAGGAACCGGGGTTACAGGCTCGATCGGCGTGTCGTCGCGGACGAAATCCGAACACAACTTGGGGTGCATAATTCCAATGCACTATGGTCTTCGTCTAGACCGACTGGTTGGCCAGCAGGACCGAAGGGTCCGGGCAATGCGCTGGCAGATGGACGCTAATGGCAGTGTCCTAGGAGGGGTTATGAGGAAGTACCTGGCAGTCATGGCGGTATTCGTCGTAATGGCGGCGGCGTGTGGGGACGACGATGCGTCTACCCCTGAGCCCGCGGAAGCGCCTGCCGTTGAGGAGGCTCCCGCTGAGGAGGCTGCCGCTGAGGAACCTGCCGCTGAGGAACCCGCGGCTGAGGAGGCTCCCGCTGAGGAACCCGCCGCTGAGGAGGCTCCCGCTGAGGAGGCTCCCGCTGGTCTGGTGGTGACTGCGCCCGCTGCGACGGACAAGGCTCCCGAAGACTTGGTGTTCCGGTTCATGAACCAAATCGACGGTGTCCCCTTCTACCAGCGAGTGAACGAAGGAATCGTCGCCGCGGGCGAGGACCTGGGCATTGGAGATGTGTTGATGACCGGCCCGGCCGGAGTCGATTCGGCGCTTCAGGTCGGAACGGTAGAGACCTGGATCACGCAGGGCTTCGACGTGATCGCGGTGTCCAGCACGGACCCGTCCGCAATGACACCCACGATCAACAAGGCGGTCGATGATGGAATCGTGGTCGTGTCCTGGGATGTCGATGCTCCGGATTCGCAAAGGAGCATCTACGTCAACTACTGGGATCCAGTGGAAGGGCCCCGAGTGCTCTGGGACACGTTCATGGAGCTGCTCGGTGATACACGCGGTGAATACGCATTCATCACCACCGCCCTGACCTCCACGACGCACGCAGGCTGGCTCGACGCCATGGAGGAATACCAGCTAGAGGCATTCCCGGAGATGACCCTGATCGCAACTGAATCGGCCGAGGGCAATCAGACCATCGGAAACGAGAAGGCTAAGGCGATCATTCAGGCCAATCCCGACATCGTCGGCCTAGGAGACTGTTGAGCAACCGGGTTGTCAGCTGTCGGGTCGGGGGTGGTGGTTCGGGCGGTTGCGCCGGTGTCGGCTTGTCGCGGCTTGGGCGGGTGTGGCCGGGCGCGGGCGCGGCGCCGGTCGGGGTCAGCCGGCGGCGGGGAGGGCGAATCCGGTGCCGTTGTGGGCGACGCCGAGGTTGGCGAGGCGAACGAGGTTGACGGCGGCGGCTCTGTTGGTGAGCCACAGGTGGTTGGCGGCGACGCCGCGGTAGGGGACGCGTCTGGCTTTGCCCCGTGCGAGCCAGGCGATGGAGCGTTCGACCATGGGCCGGTGCCGGCGGTAGGCGGCCTGGGTCAGCGGCTGCCGCCAGCGGGCCTTGTTGGCGCGGCGGTGGGCCTCGTGGGCGTCCACGGCGACGCTGCGGCCCCGCTGTGAGGTGGTGCAGCGCGCTCTGAGCGGGCAGCCGTCGCAGAGCCTGCCGAAACGGGCCGCGCCCGACGTGACGGGCCTGGTGTGCCCGGCGGGGCAGGTCACGGTCTGCGCGTCGGTGTCGATGCCGAAGTCCTCTCGGGTGAAGCCCCCCGCTATCGGCGGGCGGCGCTCGATGGGCTTGATGGCGGTGTCCCATCCGGCGTCTGTGAACGACTCGAGCGCCTCGCCCGACGCGTACGCGGAGTCCGCCAGCACCAACCAGCCCCCGTCGTCGCCGGTGTCGGTGTCGGTGTCGCCGGTGTCGGTGGTGTCGGTGTCGGTGTCGGTGTCGCCGGTGTCGGTGTCGGTGTCGCCGGTGTCGCCGGTGTCGGTGGTGTCGGTGTCGGTGTCGTCGGTGTCGTCGCTGTCGGTGTGGTCGTGGCCGCTGCCGGTGTGGCCGCTGCCGGTGTGGCCGCTGCCGGTGTGGCCGCTGCCGGTGTGGCCGCTGCCGGTGTGGCCGCTGCCGGTGTGGCCGCTGCCGGTGTGGCCGCTGCCGGTGTGGCCGCTGCCGGTGTGGTCGCTGCCGGTGTGGTCGCTGCCGGTGTCGCTGCCGGTGTCGCTGCCGGTGTGGCCGCTGCCGGTGTGGCCGTGGCCGGTGTCGGTGTCGTCGTGGCCGGTGTCGGTGTGGTGGGTGGGGTCGGTGTTGAGGAGCCGGGCGCCGACTCTGGCGTCGGAGGCGTCGGCTGCGGTGAGCTCTGCGGCGGTGATGATGCCGGTGTCGGGCTCTGCGACGATGTGGGCCTTGTAGCCGTCGCGGCGCACAGAGCGGGTCTTGTGTGCGTGGCGGGACTCGGGGTCCACGGTGGAGATCACCCGGCCCGCGGCTGTGCGGCGCGCGATGCGCCGGCGCCCCGGCACCTCGGGGTCGGCCTCGACGTCTTGGCCGGCCACCGCGGCCAGCAGCGCCGCCGCGTCGGCCTGTTCGTCTGTGAGCTCGAGGCCCGCCGTCTCAGCGAGCACCGCGCAGGCGTCTGTGACCAGCTCGTCTATGAGCCAGGCCCGCTCCCCGGGGTCAGACCAGTCACAAGACGGCTTGGCCCCCAGGCCATAGTCGAGCATCAACTCCAGGCCCGCCGTCTCAGCGATCAACCGCCGACAGCGCCGTATCTGCGCGGCGATCATCGTGTAGGTGTCCTGCGTCGCCACCGCGTCATACAGCACCGTGGAGTCCAACGCCCGCCGCCGGCTCCCCGCCAGCGCCCCGCAGGACCCCGCCAGATCCCGCACCGCGTCAAAGACCCGCTGCGGGCGGCCGCTGACGCGCAGCCTGTGCCGCCACAGCGACAACACGCTGTAATGGAACCCCGCATCGTCCACCGACAGGCCCGCAGCGGCCTTCCAGCGCAGATCACACCGCAGCCGCTCAACAGCCTCACGGTCAGAGCACCCCTCCAGCGCCTGCAACACCAGCACCGTCGCCACCACCGAACCCGGCACCGACGGCCGGCCCCGACCCCCGAACAAGTCAGCGAACAACCCGTCAGGAAACAGCCTCAGACGGTTCTCGGCCAAAAACCGGTAAACCGACCCCACCCGCACCAGACCCCCGCACAAGCCCAACACGTCCAACAACTCCCGATCCGGCTTCTCAGTACCCTGCATACCTACAATTCTCGCACACCCGCCCAACGAACGCGAGCACCCCGAACCGGATTACTCAACAGTCTCCTAGTGTCGGTCGACGCAGGCGGCACCGTAGGAATCGCGCAAGCTACCGAAGAGCTCGACCTCGTGGGCGAGGTTGTGACGACCGGCCTATCGACTCCGAGCCAGATGGTTCAATTCGTCGAGTCGGGCACGGTGCCCAAGTTCGTGCTCTGGGACCCCGCCGAGACCGGCTATCTCACCGTGGCGATCGCTTTCGAGCTCGTAAACGGACGCGATCTCGTCGATGGTCAGGAGTTGGGGGTGGCACGAGGTGTCACTCGATCGATCCCGATCAAGGAGATCGCGGGCAAGCCGGGTTCTTACGAAGCGATTCAGGGACCGGCGCTCGTATTCGACATCAACAACGTCAACGACTTCGGATTCTGATCCGCGCGCTGAGGCCCATGACACGGCCGCCGAGCCGCATCACGCGAGCTTGACGGTTCGTGTCATGGACCGGGTGCTCTATGTAACCGGACGCTCTATGTAGTTGTGAGCGTTGTCTCAGGAATCAGCGCTCGCATGCTCACGTATCCGACGATGAATTCGTGACGACGTTCGAGGTGCTGCGACGCACGCCCTTATCGTTACATCGGTTCCATGGCGTCGCCCGGAAGTGGGCCGTCGGGGAACAGCGCATCTTGGAAACGCCGCCTGCCGTTGAGCCAGCGATCGATATCGGTGGCTTTCAGGCGGGCGTACTTCCCGACCTCTTGGTGGGGCAATACCCAGAAACGTTCCTCGTCGATGGCGTCCAGGCACGCCTGAGCGACGTCAGCAGCTTCGAGCACTCCGTCGCCGCTCGCCAGATTGCTCTCCCAATCTTCGCTCCCATCACCGACGGCATCGGGGCTGTTGGCCAAGATGTTGGTGCGTACGCCCTGCGGGCAAAGCACAGAGACCCGAATGCCCTGGTGGTGATGGGCTATGGCCAGAAACTCTGCGGGCGACACTGCGGCACCTTTGGTCACCGAGTATGCGAGTGAGCCGATCTGGGTCAGCAGGCCGGCCGCGCTGGCCGTGTTGAGCAGATAGCCGCCTTCGTTGGCGATCATCTGCGGCAAGACGCTGACCCGACCGATGGACATGCGTTCGGACGCATAGGCAGCGAAGGGCACGATCCACCACGGCGGATCGTCCAGCACACACGCCAGGTTCTCGGCTTGGTTGATGGCCCGGTCCGGGTGGCGTTGCCAGCAGCGGCTGCAGAGCCCGTTGCTCAACCGCCGCGTCAGCCGGGCGCACTCGCCGCAGGGCCGCGGCGGTTGAGGCTCGGGCTTGGGCCGCGAGCAGGTGCCGCACCAGCCGGTGTGTTCTCGGATCAGGCCCAGACGGCCACAGCGGACGCAGGTTTGTGTGGCAGCAGCGGCGTCGCGTCGGCGACGGCAGTGCCGGCACCTGGTGTCGGTGTGGCGGCGCACGGTGCCGTCGCAATCGATGCAAGTTCGAGAACAGGTGACGCAGCGGGCGGTGTCGGCTCGCAGGCGCAGAACCCTGCCACAACGCGGGCACGGGCTGCGACGGCTCGCCTCGCGGTCCGCGGCCCGGCAACGATGACACAGGTCGGTGCCGCGCCGGCCGATCCCGCCGCCGCATCGAACGCAGTCACCGATCCTCACAACGGCGGCATCGACCGACCACGGATCGCTTGGGGCTGTGGTGTCGTGGCCCTCTCAGCCGGCTTGGCCGCACGACACACCGGTGTGGTGTCGACCTCGAACAGATCATTGGGAGTGCACTCCAACGCCGTGCACAACGCCGCCAGCGTGGTCAGTTTCACTTGTGCGGGCTGTTTGGTCAGCAACGCCGACACCGACGCAGCCGACATCGACAATCCGGCCCTCTCAGCCAGCAGCCGGCGCAGCTCGGCACCGGTCCACACGTCTCGTTGCGCGGCCGCCATGCGCAGCTTCCATTGCACGTTCACGACTCGTCCTCCTCGCTCAACGTTGCCAGTGTCACCGATGTCGCTCGTCGATACGCGTCCTCGATGAAGGTCGCCGACGCGGTCACGTAACGCATCGTCGTTCCCACATGCCAGTGCCCCAGCATCTGTTGGATGGCCACCAAATCGACGCCGCGTTCGTAGTTGTGGGTCGCGCACGCGTGACGCAGACCATGAGGCGTGAACCGTTCAGTGTCGGGCCGGTCCTCGAGTTCGAGCAGGCGACGCAACCGGTTGCGGATCGTGCCCCGATGCAACCCGCCGCCGCCCTCGTCACAAAACAGCGCCTTCGAGTCAGCCATCCGCGGCCGGACACCGTCGAGATACCAGCGCAGCACCAAGTCGAGCTGGTCCAGCATCGGCACCCACCGCGTCTCGGGCCCGACCCGCGAGCACCCTTGCCGAACCGCACGTGGATCTTGCCGAACGGCCCCCGATCAAAATGCAGATCGGCCCGCTCCAGCGACGCTGCCTCAACAGCACGCAGCCCGCAGTGATACAGGGTCCGGAACAACGCGTAGTCCCGGCCAGCGGGCGCGTACTTGCGGGCGGTCGCGACCCGTTCCCGCAAGAACGCAAAGAACTCTCCCATCCTCTCCGGGGTCGGCGGCGGCCGCGTCGACGCCGAGTCGTTGCCGACATGTCGGGCTGCGTTGAACTCATCGACCGGATCCTCCAGCACCACCCCGAAGGTCGCCTCGATCTCCGCAGCCTTGCGAGCCACCAAGAACCGATGGAAGTCCTTGAACGCCTGCACATACCCCCGCCGAGTCGACGCCGCCGCACCCCGGGCCACCAACTCTCCAACAACACGGTCGTCGTCGTCGGGCCCGGCCTCCCACGCCGGCACCGCCAACAGATCCAAGAACCGCTCCAACACACCCATGCCGTTCTCGATCGTCACCGGGCTGAACCCCCGCGCTGTCCACGACGCCACGAAACCATCCACGCACACCGCCTGGAACGACTCCTCGTCCAGTTCGCTCGGCGACGCTGCCGCCGCCCCGCTGATGACCCGCAGACCAAACCTGCCCACAACACACCCTCTTCCCGCCACACGAACGAAGGTGGCACCTAACCATCGCACGTCACGCCTTGAAGATCACGGACCGCCCACAATCACCCAAAGACCCTGCTAGCAGGCAGTTTCCACGCGATCGAACGTATGCCAGTTCCAAGTGAATGGGGCAGCGTCTTCGGCGACAACGTCGTCGCCGCAGCGATCCTGGACCGGCTAATGCACAACGCCGTCGTATTCAACATCCGCGGCCCCAGCTGGCGCCTGCGCGAACACAACGGCCTCGAAATCGCCACCACCGAACCCGCCCAAAGGAGGACCCGCTAACCTCAACCACGCCAGCCCGAACCCCTCGCCGCGACGCGACTTCCCGTTAGCGCCAATCGCGACTTTCGTTTAGCGCTCACAGGTTCCAGGACGATTCCGGCGCGGTCCGAGAAGAAATCTGTACGGGTTTTGCTTCTATATGACGGGTTTCTCTACATATTTGGTGGGCCGTGGCCCGCGCGGCCCGTGAGCGCAGCGAACAAGAGCGGGAAGCAACATGCTTCACTGCGAGGTCAGGTCTCCCATCCGCGCATGCTCGCAGGAGCGCTCGGGACCGGGTAGCCGGGCTCAGGGGTCGATGAGGACGCCGGGGTTGAGGATGCCGTTGGGGTCGAGGCGCTGCTTGACGGCCCGCACGGACTCGGCGAACAGTTCGGGGCGCTGGCGGTCGTAGCCGCCGGGCCGGTGCATACGGCCGACGGCGTGATGGTGGGTGACGGTGCCGCCCGCGCCGACCACGGCCTCGATTGCGGCGTCCTTGATGGTCTGCCACTGGGCGATCTCGCTGCCCTGGGAGCCCATGCCCGACCAGGTGTAGTAGGGCGCCGGGCCGTCGGTGTACACGTGGGTGAAGCGGCACGACAGCGAGTGGTGCGGTCCGAACGTGTCGGCGAGCGCGGCGCCCACCCGTGATCGGATCTCGGCGTCGAAGTCGGGCCAGCGGTCCCAAGTGATGGCCGTCTCGAACGTGTCGTTGACCAGGCCCAGCGACGTCTCGACACCGTTGCCCACCCCGATGAACGCGTTGCGCCACGCGCCCACCGCGCCGCCGCGGCCGGTGGGCTCGCCCGTGCCGTCGTCGACGCGGATCTCGTCGTCGGCGACGTGCCCGCCGCAGTCTCGGGCAATCTCAACCGCCTGCGCGATGTTGTGGCGCTGGGTCAGCTCGGCCGACTCGAAAGACACGATCACCAGCGCGCTCGCGTCGTCGAGCCCGGCGGCCCGGCGGGCCTCGGCGGGATCGAGGATGCGCAGGTTGGCCGGCCACAGCTTGGCCTGCACGATGTGGCGCACGGCCTCGCAGCCCGCCCGCCAGGATGTGAACGTGACCCCGGCGGTGGCCCGGAACACCGGCCGGCGCTGGATGCGCATCCAGGCCTCGGTGATGATCCCGTAAACGCCCTCGGAGCCGATCACCATCCGGTCGGGGCTGGGCCCCGCGCCCGAGCCGGGCAGGCGGCGGGATTCCCACCACCCGGCCGGGGTGATCATCCGCACCGACTCCACGAAGTCGTCGATGTGGGTGTGGTTGGTGGCGTAGTGGCCGCTGGAGCGGGTGGCTATCCAGCCGCCGAGCGTGGAGAACCGGAATGACTGCGGGAAGTGCCGCAGCGTGTGGCCGCTGGGTCGCAGCTGGTCTTCCAGGCGGGGTCCGAACACGCCGGCCTGGATGCGGGCCGCCCGGGACGCCTCGTCGATCTCCAGCACCCGGTCGAGACGGTCGAGCGAGACCACCACGGTCGGGCCCAGATCGTCGTGGGGGGTGACGCCCCAGACCACCGAGGATCCCCCGCCGTAGGGGACGGTCACATAGCCGTTGGCGTCGCACCAGTCGAGGGTGGCCTCCACCTCGGTCTCGTCGCGGGGGTGGGCCACCACGTCGGGCGGATTGGGAAAATCGAGGTTGAAGGCCCTCACCCGCTCGGTGAAGTGGGCGCCGTAGGCGTAGCGGGCCCGGTCATAGACGGTGGTCGAGCACCATTGAGCCACCGAGTCGGGCACCGCGATCCGGGGAGCACGCAGTTCGGCGTCGTCCAGCGAGGGCACCGGTTTCGCGATGACCTCGACGCCGCAGCGTTTCGACAGCTTGGCCGCCAGCGCAGCCCGGTCCGCATCGGAGGGCTCCTCCGACTCCATGCACCAGGCCCAGAACGACTTGCGGTCAGCCAATGTCGCTCCTCCGGCGTCGTGTCCTGCTTCTGAGACCGAGTATTGGTGGGCAAGCTCTACCGGTCGCCCGAACGCCGGCACCCGCAGGGTTGCTACATGGACATCGACGCCGTCCGTTCGGCGGCACGGCGAGCAGGCACTGGGCGATTCGCAGCCTCATGTGGCCTCATGTGCCTCCGGCCGGCGGGGTTGAGATCGCCTGGGAACTCCTGGCGAGTCAACTCGTGGAGCTAAGGGGAATTGAACCCCTGACCTCTTCCATGCCATGGAAGCGCTCTACCAACTGAGCTATAGCCCCGAGAGTGCCGACAGGCTACCGGCTAGCCGTCGGCGAACCCAACGACCGGGCGCTCAGGCGGCCTTGATGTCCTCGATGATGGGGGCCCAGCGCTCGGCGTCTCGCACGCCGGCGTAGAACTGGAGACGGTCGAGCGACCCTCCGAAGCGTTCGGCGATGCGGCCCGGCACCTCGTGGGGTTCGGCCACGATGGCGAAGGCCTCAAGCATCTCGTCATCGATCACGTTGCCCATCTCGTTCCACATTCCCCGCTTCGACAGGCGGTTGAGGTCGGTCTGGGCGTCGCCCCAGCCGTGGTGCTCCAGCACCCCCCGGTAGGCGGGCGTGGACCCGTAGAAGGCGATCTGGGTGCGGGTCCTGGTCGCCTGCGCGGCGATGTCGTCGTCGCGGAAGCCGGACACTACGAACACCGGCATGGATATCTGGAACTGCGACCGGTCCCGGCCCGACTCGGCCAGCCCGGCTTCGACGTTGGGCAGCGTCACGTCCCGCAGATACTCGGCGGTCTGGAAGGCGTGGCACACCAGCCCGTCCGCGGCCCGACCAGCCACCTTGGTCATCAGCGGCCCCACCGCCGAGATCAGAATCGGCGGGGGCGGCACGTCGATCGGGCCGGGGCTGAACATGGGCGTCATGAGGGTGTGGCGGTAGAAGTCGCCCCGGAAATTGAGGCGTCGGCCGGTCTGCCAGGCCTCCCAGATGGCTCGGATGGCGGCGATCATCTCCTCCATGCGGGCTGCGGGCTTCGACCAGGGCATGGAGAACCGCTTGGTGATGTGGGGCTGGATCTGGCTGCCCAGCCCCAGCAGGAACCGGCCCCCCGACAGGGCCTGCAGGTCCCAGGCGGTGTGGGCCAGCACCATCGGATTGCGGGCGAAGCCCACCGCGATGGCGGTCATCAGCTCGATGCGCTCGGTGTGCTGGGCCGCCAGCGCCAGGGGAAGGAAGGGGTCGTGGCTGGTCTCGGCCGACAGCAGGCCGCTGTAGCCGTCCTGCTCCATGGTCCGGGCCCGGGCGCCGATGCCGGCCAGCTCGTGACTGCTGGAAGCCTCGGGCAGGCCGATCCACGCATCGATCTTCATGCGGTTCCTCCTTGGCTGCGCCGTCTCGGTGCACGGCGTCGCGGGCCCAACAGGATGCCCGGACGCCCCGCCGTTCGGGCGGCGGAGGGGTGATTCCGGCGCGGCCCGGCTACGTTGCGGTGGCCATGGCTGACGTTAGCGAAGCGACCTTCCAGGCCCAGGTGGTGGACCGGTCCCGGACCGTGCCCGTGGTCGTGGACCTGTGGGCCTCCTGGTGCGACCCCTGCCGCCAGCTCGGTCCCATCCTGGAGAAGGTGATCGCGGAGACCAACGGAGCCGTTGAGCTGGCCAAGGTGGACATCGAGAAGAACCCCCAGGTCGCCCAGGCCTTCCGGGTGCAGTCCATCCCCGCGGTCTACGCGATGGTGGACGGCCAGGTCGCCGACGGCTTCCTCGGGGCCCAGGGCGAGGCCGCGGTGCGAGAGTTCGTGCAGCGGCTCGTGCCCGCCCCGGAGATGACGGAGCTTGAGAGGCTGATAGCGGCCGGCGACGAGGCGTCGTTGCGGGCCGCCCTGGAGATCGAGTCCGACAACCCGGCCGCGGTGGCCGCGCTCGCGGAGCTGCTGATCGCCGACGGCCGCGGCGATGAGGGGACAACCCTGCTGGAGCGGGTTCCCGACACGCCGGAGACCCGCCGCCTGACCGCTCTGGCCCGGGTGCACGACTCCGACGCCGCCGCCGGCGACACCGCGCCGGACATCGAGGGTGAACTCGCTGGGCTTCTGGCGGCGGTGAAGTGCGACGAGGACGCCCGCCAGCGGTTTGTGGACCTGCTGGAGGTGCTCGGCCCCGACGATCCGCGCGCGTCGGCCTGGCGCAAGCGCCTTTCTGCAGCCCTGTTCTGAACGGCGGCACAGTGTGCGCCTCGGGGCGGCGCGCCGCGCGGCTTCGCGCCGCGCACTTGTCTGCTGAGGACCGCTAGTCTCGCGGGCGGCTAGCCGGCCGCCTCCCGTGTCGGTCTCATTGCAAGCGGCGCGGGAGACACGGGGTGCGAACAGCACCGGATCGCCACGAGGGACGCAAACCCTCAATCCTGTCTCCGAGTGCCCTGGCCGACCGTCTCGGGGTGTCGGCGACGACGGTTGTCCTCGGTGCGCTCGGGGTGGTTGCGGCCGCGGCCGGAGGCTGGTGGGCCCTTCGGCCTCCTGCCGGTCCAGACCCCGCGGAGATCCTTCCCATGGCCGGCACGGTTCCGATCCCAACCCCGGCCCCGCCCCCGTCGTCCCTGCCGGAGCCGGCTCGGATCGTGGTGGACGTGGTCGGGGCCGTGGTCCGTCCCGGCGTCCACGAATTCCCCGCCTCCAGCCGGGTAGCGGACGCCGTGGACGCCGCGGGCGGATTCACGGCCGACGCGGACCGCATCCGGCTGAATCTGGCCGAGCCTCTGACCGATGGATCGCGCGTCTGGGTGCCGGCGGTCGGCGAGTCGTCGGCGCCCGAGCTCGTGCCCGTCGTCACGGGCTCGGGCAGCGGCACCGCGGCGGAGGGAGGCCGCGGGGGCGGATCCCGGGCCGTGGACATCAATGCCGCGGACGCGGCCGCGCTGGAGGCGCTGCCCGGCATCGGCCCGTCGCTGGCTGCGGCCATAGTCGAGCACCGCCGGCGCAACGGGCCCTTCGCGAGCGTCGATGAGCTGATCGCGGTCTCGGGCATCGGGCCGGTGAAGCTCGAGCAGATTCGCCCGTCGGCCTCGGTGGGCGGCCGGTGACGGCCGCCGAGCGCCCGTGGTTTGGGAGCCCGGCGGTGATGCCGTACGCGGCCGCGGCCGGCGCGGTGCTGGGGTCGTGGCTGCTGGTCGGCGTGCCGCTCGCGCTGGCGGTGTCGCTCGCCGCGGCGTGCGCGTGGCGGCCCAACCCGCTGCTCGCCTTCGCGGCCTTCGCAGCCTTCGCGGGGTTCTTGGGTGCCAGGGCCCTCGACGGGCTGGCCGACCCGCCCCAGGACCGTGTCGACGGCTGGGTGACCCTTCTCGACGATCCCCGGCCCCTGGGCACCCACGGCATCCGGGTCACCGTCCGCCACGGAGGGGCCCGGCTGGAGGCCCGGGCGTACGGAGCGGTGGCCGGACGCCTCGACGACGCCCTGGCCGGCGAGCGGGTGCACGTCTCGGGCACGGCCCGACCCGCCACCAGCGACTGGCACCGGTGGCGCCATGTCGCCGCCACCCTCACGGTCGACGCCGTCGACGGGCGGGCCGAGGCCGCGCCGGTGGCCGCCTTCGCCAACCATCTCAGGCGGCTGCTCGAGTCCGGAGCCCGCAGCCTGCCCGACGACAGCCGGGCCATGTTCGCCGGGATGATCTACGGCGACGACCGAGGCCAGTCGCCCCGGCTGGCCGATGACTTTCGGGCCGCGGGGCTCGGCCACCTGCTGGTCGTGTCGGGCCAGAACGTGGCCTTCGTGCTCGCCCTGGCCTCGCCCCTGATGACTCGAGCCCGCCCCGGGGTCCGCCTGGTGGTGCTGCTGGCCCTGCTGGGAGTGTTCGCGCTGCTGACCCGCTTCGAGCCGTCGGTGCTGCGGGCCGCGGCCATGGCCGGGGTGGCCGTGACCAGCGCGGCCCTCGGACGGCCCGAGACCGGGCGCCGGACCCTGGCCTGGGCCGTGGCCGGGGTGCTCCTGGCCGATCCGTTCCTGGTGCGGGTGCTCGCCTTCCAGCTCTCGGTGTGCGCCACCTGCGGCCTGCTGTGGATCACTCCTGCGCTGACCGAGATGATGCCCGGCCCGCGCCCGCTGCGACTGGCGGCCGCCACGACCGCGGGCGCCCAGCTGGCGGTGATGCCGCTGCTGGTGGCCGTCTTCGGCACTGTTCCGCTGGCGTCGCTTCCCGCCAACGTGGCCGCCGGCCCCGCGTCGGCGCCGGTGATGATGTGGGGCCTGACTGGCGGCCTCGGCGCGGGCCTGGCCGGCGGACGGATGGCGTGGCTGGTCCATCGGCCCACCGCGGTGCTGCTGTGGTGGGTCCGAGGCGTGGCTGAAGCCGCGGCTGCCGCGCCCCCCGCGGTGCTGGGCGCGGCCGGTGCTGGTGTGGTGGGCGGTGGCGTGGTCCTGGTGCTGGCGGCCCGAAGGTTGGGTGGGAGCGGAGCGTCGGCGGCTGAGGCCGAGGCTGGGACTGGAGCGGCCCTCGTGCCGGCCTCTCGAAGGCCGCCGCGGCCCAGGGCGCTGGCCGCGGTGGGCGCCGCGGTGGTTGTGGCCGCTTTCGGACACAGCGTGCTGTCGGCGGCGTCGCCTCCGTGGGGCTGGTCGGAGACGACCGGGGCGCGGGTGTTCCACCACGAGTCGGCCACGGTGGTGGTGCTCGACGAGGCGGTGCGGCCCGAGAGGCTGCTCGAGTCGCTGCGGCTGGCCGGCGTGCGCCGCGCCGACCTGGTGGTGGCCTCCCGCGGCGGCGCGTCCGACGCCTACGCCGTGCTGGCGCTGCGAGACCGCTATCGGGGCGCGACGGTGGTGGCGCCGCCGATGCATCGGGTGCCGCATGCCCGCACGGTGCGGGCCGGTTCGGTGGTGCAGGTCGGCGCGGTGTCCGTGGAGATCGTCGATGACGCTCCCGCGCTCGTCGTCGCCGTCATCGCAGCAAGATCCTCGCAGAGGACCGCGTCACAAGCCCATGACGGCAAGAAACTCGAGCCGGCGGGTGCCGCACCAGCGCCCACGCGCCGGTGGCCGTAACACGAACCGCGCCCCCAGCCGGTCGGGGCGTGAACCAGCGCCCGCGCGCCGGTGGCCGTAACATCCGGGCCGCTATGGCGTTGTCGGAGCATTCCCGCGCTGGGCGCTCGAAATCCGGGGCGCGCCAGTGAGCGTCCGGATCGTCACCGGCGACGACCCTGTGCTGCTCGCCGAGGCGGTGGCCAGGATCGTCAAGGAGACGCTGGCCGGCGAGGACCGCAGCCTGGCGCTGGAGCAGCTCGACGAGACCAGCCTGCGGGACCCCGACGGGGGATGGAGCCTCGCCGCGCTGGTGGACGCGGCCCGGACGGAGCCCTTCCTGACCTCTCGCCGGGTGGTGGTTGGGCGCCACCTGGCTCGGTTCTCCCGGTCCGGCCGGCACGACGACCTTGTGCGCCTGTTGGAGGGCCTGCCGGCCACCACCGACCTGATCCTGGTGTGGGAGAGGGGAGCGGACCCCGTGATGGGCGGCCGCCTGCCCGCGGTCCCCAAGGCCCTCACCGCCGCGGTGAGGGCCGCTGGGGGCACCAAGCTGGATGTGACCCCGCCCACCCGCAAGGCCGAGGCCAGCCAGTGGCTGCGCGACCAGCTCGGCCGGTCCGGCCTCAGCTTCGAACCGGCCGCGGCCGCGGCGGTAGAGGACCTGGTGGGCGCCGACCGGGGCAACGTCGTCGGGCTGCTGCGGACCATGCAGGGCGCGCTGGGAGCCGGCAGCACCGTCACCGCCCGCGATGTGGCCGTCTACGGCGGCGACGCCGGCTCGGTCGTGCCGTGGGAGCTCGACGACGCCATCGACCGCGGCGACATCGCGGCCGCCCTCAAGGTGCTGCACCGCCTGCTGCCGTCGCGCCATCCCCTCCAGCTGCTGGCCGCGCTGCACGGCCGGTACCAGCGGATGCTGCGCCTCGACGGCGCCGGGGCGGCCGACGAGCATCAGGCCGCGGCGATGCTGGGAATGAAGGGATCGACCTACCCAGCGAAGAAGATCCTGGGCCAGACCCGCAGGCTGGGCTCGGAGAAGGTCGCTCGGGCCATCCGGCTGCTGGCCGACGCGGACCTGGCGCTGCGGGGAACGGTCGACTGGCCCGACGAGCTGGTGCTGGAGGTGCTCGTGGCCCGGCTGGCCGCCCTGTCGTCGCGCTGATCGCGCGGCAGCGACGCGGCGAGAACTAACTCGAGGCCCGGCTGGCCGCCCTGTCGTCGCGCTGATCGGGTCGCAGCGACGCGGCGAGAACTAGCTCCAGGCCCCCGCGAGCTCGCCTAGTCGTCGCGCTGATCGAGCGGCCGCGACGAGGGGAGTCTCAGCTCTGGGCGTCCTCAGCCTCGGACTGGCGGCGGTGCATCTGCCGGGCGAGGCGGCCCTTGCGCCGGGCGGCGGTGTTCTTGTGGATGACGCCCTTCGCCGCGGCCTTGTCGATGCGCTTCACCGCGGCCCGCAGCGCCTCGGCCGCCTCTTCCCCGTCATCGTGCGCGGCGGTTGCCCGCGCGGCCTTGGTCCGGGTGTTGATCTCCGAACGGACGGTCCGGTTGCGCAGCCGGCGCTTCTCGTTCTGCCGGTTGCGCTTGATCTGGGACTTGATGTTGGCCACAGCCACCTGCCAGTCGTCTCGGGCCCTCGGGCGACCGTCGAGGCTACCGCTGCCGCCGGTTCATCCCACCGCGCAAGCCGACGCGCACCGCGCCGAGCCGCCGCGACACAGCGGCAGCGCCTGGGTAGTCTTGGCGTGCCCCCCAGGCGCCGGATCCGAGCCGAACGGAGCCCTGTGGACCTGCACCCGAAGCCGCCGGCGCCGCCCGATCGAGAGCCCCATGGACCTGCACCGCATCCGCAACACGTCGATCATCGCCCACATCGACCACGGCAAGTCCACCCTGGCGGACCGGATGCTGGAGCTGACCGGCGCGGTGGACGCTCGGGAGATGCGCGAGCAGTACCTCGACTCGATGGACCTCGAGCGCGAGCGCGGCATCACCATCAAGCTCCAGTCGGTCCGGCTCAACTGGCGAGACCACGTCATCAACCTGATCGACACGCCGGGCCATGTCGACTTCAGCTACGAGGTGAGCCGCTCGCTGGCCGCCTGCGAGTCGGTGATCCTGGTGGTGGACGCGGCCCAGGGCATCGAGGCCCAGACCCTGGCCAACTGCTACCAGGCGATGGAGGGCGACCTCGACGTGGTGGCCGTGGTCAACAAGATCGACCTGCCCGCGGCCGAGCCTGAGCGCTGCGCGGAGGAGATTGAGAGCATCCTCGGGATCGATGCGTCCGACGTGCTGCACATCTCCGCCAAGACCGGCGACGGCGTGGCCGAGCTGCTGGACGCGGTGCTGGAGCGCACGGCGCCGCCGAAGGGATCTGCGGAGGCGCCCCTGCAAGCGCTCATATTCGACTCGCACTTCGACCAGTACCGCGGGGTGGTCTCGTCGGTGCGGGTGGTCAACGGAGTACTCGCCGCGCACTCGCGGCTGCGCTTCATGCAGGCCGCAACGGTCCACACCGCCGACGAGGTGGGCCTGCGCACGCCGGGCAGCGAGGTCGTCGAGCGGCTCGGCCCCGGCGAGACCGGGTACCTGATCGCCGGGATCAAGGACGTGGGCGAGGCCCGCTCGGGCGAGACCGTGACCGAGGACCGCCGGCCGGCGCCGGAGCCCCTGGAGGGGTACTCGGAACCGAAGCCGATGGTGTTCTCGGGCCTGTTCCCGACCGACGGCGACGACTTCACCAACCTGCGGGCCGCCCTGTCGAAGCTGCGCCTCAACGACGCCGGATTCACCTACGAGCCCGAGACCTCCGGCGCGCTCGGCTTCGGCTTCCGCTGCGGCTTCCTGGGCCTGCTGCACATGGAGATCGTCCGGGAGCGGCTCGAGCGCGAGTTCGACCTGTCGCTGATCTCGACGGCCCCGTCGGTGGAGTATCGGGTCACCAGGACCGGCGGCGAGACGGCCGCGGTGTCCAACCCCTCCGACATGCCCCCCGCCGGCCAAATCGAGTCCATCTCCGAGCCCTACCTGAAGGTGGCGCTGATCACGCCGACCGACTACACGGGCACGCTGATGGAGCTGTGCCAGTCGCGGCGCGGCCACCTGGTCCGCATGGAGTACCTGTCCCCGGAGCGGGTCGAGCTGCGCTACCGGCTGCCGCTGGCCGAGGTCGTGATCGACTTCTTCGACCAGCTCAAGAGCCGCACCCAGGGCTACGCCAGCCTCGACTACGAGCCCGACGGCCACGACGTGGCCGACCTGGTGAGGGTGGACGTGCTGCTGCAGGGGGTGCCGGTGGACGCCTTCTCAACCGTTGTGCACCGCGACAGGGCCTACGCCTACGGCCGGGCCATGGTGGCACGCCTGCGGGAGTTGATTCCCCGCCAGCAGTTCGAGGTGCCCATCCAGGCCGCCATCGGCGGGCGCATCATCGCCCGCGAGACCGTCAAGGCCTACCGCAAGGACGTCACGGCGAAGCTCTACGGCGGCGACGTCACCCGCAAGCGCAAGCTCCTCGAGAAGCAGAAGCACGGCAAGAAGCGCATGAAGAGCATCGGTCGGGTCGATATTCCCCAGGAGGCCTTCATCTCAGCGCTGACGTTGGACGGGTAGCATCGAGCCATGCTCGACGACCGCAAGGCCGCCATCCTCTACGCCGTCGTTCAGGAGTACATCCGTACCGCCCAGCCGGTGGGCTCGGGCCGCATGGCGCGCTCGCCCGGGGTCGACGCGTCGTCGGCCACGGTGCGCAGCGAGATGGCCGCGCTGTGCGAGCAGCAGTACCTGATCCAGCCCCACACCAGCGCGGGCCGGGTGCCCACCGCCAAGGGCTACCGCTTCTTCGTGAACCAGTGGCGGCGGCGCTCGCCGTCGCCCACTCTCGACTCCGCCGACCGCCGGCAGGTCAACGACTTCTTTGCCGTCCCCCACGGCGGCTTCGAGTCGATCCTCAGCGACACCACCGGGCTGCTGTCTGACCTGACCGACTGGACGGCGGTGGTGGTGGCGCCGAGCCCGGCCGCGGCCACCGTGCGCTCGGCTCAGCTCGTGGAGCTGGCCGCAGGAACGGTGATGGTGGTTGCGGTCATGTCCAACGGCGCGATCGAGAAGCGAACGATCGACGTGCCCGTCGACCTCGCCCCGCAGGTGGTGGCCGACGCGTCGCAGCGTCTGGCGCGGCGCGTGGTCGGGCGGACCCTGGCCGACGTCGAGGACTGCGACGAGCCCGACGACAAGCTCCTGTCAGCGGCTCTCGCCGCGCTGCGGGAGGCCCGGGCCCACCACGAGGTGTTCGTCGGAGGCACGTCCAAGCTGGCCGCCGCCTTCGATGCCGTGGAGCAGCTGAGCGAGGTCTTGGGTCTGCTGGAGAAGCAGCTCGTGGTGGTCACGCTGATGCGCAGGGTGATCGACCGGGGCCTGCGGGTGGCCATCGGGGAGGAGACCGGCGTGCCGTCGCTGGCGGACTGCTCGCTGGTGCTCGCCCCGTACAGCGCCGAGGGCAGCGACGGCGGGACCATCGCAGTCATAGGACCCACCAGGATGGACTATCCGCAGGCGCTATCGGCGGTGGCCGCGGTGAGCCGCCGGCTGGGGCCCGCCCTCAGCGAGACCTGAGATGGCCGGTCGCGGCGAGGCGACGCCGGCTCGTCGAGTCGGCGCGGATCCGATGCCACCGCCTCGCGGTGAAGCGTTGCGTTTCCCGCTCGTGTTCGCTGCGCTCGCAGGCCGCTCGGGCCACGGCCTCGCTCGACGCCTTTGCGAGGTCCTCATGAACTGTGGCCAACCCGCTCGGCCTCTGGGCGAGTCGTAGATGGCCGACTACTACGAGACCCTCGGTGTGGAGCGCGACGCCACCGAGGAGGAGCTCAAACGGGCCTACCGGAGAATGGCGCGCCAGTTCCACCCGGACGCCAACCCCGGCGATCCCGACGCCGAGGCCCGGTTCAAGGAGTTGAGCGCGGCCTACGAGGTGCTGTCGGATCCCGAGCGGCGCTCCCGGTACGACCGATTCGGCACCGACGATCCCAGCGCGGCCCGCATGGCCGATCCCTTCGGCGGAGGGCTGGGCAGCATTTTCGACGCCTTCTTCGGCGCCGACTCGCCCTTCGGGGGATTCGGCTCCTCGCCGCGCCGCCACGGACCGCCCCCCGGCGAGGACCTTGAGGCCCATGTCGACCTCGACTTGAGCGACGTGGTGTTCGGCGCCGAGCGGGAAGTGAGCGTGCGCACCGCCGTGCACTGCGAGTCCTGCGACGGCAGCGGCGCCGCGGCGGGGACTTCGCCGGTGCGCTGCTCGCAATGCGGCGGCTCCGGCCAGGTGCGCAAGGTGCGCCAGTCGATGCTGGGCCAGATGGTGACGGCCGCGGCGTGCGACCGCTGCGGTGGCCTGGGCGAGACGATCGAACAGCCGTGCGGTGAGTGCGAGGGCCATGGACGCAAGCTCGAGCGCCGCACCTACAGCGTTCAGGTGCCGGCGGGGGTGGACGAAGGCACCACGCTGCGCCTCAGCGGCAGGGGGGCGGCCGGACCCCGGGGCGGGCCCCACGGCGACCTGTACGTCCACACCAGGGTCCGTCCCCATCCGCGCTTCCACCGCGAGGGCAGCGACCTGGTGCACGAGCTGCACGTGCCGTTCACGCAGGCCGCGCTGGGTGTGCGGCTCGACTACGAGACACTCGACGGCACCGAGAGCATCACCATCGCAAGGGGCACCGAGACGGGCACGGTGCTGCAGATGCGGGGCCGCGGAGTGCCCCACGTGCGGGGGCGGGGCCGCGGCGATCTGCTGATCCACGTGGTGGTCGACGTTCCCGACGATCTCACCGACGAGCAGGAGGAGCTGGTGCGCCGGCTGGCCGAGCTGCGAGGCGAGGAGGTCGCGGAGGCGAGCGAGGGACTGTTCGGACGGATCCGCACCGCGTTCCGGTGAGCGGCCTGCCGCGGGCTGCGGGCCCCGGCGGGCCCGGACCGCATGTCTTAGGATCGAACCTCTCGGGATCGAACCTCTCGGGATCGAGTGTTCTGGGATCGAACCTCTCGGGATCGAGTGTTCTGGGATCGAACCTCTCGGGATCGAGTGTTCTGGGATCGAATGATCTGGGGCCCCATGTCCTGGTGCTGGATGTGGACGCTCCCGAGCTCCTCGACGACGACCGTCACCACCTGGAGCGGGTGCTGCGACTGCGCCCCGGCGACCACCTCACGGTCGGCGACGGCGCCGGACGGTGGCGGCCGTGCCGCTTCGGTGACCGGATCGATCCGGTGGCGGCCGCGGTCGCAGTCGAGGCGCCCCGGCCCGAGGTGGCGGTGGGCTTCGCGGTGCTCAAGGGCGGACGCTCCGAGCACATCGTGCAGAAGCTCACCGAGTTGGGCGTGGATCGCATCGTGCCGTTCGCGGCTGGGCGGTCGGTGGTGCGCTGGGACGAGGCCAAGGCGGCCCGGCAGGTCGAGCGCTGGCGCCGGGTGGCCCGCGAGGCGGTGATGCAGTGCCGGCGGCTGTGGCTGCCCCATTTGGAACCGGTGCGAGCCTTTGGCGATCTTGACCTGTCGGGTGCTGCGCTGGCTGTGCTGGGGGGTCGGGCGCTGGCGCCGGGGGAGAACTTCGTGCTGATCGGTCCTGAGGGGGGATGGACCGGCACCGAGCTGGCCGCAGCCACGCGCCATGTGGGGCTGGGACCCCATGTGCTGCGAGCCGAGACGGCGGCGATCGCGGCGGCGTCGGTGCTGGGAGCCAGGCGCAGCGGCCACCTGCCTGCGGTGGGAGGTTCCCGCTCGACCGCGGCATGAGGTGACGGGCTGCGACGGGAACCGACTGGACGCTTCGGGGGCGACGGCGGCTCACTCGGCGATCTGACCAGCGTGAGCGGCCGGGTCGCTCGGTCTGCTCACTGGACCTCTGAGGGGTCGAAGAGCTTCGAGCCGGCTGTCGTGTAGACCCTGAGCAGGTCACAGGAGCCGTGGGCGACCGCCTCGGCGCCTGTCGGGGCCTCCACCTGCCAGCGCACGGGCATCGAGATGCGCTGGTCCGGTGCCGGCCAGGTATCGAACAGAACCACGTGACCGGTGCTGGGACGAACGATCGCCGGGGTGGCCCGGCCGTCGCAGTCCCAGTCTCCCGTCGGCACGAAGTCGCCGGGCGCGCCGACGCCGTAGCGGTGCCCGCCGTGCTCGAGAACCGCCCCGGTCTCCTGGCCGGCGGGGTCTTCGGGCCGCCCTAGGTTGACGGAGTCCGCGGTCGGCGCCGGCGGCGAGCCGCTCGGGACCGGAATGGGGTCGCCGCCGACGCTTCCCCCGACCTGGTCCGGTCCGGTTCCGGAGCCGCGGTCGAGGATTCTGGGGACCATCGGCGTGGGGGAGGCCGGCGCGGGGGAGGCGGCGAGGCCCGCGGCTGCGGCGCTGGCTGGATCCCCGGCGTTGGCCGTGTCTCCGGCGTTGGCTGCGGCGTTGGCTGTGTCTCCGGCGGGGGTTGTGTCCGCGGCGGGGGTCGTGACCAGGCCCGGCGGGTCTGACGCCTCGGCTGATTCGGGCGTGGTGATGCCGCCCGCTTGGCTGCTGGACCCATCGGTGGGCTGTGTCCCGTCGATGATCACTGCTGGTGTGCTGACCGCCTGGCCGCCGCGGCTCCAGATGACTACGGCCACGGCCGCGGCGGATGCAGCCAGCAGAGTTCCAGCCACCATGAGCGACCTGCGCCTTGACCGATTCTTGTGCCGTCCGCCGCTGCCGCTGCCGGCGGTCCGGATCGGCTCGGCGACGGTCGACCGCTTGGCCAGGAGCAGGTCGAGCCTTCTGGCCAGCTCGCGGGCGCTGAGCCTCCCGGCCCGGGTGGCGTCCGCCAGTGACGACAGCTTCGGAATGAGAGGCCCTCCCTCGAGACTGGGGTCGTGGCACAGGTCGGCGAGGGCCACAAGGTCCGCATGGCGGTTGCTGAGGCTGGCCTCCGAGGCCAGCCTCAGCCCGCACAGCACGGGCCGGTCGCCCTCGCCGTGGAGCACGTGCGCCGTGCTGAGCTGGCAGTGGGCGATGCCCAGATCGTGGAGGTCGGCAACCACCGCCGCCAGCGCGGCCACTCCTGCGGCCCGCTCGGCCGGGTCGGTCAGAGGTCGGGTTGCCCAGGTGTCGGAGCTCACGAACTCGGTGTGCATGGCGCGGCCGCCGTCGGGCGTGTCGACGACGGCGACGAATCGCACCACCCCGGGATGGTCGAGGCTCTTGAGGATCTCGGCCTCCCGCTCGATGTCGCCGGCGCACTCCGCCGGCACCTGCTTGACCGCAATCAACCGGTCCGCGGACCGGCTGACCGTCACCGCCGCCACGGCTCGCTTTCCGCGCTTCGGCCCCTGCTGTCACAGGACGCTGGCAGGCCTGGCATCATGCACATACCAATAAAATACATGAAACAGCTTGATAATGCAATATTTGGGTTGCGAGTCCTGCTCGCCGGCTTGCCCGGCGGTACCCGGCCGGTAGCCTTGGGCGATGGTCGGTCCGCAGATCGTGGCTGTCGCGTCCGGGTCGCCGGCCGAGCGGGCGGGGCTTCAGCCCGGGGACATGGTCGCGGCCATCGCCGGGGAGGCGCCCCGCGACGTGATCCGCTGGCAGCTGCTCAGCGACGGGGCAGAGGTTCGGTTGGAGGTGGAGCGGGCCGGAGACCGGTTCGCGGTGATGGTGAACAAGCGCGAGGGCGAGCCGCTCGGCGCGGAGGTCGACGCGGCCGTGTTCGACGGAGTGCAGACCTGCGACAACCACTGCGAGTTCTGCTTCGTGCACCAGCTCCCGCGGGGGATGCGCCGGTCGCTGTACCTCAAGGACGACGACTACCGGCTGTCGTTCCTCTACGGGAACTTCACGACGCTCACCCGCTTCACGGAGCTGGATTTCGAGCGGGTGGTCACCGAGCGGCTGTCGCCGCTGTACGTGTCCATCCACTCCACCGACCCCGACGTGCGGGCCGCGATCCTCCAGAACCGGCGGGGCGCGGTGTCGCTGCGCTGGCTGCGCCTGCTGCTCGACGCGGGCATCGAGGTGCACGGGCAGGTCGTCGTGTGCCCCGGCGTGAACGACGGCGACGTGCTGGACGACACGCTGGCCGGCGTGCTCGACCGCTTCGCAGAGCTGCGCACGCTGTGCGTGGTGCCCCTGGGGCTGTCGAGATACAACCGCCAGCCCAGGATGCGGTTGCACACCCGCTCCGAGGCGGCCGCGGTCGTTGACATCGTGGAGCGGTGGCAGTCGGTGTTCCTGCGAGTGCTCGGGCGCCGCCTGGCGTTCGTCGCCGACGAGTACTACCTGATGTGCGGCCGCGGCTTTCCTGTCGCGGAGCACTACGAGGGCTTCGAGATGCACGAGGACGGCATCGGCATGGCCCGGGCCTTCGAGACGGAGTTCTTTGAGGACGGCCACCAGCCGACCCCGCCCAGGTCGGGCTTTTTCGCCTGGGTGGACGGCGCCCCCGCCGACGGGTACCGGGCGCCCCGCCAGGGCTCTGCGGCCGAGGTGGTGGCTCCGGGGGCCGAGGTGGTGGCTCCGGGGTCGGACGGCTCGCCGGTGGCGGTGTCTCTGAGGCAGCGGCGTCCCCGCCGCGACGGCGCCGTCGCGGTGCTCACCGGCACCCTGGGCGCGCCCGTCGTGTCGCCGCTGGTCGCGTCGCTGGGGCGCCGCGACGCGCGGGTGCTGCCGGTGGAGAACCGCTTCTTCGGCGGCAACATCGGTGTGACCGGCCTGATGGTGGGCGAGGACGTGGCCCGCGCCCTGCAGGCCGAGCCCGAGGGCGACCGCTACCTGCTGCCCGACGTGTGCCTCAGCCGGGGCCGATTCCTCGACGGGATGGCCGCGCAGGACCTGCCCCGCGAGGTGGAGGTGGTCGCCACCCACGGGCGGGCGCTGCGACTGGCGCTGGAGTCGCCATGACCCCGGTGGTGGCCGTGGTCGGCCGTCCCAACGTCGGTAAGTCGACGCTGGTGAACCGCATCCTCGGTCGCCGGGAGGCGATCGTGGAGGAGCGCCCGGGCGTCACCCGCGACCGCAAGGCCGTGGACGCCGAGTGGCAGGGACGGCGCTTCACGCTGCTCGACACCGGGGGCTGGAGCACCAGCAGCGAGGAGCTCGACGCCAAGGTCAGCGCCCAGGCGGAGCGGGCCGTGCGCGAGGCCGACGCGGTGCTGTTCGTGGTGGACGCCGCGGTGGGGGTGACCTCAGACGACGAGCAGGTGGCCCGGGTGCTGTACTCCGCCGGCGTGCCGGTGCTGGTGGTGGCCAACAAGGTCGACCACCCGAACCAGGCCGACTCGGTCTGGGAGCTGCTCGGGCTCGGTCTCGGCGCCCCCCACCAGGTGAGCGCACTGCACGGCCGCGGCACCGGCGACCTGCTCGAGGAGGTCGTCGCCCGCCTCGAGGAGGCCGGCTCCGAGTCGGGCCGCTCCGGCCCCCCGGCCGGGGACGGACCGGAAGGAATCGAGTCCGAGAAGCCCGACCAGAGCCTTGGAGCCGCGGCCGCGGCCGCGTTCTCGGTGGTGCTGGTGGGCCGGCCCAACGCGGGGAAGTCGACGCTGTTCAACCAGCTGATAGGGGAGGAGCGCGCCATCGTGCACGACCTTCCCGGCACCACCCGCGACGCCATCGACACCCTCATCGAGACGGACGAGGGACCGGTGCGGTTCATCGACACCGCCGGGATGCGCCGCCGGGCCCGCATCGATACGGGCACGGAGTACTACTCGCTGGTCCGGGCGCTGCGGGCGGTGGACTCCGCGGACGTGGCCCTGCTGGTGATCGACTGCTCGGTGGGGGTGACCCATCAGGACCAGCGCCTCGCGGAGCGGGTCGACGCCGCGGGCTGCCCGATCGTGATTCTGCTCAACAAGTGGGATCTCGTCGGCACCGAGGCCAGGCTCGACCTCAGGGCCGCGGTCAAGGACAGGCTGGCCTTCCTGGGAGACCCGCCGGTCCTGCGCATCAGCGCACTCAGCGGCAAGGGCGTGACCCGGCTGTGGCCTTCGCTGAGCACGGCGGTGGCCGAGTACCGCACCCGCATCCCCACCCGGCGGGTGAACGAGGCGGTGAGGGAGGCCCAGAGCGCCCATCCCGCGCCCGGCGGCGCCCGCGTCCTGTACGCGGCGCAGGTGGCCACCGACCCGCCCACCTTCGTGCTGTTCGCCAACCGCACGCTGCCCCGCACGTACCTCCGCTACCTCGAGCGCAAGCTGCGGGAGCAGTTCAATCTCGGCGCCACCGCCATCAAGATCAGGGTCCGTCGCCGCGACGAGTAGCTCTGTGTGGGGCGTGTCCGTCGCCGCGGCGAGTAGCTCTGTGTGGGGGCGTGCCCGCCGCCGCGGCGAGTAGCCCTGTGTGGGGCGTGTCCGTCGCCGCGGCGAGTAGCTCTGTGTGGGGGCGTGCCCGTCGCCGCGGCGAGTAGCCCTGAGTGTGGGGGTGTGTCCGTCGCTGCGACGAGCGGCCCGCCGTGCCCGCCCGCTGGAGGCCTGGCCTCTTGGGAGGCTGACCGAGACGGTACGATGGAGGGGCAGCGGGCCGGCGAACTGCGGGGAGGTGCGCGCGTGGTAACGATCGTTCTCGATCTACTGGCCCTCAGCTGCGCTCTGGCGACGGTGTTCTACATCCGGTCAGCCCGCTACCGGCTGCGGGTCCGGCGCCTGATCGAGACCGACGCCGGCCACCACCCCGAGGCGCTGATGCTGGCGCAGGCCTCGTTCCACAAGGAGGTCCACGGCGCGGTCGTGTACGGCCTGCTGGTCTTGTCGGCCCTGCTGGTGGGCCGGGTGAATGTCTCCAACATCACCGTGGTGCTGGGGCTGCTGGGCGTGCCGGCCGTGATGTCGGTGTGGTGGGCCCGCACCGCGGTGGAAGAGTCCCGCATGGCCCGCAACCGCTACGCGCTCGAGCTCAGGGCCGAGCAGGCTCTGGAGCAGGAGCATCTCGCCCCGAAGGCGTGGGCGGCCCGCCTGGCGCCCGAGGAGGTGCCCGACTTCAGCGGATTCGAGATCGGCCGGGTCTACCAATCGGGCTCGGGGCTCATGGCGGGCGACTTCTTCGACGTGCACCGGGTGGGGCGCCACCGGGTGGCCGCGGTGATCGGTGACGTGGCCGGCCACGGCATCGAGTCGTCCATCACCGCGTTCCAGGCCAAGTACCTGCTGCGGGTGTTCCTGCGCCAGTTCCGCGACCCGGCCCAGGCCTTCGAGGAGATCAACGAACAGCTCTCGGCCGGGGACCGCAACGAGGAGTTCATCTCGGCGTGCGTGGTCGTGTTCGACACCGAGGCCGGGACGCTGCGCTACTCGTCGGCCGGTCACCCGGCCGTGTTCCTGTTCAAGGCGGACGGCGTGGCGCCGCTGCGGTCCACGGGGCCGCTGCTGATGCTCGACCCCAAGGCGACGTACTTCTCGCGGGAGATACCGATGGTGTCGGGGGACTTGGTGGTGATGTACACCGACGGCCTGGCCGAGGCCCGCGCCGGCGGGCACATGTTCGGGGAGGGCCGCATCATCAGGTCGGTGGAGCGCGACCTCAACGCCGCCCCCGACGTGCTGTGCAAGTCGCTGCTGGACGCGGCCAAGGACTTCGCGGGCGGGTCGATCGGCGACGACACCGCCATCATGGCCATCCGCCGCGACTGAGCTGATGGCATGGTGCCGGTCGTGCGAGCGATATCTGACGCCGGCCACCCTCACATCTGAGGGCGCCTGCCCCGGGTGCGGCAACGAGGCCCAGCACCCCGAGAAGCTGCCGATGTCGCAGGGAGGCTCAGCCGTTCCCGACGTTTCGGCCGAAGCGGCCTCCGAGCGGATCCCATGGCACTTCTGGCTGCTGCTGGGCGCGGCCGCGGTCTACCTGGCCTGGCGCGCCGTGCAGGGTGTCGCCCTGCTGCTCGCCCTGCCTGGTGTCGCCGCCCTGGCCTAGCCGCTAGCCTCGGCCCATTCGGGCTGTGGCGCAGCTTGGTTAGCGCGTCGGTCTGGGGGACCGAAGGTCGGGAGTTCAAATCTCCCCAGCCCGACAAACAAAAGCCTAGGTCAGAGCGCATGTTTGACCTAGGCCTACCTGTGGATAACTCTGATTTTGCCCAAACTTCTAACGAAAATTCTAACGGACGGTCTGTGAAGCTTCGTTATTCGACGTGTCAGAACGGTTCTGTGAAGGCCACCGCGGCGAGTCTGAGAGCGACGAGGCGCGTGACTCCCGGGCCGGTTTGTCGTGTTCTGGTGGCACTAGGAGACTGTTGAGCAACTGGGTTGTTGGCTGTCGGGTCGGGGGTGGTGGTTCGGGCGGTTGCGCCGGTGTTGGTGTGGTGTCGGCTTGTCGCGGCTTGGGCGGGTGTGGCCGGGCGCGGGCGCGGCGCCGGTCGGGGTCAGCCGGCGGCGGGGAGGGCGAATCCGGTGCCGTTGTGGGCGACGCTGAGCTTCCCCCCGAATCGTGGAGGGTTGGTTAGGCTGCGTTGGCTAGTTCGTAGTCTATTGGGCTGGTCATGTTGTTGGTGGAGTGGAGCCGTTTTCTGTTGTACCAGGTGTCGATCCAGACGGCGATGTCTCGGCGGGCCTGGTCGCGGGTGCGCCAGCGGCGGCGTGATATCAGCTCGTGCTGGAGCGTCGAGAAGAATGACTCGGCGGCGGCGTTGTCCAGCGCGCAGCCGACGCGTCCCATCGATTGGGTGATCCCGAGCTTGGCGCAGGCCGCCGCGAACGCGTCGGAGGTATATTGAGAGCCCTTGTCGGTGTGGAAAATCACTCCGGCGACGCCGCCGCCGCGCACCGCGGCGGCCATGTTGATCGCGTCTGTGGCCAGCTGCGCGGTGGGGTGGCGGTCGGACTGAGCGAAGCCCAGCATCCGCCGGGAGAACAGGTCCTCCACGGTGGCGAGGAACACCGGCCCCTCGGCGGTGTCGACCTGTTTGAAGTCGCCGACCCACTTCTCGTCGACGCCGCCGGCAGTGAAGTCCCGACGCAGCAGGTCCGGAACCGGCTCGGCGCGCTTGTCGGGTCGGGTCAGGCCCCTGCGCCGCTTGGGCGCGCGTCCCTGCAGGCCCTGGCGGGCCATGGAGGACTCCACCGTCTTCTTGGACACCTCGCGGCCCGACCGGCGCAGCGCGGCGCGAACCCGGGGCGAGCCGTAGGTGCCGTCTGACGCGTCGAAACAGGCCTTGACCTCGACGTCTAGTTCAGCTCTGCGCCGCCTCGCCGGCGTCGGGGGCCGGTCGCGCCACTTGTAGAACGTCGACGCCGCCACCCCCAGGGCCCGGCACGACACCGCGTGAGGCACAGCGTGGTCGGTCCTTTGGGCCGCGATGTGCGCTGAGACGCTCATCGCGTTGCCTCCTTGACCCAAAGGACCACTGATCGTTTGAGCACATCACGCTCCATCTCCAACTCGGCACAGCGCTTGCGCAGCCTGACGAGCTCAGCTCTGTCGTCGGAGCTCAGGCCCTCGGCCTCACCCCGCTCGATGCGGTCTTTGCGGACCCAGTTCCCGAGGGTGCCCGCACCGATCCCGAGATCACGGGCGATCTCAACGACCGGCCTTCGCGTCTCCCGGACGATCCGCACAGCACCGGCCCTGAACTCCGAGTCGAACTTGCGTCGTGTGTGTGACATAGCGCCTCCTCATAGACGATGTCTCCACGATTCGGGGGGATACCCAACGCCGAGGTTGGCGAGGCGAACGAGGTTGACGGCGGCGGCTCTGTTGGTGAGCCACAGGTGGTTGGCGGCGACGCCGCGGTAGGGGACGCGTCTGGCTTTGCCCCGTACGAGCCAGGCGATGGAGCGTTCGACCATGGGCCGGTGCCGGCGGTAGGCGGCCTGGGTCAGCGGCTGCCGCCAGCGGGCCTTGTTGGCGCGGCGGTGGGCCTCGTGGGCGTCCACGGCGACGCTGCGGCCCCGCTGTGAGGTGGTGCAGCGCGCTCTGAGCGGGCAGCCGTCGCAGAGCCTGCCGAAACGGGCCGCGCCCGACGTGACGGGCCTGGTGTGCCCGGCGGGGCAGGTCACGGTCTGCGCGTCGGTGTCGATGCCGAAGTCCTCTCGGGTGAAGCCCCCCGCTATCGGCGGGCGGCGCTCGATGGGCTTGATGGCGGTGTCCCATCCGGCGTCTGTGAACGACTCGAGCGCCTCGCCCGACGCGTACGCGGAGTCCGCCAGCACCAACCAGCCCACATCGTCGCCGGTGTCGGTGTCGCCAGTGTCGCCGGTGTCGGTGTCGGTGTGGTGGGTGGTGTCGGTGTCGCCAGTGTCGCCGGTGTCGGTGGTGTCGGTGGTGTCGGTGTCGCCGGTGTCGCCGGTGTCGGTGGTGTCGGTGTCGGTGTCGGTGTCGGTGTCGCCGGTGTCGGTGTCGCCAGTGTCGCCGGTGTCGTCGGTGTCGGTGTCGCCGGTGTCGGTGTCGGTGGTGTCGGTGGTGTCGGTGTCGGTGTCGCCGGTGTCGGTGTCGCCGGTGTCGTCGGTGTCGTCGGTGTCGGTGTGGTCGTGGCCGCTGCCGTCGTGGCCGCTGCCGGTGTGGCCGTGGCCGGTGTGGTCGTGGCCGGTGTCGGTGTGGTCGCTGCCGGTGTGGTGGGTGGGGTCGGTGTTGAGGAGCCGGGCGCCGACTCTGGCGTCGGAGGCGTCGGCTGCGGTGAGCTCTGCGGCGGTGATGATGCCGGTGTCGGGCTCTGCGACGATGTGGGCCTTGTAGCCGTCGCGGCGCACAGAGCGGGTCTTGTGTGCGTGGCGGGACTCGGGGTCCACGGTGGAGATCACCCGGCCCGCGGCTGTGCGGCGCGCGATGCGCCGGCGCCCCGGCACCTCGGGGTCGGCCTCGACGTCTTGGCCGGCCACCGCGGCCAGCAGCGCCGCCGCGTCGGCCTGTTCGTCTGTGAGTTCGAGGCCCGCCGTCTCAGCGAGCACCGCGCAGGCGTCTGTGACCAGCTCGTCTATGAGCCAGGCCCGCTCCCCGGGGTCAGACCAGTCACATGACGGCTTGGCCCCCAGGCCATAGTCGAGCATCAACTCCAGGCCCGCCGTCTCAGCGATCAACCGCCGACAGCGCCGTATCTGCGCGGCGATCATCGTGTAGGTGTCCTGCGTCGCCACCGCGTCATACAGCACCGTGGAGTCCAACGCCCGCCGCCGGCTCCCCGCCAGCGCCCCGCAGGACCCCGCCAGATCCCGCACCGCGTCAAAGACCCGCTGCGGGCGGCCGCTGACGCGCAGCCTGTGCCGCCACAGCGACAACACGCTGTAATGGAACCCCGCATCGTCCACCGACAGGCCCGCAGCGGCCTTCCAGCGCAGATCACACCGCAACCGCTCAACAGCCTCACGGTCAGAGCACCCCTCCAACGCCTGCAACACCAGCACCGTCGCCACCACCGAACCCGGCACCGACGGCCGGCCCCGACCCCCGAACAAGTCAGCGAACAACCCGTCAGGAAACAGCCTCAGACGGTTCTCGGCCAAAAACCGGTAAACCGACCCCACCCGCACCAGACCCCCGCACAAGCCCAACACGTCCAACAACTCCCGATCCGGCTTCTCAGTACCCTGCATACCTACAATTCTCGCACACCCGCCCAACGAACGCGAGCACCCCGAACCGGATTACTCAACAGTCTCCTAGCCCTGATCGTGCATGAGAATTGTTGAGTGGGCGGGGTGAGTGTGTTTGTGTGTGTTTGTGGTGGGCTGGTTGGTGTGTTGTCGGGGTGGGCGGGGTGTGTGGGGTTTTGGGGGCGGGGTGGTGCGGCGGCGGCGGGTCTCGGCGGCGGCGGGTGTGTGTTGGGGCGCGTCGCGCCGGCGCGGGGTGAGCTTCCCTGAGCTTCCCCCCGAATCGTGGAGGGTTGGTTAGGCTGCGTTGGCTAGTTCGTAGTCTGTTGGGCTGGTCATGTTGTTGGTGGAGTGGAGCCGTTTTCTGTTGTGCCAGGTGTCGATGCAGGCGGCGATGTCTGGGCGGGCCTGGTCGCGGGTGTGCCAGCGGCGGCGTGATGTCAGTTCGTGCTGGAGCGTCGAGAAGAACGACTCGGCGGCGGCGTTGTCGAGCGCGCAGCCGACGCGTCGCGTCGATTGGGTGATCTTGAGCTTGGCGCAGGCCGCCGCGAACGCGTCGGAGGTGTATTGGGAGTCCTTGTCGGTGTGGAAGATCACTCCGGCGACGCCGCCGCCGCGCACCGCGGCGGCCATGTTGATGGCGTCTGTGGCCAGTTCTGCGCTGCGGCGGCGGTCGGACTGCGCGAAGCCCGGCATGCGCCTGGAGAACAGGTCCTCGACACCGGCGGGCAACACCGGCCCCTCGCCGGTGTCGATCTGCTTGAAGTCCCCGACCCGCTTCTCGTTGACGCCGCCGGCGGTGAAGTCCCGCCGCAGCAGGTCCGGCACCGCCTCGGCGGCCTTGTCGGGTCGGGTCAGGCCTCTGCGACGGCGGCGGGAGCGTCCTTGCAGGCCCTGGCGGGCCATGGAGGCCTCCACCGTCTTGTTGGACACCACGCGGCCCGACCGGCGCAGCTCGGCGCGCACCCTGGGCGAGCCGCAGGCGCCCCCGGACGCGTCGAAGCAGGCTCCGACCCCGAAGCCAAGGTCAGCTCTGCGCCGCTCAGCGGGCGTCGGCGGCCGGCCGCGCCACTTGTAGAACGTCGACTCGGCAACTGCGAGCGCCCGCCAGGCGACCGCGTGAGGCACGCCGTGGTCGGTCCTCTGGGCCGCGATGTGCGCTGAGACGCTCATCGCGTTGCCTCCAAGACCTGAAGGACCACCGATCGTTTGAGCACATCACGCTCCACCTCCAGCTCCGCGCAGCGGCGGCGCAGCCGCACCAGCTCAGCTCTGTCGTCGGCGCTGAGACCCTCGGCCCCGCCCCCTTTCGATCTTGTCCCTGCGGACCCAGTTCCCCAGAACCCCCGCACCGATCCCGAGCTCGCGGCCGATCCCAGCGATCGGCCCCCGCGTCTCCCGGACAATCCGCACAGCACCGGCTCTGAACTCCGGGTCGTACTCGCGTCGTGGATGTGACATAGCGTCTCCTCATAGACGATGTCTCCACGATTAGGGGGGATGCTCAATGACATGCATGATCTGCTAGCGGCATCCGTATACGACCGGCCGATCATCGAGTTGTAGTGGGGGCCGGGATGCTCCCAGGAGCGATTCGAGGACTGCGTGAGCCTCCATCACGGCGCGCTCCCGTCGAGGAAGGGGACGCTTCCGGAAGCCCCGCTGTGCCGAACTCCGAATGACATCCACCGGCTGAATCTTCTAACGAATCTTCTAAACGCCACCCACAGAAGGCAGCGGATCACCGCACAACCCTTGAGATGTTCTAGAGTGGGGGTGAATCATCAATGCGGAGAGGGCCGATGACTGTTGCCAATCCCACTACCGTCGCCAGCGAAGAACACTGCTACCCCTCCGCCGACAGCATGCGCTTCTGCGCTGACCCCCTCCCTGACCGCTGGGAGACGGCGCGGCAACGGGCGGGGCTGCCGGACTGGCCGTACTGCGCGCCGGTGCCAATGTCGCTTCGGCCGGTGGTCAACGACTTGTACGAGCGCCAGGTGGTGATCGTCACCCTCTCTGACCTCGCTGCCTACGACACCGCTCTGACGCCGCAGCGTGCGGCTCAAGTGCTGCGCCGCGCCGGCTGGCTCCGGCCACTGCGCGCCCAAGGGGTTTGGCGGGTCGCGACCACCCTCTTTTCTGGCGCTCCCGGCTTCGACGAGTTGATCGGACGCCTCGCCGTGGCCCCCGACACCCCGGCCTGCATCGGCGGGCGGTCAATAGCGGAGCGACGCGGCTGGCTGCGAATCCCCACACAGCCCGCCATCGGCCTTTGGCCCGAGGCCCGACTGCCGCGCTGCTTGGACCATTATGTCGTGAGGCGATGGAAACCGCAGGCGCCCCTGGATTTTATCGGCGGCGTCCCGGCCTGGTCAGCGGACACCCTGGTGGTGTTCATGGCAGCCAAGCCGTCGCAGTTCCCCTGGTCATACATCAGTGACTGGCTGCCTGAGGGCTGCGAATCGCTCACCACGCAGGGGATGCTGACCGAACTAGAAGGACGCTCCCGAGCGGTGTGGCACAAAGCCGCCTACATAGCGCACCGTGGCGAACGAGACGACATAGCCGACACCGTGCTGGCGCTCGCCCCGGCTGGCAAAGGCCCCTACCTGCTGGGCGTTCGGCGCGATTGGCACACCCGCCCCGCGCAATGGCAGCCACGTTTCGAGGTCATCGACAACATCTTCCCGCACAAGTGGTTCCCCAAAGTCGAATACCTCCGGGCCAACCTTGCGATACCTGCATGACCCTTCACCAAAAGGACCTCCAGCATTACTACCCCAAAGCCAACAATGAGCACACCCGAGAGGCGCTAGCCGCCGACGTGGCCTTCGACCACCTGCTCGCCCTCATGGCGCAGCACCAACTGTTCGATGTGTGTGATCTCGTTTTCAAAGGCGGCACTGCTTTCCGCAAGTATCGCTTCGATGGCACCGGTCGTCTCTCCACCGACCTCGATTTCGACGGCGCGCCCGGCGCCGACGCTCTTGTCGCCGAGGAAATTAACGGCCAGAGCCTCTCCGGTTTCGAGTTCTCCATCAGCGAGCGCCGCGGCTTCTACACCGTCCATATCCGCACACCCTTCGACATCGAAGTAGCCACCAAGATGGACTTCTCCACCCGAGGGCTCTGGATGGACCCCGAAACCGTGGCCCCTCTACCAGTGTCCATCCACGACCGCTACGACATCGCCCTGCCGTCAATCCCGGTCGTCTCCGTCGACGAGAACGTTGCCGAGAAACTCTCCCGCTGGCAGAACGACCCGCTGGTGCGGGACCTCCACGACCTCGCTCACGCCCGGCGCCTCATCCGCTCCCCGGAGCTGGTCACGCGGATGTGGGTGCTCAAATCGCACCAATCCATGACCCAGCCGCGGACCCGACACCCCCAAGGAAAACCCGCCGCGGTCGTCGAAGACCTGTTCAAGCCCCACCCGGCCTCCATCTTCGACCTGCAAGACCTCATATACCCCCAACAAGTCCCCGACATCCACAAGACCGAGTTGATCCAGCGCTGGCTGAACCAACTGCCCCAGCAGTACGACTTCTGCCGGGCCGCGCTAGAACCGCCGCTCAACGAACTAGCCGCAGACATCGGACATCTCGCCTGGCGCATCCCCCAAGAGATCGACGACATCCAATCAACAACCCGATCCCAGCAGGAACCAGAAATCGGGCTCCTCGATCTATAGAACTCGCTTAGATATCTAGATATCTTGCATTCTCCTATGTGGCCTCTTCGCCGTAGCCCGACTTGTGTCTCTTGTATGCCCCTGTATCCCGTCTGTTGCATGCGGGACTGGTTGGAGAGGATCCGTAGCCCGTCGTATCACCCGATAGGCCCGAAGGAATGCTCCTTGATGTACAGGTTATGACCGATGGAGGCGCGTTGTATCCCCATCACTCGTCGCCCAGCCCGGGTTCTCCGCCTCGACATTCAGCTGGTATCACTCGAGATGCAGGCAGTATCCCTTCTGGTGCTAACCGGTCGCTTGGGTAGTCGAGAATATGTATCCCTGCTGGTGCTCTCTGTGTCACCTTGTGGTCCCGTCGGACGCAGTCGCGGGCAACCCGCAGGTGGCGCCTTTGCGCTACCTGCAAAGGTGCAGCGTCAGGAACTACCCTTCGGTGTCTAGTTGCTTTACGCCGTGGGTGTAAGTCTGGTAGACACCCGGCGTGGAATCGCAGGACAGTACGTGGCGCATCGAGCTTCTGAGGAGGCGTTATGAACTCAATCTGCGTCGTGCTCGGGAATTTCGGAAAGAGCTCGCCGCAGAGGTGGTCGCCGCTGTGGCTGCGGGAATGTCAGTCACGGAGGCTGCAAGAATTGCTGGCGTGACCCGTCAGACCGTCTACACCTGGCGCTCGGAGCATCCCGATGCGAACCATCAGACTTCTCCGCAGGCGACTTGACAGGCGCAGGCCATCGGGCGATCCATCCGGCGTGAGAGTGATCCGATCGTGGACATGTCTGTGCCGCGTAGCGCTGAGGCGGTGGCGACCATCCTCGGCGCGATCGACGTTGCTCTCGCTCAGGGCCGCACGGTCGATGTGCACTGCTGGGGCCGGATCGGCCGCACCGAGGCCGCCGTCGGCTGCTGACTGGTCCGCCACGGGCTCACCGGCGACGGAGCCCTAGGAGACTGTTGAGTAATCCGGTTCGGGGTGCTCGCGTTCGTTGGGCGGGTGTGCGAGAATTGTAGGTATGCAGGGTACTGAGAAGCCGGATCGGGAGTTGTTGGACGTGTTGGGCTTGTGCGGGGGTCTGGTGCGGGTGGGGTCGGTTTACCGGTTCTTGGCCGAGAACCGTCTGAGGCTGTTTCCCGACGGGTTGTTCGCTGACTTGTTCGGGGGTCGGGGCCGGCCGTCGGTGCCGGGTTCGGTGGTGGCGACGGTGCTGGTGTTGCAGGCGCTGGAGGGGTGCTCTGACCGTGAGGCTGTTGAGCGGCTGCGGTGTGATCTGCGCTGGAAGGCCGCTGCGGGCCTGTCGGTGGACGATGCGGGGTTCCATTACAGCGTGTTGTCGCTGTGGCGGCACAGGCTGCGCGTCAGCGGCCGCCCGCAGCGGGTCTTTGACGCGGTGCGGGATCTGGCGGGGTCCTGCGGGGCGCTGGCGGGGAGCCGGCGGCGGGCGTTGGACTCCACGGTGCTGTATGACGCGGTGGCGACGCAGGACACCTACACGATGATCGCCGCGCAGATACGGCGCTGTCGGCGGTTGATCGCTGAGACGGCGGGCCTGGAGTTGATGCTCGACTATGGCCTGGGGGCCAAGCCGTCATGTGACTGGTCTGACCCCGGGGAGCGGGCCTGGCTCATAGACGAGCTGGTCACAGACGCCTGCGCGGTGCTCGCTGAGACGGCGGGCCTCGAACTCACAGACGAACAGGCCGACGCGGCGGCGCTGCTGGCCGCGGTGGCCGGCCAAGACGTCGAGGCCGACCCCGAGGTGCCGGGGCGCCGGCGCATCGCGCGCCGCACAGCCGCGGGCCGGGTGATCTCCACCGTGGACCCCGAGTCCCGCCACGCACACAAGACCCGCTCTGTGCGCCGCGACGGCTACAAGGCCCACATCGTCGCGGAGCCCGACACCGGCATCATCACCGCGGCAGAGCTCACCGCAGCCGACGCCTCCGACGCCAGAGTCGGCGCCCGGCTCCTCAACACCGACCCCACCCACCACACCGACACCGGCCACACCGACACCGGCCACGACCACACCGACACCGACACCACCGGCAGCGGCCACGACGACGGCGACCACGACCACACCGGCAGCGGCCACGACGACACCGGCGACACCGACACCGGCGACACCGACACCGACACCACCGACACCACCGACACCGACACCGGCGACACCGACACCGACACTGGCGACACCGACACCGGCGACGACGGGGGCTGGTTGGTGCTGGCGGACTCCGCGTACGCGTCGGGCGAGGCGCTCGAGTCGTTCACAGACGCCGGATGGGACACCGCCATCAAGCCCATCGAGCGCCGCCCGCCGATAGCGGGGGGCTTCACCCGAGAGGACTTCGGCATCGACACCGACGCGCAGACCGTGACCTGCCCCGCCGGGCACACCAGGCCCGTCACGTCGGGCGCGGCCCGTTTCGGCAGGCTCTGCGACGGCTGCCCGCTCAGAGCGCGCTGCACCACCTCACCGCGGGGCCGCAGCGTCGCCGTGGACGCCCACGAGGCCCACCGCCGCGCCAACAAGGCCCGCTGGCGGCAGCCGCTGACCCAGGCCGCCTACCGCCGGCACCGGCCCATGGTCGAACGCTCCATCGCCTGGCTCGCACGGGGCAAAGCCAGACGCGTCCCCTACCGCGGCGTCGCCGCCAACCACCTGTGGCTCACCAACAGAGCCGCCGCCGTCAACCTCGTTCGCCTCGCCAACCTCGGCGTCGCCCACAACGGCACCGGATTCGCCCTCCCCGCCGCCGGCTGACCCCGACCGGCGCCGCGCCCGCGCCCGGCCACACCCGCCCAAGCCGCGACAAGCCGACACCGGCGCAACCGCCCGAACCACCACCCCCGACCCGACAGCTGACAACCCAGTTGCTCAACAGTCTCCTAGGTGATGGAGAGCCCGCCTGGATCGTCTCGGAAGCGCTCGGGTGCTTGGAGTTCGCGGGCCGTTGACTTGGCGAAGGCGACCAGATCGTCGTAGGCCGCGTCGTCGAGGTCGAAGGTGTCGCGGTCGCGCTCGTCGATGTAGTCCAGCGCGTCCGCCAGCAGGGAGGCAGTGAACCCGCCGTCTTTGGAGACGGCCAGATCGCAGAGCTCGGTGAGGCTGAACCTCTGCGCCAGCGCCCGGAAGTCGATGTAGTCGCGAGCCTCGGCCCGGCCGGCGAGGGCCAGGGTCTTGTCCGCTGCGAGTTCTCGGCCCGCGAGGATCAGCCCCTCGGCGGTTTCGAGGGCAGGCATCAGCCGGTAGTCGGTGGCAACTGGGTATCCCCCCGAATCGTGGAGACATCGTCTATGAGGAGGCGCTATGTCACACACACGACGCAAGTTCGACTCGGAGTTCAGGGCCGGTGCTGTGCGGATCGTCCGGGAGACGCGAAGGCCGGTCGTTGAGATCGCCCGCGATCTCGGGATCGGTGCGGGCACCCTCGGGAACTGGGTCCGCAAAGACAGGATCGAGCGGGGCGGGGCCGAGGGTCTGAGCTCGGATGACCGGGCCGAGCTGGTGCGGCTGCGCCGCCGCTGCGCGGAGTTGGAGATGGAGCGTGATGTGCTCAAACGATCAGTGGTCCTTTGGGTCAAGGAGGCAACGCGATGAGCGTCTCAGCGCACATCGCGGCCCAAAGGACCGACCACGCTGTGCCTCACGCGGTGTCGTGCCGGGCCCTCGGGGTGGCCCCGTCGACGTTCTACAAGTGGCACAACCGGCCCCCGACGCCGGCCCAGCGGCGCAGAGCTGAACTAGACGTCGAGGTCAAGGCCTGTTTCGACGCGTCAGACGGCACCTACGGCTCGCCCCGGGTGCGCGCCGAGCTGCACCGGTCGGGCCGCAAGGCGTCCAAGAAGACCGTCGAGGCGTCCATGGCCCGCCAGGGCCTCCAGGGCCGCGCGCCCAAGCGGCGCAAGGGGCTGACCCGACCCGACAAGCGCGCCGAGCCGGTCCCGGACCTGCTGCGGCGGGACTTCACCGCCGACGGCGTCAACGAGAAGTGGGTCGGCGACTTCAAACAGGTGAACACCGCCGAGGGGCCAGTGTTCCTCGCCACCGTCGAGGACCTGTTCTCCAGGCGCATGCTGGGCTTCGCGCAGTCCGACCGCCACCCCACCGCGCAGCTGGCCACAGACGCGCTCAACATGGCCGCCGCGGTGCGCGGCAGCACCGTCGCCGGGGTGATCTTCCACACCGACAAGGGCTCTCAATACACCTCCGACGCGTTCGCGGCGGCCTGCGCCAAGCTCAAGATCACCCAATCCATGGGACGCGTCGGCTGCGCGCTCGACAACGCCGCCGCCGAATCGTTCTTCTCGACCCTCCAGCACGAACTGATATCACGCCGCCGCTGGCACACCCGCGACCAGGCCCGACAAGACATCGCCGCATGGATCGACACCTGGTACAACAGAAAACGGCTCCACTCCACCAACAACATGACCAGCCCAATAGACTACGAACTAGCCAACGCAGCCTAACCAACCCTCCACGATTCGGGGGGAAGCTCACAACATCGACGTAGGTGGCGTCGGTGTCAGACTCGACCAGCAGGCGCGCGTAGGTGTCTGAGGCCCGCAGCCGGGTGACCCGCAGCCCCGCCTCCTCCAGTCCTGTCTCCATAGCTTCGAGCACGGGCGCTACCGGCTGAGGGTGCGCAGCGAAGAAGTCGAGATCGTCGGTGCCGCGGCGCACCACCCCCGTGACGATCAGCGCCCCGCCGCCGGCGAGGGCCACCGCAGCGCCCTCGGGCAAGCCGGCGACAATGCCACGCACCCGGCGCTGCAGGTCGCTCAGCACCGCTCGGCTAGTCGATGAGGCCGCGGCCGCGCAGCCAGGCGCTCCAAGCCTCGCGCACGTGCGGCGACAGCCACAGCTCGTCCCACACCTCCAGGAGCGTGTCGAGGTCGATGTAGAAGCGCACGTCGTCGTCGAGGCCCTCCGTCATCACTCGCTCATAGCAAGCCCGCAGCTGCTTTCGCCTGTCGAGGTCGTACTCGTAGGGAAAGCTCCAAGCGACATGGCGCGGCAGGGTGACCCTGCCGCTGGCTTTGGGCAGCGACCGGTCCTCCATGTCGTCGGGAATCGACACGGGCCTCAGCAGCAGCGGCCTGCGGTCCATGCCCCCATTGTACGGCTGCCTGTGGCTGGGAGTCGCTGAGGGCGGCGCGAGGGGTTGCTCGCTAGCCGTCCCCGACTAGGAAGCCCCTCAACCGCCGCAACCGGCCCCTGATGGGCCACCGGGCCAGGCGTCCCGGGATTGTGCGCCGCCGGCTGAGCGCCTACGCCGCGGCCACCTCCACCACAGCACCTAAGAGGCGATCAGGGACGCGGCCGCCGGCGGCGAGTCCGCCAAGCTGGTCAAGAGCACCACCACCGTCTACCGCGACCTGCACGAGGCGATGCGGTCGATCGACCCGCTGCCGGCGTGGTGGCCGCTGGGCAATCCCTGATGCCGACTCAAGCGCGGCCCCAAACACCATCTCACGGACCCCGCTCTGGCGGCGCATCTGATCGGTGCCACCGCCTCGGAGATGGTGAGCGGCAGTCGGACCGCGCCACGGGGGCTCGGTGCGGGGCCGCTGCTCGGAGCGTTCTTCGAGTCGCTGATCACCTTGGACGTGCGGGTCGACGGTCAGGCCGCCGGAGCCTCCGTGGGACATCTGCGAACATGGAACGAGGACCGCGAGATCGACCTGATCGTCGAGAAGGACCGGCGCCTGCATGCCATCGAGGTCAAGGTGGCCACCACCCCGAACCGCGAAGACTCCGGCCATCTGCGATGGCCTGCCGAGCGCCTGGGGTCCGACCTCGCGGCCGCGATGATCGTCACCACCGGCCGACACGCCTACCGCGACCGCGACGGGATCGCGGTCTTGCCCGCCGCGCTGCTCGGTCCATGACCCCTACAGGGCGCGCGATGTCGCATTCTGCTCAACGGCGCCAAGGCCACCCTGAAATGGTCGGCTCAGTGCCGACAGCCCGTACGAGCGGGTATGACACCCCTTGGATGGCTGTCGGCCAGCTTCGCCGAGGCGTCCGACTCGCTTCCTTGTCACCACCTAGGAGACTGTTGAGCAACTGGGTTGTTGGCTGTCGGGTCGGGGGTGGTGGTTCGGGCGGTTGCGCCGGTGTTGGTGTGGTGTCGGCTTGTCGCGGCTTGGGCGGGTGTGGCCGGGCGCGGGCGCGGCGCCGGTGGGGGTCAGCCGGCGGCGGGGAGGGCGAATCCGGTGCCGTTGTGGGCGACGCCGAGGTTGGCGAGGCGAACGAGGTTGACGGCGGCGGCTCTGTTGGTGAGCCACAGGTGGTTGGCGGCGACGCCGCGGTAGGGGACGCGTCTGGCTTTGCCCCGTGCGAGCCAGGCGATGGAGCGTTCGACCATGGGCCGGTGCCGGCGGTAGGCGGCCTGGGTCAGCGGCTGCCGCCAGCGGGCCTTGTTGGCGCGGCGGTGGGCCTCGTGGGCGTCCACGGCGACGCTGCGGCCCCGCTGTGAGGTGGTGCAGCGCGCTCTGAGCGGGCAGCCGTCGCAGAGCCTGCCGAAACGGGCCGCGCCCGACGTGACGGGCCTGGTGTGCCCGGCGGGGCAGGTCACGGTCTGCGCGTCGGTGTCGATGCCGAAGTCCTCTCGGGTGAAGCCCCCCGCTATCGGCGGGCGGCGCTCGATGGGCTTGATGGCGGTGTCCCATCCGGCGTCTGTGAACGACTCGAGCGCCTCGCCCGACGCGTACGCGGAGTCCGCCAGCACCAACCAGCCCACATCGTCGCCGGTGTCGGTGTCGCCGGTGTCGGTGTCGCCGGTGTCGGTGGTGTCGGTGTCGGTGTCGTCGGTGTCGGTGTCGTCGGTGTCGTCGGTGTCGGTGTCGTCGGTGTCGGTGTCGTCGGTGTCGGTGTCGTCGGTGTCGGTGTCGTCGGTGTCGGTGTCGTCGGTGTCGGTGTCGTCGGTGTCGGTGTCGGTGTCGCCGGTGTCGGTGTCGCCGGTGTCGGTGTCGCCGGTGTCGGTGTCGCCGTGGCCGCTGCCGGTGTGGTCGTGGCCGGTGTCGGTGTGGCCGCTGCCGGTGTGGTCGTGGCCGGTGTCGGTGTGGTCGCTGCCGGTGTGGTGGGTGGGGTCGGTGTTGAGGAGCCGGGCGCCGACTCTGGCGTCGGAGGCGTCGGCTGCGGTGAGCTCTGCGGCGGTGATGATGCCGGTGTCGGGCTCTGCGACGATGTGGGCCTTGTAGCCGTCGCGGCGCACAGAGCGGGTCTTGTGTGCGTGGCGGGACTCGGGGTCCACGGTGGAGATCACCCGGCCCGCGGCTGTGCGGCGCGCGATGCGCCGGCGCCCCGGCACCCTGGGGTCGGCCTCGACGTCTTGGCCGGCCACCGCGGCCAGCAGCGCCGCCGCGTCGGCCTGTTCGTCTGTGAGTTCGAGGCCCGCCGTCTCAGCGAGCACCGCGCAGGCGTCTGTGACCAGCTCGTCTATGAGCCAGGCCCGCTCCCCGGGGTCAGACCAGTCACATGACGGCTTGGCCCCCAGGCCATAGTCGAGCATCAACTCCAGGCCCGCCGTCTCAGCGATCAACCGCCGACAGCGCCGTATCTGCGCGGCGATCATCGTGTAGGTGTCCTGCGTCGCCACCGCGTCATACAGCACCGTGGAGTCCAACGCCCGCCGCCGGCTCCCCGCCAGCGCCCCGCAGGACCCCGCCAGATCCCGCACCGCGTCAAAGACCCGCTGCGGGCGGCCGCTGACGCGCAGCCTGTGCCGCCACAGCGACAACACGCTGTAATGGAACCCCGCATCGTCCACCGACAGGCCCGCAGCGGCCTTCCAGCGCAGATCACACCGCAGCCGCTCAACAGCCTCACGGTCAGAGCACCCCTCCAGCGCCTGCAACACCAGCACCGTCGCCACCACCGAACCCGGCACCGACGGCCGGCCCCGACCCCCGAACAAGTCAGCGAACAACCCGTCAGGAAACAGCCTCAGACGGTTCTCGGCCAAGAACCGGTAAACCGACCCCACCCGCACCAGACCCCCGCACAAGCCCAACACGTCCAACAACTCCCGATCCGGCTTCTCAGTACCCTGCATACCTACAATTCTCGCACACCCGCCCAACGAACGCGAGCACCCCGAACCGGATTACTCAACAGTCTCCTAGCCGGTGAGTCGACCGATCCCGCTCATCGACCGGAGGCCTGGAGCAGCCGGTGGAACGCCCGCCGTGCGGGACATGAGGAACCGGTGGGCGGTGACGCCCCTAAGCGTCTTGCTCGACCTCTCCAATGATCTGGTCTCCGTCGATGTCGACGCCGAGAAGTTCTTCGAGGTGCCACACGAGCTTGCGTAACGACGTGAAGAACCGGTATCCACGTTCGCCCAGGTGTGCTTCGGTCTCGGGATCGGGGGCCACCAGTAGCGCTACCGGTTCAGTGCGTCCCGGCTGGATGCCTTCTGGCCAGGCGATGTCGACGGTGGCGAGCACTTCGCCGGTCTCGTCGTCACAGATCTCGTGGTGTGGTTCCGGAGATGCGATGCCGAGGTCGCTTGCGAGCGCAAGCACCGTGACGATTTCGGAGTCGTCTTCGTCGTCGAGACTCTCCGGCTCCTCGAACGCCTCCATGCGTGCGGGAATGGACATAGGGGGTACCGGCGTCTCGGTGTGCGGTGACTGGCGGCCGTCGCGAAGGGTGTCCAGCACTTGGTTGGCTGCAGCGGCCAACAGATCACGGCGTGCAGCGAGGAACTCGGGATAGCGATCTATCGACCACAGCGCCTCGTCCTGGGGGATCCATTGAGACTTGAGGACACCCGGGTTCGCCTTCTCCGCAGCCACAAAATACTCGGCGGGGTCGGCAGCGCCGATATTCCAGTTGGAGCCTGCGGTCAGCAGACAGAAGTTCGCTAGGGCGTTGACTTGGGATCGGGTATATTCGGCGTCATACAGCCGCTTCTTGGGAAAGATGTGGTGTACGTGAAGTTTGCCGAGGTGTCCGTGCATGCCGTGTGATAGGCGAAGACCGTTCTGCAGGTCTCTGGCGCCGGTGACCCGGGTGAGGATGTACAGCAGTGGGTAGAACCGGGCACCGACGCTCCAACTGGAGAAGTCATCGGGCCTGACCTCGAGGCTGCCGCGCCACTGGGTCAGCTCCTCGATGAGGCCATCGATGCCACCAGACTCTAGGGCTACGAGATCTCGCCGGATGCGGGTCTCGACCTGTCCGCTGTAGCGCCCCCATAAGAAGCAGTGCACATACCAGAACAGGATGCGCTGTTGATCCTCGACGTTGTCGATGACGCCACCTCGATCCGAGACGAGCCGGGCGAGGGCGACAAGCGCGTAGCTGCTGGCGAGGACTCGATCGTGATCGATGCCGAGTCGGCTGTTCAGGAGATTGAGGAGGAAGTCGACGCCGTTCGCGCCCCTCTTGAGAGCGACCGAGAAATCGGAAGGGGAGACGTCGCGTAATGCGCTGAACGAGGCTTGGTTGGTGGCGACGACCGTCGCGCACCGCAGTAACCACTCCTGCTTGAAGTAGAAGCCGGTTCCTGCCCAATCGGCGAGCAGTTCTCGCAGTTCGTTGCGGGCCTGAGGAGAGTGGGCACATAGGCGAGCGAGGGCGAGATCGGCCGAGGACAGCTTGGTGCCGCCCGAGTTGACTCGATTGAAGATCTCGACTACCTCGTCGATGCTGCGGCCGTCGCCACTGATCTCCTCAATGTGGAGATCGACGTCGCCGATGCCTAGGAGACTGTTGAGCAATGCCGATTTCGGCCAACCCACAAGCCTCTGACCTGGGGTTTTGTGACCACGAAACTGGCAATTTGGGACTTACTCAACAGTCTCCTAGGACCTTCATCAGCCGCGTTTGGTATTCGAGGACGACCCTTAGGTCCCCGGCGTGGCCGGCTACTCGCGTCACGACATCCTCCAACTCGGATTTGAACAAGTCGGTGACAGAGACCCAGAGGGGGTCGTCGCGCATCTTCACAGGCCCGTAGAACTCGAACGTCTGGGTGCGCACGTCGAAGTAGAGGTCGGTGAACGCCCTCTCGTTGCCCTGGAAGAACTGGGGCGCCTCTCCCCGCATCACCCCGTACAGCGAAGTCGCGCGCTGTTGGCCGTCCAAGAGCAGCTTCACTGCCGCTCCTGTTGGGTTTGAGTCGCCGCGCACTGTCTCGGCCTCGGGCTGTGTCGTCCATACCAGGAACCCTCCGACGGGATAGCGCCGGTACAGCGAATCAAAGAGGCCTCGGACGTTCTCGCGTCCCCACACATATCCGCGCTGAAACTCTGGTAGGGCGAACTGCTCAAGCTCAATGTTGTTGAGAATCGCTGAGATTTTCACCACTGCTCCTTCATGTGGGTTTGCATCGCGGCGGGCGAGTCTGTCACAGCGCCACGACACAGTTCGCAATTCGGAGCGATGGGAGCCGGCGTCCTGGGCATCCATGTAGTGAGGCAGCAGCTTCCATACCGAGGCGTGTCCCATCTCGGGGTTGATGGGCAGGCAGATGGTGCCCTCGTCATGAATCGGCGGTTGACGACTCGCCGACTCCGGCATCGGAATTGGCACGGTGGTGTCGCACCGGCCGCGTACCCTGCCGTCAGGTCGAATCGCTGCTTCGGCGGCCAGGAGCACACAGCCATGCGTAGTCGGACTCAGATCGGGGGCTCAGCGTCGTGACGCTGGAGTTCGGTGATCTGACCGCGGGGATGCGGCTGTCGGGGGTAGTGGCCGACACCAATGTGACGGTGGTGGCCGTGGAGATGCACGGCTCCACTTCGGCGACTCTCACCTATCGGACCTCGGAGGGGCGGCTGGGCGAGCGGATCGTCTTGGTGGACGATCTGGCTGGGCTGGCTGAAGTGTCGGAACGGCGGTGGAGCTTTGATGCTGACGGCGTCATGTTCCGTCTCGCGTCGGAGGCTCGCCGCATGAAGCAGGCTCATCTGGCCGACCCGTTCGCGGCGGTGGACACGTCCAACATCGATCCTTACCCGCACCAGATCGACGCTGTGTACAACCGGCTGCTGACCAAGCGCCCGCTGCGGTTCTTGCTGGCTGATGACCCCGGCGCGGGCAAGACGATCATGTCGGGACTGTTGATCCGGGAGCTGGTGCTGCGCGGCGATGTGGCCCGCTGCTTGATCGTCGCGCCGGGGAGCCTCGTGGAGCAGTGGCAGGACGAGCTGTGGGACAAGTTCGGCCTGTCGTTCGAGTTGATGTCGCGGGCTGCGGTGGAGGCCTCGCGCACGGGCAACCCGTTCACCGAGAAGAACTTGCTGATCGCTCGGGTGGACCAGATGTCTCGCTCCGAGGAGTTGATGGCGAAGGTCCAGGCGTCGGACTGGGACCTGGTGATCGTGGACGAGGCCCACAAGATGTCGGCGCACCGATACGGCGACGAGCTTCGCCGCACCAAGAGGTTCGTGCTAGGGGAGACGCTGCGTGAGTGCACCCGGCATCTGCTGCTGTTGACGGCCACGCCCCACAACGGCAAGAACGAGGACTTTCTCGCCTTCATGACCCTGATCGACCCGGAGCGTTTCGCGGGCCGGCTGAGGGCCGGCAGCGGCTCGGACGCCGACGGCGGCGGCCCGTCCATGCCCGACGTCAGCGACGTGATGCGGCGGCTGGTGAAGGAGAACTTGCGCACCTTCGAAGGCAAGCGCCTATTTCCCCAGCGCCACGCCGAGAGCCTGAACTTCGAATTGTCCGGACCCGAGGCCGAGCTGTACGAGGCGGTCACCCGGTACGTGAGCGAAGGCATGAACCGGGCGGCGCGGATGCGCGAGGAGGGCGACAAGAGCCGCGGGATCATCGTCGGCTTCGCGCTGGCGGGCCTCCAGCGCCGCTTGGCCTCGTCGCCGGCTGCGATCTACCACTCGCTGCGCCGTCGGAGAGACCGCCTGGCCGAGCAAGCGGCGGAGCTTCGTCGCCTTGCCGCTTCGGGCCATCCGGTGGCGGTCATCGACTTGCCCAAGGGAGTGAAGATCGCCGACCTGGACGACTTCGATTTCGACGACTACGGCGACGCCGAGCGCGAGGACCTTGAGGACATCGTGATTGACGCCGCAACTGCGGCCGGCACCGCCGAGGAGCTGGAGGCAGAGGTAGCGGAGCTCAAGGAGCTGGTGCGGCTGGCCGATGACGTGCGCCGCAGCGGCGTCGACACCAAGTGGCTCAAGTTGCGCGATCTGCTGCGCTCCGACACCTTCGCGGCGCCGGCGCTCTCGGGCTCACTGGACGCCGGCCTGGAGGCGAATGGCGGACCTGAGCCGGTCCGCAAGCTGATCGTGTTCTCTGAACACAAGGACACCCTCGACTATGTGGCCGACCGGATCGAGGCCGAGATGGGGCGGCCGGAGGCGGTGGTCAGGATCCACGGCAGCATCAAGCGCCACGACCGTCGCGACATCCAGGACCGGTTCCGGGTCGACCCGACGGCGCGGGTGCTGGTGGCCACCGACGCCGCGGGCGAGGGCGTCAACCTCCAGGTGGCCAACATGGTGGTCAACTACGACCTGCCCTGGAACCCCAACCGCATCGAGCAGCGCTTCGGGCGGGTCCACCGCATCGGCCAGCAGCGTCCGTGCCATCTGTGGAACCTCGTCGCCTACGAGACCCGTGAGGGCAAGGTGTTCGAGAGGCTGTTCGCCAAGATCGAGGAGCAGCGCGGCGTGTACGGGGATCAGGTGTACGACGTGCTGGGCGACGCGCAGATCAACACGTCGTTGCGAGACCTGCTAATGCGCGCCATCGCCTCCGAAGGGGATCCCGCCCACGTCGCGTGGATGGACGAGGTGATCGACGACGACATCGGACGGCAGATGAAGGATGTCCTCGACGAGCGGGCGCTGGTGGCCGGTCTGGCCGATCCCGCGGCCAACGACAAGATTCGCCGCGACATGGAGATCGCCCGGGCCCGCCGGCTGCAGCCCTGGTTCGTGGAGTCGTTCTTCACCGAGGCCCTGCGCATGTACGGCGGGCGGATCACGAGCCGCGAGTGTGGCCGCTTCGAGATCACCCGGGTTCCGGCTGCGGTTCGAGCCCACGCCGAGTCCGATCTCGGGCCGGTGCACGACCGCTACCAGCGGGTGACCTTCGACAAGGCCCACATCCAACCCAGCCGTGCAGGCGAAGCCACGTCGGGCGCGTCGGTGCGGGCCGATCTGATCTCGCCAGGCACGCCGCTGCTAACGGCAGTGGTGAACAAAGTGATGGCGGAGTTCGGTGGGACGCTGCAGCGCGGCGCGGTGCTGGTTGACGAGGACGACCCGTCAACTGATCTACGCCTGCTCGTATACCTGGACCACACCATCACCGACGGGCGCGAAGTTCACGGCACCCGTCAGGTGGTATCGCGGCGGTTCCAATACGTGGAGATCGACCGGCACGGAAACGCCCGCGACCCCGGCGACGAGCCCTACCTCAACTACGCATCCCTGACCGACGAGCAACACGCCCTGCTTGACGGGTGCCTCGATTTTGACTGGGCCGGCCGAACCGCTGAGGACACCGCCCGGTCCTGGGCCATCGAGCATCTGGCCGGACCGCACTTCGACGAGGTCGCCGCGATCACCCATGCCCGCGTAGCGAGAGTCTGGGATGCGGTGCGGGAACGCCTGGAGTCGGAGATCCGCTACTGGGATCAACGCACTGAAGAGATCAAGGCCCAGGAGATTAGAGGCAAGAAGCCTCGCCTCAACTCAGGCAAGGCCCGGTCCCGAGCCGACGAACTGCAGGCCCGCCTCACCCGCCGCCGCCTGGAGCTTGCCCAGGAGGACAACCTGCACAACAGCCCGCCCACGATCGTCGCGGCCGCAGTGGTCGTGCCCCAGGGGTTGCTCGACAAGCTGACCGGCCAGCCGGACAGATCTGTCGATCCAGCCATCAAGGCTGCGACCGACCGCCGTGCCGTGGCGGCCGTGATGAAGGCCGAGCGGAAGCTGGGCCGGATCCCCGAGGAACAGCACCACTCCAACCCCGGCTACGACGTGCTCTCAACCGACCCAGCCACCGGGGTCTGCTACTTCATCGAGGTCAAGGGCCACCTGCCCCAAACTGAGCAGATCAGCGTAAGCCGCCGCCAGGTCGGCAAGGCCCACAACAACAGCGAGCGCTGGCGCCTAGCGGTCGTATCGGTCCCCGAGGACCCCGACGCCGAGCCGGAGGTGCACTACTTGGTCGAACCATTCAAGAATATGTCCCTGCACCCCGCCCAGACCAGCGTCCCGCTGAACGTCGCCGAACTGCTCACATACGCTGGCCCCGCGCGATAGCCTTCCGCCCCCAGTTGTGACGGTGCAAGCCGAGGACAGTGCGGATGCCCAACAGGCGTCAACGCGACGGCGCGTTGTGGGCGAAGAAGTCCGAGAGCCTGCTGCACACCAGGTCGATGTCTGTGGGAGTCGGTGCTTGTACTTCGATTATGTGCACCACACGCCCAGTTCGGACCTTTACGCGAACGCTCCGGTCACCGTGTAAACCGGGAGGCGCCGCCCTTCGGGCCGGTTCTCCCTTGACGTCTGCTCGACGAACCATCAAGCAACTCACATGGAAGATATTGTTGTTACATTGATTGATCCGTATCGGATGGATAGACAGTCGACAGCCAGGCGACCTGCCGGGTCGCGATCAGCGCCCTAGCGGATTGTGCGCTCACCCGCCCAACTACGTGGCACCATGGGCGCATCATGACGGCGAGGACGGCTCTCAGGTCTCTCGTGGCGCGTACACGGGAGATGCTGGGCATGCGCGTCAGGCGCAGAGAGGCCCAGCCAGATGAGCTACCCTTTTGGTGGTCTTCGCCCGGGAGGTTCTACACCAGCGCTCAGGCCAGCGTGCAGAGAAATGGCGACACATGGGTGGGCGAGTTCGGCGGACCGGAGCACCAGTTCACCGCATGGGAGCTGGCTGTTCGGCATGAGGCGGCCTGCAGCGAGGTGCAGTTCCACTACCTGAGGATCTGTGATGGGGTGGAGGAGGAGGAATGCGATCGCCGCGTGGCGAGGATCGCCAAACTGGCGGGCACGATCGAGCGCTTGCGCGGCGTAGAGCGGATCATCCGCCCGATGCTGCCCGACCGCGCCTCATCGCGGAGAGTGATGGCGGACTGCCCTTGGCCCGAGCTCTATGGGACTCCCGCGGAGCTGCCGCCCGACCCGCAGCTGGAGGCCCTCGCTGAGGTGTGGCTGGGAGACGTCGCCCCGCGGATTCGAGAAGCGGTCGCGGTGTTGCACCGGGGCGAGCCGTTCGCCGGGAAGGCGTTCGATATGCTGGCCGAGGCGGACGCCGAGATACCGGGCCCGGGAATGCACACCGCCATCTGGGACGGCGAGAACCGCCGCTACGTATACCCGTTCGACTACGAGTTCGAAGGAATCCTGCGCGGTCTGCGGTACATCCCGGCGTACCTGGCCAGAGCATGGGAGCAGCCGGAGTTCGCTCGATCCGTCGTGCAGACGGCGGGCGGCTGTCTGGAGGGCTGTATCAAGGACATATTTCGAGCAGGCCCCAAGAGACATGTCTACGGCAAGAAACCCCTCGGCAGCCTCGCCAGAACAGCCCACGCGAAGAAGATGCTCGGCGCAGATCTGGCCGACGCCATCGCCCAATTCGCCGACGCCGCCGCGAACCCCGCCAAACACGACTATCAGACTGGCCGCGGCGCCAGACCCCGGTTCTCCTTCGATGATACCGTCAGCGCCTACTTCCTCGCTCGCGTGCTGGGTGCCGCCGTGTTGGATGCGACCGGCAGGATCGGCCCTCTCGAAGCTGCGACCCACCGGGCCACTGAGCGCGGTGAGTTTTTTCGTGGGGCGACCCTGTCCCTTTGACCGCCTGGAAACGGCCGTCGACAACGCATTCGCAGGCGAGCGCGACCGTCGGCACCGGCTGCAATGGCGCGACGGATGCTACGGCGAGCCGACACTGCTCGAGACGCGCGAAATCCAGCCACTCACCATCCGGAGAGGTACCGGGCTTCGCTTCCACGGGCTAGTGCCCGCAGCGCACCGATTGTCCGATACGTCACCCGATACGTCACCCCCCAACTGCTTCGGGCCGCGCTGATAGATGACCCTCCACATCGGGTTGCCGACGCAGTCATCGTCGGCCTTCAATGCGGTGACCTGGAGCAGAGTCGTCCAGTCGCCTGCTCGAACGCCCCATCGTGGAACCGCGACACTCCGTGGGTTGCAGGACTTCCCGAGATGACGAGGCACCAGAGCGCTTTGCGCGGAGTTGTAATGTCGAGACGTGCGTCTTCGACGTCGATTGCTAGGACCGTTGGCTGATTGTCTCAGAGCAGAACGCGGCCTTCGGAGAGCCAGAACCGCCAGCGCTCCGCGCCATCTGCCCCAACAGCAGCACCCATGATCGCACCAAGACCCAGCACAATTGGCGCGTCGAGCGAGAACGCCGTCTCTAAGGGTTGGGACCCCACGAACCCTATGGATACCGAGCAGCGCCTCCGCGAGCTGTTGATCAGTCGTCGCCTAGTCGGGGAGCTTGACCTGTCGCCATCGGGAAGCGTCTTCCCAAGGGCGAAGTGGGTGTTCATCGGAGCCACCAAGGCAGGCGATTACTCGCGGCTGCGGCACTATCCGGCTGTCACAGCGGTGTTCCTAGTCGGCGAGGGCGGCCGCTGCTATGACGAGGGGACGTTCTGGCCCAACATCGAGCCCCTCGAAGGGACCACCCCCAAGGACCGCGCCAACATTGGAGAGGCATTCGAGGCAGCAGTCCGCGAGCTGGGGATTGAGGACTTCACCGAGATCCCAGAAGCGGGACGCTGGCTCCGTTACGTCACCCCGATCCTGCTGCACGGCGGCATCCCGGCGACCTGCGCCCACGAAGCGGCGTCGTTGGTGCTATCCAACATGCGAAACGGCGTACAGCACGCCGCTGAGTTGCTCGACAGCGTGCTGCGCTCCACGGTGCGTAAATCCCATGTCGCTCAGCCGCTGCAACGCTTCTTCGTCTACGGCGGGGGCTTCGCCTTGGATCTTGTGCAGCGCATGATCGCGGCGGTACTCGACGTCGACGCGGTCGGCGCTGACACCGCCAGAGCGTCAGTCGTTGAGATGGCCGAGGACGCCGGGTTGCCCAGCTACCTGATGCAGGCCCTGCTCGATGGCGGCTCCTTGGGCACGACAGCACGAGGCTGCGGCTCGCCCCGCCCGCAAATCCGCATTGACCCATACTCCTGCAACGGGCCGTACCTTGTGCTGCCCCCTGCTGACAGTGGCGGTGAATGGCTCCTCACCGGGAACCCAGCGAGCCGCTTCAAAGCGTTGCGGCGCGATGCCCGTGAGGTGTCCCTCGCTCCGTCCCGGGGGTGGGGCGTAGCGCTGCGATCAACCGCCGCCGATTTCAGGGCGCGTTTCGAGGGACATCCAGACGTAGCCGCTTACGTGTTCGACGCGGCCGGGCGGCTCACACGAGAACAACGCCGGCTCAAGGGCACTCGTGCGTTGATACTCGCCGCGGCAGATGTAGAGATTCTCTGCGACGACGGCACACCGGTCCCGCTGGCTGAGGAACTGCCGGCCCGTTTTGAACCGTGGAACGGCTGGAGGCTGTTGAGTGTCGACGTATCTGAGGCCACCGCGGTCAGGCTCCGCACCCGAAGTACGAGCGGGGCTGCAGAGGCGCGGCTGCCGGTGTCGAGTCCTCCGGTGGGGCCTGAGATCACGTCTTGCCCTGTCGTCGGTGTGACCGGCCCTCTCGGCTGTCCCGTGTACGCCGAAGCGCCCTTGGTGGCGGTACCAGACGGCACGCCAGATTCAGGATGGCGGGTCCGATGGCGCCGCAACGATGAGATCGGCCCTCCAGCGACAGCGCTTCTCAAGTCCCTGCCTCGCTGCCCGCAGGGCCGCGACATGTCGCAGAGCCTCCCCGATCGTGGCGCCTTTTGGGGCGCCGTCGAGATCGTCGGTCCCTTGGGAAGCGATCTGCGTCAGCACTTGGCTGTCGTACGAGGTCTTCGTGTGGGGTTGCCCGACCGCATTGTTGGCCCAGACGAGGCTGTGGAGGCGACACTGAGCGCCGACTGCGTCCTGACGCATTCCGACGGAAGTAGCGGGCGCATTGTGGAAGCCGTGTTCGCTCCAGGCTGCGACAGCGTCGAAATTTCGGCGGACGGTGTGCCTTTGACGGTCACGATTCCGAGGCTGTCGTGGGCGGTGACCCGCCGCGGCGGCTCACCGCCCATGCTCAGTGGGGAACCGCAGCGGATCGGGTTGGACGAAATCGAGTCCGGCGAAGCGGAATCGCTGCTAGTGCGCTGCGGCCGTCCCGCCAGCGTGATCTTGGAGTTGCACGGACGGGCTCCGCTCCAACAAGCCGACTCGTCCCCAGCCGCCGGGGAGCAGGGACGATGGGCGTTCGCTCTGTCGCAGTTCCGCGACACCGCTGTTGCTTCGGGACTGGCGACGATGAGCCTGACGCTTCGAGCCGACGACACCAGCGCGCGGGCAGCTGTCATTGACGCACACCATCAGGTCACAGACTTCCAGGTCGAGGTCCTTCCCGACGCCGAGGCTTGCCAGGTGCTTCTGAACGCACAATGGACGTCGAACAGGCGCTTCCGCGGACGCCAGTTGAGGCTCTGGTCACAGCACCGTCTTTGGGAAGCCCCGGTCTGTGCTGAAGTGCCAGACGACACCGACGGGTCCTTTGACTGCGTCCTGGACGCACCGCCGGGCCCTTATTTGGCGCAGATCGCGTTGCGTGACGACTGGGCCCCACCTCAGCGTCCCTCGCTCGGGGATGCTGACACCGTAGCTGTCACAGTTGGCTCTGCCATGGACGAGCAGGCCCGACTCGCAGCGCTGCGGCCTGCTGTCGGTGTTGAAGCGCTGGAACTGGCCGTCTCGGGACACCGGCGCGCCCGGCAAGTCGACAGCCGCAGCGTGACAGTTGCGCGCACCGAACTGCAGCGATCCATCGCAGCCTCGTGTGGCCCCACGACCCTTGCGGACCCTCTGGGCATGCTGATCCAGTTCGCGCTGGCAGTTGACGGGCTGCTGCCCGAGATGCTTGTCGAGGACTTGGTGTGGTCCCTGCCGCGGAACTCCCTGTTGACGCTCGAGCTCGCGGTCGCCCCCGTAGCGAACCTCCGCAGAGCGGACCCTGAGATCCTGGAGGTTCTTTGGGAGGCTGCGCCGGTGGCCGCGGCTGTGTTCGACGGCGTGTGCGACGACGACGGAGCGGCTCGCTGGGAGCGATTCGCTGGCTGGGTCCCTGCCCCCGGCTCTGATGGCCCGACGCAGCCATCACAGCCGGTGAGCGAGCCGCTGGACGAAATGGAGCCGTCCAGGCTCAAGGCGCTTGCCGATGCCCTGCCGCCGATGGGTTCGCTGCCGCTGCAGTTCGGTGGATACACGATCGCAGCGATCGAGATGCTTCAGCGAAGCTGGCCGGACCGCGCAGAGTTAAATGAGTGGATGGCCGCTCACGCCCGAGTCACCACCTACACACAGCGCCTCAGCCAGCTTCAGCGTCAGCAGATCGACGACTTGAGCCCCGGCCCGCAAAGCCCCGGCTGGCACAGGTTCCCAGCGAGGCTGCTAACAGCGGCGTTCCAGATCACCGACGAGTTCGCGAGCCGAGCCGATCTGGACGCGGCCACTAACGCCCTACTCAAGGCAGCGGAGATCGCGCCGCTGTTGACGACACGCAGCCTGTTGACAGCGGCAGCGCTACGCGCTGGAACCCACAATTGAGGACGCATCCGCGATGAACGAACGCTCAGACACTGACACGCCGGGAGTCCTTGACCCGATCGCGGCCTCCCGTCTCATCGGCCGTTCGTACCTGCGCTATCTCAAGGCGCGTTACGCACCGGCCGACGACCGAATCCGAGCCGAACTGCATGACGCTCTCGACAACCGGTTCCAAATCGACCGCGGGCCGTTCCTGCAGGCCGCTTCCGCCTACCAGAAGGGCCACTCGCTGAAGTCGCTGGCATTGGAGGAGTTGCTGCACCGGCGCGTTCTCGACATCGACCCCGAAGTGCTGCCACCGGGTCGGCCGCTGTACCAACACCAGGAGGCTGCGCTTCGCAAAGCCGCCGACGGACGCAACCTCGTGATTGCGACCGGCACTGGCTCAGGCAAGACCGAGTGCTATCTTCTGCCGATATTGGACCGCCTGCTGCGAGAAGCCGACTCCGGCACACTCGCAGAACCCGGGGTCCGGGCATTGCTGTTGTACCCGATGAACGCGCTAGCCAACGACCAGATGAACCGCATCCGCGGCCTGCTCAAACCGTTCCCCGAGATCACATACGGCCGCTACACCGGCGCCACCCCGGAACGCCGCCGGGACGGAGAGCAGGACCACCGGGTTCGATTCGGTGCAGACCCGGACCCCGGCGAACTCGTCTCACGAGACCAGATGCGCGAAACCCCGCCGCATGTGCTTCTCACCAACTACGCGATGCTCGAATACCTCCTGTTGCGCCCGGCGGATACGACGTTCTTCGACGGCCCGACCGGACATCATTGGCGCTTCGTGGTGCTCGACGAGATGCACAGCTACAGCGGCGCTAAGGGTGCCGAGATCGCCATGCTCCTAAGGCGGGTACGGGACCGTGTCAATGAGAGCAAACCTGGCCGTCTCCGCTTCATCGGCACGTCCGCGACTCTCGGGACGGGAAGCGGCGCCGCACCACGCATCGCCGAGTACGCGACGGACCTCTTCGGCGAGCTAGTCGAATATCACAGCCACGACGAGCGCCGCCGGGACGTCGTGACCCCCGCCTTGGAGTCCGAGCCGATCCCCGCACCCGCATGGCAGGCACCCAGAGGTGCCTTCCATGCCTTCAGGGAGGCACTGGCATCGGGTTGCATCCCCGACGAAACCAGCGCCATGATCCCAAAGACGGCAGCACCGCGGCCGATCAGCGACACCTTGACGCTGATCGAGGCGCTCAGATCAGAGCAGCACGTTCTCAGACTCCGCCGGCTGCTGAGAACCGGCGCTGTCGACGTCTCAGAGATTTCGGGCACAGCGTTCGCGGACCCCGGCCGCGCCGGCGAGCTAGACGCTCTGCTCAGCGTGTGCACCAACGCATACGGCGACAACGCCCCCCTCGTCGCGGCGCGCTACCACTACATGCTCAGAGCCCTCGAGGGTGCCTTCTTGTGCAAGTCCCCGAAACATCCCACCGGCGCGGCGCGACTGCGTCTCGAACGCCACAAGACTTGCCCCGGCTGCGAAGAGCGGGGCACAAACTCGCAGATGTTCGAGTTCGGGGTGTGCAACCGCTGCTCGGCGGGGTTCCTGATCGGCAACACTGCGCAACCTGACGAAGACGGCCACATCGTGGTCACCCAAGCTCCCCCACGAAAGGGCAGCCTGCTGTACTTGCTGTTGGACGACCAGACAACCGACGACGACGAAGACGAGGCAGCCGTCGTCGAGGACGGTGACGTCGCAGCCGACATCGACCGCAGACGCCTATGCACCTCGTGCGCGAGCCTCTCCGAAGAGGTCGACAAGGCCTGCGGATGCGGCCACCGAGACGCGTCGATCACAGTGACCTACGCACGACCGAAGAGAGGCCAGCCGCTGCGACGCTGCCCCGCCTGCTCGGCCCGCACCCCCGCAGAGATCGTGCTGAGATTCTTCAGCGGCCAAGACGCGCCCGTCGCCGTCATCGCCACAGCTCTCTACCAGTCGCTGCCGGCTGAACCTCCCCGCGCCGACCGGATGCTCGGCATCGGCGAGGGCCGCAAACTGCTGGCCTTCTCAGACAGCCGCCAGGACGCTGCGTTCTTCGCGCCCTACCTGGACCGCACATACGCCCGAGCTGTGCAACGCCGCCTGATCTGGCAGGCGCTGCAGCAGCATCGCGGTGAAGACCTCCGCTTCGAGGATCTCGTCCCCGTAATACGCCGCCTAGCAGAAGACAGTCTCGTAATCGACCCCGACCAGAGCGCCAGATCCAAAGACACCCGGGTGCGCAACTGGCTGATGGCCGAGGTTCTGGCCACTGACCGCCGCCAGAGCCTCGACGGCGTCGGCCTCGCGGAGATAACCGTCGCAGTGCCACGGGGAGTCACCCTGCCGGATGGGCTCAGCAATCTCGGTTTCAGCCACAGCGAAGCAATCGACATTACGTCGATGCTGCTCGACTCGCTGCGCCGCCAAGCCGCGGTGCACCTGCCCGACGGGGTGGACATCTACGACCAGGCGTTCGCCCCCCGCAACACCGTCACTGCAGCACGCGCCGAGCGACCGGCCAACAAGGTGATGGCCTGGCTGCCTGCACGCGGCGGCAACAGCCGCTCCTCGTACCTATCGAAGGTATTCGCCCGCCGCGGCATAACAGCAGATCCCCTACAGACCCTCGACGGCATCTGGCGCTGGCTGACCAACGCGAACAGCCCCTGGAACAAGGTGCTGCGCTCCACGACCGACCGCCGCGGCGGCACGGTGTTCAGGATCGACCCGGAGTGGATCACCATGATCCCGGCCTCGAAGACCCACCCCGCCCACGAGTGCGACAAGTGCCGTCAGATCGCCTGGCGCAGCGTCAACGGCGCCTGTCCCACCTGGTGCTGCGACGGGAACCTGCAGCCAGCCCCGAGCACAGGCCGCCCGACCTCAGAGCACTACCGGAGCCTCTACACGACACTGAGCCCCTCGGGCATGAGAGCCGAAGAACACACCGGTCAACTGGAGACGAACCGTGCCCTACAGTTCCAGCAGGCCTTCCTAGACAGCGAGCTCAACGCCTTGAGTTGCACGACCACCTTCGAGCTCGGCGTGGACTTGGGCGACGTCAAGGCCGTCCTGATGCGCAACGTTCCCCCGTCGCCGGCGAACTACGTTCAGCGCGCCGGCCGAGCCGGACGACGCGCCTCCGCCGCAGCGCTCGTCGTCACATTCGCTCGCCGCCGCAGCCACGACCTCTACCACTTCCGCGAGCCGATGCGGCTGATCGAGGGCCATGTCGGCGTACCGATTCTGTCGCTGCGGAACCCTTTGATAGCACGGCGGCACATCCACGCCGTCGCTTTCGCCGCCTATGAGCGCCGCCACGCCGACCGAGGCGGCGAGCCCCACCACGATGTGGCCTCCTTCTTCATTGCCCAAGACGACACCCCAGCCGCGGTCGACGACTTCATACAGTGGCTGCAAAGCCACCCCAGCGACCTAGCCGCCGCTGTCGCCCGCGTCGTCCCCGAAGGCGTCGCTGAAGAGCTAGGAGTCAGCACCTGGCAGTGGGTGCAGGACCTGATAGACGACGAGGCCGGCGCAAGCCGAGAGCACTACGGCTGGCTGGCACGGGCCATCAACGAGATCCGCACCGACCTCGCCGAGCTCGACACCGAGATAGAAGCGACCGAACAACGGATCAAGGAACTGCGCCATCAGAATCTCATCGAGAAGGCCGAAGCGCAGGCCCGACGCCAAGCCGCGCTCCTCAAGGTCAAACGCACTCTGGCCAGCAGACGCCTCATTGACTATCTCGCCACACGGGTAGTCCTGCCCAAGTACGGCTTTCCCGTAGACGTCGTCACCCTCGACGTGCAACGCGACGGCGACAGGAGCGCCGCCGGACTGGATCTCTCCCGCGACCTGCGCATGGGCATCACCGAGTACGCACCCGGCTCCAAGCTCGTAGCAGACAAGGCGATCTGGGAGTCCACCGGCCTGCGAATCCTCCCCGGCAAGGCCTTGGTCGGCTACCGCTACGCCCAATGCACGACCTGCGGCCTGTTCCGCACCAGAATTGACGCTGCCGACGACGGTAGCGAACTCACCGAGCCATGCGACGGATGCGGCACAACGCTCACCGACGGCCGGTTCGTCGTTCCCCAGTTCGGGTTCATCGGCCGCCGCAGCAAGGACCAGCCCGGCGAGGCTCAGCCACCCAAGGCGGGCCGCTCACAGTTCTACTTCAGCGACTATGCAGAAGACCTGCCCCGTGTCGAGCTGATATCAGTGGGCCGATCCGAAGTGCAAGCCCAATTCAGCAGACAAGGACGCATCACAGCGATAAACGCCGGCCCAGCAGAAAAGGGGTTCCTAGCCTGCTTGTCCTGTGGCCACACCGCGCCCACAATCGCCCGGACCAAGTCCAAGATCCCAGCGCCGCACACCAGGCCTGGCACACAACGAGAATGCGGCGGAATGCTCCGAATGCGCCATCTCGGCCACCAATATCTAACCGACGTAATCGAACTGGACCTAATGACCCCAATGAGCGACCCACAAGCCCGCAGCACCCTATACGCCCTGCTCGCCGCCACCCCAGCCATTGGCGTCCCCACAGACGACGTCGACGGAGTCCTGGGACCCACAAGATCCTACGACCGCAAACCCATGGTCATCTTCGACACGGTCCCCGGCGGAGCCGGCCACGTGAAATGCGTAAGCGAGAATCTGCAACGACTGCTGGAGGCCGCCCACCGGATCGTAAGGGACTGCGGGTGCGCCCCAAACGCAAGTTGCTACGGCTGCATCCGCACATACCGCAACCAAGAGTTCCACGACCAGCTAACACGCGGCGAAGCCGAATCAGCACTAGGGAGCCTCCTGGCGTAACGGGCCTCGTCGTGTGCTAGCGGGCTGATGATCTTGATGGGACATTAGCGGCCTCGTGGGTGCGATGGTGACCCCGACGGCGTGCCCATTGGCGATGGGACGGTGATGCAGAACGCGCGTTTCGGGTAGTCGTCGAGTCGTAGCTCAGCCGGCATCCAACAGCCACAGACCGACCTCTACTGCACCGCGGGCTAGGTCGAAGGTTGAACCGTCGGACCAAGCTGCGCTGATGGTTTGAGCCCGCTCTCGAACGATGCCGTGAGCCAACGCGGGCACCTTGCCCTGGGCGGATGCCAGCAGTAATTCAGGAACCAACAGTACCTGTTCTCGGTGATCCGCTGCCTGATCAAGCAGGAAGGCCACCGAGTCACGAACGGAGTCGGGATCGTCGCTCTCTGTTCCCCACCATAGCTCGCCGGGCTGCAACCATCGGAGGATCGAGCATGTGATTACTGCGTCAAAATATGATCTCACGATTCTACCCATATCGAACAGCACCCATCTCGGAGCAGCAACTGGCCGTTCATTGAGCCTCGTGTAGTTGATAACAGATCCCATGGCGGCGTAGGCACTGAGGCAGTCCAGTTCCATGCCGTAGAGCGAACGTCCTCGGACGTTTAGTTGATGCACATTGTGATGAGACATCCCCCAGAATATGTGTTCGGGGTGAGCCTCGCTGTCTGATAGCTCGAACCGTGGCGACCAGTCGTCCTCTAGCTCTGAGTATGTCGAGTGCATTGCGAGAAACTGTTTACGCTGCTGTAGAAACCTCACCGCGCGATCCGACAGGGCCGCATCGTCGATTTCCGGGCGATCCAGCAATCGGTTCTCATCTCTGAGAGGGGAGTGCCACGGATAGCAACTTGACCACAGACATGTCAACAGGCCCGGACGGAATTGGTTCTGCTGTGCTTCCCATTCGCCCAAGGTGCTGGGACGAGCATGAAACAGCAACCCGTTCACCGATCTTTCTCTAGATTGTGCTCGGAGCACATCCGCTACAGTCAGCTTGAGATGCCGTAGCGTCAATCCGGTGACAGAGCCCCACGAGAACACGAGAATCGTGTCTTCCGGCCCGAGCGCAGCAATTCGTTGAGCAAGCACGTCAGCATCATTAGACGCAACGACCGGAATATTCTTGTTGAGACCTACCCCATCGAGGACTAATCGTACGCTATCTTCGAGGTTGACGATGCCTTGCCCAGCAAGACGCGGGATAGCGACCGACTCGACGTCGTGGGATGAAGCGACAACCAATTCCGTCCTGCTCAGAATCTCGCTCAGGTTGTGCTTCTCGCGACCTTCCTCTACGAGTTCACTACGCTCCCTTACGAGGCCATACCAGCGCTGTTTCACAAGATCGGTCAGCCCGTCGGGTTGTGCAATGAGTTCAAAGATCGGTCGGACCGGCAACGCTGTTCGCTTGCCACGGGCGACTCTGCTCCTTGGATGCGGGTTGACTTCTATTGCCCGGCCTCGGCTCGCGGCGACGCGCTCCCAGAAGAGTTGTCCAGCAATCGCGTGACCGATGTCGGGCATCACGAGGTGCGGCGAAGGCAGCGCCATAGCTCCATACGTTCGAGGATCGACAGCTACGAAAGGAGTCTTCTTCGCTCCCTTGCATAGCTCGCAGGAAGCGGAGGACCCTGATCCAGAGGTCTTTTTCAGGTTCAGCCACGAGACGGCTCTACCGGAGTCAGATACGGCACCAGCGACTGGCTCATCTGCTGTCGTGCGATCAACGATTACATCCAAGGTGTAGTCAATACCTGAATTCGTCGTGACACGCTCTAGTTCATCTTCAAGCGTCTTTTGCAGTGTACCGGTGGAACTCACCGAAAGAATAGCCACGATTCTGCCTGATGTCTCGCTCAAGGCGTCCTCTACTGTCCTCCGAATGATCGGCCGACCGGTCGGATACGCGGGAAGAATGGCAGTCGGCCCGATGTCGAAGCCCACTCGCGCCAAGAGGCTCTCAAGTTGAATCAATAGCGGAGTGAGTCCTCCTGTATCAACCACAACGCCAGTTCCGTTCCGCAGCCGCTGTGACAGCCAGCACGCCATCACATAGGCATCTTGCGGTTCATGGATCGCGTCTGCGACACGAATGAATACGTCAGTGTGTTCACCGCTAGGAAGGCGATAGTGATAGCTGGTTGGCTCCCAGATGGCGTTGTAGCGGCGAAGCAGTGCTTCTAGTTCGACAGCCCGAGCCTGACATAGGAGCGCATTGATATCGGTGGGAGGCTCGGGAGCCCATCGCAGAACGGGTTCGCTGGCCACGCGATGTTGGATCACGCCGACTTGAAGCCGGCGACTGAGTACCGGTTCCCCGCCATCCACGCCTGTCAGACGCCTGATCCACATGTCAATCTGATCCACATGCGGCTCAGTCGTTGGCCCGACGATCCAAGGCCAACGGAACAGGATCCGATCTGTCTGCGACACTAGGTGCAGACGATCCTGGATTACCTCGGTCAATGCCTCGGCCTGTGATTCACCGCCAGTGTGTGGTGTGCGCAGGCGGGTGTGAAGATCTACGAACGTCAGTTCGGGACTTGCCTCGGAACCGCCAATCGGAGTGGGCTCATCTTCGGGACTCTCATCGGACGTGTCGTCGATGTCCACGCGCAGGTAATAGCTGGCTGATGAGGCCATAGTGGCGGGTTACCCGGCTATTGGCTCGGCGAAGGTCAGCTCAAGTTGGTGGGAGCCTTCGTCGGCGATGCGGTTCTCAAGCCCGAGCGACACCCACACCAGCGTTCCTCGAATCGGGAGGCCGTCGACGGGGGAGGTGTCGGGCTCGTCGGAGTCGGGGCTCCACTCCAGACAGGAGGCGGAGCCGTCGACGTCGCCGCCGGTGACGATGCGTATGCTGCTCGCCCCCCCGATGCCACGCAGTCCCTCGGTGTACTGACTGGCGATCCTGCGCACGAGGTCCAGCCCGACGCCGCGCCCGCCGACTGGGCGAGGCAATCGACCCATCACGGCGTCCCGGAGCGCCTCCTCCGCGCTGCGGTCCCGATCCTTGTAGAGGACGCTCACCCGGTGGGGGAGTCCCACGCCGTTGTCGAGGACAGTGAAGTGGAGCCGGTTGTGGCTCTCGCGCCCTCCGCCGAGTGTGGCGTAGACCTGTCCTAGGGAGCAGCCGGTCGGGCTAGAGCGCAGGCTTGCGTGGTCGGGGACGTTGACGACGATCTGGTAGAAGACCTCAAGGCAGTCGGTCAGCGTTCCGACCATCTCCGATCCCGGTTTGACGCGTAGGCGGCTGCTGAGCCATCGTCCTGCGATCTGGCGCAAGTCGTGGCGCAGGTGGCGTGCGGGCCGGTTGTGGGGATGCATCACAGAGAGCAGGTAGCGCTGGAACGCGGCTCGGACAACCCACGAGTCGTGTTCAGGATCCTTGACATCCACCAGCGCCTCGCGGCGCATCGCCGCGTCGCTGGGGTGGAACGGATGCACCCAAGCCTTGGCGGTTCGGCTCCATTGCTCGGGCGCTTCGCCCGCCCAGCTCACTCGGGGGCGGTTAGCGAGCGCGTAGAAGAATCCTCCGCGGGCGAGTTGCAGGTTCAGGCCCCTGGTTTCGGGGATTCGCGCGGCGACGGGCACATCCCTGAAGCGACCGACCAGCAGATTCGACACGACCATGACCGAGGGGATCGACAACCGCACGGCGGACGGGCGGGCCGAGCCCGCGACGGCTTGGTCGGAGAAGTCCAGAATGCACACGGACCCGTGTAGCTCGGCCGCCTCCAATTGCCTCGCGAACGCGGCCAGTCCCACTGGATCGAAGGTGGTCAGACTCGTGGACGCTGTAGGTCGCTCCACCGCTGGCCTCCTCACGCCCTGCGTCGTCCGGCTGGCCACGAACGACGATCCGAGTGCCTATCACGGCGACGCTGTGCCTGCCACTGGATGGCCAGCACGCTAGCCAGGGGGTCTGACACGCCGCCCCGGCCTCGACCACCCGGTCGACCACTGAGCGTCACGCCGAAGGAGTCTCTCAACGGCGATCTGGCTACTACTCGGCGGTGATCCGAGCGACAAAGCGGACAGCGTCTTCAACACGCAGCTTGATCGCCCGGAGCTCGACAAGGTCGAATCGGCCGGCGTGCCCGTGGGTACCGTCGTTGAACTGGCGAAACAGAGTCACCACATTCTCGATGTCGGCGTCGATGAACGCGGCCAGGGACTCATCGAACGAGCCTCGTTTGTGCAGGCAGTGCACTACCCGCGAACGCCGGGTAGGCGACCTTTGGCCGACGCTCTGGGCGTCAGGGCTGGCCGCAAGCACGTCATCGTCGGGAGCAGCCTGCTTCAGCATGTAGTCCAACATCTCGCGTGAGCTGGTGCAGAAGTGTCGGCTGGCGTCAGGGTTGTCGGGGTGCAGGGCGAACAATGCGCCTCGCCAGCGCTGGTCCAAGTCCGAGTCAATCCGGCCGAGTTCATCGCCTATCGTCGTGGCCTGCAATTCTGCAATCTGGTGTTCGCTGGGGGTCTCTTGGGACGTGTCGGCGACTAGAGCGTTCAACACAGCGACGCTGTTGGCTGCCTCTCCCTCGCTCAACTCGAACAGCTCGTCGTCATCGCTCCAGGCATCAGCCTCGGCGATCGCCTCTAGGCGGCTGAACGACTCCTGAAGCGTGACAACGGATCGGCGGTAGACGGCGTAGCGGACCGTCGTCCGGGCCGGCGTTCGGCTCAATCGCTGGAGTTCGCGACGCAGGCGGTCCCGATTCGCCCGGACCTGGGCTTTGTGGGCTCGGGCCTTACGGTTGTGGTCGCTGACGGCTCGGCGGACCTGCGCGTTGTACTTGTTGACCGCCTGGCGTTGGCGCGCCTGGGCTTGGCGAAGCTGGGAAGGACTGACTCGACGGGCCACGCCGTCACCGTAGTCGTCTCTGGGTGCCAATCATGTTCATCCCGGGATCCGTCAGAACGACCGGTACCTGGCAGAACCTAGGGCGCTCGATCGTCCGGCCCTGACGGCCACTTCGGGCTCGGACCAGCTACGTGCCGCCGCCCCAGGGTTGGCGGGCGAGCACGACACCGTGCACCGAGACGGCGCCCCACTCGCACAGGCGCCGTGCCACCTCGTTGAGTTGGAGGCCGGTGGTGCAGATGTCGTCGTAGACGATGATGCGCTTGCCTTCGATGCGGTCGGAGTGCTGCAGCACGACAGCGTCGGCATGTTCTCGGGCAGCTTCCTGCTTGCCCTCGTACCCGCGGCCGGCCGACTTGGATGTGCCGGTCTCCTTGATGATCGCGGGATCGTAGGAGTCGTCGAACGGCCAATCGTCAGCGGTGTCATATGTAGCGGCATGCCTGATCACGAGCGTGGTGTGCTCGCGGCCCGGATTGGGCGGGTTGGCAATGATGAGGTCGATGTCCTCGGGCTTCCATGTCTCGTACAGATGGCCGATCAGGAGCCGGGCGAAGATCATCCCCCAGCCGGTCATGCCGTGGTACTTGTAGCGCTGCATCACGTCGACCAGGGGGTCGTTGTGGAGCGTGATGGCCGTGACGCCTTGGAAGTGCCGTCGGCTGGCCGGGCCGGTGCAGAGGCGATTGTGGCAACGCCCGTCTCTGCGTTCCTGGGCGCAGGTCGGGCATGGGTCCTCGATGGAGGAGAGCTGCTCGGCCGCGCACGGCACGCAGATGGTCCACTGGCCGGGGTTGACGTAGGGACAGCCCTGACAGTGCGGAAAGTTGTTGCGGTCGGCCGGGCGCGGCATGGGGCTGCGCCTACAGCAGCGCTGGCTCTACGTGAAGCAGGTCGCTGACATCGCGGACGCGGTCGGGTGACACGACTCGGCGGGCGATCTCCTCGATGCACGAGACGGGAACAGCCCGACGGCGCTCGATCATCTGCTGCGCCCACGCCTGTTCCGTTACCAGGGAGTCGAGAAGGAATACTCGCTTCCCGTGCTCGTACGCGAGCCGGGCCTGCATTCTGGCTCCCGACATGCTCGACGCTTCAATCACGACCGTGCCCTGACTGATGCCGGAGGTGACCTCGTTGCGCTTTCCGAAGGTCCACCTGGCGGGCGTGGCGGTGGGGAAGAACTGGGACACGATCAGTCCGCCGGTCGCAACGATGTCCTCGCCTAGGTCCCGGTTGGCGGCCGGGGCGCAGCGCGTGATCCCGGACGGCAGCACCGCGATCGTGCGCCCGCCGCACTCCAGGGTCGTTCGATGAGCGACAGCGTCAATGCCGATGGCGAGCCCGGACGTGACAGTGATGCCCGCCGCTGTCAGCGAGCGAACCACTCGGCGCGCCTGACGAATGCCCTCGGGGGTCGCGGAGCGGGTGCCGACCACTGCGACGCTGGTGGCGTCGCTGTCGGCGTCAAGGTGACCCCGGTAGAAGAGGAACGGCGGCAGATTGTGGATCAGCCGAAGATTGAGCGGGAAGTCGTCGTCGAGCACTGTGGTGAGCCGAGCCCCCGCCGCCGCCGCGGCCCGATATTCCGCGTCGGCCCGCTCCCACGCGGCGGTCCAACTCTCCGCTGTGGCGGTCTTGAGCACCCATCCCGTCGTGTGCGCCCTGGCACTGTCCTCCTGCATGTCACCAGCCAGCAGACCGTCGAGGGACCGCTCCCGATGGGCCTGTCGAGCGAGCACGCCCCAGTCGCAGCGGTCGCCAGCGGAGGTCAGGCTGCACAGTGCGATCACCTGGCGCTGGATCGAGGTCAAGCCGGACAATTGACTTCTCCTCTGGTTGCCTGCCGCTCCCGCTGCCAGTCTCCTACGGCGGCGTCAGCGGCAACTGTAGTCATTGGGGTACGACACGACTTCTGCATTCGCTGAGGTCGTTGCCTGGGTCGGGCTGTGTACCCACCCGACGCCCTACTGTCGGGTCTTCCGGCTGTCCACCAGAGTATTGATCCGAACATCTGTTTGCTACTGTAATTTCTCTATTGTAATCTGGCCGGGCGAGCGGAGGCGCGGTTCTCGCTTCAGAGGTCCGGGCGACGGCGCATCAGGAGTCCAAGGAAATCTGGGCTCCGAGCGCGGGATTCCGAGCACCACCGCCCGTATAAGCCCTACGTAAGCGTCAGCGAGAGACGAACCAACCGCCAGTATCGACGGATCCCATGATGAGAGAACATCCTCGCCTCCAAGCCGATCAGGCCCAGCAGTCGTGGGGAACCGTCGTACAACTCGCGGCGGGTGTCGACGCTCGGCGGCTGGACACGGCGGCAGGCCGGCGGGCAGCGGTGTCGATGTCCCGTCTGCAGGCCGATGCCGAACTGGTCGGCAGGTTGGCTGCTGACGGCTTCGAGGGGCCGGGCTGGGACCGGTTCGTCGGTGTGCTCGTGGAGTACGGCTGCGCTGTGCTGACGGCATGGACGGCAACCGGCGCAATACACGGGCACGTTGCCCGTCATGCGCAAATCCGCCTGGAGGCACCGTCCGTACCGATCACTCAGGAGGATGCTGAGGACCTGGCGTCGGAGACCGTCGCCGATGCTCTCGTACTGTTCCGCGACCGGGTCCTGCGTACGGGACAGTGGGATCACCGCAGAGGGGCCAGCCTGGCCACCTACTGGGTCGGGTTCTGCATCCTGCGCTTCCCCGACGTCTACCGCCGCTGGCTCACCGCTTAGCGCCGCTGGCATCTCGCGTTGCGAAACGTCGACGGAGACAGGAGCTACGGATTCGGAGCGACCTCTGCCGAGCCGGCGCACCAGCTGGTACTGAACGAGGAGGTCGCCGAGGCCCTGACCTCAGTGTCGGTCGACGCCACCCGGCAGATCCTGACCCTGAAATCACAGGGGTACAGCCACGAGGAGACCTCCGAGCTCCTCGGCTGCACCGTGAAGTCCATCGAGTCCCGTCTCGCGCGCCACTGGAGGAGTACCCGTGCAGTCTGAGTCGTTTGACGATCTCATCGGGCGCAGTTCGCTGGGCACCGTCAGCGCCCGGCGTCTCCGCAGGCGCACACCGGCGGCGACAGTCGATGCCGTGCGCCGGATGATCGTCTCCATGTCAATGCCCGACAACGAACCAAGGAGGTTCACCGTGCCCAACCCCAACGACCGCTACGTCGTACGCAATCCCCATGGCGGATGGGACGTGAAGGCTGCCCACGCCCAGCGTTCCTCCAGACGCACCCGCACGCAGGCCGAAGCCATCCAGCACGCCAAGGACATCGTGCGTAACGCCGGCGGGGGAGAAGTCCGCATCCAGGGAACCGACGGACGATTTCGTGACAGTGACACCGTCACCCCAGGCAACGACCCCCACCCGCCCAAAGACACCCGCCACTAGATGACCTACACCTCAGTACGACGCAGCCGTACTCCACGAGCACACCGACGAACCGGTCCCAGCCCGGCCCCTCGAAGCCGTCAGCAGCCAGCCTGCCAACCAAGTCGGCATCGGTCTGCAGACGGGACATCGACACCGCGGCCCGCCGGCCTGCCGCCGTGTCCAGCCGCCGAGCGTCAAGACCCACCGCGAGTTGCACGACAGCTGGCCTCGCCTGTGGAGCTTAAGTTACAAAGCGGTAGTTTGCATACGAGACCGGTGGAGCGGCTGTAGGGGAGTCAACAGTGCCTGATCGTTCCTACTATCGAGAATCCGCACCTCGGTTCTCTCTGACGCGCGCCGGTGACCTACCGATCCGACGCGCCCAGCTCGGAGCTCTCCATGCGATCGGCGCACACTTCGCTCTCACCGACAAGCTGGCGATCGTTGCACTTCCAACCGGGGTTGGGAAGACGGTTGGCCCTTCGCGGAAACGTGGGATGAAGGGTTGCCGGCACCGGTTGGGTCATTATGTCACGAGGATGCCGCGGGCTTCGAAGTTGCGTGGGTTGGTGAATCCGTGGGCGGTGCGGCGCAGGACTTGGAGCAGGTTGTTGGTGCTTATCTGGAGGGCTGGGCGCTGTGGTGGTTCGGAGCTTGGGTTTCATGTGGGAGACATGTCGTTGACGGGGGCGGGGATGCGGTTTTGGCGCCGGTGGCCGAGGTGCTGGGCGAGGTGTTCTCGGAGTTGGTGGTTGTCGGCTTTGAGTCTGGTGATCTCGTCGAGGGCGGCCTCGAGGCGTTGTAGCAGCGATTCGGCTGATCCTCGTTCGGGTGATGGAACGGGGACAGCCTGGGCTGTGGCAGTGCGGCGGAGTCGGTCGATGTCGGCTCGCAGGTCGGGCTGGCGGTAGAGCCAGGACCGGGACACGCCTGCTGTGCGGGCGACGTGTGCGAACGTGATCGGTTGGCCGGTGGCGTGGAGGCGCTGTAGCGCTTCGGTGGCGCGTTGGCGGGTCTGGTCGGAGCGTTGGCGGGCGGCAGCGGCGAGGGCGGCGGTCATGGGGTGGTGTCTCCAATGTCTTCGAGCGCGGCGATGAGCCGGTTGAGGTTGTCGTGGACTTGCCGGTGGTTGTCAGCGAGCCGGAACCGGCCGTCGGCTTCGGCGGTGGCGATGAGCAGTCTGGTCTGGTCGTGTTGGCGGCGGTGGATGTCGAGGAATGCAGGGGTTGTCTGGAAGTCGGGGCAGGTGAGGCAGGCGTTGGGGTGGGGGCAGTCCTGTTGGGGTGGGCGTCGGCGGTAGCCGTTGGGCAGGCTGGCCTGGACGCGGGTCATGTTGTGGGTGGTCCACTCGGCTTGGGCGGTGAGCGCGCCGGGGTCGTGGGCGATGCTTTCTCCGGCGAGGTTGACTCGCTGTTGGCAGTAGTCGTCGAAGGCTGCGCGGACGGTGGTGTCATGGAGCGCGGCGTAGCGGGCGGTCATTTGGGGGCTGGCATGGCCGAGGAGCCGCCCGATGACGTGTTGGGGGACGCCTGTGTTGATCAGCCGGGTGCCGAAGGTGTGGCGAAACTGGTGGGCGGTGACCCGCACGGGCTGGCCGGTGTCGTCGCGCGGGTCGATGTTGTGTTGCCGGCGGGCCAGACGCCCCCGCAGCGTGGCGTAGCTGAACGGTCGGGTCGCGTCGGGGTTGGAGTGCGGGGCGGGGAACAGCACCGGCACAGCGTCGGGCCGGCGGTTGAGCAGATGCGTCTGTTGGGCTCGGATGGCTTCGGCGGCGGCGGCGCTGAGGGGCACGAGCTGCTCGGCGGCCGTCTTGGTGTTGAAGTAGCGAAGGCAGGGCCATCGGGCGCTGTCTTCGATGATCGGGTTGAACGGCAGCGAGCAGGCGTCGTTGGCCCGCAGGCCGGTCTCCATGAGCACGGTGACCAGCGCCCGGGTCGTGGCGTCGGGCAGCATTGCGAGGCGTTCGGGGTCTTCGAGCTGCGCCATGACGAACTCGGGGATGAACCGGGGCAGGGGCCGGGGTCGGCTGGGCAGGTCGTCGTGATAGATCGCTGCCGTCGCGGGCAGTCGCGGCAGCCGGCCGTGGCGTCGGCAGGCGTCGAGAAAGACCCGCAGACACGTGATGTAGGTGCTGGAGGTGTGAGCAGCGAGATGTGAGGCGGCCACCCACACCAGATAGGACTCCAGCGCGTCGCGGGTGACGACAGCCTCGTCGGAGGCCCGGGGATCGCGTCGGGTGAGGAATCGGCTGAACCACAGCATCGCCCGCACATCGACGTGCACGCTGCCGAAGGTCTTGCCCGACCCCAGCCGAAGCCTCGCCCAGCGCTTCACCGCGGCGCGCAGCCACGGCTGGTCGATGGTGTCGAAACGGGTCTGAGCCGGCGACCGGGTCACCTTGATCCCCAGCCGCGAGGCGACCCAGACGTCCGACGCGTACTCGGCTTCGATGTCGATGCCGCCGAGGTCGCTGAGGCGTCGGTAGGCGTAGCGGATGAGCCCGATCGTGGGGCTCGGGTCCTTGAGGCCTCGGGACCTCACTTCGTCGAGCCAGTGCTCCAGCGGCCGGTCCAGCAGCGAGCCGGCGCCGCTGTCGGCCACCAGAGCGACCAGATGCCTCACCGTCGAGGGCGGCACCCTCACAGTGCGGTCGTCGTGGCGGCACTGCAGCACGTACGCGACCTCCAGGCGGGCCCCGACGGCCAACGCCGACAGGTCGAAGCCGTCCACGTTCTCTGAGCCGGCCCGGACCGCGACCGCGGCGGCGCCCGCCTTGAACTCCCCGAGGTCGGGCTTGGCGTGGTTGGCCCACCGCTGGTGGTGAGCAGAGCACAGATCCCGCGCCCAGGCGCTGCGCCCGCATCCCGCCACCTCGCAGCGGCCCCGACCGAACACCGGGTCCTCGGGCGACACCGCGATCACCTCGCCGCAGAACTCCCGGCGCACAGCCGCCACGAGCTCGCCCAGATGGTCGCCGCGGCCGCTGTGGGCGGGGACGGCGCTCAGCATGAGACGCCGTCCCAGGCGCCTGCACGCACCAGCTCGGACCGCAGGTCCTCGACGTCGAGGTGCACATACGCTTCGCTGGTCGCGCTCACCGACCGGTGCGTCAACAGCTTGGACACGACCTCGATCGCCACACCGGCGCGGATCAGCTCGGCGGCGCGGCTGTGGCGCAGCGTGTGCGGGGTGAACTCGATGCCCGTGCGGGCTCGCAGCCGCCGCACCAGCTTCGCGACCGCACCGTAGCGCAGCGGCCTGCCCACCGGCGCCGACCACAGGTTCACGAACACGTAGTCAGAGTCCAATCCGCCGTACTCGGTGTGCATGTAATCGCTGTAGAGCCGCACCAGCGGCGCTGACACCGGCACCGTCGCCGGCGACGAACATTTGGCCCGGGCCCCGTTCGCGTTGTCGGCCCGGGCCACGATGCTCACCTGCCGCCGCCGGCTCACGAAGTCCTCGTGCCCCAGACCGAGCGCCTGGCCGACCCGCATGCCCGTCTCGGCCAACAAGGCGAACAAGAACCGGTCCCGCAGCCGGGTGCACGCCGCCAAGATCACAGCGATCTCCTCGACGCCGAGCACAGCCGGCAGCCGCCGCGGCACACGCAGCCGCACCGGCCGCAGCCGCACCGGCCCGTCACCAGCGATGCCGTGCAAGAACGGCTTGCAGGAACCCCGAGACCCGCGCCGCCACGCCACCAACTCCGCCGCCACGCCCACGCCGCCGCTGCGAGCGTGGAAGTCATAGAACCCAAACAGCGCGGCCAGGTGACGGTTCACCGTCGCCGCGCTGCGAACCGCCGCCGTGTCATCGAACACGATCACGTTGTCGGCCCGAGCCCGCAGCCATGCCACGAACCGCGAGACGTCCTCGATCCCGACGCTGTCCCAGACCAGGCGACGGGCCCCGAGGAACTCGAACCAAAGCCGCAGACCGTGCGCGTAGGCCCTCATCGTGTTCGGTGAACGCTCGATGCCTGCCAGGTGCGCCAGATAGCGCTCCACCGGCTCCACCGGAGCCCATCCGTCGTCGACGACCGTCCAGGACTCGGCGCCGGTCACCGGCATCACCACACGCTGAACCCTCACAGGCCACCTCCACCGCATCTCGACCGGCGGGGGCAGGCCGAAGGAAGCGCTGTCCAGCTCACGCCGCCAGCAACATCGCGGACTCCAACGACACGCTCCAGAGAACGCGTCCACGACAGCCCGCCACGTGCCCGTCAGCGACATCGACGACACCCTCTGACACGCTCCAAAGAATGGTGCCCTCGATTCTGCCGTTGGAGGCCCGGTCTGTGTGGTGCCAGTTGAGGATCTCGTCTGACCATGCGATGAACGTGTCGACGGTGTCGTGGTACTCGGGCAGCTCGCCGGTCTCGTAGAGGTCTGTAGAACCGTCCGAGGGCTTCCAGGGCGCCGTCATAGTCGTCGGCGGTGTAGAGGCCGTGGAGCTCCTGCAGGGCCTGCCAGCCGGCTTTGAGGCGGGGGTGGGCGTCGAACAGCTTGTCGAGGCGGGCGCGGTCGGTGTCGGTGAGGGTGTCGCCTCTGCGCAGCAGCGCGAACCGGGCCCGGAACACCTCGGGGTCGAAGGCGGGCTTGACGCCTTTGGGCTCTCGGCGCTGGACGTCGCGGCGCACCTGGGTGAGAGCGGCCGCGAACCATCTGATGACATGGAACCGGTCCAGCACATGGCGGGCGTGGCCGAGGTGGGCGTCGATGGCCGCCTTGTAGGCGCGCGATCCGTCGCTGACCACCACCTTGACCTGCTTGCACCAGCGATGTCCCTGCTGCATCAAAAACGCTGACAGCGCAGCCGCGTTGCGGTGCTCGACCATCGCCAGGGTCCGGCCGGTGTCGCCGTTGACGATCACGGTCACATAGCGGTGCCGTTTGCGCATCGAGGTCTCATCGACCAACAGCACCGAGCAGCGGCGGCTGCGGCGCCGCTCAGCGACCAGAGCCGACCAGACGTCCACCACCGCGCGCACCGCGTGCCAGTGCACACCGCGGCGGCGCGCCGCCGCGTTGAACGTCATCACCTTCGCGTCAGCGACCACCCGACGCGCCAGACGCCCCGTCAGCGCGCCCTCGAACGCGGGATGGTCCTCCAAGAAGCGGCTGTCGCAGTTGTCGCACACCATCCTGCGCCGCGACCACACCAACACGGTGCGCCGTCCCGACACCTCCAGGTCGCGGATCTTCTTGTCGCGGCGGTCATGCACCCGGCGGCACTTGAACCCGCACTGCGTGCAGCGCAGCCTCCTGAACGTCGACTCGACGCTCACCCTGAGCGCGCCCGGGGTGTCCTCGACCACCTCCAGCACACGGATCTGCGGCAAGTGCAGCCGAACTGCCATAACATCGCAAGCCATCGGGGCCCTCCTGGATCGTGATCTCTCAATCACCGATTCCAGCAGGGCCTCGACCCCTACTCAGGGACCCTCAACCACCCCGCGCCCCACGTTTACGCGAAGGCTCAGACGGTTGTTGGGGCAGCGGCACCGTTCGTGGTGCCCCACGCAAATCGGGTGCTCTACATCGTGCCATCGAAGGTGCTGCGGCAAGATACTGTCGCCAATCTGACAACACAGGTGCAGTTGCGGGCGGTGGCTCTCGTGGGGGACGGCATCGGCAACCCGGATGTGATCGACGTCAGCTCAAGGCCCAGCGACTGGTCGAGCCTTGAAGCGTGTGACGCGGCTGTTGCGCTACCGAACGCGTTGTTTGAACTCGTTGAAGCTGTGCCGCCTCCTAGTGACCTATTTGACCTAATTGTCTTCGACGAGGCACACCACGTCCCAGCCCGGACATGGGATCTCGTTGCCCGGTCCTTCGATGCGCGGCAGGTGCTCCTCACGGCAACGCCCTACAGGCGCGACGCCCAAGAGCTACCAGGTGAAGTCGTCTTCAACTACCCGTTAAGCAGAGCGATCGCCGACGGAGCGTACGTCCCCATCGAACTCGTGGGCGTTGAAACGATCGGCATGAGCGACGAGTCACGCGATCGGACGATCGCGTCGCGCTCCATCGAGTTGCTGAATGGTACTGACCACCTCGGAACTACATCCAAGCTTCTGGTAAGAGCAGCGTCGAAGCAGCAAGCGGACGCTCTCGGCGAACTCTATCGAGAGCTTGGACTCACGGTCTACGTAGTTCACTCCGGCCTTACGCCGCGAACGGTGGAGAGACGGATCGCCGGTGTTCGAGCAGGCGACGTCGATGGTGTGGTCTTTGTAGGGGTCCTCGGTGAGGGCTTCGACTGCCCGCAGCTCAAAGTTGGTGCGTACCATGACAAGCACAAGTCGCTGCCTGTGACGCTTCAGTTTCTCGGCCGCCTGTCGCGGGTGTGTGGTGATGCTGGGCCTCCTCAGGTTGTGGCCGCTGTCGAAACTCTAAGGGGAGACACCTGGTCGCTCTGGCAACGAGACTCTGACTGGTCTGCGATCGTGCCGAAGCTTTCTGAGTCTGCAACCGAAGATGTCACTCGTAGGAAACAACTACTTGCAGAGATGGAAGAGTTCCCGCTGGAAGAGGTTGCCTTGTCAGACATTGTAATCCGCCCCTCCTTTGGCCTCTACGAGGTTCACGCTGATGTTCCGCTCGAAGACGATCCTGACGATCCTATAGCCGAGTTTGGACTTGATCGAACGGGCGTAGAATTGACCGGCTTGATGACCGGTGGAAGATTTGGCGGTGGCGCGATCATCTGGTCGCATCTCAACGAAGAAGAGCAGTTCCTGCTCTTTGTGACGTCGCATGTCGAACGACCAGACTGGCTGAAAAGTCGAGCACTCGATACCGAGCGATTCGCAATGCACGTCGTGCTCGTCCGAAAAGAGTCCCGGGGACCACCTGTGGTTGCAGTGTCGAGTTCCACTAGGAAGTGCGAGACCGAGATCATGAAGTTGCTCACGGGTGCTCCGGAACACTACCGACTGGTCAGCCCAGACTTCATGCGGCGATTCCTTACCGTCGCTCAGATCAGCAACATTCAACACCTCGGAACCCGGAACTCTGCCGGACTCGGACAGGCTCGCAGCTATACCACGAACACAGGGAAGGCCGTGGAGGACGGACTCGTATACGACGACCTGCGCGATGATGTCGTGGGCCACGTGGGCGCCCAGTGCCACATAGAGGGCAAGGACTACAACGGCGGTGTCTCAATCACCAATAGCCGCCTGTGGGTGATCAAGCGCTTCCCGATTGACCGCTATATTGATTTCGTCAGCGACCTCCTGAAACAGATGGGTGCAGGCCAACCAGGCGACATTCGCCGACTCTCTGCGCGCTTTGAACAGGCCCTTCGCTCATGGCCAATGAGCGCGGACCCAATCGCCGTCGCTCTTGACAGCCACTTCCTCACGGACGTCGGCGATATCGGAGGGATAGCTCCTGTCGATCTAGACTTCAGGGCCCATCCACCAGTCGAGGAGCTACTTCCGCTCGAGATCCCGGCACTCGGCTGGAGCGCAAGACTACGAACAAATGGGACGTTCGCCCAAGTCAGTAGCACCGCCGTAGCAAGCACCTCAAATGGAGAGGCCGACCTTGAGGAACTCCTCCTTCAACATCCGCCTACAATCTTCTTTAGAGATGGGACCAGCACGCGAGGCCAGAGGCTCGTGCCCGCGTCCGATCGGACAGCTCGACCACCACTAGACGAGATTCTCGACACGACCTGGGACTGGCGCGAAACGAACATTCGACATGAGACGCCCCGCAAAGGGCGGACTGACTCGATTCACGAGAAGGTCGAATCAGAGCTGCGGAGCACGCATCGTGAAGCCTGGCTCATTGGTGATGACGGCTCGGGTGAGATAGCTGATCACATTCTTATCGAGCTGTTCGACACCGAGCACATGTACCTCCGCTTGTTCCACAGTAAGGCGAGTTCAGAGCACTTCCCTGGCGTTCGAACGAGAGATCTCGACGAACTTGTGGCGCAGATCGTCCGGTCAAAATACTGGATCGGACTCGCTGACCGCTCCTTCTGGAACAGGCTCGCCTCGCGCATACTCAAGCGCCCCTCTACGAGAGTAGTGCACGCTCCAAAGGGAAAATCCCGTGATGACCTCATCGACGCATGCCGCAACTGGTGCGACAGACCGCCAATTGTCACGGCACGCTACGTAGGAGTCCAGCCCGGCCTCGACGGCACTCGACTACTCGCTGAGTATGGTGAAGATCCTGCCCGCCATGCGCGACTCGCGGAAACGATCGGCGCCTGCGCAGCGTGGGTTGGCGGACCTTACTCGACACTGACAATCATCGGTTCTTCTACCACGCAACGCTGAGTCTTGGAGACATATGGGTTGGTAGTGGCGCGTTAATCTGAATCTCTGGATCAATACAGTAAGTGGTTATTACTCACACGAGAACAACCGTGGCTCAATTTCGCACGCATCGTACAGCGAGATTGTCAACATGTTCATGATACGCGAATCCAAGCTGGTGTAGAAACGGATACGAGTGTAGAGCCCTTGTGCTGACAAAAATGCACAGCGAATCGACGTCCACACTCTTCACAGTTGCCTAGAAGTGTGAAATAATGGCGTCGCGGCGAGAAGTCAGGCGGCGCTGCCATCTCGCCATCATGAACGTCCTGGTCGACACGGCCTCCAGAGTTGACTTGGACGTTCTCCCACGGGCCGTCCTCTACGGGCCTACCGCCGACGTGAACATCGTCGACATGAGTATACGACCCGCCACACAGTGGGCAGAGCATGACGGCTTGATCGTCGAACCGAATCGGTGCTTCTGTCATTTCAAACCCTTTCCAGGAATTTGCTTCACCCCCTCTTCCAAGGCGGCGGTTCAAAGTCAAGACTAGCAGCTAGCGCCCGTAATGCAGCTATCAGGTCAAGCTGAACTCGGTCCTTCCCAGCACGATTATCCGAAGCGGGCACGATTGCGACCGCGTGGTTGCCGGAAGCGCGTCCATTGTAACCCATGTCACTATCGGTCAATGCTCTGCCTACTGTCGCGGATACCGTGGCGGACGATGTCCGCGAGCAGGCCGAAGTTGATTGAGGTGGCTTTGCCTTTGGCGGTGATCAATGCTGAGTCGGCGCGGGAGAAGTCGATTCGGCATGGGCATCCGTCGACGCTGCATCTTTGGTGGGCTCGGCGGCCGCTGGCGGCGGCTCGGGCGGTGATCTGGGCGTCGTTGGTGGACGATCCGTCAGGCGACCCGTCGCTGTCGCCTGCTGAGCAGGATGCAGAGCGGGAGCGGCTGTTCAGGATCCTGGAACGGCTCGTCAAGTGGGAGAACTCGAACAACCCCGACGTGCTGGCCGAGGCCCGGGCCGAGATCGACCGGTGCTTCCCCGACGGGCCTCCGCCGATCCTGGATCCCTTCGCCGGGGGCGGGGCCATACCGCTGGAGGCGCAGCGGCTCGGGCTCACCGCGCTCGCCGGGGACCTGAACCCCGTGGCGGTGCTCATCAATAAGGCGATGATCGAGATCCCGCCCCGCTTCGCCGGGATGCCGCCGGTGCATCCCGATGTCGACAAGACGCTCACGACCTGGGAGCGGGCCCAGGGGCTGGCCGCCGATGTCCAAGCCTATGGACGCTGGATGCGCGATGAGGCCCAGCGCCGCATCGGGCACTTGTACCCCGACGCCACCGGCCCCAACGGCGAGAGGCTCACGCCCATCGCCTGGATCTGGGCTCGCACTGTGGAATCGCCCGACCCGAGTTGGTCAGGACACGTGCCGCTTGTGGCGTCGTGGACGCTGGCCAAGAGGCCGGGCAAGCCCAAGGTCTGGATCGAGCCGATCGTTGACCGCGAGGCCATGACGATTAGCTACGCGATCCGAGAGGGCGGCGAACCGTCCCACGCGCGCACCTGCAGCGGCGGCAACGGGACCTGTCTGGCGACGGGTGCGGCAATTCCGACGTCATACATCAAGACTGAGGGTCGCGCTGGACGCATGGGGCAGGAACTCATTGCCGTCGTCGCGGAGGGAAAGGGCGGCCGCGAGTTCTACGCACCCAGCGCATCCGATGCGGCAGTTGCATCATCGGCTCGTCCTCATTGGAAGCCGGAGGTTGCACTCCCGGACCAAGGACTGGGATTCCGGGTACAGGCGTACGGCTTCGACGAGTGGTGGAAGCTGTTCACGCCGAGACAGCTCGTCGCGCTGACGACCTTGTCAGACCTACTGGTCGAAACGGCAGAGAGGGTGGGATCTGACGCTGAGAAGGCGGATCTGCCAGCGGACGGGTTGAGGTTGAGTGTCGGCGGGCGTGGGGCCAAAGCGTATACAGACGCGGTCATCACATACCTTGCCTTGGGAATCAGCAGGCTTGCCGACATGTGTAACACCTTCTGTAGGTGGGAATCATCGAGAACGCAGGTTCGCAATCTGTTCACTCGTCAAGCCATTCCGATGATTTGGGACTTCGCAGAGAACAACGTGTTCAACGACGCTGGTGGCGACTTCCGAACCTCCCTAGGAAGCGTTATACGAGCCTTGGAGCGACTGCCTGCGACCGGCGTTGGTCGAGTCGCGCAGCGGGATGCACGTGCGCGCGTGCGAGAGTCAGCAAATGCTGCGATATCGACGGATCCTCCGTACTACGACAACGTCGGGTACGCCGACATCTCCGAGTTCTTTTATGTCTGGATGCGTAAGAACCTCTCGCATGTATGGCCGGATGAGTTCTCCACACTGTTGACACCGAAGGCAGAGGAGATGATCGCTGACCCTGGCCGTCACGGAGGACCAGCAGGCGCAAAGGAACACTTCGAGTCCGGAATGACCGAGTTCATGAAGGCACTCGCGACGAGTGCCAATCCTGAAATCCCGACCACGGTCTATTACGCGTACAAGGCATCGGAGACCAGGGACGGTGAGGTGCGATCCACGGGGTGGGACACCTTCCTTCAGGCCGTCCTCGACGCGGGTTTGCAGGTCAGCGCGACGTGGCCTATGCGAACCGAACTGGCAAATCGCCCGCGCGGCCTCGGCTCCAACGCGCTCGCATCCTCAATTGTCCTTAGCTGCCGGCCACGCCCCGCATCCGCCGTCCTCGCCACGCGTGGGGAGTTCATGGCGGCGTTGCGGCAGGAGCTTCCTGAAGCTGTGCGGCTCCTGCAGTCGGGCAACATCGCTCCGGTGGATATGGCGCAGTCCACTATCGGGCCCGGAATCAAGGTGTTCTCCCGGTATGCCCGGGTGGTGGAGGCCGACGGGTCGTCGATGCCGGTGTCGGCCGCGCTGGCCATCATCAACGACGTGCTCGGCGAGGTGCTCGACGGCGAGGAGGCCGAGCTCGACGCCGACACCCGCTTCGCGCTCACCTGGTTCTCCCAGCACGGCTACAGCCCCGGCCCCGCCGGCGACGCCGACAGCGTGGCCCGAGCCAAGAACACCTCCCTGGCCGGCATCGAGGCCTCCGGCATCGGCGAGGCCCGCGCCGGCAAGTTCCGCCTCTACGAGCGCCACGAGCTCGCACCCCACTGGTCGCCCATAGAAGACACCCGACGCACGGTGTGGGAGGCCACCCAGTACCTGGCCGCCGCGCTGGAGCGCTCAGAGTCCGAGACCGCCGAGTTGCTGCACATCCTCGGCGGCTACAGCGACCGGGCCCGCCAGCTCGCTTACCTGCTGTACCAGAAGGCCAACGAACGCGGCTGGGCCTCAGAGGCCGGTGCCTACAACGGCCTCATCACCGCCTGGCCCAACCTGCGCACCAGCGCTGCCACCGTCGCGGCCACAGCCGCCGGCCCCGCCCAGCAGACCCTGCTGTAACGACCAACTGTCCCTCGTCATCGTCTCTGCACGCCCAAGCGAGCTGACCGCACAAGACCCTGCAGCGCGCCGAACACGCCAAGACGACCGGTTATTCGAGCGGGGCGATCTTGTCGGGACTCGTGCCGCCGCGGAGCGAGTCCCATGCGGTGCGCAGTTCTGGCCGGCGCAACTCGCACCATTCCTCGACCATGGCTAGGGCGCGTCTCGGAAGGACGCCCCGCAGCACCCGCGACGTGTCGATCTCAATGAGGACCTCGTCCTCGCCGTAGCGGGCATGGACATGAGCAGGCTGGTGATCACGGGCGTACATCGTGATCACGATGCCGAAGAAGCGACTCAGTTCCGGCACTGACCCTGGATCAGGCTACGCCTGTCGTGGCGGCCTCGGCTCCCAGGTTCTCGAAGGTCTGGCCAGTCACATCAAGGTAGAGACTGAGCGGGCACACATCGACATCAGAGCCGTCTCCCCAGGACACCGCTCCGGAGTCCGCGACGATGCGAGCCGAGCGCCAGAAGCCCTCGTCGGACCACTGGGCGAAAATCCCACCCAAAGCGGCGCTGTCGGACAAGTCGACGACGCCCGCGACGCCGTCATCGAACCTGACCCAGATCTGGTAGGGCTCGCATACTTCGAGTTCGATCACACGCGGCGACAGCACGGCTCAGATGCTACTGCGCCGCCTAGAAGTCGGGCGAGGATACAAGCGGCTCCGTAGCAGATGAGAATTGGTAGCGGAGAGGCCTGAGAATCGGTAGCGCTTGTAGCTGCGCATCGTGATTGTCGTTGTCTCGTGGCATTGATGGGGCATGTCTGAAGCCGTCCCTGCTTGCGCCACCAGTCACCGGAGCCCACTCCGATGGTGATGGCCAACACCGAGCGGGTCGCCAAGGCACTGAACCTGCTGCGTGACGGGCTCGGCCCGGCGTGTGAGGCGACTTGGCGGGGGTTCTACGGCGACGGCTGGCTCCAGCAGGTCAACTCGAGGCTCCACAGTCCCGACCATCCGCCCTCCACCGGCGACTCGGCCTTCTTGTTCAAGGGCATCAAGGCAACCTGGAACGAGGCGTTCGGACATGCGCTCGGCCCTTCGGTGCGGTCGCTGGTGTTCGAGGTGTCCGATGTGCGCAACCGCTGGGCCCACCAGCAGTCGTTGACCAGCGACGACACCGCTCGGGCCCTCGACTCGATGGAGCGGGTGCTAGAAGCCTTCGGCAACAGCGACCAGCGCGACGAAATCCGAGGCTTGCGCCGGGACCGGATGCGCCAGATGTTCGACGAGGAGTCGCGCAGTGAGCGTCGCCGCACCGCGGCAAAGCCCACCGAGGGCACCCCCCCACGCCGGGCTCACGCCCTGGCGGGACATCATCACGCCCCACGCCGACGTGGCCGCCGGACGATTCGAGCAGGCCGAGTACGCGGCCGATCTGGCGCTGGTCGCTGCTGGCGGCGCCGAGCCCGAGTACCAGGACCCGTACTCGTTCTACTCCCGCACCTACATCACCCAGGGCCTGCACGACCTGCTGGCCGGCGCGGCCCGGCGCCTCTCGGGTGCGGGCGGCGATCCCGTGATCGAGTTGCAGACCAACTTCGGCGGGGGAAAGACCCACTCACTGATCGCGCTGTACCACCTGGCCTCCGGCGCTGAGGCGGCCAAGCTGCCCGGCTTGGCCGAGATCCTGGCTGATGAGAGTTTGACGCTGCCGGCCAGGGTCAACCGGGCCGTGTTGGTGGGCCAGATGATCTCGCCGTCGGCGCCGCAGTCGATCGGTGGGGGCATCCGGCTGCACACTCTGTGGGGCCGGTTGGCCTACCAACTTGGCGGCAAGGCCGGCTACGACATCGTGCGGGCCGACGACCTGGCCGGCACCAGCCCCGGCGCTGCCTTAACCACGCTGTTCGAGCGCTTCGGCCCTGCGGTGGTGCTCATCGACGAGTGGGTTGCCTACGCCCGCCAGCTGCGCGATGGCAGCGACGACGACGGGCCGGGAGGCGAACGGCTTGCCGGGGGAGACTTCGATACTCAGTTCACCTTCGCACAGGCTCTCACCGAAGCGGCCGCCGCGGTGCCCGATGTGGTGGTGCTGATCTCGATCCCTGCCTCGGATGTGGAGGTGGGCGGCCCCAAGGGGCGAACCGCGCTGGAGAAGCTCAAGAACGTGGTGGCCCGCAAGGCGGCCCAGTGGCAGCCGGCCTCGCCGGACGAGTCCTTCGAGATCGTGCGGCGGCGGCTGTTCGACCCGATCCCCGCAGAGAAGGCCAGGGTGCGCGACGGGGTCATCCGGGCGTTCTGCGACATGTACCGCAATCAGGGCGACAAGTTCCCGGCGGGGGTGGGGGAGGGCGAGTACCGCCGCCGCATGGAGCTTTGCTACCCGATCCATCCCGAGCTGTTCGATCGGCTCTTTGACGACTGGTCCGCCCTCGACAAGTTCCAGCGCACCCGAGGCGTGCTGCGGCTCATGGCGCTGGCGATCTCCCAACTGTGGCAGCGCGACGACCGGTCACTGCTGATCATGCCCGGCAACCTGCCCATGGACTACGGGCTGCTCGTCAGCGAGATTAAGAAGTACTTGGAGGACGGCTGGGACCCCGTCATCAAAGCCGATGTGGACGGGGCCAACTCGCTTCCGCTGCGCATCGACCAGAACAACAGCCACTTCGGGCGACTGTCCGCCACCCGTAGAGCCGCCCGGGCCGTCTACATGGGATCCGCGCCCCGGCCCGACGGCAGAAGGGGAGTGGACCTCAAGTCGGTGGTGCTCGGCTGCGCGCAGCCCGGAGAGTCCCCCGGCCAGTTCGCCGACGCGCTGCGGCGCCTGTCCGGCGAGGCCACCCACCTCTATGTCGACGGTGCCCAGTACTGGTACTCGCTGATCCCCAACGTCACCCGCATCGCCGCAGACCGAGCCGGCTCCAACTACGACGACCGCGACGCCGACGACGAGGTGCGCCGCCGCATCGGTAACCAGCGCAACCGGGGCGACTTCGCGTCCGTGCAGGTGTTCGCGGAGGGTCCAGGCGACGTGCCGGACAACGACGACGGCGTGCGCCTAGTGATCCTTGAGCCCGACGCCACCCACTCGCCCAACGACGACAACTCGCCGGCGGTGACTCTGGCGGCACGGATACTGACCCAGCGCGACGCCGGCCCGCGGGTCAACCGCAACCTGGTGGTGTTCCTGGCTGCAGCGGCTAACCGCCTAGCCGAGCTGCGAGCCGCGGCCCGCATGTACCTGGCCTGGAAGTCTGTCGTGGGCGACCAGTCCATGAACCTCACCGCCCACCAGCAGCGCCAGGCCGACAGCAAGCTGGCCGAGACCTCCAAGCAGGTAGACAGCCTGATCGCGGAGACCTTCACCCTGGCCATCACACCCACGAAGCAGCCCGGCCAGCGCGAAATCGAATGGCAGACGACCAGGGTCGCCACGGCAGGTGACCTGGCCGAGCGGGCCAGCCGCAAGCTCATCAGCGAGGAGAAGCTCATCGGCACCTACAGCGGGGTGCGCATCCGGATGGATCTCGACCGCCGCGAACTCTGGTCCGAACGCGGCGACATCGCCGTCCACAAGCTATGGGAGACCTACGCCCGGTTCCCCTACATGCCCCGCCTCGCCAGCCGCGACGTGCTGTACGGCGCGATTGCGAACCGGGCCTCGACCATCACCTGGCAACAGGACACCTTCGCCTACGCCGAAGCCCACGACGGCGAGCGATGGGTAGGACTGCACACCGACGACGCAGTCCCGCCCGCACCCAGCGGTCTGCTGATCCACGCCGACCGGGTGCCCGAGCCCCAGGCGCAGCCAAGAACCGGCACTGGCGAGCCTCCCGCCGGAACCGACGGCCCGGACGGTCCAACCACCCCGTCCATCGGGCCATCCGAGCCGGAGTCGAGCAAGCCCACCCAGTTCTACGCCCATTTCAACCCCGACCCGATCCGCTGCATCAGACAGCTAGGCGAGATCGCTGACCACGTCAGCAGCATGCTCGGAGACGACGTGGAACTGGTCCTGGAGGTCCGTGCCAAGAGCGACGAGGGCTTCGACGAGTCCACCCGCCGAACCGTCTCAGAAAACGCCCGCAGCCTCGGCGCCCAGTCTTCCGAGTTCGAGTAGGGACGTCAGGTACGAGGCGGCCAGCCTCGCGTAGTAGCCATCCCGGTCGGCTGCGCTGGTACGGCAGTCATTGAGCAGCGAGCCCACAAGAATGGACGCACGACAGCCTTCGTTGAGACCCGGTGAGGCTCACCTACGCACGCTTCTCGGTGAGGGGATTCAGGAAACACCTGCGACGAGTTCGGTTCTCGGTGCCACACGCATCGCAATGGTGCCGGGTGGTGGGCTTGAGCCAGCCCTGGGTTGGGCTGATGATGGAGTGGCCGCAACTGGTACAGGCCAGTGCGATGATCGGAGTGTTGTCGCTTACGGCGAGGATGCGTTGGACGGTCAACACGCGGATGAGATCTTCATCGAGGATCTCACCATCGAGCACGACGGGCGAGTAGGTCTCGTCGATGACCAGCTCGCCGCCGTAGGACCAGGCGTGGACGTGCAAGCCCTTGTCTTCGGGGCGGGACATCGTGCTGATGATGGCGCTGTTGGATGGCCAGATGGCGACTCCTCGGTAGTTGCTCGACGTGACGTTGAGGGGACGGCTGACCTGTTGGGCGGGTTGAGGTTGCGGTAGCTCTAGGCGCGCTTGTGCCCCGCCAAGGGGATTGGAAATGGACGGTGAACGATCTCGGAAGTTGCGTCCGCATGCGTTGCAGAGGTGCTTGACGTGGGGCCGCGTTGCGAATACCAGTTCGTCAATGTGGCCTTCACCGCAGCGAGGGCACACCAACGGGCTTACGTTCTCGCCGGCGAGAACGCTCAGAGCGTGGGCCTGCGCGGCCATTCCTTCCACGAGTTCGATGGCCTCGCCTCTGTGGACTCGCACGATGTCGAAGGAGCGATCGATTTCCTTGTTGCCGCTCGCCTCTGTTCGGTAGTGGATGTGGACCTTCCCGTCTTCGGTGGGGACTTCGCCGATGCAGAAGGCCGGCGGCACGACGCCCCACCCAGCGAACTCGCCGTCGTTGAGGTCGATATCGATCTGCATTTCGTTGGACACGGGCTCAAACCAGGACCCTGAGCATCGATTCAATGCTGCTCCGTCGGGGGCGGAGGCCTCTAGTCCATGGGTGCGGCACCACCAGTTCGGCATGCCGTTGCGCTTCTTGACCTCCCAGCGGATGACGCAGGGGCCAAGGCCCTTCTTGGTCTCCGGAATGTTGTGCTCACAGTGCATTAGGTTGCTCGTCTCCGTCGCTCGGGCCTTGGCAGCTTGTCGTAGCCTATCGGTAGAGTGCAAGACTACAACGTACAGGCACCCCATCACTTAAGTTCTGAACGTAACTAGCCGCATAAGCTAAACTCAATTGATTGGTATACGATGAGGGGACAGATGAGCAGCGCATACGACCGATCCGCGTCGCTACCGATTCCGGCTCGCATTCGGCTGGCTCGGGAGTTGCGGGGGCTTACGCAACGCCAGGTAGTGGCAGAGACTGGCAACGCCCTGTCGGCGCCCGCCTTGAGCCAGATCGAATCCGGGCGGCTTCGGGCGTCAGAGGCAGTTGTCGTGCATCTGGCATCCGCCCTTGATGTGCCGCCGGGGTTCTTCTCCGCCCAGTGGCCCGTTGATCGCGAGCCGGTCACCTACTTCCGTGACCTCCGCTCAACCAGCATTCGGGAACGGCGGCGCGCTAGGGCTCAGGCAGTACTTCTTGGCGAGTTTGTCTCAGCGTTGGAGCAGCACGTCCGGATTCCCGAAGTCGACGTGCCGGGGTGCCCTGTCAGCCCGGACGCAACAGCCTCTGAGATCGACGACATAGCCATGTTGGTGCGACGAGGCTGGAATCTCGGCGACGGTCCCATTGGGCATGTCGTACGCGAGTTGGAACGCCATGGCATCGCCGTAGCCCGGCTCACTCTGGGGACGGTGGCAGTCGACGCCTTTTCGACCAGGACCGGTATCCGTCCGCTCGTTCTGCTGACCGACGACAAGTCCGACAACTATGTGCGGTCAAGGTTCGACGCAAGCCATGAGCTGGGGCACCTGGTCATGCACGAAGCGGCCGAACCCGGCACCAAGCAGGTGGAAAGCCAAGCCCACAACTTCGCCGCATCGTTTCTGCTCCCACAAGCTCGCGCACTTGAGGAACTGCCGTCGCGGCTGGACGCCACAGGGTGGTCGCGGCTCGCGGAAATGAAGCGCGTTTGGGGTCTGTCGATGTCAGCGCTGCTGTACCGGGCTCAAACCTTGAGAATCCTCTCACCCGAGGCATATCAAGCAGCCATGCGCTACATGTCCGCTCGAGGCTGGCGCAGACAGGAGCCGGGAGATCGGGAGATGGGCGCGCCGGAGGCACCGATGCTTATCGAACGTTCAATGCGGCGAGCAGAAATTGAAGCGGACATATCAGTGGAGGACCTCGTCCGCTCAGCCCACCTCCCGATCGATGACATGCATGACCTTCTAGAGGCATCCGTAGACGACCGGCCGATCATCGAGTTGTAGCGGAGGCCAGGGATGTTGCCAGGAGAGACTTGAGGCTGCGTGAGCCTCCATCACGGCGAGCTCCGGCTGACGAAGGGGGACGCTTCCCGGCAGCCCCGCCGTGCCGGACTCGCGGTGTTTTCCACAGGCGAATCTTCTAACGAGAGTTCTAACGGACGATCCGTCATCGGGGGTTATCCACAGTTACGACTTGTTACGGCCCTCTTGTAAAACCCGACGTCAGATGCACTTTCTGGTCCTCGTTGGTCCTGGCTGAAACGGCCTTTGCGCAACTGGGGACCGAAGGTCGGCAGTTCAAATCTCCCCAGCCCGACAAAAAGGCCTAGTCATTGCCATTTCTTGTCCGGGACATTCTTGAATCCTGAGCTTCGGGCAGACACTCATTCCGCTGGTCGGGGTGCGAGCGCCACTCAGTAGATCGGCCGTGCGCCGTGCAGAACGCGTCCAGGTGCGGCTGGTACCAGGCCGTGGGGAGCACGAAATCGGGGGTGAGGCCGGACCGATCCTCGAGCCACTTCTGCAGTGCCGGCTTGAACTTCGCCGTGACGCGGAACACAGCAACGTCACTCGTGACTGCAGGCTGCCCTCGTTTGCCTCGCGCCTCCATGAGTCTGTGAATCCATGCGTTTTCCAGTTTCTTGAGCTTTCTCGGTTCCTCTATGGCAAGGGGAAGCGAGGTCCGAAATCGTTTGGTAACCCGTGCGAGCAGGAAGTTGCCGCGTTGAATGCGTAACCGCTCACTGACATCTGGGGCTGCATACAGCACGGCGGTGTCCTCGGGTAGTTCATCGTAGATCTGCTCGAATTTGCCGGAATTGAAGGCCGGGACGATCTTCTCGGGGCGACGGATCGCGAACAGTACCCCGTCCTCGGTGTCGTCAGATGGAAACGGGCTTACAACCGCCATGTAGAGGCCCATCAGAGGATCGAGAGACACGTCGAGGAGCGGTGTGGCAGCGCCATGGTGCTGAAGCATCGCAAGCAGAGCGAGATCAGGCAGCCGAGTTCCTTCGTGGATGTCGAGTTGGGCTAGGAGACTGTTGAGTAAGTCCCAAATTGCCAGTTTCGTGGTCACAAAACCCCAGGTCAGAGGCTTGTGGGTTGGCCGAAATCGGCATTGCTCAACAGTCTCCTAGGCGCGCAGCGTCGACCAAGCCTCTCGTGCACTCCTTGACACGATCGTCGGTAACGTCGCTGGCTCGGACGCGAGTGTGAACAGCGGCGGTGAGATCATGTGCGAGGTTTGGTTGGCCGCGCCATAGCCAGGTGTTCTGTTCAAACAGGGCGTGTAGGTCCCAGACACCGCGCAGCAGTTCTCGTATTCGATAAGGGTCCGGACCGGATGGTTCGTGCCACCAGGGCCACCGCGGCGTCGACACACCACGACCATACCGCCTCAGCGATCGCCGATTGTCGTGGCATAGAGGCTCGGACGCTTGGGCGTGCATGTCGGGTATGACAGGGGTGATCTGTTTGAGGGAGCGGTAGTCGCCGTCGCCCACCTGCGCCGTGAACGTTCGAGTCGAAGGCAAGCGGTTCTTGCAACCATGTAGTTGCACCTTTGGAGGCCGCTGGTTGTCAGTTTACGTGAGGTTGTTGGCGCGTGATGCGGGCGGGTGTCAACGGCCAGTGGGATCTGCCCGGTAGCGGACAGTAGAACTGCCCGTTCGTGGCCAACAGAACTGCCCGGTGGTGGCCAGGTGTTCTGCCCGTAGTTCAGTTGGTCAGTGGCGTCACCCCCTTGCCGGCGGTGGCTTGGGTGAGGCGGATGCTGTCGTCGGCGGTCATGACGACGTGGGCGTGGTGCAGCAGCCGGTCGACGGTGGCGTTTGCGATGGTCTTGGGCATGAGTTCGTCGAACCCACCTGGAACTGGCATACGTTCGATTGCGTGGAAACTGCCTGCTAGCAGGGTCTTTGCATGATTGTGGGGGGTCCGTGATCTTCAAGGCGTGACGTGCGATGGTTAGGTGCCACCTTCATTTGTGTGGCGGGAAGAGGGTGTGCAGTGGGCAGGTCTGGTCTGCGGGTCATCAGCGGGGCGGCGGCAGCGTCGCCGAGCGAACTGGACGAGGAGTCGTTCCAGGCGGTGTGCGTGGACGGTTTTGTGGCGTCGTGGACAGCGCGGGGGTTCAGCCCGGTGACGATCGAGAACGGCATGGGTGTGTTGGAGCGGTTCTTGGATCTGTTGGCGGTGCCGGCGTGGGAGGCTGGGCCCGAGGACGTTGACCGTGTTGTTGGAGAGTTGGTGGCCCGGGGTGCGGCGGCGTCGACTCGGCGGGGGTATGTGCAGGCGTTCAAGGACTTCCATCGGTTCTTGGTGGCTCGCAAGGCTGCGGAGATCGAGGCGACCTTCGGGGTGGTGCTGGAGGATCCGGTCGATGAGTTCAACGCAGCCCGACATGTCGGCAACGACTCGGTGTCGACGCGGCCGCCGCCGACCCCGGAGAGGATGGACGAGTTCTTTGCGTTCTTGCGGGAACGGGTCGCGACCGCCCGCAAGTACGCGCCCGCGGGTCGGGACTACGCGTTGTTCCGGACCCTGTATCACTGCGGGCTGCGTGCTGTTGAGGCAGCGTCGCTGCAGCGGGCCGATCTGCATTTTGATCGGGGGCCGTTCGGCAAGATCCACGTGCGGTTCGGCAAGGGCGCTCGCGGGTCGGGCCCGAGACCGCGGTGGGTGCCGATGCTGGACCAGCTCGACTTGGTGCTGCGCTGGTATCTCGACGATGTCCGGCCGCGGATGGCTGACTCGAAGGCGCTGTTTTGTGACGAGGGAGGCGGCGTGTTGCATCGGGGCACGATCCGCAACCGGTTGCGCCGCCTGCTCGAACTCGAGGACCGGCCCGACACTGAACGGTTCACGCCTCATGGTCTGCGTCACGCGTGCGCGACCCACAACTACGAACGCGGCGTCGACCTGGTGGCCATCCAACAGATGCTGGGGCACTGGCATGTGGGAACGACGATGCGTTACGTGACCCCGTCGGCGACCTTCATCGAGGACGCGTATCGACGAGCGACATCGGTGACGCTGGCAACGTTGAGCGAGGAGGACGAGTCGTGAACGTGCAATGGAAGCTGCGCATGGCGGCCGCGCAACGAGACGTGTGGACCGGTGCCGAGCTGCGCCGACTGCTGGCCGACAAGGCCGGATTGTCGATGTCGGCTGCGTCGGTGTCGGCGTTGCTGACCAAACAGCCCGCACAGGTGAGGCTGACCACGCTGGCGGCGTTGTGCACGGCGTTGGAGTGCACGCCCAATGATCTGTTCGAGATCGACACCACACCGGTCTGTCGTCGGGCCAAGCCGGCTGAGAAGGCCACGACATCGCAGCCCCAAGCGATCCGCGGTCGGTCGATGCCGCCGTTGTGAGGATCGGTGACTGCGTTCGATGCGGCGGCGGGATCGGCCGGCGCGGCACCGACCTGTGTCATCGTTGCCGGGCCGCGGACCGCGAAGCGAGCCGTCGCAGCCCGTGCCCGCGTTGTGGCAGGGTCCTGCGCCTGCGAGCCGACACGGCCCGCTGCGTCAACTGTTCTCGAACTTGCATCGATTGCGACGGCATCGTGCGCCGCCACACCGACACCAGGTGCCGGCACTGCCGTCGCCGACGCGACGCCGCCGCTGCCAAGCAAACCTGCGGTCGCTGTGGTCGCCTGGGCCTGATCCGAGAACACACCGGCTGGTGCGGCACCTGCTCGCGGCCCAAGCCCGAGCCTCAACCGCCGCGGCCCTGCGCCGAGTGCGCCCGGCTGACGCGGCGGTTGAGCAACGGGCTCTGCAGCCGCTGCTGGCAACGCCACCCGGACCGGGCCGTCAACCAAGCCGAGAACCTCGCCTCTGTGCTGGACGATCCGCCGTGGTGGATCGTGCCCTTCGCTGCCTATGCGTCCGAGCGCATGTCCATCGGTCGGGTCAGCGTCTTGGTCACCGGCCTCGGGCGACTGCTCACCGACGACGAGTCACCGCATCCACAAGCTCTGCTGGAACGAGCACGCACCCCGGGCCGCTCGGCCGGTCCGCTCGCGCGGACCCTGGAGGACTTCTTCGTCGAGCATCAGCTCGCATTCGGGCTCGATCAGCCGGCCCGTCTCGCCGCCGGGCGCCGCCAACGACGCGTCGACGCCACCCCCGAGCCGCTCCGAACTGGAGTCGAGCTGTTCTGCGAGCGCCTCGTCGGGTCCCGGCAACGAGCGATCCGAGCCGGCACCCGCCCACGCACCGATTCAACCATCGAGGGCAACCTGGCCAACGTCCGTGACTTCGCCAGATTCCTCGTCGACGAACGCTCCAAGACGGACTGGTCCACCGTGCAGCCAGCCGACATCGACGCGTTCTTGAACACCCAGCCCACCAACCGGCGTCGGCGGCTGATTTCGCTGCGGCAGTTCTTCGCCTTCGCACGCAAGAACCGGATCGTGCTCGTCGACCCGACCACAGGCCTGGGTCTGTCACCCCAACGAGGCTTCAAGGGCGAGACGCTCACCATCGGTGAGCAGCGCCGCCTGTTCCGCCGTTGGACCACCGACGCCGCCGTGCATCCCCACGAGGCCCTCGTCGGGCTGCTCGCCCTGCTCCACGCGCTCAGCCTCGCCGAACTCCGCCGGCTGCTCGTCAGCGACATCGACCACCACCACCGCTCGATCCGCGTGGCCCAGCGGCCACACCCGCTCAGCCTCGATCCCGTCACCTACACAGCGATCCAACGATGCCTACGACACCACGACTCGCAAAGGACCCAGAACCCGCATCTGATCGTGACCAAGGTGACCCGGCCACGGCTGACTCCTCCATCGCCGGCATACATGACTCACGTCCTCGACGACGCCGACGTGAGGATCAAGAAGCTGCGGGCAACCCGGCTCGTGGAGTTGCTCCACAGCCTCGACGTCAAGCTCGTCGCCGAGGCCCTCGCCATGAACGGTGACGGGCTCCTCGACTACCTAGCCGACGACGTCGACGCCGGACGCCTCGACAGCTCGAACCTGTGAACATCAAGCGCGACCTTGCACACGTTCGACCGAACCTGTGCGCCTTGGCGGGGTGAAGGTTGCTCGACAAGGCGATGGAGCGTTTCTCGTAGGCGGCGTCGACGACGCGGTAGAGCGCCTCGGCGGTCTCGGTGGTGACTGGGAGCAGGCCGATGTCGTCGATCACGATGACGTCGGCGCGCATGATCCGCTTGATCGCTTTGGCGGCGGTGTCGTCGGCGCTGTGGCGGCGCACGAGCGCGCCGAGGTGCTCGAGACTGAACCAGGACACCTTGTGGCCGGCATCGACGGCGGCTTGGCCGAGCGCTTCAAGGAAGTGGGTCTTGGGTGTGCCTGATGGTCCGCACACGACGAGGTTCTCGTGGCGGTGGATCCACTCCAGGGTGCGCAGCGCCCGCTGGGTCGGCGCCGGGACCGATGACACTGCCTCGTCCCAGATGTCGAAGGTCTTGCCGGTGGGGAACCTGGCCGCTTTGCGCCGGGCCCGGATTGAGGATGCTTGGCGGCCGGCGAGCTCCTCGGTGAGCAGTGCGCTCATCGCTTGGGCCGGTTCCCAGCGTTGTGCTTTGGCGGTGGCCAACAGGTCCGGTGCTGCGGCGCGCATGTGAGGTAGGCGCAGGGCGCGGAGCAAGTCGACGACCTCGTTGATCGGTGCTGGGTTCATCGGTCGCCTCCGAGGCGGCCCCAAGCGGCGGTGCCGGGCTGAAGCGAGTGCACGTCATCGGCGCGCCGGGGTTGTCCGGGCGGATCAGCAGCCAGGATCGAGGCCAGGTCGCCGTCTGCGAAGCGGCCGAACATCGCGGCGTGGCCGAGCGCCCAGTCGAGCCGCTCGGTGCCGTGCAGTCGGGCAAGGGTGACGGCTTGGGCCATCTTGACCTTCATGCGGGTCGTGCCCGCGGCGGCTGCTTCAACGAGCCAGGTGCGGGCGCCGTTTCCGATGGCGAGGAACTCGGTCTCGGCCGCGCTCGTCGGCTTCGGACGCCGCGCGAGTGGCCCAGCCGGGCGCGGCGGGTAGTGGGCGTCGTCGATCATCGGATGCCCGGGTGTCGAACGCTGGTGGCGGGCGACCTCGATTGGGCCTGACGGTGCGCAGTGGGTGACGACGACCTGATCACCGTCGACACGCACCCACACCGTCTCATCGGCGAGGGTGTGCGGGACCGAGTAGGTCACGGCGCCGAAGCTGATCGTGGAGCTCCAAGAGACTTTCCGGGTCTCCCCGAGCGCCGCCGTGTATGGGCGTTCGGGCAGCGCGTGCAGCCGGTGCCGTTCCTCGGTGAGCATCTCGACCGGTGGCCGCCGGGTCACTCGATGGACCCGGGCGTTCACCTCAGCGGTGAACGCCTCGCAGGCCTCGACCAGCTCGGCCCAGCTGGTGTAGTCGTCGCGCAGGTTCGCGTCGGTTGGCACCAAGTCGGCCTTGGCGACCCGCACCGTCGCCTCGCTGCCGCCCTTGGATTCGGGGTCCGCCGGCACACACGTCGCCACCGTGATCCCGTAGTGGCCGCCGACCGCGACGATCTCCGGATGGCGCACGGCGATCCCGGCGACGTGGTCGATCGTGACCGTGCGCTCGTTGTCGGTGAGCCAATACGTCGCAGCGCCGCCAAAGGCTCGCATCGCCCGATCCACACAGGCGATCACCGTGGGCAGGGTGCGGTCCCAGGTCGCGATCACCACCCGGAACCTCGACCACGCCAGCCACGCACAAAACAGATTCGTCCGCCGCCCGGCGATGACCGGGCCCGCGCCCCAGTCCCACTGCGCCCACATGCCCGGCTCAGCAATCCACGGCCGATACACCCGCCGCCTACCCGTCGCGAAGCTCTTCTTGGCCTCCGCCACCGCTCGGCGCACCGTGCGGTCCGAACCCTCGAACCCCAACGCCTTCAGCTTGGCGTGGCAACGATCAGCGCGGATCTTGCCACAGGAGCGCTCCACCCACTCCTCGATCTTCGCCAGCCACGGATCGATGATCCGTTTCCGCCGCACCGGGCCCGCACCCCCCAGCCGACCCTCGTCGCGCTCAGCCACATACGCGGCGACGGTGTGATGGGAACAACCGGCCAACTCGCCGGCATCCCGCAACGACCCAGTCAGGTCGAACGCTTCCAACATGTTCATGATTTCCTCGCGAGACTTCACTTGCTCCTCCTGCTCGATGGTCACGGTTGTCGTGACCGGCCATTCGAGTAGGAGGAGCACCCCGCCGCGGTGGACCCCGACGGGAAATGGACTTCAACGCGGGCAGTTCTGTTGGCCGCCGCTGGGCAGAACCGTTGGCCGCCAGCGGGCAACTACATGGCCGCCACCGGGCAGGATCTCATGGCCGCCGACAATATGCCCTCTTGAATATGTTGGTACTGGCTGAGACGGCGTTCATGGAACATCGAGCCCGAAGGCTGATTCGACCGTTGTGATGGTGTGCTCGTCGCGCAGCTTGCAGACGGTGACCTGTGAGGCGAAGAGTCCCTTCTCCCAGAAAGCCTGGCCGAGGGTGCGTGTTGCAAGCCACCTGACCGGTACGACCATCTCGGTCTTGTCAGGGTCGGCAGACGCCGCGTCTTCCCAGGTCCCCTCGCCCGGGTGTGGTTGATCGAGCAACGGCTGGAGTTGGCCGTTGATCTCGACTGTGGCATCGCGTAAGGGGATCATCTCGCCGGTGACTTGTCCGATGCCCACATAGCCGGCTCCGCCTACGTGCGCGAATACGCGGCTGCCGGGTGTGAGGTTTCTCAGCGGCTTCCAGTACCACGATCCTCCGCCTGCGTTTAGAAGCCCGCACTTGCTCGCTATTGACCAGCGGCGGGGGTCATCGGCTCGGCCGAGCACGATGAGAAGTCCCGACCGTTCCACGGCCGCTTCTTGCTGCGCGACGGTCGGCCGGCTTTGGCTTCGATCGGCTGTGGGTCGAGCAGCCAGGTCCGCGCTAGGTAGTCGCGGCCATCATCGCTGAAGTGGCGAAAGAAGACGGCGTTGATCGGTACTCGGTATGACTCTGCGAGGAACTCGACGATGCGGTCAGAGGTTGGGTCGAGCTCAGACGCGATGATCGTGAACTGCTGATCGGCGTTGACCACGTCCGGTAGCGGGCTGCCGAAGCGCTCGGCGAAGGCCGCATCTAGCTCCGTGTCGTCGCCGTGGTAGTCGACGTAGATCTGTTCGAGGTCGTCAAGGCTGAGGTCCTGCACCCATGACCCGTAGTCGAGCGCCTGGGCGACCACGTCTCGTGGAGTTCGGTTACGCTTGAGCTCAAGCACATGGGCTCGGCCGTCGGCATCGAGGGCAAGGAGATCTATGGATCCTCCGTATCCGGTCTTGACCTGCCGGCCGACGATGAGAAGGTCGGTCCCGCTCATGCCTGGATCCTCAGCGAGCATGTCCTCAAGACGATGCTCGAAGTCCAGCGGCGACGACGCCAGCTGGTGCGGCCCATCGTCGGTCATTCGCCAGATCGCCATCTCAACGGCCATGAGTCCCTCTCCTTGACATGGGAAATGATGCCACCGGGGAGTGACACTCGCCGAGGTCGGGAGTCAATCACGGTGGCCCTTCGCTCCGAGGGAGGGCGTCGTGTCATACCGGTCGAGTACAACAGGACTGATGGCGAACACCGTTCAAGAGCTTGTCGAAGAGGCCGAGCCAGTAGACGTCACTGAGGAGGAGATTCTCGAACTGCGAGCCGGGCTTGATCGCGCGCTCACGGAAGAACTCTCAGGATGGGATCGGCCGTCCGGCTTGCTGAGGATCACGAAGGATCGGCTTCGACGGGGCCGGACATGTCCTGCCCAGCTCATCGGTGGTGGAAGCGCGCCGATGAATGAACACTTGGCAGTGGGCCGTGTGATCGACGTGGCGGCCTCCGTCATCGCTGTTGCTCCAGACACACCTCACGGGGCGAGTGGCGATGCTGTGTCAGTGACGGAGACATGGCATGACGCCAGTGCGGCACCCCTCCGCGCTGAAGATCCAGAACTTGAGGAGTGGTATGCGGCGCTGTCTCCAGGGCAGCAGCTCGAACACAACAGCAACGTCGCTGAGCGATGCGAAGAATTGAAGCGTTCGATGGGCGACCTGACCGAGTTCACGGTGATCTCGCAGAACCGGACGACCGTGGAGCTAGCTGCCGATGTGGTTGTCTCTGCGCGGCCAGATCTTGTCGTGATGGCAGCTGAACGCGTCCTCGTTGAGGTCAAGTCAGGCAAGGGGTACGGCATCGCAGAAGAGCTTGCCTTCTATGCACTGGTCGAGACTTTGTGCGGGGCGCTGCTCCGGCCGTTGTTGCCGGTCTGACGCTCGTTCCGTCCGCCACCATTCGTCCGCTACGGGTCGATGCCGACCTACTGGGGCGGGCAGCGGAGCGGGTCGTCGAGACCGCCCAACTGTGCCGAGAGGTTGACGAATCGTTCGCCGCGAGGCGGTGGCCGCGTACGTTTCCCGGGCTCCACTGTGGCTTCTGCGACCTCGCCGAGCGTTGTCCTGACATTCCCGACGAGCATCTGTTCGAAGCGCAGCAGAGGGCTGCCCACGACATCGACGACGATGACGATGCCATGGAGGAGGAACCGTGGTAACTGCTCGAGATGTCGACCTTGCACTCATTCAAGCCTTGGAGACCATCGCGCTGCAGTGCAACGAGAACCCACGTCGATCCGGTGACTGGCATGTTGTGAGGGACTTCAACGCAACGAATGCGTCGAAGTGCGAGGCCTTGTGCGCTGCCCACGTGCTTGCCGACGAGGGCTTCAGGCCCGATGTCTACAAGTCGTTCAAGGCACTGGGGCGAGACGCGCTTCATCGTCATGAATCACCGAGGGAAGCGGTCGTGTCGTCCTTGAAAGCGCTCCGCTCTGAGGCTCAGCGTCCAGACGGGCTCAACTGGCTCCACGACTATGCGTGGAACGAGATCGGTAAGTCGCAGCGCGCCCGTCTCGCATCCATGGCCATCAGCTGGATCGCGCGACTGTCTGCTGCGCTCGAGCAGCCGGATATCTCGACATGGAGAGGCGGCGTGCGTGCGCAGTGGAGGTTCCCCGAGCGGGCCCTCCGCCTTGAGGCGACCATCGACGCCGTCACCGAGGATGGCAATCTGGTGCTGGTGGCGCCTGCCACGGAAGCCGCCGACGCCAAGGCCGCCTATGTAGCGGTCGTGTTCGCCGCCTGGAAGCGTCGGATTCCTGAGACTGTCCTTCTTGTAGATCCTTCGCGCCGGACGGCGCGTATCCGCGCAATGTCAGAGCTCCTCGATGACGGCGTTCGAATCGCCGAGTCAGCTGCACGGGCGGCCATCGCAGCGTCAGCTGGGACACTGTCGGGGCTCAGCAGGGCCCCGACGTACTTCAACTGCCAAAGCTGCCTCGGATTAGGCCTGTGCAGTGAGGGGCAGGCATGGCTGGATCGGCCCGTTACTGTCCGCGGCGGAATCCGAGTCACGTAACGGTCTGGCACTCGCAGTAGGCCCCTACCTGCAGGCCGAATCTTCTAACGAATCTTCTAACGGACGATCCGTTATGGGGGGTTATCCACAGGTACGGGTTGTGACGTCGATGTTGTAAAAGCCCACGTCAGATGCATTTGTTGGTACTCGTTGGTACTGGCTGAAACGGCTTCGACGGAACTGGGGGACCGAAGGTCGGGAGTTCAAATCTCCCCAGCCCGACAAACAAAAGCCCAGCTCAGAGCACATTACTGATCTAGGCTTACCTGTGGACATCTGCCAACTAGGCCGGTCCCGCCTTCTTGATGACCCGCGGCAGGAACAACTCTTTGGGCACAGTCGGCACGATGAACTCCCACTTGGTGTGCGGGTCAAAGCCAGCTAGCTGTTCCTCAGACAGCGACTCCTTGAGCAGATAGCTGGCGATGAGCACCTCGAGGGTCAACGACTCGACCTCATCCGAAGAGCGCCGGTATTTGGTCTCATCGCCGGTGACGACCGCGGACTCGATGACGTATCCGCCCTCTGTGGAGGCGAACGTCGCCTCGTAGAATCCGATTCCGGTCCAGCTGCGATGCGCGAACAGGCGGTTCTGTTCCATGAAGATGAACCACTTCTCGTCCATGATCCAGGGGACGCAGCCGCGCCGAATGGCACCCATCTCGTCGTCGGTCCAGACCCGCGAAGGCGGAGGGATCGGCTGCGGGATGGTGAGCGGCTCAACCTTCCAACTGCTCCGACGCGCTGTCATGTCGACTCCCCGCCGCCGCTGTCCGGACTCGATTCGACGTCATGATCCTCTGCGGCTGTGTTGGCGAGGATCTCTGCTACGCGTGGCTCGAACAGGTCTTTGAGCTTGGGCAACAGGTTGAGCATCCACCTTCGGGTTTCGTCGTGCTGCTCCGGTGGATCGTTGATCGATCCGTCTCTTCGGATGTTGACGCTGGAGAAGGTGTGTGGGTCGTGGCGGAGCCAATGCCACTCTGGCGCAGGATCGGCGGCGAGATTCGATTCGATCTGTTCGCGGATGGCGTGGAGGGCGTCGAAAATGTGTTTGGTCAGGTCACCGTCGGTGGTTCGGATGTAGAGGGTTGTCCACGCGTCGCTCTCTCCTTCGAGCGACGCCGCGTACCAGATTCCCTCGACGCCGGGGGAGGGAAAGTACCGGCCGCCGGGGCCATACATCTGAGTGGGCCGGTGGGGGAGGTGCCCGGTGCGAGCCACATCAGCGATCAACGGTTCGAAGAACTCTCGATGCTGCCGGGAAGACTCAGATTCGATCGGTCCAGGCGGCAGTGTCTCGCCCTTGTCCCAGCCTCCTGGGGACACCACCGTGCGGAACCTGGGCTCGGGCTCCGATCCCTCGGCTTCTTGGACGACTTCGACCTTCACTCCATAGAAGCTGACCCCTTCGACTGTCCACTCGTTGAGCCGGTGCAGGACTTCGGCAAGCTCATACCGGAACCCTGTAGCAACCCATACCGCCGCGCGAGCATCACAGCCAGCCGAATAGACGAGCAACTGGGCAAGATGGCCGAAGTCCGCCCATTCCAGTTGGTTCTCAATGGCGACCAGCGCTCCGGTGTCTGTGTCGGTCGCCAGGATGTCCAAGCAGTACGGCCCAACCGGCTTCTCGCTCGCGACCAACTCCAGCTGCAAGCCGAGCTCATCTCCCAGCAGGTGCAGGTGCCGGGCCAGCCAGGGAGTGAAGTTGTGCGCCTCATGCTCCCATTTCGTCCGGACGTCCACTCGCTTGTCTTGCTGTTCTGAAGAGTTCATGGTGCTCTCATCGCCTCCTGGTGCCGGTATCGCCCGGCTTGATCGCGAAGTCGCGGCGGTCGCGGTACAGCAGTGCCCGGTTGAGCACGTAGTCGTCGGTCTCCAGGTCGATGTCAGCGCAGTCCGTCATCGTCCAATACTTGTGCTCGCCCAAGAACAGGTACTTGCGCCTCTGGTTGAAGAACGCGCATTCCACGCCCTCACCCGCCGCGATCCGAGCGCAGAACGCCGCCAGCAGCGCCTCCTGCCCGCCCCTCTTCACCATCACATACTCATGAGGCCACGAATCCCGATAGGTCACCGCCTCCCGCCAAGGAGCACAGGCAATCAACGAGACGATGTCCCCCACGTCCTGCTCCCGCAACGGAGTGCCTCCGGGAATGGACCCTGTGCCAGACTCACTAGCCGCGGTGCCCGTCGGCTCATCGCCCTCTTCGACCATCAAGCGACCCTACAGAGCCCCTATGACATCTCTTTGGTAGCGGTCGGCCTGCTTTGCCGGAGCGTCAGACTCTCGTAGTCGCCCGAGCACCATGTAGTAGTCGCGGCTGGCGATGTCCGCAGGGTCAGGCGGGGAGTCGGCTGACGAGGTTGATGGTCTTGGGGATCTTGTACGGGGCGAGCTTGTGCCGTAGTTGGGCTTTGATGTCCGCGGGTGTCGGTGGTGGATTGTCGGTGATGAGGTACGCGGTGACGGCTTCACCCCATACCGGGTCGGGCTCGCCGCGGACTAGGACGTCTTGCACGCCGGCAAGAGTGGCGATCGCCGTCTCTACCTCGGCCGGATAGACGTGGTACGAGCCCGTGTTGATCATGCCGTCGAGGCGTCCGTGCAGGTAGAAGCGGCCATCGGCGTCGGTGGTGACCAGGTCGCCGAGGGCGCACCAGCCGTCGGGGTCGGCGTAGTCGGTGACGACGGACGGCCCCCGCACTCGCAACTCGCCTCGGGGCGAGCCGTCGACGTCACGAACTTCGAGCTCGATCCCGGGTATCGGGCTTCCGCAGCTCTTGGCCAGGGTCTCGTCGCCGTCGGCGATGGCCGTGTGGGCGTCGGTGCCGAGAACGGTGAGGGGCCAGCCGCCCTCGAATCGCCCGTAGAGCTGGACGAGCACAGGACCGAGGCGCCGTATCGCCGGGATCATCTCGTCGAGCGGGAACGGTGCTCCGCCGTACAGGAGTCGCCGAAGGGACAGCTGCCGTTCGGGATCGAGGGCATCGACGACCCTGGTGATCATGGCGGGTACGAAGAAGGAGGTGGTCGCCCGAAACCGATCCGCCGCGTCCAGGAAGGCTGTGGCCTCGAAGCGGGGCAGAACGACCTGCGGCAACCCGGCGAGCAGGAACGGGAAGCTGACTATGGGACCCGTTCCGTGCATCAGTTGTTGGGCGGTCACCGCAACGTCGTCGACGGAGAGCGGAGGTCCGTAGCAGCCGGTCCGGTACAGGTCGAGGTTGATGTCGATCTGCGCGTTCCAGTTGGCATACGAGATCGGGACGGCCAGCAGCTTCCCGTCGGCGACCATCCGGGGATACAGGAGGTGCGTAGTGTCTGGGTCGACCGTTGTCGCATCGACGGACGTCGGGTCCGAGAGCGGTTCCTCGTCATCGTGTACGAGGGACTCCACCTGCGGTGCGTGATCCCGGTCGGTCACGATGACGTGCGCACCGGTCGCGGCCATCACCGCCTTCATTTCGTCAGGAGGGGCCGATGGGTCGACGGGGACTCTGGTCGCCCCGACACGTTCGACCGCCAGGTGAGCTTCGAAGGCTGCCGCGGAGTTCCACATCCAGATGCCGACCGGGGCCTCGCGGGCGCCGGCGGCGGCGAGCGCCCCGGCGACACCATCAATTCGGCGGTCCAACTCCGAACCGGTGCGGGCCGGTCCGTCGACGGAGAACACCAGGGGTCGATCACCAGCAGCGCGAAGCGCCTCCCTGGCCCGATCCCCAGCAACGATCATGAACCGGTCAACTGGTCCTTCAAGGCCGCTCGCTGCACTTTGGCACCACCCAGGACGGTCGGCAGATCATCAACGAACACGATGCGCTGTGGCCGCTCATGATCGGCGGTGCCTTGACTCGCCTCGGCGGCAATCTCGGCGTTCAGGTCCGCCGAGCCCTCGACTCCGGCCTTCAATAGCACAGCGGCCACGATCTCCTGCTCGCCTTCCCCGCCAACCCCGACGACCCCACAGTTGGCGACCGAACGGTGCCGCATGATCGCCGCCTCGATGAGATGCGGGTACACGACTCCATGTCGCGACGTGATGCGATCGCCGGCGCGATCGGAGTAGTACAAGAAGCCGTCCTGGTCGAGGTAACCCACATCGAATGGTCGGAACCAGTCGCCGGGGAAGTACGCCTCGCGTGTCTTGTCCGGCAGCCCCCAGTAGTCGCCCATCGACATCGCGCTCCGTTTGGCGATCTCGCCGACCTCGCCTGCTGGGAGGCGCTGGCCGTCATCGCTCATGATGGCCACCTCAAGGAACGGCGAGCCGGGCCGGCCGACGCTGTCCAACCGCTCCGGATGGCCCTCGACGTCCTCCGGAAGCAGCCGCGTGGTCACGGCTCCCTGCTCGGTCGACCCGAAGCCGTGGGACCAGATCGGACCCAGCAGCGCGGTGGTGCGCTCCAGCAGCTCCCGTGTGCCGAAGAAGACCACCATCCGCGTCAACGAGTGCTGGTACGCCTCTCGGGCCTCCACCGCATCCAGGACCGGGGTGAGCAGCGGGCCCGGCATGAACGTGCCCGTGGCCCCGTCGGCGGCGAAGGTGTCGAGCAGTGCTTCAGGATCGAACTGCTCGTCATCGACCAGCACCGATCGCGCGCCCCGAACGAAGTAGGGATACAACGTCTGGAAACCCGACGCCCACTGCAGCGGGTGGAAATGGACGTTCACATCGTCAGGTCCGACCGGCGGCACGCCGGCACCGTGGGTGTCCAGATGGTGGAGATTGTGGTTGATCACGGCCTGCCATGACCGGTACGTCTTGACCCATGCCTTCGGTTGACCGGTCGTGCCCGACGTCAGCTGGAGGAAGCAGGGCTGATCCTCGTCGACGTCAAGCAGCGGCTCCTCTGCCGATCCCTCGTCGATGACGTCGCCGTAGGCCACCGCCCAATCCGGCGGGTTCGGCCCGATGGCCACGAAGACCTGGGTGGTCTTCAAGTGGCTCCGAGCCTGCTCCACTTGATCGGCGAAGCGGGTGTCGAACAGGAGGGCCCTTGCCTCAACCTGGTTGAGCGACCAGGCGTGGGCATCCATGTCGAAGTGGCTGTGCAGGACCACCCGCACCAAGTTGTGCTTCTCGAACCCGAACCAGGTTTGCATCACCTCGGGCGTGTTGTAGGCCAGCACGCCAACTCGGTCCCCCCGGTCAAGACCCAGAGACAGCAATCCCGATCCCACACGGTTGCCAGCCTCGCTGACTTCTCCGAAGGACTGCTCGCCGCCAGGCCACGAGAGTGCGGTCCGGCCGCCGAACCGCTCCGCAGCGTGCCTCACCAGGACACCAGCTTCGACCCTCATCATGAACCCCCCTGTAGCTAACCGACCAGCCCGTGTGGCGTCGGTTGGCCAACAGTATCTGCCAGCGGAATGGGCGGCTTGAGACCCGCCGTTGGAGCAGGTGCTGTTGAACGGCTACGACGGTGACGACGGGCTGGACCACGAGCAGCGGGCCCCTGGTCGGCCAACGGGTCGCTCTGCTGCCCGATGGGGGAACGATGCGCCCGGGATCCCTGACCGACGGGGGGACGAGGCGCCCGGGATCCCTGACCGACGGGGGAACGATGCGCCCGGGATCCCTGACCGACGGGGGAACGAGGCGCCCGGGATCCCTGACCGACGGGGGAACGAGGCGCCCGGGATCCCTGACCGATGGGGGAACGAGGCGCCCGGGATCGCTGACCGATGAGGAGATCGACGGCCTCTGCGAAGAGTTGGTCGCCGTGATGGGCGCTTTCGTCGGCGTCGGGGCCCGAAGATCGATGGGTGTTGCGCGCGAGCGGGCCCAAGGTGTTTCGGGTGTTCCTTTGCCGACGCCGGGACCGCGGCGGTGTCAGCAGTGTTCTCGGTCCCGGCATGGACTGGGTGGGTAGGATCGGGGGGCGATCTGGTCGGAGCTCGTGCCGCGACGCAGCGAGTCCTATGGGGGTGCGCCGTTCCGGCTACCGGCGGTGAGTGAGATGTTGTGTTAGGGAATGCCCCAGTCTCATCATGTGTTGGCACCGTCGGCTTGGGCGCTAGTCGGTGCTTCGGCCGTTGCGGCGCTGTCGGATCGCCGTCAGGAACGCTTCGTCGGTGTGGTAGCGCACGGCGACCTCGTGCTTGGGCACTGCGGGCCCGGTGCCGACGCTCGCGTCTAGCTCGGCGAGTGTCACAGGCTCCTCGAGCGGATCGTGGCCGGTGTCGGCGACAGGCACAGTTGTCATGGCCGTTGATCCTCTCGGTAGCGCCTAGCCACACCCAGGATAGCCCCCCTGAACCGCCGCAATCGGCCGTGCCGGACTCCCGGTGCGATCCACAGTCCGAGACTTCTAACGAATCTTCTAACGAATCTTCTAACGAATCTTCTAACGAATCTTCTAACGAACGATCCGTTACAGGGGGTTATCGGCAGGTACGGCTTGTGGCATCGATCTTGCAAAACCCCACGTCGAAGGCACTTTCTTGGTACTCGTTGGTACCGGCTGAAACGGCCTTTGCTGCTGGCTCCTGGCGCTCACCTCGTCGCGAACGACGGCCACTACGACGCAGCCCGAGCGCGCGTGGATGCCGACTACACCCTCGTAGCGGCATTCAGAGCCGACGGCGCCTACGAAACGGGCGAGGAAGCGTTGCGCGGGTACTTCGTCAGCAAGCAGGGGCAGCCGTTGACACGCGAGACGCTGGCTGAGAATGCGCAGCGCGCCCCAAGCAAGGCTCGGTTCAATGGCCCGTGCAGCCGATGCTCTCCTGTTCCGGTTCAAGTAAGCGACCTAATCTCTGCCCAACGCAGCAGGACGCCATCGGAGCCGCACCGCCTGGGCCCTCTCCTCGACGGCCGCCTGGCAGACGGTTGCCTCGCTGACTTCTGTGTGGGCATCGGCATATTCCCGCCCTCCTTGCTCAGGACCCTCCGGGGAAAGCCGTGGCGGTTCAGACGATCGCTGCTTCGCTTGGGTGCACCCGTTTCGGCAGAGCGCTGAGTCCACCTGCCCTACGGGAGGCCCTGGGATACTGGACCCAGATCTAAGGAGTCGTATGCCCCCACATCTTCCCGACTACAGCGACTCGGTCCGGGCTGCCGTTGCCGACTACTGGGATGTGCGGCGCTCGCAGGCGGACGAGTCAGAGAGCAGGGGAGTGTTCAACACCGGTATTCGTGCCGAAGTGACGGGAGGCCGCCATCTTCATGCTCTCCAGGAGTTGGTGGTGAGCGTGTTCGTGGCCGCGGGGATACCGGCTGGGCTCATCGACGTCAAGCGGCGTCCGATCGCCGGGTACTTCCGCCGCGACAAGAGCTGGGACGTCGTGGTGATGGTGGCTGACCGGGTGGTGGGCATCATCGAGTTGAAGTCGATGGTGGGCGGCAGCCCGGGCCAGAACTACAACAACCGCACCGACGAAGCCCTGGGTCAAGCCGTCGACGTCTGGAAGGCGGTGGAGCGCGAGATTGTCGGGCCGCAGCGGCCGTGGCTCGGCTACTTCATGCTGTTGGAGGACAACGCGGCCTTCACGACTGCAGTGAAGCCCCGCAGGACGGTGTGGGAACCCGATCCAGCCTTCGACGGCGCCAGCTACGCGGACCGGTATGTGATCTTCTTCGAGCGGATGGTCCGCGAGCGGCTGCTGGACGCAGCGTGCGTGGTTCTCGCTGACAAGGATTCCGCCACGGTACGGTTCCCGTCGAATTCGGTGAGCTTCCAGACGTTCGCAGCGGCGATCCATGGCCGGTGTCTTCAGTTCATGACGACCAACCCCGACATCGACTGGTCGGGCCGCGGATAACTGCGGTGGCCGGGCGCATTTCGCGGGCTAGGCCGCACCCGCGAGAAGGTCAGACCTGCTGATTCCGTAGAGCACTGAGGCTGCGTCGGTGGCCGCGGCGCGGTCTCTGTCCTTGAATGCCTGAGAGAGAGCGGACGCGGTAGCGGCGTCGATGGCGTCGGGTGCGGGTACTCGGATTTTTCTGAGGTATTGGGCTTGGAACCGGTAGGTGCCACCGCGCATCTTCACGCAGTAGGCGCCGACGAACAGGTTCGCGATGTCCGACAACAGGAGTCCACCCAGCACCTCTAGGTCCCACTTGTCCGAAACGACGTAGTACAGGTTGTGGTGGGGATAGAACCCGCCGGTGTCCAGCACGGGGTGAGCCGCCGCCTTGAGGTCGGGGAGAAGCAGCTTCGGCCGCGCTTGCAGCCCGGGATCGACTCGGTCGATTGTGCGGTACCAGGAAGCTGGCCGTTTGCGGGCCACATGCCGCGCTCGAATCCTGGTGCCGTGGCGCTGCAGGTACGTCGCAAGGCCGGGGTACTGCTCGAGATCGACGAGGCGACCGCCTTCCCACGGGTTCACGAGGAACCGTCCGTTCCAGCGCGGCGTGCCCGACGCGATGTCCTGCGCGGCCAGCATTGGCAGCAGGCGACAGCGCTCGACGTCCGGTGCGTCCTCGACGACGAAGACGTCGTCACAGCCGGTCGCCACCCCGATCCCGACACGGGTGCCTGTGCGCCAGTCCTCAAGCGGGTCGAAGCGCTCCTCCAGATCGGCTAGCAGCTCCAGTCTGAGCGGCGATCCAGACGGCCAGAGGCCGCTGCCACCGAACCACCGATCGAGCCTCGCAGCGCTGAAGCAGCCATCGTCAGGAACGACATTGTGCTCATCGGCGAGCCATTGGGCGACGGTGCGACCGTCCGCCGCGTCGAAGCCGTCCATGGCCTCCACGACATGGGCGCGACTCTGGCGCCCGTTGCGCAACACGATGATCGCCGGATAGGCCGACACCGTGTCCTCGAATGCATCCACGTCGTGCATCACCACGACCGCGTCCACCGCGTATTCGGAAGCGACAAGAGCCCGAAGCTGCTCGCCGTACTGGTTGTGCATCCAGCGGTCTGCGCAGATGAACGCAAGCCTTCCCTCGGGGCCGAGCATCGACAGGCCCTTCTCGAAGAAGCCGACATAGATATCAGCCCTGCCCCGCATTGTCGAGCACTCGGATCGATAGGCAGCGCTCACTTCGGCTGGAACGTCCTCGAGCCTCACATAGGGCGGGTTCCCGACCAGGAAGTCGGCTTGCGGGGAGCCGTCGAACCCGTCGCCGAGCAGGAAATCCCCCGGGGACACCCACTGCGAACTGAGACTCTCCGCGACATCAACTGGCTGGCCGAGCTCGACAAGCCGGGCCGCCACGGACTCGCGAGCGGCGCCGACGTTGCGGTCAAGCACATCGAGCGCCCTGATGGCCTGTCCCATGTCGGCGAGGGACCGGCCATACCTCCGACAGGACTCCGCCAACCGCTCAACGATCGGCCCCAGGAAGGCCCCGGCGCCGCACGCAGGCTCCACGATCACCGAAGCCCCCAGATCCTCAGCTGCCCGGTAGCCGGCGAGGTCCAGAATCAAGTCGACCACCCAGCGGCGGGTGAACACCTCTCCGTGCGTTCCGTGCGGATCGACGGTCCAACTCGGCATCGCCTTGGCGGCCTCCATCAACTTCGGCTGACGGTACCGGGTCATCGGTACGCCCCCGTGTCGCTCAAACTACACAAGTGCCACTTCACGGAAGGGCACCCTAAGGACGCCATGTGACAGGCGCCCTAGGTGGCTGGTGGTTCTGAACGTCCCGATCGCCGGTCTGTCCTCGATCGCGCACGCCGTCGGTGCGCTCAGCGTCAATCTCCGCCATCACCCAGAACGAGACCGGTTCTTCAACGAGGCCGCCCGCCGCATACCCGAGGCTCGACTCGATCTCGTTCCTCACTTCGAGCTGTGGAACATGCTCGACATTCTCTCCTTCTACGCAGACCGCCATCCAGACCGTCCCGACAGCTGGCGGAACTTCGGCTCGCCTCGACCACTCCGCGACGACTTCGTAACCCATCTCGACCAGCACTTCCACTGAGGAGGGAACCGTGGTCCGTCGCATGTCGGCCGACGCGAGCGGCGCGCGTTGGCATCAGCGTGTCAGGCGACCGGATCTCCGTGGCCCCTGTCTCACCACCGGTCAGCATCCTTGAGGACGTGAACGGCTGTCCCGCTGCTGTCGCGTCGGCGGTGACGGCCTGCTGTGCTGTCCCGGTGTAACACAGCTACCGGAGCCAACCTGTAACACGGGTACCGGGACTTGACACCGCGACTTGGCACCGGGACTTGACAGTCCGCTTCAGCGGGGGCCTGGGTGTTGTTCGCCGGGGGCGGGTGGTGGTTCGTGCCGGGTTGGGTCTTGGGTGAGTTCGAGCTCGCGGCGGCTGGTGAGCCAGGCGCCGAACAGCACGACTGCGGTCCCGGTCCATTGCAGCGGGTGGACGACTTCGGCGCGGAAGGTGATGCCCAGCACCATGGCGACGATGGGGATGAAGTAGATGGCCACACCGCCGCGGGTTGCGCCTACCCTGCCGACCAGCGCGGCCATGATCACGAACGCGGCGCCGGTGCCGACCACTCCCAGCACTGTGACCGCCAGGACCGGCCCGGTGTCCCATCGCGAGTCGGCCAGCCCGGCCAGGCCGAATGGCGCGGTGGCGACGGCCGCCACGCCGAGCGCTCTACACATCACCGCGGGTGCTCCGTAGCGCTGCTGGAGGGGGACGGCCAGGTTGAGGGCGAACCCGTAGAAGATGGTGGCCGCCACCACGAGGAGCACTCCCCAGGCGGCGGCGGAGGAGCCGACGGCCGCGGGCAGGCCGATACAGGCTGTCCCGGCGAGCCCGAGCGCTATGCCGGCAGCTTGGCGCAAGCGGGGAAGCGACCGCAGCCACACGACGGCGACCGCTGCGCTGAGGATCGGCACGGAGGCGTTCAACATCCCGGCCAGGGCCGAGTCGATGTGTTGTTGGGCTATGGGGAACAGAAGGAACGGCACCACCACCCAGATGAATCCCAGCAGCACGACGCGGGGGTAGTCGGTCCGCTCCACCGGCTTGCGGGCTGCGGGGAAGACGGTCAGGACCAGGAAGCCGAGAGCGACCCTGACCCAGGTGATCGTCGCCGGCTCCAGCGACTGCCGACCGCTCGGGCCTCGGGCGTGGAGATCATTGTCGACAGCCACGAGCGTTACGCCTGGAATTTCTCGCACCAGCAGGCCAGCACCGTGCGGCGCGCCCTGCATGCCGGTGACTACGCCGTCGAGCACGGTGGCGGGATCCTCGCCGGGGTCGAACGCAGGAGTCTCGCCGACCTGGTGGCCACCATCACCGGGGGGAAGCTCTGGTATCTGCTGGCCGCCCTTGCCTCGCTGGGGCGGGCCGCGGTCGTCGTGGAGGACCGGTACTCGAAGTTGTACAAACTCGACCGGGTCCGCCCAGCGGTCATTGCCGACACCCTCGGCGAGGCCGCCGTGCGCTATCCGAGCGTGCCGATCGTGTTCTGCGAGACCCGCTCCCCGGCCCAGGAGTGGACCTGCCGGTCTTTGGCGCCGCCGTGGCCGAGCACGGCCGGACCGTCGGCGCCGACGGGTTCGCCGATCGACTTCCGGCACCGCGCCACGAACTCCCCTGACCTAGGCCAGCCTGTGACGCGGGTACCGGGACTTGACATGGATCAGTTATGGCGGGTCGCCGTTGGGCGCCAGAGTGTGTCGAGGGGCGCGGAGTAGAGGCGGTCTCCTACTTTGAGGCTTCGGGGTCCGGTGTGCAACAGTACGCCGGCGCGGAAGGCGTCTGGGGACACGGCGTCGAGGTGGTCGCGCATCCAGGCGAGGTGCTTGAGGTGGTCCGTGCCGGGCGATGCGGTGCCTTTGACCTCCACTGCGACGACGGCGCCGTCGGCGCGCTCGATCACGAGGTCGATTTCGTGGCCGGCGCTGTCGCGGTAATGGTGCAAGTGCAGCGGCTCGCCGCTGGCTGAGAGCTGGCGTGCGGCCTCGTTGGCGGCGAAGGTCTCGAGCAAAGCCCCGGTAGCTACCGCGGTGGCAGGTCGCAGAGCGTCGGGATCGACGTTGATGAGCGCGGCGGCAAGGCCCGTGTCAGCAAGGTGGAGCTTGGGTCGCTTCACCACTCGGGCCGTGAGGTTGCGGGTCCAGGCGGGCAATTCGTGCACCAGAAAGACCATGCGCAGCCAGCCCAGGTAGGCCTCCAGCGTGCCGCGGTCGATCGCCAGCCGGCGGCACCAGTCGGCGACGTTGAGCTCGCCGGCGGTGCGCGCTGCAGCCAGCTGCAGCACAGCGCGTAGGGCGCCGGCGCGCCGCACGTCGGCGAGCGCGGCCACGTCGCGGCTCATCACCGTCTCCGCGTAGCTCTCGAACCACATCCGCCGCGCCCGCGGGTTCAACCCCACCGCCTCCGGGTACCCGCCCGCACAGACCATCTCCAGGTAGTTGGGGCGAGTCAGTTGCGAGGCCACGCCCACCGGTACCCGCCCCTCAAACCAGTCGGCGAGACCGCAGCCTGCAGTGTCGTTCATCTCGGCAGCGGACATCGGCCAGAGCCGCAGGATGGCGGTCCGTCCGGCCAACGACTCGCTGATTGTGGGCACCGCCAAGAAGTCGGTGGACCCCGTCAACAGGAAACGGCCCGTCGCCTGGTCGTCGTCGACGGCCATCTTGACGGCGCGGACCAGGCGGTCTCCGCCGAGCTGTATCTCGTCTATGACCAGCGGATGCGGCTGTTCGCGCAGGAAGGTGAGAGGATCCTCCAGTGCGGCCAGCCGAGTCTGCTCGTCGTCGAGAGTGGTGTAGGTGCCGCCCCGCTCCGCAGCGACCTGCTTGGCGAGGGTGGTCTTGCCGCTCTGACGGGCGCCGTGCAGCACCACCACCCGGAAGGTGTCCAACGCTTCGCGGACTCGAGGCCCAAGATGGCGCTCCACATAACTCACGACAATAATCCTATGGCGTAACCCTAGATTTATGCACTGCCTAACCGAAGATTTACGATACAACTAGGCCAAGAAAACCGTCAGACGATCACTCGCCGGCCTCTCCCTCGATGTGGTCGTCGCCGGCACCGCCCCAAATCCGGTCGTTGCCGGGGCCGCTCCTCACGATGTCGTCGCCGGGCCCCGCGATGATCGTGTCGTTGCCGCCGAGACCGCCGATCACGTCGTTGCCGCCGAGGCCGCAGATCACGTCGTCGCCGGGCGTGCCTCTGAGCGTGTCGGGCCCCTCGGTTCCGGTGATCGTGCAGTGGCTGTAGCCGACCGTCACATGCAGCTGGGCGGTGGCGCAGCCGTCGAACGGGTCGCAGATCGAGTAGGAGACGGTGTCGATGCCGGCCCCCGGCCCGGCCGTGTACTCGATGGCTGCGCCCAACGAGGGCGACGACACGACTCGCGCCGAGCCGGCCGCGGGGGAGGCCACGATCTCCAGCGTCGAGGATTCGAGGCCCACGTCGACGACGAGCAGAACCATCTTGAGGCGCTGCGCCGGGGTGAGCGCCGCGTTGGGGTGCTGGGGCCGTCTAGTCTGTGACATGTCATCTCCTGGGGGAGGTCGGGGGTAGTTGACACCCCGCATCCTCCCTCAGGAGATCACCCAGACCCGGCCACCCCCTCCAGCCCGACGCAGTAGGGACAACGTCTCAGGTTGTCACGGCTAGCGCTGCCACAGCGCCCCTGGCCCATCGAAGGCTCGTCATCTTTCCGTCTCGGGATCGCCCGCTTGTGCACCCCAGGGTGTTCGGAGTTGCGTGAGCACCCCAGTGCTGTTCGGATATTTCCATGGATCCAGGAACTGATCCGTGCCCTGTGTCGTCATAACCTCCAGACTGCATTAGGAGGGTTGCCAATCCATGCCGGAACAATTGAGGCGTTGCCTAATCGTAGGAATCGTTGTTGTGCTGCTGGCCGGCGCTTGCTCAGGCGATGGCGATCCTGACGCGGGCGAGGGCGACCGGTCCGGCGACGCTCCCACGCTTGCTCCTGGCGGCGAGGGCGACCGGTCCGGCAACGCTCCCACACTTGCTCCCATAGCTTCGGCCCGCGGTTTGGGCGGTTCGGGGCGGGGAACATTGTTGACCGTTCGCCTGAGCGAGGGCGATGCAATCGGCGGTCTGAGTTCGCCCGCAGTGAGCCGAGTAGACGGCAGTCCGCTCGATGCTGCGGAAATCCGCTCGGTGACCGACCGACTGCCGCCATGGGACGACGACGAGAGCGACGCAGCCGACTTCAACCGCCCGCCCGAGACGCTGCCGCCGCCCCGCACCGGCGAGACCATTGATCGGCCGTTCCCGGCCGGGCCGGACATCGACGCAACCGATGTCGATCCCGGACCCCTGGCGGTGCTGCGGGTGCAGCCCGAGGGTGAGGTGGGGATCGCTCCCTTCGTCAGCATCACCTTCAACCAGCCGATGGTGCCGCTCGCCACCATCGGCCAACTCGACGACCTCGACGTTCCAGTCACGATCACGCCGTCGTTGCCGGGGCGCTGGCAATGGATCGGCACTCGCACACTCCGCTTCGAACACGACCCCGAGATATTCGACCGCTTGCCGATGGCGACTTCCTATGTGGTCGAAGTCCCCGCACCGGCGACGTCGCAGTCCGGCGGCGAACTGGCCGAGGCCGTTCGCGTAGAGTTCGAGACCCCCGCGCCCAACATGGCGTGGCTCATCCCCCAGCACGGCTCGCTCGATCTTCAACCGGTCTTCCTCGTCGCCTTCGATCAGCGGATCGAACCTGCCGCGGCGCTCGAGGCCATCACGTTCTCAGCCGGTGGCGACCAGCATCAGATCCGCCTTGCCAGTGCTGCCGAGATCGAGGGCGATGAGTACATCAGTTCCCTGCTCGGGTATGCACTCGATGGCACATGGGTCGCCTTCCGCCCGGCGGCGCCGCTCGAGCCCGACTCATCGATCAGGATCGAGGTCGGCCCACATGTGCCGTCGGCCGAGGGCCCGAACACCAGCGACAACTCGTCTGTAGTGGAGGCCCATACGTACGCGCCGCTGCGGCTGGAGGACACAAGCTGCTCATATCAAGGGTGCTGGCCGGGGCGTGCGCTCGCCGTTCGGTTCAACAACACGCTGGATGCCGAGACGCTCGAAGCGGCCGACGTCTCCATAACGCCAGAACTCCCCGGCGCCACCGTCTCGGTACACGGCCGCACCATCACCATCGCCGGGCCCACGGCCGGCGGCACCGTCTATGAAGTGGCGATCCCCGAAGGGCTCGGCGATGTGTTCGGTCAGACCCTGGGAGAGCCCGAGACCGTTGAGTTCAGCATCGACGAAGCCCTTCCCCGCCTCAGCGTCACGGGAGGGCTGCTTGCCACCGTTGATCCGCTCGGTGCGCAACAGGCGATTCCTGTCATGGTGCGCCAATGGGAGCAGCTTCGTGTGCGCCTCTATGCCGTGGAGCCGAGTGACTACGGGTCGTTCTTGGATCTCGTGTCCCGCTGGCGACGGAACCGGGACAGGAGTGTGGTGGATGTGCCGTGGCCTCCGGCAATCGACGAGATCGTCGACACCGGTATCGACCATGACGCCCTCACCGAGGTTCCCATAGATCTCTCCGGTGCCCTCAACGGCGAGCACGGTCATGTGGTCATGATTGTCAGCGGGGCCGGCCAGCTTGCCGAGACCGCGACCGGCCAGGCGACGATGGCCTGGGTGCAGGACACCGATATCGGCGTCGACATGATCACCGACTATCGCGATGTGGTGGTGTGGACCACCGACCTGCGCTCCGGCGATCCGCTGGCCGGTGTGGAAATCGAGTTGGAGGGCCGGGACGCGACGCTCACCACCGATGACAACGGCCTCGCCCGCGCCTCGCTCGATTACGACTGGCTTGGGTGGGTCGTCGCCTCCCTCGGCGCCGACCGGGCCCTCATCCCCGTGAGCGTCGCGGCGTGGCCGCAGGACGACCAGACCATCTGGTACACCGCGGATGATCGCGGCATATACCGCCCCGGCGAGACGCTGCACCTGAAGGGCTGGGTTCGAAATCTCGATCTGAGCGGCGATGGCGCCCTCGAGTTCCTTCCCCGCGGAGAGCTGGTCACCTACACCGTCTCCGGCCCGTTCGGCAACGATCTCGGCAACGGTGAGTTCCGTTTGGACGACCACGGCGGCTTTGATCTCACCGTCGAATTGCCGGAAGGGGCAAACCTCGGCTGGAGCAGCATCCTGTTCCAGCGTCCGGGCAGCCCCGGAGATGGCCGGCACTATCACTCGTTCCAGGTCCAGGAGTTCCGCCGCCCCGAGTTCGAAGTTGCAGCACGCCTCGAATCAGCCGGTCCCCATCTGGTCGACGAGCCGGCGGTGGCCGCGGTCGACGCTGCGTACTTCTCCGGCGGCCCCCTCCCCAACGCCGAGGTCACCTGGACGGTCACCACCCGGCAGGGCTCGTACTCCCCGCCCAACTGGAGCGAGTTCACGTTCGGCGTATGGCGTCCATGGTGGTACTTCGGTGACTTCGACGCGCCGTGGGCCGAGCCGCAGCGCAAGACCTTCTCGGGCAAGACCGACTCCAGCGGCAGCCATTACCTGCGCATGGACTTTGAGGGCGACGGCGACCATCTCCCCACCACGGTGACCGCTGAAGCTCGAGTGCTCGACGTGAACCGCCAGCAATGGGCATCGGCAGCCGACGTCCTGGTCCATTCCGCCGGCCTCTACGTCGGTGTTCGCTCCGCCCGAAACTTCGTGAGGGCCGGAGACGGGCTCGACGTCGGCGCCGTGGTGACCGACATCGACGGCAACCCGGTTCCTGGCCGATCCTTCGAGATCACCGCGGCGCGCATCGTCAACCAGTACGTCGACGGCCAGTGGACCGAGGTCCCGATGGACGCAGAGACCTGCGAGGCCGTTTCGGAGCAGACGCCGGTCGACTGCGAGTTCGCGGCTGACCTCGGAGGCCGCTACCGCATCTCTGCCGACGTCGTCGATGACGCGGGGCGGACCAGCCGCAGCGAGTTGACCCGCTGGGTTGCCGGCGCAGGAGGCGGCGCGCCGAGCCGCAGAATCGACCTCGAAGCCGCCAACCTGATTCCCGATGCCGAGAGCTACGCCGCGGGCGACACTGCAGAGATCCTCGTCGACTCGCCCTTCGCCTCGGCGACCGGCCTTGTGACGATCGCCCACAACCAGATCATCGAGCTCCGCACCTTTGAGATCGCTGACCATGCCGCCGTTCTCGAAGTGCCGATCACCGACGATCATGTTCCCGAGCTCGCCGTGCAGGTCGAGATCGTCTCCACCACCGCGCGAACCGCCGATGACGGAACCAGCTTGGACGGTGTGCCCCATCGTCCCGCCTATGCGTCCGGGCAGGCCCTGTTGCGAGTCCCGCCGTTGCTGCGGACTCTCGACGTCACAGCCGAGCCCGCGTCGACAGTGGTCGAGCCCGGCGCGGCCACGAGCCTCGCGGTGGAAGTCAACGATGCCGGCGGTGATCCCGTCGAGGGGGCCAACGTGCTTCTCATCGTTGTGGACGAGGCGGTGCTGGCCGTGTCGGGCTACGAGTTGATCGACCCCATCGATGTCTTCTACCGCCCCCGGACGGCGCGCCTGCACACTGCGCGAGGCAGAGGCACCATCCTGCTTGAGAGCCCCCAAGAGCTCCTTCGCCTGATCGAGGAGGACTACGAAGAACCCATGGCCGCGGAGGAGGCCATGGCGGAGGCGTCCGCTGATTCCGACGGGGACGGCGGGTCTGACTCGGCAGGACTCCAAGTTGATGTCCGCGAGAACCTCGACGCTCTGGCACTGTTCAACCCCGAGGCAGCCACCGATGCCGCGGGCCGGATCACGGTCGAGTTCGATCTGCCCGACAACCTCACCCGCTACCGGGTGATGGCGGTCGCGGTAGACGGCGCCGAGCGCTTCGGCACGGCCGAGTCTGCCATCACCGCGCGATTGCCCCTCCAGGTCCGGCCCTCGGCCCCCCGGTTCCTGAACTATGGCGACGAGTTCGAGCTGCCGATCGTCGTCCAGAACCAGACCGACTCCGCTATGGAGGTGGATCTGGTCGTGCAGACCTCCAACCTCGAGCTGGCCGGGTCGCCGGGTCGGCGGGTGACGGTGCCCGCCAACGATCGGGTCGAGGTTCGGTTCCCGGCGCGGACGAAGGAACCGGGCACAGCCCGCTTCCGGGCGGTGGCGGTGTCGGGCGACCACGCCGACGCCCAGATCGTCGCGCTGCCTGTGTACACCCCGGCCACCAGCGAGGCATTCGCCACCTACGGGGTGGTCGACGAGGGCGCGGTCGTCCAGTCGATAGCCGCGCTGCGAGACGTGATTCCCCAGTTCGGCGGGCTCGAGATCAACACCTCATCGACCGCGCTCCAGGCCCTGACCGACGCCGTGCTGTACCTCTCCGACTATCGGTACGCCAGCTCCGATGCCTACGCCAGCCGCATCCTGGCCATCTCCGCACTGCGCGACGTGCTCGGGGCCTTCGAGGCCGAGGGTCTCGCCAGCCCCGGCGAACTCGACGCCACCGTGCGCCGCGACATCGCCGAACTGTCGGCCCTCCAGAACAGCGACGGCGGCTTCGGGTGGTGGTCGCGCAACCGTCCTTCGAGCCCATACCAGTCGATTCAGGCGATGCATGCTCTGACAGTCGCCCAGAACGAGGGCTTCACCGTGTCGGACGGCCTCATGGCCGGCGGGCACTGGTATCTGCAAAGCATCGACGACCGGATCCCGGCCGGCTACAGCCGGCGAAGCACCGACATGCTGTTGGCCTACGCGCTTCATGTCCGATCACTGGGCGGAGATCGAGACGCCCGCGCCGCCCTCGCCCTCTGGGAACGCCGGGGCACGGATCTGGAGTCGGATGCCCTCGCCTGGATTTGGCCGGTAGTCGACGACGACGCCGTCGAAGCCAGTATCGAGCGGATCCTCAACAACCGAGTCGTCGAGTCCGCTGGGGCAGCCGCATTCATCACGGACTACGGCGAGGACGCCTATCTGCTGCTGCATTCCAGCCGCCGCACCGACGCCATCGTGCTCGATGCTCTGATCACGATGGCTCCCGAGTCGGATCTCGTTGCCAAGGTCGTGGCTGGACTGTTGGCCAACCGGGTCAAGGGACGCTGGAACAACGTCCAGGAGAACTCGTTCATCCTGCTGGCCCTGAACCGTTACTTCGCCGCCTTCGAGGCGACCGATCCCGACTTTGTTGCCCGGGTGTGGCTCGGCGACCTCTACGCCGCGCAACACCAGTTCTCCGGGCGCAGCACCGATCGCGCCCTGACGCTGGTCCCGATGGCGGAGCTGCTGGCAGTGGGCGACTCCGACCTCATCGTCGAGAAGGACGGAGAAGGTCGCCTCTACTACCGCCTCGGTCTTCGCTACGCCCCCGACGACCTCAACCTGGATCCTCTGGACCGGGGCTTCGTGGTGCAGCGCAGCTACGAGGCAGTCGACGATCCCGGCGATGTGTGGCTCGACGACGACGGTGTCTGGCATGTGCTGGCCGGGGCCCGGGTGCGGGTCAACGTGACCATGGTCAACGACAGCCGGCGCACCAACATGGCGCTGGTCGATCCCATGCCTGCAGGCTTCGAGTCGCTCAACCCGGCACTGGCGGTGATCGGCGAGATCGATGCCCGCCGCGGCGGCGCCGCCGATTCGTGGTGGTGGTGGACCTGGTACGAGCACCAGAACCTCCGCGACGATCGTGCCGAGGCCTTCTCGTCGTACCTGTGGGCCGGCACCCATGAATACAGCTACGTCGTCCGGGCCACCACCCCGGGCACCTTCGTCGTGCCCCCAGCCAAAGCCGAAGAAATCTACGCCCCCGAAGTATTCGGCCGCTCCCGCACCGACACAGTAATCGTGCAAGACCAGCGGTGAGCCCCACCGCTCAGCGCGCAGGCCACAACCTTCGGGCTAGCCGCGTCAGTGTGGACCAACGATCTCTCTCAAGCGCTTCGTGTAAGCAAGCAACTCCGAGCTGGAACCATCTCCATCAACACCGTGGACGCCCTGAGCCATCTGACCCCCTTCGGTGGATTCGCCCTGAGCCATCTGACCCCCTTCGGTGGATTCAAACATCGGGCTGGCGGACTCAGCTGTCGCACGGCCGCAAGCCGGCTTCGCCGGTCAGGAGTTCCACCCAGCGGTGGAGGCCAAAGCGGCTTCCCTGCTCTCGGAGCTTGCGCGCAACAGTCGGGGATCCAGGATTCGATTCTGCGGCTGAGGCCATCGTCGCCCGAAGGCAGTCCCGGGCGCGAATCAGTAGTGTAGAGATGTGAGGATTAGGAGTCTAGATATCTGAGAATCAGTAGTTTTGTAAGCTGAGAAATAGTAGCGTATGTGACGGTGGACCAGGCGTACCAGTCTCGAATCGTGGATGATCAGCTCGACCGGCTCCTGGGCGGGCTGCCGGCTGTGTGTGTTGAGGGGCCACGGGCCGTGGGCAAGACCTCGACCGCTCTCCGGCGGGCCCGCACCGTCCACGACCTGGACGATCCCGAGACCCTGGCGCTGGCCGAGGCCGACCCCAGCCGGCTCGTGCGGGGCGAGGCGCCCATCTTCATCGACGAATGGCAGCGGTACCCGCCGTCGTGGGACCTCGTGCGGCGGGCAGTGGACCGGGGCGCCGGGCCGGGGACTTTCCTGCTGGCCGGGTCCGCGTCGCCGCAGACCGCGCCCACCCACTCCGGCGCCGGTCGCATCGTCACGCTGAGGATGAGGCCGATGAGCCTGTTCGAGCGCGGCCCGGCGTCTCCTTCGGTGAGCCTCGCGCAGCTGCTCGCAGGCGGCCGCCCCGACATAGGCGGCCAGACCGATGCCACGCTGGATGACTACGCCCGCGAGATAGTGGCCTCCGGCTTCCCGGGCATGCGCCTGGCCGATGCGGCCGCGCGGCCCGACCTGCTCGACGGCTACCTGGACCGGGCCACCGACCACGACCTGCTGTTGATGGGGCACCGGGTGAGGCGCCCCGGGCTTGTGCGGCGCTGGTTGACTGCATACGCCGCGGCCACCTCCACTGCAGCCAGCTACGAGACAATCAGGGACGCGGCCACTGGCGGCGAGTCCGCCAAGCCGGCCAAGAGCACCACCACCGTCTACCGCGACCTGCTCGAGGCGATGTGGCTGGTCGACCCGCTGCCGGCGTGGTGGCCGCTGGGCAATCCCCTGAGCCGGCTCAAGCGCGGCCCCAAGCACCATCTCGCCGACCCCGCCCTGGCGGCCCGCCTGATCGGTGCCACCTCCTCGGGACTGGTGAGCGGCAGCCCGGCCGCGCCCCGGGGACTCGGCGCGGGGCCGCTGCTCGGGGCGCTCTTCGAGTCGCTGGTCACCTTGGATGTGCGGGTCTACGCGCAGGCCGCCAGAGCCTCCGTGGGACATCTGCGAACATGGAACGACGACCGCGAGATCGACCTGATCGTCGAGAAAGACCGGCGTCTGCTCGCCATCGAGGTCAAGCTGGCCACCACCCCCAACCGCGGCGACACCGCCCATCTGCGCTGGCTCACCGGCCGCCTCGGGCCCGACCTCGCCGACGCGATGATCGTCACCACCGGCCGCCACGCCTACCGCGACCGCAACGGGATCGCAGTCGTACCCGCCGCGCTGCTCGGTCCCTGACCCCCACTGGGCGTGCGGAAGGCCCGCAACCCCGAGCGAGACAGGTTGCCTCGAGGAACCTCTCGGTGGATGACCTCACGGTGGATGACCTCACGGTGGATGACCTCACGGACTGGATCCGAGATCGCATGAAGCCGCTGCCGTAGTTCCGCGGCATTGCTGGGGAATCCTTGAAGCCGTCCCGGCAGTCGCCCACCGCCACAAGGACCAACGCCGCGGATCCGGCCATGCGCTCGCCCACGACCAACATCGTCACCGAGATGCTCGAGGACGGAATCGACATCACCGACGAGGCGACGGTGCAGGAGTGGATCGGCCGCTACAACGCCCGCCCCCGACACGAGCGCTACTAGGCCAGATCCTACGTCAAAGGTGGGGCGGGATCAGCGGAAGTGAGGCTCACCTTCACGGAGGCGTCGAGGAACATCGTGTGGCCGGATGACGGCGGACGGCATCGTCAGTGTGCGGGCGCGTCGGTCTTGCGAAATCGATTACAGCATGTTAGTGTCCGCGGCGTTCGAGAGCAGCACTGCTAACGCGGTGCGGACAGCAACGCCTAAAGGGGGAAAATCACATGCGTGTGAAGACCGACGGCATTATCCGTCGCAGCATCATCGTTTCCAGTCTGATCGTGTTGGCACTGGTTGCCGCTGCCTGTGGCGACGATGACAGCGACGCGCCGGCGACGGCCGCTCCGGCCACGACCGCTGCCGAGAGCGACGCGCCGGCCACGACCGCTGCCGAGACCGACGTGGTGCAGGACTGCGGACAGCTCGAGATGGCGTTCCCGTTCGACATGCAGGTGCCCGATCCGGCGATCTTCTATCAGTCCGACGGGCTCAACGTCACCCGGAGCGCCTACGAGGGCTTGCTCCGCTACAAGCCGAACACGAGCCTGCCCGAGATTGAACCGCTACTGGCGGAGAGCTTCGACATCAGCGACGACGGGCTGGTGTACACATTCCAGATTCGCGAGGGTGTCAAGTTCCACGACGGCACCGATCTGACCGCGCAGGACATCGTCGCGAGCTTCGAGCGCAGGGTGGGCGTCGACGCCGGGCCCGCATACATGCTCTGGGACGTTGCGAGCTACGAGACACCGGACGATTTCACGCTCATCATCGCCTTGAAGCAGCCCGACAGCGCCTTCATCCACTACATGGCGGCGCCGTACGGGCCGGGCATCGTCAGCCCCGAAGCGGTGGAGGCCAATGCGGTCGGCGACGACCTCGCCCAGGCCTGGATAGCGACACACTCGGCCGGCACGGGGCCCTACTACATCAGCGACTTCGAGCCGGGCGAGTACGAACTCACTCGCTTCGACGACTACTGGGGCGAGGATCCCTACCTCCCAGGATGCTTCTCCACCGTGCACATTCGAGTGATTCCGGACTTCACCACCCAGATGCTCGAGCTTGAGAACGGTGGTTTGGACATCATGATCCACGGCGTCACCAAGAACGATCTGCCTCGATTCCAGGAATCGGGATTCGAGGTCTTCCAGCACGCCGGAATCAACTTCGTGGTCATGCACCTGAACACCCATGACGGCCCATTCTCGGATCCGGCGATCCGGGCCGCAGTCCCGCAGGCGATCGACCGTGATTTCATCGTGGAACAGGTGTACGGCGACCTGGGCAAGGTGGCAACAACGATGTTCCCGCAGGGAATGCTGCCCCCGGGGCAGGGCCTGTATGAGCCTGGGTCCAACCCGCAGGCACTGACCGACGCGGTTGCTGCCGGCGGCTGGGGAGACGCGACGATCGACCTCGTGTTCACGACGGACGACCCGAACAACCAGCAGGTGGCGGGCCTGGTCGCCGCTCAACTCACTGCAGCCGGCCTGAACACGACGAGTCGCGGCGTGACCCAGCCCGAGACGTTCGAGTACCCGACCACGCCGGACCTTCGACCGGATGCTCTGATACTGCCCGCCACCCCGGACGCGGCTCACGCCTTCACGTGGTCGGACCTGTTCTATCGTCCAGGTGGAGGGCTGTCGTACTTCTCGCCCGAGGTCTGCGGGGAGGCCGATCAGCTCTCATCCGACGGTCTTAGGGTGGTCGGCGATGAGGCCGTGGCCGAGGTCTACGCCCAGGCTTCGGAGGCATACGCCGAATGTGGCGCATTCGTGCCCCTGGCCGACGTCATAGAGACTGTCGTCGCCCGCAGCGGCATGAGCGGGTTCGAGCACCGGTACGACGATCTCTCGGCGCTGCGGATCGCGTCGCTCAGGGACGGTTCATAGTCCAAGCCGCAATAGAACGATATGTCCCGTCGCCGTCCGGCGGCGGGGTATATTCGGTGCCTCAAGGGTCGTGAAGAGTTCTGCAGTCGACGTCGCTCGATCTTCCGGTGCGCAGGCACGAGTTGTCGACGTCTCCGATCTGAGGGTCACGTTCGAGCGTAGAGGCCATCCAGTGCACGCCCTGCGCGGAGTCTCGCTGGCGGTCGAGCCCGGCGAGATAGTCGGGTTGGTCGGCGAGTCAGGATCGGGAAAGACGGTCCTCGGTCTTGCCCTTCTGGGTCTGCTGCGCGGGGATCCGGCTCCACAGGTCACCGGGGTCGCACGGGTAATGGGCGTCGACATGGTGTCGGCGCCTGCGGCCCATCGGCGTCGACTGCTCAGAACTCAACTCGGTGCAGTATTCCAGAACCCGATGACGTCATTGAATCCGACCATGAACGTCGGGCGCCAACTCCTGGAGTCCACCGGATCGGTCGATGAGTCGGTCCGACTCCTCGAAGCGGTGGGCGTGCCCAATTCGCGGCGGAGGCTCGACGACTACCCCCATGAGTTCTCTGGCGGCCAACTGCAGCGGATCATGATCGCCATGGCCATCGCGGGGAACCCCTCGCTGGTCGTAGCCGACGAACCCACGACTGCCCTCGATGTCACCGTGCAGATGCAGATCCTCGAACTGCTGGCATCGCTGCGTGACGATCTTGGCTGCTCCTTCCTGTTGGTCACCCACGACCTGGGCGTGGCGGCCGAGATCGCAGACCGCATCGCAGTCCTGTACGCCGGCAAGCTGCTCGAGTCCCGCGAGTCGCATGCGATGCTCAACGAGCCCGCACATCCCTACTCCATCGGTTTGCTGCAATCACGGCTCAACTTGACCACCAGCCGGGAGCGTCCCCTCGACTCGTTGGCCGGGGAGCCCCCGGACCCGCGATTTCCCCCCAGCGGCTGCCCGTTCGCACCCAGATGCGAGCTGAGGATCGACGAGTGCGAGGCCCGCATGCCCGGCCAGATCGACCTGTCCGGAGGCGGCACGTCCGCCTGCATCCGCCTTGAGGACGCGGCGACGTATCGAGGCGAGTTCGAGCCGCCGCCTTCCTGGGGAGATGGAGCCATCTCTCAAGATGTCGTTGTCCGTCTCGAGGGCATCGCAAAGACCTTCAAGAGCCCGAGGAGGTTGGGGTCGAGGCAGGGACTCCAAGCGTTGCGGGGAATCGACCTGGATGTTCACAGGGGAGAGGCAATCGCGCTCGTCGGCGAGAGTGGCTGCGGCAAGTCGACGCTGCTTCGGATCGTGTCCGGTTTGCTCGATCACGACGGCGGCGAACTGACGCTGGCGGAAGATCTCGATCCTCAGATGGTCTTTCAGGACGCCCTGGCATCGTTGACGCCGTGGATGAGCGTTCGAGAGCTGGTGGGTGAACGTCTGCGTGGCCGTGGAAGATCGAGGACGGAGATCCGCCGCACGGTGATCGACGCGCTCCAGCGCGTCGGCCTGGCGGAGGAGGTGGCCACGGCCAGGCCTCGCCAGCTGTCGGGAGGCCAAGCCCAGCGAGTTGCGCTCGCTCGAGCGATCGTGGCGCCCGCGGGCCTTCTGCTGGCCGACGAACCCACCAGCGCGCTCGATGTCTCGTTGGGTGCCGTCGTCCTCAACCTGATCGGCAAGCTCCGCCGCGAACTGGGATTGACCGTGATGTTCGTCACCCATGACTTGGCTGCGGCTCGAGTGGTGGCCGATCGAATAGCTGTGATCTACCTGGGCGAGATTGTGGAAGTCGGCCTAGCCGACGAGGTCATCTCCGCTCCCGAGCATTCATACACCAAGTCCTTGTTGGCGTCGCTCCCCGGCCAAAGGTCCCCGACTCAGTGACCGATAGCGACACCGGGGGCCCGGCGCTCCGAACGCGGAGAGGTGCGTTGGCTGGATCCCTCCGGCGCCTGCGGCTGTCGGACGGCCTTGTTCTGGCCGTCCTGCTGGCTCTGATAGTGGTTGCGATCGCCGCACCGCTCATCGCTCCCCACAGCGCGACCGCTCCTTCTGGCTACCCTCTCGACTCGCCCAACGCCGACGCGTGGCTCGGCACTGATGAGGTTGGGCGCGACATCCTGTCGCGGCTGATATTTGGCCTCAGGCTCAGCCTGGTTGGCGCGGTCCTGATCATCGCCTCGGGCGTGGTCATCGGCAGCATCGTCGGGCTGGTGGCGGGCGCCATGGGCGGCTGGGTCGACATGCTTCTGATGCGGATGACCGACGTGTTCCTCGCCCTTCCCGCGCCCGTGCTGGCCATTGCCGTGGTGGCGGCCATCGGGCCGTCGTTCGCGAACACTCTTCTGGCGGTCTCGATCGTGTGGTGGCCCTGGTACGCGCGGATCGTGCGAGGGGAGGTAACGGCGATCGGAGCCCGGCCCCACGTCGAAGCGGCCAAGCTTGCGGGCGTCAACAGACTCCGGCTGTGGACCCGCCATCTGCTCCCAGGCGCCGGTCCGTCAGTGCTGGTTATCGCCAGTCTCGACGTGGGCTATGTGGTGCTGATACTGGCTGGGTTGTCGTTCCTCGGTCTCGGAGCTCCGTCGCCGGCGCCGGAACTGGGAGCGATGTCGGCGCAGGGTTTGCGCTTCCTGCTCTCGAAGTGGTGGGTGCCCGTCTTTCCGGGCATGGCCGTGGCCATGCTGGCCTATATCTCGAATCTGGCCGGCGACGCCTTGCGCGACATCATCGAGGAGCGTTAGGTGGCCGTCCTCATCCTTCGCCGGCTGGCGGCAATGTTCGCCGTTCTGTTGGTGCTCACCGCGGTCATCTTCCTGCTGCGTCAGCTGACCCCGGCCAACCCGGCACGGGTCGCGCTCGGTCCTCAAGCCTCGACCGGGGCCGTGGAGGAGTACTCACGAGAACTCGGACTCAACAAGCCCCTCGTCGTCCAGTACTTCACCTATCTGAACGACGTGGCGCACGGGGACTTCCAGGTATCGGTGCGCACCCGGCGCGCCGTGTCTGAGGACCTCGCCAAGTTCGTGCCCGCCACCTTGGAACTGGCGCTCTACGGGATCATCTTCGCGGCTTCGGGCGGACTGCTTCTCGGGGTGTTGTCCGCGGCGCGATGGCGAGGATCCGGAGTCATCCGCAACGTGATGATGCTGGGGGCCTCGGTGCCTGCGTTCCTCCTTGCCTTTGCCTTCATCCTGATCTTTTCCAGACACTTCGGCTGGCTCCCGGGCACAGGCAGATCAAGTCTGGGCGACATGCCGTCCGGTCCGACGCGCCTGCTCACCGTCGATGCTCTCCTGCATGGTCGTGTCGACGCATTCCTGAATGCGCTGCGGCACCTCATCCTGCCCTCGGCCACCATCGGATTGGCTTCCGCCGTTGCGATCGGCCGTGTGCTGCGCAGCAGCCTGCGGGCCAGCTTCGACTCGGACTACGTTCGCACGGCACGAGCCAAGGGCCTGGCGGAACGGCTCGTCGTGCGCCGGCATGCTCTCCGGAATGCCTCGGGTCCCGCCATGACGATGGCTGGGCTCCAGCTCGGACTCATGTTCGCCGGCGTCGTGATCGTCGAACAGATCTTCGCGTGGCCCGGGATCGGCTGGTACACGGCGCAAAGCATCCCCACCAACGACTTCGCGGCCATCGCGGCGGTCACGTTGATCCTGGGGAGCCTCTATGTGGCGGTGAACACCGCAGTCGACATAGCGCAACTGCTGGCCGATCCGCGCATCCGACGCTGAACGGGATGCATCGTCCGCTGAGCCGTAACGAGAGGAACAGAATCGTGCACCACGACCCTGAGCTATTGGAGCTGTTCGGTCAAGACATTCGCCGCCAAGGCGCCATCATCGCCGAGCAGGTGCCCTTGCTTCGCCAGGCGGCCGCGGCCGCGGCCGCCGACCTTCCGCCCCGCCCCGAGCGGGTCTACCTGATCGGATGTGGCGACAGTCTCGACGGCGCGATGGCATCCCGCCCGGTATGGGAGCGCGTGCTGCCAGGTTCAGTAGTTGAGACCGTTCCCGCCATGACCTTCTCCTCCTACACGGTCGACGTCGCGCCACCCGGCTCCCTAGTCATTGCCTTGTCGCAATCGGGGAAGGTGACCCGGGTGATCGAGGGTGTTCGCGCCGCCCGCGCTCGGGGGCTGATCACGATGGCGGTGACGGCGCGAGCCGACTCGCCACTGGCGGCTGAAGCGTCCGATCGCACCATCGTCGTCCCCTTCCCCAAGCTCGGCCCGATCCCGGGAACCACGTCCTTCACCGTGGGTTCGATCGCCCTCAGCGAAGTTGCATGCGCCCTGGCGCCTGGGAAGCACGCTGAAAACGTCAGAGGCGCAATCGACGAGATGCCGGCGACGATTGACGATGCGGTGGCAGGTGCCTGGGACGCGGCGATGGCGCAGGCGGCTCGGGCCTCCCGGGCCACATCGTTTCTCGCCCTGGCCGCCGGCCCGACGTTGGCCGCGGCGCGCCATCTGGTGCGCAAGGTGCTGGAGACCAGCCAGCTGACCGCGATATGGCAGGAGACGGAGGAGTATGCCCACGACGAGTACTCGCTGGTGTCTGACGCGTTCATGGTGATGCTGTTCGCGCCGGAGGACCGCTCCATCACCAGGACCATCGAAATCTCGCACTACCTCCAGCGGCTGGGCGTAGATCTGGGCGTCGTTACGACGCCACGCCACGCCGGGTCCTTCTCGAGTCGCGCCCAATCGGTCTATGCCCTCGACGGCTCCGCCCTCATGGCGCCGCTGGTCCATTCCATACCGGTCCAGATCCTCGCCTACGGCCTCGCCTCCAGTCTGGGCGGGTCGATGTACGGCATGGGCGAGGTCGTGCACCGTGAAGACGGGGACCCGCAGATCTACGAGAGCGCCATCGTCATTGAGTGATCGGCGATCGATGCGGCAGGACAACGACCACCATGGAGTCCTCCTCGGACTGGCCTTCCCGCCGCAGCCACCGGTGAGTTCGGTGACGAGCGGACTGTCGGTGGCACGGGCGGCGGGGCTGGCCTCGTTCACGGTATGGGACCACTTCGTTGATTTCGCTCCTGAGGCGACTTGGGTTCAGCGGCCGGGAACACCCTCTTCGCCCCACGAGAATCTCGAATACCAGACGCTGCTCGGGTATCTGGCGACCCTCGCCGGCGATGTTCGAATCGGAGTCGGGGTCACCACTCCGGAACGCGTCATCGCGCGGATTCGCGCCCTGGGTGACGCTGGACTGCGGCACGCGGTGGTGTCACTGACCGCCGAGGATGTCGTTGGCCGGCGAGACTGGACCGAGCGGGCTCTGGGCGAGATGGTCCGCCAATTGAGAAGATGAAGCAGGTGATGAGCCAGTGAGAAGCCGATGAGACGAGACATGTTGGCTGGTGAGCCGTACGCGTTCTACTTGCCGGAGGATCCCGCCTACACGATCATTGACAGCGCTCTCGACTCCATCAGGTTCGTGCGGGCCATGAGCGAGCCCGACGCCGACGGGCATCTGTATTGCCGGTCGGTGGATGCTTCTCCCGATGGCCTCGTGCGATACCGGGGTCGTTTCATGGAAGGCGTGGGGTATTGCGCGGACTCGGTCTTCGGAGCGCACTACCTGGTCCGGTTCGGTCGTGCGGTCGGCCGGGCCGAGCTTGAGGCCATGGGATGGTCCTTCCTGGATCATGCGCTCAGCGGTGGGTTCTTCGATGATCCAGACGTGCCGGTCCGCCTATATCGAGACACCGAGACCGGCCGTTTCATAGACAGTCTTGAAGGACGGGGCGAGTATGTCGAGCACGGGCACATTGCCAGGGTCGGCCACCAGCTCCTGCTCTTGGCGAAACTCGATCCCGACGCGGTGCGAGCCCGAAGGTCGCTTGAGGCTGCATCGAGGGTCGCTGCATGGATCGACTCCTCGCAGCGTTGTTCCAACGGCTGGTTCCCGCGGCGGAGCCGACCCGACGGAACGGTGTTTCTGGACGCAGTCGATGCGCTAGGCCCAACGGACCTTGCTGCAGTGCGTTACCCGGATCCAATTGGTGATTGCAGCGGCGGCGGCTCGATGGCACTGCACTTCCTCGCGGCGGCGACCCGGGCCGGGATCTGCGACGCGGCGGGTTCGGTCCGGGAGGCTGCCCGGGCCTTCGCAGCGGCGGATGGTCACTTTGGGAGCGTGAACACCGATACCGAGGACCGCGCCGAGAATGTCTCCTTCGCCCTCGGCTTCCAGGCATTGCTGGCCGCTTCGGAGCTCTTGGACGATGCCGGGTTGGCCGACTTCGCGTTCGAGAGCTGCCTAGCCGGCCTTGAGCGGTACGAACTGGCTCGTGACCTGAACGGTTGCGCCACGAAGGGCTTGCTGTACATGGAGGACTCCTGGAACGCGGCCTGCACCTGGGAGATTGCTGTCTGCGCGGCGGCGTACCTCGACGCCCATGCCCGACAGCCCCGGCGGGAGTATGTCCTCAAAGCGCTCACGATGCTGCGAGGACTGGCCAAACATCACCATGGAGACCTCGGGTTCCTCACCGAGGCCGTCGACTGGGACGGGCATTCCGTCAGCACGAGGCATTTGGACGGCGCGCCGCGGGGCGATATCGCCACTACACATCCGTTCCTCAACAACCTCCACCTGCTGGAGCCGACCGTCATATTCCTGGAGAACTGGGCGATCGAGCAGGACCATCCCGAGCTGGGGCCCGGGCTGTACGACCTGGAAGGGAACAGGCTCTGCGATCTTCCGGTCCCGCGTAGGGACTGGATGCACTAGATAGCGCCCCCAGATGAGTTCGCCCCAGCGAACTCGTCGACTGCGCTCTCGGTGAGCGGGTCGTGGGCCAGCGCTTCCAGCACCGCCAGCCCGGCTGTCACTGCGTCGGCGCCCTGCATCACGGATTCGACAGCCTGTTGCGGGGACTTGATGCTGGCCGCGAGCACCCGGACGCAAGATCCCGCGGCCCGCAGAACGTCGGCGATAGCCGCAACGACGGGCGAATCCGGCCGCAACCGGGCCGCTCGGTCCACGTAGGGAATCACCCAGGTCGCCTCGGCGCCGGCGGCTACCAGCGCTTGTGCGGGGGAATAGACGGCCGTGTACGCGACGGTGACTCCGTCGCGAGCAAGATCCGTCCCCAGCGCGAACATCTGCGCTTGCGCGGGAAGCTTGGCCACGACCCGTTGCTCGCCGAGCTTCAGTGCTTCGGCCAGCTCCGTCGTCGCCCGATCAGGGGAGCCGGGCTGGAAGAAGACCGGTCCGGTGGGAAAGGCCTCGAGCAGCACCCTGAGCTGTTCGAGAGGCTGCCGCCCCGACTCCGCCATGAGCTTCGGGTTGGTCGTGATGCCGTGTACGTACGCCAGCTGGGCGGCGCGCCGGGCATCGTCGGCGTCCGCCGAGTCGAGATAAATCAACGTCGATTCTCGTGGACTTGCGGCGCGGGCGCGTCGGGCCCGGTCATGAGCCCTGGGTCCTGTCGCGCCGCGAACTTGCCCGGACGACGAGTTCCGGAGTGAGCACTCGGTGGATGGAGGCTTCGCTGCCGATCTCGGAAGGCTCCTCGAGATTCATGGTGCGGTTCAGGAGAACTTCTCCTGCGGCACGGCCCAGTTCGAACGTCGGCTGTCGCACCACGGTCAGCGGGGGAGTGACGAGCGACGTCCAGCTTGCGTCGTCGAAGGCAGCGATTCCGAGATCGTGGGGGATGCTCAAGCCACGCGAACGCGCCGCTTGGATGGCGCCGGCAGCCATCTGGGAGTTGAAGACCAGCAGAGCGTCTGGCCGGTGCGGTGCATCGAGCAGAGAGTTCGCCGCCCGATGTCCGCCCTCAGGTCGATAGTCAGCGTGCTCGACGACCTGTTCGAGCGTCCGGCCTGTCTCGGCCAGAGCCTCGCTGCAGCCGCGCAGTCGCTCGTTGGTTGCGTGATGCCCGACAGGACCGGCCAGGCAGGCGATCCGTTCGAACCCCTGCTCGATCAGGTGGATCGTGGCGGTCTTGGCTCCGAGACGGTTGTCGACCAGGACCGTGTCCACGTCACCGCAATCCACCGACACGGTCTCGATCAGCACCACGGGCATGGGGGTTGCCAGCAGAGGGGCCAGCGTCTTCGGATTGGCCGTTTCGGTGGCCAGCACCACGCCCGACACCTGGTTCTCGACCGCGAGGCGGACATGTATTACCTCGCGTTCGGGATCGTCGTTGGTGTTCGAGACCATCACGCAGTAATCGTTGTCCAGGGCGATGTCGTCGAGGCCGCGAAGAACAGAAGTGAAGAACGAGTCTTCGATGTCAGCGGCAATGAAGGACCAGTTCCGGGTTCGGCGGGTCCGCAGCGCCCGGCCGATCTGGTTGCGGCGATAGCCGGCCCTCGCGACGGCAGCCTGCACTCGAGCCGCTTTCGCGGGGTCGACAGCGATGCCGTTTAGGACACGCGAGACCGTGGCCGCCGATACGTTGGCCGCGGCAGCAACCTCGCGCATAGTCGCCATACGCTGATTCTAGGCACCTGAGCCGGCGATCTGACCGCTGGGAAGGGGTTGGGGAGCACGACGTGATCCACGCAGAAGATACAGCAAGTGACAACGTCTGGCCTGTCGAGTTCCTCAGCGTGGGAGACATCGGCGTCGATGTGATGGCATCGGTCGACCACCTTCCGAGCCCCGGTGAAAAGCTGTGGGTCGAGGCCGCGTCCTCATACCCGGGCGGGATGGCGGCGAACGCCGCGGCCGTGTATTCGGCACTCGGCGGGACAGCGGGAATCGTTGGTCGTGTCGGACCCGACGGCCATGGAATCGACTCACTGGCGGACTTGGCAGCACGGGGCGTCGACACGCGCTACGTCGAGCAGGTGACTGATCCGACGTTCTGGACGGTCGCGTTGTCGACACCGGGAGGCGAGCGGTCGCTGATCCAGTTCGAGACGCCTGCGCTGTGGCCTCAGCCGGCACCCGGCGACATCGACACCATGATCGAGGCGACCGCGATCCATACGATGGCCGAACAGGGTGATCACGTGCTGCCGCTGCTTCGGGCCGCGGCAGACAGCCCGGCGATCACTTCCATCGACATCGAATCGCCGGCTGTGTATCAGAAAGCTCTGGCCCGTCTCGTCTCTCTGGCGGACGTAGCTTTCGTGAACACGGAGGCGGCCTTGGTGCTGGGCTCAACCCCCGAGCGAGCGGCGCACGCGGTCCGGGCCATGGGCCCTGCGACCGTGTGCGTCACGCTGGGTGCTGATGGCGCTCTGCTCCTCGCCCGGGACGGGTCGACGATCCGGGTGAGGGCTCATGAGGTTGAGGTCGTGGACGTGAACGGTGCCGGGGATTCATTCGCGGCCGCGTTCACGTGGGCTCGAGTGCGGGACTGGAGTGATCGAGAGGCTGTCGAGTTGGCCAATGCTGTCGCTGCTGTCTCGACGACCGCTCCTGGTCGGTCCGCGGTGATCAATGGCGACAGCCTCCACGCGCTGCTCGACGGGCGCGGGATTGCCTGGTCAGGAGATGCCCAGCCAGGAGACGCCCAGCCAGGAGATGCCCAGCCAGGAGACGCCCGGCGGTGATGGACGACTTCCTGACCGACATTCGTTCCCAGCCCGCGACGCTTGGATCCGCGCTGCCGGCCTTCCGCAGGCGCCTCGAAGTCGTTGAAGACTTCGGGAGCTGCCGGAGAGTGGTGCTTACGGGGTCCGGTGATTCGCTGATTGCTGCGACGGCCGTCGAGAGCCTGTTCCGCGCCGAGGTGGGAGTAGAGGCCCGGGCCGTTCCGAGTCTCGATGCAGCTGCGTTCGAGCCTGCGGATGACTCGACGCTCCTGGTCGCGATCTCGGTGAGCGGCGAAGTGTCTCGAACCGTCGAAGCTGCGCTCCGGTTCCGCCGGGCCGGAGCGGTAACGGCCGCAGTGACTTCCAACCCTGAATCGCGGCTGGGAGAGGTCTGCGACCACACGATTGAGATGCCAACGCCATTGGTCCGGTCCATTCCGCATGCTCGTGACTATTCCGTTTCGCTGTTGGCGCTGCTCGCGATAGCAGAACGGCTGCACGGTCAGCGGCTCCCACAGATCGATGCCTGGATCGACGTCTCGACCGCAGTAATCGAATCGAGCCTGGACTGGGCTGAAAGACTCGAAGCGCACAGTCAACGGACATGGTTCCTCGGAGCGGGCCCTGATCGAGCCACGGCGATGTATGGAGCGATGAAATTCTGGGAGGCCGGAGGCATGGACGCCGGATGGGACGATCTAGAGGAGTTCGCCCACGGTTCACACATTCTGATTCGACCGGGCGATAGAGCGTTCGTTGTTGCGGCCGATGGTCGCGGTCTGGCGCGAGCCTTGGAGATAGTCGAGGGTCTCAGGGAGATAGGGGTCGCTACGGCGGTTATTAGCGACGGCCGTTGCCCCGACAACGTGTCCGCACTCCGACTCTCATCGCTTGGTGGAGCGATGTGGCAGCCTATGGTGTCATGTCTTCCCGTCCAGGCCATTGTCCGTCGAGCCGCTCTGGTCATGGACCTCGACATCCATGACCCGTACTGCGGCAGGGAATACGGCCCGTTGCTGGATCGGATCTACACGAAATGGACCAAGCACAGCCCGATCGAATAGAACGCCGTCCCTACACTTGATCGCCAGTCTCAGTCCTTCACTGCTGGTCGACGATTGCGCTCCATTCGTCGAAGGTGTATTCGCGCTCAGGGTAGGCGACTGTCTCGAATGGCCAGTCGGTGGCGATCCAGGCCCGCACGTCGCGGTACAGAGCGGCGTCGAGGCCCGTGTCCAGTTCGCTCTCCCGCACCCACATCGATGCTGTCGCGTCGATCTGCGGATTGATGCACGGATCGATGTAGAGGCAACCGGTCTGTACCGATGAGTCGACCGTCAGCACCGCGAACGCGTAGGACTTTCGAAGGGCGCGCTCGCTTGTGTGCCAGGACAAGTCAATGAAGTCCTGCATGAAGGTCAGGTCGTTGCTAGGCCAACCGAGCGCATTCCAGTAGCAGTCGCGGAGGTGGTTGACGCTGCTCATCACGGCCTCGTAGTCCCGAACGGTGTGGGTTGTCGACAGTGCTTCCAGTCGAAATCTGTCGGCGTCGAAGACCTCGGGGATCACAGCGTCGGGGGGCACGAACGGATCCACGCCGGCTGGCATCCGGTCCCATTCGTCGCGCGTGTATTCGCGCTCAGGGTAGGCGACTGTCTCGAATGGCCAGTCGGTGGTGATCCAGGCCCGCACATCGCGGTACAGCGCGGCGTCGAGGTCCGTGTCCAACTCGCTCTCCCGTACCCACATCGTTACCGTCGCATCGATCCCCGACTTGTCGCAGGGGTCTACATAGACATTCCCCAGATAGCCCGTCCCGTCCACAGATGTCACCGCGAAGGCAAACGACTTCCTCAGGTCTCGCTCCTTGTGGAGCCATGCAACATGAACGTGGTTGTCCACGAACGACAGATCCCGCGGCGGCCAATTCGGGGTTCTATTCGGGATCCTAAGACAAGCGCCCTGCAGGTGGGAGATGCTCGTCATCAGCGCGTCGTAGTGCACCAGAGCGTCGGATGTAGTTAGCGGTCGAAGCCGAAACTGGTCGCTCTCCAATGCCTGCGGGACGTCGAAGTTTGGGTGCACGAAAGTCATGGCCTTCTCAATCGCATGGCGCGATAAGGAGCGAGAAATCGATTTCTTGAAGACTAGTCGGACATGATGGACCGTACAACCCAATCGTCCCTGCTCTCTGGGCCATCACTTCCCGCTGGAAGTCGAACGCACACCAGGGGCGTCCCGTCATCGGGGCTGTCCCCAGGTACGGGTTGGTACTCCGACTCTGCAACACCCCATGTCAGATGCACTCGTTGGTGTCTGGGCTACCACGAGTTCCAGGCGTACTTCGACGGCGCGGATGCGGGCACCGCTTTGAGGCTGACCCAGCCGCGAGCGTTCAGCAGGCGGATCCCGCTCCAAGACCTGCGAGCCAAGCCGAGAGGCTTCCCCGTCGTCGATTGCCGAGAGCGAGGGTCAGGTGGCGGTCACCGGCGGGTGGGTGCGCAGGAAGTCCAGGGCCTCGGCGGCGGTGTCGACCACGCCGATCATGGCCGCGTAGCGGCGGTCGCCTGCGAGATGGCGCAGCAGTGGGACGGCGGGCATCGTCTCGGTGAAGTACCTGCGGCCCAGGAAGACCATGGGGCTCACCGCGCCGAACACCTCGTAGTGGTTCTGGGTGGCGTCCAGGAAGACCTCGCCGATGGTTCCGGCCGAACCGGGTGTGAACACCACGCCGCGGGTGGCGATGGCGAGCAGGCCGTCCTCGCGGATCGAGTTGGCGAAGTACTTGGCGATATGGCTGGCGAATTGGTTGGTCGGCTCATGGCCGTAGAACCAGGTGGGAACGGCCAGTGACTCCCCGCCGCCGCCGAAGGCGTCCAGCACGGCCTGTCCTGCGGCCCGGTAGGGCTCGCCGCGGCGATAGTCGGGGGCGTGGGCGAGCAGGGCGATAGCGGTGTCGGCGGCGTCGTCGGGGTGAGGGCAGAGCCGCGCGCCGAGGTTGGCGGCCTCCATTGCTCCGGGCCCGCCGCCGGTGGTCACGTGCCAACCCGCCCGGGCCAGCTCCCGTCCCAGCACCGCTACCGAGCGGTAGCCGGCGTCACAGCGCTCCAGGGTGTGGCCGCCCATCACGGCCACTACCTCGCGATCCGCGAGGTGGCCGTGCAGGGCGTCGTCGATGGCGTGGTCGTGCAGTCGCCGGGCCAGGGCGTCCATGACGGGCAGGTGCGAACCCCGCGGATGGCGGCTGGCCCACCGGTAGATGGCGAGGTCGATCTCGGGAGTCAGCTCCGCCTGGGAGTAGAGCCGAGGCCGGTAGGGGTTGAAGGGAAGGTCTCGCAGGGGTGGAAGCACCACCGCGCCGCTCGCGAGCACGTGGCGGAGCGTCTCGTCGCTCATCGCCGCGCCGAGGAAGGCGGCGCCTGGGCAGGCCGCCGCCCGGAGTTCGTCGGCGCGACCGCGCAGATCGATCCCCTGCACCACCGCATCGGCGAGGGTGCCGTGGCGGCGCAGGTGGGCGTCGAACTCGGCCAGCGAATGAATGTGGCGCATCACGTCAGTACCGGCGGGCAGAAGCGCACACTGCGCCGCAAGGACCGCGTTCGGTCACCGGGTACGTTCGTGGCCTCGACCATCGGACGATGATTCCACATCGAGGCCCCGGCAGTTGGACCCCACGAGCGCCGAGACCTATAACGAAGGGTCTAACAGACGATACCCACGTCGAGCAGCACTTCGGGTGTCGGCAGTGTTGAACCAGCGGGTGATCGCAAGCTCGGTGGCGGAATCCTCTAGCGGGTGATCACATTGGGATCAGTTCGAAGGCGACTCCGAACTGCGCGCCCATCGTCTGGCCGACCTGTTGGCAGCTGTCGCGCAGGAACGAATCGGGACTGAAGGACGGGTCGCCGAGGCTCTCGATGTAGGCGTGGTGGCAGCGCAACGAGGCCACACCCCGCGCGAGGTGATCGGTCACGTCCACCCCATGGGTGGGTGCCGGCGAGGATGCGAAGGCGATCCAGCGCACACCGCTCCACGGCTCGCCCGCGTCGGTGAACAGCCAGCGGTTGGCTGCGTCTCGCACGGCATCGGGCAGGGCCCTGCCGAGTTCTCGGTGATCGACGTGGTTCCAGGGTCCTGAGTCGCCCCACCGGTCGCGGTAGTTCGACCCGATGATCACTTCGGGGCGGTGGCGGCGGATGGCCGCGGCCAGATCCCTCCGCAGCTCGATCCCGTTGACGACAAGGCCGTCGGCGTGATCGAGGAACTCGACCACTGAGACGCCCACCGCGGCTGCGGCAGCTACCTGCTCTGCCGTGCGCAGCGGTCCGGCCTGTTCAGGAGCCATGGAGTCGATGCCGGCCTCGCCCCGGGTGGCCAGCACATAACGAATGTCCTTGCCCATTGCGGTCCAGCGGGCCACGGCCGCCGACGCGCCATACTCGAGGTCGTCGGGATGGGCCACCACCGCCAGGGCCCGGCCCCAGTCCTCCGGCAGCCTGTCCAGAGCGGGACCCGCCTGATCGGGATCCTGCCCCTCGGCCGGGTCGGTGCCGCTCATCGGGCTCAAGCTATCGGCTCCGGCCCCTCGGTCGAGGCAGACCCTGAGGACCTATGCCGCGGTTGGTGCCATGACGCCGGTCCAGAACGTCATCATGTCGTCGTAGAAGAGCGGCACGAGATCGGGGTTGCCGGAGATGTGGGCGCCGCGGACTCCGAAGCCGGCCTCGATGGAGTAGAGGAAGCCGTCGAGGTCGATCAGCTCCGGGTCTGGCTCATCGGAGGTCGGCAGGATGAAGGCGCCGTCATCTGCGATGTAGAGGGTGGGCGCGCCGGGCGTCACGGAGGCCTCGGGTATGTGCTCCAGGGGGGTCGTGCGGTCGAAGCTGTGGTTTGCGCCCGGCACGATCCGCACGGTCGCATCGCCGCCCGCGATCCGCATGGCGTGGATGTGGGCTTGGACCTGCACCGGTGGGCACCAGTCGTCGCGGTCGCCGATGATCGCCTGGATGAGTGTGCTGCCCACGGCGGGGTCGAGGAACTGCTGTCCCGACCAGGGGTAGGCGGCGTACACCCCGACGAGCTTCGGGGCGTTGGAGGCTGCCGCGAGATGTACCGACGCGGCGTTCAGCACCGCCGAGCCGCCCCGGCTGTGGCCTTGGGCACCGATTCGTGCCTGGTCGATGTCGGGGCGGGCCGCGAGGACCTCGGCGGTGGCGAGAACGTCCCAGGCGCTGGCCGCGAAGGAGAATTGGATCTGATTGGCCACTGTGCTGACAACGCTGCGAGTGCCGAACGGGTCGATGGCGCATGCCGCAATGGCGGCGTCGGTGATCGCCGCCGCGATCTCACAGTGGTGCTGTTGGAGTCCGAGGCTGCCCGGGGCGATGATCACGACCGGGAACGGTCCGGGCCCCTCGGGCAGGAAGAGCTTCCCCCAAAGATTCTGGCCCGGCATCGCATCGGGGTCAGAGATCGCCTGGTGGAAGTTCTTGGGATTAGCCGACGGGATCATCAGCGCCTCGCCGATCAGACCGTTGGCCAAACAGAAGCCGTCGTCGTAGAAAGCTCCGTCATCGGTCACTGGTTTTCTCCCTCTGCGCCCGGGGCGCCTGCCGGCGCGGTCATTGCCCGGCTGCTTGGCGGGCGGAGTCGCTGCCCTTGGCGATCTCGCGCAGCCAGCGCCGGTATTCGATGGCGACTCGGAGCGACTCTCGCATGGGCCTCGCCTGCGTCTCCTCAGCCATCATCTCCTCAAGTATCACGGTTCGACCGGGATATCAACGCCCGCAGATCGGTGTCGGTGGTTGCGGGCCTCGTGCTCGACGGCGAGGAGCCGCGCCTGCCGGACGAGTGGAAGCTCGCGCCGGAGGTGTGGAACCAGGTTCGTCGCGCCAGCGACGACGGGCACGGCGCCGGCTCGGACATCCGCAAAGCGATCGTGTCCGCCAACGGTGGCAGGGCGGAGGTGAGCTGGCTTGACCATGGGTACAAGGAGTTGCAGATTCCACCCGCCGACGGCGGTGGGTTCCGCCTCGATCCCAATGCGCTCCACATTTGGCCACGCCGGGAGTTCATGCTGATCGCACTGGCCAACCCCGAAGGTGACTTCACCGCCACCCTGTTCGCACCCAACGAGGGAGGCGCAAGCTTCGCTTCGCTGTGGGATCCCGAAGCGGTGTCGCTGTTCTTCAAGCAGGAATTCCCCGACCTCGTGCCCATGGTTCCCAACCTCGTCGAGCAATTCTTCGAGAACCCCGCTGGCCGGCTCGCCACGATGCGATGCCGCGGCTGGTCGGCGCACGACAGGGCGGTCCTCGTCGGTGACGCCGCTCACTCCATCGTGCCCTTCCACGGGCAGGGCATGAACCTGGCCATGGAGTCGGCGCGCGCCCTCGACCGGCATCTGCGTGATCAGCCCAACGACATCGCGGCAGCCTTCACGGCCTTCGAAACCGAGCGAAAGCCGAACGCCGACGCCATCGCCGACATGGCGCTCGACAACTATGTCGAGATGCGAGCGGGCGTGGTCGACCCTGACTACTTGATCCGACGTGAGCTGGCCTTGGAGTTCCAGCGCCGACATCCCGAGCGCCTGAGCCCGCGCTACAACATGGTGATGTTCTCGACGATGCCCTACGCCGAGGCCGCGGCGCGGGCCGCCCGCGGGGCTGAGATCTTGGACGAGCTCACGGCCGGGCGGGCATCGCTCGCCGACGTTGACATGGACAGGGCGGCTGAACTCGTCGCCGCCCTCCATCCTCTGCCCGAACTCGACCCGCTGGCCAGGCCCGACGCCCTCTCGGTGTGATGAGGAGGCTCCGATGAACGACGGTCTCACCTACGGGTCGTACCTGCAGATTCCTGAGTTGCTGTCATTGCAGCAGTGTCGCTCGATCGACTCGGACACCGGTGAGCCCGAACACGACGAGACGCTGTTCATCATCATCCACCAGGTGTATGAGCTGTGGTTCAAGCAGGTCCTTCACGAACTCGACGGGCTCTGCGGCCACGTCAACGCCGACGCGCCGTTCAAGGGCGGCCACCAGCTGAAGCGCGTGCTCAAGATCATCAAGACTCTCGTCAGTCAGCTCGACGTGCTCGAGACGATGACCCCGCTCGAGTTCGCCTCCTTCCGCCCGTTCCTCGCCAGTGCCAGCGGTTTCCAGTCGGCGCAGTTCCGCGAGGTCGAATTCCTGCTCGGTCAGCCCGATGCCTCCCATCTCGACCGCTTCGACCACGATCGGGATGCTCGCGCCCGGCTGGAGCGCCGGTTGCGGGAGCCGACTGTCTGGGACGTCTTCGTTCGGTTCCTCGCCAGGAACGGGTTCGACATCCCCGATTCGGTCATCGAGCGCGACGTGACGCTCCCACACGAGCCTTCGGCACAGGTACAGGCCACCCTGGTCGAGATCTACCGGTCCAACCCGGCGCTAATGGAGATCTGCGAGCTTCTGACCGACTTCGATGAGGGCTTGATGGAGTGGCGGTATCGCCATGTGATGATGGTGCAGCGCACGATCGGCACCAAGCAAGGCACGGGCGGCTCCGACGGGGCCGCCTACCTCCGCACCACGATCATGCGCCCCGCGTTCCCCGACCTCTGGGCCATCCGCACGTCGTTCTGAGCGAGGAGCGAGTTGCGGCTGCGGATCGAACCCGTCGAGCGAGTCCGTCGGAGCGGTCGAGCGCTGCAGCTGCCTGAGAACCCGTTCAGTTGGCGTGCCCGAGGATGAAGCGGCCGGCGGGGGAGGTGGGGTCGCACAACTGGTCGAGGATGTCGAAGTGATCGCAGCCCGGCGCAGGCTGGAGCGAGAGGTGCGATAGATCCTCCTTCCACGCGGCGTGCAGAGCGTTGGTCTGAGCATGGAACGCCTCGGTTTCCTCCGAGCCGATCAGCAGCTGAACCGGCAGATCCTTCAGCGGGCGACCGTAGAGCGGTGAGAGCCTGGCTATGTCTGCGGCGTCGAGGCCGACGGCGTCGTTCACGTACGACGCCGCTATGGGGGCGAGGTCATACACGCCGCTGATGAGCACAGCCTTCGCCGGCAGCCGTGCTGCACTCTCTCCTCCCATCCCCGTGAGAATCGCGGCGGCGAGATGCGCTCCGGCTGAGTGTCCTGCCAAGACGATCCGGTCTTGATCAAGGCCGAATCCGCCCGCGCGTCGTGCGAGCGTGCAGAGGGCGAGCGCCGTCTCGTCGACGATCGCGGCAAGGCTTGCTTCGGGGGCCAAGGTGTAGCCGACCCCCACGTGGGCCCAGTTGTTGCCGGTGAGCCGGCGGGCCGGAAAGCCCGACCCCGCTTTGCTGCCCTCCTGCCAGAAGCCGCCGTGGACGAACACGAGACAACCGACGGTTCCAGCGGCGTCTGCCGGCTGGTACAGGTCCATCTTCTGGCGCGGTCTGGGCCCGTAGGCGATATCGAGCGTGCTGCGGATCCCAGCTGCTGTGCCGAGTTCAGCCGTCTCGGTCTGGTGTCGTTGGAGAACTCCGGCCGGATCTCTCGCTGACCGGCTGGGAGAGAGCTGCCAGTCCAGCTCTGGTCGCGAGAGATGATCAAACGGAACGTTCATGGGTTGGGTCGGAGGCGTCGACTCGCATGGTCGGTGCCTCTTGACGCCCCAGTGTGCCACGGCTATGACCTTGAATCGGTCGGGTTCGCCGTGGTGCGCGTCAGTCACGCCGCCATCACGGGCGACGAGGCTCTCGCCGATCGCGAAGTCCTACATCAACTGCACCGACGACACCGCCATGCCCTATGGCGAGTTCGCCTGGCACCCTCGCTTCAGCGCTCGGCTGGGCTTGGCCCGCATCGTGCAGATGCCCGACGGTCACGAGGCGCTGTTCTCAAACCCGTCCCTGCTCGCCGCGAAGGTCATCGAGGCTGGACGGGACTGAGGCAGGCCACAGCTCGACAGCGGCCTCGCAACCAGCGCAGGAACTTGCCCTGACACATAGCGATATCGTTATCTCATGCGTCCTGCTGAGCTGCTCTCACGACAGATCAGGCTCCGGCACCTGGTCGTGGCCGCGACGATCGCTCAGCGTGGATCGATCCGCGAAGCCAGCGCCGTGCTGTATCTCACGCAGCCCGCCATGTCGCGCTCGTTGGCTGAGCTCGAACGGGCTCTCGGCGTCCAACTGTTCGACCGGGGACCCAAGGGGATGACGGTCACAGCGGCTGGCGCGCCTCTCATCACACACATGCAGCTCGTTGCTTCTGAGGTGGGCTCGCTCCTCCGGCATGCCGATGAGATCGTCGACGGCCGCAGCGGCGAGGTGCGTGTGGGCACCCTGCTAGCTGGGACCGCGGACATCTTGCCCAATGCGGTGTTCGAGGTCACCCAACGGTTCCCAGGCCTGCGGATTGCGATCTCTGAAGGGACCCCGGACCGGCTCCACGAGGACCTGATGTCGGGCCAGGTCGACTTCGTGGTAGGACGCGTGACCCCGCTGGCCTCGATGCCAGGTGTGGATGTCGAGCCGCTGCACGACGACGAGGTGCACGTGGTCTGCACTCCCAGCCACCCGAGGTCCGGGCACCGGGGGAGTCTGTCGGGGCTGGTGGACGACTCCTGGATCCTGCCTCCGAGAGACACGTCGCTGCGCCAACAGATCGAAGCTGCGTTCATCCGCGGGTCTGGTCGAACCCCCGGCCACGTCATCGAGTGCGTTGCTCCCGTGCCTCTGAGGGCGCTGGTGTTGCGGGGCGAGCACTTGGCTGTCGTCCCTGCGGGCATCTTCGTCGAAGACCTTGAGCGCGACGCGTTGGTGTCGCTACAGGTGAGCATTGAGGGCACCTCGGTTCCGGTTGGGATCATCACCCGATCGGGTTCCGAACTCCCATCGAGCGCCCATGCGCTCATCGGCGCACTCCGAGACGCGGCCCGGGCCCGGTCCGAGGCCTGACTCGCCATAGTGCGGCTCTTACCGCCTCTGGTATGCAGCCGGGGAGACTCGGCATTCGCGTCTCTTCGGGAAACGACTTAGATTCAAGCCATGCCCGCTGATCTGCCAACGGCCCGACGTCTTCGCCTGCTCGATGCCGCGCTGAAGACCGACTCTGCCGGCGGCCGCACAGGTCCGGAATTGAGGCGTCCAGTGTGACTGACTACCCCGATGTCGGGCTCTACATCGGCGGTTCTTGGCGCACGGCCGCGGATGACCTGCCCGTGGTGAACCCGGCGAACGAGCAGGTCATCGGCCGGCTTGCGTGCGCGGGCCGGGGGGATCTCGACGACGCTCTTGAGGCGGCCGCGAAGGGGTTCGAGGTCTGGAGCCGGACCGCGCCCAGGGATCGGGCCGACGTCCTGCGCACGGCAGCGGCCATCATGCGCCAGCGCCAGGCCGAGATCGCGCACGACATCACCCTCGAGGTCGGCAAGCCGTACCAGCAGGCCAAGATGGAGGTCGTTCGAGGCTGCGAGTTCTTCGAATGGGACGCCGGTGAGGCGGTTCGCGCCTACGGCAGGGTAATCCCGAGCGGGCCGGGCATCAGCTACATCGTCCATCAGCAGCCCATCGGCGCGGTGGCCGCGTTCTCGCCCTGGAACTTCCCGATGAGCCAGCCGGCTCGCAAGGTGGCGGGCGCCGTGGCCGCGGGATGCTCCATCATCCTCAAGCCGGCGGAGGAGACGCCGGCGGGCGCCATGCACATCGTGCGCGCCTTCCACGATGCGGGCCTGCCGCCCGGCGTGTTGAACCTCGTCTGTGGTGTGCCGTCTGAGATCTCCGAACATCTGATCCCCCACGACACGATCCGGCTGGTTGCCTTCACCGGCTCGACGGCGGTGGGCCGGCGGCTCACCGCGCTGGCCTCGGACCACATGACGCCGGTGCTGATGGAGCTGGGCGGCCACGCGCCGGTGATCGTCTGCGAGGACATCGACGTGGGGGCGGCCGCGGTCACCTCGGCGGTGCGCAAGATGCGCAACGCCGGGCAGGTCTGCACGTCTCCCACGCGTTTCTTCGTCCACGACAGCATCTTCGAGGAGTTCCTCGGCACGTTCACCCAACGCGCCGCGGCCACGGTGGTCGGCGACGGCATGGACCCCGGCGCGGAGATGGGTCCCCTCGCCAACGACCGCCGGCTCGCGGCGCTGACCGGGTTCGTCGCGGACGCACGCGACAAGGGCGCGGTGGTCACGACGGGCGGCTCCAGGATCGGCACCTCCGGCTACTTCTTCGAGCCGACCGTGCTCGCGGACGTTCCCGACCATGCCCGGGTGATGCAGGAGGAGCCCTTCGGGCCCCTCGCGGCTGTCAACCGGGTGGGTTCGCTCGATGAGGCCATCGAATGCGCCAACTCGGTGCCCTTCGGGCTTGCTGCCTACGGATTCACCAATCGTGCGGACTACGTCGATCGAATGGTCGAACGGGTGGAGGCCGGGAGCCTGTCGATCAACACGTTGGAGGCCTCCGTGCCCGAGACACCCTTCGGTGGCGTCAAGTCCAGCGGCTACGGCCGCGAGGGCGGGGTAGAGGGCCTGCACAACTACATGGTCGTCAAGAACGTCTCGCACAGCATCTCGATCGTCTAGACACAGGGTCAACTCAGCACGACATGAAGTGCGCCAGATGAAGTACTCCAGAGGTGACGCCAAGGCCTATGCCTCCACCAGCCTGACCGGTATCTGGGCGGCGGCTCTGACGCCGTTCACGAGCGACCGGCGGCTCGACGAGGACGGATTCCGTGAGAACGTCCGTCACTGGACCGAGGATCTGGGCATCGCAGGGCTGTTCGTCTCCGGAAAGCAGGGCGAGTTCTTCTCCATGAGCCTGCACGAGCGCAAGCGGAGCCTGGAGCTCGCCGTCGAGGCCGCCGGAGGACGGGCGCAGACCATGATGTCGTGCTCGGACCAGAACTTCGATGTCGTTATCGATCTCGCCCGCCATGCCCAGGAGGCCGGGGCGGACTACATAGTCGTGCACGCTCCCACGCTGCACTTCGTCCACGCCCACGACGAGACCGTCTACGGGTACTACGAGACGATCTCGCAGACCGTCGACATCGGCATCGCGCTTTGGAGCCACCCCGACAGCGGCTATTTGATGTCGCCCCAGCTGTGTGACCGGCTCGCTGACCTCGACAACGTGGTGGCCATCAAGTACAGCGTCGCGCGTCCCATGTACGCCGAGCTCACCGCGCTCGCCTCGGACCGCATCCAGGTGAGCACCGCGTCGGAGGACGAGTGGCTCGACAACATTCTCGAACTCGACTGGAAGCTGTACCTGTGCTCGTCGCCTCCCTACCTGCTGCAAACGGCCATCGACCGGCGGATGCACGACTACACCCAGGCGGCGCTCGCGGGGGACGCCGCCGGGGCGCGCCGCATCAGCGAGAGCCTCAACCCGGTGCGCGACGCCCTGAAGCGGACCAGGCCCCCCGAGAAGCCCCATGCCCACCAGAAGTACTGGCAGGAGCTGCTCGGACAGGTCGGAGGCCGCGTCCGCGAGCCGCTTCTCGAGTTGACGGACGGTGAGAAGGCAGCCACACGCGAGGCCTTCGAACAGTGCGGCCTGCGGGTGTGACCGGTTGCGCTCACCTGTCGGTCTAGAGACCCTAGAGAGGGGGCGGATATGACAAGCGGAACCCGGCTGAGAGCATTCAACTTCCGGGGGTGGATCGACGAACACCGCGATCTGCTCAAACCGCCCGTCGGCAACCGGCAGATCTTCCAGGACGCGGACCTCATGGTCACCGTCGTCGGTGGACCCAACCAGCGCACAGACTTCCACGACGATCCCGTCGAAGAGTTCTTCTACCAGCTCGAGGGCGACATGGTGCTCAAGGTCATCGAAGGCGACGCCCACTACGACGTCGCGATCCGCGAAGGCGAGATCTTCCTGCTGCCGCCCCATGTGCGCCATTCCCCGCAGCGCCCCCAGGCGGGGTCGATCGGACTGGTGGTCGAACCGAAGCGTCCCGAAGGGGCAATAGACGCCCTCGAGTGGTACTGCTTCGAGTGCCAGTCGCTGGTGCATCGCGCCGAGATGATCTTGACCAGCATCGTGCACGACCTGCCTCCGGTGTACGAGCGCTTCTACCAAGACCAAGAACTGCGCACCTGCGGGCAGTGCGGGGCGGTGCACCCGGGCAAGAATCCCCCCGAAGGCTGGGTCCGGCTGTAGTCGCTGTGATGTCTCTCCATCGTCGTGTCGTGTTCAGCGAGCCGAACGGCGCCGACGCCTCGCCCGCCCGCTCATGACCGGTACAGACATCGCACTCACCACCGACGCCGGCACCGCGATGGCCCTGGACGCCGCTGATCCGCTGTCTGCGTTCCGCGACGAGTTCCACCTTCCGGTGCGCCGAGATGGCTCGCCGCAGATCTATCTCGCCGGCAACTCTCTCGGGGCCGTGCCCCGAGCGGCCGCCGACTATGTGAACGCCGAGTTGGAACGGTGGGCCCGGCTCGGCGCGGCCGCGCACTTCGCCGGCGACTCCGCGTGGGAGCCGTATCACGAGCTGTTGACGGGCTCGCTGGGGCGTCTCGTCGGCGGGCGACCGAACGAGGTCGTCGCCATGAACTCGCTGACCGTCAACCTGCACCTGCTGATGGTGAGCTTCTATGACCCCACTTCGGTCCGGCACAAGATCCTTATCGAGGATCACGCCTTCCCGAGCGACCATTTCGCCGTCGCGAGCCAGATTCGCCAGCGCGGCCACGACCCGTCCGAGTCGCTGGTTCTGGCCCGTCCGCGAGCAGGCGAGGAGACGCTGCGGAGCGACGACCTGCTCGCCCTGATCGCCGAGCACGGCTCCGAGCTCGCGCTCGTGATGCTGCCTGGCGTCCAGTATTACACCGGCCAGGTACTCCCGTTGGCGGAGATCACCGCCGCGGCCCGCGAGGTTGGCGCCCGGGTCGGTTTCGACCTCGCACACGCCGTGGGCAATGTCGGTTTGGCCTTGCACGACTGGAACGTCGACTTCGCCGCCTGGTGCAGCTACAAGTACCTGAACGGTGGCCCGGGCGGTGTGGGTGGCGTCTTCGTGCACGAGCGCCACGTCGGCGACCGTTCGCTCCCCAAGCTGCTGGGGTGGTGGGGGCAGCGCCCCGACGTCCGCTTCGAGATGGGCACTGTCTTCGATCCCATCGGTACCGCCGAGTCGTGGCAGGTCTCGAACCCGCCCATCCTTGCCATGGCGGCGTTGCGGGCGTCGCTCGACGTGTTTGATCGGGCGGGGGGAATGGAGCCGTTGCGGAAGAAGTCGGAACGACAGATCGAGTATCTCGACCTGCTTCTCGCCGAGGTGATCGGCGACCGGGTGGAGAGCATCACCCCCACCGCGCTGGCCGAGCGCGGGTGCCAGTTCGCGCTGCGGGTGAGCATGCACGGCGCCGATGGCCGCTCGGTGTATCAGGGCCTCGCGGATGCCGACGTCGCCTGCGATTGGCGCTACCCCGACGTGATCCGCGTGGCGCCGGTGCCCCTCTACAACTCGTTCGCCGACATCCACCGCTTCGTGGGCGTCCTGGATCGTGTCCTCGACAAGGTCGCCCCATGAGCGCGGCCCGGCCTCGGTGCAGGCTGAGCCGGCGGCCTCGCTGCGCTAGTTGGCGCACCCGAGATGACCGGCGACACCCACACGCATGCCCGGATTGTTGCGCAGACCGGAGATTGCACCTAGCTGGTCGAACCGCTCGCGGTGCTGCACCGACATCCGCAGCAGAACGCGTACGGCGATCGATACCATGTCGGTCGTTCGAGCCGCTGAGAAAGAGTCGACGCATGCTTGTGGACCGTAGCCGGATCGTGAAGGCAGCAATCGCGGCGTTGCTGGTGCTCGGGTTCTTGGCGGTTCTGCCCGGCGCTGCTCACGCGGTGCAGCCCGACGATGTCCCGTCCCCGCTCGATCCGGACATCCAGTTCATTCTCAGCACGTTCTCGTTCTTGGTGTGGGGAGCTCTGGTGATGTGGATGTGCGCCGGATTCACGATGTTGGAGTCCGGCTCGGTCCGCACCAAGAACGCTTCGATGATCTGCCTCAAGAACGTTGGCATCTTCTCGATCGCCGGACTGTCGTACTTCTTTGTGGGCTACAACCTCATGTATGTCGACGTTGACGGCATCGTTGGCACGTTCCAGTTCCTCCATGGCCCCTCGGAAGCGGAGATGACCCTGTTCGACGGGGCGACGGGCCGCATTGACGAGGTCGTCGCCACGGGACACTCCGTGATGTCGAGTTGGTTCTTCCAGATGCTCTTCGTCGCTACCGCCGCATCGATCGTCTCCGGTGCCATCCTCGAACGGGTCAAGTTGTGGGCGTTCTGGGCGTTCACGCTCGTCCTCACCGCGTTCATCTACCCGATGGCAGGCGCTTGGGTGTGGGGCGGCGGCTGGCTCGCCGAAAGAGGCTTCCAGGACTTTGCCGGCTCCACGGTCGTGCACGCCATCGGCGGGTCCGCCGCACTCGCCGCACTGCTGGTCGTCGGGCCCCGCCTCGGCAAGTTCCGTCCCGACGGCAGCGTGAAAGCCACCCCGCCCTCCAACGTGCTCGTGGTGACCCTCGGCGTCTTGATCCTGTGGCTCGGCTGGTTCGGATTCAACGGCGGCTCGCAATTGGCTCTGGCCACTCCTGGAGACGCGGTCGTAATGAGCAGCGTCTTGGTCAACACCAACCTCGCCGCGGCCAGCGGACTAATCGCCGCAGTGATCGTCGCCCGCCCGCTCTTCGGCCGATTGGGCCTTGCTTCCAGCCTCAACGGCGCTCTGGCCGGATTGGTATCGATCACCGCCGCCCCCAATATCGCCGAGAGCTGGTGGGCGATCATCATCGGTGCCGTCGGCGGCCTGCTCTGCTCCCTGGCGACCAGGCTGATGGAGCGGATGAAGCTAGACGATGTGGTCGGTGCCATCCCTGTGCATCTGGTGGCCGGCGTCTGGGGGACACTAGCTGCGAGCATCACGACAGGAGCCGAGTTCGGCGTCCAGCTATTGGGCGTGGCGTCGGTCACGGCCTTCTCGTTTACAGCCTCCCTCGTCGTCTGGAAGGCCATAGACCTCACGGTCGGCATGCGCGTGTCCCGCGACGTCGAGTATGTCGGCCAAGACGTAGGAGAACTCGGCATCGAGTCACACCCCGAATTCATGCTCGTTCCGGAGGACTTCGACGACTACCGGCTGCCGCTTGGTTCTCGCCCTCGACGCAGGCGCCGGGAAGAATGGCAGGACCAGCCCGAGAGACCGACAAGCCCCGGCGACCGCCGGATGGATCCGCGCCACGGGGCGCCGCCTGGCCGGCACGGTCCCCCTGGTGGGGCTCCGCCGAGTCGGCAGGGTCCGCCCGGTGGGGCTCCGCCTGGCCAGCAGGGTCCGCCTGGTCAGTACGCTCCGCCGGGTCGGCAAGATCCGCCGGGTGGGGCGCCGCCTGGCCAGTACGGTCCGCCTGGTCAGTACGCTCCGCCGGGTCGGCAGGGTCCGCCGGGTGGGGCTCCGCCGGGTCGGCAGGGTCCGCCCGCCCCCCGCGGCTAGGTCCGGGGCGGCCGGGGCACGACGGGAGGCGGCGTCAATCGCGATGCCATGCGCCCGGCAGGCACGCGACCCCGCGGCGGTCCTTCCGCCGGATGGTGACTGCCAGCCATTGCTCAACGGCGAGCGCGGCCTGTCTACTCAACATCACGCTGCCCAGCGGCGATCGCAGCACGACGCCGTCGCCTGCGACCAGATGGATCGGCGGATCGGTTCGTATGCGCAGAGATCCGTCGTAGTGCGGACTGACCGCCACCGGGAGATAGCGCCCTAGATCGGTGAGAACGGACGCGCGACCGCGGATGAGTGCGGGGAATTCGTACGTCGTGTACGCGATCCACACCTCGCGGTCGGCGCGCACGAAGCCCGCGCCGCGAACCGGGGGCGGCTCAGTGCCCCCCTGCACCAGCCATTGACGCAGCCTGGACAGCGCGAGAACGGCAGCGTTGGCCTCGTCGCTTCCGCTGTTGACCAGACCGGCGTAGACCTGATGTACGTGTGCGACGGTGATCCGGCTGATGTCGCGTGCACCAATCGTGTACCCACCTGTGCCGGCGATTGTCTCTAACTCCGAGTATGTGTACATGACCATGCCGGTGGCGGGGGGCGTCTGTGAAGTGCTGGGCTTTGGGTTGAGCGTCAGTGCCAGCATCCGCTGGTGGCGCGACCGTTGCGAGGTTACCGCGCTCGGAAACAGCTGGGCCATCGAGTGCCTGACTTCAGGGCACTTCGCGGCCAACGACATCGTTGGGCGCAGTCCGCTTGCGCTGGTCTCGCCGATTTCGGTGAGCCGGTCGGTCACCGGACTGGCTTGCTGGGAGCCTTTCGATTGGTGCCGTCCCGATCCAACGAATTCACGCCCCGACAGGCTGGGGGCGCGGTTCGTCGATGAGGCGGGCGAGGGTGGCGCTCACGGTGAGGTCGTCGATCTGGCCGAAGGCGTCGAGGCGGGTGCGTCCGGCCTGGTCGATTGCGACCAGGCTGAGGGTGCCCCGCAGCTGGTAGCAGCCCATGGTGAAGATCGGGCGCGCCGCTTCGGCGTCGGCACGGCGTACACTCACATTTCATGCCGGTCACCAGGTCCGGTCAGTAAGAGAGAGAATCAATGCGAGGAACTGTCAAGTTTTTTAATAGCGAGAAGGGCTTCGGCTTCATCTCGCGCGACGGCGGGGACGATGTGTTCGTTCACTACTCCAACATCGTCGGCGACCACCACAGGTCCCTTGACGAGGGGCAGATAGTCGAATTCGACATCGGCCCCGGTCGCAAGGGAGACGAAGCTAGGAACGTCAAGCCGGCCTGACCCCACAGGTTCGCTGTGCGCCGCCGGCCAGATTGACCGGCGGCGCTCGACGTTTCGCACATGACTGTGCCGAGCACGGGGCGAACCCAGAACCAGAACGGCTCCCGGAATACTGGGGCTCCCGGAATACTGGGGGATGAGGCCTTCGCGGCCACCCGTTGTGGATCAGTCGGGGATCCAAGGCTCGGTCTCGATGCCGAGACCGTCGGCGACCCGGTTCGCGTACGCGTAGTAGCCGACGACCTCGACTATGTCGAGGATGTCGCGGTCAGAGAAGCCGGCCGATCGCAGGGCGCCGACATCGGCGTCGTTCATCGCGCCCGGCGCCGTGGTCAGCTTGGTCGCGAATCTCAGCATCGCCACCCGGTTCGGCGGCAGCGCTGCAGTTGTCCAGTCTTGTTCGATCGCCGCGACCAGTTCGTCGTCGTTGATCAGCCGGCGCAGACCGCGCCGGTGGTGGACGACTCAATAGTGGCAGTCGTTCTCGAGGCTCACGACCAGGCCGATGAGCTCGCGCTCGACTTTGCGCAGCGTCGCAGTGCCGGCCATGGCCGATTCGTACAGACCCTGGTGTGCCGCCATGGAGCGCGGGTTGAGCGAGTGCACGGCGAGGATGTTGTCGACCCGGCCGTAGGCACGATCGACAACTCGCGGATGCATCTCACCGAGCGCGCCGTCCCAGGAGTCGTCGGGGATGACCTTGATGCGTGCCATGGTGCAGCGTTTCACACCAGTCGGCGACTCGGCGAATCTGCGATTCTGAGAGTGCCGCCCACCCCACGGCGTCAATTCTCTGGCTGGGGACGGGGTTCGTCGATTAGGCGGGCGAGGGTGGCGCCCACGGTTAGGTCGTCGACCTGGCCGAACGCGTTGAGGCGGATGCGCCGGGCGCGGTCGATGACGACGAGGCTGGGGGTGCCCCGCAGCTGGTAGCGGCCCATGGTGATGGGCAGGGCGACGCCGGGGTCGTGGGCGTCGACGCCGACGGGGAAGGTGATGCGGTATTCGTACAGGAACGCTTCGAGCGAGGTTGGGGTCATGGCGTCGTGGTGCTCGAACACGGTGTGCAGCCCCAGCACGGTGACCGCGTCGCCGAAGGCGTGGAGCAAGCGGCCCCCGCCAGACGACCCGTAGGGGGTCCGATCTAGCTTGCTGCTGCTGGCTAAGGTGACATCCATCAGGCTTCTTGCCACGGTGTTCGTCGTGCTGCTGCTTGCCGCGGCGGGGTGCGGCAGTCAGGAACTCTCGCCCTCAGAGGCCGCGCCGGCGCCTGTAGCCGCGGTTGATTCCACGGATGTCTCGGCATCGCCGGCCGAACCGCTCCCACCTGCAGAATCGGACGCTCCGGAGGCCGCGCAGGAGACGGTCGCCAGCCCTGAGCCGGTCGAGCCGGTTGCCAGCACGACGGCCACGAGCCAGCCGGCGCAACCGTCTGCGCCTGCGGATCCCGACGCTCCAGATGCTGCCGGGGCGACCGGCGTGGGGTCTGCGGACCTGGAGGGGCACTGGGAGGGCGCAATCTCGATACCGGGACCCGCCAATCTGCCCTTTGCGGTGGACATGACCGCATCCGGAGACGGTCTTCAAGGGACGATCGACATCCAGGGCGTGTCCGGCTTGCCGCTGTCGAACGTTGTGCTCGATGCGGGCCGCATCCACTTCGAGTTGGACTCACCCATCGGGCTCGCCCTCTGGGAGGGCGAAGTGCGCGACGGGGTGATCGAGGGCGAATTCACCCAGGCCGGCATGGCGGAGACCTTCTGGCTGCAGCGCTCCGAGGATCCCAGCGAGGACGGCGAAGGTGCGTCGTTCCGCCGCGAGGAGGTGGTCTTCTCCAACGGCGACATCGTCTTGGCCGGTGAGTTGACGTTGCCCGAGGGCGACGGGCCGCACGCCGCGGTCGTCCTGATCAGCGGCAGCGGCGACCAGGACAGGGACTCCGACATCGGTGGCTTCCGGCTGTTCGCAGTGCTCGCCGACTATCTGGCCGGCGCCGGTGTGGCCTCATTGCGGTTCGACGACCGGGGCGTCGGCGGCTCCACGGGCGACGGTCTGCAGGCGACTCTCCAGGACCGTGCCGGCGATGTCGAAGCCGCGGTCGACGCGCTCCGCTCCCGCGACGAAATCGACGCCGGCAGCGTCGGGCTGGTCGGCCACAGCGAGGGCGGGATCGTCGCACCGGTGGTGGCCGACCGCACCGACGGCGTCGCCTTCGTGGCCCTGCTGGCCGCCCCTGCGGTGCCTGCCGGAGAGATCCTGGCGGCACAGCAGATCGAGCTCTTCGAGGAATCCGGCGTCACAGCCGAGGAGGTCGAACAGTTCCGAGCGCTCCAGCAATTGGTATTCCGCGCCGTCGCCACCGGGCAGGGATGGGACGAGGTGGAGGCAACCATGCGGATTCTGGTTCAGCAACAGTTCGAGGCACTGCCCCAGCAGATGCGGGAGGCGATTCCCGACGAGGACGCCCTCGTGGACTCCATCGTCGCCGAGGAGCTGGCGACATGGCAGAGCCCCTGGTTCGAGTCGTTCTTCGAGCACGACCCGAGGCCGGCCATAGTCGCCCTCGACGTTCCGGTCATCGCCCTGTACGGCGAGCTGGATACGCAGGTTCCGGCAGCCGCCAACTCGACCGCCATGTCCGAGGCCATCACCGAGTCGAGCGTCCCGAGTCACACGATCGCCACGATCTTCTCGACGAATCATCTCTTCCAGGAGGCCGTCACCGGCAGCGTCAGCGAGTACGCCAGGCTGAAGCGCGAGTTCGCCCCAGACTTCCTCGCGATCCTCACGGAGTGGCTCACCGACGTCAGTGGCGTGTGAGGGCGCTCTCGGGCCACACCGAGTCCCGTCGAGGTAGATCGCGGCAACGTGATCGTCTCCACCGAGCAGGATCGTCCCGGCGAGGTCGCCGGTGGGGGAGGACCACAGCCCCGAGGCCATCGCGATCGAAGGTGCCGAGGCATACGTTTGGACTCCCGATGGCGTCAAGGCGATGACGCTGTCGTATGCGTACTTCGAGAAGCGGTTCGGCGTCGTCGCCACGGCCCGCAACTGGAACACCATTGCGAAGATTGCTGCCAAACTGTGGCCGCCGGCCGCGAGCCCCTAGGCCCGACGGCGGCGTACAGCAGCCACGACAGGCACCAGACCACCACGACGACCAGCAGCACGTTGCCGCCGCCGGGGCTCAGACCGGGAGCGTAGAACGGCTTCACGAAGTACTGGGAGATGAAGCCTCCCCGGTACGGCGTCTCGCCCGCGAGGCGCCAGAAGTGCTTCTCCCAGACCGTCAGCGGGCACGGCAGCCTGGGCAGGTTCACCGCCGCGACCGGCACCAGCATGGCTAGGTACCACTTCATCAACCGGGGTTTGAGTGCGGCCATTGGAGCGCCCACGATGATGAACACCGCCAGCAGCCCGTGCGCGAGCGCTATCGCGATTGCCAGCAACCACGCGCCCACAACTTCACACTACCGCGACGTCTGAGGGCGGTGATGGCTCGCTCGTGGCCAGGTGGGCCGCCATGGAGCGCGGGTTGGTGGTGTATGCTCTAGTGATGCGGCGTATACAGCTCTATCTTGAGGACGACATCGACGAAGCGCTTTCGGTCGCGGCTGCCCGACGCGGCATCTCACGCTCGGCGATGATGCGCGACGCCGTGCGGGTCGCGCTCGCCGCTGAGACTGAAGCACTCGCCGATCCCCTCGACAGCCTTGTGGGAAGTGTGGACGTCGAGCCCGACGACGATCTTGACGCCGTCATATACGGGATCGGGACGTGAGGTTCGCCGACACGTCCTTCTGGATCGGCCTGCTCGTTCCTGCGGATCGCCGCCACTCCGATGCTGCACAGCTTTGGCATGGTGACCGCGGACCGATCCGCACTTCCAATCTCGTCGTCGGCGAGACCTGGACATGGCTGGGTCGGCGAGCTGGCCACACCCGCGCGCTCAACTACGTGACCATGCTGCGGGGGTCGCCGAGAGTGTCGATCGTGGTTGTCGACTCGACTGTGGACGAACGGGCATGGCGCTGGCTGGAGCGCCATGACGAGCGGCAGTACTCCTACGTGGATGCCACCAGCTTCGAGATCATGCGCCGTGAACGCATCACCGAGGCCCTCGCGTTCGACGGCGACTTCAGCGCGGCTGGATTCATCGAAGTGCGACCCTGATCGGCGGGACACTCGCGGCCGGCAGTCGACCTGCTGGTCGCGGCCGGACATCACGCCTGACAGCAGCCCGCACGGCACTACGGTGCGAGCCGTGAGGTCAGAGGTTGCGAGCCGTGTCAATTTCGGGAAGGGAGGGTTCCGGACGTGAGCGCATCTGGTAAGAGCGACCGGCCGATGGCGAACAGCTATTGGGTTGATCCGGGCCGTTTCGCGGCGGGGGAGTATCCGGGCGCGAGGCGCCGGAAGGAGGCCGCCGCCAGGTTGCGGACCCTGCTGGGAGCCGGCGTCGACTGCTTCATCGACCTGACCCAGCCGGATGAGGGGCTGGCACCCTATGCCGAGATCGCGGCGCAGGAAGCCAGCCTGCTCGGCACGGAGTGCGTGCATGAGCGGCATTCCGTCGTCGACATGGACGTGCCTCGCAGTCAACAGCAGACAGCCGGCATCCTCGACGCCATCGACAAGGCGTTGGAGGACGGCAAGAACGTGTACGTGCACTGTTGGGGCGGCATCGGCAGGACCGGCACCGTGGTCGGCTGCTGGCTTGTGCGCCACGGCATGACCGGAGACGAGGCTCTGGCCCAGATCGCGCAGTGGTGGCAGGGAATGGACAAGAGGTACCGCCACCCCCGCTCGCCACAAACACAACAGCAGCGCAGGTACGTCCGGAGCTGGACCGAACCGTCTCCGGGGGCCGCCGCGTGAGCGAAGCCGCCACCCGGGCCGGTTCCGGGGCTGCCTGCTGGGACTGGCGGCGGGCGATGCGCTGGACACCACACTGGAGTTCAAGCGGCCCGGCTCGTTCGAGCCGATCGTCGACATGGTCGGCGGTGGGCCGTTCGGCCTGCGGCCCGGCCAGTGGACCGACGACACGTCGATGGCCCTGTGCCTGGCCGCTGGTTCAATCGGCCTTGGTGCTCCCGGTGGGCCGGTGCCACATGAGGGCGGCTGCAAGTGCTGAGAACAGCGCTACCGGGGCCCACACTGCCAGCCAGCCGAGCTTCTCGGCTGCCCATCCGGCCGCGACCGGGCTCACCAGCGCGGCGACCGCGAACATGGTCGACACGACCCCGGTGATCATCCCCGTGGACCGCTCGCGCCCGACAGTTATGTGGGCAAAAAGCAGCGGCGTCCACCCCCAGCCGGCCACGTACCCCACCGGAATGCCGACGAACATCAGCGCCGTGCTGCCCGTGGCCATCGCCGCATAGCCGGCAACCGCCACCGCGGCCATGGCCGCGATGGTCCTGGGAGCGTCCAGATCTCGGCGGGTCACCGCGTGAGCGCAGCCGATCCGCATGAGCACGCTTCCCCCCGCCGAGGCCGCCACCAGAGCCGCAGCAGTGTCGGCACTGGCTCCGGCGTCCACGAACGACAGCGACGCGAAGGCGTTGAACACCACCAGGTTGATGAACAGCAGCGCGGCGCCGCCAAGAAAGCCCAACCCCAGAGAGGCCACATCATCGCGGGCGCTGCGGGGCGGCCCGGCTGTGACCGGTGCCGCAGGACCGGACCGTACTCCCACCGGCAGCGACTGTCTCCGGGGCCGTGCCGGTCCCATCAGCAGCGCCAAGCCCGTCAACGCGAACACCGAGCACGCGGCGAACACGGTGCGCCAACCCAGCCGGTCGCCGAACACCGGCAGCACGGCGGTGGACACCAGCACCAGCAGCGGCATCGCCGCCTCACGAATGCCGAAAGCGAGAACCCGCGGCGTGCGAGCCAAGAAGTCCACCAGGATCCTCGAAGAGCTCGGCTCGGACAGCACCCGCAGGATCCCGGCTGCGGCCAGCAACGCCACGAACCACGCCGTGCTGGGCGCCTGCGACAGCGCCACCACGAACAAGCAGCCACCGATGCAGGTGAGCCGGCCCACATTGATGCCGCCGACGCGGTCGGTCACCCGTCCGAGCCACACTGCCAGCACGACCGCGGGAACGGCTGACAGTGACAAGCCCAGCCCCAACTCGGACGAGCTGATCCCCAAGTCGAGCCGCAGGTAGGGCGCCAGCGGACCCGAGATGATCTGCGGTGTGGCCCCCGCGGCCAGCAACGCGCTGGCTGCGGCCACCGCAGCCGCGTCGGAGCGAATGGTGCTACCACGGCGATGCCGGGTCACGGCAGGATGCACCTTGCGGAACCCTCAGTCACACGATGGAGAGATCCTGATGATCGTGCGTCGCCCCGGCGAGGACGAGCGCGAGGTGCTCGACGAGGGTGTCATCGACACTGTGCTACCCGGGGTTTCAGACGGGAACTACGTCGACGCGCCGATTGGTGGCGGCGGCGAGGACGGCGATGTCGCCGGGATCTGACGTGATGATCTGGTCGCCGTGGTCGGCTAGGGCGACCAGTGCCGCATCGATTGCGTCGGCGAGGCCGCAGCGGGCGAGCAGGACCCCGGCGCGTCGTCCGAGAGCGGCGTCGAGGGGCACGATCTCGACGGCCTGCAGCGCCGCGGCGAGGCGCGCTTGGCGGCCTGTTCCACCCCGCCATACCTGGGCGACCACGCCCCCGTGGGTCCTCGGCGGGCTCTGGGCCTGAAGGGAGCCCTTGAAGCGCCGCCACATCCGGCGGTCGTCGCCCTCGAGCGCGATGAGCGCGCCCGAGTCCAAGATCTCGGTCATCCGGCTCGCCGGGCAGCGGCTCTGAGCGACGCGGCCGTGTCGCGATCCTGATGGGCTTGCTCGGCGATCTCGTCATCGGTGATGAAGCCGTGCTCGGCTTCATAGTCGGCGACAAGCCGGCTGAGCACCGCGAGCCTTAGGTCTCTGTCGTGTCGTTGGGTCATCGCCTCACCGATCCATTCGCTGACCGATCGGGCGCGTCCCTCGCTCACCGCAGCGTTGGCCGCGTCGAGCAGTGCCTCGTCCACGGTGACCGTCACCCGCTGCTTGTGCATACCTTCATCATACGCATGGATGCACTCTTGCGTACAGACCGGAGCTGGCCGACGTTCGAGCGCTTCCGCCCCATGCGCCACAGCGCCCAATACTACGACTCGGACGGTCCCGCGATCACCCATGACGATGCAGCGTGGGCGATCTCGACCGCACAGTCGGCGGCGGAGGGGACGCGGCGGATCAGCGAGAGCGGGGGCCTGTCTCGGTGCTGAGGGCGGGTCGGGCCCGGCGGAAGTGTTCGTTGCAGCGCGCCCGAGCCGATGGACCCGCAGATGACGGAGTGGCTGCATCGGCTGCCGCCCATGATGTGAAGTTCTGAATCGGTTGGAGGTTGGCCCGCTCGGCATCCGCGGCGATGTCGGTCCAGAACCGAATGTCGGTGTCGATCGTGGCCTCGACAGTTCGCGATTTGGCCGCTACGCCGGATGCGTTGCTGATCGCTCGTGTGCAGTAGTTCCCGATTCGTTTCCTTCTGCCGCCGTGGCCGTAGCACTGGCGCGTAGAGACGGCGTGTGGCCGCAATTTGGGCACGACCGACTCGCGCCGAGGAGTTCTGCCATTTGCTCGTAAGCCAGGAGCGCATCGTTCTTGAGGAACCTCGCTGACACGTTCGCTGTCAGCAGGCCAAACAACGAGACCCCGCAGACCATGAGGACCACCGCGGCCGCACGCGCCGCGGTTGTGCCGGGACTGAGATCTCCGTAGCCGACGGTCGTGACCGTTGCGGCTGCCCACCACAGTGTGTCCTCCAGGGAGTCGATGCTGCCGCCGGCAGCGTGCTCTGCCTCATACACCGCTAGCACCGCCACCGCGGATAGTGCTGCGCACGACACTATGAGTGCCTTGCCGTGCAGACTCTTCCAGGCCCGCGTCATGGTTGTGGCTGCCTTGTGGGCGGCGATGAATGCACGCACACCGCGCAGCAACTGAAGGGCTCGCAGGGCTCTGAGGGGACGCGCGACCGGCAACACGGACAGCACGACGATAGCTACGTCGTACCAGTGGCGAACCAAGTAGCTGCGCCTTGATCCGTCCACCAGAACAACACGGGTGATGAGGTCAGCAAAGAACACCGCCACCACGACCCAGCCCGCCGCGGCGGCCAGCCAATGCCGATGCTCCAACAAGAACAGCGGCACGCTGGCTACCGCCAGCACCAGCATCACTGGCTCTGCCCGCCTCGAGTAGCTGCCCAGACGCCCCGGGTCCGAGCCCCGCCCCGGCGGCGACGATTCACTTGCCATGCCACTTCCTCCTTCCTGCTGTATCTCCAGACGCTGAAGCAACAGCGCGGCACAGTACTGCGAGGCACAACACAGGTTCGACGCAGACGGGACAGACAGGCGAGCAAGGGGTCTTGGCCGCGGGTGCACGTCAAGGAGTGCAGCTTCTGCGCCCGCGCCTGCTGCGGCACCTGCCGATCACCTTCGGCGGCCTGTCGAAGAAGCGGGTGCCGAACGAACAGTTCATGAGCTGGATCGAGCCGCTGCGCCACGATCCGAGGGCACGCCGGGATCTCGACAAGTACCTCCGCAACGTGCCCAAGAAGACACAGTTGCTCGAATGGGCCGAGCAGCAGCGCGCCTTCACGGGATCCGTCCTGGTGGTGTGGGCCCGCAAGGACAGGCTGATGCCACCCGAGCACGCTGAACGTCTAGCCGCGCACTTCGAGAATGCCGAGCTCATCTGGATCGACGACAGCCGCACGCTCATCCCGATCGACCAGCCCGAAACTCTCGTCGGCCACCTCGAACGCTTCCTCGCACGAACCACAGCAGCTGAACGGTGACCGCGTGGACGCCACCAGCTTCGAGATCATGCGCCGTGAACGCATCACCGAGACCCTCGCGTCCGACGGCGACTTCAGCGCGGCGGGATTCACCGAAGTACGACCCTGATCGGTGACCTGACCTCGGAATGGTCGCTGCGAACTCGAGTCAGGGCGACTCGAACTTGTCCACAAGCGACTTCAGGCGCCGTGCCGCGCCGGTGGCCGCGGACTTGGAGACCTTGGCTGCTGTCGTAGCGGCCGGGCCCACCGCCCGTGCCGCGGTAGCGGCAGCGCGGCCGGCTCCGTGCGCGGCCTGGTCGACGGGAACTCCAAGACGACGGGCCACAGTGACCCCACCCACGGCGATGAGACCGCCAGCCGCCACAGCTCCAGCGAGGGGCAGGGCGACCGCTGCACCGGCAGCTGCAATGCCTGCGCTACCCCAGCCCAGGAGCGAGCCCGCAACCACGCCGCCCACGGTTCCCGCAGCCGCCTCGGTGACCAGAGAGCCGCGACCAGGCGCGCCCCCGTCGGAATCGGGCGGTACGCCGTCGTGTCCGCCCTCACCCAGGTCGGTGTTGGCCACCGGGGACTCGATGTCGTGATCCGGCTGTTCCATGTCTGCTGCTCTCCTCAACCATCGACCAACGTTGCGGGCGGGATGCTAACGGCCTCCCACTGATCCGAAGCAGGAGTGATGCTGACTGTTTCAGCTGTCAACGAAATAGCCGACGCATGGTACTAGCAGAGCCGGCGGCTACAGGTCGTGCGTGACGTGGTTCAGGACTGCTCGGCCTGGAGAGTGCGGTCGACGGCTCGGCGAATCCAGGACGAAACGGAGCGGTCGTCGGCGGCAGCGGCCGCTTTGACCCGTTCGAGCATCTCGGGTGGGAAACGCACGGGCACGGGATCGGTCATGCGCTGCTTCCGGCGCCGCGCCGGTCCCTGGGGCACCTGATTCTCGGGCTTGCCGTAGAAGTCGTACTCCTCTTCGGGGGTCATGTCTCCGACGTTCATCGGTCCTCCCGGTAGCGGGCGGCCAGGTGCGCCGAGGCGACGAAACAGCCGATTGGGCGGCACTTGCTCGGGTCACCGGTCAAGGGCCACTGGGCAGATCCCACTGGCCCTTGACACTGCTATATCAAGCGACGGGCGGTCGCGTTGCCGGCGATCATGCGGCGACACGCATCAAGAGCTTCCGGTTGAGATCCTCGGTCGACTCCAGCGACGAGATCATGTCCCCGCCCACATCGGAGAGTCCCGCAAGATCGACTCTCGGGATCTCGGCCTGGTCCTCGAAGACGATGATCGACTCGAACGCGAGATCATGCCGGTGGAAGTAGCCGAGCATGATCGTCGTCGACCGCGCCTTGTCGCGGTTGGGCACACCGTAGAGGAATAGCGGGATGCCGCTTTTTCCCTCGATCCGGTAGTCCACCGGGTACGCATCCGCGTTGGACACCTCTGGCTGGTAGTCGCGCTGCATCCTGGCTTCGTCCACCAGGGCCGAGAGGCAGTCGGCCAGATCGACGTAGAAGGTTGAGCCGACGTTGGAGCGCGACAGCAGGGTCAAGTCGTAGATCCTGGTCATCGTTTGTCCGAAGTCATAGGGGCAGCGCCGCTTGATCGGGCGGTGGAGCAGTGATCCCGGCCAGTAGGTGCAAGCCGGAAACAGCCGACAAACCGCTAACAGCGGGCCCGTAGAACGCATGGGGGTCTTTCTCCTTCGGCTATCGTGTAGCCAATCCTCCCCGCCGTCCGCCTCCGCCCGTCGGTGGCGCACTGGCGGGGCTTCTCTTTCCATGCGAAGGCTGCGCTTCGTGGTCGATTGTCTTCGCTGGCACGCCCGAGACGGCGGGCGAGCCCCAAAAGGGCGCAACCCCGGCCGTTTGCCGCAGCAGGGACGGTTCCGGGGTCTTCGCCGCCATCCTAGCAGTGGCTGTAGCTGGGCGTGGTCTGGTCCCGATGCGCAACTGGGCCGATGCACCGGACCGTAGACCTGTGTTCGCCAAGCCCCCGTTCAGGTCACAACAGTCCCACAGCGGTCTACGTCCGCGTCGGCAACTCCACCAAGGCGCTCCACGGCAACGGCACGTTCGAGTATCAGGCCAACCACTGGGCAGTTGACGGACAGCGTTGTCAGTGTGCTGGAGCGAGGTCGATGGTGAGTTCGAGGCCCAGCGCGGCAGCGGCCTTTTGCAGGGTCGTGAGTGTGGCGCTGGTGCCGCCGGCCTCGAGGCGAGCCACCGCTGCTTGGCTGGTGGACATTCGCACAGCTAGCTCTCGTTGGCTGAGTCCGGCCGCCTCGCGGGCTTCTCGGACCTTCTCGCCGACGTCGATGGCCAGGCGGGCCGCGGTAAGCGCCTCGTCGAATTCGGCCCGCTCGGCGCTGGTCATGGCGTTGACCCGCCGGTTGCGCAGTTCCTCGATAGTCGTGCGACCCATTAGTCGTCCTCCTCGGCCGTGTGTCCTTCAGCGATGCAGCGTCGCATGGCTTGGCGAGCGCGCCGGATCTCGACCCGCTCGGTCTGTCGTTGTTTGCGGAACGCGGTCAGCAGCACGATTCGGCGGCCGTCCGCGAAGTAGTAGGTGATGCGCCGCTGTGTTCGGCCAACGTCGATGCGTAGTTCGAAGAGGCCCTCGCCCAGTGACCGCGACGCTGGCACCCGCAGTTGGCTGCCGCGTTCTGAGAGCCGCTCGACGGCTGCGAGCACGGTCGCGAACTCCTTCACCGGCAGGGAATCGATCCATTTCTCAACTTCCGACTCTACCTCCACCGACCACATGACATCAAACATGATATCGCAGCGGTTCGGATCCACCGGACTCGGCGAGCCGACAAGGACGCCGCGCTGACACGATCTACGGGCAGACCGCCGGCGGCTGGTGCGGAGCGGTCGCGATGGTCAGGGGTTGTGAGTCGTGTCCATTGCGTCGCTGTCGGCTCCGTCGAGCCCATCGACATCCGGCGGGTCGGCGGCCTCTTCTGTAGGGGGGTCTGTAGTCATGGCGGCGGCTCGGGTGGCGATGAAGCGGCCGATTGCGGTCAGGCTCACGTTCTTCGTTGCGGAGTTGGCGACGATGCCTGCGGTGAGGCCGACCAGGAGCGCCACTCCCGCGGGCCCGCCGGCCGAGGTCGCGAGCGCGACCGCCGCCATTGTCGCTCCGGAGCCGACGACGCCCTTGAATCCGCCGTCGACGAGTTCGGTATACTCGTCGACGCAGCGGGCCTTGTGGAAGGCTCTGGCTGCAGCGACGACCACGACGACCAGCAGTAGGGGATTGGTGCCGACGGCGGCTGGCAGCCCCATGCCGGCGGTGAGTCTGGCGAAGGTCTCGGTGTCGGCACGGTTCCATTCCAAGGCCACGGCGACCACACCCAATGACGCGCCGAGCAGGTCTGCGGCGTCGTAGGTGTTCAGGTCATCGAACCAGCTCTTGGGTATTGCGAACGTCGACTCCCGGGAGTCCGCCACTGCGTCGAAGGTGCCCTTGTCCCAGGTCGCGAGCGGCAGGCCTCTGGGGGTGGCGGCGTCTCTGAGCAGCGCCTGAACGGTTCCCAGCGCCTCCTCGATGACGGTGTCGTCGGGGGATGCGTCCCGAGCGGCTCTGACGGCGCCGGCGATGGTGTGGCCCCCATCGAAGAGCCGGTGGTAGCTGCCGCCCAGCCCCGGCCGTAGCAGCGGGTCGAGGTAGTTGGCGTCCATCGCTTTGTCGTAGATCGTCGCGCTTCCCTTGACCGCGGCCGCGACCAGGTTGTTGAGGTCTGAGGACAGGTCACTCGCCAACAGTGCCTGCGCCGCGGCCATCACATGTGCCGTGCGCTCCGCAGTCGCGTCCAGCGCTGTCCTGCCGCCGGCTTTGAGTCTGTCGGCGACCGCCGTACCAGGTTTGATCTCAGCCGCTCGCCGGAGCTGGCGCTTCGCGCTGTCCAAATCCAACGGATTCACAACCCGACAGTACCCAGCAAGGGCTACACCACCCCGGGGAGATTCACGGGCCTCTGACGATCCCGCCGCTGGAATCCAGCCAGTCCAGGACGAGATCGACGCGCTGACTGCGATCTCATCTGATCGCCTAGCGTCGATGCTGTGACCACCTATCCTCACCCGTTCCTGTGCGTCTGGTGCGCCCGGCTGCATGGCCGCAACGAAGGTCGGTGACGCCGACCTCGCCATCGGTCCAGCCGATCTCGCAGACTCGCCTCTGCTGGACGAACTGCTGATCCGACGCGGCTTCACACTGCGTGAGTCCCCCGGCAGATGGGTCAGTCCCGACGGCATCTACGTCGATCTCATGGTGCCCGAAGCCCTGGCGGGTCCGGGATCGCGTGGCGCTCGCCTCGGGCCGCATGGCAAGCGTGTCGCCCGTCGGGCCAAGGGACTTGAGGCTGCGCTGGTCGACCGAGAACCGATGGAGATCCAAGCCCTCGACCCTTCTGATAGCCGTAGCGCCACCATGCACGTCGCAGGCCCGGGCGGACTTGTGGTGGCCAAGGTCCACAAGATCGCCGAACGCTCAAGTGCCAGTGACCGCATGAGCGACAAGGACGCCCTCGACGTGCTCCGCCTGCTCCAGGCCACCGACACGGACTACCTGGCTAAGAAATCCCCTTGATCTCGAAGTCCAGGATCAGGCACATGAAGGCACGTCGGTGTAGGGCCTGATGGTCATGCCCGCCTCTCTTCGCAGCCCAGCGCGCTAGACGATGCTTCTATGTTTGTCAAGTGTTGATTTTGGGGTGTTGGAGGAGGCGGTAGATCTGGCGGGCGATGTAGCGTTTGAGGCAGCGTTGGGCTTCTCGGGGGGTTTTGCCTTCGGCGGTTCGTTTGGCGATGTAGGCCTGGGTGTGGGGGCAGTAGCGGCTGCGGGTGACGGCGATGGTGTGCAGGGCGCGGTTGAGTTGGCGGTCGCCGCGGCGGTTGAGGCGGTGGCGGGTGTTTTGCCCCGAGGACGCTTCGAGTGGGGCGACGCCGGCGAGGCGGGCGAAGGCTGCTTCGTTGCGCCAGCGGCCGGGGTGTGACCAGGCGATGTAGATCTGCGCGGCGGTGATGGGTCCGACGCCGGGCTGGTCGAGCAGGTGGGGGGCGACGGCTTCGACGAGCCCGCGGATGCTCGTTTGCAACTCGGCGGCTTCGGCGGTGAGGGTCTTGATCCGCCGCGCGAGGCTGCGTAGGGCCTGTTTGGTGGCTGTGAGCTCGTCGAGGGGAGCCGCCGGCAGGCGCAACGCGGCGCATTTGGCGACCTGGGCGGCGGTGGTGAGGCCGCGGAGTTGGTCGCGCAGGTCAACAGGCGCGCTGATGATGAGGGCTTTGAGTTCGTTGATCGCCGCGGTGCGCGCCGTCTGGGCGCCTCGGCGGGTGGATTCCAGCGCTCGCAGCGCCTCGCGGCGGCCCCGGGCGCGTGGGACGGCGAGGTCTGGGCGTCCGAGAACCTCCCGCGCCGCCCGGCGGGCGTCGAGGGCGTCGGTCTTGGCGCCGTCGCTGGTCGCCGCGGTGCGGGGGTGGCTGAACTCGATCACCTGCTCGCGGGCCGCGCCGAGGTGCGCGCACGCTCCGGACCCGTAGCTGCCCGAGCCCTCCACGGCCCAGGCCCTCGACTCGCGCGACGTGTGGCGGTCCGCCCACGCCACGAGCCGCTGGTAGCCCCCGCGGGTCGTCTCGAACGCCTCGGTCGCCAGCTCGCCGCCCGTGGACGCCTCCACCAGCGACGCCGTTATCCGATCTCGATCCGGGTCGATGCCGATCACATGATCCACGATGTCTGCCAACACGATGCGTCTCCTTTGTCAGTGTCGTGTGCGCACCGGAAGGGGCCTGATACGACAACACTGTGATGAGTCACACCACCAGGGCGGACAGGCTTCTAATCAGGTCTGCACCAGGACGCCGAACCGGCGCCGGCGGCAACATCGGACATCTCGTTTAGAGGACACACAGGTCAGTGGGATTGTGGGTCACGACGCCGCCGCCGACACCAGCTTGGCACCCCTGCCGGGACGCGCCCGCCATACTCACAGTGGGATTGAGGATCAATGGGACTTCTATGCTGCCGGGGCTATGACCCTGTAGCCAAGGCGCTCTAGTGAGCGTGCGGCCGCTTGGGGGAAGCGCCTGGCAGTCGCCGAGGCTTGGACCTCCTCCCACTCTCGAAGGGAGGCCAGCGCGGCTGGCCTCCAGCCGTCCTTGAAGTCGGCGTATAGGTGCTCCCGGTCCAGGAATAGCAGGAACTCCTCCAGTGTCGGCCTGAATCGCTGGCCGCCCACCGGGAAGTGCAGTTGATGGAGATCGGGAGCGGGCCGGCCACTGGATCCGTGGACCCAGGCCAGTTCAGGAGAGTGCGCGTGGAGATGGACGTGCGCAGCCGCTCGGTCGCTGGCCACTCTGCGGCGGTCGTACTCGACTCGTATCAGCGGGCGCGGATCCTTGCGTGCCGCGGTGATGTCCACCCAGAGGCCGATCGTCGAACTAGCGACGCGCAGATGCCGGTCCTCGTCGTCCATCTCGACAGCGAACCTTGCGACGAGCAGTAGGGCGGGAGCTTGGGGATCGTCGCCCGGGCGGATCAGCGGGAACCCGTTGGAGCGGCGTCCTGGGTGCTGAATCGGTTGGAGGTTGGCCCGTTCGGCATCCGCGGCGATATCGGTCCGGAACCGAATGTCGGTGTCGATCGTGGCTTCGACAATGTTGTTGAGGGTGTCGGCGAACCTCTCCGTTTCGTCGCGCAGCGTCGCTTCTGTCACCCCTTGATGATCCAGTCCCTGTAGTAGAGCCACAGATCGCGATGGAAGGCGTCGTCGAGAGCATCGGCCTGTCCTGCGGCGGTGAATTCGTCGAGCGTCGTGTGCTCGTCTGCGAGTATCTCCTTGAGCTCGTCGAGCATCTGCTCGCGAGTAACGATTCGAACTTCAGCCACTTCCGTGCCTCCACGTATGCTTGACGATGCGCTGGCGAAGTTAGCACCCGGGTGCACGGGCCGCTTCGCGGCTGTCGGCTCACCGGGCGGCGCTTGACAGCGATTCGCCCGGCCCCTAGCCCTCAGCATGGAGCGCCGCCCGAGCGGCCGAACCGTACCGCAGCAGTATGACAGCGCCAACCGCGCCAATCGCCACGGCCAATGCCGTACCGGAAGAGGCGTGGGGGTTCCAGCGTCTTGGGCGAGCTCGGGCGGCGGCTCAGGCGGCTGCTGCGGAGCGGTCGCGATGATCAGAGGTTGTGAGCCGTGTCCATTGCGTCGCTGTCGGCTCCGTCGGGCCCATCGACATCCGCCAGCTCGGCGGCCTGCTCTGTGGCGGGGTCTGTAGTCATGGCGGCGGCTCGGGTGGCGACGAAACGGCCGATTGCGGTCAGGCTCACGTTCTTCGTTGCGGAGTTGGCGACGATGCCTGCGGTGAGGCCGACCAGGAGCGCCACTCCCGCGGGCCCGCCGGCCGAAGTCGCGAGCGCGACCGCCGCCATTGTCGCCCCGGAGCCGACGGCGCCTTTGAATCCGCCGTCGACGAGTTCGGTGTACTCGCCGCCGGGGCGGGCCTTGTGGAAGGCTCTGGCTGCCGCGACTACCACGACGACCAGCAGTAGGGGATTGGCGCCGACGGCGGCTGGCAGCCCCATGCCGGCGGTGAGGCTGGCGAAGGTTTCGGTGTCGGCGCGGTTCCATCCCAGGACCACGGCGACCACACCCACCGACGCGCCGAGCAGGTCGGCCGCGTCGTAGGTGTTCAGGTCATGGAACCAGCTCCTGGGTATTGCGAACGTCGACTCCAGGGAACCCGCCACTGCGTCGAAGGTGCCCTTGTCCCAGGTCGCGAACGGCAGGCCTCTGGGGGTGGCGGCGTCTCTGAGCACGCGCCTGGACGGTTCCCAGCGCCTCCTCGATGATGGTGTCGTCGGGGGATGCGTCCCGAGCGGCTCTGACGGCCCCGGCGATGGTGTGGCCCCCATCGAAGAGCCGGTGGTAGCTGCCGCCCAGATCCGGCCGCAGCAGCGGGTCGAGGTACTTGGCGTCCATCGCCTTGTCGTAGATGGTCGCGCTTCCCTTGACCGCGGCCGCGACCAGGCTGTTGAGCTCTGAGGACAGGTCACTCGCCAACAGGGCCTGCGCCGCCGCCATCACCTGCGCCGTGTGCTCCGCGGTCGCGTCCAGCGCTGTCCAGCCGCCCGCCTTGAGGCTCTTGGTGACCGCCGCGTCGCGGCCGACCTTGGCTGCCACCGCAAGCTTGCGCTTGGTTGCTGTCCCAATCCAATGAACTCACGCCCCGACGGTACCCGTCAAGCTAGATGGCTCCGGCGGACTCACGAGCCGTCCGGTCGGCCGAGAACAAGTGGAGGTCAGCGCGCTCGACCCCGTGTACGGCCGCCGTGTTTCCGTGTGCATCGCTCAACGAAGACTAGAGCCGCCCTCGATAGATCTGCTTCGGGTGCAGCTCTAGCCTCGAATGTTGCTATTGGTGCCTTGGTCGCACACCTGCGCCGCTATCGTTCGCTCGCTCGCGCGGACGCTGGCAGTAGTCATGAGCTCACTGGCAGAGGAGACCACAGTGCCGATTCCCAACTGCCCGAAGTGCGACCGGCCGATGGTGAGGCGCACCGCCCGGCGAGGAGCGAACGTCGGCAGCGAGTTCCTTGCTTCGGTGCGACGGCAAGCGAGCCCCAGAAAGGCGTAACCCCGGCCGTTTGCCGAAGCAGGGACGGTTCCGGGGCCTTCAAGAACAACTATAGGGTCTGGGAAGAAGATGTCAAGCATTGATTACCAAATAATCGCCACTCGCCTGACGACGACACGCCTTGAATCCTACCTGCAGGCCACCGGCGGCGACATTGAGGCCGCCATCCGCCTGTACGACTGGAATGCCAGCGTGGCCGGTGCTCTACATGAGGATCTTGGCCGTCTAGAGATCGTCTTCCGCAATGCGGTCGACGATGCGCTCGTGAGATACGGATCGGCTAGGGGATGGGCAGACGTGTGGTACCGGCAGATGCAACTCTTTCCGGGCCAGCACGGCAGGCGGGCCCGAGAAGACATCGACGCTGCCCAGCGGCGCGCGACCGGTGGAGGCACGGGCTCGGAGGTGCACGGCAGGGTCATCGCCGAATTGAGCTTCGGATTCTGGCGATACCTGTGCAAGCCTCCGTACCTGACATCGCTGTGGGTGCCCGCAGTCGCGTCAGTGTTTCCGATGCACCCTGCGACCCGTAACCCGCGGCAAGTTCGAGCCGGCGTGGCAGACCGGATGCAGCGCCTCCACTTCCTTCGGAACCGGATCGCGCATCACGAGCCGATCCATCGACGCGATCTGTCCCGCGATCACGCGCACCTTCTGGAGCTAGTCGGCTGGATGTGCTCCGACTCCCGCGCATGGATTGCCGCGACCAGCCGAACGCCCGCGGTGATCGCCGCCCGCCCTTGAGCGTTTGCCGGGCGCAAAGGAGTTGGCCAGCGGCGGGCCGACGCCAACCGCGGTCACGCACCGGTACGTGAATGGTGACAAGCAGTCGGATTCGTAGAGCCGGTCTGGCCGACCGCCGAGTGAAACGTTGCATCATCGGCTGCAATGCGCCATCATGTACCCAATCCTCCCCGCCGTCCGCCTCCGCTCCGTCGGTGGTGCACTGGCGGGGCTTTTCTTTGCCGGGTACAGGGGGAGCATTCTCGGTCGGTCGCCCTCATTCCTCGACTAGCACCCAGACCCGCTTCGTGGGAGGCCGGCGCGCAGGGCTTCGCTCGGCCGGTCGCAGGTATGCAGCACGGCTTGGACAGGTCGTCGGCGTGCGATACCCACACCCGGAATTGAACGTCGTGGCTGTGACATAGCGTCTCCTCATAGACGATGTCTCCACGATTAGGGGGGATGCTCACCACTCTTGGGTATTGCGAACGTCGACTCCCGGGAGTCCGCCACTGCGTCGAAGGTGCCCTTGTCCCAGGTCGCGACCGGCAGGCCTCTGGGGGTAGCGGCGTCTCTGAGCAGCGCCTGAACGGTTCCCCGCGCCTCCTCGATGACGGTGTCGTCGGAGGATGCGTCCCGAGCGGCTCTGACGGCCCCGGCGATGGTGTGGCCCCCATCGAAGAGCCGGTGGTAGCTGCCGCCCAGACCCGGCCGCAGCAGCGGGTCGAGGTAGTTGGCGTCCATCGCCTTGTCGTAGATCGTCGCGCTTCCCTTGACCGCGGCCGCGACCAGGTTGTTGAGGTCTGAGGACAGGTCACTCGCCAACAGGGCCTGAGCCGCGGCCATCACCTGTGCCGTGCGCTCCGCGGTCGCGTCCAACGCTGCCCTGCCGCCCGCCTTGAGGCTCTTGGCGACCCCCGCGTCGCGGCCGACCTCAGTTGCCTCCGCAAGCTTGCGCTTGGTGCTGTCCCAATCCAATGAGCTCACGCCCCGACGGCACCCGTCAAGCTGGATGGCTCCGGCGGACTTACGAGCCGTCCGGTCGGCCGAGAACAAGTGGAGAGGTCAGCGCGCTCGACCCCGTGTACCGCCGCCGTGTTTCCGTGTGCATCGCTCAACGAAGACTAGAGCCGCCCTCGATGAATCCGCTTCGGTTGCAGCTCTAGCTACGAATGTTGCTATAGGCGCCTTGGCTTCACACCTGCGCCGCTATCGTTCCCTCGCTCGCAATAACGCTGGCAGTACTCATGAGTTCACTGGCAGAGGAGACCACAGTGCCGATTCCCAGCTGCCCGAAGTGCGACCGGCCCATGGTTCGGCGCACGGCCCGGCGAGGAGTGAACGCCGGCAGCGAGTTCTGGGGGTGCTCCGAGTTCCCGCGATGCCGCGGCATAGTTCAGGACCAACCGCCTGTGGACGCACCGGCCGACAAGGATGCCTCCGCTCCCGTTCAAAGAGCACAAGACAACGCCGAGGAGGCGACGACCCCAGACGCGGGTGACAAGCCCCGGGGGTTCCTCACCAAAGTCGCAAAGACCATCGACAAAGGCCACCGCTGGTATCTGGAACGAGACGAGCCTGATGCCGCCGGCCGCTGGGACGACGCTCATAGGCGCAGCATGCTCCGCTACGTCTATGACCGCGACGGCGGGCGATGCGGGCTGTGCGCGGGGGAGACGAAGATCAAGGGCGCCCAGATCGAGCATGTGGTGCCCAAGGTGTTCGTCCTGTTCGACGTCGGCAAGGGCGGCAAGGCCGAGCCGGGCATCCAATACAAGAGCCGCCTGCACAAGATCGACAACCTCCAGGCTGCCCACACCTACTGCAACAAACGCAAGGCCAACACCCCCGAGGTCGACAAGTCGCGGCACCCGGCCATGCCGCCACTCACCGTCGCGGACACCGAAGACGGAGGAGCCCTCGTACTTCCCCAGGAGTCGAAGGCTCGAACAGCGCTCTAACGCCCGAGGCTCTGCTGATCAACCGTTTGTAGACGTATAAATCTCATAATTAGGACGTATAGACGCTAGCTGTAGACGTATGGTTGTAGTTCTGAGACGTACTAGCTATGCTGGTCGGCGCCGAGCGGTCCGGTACTGCTCGGTTCATCACACAATGAATAGAAAGGAGCTATCATGTCTCTCAGAAGCGTGACAAGCCGTCTTAAGCCCACTTTCCGGGTTCCCGCCACCCGCGGCCGGATGGGGAACACCAACTACTACACGGCGACCCTGCCGTTCGGCGCCGTCGTCAAGCTCTTCACCTTCGACCCGGACCAGATGCTCGAGTTGACTCCGGAGAACAGGAGCCAACGGGCCCTCAACTCCAAGAGGATCCCAGAGATCGCCAACTACGTCCTGGACCACGAGGACTACATCTTCTCCGCGATCACCGTCTCGGTGGACTCCGACGATGTGGACTTCGACCCTGTGGACCAGGGGGCTGACATCGGCGAGTTGATTCTGCCCCTAGAGGCGAAGTACGTCATCAACGACGGCCAGCACCGCGTGGCGGGCATTTCCGAGGCGCTCCGCCGCGACTCGGCGCTCGCTGAGGACACGATCTCGGTGGTCGTTCTGCCCGACGGCGGCCTGGAGCGCAGCCAGCAGATCTTCTCCGATCTCAACCGCACGGTGCACAAGACTTCGAAGTCGCTCGACATCCTCTTTGACCACCGTTTGCCGATCAACCGCGTCACGATGGCCTGCGTGGAGGAGGTGCCGCTGTTCAAGGATCGCATCGACAAGGAACGGGTGTCGCTGTCGGTGCGTTCAGCGAGGTTCGCCACCCTCTCCGGGCTGCAGCAGGCCAACGTCCAGCTGTTGGGCAACCTTCCCGAGAAGCTCCCGGAAACAGAGGTGGAGGACATGAGGTCGCTGGCGATCGATTTCTGGATCCGCCTTACGGACCTGGTGGTGCCCTGGCGGGGGATTCTTGAGGGTGACACCAAGCCCCAGCACGCCCGGCAGGTATACGTGTCGTCCTATGCGCTGTCGTTGTGGGCTCTCGGCTTCGCCGGAGGTGCCGCCCGAGCAGCGCACGATGACCCGAGCACCTCTTGGACTGAGATCCTCGATGGCCTGGCTGAGATCGACTGGCGAAAGACCAACCGCGACTGGCAGGGCATCTGCATGGCAGAGACGGAAGTCGTCACGCGTGCTCCCACTCGTCGAGCAACGGCGAGGTACATCATGTGGAAGCTCGGTCTCGAGACGGAACGGCCAGCCACGGTTATTGCTGAAGACCGGTTGCAGCGCGCAGCAGAGCGTGACGCAAGAGGAACTTGGTGACGAGCGGTACGCGAAGAGGAGTCGGCCTGATGGCCGCGGCGAACCCCGTGGTTACTGGCGTGCCGATCGACGCATGCTCGAAGGGAGGCCACAGCCATGTCTGGTCTTGACAGGCTCGCTCTGTTCATCGACTACCAGAACGCCTATCGTGGCGCGCGGCAGGCGTTCGGCGAAGACGGCGATCACCATGTCGTTGGACAGTTCGATCCCCTCAAACTCGCCAAGCTGATTGAGCAGCGCCATCCGAGCTATCCAGGTACACGACTTCGCAAACTCGTCCAAGTCCAGATCTATCGCGGCATGCCGAGCTCGACCAAGAGTCCAAAAGGCTACGCCGCGGCCCGCAAGCAGGTCAGTCGCTGGCGCAGCGCTGCGAGCACCAGCGAGCCCCGACTGGAGGTCTGCACCCGGCCGCTCGACTACCGCACCGGCACTCCGCGCGAGAAGGGGATCGATGTAGTGCTCGCCCTAGATCTCGCGTTCGGCGCCGCTAACGGAGAATTCGACGTCGTGGTGTTGTTCTCGGGAGACTCCGACTTGCTGCCGGCGCTGGAGCGTGCGCACGCCTCGGGAGTGGCTTGCGAGACCGCTGCATGGACCGGAGGAGGCAGGCGACAGCCTCAGAGGAGCTACCTCAGATGGGAGCATCGCTTTGGCCGACGGGACTACGACCAAGTCCACGACCCCTTCGACTACCGCCCGTAGCTTTGCCACCGTGGTTGCATTGCCCTCGTTGATCTGCTAGAAATCAACCAATCTTCCCCGCCGTCCACCATCGCTTGTCGGTGGTGCACTGGCGGGGCTTTTCTTTGCCACCTCTCACGAGACCACGAACAGCATCCGTCCCTGTTCAGAAGCGCGGTTCGCTTTCAGCGATCCCATAGCCAGTCCAAGTCAGCGAAGGCGAGCCCTTCGCCGAAATTCGCGATGGTGTCGCGTACGTTGAGGATGAGGCAGCGGTCATCGCCGCCGTTCATCTGACCCCTCAGTCCTCGACCGATCATCTGGAAGTAGAGATTCGGGCTGTACACCGGCCGGGCCACGATGATGGCCCGTGTCTTGGGCGCATCGAATCCCTCGCGGAAAACGCCGTAGTTGACGAGCGCAGTGATTTCACCATTGCGGAATCCCTCAACCACGCGCCGGCGGGTGGCCGGTTCGGTGGTTCCGCTCACAGATCTCGCCGTGATCCCCCGCAGGTTCAGCAGTGCTGCCAGGGTCTGGGCGTGCTCCACGGATGTTGCGAAGATCAGGGTGGGCCAGTCCGGCTCCACATGGGCCTTGTACGCCTCGATGATGCGTGTGGTGCGGCGGGAGTCCAGTGCCATGCGATCTTCCACGCTCTGCGGGAGCCAGGCGAGAGGATGAGCTAGTCGCTCTGTCCCTCGCGCGAATCTTGATACTTCTTCCAGCTCCTCGGTCGTCAGTCGGAACGTGCCGCCTTCGATCATTTCCTGGTCGGCGCGGGCGAGCACGCCCATGGCCTGCAGTTCGCTGATGACGTCCCGCGGGTCGTCGCTAACGAACGCCCCGGCATCAAGCCGGTTCTGGCCATAGCGGCGGACGAGCCTGGCCGTCTGCTCTTGGTCGTGCCCTCGGTACGGGGTGGCCGTGAGGCCGAGCAGGAAGGGCTCGTCCTCTCTTCTGCGGTACGTCAACCCGATCTCCTGCATGACGGATGTGAACGTGGGAGCGATCGACCGGTGCGCTTCGTCGAAGACTGCCAACGTGAAGTCCTTAAGAAACTCGTACTCGGCCGGATAGTTCGACAGCCGAGCGCTGAGCGTTTGGACAGTGGCGACGACGACATGGCGTTCGCTCGCAGGCGAAGGTCTGGGCTGCCCACTCCACATCCTGGATATACGAAGCTGCCCCGCCTCGGTGCCAAGGCTTCTCCACACTTGCGCCCAGGCATCGACAGCCTGCTCGCAGAGTTCGTCGCGGTCCGCGATCCAGAGAACACCACCCTGGATTCCGTCGTCACGCATGGCCTCGACAATCGCCTGAACAGCAACGCGGGTCTTTCCCGAGCCGGTCGGCATGGTGAGCATCCCGCGCCGCTCGATACCGTCACCCGGCTCCGATCGGAGCATCTCGCGCACGTTCGCGGCAACCCTTTGCTGATAGTCGTGGAGCTCAGGAAGCGACCAGGGACCTTCGACTTCCATGAAAGCTGGGCGCCGCCTATTGCGCTCTCCCGCCCACTCCTCCGAGAAGCCCAGAGAGCGCACGAACTCGACGGCGCGCCGCGATCCAGACCAACTCTTGGGCGGGTCGAGGGCGTCCAGCGCCCATTTGAACTGCCTAAGGGCGTCCGTGTGGTGGGTTGCGATGGCGGCCTCCGCAAGGTCCGTGCCCTGGAGTGCCTCACTGCCATTGGCGAGTGCGTCCAGCAGCGATGGAGGAAGACCCGTACGCAGGGCCTCTTCGCCGACCGCCGCGAGGAGGCGCTCGGCATCTGTCGGGTGTAGTCGAACCGCGGCTCGTCGCTCTTCAATCTCTGCAGGAGTCCTGCGTTGCAGGATTGCGTCAATCGCGCCGTGCGTCAGAGCTAGGTCAAGAGCTTCAGCGACTAGTTCGAGAGCTCTCCTCTCATCGTCCTCGACGTTGCCGGCGAGATAGACGTCGGGCGTGCCGAAGACGCAATCGCGCTCCACCCCCGCTATACGGATCCGTTCGCAGAGAATGAGCTTGCTTGTCCTACGGTGTGCTGGCAGATGCCCTGCCAGTCCTGGCCATGCGTCGGTCAGCGGAACCGGTTCTCCTTCCCCGAAGAACTCCGGTACTGGTTCCGAGAGTTTGAAGGCCTGCTTGATCTTGTCGGCCTTCGGATGCCGCAAAAGGACGTGAAGGGCCGCCGGACTCTTGGGCTGAGGCCCGAGCGCGTCAGCGAACGGCACAATTCCGCCAGCGGTACGGATCCGGCCATGTGTGCGTATGGCGTCAACCGTTAACGAGTCGAAGGACACCTCTGGATAGAGGTGTCCGTTCGAACCCGTGTGCCACATCCTGCACGATTGATAACTGGCATCCAGTTCCAGCAGCGCGTCGGTGAAGAGCGCCCTACCCTCGCCGGACAGCCCAAGTAGCACGGTCAGCGGACCGACGCCCATCGACGTGAGGTCCAGGTATCCCGTCCGTGGCCAAAACGGAAGATCGTCTCGTCGGCGGTAATGCTCCTCACAGCGGCGCTGGTACTGGTAGAAGAGGGGCTCCCACCTCATGTCGCGGCTCGCCAGCGGCGCGTCGCTCACCCCAAGTTCAGACAACAGCGGGACATCGCGGTGATGAAAATCTATATCGACGGTCGCATCGTCATCCCGGCTGCCGTCGCCGGGCAAGATGTCGCCGGGCATCAGCACGGAATGGGCTGGCTGCCAGTCACCGGAGCGAGTCTTGATCCGTAGTTGTCCCGGCCAGCCTGTGTGCTCATGGACGATGGCGATTGCATCGACGGGACTCAGCCTGAATCCACCGACGGGTTTGTGGGTTCGACGGTTGGGGCCGGTTGGCGGCTGGGCTGGTGCGTGTGTGCGGGCCGACGCGTTTTGGGGTGTGCGAGGCTGGTGTGGGGGGGCTGGTGCGGGTTGGTGGCGCTGGGGGTGCTTGTTGGCTGCGCCGGGCCGGGGCGGCCGGTCAGATGAGCAGGGGCAGGCTGCGGATGCGTCCCAGGGCGGTGGTGAAGGCCGTGGCCCATGGCCAGTTGAGCGGCAGGCGCAGTCTGTGTCGGCCGCTGTGGTTGACGAGGCGGCCGGGCACGGTGAGGAGCCGGTTGCGGATGGTGGCCGCGACGGTGAGCTGCGCTGTGGGGTGGGCGCGTCCGAGGCGGGCGGTCCAGCGGGCGAGGTTGTGGGCGAGCACGCAGCAGGCGAGCCAGGCGCCGTTGGCGGGGAACTGTCTGGAGGGGCAGCGGCTGAGCCCGGAGTTCTCTTTGAGGTCGCGAATGGCGAGTTCCACGGTGGCGTGGCCGCGGTGGTAGGCGTCGGCGGCGACGGTGTCGAGGTCGGCTCGGTCGGTGACGAAGCAGTGGTGGCGCCAGTTGGGCCACAGCTCGGCTTGGGCGCCGATCAGGCGGGTGCGGCGCACGACGAGCCGCAGCTTGGCCCGCTTGCCGTGGGGGCCGCGGAGCTTGTCGCCGCGGCGGCCGGGGTCGATGGTGGTCTCAGCGACCTGGGCCTGCGCGCCGCGGGTGTAGGCGATCGCCTGCCAGGCGTCTTCGCCGATGGCCGCTACAGCTGCTTTGACCTTGGCGTTCTGTGGGATCGTGATCGAGTAGGACGCGTTGTGGGCCCCGATGTCTGCGATCATCCCATAGGAGAAGAACCCCGCGTCGGCGCGCACCGCGACCGCCGCGTCCGGCGCCAGGCGCCGCACCCGGGCCAGGGCCTCGCGCGCGAAATGCTCGTTGCCGCGCTGCGACGATCCCGACCGCATCGCGGAGTGCAGCACCTCGCCGGTGTCTGATCGCACCGCCACCAGCGGGTGATAGCCCAACACTCCGGTGTGGCCGTACGCGGCGCCGTGCTTGGCCCTGGCGCACACCTCGCAGATCGTGGAGTCCAAATCCACGGTCATCTCCGCGGCCGGCGCGGCGCCCACAGACCACGCCCGCACCAGCGCCTGCTCGGCCGCCTTGTCGAGCTGGCGCACATGCCCGAACCTGAACGACCGCAAGAACGACCCCACAGTCGACGGCGCCATCACCCGAAACGGCAGCACCGCCTGCGACGCCGCGGCCCGCAGACGGCCGGTGTCGTCGATGCAGCGGCCGCCCACCAGCATCGACGCCACCAAAGTCAACACCTTGCGGCCCGCTCCCGAGCCCGCCGAGCCCGGCGGGCGCACCGTCTCGTCGATCAGCGACTCCAACCCAAGGCGATCCATCACCGTGCCCGCCAGCAACAACCCCGCATCGGCCACCAAAGAAGCGTCGTCGAACACTGCCTCCAACCCGTCGATCCCGCCCGCTATGCTCCTCACAGGAAGTGCCTCCTCACGCAGCTGGAATAACTGTCGTTATTAACAGTATTCTGCCACGTCAGGAGGCATTTCTGGTGGATGCTCCAACCCCACAAACCCCACCGCGCCGGTGGATCCAGGCTCAGACTTCGTGCGAGAACCCAGAAAGACTCATGGGGATCTTGGTCGAGAGTCGTTGTGCTGCGGTGTGCAAAGACCTGCTCAGCGAGGCGTCTGAACCGACTGTCCGCCGAGGGTCGCCTAAGGCCAAGCTCTCTCAAGGCCGCGAGCGTCCCCTTGTCCGACACCAGCGCCGGATGGACGCAGGACTCCCGGTCCATCGTGCTGCCGACCGCTGGCGACGGATCAGGGAGAAAGAGAAGGTCGGGGTCCGGCGGGCGCCAATCGCCGAATGCCGTCAGCACGATCGCGCCAAGATCCACGCCTGAGCGTCTGTCCGCAGGGATGAGCGCGGCAGTCTGAATTGCCGCCGTCGATGCGGCAATCTCGCCGCTTGTCTCCGCGTGCTGAACGAGCGCTTCGAGCCATCTGGCGATGGATGCGCGCGGTGCTCGCGGCACCCTGACTCCCGGCTGGCCCGGCGAGTGGAACATCCGGTCGATCGTTGCGAGCCGGGTCCGAGCAAGCGCCTTGTGGTGAAGCCAGTCGGGTGGCCTACTTGGATGCGCAGCCCATCGGTCTAGCGACACCATTTCGAATTCGCGATCCAAGGTCAGCTGCTGCGGAGGGTAGGAAACCTCCCGAACACCGCGGAGTCTTCCGTCCTGATCGGGAACGATGGCGCGTCGGTCAAGAGCAGCGAACAGTCGCTCGCGGAGCAGATCCGCCTGCTCGGGGTCGCCTGCCTCGTGTCGTCGCGGCAGCGCGTCCAAGTGTCGGGCTGGGTCGTCATCCGTAGAGAGGACTGACAGTGCCTCGGCGATCAGTTCCGACGCCGACTCGATCAATTCGTCGTTGTAACGGCCGGTTAGAAGGTTCTGACGATCCTCGTTCGTCTTCCAGGGCGCATTCAGGATGCCTGGGATGAGGCTCACTGTGTTGGTTGGGAAGAACGCCCAGAACTTGCCAGGCCGGTCGAGCCGGTCGAGGGGCGCGGCCCACCAAATTGGTACCTCCTCTCGATCGTCGTCAGGCCGCCGGTCGGCAAGGGCGTCGCTCGAAAGCATGCAGGTGCGCTCAAAGAGCTTCCACTCGCTGGTCGCGTCACCGTCGGCTAGGAGGCAGTTGTCGTCGACTCTCTCCAGTTCCAGTACTCGGTCCACAACGTCGGCATCGTCAATGAGCGCGAGCTTTCGTACGTGAGTGACAAATAGAAGAAACTCGGCGGGGAAGGCGCGCATCTGCTCGCGGACGTCGTCGCGCGCTCCTCGCCTGAGGGGCAACCGCACGATGTTGACCGCCCACTCCATGAGCTCGCGTAACACAGCGTCTCGCTCCCAGCATTCGGCCGGGTCGATCGGTTCCGGAAGGCGCAGCACCGGACAGTTCTCAGCATTCGGCCTGATGGCGCGCACCCGTTCCTGCGAGCGAGCGCGGTCGAATCGGAATGAGCCTGAGCGGCTGAAGAACTCGGGGGAGTCACTCACGCCGAGAACAGCCTTGAAGCCCAAGCCGAAGGTGCCGATCTGGCTGGTACCCCTCTTGGGTGACATGTGCGAGAACATGAGAGCCGTCACGCCGTCCGGGTGGATGGGCTTTCCATCGTCGGCGCAGTAGAGGCGGTTCTCGGTCAGACGGATCTCGACCCGCCCGCGTGCAGGCCGTGGGCCGTACTCGTCATTCGGTTGGGCGCCAGAGTCGGCCCAGAGCGCATCGGCGCTGTTCTGGACAAGTTCAAAGAGCTGCCGATGCTGGTAGCCGCCGTGCGCCGTGTCCTGCTCTACGTTGGCATGCTCAGCGATCAGGTTGGCCTGAGCGCGATATGAAGCAAGGGTCCTACTCGACTCTTCGGATATGTAGCAGCCCAGAACACTGCCGGGCCCAGCCCATTCATCCAGCGGCATGTGTGCCTCTCCGCTCTCCGCCGTGCTCCCGCGGGAGTCGCATTCTCGTCAATTGGCCGCGACCGCTTCGACCGGTTCTGCCCTCGGGCCAGGGTCGCTGCCCGTCGCAAGGATCTGCAGGAGTCGCCATGCGCCGTCGTTGCGTGTGATCTCGTAGACGGTCATGAATGCTCCGAGCGAGTGCAGCAGATCCTGTTGGACAGCACTACGTGGGAGGTTCACGCGCTTCCAGTCCACTGAGACCAGGTGACGCCTTCTTACGTCCGACACCTCCCGGTACTCGTACCCAGCGGTCACGATGCCCAACGCAATCTGCGAAGTCGTCTTGAGCGGCAGTGCCACGAGGTCGCCCGTTCGCACCCGTGATCGCAATGCCCACAGCTGGCCTGCGACGTTGCCGATCTTGCTATCGCTGTCTCCCGGATGCGAACGGCGGACGATCTCCCTCAGTTGGTCCCATGTCGAAACGTCTGTCAGATCAGGAACCTGAACGAAGCGCACGACAGCTAGGCCGTCCTCGATATTGAGATCCTCATCCTCTCCCGAGCTACCGGCCCTGATCAGCCACGCTCTCGGCGTGCCATCCGATTGTGGCTCTGGCGTCTGGAATTTCTGCCTCCTAACGGAGGAAGGGCCTGATGTGTCGCTGACCCATGCGGTGAATTGGTCGGGCTCGTCTGGAATATCGTCGGGCTCGGGCTCAAAGAGACTGAGCTCTGTCTCGATGTTCTCATCGTCGATGTTCACAGGCTTGACCATCGCACCGCTGATGACATCAAGTAGTCGGCGTTTGCGGTCCTCGAAGAATCGGATGAAGTCATCCGCACGAAGGGCTTCCGCATCAATTGCGTGCGTCGTTAGTATCGGATCCAGCTGATCGGCTGAGATACCGGCATGCCGTTCCAGGATTGGTAGGTAGACGCTCGGAGCCCGGCCACCAATACGTCTGTTGGTATCGTACGAAATGGCCGTCTTGTTAACGATGCTCTCGCGGTGGGCTATGTCCACGCCATTGCTATTGCACCAATGCTGGGGAAATATGTGATGAATATCAACGCGATAATCGAAGAAGGAGGCCAGTGACATCGGTTTGTGTTTCTGCCAGTCAAGGCCTCCATTGCGCATAAGGAGTGCGTAGAGACCCTTATAAGCAGCAGAATTGCGGGTTCGAAGCGTTAGCAGACGCGAGGAGTTGAAGCTTGCTGCACTCACCGATCCAGGCGCAGGTCCGTCGGACTTGATCCAATCAACGACCTCCTCCAAGTCTCGAGCGAACCGGGTTTCGACAGCGCTGCCGTAGAGTTCGCCAAGCACGCCACTCCAGTACCACTGACGGATTCGCGCGATCGTGCCGTGGTTCTCGATCTCCTCGCCGAGGGTCGCACGTATGGCGGCGAGCGGGACAAGCTGAGTCCGGTACGGGACGTCTCGAGCGGTGAAGATGCCTTCCTGCGCTAGGAACTTCGCAGCCCAGTCGAATCCCTCGGCAGCCGCGTCAGCCCACTCTCGGTACTCATCAAGGGTCAGCCGTAGGATGTCCTTACGCTTGCACGAGACCCCGGGTGCATCGCCGGCTGAGCCCGTCCAGGAGATTCGTCGGGCGCTGGTCGCGAGAAGAGTCACGGCCTGGAGGAAGTCAGTGCTCTCGAGTGTGCTGTTGATCTTGCGTCTTCGGAGTTTCTGGCTGCGTTCATACCAGTCGTCCTTGAGCCTGAAGTTCTGCGCTGCGAACGTCGCCGTGAGCAACTCGAAGACGTTGAGTGGTACCCCACCAGTGTTGACCTTCTCAAAGACCGTACACACGGCCTCCTTGGGGGTACCCTTCGTTAGGACTATCACTGGGACCAGATAGCTGGTAAAATTGATCAGAACCTCCTTCTGGAAACGGTCCCACCGCAGGAGCCTCTCGGAGACTCGCTCCTGATCGAGTTGGGCGTAGTGCATCATCCACTTGTTCGTCATTGCCGAATCGAACACTCCCGACAGCGGGAACATCTCGGCTCTGCACTCGGCATCTAGGGTTGAGAGGTCGAGCACAACGGACCTGCCGAAGTCCTCCCGGATGACGCGGTCTTCGGGGATCGACCGGATCGCCTCCTCTCGGTCGCTCGGGTCAGCGAGCGCTTTCGCCATGTCGACGTAGTACCAACGAGTGAGGCTCCTCTTGCGCCCGTCGCTCGTGTGCACCGGGCGGTCTGAAGCGAGAGCCTGGAAGAGGGAAGTCATGCGCTGCTGCCCGTCTAGCAGCAGTCGCTCCGGCTCCCCGGTCACACCCCCTTCGGCACCAGCGAGGGGCTTGGCAGCGAAATTCACATCGCTGCCGGCCACTTCAAGCATCATCAGAACTCCTACGGGATGCCCGACTGAGATCGAGGCGAGCAGACTCGCGATGCGATCGTCATCCCACTTCCACTCTCGCTGGAAGTCCGGAAGCTGAATCGTGCCGTTGTGCACGTTCTTCATTAGCTGGCTGAGCAGATAGTCCGGACTCTCGAACGGCATTGTTAAGGCTCCTTCTAGTGTTCTGTCTGGTTAGTTGGTCGCGTTTGTGTGGCCGGGGCGGTAGGGTGGACCGTCGCAGGCGATGATCGGGGGCGGCGATGGGCACACGGCGGGGACGGCCGGCGGTTGTGGTCGAGCTCAGCGGCGAGGAGCGCGAGACGCTTGAGCGGTGGGCGCGCCGGCCGAAGTCGTCTCAGGCTCTGGCGTTGCGGTGCCGTATCGTGCTGGCCGCGGCCGAGGGCCGCTACAACAAGGAGATCGCCGCGGGGCTGGGGTGCCATCCCGCGACGGTCGCCAAGTGGCGCACCAGGTTCGCGTCGCGGCGCCTCGACGGGCTCTGTGACGACCCGCGGCCGGGGCCGCCGCGCACCATCGGCGATGCCAAGGTCGAGGAGGTGGTCGTGCGCACCCTGGAGTCCGCCCCGCGCGACGCGACGCACTGGTCGACTCGGTCGATGGCCGCCGCGGTGGGCATCTCGCGGTCCTCGGTGCACTCCATCTGGCGGGCGTTCGGGCTCAAGCCGCACCTCGTGGGGGAGTTCAAGCTGTCGCCGGACCCGCAGTTCGTCGACAAGGTCAGAGACGTCGCCGGGCTGTATTTGAACCCGCCCGAGGCCGCGGTGGTGCTCTGCGTCGACGAGAAGACCGGCATCCAGGCGCTGGACCGCACCGCCCCGATCCTGCCGCTGATGCCGGGCACGCCCCAGCGGCGCACCCACGACTACCGCCGACACGGCACCACCAACCTGTTCGCCGCGCTCGACGCCGCCACCGGCAACGTCATCACATCCATGACGCCCCGGCACCGCTCAGAGGAGTTCCGCAAGTTCCTGAACCTCATCGACAAAGAAGTCCCCGAGGGCCTCGCGGTGCACATCGTGCTGGACAACGTCTCCACCCACAAGACCCCCGCCATCGGGCGCTGGCTGGTGCGCCACCCCCGCTTCAGCTTCCACTTCACCCCCACCTACAGCTCCTGGATGAACCTCGTCGAGCGCTGGTTCTCAGAGCTCACCACAAAATGGATCCGCCGCGGCGCCCACACCAGCGTCACAGACCTCAAAGACTCCATCAACGCCTGGACCGACAACTGGAACAACAACCCCAGACCCTTCATATGGCACAAGACCGCAGACGAGATACTCGACAACCTCACCTCATATATCCAACGAATTCCCCAGACAGGACACTAGACGGCAGGTCGGTATCGGTTGGATCGGCGCAGTTCGCCTCAACTCGCATGCTGAATTCCGAATCGCTCGGCGATGAAGTTGTCAATCTCGGCTGGCGGCACTGGCCGCGTGGAGTTGTTGCGGCGTTGGTAGATGGTGTCGGGGCCGTTGTTGTTCTTGACCCAGATGGGGCGGGAGCTGGCGGGTACGTCGATGCGGCAGACGTCGTGGCCGTCTACCTGGTCGATGCGGATGGTGACCCGGCTGGCGCCTGGGTGGCCGAGCTGGTTCTCGAACAGCGTGTCCAGCCAGTTCACGTAGCCGTCGGCGCTGGGGGGTTTGACCTGGGCGTAGTCGTCGGCGAGGCCGACGGGCTCGCCGCCGTCGGTGGCGCCGACCAGTAGGGTTCCGCCCCGGTCGTTGAGCATGCCCGCGACGGTCTTGATGACGACTTGCTCCATCGTCTTATCCCTGCGCTGCTCCCGCACGTTCCATCGGGCGGTCTGCTTGTACTCGACGGCTCGCGTCTCGTCGCGGACAAGGAGTTGCTCGGTGGGGCACGCCCAGGTGGCGCTCGCGCCGAAAACTGTCTCCATGAGCCGGGCGAATAGTTCGGGATCGGAGCGAACGTGAGCCAGCAGATCGTCGCCGATCTCCTCGGTGGTCGTCGGCAGCGTCGCAACCGCAGCGCCTACGCCAACACTGGCATCAGGGGCGTCGTAGACGCTTGCACCGTTGTCGAAGTAGCTGGCGTAGATGTGGTCGAAAATGACGTCGACCTTTCGGTCGAATAACTCGGGGCCGTAAGCCTCGGGCAACTCGGCGTCAAGGACATCCCTGACAGCGACCCTCACGGCTGAGCGGGTCTGTTGGCGGCGCTTCCAGTCGAGGACGAGCTTGTCCTCGATGTGTCCCAGCAGCTTCTTGGCTGCGCCCTTCACCGTGAGCGCTTCGACCTTGGTCAGCTCCGGCTCGGGCTTGGTGAGCAGGTCGAAGATGGCCAGCTCTGCCTCGGTGGCGTCTTCTCGGACGGCTCGCTGTTCTTCGTCGGTCAATTCGTCGTTGATGGCCTTGAGCCGGCGCAGGAACTCCTCGAGGTTGTGGGTGCCGGCGTTGTACTCGTCGATGAGTTGCCGGAACCGCTCGGCCAGCTCCAGCCGTGTCGGGTTCTTGCGCACCGCGTCGTCGAGCCGCTGGTCGATGTTCTTCTCGATGGCGTTGGCCGCGGTGCGCTTGTTGGCGGCGAAGCGCAGGGCGAGCTGCTCGAAGTCGAGCTGGTTGAGGTCGATCAGCGGATCGGCCCCACCGGCAGAGCGGATGATGTACTCCCTAGCGCCGACCGAGCGGTCCAGCAGGTCCGACACCGAGTCCACCACCTTGCTGATGTCGGGCGCCTCCGACAACGATTCGATCTTCGAAGCAATCGAGCGGATCACTGCCACGCGGTGGGTGACCGCGAGCGCCTCAGGATCAGGCAGCAGCGCTTTGAATGTCTTGCGGACCCGCCGGGCCAGCGACACATACCGTCGGCGGGTCTGTTCGTCAATGCGCAGCGCTTCGACGGCCGCCTTCTGGAGAGCGACGAACTCGAATCCCTGCGCGGCCTCCATGTCGGCGAGATCGATGTCGTTGGCATCGCAGAACTCGGTGACCTCCGTCAGCGCGGCGTCCAGCTCGGCGATCAGGTCGTCCTTGGGTCGGATGGGGGAGTCGACGCCGGATGCGGTGCGGTCAGCGCCGTAGATGGCGAGGGCCCTCTCCAGGTTGCGGAACACGCCCACGTAGTCGACGATGAGACCGTTGTCCTTGTCGGGGAATACCCGGTTGGCTCGGGCGATGGTCTGCATCAGCAGGTGGTTGCGCATCGGCTTGTCGAGATACACCGACGATGTCGACGGCGAGTCGAAGCCGGTGAGCCACATGGCGCACACGAACACCAGCCGGAACGGGTCGTCGGGGTCCTTGAACTTGGAGTCGAGGTCCTCGTTGACTATCCGCGTGCGGTGCTTGGCGATGTCGAGCCCGGCCGCGGCCATGTCGGCCACCTCGTTCTGGGCCTGCGACACCACCACGGCCATGTCGGTGCTGCGCATGAACTCGATGAGCGACTCCAGGTGCGGGCGCTCCAGTTCAGGCGTGCCCGCCAGCCGGTCTTCGAGTTCGGCCAGGTAGCGGGCCCACTCGGCCTCGACTAGGTCGTACATGCGCACCGCGGTGGCCTTGTCGATGGCCACGTACATGGCCTTGCCCCTGAAACCCCGATTAACGAAATGGTGGACCAGATCCTCGGCGATCTCCTTCAGGCGCTGGGGCCGGGTGATCAGCTCGTACTGCTTGGAGAAGCGGCGCGCCACCGCCTTCTCTTGGGCGTCGTCGAGCGCAGCCTCCTCCAGGAGGTCTTCCAGCTCGTCGTCGAAATCGTCGTTGGTGAGCTGCAGCTCCGGGATGCGGTTCTCGTAGTAGAGCGGGACGGTAGCCCCGTCGGCGATGGAGTCCCGGAAGTTGTAGATCGACACGTAGTCGCCGAACACCCGCCGGGTCTCCTCCTCACCGGCGATGAGCGGTGTGCCGGTGAACCCGAGGAACGAGGCGTTGGGCAGCGCCAGGCGCATGTTGGCGGCCAGTGTGTCGTACTGGGAGCGGTGGGCCTCATCAGTGATGACCACGATGTCGTGGCGCTCGGACAGCACCGGCATCCGCTGGCCCTTCTCGGGCGGGATGAACTTGTGGATCAGCGTGAACACGTACCGGTGGTCCTCGCCCAGCAGCTCGCGGAGATGGACCGACGCCTCAGCGTGGACCTCCCGCCCCGAGGTGATGACCCCAGAATCGGCGAAGTCCCCATAGAGCTGTTCGTCTAGCTCCTTACGGTCGGTGACCAGCACGAAGGTCCAGTTGCCGGGCTCTTTGCGCAAGACCTTCTGGGTGAACCACAGCATCGACAGCGACTTGCCCGACCCCTGGGTGTGCCAGAACACCCCGAGCCGGCCCTCGCGCTGCTGCAACTCCCGGAGCGCCTCCAGCGAGTTGTTCACCCCAAGGAACTGGTGGTTCTTGGCCAGCGCCTTGACCAAGCCACCGGGACGTTCGGTGAAGGCGACGAAGTTCTCGACCAGGTCGAGCAGCCGGTGCCGCTCGCACGTTCCCCGCAGCGCAGTCTCAAGCGACACCACGCCCTGTTCGCCCTCGGAGTTGATCTTCTTCCACTCAGCGAAGTGATCCCAGGGAGCGAACGTCGAGCCAACCAGGGTGTCGGCCCCGTTGGAGAGGACGACGAACGCATTAAACCAGAACAGGTGCGGGACGGTGTCGCGGTAGTCACGGAGGTTCCCGTCGTACGCGTCGCGGACGTTCTTGTGCGAGACCTTCAACTCGATGAAGACCAGCGGGATTCCGTTGACGAACAGCACCACGTCGGCCCGGCGCTTGTACATGTCGCCCGCGAGCCAGAACTGCGAAACCGCCAGCCAGTCGTTCGCGTCGGCACGGTTCCAGTCGACGAACCGCACCGTGATCGTCCGGCGCTCACCACCGTCACCGGCGGTCTCGACCCTCGCGCCCTCGCGGAGCAGCGCGTGGACCTCGCGGTTCGCCCGAACCCGATCCATCGCCGACCGATCCCCAATCAGAAGCTCAGAGGCTTCCACTATCGCCGCATCAGGAAGGCCCGGGTTCAGGTTGCGTAGCGAGTCCCGGAGCCGGTGGCCGAGCATCGGCTCGGACTGCGAATCGCGGCCAAGCGTGCCCGCAGACCCTAGGGTCTCGTCGAACCCCGACGCGACCTCCCAACCCAACTGCGACAACAGCCGCAGCGCAGGCTGCTCAACCAGCCCATCCTCGGTCAGAGCCGTTGGGCTCACCCCGCCACCAGACCCAAATCAAGCTCAGACACATCAGACTCACATGAGACGAGCCGAGGCAGAAGCAGATCACGGGCCTCGCGCAGTTTCCGGGTCTGCGCTGCAAGGGTCTTTCGAAGGGAGCCCATCGGTCCTACCGTCTGGCTGAAGGCCCGTTCGACATCCTCGGTCGGATGAAGAATGTCGTAAGTCATCAGAATCTCGGTGTTGGCCCTCGGCATCTTCGTCCCGTTGGACGTTGCAGTCGCGACTCCAACGAACTCATCACTCGAAGCAACTGCCAAGGCTCGGCACCGCAGGCGATGCTCCTTCGGTCTGAAGACAATTGCATCAGTCGACGAACACCCAGAGATAGGCGCATCGACCACCTTGTGGAAGTAGGGACGAATCTTCCCAAACAGAATGTCACCCTCGACGAAGACCTTGCGCCGACTTCCAACGTCTAATGCATTCTCCCATTCGTGAAGCGTCGTGGAGCGTCTCGGCAAGTTCTCGAGTCCCACGACCGGCGTGCCTCTTGCTATATCCTCGGGGGGAACAGTATCCTTGATCTCTGACACCAGATCCGAGAACTCACCTGCTGCCCAACCCTCGGGGATCGGACCGAGATCAGAGTCGACCAACTCGACGCCCTCATGCCCCGGGAATCGGAAGTGAACGAACCACTTACGGTACAACAATCGAGTTATCTCCTCCAATATCTCAATCTGACGCCGGTTGTTCTCGATCAAGTCGTCAAACACCGCTAGCGTGGCCCCTATCTGGCTTTGCGCGCGAAGTGGCGGTAACTCCGGCATAGGCAATGCGCGGATATCTTCCATATTGAGGTGAGGTACCGTTGCGCCGTTGGCCACGCCGCTCATCCAATGTTGTAGGTCGTGTGCTAGCAGTCGGTACGTTAAGAAGCCCGCATCTACCTTCTCCTCGTCTGGCCTGATTAGGACAGTTCGTTGTCCTAAGACCGGTTCCATCCCGGACGCAACCAGGGCAACATTCCCCACAGGTGCCTCTCGCGCAAGGATGAGGTCACCCGGTTGAGGCACTGCGCGACGCGTCCACTCCTCGTAGGCCGTGGCCTCGATTCGGTGGACGTTGGTCAGGTCGAGACGCCCTCGCCCGATGTTTGTTGTTCTTACCAGTGCGTAACCCGTTCCATCCCCGGACTTCGGAGCAGTCTTGTGTTCGCAGTCGACAATCGCGACACACAGTTCGGATAGATGTGTCACGTCATCATCTCAAGGGTTTGGCGGACAGCATCCGTGAGTCGCGCAGCCTCAGCGGAGAGTCGGGAAAACTCCTGGGACAGTCCTGGCAGAACCTGGTCGATATCCACGTCGTCGATCAGTGCTGGAGGGGCCACATAGCGCCCAGGGTTGAGACTCCAGCCCTGTTCCTCGATCTGCCCGAGTGTTGCAGTGGCGCAGATACCGGCCACGTCGCCGTACGTCCCGTCAGAAAGCCCGGCGGTAAGCATCTCATCGCTTCCTGCGTCGAACTCGGGTCCTTCACCTCGCCAGAGGCGAACGATGTTGGCGAGGAATTCGATGTGCTGCGGCGTCCAGTCGCGGTGGGCTCGGTCGATCTGGTTGTAGATCTCGCGGGCGTCGATGAAGAGCACCTGGTCGGCTCGGTCAGTGTTCTTCTTGCCGCGGTCAAGGAACCACAGCGTCACGGGCAGGGTGACGGTGTAGAACATGTTCGTGCCGACGGCGATGATCACGTCGACGCTGTGGTCCTTGATGAGCTTGCGGCGGATCTCGAGTTCGCTGCCTCGGGCGTCCGACGCGGAGTTGGCCATGACGAATCCGGCTCGGCCAGCGTCGTTGAGCGCGGAGTAGAAGGTCTGTACCCATAGGTAGTTGCCGTTGTCGGGCCTCGGCAGGCCGAACGGGAACCTGGGATCGTCCGCGAGTTTGGTCTTGTCGATCTTGTTGACGTTGAAGGGCGGGTTGGCCATGACGAAGTCGAAGTTGCCGACGGAGTCATGGAGGTCCTCGTAGTAGGTGTTGCCCTCCCGGATGTCGCCGCTGAGGCCGTGGACGGCCAGGTTCATGTTGGCGAGCCGGACGGTGTCGCCGGTCTTCTCCTGGCCGTAGATGGACAGCTTCTGGCCCGGGTCGCGGCGGTGACGCTCGACGAAGTGGGCCGACTGCACGAACATGCCGCCGGAGCCGCACGCAGGGTCGTAGATCTTTCCGTGGAACGGTTCGAGGATTTCCACGATGAGCCGCACGATCGAGGTGGGGGTGAAGAACTCGCCGCCCTTCTGGCCTTCGGAGAACGCGAACTTGCCGAGGAAGTACTCGTAGGTGAGCCCGAACCCGTCGCCCTCGATCGCCCCCGGCAGGGCCCGCAGGAGCCGCAGCAACTCTCCGAGGATGTCGTTGGGGATGCGGGAGTAGTCCCTCGGCAGCATGCCCCGGAGATCTGGGTTGTAGATCTCGATGCCGCCCATGGCCTGGTTCAGGGCCTTGCCGATGTCGGCGTCCTCGGGCAGGTCGAGTAGCGTCTCGAACCGGGACTGTTCGGGCAGGTACAGCGCGCCTGCGGCCTGGTAGTCGTCGGGGCCGACCGGACGGCGAGCAGAGCCCGTGCCCACGGCCTCGGAGGTCTGGGCGAACCGCTCGTCGGCATACCTCAAGAAGATGAGCCCCAGCACCGGCGAGGCGTACTCCGACGCCTTCAGCCCAGAATTGGCCCGAAGCTGGTCCGCCGCCCCCCATAGCTTGTTCTGCAGTTCACCAAGATCAGTCGCCACGCCCGTCCCTTCCGAGTCGTCACTCCAAACGTGCCGTCGCGGCAAGTACCGCCCACGATGACGCGCAAGCTATCCGGTAGGCAGTTGCCATGCCGGAGTCGGAGCACGAACGGCGGCCGCTACAGTGCGCAGAGTTGTGGGCGGCCGCGGCGTGCGGAGCACCGACCCCCGCTCCGCTGCCCCATAGCCAACATGTCCGCGAGTCTGCAACCCTGTCGCCGCTGACGGTCGTGCCCCGAACACTCGTTTCGGTTAGTCGCATGCCACAGCTACTCTGATGGTCGTGGGCATATCCGCAGTGACGTCCTCGGGCTCCGGCATGGTCTCCTACCTAGGCCGGGGCATCTACGACATCAGCGAGGTGGCGCGCCTACTCCCGCAAGGAAGGGCACGGATCGAGGGATGGACTCGACCGAGAAAGGACCGGCCGCCGCTACTGACGGGAGAACTGGCAGGACTGTTCAGCTTCTGGGACCTTCTCAGCCTGAGGGTGATCGCTGAGCTGACGAGTAGAGGAGTGCCACGCGACCACATCGCGAGGGGTGCCGAACACTTGGCGCAGACTCTCGGCACGGACCGCCCATTTGCTCATAAGGGCCTGGCGACGGTCGGCGTCGGGTTCTTCGCGGAGATTGCGGGCGATTGGGAGGATGCCGGGATGCGTGGACAGCTGGCATTCCAGGGCATGATCGAGCCGCTGCTCAGGCGCGTAACGTTCAACGACTTGAACATGGCCTCGATCTGGCGACCGCACCCGGGCGTCTGGATCAACCCTTCTGTGCAGGCCGGGGCTCCCTGCGTGGATGCCACAAGGGTTCCCACACATCTTCTCGCAAGCCTGCTCGACCTAGAAGAACCGGATCAATGGGACCTCATCGAACTATGCGACGACTACCGGCTCACCACCGAGCAGGTGCGATCAGCCCTCGACTACGAACTCGCCTTGGCGGCCTGAGTCCGGTTGCCCATGGCATCGCGGGAAGCACGGGCTGGGATCCGGCTGCTGTTCGATGAGAACCTGCCTTGGAGAGTGGCCTCTGCCCTCCGGGAGCTTCAGTTCCCTGTCTCCTTTGTAGGCGACGATCTCGCAAGCCCTCCAAGCCCCGTTCGCGGCTCGGATGATGAGGCTGTTCTGAGCCACGCCAGTGGAGCCAGTCAGATCATCGTGACGTCCAATCTCGATATGATCCTGCTCTGCGCCGAGCGCGAGCAGCAGGTGATCTGGATCGATCCGAGAGGACGCCAACTCCGGCGGCAAGACCTGGTGCTGTTGGTTTTTGGGAACATCGACGACTGGTCGAAACGATTGGGTAGCGCCACCGAACCGGTGTGCTTGCGGGCCATGCGGACCAAGACGGAGACTCTCGACCTAGGTGAGGCAGGACGTCGCGCCCGCAACCGCATGAGCCGTATCTCGAAGAAGCGTGCCCGAACAAGCCAGACCCGACCCGTAGGAGATCTGCTTTCGGCTTCATGATGTCGAGATGCCCGAGCGTCTAACAACGATCCGATATTGGCGGTTATCCACAGGTACAGATTGGTAGCCCGATTTTGTCAAGATGCCACGTTAAACGCGCTCTTACCCTGGATCCACCGGCGCGGTGGGGTTTGTGGGGTTGGAGCATCCACCAGAAATGCCTCCTGACGTGGCAGAACACTGTTAATAACGACAGTTATTCCAGCTGCGTGAGGAGGCACTTCCTGTGAGGAGCATAGCGGGCGGGATCGACGGGTTGGAGGCAGTGTTCGACGACGCTTCTTTGGTGGCCGATGCGGGGTTGTTGCCGGCGGGCACGGTGATGGATCGCCTTGGGCTGGAGTCGCTGATCGACGAGACGGTGCGCCCGCCGGGCTCGGCGGGCTCGGGAGCGGGCCCCAAGGTGTTGACTTTGGTGGCGTCGATGCTGGTGGGCGGCCGCTGCATCGACGACACCGGCCGTCTGGGGGCCGCGGCGTCGCAGGCGGTGCTGCCGTTTCGGGTGATGGCACCGTCGACTGTGGGGTCGTTCTTGCGGTCGTTCATGTTCGGGCATGTGCGCCAGCTCGACAAGGCGGCCGAGCAGGCGCTGGTGCGGGCGTGGTCTGTGGGCGCCGCGCCGGCCGCGGAGATGACCGTGGATTTGGACTCCACGATCTGCGAGGTGTGCGCCAAGGCCAAGCACGGCGCCGCGTACGGCCACACCGGAGTGTTGGGCTATCACCCGCTGGTGGCGGTGCGATCAGACACCGGCGAGGTGCTGCACTCCGCGATGCGGTCGGGATCGTCGCAGCGCGGCAACGAGCATTTCGCGCGCGAGGCCCTGGCCCGGGTGCGGCGCCTGGCGCCGGACGCGGCGGTCGCGGTGCGCGCCGATGCGGGGTTCTTCTCCTATGGGATGATCGCAGACATCGGGGCCCACAACGCGCGCTACTCGATCACGATCCCACAGAACGCCAAGGTCAAAGCAGCTGTAGCGGCCATCGGCGAAGACGCCTGGCAGGCGATCGCCTACACCCGCGGCGCGCAGGCCCAGGTGGCTGAGACCACCATCGACCCCGGCCGCCGCGGCGACAAGCTCCGCGGCCCCGACGGCGAGCGGGCCAAGCTGCGGCTCGTCGTGCGCCGCACCCGCCTGATCGGCGCCCAAGCCCAGCTGTGGCCCAACTGGCGCCACCACTGCTTCGTCACCGACCGAGCCGACCTCGACACCGTCGCCGCCGACGCCTACCACCGCGGCCACGCCACCGTGGAACTCGCCATTCGCGACCTCAAAGAGAACTCCGGGCTCAGCCGCTGCCCCTCCAGACAGTTCCCCGCCAACGGCGCCTGGCTCGCCTGCTGCGTGCTCGCCCACAACCTCGCCCGCTGGACCGCCCGCCTCGGCCGCGCCCACCCCACAGCGCAGCTCACCGTCGCGGCCACCATCCGCAACCGGCTCCTCGCCGTGCCCGGCCGCCTCGTCAACCACAGCGGCCGCCACAGACTGCGCCTGCCGCTCAACTGGCCATGGGCCACGGCCTTCACCACAGCCCTCGACCGGATCCGCAACCTGCCCCTGCTCATCTAAGCGGCCGCCCCGGCCCGACGCAGCCAACAAGCACCCCCAGCGCCACCAACCCGCACCAGCCCCGCACTCCAGTTTCGCACGCCCCAAAACGCGCCGGCCCGCACACACGCACCAGCCCAGCGGCCAACCGGCCCCAACCGTCGATCCCACAAACCCGTCGGTGGATTCAGGCTTACGTACAGGTTGGTACTAGCTGAAACCGCCTTCCGCAAAGAAGGGGGACCGAAGGTCGGGAGCTCGGGGCCCGATATGGATGCCCCGGATCCCGCCTCAGACCGACTTCTGCCGCACTCCTGACGGAACCCGACAGGCGACCATTCATTGGAGTGTTGAGAATATTCCGTCGCGCTGGTGTCTCGGTTGGTCGGAGTGAGGTGGCTGCGGGTGTCGCTCGCGTGCCACTATGCGGCTTCGTGACGACTTCGTCGGATCCTGCGACCGAGTTCGGCGACGGTGTGTTGCTGGTGTGCCGGTCCTCCCGGCTGCGGCGGTGTTGGCACCCCGTGGCTTTCTCCTCGCAGGTTGGTACGGCACCTGCGGCTCGGACGCTGCTGGGCACGCAGGTCGTGTTGTGGCGCACGCCGGACAGGCGGCTGCGCTCGGCTCTGGATCGATGCCCGCATCGCTGGGCTCAGCTCTCCAAGGGCACCGTCACCGACGGCCGGCTCGTGTGCCCATACCACGGCTGGCAGTTCGGGCCCGACGGCGCCGTGGTCGAGATCCCGCAGCTGGAGGCCGGGGCGTCGCTGCCCACGTCGGCGTGCCTGCAGGTGCTGCCCACGGTCGAGGCCCACGGCCTGGCCTGGATCTCCCTGGAGCCGCAGCCGCCGGCCCCGATCCCGACCATCCCCGAGTTCGAGGACTCCCGGTTCGACCGCATCGAGATCGGAGTGATCCGCTACCACGCCAGCGCCGCCGCCATCATCGACAACAACACCGACTCCACCCACGTCGCGTTCGTCCACTCGGGCTCGTTCGGGGCGGATCAAGACCCGCGTGTGCCGGTCGGATCGGTGCAACGTTCCTCCTTCGGCATCACGATCAGCTACGGCGAGATGCCGGTCGCCCGCACACCCACTTCGCAACAACCGGGCACCAGACACTCGGTGACCGAGATGTGGCTGCCCTTCGTGCAGGTGGGACGGATGCACTACTCCGACGGCAGCACCCACATCCTGGTCAAAGGGTGCTGCCCGGTGCAGGACGGCGTCACCGACGTCCACCTGACGGTTCTGCGCAACGACCTCGCCGACTCGAGCGACCGGCAAGCCATCATCGACTTCGAGCTGGCCGTGGAACTCGAGGACAGAGCCGTCCTCGAAACCCTTCCAGCGGCCTTCCCCCTCGACCCGAGACTCCAGGCCCACACCAAGCACGACCGGCCCGGCATCGCCTACCGCCACGCCCTCACCGACTTCCTCGCCGACCCGAGCTGACAGCGTCACACCAATGGCGCCTGCCGGCACCCAGACGCGCCCTCGCACCTGCGAAACGGCCAGACCCTGGCCGGCGGCGTTCAGCAGTTGGTCACGGACGCTGCGGCTTGGGCTGTCTCATCGCCGCGCACTGCCGCCGGTAGCCTCTCGCTCGTGGTGATCGATTGACCTCTTCTGCTGCGGCGCCCGCAGGGACCGTGCCCGACATCGCAGGAACCGTCGAAGCGGTGTGCGTCGGCTCTGTCGGAGAGATCGGCTCAGGCAGCCGCAAGATCGTGAGCGCGTTCATCAAGACCCCGGTGCGGGGCCGCGTCGCTGTCGGCCCGCTCGGCCTGCCGGGCGACGAGCACGTCTACAAGGACCACGGCGGGCCGGACTTCGCTCTGCTCGCCTACCCCAAGGAGCACTACCCCCACTGGGGCGGACTCGGCCTCGAACTTCCGGACGCCGGCGCGATGGGCGAGAACCTCACAACCGTCGGCCTCGTCGAGACCGAGGTGCGCGTCGGCGACGTGCTCCAGGCCGGGACCAGCGTCATCCAGGTGACCGAGCCCCGCAGCCCGTGCCGCAAGCTCGCGGCACGCTTCGGCCGCACCGACATGGCAGCCATGGTGCAAGACACCGGCTTCACCGGTTTCCTGTGCCGTGTGCTGGTGTGCGGCGACATAGGCGCAGGCGACGCCCTGCGGATGCTGCGCCGCGACGACCACCACGACATGACAGTCGCTGAGGCTGGCCGGATCCTCAACACCGACCGCGGGGACCTTGCCGGGGCTCGACGCCTGTACGCCGTGCCCGCCCTCGGATACTCGGCCCGTCGAAGGCTCGCCGCCCGCCTCGCCTAGAACGTCCCAGTGGAGCAGCCGACGCCGGCCGGTGTGGCCTCGAGCGCCGCTGCGGCGCCGGTCCAACCATCCATATGCATGCTCCGACTGTTACCCAGACGGCCGTCCGCGACAAGCTGGCCGCCGGTCTGACCGACGTGGTTCAGGACTGCTCGGCCTGGAGAGTGCGGTCGACGGCCCGGCGAGTCCATGACGACACGGACCGGTCGTCGGCGTCAGCAGCCGCCTTCGCCAAACACCGACTCCACCCACGTTGCATTCGTCCACTCGGGCTCCTTCGGCGCGGATCAAGACCCGCGTGTGCCGGTCGGATCGGTGCAGCGTTCCTCCTTCGGCATCTCGATCAGCTACGGGAAGATGCCGGTCGCCCGCGCTCCCACTTCGCAACGACCGGGCAGCAGGCGGTCGGTGACCGAGATGTGGCTGCCGTTCGTGCAGGTGGGGCGGATGCACTACTCCGACGGCAGCACCCACATCCCGGGGAAAGGGTGCTGCCCGGTGCAGGACGGCGTCACCGACGTCCACCTGACGGTGCTGCGCAACGACCTCGCCGACTCGATCGACCGGCAGTCCATCATCGACTTCGAGCTGGCCGTAGAGCTCGAGGACAAAGCCGTCCTCGAAACGCTGCCCGCGGCCTTCCCCCCCGACGCGAGACTCCAGGCCCACACCAAGCACGACCGGCCCGGCATCGCCTACCGCCAGGCCCTCACCGACTTCCTCGCCGACGCGGCAGCCTTCCCCGGCTCGGGGAGAGCCCCTCGGCCGGTGGATGAGAACTGGAACCCAACGGGGTTTGCGCCTGTTAGGGGCCCGACCGACCCGCGGTGGGCCTGCTCTTCTCCCACTCGCGGGCGGCCTCGCGGGTGGTCCTGTGCCCGACCTGGCGGATGTCGCCCTGGCCGTACTCGCGGCGCAGCTCCCTTTCGCGGCGTTCTAGATCGTTCGTTATGCCGCTGTGCTTGATCCGCCTGTCGGGGCCGACGAACTGGTACTTGTAGGTGTCGCGATCGCTTGACATGCTCCTCCTCCTCCTCGCTCTTGCTGGGCGCATCGTGACGGGTCCACCGCATCCGACGCGACCGATCGTAGCGGCCGTCTCGTCTGGGACCGCGGCAGCCCCCACCTCCCGGTCAAGGTGCGGGCCTGGCCTACGACCGCTTCGCCGCCGAGCACACCCGCCAGAGTGTTCTGGCCCTCCTCAATCGGACGCTGAGGCCCGAGGTCGCCGGCTGTGGAATCGTCGGCGGCGTTCTGCGAGGAAGGGATTAGGCGGCATGATTGAGGACATGCAGGAGCTCGATCAAGACCGGATGGTTGTCCTGTCGCTCAAGCCGAGGTTCGCGGAGGCCATCCTGCACTGGATGTGATCGCGCACTGGCGCTATGGCTGGTCTTCAATTGGATCAATGGCTTCCAGTAGGCGGTACAAGCTGGAGGACGGGTTGTCGTCGGGGAGTTCTCGGTTGGCGCTGGCGTGCAGCATCGCGAGCCGTCTGGCCCGCTTGATGGCCTGGTGTCGCCGCGGCATGTAGGCAGCGCCGTCGACGCTCTTGCCCTGCGAGCTGTCTTGTCGACGACGGAGACTGCCACAGTCGTCGTTATCGATCCAGCGCTCGTGGTCGGTGTAGTGGAGTACCAGCCACAATTCGAAGCAGGGATTGGAGATCGCCACGCTGATGCCGTTGTCGCGAGCCATATGGACCGCCTCGTTCAGCCGCGCATGCCGCGTAGGCGCTTCCACGTCGAACACGCACCAGTACTTCGTGGACCCGGTCGACTGACCGCGTTCGCTGCGTTTCGCAGCCCTGGCTTCTTCCACGAGCTTGCGCGGTTCGCATCCCATTCCACGAATATCCAGTGTCGCAACGCTGCGAACCCGCTGAAGGGAGGCAAACGCCTTCAGGTACAGCGGTTCAGTCAGCTCGCCCTCACAGAAAATGACGAAGCAGGCTAGTTCATCGATCTGCGGGGCGCGGCGTCGCAGCGGCCTTTCGCCTCGTCGGCGGGATGCCACGCTCAGCCTTGGGCCGCGACGCCCAGAGCCTCGCGAACTCGGTACTGGTCCACTACCGGGATTCCGCCGAAGCGACCTTGCAAGTAGCCGCGCTCGAGGTTCGTGGAACGTCGGACGCTGGTGCTGCGGAAGTCAGACAGCGCTGTCAACTCTGTGCTGCCGTCGCGTCTCTTGGACGTGAGCCAGACTTCGTCGCGGTTGAGGCAGCCGAGGAGGCTTGTGTCGTGGGTGGTGAAGATGATCTGGGCGCCGTGACGGTTGGTCGAGGGATTTTGGAACAGTTCCACGAGCTTGCCGGAGATCACCGGGTGCAGGCTGGAATCGAGCTCGTCGACCACGATGACACCACCCTCCTCCAGCACTGCGAGCAGTTCAGGAATCAAGCCGAGCCAGGTGAGGGTCCCATCGGATTCATCACCGAGCTCCAGAGGACGCGGATCGCCGGAGACATCGTGCAGAAGCCTGAGCCTGCGACCGCCACGGCTAGGACTCGGCGCTTCGTCGACCACCTCCACGCCCTGGACCCCCAGATCCGCAAACATGAGCATCGCCAAGGCCAGATCGCGATGCTGATGGCGGTTCTTGCCCGCGGGCGCGCCACTGTCGTGCTGGCGCCGCGACGGCGCTTCGTCGAAGACGTCAACCAGGAAGTCGTCCCAGCCGTGAGGCGTCCACCGGAAGCTCGGTCGGTACAAGCGAGCCTCCCTGCCGAGGAACGCTCGAGGCCAGAGGCCTACGAAGTTGATGCCGCGCAGCCAACGCGCCACACGGTCGATTTCCTCGGTGAGTCGGCTGGCAGCGGAAATGACCAATGTTGTCGGCGTGATCAGCTCGCGCCCGCCGCCGGTGAAGCGTGTGCCGCGCCGGAACACCGGAGGGTCGCCATCACGCTCGAAGAGTGTGCGACGGCGTTGCCGCGGATAGCTGTAGAGCGCCTCGAAGACGACCTTGGACTCGTCTACCTCCAGCTCGTAGCGGTACCGCACGCCGCTGACGACCAGCTCTATCCCGAAGTACGACGGCTTCGGTGGCCCGGACGCGAAGCTGAACGGGTCACAAGGGACCGCGTCCTCCCAGGATCGCAACGACACCCCTACCGCGTGAGACAGCCACGCGAGCGCGTCGATGAGGTTGGTCTTGCCCGACCCGTTGGCGCCGTAGATTCCAGCAACGGCCAGAACCCTCTCGTCGATTCCCTCAAGCTGGCGAGCCGCAGCGCGATCTTTGTCCATCGCAACCATTGACAACTCGACCGACTCGCAGATTGAACGATGATTGCCGACCTCGAAGCGGAGAAGCATCGGAACCTCCTCGTGGGTTGAACACAAGCATAACCTTAGCTGCGTCACGTTCCTGCGAAGATGGTGGTCTATCTGCAAGCAAGCTGCAATACAACAAGAACCGACCGCGTGGATGCCGCAAGCTCGCGGCACGCTTCGGCCGCACCGACATGGCAGCCATGGTGCAAGACACCGGCTTCACCGGGTTCCTGTGCCGTGTGCTGGTGTGCGGCGACATAGGCACAGGCGACGCCCTGCGGATGCTGCGCCGCGACGACCACCACGACATGACAGTCGCTGAGGCTGGCCGGATCCTCAACACCGACCGCGGGGACCTTGCCGGGGCTCGACGCCTGTACGCCGTGCCCGCCCTCGGATACTCGGCCCGTCGAAGGCTCTCCGCCCGCGCCAAGCTGGCCGCCGGTCTGACCGACGTGGTTCAGGACTGCTCGGCCTGGAGAGTGCGGTCGACGGCCCGGCATCGCCGACCGCCACGCCCTCACCGACTTCCTCGCCGACACGAGCTAGAAACGGTCCCTCGACAGCGTCGAAGCGCTGGCAAACACATGTATGCTCTCAACACTCACCATCAGAACTCACCATCAGAAAGTTGCCCAATGAAGAAGATACTTGCGGCCGTGCTCGCAGGCGCTGCGGCATTCGCCGTCGGCTCCAAGTGGATCAAGAATCGTGGTTGGCGTAGCTCAAGCGATCCGGTAGCTGCAGTCAAGGACACCGCCAACCGAGTGAAAGAGCGAATCCGCCCGAGCGCAGACGCCGACTCGGAGCCGTCAGACGACACGGCTACCGAAGCGTCAGACGACGAAGCAACCGAAGCCTCAGACGACGAAGCTGTCGAAGTGCTGGCCGGCACATCGTGACACCAGCAAGACAGCGCTGACACAGGAACTCCTGTAGACGCCGAGGAACACAACCCCGGCGCAGCGACAGCCGAGGTCATTGCGCCGTCGGCAGCCTGACACGTTCCTCTTCGCGCCCGCCGCATCGTCCTGTGTCATGGGGCATGGCCGAGCTGGTGGTGTATACTCCTTCTATGCGGCGTATACAGCTTTATCTGGAGGACGACATCGACGAAGCGCTGTCGGGCGCGGCTGCCCGACGGGGGATCTCGCGCTCGGCGCTCATGCGCGACGCCGTGCGGGTTGCGCTCGCCTCTGAGAGCGAAGAGTTCGCCGATCCCCTCGACAGCCTGGTCGGAAGTGTGGACGTCGAGCCCGACGACGACCTCGACGCGGTCATCTACGGAACTGGGACGTGAAGTTCGCCGACACGTCCTTCTGGATCGGACTGCTCGTCCCCGCAGATCGCCGACACACCGATGCCGCACATCTCTGGCATGGCGACCGCGGGCCGATCCGCACATCCAATCTCGTCGTCGGCGAGACCTGGACATGGTTGGGCCGGCGCGCTGGGCACGCCCAGGCGCTCAACTTCGTGACCATGCTGCGCAGCTCGCCGAGAGTGTCGATCGTGGTCGTCGACTCGACTGTCGACGAACGGGCATGGCGGTGGCTGGAGCGCCATGACGAGCGGCAGTACTCCTATGTGGACGCCACCAGCTTCGAGATCATGCGCCGCGAACGGATCACCGAGGCCCTCGCGTTCGACGGCGACTTCAGCGCGGCCGGATTCATCGAAGTGCGACCCTGATCGACCCATACCGGAGCAGTGGGAATGGGCCGCGCCCATGTCGAACGCGCAGCAGCCGGTGCTGCATGAGAGCATTGAGGGCGGCAACCCGTAACTCGAGGGGTCGGCGTAGTTGGGGTGTTGACGGTCTAGCGGCCCTGCTCGCCGACCGAGGCAGCCGAACGGGCCGCCAGCGCAGCACGCGTCTCGAGCCTTCCCACCAGCGTGGCCAGCCCCGCGGCTGCCACCAGGGCGATGCCCTTCAACAGTGTCTGAGTGAACGACCTGACATCGAGCAGAACCAGGCCGTTCGACAAGACGCCGAGGAACACGACCCCGACGAGCACACCGCTGAGCCGGCCGCGGCCGCCGCCGAACGCGACCCCGCCCAGGAGTATCGCGGTGAGGACGTCGATCTCGAAGGCGAGCCCGAGCGTGCCCGGTGTCGCGCTGTTCAGCCGGGCGACGAGCAGCGAGCCGCCCAGGCCCGCGGCCGCGCCGGTGGCCACGTACAGCATGAACGGCAGCACCCGGGTGGAGATCCCCGCCAAACGGGCCGCCTCGCTGTTCACCCCGAATGCGTAGACGTGCTGGCCCCACGGCGTCCGGTTGAGGAACAGGTAGCCGATCACAAACACTCCGGCCGCGATGAGCACGAGGATCGGCACTCCCAGGATCCGCCCCGACGCGAGGTTCGTGAACGAGTCCGGGAACCCGAATATCGGAACCGCGCTGATGTAGAACGTCAGGCCGCGCACCGCGGCCAACGCACCGAGGGTGACCACGATCGGCGAGAGCTTCGTGAAGATCGACAGCGCGCCATTGGCGACACCGACCGCGGCGCCGGCGAGGATCCCTGCAAGCACCGCAACCGACACCGGCGTGCCGCTGTCGAGGAGGCTAGCGCTCGTCATGCCGCCCAGACCGATGATCGAGCCGACCGACAAGTCGATGCCGCCGCTGATGAGCAGCAGAGCCAGCGGCACCGACACGATCCCCATGATCGAGACCTGTAACGCCACCAGACGGAAGTTGTCGAAGCTCACAAACCTGTCGTTCTGGCTGGCGAAGAACAAGACGAGCAGCCCCAGAGCGAGCAGCAGAGCGTTGTCGACGAGCAGGCGGACCCTACGCAACACGCCCCCCAGAGATGCTGTGGTGCGCAAGGGTGAGCAGAGCATGGTCGTTGATGGCGCCGGCGATGAGCTCGCCGACTGCCTCGCCCTTGTGCAACACGACGACGCGATCGGCGATGGAGCGCATCTCCTCCGGTTCTGAGGAGCTGATGAGGACTGCCAGCCCCCGAGCGGCCAGCGCCCTCAGCGACCGGTACACATCGGCACGCGCGCCCACATCGACGCCCGCGGTCGGCTCGTCCAAGACGAGCAGACGGATCTGACCGCCCCCGCTCAACCACCGACCGACCACGAGCTTCTGCTGGTTGCCGCCCGAGAACGTCCACGCCGGCGCCGCCGGGTCCGCAGGAGAGATGCCCAACGTCTCCGCCGCCTCAATGAAGTGCCGACGCTCGCGCCGGCGCCGGCGCAGCCCCCACTCGGCCAGTCGACGCATGATCGGCAGAACCACATTGTCCTCGGCGCTCAGAATCGGGAAGATCGCCTGCTTCGCCCTGTCGGGAGGGATGAAAGCCACCCCGGACCGGATGGCCGACGCCACCGACCTCGGCGCGTGGGGCGCGCCGTCCAAGGTCATCCGGCTGGTGGACGGTTTGGCGCCGGCAACCGCGAGCGCCACGTCGGACCGGCCGCAACCCAGCAGACCGAACAGGCCGACGATCTCACCTGGTCGAACCGAGAACGAGATCGATGCGACATTGTCGGTGCGCAGCGACTCGACCTCGAGGCCGCCTCGATCAACACTGGGCGCCTGGGCCCGTTTCGGTTGGGACTCGAGCGACCGCCCCACGATCGCCCGGATCACCGCGTCGCCGCTCTGTTCTGCAACCGGCCCCTGAAGCGAGACTTGACCGTCGCGCAGCACAGTGACCGTGTCGGCGAGGGCCAGCACCTCGTCAAGCAGGTGTGTGACGAACAGGATCGGGATCCCCTTGGCCTGGAGGCGCCGCAGCAGCCGCCCGAGGCGCTCCACGTCGGGGTCGTCGAGGGCCGCGGTCGCTTCGTCGAGGACCAGGATGCGGGGCTCGGTCGCGATGGCCCGGGCGATGGCCACGAGCTGTTGGAGCGCGGGGGGCAGCGCCTGCACGGGCAAGTCGATGTCGACGTCGAGTTCGAGCTCCTCCAGCGCGGCCCGAGCGATCCGGCGCTGCTCGCGCACCCGCAGCAGCGGACCCGACCGGGGCTCCCGGCCGAGCACGAGATTCTCCGCGATCGACCGCAGCCCGATCAGCTTGAGGTCCTGAAAGATGATCGAAACGCCCAGTGCCTGGGATTGCCGCGGCGTCAACTGCTGGTACGGGACCCCGTCAAGGGTGATGGTGCCCGCCTCCCACCGCACCCCGCCGCCCAGGCACTTGATCAGCGTGCTCTTCCCGGCACCGTTGGCGCCCAACAGAGCGTGGATCTCCCCTGGGCGGACCGTGAGGGAGGCGCCGCGCAGCACCTGACGCCGTCCATACGACACCGCCAAGTCATCGACCCGCACCTCGCTGGCCGTCGACATCGGTCAGAGCCCGTCACGGCCCGCGTGCTGGCCGGCCGTCGACACGGGTTGGAGCCTGTGTTGGCCCGCGTGCTGGCTGGCCGTCGACACGGGTTGGAGCCTGTGTTGGCCGACGCGCCGGCCGGCCGTCGACACGGGTTGGAGCCTGGTCAGCTCGCGTACTGGCCGAGCAGGCGATCCAGGGCGTCGTCGTCGCCGCAACGCACGATCTCGTACGGGAGCGACGCGTCCGCGGGCGAACCGTCGATGGCAGCAACCATCGCATCGACGACGGCATGGCCCAGAGCCGCCAAGTCGAGCGCGGCTGTGGCGCGGTACATCCCGCACTCCTTCACAAGCGCAAGGGCCTGCTCGGGCGAGTCCATGCCGCCGAGGAACACATCGGGCGAGTCGGCCGGCGTCCCCGCGTTCATGAACGCCTGGTGGGCGCCGATCGTCTGATCGTCGAGGATGCCCAACACCACGTTCAAGTCGGGGTGTTGTTGCAGGATCGTCTCGGTGGCCGTCAGCCCTCCCTCGATGGACACGCCACCGTCCTGCTCTGCAACGATCTCCGCGCCCGGCGCCATCTCGGCCAGGATCGACTTGTAGAGATCAGACCGCTCGACTGCGAGCGGCGACGGGTCGAAGGTCAGGATCGCGACCTTGGCCGTGCCCCGCTCGTTGATCCATTCGGCCGCGGCCTCGGCCAGTCTCCGGGCACCGTCGGCGTTCTGGAATGTCACCGACGAAGTCTGCGGATCGCTCGGCGCTCCGTAGTTGATCCAATGGATCCCCTTGTCGAGGGCCTCCGCCGCCAGCGAGGTTGTGTCGCCACCGGGGACCGTGAACACGGAGATGGCGTCGACCTCGGAGACGATCCACGTCTCGATGGCTGCCGCCTGGCGCGCCCCGTCCACATTGGCCTCGTCCAGCAGCAGCTCGTAGCCGAGCTCCTCGGCTCGATCGGCGGAGAAGCCGACGATGGCCGTGCGGGTCGGGCTGTTGGTGAACGGTTGGCTGAAGGCGAGAGTGCCCCCGCCAGAGTCGCTCGAATCGTCGCCACTGCACGCGGCAAGCGACAGCATCGCACCCGCGAGAGCAACAGCGAGCCAAGGCCAGCTCTTGAATCTCATATCTTTCTCCCTGAGACTGCGGCCTGCCACTCAGCCCACGAGCCCAAAGTTCATCCTAAGCTGGCGTAGATTCGGTGTCTAAGCCGCCGCCGCGCAGCTGCCGGTGGGAAGCCAGGGGGGAGCTGTGACATCGAGAACCGTTGAGCCGCCGGACGCCGAGCCGGAGTACGGGTCGCTCGTCCGCAACAACATCAATCTGCGTGACCTGTCAACTCTTGGACCATCCCGCGCCGAGCCGGAGTACGGATCGCTCGTCCGCAACGACCGGGTGCATCGCAAGCTGTACACCGAGCCAGCGGTGTTCGCCGACGAGATGGAGCGCATCTTCGGCCGCACGTGGGTCTATCTCGGCCACGAGAGCGAGATACCCGAGCCGCACGACTTCAAGCTCACAAATCTCGGCACCCGGCCCGTCATCCTGAGCCGCGACGGCGAAGGCACGGCCCGAGCCTTCTTCAACCGCTGCTCGCACCGCGGTGTGACGGTCTGCAACGAGGCCCGCGGCAACGCGTCCCGGTTCGTCTGCAGCTACCACGGCTGGACCTATTCGAGCTCAGGCGAGCTGCTCAACGTTCCGTTCCCGTCGGGCGTCGGCGACTCGTTCGACCTCAGCGAATGGGGACTGCACCGCCTGGATCGGGTCGAGTCATACCGAGGGTTCGTCTTCGGCGTCCTATCCGCAGAGGCGCCACCGCTGGCTGAGCATCTCGGTGCCGCGGCCGCCCTGATCGACGAGTGGGTCGACCACGCCCCCGATGGTGAGCTCGTCGTTCGCCACGGTGTGAGACGGGTGGCGGCCCGGGCGAACTGGAAGCTCTACCTCGACGGCGCAGCCGACGGGCTCCATCCGTTCGCCACCCACCGCTCCTTCGTCGAGATGAGCGCCCGGCACCGTGACGGGCTGTTCATCTCGCAGTTCAAGCGAAACCCCGACGAGACCCCGATGTACTCGAGGGCCCTCGGAGGCGGTCATCAGTACCTGGACCAACGGCCCGGGATGGGGGAGCGCGTATGGGACGCGACCAGGCCGGCGCCCGGAACCGAGGCGACCGTTGACGCCGTCGAGCACCAGTACGGGCCCGAGGCCACTGCGGAGATCCTCGAGCGAACGACGGTCGCGGGGATGAACGTCTTCGTCTTCCCGAACCTCTCGCTGGTCGACAACTCGATCGGGGTGGTGCAACCTCGAGCGGTCAACCGGACCGAGATCCTCTGGCACGTCACGAGCCTGGCCGGGGCCGAACCGGAGTCGCTCCCGTTGCGTCTCCGCATCGGTGAGGACTTCCCCAACTTCGGCGATCCGGACGACATCGAGAACTGGGAACGGGCCCAGCGCGGGCTCGAGCTCGTGCCCGAGGTCGAGTGGCTCCACACCGGCCGGGGCAGTGACGGTGAGGAGGGCGCCCGCTACGGCGTGACCAGCGAGGCTCCGATGCGGGCGTACCAGCGCGAGTGGCTGAGACTCATGCAGCACCGGGGCGGCGAAACGCCGTGAGCTCGTACGTCGACGACGGGCTCTATGAGCGCCTCCGGGCGTTCGCGGCTGATTCGACCAGGCTGGGTCGATCAGATTTCAGCAGCCTCCGCACCGAAGTCGAAGGGCTGATCCTCCATGAAGCGCGCCTGCTTGACGACGGCCGCTACCGCGAATGGCTCGACCTCCTCACCGATGAGGCCGTCTACTGGATCCCCCTGAGCCGCTTCGACGACCCGGCGACCACCTGGTCCCTCGCGTTCGACGATCGCCGGCGGATCGAGGACCGGGTCGCCTGGCTGGGCACCGGCAAGGTGCACGGTCAGAGCCCGCCATCGCGGACGCAGAGGAGCCTTGCCGGCGTCGAGGTCTGGCCCATCGACGACGAAACCTGCCGCTCGCGATGCGCCCTCATCTGCGACGAGTATCGGCCCGATCAGCATCGACGCTGGACCGGAACCATCGACTACCGGCTAGTCCGCCAACCCACAACCCCAACAGGCCCCGGCAACTGGCAGATCGCATGGAAGATCATCGTGCTGATCGACGCCGAGGGACCCCAACAGAACCTGACCATCATCCTGTAACAAGGTAGGGACATGAGTATCAACCTTGAGGATCACCTCGATGCCGAGCACCTCGCGGTGCTGGAGATGCTGCCCGGCGATCTGCTCGACCTCTCCGACGTGCCCGCGGCGCGGGCAAGCTTCGACGAGCTCATGGCTCTCCTGCCCGTGCCCGAGATTCCTGACACGGTCGAGATCGCCGACCATCACGCCGAGGCCGCCGACGGCCATCAGGTGCTCGTGCGCGTCTACCGGCCCAAGCAGCGGCGCGACCGCAGTCCCGGCCTGTACTGGATCCACGGCGGCGGCATGGTGCTGGGCAGCGTCGACATGAACGACGCCGGCTGCGCGGCGATCGCCTCCGACCTCGACGTGGTGGTTGCGTCCGTCGACTATCGCCTGGCGCCCGAGTTCCCGTATCCGACCCCGCTGGAGGACTGCTACTGCGGCCTCGTGTGGTTCTTCGAACAAGGCGAGGCGTTCGGCCTGGACACCGCCCGCATAGCCGTCGGCGGTGCCAGCGCGGGCGGCTGCCTCGCCGCGGGGCTCGCCCTGCTGGCCCGCGATCGCAAACAGGTCAGCCCCTGCTTCCAGCTGCTGACGTTCCCGATGCTCGACGACCGAAACGAGACGCCCTCCAGCTTCATGATCGACGACAACCGGGTATGGAACCGCGACGCCAACATGGCGGGCTGGTCCGCCTACCTCGACGCCAACAACGGCGCCGACGACGTCCCGTGCTACGCCGCTCCGGCCCGGGCGACCGATCTCGGCGGGCTTCCGCCGGCCATCATCACCGTCGGCAGCCTCGACATATTCCTCGACGAGGACATCGCCTACGCCCAGGCGCTGCTCGCCGCCGAGGTGCCGTGCGAGCTGCACGTGTACCCGGGCGCGTTCCACGGCTCGTCCACCCTGGTCCCTGAATCCGACACCTCCCGGCGCTGGCGCCGCGACGAGAAGGCCGCGCTCGACCGGGCGTTGAACGGCTGAATCAGCTGGCTGACGGTGTAGCCCGCTCGCCAGCCTGATCAACGTGGTTCAGAACTTGCCGTCGGTCGTGTGACCGATGTGGGGGAGCGCCTTCTGCAACAGGCCCGAGCCTTCGAGAGCCGCCCCGTGCTCGAACGGGGGCGGCCTCATCAGCTAGCGTCGACGTTTGCGACTCGGTTCCGGCGGCGAGGTGCCGGCAACAGTGTCGAGTCGCTCGACACGATGCCAGAGCTGGCGTGAAGGGTGGACACGATGGGCGCTGTCACCGCAGACACTGTCCGCAGACTTCCCAAAGCGGAGTTGCACATCCACCTCGACAGCGGTTTCGAGGTGCAGGACGCGGTCAGGCTGGCAACCGAGAACGGTGTTCCGTTGCTCAAGGAGCCGCCCGAGGCCATGTTCGAGTGGGCCGACCTCCAGGAGTTCCTGACCTTCCTCGACTGGGTCCTCGCCCTGCCGTGCAACGGCGAGCAGGTCGCGTCGCTGTCGTACTCGCTCGCCCAGCGCCAGCGCCGCTCGGGGGTCTCCTACACCGACGTGATGGTGAGCCCCATCCACTGGAAGAGCTTCACGGGCCCGCTCGAGGAGTTCATCGCCGCGGTCGCGTCGGGGCTCGAGGAGGCGGAGCGCGACGGCTGCCCGCCCGTGTACCTGTCGATCAGCATCTCCCGCAAGCACAGCCGGGCCGAAGCCCATGCCGTGCTCGACACCATGCTGGCCATGCAGCATCCGAGAGTGGCGGCCCTGTCGATCGACGGGAACGAAGCTCTGGCGGGACGCACCGGTGACCGTTTCGCCCCCGTCTTCAAGCGGGCCCGGGCCAACGGACTCGGAATACGGGCCCACGCCGGCGAGTCGAGCGGCCCTGAAGGCGTGTGGGACGCGATCGACCTCCTCAAGACCCAGCGGGTCGACCACGGCGTGAGATCGGTGGAAGACCCCGAACTGGTCGAGGAGCTCGTCGAGCGCGGCATCTTCCTCAACGTCTGCCCGTGGTCCAACGTGCTGCTCGGCATGTATCCGGACCGGGCGTCCCATCCGATCCGGACCCTCGTCGACGCGGGAGCACGGGTCACCCTCAACACCGACGGGCCGGGCTTCTACCGGATCAACCTCGAAGACGAGTACGTTACTGCGAGCGAGGTCTACGGCTGGTCCACCGACGTCATCCGCCAGCTTGCACGGACCTCCGTCGAGGCGAGCTTCTGCCCGGACCCGCTTCGGGCCGAACTGCTCTCGGGCATCGATGCCTTCGACTTCGGCAGCTGACACGGCCGCCCGCAGGGACACACCGACCGAGCCCCGGCAACGGAGGGTCTTGTAGTGACGCAGCGCATGGCCATCTACATGCAGGACAGGATCGACATCCGAGAGGAGCTCGATCTCGCGTTGTACATGGAGGACCGGGCCTTCAGCGAGATCTGGCAGGGCGACAACCGTCTGGCGCGGGACTGCATCGTCGCCATGAGCGCATTCTTGACGCACACGCGCCGCATCAAGGTCGCCGCCGGGGTCCTGCCCATCTGGACCCGCAACCCGGTGGTGATCGCGGCGAGCTTCAGCACCATGTGGGAACTCGGCGGCAAGGTCGACGGTCGGGGCCGCGTGATGCTCGGTCTCGGCGCCTGGTGGGAGCCGATCGCGGGCCGCGTCGGCGTGGAGATGACCCGCCCGCTCGCGGCCATGCGTGAGAACATCGAGGCGATCAGGGCCCTGTTCTCCATGGAGCCGGTGACCTACACCGGCGACTTCGTGCGCCTCGACGGCGTGTCCCTCGACGTGGTGTGGGGAGACACCTCCCCGCGCGACATACCCATCTACCTCGGTGCGACCGGCCCGAGGATGCTAGAGCTGGCCGGGGAGATCTGCGACGGGGTCTGCTTGAACTACGGCGTCTCGGTCGACTACGTCCGCCGGGCCGTCACCCTGGTGGAGAAGGGCGCCCACAGGGCGGGGCGGTCCATCTCCGACATCGATCTCCCGGAGCTGATCGTCGTGTCGATGTGCGACGAGGATCCCGACAGCGCGCTGCACGAGGGCAAGAAGCTGGCGGCCTACTACTTCGCCACGGAGCCCCACATCATGAAGGCCAGCGGCGTCAGCGAGGAGGTCGCCGACCGGGCGAAGGCCCTGATGGGGTGGCCGGCCACCGAGGAGGACTACGAGCGGGCCAGCGCGGTCATTCCCGACGAGATCGTGCGCGACATCATGGCCGTCGGCACTGCCGAGGACTGCCGCCGCAAGGTCCGCCAGTACGTCGACGCGGGGGTGACGTGCCCGATCATGTACCCGCTGAAGGGCAACATCCGAGAGGTGATAGATGCCTTCGCCGACGGGTTCTAGCCCGGTCGCGGGCGGGCACGCCCCGCGCCGGGGCCGAGGGGGCCCCCGGTGCTGATCACCAACGGCACTGTCGTCACCTGGGGACGGCCGAACGAGATCATGGACGACCATGCGCTGCTCATCGAGGACGGCGGGATCGTCGCGATCGGGCCCAGCGCCGAGCTGGAGGACCGTCACGGCGGCGCGGCGAGACTCGATGCTGGCGGCCAGTACATCCTGCCTGGGAACATCTGCGCCCACGGCCACTTCTACAGTGCCTTCGCGGTGGGGATGAACGTTCCCCATCACCCCCCGATCACCCTGCCGACGATCCTCGATCGGCTCTGGTGGCCCTATGACCGGGCGCTCGGGGAGGAAGAGGTGCGCCTCGCGGTCGAGGTCGGGACGGTCGACGCCATCAAGAACGGCACCACGACCTATTTCGATCACCACTCCTCGCCCAACTGCATCGACGGGGTCCTCGATTTGATCGCGTCGGTGATCTCCAGCGCTGGCCTGCGGGCCGTTCTATGTTTCGAGGTCACCGACCGCGACGGCCCCGAACGAGCCGGCGCGGGCATCGCCGAGAACGCCCGATTCGTCGATCGCTGCTCCGGCGGCCCGATCAGCGGCGCGCGCATCGCGGCCAACTTCGGGATCCACGCGCCGATGACGGTCTGCGATGACACGCTGGCGGCGTGCCGGGAGTCGGTGCCCGCCGGGGTCGGGTTCCACGTCCACGTCGGCGAGCACGAGTACGACCAGTACAGGAGCCTCGCCGAGTCCGGCACCCGCTCGGTGGATCGGCTCTTCAACCACGACATGCTCGGCGACCGCTCGATCATGGCCCACGCCATCCATCTCGACGCCAGAGAGATCATGCTCCTGGCCGACACGGGCACCGCGTCGAGTCACCAGCCCCGCAACAACATGAACGTGGGCGACGGCATCGCAGCCGTCGAGTCGCAGATGCGGGCCGGCGTCAGGGTGTGCCTGGGAAACGACGGACTGGCGCCCACCATGTGGCGAGAGGCCGAAGCCGCCTACTTCCTCCAGAAGATCGCGCACCGCGACGGGCGGCGGTTGTCGCCCGATCAGCTCCTCGAGATGGCGGTCTACAACAACGCCGCCCTCGCGTCCCTGTACTTCCCCGACACGCCCGTAGGCACGGTAGCCGAGGGCGCAGCCGCCGACCTGATCCTGGTCGACTACCACCCGGCGACCCCGATGACGCCCGCCAACATCGGCGGTCATCTGATCTTCGCCATGAACGAGTCGATGATCACCACCACCATCGTCGCCGGAGAGGTCCTCATGAGGGACCGCGAGCTGCTGACCGTCGACGAACAGGAGGTCAAGGCCCGCTGCCGCGAGGCCGCCCCCGCCTTCTGGGAACGCTACGAGGCCGGCGTGCCCGACGAGCCGATAATGGGCTGAAGCGGCTTGGTGGACGGCCCACCACACCAGGAGCCGTCCAGCGGTGGAGCGTCGGGCCGCTCGCTAGGTGTGACAACCTGAGACGTTGTCCCTTCTGCGTCGGGCCGGGGGTGACCGAGTCTGGGTGATCTCCTGAGGGAGGATGTGGGTCGTCAAGCACCCGCCGGTACATGACGGCATCGGCGCTGGCCTCGTACGGGATCCGGCCCAGCGTCACGATGTCGTCTGGGAACTCCGCTGGCAGTGCCCGGATCGACATCGACACGATGGGTTGGCCCAGATCCTCAGCGAGCGCATCCAGTTGCAGTGTTGGTCATCACGCTGGCGCCGGTGAGAAGGTAGGGATATGAGCATCAACCTCGAAGATCACCTCGATGCCGAGCACCTTGCGGTGCTGGAGATGCTGCCCGGCGATCTGCTCGACCTCTCCGACCTGGCCGCGGCGCGGGCAAGCTTCGACGAGCTCATGGCTCTCCTGCCCGTGCCCGAGATTCCTGACACGGTCGAGATCGCCGACCATCACGCCGAGGCTGTCGACGGCCATCAGGTGCTCGTCCGCGTCTACCGGCCCAAGCAGCGACGCGACCGCAGTCCCGGCCTGTACTGGATCCACGGCGGCGGCATGGTGCTGGGAAGCGTCGACATGAACGACGCCAGCTGCGCGGCGATCGCCTCCGACCTCGACGTGGTGGTGGCGTCCGTCGACTATCGCCTGGCGCCCGAGTTCCCGTATCCGACCCCGCTGGAGGACTGCTACTGCGGCCTCGTGTGGTTCTTCGAACAGGCCGAGGCATTCGGCCTGGACACAGCCCGCATCGCCGTCGGCGGTGCCAGCGCGGGCGGCGGCCTCGCCGCGGGGCTCGCCCTGCTGGCCCGCGATCGCAAGCAGGTCAGCCCCTGCTTCCAGCTGCTGAGGTTCCCGATGCTCGACGACCGCAACGACACGCCGTCCAGCTTCATGATCGACGACAGCCGGCTATGGAACCGGGACGCCAACGCGGCGGGCTGGTCCGCCTACCTCGACGCCAACAACGGCGCCGACGACGTCCCGTACCACGCCGCTCCGGCCCGGGCGACCGACCTCGGCGGGCTCCCGCCGGCCATCATCACCGTCGGCAGCCTCGACATGTTCCTCGACGAGGACATCGCCTACGCCCAGGCGCTGCTAGGGGCCGAGGTGCCCTGCGAACTGCACGTTTACCCGGGCGCGTTCCACGGCTCGTCCAGCTTCGTTCCCCAGTCCGACACCTCCCAGCGCTGGCACCGCGACGAGATGGCCGCGCTCGACCGGGCGCTGAACAGCCAAACGGCTGGCTAACGGTCTAGGCCGCGCGCCGGTCTGATGAGCCACCCATCAACGTTGCGGGCAGGATGCTAGCTGCGTCCCAGTGATCCGAAACAGACGTGATGCTGGCTCTTTCTGGCTTCAACGAAATAGCCGAGCCATGGTGATAGAGGAGCCAGCAAACCTAGGCGGTGGGAAACTCCGGGGACAAGAGATCATCCACAATGTGGATTGTCTGTTAGTCTTTTATGCATAAAATATCTGCAGCGGCACATCGACGGGCGCTTGGCGCGGCTGCTCGAAGTCCATCCGGCCTGTCTTGTCGAGGGCATCCGGGGAGCGGGCAAGACCAGCACCGCGCAGCGGCTTGCGGCAACGACGCTGCGGTTGGACCATCCACCGACGGCCGAAATGGTGGCCAACGACCCGGAAGCGGCCTGCGCGTCGTTGCCGAGGCCGGTGTTGATCGACGAATGGCAGCGGGTCCCGGTCGTTTGGGACGCGGTGCGGCGCATGATCGATGACGATCGGTCGCCGGGCCGATTCATCCTCAGCGGGTCGGCGAGGACAGCGATCACAGCCGACATACATGCAGGCGCCGGCCGGATCCTTGCCGTCCGCCTGCGGCCGATGACGCTCTCGGAGAGGCGGGGCGCCGAACCCTCCGTCGCTTTGGCCGACCTAGCGGAGCACGGCATCGACGCAGCCCGCGGCGCCCGCTCGCCCTTCTCGCAAGCCGAGCAGGTGGCCCCCACGGTGGAGTCGGGGCTGCCCGGGTACCTCGGTATGGCTCCGGCGGACCATCAGGAGGCGCTGCGCTCCTACCTGGACCTTTCCGTGTCGCGCGACCTCGCCGAGATCGTCTCGGTGCTCCGCAACGTGAGCAAGCTCCGCCGCTACGTGCGCGCCTACGGCGCCTCGGTCGGCACCACTGCCGAGCACGCCACCATCCACCACGCCGCCGAGGTGGCCAAAGCCACCGGCGATACCTACCACGACCTGCTGAACCGACTCGGGCTGATCGAGGAACTGCCCGGCTGGTCTCACAACCGGCTGAAACGGCTGACCAAGCGGCCCAAACGGCATCTGGTCGACCCTGCGCTCGCGGCCGCCGACCACCACGACACAGCCTCGGTGCTGAGCGGGCGCCGAACGCGCCTCGGAGAACTCTTCGAGAGCGCCGTTGTGTGCCAGATCAGGGCGACTGCCGAGGCGCTCGGGCTGGGCTGGCGGTTCGGTCACCTGCGGTCAGCCGGAGGCGACCGCGAGATCGACCTGATCGCCGAACTGCCCGACGGGAGCGTCCTCGCCTTCGAGTCGAAGCTCTCACACACGGTGAGCGCGACCGACACCCGCCACCTCGCGGCACTGCGGGACCGCCTCGGCGAGTCCTTCCGCGCCGGGCTCGTGGTCCATCCAGGCGCCACAGCCTTCCGCATCGGCGACCGCATCGCCGCCGTTCCCTTGGGCACACTGGTGTAGGCCCGCCGCGTGGTGAATCGCAAGGCGAAGATCTCAAGTCGCCACCCGAGCCGAAGGATCTGGCGTACGGGTAGTCCCGCTCGCGGACCCAGCGCTCGTAGTCCTCGACGTTGACGCCTTCCTATCGGTCGATGGTCGTTCGATCAGGCTCCGACCCGAGCTAGCGCATCGAGCAGATGGTGGCCTACGCCTCCAGCCAGGCCCATTCCTCCATCGAGAAGGGCGCCCGGGTAGCCGGCTACGACCACATCAGGCTGCTCGACACCGGCCCGGAGTTCGCGCTGAGGCCCGCGACGCTGGCGGCCGCGATCGCGTGGGACCGGCGGGCCGGACTCGAGCCTGCCTTCCTGTGCTCGGCGCTGGGGACCACCGGCACCACGGGAGTGGATCCGGTGCGCGCCTTGGGCGAGATCGTGGAGCAGCAGCCGGCCGAGGCCCTGCTCAACCGTCCTCAGCACCCCTATGCCCGCGCCCTGCTGGCCTCCTCGTTGACGGAGGAGCCCCTACGGCCGAGCGGGAACATCCGGCGCACGGCGGGGCTGGCCCGCCTCAGATGTCGCGTTGGCGTCAGGCCAGGTCGAACCGATCGAGGTTCATGACCTTGTGCCATGCGGCCACGAAGTCGTGCACGAACTTCTCCTGGGCGTCGTCGGCTCCGTAGACCTCGGCGATGGCTCGCAGCTGGGAGTTCGAGCCGAACACGAGGTCGACCGCGGTGGCCGTCCACTGGAGGGCGCCGGTCCCGGCGTCGCGGCCCTCGTAGACGTGCTCGGTCTCCGACACCCGCCACTGCGTGCCCATGTCGAGCAGGTTCACGAAGAAGTCGTTGGTCAGCGTCCCGGCCCGGTCGGTGAGCACACCCAGCGACGAGCCCGCCGAGTTGGTGCCCAGGGCACGGAGGCCGCCGACGAGCACCGTCATCTCCGGCGCCGTCAGAGACAGCAGGCTGGCCCGGTCCACCAGCACCGTCTCGGGTCGGCGCTTGTCACCGGCCCGCCAGTAGTTGCGGAACCCGTCGGCGGTCGGCTCCAGCACAGCGAACGACTCGACGTCGGTCTGCTCCAGCGAGGCGTCGGTGCGTCCCGGCGCGAACGGGACCGCAACCTCGCAGCCGGCGCGGCGGGCCGCCTCCTCCACGGCGGCGCACCCGCCCAGGACGATCAGATCCGCGAGCGACACCCGCGTGGCGCCGCTCTGGGAGCCGTTGAACTCGGCCTGGACCCCTTCGAGGGCCGCCAGGGCTTCCGCCAGCGAAGCGGGGTCGTTGGCCTCCCAATCCTTCTGGGGGGCGAGTCGGATGCGGGCGCCGTTGGCCCCGGCGCGCAGGTCGCTGTCGCGGAACGTCGACGCCGACGCCCAGGCGGTCGCCACCAGCCGGGACACCGAGAGCCCGGAATCGAGGATCCTGGCCTTGAGCGCGGCAACGTCGGAGTCGTCGACCAGCTCGTGGTCGACGGCGGGAACGGGATCCTGCCAGATCAGCTCCTCGTCGGGGACCTCCGGGCCCAGATACCGCGCCACCGGCCCCATGTCGCGATGCACGAGCTTGAACCAGGCCCGGGCGAAGGCGTCGGCGAACTCGTCGGGGTTCTCCAGGAAGCGCCGCGAGATCGCCTCGTAGGCGGGGTCCATGCGCAGCGACAGGTCCGTGGTCAACATCACCGGCGTGTGCCGCTTCGACGGATCGTGAGCGTCGGGCACGGTGCCGGCCGCGGCAGCATCGGTGGGAACCCACTGCCACGCGCCCGCCGGGCTCTTCGACAGCTTCCAGTCGTAGCCGAACAGGGTCTCGAAGAAGGTGTTGTCCCAGGTCACCGGGGTGGGCGTCCAGGCGCCCTCGAGCCCGCTGGTGATGGCGTCGCCCGCCTTGCCGGTGCCGAAAGTGCTCGTCCACCCCAGGCCCTGCTCCTCCAGGCTGGCGCCCTCGGGCTCGGGGCCGACGTACTGGTCGCCGTCGGCCGCGCCGTGGGTCTTTCCGAAGGTGTGCCCCCCGGCGATCAGCGCAACCGTCTCGGTGTCGTCCATGGCCATGCGGGCGAACGTCTCGCGGATGTCGCGGGCCGCGGCGAGTGGGTCGGGCGTTCCGTTGGGCCCCTCGGGGTTCACATAGATCAGGCCCATCTGCACCGCGCCGAGCGGGTCGGCGAGCTCGCGGTCGCCGCTGTAGCGCTCATCGTCGAGCCAGCCGGTCTCGGGGCCCCAGTAGATGTCCTCCTCGGGCTCCCACACGTCGGTGCGGCCGCCGCCGAAACCGAACGTCTCCAAGCCCATCGACTCCAACGCCACGTTCCCGGTGAGGATCATCAGATCGGCCCATGAGATCTTGCGGCCGTACTTCTGCTTGACCGGCCAAAGTACCCGGCGGGCCTTGTCGAGGTTGGCGTTGTCGGGCCAGCTGTTGAGCGGCGCGAAGCGATGCGTGCCCGAGCCGCCCCCGCCCCGCCCGTCATGGATGCGGTAGGTGCCGGCGCTGTGCCACGCCATGCGGATCATCAGCGGCCCGTAATGGCCGTAGTCGGCCGGCCACCAGTCCTGTGAGGTGGTCAGCACCTCCTCGATGTCGGCCTTCACCGCGGCGAGGTCGAGGCTGTTGAACTCCTCCGCGTAGTCGAAGGAGCCGCCCATGGGATCGGTCAGCGGCGAGTTCTTGTTGAGAGGCCTCAGGTTCAGCTGCTCGGGCCACCAGTGCTGGTTGGCCAGCGAGCCCATGGCGGCGGGCGCCTCATGCAACACGGGGCACCTGGCGGCCGGCGCTGCTTGGGCAGGGTTGGTGTCTTGGGTGGTCATGACTGCTCCTTGGCTGTTAGGGGAGTGATGGTGTCGATCTCAATTGATCGTGGCCGGCCGCGGCGGACGCTTTCTGGCAGGCACCGCAGATGCCCCAGTAGATGACCTCGGCCTCGTCGATGGCGAAGCCGAAGTCGTCGTCGACTTCCAGGCACGGCCGGTAGCCCGCCGCGCAGTCGACATCGACCATGCGGCCACAGTCGCGACACACCAGATGGTGATGGTTGTCGTCGATCCGGTCCTCGTAGCGGGCCGCCGACCGGGCCGGCTGGATGCGCCGGATCAGACCCTTCTCGGCCAGCACGCCCAAAGCGTCGAAAACCGCTTGTCGAGACACCGCCCCGATGCTGGCGCGCACATCGTTGACCAGGTCATCGGCGGCGGCATGCGGACGGGCGGACACGGCGCTCAACACGGCCAGCCGCTGGGCGGTCACCTGTATCCCGTGGTCTCTGAGCAGCCGCTCGGCGTTCTCGATCATTCGGCGTCCTCGATCACGCAGCCGCTATAGCTTAATCTAGACTAGATCTAAAATCAGATTGTATCTGGTTCTATGCTGGGACGGCACTCATCTTTGACCGGGGTCCACCGGGGGAGTACCGTCCGCGGCTAGTCCTCGAGGGGTGCAGCGAGCACATCGTTGTGGGTTCGGGGGACACATGTGGACTCGCCAAGGGGGGAGTTCACAGGACGCGGCTTGATGAAGATTGAGGACTAGCCGGAGGAGCAGGTGGCCACGGCGCGCGATGGGCATAAAGAACGTGGGGGCTCCGAGCTTGTCCTGACGGACGTCGTCAAGGACTTCCCGCTGCGTCGCGAGACGGTGCGAGCCCTCGACAAGATGACCTTCGACGTCGGTCAGGGCGAATTCGTGGCGCTGCTCGGTCCGTCCGGTTGCGGCAAGAGCACCGTCCTGCGCCTCGCGGCCGGCCTGGAGGAGCCAACATCGGGCACGGTCACCCTCGGAGGCGGGAGCCCTCTGGCAGTGGCCAACCGGCAGGCCCTCGGCGTGGCCTTCCAGGACCACGCGCTGTTGCCCTGGGCCACCGTCCACGCCAACATCGCGATCCCGTTCCACGTGGCCAGAAGGCCCGTCGACAACGAGCGGATACAGGAGCTCCTCGAGCTCGTCGGCCTCGCCGACTTCGCCAAGGCCCGGCCCCGTCAGCTCTCCGGAGGCATGCGCCAGCGGACATCGATCGCCCGAGCGCTGGTCCTCGAGCCGGAGATACTGCTGCTCGACGAACCGTTCGGCGCACTCGATGCCGTCACCAGGCGCCGCCTGAACATCGAGCTGCAGCGCATCTGGACCCGAGACCAGATCAGCACAATGCTTGTGACTCACGCCGTCGACGAGGCGGTGTTCCTCGCCGACCGGGTCGTGGTGATGAGCGCCCGGCCCGGCCGGGTCCAGATGGTCCGAGAAGTCGACTTCCCGCGCCCCCGCGGGCCGGATCTGCTTCGCTCGCATGAGTTTCATGCACTCGTCGACGAGTTGACCGCATCGCTCGACGCCGAGCCCGAGGACAGAGAGCCCGAGGACAGGTGACTGAGCGGGCCCGCAACTTGCTGCTCGGCGCGGTGGGCGTCGGCGTGTTGATGGCCGCGTGGGAGATTGTCGGCCAGACCGGCGTCGGCGGTCGCACGTTCCCGCCCATCAGCGACGTCATCGAGTATGGCATCGATCCCTCCCGCCGGTCGCTGTTCCAGCGAGCAATAGGAGCCACGTTCCAGTCGGCGTGGCGGGGCTTCGTCATCGGCTTGGTGTTCTCCGTGGCGATGGCGGGCATCGGCACGTTGATACCCCTGCTGAAGGAGGGGATCGATCGCTTCGCCGCCTCCGTCCATGCGATCCCGTTGATCGCGCTGGGCCCACTGCTCATCGTGGCTATGAGCCGCGCCAACACCCCGACCGCGATCGCCGCGCTGGCCACCTACTTCCCGGTGTACGTCGCATGCGTATCCGGATTCGAGGCAGCCTCCCGGGCGCACCTCGACGTGTTCGCGGTGCTCGGGGCCGACCGCCGGACCCGCTTCCGCCGCCTCCAGATGCCCGCCGCCCTGCCCGCGTTCTCGGACGGGCTGCGGCTGGCCGCGCCCGCGGCCGTGCTCGGAGCGATCCTCGGCGAGTGGTTCGGAGCCCCGCGGGGCATCGGGATCCTGATCGTCAGCTCGATGCAGAACTTCCAGATCAGGCAGCTCTGGGCCGCCGCCCTGCTCGCGGCGCTCGTCAGTATGGCCGCCTTCGCATTGTTCGGCGCCCTCGAGCGCTTTGTCGTTACCAGGTTCCGGTGAGGCAGCCATGACAACTCACTCGACGATCCAGGAGTCGTCGATGTCGGAGCAACCGACCGTCGCGGAGCTGGTGCCCGACGCAGGGCGGGATCCGGGCAGGGCTGTCCTCCACGGAATCGGGTTCCTCGCCGCTCGCTACTGGGGCGTGGTCATTCTCGTACTCACGTGGCACCTCTACGTCACGTTGTTCGACGTCAACGTCCTCGTGATTCCGAGCCCGGGCTCGGTGATCGAAGAGCTGACCACGAACACCGGTCGATACATCGACCCGACGATCTCGACGTTGACGGTGGCCGCCGCCGGCATCGTGGGCGGCACGCTGATGGGAGTGACACTCGCCTCGCTGTCGTGGTTCGCGCGGGCCCTCAGCGGCATGTTCACCCCGATCGCGGTGATCATCCGCTCGGTGCCGATCGTGGCCATGATCCCCGTCCTCGCCAGGGTCTTCGGCTACCAGCAGCGCACCATCTTGGTGATTACCATCGCCATCTCGTTCTTCCCGACGTTCGTCTTCGTCTCATCGGGCCTGCGAGCAACACCGCCGGGCAGCGCGGACGTCTTCGCGGCCCTCGGAGCGGGCCGGATGACCGTATTTCGCCGGCTGGCCCTGCCGTCAGCCGTCCCGAACGGACTCATCGCATTCCGGCTGTCGGCTGCCGATTGTGTGCTGGCCGCGCTCATCGCCGAGTTCCTCATGGGCACCCAGGGGCTCGGGCACGTCTTCCAGGACACCGTCGGCGACCTGGACATGCTCACCGCGTGGAGCGCGGCTATTGTGGCCACCATCCTCAGCGTTGCCTTCTTCGTCTTCGCCAAGCGCGTGGAGCGGACCGGGAATGAACGCTGGTTGATCTGAAACATTGGATCAATATTAGAAAAGACAGAACAACTCAAATATAAGATAATGGGAGAAATAGACCTAATGTCTACTACAAGCTCAAGACGGACATTCCTACGAAACACGGGCTACGGTGCTACTGGGCTCGTTCTCGCACCGTCGTTCTTGGCCGCCTGCAGCGGTACGTCCGAGTCGGACGCGCCGGCGCAGCTCGACCAGATCATTCAGGCCAACGGATGGATCAACAACGTCGAGTTCGGCGGGATCTGGGTAGCACTCGAGAACGGCTATTTCGAGGAGCAAGGCATCGAGGCGACGTTCCTCCAGGGCGGGCCGAACGCGCCATCGCCACCGGTCGTTGTTGCGTCCGGCGAGGCGCACATAGGCCAGGATCCGAGCATGATCCGCATCTTCCAGGCCATGGCCGAGGGCGGACACGACTGGGTGCTGTTCGGCACGCAGTTCCAGGTGACCCCGCAGGGAGTCATCTCCTTGCCCGACAGGCCCGTCCTCACCGCCGAAGACCTCGTCGGAGTCAAGTTCCTGGGCCAGCCGGGCGCCGAGGCGCTGGTGAAGGCGGCCCTGAAGCTCGGCGGGTTCGACGACACCGACTACGAGTTCATTCCGGCCGGGTTCACCCCCGAGCCCCTCATGGAGCGGCAGGGCGAGGCATACTCGGCGTTCCTCACCAACCAGCCGCTCATCCTCGAGGAGCAGGGATACGTCGACGGCGAAGACTTCGTGACGGCGACATGGGACGATCTCGGTCTGCCGCTGTACTCCAACGTCATGTTCGCGCCCCGCTCCTATGTGAATGACGAGACGACCCGTGACATCCTCGTGCGGTTCATGCGGGCGCTCATCAAGGGATGGGAAGTGAACGAGGACGACCCTGCCTACGCGGCCGGCCTCGCGGTGGACAAGTACGGCGTCGACCTCGGCCTCAACCTCAACCAGCAGACCAGGGAGAACGAGACGCAGATCCCGCTCCACCATGGGCCGGTGACCGACGAGAAGGGCCTGTTCTGGATCGATCCCGATCTGGTCGAGTCTCAGATGTATCCGGCGCTGCAGGCCATCGGCATCGACCCGATGCCGCCATTCGAGGGCCTGATAGACCTGTCGATCCTCGAGGACGCATTCGACGGCAAGACCACCATGCGGTAGCGCTGTGCGCTGCCTTCGGGATCTGCCCAAAGCACATCTGCATGCGCATCTCGAGGGGTGCATGCGCCCGGCGACGCTCGCAGATCTCGCGCAACAGCACGACATGGAGGTGCCGTCCACCAGCGGGTACGGCGACTTCACCGCCTTCTCGGCGATGTACATCGCCGCGTGCGGTGTCCTGCGCCGGCCCGAGGACTTGGCGCGGCTCGTTCACGAGGTAGTCGAGGACGCGGCCAACGACGGCGCCGTCTGGGTCGAGCCGTCATTTGAGCCCCACGTGCACGTCGCGACCTTCGGCAGCGTCGAGGCCGTTATCGAGATCATCGTCAGCGCGGGAGAGGAAGCTTCCCGGGCGACCGGCATCGGTGTGGGATTCATGGTCGCTTGCGACCGCACCGCCGACCCCGCGAACGCCACCGAGTCGGCCAGGGCGGCAGTGAAGTTCGCCGGCGCCGGGGTGGTCTCGCTCGGCCTCGACAACGACGAAACCGTCGGGCCGCCCGAGAGGTTCGCTGATGCGTTCGCCATCGCCCGCAACGGCGGCTTGCTCTCCACGCCTCATGCCGGAGAGCTGGTCGGGCCCGAGAGCGTCATCGGCGCTCTCGACACGCTGGGAGCCAACCGCATCCTGCACGGGGTTCGAGCAATCGAGGATCCGGCGCTGGTCGAAAGGCTCGCGTCCGACGGCATCTGCCTCGATGTGTGCCCGACATCGAACCTGCTGCTGTCGGTGGCCGAGTCCTACGACGATCACCCGCTCGGAGCACTGCTCGACGCCGGAGCACCGTGTAGCGTGAACGCGGATGACTCGCTGCTCTTCGGGTCCAGCCTGCTCGACGAGTACCAGCTGTGTCGCGACATCTTCGGATTCAACGACCAGCGCATGGCCTTGATCGCCGGTGCCTCGGTGGTTGCGAGCGGAGCGCCCGACGAATTGAAGGCGGCCTCGGCTGCCGCGGTCGCCGCTTGGGCGACGGGAAATCAACGCAACTAGGGGGACAAGATGAGATTGGACCAGGTAGGAGTAGTCCCGCAGCGGACCGCCGACCCGCAAGACGCGCTGCGTCTCGTCAAGCAGTACGGCGCTGCGATCCTGACCGGGCTGGGCCGCGAGGCCGAGGACGGCCGCCAGGCGGCGATGGCCGTATTCGGGGACAAGCTCCTGGCCGTACCGCCGGCAGCCATTGTGAACGAGGGGGGCGACAAGGATCGGCGACCGATGGGCCTGACCTACGAGACCCGCTCGAAGTGCCACAGCGACGGGTACGCCTACGGCGACAAGTACCCCGACTACATCCTGCTGCTGTGCAACAAGCACAGCGAGGAGGGCGGCGAGTCGTTCCTCGTCGACGGCTACAAGATGCTCGAAGTGATGGCTGAGGATCCCGAGGTGGGTTGGATACCGCAGGCGCTGCGCACGGTGCGCATCAACCAGACCGAGGCCGGCATGCAGCCCTCCACCAGCACGATCGTCAAGACCAGCCCCAAGGGCCGCAAAATGCTGTTGATGGCCAACGAGATAGACCAGCGGCCCCGCGACGACAGCACCGACCCGGTGCGCGATCAAGAGATGCTCGTGAAGTGGCGGGAGACCATCTACGAGGCCACCGACCACATCCCGCACTTCAAGCTGTATCCCGGCGAGGCGTACGTCGTCGACAACTACCGGCTGTTCCACGGACGCGAGGCGTACACCGACATCGACCGCAACATGTGGCGTGTCTGGGTGTGGACCGAGGACTCCGCCTTCGGGCTACCGGACGGGTTGCTGCACTCCGACAGTCGCAACGCCCGGGTCATGGTTGCCTGAGCCCGGCGCTCAGCGAGAACGGCGCTCAGCCAGAACGGCGCTCAGCGAGAACCGCACTCAGCGAGAACGGCGCTCAGCCAATCCCGGCGCTCAGCGAGAACCGGCACTCGACTAGGTCCGGCTGTGCGCTGGGCCGGGCTGTCAGTTGAGGGCGGCGCCTCTCTCGGCGCACCCGAGCTTCACGTCGATGGCGTACAGCGAAGACGACGCGGTGATGAACAGCCGCGTGCCCCCAGGCCCGCCGAAGGCGCAGTTGGACACCTTCTCCGGCGTCAGGATCTTGCCGAGCAGGGTCGCGTCGGGCGAGTAGATGTGGATGCCGTCCTCGGCGCTGGTGAGAACGTGCCCCGCGGTGGTGACCCGGAACCCGTCTGACAGGCCAGGCGCCACCTCCGCGAACAGGCGAGGGTTGTCGAGGGCCCGGCCCCCGATCACGTCGAAGCACATGATGTGGTGGTTCCCCGAGCCATCCTCGCGGAAGGCAGCCGACGTGTCGCTCACGTAGAGCAGCGACTCGTCGGGGGAGAAGGCGAGGCCGTTCGGCTCCTCGATCACGTCGGTGACCGCGACGAGGCTGCCGTCGTCCGGGTCGAATCTGAACACGTAGCAATGGCGCATCTCACGGTCTGCCTTGTGACCCTCGTGGTCGCTGGCGATCCCGTAGGGAGGATCGCTGAACCAGATGGTGCCGTCGGACTTCACGACGAGGTCGTTGGGCGAGTTGAGGCGCCGGCCCTGGTAGCGGTCGACGACGGTGACGATCGATCCGTCGTGCTCGGTGCGCTCGATCCGCCGGTTGCCGTGAGAGCACGAGACGAGGCGACCCTCGAGGTCGAGCGTGTGGCCGTTGGTGAACTCGACGCCCGTGCGATACACCGAGAAGCCGCCCGCGGCCGACCAGCACATGATGCGATTGTTGGGGATGTCGCTGCACAGCACCATCTCTGAGTCCGGCATGTACACCGGTCCCTCCGTCCACGTGCAGCCGCCACCGAGCCGTCCGAGCTCGGCCGCAGGATCGACCACGGCCAACAGAGCGTCGTCGTAGACCTGAACCACCGCTGACATGGTGCTACTCCGTTCGATCGCGCCCACCGGTCGGGCGTCGGGTCGCGGGCGCGCACGTTAGCACTGGGCTTACAGTGGCTTGCCTTGGGGCCGAGCGGATAGGGCGCATCTCACGAGAGCTTCGCAAGGCGCTGAGCGAGGCCGTGGCCCGAGCGGCCCGTGAGTAGCCCTATGTCACGCTCGCCTCAAATCTGTACGAGTATTGCTCCTATATGACGAGTTTCTCTACTAATTTCGGTCGAGTAGGCCCGAGCGGCCCGTGAGCGCAGCGAACAAGAGCGGGAAACAAGATGCTTGGGCGCGAGGGTGTTCACGTAGCCGCGCGGTCTCTCAGGTCGTCCTCGACATAGGCGCGGATGATGTCGTCGTAGCTGCCGTCGGCCTCGAACCCGAGGTCGATCGCACGTGCGGCTGCGAAACGCTGGGGCCATCCGGCAACGATCGCGGCGACCGCAGGATCGGCCGCCTCGGTTATCAGCCCCGCGACGTCGGGGCCGCCCACGCGCCCGAGCGCCTCGATCTGTTCGCCCACGGTGACGGACACGCCCGGCATGGTGAGGTTCCGGCGGGGTCCCAGCCGCGAGGTGTCCAGCTCGGCGGCATGAACCAGGAACCCGATGGCGGCGCGGGGGCTTGCGTGAGGGTGGCGCACGTCGCGCGAGACGGGCAGCGTCGCCTCTTGGCCGGCGAGCGGCTCGCGGATGATGCCCGAGAAGAAGCTCGAGGCGGCCGCATTGGGCGCGCCGGGGCGCACGCTGACGGTCGGGAGCCGGATCCCGACGCCGTCGAAGAACCCGCGGCGGCTGTAGTCGGCTAGCAACGCCTCTCCGATCAGCTTCTGCGTGCCGTAGGAGGTGAGCGGCGCGGGATGGAAGTCGTCGGGGATCGAATCGGGGAACGGTGCGCCGAAGACTGCGATGGACGAGGTATAGACCACGCGGGGTGCGTCCGGTGCGAGCCGGATGGCATCGAACAGCTGCCGGGTGCCGTCGAGATTCACCCGCATGCCCTTGTCGAAGTCGGCTTCCGCCTCTCCGGAGACCACGCCCGCGAGGTGGAACACCACCTTGGGTCCGAGCGATATGAACGCTTCGGCGGCGCCGGGGTGGGAGAGGTCGGCCGCATGGGCCGCGCACACCTCAGAGTCGACCGGGGCCGCGACCAGGTCGACGAGATCGATGGCGTCGATCCACTCGCCGCGGAGATGGCCCCGGTCGAGGAGCCGCCGGGTCAGCTTGCGGCCGAGCATGCCCGCGCCGCCGGTAATGAGGACGCGCATCAGCGTCAGCCGCGGCCTACTGGGGGCATGCCGTTGGCCATCACGGTCAGCGTCAGCCGCGGCCTACTAGGGGCATGCCGTTGGCCATCACGGTCATCGTCAGCCGCGGCCTACTAGGGGCATGCCGTTGGCCATCACGGTCATCGTCAGCACGTTCGTGTCCGCAGGCAGGCCGGCCATGTAGGCCACGGCGCGGCCGGCATCGGCCGGGTCCATGGTGGGTTCGGGCCTGATGCTGCCGTCGGGCTGGGGCACACCCTCGTGGAAGCGGGCTGTCAGAGGGGTCAGGGCGTTGCCGATGTCGATCTGACCACAGGTGATGCCGAAGTGCCTGCCGTCGAGCGACAGTGACTTGGTCAGCCCGGTGATCGCATGTTTCGTGGCCGTGTACGGGGCGCTGTTGGGCCTGGGCACATGGGCCGAGATCGACCCGTTGTTGATGATCCGCCCACCCGCGGGGTCCTGCGCCTTCATCAACCGGAACGCGTGCCGGGCACAGAGGAACGAACCGGTGAGGTTCACGTCCACCACGCTCTGCCAATGCTCGACCTCGAGCTCGTCGATCGGTACCGGCGGCGCGACCGTGCCCGCATTGTTGAACAGCAGATCGAGGCGGCCGTGATCGGCGCGCACCTGCTCGAAGAGCGCCGCGACCGAAGCCGGGTCGCTCACGTCGGCGGCGATGGCCGAGCCGGACCCACCCAGACGGTCGCACTCCTCGGCCGTTTCGGCCAGGAGATGTGCTCGTCTCCCAACAGCCACGACATGCCAGCCCTCGCGGGCCAGAGCCAACGCCGCGGCTTTCCCGAGTCCAGTGCCAGATCCAGTCACCATCGCGATCTTGCGGTCCTGCATCGCCGTATCCTCGCAGCGTGAAGGTGGGCGCGCCACTGCCGCCGAACCCCGAGATCAGAGATGAGTACCGGTGAAGATCAAAGTAGACCTCGACAAGTGCATCGGGAGCGGCTCCTGCGAGATGCTTGCTCCCGACGTGTTCGAGGTCTCCGACGCCGGGCTCTGCCAAGTCCTCGTTACCGACGCCGGCTCCGATCCCGAGGACAGGGTCCACAAGGCCGTCGAGTCCTGCCCGACCAGAGCGATCTCGGTTGTCTGACCCCCGAGTCCGGGAGGAAGAAGGCATAGCATGAGTGCTATGATCTGGGGAGAGGTCGAACTTGAGCCCGAGGTTCGAGATTGGTACCTCGCCCTCGATGACGACGATGGTTGAACGAACGAAATGGAAGGACATCAAGAAGCCAAGATCCGAGGTCGCGCAGCGCGCCTATGAGGACGAGGCCCGCATCAGCGAGTTCCGAGAGCTTGTGCACCGCCTCCGGGCCGAGGCCGGTCTGACTCAGGCCGAGTTGGCTGAGCGTATGGGCACCACTCAGTCCGCGATCTCGCGCATGGAGGGCGGCGGGACTCGACCGACTCTGGAGACGTTGGAGAAGCTGGCCGGTGCGGTCGGCCAGGAGTTGGTCGTCGGAGTAGGGGAGCACCTCAGCGAGAACCGCTCGATCGCCAAGCTCGTGCGAGATGGCCATGCAGTTGTTCGGAGGGCGGGCTAGCCGCAGGCAACGGGCACGATCCAGCCCGGTTCGGCTCTACTCTCCGCCCTTCTTCGGCTTGAGCATCAGCATCCCGACCCGTTGACCGGCATCACCACCTCGTCGCGTTGGTTGTAGCCGCGGTGCTCGAACCACGCGATGCCGGCGTCGTCGCGGCTCTTGGACAGCCGCTTGTCGAGGGTCGTCGTCTCTCCGTCAGTCGTAGATGCCGAGGGCGTCGGCTACGGCCAGCCACTGTCTCGCCGTGGTCACGTGAGCGATGTCGATGTGGCGCCGCTCGTAGACGAGGGCGGCCCGGCCCTCGGCCTCGGCGTCCTCGAAGGCCGCTATCAACCCCCGGTAGAAGCCGACCTCGGCCGCGGTCGGGGTGAAAGCCTCGTTCACGACACCGACGTGGCTGGGATGGATGACGATCATTCCCCTGAACCCCAGGGCCCGGCCCTGAACGGCGAAGGCGCCGAGCCCTTCGAGGTCCCGCACGTCCTCCCACAGCCCGGTCAGCGGATGGACGCCGCTGGCCCGGCACGCGATCAGGACCCGGCTGCGGATGTAGAGGCTCTCGAAGCCTTCGGGCGACCATTCGAACCCAACCGCTCGGACCACGTCGGCGTGGCGGGCGGTGGCGCCGATCATCGCTGCGATGCGGGGAGACGCGGCCGCGATCTCCGGCGCGTTCTGGAAGGCCAGAGCGGTCTCGGTCGGCACGATCATCTCGAGGCCCTCGGCCCCGCCCACATGCTCGGCGTGCTCAAGCAGCGCCTCGAAGCGGTGGACGTCGGCGGCAGAGTCGACCTTGGGCGGGAAGATGCCGTCGAGGCCAGGCCTGACGACTGCGGCCAGGTCGGAGCCGGCCGTCTTGGTGGCCAGGCCGTTGGGCCTGACGAACAGGCCGACATTGTGACCGTCGGCCCGCACCCGGTCGATCGACTCCGCGACGACGCTGCGGGCCGCGACCTTGTCGGCGTCGGGCACCGCGTCCTCCAGGTCGAGCACAATGGCGTCCGCTCCTGAGGCGATGCCCTTGGCCACCAGCTCGGGCCGATGTCCGGGCATGAACAGCACCGACCGGTACGGCTTCATGAGTGACTTCCCTCGTTAACGACGACGGTGGCGTCGACTGCGACGGCCCCCGACTCGTCGACGATGACCGGATTGAGATCCAACGCCTCCAGCCAATCGCGGCCCGCATCGATGAACACGCTGACCGCTGAAACGACTTCCGCGAAGCTCTGGACATCGGGTTTCGCCCCCCTCAGCCCTGCGAGCACGGGCCACAACCGCAGGCTGCGTAGCGCCGCGTCGACCTCGGCCGGGGTCACGGGACAGGCCAGGAACCGGACATCGCGCTCGTGCTCGGTGAGCACGCCTCCGATACCGACCATCAGCACGGGGCCGAAGGTCGGGTCCACGGTGCCGCCGACGATCATCTCCACCCCCCGGTGCCGGCGTGCTACGAGATAGCCGTCGCGCCTGAGGCCGTGCGCGACGGCAGTGGCGTCGAGTTCCTCGATGACCGCCTCAATCTCGTGAGTGTCGACGCCGACCCTGACCAACCCGAGCTCGGCCTTGTGGACGACCTCTGGCGTGAGGAGCTTCACGACGGCGTCGCCGCCATAGCGGGCGACCGCCTCTGACGCGGCGCAAGCCCCGTGCACCACGACCTCGTCGACGACCGGAACTCCTGCGTCGGCGAGGAGGCGCTTCGACCGATGCTCGTCGAGGGTTCCACCGATGGCGGGCCGGTCTGTCGCGGGCTCTCGCCGTCGCTCGGCGGGCCCAACGTGAGCGGTGTCGTGATGCCAGCGCATCAGGCCGGCGAGGGCATCGACGCCCTCGTCCGACGTCTCGTACACGGGCACCTTGGCCTCGTCGAGCAGTTCATGAGAGCGCTCTGTGAGGTTCCGTGCCGACCATGAGCAGAAGACAGCAGGCTTGGGCGAGGTCTCGGCCGCGGCGATGAGCGACGGCAGGAGCTGGTCCGCGTCGTGGGCGCCCCATGTGGCCGTGACGACGGCGAGCGCGTCGAAGTGCTCGTCGCGGCAGAACGTGTCAACGACGGAGCGGACGTATTCGGGGTCCCCGATGATCTGGCCGGTCGCGTCGAAGGGATTGCCCGGCACCGCGAAACGCATGAGCTCGCGCAGCCGGGCCATGGTCTGGTGCGTCGGCATGGGGAACTCGAGTCCCTTGGGCGTAGCCCGGTCGGCGAAGTACGACGCCTCTCCTCCGCTCACCGTGAAGACTCCGACGCGGCGCCCCACCGGCCGGGGCATCGTGGCCAGCAGATGAGAGGTATTCAGCAGCTCGTCGAGGCTTGTCGCCTCGATGACCCCGGCTTGGCGCAGCACCCCCGAGTAGACCTCCGGCTCGCCGGCCAAGGCTCCCGTGTGGCTCTCGACTGCGCGGCGTCCGACGGGTGAATGGCCCACTTTGAGGGCCACGATCGGCTTGCTGGCCGCGTGAGCCCGCCGGGCTGCCCGCAGGAACCGGTCGCCGTCACCGATGTGCTCCATGAAGAGGGTTATCACCTGGGTCTTCTCGTCGTCGACGAGGGCGTCGACCATCTCGGCCATGTCGATGTCGGCTTCGTTGCCGAGCGTGACGAGGGCACGGACTCCGATGTCCCGGCCCTGGGCCCGGTTGAAGAGGTTCACCGCCATGCCGCCCGAATGGCTGACCAGGGTCACTGTGCCCGGGGTGTGCCGGTAGGTGATGTTGTAGGTGGGAACGGGCACGTAGCCGTCGGCGACGTTGAGGACTCCGATGCAGTTCGGTCCGATCATCCGGCCCCCGGCCGCGGCGGCTGTCGCCGCGAACTCGCGCTGGAGCTGGGTACCGTCCTCGCCGAGCTCGCTGAACCCGGCCGCACAGACGGTAATGGCGGGGATCCCCCGGTTAGCGCACTGCTCGACTGCCTCGGGCACCAGCCGGGCCGGCACCACGACGACGGCCGCGTCGAGGTCGTCGTCGACATCGGCCAGGCTCGGGTAGGACCGGTGGTCCCCGATGCGGTCGCGGTTGGGGTTGACGAGGTGCATCCGGCCCTGGTACCCGCTGCGATCGAGGTTCACCCAGACCCGGCCGGCCATGGCGGCCGTGTTCGTCGAGGCGCCGATGATGGCGACCGAGCGCGGGTTGAAGAACTTCTCAAGAAGCTGGCGGTCGAGCGCCGGCTTCGGAGGGTGCCGTTCGGTCACTTCAGTACGACCTCGGGAGGCCCATGACGTAGCTGCCCCAGGGGAACTCGCGGTTGCGGTCCTTCACCTCCCAGCACTCATCGCCGAAGCGCGCGCACAGCCGGCCGATCCTGTGCCGGATTTCCTCCGCGAGGGGCGACCATTCGAAGTCCATCCGCTCCCTTTCAGCCGTTGCGCCGCCGCGAGACTACCGACGCCTCAAGATTTGTCCAATGATTAGGCTAGATTTTGCGCTGCTGCCGGGCTGACTCGCGGTCGTGCGTGGTGGCTGTCACGCCCCGCTCGCGGAGCTTGACCTTTTGTACCCGCTCCGACGGCGTCTTGGGGAGCTCATCGACAAACTCGAGGTAGCGGGGCACTGCGAACGATGGCATGCGGGTCTCGGCCCAGGCCCACAACTCCGCTGGGTCTGTGGGTTCGGAGGCGACCAGCCAGGCCATCACCTCGTCCTCGCCGGCCTCGATGTCGGCCTTGACTGCCACCACCGCGCACTCGGTGACCGCCGGGTGGCCGAGCAGGGCCTGCTCCACCTCGTAGGAGGAGATGTTCTCGCCCCGCCGACGCAGGGCGTCCTTGAAGCGGTCCACGAAGTAGTACCAGCCCTCGGCGTCGCGGCGCAGGCCGTCGCCGGTGTGGAACCAGAGGTTGCGCCAGGCCTCGGCCGTCACCTCCGACATGGCGTAATAGCCCATCGAGCACGTCCACGGGACCTTGGTTCGGATGGCCAACTCGCCGAGCTCGCCCACGGCCACCTCCTCGTCGGTGTCGGGGTCCACCAGCCGGACCTCGAACCAGTCCTCGACGGCGAGTCCGGCCGCGCCCGGCGGGCGATCCTCGCCGTAGGGCGACAGGATCGGCATCGAGGTCTCGGTCAGGCCGAACACCTCCACGAAGGCCTCCACCCCGAAGCGGGCCTTGAACTCGTCGAGGATCGAGTAGGCGGTGGGGGCGGCGAAGATGCAGCGCAGATCGTTGTCGGCATCGTCTGGCCGGGGCTCCTGCTTGAAGACGAAGTCCATCATCACGCCGAGGAAGTTGGTGACCGTCGCCCTCGAAGCCCGAACCTGGTCGATCCAGCGGCTGGCCGAGAACCGGCTGTGGAGCACAAAGCGGGCCCCGGCGACGAGAGCCGGATAGGCGGCCAGGAACTGGGCGTTGCCGTGGAACAGCGGCGTGGTCACCATGTAGGTGTCGGCGTCGGTGAGGCGGGTGAGCGACACGCATTCGTCGGCAAAGAAATACATCTGGGCCTGGGGCATCATCACGCCCTTGGAGGGTCCGGTCGTCCCCGACGTGAAGAAGATCGATGCCAGATCGCGCGGGGAGACGTCGACAGGCTCGCCTGGACTCGACGCCTCCAGGGCGTCCCACGGCTCGGCTTGCCAGCCTGCTTCGCGCAGCACTGCGATGCCGGCAGCGGTGTCGGGGCCCGCCACCCAGAACCGCTCGATCGAGGAGCAGGCGTGTTTCGACTCGACGAAGCGTTCGGCGTAGGAGCCGTCGATCACGGCCAGCTTGGGCTTCACCGTCGAGGCCTGATGCTCCAGGAACTGGCCCCGGTAGGCGGTGTTGATCGGGACCTCGACCATGCCGGCCAGCGCCGAGCCCAGCCAGGTGCGGATGAACATCGAAGAGTTTGGCAGCATGACCAGCAGCCGCTCGCCAGCAGCGCCGCCCGAGGAGGCCAGCGTGGCCGCCACCCGGGCCGCGGCGTCGTGGATCTCGGCGTAGGTCCAGCACCGGCCCTCCTCGGGGCAGTCGAGGTACACCGCCCCGCCGTGGGTCTCCGCCCTGTGCCGCAGCACGTGCGGCGTCGTCCAAGTCCCCCGGTCTGTAAACGTCGAACGGAGATCCCGGTAGGTTCGGGCCGGCACTCTACGCCGTCCCTGGCGGTGCGGCGACGGTTGAGCGGGTCGGATGCAGCTGCCGGCAGGCCTGAGCTGCACCCTTCCTCCGGTCGTCTGAGAGCACTTCCTTACAATAATATAGAGAGATGCTCCATGATCTGATCGACCTGCCGGAGAGCCACCGGGGCGTGGTGAGCGAGGCCCGGGCGCTGGCGGCCAGCGTCGAGGACATGGCATTGGAGGCCGACGAGAGCTCGACGCTGCATCCCGGGATCGCCGAGGCGCTGCGGGCCAGCGCACTGGGCGAGCTCATGGTGCCGGCTGCCTACGGCGGCCGGTTCGAGCAGGTCGACCCGCTGGCGGTCTGCCTGGCCCGCGAGGCGCTGATGAAGACATCCGCGCATCTCGACGCCCTGTTCGCGCTACAGGGGATCGGCAGCTACGCCATCGCCCGAGCTGGCACCGACGAGCAGCGGGCCCATTGGCTTCCCCGAGTGGCGAACTGCGAGGCCATCGCCGCGCTGGCCCTCACCGAGCCGGTGGCCGGCTCCGACCTCAAGGGCATCACCACCACCGCCACAGAGCGCGGCGGCGATCTGGTGATCAACGGGGCCAAGTCGTTCATCTCCAACGCCGGGGTCGCCGCCTTCTACACCACGATGGTCAAGGAGGGCGACGGCTACTCGCTGGTGCTGGTGCCCGCCGACGCGGCCGGTCTGGAGACCTCGCCCTCACCGGAGATCATCGCGCCCCACGTGCTCGGCGATGTGACCTTCGACGGTGTCGTGTTGCCGTCGGAGGCCCGGCTGGGCGAGCCCGGCGCGGCCTTCCGGCACGTGCTCGCGACGTTGGCCGTGTTCCGCATCTCGGTGGCGGGCGCGGCCGTCGGTCTCATGGAGGGGGCACTCGAGGAGGCGGTCCGCCACACCCGGACGCGCGAGCAGTTCGGCCGCCCGCTGGCCCGCCTGGGCCCGGTGGCGGCCATGCTGGCCGATTCGTGGGCCGACCTGGAGTCGGCCCGGCTGCTCACCTACCAGACTGCGGTCGCAGCGTCGCGGGACCCGGCGGACACCGTCGATCGCAGCTCGCTGGCCAAGCTGCACGCCACCGAGGCCGCGGCGCGCGTGGTCGACCGGTGTGTGCAGTGCATGGGCCGGTGGGGCCTGATCCGGGGCTCGAAGATCGAGAAGTACTACCGTCAGGCCCGGCCCATGCGGGTGTACGAGGGAGCATCCGAGGTGCTGAGGCTGGGGATCGCGGCCCGGCTCACCCGCGAGGTCGACTGATGGACCTCGGGATCGGCGGGTTCGGCGTCGTCGTCACCGGGGCCAGCCGGGGCCTCGGCGCGGCCATCGCCCGGAGCCTGGTTGCCGAGGGGGCCAACGTGGTGTCCGCAGCCGCGCTCACATCGTGTCGCGCGGGGGGAATTGGGGCCGGCGCTTCTCCATGAAGGCGGAGGCGCCCTCCTTCATGTCCGGGGAGCCGATGGCCTGGATGAGGGCGCTTAGGCCCTGGACCATGTTGTCGCGCATCTGGTTGTACATGACGTTCGAGCTCGCCTTGGCCACCTCCATGTAGCGGGGGCTCATGGCGATGATCTCCTCGCACCAACGCTCGACCTCCGCTTCTAGCTCGTCGTCACCGACGACCTTGTTGATCCAGCCCAGATCCATGGCCTCCTGCGCTTCGTACTTGCGGCACAGGAACGAGACCTCCTTGGCCCGCTTCTCGCCCACGGTCATGGCGAGAAGGTTCGTGCCGCCCAGCACGGGGGCGCTGCCCACCTTCACCCCGGTCTGCCCGAGCTGCGCGCTCTCGGCCGCGATGGCGAGGTCGCAGCACACCACCAGCTCGTTGCCGCCACCGAACGCGGCACCATTGACGGCCGCGATCACCGGCATGGGTGCGTTGCGGATGGCGTCGAAGAGCTCGAGGCTGCCGGTGAACATCGACCGCAGCTCCCAGAAATCCGGCTCGGCCAGGTTGGCCACGTAGCCGCCCGCGCAGAACGCCCGTCCCGTGCCGGTGATTACCACCACCCGCGCGTCGACATGCTCGCGCAAGCCGGCGATCAGCTCGTCGATCGTTGTCCGGTCGTAGGCGTTCATCCGCTCGGGCCGGTTCAGCCGCAGCCACAGCACCTTGTCACGGCGATCGACGACCACGTCGCTCATGTCTGTCTCCTCCCGCCGGGGCCTGCCGCCGACGAGACTAGATCAATCAATGACATTCGTTTGAGTAGATTGCTTGAGCGTGACCGGAGACGAGCGTCGGCCATGCTCCCTTTCATCGGGAGCGCACCGGCCGAGGGACGCACCTGGACATCTCCATGGCCGATGCCCTGCTGCCCTTCCACGACATGACCATCCACACCGTCTCCATGGACCCCGACGGGCCCGAGCCGATCCGTCGGGGCCGGCACTTCCCGACGCTGTCACCGGCGGGCGCGTTCCGGGGTCCCGAGGGATGGATCATCATCTTGTGCATCGAGTGGCAGATAAAGAACCTGTGGGCCGCGCTGGGGGATCCGGCCCTGGCCGACGATGCCCGCTTCGAGTCCGACCCCGACCGCATCAAGAATCGCGACGAGCTGACCGAGATCATCGAGGCCTGGATGGCGACCTTCGCCACCGACGCCGAAGTGCTCGACGCGCTAGTGGCGGCCCGAGTCCCTGCCGGGCCGGTGCTCACGCCGCGTGAGATCCTTGAGCATCCGCATTTCGTCGAACGCAACATGGTGCGCATTGTCGAGGACCGGCTCGCCGGGCCGGTGGCCATCCCCGGCTTCCCGATAAAGAGCAGCGATCCTCTGCCCGATGACGACTATCAGGCGGCCGCGCTGGGCGAGCACAACGCCGAGGTTCTGGGGGACCTGCTCGGGATCTCGAATGAACGGCTGGCCGAGTTGGAAGCCGCCGGCGTCATCGCATCGAAGCTGCACTGACGGGCGAGTGATCAGAACCAGTCGATTTTTTCGTCCATGAAGCCGGTGAAGCGCTGCTCGAATAGAGCGACGAATTCTTCCATGTGCTCGCGCATCAGCTTCTCGGCGCGGTCGCCGTCGCCGGAGATGATGGCCTCGGCCACTGCCTGGTGATCGTGCAGGATCTTGGCCCGCTCGCCGGGTTCGTGCACGCCTGAGCGGACTCGTGCGGCGTAGATGTCCTTGAGGGAGCGGGTGAGAAGGTCGAGCACGCTGTTGCCGGAGGCGCCGCTGACGATCTCATGGAAGCTGGTTGCGATGTCGAGGTGTTGATGGTCGTCCTCGTCGAGCACCCCGCTGGATCGGTCTATGGCGTCTTGCAGCGCGGCACGCACGGCCGGATCACCGCGCTCGGCGGCCTGCCGGGCCATCATCGGCTCGAGGATCAGCCGAGCCTCCATGACTTCGCGGAACGTGGTTCCTGACGCTTGCAGGAAGAACGTGAGCGTCTGGCCGAGATCGTCGCTGCTGATGGGGGCGACGATCGGCCCGCCGCCCGGACCGGGCTTGATGGTGATCAGCCCGTAGACCTCAAGGATCCGCAAGCCCTCGCGCAGCGAAGCCCGGGCCACGTCCAGCGACTGCGCCATCTCGACTTCCGACGGCAGCTTGGAGCCCGGCGCGAGGCCGCGGTCGACGATGTCGTGGAGGATCTCGCGTGCGACCGAGGTAGCAACCTTGGTCGCACGGCGGCGCTGCTGCCCAGTGGGTCGCGGCGATGCGGGCGATGAGTTAGTAGTTGTCATCTGTTACTGCCTCGATGCGACAGCGCTGCAAGTGCTTGTGCTTGAGAGATCCTGCTACGCGGACGTGAGGTCACTGTATCGCACACGGCTCGATCCCTCAGAATAATCACGCTAGATTCCCGTCGACGAGAAATTGACGAATATTGCACGGCGGCCGCGCTCACCCACTAGGAGGTCTGGCTTGGGAGCACTGGACGGAAGGGTGGCGGTCATCACCGCGTCCGGCTCGGGGATGGGGCGGGCCGCCGCGGTTCGCATGGCTCAGGAGGGCGCCGCCGTCGTGGTGGCCGACATACGCGGAGACGCCGCGGCCGAGACCGTAGAGCTCTGTGAGGCGGCCGGAGGGTCGGCCACCGCCTTCAGGTTGGACGTCACCCAGGTCGATCAGATAGGAGCCCTGATGACCGAGGTGGACTCGCAGCACGGCAAGCTCGACGTGCTCTACGCCCACGCCGGCATCCCGGGCCCGGCCGGGCTCGACATTAGCGAGGCCGACTACGACGAGACCGCGGCCGTCAACATGAAGTCGGCGTTCTTCACCGTGGCCAAGGCAGTGCCGCTGCTGGAGGCGTCGGGCAACGCGTCGGTGATCCTGACCGCGTCCACCTCCGGGATCGTCGGCTCGCCCTTCTCGCCGCTGTACGCGCTCACGAAGGGGGCTCTGGTGACGTTCGGCAAGTCGGTGGCGCTGGCGCTGGCCCCCAAGGTCCGCTGCAACGTCATCTGCCCCGGCCCCGTCGACACCCCCATGCTGCCTCTGTTCTTCGGGCGGGAGCCCGGCACCGATGTCAAGCCCCTCATGAGAGAGTTCCTTGAGCGCGATGTGCCCTTGCGCCGGCCGAGCCAGCCCGAAGAGATCGCAGAGGTGGCCCTGTTCTTGGCCAGCGACGCGTCCAGCTTCGTCACCGGGGTCACGCTGCCGGTGGACGGCGGCTACACCGCCCGGTGACGCGCGGCTGCACCGAAGGGGAGCGACGGCCATGGCCGACAGTACGTACGAGGCCATCCGCCATTGGGTGCCGCAGACCCGTGACCTGCTGATCGGCGGTGCGCCGGTCGCTCCTGTCGGCGATGTGTGGGACGTCGTCAACCCCGCAACCGAGGAGGTGCTCGCGCAGGTGGGCGCCGCGTCCATCGACCAGGTAGACGCGGCAGTCGCGGCGGCCCGGGACGCCTTCGACTCATGGTCGCGGCTCTCGGGCGAGGAGAGAAGCCGGCACATCCACCGGCTCGCCGACATCTTGGAGGGCGCGGCCGACCGGCTGTTGCCGTCCATCGTCAACGAGGTCGGCACTCCCGTGTCGCTCGCCTCGTACCTGCAGGTCAAGATGGCCGTGGACGAGCATCTGCGCTGGGCGGCCGAAGCGGCCAAGACAGACCGGACGGTGCATCTCGGCGCATACGACAAGCCCCACCCCACGATGAGCGATGTGGTGTATGAGCCGGCCGGGGTGGTGGCCGCCATCGCCGGGTACAACTTCCCCCTCAACCTCGCCATCTTCAAGTTCGGTTCTGCGCTGGCCGCGGGCTGCCCCGTGGTGCTTCTGCCGTCGCCGCGCACTCCGCTGACGACGCTCTTTCTGGGGGAGCTAATCCGGGAGTCGGGCCTTCCCGACGGGGTGTTCAATGTGATCGTGGGCGGCGCCGACGTGGGGCGCCGCCTCTCGTCGCATCCCGGCGTGGACCGGGTGTCGTTCACGGGCTCCGACGGCGTGGGCGCGAGCGTCATGGCGCAGGCGGCCGAGAGCCTCACACCGGTGACGCTGGAGCTCGGTGGCAAGTCGCCGAACATCGTCATGCCCGACGTGGATGTCCGCGCGATCGCTGTCGACATGCACCTGCGGTGGTCGCGCAACGGAGGACAGGGGTGCGCGGCGCTGTCCCGGCTGCTGGTCCACGAGAGCAAGGTTGACGAGTTCCTTGAAGCGTCCACCGCGGGGTTCGACGCGATGGTCGTCGGTGATCCATGGAATCCCGCCACCAACATTGGTCCCATGATCGATCCCCACCACCGCGCCCGCGTCGAGGGCTTCGTCACCGAAGCGGTGGAGTCGGGCGGCACCAAGCTGATGGAAGCGGACAAACCGCTGCCGGAGAAGGGCTACTTCGTGAATCCGGTGCTGCTGGGCGGCTTGGCGAGGGACGCGCGGGCGGTCCGGGAGGAGATCTTCGGGCCGGTGGCAGTGATGATGCCGTTCTCCACCACTCAAGAGGCCGTCGAGCTGGCCAACGACACATCGTTCGGGCTGGCCGCCAACGTGTGGTGCAACGATCCCCAGCAGGCTCGGCACATCGCCCAGCAGATACGGGCCGGGACCGTGTGGATCAACGGCGGCGGGGGGATGCGTCCCGACGCCCCCTTCGGCGGCTACGGACGCTCTGGCGTGGGCCGCGAGCTGGGCGAGTGGGGCATGCGCGAGTTCCTCGAGGTGAAGCACATCCAGTGGCGGGTCTAGGCGTGGGACTAGGCCCGAGGACTTGACAAGGCGCGGTCCGAAGACCGATAATCTAAATCCATCACAAAAATTGCAACGATCTGGAACGATCATCCCTGCGGCCCGTCCGCAGTCGCTCCAGAACCGTTCGTCCCGGAGGGACCTCATAGAGGAGGAAACATGAGTGGATCGAGTAGTGGACGGATCGTCTGGCGACTCTTGGCAGTCGTACTGACCTTCACGCTGGTGGCCGCAGCATGCGGCGACGACGACCCGACACCGGCACCGGCCCCTGCGCCGGAGCCTGCTGTTGAGCCGGAACCCGCTGTTGAGCCGGAACCCGCGCCGGAGCCTGCTGTTGAGCCGGATCCGGTCGACGACGCAGCGGCCGAAGGCTTGGCGCGCGCCCAGGCGGCGATTGATGTCCTCGAGGCGCCGGCGGTATCGATTGGAACCGACGTGCCCCTGTCGAGGGTCCCGGACCCGGGGAAGAGGATCGTCGCGATCGCATGCAACCTGGCACCGTGCTTGAAGTGGGTCGACTTCTACGCGCCCGCCGCGGCACCGCTCGATTGGGAAACAATCCCGATGACCTTCGATCCGACCGGTGGTGCCGAAGAGATCCTGCGGACCTTCCGGGACGCCATTGCCGTAGCGCCCGATGGCATCATCATCAACGGCGCGCCGAGGGAAGTATTCGAGTTGGCCATACCGGAGGCAGAGGCGGCCGATATCCCGGTCATCCTCAAGTCAGCGCCTGAAGAGGGCGACAACGTCACGCCGCCGTTCATCGCGATCGAGGAAGACATCCCGGACTACTCAGAGGTCGGCCGGGGCATCGCCAACGCGATCATCGTCGACAGCGGTGGAGACGCCAACGTCGTCCTGTTCGCCATGGGAGACATTCCCGTATCGGTGAGCCTGATCGAGGCCGGACTCGACGAATTTGACAAGAACTGCCCGAACTGCATCCACGAGATGGTGAAGATCCAGTCGGGTGACATCGGTACGACGCTTCCCAGCCGGGTCGTGAGTGAACTGCAGAACAATCCTGACGCCGACTACCTGGTGCTTCAAGACGGCGCTCTCTCGCTCGGTGTTGCTGCCGCGCTGCGAGAGGCGGGTCTCCAAGACCAGGTCAAGACGTTCGGCGGCAACGCGAACCCCGAGAACCTCGCAGCGATCAGGGCCGGCGACCCGGGAGGCTGGGTCCAGTTCGGCCTCCAGTGGACCGTCCATGAGGGACTGACGAGCTTCGCTCGCTACTTCAACGGTGATCCATGGGTGGACATGGAGATGCCGCTCCACCTCATCAACGCCGGCAACGTCACCGATGCTGACACCGAGGAGTATCTGCTCTACCAGATCGTGGCTGATCTCGAAGAGCAGTTCGAGGCACTCTGGGGAGTGGGGTGACGGGCAGCCACACCTAGCCACTTACACTTAGCTTTCCCCTGCGGCGCGCTGCCGCAGGGGAAGGCGGTGGGAAGGTGACGATGTCGACACCAGAGGGCAGCGTCTCGACCGGTCTCAGCCCAGGGTTCCTCCGAGAGATCCAGCGGAGGATGCTCCTGATCCGACTCTTTGACGAGCGGGCGTGTGATCTGTTGATGCAGGGGCACGTGCCCGGTGTTCTCCACACGTCGACCAATCAGGAAGCAGCCGTTGTCGGCGCGACGATGGCGCTGCGTGAAGACGACTACATGACCGGCAACCACCGGTCGCATGGCCATCCGATCGGGAAGGGCGCCGACGTCCGGGGGCTCATGGCAGAGCTGCTGGGGAAGAGGACGGGCACCTGTCGGGGCAAGGGGGGCTCGATGCACCTCGCCGACTTCTCGGTCGGCAGCCTGGGTGAGTCGGGGATTGTCGGGTCCGGCGTTCCCGTGGCTGTTGGGGCGGCGCTGAGCGCGAGCGTTCGAGGCACGGACCAAGTCGCTCTGGCGTTCTTCGGCGACGGCGGTGCGAACTCGGGTGCGGTTCACGAGGCGATGAACCTGGCCTCGGTGTGGAAGCTCCCGGCCATCTTCTACTGCGAGAACAACGGATTCGCGGTCACTGTCTCGACCGCCCAGTCGACCTCGGTCGAGGACATCTCCGTGCGCGGCGCGGGCTATTCCATGCCGGGGATCACCGTCGACGGGCAGGATCCGTTGGCGGTATACGAAGTAACCGCTGAAGCGGTGGCGCGGGCGCGGCGAGGCGACGGGCCCTCGCTCATCGAGGCGAAGACCTACCGCACCCGGGAGCACGCGGAGGGCCTCTTCCTGTCCTACCGCGATCAGGAGGAGATCGACGCCTGGAAGGCTCGCGATCCCATCGAAGTGTTCGGTTCGTGGCTGGTTGATCACGGCGTGCTGACGGCAGACGAGATGGACGCGATGCTGACCGAGGCCGAAGCGGAGATCGAGGACGCGGTCGCGTTTGCTCTCGAGAGTGAATTCCCGGCCCCCGAAGAAGCATTCGAAGGCATGTACTCCAACCCGTTGCCTACCACCACGATGAGGGCGTCCCATGGCTGAGGCTGCGACGGCTCAGGGCGACTCCGGCGACGGAGCCACCCACAGGGTCACGTACTTGGCGGCCATCAGGGAGGCTCAGCTCGAAGAGCTGCGCCGGGACGATTCGGTCATCATGATGGGAGAGGACCTGGTCGCGTCCCTCTTCGGAACCGCTTCGGGATTCCTGGACGAGTTCGGTCCCAAGCGGATCCGGGACACGCCGATCTCCGAGGCCGGGTTCGCCGGCGCGGCAGTGGGCGCGGCGATGACGGGATTGCGGCCGATCGTCGACTTTGCCGTATCCACTTTCCTCTACGTTGCGATGGACCAGATCGTGAGCCAGGCGGCGAAGACGCAGTACATGTTCGGTGGGCAAACCAGCATCCCGGTTGTCTTCAGGTCGGGCATGTTCTTCGGATCCGGCGACGCCGCTCACCATTCGGATCGTCCCCACTCGACGTTCATGACAGTGCCCGGATTGAAGATCATCGCCCCGTCGACACCCTTCGACGTCAAGGGACTCATGAAGACGGCTGTCCGGGACGACGATCCGGTCCTGTGCTTCGAGTCCAAGACGCTGTGGAACATCCGGGAGCACATCCCCGACGACGAGTACCTCATTCCGTTGGGGCAGGCGGATGTGAAGCGGCAGGGAACCGACGTGACGATCGTCGCGATCGGCCCGTCGGTGCCGCACGCGGTCACCGCGGCCGACAGCCTCAAGGAGCAAGGCATCTCGGCTGAGGTCGTCGATCCGCGATCGCTGGTGCCGTTCGATTGGGAGACGGTGTTCAACTCGGTCGCCAAGACTTCCCGACTCGTTGTCGCCGATCCGGCTGTCCGTACCTGCAGCGCTGCGAGCGAGGTGGTCGCCACTGTGACCGAGGAGATGTTCGGCGACTTGGTGTCGGCACCGATCCGGGTCACGGCGCCGGACATTCATGTCCCGTTCAGCCCGACGTTGGAAGCCGGCCTCTACCCGGATGCGGCCAAGATTGCGCTCGCCGCTGAACGTGCTGTGAAGGGCTGAACGGGAATGGCAACCGAGGTGCGGCTGCCCCAGTGGGGCATGGGAATGACCGACGGAGAGATCATCGCCTGGCTGAAGAACGTCGGAGATCACGTGGCCGTCGGAGATGGCCTCGCCGAGGTCGAGGCCGCGAAGGTTGAGGCCGTCCTGGAGTCGCCGGTCAGCGGCACGCTGGTGCAGCAGGTCGCAGCCGTGGGTGATGTCGTTCTCGTCCGCGAAGTGGTGGCGATCATCGATGAGACCGGGAGTTGAGAGATGAATTCAAGCGCATCTGAAGGTTCCGTTGTCCTGGTCACTGGGGCGGCTAGCGGAATCGGCCGTGCAACGGTCGAGCATCTTCGAGCTCGAGGGGCGCGGGTGGTCGCAGTCGACCGTCAGCCGGAGCAACTCGAGTCATTGGCGAGCCTCGAGGGGGACGGGTTTCGGACGTTCGCCGCAGACGTCTCCGATGAGTCGCAGGTCCGCAAGGCCTTTGACTTCGCCCTGGACGCATTCGGTCGGTTGGACGCGCTGTACAACAATGCTGGGATTCTTGGCGAGATGGCGCCAGTCGAAGAGTATCGAATAGAGGAATTCGACCGAGTGCTGCGGGTGAACCTGGTCGGGGTGTTCTTCGGTATGAAGTACGCCGTCCCCATCATGCGCCGGCAGGGCCACGGCGCGATCTTGAGCACTGCTTCGACCGGAGGCATGATCGGGTCGCCCAATCAGGCCGCATACATCGCGTCGAAACACGCAGTGCTAGGACTCACGCGGACGGTGGCACTCGAGACGGCACGCGATGGCATCACGGTGAACGCGATCTGCCCGGGCATGGTCGATACTCCCATGCTCTGGTCGGTGTGGGAAGGACGAGGGTCCACCTCGCCGGAGGACCTCAAGAAGGAGATTGCAAAGTTCAGTCCTACGGGACGGATGTCCAGCCCCGATGAGATTGCGCAAGCGGCCGCTTGGCTGCTGCTCGATCGGCCCGTCTACCTGACCGGTGCGGTCATTCCGGTCGACGGTGCCCAGACCGCTGAGTGATATCGCCGGCGACCATTAGGAATTAGGAGCTGCAGATGCTGTCGTTCGATGAGTATGCAGATCGATTCGAGAATGTTGCCATTACCCGGTCCGAGTCCGGCGTCATCACGCTACGGCTGCACACCGGTGGAGGCGCCTTCGTTTACGGCGCGGCGGCCCATGCGGAACTTCCATTCGCCCTGCGGTGCGTCGCCGACGACGTAGCCAACCGGGTGGTGGTCTTGACGGGTACTGGCGACTCCTTCTGGTTGCTGCTGAATCCGCCGAGCTTCTCGCATCTGCAGCACACTCCCAGCGGTTGGGACCAGACGCTCTTCGAGGAGCGGAGGACGCTTGAGGCCTTTCTGTCCATAGACGTCCCGATCATCTCCGCTGTCAATGGTCCTGCGCTGGTGCACTCGCATCTGCCGGTCATGGCAGACATCGTTCTGGCCTCGGAGACGGCTCGCTTCGCGGACGCACTCCATGCTCCGGCGGGCATCGTGCCCGGCGACGGTGCCCACATGATCTGGACGAAGCTGCTGGGGCTCAATCGTGGCCGGTACTTCCTGTTGACTGGCCAGTCGATCTCTGCGGCGGAGGCACTCGATCTAGGCGTGGTGGCGGAGGTCTTGCCCCCGGACGGTCTGATGGCGCGGGCTGAGGAGCTGGCCGGGGAACTGGCCGGCAAGCCGACCCTCATGCTGAGACAGACCCGCTCCGTGCTGCGCCACGAACTCGACCGGACGATGACCGTCGATTTCAGTCGCGGCATGATGCACGAAGCCGTAGCCGGCCTCGCCTTCCTCTCCAAGCATCTCCAGGATGCTGTGCAAGAGCCGGCACCTGTCGAGGAGCACTTCGTTCTCGACCCGTCCACTGGCGAGACGCGGCCCATGTAGATCCGAACTGACAGATCGGTCTGCGCGGCGCGGTCACCTCGGCGGCGTCCCGGGCCTCAGGCGCCGAGTGCGGGCGGGCCCCGCCTACTCGCCGTTCTGAGTTCCGACGAAGTTGCCGCGCCAGGCCAAGCAGCCGCCGTCGATGTTGATGTTCTCCCCCGTGATGAACGATGCCCGATCGCTCGCCAAGAAGATCACGAGTTCAGCGACCTCTTCGGGACGCCCGAGCCTCGAGATCATGTTCCGTCCCGTCAAGTCCGCGAGGGCGGCATCGCGAGTCTCCGGAGTCAACCGCTCGTAGAACTCGGTGACCATGGGCGTCTCCACCACCGCTGGGCTGTAGCAATTGACCCGTACGGATTTTGGCGCCAACTCGGCTGCCATGATCCGGGTCAGTTGGATCACGCCGGCCTTGGCCGCTCCATACGCCACCGCGGGAGGCCACGCGACCAGTCCCGCGACTGAAGCAGCGTTGACGATCGCACCGCCCCCGTCCGCAACAAGCAGACCGGCCGAGTACTTCGAGCAGAGCCAGACCCCCTTCAAATTGACCGATATGACTTGATCGAAGACGGACTCCTCGAGCTCCAAACTGTTGGGGGTTGCGCTCAAGTTGGGATCGGTGATGGCTGCGTTGTTGTGGAGCAGATCAAGCCGTCCGAACCTGTCGGCTACTTTCGCGACCAAGTTGGCGACACTGTCGGCATCGCTAACGTCCGTTTGGACGGCCAATGCGATCCCATCGGTGTCGTTGATCTCTTGAGCGACCGCCTCCCCGCTGTCGCCCGAGATTTCCGCGATGACAACGGCCGCTCCCTCTTCGGCGGCACGAAGGGCGCACACCCTTCCGATCCCTTGACCGCCTCCTGTGATGATCGCTACGCGGCCCGCTAGAAGGCGTTCGCGGCCACCGTCATCGTCGGTTGTCATGGCTGTGCCTCCGCGCTGCCGTGGAGTGCTTGATCGTGCGGCTTCAGATTGATTGCGGTAGCGGGATCGAGTGCCTTGACAGTGGGGATGACCCGCTCTCCGAGGGTCCGAATTGCTGCGACTGCCTCGTCGGCGTCCATGGTTGGCCACTGAGGGCGCAGCAGCAGAGGTTCCACCGGCAGACTCTCGACGATCTCGGTGAGCCGGGCCGTGACCGTCTCCTGAGTCCCTATCACCGCGTGGGGGGCCACGGCGGAGAGGAAGTTCCGCTGCAACTCCTCGGGGTCCATGACGTCAAGTCCGCGTTCGGAGTAGCTGATGTACCGTCCCTGTGCCACCCGGGCGTACTCCTCGGCGGCCTTGACGTCTGTCTCGGCGATCATCGCGTTGCGGCGCAGGGGCTGCGGCCCGAAGGGCTTGTTCCGCTTCGCGAACTCGTGAGCGACGATGTCGTATCGTTCGGCCACCTCGTGCAGCGGCGTCTCGGGCGGGCACGCGTAGGCGTCCCCGAAGCGGCCGGCTCGACGCACGCCAGGAATTGCGTGCGCGCCGACCCAGATCGTCGGATGGGGCTCTTGGACCGGCCTGAGGTGGGGCCTGACCTTGTTGAGCTGCCAGAACCGGCCATCATGGGAGACCTCGTCCTCGGTCCAGAGCCGCTTGACGATCTCGAGCGTCTCGTCGAGTCGTTTGCCGCTCTCGGTGTATGGCACACCGAAGTAGTCGAACTCTTCGGGCCGGTAACCAAGCCCGATGCCAAACACGAGCCGACCCTCGGTGACGATGTCGAGAGTGGCGACCTCCTCTGCGAGCATCACCGGGTGGTACAGGGGACCGATCATGATCTGCGCGGCCAACTTCACGTTCGGCTCGACGTGGGCGGCAAGTCGCGCTAGGAGTGGAACAGGCTGCAACCAGCGCAGGTCTCCATAGAGGAAGTGTTGGCCGATGGCAACGTAGGTCATGCCCTCTTCCTGCGCAGCATCGACGATTCGCAGGATGTCCTTGAACTGCTGCGATGGTGTTACCGATTGGGGTACATCGCTTAGCAGCATGCCGACTTGAACCATGAGTCATATCTCCTGAACGTTGATTCGTCTTCGAGTTGCTCTCGTTGTTATAGACGGGTGACAGGTGGAAGCTGAAGCTCCCACTCAAGGTAGTTGCGCTTGTGCTGAAAGAGCCACACGCCATCAGACAGGACCAGATCATCGATGTACGAGCCGATGATCCGGCGCGTCTTTGTTTCCGAGAACATCGAAGCTTCAAACCTCGACCTCACGGTTGCGCAACCCGGTCCCGTTTCGTCAATGATCATGTTCGTGATCATGTGACGGGATCCTAAGAGTTTGGATTCGAAGAACGGACGATATGCCTCGACGAACGCGTCAATGCCTTCCGATTCGTCGCTGCCGCGGGTGAGACGCACCCCTTCGACAAGGAGTTCGATCAGAGCTTCCACATCAGTTGCATCCACAGCGAATGCGTAGCGGGCAAGCGTTTGCTTCGTTCCAACCGCGACATTGCTTGAGTTCATATCGCAGTTTATCTCACTTCTGCAATGGCGTCCCATTGAGGCGCCGGCAAGCGGGCGGGCGAGACGGTCCCGAAGTCAGCGGCCGAGGCCCTGCAGGCCGGGTCCAGCGAGCCACCCGGGCCAGCGGGCACTTCCCGAACGAGCAGGCCGCCCTCCCTACCGTACTTTGACAGTACGAGTGCAATCGTTAGTATGATTTGCTGCAGCACCGTAGAGGTGGTGTGCCGACTTGACGTGGGAGAGCCCGTGGGAAGCTCTGGAAAGCCGTACGTGTCAACTTCCCGCGTAATGCGCCGGGGGGCATGGCTGGACTGCCGTTGCTCCTCACCGAGCAGGCAGAGGTGCTCGCCGAGGCAGGCCACGGCGCCGAGGAGGTTCGCGACGCTCGTCGCCGCAGAGCCACGGCGGCAGTTCAGTACGGGTGTACGAGTCCAATCGGTCGGGGGAGAGATGAATGGCTACTGAGGTCAATTCAACGCCGTCGGGCTCGACGAACAGAGCAGCGTTCCGAGTACCGGGAGGCTCTCAACTCTTTGAGCGGCTTAAGAGCGCAGTCTGGAACGCAAGTCTACTCTTTATTTGGCCCTGCCTGATCATTCTGTTTGGGATATTCGAACCCGACACGTTTCTCACCTCCGTCACCTTCAGGACGGTGCTCGCAGATCAGGCAATCACCGCCATGATGGCCTTGTCTCTGGTCTTCCCCATTGCGTGCAATAAGTTTGATATCTCGGTCGCCGGAATGATGGGGTTGTCGATTATTCTTGTGGCGACGTTTATGGTCAAAATGGAACTGCCATGGGTCATGGCAATCATCTTGACGCTTGGTGCCGGACTGCTGGTCGGTCTAGCGAATGTTATTGCTGTGGTAGTCCTTCGCATTAACTCCTTCATTGCCACGCTTGCAACCTTCTCAATTCTCGGAGCGATGATTCAGTGGATCAGCGGTGGTGACCAGATTGCTGAAGGGATCCCGAACTCGTTCAAGGAGTTCGGTCGAAAAACGATCTGGGTTATCCCGCTGCCCGTCTTCTACATGCTAGCAATTGCAGCAATCCTCTGGTACGTACTCGATTATCGGCAGTTCGGACGCTACCTCTATGCAACTGGTTCGAACGAGGACGCGGCTCGACTCGCCGGCGTCAGCACCCGCAAGGTTGCCACGATCGCCCTCCTGACTTCGTCCACGATTGCGACAATCGTGGGGGTGATCTTCACCATGCGAATCGGGGCCGCCTCAATTGACGCCGGGACGCCCTACCTGCTTCCGTCCTTTGCTGCCGCGTTCTTGGGAGCCACGCAGTTCAAGGAAGGCAACGTCAATGTTGCCGGGACGATTGTTGCCGTGTATGTCCTTGCGACCGGGGTCAAGGGTGTGCAGCTGATGGGCGCGCCTTACTGGTTCGAAGACCTGTTCCATGGTCTCGCCTTGATCATCGCGGTCGGGCTGGCTGTACGGTCCGGCCGGCAGCGTGTGATGTGAACGCGTCTAAGGAGCCGGTCCTTACGGTCACAAATCTGTCGAAGTCGTTCGGCGGCACGGAGGCGCTAAAGAACGTTGACTTCGAAGTGCGAGCAGGGGAGATTCACGCCCTGATCGGACAGAACGGGTCGGGCAAGTCGACGCTCATCAAGATCCTGGCCGGCTACCACGCGCCCGACAACGGAGCAACGGCCACTGTCGACGGCCACGAACTGGAGCTGGGACACGCCGCAGCTGCGGCCCACAGCGGCCTCAGGTTCGTCCATCAGGACCTCGGTTTGGTTCCGGCGCTGGGCGCACTCGACAACTTGGCGCTGGGGCGCGGGTACACCAAGCGTCGAGGTGGCACGATCAACTGGTCGCACGAGGCCGAACAGGGCCGGAGGGCGCTCGCGCAGCTCGGCTACAACATCAACCTCAGAGTTCCAGTCAACAGGTTGAAGGCGAGTGAACGGACTGGCATCGCCATCGCACGAGCGCTGGAGAGCGGCGGCGACGCCAAGGTCCTGCTGCTGGATGAACCGACGGCTTCCTTGCCGGCCGCGGAGGCTGATCGGCTTTTTGCGGTCGTTCGCTCGGTGGCGGAGCGCGGCGTCGGCGTGGTCTACGTTTCGCATCGCTTTCCCGAGGTCCTGACGCTGTCTGATCGCGTGACGGTTCTGCGCGATGGCGTTCGCGTTGCGACTGAGCGCACAGCTGACCTCGACGAGACCCGGCTGGTCGAGCTCACGGTCGGACGGTCGATCGAGCGCTCGTCGCATGACAGCAGTGAGACGGTCGCGCCGTCGGCCGCTCCACTGTTGTTGGTGGAGAACCTCAGGGGAGAAGTGGTCACTGACCTGAGCCTGGAGGTGCGGCCCGGCGAGGTGCTCGGCATCGCGGGTGTCACCGGATCAGGCCGCGAAGAAGTTGCCGGGATGTTGTTCGGCGCGATTCCGAGGGGTGGTACGATCATCCTGGACGGTGCCGTACTCCCGAGTCTTCGACCAATGGAGAGCTTGCGGCGGGGGATGGCGTTCGTTCCATCGGATCGGTTGAGCAAGGCCGCATTCCTGGACATGGCTCTGCGTGCGAATCTGACGATTTCCAATCTGGGGCCGGTCTACGGCCCGCTCGGAGTCCGCAAGGGCGTCGAGCGTCGCCAAGCTCACCATTGGCTCGACAAGTTGGATGTCATCCCGAAGGCTCCCGAGGCGCGCCTCGTGTCGCTGAGCGGCGGCAACCAGCAGAAGGTTGTGCTCGCCCGGGTGTTGCGGCTTGACCCTCGAGTTCTTGTACTGGACGAGCCGACTCAGGGCGTCGATGTGGGGGCGAAGGCTGCGATCCACGAAATTGTGCGCGATGCAGCTCGGGAGGGCACGGCCGTCGTCGTCGCGTCGACGGAGTCCGAAGAGTTGGTCGAGATCTGCGACCGGATCATCGTTCTGGTCGGTGGCGCCCAATTCGCCGAACACCCGGTCTCCGCACTCTCGGCCGACCAACTGACCGAACTGACCATGAGGAAGCCGGGTGGTGGCGACGACGAGGCGGTTCGCCACGTGCTGGGTCTCTAGACCCACGAGGAGGGAGTACCCATGAGAGGACGCTTGGCAGGAAAGGTCGCAGCCATCACCGGCGGCTCGAGCGGGTTGGGTGCGGCCTCGGCGAAGCTCTTCGTGGCCGAGGGTGCCAAGGTCGTGCTCGGCGACATCCAAGACGAGCGAGGGGGCGCCCAAGCGAACTCGCTCGGCGATGCCGCTCGCTTCATCCATTGCGACGTGACCAAGGAAGACGATGTCGCGGCTCTCGTCGACAAGGCCGTCAGCGACTTCGGCCGGCTCGACGTGATGTACAACAACGCCGGCATCCCCGGCGCGCTCGGCCCGATCGACACCACGCCCTACGCAGAGTGGACGGCGACGCTCGATGTCCTCCTCAACGGAACATTCCTCGGCATCAAGCACGCGGCGAGGGTGATGAAACCCCAGAAATCCGGCGTGATCATCTCGACGTCGAGTATCGCGGGGGTCACTGGTGGGATCGGGCCCCACGCCTACAGCGTCGCCAAGTGCGCGGTGATCGGCATGACGAAGAACGTGGCCGCTGAGCTGTGCCACTACGGCATCCGGGTCAACGCCATCGCGCCGGCCACCATGGCCACGTCGATGCCCGCAGGCATGCTGGTCGGTGATCCGGACGACATTGAGGGGCTGAAGGATGTCCTCGCCAAGGACTCGCCGCTCGGGCGTTCCGGACTGGCCGAGGACATCGCGGAAGCGGCCCTGTGGCTGGCATCGGACAATGCCGGCTACGTGAGCGGCCACACGCTCGTCGTCGACGCCGGTGTCACGACCGGCTCGAGCGCCGGCGGGGATATGTACGAAGAGCTCGGGCTGTACGACAAGTACGCCCCGATGCTGCGCGAGGGGGGTCGATCAGGCCTGTGATCTACGGGCTGCCCCTGAACTCGGGATGACCGAGGTCTAATGCCCGTTCGATGGCGCCCAGGACGTCCGGGGTGAGCCGGTCGATCACCTCGAGAGCGCCCATATTGTCGGCGACCTGGGAAGGTCGCGTCGCGCCGGTGATGACCGTTGACACGTTCGGGTTCGACGCGCACCACGCGATTGCCAGCTGGGCGAGCGAGCACCCGAGGTCGTCCGCGATGGGGACGAGGTTGGCGACCGGCTCGAGGAACCGCTCGTCGACGAGGCTCTCTCGCAGCCACTCATAGCCGGCGAGCGTGCCGCGGGTGCCCTCGGGGATGCCCTCGAGGTACTTACCGGTGAGGAGTCCCCCTGCCAGCGGGCTGAAGACCGTCGTGCCGTAACCGTGGTCCGCGAAAAGTGGCGCGTACTCGTGCTCGACCCGGCTGCGGTGCAGCATGCTGTATTGGGGCTGCTCGGTTATCGGCTTGCGAAGACGGTGACGCTCCGCGACGTCGATGGCGTCGTAGATCTTCTCCACCGGCCACTCGGAGGTTCCCCAATAGTGGGCCCGGCCCGACTCGATGATGTCCGACATTGCCCAAACCGTCTCCTCCATCGGCGTCTCCGGGTCGGAGCGGTGGCAGAAAGCGATGTCGATGGTGTCGAGACCGTAGCGCTCGAGCGCCTTGTCCATCGACTCCATGAGGAACTTGCGGTTGAGGGTGTGGCTGGCGTTGACGGTGTCGGACAGGCCCCAGAAGAACTTGGTGGACACCAGATAGGAGTCGCGGGGCCAGCCGAGCTCGGCCAGCGCGTGCCCCATGGCCCGCTCGCCTTCGCCGAGACCGTACGACTGGGCGTTGTCGAAGTAGTTGACCCCGGCGTCCCGGGCCAGCGACATGAGTTCGAGGGTTGCGTCGTAGTCGACCTCGGTGGCGAACGTCGCCAACGAGGAGCCCAGCGACAACACGCTGACCCTTACTCCGGCTCGGCCGAGGTGTCTGTACTGCATTGTCATGGTCGCTCCGTGATTTGATTAGCGTGGCGCGCCTCATCTTGTCCGACCGGCCCCTGCGAGACACAAGCGAATGGCAACTCAAAGCGACATCCGAGACCTCCGCCAACTGCCCAAGGCGCACCTCCACATCCACCTGGAGGGCGCGATGCGTCGATCGACGCTCGACGAGCTTGCCGATCGCTACGGAATCGAGCGCCCTGTTGACACGAGGGGACAGCGGTTCGACAACTTCGTGGGGTTCAATGCCACCTACTGGGCGGCCTGCCACTGCATCCGAACCCACGACGATCTGGCCAGGCTCATCACCGAAGTGACCGAGGACGCCGCCGAGCACGGGGCATGGTGGCACGAGCCGGCTTTTGACGCTGCCCGATACAGCACCGAGCGCGCCGGGGGCCCGTACCAGATGTTCGAGACTCCGCAGGACTGCTGGCTCTTCGGCCTCGAAGCGGCCGAGGCGGCCGAGAGGGCGACCGGGGTCGGGATCGCGTTCGTCGCCGCCGCCGATCGCACCCAGCCCGTCGAGCGAGCCGTCGAGCGAGCCGAGATCGCAAAGCAACTGGTGAGTTCACGCCGACACATGATCAAGAGCGGGATGGAGTGCTTCGACGGCCATCATTCGGGGATCGCGTCGTTCGGGCTGCATGCCAACGAGGAGGGCTGCCCGCCCGAGCCCTTCGCCGAGGCCTTCCGGGTGGCGACCGCAGGCACGGGTCTGCTGTCGACCCCGCACGCGGGCGAGATCGCGCCGTTCCCCGGGGGCGGCCCAGCCTCGGTCGAGGGCGCCGTCGATGTGCTGGGCGCTGACCGCATCCAGCACGGGGTGCTGTCCATCGAGGATCCGGAGCTGGTCGGGCGGCTCGCGGCCGAGCGAGTCTGCCTCGACGTGTGTCCGTCATCCAATCTGCTCTTGAACGTGTTCGGTTCGGTGCAGGAGCATCCGCTTCCGGCGCTGCTCGAAGCGGGTGTGCCGTGCTCGCTGGCGAGCGACGACCCTCTGCTGTTCGGTCCGAGCCTGCTCGACGAGTACGAGCTGTGCCGCCACGAAATGGGGTTGAGCGACGAGCAGCTCGCTGCCATCGCGCGGTCGTCCTTCGAGTTCAGCGCCGCGCCCCAGCCGGTGAAGGAGGCGGGGATCGCCGCGATCGATCGGTGGCTCGGCTCCGGGGGATGACCAGCTCCCCGGCGAATGACTAGCTCCTCGGCGAATGACTAGCTCCCCGGGGGATGACTAGCTCGAGAAGATGATCATCTCCGGGAGATGAACCGGGCCGGCATCGGCTCGCGGTGCGAGGCGCCGCCAAGATCGACGCGGTAGTGGAAGTCGGGCGTGAACTCGAGCTCCATCCGGTAGTTCTTGATCAGGTTGGCGAGGACGACCGGCGCGTGCACCCGGGTGATGCTCTTCCCGAGGCAGACGTGGGTACCGCCCCCGAAGGTGCCGTGCGCCTTCTTCGGGTAGTCGTTCTCGAGCCAGCGCCGGGGCCTGAACTCGAAGGGGGCGTCGTAAATCTCTTCGAAGTAGTGGGGCAATGCCTGCATCTGCAGCACCTGCGTGTCGGCGGGCAGCTCGTATCCGAGGACATCGAGGTCGGTCGCAGTGCATCGGGGGTGGAACAACGCGCCCGGCTTCAGCCTCTCGCCTTCCATGATGGTCGCTTGGAGCTTCGGGTAGTCGCCCAGTCCGGTGAGGAATGCGTCAGGCGTCCAGCTATCGAGCTCCTCGTACAACTCGGCCTCCCATTCCGGTGTTTCCGAGAGGTATTGCATAATCCAGGTGATCAGCTTCGTGTTGTTCTCAGCGCCGGCGACGAGCAGCAGGTAGGCGTCATAGAGCTTCTCGTCGGTTGAGTACTGCTCGCCGTCGTCGGCCCTCTGCTGCAGCACTCGATCGAGATTGTCGTCGCGAGCCGCGGCGTCTCGGGTGTCTCTGGCCGCTAGGACCTCGGCGAGATGGTCGAACATGGCCCGCTTCACTGAGAGGTAGTGGTCCTGGGCGAAGTACTCCTGGCGGAACTCGCCGAGGTTGAGGCCGCGCATGAACTTGTCCTCGAAGTCGGCCATGCGGCCCAGCAGCTCTTCGCTCAGCGACGTCTCAACCATCGTGCGCGACGAGGCGCAGATGATGGCCCGGCGGCAGAAGTCGTAGATGTCGATGTCCTGGCCGGCGAACATGTCGAACCGTTCCGCGATGGCGGCGCTCATCGCCGGCAGGTGCCGGAACACCGACGCGGCTCGAAACCCGGCGCTGAGTGCCCGGCGCTTGCGGCGATGGGGGACACCGTCGAGCGTGGTCACGTGAACGAAGCCCAACTCCTCGCCGAAACCCGCCATCGCCTTCTGGTAGCTCCAGACGTCGTGGTTCGTCCAACAGAAGTCGTTTGCCTCGATGCCTGCGATCGCAACCCATGTCACGTTGCGGAACCGGGTGCGGTAGATGGGCCCGTGTCGCCGGTAAGCATCCAGGTGATAGCCGATCGGATCGTTGGCGAAGGCGGCGTCCTCAGCCGAGAATCGATCGTCAGGACTGGTCTGACCGGGCGCGGCCTCGTAGAGGGGGAGTGTTTCTAGCGCCATGGCCACCGCGACTCACTATATGCAAGCATCGCGATCGGGGCCGCGTGCGCGGCGCGCGAGGTCGAGGCCACCTCGCGGCCTGCTGTAGAACCACCACCCGCGTGCGCGGCGCGCGAGGAAGACGGACGAACACGGCCAGAGGACGATTCCGCCACCACCCGCGTGCGCGGCGCGCGAGGTCGAGGCCACCTCGCGGCCTGCTGTAGAACCACCACCCGCGTGCGCGGCCGCGCCTGCTGCGTCGCGTGCTTGCACGGACGCGTAGTGTGGCCTCGATGGTTGCTTCATCTGAGCCCAACGGACCCCGCCATCCGCACCTCACCGGCGGTCATGACCCCAGCGTCGAGCGAGGAGGGCTGCGGTCGGCGGCCTGGTTCAACGTCGAGGGCGACCCGCACCTGTCGGCGCTCTATCTCGAGCGCTACGTCAACTACGGGCTGACCCGCGAGGAGCTGCAGTCCGACAAGCCCAAGATCGGGATCGCTCAGACCGGCTCGGACCTGTCGCCTTGCAACCGGCACCACCTGGAGCTCGCCAAGCGGGTGCGCGAGGGCATCCACGAGGCGGGCGGGGTCGCGTTCGAGTTCGGCGTGCACCCCATCCAGGAGACCGGAAAGCGGCCCACCGCCGCGCTCGATCGCAACCTGGCCTACCTGGGGCTCGTCGAGGTGCTGCAGGGCTACCCGCTCGACGCGGTGGTGCTCACCATCGGCTGCGACAAGACCACCCCGGCGTGCCTGATGGCCGCGGCCACCGTGAACCTGCCGGCCATCGCACTGTCGGTGGGCCCGATGCTCAACGGCTGGCACCAGGGCCGCCGCACCGGCTCGGGCACCATCGTGTGGGAGGCCCGCGAGCTCTACGCCGCGGGCGAGATCGACGATGCCGGCCTCATCGACCTCGTGGCCTCGTCTGCGCCGTCGACGGGCTACTGCTCGACCATGGGCACCGCCACCACCATGAACTCCCTGGCCGAGGCGCTGGGCATGCAGCTTCCCGGATCGGCCGCCATCCCCGCGCCGTACCGGGAGCGGGCCCAGATGGCGTACCGCACCGGCCTGCGCATCGTCGAGATGGTCCGCGAGGACCTGCGCCCCTCCGACATCATGACCCGGCAGGCGTTCGAGAATGCCATTGTGGTGAACTCCGCCATCGGGGGGTCCACCAACGCGCCGATCCACCTCAACGCCATCGCCGCCCACCTCGGCGTCCCCCTCGACAACGACGACTGGCAGAGGTACGGCCTGACCGTGCCGCTGCTGGTCAACCTGATGCCCGCGGGGGAGTACCTCGGGGAGGACTACCACCACGCCGGAGGGGTTCCCGCGGTTGTGGGCGAGCTGATGCGGGCCGGGCTGCTGCCCCACCCCGACGCCCTCACCGCCAACGGTCGCACCATCGGCGAGAACTGCGCCCGCGCCCGCATCGCGGATGCTGACGTGATCCGCAGTGTCAACGAGCCGCTCGTGGCCGACGCCGGCTTCGTGCACCTGTCGGGGAACCTCTTCGACAGCGCCATCATGAAGACCAGCGTCATCTCCGAGGAGTTCCGGCGGCGCTACCTGTCCAACCCCGACGACCCCGACGCGTTCGAGGGCCGCGCCGTCGTCTTCGACGGCCCCGAGGAGTACCGGGCCCGCATCGAAGACCCCGATCTCGACATCGACGAGGACTGCATGCTGATCGTGCGCGGCGCCGGCCCGGTGGGATACCCGGGCGCGGCCGAAGTAGTGAACATGCAGCCCCCCGCCGCACTGATCGTTCGGGGAGTGCACTCGCTGCCGTGCATCGGCGACGGGCGCCAGTCGGGTACCTCCGGCTCGCCGTCGATCCTCAACGCCTCCCCCGAGGCCGCGGCCGGCGGCGGGCTGGCGCTGCTGCAGACCGGCGACCGGATTCGCATCGACTTGCGTCGCGGCCGTGCCCAGATGCTCGTCGACGACGCCGAGATCGAGCGCCGCCGGGCCGAATTGGCGGCCGCGGGCGGCTACCCGGTGCCGGAGTCGCAAACCCCCTGGCAGGAGATCCAGCGGTCGATGATCACCCAGATGGACGAGGGAATGGTGCTGCGCCCCGCGCTGAAGTACCGCGACACGGCCCGCACCCACGGCCCGCCCCGCCACAACCACTGACTCGGCTCGGTGGGGGCCGTCAGTCGTCGAGCAGCTGTCGACGATGTGGTGGAACTGGTTGAGAATCCCGCCCGGGTGGGCCAAGTGGCCCGGCCAGTGCATGATCAGGGGGTCGCGGATGCCTCCGCGGTGAGTGTGGAACTTGTACCACCGCAGCGGCGTGTTGGAGGCCTGGGCGCTGCCGGCGGATGACATTCCAGCCGTCGTCGTAGCGGCCCAGCACTGCCTCCATGTTCTCTGGAGGCGCGTGGTGCGGGGCGTGGGCCGCGCCGAGGGGCAGGTAGAGCAGGAACGGGCTGGTCGGGGCGTGGGCGACGTGGTCGGCGATGTAGCCGATCGACCGGTCAATCAGATCGGTCGTGAGGTGGTATCCCTCCTCGGGCGCAGCCGGCGGCAAGGCCGGATGGTTGTCCCGCACGAGCTCCGGGCAATAGTGGTCGGTCGCGCCGTTCGTGAACCCACGAGAACGGCGCTGTCCTGATGGACGGCGTGGTCGTGCGCCTCGCCCCCGATCGCGTCGGACCGGCGGGCCGGACTCGAGCCTGCCCTCCCCTGCTCGGCGCTGGGGACTGCCGGCACCCCCGGAGTGCACCCGGTGCGCGCCCTGGGCGAGATCGCCAGACCCGACAATGTGTGGCACCACGTCGCTGCCGCCTATGCTGGCTCGGCCATGATCTGTGAGGATTTCCGCCACCACCAGGACGGGCTCGAGCTGGTCGACAGCTACACCTTCAACCCCCACAAGTGGCCGGCCACCACCGTGGGATGCTCGGTCATGCGGGTGGCAGACCGTCGCCCGCTGACTGAAACGCTGAGCGTGCTTCCGCCCTGCCTCCGCAACGAGGCGTCGGATTCCGGGGCGGTCATCGACTACCGGGACTGGCATCTGCCGCTGAGCCGCCCCTTCAGGTCGCTGAAGCTGTGGTTCGTGCTGAGATCCTTCGGCGCCGAAGGGCTTCGCAGCATGATCCGGTCCCACGTGGATTGGGCCCAGGCGCTGGCGGCGCACATCGACAGCCATCCGGATCTGGAGCTGATCGCTCCCATGCCCTTCGCCATGGTGCCGTTCGCCCGCCGCGGCGGCAACGCCCCCACCGCGGCGGCAACGCGCCCACCGACGCCCTGATCGCCACCATCAACTCCGACGGTCGCTTCTACGTCACCGGATCGCTGCACCGCCCGCCAGATCTACCGACTACTCCAACACGCCACAATCAACACTTGACAAACATAGAAGCATCGTTTCCGCGCAGCCTCTACAGAATCCTTGAGTCAGCTATTTCGACAACCTGCTACCCGGTCTAACATTATAGACCCATCACACTAAGATAAAAGCGCCAACACTATAGTAAAGAATGGTGGGCAACTGTGCACAACACAACAGTTAATATCCTAGCGACGATTGCTGGCACCAGTAGCATTATGAGAGCCTCCGATAAGTATGGAATGATTGGCACTGTGATGGACATGAATGCTGTTGGTCCAAGCGACACAGACGCGGTGATTGCCGTGCTGCTGTCTCGCTAGGAGAGGAGGCTTGTGACCAGTACCGTGCCCTCGAAACATCGTCTGGCGGTTCCCGACGAGGCCCTCTCGGGTCAGGCAGCCCACGCGGCGGATGCCCTTGTGCAGTTCCTGGACCGGCACCCCGAGGCGTGTGCTGCGTCGTTGTCATTGGTCGCGGGAGACGACGAAACAGTGCTTGACGTGCCTGTTGACGCCCTCAGACTGCTCGCCCACATGCTGGCCGAGACCGCTAGCGGCAACGCGGTGGCACTTTCGCCGGTGGAGGCCGAGTTGACGACCCAGCAGACGGCCGACATGCTCAACGTGTCTCGTCCATATCTGGTCAAGCTCTTGGACGAGCGCAGAATCCCATTCCGCCGTGTCGGCAATCGACGCAGGATCCTGCTGGCCGACGTCAAGGCATTCAAGGACCTCGATGAGTCTGAACGTCGTTCCATCGCGGCTGAGTTGAGCGCCCAAGCCGAGCGATCCGGCCAGGAAGATTGACGGTCCACATCTGCCTGACCCGCGACGCCATTTGTCACAGGCTGAAAACGAGAGCGGGAACAAAACAGCGAGAGGTTGAGCGTCGGCGTCTTGGATGTTGCGGCATCCAGATGTGAGATGTTGTTCACTCCGGGGTGACGTACGCGGCGGTGAGTCCTCCGTCGACCAGTAAATTGGCACCAGTCATATAGGAGGAGTCGTCCGACGCCAGGAACAACGCGGCGGCAGCCATCTCGGCGGCCTCGCCGAAGCGGCCCATGGGCACGTGCACCAGCCGGCGCCGGCGCTTCTCCTCGGTGTCTAGGTAGGACATCAGCAGTTCGGTGCGCAGCGGCCCCGGGGACAGGGCGTTGACGCGGATGTTCTCGCGGGCGTGTGTCACGGCCAGCTCGCGGGTCAGCGACAGCACAGCGCCCTTCGACGCGGTGTAGGCGATCTGGGGCGTGGCCGCGCCCACGGACGCCACGAAGGACGCGGTGTTGATGATGGAGCCGGCTCCGGCCCTCCGCATGGCCGGGATCTGGTGCCGGCAGCAGTACAGCACGCCCTTGAGGTTCACGGCCAGGGTCTTGTCGATGGTCTCGGTGGTGGTTGCGACGGCGTCGGCGTCATCGGCGAGCATGATGCCGGCGTTGTTGAAGGCGATGTCGAGGCTCCCGTAGGCGGCCTCCGCGGTCTTCACCGCCAGCGCGACCTGTGTGTCGTCGGACACGTCGGCGCGCACCGCGGTGGCCTCGCCCCCGGCCGCTCGGATCAGCTCGACGGTCTCGTGGTTGGCCTCGGCGATGTCGGCCGCCACGATCCGGGCGCCCTCCTGGGCGAAGCGCAGCGCGGTGGCCCGCCCGATGCCGCCGGCGGTGCCGGTGATGAGCGCGACCTTCCCCTCGAGCCTCATGGTCCCTCCTTCACCTGGAGCCTCGGATTCGGCCCCTGTTGAGAATGGCACATCCGCGGCCGATCCGGCAGCGTGCGTGCCCATCCCGGCGCGCCGGGCCGGCAAGTGTGCCAAGTGTCACGCCTGGTGGCCCCCCGAATTGGACCGGTTGGCCGGTACGGCCGCGCCAACCGGCAAGTGTGCCAAGTGTCACGCCTGGTGGCCCCCCGAATTGGACCGGTTGGCCGGTACGGCCGCGCCAACCGGCAAGTGTGCCAAGTGTCACGCCTGGTGGCCCCCCTGCCCACACTTGCCGCGCGGGCGGCGCCGGTAGCGTCGGCTGGTGCAGAGTCCCGTTCGGCTCGTCTACCTGCTGCGCCCGACCGTCAAGGTCGGCATCCTGCTCGCGGTCGGGTTCAGCGTCGTCGCCTTCGTGTCGACGCCGTTCCTGCTGCCCGAGATCGCCGAGCACTACAGCATGGGCCTCGGCGCGGCATCGATGATCGGCGTGTTCCAGCTCGGCGGTTTTGTGATCGCCTCCTGGGGTGCCGGGCGATGCCTGCAGCCGAGAGAGCCGGTCTTCGTAGCCGCGTTGGGGGCGGCCGCCGTCGCCAACCTCGCCTCGGCGGCCCTGCCCACCTTCGCCCTACTGGTGTCGCTGCGCCTCGTCAACGGCGTGGCCCTGGGCCTGCTGGCCTGGTACGGCTGGGTGCAGGCCTTCGGCGATGACCGCCGCATGGGCGACGTGGCCGTGGCCGGTCCCGTGGTAGGCGTGGTCGCCGCGCCGGTGGTCTCGATTCTTCTGGAGGCAGGCGGAGCGCGGCTGGTGTTCGCCGCGCTGGCGGCTGTGTCTCTAATCCCGCTGGCGTTCGGGTACCGCAGCGAGGTGAGGGAGCTTCCCAGGGAGCGGGCGCGCCACCGGGCGGTGCCCGCGGCCCGGGTGCTGCTGGCCTGCTTGGGCTTGTTCACCCTGGGCGGATCGGCGGTGTTCATCTACGCGGTGGTGCTGGGGACGGGCGACCCTGGGCTGTCTGTGGTGCTGGTCGCGGCGGGGTTCAGCCTCAACGCAGCCGTGGCCATCCCCGGTGCCCGCATGAGGGCCACCCGCAAGATCCCGAGCCAGTGGATGGCTGCGACCGCGGTCTGCGCGATTGTGGTCGCCACCACCGACTGGGCTTGGTTGTTCCTCGGTGCCCTAGTGGTGTGGGGGTTCTTCTTCTGGGCTGCAATCCCGGGCGTGTTCGAGGTGCTGGCCAGCCGCTCTCGCTATCCCCAGGAACGGGTGGGGGATGCCCAGGCGTTCATGGCTGCGGGCCGCGCCGGCGGTCCGCTGCTCGGGGGCCTGCTCCTCGACAGCGCCGGAGCCACCGTCCTGGGAATGGTCGGCGGCACCTTGATGCTCGTCGCCGCCATCGGCGTCTTCACCACCAGAACCGTCGCCCAATCGGTGTAGGTCTGATGATCGAGCCGTGGTGCGGCCCGTCGCGAGCTGCCAGCGGGCCGGCGCTACGATCAGGCCATGACCACTGAGCGCGAGACCGGCGACGCATCGGGGCTGGAGCCGGAGTGGTACCTGCCCACCTTCGACACGGTGCAGGAGGAGCGGCAGCACCGCAAGCAGCGCCTGGCCGCCACCTACCGGATCTTCGCCAAGCTCGGCTTCGAGGACGGCGCGGTGGGCGCGGCCGGCCACGTCACCGTGCGGGATCCCGAGGATCCAGAGACGTTCTGGGTCAACCCGTGGGGCGTGCCGTTCTCCCACATCACCGCGTCGAGCCTGATCCGGGCGGACTCGAACGGGACCATCATCGACGGCGAGGGCGCGCTGCTGAACGGCGCGGCCTTCGCCATCCACTCCCAGATACACGCCGCCCGGCCCGATGTGGTCGCCGCGGCCCACTCCCACTCCATGCACGGGAAGACGTTCTCGACGCTGGGACGGCTGCTGCGCCCGCTGACCCAGGACGCCTGCGCCTTCTACGACGACCACACGATCTTCGACGGTTTCAGCGGAGTCGTGCTGGAGCTCGACGAGGGCAAGCGCATAGCGGCCGCACTGGGCGAGTTCAAGGCCGCCATCCTGCAGAATCACGGGCTGCTGACCGTTGGTTCCTCCGTGGACGCCGCAGCCGCCGCCTTCGTCGCGATGGACCGGGCCTGCCAGTCCCAGCTGCTGGCCGAGGCCGCCGGCGACCCGATCGACATCGGTGACGAGGTCGCCCGCCGCACCTACTCAATGGTCGGCAGCGGCTTGGCCATGTGGTTCACCTTCCAGCCCCTCTACACCGAGATAGTCAGGGAGCAGCCCGACCTTCTGGACTGACCCTTCCGTCAGGGATGCAGGCGGATTTGGCCGGAGCCCTCGGTGGCGTCGCCGATGACCGCAGCGTCATGGCCGGAGGCTCGTAGCTCGGTCACCGCCGCAAGGCCCGCGTCGCGGCTGACCATGCCGAGCAGCAGCCCACCCGAGGTCTGAGCGTCGGCCAGCAGGGTCACCGACACATCGCTAACGTCGCCGGCGTCCAGATGCGGCGACACCCAGTCGAGGTTCCGGCCGGTGCCGCCGGGCACCATGCCCAGCGCGGCAAGCTGGCGGGCACCCTCCATGAACGGCACCTCTCCGGCGGAGATCTCGAGGTCGACACCCGATTCCTGGGCCATGCGCAGGCCGTGGCCCAGCAGGCCGAACCCGGTGACGTCGGTGGCCGCGGTGGCGCCGTGGCGCAGAGCGGCCGCCGCCGCGGCGTCGTTGGCTCGGGTCATCTCCCGAACGGCGCGATCCACCGCCTGAGTGGGGGCCGCGCCCCGCTTGACGGCGGTGGAGATCACCCCAGTGCCCAGCGGCTTGGTCAGCACCAGCGCGTTGCCTGGCCGCAGCCCGGAGTTGGTGAGCATGCGCGACGGGTCAACCTCGCCCAGCACCGCCATCCCGTACTTCGGCTCCGGGTCGTCCACCGTGTGGCCCCCGCCCACCGCGAAGCCGCCGGCCCGGGCCGCGTCCTCGCCTCCTGCGAGCACCTCGGCCAGCAGGTCGTTGGACAACTCCTCGAAGTTCCACGCCACCAGGTTCAGCGCCAGCAGGGGTCTACCGCCCATGGCGTACACGTCAGACACCGAGTTGGTGGCCGCGATGCGGCCCCAAGTGCGGGCGTCGTCCACCACCGGGGTGATGAAGTCGGCGGTCAGCACCAGGGCGCGCCCGCGGCCGATGCGCCACACGGCGGCGTCGTCGCCGGTGGCCAAGCCGACGAGCAACTCCGGCGGGGGATCGGGGGTGAGGCCGCGCACGACGTGCGCGAGATCGCCGGGGGCGATCTTGCAGCCTCAACCAGCGCCGTGGCTGAACTCTGTGAGCCGTCGGGCCATCGCAGTCACCCCCTCTCGCGTACCGGTGGCGGCGTCCCGCGGGGCAGGAGCCCGGACAGGACTGGACATCCGCAGGATACGCGCACCGCTGTGCAGCGCCCGCGGACTGTGCGCCCTGATCGCTCCGGTGACCTGTATGTCAGCGGACCAGCGCGCACCGCTGTGCAGCGCCCGCGGACTGTGCGCCCCCCTCGGCCAGGGCTCGGGCCGGCGAGCGGCCGGCGCGACCCGCTCTGCAGCGCCGGGGGACGGTGGCTCCGGCCGCCGAAGGGGCAGGGGAGCGACCGGTAGGGTGCAGCCGTGAGAGTCGATCCCCGGCTCCAGACCCGGGCCACGGAACTGTTCGGCGTCTCCTATCCCATCGTGCAGACCGGCATGGGCTGGGTGGCCGGCCCGTCGCTGGCAACCGGCACCGCGGAGGCGGGCGGGCTCGGGATCCTGGCCTCGGCCACCATGACCATCGACGAGATGGACGCCGCGATTGCGGAGGTCCGGTCTCGCACCGAGCGGCCTTTCGGGGTGAACCTGCGCCCCGATGCTGCCGATCTGGCCGACCGAGCCGACCGGCTGGTCGACGCCGGCGTGCGGGTGGCCAGCTTCGCCGGCCCGCCCCCCGCGGGGGTGGTGAAGCGGCTGCGAGACGGCGGGGTGCTGGTGATGCCCACCGTGGGCGCCCGCCGCCATGCCGAGAAGATGGCCGAGCTGGGAGTGGACGCCGTCCTGTGCCAAGGCGGCGAGGGCGGTGGGCACACCGGCATCATTCCGACGTCGCTGCTGCTGCCCCAGGTCATCGACGCTGTGGACATCCCGGTCATCGCCGCCGGCGGCTTTCATGATGGCCGAGGCTTGGCCGCGGCTCTGGCCTGGGGCGCCGACGGCGTCGCCATGGGCACTCGCTTCCTGCTCACCGCCGACTCGAAGGTGCCCGACGCAGTGAAGGCCGTGTACCTGGGTACGCCCGTCACCGGCACCGTCGTGTCGAGCAGCATCGACGGCAAGCCCCAGAGAGTGATCCGCACCGGCCTCGTCGACTCGCTCGAGTCGGCCCCGCTGACCCGCCTCGCCCGCGCCGCCGCCAACGCCTGGCGCTTCCGGGAACTCACCGGCATGAGCATGTCGGCCCTGCTGCGAGAGGGGCTGGCCATGAGGCGCAGCCAGGGGCTCACACTCAGCCAGACGGCCATGGCGGCCAACGCCCCCATGCTCACCAGAGCGACCATGGTGAACGGCGACATCGACGCTGGGATCCTGCCCACCGGCCAGTGCGTTGGAGTGGTGGACGACCTGCCCACCTGCGCCGAGCTGATCGAGCGCATCGTGGCCGACGCGGTGGCCGCCCTCGATCGGGTCGCTCCGCCGCCGCGCCAGAGGCCGAGCGGCAAGACCGAAGCTCAAGAGGATCCCGCGGGACGCTGAGCGAGGCCGTGGCCCGAGCGGCCCGTGAGCGCAGCGAACAAGAGCGGGAAACACGGCGCCTCACCGCGAGGCGATAACGAACCACCCGCGCTTGTTCCCAGTAGCTTCGCAGCCCATGTGCGGTCGCTACGTGTCGGCCACCCCGCCCGACGAGCTGGCCAAGTACTTCGGCGCTCTGGCGCCACCGCCCGCGCACGCCCTCTCGCCCAACCACAACGTGGCCCCGACCCAGACCGTGTACGCCGTGAGGGAGCGGTCTGGCGCCCGCAGCCTCGACACCCTGCACTGGGGACTGGTGCCGTTCTGGGCCAAAGACCCCAAGATCGGCAACCGGATGATCAACGCCCGGGCCGAGACCGTGGCCCAAAAGAACGCCTTCCGGGTGCCCTTCACCCGGCGGCGCTGCATCATCCCCGCCGACGGCTTCTACGAGTGGCAGCGCCTCGAGGGCTCCAAGCGCAAGCAGCCCATGTTCATCAGCCGCCCCGACGGCGAACCGTTCGCGTTCGCGGGCCTGTGGGAGCAGTGGCGCGACGAGAACAACCTCGACGCCGACGGCGAGCCGTTGGAGCTGCACTCGTGCACCATCATCACCTGCGAAGCCAACGACGCCATGGCCGCGGTGCACGACCGGATGCCGGTGATGCTCCCGCCCGGCGCCTGGGACTTCTGGCTGGATCCCGCCGGCACCGACGCCGAGGCCGCGGCCGGCCTGCTGATGCCGGCGCCTTCGAGCCTGATCCGGATGCACCCGGTGTCGACCGGGGTGAACAACGCCCGCAACAACGGCGCCCACCTCATCGAGCGAGCCGACCCGATTCGAAATTGACGTAGTTGACCACCTGTAGGGGCGACAACTACGTCAATTTTCGGCGGGGCGCGTGCTGAGGAGGGTCAGGCTGAGTCGATGAGGTGCCCGCGCAGCAGGTTCGCCACCGCGTCGAGGTCGTTGGGGTCGGGGCGGGTGTCGGCGTTGGAGAAGTCGAGGTGCGCCATCGTCGAGACGGGCACCACATGCACGTGCACGTGAGGCACCTCGAAGCCGGCGATCATCAGCCCCACCCGGTCGGGCACCAGACCCGCCGCCTGCTGGGCCGCGGCCACCCGGTGGGCCACCGCCATCAGACGGGCAACCGTCTCGGAGTCGAGGTCCACCCAGTGGTCGACCTCGGCTATGGGCACCACCAGCACATGGCCCCGGTTGAGGGGCCGCACGTCCATGAAGGCAGCGCAGGTGTCGTCGCGCCACACGAACCGGCCGGGAATTTCTCCGTCGATGATCCGGGTGAAGATTGAGGGCATCAGCTGATCGTAGGCTGAACGGCCATGGACGCCGAGCCCGCCCCCGAGTCGCCTGGCACCGGCGAGGATCGCATCCTCACCGTCCCGAACCTGATCTCCGCGTCCCGGCTGGCCTGCATCCCGTGGTTCCTGTGGCTGCTGTTCGCCTCGGAGAACCGCTGGGGAGCGGCCCTGCTATGGGGCGCGCTGGGCGCCACCGACTGGGTGGACGGCTGGTGGGCCCGCCGCTTCAACTCGGTCAGCAAGGTCGGCAAGCTGCTCGACCCGATCACCGACCGGGCTGTGCTGCTGACCGGAGTCTTCGCGGTGGGCCTCGACGGGTCCGTTCCCTGGTGGCTGGTGGTGCTGACCCTGGCCCGGGAGGGCATCGTCGCCATCGTGGGTCTGGTGCTGCTGTCGCTGGGGGCCAAGCCCATCGACGTGACCTGGTGGGGCAAGTGCGCCACCTTCGGGCTCTACTTCTGCTTCCCGCTGCTGCTGATCGGCGCCTCCGACATCGGGGCGGCCGACGGCTTGCGCATCGCCGGGTGGGTGTGCGCGGTGCCCTCGCTGGCTTACAGCTACCTCTCCGCGGTGCAGTACATACCGTTGGGACTCGAGTCCCTGCGCCGAGGACGAGCCGAACGGGAGAAGGCACAGTGAGCACAGAGGAGAGATCCCGGCGGGAGGCAGCTCCGTGAGCGTGCGATGGGGAGTCTGGTTCGAGCCGACCCAGCCCGTCCGGCGCCTGGTCGAGCTGGCCCGCCTGGGGGAGTCGCTGGGAGCGGAGGCCTGCTACGTGGCCGACGAGGGAACCGAGCGCGACACCTACGTCGCGCTCACGGCCATCGTCGAATCCACCGGCCTGACGGTTGCGCCCGCCATCACCAACCCGTTCAGCCGCCATCCGGTCGCCACCGCCGCGGCTATCGCCACCCTCGCCGAGCTGGCGCCGGGCCGGGTGATGCACGGCCTGGGCGTGGGCGGCAGCCGGGTGCTCAAGCCCCTCGGCATGGACCCCGAGCGCCCCTACACCGCGCTGCGCGAGACGTTCGAGCTCAACCGGCGCCTACTGGCCGGCGAGACGGTGGGGGAGGCCTCCCTGCCCTGGTTCCAGCCGGAGGCGCCCGTGCCCATCGCGGTGGCCGGCAGGGGGCCGCGGGTGCAACGGCTAGCGGCCGAGCACTCCGACTGCGTGATCCTGTCGGCCGCTCCGCCCGCGGACCTCCCCGCAGTGACTGAGCGGATCCGCTCGCGGGGCTCGGCCCAGATCGCCTGGTCGGCCTATCTGGCCTACAACGCCACCGAGCGGCGCCGGGTGCTGCCGCACTTCTCCTACATGGCCGTGGACGCACCGCCGGAAGTGCGCGCCGCCGACGGCCTCGACGACGAGGCCACCGAGGAGGTCCGCCGCCTGATGCTGGCCGGGCGGATGGACGACGCGGCCAAGCTGCTGCCCGACGCCCTCGTGGACCGCTACGGCCTGGCCGGCACGCCCGCCGCGATCTCAGCGGTGATCGGCGAGCTGAGCGGCTGCTTCGACATCTTCATGCTGCCCATGAACGACGAGGCCACCGCAGCCGAGCACATCCGCCAGAGCGCCGAAATCTTCAACGCGGCTTAGAAGGCCCCGTGGAGGGGTGCCAACGTCTCGCAATGACGCATGTTGTTTCCCGCTCTTGTTCGCTGCGCTCACGGGCCGCTCGGGCCCAGTTTCCCGCTCTTGTTCGCTGCGCTCACGGGCCGCTCGGGCCCAGTTTCCCGCTCTTGTTCGCTGCGCTCACGGGCCGCTCGGGCCGCGGCCTCGCTCAGCTCCGCCTCTAGCTCTGGGGGATGGCGGAATAGGCGGGGAAGTCGGGGTCCACCACCGAGTGGATGCCGAGACCCATGGCCACCCGGTTGACGTAGTTGAGGTGGGCGCACTGGGCGTTGGCGTCGATGATGTCGAGGTCGTCGAAGCCGGCGGCCCGCAGCTCCTCGACGTCGGCCTCGGTCACCGACCCCGGCGAGCGGGTGAGCTTCACCGCGTAGCGCACCACCGCGGCGTCAGCGGGCGACAGGCCCAGCGACTCGAAGCAGTCGGGGTCGGCGGCCAGCTTGGCGACGGCCTCGTCGTCGAGGCCGGTCTGGCGCAGCTTGATCGTCACCTGGCTCATGCAGTGCACCGTGCCGTTGATGGCGGAGGTCGCGAAGCTGATCAGGTTGCGCTGGTGGGGCGTGAGCCCCGAGGGGCATTTCTCGGTGGCCGCGTACAGGTCTAGGCGGGCCCCCACCAGCGCCGGGTGCAGCGACCCGGCCAGAGTCATCTCCGTCGGCTCGCCCAGCGCCCTGGCCTGCCGGTCATAGTGGACCCTCAGCTCGCCCTCGGCCTCGTCGTATGGAATCGTGGAGATCCACATTCGCAACTCCTGTCGCCGTGACGATCGTGGGGAACATGAACGGGTTCCAAGGCCTAGGCCTGTCGCTGTCGAACGAGGACCCCGTGGTCGACACGCTAGCCGTGGTGGCCGCGGCCGAGAGCCTCGGCTTCGACGAGGTGTCCCTGCCCGAGAGCCGGCTGTTCAACTCGGTCATGGCGGTGGCTGCCGCCGCGCTGCACTCCACCGAGCGCGTCACCGTGCGCATCGGCGTGGCCAACCCGGTGTTCCGCCACCCGGTGCTGCTGGCTCTCGAGGCTGCGACGCTGGCCGACATCGGGCCGGGCCGGCTTCGCTACGGGCTGGGCGCGGCGGAGTGGACGGTCAGGCGCTTCGGCATGGACCCGCCAGAGTGGCGACCGCTCACCAACACCGTCGAGGCGGTGCGGGCGGTGCGGCGGCTCACCGCGGGCGAGGCCCTCGACTTCGAGCCGGCCACGTTCTCGGTCGCGCCCGGGCTGCGCCTGGACCGCCCGCCCTCCGCGCCGGTGCCCGTGGACATGGGCGCGGTCAGCCGCCGGATGATGGAGGTCTCGGGCGAGTTCGCCGACGGGGTCCAGCTCGGCGCAATCACCAGCGCGGGTTACACCCGCTGGGCCCGGGAGCGCCTCGCGATCGGGGCTCAGCGGGCCGGCCGCAGCGTGGACGAGCTGCTGCTGAGCGCCAACGTGCTCACCAGCGTCGGCCCCGACCGGGCCGAGGCCCGCAACGCCGTGAAGGAGGTTCTCGCCTACTACCTGGCCCGCGTGGAGGGGGTGGTCGTCGACGAGGCCGGCGCCGATCCCGAGGCAGTGGCCGCGGTGCGGGCCGCGGTGGCCGAAGGCGGCGAACAGGCCGGCGCGGCAGTGCTCAGCGACAGCCTGGTGGACGTGTTCGCGGTGGCCGGAACCCCCGACGATGTGATCGAGGGGCTGCGTCCGTTCGAGGAAGCCGGCCTCGACCTGCCCCTGGCGTGGTACACGTTCGGTCCCGACCGCGACGCCGGAATACGGCTGCTGGCCGAGCAGGTCCGCCCCGCCGTAGTGGCGGCACAGCAGGCCCGCTAGGGCACAGCACGGCCGAATCTTCGTAACTTTTCTGGGACAATCCCGGAAAACTGCCAAGATTCCCGGTGGTGCGAGGTTCGCGGGTGGTGCGAGGGCTTCCGCCAGGTGCGAAGCTGGACCCGATGGCACAAGGACCCCTGGTATCGACCCAGTGGCTGGCCGAGCACCTCGACGACCCCTCCGTCAGGGTCGTGGACTGCCGCTGGTACCTGCGACCCTTCGACTGGCGCAACGGCGACGACGAGTACGCCAAGGCCCACATACCCGGAGCGGTCCATGCCCGCTGGGACACCGAGCTGGCCGACCCCGACCGGCCCGACCTGTGGATGCTGGCCGGACCGGAGCGCTTCGCCGGCGCCATGGCCTCCCGCGGCATCGGCGACGACACGTTCGTGGTGGCCTGCGACGACCAGCACGTGACGGTGGCGGCCCGGCTGTGGTGGGCGCTAAGGGTGTACGGCCACACCGGCGTGGCCGTTCTCGACGGCGGGATCACCCAATGGCAGGCCGAGGGACGCCCAACCGACGACGTCGTGCCCCGCTGTCCGCGGGCCCACTTCACGCCCCGCTTCGATCCGGGCCTCTACGCGACCCGCGAAGATGTTCTGGCGGCCCTCGGCACCCGAACCCGCCTGGTGGACGGGCGCATGGCCGGCGCCCGCGAGGCCGACGGCGGCGCCATCCCCGGCAGCATCACCGCACCCGGCATCACCTTCACCGGCGCCGACGGCACCTGGGCCGCGCCGCAAGAGGCCCGCCGACGCCTGGCTGAGGCCGGCGCCCGCGCGCCCGAGTCCACCATCGCCTACTGCCGCGGCGGGGTGGGGGCCTGCGGCACCGCGCTGGCCTACGCCATCGCCGGCCACGACGATGTAGCCGTGTACGACGGGTCCTGGACCGAGTGGATCACCGATCCGGAGGCGCCCAAGGCCCTGGACGCCGCGCCCCCCGGCTAACCGTCCGCGACGGGAGTCTCGAGGGTGGTCACAGAATAGTGCCCGGTGGGCGGGCGCTAGCATCACCGGCCGTGGACTCGTACACGCCGGCCGCTGAGGAGCAGCGCGCCAGAGCCGCAGCCATCGCGGCCCACCGCTCGCTGAGAGCCGCCATCGCCGCGGGCGCGGCGCCCGCGACAGCCACCGCCTCACTGGCTGAACTCGTGGTTCTGGGCCTGCTCGAACAGGACGTCCGAACCTATATCGGGATACTGGGGCACGGATCCACCACCCTCGGCGAATCGCTCAGGATCTACGAGGCGGCCGGCGTCGTGCGGTTCGCGGCGGTCCGCCACGAGACGGAGGCGGCCCACGCGGCCAGCGCGCTGCGCATCGTCACCGGCGAGCGGGCGGCGGTGGTGACTTCGATCGGACCGGGCGCGCTGCACGCGTTCGCAGGCTCGCTGACGTCCGCGCTCAACGGCGTCGGCGTGTGGCACATCTACGGCGACGCCACCACCGAGGCCGAGGGTCCCAACATGCAGGACCTTCCCGGATCGGTGCAATCCGGGTGGCAGCGGCTGGCATCGACAATGGGAGGCAGCTACAGCCTCCACACTCCCCAGGCTCTCACCCACGCCCTGCAGCAGGGAGCCGCCGTGGTCGACCATCCCTACCGGGCCGGGCCGTTCTTCCTGCTGCTGCCGATCAACACCCAGCCCCAGATGGTGCACGACTTCAACCTGCGCCGATTGCCGCGAGGCGGCGGGATCCGGCTGGGGGCGGCCGAGGCGGAGCGGATCGCATCGGCCGCCCGCCTGCTGCGGGTCGCCAAGAGGGTGGTCGTCAAGACGGGCGGCGGCGCCCGCTCGCTGGGCCCGCTCCTCGACCGGTTCCTCAACTGCGTGGACGGGGTGGCGGTGCTGTCCCCGAACTCGGTGGGCGCCCTGGGTCCCGACAACCCGCGCAACATGGGCGTGGGCGGGTCCAAGGGATCGATCTCCGGGAACTTCGCCATGGAGCACGCCGACACCCTGGTCGTGCTCGGAGCCCGCGCGGTGTGCCAGTCGGACTGCTCCCGCACCGGGTATCCGAACGTGGGCGAGGTCGTGAACATCAACGCGGACCCGGCGGCCGCCACCCACTACGCCAACACCATTGCGCTGGTGGGCGATCTCGAGCGCACCCTGGAGGCGCTCTGCGACGAGCTCGACCGGCTTCCGATCGCCAGCGACCACTCCGCCGCGTGGCTGGCGGACTGCGCGTCGGCGAGGGCTGAATGGAACCTCTATCTCAAGACCCGCACCGACCCGGTGCTCCTGCGCGACCGGTGCTGGGACCAGCCCGTGCTGTCGCAGGCCGCCACGCTGCGCATCATCGAGGACTGGGCGGCGCGCCGCGGGGCCTTTCGCTGGTTCGACGCGGGAGACGTCCAGGCCACCGCGTTCCAGGTGAGCCGAGACGAGTCGCCCGACTTGAGTTTCACCGACGGCGGCGCCAGCTACATGGGGTTCGGGGCCTCGGCCCTGCTGGCCACCGCGCTCAGTCCTGACGCGCCCTACTCGCTGTCGGTGGTCGGAGACGGCTCGTTCCTGATGAACCCGCAGGCGCTGGTGGACGGCGTCGTGCACGGTGCCCGCGGCGCGATGGTGGTGCTGGACAACCGCAGGATGGGCGCAATCTCGGGTCTGCAGGAGGCTCAGTACGGCGAGGCCTACGCGACCTTCGACGACGCGGTGGTGGACTACGTGGCGCTGGCGTCGTCGATCCAGGGTGTGGAGGCAGTATCGGGAGCAGGCGGAGCCGAGCAGCTCGTCGACGCGCTGGATCGAGTCTTCGAGCACGGGGGCGTGGGACTGGTTCACGTGCCCGTGTACTACGGCGACGATCCTCAGGGATCGATCGAGGCCTTCGGTCGCTGGAATGTCGGGAGCTGGGTGGCCGATACGCAGGCGCTCAGGCACAGAATCAACCTGTGAAGGAACACCACGACGAACAGACCCGCCGAGACGCCGGTCCGGAGGTGACAGCCGCGCCCGACTCGTCGTTCTATGACGGCTCATGGGGCATCCACCAGGGCCCGACCTCCTATGGAGATGCCGGCTTCAGCCGCTTCGCGCGCTCGGTGTTCCTGGCGTCTGCCGGCTACGACGATGCCGACACCGACCGCCCGATCATCGGCGTGGGCCACTCGATCAGCGACTTCACACCGTGCCACCGCGAGATGCCGGTCCTGCTCGAGGGGGTCAAGAGGGGAGTGGCCCAGGCCGGGGGGGTGCCGCTGGTCTTCCCGACCATGTCGTTGGGGGAGGTGTTCCTGGACCCGACCAGCATGATGTTCCGAAACCTGCTGGCTCTGGAGGTCGAAGAGCTGGTGCGGGCCCAGCCGATGGACGCGGTGGTGCTGCTGGGCGGCTGCGACAAGACGGTGCCGGGCCAGCTGATGGGCGCCGTCTCAGCCGGCCGGCCGGCCCTCGAGGTGGTGGCCGGACCGATGATCGCGTCGCGCTGGCGGGGCGAGCGCGTCGGCGCGTGTACCGACTGCCGGCGCATGTGGGCGGGGCACCGGGCCGGCGATGTGAGCGAGACCGAGATCCGCGCCGTGGCCGGGGTGCTGGCCCCAACCGGCGGGACGTGCATGGTCATGGGGACCGCCTCGACGATGGCCATCATGGCCGAAGTGCTGGGCTTGGCCGTGCCCGGTTCTTCCACCGCCCCGGCACCCAGCGGCGACCGCCTCCGGGTGGGTACCCGCTCGGGGCGCAGGATCGTCGAGATGGTCGGCGAGGGTCTGACCCCTCAGCGGATCCTCACCAGGGCCAGCTTCCTGAACGCTTCCGCGGTGCTGGGCGCCATCGGCGGCTCCACCAACGCGGTGGTGCACCTGCTGGCGCTGGCCGGCCGGGCCGGAGTCGACCTCTCGCTGGCCGAGATGGGCGACGCCGCCGCGTCGGTGCCGCCGATAGTGGACTGCCGGCCCACAGGCACCGGCTTCCTCGACGACCTCCACGACGCGGGCGGGGTGCCCGCACTGCTGGCCGAACTGGCACCCAGAGTCGACCTTGGCGCGGCGACCGCGCTTGGCTGCACTCTCGGCGAGTCGCTGGAGGGCGTGGCCGGCTCCCCGCCCTGGCCGTCGGTGCTTCGGCCGCTCGAAGCGCCCGTGTCCTCCGATCCGAGCATGGTGGTGCTCTTCGGGTCTCTGGCCCCAGACGGGGCCGTGATCAAGACCGGAGCGGCCACGCCGAAGCTGCTGTCCCACCGCGGCCCGGCAGTGGTGTTCGACGGGGTTGAGGACATGCAAGCCCGCCTAGACACCGTGGACGCTTCGGCCAACTCGGTGCTGGTGCTGAGGGGGTGCGGCCCCGCCGCGTCGGGCATGCCGGAGGCCGGAGCGATGCCGATCCCCAGACGGCTCGCGGCTGCGGGCGTCGCCGACATGGTGCGCGTCTCCGACGCCCGCATGAGTGGCACCGCCTTCGGGACGGTCGTGCTACACGTGGCACCGGAGGGGTCGCTGGGGCCGTTGGGACTGGTGCGTGACGGCGACATCATCGAGCTCGACGCTCGCTCCGGCCGCCTGGACCTGCTGGTGGATGGAGCCGAGCTTGAACGCCGACGGCGCGAGGCTTCCGTCGACGGTGACCCACTTGAAGGGTCCGCTTCCACCCGCTGGCGCGCGCTGCAGTCGCGCCTCATTGAACAGGCCAACCGGGGGGCAGACATCGACGTGGGGCGCCTGGACTGACGCTGGCACGGTCGGGTGCGTTGATCATCTCGCAATGACCTTGCCTATTTGGCATCAGATGCTAGAGTCCCGCCGGCGCCGGCAGAGCCCGCGCTTGAACACGCACGAACCCAGGAGGGAACGCACATGAGCACCTGTACGAAGACGCGCGTCGGCTGGCTGCTGCCGGTTCTGGCCGCCTTCGCGATCGTGGCCGCGGCTTGCGGCGACGACGAGGCCGACGAGCCCGCGGCCCAACCGGCCCAGACCACCACCGCGGCCGCTCCCGCGACGACGGAGGCTCCCGAGGAGGAGATGGTCGAAGACGAGATGATGAGCCTGGGCGAGGTGTCGGTGGGCCACTACTACGGATCCGACCTCGGCCAGCAGGGCATCCTCGACGTCAACGCCACGTTCGAGGCCGGTGAGGCGGCGGTTAGCCCGATCGAGCACGAGGCGTTCAAGGACCAGATCCTGATCGCCCTGGCCGGCGGCCAGCCGCCCGACGTCTTCTCGTACTGGGCCGGCGCCCGGACCCAGTCGGTGTACGAGAACGGCCATCTGCAGCCGATCACCGAGGTCTTCGACGACGCCGACGTATGGAACGCGTTCCCGAAGGCCCTCGTGGACGCCGGGATCTACGGAGGCGAGCCGCACCTGCTGCCATTCGGTTTCCACTACGTGGCCTTCTTCTACAACCCCCACGTGATGGCCGAGGCCGGCATCACCGAGATGCCCACCACCGGCGAGGAACTGTTCGTCGCCGCGGAGCAGATCGCCGCGACCGGTGTCAAGCCCTTCGCGCTGGGCTCGCAGTTCCGCTGGCCCGCGCAGTTCTGGTTCGACTTCCTCATCCTGCGCACGGCGGGCCCCGACTACCGGGCCAAGCTGATGTCGGGCGAGGCCTCCTACGAAGACCTCCAGGTCACCGAGGCTCTGGAGTTGTGGAAGGACCTGGTGGACACGGGCTTCTTCGTCGACGATGCCAACGCCTACGACTGGACCGACGCGGCCGACCAGGTGGCCAACGGCGAGGCGGCCATGACCCTGATGGGCACGTGGATCACCGGCTACTGGAACGGCAATGGCCTCGAGCCGGTAACCGACTACGACTTCTTCAACTTCCCGGTCATGGACCCCCTCATCGAGAACGCCGCTCTAGGACCGATCGACGGTTGGGCCCTCTCGGCCGACGCGGCCAACCCCGAGGGCGCCAAGGCTCTGCTGGTGCACTACGCCCAACCGGACAACCAGCTCAAGTGGGCTCTGGAGCAAGGCGCGCTGCCGCCGAACGCCAACGCCGACACCAGCCAGCTCAACCCGGTGATGGCCAAGGCGCTGGTGGAGGTCGGCAAGGCCGACTCCTACTCCTTCAACTATGACCTGGCCACGCCACCGGCGGTGGCTGAAGTCGGTCTGGACATGTTCCAGGCGTTCATGGACGACCCGTCGAGCTACGCGGACCTGCAGGCGAGCGCCCAGGCCGACGCGACAGCCGCGTTCGCGGGCTAGCGGACCAGAGAACCCCCGCTGGACGAATAGCCCTCTGGCGGCGCCGGACCCGCTCAATAGGGTCCGGCGCCGCCTGCGGCTGCATCTGACGCCCTAGCCTCCGGTCCCAGACACCGGGCGGGCGCATATGGGAGGCGGCGCATTGAAGCCGACAACGCGCTGGGCAGTTCTCTTCATGGGGCCGCCAATGGCGCTGTTCGCCGCGATAGTGGTGCTGCCCACTGCAATGGCCCTGCGCCTCAGCTTCACCGACGCCAGCCTGCTCGGCCAATCCCGCGAGTGGATCGGCCTCGCCAACTTCACCGAGGCCCTCGGTGACGACCACATCCGCAAGTCGATCCGGATCACGCTGGTGTGGACGCTGTTCGGCGCGTTGATCCCGCCCGCGCTGGGACTGGCGTTTGCGATGGTGCTGCAAGCGAGCAGCCGGTTCGCCGCAATCATGAAGTCGGCGCTGTTCGTGCCGATCTCCATCAGCCTGATGGTGGTCGGCCAGGTCTGGATCTGGATCTACCAGCCCGGCGACGGGCTGATCAACCGGGTCTTGGGCGTCGTGGGCTTGGAGAGCCTCCAGGAGGCATGGCTCGCCAACCGCTCGACAGCCCTGTATGCGGTGTTCATCGCCTGGGCATGGCAACAGACCGTGCTGGCCATGATCCTCTACCTGGCCGGTCTCACGTCGATCCCCACTGAGCTCGTCGAGGCGGCGAGGGTCGACGGCGCCGGCCAATTTCAGGCGTTCCGCCGCGTGATTGTGCCCCTGCTGCGGCCCATCACCACCGTCGTGCTCTCGCTGATCGCGATCAACTCGCTGCGCAACTTCGACCTGGTGTACGCCATGACGCAGGGAGGGCCGGTCCGGGAGACCGAGACCATGCCCATGCTGGTGTGGCGGATCCTGTTCCGACAGCAGGAACAGGGGCTGGCCAGCGCAGTGTCGCTCATCCTGTTCGCCATGACCCTCGTCGTGGTAGGCGGGCTGACCTGGTGGGGCCGGCGAGGGAGCTATGTCGACTAGGGCCGCCCGCGCCGCCTCCCGCGAGCCCGCCGCGTCGAGCCGCGGCCGCACGCTGCGACACCGCATCGGCATGGTGCTGATCGCGCTGTTCGTCGCGGCGTACCTGGTGCCGGTGTTTGGCGTTGTCTCCACGTCGCTCAAGACCAACGCCGAGATCGCGAGGCGCGGCATCTGGGCGCTGAGCGGCGAGCTGACCTTCGCCAACTACATCGACGTGTGGCAGACCGCCAACACCGTCCGCTACCTGATCAACTCGTTCCATGTCGCCATTCCGGCCGTGTTCGTCTCCATCGCCGGGGGCACGCTCATCGGGTACGCGCTGGCCAAGTTCCGGCCCCGCGGCGGCACCGTCATCCAGTTGATCATCGTCTCGGGGCTGTTCGTCCCGCCCCAGGTGCTGCTCGTGCCCCTGTTCACCCTCTTCAGGGACTTCGGCCTCCTCAACACCCTGTGGCCCATGATCCTGATCCACTCCGCGGTCGGGTTCTCGGTTTGCACGCTGGTGATGCGCAACTTCTTCGATCAGATCCCCGACTCGCTGCGCCACGCGGCCCTGATCGACGGCGCCAGCGAGGGCCAGGTCTTCTGGCGGGTGATGCTGCCGCTGGCCCGGCCGGCTCTGGCCGCCCTGGCCACGCTGCAGTTCACGTTCATCTGGAACGACTTCCTGTACCCGCTGGTGTTCACCAGCGCCCGCGACGATGTGGCCACCATCATGCTCGGGCTGCTCAACGTGAAGGGCCAGTTCACGGTGGCCTACGGCACCCAAGCGTCGCTGGCGGTTATCGCCAGCGTCCCGACAGTTGTCGTATTCTTCATCTTCCAGAAGCACTTCGTCCGGGGACTTCTCTCCGGGGCGCTCAAGGAGTAGCCATGCTCCGCGTGGGAATCATCGGCTGCGGCCGGATCTCGGACCTGCATGCACTGGGGTATCGGGACCGCGACGACGCCGCCATCGTCGCCCTCTGCGACGTCGACCGCGCCAACGCGGCGTCCAGGGCTGAGAAGTGGGGGCTTCCAGAAGCGGTCATCTTCGAGGACTACCGCGAGCTGTGCCAGTCCGGGCTGGTGGACCTTGTCGAGATAGTCGTGCCGCACCACCTGCACTGCGAGCTGGCGGAGTTCGCCATCGGGTGCGACCTGCACGTGTCGCTGCAGAAGCCGCTGTCGTTGAGCCTGGCCGACGCCGACCGGCTCCTCGGCGCCGCCAGCGAATCGTCGAAGGTGGTCCGCCTCTACGAGAACTTTCTGTTCTATCCGCCCGTCCTCAAGGCGCTGGAACTCATCGAGCAGGGCCTGATCGGCGAGCCGCTGTCGGTGCGGCTCAAAAGCAACGCCGGCTACAGCCCGAGCGCGTGGGACATCCCGTTCTCGGCCCTGCTGTGGCGCAGCAACCCCGAGGAGTGCGGTGGCGGGCCGCTGGTATTCGACGACGGCCACCACAAGTTCTCGCTCGCCTGGATCGTGCTCGGGCAGCCGGCGGAGGTCCACGCCTGGATCGGATCCACCTTTGTGCTGTCCTTCGAGCTCGACTCTCCGTCGCTGGTGTCAATGCGCTACGAATCCGGGACGGTCGCCAGCCTCGAGGTCGTGTACTCCCAGGAGCTGCTGGTCGAGGGCACCTCCCATTATGCGCAGGACGACCGGATGGAGATCACCGGCACTAGGGGAGTGGTGTGGGTCAACCGGGGCCACGGCCAGATCGGCGACCCGCCGCCGGTGGTGAGCTACGCCGACGGCCGCGTCGAGACGTACGAGTGTGAGACGGGCTGGGAGCACTCCTTCATCGGGGCGACCCGCAGCCTTCTGGACACGATCGCGGCGGGCCGCGAGCCGGTGCTCACCGTGGCCGAGGGCCGCGACGTGCTGGCCGCCGCGCTGGCGGCGCAGCGGTCGGCTTCCGACGGCTCCGCGGTCGCCGTCGACGCCCCGGTGGGCCGATCAGCCCAGGCAGTGCGCTCAGAGCTGTTGGGACAACGCGACGCGGGCGATTCGGCCCCGAAGGGAGGCGCCTGAGATGGCCGGAGCCGAGCCCCGCGTGGCAGGAGCGCTGATGACCGGTCTCGACGTGCTTGAAGCACTGGGGTCGGTGCCAGGCCCGGTAGGGCTCAGCGAGCTGGCCCGGATGCTCGACGCCGACAACGGCCATGTGCATCGGCTGCTGGGCGTGCTCAAGAAGCGGGGCTACGTGCATCGCGACGAGGCCAACAAGACCTACACCCTGGGCGCCGGGGTCGTGCAGCTGGCCGGCTCGCTGCTGCGCAACATGGATCTCATCGCCCAGGCCCGCCCGCTGATGCGCGAGCTGATGAACGTCACCGGGGAGTCGGTCCACCTCGCCCATCGCACGGTGGGCGGCGGCGTCTACATCGCCAGGGAGCGCCTGGCTCGCAAGATCACGGTCGAGACAGAGATCGGGGCACCTGTGGTGGTGCACGCGACTTCCACCGGCAAGGCCCTGTACTGCCGCGACTCCGCTGAGGCACTCGGAGAGGTGGTGGATCTCGGCGCCCTCGAGAGGTTCACCGAGCACACGACCACCGACAGGGCAGAATTCCTGCGGGACCTTTCTGCAACCGCAGAGCGGGGCTTCGCTTTGGACAATGAGGAGCTCAACATCGGGGTTCGCTGTGTCGCCTCGCCCGTGGTCGGCATCGGCGGGAACGTGCGCGCCTCCATTGGCATCTCGGGTCCGGCGACACGCCTTCACGGCGAAGTCATCGGGAAATGCGCGGCGCTGGTCTGCACCGCAGCCAAGACGCTGTCGGAGCTCCTGGGGGGCGAATGGGACTTTCCCCTGCCCTCACCCGATCCCGTCGCCTCCGAATGAGCAGCGATGCCGCGCCCGGGCCTGCCGAAGAGGGCCTGCACCCGTCCGTGGTCAGAGAAGAGCACCTGGATCGATTGACCGCCCATGGACACGACGTCTTGGTCGTGGGCGGAGGGATCAACGGCGCGATCTCGGCGCTGGCGCTGGCCACCCACGGACTGAGCGTGGCGCTCATCGAGTCCGAGGACTTCGGGTCGGGTGTGAGCCAGGAGTCGTCCAACCTCGTCTGGGGCGGCTTCAAGTACCTACAGACCTACGAACTCGGACTGGTTGCGGGGCTGTGCCGCTCGCGCAACCTCCTGGCCCGCTCCTACGCCAGCCGGGTCCAGGAGGTCCGGTTCCTCGCCACACTCGGCCCCACGTCACCGTACTCGCCGACGTACGCCGCTCTCGGCGCGCACGCCTACTGGGCGCTGGGGAGGTTCGCCACGGGGCGGCCCCGGCGACTGTCGCCGCGTGCATTGGCGACCGCCGAGCCCTCCGTCGACTCCGGCGGCGTCCGGGGAGCAGTCGAGTACTCGGACTATCTCCTCGTCGACAACGACGCTCGCTTCGTGCTGCAGATCCTGCTTGACGCCATCGACAACGGAGCGGTCGCCCTGTCACGGCTGCGCCTCGACAGCGCCGAGCGCGCCGGCCGCGGCTGGCGGGCCGACGTGACCGACCGGCTGACAGGCAGCCGCCACACCGTCTCGGCGACCGTGCTGGTCAATGCCGCCGGCCCCCGGGCCGCAGAACTTGCCCGGCTTGCGGGCACCACACTGCGCCAGGCTCTGTGCTTCTCGAAGGGAGCACACATTGTCGTGCCTCGAGTGACCGAGTCGGGGCGGGTCCTGGCGTTCTTCGACGATGAGCAGAGGCTGTTCTACGTCATCCCGATGGGCCATCGCTCCCTGATAGGCACAACCGACACCCGTGTGGACGGCGCGGAAGTGTCGGTCACCCTCGACGACCGCAACTTCCTGCTCGAGCAGGCCAACGCCCGGCTCCGGCTGTCCCGGCCGCTGCGGGACGACGATGTGATCGCGTACCGCTGCGGCGTGCGTCCGCTGGTGGTCGGCGCGGGCGAGGACACCGACCGCGACTGGACCGAGCTGTCGCGCCGCCATGCGGTGGAGGCCGATCAGGGGCGCGGGACGATCTCCATACTCGGCGGCAAGCTCAGCGACTGCCTCAACGTGGGTGAGGAGGTTGTGGCGGCTGCCCGCGACTGCGGGCTCGAACCCGTGTCCCCGGACCGGGCCTGGTTCGGTGAGCCCCCCGCGGGTGTTCGAGCCCGCTTTCACCGGACCGCCTCCCGGGCGGGCATCGACGAGCCGGCCGCGGCGAGGCTGTGGCGCCGCCACGGCCGCCGGGCACTGGAGGTGGCCGACCTCGTCGGCGAGTCCCGGGATCTGGGAGTGCCCCTCAGCGACCGCGTCGAATGCTCCGCGGCCGAGGTCATGGTCATGGGCCGCCACGAGCACATCCTGGCCATGGAGGACTTTCTTAGGCGTCGTACCATGCTGGCGATGCTAGAGACGGCCGAGACGCTGCGCCGCGATCCTGGCGTGGAGCGGGCCGCGAGTCTCCTGTTCGGCCCGGGGCGGGACGGGGTCCTCCCGGCCGGAGGCGACGGCGACGCGGTGTCGCAGGACGGGCAGCCCGCGCGGCGCGCCGAGCGCTCGGGCAGCCCGGCCGGGCCCGCATGACCGTCGTACTGGCCATCGACGCGGGCACCACCAGCGTGCGCACGATGGCGTTCGACGACGCCGGCCGCGTCGTGGCATCGGCCCAGCAGGAGTTCAGGCAGCACTTCCCTCTGCCCGGGCGCGTTGAGCACGACGCATCGGAGATCTGGGCCGCGGTGCAGTCCACCCTCGGCGAGGTGGCCGGTCGCATCGGCGAGGCGCCTGCGGCCATTGGAGTCACCAACCAGCGCGAGACGGTGGTGGCCTGGAGCCGGCAGCGCTCCGAGCCGGTCCACCGGGCCATCGTCTGGCAGGACCGCCGCACCGCGCCGCGATGCGCGGAGCTGGAACAGAGCGGCCACTTGCCGCTGGTGCGGGAGCGCACCGGCCTCGTGCTCGACCCCTACTTCTCGGCTTCCAAGCTCGAGTGGATGCTCCGCGAGGGCGGGGTGGCGGCCGGGCCCGACCTGGCGCTCGGGACGATCGACAGCTGGATCGTCTGGAACCTCACCGGCGGCAGGGTCCACGCCACCGACGCCACCAACGCCAGCCGGACCATGCTCTTCGACATCGGCGCGCTTCGATGGGACTCCGAGCTCTGCACGCTGTTCGGGGTGCCGGTCGGCGCGCTGCCGCAGGTGCGGTCCTCCAGCGGCAGCTTCGGCGTCACCGACTCCGGGGCAGCGTGCGGCGCGGGCATACCCATTGCGGGGGTCGCCGGCGACCAGCATGCCGCCCTGTTCGGGCAGGCCGCCTTCGCGCCCGGCGACGCCAAGAACACCTACGGCACGGGGTCGTTCGTGCTGATGAACGTCGGCTCGGAGGTGCCGCCCCCCGCCGAGGGCCTGCTCACCACGGTGGCCTGGCTCTTGGACACCCCGCAGGGGCCGGCTGCCACCTACGCGCTCGAGGGTGCGATCTTCGCCACCGGAGCGACGGTCCAGTGGCTTCGAGACGGCCTCCAGATGATCGACGAAGCCTCGCAGCTGGAGGCGCTGGCCGCGCAGTGCACCTCCACCGGCGGCGTGTTCCTGGTGCCGGCCTTCGCCGGTCTCGGCAGCCCTTACTGGGATCCGTGTGCACGCGGCACGATCGTGGGTCTCACCCGGGGCAGCGGACGGCCCGAGATCGCTCGGGCCGCGGTGGAGGCGATGGTCTTCCAGACCCGCGATGTGGTGGAGGCCATGGCGGCCGCCACCGGCGCGCGGGTGCGCAGCCTGCGAGTCGACGGGGGTGCCTGCGTGATGGACTCCATGCTGCAGCTGCAGGCCGACCAGCTCGGCGTGGCCGTGCAGCGCCCCAGGCTCCGGGAGGCGACCGCCCTCGGTGCGGCCTACCTCGCCGGGCTGGCGGCCGGTGTCTGGCCGTCGCTCGAAGCCGTCGCCGAGCACTGGGAACTCGACTTCGAGGCGGTCCCCAGCGCGGGGAGAGTCTCTACCGATGCCGCCTACGCTGACTGGGTGCGGGCGGTCGAGCGCAGCAAGGAGTGGGCGGTGCCATGAGCCGGGTGGCGGTCGTGACGGGCGCGGCCGGAGCGATCGGCTCCGCGGTGTGCGCGCGTCTCAGCGCCGCGGGCGACACGGTGGTCGGCCTGGACGCCGCCGCAGGCGCCGGCGCGGCGAACACCGTGGTCGAGGCGATCGCCTGCGACATCGCCGACGAGGGGTCGGTGGCCGCGGCGTTCGATGTGATCCGCAGCCGACACGGGCATCCGACGGCGCTAGTCAACAACGCGGGCGTGGCCGGCGCCGGGGGAGTGGAGGACGAGAGCCCCGCGGACTGGCGCCGCATCATCGACGTGAACCTGACTGGCGCCTACCTGTGCGCCCGCCAGGTGGTTGCCGGTATGAGAGAGGCCGGCGGGGGCAGGATCGTGAATATCGCCTCGGTGAACGCCCGCTTCGGCGGATCGCCCCTGTCGGGACCCGCCTACGCCGCCGGCAAGGGCGGGCTGGTCACCCTCAGCCGCTTCCTGGCCCTGCACCACGCCGCTGACAAGATCACCGTCAACGCGGTGGCCCCCGGACCTCACGACACGCCCATGTGGCACGCGCTCGACCCCGCATGGCGCGAGCGCATCCTGGCCACCGTCCCCGGCGACGCGCCCGGGGACCCCGCTGATCTGGCCGCAATCGTGGAGTTCCTGTGCGGGCCCCACGCCGGCTACATCACCGGCGCGACCATCGACGTCAACGGCGGCCAGTGGATGGGCTAGCCGCAGCCCGGAGCAATTCCCTCCGCCGCGAGTGTGAGCACCATCAGCAGAGTTGCGGTCCTGTAAGCGCTTGCGGAGCAGTGCGCGTGAAGGCCGGCACGTCAGAACAGGGCACCGCTCGCCCTGACGGGGCCGAGGCCTGGTGGCGCGGGGCCGCCGGCTGCGAGGTCAGCCGCGAGGCCCGACGGCATCAGCCGCCGGGCCGCTCGGCCTCTACGCCTCTCAGCCGCGGATGGCCAGGCCGGTGTCCAGGTCGAAGAAGTGGGCGTTGCCCACGGTGACGGCCACATCGATGGTGTCGCCTGAGCGCACTGTGGTGCTGGGGTTGAACCGGGCGTGCACCCTCGTCGCGGAGCTCTCAGCCGCGCTGATCTCCTCGTCGCTGAGCTCGAGAGCCTCCTTGGAGATGACCGGCTTGGCGTCCGCATCGAAGTAGGCGATGATCTCGAAGCCGAGCGCCTCGGTGTGCAGCACCGTCGCCCGAAGCCGCTGGTCGGCGGGATGGTCCGACGTGATGGCGGCGTCCTCGAAGTCCTTGGGGCGAAGACCCACGGCCACCTTCCGGCCGAGGTAGCCCTCCAGGGCGGGCCTGCGCCCCAGGACCTCCTCGGGCACCGCCAGCGACTGGCTTCCCAGCGTCATCTTCAGGCCCCCGCCGTTGCGGGCCAGCACCCCTTCCATGATGTTCATCGACGGCGATCCGATGAAGGCGGCCACGAAGATGTTGTCGGGCTCGTTGAACAGCGTCATCGGAGTATCAACCTGCTGCAGAAGGCCCCGGCTGATGACGGCCACCCGGTCGGCCATGGTCATGGCCTCCACCTGGTCGTGGGTCACGTAGAACGTGGTGACGGCCACCTCCCGCTGAAGGCCGGTGATCTCGGCGCGCATCTGAACCCGCAGCTTGGCGTCGAGATTCGACAGGGGCTCGTCCAGCAGGAAGACGCGGGGCCGGCGAACGATGGCCCGCCCCATGGCGACCCGCTGGCGCTGGCCGCCGGAAAGCTGAGCGGGGCGCTTGTCGAGCTGGCTCTCCAACTCGAGGATGCGGGCGGCCTCGGTGACCCTCTCCTTGATCTCGGCCTTGGGGCGCCGGGCCAGCTTGAGGGAGAAGGCAATGTTGTCGAACACGCTCATGTGCGGGTACAGGGCGTAGTTCTGGAAGACCATGGCGATGTCGCGGTCCTTGGGCGGCAGGTCGTTCACCACCCGGTCGCCGATCTTGAGCGTGCCCGCAGTGATGTCCTCGAGCCCCGCGATCATTCGCAGGGTGGTGGACTTGCCGCAGCCCGACGGGCCCACCATTACCAGGAACTCGGCCTCGTTGATCTCGAGGTTCAGGTCGGTCACCGCCCTGAACCCGTTGTCGTACTCCTTGTTCAAGTTCTCTAGGACGACGTCGGCCACCGCACCCTCTCCGACTCTTCGTAGACGGTTATAGCAAGGTCGCGCCCGCGCTGCGCAACAAGAGCCATCAGACCCACCCTCTCCGACTCTTCGTAGACGGTTACAGCGGCACAACAGCACCGCCTTGATTCGATGATAGGCGGGAAGCGCACCGACGCCGCGACCCGGCTGGGCCCGCAGTCGCGAGTTCGTCGCATCCATGGGGTAGTTTCGAGTTGTGAGCATTCCTGAACACTTGCGCTACTCAAGCGACCACGAGTGGGCTCTGGTCGAGGGCGACACCGTCCGCATCGGCATCACCGACTACGCGCAGGACGCGCTGGGCGACGTCGTCTACGTGGAGCTGCCCCAGGTCGGCGACCGGGTCGGGCGGGGCGAGCCCTTCGGCGAGGTCGAGTCGACCAAGTCGGTGTCGGAGCTGTTCTCCCCGGTGAGCGGCGTGGTGACCGAGGTGAACGACGAGTTGGCCGGGGCGCCGCAGCGGCTCAACGAGGACCCCTACGGCGACGGCTGGATCTGCACGGTCACTTTCGACGACGCCTCCGAGCTCGACAGCCTGCTCGACGCGGACGGCTACAGGGACCTCATAGCGGGGTAGGGAAGTGGGATCGGCGCCGTGCCCGGAGTGCGGTCACAGCAACCGCCGCCGAGCAGAGGCGTGCGCGTCGTGCGGCTCGCCGCTGCGGCCCGAGGACGCCACCACCGAGGACGCCACCACCGAGCACCGCCTCGTCGAGCTCGATGCCTCGCCCGGCTCGGTGTTCGTCGACCGGTCCGCTTTCGGGCGCCATCAGGGCCTGTTCGTCGTCAACCAGGGGGCCAAGGCGGGCGCTCGCTACGCGCTCAACGCCGACGTGGTGTCGCTGGGCCGCGACCCCAACAGCGACATCTTCCTCGACGACGTCACGGTGTCGCGCCGCCACGCCGAGGTGGAGCGCCGCGGCGCCCGGTACTCGATCCGGGACGTGGGCTCGCTCAACGGCACCTACGTCAACCGCAACCTGGTCGAGCAAGGCGAGCTCAGCGAGGGAGACGAGGTGCAGGTCGGGAAGTTCAAGCTCGTCTTCGTGCACGGGACCTCGCCGCAGTGAGCCGCGGTCACCGGTCCATCGGCGAGGTGCTCTCGCTATTGGCGCAGGAGCATCCCGACCTGACGATCTCGAAGATCCGGTTCCTGGAGAGCCAGGGTCTGATCTCCCCGCAGCGCACCCCTTCGGGCTACCGAAAATTCTTCGACGCCGACATCGAGCAGCTCAACTGGATCCTGGTCGAGCAGCGCGACCACTTCCTGCCCCTCAAGGAGATCAAGCGCCGCCTCGCCGCGGGGGAGGTGCCCCCGTCCGCCCTGCGGAGCGCAGTCCCGGCGGGCGACCCCTCCCCGGGAACGCCGTCGCTGTTCGCGCCGCGCCGCCGCGACGAGGGAGAGGACGCGGACTCCGAGGTGGCGGAGGAGTCGGCAACAGGATCAGCGGAGGGCTCGGTGCGCCTCACCGCGGCCGAACTGGCCGACGCCGTCGGCACGGACCCGGACCAGATAGCCGAGCTCCAGCGCCTCGGCATCATCGCTGCGGTCCGCGTGCGCTCCGGCACCGACACCGAGGCGACGTTCGACCACGAGGCGCTGCTCACCGCGAGGACGGCCGCAGCTCTGGCGGCGCATGGCATACCGGCGCGGAATCTGCGGATGTTCAAGCTCGCCGCCGACCGGGAGGCCGGCGTCTACGAGCAGGTGCTGGGAGCGCTCATAGCGCGCAACGACACACTGAGGCTGCGCGCGGAGTTCACCCAGATCGTGGAGCTGACCGAGTCCCTGCGCCGCCTAATGCTGCGGCGGCTGCTGCGGCCACACCTGGAGTGACGAAAGTGTCGGCCAAGAGGCCGAGCGGATAGGCCGCGAATCATGAAGGGCTCCACGAAACGTCGAGCGAGGCCGTGGCCCGAGCGGCCCGTGAGCGAAGCGAACAAGAGCGGGAATCACGATGCCTGATCGCGAGGCGGTCGCACCCATGCGCGCAGTCCCTAACGCCGCGGGGGCTCCGGAGCCGCGCGTGCTGCTCACCGCAAAGCAGATCGAAGCGACCATCGTCCGCCTGGCCGCCGAGATGTCGGCCCGCTACCCCGACGGCGCGATTCTCATCGGGGTGCTGCGAGGCAGCGTTCCGTTCCTGGCCGACCTGGTGCGGGCCATGACCGTTCCCGTGAGTGTGGACTTCATGGCCATCACCCCCTACACCCCCGGCTCGGGCCGGGTTCGCCTGCTCAAGGACCTCGACCTCGACATCGCGGGCCGACACGCCGTGATCGTCGAGGACATCGTCGACACCGGTCTGAGCACGGCGTTCCTGCGGTCGCAGCTGGAACGTCGCAGGCCCCGGTCGGTGGCGGTGTGCGCTCTGCTGGATCGGCGGGTCCGGCGAGTAGTGCCGGTGGAGATCGACTTCGCGGGCGTGGAGGTCTCCGATTCCTTCGTGATCGGCTACGGACTCGACCACGAGGGCCGGTACCGCAACCTCCGGCTGGTCGCGGCGGCTGACATGAAATTGCTGGACGTCGACCCGGACGTGTACGTTCCGGTCTTCTACGGATCGACGGGCAGCAAGGGGCCCCTTGGATAGAGGTACCGCCTCGCGGTGCAGGGTTGTGTCTCCCGCTCTTGTTCGCTGCGCCCGCGGGCCGCTCGGGCCACGGCCTCGCGGCGCGCCCCGCAACATCTTCGTGAGACTGCGGCCTATCCGCTCGGCCTCCGGGCTGGAGTAGGATGCCGACGTGCAGCAGATGGAACTGCTCGGAGTACGGGTGGAGCTGCCGTCCAACGCGCCGATCGTGTTGCTCCGGGAGATGTCCGATTCGGCGCGGCTCCTTCCCATCTTCATCGGCGCGCCCGAGGCGACCGCCATCGCTATGGCCCTCGACGGCCGGACCACTCCGCGGCCCATGACCCACGACCTGCTGCGCAACGTGCTCGAGGAGCTTTCCGCCGACGTCGAGCGGGTCGTGGTCACCGAGCTTCGGGACAAGACCTTCTACGCCGAGCTGCACCTGCAGCGCGACGGCGGCCAGTTCGTGCTGTCGAGCCGCCCGTCCGACGCCATCGCCCTGGCGGCCCGCACCGGCACGCCGATCTTCGTCGAGGAGTCGGTGATCGACGAGGCCGGCTACACCGCCGACGGCAGCGCGGTCGCAGGCCGGCAGCAGGCCGACGAGGTCGTCGAACAGTTCAAGGAGTTCATCGACTCGGTCTCCCCCGAGGACTTCGGCAACCAGTAGCCGCGGGCGCGGTTGCCGCGCGCCGACATGAGTTCCCGGGCCGGAGTTGAACCGCGCCGATGAGCATTCCACCGCCGGTGTTTGACTCGCGCCCGCGCCCACCGTAGAGTTTCCACAGGTGACAGCATCGTAATTTCGGCGCTGTCATTGCGGTTGCCTCCAGCGGCAGTCGCCCAACTACACGAGGAGCGACTCATGGCACGAGACACCGAAGCAGTGCCCAACCAGGGGTACAACGCCAAGCTCACCGCCGATGTTGTCGGCATCACCTACCGACAGCTCGACTACTGGGCCCGCACCGAGCTCATCGTTCCCTCCCTGGCGCAGGCCGCGGGCAGCGGAAGCAGGCGCCAGTACAGCTACGGCGACCTGGTCAAGCTCAAGGTCATCAAACGGCTCCTCGACAACGGGATCAAGCTTGAGAAAGTGCGCGCCATCTTCGACTACATCCGCAACGAGCTCGGGGTGGACATCTCCTCGGCCAATCTTGTGATCGATGGCCCCAACGCCGCCATCGTGCGGACCCAGGACGACCTGATCGACGCCCTGCAGAGGGGGCAGGGGGTGCTGCCGCTGTCGAACATCGGACGCGAGGTGGACGCGGCCATCATCGAGTTGCGCCCGTCCGTCGCCGCCGAGGACGATGAGGACGATGAGGCTGGCGGGGACGATGTTCAGGCCGCGATGGGCGAGTCCTGACCCTATGAAGTTTGCCCACCCCTCCGAGCAGTCGTTCGCCGACCTGCTCGACTCCTACGGCGTCCGCTGGGAGTACGAGCCGCGCATGTTCGTGCTCGAGCGGGACTCCGACGGGAACACGGCCTGCGGGTTCACACCGGACTTCTACCTGCCCGACTTCGACATGTACGTGGAGCTCACCACGCTTCAGCAGCGGCTGGTCAACCGCAAGAAGCAGAAGCTGAGACTCCTCGCCGAGACTCACCCGGACGTTCAGGTGAAGTTCCTGAACCGCCGCGACATGGAGTGGATCGGCCGCAAGTACGGGCTCGCCGTCGCCGCCTGAGCCAGACCGTAGTGATGGCAGATCTGCGACGCTCTCCACTGCACGATGTGCACGAGCGGTCCGGCGCGAAGCTGGTGCCGTTCGGGGGCTGGGAGATGCCGCTGCAATACGAGACCGGCACTGTGGCCGAGCACATGGCCTGCCGAACGGGCGCGGCCCTCTTCGACGTGTCGCATCTGGGGACGGTGAGGGTGCAGGGTTCCGCCGCGCACCGCGCCCTGCAGTGGGCGCTGACCAACGACTTGAACCGCGTCGGTGTCGGGGCGGCCCAGTACACCCACCTGCTCGACCCCTCCGACGCCTCGGTGCTCGACGACGTCATCGTGTGGTGGGTTGGCTCGGACAGCTTCGACGTGATGCCCAACGCCTCCAACACAGACCGTGTCGTCGGCGCCCTGACGGAGGCGTCGGGCGAGCTCGACATGACAGACGTGACCGCCGATCGGGCCGTGATCGCGGTGCAGGGTCCCGAGGCCCGTTCCCGCCTCGCGGCGGCGGGCGGCGACGAGGTCGCCTCGGTGGGCCGGTTCAAGGTGGCGGCCGGCCGCTTCGGCGAGGTCCCGGTCACCGTGGCCGGCACCGGCTACACCGGCGAGGACGGCGTGGAGATGGCCGTCGGCGTCGGGGACGCTGCGAACGTGTGGCAGCGGCTGGTCGACGCAGGGATCTCGCCGGCCGGGCTGGGGGCGCGCGACACTTTGCGCCTGGAGGCCGGGCTGCCCCTGCACGGTCACGAGCTCGGCCCCGGCATCACTCCGCTCCAGGCCGGATTGGGCTGGGTCGTGCGCTGGGACAAGGGCGACTTCAGGGGCCGGGACGCGCTGGGAGCTGAGCGCGAAGTCGGGCCGCACCGGCGGTTGCGGGGCCTGCTGGCCGAGAAGGGCCGCCCGCCCCGTGACGGCTGCCCGGTTCGGCGAGGCGACGACGAGGTCGGCGTGGTCACCAGCGGCAACTTCTCGCCGGTGCTGGGCCAGGGCATCGCGCTGGCGTTCCTGGCCCCCGATGTCGGCGTCGGCGACGCCGTGGTCATCGACGTGCGGGGCCGGGACCTGCCGGCCGAGGTGGTCAAGCCCCCCTTCCACCGCTGATCGCGGCGGAGCCGGCCAGGATCAGGGAAGTTCCGGCAGGGGCGGCAGCACGTCGACGGCCTGCTGGCGCAGCCAGTGGTCGGCGAGCACCAGCAGGGCCATGGCCTCGACCATGGGCACCGCCCTCGGAAGCACGCACGGGTCGTGACGGCCGCGGGCGGCCAGGGTCGCGGCCTCCCCGCCGCGGGTGACCGTCTGCTGCTCGGACGCGATCGTCGACGTGGGCTTGAAAGCCACCCGCACCACGATGTCCTCGCCGTTGGAGATGCCGCCCTGCACGCCCCCGGAGCGGTTGGAGGCGGTGCGGATCCCGTCGTCCGCATCAGGCCTGAACGGATCGTTGTGAGCCAGGCCGGTTAGGCGGGTGCCGGCGAAGCCGCTGCCGATCTCGAAGCCCTTGGCGGCCGGCAGCGACAGCATGGCGCCGGCCAGAGCCGCCTCGAGCTTGTCGAACACCGGCTCGCCGAGCCCGGCAGGCACGCCGCGGCACACGCATTCCACCACGCCGCCGAAGGAGTTGCCGTCACGCCGGGCCGCCTCGATGGCCTCCGCCATCAGGTCCGCCGCGGCCGGGTCGGGGCAGCGGGTGGGGCCCGCCTCCACGTCGGCGCGGGTCACCGCGGCCGAATCGGCAGCCGCTTCGATGTCGTGCACCGATTGCACCCACCCCAAGACCTCGACGCCGGCCGCAGCCTGCAGCAGCTTGCGGGCGATGGCAGCCGCCGCCACCCGTCCGACGGTCTCGCGGGCCGACGCCCGGCCTCCGCCGGTCCAGTCCCGGAAGCCGTACTTGACGTCGTAGGTGTAGTCGGCGTGGGAGGGTCGGTACACGTCGCGCAGGTGCTCGTAGGCCTCGGGGCGGGCGTCGGAGTTGCGCACCAGCACCGCTAGGGGAGTGCCGGTGGTGTAACCGCCGAAGGTCCCGGACAGGATCTCGGCGGTGTCGGTCTCGCCCCGCTGGGTCACCAGCCGGCTCTGGCCCGGGCGGCGCCGGTCCAGGTCGGCCTGAACGTCCGCGGGGTCGAGAGCCAGCCTGGGGGGGCAGCCGTCGACCACCGCGCCCACCGCGCCGCCGTGCGACTCACCGAAGGTCGTGACCCGGAACAGGGTGCCGAACGTGCTGGCCATGCATCCCAGCATACGGACCCCCCGGCAGGGCTCGTTCTAGAGCTCGAGGAGGGCCTGTTCGACTACCTCGGGCAGGGCTGGGTGGATGTAGTACTGGTGGCGGGCCATCTGGTCGACGGTCAGATCGAAGTGCATGCCCTGGATGAGCTGCTGGATGAGGGTGGACGCCTGGGGGCCGATGATGTGGGCTCCCAGCAGGCGGCGGGTATCGGAGTGGGCGATCACCTTGACCGCGCTCTCGGTGTCCTCCATGGCCCAGCCGTAGGCGGCCGAACTGAAGGGCTGCACGTGGCTCCGGCAGGGGAGGCCGCGCTGCCGGCACTCCCGTTCGGTCAGGCCGACGCCGGCCACCTGGGGATGGCCGAACACGGCGTGGGGGACGAAGCGGTCATCGACGCCGAGCGGGTCTTCAGGATGGGACAGGTTGTGGCGCACCACCCGGGCCTCGTGGTTGGCGACGTGCTTGAGCTGCACCGGATTGGTGACGTCGCCCAACGCCCACACGCCCTCGGCGGCGGTGCGGCGCTGGTCGTCGGTCACCACATGGCCGGCGGGGTCGGTGGCGATGCCCGCGGCGGCCACGTTCAGCCGGTCGCCGTTGGGTATCCGGCCGGTGGCCACCAGCAGATCGTCGGCTCGCAGCTCGGTGCGGTCGCCCTGGTCGTCCTGCACTTCGAGCACCACCTCTGTGCCGTCGCGGCGGGCGGCGAGCACCCGCGTGTTGAAGCGCACATCGAAGCGGCGACTGTAGGCCGAGGTGAAGCGCCGGCGGATCTCGTCGTCCTCCCGGCGCAGGAAGGTGTCGCCTCGAAGCACGAAGGTTACTTGCGAGCCGAAGGCGCCCATGACCGAGCCCAGCTCTGCGGCGATGTAGCCCCCGCCCAGCACCAGCAGCCGCCCGGGAAGGTCATCGAGGCGCATGATCGTGTCGGAGGTGTGGTATCCGCAGGTCGCCAGACCTTCGACGTCGGGAATGGCGGCTCGGGCTCCGGCCGCGACCACGATCCGCTCGGCGGTGATGGTCTCGTCTCCCACCGTCACCGTGCGGGGCCCGACGAAGCGGGCGGTGTCGGTGTAGACGGTCACGTTGGGCAGACCCTGCCGGTAGGTGAGCCCGCCCTCGGCGATCGGGTCGATCCGGCCGAAGACCCGATCGCGCACCGCGGACCAGTCGGCGCCGTCGAAGCGGGTGTGGATGCCCAGCCGTACGGAGTCGGCGGCCAGCGCGGCAACCTCGGCGGCGTACACGAACATCTTGGACGGGATGCATCCGACGTTGAGGCAGGTGCCGCCGAACAGGCCGTGCTCGGCGATGGCGATGTCCCAGTCGTCGTGCTCGGGCCCGATCACCGAGTTGCCCGAGCCCGCGCCGATGATCAGCAGGTCGAAGCTCCGCATCGAGCGCGGCACCCTAGCGCCCGCTGACGCCGGCCCCAGCCCCGCGGCGCGGTCAGGTGCCGGTGAAGTTCGGGGGCCGCTTCTCGGCGAAGGCCCGCGGGCCCTCCTTGGCGTCGTTGGAGCGGAACACCGCCTGCCCGTAGTCCCACTCGTGGCGCAGGGCGTCGTCGAGCTCCATGCCGTCGCACTCGTGCAGCGTGCGGGTAATGGCCGCGGTGGCCAAAGGACCGTTGGCCGCCACCGCGCCGGCAAGCTCAAGAGCCTTGTCCAAGGCTTGGCCGTCGGGCACCACATGGCCGATCAGGCCGATCCCGAGGGCCTCGGCCGCGCTCAGGTGCCTGCCGGTGAGCAGGATCTCGGCCGCGTGGGTGTAGGGGATCTGGCGGGGCAGGCGCGCCGCGGAGCCCGCCATCGGGTACAGCGACCACCGGGCCTCGCTGACACCGAAGCGGGCCGACTCGCCGGCCACCCTGATCTCCATGGCCTGGAGGATCTCGGTGCCGCCCGCGATGGCCACGCCCTCCACCGCGGCCACGATGGGCTTGGTGGGCCGGTAGTGGCGGAACAGGGCCTTGTACACGATGTCGGGATCCTCTGCCATGCGGGCCCTGGTGTCGAGGGGATCGCTGTCGGCGGCGTCGCCGGCCATGGCCCGCAGGTCCGCTCCCGAGCAGAAGTTGCCCCCCGCGCCGGTCACCACGATGCAGCGCACGTCCGGGTCGGCCGAGGCCTCCTCGTAGGCGTCGTACATGCGGATGAGCATCGCCGCGCTGATGGCGTTCATCCGCTGGGGCCGGTTCATGGTGACGATCATCAGATGACCGTCGCGTTCGACTATTGCGTCGGGCATGGGCGCTCTCCCTCGGGTTGCGGCTGGCTCGCCGGCGTCCTCGTCAGAATCTAGGTGCCGGTACTGTGCGCGTACGGCACACAATCCACCCGAGAATCCCCCGGACTGACGGGCTCAGCTGTCGAGAACCTCGGCGAGGTCCTCCAGCGGCGGGCAGCTGCACATGATGTTGCGGTCGCCGTAGGCCCCGTCGATGCGGCCCACCGGCGACCAGTACTTGTTGACGCGGTGGTGGGCCTCCGGGTAGGCGGCCTCTGTGCGGCTGTAGGGGTGGGTCCAGTCGTCGGCGGTCACGTCCTCGCAGGTGTGGGGGGCGTTCACCAGCGGGTTGTCGTCCGCGGGCCATTCGCCCCGGCCCACCCGCTGCGCCTCCTCCGCGATGGCCAGCATGGCGCCGCAGAACCGGTCCAGCTCGGCCTTGCCCTCCGACTCGGTGGGCTCGATCATCAGCGTCCCCGCCACCGGGAAGCTCATGGTGGGGGCGTGGAATCCGTAGTCGATCAGCCGCTTGGCGATGTCGTCGACGGTGATCCCGCACGTGTCGCGCAGCACGCGGGTGTCGATGATGCACTCGTGGGCCACGAACCCCTCCGAGCCGGTGTACAGGATCGGGTAGGCCGCACTGAGCCGGGCCGCCACGTAGTTGGCGTTGAGGATGGCCACCTCGGTGGCCCGGCGCAGGCCCTCGGAGCCCATCATGTGTATGTACATCCACGGGATGGCCAGGATCCCCGCCGAGCCCCAGGGCGCGGCTGCGATCGGGCCCGGGCCCGTCGGCGGCCCGGCCACCGGCGCCAGGGGATGGTTGGGCATGAACGGGATCAGGTTCTCGACCACACCGATGGGGCCGATGCCGGGCCCGCCGCCTCCGTGGGGGATGCAGAACGTCTTGTGCAGGTTGATGTGGCCCACGTCGGCGCCGAACAGGCCCGGCCTGGCCAGGCCCACCATGGCATTGAGGTTGGCGCCGTCGAGGTAGACCTGCCCGCCGTGCTCGTGGACCACTTCGCAGATGTGGCGCACCGCGGTCTCGAACACGCCGTGGGTGGACGGGTAGGTGATCATGAGGGCGGCCAGGGTGTCACTGTGGCCGACCGCCTTGCGCTTGAGGTCGTCCACATCGACGTTGCCCATGTCGTCGCAGTCGATGACCACCACCCGCATCCCGGCCATGACCGCGCTGGCCGCGTTGGTGCCGTGGGCCGATGAGGGGATGAGGCAGACGTCGCGGCCGGTGTCGCCCCTGCTGTGGTGGTAGGCCCGGATGGACAGCAGCCCGGCCAGCTCGCCCTGCGCTCCGCTGTTGGGCTGCAGCGACACCGCGGCGTAGCCGGTGATCTCGGCCAGCCAGTGCTCGAGCTGGTCGATCAGGCGCTGGTAGCCGACGGTCTGCTCAAGGGGCGCGAACGGGTGGATGTCGGCCAGCTCCGGCCAGCTCACCGGCTCCATCTCGATGGCCGCGTTGAGCTTCATGGTGCATGAGCCCAGCGGGATCATCGACCGGTCCAGGGCGATGTCGCGGTTGACGAGGCGGCGCATGTAGCGCACCAACTCGGTCTCGCTGCGGAAGGCTGAAAAGATCGGGTGTGACAGCACCGGAGTGGCGCGCCGGTAGTCGGCGGGCCTCGGGTCGGCGACCATGCGGTCCAGGATGCGGAAGTCGGCCTCGAAGCCGAAGGCTCTCCATACCGCCGCCAGGTCGGCGGCTGTGGTGGCCTCGTCCACGCTGGCAGCCACCGTGTCGGCATCGACCCGGCGCAGGTTCACACCTCCGGCCAGTGCCACCGCGATGACCTTGTCGGCCCGGCCGCGCACCCGGATGCACACCGTGTCGAAGAACTCGTCGTGGACGATCTCGACGCCGTTCTCCCGCAGTCCCTCGGCCAGGATGGCGGCCACCCGGTTGACCCGCAGGGCGATCCGGGCCAGCCCCTCGGGCCCGTGGTGGATGGCGTACATCGATGCCATCACGGCCAGCAGCACCTGCGAGGTGCAGATGTTGGATGTGGCCTTCTCGCGGCGGATGTGCTGCTCGCGGGTCTGCAGCGCCAGCCGCAGCGCCTGGCGCCCGGCTGAGTCACGCGACACGCCCACGAGCCGGCCCGGAAGGGACCGCTGGTATTCCTCGCGCACCGCGATGTAGGCGGCGTGGGGGCCGCCGAAGCCGATCGGCACGCCGAAGCGCTGGGTCGATCCCAGCACCACGTCGGCGCCCACCTCTCCCGGCGGTGTCAGCACGCAGAGGGCCAGTGGGTCCGCAGCCACCGCCACGAGGGTGTCGGAGGCGTGGGCCCGCTCGATGATGGATTGCAGATCCGGGATCGCTCCGGTGGTGCTCGGATACTGGACCAGCAGCCCGTACACGCCGTCCAGATCTGCCGTGGCCGGGTTGTCGACCACGATCTCGAGGCCAATCGGCTCGGCTCGGGTAGCCACCACCGCGATGGTCTGGGGGTGGCAGGCCTCGTCCACCAGGAAACGGTCGCCCTTGCGGCCCCGGACCACCCGGTGCAGAAGGGTCATTGCTTCGGCCGCGGCGGTGGACTCGTCCAGCAGCGAGGCGTTGGCGAGTTCCATCGCAGTCAGCTCGCAGACCATGGTCTGGAAGTTGAGCAGCGCCTCCAGCCGGCCCTGCGATATCTCGGGCTGGTAGGGCGTGTAGGCGGTGTACCAGCCCGGATTCTCGAACACGTTGCGCCTGATGACGGCCGGGGTGATGGTCTGGTGGTAGCCCATGCCGAGCATCGACACCACCTTGCGGTTGGAGCGGGCCATCTCCCGCAGCTCGTCATAGTCGGTCTGGCGGGGGCCGAGCTTGGGCAGCTTCATCGGCTCCCGCTGGCGCACGTCGTGGGGGACGGTGCGGTCGATGAGCTCGTCCATGTCGGCGACGCCGACGGCGGCGAGCATCTCGGTGACCTCTGTGGGGGTTGGACCTATGTGGCGGCTCTGGAAGGCTCGCCGGTCCCGGAGGTCGTCGTAGCTGAGCCTGGGGGATTTGGTGTCTGTCATCGTTGTGGAAATCTACCGGGAGCGTTCGGCCGGCCCTTAGCCCGGCCGGCCGGCCGCCGGCCACCCCCTCCAGCCCGTCGCAGTAGGGACAACGTCTCAGGTTGTCACACCTAGCGAACTGTGTGAGGAAACTGGCCGTAGCGACCAAGAAGCTCGAACAGTTCGGCGGATCGACCGCTGGCGCCTACGAGAACAAATCGCCGCGGTCGGTGAGCCCCAGCTTGGGGAAGGGGCCGAAGAAGCCGTGCTCGTAGAGGCCGTAGCCCTCCTGCGGACCCCGGTGACCGTCGTCGTAGGTGAAGCGGGCCACCGAGTCCACCACGCCGTACTGGCCGAGGCCCCGGATCTCGCTGACCTTGTAGGAGAGGGCCTGCTCCAGGAGTTCCTCGCCTTGCCACATGCCGTGGCGCCAGTCCGGCTCGACGCCGTAGCCCGCGCCGATGGAGATGAAGTTGGTGGCCAGCGGCTCGACGTGCACGGTGATGGGCCCGCCGGGCGCTTCGGGGAACGTGATGTGAGACCTTGCCAGCAGGCGGGTGCCGCTGATGGTGTCGTGGGACCATTCGGGGCGCCCGAGATTGTCACGGGGCCGGTCGGGGCCGGTCCAGACCCGCATGCCGGTCTGCATGGTCCTGTTGCCGTCGGGCTCCTCGTGGCACAGGTAGATCACCCAGTGGTCGCCGAAGTCGGCGGGCATGTAGTTCCACATGCCGGCCAGCGTCGAGATGGTCTGGCGGATCCCGTCGGGCTGCTTCTCGCCCACGGGACGCACCCCCCAGGACCGGTCCCTGGCCCCTCCGCAGCGGTCCGGGGTGACCGCCATGTCGCTCCCGGCCACGCTGAGGGTGCCCTCCCAGCGGCCGAGCTGAGCGAAACGCTGCGTGTTGAACACGACGGTGCCCCGGGCCCGCAGAAACTGGCGGGGCTCCTCGAAGGGGTCGACGGGGGCAGTCCAGGTGACGTCCATGGCCAGCTGCGAGTCGGCGGGCCGTCCCGGCTCCACGACCACCCTCAGCTTGCGCAGCGGCTCGATCACCTCGATGCGCACCGGCCCAACCGAGATGTCGGCCCGGTCGGTGAGGGGCTTGCTGGCCCGCACCACGTGGTGGTCGTCGCCCCGGGTCACTGCGCAGTAGGCGTCGGTTGTGCCCAGGTTGGGGTACTGGCCCAGCCCGAAGATGGCGAAATAGTCCCCGCTGGAGGCGTGCAGGTTGAAGTAGTAGCGGTCATAGAAGTTGCGGTCCGAGGTGGCCGGATGGCGCACATACTCGGAGGTTTGGTGGACCGGGAAGTCGTCCCAGACGGAGATGGATCGATACGAGTTCATGGCCGGGCACGCTAGCTGCGGCCCGCCCGCCGCCCTATCCGGAGTCGGCTCTCGTGATGGTGACGGTGTCGGTGTCGCCATCGTCGGCGATCAGCATTCGGCCGATGCGAACGACCGCATGCGTCCTCGCAGTAGCATCGCCGGCCATGAGCAAGACCCGAGTGCCGGCGGTCGAGGGGCTGTTGACGCTCGATGATGACGAGCCGCGGCTGATCGGCGGGCGGGTGCCGGGCACCGAGTCGTACTTCTTCCCCAAGCACCTCGGTGGCGCCGACCCTCGCGTCGGTCCCGTCGAGCTCGAAGAGGTGCTGCTCAGCCGCCGGGGCCGGGTGTGGTCCTACACCACCAGCCACTATCCGCCTCCGCCGCCTTTCGTGGTCGCTTCTGAGCCGTACGAGCCGATCACCATCGCGGCCGTGGAGTTGGAAGCCGAGAAGATGGTTGTGCTGGGCCAGTGCAGCGCCGGGGTCGGGCCCGGCGACCTGGAGGTGGGCATGGAGATGGAGCTGACTGTCGACACCCTCTACAGCGACGACGACTGCGACTATCTCGTGTGGAAGTGGCGCCCCGCGGCCGTGGCGGAACTGGAGGACTGAGCCATGGACGAGATCGCTGTCCTCGGCGTGGGCATGCACCCTTGGGGCAAGTGGGGCCGCAACTTCGCCGAATACGGGGTGGCCGCGGCCAGCGACGCCCTCGCCGACGCGGGCGTCGACTACTCCGACGTCGGCTTCGTGTCGGGCGCGGTGACGGTGCGCTGCGGATACCCGGGCTACGTGGCCGGCTCGACCTTCGCCCGCGCGCTCGGCTTCACCGGAGCCCAGCTCGCCAGCAGCTACTCGGCGTGCGCCTCGGGGTCGACCGCGCTGCAGGTCGCCCGAGGGCAGATCCTCTCCGGCGCCTGCGATGTGGCCCTGGTGGTGGGGGCCGACACCACCCCCAAGGGCTTCCTCGCCCCCAACGCGGGAGACCGCCCCGACGACATCGACTGGCTGCGCTTCCATCTGGTGGGCGCCACCAACCCCGTCTACTTCGGTCTGCACGCCCGGCGCCGCATGGATCTCTACGGTGCCACCACCGACGACTTCGCCCTGGTGAAGGTCAAGAACTCGCGCCACGGCGCCCGCAATCCCAACGCCCGCTTCACCAAGGAGTACGGCCTCGACGACGTGCGCAACTCACCGGTGGTGTCCGATCCGCTGCGCCTGCTCGACATCTGCGCCACCTCCGACGGGGGAGCGGCGCTGGTGGTTTCCTCCATGGACTGGGCCCGCGACCACGGCCACCGCAACCCCGTGCGGGTGGCCGGCATCTCCACAGTGTCGCCCACGTACCCCGACCCGGTGATCGACCTGCCGTACCTGGCCGCGGACTCGCTGGCCGGCTCGCCCGAGGTGACGGTGGGCTTCAAGGAGTCGATCAGCGCCCGGGCCTACGCCGAGGCCGGGCTGGGACCCGACGACGTCGACGTGGCCGAGGTGTACGACCTGTCCTCGGCCATGGAGCTGGACTGGTACGAGCAGCTCGGCTTCTGTGGGCCCGGCGAGGCCGAGAGGCTGCTGAGAGACGGCGACACCGCCGTCGGCGGGCGGCTGCCCGTCAACCCCAGCGGCGGCCTGGGCGCCTTCGGCGAGGCCGTGCCCGCCCAGGCCATAGCCCAGGTCTGCGAACTCACGTGGCAGCTCCGGAGCGCAGCCGGCGCCCGCCAGGTGGAGGGCGCCAAGGTCGGCATCACCGTCAACCAGGGCCTCTTCGGCCATGGCTCGTCGGTGATCGTCCGGCGCTGACCCCGCGATCCAACCACAGTGTCAGGGCCCGCGTAACAGAGACCATCCCCAGTGCGCGAGATGGCCTCACGTATAGTCACGGCTCGCTACGGGTGCGGCGATTGGCGCCGTCCTCGCAAAGGAGAAACAAATGAACAAGCGTGATGTTGTCGGTGCTGTGGCCCTCCGAGCGGGCGTATCCCAGGCCGATGCCGCAAAGTGCATCGACGCTCTGCTTGAGCTCGCCTGCGACCAGGTCGCCGCCGGGGGCGAGGTCAACCTCTCCGGCTACATGAAGATCTCGACGGTGCAGCGCGCCGCCCGCATGGGGCGCAACCCGCAGACCGGCGAGTCCGTGGCCGTCCCAGCCTCGACCGGGGTGAAGATCCAGCCCGGCGCCAGGCTCAAGTCCGCGGCCAGGGGCTGACCCGCCCCGCCACCCGGCCTGACTCATGGGCCTGCCCCGTCCTGAGGAGGTCATCGCTCACCGCGAGCCGTTCCTGTTCGTGGACGAGGTGACGGAGTTGGTCGTCGGAGAGCGTGCCCGCGGCCGCTGGCACCTGCGCGGGGACGAGCCCTTCTTCGAGGGCCATTTCCCGGGCCTGCCCACCGTGCCCGGAGTGCTCATGTGCGAGGCGATAGCCCAACTCGGAGCGGTGGCGCTGCTCTCGGACGATCGTTACGCCGGGCGGCTGCCGCTGTTCGGGGGACTGGACCGGGCCCGCTTCCGGCGCCAGGCAGGCCCCGGCGACACTCTCGAGCTCGAGGTCGAGATGACCCGCCTGTCGAGCCGGGCCGGCCGGGGTTCGGGTCGCGCGCTGCTCGACGGGAAGGTCGCCGCGGAGTGTGACCTCATGTTCGTGATCGCCGGCGCCTGACCGGCTCCAGCGGCAAATTGACGTAGTTGGACCCCGAATATGGGGCACAACTACGTCAATTTCACGGGACGGGTTGTTGGTGGCCTACCCGTTATTCGGCCGGGGCGATCACCAGCGTGCCGTTGTGACCTCCGAAGCCGAACGAATTCGAGATCGACACGCCCGGATCCCACGGCGCCGGCTCTCCCGTCACCACCCTGATCGGCGGAAGCTCGGGGTCGAGAACCGCGAGCCCGGCAGTGGGCGGGATAAGCCGCGTCTGCATGGCCAGCACCACCGCCAGCGCCTCCAGGGCGCCCGCGGCTCCCAGGCCGTGGCCGGTCACGCCCTTCGTCGATGTGACCAGCGGTCCGGGCGAGGTTCCGAACACCTTCGACAGAGCCTCGGCCTCGGCCGCGTCGTTGAGGTCGGTGGATGTGCCGTGCGCGTTGACATGGACCACATCGGCGGGACGCACGCCCGCGTCGTCCAGCGCGAGCTGCATGCAGTGAACGGCACCGCTGCCGCCCGGTGCCGGCGCGGTGATGTGATGGGCGTCGGCGGTGGAGGCCGAGCCGAGCACCTCCGCGAGGATTACCGCGCCCCGGGCCTTGGCCATGCCCCAATCCTCCAGGACCAGTGCCGCCGCGCCCTCGGCCATCACGAACCCGTCCCGCTCGACGTCGAAGGGGCGGCTCACGCCGCTTGAGGACAGCGCGGTCATGTTGGTGAATCCGGCCACCGCGGTGGGCGTGAACGGCGCCTCGGAGCCTCCCGCCATCACGGCGTCGCAGCGGCCGTCGGCGATGAGGCGGGCCGCGTTGCCCACTGCGTGGGTGCCGGCCGCGCATGCGGTGACCACGTTTTCGGAGGGACCCATCCATCCGTAGCGCATCGCGAGGGTCGCTCCCCCCGCGTTGGCCATCATCATCGGAACCAGGAACGGTGACACCCGGCGGGCACCCTTCTCCTTGAGCACGCTGATCTGGTGCTCGAGCGTGGTGATCCCGCCCACGCCGGTGCCGATCATGGTTCCGCACCGGGTCGGGTCGGCTTCTATCTCGCCGGCCTGATCGAGGGCCTGGTCCGCGGCCGCCACCAGGAACTGCGTGTAGGGATCGGCCCGGCGCGCTTCCTTGGGGCTCTCAAAGTGGGCGTTCGGGTCGAAGCCGGTGACGCGCCGGTCGCCCACGGGCGCCGGGCTGCACAGGCCCTCGAAGTACGCGTCCGCGCCGATGCCGGCCGCCGACACCACGCCGAGGCCGGTGATCGCCACCCGCCTGCGGTCGGGCCCGCCCATCAGAGCTGCAAACTCCTCAGAGCTTCGACGTGATCAGTTCGAAGGCCTCGGAGACGGTGGTCACGCCCTCGAGCTCTTCCTCGTCGACGTTCACGTCGAACTCCTCCTCGAGGGCCATCACCAACTCGACGATGTCGAGGCTGTCAGCGTCCAGGTCGTCTGCGAAGTTCGCCTCGGGCACCACGTCGGCCTCGTCCACCGACAGCACCTCCACGGTGCACTGCTTGAAGCGCTCGAAGTTCTCATCCACGGCTCTGTCCTTCCATTCCTGGCTTGCGGTCGGGCCGGTGTCGCTCCCACGGGCGGTGCCTCAGCCCATCGAGAGGCCGCCGTCCACGGCAAGAACGATACCCGTCACGTAGCTCGCGTCCTCCGAGGCGAGGAACTCAACCGCGGCGGCCAGTTCGTCGGGATCGCCGACCCGCCCCAGCGGCACGCGCTCGGTTATGGCGCCGAGCTGGGCGTCGTCGAGCGCGGCGAGCATGTCGGTACCGATGGGCCCCGGGGCGATCACGTTGACCGTCACGTTGCGGGAGGCGATCTCCTTGGCCAGCGACCGGGCCAGGCCGATCAGCCCGGCCTTGGAGGCCGCGTAGTTGGCCTGGCCGGCCTGCCCGCCGAGGCCCGACACCGACGAGATGAACACGATGCGTCCCCAGTGCGCCCTTACCATGGCCCGGACCGCCCGCTTGGCCACGCGGAAGGCGCCGGTGAGATTAGCGTCGATCACCGCGGCGAAGTCAGCCTCGGACATGCGCAGCACGAGCCCGTCGCGGGTGATGCCGGCATTGCACACCAGGATCTCCGGTGGGCCCAGCCGCTGGGTCGTCTCCTTGAGCGCGCTTGCAACCGATTCAGGGTCGGTCACATCGCAGCGGACGCAGGTGAGGCCGTAGGCGTCAGCATCCGGCGGCGGCTCACTGCGGTACGTCACCGCCACTCGGTGCCCCGCCCGGCTGAGCCGCCGGGCGGTGGCCAGCCCTATGCCGCGATTGCCGCCGGTGACCAGTGCCACCCGCGGACTGGATCCGTCGCCCCCGTCGGCCCCGTCGCTCACCGGCAGGCTCTCACCAGCGGACCACCGTGGACGCCCAGCTCATTCCCGCCCCGAAGCCGGTCATCACCACGATCGCGCCAGGCTTGAGCGCACCGTCGGCGTGGGCCTTGGCCATCGTGAGCGGAATCGTGGCCGCGCATGTGTTGCCGGTGTAGTCGATGACGTTGTGGCTCTTGGCGAAGTCGATGCCGCTGCGCTTGCAGATGGCCTCGATGATCCTGATGTTGGCCTGATGGGGGAGCAGTACGTCGACCTCGTCGGGGCTGATGCCGGCCCGGTCCATGGCGGCGAGCACCGATTCGGTCACTGCCCTGACCGCCACCTTGAACACGTCGCGACCCTCCATCGTGATGGTGGAGTCGTGGTCGCCCATCAGCAGCCGGCGCTGGTTCCCGTCGGCGCCGAGGTCCCAGCCCAGCAGGGTGGGATAGTCAGTGCGCTCCAGAACCACAGCCCCGGCGCCGTCAGCGAAGAGGATGGCTGTCCCTCGGTCAGTCCAGTCGGTGAGGGGCGACAGCGAATCGGCGCCGATGAGCAGGACCCGCTCGGGACCGCCGGGAGCGTCGATCAGCGAGTGCGCCGTCACGAAGCCATACGTGAAGCCGGCGCAGGCCGCGTTCAGGTCGAACGCCCCGCAGCCGAGCCCGAGCTCGGCGTGGACCACCGCCGCGGTCCCCGGCACCCTCTGATCGGGGGTGGTCGTGGCCAGTATGAGCAGGCCGACGTCCTCGGGTTCCACGCCGGCCATTTCCATGGCGGCCCGGCCGGACTCGATGCTCATCGTGGAGGTTGGCAGGCCGATGCGGCGCTCGCGCACCCCCGTGCGCTCCCAGATCCACTCGTCACTGGTGTCCATCATCGCGGCTAGGTCGTCGTTCGTGAGGACCTTCTCGGGCAGCGACGTGCCGATGCCGATGACTGTTGCGCCCATCAGATCCCCCCTACATAGCTCTTGGTCGATCCCATCAGTTCGTTCTCAGCCAGGCGATCGGCTGGCTGGCCGTCACCCGCTCGCCTTCCAGCGCGAGGATTCCCATCAGCTCGCCCGCGAAGGGGCTGCGGACGTCGTGGTCGCCCACCCGGCCGATCAGATGGCCGACGCCGACCGGGGCCCCGGCAACGATGCCGTCACCGGCCTGGAAGACGCCGTTGGCGGGACTCACGACCAGCCTCTCCGTGGCGAAGAGGTGCTCGCCCTCGATGGCGGCGGCCGCGCGGGCCGGGGTGGCGGCCAGTGCTTCGAGCAGGTTGTCGAGATCCTCGGGCACGGCCACCGACAGGGGCCGGGTTCCCTTGAGGGTGCGCTTGACGAGGCGTCCCAGCACGTCGCCGGGACCCAGCTCCACATAGGTGGCGAACCCGGCGTCGCTGAGCGTCATGAGCGTCTGGCGCCACCTGACAGGGCTGGTGAGCTGGGCCTTTAGCAGGTCCGGCCAGTCGGGCCCGCGGCTGTGGGCGGCCCCGTCGACGTTGGCCACGACAGTGCCCTGCGGGTCGCGGAACTCGGTGCGGTCGATGGCTTTGGCGAGCCGGTCCCTTGCGGGCGCCATGAACGGCGTGTGGAAGGCGCCGCCAACTTGCAGGGGCATGACCCGCTTGGCGCCGAGTTCGCGGGCTATGGCCGCGGCTGTGTCGATGGCTTCGGGCGTGCCCGCGATCACGGCCTGGCCGGGGGCGTTGTGGTTGGCCAGCCACACCTCGCCGGGGGCGCGGCTGCAGGCGATCTGCACGTCGTCGTCGTCGAGGCCGAGGACGGCAGCCATCGTGCCCTCGCGCTCGTCGGCCGCGGCCTGCATGGCGTCGCCCCGCTCGGCCACCAGCGCCACCGCGTCGCCGAAGTCGAGCACACCCGACGCGGTCAGCGCCGAGTATTCGCCGAGGCTGTGGCCGGCGTGGCCGGCGGCCTCGGTTCCGAGCCGGGTCACCGCGTCGAGCGTCACCATCGACATGACGAACGTGGACAGTTGACTGTTGCGGGTCTCGGTCAGCTCCTCGGCGTCGGCGGTGAGCAGCAGGCGGGCCACGTCGCGGTCGGTGACCTCGGACGCTTCCGCAACCAGCTCCCACGAGGGATGATCGATCCAGGCCTCGCCCATGCCGGGCCGTTGCGAGCCTTGGCCCGGATACATGAAGACGATCACTGGTGGATCCCCCTGATCGCGATTCTGGACCCGCCGATGCTCCGGGCTGGCTCTAGTTCAGACTCTCTGCGACCCGTTGGCGTTTCAGGGCAGTTGCTCATGGCAGTGTGGGCTCGATTCCTAGACGGGCCGCCACCCGGGCCGCAAGACCCCACAGGCTAGACGTCGCGGCGCAGTGTGCGACCCGTGAGCCCGGCCCGCGACTGGCCCAGGAGGTCGCCTATAGGCTTCCCGGAATCCGGCCCGGATGGCGGAACAGGCAGACGCAGCGGACTCAAAATCCGCCGCCCGCGAGGGTGTGAGGGTTCGAATCCCTCTCCGGGCACTTTTCGTGGTGTCAGAAATAGGCTTTGACGTGGGGTTATATGTGATCATTCCGAAGCTGTTACCACTTTGAGTATGTCGAAGGCTGATGTCGTCGGCGACCGAGGCACGCTTTGAGATCAGTGCGGTCGCCCAGGTAGCCGCCGCGGGATCGCCGCGGCAGGGGAGGCGGTCCTGTGGCGCCGTGGCGGCGGCTGTACTCTATGGCGTGGTCACGCTGCCGTTCGTCTTGCTGCTGTCGATGAAGGTAGGGGGAGAGCTTTCGAGGGCCTCGGCGAGTTGGTCAACGCGTGCGTGATCGGTTGATCCGATGGCAGGCGACGAGCGGCTGCGCCGTCCGTAAGCCGATCATGGTCGTCAATGTCGGCGCGACCCGATGATCGGTCGTCGGCGATCGCGGACCGCGGCGTTGGGTGCCCTGCTTTCGCCGTCATCGTGGCGGCTTGCGGCGGTGATGGGGGCGCTGATATCGGCGGCGCTGCTGGCGCGCTGGGTGGCGGCTCTTTGGGTGTCGTGGAGGTGGAGGAGGGTGACGCCATTCAGATCCGTTCGCTCAACACCATCACGGGTGACGTGGCCTTTTTTGGCTTGCCGATCGATCGGGCCGCCCGGATCGCGGTGGACGACTACGGGCCGATCCACGGCTTCGATGTGGAACTGGGTGCCAGTCTCGACGATCTGTGCTCCAACGACGGCGGCCAGGCCGAGGCCCAGACCATCGCGGCTGACGAGGATGTGGTCGGTGTGATCGGCACGTCGTGTTCGGGTGCGGTGGTGGCTGCGGCCCCGCTGATCACCGACGCGGGCATGGTGCTGATCTCCGGCGGCAACACCTCTCCTGCGCTCACGTCGGACCTGGTCGGTAACCCGGGCCCCAACTACAGCGTCGGCTACTACCGCACCACCACCAACGACTTGCACCAAGGTGCGGCCATGGCCGCGTTCGTGGTGGGCGAGCTGGGTCTCGCCACCGCGGCTGCCATCCATGACGGCGACCCCTACACCCAGGGTCTGGCCCAGGCCTCGCCGATGCCTTCGAGGCCGCGGGCGGCACGATCACCGGCTTGTCTGCGGTCAACAAGGACGACACCGACATGGTTCCGGCGCTCACCGAGATCGGGGCCGGTCGCCCCGGGGCGCTGTTCTTCCCGATCTTTGAGCCCGCCGGCGACTTTGTGGCCGACCAGGCGCCGGGCGTGCCGGGCCTCGAGGACACCGTGCTGGTGACTGCCGACAGCCTGTTGAACACCAACTACTTGGCGCTGCCCCAGACCACGGGCATCTACTTCTCGGGCCCGGACCGGCGTTTGGGCGCCAACGTCAACCAGAGCACGGGCCGCAGCGGGGCCGGCTTCCTCGCCGCCTATGAGTCGCTTCATGGAGAGAGCCCGTCGTCGCCGTTCTGGGTGTTCGGCTACGACGCGACCACGCTGCTGCTCGACGCCATCGCCGCGGCCTCAAGGGTCAAGAACGGCAACCTGGTGATCGATCGCCAGGGCGTCCGCGACCACCTGACCGGCGTGCGGGACTACAGCGGACTGGTCGGCACACTCAACTGCGACGACTTCGGCGACTGCGGCGCGGCCCGCCTCACCGTGGTCCAGAACCTCGGCGGAGAGGACAACGTAGAGGCCAGCATGCACAACATCGTGTTCACCTACACGCCGTAGCATCCCGAGCTCCCGACACGCGCACCGGCTCGTGGCGCGCTGACGCTCCGCGGGGCGCGGACCGGCGGAGCGGGCTCGCCAGCGAACGGAACTGGCAGCACTCTGCGCCGGGACTGGGGTGCCGGGACCGCAGGCGCCTACGCTGGGCGTCGTGCCCGCCCGGCCGGCCCTGGAGCGACCGATTCGGTTCCATGCCGTCGGCGCGGCACCAAGTGACAAACACACCGACTGCACCAGCGGCGGAACCGACGCCGTCGGTGTGTGGCAGCAGGCGATCGACGAGGTGGTGTCGGACGTCGGGCATTCTCCGGCGCCTCGGTCGTTGCACACGCCGGGGTACCTAGGGGCAGGTCATGCGGCGGCGGGCCGGTTGGCGAGCCACTCGTCGACGACATGACGGGGCCAGCCGATCGAGTTCGCGCCCAGCCTTAGGGCTTGGGGGAACGTTCCATCCGCGCGCCAACGACACAGCGTTCGGCGGCTGACGCCGACGCGGTCGAGCACGTCGGGCACGCGCAACATGGCCTCGGTGGAAACCCTCGATGACATCTCAACTCCCCTCACAGTCGCGGCCTATGGGGGCTTCGGTTAGCGACGGTGCACCCCGGCGCCTTGTTGTGCCGGCAGGGCACCTCGCATCGGGCTGCGGCTCTGCTGTGGTGTTCTGTGTCTGGGTTCGACGCGGTGACGCTGTTGTGAATCGAACCAGCCTCCGCACGCTGTTGGACCGATCTTTGAGAAGTTGTCAGTGAGCCACAACGGGGCTCGTCGACGGCGCAGACGCAGCTGCCGGGGGCGTGCTGGTCCAATGACCCCAGCTCCACCCGATGCCCCAAAGCCGCGGGCACCTGCGCCGAAGCCTCGGGCCGTGCACAGCTGTGTGGGCTGGTGTCGGCGAGATCGGTCATCTGTGCTGCGCCCTCCCTCTTGGGTGCCGTCGCTACCACAACAATCCCAAGAGCACGTGAACGCTCACGCACGCACGTGAACGCTGGCGAACGCGCATGAACGCTGGCGAACGCACGCCGCCTGACACACACACCTGACGCCGTCACGCAGCAACGCCTGGCGCCGGCCCGCTCGCAGCTCCACCGGTTGCGCTTTTGCGAACGACAGGCAACGCCGTCGGCCGAGTTGAGCAGAGCCGTGGCCTGTCTCCAACGCTATGTGGTGGCCGGCGAGGACGGCGACCTGCTGAGCCCGCGACGCCGTGGATTCGTCTACAAGGTTCGGCCTCCACCGGATCGTCGGGGTCTTCGCCTGGAGCGGTACGCGTTGTCGAGCCGGTCGGCGGCGAAGTGCGCCGCAGCGGGGCTTCGGTGTTGCGCGGGGATGGCCTGTTCGATTAGGTCCAGCAGTTCGGCCGGGCTGCGGATGCCGAGCGCACGGATGAGGATCTCGCAGTCGGCCTCGTCTACCTGGCGATGGCTGACGAGCTTCATGGCGAGCACATAGCGGTCTCCGGCGGAGTCGACGATGAGGCGGCGGCCGGTGAAGATGCGCTCGGGCTCCAACGCGACGTTGACGCGTTTGAGTTTGGCGCCGTCGTTGAGCCAGTCGGGCCTCAGGCCGCGATGGCGTTGGCTTACCTCTTTGGCCGCGGCCCGCAACTATGGCGTCATCCCCTCTGAGACGACGTCGATGTCGCCGGTGAGCCTCGAGTCCGTCTTGGCAGCGATCACGGCACCGCCGGCGACGTACAGATGCAGCTCGTGGGTCGTTCCTGCTTTGACCAGCAGTTCATCGACCTCGGCGAGATAGCCCAGCATCTGCGCCGCGTTGAACGCAGCTGGGGTGTCGGGCTCAGCGGAAGCCATGCACCCGGTAGTCGTCGAGGCTGCGAGCGTCGAACCAGACATTGTGTGCCGCGCAGGCCGACGGCGCCTGTGCCATCAGCTGTGTTGTCCACGGCGTCGGCTCCAGGCGCCCGTCGGTCAACGGGACCGGCCGGCTGGCACGATGGCGCCGCACCCACGCCGGCAGGTCAACGCCGTCGCGGTCACACAGGCTGTGCACGACCGCGGCGATCTTGGCGATGTCGAAGCGCCGCGGCCCGACACGATGCCACCACCGCCAACGCCGGGGCGCGTCAGCGATCATCTGCTCGCGCCGCAGCGCATCAGAGGCCGCCCAGTCCTTGGGCAGATCACCCGGCAGGACGGCTGGTATGCCGTGAGGCTGGCCGTTGTTGAGGACATCACCCTGGTAGGGCTTCGCTGGTCCGGTGTCGGGGAGGGATATGTGACGTGGGTTCTTGGATTCGCTCCGCTGCCCACCATGCCGGTGACGAGGCGCGCTCCCTTCACAGCGATCGTCCTACGAACGGTCACTGAACACGGAGACATTGCACGCAAGACCGAGCGAGATCGAACCGTTGTGCACCTAGCCGATTACTGCAAGCGAAAGGGCGGCCCCAAGTGGGAAAATACGAGCAGAATGCGCGCAGCGCTGGTAGAGGAACCGCGTGACAAGTGGGCCAAAGCGAAGGTGGCGTTCGCGTTGCCTTCGGAGGCTGTCGGCGACCTGGACCTGGTGACTCTGTGATGAGCCGTCCAAGTGTGTTCACCATCGGATACGAGAAGCGGCAGCCCCTTGAAGTGTTCCGGCTGCTGGCAGATGCGGGAGTTGAGCAGCTGTTCGATGTGCGCTTGAGGCCACAGAGCCGCCGGCCGGGCTTGTCCAAGACCAAACTCGGCTTGACGTGTGAGACGCTCGGGATGGGCTACCTCCACGATGCTCGCCTCGGGACACCAGCGGAGATCCTCGACGGCCTTCGAGAGAGCGGGCACTACGACTGGGACGGATTCAGCGAGTATCTCGACACCCAGCAAGAAGCTCTGGCAGCGGCAGCAGCCAGCGTCGAAGAGCGCCGCACCGCGCTGCTGTGTTATGAACTGCGGCCCGAGGAATGCCACAGACGGATCGTGGCTGAGTGTCTCGGCGACAGTACGGGGTTGGACGTCACGCACCTGTGACCTCGCACCGGCTCGCGCGGTGGCTCGCCTTCGGGAGGCCGGGTTCACCGCGGCCGCAGCTCGGCACGCGAAGCCCCGGGCGTGCGGCAGGACCTGGACGGGTCTGAGCCGCGCCTCTCTAGCGTCCGGTTAGGCCCGGCCCGGGTTGTGGCCGGGCACCCCGCACCGGCCTGCAGGGCCGATCGGCTTGCCGCAGGGTCGGCCGCCTTTGGTGGGGCTGGGATGCTGACAGGTCCTCGGAGCTGCTGGTCGCTGCTGCGGCTGCACTCCGGCCCGCCTCCCCGATGTCGCCGCGGTCCGGCGCGTGGGGGTGGCCTGTCGAATTGCCTGCGACGCGATCTGTTCGCAACCTTGAGCGCGTTGGGTCTGTTCGATGATGTAGCGACCGACGGGGGGCAGATCCTGGTCCCGCGCCGGCAGGGACTCCACCGCTTCACGCAGGGCGTCTGGTAGTCCGGTCGCCATCTCCTCGAAGCGTCGCGCTGTGGCTGGGCCGTCTAGGCCGAGAGCGTCAGCTGTGCGGGTGAGCGCCTTGGGGCGGTCGGCGCTGCCGATGCGGTAGTCCTGGCCGATCTTCATGGCGGTCCGTAGCTTGGGGATCGGCTGTCTGCGCCGGTATGGCAGCCAGGTGCAGGCGTCATAGAGCGGAGCGAGGGCGCGCCGCCCGCCGGCGAGCAGCAGCGAGAAGTTCTTGGAGTGAGCGTCGTTGTGAACCACCAGCCACTGCAGGATCAGCATGTCCCGCAGCTGGCGCACCATCGCGTCCGCGGCGGCTGTCCCGGCGACCCTTCTCAGCAGCGCCGCAGCAGCTGCGGGAGACGGCCCGCCGTCGCGTTGGTACTTGTAGTCGGGGTGCAGCCCCGACGCCTGGCACAGGTCCTCCTGGTGGATGCGCACCAGGTGCCCGCCGCGACGAGCTCGGTCGTATCGGGTCACCACGATCGCCTCGAGTTCGTCTCGGCGGATCACAGCGGTCTGCGGCACCTGCATGCCGAGGTTGCGGGCCGTGGTCATGGTCAGGTGCTCCATCAGCGCCTCATGGTCATAGATCCCTGAGCGGGTGATCTTGATGATGTGGCTGGTCGGCTCTGCACCCCACGGCAGCGCCCATCCCTCAGGTGTGCGCCGCAGAGCGATCTTGGGTTGCATCCCGGCGAGGCTGAAACCCCCACCGGGGTCATACCCCTCGGGTCTGTAGGCGGGGTCGCGGCGGATCTCGTCGAGGCAGTCGAGCACCTCGTCGTCGCTCATTTGGTGCAGCCCGCCCTGGCCTGCCAGCAGATCAGCGGTCTGGCCGGGTGTGCAGAACTGGACAGCCCCTGCGCAGTCGGCGCCGATCGGGGTGCCGAGCAGATCCAGCGGACGCGACTTCTGTGTGCCGTAACGCTCGCGCAGCGAATCGAGCACTCGATCGTCGTCGGGCAAGAGGCCCAGAAGCCAGTTCGACAGCGGCTCGCCGGAGTGCTCGACCCGGTCGGGCACGAACAGCGTCGACAGTGGCGTGGCCAGCGACGCCTGCCTGTACGAGTCTCGGTACCGCAGGACCGGCCAGCCGGACTCGGGTAGCACCAACTGCGCGGCGAGCTGTCCTTCCATGAGAACGTCGAGAGACGCCATCGTCGTTAGCTGTGCTCGGCGCTGAGGCTCTCGAGGTGCGCTTCGAGGTCCATCTCGTCGGGCTGCGGCGCGAACTCCACCTCGTAGCCCAACGCGTCGAGCACGCCGAGCACCAGGCCGAGGCTCGCGGTGGCCTTGCCTCCCTCGACTTCGGACAGCCACTTGCGCGAGACCCCCGCGGCCGCGGCGGTCTCAGCCTGGGTCAGCCCAAGACCCTCACGGGCGCTGCGCAGCGCGACCCCGACCTCGTGGGGCCGGCGCATGTGCCGTAGACGAGTGCGCCCACCTGTCGGCGTCATGCCTCCAGCATACCACGAGCGGTGTCACCGGACGGTTACACACTCCTAGCTGTAACTGAGCGGTAACAAGCTCGGCTTGTAACCGGGGAAGGACGATGCGTGTGGATTCTTCACACTGTCGAGAAGCTGCTCCTCTGGCCCTGCATGTAGAAGTGAGTGGGATTCCCCCTGAAACGGTCCCTCTTGCACGCCCATGTGAAGCGGCGTAAGTTAGCTGTGACAACCTCCGCCCCCGCAGGCCAGCGGCCTGCGCCGGCGCCGACACCCGCTGAGGGGTCCGGGGGGCCTAGGTGGCTGGTGCCAAACTCCCGAAATGGGGATCTTGCGATCACAAAACCCCAGGTCAGCGACTCGCAGATTGTGGCAAATCGCCATTTAACACCAGCCACCTAGGGCGACTCGACGGGGCCTGGGCCCTGCGTGGATGGGTCGAACCTGACGTGTGGCCCGTCCACCGTCATACGGAACTGCGAGATCACGTCCAGCCCGAGAAGCACATCGAAGTCACCCAGCGGACGACGGTCCTCGGTCAACGACTGCGTGGTCCCATCGTCGTCGCCCTGGTCCATGGTGCATGGCGCAAAGACAGGTCCTGGGATGCTGCTCGACATTGGCAGATCATCATGGTTGGTGTCCCTTGACACGTCCGTCCCGATGGGGACGCGGATCAGAGCGTTGAAACCCAGAGCGTGAATGGAGTGATTGCTCGCGCTCGTGAAGACCTGGCCCTGCGCGTAAGTGTGGGATGAAGGGTTGCCGGCACCGGTTGGCGGGTCATGTTATCAGCAGTCCTCGGGCTTCGAAGTTGGCTGGGTTGGTGAAGCCGTGGGCGGTGCGCCGCAGTACTTGGAGCAGGTTGTTGGTGCTTATCTGTAGGGCTGGGCGCTGTGGTGGTTCGGAGCTTGGGTTTCATGTGGGAGACATGTCGCTGACGGGGCGGGGATGCGGTTTTGGCGCCGGTGGCCGAGGTGCTGGGCGAGGTGTTCTCGGAGTTGGTGGTTGTCGGCTTTGAGTCTGGTGATCTCGTCGAGGGCGGCCTCGAGGCGTTGTCGCAGCGATTCGGCTGATCCTCGTTCGGGTGATGGAACGGGGACAGCCTGGGCTGTGGCAGTGCGGCGGAGTCGGTCGATGTCGGCTCGCAGGTCGGGCTGGCGGTAGAGCCAGGACCGGGACACGCCTGCTGTGCGGGCGACGTGTGCGAACGTGATCGGTTGGCCGGTGGCGTGGAGGCGCTGTAGCGCTTCGGTGGCGCGTTGGCGGGTCTGGTCGGAGCGTTGTCGGGCGGCAGCGGCGAGGGCGGCGGTCATGGGGTGGTGTCTGCGATGTCTTCGAGCGCGGCGATGAGCCGGTTGAGGTTGTCGTGGACTTGCCGGTGGTTGTCAGCGAGCCGGAACCGGCCGTCGGCTTCGGCGGTGGCGATGAGCAGTCTGGTCTGGTCGTGTTGGCGGCGGTGGATGTCGAGGAATGCAGGGGTTGTCTGGAAGTCGGGGCAGGTGAGGCAGGCGTTGGGGTGGGGGCAGTCCTGTTGTGGTGGGCGTCGGCGGTAGCCGTTGGGCAGGCTGGCCTGGACGCGGGCCATGTTGTGGGTGGTCCACTCGGCTTGGGCGGTGAGCGCGCCGGGGTCGTGGGCGATGCGTTCTCCGGCGAGGTTGACCCGCTGCTGGCAGTAGTCGTCGAAGGCTGCGCGGACGGTGGTGTCATGGAGCGCGGCGTAGCGGGCGGTCATTTGGGGGCTGGCATGGCCGAGGAGCCGCCCGATGACGTGTTGGGGGACGCCTGTGTTGATCAGCCGGGTGCCGAAGGTGTGGCGGAACTGGTGGGCGGTGACCCGCACGGGCTGGCCGGTGTCGTCGCGCAGGTCGATGTTGTGTTGCCGGCGGGCCAGACGCCCCCGCAGCGTGGCGTAGCTGAACGGCCGGGTCGCGTCGGGGTTGGATCGCGGGGCGGGGAACAGCACCGGCGAGGCGCCGGGCCAGCGATGGAGCAGATGCGTCTGTTGGGCGCGGATAGCTTCGGCGGCGGCGGCGCTGAGGGGCACGAGCTGCTCGGCGGCCGTCTTGGTGTTGAGGTAGCGAAGGCAGGGCCATCGGGCGCTGTCTTCGATGATCGGGTTGAACGGCAGCGAGCAGGCGTCGTTGGCCCGCAGGCCGGTCTCCATGAGCACGGTGACCAGCGCCCGGGTCGTGGCGTCGGGCAGCATTGCGAGGCGTTCGGGGTCTTCGAGCTGCGCCATGACGAACTCGGGGATGAACCGGGGCAGGGGCCGGGGTCGGCTGGGCAGGTCGTCGTGATAGATCGCTGCCGTCGCGGGCAGTCGCGGCAGCCGGCCGTGGCGTCGGCAGGCGTCGAGAAAGACCCGCAGACACGTGATGTAGGTGCTGGAGGTGTGAGCAGCGAGATGTGAGGCGGTCACCCACACCAGATAGGACTCCAGCGCGTCGCGGGTGACAACAGCCTCGTCGGAGGCTCGGGGATCGCGTCGGGCGAGGAACCGGCTGAACCACAGCATCGCCCGCACATCGACGTGCACGCTGCCGAAGGTCTTGCCCGACCCCAGCCGAAGCCTCGCCCAGCGCTTCACCGCGGCGCGCAGCCACGGCTGGTCGATGGTGTCGAAACGGGTCTGAGCCGGCGACCGGGTCACCTTGATCCCCAGCCGCGAGGCGACCCAGACGTCCGACGCGTACTCGGCTTCGATGTCGATGCCGCCGAGGTCGCTGAGGCGTCGGTAGGCGTAGCGGATGAGCCCGATCGTGGGGCTCGGGTCCCTGCGGCGGTGGGACCTCACCTCATCTAGCCAGTCCTCCAGCGGCCGCCCCAGCAGCGAGCCGGCGCCGCTGTCGGCCACCAGAGCGACCAGATGCCTCACCGTCGAGGGCGGCACCCTCACAGTGCGGTCGTCGTGGCGGCACTGCAGCACGTACGCGACCTCCAGGCGGGCCCCGACGGCCAGAGCCGACAGGTCGAAGCCGTCCACGTTCTCTGAGCCGGCCCGGACCGCGACCGCGGCGGCGCCCGCCTTGAACTCCCCGAGGTCGGGCTTGGCGTGGTTGGCCCACCGCTGGTGGTGAGCCCCGCACAGATCCCGCGCCCAGGCGCTGCGCCCGCATCCCGCCACCTCGCAGCGGCCCCGACCGAACACCGGGTCCTCGGGCGACACCGCGATCACCTCGCCGCAGAACTCCCGGCGCACAGCCGCCACGAGCTCGCCCAGATGGTCGCCGCGGCCGCTGCGGGCGGCGACGGCGCTCAGCATGAGACGCCCTCCCAGGCACCTGCACGCACCAGCTCGGACCGCAGGTCCTCGACGTCGAGGTGCACATACGCTTCGCTGGTCGCGCTCACCGACCGGTGCGTCAACAGCTTGGACACGACCTCGATCGCCACACCGGCGCGGATCAGCTCGGTGGCGCGGCTGCGGCGCAGCGTGTGCGGGGTGAACTCGATGCCCGTGCGGGCTCGCAGCCGCCGCACCAGCTTCGCGACCGCACCGTAGCGCAGCGGCCTGCCCACCGGCGCCGACCACAGGTTCACGAACACGTAGCCAGAGTCCAATTCGCCGTACTCGGTGTGCATGTAATCGCTGTAGAGCCGCACCAGCGGCGCTGACACCGGCACCGTCGCCGGCGACAAACATTTGGCCCGGGCACCGTTCGCGTTGTCGGCCCGGGCCACGATGCGCACCTGCCGCCGACGGCTCACGAAGTCCTCGTGCCCCAGACCGAGCGCCTGGCCGACCCGCATGCCCGTCTCGGCCAACAAGGCGAACAAGAACCGGTCCCGCAGCCGGGTGCACGCCGCCAAGATCACAGCGATCTCCTCGACGCCGAGCACAGCCGGCAGCCGCCGCGGCACACGCAGCCGCACCGGCCGCAGCCGCACCGGCCCGTCACCAGCGATGCCGTGCAAAAACGGCTTGTAGGAACCCCGAGACCCGCGCCGCCACGCCACCAACTCAGCCGCCACGCCCACGCCGCCGCTGCGAGCGTGGAAGTCATAGAACCCAAACAGAGCGGCCAAGTGACGGTTCACCGTCGCCGCGCTGCGAACCGCCGCCGTGTCGTCGAACACGATCACGTTGTCGGCCCGAGCCCGCAGCCATGCCACGAACCGCGAGACGTCCTCGATCCCGACGCTGTCCCAGGCAAGGCGACGGGCCCCGAGGAACTCGAACCAAAGCCGCAGACCGTGCGCGTAGGCCCTCATCGTGTTCGGTGAACGCTCGATGCCTGCCAGATGCGCCAGATAGCGCTCCACCGGCTCCACCAGAACCCACCCGTCGTCGACGACCGTCCAAGACTCGACGCCGGTCACCGCCATCACCACACGCTGAACCCTCACAGGCCACCTCCACCGCATCACGACCAGCGACCGCAGGCCGAAGGAAGCGCTGTCCAGCTCACACCGCCAGCAACATCGCGGACTCCAACGACACGCTCCAGAGAACGCGTCCCCGACAGCCCGCCACATGCCCGTCAGCGACATCGACGACACCCTCCGACACGCTCCAGAGAATGCGGCCCTCGATGCGTCCGTTGGAGGGGCGGCCGGTGTGGTGCCAGTTGAGGATCTCGTCTGACCATGCGATGAACGTGTCGACGGTGTCGTGGTACTCGGGCAGCTCGCCGGTCTCGTAGAGGTCTGTAGAACCGTCCGAGGGCTTCCAGGGCGCCGTCATAGTCGTCGGCGGTGTAGAGGCCGTGGAGCTCCTGGAGGGCCTGCCGGCCGGCTTTGAGGCGGGGGTGGGCGTCGAACAGCTCATCGAGGCGGGCGCGGTCGGCGCCGGTGAGGGTGTCGCCGCGCCGCAGCAGGAACCGGGCTCTGAACACCTCTGGGTCGAAGGCGGGCTTGACGCCGTGGGGCTCGCGGCGCTGGATGTCGCGGCGCGCCGCGGTGAGCCCCGCACAGAACCATCTGATGACGTGGAAGCGGTCCAGCACGTGGCGGGCGTGGGGCAAGCAGGCGTCCACGGAGGCCTTGTAGGCGCGCGACCCGTCGGTGACGACGACTTTGACTCCTCTGCGCCACTTGTGGCCCTGTGACACCAAGAACGCTGACAGCGCAGCGCTGCTGCGGTGCTCGACCATCGCCAGGGTCCGGCCGGTGTCTGCGTTGACGATGACGGTCACATAGCGGTGGCGCTTGCGCATGGAGGTCTCATCGACCAACAGCACCGCGCACCGGCGGCTGCGGCGATGCTCCGCGATCAGCCCCGACCAGGCCCTCACCAGCGCGTTCACTGACGGCCGGCTCACACCGTGGCGGCGCACCACCGCACGGACCGTCATCACCTCAGCGTCCGCGACCAGACGCTGCGCCAGGCGCCGCGTCAGCCGTCCGTCGAACTCGGGGTGCTCCGCGAGCCATCGGCTGTCGCAGCCGCCGCACACGAGCCGCCGCCGCACCCACACCAGCGTCGTGCGCCGCCCCGACACCTCAACGTCGCGCACCGAGCGCTCGCGGGTGTCGTGCACCCTGTGGCACTTGAACCCGCAGTGCGGGCAACGAGGACGCCTCACGGTCGACTCGACCCGCACCCTCAACTCGCTCGGCGTGTCCACCACCACCGCGAGCACGCGGATCTCGCGCAGGTGCAGCCGCACCCGCATAACATCGGAAGCCATCGGGGCCCTCCCGGATCGTTGATGATGTCAATCACCGATTCCAGCAGGGCCCCCACCCCTCAGCGGGGACCGTCAACCACCCCGCTCCCCACGTTCACGCGCAGGCTCAAGAATTGAGATCCAGGCCAGCGCGTTGTCTGAGGCCTGTCTGTCGGTGTCCTGTGACACCAAGCCCGTGTGAACCTCCCCGGGTTTCACGCAGGCTGTGGTGTGCCCCGGGTATTGCGCAGTCGGGATAGTTGAATCTCGGGCATGTCGACCGCGAGGAGGTCATCATGCCAAGGAGTTATCCGGCCGAGTTCCGGCGCAAGGTCTTGGATCTGGTCGAGGCGGGCAGACCGGTCGCTGAGATCGCAGAGCAGCTCGGTGTGACGGGCCAGACGATCTACAACTGGCGCAACCAGGATCTGGTGGATCGGGGGATCAGGCCTGGTGTCAGCACCGCGGAGTCGGTGGAGCTGGCAGCGGCCCGCAGACGGATCCGCGAGCTCGAGGCCGAGCTGGCGGTCACCAAGCGAGCGAACGAGCTGTTGAGGGAGCAGATCGACCCAAAAGGCGGTTCGAGGTCGTCGCCGCGGTCGTAGGCGAGGGCCATCCTGTCGAGGTCGCCTGTCGGGTGCTTGGGGTCTCGGTGTCGGGCTACTACTGCTGGCGGAGACGGCCGCCGTTGACACGTTCGGTGCGCCACGCGATGCTGCTGGAAGTCATCCGGGAGATCCATCGCGCCTCTCGGCGGACCTACGGGGCGCGGCGCGTGCACGCCGAGCTCGTCCACGGGCGTGGCGTCGCGGTGGCGCGCTGCACCGTTGAGCTGGTCATGCGCCGCAACAACCTCGCCGGGCTGCCCGGCCGGCACCGATACCGCAAGGTGCCCAACCTTCCCACCGCCACAGACCTCGTTGATCGGCGGTTCTGGCGCGGCGGGCCCGACCAGCTGTGGGTCACCGACATCACCGAGCACCCCACCCGCGAAGGCAAGGTCTACTGCGCGGTGGTGCTCGATGTGTTCAGCCGCCGGGTGGTCGGATGGTCCATCGACTCACGCCCCCAGGCGTCGCTGGCCACCAACGCGCTGGCAATGGCTATCGAGAACCGCGAACCCCACGGGTCGACGATCCATTCCGATCACGGCACGCAGTTCACCTCTTGGGCGTTCACTCAGCGCGCCCTGGACGCCGGGCTAGCCGTGTCGATGGGCTCGATCGGGGACTGTTTCGATAATGCCGTCATCGAGTCGTTCTGGGCCCGCATGCAAGTCGAGCTGCTCAACCGGCGGCGCTGGAGAACCCGCCTGGAACTCTCCAACGCCATCTTCGAGTACCTTGAGATCTTCCACAACCGGCAACGGCGGCACTCATCACTCGGCATGCTCACGCCCGTCGAGTACGAGATCCGTCACGCCACCACAACCGTCCGAGATCAAGCAAGCTGACCGCGCGAAACACAGGGCACACCATGACCATGATCGAGGACTACATGGAAGAGGATCTGTGGCCTCGCAGAATCAGCCGGGGCAAGCCTCTTACAGGAACTTGGCGAGTCGCTAGACTCGCCGCACGGCCGGAGTCCGAGGTCGGCACCGGCCTCGGCGACGGCGTCCCACACGGGAGCGCCGCTGTCGGCTGGCATCAGGATCTCGTAGCCGAGCTCACCGGTGAAGCCCTGTCGGGCCAGCTCGACGTCGACGCCGCCGATCCGGGTGCGGACCATGCGAGAGAAGTCGAGGTCGGACCACTCAGCCCCCGTCGCCCGCTCGACCACGTGGCGAACTCGAGGCCCTTGCACCATGAGGATCCCGTAGTCGTCGGTCTCGTCGCGGACCTCGACGTCGTAACCCTCGGCCTTCTCGGCGAACCAGTCGCAGGTCGGATCCCCGGTGAACCGGTAGCTCGAGTCCGACGCGCGGAAGACGAGCCCGTCGGAGACGACTTTGCCGTCGTCGTTGCACCACGGCGTGTACTGGATGGCGCCCACGTCGAGGTTGTCGATGTTGCGGGGCACCAGCTCGTCGACGAGCCGCGTGGCATCCGGGCCCGAGATCGTGCATTTGCACAACGGCGACATGTCGCCCATCGCCACCGTCTCGCGGATCGCGCCGAGCTCGGCGTGGAAGTCGTCGTACACGTCGACGACGTGGTGGAGGTCCCAATTGAAGTACCACGGAGTCTTGCTGTGCTGCGCGGTGCGGGTGTGCAGAGGGGTGCCCACGACGCCGTCAGGTCGAAAGCGGCCGGCGCGGGCCTCCTGCCACGACGATTCACTCATCTGGGTTCTCCTTCCGGGCCATCGCGGATGCCCCAATGTGTTTACCAACGCTAGAGATTCTCTGTACAGCATGCTGCAGAATGAGGCGGCGCTACGGCGCCGTCGGGGACGGCATCTCGGGGCCTGGATGCGCTAGCTGCCCGGCGTTTGGGCTGCGCTGCACCTCGGCCCGCACCGCTCGACCCGCCTGCTGGCTATTGACGCTTCATCTGGCGTGATCGACTAAGCGCCCACAATTGGAGAGCGAGCACAGGGACCAGCAGTAGCCCTAGGCGCAGAATAGTACCTGCAAGCAAGAGCCCGGTGAGGATCGCGCTTCCATATAGAGCGATCGAAAACCATCGCTTCGGAAGCGTGGCAGGAAGCCCGACGACAACTCCCACAGCCCCGAACGCAGCCACCACTGCAAGTGGCGGATTCTCGGGCGGCGGAACATAAGTAGGGCCGTGGATGACGGTTCTCCCTGTGGCACCCGAGTAGCCGTAGAACACACTGTCCATGTCGAGTTCCTCACCCAGGATGACCAACATGTAGGCGGAAATCAGCAGCCACACGCCAAGCGCCCCGATCACAAGAAGGCGCGGGCTGCTACGTATGCGAGCCATGATCGGTCGCGCTGAGGACGCCTCCCTCTGACGGGCTCATGGCATCAGCATTCAGTCGGTCGAGACGGTCGCCGACCGTCACCCGTCGCAGAATGGAACTTCACCTGTGCCGCTCACGTCACGTATGGAGGCGGGTATGCATCCACTCAACTGATTGTCGTCAAGGGTCAGGCTCTCCAGGGTGGTGAGTTTGCCTAGTTCAGCGGGGATCTCCCCACTCAACTGATTGGAGCCGAGACTCAGGAACTTCAGGGCGGTCAGGTTGCCCAGTTCAGCGGGGATCTCCCCACTCAACTGATTGGAGAGGTCGAACTCGGCCCAGTGGGCGTGGCGGACTTCGCCTGGTCTAGTCGCGGTCAACACCATCAGTTCTAGGGCAGATTTGGTGGCGGTGGCTGCCTGTGAGGCCCGGATCTTCTCTAGGGCGTCGGGGAGGTCGCTGTGGTGCAGCGCCCGGTGGTGGCTGGGGCGATGACGGTGCTTGGGCATCGCCGCAACAGCAGCCTCGGTGGGGTCGCTGTCGCGCAACCCGCGGCCCATTGCCCATTTCATCGTCGTGGAGATCCGTCGTGCCGTTCTGCGGGCCAGCTCGGGGCGATCCCACACCCGGTCAAGCACTGCCACAATGTCGGCGGCTGCCACATCCGGGATCGGCATCGGACCGATCGTCGCGCTGATGTGGTTCGCCAGGAGCGACCGCCACTGCTGCTCGGTGTTGCTGGTGGGTTTCCAGTTCGGGCGGTGCAGGTCGATCACAGCCTCCATGGCGTCACCGAAGCTCACCGCGTGGCGCCGACGCGGGTCCCGGCCCTCCTCCACAGCCTGCCGGTTGGCGAGCGCCCGCTCACGGGCCAATGCCAGCGACACGGCCGGGAACGAGCCCAAACCGAGACTCACGACACGGCCACCGATACGCAGCCGCTGCGCCCAGGTCTTGGACCATCGGCCGTTCGCGGTGGGCTTCACCAGTAGGCTCAACCCGTGGCCGCCTCTGCCGTCGCCGTAGCGTCCCGGTCGGCTGATCGTGCGCGCGAAGGCCGCTGTCAGTGTTCGAGGCCGCTGCACCGTTCGGGTTCCCTTCTTGGTCAGGTGGTAACAGGAGTGGGGTTCACAGGGTGTGCACCGCCAGCGAGCTTGTTGTGGTGCCGGCGGGGGACTCAAACGTCCGAGGTGCCGCGAACCACGACTCGTGGGCACCACCTCCTAGACGGCGTCGTACCTTTCCTGTTACCACTTCTCGTCTGACAACGCACGATACAGCGTGGCACACGCCGACACAAGCTGGCTGGCGTTTACCTGCTCTGAAGTGGGCTTTGACCTCGGATTTGTGGCCCGCTACGGCACCCCGTGGCACGAGCTGTCACAGTAGGGTGTGATTCCCTCTCCGGGCACCGTGTGATGTCGCAAGACACAAGAACATCGCGAACCCACGCGGGGGTCATGAGACGGCTGGAGGCGGCAGGAGCGCCTCCTAGAATGGAACGCATGTCCCGCGACCGGATCGAGCGTCGTCTGCGGGGAATCGGACGGCAGCTGAGCGCCCTGCGAGCTGACCTTCGCGTATGCGAGGAGCAGCTGGTGCAGGTCGCCGACGAGGCTGGCGACTACAGGCTGCGGGCGCTGGTGTCGGAGACGCCGATCGCTGAACGCGAGTACCGGGAGGCGCGGCGGCACGCCGAGAGGCTCCGGCACCACCGCGACGAGATCGCGGAGCGCATCGCCCGCCTGGAAGCCGATCAGGACGCCCTGCTGGATGGGTTCAGCGCGTCGTGAGCGCTCCCGGCGCGGTTCGGGTGGTGGTGGCGGAGGACGAGGCCATCATCCGGCTCGACCTGGTCGAGACCCTGCGCGAGGAGGGCTTCGACGTCGTGGCCGACACGGGCCGGGGCGACGAGGCGGTCGGGCTGGTAGCCGAGCACCGTCCAGACGTGGCCATCCTCGACGTGAAGATGCCCGGTCTCGACGGGATCGAGGCCGCCCGCCGCATCGCGCCCCAGCGGGGGACAGCGGTCGTGATCCTCACTGCGTTCAGCCAGCGGGACCTGATCGAGCAGGCCCGCGAGGCCGGAGCGATGACCTACCTCGTGAAGCCGTACCGGCGCAACGCTCTGGTGCCCGCCGTCGAGCTGGCCCTGGCCCGGTACCGCGAGATGGAGGCGCTCGAAGGCCAGATCGGCGACCTGGAGGACCGGTTGGAGGTGCGCAAGCTCCTCGATCGGGCCAAGGGGCGGCTCCGCGACGGCCACGACATGAGCGAGCAGGACGCCTACGTGTTCATCCAGCGCACCGCCATGTCGCAGCGCCGCACGATGCGAGAAGTCGCCGGCGACGTGCTTGAGGGACTCATCGCGCCGTGACCTGCCGAAGCCCGTGCTCGGGGGCCGCATCGCGCCGTGAGGCCCCAGGGGCTCCTCGACGGCCTCGGAGCGCGGTGACTGCCCGGCGCCCGGTCTCGTTGCCGTAGATTCTCCGCCATGGCCAAGGTGATGCTGATCGACGGCAACTCGCTGGCCTATCGCGCCTTCTTCGCCCTGCCCACCGACATGGCCACCGCGTCGGGCCAGATCACCAACGCAGTGTTCGGCTTCACGTCGATGCTCATCAACCTGTGGCGCGACCATCAGCCCGACAAGGTTGTGGTCGCCTTCGACCGGCCCGAGCCGACCTTCAGGCACGCCGTGGTTCCCACCTACAAGGGGACCCGCGACTCTGCCCCCGACATCCTGCGCCAGCAGATGGGCCTGGTGCGGGAAGTCCTCGAGGCGCTAGCCGTGCCCACGGTGGACGCGCCGAGCTACGAGGCCGACGACGTGATCGCCACCCTGGCGACAGAGGGCCGCGACGCCGGCGATGACGTGATCGTCGTGACCGGCGACCGCGACACCTACCAGCTGGTGGAGGACCCATGGGTGAAGGTGCTCTACAACGTGCGGGGCGTGTCCGACTACAAGCTGTATGACGAGGCCGGCATCTTGGACCGCACCGGCGTGAGGCCCGCCGACTACGTGCAATATGCGGCCTTGCGGGGCGACCCCAGCGACAACCTGCCCGGAGTGCCCGGGGTGGGCGAGAAGACCGCGGCCAAGCTGATCAACGAAAGGGGGGGGCTGGACGGGATCTTCGGCTCCCTGGACGACCTGACGCCCAAGCTCAGAGAGAACCTCGCGGCCGCCGAGGAGCGGGTCCGCACCAACGTGGAGATGATGCGGTTGGTGCGCGACGTGCCGCTGGACGCCGGGCTCGACGACCTCGCCCTCGGAGAGGTCGACGCCGGGGCGGTCCGCAAGCTGTTCGACTTCCTGGAGTTCCGCTCGCTGCACGCCCGCCTGGTCGAAGCCCTCGGTGGCGCTCTCGGCGAGGACGCCGGCGGTGACGGCCCGGCAACGAGGGCGCTGGTGCCCGAGGCTCTGGTGCTCGAGAACCCGGCCGAGGCGGTGGAAGCCCTCCGAGACGCTGGAGCGCAAGGGGCGGCGGGCGGGCCCCTGGCGCTAGCAGCCCCGTCCGAGGGGCTCGAGGGCGGTCTGGCGTGGGTGGTCGACGCGGCCGCCGGCCGGGTGGCCTTCGTGCCCGGCCACCTGCTGCACGACGGCGCAGTCTCGGCCGCGCTCGCCGGTCTCGTGGCCGGCCCCGCCGATGGAGTCGACCGCGGCGCGGCCCGGCCGCTCGCCGCGCACGGCGCCAAGGCCCTGATGCGCCCGCTGCTGGACCGCGGCATCGAGATGCGCGACCCGCTGATCGACACCATGCTGGCCGCCTACCTCCTCGACCCGGCCGACGCCCGCTACGACCTGAGCGACCTGGCCGGCCGCTACGCCGGCATAGACCCGCCCTCCCACGCCCCACACGAGGGGCGACTGGACCTCGGCGGCGACGCCGTCGAGCCCCCCGAGCAGGCGGGATGGGCCGCGCTGGCCATCGACCGCCTGGTCCTGCCGCTGCGCGAGGCACTGGCCGCGCAGGGCCTGGACCGCCTCAACGACGAGGTGGAGGTGCCCCTGGTCAGGGTCCTGGCCCGCATGGAGCACCTCGGGATCGGAGTGGACCGGTCGGTGCTGGAAACGATCCGCGACGAGCTCGACACCGAAGCCGAGGAACTGCGCCGCGAGGTGCTCGCCGACGCGGGGCGGGACATCAACGTCAACTCGCCCAAGCAAATTGCCGAGGTCCTCTTCGAAGACCTCGGGCTCACCCCCACCAAGCGCACCAAGACCGGCTTCTCCACCGACGCACAGTCGCTGGAGAAGCTCCGTGGCGAGCATCCCATCGTGGACCACCTGCTCGGCTACCGCGAGGTCGAGAAGCTGCGCTCCACCTACGGCGCGGGCCTGCCCGCCGCGATCGGCTCCGACGAACGCATCCGGGCCACCTTCAACCAGACGGTGGCCCGCACCGGCCGGCTCAGCTCCGACGCGCCCAACCTGCACAACATCCCGGTGCGGTCAGAGCGGGGACGGGTGTTCCGCACCGCGTTCGTCGCTCCGCCGGGACGCAAGCTGCTGGTCGCCGACTACGACCAGATCGAGCTGCGCTGCATCGCCCACCTGGCTGAGGATCCGGGCCTGATCGCCGCTTTCGAAGCCGGCCACGACATCCACACGGCCACCGCGGCCCGTGTGTTCGGCATCGACCCGTCGCTGGTGGGGGTGGAGGAGCGGGCCACGGCCAAGATGGTGTCGTACGGATTGGCCTACGGGATGGAGGCCTACGGCCTGGCCCAGCGCCTCAACATCCCGACCCGGGAGGCGACCGAGATACTCGACGCCTACTTCGAGGCGTTCCCCGCGGTGAGCGCCTACATGGACCGCACCGTGGCCGAGGCTCGCAGCAAGGGCTACACCGAGACGCTGTTCGGCCGGCGCAGGCAGATCCCGGAGCTGGCCAGCCCCAACGTGCGGCTGCGCCAGGCTGGGGAGCGCCAAGCCATGAACGCGGGGATTCAGGGACTGGCGGCCGACATCTTCAAAGTCGCGCTGGTGCGCCTCGACCGGGCTCTGGACGCGGGCGGCCTGGCGTCGCGCATCGTGCTGCAGGTCCACGACGAGATCATCCTCGAGGCCCCCGACGCCGAGGTCGGGCCGGCTTCGGAGCTGACCCGCGACGTCATGCGGGGCGCGTTCGAGCTGCGGGTGCCTCTGGAGGTAGACCTTCAGGTGGCCGTTACGTGGGCCGGGGCCAAGGGCTGAGCGGGCCACGGCCACCGGCCGCGGGAACAACTGCCCGAGCCATCGCAGCCACCGGCCGCGGGAACAACTGCCCGAGCCATCGCAGCCACCGGCCGCGGGAACAACTGCCCGAGCCATCGCAGCCACCGGCCGCGGGAACAACTGCCCGAGCCATCGCGGCCACCGGCCGGGGGAACAACTCGGGCACTGCGCCGGTAGCCTCGCCGGGTTCCATCCGCCTATCCATCCAGCCCGGAAAGACGCCGTGACCGACACTGCCACCGCCATCCTCGAGCCAGCCCCGCCCGCCGACATGGGCACCTTCGCCGAGGACGGCACCTACATCCCGCGCCAGATCGTCGAGGACGACCTCGGCGACATCAGCCTCGACGACGCCTACGCCGCCACCATGGTGATCGTCGAGGACGGCCAGATGGTGGAGGGCACGGTCGTCCGCATCGACAAAGAAGAGGTCCTGCTCGACATCGGCTACAAGTCCGAGGGTGTGATACCGGCCCGCGAGCTGAGCATCCGCCACGATGTCGATCCCGGCGACGTGGTCGCCCTGGGCGAGGCGATCGAGGCCCTGGTCATCACCCGGGAGGACAAGGAGGGCCGGCTGATCCTGTCCAAGAAACGGGCCCAGTACGAGCGGGCCTGGGGGCGGATCGAGGAGCAGCGAGAGTCCAACACCGCGGTCAAGGGCCTGGTGATCGAGGTAGTCAAGGGCGGTCTGATTGTGGACATCGGCCTGCGCGGTTTTCTGCCGGCCTCGCTGGTGGAGTTGCGCCGGGTGCGCGACCTGCAGCCGTACGTGGGCACCGAGCTGAACGCCAAGATCATCGAGCTCGACAAGAACCGCAACAACGTGGTGCTGAGCCGCCGAGCGTGGCTGGAGGAGACCCAGCGCGAGCAGCGGGAAGAGTTCCTCGACAACCTGCGACCGGGAGAGATCCGCAGCGGCGTGGTGTCGTCGGTGGTCAACTTCGGCGCGTTCGTCGATCTCGGCGGCATGGACGGCCTGGTCCACGTGTCGGAACTGTCCTGGAAGCACGTCGACCACCCGAGCGCAGTGGTGTCGGCCGGCGACCGCATCGACGTGCAGGTGCTGGAGGTGGACCTGGACCGGGAGCGGATCAGCCTGTCGCTCAAAGCCACCCAGCAGGATCCCTGGCAGGAGTTCGCGGCCAGCCACCGGGTGGGGGAGCTGGTGTACGGGCGTATCACGAAGCTGGTGCCGTTCGGGTCGTTCGTGCAGGTGGGTGACGGCATCGAGGGCCTGGTGCACATCTCGGAGATGTCGGCACACCACGTGGAGCTCCCCGAGCAGGTCGTCACCCCGGGCGAGGAGCTGTGGGTCAAGATCATCGACCTCGACCTGCAGCGCCGGCGCATCAGCCTGTCGATCAAGCAGGCCGCCGAGGGCGGGATTGTTGCCGCCGAATACCAGGAGCACTTCGGCGACCACGCCTACGACGAGGCAGGCAACTACATCGGCACCGCCGGTTCGGAGGGCCAGCAGGCCTGGGAGGACTACTTCTCCGCCGAGGACGACCCCGGCGACGCCGACGACCCCGGCGAGGGCGAGCACGCCGATCCGGGCTCGGCCGGCGACGAGATCCAGCACACGGCCGAAGAGCTCACCGCCGAGACCTGACCTCTGCCTGAGATCGCACTGACGGGGGGGATCGGCGCCGGCAAATCGACCGTGGGCGCCGGGCTGGTCGAGCGGGGCGCGATCCTGATCGACGCCGATGAGATCGTGCGCGACCTCCAGCGGCCGGGCCAGGCGGTCTTCGAGGCCATCGTGGCGCGGTGGGGACCGCTGGTGGTGGCGGCCGACGGCACGCTGGATCGGGCCGCGGTGGCCGCGGTGGTGTTCAGGGACGCCGACGAGCTGGCAGCCCTCAACGCGATCGTCCATCCGGCGGTGGGAACCGAGATGGGCACGCGCAGAGCTGCGGCAGCCGAGCAGTCGCCCGGCGCGGTGGTGGTGCTCGACATCCCGCTGCTGATCCGCCCCGACGGGGAGCCGATCGCGAACCGCTACCGCGACCTGTCGGGCATCGTGGTGGTGGACGCAGACCCTGAGGTCGCGGTGCAGCGCCTCGTGACCCAGCGGGACCTGTCCGAGGACGACGCTAGGGCCCGCATCGCCCGCCAAGCCGACCGCGAGTCGCGTCTGGAGGTGGCGGACTTCGTGATCGACAACAACGGCACCCTCGAGGAGCTGGAGCCCCAGATCGACGCCGGCTACCGCTGGGCGGCAGCCCTCGGCTGACTCGCCGCCGCGCCGGTACCATCGGCGGCAAGGGTCCGAGCGGCCCGTGAGTGAAGCGAACAAGAGCGGGAGAGAGATGCCGCCGGTGACGGTGCCCAGCGATCGGCGGACCTTCGAGGTGGTGGCCCCGTTCGAGCCCGCCGGCGACCAGCCCAAGGCCATAGAGGATCTGGCCGCGGGGGTGGCCGCCGGGCACCGCTTCCAGACGCTGCTGGGAATCACCGGCTCGGGCAAGAGCGCCACCATCGCCTGGACCATCGAGCGGGCCCAGCGGCCCACGCTGGTGCTGGCCCCCAACAAGTCGCTGGCCGCCCAGCTCGCCAACGAGCTTCGGGAGCTGTTCCCCCACAACCGGGTGGAGTACTTCGTCAGCTACTACGACTACTACCAGCCCGAGGCGTACATGGCGGCCAGCGACACCTACATCGAGAAGGACTCCTCGGTCAACGACGAGATCGACCGGCTGCGCCACTCGGCCACCTCGGCGCTGCTCACCCGGCGGGACACGATCGTGGTGGCGTCGGTGTCGGCCATCTACGGGCTCGGCTCACCCGAGGAGTACGAGACCCAGCTCCTTGTGCTGCACGCCGGCGGGGAGTACGACCAGCGCTCGATCCTTCGCCGCCTGGTGGACATGCAGTACGAGCGCAACGACATGAACCTGGTGCGGGGCAAGTTCCGGGTGAGGGGCGACACCATCGAGATCCATCCCGCCTACGACGAGACCGCCGTGCGGGTGGAGCTCTTCGGCGACGAGGTGGAGCGCATCACGGTGGTCGATCCGCTCACCGGCGAGCGGCTGGAGACCCTGGAGGACCTGGTGGTGTTCCCGGCCACCCACTACGCCACCAGCGCGCCGCGGATGCAGGTCGCCGTCGGGCGCATCGAGAAGGAACTGGCCGAGCGTCTGGCGTACTTCGAGGCTGAGGGCAAGCTTCTGGAGGCCCAGCGCCTGCAGATGCGCACCAGCTATGACCTGGAGATGATGGCCGAACTCGGCTATTGCAACGGCATCGAGAACTACTCGGCACCCATCGACGGCCGGGGCCCGGGCGAGTCGCCGTACACGTTGATCGACTACTTCCCCGAGGACTTCTTGATGGTGATCGACGAGTCGCATGTGGCCGTGCCCCAGCTGCACGGCCAGTACGAGGGCGACCGCAGCCGCAAGGAGACCCTGATCGAGCACGGCTTCCGGTTGCCGTCGGCGGCCGACAACCGGCCGCTGCGCTTCGACGAGGTGATGAGCCGGCTCAACCAGGTGATCTTCATGTCGGCCACGCCCAGCGCCTACGAGTTGAGCGTGTCGGACCAGGTCGTGGAGCAGATCGTACGGCCCACCGGGCTGGTGGATCCCGAGGTGGTGGTGAAGCCGACCAAGGGCCAGATCGACGACCTGCTGGAGGAGATCGCGGTGACGACCGGCCGCGACCAGCGGGTGCTGGTGACCACCCTCACCAAGAAGATGGCCGAGGACCTGGCCGAGTACCTGCTGGAGCGGGGCCTGCGGGTGCGGTACCTGCACAGCGAGGTCGACACCATCCAGCGCATCGAGATCCTGCGCGACCTGCGCCTGGGGGAGTTCGACGTGCTGGTGGGCATAAACCTGCTGCGGGAGGGGCTGGATCTTCCCGAGGTGTCGCTGGTGGCGATCCTCGACGCCGACAAGGAGGGCTTCCTGCGCAGCGAGACGTCGCTGATCCAGACCATGGGGCGGGCGGCTCGCAACGTCGACGGCCAGGTGATCATGTACGCGGATGCGGTGACCGACTCGATGCGGCGGGCCATGTCGGAGACGATGCGGCGCCGGGGCCTGCAGCAGGCCCACAACGAGGTCCACGGCATCGACCCGACCACCATCCGCAAGGCGGTCACCAACATCCTGGCCATGATCCGCCCCGACCGCGGCGGGGCGCCCGTGCCGGACGGCGACGTGGGCGGAGAGGCGGGCGGGGGACTGGCCGCGGCCCGCCGCCGCCGGGAGGGCCCGGACTTGGGCGAGCTGCCCGACGCCGAGCTGGAGCGCCTGATCCGCACCCTCGACGAGGAGATGCGCGACGCCGCCGCCGACCTGCGCTTCGAGTACGCGGCCCGGTTGCGCGACGAGATCAAGGACCTGCGCCGAGAGCTGGCCGAGATCCGCGGCTGATAGGTTGTTGTCAGGTCAGAATTATGATCTATGCTAGCGCTCGTGACTGAGACGCTCCCGTTCTCCGAAGTCAAGGCCCATCTCTCTGAGATGGCCGACCGGGTGGAGCGCCAGCACGACCGCATCCTGGTGACCCGCAACGGCCGACCCTCGTTCATCCTGATGAGCCCCGATGACCTTGAGTCGCTGGAGGAGACCCTCGACATCCTGAGCGATGAAGAACTCGTGGAGTCGTTGCGCATATCACGAAAGGAAGCCGCCGAAGGGAAACACCTACCTCTTCCCGACCGCTTCTGAGGCCCTGAGGCCGCCTCGTGTACCGGGCGAGGATCACGCCTGAGGCCATGCGTAACATTGGCCAACTGCCAGACAAGGTACGTCACGCCGCAATGGCAACGATCACAGGGCCGTTGACAGAGAACCCGCTACGGCTCGGGAAACCGCTAGGCGGCGAGTTTGAGGGTCTCTGGTCGGCCCGACGGGGCGACTATCGCATCATCTACGCGATCATGGAAGAGGAGAGGGTGGTGATGATTCACCGAATCCAACACCGCCGGCACGTCTACCGACCAGGCTGAGAGTGGGTCAGGCTGCTTCGAAGACATCGGCTCCGCTCCAGCACGTGACCGTGTCCGGGTCCACTGCGATGCCGGCGCCGCAGGTGCATTTCGGGCGCTGGTCGTCGAGGAGCCGGCCCTCTGCGTCCCACAGTTGGAACGTGTGCTCGCGCACGGGGTCGCGCACGGCTCGGAGCCATCGCCCGCGGCCCCGGGCGGTCAGGGCCTCCAGCAGCGCTGAGACCAGGTCCGGAGGCTGGGGCTCGTTGGTCTTGATGCAGTAGAACGTGCCGCCGAGCCCGAGCTCGTGGGGTCCGACCTCGTACTTGTTGAGGTAGGCCACGGTCTCGGCCGGGCTGTAGTTCGGCGGTGGCTTGCCGTCGAGGGTCAGGGTCTGTCGTCCGTCGGTGCGCATCGAATACAGGTTCACCGCAACCCACGAGTCGCGCCCGAAGGGAATGGTACCCATCATCTTTGATCCTCCTCAGATCTTGGGAGTGCCCGCGGGACGGCCCGGATGATCGCGCTGGTCCCTGTCGCGGGGGCCGGGGAGTCGGCGAGCCCAGCCGGCGCCGCAACATCACGGCCGCTGGGGGTGAAGGTCAGATTGTCACGGTCTCGATTCGCAGACCAATGGCACTGGCGAGATGCTGTATGTCGGCCGCATCACTGGTGATGACTACATCGCCGCGGGCTGCGCCGCCCACCGCTACCGAGGCGTCGACCACATCGGAAGTCTCGGCCAGAGCGCAGGCAGCACCGGCTGACCGGGCCCGAGGCTCATCGAGTTCCTCCACCCGGCATCCGGCGAGCAGCCTCGACAGCATTGGCTGCGGGCCACCCCTCCACGCCTGCGCCAGCACTCCGGCGGGGACGACCGGGACTATGCCGCTCTCCAAGGCCTGGTGGTGAAGCGCCCGGATCCGCTGACCGCCCCTGTCGGCCGCGAGCAGGGCACCCGCGTCGTAGGTCAAACCGTTCACGGTCGATCCGGCGTCACGCCGCCGACGCGTTTCAACACCGAGTCCGCCCAGGCGACGTCCGCCGCGGTCGGTGGGCCGACCTCGGCCTCCCACTCGGCCATGGCTGCCAGGCCGCCCTCGATGAGGAGCGCTCGCTCGGCAGCTGCGTTCAACCACGCCGACAAGCTCAACCCTTTCTTCTCCGCGGCGAACGCGGCTTCCCTGGCCACCGTCTCGTCGAGAGCCACCGACAACTTCTTCACGGCCATATCTCCCATGGTAATACCGCATTCCTACCAACGAGCCGCTCTGACGACGTCAGGAGCCCCAGGTGCGTTCAATCCGATGATGAATATATCATTATATAGATTGATCATGCTTGATAATGCTGATGAAATGTCACACCCTATGGCATGATGTGATCATGATGCTGACAGCGGTGCAACAGGTGCGGGAGGGACTGGCGGAGTTGATCCGTCTGGTCAACTCTGGGGGCGCTTCAACTGTGGATGCGCGACGGGTGCTGTCGGAATCGAAGGCGTTCGCGGCGCAGGTGGCGATGTTGCAGGGTGACGCGGCCGCGCTGGTCGCGGCCGGTGAGCGTCACGGCGACGGCGGTGCTGGGGTTCTGGCCCAGGCGGCGGGGCTGTCCAGGAGGGACGCCGCCGGACAGGTCAAGGCGGTCGAGCACTTGCAGTCGATGCCTAACGTGCGCGACGCCGTGACAGACGGGGAAATCTCCTTGGCCAATGCCAAGACGCTCGCTCAAGCTTCGGAGAAGACCAGTGCCGCCCAGGTCGAGCGGGACGGCGGTCTGTTGGAGAAGGCTGCTTCGCTGTCGCCGGAGCAGTTCGCCCAGGAGGCGGGCCGGTGGGTTGCGCAGCGTCAGGACGACGGCGGCGAGAGCGACTACCGGCGGAAGCGGGCCCGGCGACGGCTGAACATCTGGAACGGCGACGACGGCATGGTTCACCTGCGGGGCGAGTTGGACCCCGTCGTTGGGGCGAAGATGCGCACGCGGCTGCTCAAGGAGGCCGAGCGGCTGCGGCGATGCGATGTCGACAGTCCCGGCGGCGAGCAGCGCACGCTTCCCCAGCGGCTTGTCGACGCCCTCGAGACACTGACGGCGCCCAGCGGCTCGGCCGACGGCCACGGAAGCAGGCCTTCGGCTGACATCACCATCGTTCAGCACCTGAGCCCCGAGGGCGACAAGGTGTTCGCCGAGATCGCTGACGGCGGCGTGATCCCCCAGAGCGTGCTCGAAGAGCAGTTCTGCAACGCCAGGATCGTGGGAGTCGTATTCAGCAGCAAGGGCCTGCCCCTTTGGCGGGGCTCCGCTCTGCCGCGGCCCACCAAGGCTCAGATGGATGCGCTGCTCGCCCGCTACGGCGGATGCGGAGGCTGCGGCGAGCACTCCGCTTGGTGCCAGGCCCATCACATCCGGCCCAGGTCCCAGGGCGGTCCCACCGACATCGACAATTTGATGCCGCTGTGCTGGGGTTGCCACGACAAGGTCCATCACAATGACTGGCGCGTCGTGCCCAAGGGCAATCTTCACACGATCGCACCCCCTGAACGCATCCGCCACGGCCCCTCACGAGCGCCCGACCCGCCCCCGATCCACGGCCCGCCCCCGATCACAGGGGCCGGCGAACTCAACCGACCGACGGCAAGCGCCCAATCGAACGGCCGAGCCTCGAACAGCCGAGCCCCGAGCGGGTGCCTTTGAACAGACTGGCTCCGACTCGGGGCCATACGAGACCGACCCGCTCTTCGCGGTCGTCTAGCACCGTCATGATCTGGAGGGCCCATGATCTGGAGGGCCCATGATCTGGAGGGCCCATGATCTGGAGGGCCCATGATCTGGAGGGACGCCGGAATCCCCACCATGCTGGCCTGCGTCACAGACGGAGGTGTCACAACCGCGGAAGAGCGCAAGGCAGGCAGGCAGGTGGCAGCCGATATGACAGAGATGGGCGCCCTCGTCGACATCGTACGGACTCCCACCGAGGAACTCCGCGAGATCATGAAGAGGTGCGAAGCGTTGTCGGCCGCGTTGGCGGAGTTGGAGGCGCGAGCGGAAGCCGTCCTTGCCGTGATCGAGCATCAAGACGATGACGGCGCCGCGGTGGCATGATCGTGGCATGGGTGGCTCCGAGACAATCGACTCGCTCGCGCCGGGGCATGGGGCCTCGGTGGCGGCGGTGAGTGACACCGGGCCTCGGAAGGTGAACGAGGACCGGGCGTTGGCCGTGCTGTCGGAGGACGACGGGAGTTGGGTCATCGCAGTGGCCGACGGGCTGGGCGGGCACACCCGCGGCGACGAGGCCGCGCAGGCGACGGTGGAGGGGCTGCCCCGGCGGATCGCAAGCCCGGATGAGATGGCCGCTGCCTTCGGGGAGGCCAACGAGCGGGTGCTCGCCCTGACGGGTCCAGAGGAGTGGTCGCGGCGGCTGCCCCTGTTCATGTTCCCAATGAGCACGCTGTGCGTCGCCGCCTGGACGCCTGAGGGTGGTCTGCTCATCGGCTGGATGGGCGACACTCTGGCCTTCGTGGCCACGGCTGGGCCGGACGGCTTCGGCGGCTACTGCTGCGGCCGTCCCCACCGGACTCCCGACGGCAGCATCGACATCTGCCTGGGAATGCCACCGATGCACGGAGGCGATGGCGCGGGCCTGGTCGAAGTGGAGATAGTGGGGGAGTCCGGAGCTGGATCGCGGCCCGACGCGGTGATCCTCGCCAGCGACGGCGCCTGGGAGCCCTTCGTGTACGCCCACGGCATCGAATGGTTGTCGGACGACTCCGAGGCCGGCGGCATCGGAGCGGTTTGCGGATCCGGCGCTGAGACTGCTGAAGACGTGGCCAACCGCGTCCTATCCGAGGCCCTCCGGCTGGGCCTCAACGACAACGCCACAATTGCCGTCGCCCTATGGCACTGACGGGGGCCCTCACCGGCGATTTGCGAACAGTTGTTCGCTGCACGTACAGACCCAGCGGCTAGAGTGCGGAGGTGGCTGAGCGGCTGGTGATCTCGGGGGCGCGCGAGCACAACCTCCGGGATGTTCACCTCGACCTGCCGCGGGACCAGCTCATCGTGATCACCGGGCTGTCGGGCTCGGGAAAGAGCTCCCTGGCCTTCGACACCATCTACGCTGAGGGCCAGCGCCGCTACGTGGAATCGCTGTCAGCCTACGCCCGGCAGTTCCTGGGCCAGATGGACAAGCCCGACGTCGACTTCATCGAGGGGCTGTCGCCGGCCATCTCCATCGACCAGAAGAGCGCGTCGCGCAACCCCCGCTCCACCGTCGGCACCGTCACCGAGGTGTACGACTACCTGCGGCTGCTGTACGCCCGCATCGGCGTGCCCCACGACCCCGAGACCGGCGAGCGCCTGAGCCGCCAGACACCCCAGCAGATCGTCGACCGCATCCTGGAGATGGAGTCCGGCACCCGCTTCCAGGTGCTGGCCCCGGTGGTGCGGGGCCGCAAGGGCACCTACGACACCCTGCTGACCGACCTGGCCGGACAGGGATACGCCAGGGCCATCGTCGACGGCGAGCTGGTGGAACTGGCCGACATGGCCGGCGCCACCGGACTCTCCGGCGGCGCCGACGGCCTGGAACTGGCCCGCTACGAGATGCACGACATCAGCGTGGTGGTGGACCGGCTGGTGCGGCGCGAGGGCGTCGAGCGACGGCTGACCGACTCGGTGGAGACCGCGCTGCGCCTCGCCGGCGGGATCGCCGAGATCGATGTCGTGGCCCGGCCCCGCGGCGACGATGACGACCGCGGCGACGCCGTCGAAGAGCCCCGGCGGATCGTGTTCAGCCAGCATCTGGCCCGGCCCTCCGACGGCAAGTCCTTCGAGGAACTGGCCCCCCGCAACTTCTCGTTCAACTCGCCCTACGGGGCCTGCACCCACTGCGACGGCCTGGGCACCGTGTTCGAGGTCGACCCCCAGCTGGTCGTACCCGACCCCGACGCCACCCTCGCCGGCGGCGCGATCACCCCGTGGGCCGAGAACCGGTCCCGCTACTACCCGCGGCTGCTGCAGGCCGTGTGCGAGGAGCACGGTATCTCGCGTGACGTGCCGTGGCGCTCGCTCAGCCCGCGCCAGCAGAACCTGCTGCTGTACGCCAAGGGAGTCAAGGGCCGGGTGCAAGTCCGCTACCAGAACCGCTTCGGGCGCCGCCGGGTCTACCAGGCCCGCTTCGAGGGGATCGTCGCGCACCTGATGCGCCGCCACGACGAGACCGAGAGCGACGCCTCCCGGGAGAACATCGAGGGCTACATGCGCCAGGTGCCGTGCCCCGACTGCGGCGGCGCCCGGCTCAACCCCCTGGCGCTGGCCGTGACCGTCGACGGCCGCAACATCCACGAGCTGTGCGCCATGTCGATCGCCGACGCGGTCAAGACCCTGGCCGAGTTGCGCCTCGACGACCGCGACACCATGATCGCCGCGCAGATCCTCAAGGAGATCCGCTCCCGGCTCGGCTTCCTGCTCGACGTGGGCCTCGACTACCTCAACCTGTCGCGCGGCGCAGCCACCCTCGCCGGCGGCGAGGCCCAGCGCATACGCCTGGCCAGCCAGGTCGGCTCGGGCCTGGTCGGGGTGCTGTACGTGCTCGACGAGCCGTCCATCGGGTTGCACCAGCGCGACAACCGGCGCCTCATCGAGACGCTTGTGCGCATGCGCGACCTGGGCAACACCGTGATGGTGGTGGAGCACGACGAGGAGACCATCCGGATCGCCGACCATGTGGTGGACATCGGGCCGGGCGCGGGCGAGCACGGCGGGACCGTCGTGCACTCCGGGTCGCTGCAGGGCCTGCTGGACGCGGAGGAGTCGATCACCGGCCAATACCTGTCGGGCCGGCGCCGCATCGAGATGCCGCAAATGCGCCGGCTCGGCGACGGCACCCGCCTGGTCGTGAGGGGCGCCCGGGAGAACAACCTGGCCGACATCGACGTCGCCTTCCCGCTGCAGCGCTTCGTGTGCGTCACCGGGGTGTCGGGGTCGGGCAAGTCGTCGCTGGTCAGCGAGATCCTGCACCGGGCCCTGATGCAGCACATCTACCGGTCCAAGGCCCCGCCCGGGCGCCATACCCGCATCGACGGCGCCGGCCACCTCGACAAGGTGATCGCCATCGACCAGTCACCCATCGGCCGCACCCCCCGGTCCAACCCGGCCACCTACACCGGGGTGTTCGGCCATGTCCGCAAGCTGTTCGCCAACACCGCCGAGTCCCGGGTCCGCGGCTACATGCCGGGACGGTTCTCGTTCAACGTCAAGGGCGGGCGTTGCGAGGCCTGCCGGGGCGACGGCACCATCCGCATCGAGATGCACTTCCTGCCCGACGTGTACGTGCCCTGCGAGTTGTGCAAGGGCAAGCGCTACAACCGCGACACCCTGGAGGTGACCTTCAAGGGCCGCAACATCGCCGAGGTGCTCGACATGCCGTGCGCCGACGCGCAGGAGTTCTTCGCCAACCAGCCGGCCATCGCCCGCCACATGGGCACCCTGACCGACGTCGGGCTCGGCTACGTTCGCCTCGGCCAGCCCGCCCCCACCCTGTCAGGCGGGGAGGCCCAGCGGGTGAAGCTCTCGAGCGAGCTGGCCAAGCGCTCCACCGGCCACACCATGTACATCCTCGACGAGCCCACCACCGGGCTGCACTTCGAGGACGTGCGCAAGCTGCTGGGCGTGCTGGGCCGGCTGGTGGACCAGGGCAACACCGTGGTGGTGATCGAGCACAACCTCGACGTGGTCAAGACGGCCGACTGGATCATCGACCTGGGGCCCGAGGGCGGCTCGGGCGGGGGACGGATCGTGGCCGAGGGCACCCCCGAGCAGGTGGCCGAGGTCCCCGAGAGCCACACCGGCCGCTACCTGCGCTCGATGCTGTGCTGACTGCCCGCGCCCAAATTGAGGTAGTTGAGAACCTCTCAGGGGTTGAACTACGTCAATTTCGGCTGCCGAAGTCATGGTGGGCGAGGCTGGCGCCGTGCTGACCCGGCCGGCGGCGGGGTCGATCCCCGACGCGCCCGGGTCGTACCAGTTCCTCGACGCCGACGGCAGGGTCATCTACGTCGGCAAGGCCAAGAGCCTGCGGTCGCGCCTCAACAACTACTTCGGCTCGCACCTGCCGCTACGCACCCGCCAGATGGTGGACGCGGCGGCATCGGTGGAGTGGATCCAGGTGGCCAACGAGGTCGAGGCCCTGATGCTCGAGTTCTCGCTGATCCAGCGCCACCGGCCCCGGTTCAACGTGCGCTACACCGACGACAAGTCCTACCCGTTCCTGTGCGTGACCATGCTCGACGAGTGGCCCCGGGCCATGGTCATGCGGGGCCGGCGCCGCAAGGGCAACCGCTATTTCGGCCCCTACGGCCACGCCTACGCCATCCGAGAGACCCTCGACCTGCTGCTGCGCACGTTCCCGATCCGCACCTGCACCGACGGCAAGTTCCGCCGCTATGCACAGCTGGGCAAGCCCTGCCTGCTGTACCACATCGAGAAGTGCTCGGGGCCGTGCGTGGGCGACGTGTCCGCCGCCGACTACGCCGCGATGGTGACCGAGCTGCTGGAGTTCCTGGAGGGAGACACCGACCCGGTGATCGACCGGCTGAGCGCCGAGATGGCCGACGCGGCCGGCGAGCTGCAGTACGAGCGGGCGGCCCGGCTGCGGGACCGGCTCGACTCGGTGCGCAAGGCGGTGGAGACCCAGCAGATGGTCGGCTCCCGCAACGAGGACTTCGACGTGATCGGGCTGGTGGAGGACGCGCTGGAGGCGGCCGTTCAGGTGTTCTTCGTGCGCCGGGGCCGGGTGATGGGTCGGCGGGGCTTCATGATCGACAAGGCCGAGGAGCTCGATCGGGCCGAGCTGGTGAGCCGGACCCTCGAGCGGCTCTACTTCGACGACAACCCGCTGGGGTGGCCCAAGCTGGTGCTGGTGCCGGACATGCCCGCCGAGGCCGGCCTCTATACCGAGTGGCTGACCGAGATGCGCGGCTCCCGGGTGGGCCTCAGAGTGCCCCAGCGCGGCCCCAAGCGGGCCCTGCAAGCCACCGTCACCCGCAACGCCGAAGAGTCGTTCACCCGCCACCGGCTCAAGCGCAGCACCGACCACAACAGCCGGGCCAGGGCCCTCAACGAGCTCCAGCAGCATCTACAGCTGGCCGAGGCCCCGCTGCGCATCGAGTGCTACGACATGAGCCACCTGTCGGGGCAGGACTACGTGGGGTCGATGGTGGTGCTGGAGGACGGCCTGCCCAAGAAGGCCGACTACCGGCGCTTCCGGCTGCGCTCGGTGCCCGGCAACGACGACTTCGCGGCCATGCACGAGGTGCTGACCCGGCGCCTCAGCGGCTACCTGGAGCAGCGGGCCCGCCCCGTGTCGGAGCGCGACGGCCGCTTCTCATACCCGCCGCAGCTGCTGCTGGTGGACGGCGGAAAGGGCCAGCTGGGCGTGGCCGTGCGGGTGCTCGAGGAACTGGGCCTTGCCGAAGAGATCCCGGCCGCGGCGCTGGCCAAGCAGTTCGAAGAGGTGTTCGTGCCCGATCGGGCCGATCCGGTTCGGATCCCGCGCCAGTCCGAAGCCCTGTACATGCTGCAGCGCATCCGTGACGAGAGCCACCGCTTCGCGATCGCATATCACCGCACACTGCGGGGCAGGCGCATGACCGGCTCCGCCCTCGACGGCATCGCCGGCCTCGGCCCGGTTCGCAAGGTCCGCCTCACCAAGGAGCTCGGCGGCGTCAGAGCGGTTCAGCGGGCCGGGCTGCCCGAGCTGAAGGCCCTGGGCTGGCTGCCCGACAAGGTGGCCGAGAACATCCACGCCTCCTTGCACCCCGGCGGCTGAACATCGGCCGCAGACGCCTGCCCGTCCGTGTTGCCAACCGGCCCTGAGCATCCCGGATCGCCCGCACGTTGCGCCCCGCTCGATACGGTCCCTGCGGACCCAGTTCCCCAGAACCCCCGCACCGATCCCGAGCTCGCGGGCGATCTCAGCGATCGGCCTCCGCGTCTCCCGGACAATCCGCACAGCACCGGCTCTGAACTCCGGGGCGTACTAGCGTCGTGGTTGTGACACAGCGTCTCCTCATAGACGATGTCTCCACGATCAGGGGGGATGCTCAGGTGACCGCTGTGGCGCGGCGCGGGGCCGCTCAGGCCCTGGCGGGCCGAGCGTAGACTGCCCCAAATTGGGGTGAGGGAGGTTCGCAGGTGCACGGCTCCTTGAAGGGCAAGGTCGTGCTCGTGACCGGGGCCGGGCGCGGCATCGGCCGGGCCATAGCTGAGCGCTTCGTCGAGGAGCTCTAAGCGGTGGAACCGGCCGCGGCCGCGCCCCGGATCGGAGTCGACGTTGGGGGCACGTTCACTGATGTCGCCCTCGAGCGGGCCGACGCCACGTTCGCCTCGATCAAGGTCCTCACCACCCACGAACGGCCAGAGGAGGGGATTCTCGTCGGCGTCTCAACCCTGGCTGCGGCCGACGGCGTAGGGCTCGACGAGATCGGCCAGATCATTCACGGCACCACGCTGGCCACCAACGCGCTGATCGAGCGCCGGGGCGCGCCCACCGCGCTGGTGACCACCGCCGGATTCCGAGACGTGATCGAGACCCGTACCGAGAGCCGATTCGAGCAGTACGACCTCGACATTGTGCTGCCGGCTCCCCTGATCGAGCGCAAGGACCGCTTCGTGGTGCCCGAGCGGATCGGACCCCGCGGCGAGGTGCTGCTGCCCTTCGACGAGCAGGCCGCCCGCGAGGTCGTTGCCCGGCTGATGGACGGCGGGTACGCCTCGGTGGCGGTCGGGTTCATGCACAGCTACCGCAACGGCGACCACGAGCGCCGCTTCCGCGAGTTGCTCCTGGAGGCGTCCCCGTCCACAGCGGTCTCGCTGAGCTGCGAGGTCTCGCCCCAGATGCGCGAGTTCGAGCGGTTCAACACGGTGTGCGCCAACGCCTATGTCCAGCCCCTCATCGCGACTTACCTGCGGAGGCTGGAGTCGGAGTTGCGCCGGCTGGGCGCAACCTGCCCCCTTCTGATGATCCACTCCGGTGGCGGCCTGATGAGCGGCACGGCGGCGGCCTCGTTCCCGGTCAGGCTTGTCGAGTCGGGCCCGGCGGGGGGCGCGATCTTCGCCGCCCACCTGGCCCGAACCCATCGCCGCGATCGGATTCTCTCCTACGACATGGGCGGCACCACCGCCAAGATCGCCCTGATCGAGGACTTCTCGCCCCGCACGGCCAAGACCTTCGAGACCGCCCGCAGCGCCCGGTTCAAGAGGGGCAGCGGGATGCCCATCTCGGTTCCGACCATCGAGATGATCGAGATCGGCGCGGGCGGCGGCTCCGTCGCCACCGTCGACGCCCTGGGCCGGATCCGGGTGGGGCCGCACAGCGCGGGCGCCGACCCGGGCCCGGCCTCGTACGGCCTGGGGGGCGCGGCCGCCACCGTCACCGACGCCAACGTCCACCTTGGCCGGCTGCATCCCGACACCTTCGGAGCAGCCGACATCTCGCTGTCGCCCGCCCGGGCCGTCGACGCCCTCGAAGCCGCCGTGGGCGCGCCGCTCGGGCTCGATGCCGACGCGGCCGCGGTCGGGGTGGCCGAGGTGGTCGACGAGAACATGGCCAACGCGGCCCGGACCCACGCAGTGGAGAGCGGCAAGGACCTGGCCGGCTTTTCCATGGTCGCCTTCGGGGGTGCGGCCCCGCTGCACGCCTGCCGGCTGATCGACAAGCTCGGCATAGACGAGGTGCTGGTGCCGGTCGGCGCGGGGGTCGGCTCAGCCATCGGCTTCCTGCTCGCGCCATTCTCCTATGAGGCCACCCGGAGCTTCTACGCCACCTCGGATGACTTCGACACCGACGGCGCCAGAGCCGTTCTCGATGAACTGGCGTCCGAGGCGGAGGCGTTCGTCCGGATGGGCACCGCCAATGCGGTGGCGGTCGAGCGCGAGGTCTTGATGCGGTACCGGGGCCAGGGCTGGGAGATCCCGGTGGCGCTGCCCCCCGGCGACTTCGACGAGATCGCTGCGCAGGAACTGGTCAACGCCTTCGCGAAGGGCTACGAGGCCTTCTTCGGCCGGGCCATCGACGGGCTCACCATCGAGGCGGTGAACTGGTCGGTGACGGCGTCGTCGGTGCGGGACGCGCCGCAGGCATTGGAGCCAGTCACAGCGGGCGAGCCTCTGGCTGTGACCACCACCCGGCTGGTGCACGACTCGACCGCGGGCGCCGAGGCGACGACCGCAGTCTTCCGGCGGGACGCCCTCGCCGCGGGCGACACCGTGGCCGGACCGGCGCTGATCGTCGAGGACCAGACCACCACCGTGGTCTCGTCGGGCCGCGAAGCCGTGGTGCAGGGTGACCTGACCCTCAAGATCGCGAGGGCCGATCGATCATTCGACGCAGCCGGGCCGGCGTCTCGGGCCGCACGGCGGAACGCCAGAGGCAGGGTGACAGACCGCGAGGTCCCGCTGCAGATCATGTGGAACCGTCTCATCTCGGTCGTGGAGGAACAGGCCCTGACTCTGGTGCGGACCGCCTTCTCGACTTCGGTGCGGGAGGCCGGCGACCTCTCCGCGGGAGTCTTCGACCGCGCCGGACGCATGCTCGCCCAGGCCGTGACGGGCACGCCCGGCCATGTCAACACGATGGCCGCGGCCCTCGGCCATTTCATCAACGACATCGGGACCGCGAGCATCCGCCCCGGCGACGTGTACCTCACCAACGACCCGTGGAAGGGCACCGGCCACCTGCACGACATCACGGTGGCCACGCCCGTGTTCGCCGGGGACGACTCAAGGGACTCAAAGAACCTGATCGGATTCTTCGCCTCGACCGCGCATGTCGTCGACATCGGCGGGCGGGGCTTCGGACCCGACGCCCGCGAGCTGTACGAGGAGGGCATCCGCATCCCCATCATGAAGTGGGCCGACCGGGGCCGGCTCAACCGCGACCTGATCGAGATCGTGCGCTGCAACGTGCGAGAGCCGGACCAGGTGATCGGCGACATTCACGGCCTGGCCGCCTCCAACGAGACCGGCCGGCGGCGACTGCTGGACATGCTGGGCGAGTTCGGGCTGCCCGACCTCGACGAGCTGGCCGGCTTCGTGTTCGGCCGCACTCGCCGAGCCACGCTGGACGCGCTGGGCCGGTTGCCCAACGGGGTCTACCGCAACACCATGCGGGTGGACGGCTACGGCGACCCGGTGACCCTGTCGGCCGCAGTTACCGTCACCGACACCGGCATGCACGCCGACTTCACGGGAACATCGCCGGTCAGCCCCTTCGGCATCAACGTCCCGATCACCTACGCGCAGGCGTACTTCACTTACGGGATGCTGGTGGCGCTGGCTCCGGAGCTGCCCAACAACTTCGCATCGCTGGAGCCGTTCACCGTCAGCTCCCCGGCGGGCACCATCCTCAACGCGGTGGAGCCCGACCCGGTCGCGGTGCGTCACGTGATCGGCCATTTCGTAACCGACCTGTGCATGGGCGCCATCTCTGAGGCTCTGCCCGATGTGATCCCGGCTGAGGGTTCGGGTGCGCTGTGGAACTTCCAGGCCGGCGCCCGCAGCGCCGACGCCACCGACCCCCGGCCCCCGGTGGAGATGCTGATGTTCAACAGCGGCGGCAGCGGCGCCCGGCCCGGCCGCGACGGGCTGACCGCCACCGCGTTCCCGTCAGGCGTCAGGACGATGAGCGTCGAGGCGACCGAGCAGGTTGGGCCGATAGTGGTGTGGCGCAAGGAGATCCGCGACAACAGCGCGGGAGCGGGCCGGTTCCGGGGCGGGCTGGGACAGGTCATCGAGATCGCTCCCGCCGAGGGCTACCTGTTCGAGTTCTCGGCCATGTTCGACCGGGTGGACAACCCGGCCCGGGGCCGCGCCGGCGGCCGCGACGGCGCCCGGGGCCGGGTGCGGCTCGACGACGGGACCCCCTTCGCGGCCAAGGGCAAGCAGACGGTCCCGGCCGGGCGGCGGCTCATTCTCGAGCTCCCCGGCGGCGGCGGCTTCGGCGACCCGGGCGAGCGCGACCCGGCCGCGGTCGCCAACGACATCGCCCAGGGCTACGTGTCTTGAGCCTGGCCGCGGCCGGCGCCGGACCGGGCCGCTCGGGCAGGTCCTGCCGCTGACCATCGACCCGACGGAAGTGCATGTGCGCAGCGACGGCGCCGCCTACATGGCCGGCTGCCCACCCGATGTCGATCCCGCGGTGAGCCCTTCGTGGAGACCGCCATCATCTAGGCGCCGGGGGCCTGCAACTACCATGGTCGCCGAGTGAGTGCCTTCATCGTCATTGCGGGGATGTCGGGAGCGGGCCGCAGCCACGCCGCCAACAACCTCGAGGACCTCGGCTGGTTCGTGATGGACAACCTGCCGCCGTCGCTGATCCCGAAGGTGGCCGAGTTGGCCGGGCCGCCCGGCACCGGCATCGACCGCCTGGCGCTGGTGGTGGGCACCGGTCGGTACGACGACGAGATCGTGGGCATGATCGACGACCTGAGGGCTCAGATACCGGGTCTGCGGATCCTGTTCCTCGACGCGGCCACCGACGTGCTGGTCCGCCGGTACGAGGCCACCCGGCGGCGCCACCCGTTCTCGGAGGCGCCCGCCCTCGCCGATGCCATCGAAGCGGAGAGGTCGGCGCTGGAGCCGGTGCGGGCCACCGCCGACGTGGTCATCGACACCACCGAGCTCAACATCCACCAACTGCGCGACCGCATGGCGGAACTGTTCGACGCGGGCGAGGGCCGGACCATGCGGGTCACGGTGGCGTCGTTCGGCTACACCCACGGCATCCCCCTCGACGTCGACATGGTGATCGACTGCCGGTTCCTGCCCAACCCCCACTGGGTGGATGAGCTGCGGCCCCTCAGCGGGCTCGACGCCGCGGTGGCCGATTTCGTGATGGGCCAGCCGGTGACCGCGGAGTTCCTGGACCGCCTGGAGTCGCTGCTGGCGCTGCTCGTGCCCCAGTACGTGGCCGAGGGCAAGTCGTACCTCACGGTGGCCTTCGGCTGCACCGGCGGCCGGCATCGCTCGGTGGCGGTGACCGAGCACTTCGCCAGAGTGCTGGCCGCCATGGGCCATGAGCCCGCGGTAGCGCACCGCGACATCGACAAATAGAGCCATCCCCGCCAAATCCCGGCGGTTTGGGGGAACTATTCCCCACAACTGCCGGGATTTCGTCCGGCGGTGCGGGCGGCGGGTCGGGCGGCCCCTGCTATCCCCCCGGTCGGCGGCCGCATCGGCCTAGCCTCTGCCCCATGAGCATTCGGGTAGGAATCAATGGCTTCGGCCGCATCGGACGGAACTTCTACCGGGCCGCCCAGGTACAGGGCGCGGGCCTCGACGTAGTGGCCGTCAACGACCTCGGGTCGGTCGACACCATGGCCCATCTGCTGAGCTGCGACTCGGTCCACGGCCGCCTCGGAGCAGGCGTGTCCGTCGACGGCGACGTGCTGCGGGTGGGCGATGACGCCATCAAGGTCCTGTCGGTGCGCAATCCCGAGGACCTGCGGTGGGGCGACCTCGGAGTGGACGTGGTGGTGGAGTCGACCGGCATCTTCACCAGGCGCGACGCCGCGGCCCGCCACCTCGACGGCGGCGCGCCCCGGGTGCTGGTCTCTGCGCCGTGCTCGGGGGCCGACGCCACGTTCGTGGTCGGCGTCAACGACGACGAGTTCGACCCGGCCGTCCACACGGTGGTGTCGAACGCCTCGTGCACCACCAACTGCTTCGTGCCCATGGTGAAGGTCCTCGACGAGGCCTTCGGCGTGGACCGGGGCCTGATGACCACCGTGCACGCCTACACCGGCGACCAGTCGCTGGTGGACGGCCCCCACTCCGACCTGCGGCGGGCCAGGGCAGCGGCCATCAACATCGTGCCCACCTCCACCGGGGCGGCCCGGGCCACCGGACTGGTGCTCCAGGCCATGCAGGGCCGCCTCGACGGGATCTCCCTGCGGGTCCCCATCCCCGACGGGTCCATCACCGACTTCACCGCCAAGCTGGCCGTGGACGCGACGGTCGGCGAGGTGAACGAGGCCTTCGCCAAGGCCGCGGCCGACGGCCCCCTGGCCGGCGTGCTCGACTACAGCGAGGCGCCGCTGGTGTCGGCTGACATCGTCGGTTCGCCCGCCTCGTGCGTGTTCGACTCCGGGCTGACCATGGCCATGGGGGATCTGGTGAAGGTCAACGGCTGGTACGACAACGAGTGGGGCTACTCGAACCGGCTGGTGGACATGGCCGTCATCGTCGGCGGCGCCAACCGCTGACAGCCGGCCGCACCCGTCCTCCGTGCAGCCCGTTCCCCGCCTAGAGGACCTGGGCCCGCTGGAGGGCCGCTCCGTGCTGGTGCGGGTCGACTTCAACGTGCCGCTCACCGGCGGCGGCGGGGCCGCGGCCGCGGAGATTGCCGACGACCTGCGCATCCGGGCCGCGCTGCCCACGCTGCGCTGGCTGCAGCAGCAGGGGGCCGCGGTCACGGCCTGCACCCACCTGGGACGCCCCCGGGGCCGCCCCGATCCCCGCTACTCGGTCGAGCCGGTGCGCCGCCGGCTGGCGGAACTGGCGCCTGGGGTGGAGCTGCTGGAGAACCTGCGTTTCGAGCCGGGCGAGACCGCCGGCGACCCGGCCTTCGTCGACCGCCTCATCGAGGGCCGTCAGGCCTACGTGAACGACGCTTTCGGGGCGTCGCACCGAACCCACGCCTCGATTGTCGGCCCGCCCCAGCGGCTGCCGTCTGCGGCGGGCCTGCTGCTGGCCCGCGAGGTGGAGGTGCTGGGCGGGCTGAGGGAATCGCCCCGGCGGCCGTTCGTGGCCGTGCTGGGCGGAGCCAAGGTGTCGGACAAGCTCGGCGTGATCGACGCCCTGCTGGAGACAGTGGACTCCCTGGTGATCGGCGGGGCCATGTGCTTCACGTTCCTGGCGGCCCGGGGGCATGGCGTTGGCGCCTCGCTGTGCGAGGACTCGATGGTGGACCGCTGCCGCGAGCTGCTCGACGGCGCAACCCCGATCCATCTGCCCTACGACCTCACCGCGCTCGGTCCCGGCGGTGTGCCCGGCGACCCCGGCGCGGGCGGGGAGGTGCGCCAGATCGGAGCGAACGTCCCCGACGGCTGGATGGGCGTCGACATCGGCCCCGGGAGCGCGGCCGCCTTCGGCGATGTGGTCTACGAGGCGGGAACGGTGCTGTGGAACGGCCCGATGGGGGTGTTCGAGGATCCCCGCTTCGGCGGGGGCACCGGCGCGGTGGCCGCGGCCATGGCCGAGACCCGGGCCTTCACCGTGGTCGGCGGGGGCGACAGCGCGGCCGCGGCCCGGCGCTTCGGCGTGGACCGCGACATGGACCATGTCTCAACCGGCGGGGGAGCGTCGCTGGAACTGATAGAGAAGGGCGACCTGCCGGGGCTGGCGGCGCTGAGAGGAGCATCCAATGCGGGGTAGACGCAAGTCGGCGGGGCGCGAGCCGGCGGCCGGGGGACGCCGGGCGGCGGGGCGCGTGCCACTGATCAGCGGCAACTGGAAGATGAACCACAACCACTTCGAGGCGATCCAGACGATCCAGAAGCTGGCCTACGCGCTCAACCCTGACGACTACGGGCATGTGGACGTGTCGGTGCACCCGCCGTTCACCGATCTGCGCTCGGTGCAGACGGTGCTGCAGGCCGACGACATCCCCATCGCTCTCGGCGCCCAGGACTGCCACTCCGAGGATGCGGGTGCGTTCACAGGCGAGGTGTCGGCCGCCATGCTGGCCAAGCTGGACGTGTCCTGCGTGATAGTGGGCCACAGCGAGCGCCGGGGATTGTTCGGCGAGACCGACGAACTGGTCAACGCCAAGGCTCGAGCGGTGCTGCGCCACAACATGGTGCCCATCGTGTGCGTGGGCGAGACCGTCGAGCAGCGCCGGGCCGGGCAGGCCCACGACGTTGTGGCCCGGCAGCTGGCCGGAAGCCTCGACGGGCTCGACGCCGAGGTGGTGGGCAAGCTGGTGGTGGCCTATGAGCCGGTCTGGGCCATCGGCACCGGCGAGACGGCCACGCCCGCCGACGCCCAGGACATGTGCAGCCACGTGCGGTCGCTGGCGGCGCATCGGTGGGGGAGTGCGGCGGCGGCGTCGCTGCGCATCCAGTACGGTGGGTCGGTGAAGCCGTCCAACGCCCCCGACCTCATGGAGCAGCCCGACATCGACGGCGCTCTGGTGGGCGGGGCCAGCCTCGACGCGGCCGACTTCGCCCGGATCGTCAACTATCGCCTGTACACGGCCTGAGCGGGCACCGGCGCCGCGGCGGGGCGGCGGGGCGCTGGTAGCCTCGGCACCGTGATCTGGTTCATCGCTCCGATGCATGTGCTCTCCGCGCTGACACTGGTGTTCCTGGTGTTGCTGCACAGCGGCAAGGGCGGGGGACTGTCTGACATGTTCGGCGGCGGGCTCGGCGCCCAGGCGGCCGGATCCACGGTGGTGGAGCGCAACCTGGACCGCATCACCGTCGTCGCCGCGCTGGTCTTCGCCTTCGCGTCGGTCTCCTACTCCCTCGTCGCTTAGGGGCAGCACCGCCATCGCGGCTGAGGCTGGCAGGGTCCGCCGAGAGCCGACGCGAGCGGTCAGCCGACGGTGAAGACGGCGATCTGCGCCATGTGATTGGGCTCGCCGCCGTCGGCTCCCTCGTACACCTGGCGCAGCATCACCTCCAGGCCGTCGATGACGCCGTCCGCTGCGTAGCGCTCGAAGCGATCCTTGAAGCCGTTGGTCTCGAAGATCGAGAAGTTGACGCCGATCGCGCAGCGGGCTCCGGGGCGGGCTGCCCGGAGGAGCTCGGCGATGCCGTCGGGCCCGACATGGCCGTGCGTGAAGGTGCCGGCGCTGACGATCCCTGCGCAGGTGTCGCCGGCGATGTCGATGGGGCCGGTGAGGTCAGCCTCGATGAGGTGTCGGTAGACGGGGCTGCCGTCGGCGGCGGTCTTGCTGCGGGCCTTGGCCAGCATCTGCGATGAAAGGTCGAGGCCGTCAACCACGGCGATACCGCGACGCCGAAGCTGCTCGCCCACGAGCCCGGTGCCGCAGCCCACGTCGAGCACCGGCCCCGAGCCCGAGAAGCCTTGGCAGAGGAGCTCGGCCGCATTGCGGTCGTACACATACCGCCGGGGGACGGTGAACTCCGATTCATAGGTGTCAGCCCATTTCGCGTACAAGGCGCGGTTGTCGTCGGGACTCTCGACCGAGTACGCCTCCTCAAGCCCGATTGGCTTGTTGCCGGCCTCACCCCGGCTCCGATCCGAATCACCAGACATCACTGATGAACCTACCTGTCGACGCTTCAGAGTTCGCATGGTCAAACACCATCGACGAACCCCGCGTCACAGAGGGCGCGTAGCCTCATGGCGGGTCGAATCGCCGCTTCGGCGGCCGGGAGCGCGAAACCATGACCAGTAGATGGGTGAGCGGATCGTTGGCGTCGTGACGCTGGAGTTCGGCGATCTGGCCGCGGGGATGCGGTTATTGGGGGTGGTGGCCGACGGCGATGTGACGGTGGTGGCCGTTGAGATGCACGGCGCCATCTCGGCCACCCTCACCTACCGGACCCGCGACGGTCGGCTCGGCGAACGGATCATCCTGGTGGACGATCTGACCGGGCTGGCCGAGGTGGCCGAGCGGCGTTGGAGTTTCGACGCCGACGGTGCCATGTTCCGTCTCGCTTCCGAGGCCCGCCGCATGCGGCAAGCCCACCTGGCCGACCCATACGCGGCGGTGGACACGTCGAACATCGACCCCTACCCGCACCAGATCGAGGCTGTTTATAGCCGGCTGCTCACGCAGAGGCCGCTGCGGTTCCTGTTGGCCGATGACCCCGGCGCGGGCAAGACGATCATGTCGGGGCTGCTGATCCGGGAACTGATGCTGCGCGGCGACGCGGCCCGCTGCCTGATCGTGGCTCCGGGGAGCCTGGTGGAGCAGTGGCAGGACGAGCTGTGGGACAAATTCAGCCTGTCGTTCGAGCTCATGTCGAGAGCGGCGGTGGAGGCGTCGCGCACCGGCAACCCGTTCACCGAGAAGAACCTGCTCATCGCCCGGGTGGACCAGATCTCGCGATCCGAGGAACTGATGGCCAAGGTCCAAGCGTCCGACTGGGATCTGGTGATCGTGGACGAGGCCCACAAGATGTCGGCGCACCGCTACGGCGACGAGCTGCGCCGAACCAAACGATTCGTGCTGGGAGAGACGTTGCGAGAGTGCACCCGTCACTTCCTTCTGCTCACCGCCACTCCCCACAACGGCAAGAACGAGGACTTCCTAGCGTTCATGACCCTCATCGACCCCGAGCGCTTCACCGGCCGGCTGCGCGACGGCACCGGCCCGGACGGCGACGGCGACGGTCCGGCCATGCCCGATGTCAGTGACGTCATGCGGCGAAGGGTGAAGGAGAACCTGCGCACCTTCGAGGGCAAGCGACTGTTCCCGCAGCGTCACGCCCACAGCCTCAACTTCGAGCTGTCCGAACCTGAGGCCGAGCTGTACGGGGCGGTCACCGACTACGTGCGCAACGGCATGAACCGGGCGGCCCGGATGCGCGAGGAGGGCGACAAGAGCCGCGGGATCATCGTCGGCTTCGCGCTGGCCGGTCTCCAGCGCCGGCTGGCTTCGTCGCCGGCGGCCATCTACCACTCGCTGCGCCGCCGGCGCGACCGCCTCGCAGAGCAGGCCGCCGAGCTGCGCCGCCTGGCCGCCTCCGGCCGGCCCGTGCCGGTGATCGACCTGCCCAAGGGTGTGAAGATCGCCGACTGGGAGGACTTCGACTTCGACGACTACGGCGACGCCGAGCGCGAGGATCTCGAGGACGTCGTGATCGACGCGGCCACCGCGGCCGCCACCGCCGAGGAACTGGAGGCCGAGGTCGCGGAGCTCAAGGAGCTGGTGAGGCTGGCTGACGGGGTGCGCCGCAGCGGCGTCGACACCAAGTGGCTCCAACTGCGCGAATTGTTGCGCTCAGACCGCTTCGCCGCGCCCGCACCTTCGGGCCCGTGCGATTCTGGGCTGGACTCGGACGCCGACTCGGAGCCGGTCCGCAAGCTGATCGTGTTCTCCGAGCACAAGGACACCCTCGACTATGTGGCCGATCGGATCGCGTCCGAGATGGGCCGGCCGGAGACGGTGGTCAGGATCCACGGCGGCGTCAAGCGCCACGACCGCCGCGCCGTCCAGGACCGGTTCCGGGTGGATCCCACGGTGCGGGTGCTGGTCGCCACCGACGCGGCCGGCGAGGGCGTGAACCTCCAGGTGGCCAACATGGTTGTCAACTACGACCTGCCCTGGAACCCCAACCGCATCGAACAGCGCTTCGGGCGGGTCCACCGCATCGGCCAGAACCGGCCCTGCCATCTGTGGAACCTGGTCGCCTTCGAGACCCGCGAGGGCCAAGTGTTTGAGAGGCTGTTCGCCAAGATCGAAGAGCAGCGCAGCGTGTACGGCGACCAGGTGTACGACGTGCTGGGCGACGCCCAGATCAACACGTCGCTGAGGGATCTGCTGATGCGGGCCATCGCCTCCGATGACGATCCCGCCCATGTCGTCTGGATGGATGAGGTGATCGACGCCGACATCGGGCGCCAGATGAAGGAGGTGCTGGACGAGCGTGCGCTGGTGGCGGGGCTGGCCGATCCCGCCGCCAACGACAAGATCCGCCGCGACATGGAGATCGCCCGGGCCCGCCGGCTGCAGCCCTGGTTCGTCGAGTCGTTCTTCACTGAGGCTCTCCGCATGTACGGCGGGCGGATCGCAGGCCGCGAGCCCGGCCGATTCGAGATCACCCGGGTGCCGGCCGCGGTCCGCGCCAACGCCGAGACCAGTCTGGGCCCGGTGCACGACCGCTACGAGCGGGTGACCTTCGACAAGGCCCACATCCAGCCCGGCCGCCTCGGCGACGGCCCGCCCGGTGCATCGGTGCGAGCCGACCTGATCTCGCCGGGCACGCCGCTATTGGCCGCGGTCGTGAACAAGGTGATGGTCGACTTCGGCCTCACGCTGAAGCGGGGTGCGGTGCTGGTCGATGAGGGCGACCCGTCGACCGGCCCGCGCCTGCTCGTCTATCTGGACCACATCGTCACCGACGGGCGGGAGGTGCACGGCGCCCGTCAGGTCGTGTCCCGGCGGTTCCACTACGTGGAGATCGACCGGCGGGGCAACGCCCGCGACCCCGGCGACGAGCCCTACCTCAACTACGCGCCTCTCTCGAAGGATCAACAGGCTCTGCTGGGCGGGCATCTCGACCTCGACTGGGCCGACCATGCCGCCGAGGAGACCGCCCGCTCATGGGCCATCGAGAACCTGGCCGGTCCACACTTCGACGAGGTCGCCGCGGTCGCCCACGCCCGGGTGGCGAAGGTCTGGGATGCTGTGCGGGAGCGTTTGGAGTCCGAGATCCGCTACTGGGACCGGCGTACGGAGGAGATCAAGGCCCAGGAGATCGCGGGCCGCAAGCCCCGCTTGAACTCCGGCCGGGCCCGGGCCCGGGCCGACGAGCTGGAGACCCGCCTGGCCCGCCGGCGCGTAGAGCTGACCCAGGAGGACGATCTGCACAACAGCCCGCCCACGATCGTCGCAGCTGCGGTGGTCGTGCCTCAGGGGCTGCTCGACCAGTTGGCGGGCCGATCGGACACCTCGGTCGATCCGGCCATCAAGGCAGAGACCGACCGCCGAGCGGTGGCCGCGGTGATGAGGGCCGAGAGGAGGCTGGGCCGGGTGCCCGAGGAGCAGCACCACAGCAATCCCGGCTACGACGTGCTGTCGACCGACCCGTCCACCGGAGTGTGCTACTTCATCGAGGTGAAGGGCCACCTGCCCGGCACCGAGCAGATAAGCGTGAGCCGCCGCCAGGTAGGCAAGGCCCACAACAACCGCGAGCGCTGGCGCCTAGCGGTGGTGTCGGTGCCCGACGACGCCGACGCCGAGCCCGAGGTGCACTACCTCGTCGAGCCGTTCAAGAACGTCTCTCTGCACCCGGCCCAGACCAGCGTCCCGCTGAACGTCGCCGAACTGCTCACCTATGCCAGCCCACCAAGCTGACCTGCCGCGCTAGCGCATCGTTTCCGACGGCCACATTGGACGGCGTGTCGGATATCAGAATATAGCGTCATCAGCTAGCAAGGTATGGAACAGTTTATATCTATACTGCTTTCATGAATCTGCTACCGCCCCGCATGTGGTTGCCGCCTGGCCCGCCTGACCAGGCGGAGCGCGACGCGCTCGAAGAGCAGGCCCCTGCCGTGCGCGAGGAATACGACGCCGCCAGGCCAGCCCGACTGGCTGTTCTCGCCACGGGCCCGGCGCTACGTGACATCAACAAAGCCGCCGACTGTCGGTGCTCGTGCCATCCGTCTCCAGCGAGTCAGAGCCTTCACGAAGGCGGGGCAAAGTGCCCTTGCCAGCTAACGAAAGCCGAGCGCGCTGAGCTTTGGGATCGCCTGCTCGAGCCCCTGGACGAAGCCGCTGAAGCGTCGAAGCAGGATGCCGACGCACGCGCCCAGTTGTCTGAGGCCGCCGCAGAGCTCAACGTGGACGCCGAAGTGCGGTGCTGGGCCTTCCCGTTCGTCGTGACTGGCATCTGCGACGGCCGCAGCTTCTATCTGCGCGAGCGCCACGGCCACTGGCGGGTCGAAGTGGCCGCCGATCCCGGCTGCGCCGACCTCTGGGGCACTTCAGGCTCCCTCGGCATCGAGATCGCCGCCGGCACCGCAGCCGACCTCTGTGACGCCGACGGCAAGACCGCGCCAGTCGTGGCTCTGCGCCTCGCGGTGCGTGCCGTGCGGCTCTCCACTCTCAGGGACATCTGCTCCCACGAGCAGCCGTCAGACGAGAGCCACTGGTTCTGTCGCCGCTGCGGCACTCCCCTCGACGAGGCCGAGCTGTGGCGTTGGCCCGCATCGGCCACGGCCTGATCACCGCCAACTGAGTCGCGCGCTCTGAACTCGTAGGGATCTCGGTGAAGCTGACCGTGCGCCGATCAACTCGGAACGCGGCGGCTTGCCCAGGTCCGATCGTTCAGCGATCCCTGGTGCGGCCTTGAAGGATGTGCCTCGCGGCTTATCCCCAGCCGAATTCCGACGGATTGCGCACGAGACTGGACAAGAACCGCCGCGTTTGGGGCGCTAGCGGATACCTGGAGTTCTTGGCCTGCCATGCGAGCAGTTCCGAACTCACACCGAATCGCGCACGTAGCGACCGGGCCGCGCGGGCTTCGTCGCCTTCGTGGTCCGAGAACACCTGTCCGGCGACCTCGCGGGGCAACAGCAGTTCGGCCGCGAAAGCGCGGGCTCGCTGCTCGGCGTGCTTGGCGGTCCTGCCGCCGAGCACCTCGACCAGCGGCAGCGAGCTTGCGCGATCCACGAGGAGGTGGCAGATCTCATGCGCCAGCGTCGCTCTGCGTCGGCCCGCGCTTTCTGCGTGCCGGGCATCGGAGTTCAGCAGCACAGCCGGACCGTGCCTCGGGCCCCAGCACCCGATTGCATCAATGTCGGCTAGGCCGAGGCCGACGTCAATAAGGGGCACGCCCCATGCGTCAAGAATCGTGTCCGGGTTCACTCGCCCGCTGCGATGGGCGACTCCCAACTCGGATCGCAGCCAGCCAGCCAGTTCGTGCCCCTGAGCGAAGGGCGGCTCGTCCTGCATATAGGCGACGATGGCCGTTGCGTCCTTAGAGACTCGATCCAGCTCTGGGCCATCGCACAGCTTGACTCGCCTTAACGCATCAAGGATCGGCCGCAGCGTCGTGGCCGGCTGTGGGCCGACAAGTCTGGCCGCGGCCAGGAGCTCATCGGAGCGAGGCGTGGTCCAGTCGCGCTCATCTTCGGAGTAGAAGACCGATTCCACCTCGGCCACAAGCTCCGGGGGGTAACCGGTGGCGGCCTCGATGACCTTCAACCGGTCGTGGCCGTCACGTGCCTGCCACGCCTGGACTGCCTCACGTGACCGATCGTCGGACACCGCAGCGAGTCTCGACGCGATACAGCCGCCGACTTCATTCAGGACATTGAGCAGTTCTTGGAACGGGGCCCGCGCCGTCAATGCCGCGGAAGCCACCCAGCCGGAGCTGCCGTTTCGCACGATCCACAACGGCGGCATCACCGCTCCCTGCGCGGCTTCTGCAAGGTCATGGGTCGTGCGGTATGCCTCAAGCTGCTCACGCTCGACATCGGACCCCAGAGGAGACCCCGACTCGATCGTCGCCTCGGCGGCTGCGAGCATGCGCGGAGCGGTATCCAGAGCGACTCCGAGGGGAGCCCCGTCCTCAAGGGCGAGGTACAGCCAAGACTCCGAGAGAAACTCAAGGAGCTCAATCCATGTCCACTCGAATCCCGAGGACTCGTCTGCGCCGTGCCAGATCGCCCTGCCCCGCAGGCTCACCCTCAGGCTTCCTCTAGTCGCCTCGGACGCTGACCGCTTCGAGGCCCCGTGCGGCCACGCCAGTGCGAACTCGATGTCGCCGTCGCCCGTTCGAGCTACCAGTTCATCCATTGCCGCACCTCCCTTTCGCATCCCTGCTGCCTGGACCGCTCCAATAATTCTCGCTTGACGTCCCTCGCGTTGCCGGTGCGCGGGAATGCCGACGGGTGCTCGGGGAATCCATGGTACGAGGTTCCCGGGTTCGTCGGCGAGGCCCGGTAAACGACACCGTCGCTGACTGCGTACAGCCGCTGGGGGTACGGCCGGCTCCAACGGGGATGGCAGTAGGGGATCGCGTCGTCGAGAAGCGCCTGCGCATCTGACGGGTTCATGGTCGCGGGGCACTTGCCAACACGGTTTGGGCCTACCTCGACGAACCCGGCGTGATCCTTGTCCCAGTGATGCTTCCGCTTCGGATTCTCATCGGACTCGTACCGCCAAGTCATCTCAAACCTCAATCTGCCATCGAAAGAGCTGAGAACGGATTCGCCATCTTGATGTGCCGAACGACCTGCGCTCAACCAATGGGGGTGAACCTTCCATCTAGCGACTATACATAGAAGATATTGTTGTTATATTGATTGATCCGTTCGGCTGGGCGTGCAGGCGATCACGCGATGTGCCTGGCCGCGATTCGCGCCGTAGCGGGTTGCGCGCTCGCGCTGCATGCAGCGTGGAACCATAGGTGGATGTCGACAGCGAAGACGGCTCTTCGGTCCCTCATAGTGCGTATACAGGAGATGCTGGGCGGACGCGTCATGCGCAGAGAGATGCAGTGGGTTGAGATGCCGGCCTTGTGGCCTTCGCCCAAGAGGTTCCACGCGAGCGCTCAGACCATCGTGCAGAGAAGCAACGACGCATGAGTGGGCGTGTTCGGCGGAACGGAGCAGCAGTTCACCTCGTGGGAGCTCGCTGTTTGTCACGAGGCGGCCTGCTACGAGGCGCACTTTCACTACCTGAGGATCTGCGACGGAGTGGAGCAGGAGGAATGCGAGCGCCGCGTGGCGAGGATCGCCGAGCTGGCGGACACGATCGAGCGCCTGCGCAGCGCAGAGCGGATCATCCGCCCCCTGCTGCCCGGCCGGGCTTCTTCGAGGAGGGTGATGGCGGACTGCCCCTGGCCCGAACTGTATGAGACTCCTGGGGAGCTGCCGCCCGACCCGCAGATGGAGGCCCTCGCCGCTGTGTGGCTGGGAGATGTCGCCCCGCGGATGCGAGAAGCGGTCGCGGTGCTGCGCCGGGGCGAGCCCTTCGCCGGGAAGGCGTTCGATATCCTGGCCGAGACGGACAGCGAGATACCGGGCCCGGGAATGCACACCGCCGTCTGGGACAGCGAGAAGTGCCGCTACCTGTACCCGTTCGACCACGAGTTCGAGGGAATCCTGCGCGGTCTGCGGTACATCCCGGCGTATCTGGCCAGAGCATGGGAGCAGCCGGAGTTCGCCCGCTCCGTCGTGCAGACGGCGGGCGGCTGTCTGGAGGGCTGCGTCAAGGACATGTTCCGAGCCGGCCCCAAGAGACCCGTCTACGGCCAAAAGCCCCTCGGCAGCCTCGCCAGGACGGCCCACGCCAAGAAGACGCTCGGCGCAGATCTGGCCGACGCCGTCGCCGAGTTCGCCGGCGCCGCCGCGAACCCCGCCAAACACGACTACCAAACCGGGCGAGGCGCCAGACCGCGGTTCTCCTTCGATGACGCCGTCAGCGCCTACTTCCTCGCCCGCGTGGTGGGTGCCGCCGTGCTGGGCGCCACCGGCAGGATCGGCCCCCTCGAAACAGCTACCCACCGGGCCTCTGAGCGCGGTGAGTTCTTCCGCGGGGCGTCCCTGTCCCTCTGACCGCCTGGAAGCGGCCGCCGACAACGCATCCGCGATCGAATGCGGCCATGAGTAAGCACGCCCGGCGGACGTTCTCGACGCGATGAGCTCAATGGTGTCGTCGACGCGGCGCGCAGGTGCGGGAGGTCGGCGGCATGTGCGCGATCTTCTTCGGGGCTCCAACACAGCAGGGGACTCGCCGCAACCCTCATTCGGCTCAGGATTTCTGCTGCAAGCCCCACATCCGCCATACGGAAGGGCCGTCAGTGTTTCGCTGCGGGCAGTGTTGGCGCGCCAGGTGCTGCTCGGTACTTGTAGCGGTACTGCTATCGTAGTTGTCGTTCTCCTAGTACTACCGCTCAGATAGACATTCAAGCCAGCTCGTAGTAGCTACCCACTGTTGCTGCTGAGGCGACGATCCGGTAGTTATGAGGCATGACCACGAACCCGCCCAACGGCGACTTGGCGACACCTCACGACACCGTCGATGCTATCGCTTACAGCACCCAGCGCGAGGCCTTCCCGCTGCGCCAAACCTTCATCCAGCAAAAGCGCGATGGGACATCGGTGCCAGGGCCGCTCGCCCGTTTCGTTTCCGCTGGCGACAAGACAGCGCTCTTGCTCTACTTCCTCGCCTTGACCAAAGCGAGCAAGGAGCCATGGGATGTCGCGCTTCACTCCGCTGTGTGGGCTCGCGCGCTGGGCCTGCCCGAACCGACGAAGCACACCGCTCGAGGCCGCGTGTCCAAGGCTTGGACCCGGCTTGTCGAACGGCAGATGGTCGCCCGGTCGAGACGCAACCGCACAGCCGAGTTCACGCTGTTGCGCGAAGACGGCTCCGGTAACCCGTACACGCGACCCAGCGGCAAGTCCGGTGATCGCTTCGTTCAGGTGCCCCGTGCACTCTGGACCGACGGTCCTCCCGGCGGCTCGTCTCGATGGTTCGAGGACCTATCGCTACCCGAACTGAGCTTCTTGATCATCGCGCGGAGCAATCTCGACTTCTTCCCCCTCCCCGTCGAGCGCGGCCCCGCCTACTACGGGATCTCGGCCGACACGCTGTCCCGCGGCTACAGGGGCCTCCGTGACAAGAACCTGCTCGAAGTGCACCGCAACCGGATTGCCGCGCCATTGGCACCGGAGGGCTACACCTACGAGAACCGCTACACACTCAAGCCTCCGTTCGGGCCCCGCGGCCAGATCAGCACCGCGGTGAGTGTGCCGCGATGAGCGTCCACGCATTCGTCGACGAGTCGCAGCGCGGTCGGTACATGGTTTGTGCAGCGGTCATTTCTCCCGGAGATCTGCCGGTAGCCCGCAGGGCGCTGCGGGAGATGCGGCTCCCGCGCCAGAGTCGCTTGCACTTCGTGAGCGAGAGTCCGCAGCGTCGTCGATCCCTGCTGGACGCCATGCGCGAGCTTCCGGTACGGACGAGGCTTTATGTCTCGGCCGAGAAGGAGCCCATCGCTCGGCAGAGGGCCTTCGAGGCTCTCTTGGTGGACCTGCTCGCCCTCAAGGGCCAGCGACTGGTCATCGAGCGCAGAGAAGCGAGCCAGGACGAACGGGAGCGTCGCCTGATAGCCAAGGCCGTCCGGCAGGGCGCAGCACCGACGGACCTGTCGTATTGCCACCTCCGGGGACGAGACGAGCCATTGCTATGGGTGCCTGACGCTGTGGCCTGGTCTTACGGCGCTGGCCGGGAGTGGCGACTCAGAGCCGAGGCGCTGATCGATCAGGTCCAAGATGTCGACAAGCGCCGCTAGGACGCGCGAAAGCCCGGCCACTCACCGTCCGGAGAGGTACCGGGCTTCACTTCCGAGGGCTAGTGCCCTCAGCGCACACATTATCCAACACGTCACCAGAAACGTCAACCCCCAACTACTCGGCGCCGAACGAAGTCGCGTCCCGTCAGGCACGCGGTCGGCGTGCTCGCGCACTGTTGCAAGCCGAACATGGTGCCGATCCTCCAGAGGCAACACTGCCATTGAACGTGTCTGGCAGAGAAATCCAAGAGCCGGCTCCACGCCACGAGCGTAGCCGCCATGAGCATCGTGCGAGCACGGTCGGCCATCTGAACAGCCAGCCACCGACCAGACATGTTCACGACTTCGATCAGAGGAGCGCTTCGGAGTTCTTAGAGGTCAGACGGCCACAAAGCTCCATTGCGACCTCGCTGTCATACCCCCTCGCCAAGATGGAGAGCGCATGATTCCGGAGTCAACAACCCGTCAGCTAGCGCCGCGACCAGCTCACCGCAGGGCAGTTCCGGCGCGTCGTGCGGCTCATGAAGTACCTGCGCAACGAACGCGGCAGCTTCGACGGCGTCAAGTCCGTCATCTTGACCACGGTGCTGGGACTTCAGGTCACGGATGCCGGCGCGCTAGTTCCGGGCATGTACACGAACGTGCCGACGGCGCTCGTCAACATCGTCGAGGATCTCGACAGATGGCTCCAAGCTCAGCCCTCCAAGCCCTCCCTACCCAATCCGGCCGGCGACGGCACGAACTTTGATCACCGCTTGAAGGAGGCCACGTACCGGAACTTCCGTGACCGGATCCACAGCATTGCGGCAGTGATGCGAGCCGCCTGCGACGAGCCTGACCCCGCCAAGTCATCCAAAGTCTGGCGCGACCTGTTCGGCGACAAGTTCAACCCGCCAGCGGGCCGGTCCGGCGCTTCGAGGCCCTTGTCGGCCACACCGCTTCTAGGAGTATCGGCTGCAACCGCCGCGGCCTCCAGCGCTTCCCACAGGGGCCGAGCGGGCTGATAGCAGCCATGCCTGATCTGGTCGAGGCCCAACGTGCCGCTGTCGAGGAGGTGAAGACCTTCACCGACTCTTCGAGCCAGATCAGCTTGGTCGCCACCGACGAATGGCGCGGGCGTGCCGCGCTGAAGGTCGATCTCGATACTTCCGGCTTCAGCCGCGGTGCTGGCGGCCTGGATGTTCAACCGATTGAGCGCGTCGTCATTCTGATCCCTCCGAACTACCCGATCTCGCCACCCCTTGCCGCGGTCGAGCACTTTCGATGGGCCGGGTTCTCTCACGTATTGCAGGGCACGCGGCTGTGCATCTACCTTGACCCTGGCACCGCGTGGGATCCAGCCCGAGGCATGCAGGGCTTCTTGCTGCGCCTTTGGGAGTGGTTCGAGGACGCAATCGGCGGGCGATTCGACCCGGCAACAGCCCTCTATCACCCAGTTGGCGGAGTGCTTCATCGCACCGAGGGAGCTCCCACGGTGGTGGCCATGCTCTCCATGCCGAGCGACATCCTTGATGAAGGCGTCGTGCATCGCATCGCGCTGCGGCCGAGAACCGATCATCGGATCGATATCGCAGCTTGGAAGGCACGGTGACCGCCACCCTGGGAATAGTCACGATCACCGACGCCACACCGGCGACCAGAACTTCCGAACTCGACCAGGCCTTGTCCAGACAGGCCGGAAGCGATCCGAGCCTCGCCCCGTTTCGCGCCTTCTGGGATCACGACGCCCATCCACCGCTCACGCCCGTTCCGGGCTGTTCCGTTCCGACCTTCCACGGCTCCGCCGGCGACGCGATGGGCATCGCTGCGTCTGTCATCAGCATCGCCGCAGTCGCTCTCTCCCACCAAGTCGCTGGCGGATACCTCCTGTCACTCCCGTATTCACCCTTCCGTACAGCATCCCTCACATCCGTCGAACCCATTACCAACACGGCGCTCACAGCCGCATAGCTCTCCGGAGGTCTCAACATGAATGTCCCAACGTCCATGAGAACCATTCGGCACTTGCTTGCGTCATTCGGGACTCTTACTGTCGCTCTGATCTTGGCACTGTCGACGGCTGCATGCGGAAGCGACAGCCGGCCATCTCAGGACACCGGCGGAGCGTGGCGGATCGGACGAACGGACGGGTTCCGTGCGTCGTGGCGCGAGATCGACGACCTAATCGTCGAAGACCGCGAGCGTACCGCTGCTAACGCTGCCGCACAGCGCCGCTTGGTTCAGAACACAGGACTGGTCGGAGTGGACGAAACCGGTAAACAACTCGACCAACGGGAGCACCTTGAGACGATGGAAGCTCTGCGCTGGCTGGCGACCTGCCAGATGGGGCACTACCGGAGCCGAGGTGAACGATACCACGCAGACCTCATGCCCGTTGTGGAGAGCCTCTCTGAACGATATGGCCTGCCCACGCCCAACGGTATTCACCTACACGTCAGCCGCGACGGCCAGAGCTGGTATGGCGAGCGCCAGACAATTACTGGGCACTGGTTTGCCATCGGCGCGGCCGGGCCGCCATCTGACCAGTGGCTATACGATCGCCCTACACGGTCTTCTGGTTATCCAACGAGTCGGAATGGGACCAGTGGACGGGAGACAAGCACGCGATCAATTGGACTTGAGTCGTCTTACGTTCATCTTCGAATTGAGGAAGCGACGGTGCGGCGACAAACTCCCTGACTCAGGCTGCATCCTCCGAATGACGCAGCGGCTCATGCCGACCCTGTCGGATACGGTGACCAACGATGAATGGAACCGAATACAAGCCGAAGTTGATTGAGGTGGCTTTGCCTTTGGCGGCGATCAATGCTGAGGCGGCGCGGGAGAAGTCGATTCGGCATGGGCATCCATCGACACTGCATCTTTGGTGGGCTCGGCGGCCGCTGGCGGCGGCTCGGGCGGTGATCTGGTCGTCGCTGGTGGACGATCCCTCCGGCGACCCGTCGTTGTCGCCGGCGGAGCAGGAGGCCGAGCGGCAGCGGCTGTTTAGGATCTTGGAGCGGCTCGTCAAGTGGGAGAACTCCAACAACCCCGACGTGCTGGCTGAGGCCCGTGCCGAGATCGACCGGTGCTTCCCCGACGGGCCGCCGCCGATCCTGGATCCCTTCGCCGGGGGAGGGGCCATACCGCTCGAGGCCCAGCGGCTCGGACTCACCGCGCTGGCCGGAGACCTGAACCCCGTTGCGGTGCTCATCAACAAGGCGATGATCGAGATCCCGCCCCGCTTCGCCGGCATGCCGCCGGTGCATCCCGACATCGACAAGACCCTCACCACCTGGGAGCGGGCCCAGGGGCTGGCCGCCGACGTGGAGGCCTACGGGCGCTGGATGCGCGACGAGGCCCAGCGGCGCATCGGGCACCTGTACCCCGACGCCACCAGCCCCGACGGCGAGAAGCTCACGCCCATCGCCTGGATCTGGGCCCGCACCGTGGAGTCGCCCGACCCGAGCTGGTCGGGGCATGTGCCGCTAGTCGCATCGTGGACACTGGCCAAGAAGCCAGGCAAACCCAAGGTCTGGATTGAGCCAATCATCGATCGAGACACCATGACGATCGGATACGCGATCCGTGAGGGCGGCGAGCCGTCTCATCCGCGGACTGTGGACGGGGGCAACGGCACCTGCATCGCTACGGGCGCTGCCATTCCCGGGAACTACATCAAGTCCGAGAGTCGCGCCGGACGGATGGGCCAGCATTTGATAGCCGTGGTTGCAGAAGGGAAGCGCGGCCGCGTCTACGTTCCGGCGACGGCCAACGACGTCGCCGTCGCCGCGAACTGCCCGGAGCCAGCCTGGAAGCCTGAGGGCAGGAACCCAGAAAGGCTGACAGGCGGTACTGTGTTCGTTTACGGGCTGGATGAGTGGTGGAAGCTGTTTACACCTAGGCAACTCGTCGCTCTGACGACCTTCTCGGACCTTCTTGGCGAGGTAGCGGAGCGGGTAGAGTCGAGTGCTTCAGCTACGAAGCTGCCGGCGGATGGGGTGAGGCTGCGTGACGGCGGGCGTGGGGCTCATGCGTACGCGGACGCGGTTGTCACATACCTTGCCTTGGGATTGAGCAGGCTCACGGACATGTGTAACGCCTTTTGCAGGTGGGAATCATCACGAACGCAGGTCCGCAATCTGTTCAGTCGTCAAGCTATCCCGATGATGTGGGACTTCGCAGAGAACAACGTGTTCAACGACGCTGGCGGCGACTTTCGGATCTCGCTGAGAAGCGTCATACGAGCGCTAGGAGACTGTTGAGTAATCCGGTTCGGGGTGCTCGCGTTCGTTGGGCGGGTGTGCGAGAATTGTAGGTATGCAGGGTACTGAGAAGCCGGATCGGGAGTTGTTGGACGTGTTGGGCTTGTGCGGGGGTCTGGTGCGGGTGGGGTCGGTTTACCGGTTTTTGGCCGAGAACCGTCTGAGGCTGTTTCCCGACGGGTTGTTCGCTGACTTGTTCGGGGGTCGGGGCCGGCCTTCGGTGCCGGGTTCGGTGATAGCGACGGTGCTGGTGTTGCAGGCGCTGGAGGGGTGCTCTGACCGTGAGGCTGTTGAGCGGCTGCGGTGTGATCTGCGCTGGAAGGCCGCTGCGGGCCTGTCGGTGGACGATGCGGGGTTCCATTACAGCGTGTTGTCGCTGTGGCGGCACAGGCTGCGCGTCAGCGGCCGCCCGCAGCGGGTCTTTGACGCGGTGCGGGATCTGGCGGGGTCCTGCGGGGCGCTGGCGGGGAGCCGGCGGCGGGCGTTGGACTCCACGGTGCTGTATGACGCGGTGGCGACGCAGGACACCTACACGATGATCGCCGCGCAGATACGGCGCTGTCGGCGGTTGATCGCTGAGACGGCGGGCCTGGAGCTGATGCTCGACTATGGCCTGGGGGCCAAGCCGTCATGTGACTGGTCTGACCCCGGGGAGCGGGCCTGGCTCATAGACGAACTGGTCACAGACGCCTGCGCGGTGCTCGCTGAGACGGCGGGCCTCGAACTCACAGACGAACAGGCCGACGCGGCGGCGCTGCTGGCCGCGGTGGCCGGCCAAGACGTCGAGGCCGACCCCGAGGTGCCGGGGCGCCGGCGCATCGCGCGCCGCACAGCCGCGGGCCGGGTGATCTCCACCGTGGACCCCGAGGCCCGCCACGCACACAAGACCCGCTCTGCGCGCCGCGACGGCTACAAGGCCCACATCGTCGCGGAGCCCGACACCGGCATCATCACCGCCGCAGAGCTCACCGCAGCCGACGCCTCCGACGCCAGAGTCGGCGCCCGGCTCCTCAACACCGACCCCACCCACCACACCGACACCGGCCACGACGACACCGACACCGGCCACGACCACACCGGCAGCGGCCACACCGGCAGCGACACCGGCAGCGACCACACCGGCAGCGGCCACGACCACACCGGCCACGGCCACACCGGCAGCGACCACACCGGCAGCGGCCACACCGGCAGCGGCCACGACCACACCGACAGCGACGACACCGACACCGACACCACCGACACCGACGACACCGACACCGACACCACCGACACCGACACCGACGACACCGACACCGACACCGGCGACACTGGCGACACCGACACCGGCGACGACGGGGGCTGGTTGGTGCTGGCGGACTCCGCGTACGCGTCGGGCGAGGCGCTCGAGTCGTTCACAGACGCCGGATGGGACACCGCCATCAAGCCCATCGAGCGCCGCCCGCCGATAGCGGGGGGCTTCACCCGAGAGGACTTCGGCATCGACACCGACGCGCAGACCGTGACCTGCCCCGCCGGGCACACCAGGCCCGTCACGTCGGGCGCGGCCCGTTTCGGCAGGCTCTGCGACGGCTGCCCGCTCAGAGCGCGCTGCACCACCTCACAGCGGGGCCGCAGCGTCGCCGTGGACGCCCACGAGGCCCACCGCCGCGCCAACAAGGCCCGCTGGCGGCAGCCGCTGACCCAGGCCGCCTACCGCCGGCACCGGCCCATGGTCGAACGCTCCATCGCCTGGCTCGCACGGGGCAAAGCCAGACGCGTCCCCTACCGCGGCGTCGCCGCCAACCACCTGTGGCTCACCAACAGAGCCGCCGCCGTCAACCTCGTTCGCCTCGCCAACCTCGGCGTCGCCCACAACGGCACCGGATTCGCCCTCCCCGCCGCCGGCTGACCCCGACCGGCGCCGCGCCCGCGCCCGGCCACACCCGCCCAAGCCGCGGCAAGCCGACACCGGCGCAACCGCCCGAACCACCACCCCCGACCCGACAGCTGACAACCCGGTTGCTCAACAGTCTCCTAGAGCGACTCCCTGCAACCGGCATAGGTTTAGTAGCGCAGCGGGATGCGCGTGTGCGCGTGCGAGAGTCAGAACGCGCGGCAGTATCGACGGATCCTCCGTACTACGACAATATCTCCTACGCCGATTTGTCGGACTTCTTCTACGTGTGGATGCGCAGGAACCTTCGGGAGGCGTGGCCAGACGAGTTATCGACCCTCTCGACACCCAAGGCTGAAGAGCTGATTGCCAACCAGCATCGAGCTGGTTCGAGAAAGCAAGCGGAGGAGCACTTCGAGTCCGGAATGGCGGAGTTCATGGCCCAAGTCGCTGAGAACCAGCCGCAAGATGTCCCCGCCAGCATCTACTACGCGTACAAGGCGACCGAGACTAGGGAGGGAGAGATTCGTACAACCGGGTGGGACACGTTCCTTCAGGCGGTCCTCGATGCGGGCTTGCAGGTGAACGCCACTTGGCCGATGCGGACTGAATTGGGAAACCGGCTGCTGGCTGCCAAAACCAATGCGCTCGCATCTTCAATCGTGCTCGCCTGCCGGCCGCGGCCCGCGTCCGCGGTCCTCGCCACCCGCGGGGAGTTCATAGCGGCGCTTCGGCAGGAGCTTCCTGAGGCTGTGCGCTTGCTGCAGTCGGGCAATATCGCTCCGGTGGATATGGCCCAGTCCACTATCGGGCCGGGGATCGGGGTGTTCTCCCGGTATGCCCGGGTGGTGGAGGCCGACGGATCGTCGATGCCGGTGTCGGCCGCGCTGGCCATCATCAACGACGTTCTGGGCGAGGTGCTCGACGGCGAGGAGGCCGAGCTCGACACCGACACCCGCTTCGCGCTCACCTGGTTCACCCAGCACGGCTACAGTCCCGGACCCTCAGGCGACGCCGACAGCGTGGCCCGGGCCAAGAATACCTCCCTGGCCGGTATCGAGGCCTCCGGCATCGGCGAGGCCCGAGCCGGCAAGTTCCGCCTCTACGAGCGCAGCGAGCTCGACCCCGGCTGGTCGCCCGCACACGACGACCGGCTCACCGTGTGGGAGGCCACCCAGCACTTGGCTGCCGCGCTCGAGCGCTCGGAGTCCGAGGCGGCCGAGCTGATGCACACCCTCGGCGGCTACGGCGACCGGGCCCGCCAGCTCGCCTACCTTCTCTACCAGAAGGCCAACGACAAGGGCTGGGCCGCCGAGGCCGGCGCCTACAACGGGCTCATCAGTGCCTGGCCCAACCTTCGCACCGGCGCCGCCACCGTCGCGGCCGCAGCCGCCGGCCCCGCCCAGCAGACCCTGCTCTAGCGACCAACAAGTCGCACCCTGTCGGCGGCCCCCTCTAGGCTGAAAGAGCACAGCCGGTATCCACATGCCTGAGGGCGCCGGTCACGCCACGGCGGGCGGAACGCCTAAGGGGGTGACTCATTGACTGCTCGACTCGTATTGCGACTCACCGGGGACAATGCCCGTCTCGGTGAACTCTATGCATCCGATCTAGCCCGCCTACTTGACGGCATCGACCGAGCCGTCGGTCGGACCGCGGCCCAGCTAGCCGGACGAGCGCCCAGGACGGCAGGACGTCTTCCCAAGGCAATCACTCGCGCGGCGAAACTGCGGCTGACCGACATCAGGGAAGGCAGCTTGGTGTTGGAGCTTGCACCGCCCGATGCGCCCTCCAACCAGGAAGCTCTGGAACAGAAGGCCTTGGATCTCGACGATTCGCAGCTGGCAGAATCAGCGATCCGCACCGTCATCAACGTGCTCGCAGGCTCCGAGACCGGCTTCCCCGAAGCCACCACCGCTCTCAACCAGCTAGCGGAGGACCTCGATATCGGGGAGCGCTACGACGCGTTGGCTCTTACGCAGCCCGGGGAGGTGCCCCACGAAGCAGTTCTGGACAGCATTGCCCGCAAGCGGCTATCGGCACCCGCTCAACAGCCCACCCGTAGCGACGGCGCGGGGGCTCTGGTCGGGATCCTCTATGAGGCCGACTTCGAGAAGAACACCGCCCGGCTGCGGACTCCGCTCGGTCCCTCGGTCACTGTCCATTTCCGCGACGATCAGGCACAGGACATCAAGGAGGCGCTTCGCGAGAACTCCCAACTCCAGGGACGCATCACCTACAACAAGACGACGTCAGCCATCGTCTCAGTCGATCTGACCGAGATTGCGCTGATGGAGCAGTTGGTGATGCCAGACATCGAGGACTTCTGGGGCAAGAGATCGTTGGACGAACTGGCCGAGGCGCAGGGTGTGGGGGTTGTTGAGTCCATCAAGATGCTTCAGGACGACACCATCTCCGACGAGGAAGCCGAAGCCTTCATTGCTGCGCTCGAGTTGTGAGCGGTGCCCACCAACGGATTGCTCATCGACACCGATGTGCTCTCGTACATCGCGTGGGAGCGACCTCAGGCCGAGCCCTTCGCGCCGCTCCTGCTGGGCAAGCTGCCATTCATCTCATTCGTGACAGTCGGGGAGATGTTCTTTGGTGCCGCAAAGGCGAACTGGGGTGAACGGAGGATCGCCAGGATGGAGACGATCCTTAGGCGCTACACGGTGATACCCGGCACCTACGCCATCGCCAAGCACTACGGCAGCGTCCGGAGAGCCTTCCTCGATCAGGTGGGTGAGAACGACATGTGGATCGCCGCCACAGCGCTCGCCCACGAAATGCCGCTCGTCACCAACAACCTGAAACACTTCGAGCCCATGAGCGACCGATTCGGCTTTGGACTCGTCCATCCTGATTCTCCGTAGACGAGTCGAACTTGGGAAACGTGAACGGTCCTGTCCAGGATCCAGGACTGCTAACACTTCGCCTTGCGTACGAAGCCGCTCTTCACAAGCGAGCGAGGGATCGTCGACGAATTCGATCATCGGCCGGCTATCAACTCCGGTGGCCGTCGTCACCGGCACCCCCTGAGTTCCGGGGCCCCGACACCTCGGGTATACGGCGGCATTCGGCTCGCGCCCTGACCAGCGGCGTTTGATGTAGGTGCCGTCGCTGGACACCTCGGGTATACGGCGGCATTCGGCTCGCGCCTGCTAACGGGAGCCGCCTGGCGAAAGGGAATGAAAGCCGCTCACGGACGCGGCTGCAGCCCTCGCGTCACAGGACGGCGACTCGATTAGTCGAGCGCCGGCCGATGTGGAGGGCACCGCCGGGGGACCAGTAGTCGACCCGATCGTCCTTGGTGTTCGGCCCATAATCCTTCTCTTCGGTCATGCGCTCCCGTTGCCTGCCGCCTTGTGCGGTACTTGGCCCGGTTGCAGCGAACGCATCCACGCCCGGACGACAGGCGTCTCGGGGCTCGGCCTGTCCCGTCTCTGCACCAAGTGGCGTCGAGCCTCCCGCACCCGCACGCCCGCCCGGCTCCGATGGCACCCGACACCGATGTCACGCCCCCTGATCACAATTGTTCTATGACCGTTGAAATGTATTCGGTAGGGGCGACAGGTGCTGTGAAGCATCGATGTCATACCCCCTCTCTAGGGTGGTGCCATGCGACTTGAGGTGCTGTCCGACACGGCCCTGCGGCGGTTGGAGCCGGCGAGGCTTATGGCGCTGATCACCCATGTGCAGCGCTTCATCGACAAGGCCGTCGCATACCAGCGGCGCCTCATCGCGGTCGCAGAGTCTCAGCGGGCGGCCCGGGCGGTGGGCGATGCCTGCGTGGCCGACACGCTGGTCCGCAACACGGGCATGTCCCGCGGCGCCGCCCGGCGCGCCGCCCGCCAAGCCAAGACCATCGCCGCACAGCCCGAGGTGGCCGGCGCACTGGCCTGCGGGGACATCAACACCGACCAGGCCGAAGCCATCGCCCGCGCCGACGTCGCCGACGAGACACGGCGCCGGCTGGTCGCGGCCGCTTCGAGCGAAGGGACCGACGCCACCCGCGAGCGAGCCGCGGCCGCGGAGACCGCAGCCCGAAACGAGACCCCCGAACAGCGCTTCATGCGCCAGCACGCCAGCCGGTTCCTGCGGTTCTACAACAACCGCGACGGAATGGTGTGCCTGGAGGGGGCACTCGACCCCGACAGCGGGGCCCGGCTCAAAGCCAAGGTCTCCGCCATCGCCAACCGGATGTGGCACACCGACAAGCAACAGGCCCCCAGCCGGCGCCGCAGTCCCGAACAACGAGACATCGACGCCCTGTGCGCGGCCACATCCCAGCCCCGGCGTGCGAGGTCCAGCCGCAGCCACCGGTCCACAGACGCACATCACCGCTCGAGTTCAGCCACGCCCGAACATCAAGACACTGACAGCTCGCCGGTCGCTGCATCCCAGCCCCGGCGTCCGGCCCCCAGTCGCGCTCGCTCACGCACAGACGCACATCCCCGCTCGGCCTCAGCCACGCCCGAACATCAAGACACTGACAGCCCGCCGGTCGCTGCATCCCAGCCCCGGCGTGCGAATTCCAGCCACAGTGCGTCCGACAGCGCCGCAACCCACCGCCCGGGTTCCAGCGGCACCGAACCTCAAGACGGCGCAAGCGTTGCAACGACCGACATCGACGCCGACGCCGACGCGGGCCGATCTGCGGGAGCAACAACTGAAGCCAAACAGACCCGGGCCGGAGCGGCTCATGCCGAGACGGACCCCACGAAGGCCGGAGCTTCTGTGACTGTGCCCAGCAACCGAGAGGACACTTGCGCCAAGGACCTGGACAGCGAGGATCTAGACAGCGAGGATCTGGACAGCGACAGCCTCGCCGACGACGTCGACTGGGCCGACTTCGACGACAGGGGCAAACGGGTGGTGCCAGTTCTGCGGGTCAGCACCAGCCTCGACGCTCTACGCAGCGGGCTACACCGCGCCGGTGTCACCGACAGCGGCGAGGATCTCTCCGCGGCCACGCTGCGGCGCCTCGCCTGCGACGCCGAGATCATCCCCACCGTGCTCAACGGCAAGGGACGCGTCATCGACGTGGGCCGGCGCACTCGGCGGGTCGGCGAGGCACTGCGCTGCGTGCTCATAGCCCGCGACGAAGGCTGCGTATGGCCCGGCTGTGACGCCCCGCCGTCGCGCTGCGACGCGCACCATGTCAAGCACTGGGCCGACGGCGGACCCACCAACGCCGACAACCTGGCGCTGCTGTGCCACCGCCACCACATCCTGCTGCACGAGGGCGGCCACCACCTCCAACGCCACGGCGACTCGTGGGTGGTGCTCAAGCCCGACGGCACCAGGCTCCACAAGCCACCGGCCGCGGCGCTAGGCGACATCGGCTCCAGCGGCCCGCGTGCGAGGGACTCAATCGGCTTCTCCGCTGGCGTGGATTCCCCGGTAGATCGCCGAACAGACGCCGACTCGGAGTTCGATGCTCCGGGGCGCTCAACAAACGGCTCGACGGCAGCGAGCCCGAGGCAGATGACCATGGCATGTGATAGCCGTCGCGAGCTGTCCATACGGCTCAAGCCACCCGCCCCAGCCATGAATACCGCAACCACCTCAGCCACGCCTGTCAACCGCTCCCGCGATGGGACGCGAGCGCCGGGCCTCCCGCTGTCCTACACGATACCCCGCAGCGAGCCGGTACCTGCCGGATCTTCTGTCAGTCCGTGTCGGGGATCACCACAAACAACCAGGGTGGCGACCGCCCCCAGCCACGCAGACCCGCTTCTACAGGACTGCGCACTGCACTGCGCCACGAATCGCCTAGTCTCGGCCGCCCCCAGCCACGCAGACCCGCTTCTACAGGACTGGGAACTGCACTGCGCCACGAATCGCCTAGTCGCGGCCGCCCCCAGCCACGCGGACCCGTTCCTTTGCGGCCATCGCGGGTGCGTATCGACCAGCATCTCATGGAGCGGCCATGACCTCCTACGCCCGACCGGCCCTATGCCTCGACGAGAACTTCCATGAGGGAGATTGTCACGGTTAGCGCATGACCTCCTTCGCCCAACCGTTCCTGCGGCTCTACTGCAGCCGAGCGCGCTGGGACGAGTTTGGCGAGCCGCTCGGCTGTGAAGCGTTCCCCGACGGCATCCCCGCGGACATCCTCGACAGCGGCCACGACCACCGCAAGCCCCACCCCGGGGACAACGGGCCGCTGTTCAACCTTTCCGTACCCGACGACGCTGACGAAGACGAACGCCGCTACCGCGAGGCTTTCGTCGCCAGGGTCTTCGACTGGTCAGCCTGACGCTCGGGCGGCGACAGTCTCGGCTGCGAGCAGTACGATCTGGCCATCGTTGACACGCTGTTTGCGATTGTTACCGCCCCAGAGCGCGGCGTGTCGCACCGACATGGCATTGTGTGCGCCGTGCCTGAACCCCTGCCGACCATCCTCGACGGGAGCAGACGACCATGGTGATGGCCAACACCGAGCGGGTCGCCAAGGCGCTGGACTTGCTGCGCGACGGGCTCGGACCGGCGTGTGAGGACACTTGGCGAGGGTTCTACGGCGATGGTTGGCTGCAGCGGGTCAACTCGAAGCTGCACAATCCTGATCGGCATCCGTCAACCGAAGACTCCTCCTTCCTGTTCAAGGGCGTCAAGGCCACCTGGAACGAGGTGTTCAGCCACGGGTTCGGCCCGTCGGTGCGCTCGCTGGTGTTCGAGGTGGCCGACGTTCGCAATCGGTGGGCGCACCAGCAGTCCCTGACGAGCGACGACACCGCTCGTGCCCTCGACTCAATGGAGCGGGTGCTGGAGGCATTCGGCAATAGCGATCAGCGCGACCAGATCCGCGGCCTGCGCCGCGACCTGATGCGCCAGGTGTTCGAGGAGGAGTCCCGCTCAGAGCGCCGCCGCACCGCGGCCAAGCCCACCGAGGGCACGCCCCAGGCCGGGCTCACCCCGTGGCGCGACATCATCACGCCCCACGCCGACGTGGCCTCCGGGCGCTTCGAGCAGGCCGAGTACGCGGCCGACCTGGCGCTGGTCGCGGCGGGCGGAGCCGAGCCCGAGTACCAGGACCCGCACTCCTTCTACACCCGCACCTACATCACCCAGGGACTGCGTGATCTGCTGGCCGGCGCGGCCCGGCGCCTGTCGAGCCAGGGCGGCGACCCGGTGATCGAGTTGCAGACCAACTTCGGCGGGGGCAAGACCCACTCCCTGATCGCTCTGTACCACCTGGCCTCGGGGGCGGACGCCACCAAGCTGCCCGGGCTGGCCGACGTGCTCGCCGAGGAAGGCCTCACGCTGCCACCCAAGGTGAACCGGGCCGTGCTGGTGGGCCAGATGATCTCTCCGTCGGCCCCGGAGCGGGTCGGCGGCGGCATCCGCCTGCACACCCTGTGGGGCCGCCTCGCCTACCAACTGGGCGGCAAGGACGGCTACGACATCGTGCGGACCGACGACCTAGCCGGCACCAGCCCCGGCGCCGCCCTCAAGACGCTGTTCGAGCGCTTCGGCCCCGCGGTGGTGCTCATCGACGAATGGGTCGCCTACGCCCGCCAGCTGCGCGACGGCACTGCCGACGACAGCGGGGGAGAGCGCCTCGCCGGGGGAGACTTCGACACCCAGTTCACCTTCGCCCAGGCGCTCACCGAAGCCGCCGCCGCGGTTCCCAATGTGGTGGTGCTGGTCTCCATCCCCGCATCCGACGTGGAGGTGGGCGGGCCCCGGGGCCGCACCGCGCTGGAGAAGCTCAAGAACGTCGTGGCCCGCAAGGCCGCCCAGTGGCAGCCGGCCTCGCCCGACGAGTCCTTCGAGATAGTGCGCCGGCGGCTGTTCGACCCGATTCCCACTGAGAAGGCCAGGGTGCGCGACGGGGTGATCCGAGCCTTCTGCGACATGTACCGCGCCCGGGGCGACAAGTTCCCGACCGGCGTGGGCGAGGGCGAGTACCGCCGCCGGATGGAGCTCTGCTACCCGATCCACCCCGAGCTGTTCGACCGGCTCTTCGACGACTGGTCCGCCCTCGACAAGTTCCAGCGCACCCGGGGCGTGCTGCGACTCATGGCTCTCGCCATCTCGCAGCTGTGGCAGCGCGACGACCGGTCGCTGCTGATCATGCCCGGCAACCTGCCCATGGACTTCGGGCTGCTGGTCAGCGAGATCAAGAAGTACCTCGAAGACGGCTGGGACCCGGTCATCAAAGCCGACGTCGACGGGGCCAACTCGCTGCCGCTGCGCATCGACCGCGACAACAGCCACTTCGGGCGGTTGTCTGCGGCCCGGCGTGCGGCCCGGACCGTGTACATGGGCTCGGCGCCCCGACCCGACGGCCGCAGGGGAGTGGACCTCAAGTCGGTGGTGCTCGGCTGCGCCCAGCCCGGCGAGTCCCCCGACCAGTTCGCCGACGCTCTGCGGCGCCTGTCCGGCGAGGCCACCCACCTGTATGTCGACGGCGCCCAGTACTGGTACTCGCTGATCCCCAACGTCACCCGCATCGCGGCCGACCGGGCCAGCTCCAATTACGACGACCGGGACGCCGACGACGAGGTGCGACGGCGGATCGGCGCCCAGCGCGACCGCGGCGCCTTCGCGGCGGTGCAGGTGTTCGCAGAGGGTCCCGGCGACGTGCCCGACAACGACGACGGCGTCCGACTGGTGATTCTCGAGCCCGACGCGACCCACTCGCCCAACGACGAGAACTCCCCGGCGGTGGCGCTCGCGGCGCGGATCCTGGCCCAGCGCGAAGCCGGCCCCAGGGTCAACTCCAACCTGGTCGTGTTCCTGGCCGCAGCGGCCAACCGACTGGCTGAGTTGCGAGGCGCGACCCGCATGTACCTGGCGTGGAGCTCGATCGTGAACGACGGGTCCATGAACCTCACCGCACACCAGCAGCGCCAGGCCGACAGCAAGCGGGCGGAGACCTCCAAGCAGGTCGACAGCCTCATAGACGAGACATTCACCCTGGCGCTCACCCCGTCGAAGCAGCCCGGCACTTCCGAAATCGAATGGCAGACCACCAGGGCGACCACGGTCGGGGATCTGGCCGAGCGGACCAGCCACAAGCTGGCCGGCGAAGAAAAGCTCATCGGCACTTACAGCGGCGTACGAATCCGCATGGACCTCGACCGCCGCAACCTGTGGTCAGAGCGCGGCGACATCGCTGTCCACAAGCTGTGGGAAACCTACGCCCGGTTCCCGTACATGCCCCGCCTCGCCAACCGTGACGTTCTCTACAGCGCCCTCGCGAGCCGTGCCTCGACCATCACCTGGCTCGAGGACACCTTCGCCTACGCCGAGGCCCACGACGGCGAGCGATGGGTTGGACTGCACACCGACGAGGCGGTCCCGCCCGCCCCCAGCGGCTTGCTGATCCATCCGGGCCGGGTTCCGGAGGCGCTCAACGTCCCCGAGACAACGCCCGGTGAGCCGCCCGACGGCCCTGACGGTCCCGATGGTCCTGCCGGCCCGCCCGTCGACCCACCCAAGCCAACATCGCGCCTGCCCACCCAGTTCTACGCCCAGTTCAACCTCGACCCCGTCCGCTGCATCAAGCAACTCGGCGAGATCGCCGACCATGTCAGCAGCCAACTCGGCCCCGACGTGGATCTGGTACTGGAAATCCGAGCCAAGAGCGACGAAGGCTTCGATGAGTCCACCCGGCGAACCGTCTCGGAGAACGCCAACAGCCTGGGAGCCCAATCCTCCGAATTCGAGTAGCCGCTATGTTCACGCGAAGTTGATCCACATGCCTAGCACGAGGATTCAGATCGATGTCTCCACCCATCGGGAGCTCAAGAAGCTCGCAGTTGCGCTGGGCGCCACTGTCGCCCTCGCGGTTCGGCGCCTGCGCCAGAACCAGATAGGCGCCGACGGGGGGGGTCGAGTCCACAAAGGCGGAGATGGCCTGGCTCGATGCTGACCTTAGATGACGTCGTTGTAGTCGACCCCGGGTTGACCAGAATCACGATCGGCGCATTCTGTGGCGGGTGACGACAGTCCGGACGTCGGCTATCGGCTCACTGCCTCGGTTTCGTCGATCGCGGTCCCGTAGCGCTGCCGGGCTTCCGGGCCAGAGATGCCGAGAATCTCGCCGATCCGGTCCCACGTCGTACCGCCGGCACTGGCGGCAGCCACGGCTTCAACGACTCGATCCTCGCCGTGGCCTCCCATCCTGGCGTCCCGCCACAAGTCGAACTCGGCGACCGGGATCTCGTCGGCCTTCGACCAGTCGTAGGTCTCACACCAGTCAGCGACCGCGTTCCAGTCCCCGCTCGCTCTTGCGTCGTTGATGAGTTCTCGAATTGTCTTCGACACGGGACTCACCTCAAGTGCTTGGCTCGTGCCGGCATTGCATGAATGATCTTACAACGCTCTGCTTCACCAACGGCGCCTACCTCCAGAAGGCGACCACTGCGATCCGCTCCGATGAGCATCAACACGTCCTCCACCCTGTTCGCCTAGATCGCGTTCCGTACAGCGTGCAGCACGTCCTCGTCCTCGATTCCATGCCGACGGGCGCTGTCCGAAATCTCTATGGACATCATCTTGCTCCAATTGGAACATATAGGTAGGTCATAACATAAGATAGCAGTATATTTTGCTGCAACTCGGGGCAGGAGGTAGCTGATGTCACGCCCAAAGCGCCGCTGTCGCGGCGGACGCGTCACCCCGAAGGGAACCAGGCCCGCCAAACGCCGCGGCGAACTGCCGTGCGGATGCCCGACCGCGGAGGAGTTGCTGCTGCGGAGCGCCTCCGTGACCGCTGCCGGGCATCCAGACCTGGACGAGGCCGAGGTTTGGGCGTCGTCCGTGCAGCCGCTGTTCCACCCCGGTGGTCTCGCCTGCGGCCACGCGCTGAGCCCATCGAGGGTGCTGGCCGCGGCGGAGGACTGCCACGACACCGCAGCCGCGGCGGCGGTTGCGGCAGCGGTCGCCGCCTACGGACCCAGCGGGCACCGCAGCCGGGCCCGTCGCCTTCTGCGGCGGCTGTTCGACAAGGGCGCTCCCATGCCGCCGTGGGCCGACGAACTGGGCCGCGTGACGCCGCTGCGTGCTGTGACGCTGGTCGATCCCTGGGGCGACCACTTCATCGTGTGGACCGACTTCGAGCGGCCGGGCGGCGAAGCCCGCGGCATCGGCGTAGAGGTCGCTGCGACCGCGGGCGGGCCCAAGGCCGACTTGCTGTACGGCCCGCCGATCGAGCAGTTCGCCGAAAGAGCCCAGGCCGGTCCCCACACCGTCATGACCGAGATCAACCTGTCCGATGCCCGAGCGACCGTCGAAGCAGCACTCAAGCTGGAAGACCGGCGCGTCGGCAGGGACAGCCCGCAAGCGACTGGCATCGTGGTGAACGAGCTGCGCGCCCTAGTCGATCACCGGGTCGCGCTCCTGCCCTACGGTGGTTCTCCCCAGCATGTCAGGGCTCTCAGCAGCCGAGAGCTCGACGACCTGCGCAGGGACTTCCTGGCCGTGGCATCCGCACAGCACCGTGACGCTGCCGAGGAGGTGATCGCCGACATTTTCCGGTTCGCGTCGGCGTGGAGCTACGGCGACCCGTTGTGCTGGAGCCCGTGCAGGGTCACGCTGTACCTGGCCGGGTGGGTTCCCGCGAACGCGGTCGGCGACGACGGGTATCGCCGCACGGTCGCGTCGGTGTTCCCGCGATGGCTGCGATTCGCCGGGGAGCGATGCGGCCTGCGCGGGGATCTCATACAAGTGAGCCTCGAAACGGCCAGAGGCGCGCTAGAAGGCACCGGCACCACCGGTGTGGAACGGTACGGCGACACGCTGGCCCCGCCGGCCACCAGCACTCTCACGGCACTGCTCGCCGATGGCGTCGACTACCACGACCATGACGCGGTGCGTGAATGGCTGCAGGGCTGCTCCTCACACTGCGGCCACGAGCGCTCCTAGCAGCGGAGCCTGAGCAGCGAGGCCCCCGCGGAGACGAGTGCCGGGTCTAGTGGACCTTGCGAAGGGCGGCGGCCAGCCCGCCCGCTTTGTAGAAGAGGGTGACGTCCATCCGAGGTCTCCTCACGCAGGGATCTCGATCCCGGGAATGCCGACGGGCGTTCGCGGCGGTGCGCACGACGAACTCGACAGGCGCTATGGGGCTGCGGCCGCGTGAGCGTCGGTCGAGACTGCGTAGTGCTGCTGGGCTTCCTCGCTCGTGACGCCGAGAATCTCGCCGATACGCCCCCAGGACACACCGTTGCTGCGCGCTGCTGCGACCGCTTCAAGGAGCTGCGGGCGAGTCACTGCGGGCTGTTGCCCAGTGGCGCCGGTCGCAGCCGCGGCGAACTCGAGGTAGAACTCCGCGGCGGGGATCCCTTCGGCCTGCGCCCAGTCAAACTGCTCGCACCAGTCCGCCACCGCGTCCCAGTCGCCGCTCGCCTCTGCGCTGTCGATGAGCTCTCGAAGAGTATCGGGCATGCGGCTCACCTCAGATACTTAACTCTTGCGGGCATCGCATGGATGATCGTAGTGCGCTCGGCCCGACTCACGGCTCCGACCTCCAGCAAGCGACCGCTGCGGTCGGGCCCAACGAGCATTGACACATCGTCCACCGGCTCCATCCGGATTGCGTTTCGGAACGCGTGGAGGATGTCGTCATCGGCGATCCCATGTCGCCGCGCGCTGCGAGTGATGCATACATCCATAGATGCTGGGCACCCGCCGCACAGTCTCAGAGAACGCCCGCAGCCTGGGGCGCCAAGTCCTCCGAGTTCGAATGGCGGCTAGGCGGGCTGCGAAGGCCGCAGGCGGCTCTCCCACTCGGCGAGCTGGCGCCGCACTCTGTCGACGTCCTCGCGGCTGACCGGCCGCGAGATCGAGACGTTGGCGTCGTCGGTCCTGACCTTGAAGTCGAAGCGTCCGGCGCTGGCGAAGACCGGGTCGCTGCCGTTGTTTCTCATGGTGCCTCCTTGGGTGGTCTCGGAGTTATGCGCCCGTACTGCTGCTCGTAGCGGTCGATGTTGGCCGACATGGCCTGAACGATCCCGAACATGGCGCTGGTCGGGACCTTCATGCGCGCCACCACCAGCACGTCGTGGGCATCGCCGTCGTGGGTCGGCGAGCGATGAGAGGTGAAATCGATCGTGAACTCATGAGGGGTGTTCCATACGAGCGCGCCGTTGGCATAGGTGCCGCCGGCGGGCACCGAATCATTGAACGTGACATTCATGACTATATCATCTGATGCCATGATTTTTAATGTATCACACCACTAATTGAATGCACAACGTCTGTTGTCGATGTTTGAACGGTGCCAACAGGCTAATCCGCTGCGAGCGCGGCCCGGCTGGCCTGGTCGGTCGCCCGGTGCGGTAGCGGCGCTCGCCGGGCGTCGCAGCGGCACCCGGCGCGGCAGGATCTCGACCCGCAGGGTCAGCCCCGATCCAGCGGGCGAGACCGCAGCGGTGGAATAGTGGACGGAAGGCCGCGGTTCGCAGCGGAGAACGCACGGGAGGCAGCGACTCGATGGCACTGACGACGCCGACGACCCGTGACCAGGCCGTCACCCGCCAGAAGTGGCTCACCGCTGCGACCATCGGGTGGAACAGCGTCGAGGGCGTGATCGCCATCGCCGCGGGCATCGCCGCGGGGTCGGTGAGCCTGATCGGTTTCGGGTTGGATTCCGGCATCGAGGTGTCGGCCGCGCTGATCCTGGCCTGGCGGCTGGCCCAGGAGCGCCGCACCGGCTGCAAGCAGCAAGCCGACCGGCTGGCTCAGCGCCTCATCGCGGTGAGCTTCGCCGTTCTAGCCGTCTACGTCGGAGTGGAGTCGGCGCGCGACCTCGCGCTGACCGACCGGCCCGAGGAGTCGCTGGTCGGCATCGTGATGGCCGCCCTGTCGCTGGCAGTCATGCCGCTGCTGGCCCGAGCCAAGCGGCGCCTCGCACCGCTGATCGGATCGCGGGCAGTGGAGGCCGAGGCCGCCCAGACCGTGCTTTGCGCGCTGATGTCGGGCGGGCTGCTCATCGGGCTGGGTGCCAACGCCGCTCTGGGCTGGTGGTGGGCCGACCCGCTGGCCGGGCTGTTCATTGCCTCGCTGGCCGCCTACGAGACGGTGTCCGTCTGGCGGGCCGAGTCCCTCGCCGACACCTGCTGCGGCTGACGACGCCCTGTCCAGCGACTCGCGCCCACCCGCCTCGCCACCCAACAGCCCGCGTCGCTGCCGACATAGGCTCGACGAACCAATCCGGGGAGCGACATGGCCGACCAGAGCACCGCCGACAAGAACGAAGCCGACCAGAGAACCGCAGACAAGAACGAAACCGACCGTAAGAAGGTCGGCGAACTCGCCTACTGGTCGGAGCGCAAGGACATCGAGGGCACGCTCCTGAACGGCTGGTTCGAGGGCTACTACACCGACCACTTCGGTTTGAGCCGCGACGACTACCGCGACAAGCGGGTGCTGGACATCGGATGCGGTCCCAGGGGGTCGCTGGAGTGGGCGACCATGGCTCGAGAGCGGGTGGGTGTAGACCCCCTGGCAGGCGAGTATCTGCAAATGGGAGCGACTCATCATGCGATGACCTACATCGCGGCCGGCGCGGAGTCCATTCCGGTGCCCGACCACAACTTTGACATCGTCTGCTCCTTCAACTCGCTCGACCATGTGGACGACCTAGATGCCTCGATCGCAGAGATGAAGCGGGTGACCGCGGTGGGGGGCCTGCTGCTCGTCATCACGGACGTCCACGACAAACCGACGCCCCAAGAACCGATCTGCTTCGACTGGAGCGTGGTCGAGCTACTCGCGCCGGAGTTCGCCGTCCAGTCCCTGCGCTGTTGCGAGAAACTCGGAGGCGGCGCCTACACGAGCGCCAAGCAGGACATCCCGTTCGACCACGCCGACACGCGACCGCGCTACGGGGTGCTGTCCGCCCGCCTGACGCGGGTCGAAGGCCCCAGTTCCAGCGAAGACCCCAGTCCCAACCAGGACACCGTGACGCGGTCGGGCCGGCTGAGACGGCTCCTGCGACGGAACTCTCCATCAGCACCAAGTCTGCGTAGCGCCTGAAGGACTTGTCACGCAATCCTCAGGCCTCTCCCACCGGACCGGCCGGTGGCGGCGCGCACGGCCCCCGGTAACATCAGACGCCCACGTCGGAGTGGCGGAATTGGCAGACGCGCTAGCTTGAGGGGCTAGTGCCCTCCGGGGCGTGGGGGTTCAAGTCCCCCCTCCGACACCAACCACGCGGGGTTTCCCGGGCGGCGCCGCTGGTCGCCGTTTGCCGAAGTACCTGGAGCCTCGCGGTGGACACCCCCGCAGGGTTAGTGTCAGAGGCCCAGAAGTACCACGGGAGGGACTATGCGGCGCTTCGTCATCGAACGGGACATCCCAGACATCGGCTCGGCCGAGCGCGAGCAACTGCGCGCTGCGGCCGGACAATCCAACTCGGTCCTGCGGGCGATGCAGTCCGAGGGCAAGCACATCCAGTGGGAGCACAGCTATGTGGCCGGCGACAAGACGTTCTGCATCTATGTCTCCGACGGCCCGGAGCTGATCGACGAGCACGCCGAGCGCAGTGGGTTCCCGGCGACGGTGGTCACCGAGATCGGCAAGATCATCGATCCAACGACCGAGAAGGGTTAGCTGCGATCGCCTGATCCGGAAGGACCGCCATGGCACGGATCAACGTCCCCGACGGCAAAGGGCGAGAGCGCATTCGAGTGTGGAAGCTCCAGCCCGACGTGGGCATGAGCGTGGGTGCCGCCAGCAATGCGCTGTACACGAAGATCTCGCTCGATGTGCGGGTCCGCGAGATCGCCCGCATGAGGGTGGCCCAGATCAGCCAGTGCCACATTTGAATTAACACCCGGTCTGCATCGGCGATGCAGCAAGGACTCGACGAGGATCTGTACCACCACGTCTCGCAGTACGCCGAGATCGGTGCGTTCAGCGAGGCCGAGAAACTGGCGGCCGAGACCGCCGAGCGGTTCTGCTGGGATCACGAGGCGATGATCAGCGACGAGGACTACTGGGCCCGGATGAAGGAGCACTTCACGGACCAGCAGATCCTCGAGCTGGTGACACTTATCGGCTTCTGTGTGGGCATCGGGCGGACAATGGCCATCCTGGAGATCGCGGACGACTGTCCGATCAACCAGACTGCCGACCCCACCGAGGACCCGTCCCACTACGTCCACGGCTGAGCGCCCTGGATCCTGTCCAGATTTTCGTAACCGATGGCCGAGCATCAATCCGACGCTTCAGAACTCCGCTGCGATCTGCTCCTCAGCGGCGGAGCGGTCATCACCATGGACGACGAGCGCCTGATCGTCGAACCGGGGGCGGTGGCGATCACCGACGATCGGATCAGCGCGGTCGGATCTCCCACAGAGCTAGCCCACCTCGAAGCGGCCAGGACCATCGACTGCAAGGGGTCCGCGGTGATCCCGGGGTTCGTCTCGGCCCACGACCACCTGTTCCAGAACGCGGCCCGGGGTTTGGGCGAGGGGGTGGACTTCCGGGTGTGGCTGCCGGACTTCATGTTCCCCCTGGCCCTCAACATGACCCGCGACGAGGCGGTGGCGGCGGTCACCATGACCATCGTCGAGCAGGTGCGCGCCGGCACGACCGCGGTGCTGGACCATCACTACGCGGGAACCGACGTGGAGACCACGCTGGCCGTGGCCGACGCGGTGGAGCGGGTGGGCATGCGGGGCGCGATCGGTCGGGGCATGGGCCGCGAGCAGCCCTACCCGCCGTCGGAGCAGCTCGACATGATGGCGGCGGCCATCGATGCACGGCCCGCCGGCAGCAAGGTCGAGATCTGGCCCGCGCCCGGCGACATCATCTACAACGACCAGGACTTCGTGGCCGAATCGGTCCAGCTGGCCCGCGACAAGGGCGTCGGCTGGCACACCCACTGCTCGCAGTACAAGACCGACCCCGACGTCTATCTGGCCGAGCACGGCATCCGCCCCGTGCTGTGGCTTCACCAGGCTGGCCTGCTGGGGCCCGACGGGCACTTCGCCCACATGATCTTCCTCGACGACAGCGAGGTCGCCCGCGCGGGGGAGAGCAGCACCGCCATCTCCTACTGCCCGATCTCCCACGGCGTCTTCGGGTTGGGAACCATGCGGCTGGCCGAGCTGCGGGCCGCGGGCGCGATCATCGGGCTCGGATACGACGGCGCGGTGGCCGGATTCCGCAACGACATGTTCGAGCAGATGAAGACGGCCGTGATGATCCAGCGGCTCCAGGCCATGGATCCCACCATGTCGGGCCCGGCCGAGGCCCTGGAGCTGGCCACCCGCGAGGGCGCCCGCTTCATGGGGATCGACGCGGGGATACTGGCGCCCGGCAAGCTCGCCGACATCGCCGTCGTCAGCCTGGAGGGCGCCCACATGGTCCCGCGCCCCGCCCCCGTCGCGGCCGTCGCGTACTCGGCCCGCAGCTCCGACGTGCAGATGACGATCGTCGGTGGCGAGGTCGTCTACGAGAACGGGGCGTGCACGAAGGTCGACGAGGGTGAGGTGATGGCCGAGGCCGCGGCGAGCGCCGAGCGCCTCATCAGCCGCCTGGATCTAGACCTGAGCATCCTGCGCCGAGCCTGAGACCGGCGCGCTGTCGGCCCGATTCTGGGCTCCGCGGCGGCACGGCGAAAGAAACGGCCGCCCGCGGACAGAACAATGGGAATGAGCGCCGATCCTTCGGCTCCGCCGACCGAGACCGACCGGGAGTGGTTCCGCTGCCTCTTCCACGAGAACTACCGCCCCCTGCCGGCCCACGCGCGCCGGCGAGTGGACACGGGCACCGCGGACGACGTCAACGGATTGAGACAGCCCGGCCGGGGACCCAGACGGCGCCTCATGGCGCCGGTTTCGCGAACTGAGCGTTCTCAGAGGTGGAAGCCGTTGGCCGCAACCGGCGCGGTCATGGCCATGTCGGGCGGGCCGGCCATCAGCGACATGAGGGCCGGCATGGCCGCCTGCATCGCCTCATTGTTGGCGTGTTGCTGGGCCGCCTCCATGCTCGACATGAGGGCGAAGAACCAGTAGGTGCCGTCCTCGCCGCGGTGGTAGGAGTACGACTCCACCCCGTCCACCGACTCACTGGCGTCGACGATGGCCCGCAGCGCCGCGTCCATCTCCTCGCCCTTGCCCTCCTGGCAGGAGAACTTCGCGAACACCGAAACCTTCGACATGGCCCACATCCCTTGTTGCTTGGCTGAGACGCGGGACCTCTTGGGTCGGTACCGCGCCGAGACGCTACCGGGTCGCATGGCTAGAGTCGTTCGCCGGCACGCGGCCGGGCGACGCAGCAATGCCGGCGGCGAGGCGAGACGGCGAGAGGAGCCGGCGTGAGAAAGAACCAGCGCTCGCAGATCGAGATGACCGACGAAGAGGTGGACTGCTTTCTGGACCAGTCCCGCACCTGCACGATGGCGACCGTCGGACCCGCCGGGACGCCCCATCTGGCGGCCATGTGGTACGCCCGGCTCGACGGGCAGGTGTGGCTGGAGTCCAAGGCCAAGGCACAGAAGATCGTCAACCTGCGCCGCGATGACCGGCTCTCGGTGATGGTCGAGGCCGGCAACACCTACGACACGCTGCGAGGCGTGTCGCTGGAGGGCCGAGGAGTGATCGTGGAGGACCCCGAGGTGATCTGGCGGATCGGGGTGAGCGTGTGGGAGCGCTACAACGGCCCCTACACCGAGGAGTTCAGGCCGTTTGTGGAGGCCATGCTGCGCAAGCGGGTGGCGGTGCGCCTCGAAGTGGAGCGGACGCGCACCTGGGACCATCGCAAGCTGGGCATGAAACCCACGGAGGTCGGCGGCACTACCGGCCGTTACCTGGACGGTCCAGGCCTGGCGGGTCCCGGATGAGCTCCGCCGAACTTCTGTCAGCAGTCCACCACAGGGCGAAGAAGTGACAGGAAGCTCGGATCGCAGGTTGGCCGAGCACCCCGGCTGAGCACCCCGGCTGAGCACCCCGGCTGAGCACCCCGGCTGAGCACCCCGGCCGAGCACCCCGGCCGAGCACCCCGGCTGAGCACCCCGGCTGAGCACCCCGGCGGATCACGCACTAGGAAGACAGACATGGAGCTCTCAGACGCAGTCAGCTGGGCGGCCGAGCGCAGGCTCGGGGTGCTCATCACCATCCGCGCCGACGGGCGCCCCCAATCCTCCGACATCGTGTACTACGTTGACGGCGGCACCTTCTCGATCTCGGTCACTGCGGACCGGGCCAAGACCGCCAACCTGCGACGCGACCCCAGGGCTGTGCTGCACGTCTCCGACGAGAAGGCATGGTCATATGTGTCCCTGGACGGCACCGTCGAGTTGACACCCGCCACGAACAGCCCCGGCGACGCCGCCAGCGACGCTCTGGTTGCCTACTACGAGCGGGTCGCCGGCGGCCCGCACCCCGACTGGGACGAGTACCGCCGGGCCATGATCGACGAGCGCCGACTAATGGCGCACTTCACCCCGACCAGCGCCGCCGGCTTCCTGCACGGCTAGACGGCGGCCATCAGTGCCACCGGTTGAGCCTGCCCGCCCCTGACAGGGCGGTCGCCGGTCAGCGCGCCGCCAGCACCGCTCCGTCAACCGGCAGGCACGCGCCGCTGACATACCGCGACTCGTCGGAGGCGAAGAAGAGGGCCGCGTGGGCGACGTCGGTGGCCGACCCCTTGTAGGCCATCGGCACGTTCGCGTGTCGCTGCCGGGAGAGCTCGTCGCGGCTTATTGTTGTGCCCGCGACCGCTGCGTCGATGGCCATGGGAGTGTCGATCAGGCCTGGCAGGATGGCGTTGGCCCGGATGTCGAACTGGCCGTATGTGGCGGCGATGGACTTGACCAGCCGGCTGACACCGGCCTTGGACACGCCGTAGGCGGCGGACGTTCCCCCTCGCTCGGCCCCTATCGACGACACGGCCACGAACGAACCGCCCCGCTGGTCGACCATGATGGGCAGGACATGCTTGGCCACCAGCCACATCGACTTGAGGTTGGTCTCGATGACGGTGTCCCACATCTCCTCGTCGACATCGGCGACCAGGCCGGGACCGAGAATCCCAACGCTGTTGAACAGCACGTCGATGCCGCCCAGCCTCGACTTCGCCGTCTCCGCCAGCTGCGCACAGTCATCGGCCCTGGTTGTGTCGGCAGAGAAGACCGAGACTTCATCGGGCTTGGGCTGCATCATCGCGACGGTCTCGGCCGCGCTGACAGGATCGCGGTCCGCCAGGAGAAGGCGGGCGCCCTCCTTCGCGAAGAGCAGAGCGGTAGCCCGGCCGATCCCGATCGTTTGGCCCGGCGACTGGCCCGCGCCCACGACCACGACCCGCTTGCCCTCAAGCCTGCCGGTCACGACGGCTCCAGCACGACTCGAAGCCCGGTTGGCAGCGGCGCCGTCACGACGGCTCCAGCACGACTCGAAGCCCGGTTGGCAGCGGCGCCGTCACGACGGCTCCAGCACGACTCGAAGCCCGGTTGGCAGCGGCGCGGTCACGAAGGCTCCAGCACGACTCGAAGCCCGGTTGGCAGCGGCGCGGTCACGAAGGCTCCAGCACTACCGGGATCTCGCTGAAAGCCCGGGCCCGGAACGTCTCCTGGCGCACCGGCCCGCCCGCCAACGCCATGCGGGGGTAGCGGGCGAGCATCTCGGAGTACACCACGTCGCCCTCGAGGCGGGCCACGGTGGCGGACACGTCCGCTCAGCCTTCGCGGTCGAGGCGCTGGTGGACCATCAGGGGAGGTCCTGGCCCTGCCGGCGGTTGTCGACCGGCGCGGGGCCGGGGCTGGCCGCGACATCCGCTATGGCGGACTGAAGGGCTGCACCCCGGGGCCAGCCGCCGTAGAGCGCGATCTGCATGCTGGCCTCGTCGAGGTCGCCGATGTCGAGGTCGCCGGCCAGCAGAGCCGCCCGCACGTGGACGTCGAGCTCGCGCCCGGCGCCGCCGGCGGCGAGCACGGCGATGGTGATCAGCCGGCGCTCGCGCATCGACAGCCCGCCGCGGGACCAGATCCGGCTCATCACCTGCAGCGTCAGCTCGCGAAACGCCGTCGGGGAGCCCATGGCCCGTCCCGAGACCCGCTCGAAGACGGCCAGCATCTCCTGGCGGCTCAACTGCCGGCCCGCGGGTTCGCTGCCGGCGTCGCCGCCCCGGTGCGTGCTGGCCATGTGTAGTGCTCGACTTCCTGGTTGCCCGGTGGCGCTCCCATCGGGGGTTATCGTCAATCAAGGATGATGATAGTCAGGTAACCGCAGCCATCGAGCGGAGGAGGACAAGCGCCGATGATCATCGCGGAGCGCCTCGACTCCGAGCGCCTCGACTCCGAGCGCCTCGACTCCGAGCGCCTCGACTCCGAGCGCCTCGACTCCGAGGGGCAGAGATGAAGCCCGCCGCCTTCCGGTACCACTCGCCGCAGGTCCTGGCCGAGGCCTTGGACCTCCTGGCCGAGTACGGCGACGAGGCCAAGCCTCTCGCCGGGGGGCAGAGCCTCGTTCCGATGCTGGCCATGCGGCTGGCCCGCTTCGATCACCTGATCGACCTCAACTCGGTTGACGGCCTGGCCGGCGTCGAGCACACCGTCGGCGGCCTGCGCATCGGCGCCATGACCCGTCAGGCCGACGTCGGCGAAGACCCGATGGTCGCGGACCACGCACCTCTGCTGGCCATCGCCACACCCCACATCGGCCACTTCCAGATCCGCAACCGCGGGACTCTCGGAGGATCGGTGGCCCACGCCGACCCGGCCGCGGAGTATCCCGCGGTCGCGGCTGCGCTCGACGCCCAACTTGAGGTGGCCGGCACACGCGGCACTCGCCTCATCGAGGCGGCCGCGTTCTTCCAGGGAGCTTTCGCCACCGCGCTGGACGGCGACGAGCTGCTGGTGGCGGTCAGGTTCCCGGCCTGGGACGGCGCGAGCGGCTTCGCCTTCGTCGAGGTGGCCCGGCGAGAGGGCGACTTCGCCCTCGTCGGCGCGGCGGTCGGTCTCGGCGTGGACGACACCGCGGTCATCCGCCGGGCCACCGTGGCGCTGCTCGGGGTTGGGGGAGCCCCGATGAGGGCCACCGAGGCCGAGTCCGCCCTGGTGGGACGCCGAGCTGTTGGCGGCGGGCTCAACGAGGCCGACATCGGCCGGCTGGCCCTGGCCGGCGCCGACCCCACCGACGACACCCACGCGTCGGCGCCGTACCGCCGCCGGGTAGGAGCCGTGATCGTGGCAAGGGCCATCGCCGAGGCAGCCCGACGGGCGGTGGCGCAGAGCCGGGAGGGCCGAGATGGCTGACCAGGACGAGACCCGCACCGAAGTGTGGGTCAACGTGAACGGAGTCCGGCACCGGGCCGCGGTAGAGCCGCGCAAGACGCTGGCCGACTTCCTGCGCGAGGACTGCCTGGCCACCAGCGTGCATCTCGGGTGCGAGCACGGCGTCTGCGGAGCGTGCACCGTGCTCCTCGACGGCGCCGCGGTCCGCTCGTGCCTGCTGTTCGCGGTGCAGGCCCGAGGCGCGGCGGTAGCCACTTTGGAGAGACTCGCCGGCGCCGACGGCTCGCTGAGCCCCGTCCAGCAGGCGTTCCGGGACTGCCATGGGCTGCAGTGCGGGTTCTGCACGCCCGGGTTCATCGTCTCGGTCACCGCCTTCCTGGCCGAGAACCCCGACCCGACCCTGGCCGACATCCGCAGCGCGCTGTCGGGCAACCTCTGCCGCTGCACCGGATATCAGGGCATCATCGCCGCGGTCCAGCAAGCGGCCGCACAGCCCCGGACCCGAACGGCGGTGGATCCATGACTCCGGGTTCCCGATCGGCGGGCCCGGCGGCTGTCGCCGGGGTGGAGGCCTCGGAGGCGGCCGGGCGGTTCGTGGGCCAGTCCGTCAAGCGGGTCGAGGACCGCCGCCTGGTTGCGGGCGCCGGTCAGTACGTCGACGACGTCCGCCTGCCGGGAATGCTCCACGCTGCGTTCCTGAGAAGCGACCTCGCCCGGGCCCGCATCCGGCGCCTGGACACCTCGGCGGCCGCCGGCTCGGCCGGTGTGCACGCGGTGCTGACCGCCGAGGACCTGAACCGCCATGTCGACTCGCTGCGGGCCTCGATCAATCCGCCAGAGGCGGCCATTGTCCCGGCCCATGTCCTGGCCCCCGGCGATGTCCGCTTCGTGGGCGACCCGGTGGCCGTGGTCGTAGCCGAGGACCGCTACCTGGCCGAGGACGCCCTCGAGCTCATAGACATCGAGTACGAGCCGCTGGCCCCGGTCGTCGACTACGAGCAGGCCGCCGGCAGTGCCCATCTGGTCCATCCCGAGCTGGGCACCAACCTGGGCGCGTCCGGCTCCGGTCCGGACCCCGAGTTGGATCAGGTGTTCGAGTCGGCCCACCTCGTGATGACCGAGACGTTCCATCAGCAGCGGCAGTGCAACATGCCCATGGAGACCCGTGGCCTGGTCGCCCACTGGCAGCATCACGCCGGGCGCCTCGACGTGTGGGCGTCCACCCAGAGCCCCCACGAGCTGGCGTTCACCGCGGCCCGCGTCCTCGGGATCGGCGAGCATCAGGTGCGGGTCCACATGGGCGACGTGGGCGGGGCGTTCGGCCAGAAGGTGTACTCGGGGCGCGACGAGATGGCCGTGCTGCTCGCGGCCCGCGACCTGGGCCGGCCCATCAAATGGATCGAGGACCGCCGCGAGAGCCTGATGGCCTCGAACTCGGCCCGGGTGGACCGGCTGACGGTGACGATGGCGGTGGACGCCGACGGAAGGATCCTCGGCGCGGAGATCGACCATCTGAGCGACAGCGGCGCCTACCCGCTGGGCGGGGCGCCCGCCAAGAGCGGGATGGTCGTGTCGATGTTCCCCGGCCCGTACCGCATCCCGCGGCTGGGCTGGTCCGCCGCCACCGTGTTCACCAACACGGTGGGGCGGGGCGCGTACCGGGGTCCGTGGCAGATGGAGACCGTGGGCCGGGAGCTGATGATGGACCTGGTGGCCCAGGAGCTAGGGATGGACCCTCTCGATTTCCGCCGCCGCAACGTGATCGAGCAGGCCGAGCTGCCCCACACGTCGGCCACGGGACGGGTCTACGAGCAGATCTCCCCGGCGGAGACCCTGGAGCAGGCCGCAGAAATGATCGGCTACCGGTCGTTCCGGGCCGAGCAGGCCGAGGCCCGCGGCCACCGGCGGCTGCTGGGGCTGGGCCTGTGCCTGTTCGTTGAGCCCACTTCCATGGGCGCGGGAGCGCTCGGCGCCGAAGGGGCGGTTGTCCGGGTCGAGCCCGACGGCAGCGTCACCGTGTCCATGGGAACCGGCTCTCACGGCCAGAGCCTGGAGACCACCCTCGCGCAGGTGGTGGCCGACGAGCTCGGCGTCGAGATGGAGCGGGTCACCCTGCGCCAGGGGGACGGCACCCCTTATGGCTTCGGGACGGGAGGCAGCCGCAGCGCGGTGATCGCGGGCGGGGCGGCCCGGGCTGCGGCCTCGGAGGTGCGGGACCGGATCGCCCGGATCGCCGCCCACTTCCTGGAAGCGGCCCCCGAGGACATCGTGGTCGATCGGGGATCGGCGTTCGTGGCGGGCACGCCATCCAGGCGGGTGTCGGTGGCCGAGGTGGCCGACGCGGCCTATCGCCGCCCGCAGGCTCTCCCCGAGGGCCTGCCCGAAGGGCTGGAGCACACCGCCCGCTACCGGGCGCCCGAGGTCACCCACTCCAACGCGGCCCACGCCTGCATCTGCGAGGTCGACCCCGACACCGGTCTGGTGCGGATCCTGCGGTACGTCGTGAGCGAGGACTGCGGCAACATGGTCAACCCGATGATCGTCGAGGGCCAGATTGCAGGCGGAGTGGTGCAGGGCATCGGCGGCGCCCTCTACGAGTGGTCCCCGTACGACAACGACGGCAACCCGCTGGCCACAACGCTGCTCGACTATCTCATGCCCACCGCCGCCGAGGTGCCCATCATCGAGTACGGCCACGTCGTGACCCCCTCGGACACACCCGGCGGGCACAAGGGGGTGGGGGAGGGTGGCGCCATCGGCGCGCCACCATGCGTGGTGAACGCCGTGAACGATGCGCTGTCCCCCCTCGGGGTGAGGTTCGCCCGCCAGCCGCTGAGCCCGGACGCAATCGTCTCGGCGATCGCCGAGCAGGAAGCGTCCTAAGCCGCTGGTGTCAAATGCGGTTGGCGGGGTCGGTCAGCGGGGTTGGGGCCGGGTGGCGTGGGACGGTCTTGGTTGTTCTACTGCGGTAGTTCCGGAGGGATCTGGTCGGTTTCGAGGTGGACCGTTCTGAGCGGGTCGACCTGCGGCGGATCGACAGCGTGGACGCGGCCCTCGACTCGCTGGACGAGCCTGTCGACGCCTTGTTTTCCTGCGCCGGAGTGGCCGACGGCACCGAGGGGATCCTCGAGGTCAACTTCGTGGCCCAGCGCCACATCATCGAGCGGATGGCGACCGAGGAATTGCTGGCCGATGGAGCGGCTGTCGGGGTGATCTCGTCGCTGGCCGGGACCGGCTGGTACCTGCACACACCGCAGCTGCTGGAGTTCCTGGCCACACCGGACTGGCCGTCCGCGGTCGGCTGGGTGCGCGACGGCGGCGTGGAGCCCACCTACCGGTTCACCAAGCAGGCCATGAGCGCCTACGTCGCGCTGCGGGCCATGCCACTGCTGCGGCGGGGAATCAGGATCAACGGCATCGAGCCGTCGATGACCGACACCCCGCTGGCCCGAGCCAACGCCGAGCGCTGGTTCCGCTTCGGCGCCGACTACCGGGCGCAGACCGGACTGGAGCCGTTGAATCCCGAACAGATGGCCCATCCGCTGGCGTTCCTGTGCAGCAACGCGGCTAGCGGCGTCACGGGCACCTGCCTGGTGGTCGACCAGGGCCTGGTCGGCGCCGCGCTAACCGACACCTTCGACACCCCCGGCACCAAGGCTCGCTTCGGGCTGGAGCCCGACCCGCCCCGATGAGCCGGGAGTGATCCAGAACCGAGCGTCGGGCGCGCTCAGCTGCCGGCCACCAGGGCCGAGACGAGCGGGCTGACTGACGGCTGGTCCTCCAGCGAGGCCACGCAGGCGATGGCCTCGTCGATCTGCTGATCCGCCAGGAACGGCTCGCAGAAGAGCCTGAACTTGTCGCGTAGCTCGGCGTCGGCGACCACGGCGTCCTGCTCCCAGGGATCGCCGCTGGCATGGTCGGTGCGAGCCTCGAACGTCTGGCCCGCGGTCGTGGTGAGGGTCATGGCCGTGGGGATAAGCTCGCAGTGGCCCTGCTGCCGGATGAGTTCCTCCATGATCGGCGCGGCCTCGGGGTAGACCCGCACGTTGACCCGGGCCGCGAAGTCCCTGACCCGCTCGTCGGCCAGGGCTGCGGCGGTGTGCCAGCGCGGGCCGGCAGGACCCATGCAGGCGGCCAGGCCCAGCACGTGGGGCACGCTGAACTGGCCGTCCACGACGGTCTGCACCTCGGGATCGTCCATGTGCTTGGCCATCATGGCGTGGGGCACCCGCACGTCGACAGCGGCGATGCCGTCGGCGTCGACGCCGGCCCGGGCCTGGAGGTCGTAGAACAGGTCGAGCGCCGGGGTCGCGAAGCGGCACGCGGGGTACATCTTGAACGAGGTCTCCTCGATCAGCCACCGCTGGCCGAGCCGGCCGGTCATGGTGTCCCACTGGCACCGGCGCGAGCCCATGATCCGCCAGAACCCCCGGTCGCCGTCGAGGATGGTGGGGTCGCCGGCGAAGCCCTCCGCGGCCAGCCGGGCGGCGGTCACCCCGGCCTCGGCCATGGTGCCGTACATTCCGTACTTGGTCATGGGCCGGGGCGCGGGGAGATTGCCCCACTGGCCCGCGATGGGCAGCGGGGCGGTGGCCACGGTGATGCCGAACGCCTGGGCCATGCAGTAGGGGTCGAGTCCGAGCAGCCGCCCGGCCGCCACCGTCGAGGCGAACGCGGCCCAGCTGAGGCCGGCCACCGGGGCGACCTCGACCGTCCCGTCGTCGAGCAGGTCGATGTGGCGCAACGACAGGCCGATGCGGGCGGCCACATCGAACCCGACCGCGATGGCTCCGAGCAGCTCGGCGCCGGAGCTGCCCAGAGCCTCCGCCACCGACAGGGCGGGCGGCACCGCGCACGCCGCGAGGTGGCCGGAGTGGCGGATGGTCTCCTCGGCGTCCAAGGCGTTGGCGTAGTGAGCGTTCAGGAAGGCCGCCGCGGCCAGCGGGAGCCGTTCCCCGCCGACCAGAACGGTCGCCTCCGCGGCGCCGCCCGACGCAGTCCTGACCCTGGTCAGGATCTCGCTGGAGGCCACGCCCCGCCCCCCGACGGCGCAGCCCAGCGTGTCCAGCGCGACCCGCTTGGTCGCGGCCACCGCCTCGGGGCTCAAATCTTCGGTTCGGGCCTCTGCCGCGAACTTCGCCAGAGTCTGGGTGTAGCTGGACACAGCCACCTCCTGTCTCATGATCCGGCCGAGGCCAGGCGGGCGCCCTCCGCCAGCGACTGCAACTTTGCCCACGCCACCCGCTCGTCCACCTGGTACACACCGGCCACCGTTCCGAATCCGCAGTCGACCCCGGCGATCAGGTTGGGCCGTCCCACCGCCTGCTCGTAGCGGGCGATGCGCTCGGCCACGGCCTCGGGGTGCTCGATGATGTTCGTAGTCGAGTCGATGACCCCGGGGATGAGGACCTTCCCGTCGGGCAGCCCCACATCGGCCCATACCCGCCACTCGTGGCTGTGGCGGCCGTTGGCGCCGGGCACGGCCAGCCCCTGGGGCCGGAGCCGCAGAAGCATCCCGACGATGTCGCGCAGCGGCACGTCGCGGTGATGGGGGGCCTCGTCGGCGCCCCAGCAGACGTGAACCCGGATCCGGTCGGGGGGCAGGTTCCGGGTGGCCCGGTTGATGGCCTCGGCGCTGCGCTCGGTGATCTCGGCGTACTCGGTGGGGCTCAAGTCTGCCAGCCGGTACATCGTGGTCAGGTCGGGTGCGTCGATCTGCAGGACGATCCCGGCTTCGATGATCGCCCGGTACTCGACGGCCATGGCGTCGGCCAGGGCATCGAGGTAGGCGTCGTGGCTGTCGTAGTGGAGGTTCGGGGGCGCGTAGGTGGCCGGCGAGATCGAGGTCATGAAGACTTCGCCTGCGCCGCCGCCAGCCGCCGGCCCGTCGGTCGCGGCCGCGACCGCCAGCAGGTTGGCGATGTCGCGCTCGGTCTCGGCGAAGCCTTTCCAGCCGACCGGTCCGGTGCAGCACAGCGTGCCGGCCGGTTCCTCGCCGTCGCCATCGGCGTCTCCCCTCCACTGCCGGCCCCAGCGCTCGTAGAACTCCGGGAAGTCCCGGGCCTCGCGCATCGCGGGCCGTCCGTAGCGGGGGAGGGGCGGGTGGTCCATGAACTCGAAACCGGACAGGCGGTCGAAGCGGTAGCGGTGGAAGCTCGCCTTGCTCTGCTCGCCGTCGTTGACCACGTCCAGACCGGCGTCCCTCTGCTGGCGCACCACCCTGAAGACCTCATCGCGCACCACCGACTCGAAGCGGTCGGCGTCGTAGGGCCGGCCCCGCTCCCGGGCGACGACCATGGCCCGGAGACGCTCTGCTCGGGGCAGGCTCCCGGTGTGGGTGGTGAGGATGTGTCGGTCGCTGCGCCGCATGGCTCCCAGTTTCCGCGGACCCGTAGTGCTCTGCAGCCAGCCGGAGCCTCTCGGTACGATGTAACCATGATCATAGAATGTCCGGAGGAGCCGGGAGCCGCGGCCGGCGACGGGAGCCCAGGTGCCGGTCTCTGCCGGTGCTGACGATCGAGTGCCGGTGCTGAGCGTCGAGAGCCTCGTCGAGCAGGCCCAGAGCCGCCCCGGAGCGGGCGAGTTCGAGAGCCGCTCCTTCGAGGAGGGGCTGGCTGTGCTGTCAGAGTCGATCAACTCCTGTGAGCGGATCACGCCCGCGGGCCGGGCCCGGCTCGAGGGCCTGATCGTCGAGCACCTGGTGCGCCGGCTGCGCATCGACGGGTACTTGGCCGAGCATCCCGACGCAGCCGCGGCGCCCGTCGTAGGACCGGTGTTCGTGATGGGCATGCCGCGCACGGGCACCACCGTCGTCATCAACCTCCTGGCCTCCGATCCGGCCCGCCGCACGGTGCTGCGCTGGACGCTGGAGGATCCGGTGCCGCCACCGGAAGCAGGCCGGCTCTACTCCGACCCCCGGTGCCTGAACGCCCTGGAGCGCCAGCAGCGGGCACTGGCAGAAGGACTCCTCGGCGCCAACATCAGGTTCGAGTGGGCCGACTCGCCCGCGGAGTGCGTCCATGTGATGAACCACGACTTCAAGGCCATGCAGTGGGAGGCCTCCGCGCCCATGCCCCGTTACACCGAGTTCATCTACTCATGCGACATGAGCTCGGCCTACCGGTTCCACAAGCGCTTCCTTCAGGTGCTGCAGCACCGCGCGCCGGGGCCGTGGGCGCTCAAGGGCCCCTCCCATGCGTTGTGGGTTCCCGTTCTGCTGAGCGTGTATCCCGACGCCCGCCTGGTGTGGACCCACCGCGACCCATGCACCGCGGTGGCCTCGCTGTGCAGCCTCATGGCCAACGCCCACCGCCGCAACTGCGCCGAGGCCGACCTGGAGTACCTCAGCCGGAATGTCCCGGCGGGCCTGGTCGAGCATGTCCGGCGCCCGATGGCCCTGCTCGACGAGATCGGCGACCGGATCCACCACATCCAGTACGCCAGCCTGGTGGGCGGCGAGATCGACACCATGAGGGGCCTGTACGGCTGGCTCGGCGACGAGTTGACCACCGACGTCGAGTCGCGGATGCGGGGCTGGCTCAACCAGCGCCGGCAGGCGAGGCTGGGCGAGCACCGCTATGCCCTCGAGGAGTTCGGACTGGAGCGGGCCGCGGTCGCATCCCTGTTCTCGGACTACGTCGACCGCTTCGACATACCCCCGGAGCCGGGCCGGTGACACCGACCGGGACACACTCACGGAGGCAGGCCGGTGACACCGACCGGGACACACTCACGGAGGCAGGCCGGTGACACCGACCGGGACACACTCACGGAGGCAGGCCGGTGACACCGACCGGGACACACTCACGGAGGCAGGCCGGTGACACCGACCGGGACACACTCACGGAGGCAGGCCGGTGACACCGACCGGGACACACTCACGGAGGCAGGCCGGTGACACCGACCGGGACACACTTGCGGAGATGAGCCGATGAGCCAGGTCGAACCCGAGCTAGCCCGCATCACCCGGCAGGGCGCCTCCAGCGACGGATCCACCGACGCGGTTGCGGTCACCGACTTCATACAGATGTCCTTCGGGGTGACCAACAGCTACCTGGTCACCACCGCCGACCGCCCGGTGGTGGTGAACGCCGGATCGGAGCAGGATGCCCGCCGGGCTCACCTGCCCCGCTACCGGCGCATCGATCGGCGCCCTCCCGTCTACATCATCACCACTCAAAGCCACCGCGACCATATGGGCGGGGTTCCGGTGCTCTCGGGACCGGACACCCGCTGGGTCGCCCACGAGAGCTCCACTGCGTGGCGGGCCGACGTCCGCATGCTCCACGACGTGTACCTGCGCCGCCGCAACGCGCTCTGGAGCGATGTGCTCAATGACGTCGTCGATCTCGGCAACCGGGCCGGCCCCGACCGCGAACCCGACATGCTGGTGGGCGACTCATGGAGTGTGGAAGTGGGCGGACGGCGATTCGAGCTGCTGGCCACGCCCGGCGGCGAGACGACAGACTCACTGGTGGTGTGGCTCCCCGACGATGGCGCGGTGTTCACCAGCAACCTGTTCGGCCCGGTGTTCGGCGGCATGCCCAACCTGGCCACCCTGCGCGGCGACAAGCTGCGGTCGGCGCAGCAGTTGATCTCGTCGCTGGAGCGGGTGCGCGACCTCGACCCCGAGCTGCTGGTGACCGGCCACGGCGACCCAATCCGGGGCACCGGGGCGATCCGCGCCGCCCTGGACCGGATCCGCGACGCGGTGGCGTACGTCCACGACCGCACGGTCGAGGGAATGCTGGCGGGCAAGAGCCTGGCCGCGGTCATGGCCGAGGCCGAGCCCCCTGAGGCCCTGCGCCTGACCGAGGCCCACGGCAAGGCCTCATGGAACACTCGGTCGATCTGGCACGAGTACCTCGGCTGGTTCTTGATGGAGTCCACCACCGAGCTGTACCCGGTGCCCGCCTCGTCGGTGGCAGCGGACCTCGTGGAGCTGGCCGGTGCCGCGCAACTGGCGGCGCGGGCCCGCGGCCATCTCGACGCGGGGCGCCCGGTGGAGGCGCTCCACCTCACCGACATAGTTCTCCACGCCGATCCCGGCCATCACGGCGCGCTAGCCGGCCGCGCCGACGCCCTGCGCGAGTTGCTCGAACGCAGCCGGAGCGAGAACCTGAGCGAAGTGATGTGGCTCAGGCGTCAGATCGGCGACACGGACCGGAGGCTGGCCGGTGAGCGGTGAGGCCCGAGACTGGGCCGAGGTGGCGGCCGAGACAGCCCAAGAGGCGGTCCAGGCGGTCGCATCCCTCGATCTGAGCGGCAAGGTCGCGCTGATCACCGGCGGCAACCGCGGCATCGGCCTGGCCGCGGCCGCGGCTCTGGCCGCCGCGGGCGCGTCGGTGGCGCTGTGGGGCCGCAACGAGGCCCGCAACGCCGCGGCCGCGGCCCTGCTGGAAGACCTGCCCGGGGGCCGGGTCCTAGCCGACGGCGTGGACGTCGCCGACTCGGCCGCGGTCAGATCCGGATTCGGGCGCGTTGTCGCCGAGCTCGGACGGGTCGACTGTGTGTTCGCCAACGCCGGGATCGCCGAGCATGCCGCCTCGTTCCTCGACATCACCGACAACTCGCGCGACCGGGTGCTCCAGACGAACCTCCTCGGCGCCTGGTCCACCGTCGGCGCGGCCCTGTCGCACATGGTCGACAGGCACGAGCGCGGCGATTCGGGCGGCTCGATCGTGGTCAACGGCAGCCTGGCCGCGGCCCGGGTCTCAGCGGAGGGGAGCACTACGCCGCAGCCAAGGCCGGGCTGGGCGCGCTGGTAAGGGGCGTGGCCGCGGGCTACGGCCGGTTCGGGGTGCGGGCCAACATGGTCTGTCCGGGCTACATCGAACGGGACGGCGAGCCCGGGCGCTTCGCCTCCGAGCTGGCCGAGCGGGGGCCGGTGCCGCGCTATGGTCGGCCCGCGGAGATCGCCGGCGTCGTTGTCTACCTGGCCAGCGAGGCCTCCGCCTACCACAGCGGCGACACCATCACCATCGACGGGGGGTGGTCGATAAATGTCAAATGACACACCCGCCCCCGACACGTTGCTGCGGGTCGGGCCGGATGGGGTGGTGGCGGGGTCGATCAATGTCAAGTGACGCACCCGCCCCCGACCCCTCGACCGGCCTCGACCTCGGCCCACCCGACCAGGTCTCCTTCGCGGTGGCCGACATGACTCAGGCGGTGTCAGTCCTCGGCCCCCTCTTCGGCGAGTTCGCTGTCCGGGAGTCCGTGCTGGATCCCGGATCGGTCTCATTCCGGGGCCGGGAGGGCGGAGTTCGGCTGCGGCTCGGGATCTGCCAGTCCGGCGAGGTCGAGATCGAGTTGGTGGAGGTTCTGGAAGGGGACTGGCCGACCGTCGAACACATCGGCCGCCACGGCCCCGGCCTGCACCACGTTCGCTTCGTGGTCGACGATCTGGGCGCCAAGTCGGCCCAGATGCAGGCCGCAGGGTTCAGCGAGGTTCTCCGGGGCGTGTCGCCCCGGGGATCGCTATTCGCCTACCTGGAGGCGCCCGCGGTGCTCGGCCCGACGATGGTGGAGCTTCTTCAGCCCCCAGCCCCGACCGACATGGCAGCTACGCAGGGCACCTCCTAAGCCGCGAGCGCAAGGGTTGCCCGCTCCTGTTCGCTGCGCTCACTGGTGCACCGCCACGCTCTGCCGAAATATGTAGAGAAACCCGTCATATAGGAGCAATACCCGTACAGATTTGAGGCGAGCTTGACCTAGGGCTACTCGCGGGCCGCTCGGGCCACGGCCTCGCTCCGCTCCTTGCGAGGTCCACCTGAACCGCGGCCTATCCGCTTGGCCACGGGGGGCCGGCCAGCCGGTACCAGGGATCTAGCCGGTCGCGCGAGCCCAGCGCCCAGTCTGAGCCGAAGGAGCGGGCCCGCTCCTCGTCGATCGCCACCGTGTAGGTCCAGTCGAACACCGCGGTGCGATGCGCGATCAGCCATCGTCCGGCCCGCCTGTCGAAGCGGTCCACGTATCTGAGGCCCACCATGTAGTCGAAGCGCTGCCCGGCCTCGTCGGGCGCGCTGATCTGGTGCGCGATGCAGTAGGTGTCCACGAAGGCACTGTCGCCGTTGATCCGGATGTTGGGCGGCGCGATGAAGTGGTGGGTGGCCTCGTAGCGCCCCGACCGTTCGCCGCACACGAACTCGGCGAATTCCCCGGCCGGGCCCCGGAACATTCCGTGGTCGTCGACGGCGTCGTCGTGGTAGCACGAGACCATCAGCTCGGCGTCGGCTCGGTCGACGGCCCGCACGTAGCGCTTGAGGACGTCGTGGATCTCCTCACGGGCCAGCAGCTCCTCGACGCGGGCTGACAGGTTGCGGCCAGCGAGGTCACCGGTGTCCACCGCCGCGATCGTACTGCCCGACCGCCGACCCGAGACTCTACGGACCATTACACTCGTTGCCCCTACCTCCGACCACTGGGGCGGCCATGGCCGAACGCGCTGCAAACGAAGGCGACCTCGAGACCGGCGAGGACCGGTGGCTCGGCAATCACCGGTCGGCGAAGGTATCGGAGCTGCTGGCCCGCGACATCCTCAGCGACATCGAGGAGCGGTCGCTGCAGCCCGGGGCCAAGCTGCTGCCGGAGACGGCCATGCTCAAGCGCTACGGGGTGGGCCGGGCGTCGCTGCGGGAGGCGCTGCGGATCCTTGAGATATATGGCATCATCAAGATCAAGCCCGGGCCCGGGGGCGGCCCGGTGGTCGACTCTGTGGACAGTGCCGACTTCGGCCGGGCCTCGAGCTTCTATCTCAACGTGCTGGGCGCGACGGTTGGCGACCTCCTGGAGGCCCGCGCCGCGCTGGAGCCGTTCATGGCCCGTATGGCCGCGGAGCGCATCACCCCCGAGCGGGCCGAGTCGATGCGCGAGGTGCTGCGCCTGGAGCGCGAGGCCGAGGAGGACTCCGGAGCGGGCTGGGGCCGCGCCTCGGCCGGGTTTCACGCCGAGGTGGCCGGCATGACCGGCAACCCGATTCTCGACCTGCTGGGCCGGACGCTGACCACGATGCTGGCCGAACGGACCAGACCGATCTTCCCGCCGGGGGAGCGAGGCGCCACCCGGCGGATCCACCAGCGCATCGCGGAGGCGATCATGAGCGGCTCCGCGGACGAGGCGGCCCGCCTGTCGGAGGGCCATATCAAGGCCATCAACGCCAAGATGGTCGAGCTGTTCCCGCACCTGCTCAACGAGCCCATCGAGTGGCGCTGAGAGGCCGAGCGGATTGGCCGCGATTCGCGTACGAATCAGCGGGGCGTTGAGTGAGGCCGCGGCCCGAGCGGCCCGTGAGCGCAAGCGAACGAGAGCGGGAACCACAACGCTGCGGCGCGAGGCGGTGGCACCTGTCCGCGTGGCCCCGAGGAGCCCGGCGGGCCGCGGCGCGATCAGCGGATGGCGCTGATACCGAGGATCTCCCGGCCGATCATCAGCTTCTGGATCTCGGTGGTGCCGTCGGGCATGGTCAGCATGCGGGCGTCGCGGAAATACTGCTCCAGCGGGTACTCGGTGGACAGCCCGCACGTTCCGTGCACCTGGATGGCCGGGCTCGTCACCCTCACCGCCGCCTCGGTGGCGTAGTCCTTGGCCATCGACGACTCTAGCCGGGCCTCCACGCCCCGGTCCAGCAGGTCCAGGGCCCGGTAGCACAGGTAGCGGCTGGTGTCGATGAGGGTTGCCATCTCGACGATCATCGACTGGACCAGCTGGAAGGCTCCGATCGGCTTGCCGAACTGGCGCCGCTCCTTGGCGTGCGTCTCATCGTCTCCCCGGCACCTGTCTGCCTGGCCGGTCAGACATCTCGCCCGCCGAGCGGTCGAGGCGGCCAGGCGTCGGGGTTGACGATGGTCGCCACCGTCGGAGGGGTTCTCTCCAGCGTTGCCCGCACCGCGTCGGCCACCGCGTCGGCCATGTTGCGGGTGGCTACGTCGGTCAGCCCGGCGTTGGCCTCGGTCAGCACCACGTTGCCGTGGCCCATGAGCGGTGACGCGTAGTCGGGGTCGTGGTTGGGCCAGGTGTCGAGGGCGGCTCCCGCGATCCGCTCCTGCACCACCAGTTCGGTCAGGGTGTCGAGGTCCAGCACCTCGACCCGGGCGGTCACGACGATCAGGGCGCTCGGCTTCATTAGGCGCAGCAGTTCCCCGCTGAGCAGGCCCCGGGTCTCCGGGTTGAACGCGAGGTGCACCGACACGACGTCGGCGGTCCCCATGAGGTCGGGGAGCGGTACGGCCTCGTACCCGGCCGCTTCGGCCTCCTCGGGCTGCCGGCACCAGACCAGCACCCTCATTCCGAGCCCGGCCTGCGCGATGCGGGCCACCCGGCGGGCCACGTGGCCGAACCCGACCAGGCCGATGGCGCGTCCCTGGAACTCCACGCCCCAGGTGCGCACATGGGCCAGCTTGAAGTCGCCCGAGCGCATGCGGCGGTCGGAGCGCACGATGCCGTTGCCGAGGGCCAGTGCCAGGCCGATCGTGTGCTCCGCCACGGCCTGCGCGTTGGTCCCCGGAGCGTGGAGCACGGCGATGCCGAGGTCGGTGGCCGCGGCCACATCGCAGTGGATGGCGGTTCCCAGGTCGACGCAGGCCATCAGGCGGGGCGTGGCCTCCATCAGATCCCGGTCCAGGAAGAACCCGGCGAAGGTGCACAGCACGTCGACGTCGGCGAGGTCTTCGACGGTGGGCCGCACAAAGCGGATCTCTCCCATCTCCTCAAGGTCGGTCCGCAGCCGGTCGGTGATCAGGCACCGCTCGTGCAGGTAGCCGATGACGGGTCGTCGTCGGAGCGTGTCGTCGGCCGTGTTGGCGGTCGCTGTCGTGTTCATGGCTCTTGGGTCATTGTGCCGCGCCGTCCCGTCGGCTCCAGCCCGAGCGCATCGAGTTCACATCCCGCGGGCTGACGATCGGTGCGAACTGTTGGCCTAGATTACCCCTGGCGCCATCAGCAACCCGTTAGAGGCCGAGCGGATAGGAGCAAGTCATGAGGATCTTCGCGAAACGCCAAGCGAGGCCGTGGCCCGAGCGGCCCGTGAGCGCAGCGAACAAGAGCGGGAAACACGACGCCTCACCGCGAGACGTTGACACCTATCCGCTGAGCCTCTCAGGAACCCCGCCATGGAGCTGAGCAGCACCGCCCGCCGCTACGTCGAGATCGTGCAGGGCCTCGCGCCCGAGTTGGAGGAGCTCTCCGACCGGGTCGAGTCCGAGGTCCACGACATCGCGGCGCGCGACCATCCGGTGTCGCAGCGCATTTACGAGTTGGTGATCGCCAACGACCTCCACCGTCTCACCCTCCCCGAGGAGTGGGGCGGCCGGGGCCTCAGCACCGCCGACTACTTCCCGGTTCTGGAGGAGGTCGCGGGAATCAACGGCGCGCTGCGGATGGTGGTGCACGGAGCCAACGGCATGTGGCGGCTGGTTCACCAGTACGGCACCGACGCCCAGAAGCAGTACTGGCTGCCCCGCATGGCCGAGGGCGACACCGTCACGTTCGGCCTGACCGAGCCCGACAACGGCACCGGGCGCGACATCTCCACCACCGCGGTCCGGGACGGCGACTCCTGGGTGATCAACGGGCGCAAGTGGCTCATCTCCTTCGCCACGTCGGCCAAGATGATTCACTTCCTGGCCGCCACCGGCCGCGACGACAGGGGCAGGACGCTTACCTGCTTCCTGCTCCCGCAGGGCACTCCCGGGGTGACGGCTGAGCCGCTCCCGCCAACCATGGGATGCCGGGGCGCGAGCCACGAGGTCATGACCCTCGAAGACGTCCGGCTGCCCCACGACACGGTGCTCGGCGAGGTCGACGCCGGGCTCGACCTCGGCCTGCGGGGCTTCCTGGACGTCAGCCGCCTGGGCATCGCGGGCTCCGCGCTGGGGATCGCCCGCAAGTCGCTGGCTCTGGCCACCGAGTTCGCCCGGCAGCGGGTGACTTTCGGACGGCCCATAGCCACCCGCCAGGCGGTGAGGCTGGCCCTGGCCGAGATGGCGGCCGACACCTACGCGTTGCAGGCCGCGGTCCGCGACGCCTGCGCCCGCTTCGACCGGGGCGAGTCCATCGAGGGCGAGGCGGCCATGTGCAAGCTGTTGGGAATCGAGATCGTGGGCCGGGTGACCGACCGGGCTCTGCGGCTCCACGGCGGGATCGGCTACACCGAGGCGCATCGCATCGAGCGCCTCTATCGCGACGCCCGGGCCCTCTGGTTCGAGGAGGGCACCGCAGAGATCCAGAAGCTGGTGGTGGGCAGCGCGGTGGCCTCCGGCCGGCTCACGCTATGAACCGCGGGGGCTAGAACGGCCGCCGGCTCACGCGGCGAGCGGTGGCCATAGGGACGACCGCCCGCTCAGGGCTCGCCGTTGTCCTGGACGCTGATGTCGGACTGCACCGCCTCGAGCCCCAGTTCGGCCATCGCAACGATCGTTGCCAGGCTGTCGAGGTCCGCCGCGCTTGGGCCCAGGCCGGAGACGGCCAGGTCGAGGTCCTTGCGCAGCATCCGGTAGCGGTGGGAGGTGGGGTCGGGCCGCCGCACCATCATCGACAGCGGCGTGCTAGCCGCGCTTCCCGACAGGAACACCCGCTGCAGCACCCGGCGGTCGATTCCGGCCCGCTCGCCGGCCCGCAGGGCCGCCTCGGCGGTGCCGACGGTGGCCGTGGTCAGCAGGTTGTTGAGCAGCTTCACCCTGCTGGCCGAGCCCGGAGCGCCCACCAGCACCGGGGTCCCGATTTCGTGCAGTACCTCGGCACAGCGCCGGTATGTGCCCGCGCCGGCGCCCACGATCGCCACCCGATCGATGCTGCTCTTGCCCATCGCGCCAGCTGAGACGCAGACATCGATGAGATCCACGCCCGCGGCTGCGGTCGCCGCGGCCAGCTCCTCGACGGTGGACGGATGCACTGTCGAGTGGACCATCACGATCGAACCGGGCGCCAGCCCGCCCTCCAGCAGCCCGCCGTCGCCCGTCACGACGCTGCGAACCTGTTCGTCGTCCACCACGCAGATGCCAATCAGCTCGCTGTTGACGGCTACCTCGGCCAGCGATCCGGCGAGACGGGCTCCGCGGTCGGCGAACCCGGCCAGGGCCTCGGAGTCGATGTCGTAGAGGGTCACTTCGCGACCGGTCGCCACGAGGTCGCGCGCTATCTGACTGCCCATGCTGCCGAGTCCGACAAAACCGATCCGCATCACGTCCTCCGGTCCATTCCGCTGACGGGACGAATCTACAGATGCCGCGACCAGCGGTCGGGGCAGCCCCGCCTGGGCCGCCGCCCGCGTCACGAACTCGGTACCAGGGGATGCTTGACCGGGTCGCTGGTGCCTTATGCCGCTCAGCGCAGCGTGACTACGGGTTTGCGGGGCAGCGGGGAGCCCGTTGGCGTCTCACCGAGCCACACCGCAAGGAGCTGGATCGACTCGTTGCGAGCGTCGGGTCGGGCCTCGGCCGAGGGCAGGAGGCCGTCCGCGACCATCATCCGCCGCAGCCTCATCCGGATAACGCCCAGCCGGAACGCGGTGAACACCAGATGCCAGTGCAGGTGCACTGCCTCGCGGCCGGTGTGGTGCTGCCAGCGCTCGATCAGCTCGTCGGGCCGGCCCAGCCCCGGCAGCAGCTCCCACGAGTGGCGGTCCATCTGGATCCACCACGCCAGGTCCGTTACCGGCCCGGCCAGCGACGCCGTGTCCCAGTCCAGCAGCGCGACCACTTCGAAGTCGCGGAACACCATGTTGCCGATGCGAGCGTCGCCCCAGGACAAGGCAGTGGGCGCATCTCTGGGCAACCGGGCAGCCAGCCACTCCCAGCCCCGCTCAAGCATGTCGCGGTTCCATCCGGACCCCACCTCGAGCCGGTCGGTGTAGCCGCGCCAGTAGCCGAACTCCTCCCCCAGGCCGCTGTGGGCGGATCGCGACGCCAGGAAGGGGACGTGCTCCTCCGGCACCGCATGGAGCCGGGCCAGGGCATCGACCGCACTCTCCCAGAGGCGGCGGCGCTGCTGCGGGCTGGCCGTCAGCAGGAATCCGGCCTCGGTGAAATGGGGCCGGTCGCCCGGCACGTTCCCTTCGACACGCTCGGCCACGAAGAACGGCGAACCCAGCAGACCGGGATCCTCCTCGTAGCCGACCACCGGCGGAACCGGCACGTCGGGCTCGTTGGCCAGAGCCTCTTGCACGAGGTACTGCGTGCGGAAGGGCCGGCCATCGAACAGGGAGGTCTGCGGAGCGATGCGCACGGCCAGGCCCTGGCGGCGCGCCTGCCCCCCGCGGCTCCAGCACGCCTCGACCAGCAAGGTCTCGTTGGTGACCCCCGAGGTCGACGAGGTCTCGACGGCTCCGATCTGCACGTCTGGGATGCCGATCCTCTCGGCCAGCCACGGGGCTAGCACGGCGCGCAGGTGGTCGCGGTCGCGGCCCGTGTCCATGACCGGAGACTCGTAGCCTCTGCCCTCGTTGGCCGACCGGCGCATCAGGCGCCGTCGCGACGGAGGATCCCCGACCGCACGCAATCGGGATCCCTCACCAATGCCGCGCCCGAGGTCCAAGGTAGGCGTCCGTTGCCGGAACTCCCTCCCGCATCACCAGCGCCTCGACCTTGGCGATCGCCGCAAGTCAACAGTCGGCCTCGGCATGCCAGAGCTCGGGCGCGGGGGCGTTCAGCATCTCGGAGCGCTCCGAGTACACCCAGCCCTCCTCGCCGTCCCAAACGCAGCGCGAGAAGTTGAGCGCATAGTTGAGCCCCGTGCCGGTCATGTCCACCGCGGCCGCGTACTTCTTGCGCATCGGCGTCCACAGCGACCGGCGGGTGACGCACTCCAGATCGACACCGCCGGCGTGGAAGCTCAGCCCGACCGGGAGCGACTCGCCGGACATGTGGAACCCGCTCAACCGGGGCGCCGACTCCACCCGGGCGTAGTGGAGGCGCCGGTCGCCGCCCACCAGGGCCGCGCCTTCGAGGGTGACGAGGCCTTCGGGCGTCCAGTAGCGCGACAGGATGAAGCCCCGGCCGCTCGGGAACAGCCCGCCCATGATCACATGGCCGCCCCAGGCCGCGCCCGTGCCCCCGCCGCGAGGGCCGCGGGAGTGGTCGCGCCATCCGGCTCCGTCGAAGTCGAGCTCGTCGGGGCCGACGACCACCCGGCCCGAGGCCCGGAAGAGCTGCTCGTAGTGCTCTTTGGCCCAGCCCTGGGACTCGAGGCTGCCGGCCCCGCGGGAGCCGGAGGCGGCCGCGGCTGCGTCCCAGACCCCGCCAATGCAGTCGACGTCCAGGTCGATCACCAGCCGGCGCCGTTCACCGGGCGGGGACGCCCCGGCGGTCATCTGCTCCTCGGTTGTGTGGACCGCGTAGCCGTCGAACGCCAGCCGCCACCGCCGAAAGGGCTCGACGCAGTGGAATTCGAGGTTCGACGCGGCGGGCCTGCGCTCGGGCACGGTCCGGTGGAACGACCACATGGACAGGAACCCCTCGCCCCGAGGAAGCACTACCAGCACCCGCTCCTCCCACATGGTCCAGTCGTTGGGCACCGTTCCCAGGTGCAGCCACATGCCGATATCGCGCCGGGGGTCGTACAGCGCGAACAGCAAGTTCTCGCACCAGAAGGGCACCGCAGGCGGCCCTTCGACGACCGACTCGGCCGCCGGGGGGAGGCCCGGCGCTGGGTCGCTCGCGGCCCGATCGGACATCTCGGAGGGCATGGCCCGACCTCCTCGCCGGATGCGCCTGTTCTTGCGGTGTCGACGGACAGCAATCGCCCGGGCCGGCGCGATTAGCTTATTATCGTGATCATGGAATTGTGGACGGGTGTTGTGCCGCGGCCGCGGATCCGCCCATGACGGAGAGGGGCTGAGGGCATGGGCATGGGGACCGTCATCCTCAGAAGGCTCCTGACCCTCATCCCCATGATGTTGCTGGTCTCCATCGGGCTGTTCGCCATCTCGTTGCAGCTCAACCCGGACAAGGCCGCCCACATCCGGGCCGGCGGCGCGGAGAACGCCTCACTCGAGATCATCGAGAGCATCAAGCGGGAGCTCCATCTCGACAAGCCCATACACGAGCGCTACGGCCGCTGGCTGTTCGACGTGGTCCGGGGCGATCTCGGAGAGTCCCTCACCCGACCGATCCCGGTCGACAGCCCCGACGGCGGGACCGAGTTCCGGGGCCGCTCGGTGGCCACCGAGATTAGGGACGCGGTGCCTCGCACTCTGTCCATCGCGTTGGTAGGGGTGGTCTTCGGCATCACCGTCGGCGTGACCGTCGGCCTCATAGGAGGCTTGCGCCCGGGATCCCTGCTCGACCGGTTCAGCGTGCTGACCACGACGGCCGGCATCGCCATGCCCAGCTTCTGGCTGATCATGCTGTTGATCATCGCCTTCTCGGTGAATCGAGACTGGCTGCCGGCGACGGGTTACGAACCCTTGGAGACCGGGGTGTGGAACTGGCTGAGCCGCATCCTGCTGCCCGGCATCTCGGTGGGCGTGGCCATGGCCGCGGTCACCGCCCGCCAGCTCCGGGCCGCGCTGATGGACGTGATGGGTGCGGCCTACATCCGCACCGCCTGGGCCAAGGGCGGCTCCTCGGCCCGGGTCGTCGTGCGGCACGCCCTCAAGAACGCGGCCAACGCCCCGCTTACGGTCATGGGCAACCAGTTCGCCCACCTTCTGAGCGGCACGATCGTCATCGAGAGCCTCGTCGGCATCCGGGGACTGGGGTGGCTGGTGGTCACCTCGGTGCGGTCCAACGACATCACCATGATCCAGGGACTGGTGCTGTTCTTCGTGGTGGTGACGGTGGCCATCAACCTGGTCATCGATCTGCTCTACAGCTACCTCAACCCGAAGGTGAGGGTCGGTTGACCCGCAGCCTCAACCCGAAGGTGAGGGTCGGTTGAGCGATCCCGCCGGCGCCCCGACCCCGGCTGCGGCCTCACCGTGGCCCGGCGCCGAGGAGGGCGCCATGCCGCCCAAGCGGACCCGGCTCTTCCGGCGGGTGATGCGCGACAAGTTCGCGATGGTCGGGATGCTCATACTGCTGCTGATCGCGGTCCTGGCCGTCATCGCCCCGTGGCTCGCGCGTTACGACCCCACGGAGCTCTTCGCGGGAGAGCGCTCGGTCGGGATGTCGGGCGACCACTGGCTGGGCACCGACCACCTGGGACGCGACGTGGCGTCCCGGCTCATATTCGGCTCCCGGGTGGCGGTGCGGGTCGCGTTCCAGGTGGTCGGCCTCACCCTGGCCATCGCGGTCCCGGTCGGGCTGCTGTCGGGGTTCATCGGCGGCCGTCTCGACTCGATCGCCATGCGCACCATGGACGCCATCCACAGCGTCCCCACGCTGATGCTGGCCCTGGTCTTCGCAGCCTCTTTCGATCTGAACTTCAACTGGGCCCTGTTCGGGATCTCCCTGGCGCTGACGCCGACCATGGCCAGGCTGGTGCGGGCCCAGACGCTGGCCGTGCGCGAGGAGACCTTCATCGAGGCATCGGTGTCCATCGGCACGCCCATGAAGCGGATCCTGCTCAAGCGCGTCCTGCCCAACGCGGCATCGCCGATCATCGTTCAATCCTCGGTCTACGTGGGCGGCGCCATCCTGCTGGAGGCGTCGCTGAGCATCCTGGGGATCGGCGTGCCTCCGGGCAGCGCGGCCTGGGGCTCCATGCTGGAAGAGGGCTTCCAGGCCATCTACACCGACACCGCAAACGTGGTCATACCGGGCGCGGCCATCGCCATTGCGGTGCTGGCGGCCAACCTGCTGGGCGACGGGCTGCGCGACGCCCTCGGGCTCGACGCCGGCCACCGCTACGGCGCCCGCACCAGAATGGGGCTCACGCAGGCGGCCAGGAGAGACAAGCGGCACGACGCGGCCGGCGCTGCGGAGGGCCAAGCGCTCGCCAAAGCCGCTCCGCTGCTCGACGTGCGCGGCATGACCGTCGAGGTGAGGACAGAACACGGCGTGTTCGCAGTGGTCGAGGACGTGAACTTCGAGTTGCGTCACGGCGAGGTTCTCGGCCTGGTGGGGGAGTCGGGCTCGGGCAAGACGGTCACATCGCTTTCGCTGATGCGGCTGCTGCCCTCGCCGCCCTTCAGGGTGGCGAGCGGCCAGGTCCTGTTCGAGGGCGACGATCTGCTGTTGCGGTCCATACACCAGATGCGGGCCATGAGGGGTCGCGACATGGCCATGATCTTCCAGGATCCGATGGCCGCGCTGAACCCGTCGATGCAGATGGGCCACCAGATAGCGGAGACGGTGCGGCTCCATGAGAACGTCGGGCGGGCCGCGGCCGGGCGGCGGGCCGTCGAGATGCTGGACCGGGTCGGGATCCCCGACGCCAGGGCCCGGGTGAGGAGCTTCCCCCACGAGTTCTCCGGAGGCATGCGCCAGCGGGCGATGATCGCCATGGCCCTGGCCTGCTCGCCGAAGATCCTGATAGCCGACGAGCCCACCACCGCGCTGGACGTGACCATCCAGGCCCAGATCCTCGAACTGCTTGCGGAGCTGCGCGGGGAGTTCGGGCTCTCAATCCTCTTCGTGACCCACGACTTGGGCGTCGTCGCCGACTTCTGCGACCGGGTGCTGGTGATGTATGCGGGCCAGATCGTCGAGCAAGCCGAGATCCACCGCCTGTTCGCGCACCCCGCCCATCCCTACTCCGACGCGCTGCTGGCCGCGATGCCACGCCTCACCGACCGGGACAAGGAGCTGGTCACCATTCCGGGGTCGGTGCCCACCATTGAGCGCTTCCCGACCGGGTGCCGGTTCCATCCCCGCTGCAGGTTGGCCGTCGAGGAGTGCACCGCCGGCTCGGTGCCGCTGGTGGACGTCGGCGAGAGCATCTCCCGCTGCATCCGCACCGAGGAGCTGGTCCGCTCCCGGGCCGAGCGCGGCACTGAGGGCCTCACTGGGGGCGTCCAGTGACCGAGTTCCACGCGGCCGCCACCGACGGCGGCACGATGGCGACGGATCAGGTGCCCGCGGACGCCCTAGAGGTGTCGGACCTGACCAAGCTGTTCCCGGTGCGCACACCGCTGCTTCGCCGCGTGGTCGGCCATGTGCGGGCCGTCGACGGCGCCAGCCTCAGGGTCGGGACGGCCGAGACGGTGGGCCTGGTGGGGGAGTCGGGATCGGGCAAGTCGACCCTGGGGAGGATGGCCCTGCGGCTGATAGAGCCGACCGGCGGGTCCGTGGTGCTGGCCGGCAAGGAACTCGGCGGACTGTCGGCCGCCGAGATGCGGGTGCACCGCCAGCATGGGCAGATGATCTTCCAGGATCCCTACTCGTCGCTGGACCCGCGGGCCACCATCGCCGACAACGTCGGGGAGCCCCTGCACACCCAGTTCGGCATGCCCCGGGCCGAGCGGGACCGGCGGGTGATCGAGCTGCTGGAGACGGTGAGGCTCGACCGCAGCCACTTGCGGCGCTACCCGCACGAGTTCTCGGGAGGGCAGCTACAGCGAATCGCTCTAGCCCGGGCCCTGGCGGTGCGGCCCAGGATCATCATCGCCGACGAGCCGGTGAGCTCGCTGGACGTGTCCACCCAGGCCCAGATGCTGCGGCTGCTGGAGGAGTTCAAGCGCGAGTACCAGATCGCCTACCTGTTCATTTCCCACGACCTGTCGGTCGTGCGCCACATCAGCGACCAGATCGCGGTCATGTACCTGGGCCAGATTGTGGAGCGGGGCGACAACGACGCGGTGACGACGCAGCCGGCCCACCCCTACACCGAGGCCCTGCTGTCAGCGGTCCCCATCCCCGACCCGGTGGTGCAGCGGTCGCGGCGCCGGATCGTCCTCACGGGAGACCTTCCCAATCCGGCTGACACCCCCAAGGGATGCCGGTTCCACACCCGCTGCCCCTATGTCATGGAGATGTGCAGGGAGGTCGACCCGGAGCCCTACGTCACGCCGACAGGCACCGAGGTGCGCTGCCACCTGCACACGAGCGGACCCGAGCTCGCAGGACGATCGGTGCTGGAGCTGCCGATCCCCTAGCAGCGCTCGGAAGACCTCGCACCCACCCCTTGGGGCGCAGGCAACCGTATGCCGCTTGCGTTTGTGCGGCCTGTGCGTTTGTGCGGCCTGGGTCTCTCCGTTAGCCTGCCACCCACTACTATGGGATTCATCCGCAGAGATGTCCCGCAACGATGTCCCACAACCCAATCGGAGGGGATGACCACATGACCCGAACCCGGAACGTACTGTCTCGACTGCTGGCTGCCATCTTCGTGGCGCTGGCCCTGGTCGCCTCGGCCTGCGGTGCCGACGACGAAGCGGCCCCGGTCGCCCCGGACACCAGCGCGGCGGACGCCGAAGCGCTAGCGCAGGCTCAGGCCGATGCCGCCGCCGCGCAGGCCGAGGCCGATGCCGCCGCCGCGCGGGCCGATACAGCCGCTGCAGATGCCGACTCGGCCGCCGCCAAGGCAGCCGACGCCGAAGCGGCGCTCGAGGCTGCCATGGCCGAGGCCGAGGGGGCCCCTGACCCCGAGGTCCTCGCCGAGCTTGAGGCGCAGCTGCAGGCGGCTCAGGCCGATGCCGCCGCCGCGCAGGCCGAGGCCGATGCCGCCGCCGCCGCGGCCGAGGCTGCTGCTGCTGCCGCCGCGGCCGAGGACATGATCTCCTTCGACCCGGAGGGCGTCCTGGTCGTGGGCCAGAACTTCTTCCCCAACCAGCAGGCCAGCCTCGATCCGCGCATCATGTCGACGAGCACCAACGCCGAGTTCCTCCACGAGATCTACGCCGCGCTGGTGAAGCAGGACGCGGTCACCGGCGAGTACAGCCCCTACCTGGCCGAGTCCTTCGAGGTGCTCGACAGCCAGACGCTGACCGTCACGATCCGCTCCGACGCCAACTTCCACGACGGACGGCCGGTTACTGCACAGGACGCCAAGGCCTCGATCGAGGCCACCAAGGCCAACACCGCGGAGCGCACCTGCAACTGCAACCGCGGCATTGCGCTCGTCGATTCGGTCGAGGTAGTGGACGACAAGACCTTCAACGTCCATTTGTCCGGGCCCGGCCTGGCCACGGTGTACGAACTGCTGATCGGCCCCGAGTTCATGATCTCCCCGGCCGACGCCGGCGCCTCGCAGGCCACCGACCCCATCGGCAACGGGCCCTTCCGGTTCGTGGACCTGGTCGAGGGCCAGAGGATCACCCTCGAGAAGTGGGACGACTTCTTCGCAGCCGACGAGATCATGCTGGGAGGCCTGGAGTTCGTCAACCTGCAGGAGGGCACCACCCAGCTCAACGCGCTGCTGGCCGGCGACATCGACATGGCCATGGAGCTCGACTACCCGACCTTCCAGGCCATGGAAGGCAGGGACGGTTTCGCCGCCGCCGCGGTCAACAGCGACACCACCTTCATCTGGTTCGTGGGCTGCCAGGCGCCGGGGGCCTTCTACGAGGACATCAGGGTGCGCCAGGGCTTCATGCACGCCATCGACCGCAACCTCATCAACCAGGCCCTCTACGGCGGGGACGGCGTAGCGACCGTGGGGCTCTACCCGCCCGGGCACCCCTACAACGACCCGGCCCTCGAGGACGTGTACCCCTTCGACCTCGACCGGGCCCGCGAGCTCTTCGAGGAGGCCGGCGTGGCCGGTCAGACCATCGGCATTTGGGCGACGTCGTCGATCCCCGAGTCCATCGACTTGGTGCTCTTGATGAACGTCACCCTGTCGCAGGCCGGGGTCAAGGTCGAGCCCATCCCCACCGACGACCTGGTCGGCGACTACCTCAGGCCGGCCAGCCTCGATCCCGGGCCCTTCGATCTCGAGCACGACGGGGTCATCATCGTCCAGACCCGGCCGGGCATGCAGAAGCTGACCCGCAACTTCCTCAACAGCGGCATCACCAACCCCTGCGACACCGAATACGACCGAACGACGGAGATCATCAGCGAACTCTCCGGCCTGGCACCTGACGACCCGCAGGCCGTCGCGCTGTGGAAGGAGATCCAGCGGATCAACGTCGAGGAGGCCCGGCACATGATCCTGGCCTTCTACCCGAGCTACACGGGCTGGAGCGACAGTGTCGGGGGCGTGGACCCCGACAGCTTCGGCGGACCCGTCGAGGGCGGCTACACGTTCACCGACATGTACATCGCGGGCTGAGGCTGCCAGCAACTCAACCTCTACCCAACATCGGGAGGCCGCCGTTGAGCGGTCCACGGATCATCGACACCGACACCCACGTCATCGAGTCGCCGGATCTGTGGACCGCTCGGCTTCCCGCGAGCTGGGGCGACCGCCGCCTGCATGTGAGATGGGATCCCGACCTCGGCCGGGAGATGTGGTGCATTGGTGACCAGCGGGTCAAGCCGGCCTGGAGCGGGGCCGCCCACGGCCGCCGCACCGACGGATTCGAGGACCCGCCCGCGACGCGAGACGACGCCCACCCGGCCACCTGGGACGTGAGCGAGCGGGTCAAGCTGATGGACCGGTGGGGCATCGAGCTGGCCGTGCTCTATCCCAATGTGGCCGGGTTCACCTTCGACCCGTTCGTGGACTATCCCGATCCCGAGGTCTCCGCCGCCCAGGGCGTGAGCGTCAACTAGCCCCCAGCAAGGCAGCGAAACGACAGGCTAGATCCAGCCGCAGGCGCCCGCGTGGAGGTTGCCCTTGCCCGTATCGCGGACGGGAACTTCTCGAACACCAAGGGCGTCGGCGGCGGCCTGTTGGAGTGTCGCCGACACTTCGGACCCGGCTACGGGATCTACCTCGGCCGGGACCGGAACGCGTTGGTCATCCTGCTTGCCGGGGGCACTATTGAAGACCCAGAAAATAGCTTTCGAACTGGTCTTATGCTTGCACGTTCAGAATTTGTTATCACTCAAACTATCAACTCTGAATGCCGCAAGTAGGTGCGCCGACTGTGCTGACAGTAGGTGCGCCGACGGTGCCTTGTTCGTTCGTCTGGGGGGCGTGGAGACACTCCGAGGGCGCAAGAAGCGAATCGACATCACGGAGCTGTGGAGCTCGCCCCGGCCTGGTCGCAGCGCTGTCGGGGCTTGGTCGGCCCCTCAGAGGCGCGTTCGGCGGCGTTTCACGCGTGTGGGGGCGTGCTCACCCGAACCACCCCCAGCCGCAGCATGCCTGGCGGCGTTTCACGCGTGTGGGGGCGTGTCCGGTTGACGGGGGCCGCTTGGTGGAGCGAGCTATGCGACTGCGGGGACTGGCTGACCCTTGATGATTCTGGGGTTCTAGTCGAAGATCTCCAGACGCCCGCTGCCGAGTAGTCGCTCGGCGGCCTGGAGTGCAGCTCGGGCGGTGTCGAGCGCCCTGCGGGCGTCATCGTCGTTGACGCCCGGCGACTCATCGTCGGGATACTCGGTGCGGTTGCGACGTCGACGCAGAGCGTGCAAGCGCCCGAAGATCGCCATCCCGCCCCCATCGTTGAACTGGACGCGGACGGCATCAATCACAGCGATGTGGCCCCCTCGGGTCGTGGCTCGCAGCCCCTGCGCCGCGAGGAGAGCGGTCGCCGCCTTGCGGGCGGCGTCGTAGCAAAGCTGAAGTGCACCGGCGGGATCCTCTTCAATGCCTTTCGAAGCGAGGCTGACGTGCGCGCTGGCATCCGCAAGCAGGCGGGCCGCCACCTCGACAGAGGGCCTCACCCGCTCTAGCTCGCCGTCGGTGATCAACTGCTCCACATCTGCGCGTCCGCGCGCCCAGCTCACCGGGCATTGCCTCCTTCAGACTCAAGCGCACCAAGTTCGGGGGTGAATGGCTGTTCGACGTCCGCGAGGACGGGCACCATCGTTCGCGACTTGATCTCGCGGATGAAACTCTCTCGGCCAGATTCCCACTGCAAGCGAGTCCGCACGGTGGCCTGCACCGGCATGCCGATCCGTCGCTCGACTCGTTCCGCGGCCTCGTCCACGACATCGCGGTCGGCGCTGCCGACCACGAGCACGTCAACATCGTTGGGCGCTCGGCCGGGCTCGCCCGCATACCGTGCGGCCCATGAGCCGAACAGCAGGACGGCATCAGCGCCCTCCACGTCTGCGAACTCCTCAGCCACCACGATCGGCGGGCCGTAGGTGGCAAGGATGATCCGACGCACGGAGCTGCACAGAGGATGGTCAACCCCGGCGCGCACAAACCGGATGGGGCCGACCTTCTCCGTGACCACTATGCCAGCCTCCTCGGCTCGCCGGACCTCGCGTGTGACCGTGGGCATGGAGGTCTTCGACCAGGTGACCAAGTCCGACAAGCTGTAGCCCTTCTCCGGATCGGCGAGCACCCGCGCCAGGATGCGGCCCTGCGCATCCGAGCGCAGGATCGGCGCGAGCGACGGAGCCGGAACTTTCATAAACCGTATACAACTATACGCTTAAAAGAAGCTGTCTCCTCGACCCGCCCTGTGCCGGATCGACATGAGCACCTCGCAAGGTGGCACAGCAACACCGGGCCTGCTAGCCGCCGCCACGTCGGGCTGGTGCATCCATTGACAACGAAGCGCTCCAAACAGGGCTGATACAACGCGACTCCGACACGACGAAGCTCGGCTCGGGTTGTCCGCAGGTCGGGCCGGTCAACCGCGGGGGCGGACTGCTCGCATGGCTCGGATCGGCTTCCGGTCAACCGAGGGGGGCGGACCGCTCGAAGTGGCTTCGATCCCGATCTGCCAGATCGGGATCGGTCCTGTTCGAGATCGGGTGGTTCGCGCTGGCTCGGGTCGGGCTCGACGCGTCCTCCCCATCGGCTGGGGCAACGGCTATCTGGGCAATAGCAGCACGGAGTACGTAGCGTTCCGCGAGTGGATGCTGCGACTCCGATGACGGCTGGGGTGTGTAACATTCACGGTACGGCGAGACACGCGGCGAAGCAACGAGACTCATAGGTTCAGATACTTTGACCTCTGGTTATAGGCACGCCAAGGCGCATCATGGCACAAAGCGGCACAACAAGGGTTCGAGTCCCAAGAATGCCTGCAGGGGGCACGGAGGCCCGTCGGCACCCAGACATCGAGAAGGCCCGTGAACTCTGGCGAGAGTACAGGCGACACAAACGCGAGGAGGTCTGACATGGCGCTCACCCGTGATCACAGAGAGACTGCGCAAGCCCGAGCCCGTCGCGATCCAGCGTTTCGGGACTCCCTCCTGCAGGAGGGAGTCCAGTGCCTGCTCGCAGGCGAGGTCGGGGTCGCCAGGGTCGTCCTGCGCGACTACATCAACGCCACCGTCGGGTTCGAGCAGCTCGGCGCCATGACGGGCGAGTCGCCGGAGAGTCTGATACAGCTGTTCGACCTGGGGGGCACCCCCCACGCCGACGACCTGTTGGAGGTCCTTCCCCAGATATTGCAGCACGAAGGTGTGCATCTGGAAGTGAGCGCCGTTCGCGAGGCGCAGCCCGCCGGAGCAGGCGCGCCGGCTCTCAGTTCATCATCAGGCCGCCGTCTACGTTGATGGCCTGCCCGGTCACGTAGTCGCTGGCCGGCCCGGCCAGGAACACCACCACCCGGGCCACGTCGGCGGGCTCGCCCATCCGGTCCATCGGAACCTTCAGGCCGAGGCCGGCGCCGCGGCTGGCCTCCTGGAGCCGCTCCCAGCCCCCCGGTGTGCTGCGGCCGGTCGAGATGTAGCCGGGGTGGACGGTGTTGACGGCGATGCCGTGGGGTCCGAGCTCAGTGGCCATGGACTGGGTCAGGCTGGCCACGGCCGACTTGGACGCGCTGTAGGCGGCCCGGTTGGGCATGCCCCGGCGGGCCACGCCCGACCCGATGTTCACGATCCGTCCGAGCGCGCCCCGGGCGAGCAGGTGGCGCACGACCGCTGCACTCATGAGGAACACGCCCTTGGCGTTCACCCTGATCACCTCGTCGAAGGCCTCCTCGGGCACCTCCCAGGTCGGACCCCGGTCGGCGCCGTGGGGCGCGGCCGCGTTGTTGACCAGCACGTCCACCCGCCCCAGTTGCTCCACTGCCTCTTGGACCATCCGGTCGGCGTCGGCCTTGACGCCCACATCGCCGCGGACGGCCAGGGCGGCCCGTCCGGCCCGGGCGATCTCGGCGGCCAGCGCGTCGAGCGGATCGCCGTCGGGCCGCGGCCGGTCGCGGGCGGTCACGGCCACGTCGGCCCCGGCTCGGGCCAGGCCCAGTGCGATGGCCCGGCCGATCCCGGCGGGCCGGCTGCACCCGGTGACCAGTGCCACCTTGCCCAGCAGTGGGAGGCTCCCGCCTGCGGCTTCGGAGTCGGGGCCTGGATCGGCGCGTCCGTCTGGATCGGCGCGATCGTCACTCATGGCGTTCGCCCCGCGGCGATCCCACGCTCCGGAGGATGCCCATCAGCGCGGCCAGGCTCTCGAGCTCGTCGATCCCACGAAGCGTGGAGAGGAGTTCGTGGGAGGTGTCCGGGTCGACGGCGGCGGCCGCGTTGGCGAGGAACTTGTCGTCGAAGTCCCCATCTCTCAGCGGCCGGTGGAAGTGGCCCCGGGGATGGTCCACACGGATGCGCCGCGACCGGCCGTCGCGCAGGCTCACTGCGAAGTCGTAGGCCGGTCTCGCCGTCCAGGTGCGGGTGATCTCGGGATCCTCGGCCACGGTTATGCGGCTCATCAGCGGCCTGAGGGCGTGGTCGCCGACCCGGTCGGGAGCGAACGACGCCTTGGTCACCTCACCGTCGGTCAGAGCGACCGCGATGACGTAGGGGAGGCTGTGATCGGCGGTCTCCCTCCGCTTGGGATCCCACTTCTCGTCGTGGTCGCCCTGGCCCCCTCCGATCAGATCCCAGGCGACGTAGTAGGTCGAGACGTCGATGGCCTCTATGTCGCCGGGTCGGACTCCTTCGGCGTGCAGGCCGGTGAACACCTCGGCGGGGATCTGGGTCTCGAAGTCCGACGGGTTGAGCTTGCAGCTGGTGCGCTCCACCGCGCTCAGCCCGTTCACCGGCGAGCCCAGGCCACCCAGGTCGAAGGGCCCGGTCGCCTGCTCCCACAGCCCGAACTTTCCCTCGAAGGGCCGGGGCGGGCCGGTGACGCCGGCCGCGGCCAGCCGGGCCGCGAACAGGGCGGCCATGGCCGCGTAGGCAGAGGCGCAGCCCTTCCAGTTGGACAGCTCGCCGGTGCGGGTCACGAACAGCGGCATGTTGGGCGTGACCGCCAGCGACACCGCGTTGGCCAGCTGCTCGGCATCGAGTCCCAGCACCCGGCCCGTCCCGGCCGCGGTGGCGATGGCCAGGAACGCCCCGTAGTCCCAGCCCCGATCTCTCATCGGCACCGCGTCGGCCAGGGCCGCGAACACCTCGTAGGAGACGTGGAGCCCCGCCAGGACGTCGCGCCCGGACCGACCGCCGATCTCGGCCGCGGCCAGCACGGCCGGCGCCATGTCGCTGGGATGGCCGCCGCCCTCAGTGTGGTAGGTGTCGTTGAAGTCGAGGTAGCGGACCATGCACCCGTTGGCGAAGGCGGCCAACTCCGGCGTTGACGGCTCCGCCAGCCCTATCACCGAAGCGCCTGGATGGGCGGTGGCCGTGGCCGCGATGGAGCGGGCGGCCACGCAGGGCGGTCCGTCGAAAGCTCCGAGCGCGCAGCCGACCGCGTCCACCAGACGGTTCCGCATGGCGTGCGAGGCCCCCTCACCGATCAGGGCCGGGTCGAGCCCCGCCGCGTACTCGGCGATCAGGCTGGTGGGGGAGTCAAACACGGTCGGGGGGTCGAACACGGTCAGCGGTCGAGAATGGCGGGGGAGTCGAAGGTCACGACACCGGAGCGCCGACTCTGACTCAGGGCTCGATCCGGGCCTGGACGACCTCGCCGCCGGCCTCGGCCGCCTCGATGGCCTGCTCGGACTCATCGAGCCCGAAGCGGTGGGTGGTGATTTGATCTATTGGCCACTGACCCGACTCGATGATGCGGATCCCGGCCTCCATCGCCTCCAGACTCTTGCCGTACCCGCTAAGCACCCTGAGCTGCTTGTGGATAACGAGATCGACCGGGAAGTCGGCGGTGACATCACCCTTGAGCCCGGCGAGCACGAGTCGGCCGCCGAGGTCCAAGGCGTGCAGAGCCTCAGTCACCACCGCGGTGGACACCGGGGTGACGTCGATGACGAGCGTCGGTGGACCGTCGAGCGCCTGCGTCAGCGCCTCGACGTTGCTGCCTCCGTCGGACACCAGGGTGGCCGCACCCAAGGCCCGGGCCACCTCGAGGCGGCGGCGGTCCCCCTCCAGGCCGACGACCGCGATAGACGTCGCACCGGCCTGGCGGGCCGCGATGATGCAGGCCAGGCCCCTGGCTCCGGGGCCGAAGATGGCGACCCGGTCCGACGGCTCGACCCCGCCGACGTCCTGAGTCCAATCGATCGCGTTGGCCATGGCGGTGAAGAAGGCCGCCGGGCCCAGGGGCCCGTCCCGGTCCATGGGCACCAACATGGCCTCCGGCGCCAAGTACAGATGGGTGGCCATCCCGCCCCAGAGCCTCGGCGGGGTGTCCGGGTGGAGCCAGCCGTAGACCCGGGCGTAGCCCTTGAACGGGGCCCGGCAGCGCTTGCCGGCGTGGCAGCCCCGGCACCGACCGCACCTCAGATGGGAGTGCACCGCCACCCGGTCGCCCTCATCCAGCTGCCAGGCCCGGGCCGCGTCGGCCCCGATCCGCTCTATGACTCCCAGGGCCTCGTGCCCCGGCGCCAGCGGCAGCGCCGCTGGAGCCAGGATTCCCCGGAAGACCTCGATGTCGCTCCCGCACAGCCCGTTCGCCTCCACCCGCAGCACCGCGCCGTCCGGGCCCGGATCGGGGATCGGGACCTCCCGCATCTCGTACTTCCCGACAGCCGTCTGGATGACCGCCCGGGCCATGTCCATGGTCTACATCCTCGCGTGTCGCGGTCACATGCCGCCGGACTACTTCGAGAGACCGCCCCGGTCCGGTGCAGATCGACTGAGACTACTACAATCGTCAATGACAATCATGATCATAGAAGGAGCCCCCGCTGAGGTTCTCTATCAACCTGTTCGGCACGCCGGTGCAGCACATGGTGCGGCTGGTGCCCCGGGCCGACGAGCTCGGCTTCGAGGCGGTTTGGCTGGGCGAGCACCTGATCCGCCCGGCCCGGTTCGAGAGCGCCTACCCGTACTCGCCGACCGGGTCGGCCCAGGAGGTGTGGCCCGCCGAGACCCCGCTCAGCGACCCCTGGGTGGCGCTGGGCCATCTGGCCGCCATGACCGGGCAGATCCATCTGGCCACGGGGGTGTACGTCCTGCCCATGCGCAACCCGTTCGTGACCGCCCGGGCCGTGGCCACACTGCACGCCGTGTCGGGGGGCCGGGCCATCCTCGGCATCGGCGCGGGCTGGAACCGCGAGGAGTTCGAGATCGTCGGCGAGGACTTCGACGCCCGGGGCGCCCGCATGGACGAGATCATCGGAATCCTCCGACGGCTGTGGTCCGGCGAGGCCTTCGCCCACTCCGGGGACTTCTACCGCTTCGCAGAGGTCAGGCACGGGCCGGCGCAGGACCCGCCGATCCCCATCGTGATGGGCGGGCACTCGCCCCCGGCGCTGCGGCGGGCCGGCCGCCTCGGCGACGGTTGGTACAGCACCGCCACCGGCACCCTGACCGAGATGGTCGAGTTCCGCCGGCGGATCGAGCAGGCCCGGGTCGATGCGAACCGCGCCTCTGAGCCCTTCGCCCACTACATCCGCATGAACGGCGACCTCGACGCCCGCAACGCCGCCCGCTACCGCGACGAGGGGTTCGAACACCTCACCCTTCCCACCAACCGGGAGTGGCGGGGCGCGGCCGGCGTGGAGGACAAGCTCGACACCCTCGACCGACTCGCCGGAGACCTGGAACTGCGATGACGAACCCCACGCGCCCCGCCCCCGCTCCGCCCGCACCCGGGAGCCCGGCGTGAAGCTCAAGGGCAAGGCCGCCATCGTCACCGGCTCCGGGCAGGGCGTCGGCCGGGGCATCGCCCTCGCCCTGGCGGCGGAGGGTGCCGCGGTGGCACTCATGGGGCGCACCGGGGCGAAGGTGGTGCGAGTGGCGGCCGAGATCGCCGACCGGGGAGGGACCGCACTGGCCATCGAGGGCGACGTGACCCGCCCAGAAGACATCGAATCGGCGCTCAACACGACCCTCGAGGCCTTCGGCCGGCTCGACATCCTCGTCAACAACGCCCAACACATCCCCCGGGGCCGGCTGCTGGAGACAACCGACCACGACGCCCAGGCCGCCTGGGAGTCGGGTCCGCTGGCCACGCTCAGGTTCATGCGGGCCGCCCATCCCCACCTGAAGGGCGCAGGGGTGATCATCAACGTCGGAAGCCGGGTCGGGGTGCGACCCGACCCGATGGGATACGGCGCCTACGCGGCGGCCAAGGAGGCCATTCGAGCCCTCAGCCGCACCGCGGCCATGGAGTGGGGTCCCGATGGCATACGCGTCATCGTGATCCTTCCCTTCGCCACGTCGCCCGAGCTCGAGCGCATGCAGCGAGAGGAGCCTGAGGCCTACGCCCGGACTCGGGATGCGACCGCGCTCGGACGGGTGGGAGACCCCGAAACCGACATCGGCCGGGCGGTCGCCTTCCTCGTAGGACCGGACGCGGGCTTCATCACCGGCACCAGCATCCCCCTCGACGGCGGCAAGTCTTTCGTCCGCTGAGCCTGGATCCACCGGCGCGGTGGGGTTTGTGGGGTTGGAGCATCCACCAGAAATGCCTCCTGACGTGGCAGAATACTGTTAATAACGACAGTTATTCCAGCTGCGTGAGGAGGCACTTCCTGTGAGGAGCATAGCGGGCGGGATCGACGGGTTGGAGGCAGTGTTCGACGACGCTTCTTTGGTGGCCGATGCGGGGTTGTTGCTGGCGGGCACGGTGATGGATCGCCTTGGGTTGGAGTCGCTGATCGACGAGACGGTGCGCCCGCCGGGCTCGGCGGGCTCGGGAGCGGGCCGCAAGGTGTTGACTTTGGTGGCGTCGATGCTGGTGGGCGGCCGCTGCATCGACGACACCGGCCGTCTGCGGGCCGCGGCGTCGCAGGCGGTGCTGCCGTTTCGGGTGATGGCACCGTCGACTGTGGGGTCGTTCTTGCGGTCGTTCAGGTTCGGGCATGTGCGCCAGCTCGACAAGGCGGCCGAGCAGGCGCTGGTGCGGGCGTGGTCTGTGGGCGCCGCGCCGGTTGCCGCGGAGATGACCGTGGATTTGGACTCCACGATCTGCGAGGTGTGCGGCAAGGCCAAGCACGGCGCCGCGTACGGCCACACCGGAGTGTTGGGCTATCACCCGCTGGTGGCGGTGCGATCAGACACCGGCGAGGTGCTGCACTCTCGGATGCGGTCGGGATCGTCGCAGCGCGCCAACGAGCATTTCGCGCGCGAGGCCCTGGCCCGGGTGCGGCGCCTGGCGCCGGACGCGGCGGTCGCGGTGCGCGCCGACGCGGGGTTCTTCTCCTATGGGATGATCGCAGACATCGGGGCCCACAACGCGTCCTACTCGATCACGATCCCACAGAACGCCAAGGTCAAAGCAGCTGTAGCGGCCATCGGCGAAGACGCCTGGCAGGCGATCGCCTACACCCGCGGCGCGCAGGCCCAGGTCGCTGAGACCACCATCGACCCCGGCCGCCGCGGCGACAAGCTCCGCGGCCCCGACGGCGAGCGGGCCAAGCTGCGGCTCGTCGTGCGCCGCACCCGCCTGCTCGGCGCCCAAGCCCAGCTGTGGCCCAACTGGCGCCACCACTGCTTCGTCACCGACCGAGCCGACCTCGACACCGTCGCCGCCGACGCCTACCACCGCGGCCACGCCACCGTCGAACTCGCCATTCGCGACCTCAAAGAAAACTCCGGGCTCAGCCGCTGCCCCTCAGGACAGTTCCCCGCCAACGGCGCCTGGCTCGCCTGCTGCGTGCTCGCCCACAACCTCGCCCGCTGGACCGCCCGCCTCGGCCGCGCCCACCCCACAGCGCAGCTCACCGTCGCGGCCACCATCCGCAACCGGCTCCTCACCGTGCCCGGCCGCCTCGTCAACCACAGCGGCCGACACAGACTGCGCCTGCCGCTCAACTGGCCATGGGCCACGGCCTTCACCACCGCCCTCAACCGGATCCGCAACCTGCCCCTGCTCATCTGACCGGCCGGCCCGGCCCGGCGCAGCCAACAAGTACCCCCAGCGCCACCAACCCGCACCAGCCCCCCACTCCAGTTTCGCACGCCCCAAAACGCGCCGGCCCGCACACACGCACCAGCCCAGCGGCCAACCGGCCCCAACCGTCGATCCCACAAACCCGTCGGTGGATTCAGGCTGAGAGGCCGAGCAGGTAGGCGGCGATTCATGAGGATTCTGGCGAGGCGCTCAGCGAGGCCATGGCCCGAGCGGCCTGTGAGCGCAGCGAACAAGAGCGGGAGCCACCACGCCGCACCGCGAGGAGTTGACACCTACCCGCGCCTGCTGCGAGACATGGCAGATCGGACAACTATGATCATGATTCGCGACCAGCTGGAGCTGCCATGGCCGACCGCCTCGACGAGATAGCCGCCGCCGGCCGGGTCCGGCGCGAGCGGGCCCAGGGCAAGAAGTCCGAAGGCCTCATGGCGGCCCTGGGCGCCATCGACCCCCGGCTGAGGGAATGGTCGGACACGTTCGTGTTCGGCCAGGTGTGGGACGACTCCCACCTGAGCTTCGACGAGCAGATGCTGGTGGCCCTCTCTGCGCTGGGGGCCGGCGGGCACGTCCTGCAGCTTCGCTCCTACCTGCACGGGGCCCTGCAGGCCGGGATGGACCCCGACAAGATCCAGGACGCGCTGGTGATGCAGGTCGTTTACTCGGGATTCCCGAATGCGCTCACCGTGCTGGCCGAGTGGCATTCGGTGAGGAGCTCCCACGAGCGACGGACGGCAGCGACCAAGGAGGCTGAAGGGCATGACTGACGTCGCGGATGTCGCCGTGCAGGCTGGCGAGGAGGCATCCACCTATCCGATACCGAGGGAGTCGAAGCTCGACCCGCCGGTAGCGCTCGGGCGCTGGCGGGCCCAGCGGCCCCTGCACCGGATCAAACTGTGGGACGGGCGCGAGGCCTGGGCCATCGTGGGCTACGACGCGGTGCGCGAGGTCCTCAGGGATCACCAGACCTTCGCGTCCTCGCCCCTGGCCCCGGGATACCCGACGCTGGGGGAGGCCGATGCAGCCACCAAGAAGTCTCTTCTGCTCACCATGATCGACCCGCCGCTGCACACCCAGCACCGCGCCGCGGTACTGCGGGAGTTCACCGTCAAGGCCATCGAGTCGCTGCGCCCCGACGCCGAGGCGATCGTGGGCGACCTGATAGACGCCATGGAGCGCATGGACGCTCCCGTCGACCTGCTCAAGGTGCTGGGCGCGCCGGTGCCGGCCCGCTTCACCTGCCGCCTGCTCGGCGCCCCCTATTCCGACGCCGAGTTCTTCCAGGAGCGTCTGACCGTGCGGTTCTCCCCGGCCTCGCCGGCCGCCTCGGTTTACGGAGCCGAGGAAGGCCTGCGGAGCTACTTCGCCGAGCTGGTCGACAACCGCCTCAAGGAGCCCCGCGACGATATGAGCTCGCGGCTGGTCAACGACCATGTGCGCACGGGCCTGCTCAGCCCCGAGGAGGCCGCCACCATCCTGCACATCCTGCTGATCGGCGGATTCGACACCACCAAACAGATGATCGCGCTGGGAACCCTCACGCTGATGGAGCATCCCGACCAGCTCGCCAGGCTGAAGGCCGAGCCATCGGGGTGGCGCAGCGCGGTTGAGGAGCTGCTGAGGTACATCACCCTGATCCAGAGCGACCGGCGGGCCTGCACGGCCGACACCGTCATCGGGGGCCAGACCATCCGGGCCGGCGAGGGCGTGCTCGTCCTGTTGAACTCGGCCAACCGCGACGCTGCGGTGTTTGATTCGGCCGACTCCCTCGACGTGGATCGCAACGCCGTGCGCCACCTGGCGTTCGGCAGCGGCATCCACCAGTGCCTGGGCCAAGCTGTGGCCCGGATGCTGCTGCAGCTCGCCTACCCGAGGCTGTTCGACCGTTTCGAGAGCTTGCGGTTGGCCGTGCCGTTCGAGTCCCTGAGCTTCCGCGAGAGCAGTTCGCTCTTCGGTGTGGACGAATTGCCGGTCGAGTGGTGAGAGTCGATCCGCCGGTGAAGCGTGCCGTGGAGTCTTCGAACGGGATCGGCCCGAGATGACTGTCCTTGACGGCAGGGTCGCCATCGTCACCGGCGGGGCCAGCGGCATCGGCCGGGCCATCTGCGGGCGGTTCGCGGCCGAGGGGGCCGCGGTGGCCGTGGTCGACATCGACGAGCCGGGGGCCGTTACGACCGTCGAAGCGATCGCCAGCGCCGGGGGGCGGGCCGTCGCGGTGACTGCCGACCTGCGGGCGCCCGACGACATAGCCGCGGCCGCGGCCCAGGCCCGCGATGAGCTCGGGCCCGTAGATGTCTTGGTCAACAACGCGGGCGTGATGGACGCGCTGCGGCCCCCGATGAGCGTCTCGGTGGCCCAGTGGGAGGCAGTCTTCGCGGTGAACGTCACCGCGCCGTTCCTGCTGTGCCAGGCGGTTCTGCCCGACATGATCGCCAACCGCCGGGGGGCGATCGTCAACATCGCCTCCATCGCTGGGCTGCTCGGGGGCCGGGCCGGGACGGCCTACACCGCCAGCAAGCACGCCCTGGTGGGCCTGACCCGCAGCATCGCCTTCACCCACGTCGAGGACGGCATCCGCTGCAACGCCATATGCCCCGGCGGCGTGTCCACCGGCATCGCCACCCGCGGCGATCCGCGGGACCCGTTCGGAGCCCAGCGGTACCGGCTGGCCCACGCCACCAAGCCGCGCCACGGCGAACCCGATGAGATCGCGGCCGCGGCCGCGTTCCTGGCCTCGGACCGGGCCAGCTTCGTGAACGGCGCGATACTGCCGGTCGACGGAGGCTGGACGGCCGCCTAGAGGCCGAGCGGATGGAGCGAATATGATCCGGGCGTTGGAGGGGCACCGAGCGAGGCCGTGGCCCGAGCGGCCCGTGAGCGCAGCGAACAAGAGCCGGAATTGCTTCCTACGGGAGCGAGGACCTCTCACCTGTTTCACGCCCGCCGAGGCGGCCGAGCGGAGGACTGGATGAAGCTGACTGTGGACCGCAAGACCTGCACCGGTGCCGGCAACTGCGTGCGCCTCGCGCCCGACTGGTTCGAGCAGGACCACGACGAGGGCCTGGTAGTGCTGCTCGACGACTCGCCGCCGGACGACTTGCGATCGCTGATGCGAGACGTCGTGGACGCCTGCCCGACGGGCGCCATTCGAGCCGAGAGCAGCTGAGCCGGCCCCATGGGGCTCGACCTGTCCGCGGTGCCGGACGAAGTGGTGCAGCGGTACGGCCTCGACCGGCTGCCTCTAGACCGCGAGCAGACGGCCGCGGCCGAGCTGCTCCGCCTAGACGGCAAGCGGGCGCTGGTCACGGGAGGCGGAGGGGACGGGCTCGGCGCGGCCATCTGCGCGCGGCTGGCCGAGCAGGGCACAGACGTCGCCGTCCTCGACATATCGCCGGAGGCGGCCGCCATCACGGTTGCCTCTCTACGGCGCCGCTGGCGCGTGCGGGCCGAGGCGGTGGTGTCCGACATTGGCGACGGGGCCCAGGTCCGGGCCGCTGCCGACGGCCCCCGCGGCGTTACCGTCGCGGGCGTGTGCCCGGGGATAATGGTCTCGGACCGCACGGTACGAGCCTTCTCGGATCCGCGGTCCCGGGGCTTCGCCAGCCTCGACGACGCTTTCGCCCGGGTGAGTCTGGGCCGGGCCACGGTGGTCGACGAGGTGGCCGGTGTTGTGGCCTTCCTGGTCTCAGAGGCGGGAAGCCTCATCCACGGCACTTCGCTCAGCCTGGGCGGGGGAATGGCCGACTGACCGCGATGCAGCTAAGAAGAGGCCCACGTTGAGCATGCGCCCCAGAGTGTGCGTCGTCACCGGCGCCGCGGCCGGGCTGGGCCGGGCCATGGCCGACAGGTTCGCCCAGCAGGGGGACGCGGTCGTTCTGGTCGACCGGGATGCCGACCTGCTGGCGGGCGCGGTGTCGGCCATCATCGAGGCCGGGAGGCGGGCCGACGGGCGGGCGGCCGACGTCTCCAAACAGGACCAGGTAGAGGCGGTTGCCCAGTGGCTCCAGTCGGTCCACGGCCACGTCGACGTGCTGGTCAACAACGCGGGCGTGGCGCTGCGCGAGGGCAGCGTGGTGGACATGAGCCGCAAAGCTTGGGACCTCACCCTGGCCGTCAACCTGACCGGCCCTTTCCTGATGAGCCGCAGCCTGGTCCCGCTGATGCCTTCTGGATCAGTGATCGTGAACGTGGCCACCAACGCCGCTCATCGGGCGGTCCCGGGCAGCGACGCCTATGTGGCCTCGAAGGCCGGCGTGGTGGGGCTGACCAAGGCCATGGCGGTGTCGCTCGCGGACCGCGGCATCCGGGTCAATGCCGTGTCTCCGGGTGTCACCGCCTCCGAGGAGGTGCTCAGCCGCCTGGATGATCCCAGGGTCAAGGCCATGATCGACCGGGCGCCCCCTCTCGGCGAGTACGGCCGCCCCGAGGAGCTGGCCGCAGTTGTCAGCTTCCTGTGCAGCTCGGAGGCCCGGTACGTCAACGGGGCGGTGCTGGCCGTCGACGGGGGAGCCACGGCTTGACGCTGGCATCCTCGGACGTGTCGGTGGTCGGCGACATCGCGGCCGCCAACGCCCGCAAGCACCCCCATTCGGAGGCGGTGGTCGACGGCGAGCGCCGGCTCACCTGGAGGGCACTGCACGACAGGGTGCTGAGGCTGGCCAACGCCCTGAGCGACGGGCTGGGGCTGGCCCCCGGCGACCGGGCCTCGATGCTGGCCGAGAACTGCCTCGAGTACTACGAGTACTTCCACGCCACGGCCGCGGCGGGGGTCATCGCCGCGCCGCTCAACCAGAGGCTCGCGCCGGGCGAGCTGTCCGCCATCGTCGAGCAGATCGAGCCCCGGGTGATCTTCTGCGACGGGGCCCACGCCAAGCTGGCCGCCGAGCTGGCCGCGGCCGCCTCGTGCCCGGTGGTCCGTGTCGGCAGCGAAGTCCCCCTCGGATATGAGCGCCTGCTGGCTTCCGCCAGCCCGAACCACACCGGCCGACGCCCCAACCCGGAGGCGGCTGCCACCATCTGCTTCACCGGGGGCACAACCGGTGTTCCCAAGGGCGTTGTCATCCCGCACCGCTCCCTGGCCGCCTGCGGCCCGCGGACCATGCTGTACCAGGGCCTGACCGGCTTCGACCGCCACCTCTTCGTGCGCCCGATGGCCGTCGCGCCCGGCCACCGGATGGTCGCCCAGCACGGCTTCTCGTCGGGCACCACCATCATCGCCCCGCGCTTCGATCCGGGGATCTTCTACCGGCTGGCGGAGCGGGAACGAGCCACCACGAGTCTGCTGTCGCCGACCATGTTCCAGATGCTGCTCGCCGAGGGGGCCGCCGGGTACGACCTCTCGACGCTGAAGACGTTCGCCTACGGAGGCGCGCCCTCGACGCCCGACCTGATCGCACGGGTTATGGAGGCGTTCCGGAACGTCGACCTCCACCAGGTCTACGGCGGAACCGAGGTGGCCGTGGCGCTGCATCTCGGCCCCGACGAGCACCGGGCCGGACTCCTCGACTCCGTCGGCCGGGAGGTGCCCGGCGTGGAGGTGCGCATCGTCGACGAGGCGGGTGGAGCCGTGCCCGACGGTGTGACGGGCGAGCTGGTCGTGCGCAGCAACGAGCTGTTCAGCGGGTACTGGCGGGCGCCCGAAGCCAGCGCCGAGGCGCTGCGCGACGGCTCCTGCTGGACCGGCGACCTTGGAGTGAGAGACGACCGGGGGTACGTGCGGGTCGTGGGGCGGAGCAAGGACGTGGTCATAAGCGGGGGCTTCAACGTCTACCCCATCGAGGTTGAGAACGTGCTGGCCGAGCATCCCGCTGTGGGCGAGGCCGCGGTGATCGGCCTGCCCCACGAGCGGTGGGGCGAGGCGGTCCATGCAGTGGTCGTGGCCAGGCCGGACGCCACGGTGACGGAGTCCGAGCTGCTGGCCTTCTGCCGGGAGAGGATCGGCTCGTACAAGACGCCCAAGTCGATCGAGTTCACTGACTCCCTGCCCCGCACGCCGGTCGGCAAGATCGCCAAGAACGAGCTGCGCGCCGAGCGCCCCCACGGCGCATAATGACCACGGGCCCGCCAGCGACGCGCCTCTTCCCGGGGCGGCGCGTATTGGCCACCAGGCAGCGAGGCACCGACGGGCACCATGATGATGGACAGCAAATGCGAGCACGGTCACAGCGTTGAGGAGCAGCATCGCTGTGACATACAGCATCAACGCTAGGCGGTCCTGTCGGAAGACTGGCGGGGGTACCGTCGTTCCAGCGGACCTCGTCAAACAGCCCCAACGTGTGACCGTTCACCATCAGCAGCGGCTCCTTCCCCTACCGCAAGTGGTGCAGAGCTGGCGCCGCTTGCGTTTGTGCCTGTGGGCTTGCCACGTCCGCACGACGGGCCAGCGAATGCATGCGCAGTCCCACCGCCCACACGGCGACCCCGCCGACGAGCGCGAGCACCAAGATGGGCATGAGCGCTGTTGCGGCCTCGATGCGGCCGGTTTGGGCGCCACCGGCGTACAGGGCCACCGACGCGGCTGCACCGCAGGTCATGTAGCCCGCGTAGTGGGCGACCGGATCGCATCGGGCGTTGACGTGACGCCCGTCACCCCAGCGCAGCCCGCGTTCGACGCCCGAGACGCCCGCCAGCCGACGACGCGCCCACAGCCAGACACCAACCGCGGCCACGACGCCGACGGCTACTGTGGGCCAGCCGCCGGCCGTCCCGAACATACGCGTAGCACCCCCAACCGCGACTCCCGCAGACATCGCGACCAGGTGAACGGTCACCAGCACGGTCGCTACCCGGTCATCGAGGATGCTGATATGGCGCCCGTCGGGCCAGCGGGCAGGCCGAAACCAAGCCGTCAGAGTAGCGTTCTGTATTAGCGGCATCCGGGTCGGGTGCACCCGGGGCGGGGTCTCGGCCTGGGCCGCGGCTGGGGAGCGGGCGACTGTGGGGTGGCGGGCGACTGTGCGTGCGCGTTGACGGCGTTTCCGACGGCGATCACCGCAGCCGTGCCGGCGATGTCATCAACGCGGCCATCATCGCCACCGTCGCGGCGATGGTTGCCACGTAACGTGTCCATCTGGGCTTTGTTGTCATTGGTGTTGCTACTCTCTCCAAGACGGGAGAACCGAGATGCTGAACACCGCGATCGTCGCATGTCAAAGTTTTTCTGCCTGCTGTAGCGTCGGGTTTTGTCATTTCGCGCTGGCCGCCTCTTCCGTCGTCGGCAGCCTCGATCAGCCCTGATCGGCCGGGCCGGCGGCCACCGCCTCCACCTCGGCGATGCGCTCGGCGAAGCGCCACCCGCCGTCGGGGCCCCTCGCCAGTTGGTCGAGGTAGCGGCCGAAGGCGCGAACGAACGTGGTCCCGTCGTCGCTGGCGTCGAAGCGGGCGAAGTAGCTGCACACTCGCGCTCTCTCGCCCTCCACCTCGATGACAGGCTCGAAGAGCAGGTGCTTGTGCCAGCGCTGGGGGGCACGAGTGTGAGCGGCAATGAAGCCGGCCAGAGCGTCGCGGCCCTCATAGCGCCGGCTCGGCTTAACCCCGACCCTGTACCGCACGTCGAAGGCTCCGTCGGGGGCGAAGCAGTCGAGCCAGTCCTGCTCCAGCCCGTAGTCGATGCTGTGGCCATAGCGGTAGAGCGTGCCGAGGACGGCCCGCTCCGCCATGAGCAGCGCCACGTCCGCAGCCACCTCCGCCGGGTCTCGGCCGGCGTCGCCCGCCCCCGGTCGCCGTTCGCCCATAGCATCGTCTCCTTACGCAAGCAGTCTCGGCCCATCGGCCGCAGACACTGGGGGTTCTAGTCGATGGACATCTCGATAATCGGCTTCGATCGGTCCCTCGAGGCCATACGGGCCAACATCGACAGGACGAGCCGGGAGGGATTCAGCGGCTACTGGGTGCCCAACGGCCGGGGCAGCGACGCGCTGACCGCCCTTGCGGTGGCCGGCAGCGGCGCCGACATCCGTGTGGGCACCGCGGTCGTGCCGGTTCATCCGCGGCATCCGGTGGCGCTGGCCCAGCAGGCTCTGACCGTCAACCGGGTCCTGGGCGGTCGCCTGGCACTGGGTTTGGGGGTGTCGCACCGGATCCTCGTGGAAGGGTCATGGGGACTGAGCTTCGACCGGCCGGTCTCCTACCTGTCGGAGTACCTGGACGCGCTGCTGCCGTTGCTGAACGAGCGCCGCGTCTCGGTCGCCGGCGAGAGGGTGAGCGCGCACAGCGAGTTGGACATCGACTCCCCACCATGTCCGGTGTTCATTGCCGCGCTGGGTCCTCGCATGCTCGCGCTGGCCGGCCGGACGACATCGGGAACGATCACATGGATGGTTGGAGCCCACACGATCAGGGACCTGACCGCTCCTGTCATCAACGAGGCCGCGGCCGCAGCCGGGCGGGGCGCTCCCGAGGTGGTGGTGGGGCTGCCGGTGTGCGTCACCGGCGACAGTTCGGACGCCAGAGCGCGGGCGGCCCGCTCCCTTCGCCTCTACGGCGAGCTTCCCTCCTACCGGGCGATGCTCGACCGCGAGGGCCTGGAGGGACCCGGCGATGTGTGCGTGATCGGCAGCGAGGAACAGGTCGGGGAGCAACTGGCCGCCTTCTTCGAGGCCGGGGCGACCAGCATCGCCGCCGCGCCCACGGGCACTCCGGAGGAGGTGGAACGCACCCGGGCCTGCCTGGCTGCCCTTGCCGCGTAGGGATCTTCCGCTCCGAGCCTCCAGCGTTCAGGAGTGCACGTCGTAGTGTTCGGGCGTCGCCGGGACATGCGCGGGTGGGCCTCTCATTCCCAGTCTCTCACTCCCAGACTCCAGAAGGCATCGGCAGGCCCCGGTAGGAATCCTTGCCGACAGGGCCGTCCGGTTCGATTCCGAGCATCTCCAGCACCGCCATGAGCTGACGGGTGTGCTGGGCGACCGAGTACGCACAGCTCGCGAGCAGGGCATGGACCGTCTGGTCGCCGAAGAACGTTCCGACGATCCGCTCGAGTTCCGCGGCCGTCGTGGCCGACAGCCAGTCCCGCAGGCGGCTCGTGGCCTCATGGGCCCGGGAGAGGAGATCAGCGGGCGGGACGATGCGGCGCTCTAGGCCGCGAAGGATCTCCTCGTCCACGCCGTCGAGAGTGAACTCGGCGCCCTCCGCGAGGGTCAGGAAGATCTCGACGTGGGCCACGATGTGATTGGCCAGCCCCAGGTAGGTGCGGTCCCGCCCCGGGATGGGCTCGTCGTGGCGTGCGGCCGGCAGCTGGCCGGCGAAGCGCACCGCCGCGGGCACCAGCTGTTCGACGCGGTCCACCAGCTCGGGGGCGGAGAGCGCCTCGGGCACGGTCTCCTCGCTGTCGATGAAGCTGAGAACCTTCGCCATGTCGAGCGCGATGACGTGCTCGTCACCGCGGGCCAGCACCGGCAGGGCCAGCGCGCCCATCTCCTTCAACTGTGCCATCGCCGAGGAGTCCTCGACGACGTTGATGCTCACGAAATCGACTTCACGAGTCGCCAGGTGGTCCTTCACCTTGATGCAGTTCGATCAACCGGGCGCCCAGTAGAGGCGCAAGGCCTTCGCCGTGACCGTCATCGCTCGCCTCCCTTCACGCCGCGTGCGAGCCGAGAATCGGAGCCTGATGCGGGCGGCCTCGCCGTTGCAAGTCTCGCACAAACACGGGTCACGCGGGTCTCCCGGCGTGCTGGCCGCCGTCAACGAGGAGGGCCGCGCCCGCGACATACGACGCCCGGTCCGAGCAGAGCCAGACGATCGCCTCGGCTGTCTCGCTGGGAGCGCCCAGCCTTCGCATGGGCGCGGAGGCCAAGGCCGCGTCCTCGGCCCCCGGAGTGAGCCGGTAATACTCCTCCAGCATCGCCGTGCGGGTCCGGCCAGGCAGGATCGCGTTGATGCGTATGCCGAACCTCGCGTACTCCACCGCGGCCGTGCGGGTCAGGTGCACGACCCCGGCCTTGGAGGCGCCGTAGGCGCTGAGCTCGGCGTGGGGGTCCGCGGCCGCACCCGACGCGATGTTCACGATGGCGCCGCCGCCGGTCTCGAGCATGGCCGCGATCTCGGCCTGCATGCAGAGGAACACTCCGTCGAGGTTGACGGCCATCACCCGGCGCCAGGCGTCGATGGGGTAGTCGGCCACCGGCGCCGACAGGCCCCTCATCCCGGCGCAGTTCACCGCGCAGTCGAGCGAGCCGTGGGCGCCTATGACATCGTCCACGACCTCTCGGGCCGCCCCCGGCTCGGCCACATCAATCTGCACCGGCTGTGCCGCGCCCCCGGACGCCTCGATGAGACGGGCCGTCTCGGCCACCGAAGCCCGGTCAATGTCAGCGACGACGACCATCCGGGCCCCCGCGGCCGCGAAGAGCTCGGCCGTGGCCCTCCCGATCCCGGAGCCTGCGCCGGTGACCAACGCCACCTTGTCCAGGGCCATCCCCGCTGAGGGCATCAGGTCCTCAATCGCCGTGCCGGACCGGAGTCGAGCAAGCCAACCGCGCCCACAAGGATTCCTCAGACCTCGATGAGAACGTCGTCAGCGCGCCGGAGGAAGCCGGTGTCGAATCCGACCGCGGCCGTGATGTCGGAGACGTAGGCCGCCACGTCCTCGAAGCGCTCGTGGGCGCTGATCAGCGCCTCGGGCTCGCCGGTGGGCCGTATGTAGCAGGGAACGTAGGACACCTCGCGGATTTTGCCGCCGGCGATCCGGCAGCGGGCGATCATGGTGCGGCGGGCGTCGGGATGGAACGGATACCCCGGCGACTCGTCCCGCCAGCCGAACGTGTGCTCGGGATAGAGGCCCTGCATCTCCAGCAACGCCGGGCTCTCGGTCCCCGGGATGGCGTTGTGGGCGCAGTCGACCGCGAAGTTGCCCAGCCCGTGGAAGATCACCTTGCCCCGGTAGACCTGCACCGCCTTGAGGATGTGCTGGTGGTGGCCAAGCACCAGGTCGGCCCCGGCGTCGATGGCCGCGTGGGCGGCCTCCGTCTCGTAGTCCGCGATCACGACCGGGCTGAAGTGCACCCCCCAGTGGGGCGACACGATCACAACGTCGGCAGCGTCCTTGGCCCTGCGCACGTCGGCGACCAGAGCGTCGAGGTCCTCGTCGTGGACGAAGGTCCGGATCTCGGGCTGGCTTCCGGGCTGCTCGATCTCGATCTGCTGATAGTGGGTGTAGGCCCGCAGGGGGGCGCAGCCCGGCTTGCCCCGTCCGGCCTCATAGCCGGGGAACAGGATCGACGAGTACCCGAGGAAGGCGATCCTGGTGCCGTTGCGCTCGATGATCGCCGGCTCCCGGGCGGCGGCCAGGTCCCCGCCCGCGCCGCACACCGCGATCTCCAGGTCGTCCAGCACCTCCAGCGTCCGGAAGAACGCGTCGTATCCCGAGTCGAGGTGATGGTTGTTGGCGAAGGTGACCGCGTCGAAGCCGGCCGTCCTCAACGCCTCGGCGTTGCGGGGATGGGCCCTGATCTCGCCCCGCGCCGCCGGGTTGCGGGCCCCGTTCTCGGAGTAGACCGACTCGCAGTTGCCGAAGGTGACGTCGGCGCCGGCCAGGACCCCGCGGCAGTGGTCGAACAGGCTGGCGGGCTCGTCCCGGTTGATCATCAGGTCGCCGACCGCCGCCACCACGACGTCGCCTCCAGGGTCGGGCACTGCCTACGCCTCCCTCAACCGTGGGCCGCCGTGGGACTCGGGCTCACCATGAGACCGGAAGCTCCGCCGGCGCGGTGATCAGGGCGCTGTCACGGTACGGCAGCTCCGACGGCTCGGCGTCCAGCCTCAGCCCCGGCAGCCGGCTGGTGAGGGCGGTCAGCGCGATCTGCACCTCTACGCGGGCCAGGGACGCCCCGAGGCAGAAGTGGGTCCCAAAGCCGAACGAGAGGTGCCGGTTCTCGGCGGCGGGGCGAGACAGGTCGAAGTCGCCGGGCCGGTCGAAGGCGCAGGGGTCGCGGTTGGAGCCGGCCAGCGTGAGTATCACCACCGAACCGGCCGGGATGGTCACGCCCGCGTAAGTGACGTCGGTGACCGCGAGCCGGCTCAGGCTCACCTGGACGGGAGACCGGTACCGGAGTATCTCCTCGGTCGCGTCGGCGATCAGGCCCGGATACTGCACCAGGCGCCGGTACCGCTCGGGCTCGGCCAGCAGGTCCAGGACTCCGTTGGCGATGGTGTTGGCAGTGGTGTCGTGGCCGCCGCCGATCATCTCCACGATCATCGCCACCAACTCGGTCTCGTCCATCCCCTCGCCGGAGGCCTCGGCCTCGATCAGGCGGCTCACCAGGTCGTCGGCCGGGTGGTGTCGCCGACGCTCGATCAGCGACCGGACGTAGTCCCCGAACTCGATCAGGGCCCGGGCCCCGCGGCGTTGCTGCTCGACGCCGTCGACTCCCACGATGGCCCGGTTGTTGAGCACCTGGGTCCATTCCTCGAACAGCTCGTGGTCGTCAGGGGGCACGCCGAGCAGCCCGCAGATGACGCGCTCGGGCACAGGATAGCAGAAGGCCGGCACCAGGTCGGCCGAACCCCGGGGCTCCATGACATCGATGAGCTCGTCGACGGTCTGCTGGATCAGCGGCCGCCAGCGGTCCACGGCTCGGGGCGTGAAGGAGCGGTTGACCAGCTTGCGGCGTCGGGTGTGGGTCTCCCCGTCGCTGTTGACGAGGCGCCCCCGGAACAGATCCACCGCCGGGCCGGGCTCGAAGAGCGTGGCCGCGGTCTCGTATCCGGCCGCGCCGCGGCTGAGGCGCTCGTCGCGGATGGCGTCCATCACCAGGTCGTACCCGGAGATGATCCACGCCCCGGTGGCGCTCTGGTGGACGGGCTCCGTCTTGCGCAGCTCGCTCAGCAGGCTGTGGGGCTCGCGCCGGCAGCGGTGATCGAGGAGGTAGCCGCCCGACCGTTCCGTCAGGGGTGCCGGCATGTCGTGGCGGTGCTCGCCGGCCACGTCACCTCACACGTCGGAGAGGTGATAGAGCCGGGCCGCGTTGTCGTGCAGGACCTTGCGGCAGACCTCGTCGGAGAGGCCGTCGAGGCTCTCGAGGATCGTCTCGCGGGGGGTCTTGGCCGAGGAGGCCGGTCCGGGCGAGAGGCTGGTGGGGTGCGGATAGTCACTCTCGAACGTGATGTTGTCGGCGTAGAGGTCGATCATCCGGTTGACGGTGTCCTTCTCGAACCAGAAGCTGCCGTACACCTGGCGCCGGAAGTAGAAGCTCGGCAACTCCATCTTCGGATAGGCCTTGGCCGCGCCGGAGTTGTGCCACTGCCAGTCGAGGGCTTCGACGTAGTAGGGGATCCACCCGAAGCCGCTCTCCACCAGCACGAACTTCAGGTCGGGGTACTGGTGGCACACGCCGAAGAGGGTCAGATCGGCGAGGGTCTCGGCGTTGCCGAGGTACGACATGGCGCTGAGCTTCGCGTAGTCGGAGCGGGCGGCCTTCTCGCTCAGCATGCTCTTGAAGTCGTCCTCGTCGAACTCCTGGAACCCGACGTGGAAGTTGAGCGACATCCCGGTCTCCTGGGCCACCGAGAAGAGCGGCTCCCAATGGGGGTCGTACAGCGGCGGAAGCCCGATCTTGTACGGCTTGGAGAGGAAACAGACGCCGTGGTGGCCCTTGTCCCGGCAGCGCAGCAGTTCGGCGATGCTCGCCTCGACGTCCCAGTAGGGCAGCACCGACAGCAGCACGAAGCGCCTCGGGTCGACGCTGGCGAAGTCGGTCAGGAAGTCGTTGTAGGCCCTGATGGACTCCATGATCAGGTCGTCGTCGCCCATGGCCCTGAAGGCGTGCCCGGAGAAGGTGAGCAGGTTCGGGTAGAGGGCCTGGGCCCAGATGCCGAAGTCGTCCATCCGGGCCAGCCGGGCCGTCGGATCCCACGCGCCGGGCTCGGCCTCCTCGAGCGTCCGCGGGTGCGACGGCGGAGGCTCGTGCCAGCCCGCGGTGGCCCAGTTGGCCACGCCGGTGAGGCGCTTCCCGCCGATCAGCCAGCGCATCTCATCGCGTCGCTCGTCGAGAACGAGGTGAGGGATGCGGTCTCCCCACTTCTTCTGCGACATGCGCGACGTCCACAGATCGGGCGGCTCCATCACGTGGCTGTCGGTGTCGATGATCCGGATGTCGGTGAGCGCCATGGCGTAGGAATCCTCTTGAGCGACTGTCGCGGTGACTGCCGTGAGGCCCAGCCCGGCCGAACCCGCCCGAACTTCTGATCCCCGTGACGAATCTATGACTATCATACGCTGAATCGTGACCGCCCGATCCACTGAGCGTCCCCGCCACTGGTCGTGGCCCCTGCGCCGCGCCTTCGTCGTGGCAACCGGGGCTGTCGTCCGCCCTGCGCTCCACACCACGACGATCCGGTGGCTGCGCCGTGTGCCGTCAGGCCCGAGGATTCTGCGGCGGCGCTACCAGGCGCCCCGGGTGTGGTGGCCTGACAGGCCAGCGGTGGAGATCCCTGTGGACCTCATGTCCCATGCGGGCGTGCGCCGCGACGAGCAGGCCGCGCAGGAAGCCTTCGACGAAGAGCCCCTGCACTCCTTCCACCACAACTTCGGCGCGGCCGTGGTGTGGGCGCTGGCTCAGCTGTGGCAGTCGCTGGTGCCGGTGGGGCCACGCCTCGTGCGCGCCGTGGAGCACGCCAAGCGGACCGGCGCCGCGCCGGCTCGGACGCCGGTCACGAGATCCGCCGACGAGTGGACCGATTGGGTCCGCGACCGGGCCCGTGGAATCGGTATGAGCACCGTCGGCTTCGCCCCCTACGACGAGCGCTACACGTTCGCCGAGCACGCCCACGAGGCCGCGGGCCCCAACGTGATCGTGTGCGTGGTCGAGCAGAAGTGGAAGCCGACCCAGACGCTGCCCGGCCCGGTGGGGGAGCAGACTGCGCTCAGCACCAACGCGGAGATCATCGAGATGACCTCGCAACTGGCCGAAGCGATCGTGGCCGCGGGCTTCCCGGCTCGGGCCCATTCGACGGAGGGAATCGCCGTCGTGCACCACTACGGGGTGGAGTCCGGCCTCGGCCAGATGGGGGTCAACGGCCAGTTGCTCACCCCCGAGGCCGGCTCGCGCTGCCGCCTCGCCATGGTCACGACCCAGATGCCGCTCGTGCTGGGGGCGCCCCGCGACTTCGGGATACCCCGCATCTGCGACGAGTGCCATGCCTGCGTGCGGCGCTGCCCGGCCAGCGCCATACCGGTCAAACGCACCTGGCATCGGGGCATCGAGAAGTCTAAGCTCAATCTGGCGCGGTGCTTCCCGGTGGTGTCGCAGGTCAACGGCTGCTCGGTGTGCATGAAGGTCTGCCCGATCCAGCGCTACGGCCTGGCCGAAGTCATCCGGCATCGGGAGGCCACCGGCGAGATCCTGGGCGTCGGCAGCGACGAGCTGGAGGGCTACGAGTGGCCCCTCGACGGACGCCGCTACGGCCCAGGCCAGCGCCCCAAGCTCGAGCAGGACTTCTTCGAGCTTGAGATCCTGCCGGTGAACCGGGACGGGACCATGAAGTCAGGGCCGTCGCCGCGGCGCGTTCCCACGCCGCTGACCTGAGAACGCGCGTGGGTAGATGACGACGCTTCACGGTGCGGCGTTGTGTTCCCCGCTCTTGTTCGCTGCGCTCACGGGCCGCTCGGGCCACGGCCTCGCGGAGCGCCTGCCCGAATCCGCATGAGTCGCCGCCGACCCGCTCGGCCTCTGAGCACGATGGCTGGCCCGAGCACCGAGCGCCGCCCGCTCGTGGCCTTCATCGGCCTCGGATCGATGGGCGGTCCGATGGCCGACCGGGCGGCGCGCGCCGGCTGGGCACCGCGTGTGTTCGACGTACGCCCCCAGGCAATAGGGCCTCGTGTCCACTGTGGCGCCGTCGCCGCGGCCTCCGCGGCCGGGGCCGCCCACGGCGCCGAGATCGTGTGCGTCGTGGTTCACGACGACCCGCAAGCGCTCGACGTGATCGATGCCGCGCTGATCGACGCCACGGCCCCCGACGGGATCGTGGTTCTGCACTCCACCGTGACCGTCTCCACCGTCCACGCCCTGCGCGAGCGCTGCCGCCGACACGGCCGACGCCTCGTGGATGTCTGCATCAGCGGCGGGCCCAGCGGCGCTCAAGACGGCACGCTCGTGCTGATCGCGGGGGGCGAGCCCGCCGAGCTGGAGCGGGTGCGCCCGCTTGTCGAGACCTACGGCCGCGAATTGATCCACTGCGGCCCACCCGGGGCGGGCGCCGCCGCCAAGGCGGCCCGCAACCTGATCGCGTTGGGCGCGATGGCTCTCGCCGCCGACGCTCTGGCGCTGGCTGAGAGCGCGGGGGTCGGCCGCGACTGCCTGGCCAGAGTGGTGAGCGCCACCGACCCGACCGGACGGTGCACACGCCTGCTCGAAGGCGATCTCGCCACCGGCATCAACTCGGCCGCCGTGGCCGTGACCGGCGCGAAGGACCTGGCCGTGGCAGTCGCGATAGCCGCGGATCTCGACGTCGCCCTGCCGACCGCAGACGCGGCGGTCCGAGGCTGGGACCGCGTTGTGGAGCTGGTGGAGCGATCCGAGCAGGGGAACAGCTAGTTGCGCCGGACGATCTTCACCGAGGAGCACCGGCTGTTCCGGGAGTCGGTCAGAACCTTCATCGAGCGCGAGGCCGTGCCCTACACCGAACGGTGGGAGCGCGACGGGATGGTGGAGCGCTCGTTCTGGGAGAAGGCCGCGGCCGCCGGTTTCGTGGGTTTCGAGGCCCCCGCGGCCTACGGCGGGTTGGGCGTGCGGGACTTCAGGTTCAACGCCGTGATCGACGAGGAGATGATGTACGCGTCGGCGGTGGGCGACGGTTTCGGGATGGCCAACGACATCATGGTCCCGTACCTGCTGGACCTGACCGACGACGATCAGAAGTCCAGGTGGCTGCCCGGCTTCGTCTCGGGCGCGCTCATCGCTGCGGTGGCCATGACCGAGCCGCAGGCCGGCTCGGACCTGCGGGGCATCGCGGCCACCGCAGCGCGCGACGGAGACTGCTACATCGTCAACGGCACCAAGACGTTCATCACCAGCGGGCTGCAGGCCGATCTGGTGGTGACCGTGGTCCGCGACGACGAGGCCGGAGGGCAGCTGAGTCTGCTGGCGGTCGAGCGGGACACGCCCGGATTCGAGCGGGGCCGCAAGCTGGGCAAGGTCGGCCACCGGGCCCAGGACACCAGCGAGCTGTTCTACTGCGACGCCCGGGTGCCCTGCGCCAACCGTTTGGGCGAGCCCGGCAAGGGTCTCACCTACCTGAAGCAGAACCTGCCCCAGGAGCGGCTCTCGATGGCCGTGACCGCGGTGGCCGCAGCCGAGAGGGCCCTCCAGATCACCATCGAGTACTGCCGGGAGCGCCGAGTGTTCGGACAGCCGGTGGGCAGCCACCAGGCCAACCGGTTCACCATCGCGGAGATGCTGGCCGAGGTGGGCCGGGAGCGCTGCCACGTCGACCGCTGCATCCAGGCCCACGTCGACGGCGAGCTGACCGCGGTGGAGGCCGCCGCGGTGAAGCTCACCGCCAGCGAGCTGCAGTTCCAGGTGGTCGACCGCTGCCTGCAGCTGCACGGCGGCTACGGGTACATGGACGAATACCTGATCTCGCGCCTGTGGAGGGACGCCCGGGTGCAGCGCATCTACGGCGGCACCAGCGAGATCATGAAGGAGATCATCGGCCGCGACGCCGGCTTCTGACGGCCGGGCACGCCCCCGCCAAGCTACTCCCGGCCTACCGAATCCGGTGTGCGCCGACGTGCCGCGACACGAGTCGCCGGGCGATCTCGTTGTGCCGGCCGACCAGAGCCTCGACGTCGATGGTCAGAATCCTCCCGTCTCTGACAACCTGGCGACCATTGATGATTGACAGGTCGACCCGATCGACCGCGCAAAGGAGCAACGCCGCGACCGGATCATGGACCGCACCGCCAGCCATTGCCACAGTGTGCAGATCGATTCCGATCACGTCCGCGGCCTTTCCGGCCTCCAGCGAGCCGATCTCGTCCAGGCGCCCCAGAACCGATGCGCCCCCCACCGTCGCAAGTCGGAGCCCTGCCTCGACCCCGAGGCCCGCAGCGCCGTGTGTGACCCGCTGCAAGAGCACGGCAGTGCGAGCTTCGGCCAACAAATGGCCCGTGTCGTTGCTGGCGGACCCGTCAACGCCTATTCCGACGTTGACGCCCGCATCCAACATGTCGCGCACGCGGCACACTCCCGATCCGAGCCGCATGTTCGACGACGGGCAGTGAGCGATCCCGGTGCCCGTCTCCGCCAGCAACGCAACCTCGGCATCATTCAGGTGCACGGCGTGCGCCCACCACACGTCGGGTCCGAGCCAACCCACATCCTCCATGTACTGGGTCGGGCGCTGGCCGAATCTCTGGCTGCAGTACTCGATCTCGTCGAGGGTCTCGGCGACATGTGTGTGCAGAGTGACGTTGGTGTGCGACCGGGCGAGCGCGGCTGACTCCCTCATCAGCTCCTTGGTGACGACGAACGGAGTGGACGGCGCCAGCCCGATGCGCAGCATTGCGAGCGGAGACGGATCGTGATGGCGCTCGATCAGCCGAACGCTGTCCGCGATGATCGCGTCCTCGGCCTCAACCAGGTCGTCGCTGATCATGCCGCCACTGCTCTCGCCCATCGACATTGATCCTCGCGTCGCATGCATACGCAAGCCGATCTCCGAAGCGGCCTCGATCTGGACATCGAGCGTGGCGTCGTTCAAGAACATGTAGTGGTGGTCGCTGCTCGTTGTGCAGCCGGACAGCACCAGCTCGGCCATGGCCGTCAACGATGCGATCCTGACAGCCTCTCCGTCGACGCCGGCGTAGAGGGGCAGCAGCCGGTCCAGCCAGTCGAACAGCCCGCAGTCTTGGGCTCCGGGAACGGCGCGGAACAGGGACTGGAAGAAGTGGTGGTGCGTGTTGACGAGACCGGGGACCAGGGCCAGCCCCCTCGCGTCGATGATCTCGTCCGCAACCTCGGGCAAGTCCGGCGTGGGCCCCACTTGTTCGATGATGTTGTCCCGAATGTAGACGCCGCCGCCTGGGATCGTGGTCCCGAGCGGATCCATTGTTATGACGACGTCAGCGTCCTTGAGTAGCAGAGTGGACATGCGCTCGACCCGACTCCGGGAACTGCCGGACAAGTAGAGCAGGCGACGGACGGTTTGTCAACAACTTGTCAGACAAGTAGCCGGCACACTGGCGGCTGTTCCGGCGGCCCGCGGCCCGCTATCAGCTACGACCAGTGCGAGTGTGCTGAAGGGTGGCGTCGGGCCTCACGTTCCGGATGAGACCCTGAGGCACCGCTCCGGGAAGGTGGTAGTCGTGCGATCGATACAGGCGACGGCCGTTCACCGACAATCCGATCGTCTCGAGCAGCAGCAAGGGTGTGCCGGCTCTCACGTTCAACACCTCGGCGATCTCATTGTCTGCGGAAACAGCGGTGGGCAGTGCAAGCTCCCACGTGACGGGCTCGCCGCGGAGTCGCTCCGCCAGAGTCAGAATCGACTCTGCTGGATCGATCTCACCGCTGTCGCCGGGATGCAAGGGGAGCGTGTCGATCGCAACCCTGGCCGGGATCGCGTCGGCGTCCCACCGCTTTGTGATCTTGACGGCCGGCGTGCCGTCGGGGACATCGAAGACCTGGGCGTCGGTGCCGGTGAGTTCGATATCGTCGCAGCCTTCGAGATGCAGCGATGGACTGGCACCTGAAGCCCTGATGACCTCGCTGAAGTCGCCCTGCTCGTCGAATCGACCGGCGAGCTGCAGAGCGTCGCGATTGACAACGGTCGCCGCGCCCTGGCGCCGGTAGACCACGCCCATCGCCTCAAGCTTTGCGATGGCCTCACGCAGCGCGGGCCGAGCCACTCCGAGCTGCTCGGCGATGCCCAGCTCGCCACCCAGCGTGGCCGAGTCCTCGCCGTTGGTGCTGCTGCGCCAGAGCGATAGCACGCGGTCCTCGAGGGGAGGAGGCCGCTGCTTGCGGGATGCCTGCTTCACTCTTGGTACCTGCTTCTCGATCGTCCTGTTCTCGTCGTTGCCAGGCTAGCTACTCGTTGCCCGGCGACCTGCACACGATCGCATTCCCGCGCCATGAGAGCGTCGTCGACCAGGTTCCTGCCGCAGGACGACGACCGTCAGCACTTATCAGACAAGTATTGACAGCCCACCCCGTCGAGCGTAAGGTTGTCTGACAAGTTGCGGACGTTCGGGGGGCAGACGCATATGGCCGAGGCTCGATGGGCCGGGCGACACGAGGTCAAGGACAGCCTCCGGCGAGAGGTCTGGTCCGCGCTCGAGAACACCGAGACTGGCGTCGGAGCCGTTCGCAGCCGCATCCCGAACTATGTGCGAGCCCACGAAGCGGCCGATCGGCTCGCGATACTGGACGTCTGGAAGGGCGCGTCGATCGTCAAGGCGAACCCAGATCCGGCGCAGGCGCACGTCCGCCTCCGCGCTCTTCGGGACGGCAAGACCCTGTACACCCCAGTACCAGAGCTCACTGAGCCGTTCCCGCTCGTGCGCCTCAACCCCGCAGACCTCCGGGCGCGGGGGGTTTCGTTCGAGAACGTCATGTTCTCTGAGGGCGCCGTCGAGATCGGCGTTCCCGTCGGGTTTGATGAGATGGAGCCATTCGACCTCGTTGTCGTGGGCTGTGTCGCCGTCACCCGCGCCGGGGGTCGCACGGGAAAGGGCGGAGGGTTCGCCGACCTGGAGCTCGGGATATTCCGCGACATGGGACTGGTCCAGCCGGCCACACCGATCGTGACCACAGTGCACGATTCGCAGATCGTGGACGACGAGCGAGTGGCAATGGTCGGACACGACACACCGCTCGACTGGATCGTCACACCAGACGAGGCGATCGAGACTCAGACCGCCTATCCAAGACCCGGGGGTGTCGATTGGCTGTCCGTTCAGCCCGATCAGCTTGACGGGATCCCATTCCTCAGCGATCTGCGGGCGCTGCTGGAGAGAGTCGATGAGAGCACATGATCGCGGAGCGCGATGTGCGCTCCCCGCGACGGGCCGCCAGGCCGGGTGGCCCTAGACCAATGTCTCTATAAGGGGGAATCAATGATGAAGAAACGATTGCAACTCCTGGTCGGGTTGCTGCTGGCGTTCGTGCTGTTCGCGGCGGGCTGCGGAGACGACGACTCGGATGCGCCGTCGAGCGCCTCCGATGATGCCGTCGCCGAGCCCGCTGAACCCGAGCCCGAACCCGCGGAACCCGAGCCCGAGCCCGTCCGCGTCGCCCTTGTGATGTCGGGATCCATCAACGACGGCGGCTGGAACCAAGGCGCGCACGAAGGTCTCGTCGCCCTGACGGGTCAAGGCTTCGACACGACGTTCACCGAGGACGTGGCCCAGGCAGACATTCCGTCGACCGTCGAGGGCTATGCGCTCGACGGCTTCGACCTCGTGATCGGGCACGGCTTCGAGTTCGGCACGACGGTGTCGGAGGTGGCTCCCGAGTACCCCGACACGAACTTCTTCGCAACAACGTTCACACCCGATCCAGCCGTCGAGTTGCCGTCCAACCTCACGTTCATCGACCCCCAGTACTACGCCATCTCCTACGCAGCCGGCGCACTGGCGGCGCTGCAATCGGAGTCCGGAGTCGTTGGGATCGTCGGCGGCGGAGACAACCCGACGCAACAGACCATGCTCTTGGCCTTCAAGGCCGGGGCGACGGAGACAGTCGACGGGGTTGATGCGTTGGACGTCCTGACCGGAAGCTACGACGATCCGCAGCTCGGACGCGAGGCCGCGACGGCCATGATCGGCCAGGGCGCCGACGTGATACTCCATATCGCCGACACGACCGGGCTTGGAGCAATCGAAGGAGCCACCGAGCAGGGCGTGGCGGTCATCGGCTTCTACCAGGACCAGACGGAGACGGCCCCGGACCTGATGCTCACCAGCTTCAGGATGGAGTTGGCGAACATGGTCGAGTTCCTCGGCCAGAACGTGGGCAGCGCCGACTACCCCGCAGGAACAGAGTGGGCTCCCTCGACCGAGTTCATGTGGACCTTCACATTCGGTGAAGCCGACTACAACCAGGATCTCGTCGCCTCCGACGTCTGGAGCCAGTTCGAGAGCGTCTTCGACCAGGTCAACGCCGGCGCGATCTCCGTCCCGACCCACTGAGCAGGGCGCTGAGCGAGGCACTGCGAGTCGTCGGCCCTCCAACGGCTTGCCGTGCCTCGCTCCCGCGTGTGGTGGAATATTCCCCCTGCGGAGACGATGAGGCGAGGGAGTGGACGACCGGGATGAGGGTGGAACTCCGAGGCATCACGAAGACGTTTCCCGGCGTCGTCGCCAACAACTCCGTCGATTTCATCGTCGAGACCGGGGAGATCCATGCCCTCCTCGGTGAGAACGGGGCCGGCAAGAGCACCCTCATGAACGTCCTCTACGGTCTCTTGCAGCGCGACGCCGGGACGATCGCGGTCGACGGCGCACCGGTCGAGATTCGCAGACCCTCCGACGCGATCGCGCTCGGAATCGGGATGGTCCATCAGGACTTCCTGCTGATCCCGAGGATGACCGTCCTCGACAACGTCCTCGTCGGTGTGAGGTCAGGACCCGGTGCGGGGCCGTACGGCACGCTGGACCGCGACGAGGCCCGAGAGCAACTGCGGGTGCTGTCGAGCGAGTACGGGCTGGGAGTCAACCCGGACTCCCGCGTGGCCGACCTCTCGGTCGGTGAGCAGCAGCGCGTCGAGATCCTCAAGCTTCTGTTCCGCGAGGCTCGCCTGCTGATTCTCGACGAGCCGACTGCGGTGCTTGGTCCGCTGGAGTCCGCGGGTCTGTTCGAGGTCATCAGCCGCCTGCGGGATCACGGCGGGAGCATCGTCCTCATCACCCACAAGCTCAAGGAGGTGCTCACGCACACGGACAACGTGACCGTGATGCGGACCGGCCGGAACGTCGCCACGAGGCGGACATCATCGGCGACGACCCGCGAGCTCGCAGAGTTGATGGTGGGAGAGAGCGTGCCGGACCAGTTCCGGAGTGAGCGGACGGCACCGCCTGAGGAGCGCCCAGCCGTGCGGGTGGACCATATTGACCTCACCGACTCGGCGGGAGTCGCCAGGCTCACCGACGTGTCCCTAGAAGTCAAGCGAGGGGAGATCTTCGGCATCGCAGGCGTCAACGGCAACGGGCAGAGCGAGTTGGCCGAAGTCATCGTCGGGCTTCGCAGGCAGACCGGCGGCCACATCCAACTCGACGGGAACGCGATCGACCGCCATTCGGTGTCGATGCGACGCCATGCCGGCGTGCGCTACGTGCCTGCTGACCGGCGAGGCGTCGGATCGATCGAGGCGCTGTCGATCACGGAGAACATCATCCTCGGGTCATGCGGCCGGTTCAGCAGACACGGGTTCGTGCAGCGACGAGATGCATCAGAGAAGGCCGAGGAGTTCATCGACCGGTACGAGGTGCTCACGCCGTCGACCGACTTCCCCGCGGGGAACCTTTCCGGCGGCAACCTCCAGAAGATGATCCTCGCCCGGGAACTCGAGGGCGGTGCGCGGTTGCTGGTCGTTGAGCAGCCGACCAGGGGACTCGACGTCAGAGCCACTGCCCGAGTGCGCCAGACCCTCCTCGACTGCCGCGACGCTGGGATCGCAGTGTTGCTGATATCGGTCGACCTGGACGAGTTGCTGGAGCTCTCGGACCGCATCGGCATCATGTTCGACGGCCGCCTGATCGCGGTCGTCGGAAATGACGACGTCGACGTTCGCGATCTCGGACTCCTGATGGCCGGCGTGGAGTCATGAGTCGGCACGGTGCGCTCCCGCCGCTGATCGAACGCCGTCTGACTCCGATCGGTGGACCAGGATTCGGAATCGCTATCGCGCTCGCCGCCATGGCCACCGGCCTGCTGCTCGGAGGATTGCTGTTCATTCCGTTCGACAGCGCCCCGGCCGATGGGTACTCGACGCTGTTCCAAGAGGGGTTCGGCACCAGCCGCGGGCTTGGCGACACGCTCGTGCGGACGGCACCTCTGATCTTCATCGGTCTGGGCACGATCGTCACATGGCGGGCTGGCTTCTTCTTCCTCGGCTTCCAGGGATGCCTGCTGATCGGGGCTACTGGATCGGCGCTCGTTGCCCTTGCAGCTGCTGACGGGCGACCGCTGGATTGGGCGCCGACCGCGGTCCTGGTCCCGCTGACGCTGGTTGCCGCCGCGGTGACCGGGGGCATCTGGAGCGGGATCGTCGGCTACCTCAAGGCCCGTCACGACGGCAACGAAGTGCTGCTGTCGCTCATGATGAACTTCGTCGCCGCGTTCTTGCTGAACTATCTGGTGAGCGGGCCCATGCGCGCCGAGGGCGCGCTTCCGCAGACCGAGCGATTCGACGAGTCCGCCCACCTTCCCCTGCTACTCGGCCCGTCGAACAATCTCCACCTCGGCGTGATCGTGGCGGTCGTTCTCGTCGCCGTTGTCGCCGGCATCTTCCACTTGACGGCACTCGGGTACGACCTGAGTGCCATGGGCCATAACGCCAGGGCCGCTCACTACGGCGGGATAGACATCACCAAGCGAACCATCCAGGCCGCCGTGCTCGGCGGAGCTCTCGCGGGATTCGCGGGCTGGTCGCAGGTGCTCGGCGTCCAGTACCGCCTGCTCGACGGCCTCGACACGACCACGGGATTCGAGGGCATCGTGGCCGCGCTGCTCGGAGCACTGACGCCGGTCGGAACGGCAGTGTCGTCGTTCCTGCTGGGTGGACTGTCTGTTGGAGCTCAGGTCATGCAGCGGCGGTCAGGGATCCCCGCGTCGATGGCCCAAGTCATCCAGGGCCTGATCGTCCTCGCCATCCTGGCAAGCGGACCACTGCGCTACTACAAGATCAACCTGCGGGCCGTGTTCGGCCCAGGCGCGTCCGGCGGCGGGGACTACGGCCCCGAAACGCCGCGAGCCACGCCCTCCGCACCGGCGGATCCGGCCGCTGAACCCGGCCGGGCTCCAGCCGGGGCGGCGGTAGAACCGGGAGCGTGACTTGGACGTCTTCAGCAACACGCTCCTCTCCGAAGTGTTCGTGGTCACCTGGATGGCGGGTTCCATCCGTCTGGCCGCACCAGTGCTGATGGCCGCGCTGGGGGAGACCATCGGTGAAGTGTCGGGAGTCCTCAACGTCGGCATCGAGGGAACGATGCTCGTCGGTGCTCTCGCCACGTTCGTCGCCGCCAACGAGACAGGCAGTCCCGTATTCGCGCTGGTGATGTCGGTGGGAGTGGGCCTGGCCGTCAATCTGTTTCTCGCATGGATGTATGTCACGGTCCAAGCGAGCCAAGTGGTCGTTGGCGTGGTGTTCAATGCGGCCGCGCTGGCGGCTGCGAGCTACACGTTCCGGGCGATCTACGGCAGCTCGCCCGGCATCCTGACCGTGTCGGGCTTCCGATCGATCGAGGTCCCGCTGCTGCACAAGATCCCCATACTCGGGGGCTCCGTGTTCACCCAGTCGCCACTCACCTACATCACCCTCGCACTGGTGTTCGGCGTGTGGGTCATGCTGTACCACACCCGGCTCGGGCTGGCCCTCCAGGCAGTCGGCGACCACCCGAAGATGGCCGATGCCGCGGGACTCTCAGTCACGAAGCTCCGCTATCTGGGCGTTCTGGCGTCCGGAGCGTTCTCCGGATGCGCGGGCGGGTTCCTGCTGTTGACCGCCGCGCACACGTATCGCAACACGATCATCTCCGGGAAGGGGTTCATAGCCCTGGCAATTGTGATCTTCGGAGCTTGGAACCCGACCCGGGCGCTATGGGCGGCCCTCATCTTCGGCGCAACCGACGCCCTTCAGATATCCCTGCAGGCGGCGGGCTACTCGTTCGTACCTCAACTGATGTTCGCACTGCCGTATCTGCTGACGATCGTCGCAGTCTCAGGACTGTTCAAGCGGCGCACCCAGCCGAACGCCCTGCTCCTGCCGTATCAACGATCATAAGCTTGTTGAGATTGCGGCGTTCGAGTCTCCCGATCAGCTCGACCCGAGAAACGAGCGCCGGTTCTATCGGTGGAGACGAAAGCGAGACCCAATGGACATCGTCACAGTACTGAGCAGAGCGGTCGACCGGCATGGTGATCGCCAGTTTCTCTTCGATCCACACCGATCCGTCACTTTCGCTGAAGCTGATGGCGCATCGAACGCCGCTGCACATGATCTGATCGGCCGCGGCATCACCAAGGGCGATACCGTGGCCCTGGCCGCCTCGGACAGGGTCAGCCTCTGGCTCGCGATCATCGCGGTGTGGAAGGCCGGGGCTCTGCCGTCGCTCATCGACGCCAGGACACCTGAGGCCAGGCTGCCGTACTTCGTGCACGACATAGGGGCCAAGACCGTCGTGGCCGCGTCCGAACTCTCGGACAGGCTGGCCCGCGCCGGCGCCAACGACCTGGTGGATCTTGAGTCGCTCGGGGCCGATGGATCCACGGCGGACGTGAGCCACCACGGCCCCGACTCGCCGCTCTACTTGTCGTACACGTCGGGAACGACGGGCGACCCCAAGGGAGTGGTTCTGCTCTCCGAACCAGTCACCTTGGGCACCAGCTCCATCGCCGACCGGCTGCAGTTGGGCCACCGTGACATTCTCTTGACCACCACGCCGATCTCGAGCAGCTTCCAACTCATCGCGGCGCTGATGCCCGCACTACACGTCGGAGCCGGCGTGGGTCTGGTCGCGGGATCGACAACCGACGTCATCTGGGATGTTGCCATGGCTAGCCAAGCGACGGTGCTCGTTGCCTACCCGCTCACACTGGCCGACATCGTGAACTCGCCTCGGGCCACGGTGGCGAACTCCCCGTTCCGGGTCGCGCTGTCCGGCGGATCCTCCCTCGCTCCGCGGATCAAACGCGATTATGCGGAGAAGCTCGGCATCGCTCTGCTCGAGAGCTACGGCCAGAGTGAACTCGGTGGATTCATGGCCCTCGGGGCGCCTCATGACCCACAAGAGTTGGTCGACGCCGGGTTCGCCGGTCGGCCGCTCCCCGACCGCTTGGCCCTCGTCGGCGACGAGAACGCCAACGAAGTGGCAGTCGGTCAACTGGGCGAGGTCCTGGTGGCGAACGGCTTCTTCCATGACTATCGCAACAAGCCAGACAAGCTCGAGGACGCCACCCGGTTCGGCGTGCTCCACACCGGGGATCTCGGTGTTGCTGGCGTCGATGGTCACCTGAAGGTCGTCGGGCGCCTCTCTGAGTACCGCCGTGCGGTCGAACGCGGCGGCTTCCTGCGCGACGTCGAGGACGCCTACTACGAGCATCCCGCCGTACAGCACGGAGTGGCGGTGGAAGCACGCGACGCTATCGAGGGCTTCGTCGAGCTCCGGGCGGGCGAGGAAGCGGATCCCGAAGAGTTGCAAGCGTTCGTCGCCGAGCGGGTACCGGCTGCGCTGCGTCCAGCTAGGACCACCGTTCTCGACGAGATGCCTCGCACGTTCAGCGGCAAAGCCGACCGCCTGACGCTGGCCGGCCGCGTCGGCCGTTGTTGAGAAGTCCACCGAAGGGAGAGGAAATGGCATTCATCAGACAGATCGAGCACGTTGATGCCACCGGGCAACTCTTGGAGTTCTACACCGAGCTGGTAGAGATTGCCGGGGGCGTCCCCAACATCGTCAAGTTGTCGAGCCTCAAGCCGCCCGCGATGCAGGCGGCCCAGAGCCTGTATCAGTCGGTGCTGTACCACGAGTCGGGGCTCACCATGGTCGAGAAGGAGATGGTCGCCACGCTGGTCTCCGCCATAAACGGCTGCGCCTACTGCGTCGCCCATCATGGGGCGGCTGTGACCGAGCTGAGCGGGTCGTCCCACCTGGTGAGCTGGGTGTCGTTCGCATATCAACAGGCCGACATCGGCGAGCGGGCGCAGGCCATGCTCAGATTCGCCGACAAGCTCACGAGGCATCCCGGCGCCATGGCCCGATCCGACGCCGATGCGCTGCGTGACGTTGGCCTCGGCGACGAGGCGATCCTCGACCTCGTGTCGCTCATCGCGTACTTCAACTACACGAATCGTGTCGCCACCGCTCTCGGGGTTGACCCCGAGACCAGCCCTGAGTGATTCCCGGAGATCACCAGCCGACTAAGCACGCCCGAGACCCACATACACAGGTTCGGGAGCATCTCTCAATACTATTCGCCTGGTTTATGCTCGTTGGCACATGAACGACGCACGCGGTGTCTCCGAGTGCCGGCTCGAGGTCGAGGGGTGGCTGCGGGCGTCCCTTCCGGCTCAATGGGTCGGCTGTGTCGACGCGGGGCGGTCTCCGGGATCTGCGAGCCGCTACCCGGATTTCGACGAGGAGGCGTGGCGGGCCGATCTGTTCGCCCGGCGCTACCTCATGGCGGCCTGGCCGACCGAGTTCGGCGGGCTGGCATGGGACCGCGAGATGGCCCTGGCCGCCTTCGAGGCCCTGTCGCGCTACGAGGTGCCCCTGCCGCTGTGGGTCACCAGCCTCATGCTGGCCGGGCACGGGCTGTTGCAGTACGGCACCACCGAACAGCGCCGCCGCTTCCTTCCCGAGATGGCGTCCGCCTCGGAGATCTGGTGCCAGCTCTTCAGCGAGCCCGGGGCCGGGTCCGACCTGGCGTCGCTGCGCACCCGGGCCGAACGCGGCGGCGACGGCTGGATCGTGACCGGCCAGAAGGTGTGGTCGACCTGGGCCCATTTCGCCCGTTGGGGGCTGTTGCTGGCCCGCACCGGGGACACCGCGTCGCGCCATCGGGGGATCACATGCTTCGTGGTGGACATGGAATCGCCCGGCATCGAGGTGAGGCCGCTGCGCCAGCTCACCGGCGACGCCTCCTTCAACGAGGTGTTCATGGACCAGGTGCCCGTCGATGACTCGATGCGCTTGGGCCCGGTCAACGCAGGGTGGGCCGTGGCCCGCTCGGTGCTGCAGGCAGAGCGGGGCGAGCTCGGCCGGCGACGGGTGGGGGGAGCCGACGTCCACCGGCTGATCGACCGCCATCGGGGCGCTGCCGATCCCGAGGCCCGGCAGCGCCTGGCATCGCGATACGCGCAGGAGCGCATCCTGGGCTGGATGGCGTGGCGGGGATACGGCCGGGGATCCGAGGCCCAGGCGGTGAAGCTGCTGCGGGCCGAGTCCAACATGGCCCTGCAGTCCCTCGCCGTCAGCCTGGAGGGCCCGGGCGCCGCTGCCCACGACGACGGCGACACCGAGACGGCCGAGATCGTCTACGGATTTCTGAGGTCGAGGGCCAACTCGATCGGCGGCGGCACCTCCGAGATCATGAGGAACGTGATCGGCGAACAGCTGCTGGGACTGCCCCGAGAGCCGCGCCCGGCACTTCCGGCCGGAGGCCACGACCGGTGAGGGTCGCCGACCTGGTGCGCCGCCATGCTCGGGCCCGCCCCCGCGATCCGGCCCTGGTGTGCGGATCCGACCGGCTCACCTGGAAGGACCTCGACGAGCGCACCGACGCGCTGGCCGCGGTGCTGGCCGGCACCTCCGAGCCCGGCGGGCGCGTCGCCATAGTTACCGCCAACTGCCACCGGCACCTGGAAGCGGTCTTCGCCGCGTCCAAGGCCGCCCTCGTGTCGGTGCCGCTCAACCACCGGTGGACCTGCGGAGAGCTGGCCGCCACGATCGGCGACGTGGAGCCGGCCGCCATCGTGCTCGACCTGGGGCTGGCGGCTGGGCCGGAGCTGGCGTCGGCGGCCGCGCCGATCCCGGTGCTCGCCTTCGGGGGCCGGCACCCAGGCGCCGACGACTACGACGACGCCATCGAAGCGGGCCGCGGGCGGGCGGCTGTGTATCGCGACGCCTGGCGGCACCATGTGGTCGGCTTCACCAGCGGCACGACGGGACGGCCCCGCGGCGCGGTGCTGTCCCAGCAGCAGGCCCTGGCCGCCGCGACCTGGCTGGCGGCCCTTTTCGCCATCGGCGCCGACGACTGCTTCCTGGCCTGCATGCCCATGTACGTGTACCGGGGCGGGTCGGGCGCTCTGGCGCCGGCGGTGGTCGGAGCCCGCAGCGTGGTGTGCGACTTCGACGCCGACACCGTCATCGACGCCATCGGCGACGAGAGCGTCACCCATGCCATCCTCGCCCCGGTCATGGTCGAGCGGATCCTGGCCAGCCCGAGGGCGGCCGGCGGGGGCCTCGACTCGCTGCGCGGGGTGTGGGTGGGCGGCGCGCCGTCGGCCCCCGAGTCGGTCGCCGCACTCCAGCGCCTGACGGGCGCCGCGGTGGGGTCGGTGTACGGCGCGACCGAGGCGACCGCGGTGGCGTCGATGTGCTGGCCCACCGACGCAGAGCGCGCCCATCTGCTGAGATCGATCGGGCGCCCGGCGCCGCTCAACGACGTGAGGCTGGCCACCGCGTCCGGCCGGGAGGCCGCGCCGGGCGAACCGGGGGAGATACAGGTGAGAGGGGCCACCGTCATGTCCGGCTACTGGCCGGGCGCCGACGGCGACGGCCTGGTCGACGGCTGGTACTGCACCGGCGACATCGCGGTACGCGACGAGGACGGCCACCTGTTCCTCGTCGACCGCCGGGCCGACGTCATCAACAGCGGCGGCCTCAACGTGTACTCGGTCGAGGTCGAGCAAGTCCTGCTGGCCCATCCGCTCGTGGCCGAGTGCGCGGTGGTCAGCTCGCCCGACGACGCCATGGGCGAGGCCGTCACCGCGGTGGTGGTGCCGGCCGGCGGCCCCGTCGACTTCGGCGAGTTGGAGCGCCACTGCCGAGGCTCGCTGGCCGGCTACAAATGCCCGCGCCAATGGATCCTCGCCCCCAGCCTGCCCCGCAACGCCCTGGGCAAGATCGACAAGAAGGCGATCCGGGACGGGCGCTGGACGGGCCGGGAGGCGGGCATCGCCAGCTCGCGGGCTCGCAGCCGAGGCGAGCCGGACCTCGCTTCGGGAGCGGAGCATGGATGAGTTCGGCTTCGTCCGCGCCCCGGAGTTCACAACGCAGACCATACGCGGTGACACCCCAGGGCCATTTCTATGCGTATAGTTTCACGGGATCAAACGGGAGGGCGGCACCCGAGATGACCGAACCGGTGTACATCCTTGGCGGCTGGCAGTCCGACTTCGCTGAGCGGGCACCCGAGGGCGGCTTCTTCTCGCTGCTGGAGGCGGCCACGCTGGGCGCGCTGGCCGACGCCGAGCTGGAGCCGGCCGACATAGAGGTCGCCCACATCGGCAACCTGGCCGGTGAGCTGACCGCCTTCCAGGCCCAGCTCGGGGGTCTGCTTGTCAGCATCGACCCCGCCTTCATGGGCCTGCCCACGTCCCGCCACGAGGCGGCCTGCGCGTCGGGGAGCCTGGCCGCGCTGGGCGCGGCGGCCGAGATAGAGGCCCGCCGCTACGACGTGGCTCTGGTGGCCGGCGCGGAGATCCTCCGCAACGTCGGCGGGCTGCGGGCAGCCGAACTCCTGAGCTGCGCGGGCTGGGCCGGCGAGGACGCCTTCGACGGCGACAACCTCTGGCCCCGGCTGTTCGCCGACGTCGCCGACGAGTACGACCGCCGCTACGGGCTGGCCCACGAGCACCTGGGCCGCATCGCCGAGGTGAACTTCGCCAACGCCCGCTTCAACCCCAACGCCCAGACCCGCAGCTGGGACATCGAGGAGAACGCCTTCGGAGACGACGACGAGGTCAATCCGGTGATCGACCGCCATCTGCGCAAGATGGACTGCGGCCGCATAACCGACGGCTCCTGCGCGGTGGTCCTGGCCTCGGGCGCCTACACCGAGCGATGGACCCGCCGGCGCGCGGTCGACATGGGCTCGGTGCCCCGCCTGAAGGGCTGGGGCCACACCACCGCGCCCACGCTGCTCACCGACAAGCTCAAGGCGAGCCAGGACGACCCCTACGTGTTCCCCCATGTGCGCAAGGCCGCAACCGATGCCATGGCCCGGGCCGGGATCGGCAGCCCCCGGGACCTCGACGCCATCGAGGTGCACGACTGCTTCTCGATCAGCCAGTACGTGGCCATCGACCACTTCGGGCTCACCCCGCCCGGCCAGTCGTGGCGGGCCGTCGAGGACGGCACCATCGAGCGGGACGGCGACGTGCCGGTGAACCCCAGCGGGGGACTGCTCGGCCTGGGCCATCCCGTGGGCGCCACCGGGGTGCGCATGATGCTCGACGGAGCCAAGCAGGTGGCGGGCCGCGCCGGCGAGTACCAGGTCGACGGGGCCCGCAACGCAGCCACGCTGAACATCGGGGGATCGTTCACCACGGTGGCCAGCATCGTGGTCGGCGTCGACTAGACCCGCCGCACCGGACGCCCGAGCGGAGGCCGAGATGAGCTCCACAGACACGACGGCGAGGTCGGCCCTGGTGACAGGAGCCGCCTCCGGCATGGGCGCAGCCATCGCCAGACGCCTCGACGCGGACGGGATACGGGTGGCGGTGGCCGATATCCAGGCCGAGATGGGAGCCGAGGTGGCCTCGTCGCTGGCCGCCGGGATCTTCGTCGAGATGGACCTGTCGAGCCCGGAGTCGGTGGCAGCCGCGGCCGACCGGGTGCTCGCCGAGGTGGGCACGGTCGACATCCTGGTCAACTGCGCCGGATTCGACGTGGTGATGCCCTTCCTCGACACCGACGAGGATCTGTGGGACTCGCTGATCGCGGTCAACCTGTACGGCCCCCTCCGTACCACCAAGGCGTTCCTGCCCGGAATGGTCGACAGCGGCTGGGGGCGCATCGTCAACATCAGCTCCGACGCGGGACGGGTCGGCAGCAGCGGCGAGGGGGTCTACTCGGCGTGCAAGGGCGGCCAGATCGCCTTCACCAAGACCATCGCCCGGGAGGTGGCCCGCAGGGGCGTGACCGTCAACTGCGTGTGCCCGGGGCCGACCGACACGCCGCCGGTGCGCAGGACTCTGGCCGAGGGCGGCGAGAAGTTCATGCAGGCGCTTGTGCGGGCCATACCGATGAGACGCCTCGGCCGGCCTGAGGACATCGCCGCGGCGGTGGCCTACCTCGTGTCCGAGGATGCCGGCTTCGTCACCGGCCAGACCCTGTCGGTGAGCGGCGGAATGTCGATGTGTTGAGCGCCGCAACCCGCAGCTGCGACACTGAGGCCGGACCTGTGGGCGAACGCATGGGCGCCGAAGACCGGGGCTGCGGCCGGCAGCCGCCGTGAGCGTGGGGATGATGCTGCCGGTCGGGTTCGGCATCGAACCCCCCGACCTCCTCGAGCTGTGCGTCACCGCCGACCGGCGCGGCCTGCACGCGGTCGGCTGCGGCGAGCTTGCCGGCCCCGAGGCATTCTCCCTCATGGGCGCGGCCGCGGCCGCCACCGGCAGCATCCGCCTGGAGACCGGAGTGGTTCCGATCTCCAGCCGCTCGCCCGCGCTGCTCGCCATGGCGGCCTGCACGCTGGCCGCCCTGTCCGGGGATCGGTTCGTGCTGGGCATCGGCGCGGGGAGCCCGATCGTGTCGTCCTTTCACGGGGATCTCTTCGAGCGGCCCGTGGGCCGGGTCGCCGAGACGCTGGCCGCGGTGAAGGCGGCCCTGGCCGGGGAGCGGCTGGCCGATCGGGGCGGCTTCAAGCTGCGGGGCATCCGGCACCGCCCGGTGCGGGTGTTCCTGTCGGCCATGAACGAGCGGATGCTGGACCTCGCCGCCCGCGAGGCCGACGGTGTGGTGATCCATTTCGTCGGCCCCGAGCAGATGGCCGATCTCGCGCCCCGCCTGCGGCAGGCCCGCAGCGACGCCGGGAACGAGGCTCCCTTCGAGATCATCGCCCTGGTCCACGCGGCTGCGGACCGCGGCGGTGATCCTGAGGCGGCCTACCGGCGCGAGATGGCGCCCTATCTGGCCGTGCCCTCCTACCGGGCCCTGGCTGCCGCGCTGAGCTCTGCCGAGGAGGTCGACGCGGCCGCGGAGGCCTGGCGCGGCGGGGGCCGGGACACGGCTGCGGACATGTTCCCGCCCGCCATCGCGGCGGCCTGCCTGGCGGTGGGACGCGAGGCCATAGCCGACCGGGTCGCCAGCCTTGGGCGGGCCGGATGCGACGGGGTGCGCCTCGTCCCGCTGAGCACGGCGGGAGCCGACGCGGCGCCGGTCCACAACCTGGTGGACTGTCTGGCCGGAGTGATCGATGATCTGAGCCTGCAGGAGGTGCCATCGTGACCGACGCCGTCGACATTATGAACTACGCCCCGCTGATCGCGCCGGGCATCTCGGGCATGGAGTTCCAATATCAGGAGTTCCAGATCATGCTCAACACGACGTTCAAGCGCATGGCCGAGGGGGGAGTGGCCCGCACGCTCTGGGGCCGCGACGTCGCGCTGGACGATGTCGAGAACCTTCCCTACGACGACACCCTGCACGTCGAGGAGGCGCTGGCCCAGCTGGACGCGGCCGGGTACTCGGTGGCGGTGCTGGCCTGCCTGAAGATGTGGTCCTACCACTACCACCACCGCCTCATCATGGACCTGGACGAGGAGGTGGTGGCCCGAGCCCTGGCGAAGGCGCCCGACCGGTTCGTCGGCGCGGCCGGATACAACCCGTTCCGCATCGCCGAGAGCATCGCCCGGATCGAGACCGCGGTGAGGGAGTGGGGCTTCGGTTACGCGTACTTCCATCCCATCACCTTCGGAGTGGCCCCCAACGACCGGCGCTGCTACCCCCTGTACTCGAAGTGCGTCGAGCTGGGCGTGCCGGTGGGCTTCCAAGTCGGGCACTCCGCCGAGGTGCTGCCCAGCGAGGTGGGCCGGCCCATGCTGGTGGATCAGGTGGCCATCGACTTTCCCGATCTCAAGATCAACATGTCCCACACCGGCTGGCCGTGGACCGGCGAGTTCTGCTCGATGCTGTGGAGGCACCCCAACGTCTACGGCGACATCTCCGCCTACTTCGCCTCCACCCTCGACTCTGAACTGGTCAAGTTCATGGACAGCGGCCGGGGTCGCCACAAGGTCATGTTCGGCACCAACGGCTTCGACCTGGCCCGCTGCAAGCAGGACTTCGAGAGCCTGCCCGTCAGCGACCGGACGAAGCAGCGAGTGCTGCACGACAACGCCCTCGAGTTCCTGGGGCTGCGATGACAGCGGCGCCCGACGCGCTCCCGGCGGCCGGCCCCGCGGCGCCAGGGGGCGAGCGGTGAGCGGGCCCGGCGGCCTGGAGCTCATCCGGGTGGAGCAGCCGTCGGAGCGGCTGGCCGCGGTGGTGCTCGACCGGCCTCCGGCCAACGCTCTCAGCCACCAGTTCATGGACGAGCTGGGCGCGGTGACCGCCTGGCTGGAGCCGGGCGAGACCCAGCTCGTGGTGCTGCGCAGCGATGCTGGAATGTTCATGGCCGGCGCCGATCTGAACATGGTCAACGACGGCTGGGACGACCAGGCCGCAACCACCCAGAAATGCCAGGCGATGATGAACAGCTGGGAGCGGCTGCCCATGCTGACCCTGGCCGCGATCGGCGGCCACGCTCTGGGGGCGGGGTGCGAGCTGGCGATGTCGTGCGACTTCAGGGTGATGGCCCGGGGCAGGGCCCGCATCGGCCTGCCGGAGTCGCTGAGGGGACTGATCTCCGCTGCGGGCGGCACCCAGCGCATGAGCCGCCTGGTCGGCCCGGCCCGAGCCCTCGACCTGTGCGTGCGGGGCCGCATGATCGGCGCGGACGAGGCCGAGAGGTACGGACTCGCGACCGAGGCCGTGGACGAGGATCGGCTCGACGGGCGGATCGGACAGTTGTGCGAGGAGCTGCTGGCCCTTCCCCGCCTCACCACCCAGGCGATCAAGCGCTGCATCCTCGAGGGCCGGGATCTGCCGTTGACGGAGGGTTTCGCGCTGGAGCGCCGCGAGCTGGCCGGGCTGCGCGACACCCACGACACCCGCGAGGGCGTCCAGTCGTTCATCGAGAAGCGCGCCCCGAAGTTCATCGGCAGGTGACCATGGCGCCGCACGGGGGCTCGGTCACCCAGGAGCTGCGGGACCGCTACGAGATCGAGCAGGTCCTCTACGACTTCGCCCGCTGCTGCGACGATCTCGACTTCGCCGGGGTGGCGTCCCTGTTCCACGACGAGTGCCGGTGGGACTACGGGCCCGGGGCGGGCCCGGTCGTCGAGGGCCGCGAGCAGGTCGAGGCCTTCGTGCGGCGGGCATTCTCCGGCTCGGCCGAGGGCGAGGGGCCCGAGGGCGTGAAGGTGCGCATCCGCAAGACCAGCCACCACCTCAGCCAGGTGGCCATCAACTTCGACGGACCCGACCTGGCCCACGCCGAGACCTACGTGTTCACCTGGCACGAGATGTCCGACGGATCCCCGGGCCTGGTCTGGGGCCGCTGGCACGACCAGATGCGCCGCACCGAGCACGGCTGGAAGATCTCGCAGCGGCGCATGATCCTGTCCGCGGTCGACAACTACTACGGCATCGGCCACTCGGCCTGGGCGGAAGATTTCAAACCCTTCCGCAGGCAGCCGCCGTTCGTGCCGTGAGCCTCAGGGGCCCGAGAGGCCTCGCGCTGGTGTCGGGCGGCGGCGGCGACATCGGGGCCGCCATCTGCCGGGCATTGCACGCCGACGGCTGGGGCCTGGCCATCGGCTACGTCTCCCGGGAGCGGGCCGAGTCGCTGGCGGCAGAGCTCGCGGCCGAGGGCCCGCCCGCGGCAGCGGTGCCGCTGGACCTGACCGACCGGGTCCAGATCCGCGCCGGGGTGGGCGAACTGCTGGCCGCGGAGGGCCATGTCGACGCGCTGGTGCTCAACGCCGGATGGAATCAGGCCCGGGCCTTTCTCGACACCGACGAGCAGCAGTGGCGCACCACCCTGGCGGTGAACCTCGTGGGGCCGATGCTCGCCATCCAGCTGTGCCTGCCACCGATGGTCCGCGCCGGCGGGGGAGCCATCGTGGCCGTCACCTCGGAGGCGGCCCGGGTCGGCGACGCCGGCAACGCGGTGTACGCCGCGGCCAAGGCCGGATTGACATCGTTCCTGCGCACCATCGTGCGGGAGCACGGCCGCGACGGCGTGCGGGCCAATGCGGTGGCTCCCGGGCCGATCGACACCAGCCTGCTGCGCCACGCCTTCGCCGACGACGAAGCCGCCGACGCGGCCATCGCCAAGCTCACCCGGCTGGTGCCGCTGCGCAGGCTGGGCCGGCCCGAGGAGGTGGCGGCCGCGGTGCGCTACCTGGCCAGCGAGGGCGCTCACGTAACCGGGCAGCAGCTCGGCGTGGGCGGCGGAGTAGTGATGTGAGGACGTGGCTGTCACACCCCCATAGCATCATGTGTGACAGCATCTGCTACGAACACGGCACCGCGACCGAGCCATACGGGGCGGGCTGGACGGAATGAGGACGCAATGACGGCCGAAGAAGATCGTTACTCAGACATCGAGGTCGACGTGTTGGACGACGCGGGCGTACGCGCCGTCATCGACAATGCGCTCGCCCGGGCAGGATGCACCTGGGAGGAGCTGCAGCAGCAGGCCAAGGCTGGAAGTTTCTCCAGCGAGATCGCTCGGCGGGCCTGGTTCGTCGTGTCTTCCTTTGAGCCTTCGGCAGCCTGACCTGGAGCGTCAGGCCAGGAAGTTCGCGGGCAACCTTTCGGAGTTACTCAACCGCACCGTTACCCACGGCGTCCGCTTGCGCTCTTACATGGACCGGCACGGGCGCGCCGTGATCGGTTACAACGTGAGCGAGGCCAACGCTGTTGGCGATTGTGTCCCGCTGACCATCTCCCAGTCACCGGCGCGCCTGTTTCTCAGTGTGCTGCACACCCTCGAACTCGATGACTCCGAGACCTTCCTGACCACCAGCAAGAGCAGCTACACGCTCCAAGAGGACGACGACGCCGCTTCGGTCCTCACATACGACTTCGTAAGGGACCCGCCCAACAAGTTCCCCGAGGCGCACATCCACATCCACGGCGAATCCGACGTCCTCGACAGGATGCTTCGAACCGGCGGGCGCGACAGGAGCAAGCCAGCCGACCTCCACTTGCCGGTCGGGGGCCGGCGCTTCCGCCCCTGCCTGGAGGACGTCATCGAGTTCTGCATCCTGGAACGCCTAGTCACACCCCGCACCGGATGGAAGAGCGCGTTGAACAGGTCAAGAGACGAGTATCTCGACCAGCAACTCAGAGCCGCTGTGCATCGCAGCTCCGCCGAGGCAGCCGAGGCCCTCAAGCGCGACGGCTGGCTAGTGACCGAACCAGACGCCTAGACCGCAGCCGCCAGACCGACCGGCAGGAATCCCACAACCACATACGCGGCGACGGTGTGATGCGAACAACCGGCCAGCTCGCCGGCATCCCGCAACGACCCAGTCAGGTCGAACGCTTCCAACATGTTCATGATTTCCTCGCGAGACTTCACTCGCTCCTCCTGCTCGATGGTCACCGTTGTCGTGATCGGCCATTCGAGTAGGAGGAGCACCCCGCCGCGGTGGACCCCGACGGGAAATGGACTTCAACGCGGGCAGTTCTGTTGGCCGCCGCTGGGCAGAACCGTTGGCCGCCAGCGGGCAGCTACATGGCCGCCACTGGGCAGGATCTCATGGCCGCCGCTACACGCCGAACGGGGTCTGCCTTTCAGCTCGGCGGCGAGCAAGAACTGGTCGATGCCGTCACACGCCTCGCAGAGCCACTCGGAGATGTCTACAAATGCACGGCGACCGCGACGACGGGCGTCATACTATCGTAGGAGCGTCGTCTCCGGAGGTGTACCGATGGATACGGGCTTCACAGAGATGCAAGTAGACGCCGCCGGCGCCGTTCTTGCTGCCGCTGCGAGCGAGGGAAACGTAGAGTCTGCCCTGTCTGCGCTACTCAAGGCGCTCGGCGCCACCGATACAGTCACAAGGGAGACGGTGGCCGGGGTTCAACCCGACTTGAGGTGCCCGTCGGCACGGACGCTGTTCGACACCAAGCGTCCCGAACGAGCCGGCGACCCACACAAGGCCGGAACGGGCGGCAACAGCAGCGAGTCGGCCTACCAGCAAGTCGACCGTTACGTCAGGGCGATCTACACCGACGAACGCGACCGGCTCGAACCCGTCGGCACTTCACAGGTGCCCTGGATCGGAGGTGTTGCTGACGGAGAGAGCTGGCACGCGTGGCTATGGCCCACCCACGGCGGTGAGGCCGGACCTTTCCTGCGCTCGCGCGTGTTCCGTTCCGGCAACGAGATTGAGCTGCTGGCGTGGCTGCACCGGATCCTGCACCGAGATCATGGAAAGCCTGCTGTCCCTTCCGATCCGTACACAACGGTGTTTGCGCCGTATCTGGCGCGTCTACGAGTGTTGGCGAACATGACCACGCAGCAGGCGGGTACCGCCGCGACCAGAGCACGCGACACGCAGAGGGCCCTGTGGTACGACATGCTCAAAGGATCGGGGATGGTGCCGGCAGAATCCGACGCCTCCGAGTTGTTCGTACAACACACGTTCCTGGTGGCTGTCGCGCGAGCCGTCGTAGGAACACTCAACGGTGCGCCGAGCGTCGGCAGCGGGGCTGAACCTGCGACAGAGTCCTTCGACGATGGGTTTGTGTCTTGGGCCGCGCTCACACCCGACGGTGAGCAATGGGCGGCCGACGTGTTCGCCGCCGCCGACAGCTTCGACTGGCGGGCTCGGCCCCGAGATGTTCTCCGCAGCATGTACGAGGCGGTAATCAATCCAATCCATCGCAAGTCCTTCGGGGAGTACTACACGCCGGACTGGCTCGCAGAGTTCGTCGTCGAGAAGGTTTGTGACGACGAATGGTGCGGGAGAGCCGTTGCCGCGGCGCGCTCCGCCCAAGGGCCGCCGCCAGCCGTCGGCGTGCTTGATCCCGCCTGTGGTTCGGGAACCTTCCTGTTCCACGCAGCACGCCGAATCTGTCGGTTCGCGCAGCAGTGGACGCCTCAACAGCAAGCCGACATCGCAGCACGGCTCGTGTGGGGTATCGACATCCACCCGGTGGCAGTGGAGATCACTCGCGCCACGCTGCTGCGAGCCCTCCCGGCGGTGCCTTCGCAAGGGCTCGACGGGCTGCGCGTGCACCAGGGAGACGGCCTTGCCACACCGCCGCCCGACGATCGGGGTGGCCTCCACAGGGCAAGCGGCATGTTCGGGTTCGTGACGCCCAAGGGTCGCCGCATCGAGATCCCTGCGGCTTTCGCCCGGCCGGCGGGCATGTTTCAGAGAGTCCGACACTTCGTCGATGCATGCCGTGACGCGGCACCGATGCCCGAGCACTTGTCTGAGGGCCTCGAGCCAACGGAGCGGCAAGCGCTGATGGTCGCCCACGAGAGGCTCACCGAGGTCATCAAGGTAGAAGGCAACGGCGTCTGGAACTGGTTCATGAGAAACCACATGTCCACCGCGATGCTGGCTGAGACCAAAGTCGACCGGATCGTGGCGAACCCGCCTTGGGTGCGAATGTCTGAGATTCAGGTCGAGGACCGGCGCGAGGCGCTGGATCAACTGATCCGAGAGGCCAATCTCTACGCGTCCGGGGCATCCAGGTCGGCGGCGGGCACCGTCGGAAGCTTCGACATCGCCGCTCTGTTCATCATCCGTTGCGAGGATCTATATCTGTCATCGGAGGCGCCCGCTACAGGCTGGGTTGCGAACAGGGCGTCGCTCACAGCAGACAACTGGTCCCGATTCCGCGAGGCACGGCCGACCGCTGGGAGCTTCGACTTGTCTCGGATGCGACCGTCGCCGTTCTCCGGGGCTCAGTCTGCGGTGTGGCTCACTGGAGGAGCCGGCGCCGGCAAGAGGCTGGTGCTCGCGGTGGCGGAGGGCGAGAAGATGCGCCGCGGCGACTCATGGGCCACCGTTCGCCGCAAGATCGTGGAGTCCATGGCGGCTGCCGTCAGTCCAGCGGCACCTTCTCAGTACGTCACGGACGGTCAAGGCGGTGAGCCAAGCGCCGGAGCCAACCTCAGGCCGCATTGCCTCGTGGTCGTGGACCGCAGAGTCCCAATGACACCGGGCGAGGTTGCCGTGACGACGCGGCCGTCCACACAGCTGCCGTGGACTGGCGCCGGGGTGCTCACCGGTGATGTTTCGGAGGCTTGGCTAACGGACGCTGTGTTCTCGCAGAATCTGCTCGTGGCGTGCTTCACGGACCGTCTCACGAGTTGCGTCATCCCGCGAGAGACAGACACGCTCGACCCGACCGGGGCAGACACACTCGAGGGCGCGCCGGTCGGCGACTTCTGGCACCAGGCCGAGGCTCGCTACGCGGACTTCAGGGGACGGGGCTCGACTACTCCCGACACGCTGATTGGAATGCTCGACTACCAGGGGCGCCTGACGGCACAGATCACGGCAAGAAGAACGTGGACGGTGGCCTACAACAAGTCCGGTCAACACCTCCGGGCGGCACGCTCCAACGAGCGATTGATCTTCAACGACGCCTGCTATTGGCTGCCCGCACGCAGCGGTGCCGAGGCCGCGTACTTGATGGCGGTGCTAAACGCTGACGCCCTGCAGGAGGCATACCGTGCCACCCGCAAGTCCGATCGAGACTTTCACACTCACTTCTGGTACAGCGTGCCGATCCCGCGCTACGACGGGAGCAACCGCTTGCATCGACGCCTTGCACGATTGGGCGAGAGGCTCGAGGGGATCGCCAGCACGGTGCGCGACAGACCAGACCTGGCGAATGCAGGTCAGATCAAGGCATGCAAGCAAATCCGAGAAGCGCTGCGAGGCCAGGGCGTGGCGAGACGCCTCGACAGGGCTACGAGCGAGCTGCTGCCGGAACACGCAAGTTTGTGAGGAGACCCTCGCGCGTCCAGCGTCTGGGCGTGGCGCCACGCGGCGATGATCGCCGTGCTGATGTCGCCTTCACTCTCAATCCGAGGACTCGGCGGCCGCAGTCGGGGCTAGGGCGAAGGCCCTATGCGCGTTCTCGGCCAGGAACTTGGGCCACACGTGGTCGCGCAGCGGCAGCTCGCCGACCTCGCGGAAGATGCGCTCGTAGGGGAGCATGGGCCAGTAGCCCGCGAAGATCACCTTGTCGGATCCCCTGCGGTTGGCGTGGTCGATCACCGCCTTGGGGTAGTACTTGGGCGCGAAGCCGCTGGTCGCGAAGTAGACGTTGGGCCAGGCCTGCATCATCTTGACGCAGGTGTCGGTCCAGGGCTCGCCGCCGTGCTTCAACACCACCCGCAGATCCGGGAAGAACCAGCACACCTCGTCGAGGTGGATCGGGTCCTGGGTCCACGCCGGCACCCGGGGGCCGGGGAAGCCGACGTTGATCATCACCGCGAGGTCGCACTCGATGCACTTGGAGTAGATCGGGTAGTACTCCCGGGAGTTGGGCGCGATGTGCGGGTACAGCATGTGGGGCACGATCATCACGCTGCGCAGGATCGGGTAGCGCCGGGCCAGGTCGTCGATGCGGCGCACCGCGGCCATCCCGTCGTGGGGATCGACCCGCAGCGACACGAAGACCCTGGCCGCGTGCTCGCTCAGGCGGTCGAACACCTCGTCCGCGGTGCCGAAATTGAGCGGGACCTGGGCCCGGGCGATGCCCCAGGAGTCCAGATTGGCCAGCCACAGGCCGAGATCGCCCATGATCCGGTCCCGCTCGACCCGGCCGGCGTCCTTGGTGAAGAGGTGCCCGACGATGTCGGTGGAGGGCCAGGCCGCGAGGCTGTCGTGGTCCCGCAGCGCGGCGCGCGGCATCGGCACCTCGATGCCGTCTCGGTCGATCGTGAGTTGGCTGAAGGCGTCGATGATCGCGACGGGGGACTCCGCTGGCAATTCCATGTCTACGATTATGCTGGATTGGTCATGGAGACCGCGTGTTGAGCCGTCAACGGCCGAGCTTGAGGGCGGACGGCGACTGAGCCGAGCAGCGAACGACGGCGCGGTCCGAGCGGTGCGCAACCCGCTCCGGTCGCTGGCGGTGCGCGACACTTTCCGATCCCTGGCGGTGCGCGACTACCGCATTTTCGTCATCGGCCACACGGTCAGCCAGATGGGCACCTGGATGCAGCGGCTGGCTGTCATCTGGGCCGTGTTCGAGATCACCGACAGCGGGCTAGCCGTGGGAGTGACCAGCGCGTGCCTGTTCGGGCCGGCGATCATACTGAGCCCGATGGCGGGCCTGGTCGCCGACCGCCGCGAGAGCCACAGACTGCTGGTGACGACCAAGGTCGGCCTGGTCGCCTCGGCGGTGGTGCTGGCAGCGGTGTCCTTCTCCCAGCCGACCTCACCGGCGCCATATCTGATAGCCGCGGTGCTCTTCGGCGTGGTGGAGACCTTCGACATCCCGGTGCGCATGACCTTCGTCTCCGATCTGGTCGACCGGGAGGACCTCTCCAACGCGGTCGGGCTGAACTCCGCGGCCATGAACGGCTCGCGCATCGTCGGCCCCGCGCTGGGCGGAGCCCTCATATCCGGCGCGGGTGTCGAGTGGTGCTTCGCGGTCAACATCGCGCTGGGCGCAATCGTGCTGGTCTCGATGCTCACCATCCGGACCCGATCCAAGTCTGACGCGGCACCGTCGTCGGACCGCCGGATGCTGCTGGGGTTCGGCGTGGCCTGGCGCGATCCGGTGCTGAAGGCCGGCCTGCTCGCCTACACCGTCGTGGGCGTGTTCGCCATCGTCTTCCCGGTGACCCTGCCGCTGTTCGCCGAGCGCTCGTTGGGAGGAGGCCCGGGGACCTTCACGCTGCTCTTCGCGGCTCTGAGCCTCGGGGCGATCGCGGGCGGGCTGGTGGTCGCCCGCCGATCCATGCCCGGTTTGAGCTTCCTGGCCACGGCCTCGATCGCCACCGCGGTCACGATGGCGGTGCTGGCCGCGTCCAACGGCGTTGTCATGGCGGCGCTGGCGGCGGTTGCGGTGGGCGGGGCGACCATGGCCTTCATGGGCGGCGTCGTCACGATCGTTCAGATGAACGCTCCCGCGGCATCCCGTGGGAGGGTGCTGGCCCTGGTGTCGATGGTCGGCATCGGCTCTCGGGCCGTGGGCGGGCCGATCCTCGGCGCGGTCATCGACGCGGTCAACGCGCGGGCCTCCCTCTTCCTCGGCGCGGCCGTCTCGGGCATCGTCGGCGTCTGGATGCTGCTGTCGGCGCGCCGGTCCGCAGCAGCCGAAGCCGCCACCTCATAGACAGGGCGACCCACCCAGCCGCCCTCCGGGGCCAGCGCGGGCAGCTGGTGCCGGGTTGCGGTGCAGCATCGTGTTTCCCGCTCTTGTTCGCTGCGCTTACGGGCCGCTCGGGCCACGGCCTCGCTCAGCGCCTCGCGAATTCCGTATCGAGTACCGCGTACCCGCTCGGCCTCTGGGGCAAATCCCGACGATCGGTTATCATCAATTCGCCTAGCCGGGAGGTGTCCGGTGACCATGACGCGAAGCACAGTCACGCTGCTGCCCGACCCCGAGCGGCGGTCGCGCCGCTACACCATCATCTCCGTCGACGACCACCTGTGCGAGCCGCCGCACCTGTTCAAGGGGCGGCTCCCCCGGCGCTTCGAGGACAGGACCCCCAGAGTGGTGGAGACCGAGGACGGAGCCGAGGCGTGGTTGTTCGAGGACACGCTCATGCCCCAGGTCGGTTTCAACGCGGCCGCGGGCCGGCCGCCCGCGGAGGTGGTGAGCCGCGACCCGATCCGGTTCTCGGAGATGCGACGATCGGCCTACGACATCGACGCACGGATCGCCGACATGGACCTCGACGGCGTCTACGCCTCGCTCTGCTTCCCGTCCTTCCTGGCCGGATTCGGCGGCCTCAGGCTGCAGACCACATCGACCGACACAGAGTTCTCGCTGGCGCTGGTAAGGGCCTGGAACGACTGGATGATCGAGGAGTGGGCCGGCTCCTATCCCGAGCGGATGATCCCGAATCAGCTGGCATGGCTCCATGACCCCGATCTCGCCGCGGCCGAGATACGGCACAACGCGGCCCGGGGCTTCCGGGCCGTCACCTTCCCCGAGTCCCCCCATCAGGCGGGCCTCCCCTCGCTTCACTCCGGCTATTGGGACCGGTTCGTGGCCTCCTGCGCAGAGACGGGCACAGTCATCAACGTCCACACCGGATCGGCGGGCAAGCTCCCCGAGTCGGCGCCTGACGCACCCGCCGACGTCACCTCGGCCCTCTTCGGCGCGGGCTACGCCCTCACCACCACGGTCGACTGGCTGTTCTCGCGCTATGCCGTGAGGTACCCGGAGCTCAAGATCTCGGTATCGGAGGGAGGCATCGGCTGGGTGCCGGCCCTCCTCGACCGCCTGGAGCACCACTACCGCAAGCAGGGCGACCGCCGCGGCACCTGGACCGGCTCGGAGCTGAGCGCGGCCGAGCTGCTGCAGCGGAACTTCTGGTTCTGCCTGGTGGACGAGCCCTCTGCGATGGTGCAGCTCGACCGGATCGGAGTGGAGAAGATCCTGTTCGAGACCGACTTCCCCCACAGCGACTCGAGCTGGCCCGACAGCCAGGAGCTGCTCCACAAGCACATGGACGGCAAGGACGAGAGCACCGTGCGACGGATCAGCTGGCAGAACGCCTCGGAGCTGTTCGGCCACCCGGTGCCCGCGGCGGTGCAGCTCGATCCCGACGCCTACTGAGCGGCCGGGCCCGGCCGCTCACAACCCTCGAGTCTCAGACCTGGGGTCTCCGACCAGCGAGTCTCAGACCTGAAGTCTCAGGCCTGGTGTCTCAGCCTTCGAGCAGCTGCTCGATGCGAGCCCGCAGCCGGAACTTCTCGACCTTGCCGGTGGCGGTCCGGGGCAGCTCGTCGACGAGCTCCAAGCGTTCGGGCAGCTTCTGGACGGCGACACCGCGGGCTCGCACATGCTCGACCACCGACTCGAAGGTGGGCGCCGGCCCCGGCGCGGCCACCACGAAGGCGCACACCCGCTCGCCCAGGCGCTCGTCAGGCATGCCGATCACGGCCGCGTCGGCGATCTGGGAGTGCTCGACCAGGATGTCCTCGATCTCGCGGGGCGCGATCTTCACACCGCCCCGGTTGACCAGTTCCTTCTTGCGCCCGGTGACCCGCACGTAGCCGTCGTCGTCCATGCGCCCGAGATCGCCGGAGCGGAAGTGCCCGCTGGGCGAGAACACCTCGGCGGTGCGCTCGGGATCCTGCCAGTAGTCGAGCATCACCATCGGACCCCAGCTGCAGATCTCTCCCTCCTGGCCGCGCTCCAGCTCGTCGCCGTCGTCGTCGAATATCCGCACGTCGTTGCAGGGCACCGCGCAGCCGTCGCTCGAGGCGATGCGCTCCACGGGATCGGTGAGCTTGGCCATCGTCTCGACGCCGAACTCACTCTGGCCGAATATCGACAGCATCTTGCAGCCCAGAGCGTCCTCTGCCCGGTGCACCACCGAGGCCGGTATCGGCGCCCCGCCGCAGCCGAACACCCGGAACGACCCGATGTCGTAATCGTCGGACTCGGAGGCGTCGGCCATCATCGTCGCGAACGGCGTGGCCCCCATGGTGTGGGTGCAGCCGTAGCGCGACATCAGCTCCAGGGCCCTGTGGGCGTCCCAGGCGTCCTGCAGAACGGTTCCGAATCCCCCCAGGCACGGGGAGATGACCCCGGCGTTGAGCCCGGTGTTGTGCATCACCGGCGACGGCATGAAGCAGCGGTCGCCTGGCACCAGCTCGATGTGGCGGTTGAGCACCCGGGCGGTGGCCGCGTGGCTGTTGAAGCTGTGCAGCGCCCCCTTGGGCAGCGCGGTCGTGCCCGAGGTGAAGATGATGATCTGATCGTCGTCGGGGTCGGGGAGGGGTCCGTCGTAGGGGTCGCCGCCCGACATCAGACCGCTGAGGCTCATCGCCCCGCGGGGCGCCCCGCCGAGGACCACCACCCGCTCCAGCGAGGGGCACGACCCCGACAGCTCCATGGCCATGGCGGCGTGGTCGAAGCCGCGGTGCTCGTCGACGGTCATGAAGCACTGCGCGCCGGTGCGGTCGATGGCGTCGCTCACCTCGCTGCGGCGGTAGATCATCATCCGCGGGACGATCACGCATCCCAGCCGGCACAGCGCGTAGTAGGTGACGACCGCCTCCACGACGTTGGGCAGCTGCACGGCCACCACCGACTCGTCGTCGAGGCCGGCCTCGGCCAGCGAGCCGGCCAGCGACCACGCCATGTCTCGCAGCTCGGCGAACGTCAGCTCCCTCGACTCGTCGGCCACCCCGATCTCGTCGGGCTGCCGGCGGGCGTTGCGATCCACATGGTGGGCGAGGGTGTGCTCGGCCCACAGCCCGTCGGCCCGCCACCCCTCAGCCTGTTCGGGCGTGAATCTCGGGTGGAGCCCTCGCCGCTTCATATCGTCCTCCAGAGCATTGGGTCAGGAGTAGGTGGAGCGTGCCGGCGGTGGCGAAGCGCTCCGCAAGGTAGGGCGCGAGGCCGAGGTCGTCGCCGCGCCTGCGAGTGGTCGGCCACGTCCATGATCATAGTTGTCATAGAGTCGAGTAGCTTCGCCGCGATGCTGCAGGCACCACCTCGTCGGCTGCCCCACTCGGTCGCTTGACCCCTTCAGTGCCGGTTCCCTGGCCGCGAGCGCTGACGGCCGCGGTCACTCCCTACATCGCGTGCTCGATGCCCATCTTCTTGACCGCCACGATGGCGATCAGGCTCAAGGACGACCTCGGGATCGGCGAGGAGGCTCTGGGCGCCCTGCTGTCGATGTTCTCGGTCGGGGCCGCGATCGCGGCCCCGGTCATGGGCCGGCTGGCCGAGCGCCTCGGGCCGGGGCCGAGCCTGCGCCTGGCCAGCACGCTCTCGGGCGCGGTCATGGTCTCCATAGCGGCCGCGGCCCACCGGTGGCCGGCGATCGCCGGCCTCCTGGTCGCGGGCGGGATCGCGGCGACCCTCATGCAGTCGTCGTCGAACCTCTGGCTTGCCCGCACGATCGAGGACCGCCGCATGGGCCTGGCCTTCGGCCTGAAGCAGTCCGGGGGGCCGACCGCCGCCCTTCTCGCGGGTCTGGCCGTGCCGGTCCTTGCGCTGGCGGTGGGATGGCGCTGGACGTTCGCCGGGTTCGGCGGCTTCGCATTGGTGGCCGTGCTGACCGTTCCCCGGACCGGCTTGCGCGGGGTGGGAAGGACAGCCCCGAGCCGCGAGGGAGACGTCGACCTCGGCCCACTGCTTGTTCTCACCGCGGGCGCCGCGGTCAGCACCGCCCTGTCAGCGGCCTTCACCGGCTTCTCGGTGACCGCCGCCGTTCAGCAGGGCGGCTTGAGTGAGTCCGCCGCGGGACTGGTCTTCGCGTTGGGCGCGCTGACCGGCATCGCGACCCGGGTGGCGCTGGGCCATTGGGTGGACGGACGCCCCGACACCCGCTTCGGGGTGCCGGCCATGCTGGTCGGGGCGGGCGCGCTGGGCTTCGGCGTGCTCTCGCTGGGGTCCGGCTCACCGGCGGCGTTCATGGTCGCCGTCCCGTTCTCGTTCGCCACCGTGTGGGGATGGGTGGGCGTGTTCAACTACGCGGTCACCCGCTCCAACGCAACCTCGCCCGCAGCCGCCACCGGGATCACCCTCGTAGGCAGCAATGTGGGCGTGGTCGTCGGACCTGCCGTGTTCGGCTTCCTGTTCGCCCGGTCCTATTCAACCGCCTGGCTGACAGCCGCAGTCGGAAGCCTCCTCGCAGCGGCCCTGCTGACGGTGGGAGGCAGCCTGATCCGCCGCAGCGAAGCAGCCTGATCGACGCCGGGCAGGACTCGTGATTGGCGGTAGCGTCTCGGTTTCATGAGCGACGGATCGATCAGCGACAACCTCTTCTCGGTACAGGGCAGGGTCGCTGTCGTCACCGGCGCCAGCGGGACTCTGGGCCGGCGGTACTGCCGGCTGCTGGCGTCAAGGGGCGCCACCGTCGTGGCCGCGGCCCGCAGGCTGGACCGGCTGGAGGCCCTGGCCGGCGAGGTGGGCGGGGTCGTGCCGGTGGCCTGCGACGTCACCGACGACTCGCAGCTCCAGCGGGTGATTGACGTGGCGACGGAGCACGGCGGCCCCGACATCGTGGTCAACAACGCGGGCACCAGCGACGCGGTGGTCCGGGCCCACGAGCAGGATCCGGCCCAGTTCCGGCGGGTGCTGGAGGTCAACCTGACCTCGGCGTTCGTGCTGTCGGCGGCCGCGGCGCGCGAGATGATCAGCCACGGCCGGGGCGGCAGCATCGTCAACGTGGCCTCGATGCTGGGGATCGTGGCCTCCGGCGGCAACCACCAGGCCGGCTACGTGGCCTCCAAGACCGGCCTGATCGGGCTCACCCGCGAGCTGGCCAAGCAGTGGGCATCTGCTGGCATCAGGGTCAACGCCATCGCCCCGGGCTACTTCCGCAGCGAGCTGACCGAGGAGATGTTCGCCCCCGAAGACGCCCCCGGCCTGCGCCACATCCAGCGCAACACCCTCATGCGCCGCGCCGGCGAGGTGGACGAGTTCGACGGCGCCCTGCTGCTGCTGGCCTCCGACGCCGGCAGCTACATCACCGGCCAGACGATCGTTATCGACGGCGGTTGGACCGCCCGCTAGCGCAAATCGACGTAGTTGTGCCCCTCAGAGGTTGTCAACCACGTCAATAACAGCCGGAGCAACTGCCGCCCAGGGCGCTAGGCCGCGCCGGCGCGGCGGTACGCGTCGAGAACGAGGCCGTGGAAGTGGTGCACACCGTGCTCGGAGAGGCCCGATCCTGTGGGGTCGCACACAAGGCGGCCCTGGGTGAACGCCGGGGTGCGCATGCCCCGCTGCACGCTCTCCACCAGCGCTACGTCCTCGGGCTGCAGCACCTCGTCGATATAGCGGATCGACTCCTCGTCGGCCTCGGTCAGCTCGTCCGTGTCCAGGTAGAAGTCGATGGTCTCCAGCGTGCGCTCCGGCCCGGCCGGCACCATCTGCATCACGCTGAAGTTGCCCCGGCCCGGATAACGCATCAGGCAGGTGTTGGGCCACAGCCACCAAACCGCCAGATCCTTGACGGTGGACCCGGCGACGTCGTAGGCCGAGTTGGCCGAGTAGCCGGCCTTCGCCATGTGGCTGGAGTAGATGCCGTGGGTGGCCACCCGGTAGGTGTCCATCTCCACCAGCGTCACGAAGTCGGGGTGGGCGACGTGGCAGTGGTAGCACTCCAGGAAGTTGTCGATCACGTTCTTCCAGTTGGAGGCGATGTCGTAGCGGATGCGCCGCACATGGGCGAGGTCCTCAACGTCGGGAGCCCAGCGGGCGATCTCTGCGCCGAGGCCCTCGGACTGCTCGGCGAGGGGAGCGGCGCCGGGGTCGAGGTTGACATAAACGAAGCCGCCGAACTCGGTGGCCTGCACCTCGCTGAGGCAGATGCTCGACGGGTCGAAACCGGCCACGTCGGCGGTGCGCCGGGCCCGGGCGAGGCGGCCCGTGAGCTCGTAGGTCCAGCCGTGGTATCCGCACACGATGCTGTCAGTGCGGCCCGATCCCGACAGCAGCTCGTGGGCCCGGTGCTGGCACACGTTGTAGAAGGCCCGCAGCTCGCCGCCGTGGTCCAGCACCAGAGCGACCGGCATCCCGGCGACCTCCAAGGCCAAGTACGAGCCGGGTGAGCGCAGCGACTCCACGTGGCAGACCCACTGCCAGCTGCGAGCGAAGACCTCCCGCTGCTCGATCTCGTGCCAGCGGGGCTCGGTGTAGGCATCGGCGTGCAGCGACATCGACCGGGTCGGGTCGGGGTCGTATCCCCCGGCGATCCCGGCCTCGGACACACCGCCGCCGTTGGCGGACGCGTCGAGCTCGGATGCCCGGGTGTCTGCGCTCGTCACGCGGCCCAATCTAGGCCGGTGTCGTTAGCGTTGGGATTCGAGTCGCCCAAACCCCCGAGGCCCCGGTTGAAGAGCCCCACGACCCCCGCCTCCGGGCGGATTGCGCTAGCAGTCGCGGCAATCGCGTTGATTGCGGCTAGCTGCGGCGGATCCGACCCCGGCGACGACTCGCCCAGCACCATCGCCGAGACCCAAGCGTCGCCTACCAACGAGACGCTCGAGGAGGGCGGCGAAGCCGAGACTGCGGACCACGACGACACCGACCACACCGACCACACCGACCACACCGACCACACCGACCACACCGACGACACCGACGACACCGACCACACCGACGGCGAAGAAGACACTGGATCGGGCGGCGGCCAACCCGGCTCGGCCGACGCGCCGACCCGGTACGACGCGGATGTGGCCGACGCCGCTCAGACGGCCACCGTGGAGGTGGCGGACGGCGCTCCCGTGGGCGGCCACCAGCGGGTGGAGGTCGATCTCGGCTCGGTGGTGGCGGTAGTGGTCGCGTCCGATGCCGCGGAGGAAGTGCACGTCCACGGCTATGACATCCTGCGAGCCGTCTCCGACGGCCACCCGGCCCACTTCGCATTCACTGCCGAGATTCCCGGAGTGTTCGAGGTGGAGCTGGAGGGCTCAGGCCGCCTGCTGCTGCAACTGGAGATCTCCTGACCCGGTGCGACCGCTCAGCAGTCCACGGCGACACGGAGGGCAGCGCCTGCCTCGGCGAGACGGGCCGGCCGGAGGGTGCAGATCAAATCGACGAGATGAGACTTCGGCACGACCCTGAGATTGTCGAAGCTGGCCGCGCATTCCGTCTTCATGCCGTCCTCGAGTCCGAGTCTGAATTCGGTGGGGATGCCGCGGATCGTTCGGGTCACCGGGGCCGCGAGGACACTGTTTAGCACCGGTATGGCCACCGATCGGGTCATGATGAGGAACGGGCGCCGGCCGACGTGCTCGATCTCGGCCCACCAGACCTGCCCGCGCCTGTGCGCGGTCACCACTTCATCCAGGGCGATGCGGTCGGCGAGCTGATGCCTGCCCGCGCCTGTGCGCGGTCACCACGGTTCGTCGAGGATGGCGTCGCGCAGTGAGGCGACCGCGGCCCGCTGCTCGGACTCGGTCGGCGGTTGGCGCGTGTAGCCGTCAGCGATGGCGCGGTCCGTGCGGCGTCGTCGCTCAAGTCTCGTGATGGCTTCGATGCCGGCTCGAACGGCCGCGGCCCTGCTCTCGTACACGCCACGCGAGATGAGGTCATCGAGCTCGGACAGCAGCGGTGAAGGCAGGCGGACGGCGATCTGGTCGGAGGCCACGGCAGGAGTCTACCGCACTGGTATGCGATCTGGTATGCCTCGATGAGACCTCGCATCCACTTGGCGTAGTCGGGGCGCCGCAGAGTGGGCTCCGCACCGAATAGCCGGGTGTGGAACGCAATCGACTCTTCGAGGTCGTCCACCTGCAATCCGATGTGCATCCGTCGCATGACTCGTCACCTGCCTCCGCTGAGCCTGCCCGGCTAGCCGCTGCTACCGGTGTCGGCGATGTCGGCGACGAAACGGCGGGCGTCGGTGTTGTGCTCGGCCACCGCGCCGATCGTCTTCGCCTTGGCGTCGCTGCCCCGCAGCGCGGCCAGGGGATCGGTCTGGTCGCCGACGTAACCCAGCGCGAAGGCGCCCTGCGTGTACCCCATCATTCGGAGCAGATCGTCATCGAGGGTGCGGGCCACCTCCGGCGGGCAGGCCAGGTACTGGTTCTCCTCCTGGCGCACCCAGCCCACCGCGTAGGTGATGTTCACGCCCCGGCGCACGCCGCTTGAGGTGTTGGCGCCGGCGCCGTGGAGCACTTTGCCTTCGTAGAACAGCACGCTTCCCCGGCCCATCTCGGCCTGCTCGCCCGCGCTCCGCAGGGCCGTGTCGTCGTCGAGGCCGGAGGTTCCGGGCAGGATCCGGGTGGCGCCGTTGTCCGCGGTGAAGTCGGTCAGCGCCCACATGGTGTTGCACTGCACGTGATAGTCGGGACCGAAGTCGAAGAAGTCGAAGGCCATCTCGTCTCGGTGCAGCTTCTGGCGGGTCTCGCCCGGCTCGACCGAGATGACCTGGGTGAGGTGCAGCTGCACTGCGCTGGCGTGGCCGAGGAAGTGCCCCACCGCTCCCACGACCAGGGGATGCATCACCAACCGGCGGACCGACGGGCAGCGGGCCACCAGCGCGCCGGTGCGCCGGGTGAACCGGCCGTCGTAGGAGTCGCGCCCCGCGGCCGAAGCCTCGATGTAGGGCATGGCCTCGGCCTCCAGCCGGTCCAGCAGCGCCTGGTCGGCCACGTCGTCCACGATGGCGTAGCCGAAACGGCGGAGATGCTCGCCCACATCGGCCGGATCAGCCGTGGGCGGTAGGTGCTTCAGGGCCATGGAAAGCATCGTAGGCCGAGCGTCCCCTGCGGCTCGCGGGCCGGACCCAACAACCACCTCGCCGGAGCGGGCCACGGCCCCTACCGGGAGGCGGTGACCGATGCGAGGGCTGCGGGCATGCCGGTGTTCGACGAGGTGCTGGAGACCGACTTCTCGCGGCCCCGCGACCGGTCCGCCGACTACCGGGCCATGCTCGGCCGCCTCGCAGCGGACCTCGTGTACTGCGCCTTCCACCCCAACGCGCCCGGCGGCGCCGAGATAGAGGCCATCGAGTCGGCCAAGTTCCATGTCCGCACCGACGAGTACGAGCTGTTCGGCACGACCCAGTGGAAGCAATGGCTCGAGTCCCGGCCCTGCACCCTCACCACCATGCGCGAGCTGCGCGACGCCTGGCGCGCCCCAAGCGGCTAGCCGCGGATTCAACCGTCGACGGGACCGCAAGGCCAAACGCTACGAAATCCGCCGGGTGTGCGCCGACTCCGGCTAGGCCGCGAATCGACTTGCGGACACTCCCCGGTTCGTGGCTAGAGTCAGCGGGCCATCGCCGATCCATCGCCCCAACGCGGCGGGCTCGGCCACCGGGTCGGAGCGCCCGGATGAGAACTCGCTCCCTTTGCTGCCGCCAGCTCCCGCTGCGGCATTCCCCTCAACGCGAAAGGAACTCGCGCATGACTTCGCCCGCCCCCATGGCCGGAGCCCTCCAAATAGCGGCCGCGCTCGTATTCCACCTGCCGGGCGCCCGGCTCGAGTTGACCAGCTCGAACGGCCACCACTGCTCGATCGGGCCGATGACCGATCCTCGCTGCACGCTGCACCCCGCCGAGTTCCGCGAGCTGGTCCTGGCCGCGGGGAACTGCGAGCTGCTCGGCACCCTGCTGGGCTTCGCGCTGGTGGACGAGCCGACCATGACCCTGACCTCTTCCGGCGTCGACATGAATCACCTCGGCGCCGGCCTGTATCGGGTGGTGGGCTGCGAGTTCACGTCGTATGCCTTCACCACTCCGCTGCCCGCAGGCCAGGTGGACAGCCTCCTGTCGAGCCTCGACAGTGGGCTCAGCGGTTGCAGCGCCGACGCTTCCGGTGACTGTGATGACGGAGTGACGATGTGCGTGAGCCTCGTCCGGGATGACGGCCTCGGTGTGACACTGGTGGTGATGAGCCCCTTCGACGTTGCCAAGACCGCCTTCGTCGAGGCTGCGGCCAGGGCGGCCGCCTCGGCCTGCCTGGTGGCGGAGATGGAGCAGTTGACCACCCAACCGGACGACTTCGCCGTCTGAGCGGATCCCGACTCCTGGAGCCGCCGTGTACCGCAAGGGTGTGCCGGGCTAGGATTCTCAAATGACTGAATTGAAGTTCGGGTGGCTGTCGCCCGTCATCGGCAACCGCTGGAGCGACTACCAGCCCATCGTGATGTACCAGCAGGACCACATCCTGCCGGAGGCCCTGCCCCACTTCGACTCGCTGTGGATCGCCGACCATTTCTACGGCTTCGACGCGCGCACCGACCCGTTCATGGAGGCATGGACGGTCCTCACCTGGCTGGCGGCCCGCTTCGACGACGTGACGCTGTGCCATCACGTCCTGGGCTGCGGCTACCGCCCGCCCGCCCTAACCGCCAAGATGGCCGCCACGCTGCAGGTGCTCTGCGGCGGCCGGTTCGTTCTCGGCATCGGCGCAGGCTGGCGCCAGGACGAATACGAGGCCTACGGCTACGACTTCCCCAAGGCGTCTGTGCGTTTCGCCCAGTTGGAGGAGACCATCGAGATCTGCCGCCGCATGTGGACCGACGATGACCCCAGCTTCGAGGGACGCTTCTTCCGCATCGACGGCGCCGCGGCCCCGCCCAAGCCCGCAGTGCCGCCGCAGATCTGCATCGGCGCCGGGGGAGAACGGGTCGGTCTGCCCCTGGCGGGACGCCTGGCCGACATGTGGAACGCCATGGCGAGCGACCGCGACGAGTCTGGCTTGTCACGCAAGCGCGACATCGTGCGAGCCTCGGCGGAGGAGGCGGGCCGCGACCCCGACGACATCGAGATGTCGCTCACCGTGGAGCGGCCCCTTCCCGACACCGACGCCGAGTCCGAGTCCATGCTGGAGCACCTCGCCCGCCTGCAGAGCCTCGGAGTCGAGCACTTCGTGATGGACTTCGGCCATCCGCAGTCCACCGAGCCGGTCATGCGCTTCGCAGAGCAGGTGATGACCCCGCTGCGCTCAGCCTGAGCGAATCCACCGAACAGCGCTCGCAACCTCTGAGCGCGGGCCGCGGGCTGCTCAGCCGTTGGGGAGCAGGACGGTGCGGGCCTCGGCGCCGGCCTTCAGGGCGTCGAAGGCGCCTTGGAGACCATCTAGGCCGGCGGTGCGCGAGATCATCTCGTCGAGCTTGAGGCGGCCCCGCAGGTAGAGGTCGGCCAGCATGGGAAAGTCCTTGCGGGGCCGGGCGCCGCCGGCCCGGATGCCGAGCAGGCTCTTGTTCTGGTGCAAGTCCAGGAACGGGTAGGTGACCTTGGCCCCCAGATCGGGCACCCCGACCGCGCACACGTTGCCGCCGGGGCGGGTCATTGAGATGGCCTGGGCCAGCAGAGCGGTGCTGCCCACCACCTCGAAGGCGTGGTGCACCCCCGCGGGGCACAGCGACTTGACCGCGGCGACGGGATCGAAGTCGTCGCCTTCGGCCAACACGAAGTCGGTGGCGCCGAACTCCAGCGCGAGGGCCTCCTTGGCCGCGACGCGGTCGATGGCGATGATCGCGGACGCCCCCACCAGCCTGGCGGCCTGGATCACGTTGAGGCCCACACCGCCGGCGCCGATCACGGCCACGGTGTCACCGATCTGCACCCTGGCCCGGTTGAAGACCGCGCCGGCGCCGGTCACCACCCCGCAGCCGATAAGCGCGGCCGCGGCCAAGGGCATCTGCGCGGGGACCGGGATGCACTGGTTCTCGCTGACGACGGTCTGCTGGGTGAACGCACCGATATTGGCGAAGTTGTAGACGGGCCGCCCGTTCTCCGCATAGGGCCGGCTGAGCGCGCCCAGCGCGACGTTGGTGCAGTTGCCCGGATCGCCGCCCTCGCAGTCTCCACAGTGGCCGCAGTTGCCGAACGTGGACAGGATCACGTGGTCGCCCACCTCGCAGTAGGTGACGGCTGAGCCCGCCTCCAGCACCACCCCGGCGGCCTCGTGTCCCGGCACGAGCGGGGTGGGCATGTAGTACTTGCCGAGCACGCAGCTCAAGTCGCTGCCGCAGACCCCGGCGGCCCGGATCTCGACCCGCACCTGGCGAGGGTCGAGCGACCCGACCAGCTCCAGGCCGTCGGACAGGCGGACGCTGTCCTCGGTGGTGCCCTCCAGTATCAGTCCCTGCACGGCGCTGCCTCCTCGGTATCGGTGCTGCTCGGGCCGCTCGGCGGCCGCCGGGTTAGATGTGGGCCCGCATGCGCTCGACGGTGTTCCACCGCTGAGCCGCGGAGATGGTGCCGAGCATCATCGCCTTGAATCGCCGATGGGCGCGGTCCTGATCGCCGGCGGGCAACGAGTGCACGAACGGCACGTGCGACACGCCCACCCAGTAGAAGCCGGTCCAGGCCAAGTCCTCGGCCAGGTCCTCGGCACTCCAGGCGGGGCCGCCCGCCGCAGCCAGCTCGCGCCGGTAATGCTCCAGGAGCTCCGGCTCGCGGGCCATGGTCTCGTCGTTGTGGCTGGCCATCAGCAGCCAACCCAGGTCCAGGCCCGGGAACGACCGCATGACCGTCTGCCAATCCACGATCACCGGCCCGTCCGAACGGAACAGCATGTTGTCCAGCTCGTAGTCCTGGTGGATGAGAGTCCACGGCCGCTGGTCGAATCGCTGGAGCCAGCCCTCGATGTCGGGAAGCCAAACGTCGGACACCATCTCGGCGATGTCGTCGGGGTGGTGCTGGGGGAGACGCTCGCGGATGTTGGCCCAGCTGTCAAGAGTGAATGGGATGCCGATGCGCAGCGACGGGGACATCCAGTCGATCAGCCAGTCGTAGGATGTCAGGCTCTCGTCCATCCAGAACGCGCCGTGCAGCCGGGCCAGATCGCCCACGAGGGTCTGCATCCGCTCGAAGGTGGTGCCCTCCAATATGTCGCCCTTCTGCGCCGGATGGACCCGCTCGATGAGCAGGGTGGCACCGTGGGTCTCAGGATCGAACCGGTTGACGAAGCATCGGGGGAGCGTCATGCCCGAGCGGTCGGCCACCGGCGACGCCAAGTCGGCGTAGAAGCCCGCCTCCCGCTGGTAGGACAGCATCACCGAGGCGTACATGCGGGCGATGTCGTCGTCGAGCGGGCACTTGGCCACGAACTCGACCGGCAGGTCGGTGCTGCCGGCGTAGGTGACCGATACGATCCCGACCTCGCCCATGGCGCCCACGAAGCCGTCCATCGGCCGCACCTGCACCGACTTGACCGGCGGGGGGCTGTGCCCGGCTTCAGTGAGCGCCTCCTCGAGCCAGGCAGGCGTCATGGTCAACAGAGTCTTGAGAATTTCGGTCATCGGTCCTCTCCGGGGCCCGGCACCCACCGCGGGGCGCGCTTGTTGAGGAAGGCGTCCATGCCCTCGACGGCCTCGTCGCCCGCGAACATCTCGGCCGAGAGCCGCTCGGTCCAGGCGAGCGCCTCGTCGAAACTCATCTCGGGTACCCGGTCCACGAGCTGCTTGCACGCGGCCAGTCCCGACGGCGCACCGGCCAGCAGGTCGACCACCACCGCTTCCACCTCGGCGTCGAGGCTCCCGGCGGGGACCGCGGCGTTGATCAGGCCCAGGCGCACCGCCTCCGCGGCACCGAACCGGTTGCCGCGCAGGAAGGCGGCGGTCGCGTCGGCCCGGCGCATCTTGGGCAGGCACAGAACCGAGATCATGGCCGGCGCCACTCCCACCCGCACCTCGGTGAACCCGAACTTGGCGTCGTCGCGGGCGATGGAGATGTCCATGGCCGCGGCCAGGCCCAGCCCTCCGGCCACGCAATGTCCCGCGATGCGTCCCACGTAGGGTTTGGGGGACCGCCGGAAACGCCCGAACAGATCGCCGGCCTTGACCACGACGGGGTTGTCGTCGGCCTGCCGGCCGGAGCTCTCTCGCAGGTCCGCCCCCGCGCAGAACACCCGTCCCGTGTTGGTGAGCACGACCACCCGCACCTCCGGGTCGGCGTCGGCGTCATCGAGTGCGGCGGCGAGCTCGGCCAGCAGGCCGCGGCTCAACGCATTGCGGTTGGCCTCGTCGGCCAGAGTGACCGTGACCACGCCGCGGCCGTCGCGAGCCGTCTCGACCAGGCTCACGACTCGCTCCCTGCTCGGGAGCCGGATGGGCCTGTTGCCCGCTCATGTTCGCTGCGCTCACGGGCCGCTCGGGCCCTGGGCCCGTCGGTGGGCGGACCGGCGAAGGCCTGAGCCTTCGACAGCCAGTCGGCAGCGTGCTCGCCGGTCACCTCCAGGCCGGTGTCGGCCACATGGCGGCGCTGGGTCACCACCAGGCAGAAGTCGAGTGCCGGTCCCCTCACCGCGTTGTCTCCGGCTGCGTCGGCGTCGCCCCAGGTCCAGATCTCTGCAGACGGGGCGGTGAGCTCGACCCGCACGTCCGCCTCGGGAGCGGGCCGGCCCCGGTTGATGTAGGTCCAGGCCCGGGTGATGCAGCCGAGTTGGGCCACATGGCGGAGCCGGTGGGTGGGCTCGCGGTGCGCGCCCACGGCGTCGCACACGTCGGTGCCGTGGGCCCACACCTCCATGAGCCGGGCGGTGACGAAGGACCTGGCCCCCATCGAGGGCCCGTACCAGCTCACCCGGTCGCGCTCGCCGAGCGTGCCAACGGCTTCGGCCAGCCTCCGGCGGTTGCTGCGCCAGCGCTCCAGGCGGTCGCCGACCGGGAGTGTCTGGAACTCGCCCAACGTGAAGTCGTCCCCGGAGGTCTCACTCACAAGCGACGCCTCCCACATCCGCCGGGACTCCGAGGAGAAGGCCTCGGGGTCGCGGACGGCCTGCACAGCTGCGCCGTCGAAGTAGCACAGGTGGCCGATCTGGTCGGTCACCGACCAGCGGGGGCTCGGGGTGGGCAGGTCCCAGTCCCGGTCGTGGAGGGGGGCCACGATCTTGTCGAGGCTTGCCTGCTCGTCGAGCAGGTCCTCCAGCAGGTCGGCCAGCCTCACAGTCCGCCAGTCTCGCGCCGCGGTGATGCCTCGCAGGGGGGCCGTTTCACGCGACAGACCCCGCAGCTCGGTGTAAACGCATCGCGGCGACGCATCCTGGCTCCCTTATCTTCCTAGGAAGTTACCTTCCTGGGAAGGTAACTCATGTCAACGCAATCGCGCTGACACATCTTGACTCCCACCTGCCCGCTCAGCCTCTGAGCAGCTCTTCGGGAACTTCCACCACCCGGGCCCGGAGCCACTCGCCGAGGCTCTTGGCCTGCGGATCCTGGCGGTCCGAGGCGGCCACCCCGTCGCCGAGCAGGCCGTGGATCACGAAGTTGAGCGACCAGATGTTGGGGAGGCGGTGCCGGTCCACCCGCAGCGGGGCCGCCTCCGGCAGCAGGTCGCCCAGGCGCTGAATGCTCAAGAAGCCGTCGAGCCACTCGAAGGCATCGGCAGAGCGGGCGAAGACTCCCAGGTTGGCATTGCCGCCCTTGTCCCCGGAGCGGGTGCCCACGACCCGGCCCAGCGGCGCTGGAGTCGTGGGTTCCCAGTCACGGCCGTTGACGGTCGGGGCGGGGGAGGGGACCGGCGATCCCGGCGCGGCCGGGATCGGCACCGGATCGACAACGGTGCGCTCGCCGTCGAGGAACGTCACGTACTGGGGCACCGCCTCGGCCGCCACGGTGGCGGGCCGGTAGACGCCGAAAGCCCGGGGACGGGCCGCGGAGCCCGGCGAGAACATACCCGGGATGGTGGCCAACGCCAGCTCGTTCATGGCGTCGGACAGGGGGCGCCCGAGCCGGTCCTCGTCGTGGTCGAAGACGGTGAGCCGCCACACCGCGGTGGCCTCCTCGTTGGTGGCCGGGTCGGCCTTGTCGGTGCGCACCACCCGCTCGGTGACCTTGGCGTAGTCGCCCCGGTCGTGGGGGCAGGCCCGCCAGAAGGCGTCGTGCACCAGGGCAGCCTTGGCCTCGACGTCGAGCCCGGTGAGCGCGACGGTGATCTCGCTGCGGTAGCCGCCCATCTCGTTGGTGGCCACCTTGAGGCTGGGCGGGGGCGGCTCGCCCCGCACCGAGTCGACCCGCACGCGGTCGGGGCCGGCCTGGGCGAGCCGGATGGTGTCGAAGCGGCTGATGACGTCGGGTCCCAGATAGCCGGGGGCGTCTATCTCGTAGAGAAGCTGCGCGGTGACCGTCCCCACGGTGACTGCGCCGCCGGTTCCGTCGTGCTTGCCGATCACCGAGGAGCCGTCGGCAGCAATCTCGGCCCACGGGAAGCCGGTCCGGTCCATGCCGCCGACCTCGGTGAAGAACGAGTAGTTGCCGCCCGTGGCCTGGGTGCCGCACTCGATCACGTGCCCGGCCACCACCGCGCCGGCCAGCGCGTCCCAGTCGTCGATCACCCAGCCGTGGTGCCACGCCGCGGGACCGCAGACCACCGCGGCGTCGGTCACCCTGCCGGTCACCACGATGTCGGCGCCGCGCCGCAGAGCCTCCGCGATACCCCAGCCTCCCAGGTAGGCGTTGGCGGTGATCAACCTTGTCGTGTCGGTCATCGGCTCGCCGTCGGCGAAGGAGCGCAGCGTCACCGCGTCGGCACAGCAGGGATCCAACCGCGCCATGAGGTCGTCGCCGTTCACGAAGGCGATGCGCGGGGTGCGGCCCAGGCGCGCGGCCACCGCCGCGACCGCCTCCGCGCAGCCCCGGGGATCGAGCCCTCCCGCGTTGGACACCACCTTGATGCCCTCGTCGAGGCAGGTCGCCATCACCTGCTCCATCTGCGTGACGAAGCTGCGGGCATACCCGCCGCCGGGGCGCCTGGAGCGGGTGCGGGCCAGTATCAACATCGTCAGCTCGGCCAGCCAGTCGCCGGTGAGGACGTCGATGCGCCCGTCGTTCACCACCTCGGCCGCAGCTGAGAGACGGTCGCCGTAGAAGCCGGAGCAGTTGCCGATCCGGATCGGTTCAGCCATCGCCGGTCTCCACGGCCGCGGCCTCGGCCGCCTCAAAGACCAGCAGCGGCGAACCGTTGTCGACCTGGTCTCCAGGGGCGACCAGCACCTCGGTCACCGTGCCGTCGCACGGGGCGCTCACGTGGTGCTCCATCTTCATCCCCTCCATCACCACCAGGGTGCGGCCCGCGGTCACCGGTTCGCCCGCCTCGACCCGCACCTCCACGATCACCCCCGGCATGGGCGCCGCGAACCCGCCTGCGGCCAGGCCGCGTTCGGGAGCGCCGAAGCGGGGCAGCACCGTCACCGTCACCGTCTCAGAGTCGCCGGTCAGGTAGACCCGCCCGCCGTCGGCGGTGACCGCGTACCGGACTCGACGGCCGTTCCACTCGACGTCGAGAGTCTCGGGTGACCACGCCGCAGTCCTCGCCGTCGCCTCGGCTTCGGTGCCTCCGGATGCGGCCCGGACCACAAAGGAGCCGTCGCGCTGGGGACGGTATGCGACCGTCACCTCGACTCTGCCGGCGGCCGTCTCGACAGCCAGTTCCACCCGCTCGGGCGGGAGACGGCCGTGGCGCCATCCGCTGGGCATCCACCGCAGTGTTCGGGCCTCGCGCCTCTCCGCGGCCTGGAGCCACATGGCCGTCGCCACCGCCGCCTGCTGACACTCGGCAACCGACAGGATCGCGGCGCGGCTCGGATCGGCCCTCTCGATGAAGTCGGTGGCGGTTTCTCCGGCCAGAAAGGCCGCGGTCCGAAGCGCCGCGACCAGAAAGTGGCGGTTGGTGGTCACGCCGCCGATGTGCAGGCGCTCCAGAGCCAAGGCCAATCGTCCGGCCGCTTCGGCTCGGGTGGGGGCGTGGGCGATGACCTTGGCCAGCATCGGGTCGAAGTCGAGGCCGACCTCGCTGCCCGCCTCGACGCCGCTGTCCCACCGAACGGCCGGTTCGGCCACCGCAGCGAAGGCGACCAGGGTGCCCGCCGCGGGCAGGAAGCCGGCCGCGGCGTCCTCGGCGTAGAGCCGGGCCTCGACGGCGTGACCCTCAAAACGGATTTCGGACTGGCCGTAGCCCAGCGGCTCGCCCACGGCCACCCGCAGCTGCTCGCGGACCAAGTCGATACCGGTGACCTCCTCGGTGACGGGATGCTCCACCTGCAGGCGGGTGTTCACCTCCAGGAAGAAGAACTCTCCGCTGTCGTCGTCGAGCAGCAGCTCCACCGTGCCCGCCGAGCAGTAGCCGATCGACTGGGCCAACCCCACCGCGGCCTTGCCCATAGCAGACCTCAGAGCCTCGTCCACGGCGGTGGACGGAGACTCCTCGATGATCTTCTGGTGGCGGCGCTGGATCGAGCATTCCCGCTCGCCCAGATGGACGACGTTGCCGTGAGTGTCGCCCAGGATCTGGACCTCGATGTGGCGGCACCTCCGCAGATAGCGCTCGAGGAACACGGTGTCGTCACCGAAGCCGCCGAGAGCCTCGCGCCGGGCCGCAGCCACGGCCGCTCCCAGATCAGCGGGATCGGACACCAGCCGCATCCCCTTGCCGCCCCCGCCCGCGGCCGCCTTGACCATCAGCGGGAAGCCGACGTCACCGGCGTCGGCCGGATCCTCCGAAGAGGGCAGAGTGGGCACGCCTGCGGCTGCGGCTGCGGCCTTGGCGGCCAGCTTGTCGCCCATCGTCTCGATGGCCTCCGGGCCCGGGCCGACCCACACCAGGCCCGCGCCGGTCACAGCCCGGGCAAAGCCGGCGTTCTCAGCCAGGAAGCCGTATCCGGGATGGACGGCGTCCGCACCGGCCTCCGCCGCCGCGGCCACGATTGCCGCGGCATCGAGGTACCCGCCGGGCAGACGCACGGCCACATCGGCCTCGGCCACAAACGGCGCGTCGGCGTCGGCGTCGGAGAACACGGCCGCGCAGCGCATGCCCATGGCCCTCGCCGTGCGGAACACTCGGCGGGCGATCTCGCCCCGGTTGGCCACCAGCAGCGTGCCGATGGTCCTCACAGCCGGAACACCCCGTAACCCTCCGCGCCAGTCACGCTGCTGCGCCGAGCACCGTCGCCGAGCCGCTCACAGCCGGAACACCCCATAACCCTGCGCGCCAGTGATCGGCCGGTTGCCGACGACCGACAGGCACATGCCGAGAACGGCCCGCGTGTCGCGGGGATCGATGATGCCGTCGTCGCTGATGGCGCCGGTCGCTCGCAGCGCCAGCGAGCCCTGCTCCTGGATGGCCTCGGCCTGGGCCACGATCCGGGCGTCCTCCCCCTCGTCGAAAGGCTCGCCCTTGCGGGCCGCCCGAGCCCGGCGCACCTGCGACATCACCCCGGCGATCTGCTTGGGGCCCATCACCGCGATCTTGGCCGTCGGCCACAGCCACGTGAAGCGGTTGCCGAAGGCCCGTCCCGACATGCCGTAGGTGCCGGCCCCGTAGGACGACCCGATGATCACGGTGAGATGCGGGACCGTGGAGTTGGTCACCGCGTTGATCATCTGGGAGCCCTTCTTGACCATGCCGTCGGCCTCGTAGTCGCGGCCCACCATGAAGCCGGTGATGTTCTGCAGGAACACCAGCGGGATGTCGGACTGGTTGCACAGCTGGATGAAGGTGGCGCCCTTCTGGGCCGAGTCGGGATAGAGCACGCCGTTGTTGGCCAGGATCCCCACCGGATAGCCGCAGACCGACGCCCAGCCGCAGACGAGGGTCGTGCCGTAGCGAGCCTTGTACTCCTCGAAGCGGGAGCCGTCCGCCACCCGGGCGATCACCTCGCGCATGTCGAAGGGCTGGCGCAGGTCCCGGCTCACCAGCCCGAGAAGCTCCTCCGGGTCGTGCACCGGCTCATCCGCGGCCATGGTGGGACCGGGATGGGGCTTCTGCCGGTTGAGGTGCGAGACCGCCTCGCGGCACATGCGGATGGCGTCCATCTCATCCACCGCGAAATAGTCGCCCAGCCCAGAAGTTTCGGCGTGCAGACGGGCACCACCGAGGATCTCGTCGTCGGACTCCTCGCCGGTGGCCATCCTCACCAGCGGCGGTCCGGCCAGGAAGATCTTGGACTGGTCGGCCACCACGATGTTGTAGTCGGACAGCCCCGGCTGGTAGGCGCCGCCCGCGGTGGACGACCCGAACACCACGCACACCGTGGGTATGCGCATCTTGGACAGCTCGATCATCTCGTAGAAGAACCGGCCCGTCTCCGCGAAGTGGATCAGCTGGGCCCGGCTGCGGCCCCCTCCGGTGAACTCCGAGCCGCCGCCGTCGCTGCCGCCCAGCCGCAGGTCGGCGCCCGCGGACTCCACGAAGCTCACATAGGGGATGTGGTTGTCGCGGGCGATCTCAAGGGCCCGCATCCACTTCTTGCTGGCGTACGGGGTGAGAGCTCCGGCCAGCACGCTGGGGTCGTTGCCCATGATCACGCACTCGGTGCCGCCGACCACCCCGACGCCGACCACCATCCCTCCGCCCATGGTGTAGTCGGACCGGTAGGCGGCCAGCGCGCTGATCTCCAGGAACGGGCTGTTGGGGTCGATCACGTTGGCGATGCGCTCCCGGATCGGCAGCTTGCCCCGGCTCCGCAGCCGCTGCATCGCGGCCTGCCCACCGCCCGCCTCGGCCTCGTCGAGCAGCTCCTCGATCTCCGCGAGCTGCTCCAGCATGTCGTCGCGGTTCTGACGGAACGCCTCGCTGCCCGCGTTCACCGCCGTCGGCAGCGCGGGCGCCAGCAACTGCGGCAGGCCGACCGATGCGACAGCGTCGATCTTCACCGCCGCGACACTACCGCGGCCCGCCTGCCACACCGGCCACGCGTTCGCGGGAACCCCTGCCGCAAGCGCCTGAGGGAGGGGGATCGGCGGCCGAACTTCGGTGGTCAAATGCAGCAGAAGACCACACCAACCAGCGCATCGACCGGCTTGAAGACAAGATGGACGCCAGGTTCACAGCCCTGGAGCACAGCGTGGCCGAGATCGACCGCAAGCTGACTGCGCTGATCGCCGCGGGGGTGCCATGATGGGCGCCATGACTGACACCGTCGACACGAGCACTGTGGACTTCCACTTCGATGTGCTGTGCCCGTGGGCCTACCAGACGTCGAAATGGATCCGGGACGTGCGCGCCCAGAACGGGCTGGAGATCAACTGGTGCTTCTTCAGCCTGGAGGAGATCAACCGCTTCGAGGGCAAGAAGCACCCGTGGGAGCGGCCCTGGTCCTACGGCTGGTCGCTGATGCGCATCGGGGCGGTGCTGCGCCGAACGAGCATGGACCACCTCGACGCCTGGTACGAGCGGTCGGGGCGGGCGTTGCACGAGGAGGGCCTGCGGGTCCACGAGCCCGACGTGGCCCGGGCCCTGCTGGGCGAGATCGGCCTCGATCTCGCCACGGTGGACGAGGCCCTCGACGACGAGAGCACCCACGACGAGGTGCGGACCGAGCACGAACGGGTGGTGGCCGCGGGCGGCTTCGGCGTGCCCACGCTGTTCTTCGGCGATCAGGCTCTGTTCGGGCCGGTGCTGATCGACCCTCCCGCGGGGGACGAGGCTCTGCGCCTGTGGGACGCAGTGACCGCTTGGCTGGAGTTCCCGCACCTCTACGAGATCCAGCGACCCAAGTCCCGCAACGACGAGCAGGTGATCGCCGACACCTTCCGCCCCTACATCGAGGCCCGCGACTGGGTCAGCATCAACCGGGGCGAGGTCATCGCATTCGACCGCTCGTGACGCCAGACCACATCAAGCCGACCGGCCGATGATCGCTACCACCTCATGACGCTCAGCCGCGCCTCCGACGTCCGCGTCGCCAGGCAATCCTTCTAGCCGGCCGTGGACTCCGAGCACATCGAGCGGCTCATCGGTGCGTCCGACCTGCCCAGCCTGCTGGCCGCGCTGGCCCACGCCACCGGCGACCCCGGCCTGGTTGCCGAGAACCTGTGGCTGGACCCGGAGCGGGCCCTGGAACCCAACGGGGGATGGGACGACGATCAGCTGGCCCGGGCCCGCAGGCTGGCTGTGTCCGGCGTGCGGCAGATCCTGTCCGACGGCAGGGCCGCCACCAGACCCGCCGATCCGCTCGTGCCGTCCCTCATCGGCTGGCTGACCGGCGCGGATCTCGACGACGACTACCGGAGGATGCTCACCGAGGAGCTTGCCGTCACTGGAGACCTGCGGGTTCCCGAGCCGGTCGTGGCCGGCGCGGGTTCGTCCGGCGGTGATGTCGATCACCCGGTGGCCGTGATCGGGGCGGGCATGTCCGGCATCCTGGCCGCCCACCGCCTCAAGCAGGCCGGCATCGACTGCGTGGTGCTCGACAAGAACGACGATGTGGGCGGCACCTGGCTGGAGAACACCTATCCGGGCTGCCGGGTGGACGTGTTCAACCACGTGTACAGCTACTCCGGCGAGCAGCGCCCCGACTGGCCCGAGTACCACTCCAGCCAGCCAGTTCTGCTCGACTACTTCCGCGACTGCGCCCGACGGTGGGGGATAGGCGACCGGATCCGCTTCGGGTCCAGGGTCGAGTCCCTCACCTGGGACAACCAGGCCCGCCGCTGGAACCTGCGCCTCCGGACCGCGGCCGTCGACAGCGCTGCCGACGGTGCGGGCGCAGCCACCGAGACGATCTCAGTCTCCGCGGTGGTGTCGGCCGTCGGCCAGCTCAACCGGCCCCTGATTCCCGACATCGACGGCATGGACGACTTCGCCGGCCCGAACTTCCACAGCTCGGCCTGGCGCCACGACATCGAGTGGCGAGACTCGAGGGCGGCCGTGGTCGGCACCGGGGCCAGCGCGCTGCAGTTCATCCCCCATCTCGCTCAGCAGGCGGACCACGTCACGGTCTTCCAGCGCACCCCGCCGTGGCTGATTCCCCGACCCGTGTATCACGAGCCGCTCGCTGAGGGCCTGCTGAGGCTCTTCGAGATCCTGCCGGGCTACGCCCACTGGTTCCGGCTGCGGTTGTTCTGGTGCACCCACGAGGGCACCGTCGGCGCCCTGCGGCGCGACCCCGCGTGGGACGGACCCCTTGAACAGTCCGTCAGCGCCCGAAACGACGAGGCTCGGAGCCTGCTGACCCTGTACTTGGAGTCGCAGTTCGGCGACCGGCCCGACCTGCTGGCCAAGGTCCTGCCCCGGTACCCGGTCGGCGCCAAGCGGGTGGTGCTCGACAACGGCATCTGGGCCGGCACGCTCAAGCGGCCCAACGTGGAGCTGGTCAGCGACGGGATCGAGCGGATCGAGCCGTCAGGGGTGCGGGGAGCCGACGGGCGGCTGCACCGCGCCGACGTGATCGTGTACGGAACCGGGTTCCGGGCCTCTGAGTTCCTGATGCCGATGCGGGTGGCCGGGCGGGGAGGCGCCGACCTGCACGCGACCTGGGCCGGCGACGCCCGGGCCTACAACGGCGTGTGCGTGCCCGGCTTCCCCAACCTGTTCCTCCTGTACGGCCCGAACACCAACATCGTCGTCAACGGCAGCATCATCTACTTCGCGGAGTGCGCCGCCCACTATGTGGTCGAGTGCCTGCGGCTGCTGGCGGACCGCGGCGCGGCGGCCATGGACTGCCGGCCCGACGCCTACGAGCGCTACGGGGAGCTGATGGACGAGCACAACTCGCAGATGGCCTGGGGCATCTCGCCGGTGAACAGCTGGTACAAGGGCCCCAGCGGCCGGGTGGCCCAGAACTGGCCCCTGCCGCTTATCGACTACTGGCGCCAGACCCGCCGCCCCAACCCCGCCGACTTCGAGCTCCTGTAGGCCTGGAGCCCGAGCGAATCGACGCGAATCACTAGGCGAGGCAGGTACCGATTCTTGAACATTTGCACCACCACAACGACGGCTTATGGGCTACAATAGTGCTGGAACGACAGGACCGGCACGATGAGCGCAGACGCGGCAACCATGGACATCCTAGAATGGCCCCACACCCAGCGGCCGCCGGATGCGCTAGTGCCGGTGGTGCTCGGCATCTTGGAGAACAGTCCACGGATCGTCACCCTGCCGGGCCTGGAGGCCTACGCGACGGGCATGCCCCCTCAGCGTGTGGCAAGAATCCTGCGCGAGCGCGGGTGGCTGGTCCCGATGCGCACGCGTGGGTCTTGGCGCCCCCGTACGACTTGGTACACCGGCACCACGGCGGGGTTCGACGAGTTGCTGGCGCGTCTGCAGACACACCCAGCAACTCCGGCAGTGATCGCCGGGCGTTCCTCGATGGAGGTCCGCGAATGGCTCAAGAGGCCGACCGAGCTGACAGTCGGCCTGCCACCCGACACCCTGGTGCCGCGCTGCCTGCAGGGTTACAAGCTGCTGCGTTGGACGCCGAGGGCCCCGCTCGACATCATCGAGGATCTCCCCGTGTGGTCCCCAGCGACGCTGCTGGCCTACATGTCCGCATGGCCCGCGAAGTTCGGCTTCGGGGATGCAAGCGAGTGGCTCGACACGGTGTGTGAAGCCGTCTGCTGGGACAGTCTGATGGCCGAACTCTACGAGCGGCCCCGCTCGGTGTGGATGAAGGCGGCGTTCATCGCATGGCGTGGCGGACAGCACCGGCTGTCGTCGGACCTTCTGACGCACGCCCCGACGGGAGCGAAGGGCCCATACAAGTTCGGTGTCCCGACGCGACGCTGGGGCGCCAAGACATACCAGGATTTCGATATTGTCGACTATGTGTTCCAGCGGCACTGGGAGGAACCCGGCTCCCATTTCCACCGCTGGCCGCAGGCAGCGCCCGGCGCGGACCCTTCAGTATCGATCGCATGAGATTGACACCTCAGGTCATTGCCGACTTGTACCCGTCTCTTGGCGAACGCCTACAGGGGGACCTGGGCAGAGACGCCGCCTTCGATCTTTACTTGGCGTTCTTGAGCGAGCACGACATCTGGGAGAAGGCCGGACTCGTTTTCAAGGGCGGCACGGCTGTGCGCAAGTTTCACTGCAGCCCGGACTCGTACCATCGCATCTCCTATGACTTGGACTTCTCGCTGACGCGGGGGTCGAGCGACGACGAGCTAGTGGAACTCATGTCCTCCAAGAGTCAGGCCCCGCCCTTCGGGTGTCATCTCACTCTCAGCAAACACAACAGGCTCGCGCTCACCGCTCCGTTTTTGCCCATACCGCTCAGCGTGGCGTGTGATCTGCGTCGTGCGTCACCAATCCTGACACCTGCGATGCTCCCGATGCAGCACCGGCCCATGCATGACTACTACGACATGGACATGAGCCGCGAGGTGCCGGTGATGACCGTCGACGAGACGGTTGCTGAGAAACTGACCAGATGGCATCTCAAGCCGATGGTGCGGGATCTCTACGATCTCACTCGTTTGCGACCCCTCATCTCCGACACCTCCGTGGTCACGAGCCTGTATGTCATCAAAGCCCACCAGAGTTTCCACAACCCCAACAAGGGCCCGACCACCTCTTTGCCCAAACCGGTCGATGTGGAGGGCATCATCTACGCCCCGAGCGTCAGCCAGATGGATGTGGATGACTTGCAACTCGATGTCCCAATGCCGCCCCAGGACAAACGGGACCTTGTCGCCTCCATGCTGAGTGCCTTCCCGGACCGATACGGCTTCTGTCTCGAAGAGTTGCGAGGCGACCTCGAGACGTGGGGCGACGACATCAAGGGCTCCTGCAAAGGGGAGGTGGAAGCGGCCGCGCAGGAACTTCGCGGCTGGGCTGGACAGCAGCCACAGGATGCAGATGAATCATCCGAGGGCGCGCAGCAAGCGTCGGGGGCACCGTCAGGGAACGCTCTCATCGGCGACAACGCCCCAGGAGGCACGCTGCTGCACCAGATCTCAGTATCGGACTTTACGACCCTCAACCCCACGCAGTCCGCTGCACCTGATCTGCGTGGGGGACGTACACCCCCCGCGCAGATGGAATTACCTCCGCCCAAGGCTCCCAGCAGGCGGTCGAGCCGCAGACGGCAGGCATACCAGGAGCCCCCGCGCCTACAGGCCCCGAACCAACGGGAAAGTCGAGCGCTTCCACCGCATCCTCAACGAGGAATGGGCCTACGCCCGAGACTGGACCTCAGACACCCAACGCAGCGAGGCCCACCAGCACTTCATGCACCACTACAATGAGCACCGGCCCCACGGAGCCATCAACTGGGACACCCCCATGGCCACCCTCACCCGCCCAAGCGGGGACAACGTGTTGGGAATGCACAACTAGGCAACGTCGCAAGGCGCCGAGCGAGGCCGTGGCCCGAGCGGCCCGTGAGCGCAGCGAACAAGAGCGGGAAGCAAAACGCCGCATCGCGAGGCGCTCGCAACCGTCTTGCGCCCGCTCCTGGCTCAGCCGGTGTTGCGCATGCCGGCGGCCACCCCGTTGACCGTGAGCAGCAGCGTTCGCAGCAGTAGATCGTCGTCGTCGGGGCTGCCGGCGAGCCCGCCGCGGTGCCGGGCCAGAAGTTCGACCTGCAGCACGTTGATCGGGTCGAGATAGGCGTCGCGCACCGCCAGCGTCCGGCGCAGGATTGGCAGATCCTCAAGCAGGCCCCTTCCGGTGAGCGCGGCCACCTCGGCGACAGTCCGGTCATACTCGTCGCACACCGCATCGAAGTGGCAGTGCAGGGACGGATCGACCAGCGTGGCCACGTAATGGCGGGCGATAGCCAGATCGGTCTTCAGAAGCGTCATCTCCACGTTCGAGACGAACGTGCGGAAGAACTGCCACATCCCGTACATGTCGTCCAGGTCGGACCCCCTGCCGGCGGCTCGGACCGCGGCCAGCCCGGTGCCGACGCCGAACCAGCCCGGCACGATCTGGCGCGACTGCGTCCAGCCGAACACCCAGGGGATGGCCCGCAGCCCCTCGAGCCCCTCGTCGGCGCGGCTGCGCCGGGCCGGGCGGGAGCCGATGTTCATCTCGGCCAGTTCCTCCACCGGGGTGGAGGTCTTGAAGTACTCGACTAGGCCGGGGGCCTGCAGGAAGCCCCGATAGGCGTCGTAGGCGGCGTTCGAGGCGATCTCCATCACCTGGTCCCATCGACTGGTGGCCGCTGGGTCGTTGCGGGGCGACCGGTGCGCCATCGAAGCCTCGACTACGGCCGCGAAGGCCAAGTCGAGGTTGCGGTGGGCGAGCCGGGGCAGCCCGTACTTGTCGGCAACCACCTCACCCTGCTCGGTGATCTTGACCGAGCCGCTCACCGCGCCGGGCGGCTGGCCCAGAATCGACGCGTGGGTGGGTCCGCCGCCCCGGCCAACGGTGCCTCCCCGACCATGGAACACCGTCACCCGCACGCCGGTGGCCGCTGAGACCTCGGCAATGGCCCTCAGCGCCTTGTGGATCTCCCACTGCGACGTGGTGATGCCGCCGTCCTTGTTGGAGTCGGAGTAGCCGACCATCACCTCCTGCGTGCCGCCCCGCAGCTCGACGAGGCGCCGGTAGGGCTCCACCGCCAGCAGCTCCCGCAGCACCGGCCCGACCGAGCGCAGGTCGTCGATCGTCTCGAATAGAGGCACGAACCCGAGCCGGGCCACACCCGCTCCCAGGTCCACGAGCCCTGCCTCACGGGCCAGTACGGCCGGCGCCAGTACGTCGTCGACCCCGCGGGTCATCGACACGATGTAGCTCTGCACGATCTGGTCGCCCCTGGCGTCCATCTGCCGGCGCAGCACCCGGAACAGCTCCAAGACGTCCTCGGCGTCGTCCCCCAGGGACCGGCCGGGCAGCGCCAGCGGCCGGGGGCCGGCCAGCTCCTCGGCGAGCAACGCAGCCCGCTCGGCGCCCGAGAGCCCGGCATAGTCGATCCCCAGCGGCGCGAACAGGCGCGACAGCGCCCGGTGGTGGCGCTCGGCGTGCTCTCGGATGTCCAGGGTCGCGAGGTCGAATCCGATCATGGCCACGATGCGCCGGACCCGGGCCAGCCGGCCTCGGGCCAGGAGGCGGCCGCGGTTGGCCTCCAGCGACCGGGCAATCACGGCCAGGTCATGGGCCAGCTCGCCAGCCGAGTCGTAGGCCGCCGGGCCCGGCGCCGGCCTCGCCGTCTCGACCAGGCGCCGGTGGATCACTGCCAGCCTCTGCCGGTAGGGCTCGCCCGCACTGAGCGTGTCGAACCGGGCCGTCACATCCGGGAACTGCTGATGATCGGCCACGAGCCGTGCGGCCAGCTCGTCAGAGACCCCCCTCACGGCCAGCCCCACGCTCAGCTCCGACGACAGCCCTTCGATCTCGCCCACCAGAACGCGCAGTGCCCGGTGACGCTGAAAATCGAGCACCTCCACTGTGGTGGCCGGCGTTACGTTGGGGTTGCCGTCCCGGTCGCCGCCCACCCACGAGCCGAAGCGGATGGGCGACCGGTCGGGATCGAGCCCGCCGCCCAGAGAGGCCAGCACGGCGTCGATGTCGTCGAGCAGTTCGGGGACGCCCTGCACTGCGATCTCGGTGAGGAAGTAGAGGATTGACCGAGCCTCGTCCACCGGGTCGGGCCGCTGCCGACGCAGCTCGTCGGTCTGCCATATGGCGTCGATCAGCTCGTCCACCCGGCGGTCCACCCGGCGCCGGGCCGTGTCGTCGGCTCCGGCATGGGCCCGCTGTTCGATAAGGCTGGACACCTCGGCCAGCTTGTCGAGGATCGAACGGCGATTTGCCTCGGTGGGGTGGGCGGTGAACACGGGGCGCAGCTCGGCGGAGTTGACCATGGAGACAATCTCGTCGTCGGCGAAGCCCATGTGGCGCAGTCGGGCCACCATCTCGCCGAAGCGGTTGGCGCCGGCCGCCTGCTTCTCGGTGAGGTCGTCGATGCGGTGCACTTGCTCGGACGTGTTGGCCAGGTAGAAGTAGACGGTGAAGGCCCGGGCCAGGAGCCCGGCGTCGGCCACGTCCACATCGGCCAGCAGCTCGGCCAGGGCTGTGCTGTCCTCGTCGCTGCGACGCAGGCCGCGGGCCAAGCGGCGGACCTGCTCGACGCGCTCGAGCAGGTCGGGGCCGTGCTGTCGGACAAGTGCGTCGCCGAGTTGGCCGCCGAGGCGGCGGATATCGCGGCGAAGGGCCGAATCGAGCTCTTCCAGCGCGCCGTCGAGCGTGAGTCCCGCCTCACCGCAGACCGACCCCTTGCCCGTGCCGCTCACTTAGAGGCCCCGCCGATTGGTGCCGGCGCATCGCGGCGCGGCGTGTTGATTCCCGCTCCTGTTCGCTGCGCTCACGGGCCGCTCGGGCCACGGCCTCGCTCGGCATTTCGTGAAGATCGTCATCAACTGCCTCCCATCCGCTCGGCCTCTAGGCCGCAGCCCGGGTGCGACGCAGCAGCGGGTCGGCCAGCTTGAGCCCCCGGTCGGCCACCCCCAGCACCCGTGACGCCACGCCCGGAGTGTCTCCGTCGATCAGGTTGCCCATCACCTGGAGGGTGATGTTGGCCACTGCCTGGGTGCCCACGGCCAGGCGCAGGCCGTTGCGAAGTATCCAGGGATGGCCTATGAGAAAGCTGAACCGCCGGCCGGTGCGCAGGAACCCGTCGAAGCGCTCGCCGATGATCCGGTCGTAGGCGCGGGGCGCGCCCGGCGGGTCGTCGAGGAACAGGTCGGCCAGGAGCATCCCCGACTCCAGGCCGTAGTCGATGCCCTCGCCGTTCATGGGATTGATCAGCCCGGCCGCGTCCCCAACCGCGGCCCACCCGGGCCCGTGGCGGCGGACCGCGCTCATGGGCAGCCTCCAGGCCCGGGGCCGCTCCAGGTAGTCGCCGAGCTCCCACTCGCCGGCCACCTGATCGCGATAGTCGTTCAACAGTCGGTTGAGGTTGAGCCTTCGGAAACCCTTCATGGTGGACATCGCTCCCGCCCCGATGTTCACCGTGCCGTCACCGGCCGGGAACATCCACCCGTAGCCGGGAACCCATCCGCCCTCGGCTCCCCGCAGGGTGAGGCAGGCCTCCAGGTGCCGGTCGGCGTGGCGGGGGCTCGGCGCATAGGTCCGGATGGCGAGGCCGAAGGGCTCGGAGTCGACCCGCTCCGCTCCCAGCATGCGGGCCGCCGCGCCAGGCGCGCCGGTAGCCAGCACCACCAAGTCGGCCGGCCGGCGCCCGCCCCCCTGGGCGCCCTCCACGCCGACGACCGTGCCGTCGTCCGCGAGGGCGGGCATGACCTCGGTGTCCCATACGATCTCGGCGCCGGCCGCCTCGGCCGCCTCGACGAGGTGCCTGTCAAGCGCCCGGCGGGGCCACACCGCGCCATGGGGGCCGAACCGGTTGTTGTCAGGCCACAACAGCTCTCGCCGTGTGTTTCCCGCGATCATGCGCAGCCCGTCGATGCGATGGGCGCCGTCGAGGTCTATCCCGAGCTCGTAGAGAGCGGCCACGGCCCTCGGGGTGAGCCCGTCGCCGCACACCTTGTCGCGGCCGGGCGAGGCCTTCTCGAAAACAGTCACCCGGGCACCGCCCCGGGCGGCCCGTATGGCCGTGGCCGCGCCGGCCGGCCCGGCCCCGATCACGGCCATGTCGCGTCGAGTCGGCGTCATGGCGTCGCTCCGAGCCCAGCCGGCTCTGCCCGCCCGCTAGTGGGCGTGGGGGCCGTGGCCGTGATGGCCGTGATGGCCGTGATCATGGCCGTGGCCGCGGTGGTCGTGGTCGTGGTCGTGGCTGTGGCCGTGGCTGTGGCCGTCGCCGTGGCTGTGGCTGAGGCCGTGGTGGTCTTGGCTGCGGCCGTGGCCGTGATGGCCGTGATCATCGAGCACCATCATGTCCTGGTCGTGGTCGTGGTCGGCGTGGTCGCCGAGCAGCCGGTCCCCGAACGCCTCCCGCAGCCGCTGTTCGGTGAGCATCTCATCGGGGGTCCCGGAGGCCACCAGACGGTTGGCCATCAGCATCACCGAGTCGCAGTGCCGGGCCTCGTCGAGGTGGTGGGTGGTGATGATCACGATGGCGCCCCGCGACGAGTACTCCTCGATCACATCGAGGATCCGTTCCTGGCTGGGGATGTCCAAGCCGGTCACGGGCTCGTCGAGCATGATGACGTCGGGCTCACCGGCCAGCACCTGGGCGATCCTCACCCTTTGCTGCTGCCCTCCGCTGAGCTCGCCGAAGCTCCGGTTCGAGAACTGGTTCACGTGGAGCTGCTCGCCCGCCTCTCGCATGGCGGCCCGGTCGTCGCCCCTCAGCCGCCCGAGCAGCCCGCGCTTGCGGTAGCGGCCCATGGCCATCACCTCGCCCGCGGTGATCGGCATCCAGCAGGCGGGAAGGTGCTGGCACACGTAGGCCAGGTTCTCGGACATCCCGCTGATGCGGCCCGAGGTCGGCTTCTGCAGGCCGGCCAGGCACTCCAGCATGGTCGTCTTGCCTGATCCGTTGATGCCAATCACTGCCGTGGCCGTGCCCGGCTCGAACGTGTGGGTCACCCCTTCGAGGGCGGTGACATGGTCGAACCTCACGGTGAGGTCCTCCAAGTCGACGGCGTGCACCATGCCCCAACGGTATATTCCCCCCATGCCATCCGCCACCACCCCCGCGGCCGTGAACGGACGCTCGGCCGCGGCTGCAGGTCTGATCGCGGCGAGAGGCTCGGAAGCCCCCGCGGCGGGCGCGGTGCGGGCCGGTACGTCCGACCCGGCGTCCCGGATTGCCCCCAGAAGGGTCCGCATCGACCGGTACGGGCTCGATCTCGGGCCGTGGCTGCATCTCGCCGACGAGCGAGCCCGGCTGGCCCGCCCCTCTTTCCGGCACATCGAGGTGACGCCCCGGGGGGCCACGCTCGGCGCAGAGGTGGGCGGCATCGATCTGGGCTCCGACCTCGACGACGGCGTGGTCGCCGAGATCCGCCGGGCGCTACTCGACTACAAGGTGCTGGTGTTCCGCGACCAGCCGATCAACCCAGCCCAGCACGTGGCCTTCGCCCGCCGCTTCGGCGAGCTGGAGATCCACCCGTTCATCACCGGCAACGCCGAGCATCCCGAGCTGGTGCGCTTCGAGAAGGGGGTAGACACCGGCGGCTTCGAGAACGGCTGGCACCACGACGTCACCTGGCGGGAGGTGCCCTCGATGGCGGCGATCCTGCACGCCATCCAGGTCCCGCCCACCGGCGGCGACACCCTGTTCAGCGACATGGGCGCGGCCTACGACGGCCTCGACGATGCGGTGAAGGAGCGGATCGAGGACACGTTCGCGGTGCACGACTTCATGCTCGCCTTCAAGCACCAGGTGCCCGAGGGCCGGCAGGAGGAGTTCCGGGCCCGGTACCCGCAGGCGCGCCACCCAGTGGTGTGCACCCATCCGGAGACGGGCCGCAAGCTGATCTTCGTGAACTGCTACTTCACTTCCCACATTGACGGGATGGACGAGGCCGAGGGCGTGAAACTGATCAGGCATCTCGCCGGCCAGGCCAACGTGGTCGAGTACCAGTTCAGGGTCCGCTGGGCGCCCGACACCGTCGTGTTCTGGGACAATCGCTCCGTCCAGCACTACGCGGCCAGCGACTACTACCCGGACGTGCGGATCATGGAGCGGGCCAGCATCGTCGGCACCCGCCCGGCTTGACCTGGTCCCTTCCGGGATCGCACACACCCCCGAATCGCATGATCGAGACGGGCGAACCCACCACCGCTTGACCTGGTCCCTTCCGGGATCGCACACACCCCTGAATCGCATGATCGAGACGGGCGAACCCACCACCGCTTGACCTGGTCCCTTCCGGGATCGCACACACCCCTCCCAGCCTCGTTCTACTGTGGCGCCGATGGCACCCAAGACCGACTGGAACCCGATGCTGCGGGGCGAGTTCGACAAGCCCTACTGGCGTGAGTTGCAGGGCTTCGTTCGGGCCGAGCGGGACCGCCACCAAGTGTTTCCGCCCCACGACGAGGTGTTCGCGGCCCTGCACCTCACGCCGTACGCCTCGGTGAAGGTTCTGATCCTGGGCCAGGATCCCTACCACGGTCCCCGGCAGGCCCACGGGCTGTGCTTCTCGGTACGGTCCGGAGTGGCCAAGCCGCCGTCGCTGGTCAACATCCTCGACGAGCTGCACCACGACATCGGCGCTGTGGTGCCCAGCCACGGCTCGCTGGAGCACTGGGCCCGCCAGGGGGTGCTCTTGCTCAACGCCACGCTCACGGTCCGGGCCCGCCAGGCGGCCAGCCACCAGCGAAAGGGCTGGGAAACCTTCACCGACGAGGTGATCCGGGTAGTCAACGACAAGGACGAGCGGGTGGTGTTCGTCCTGTGGGGCGGCTCGGCCCGCCGCAAGCGGTCCCTGGTGGACACCAGCCGCCATGTCGTCATCGAGTCGGCCCACCCGTCGCCGCTGTCCGCTTCGGGCGGTTTCTTCGGCAGCCGGCCGTTCAGCCGGGCCAACGAGGCCCTCGTCGCGGCGGGGCGCGAGCCCGTGGATTGGGCCATCCCAGGGCTCTCGTAGCAGGGGCCGCGGTCTTGCGCGGGCCGGCGCGCAGATCCAGACAGGCACTTGCGCAGCGGAGGCGTTCCCGTTACCGTCCGAGCCGAACCTTCATCGATGTAATTCGAGCACGAGAGAACGGAGATCCTCCCCATGAGAACAGATCTCGACAGCGCAAGGAACGCCGGCGCCGGCCCCAACGAGCCCGCTCCGGCCCACATGGACACCGGCGTGCCCGACCGGGCCGGCCAAACCCACCTCTGGTTCAGGGCCGACAGTCCCGCGGGTCCGGTGTTCGTGGCGCACTCGAACGGGTGGGTGTCGGGTCTTCAGATCACGCCGGACGGCCGCGAGCCCGATCCAGGGCGTTTCGTCGACTACATGCGCGACGAGGTGGGCGAGGACGTCGAGCCCGACCCCGACCCCGACCCCAAGCTGGTGGCCCGGGTGGGCGAGGCCCTCGCCACCGGTCGCACCGATGTGCCCGTCGACCTGTCGTCGCGCTCGGACTTCCATCAAGAGGTTCTTAGGGCCACCGCCCGCATTCCCCGGGGCGAAGTGCGCACCTACGGGGAGTTGGCCGCGATCGTGGGCCGGCCCAGAGCCGCCCGCGCCGTGGGCACGGCCATGGCCCGCAACCCCGTTCCGCTGCTGGTTCCCTGCCACCGGGTGGTGCCCAGCAGCGGGGGAGTGGGCAACTACGGCTTCGGCAGCGACCTCAAGGCCAAGCTGCTCGCCGGCGAGGGCGTCGTTCTCTAGCCCGTCAGCAGCCCGTTAGCGGGGGCCGGCGGCCGCCGCGGCGGGTGCCAGCATCGCCACAAGCTCGTCGGCCAGCGAGTCGGAGTCGAGAGGGGCCACGATCCGATCGGCCCGATGGCGGCTAGGCTGCACGTGGGCGTCGTGCATCGGCGCGACTGTCGCCGCGAACTGCCTGCGCACATGGTCCTCCGGCCGGCCCCGTTCGGACATGTCCCGATGGATGCGGCGCTCAAGGCGCACCTCCTCGCCAACGTCGAGGAACACCGAGAAGTCCAGCCGCGCCGCGACCTCTTCGAAGGCCAGCAGCAGGATCCCTTCCACCAGCAGCAACCGAGCGGCCGCCACCCGTTCGAAGCGGCCGCTGAGGGTGTGGGTCGCGAAGTCGTAGACGGGCACGTCCACGTCGATGCCCTGGCGCAGCGCGTCGAGGTGCTGCAGGAACAGGTCGCTGTCCAGAGAGTCGGGATGGTCGAAGTTGCGGCGGCGCCGCTCGGCAAAGGGCAGGTGTGAAAGGTCGCGGTAGTACGCGTCGAAGGCCAGGACGCTCGCTTCGTCTTCGCCCAGGCGCTCGATCAGCCGCCTGGTGAGGGTCGTCTTGCCCGCGCCGGAGCCGCCGCAGATCCCGAAGGCAAACACGTCCACGGGCCGACACCATACCGGTGCCGCGCCGGTGGCATCATTGCCGTCGTGGCGTTGCCGCAGTCCCGACGATCGCGACGCCTCCGCGGCTGGACGCCCTGACGGGCTCGAACTGCCGCGACGCGTGCCTGCGGCTCAGGCGCCGAGTCGGGCCCGGGCCTCGGCGGAGCGCTCCAGGAGGAAGGCGGGGACGGCAACGCCGTTGACGACCGCCTCGCCGGCTGCGCCATCGGCCGTGCTCGGCCCCGCGGGTCCGTCGTCCGCCGGCGACGCGGCCCCCTCGGCGGCCTGCTGCGCGGCCCGCTCGGCCTCCTCGGCCTCCCGGTGGCGGGCCACCAGGTAGCGCTCGTAGTCCTTGGTGCGGACCAGGTCGCCGTGATCGACGTGGCCCACCACCGGGCCGTCGACGAATCTCACCCAATAGCGATTCCAGGTGAAGCCGTTGGCCATGGCCACCTTGCCCTCAGTGCCGGACGGAACACCGGGAAGGTCCGCCACGAGCCGGACCCGCTCGCCCCGCTTGAGAGTGCGGGCCTGAAGCGCGTCGGTGGTGTGGCTCTTGGGCGGCATCGACCGACACGGTAGCGTGACGCCATGGCACCCGACGACCTCCCGGGTCAGTCCGAGAGTGCGACGCCACTTGAGGCCGGCGACCCAGCCGACCCCTGCGAGGTGACCGAGTTGATGGGCGCCGACCGGGTGATCTTCGGCTCGGACTGGCCCAACATCGAGGGCATGCCCGAGCCCCTCGACTACCTGGCCGAGCTGAAGGGCTTCTTCGGCGCCGACCGCCGTGCCATCATGCTCGACAACGTCTCTAGCCTGAACGAGCCCCAGCCCACCTGAGGACCATGACCGAAACCGTCTCCGCCCCGCCCGCCACCGGCCTCGACGCGGGCGCCGTGCGGGCCGCGGTCGAGACTTTCTGCGACCAGACGTGGGATCCGGACCTGACCGTGGACCAGTGGTGGCGCCTGCTGGCCGGGGTCGGCTACTCCCACCCGATGCTGCCCGTGCCCGCGGGCGGCCGCGGCTACGGCCAAGACCAGGCCGCGCTGGTGTCGCTGGTGCTGGTCGAGCGCGGTGTGCTGGGCCCGCCAGGAGGCTTGGGGCGGATGCTGGCCGCCCCAACCATCGCCATCCACGGCACGCCGGAGCAGATCGAGCGGTTCGTTCCCGAGATCCTCGACGGCCGGGTCGGATGGTGCCAGCTCTTCAGCGAGCCCAACGCCGGCTCCGACCTGGCCAGCCTGCAGTGCCGGGCCGAGCGCGACGGCGACGAGTGGGTGATTTCAGGCCAGAAGGTGTGGACCTCCGGGGGCCAGGTCGCCGACAAGGGCATGCTGCTGGCCCGCACCGATCCGGACCTGCCCAAACATGGCGGCATCTCGTGGTTCGCGTTCGACATGGATCAGCCCGGCGTGGAGGTCCGGCCCCTGACCGAGATGACGGGGCGGGCCCTGTTCAACGAGGTGTTCATCGACGAGGCCCGGGTGGCCGACAGTGCCCTGATCGGCGGGCTCAACAACGGCTGGAGGGTGGGCAACACCACTCTGATGGTGGAGCGGGCATCGCTGGGAGCATCGGGCCGCAAGCCGCCGGAGCTCATACCCGGCCCCAAGGGCGGCGTGCTGGGCCGGCGGGCCGGAGACTTCCTCGGCCGATCGATGGAGGCTCTCGACGGCGTGCCGTCGCTGGGCATCGACCTCTGGTGGTGGCTGGTCGACCTGGCCCGCAAGAACGGCACCGTCGCCGGCAGGGTGCTGCGCGACGATCTGATGCGACTCTACGGGCTCATCGAGATCAACCGGCTGTCGATCCAGCGGGCCAGGGCCGGCGGCCGGGCCCGAGCGGCCCGTGAGCGCAGCGAACACGGAGCGGGCGACCGGGCCCGAGCGGCCCGTGAGCGCAGCGAACACGGAGCGGGCGACCGGGCCCGAGCGGCCCGTGAGCGCAGCGAACACGGAGCGGGCGACCGCGCCGGCGCGGCCGCGCCCAACATCGCCAAGCTCACCATGAGCGAGCTGACCCGGTCGTTCCGCGACATCGGCCTGCGGGTCGTCGGCGCCGACGGGATGCTCATGGGCGACTCCGACGGCCAGAGCGGCGGCCGCATCGGCGAGGTGGCGCTGTTCTCGCCCGCACCCTCCATCTACGGCGGCACCGACCAGGTTCAGCGCAACATCATCGGCGAGCGGGTGCTCGGACTTCCCAGGGAGCCCGGCCCGCCCCGCGACACTCCGTTCAGCCAACTGCCCAAGAACTAGCGCCCTCGCCCGCCCGAGAGCACGACTGGGCGCCCGAACCACCACCAGCAGGAGCACCAATGAGCCGGCCCGTCGTCGAATCCATCCATCTCGCAGCCGCAAGCCATCTTCCCATGGAGCCGGTGCCGCTGGTTCTGGCCGAGATCGGCAAGGGGCTGGTCGGGGATCGCTACCACGGCGCGACCCTGCGCCAGGTCACGGTGCAGGCGGCCGGCGAGCTGGCCGAGGCTGCCGCCCGGGCCGGGCGCCCGATCGACCCGGGCCGCACCCGGCGCAACATCACCATCTCCGCCGACACCGTGCCCCGCACGCCCGGCCATCGCTGGTCCGTAGGCGCAGTCGAGCTGGAAGTGACCCGCGACGCCGCCCCCTGCACGCTGATGGAAGAGATCTTCGGCAGTGGCGCCCAGGAGAGCCTCAGGGGCCGCGCCGGAGTTGCGTGCCGGGTGATCTCCGGCGGCGAGATCGCGGTGGGCGATGCGGTCAACCTCCGGATGGAAGCCATTGTGAACTCCCTACTGGTTGTGTCACCGGCGTTCTGAGCCGGGAATTGGCAGCGATTCTTACCGGGAACCAGTGCAGTCACGCAGGTACCTGCTCGACGGCTCGCACTTCGAGCAGTGCCCGTGCAAGTCGACCAGGTGACGCAGTGGGGTGAAAGCGGCGCGTCGCGCCGCCTCGGCGAGATTCTGGTCGACCAAGTCCTCCAGCTCATCATCCAGGTGTATGTCCTCGATGGTGCCGCAGGCCACGCACACCAGGTGGTGGTGGTGAGACAACAGCGGTTCGGCAAGCTCGAAGTGGGCACGATCGCCGCGGATGGAGATCCGGTTGACCACATCGGAGCGTTCGAGCACTTCGAGGTTGCGGTAAGTCGAGCTGACGGGCAGGTCGGGGGCGCACAACGCGATCTCGGCCAGCGTCACCGGGTGTCCCGCGCCCGCAAGTGCCTCGACCAACCGCCGACGCCCGGCGGTGTAGCGATAGTCATGTCGCGCCAAGCGCACGCTCACCATGGCGTGGAGATCTCGAAGGGCGGGGGCCAGGTCAGGCTCACCTGTTGCTTCGGACATGACACATACCGATACGATTGAGATCTATTCTCATTATAGACTCTCGCGGCCAACGGCTAACCGTCTTGGCCGTACAGCCTACGCTACGGAGCCTAGCCGTGAAGCGCCTCCCAGGTCCCGACAGCCCCAGCACCGTTTACCGTGAGGGCCGCTCATGGCATCGCCGGACACGGATCGCGCTTGCGGTTCTCGCCGTCGCGGCGCTCGGTGCCTCCTCGTGCGGGGGGGACTCGGAGGGCGAGGACGCGTCTCCGGACGCGCCGGCCACTCCCACCATCCTCGTCACCACGGGCATCTGGGCCGATGTCGTCTCGAACGTGGCCTGTGGCGGGCCGGCCGAGGTCGAGACGCTCATCCCGGCCGGCGGCGACCCGCACGGCTACGAGCCCTCTCTGCAGGACCGGGCGCGCATGGAGAATGCCGCGCTCGTGGTGGCAAACGGCTTCGAACTCGAAGAGGGCCTCGAGGACACGCTCGAGGCAGTTGCGGAATCCGGCACCCCGGTCTTCGAGTTCGCCGAAGGCACGGTACCGATCCCATTCACATTCGAGGGCGAAGACGAAGGCCACGACGAAGGCGAGGGCCACGGCAGCGGGCGCGACCCCCACGTGTGGTTCGACCCCCGCCGCGTGGCGGAGGCGCTGCCCGGATTGGCCCGCATGCTGACCACGGAAGTGGGTCTCGACACGGCCGAGATCGACGCGTGTCTGGCCGGCTATCTGGCGGAACTGGAAGCTGTCGACGCCGAGATCGCGATCAAGGTCGAGCAGCTTCCCGCCGAGAGCCGCAAGCTGGTCACCAACCATGATGCGCTCGGGTACTTCGCCGACCGCTACGGATTCGAGGTAATCGGCACGGTCATCCCGACTCCGGCCAGCATGGCGCAGACCAACCCCGCCCATCTCGAGGAGCTGGCCGAGATCATCGAGCACGAGGGGATCAAGGCCATCTTCGCCGAGACCCTGCACTCCGTCGACGACGTGAAGGCGCTGGCCTCCCGGGTCGGTGACGTCGAGGTGGTCACGCTATACACCGGCAGCCTGGGGCCCTCGGGTAGCGGCGCCGAGACCTATCTCGGGTTCCTGAGCACCAACGCGGACCGGATCGTCGACGCACTCGGCTGAACCCGGGCTAGAACATCGCCGCAATGGAGTTCCTGACCGACCCGGTCACATGGTGGATCGACCCGTTCACGTCCAACGTGTTCATGCAACGAGCCCTCTGCGCGGGCCTCCTGGTGGTGCTCACCACCTCGGTCGTGGGCACCTGGGTGGTGCTGCGGGGCATGAGCTTCCTCGGCGACGCGCTGGCCCACGGCGTGCTGCCCGGGATCGCTCTGGCGTTCATCATCGGTGTGGAAACCACCATCGGCGCCTTCATCGCGGCGATGGCGATGGTGTGGGGCATCAACATGATCCGCAACCACTCGCCGCTTCCCGAAGACACGTCTATAGGCGTGCTGTTCGTCGGGTTCCTGGCCCTGGCCGTGGCCATCATGTCGAGTTCGTCGGGGTCGTACACCGGGGATCTCAACCGGTTCCTGTTCGGCTCCATCACCGGCGTCGACGAGGGCGATCTCCGCCGCCAGGCGATCGCGGCGGCGATATCGCTGGGCGGGGTGACCGTGTTCTACCGGGCGTTCCTGGTCATGACCTTCGACCACGCCCAGGCCCAGGTGCTCGGCCTTCGCCCCCGCCTGGCCCACGGCGTTCTGCTCGTCCTGCTGGCCATCTCGATCATCGCATCGTTCGAGGCGGTGGGGAACCTGCTGGTGTTCGCCTTCCTGATCGCCCCGCCGGCCACCGCCGTGCTGCTGGTGCGCCGGGTGCCCCGCATCATGGTCACTGCTGCGGCCGTAGGGACCGCCTCTGCGGTCATCGGACTGCTGGTCAGCTACCACCACGACACCGCGGCCGGTGCCACCATGGCCCTGGCCGCAGTCACCGTGTTCCTGGGAGTGCTGACCATCAAGGCGCTGCTGCAAGAAATCGGCTCGCGTCTCGGGCACTCTCATGCGGCCGCGGCGGGCTCCTGACCGGCCCCACCGCCGGCGGTTGCTGATCGGCGGTGCTTGTTGAGCGCAGTCGGTGGCTTGGTCAGGCGGCGGCAGCGTCCCATAGCGGGGAGCGGCCCATGTCCGTGGCCTAGTCGCTGGGTTCGCCGCCGCGATCTAGGGCGATCCCGCGGCCGATGGTGCGTGCAGAATCTGATATCTCGATGCGCTGGGCGTCGAAGTTCTCGCCCCGGGTCGCGTCGAGCGCCAGCCGCGACGTCGTTCCCCGCTTGTCGGCGGATGGGTCGAGGGCGCTGCCGGGCAGCCCCGCGATCACAATCATGTCTTGGTCGGGCTGAAAGTGCGTGGCCAGCGCCCACAGCACGTCCTCATCCTCACGGATGTCGACATCCGCGTCGACGGCAACCGCGGTCTTGAGATACGGATCCCAGCCGAGAAGGCCCAGCAGCGCCTGGCGGGCCTCCCCCGGCCGGCGCTGGTCGACGGCCACGTAGCAGTGGAAGTGGGTTCCCGAGCGGGGATAGTGAACCGCCACCACTGAGGGGAAGCGATCCTTGAGCTTGGCGATCATCTCTGCCTCGCGGGGCACGCGCCCGAGGTTGAGGTGCTCGTGGGAGTTCCCGCCGACCACATCGACCCAGACCGCGCCGTTGCGCTGCATCACCGTGCACACATCGATGCGGTTGCGGGTCGAGCGATCCGACGAGTACCCGGAGAACTCTCCGAATGGACCTTCGTCCTCGTCGGCGGCGGGATCGATCTCACCCTCGAGAACGACCTCGGCCGACGCGGGGACGCGGAGGCCGTGCTGCGGTGTGCGCACGACCTCGAGGGGCGCGCCGAAGAGCCCTCCCGCGATCTCGCGCTCGTCGACGTCGAAGGGGGCCCGTGCCGACGCGGCCAGCATGAACAGTGGATGCGCGCCGATGACCATCGCCACCGGAAGCCTCCTGCCGGACGCACCAGCATCCTGCAGGAGGCGCCATAGATCGCCCCGGGAGTGCAGGCTGGTGCCGAGCGACGCCGGCGAGGCCACGATCGAACGATGGTAGCTGAGGTTGCCGCGGCCGCCTTCGGCATCCTCGGCCACCACGATGCCGCTGGTTATATAGGGTCCGCGGTCGGTCGCGAAATGGGTCAGCAGCGGCAGCTCATACAGGTCGATGCTGTCGCCCGCGTCGACTCGATCGGTGATCGGTCCGTCGTCGAGCTCGGCCATCGCCACCGCGCCCGCGGCCAGATGCCGGTAGCGGTCGTGGAGCTCTCCCGGGCGGGCGCCCAGCATCCGCTCGATGCGCACGCGAGACGCGAAGAGGTTGGTGACGACTTCCCGGTCGGCGCCCTCCACGCACGGGAAGCGCAGCAGCGGATGTTGACCTCGCTCGGCCATCTCCCACACCACCGCGGTGATGTCCTGGTCCAGCGACACTCGGCGATCGACGGTGTGGACATCGGCCGGATGCGCGACCTCGTAGTCGCGGAGGAAGTCTTGTAGGCCCTGGCCGGTCACAGCAGCAGAGCCCGGCCTGTCCGCTCGGCCTCTAGACGGTCGGCGTGCCGTAGCTGCCGTCGGCGAGTTGCCTCCTGGCGTCTTCGACCGAGGAGGGATGCGCAGTCGGGGTGATGCCGACCAGCCGGGCGATGTTGTTGCCCATGTAGTCCTCCAGCTGGTCCTCGCCGGCATTGATGCCCTGGGGGGCGTCATGGCACAAGACCTCGAGATGGGTGAGCCACATGCCGGGATCGTTCGGAGGCGAGTCGGTGCCGAACACAAGGCGGTCCCGTGGCATCTCCTTGGCGAACTCGACGATGCGGGACTGCAGGAGCCAGCCCGACTCGCCATAAACGTTGGGGGAGTCCATGATCATCCAGAACGCCTCGAAGCAGTAGACACCCCCGGTCTGAACCCCGAAGTGCCCGATGATGAACTTCACGTTCGGGAACTCGCGGATGATGGGGTAGAACTGCGTCGGGATCGAGTACGGGCCGTCACCGGTGTGAATCAGGACGATGACACCCAGTTCGTCGCACTTGCGCATGACCGGGCGCAGCCAGTCCAGCGCTCGGTCGGGGCGGTAGGCGTGCATGTTGGCGTGAAGCTTCAGCATCTTGAAGCCGTACTCCCTCACATGGAACTCCAGCTCGGCTGCTCCGTTGTCGGGACCGAATCGCGGGTTGTAGTTGAAGTTGCCGATGAAGCGGTCGGGGTAGCGCTGGGTCAACTCGGCCACATAGGCCATGTAGTCGCGTACGCCGTCGCGGCCCGAGCGCCCGCCGTCACGCCACGCCGTGTTGCCCGGAGGGGGCTGGATGAAGCCCATGTCGATGCGACGCGGCTTGCCGTTGATCCAGTACGGCCCATCCATCATCTTGAGCATGCGCTCGCCCGTGAACGGCTCACCGGTGTGGCGCCAAGCCTCGTCGACGACGTTGGTGGGATGCAGGTGTGTATCGATGATCATGCGGATGGCTCCTCGGTGATGAGATCTGATGATCCAACGGGTGCTCGGCGGCTGGGCCAGTCGGTCATCGTCATGACACGTGGACCTCGTGCCGAGAATCTACGACACAGCGCTGGAGGCGCCGAGCCAGCTGGTCGCGATTCAAGTTCGTGCCGATGAAGACCGCCCTGCTGTCGCGGTGCGGACTCTCCCAGCGGTCGAGATCGTGGATCTCGAAGATCCGATGCACGCCCTGCAACGCGACCCGCCGATCGTTCCCCGCGATGGCGAGCACTCCCTTCCAGCGCAGAAGGTCGGCACCGTAGTCAGCCGCGATCTCGCGGGCGGCCGCCTCCACCATGAGCTGGTCGAGCTCCCCGCCGATCCTGACGGAGCAGGTCTCCACGTCGGGGTGATGGCTGTGAACGTAGTGGTTCTCCAGGAACGAGGGCTCCGAAGCGGCGCGCTGTGAGACTTCGAACGCCTGGATGCCCAAGATGGCGTCCAGGTTCACTTCCGCATAGCTCGATCGATCGATCTCCGACCGCTGGTTCAGCTTCCTGATGCGACGCTCGATCCGCTCGACCGTGTCTTCGTCGACCAGGTCGACCTTGTTCACGATGATCCGGTCCGCGCTGACGATCTGGTCGACCGCTTGGCTATTGATGCCGTCGTAGCGGACGTCGTCCAGGTGCTGCTCGATGTGCTTCGAGTCGATCAGCGTGACGACGGCGTCCAGGGCAACATCCTCGAGCACCGCGTCATCCACGAAGAAGGCCTGGGCGACGGGCATCGGATCGGCGAGGCCGCTGGTCTCGATGAGGATGTAGTCGATGGGGTTGCCGCGGCTCATCAGCTTGCGAATGACCTCTAGCAGGTCGCCGCGGACCGATGCGACGCAGCAGATGCACCCGTTGCTCATCTCGTAGATCTCCTCCTCGGAGGAGACCACCAGGTCGGAGTCGATGCTGATCTCGCCGAACTCGTTCTCGATGATGGCGATCCGTTTGCCGTGGTTCTCGCGCAGGATGTAGTTGAGCAACGTCGTCTTGCCCGACCCGAGAAAGCCGGTCAGGATGGTGACTGGCAGCTTCGCCGTTTGACGGGCGGCAACCGTCACCGACCCTCCGAGTCCGCCGGCCAGTCCTGGACCTCCCGGTCGATGCGGTTCCAGAACGCCTGGCGGACGGCCCTCCTGAGCCTGTCCTGGCCGCGCAGGCTCCCCCCGACCACGTTCTCGACCGCGTAGAGCAGATCCCCGTCCAACGACTCCGGTATGCGGGGCCGCTGGTCGAGCAGGGCGTCGAACTCGTCGTCGCTGGCCCGGTAGAGCCAGCTCTCGGCGAACTCGGTTGCGGCCGCGGCCACCGAGTCGACCGGGTCGTAGGCGTCGGAGGCGGCATCGTCGGGGGCCCGACGGCGCCGAATGAACCTGGACAGGTCGTCCTTGGTCAGCTTGATCACCTCGTCAGCCTCGATTGCCAGGCTGGCGGTCGGTTCCTTGCGCTCGTCGCGGGATGCGATATTGATAAGGGTGACTCGCAGTCCCAGGTCCTGGACGTCCCTCACGCTCTCGATGAGATCCTCGTCGGCGGACAGCAGGAAAGCGTCGCAGATGGCCCGCTGGCCGGCCAGAGTTGTGAGGTCGTGCCTGATCGCCGCGCTGAGGGGCGTCTGAGGCTCCCGGGGGCCGCTGCGATCGAGTCGAAGCTTCATGTTCGGCAGGGTCGCCACGAGCTGCTGGGCCGAGGTCGGCAGGCCGTCGGCGGATGTGTCGTACCAGTAGGTGCGCAGGGGCTGGAGATCGCAGACATCGGTGGCCAGGCCGACCAGAAAGTCGTTGGCGCCCAGCCCGTACAGCAGTATCTCCTGGCGCTCGGGGCTGTTGCAGCAGAGCATGCCGCCCTCTGCGTAGAGGTACTCGGCGTCGACAAAGATTGCGTAGCGGTCCATGAGCGGCGTCACCCCCCGTGCGGGGCGGAAGTCCGGCTGACCCCGCGCACCGCAACGGAGTGCGATTCGGGTTCCCCCAGCCTAGCTGCGCGCGCGGCTCTCCCATGTACTCAGCGTGGTACGCCCCCTGGGACTCGAACCCAGAACCTGCGGATTAAGAGTCCGTTGCTCTGCCAAATTGAGCTAGAGGCGCTCGCGCGACCGGCAAGGATAGCGCACCCCCGACGATCCCACCCCGCCTACGGAAGGCAGGACAGGACGGGAGCGGGTGACCGAGGGGACTTGAACCCCCGACCTCCGGGACCACAACCCGGCGCTCTAACCGACTGAGCTACGGCCACCACGACCGCCGAAGCGGGCGCTCACAGCGTACCGACCGCGGACCGCGGCTGAACTCGCAGCGCCATCCGCGGCCTGGAGGCAGCGCTGATGGGTGGCGAGCGCCTCGCGGTGAGGGGTTGCGTTTCCCGCTGCTGTTCGCTGCGCTCACGGGCCGCTCGGGCCACGGCTCCCATCGGTTGCCGGTTATCCGTACCCTTCGCTGCGCTCACGGGCCGCTCGGGCCACGGCCTCGCTCAGCACCCATGCGATCCTCTTCCTACGCGGCCTGTACGCCCGGCCTCTTGGGGCGGGGGTAGTCTTGGCACGCCCCCGTAGCTCAAATGGATAGAGCGGAGGGTTTCTACCCCTCAGGTTGCGGGTTCGAGTCCTGTCGGGGGTGCGGGCGCTGGTGACAACAGCAAGCGGACACCGGAGGCGAGACGCGCCGTGGCCGACCTCGACAAAGCCAGGAGCCTGGGTCTCGAGATCCTGCACAGTGCCGGGATCGAGGTTGGCGGCGATCAGCCCCGCGACATAGCCGTGCACGACGACCGCTTCTGGGCGCGGGTGCTCGCCGATCGCGAGCTCGGGCTCGGCGAGTCGTACCAGGAGGGCTGGTGGGACGCCAACCAGCTCGACGAGTTCATCGCCGAGGTGCAGACCCTCGACCTGCGCTCGCTGGTGAAGCCCAGGCCCGGGCTGGCGCTGCACATCGCCAAGACACACGCGATGAACCGCCAGACCGTCCGGCGGGCTCGCAGGAACGCGGGCGCCCACTACAACATCGGAAACGACCTCTACGAGCGAATGCTCGACAAGCGCATGATCTACTCGTGCGGCTACTGGCGGCGCGCCGATGACCTGGACCAGGCCCAGGAGGACAAGCTCGACCTGATCTGCCGCAAGCTGAGCCTGGAGCCGGGCATGACGCTGCTCGACATCGGCTGCGGCTGGGGGGGCTTCGCCCGGTTCGCGGCCTCCGAGCACGGTGTGACGGCCACAGGTGTCACTCCGGCCCGCGAGCAGGCCCGTTCGGCCCGGGACGTCTGCGCGGGCCTGCCCGTCGAGATCCAGGAGTGCGACTACCGCGACGTGCAGGGCCGCTTCGACCGGATTGTGTCGATCGGGATGATGGAGCACGTCGGCCCGCGCAACCTCGAGACCTTTTTCGAGCGCTGCAACGACCTGCTGTCCGGCGACGGCGTGATGCTGCACCACACCATCGGGTCGCTGGAGTCGAAGAACCACACCGACCCGTGGTTCGACAAGCACATCTTCCCCGGGGGGGTGGTTCCGTCGCTGGGCCAGATCTCGTCGGCCTCAGAGCGGGACTGGATCATCGAGGACGTGCAGAACTTCGGCCCGTACTACGACCGCACGCTCATGGCGTGGCACCGCAACGTGACCGAGGCCTGGAAGGACCTGCCCGCCTACGACGAGCGCTTCCGCCGCACCTGGGACTACTACCTGCTCAGCTCGGCCGGATCGTTCCGTGCCCGGGCCCTGCAGCTCTGGCAGGTCGTGTTCACGCGCAGCCGTCGCCGCTCCGAGGTGTACCACCGGCCGGACTGACCCGGCAACGGCAGCAAGCCCTAGAACTGGGCCTGCTCGGTGCTGCCCTCGAGTGCCAGAGTGGAGGCGGTGCCGCCGGAGATGACCGTGGCCACCTGGTCGAAGTATCCGGCCCCAACCTCGCGCTGGTGGCGAGTCGCGGTGTAGCCCAGGGCCTCCATCTCCATCTCGCGCTGCTGGAGAGCGACGTAGGCCGTCATGTCGTCGCCCTGGTAGGCGCGCGCCAGATCGAACGCCGACGCGTTGAGCGCGTGCCACCCAGCCAGCGTGATGAACTGGAACGCGTAGCCCATGGCGCCCAGCTCCTTCTGGAACACGGCGACCTCGGCGTCGTCGAGGTGTGCCCGCCAGTTGAACGAGGGCGAGCAGTTGTAGGCCAGCATCTTGTCCGGATACACATCGTGCACGGCCTCCGCGAACGTCCTCGCCTCATCGAGGTCGGGGGTGGACGTCTCGCACCACAGCAGATCGCAGTAGGGCGCGTAGGCGAGGCTGCGCCCGATGGGCGCCTCCAGCCCCGGCGCGGTCACGAAGAATCCCTCCGCGGTTCGCTCACCGGTCAGCCTGGCACGGTCCCGCTCGTCCACGTCGCTCGTGACGAGCCCGGCGCTCAGGGCGTCGGTGCGGGCGATCAGTATGGTCTCGGTGCCCATGACGTCTGCGGCCAGCCTGGCCGCCCTGAGCGTTGACAGGTGCTGGGAGGTGGGCACCAGCACCTTGCCTCCCATGTGGCCGCACTTCTTGGCCGAGCTGAGCTGGTCCTCGAAATGGACCCCGGCCGCGCCCGCCTCGATCATGGCCCTCATGAGCTCGAACGCGTTGAGCGGCCCGCCGAAGCCTGCCTCGGCATCGGCCACGATGGGCACCATGTAGTCGCGGCTCGGGTGCCCGGCGGTCTCGCTCCACTCGATCTGGTCGGCCCGTCGCAGCGCGTTGTTGATGCGGGCCACCACCGACGGCACCGAGTTGACGGGATACAGCGACTGGTCCGGGTACACCTGCCCGGCGAGGTTGGCGTCGCCGGCCACCTGCCAGCCCGACAGGTACAGCGCCGGCAGCCCCGCCTTGGCGAACTGGATGGCCTGTCCGCCGGTCATGGCTCCCAGGGCGTGCACGTAGTCCATGTCGTACAGGCACTGCCACAGCTTCGCCGCACCGGCGCGCGCCAGCGTGCACTCCGGCGTCACCGAGCCGCGCAGGCGCACCACGTCCGCCGCGGAGTAGTCGCGCCGCACGCCCCTCCAACGCGGGTTGCAGGCCCAGTCGGCCTCCAAGGCCTCAACCTGCTCCGCGAAGCTCGGACCGGCATTCGTCGTGCTCGCCATCGGTCGCCCTCCTGCTCGAGCGGTGCGGCACCGACAAGTTGCCGATGCCTCCTGCTGGCCAAGCATCGCCGTTCAGAAGCGACGAATGTCAGCGTTCTGCTCGGCAGACAAGGATCAATGTTGTTGTTCCGAGCAAGATCTGCCAATCTTTCGTTCATGCCCGCCGCACCCGACCTTCTCGTGCTCGGTCGCCGCCTGCGCCACACCCGACGCAGCCGCGGCCTCACCCTCGCGGACCTGGCCGAGAGGACAGGCCGACCGCCGGCCTACCTGTCGCGGCTCGAGAACGGGAGGGTCGAGCCCCGCCTCGGCGTGCTGGGCGACCTCGCCGAGGCTCTTGGCACCACCACCACCGATCTGCTCACCAACTCCCCGCCCGACCGCCGCGCCGAGCTCGAGCTGGAGCTGCTGCGGGCCCAGGACCATCCGGCTTACCGGGAACTCGGCCTGCCGGTCCTCAAGCCGTCGGCGCGCCTCGGTGACGAGGTTCTGGAGCACCTCACAGGCCTGGGCCGGGCCGTCTGCGAGCGCGCCGCCGGCCCGGCTGACGCCACCGAGAGCGCCCGCAGAGCCAACTCGGAGCTGCGCCACCAGATGCGCGACCGGCACAACTACTTCGTCGACATCGAGAAGATCGCGGCCGAGGGGCTGGCCCTGGCCGGGTACCCCGGCTCGGGTCCGATCAGCGAGCGCGTCCTCACCGAGTTGGTGAGCAGCTACGGCTTCGGCATCCAGCGTGTCGCCGGCCTTCCCCGCACGGCCCGCTCGATCACCGACACCCGCGACAGGGTGATCTACATCGGCGACCAGGACGACCTGAAGGTCCGCCAGGCGAGGTCGGTGGTCCTCCAGACGCTCGGGCACTTCGCGCTGGAGCATTCGGACACCTCGGATTTCGGCAACTACCTGCGGCAGCGGATCGAGTCGAACTACTTCTCAGCCGCGGTGCTCGCGCCCGAGGCGCCGGCGGTGGACCTGCTGAGCGAGGCGAAGCGGCAGGGCGACATCAGCGTCGAAGACCTCAAGGAGATGTTCTACATCTCCTACGAGATGGCCGCCCACCGCTTCACCAACCTGGCCACCGTCCACCTCGGCCTGCCCGTCCACTTCCTGCGCACCGACGCCGAGGGCGTGATCTCCAAGGCGTACGAGAACGACGGGCTGAAGTTCACGGTCACCTCCGACGGCGGGCTCGAGGGCGAGCGCGTCCCCCGCCAATGGGGAGCCCGGCAAGCCTGGGGCGCCCACGGGCACTTCCTGTTGCACGAGCAGTACACCGTCCTCGATGAGGGGGAGTACTTCTGCATCACCTACATCGAGACCGAGAACGACCGCAACCCCTATGCCATCACGCTGGGCACCACAGCCCAGCACGCCCGCCACTTCCGCGGCTCGGAGACGCTGCGGCGCGAGCACGCCCGCTCCAAGGACATAGAGCCCGACCCGCGGCTGGAGCGCGACTGGGAGGGAGTGGCCTGGCCCTCGGCCGCGGAGCGCAGCCACGTGCTGTCGGCGCTGCCGCCCTCGCAGCGGTCCTTCCTGCCCTTCCCGGGAATCGACCTGCTCGACGTTTACCGCTTCCTCGACCGCCGCAAGCGCCGGCAGCGGCCGGCTCCATAGAGGCCGAGCGGACAGGTGGCGCCGTCGGGCGGTGCAGCCGGCGCGATTGCTGTGGGGGCACGCCCTTCGTGTAGCCACCGAGTTCGTGTCGACGGGCACCCAGCGGGTGGGGCGCGATTGCTGTGGGGGGCAAGCCCTTCGTGTAGCCTCCCGTCGAAACACACCGCATGTCCGAGACCGTCGCCACCATCCGCGTCCCCGCCAACCACTTGCTCGGACCCTTGGTGGGCGAGCACGACGCGAACCTGCGACAGCTCGAGAGCGCCTTCCCCGGCAGCCGGATCCATCTGCGGGGCAACGAGGTGAGCGTCCTCGGAGACGAGGCAGAGACCGTCGCCCGGCTCTTCGAGGAGCTGATCCTGATCCTGGAGCACGGCCAGCGACTCGACGCGCGCACCATCGACCGAACGATCGACATGGTGCGCAGCAACGTCCGAGCCTCCGAGGTGCTGACCCACGACGTGCTGCGCACCGCCGGCGGCCGCGTCGTCCGCCCGAAGTCGGCGGGGCAGAAGCGCTATGTGGACGTGATGGGCCAGGGCGTGATCACGTTCAGCATCGGGCCGGCAGGAACGGGCAAGAGCTGGCTGGCGGTGGCGATGGCGGTCAGGGCGCTGCACAACGACGAGGTCAGCCGGATCATCCTCACCCGGCCCGCGGTGGAGGCGGGGGAGAGGCTCGGGTTCCTGCCCGGGGACATCATGGCCAAGGTAGACCCCTATCTTCGGCCCCTCTACGACGCCCTGTACGACATGGTCGGAAGCGAGGGCATGGAGCGTCTGCTGGAGCGGGGCGCAGTGGAGGTGGCGCCGCTGGCCTTCATGCGGGGCCGCACGCTCAACTCGAGCTTCATCATCCTCGACGAGGCCCAGAACACCACGCCCGAGCAGATGAAGATGTTCCTGACCCGCATCGGCTTCGGATCCCGGGCGGTCGTCACCGGCGACGTGACCCAGGTGGACGTCGAGGGTGGGCGCAGCGGCCTGACCGGCGTGGAGAAGATTCTGGGAGGCGTCGACGGCATCGGGTTCGTGCACCTCACCAGCGGGGACGTCGTGCGCCACCGCATCGTCGCCGACATCGTCACCGCGTACGACCGCGCCGGACGACGCCCGGAGGCCCCGGCTAGATGACCGCAGCCCTTTCCGGCGCGGTTGTCCATACCTCCGACGAGCGGTCCGAGCCGAGCGCCGGGCCCGACGGGCTGCAGACCGAGCAGTGGGCCGCGCTGGCCATAGCGGTGCTGCGCGATGAGGGGGTCGCCCACGGCGAGATGGGCCTGCGCTTCGTGGATCCGGGCACGATGGCCGAACTCAACCTGAGTCACATGGGCTCGCCGGGGCCAACCGACGTTCTCGCCTTTCCGATCGACGGCAGGTCCGGCCGCGTCCACCTGCCGGAGCAGGTCCCGCTGCTGGGCGACGTGGTGGTGTGCCCCGCGTACGCCGCGGTGCAGGCCCCGGACCATGCGGGCGACGGACATGGCGGCAGCGTCGGCGACGAGCTGGCCCTGCTGGTCGTGCACGGAGTTCTGCACGTAATGGGGTACGACCACCGGTCCGACACCGATGCCGCGGCCATGCAGGCCCGGGAGCGGCAACTGCTGGCCGCGCACCACCGGCAACCGTGACCAGCCCTCGGGCCCCCGACGGACGCCCGAGCCGGCGGGCGACCCGAAACGGCGGCGCGGCAAACGACCCGACCGCGGCCGAGGGCACGCGGCGGCTGGGAGCGGCCGAGCGCCGGCGCCGGCGCTTCCTGGTGCGGGGCCGCACCGACGCGCCGCCCGTCAGCGAGGACGAGTTGATCGCCCTGACCGACGCCGCGGCCGAGGCAGACACCATCGAGGACGCCGAGCGCGACATGATCGCGTCTGCCCTGGCCCTGGACCGCACCGTCGCGCGGGAGGTCATGGCACCCCGAGCCGACATGGTGACCGTGGACGCCGAGGCGACCGTGACCGCCGCGCTGGAAGTTGCCATCGCTCGCGGACTGAGCCGGCTGCCGGTGTGCCGCGACAGCATCGACGACATCGTCGGCGTTGTGCTGTTGAAGGACCTGGCCCGCGCCGAGCGCTCCGGCGGCGGCGAGCGCCCCGTGCGCGAATCGATGCGCCGGGCGATGTTCGTTCCCGAAACGAAGCGAGTCGACCAACTGCTCAAGGAGATGCGCACCGCCGGCGGCCACCTGGCCGTGGTGATCGACGAGTACGGGGGCACGGCCGGGCTCGTCACCCTCGAAGACCTCGTCGAGGAGCTGGTCGGCGAGATTGTCGACGAGTTCGACCGGCCCGAGCCGCTGCTGGAGCCACTGGCGGGCGGGGAGGCCCTGGTCCACGGCCGCATGCCAGTGGACCAGCTCAACACGCTCGTGGGGGCGGCCCTGCCCGACGACGACTGGGACACGGTGGGCGGTCTGATCTTCGGCACGCTGGGCCATGTGCCCGATGTGGGAGAGACGGTGGAGGTCGACGGCCTGAAGCTGCGGGTGGAGCACATGCAGGGCCGCCGCATCACCCGGGTGAGGCTCACCCGGACATGACGGCCCCCGACTCCGGAACCGGCTCGCACCGCTGCGGGATCGTCGCGCTGGCGGGCCGTCCCAACTCGGGCAAGTCGACGCTGATCAACCGGATCATCGGACAGAAGGTGTCGATCACCTCCAACAAGCCCCAGACCACCCGCACGCCGGTGCGGGGAGTGCTGACCCGCCCCGACGCCCAAGTCGTGTTCGTGGACACCCCGGGCATCCACAAGCCCCGCACCGCCCACGGCCGGAGTCTGAACGCGGCCGCGTCGGAGGCGCTGCACGGCAACGACGTGGCGTGCCTGGTGATCGACGCGTCGGCCCCCTACGGGCGGGGCGACGCCTTCATCGCCAGTTCGCTGCCGCCGGACTCCGTGGTGGTGGTCACCAAATCCGACCGCGTCGGGCCCGAGGCGATGCTGGCGCAGCTCGCCGCAACGTCAGAGCTGGACTTCGAGTCCTACTTCCCGGTCAGCGGCCGCACCGGCAAGGGCGTCGACGCCCTCGTCGATCACCTGGTGGGCCGCCTGCCCGAAGGTCCGCCGCTGTACCCGCCCGGCACCGTCTCGGACGCCTCGCAGGCGTTCTGGGTGGCCGAGCTGGTGCGTGAGCAGCTCCTGAAGTCGACCCGCGATGAGCTGCCCCACTCGATCGCCACCCGGGTCACGGACTACCAGTGGCCCCTGATCCGCTGCGAGGTGGTGGTGGAGCGCCCCTCGCAGAAGGCCATCGTGATCGGCAAGGGCGGCGCCACGCTCAAGTCTGTGGGCATCGCGGTGCGCTCCCAGCTCCCCGACGGCACCTACCTGCAACTCGCGGTGAGGGTGGACAAGAACTGGCAGCGCCGCCCCCGCGCCATCCCGCACCCCAGCCGCTAGAAGCAGCACTTCGGGGACTAGCGCTTCTCTTGCGGTGTTAGGTTCTCCCAATGCCAGAACGCGAAACAGCAGAAACGGGCCGCCACCGCACGGGCGGCCGCAACGATCCACCGGTCGCCTACGCGGTGGGCGCGGCCCGGCACTACGGGAGCGGAGCGGCGGAGGTGCGCGCCCTCGACGGTGTGGACGTGTCCTTCGGCGCCGGGGAGTTCACGGCCATCATGGGACCGTCCGGGTCCGGGAAGTCCACCCTGATGCACTGCATGGCCGGGCTCGACACGGTCACGTCCGGCCAGGTCTTCATCGACGGCGAGGACGTGAGCACCATGTCCGACCGCGAGCGCACCATGCTGCGGCGCGACAAGCTCGGTTTCGTCTTCCAGGCGTTCAACCTGGTGCCCACGCTCAGCGCACGCGAGAACATCGTGCTGCCCCAGCGCCTCGCGGGCAGCGATCCCGACGAGGCGTGGCTCGCCGAGGTGGTCTCCACCGTCGGCCTCGGCAACCGACTCGACCACAGGCCCAACGAGCTCTCCGGAGGCCAGCAGCAACGCGTGGCGGTGTCGCGGGCCCTCGCGTCGAGGCCGAAGCTGGTGTTCGCCGACGAGCCCACCGGCAATCTCGACAGCACCACCAGCGACGAGATCCTCGCCTTCATGCGCAAGGCGGTCGACGAACTCGCCCAGACCATCGTGATGGTCACCCACGATCCCTCGGCGGCGGCCTACGCGCACCGGGTGGTCTTCCTGGTGGACGGCAAGATCGTCAACGAGATGCTGGACCCCACCAGCGACGCGGTCCTCGATCACATGAAGACGCTGGGGAACTGATCGCAGATGCTCACCATCGCACTGCGGGGGATCGCCAACAACCCCTTCCGCTATGCCGCCACCGCGCTGGCCATCGTGCTGGGTATCGCCTTCTTCACCGCAACCTCGGTCCTGACCACTTCCTTTGAGGACTCCCTCAATCAGTCCATAGCGGAGGCCTTCGAGGATGTCGACGCCGCGGTGCGCTCAGCCGACATCATCGAGACTCCCTTCATCGACATACGAGAGCGCATCCCGCCGTCGGTCGCCGACGAGGTCGCCGCCGTCGAGGGCGTCGAGTGGGCCTACCCCTTCCTGGCGGGCTACGCGCAGGTGGTCGCCTCCGACGGCAAGACTGTCGGAGGCGACGACGCCAACGCCCAGGCGGTCGCCTGGATCGACGATCCCGCCGCCAGCCCGCTCACGGTGGTCTCCGGGCGCGCCCCAGCAGCCGCCGACGAGGTGGTGATCGACGTCGACACCTTCGATGACGGTGGCTTCGCGTTGGGCGACTCCGTTCGAGTGCTGCCGCTGCCGGAGCAGCAACGCTTCACCGTGGTCGGAACCATCGACGACGGGGGCACTTTTGGCGGCCAGGTCCTCTCGTTCAGCTACGAGGGTGCGGCGATGGTGTTCGGCGGCAGCGAGGTCGACCAAGTCTTCGTGGGCGCGGCCGCCGGCGTTACGCCCGAGCAGCTCGTGGAGCGGCTGAATGGGCGACTCGGAGCGGATCTCGAAGCTGTCACCGGCGAGACCCTGGCAAGCGAGTTCCAGGATCTCGTGGGATCGTTCACCAGAATCATGGAAATCGCGTTGCAGGTCTTCGCGGGCGTTGCGCTGTTCGTGGGTGCCTTCGTGATCTACAACACCTTCACCATCACCGTGGCTCAGCGGACCCGGGAGATGGCCTTGCTGCGAGCCATCGGCGCCTCGAGCCGGCAGGTTGCGGTGACCGTCGTGGCCGAGTCGGCCGCCATCGGCGTAGTAGCCTCGGCGGCAGGCGCGGCCACCGGAATCGGGATCGGCTGGGGACTCCTCAAGCTGCTCGGATCGTTCATCGGGGATCTCGGCTTGGGCCTGTCGATCCCCGTGGGAGCGCTAGTCAACGGAGTGGTGCTCGGCACGCTGATCACGGTGGCGGCTGCCTACATTCCGGCCCGCCGCGGCGCCAAGGTGGACCCCATCGAGGCTCTGCGCGAGGCGGCCGCCGAATCGAGCAGGCCCGCCCGGGGCAGGATGTTCTGTGGTCTGGCCGTGCTGGCCGCCGGCATTGCGGCCACCATCTGGTCCTCGGTCGCGGGCGAAGCGCGGATCCTGGCCGCGGGCCTGCCGCTGGTCGTGATCGCGGTGGTGCTGCTCGGGCCGACGATCGTGCGGCCGTTGAGCCGGCTGCTGGCTGCGCCCGCGGTGCGGCGAGGCTCGATCACCGGGGAGCTGGCCCGCGAGAACGCTTCCCGCAGCCCGAAGCGCAGCGCCACCACTTCGTTGACCCTGATGATCGGCGTGGCGCTGGTGGTGACCGCCACCGTGTTCGCGGCCACGCTGAGCAAGCTCATCGCCGGCGACCTCGAGGACGACCTCCTCGCCGACCATGTGGTGACGATAAGCGACGCCGTCGCCGGCGCAGGCGGCGGGCTGGACCCGGCCATCGCCGACGCCGTCGATGCGCTCGACGGCGTGGACGCCGCGGTCGGAACCCGTACCGCCTTCGCCCAGATCGGCGACGGCTTCGCGCAGATCACCGGGGCCGACACCGTGCGGCTGGCACAAGTGGCCGACCTCGGGGTAGTGGAGGGCAGCGTGACCGGCCTGGGCGCCCACGAGGTGGCCGTGCGCCAGCCCACCGCCGACGAGGAGGGCCTCGCGGTCGGCGACACCGTCAGGGTGCGCTTCCAGCAGGGCGCGGCCACGCTCACCGTGGCCGGCATCTACGACCGGGGATACCAGCTCGCCGCTGAGTGGCTCGTGGACAACTCGCTGCTCGACGCGAGCCTGAGTCGCAGCCTCGACGCCCGCATCCTCGTGCGCGCCGGCGGTGCCGCCGGGGAGCTGATCGGCGACATCGACGCGGCCCTGGCCGGCGACCCGACCGCCCGAATCAGCAGCCGGGACGACTTCATCGACGACCAGGCGGGCCAGATCACCGACCTGCTGAACCTGCTGTACGCGCTGCTGGGCATGTCGGTGGTGGTGGCCCTCATCGGCATCGTGAACACGATGTCGCTGTCGATCCACGAGCGCACAAGGGAACTCGGATTGCTGAGGGCCGTGGGGATGACCACCAGCCAGCTGCGGCGCACCGTGCGCTACGAGGCGGCGATCATCGCCCTCATCGGAACGCTGGCCGGCCTAGTTCTGGGCCTCTTCTTCGGATGGGCCGCTTTCGACGCCCTCGGCCTCGGCTACTCCGACTTCGCCGTCCCGTGGCTCACTCTGGCGGCCATCGGCGTCGCCGGCCTGGTTGCCGGGCTCCTTTCCGGAGTCATGCCCGCGCGCCGGGCGGGACGGCTCGAAGTGCTCGACGCCATCGCCACTCAGTAGCGCTCCGGCTTGAGTCCAAGCGCCGAAGCCACGGAAGTGATCGGCGCCAGGCGGCCGGGACTCGGCTCATTGGCGCCGAGCCTGTGATAAGCGCGCCGCGGCAGCGGGTCACGCGGTAGCTTCACGGTGATGATCACCGCCGAACTGGACTTGGACCGCGTCCCGGCTCATGTCGCCTGCGTGATGGACGGCAACGGGCGCTGGGCCCAGTCTCGCGGCCTGCCCCGCACGGAGGGCCACCGGGCCGGCGAGAAGGCGCTGTTCGACGTGGTGGAGGGCGCCCTCGACATCGGCGTCGGGTGGCTCACCGTGTACGCCTTCAGCACTGAGAACTGGCGCCGGCCCGCCGACGAGGTCCGCTTCCTGCTCGGCTTCAACGAGGACATACTGCTGCGGCGCCGCGACGAGCTGCACGAGCGGGGCGTGCGGATGCGGTTCGTGGGCCGCCGAGACCGCCGAGTCCCCAAGCGGCTGCTCGATCTCATGGACGATGCCGTCGAGCTGACCAGGCACAACAGCCGCATGACCTTCACCATCGCCTTCAACTACGGGGGCCGAGCCGAGATCGTCGATGCGGTCAGGGCCGTGGTCAACGCGGGGATCTCGGCCGACAAGATTACCGAGCGGACCATCGCCCGCCGCCTGTACGACCCCGAGATGCCCGAGCCCGACCTGATGATCCGCACCTCCGGGGAGTTCCGCACCTCGAACTTCCTGTTGTGGGAGCTGGCCTACAGCGAGCTGTACTTCACCGACACCGCGTGGCCCGACTTCCGCAGAGGCGACCTCTACGAGGCAATCAGGGCCTACCAGGAGCGCGAGCGGCGATTCGGCCGGGTGTCGCCCAACGGATCAGCCCAGGCGAACACCGCCAAAGGATCAGCCCAGGCGAACACCACCAACGGCGACGGCTAGGGGCTGTGGGCCTCTACCGCGATGAGGCGGTGGTGCTGCGCACCTGGAAGCTGGGCGAGGCCGACCGCATCGTGAGCCTGCACACCCTCGGCCACGGCAAGGTTCGCGGCGTGGCCAAGGGAGTGCGCCGCACCCGCTCGAAGTTCGGCGCCCGCCTGGAGCCGGCCTGCCACGTCGCCGTGCAGCTCTACCGGGGTCGGGGCCAACTCGACACCGTCACCCAGGCCGAGACCATCGACCGGTTCGGGAGTCTCAGGTCCGATCCCGAGCGGTTCGCGCGGGCCTCGGCGATGCTGGAAGCCGTCGACCAGCTCGCGCCCGAGGCCAGCGGCGACCCCGACCGCCATCTGATGCTGGTGCGGGCCCTCGCCACCCTGGACCGAGCCGCCAGCCCGCTGGTGGTGGCCGGGTTCTTCCTGAAGCTGCTGGCCCTGGAGGGAGTGCAGCCCGAACTCGACAGATGCGTGGCCTGTGGAGCCGGCGAGCCGCTCGAGGCGATCGAGGTGCACCTCGGCGGGGTGCTGTGCCGCGACTGCCGCCAGGGCCGGCCGATCAGCCCGGCGGCGCTCGACATGCTGCGCCGGATGCTCGGCGGCCAGCTCGCGGCGGTCTTGCGCCAGCCGGCCGGAGATGCCGCCGAGGAGGTGTCGGCAGTGGCCACGGCCGCCATCGAGGCCCACCTGGAGCGGCGGCTGCGGTCGGTGACGGTGCTGGACCACGGATAACACTTGAATCCTCGTCAGGCGCGGCTTGTCCGCTCGGCCTCTTAGCCTTGCCTGCCATGGCCGAGCCGTCGCCCGATCCCGATCTGTTCGACAAGATCGTCAACCTCTGCGTGCGGCGCGGCTTCGCGTTCCGCTCCGCGGAGATCTACGGCGGCTTCCGCTCCGCGTACGATTACGGGCCGCTCGGGGTGTTGCTGCTGCGCAACGTCAAGGAGCAGTGGTGGCGGTCCATGGTGCAACTGCGCCACGACGTGGTCGGCCTCGACGCGTCGATCCTGTCGCCGCCGGCGGTGTGGGAGGCCTCGGGCCATCTCGAGAACTTCACCGATCCGCTGGTGGACTGCCGCGCCTGCGGGACGCGCCACCGCTCCGACAAGCTGGAGGATCCCGAGACCTGCCCGGACTGCGGGGGGCGGGGCCGGCTCACCGAGCCCCGCCAGTTCAACCTCATGTTCTCCACCCACGCCGGGCCGGTGGCCGACACTGCGGCGCAGGTCTACCTTCGGCCCGAGACCGCCCAAGGCATGTTCATAAACTTCGCCAACGTGCAGCGCGCCAGCCGCAAGAGCCCGCCCTTCGGCATCGCCCAGGTCGGCAAATCGTTCCGCAACGAGATAACGCCGGGCAACTTCGTGTTCCGCACCCGCGAGTTCGAGCAGATGGAGATGGAGTACTTCGTCCCCCCGGCCTCCGCTGCGGACTGGTTCGAGCACTGGTGTGAGGCCCGCCTGGGGTGGTACCTGGATCTGGGCATCAGGCCGGAGATGCTGCGGCTGCGGGCCCACGGTGACGACGAGCTGAGCCACTACTCGTCGGCCACCGCCGACGTCGAGTTCCTGTTCCCGTGGGGCTGGGACGAGCTCGAGGGCATCGCCAACCGGGGCGACTACGACCTGCGCTGCCACTCCGAGCACTCCGGAGAGCGCCTCGAGTTCTTCGACCCGGCCACCGGCGAGCACTACGTGCCCCACGTGATCGAGCCGGCCGCGGGCGCGACCCGCGCCGCCATGGCCTTCCTGATGTCCGCCTACGACACCGAGGAGGTCAACAACGCGGAGCGCGCCGTGCTGCGCATCGACCACCGGCTGGCGCCCTACCAGGTGGCCGTATTGCCGCTGTCGCGCAAGGACACCCTGGTGCCGGTGGCAAACCGGGTGTTCGACCTGCTCAAGGGCAGCTGGAGCTGCGACTACGACGAGACCCAGGCCATCGGGCGCCGCTATCGCCGCCAGGACGAGATCGGCACGCCGCTGTGCGTGACCGTCGACTTCGACACCCTCGAAGACGACGCGGTGACGGTGCGAGACCGCGACACCATGGCCCAGGACCGCGTCGCCATCGACCGCCTGCCGGACTACTTGGCGGACCGGCTGGCCTGACTCGCGTGCGGCCCCTGCGAGGCGGCATCGAGGCTCGCAGAATCGGCGTCTCGCAGGGCTGGTATGTTCGGCCGCGATGGGGATCGTTGCCGACGACATAGCCAAGGTCCGGGCCGCCACCGACATGATCGCCGTCATCAGCGAGCACACCGAGGTGAAGCGGTCGGGACGGCAGTGGATGGCCCGCTGCCCGCTGCACGGCGAGCGCACCCCGTCGATGTCGGTGTCGCCCGAGAAGGGCGTGTACTACTGCTTCGGGTGCCAGCGCAGCGGCGACGTGATCACCTTCGTGCAGGAGATCGAGGGGCTCGACTTCGCAGGCGCAGTCGAGACGCTGGCCGGCCGAGCCGGGATTCAGCTGCACTACGACAGCCGGGACGAGGGCGCGGTCCGCAGCAGGAAAAAGCGGCTGCTGGAGGCGGTGGCGAAGACCAGGGACTTCTACCACCAGCGCCTTCTCGACGGCCGCGACGCCGGCCCGGCCCGCAACTACCTCAGGTCGCGCGGCTACGACGGCGACCTCGTGCGTCGCTGGAAGCTGGGATGGGCGCCCGACGGCTGGGATCATCTGGCCCGCTACCTCGGTCTCTCCGACGAGGATCTGCGCGATGCGGGCCTCGGGTTCGTGAACCGCGGCGAGCGCCAGCAGGACTTCTTCCGGGCCCGCGTCCTGTTCCCCATCGCCGATGAGCGAGGCGACGCAGTCGGCTTCGGTGGCCGGGTGATGCCGGGTGCCGACGGCCCCAAGTACCTGAACACCTCCGCCGACGCCAAGACCTACGACAAGAGCAGAGTCCTGTACGGGCTGTACGAGCACCGCAAGCAGATCGTCAAGGCGGGCCAGGCGGTGGTGTGCGAGGGCTACACCGATGTGATCGGCTGCGCCGAGGCCGGGATCGAGTTGGCCGTGGCCACCTGCGGCACCGCCCTGACCGAGGAGCATGTGCGGCTGTTGAAGCGCTTCTCGGCCGACCGGCTCGTGTTGGCCTTCGACGCCGATGCCGCGGGCGCCGCCGCCGCGGGCCGGGTGTACGCGTGGGAGCGCAAGTTCGAATTGGAGGTGCTGGTTGCGGACCTGCCCCCCGGCAGGGATCCCGGCGATCTGGCCCGCAGCGACCCGGACGCACTCCATCGGGCAGTGCAGAAGGCTGTGCCGTTGCTGCAGTTCCGGGTGGACCGGGCCCTGGCCGGCGCCGACCTGTCCACCATCGAGAGCCGTGCCCGGTCCGCCGAGCGAGCGGTCACAGTGGTCAACGAGCATCCCGACCCGATGGTGCGCGACCCGCACGTGATGAAGATCGCCGGTCAATGCCGTGTCGACCCCGACCATCTCCGCCGCTTCGCGGCCGGGGGTCCGAGCATGGCTCCCCAGCTTGACGACGGCGGCAACGCGACCGCCGCGGTCGACCGCCTCACGCCCGAGGACGAGGCCTTGCAGCTCGCGATCCATCGTTGCGCGGAGGTGACGAACAGCCTGCACGCGACCCTGTTCGGAGATCCTGTGCACCGCGAGGCCTTCAAGGCGCTCATGGACGAGGGGGGAGTGGTGGCCGCGTCCGACCGGGTGTCGCCGCAGGCCGCGAGGCTGCTGCATCGGCTGGCCGTGGACGCGGGCACCGCGGCGGTCAACGATGTGCTCGCTCGTGTGGCGCGCCTGTCGGCCCGCCGAGCGATGAACGACCTGCGCCGAACTGCGGTGTCCTCTGAGGATCCCTCCCTGCGCCGGCAGTGCAGCCTGAGCGTCGCATGGCTCAAGTCGCAATCGGAGCGGCTCGACGAGCGGGCCACTCGCACGGAGGCGCTATCGGGCCTGCTTCCCTGGCTCATCGAGCACGGACTCACCACGGAGGGGGCCATATCCGGGTCGCTGGTAGCCTCACAGGTCGATCCGGGGTAGCTCAACTGGCAGAGCGAGCGGCTGTTAACCGCTAGGTTGTGGGTTCGAGTCCCACCCCCGGAGCCAGTCGATGCCGACATAAGCAGAGGTCAAAGGCTATTTCTGGGCCGATCCTCTTTCGACTTGTCCAACAGTCTGTCCAACCGCGCAGGATCTACGCCGCCCACGTCGGAGCCGAGGTCTTCACTCCGGCTCGCCTACGTCGTAGCCGATCTCGTCAAGCGGACACGGCGTACCCAGCCGCACCACGCCTTCCGGGCTCACGCGCGCGATCTCGGGCACCGAACCCGAGGATGCTCCGGAGTGAAAGAACTCGATACACACAGCGGTGTCGTCGGGGAGTCTTACGACGAGGTCCTACTTCGCCACCGGCTCGCCCAGGGTCGGGTCCAGGCCATGCTCGTCTCGGAACTGTTCGTCGGTGCTCATGGCTGGACAAACTACGGTGATTATCTATTTGATTCAGGACGGAGGGGGTCGTAGCGTGGCCGGATGCGCATACGCTCACGACTGGCCGCTTGGCTCGGCCACCCCATCAGCCTCGGGCTGGGAATCCTCGGCCTCGCCGGCGATATTGCCACCGTCGTGGGCTGGGCACAAGACGACGACAGCACCATCATGAACATCGACCCCGGCCCACCCGTGTACACCTTCGTCCTGTTCGTCAGCACCGCCCTCGCAGCCATCTTCCTGTGGAGTTGGTATGTCACGTTCCCGCATCGGCCCCGCAACAGGTTCAAAGCCCTCTACAGCGACATCACCGCTGCCCGCGACGCCCTGCAAACCTACATGCTCTCGCGATTCGACCAGGCCAATACGGGACTGGTATCCGACAGCCACTACATCGAACTCGCAGCGAAGCTCCAGCCGTTCGACATCGAACTCCCCAGCCACGACCTCTCCGATGTCATGGAACGGGGCGAGCGCTGGCACCTGCTGTCCGAACTCGCCGCCCACGCCTCCGTCGGCGACATCAAAGCCGCCCGCGCCGCCATCTCTAGCCGCTAGGCGATTCGCGGCAGTCAGCAGAAGTCGTGTCCAGCTTCGACACAGACCGCGCGGACTTCTGCGAACACATCCTGCGCTAGTTGCCGCACCGCGCGTGCCACCTCTACGACATCTGGGCCGCATTCGGACATCACGGCGTCGAGGTCGAGGAGCCCCATGGCATGATGGCGAACTGTCATGTCATAGAGGTCACGCGGCGCAGCGCCCGCCTCCGCGGCGGCCTCGTAGGCATCACCGCGGGCGCTGGCGCGGTCAGCTGTAGCCGGCAGCGTCTCGCAATGGGTGGTTGCGGGGTCGTCGGGAATCGCCACAAGAGGCAGTGTCGTCAGCGTTGGCACGGTCGTCGGGACCGGTGCGGACTCGGCGGCAGCGGGGGTGGCGGTGTCTTGTGTGACGATGACTGCGACCGCTATCGCGGTGGCGCACACCAGCGCCACCAGCATAGTCGTGCCCCTAGACATCACGCGGCCTCGGTATCTGCGATCAGCTCCGAGTAGGGCATGGCACCGGTGGTGGCGATCCGGTGCAGCGTGTCAACGAAGATGCGGGGGTTGTCGCGGTTGTTGAACCGCCACTCCAGCTCCGACACGTACCGGTCGATGTGCTTGACGCTGACCTTGGGGAACGACCCCACCAAAGAGCGCTTGAACAGCGACCAGACCCCCTCGATGGTGTTGGTGTGCACGTCTCCGACGACCCACTGCTCGCAGCCGTGGTTGACCGTCTCGTGCGGCCACCGGTCCGAGGTGCCGATGTAGGAGGCCAGTTCGTCGGTGTAGACCGCCTCCGCTTCTGGGGAGATGTTGCGGCCGATGAACTCGGCGAGCGTGTGCTTTCTAACGTTGGGCACCTGTTCGAGGCGGACCTGGCCGTCGCGTTGGATGGCTCCGGCGACCCAGAACTTGTTGCCGCGGTAGCCCATGCCCTTGCCTTTGGCCTTGCCGCCGACCAGCGTCTCGTCCACCTCCACCACCCCGACGAGGGTCGGGCCCTCCAGCGGGTTGTCGGCCATGGCCTTGCGGATGCGGTGGCTCAGATACCACGCCGTCTGATACGCCACGTCGAGCACTCTCTCCAACTGCTTCGCAGAGACGCCCTTCTTGGACTCGCACATGAGATAGATCGCGACGAACCACTTGCGCAGCGGCAGGTGCGTGTCGTGCATGATCGTGCCCGCGGTGACGCTGAACTGGTGGCGGCAGTCGTTGCAGTCGAACACGGTGCGGGTGCGCAGGTCGGAGACGGAGGTTGACCCGCAGCGCACGCAGGCGATACCGTGGGGCCAGCGCAGATCGCACAGCAGTTCGCGGCAGGCTTCGTCGCAGTTGTAGGTGTCGATCAGGTCCAGGAGGCTCCTAGGCATGGCTCACACCCCTTCCGACAGGCACCTGCCGCCCGATGCGGTCGAGCGCTCTGACCACGAAGTGATCGAGATGCTGTTCGGCTCCGAAGCCGCCGCCGAACTGGAGCGGATGGCAGGTGTCAATGTCGACGCTGTCATGCCTCCAGCATAGCAGCACCCTGAGACAAATAGATAATCACCCAAACTACCGCTCGAAGCGATCGCCTCCGGGGATCACGGGCCGCATCCGCTCGGGTGGCCGCTGAGGTTCGTTGCCGGGCTTGCTCAGCTCGCGGAGGGCGGCCCGTTGCTCGTCGGTGATGCCCGCTGACCGCCCGGCTCGGTGGCGCAGACCGTCCTCAAGTAGGTCGCGGATCACTTGGTCGAGGGTCTGGTTCCGCTCGACGGCGATGGCTTTGATCCGGTGGGCTTCGGTGGCGTCGAGTTTGGCCGATACATGGTAGCGGCGGGTGCCGTGCTTGGACGTGACCCGCTGGCTGCCGGGCGCGCCCTTGCCCTCGTCCAGGACCTGAGTGGTGATCGGCCATCCGCTCCGCTTGGAGCGGTGGCAGCCATCGCAGGCGTCGGCAGAGATGGGGCGGCCCGCTCCGCTGAGATATGGCGCTCCTCAGCCCGTAACCACGCCGCGAACCTGATGCATCGCCCGGTGGACAAGATCACCACCGGCGACGTGCTGGCATGCATCACTCCGCTGGGGTCCACGGCGCACGACACGGCCAAGAAGGTGCGCCAGCGGCGCTCCCTGGCCTTCAGATGGGCGATGGCTGTCGGACATCGGCCAGACGACCCCGCGGGGGAGGCGCTTCTGGCAGCGCTACCCCGAAACGGGCGCGCCCGCCGCCACATGGCGGCACTGCCGCCGGACAAGGCGCCCACCGCGCTCGCCGCCACCGACAACTCAGCCGCCTACCCGACCACGAAGCTCACCATGCGAATGTTGGCTCTGACCGCGACCCGCTCCGGTGAGGCCCGCGGGATGTGCTGGGACGAGATCGACGGCGACATCTGGACGATCCCAGGCGAGCGAACGAACGTCGGGCGCGAGTTCCGGGTGCCGCTTAGCCCAGAGGCGCTTGCTGTGCTCGACGAGGCACGCCGCTATAGCGACGGCACTCCCGACTCGCTGGTGTTCCCGTCGGCACGCGGTGGGCAGATCACTCCCGATGCCCTCTCCAAGCTCTGCCACGAACTCGACTTGGGCATGACCCCCTTTACCTTGTTGAGCGGCTCTGGCGTGGCAGTGTCGGGGCTGGTTGCTCGCCGCGGCGGGTAGGGCTGTATCCCCCTGTCACATTGATGGCCCGGGGGGTGTTGCCGCCCGCCGCGGTCGGGTGCCTGGGACCTCTGACAGGGACATGCCCTCGGGGCTGGACGTAAAGTGGTTGAGGCGCAGGCACCGGGAGCATCCGACTGAGAATGCCCCCGGACCCAAGGAGTTCCGCCATGCAAGAACCCGACTGCGTCGACATCGAGGTGTTCGTCGGCGTCGACATCGCCAAAGGCGACCACTACGCCTGCGTTGTGACATCGGCCGGCGCCGAGGTGCTGGCGCGCAGCGTGCGCAACGACGAGGCGGCGATCGGGCGCCTGATCGACGACGCGGCGGTGCACGGCGCGGTCGCTTTGGTGATCGACACGACCAGCTCGGCGGCGTCGCTGCTGATGGAGGCGGCCGCTCGCCGAGAGGTTCCTGTGGCCTATGTGACGGGGCTGGCGATGCGTCGCGCCGCGGACCTTTACGCCGGGGCGGCAAAGACCGACCCCAAAGACGCCGCGGTGCTCGCCGACTACGCCCGGCGCAACGCCGACCGCCTGAGCTGGACGACCCCCAGCGACGAGCTGCTGGTGAGGCTGCGGATCCTCAACGGCAGAGACGCCGACCTCGCCGCGGACGCCACCAGGGCCGCCAACCGGCTCAGAGACGCCCTGTTGACGGTGTCGCCCGCTCTGGAGCGGGCCCTCGGCGACAAGCTGGCCACCAGCGGCGGCGCACGCGACGCCCTGGCCCGCTGGGGCACCCCCACAGCGCTCCGCTCCGCCGGACGCGCCCGCATACGCACCCGCATCGCCAAACGCTCGCCCCGCACAGCGGACCGGCTCACCGACGCCATCTGGGGCGCGCTCGACGCGCAGAGCATCACCGTCACAGCCGAGGCCACCTGGGGCCACACCATCACCGAGCTCGCCGCCGACCTCGACCGGATCTGCGAACGCCGCGACCAGCTCGCCACAACCATCGAAGCAGCGTTCATGGGCCACCCGCTGGGAAAAGTCCTCAACAGCCTGTGCGGGTTCGGCCCGAGAACCGGAGCCCGGACCCTCGCTGAGATCGGCGACCCCCACCGATTCGCCGACGGCAGCCGCCTCGCCTCCTACGCCGGGCTCGCCCCCGTCGACTGGCAATCCGGGCGCAGCGCCCAGTCCCGCAAACCCCGAGGCGGCAACCACCGCCTCAAAAACGCCATGTTCACCGCCGCCTTCGTCGCCACCCAGCACGACCCCGACGCACGCGCCTACTACCAACGCAAACGCTCACAAGGCAAACGCCACAACGCCGCCGTCGTCTGCGTCGCCCGACGCCGCTGCAACATCATCCTCGCCATGCTCAAAACCCAAACCCCCTACCAACCGCCACAACCTCACAACCTGCCCCAGGCGGCTTGACAACAAGACAGGGACACCCCCCACGGGCTCCGCTCATCGTTCCGCGACTGGTGCGCCGAGTCGGCCGTCAGTCGTGAGCTGGCCGAATCGTGCCTCGCGCACGTCGTCAAGAACACCGTCGAAGCGGCCTACCGGCGCTCTGACCTGCTAGAGCAGCGCCGCGAGATCATGGACGCCTGGGGACGGCACATCACGTAGCCACATGCTCACGCCCGTCGAATACGAGATCCGCCACGCCAGCAACGCCTGAGATCAACAAACCGACCACGCCGAACACAGGGCACACCATCCCAGAACGCAGCGGGACACCTCCTCGGCACGATGACCCCCTTCGGTCGACGTGCCCGTAAGTCGAACAAGCCGACCGCGAAGATCGCGGAGCAGACCACTGCTCTGCCATGCTTGTTGAGTGGCATCCCTTGAGTCAGAAATTGTCGAATGGTCAGCATCCCGCCCAGCGTGGCAGATAGCGGTGATGCGAAGGCTGGCGCGGGGAGAGCCGCTCAGCCGGAGGAACTATGTAGATATCGCAACGCAACTTGCATCTGGGAGTGAGTTGACGGAGCCACCGCTTCGGCCCGAGGACGTGCCTGGAGCGCAGGGAGGGCGTGGCCAGGTCAGTCTCAAGAGTCTTGAGGTTTCATCAAGTGTCAACGCGCTCGTGCCTGGTCAGCGCCTGCAATTCCCGAATGACGGCCTCGTCGTTGTCTACGGAGATAACGGGAGCGGTAAGTCGGGATTCGCTCGTCTCCTGAAGGATGTAGCCAGATCGCGACACCGAGAGGACGTGCTAAGCGACATCTTCTCGGACAGGGACGGAGCCGATCAACGCGCTGAGGTAGGGATCGCAATCGGCGGAGCCGAACGGCCGCCGTATCGCTGGCCTGGCGAAGTCAACTCCGAACTCCGCCAAATCGGGTACTTTGATAAGGCTTGTGGTGATGCCTACTTGGCTACTGAGTCCGAGGTGACGTTCCGGCCCGCGGGGATCTTTCTTCTCGACGGTCTCATTCGGGCATGCGATGGAGTGAGGGCCGAGCTCGATCGGTTGCTGCAAGACAACGCTCGAAGAGCCGAAGTCCTCCCCGGGGTGTCCCAAGGCGGGGCCGCATCGAAGTTCCTAGCTCAGCTGTCGGCAGACACCTCGACGTCTGCTCTTGATGCTGCGTGCGCGCTTCCTGCCGACGCATCGGAGCGGCTAGAAGAGCTGCAGCGCGAGGAGAGTCGGCTCAGGACTTCTGACCCGAACCAGGAGCGCAGGCGACTGTTGACTCTCGCCGACCATTACGAAAATGTGGGCCAACACTTCTCCAGTATGAGGTCGCAGCTTTCCCCAACTGCGATTCGAAAGGCCTCGGCAACTCAAGCCGAGGCGATCGCGTTGCGGAGAGCTGCAACGATCTCGTCGGGGGAGTCTTTCGAAGCCGAGCCCGTTCCGGGTGTCGGCTCGGAGACTTGGCGAGTCCTCTGGGAGGCCGCACGCACTTTCGCTGAGACGGAGGCACACCCTGGTCAGCCCTTCCCAACTGACGCGGACACCTGCGTCCTCTGCCATCAGACCCTCGACGACGACGCACGCACCCGCTTCGGTCGGTTCGAAGCCGCGGTCAAGGATGAGACCGAGCGCAAAGCGGCTGCAGCTGAACGAGAAGCAGAGCGGGAATCTGACTCGCTGCGGAGGGTTGCCACTAGCCCGGCGCCCGTGCTCGTGTCGCTCGAGCAGATCGCTGAAGAAGACCCTGAGACGGTGGAGGTTTGGCGAGGTCGGTTGGAAGTTTTCGATCGCGTTGTCGCTTCCGTGGATGTCTTGTCGACTTGCCTATCGGCGGCAGAAGCGGCGCAGGAGGGAGACGAGGTAGCAGTCGCGACGGCATCGTCGGAAGCCCTCCGACACCGTGCATCTACAGTTGATTCGTCTCGGTACGCAGAGCGGCTCGCGGAAGTGTCAGCGAAGCGTGTCGAGATTAGCGATCAGATCTTGATGGCGGAGGCACGTCGGGCATTGGAGAGCGAGCTGGAACGCATGCGCGAACGCCGTCTCCTGGACGCTGCCAAGAGAACTACCGATACGGCCGTGATAACTCGCAAGGCGACCGCTCTGACAAGGTCTCATGTGACCACGCTTGTCCGAGACCGGTTCACGCGAGAGTCAGATCGACTCCGGCTCGAGCGGGTAACCCTGGAGGACACCGGTGGTCAAAAGGGGCGGCTTCAGCATCGACCAGCGTTTGTCGGCGCGGTTCAGCAACCTGCGATGGCGAAGGTTCTGAGCGAAGGAGAGCAGACAGCTCTCGGTCTCGCTGGGTTCTTCACCGAGGCATTCCTGGATGACTCAAAGTCGGCTATTGTGCTTGACGATCCAGTGTCATCTCTGGACCACATCAGGCGTGCACGTGTTGCCTCTCGCCTTGCCGAACTCTCGCAGGAGCGCCAGGTGGTCGTGTTTACGCATGATCTTGCGTTTGTTGCCGACCTTGCTCGGGCCGCTAGTGAAGCTGAGGTTCCCATGGTTGAACGCTCCGTGGAGCGGCGAGGAGACGGCAGGCCGGGAGTCTGTCTCGAATCCCATCCCTGGAAGACGCGAGACGTGAAGGCCAGACTTGGCACGCTCGAAGCCGACCTAGCTCGGATTCGACGTGAGATGACTGGATGGCAGCAAGAGGAACTTGAGAAGGAGGCGGCTGACTGGGCCGGGAAGCTGTCCGAGACCTGGGAACGGATGCTCAGTGTCGAGGTAGTTGGCCGAGTAGTGGATCGGGCCACGCTCGAGGTCCGGCCGAGGATGCTCAGGCTGCTTGCTCGCCTCACACCAGAAGATGACAAGGAGTTCCAGGAGAGCTACGCCCGCGTGTCGCGCTGGGTGCGGCGTCATGACAAGAGCCCTGAGTTCAACTACGTCGCGCCGGAGATAGATGAAATGGCAGCAGAACTCGCCCTCGTTCGTGCGTGGTTTGATCGCATCAAGCGCTACGCGAACGGCTAGTGCCGCAATCTAAGGCTCTGGTAACGGAAGGCCAGCCACGCGTTCGGCAGCGTCCGACTGCAGTGGGGCTCGAACGTGGGTGTAGATGTCGAAGACATGCCTCTACTTATTGGAACTGCTGATGCTGCGCAGACTCGGCCACGAAGGGACATTCAGCGACAGATTCCAATCCACCCATGTCAGAACGAGAAGCGACATGCCAACCGCGGACACCGGATAGCCAACGCCCTCCAGCACCCGACCCCCGGAACGCGAGCCGGAGCGCCGCCGCAGCGTCTTGGCCGCGCGAACCGGGATCGAGCCAGCTAGCGGCTCAAAGTTCGTCGCGCTCGGCCCAATCGAGGGCATGTTGTGTGATCACGTCCGCTGCTTCAGCAATGTCGGCGCCTAGTGCGGTGTCGAACTGGTCGTGTAAGACTGCGGACGGGCCGTCAGGGCCAGTCCCCACCCAGACAAAGTCCCCCGCTTCTTTGTCATAGAACAGTGCCGCTTCCTCCGGCGTGGCGTAGCGGGCGAAGAACCACTCGATCATGTCTTCGACGTTTGCCACTTCGTCGTCGACAGCCGCGAGGGCGAACCGGCCCAGCCAGTCGAGCCGTTCAGGTCCGGGCCGGTACGAGCGCAACCCGTGCGACGATCACGGCGACTCAAGTCGGCCGAGCGGACCACTACGACCACGGTTTCATCGTCCCGCTGAGCCGTCTCCACGGCGACGGATGGCGGATGGCGGATGGCGGATGGCGGATGCTACGGGGCGCAGGATGCGACCAAGGGCGACTGACAGCGCGCGAGTTTGACGGTTCGCACCTCGTCTCCCTCGCTGTTGAGCGGAGCGGTGATCCAGACCTCGTCGAAGGGATCCAAGCGGATCTCCTCCAGCGGTGCGAGGGTCCTGTCGTGCATCGGCGCGCCGTCGCCACCGAAGGCGTGTTGCATCATCATGGCGAGCAGAGGATGCGTGCACAGGGCGATGAGCCATTTCTCGCCGTGATGGAGTGACTGGTGCTTGGCGGACTTCGAGTCGATGCGCCGCTGGGTGTGATCGCGCAGATCGCTGAGATCGCCCATCCCGCCGCCGTAGCCGTGGTGAAACTGCGAGACGACCACGCCCGGGCCATCGGGGCTGTTGGTGAGCATCATTCGCAGCCTGATCTCATGGCGCGAGTGCACGACCGCGAACCCGGGAACCTCAGCGAGGCACTTGCGGACAATCGCATCGCAGAGAGCCTGGGCCTCGTCGTGCCACGGCGGCATCTTCCATGGATGCGACTGTTGCCATTCGCTCATCTCAAAGACGCCGCCGTGGCGATCTTCCACACGCGCCGCGGCGACCAGCGCTTCCGCTCCGATGATCGTGCGCAGCGCCTTCTTGACGGGTTCGTCGTCATCGGGGGATGGCGGTTAGTTGCTATGGCGGCGCACGTCGAGAAACTAGCGACCCCCAGGAGAATGCTGCCTGCCGGTGGCCAACTGTTCTTGCTGAAGGTTCATGCCCGGTTCGGTCATGCAAGTGACCTCCGCTGTCACCTGTCGGCTGTCGTGCAGCGTCACGGCCCAGTCCGGGGATGCCGCCTTAGTGATCCTCTCCGTTGACGCCACCTGATCGTCGGACTCGACGATGCGCCTGCCGACCGCCTCGGACTCCTCGAACCAGGCTTGCATGCGCCGTCGCCGTCCTCTGATGGGGCGCTCGCTCCGTGAACCCGACCATTGACGGCCGCGCGGGTGCGGATAGTACCTAGAGCCCGCGTGCGCGGTCGTCGCCAGGGTCTGGTGAAAGCCGCTCGCCGGTGCTGATGTCGATGGAGGCGGCGAGCTGGCGAAGCTCGGCGGTGAGCCGGTCGATGTTGTTGTTGACGCTCCTGCGGCCGTGGCTACGAGCCATCTTGTCGGCGGCGTAGCCGGCTGAGGCTGCCGCGGCGGCAGCGATGGCGGTGGTATACGCGGGGGTGGCCACCTCGTAGGGGTGGGGCTGTCCGGGGGCGGGCTGGTAGTCGCCCAGGGTGCGCCATTGGCTGACGGAGTGCGCGGTGATCGGGCTGCTGAGGATCAGCTGGGCGGCAGTCTGATCCTCCGCGGGGAGCTGCTCGACGATGGGACCGACGCGGTGGTTGTAGTGCAGCAGCTTGGCGTCGATCTGTGCGTCGGTGCCGAGGGCCTTGAATGCCGTCTCGATGGCCATGGCCGCGGCGGTGCACGCCTCGACGAGCCGGTCGGACTGATGGTCGTAGCGGCTGTCGTCCTCGCCCGCGGCCGACGCTGAGCGTTCTATGTGGTCGGGATGGTGTCGGCGGATGAGGCGCTGCAGGTGGGTGCGGACCTCATCGAGGCGACTCCACGCGTCCTCGGTGTCGGAGGTGGCCATGACTTGCTCCTTGTCCCAGCAGATGGCGCTGTCATCTCCGTTGCGGGCGGCGACTACCACCAGGTCGCCTTTGATGGCGGCGGCGAACGACGCGGCTCGCCGGTTCTGCGCAGCCCATTCGGGTGCGTCGGTGAGCCACACGTCCACGCGCTGCCCGGTCGCGCCGGCGGCGAGCTTCTCGAGGGCCTCCGCGGCGTCGCGGCGGCGGCGGTATTCGAGGTCGTCGAGGATGACCACCAGGTCGACGTCGCTGTGGGGGTCGGCGTCGCCCCTCGCGACGGACCCGAACGCCAGCACCTCTCGGGCGCCGGCACCTGTCAGGGCCCGGCCGGCTGTGCGGGCGTCGTCGATGGTCGGGGCAGACACCATGTCCGCAACGCTACCGCCTGGCGGGCGGGCGTCTCCGGCGGCAGATCTAGGCTCGCCGGATCTATGCAGGTTGTGGTGAGGCTCATGCTTCGCCGTGGCCAGCGGGGCCTGCCCGTAGCATGTTGAGATGCGCCGCACCGATTTCGTCAGTGACCTGGTGCAAGAGATCGAGCGGTATTTTGACGAGCACGGCATCCGGTACACACGAAGCGAACCCACAAGTCCTGTTGCTCTGCTGGAGAGATACTTCTACGGCGTCGTCAAGATGATTGACACGCGCCCGCGCCGTGTGCATTGCTCGGCTGAGTTCGAAACAACGCTCAGGACGCTTAGGTGTGACCGGCATGGCGGTAGCGTCGGTGCGGGCTCGTAGCTCAGTGGTCAGAGCAGGGGACTCATAATCCCTTGGTCGTGGGTTCGATCCCCACCGAGCCCACCGGCGACGCAGGTGCAGGCGAGGATCGGAAGCTGCGGTGGATCTGAACTGGAGCGCGGCGCAGACCGAGACCCGCGTGGAGCTGCGCCGATGGCTGGACATCAATCTGGCCGAATGGCGGGCCGAGATCGGAACGGAGCGCTCCGGCGACACACGCGAGGGGTTCGCCCAGCAGTTGCTGTGGGAGGAACGCATCTACGAGGCGGGCTGGTCGGCGGTGTCCTGGCCCAGGGTCCACGGAGGTCGCGACGGCACGCTGTGGGACTGGCTCATCTTCGAGGAGGAGTACTGGCGGGCCGGCGCCCCCCAGAGAGTCACCCAGAACGGGATCCAGATCCTGTCGCCGTCCATCTTCGAGCACGGCACACAGGCCCAGCAGGACCATCTGCTGCCCCGCATCGCAGCGGCTCAGGACCTGTGGTGCCAGGGCTGGTCCGAGCCCAACGCGGGCAGCGATCTCGCCGCGGTGTCCAGCCGGGCCCGCCGCACCGCCGGCGGTTGGGTGCTCGACGGGCAGAAGACATGGACAACCCGGGGCGCGTTCTGCACCCACCTCTTCGGACTGTTCCGCTCGGACCCCGCCTCGGAGCGCCACCGCGGGTTGACATACCTGCTGGTGCCGCTCGATCTGGACGGGATCACGGTGCGAGGGTTCGGCCGCCTCGACGGCGACGAGGGCTTCGCCGAGGTGTTCTTCACCGAGGCGTTTCTGCCCGACGAAGCCGTCGGCACCGGCGTGGTCCTCGGAGAGGTGGACCAGGGCTGGCGCGTGGCCGTGTCGGCCGCCGGCACCGAGCGGGGGCTCCTGCGCTCGCCCGGCCGGTACCAGGCCACCGCGGCGAGCCTGCTGGCGCTGTGCGCCGAGCGCGGCGCGGACACAGCCATGCGGCGCCGCATCGCCGCGGCGTGGATGCGCGCCGACGCCTACCGGCTCCAGACCCTGCAAACAGTCACCGCGCTCCTCGACGGCCGCGACATCGGATCGGAGGCGAGCCTGGCCAAGGTCTGGTGGTCGGAGCTGGACATCGAGTTGCACGAGATCGCTCTCGACCTGCTGGGCCCCGACGCTGAGCTGGCGGGATCCTGGAGCAAGGGCCACCAGTTCTCGCTGGCCGGTCCGATCTACGCGGGGACCAACGAGGTGCAGCGCAACATCGTGGCCGAGCGCGTCCTCGGTCTGCCGCGATGAGATTCGCACTGGGCGGCGGGGGCCGAGCCGCAGGCCGGCGACCGCCACCAGCGACGGGGCCGCGATGAGGTTCGCTCTCGACGACGACCGTGAAGCGCTGCGTTCGACGGCGCGGGATCTGCTCACCGAGCTGTGCCCGCCCGCGGTGGTACGGGACGCCTGGACGCAGCGGCCGGACCCGGCGCCATGGCAGGCATTGGCCGGCGCGGGCGCGCTGGCCGCGCTGGTGCCTCACGCCGACGGAGGCCTGGGGCTCGACGAGACCTACCTGGTGCCGGTGCTGGAGGAGGCCGGCAGGGTGGCCCTGCCCCATCCCCTGACGGAGACCGCTCTGGTGGCCGCGCCACTCGGCGTAGTGGGGCCGATGGTGGCCACCGACCTCGGCGCGGCCGGCTCCGCGGTTGCCTCGGCGACATTCGCCGAGGCCTTCCTGCTGGTCTCGGGCCGCGGGCTGCGGCTCTACGAGGCTCACGAGGTGAACGTCGAGCCGGTGGAGACCGTCGACGCCTCCAGGCACTGCGGGCGGGTGCGGCCCCGAGCCGCGGGCCAGTCCGTAACCGAGTATCCCGAAGCCGTGGCCGCGGCCTTCGACCGGGGCGTGCTCGGCGCAGCGGCAGAGCTGCTCGGCCTGAGCCGGGCCATGCTGGAGATCACCGTGGACTACGCGACGCAGCGCTACCAGTTCGGGAAGCCGATAGGGAGCTTCCAGGCGGTGAAGCACCATCTGGCGAACGCCCGGCTCGAGATCGAGTTCGCCGCTCCGGCGGTGCTGTACGCCGCTTACGCCGTGGCCCACGGCCGCCCAGACGCCGGCCGCAGCGTGTCGCAGGCGAAATGGCTGGCCGGCACCGCCGCCAGTGTCGCCGGCCGGGCCGCCCTGCAGTGCCACGGCGCCATCGGCTACACCACCGAGCACGACCTGCATCTCTACATCAAGCGCTCGTGGGCGCTGGCCCGAGGTTGGGGCGGGTCCGACTTCCACGCCGACCGGGTCGCCGCTTCGATCGAGATTTGACGCACCGTCCATAATGACCCCAGCATCGGCGGGAGGAGAATCGACGTGGACGTGAAGGTTGGGAGCAAGGTCCCGGACTTCGAGGGGGTCGACCAGCACGGCAACACGGTGGCCCTGCGCGATCTGCTCGAGCTGGGCCCCGTGATCGTGTACTTCTATCCCAAGGCGATGACGCCAGGTTGAACGCGCCAGAGCTGCCATTTCCGCGACCTGTCGGCAGAGTGCAGAGCACTCGGAGCCAGCGTCGTGGGAATCAGCGCCGATCAGGTGGATCGGCAACGCGAGTTCGATGACGCCAACGCCCTGGGCTTCACGCTGCTGTCAGACGCGGGCCGCGGCATCGCTCAGATTTTCGGCGTGGTCAGGCGGCGCCCCCTGCCGAACAAGAGGCGAACGTTCGTGATCGACCGCGACGGCTCGGTGCTGCGAACCGTGCGCTCCGAACTGAACATGCGCATCCACGCCGATGATGCCCTTGAGGCGCTGCGGAAGGCGCTCAACTCCTGAGATCGTGTTCGTCCTACAGCTCGCCCAGCCAGGCAGGGGCCCGGTCGAGCAGGAACTCGCAGACGCTGCGGGCCCGGTCGAGCATGTCGCAGAGCACCTCAAGGTCCTGGCCCAGGTAGATCCGGCTCAAAGCCAGCTCGACGCGGCCCTCGATGTTGACGGACCGCTCCGCGGCGTCGGTCACGGCCGCCACCCTGTCCACCGACGACACCTGCAGCGGCAGGTCGGGACCCCCGATGGCGGCGAGATCGGTGGCCAGCACGAGCAGGTCGGGGCCCAGGTGCAGCGGCGGGAGCACGAAGCTGAGGGTCATCGGCACGGTGATTGCATCGTCGGGATCCTCGTCCTCCGGGCGGCTGTTCACGTCGTCCTCGAACGTCAGCAGGGTGCGCGACTCGGCCTCGACGCACAGCACCATGTCGAGCGGCCCGCCGCACGCGTGGTCCGGGTGCAGGTCAACCTCCCAGGTCTGGCGGTTCGAATACGTCTCCACGAAGTGCCGGTCACCGTGGACGTGGAAGCCGTGCTCGGACACGTGATCCTTGAGGTTGGCGACGAACCCGTGCAGATCGATCAGCGACACGCGGATACCCCTTGCTTCGGACCTGTTCCAGCTACAGCGTGCCACGACCGTCGGACACGGCGAAACTGCTTCCCGCTCCGGTCGTGTATACACGATCCGAGGGGCGGCGCGTTGCTGCACTTTATCCGAAGGTTCACGGGTGTGACCGAGAGGCTGAGCGATTAGTCGCGAACCGCTGGGCGACTTCGCAAGACACTGAGCGAGGCCGTGGCCCGAGCGGCCCGTGAGCGCAGCGAACAAGAGCGGGAAACGCAGCGCTGCACCGCGAGGCGCTCGCAAACCCATCGCTGCACCGCGAGGCGCTCGCAAACCCATCGCGCTCGCACTCGGTCGAGTGTCCTGGTTCACTGGCGGGATGGACACAGACTCGCTCGACGTTCTGAACGCCGCCGTCGATGCCGTGGTCGCGGCTCTGGCCGACTGTCGCGACTGGGGACCCACAGGTCTGAAGCAGGGCCAGTTCGGCTTCGACCTGGCCGCGGACGCGGCCGCCACCGCGGTGCTGAGGGAGGGAGGGCTGCTGGTCCTCAGCGAGGAGAGCGGGCTGGAGCCCGGAGACGGTCCCGTGGCCGTGCTCGACCCAGTGGACGGATCCACCAACGCATCGCGGGGGATCCGCTACTTCGCCACCAGCGTGTGCGTAGTGGACGGAGCAGGTCCCGTGGCCGCGGTGGTTCACGACCATGGCAGCGGCGAGCGGTTCGAGGCGATGCGGGGCGGCGGGGCTCGCTGCGACGGCGAGACGCTGCGACCGCCCGCGCCAAGGCGCCTGCCTGAGTGTGTGGTGGGCGTCAACGGCTGGCCTCCCGGGCGGGGCGGCTGGGCCCAGTTCCGCACTCTGGGCGCGGCCGCGCTGGAACTGTGCGCGGTTGCGGCCGGGCGACTGGACGGCTACATCGATTTCTCGCTCGGCGGCTTGGGCTCGTGGGACTACTTGGGCGGCCGGCTGGTGTGCACCGAGACGGGCGTCGAGGTTCACGACGGGCTCGGCCGCGACCTGGTGATGCTCGACCATCAGAGCCGGCGGGCTCCGGTGGCTGCGCCCGCGCCGCTGGCAGCCGAACTGCTGGCGGTTCGGGCTTCCCTCACCGGCGGCGCGGCCACCGGTTGACGGCTGCGCCGAGACCGGGCTCAGATCTCGGCGACGCTCAGTCGATCGAGAACGGCGGGTACTCGTCGGTGAGCAGCAGCCCGTAGGCGCTGAAGCGGGCTCCGACCCTTATCGGGGCGGTAGCGAGCCTGCGCAGTCCCGCGGGCCAGCGGCCCGTGAACAGCACCGCGAAGAAGGCCAGGAACACGCACACAACCCCGACGATCCCGATGACCACGACGTAGACGTAGGCCGGAATCAGTGCGGCGGCCAGGACGAGCGCCACCAGCCAAATCCACCCAGAGACCTCGATCCCGTTGGACTGGTTGGCCATATTGCTCACGACGGAAATCGGGACGATGAACCGGAACAGCACCGCGAGCCGGTTCTTGCCTTCTAGCGCGGGGGAGATGTTCACCGACGTGGCCGAGCCGCCGGGGTCGACCGGCGACATCGAGAAGTCGAACGGCGGGTACTCCGTGGTCAGGAACCAGGCGTACGCGCTCACCCGCGTGTAGTAACGGATGTACATGGCCTGGTAGCCGGCCACGCCTGCAGGCAGCTTGCCGGTGAGCACGACGGCCAGCCATCCGACGGTGCCAACGACAGCGCCCACAATGGCGAGGACGACCACCACGACGAAGTGGGGGATGGCCAGGATCCACTGCACGAGAGGACGCCAGTTGGCCACGCGGTCGGGCGTGGTGATTTGGACTGTTGCTGGGTAGGGCATGTCCGAGATCATAGACCATCAATGCCCCGAGTTCGCGGAGCCTCGACAACACGGCAGAAGGCGGTGGCGGCCAGCCGTTAGGCTCGTCTGACGGGCGCGTAGCTCAGGTGGTTCAGAGCGCTTCCCTTACAAGGAAGAGGCCGGGGGTTCGAGTCCCTCCGCGCCCACCATGAGTTGATCCACAGTTATGCAAGATTTGATCCACAGTCAGCAAGAAAAGGCTCGGGCCTAACGTTCCTGGTAGATGCCGTCATCGCCAGTAGTCCATACGTCCCACATGCACAGCAAGTGGGCACCTAAGGTGGATTTAATAGCCCATACGCCCCGTTATGCTTCGTGTGTGGGCAGCTATGTCGACGCCGAAGGCTGGATGGCCATCCCGACAGGCTACGGGCGCAGAACCTACCGAGCCTATGTCCCGCATTCCTTGCGCTCGTTGAGCCTCAGCCTCGACACCGACACGGTGAACGCATTCGCCGCCGCCGACCGGGCGCTCGCCACGATCGCGTCCCTGCCAGGAACGCCTCTGGGCACAGCCATCGCCGATTGGATGATCGCCCGCGACGAGAGCATCCGCTCGAGCATCATCGAAGGTGTCGCCGCCACGGAGGAGGGCCTCGCCTGGGCGCGCTACATGGACCAGGTCGGCCGGCCCGTCCCAGACGAGAACGACGCCCTCACGCTGGGCGCCGCGAAACAAGTCGCGGCGGCGGTGGCGTTGGGGCAGCGCATGCGCGCCGGCGACGCCTGCACGCCAGAGGACATCTGCGACATCCACAGATGTCTCTTCGAGGGGACACGGGACCGGATCATCGGGGGCGTGGCGCGCGACGGGCCGATATGGATAGGACCCCGCTACTGCCTCGTCGACGAGGCCACGTTCGTGGCTCCGCCCCATGAGGCGGTTCCCGCCCTGATGGACGACCTCGTGGCCTATCTGAACTCCGACGCCCACCCCGCCGCGTTGCAGGCGGCGATAGCCCACGCCCAGTTCGAGACCATCCACCCATTCGACGACGGCAACGGCAGAACAGGACGCGCTCTCATCCACACCGTGCTCAACGCCCGCGGCTCGGCCCGCGGGGCCGTGCCGCTCAGCACAGCTCTGGACAACGACCCCGGGGGCTACTACGCGGCGCTCAACGCGACCCGCGTCGTGTGCGACGCCGACGACTCGACGACTCGCAACGCGGGCCTCCAACAATGGCTGACTGCGTTCTGCCGCGCGTGCGAAGACGCCCAGCGGCAGGCAGCATCGGTGGTGCGGACCGTCGAGGCGATCGCGGCCAGATGGCGGGCCGGCACCTCGTTCCGCTCAAACAGCGCCGCCTCGAAGCTGTTGGAGGCACTGCCGTCGATGCCGGTACTAGATGCCGAGCTGGTCGCTGAGCGCTTGGGGATCACCGCCAAGGCGGCACGCTCGGCGATCGGGGCGCTGACCCGAGCACAGATCCTGCGCCCCAGCGGCGGGCGGCGCAACCAGAGACACACCGTTCCCGAGCTCGTCGACCTGGCGCGCGCCATGGCGCCCGACGGGGGACCGCCACCGGCGCAGGGGGCGACGTTCAGCTTGCTGACAGAGACCGGCTCGGCTCAGGAGCCATCACCGCCACCGCTGTCGCACAGGCGCGTCGAATGCGGCCGGCGCGGCCCACGAACCAAGAGGGATTGCGTGCTCCCCAAAGGACACCGCGGCCAGCACAGATACCACTAACCACACGCCGTTGATAGAAAGTTGGGCAATTGAGCTCGTGTGCGGCGATGAACACCAGATCGTGCTGCGCGTCGACGATGTGAGGCGAGCCCACAGGCGGCAGCCCCGGTCGGCGCGCTCCTTGACGGTGTGGGTGCCCGAGAACGCGGTCGTGTGCGCTGGCCAGGCATGATGCGCTGCATCGTTCAGTCGATTTCGAGGCTGCGGCGATGGCGTGCTGGCAGCTTCGCGGCCCGGTCGCGGATATGTTCCAGCTCCCGCTGGGCGGTCTCGCGTTCCTGCTCGGTGCTGCGGATGCGGTCATCGAGGGCCGTGCGGATCATCTCACGGGTTTCGGCTAGGTCGGTGACGATCTGGCTCAGGTTGGTCGAAGCCAGGAACGTTTCCGCTTGCTGCAGCGCTGTTTGGAGATCAGGGAGCGCCTTCGATCTCCTCTGCGGGGGTGCCTCGGGCGGCTGCGACAACAGCGGCGGCAAGCCCAGCGCGGCCCATGCATCCATCGGCTGCTAGCGCTGTCAGTGGAGATGACTCGCTGCTGTTGGTGGGGAACAGGCGGTTGAGGATCCATTGCACGAACCCGGCTACATCGGCGTTGTCGGTGGAGTAGGCGGTGCTGGCTTGATACAGGCCGCGCCGCAGAGTTGGTTCGCACTCGGCGGCAGCGCCGCCCTCCAGCAGCGCTTCTGTGAGCCCGCGTGTCACTAGCAGCCCGGGATGGTCGGGGTAGGAGACCAGCAGTCTGCCAGCCGATGACCGCCACTCTGTCGTTGTCTGCTGGGTGGTGATCTGCTCCCATTGGGAGATCCAGTCACCGAAGCTGAACTTGGGTCTCTGCGTGAGCTGTTGCAGCACTACTGAGGCGTCGCCTTCGCTGAGATAGTCCAAGACCCGGCGACGGATGGTGTCGCCGCCGTGGGCGGCGGCATCGGACGCGCTGAGCCACATTTCGCGAAGGCTGCGAAGCCGGGCCTGGGCGACCGTCTCGTAGACGAGGCGCAGCAGCGCCCGTGTGCATCCTGACACGGCATCCCGGGTGGTGCGGAAGGGCAGGCTCATAGAACGAGCCGGCTGGCTCGCCGAAACGGGCGTGCATTCCCGCTAGTTCGGCTCGCAGCCTCGCAGCGGCGGTCGCAGGGTCAGTAATGACCACATGGAACGCCAACTCGGGGCGGTCCAGCGACTGCGGGCGGATCATGGTGTTGTCGGTGATCGTGTCGATCCCCAACTGGAACAACATGTCGTTGCGAACCGCTTGGGATGCGGTGCCGGTCAACGCCAGGATTGGCGGTGGGCCCAGCGCCCCGGCGCACACTCGTCGCAGCACCGCCCCGAAGTTGAGGTATGCGGTGCGGAAGTCGTGACCCCATTCGGACACGCAGTGCGCTTCGTCGACCACTGCCAGGTTGACCGGCACCACAGTGCTCCGCTCAGCGAGCTCGTCACGAAACCGTTGCCGTTGCAGACGCTCGGGGGACACGAACATGAAGTACGCGTCAGCGACATCAGCGGTGCGGGCCGTCTGCTGTGTCACGCCAGCGGCACGGGTGATGCCATGACGGGCCAGCGACTCGACCTGGTCGTCGATGAGCGAGACCAACGGATCCACGACCAGCGTTCGGCCCGGGGTGCACAACCCCGCCAGCTGGTAGATGAGGCTCTTGCCGGCACCGGTCGGCAACAGCACCACGCAATCACGCCCGGCCAGCGTCTCAGTGATCGCCTCTACCTGCCCGGCGCGAGGCTCGGCCACGGCGAACAGGCCCCGCATCAACACCCGAACCGCTGTGTGGGGATCGCCATAGCCGGTGAACGGCTCGAGGCGTTGTGGTGTCTGATCCACCAGGTCGGCGATCGGCATCGGCAGCCAGGCCGACCGGATCAACACCCGCGGTGCCCCGCAGTCGTCATCGGGCAGTTCCGCCGCTGCGCCGTTGCCCGGCTCAAGCCGCACATCCACATCCACCGACTCGGCCGGGGGGCTGGCCCCGGCTGCTTCGTGGACCGTCCACTCGCAGTCCGCTGCCCGGCGCCAGACGATGCTGCTGTTGCGACCGTGCAACCCGATCTCCGCGGGCATGACACCGCGGTCGCCCCACAGCATGTCCAACGCGTCGAACATCTCCAAGTACGGGCCCAGCAGCCGCGGTGCGGCGCCGGTGGGGTCATCGACCCGGAGATCCCACCGGTCGCCGCTGAGCCAGCCCGCGCTGATCGCTTCGCACACGGCGAGCACCAGACGATGTGTCTGCACCGCCGCCCACACCAGACGACCATGTCCAGCGCCCTTCGGCGGCTCCGATGCTTCCAGATGCAGCTGCAAAGCGTCCAGGCCTGTCCCCGCTGCGGTGAACGTCTCAGACGCCGGTATCCGTATCGTCGGCAGCCCGGTCTCGCGCATCAGCTTGTCCCGAGCGGCGTCGACAGCGTGCTGCCGAGCGTGCTGAGCGCCGTCAACCTCGATTACCGCCGCGGCGGTAGCAGGGCCAGCGAGCAGGAAGTCACAGCGACGGCCCTGACCGTTGTCATCGGCCGGCATGTCGTCAGCCCGGGACGCTGCGGCGAGCATGTCAAGGGGCGCCTGCGGCGTCAGCCCAGCCACGCACCGCGGATGATGCTGCTGCAGCCACTCGACCAGAGCCCTCTCAGCGGGTGAATCCACCAGCCCCTCATCGAACCGGCCGAAGCCACCGGGCGCCACGGCCAGATCGTCGGCGCTCAACCACAACGGATTGACCAGCCGCGGCACAACCTCACTATCCGCAGCGTCACATACACCCAGACCCCGACGCTGTAGTAACAGCCGCTCGGCATCAGGATGCATAGGCGGGCACACCCCACGAGCCAAGAGCTTGCGCATCACGCCAACAACCGCCGCAACTGTCTCCCGCCGCGGGAGACGCTGCTCGCCCCTTGACGCCACCCAACAGTTGGTCGTCCACCGCCACACCGGCGACGGCACCGACCTCAGCGAAACCCCCGCCGACGCGTAATAGCAGCGCCAACCCGGCCGGGTGAGAGTCGCGTCGTTCCACACCACCCGCCGCCAACGGCGACGACTCCCGGCAGCCGACGAGGCCCCGGAACGTGACGGTGCGTGGCCGGAAGCAGTGTCGGGTGCGCCCCGGCCTTGGGGTTGCGTGTTGGTGCAGGCCGGCCAGCCGCTGCATCCCCAGAACTCCCCGCCAGCGTTCGGGCCTTGCTTCGCGGTGCGCAACACCATCGCAGCGCCACAATCACCGCACTCCTTCGACGCGGCGGCGGGCTGGGCCGCTGGACGTCTACGGTCACCCACACCGAGAAGAGTAGATGCTCATTGCTCGTCGTCGCGGGCCCTCACAAGGCGTCTCGGGGTGTCGCCGCCCGGAGACGGTTGGCGGCTGCTGTCTTGGACACGGACTCGCAACGTATGCGCAGGCTGTCGAGGAACTCTTCTGCCCGCAAGTGTTCGTGGGCGTCGTGCGGCAGGTTGTCGATCTCGGCTGTGAAGGCGTCGACGGCTGCGGCGGCGAGGCTTTCGGCTCGGCCGATCACCCATCCGGCGTTCAAGGCTTGGCACATGTCCTCTTTGACCTGTTTCCGAGCCAATCGCGGTGATGTGCCGAGGTTCCGTGCCTGCGGTCGATGGATCTGGTGGGCCGTTCTGTCCGCTGCCAGCGGACTCGCCATGGGGTGTGGGCGATCGGTAACCGTCGGCTGGCTCGCTGTCGGTGGGAGCGTGGTACTTGTCGATCGATGCGTAGAACTGTTCGATCTCTGCATTCGTGCGAATTAGAGGTTACTGAATCGCAGATAATAGAATACTCCCCATGTCGCTCAAGAGCGTAGCCGGGACACTCAGCGAGGAGGCGGCCGAGGCGATCCTGATCCAAGAGCGCTGGCCAGAGGATATCCGGTGCCCGCGTTGCGGCGGTGCGGACACGGCGCGACGCGCCGGCAGGGGCCGCTACCGATGGCGATGCCGCAAGTGCCGCCACGACTTCAGTGTCACGACCAGCACGCGTCTGCACGCTTCCAAAGCGCCTCTAACGACATGGGTCGCCGCAGCGCTGGGCGCGCCTGTCTGCCAGGAGGGCGCAATGAGTGCGTCCACCCGCCGTAGAATCCTCCGCACGGTCGAGAGCACCGGACTGGGACCGGGCCGCGAGCGCCTCGCCGCCTTGGTCGCGGCTGAACCGGTCCCAGTGTTGTCAGAGCCTCTCACCGGGCTCGCCGATGGCCACCGGCGAGTGCTGGGGGCGCTACGTGCCCGGCTCGCGGGGGCCACCGCAGCTCGAGTCGCCGCCGACTGCGCCCTGTCAGCGTCGCACACGAGGCGATGCCTGCGCCGTTTGCGTGACGCAGGGTTCGTGGAAAGCTCGCAGGAGACGGTCATGTGGGGCTACACGCCGCGCCGGGCGCGGCTTTGGCGGCTGGTGATGAGCGAACAAACCCTCGATGCCCTGCCGCAGATCGGATGGGTCGCCCCAGCCGAGCCCGAGAGCCCTCCTGAGACGGTGCCGCCGGAGTTCTGGTACCTGTTCTGGTCCGGGGAATGCGCGTCCCGGCTGCGGCTGGCCCACGACGCGCTCCACATAGCCGACACGCTCATAGGCGGCCCCGACGAGCCGGCGCGCATCTGGGCTCTCAACAGGCTGCCGGTCTCGACGCTTCGCCAACTCAGATCCATGCGAGGCTACGGCAGCGGATGGCTCGCTGAGCGCCTCGACGCAGCCATGAAGCACCGGTCCTGTGGCTGACCTAGACGCCTACACCGACGTGGTCGGCCCCGACGCTCGGGCGGTCTGGCCCTTGCTTGCCAAAGCCGTCAAGAACATCCGCGGCGCGCTGGTCGGCGGGACAGCGCTGGCGATGTACTTGCGCCACCGGCCCTCCTATGACCTCGACTACATGACTTACAAGTCGTTCTCAGGCGAGCATCTCTACAGCAAGCTCAGCTCCACGGCTGCAACGGCCGTGGCCAACACCGCCGCCAAAGACCAGATGAACGCAGTCATTGACGGCGTCGCGGTCGACGTGTTCATGGCGCCATACCGCGGAGACAACCCCGGCCATGTCAAGCAACTCCACAAACCGATGATCGTTGACGGTCTGGCAGTGGCGTCCCTGCCGGACCTGCTCGCCACCAAACTCGACATCATCATGTACCGGCCGAAACTCCGCGACTACATCGACATCGCCGCCATAGACGCCTCGGGCCGTCTGCGCATCGAGGACGGGCTGGCGCTGCACATGCAGCGCTACGGCACCACCTTGCGCAGCCAAACTCTGGACCGCATCATCGACCTGTTGGAGAAACCCGGGCAGCTTTCCACCGACAGAGCGTTCGGCCATCGCAGGCAAGAGACTCTCGATTACCTCGCGCAACGCGTCCCGCAGCTGCGTTCTCACCTCCTGAACACCAGGCTGGGCATCACCGCGCCTCAGACGCAACCATCACCGCGCCGCGGAGGCGGAGTACCGGCCGCCAAACCCAAGATCAAGCCACAGATCGTGCAACAGCTCAAAGCCAGGCCCAAGGCGTCCTACGCGCAAATCGCCAAAATCTTGGGCACCAAGCCCGGCTACGTCGCACAAATCGCACGCGAAACAGGGCTCACACGCAAGGCTTGACCTCCACCATGCGTCTCAACCAGCAAACCAGCGCTTCGCCAGCGGTCTCGGAATCACAGGCAAATACAGACGGCAAGCTCTACCGGTGGTTGCGACAGAGGGCAGTGTAGACGCTGTGGGCTGAGTCCCAGTCGTGGAGTTTGCGGGGCATGGTGTTGAGGCGGTCCTCGATGACAGCGAGACGTGCTGCGCCGATGTTGAGGTCTGTGCCTTTGGCAGCCAGCGTCTCAGCATGCCGTCGATGCCGAGGGCGTCCTCGATGACGGCCCAGCGGGCCATCTCGCGGCCCTGGTCCCAGGTGAGGGTGCGCACCAGGTGGCGGGGCTGGCGGGCCAGCGCGGCGGTGACCGCGGCGGCGGTGCTTCCGGCGTCGTAGCCGCCCGGCAGCGCGACCGTGAGGGCCTGGCGGCTGGTGCGCACCACGAGGGTCGCGACTGCGGAGCGGTTGCTCTTGCCGATGATCAAGTCGCCTTCCCAGTGCCCGGCCTCGCGGCGGTCCTCGACGCTGGCCGGGCGCTTGGCTATGGGCTTGAAATCGCCCAGCGGGCTGGGCTTTCGCGTTGGGCCGGCAGGTCAACGACCACGGCAGAGTTTCCGGCACCCACAGGTCTTGATTTGCGCCGCGCTCGCACCGGCGCCTTAGCCTGGATCCACCGGCGCGGTGAGGTTCTTGGGTGTGGCGCGTCCACCAGAAAGGCCTCCTGACATGGGAGAATGCCGTTGAGTTAACCAAGCATTCTGGCCATGTGAGGAGGCACTTCCTGTGAGCAGGGTAGCAGGTGGGATCGACGGGTTGGAGGCGGTGTTCGATGATGGGTCTTTGGTGGCCGATGCGGGGTTGTTGCTGGCGGGCACGGTGATGGATCGGTTGGGTTTGGAGGCGTTGATCGACGACACGGTGCGTCTGGGCGGCTCGGCGGGCGCGGGCGCGGGTCGCAAGGTGTTGACGCTGGTGTCGTCGGCGCTGGTGGGGGGCCGCTGCATCGACGACGTGCAGCGGCTGCGGTCGGGCGCGTCGGGCGCGGTGCTGCCCTTTGATGTGATGGCCCCGTCGACGGAGGGGACGTTCTTGAGGTCGTTCACGTTCGGGCATGTGCGCCAGCTCGACAAAGCGGCCGAGCATGCGCTGGCGCGGGCGTGGTCTGTGGGCGCCGCGCCCGACGTCGCGGAGATGACGCTGGATCTGGACTCCACGGTGTGTGAGGTGTGCGGAAAGGCCAAGCAGGGCGCCGCCTATGGCCACACCAAGGTGTTGGGCTATCACCCGCTGGTGGCGGTGCGAGCAGACACCGGCGAGGTGCTGCATTCGCGGATGCGGTCGGGGTCGTCTCAGCGCGGCAACGAGCGCTTCGCTCGCGAGACCCTGGCGCGGGTGCGGCGCCTGGCGGCGGACGCGAGCGTGACGGTGCGCGCCGACTCGGGGTTCTTCTCCTATGACATGATCGCGGCCATCGGCGCCCACGGCGCGTCCTACTCGATCACGATCCCACAGAACGCTAAGGTCAAAGCGGCCAACGAGGCCATCGGCGAGGGTGCCTGGAAGGCGATCGCGTACACCCGCGGCGGCGAGGCCCAGGTCGCTGAGACCACCATCGAAGCAGGCCGCCGCGGCGACAAACTGCGCGGACCCGACGCCAAGGCGGCCAAGCTGCGGCTCATCACGCGGCGCAGCCGCATGCTCGGCGCGCAGGGCGAGCTGTGGCCCGACTGGCGCTACCACAGCTTCGTCACCGACAGAGACGACCTCGACACCAAAGCAGCCGACGCCTACCACCGAAACCACGCCACCGTCGAACTCGCCATCAGAGACCTCAAAGAAGGCTCCGGGCTCAGCCGCTGCCCCTCGGGACGGTTCTTCGCCAACGGCGCCTGGCTCGCCTGCAGCGTCCTCGCGCACAACCTCACCCGCTGGACCGCCCGCCTCGGCCGCGCCCACCCCACAGCGCAGCTCACCGTCGCGGCCACCATCCGCAACCGGCTCCTCACCGTGGCGGGCCGCCTCGTCAACCACAGCGGACGCCACAGACTGCGCCTCCCGCTCAACTGGCCCTGGCAGCACACCTTCACCACCGCCCTGGGACACATCCGCAACCTGCCCCAACTCATCTGAGCGGCGCGCAGCGCCCGGCGCAGCGCAGCCCAACCCCAAACGCCACCAACCCGCCACAGCACCCCAACCCCGGCTCAACGCGCCCCGACACCCACCGGCCCGCCCAAACACACCAGCCCGGCGGCCACCCAGACCCAAACCGTCGATCCCACAAGCCCGTCGGTGGATTCAGGCTAAGTCATGCGCGTCGGGTTGTTGGCGTTGTTCTCTGTCCCGGCTTCGGGTTTCTGGTCCGGTGCTGGTGGGCTGGGTGCTGGGAGCGTGCAGCCTTCGTCGGGGTTGGGGGCTGCGAGTAGGCGGCTACGGGTAAGGGGCAGGCGGTCAGTGTTCGCTTGCGCCGGAGGCGCGGGTGGTGGGCCGGGGTTTTGGGTTCTGGGGCTGTTGGAGGCCGACGAGGGGCGGGTAGCGGCCGAGGATGCTTCACCGTGTCGTACCCCCTAGGTAGGTTCTCCGCGATGTTGACTGCCACGGCCTCAGCACGGGAGCCACCATCCACACCGACGGCTCCAACATCTACGACACCCTCGCAGCGATGGGCTTCACCCATCACAAGGTCATCCACTCCGTCGGCGAATACGTCCGAGACGGTATCCACACCAACGGCGTCGAGAACTTCTGGTTAGGGCTCAAGCGCACCTACATCGGCACCTACCACTACTGGTCAGACGACCACCTCTACCGCTACGTCGATGAGCACAGGTTCCGCTACAACCAGCGCAGCCGACACGTCCTGAACCGCATGGCCGACGCCGCGGCGGCCATGAACGGGCGACGGCTCCCATGGCGCGAACTCGTCACCGCATGATGGCGACCGCTACTCGGGTTGCGCCGGTGCTAGTTTGGCTGTACGGACGGAATGGCGGGGAGGCCTGATGGCAACGACCACGCACCCGCGGAGCACGACGGCCCGCGGAACCCACAGGGAACGCGGCTGTTGACATCGCCGGGCACACCATCAGAGCCGATCTCATGGAGATGGAGGATCTCCAAGGCCTTCGGCCTCGCGGGGCCGCGGGTCGGGTACACCACCAAGGCCGATCTCATGGAGATGGAGGACCGGCTCATTGAGCGTATGGACGAGCGCCTTGATGCAGTGGATGCCGACCTGAAGGCCATCAGAGCCCATCTCGGGGTTCCTGACGATGCCTGATCCTGAGCCGTTCGCAGGTCTGCCGCTCGACGAGCCGCTCGTCGATGAGGAGACGTGGGAGAAGGCTGGTCGGGCGCTGGTGGCGACCGTGCCCGACGACGAACCGGAGGCCGTCAGTCGAAGGTGACGCCTTCGGATGTGCTGTTGCGCCGGTTGATGGGTGCGGGGCCGTTCATCTGTCGCCCTTCTTGGGGTGCTGCTGGTGGGGGGCTGCGGGGCGGCGGTTGAAGGGCTGTCGGTCAGTGTTAGCTGGCACCTGGGGGTGCGGGCTGTGGGCCGGGGTTTTGAAATTGTTGGGCTGGAGGCGTGGCGGCCTCCGTGTCGTGTCCCGTCGATAGATTGACCCGACGTGAGCCGCCCGCCTGACACCCAGACCGACCGTGGAGACCGACCGTGGAGACCGACCGTGGCTATAGCCGACCCTGAGGCAGCGTTGAGGATTCTGAGAGAGTTCCACCAGCTCGGATGCTGACTTGGACAATCGGCCATCATGGCCGATCTGTCGCATCCACCGGTGGAGGTCACCGACCCTTCCCGCCAGGGCCCGACATTGCTAGACGCATTCGCAACTGCCGCCTCATTCGAGCAGACCTTCGCCAGCTGTCACTCGATTACTCAGGTCCCCCGAATCCGCCCTGGAGCGGCCCCTCAAGATCTTGGCGAGCACCGAGCCTGGGCCACAGCCGCCCATCACGCCAACGAGGTGAAACCCGAGGTCAGCCTTGTATGGCGGAAGGTCACTGATGGCGGTGCCCTTCAATTCTGGGGAATCGGGTCTCGCGATTTGGGGAATGTCCCAAAATCGGCGCTAGAACACCCTCGATGACCTCGCTAAACGTAACTGTGTAGCAACTCACCATGGGTTGATCAACGGTTGGCACTTCGGTGCTCCACGGTTAGAGCAAGAGGCCGTGACCAAGGTCTCTTTGGGTGCTGTGAGGTGTTTCGACTGTCCCGGAGCAGACCGCTGTGTCCTCTGCGTCGGGGAGTTCGGCCTGTTCGGGGAGGCTCTGCCGCTGTTGTGACGCGCCGGTGAGCTTCCCCCCGAATCGTGGAGGGTTGGTTAGGCTGCGTTGGCTAGTTCGTAGTCTATTGGGCTGGTCATGTTGTTGGTGGAGTGGAGCCGTTTTCTGTTGTACCAGGTGTCGATCCAGACGGCGATGTCTCGGCGGGCCTGGTCGCGGGTGCGCCAGCGGCGGCGTGATATCAGCTCGTGCTGGAGCGTCGAGAAGAATGACTCGGCGGCGGCGTTGTCCAGCGCGCAGCCGACGCGTCCCATCGATTGGGTGATCCCGAGCTTGGCGCAGGCCGCCGCGAACGCGTCGGAGGTATATTGAGAGCCCTTGTCGGTGTGGAAAATCACTCCGGCGACGCCGCCGCCGCGCACCGCGGCGGCCATGTTGATCGCGTCTGTGGCCAGCTGCGCGGTGGGGTGGCGGTCGGACTGAGCGAAGCCCAGCATCCGCCGGGAGAACAGGTCCTCCACGGTGGCGAGGAACACCGGCCCCTCGGCGGTGTCGACCTGTTTGAAGTCGCCGACCCACTTCTCGTCGACGCCGCCGGCAGTGAAGTCCCGACGCAGCAGGTCCGGAACCGGCTCGGCGCGCTTGTCGGGTCGGGTCAGGCCCCTGCGCCGCTTGGGCGCGCGTCCCTGCAGGCCCTGGCGGGCCATGGAGGACTCCACCGTCTTCTTGGACACCTCGCGGCCCGACCGGCGCAGCGCGGCGCGAACCCGGGGCGAGCCGTAGGTGCCGTCTGACGCGTCGAAACAGGCCTTGACCTCGACGTCTAGTTCAGCTCTGCGCCGCCTCGCCGGCGTCGGGGGCCGGTCGCGCCACTTGTAGAACGTCGACGCCGCCACCCCCAGGGCCCGGCACGACACCGCGTGAGGCACAGCGTGGTCGGTCCTTTGGGCCGCGATGTGCGCTGAGACGCTCATCGCGTTGCCTCCTTGACCCAAAGGACCACTGATCGTTTGAGCACATCACGCTCCATCTCCAACTCGGCACAGCGCTTGCGCAGCCTGACGAGCTCAGCTCTGTCGTCGGAGCTCAGGCCCTCGGCCTCACCCCGCTCGATGCGGTCTTTGCGGACCCAGTTCCCAAGGGTGCCCGCACCGATCCCGAGATCACGGGCGATCTCAACGACCGGCCTTCGCGTCTCCCGGACGATCCGCACAGCACCGGCCCTGAACTCCGAGTCGAACTTGCGTCGTGTGTGTGACATAGCGCCTCCTCATAGACGATGTCTCCACGATTCGGGGGGATACCCACCGGGGAGGGTGTCGAGGAGGTACTCTGTCGCGTTCTTGGGCGGGTTGTGACCGGAGGCGTCTCGGGGTGTCGCCGCCCGGAGACGGTTGGCGGCTGCTGTCTTGGACACGGACTCGCAACGTATGCGCAGGCTGTCGAGGAACTCTTCTGCCCGCAGGTGTTCGTGGGCGTCGTGCGGCAGGTTGTCGATCTCGGCTGTGAAGGCGTCGACGGCTGCGGCGGCGAGGCTTTCGGCTCGGTCGATCACCCATCCGGCGGGCAGTTTGAGGCGAGCAGCGGTGTCGATGAGGCTGTGGTTGGAATTGGAGCTGTAGACGGTGAATCGGCTGCCGTAGCGCATTGCCATCTCGCGTTCTCCGATGCCTGAGGAGGAGTACGCCAGAGTCGAGTTGAGGTCATAGAGGGGGGCGAGTCTGACGGTGCTGGGCTCGAGTGTGAGGCTGTAGTTGCGGGCGTGGGCGTCGCGGTTGATAGTGACAAGCGCCCAAAGCAGCCCGTCGGCGAAGCGGCGCAGGTCGGTGTCGGGGTCTGTGGAGTGGGTCTCGATGATGCCGGCAATGGCGGCCATGCCCGGCCCGCCGTCTTGTTCTCGGCGCATGTTGCCTGGGATGTTCAAGGCTTGGCACATGTCCTCTTGGTGGATGCGTTCCCAGCTCGAGGGGCCGGGGCGGCGGTCGTAGCGCTCGACGATGACGACGGGGTGGTCGTCGAGTATCTCTATTGTGGTCTCGGCGGCGTGAAGGTCGACGCGTCTGGCGGCGGCCAGGCACAGGTGCTCGACGATGGCCACTGCCTTGGCTGCGTTGTGGCTGGGTTTGAGGATGTGGGTTGTTGGCATCGACCCGCAGGGTCTCGCCCATCGGTCGTGCAGGCGGTGCAGCGCCAGTTTGTTCTGGGCGCCGCCGAGGCTGAAGTACGGCTCGATGTCGTCGTCGGTCCACCGCAGCGGGTTGAGCGCCATGGCGGCCACCTGGGACGCGATCCTGTCGTCTGTGAGAGGTTCCACCCCGCCGGGGCGGGCGCAGAGCTCGTCGAGCCGCTCGGGCGGGCAGAACTGCACCGCCCCAGCGCAGTCATGGCCGATGGGAGTAGCCAGGAGCCCGAACACGTCGGCGGACGCGCCGGTGCGTCGGCCCCACTCTCGCAGCACTTCGCTGCTGTCTGGCAACAGCGAGGCGAGCCAGCACATGGAGCGCTCATGGCTGTGCGGTCCCGGCTGGAACGGCAGCGACAAAGACAGCGGCACCGCGGCGGGATCGGACGCGTACAGCTGGTCGTAGACGATGCTGAGGCGGCCCTTGCGGTCTCTGCGCAGCTGCGCTGCCTCGGCACCGTGCATCAACACGACGATCTGAGCGGCCTTCATGACACCAGAGCAGGCTCGAGCCGTACCGACAGGCCTAGCGCTCGTACCACTCGCATCAGCTTGTCCGCCTCAGCTCGGGGATGGCCCCGCTCGAGCTGGCCCAGCCAGCGCCGCGACACGCCGGCGCTCTGAGCGAGCCCGGCCTGGGTCAGGCCCGCTGCGAGTCGCAGCCGCCGCATCTCCATCCCGAGCTGTCCCATAGTGGACACCGGCCTGTAGAAGTTCGAGCCCATATCATCACCTCGCTGATGGCACGGTATGGTATCTATGGCGTAAAGGCACCGAACCGTGGCATAGCCGTTATGGGAGCGTTCCGTGCCATCACGCGGCTGGGTTCTGGAGATCTCAACGAAGTAACCGACGAACCGGGCGCCGCTATCGCGCAGTACAACGACCACAGCCGAGTTTCCCGCCCCACAGGCATCCGGGTGAGTCTCGGGCAAGCCAGCATCGAACACGCATGATTCCCAGTGAGATGAACCCAACCACCCAGGTGGAGCGAGCTGACGCAATCACCGAGTACTGAGGCCGGGCCCGGCGCCAACTGCCGCTTCAACAAGATGAGTAATCCCAGGCCGGCGCCCACATGAGAAGGGTCGCCGTCGACCACGCCCTTCAAATGTGGGGAATCGGACCGCGCGGATTGGGGAATCGCCCCAAACCGGCGCTAGAACACCCTCGATGACCTCCGCAAACGTAACCGTGTAACAACTCACCATGGACAGGCCCTACAGAACAGAAGTTGCCGACGGCATCGCCGAGCTCGAGCTTTGCAACCCGCCGGTGAACGCGTTCGGCGTCGACGCCCAGTTCGCGCTGGCCGCGGAGGTCGAGGCCCTCGGGCGGCGCGACGACGTGAGGGTCATCATCATCGCGGCGGTGGGCAAGGGCTTCTTCGCCGGGCTCGACATCAAGGAGATGGCTGCCGATCCGAGCCTCATCGTCGGTGCCAATCGAGCCAACTACGACACTTTCGCGGCCATCCACCTCAGCCCGAAGCCGGTCATCGCGGCGGTGCACGGCTACGTGCTGGGAGGCGGCATCGGCATCGCGGGCTCGGCCGACGTGGTGGTGGCCGCCGACGACGCCTACTTCGGTGTGCCCGAGATCGACCGGGGCGCCATGGGCATGGGAGCCCACCTGCAGCGCATGTTCAGCGTGCAGAAGGTGCGCTACATGTACTTCACCGGCGACACCATCGACGCGGCCGAGGCGTACCGGCTCGGAGCGGTGGAGCGGGTGGTACAGCGGGCTGATCTGCGGCCGGAAGCCCGCGAGATTGCGGGCCGGATGGCCTCCAAGTCGCCCCAGATGATCCGCATCGCCAAACGGTCCCTCAACGGAGTCGAGGACGGCAGCCTCGAGGACAAGTACCGCTGGGAGCAGGGCTTCACCTTCGAGGCCTACCTGATGAGCGACTCCGCCGAGGCCCGAGACGCCTTCGCGGAGGGTCGCGAGGCAGACTTCCGTCCGCAGACCGAAGCCTGACAGCTCGGCCGGCGCTAATCTCGGCGGCTCTGCCGTTCGCCCGCACCGAGGGGATCGTGCCCGCTCCCGAGCCCACCCACGCCCTTGCCGCGGCCATCCGCGAGGCACTGGCCTGCAAGGAGTCGGGGGAGTCCAAGACCATCCTCACCGCGATGTGCGGCCACGGCCACCTCGACCTGGCCGCCTACGAGGACTACATCTCGGGCGCCATCGCCGACCTCGACCTGTCGGACGAGGCCTTGGCCACCTCGATCCAGTCGGTCCCCGCCCTCGGCTGAGGAATCGCCTCCGGAAGTCAGCAGCGCCCGGCTCCTTCGGCACCCCGCGCCCGGCCAAGATCCGCACGGGTCTTGTATCCATACGACCCGAAGCTCTACAGGTTTCGGGCTTCGTCGACGGTGACGACACGGAACTCGTCGCCGCAGTGTATGCATACGACCCGAGGCTCTACAGGTTTCGGGCGTTGGCCCGGGTCAGATCTGCTGGAGGGCCTTGGTGATGCTGACCACGGCCTCGCGGCCGTCGCCGAAGAGCATTAGGGCGTTGTCGGCCGCGAACAGGGGATTGGGAATGCCCGCGAAGCCGGGGCTGAGGCTGCGCTTGATGACCACCACCACGTCGCTCTTGTCGACGTCGAGGATCGGCATTCCCGCGATCGGGCTGGACGGGTCGGTGCGGGCCACCGGGTTCACCACGTCGTTGGCGCCGATCACCAGCGTCACGTCGGTCTGCTCGAAAGTCGGGTTGATGTCATCCATCTCAACCAGGCGCTCGTAGCTGACCTCGGCCTCGGCCAGCAGCACGTTCATGTGGCCGGGCATCCGCCCCGCCACCGGGTGGATGCCGAACACGACCTCGGTGCCCCGGTCCTGAAGGCGCCGCGACAGATCGCGCACCGCGTGCTGAGCTTGGGCCACCGCCAGCCCGTAACCGGGCACTATGGCGACCCTCTCGGCCGACTCGAGGAGCATGGCCACGTCGTCGGGCGAGGTGGAGCGGACCTTTCCCGCATACACGTCATCGGCGCTGGGCCCGCCCGCTGCGGACGGGGCCGGCTGGAACATGACCGCCAACAGGGAGCGGTTCATGGCCACGCACATGATCTTGGTGAGGACCAGCCCGCTGGCGCCCACCAGCGAGCCGGCGATTATCAGCAGCGAGTTGTCGAGCACGAACCCGGCCGCCACCGCGGCCATGCCCGACAGCGAATTCAACAGCGCGATCACCACCGGCATGTCGGCGCCGCCGATGGGCGACACCACCAGCACCCCGAGCACGACCCCGACCGCCACCAGCAGCCAGAGCCACAGAGGATTGCCGGCGTCCACCACCATCAGTGTCCCGAACACCGCCGCGGCTCCTGCGCCGGCCACGCTCACGATCCGCATCCCCGGGAATCCCGACCAGCGCAGCGTCTCCTGGAGCTTGCCGAAGGCGATGAGGCTGCCCGTGAAGGTGACCGCTCCGATCAGCGAGGCCACCGCCGACGCGGCCGACAGGCGGGCCGATTCCGTCGCCAGGTCGGTCGCTTCGATGTAGGACGCGGCCGCCACCAGCACCGACGCGCCGCCCCCGAAGCCATTGAACAGCGCCACCAGTTCGGGCATGGCTGTCATCTGGACCCGCACCGCTAGCAGCGCACCCAGCGCGGCGCCCAGCACCAGACCGCCGACGATCCACTCGAAGCCCAAGATGGCGTTGTCGGTGAGGGTTACCACCACGGCGATGAGCATCCCGGCTGCACCGAACTGGTTGCCTCGCACCGCGGTGCGGGGCCGGCTCAGCCGCTTGAGGCCGAGTATGAACAGCACCGCGGAGGCGAGGTAGCCCAGCGTGGTCCAGTCGCCCATCACGAACCGTCGCCCATCACGAACCGTCGCCCACGAACCGTCGCCCATCACGAACCGTCGCCCACAAACCGTCGCCCATCACGAACCGTCGCCCATCACGAACCGTCGCCCATCACGAACCGTCGCGGTCGTGGCGCGATGGCGATGGAGCGCGGCCCGAGGAGTCATCGCGCCGACGCCTCGGGCCGAACATTCCCAGCATCCGATGGGTGACGAGGAAACCCCCCACCACGTTGATCATCGCCATGGTCACCGCCACAAAGCCGAGCACCGTGGTGAATACGCGGTGGTCGGTGCCCGCTGCCACCAGAGCACCGACGACGGTGATTCCCGAAATGGCGTTGGATCCCGACATGAGGGGCGTGTGCAGCGTGGGGGGGACCTTGGAGATCAACTCCACGCCGAGGAAGACCGCGAGCGCGAAAAGGGTGACCCCTACCAGCAAGTCCATGTCTTCAGCCCGCCCCGACCGTCTCCGCGGCGTGCCTGTCCGCGGGGTCTGTGAGGGCGGCAGCCACGCCCGGGTGAACGACGGCGCCGCCGCATGAGACGAGCATGGCCGAGATGATCTCGTCGTCGGGGCGGACGTCGATCTCGCCGTCTGGCGCGAGATGGCGCAGGAAGGTGACAAGGTTGCGAGAGAACATCTGGCTGGCGTGGCGGGCACAGCGCGACACCAGGTCGGTGGGTCCGAGCACCGTGACACCGTTGCGGGTGATCTCTTCGTCCTGACGGGTCAGCGCGCAATTGCCGCCGCGCTCCGACGCCAGGTCGACGACGATGGAACCGGGCGCCATGGCGTCGACCATCTCGGCTGTGACAAGCAGCGGGGAGGCCCTGCCCGGTATGGCTGCGGTGGTGATGACCACGTCGGCCCCGGCGACATGGGGGGCGAGCAGCTCGCGCCGGCGGTCGGCCGCATCGTCGGTCTGTGCCCGTGCGTAGCCGCCGTTGTCCTCGGTGTCGGAGCCGCCGGGGCCGGCCTCGGACGGGTCGAGCTCCACCGCTCGGGCTCCCATGGAGCGGATCTGCTCGACTGCGGCCGGGCGCACGTCGTACCCCTCGACGACGGCCCCGAGCCGCCGGGAGGTGGCAATAGCCTGAAGCCCGGCCACGCCCGCGCCCAGCACCAGCACCCTCGCCGGTGCCAGCGTTCCGGCTGCGGTCATCATCAACGGGAACATCTGGGGAAGCCGGCCGGCGGCCGTCAGCACCGCTTCGTAGCCCGCGACGGTGCCCATAGACGACAGCACGTCCATGGTCTGCGCCCGCGTGATGCGAGGAACGAGATCCATCGAGAACGCGGTCGTCCGCTCGGAGGCGTGGCGCTGTGCCCTCTGGGGCATCCACAGCGGATCGAACACGCCGACGAACACCATTGGCGGGTCGGCCGGGCCGCGGCCGGTTGAGAAGTCTCCCGGAAGGTCCCGCACCGAGACGACGACTTCGGCGGCCGCGGCCTCGCCTGGTTCGACGATGGTGGCGCCCACTCCCGCGTAGGCGTCGTCACCGAGGTAGCAACCCGATCCGGCGCCGCGCTCGACGAGCACATCGGCACCGCCTCGCACCAGAGCTTCCACGCCGTCGGGAACAAGCGCTACCCGCTTCTCCTGCGGTAAGGACTCACACAGCAATCCCAGGCGCACGAAATGTAGAGGCTATCCGCGCTCCACTCGATCTCGCCCCCGGTCCCGCGCGGCCCTAGTCTCACACCGTCCGGCTTCCGCCCGTCCCCTGCGAGGTCACCGTGAGCCCCATCATCCACACCAGCCCATTGCCCGACGTCGACATTCCCTACCAGTCCATCACCGATTGCGTGTTCGCCTCGGCCACCGACCACGCCGACGAGGTGGCCATCACCGACGGGGCCGCCTCGTCGTACACCTTCTCCGAGTTGCGCTCGGCGGTGGGGAGCCTCGGCGGCGGGTTGAGCTCGCGAGGGGTGGGCCCCGGCACCACCGTCGCCATCCTCGCCCCGAACGTCCCCGAGTACGCCATCGTCTTCCACGGCGTCGCCTTGGCGGGCGGCACTGTCACCACCATCAACCCCACGTACAGCCCCGAGGAAGTTCGCTTCCAGCTCACCGACGCCTCAGCGTCATCACTGGTGACAATCCCCATGTTCCTCGATACGGCGAAGGCCGCCGCCGAGGGCACCGGCGTGGAGGAGGTCGTGGTGATGGGGCAGGCCGACGGGGCCACCCCGCTGGAGTCACTGTTCGGCGAGCCGATCGATCAGGTGCCGGTGGACTACGCGGAGCACGTGGTGGTCCTGCCGTACTCCTCGGGCACGACCGGGCTCCCCAAGGGCGTGATGCTCACCCACCGCAACCTGGTTGCCAATATCGCCCAGATGGAACACGTATTCACCCCGACCGGGGGCGAAGTGGCCCTCGCCGCGCTGCCGTTCTTCCACATATACGGCATGCAGGTGCTCATGAACATGCTGATCGCATTCGGCGTGCGGGTGGTGACGATGCCCCGCTTCGACATGGTGCACGCCCTGGAACTGGTGCAGGACCAGCGGATCACCCGCTTCTTCGCGGTGCCGCCGATGGTGCTGGGACTGGCCAGGCACCCGGCGGTGGACGACTACGACCTCTCGTCGATCAAGCAGATCTTCTCGGGCGCGGCCCCCCTCGGCGCCGACCTGGCCGCCGCAGCCGCGGCCCGGGTGGGCTGCGAGGTGGTTCAGGGCTACGGCATGACCGAGCTCAGCCCGGTGAGCCACTGCACGCCCGAGGGCCAGTTCCGGCCGGGCACCAGCGGCGTGACGATCTCCAACACCGAGATCCGCATCGTCGACCCCGAAACCGGCGCCGACCTCGATGTAGGCGGGCGCGGCGAGTTGCTGGTGCGGGGCCCGCAGGTGATGAGGGGCTACCTCAACAATCCCGACGCCAGCGCCGAGACCCTCCACGCCGGCGGCTGGCTGCACACCGGCGACGTGGCCGTGCTCGACGGCGAGGGCCACGTGTCGATAGTCGACCGCATCAAGGAGCTGATCAAGTACAAGGGATTCCAGGTGCCGCCCGCGGAGCTTGAGGCCGTGCTGGTCACCCACCCGGCGGTGGCCGACGCAGCCGTGATCGGCGTGCCCGACGACGAGGCGGGGGAGCTGCCCAAGGCGTTCATCACCCTGGCTCCCGGCGCCGGTGCCCCGACCCTGGAGGACCTCCAGTCCCACGTGGCGGAGCACCTCGCCGCCTACAAGCAGGTGCGGGCCTTCGAGGTGCTGGAGGCCATCCCCAAGAGCGCCTCCGGGAAGATCCTGCGGCGCGAGCTGCGCGACCGCTGAGGATCCTGCGACATGCCGCCGGCGAGCCCCGCAGCGGCCCAAGAATCCGACCCCGGCATGCGTGGTTGCCGCGTCGTTCGTCTAGGGTTCTAGCTCGATGTCAGAAGCCGGTCACGGCCCGGCCCCGACCACTTGAGAGGACAACCGATGGCAACACCGCAGGCGGCGATTCTCACCGATTTGCAGAAATACCAGTGGTACACGCACATGAGCCGCGTCGACGGCGCCGACCTCGATGTGATCCGCCGGGCGCTGAGCGACTGCCGCGCCGACGCCACGGCCCAGGGCGTGAACCTCGGCGTCCTGCTGGGTCCGTCGCTGGCCGCGGACCTCGGCATCGAGACCGGAGACGACTTCCAGCCGTATCCCGGCTACGCGTCCCCCGACGGCTCCCGGGTGGCCAAGGGCACTCAGGAGGAGCTGCTCATCTGGGTCCACCACGCCGAGAAGGACCTGTGCTGGGAGGTGCAGCACACATTCCGGCGCGCCGTGGCCGGCCACATGGCGGTGGCCCGCGAGACGCCCACGTTCATCTACAAGAACAGCCTCGACCTCACCGGCCATATCGACGGCACCGGCAACCCCGAGCCCGAGGACCAGCCGGACCGGGCCATCATCGACGACGGCGACCCGGGCGAGGGCGGCGCGTTCTGCATCGCCCAGCGCTGGGTCCACGACCTGGACTACTGGGCGACGCTGTCTCTGGGTCAGGAGGAGAACACCTTCGGCCGCACCAAGGACGACTCGACCAAGCTCGAGGTGCAGGTGCCGAGGTCGCACCTCTCGCACGTGGAGCTGCGCGAGGGCGCGACCGCCGACGAGTCCACCCCGAAGCGGGGGGAGATGGTGCGGCGCTCCACGCCGTACGCCTTCCACGACGGAACCGTCGGCCTGTACTTCATGGGCTTCTGCAAGACCCAGGCCCCGATGAGGGAGCGCATGGACGCTATGTACGGCATCAACGGCCAGGAGTCCGACTTCCTCACCGACTATTCGACCCCGGCGTCGGGCTCCTTCTACTTCGCGCCCTCGGTGGAGGCACTCGACGCGGCCCTGCCCTAGAGGCCGCAACGCTCCGACTGACGGGGCCGGCGCACCTGGCGTCGGCCGGCACAGCGCCCAGCATCTAGGGCTCGAGGGTCCGTGACCGCGCGGTTCGTCTTCGGGGTCGACCTCGACGGCGTCGTCGCCGACTACACCGCGGGGTTTGCCGAAGTCGTCGCCACCCGCAGAGGCATAGACCCGGCATCGCTGCCCGAGGAGCGGTCCTACGACTTCCGGGAGTGGGGCCTTGCCCCGGGCGAGTTCGAGCAATACCACGGCTCCGCGGTCACCGAGCACCGGTTCCTGGCGAAACTGCCCGCCATCGAGGACGCGGCCGAGGCGCTGTGGCGGCTGTCGGACGCGGGCGTCTGGATCCGGGTGATAACCCACCGCCTCTACGTCAACTGGGGCCACGCCGAGGCGGTCGCCGACACCGTGCTGTGGCTGGACTCCGAGGGCATCCCCTATCGCGACATCTGCTTTCTGGGGAACAAGCCCGAGGTGGAGGCCGACTGCTACGTGGACGACGCGCCCCACAACATCACTGCACTTCGAGCCGGCGGGAACGACGTGATCGTGTTCGATCAGCCCTACAACCGTGACGAGGCCGATCCGAGGGCTCGGACCTGGAGGGATGTCGAGCAACTGGTAATGGACCGGTTCACCGCCTGGAGAGGCACGGCGGGGGTGCAGCCGCAGCTTCCCGGCATCGACGCCGGCAAGAACCGCCTGGCCGAGCGACGGTCAGCAGGAACCGCTTACCGCCCCCCTGACGAGGACGGCTAGAGCCGGCTCACAGGCCGAGGATCTCGAACGGCGAGGCGCTGCGGGGCACGTCTGCGACATTGACAGGCATGCCGCCGCGGCGGGCTGACAACGAGGCTGCAGCCGCGATCGTCAGAGCCGAGGAGGCGACGGCCAGGTCGGGCCAGGGCTGGGCCTCACCGTCACAGACTCGGGCCAGCCGCTCGATCTGAGCCACGAATCCGAGAGCGGCCAGGGGGTGCATCGAGCCCGCGGGCGGGCCGACGAGCGCGCCGTCGACTTCCGCGACGGGCACCGGCCAAACGTCCACCCGCGCCACGTGGTCCGAGTCGGCTGCCTCGACCGCCGCTTCTGCCACCGGAGCGCCCCATCGGAGCTCCGCTCGAGCTCTGCGGCCGCCCGCAGCCTGAAGCATCACCTCTGCGGCGCGGTCGATCCTGTCGACGACCTCGAATCGCGGCGCGGCGACGGACTCCACCGCGGCTCCTATCGCCGCCAGCACGACGGGCCAGAATCCTGCCGCCGGGTCCACCGTCACGCCGCCCCCGAAGGCCCGGCCCGCCTCCGGGCCCCGATCCGGATCGGGCACGGCCAGCCTCAACTCCAGATGATGCGGGTCCATGGCCGCTACCGCCTCCAGCATTCGGCGCACAGCCGGGGCGTGCAGCAGGTTCACCGAGGCCATGACTGGTCGACCCGCGAGCGCTGAGCCGAGCTGCGCTATGCCGTCAACGGTGGTGGCCGCGGGCGACTCGACCAGCACCGCCCGCAACCGGCGGGAAGAAGCCAGCTCGACCAGCGCCTCGGCGCGGGAGGCCGGGGGAGTGGCGATCACGGCGCAGTCGCCGGCGCGGGCCAATTCGGCCAGTGTCAGCACGGGACAGTCCAGTGCACCGGCGAGAGCCGCGGCCCTCGGCGAGGCGGGCGACAACGCGCTCACCCCCGCCAAGGCCACACCCCGGGCTGCACGGACAGCCTCGGCGTGGAGGGTGGCAGCCCGGCCGGCTCCGACGATGCCCACTGACGTCACCGGTGAATGGTCGCACAACCTCCGGCGGCACGAAGGACCTCCCCACAAGAAGCGCAGCTATAGCTCGTCGATGCCCGCCAACGACTAGGACTCCCAGCCGTTAGTGTCTCGCCGTGCCCGATGCCGCATCCCGCCATGACGAAGCCCTCGACCGCCCCGGCGACAGCGAGGAGTGTGTTCATCCGCTGGTGGCGGTCCAGCAGCTCGACACCGAGGCCGAGCAGCTCCAGCACAGGAGGATCTTCCTCCACCAGCGCCAGGACCTCAGCGCGGCCCGGGTCGAGCAGGGCGAGCTACAGCGCCAGATCGGCGCGGTGGCGTTGAAGCGCATCGAGGTGCTCACCCGCCAGAAGCGCCTAGAGGACGAGGCCGCCAGCATCGAGGCCAAAGCCGACGTCGACGACAACCGCCTCTATTCGGGTGAGATCACGGCGTTGAGGGACCTGCAGGCCCTGCAGGCCGAGATAGCAGGGCTGCGCTCGAGGCAGGGGACGCTGGAGGAGCGGGCCATCGAGGCTCTGATGGAGGCTGAGGAGTTCAGTGGGCAAGCCGACTCGCTGGAGGCGCAGCGGACCGCATGCGACGAGCGGGTGACGGTGCTGGAAGCTGAGGTGGCCGCGGCGGAAGCGGCCATCGACCAGCAGCTTGGGGCGCTCACAGCGGCTCGGGCAGAGGCTTCGGGCAGAGCCGAGAGTGATGCTCTGGCCAAGTACGAGACCTTGCGCCAGACGTTCGGGCCGAGCACGGCCGTGTCCTTCGATCCGTCGTCGGGCTGCGGATGCCCTCACCACATGCCGGCCGTCGAGGTGGCCCGCATCAAGCGCTGCGCCCAAGGGGAGATGCTGGACTGCGCCGAATGCGGACGGCTAGTGCTGCGCTGAGAGGCCGAGCGGACAGGCAGCAGTCCATGAGGATCTTCGCGAGGCGCCAAGCGAGGCCGTGGCCCGAGCGGCCCGTGAGCGCAGCGAACAGGAACGGGAAACAAGGCCGAGCGGCCCGTGAGCGCAGCGAACAGGAACGGGAAACAAGGCCGAGCGGCCCGTGAGCGCAGCGAACAGGAACGGGAAACAAGGCCGAGCGGCCCGTGAGCGCAGCGAACAGGAACGAGAAACAACGTGCTTCGTCGCGGGGCGTTGACGCCTGTCCGCTGGGCTTCTGAGGTGAAGCACCGTTCCCGCCGGAATTTCCGGCCCCGGTGCTGACGCGCATGTTCTTCTGGTTCGCGGCGTGCGGGGTGGTGCTCGTGGCGCTGGTGTTCGGCAGCAGCGGCGTCGACTACCGGATCGTGGCGCTGGGCTCTGTACTGCCTCTGGCTGAGAACCTGACCGGATCGCCCCGGGTGTTGCACAGCCTCGTGGGCAGCGTCGTCCTGCTGGCCGCAGTGATGGCCCTCACCGCGGGCCGGGGCCGACGGCTGCGGCGGCGCCGCTGGATCGGCCTACCGATCGGCACCCTGGTGTTCCTGGTGGCCGGCGGGGCCTGGGCACGCACGGCGTTGTTCTGGTGGCCGGTGGGAGGTAGCGGGGGGGCGGGACAGGGAATTCCCCCTGAATTTGACCGACCCCTCGCCGTCCTGATTTTCCTCGAACTCGCCGGCATCGCGGCGCTGGTCTGGACCGCCCGCCGATTCGGCCTGTCAGACCCCCGCCGCCGCCGAGCATTCCTGACAGCGGGCCGCCTCACCCGCCCAGCCGCCTGACTAACCCAACAACCTCACCCCGCCCAACCATTCAAGCGCCCGACCACGACGCGGCGCGCAGGTGCCGGAACGAGCCGAGCAGGTCACGCCGGCCAGAGTAACTGCGAAGGAAGGTCCGGGACTCCTGCGAAACCGAGGGGGTGGTGGCGGGGAGTCGGCCTGTAGGCGGGATTCTGTCCGGGAGCCCGTTGCCGGGGCCTCCTTGGATGACCATCCATCTTTGCGATCTACCCGGGAGTGTCTGCGGGCGGGCCGCCCTCTCCCTGCTCGATCTTGCTCCGGGTGGGGTTTGCCTAGCCGCTCCGGTCGCCCGGAGCGCTGGTGCGCTCTTACCGCACCGTTTCACCCTTGCCGACCCGAAGGCCGGCGGTCTGTTCTCTGTGGCACTTTCCTGCGAGTCGCCTCGACTGGCCGTTAGCCAGCACCCTGCCCTGCGGAGTCCCGACCTTCCTCGATCCGCCTCAGCGGACCGCGGCCATCCGGCCGGCTCCCCGCCACCGCCATCAGGTTAGAGGCCGAGCGGGTAGGCCGCGACTCATTGAGGAATTGCAGGGGCGCTGGGCGAGGCCGTGGCCCGAGCGGCTCGTGAGCGCAGCGAACAAGCGCGGGAAATGCGACGCTGCACTGCGAGGAGGTGACAGCCCATCCGCGTGGCCCCCTAGTTAGCCTGGAGCGACGCCGACACCCGAAGGCGCGGATGCTCCTGGCGGAGGGAATCGATGACAACGCTCGACACCTGCGGCGGATGGCCCGGCGTGCTGGGAACGCTCGCAGCCGGCCGGGACATCGGACCCGGCGAGGCCCGGGCCGCGCTCGGGTCGATCCTCGCGGGAGAGGCGACTGATGCCCAAGTGGCCGCGTTCATCGTGGCCCTGCGGCTCAAGGGACCTTCGGTGGGGGAGCTCCTCGGCTTGGTCGGCGCCATGCGCGACGCGGCCACGCCCCTGGACCTTCCCGCGGGCGCCATCGACATCGTGGGCACGGGCGGCACCGCGGGCCGCAAGGCTCACGCGCTGAACGTCTCGACCATGGCCTGCTTCGTGGCTGCCGGCGCGGGAGCGACCGTGTGCAAGCACGGCAGCGTCAAGGCATCGTCCACCTCGGGCAGCTTCGACCTGCTGGAGGCGGTCGGCGTGCCCATCGGCGCGTCGCCGCAGCAGGTGGCGGACATGGTGCGCTCGACGGGGCTTGGGTTCGCCTTCGCCAAGACGTTCCATCCCGCCATGCGCCACGTAGCCGGCGTGCGGTCCCAGGTCGGCATATCCACGGTCTTCAATCTGCTCGGGCCCCTGTCCCATCCGGGCCACGCGCAACGCCAGGTCCTCGGCGTGCTCGAGCAGTCGCTGGCCCCCACCATGGCAGCGGTGCTGCAGGCCACGGGGTCCGTGCGGTCGTTGGTGGTGCACGGCGACGGCAGCTTCGACGAGCTCACCACCACCGGGCCAAGCCTGGTGGTCGACCTCAACGAGGGCAAGATGACCGAATACCGGGTGGAGGCCGCCACCGTCGGACTGGCCGCGGCGACGCCCGATGATCTGCGGGGCGGCGACACGGCGGCCAACGCCCGGATCCTCGCCGGGGTGCTGGCGGGCGAGCCCGGGCCAAAGCGTGACATCGTGGTCCTCAACGCAGCCGCAGGTCTGGTGGTGGCCGGGATCGCCGACGACCTCGCCCAAGGCGTGGAGGCGGCTGCGGCCGCGATCGACGACGGGCGGGCCGCCAAGAAGCTCGACGAGGTGACCGCGGCACCGGCCGGCTGATCCGATGGCGGGTCGCTCCCACACGAGAAGGCTCGCCACCACCGGCCAGAGGCGTGCCACCATTTGACCGTGACCATCACCGCAGAAACGCTGGCCGAGATCGGCCGCGCCGCCGGGCTGTGTGCGGTGGGGGTCTGCCAGGCCGAGCCGTTCGCAACGGTCGCGACGGTGCTGCATGAGCGCAAGCAGGCCGGGCTTCACGGCGGAATGCAGTTCACCTACCGCAATCCGGACCGCTCCACAGACCCGACGCGCCTGGTGCCGGGCGCGGCCGCGCTGATCGTCGGCGCGCTCGAGTTCGAGGCCGACACGCGCGACCCGCCGAGCGACGGAGGCCCCCACGCCCGGGTGGCGGCCTACGCGCGCGCCGACTATTACACGGCGCTGAGGGCCGCTCTGGAGGCCATGGCCGAGCCCCTGCGGGCCGCGGGACACTCCGCCGTGGTGTCAGCCGACGGGAACGGGCTCGTCGACCGGGCGGCCGCGCATCGAGCGGCCATCGGCTGGTGGGGCAAGAACTCAAACATCCTGGTGCCCGGAGTGGGCAGTCTGGTGGTGCTGGGAGCCGTCGTCACCGACGCCCCGATAGCGGTGAAAGACCCGAGCGCGGGCGTCGCAGACGGCTGCGGATCATGCCGTCAGTGCCTCGACGGCTGCCCGACGGGGGCCATCACCGCTCCGGGCACGGTTGACGCCCGCCGATGCCTGGCCTGGCTCGTCCAGACCGACGGCGTGTTCGACCCCGACTACCGGGTGGCGCTCGGCGACCGGATCTACGGGTGCGACGACTGCTCGGAGGTATGCCCGCCCAACCGCGCCCGGGTCCGGCTGACGCGCCGGACCCGGGCTGTTCACGACTCGGGGGCCGCGCTCTCCGCGAAGTCGCCCCCCGAGCCGGGCCGCGGGACGTGGGTCTCAGTCCTCGACCTGCTCGAATCCCCCGACGACGCATTGACAGCCGACTTCGGACGCTGGTACATACCGAGACGCGAGCCCCGCTACCTGCGCCGCAACGCCCTGGTGGTGCTGGCCAACGTGGGCGATGCGTCCGACCCCCGGCTGCGAGCCGCGGTTGACCGCGCCCTCGGCGACGCCGACCCGCTTATACGGGCCCACGCCGTGTGGTGCGCCCGACGCCTAGGGCTCGCACTGGAGGCCCTGTGGGGGCATGACGATCCGCTGGTCAGGGCTGAGCTGGAGCGGCCGGTGCCGCCTAGAAGCCGAGCGGACAGGCGGCACCAATGCTAGGAATCCGCGAGGCGCCGAGCGAGGCCGTGGCCCGAGCGGCCCGTGAGCAAGGCGAACAAGAGCGGGAAACACAGCGCCGAACCGCGAGACGGCACGCCGTACTGGCGCTCGCTCGACGGGCCCCGGCGTGACCCGCCACCTGCTGGTGACCAACGACTTCCCGCCGAAGGTGGGGGGCATCCAGAACTACCTGTGGGAGCTGTGGAGGCGCCTGCCCCCCGACGACGTTGTGGTCCACACCACGCCCTACGAGGGTTCGGCCACCTTCGACTCACAGCAGCCCTTCACTGTGATCCGCTCCCGGGAGCCGTGGCTCCTGCCCGGGCCGCACCTGGCCCGCAGGGTGAGCCGCTTGGCGGAGCGCCACGATGTGGACCTCGTTGTGATTGATCCAGCGCTTCCCGCGGGATTGATCGGCCAGCGCCTCGATCGGCCTTACGCGGTAGTAGTGCACGGAGCCGAGGTGGCCATACCCGGTCGGCTCCCCGGAGTGCGGCGGCTGCTTCGCGGCGTCCTCGACTCTGCCGCGGGAGTGATCGCGGCGGGGGGCTACCCCGCCCTCGAATGCGAGCGGACGCTCGGCCGGCGCTTGCCTGCGTTCGTGATCCCGCCGGGAGTGGACATCGAGCGGTTCCGCCCGGCAAGCCACCACGAGCGGATCCTGTTGCGTGATCGACTCGGGCTGCGGCCCGAGGCCCCGACTGTCGTGAGTGTGTCGCGGCTGGTGCCGCGCAAGGGAATGGACACCCTGGTGCGGGCGGCCGCACTGCTGGCCGCGCGCGGCCGCGACCTGCAGGTGGTCATCGCCGGCGACGGCCGGGACCGGCGCCGCCTGGCACGGCTGGCCGCCCGGACCGAAGCGCCCGTCAGGCTTCTGGGGCGACTCGGCGATGACGATGTCGCGGCTCTGCTCGGGTGCGCTGACGTGTTCGCCATGCTGTGCCGCACCCGATGGCGGGGCTTGGAGCAGGAGGGGTTCGGGATCGTGTACCTGGAGGCCGCGGCCGCGGGCGTTCCCCAGATCGCCGGCCGCAGCGGCGGCGCCCACGAGGCTGTGGCCGACGGCGAAACGGGCCTGGTGCTCGACCCGGCCACCCCAAGCGCCGCGGCCGGGGCCATCGGCGCCCTGCTCGACGACGGCGAGCGCCGCGGCGCGATGGGTGCCGCAGCGCGGCAGCGGGCTGCGACCGCCTTCTCCTACGATTTGCTGGCCGACCGGCTCCGCCGCGCAATCGAGGAGATGTCGGCGCCATAGCGCAACCCGAGGCGACATTGTTAGGGTCATCGGCACGCGGCACGCGATGCGGCCGCGGCCATTGCGAAGGATTCCGAAGGGGCGGTACCCGCCGTGGTCGACCAGGCAACCGAGCGCACCACGATCATGGCCTCCCCCGAGCGCTGCTACGGCGCGGCCACCGACTTCGAGCAGTACCCCCGATGGGCGCACGACATCAAGGAGGCCAAGATCGTCGCCCGAGACAGCGACGGCCGCGCCGTCGATGTGGAGTACCGCGTCACCGCGATGGGCCGATCCACGACGTACACGCTCAGATACTTCTACGGATCGGACCCGCTGCGTCTCGCTTGGAGGCTCCAGCGGGGGGACGCCACCACCATGCTCGACGGCGAATACGAGTTCGTTCCGGTTCCCGGCGAGACAGACACAACCGAGGTGACGTACCAGCTCGCGGTCGAGTTGGCCGTCCCCCTGCCCGGGTTCGTGAAGCGTCGGGCCGAGTCGCGCATCATGCACACTGCGCTGGACGAGCTGAAGGCCTACGTGGAGGCGGGCACCCGAGCCTGAGCGGGAACGCCCGGAGCACCATGTACTGCGGCCTGGACATAGGCGGAACCAAGGTTCTCGGCGTAGCCGTCCGCCCTGGCGACCTCACCGCGCCCGTCGCGGTTCGGCGCGACGCGACCACGGCCGACGGCGACGCTCTGATCGCGACCATCACCAAGATGGTCGCCGACCTCGAAGCCGAGTGCGACGCCGCCTTCTCCGCCGTCGGCGTGGGCATCGCCGGGCTCGTCGACTCCGACGGCGTGCTCAAGTACTCGCCCAACATCGACGGCGTGGTGGACCTCGACATTCGCCGCCGCCTGCGCGCCGAGTGGCGACGGCCGGTGGTGGTCGAGAACGAGGCAACCGCCGCGGCCTGGGCGGAATCTCTTCACGGAGCGGCCCGCGGCGCCCGCCATGTTGCCCTAGTGGCGCTGGGCACCGGGCTGGGCACCGGGTTTGTGTTCGACGGGCAGCTGTACCGGGGCTGGAACGGCTTCGCGGGCGAGTCGGGCCACATGACGATCGAGATGTCGGGTCCCGAGCACGTAACCGGAGCGCCCGGCCCATGGGAGTACTACGCATCCGGAACCGGCTTGGGCCGCTTGGCCCGCCAGGCCGCGGCGAGGGGCGACTTCGACGGCGCCATCAACGAGGCCGGGTGCGTGAGCGCCATCCGGGGCGAGCATGTTCACGCCCGGGTCGCCAAGGGAGATCCCGACGCCCTGGCCGTTCTCGACGAGTTCTGCCGCTACGTCGCGGTCGGCGTGGCAAGCCTCGTGCACTTGCTCGACCCGGAGGTGGTCGTCATCGCCGGGGGACTGGTCGACATCGGCGAGCCGCTGGTTCGGGGCGTAGAGGAGTGGACGCACCGCCTGGTGCTCGGCGGCAACCAGCGGCGGCAGGTACGGGTCGTGCCGGCGCAGCTCGGCAGCCAGGCCGGCGCCATCGGTGCGGCCATGCTCGCCTCGGGGGCGGCGTGATGCGGGTCGGGATTCTCACCGGCGGCGGCGACTGCCCCGGGCTCAATGCGGTCATCAGAGCGGTGGTACGCAAGGGCGAGAGGCACTACGGCGACGAGGTCATCGGATTCCGCGACGGCTGGCGGGGGGTGGTGGAGGACGACTGGACGCCGCTCGACGTGGAGTCCTGCCGGGGCCTGCTGCCGAGGGGGGGCACCATGCTCGGAACCTCGCGCCACACGCCGTTCAGCCTCCCCGACGGCATGGCCCGCGCCACCGAGACCATGCGCGCTCTGGCGCTGGACGCGCTGATCGCGATCGGCGGCGAGGGCACGCTGTCATGCGCCTGCGAGATGTCGGATCGCGGCTTCGACGTGGTGGGCGTGCCCAAGACGATCGACAACGATGTGGCCATGACCGAACGGACCTTCGGCTTCGACACCGCCATGTCCGTCGCCACCGAGGCCATCGACAGGCTCCACACGACCGCCGAGAGCCATGACCGGGTCATATTCGTGGAGGTGATGGGCCGCAATGTGGGCCACATCGCCACCTGGGCAGGGATCGCGGGCGGCGCTTCCTACATTCTCGTGCCCGAGGAGCCATTCGACCTCGACGATCTGTGCGCGGCCCTGCTCCGGCGCCAAGCCCGGGGCCGCTACGCCTCGATAGTGGTGGTGGCCGAGGGCGCCAGGCCCCGGCCCGGCACCATGGAGCTGGCCGAGCCTCCGACAGACGCCTATGGGCACAAACGCCTCGGCGGCATCGCGACGGTCATAGCGGCCGAGGTCGAGGCCCGAACCGGCCTCGAGACCCGAGTCACGATCTTGGGCCATGTCCAGCGGGGCGGCTCGCCCACGGCGTCGGACCGGGTGCTGTCCACCCGATTCGGGGTGGCGGCCATAGACGCGGTGCATGACAGCGCCTTCGGGCAGATGGTAGCCCTGCGCGACGGCACCATCGAGAGGGTGTCCCTTCGGGACGCGACGGCGAGGCTCAAGCCTGTGAGCCGCAACCTGCTCGACGTGGCCCACACGTTCTTCGCCTGAGCCAAGACTCGTGCGCTTACGCGAGCCGCTGCTCAAGCCGGGCCGCTCAAGCCGGGCCGCTCAAGCCGGGCCGCTCAAGCCGGGCCGCTCAAGCCGGGCCGCTCAGGCGTCGTCGTCTGCGGGCGACGCAGTGGTGGTCGTCGGGGCGAAGTCGGGCTGGAACTGCTCGTAGGCGCTGGTTCGCAGCACCGACCCGGGCTCGGCGTCGGCGTCGCTGGTGGGGATCGATACCTCCTCGCCGTCGAGCAGGATCCGGATCCCGTCGACGCCCTCAGTCGCCGAAGCGGTGAACACCAGCTGCGCTGCCGCGAACCGCAGCTCGTCGGCGGAGGGCGGCTGATCCTCACCCTCCGGCGACAGGTGCACGATGTTGACGGTGGCCACGCCGTCGATCACCGTGGCGCTCAGGATCTCGAACAGCTCCAGGGTGTTGAAGTACCCGGCGTCGGACTCCTCGGCCGAGGTGGCCTCTCCGAACAGCGTGGCCAGCACGTCGCCGAGGGTGGCGCTGCGAGCTACCTGGCGATCCACCGCCACCGCGATGGTGCGCTCGATGTCCTGCGGGTTGGTCAGAAGGTAGACGGATCGAGACTCTGTCAGCGGAGCGGGAACGGTGGTGGTGGCCGACGCCGTGAACCCGGGCCTGAGGCTCTCGGGCAGCTCGTCGGGATCAATGGCCTGAGCGCTGTCATCGGTGGGCAGGCCACAGCCGTGGGCCACGGCCGCGGCCAGCACCAGAGCTGCCAGGCGACAAGCGACGCCGCGCCGGCGACAGAGGGCAAGAGGCAGCCTCACCGCGCCCGAGCCTCCTCCACCTCGTCGTCCGGCTCCGGCACCGGCAACTCGACCACGAAGCGAGCGCCTGGAGTCGAGTTCGGGCGGTCCTCCACCCAGACTCGGCCGCCGTGCAGGCCCACGTGCTCGGCCACCAGGGCCAAGCCGAGGCCCGATCCCGAGTCTCGGCCCCGCCGTCCTCCGGCCCGGCCGCGGTGGAATCGGTCGAAGATCAGCTTGCGCTCAGCGGGGACCACCCCCGGGCCGTTGTCCTCCACGCCGAGCTTCACCAAGCCGTCCACCCGCTCAAGGCTGACGCGGACCTCGCCGTCCCCGTATTTCGAGGCGTTCTCCACCAGGTTCGACACCACCCGGCCCAGGCGCCGCTTGTCAGCCATCAAAACCGTGTCCTCCATGTCGGGAGCCGTCTCGAAGTGGACTATCGCGGTCGAGTCGAGCCCGAAATGGAAGATGGCGTGCTGCACGAACTCAACGATGTGCACCTCCTCGGCCTCCAGATCGGCGGTGCCCACGTCGTAGCGATTGATCTCCAGCAGATCCTCCACCAGTCGCCGGAAGCGGGAGATGTCGTCGCTGAGCAGGTCCAGCGCCATGCGGCCCCGCTCGCCCAGTTCGTCGGCGATGTTGTAGAGCACCTCCACCGAGGCGGTGAGGGTCATCAGCGGAGACCTCAACTCGTGGCTGACCTCGGACGCGAATCGAGCGTCGCGGGCGATCCTCTCCTCGAGTGCCCGGGCCATCTCGTTGAAGGAGGCGGTCAGCGAGGCCAGGTCGGCATCGTCTGGCGGTGTGAGGCGGGTATCCAGCGCGCCGGCGGCCAGCGCCTCGGCCGCAGTCCGCACCTTGAACAGCGGGTTGAGCAGCCGGCCCGCGGCCCACCAGCCGAAGGCCGCCGCAAACAGGGTGGTGACTGCGGCCACACCGAAGAGGATGAAGGCCAGCGTGTCAAGGGTCTCCTCGATGTCGTCGAGGGGCGCGGCCTCGAAGTAGATCGCACCGGTGGAGGTGCCCGGTATGGGGACGGCGGAAACGATGGCGGTGCGGGCGCCGATCGTGGTGCGCATCCGCGCCGGGACCCCCGACTCGACCAGCTCCAGCAGCGAGGCGGGCACCGTCTGTTGGTTGAACACGAGCGGGTCGGCGGAGGTCCACTCATCGCCGACCCGCAGCAGCGGGAACGTGCCCGATGTCTGCCTGAGCCGCTCAACGATGGCCCGGCGACCCTCGTCGTCGGTCTCGTTGGTGAGCTCGTTGCGGACCCGCCGGCCGTTGTTGGCGAACACCGAGAACGCGGTGTCGTCGCGCTCATCCAAGAGGTTCTGGCGGGTCAGGGCCAGGGTGGCGAAAGAAATCGTGGATGCCAGCAGCAGCCCGCCGACCGCGAAGGCGGAGGTGATGCGCCGGCGGAGTCCCCGCCGGACGAAGAAGGGCAGGATCGTTAGACGGCGCACCCGCTCGGCCTCTAGGGCTGGAGCTTGTAGCCGAGCCCCCGCACCGTCACTACGTGGCGGGGGTTGGCCGGATCAGGCTCGATCTTGGTTCGGAGGCGGCGCACGTGCACATCGACGAGCCGCCCGTCCCCGAAGTAGCCGAGGCCCCACACCCGCTCCAGCAGAACCTCGCGGCTGCAAATCCGTCCCGGGTTGGAGGCCAGCTCGACCAGCAGGCGGAACTCGGTCTTGGTGAGGTGGGCCTCGGTGCCCGACACCCGCACGATGCCCTCGTCGGGGAGGATCTCCAGGTCGTTGAAGACGAGCTGGTCGCCGCCGGCGTCGGAGGCGCGCGCTCGACGCAGAAGGGCCCTGATGCGGGCCGAGAGCTCCTTCGGCGCGAACGGCTTGGTCAGGTAGTCGTCGGCACCGGCCTCTAGTCCGGCGACCACGTCGTGAGTGTCCGAGCGGGCGGTGATCATCACGATGGGCACATCGCTCGACTTGCGGATGGCCCGGCATATGTCGAAGCCGTCGATCCCCGGCAGCATGATGTCCACGAGGACCACGTCGGCGGGCACGCGGCTGAACGCGGTCAGGGCCTCCTCGCCCGAGGCGGCCTCGTCCACCTCCCAGCCCTCGTCCTCGAGCGCGAGACGCAGAGCGGTGCGAATTCGCTCGTCGTCCTCCACGGTGAGGACGCGGGTGGTCATAGTCCTCGACGCCTCCAGGAGCGATGGCCACCGGCCTCCGGCCCGGCCGAGCCGGGCGGCGGCTGGGCTCGCCACTCGGCGGCCGCCCTCAGAGTCAGCACGGCTACGATTCCCGTCCCGATCGCGGCGCCAATGGCGGTGCCGAGTCCGACCAGTCCCGCAGTGGTGGTGCAACCGCCGTCACAGCTCAGGTCCATCACCGCGAACCCGATCAGACCGCCGCACGCCCCGGACACGATGATGGCCGAGAATGCCAGCACCCGGGCCAGCAGCGAGGGCGAGGAATCGAGCGGCACCAGGTCGCGTTGGTCCAGCACCACACCGCAGCCTAACCGAGCACCGGCTGCACCTCTGCGGCTTGCCGGTCCCACGGCCCGCGGGGACCCCGGCGGGCTGCCGCGGGCCGGCACACTGGGGCGATGAGCGGCAAGGCGCGGGCCGACTTGTGACCACCGAGAATCGGGGGCGGCCGCCCGACGGGACGGTCGGGTTCCTTCATGTCGACATGGACGCGTTCTACGCCTCGGTGGAGATCCGGCGCCGACCCGAGCTGCGGGGCAAGCCGGTCGTCGTCGGCGGCACCGGCAGCCGGGGCGTGGTGGCCGCGGCCAGCTACGAGGCCCGCGCCTTCGGCATCGGATCCGCCATGCCCTCGGTCCGGGCTCGCCGGCTGTGTCCCCACGCGGTGTTCCTGCCGGGCGACCACTCCCACTACGGCGAGGTGTCGGAGCGGGTGATGGCCATCCTGCGCGACGTTACCCCGCTGGTGGAGCCCCTCTCGCTGGACGAGGCCTTCCTGGACGTGCGGGGCGTGGCCCGCCTTCTCGGACCGGCCCCCGAACTGGCCGCTCAGATCCGCGCTCGCATTCTGGACCAGGAGCAGCTCACCTGCTCGGTGGGAGTGGCCTCCACCAAGTTCATGGCCAAGCTGGCCACCGAGCGGGCCAAGCCCCGCGTCGAGCCCGCCGGGCCCGCCCACGGTTCGGGAATCCACGTCGTCGAGGCCGGCACCGAGCTCGACTTCTTGCATCGGTTGCCGGTCACCGCGCTCTTCGGCGTCGGCCCGGCGACCTCCCGCCGCCTTGTCCGCCTCGGGATCGAAACGGTCGGCGACCTGGCCTCGCTGCCCGAGCCGGCCGCGGTCGCCGCGCTGGGCGCGGCCGCCGGTCGCCATCTGCACCGGCTGGCCAACGGCATCGACGACCGGCCGGTAGTGGTGAACCGCCTGCCGCGCTCGATCAGCCACGAGGCGACCTTCCCCCGGGACCTGCACACAGGCGCCGAGCTCGAAGCCGAGGCGACTCGGCTGGCCGATGCCGTGGCCCGGCGGCTGAGAGCCTCGAGCGTCCAGGCCCGCACCATCACGCTGAAGCTGCGCTTCGGCGACTTCAGGACCATCACCCGGTCGGTGACGCTGCCCGATCCCACCGACGGGGCCCACGACGTGATGGCCGCAGCCCGCGATCTTCTCTTCCGGATCGACACCGCGCCGGGCGTGCGGCTACTGGGAGTGGCGGCTTCGGGCCTGGTCGACGCCGCCGCCCGGCAGCTTTCCTTCGAGGACGGACCTCAGGTCCACGACGCGGCCGAACGCGTGGCCGACCAGATACGGAACCGTTTCGGCGCGTCGGCCATAGGCCCGGCGGCTGCCATCGGTAGCGGCAGGGGCCTGCGGTCTCCCTCCGACGCGGACCAACGCTGGGGCCCCGATGCCGGCGACGCCGGGTCGGGCTGACAAGAGGCCAGGCGGGCGGCGCAGTTGCTCCAGATTCCGGCTATCGTCGGAGCGGACACGCACGGCTGCGGAGCCAAGGGTGCCGGAGGTGATGACGTGCCGTTGTCGGAGGACGAACAGCGCATTCTCAGCGAGATCGAGTCGCACCTCTACGAGAGCGATCCGGCGCTGGCCCGCGAGGTGGCCGAGACCACCGTTTACACTCACGCGTTCCGCAACATCAAGTGGGCTGCGCTCGGCCTTCTGGCCGGCATCGTGATCATGGTCTGGCTGCTGTCGGTGTCGTACCTGCTGTCGTTCGCCGGATTCCTGGTGATGCTCGGCTCGCTGCTGTTCCTGGAGCACAACGCGCGCCGAGCGGGCCGGGCCGGTCTGGGTCAGATGACGCAGTCGACGCGGGGCGGTGGATTCCGCCACGTCGTCGGCGGGGCCGGTTCCCGCATGCGGGAACGCTTCGACCGCGACAATCGCAACGGCAACTGAGCCCGGCGGCCCGCGCTGACCGCGCTGACCGCGCTCCAACGCCGGCTGACCGCGCTGACCGCGCTCCAGTGCCGGCTGACCGCGCTGACCGCGCTCCAACGCCGGCTGACCGCGCTGACCGCGCTCCAACGCCGGCGGCCCGCGCTGACCGCGCTCCAGTGCCGGCGGCCCGGCTGCAGTGCTACCCGCGCCGGCGCCGAGTGAAGCACGTCGACGGATCGACTGCCGCCGCGAGCCGGCTGAGGGGGCTCGCCTGGCGACGGCAGGCGCCGGCAACCAGCGACGCCACCACGCCGGCCCGGACCGCCATCGACGGAGGCGTCTCGCGGGCGTAGCGGCCGTGCGTGGCGAGAACGGCCAACTCCTGTAAGGGCCCCACCGCGGGACGGACCGACACCACCCGCCGGGCAAGCTCCAGCGGCGTCTCGAAGGGCCGGGGACCGAGCCGGACCAACGCCAGAGCGTCGAGCGTGTTGGTCCACCAGAAATCGATCAGACCGGCAGGATCGCGGGCGAGCCGATCTCTGTGCCTGCGCCATCGCAGCCGCCGAAGCACCGGCACCATCCCCGCAGCCGACCCCACAGCGGCCAGCGCGAGGACGGCCGGCAGCACCAGGCCCGGCCTTGCGGAGTCCCCGGGCCCCGCGTCGGCGGAAGGCTCCGATCGGCGGGCAAGTCCCGAGCGCTCGTCGGAGTCGTCCCCAACAAGTCCCGGCGTATCCGGTGCCGCTGAGCCGGACTGCCCGGGCGTCTCCGAGAGCTCGAGACCCTCATCCGGGCTGCCCGCGGCCGCACCCGAACCCCGGCCCGCCTGATCGGCGACATGGCCGGTGACGGCGAAGTCCCCGGGAGCGCCCCTGCCGGGCGTCGGCTCGAACCGGACCCAGCCCGTGCCCGCGAAGAACACCTCGGGCCAGGCGTGGGCGTGCTCGCCCCGCACGACATAGGCCCCGTCGACACCGCGCTCTGAGTCCCAATCGCCCCAAGTGAACCCGACCGCAACCCGGGTCGGGAGGCCGATGCTGCGGGCCATGGCCGCGTAGGCCGACGCGAACTGCTGGCAATAGCCGGCCCGCACCTCGAACAAGAACTCCTCGAGGCTCTCGACTCCGCCCGCGGCATGAACCTGCAGGTCGTAGCGGAAGCCGCCGTCAAGCCGGAAGTAGTCTTGCAGCTGCAGGGCCCGGTGGTAGTCGGAACGGGCGTCCGATGTGATCCGCTCCGTCTCGGCCCGAACAAGATCCCGCACGTCGTCGGGCAACTGCGTGTTGGCGGCCAGAAAGCCCTCCTCCAGCATCGCCGTCTCAGACCGGCGAAGCCGGTCAGGGTCTCCGATCGCGGGCACGGCCGAGTCCACCACATAGGAGAATCGACCAGGTCCCTCGAGCGCGGCACGGCGGCCCTTTATGAGCGAGCCCGAGTAGGCCTCGTACTCCATGGCCGCCCCGCCGTCGTCGATGACCCGGCGAAGTTCGTAGGCGACCGGCAGGTAGGAGTTGCCGAGCCCTGTGAGCATCACGGTCTGCTGGAGCGAGGCCCCCGCCGACGGGTCGAGGGTGGCCGCGAGCGGTCCGGAGGCGTCCTCGTACTGCGAGCGCGCCCTCCACGCGTCGCCGTCGAATTCGTCGAGGGACGTCAGCCTCCAATACTGGCGCTGATCCTCGGGCACGGCCACAGTGAAGAGCTCCTCCTCGGGCAGCTCGATGAGACGGCTCCGAACCTGGACCAGGGGACTGACAAGAACCCGTGCACCCTCAACGGGCCCCAACAGCGACGCAGACCCGGCTCCCTCGACCGAGCCGAAATCGGCCCACGGCTCCGGATCGGGGGGCGCGATGTCGACCCAGGGCGCAGCGTCCGTGACTTCGAGTCTCTCGAGATCGACCCACGGCTCAGCCCGCGCGCCGGGCAGCGACGGACCGGCGACCGCGCCGGCCGCTACCGCCAGCAGCAGAGCGGCGCCCGCGGCGCGGGCCATGGCCCGGGTGCCGCGGCCCGGCACGGACTCGACCCACGCATCGGCCCGCCGGTTGCGGAGCCACAGGGCGACCATCGTCAATCCGATGGCGACGCAGCAGAGCATCCCGTAAAGGATTGCGGCGTCGCCGGTCCCGACCGCGGCCGTGAACCCATAGACGCTGGCCGCGGGGGCCACCGCCCACCCTGCAGAACTCAACCGGAAGGCGGCCGCGTCGGCCAGGAACGCGCACAACCCCAGCGCAGCGCCCGCGGACAGGACCAGGCCCGGTACCGGCGCCACCGGCGCAGGGCCGGCGTTCACCACGTCCCAGCCGTCCACCAGATGATCGAGGGCCAACGAGACGGTGTCGGCGGTGGGCAGAACGAACCAGGCCGTCTCGGTGTAGAGCAGCACTGTGGCCGTGATGGCGAAACAGGCGACGCTGAGCAGCGCGGCACCAATGGTGGGCAGCCCCACTCGGCGTGCCGCCACGGCAACCACGTGAGCGGCTAGAGCCAGCGCCAGCACGTCGCGCAGAAACGATGAGTCGGTGAACAACCGCGACATCCCCGCCGCGACGACGACGGTCACCGTCGCCAGCGCCGCCTCCGCCGGCCAGTCGTAGCTGCCGCCACCGCCGGCTACCGGGCCTGTGGCGGGGACGCCGACCCGCGCTGCCGCGGCCGGCCCGTCGGCCATGATCATGCCAATGCTGCGACCCCGCGGCGGGCCAGCGCGGGCACCCGCCACAAGCCCGGTAGCTGGCCGGGGCCGGTCAGGTGGATCCAGCCGCCCTCGCGATCGGCGGCCGGGGCTGCGACCCGTCGATGTCCGGTGCCGTAGGTGATGATCAGCGAGGCCTCCAATCGCTGGGCCAGGTCATGGCGGGCGCTGTCGTCGTCGATGGCGTCAGGCAAGGCCGAGACGGCCACGACGACTGATCCCCCCTCGACTGGCTCGACGTCGATCTCGGGCCGCCCGCCCTCCAGCAGGGCCAGGAACTCGAGCGCCGCGCCGACCTCGGAGCAGTGGGTCAGCAGCGGGGTCCCGCGCCCGTCGGTCGTGAGGATCTGCGCCTCGTCGCCGGAGCGGAGCACCGCGCAGGCGATGGACGCGGCCACCGAGGTGGTGCGATCCTGCACGGTCGAGAGATCTCCCGGGGGACGGGTGTCGATGATCACCGTCAGGCGACCCGGGCGGGCCGGCTGGAACCGCCGCACCATGAACTCGTCGAGTCGCGCCGTCGAGCGCCAGTGGATGTGACGGAGGTCGTCGCCCTCCACATACGGGCGCAGGACGTCGAACTCCGCGCTCTCGAGCCCGAGCGACCGGCGACGATAGTCGCTGGGCAGCGACAGGGCTCCACCGACGGGCAGGCGAGGCGACACCAGCGTCTCGATCGGCGGATGCACGATGACGCGCGTGCGCCTACCGAAGATGTGTCGCCGCTGCGCCAGTCCGAGGCCGTCGATGTCGCTGAAGACCGTCGGGCCGATCTCCAGCACGCCTCGGCGCGCGGGCTGCAGGCGGTAGCTTGTGACCGCGGTCGAGCCGCCGGGCACTGGGGCCATGCTGAAGCGCATGCCGGCCGCGCCGCTCACCTGCTCGCCGACGCGAACCGTCGGGGACGGCAGTCTGGCCCGATTCGAGACCTCCAGCGTCACCTCCACCGGCTCGGAGACCGCCACCATCTCCGACGACACCCGACGGCTGAACGACAGGCGGGACGGGTGGGCCAGCCGCACCGCCAGCGCGATCACCACTGCCGAGGCGGCGGTGGCCCCGATCACGTAGAACTCGAGGACCCCGAAGGCTCTGCCCCCGACGACTGTGACGATGCCGCATGCCAGCAGCCTCCAGCCGGTCCCCGTGGGCACGTCACCGCCCCATGCGGGGCACGGGCACAGAGTCGATGATCTCGGTGACGATGTCGGCGGAGCGCAGACCCCGCACACGGCTGTCGGGCTTGGCCAGGAGCCGGTGCGGCAGCATGACGGGCGCGAGCGCCTTGATGTCGTCGGGGGTTACGAAGTCGCGGCTCAGCGAGGCGGCCCTGGCGCGCGCCACCCTCAGCACGGCCAGCACTCCCCTGGGTGACAGACCCAGCGACAGGCCGGGATGGCGCCGCGTGGCACCGGCCACGTCGAGCAGGTAGGCACGCAGGGGCCCCGAGACATGCACCTCATCGAGCCGGTCGGACATCCACCGCACCACGGCCGCGTCCGCGACCGGCCCGATGAGGTCTACGGGCTCTTGAGCGCCCCTGGAGACCAGGATCGAGTCCTCGGACACGGGGTCCGGGTAGCCAACGTTCAGGCGCATGAGGAAGCGGTCCATCTGGCTCTCGGGCAGGGGGTACGTGCCCTCGTACTCGAGCGGATTCTGGGTGGCAATCACCGTGAATGGAGACTCCAGGATCCTGGTCACGCCATCGATCGTGACCTGCTGCTCGCCCATGGCCTCCAGCAGGGCCGACTGGGCCTTGGGCGAGGCGCGGTTGATCTCGTCGGCCAGGACGATGTTCGAGAACACCGGCCCGGGCCGGAAATCGAACGATCCGGTGGCGCGATTGAACACCGACGTTCCCGTAATGTCGACGGGCAGCAGGTCCGGAGTGAACTGGATCCGGCCGAAGCTGACGTCGATGCTGCGGGCCAACGCCTTGCCCAGGCTGGTCTTGCCCACCCCCGGCACGTCCTCGATGAGCACGTGCCCACCGCTCACCAAGGCCAGGATGAGATGCCCGATGACCTCGGGCTTGCCCTTGACGGCGAGCTCCATGTTCTGGAGGATCAGCTTGAACTGCTCGTCGAAGTGAGCCATCGCCGGGCAAGCGTACCGCTGCGGATTCTCCGCCAAGGGGCCCAGCGGCACGCTGCCCCCAAGGCGCCGCGCCGGGCCCGGCTACGCTGCCGCCGTGGGCATGATGCCGGCAGGCAGGTTGGCGCTGCAGTCGGCCCGGGCGGTGGCGGCAAGGCCCCGACTGTGGCCGACCGCGGTGGCTCAGCTGGTCCGCTTCGCCCCGGACCGCTGGTGGCGCCGGCCTCCGTTCGTGCCCCTGCCGCAGCCGGACCTCGTGCGCTTCCGGTCCGAGACGATGTACGGGGATCCCGCCCAGGCCCCCTCGCCCGCCGACGTGGTGGTGTGGCTGGAGTGGTGCAGGGCCCAGGACCGCCGGAGCAGACCACGACGATCCCGATAGAGCCGCATCGCCAAGACGGGCGCCAGAGGCTCGGCCTCTGATCAAGTCAGCGGCAGACGGCTAGCCTGCCCCCGATGTCCGGCGTGCTCGTTCTCAACGCGACCTTCGAGCCGCTCGCAGTGGTGAGCGCGCGCCGCGCCGTGTGCCTGGTGCTGGCCGAGAAGGTCGAGATGCTGCATGCCACCGGATGCGCCTTCCGGTCCGAGCGGAGGTCGGTGGAGGTGCCCTCGGTGGTGCGGCTCAGCCACTATGTGAACGTGCCCCGCCCCCGGCACCGCTCCCCGAACCGGCGAGCCGTGTTCGCGCGAGACCGCGAGGCCTGCCAGTACTGCGGTGCGCGGGCCGAGACGATGGATCACATCCTGCCCCGCAGCCGGGGCGGGCAGCACACCTGGGAGAACGTGGTGGCGGCCTGCCGCCGATGTAACGCCAAGAAGCGCGACCGCCTTCCCAGCGAGAGCGGGATGATGCTGCGCCGGCGGCCCGAGCCACCGCAACCGTCGACCTGGGTCGAGATCGCCGCGGGAGGGGTTCCCGAGGTGTGGACGCCGTACTTGAGAACCGGAAGCGACCTTCGCACCGCGTGAGCCCGCGCGGCGAGCCGGCTGGTCGCGCCCCAGCCGGAGTCGAGGCGCCATGGCGCGGCACTCGTGCCTGGACCGTTGAGCACTTGAACGGCTCGGTCTCCGACCTTCTTGGGTCGGATGAGCCCCCGCCGGACACGCTGCGGCTGGCCAGGATCCACCGCGTGGACGGGCCGGGCCTCGTGCTGGGCAGCACTCAGAAAGCCGACGCGATCGACCAGCGCCGGGCCGCCATCGAGGGCGTCGAGGTGCTGCGAAGGCGCAGTGGCGGCGGAGCGGTGCTGCTGCGGCCCGGGCGCCAGATCTGGGTGGACTTCTTCGTGGCCGCCGGGGACCCGCTCTGGAATGACGATGTGGCTCTGGCAGCGCGCTGGGCGGGCCGGCTGTGGGCGTCGGTGGTGGCGGAGCTCGTCGCGGCGCCCTGCTCGGTCCACACCGGCCGGCTCGTCGCCGACCGGTGGGGGAGGCTGGTGTGCTTCGCGGGCGCAGGTCCCGGCGAGGTGTTTGTAGGCGGTCGCAAGGTGGTGGGCGTCAGCCAGCGCCGTAGCCGGGACCGGGTGCGCATCCAGACTGCGGCCCGGATCGAGCCCGGTGATGGGGATCCCAGAGCGACAGTTGCCGACGACGGACTCGACGAGTTGGGGCTGCTGGACCTCACACCTGCCGAACGGTCCGCGGGTCGAGCGGTCCTGGCGAGCCGCTGCGGTGCCGTCCGGACGGCCCAGGCTGATCTGACGGGAGCCCTGATCCAGGCGCTACAGGGTCCGCGCTGACCCCCGCCGCGCGGCGGGGGTCAGCCCCCCAGAAGGCATCGCCGGTCCCGGCGACCCAGTGGCGGGCGCCGGTCGGCCCCCGAGGACGGGGTTTCTGCTCCTTAGACTTGCCAGGTGGTGGGAAAAAGAGTATTATGGTTCGCTGTGGAGCATAGGGGAGTCATTGGTGGTGCACCGGTGAGGGCATCGGCTCGATGTGGACGGGCGGTCCCACCACCGTTGCGCCGCTCTGGAACCCACCTCGGACGAACCCACCTCGGACCAAGGGCGTGAGCGCCGACCATGGCCACTCATCGCACGTTGTTCGTCGGCGTCCACGAGCACACGCTCGACGGCAAGGGCAGGCTGATCCTACCCTCGGCGTTCCGCAGCCACCTGGCCGACGGTGCCTACATGACGGCGCTCGACTCCTGTGTGGGCATCCTGCCGCTCGACGAGTTCGCGCACACCGCCGACGAGCTCCGGTCGCAGGTGGGCAAGGATCAGGTGGACATCAACGCGCTGCGAAGCTTCGCGGCCCAGGCCGACTTTGTTGTTCCCGACGCGCAGGGGCGCATGCGGATCCTGCCCCATCTGCGAGCCGGGGCAGGACTCGAACGCAAGGTGATCGTCACGGGAATGATCCAGCGCATCGAGATCTGGAATCCCGATCGATGGACCGAGGTGCAGTCCGTGGGAACCGAGCGACTGGCCGAGGCCATAACCCACGGGCGGGGGATCGCCAGTGGCTGACGGCAGCCCTCCGCGGCTCGCCGGCGGCCGGACCGACCCGGCAGCACCACACCCGCAGAGACCCGCGTCCCACACGGCCCCGCCCCTCCGAATCCACACCAACCACCAAGACCACACCAACCACCAAGACCACCCCAACCACCAAGACCACGAAGGCCGCGGCAGTCTTCGAAGACTCGCCCGGTCATGTGCAGTTCCCCGATTGGCAGATGGAAGACCCGTACTCCGCCTGCTTGCCATTAGCTCGATCGGGGGAGAAATCCCGACGTGCGCCGTCGGTCGGGGAACTGCAGATGACCGGGCGCGGCCAGGCCCGCGTGCCGGGGGGCGGATCGCCAACCGGCCTGCCGGGCATGCTGTGGCCCTGCCGGCCATGAGTGGCGGGACCGGAGCCTGCCGGTCCGCCCACTACCACGAGCCGGTGATGTGCCGCGAGGTCGTCGAGGTGCTCGGCGCGGTGCCCGAGGGAACTGTCGTCGACGCCACAATCGGGGGCGGAGGCCACGCGGCGGCGCTCCTGGACCACCTCCCGAATATGCGCCTGGTGGGCCTCGACCGGGATCCTGAGGCCCTGCGGGCCGCAGGTGGGCGCCTCGCCGGCCACGGCCACCGAGTGACGCTGCGCCAGGCGCGGTTCGATGCGCTCGGCGCGGTTCTGGACGACATCGGAGAGACCGAGGTCTCTGCCTGCCTGTTCGACCTCGGGGTCAGCTCGGCCCAGCTCGACCGACCCGGACGCGGCTTCAGCTACCGGCTCGACGGTCCCCTCGACATGCGCATGGACCCCGCTACCGGTGTCACCGCCGCCGACATTGTCAACGGCACCGATGAGCGAGCCCTCGCCGCCATCCTTCGCCGCAACGCCGACGAGCGGCACGCCCGCCGGATCGCGGCCGCCATCGTCGCCCAGCGGCCCGTCGCCACCACCGCTGAGCTCGCCAGAATCGTGGCAGGGGCCGTCCCCGCTCCGGCGCGCCGGCGGTCCCATCCCGCCCGGCGCACCTTCCAGGCCCTGAGAATCGAGGTGAACGGTGAGCTGGAGATGCTCGAAGGAGCCCTCACCGGCGCCATCGAGCGTCTGGTCGGTGCCGGGCGCTGCGCCGTGCTGTCGTACCACTCCGGCGAGGACCGGATCGTCAAGTCGGTCTTCAGACGCGCCGCCGGCGAATCCCCGCCGCCGCGGCCGGGCCTGCCGCCCGCACCAGGCCCCGAGGCCACCGTCCGGCTCCTGGGACGGCGGGCCCGCACCCCGACGGAGTCGGAGAAGGCCGCCAACCACCGGTCGGGAGCGGCGCGACTGCGGGCTGTGGAACGCCTCATCAAGGATGTCTGATGGCACCCCATTCTCAAGCGCGCGCGACGCAGCGGGCACCAGGCACGCCCGCGGCGAGGCCCGAGCGGAAGTCGCAAGAGCTCAAGGTCGCCGAGGCGCCCGTGGCCACACGGCGGTCCATCTCCGACGTCGGCACCCTGCTGGCCCTGGGCATGTTCGCAGTGTGCCTGGCCCTCGCCGCGCTGCACGCGGTGCTCGTAGAGAACCAGGCCTCCCTCGACGATCTCATCGAGAACAACCAGCAGCGCCGGGAGCGGATCGACCAACTGCAGGCGGAGATCGCCTACCTCGACTCCCCAGAGGGCCTGGCTGACCACGCGCGCTCCGTCGGACTCGTCCCGGCGGCAGAGCTAGTCGTCCTCACCCCGGTCGGGCCCGATCTCCTGCCGCCGCCGGCCGCCGACCCCTTCAGCCTGGAGTCATCGGGCTTCCAGCCGCCCTCTCATACTGATCCCGACAATCCGGCTGATCCCGACAATCCGGCCGGCTCGATCCAGGCCCCGGGAGCCGCTGCCGCCGGGAGGTCCGCCGAGTGACGCCGGCAGGGCCGCGCTCGAACGCGTCGGCACGGCATCCGAGCCGCTGGGGCTCCGCGGGCGCAGTCAGCTCCATCACGGGGCGCCCGCTCGTGGGCCGAGGCCGGGTCGTGACGGTGCTGGTGATGCTGCTGCTCGCGCTGGGGGGACTCGTCTACCGCATCGTCGACGTTCAGGCCACTCCCGACCAGCGGATCCTGGAGGAGGTGGCCATCCCTCTCGACAAGATGACCGTGCCTGCGCCCCGCGGCACGGTGGTCGACCGCAACGGCCGGACTATCGCCCTGTCGCTGCCGGCCGCGACCGTCGTTTCCGATCCCCGCATCATCGAAGACCCGCACGGAGCCGCCGAGGCCCTTTCCGAGATTCTGGGGATCGAATCCTCCGCACTGCTTGGGAAGTTGCAGGGCGAGGGCGCGTTTCGCTACGTCGTCCGGCAGATCGATCCGGAGGTTGGAGAACAGGTGAGCGACCTGGGAATCGTCGGCGTCAGGGTCATCTCCGAGCCCCGGCGCGAGCATCCCAACGGCGATTGCTCCGCGCTGGCCGCGGTCGGGCGCGTCAACATCGACCATGTGGGGATGAGTGGCATCGAGGAGACCCACAACGAGCACCTGTCGGGCATTCCCGGTCGCATGATGAAGGAGGTGGGAGTAGACGGAACCACCATTCCCGGCGGCCGCCAGGAGGTGACCGCACCGACAGTGGGACAAGACATTACCGTGACCCTGGACCGCAACATCCAGTTCCAGGCCGAGTCGATGCTGCTCGACGTCGTGGCCGCGGCCGGCGCGGCCTCCGGGGTGGCCCTAGTCTCGCTTCCCGCCACCGGGGAGATAGTCGCGATGGCCAACGTGGCCCGGGGATCCGACGGCATCGTCAACTGCACCCGGCACAATCTGGCCGCTACCTGGGCCTACGAGCCCGGCTCGGTCTTCAAGCCGGTGACCGCAGCCGCGGCGCTGTTGAGTGGGGCGGTGTCGGAGCACGTTGCGATAGACGTGCCGTCGTACCTCACCATCTGGGAGCATCGCTTCGAGGACTCACCGACTCATGGGGACGTGAGGTTGACTCCCACGGAGATAGTGACCCGGTCGTCGAACATCGGAACGATCAGAATGGCTCAACTGGCCGGAGAGGAGCGGCTGCACCAGACCATCCGGATGTTCGGTCTCGGTGCTCGCACCGCGCTCCACTTCAAGGGCGAATCGACGGGAATCGTGCCTCCGCTGAGCCGCTGGAACGGACTCAGCCTGCCCAACATGGCGATCGGCCAGGGGCTGGCAGTGACGCCGCTGCAGATGCTGCACGTATACAACACGATCGCCAACGACGGGGTGCTGGTGCCACTGCGGCTCATCGACGACGGTGCCAGTCTCTCCGGAGCGGCCGAACCGGCGCCGGTGCGCATCCTCAGCTCGGAGGTGGCGTCGACGCTGATGCGAATACTGGAATCGGTGGTGCGGTCCGGAACCGGCCGGAAGGCCGCCGTGGAGGGCTTCTCGGTGGCCGGCAAGACCGGCACGGCGTGGCAGCCGTGCGACGTGGGCTACGAGTGCCTGAACGAGAGCGACGAGCTGATCGGCCGTCACCACACCGCCACTTTCGCGGGGATCGTGAGCAACGACGACGGCCCGGCCCTCGTCGTGCTCGTCGTGATCGACCAGCCCAAGGGCGACCGCATATCGGGGGGACGGCTGGCCGCGCCCACCGTTAGCAAGATCGCAGAGTACGCGCTGCGCCAGCTGCGCGTCTCCGCAGAGCTCGACACCGAGCCAGGGGAGCGTCGCCGAGCCGAGCCCGCGACGATGCCGCCCACGACTACCGGAGCCCAGCCGGAACTGGGCGGAGACGGCGGTGCGGGCGGCCACGACGAGGCCCAGACATGATCAGCCTCGGCAAGCTGGCAGGCGCGCTGGGAGCCGACATGGTCGCGCTCGACGGCCCGAACCGCGCCGAGGACCCGGCGTCGATGGCCTCGCCCCAGGTACACGACGTCGAGCACGACAGCCGGCTCGTGGAACCCGGCGTGCTGTTCGCGTGCATCCCCGGCGCGGTCGACGACGGCCACCGATTCGCAGGCGAGGCTGTCTCCGCCGGGGCGGTCGGGCTGCTCGTGGAGCGCCCCGTGCCTGCGGGAGTGCCCTGCCTGGTGGTGGAGTCGGTGCGCCGCGCCGTGGGCCCAGCCGCGGCGGCGGTTCACGGCCATCCCGGCCGGCGGCTCGACTTGGCCGGCGTCACCGGCACCAACGGCAAGACGACGACGGTCCGCCTGGTCGCCGGACTGCTGGGGGCCGCAGGGCGCGACGCGGCCGAGATCGGCACGCTCACGGGCACCCTGACCACTCCCGAGGCCACCGACCTGCAGCGCGCTCTGGCCCATGCCCTGCGCCGGGGCGCTAGCGCGGCCGTCATCGAGGTCTCCTCCCACGGGCTCGTGCAGCACCGCGTGGACGGATGCCGGTTCCGGGTGGCCGCGTTCACCAACCTCGGCCACGACCACCTCGACTACCACGGATCGATGGACGATTACTTCGCCGCCAAGGCCGGGCTGTTCACGAGCGGCCTCACCGAGACGGCCGTCGTGGACGTCACCAGCGATTGGGGACGCCGCCTCGCGGCGGTGGCGGCATCGGAGGTGCCCGTGATCGAGGTGGACCAGCGCAAGATCGAGGTCGTCGATGCCGACGCCCGCTCAAGCACCTTCCGCTGGCGCGGCCAGGCGGTGACGCTGCCGTTGGGGGGAGCGTTCAACCGGGCCAATGCCGTGCTGGCCGCGGAGGTGGCCGCCGCTCTCGGCGTGGATCCGGCCGTGGCCGCGACGGGCCTGGCGGAGGCCGCGCCGGTGCCCGGCCGGTTCGAGTCGGTGCAGGCCGGGCAGGACTTCGCGGTCATCATCGACTTCGCCCACACCCCGGACGGCCTCGCGGCCGTGCTGCAGGCTGCTCGGAGCCTGACCGAGCGCAGCCTCACCGTGGTGTTCGGGGCCGGAGGCGACCGCGACCGCCGCAAACGCCCGGAGATGGGCGCCGCCGCGGACAGACTGGCGGACCGAGTGATAGTCACGAGCGACAACCCCCGCTCGGAGAACCCCGAGCAGATCATCTCCGAGATCGTCGCCGGCATGGGCCGGACTCCCGACCGGCGCGACGCCGACCGGCGCCTCGCGCTGCGGCACGCAGTGTCCACGGCCCGCCGGGGCGACACGGTGCTGATCGCAGGCAAGGGTCACGAGACCAGCCAGACCGTCGGGAGCGACCGGCTGCCATTCGACGACCGGGACGTGGTCAGCGAGGAGATCGCGCGCCTGGCGGCCTGCGCCCCCCCGGAGGCCGAGCGGTGATCCGCCTGCTGCTCGCGGGCAGCATCGCCATGTTCGTGTCCCTGCTGGGGTGCTGGATCCTCATCCGCCTGCTCGTGCACTACGGGATAGGCCAACCCATCCGTGACGACGGCCCCCAGGAGCACCGGGTCAAGTCGGGCACGCCCACGATGGGCGGCATAGCCGTGGTCTTCGCCGCCACCGCCGGATACGTGGTCAGCGACGTCGTCGGCGGCATCTACACCCGGACCGGCATCATCGTGATGCTCACCATCATCGCGGCCGGGCTGGTGGGCCTGCTCGACGACTGGATCAAGGTCGTGGCGGCGCGCAACCTCGGTCTGAACAAGAAGACCAAGATCATCGGGCTGCTGGCCGTCGGCATCGGGTTCGCCTGGGCCATGACGGAGTTCACGTCGGCCCACACCACCGTCTCCTTCACCCGCTTCGACAGCCCCGGCCTAGAGCTGGGAAGGGCGGGCTGGTCGATATGGGCCATCCTTCTCATCATCGCCACCACCAACGCGGTGAACCTGACCGACGGACTCGACGGTCTGGCGGCCGGGGCCAGCGGGGTCGGCTACGGCGCGTTCATGATCATCGGCTTCTGGCAGTTCGACCACTACCAGTCATACCAAGTGGCCCACGCCCTCGACCTCGCCGTCGTTAGCGCGGCCATGGTGGGGGCGATCATCGGGTTCCTGTGGTGGAACGCCGCACCGGCACGCATATTCATGGGCGACACCGGCTCGCTGGCGCTCGGCAGCGGCCTGGCTGCGCTGGCCTTGGCCACCAACACCGCGCTCTTGCTGCCCATCATCGGCGGGCTCTTCGTCATCGAGACGCTGTCGGTGATCATGCAGATCGTCTCGTTCCGTGGCTTCGGCCGCCGGCTGTTCCGCATGGCACCCCTGCACCACCACTTCGAGCTGCGGGGCTGGCCGGAGACCACTGTCATCATCCGCCTGTGGATCTTGTCGGGCCTGTGCACCGGCCTGGGACTGGGACTGTTCTACGGAGACGCGGTCAACTCCGGCATCGTGGACTCGATCTCGAGGCTCACCCCGTGAGCCCCACAGCCACCACCGCACTGGCCGAGGTGCCCACATCGATCCTGCTCGCCGGATTTGGCGCAACCAACCGGGCAGTGGCCCGGGCGCTCGTGTCCAGGGGTCACACGGTGGCGGCCTTCGACGACGGTCCCGACACAACTGCGACTGCCGAGGCGGACGCACTCGGCCTGGAACTGGAGATCGCCCCCGACAACAGCCGCCTCGACCAACTGGTGCGGTCCGCCGACGCCATGATCCCAACCCCGGGCCTGCCCGAGCACCACCGGGCGCTGGCCGCGGCTTCCGCACGCGGCGTGCCCACAGCCAGCGAGCTCGACCTGGCCAGAGCGTGGGACTCACGGCCCATCGCGGCCGTGACCGGAACCAGCGGCAAGACCACCGTCACCGAGATGGCGGTGGCCGCGCTGAGGTTCTCGGGCGTGCCCTCGGTGGCTGCGGGCAACAACGACCTCCCCCTCGTGACCGCGATCGAGCGGGCCGACGTCGAGGTGTTCGTGGTCGAGGCGTCGTCGTTCCGCCTCGCCCACAGCCGCTGCTTCGAGCCTCAGGCGGCATGCTGGCTCAACTTCGCTCCCGACCATCTCGACGTCCACCGCGACCTGGCCTCGTACGAGGCGGCCAAGGCCCGGCTGTGGCAATGCCTGCCGCCGGGCGCGACCGCGATCGCCAACCGGCTGGATCCGACCGTCATGGGCCACCTTCCCGACGGCCGCGACGCTTGGACGTTCGCGCAGGAGGGCCCAGCCGACTGGCACCGCCACACCGAGGTGCTGACCGGCCCCCTGGGGCCCGTGATTCCGGTGCGGGATCTGCGCCGGACCATGCCCCACGACATCGCCAACGCTCTGGCGGCTGCGGCCACCTCAACCGCAGTGGGCGCAACGGTGGAGGGGCTGGGCCAGGCCCTCTGCTCGTTCGAGCCGGGCGCCCATCGAGTGCAGATGGTGGCCTGTATCGGCGGTGTCGCCTACTACGACGACTCCAAGGCAACCACTCCCCACGCCACGGTCGCTGCGGTGCGGGGCTTCGAGGCGGCCGTGCTGATCGCGGGCGGCCGCAACAAGGGCCTCGATCTCAGCAAGTTGCTCGACGCGGTCGACAGGCTGAGCTGCGTGGTGGCCTTCGGCGAGGCAGCCGCCGAGGTGGCCGAGGTCTTCGCGGCCGAGCGGCCGGTGCTCGTCGCGGGCGACATGGGCGAGGCCGTGGAGCTGGCCGCCTCCGCGGCGGTGCCGGGCTCGGCCGTGCTGCTCTCGCCCGCCTGTGCCTCCTTCGACCGCTACTCGGGATACGCGGCGCGTGGCGAGGACTTCGCCCGCCTAGTGAGGGAGCTCGCGCTGCGAGCCGGCTGCCCGGCGATGCCGTCATGATCGCGACCAGACACTCCCGGGGTCGCCGGCAGGCGCAGCTCGAGGCGCGATCCCGGCACGCGGCGGCCAGAGCGCAGCCCGACGGCAGCGGCCCGCGGCCCCCGATGGGCCGGCGCACCGGCCTGTTCCTGGTTCTCTTCATGGCCGTGGCCGCGCTAGCTCTGCTGGGCCTGGTCATGGCGCTGTCGGCCACGGCGGCTCCCAGCTTGTCCGGCACAGACTCAGCGTGGTCTCTGTTCAAGAGCCAGGCCAGGTGGCTCGCCGTCGGCGCGGTCGCGGTGCTTGCGCTGCTGCGGGTGGACTACCACCGCTGGCGGCGACCCGCAGCTCTGGGCATGGGCGCGTCCCTGCTGCTGCTGGCACTCACTGCCGTGCCCAGCGTGGGTCTCAGCGCCAACGGCGCCCGGCGCTGGCTCGGGGTGGGCTCGATCGTCTTCCAGCCGTCGGAGGCGGCCAAGCTCGCTTTCGTGGTCTTCGTGGCGGATCTGCTTTCTCGGCCCGAGCGGCCCATGGAGGACACTCGGTCCACCCTCCAGCCTGTCCTCGCGCTAACAGGGCTCATGGCTGCGCTTCTGATGATGCAACCCCATCTTGGAGCGAGCCTCCTGATTGCCGGCGTGGCCGTCGCGATGCTGTACTTCGCGGGCGCGCGGCTGTCCCACCTGGCCTTGGCCTGCATGGTCGGAGCCTGCTTGTCCGCACTGCTGATCGCCTACTCTCCCTGGCGCAGGGCGCGCATACTGGGCTTCATCGACCCTTGGGAAGACCCCTTCGGCAACGGCTACCAGACACTCCAGTCGCTGCACGCCATGGCTTCGGGCGGCATCGAGGGATTGGGGCTCGGCTCCGGGCGGGCAAAGTGGGGCTTCCTGCCGTATGCGCACACCGACTTCATCTTCGCGGTAATAGGCGAAGAGCTCGGCATGGTCGGCTCGCTTTTCGTGGTGCTGCTGTTCGTGGTGATCGGGGCCACGGGCCTGGGCGTGGCGCTGAGGGCTCCGGACCGCTTCGGAATGCTGCTCGCAGTGGGCATCACATCGTGGATCATCCTCCAGGCAGCGCTGAACATCGGCGCCGTTGTTGCGGTGTTCCCGGTTGTCGGTATCACCCTTCCGCTGCTGTCGTTCGGCGGAAGTTCCCTGGTGACGACCATGGCCGCGATGGGAGTGCTGCTCAACGTGGCGAGGCAGATCCGATGAGGGTGTCAGCGTCGCGACGGCCGCCGCGGGCGAGCGGACACTCCGGCGCCACCTGGGCCGTGATCGCCGGCGGCGGTACGGCGGGCCACGTGCTGCCGGGAATCAGCATCGGCCGCGAGATCGTCGAACGGGGCGCTCCCCGCGAGGCCGTGCACTTCGTCGGCAGCTCTCGGGGCGTCGAGACCCGGCTGGTTGTCGAGGCGGGATTCGGACTCACCGCGCTGCCGGGACGGGGTTTGCAGCGCAGGCTCGCCCTGTCCAACGTGGCCGCCGCGGCCGGACTCGCCCGGGCCTTCGTGCAGGCCGTGATCGTCCTGAGACGCCGCCGGCCCGCGGTCGTCCTGGGGTTGGGCGGCTACGCCTCGGCGGCCTGCGGAGCGGCCGCGGCCCTGCTGCGCGTGCCGCTGGTGATCGCCGAGCAGAACGCCGTGCCGGGCCTGGCCAACCGGCTGCTGGGCCGGTTCGCGGCGGGCGCAGCCACCGCCTTCGAGGCCACCGACCTGCCCGGCGCCACCTGGACCGGCAACCCGGTGCGGACAGAGGTGCTGGCCGCCGACCGCGCCGCGGGGAGAGCCGCGGCGCGGGCCGCGCTGGGCGTGGACACCGAGCGCCGCCTCGTGGCCGTGTTCGGAGGCTCCCTCGGCTCCCGGAGAATCAACGAGGCCGTAGCCGGGGCGGTGGAGCTGTGGGGGGCCCGAGGCGATCTCCACATCCGCCACATCGCGGGGCGCCGCGACTACGACGACCTGTCGCGCCGCGGGGCCGCAGACCGAGAGGGCGCGCCGGCATACGACCTGGTCGCCTACGAGGAGAACATGGCAGCCGTCTATGCGGCAGCCGACCTGGTGGTAAGCCGAGCCGGCGCCACCACGGTGGCCGAACTGGCCTCGGTGGGCGTGCCGGCGGTGCTCGTGCCGCTGCCGGGAGCGCCCGGCGATCACCAGACCGCCAACGCCCGCCGGCTTGCCGCGGCCGGCGGGGCAGTCATCGTCAGCGACGCCGAACTCGACGGGGCCCGCCTCGCCTCGGAGGTCGACGCCCTGCTGGCGGATCCCGATCGCCTCGCCTCCATGGCCGGAGCCGCCGGAGCGCTGGCCCGGCCCGATGCGGCCCGCGCGGTGGTGGATCTAGCCGAGAGGTGCGCGACCCGGCCGCGCCCGCGCGAGCGGGAGGCCACCAAGTGAGTCCCATCGACCTCTCGGTGCCCCAGGCGATCCATGTGGTGGGTGCGGGCGGAGCAGGCATGGGCGCCATCGCGTCGGTGCTGCGCTCGATGGGCCACCGGGTGTCGGGGTCGGATCTGCGCGACGGTCCGGTGGTGGCCAGGCTCCGGGCCGAGGGAGTGCCGATCACCATCGGCCACGATCCCGCCAACGTCGCCGACGCCGCCCTGGTCGCCATTTCCTCGGCCATCCGCGACAGCAACCCCGAGGTCCGGGCGGCGGTGGGCCGCGGCGTCCCCGTGGTGCGTCGCAGCGAGATCCTGCCCGCCATCGCCTCCCGCCGCAGGACGATCGCGGTGGCCGGCACGCACGGCAAGACCACGACCAGCTCGATGCTGGCCCTGGCGCTGCGGGAGGCGGGACTCAACCCCTCGTTCATCATCGGCGGCGACGTCAACGAGATCGGCACCGGAGCGATGTGGGACACCGGCGAATGGTTCGTGGTGGAGGCCGACGAGAGCGACCGGACCTTCCTGTCCATCGACGCCGAGGTGGCCGTGGTGACCAGCGTCGAGCCCGATCACTTGGACACCTACCACGGCACGCCATCCGCCCTCGTCGACGCCTTCGGCAGCTTCCTGGCCTCAGCCCGCCACCGAGTCGTGTGCGCGGACGACCCGGTTGCGGCCCGGCTCGGCGCCGCCGCCGGCGCCGTGACCTACGGAACCGGCCCCGACGCCGACTTCCGCATGAGCGCCGTCTCGCTGCAGATGCCCGTGTCCGCCTTCGACCTGTACAACGGGCAGGCCAGACTGGGACGCATCACCCTGCCGACCCCGGGCCTGCACAATGCCCGCAACGCGGCCGCTGCGGCAGTGACGGCAATGGCCGCGGGCGCTTCGTTCGACGACGCGGCCCGAGCGTTGGCCCGATTCGGGGGCGTGGCGCGCCGCTTCGAGTTCCGCGGCGATGTCGCGGGCGTCACGTTCGTGGACGACTACGCCCACCTTCCCAGCGAGGTCGCCGCGGCGCTCGCCGCGGCCCGCACCGGTGACTGGCGCAGGGTGGTGTGCGTCTTCCAGCCGCACCGCTACAGCCGCATCGCATCGATCGGCGCTGACTTCGCGCACTCCTTCACCGACGCCAACCACCTAGTGCTCACCGGGATCTACCCGTCGGGCGAGGCCCCCCGGCCAGGGGTGACATCCAAGGTCGTGCTCGACGCGGTGCTCGACGCCCATCCGTGGTCGTCGGTGACGTGGCTGCCCCGGCTCGACGAGGTCGCCGACTGGCTGGTGGGCCGGCTGCGCCCCGGCGACCTCTGCCTGACGCTCGGCGCCGGCGACCTCACGTCGGTGCCGGACATGGTGATCGAGCGCCTCGGGGCCCGTCCGCCCCGCCGGCAGCCTGAGCCGGCGAAGGCGGGCCGATGACCGCCGCCGTGCGGCACTTGCCGGCCGATCTGGACCGCAGGCTGGCCGACTCGCTGCTCGGTCCGTCGCTGAGGCGCGACTACGGTCTGGCTCCCCACACCACTTACCGAGTCGGAGGGCCGGCGCAGCTCTTCGTCACCGTGAACGACCGGGCCGAACTCGACACGCTGTCCTCCATCGTCTCCGCCTCGGCCGCCGCCACCGGACCCACGCCGGTGCTCGTGGTCGGACGTGGGTCCAACCTGCTGGTCGCCGACCGGGGCTTCGACGGCCTAGCGGTCGCCCTCGGCAGTGGACTGGCGGGATTCGAGATAGATCGCACGACGGTCACCGCCTCCGGCGGGGCCCTGCTGCCGGTCCTGGCCCGGGCCTCGGCCGGTGCGGGCCTGACCGGCTTCGAATGGGCCGTGGGCGTTCCCGGAACCGTCGGCGGAGCGGTCCGCATGAACGCGGGCGGCCACGGCTCGGACATGTCGGAGTCGCTGGTCGACGCCGTCGTGGTCGACCTTCATCGGGGGGGTGCGGCTGTGCGCGCCGCCGCAGACCTCCATCTCGGCTACCGCTCCAGCAGCATCGCCAATCACCAGGTGGTGGCGTCCATAAAGCTCCAGTTGAGATATGGGGACCGGTCGGCGGCCCGGCGAGAGCTGGCCGAGATAGTTCAGTGGCGACGGGCCAACCAGCCTGGGGGTCGCAACGCGGGGTCGGTGTTCACGAACCCCGAGCACGCCGCGGCGGGCGCCCTCATAGAGTCCGCAGGCGCCAGGGGCCTCCGGATCGGCTCGGCGGAGGTCTCGTCCAAGCACGCGAACTTCATCCAGTCCGACGAGGGAGGCTGCGCCGCCGACATCGTCGAGGTCATGCGCGAAGTGCGCCGCCGGGTTGAGGCGGACCACGGCGTGGAGCTCGCCATGGAGACCCGTCTCGTGGGCTTCGAGGCCTGGCAGATGCCGTGAGCGATGCGGCCGTAGCCGTGGACCCGCGCATGAGGGCTCGACGAACCGCGGTGCTGCGGGCGCATGGTCGCCGGCGCCTGCACATCCTGGCCACCCTGGCATGCGTCGCGCTGGCGGCTGCGGCCGCGTTCGGCATCAGCCGCACGCCGCTGATGGACGTCGACCGGGTCGACATCGGCCACGCCGCCGCCGATCGAAGCGACGAGATCCTCGAGCAAACGGGCTTGTCCACCGGCATGCCGATGCTCTCGCTGGACCTCGAGGCGGCCGAGAGGTCAGTTGCTTCGCTGCCGTGGGTTAGGTCGGCGCGGGTGTGGCGGGACTGGCCGGCCACGGTGCGCATCGCAGTCGAGCCCCGCGTGCCGGTGGCCGCGGTCCCCGCCTCCGGGGGCCGCACGGCGCTGATTGACGCCCACGGGTACGCGATCGACTGGGCGCCGTCCACGGCCGAGCCGCTTGAGGTGACACGCGTTTCCGTGCCATTCGCGGGTCGGCTCGGCGAGATACACACCGCGGCGGACGGTCCGCTGGCCGTCGTCGCCGCCATGCCCGACGACCTGCGCTCCTGGTTGACAACCGTCACGCTCGACGCCGGCGGCGAGCGGCTCGGCCTGAAATTGCGCGGCGGAGCCGCAGTGGTCCTTGGCGAGCCGGTCCTGTTGGAAGACAAGATGAACGCGGTTCGTGCCGTGCTGGCGGGCACCGAACTCGAGTGCATCACAAAAATCGACGTGACAATGCCCGACATTGCCACCGTGACCCGCCATGATCATTGCCGGCCCGGCGGGTGAGGCTCGGAACGAGCGCTGACAGGTCGCATGTGCCTCACGGTGAAGGGTTGTGATTCCCGCTCTTGTTCGCTGCGCTCACGGGCCGCTCGGGCCACGGCCTCGCTAAGGGCCCCGCGGAATCCTCATGGAATCGCGACCTACCCGCTCGGCCTCTTGTGCCCCGACTTCGCCGCCGTGACCCGTCATCTCCGCTGCGGGCTCTAAGATGCAGTGATCGCAAGTCAGGGAGGTTGACGCGGTGATGGCCGACTCTCACAACTACATCGCCGTCATCAGGGTGGTCGGGGTCGGAGGCGGCGGCGTCAACGCCGTGAACCGGATGATCGACGCGGGCCTGCGGGGCGTGGAGTTCATTGCGGCCAACACCGACGCCCAGGCCCTCAGCCTGAGCGACGCCGACCTGCGGATCGACATCGGCCGCAACCTGACGCGCGGCCTGGGTGCCGGCAGCGATCCCGAGATCGGGAAGCAGGCTGCCGAGGAGCACATCGACGAGATCCGCGAGGCCCTCAACGGATCCGACATGGTGTTCATCACTGCGGGCAAGGGCGGGGGCACTGGCACCGGCGCCGCTCCGGTCGTGGCCGAGGTGGCCAAGAGTTCCGGCGCGCTCACGATAGGAGTGGTCACCCGGCCCTTCAGCTTCGAGGGGTCGCGGCGCTCCGTGCAGGCCGAGGAGGGGATCCAGCGCCTCAAGGAGAAGGTCGACACCCTGATCGTCATCCCCAACGACCGGCTCATAGCCATCGCCGACGAGAAGACCTCGATGCTCAACGCCTTCCGCATGGCCGACGAAGTGCTTATGCAGGGCGTCGGCGGAATCACCAACCTCATCACCACGCCGGGGCTGATCAATGTCGACTTTGCCGACGTGCGCACGGTGCTGACCGAGGCCGGCAGCGCCCTCATGGGCGTCGGGTCCGCCAGCGGGGAGGGGCGGGCCGTGGCCGCCGCCCGCGGCGCAATCTCCAGCCCGCTGCTCGAGTCCTCGATTGATCGCTCCCAGGGCATCCTTCTCAACATCTCGGGCTCGTCGAGCCTGGGTCTGATGGAGGTGAACGAGGCGGCCGAAGTGGTGCACTCGGTCGCGCACCAGGATGCCAACATCATCTTCGGAACCGTGATCGACGACGCTTTTGGAGACGAGGTCCGGGTCACCGTGATAGCCGCGGGGTTCGAGAGCGACCGGCAGACCTACGGCGGCACCGGGCGGGAGCGCCGCAACCGGCGGGACCGGAGGCAGACCGCGGGGACCGGCGAGGAGGACCTGCAGATCGCCGACGTGTTCGCCACGGCCGAGCACTCGGACGCTCCTAGCGGCCTCGACCTCAACGACGAGTTCGATGTTCCCGACTTCCTGAGATGACCGCGCCGCCGGTCCCGGCCCGGGATTGGTAGCTGCGTGATCGAGCGGCTCGTGCCGGCCGGAGACGGATGGTTGGTCAGGGTCCGCTGCTCGCAGATCTCCGAGGGCGACTTTCGCTGCTACCGCGGCCACCCCGGCCCCGGCCGCGACGAGTTCCTCGAGCGTCGGCGCCAGACCCTCATGAGCGGTCGATGGACTTGGCTCAGGCAGGTGCACGGCGCCGACGTCGTGGGCGTCACCGAGCCGGGCGGCTGCGCCGGGGCGGTGGCCGACGGTGCGGTCACGGCCGTGCCGGAGGCCGTCCTCGCCCTCCACACCGCCGACTGCGCCCCGGTCGTCGTCGTCGGCGACGGTGTGCTGGGCATGGCCCACGCCGGCTGGCGCGGCATCGTGGCCGGAGTGATCGGCGGGGTCGTCGATGGCGTGCGCCGCGCCGCGCCCGCCGCGGCGGCGACGGACCTTCGGGCCGTGGTCGGCCCGATCATCAGGCCCTCAAGCTATGAGTTCGGCGCGGACGATCTGGCTGCGGTGGCCGCGGCCGCCGGCTGTGACGTGGCCGGGGTCACCTCGTGGGGCGCCCCGGCCCTTGACCTGTGGGCCGCGGCGCGCGGCGCGCTGGGTGCAGCCGGCGTCAGCGATGTGGAGGATCTCGGACTCGACACCGCCCGGGACGGCTTCTTCTCCCACAGAGTCCGCGGCGACCGAAGCCGCCAAGCGACTGCGGCCCGGTTGGAGAAGCGATGAGCGCGCCGTCGGCGGCGGCCGCCGCCGCTCTCGCCGGGCGCTACGAGGCGCTGCGGGCCCGAATCGCCGGCGCCGGCGACCAAGGCGTCACCGTCATTGCCGTCACCAAGGCGCTCGGGGCGTGGGCCATCGATGCGGCCGCCGCGTGCGGCATCGGCGACATCGGCGAGAACTACGCCCAGGAATGCGTGGCCAAGATCGTCGAGGTTTCGTCGCTGCCGAGGCCCCGGGTCCACTTCGTCGGCCGGCTGCAGCGGAACAAGGTCAAGGTGCTGGCCGGCTGCGTCGACGTCTGGCAGACCGTCGACCGGGTCGAGTTGGCCCGCGAGATCGGCCGGCGCGCCCCCGGGTCGGAGGTGATGATCCAGGTGAACATCTCGGGTGAGGATTCCAAGGGGGGCTGCGCGTTCTCCGACGCCGAGCTGCTGGCCTCGGCTGCCGCCGACGCCGGACTCCGTCTGGTCGGCCTTATGGGCATCGGCCCCCCAGGGCCCTCCGAGGAGGCGCGCAGCAGTTTCAGGGATCTGCGCAGGCTGGTCGACTCCTTCGGATTGCCGCACTGCTCGATGGGCATGACCGACGACCTCGAGGTGGCCGTGGCCGAGGGCGCGACGATGGTCCGGGTCGGGCGGAGCCTCTTCGGGGAGCGTCCCCGCCGGGGTTTGCGGGGCATGTCACAATGGAACGCGTCGGCACAAGATCGGTGAGCGTCGCGACGCGCTAAAGTCCTCTTAAGGAGCGACGATATCGATGCTGAAGAAGGCGATGATCTATCTGGGGCTCGGGCCTGACGAGCACTACGAGAGCTACGACGACCCGCTCCGCCCCACACAGTCCCACCGCGCGGCGCCGGGCCGGTACTCGTCCGGGTCCGAGGCCTCCGTGGCGCAGCCAGGGGTTTCCGTCGCGTCGGGCTCAGCACCCGGAAGCCCCGTTCTGGGCCGGACTGTCCGGCCGGTGCAGGTCACGCCACCCGACGGCGGAGCGGGCGACGGGGATCGGGACCACGACAACCCGGCGCGGGTCGTGCATCCGATGTCGGCCAAGAGCATGAAGCCCCATGCCGTGTCTCCCGATGCCTTCAACGACGCCCAAGAGATCGGAGACCGCTTCAAGTTGGGTCAGCCCGTGATCGTCAACCTTCAAGCGGTCGACCGGGATCTGCGGCGGCGGCTGGTGGACTTCTCGAGTGGCCTCTGCTATGCCATCGGCGGAAAGATGGACCGCGTCGCCGACCAAGTCTACCTGCTCACCCCAGCCGACGTGGAGGTGTCGCGAGAGACCGCCCGCAACAAGCGCTCCTGACTCGAGACCTGAGTGCTCTCGTTCGTCTGCCTGCTGCTCCAGCTGTACCTGTTCGCGATCTTTGGCCGCGTGCTCCTGAGCTGGTTCCCGCTCAACCCAAGCGGGGCCATGGCCACCGTCGCCGGCTTCCTCTACACGGTCACCGACCCGGTAATGAATCGGGTGCGCCGGGTTCTGCCCGCGGCGAGGCTCGGAGGAATGGCGCTGGACTTCTCTCCCGTCGTTGTCATCTTCGGGATCACCATCCTGCGGCAGATCATCTGCCGGTAGCCCGGCCGAGAGCCGGGGAGCAGACCGGGGCGCCAGAACCGCGACCGCACGGGGCATCCACCAACCGCGACGATGCCCGTGGCATGATCGCCCGCATGAATGCTCTCAACGATCTCACCACCGAGGTCCGGTTTCGCGAGCGCCTGCGCGGCTACGACTTTGAGGAGGTGGACAGCTACGTCAAGACGGCGAGCCGGGCGGCGGCCCAGGCCGCAGAACAGATCTCTGAACTGCAGCAGCGACTGGCGCGGACCGAGTCGCACAGCGGCAACGCCGAGGGAGTGCCCGAGACCCGCGAGATGCTGCTGCGAACCCTCGTGCTGGCGCAGCGCACCGCCGACGCGGCCGTCTCCGAGGCACGGTCCGAGGCCAAGTCGATCACCGGCTTCGCTCAGGAGCGTGCGGCCAAGACAGTCGCTGAGGCCGAGGCGGCCGCCAACGAGCGGCTGCGCTCATCAGAGGAGCGAGCGGTCCAGATCCTGGCGGAGGCCGAGGGGAACTGCCAGTTGATTCTCGCCGAGGCGAAGCGGACGGCAGCCGCGGAGCTGGCCACCGAACGCGCCCGCAAGATAGCGGAGATACAAGCCCTCGAGGCAACCAGGGCCGAACTCGAGGCGGCCACTGCCGCCATCGGGGCCAGGCTCGACAAGGAGCGGTCGCAGCTTCGCAGTCTCTCGGTTTCGTTCCAGTCCTTCGTGGAACAGTTCGAGCCTGTCGCCGACCCCGCTGAGCCCGGTGAGGAGACCGCTTGGGCCTACGACTCGGTCGAGGAGGACGCAGACGCCGAGGCGCCGGAGGCCGGAGCGGGAGAGGCGGCCGCAGAGCCACAGGCCCTCGCCGACGCAGACTCGCCGGGCGAGTCCGTCCTCGAGTTCCCTCCGGACCCCGGCGACAGGCCCCAAGCGTCTGCACAGGGCCACGACGGCATATCCCAAGCCGCCGAGGATGCTCTCGCGCACACGCTGGCCGCCGACGCGATGGCCGCGGGCACCGCGCCCGCCGACGCGATGGCCGCGCACACGGCGCCCGCCGACGCAATGGCCGCGCACACGGCGCCCGATCTTCCCGCGGTCGGATGGCACGATGAGCCCGCAGATGTCGCCAACGGCTCTTCGGGCGACGCCGATACGACATCGCTTCGCGAACCCGCATGGAACCGGGGCGGCTTGGAGCCCGGGTTCCGCGGGAGCGGCCCGGTCCACCGGGAGCCGGCGGACCTTCACCCCAGCAACGAGTCCGGGACTGTCGCCGCGCCCACCATGCGTGCCGGGCACGCCGACGGCCCCGAACTCTTCGATGTCGAGGCCGAGGATGACGACGAGTTCATCGAGCAGCTCCGCAGGGTCGTCAGTAGCGACGCCCCCCTGCCCAACACCGACGCTGCTATGGCCGCCTTCTTCGACCACGATGAGGGCGCCGGCCGCGGCGGTAGGCTCGGCCAGCGGGCTTGACCGCCGCACACGTCTGTACCGCTGCTATAACCGGGAGTCCTTCGTCTGACGGTAGGACGGGAGCTTGACATGGCCAACGCCGACAGGACGCAAGCCGGCAACACCACGAGCACCAAGCTGACCGGCGCCAAGACGTCGACTAGGAAATCAGGCGCGAAGACAACCGGGGGCAAGAAAGCTCCCAAGCCCCGCTTCGACGACAAGTTCCTCGAGGAGATGCGACGCAAGCTGCTCAAGGAGCGGGCCAAGTACCTGCATTCGGCCGAGGAGTACCAGGCCGAGGCGGAGTCACTGCTGGCCACACGGGAGCCCGGCGACGTCCAGTTCGACGAGGAGGGCGGCGAGGGCGCCACCGTCGCGGTGGAGCGGGAGCGAGACTTGGCCCTTTCCAGCCAGGCCCGCCATACCGTCAGCCAGATCGACGCAGCGCTGGAGCGCATCGACAACGGCGCCTACGGCTGTTGCGTCACATCGGGAGCGCCGATTCCCATCGCCCGCCTCCGGGCCATCCCTTGGGCCGCCGAGCGTGTTGAGGTGAAGGCGGGCGGCCTCGGCCGCCGATAGAGACGCCGCCAGTGTGACCGACGCGGTGGCCGCCGGGCCTGCGAATCGGCACAGCGCCGCGGCCCTGGTGTCGGCCGCAGCCGTGGTGGCCGCCGACCAGCTCGCCAAGTGGTGGGCGCTGGAGGCCCTCGACGGCGGCCGCATCATCGACTTGGTGTGGACGCTGCGGCTGCGCCTTGTGTTCAACACCGGGGCGGCCTTCAGCAGCTTCCAGGGATTGGGGCCCCTGCTGGGAGTGGCGGCCGTGGCGGTGGCCGCGGCGTTGCTGCTCAACCGGCGACTGGTGTCCGGCCGGTGGTCTGGGATCGCGGCCGGATGCATAGCCGGGGGAGCGCTCGGCAACCTGGCCGACCGCCTCTTCCGGTCCGACGATGGCTTCCTCAATGGCGCGGTAGTCGACTTCATCGACGTGCAGTGGTGGCCGGTGTGGAACGTGGCCGACATGGGCGTCGTGCTCGGCGGCGCAGCCTTGGTGTGGCACGCCTACCGCCGGGACCGATGAGCCCTCCGGGCGAGATCGTCGGCTCAGCTCTCGACGGCCTGAGGCTTGACCGCGCCGTGGCTCTCGCGGCCGATGTGAGCCGCTCCGTTGCAGCCCGGCTGGTGGCCACCGGCGGCGTGCGCCTCGACGGTGCAGTGGTCACCTCGGGCACCAGGCGGGTCGCCGAGGGCGAGTCGCTGGCCGTCCACATCGACCTCCGGGACGATCCTCAGCCGGCGGCCGACCCCGATGTCGTTTTCGGGACGGTCTTTGAGGATCCGGACCTCGTCGTGGTGGACAAGCCCGCCGGCCTGGTTGTCCACCCCGGTGCGGGGCACGACAGCCGCACGCTGGTTCACGGCCTGCTGGCCCGCTATCCCGACATCGCCGGAGTCGGCGACCCCTACCGGCCCGGGATCGTGCACAGGCTCGACCGGGGCACCTCGGGGCTGCTGGTGGTGGCCCGCACCGAGCGGGCCTATCAGCTGCTGGTTGAGCAGATGCGCGCCCACCAGCCGGAGCGGGTGTACTGCGCCCTGGTGCGGGGGCACCCGGAAGCGCCTTCGGGCCTGATAGACGCTCCGATCGGCCGGTCGAGCCGCAATCCGCAGCGAATGACGCTGAAGGACCGGGGCCGACCGGCCCGCACCCGCTACACCGTGGAGCGGCGCTACGCCGAGCCGGCGCGTGTTGCGCTGCTGGAGTGCCGGCTCGAGACCGGTCGCACCCACCAGATCAGGGTCCATCTCCGGGCCATCGGCCACCCGGTAGTCGGTGATCCCGCCTACGGCCCGGGGCGCTCCGACGACGTCTTCGGGCTCTCTCGCCCGTTCCTGCACGCTCGCAGCCTTGCGTTCAGCCACCCCGTCAGCGGCACGACCGTCCGGGCCGAGGCTCCCCTTCCCGACGATCTGGCCACTGTGCTGGCCTCGCTGTCCTAGAGGCCGAGCGAAGGCGAGCGGGAACCCGGGCCCGAGCGGCCCGTGAGCGCAGCGAAGGCGAGCGGGAACCAACAGAGGCCGACACGCAGAGGCATCAGCGCTGGGCTCCGAACCACGCGTCGTGCAGCCGCCCATACACACCGTTCTCGATGAGTTCGAGAATCGCAAGGTTGAGGCGCTCGCGCAGCTCGGCGTCGTCGGATCCAAGCATCAGGCCGTACTGCACCTTCTGAAAGTCAGATCCCACCGTCGTGACCTCCCCGGCGCCCTCGCGGGCGGCATGGAACTGCAGCACGGGAGCATCGAACACGATCGCTTCCACCTCGCCCTCCGCCAGCAGGGGATAGGCGTCGTCGATGCTGTCCACCAGCACCGGACCCACCCCGATGGAGGGAAGGTACGCCTCCCCGGCCGAGTGGGTAACGGTGGCAACCCGCCGGCCCGTCAGGTCGGAGGGTCCGGAGATCTCGGATCGCAGCTCGTTGACCGCCAATGAGGAAGCGATGGCTGCGGTGAAACTGGCGAAGACCAGGGTTCCCATGGCTATCCACACCAGCGCCAGAAGGCGGCCCCTCGTTCCTCTAGCCACCTTGTCGCCGTACCCGACGGTGCTCATCGTCACCACCGACCAATAGAACGAGTCCCAGATGCCGCGGCGGTAGGGGACCGCGAAGTCTGGATTGTCATGGCGCTCCAGCCACCAGATCAAGTGCGCGGAGACCAGCACGGCCACGCCGAAGACAACCAGCAGCCAGGGCAGATCCGATGAGGCGACGGCATCGAGGAAGGACAGCATCCGACCGCCGATGCCACGCGAGTCGTCGTTCGTGGTCAGGATGGTCAGGCCTGAGTCCAGCACCGGGAGCGAGAAGTCCACGACCTCCTCGCGCGACTCGGTGATGGCCACCCCTCCCAGCCCGAGCCGGGCAACGCCGCGGCTGATGTCGTCGATCTGCTTGGCGACAGTGTCGACCGCGTAGATGTCGACCGACATGCCAAGCTTGGCCGCGACGAGCCGAACCAGCTCGACCTCGAATCCGCTGTAGGAGCGGTTCTCGTAGATCACGAACGGTGGCAGGGCGCGCGCCGCCACCGTCAGGGTGCCTTCGGCCCCGGTCGCGTCGGCAGCAGACTCCTCCAGCGCCACGGCCCGGGGGTCGGCGGCGGAGACCCACCGGTCGACCGACGCCAAGTTGGCCGCCATCCACTCCTCGGCATGGCGCCGTATGTCCGCAGGATCCCCGCCCTCGGTCACCATCCGCACGTTCTGCGCGGATATGTCGGCGAGGGGTATGACCACCTGCTCCAAGAGTCTGCGCACCGACGGGTTGGCCTCCAGGAAGTCCGAATTGGCAACGGCGCGGATGTCGTTCGGCGGCCAGCCGGTCAGGCAGGGGTCGTTGGCGCATCCGGGAATCCCGGCCACCGAGGTGCGGTCCAGGGCTCGGGCCTGTTCGAGGGGAAGCGAAGCGAAGGGCACCTCGAGCCAAACCGCGTCGCGGCCGGGAACCATCTCGCCGACCGTCCAGTTGGGGGTCCACGTGTAGTAGAGCACGGGCCGGCCGGAGCGGTAGCGGGCGATGGTCTCGCCGATGAGGGGCGAGTAGTCGCCCTGCACGTGCTCCACAGTGTCCGACAGCCCGTAGGCCTGCAGATGGTGGTCGATGGTCAGAGCGCACGACCATCCGACCTCGCAGCCGACCAGGTCGGCCCGGCCGTCGCCGTCGTGGTCGAACAGCGCGGCCACCGCGGGGTCGGCGAGGTCCCCCAGGCTCGTGATGCCGTGGGCCTCGGCGGTGGCTGCGTCTACGAAATAGCCCTGGAGGGCTCCATCGTCCACGGCTGTGCCAACCACCTCAACCGGAGCCGACTCCTCGATCAAAGAGTCGTGCAGCGGGAACCAGCCGTTGGCCCACAGGTCGACTTCGCCCCCGGCCACGGCCTCGTAGAACTCGGTGTTGCCCATCGTCACCGGGCCATCCACCCGGTAGCCCAGCCGCTCCAGCAGGAGCCCGTAGACCTCCGCTTGGAACCAGCCCGTGTCCCAGGTGGCCCGGGCCAGACGCACTCGGGGCGCCTCGTCGGACAGGCCGGCCGCCCCAGCACCGAGCGGGGCCAACAGCGCGACTGCCATCAATCCCAGGACGACGATGAAAGCTCGGCGCATTGGCGGCACCCGGATAGACGTGGGCCAAGAGTAGCCGGATGACCGTCCGGCCTCCCGAGGTCGACTCCTCCTGCACGGGATACGTGGCCGTGCTAGATTCAACGATGTCCTGGTGTTATGCCGGTTTCCGGGTGTGCATCCAGGTTCAGGAGAGTCGACCCGGAGGGACTGCAATGGACGCCGAAGACACCGGGGCGGAGCGGGATCCTCGGATCCATCAAAGCCCCGATGACACCGACATAGATCTCACCGAGGCCACCCGGGCCCTCCAGGACTGGGAGGCCGAGGAGGCGCGGCATCGAGAGGAGGCGATCAGCGACCGCAGGCCCTTCGAAGGACTCCAGATCGATCCCGACATCGACTTCTACCCGGAGGTGGCCAACCGGGAGCCCGGCGACAAGAACATCGTGAGGTGGGGCTTCGACATCCACCCGACGGTGACGTTCTCGTCGGCCGGATTCATGGCGGTGTTCATCGGCTTCACCCTGATCTTCCAGGACTCGGCCAGCACCATCTTCAGCGAGGTGCTGGGGTTCATCAACGAGAAGCTCGGGTGGCTGTACATCATCGACTTCAACATCTTCCTGTTCGTGGCGCTGTACTTCGCCTTCAGCCGGTACGGGAAGATACGTCTCGGCGGCCCGCGCGCCCGTCCGGAGTTCTCCACCGGCGCCTGGTACGCGATGCTGATATCGGCGGGCATCGGCATCGGGTTGATGTTCTGGGGCGTGGCCGAGCCGATCTACCACCTGGCGTCGCCGCCCCCGCTGTTCGGCGCTGAGCCCGGCACGGGAGAGGCCGCCAAGGCCGCGGTGGGCACCACCTTCCTGCACTGGGGCATTCACGCCTGGGCGCTGTACGGACTGGTAGCGCTCGCCTTGGGCTTCTTCGCCTACAACCGGGGCCTTCCGCTCACGTTCCGTTCGATCTTCTATCCGATACTCGGGCCGAGGATCTACGGGCACTGGGGCAACGCCATCGACACCCTGACCGTCGTAGCCACCCTGTTCGGTCTGGCGACCTCGCTGGGCCTGGGGGCGCAGCAGGCCGCGGCCGGGCTCAACAAGCTCTACGGCCTGCCCTCCGGCACCGGCTTCCAGATCGTGCTGATCATCGCCATCACAGGCCTGGCCACCATCTCGGTGGTCGCAGGGCTCGACGCCGGAGTGAAACGGCTGAGCCAGATCAACATCTACCTGGCAGGCGGCTTCCTGCTGTTCGTGGCACTGGTCGGCCCGACGCTGTTCATGCTGTCGCTGTTCACCCAGAGCGTCGGCTACTACGTCCAGATCCTGCCCGAGTTCGGGTTCTGGAACGAGGCATTCACCGGCACCAACTGGCAGGCCGGCTGGACCATCTTCTATTGGGGATGGTGGATCTCGTGGTCGCCGTTCGTGGGGATGTTCGTGGCCCGCATCTCGAAGGGCCGCTCCGTGCGGGAGTTGCTCACCGGCGTCATGTTCCTGCCGTCGTTGCTGTGCTTCGCCTGGTTCTCCGTCTTCGGCGGCGCGGCCATCGACCTGCAGCTCAGCGGCGAGCGCGACGTGGCCACCGCGGTCAACGACAACGTCGCCACCGCATTGTTCGACATGCTGGAGGCCTTCCCGCTCACCAGCATCGTGTCGCTGGTCGGCGTGCTGCTGCTCGTCTCGTTCTTCGTGACATCCTCGGACTCCGGGTCGCTGGTGGTGGACCACCTCACCTCGGGCGGCAAGCTGGACTCTCCGAAGCCCCAGCGAGTGTTCTGGGCAATGATGGAGGGCGGCGTGGCCATAGTCCTGCTGCTCGGTGGGGGACTGTCGGCGCTACAGACCGCGGCGGTGTCCACCGGGCTTCCCTTCGCGCTGATCCTGCTGGTCATGTGCTGGAGCCTCAGGAAGGCCTTCAATGAGGAGCTGGACCTCCTGGAGAGCCACTACGACGAGGCAATCTTCCGCACCCAGCACAGCGGCCTGATCGAAACGGTCAAGTCCAGGCTCGAGGCAGGCGCCAAGAAATGAACAGGACACGCGACACGAGGAGGCCTGAAATGACGAATCGCAGCATCACCGGCAGGACCACCACGATCCTGACCGCCGTGTTGGCCGCATTGGCGCTGGTGCTCTCGGCCTGCGCGGCCGACGCCGACGACGGCGAGGTGACGATGGCCCGGGCCAACTGGGACAGCGGCTACATGCAGGCCGCCATCTACGCCCAACTCATAGGAGAGCTCGGGCACCAGGTCAGCGACCCGGCCGAGAACACCCGCGATCCCAACGGGTTCTATCCCGCGCTGGCCACCGGCCAGTTCGACCTCTGGGTCAACGGCTGGTTCCCCCTCCACGACATCTACCTGGAGGGCGAACTGGTCACCGGCCAGTCCACCGACCTGCCCATAGAGCCGGTCGGATTCCAGGTGCGCTCCGGAGCCCTGCAGGGCTACATGATCGACAAGGCCACCGCCGACGCCAACGGCATTACTTCGATGAGCGATTTGGCCGACGCCTCGGTAGCCCGGGTGTTCGACTCCGACGGCGACGGTCTGGCCAACCTGATCGGGTGCAACGAGGGATGGGGCTGCAACGGCGTCATCGACTCCCACATCGCGGAGCTCGATTGGGGCGAGAACGTCGAGCAGGTCTCCGGCGACTACAACGACCTGGTCCGCGCGGTGCGCGACCGCGTGGCCGCGGGCGAGCCGGCGCTGTTCTACGCATGGACGCCCAACTGGACCTACGAGGTCCTCACCCCCGGAACCGATGTGGTATGGCTAGAGTCGCCCGCCCTCGAGGACGAGGAGGCCTCAACGGAGGTGCAGGGCCTGAGGGGCTGCGCGTCGAACCCGTGCAACCTGGGCTGGGCGGTCAGCAGCATCCGCGCCGTCGGCAACGAGGACTTCCTCGACGACAACCCCGACATCCGCCGCCTGCTGGAAGTCGTGTCCATACCGCTGTCGGACATCGCGACCCAGAACGCCAAGATGGCCAACGCTGATCTCGGTTACTCCGACGCGGAGATCCGGGCCGACGCCGCAGCCTGGATAGAGGCCAACCGGGACATCGCGGACGGCTGGCTGGCGACGGCTCGCGGCTGACCGGCCACACGCCCCTCCATCAGATCGCCCCCAAGCGAAGCTGGGCCTGACACGCCTTCGAGCCGTGCAGGCCCAGTTCTCGCGTGGCGCTAGATGGACTCCTCGTCCACCGGCCAGGGGGACTCGCCCTGGGCCATGGTCGTTATCTGAGACAGGCTGAAAGAGTCGAGGAAGCGCCGCATGTGCGAGCCCGAGGCCGACCAGATCGCCAGCAGCACGCACTGACCCTCGTGGTCGCAGGCTCCGTCGGTGTGCGGCTCCCCGAAGTCGCCGGCGGAGATGGGCCCGTCCACCGCCCGCACGATGTCCGACAGCTTGATGTCGGAGGGGTCGCGGGCCAGCACATACCCGCCGCCCACGCCCCGCTTCGAGCGCACCAGCCCGGCTCCCTTGAGGGCCAGCAGTATCTGCTCCAGGTACGGCTGGGGGAGCGCGGTGCGCTCGGCGATCTCCCGCACCGAGGTCGGGGTGTTCTCGCTGTGCAACGCCAAGGACAGCAGGGCGCGGGACGCATAGTCGCCGCGTGTGGACACCCTCATGGTCGAGCCGCGGCGACGGACGGCGCGGCGCAGTCCCCGCGTGTCGACGCCCTCATGGTGGCATCCTAGATGCCGTGGCTCGCCCGGAACCGATCCCCGCGCTCCGAGAGCCGGTCCTGCCCGCATACGGCGGCGGGTGCGTGGCCGACATCGTGCCCGCGATCCTGGAACCCGGCCGGAGCGCGGCCGCGAGCCCACTGCCTGCCGAAGTGCTCGACGCTCGGGCCGTGGTGGTGCTGGTCCTCGACGGGCTGGGTGCCGAGCAGCTCGCAGCCCGGCGGCGCGTCGCGCCCACGCTCAACGAGATGCACGCCGCCACCATCACCACCGTCGCGCCGAGCACCACGGCAGCCGCGCTCACCTCCATAGCCACCGGCGTCGGGGTCGGCGAGCACGGCGTCGTGGGTTACCGGATCCGAACCTGCGACGGCAATCTCAACGTCTTGAAGTGGAGGACGTCCCAGGGCGACGGACTCGACCGCCATCCGCCCGAGCGGTTCCAGCCGATCCCGTCATTCGGCGGGCAGCGCCCTCCTGCGCTCCAGAAGGCCGAGTACCGCAAGTCGGGGTTCAGCCGCGCCTACCTGCGCGACGCCCGCCGCTTCGGCTACAAGATGCTGTCGAGCCTTGCGGTGGAGGTGCGGCGCCTGCTGGCCGCGGGGGAGTCCTTCGTCTACGCCTACTACGAGGGCCTCGACGTCGTGGCCCACGAGCACGGCTTCGGGGAGCACTACGACGCCGAGCTGCGGGCCTGCGACCGGCTGATGGCCGACCTGCTCACCGTCCTCCCCCGGGGAGTCGCGGTGGTGGCCATATCCGACCACGGTCTGGTGGACTGCTCCGAGGGTCTGGTCAGGATCGACCGCTCGGTGCTCGACTGCGCGCAGGCAGAGTCGGGCGAGGCCCGCTTCCGCTGGCTGCACGCCCGGCCAGGCCGGGACCGCGACCTCTACGAGGCCGCAGCCGGCGCCCACGGAGAGCAGGCGTGGGTCCACACCGCCTCCGAAATAGTCGACGGCGGCTGGCTGGGACCGGTCGTCACCGACGCGGCCCGGTCCCGGTTGGGCGACGTGGCCCTGGTGGCCCGGGACGGCTGGGCCTTCGCCCATCCCGACGACGGCGGCTCCAAGCTCATCGGCCGGCACGGCTCGCTCACGTCGGCCGAGATGCTGGTGCCGCTCCTCGTCCACGTGTCGTAGACAAGATCCATCGCCGCGAGGCGGTGACACCCATCCGCGCTGCCTCTAGGGTTGGACCCGTGGACTCCGACCGCAGCAGCGAGAGGCGCGACGACGAGTTCGAGGCGCTGGCACCGGAGGTGATCGACGTTGCCGGTGGCGAGGACGACGACGAGATCAACGAGACCATCGACCATCCGGCCAAGATCATGCGCATCGGCACGATGCTCAAGCAGTTGCTGGGCGAGGTCCGCTCGACCGACCTCGACGAGGCCAGCCGGCAGCGGCTGCGCGATATCTACGAGACGTCGGTGCGGGAGGTCGGCTCGGCGCTGTCGCAGGACCTGCGCGAGGAGCTGGCCCGGCTCGCCTCGCCCTTCGACCAGCCCGAGGCCCCCTCCGCGATCGAGCTCCAGATCGCCAAAGCTCAGCTGGTGGGCTGGCTCGAGGGCCTTATCCAGGGCATGAAGGCCATGCTGCTGGCCCAGCAGATGACCGCCCACCAGCAGCTGCAGTCCATGCGGGGCGAGCTGCCGCCGGGCGCCGACCCGTACCGCCAGAGCGCCGCGCCGGCCGCCGCCGGGACCCTCCCAGGCACATACCTGTAGGCCGCAGACCGCCTTCGACGTCGCCTGCGGGCGCCCTGGAAATCGATGCTTGCGCGCCGTGCATCACGCCCGGCTAGGGTGCGAATCACACTGCTGTGCTTTGTCCCCAGGGTGTTCCACACCTCATCCAGCCCGTCCACAGGAGGCTCGGTGGCTGACTCCTTCGTCCACCTCCATACCCACACCGAGTACTCGATACTGGACGGCGCCTCCCGGCTCGACGACCTCGTCTCGGCCGCGGCCGCCGACCGCCAGCCCGCGCTGGGCATAACCGACCACGGCAACATGTACGGGGTCCTGGACTTCTACCGCAAGTGCAAGGACCACGACATCAAGCCGGTCATCGGCATAGAGGCCTACATGGCTCGGGACTCCCGGCACGAGAGGCCGCCGCGGCGGGGGCGTGTCGACGACTCCGGCGGCGACATCGAGGGCGGCGGCAAGCTCTACTACCACCTGACGCTGCTGGCCACCGACGACACCGGCTACAAGAACCTCATCAAGCTGGCCAGCCGGGCCTTCATGGAGGGCTATTACTACAAGCCCCGCTGCGACTGGGAGACACTCAACGACCACAGCTCGGGCCTGATCGCCACCACCGGCTGCCTCGGCGGCCAGGTGCCCCAGGCCCTGCTGCGGGACAACACCGCCGAAGCCCTCGACAAGGCGGCCCGCTTCCAGGACATTTTCGGCCGCGACAGCTTCTTCATCGAGCTGCAGGACCACGGCATACCGGAGCAGCACAGGATCAACCCCAAACTGCTGGAGATCGCTCGCAAGCTCGACGCCCCGCTGCTGGCCACCAACGACAGCCACTACACGCACCGCGCCGACGCCGCGGCCCACGACGCGCTGCTGTGCGTGCAGACCGGGTCGCTGCTGGAGGACACCGACCGCCTCAAGTTCCACGGCGACGAGCACTACATGAAGACCGCGGCGGAGATGCGCAGCCTGTTCGCCGAGCTCCCCGAGTCCTGCGACAACACGCTGTTGATCGCGGAGCGCGCCGACGTGAACATCGAGTTCGGCACGCCCCGCCTCCCGCACTTCGAAGTCCCCGACGGCTTCGACAGCGACCGCGCCTACCTTCAGCACCTCACATACTCCGGCGCGCGCCGGCGCTGGGGCGACCCCCTTCCCGGCAACGTGGCCGAGAGGCTGGCCTACGAGCTCGAGGTCATCAACAGCATGGGGTTCGCCTCCTACTTCCTCATCACCTGGGACCTGATCGCCCACGCCCGGCGCAGGGGCATCCGGGTGGGGCCGGGCCGCGGCTCGGCCGCGGGCTGCGCGGTGGCCTTCAGCCTGCGCATCACCGACCTCGACCCGATCCGCTACGACCTGCTGTTCGAGCGGTTCCTCAACCCGTCGCGGGTGTCGATGCCCGACATCGACATGGACTTCGACTCGCGCCACCGCGACGAGATGATCAACTACGCAGCCCAGCGCTACGGGCGCGACCACGTGGCCCAGATCATCACCTTCGGACGGATCAAGGCCCGTGCCGCGGTGCGCGACGCAGCCCGCGTGCTGGGCTACCCCCACTCACTGGGCGACAAGATCGCCAAGGCCATGCCTCCGCTGATCCTGGGCCGAGACACCCCGCTGCGGTACTGCTTCGAGGAATCGCAGAGCCACCGAGACGGCTATGTGGCCGCGGCCGAGTTGCGCCAGATGTACGACACCGAAGCCGACGTGGCCAAGGTGGTAGACGTGGCCAAGGGCATCGAGGGCATGCGGCGCCAGGACGGCATCCACGCCGCCGCCGTGGTCATCACGCCCGAGCCGTTGACCGAGTACATGCCCATACAGCGCAAGCCGGAGCCGGGCCGGGACGCGTCGGAGGCACCCATCGTCACCCAGTACGAGATGCACGGCGTGGAGGATCTCGGCCTGCTGAAGATGGACTTCTTGGGCCTGCGCAACCTCGACGTGATAACCGACACCGTCGAACTGGTCGAGCGCACCCGCGGGGTCGTCGTCGACATCGACTCCATCCCGCTGGACGACGACGCCACCTTCAAGATGCTGCGGGAGGGCGACACCATCGGGGTGTTCCAGCTTGAGAACCCCCAGGTGCGCTCGTTGGTCCGCTCCCTGGCGCCCACCGCCTTCGACGACATCTGCGCGCTGGTGGCGCTCTACCGGCCCGGTCCGATGGCGGCCAACATGCACCACGACTACGCCGACCGCAAGAACGGCCGGCGCCGGGTCGAGTACTTCCACGACGACGCTTCCGACATCCTGGCCGACACCTACGGGCTGATGATCTACCAGGAGAGCGTGATGCGGGTGGCGCAGCGCTTCGCGGGATACTCCCTGGCCGAGGCCGACTCGCTGCGCAAGGCCATGGGCAAGAAGATCCGCTCCGCCATGGCAGCCGAGGAGGAGAAGTTCGTGGCGGGCGTGGCCGCCCGCGGCTACGAGGAGGGCCTCGGCGCCCAACTGTTCAAGATCATCGAGCAGTTCGCCGACTACGCCTTCAACAAGAGCCACAGCTACGGCTACGGCCTGGTCGCCTACCAGACCGCCTACCTGAAGGCCAACTACCCGGTGGAGTACCTGGCCGCCCTGCTCACCAGCGTCAAGGGCAAGCTGGAGAACGCCTCGGTCTACCTCAACGAGTGCCGCCTGCAAGGCATCGAGGTGCAGGTCCCCGACGTCAACCGGTCCGCGTCGGACTTCACGCCGGTCCCCTCCGACGGCGAGGCGGGCCCGGGACGCATCGTGTACGGCCTCTCCGCGGTGCGCAACGTGGGGGAGGGCGCCGTCGAGCGGGTGATCGCGGAGCGCGACGCGAACGGGCCGTACTCCTCGTTCGTCGCCTTCGTGGAGCGTGTGCACATCGAAGCGCTGAACAAGCGCACGGTCGAGTCGCTGATCAAGGCGGGGGCCTTCGACTCGCTGGGCCACCCGCGCAAGGGCCTTCTGCAGGTGCACGAGTCCATCATCGACATGACGGTGCGCAAGCGGCGCGAGCACGAGGCCGGCGTTATGTCGCTGTTCGGCGAGCAGAGCGCCGGCCCGTCCTTCGACGACAGGCCCGATGTGCCCGACATCGAGTACGAGCGCATGCAGAAGCTGGCCCACGAGAAGGAGATGCTCGGCCTCTACATCTCCGACCACCCGCTTCAGGGGATGGAGGCCCGGGTGCGCCGCCTGGCCGACTGCACGATCAGCGACCTCGCGGCTGGGGCGGGGCGCAGAGACGACCCCGGCTTCTGGTCGGTCGGAGGAGTGGTCACCGGCCTGCAGCGGCGCTGGACCCGCAAGGGCGAGCTGATGGCGACCTTCGCGCTGGAGGACCTCGAACACAGAATCGAGGTGCTGGTGTTCCCGAGAGCGATGGCCGAACACGGCCCGAAGCTGGCCGACGACGCCGTGGTCGTAGTGCGAGGGCGGCTCGACTCCAGGGAGGACGCCCTGAGGTTCTTCGCCAACGAGGTGCATCCCGTCACCAGCACCGAGCCGGACGCGCCGCTGCGGGTCAACCTCGGCCTCGAGCACCAGACCGACCGGCTGCTGGACGAGCTCAAGTCGCTGCTGAGGGCCCATCCCGGCGGCTCGCCGGTCGAGCTGCTGCTGGGCGAGCGCCGGGTGGCGCGCCTGGCCGAGGACTTCGCGGTGGACACCGCCAACGGTCTGCCGGCCGAGCTGCGCGAGCTGCTCGGCGCCGAGGCCATCGCCGGGGTCTGATCGATCCCACACGGCACGGTTCAACCCGCTCGCGCCGGGTGCGAAACGGTGCTGTGAGGGTTGCGAAACGGCCCCACACCCCTGAGACTGGAGCGGACGGCACGGGCGATAGACAGGGGTGGGAACCGCCATGGCAATCGCGATCGAGACCAGGGATTGCACCGCACTTGGGGATTCCGATCTCGCTGAGATGGCCGATCTCTGCGCCGTCTCATCCAGCGCCTACGAGGTGGGCTCCCTCTCCAAGCAAGCCGAGGCCTGGGTGCTGGTGACCGAGGCCCGCGACAACGGCAGGCTTCGAGGCTTCTCGTTCTGCACCCTGGAGCGCGTCGGCGGAACCCCGTGCGTGATCGTCGGCGCCGGCCACACCTGCCGCACAACCCGCCGCGACACCGTTCTGCGCGGCATCGTGACCGACCAGCTGCGCCGGGCCGCCCTGTCCTTCCCCGACGAGGACGTGCTCGTCGGGATGCAGATCAACGATCCGGGCGCCTTCGAGGCCTTCAAGAACCTCCACGACATCGTCCCCCGGCCCGGCCACAAGGCGACAGGCGAGGAGCGGGCCTGGGGCCGCCGCCTCGCCAAGCGCTTCGGCATTGGAGCGCTCAGCTATGAGGACCGCATCTTCACCACCCGGGGCAAGGGCGGTCCTCCGGTAGTGCTCGACCACGCCAGCCTCAAGCCCGACCAGATCCCACCCGACACCGCGGCCCTGCTCGACGGCCTGGCCAGAGTCGACGGCGACACCCTGATCGTGCACAGCTGGGTGATGGCCGAGGAGCTCGAGAAGCTGCTGTAGGGAGGCGGTCGCGCCCGTCTGCCGGCGCGGCGGAGCCACCCATGGAGTTCGAGCACGCGGTCCGTCGGCGCCGGATGGTGCGCTCCTTCACGGGCGAACCGCTAACGCCGGGGACGGTCGACGAGATCTGCGACCTAGCCCGGAGAGCGCCGACCGCGGGCAACGCTGTGGGAGTGGAGTTCCTGGTGCTGGAGGGCGACGACGCTGCGGCCTACTGGGACGTGACTCTGCCGCCCGAGCGGCGCGACGGCTTCGCCTGGCCCGGCCTGCTGGCCGCCCCGGTGCTGGTGGTGGTGTGGGCCAACCTGGGCGGGTACCTGAGCCGCTACCGCCGGCCCGACAAGAGCGGCACCGGCCTGGGCGCCGGCGCGAAGGCCTGGCCGGTGCCCTACTGGTTCGTCGACGGCGGAGCTGCGTCGATGACCATGCTCCTGGCCGCGCAGGACCGCGGCCTCGGCGCGGCCCTCTTCGGAATGTTCGATCACGAGCGGGCGGTTCGCCGGCGCTTCGGCGTGCCCCCCGACCGCCGGGGGGTGGGCACCGTCGCCATCGGCCATCCCGCCGGCGACGACAGGCCGAGCAGCTCGGCGCGCCGCGGCCGGCCCGCACTCGGCGAGGTGCTCCACCGGTCCCGCTGGTAAGCGGTATACAACCGGGATCGCTGTTAGCCTTCGCGGCGATGGCCACGGCTCGAGTTCCACTCGTCGACTACCTGCACCTCGAGCCGGAACCGCACCTGGTGGCCCATGAGTGCGCCAATTGCGGGGCGCGGTACTTCGACCGGCGCAACGCCTGCGCGCGCTGCGGCCTGACCGAGTTCGCGCCGGCTGCGGTTTCAGGCTCAGGCGAGCTGAGGGCCTTCACCATCGTCCATCGGGCTGCGCCGGGCATCCCGGTGCCGTTCGTGTCGGCCATCGTCAAGACCGACGACGGCACCTCGGTGCGCGCCAACGTAGTGAACTGCGACCCGGCGCCCGAGACGATAAAGCTCGGCATGCGGGTGCGGCTCACCACCCATCCGATCGGCACCGACGACGACGGCACCGAGGCCGTCGCCTTCGGCTACGAGCCCGTCTGAGGACGGCATCGGCCCGGAGCCACATCGACACCCCAAGGGAGGCAGCACGACAATGGCAGCCCAGATCTCTCCGGACAGCGTGTGGGTGCTCGGCGCTCACATGACCCGCTTCGCCCGCTACCCGGACCGGGATCTTATCGACCTGGCCTCGCAGAGCGCCATGGGCGCGCTGGCCGACGGCGAGGTCACTGTGGGCGACATCGACGTGCTGGCCTGCGGGTCGCTGTTCCAGGCCTCAGGGGCGGTGGGCCAGCGCATCCAGAAGCAGATCGGCCAGACCGGTGTGCCCGTCTACAACGTGGCCAACGCCTGCGCCACCGGGGCCACCGCCATCCGCACCGTGATGATGGCCATCCGCTCGGGCGAGGCCCAGATCGGCCTGGCCGTGGGAGCCGAGAAGATGGGCAAGATGGGCCTCTTGGGCGGCGGAGCCTCCAAGAAGGAGAAGAAGGTCTTCGAGCCCTCCGGCCGCTACGGCGCGGTCACCGGCGTGGACGGCCACCTCGGCACCGAGACCATGCCCGGAGTGTTCGCCCAGGCCGGCATGGCCTACGCCCACGACCACGACGGGGTGGGCTTCGAGCAGTTCGCCCGGGTGGCCTACAAGAACCATCTCCACTCGACGCTCAACCCGCTGGCGCAGTACCAGAAGGAGTTCTCCCTCGACGAGATCATGGAGTCCCCGATGATGAGCTACCCCAACACCGTGCTGATGTGCTGCCCGACCGGCGACGGCGCGGCTGCGGTGGTGCTGGTGTCGGGGGAGCGGCTGGCGTCGATGCCGGGCCGCGTCCAGAAGCGGGCGGTGAAGGTCTCGGCGTCGGTGCTGACCTCGGACCCGTTCACCGAGGACTGCCAGGTGCAGCCGGACGTGAACACCCTCACCCGCAGCGCCGCGGCCCAGGCCTACGAAGCGGCCGGGGTCGGCCCCGAGGACTTGGACCTGGTGGAGTTGCACGACTGCTTCGCCACCGCCGAGTTGATCCACTACGACAACCTGGGCCTTTGCGAGCCCGGTGGCGCGGGGGAGTTCATCGACGGCGGCGGGCCGTTCCGCGACGGCGCCACCCCGGTGAACGTCTCCGGCGGGCTGATCTCCAAGGGCCATCCCATCGGCGCCACCGGCGTGGCCAACGTCTACGAGGTGACCACCCACCTGCGGGGCGAGGCCGGCGACCGCCAGGTGGAGGGCGCCACCGTCGGCCTGGCCCACGTCATCGGCCTGGCCTCCGCCTGCGGAGTCCACATCCTCGAGAAGGCCGCCGCCTGAGAAAGCGCCAGCCTGGGCGGAGACTGCTCTCCGGCCCTCCGAGACGGAGTCACGCCGACCTCAACCTTGCAAATCAGCTCATTCCTGGCAGTTTTTCAAGGATATGATGAGCGCGTGACCGACGAGCCGAACACCTACACACGAGTCGACAGCGGCGGTGCGAGACGACTACATAGCGACCTTCCTGGAACGAGACCTGGCCGGCTTCGGATTCCGTTTCCCGGCCGCGACGATGCGCCGGTTCTGGACGATGCTCGCCCACTACCACGGCCAGACATGGAACGCGGCGGCGATCGCCCGCTCGATCGATGTCTCTGAGAAGACGGTGCGCCGGCTCGTCGATGCGCTGACCGACGCTCTCGTTGTGCGCCAGCTTCCGGCCTGGTTCGCGAACATCTCGAAACGACAGGTGAAGGCGCCCCGGATGTATGTCCGCGACAGCGGCTTGTTGCACCGCCTGCTCGGGATCGGCAGCCGGCTCGACCTCGAACGCCACCCCAAGCTCGGCGCGAGCTGGGAGGGAATGGTGCTCGAACAGCTTCTGGCGCGCTTCGGCGACGCTGCGGCGGCGTTCTGGGCGACCCATGGCGGGGCCGAGCTCGACCTGCGGCTCGAGATCGACGGGAAGGTGGTCGGATTCAAGATCAAACGCACCGACCGACCCTCAACGACCAAGTCGATGCACAGCGCCTTGGCCGACCTCGCGCTCGACCGCCTCGTCGTCGTGCACGCCGGCGAGCACCGCTTCGCCCTCGCTGACCGCATCACCGCCATCGGCGCTGCCGACCTGCTCGTCGCGGCCGATCCCCTCGCAGGCCTCTGAACCGATCCGCTACGACAACCCGCCAGACCCGGAAATACTGAAGCCGCCTGAATCACCAACGCCGCCAACAGCCCGCCCCCCCCCAGCCGCCGGCGCCCCCAGTTGGCGCCCCTTCGACGCATTGGTGCACGCAAGGAACCCGACCGCGTCCCGCCCAGGCCTGGAGAACCCACGACTGAGCCTCCCAACTTCGCGGCAGCCGAACGGTGGCACCACCCGAGCACACCCTGACACTGGGAAGGCTGCGCCCGGACTACCAGACGACGTCGACGGCGTCGCCGACGTAATCCCGCAGGCGCCTGTCCTTGGAGACCAGCGGCCAGCCCAGATTAGCGGCCGTCGCGTAGATCTGGCGGTCAGCAGGGTCTCCCGAGAACGACCCGGGCAGCGAGCATGCGGTCACCGCAATGGCGGGGGTGAGTGGGACGGTGATGAGCGACCGCGCCAGATCGTCGAGCCACGACCCCACCGGGCGCTGGGGCACTATGCGGCCGTTCAGCGCCAGCCACGCCAGCTCGTACCACGTAACCGACGCCACCGCGAGCTGGTCGGCCTCGCCGACAGCCCGTGCGGCTGCCGCACTGAGGCGCTCCGGTTCGGCCGATGCCCAATGGACCGCATGTGTGTCGAGCAGCACCGTGCTCAACTGGCGCTCCAGTCCTCGCCGGTCGAGTACAGGGCCTCGTCCTCGAGGGTGCTCGTCACTGAACCTGCGAGCATGCCGACGAAGGCCGCCGGACCCCTAGCAGGCACAAGCCGGGCCACAGTCCGGCCGTGCTTGGTTATCTCGATCTCCGCACCGGCGGCCACCTCATCAAGCAGACCCAGGATTTGCGCCTTAGCCTGCGTCGCGGTCACTTGCCTCACCATATGGCCATTGTAGTGGTCATCTATTTCCAGTGCGTTTCCGTGCTTGCTCTGAGTTCGGATGCCGGTGATTCGGGAGCACCATCATCGTCCATCGGTCAGCGGTTGGCCCGATAGTGTAGCCTACTGCCAGCAAATATTATTATATAGCTTGTAAATACTCGACAGATGTCACACCGGTGTGAGATACTGTCCTCATGCTGATCGAAGCAGTCCGCCGGGTTGAAGCCGCCGCCAGGGAGATGCTCGCGGCGGTCAACGGCGGGACGATGTCGTGTGCGGAGGCGCGCGAGGTTCTTGCGGCGTGCAAGTCCGCGGTGGCGGTTGTGTCGGCCGCCCAGACGACCGCGGCCAGGGTGGTCGCCGGGGTGGAGCGCCACGGCGACGGCGGTGTGCAGGTGCTCGCTGATGCTGCCGGGCTGAGCAGACGCGATGCGCACAGTCAGGTCAAGACGGCCAAGACCATCGCGGCGACACCCGCGGTGCGCGACGCGGTGGAGGAAGGCCGGGTTTCGTCGGCCAACGCCAAGCGGCTCGCTGAGGTCATCGAGAAGACCAGCGCCGAGGCCGTCGAGTCTGACGGGGAGTTGTTGGCCAAGGCCGAGTCGATGCGCCCCGAGCAGTTCACCCGCGAAGCCCGACGCTGGGCCACGGACCGGCAAGGCGACGGCGGCGAGGCCGACTATCGGCGGCTGCGGGCCAAGCGCTGCCTGCGGATCTGGGACACCGACGACGGGATGGTGCGCCTCCACGGCGAATTCGACCCCGTCACCGGGCGGCGCATCGGCAACCGGCTCCAGGCCGAAGCCCGTCGCCTCTATGACGCCGACAAGAAGCAGGCCAGTAGTGATTCTGAGCGTCGCAGCTTCCACCAGTGCATGGCCGACGCCCTCGATGCGCTCACCGCCAACAACATCACAGCCACCAGCAAGCCATTCGCCGACATCTGCGTCGTCGCGCACGTCGACGACGAAACCGGCAAGCTCGTGGCCGAGCTAGCCGGCGGCGATCGGCTGCCCCGGGCGGTCCTCGAGGAATTCGCCTGCAATGCCAAGTTCACCGGCGTCGTCTATGACCGCTAGGGCAAACCGATTTGGCGCACACACTCGGTGCGCACCGCCACCGAAGCCCAACGCCAGATCCTCATCGCCCAATACGGCGGCTGCTTCCACTGCGGAGCAAACCCGGCCATGTGCCAGATCCACCACATCAAGCCGGTCTCACAAGGCGGATCCACCAGACTCGACAATATGGTGCCGGTCTGTTGGGACTGCCACCAGAAGATCCACCACCACGGCTGGCAGATCCGCACGAGCCTCGACGGCATCCACACCCTGCACCCGCCCGACCGGGTGAACTACGGCCCAGCGCGCGCCCCCGAAAACCCCATCTTGCACCTGCCCGGCATAGCCCCCGACCCCGGGCCTGTGCCGCCGCGGCTCCCAGCCGGCACCGCAGGCGCCCCCGAACGATCGGAACTGCCCCATGCCGCCATCCCCCAGGCCCCCGACCCCGGGCCTGTGCCGCCGCGGCTCCCAGCCGGCACCGCAGGCGCCCCCGAACGATCGGAACTGCCCCATGCCGGCATCCCCCAGGCCCCCGACCCACCGCCGTCCGATCCCCGCAGCACGCGGTCCGGACCTGCAGCGGCGCGGGCCGCGTTGCGAGAAGCCGTGGCCATACGCAACGGGACTCCGAACCAGCGGGCCCCACCTCCGCTGGATGCGCATGCAGGCCCGCTTTGGTGAAGAACCGGCACAGAACCCAGGTGGCTCAGCCTTAGAGCACTAGATCCCCAGCACTCGCATGCAGGCTAATTGTGCTACAATGTAGAACATGAATGAGATCGGTGTGAGGGCGCTCAAGCAGAACGCATCCGCAGTGGTGGCCGACGCCGCAGCCGGCGAGGTCATCACGGTCACGGTCCGGGGCCGCCCGGTTGCCCGGCTGACGGCGGTCACCTCATCGCGTCTGGAGGAGCTCCTCTCGTCGGGCCGGGCCCGTTTGGCGCGCCGAGACATCGCCGAACTGCCCCCGCCGTCCGAAGGGCCGAGCCTCTCTGAGCAACTGGAGGCCATGCGCGCCACTGAGCGGTACTGACCGTGGCCCACTACATGGACACGTCAGCACTCGTGAAGCTGATCGTCGACGAGCCTGAGACAGGTGCGCTCCGGGAATGGCTGGCGGTCGAGCCCCGCGAGCCAGTGTCGTGCGATCTGGCCCGGACCGAGCTTCTGAGAGTCGTGCGACGGACCGCTCCCGACCGCGCAGTTGCCGCCCGGCGTCTGCTCGAGGCTGTGACGCTCACCCAGGTCACAACCGCCGTCTTCGAGCAGGCGGGACGGCTCGACCCCGCCTCACTTCGCAGCCTCGACGCCATCCATCTGGCCGCCGCGCTCGACCTCGGTGACGATCTCGACGGCTTGGTCACCTACGACAGCGTGCTGGCCCGGGCGGCCGCATCGGCCGGGATCGAGGTAGCGGCCCCGGCCTAGCCCATCAGCCGCGGCGACGGCCGAACTTCCCCTGGCCTCCCACTACGTGGGTGGCAACATCCCGGGTAGGGCGCCGGTCAGGCTTCGAGCTGGGCGACTAGGTCCTCGGCGGTGGCGGTGGGGGACTGGCAGGCGAAGTCGCGGCAGACGTAGGCGAGGCCCTCGGCCCGGCCCGCCCACAGCGGGGAGTCGTAGGGCTCGCCCCAGGCCAGGACCGCACCGGGCAGGTAGCGGGTCTGCACTGCGGCTACCAGGTCGGCCCGGTCGCCGACCACCGCGATCTCGTCGAGGCCGTGAGCAGCCATGTCTACGGCCTCCAGCGCCCGACCGAAGGCGGTGGGATGCTGGGCCGCCGCGGGGCTGAACAGGGCGGCGATGCGGCGGCCGTGCTCGTCGTAGCGGACCGCGCCGGTGAGCGCGGCCAGCCGGAGCAGCCCGCAGGCGGCCAGCGACTGGGCCGACGGGGTGGCGTTGTCCATGAGGTCCTTGGGCCGGGTCACGAGCTTCTCGGCGTCGGAGCCGGTGGTGAACACGCCGCCCGACTCGTCGTCCCAGAACAGCTCCAGCAGGCCGTCGGCCGCGGCCCGGGCCTCGTCGATCCAGCGGGCCTGGCCCGAGAGCTCGCCCAACCTCGTGAAGGCATCGATGATGGCCGCGTAGTCGTGGGCGTAGGCCAGGTGGCGGGCCTGGGCGGGCCGGTCGGAGTCGCCCGCCTGCCAGGAGCGCAGCCAGCGCCCGTCGCCGCGCCGCAGGTTGCCCACCAGGAACTCGCCGTTGGCCAGCGCGGCGGCCCGCCACTCGGGGTCGCCGGTGGCGGCCGCGGCCTCAACCAGCGCGGCCAGCATCAGGCCGTTCCACTCCGTGAGGACCTTGTCGTCGAGGCCGGGCCGCACCCGGCTCTCCCGGCAGATGAACAGCGCCTGGCGGGCGGCCTCAACCGTGTCTGGCCGCAGCAGGTCGCCCCGCACCGGCCGGTTCAAGATGTTGGCCCCCTCGAAGTTCCCGGCCGCGGTCACCCCCCACCAGGCCACGGCCGCGTCGACGGCCTCGTCACCCGCAGCGGCCCGCACGACGGCTCGCAGCTCCGGCTCGGACCACACGTAGAACTTGCCCTCGACGCCCTCGGAGTCGGCATCTTCGGCCGAGTAGAAGCCGCCGTCGGAGTGGCGCAGGTCCCGCAGCACATAGCCGATGGTCTCGTCCACCACCTGCCGGTAGGCAGCCTCGCCGGTCACCATCCATGCATGCAGGTAGGCCCGGGTCAGCAGGGCGTTGTCGTACAGCATCTTCTCGAAGTGGGGCACCAGCCACTGATGGTCCACCGAGTAGCGGGCGAACCCGCCCCCGAGATGGTCGTAGATGCCGCCGGAGGCCATGGCGTCGAGGCTGGTCCGCACCGCCCGCAGCAGCTCGGGGCGGTTGCTGCGGTGGTGGATGCGCAGCGTCGAGGCCAGCGTCATGGCCGCGGGGAACTTGGGGGCGCCACCGAAGCCTCCCCACTGGGGGTCGAAGGAGGCGAGGATGGCGTCGCCGGCCTGGTCCAGAGCCCGGCCGTCGGCCACGGAGTCGGCTGCAGCCTCCGCGCTGAGCGACGCGGCGGCACGCGACGTCCGATCGATCAGCGTTACCAGCTGGTCGGCCTGGGCCTGCACGTCGGCTCGGCGGTTGGTCCAGGCCTCGTCGATGGCCGCCATCACCTGGCGGAACGAGGCCATGCCACCCCGGGGCCGGTCCGGGTAGTAGGTGCCGCCGAAGAAGGGCCGGCCGTCGGGGGTGAGGAACACGGTCATGGGCCAGCCGCCCCGGCCGGTCATGGCCTGCACCGAGTCCATGTAGATGGCGTCCACGTCGGGGCGCTCCTCGCGGTCCACCTTCACGTTGACGAACAGCCGGTTCATGATGGCCGCAGTGTCGGGATCCTCGAAGGACTCGTGGGCCATCACATGACACCAGTGGCAGCTCGAGTAGCCGACCGACAGCAGCACCGGACGGTCCCGCTCGGCCGCCGCCGCGAAGGCCTCGGAGCCCCACGGGTACCAGTCCGCCGGGTTGTCGCGATGCTGGCGCAGGTAGGGGCTGGTCTCACCGCCGAGCCGGTTCACGCCGCGAGCCTACGGCTCCCGGCGGGCGCGATGAGCGCCCTGCCCGGTGCTGGGGCAGACTGGCGGCTGTGAGCGCCGGAGTCCGGGTACTGGTCGTCGACGACGAGCCCTCCTATCGGGACGGGCTGCAGGTGGCGCTGGGCGCCGAGGGATTCATGGTGGACGTGGCCTCCGACGGTGAGCAGGCTCTGGTGATGTTCGAGGCCCTGGAGCCCGACATCGTGCTGCTCGACGTGATGCTGCCCCGGCTGTCGGGCATCGACGTGTGCCGCCGGATCCGCTCCTTGGCCGACACTCCGGTGATCATGGTGTCGGCCCGCCGGGAGGAGATCGACACCGTGGTCGGGCTGGAGGTCGGAGCGGACGACTACGTGGCCAAGCCCTACCGGGTGCGCGAGCTCGTGGCCCGGATGCGCACCGTCATGCGCCGCGGCCGGGCCCGCCTGGCTCACTCCGCCGGCGGCGCGGCCACCCTCAGCATCGGCGACGTGACGGTGGACCGCGACCGTCACGAGGTCACCATCGCCGGCGAGCTCGAGCGCATGCCGCTCAAGGAGTTCGAGGTGCTGGCGCTGCTCATGGAGAACGCGGGGTTCGTCGTCACCCGCCAGACGCTCATCGACCGGGTGTGGGGGTTCGACTACGTGGGCAACACCAAGACCCTCGACGTGCACATCAAGAGGCTCCGGTCGCGCATCGATCGCGACCCGGCCGAGCCGGAGCGGATAATCACGATCCGGGGCCTCGGCTACAAGTACGTGGTGCCCTGACGGCGCCTCATCAGGCGGCAGGGCAGCGAAGGTGACCGCGATCGGGGTGTGGGCGGGCGGGGCTCGTCCGCGCACGCTGAGTGCGGCGCTGGTCCCGGTGGCGGTGGGCACGGCGGTGGCGGTGGGGGACGGATCGCAGACCGCTTGGTGGCGGGCCACCGTCGCGCTGGCGGTGGCGGTGGCGCTGCAGGTGGGCGTCAACTTCGCCAACGACTATTCCGACGGCGTGCGAGGCGCCGACGACTCCACCCGCGTGGGTCCGCGGCGTCTGGTGGGCTCGGGCCTGGTCGAGGCCCGCAGCGTGAAGCGGGCCGCACTCGGCGCCTTCGCCGCCGCGATGGCGGCCGGCGCGGTACTCGCTGCCGTGGCGGGGTGGGAGCTGCTGGCCGCGGGCGCAGTGTGCATCGCGGCGGGCTGGGCCTACACGGGCGGGCCCAAGCCGTACGGGTATCTGGGGCTGGGAGAGGTGTTCGTGTTCGTGTTCTTCGGCCTGGCAGCCACCGCGGGCACCACCTATGTGCTGCTGGAGCGGCTGGACTGGTTCGCGGTGGTGTGCGGCGTGCCGGTCGGCCTGTGGGCGGTGGCGCTGCTGGTGGCCAACAACCTGCGAGACATCGGCACCGACGCTCCCGCCGGCAAGCGCACCCTGGCGGTGCGCCTCGGAGACCGGCGCACCCGCTTCCTCTACCTGGCCGTGCTGGAGGCCTCGTACGCAGCCGCGCTGGCCGCGTCAGCGACGGGCCGGGCTGCGGCCGCCGCTGTGGCCGGCGCTCCGTTTGCGGTGCGGGCCGTGAGCAAGGTCCTGCGGGGAGCGTCCGGGCCAGATCTGATTCCGGTGCTGGGCGCCACCGCCCAGGCCCAGCTCGCCTCGGGCCTGGCCATGGCGGTAGGCATCGCCCTGACCGGCTGAGCAGACTGTCGGCCATGAGCCGTCAAGCCGTCGTGGCCCACCTCGAGGCGCTGGGCGTGGCCTACGAGGTGGTGGAGTGCGACCCCGACTTCGCCGACACCGCCCGATTCTGCGAGCGCTACGGCTACCCCATGGAGGCGTCGGCCAACGCCATCTGCGTGGTGGGCAAGTCGGCCGAGAGGCCCATGGCGTGCTGTGTGGTGCCGGCCTCCATGAGGCTGGACGTGAACGGGGTGGTGCGCCGCCGGCTCGGCACCCGCAAGGCCTCCTTCGCCGACGCGGCCACCACCACCGAGCGCACTGGCATGATGATCGGCGGCGTCACTCCCTTCGGCCTGCCCGCCGGCCTCCCGGTGTGGATCGACGCCCAGGTCATGGAATGCGACCAGGTGATCGTGGGCGGCGGGTCCCGCGACTGCAAGATCCTGTGCCCGCCCGCCTCGCTGCTGGCCGTCGCGGGCGCCGAGGTGGTCGAGAACCTGGCTCGCCCCGCGGGTGGCGCCCCGGGGGGCGGCACCCCCGCCGGGACCCGGCCGTGATCGTCACCGCCACGGTCGGGGGGCGCCGCGGAAGCCTTGCTGCCCACCGTGACAGGCGAGGTGCGCCGCCTCGCCGGGGATCTCACTACTCTTGCGCCCGCTTCGGCCTGGGCTGCGACTTCGGTTATCGTTGCTGGCGGATGCACGCCCACAGTGCATCGCTGCACCTGAAGGACTCCCGTTTGGCTTTGCGGCACATGGCCCGACCCCATCGTCACCCCCGCCTCGGACGCATTGGACTCTGGTGGTGAGGAGCCGCCCGCGCGCCCTGCTCGCGCTCGCCCTGCTGTGCCTGTTGGCTGGTGCCTGCGGCGGAGGCGCCGCCCGGCCCGACCTGACCGACCACTCGGTCTTCCCCGAGGACGACAGCCCGCAGGTCGCCGGTTTCGGATCAACGCGCACGGCGATGGGAATCTCGGCAGCCGGCGGAGCGCCGCGACCGGGGCCGGCGTGCCCCGAAGCGGACAGCCCGCAGGCGTCGGATGCGGTCACGATTGCCTGGACCAGTCCCGACCAGGACGAGTTGGCCGCCGTCGGCTTGGAGACGATGGTCCTCGACGGACCCTCCCTGATCGTCGAGGCATACATCAACGAGGTGAACGCCCAGGGCGGGATCAACGGGAACTGCTTTGAGCCGGTGGCCTACGCCTGGAACCTGTCGGATGCCGAAGCGTCCTTCCGCAAGATCTGCACCGATCTGCCCGAACGGCGGCCGCTGCTGCTGCTGAGTCTGCGGATGAACGACACGACGCTGAGATGTGCCACTCTCGAGGCGCAGATCCCCACCGTGGGGGTATTCACGTCCCTGTCCACCTCGTCGCTGGAGCGCTCCGAGGGAAGGCTCTTCCTCAACGACGGCTCGGTCGAGTACCTGCTGTCGACCAGTCTCGACGTTGCCGCCCGCGCTGACGTGCTGACCGGCGATGACCGCATAGGACTCCTCGCGACCGACGGCGCCGGCGGAGCGGCGCAGGTCGAGAGCGCCGCAGCGGCCGTGGAGCGCCTCGATCTCGAGTTGATCTCTGTGGCCAGGGTTCCCAGCGAGTTCGGGACGGTGGGAGTGTCGGTGGCGGAGCGCCAGGTCCGATTGCTGGAGAGCGGCCTCACCGATTCCGAGACGGAAGCGGCGGTGCGGAGACTCTCGCGGTTGTCACCGGAGAAGGCCGAGGTGCTGCGCCAGATGGAGAAGTACTTCCTCGACACCGTCGAGCACTTCCGCGGCGCCGGCGTTACCACTGTGGTGTCGTCGGCCACTTCGGCCGATGTGCGCCGTCTGATGAGAGCCGCCGACCGGCTCGAATGGTTCCCCCATTGGGTAATCAATGATTCGCAGCCCGCCGTGCTTACTCTCACGGGGGCGCCCGAGGAGCAAGTCCGCAGGCTCGTGCAGATCAGCTCGAGGCGGGCGGCCGGTGACCCCGTTGCGGCCTCGGACCGAGCCTGTGTCAGCCTCCGCAACACGTCTGCCGACGCGGCTCCCTTCTCGCACCGGACCCACACCGACGCCTGGAACCTGATCACTGGCACCTGCGACTCCTTGGACTTGGTCTTCGCAGCCATGACCCGCGTCGCCGGGCCACTGACACGCGAGGCGCTGATCAGCGCCCTCGCCCTGTCCGACTACGAGACCGCCCACGGGTCGCGCATCAGCTTCGACCCCGACGACCGCGACGGCTCAGATCGCTTCCGGGTTCTGCGAGCCGACCCCGACTGCGTGCTGGACGAATGGGGCTGCATGCGCGCCGAGGGCGACTGGTTCAGTCCCAATTAGGTGCTCCTGGCCTGACGCAGGCGGGCACCCGGATCAGCTCAGCTTGGCGATGTGGGCCTCTATGTGGGAATCGTCGAACGGGGTCGAGCTGCTGTCGATGCGGTTGCCGTCCTTGTCGACCAGCCAGACCGCGGAGTTGCTCTGCACCGCGAAGTAGCGCCACACCTCGGAGGAGTCGCTCCAGAGCATTGTGAACGTCGTTCCGGTCGAGTCGACGAAATCCCTGGCCTGAGCCAGGTCGTCCTGGCCGCCGATGCCGACGACGGTGAGACGGTCGGTGCTGTCGCGAGCGAACTGCTCGACGATCGGAGCCTCGCTCCGACACATCGGTCAATGCGGGACCCAGAACCAGAACAGCAGCGGCTTCGTGTTGTCGACCAGTGATCGGAGGTTGACGGTGGCACCGGTGGAAACGTCGATCATGTCGATGCCGGGAACGTCTCCGGTGGTGTTGATGAGGCTCATGTCCAAGCCATCGCCGCTGCGGGGGGCGACGTCTTGGGAGGCATGGTCGTGCCCGCGCTCGCCGGGGGAGTCCTCCAACACGCTGTTGATGTCCATCTGGCCCGCGCCGTCGCCGCCACAGGCGACGGCAACGATCACAACGACCGCCGCCAGCAGATACCACCGCATTGAATCTGTCACAGGTGCATAGATTGTAGTGACCTTCCGGACAACTCCCAATGCTCTATCGAGTTATTGTCCTTTCGCTCGTAGTGGTCGGTCGCAGTGCCAACGCATCCGCATGGCCGGCCTTGGAGCGCTGGCCCGCACGCCGGGGGCAGTCGGGCCGGTCCGCCGGGGGCAGTCGGGCCGGTCCGCCCGCCGGCGGTGCGGCGCTCAGCGTCGTGTGGCCGCGACGAGCTGGGCGATGCCCGCACTCAGGCGGTGGTGACGCACATCGGTGAAGCCGCTGGACTGCAGCTCTTTGAGCAAATCGTCCCAAGAGGGCAGGTAGGCGACCGACTCGGGCAGGTAGCGGTACGCGTCCCGGTCCGACAGCGCAGCCCCGATAAGGGGAACCACCCGGCCGAAGTACAGGCCGTGGCCCCAGCGCAGGATCGGGTGGGAGGGCCGGTCCACCTCCAGAAGGCCGATGCGCCCGCCGGGTCGCAGCACGCGGGCCAACTCGGCCAGCAGCGGCGGCACCGCGGTGAGGTTGCGCAGGGCGAAGCCGCAGGTCGCGCCGTCCAGCGCGCCATCTGGCAGGGGCAGCTCGAGCACGTCGGCGTTGACCAGCGGAGAACCGCCGGCGGTGTCGCCGGCGGCCGCTCGCAGCATTCCCATCGAGAAGTCGAAGCCGACACCGAAGTGGCCCTGGCGGTCCAGCTCCCGGCAGAGGTCGCCCGTGCCGCAGGCCAGGTCGGCCACCAGCGATCCCGCGGGCAGGGCCAGCTCGCGCACGGTCCGGCGCCGCCAGGCCACGTCGAGGCGCAGTGTCATGACCCGGTTCACCAGGTCGTAGCGGGGCGCGATGGCGTCGAACATCTCCCGCACGGCCCGGCGCTTGTCCGCGCCGTGGGGAAACCCCCTCACCGGCGCTTGTCCGCGCCGTAGGGAAACTCCCTCACCGACGCTTGTCCGCGCCGGAGGGCACTTCGCTCACCTGCGCTGCTTCTTGGGCCAGGATCGCTGGTAACTGCGGCTGATGGGGTGCAGCAGCAGCGCAACCAATGCGACGTCGAACAACAGGCCGATCAGGTCGCCCCACAGCCGGCCGAAGCTGCGAACCAGCAGGAGCAGCGCGATGACCAGGGTAAGCGATGCCACGGCAACGCCGAGCTTGTAGCCCCATCGCCTCTCGTTGGCGATGCCGAACGCGGCCACCACGTTGCCCACCGCGAACAGCAGCGAGGACACGGTGAAGGACGGTACGAACAGGAGGCCGAACACTAGCGATATGCCGCCCCGGAAGTACATCAGCATATGGGCGATGTACAGCGTCTGCGGCTGACCGGGGTTGACCCATACGCGGGGCTCCATGCCCCCAGTATGCAGTCTCTTCATGCCGCTTATGCGCGTGGGCGACGATAGGCGCGGTCGGTTTGGTGGTGAGTGAACCCGATCCGGCGGTAGACCGCGTTGGCGGGGTGGTTGTCGGACTCCACGTAGAGCATGCCGACGGTCAGCCCGCGGTCGCAGAGCCATTCCAGGCCGGCCAGGGTCATGGGTCGGCCCAGGCCCCGGCCCCCGAAGTCGGGATCGACGGCGATCACATAGATCTCGCCCTGCGGCGGGGCCTGGTCGGAGTGGACCTTGGTCCAGCAGAAGCCGGCCAGGCGGCCCTCGCGGTGGTGCAGGCGGAAGCCGTCGGGGTCGAACCACGGCTCGGCCATCCGGTCGCGCACGTCATCGGCGGTGAGCCCGCCCTGCTCCGGGTGCCAGTGGAAGGCCCGGTTGTTGACCGCCACGAACTCGTCCATGTCATCGATCCTGAAGGCCCTGGTGGGCAGCCCCGACGACTCGGCCGGCAGGCGGCAGCGCAGCTGCCACAGGTCGCGGTAGGGCTCGAAGCCGAAGCTCCGCGCCGCGGCGTCATCGCCCTCCGCCACGTCTCTCATCCACAGCTGGGCCCCAGCGCCGCCATCCAGCCCGGCCAAGGCCGCCGTCAGGACTTCAGCCGTCCCGCCCGCAGCCCGGCCCTCGTGCACCACTATCTGCGCTTCGCCGCCCGCCGCCGCCGGGGCATTCACCTCGTAGCGCACCGGGTTGAGGGTACCGCGGCCTTGAACGGGGCACGGGTGGACCTATGGGCCCCGCCCGTTCACGCACGGGGAGCGACCGCTCAGCCGGTCAAGCCGGCGGCGTACCGCTAGCTTCGCGTCGATGGTCCGTCCCCGCACTCCCAAAGGCCGCGCCCGCCGCACCCATGAGCGCCTGACCTCTGAGTACCCCGACGCAGTATGCGAACTCGACCACCGCAACGCCTTCGAGTTGCTGGTGGCCACCATCCTTTCGGCGCAAGCCACCGACGTGGGCGTCAACAAGGCCACGCCGGGCTTGTTCGCCCAATTCCCGGACGCCGAGGCGCTGGCCGAGGTCGAGCCGGAGGAGGTCCAACCCTACATCAGCACCATCGGGCTGTTCCGCAACAAGTCCAAGAGCCTGGTGGGGATGGCCCGCATGCTGCTGGACGACTTCGGCGGCGAGGTCCCCGGCGCCATGCGTGACCTGGTGCGCCTGCCCGGCGTGGGGCGCAAGACCGCCAACGTGATCCGCAGCGTGGCGCTCGGGCTGCCCGGCCTGCCCGTGGACACCCACGTCACCAGGCTGTCGAACCTGCTCGGACTTACCTCTGAGACCGACCCGGTGAAGATCGAGCTGGAGCTGAACCCGATGATCCCCGCGGCCCAGCGGGGCGACTTCAGCCTGCGGATGATCCTCCACGGCCGCCGGGTGTGCGTGGCCCGCAGGCCGCGCTGCGAGGACTGCGCGCTGAACGACTTCTGCCCGTCCAGCACCGTCTGAACGGCACAGCCGGGGACCGAGAAGCCCCATCCCGACCGGTAGCGTTATGGAGTGCTCAGCCGCCTCGACCTGCGCGGCGACGGCGGCCCCGTCGCCTGCCGCCTGCCGCGGCCCGAGCCCGCGCCCGCGGCCGCCGGGCAGCTGGAGGCGGTGCGGGCCATCATCGCGGACGTCCGGGAGCGCGGTGACGCCGCCCTGCGGGAACTGACTGAGCGCTTCGACGGCTCCAAGCCGGCCAACCTCACCGTGGAGCCCGACGAGATCGCCGAGGCCGCGGCTCGCACCCCTGCCGAGGTGCGCGACGCCCTCGCGGCCGCGGTGGCCAACGTCGAGGCCTACCACCGGCACCAACGGCCCGATGACGTGGTCCACGAGCGGGGCGGTGTCACGGTCCGGGAGCGCCACCTGCCGGTGCGCCGGGCCGGCTGCTACGTGCCCGGAGGTCGGGCCGCCTACCCGTCGACGCTGATCATGACCGCGGTCCCGGCCCAGGTGGCCGGCGTCGCCGAGATCGCGGTCTGCGCACCCCCCGGACCCGACGGGCGCGTCGCCGACGTGACCCTGGCCGCAGCCGCCGCCGCGGGCGTGACCGAGATCCATCCCGTGGGCGGGGCCCAGGCCGTTGCCGCGCTGGCCTACGGGACCGAGTCGATCCCCCCGGTCGACGTGATCGTCGGACCGGGAAACGCCTATGTGGCGCTGGCCCAGCGTGAGGTGGCCGGGGTGGTGGGAGTGCCCGCCGCGTTCGCGGGACCCTCGGAGGTAGTGGTGGTGGCCGACGCCACCTCCGACGCCACGTTCGCCGCGGCTGACGTGATCCTGCAGGCCGAGCACGGCCCCGACGGGCTGGCCTGGCTCGTGACCTGGGACGAGGCGACGGCCGATGCGGTGGAGGCCGAGGTCTCCCGGCTCGCGGCCCGCGCCGACCGCCGGGCCGAGATCACCGCGACCCTGCGCAACTCCGGCCACAGCGTGCTGTGCTCCAGCGTCGAGCAGGCGCTGGAAGTGGTCAACGAGATCGCCCCCGAGCACGTCGAGCTGATGGTGGCCGACCCCGAGGCGCTGCTGCCACAGGTCCGCAACGCCGGGGCCGTGTTCTGCGGGCCGTGGGCGCCCGCGTCGGTGGGCGACTACGCGGCCGGGCCCAACCACGTGCTGCCCACCAACGGCACGGCCCGCTTCGCCGGCGCCCTGGGGGTGCGCGACTTCCTCAAGAGCATGCACGTCGTCAGCACCGACCGGGCCGGGCTGCGGGGCCTGGCGCCCCATGTCATCGCGCTGGCCGAGGCCGAGGGGCTCACCGCCCACGCCGACTCGGTGAGACTGCGGCTCGACGCGGCCGCGCCGCCGTCGACGCCGGAACCGGCGTCATGACCGAGGCAGGCGCGGCGACGGGCCTGGCACGGCCGCGCGACGACATCGCGCTGATGGCCGGCTACCACTCGCCGCAGATCGACGTGGCCGTGCGGCTCAACACCAACGAGAGCCCGCTGCCGCCCCCGCCCGCCTTCGCCGAGGCGGTGGCGGCCGCGGCCCGGTCGGTGGTCTGGAACCGGTACCCGGACCGCCGCGCCCAAGAGCTCAGGTCCCGGATCGCGGCCCGCCACGGCACCGAGCCGGACCGGGTCTTTGCGGCCAACGGCTCCAACGAGGTGCTCCAGTGCCTGCTGCTCGCCTATGGCGGCGCCGGGCGCAGCGCGGCGGTGTTCGAGCCCAGCTACGCGCTGCACTCACACCTGGCCCGGGTCACCGGGACCGCAGTCGTCGAGGGGGCGCGCGACGACGACTTCACGCTCGACACCGCAACCGCCACGGCGCTGATCGCCTCGGCGGGTCCCTCGGTGACGTTCCTGTGCTCCCCCAACAATCCCTCGGGCACGGTGGCGGCCCGGTCCGCGGTCGCCTCGCTGCTCGACGCGGTCCGCTCGGCCGGCGGACTGCTGTGCGTGGACGAGGCGTACGCGGAGTTCTCCCCCCACAGCGCGCTGGAGCTGGTCGACGACGAGACCCCGCTGGCGGTCACGCGCACGTACTCCAAGACCTGGGCCATGGCCGGGGCCCGGCTCGGTTACCTGGTCGGCCCGACGTGGCTGGTGGCGGAACTGGACAAGGTGGCCCTGCCATACCACCTCGACGCCCTCAAGCAGGCCGTCGGGATCGCGGCGCTCGACTACGTCGACGACATGCAGGCCAGGGTGGACGCCATCGTGGCCGAGCGCACGCGACTGACGGGCCGGTTGGGCGAGCTGCCGGTTGACGTGTGGCCCTCGGGCGCCAACTTCGTGCTGTTCCGGCCGCGCGCCCGCGACGGCTCCGAGGTGTGGCAGCAGCTGGTGGACCGGTCGGTACTGGTACGGAACTGCGCCTCGTGGCCGCGCCTGGCCGGCTGCCTGAGGGCTACGGTCGGGACGCCGGAGGAAGACGACTGCCTCCTCGACGCCCTCGGGGAAATACTGGCATGAGTCGCACCTCCACCCGCTCCCGCTCCACCAAGGAAACCCGGACATGAGCCGCACCTCCACCCGCTCCCGCTCCACCAGGGAAACCCGCATCGAGCTCAGCCTCGACCTCGACGGCGACGGCACCGCCGAGGTCTCCACCGGCCTGCCCTTCTTCGACCACATGCTCGACCAGCTTGCCCGCCACGGCGGATTCGGCCTGTCTCTGCAGGCCGCTGGCGACCTCGCGGTGGACGCTCACCACACTGTCGAGGACACCGGCATCGTGCTGGGCCAGGCGTTCCGCGAGGCTCTGGGCGACAAGGCCGGAGTACGCCGCTTCGCCAGCATCACCGTGCCTCTCGACGAGGCCGCGGTGGAGGTTGTTCTCGACCTTTCGGGCCGGCCCTTCCTGCACTACGACGTGGACTTCCCCGGAGAGAAGATCCTCGGGGATCCGCCCTTCGACCCGCAGCTGGCCGAGGAGTTCTGGCGGGCCTTCGCCACCGCGGCCGCGGTCACGCTGCACATCGTGATGCGCCGGGGCCGCAACACCCACCACATCGTGGAAGCCTCGTTCAAGGGCGTTGCCCGGGCCATCCGCGACGCGGTCCGCGTGGAGGGCGCGTCCCTGCCCTCCACCAAGGGCACGCTGTGACGGCCAAGAGGCCGAGCGAATAGGCGCGAATGACGCTCGTCATAGTCGCCACACGCTCAACCGCACCCGCCGTCGCGACCAAGCGGAGCGGGCTGTGACGAAGAGGCCTCTCATCGCCATCCTCGACTACGGCATCGGCAACCTGCACTCGGCCCAGAAGGGATTCGAGCATGCCGGCGCCGACGCCCGCCTCACCGCCGACCGGGGCCTGATCGACGATGCCGACGGTGTGGTATTGCCGGGTGTGGGCGCCTTCGCGCCGTGCATGACCGCGCTGGGCCGCACCGGCCTGGACGGTGCGGCCTGCGACGCGGTGCGCTCGGGACGTCCCTTCATGGGGATCTGCGTGGGGATGCAGGTGCTCTTCGCCGGCTCCGACGAGGCACCGGGCACCCCGGGCCTGGGAATCTTCGACCGCGAGGTGCGCTGGATACCCGGTCCGGTGAAGCGCCCCCAGATGCAGTGGAACGTCCTGGACCGCCGGGGCGACCACCCGATGCTGGCCGGGCTGGACGACCCGGTCTGGGCCTATTTCGTGCACTCGCTGGCTCCGGAGATGGGCGACGGGACCGACGTGGCCGCCACCTGCGACTACGGGGGGCCGGTGGTGGCCGCAGTGGCCCGCGACAACGTGTGGGCCGCGCAGTTCCACCCCGAGAAGTCCTCGAGGGTGGGCCTGCGCATCCTGGCCAACTTCGTGGCCGCGGCCGCGACGGGCGCCAAGGCCGGCTGAGCGACGTGGACCTTTACTGCGCCGTCGATGTTCGCGGCGGCCGCTGCGTGCGCCTGCACCAGGGCGACTACGGCGCCGAAACCGTCTACGACGACGACCCGGTGGCCCGGGCGGTGCAGATGGCCGACCAGGGTGCGGGATGGATCCATGTCGTCGACCTCGACGGAGCCCGGTCGGGCCGCCCCGAAAACGCCGGGGTGGTCGCGGCCATCGCCGGTGCGGTCCCGGTGCCGGTGCAGGCCGGGGGAGGGGTGCGCAGCGCCTCCGCGGCCGAGGCCTGGTTCGCGGCCGGCGTGGAGCGGGTAGTGCTTGGCACCGCTGCGCTGCGAGACCCGGACCTGGTGCGGGACCTGGCCGGCTCGCACCGCATCGCGGTCGGCCTCGACGCCCGGGCCGGAGACGTCGCCACCGACGGCTGGCTGCGGGGCTCGGGACAGCCGGTGCTGGATGTGGCCCGAAGATTCGCCACGGACGGCGTGGACGCCTTCGTGGTCACCGACATCGACCGGGACGGAACGCTGGGCGGACCGGACCTGCAGGGCCTGGCCTCGATGCTCGACGCCGTGGACGTCGATGTGGTCGCGTCGGGCGGCGTGGGCCGCCTCGACGACCTGCGGGCCATAGCCGGAGTCCAGGGCCGCGACGGGCGCCGCCTAAGCGGAGCGATCGTCGGGACCGCCCTCTACGAGCGCCGCTTCACGGTGGCCGAGGCGGTCGCCGCTCTGGCCGGGGGCCGGGAGGGAGGCTGAGATGCAGGTGGCCCGGGTCATCCCCTGCCTCGACGTGGACGCCGGGCGAGTCGTCAAGGGCGTCAACTTCGTGGACATCCGCGACGCCGGCGACCCGGTGGAGCTCGCCGCCCGCTACGACGCCGAGGGCGCTGACGAGCTGATCTTCCTCGACATCACCGCCTCGTCGGACCGCCGCAACACCACCGTGGCCATGGCCCGGGCGGTGGCCGACGAAGTGTTCATCCCCTTCACCATCGGCGGCGGCATCCGCACCCTCGACGACGCCCGCCGCCTGCTGCGGGCCGGCGCCGACAAGGTGAGCGTCAACACCGCCGCGGTGCGCCGGCCTGAGCTGGTCCGCGAGATCAGCCGAGAGTTCGGCGCCCAATGCTGCGTGGTCGCCGTCGACGCCCGCAGCGCGGCCCAGTCACCGAGCGGCTACGAGGTCTTCACCCACGGCGGCCGCACCCGAACCGGCATCGACGCTCTGGTATGGGCCGCCGAGGCCGAGCGCCTCGGAGCGGGCGAGATCCTGCTCACCTCAATGGACCGCGACGGCACCCGGGAGGGTTTCGAGCTGAACCTGACATCGATTGTTTCGGAAGCCGTCGGCATCCCGGTCATAGCCAGCGGGGGAGCGGGCACCCTCGACCATCTGATTGAGGGTGTGATCGAGGGCAGGGCAGACGCGGTGCTGGCCGCCAGCATCTTCCACTACGGCGAGCACACCATCGCCGAAGCCAAGGCCCGCATGGCCGAGGCCGGCATCACCGTCCGCCCCGCCTGATCACAGGCGCGGACCGGTGGTGAGCGCCTCGCGGTGAGGGGTTGTGTTTCCCGCTCTTGTTCGCTGCGCTCACCGGCCGCTCGGGCCATGGCCTCGCTCAACGCCCATGCGAGAGCGGACATGGCCTCGCTCAACGCCCATGCGAGAGCCTCGGCAGGCGCGGCCTGTCCACTCGGCCTCTCAGAACCCTGCTCGCGTCAGGTAGCGGGCGCCAACCGGCACACCGCCGGCCGGGGCCGCGGGCAGGCCGCCCCTTCCGCCCCGCAAGACGGGGCGCTAGTGTCGCTGCCGCGCCGTCGCCCCGCCCGCTGACGCATGGAGGTCGCCTTGACAGTCGCCGAGACCTACCGCCTGTCGTCCCGCTACACCGACGACTCCGGCACGGTCTTCATGACCGGCCTGCAGGCACTGGCTCGGCTGCCGATCGAGCAGCTGCGGGCCGACCGGCTGGCCGGGCTGCGCACCGCCGCCTTCGTCAGCGGCTATCCGGGATCGCCCCTGGGCGGCTACGACGGCGACCTCGCCAAAGCGATCGCCGAGGCCCCCGACCTCCCCATCGTCGTGGCGCCCGCCATCAACGAAGAACAGGCGGCCACCGCGGTGATGGGATCGCAGCTCGCGACCCTGCGCCCCGACTCCCGCTACGACGGCGTCCTGGGCATCTTCTACGGCAAGGGGCCCGGCGTGGACCGGGCCGGCGATGCCCTGCGCCACGGCGTGTTCGCCGGATCGGACCCCCTCGGCGGCGCGGTGGTGATCGCGGGCGACGACCCCGAGGCCAAGAGCTCGACCATCCCGTCGTCGTCGGCGGGAACCCTCGCCGACATGCAGATACCGGTGCTGTACCCGGGCACGCCCGGCGAGGCGCTCGACCTGGGCCGCCACGCCGTGTACCTGTCGAGGGCCACCGGGCTGTGGACCAGCCTGAAGATCGTGGCCGACGTCGCCGACGGAAGCGGGACCGTCCACCTCGACCCGGCCAAGGTCGACCCGCAGATCCCGACCATCGGCGGAGCGCCCTACGCGCACACCCCCGACGGCAGGCTCCTGACCCCGGCCACGGTGGACGCCGAGCGCGAGATCTACGAGGTGCGCCATCCACTGGCCATCGAGTACGCCGCCCTCAACCGCCTCAACCACGCCACCGTCAACCCGGCCGACGCCTGGATCGGCATCGTGGCCTCCGGGATCACCTACCGGGAACTGCGCGAGGCGCTGCGGCGGCTGGGGCTGGCCGACGACACCGCCATCGCCGCGGCCGGCATCCGGCTCATGTGCATGCACATGCCGCTCCCGTTCAGCCCCGAGCGGGCCCGCAACTTCGCCCGCGGCCTCGAAGAGGTGTTCGTGGTGGAGGAGAAGCATCCCAACATCGAGTCGCTCATCAAGGACGCTCTCTACAACGAGGCCCTGCGCCCCCGAGTGACCGGCAAGCACGACGAGCGCGACGCCATGCTGCTCCCCGGCCACGGCGGCCTGAGCGCCGACGACCTGCTCGGCCCGCTGCGGCGGCGCCTGGCCCAGCGCATCGGCAGCCGGCTCGCTCCCGAACAGCCCCCGCGGGAGCTGATACCGCTCGGCTCGAAGGTGGCCCGGACCCCCTACTTCTGCTCGGGCTGTCCCCACAACCGCTCCACTCGGGTGCCAGAAGGGGCCGCAGTGGGGGCCGGCATCGGCTGCCACACCATGACGCTGCTGATGGACTCGGACGACTTCGGCGACATCATCGGGCTCACCTGCATGGGCCAGGAGGGCGCCCAGTGGATCGGCATGGCGCCATTCGTGGACATGGCCCACATCTTCCAGAACATCGGCGACGGCACGTTCTTCCACAGCGGCCAGCTCGCGGTCCAGGGGGCGGTGGCGGCCGGTGTGGACATCACCTACAAGCTGCTGTGGAACCGGGCCGTGGCCATGACCGGGGGCCAGAACCCCCAGGGCCTGATCACCGTGGGCAACGTGGCCAGGGTGCTGCTGGCCCAGGGAGTGGCCCGCGTCCTGGTCACCACCGACGACACAGCCCGCTACCGGGGCGCCGACGTGCCCGAGGGCGTGGAAGTCTGGCCCCGCAGCCGGCTGCTGGAAGCCCAGGAGACGCTGGCTCAGATCAAGGGCGTCACCGTCCTTGTCCACGACCAGCAATGCGCAGCCGAGGCGCGCCGGGGCCGCAAGCGGGGCACGGTGGCGGTGCCGCGCGGGCGGGTGTTCATCAACGAGCGGATCTGCGAGGGTTGCGGCGACTGCGCCCAGGTCAGCAACTGCCTGTCGGTCCAGCCCACCGAGACGCCCTTCGGACGCAAGACCCGCATCGATCAGACCACCTGCAACCTGGACTTCTCGTGCCTGGAGGGGGACTGCCCGTCGTTCATGACGGTCACGCAGCCGGGGCGGCTGCGGTCGTGGTTGCGGCGTGGCCGCGGCGCGCCCCGGCCGGTGGGCTCGGGCGCGCCCGCCGCGCCAACCGACTTGGACGACCCGGTGCCCGTCGTTGGAACCGACGACCTGTCAGTGCGCATCGTCGGCATCGGAGGCACCGGAGTGGTGACCGTCAGCCAGGTGATCGGCACCGCGGCGATGTTCGACGGCTACGAGGTCCGGGGCCTCGACCAGATCGGCCTGTCGCAGAAGGCCGGGCCCGTGGTGAGCGACCTGCGGATGGGCCGGGGCGGCCAAGCGGCCGGCAACCGGCTCGGCTCGGGTCAGGCCGACGTCCTGTTGGCCTTCGACCAGTTGGGCGCGGCGTCACCGGCGGGAATGAGTCGGTGCGACCCGCAGCGCACCGTGGTGGTGGGCTCGAGGTCGCAGACTCCCACCGGTGCGGTGATCGCCAACCCGGAGCGGGGCATGCCGGACCCCGCCGAACTGGAGGCGGCCATCGCGGCGGTGACCCGGGCCGACTGCCGCCGCTGGGTCGACGCCCAGCGCGTCTGCGAGGCTCTCCTTCAGAACGCGGTTGCAGCCAACATCCTGGTGGTGGGAATGGCGGTGCAGGCCGGCGCGCTGCCGCTGTCGCCCCGGTCGGTGGAGCAGGCCATCGAACTCAACGGCGTGGCCGTGCAAAGCAACATCGAGGCCTTCCGATGGGGCCGGGCGGTGGTGGAGCGGCCCACCGACGTCGCCTCCGCGGTGGAGTCCAGCCGGGCATCCGGCCGCAGGCTCGCCGACCTCGACGAGGACATCGCCCAGCGGTCCGGGGCTATCACCGGCGCGGTCGGCGCGGGTGCCCCCGACCTCGACGAGGACATCGCCCAGCGGTCCGCGGCTATCACCGGCGCGGTCGGCGCGGGTGCCCCCGACGACGCCGGCTACCGCGGCGGTTTCGACCTGGAGCTGATGGCCGGCGAGCTGTGCGCCTACCAGTCGCCGCAACTGGCCCGCCGGCACCTTGACTTCGTGGAGGCCGTTGCAGCGGCCGATGTCGAGCGGGGCGACGGCTCGGGCCGGCTGACGGTTGCCGCGGCCCGGGGCTACTTCAAGCTGCTCGCCTACAAGGACGAGTACGAGGTGGCCAGGCTGATGCTCGATCCCGAGGCCACCGCGGGGGCCCGCGAGCTGGCCGCGGCCACCGGGGGACGGGTGGCCTGGAAGCTGCACCCGCCGATCCTGCGGGCCCTCGGCATGAGATCGAAGATCGCGGTGCCGGTGTCGTGGACGCCGCTGATCCGCGTCCTGGCCGCCATGCGCCGGCTGCGGGGCACGGTCCTCGACCCGTTCGGGCACACCGCGGTGAGGCGGGCAGAGCGTTCGCTGCCGGGCGAGTACCGCGCCGCGGTCGAGTCGGACCTGCGGCACCTGAGCGGTCAGCGGTACTCCGCCGCGCTTCAGCGGGCCACGCTGCCCGAGGAGGTGCGGGGCTACGAGCACATCAAGATGGGCGCCATCGACCGGATTCGAGAGGAGCTGAACCGAGCCTGACCAAGAGGCCGAGCGGATGGGGCCGCGAATCGTCGTCGCGATAGCGAATTCGACAGCGAGGCCGTGGCCCGAGCGGCCCGTGAGCGCAGCGAACAAGAGCGGGAATCACAACCCCTGACCGCGAGGCGCTCACCACCTGTCCGCGCATGTTCTAGGCGGGCCCCGACGATGTTGTCGGAGTAGGCGGCCCAGGCTGTTAGGCTCGCGCCCAACCCAATGGTGACGACGACTGCTACCGCCACATTGGACCCACATCTGGCGTTGTCAGCGGATTTCGCCCAAGCGGTGCGCCGCCATGTCGATGGCCTGGCCAGCGACGCTGACTTGGCGCTTCTCGAGGCCAACACCAGGCTGTGGGTTCGAGCCCTCTACCGACTGCTCGATGACGTCGCTGAATCGATCGACGGCGTCAGGGCCACGGTGAGGGGACATCAGCGCGCCCTGATCGTGGCCGACATCGAGGACGACTACCGAGCCATCGACGCTGTGCTGGCGAAGCTGGCGGGCCCGCCGCGGGCGCCCCTGGAGAACGGCTCCTCAAGAGATCCCCGCAGCGCGGGGATCGTCGAGCTGCAGCTGTCGTGGGTGCCGGGGCGGATGATCGCCTGGGCCGCCGGGCCCGGTCGGACCGCCGAGCGCGCGCCGGAGGTCCTGAAGCGGCTGCGGGGCGCGGGCGCCGGCACCGTCGAGTGGAGCGAGCACCGCCCGGTGGCGCTCGGCGGCGGGGCCAGGGCCGAGGCCGTCTCGGCACCGATCGAGAGCTGCCTCGGGTGGCTCGTGGCGCTGGGCGAGGCAGCCGAGGAGGATGGAATCGGGGCGAGCGTGTCGTGGCTGGGTCTGGTGGCCGCACTGGCGGTTCGGCTCGCCGCCCAGGGGCGCATGGTGCCCCAGCTCAAGAAGGTGCGCCGCCGGTACCGCCCCGACGACGAGGCCGACGGCGCCGACGGCGCGGCCTCAGCCGCCGCGGAACGAGCCGACAGCGCCTCCTACGCGGTGCGCTGGGCCCCGGCGCTGGTGGAGTCCGACATCGTCGCTGCACTGGCCGACTCGCTGCCGGGCGCGGCCGCGGCCTTCGAGAACCAGCGCGACGCGCCCGCGTTCACCCAGGCGGCCCTGGCCGACATATTCGACGCCATCGCCACCGAGGCGGCCGAGCGACTCGAAGCACCGGCGCCACCGCCCGCGCCGCGCACCCGCGCCGACGTGGCCGAGACGGCCCTGGCCCGACTGGAAGGCACGCCCTTCGACGTGCCCAGCCGCCACGCCTCCGACCTGGCTCGCCGCCTCGACCAGTGGGCCCGCCCGGTGACGGAGCCCTACGACCCGCGGCTGCGGCTGATCGTGCAGCTCGATCCACCCGACGACATCGGCGCCTGGCACCTGTCGGTCCTGTCGGAGGCGAGCTCGGGCGAGCTCCAACCGGTCGAGCGGGCCCTGGTGATCGCGTCGCGGGCCCGGCGCCAGGCGGTGAAGCACCAGATGACCCGCCTGGAGCGGCTCTTCCCGGAGCTGGTGCGGCTCGGGGGCCGCCGGCGGGGCGAGGTGATCCTCGACGCCGACGAGGCGTGGCAGCTGATGACCGAGACGGGCCACGTCCTGCAGGCCGTGGGCTACGAGGTGCGGGTGCCGGCACTGTCGCGCCGGCGGCCCTCACCGTCCCTGCGCCTCACGTCGGTCGAGGCCCAGGAGACCCTGGTGGGAGCCCGCCAGCTGGCCGACGTGCGCTGGTCGGTCGCCTTCGACGACGTGGAGCTGACCGCGGCCGAGATCCGGGCGCTGGCCACCCAGGCCCGGCCCCTGGTGAAGAGCCGGGGACGGTGGGTGGAGCTGGACCGGGCCGACCTCAACGAGGCCGCGGCCGCGCTGGCCGAGCGAGCCGACGTGACCCGCATGACCGGCGCCGACATGCTGCGCCATGCCCTCGGCCTGGAGGGTTCGCCCCTGTCCGGGGGCACGATGGTCGCGGGGGAGGGCTGGGCTGCGGAGCTGATCCGCAGCGCCCGCAGCCTCCCCGCGGAACTCCCCGTCACGCCCGACGGCTTCAACGGGACGCTGCGCACATACCAGGCCGACGCGCTGCTGTGGCTGAGCTTCCTGGAGCAGACCGGCCTGGGCGGCTGCCTGGCCCTGGACATGGGGCTGGGCAAGACCCCCACGATGCTGGCCCACATCTACCTCACTCGCGGCAACGGCCCGTCGCTGGTGGCCGCGCCGCCCGCGGTGGTGGGCAACTGGGCCAGCGAGGCCCGCCGGTTCGTGCCCGGCCTGCGGGTGGTGGTCCACCACGGCCCGAACCGCACGCCCGCGGAGCGGGTGCCCGCCATGGTGGAGAGGGCCGACCTGGTGGTCTCCACCTACGGCACCGCCATGCGCGACCTGGACGTTCTGGAGAAGGTCGAGTGGTCGACGGTGGTGCTCGACGAGGCCCAGGCCATCAAGAACCCGGCCAGCGAGACCGCCCAGCAGCTGCGCCGGCTCAATGCGCGCTGCCGGGTCACGCTGACCGGCACCCCGATCGAGAACGGCCTGGGCGACCTGTGGGCCATCATGGACTTCTGCAACCCGGGCCTGCTGGGAGCCCGCAACCCGTTCATCGCGGAGATGTCGAGGGTGTCCAAGAAGCCCGGGGCGGACCGCGAGGTCGCCGCGGGCTCCAACGGCTCAGAGGCGTCCAACTCCCCGCAGGCACCTGCGGCCCCCAAGGCGGCCGCAGCCGGCGAGGGTGCCCTGGCCGCGCTCAACGGCATCTTGGTGTTCCGACGGACCAAGGCCGAGCCCGCCATCGCCGCGGAGCTGCCCGACCGCATCGACGAGCTCGACCACTGCACGATGACCGCTGAGCAGGTCGGGCTTTACCAGGCGGTGCTCGACGAGCTGGTGGCCCGCACCGAGACCACCGCCGAGGGCGGGCCCGAGCGCAAGGGGGCGGTGCTGGCCGCCATCACCGCCCTCAAGCAGATCTGCAACCATCCGGTCAACTACGAGGACGACGGCGAACCCCTGGACGGGCGCTCGGGCAAGCTGGCCCGGCTGGAGCAGATCATGGGCCAGGTGTTCGCGGCCTCCGAGCGGATGCTGATCTTCACCCACTTCGCCACATGGGGAGAGCGGCTGGCGACGCACCTGACCGAGCGCACCGGCCTGCCGATCAGCTGCTATCACGGCGGGATGGCCCGGGGCGCCCGCGACCGCCTGGTGCAGTCGTTCCAGAAGGGTCGGGGGCCCGGGGCTCTGGTGCTCTCACTCAAGGCGGGCGGCACCGGCCTGAACCTGACCGCCGCCAACCACGTGGTGCTCTACGACCGCTGGTGGAACCCGGCGGTCGAGGACCAGGCCCGCGACCGGGCCTGGCGCATCGGGCAGCGCAACACGGTGGTGTGCCACCGGCTGGTGTGCCCCGGCACCGTGGATGATCGGGTCGAGGAGGTGGTGGCGGGCAAGCGCCGCATCGCCGACATGGTGCTGCCCAAGTCCTCCTCGGTGGGCGACCTCGACAGCGACCAGCTGCGGGCCGCACTGGGCATCGACCCCGGCCTGCTTCTCATCGATGAGAACGGCGACAACGGCGTCTCCGCGCAAGGAGCCGTCTCGTGACCGCGGCCAACGGCGCCGACGCGGCCCGCAAGCGCTCCCGGCGGAGCAGGGGCAAGGGCACCGCTGCGGGATCGGCGAAGACCTCCGGCGACTTCTGGGGCTCCGCCGCCAAGCTGCCCGCGGTGCGGGAGGTGACGGTCTCGACCGACCCCACTGCGCTGGTCAGGTCGCTGGGACGGCCGCCGTTCTCGGGCCACGAGGCGGTGAGCGAGTACTACCTGCGGGCCGTGTACGACAACACCGCCAAGCTCGCCGAGGTACTGGCCACTGCGGGCGATCTGCTGGAAGGATCCGCCGACTCCCAATGACCGTCGGCGACCGAAAGACAGGGCACGTCAATAGGAGAACCGGTGTGATTGACACCGGGCCGGTGCGCGGTCAAACATAGACGGATGCCCAAACTCTCCCGGGTGCGTTGAGAGAACCGGTGTGATTGACACCGGGCCGGTGCGCGGTCAAACATAGACGGATGCCCAAACTCTCCCGGGTGCGTTCGCGCCGCGGCACTCTGGCGCGCCTCGGCGGGATCGTGGTCGGCGGCTCGGCCGTGGTGATGGCCCTGCTGATCGGCGCGGCCATGATCATCGGCCTGGGAGCGAACCCGCTTGAGGGCTACAAGGAACTGCTCATCGGCGCGTTCGGCGGCACTGAGGAGCTAGCTGAGTCGGCGGCGAAGGCCATGCCCCTGCTGCTCGTGGGAACCGGTATTTGCGTCGCCTTCCGGGCGAAGGTGATCAACATCGGCGGGGAGGGGCAGATAATCGCCGGCGGGCTGCTGTCCACCATGACCGCGCTGGCCGTGCCCGATCTGCCGTCGGTAGTGCTGATCCCGCTGGTGCTGCTGATGGGGCTGGTCGGCGGAGCCATCTGGGGCGGCATCCCCGGCGCGCTCAAGGCCTACCTGGGCGTGAACGAGATCCTGTCCACCATCATGCTCAACCTCGTAGCGGTGCAGTTGTTCAACTACTTGCTGCGGGCCCCGCTGATGGATCCCAGGCAGATCGAGCTCGGCACCAGGATCCCCCAGACAAGGCGCCTGTCGGAGAACGCCGACCTGCCCGTGTTGATATCGGGCACCCGCCTGCACCTGGGCGTGGTCGTGGCCCTGCTCGCGGCCGGCGTCACCTGGTTCTTCCTGTGGCGGACCACCACCGGCTACCGGGTGCGCGCCGTGGGCGCCAGCGCGCCCGCGGCCCGCTACGCGGGTATGCCGGTGAAGCGCATGACCATGCTCGCGCTCACCATCAGCGGCGCGCTGTGCGGTCTGGCCGGGGCCGCTCTGGTGTTCGGCAGCGAGACGCACCGCCTGCAGACCGAGGGCTTCGCCACCGGCTTCACCGGCTCGGCCGGCTTCAACGGCATCGTGGCCGCGCTGTTCGGCGGCCTGCACCCGCTCTTCACGATCCCGTCGGCGTTCCTGTTCGGGGGACTGCTGGTCGGGGCGAACGCTATGCAGAGGGCCATCCAGATCCCGGTGGCCCTGGTGATCGGGCTCAACGGCCTGATCGTGGTGTTCGTCGTGAGCAGCAACACGCTGCGCGAGCGGATATCGCGCCTCATGTCGATAGCCGGAGATGCGGCCGAACATGAAGCGGCAGCCACCGATGAAGCAGTGCCGTCCGATCCCGGCACAGCCGACGCCTCGATCGGCGGGGACGCCTCCTCGGCCAGATCCAACTTGGAGAGTGGGCCGTGACCGACTTCATAACCGTCACGTTCACTGTGGCCACTTTCGCGTCGGGCGTGCGGTTGGCCACCCCGTACCTGTTGGCCGCCCTGGGCGAGACGCTCAGCCAACGCAGCGGCGTGCTGAACCTCGGCGTGGACGGTGTGATGCTGATGGGAGCATTCTTCTCGTACTGGGCCGTGCTCAAGACCGACAGCATCGTCGTGGGCCTGCTGGTCGGGATCGGAGTCGGACTGCTGATGGGGGTCGTCTACGCCACGGTCACGATCGTGTTCCGGGCCGAGCAGGGAATCAGCGGCATCGGCATCTTCCTGTTCGGGCTGGGCATCAGCGAGCTCTTGTTCCTCGAGTGGGTCGGCACGCCGCTGCCCATCTCGAGCTTCGACAAGCTGGCCGTCCCGCTGCTGTCCGACATCCCCAAGATCGGCGACATGTTCTTCAACCACAACCTGCTGGTCTACGTGTCGATGCTGCTCGTGCCGGGGCTGACCCTGCTCGTGAACCGCACCACCTTCGGGCTCAACGTCCGAGCCGTCGGAGAGACGCCCGAGGCGGCCGACAGCCTGGGCGTGTCGGTGGCCCGCACGCGAGCCATAACGATCCTCGCCGGCAACGGGCTGGCCGGCCTGGCCGGGGCTGCTCTCGCCATCGAGATCGGGATCTTCCAGCACAACCTCACCAACCAGATCGGCTTCATCGCCATCGCGCTGGTGTACTTCGGGGCTTGGCGGCCCACGGGCGTGCTGGCCGGCTCGCTGCTGTACGGGCTGGTCACCGCGACGGTCAATCAGTGGAAGACCGCGGGGTTGGTCACGGGCGCCGCTTCCAGCTTCACAACGATGGCGCCCGCCGCCCTCACCATCATCGCTCTCGTCGTCATCGCCCGCCGCACTGCCGACCAACCGGCCGCTCTCACACTGCCGTTCGTGAGAGGCCACTGACGGCAGCCCGGCATCCGAAAGCGCAAGGCCATAGAGTCACACGATGAAGGAAGCCCGATGATTCGGGACCGTACCCAGGAGGGACAACAGACATGATGAAACGATTTCGATGGCTAGTCGTCGTATTCGCCGTATTCGGGCTGATCGCAGCCTCATGCGGCGACGACGAGGCCGCCGACGTTGCGGACACTGGTGCCGATGCCGCCGCCGCTCAGGCCGAGGCCGAAGCGGCTGCCGCCGCGGCTCAGGCCGACGCCGATGCCGCCGCCACCAGGGCCGAGGATGCTGCTGCAAAGGCTGCGGAGGCCGAGGCGGCGCTCGCGGCCGCCATGGCTGAGGCCGAGGGGGCGGTAGACCCCGAGGTCGTCGCCGAGCTCGAGGCGCAACTGCAAGCGGCCCGCGACGAAGCCGCCGCCGCTCAGGCCGAGGCCGACGCGGCTGCCGCCGCGGCTGAGGAGGCTGCTGCTGCCGCCGCCGCCGCCGAAACTGACGACACCGAGACGACGGACGCGGGGCCGCTGCGGGCTGCGGTGGTCACTCCCAGCGCGGAGAACGATCTGGCCTTCAGCCAGTCCATCGTCGACGCCCTGCACCGCATGGAGGCCGCCGGGCTGCTCAGCGAGGTCGCGGTGTCACCGGGCCTGTTCATCGTCGAGGACGCCGGCCTGGCGCTGCGCGACTACGCCGAGGAAGGCTACGACCTGGTCATCGCCCACGGCTCCCAGTACGGAGGCCTCCTCGAGGCGATCGCTCCCGACTTCCCCGACACCGCCTTCGCGTGGGGCACCTCGGTGGAGACCTTCGGCCAGGCCAACATCTCGGCCTACACCACCTCCTCCGACGAGGGCGCATACGTGATGGGCTTGATGGCGGCCAAGCTGGCCGACGGTTCCCCGGTGGGGATCGTCGGCCCGATCGAGGTCGGCGACGCCAAGCTGTACGTGGACGGGTTCCAGGCCGGTGTGGAGGCCGGAGGCGGCACCGCCAACTCCGTCTACACCGACTCCTTCGCCGACGTGCAGCTCGCCGCGGAGGCCGCCCAGTCGTTCATCGACAACGGCCATGCCGTGCTCACCGGCACCGCTCAGATGACTGTCGGCGCCATCGGCGTCGCCCGCGAGAACGGCATCCCGTGGTTCGGCACCCAGTCCAACCAGACCACCGTCGGCCCCGAGGTCGTCGTGGCCAACCAGGTCTACAGGTGGGACGTCGTGCTCGACGACCTCGTGGCCGACATCCAGGCGGGCCAGATGGGCGGAAGCTCCTACGAGATCAACTTCGCCAACGGCGGACTCGTGATCGAGTACAACGACGCCTACGACCTGCCCGCCGACGTGCGGGCCATCGCCGACGCGGCCGTTGCCAACTTCATGGACGCGGGGCCGCTGCGGGCTGCGGTGGTGACTCCCAGCGCGGAGAACGATCTGGCCTTCAGCCAGTCCATCGTCGACGCCCTGCACCGCATGGAGGCCGCCGGGCTGCTCAGCGAGGTCGCGGTGTCACCGGGCCTGTTCATCGTCGAGGACGCCGGCCTGGCGCTGCGCGACTACGCCGAGGAAGGCTACGACCTGGTCATCGCCCACGGCTCCCAGTACGGAGGCCTCCTCGAGGCGATCGCTCCCGACTTCCCCGACACCGCCTTCGCGTGGGGCACCTCGGTGGAGACCTTCGGCCAGGCCAACATCTCGGCCTACACCACCTCCTCCGACGAGGGCGCCTACGCCCTGGGTCTCGCCGCCGCGGTGATCGCCGACGGTTCCCCGGTGGGGATCGTCGGCCCGATCGAGGTCGGCGACGCCAAGCTGTACGTGGACGGGTTCCAGGCCGGTGTGGAGGCCGGAGGCGGCACCGCCAACTCCGTCTACACCGACTCCTTCGCCGACGTGCAGCTCGCCGCGGAGGCCGCCCAGTCGTTCATCGACAACGGCCATGCCGTGCTCACCGGCACCGCTCAGATGACTGTCGGCGCCATCGGCGTCGCCCGCGAGAACGGCATCCCGTGGTTCGGCACCCAGTCCAACCAGACCACCGTCGGCCCCGAGGTCGTCGTGGCCAACCAGGTCTACAGGTGGGACGTCGTGCTCGACGACCTCGTGGTCGACGTCCAGAGGGGCACCTACGGCGGCAACTCCTACGAGATCAACTTCGCCAACGGCGGACTCGTGATCGAGTACAACGACGCCTACGACCTGTCGGCGGAGGCCCGCTCGGCCATCGACGACGCGGTAGCGGGCTTCAAGGACGGCTCGCTGTCCACCGGCGTCGGCTGAGCCGGCTCCCGGACACCGGCTGCAGAGGCCGAGCGGAAAGCAGCAGTTCATGAAGCTCTTCACGAGGCGCCCCGCGAGGCCGTGGCCCGAGCGGCCCGTGAGCGCAGCGAACAAGAGCGGGAAACAGCATGCTTCACCGCATGGTTTGACATGCATCCGCGGAGCCTTTGAGACCATCTCATGACGAACGCCTCGGGGGAGCGCGACCAGACGCCGCTGATGGAGATGCGCGGCATCACCAAGCGCTTCCCCGGGGTGCTCGCCAACGACTCGATCGACCTCGACGTCCGGTCCGGGGAGATACACGCCCTCTTGGGCGAGAACGGGGCGGGCAAGAGCACGCTCATGAAGATCCTGTTCGGGCTCTACGCGCCCGACCGGGGCGAGATCTTCCTGAACGGCGAACGCTCGCGAGTGCGGTCGCCCGCCTCGGCCATCGCCGCGGGGATCGGCATGATCCACCAGCACTTCATGCTGGTGCCGACGCTCACCGTCACCGAGAACGTGGCGCTCGGGCTGTCGTCGAGCCGGCCGGGCCGGCCCGACCTCGCGACGGTGCGGGCCCGCATCGTGGAGCTGTCGGAGGCCTACGGGCTCGACGTGCCGCCCGACGCCTATCTCTGGCAGCTCGCGGTGGGCGAGCGCCAGCGGGTGGAGATCATCAAGGCCCTGCTGCGGGATGCCCGGCTGCTGGTGCTGGACGAGCCCACCGCGGTGCTGACCCCCGGTGAGGTGGACGACCTGTTCGTAACCCTGCGCCGGATGGCCAACGACGGGCGGGGCCTGGTGTTCATCTCGCACAAGCTCCACGAGGTGCTGGCCCTGGCCGACCGGATCACCGTGCTGCGCGACGGCAGCGTGGTGGGCACGACCGTTCCGGCCGAGACCGACCGCGAGGGGCTGGCCCACATGATGGTGGGCCGGCCCGTGAAGCTGGCCCCGGACATGGCCGACACCGAGGACCGGGGAGTGCGGCTCAGCATCCGGGGACTCACGGTGAACGGGGACAGGGGCACCGAGGCGGTCAAGGACCTGGAGGTCGACGTGCGAGGCGGGCGCATCCTGGGCATCGCGGGCGTCTCGGGCAACGGCCAGCGCGAGCTGGCCGAGGCGATCTCCGGCCTGCGGCCCGTCACCGCCGGCAGCGTGTCGATCGACGGCACCGACGTCACCGGGGCCGAGCCGAGGCGGGTGCGCGACGCCGGGCTGGCCTTCATCCCCGAGGAGCGCATGCGCGACGGCGCCATCGGCAGCTTCAGCGTGTCCGAGAATCTCATGCTGCTGGCCCACAGCAACTCCCGGTTCTCCCGGCGCGGAGTGCTGCGGACCAACGCGATCCGGACCCACGGCGAGAGCCTGGTGGAGGAGTACGCGGTCAAGACGCCCGACCTGTCCACCGCCACGAGCTCGCTGTCGGGGGGCAACATCCAGAAGCTGATCCTGGCCCGGGAGCTTAACGGCGAACCGCCGGTGCTGCTGGCCGCGCAGCCCACCCGCGGCGTCGACATCGGCGCCGCGGAGTACATACACCAGCGCCTGGTCGCTCAGCGGGAGAGGGGAACGGCCATCCTGGTCATCTCCGAGGACCTCGAGGAGGTGATGGCCCTCTCCGACGACGTGGCGGTGATGTACGAGGGTCGGATCGTCGCCGTGGTGCCCCGCGCCGACTGCACTGTCGCGGGACTCGGGCTGCTGATGGCCGGCGGGGAGGCGGGCTCTCCCGCCGGGGCCGGGGCGAGCGCAGGCAGCCAGACCGGCTGAGTGCCGGCCGTCGCGGGCCACCTACCATCGAAGCCCGCCGACTCCGAAGTCGCCGCGCCGCGTCGAGCCTCGAACCGAAGGGAGAGCCCCCCGGGAATTGCTCGGGTATCTCTTCGGGTTCACCGCGGCCGGAACCGACACCACCGGGGCCAGCCTGGCCAACGCCTTCTGCTACCTGGCCGAGTTCGACAGGCTCGACTGGGCCCGCGACCGCATCCACGACGACGAGGCGCTGCGGCGGGCGACCGAGGAGGTCCTCCGCTTCGGAACGCCGTTCCCGATGAAGCCGCTGTACGTGCGCACCGACGTGCGTTTCGGGGATCTCGAGGTGCCGGCGGGAAGCGTGCTGGCGGTTTGGTTCGCGGCCGCCAATCGGGACGAGGCCGTCAACGGCGGCCACCGGCAGTCCGACCCATCCACCTTCGATCCCGAGCGCTGGCCCAACCGTCATCTGGCCCTGGGCTGGGCCACGCACTACTGCCTCGGCTCTGAGCTGGCCCGGCTGGAAACCAAGATCCTGCTCCAGGAGGCCCTGCGGAGGCTGCCCGGGCTTCGCATGGACACCTCCAAGCCCTTCCGCCGCATCGCCGGCATCGTCGACAGCGTCACCGAGGCCCACTTCACCTTCGATCAGGACGAGGCCGACCGGATCCGCAACCAACGGACCGCCTGAGCCGGCGCGATGGCGACAGGCGCTCCCGCCGCGGGGCCAGACGACTGACCATTGACACAGTCAATACACTCGTGCGACCATCAAGGCCGCCGGGGCGACGCCGCCGAGAAGCCGGCATCGTCGTTGGCGCACAGCCTCAACGCAGGAGGGCCCCCAGACCATGGCAAGCGAGCACACCTACGATCCGAGCAGCTTCACCGGCACATTCCTGAATCCCGGGGCGGCGCCCTACTCGCAGACGGGACTGTGGATGGCCTGGGGCCGGTACCACCTCGTTGATCACTACGCCAACGAGATCTCCGAGATGGTGGCGCTGCGAACCAGCGCCGGAATCGAAGACAAGACACCCCTGTTCAAGACGATCATCGAAGGCCCCGACGCCGAGGCATTCGTCGACCGGGTGCAGGTTCGCGACGCCTCGAAGGTCGACGTCGACCACGGCATCTACACCTTCTATTGCGACGACGATGGCCACGCCGTGAATGAGGGGATCACCTTCCGCACCGCAGCGGACCAGTTCATTCATATGGGCGGACCCATGGTCGGGTGGTTCAGCGAATTCGCGGGCGGCTACAACGTCGAGGTCAGCGACACGCTGCACACCGATCGCGACTACGGCGTCCTGTGCGTGCAGGGCCCGCGCTCACACGAAGTCATGGAGGCTGTCACGGGCAGCTCCCAGAAGGACCTGCCGTTCTCTCGCGGCCGGACGGTCACCATCAATGGTCACGAAGTACGGCTCTGGCGCACGGGATTCACCGGGGAGACCGGCTTCGAGATGTGGGTCGGGCCGGACGCCGCCTCAGACATGTACTCCGTCTTTGTCGAGAGAGGACGCCCGCATGGGGCCGTGCCCATCGGCAACGCCGCGCAGGCGGCCACCCGCGTCGAGGCCGGCATGCTCATAATCGGCGTCGACTACCGTCCTGCCGGTCCGTTCTCCCAGGTGCAGTTCGCATACTTGGACGGCGATCGCCACTTCCACACTCCAGCGGAGCTCAACTTCGGACGGCTGGTCAACTTCAAGCGCGATACCGACTTCCTGGGCCGGAAGGCACTCGAGGCGGAAGCGGCGCGGGGCCGTCCGGGCAAGGTCATGCGCGGCCTGGACATCGATCCCGCCGGAATAGCAGCCCTCTACGAGAGTGCCGGGTCGCCTCCCTTCCTGAGCCCGCGGCTGCACCGCCATTTCAAGTCCGAGATCCTCGTTGGCGGGGCGAGCGCCGGATTCGCCACCTCCATGTGCTGGAGCCCGGTGCTCGAGACCATGATCGGATTCGCGCACGTCGAGTCCGCCGAGACCGATGTCGGCGCCGAGGTGGCACTCACCTGGCAGATCTACAACGGTCGCGGCGAGGTCGTCGACGGTGAAGTCCCAGCCAAGATCGTCGACTTGCCGTTCGTGGCGATGAGACGCAAGCAGATCGGCTGACTTGGACGCTGGTGTCGCTCAGAACGACGGAGGGCTGGTGACTATCAGGAAGCGCGCTCCGGCACCACCAGAAATCCACTGGTGCGGTGTCATCGATGGATACAAGATCGTGTCGCCCGGATGGAGCTCGATGGGTTCGCTGTCTTCCAGACGGACCTTGAGTGAGCCTTCCAGCAATCGGATCAGTTCCTGTCCCTCGTGCACTATCACGTCTGAGACAACTCCAGCCTCGGCCACGGTCTCGTTGGCCTCGAGCCGATGGCCCTCGCCCGGGGTGAGGAAGCGAGTCCTGGCTCCCTCGGCGAGCACGAAGGCCTCTCCCTCGTCGGAGCGGACCAGTGTGACCTCCGAATGTGCGGGGTCGAGCAGCCCGACCGTCGTCGTTCCCAGGGCCTGGGCCACGCGGTGCAGGGCGAAGAGGCTGGGCATGGCTCGCGAGTTCTCGATCTGGGACAGGAACGGTTGGGACAGGCCACATCGATCGGCAAGTTCCTGCATGGTCATCCCGGCGGCCTTGCGGCGTTGCCGGAGAGTCGGCCCGAGCTGCGGGGCGACCGATGCCGCCTCGGAGGTTCTGGTGTCCTCGACGCCTTTATGGTGTGTTTCCATCGCTCTGTTCCCGGATGCTAGCTCCCGAGGCCGCGCTCAGCCGGTCAGGAAGGGGACAAGGGCATCGATGAGGGCCGCAGGGTTGTCCACCGGCACTACATGGGTGCTGCCGCCGATCTCGATCAGGTGCGACTGGGGCGTGAGACGGTCCATCTCGGCCATTGCCTCGGCCCGGACGAAGCTGTCGGAGGCATGGACGTGAAGCGTCGGCGCCTGGATCCGGGACAGCCGGTGCCAGTGGTCGTCGGAGCGGAACGGCCAGCGCTCGAAGAAGTACGGATCGTGCTTGGGGGCCAGGCGACCACCCTCGACGGGCCCGTAGCAGGCAGCGGCCACCACCTCGACCATCTCGGCCGGAGCGTTGGGGTAGGCGCGCTGGACCGCGGCCCGCACGTCTTCGTGGTCGGCGTGGTCCCGGGGGCGGGGGAACAGGTCGGTCTCACCCTGCTCGAACGAGGGCTCCACGTCGACCACCACCAGCCGTCGGAGGCGGTCGGGATGCTCGGCGGCGTACTGGATGGCAACCAGCGCCCCCCACGAGGAGCCGGCCAGGTCCACGGGCGAGCCATCGGACACCGCCTCGACAGCGCCGACCAGATCGGCGACGTGGTCGGCGGTGGTGTAGTCGTGGGTGGGCGACCACTGGCTCTCGCCGTAGCCGCGGAAGTCGAGCGCCACCACCCGGCGGTGGGCACGGACACCGAGGGCCACGGCGTGCCAGTTCCACGCGTTGCCGGTCACGCCGTGGAGGCAGACCAGCGTCGGGCCCTCGCCTCCGAAGTCGAGCCCGTGGATCCGGTTGCCCACCGACCCCTCGACGAAGAAGTGGGCGGCCTCGGCAGTGGTGAGCGGCATGGTCGTGAGACTCCTCGAGGATCGGTGTGCCGCCGGCGGCGGCCCCGGAAACGCCGCGACAACGTAGCGGCAGACGCCGCCGCCCGCCTTTCTGGGGGATCGATCGATCGGGCTAGCGTGGCGCGGCACGCGCCTTCACCGGCGCGGCAGCGCGACCCGCACGAGGCGAAGGAGGGCCAGTGACCACTCTCGAGGCACGCGAGGCCGTCGATGCGTTCATACCCGAGCAGGACTCGCGGTGGTACCGGGCGATGAGGCACTTCTGGCATCCGGTCGCCTACTCCGCCGACGTGGCCGAGGACCAGATGGTCTCCGGTCGTCTGCTGGGGGAGCGCATCCTGGTCGTCCGCCACGAGGGCAGGGTCCGAGCCTTCATGGACGTGTGCCGCCACAAGGGGGCCGCGCCGTCGCTGGGATGGGTCGAGAACGGGTGCATCAACTGCCCCTACCACGGCTGGGCCTACGACATGGAGGGCAGCCTGGTGTCGATCCCGTCCCGCCCCGAGCTCAACGGAGTGCTCCAGCTGGGCCTGGTCCGCTACCTGTGCCGGGAGAGCTCCGGCCTGGTCTGGGTCAGCCTGACCGGCGACCCTTGGGGCGATCCGCCGGGCATACCGGAGTGGGACGACCCGACCATGCGCTGGCTGACGCCGCCCAGCTACGACTGGGCCACCAGCTCGCCCCGGCGGCTGGAGAACTTCGTGGACTTCTCCCATTTCCCCTTCGTGCACGAGAACATCCTCGGCACCAGGGACAAGGCCCAGATCGAGCGCCACGACGTGTGGCGCGAGGACGGCACCCTGCGATTCGACAAGGTGTTCGTGGAACCCAACGTCGACCGCATGAAACAGATGCTGCGCATCGACGAGGACACCATGGCGGTGCGCAACTGGTACCAGCTCACCGTGCCCGGCTCGATCGCCCTGGTGCGGACGTTCCCCAACGGCAGGCGCTACGCCCTGTACATGGTCACCGCCCCAACCGGTCCGGCCACCTGCCGCAACTTCTGGCACATCGGTGCCGACTTCGCGTCCACCCGTGACGACATGGACTTCCTGCTCGAGTTCGAGTACATGGTGCTGGACCAGGACAAGCCCGTGGTCGAGTCGCAATGGCCCGAGCACCTGCCCGACCGCCTCAGCGCCGAGACCTACGTGAGGGTGGCCGACGACGTGACTCTGGCCTACCGCAAGTGGCTGTTCGAGCTGGCCGAGGAGCTGGAACCGGGCTGAGGGCGCGGGCCTCACCGACAACCGACGACAGGGGAGAACCAGCGATGGGAATACTGGACGGGCGGGTGATCATCGTCACCGGCGGGGCCAAGGGCATCGGCCTGGCCTACTGCCGGGGGCTGGCCGCGGAGGGGGCGACCGTCGTGGTCGCCGACCTCAGCGACGGCAGCGAGGTGGTCTCCGAGCTCAAGTCCTCGGGCGCCGAGGCGATGTCGCTGCAGGTGGATGTCTCCGACGCGGCCCAGACCGAGTCAATGGCCGCGGCCACGGTGGAGGCCTACGGCCGCATCGACGGCCTGGTCAACAACGCCGCCTTCTACATGGCCGCCACTCGCGCCCCGATGGAGGACCTCCCGGGCGATGAGTGGGACCTGTGCTTCGCGGTCAACGTCAAGGGAACGTGGCTGTGCTCTCGGGCGGTGTCCCCCACCATGAAAGCCCGGGGCAGCGGCAGGATCGTCAACATCGCCTCCATGACGGTGAACGACGGCACTCCGGGGTTCCTTCACTACGTGTCCTCGAAATCGGCGATCTGGGGGCTGACCCGGGCCATGGCCCGCGAGTTGGGCGGGTTCGGGATCGCGGTCAACACCATCACGCCCGACTACATCCCCCACGACGAGGCGTACGCCGGCGTCCAGCCCGGGGTGGACGCAGCCATCCAGGCTCGCCGGGCGTTCAAGCGGTCCCAGGTTCCCGAGGACATGGTGGGCACCCTCGTCTATCTGATGAGCCCGCTGTCGAACTTCGTCACCGGGCAGAACATCTGGGTCAACGGAGGGTCGGGATTCCACTAGAGACTCCGCGGGAGCGTTGCGGTGACGCTGACAAGCATTCGGCCACCGCGTATAGTCCTCATCAATAGTCCACACATTACCAACTCGCACGGCCACCGGCGGAACCACAGGGCATCCAACGCCCCGTGCCCGACGGTGGCCGTGTGACAGGTCCCACACGGAGGGAAACCGCAACACCATGCGCAAGACAACAATGCGGCTACTGGTCGCCTTTGCCCTGACCGCAGGCCTAGTCGCCTGCGGCAGCGACGACGAACCGGCCCCGGCGCCCGCGGCACCCAGCGGCGCCGGCGACGCGGCCGTCGAAGCAGCCGAGGCCGAAGCCGCCGCCGCGCGAGCAGAGGCTGACGCCGCGCAAGCAGAGGCCAAGACCGCCGCAGACGCGGCCGCTATAGCGGAGGCTGAGGCCGCCGCGGCCGCCGCCGCGCTTGAAGCGGCACAAGAAGAGGCAGAGGGAGCGGTCGACGAAGCCGCTGTCGCCGAGCTCGAGGCGGAACTCGCCGCGGCGCAAGCAGCGGCCGAAGCCGCCGAAGCCACAGCCGCCGCAGCCGCAGCCGCGGCGGACGAGGCTGCCGCGGAGCAGGCAGCAGCCGCCCCCAGCGAGATCGATGTGGCCATGCTCGTCGTCGGCACCAAGGAGGAGGGCTGGTACGCCACGTTCATCGACAGCGTCGAGCGCGTCTCAGCATCCAACAAGTACGGCATCGACGTCAACCTCGAGATCCTTGAAGGAATCCAGTTCGCCGAGGGTGAACGCGTAGTCCGCGACCTTGCCCAAACCGGCACCTACGAGATCATCGTCGGCCACAGCACCTATGTGGACGGCGTCGCCGCCAACAAGGACGACTTCCCCGACACCTTGTTCGTTTACTCGGGCTCGGGCAACGATGACCACGAGGGCGGCGACAACGCCTACTGGATCGACGTGTTCATCCATGAGCCCGCCTACCTCGCCGGGATCATCGCCGGCATGACGACCCAGACCAACAAGATCAGCGGCGTGGCCGCGTTCCCGTTCCCCAACGTCAACGCCCCGCTCAACGCCTTCGTCGATGGTGCCCGGTCGGTCAACCCCGCCATCGAGGTGGCCGGAGTGACCTACATCGAGAGCTGGTTCGATCCGGCCACCGCGTCCAGCGCCGCGTCCGCCCAGATCGCCAACGGCGCCGACGTCATATATGCGGAGCGCTTCGGGCCGTTCGCAGCGGCGGAGGACGCCGGCAACGTGCGCGCCGTCGGCCACTTCACCGACCAGCTGAGCCTGTCGCCGGTGGTGCTGACCAGCGCGGTGGCGCAGTGGGACACCGCCTTCGCCGACGTGCTCGACGCCTGGTACGACTACAGCGTGCACGGCGTGCCCTACGACTCGCCGCCGCAGCGCATCGTCTACCAGTCGATGGTGGACGACGGCTCCTCGCTGGGCGCCATAGCCGACGACGTGCCGGCCGACGTGGTGGCTGCCGTTGAGGCGGCCCGTGCCGCGATCCTGTCGGGCGAGTTGGTAGTCCCGCTCAAGTTCGACGCCTTCGAGTAGTCGAGAACGCCCAGGCTTCGCGGCAAACGATCGACGGAGTTCACCGGTCCGATGGCCGAATCGGTCCAGTCAGGCGCGGCCGCGCCGGGGGAGAACATCCTCGTCGCCGAGGAGGTGACGAAGGTCTTCCCCGGCGTGGTCGCCAACGACTCCGTCAACATTGAGATCCGGCGCGGTGAGATCCACTGCCTGCTCGGGGAGAACGGCGCGGGGAAGACGACGCTGGCCGACATCCTCTACGGGGTCTACCAACCCGACGAGGGCCGGGTGCTCCTCAACGGCAGGCCGCTGGACCTGCACTCACCCCGCGACGCCATCGAGGCCGGAATCGGCATGGTTCACCAGCACTTCGAGCTGGTGCCTCCGTTGTCGGTCATCGAGAACGTGGTCATCGGCACCCCGGCCAAGCAGTGGCTCGACCTGACCGAGGCCAGGCGCCGTCTCGAGGAGTTCTTCGCGAGCTACGACGTGCAGATTGATCCCGACGCCGAGGTGGGGCGGCTCTCGGTGGGGGAGCAGCAGTGGGTGGAGATCTTCAAGACGCTCTACTTCGGCGTCGAGATTCTCATTCTGGACGAGCCCACCGCAGTCCTGACCCCCCAGGGGGTGGAGGAGCTGTTCCGCACCCTTCGCACCATGCGAGATGAGGGCCTCACCATCATCCTGATCACGCACAAGCTGAGGGAGGTCATGGCGCTGTCGGACCGGGTGACGGTGCTGCGCCGGGGCCAGGTCGTCGGCACGGTGGACACCGCGGACGTCGATCAACTCGATCTGGCCCGGATGATGGTGGGGCGCGAGGTGCTGCTGCAAATCGACAAGACCCGCTCCAGGCCCGGCGCCCCAGTGCTTGAGGCCGAGGCCGTCCACCTGGAGTCCGACACCGGCAGGGGCTCCCTCGACGGGCTGTCGATCACGGTCGGCTCGGGCGAGATCGTAGGAGTGGCCGGAGTGTCCGGAAACGGCCAGAACGCCCTGTTCGACGCGCTCGTGGGTGTGCGCCACCCCTCCAGCGGCACCATTCGCATCGCCGGGGTGGACACGACCGAGGCGTCGCCTTACAAGGTCGCCGCGCTCGGCGTGGCCACCGTGCCGGCCGACCGCATCGCGCAGGGGCTCCTGATGGACTTCAGCGTCAAGGAGAACCTGGTGCTCGGCAATCACCGCAGCCGCCAGTTCGCCCGGTCCGGGGTCCTCAACCGGACCAGCATCGACGCCTTCGCCGCCGAATCCATCGAGAGCTTCGAGATCAAGACTCCCTCGGCGTCCCAGACCACCAGGACGCTGTCGGGCGGCAACCTGCAGAAGATAATCATGGCCAGGGAACTCTCGGGGATGCCGTCGCTGATCGTGGCCCACCAGCCGACGAGAGGACTCGACATCGCAGCCAGCGAGTACGTGCGGCGCCGGCTGGTGCAAGAACGCGACCGCGGCGCGGGCGTGCTGCTCATGTCGGAGGACCTTGATGAGGTCTTCCAGCTCTCGGACCGCATCGCGGTGATCTTCGACGGCCGCATCGTCGCGGTCACCGAGCCCGAGGCCACCACCCTCGAAGAGATCGGGATGCACATGGCGGGCGCCAGCGCCTCAACCGGAGACACGCTGTGAGCGAACAAGTCAGCGACGCCGCCGAAGACCGCCACCGCGGCAACGACGACCTCGCCCAGCGCGATCCGCTGTCGCGGCTGTTCCAGCCGGGCGGATGGCGACTCGAACGACGGCTGGAGACCCGTGCGGTTCACGAGCTCTGCGCCACCCTCGTCGCGCTGGCCATCACTGCAGTGATCATCGGCCTGCTGGTGGCCCTGGCGGGTGTGTCCCCGCTGGACGCATTCTCGTCGCTGTACGACGGCGCCTTCGGCGACCGAGAGTCGGCCTTGGAGACGCTGGTGCAGGCGACACCGCTCATCCTCACCGGCCTGGCCGCTGCCGTCGCCTTCCGGGCCGGGGTTTGGAACATCGGCGGCCAGGGCCAGTTCATCGCGGGCGCCATCGGCACCTGGTGGGTCTACGACACGATGCCCGGCCTCCCGGCACCGCTGCTGTTCGTGGCCATGTTCGCAGGGGCCGCCGTCTTCGGAGCGGTGTGGGCGTCGGTGGCCAGCGTCCTGCTGGTCCGCTACGGAACCAACGAGATCCTCACCACGGTGATGCTGAACTTCGTCATCGACTACATGCTGTCATGGCTGCTCTCGGGGCCCTGGCAGGCGAACAACACTCCCTACTCCCAGACCGAGCGGATGGTCGAGAGCGCATTCCTGCCCCGGTTCTTCGACGGCAGCCGCCTGCACTTGGGCTTCGCCCTCGCGCTGGCGATGGCGGCCGCGGTCCATTTCCTGGTGCGGCGCACCACCTTGGGATTCGAACTACGGGCCATAGGTGTGAACAAGCAGGCGGCCTCGTACAAGGGCATCAGCGTCGGGGCGGCAACCATCGCAGTGATGGCCGTCTCGGGGGCGCTGGCAGGACTGGCGGGCTCGGGTGAGTTGCTGGGCCTTCATCACCGGATCAACTTCGAGTTCGGCGAGCAGCTCATCGGCTTCACAGGGATCATCATCGCCCTGGTGGCCCGGCTGCACCCCGCGGGAGTGATCGTGGTGGCCGTCGCATTCGCGGGGCTCCTCAACGGCTCGACCCAGATGCAGGTCGGCACCGGCATCCCGGCCGCGCTCGTGCAGGTCATCGAGGGGGTCGCACTGGTTCTCGTGCTGCTGGCCGCGGTCGCCTGCCGCTACCGGCTGCGCAGGGCTGCCGTTCACGCCGAGGGGTCGGGTTAGCGGCCATGGAGGACTTCTTCACCTATTCGGTGATCCTGGGCATCTTCGTGGCCACCGTGAAGATCGCCACGCCGCTCCTGATCGCGGCTACCGGCGAATTGGTCGCGGAGAGCAGCGGGATCCTGAACCTGAGCCTCGAGGGGGCGATGACGATCGGCGCCTTCACGGGGTTCCTGGTCGCCAACGAGACCGGCAACCTCTGGCTGGGGCTGGTGGGAGCAGCCGCCGGCGGGGCCGCGCTGGGGCTGCTGATGGCGCTGATGACAGCCACGGTCAAGGTCAACCAGGTGGTGGCCGGTCTGGCGCTCAACATCCTGGGGCTCGGGGGCGCGTTCTTCTGGTACCGCTCCGTCTACGACGAGAGCGGCGCCGTCGCCCTCCCCACCGTGGACCGGTTCGACACCGCCACCGTGCCGCTGCTCGCGGACATCCCCGCGCTGGGGGAGATCCTGTTCGACCAGCACTGGCTGACCTACTTCGGCGTCGTCATGGTGCCCGCCACCTTCATCTTCCTGTACCGCACGAAGTACGGGCTGGAGTTGCGCAGCATCGGCCACAACCCCGAGGCGTGCGACATGCGCGGCGTGGGCATCATCTCCCGCCAGTACACCGCGGTGATCTACGGAGGCGCCATGGCCGGGCTGGGAGGCGCCTTCCTGTCGCTGTCGGCGGCCGGCCAGTTCTTCCCCGACATCGTTGCGGGGCGAGGGTGGATCGCGCTGGCCATCGTGATCTTCGGCAACTGGCGGGCGTCGTGGATCCTGGCCGGATCGCTGCTGTTCGGGTTCCTGGAGGCGACCCAGCTGTCGCTTCAAGCCAGCGACATCGACCTGCCGTACCAGCTCCTTCTGGCGCTGCCGTTCGTCCTGACAATCGCCGCTCTGGTGCTCAATCGCAGCCGCTCCAGGGTTCCGCTGGCGCTCACCATCCCGTACCACCGCGGCGTGAGATGAGCGCCCGCCGCCGGTGCCGAGACTGAACAGAGCCCGCGAGGAGATGCGGTGAACCTGGACATCGATCCCCACATCCGCCACAGCACCCGCCACATCGGGCGCTCCGTGCCGCGCCGGGAGGACCGCGGCCCCCTCACCGGCCGGGGGCGGTATGTGGCCGACATCAAGATTGCCGGAATGCTCGAGGTCGCCTTCGTGCGCAGCACCGAGGCCCACGCCCGGATCACCTCGATCGACGCGTCGGAGGCCCTGGACATCGACGGCGTGCTAGCGGTGTTCACCGCCGCCGACCTTGCTGACGTGAACACCTTCCCCGACTACATCGGATACATCGGCCCGGTCAGGCAGCGTCCACTGGCCGACGACAGGGTCCGCTACGTCGGCGCGCCCTACGCGGCGGTGGTCGCGGTGGACCGATACGTCGCAGAGGATGCGGCCGGTCTCGTTGCGGTCGGCACCGTCTGCGAGCCGCTGCCCACGGTGGCCGACCTCGACCAGGCCATAGCGGACGGCGCGCCCAAGCTGTACGACCACTGGGACGACAACCTCTCGTTCGATGTAGCCCCGCACAAGCCCGAAGTCGACCGCGCGTTCGAGGAGGCCGACCACATCTTCACCGAGACTTACGGCAGCCAGCGCCAGACGGGGCTGCCGATGGAGACCAGGGGAGTGGTGGCCGACACAGTCGACGGGACGCTCACCGTGTGGTCCTCGACACAGAGTCCCCACATGGTGCGCACCACCATCGCCCTGATGCTGGGCATGCCCGAGCCGCAGGTTCGGGTGATCCATCCGACGATCGGCGGTGGCTTCGGCACCAAGACGCACATCTATCCCGAGGACGTCGTCGTGGCATGGATCGCCCGCAGGCTCGGGCGGCCGGCCCGCTGGATCGAGGACCGCACGGAGAGCCTCGTGGCGTCGGCGCACGCCCGCGAGCAGCGCCACGACGTCGAGGTCGCCTACGACGGCGACGGCACGATCCGGGCCGTGCGCTGCGCCTCCATGCTCGATATGGGCTCGGGTGAGATCTTCATGCCCGGGACCGCGCCCGTGTTCGTCACCAACGCTTGCATCACCGGCGGCTACGACTTCCCGAACATGCAGGCCCGCACCATCGGCGCAGTGACCAACAAGACTCCGGCCGGCGCCTACCGCGGCTTCGGGATTCCCGAGGGCGCGTTCGTCATGGAACGGATAATCGACCGGGTCGCCCGCCTGACGGGAACCGACCGGGTGGAGCTGCGACGGCGAATGCTGCTGCGGCCCGGGCAGACGCCCCATGTGATGCATGGCGGCGGAAGGCTCGACTCCGGCTCCCACACCGAGTCCTTCGAGCGGGCCCTCGAGATGGCCGCGCCGGCCCGCGAGCGCGCTCTCGCCCGCCACGCCGGCGACCCGGACGCGCGCGTCGGCGTCGGCTACGCCAATTACGTGGAACCGACCTCTCCGAGCTACCACCTCACCACCGGCCACTGGGGCGGCGGCGACGCGGCCACGGTGCGGGTCGACCCCGACGGCTCGGTGCGGGTCGCCGCCGGGGTCAGCGCCATCGGGCAGGGAGCCGAGACCGTCGCCGCGCAGCTCACCGCCGACGCGCTGGGAGTCTCCCCGCAGGATGTCACCGTCGTGCTGGGCGACACCGAGCGGGCGCCTTACGGATTGGGCTCATGGGGCAGCCGAGGCGCCATGATGCTCGCCGGATCGGTGCTGCTGGCCTCGGAGCGGCTGATGGACAAGGCCCGCGCCATCGCCGCGCACATGCTGGAGGCGGCCGAGGCCGACGTCGTGCTCACCGACGGCGCGTTCCATGTGGCCGGCAGCAACCAGCCCTCGGTGAGCTGGGCCCAGGTGGGCACCGCGGCGTGGGTCCGCAACGTGGACCTGCCCGACGGGATGGAGGCGGGCTTGGAGACCTCGGGGTACTACCACCCGGAGAACCTGCAGCACCAGCTCGATGACACCGGCAAGATCAACGCGGCCGCCAGCTGGTCCAACGGCGCGCACATCGGGATCGTCAGCGTGCGGATCAGCACCGGAGAGGTGAGGATCGAGGACTACATCGTGGTCCACGACTGCGGGACCGTCATCAACCCCGCCATTGTGGAGGGGCAGATACACGGGGGCGTCGCCCAGGGGATCGCGGGCGCGATGTACGAGCACCTCCAGTACGACCCCGACACCGCCAATCCGCTCTTCGCGTCGTTCATGGACTACCTGGTTCCCACGTGCGCGGAGGTGCCCCACATGGAGGTCGACCACTTCGAGTCGCCCGCGCCAGAACAGCCCTTGGGGGTCAAGGGCTGCGGCGAGGGAGGCACGGTCGGACCGCCCGCGGTCGTGGCCGGGGCCGTCTCCGACGCCCTCTCCGAATGGGACGTCGACCTGACCGAGTGCCCCGTGACTCCCATCGCCGTGCGAGCCGCCATCCGGGCAGCCGAGGCGGCCCGAGCCGGGGATGGAGACGGCTCGTGAAGCCCGCTCCGTTCGAGTACTGCCGGCCCTCGACCGTGGCCGAGGCCGTCGAGGCACTCGACGCTGCCGAGTCGGGGCGGGTGCTGGCCGGCGGCCAGAGCCTGATCCCGGCCATGAACTTCCGCCTCACCGACGTGTCGGTGCTGGTCGACATCGGGCGCATCGAGGGTCTCGATGCCGTGGCCTGCGACCCCGGCGGCGTGACCGTGGGCGCGGCCGCCACGCAGACCCGGGTGCTGGACGACGACGGCGCCGCCAGTGTCGTCGGTGGCCTGCGGGCCGCGTTGCGCCACGTCGGGCACCTGCAGATCCGTAACCGGGGCACCGTCTGCGGCAGCCTGGCCCACGCCGATCCCGCCGCGGAGCTGCCCGCCCTGGCGGTCGCCGCCGACGCCGTGATCAGCGTCGCCGGCCCCGACGGCGAGCGCCAGATCAATGCCGGAGACTTCTTCATCGGAGCGTTCTGGACGGCTCTCGAGGACACCGAAATGGTCACCGACGTGCGCTTTCATGCACCTCCGACCGGTTCGGTGACCATCGTGGACGAGGTCTCCCGGCGAGCCGGCGACTTCGCCGTGGCCGGTCTGGTGGCGGTGTTGATCGTCGACGGCGGCGCGGTGCGCTCGGCCCGCCTCGTCGGCTTCGGGTTGGGGGGCGTACCCACCCGCCTGCAGGCGGCCGAGGCCGCGCTCTCGGGCTGGGCCGCGGACCACTCGTCCGACACGATCGCCGAGGCGGTGATGGCCGACGCCGCCGACGCCTTCGACGACATCCACGCCACCGCCTGGTACCGCCGCGAGGCGGCAGCAGCTCTGGTCGCGAGAGCAGCACGCAGCGCATTGGCCGAGGAGGCCCCATGACGATTGTCGAATCGCTGTCGGAGGTGGACGTCGAGGTCGGCCGCGAAGCGGTCCTCGGAGCGGGGGCCCCATGACGATCGTCGAATCGCTGTCGGAGGTGGACGTCGAGGTCACCGTCAACGGACAATCCCGCCGTCACCGGGTGCCGGCCCGGCTGCTGCTGTCGGACCACATCCGCGACGTCGTGGGCCTCACCGGCACGCACGTCGGCTGCGAGCACGGCTACTGCGGCGCCTGCACCGTGATCGTGGACGGCGACGCGGTGCGGTCGTGCCTGATGCTGGCCGTCCAGGCCGACGGGGCCGAGGTCCGCACCGTCGAGGACCTCGCCGGCGCGGGGGCGGACTCCCTGTCGCCGATGCAGCAGGCCTTCCACGACAACCACGCCCTGCAGTGCGGCTTCTGCACCGCCGGGTTCCTCATGACCCTGGAGAGCGTCGATCCCGACGAATGGCGGGAGCCCGAGCGCACGATCGAGCTCCTGTCAGGCAACCTCTGCCGGTGCACCGGATACCAGAACATCGTGACCGCAGTACAGAAGGCGTGGGGCGCGTACCATGGAGGCGGAGGATCCGACGATGGCTGACGCGACCGTTGAAGTGAACCACGACGTCTGCATAGTCTCGGGCATGTGCGCGTCGCTGGCGCCTGAGATCTTCGACATCGACGACGACGGCCTCAAGCTCGAGGTCCTGCAGCCGACGCTGCCGCCCGAGTTGGTGGCCAAGGCCCGCAGCGCCGAGGAGTGCTGCCCGGTGGAAGCTATCAAGGTGACGACGCCATGACCATGACCCAAGACCCTGCAGTGGCCGGAGGATTCGAGGTGCAGGGGAACACCCAGCTCGACATGGCCGGCGAGGAGCGGCTCTACCAGCAGCTCAAGCGCTTCTGGCAGCCGGTGGCCTTCTCCGATGACCTGACCGACTCGCCGCACCAGGTCACGCTGTTCGACACCCGTCTGGCCGTGGCCCGTCTCGACGGCCGGGCCCAGGTGTTCAGCGACATCTGCCGGCACCGCGGCTCGGCCCTGTCGCTGGGCCGGATCGACGGATGCCGTCTTCGCTGCGCCTACCACGGCTGGGCCTACGACTCTGGGGGAACAGTCGTCGACATCCCGGCCCGGCCCGAGCTCAACGGCAAGCTGGTTGCCCATCTGCCGACCTACCCGACGATCGAGGCGGGCGGTCTGGTGTGGACGTGCATGTCGAGCGACGCGCCGCTGTTCGGTCCGTCGGAGTGCCCCGAGCTGGACGATCCCTCCTACCGGTTCCTGCGCTTCCCGCCGTATGAGTGGGACTGCTCGGTGGCCCGGCGCCTCGAGAACTACTTCGACTTCTCCCACTTCGCCCACGTGCACCACGGGATCCTCGGCGACCGCGACGAGGCCGAGATCGCCGACTACGACGTGGCGCGGCACGGCGCGGAGTTGAGGATCACCGCGGGACCGTTCATCGAGTACACCGACAACGTCAAGAACTCCGCGGTTGAGCACGACGGCCTGACCTACGAGGCCTGGAAGCGCTACCGGGTGTACATGCCCAACGCCATGAAGCTCAACAGCTCGGCCGGAGTGACCGAGGACTTCGTGCTGTACGTGGCGGTCGCGCCGGTCAACCGGAGACGGACCAGGTGCTTCACCTTCGTCGGCCGCAACTACGCCCCCGACCGCGACCAGGACTTCCACGACATGCAGTACGTGATCCTGGGCCAGGACCAGCCCATCGTCGAGTCGCAACGGCCCGAGGAGCTGCCGGTGGACCTGACCGCCGAGATGCACGTCAAGGGCGCCGACGCCGGCACCGTCGAATACCGGCGCTGGCTGATCAGCATCGCCGGCGGCGAGGTCGCCCTGGCCCCCACGGACTAACGCCGCGACTGGCCTCGCGGCTCGAGCCCGGGCGCGGCTACCGTTGGGATCCGTGACCAAGACCGAGCCACGCGCCGACCCGGCGTCCCGCAACAACTCCGCGCCCGGCCCCCATGACGACGACCGGCTGCCGGTCAAGATGCTCAACGACCGGATCCTGGTGGCGTTGGGCGAGGCCGAGGGGGAGCGCCGCTCCACGGGGGGCATCCTGATCCCGGCCACGGCCCAGGTGGGCAAGCGCCTCTCCTGGGCCGAGGTGGTGGCGGTCGGACCCAACGTCCGCAACATGGAGAAGGGCGACCGGGTGCTGTTCAACCCCGAGGACCGCTACGAGGTGGACGTCCGGGGCCGCGACTACCTCATCCTTCGCGAGCGCGACGTCCACGCGGTGGCCGCCGAGCGCCTCGACAAGGGCAGCACCGGCCTCTACCTGTGAGCGGGGCCCGGCTCCACTGATTGGCGGGCAGCACCGGCCTCTACCTGTGAGTCGGGCGCGAGGCTTAGGCTGGCAGGCGTGACTGGAGTGCCGATCACCGCCGGCGACGAGGCTCTCGCGGCCGTCAAGCACGACGGCGACGGGCTGGTGCCCGCCATCGTGCAGGACGCCTCGACCCGGGCGGTGCTGATGATGGCCTGGATGAACGCCGAGACCCTGACCTTGACCCTGGCCGAGGGCCGGACCGTGTTCTGGAGCCGCTCCCGCAAAGAGGTGTGGCGCAAGGGCGAGACCTCCGGCGAGAGGCAGTGGGTGCGAGAGGCCTACTACGACTGCGACGGCGACACCCTGCTGTTCGTGGTCGACCAGGACGGCGGCGGCGCCTGCCACACCGGCAACTACTCGTGCTTCTTCCGGTCCTTCGACGGCTCTGCTTCAGCTGACGACGGCTGACGGCCCAGGCGCGCCATGCACCAGCCCACCCAAGAAGCGTTCCGGGAGCTGGCCCGCGCCTACCGGGTGGTTCCGGTATGGCGGGAGGTTCTGGCCGACCTGACCACGCCGGTGGCCGCCTTCGCCCGGGTGGTCGGGTCCGGCGACGGCTTCCTGCTGGAGTCGGTGGAGCACGGCGAGCGCTGGAGCCGGTGGTCGTTCATGGGCCGCAACCCCATCGCCACGCTGGTGGTCCGGGGCCGCCAGGTGGACGTGACCGGCAACCTGGGCGTGGATATTCCGAGGAACGAGGGCATCCTCGCTGCGCTGGAGGTGCTGTTGGACCACTACCGGGCCCCCTCAATAGACGGGCTGCCGCCGCTGCACGGCGGGCTGGTCGGATACCTCGGCTACGACGTCGTGCGCGAGGTGGAGCACCTGCCCGATATGCCCCCTGACGACTCCGGCCACCCCGACGCGGTGATGTCGCTGATCGGTGAGCTGGCCGTGTACGACCACTGGCGCCAGCGGGCCACCCTGATCTCCAACGTGCTGGTTCCCGCCGGCGCCGACGACCGGCTCATCGACCGGCTCTACTACGAGGCCATGCTGCGGGTGGAGGCGATCGCGGCCGACGGCGCCAAGCCTCTGGACGAGCCCCTGGTGGCGCCGCCCGACCTCTCCGGCGCCGGAGTATCAGAACCGGTGGCCACCACCTCCACCATGGGCCTCGAGCTCTACTCTCAGGCGGTGGAGACCGCCCGCGAGCACATCTTCGCCGGCGACGCGTTCCAGGTGGTCCTGTCCCAGCGCTTCGACTTCGATCTGGGCGCCGCCGCCTTCGACGCCTACCGGGTGCTGCGCCAGGTGAACCCCAGCCCCTACATGTACTTCCTGCGCCACGACGGCCTCGAGGTGGTGGGCGGCTCGCCCGAGCCCATGGTGCAGCTCCTCGACGGCAAGGTGGTCAGCCGCCCCATCGCAGGCACTAGGAGACGGGGCCACACCGACGCCGAGGATCGCCGTCTGGCCGCCGAGCTGGTCGAGCATCCCAAGGAGGTGGCGGAGCACGTCATGCTCGTAGACTTGGCCCGCAACGACGTGGGCCGGGTGGTGGAGTTCGGAACCCTCAACCTAGACGAGATGATGACTCTTGAGCGCTACAGCCATGTCATGCACCTGACCTCACAGGTGTCGGGGCGGCTGGCAGAGTGGGCCACGCCCATCGACGTGTTGCGGGCCACCCTGCCCGCGGGCACGGTGTCGGGCGCGCCGAAGGTGCGGGCCATGGAGATCATCGACGAACTGGAGCCGGTCAAGCGCGGACCGTACGCCGGCGTGGTCGGCTACATCGACTTCTCGGGCAACATCGACACCGCCATCACCATCCGCACCATGCTCGTGCGCGACGGCCGGGCCTCGGTTCAGGCCGGCGCAGGCATCGTGGCCGACTCGGTGGCCGCGCAGGAGCACGCCGAGTGCGAGAACAAGGCCAAGGCCCTGCTGGCCGCGGTCGGTGCGGCCCGGCGCATGACCGAGGCCCGCAACAAGGCCCGCAACAACGCCCGCAACAAGGCGGGCCTTCAGTGACGGCGGTCGCGGCGCTGGCGTCGAGGGACGCGGTGCTGGTCACCGGGGCCGACGCAGCGCCCTACCTGCAGGGCCAGATCTCGCAGGACGTCGAAGCGGTGGCCCCGGGGGCTTCCGCGTGGTCGCTGGTGCTGGCGCCGCAGGGCAGGGTGGGCGCCTGGTTCCGGCTCACCCGCCGCGACGACGCCGGCTTCGTGCTCGACGTCGACGCCGGGTTCGGTGAAGTGCTGACTGCCCGCCTGGAGCGGTTCCGCCTGCGGGTGGACGTGTCGTTCGAGAGCCTCGAGGGCTGGCGGATGTTGTCGGCGCGCGGCGATGCCGCCGAGGATCCCCGGCTAGACGCCGTGCATGCCGAGGTGCGGGCAGCCGTCGCCTGGCCCGGCTTCTCAGGCATCGACCTGCTCGGACCCGACGTGAGGTCGCCGGTGGGCCTGACCCTCGCCGGCGCGGATGACTGGGAGGCGGCCCGCATCAGGGCCGGCTGGCCGGCCATGGGCCGCGAGCTGACCGAGCGCACCATCCCGGCCGAGGTGGGGGGCCTGGTGGAGTCGTCGGTGAGTTTCACCAAGGGCTGCTACACGGGCCAGGAGCTCGTGGCCCGCATTGACAGCCGGGGCGGCAACGTGCCCCGTCGGCTGCGGCTGATCGAGATTCTCGGCGGCGGCGGCGAGGTGTCGCCCGGCGCGGCGATAACCGTCGACGGCAAGGCGGTCGGGGAGGTCACGTCGGCCGCGGCGGACGCAGCCTCGGGCGCGACCGTGGCGCTGGGATCCGTTCATCGGCGGGTGGAGCCTCCCGCCCCGGCCACCGTCGCCGGCATGCCGGCCACCGTGCTGGCCACACCGGCGAGCGCTCCCGAGCGCTAGGGGCCAGGCCCACGACGGCGCTCGGTGCGTCCTGAACCGAAATCAGAAGAGCAACCCGTCGTATAGCTGCAAGACCCCCGCAGATTTCGGGGCAACGCGGCGCGGGCCTACCATGGCGGGGTGGATCCGTATGCGGTGCTGGGTGTGGCCCGCGACGCTCCCGTCGAAGACATCCGCCGGGCCTATGTGGCCCTGGCTCGCCGCACCCATCCCGACGTGCGGGGCGACGACCCCGCAGCGGATGAGCAGATGCGCCGCATCAACCTGGCCTGGGAGATGCTGTCCGACGCGAACTCACGGGCCGCCCTCGACCGTCGCCTGAGTCCCCAGCCGCAGCCGCGGGCCGAGCCGCCCCGCGCCCCCCGCCGCAGCGACGACAGCTTCGCCGGCGACGTCGACTTCGGCCACGACGACTTCGACGCCGACGACTTCGACGCCGACGACCGGCCCATCACCGGGGGAGACCTTCCGAGCTGGATGCGCCTGGGCGCGCCGGCCGCTTTCGTGATCGGCATCTTCGCGGTGATCCTCGGGGTGCTGGCCGGCGGGTTCGTGCTCGTGCGGCTCGGGCTGCTCTCGCTGGGCCTGTCGGTGCTGCTGTTCATGCTGTCGCCGTTCGTGGTGCTGATCCGCAGCCGGGGCGGCCCGCTGCGCTGAGAGGCCGAGCGCGCCTCGACGCAGCAAGAGCAATCAGGCCGCGGCAGGCCCGCAGCCACTAGCGTCGAAGCGTGTTCGTGAAGATCTGCGGTACTACCAGCGAGGACGACGCGCTGCTGGCCGTGGCCATGGGGGCCGACGCGGTGGGGTTCGTTTTCGCGCCCTCGCCCCGCCAGGTGTCGATGGACCGGGTGCGAGACATCGTCCGCCGCCTGCCCGGCGACGTGCTCAGCGTGGGTGTGTTCCGCAACGAGCTGGCGTCGCGGGTCGTGAAGATCACCTCCGACGCCCGCCTGGGAGCGGCCCAGCTGTCCGGCCACGAGTCGCCCGAGGACACCGCTTGGGTGGCCGAGAGGGTGCCCGCGACCATAAAGGCCTTCCCCGCCGGCCATGAGGGCCTCCAGCATCTGGGCGACTACGGCGCGAACGTGGTGATGATCGACAACGAGCGGCCCGGCTCCGGCGAGGTGTTCGACTGGTCGCTGGCGGAGGGCGCCCCGCTGGCGGGGCACCGGCTGCTCCTGGCGGGCGGCCTCGACGCCGGCAACGTGGCCGGAGCCATCCGCCGGGTGCAGCCGTGGGGAGTGGATGTGGCCACCGGCGTGGAGAGCCGCCCGGGCCGCAAGGATCCGGCCCGGCTGCGGGCCTTCATCGAGGCGGCCAAGGCGGCCCGGACCCAGCGCGCCGACGGCGACCCGAACGCAGGCAGCGAACCTCGACGGGCCGCCACTACCGGACCGTACGACTGGGAGGAGGACCAGTGAACCCGCCCGCGGGCGGGTTCATGGGCGAGCCCAGCGCCGATGGGCGCTTCGGCGACTTCGGCGGCATGTTCGTGCCCGAGCCGCTCGTGCCCGCCTGCCAGGAGCTCGACCGGGCGTTCCGCTCGGCGTGGGGCGACCCAGCCTTCCGGGGCGAGCTCGACCGGTTGCTGCGCGACTACGCCGGCCGGCCCTCGCCCCTGACCGAGTGCCCCAACCTCTCCGAGGAGCTCGGGTTGCGCATCCTGTTGAAGCGCGAGGACCTCAATCACACCGGCAGCCACAAGATCAACAACGTGCTCGGCCAGACCCTGTTGGCCCAGCGCATGGGCAAGACCAGCCTGGTGGCCGAGACCGGCGCGGGCCAGCACGGGGTGGCTGCCGCCACCGCGGCCGCGCTGTTCGGCATGGACTGCGTGGTGTACATGGGCACCGTCGACATCGCGCGCCAGGAGCTGAACGTGTTCCGCATGCGGCTGCTGGGCACCGAGGTGCGGGCAGCCGAGACCGGGTCGCGCACCCTCAAGGACGCCGTCAACGAGGCCATGCGCCACTGGGTGGCGGTTGCCGACACCACCCACTACTGCCTGGGCTCGGTGATGGGCCCGCACCCGTACCCGTGGATGGTGCGGGAGTTCCAGCGGGTCGTCGGGGAGGAGGCCCGTCGCCAGTGCGCCGAGATCCTCGACGGCGGCGTGCCCGACGTGGTCACCGCCGCGGTGGGGGGAGGCTCCAATGCGGCCGGGATCTTCGCGGGGTTCGCCAACACCTCTGCCCGCCTGGTGGGGGTGGAGCCGGCTGGGGGCGCGGCCATCGGCCGGGCCGTTCCGGGCATCGTCCATGGCTCGCGGTCGTACCTGATGCAGGACGAGTGGGGCCAGGTGCTGGAGGCCGCGTCGATCTCGGCCGGGTTGGACTATCCCGGCGTGGGCCCCGAGCACTCCCATCTGGCCGCCACCGGCCGGGCGACCTACGAGCAGGTCACCGACGCCGAGGTGATCGAGGCGTTCAGCCTGCTGTCCCGCACCGAGGGCATCATCCCGGCGTTGGAGTGCGCCCACGCCCTGGCCTGGGTATCGCGGGCCCGCTCCGATCTGGCCGGTCTAACCGTGTTGCTGAACCTCAGCGGCCGGGGCGACAAGGACGTCGATCAGATGATGAGCATCGTCGGGTGACCGCGGCTGACGACGCGGCCCCACTCGGCGGGACTGAAACCTGGGGGAGGCTTGAGGCCGCCCTTCGGGGTCGTCGCAGCGCGGGCGGCAAGTGCCTGGTGCCCTATCTCACCGGCGGCCTCGGCGACGACTGGCTCGAGACCATCTGCGCGGTGGCCGGGGCTGGAGCCGACGCCATCGAGATCGGGGTGCCGTTCTCTGACCCGGTGATGGACGGAACTGTCATCCAGCGGGCCAACGACCGGGCCCTGGCCGGCGGCGCCACCCCGCAGTCCATCCTGGCCGCGGTGCGGGGGGCGGCGGCCGACATCGGCGTGCCCACCGCGGTGATGACTTACGTGAACATCGCCCACCACATGGGGTACGAGCGGTTCGCCTCGTCGCTGGCCGGCGCCGGAATCAGCGGCTGCATCCTGCCCGACCTGCCCCTCGAGGAAGTGGGGGAGTGGGCGCAGTGCGCGGAGGCGGCCGGGGTGGAGACGGTGCTGCTGGCCGCGCCCACCGCGCCCGACGAGCGCCTGCCCCGCATCTGCGCCCGCTCTCGGGGCTTCGTCTACAGCGTCGGCCTGATGGGCATCACCGGGATGCGCCAGGAGCTGGCCGCCAGCGCGACCCGCACCGCGGCCCGGCTCAAGGCGGTCACCAACCGGCCCGTGCTGGCGGGGGTGGGCGTGAGCACGCCGGCCCAGGCCGCCGAGGTGTGCGAGGTGGCCGACGGGGCGGTGGTCGGCTCAGCCATCGTCGCCCGGATGCTGGAGGGCGCAGGACCAGAAGGCGTGGCCGCTCTGGTGGCCGATTTCCGCTCGGCCCTCGACGCGGCCCACAGCTGACCCGCCCTGACCGTAGGGTCTGGCCATGGGTCGGCGAGGGCGGACGATGGACCACGACCTGATCGTGGTGGGCGGGGGCGCGGCCGGGCTGGGCGCGGTGCGGGCCGCGCTCCGGGCCGGCGCGGATGTGGCCATGGTCACCGACTCGGCGCCGGGCGGCGAATGCACCTTCACCGGCTGCGTGCCGTCCAAGACACTGCTGGCCGCAGCCCGCGACGGACTCGACTTCGCCGAGGCCATGGCCCGGGTGCGAGCCACCGTCGAGCACATCGCGGCCACCGAATCGGCCGAGGTGCTGCGGGCCGAGGGAGCCGCCGTGATCGAGGGCCGGGCGCGCCTGGTCACCCACGACACGGTGGCGGTGGGCGACAGGCGCACAACCGCACCCCGGATCGTGCTGGCCACCGGCTCGAGGCCCTCGCTGCCCGACATCCCGGGACTGGCCGAGGCCCAGCCGCTCACCAACGAAACGGTGTTCGACCTGACCGAGGCCCCCAAGTCCCTGGGAATCATCGGCGGCGGCGCCACCGGCTGCGAGCTGGCCCAGGCCTTCGCCGCCTTCGGCACCGAGGTCACCCTGTTCGAGCAGCGATCCCAGCTGCTGCCGTCGGAGGAGCCCGAAGCCGCGGCGACGGTGAGGGCAGCCCTGCAGGACTGCGGCGTGCGGGTGCTGCGCTGCGTCAGGGTGGCGGCAGTGGAGCCTCTGGGTCCGGCGGGCGCCGAGGGCTCCGGCCCCTACAGAGTCCTTCGCAGGCACCGTCGCTCCGGAGGCTTGACCGATCCCGTGGTGGTTGAGCGGCTGCTGGTGGCTGCCGGGCGAACACCCGTCACCCAGGATCTGGGGCTCGAGGAGATGGGATTCAAGCGCGGCCCGGACGGAATCGTCATCACCGACTCCCGCCTCGCCACCTCCATCAAGGGCGTGTACGCCGCGGGCGACGTGACCGCCTGGCCGCCGCCACCACCAGCCGGAGGCCGCCGGTTCAAGGACCACCTAGTCGAGAGGGGAGCGATAGACGCCGCCGGACGGCTCAGGGCGCGTCCCGACGGTGAGCGGGTGCAGGCCGCGCTCGCCGACCTCGGCATCCGCACCGGCACGCTGGTTCTCCCCGATGTCCGCTTCGGCCTTCGCCGGCGCCTCGCCGACAAGCGGCGTCGCTTCGAGCAGCGCGACCGGTGGCACTTCCACTTTGGGCGCCTGCGACACCGCAGCCGGGACCGCCAGGGGGCTGTGTCCACCACATTGCCGTCCCGAATGCTCCGCAGGGAGGAGCGCCGGGCACGGGTGAGGCTGTCCCCCGGACGAGGCAGGCCGCGCCGTGCCGATCTCCGACGCCTGCTGGCGGGCGGGCCGAGGGCGATGCTGTCGCACTCCGCCGACGAGATGGGCCGGATCGCGGCCGGGAACGCGCTCGGCAAGGGCCTCCGGGGCCGGTTCGGGGCCGCGATGGTGCCCAGAGTGGTCTTCACCGACCCCGAGGTGGCATCGGTTGGAGTGATCCCCTGGCACGCGCCGCCGGGCAGCCGGGTGGCCTACCTGCCGCTGGACGAGGTGGACCGGGCCATCACCGACGGGCGCACCGACGGCTTCATCGCCATCGTGGCCGGGCCCCGCCGCCTGCTGCGCAACGCGGGCGGGGGCCGCATCCTGGGTGCCACCATCGTCGCACCCCGCGCCGGCGAGATGATTCAGGAGATCGTGCTGGCCATGCGCACCAGGGCATTCGCCGGCCGCCTGGCCCAGGCCTCGCACGCCTACCCGACCTGGTCCGGCGGCGTCCAGAAGGCCGCGGCCCAGTTCTTCGGCGAGATCGAGGGCCGCCAAGCCCGCCGCGCCTAGCCGGCGGTCAGGCCCCCGTCGGCGCTGAGGATGGCGCCGTGGATGCCGGGGCAGTCGTCGGAGGCCACGAAGGCGAACAGCGCGGCGATGTGCTCGGGCCGGCTCATCGACTTGAAGGCGATGGTGCGGCGGACCAGGTGCCGGTCGCCGTCGGCGACCTGCTTGTAGTTCCGGATCATGGGGGTGTCCACGCCGCCGGGGGCGATGGCGTTGACCCGCACCGGCGTCTTGGCCAGCTCCATGGCCAGAGCCTTGGTCATCAGCGCCACCGCGCCCTTGGTGGCGCAGTAGGGGACCGTGTAGGCCATCCCCTGAAGCCCGGCGTTGGAGGCGATGTTGACGATGTTGCCGCCCGACTCCAGGAGGTGGGGGAGCGCGGCCTGGGTCAAGAAGAACATGCCCTTGACGTTCACGTCGAACATGCGGTCCCAGCCCTCCTCGGTGACGTCGGCCACCCGGTCCTGCCACGAGACTCCGGCGATGTTGCCGAGCACGTCGATGCGCCCGAGAGTGTCGACGCATGAAGCCGCGGCTGCCCCACAGTCGGAGACGGACCCCAGGTCGCAGTGCTGCGTCTCGATCCGGCCCCCCGAGCCGGTGATCTGCGAAGCGGTCTCGGCCAGCCCGTCGTCGTTCACATCCACTGCGAACACCTCGGCCCCCTCGGCGGCGAGACGGATCGACACTGCCCGTCCCATGCCCGAGGCCGCGCCGGTGATCAGCGCCACCTTCCCGTCGAATCGCCCCATCGAATCCTGCCTTTGCCTGTTGGCGCCCTGTCCAGCGGCGGAGACTACCGGCCGTCTCGTGGAGCGGTGCAGCGAAAGGTGACGCTCATGACCGGCATGCCATCGTCGCCCGACAGCGCCCGTACTAGCGTGCGCGGCGGTGCTTTTCCCCACGTTCACCTTCGCGGCCTTCTTCGCAGTGGTGCTGCCGGTGAGCTGGGCCCTGCGGAGGCGGCCACTGCCGTGGAAGCTGTTCGTGCTGGGCGCCTCGTACTGGTTCTACGCCGCCTGGGACAGGCGCTTCGTGCTGCTGCTGGTGGCCATGACCCTGGCGAGCGCGGCCGCGGCCCGCATGAACCGGCGCTTCACTCGCCCAGCTGCCCGCCGGGCGACGCTGGCCGCGGGCGTGGTCTTCGACCTCGGGGTGCTGGCCTTCTTCAAGCACTACGGCTTCTTCACCCAGAGCCTGGAGAGCAGCTTCGGGCTCTCCAGCCCAGCGCTGAGCATCGTGCTGCCCATCGGCATCTCCTTCTTCACCTTCCAAGCCATCAGCTACATGGTGGACGTCCACCGGGGCGACACGTCGCCCGCGCCGCTGCTCGACTTCGCCGTCTACCTGTCGTTCTTCCCGCAGCTGGTGGCCGGGCCGATAGTGCGAGCCACCGAGTTCCTCCCCCAGATGCGGTTCCCGCCCAGGGGCCGGGGCACCGGAGCCCCCCGCGGTGACCTACACGCGCCGGCGCAGCTGCAACTGTGGCCGGGCTGGAGCCAACCGGGGCTCCTGGGCGGCAGCGTCGACCGCGTCGAGCTCGGCCGGGCGGCCCACCTGATCGCCCGGGGGATGTTCAAGAAGGTGGTGGTGGCCGACTTCTTGGCCGGCGCGATCGTGAACGAGGCGTTCGCCTCCCCGAGCAGCTACGGGGCCCTCGACGTGCTCTTCGGCGTGTATGGCTACGCGGTCCAGATCTACGCCGACTTCTCGGGCTACACCGACATGGCCATCGGAGTGGCCCTGCTGATGGGATTCCGCTTCCCGCAGAACTTCGACCGGCCCTACGCGGCGGTGTCGATCCAGGATTTCTGGCGGCGCTGGCACATGACGCTGTCGCGCTGGCTGCGCGACTACCTGTACATCCCGCTGGGGGGCAGCCGGCGGGGCCGGGTGCGCACCTACGCCAACCTGCTGGCAACCATGGGGCTGGGCGGGCTGTGGCACGGGGCGGCCGGGGTGTTCATCGTTTGGGGCCTGTACCACGGCGCAGGGCTGGCCGCGGAGCGGCTGGCCGGCCGGCTGTGGTCAACCAGGACCGCCTCCCGGCGGGAACAGGGTGAAGACAGCCCGACATCCCGGCGGGCGCGGACCGCGCCGGGCGCCGGATCCGCTCTCTGGGCCTGGCTGCGGGTGCTGGCGGTGTTCCACTTCGTGTGCGCGGGCTGGGTGCTGTTCAACAGCGAGACCCTGGCCCACGCCGGCGACGTCTACGAGCGCCTGTTCCGTGGGTGGGGGATCGGCACTGAGCTGCTCACCCCGACCGTGCTGGCTGTGATCGTCGGATCCGTCCTGGCCCAGTACGTGCCGCCGGCCTTCGCCCGGCGATGGTCGACGAGGTTCGCGGAGGCTCCCACGGCCGTTATCGCGGCCGGCTTCGCGGTGTGGACGATGATCGTGGTGGCGCTCGGCCCCGAGGGCGTCGCCGACTACATCTACTTCCAGTTCTGATGCGCAGGTTGACCCGAGAGCGCGCGCCGACGGCCAAGCGTTCGAGACGGGGGCGCGCCCAAGAGCAGAAGCCGGCAATCGGGCCGGCCAAGCGGCTCCGGTTCACCCGGACCCGGCAGCGGGCGAGACACGCCAACGAGGCACTCGGTCGCCTGCTGGAACGAATCAAGCGGCTCCGGTTCACCCGGACCCGCCAGCGGGCGAGACACGCCAACGAGGCACTCGGCCGCCTGCTGGAACGAATCAAGCGGGCGGTGACGAACATCAGGCCACCGCTTCCCGACACCGAGGCCGGCGACAGCCCCACCAAGTCGTTGCGGGCCTCAGTGCTCTCGGCAACCCTGTGCCTGGGTGTGGCCGCTCTGCTCGTGAGCGGCAAGATCGTGGAGATCGCCGACAGGATGCCTCTGGGACCGGACCGGGACCGCTGGCTGGAGGTGGCCACCGAAACCGACCGCATGGCCAACCGGCTGGCGCTGAACCGCCCCTACGACCTGCTGCGCGACCTGCAGGGCGCGGGCGGCAACGCGGGCCGGCAGATCGACGTGATCGGCGACGTGGAGGATCTGCTCCAGCTAGAACTCGACGGAGTCTCGGAGCAGCCGCCGGCCCCGACCACCACCGTGACACCCGACGAAAGCGCCGCGGTGGCCACCACCACTGTCCCCACGACCGAGACGCCGGCCACAGACACGCCGGCCACAGACACGCCAGCCACAGACACGCCAGCCACAGACCCCCCAGCCACAGACCCCCCAGCCACAGACACGCCAGCCACAGACCCCCCAGCCACAGACACGCCGGCCACAGACACGCCAGCCACAGACCCCCCAGCCACAGACACGCCAGCCACAGACACGCCGGCCGCGGACACCACGACAACGACCACCGCGCCCACAACCGTGCCTCCCGAACCGCAGGGTTACCGCCGCCCAGATCCGGTGTCGGCCGAGGCGCCCCTGCGCACCTTCGTGGCCGGCGACAGCCAGGCCTTCTACCTGGGCCACAGGCTGCGGGACAGCCGGCTCAGCGACGTGCTGGAGATAACGCTCAACCAACTGCACTCCACCGGCCTGGCCCGGCCCTCCTACTTCAACTGGCCCGTCCACTTCTTCGCCGTCGCGGCCCAGTTCGATCCCGAGGTGGTGGTGGCGACCCTGGGAAGCAACGACTGGCAATCCATGGCGGCGCCCGAGGGCCAGACCCTGAGCAGGGGCAGCGACGAGTGGCGAGCCGAGTGGCGCCGACGCCTCGGTGTCGCCCTCGACGTTCTGGAGGCTCCCCACCGGCAGGTGATCTGGGTCGGCCTGCCTCCGACCCGCAGCGACGAATTCCGGGAGGGCTACGCGGTCATGAACCAGATCGCGGCCGCGGCGGTCGCCGAGCGGGATTTTGTGACCATGATCGACATCTGGGACATCTTCGGCGGCGATGAGCCCTACCGCGACGCGGTTCCCCCGCCGGGCGACCCCGAGGGCAGGCCGGTGGACGTGCGCCAGCAGGACGGGGTGCACCTCAACCAGACCGGATCACGCTGGGTTGTCGATCTGATCAACGACCAGATCGAGCGGATCATCGCCGAGATCAGCCCGGAGAGGACCGCCGCCGAGCCTTAGAGAGGCTGACCGTTGGCGCGGCGTGTCAGTTGTCGGCGGGGTTGCGCGGGTACAGCCGCAGGCGGTTCAACTCCCCGTCTTGGCGGGCGAACACCTCCCACCACAGCTCGCCGGGATCCTCCACGAACGGGTCGGCACCGTCGTGGTCGAGCACCAACCAGGCATTCTCAGCCAGCTCGGCCTCGAGCTGGCCCGGCGCCCACGCGGCGTAGCCGGCGAAGATGCGCACCTGGTCGAGCCCGCCGATGTTGCTCGGGTTCTTCTCCAGGTCGATGGTGCCGATGCGGCCCACGACCTGGGACCAGTGGTCATCGACGTCGTCGAGGGCCACCGACGCCAGCGCGATCACCGAGGACTGGCTCACAGGACCACCCACGAACACAACGCTCGGCTTGCTCACCGCCGGAGCCCATTCGTCGATAGCGCCCTTGACCGGCAGCTCGCTGGGCCGGTTCAGCACCACTCCGAGGGCGCCCTCAGAGCCGTGTTCGAGCATCAGCAGCACGGTCTGGCGGAAGTTCGGATCAACCAGGCTCGGGGCGGCCGCCAAGAGCTTCCCGCGGGTCGATTCCATGCGTGGGGTCTCCCAGGTAGCGGACGGGTAGCAGCGGCACGGTGGCGATCCGGCGACCTGAAGCGATGGCGGTATGACGAGGTGTCGACGAGGTGTCTATGTGGCACGATCTAGGGTCGTGGTGTCGACCATGCCGCCGGTGCTGCTCACGATAGCCGCTTCGGACCCGCTGGGAGGCGCGGGCGTGCAGGCCGACCTGGCCACGTTCGCGGCCCTCGGCGTGCACGGCACCAGCGCCCTCACCGCCGTGACCGCCCAGTCGCTGACCGCGGTCACGGCCTCGGCCGCGGTGGATGCCGACCTGGTGGCCGCCCAGATAGACGCGGTGGCGGCCCATCTCGGCCTGGACGGGGCCAAGACCGGCCTGCTGCGCCGCCGGGAGGTGGTGGAGCTGGTGGCCGAGCGGGTCGAGCGCGGCGTACTGCCTGCCCCGGTTGTCGATCCGGTGATGGTGGACGGCAGGGGAGCGCGCTTCGTGTCCGACGAGGTGGAGGACGCCTACCGGCAGCTGCTGTTTCCGCTGGCCCGGGTGGTGACGCCCAACCGGGCCGAGGCCGAGGTGCTGGCGCGCAGGCGGCTGCCGAGCGCCGAGGCGGTGCTGGACGATGCGGAGCTGTTCCGGGCGTTGGGTGCCGAGGCGGTGGTGGTGACCGGCGGGGGTTTCGACGGCGATCCCGACGATGTGGTGATCACCGAGCGCCGGGCCTGGGCGGTGCGCGGCTCGCGAATTGCGACCGACAACGTGCGCGGCAGCGGCTGCACCTTCTCGGCCGCTCTGGCCGCCCACCTGGCCCTCGGCGCCGGCCTGGAGCAGGCGGTGGAGTCGGCCGGTCGGTTCGTGCGCTCCGCCATCGGGGCCTCCGCCGGCTGGAGCCTTGATGGGCCCGGCCCGGTGTCCCACGCTCTGGGATCGCCGCCGGATCGCCTTGACTTTACATAATGCATAACTTTACATAATGCATATTTCCGGCGGTCGTTAGCCGCTGGCGGGGCGTGTAGCTTTGTGGGCCGTGCCGCGCCGAATCGAGATAGAACTCACCAGCCGGCGTGACAACGGCACCTGGACCTGGCGGGCCGCCGGGGCGCGGCGACCCAAGGGCGAGGTTTCCGGTGCCCTGGTCCCGGATGCCGCAGCCGTCGGCTCGGTTCTGAAGGCCGAAGTGGACGGCGGGCTGGACGGACTGGAGATAATCGCGCTGTTCGCCCCCCGGGCTCGTCCGGAGCCGTCGGGACGGCTCGAGCTGATCGGCGGCGGCGCCGGCCCGCTGGTTACCACCGCGCTCGTTTCTGGATCCCGCCGCAACAGGTACGCCGACCGGGACTCCCGGCGGGAGGGCGCAGGCCCCTCGCGCGATCGGCGGCGCGGCGACGATCAGGGTGACCGGCGGCGAGACCGCGACCCGCGGGGCCGACGCGACCGCGACGCGCCGCGCGGAGATCGCGAGTCGGAGGACGGTCGTCGGGACGGACCCGGCCGCAAGCCCCGCCGCACCGATCGGACCAGGCAGGGGCCCCGCGACCGGCGGGACTCCGGCCCCGAGCGGACCGGAGGGCGCGAGACGGGCCGTGAGGGTCGCCGGCGCGACGACCGGCGGCCCGAGGGAAGGCCGCGCTCCAAGAACGGTGAGCGGCCCGCGCGTCCACCCCGCCCGAAGACTCCCGGCCTCAAAGCCAAGCGGGTCCATCGCCAGGCGGCGGTTGCCGCCCTTCCCGAGGATCAGAGGCCCTTGGCCCGCGAAGTTCTGCGGGGCGGCGTGCCCGGCGCGCGCCGGTCCATCGAGCGCATGAACGCCAAGGCGGCTCAGGAGAGTCTCCCCCAGTTCAAATCGGAGCCGGTTCTGGCGCTTGCGGAACAGCTGGCTCCCATCCTGAAGGCGGCCGAATGGCATGACCGGGCCGACGCCACCCTCGCGGGGATCGCCAAGATCGACCTGCGGGACATCCGCTCTGTTATCGCGGCTGCCGACCGGGGCGCCCGCGACGACGAGACCCGGGCCCTGGCGGAGAGCCTCCGCTCCGGCCTGGCCCAGCGTCTGGAAGTGGATCACCGCAAATGGCTCGACGATCTGGCCAACACCATAAGCGAGGGCCGCACCGTCCGGGCGCTGCGCATCAGCTCCCGGCCGCCCAAACCCGGCTCGCCGTTGCCGCCCGACATGGCCGAGCGCCTGGCCGCCATGGCCGCCGCGGACCTCAACCCCACTGCCAACCAGCAACGCTGGGCCACCGTGGTGGACTCGATCGCCCTCTCCCCCGTCCGCACACAGGTGATCCCCGCCGGCATTCCCACCAAGCCCGACGACGATCTGCTCGCCGCGATGCGAAGGCTGGCAGACCGGGTACCCCAGATCGCTGCACTCTTCGACATCCAGCCGGAGTCGGCTCGACCTGGGAACCTGCGCCCTCCCCCGCCGCCTCCGGCGTCGATCGCCGGCGAGGATGCCCAGTGATCGACTTCGATGCCGACGGCAAGGTCGCCCTCATAACCATGAACCGCCCCGAGGCACGCAACGCGGTCAACGGCGACATCGCCAGAGGGCTCGAAGAAGCCATAGACCGACTGGCTGAACCGAGAAGCCGCTGAGCCCCCAAGAGCCGCTGAACTCAAACGATCGTCGGGATCACTCCGTGGTCGTGCAGGAACTCCGCCAGCCCCTCCACCAGCTGCAGCTTGGCCACCTCAGAGACGGGCCACCAGCGGGCCTCGGATGCGTCACTGCCCGCGCTGGGGGTGAGATCGCCGGTCACCGTCGCCTCGAAGTCCAGGATCACGAAGTGCCGATCGCCGCCGATGCGCTCGACCCAGCCGACCAACCGGCCACAGACACCATGCAGCCCGGTCTCCTCGTGCAGCTCGCGCGTCACCGCCTCCATCAGCATCTCGCCGGGCTCCACCCGGCCTCCCGGGACGGACCACTCCCCCGCGGCCGGCTCGTGGGCGCGCCTGATCAGGAGCAGCTCGTCACCGCGGCGGACGATCGCGCCCACCGCCACCTCCACCCTCGCGATCATGTCAGAGGCCGAGCGGACAGACGCAGTTCACGAGGATCTTGCCGACGCGCCGAGCGAGGCCCAGGGCCCGAGCGGCCCGTGAGCGCAGCGAACAAGAGCGGAGGCCCAGGGCCCGAGCGGCCCGTGAGCGCAGCGAACAAGAGCGGAGAACCAGGGCCCGAGCGGCCCGTGAGCGCAGCGAACAAGAGCGGGAATCACGACGCCTCACCGCGGGGCGGTAGCGATCCGTCCGCGCTCGCTCCAAGCGGCGGCTCGGCCAACTCCACCAGGGTGCGATGCACGGTTATTGCTCGTGCTACCAGACCGTGCGTCTCGAAGAAGTTCTTAGTGGCGCGGTCGCCGGGCAGCGCCAGGCTGTCCACTCCGATGCAGCCGCGCCGCCGGGCCCAGTCGAGCAGCCGATCCATCATCACCTCCCCGACGCCTACGCCGCGAGCTTCGGGCACCACGTAGATGTCGCTCACGCGCCCCAGGACGGCGCCGTCGTGCAGCACAACCAGACGGATCGCCCCGTAGCCGACGACGGCCTCGTCGATGGTGCCGACCACCATCAGCGCGTCGTCCGCTCGAAGGTCTCTGCGCAGGCTCTCGTCCAGCGAACCGGAGCGCGCCTCCAGCCGGGACCACACTGAACCGCCCCGCCGGGGCGTCATCTCGGCGGCCGCCCCGGCCGCCAACTCGGCCACCGCGGCAATGTCGGCTTCGACCGCCCGTCTAGCCCCCTCTTCGATCGAGGTCATCGGACGGGGTCGGTCACTGCCATGGCATCGCTCGGGCTCAGCCGCTGAAGATCCTCTTGACGGACTCGCAGGGCTCCTCGCCCGACGGGCACACGGGATCGGCGCGCGATCCGAACTGGGTCACGCTCACGATGAGGAAGCACTGGTTGCAGGTCCACTCGTCCGAACGCGGCGGCGCCACCGAAACGGTCTTCGACTGGCCTGAAGGGTTCTCTTCCTCGTCCCCCTCGTCGTCGTCGCTCGCTGCGATGCGGTCCCGAAGGATCTCCTCCAGGTCGGCCTCCACGTCGCTGGGGTGGGCTTCCTCGTCGTCGTCATCGTCGGCCGGGAGCGGGACGTCATCGTCATCATCGTCCTCTAGGGCTGCGGCGGCATCGTCGTTCAGGCCTGCGTCGTCGTCTTCGGCAAGGCCCTCGTCTTCCTCGGCAAGATCCTCGTCTTCCTCGGCGAGATCGTCGTCTTCCTCGGCAAGGCCCTCGTCTTCCTCGGCAAGATCCTCGTCGCCGGCGACGAGATCGTCGTCTTCGGCAAGATCCTCGTCGTCTTCGTCGAAATCGTCGCTCAGGTCGCCTTCGAGGTCCTTCCCATCGCCGAAGTCGACAGGATCGGCGTCATCAAGTGGGTGTTGCTGGGTCATCGCTCCTGTGGAGGGGTCGCGGCCGGGGGATGTGCGGCGGATCATAGACACAGATCGGCGGGGTGCAACAGCATTCCGTCGACAGCACGCGGCCAGGGCCACGCCCCGAGCAGGCGCACGTCTCACTTGAGCGCCCGACGGCCTACAGGCTCGACGAGGGGCGCGACTGCGACGCCCGAAGCTGCTCGGCCCGCTTCTCCGCATCGAGCCGGCCCAGCCCGGGATCCTCTTCGTGGTTCACGAACGACATGAGCTCGGCAACCGCGGGGTGTCCGGCCCTCTCAACAATGAGTCGGTGGATCCGCTGGCACACCCTGCGGTAGGCCGGATGGCCCTGCAGCGTGGTGCGCAGCTCGACCACGTGCATCGCCTCCCGGGCGTTCATCTGCATCGAATAGCGCAACCGATAGGCCAGAGACACCGCATAGGCGGCCTGATCGGGCACCTCGGCACTGAGCGCCTCATACAGCCGGGCCGACCGGGCCATCACCGCGTCGAACTGCTCGTCCAAGCCGGCCGCGTTCACCGCGTCGGGCCGCACGAATCCATGGCGGGTCGACAGGGGCTGCCACTCGATGGTGAGCATCCGATGGCGCTGCAGGTCGCGGAACGCCCCATAGTCGGACACAACGTCGAACCGGTAGTAGATGCGCTCGAGGGCCCGTCCCGGGCGGTGGCGACGATTCGTGCGCTCGCCGCAATAGGCCCGCACCACCTCGATGCGCTCGGCCGCTGACATGGCCCTCACCCTGGCCTCGATGGTGTGCTCCGCCAGCGACGTGTGCGGATACAGCATCGCGGTGATCACCTTCGTCTCCCCGTCGGGGTCGAAGTCCACGAGCTCCACCGAGTCGTCCGCCGCCGGGCCTCCGGCGGCGCCGCCGAATACGCGGTCCGCGAGGTCGTCCATGGCGGCGCGGTTGTTCGCCATGTAGCTCGTGGTGAGCCCGCCCCGGTCGGGCAGCTCCACCCGCTTGAGGAACGAGGGGATCACCTTGCGCAGCTCGCTCAGCATCATGTCGGCGTAGAGGCGCGATTCGGGCAGGGGGTGGGCCCTCATGCGAAGCAGCAGGGCCTCGTAAGACTGGCCGGTTCCGTAGATGCCCACGTTGCTCAGCGACGCGGCCGGGAGCATGCCGCGAACAGAGTCCAGCGCTCGGGCCTTGATGGCCTGCCGGTAGGCGAAGTCGGAGTCACCCTGCTGCTTGGGCGCATTGGCCCGGAAGAAGTCCTGCATGACCGGGACGAGCTCCGAGTAGGCCGAGAACATGCGGTCCATGTCGCCCACGTAGCGGGTGCCGAGCGACGAGTTCAGCACCTGCGCGTCCCGGTAGTAGCGGTAGCGCCCGCCGAGGCGCTGGTCGTACGCGATGTAGCGGGTGCTCTGCTCCAGGTACGCCATGAGGCGGCCCCACTCCAGCACCTTGGTGAGGAGGTTGGAGGCCTGTTCGCAGGCCAGGTGGACACCGCCGAGTTGGGCCACGGAGTCGTCGCCGTACTCGAAGAAGACCCGGTCGTACAGCGCCTCGGCCCGGCGCAGGCCGACGGTGGCATCAATGGTTATGTCGCCTGCGATGTCCAAGTCGTCGACGAACTCGTCGAGGAACAGCCGGCGCAGGCTCGACATGGACCGGGAGTAGCGGGCGAACAGGGCGCCCTTCACGACCTCGGGCAGGTTCACCAGAGCGAACACCGGCTGGTCCAGGTTGGTGAAGTACCGGCGCAGTATGTCGGCCTCCTCGGACGAGAAGGACTCTGCGGCGTACAGGTTCACAAGGCGCGACCTTAGGGGCGCAGCCGACGCCGGGCGCGGATCGTGCGACGGTTCAGGACGCCGCGAACGCGGCTCGTGCGCCCGTCATCACGGATCGGTCCAGCCAGCAGTCCAGCGCGGTCATGGCCAGCACCTTGGCGCCGTCGATGACCGCCGAGTCTCCCTCGGGGCCCCGGGCGTACTCGGCGAAGACCGGGGTGTGAATAGCCACGTCATCGGGGGCCACCTTGATCATGGGATGTATGGAGGGAACGGTGTAGCTCACGTTGCCCATGTCGGTGCTGCCCACCACGCGGGCCTCCGGGTCGGCCGCGGTCGCCCTGCCCACCGCTCCGAGATTGGCCAGGTAGCAGTCCAGCAGCGCGGGGTTGTCGTTCATGTCGGCGTAGGCCGGATCGGCCCATTCGATGTCAACCTCGCAGCCGGCCGCGTCCGCGCCCGCCCTCAGGCAGGCCGCCACCCGCTCCTTGAGCGGCTCGATGGTCAACAGGTTGGTCGAGCGCACGTACCACTCGGCCGCGGCCGTGGCCGGAACGATGTTGGCCTTCGTTCCGCCGTCGGTGAATATGCCGTGGATCCGTTCGTCGTAGCGGATGTGCTGGCGCAGCGCGGCTACAGCGTTGTAGCCGAGCACAGCGGCGTCGAGCGCGTTGCGGCCCTTCTCGGGCGCGGCCGCGGCGTGGGCCGCCGCGCCCGTGTAGCGGGCGTTGAGCCGCTGCACCGCCACCGCGTGGAACACCTTGAGCTCGTGATTGGCGGGGTGAACCATCATGGCCGCGTCGGCGTCGGAGAATGCGCCCGCTCGCAGCATGAACTCCTTGCCTCCCCCGCCCTCCTCGGCGGGGGTTCCCATGACCGCCACCCGCCCGCCGGCCTCACCGGCCAGGGCGGCCAGGGCGAGGCCTGCCCCCAGGCCCGACGCGGCGATGATGTTGTGGCCGCAGGCGTGGCCGATCCCGGGGAGGGCGTCGTACTCGCACACCACCGCGACCACCGGTCCGTCACCAGCGCCGGCGCGGGCCTCGAAGGCGGTGTCGAGGCCGTAGGCGCGGCGCTGCACGGCTAGGCCGTGGTCGGACAGCACCTCGGTGAGCAGGTCGTGCGCATGGTGCTCCTCGAAGCACAGCTCGGGCCGGGCGTGGATGCGGTGCGACACGTCGAGCAGCTCGGGAGCCAGGCGGTCGATCTCGTCGCACGCCCGCTGCTTGGCTTCAGTGATGTCCATGGCGGTGATCCTAGAGGCCGAGCGGGGAGGGTGGCCCGGTGAGGTGCGTCGGGGCCGTCGCGCAAGTCCTCCCACGAGGCCGGGGCGGTGTTCGCTTCCGGCGAGACTCCCCTACGACCCGCTGGGGATCCAGATCTCCAGGGCGCCGGGCTCCACCCGCAGGCTGAGGTTCCGGGCCCGCGCCAGGCGGCGGCCGTCCAGGTAGATGTCGAGTGCGGGGTCCAGGTCGTATTGGGCCGCCGCGGTGCGACGCTGGGTGATATCGGGATGGGGGATGTGGTTGCCCGAGGGCAGGCGTCGGCGGGCCGCGAGGCGCACCGACAACGGCGGGCTGGCGTCGAACACGTCGAGGCGGCCGTCGCCGGGATGTGACCGGGGCGCCGCGTTCCAGGTGCCGATGAAGGAGGCGTTGGCCGCTACCAGCAGCCGGCCCCGCCACCACGATCTGCGGGCGACGAGATGGGCGACGAACCAGTGGAGCCGGCCGTCGACCAGTGCAGCCCCCACGTCGACCTCGAAGCGGGCGCCGGTCGCGGCGGCCGGCAGGGGCGGGGCGGTGCGGGCCGGGGCCACGCCGAGGGTGCGGGCCAGGTCGCCTCCGGTCAGCACCACCGGCGGCACCGGCCGGCCGGCCCGGCGGGCCTCGGCCACGATCTGGGCGACGGCGCAGTCGCTGTCCGCCGCGAGAGCGTCGGGCGGGATCTCGCCCGCCTCGCCGTAGTCGACGCCCCAGCCGGGGCCCCGCCCCCCGATCACGCCGCCCCCGGCAAATGTGGGGCCGCTGGGGCAGCGCCTGCCTCATTCACGGCGCCTGACAGGGCGACGACTCCCCTGTTCAGCGCCGCCACCGCTCGGCGGGCGGTACGGGCCGTGCCCGGACTCGGCGCAACCTCGGCAATCTGGCGGACCAGGTCGATCAGTTGCTTGATGTTGCGCACGAAGTCGCCCGGGGAGAAGCCCTCGTCCAAGAGTGCCTCGAGGGACTCCCCGGACGCCCAGCGGTGGGCCGCGGGAGCGAAACCGATCTCCAACGACCGGGAGGGGTCTGCGCCGAGGCGCTGCTCGGTGCGGTTCAGATCGTCCAGGTCCGCCCCGACTTGGCGCAGGCGGCGATAGGCCGTGCCGGAGGGGATCCATACTTCGGGCCTCGGGCCCGGCGAGCGGTGCTCGTAGGTGAACGCCGACATCACCGAGGCCAACTCGGGCGGCGACAGGCCGTCGAGCAGCCCGCTCGACAGAGTCTCGGCGACGCACAAGTCCATCTCGTGGAAGATGTGCGACACCAGCGACCCCGAAGCGGAGAGCGTCCAGCCGTCGAGGTGGCCCCGCTCGCGCAACACCGACGCGACTGCGTCGAATTGCTGCGGGAGGATCGACCTCCAGGACGCGGCGTCGGCCTGGTGCTGGGCGAAGGATCGGGCCATCAGGTTGCGAACCTCTTCGGCGGGCATGCGAGCCAGCAGGCCGGCCACCATGTTGTAGGTGGGCCGGAAGGCCGAGCGCAGCTCGAAGGACCGGCTCGAGGCCATCTCGGCCATAGCGTCGAAGGCGCAGTCCGGCGACCAAAGCGCCACCGCCCATCCGGCCTCGTCGATGCCGCGGCGTCCGGCCCGGCCGGTGAACTGCGTGTACTGGGCCGCACGGAGCGGGACGGTGCGGTGGCCGTCGTACTTGGTGGGCTTGTCGATCACCACACTGCGAGCCGGCATGTTGACGCCCAGAGCCAGGGTCTCGGTGGCGAACACCACCCTCACCAGGCCCTCGGCGAAGCACCTCTCCACGATTTCCTTGAAGACGGGGACCATGCCGGCGTGATGCGACGCGACACCCAGGCGTAGCCGGTCGGCCCAGGGGCGGGCCCCCAGCGCGGCGAGGTCCGCCGGGTCGAGGCCGGCGAGTCGAGCCTCGAGCACCTCGTCGATCCGGGCCGCCTCGTCTTCGCCGGTGTAGCGAACGCCGTCGCGGTCGAGGCGGGCCGCAGCCTGGTCGCATCCCTTGCGGCTGAAGACGAACCAGATCACCGGCAGCAGGTCCCGCTCGGAGAGTTCGCCGAGCAGGTCCACGCGCCGCGGCGGCCGCCACGGCAGGTCCAGTCGACGACCCCGGCGCGCCGGATGGCCCCGCTGGCGGGAACGGCCCGGCTCGCGGCGGTGCCGGGACCGGCTGGACTCACCGGACGTGTCAGGTCGGCCCGGCCGGCGGGACCGGTCGGAACGACGAGGTTGGCGGGAGGCGGCAGGGAGGTCGAAGCGCCGTCCCTTCGGGTTGGGCTTGCCGTCAACCAGCATGGGCATGAGTTCCACCGCGTCGGAGCGGCGCCGGCCCACGGCGTACAGGTTGGTCAGCGGCACGGGCCGCCGGGTCTCGGCCACCACCGCGGTCGGGCCGTGCACCCGGTTGAGCCAGTCGCCCAGCTCCTGGTGGTTGGAGACCGTGGCCGACAGGCACACCAGCACCACCTCCGAGGGCAGATGCAGGATCACCTCCTCCCACACCGGCCCGCGGTAGGGGTCTTCCAGGTAGTGCACCTCGTCGAGCACGACCGCTCCGAGCCTGGCGTCCACCGACCCCGCGTAGAGCATGTTCCGTAGCACCTCGGTGGTCATCACCACCACGTCGGCGTCGCCGTTGATGGCGTTGTCCCCGGTCAGAAGCCCGACCCGGGCCGGTCCCAGCCGGCGGCAAAGGTCGCGGTACTTCTGGTTGGACAGGGCCTTGATGGGCGTGGTGTAGAAGGCTCTGCGCCCAGCGGCCAGGGCTGAGTCGACGGCGTGGTCGGCCACCACCGTCTTGCCCGAGCCGGTCGGCGCGCTCACCAGCACCGATCGCCCGGAGTCGAGATGCTCGATGGCGCGGCGCTGGAACTCGTCGAGGACGAAGCCAGCCCCCGCCGGCTCGGTCACGGTCTGGCTGCGCCGTGCTCTAGCCCGCGGCTCAAGACTCGGCCGCCTCGCGCTTGCGCCGGCGGCGTCCAGCGACCACGCCCCACAGGATCGCGATCTCATAGAAGGCGTACATGGGAATCGACAGCGCCATGAGCGTGAAGGGGTCCCCGCTCGGGGTGATCACCGCCACGAGCGCCACAATTCCGACGATCGCGTAGGAACGGACCTTGCGCAGCGTGCGGTTCTCGACGACGCCCATGGCCTGCAGCCCGATGAGGAGGATCGGGAACTGGAAGGCGATGCCGAAGGCCACCATCATCTTCACGACGAAGCCCAGGTACTGCTTCGGGCTGAACAGCGACACCAGGTCGGTGCCGCCGATGTCCTTCAGGAAGTCGAGGGCCCGGGGCAGGCTCCAGTAGGCCAGCGCCCCGCCCAGGAAGAACAGCAGCACCCCCGCAGCGACGAACGGGATCGCGTAGCGCTTCTCGTGGCGGTACAGGCCGGGCGCGATGAACCGCCACCCCTGCCACAGCAGCACGGGCATGGCCAGGGCCAAACCCGCGTAGCCGGACACGGTCATGCGCACCCTGAAGGGCTCCAAGGGATCACTCACATACAAGTTGCAGCCACCGTCGGGACCGAACAGGGCGGAATCGATCCGGTCCTCGACGGGGAAGGTCTTGCAGTACGGCTCCAGCAGGAAGTCGAGGATGAAGGGATACAAGATCCAGCAGGCCACCACGCCCACGACCACGGCCACGGCCGACTTGATCAGGCGGTTGCGGAGCTCGGCCAAGTGCTCCATGAGCGTCATGTGACCGCCCGCGTCGGAATGCTCTGTGCCGCCGGCGGTGGTGGCGTCGTTGTCGGTGTTGGTCATCGCTGCGCCGAGCCGTGCTCAAGCGGCCGTGCCAACGCCGGAACCGGACTCATCCGCGGCCCTGTCAACGCCAGAACCGGACTCATCCGCGGTCCTGTCAACGCCGGAACCGGACTCATCCGCGGCCCTGTCAACGCCGGAGCCCGGCTCATCGGGGGATGATTCTGCGCCCTCCTCGGGGGTGGTGGAGGCTGCCTCGATCACTTCGCCGGCCACGACAGCCTTGCCCTCCCCCGAGCTGGTCCCTGCGGCTGAGTCAGAATCCCCAGTCGAGCCCCCGCCTGCGGCCGCACCTTCGCCTGCGGGGGCATCAGAGCCCCCAGCGGAATCCTCGACTGGAGCCGAACCATCGCCAACCGCCGAGTCAGAGCCCCCAGCGGAATCCTCGACTGGAGCCGAACCATCGCCAACCGCCGAGTCAGAGCCCCCAGCGGAATCCTCGACTGGAGCCGAACCATCGCCAACCGCCGAGTCAGAGCCCCCAGCGGAATCCTCGACTGGAGCCGAACCATCGCCAACCGCCGAGTCAGAGCCCCCAGCGGAGTCCTCGTCTGCCGCAGAGTCCTTGCCGGTCGCGGAGCCCTTGCCGGTCGAACTGCCTGCGATCGATGCGGCCGCCGCCGGCTCGGCCAGCTTGCGGGGATCGGCCGCCTTCAATGTCTCCTTCATCTCGTGGATGGGCTTGCTGGCGACCTCGCGCAGATCCTTGTCGGCCGCCTTCAGCGTGTTGGTCGCTTCCTTGAGGGGCTGCGCCGCCTCGCGCAGCTCCTGCTGGAAGCCCTGGCCGATGCGACGGATCTCTCCGACCACCTTTCCGACCTGGCGGACGGCGGGCGGCAGCCTGGTGGGGCCGAGCACGATCAGGGCAACGAGCAGGATCACGAGGATCTCTGCCCCGCCGAGGTTTCCCACCTTGGCAGCCTAACTACGCGGCCGACGGCGGCTGCGGCCGGTCGGCGACGCCCGCACCCGGTCGGCGGAGGCCCGGGTTGTCTCGGCGTGGTCGCCCACACGAGCGGCGAGGCGCGACAGCTCGTCGCCGGCCACCGCGGTCGCCGACGACCTCCTCAGCGCTTCGGTGAGGCCCGCCGCGGTCTGCGCCACGCGGCGCAGACCGGCCACGAGCACGGCCAGCGCGATCACGGTGACCGCGGCCGGTGCCAGCATCCACATGGGATGCAACGCTACTGCGCGCCGTCAAAAGGCCCCTGATCGGCCGGTAGCCGGCCGCCTACTCAGCCGCGTCGCATCCGAACCGCGCCAGCACCTCCCCACACCAAGGCGCTGCTGCGTTCGATCGCTCGCTACTCAGCCGCGTCGCATCCGAACCGCGCCAGCACCTCCCCACACCAAGGCGCTGCTGCGTTCGAGCCCTCGCTACTCAGCCGCGTCGCATCCGAACCGCGCCAGCACCTCCATCATCCGGTCGACGTGGTCGCTGTAGACGGCGTCGATGCCGGCATCGACCAGTTCGGCGATGTGATGGACCTGCTGCGCGTCCCAACCGAAGGCGAGCACGCCGAAGCGGTGGTACAGCGTGGTGAGGCCGCCGTTCCAATCGTCGCGCCGCATGTTCACCGCATCGATTCCGGCCTCGGCGAGATCGGCGGCATGGCGCTCGGGACCCGTGGCACGCAGCCGGTCCAGGCGGGTGGAGTGGACGAGCCTCGCCTCGGGCGCGGCCGCTCGCCAGCGGCCCAGCACCCCGGCGTCGTGATGGCAGACCCACAGGCGCTCGACCGCGCCGCGGGCTCGGGCGGCCTCGACCACGCCCTCGAAGGCGGCCCGGTCCTTCACGTCGACGCTGAGCGGCAGGTCGGTGCCGCAGTGCTCGTAGTACTCGACGAGGGTGGGGATGTGCGCCGGCAGCATGGCCCGGGCCAGGCCCGAAATCGAGCGGCCGAGCACGCCTCGGTTGGGCAGACCCGGCAGCCTGGCCACCGCGCCGTCATGGACCAGGACGACCTGGCCGTCGGCGGTGACCCAGGCGTCGGTCTCGATGCCGGTGGCGCCCATGTCGCGGGCCAGAGAGAACGCCTCGAGCGTGTTCTCGCGGGCATGGGCCCTGGCGCCGCGGTGCGCGAAAGCGATGGGCGGCACCAGCAGCGCCGCAATGCGGGTAGCCATCAGGCGCGCATCACTCCCCGGCCCAGTCGCAGAGGGCGGCTATAAGCCGCCCACGTCGTTCGGGGGCCACAGCTTCAAGAATGCCCGTCCCACCACTGTGTCGACGTCGACGGGGCCGAAATAGCGGCCGTCGCGGCTGTCCGGGCGATTGTCGCCGAGCACGAGGATCTTGCCCTCGGGCACTACGCAGCGATCTGGTTCGGGGGCGTTGACACAGCCGGGAATGGGCACAGTCGGGTAGGTCGACTCGGCCCCCGAGAGGTACGGCTCCTCCAGCAGAGTGCCGTCGATGTACACCCGTCTGCCCCGGATCTCGAACGTCTCGCCGCTCAGCGCGACGACCCGCTTGATCAGGTCGTCGACGTCGGCAGCCTGGCCCGGCTGGCGGAACACCACCACATCGCCCCTGTTGACGTCGTGCATGCGGTAGCCGAGCTTGTAAACCACGACCCGGTTGTCGATCATCAGGGTGGGCTCCATCGAACCCGAGGGGATCACGAAGACCTCCACCAGGAAGGCCTTGAGCAGAAGGGCCAATCCAAGCGCGCACACGCCCACGACCAGCCATTCGGCCACCAAGCCCCAGGCCCGCCGCGCTGCACTCGGAGGCGTCTGCTCGGCTTCGCCGTCGAGCGGCGCGCCCGGCCACTGCGGATCCCCCCCGTCTTGGGGGGTCTCCGCGCCCAGCCCGCCGTCTCCGTCCGGCGGGGCATTCCACTCCAGCGGGAGCTGTGCGTCCGGCGGGCCCGCCTCCGCGGGTGAGGCACCCCCAGAGGCGGTGGGCTCGGCCCCGAGATCGGCGGTCACCGCCGGTACCGCTGCAGCATCCGCGCTGCGGTGGCGGCCCGCAGGTCCGGGTCGAGGGCCTGGTCGCAGGCCACCAGCTCCGCCTGCGGGCCGAGCTGCACCAGGACCCGGGCCAACCACGACTCGCTCGCCACCGCGAAGACGGCGTCGACAGTGCCGTCGGGCCGCTCTGTTCGCTCTCGCGCCCCGTGGTAGTCGGCGGCCCACGCGGCCTGCGGCGCCAGCCGGATCGTTGCCGTCCGGTCGATGCCGTCCATGTCGAGGATCGGCTCCGACCCCGCCGGCAACTGCACTTCGGCCGGCGTGTCCGTCGCCGTGACCGTGCGGATCCGCTCGACGCGGAACACGCGCTCGGCACCGGCGCGGTAGCACCAGCCGAACAGATACCACACGCCGTCGTGGCTCAGCAGCCGGGCCGGGTCGACGGCCCGCGATGTCATGACATCGCGGCCGAGCGAGTAGTACTCGATCTCGATTCGGCGCCGCTCAGCGATGGCGCGGCGCAGCTCGCCGAGCGTGGCCGCGGGGGCATGGCCCAGGCACACGTCGACGTGCCCCGCCGCGTCCGCGCCCTCCGATCCCAGCGACAGGCTCAGCTTGGCCAGGGCCCGTGTGAGCGGGGCCGCCTCGGCTTCGTCGCCGGCCCCCTCTTGCACCCGCCCCTCCGACATGTCGAACACGGTGCGGCCCGCGGCCAGCAGCCGGGTGGCCTCCTCGCTGGTGAGCCGCATGGGCTGCGAGAACCAGTCCGCGTACTGGATGTCGACGATCTCGTCCTCGATGAAGACGTCGACCAGGGTGTCGGGGGTGAACGGGTGCACCCCCACGAAGAACAGCCTCTTTGTGAGATCCTCCAGCAACTGGTCGCGGGGATAGTCGAACCGGGCCGCGATGTCGTCCAGGTGGGCGCCGCCCTGCTTGACCACCCAGGGGACCACCCCAAGCAGCCGGGCCATCCGCTCGGCCACCGAGAGCCTGACCTCGTTCGCAGCCGGCACCGATGTCACTTCACCACCCTAGAGGCCGAGCGGAGAGGCAGCGCCCGGCGATCAGGGTTCAGGCAAGAGCCTCCAGCCAGCCGACCAGTTCGTCGCGCAGCCACTTGGGCTCGAGCACCTCGGCGTGATCGAGGAAGTCCAACACGAACGTCCGCAGCGCGGCGGCGTCCCGCACTTGCAGGGTGAGGACCACCGAACCGTCGGAGCGGCGTTCGCCGTCGACTCCGGCGCGGTGGCAGGCCCAGCCGGCCTGGTCGGGGTCCACCAGCACCCGGACCTCCACCGGATCGCCCGCGCCGAACTCCCAGGGCTTGACGGTTCGAGGATCGGGCCCCTCCCCCACCGCGTGGGCGGCCGGGCCCAACTCGGTGACCGGCCCGTCGATGCGGTCCACTCGGAAGAGGCGCTCGGTGGACTGCCCGCAGTCCCAGCCGGCCAGGTACCAGCGGCCCCGGTGAAACGACAGGCGCCAAGGCTCGACGTGGCGCTCGGCCCTCCGGTACACGAACTGAACCGCTCGGCGTCCGATCGCGGCCACCACCAACTTCGACAGCGGCTCGTGGAAGGGCACCTCGTCCACCGCAGCCACCGCCGCGATCGACTCGACCGCCCCCCCGGCCGACTCGACCGCCCCCCCAGAGCCGCCCTGGGCACCGCCGAGCCGGGCCAGGCCCGTGCCCGCGCCGCCTTCGAGGCGCACCAGGTTGGTGGCCAGATGGAGCGCGGCCAACTCGTCGGGATCGAAGCGCACATCGCGCCCGGCGTACGCCGCGGCCGGGATGCGGTAGCCCTCCACGGGCGGGTCCAAGCGGTAGAGGGTGGTCACCTCGATGGGCACGCCGATCGTCCTCAAATCAGCCTTGTCGCGCTCGAACATGCGCCTGAAGGCCGTCAAGTCCTCCGAGTAGGCGCCGGCCATCCGGGCGCGCAGCTCGCTCGCGCTCAGCGGCCGCGGCGTGTGCAGCAGCGCCGCGGTGAGGTTCAGGAGTCGTTCGAGCTTGTCCATTTGCGGGTGGCTACACCGACATTCGCCTTGTAGACGGCCACGACTGTGGGCTGGGCGGCCACGCTACCGGGACAGCGACTACAGCGAGGCGATCAGCTTCTCCACCCGCTCGTCGTGGGACTTGAACGGATCCTTGCACAGCACGGTGCGCTGGGACTGGTCGTTGAGCTTCAGGTGCACCCAGTCGACGGTGTAGTCGCGCCTTCGCTCCTTGGCCCGGCGGATGAACTCGCCCCTCAGGCGGGCCCGGGTGGTGGCGGGCGGGTGCTCGACGGCGTGCTGGATCTCGGCGTCGGTGACGAGGGTCTCCACCATCCTGCGGCGCTGCATGTGGTAGTAGAGGCCGCGGCTGCGGCTCACGTCGTGGTACTGGAGGTCGACGAGCGCAACCCGGGGGTCGGCCAGGTCCAGGCGGTGGCGGGCGCGGTAAGCCTCCACCAGACGATGCTTGATGACCCAGTCGATCTCGCGGTCGAGTTGCAGCGGGTCTTCCTCAATGGCGGTCAGGCAGTACTCCCACATGGTGAGCGCCTTCTTCTCCTCGTCGGAGAGGTCGTGGTGCTCGGCGTAGCGCATGGCCCGGTTGAGGTACTCCGACTGGATCTCGAGCGCGCTGACCTCGCGCCCGGTGGCGAGGCGCACGCGCCGCCGGCAGGTGGTGTCGTGGCTGATCTCGCGGATGGCCCTGATCGGATTCTCCAGGGTCATGTCCCGCAGCACGGCGCGCGGGTCCTCCAGCATCCGAAGCATCAGCGCGCACGTGCCGACCTTGAGGAACGTCGTGTACTCGCTCATGTTGGAGTCGCCCACGATCACGTGCAGGCGCCGGAAGCGCTCGGCGTCGGCGTGAGGCTCGTCGCGGGTGTTGATGATCGGGCGCGACCGGGTGGTGGCCGACGAGACGCCCTCCCAGATGTGCTCGGCCCGCTGGCTGATGCAGTACATCGCCCCCCGGGCGGTCTGCAGCACCTTGCCCGCCCCCGCGAATATCTGACGGCTCACCAGGAACGGGATCAGCACCTCGGCATAGTCGCTCAGCTCGTCGCGGCGGCTGGTGAGGTAGTTCTCGTGGCAGCCGTAGCTGTTGCCCGCAGAGTCGGTGTTGTTCTTGAACAGGAAGACGTCGCCTTTGATGCCCTCCTCGGCCAGGCGGTCCTCGGCGTCGCCCAGCAGCTTCTCGACGATGCGCTCCCCCGCCTTGTCGTGAACCACCAGGTCGTGGACCGAGTCGCACTCCGGGGTGGCGTACTCGGGATGGCTGCCCACGTCGAGGTACAGCCGCGAGCCGTTGCCGAGGAACACGTTGCTGCTGCGGCCCCAGGAGACGACCTTGCGGAACAGGTACCGGGCCACCTCGTCGGGGCTGAGGCGGCGCTGGCCCCGCAGCGTGCAGGTGACGCCGTACTCATTCTCGATGCCGAAGATGCGCCGCTGCACCCCGCCACCGTATCCCCCGCCGGGCCGCCACGACGGATCGGCCCAGCGGCTCACTCGTCCAGCTCGAACTTCAAGTAATTGGCCACACCACGTGTGGCAAACCCATTGAAGTTCGTCCGTGGCTCATCTTGGCGACGAGCAAGGATGTCCTCCGCGATGCCGAAGATGCTCCGCTGCACCACCTTGCGTACCCTTGCGCGAGACGCTTGGAGTCGGTCTTGGTAGGACCCTTCACCGTTGTCACACCGATGTGCGATAGTTGGCGGCCGCTCTAGCCAACGGGCTGGTTGGGACGGCGATCGCACAGACGGAGATGTGCCAAATGGACGTGTTCTCTTTGAGGGACCGAATTGTCTCGGAGTACCGGAGCTACTCGGAGGGCTTCGTCGAGATCGCTGATGAGCGCATCAGAACCGCGGTGGACGACGCCTTCGACAAGGGACTGCTCTGGCCTAGTCCTCGTATCGGCCTGAACCCTTCCTTCGAGCCGGGAGCCAAGGTCAGCGACCTAGTCAGCAGCGGCCAGCTGCACCCTCTAGCCGAGCAGATCTTCCAGAAGGACAAATCGGCTGAGGACCCGGAGGGCGAGCCGATGACCCTCTACCGTCATCAGGCCGAGGCCTTCAAGGCCGCGGCTGCCGGCCGGAGCTACGTGCTGACCACTGGGACGGGGTCAGGCAAGAGCCTCGCCTACATCGTTCCGATCGTCGATCATGTTCTGCGTGCCGGGTCGGACCAAGGCATCAAGGCGCTGGTTCTCTACCCGATGAACGCCCTCGCCAACAGCCAGAACGAAGAGCTCAGCAAGTTCCTAGATCACGGCCCGTGGGCCGTACAAAACGACGGAATCTCCTTGACGTCAGAGGCGCTCCGCACTAGCCGGCCCGTGTCGTTCGCCGTGTTCACCGGCCAACAGGGCGAAGACGAGCGACGAGCCATCCGCGACAACCCACCCGACGTCTTGCTCACCAACTACGTGATGGCTGAACTGATCCTGACTAGATACAACGACATCAAGCTGGTGAACGCGATGTCGTCACTGAAGTTCCTGGTGCTCGACGAGCTTCACACCTACCGCGGGCGACAGGGCGCCGACGTGGCCATGCTCGTGCGCCGTATCCGAGAAGCCTGCGGCAGCACCGGCCTCCAGTGCATCGGCACATCGGCGACGCTGTCCACCGAGGGCACCCCATCCGAGCGCGGCATCCAGGTGGCGGCAGTTGCCTCGAAGCTGTTCGGCACCGAAGTCCGACCCTCGGAGGTCATTGCCGAGACTTTGCGACGCACAACTCCAGAAGCCTCCGACTGGCCGGAGTTCGCGCAAGAATTGAAGCACAGCGTCTCCGGCGACACACCAGAACCGACCGATTACGACGCCCTGTGCCGCGATCCGCTGTCGTCCTGGATCGAGTCCACATTCGGAATCAGGAGCGACGATGAGAGCTGGCTGGTGCGAGCGAAACCGATCCCGATCGAGGGCTCGGCCGGCGGTGCCGAGCAGCTGTCGACGACAACAGGCCTGTCGAGAGACACCTGCGAGAACGCGATCCGACGCAGGCTGCTCGCCGGTACAGCCGTCAGGAACACCAAGAACGGCAGTCCTTTGTTCGCCTTCCGGCTCCATCAGTTCCTCAGCGCGGGCGGCGCGGTCCACGCTACCCCGGAGGCGCCCGAGGACCGAAGTGTCACGATGAGGGCTCAGCGCTTCGTGCGCAATGAGCGACACCGGATGTACCTCCCGCTGGCGTTCTGTCGTGTGTGTGGTCAGGAGTACTACGTCGTGTCCCGTGAGGCGTCGGAGTCTGGAGCGCGGGGCGAGATGCTCTTGCCCCGCGACCTCGGAGACAGGAATACACCCGAGGGACAGCCCGGTTTCTTGTTCGTTGGAGCCGAGCCTGGCGACCAGTGGGACATGCCTTGGCCCCTCGATGCCGACGGCATCCACAAGCGTCTGCCCGCAGACTGGTTCGACGCTGATGATCGCTTGCGCGACGCAAGACAAGCCGACGTTCCGTCACCGCTTCAGGTGGCTGCAAACGGAACGCTCCACGGCTCAGAATCCGCGGACGGAACGCTCCACGGCTCAGAATCCGCGGACGGAACGCTCCACGGCTCAGAATCCGCGGACGGTACCCAGACCACCACCGGGTTCTGGTTGAGGGCACCGTTCCGCTTCTGCATGCGATGTGGAATCTCGCACGCAGACCCGCGGGGCAGCGACTTCAGCAGGCTCGCACCGCTCGACTCTCAGGGCCGGTCCACCGCTACGACGATCACCTCGCTCGCAACCGTGCGATATCTCAGATCTGTCGACCAGTTGCCCCGAAAGGCGCGCAAGCTCTTGTCGTTTACCGACAATCGCCAGGACGCCTCGCTCCAGGCGGGACACCTCAACGATTTCGTCGGTGTCACCATACTGCGAGCCGCTCTCTGGAAGGCGCTCAACAACGCGGGCGAGAAGGGTCTGAGCCACGACGTGCTCGCCTCAGGGGTCGTGCAGGCGCTCAGCCTCGAATCGCTGGCCTATGCGCTTCAACCAGGGGCGAAGGGCCACGCGAAGTCCGCGGCTCGCAGGGCCCTCACCGAGGCCGTCGAGTACCGGCTGTACCTTGATCTGCGTCGAGGGTGGCGAGTGAACCTGCCGAACCTTGAGCAGTGCGGAATGCTGAGTTTCGACTACGCCGGGCTCGAAGACCTGGCCGCAGACGCGGAGGAGTGGCAGCATCCACTGACCGTCGGTGTGAGCCCCGATGCCCGCTACCGCGTCTTGAGGGCGTTGCTTGAAACGGGTCGCCGCGGCCTGGGCATTCGCATCCCCGTCCTCGACCCGGAGGAGTGGGGCCAGATGGAGAGGCGTAGCGAGCAGCATCTGATCGACCCGTGGTCAATGGCAGGAGAGCGACACACATCGTCGTCTCTGCTCGCCACCGGGCCGAAGGCCCCGGCCATCAGGCGCAGCGTCACCTCCCTAACACCACGAAGCAAGTTCGGACATTTCATCGCCCGTGGAGACACGTTCGGCCATGCCGGGCACCTGCCACTGGACGAGCGCCGGCTGATCATCGACGAACTCGCTGAGGCGCTCGAGCACTATGGCCTGCTCCATCGCGTGGACTCCGACGGCGACATCAAGATCTGGCAGATGCCGGCGGCTGCGATGGTATGGAAGCCCGGCGACGGCACGCCCTACCACGATCCCGTCCGCACCCCATCGGCTCCTCAGACCGATGTGTCCCCCAACCCGTACTTCGTCAGCCTCTACAAGGGAATCGCGACTGATATCGGAGAGCAGGCAGAGCACACCGATGCCGCCGAGAGCCGTTCGAGCCACATCGAGGCTCGCGAGCACACCGCCCAAGTGACCCACGAGCTGCGGGAGGAACGCGAGCACCGCTTCCGTGACGGCGACCTGCCGGTGCTGTTCTGCTCGCCGACGATGGAGCTGGGCGTGGACATTGCGGAGCTCAATGTGGTCAATATGCGCAATGTGCCACCGACCCCGGCCAACTACGCGCAGCGTTCGGGCCGGGCCGGGCGCAGCGGACAGCCGGCGCTCGTCACCACCTTTTGCTCGTCGGGCAACAGCCACGACCAGTACTTCTTCCGCCGGCAAGAGCTGATGGTTTCGGGCGAGGTCGAAGCGCCTCGGCTGGATCTCGCCAACGAGGAACTGATCCGGGCACACGTCCATGCCGTTTGGCTGGCGTGCAGCGGACTCGACCTCGGCAGCCGGATGACCGAGTTGCTCGATCTGGAAGACGACGATCTGTCACTGAGGCTGGTGGACCAGGCTGCGGCAGCCCTGAACGACGAGCCGGTCCGCCGCACCGCCCAGCGCCGAGCGCAGGGGCTGCTCGACGACCTGGTCTCGGAGTTGACGGACGCCGACTGGTTCACGAAGAACTGGCTCGACGACACGGTGCACGCCATCCCTCGACGCTTCGAGGAAGCGCTGGAGCGCTGGCGGTCACTCTACAAGTCGGCGCACCGGCAGGCCGAAGAGCAGGGGAGAATCATTCTCTCACCCGGACGGAGCAAGTCAGTCCGGGAGCAAGCTGAGAAGCTCCGACGCGAGGCAGAGTTCCAGATCGAATTGCTGCGAGGCGACCGCGGCGGAGGCCTCAACTCGGACTTCTACCCCTATCGCTACTTGGCCTCCGAGGGCTTTCTGCCTGGCTACTCGTTCCCGCGTCTGCCGCTGTCGGCTTACCTCTCACGGCGCGGCGCCGTCCGTGGCGACCTGCTGCAGCGGCCCCGCTTCCTGGCCGTCTCAGAGTTCGGCCCACACAGCATCATCTACCACGAGGGCAGCCAGTACTCGGTCAATCGGGCACAACTTGCGGCTGAGGATCTGGACAGCAGCGGCGACCGTGCCTCAATCCCCAAGACGTCGGTCAAGCGATGCGGGGACTGCGGCTACATGCACCAGATCGACGCCGCCAGCAATCCCGACCTGTGCGAACTGTGCTCGGCGCAACTGTCACCGGCCACACGCAACATGTTCCGGATGGGCGGCGTGTCCACTCGCCGCCGTGAGCGGATCACCTCGGATGAGGAACAGCGCCAGCGCCACGGCTACGAAATCGTCTCTGCAGTGCGCTTCAGCGAGCGCTCAGGCGCGCCGTCGCATGTCTCGCGCACACTGGTCGCCACGAAGCCGGGCGAGCCGGCAGCCGAAGGCAGTGAGTCGACGCTCCTAAGACTCTCCTACAGCGACGCCGCCACGATCTGGCGCATCAATCAGGGATTGCGCCGGTCGAGGAGACAGAACGGCCTACCCGGCTTCAGGCTCGACGTGACGACCGGATACTGGAGCCGAGACGACGACGAGGAGCCCGACGACGGCGCCGACGCACCCCCGACGGCTCGGCGAACCGAGCGCGTCGTTCCGTATGTGACCGACACCCGCAACGCGCTGCTCATCGAACCGACGACAACCGGCCCGGCAGCGACGCTTCCCGACTTCGATGACGCCGAGATGGCCGGGACTAGACCGGATGTCGGCACAATGGCGTCCGTGCAGGCGGCGCTATCGAAGGCGCTGCAGGTTGTGTTCCGCTTGGAGTCGAATGAGATCGCCGCAGAGCCGCTGCCCTCGCGCGACGACCGCAGGCTCCTGCTCGTGTATGAAGCCGACGAAGGTGGTGCGGGCGTTCTCAAGCAGCTCGTGAGCGACGAGGAGCTATGGAAGCGCGTAGTCGCCGAGGCTCTGAAGATATGCCACATCGATCCCGAAACCGCGAGGGAGGACGATGCCCACACCGGTGAGGACGGAGCCTGCGAGGCAGCGTGCTACGACTGCCTGATGTCGTACTCGAACCAGCTCGATCACGATCTGTTGGATCGAGACCTGGCCATTGAGTTCCTTGAACCGTTCGTCCGTGCTGCCCACTTCCTTCCCGACGCCCACGATGAGGCACTCGCAGCGCAAGCCGAGTCGAGCCTGGAACGGCAGTTCTTGAACTTCTTGCAGCAGAGCGGCTACCGGCGACCCGACCGCAGCCAAGTGTTCTTTGAGGATTCCCGCACCCGGCCGGACTTCATCTACGACGAGGCGTGCGCTGTCGTGTATGTGGACGGCCCTCACCACGACTGGCCCGAGCGCGCCCGGCGCGACGCCGAGCAGTCCACAGCCATGAGCGACCTCGGCTATCAGGTGATCCGCTTCGGCCACCGCGACGACTGGCGACAGATCGCTGCCGTGCATCCCGCTGTGTTCGGCCCAGGCGCCGAGCCCGAGCGTCGCAATGCAGATTCTGCCTGAGCCGCGCCGCGTCCGGTGCGGTAGTGCCCGAGCTGGGACCGCCTACGTTGCGAGGACGGGACTGGAATGCTCCAGATTCGTGCCGATGACTCGCAGCCTGTTGGGGAAAGAACCCCGCAGAACGGCCAAGCGGGTGGGCCGAATTCAGCCCACCCGCCTTGTGTGGTCTGCCCCAAGCAGCTTCCAGGAGCGGCCGACGAGGAGCGTACGCTCATCATGATATCAGACGGTGAGACACCGGTCGCCCGTGGGCCGTACTCCTACGATGGGGACTCGGTGCGGGCACTTCGAGATGCGATGTCGAGCGAGCGACTTGCAACGTATCTGAACCTCGCCCGCCAGGATCGTCGACGCGCCCTGCAGATCTACACACGCAATGCTGCCTTGGGCTCGGCGTTTCACGGGCCACTTCAGGCGTTCGAGGTAACCCTGCGCAACACAGTGAATCGGTCCCTGTCCGCATCTCGGGGGGCAACGTGGTACAAGGATCAGACGTTGCTCCGTCCATCCGAGCATCGATCTGTAGTCAAGGCTCGCGAGTCACTCCGCAAGAAGAGAAAGTCTCGCGAGTCTCGGCGGGTCGTCGCGGAACTCAATCTCGGGTTCTGGGTAGCGCTCTTCTCAAGGAAGTACGACTCGGACCTATGGTGCACGCATCTCCATAAGGAGTTCACGCCCGAGCCGAATCGAGCCGTGCTTCACCGTCAACTCGACCAGCTGCGCACGTTGCGCAACAGGATCGCTCATCACGAGCCGATTCTCCAGCGCGACCTCGGCACCGACCACGAGAAGCTCCTGTGGATACTGCGGATGTTGTCGCCGGACACTGCCGACTGGGTGGCTCACCACAGCCGAGTGCCTGGGGTTCTGGCGCAGTCAAGCCATGTCATCGACCGCTTCTAGCTCACGAGTGGTGTCACCGACACCAGCATGACCTTCTCACCCGGCGCTCTCGTCACCGCCCGCGGCCGCGATTGGGTGGTGCTGTCGCACGGCGCGGCCGAGTTGGTCATGGTCCGCCCTCTCGGAGGGACAGACGACGAGACCACCGGCATCCTCACTGCCGTTGAGACGGTCGAGCCGGCCACCTTCAGCCCGCCTGACCCGGACCAGCACCTCGGCGACGCCCACTCGGCGCGGCTGCTGCGCGACGCTCTGCGACTCGGGTTCCGTTCCGGCGCCGGGCCGTTCCGATCGGTAGCGCGGATCGCCTGCGACCCGCGTCCCTACCAGCTCGTCCCGCTGCTGATGGCGCTGCGCCTGGATCCGGTGCGCCTGCTCATCGCTGACGACGTGGGCGTCGGCAAGACCATCGAGGCCGCGCTGGTCGCGTCGGAACTCATGGCCCAGGGAGACGCTCAGCGTCTCGCCGTGCTCTGCCCGCCGCATCTGGCGGAGCAGTGGCAGGCCGAGCTGCGCGACAAGTTTCACATCGACGCCGAGCTGGTCCTCGCCTCCACCGCCGCCCGCCTGGAGCGCGGCCTTGCATTGGGCCAGTCGATCTTCGAGCGGCATCCCAACGTGATCGTGTCGATCGACTTCATCAAGTCGGACCGCCGCCGGGATGACTTCATCCGGGCGTGCCCCGAGTTGGTAATCGTCGACGAGGCCCACACCTGCGCCCGCACCGACGAACAAGCCTCCTCCGGTCGCCACCAGCGCCACGCCTTGGTCCGGGACCTGGCTGCGAACCCGGACCGTCATCTGATCTTGGTCACCGCCACGCCCCACTCGGGCAAGGACACGGCGTTCCGGTCGCTGCTGGGCCTTCTGTCCCCAGACTTCGCCGAGCTGCCCGAAGATCTCGGCGGCGACGTCAACCGTCGTCATCGCGAGCGCCTCGCCCGGCACCTGGTGCAGCGTCGGCGGTCCGAGATCCAGCACTACCTCGGCGCCGATACGGAGTTTCCGCAGCGGGCGGAGACCGAGGTCGGCTACGCGCTGTCCTCCGACTATCGGGCGCTGTTCGACCAGGTGCTTGCGTACGCCCGCGGCAGCCTCTTCGAACACGAGCGAGGCAGCCGCCAGCAGCGCATCCGCCGATGGTCGGCCTTGGGACTGCTTCGGGCCTTGGCGTCGAGCCCGGCCGCTGCATCGGCGACGCTGCGCACCCGTGCCTTCACCGCGGACGCCGCCGACGAGCGCGACATCGACGAGCGCGGGCGCCGCCTGATCCTCGATCTGGACGATGTCGAGGAAGCTCCCGACGTGGTGCCCGGCAGCCAGCCCGACGAGCCCGGCGCATCAGAATCCGCTGTGTCGCGCCGTCTCCGCGAGTTCGCCAAGCAGGCCGATGAGATCGCAGCCGCTTCGACCTCGAAGAGCGCGGACGCCAAGCTCGACCGCCTGGTCGAGATCCTCGGCGGACTCCTGGCCGACGGCTTCCATCCGATCGTGTTCTGCCGCTTCATCGACACCGCGGAGTACGTGGCCGAACGCCTCGGAACTCGGCTTCCCAAGAGGGACCGCCCTCGGATCGCCGCAGTCACCGGCCGCCTGCCGCCGGCAGAGCGGGAGGCCCGGATCGCTGAGCTGGCCGAGCATCCCCGCCGGGTGCTGGTGGCCACCGACTGCCTCAGCGAGGGCATCAACCTGCAAGATCATTTCTCGGCTGTGATCCACTACGACCTCCCGTGGAACCCGACCCGCCTCGAACAGCGGGAGGGTCGGGTGGACCGTTACGGCCAGTCCGAGCCCGAAGTGCGGGTCGTCACCTGCTGGGGCACCGACAACCGCATCGACGAGACCGTGCTGAAGGTGCTGCTGCGCAAGCACCGGACCATCCGCTCGACGCTGGGCATCTCCATTCCGGTGCCGGGCTCAACCAGCGAGGTGGTGGAGGCACTGGCCGAGCAGGTGCTGGAGTCGTCCGGCCAGGCTCTGCAGATGCCGCTGGAGGGGATCATCGAGCAACTCCGCCCCCAGACCGACGCGCTGGAAGCCGAATGGGACCGCTCCGCCCGCAACGAGGAGCGCCGGCGTTCGTTGTTCGCCCAGAGCCGGATCGACCCCACCGAGGTCCAAGCCGAGCTCGCCGAGATGCACGAGGCCATCGGCTCTGGCGCCGACACCGAGCGGTTCATGGTCGCGGCCCTGCAAGCCCACGGTGCAGTGATGCGCCCGAGCGGTGGACGCACCGCTCAGTCCTACGACATCGACCTTTCGGAGGTGCCGGTATCGGTGCGTGACGCCCTGGCACTGCCGGGCTCGGGCCATTCGGACGCCACTCACAGAGACCGGTTGAGCGTGGGCTTCGGCCCAAGCATCACGGATGGAGCAGTCAGACTCTCGCGCACTCATCCGACGGTGGGAGGGTTGGCGGCTCATGTGCTCGACCGTGCGCTCGACTCAGTCCACGCTGAGCTGGCCAGCCCTGACGGGTCGGCTAACGGTCGACCCGACGGCGGTCGGGTCTCCGGCGACGACCGGCCCGTGGCGGCCCGCTGCGGCGTGATGAGAACCGGCACCGTGTCCATCGTCACCACACTGCTCATGTGCCGCGTGCGCATGTCCATCACAGCGGTGGGGCGCGGCGGTGATCACCACATGCTCGCCGAGGAGGCGCTGCTGCTGGCCTTCGCCGGCCCGGCTGCGGACCCACGCTGGCTCCCGCGCGAACAGGCCCAGGAGCTTATGGCAGCCGAGCCGGCAGGGAACGTCATCCCGGCAGTTGCATCCGAGCGCATTGCAAAGATTCTCGACAGCGAAGCGCACTGGCGACCGAGAGTCCACGCCGAGGCCGACGCCCGCGCAAGGGCTCTGGCGGCGGCCCATCGAGGGGTTCGCGAGGCTGACCGCAGGCCCGGCGCCGGTCCCCGAGCAGTGTCCGTGAAGGCTCAACTGCCGGTCGATGTGCTCGCCGTCTACCACTACCTGCCGCAGGCGCGTATCTCGTGAGCGGAACCGCTGTGTCCACAGTCGGCGCACTGCTGCCCCGCGAGCTCCTGGACCGCGTCGCGAACAACGACCCGAAGCTGCCAGGCCTGGACGCTGCCGACTTCGACTTGGCTCCCAGCGAACGGCCGCGCGATGCCGTGACCCGCTCATGGAACCGGCTCGTCTCGGTCTGGACGGCGTTCAGACGGGCGGAGGAGACTCTCGCCAACGCGGACGACAAGGCAACGCGCCTTACTCGGGAGCGCTGGCTGCTTCCGCTGCTCAACGAACTGGGATTTGCCGGCCTGGACGCCGTCCAGAGCCTCACTCCCGACGCGGACGGCAAGTCGTACGCCATCAGCCACGAATGGCGCGGACGGGTGCCGATCCACCTGATGGGCTGGCGCACTCCGATCGACCGCCGCACACCCGGCCTGCGGGGTGCGGCGGCGGCCTCGCCGCACGGGCTGGTACAGGAGTATCTGAACCGATCCGACTTTCACCTCTGGGGCATCGTCTCCAACGGCAAGACCCTGCGCCTGCTGCGCGACAACGCGTCGCTCACCCGCCAGGCCTATGTCGAGTTCGACTTGGCCGCAATTTTCGACGGCGAATCGTTCGCCGACTTCACGCTGCTGTGGCTGTGCTGCTACCGCACCCGTTTCGAGGGCGACATTCCTCAGCGGTGCTTGCTGGAGCAGTGGTCCAAAGAGGCGGCCTCGGCCGGCACGCGGGCCCGTGAGAAGCTCCGCTCCGGCGTGGAGCAGGCCATCGTTTGCCTCGGCAACGGCGTGCTCGCCCATCCCGACAACGCGGCTTTGCGCGGCCGCCTCCGCTCCGGCGACCTGACCGCCGATGATCTGCAGCGCCAGTTGCTACGAATCGTGTACCGGATGCTGTTCCTACTGGTCGCAGAATCCCGCGACCTGCTACTGGCCCCGGAGGCGACCGACGAGGCGAGGAATACCTATCGCCGCTTCTATTCCGTGGATCGCCTGCGCCGACTGGCCAGCAAGCGACGCGGCGGCACCCACGGCGACCTGTGGCAGGGCATGCACGCAACGATGGCCGCGCTCGACGTGGGAGACGACCAGACCCAAGAAGCCGCTCGCGACGCGCTGGGACTCACTTCCCTGGGAAGCCAACTCTGGTCACAACAAGCGATTCCCGATGTAGCGAACGCCCGCCTCGACAACGCCCATCTGCTGGAGGCCGTGCGCCACCTCGCCTTCGTTCGCGACGACGAGGCCAAGGGCCTGCGCGCGGTCGACTACCAGAACCTCGGCACCGAGGAATTGGGCTCGGTGTACGAGTCGCTGCTGGAGTTGCATGCGATTGCCGATCCGCAGGACCGCACCTTCGGCCTGGACTCGGCCGCAGGCAGCGAGCGCAAGACGACCGGCAGCTACTACACGCCGCCAGAGCTGATCTCCAGGCTCCTCGACGACGCCCTGGGTCCGGTGATCGAAGAAGCGAAGGCCAAGTCCGAACCCGAACAGGCGCTACTGGGCCTCAACGTGCTCGACCCGGCCTGCGGCTCGGGCCACTTCCTGATCGCAGCCGCCCACCGAATCGCCGACGCGCTCGCATCGGCGAGAGAGGGCGGCACGCAACCCTCCCCGGAATCGTCGCGTGCCGCCCTGCGCGAGGTGGTGGGCCGCTGCCTGTACGGCATCGACATCAATCCCATGGCCGTCGAACTCTGCAAGGTGAGCCTCTGGCTGGAGTCGAACACACCCGGCAAGCCGCTCAGCTTCCTGGATCATCGCATCGTCTGCGGAAACAGCCTCCTCGGCACCACGCCCAGGCTGCTGGCCGAAGGGATCCCCGACGCCGCCTTCAAGTCTCTGACCGGAGACGACAAGGAGCACGCCAGCGCCCTGCGGAGAGCCAACAAGAAGGAGCGCAAGCAACGGGCACAGGGTTTGCTTGAGCTGGAGCGGTCCCCGGCGTCGGACGCCGCTCAGTTGGCCTCGGCGATGCACCGAATCGACATAACCGCGGACGACACCGCCGAGCAGGTCGCGGCCAAGGAGGAGGAGTACGCTCGCCTGCAGGCTTCGGGCCCAGCCATGAAGGCGAAGCTGGTTGCGGACGCTTGGTGCGCAGCGTTCGTCGCGCCCAAGACACCCAGTGATCCACCCATAACCGACAAGACGCTACGGACACTCGAAGCCCGCTCACACGAGCAGATAGTCGCGGACATCTGGTCGGCCCGCCAGCAGGTCGAGGCACGCGCCAACCGGACTGACGCCATCGCCAACATCCTCGACCTCGCCGACCATTACCGGTTCACTCACATGCACCTGGCCTTCCCAGACCTCTTCCAGGTAACCGAAGACGCAGACGACATGACCAACCCTCACACCGGCTGGGCTGGAGGATTCGACGCCATTCTCAGCAATCCCCCGTGGGAGCGCGTCAAGTTGCAGGAGAAGGAGTTCTTCGCCCAGCAAGACGAGGCAATCGCCACCGCACCAACCGCGGCAGCCCGCAAGCGGCTCATTGAAGACTTGAAGACCGACAACCCCGGTTTGCGTGCCGCCTTCGAGAGCGCCTTGCGCCAAGCGGAGGGAACAAGCGCGCTCCTTCGGAACTCCGAGCACTTCCCGCTTGGGGGACGGGGAGATGTCAACACCTACGCCGTGTTCCTGGAGTTGATGTCCAACGCCGTGTCCCCACGAGGTCGCGTCGGTGCCATCCTGCCAACGGGCATCGCGACCGATGACACGACCAAGCACCTCTTCGGACATTTGGTTGAGAGCAGGCGATTGTTCTCCCTCTACGACTTCGAGAATCGCAAGAAGATCTTCCCAGCTGTCGACAGCCGCATGAAGTTCTGCCTGTTGACCCTGACCGGCACCCGCATTGCCACCGCCCGCGCAACTTTCTCGTTCTTCGCCTGGGATGCCGCGGATATCGATATAGCAGAGCGACGCTTCATGTTGGACTCCGACGACTTCCGTCTCCTGAATCCCAACACCAAGACCTGTCCGATCTTCCGCACCGTACAAGACGCCGAGATCACCAAGGCGATCTATCGCCGACTCCCAGTACTCGTCGACGAGTCGTCCCCCGACGGCAACCCGTGGGGCGTATCGTTTCAGAGAATGTTTGACATGTCCAACGACTCCCAGCTCTTCCAGAAACGTGAGTCGCTAGAGTCCCAAGGCTATATTCTTGAAGGAAATCACTTCGTCTCTCCACAATGTGCCTCGGAACACGAGGACTGTACTATGGACCAGCATAGATACTTACCACTATATGAAGGCAAAATGGTAACATTCTTCGACCATCGTGCTGCAGATGTTGTTCAGAGTCCTACAGCCGTTCACCGTCAGAATCAACCTCGATACCTGTCAAGTGACGATAAGTCCAGCCCCACTAGTGCTGTTGTGCCGCTCTACTGGGTGGACAAGACGCATGTGACAGAACGCATGGGTAACAATGTAAGCTGGCTTTTTGGATTCAGTGACATAACTAGTGTCACTAACGAACGCACGATGGTCTGCACTGCACTGCCGGGTGTGGCAGTAGGAAACTCGGAACCGCTCCTACTGGTTTCCACAGATGCTCATCTTCTTCTTTCCATCCTTAGCTCATATGTCTTCGACTACACAGCACGTCAGAAGGTCGGGGGCAACCATATGAACTACCTCTACTTAAGGCAACTTCCGGTTCCGACTCAAGAACTGATCCAACAACACGAACTGCTAATCACAGCTTCCCTGGTGGAGCTTGTCTACACGGCGTGGGATATGGCTCCGCTAGGTAGGGATCTTAGCTACGATGGGCCACCGTTTCGCTGGAACGAAGAACGCCGCTCGCTGCTTCGAGCCGAGCTTGATGCGCTGATGCTCCACCTCTACGGAATCAATCGCAGCGACGCGGATTACATCATGGACAACTTCCCCATCGTTAAGCGCAAGGACGAGGTGGAGTACGGCGCGTTTCGCACGAAGCGCCTCATCCTAGACCGCTACGACGCCATGGCCAAGGCATTCGAAGTGACGCACGGTTCGCTCGCCGATACTCCTAATGGCACCAACCCACCACTGGACGGCTCAAGCCTGGAGACGTACAGCCGCCGCCTAGCCGAAGCTCTCACCGCCAACTACGACACCAACATCGATCCGCCTCCCGCCCACACCAGCCAAGCCCACCCAGCCTCAACCCGCCCGCCTTGGGTTCATTAATCCTGAGTCACGGTACCTGACTATGCGGTATGACCAGTCTTCGGTCCTTCGTGGATCGGTATGGGGCATGATGGGAAACGGTCCACGCGTACCAAGGGCCACACTGCATGCATGAGGTACCAGATCGGTGGGTCCATCACAGGAACAGTACTCACTCCGAGAAGGCGCATGGCATTAGGCCCACCGTGTGGACGACCCGTGATCGTCTGATGACGAAGTTCGCTCACGGCGCGAGCCATTTTTCGATTCAGTCTTGGAGCACGCGCTAGACATCCTACCCGAGACTCCGGGTCGATGAGCCACCATTGCATCTTGCCGGTTGGAAAGACGAGCAGTGCTACATCCGCATTCTCAAGATATCCCATGAGTTCGCCGCCTTCACGCAACTGTGTATTGTGCATGTACCTGTCTACTTCGAATCGATATGACATATAGTTCTCATTGATATCTTCGGGAAGAATCGTCTCAGACAAGAGCCTGTCGAGGCGCTCTGTCATGTTCTGACGATGAAGTTCGCTGTATCCCGCTGTCATCAATGTCGTCAAAGCGTACCGCGCGATGCTACTAATCAAGCGATCGTGAATAAACTCAACCAGCTCTCTAGATGTCTCTATAGCCACATGTACCTCATCATTCGACGGATGATAGCCACCATGGACGATACGATTACGAATCTGAATTACGAGGCTCGTGTGTCGTGAGATAATGCCATCTCCATTTCGATCCCATGATCCCCCCAATCGATCGTGGAATTCCGTGGCGATCAGCGAGGATATTTGTCGGCTACCTGGAGACCTTCCGCAAAGTTGTACTGCTGCCTCTCGGGGAGTCACACCCTCTTCCCACAACAGTATAGTTAGAACCTCTCTGATCAACAGTTCAGCTGCTGTGGCGGCAAGAATACACGCAACTGAACCGGTGTAGTTGCGCGCCGCCAGCTGTGCCTCTCGCCAGTTATCAACAAAGGACGAGAACGGGATCGAATCTATATCACCAAGCATCGCTATAGTGTTAAGATCTATCTCATCTATCTCATCTATCTCATCTATCGAATCTTCGTTATAGCTTCGCTTTTCGAGGTAACTGTCTTCAAGATTGGTAAGGAACAATCCACTGTCGGTTGGCCAAGAAGGGTTACTTTCGTCACTTGTAACTGTACGAACTGCGTATGGCACACCGAGAGGCATTTGCGCCAAAGAAACGAGGGACATGAGATGATTTGTAACAACAATATAGCTGCGCTGCAACGATCGCATTCCCACCACCACGCGGTCGAATGCCTCCGTTAGAGATTCTTCAGACATGCTTCGTAGTCGTGTAGCAGCTTCGATCACAGTAATCGTAATAGCTGGATCTGATGGAAAAGTGTTAGAACTCTCAAATGGACCACCGTTAGGGAACGCCCTAGCTGCAGCTTCAAAGGCAGCGCTCATATAGATGTGGGATTGTTCAGACTTGATCTGATGTATTTTGATGCTCGTCGCAAGGCCACGATAGCCGTACTCATCGTCATATTGCGTCTCGATTAAGGTATCATCCTCCTCGAGCTGCATGGATGGCACTGTTATCTGTATTGTATGGCCGTCAGGAATACGGAGCGGGACGGGCAGCGGCAAGAAGAAATAGACTATCTTAAAGGTCGGCCCTTCGCGTATTCGTGGGATTGAGGGTTGCCGGCACCGGTTGGGTCATTATGTCACGAGGATGCCGCGGGCTTCGAAGTTGCGTGGGTTGGTGAAGCCGTGGACGTCGCGGCGCACCTGGGTGAGAGCGGCCGCGAACCATCTGATGGCGTGGAACCGGTCCAGCACATGGCGAGCGTGGCCCAAGTGGGCGTCGATGGCCGCCTTGTAGGCGCGCGATCCGTCGCTGAGCACCACCTTGACGCCCTTGCACCATCTGTGGCCCTGCTGCATCAAGAACGCTGACAGCGCAGCGGAACTGCGGTGCTCGACCATCGCCAGGGTCCGCCCGGTGTCGCCGTTGACGATGACGGTCACGTAGCGGTGCCGCTTGCGCATCGAGGTCTCATCGACCAGCAGCACCGAGCAGCGGCGGCTGCGGCGCCGCTCAGCCACCAGAGCCGACCAGACGTCCACCACCGCGCGCACCGCGTGCCAGTGCACGCCGTGGCGTCGCGCCACCGCGTTGAACGTCATCACCTTCGCGTCAGCGACCAGCCGCCGCGCCAGCCGCCCCGTCAGCGCGCCCTCCAACGCCGGATGGTCCTCCAAGAAGCGGCTGTCGCAGTTGTCGCACACCATCTTGCGCCGCGACCACACCAGCACGGTGCGCCGCCCCGACACCTCCAGGTCGCGGACCTTCTTGTCGCGGCGGTCACCCACCCTGTGGCAGCAGAACCCGCACTGAGGGCAGCGCAGCCTCCTAAACGTCGACTCGACGCTCACCCTGAGCGCTCCCGGCGCGTCCTCGAGCACCCCCAGCACACGGACCTGCGGCAAGTGCAGCCGAACTGCCATAACATCGCAAGCCATCGGGGCCCTCCTGGATCGTTGATCTCGCAATCACCGATTCCAGCAGGGCCCCGACCACTGCTCACCGACCCTCAACCACCCCGCTCCCCACGTTTCCGCGAAGGCTCTAAAGGTCTTCACCTGAGATTGGCCGGTACCATGCCCTCTGAGTCTTCTTCTGCTTCGCTTGCCCATGCGTAGATTTCCAAGCCTGCCCCAAGAACGTCCTAGCGGGCTGCATCGCTACTCGCCGTGCTAGCCCTTGTCCAGCAGGCGATAGGCGTATCGCAGCCACGTCACGATAGCCAGAGCACTCGGTGACTGCAACGGGGACTACAGTGTCCGCTCGCTGGGTCCGCCCGACGGTTGCCGAGTGGCGCTGCGCTTCGATCCTGCGCTCTCTAGTTCGCGCCTGGAGCTACGGCATGCAAACGGTCGGTATCAGCGGAAGGCTGCTATGTCGATCCAAATTGAGGTGGCTAGCTCCGATCATCAGCTCGAACTCTGCGGTCGATTTAGCCGTCCGCCCTTGCCCTACCCCGACCGATCCGCTCCCAGAACGCCTTGCGAGCGCTTCGCTTGAGAGAATCCTGTCCATGCAGGCTCACGCCGGCCCTGCTCTCGATTGCCCGCAGAAGATCGGCGCCGAGCAGCCGCGGAATGCGCGGGCGAGCTGCCGCCAGCGACGCAATCTGCTCGTCGGCAGCCCGGTCGAGCCACCGCTCGGCATACTCGGCTGCGGCACTCGCGACCGCCGGGGGCGTCCCGTGGAGTGGTGGGCTTTGGGGTTGAGCCTCGGTGGTTAGTTGCCGGGTGTGAGCTCGGCTGTGGCGATGGTATCGCGCTCGGGGCTGAGGGTGGCCATGGAGTGCTCTGAGAGGTAGCGGCGCTCGGTGGCTTGCCATTCGTCGTGGAGGTCGGCGAGGATCGCTCCGACGAGGCGGATGGCGGATGCTTGGTTGGGGAAGATCCCCACGACGCGTGATCGGCGTTTGATCTCTTTGTTGATGCGTTCGAGGGGGTTGGTGGACCAGATCTTCTGCCAGTGGGCCCGAGGGAACGCGGCGAAGGCCAGCACCTCGGGCTTGGCGTCGGCCATGAGCGCTGCGACTTTGGGGAATCGGGCGCCGAGTTGGGCGGCGACTTCGTCCCAGGCTGCGTCGACGGCTTCGGGGTCGGGCTGCGCGAAGACGGTGCGGAACACTGCGGCGGCCATGTGCTGGTGGGTGCGGGGCACCAAAGCGAGCAGGTTTCGGATGAAGTGGACCCGGCATCGCTGGCGCCCGGCGCCCTGGATGGTGCGGTCCGCGGCGGCGCCGAGCCCGGCGTGGGCGTCGGCTATCACCAGGCGCACCCCGGTGAGCCCGCGGGATCGCAGCGAGCCCAAGAAGCTCTGCCAGAACCCCTCGCTCTCGCTGTCGCCGATGTCGCATCCCAGGATCTCGCGGTTGCCGTCGGCGCTGACGCCGGTGGCCACGACCATCGCCATCGAGACGACCTGGCTGACGCTGTTGCGCACCTTGAGGTAGGTCGCGTCCACATAGACGTAGGGGAACTCGATGTGATCGAGGCGCCGGCCCCGGAACGCCTCGACCATCTCGTCGAGCCCCGCGCAGATGCGCGACACCTCCGACTTCGAGATCCCCGACTCCGCGCCCAGCGCGGCCACCAGATCATCCACCGATCGGGTGGACACCCCGGCCACATAGGCCTCCATGATGACCGCGTGCAGCGCCCGATCGATGCGCCGGCGAGGCTCGAGCACCGACGGCAACAACGAGCCCTTGCGCAGCTTGGGGATCCTCAACTCCACGTCGCCGGCCTGGGTGGCCAACAGCCGCGGCCTGTGCCCGTTGCGCTCATTCACACGAGCATCGCTGCGCTCATAGCGCCCCGCGCCGATCACCTCGGTGACCTCGGCCTCGATCAGCTCCTGGAGCACCAGACGCACCGCGCCGCGCACCAGCTCCGCGCCGCCACCGGCGCGAAACGTCTCCCACAGCTGCGCTGTGTCAGTATCAGAAAGGGTCATCGGTGTGTCCTCCTCGATGAGTTGGTGATTTCTTCTCACCGAGGATCACGCCGATGACCCCCCTAGTGGTGGACCCCAGCGGCTACCTCAAACCCCACCACTCGGTGGGACACTGCCCGACCGCCTCCGTCAGGTCGTTGGAAATCGACGGGATTTCGCCCGCTGCTGGCGCCGGGGCAATGAATCCGGACAAGTCCTCCTTGGTCAGCATGATGACCTCATCAGCTTCTCTGGCGAGATCCCGCGCCTGATTTCGTGCACCGCTTGGTGTCCGAATCCCGATCAGTGTGACCCGGACACCGATCTCCTGAGCTGCCCGGACCCCCTCCCTCAGATCCTCGTCACCCGAGAGGAGGAAGGCGTCGCTGATGGCCCGCTCGCGAGCCAGCGTCATGAGATCGTGGTAGATGAGCGCATCTACGCCCTTCTGCTGATTCCGCCTATTGAGCCGACCGAGTCGAAGCTTGACGTTCGGCAAGTCGCTGATCGCTTGATGTTCTGCCGTGGGGATTCCCTCTCTCGCGCCGTCATACCAATGGGTCCGAAGCACCGGCAGACGACAGCCTCTGGTCGCCAGATCAGCCGGGAACTCGTTCGCACCCGAAGCATCGAGCCGGACGTCGCGGCGCGATGGGTCGAGCCCGATTAGCTTGCCTCCCTCCGCATACAGGTAGCCAGCATCAACGAACACGGCGCAACGGTCCACGGGCCTCTCACCTCCTAGAAGCAGCGCGAGGACCCCGAAGGGCCCTCGCTCGGCTCCCCAAGGGGGAGCCATCAGAATACAGCAAGCCTACATGAACGGCTCGCCGCCGCAATAGACAGCGGGCTGTCGCAGTCCGCCGACTCGGGATCTCATGCGGGGAGGATACGGGTTTGCCAGCACGGGCAGTGCCAGCTCATGGGCGACGAGGAAGTGGCCCAACTCATGCACCAGCGTCAGGCTCCGCCTGCAGGCTTGGTGACTCCCGGGCCGTAGCCGTGCCGAACCAAGGAATCGGCAGTGGTGCCGTACATCTCACGCATGACTCTTGTCGTTGCCTTTGTGTCATGGCCTTGCCGGAAGAATGAGCCCGCTCTCGTCTCGGTGAGGGATGCTCGGTGTTGGCTGGTGCTGGACATTCCTGGCCTGCGCCTTGGCTCTATGGCGGCTCAATGTCGGTGGATCTCGGTGTGCCTGAGGAGCGACCGTCTGCTTGCGAACGCCGACTTCCGCCTCGACCCCGAGCGCGATACCATCGCCACAGCCGAGCTCACACCCGGCAACTAACACCGAGGCTCAACCCCAAAGCCCACCACTCCACGGGACGCCCCCGAGTACTCAGTCTTGCGAGGCTCGGCATTCTCCTAGAGTGTCGCAATGTTGGTCTGCTACTTGGACGAGTCCGGCAATACCGGCAAGCGACTCGATGACCCTGATCAACCCATCCACTACCTGGCCGCTGTCATCGTGCGCGAGGATCGCATCCGTGACATGGCAGACCGGCTGCACGCTCTCGCGGATGCTGCGCCGACCAGCGAACCCCTGGTCGAGTACCACGGCGATCAACTGTTCCACGGGTCGGGGCCATGGCACGATGTTCCACCTCGCCTGCGTGTCAGCGAATACGCCAGGGCACTATCCGTCATGCGTCAGGTCGACGCTGACGTGGCTCATGCGTCCATCAACAAGCCATTGCTCGTCGGAGACCAAACCCCTCATCTGCTGGCGCTCCAATTCTTGACAGAGAAGATCGAGCATTGGCTCAGGAGCCAGACCGATGAGTTGAGTCAACGTGCATTGCTGGTAGCGGATCACAACCACGAGCACGACCAGTACGCCTTCGATCTGATTCAGAGAATGCAGACCGGTGGTGGCCCGATCGGAGGACACCGGGGACTAAACGGGCTCTTCGCGTTTTAGGTCGGAGTGAGTGTTTCGAGCAGTGCCCAGTTGGGTTTGCCGGCGTAGAGCAGGGCTCGGATGCGGTAGTTGTCGAAGTTGGTGAACCCGAAGGCGGCGCGTTTGACGCGTTTGATCAGGTTTGGGTATCCCCCCGAATCGTGGAGACATCGTCTATGAGGAGGCGCTATGTCACACACACGACGCAAGTTCGACTCGGAGTTCAGGGCCGGTGCTGTGCGGATCGTCCGGGAGACGCGAAGGCCGGTCGTTGAGATCGCCCGTGATCTCGGGATCGGTGCGGGCACCCTTGGGAACTGGGTCCGCAAAGACCGCATCGAGCGGGGTGAGGCCGAGGGCCTGAGCTCCGACGACAGAGCTGAGCTCGTCAGGCTGCGCAAGCGCTGTGCCGAGTTGGAGATGGAGCGTGATGTGCTCAAACGATCAGTGGTCCTTTGGGTCAAGGAGGCAACGCGATGAGCGTCTCAGCGCACATCGCGGCCCAAAGGACCGACCACGCTGTGCCTCACGCGGTGTCGTGCCGGGCCCTGGGGGTGGCGGCGTCGACGTTCTACAAGTGGCGCGACCGGCCCCCGACGCCGGCGAGGCGGCGCAGAGCTGAACTAGACGTCGAGGTCAAGGCCTGTTTCGACGCGTCAGACGGCACCTACGGCTCGCCCCGGGTTCGCGCCGCGCTGCGCCGGTCGGGCCGCGAGGTGTCCAAGAAGACGGTGGAGTCCTCCATGGCCCGCCAGGGCCTGCAGGGACGCGCGCCCAAGCGGCGCAGGGGCCTGACCCGACCCGACAAGCGCGCCGAGCCGGTTCCGGACCTGCTGCGTCGGGACTTCACTGCCGGCGGCGTCGACGAGAAGTGGGTCGGCGACTTCAAACAGGTCGACACCGCCGAGGGGCCGGTGTTCCTCGCCACCGTGGAGGACCTGTTCTCCCGGCGGATGCTGGGCTTCGCTCAGTCCGACCGCCACCCCACCGCGCAGCTGGCCACAGACGCGATCAACATGGCCGCCGCGGTGCGCGGCGGCGGCGTCGCCGGAGTGATTTTCCACACCGACAAGGGCTCTCAATATACCTCCGACGCGTTCGCGGCGGCCTGCGCCAAGCTCGGGATCACCCAATCGATGGGACGCGTCGGCTGCGCGCTGGACAACGCCGCCGCCGAGTCATTCTTCTCGACGCTCCAGCACGAGCTGATATCACGCCGCCGCTGGCGCACCCGCGACCAGGCCCGCCGAGACATCGCCGTCTGGATCGACACCTGGTACAACAGAAAACGGCTCCACTCCACCAACAACATGACCAGCCCAATAGACTACGAACTAGCCAACGCAGCCTAACCAACCCTCCACGATTCGGGGGGAAGCTCAGTTGTTGGCTGCCTCGGTGGGTGCGTTGGTGACTCGGGCGGCGTGCCAGTTGGAGATCTGTGTGCGCCAGGTGGCGATGGTGCGCCCGAGCCGGTTGATCTCTGCGGGCATGCCCGGTTCTTGGAGGTCGGCGGCGAGCTGGTTCACGGTGGCGGCGCCGACTTCGGCGTCGGCGATGTCGTAGATGGCTCTGAGGGTCTCTTTGGCGTGCCAGGCGTCTCGGACCTCGCCGTAGGGGTCGCCGGCGTCGAGCAGGCCCCGCAGCGGGGTGTGTCCGTTCTCGGTGATGTTCTGCGACGCCGACACGAGCAGCTTGCGGGCCCGGTACAGCGGGTCGTCTTTGCGGCCGCGGTGTCCCAGCGTCTGGTTCTGGACCCGCCGCCGCACTTCGTCGAGGGCGTCGTTGCCCAACCCCACGACGTGGAACGGGTCCGCGACCTGTCGGGCTTTGGGCACCGCGGCGTTGAACGCGGCCCGGTAGGGGCCCGAGAGGTCCAGCACCGCCCAGCGGACGCCCTCGCGCCACTCTCGGCGCCGGCGCAGCAGCCGGCGTGTGGGCGCTCGGGCGCTGCGGCCTGGGACTATGTCCAGCAACTGGCCCCGGCCGACGTCGACGATGCTGGTGCCCCAGGTCTTGGCCCGGAACCGGCCCCGCCGCCACAACAGGGTCTCGTCGAGGCCCAGCGCCTCGACGTCTGAGATCCTGGCGGTGTCGGCTGCCAGCAGCGCCTCGCCCCAGCGCTTGACCGCCGCGTTCACGGTGTGCCACACACAGCCCAACTCGCCGGCGACGTCTTTGAGCGGCCGGCCCCGGCCGGCCTGGCGTGTCGCCCACCGCGCCGCGCGCGACGTCAGAAGCGCCCGCGGCGGCGCGATCTCCGCCGCCTGCTCAGTGACCGTGCCCGCCCCACAGCCATCGCGAGGGCAGCGCCACCGCCGCTTGTGCCACACCAGCCTGCAAGGCCTGCCGAACGCGCAGAGGTCCACCAGCACCACCGCCCGCTCACCGTCGGACCACACCGGCCCGCCGCAGTCCCCACAGGCCGGTCTCGGCACCCGACAGCGCACATGCACCCCCAGCGGCTCACCCTCCTCGTCGTCGACGCCGAGCACCTCCACATCGCCCAATCCCACCAGCAACTCGCACATGCGCGTAGGGTCGTACTCCACAGGGATCCTCCATGGCTCGGCAGCCTTAACAGCGCCGATTCTGGGGGATCCCCCGCGTTCAGACGCGGACCCCCACGCCCCTCACTCCGACCTCATTCGCGAAGAGCCGCTAAACGTCTCTCTCGACCACATCGTCGATGGCGTCTACTTCGCGCATTCGGAGCGAAGCTGGGGAATCCAACTCGCTGACCTGGTGGCCTTCGTCCTGAATCGATCCGCACGGATCAGGCGGTCGCCCGGAGACCCAAGGTCGGATCATGCCATACGGATGCTGAGGCGGGAACACATCTCTCCTCAGCTTCGAACTTGGCGGGAACTCTGGCCGAGCCGCTGAGGGAGAGCGGCAACCGGGGCCCGCTTGAGCAGGCCCCGGCGCTGGATGGACTGATGAGCCTCGGTGACCCAAAGCTGACGAACAGCCCACGCAAATGTACCCCACACCTGTGACACGATCCACCGCAATCTGACGGCGAATCCCGAGAAGGAGCAGGGCGCGGGCTAGGCCTCGAGGATGGCGGCTACCTCTTCGTCGCCCAGCCGGCGGAAGGAGCGGCGGCCGTTGGCCCGGTCCAGCACAGCGGCCTCGAGGCTCTCGGCGCTGAGGGTGCGGTCGGGTCCGGCCAGGGCCGCCACCGCGGCCCGCACCCTGTCGGCGAGGGAGCGCGGCGAGTCGGGCAGCGCCGCCGCGAAGCGCTCCGAGATCTCCTCGGTCTCGCCCCCGAGCACCACCCAGTCGTCCTCGTCGGCCACGGTGCCGTCGTAGAGGATGTGGAAGAGTTGGTCGCCGCGGCCGTCGGTTTCGAGGCCGATCTCGGCCACCAGGATCTCCACCTCCATCGGCTTGAGCTCGTGGGTGAAGACCTGCCCGAGGCTCTGGGCGTAGGCGTTGGCCAGGCTGCGGGCATCCACATCCTCGCGGCTGAAGGCGAAGCCCTTAAGGTCGGCGTGGCGCACCCCGGCGATGCGGAGCTGGTCAAACGCGTCAAGCACGCCGCCAGCGAGTGACGCGGCGAGTCGGGCAGGGCGGCCCGATGACCACCGATGCGACCTCCCGAGACCACTCCGACCTCATTCGCGGAGAGCCACTGACGGCCTCGGGTACCAGGGCTCCTCCTCGTTGAGGTGCCCGATATAGACATAGGTGAGATCGTGGCTTTGGTTGACCGGGGCGAAGATCTCGCGCCACTCGTTGATGTAGAAGCGTCCTCCCTGCCAACCCTTCACGGCGTGGATGCGGTCTGCGAAGCCGCTTGCCGCGGACGGCCCGACTTCGGAGCTCAACTCGACCTTCTTGGTCACGTTCGGACGTGGTTGTGCCCGGTAGTACACATCACGACCTCCAGCCTTCAGGATGTAGGGGATTCCGGGATGTGGCCCGTCCCAAGCGTCGCCGGGCGAGAGCTGCCGCCCGGTCAGGTCGACGCCCTCGCCTGAGAGCGTCGTTCCCTCAAACTCGAATCGAATGGGCGTGCCATAGTCACCGGCGAAATAGTAGGTGCCGTCGGCGACCGGAACGATGACCTGTCCATACTCGTTGATGTAGAACGGACCGTTGGGGGCTTCGCCCATAGAGATCTTGACAGCGTTCACCATCTTCACGAGTTCTGGGTGGCTCTCGGTGGTGGCAAGCCACTCCTCGCCGTCTGCGCTCAGGTAGCGAAGCGCGATGACCGCACTGCCGCCGGTCGTGCGGACGGCGTACTTCGCGTCCTTGTTCACGTTCTTCGGACAGTTTCCCTTGAACACCGGGAAATCGTTCATCTCAGTTCTCCCTTTCGAACCACTTCCTGAAGTCGATGCGACCAACATAGCGAGGTTCCCAGTGCTGTCGAAGCCTGCTTCCGACAGGAACCTTCGTCAACGCGAACCCACCGTGGGCTACCACAAAGCGGGCAGGGCCCCATGCTCGCAGGCGGCGAAGCGCCCCGATCAGTTCACTGTCCTTTGCCGGCGGAAGGAGCTTCCCGCCCCCAGCGGCACCATACTTCCAGAAGTAGATCTCGCCCCGACGACTCAACTGATGGCGCACGCCGACGTACGGGCGATCCCAGACGTCGCCGGAACTCAGGCCAGAGTCGTCTGTGAGATCGAAAACCCCGCGACCCTCGGTGCTGTTCTCGAATTTGAGCGGCCCTGAGCACTCGCCCACGATCGCGACGCGGTAGTCGTTCGGACTGGAGGCCGGCACAAGGATCTGGCCGCGTTCGTTGATGAGGAAAGAGCCGCCTCGCCCTCCGCCGAGGAATGCCTTGCCCGCGTTGACGGCGGCGGCGAGTGCTGCGGCGCCGTCGGCGGCAAGCATCGGACACTCGGCGGTCGTGTCGTCCACGGCCCAATCGATGACTGGCCACCACCGTCCATCAACCAGCCGCACATGGAACGCAGTATTCTCACCCGGGATCCTTGCGTAGCGTCCCGACCATACTCGCGGAGCGACAGGGGCGACTTCGAGCCGAGTCATAACAAATGCTCGTCGTCAGGGAACAGGCCCCCTGCTTCACCGGCGATGAAGCGCGCCTCGCCTTTCTCGCGCCAGAATGCGTGTCCGAGTTCGTTGACGAAGAATGTTGATATCGGGCCATGAGCGCGGTTGAGTTCCCGGAGGATATTGACGAGCCTCTGCGCCCGGTCACAGGAGGCGAAACTCTCGCCCCCGCGACGCGGCTTTGCGATGAGGCCGCCACGGCGCTTGCGGAATCGGAGTTTCTCAGCGGGCTCGAGCGGGCCGGCATAATGATCGCCCGGAAGCAATCCGGTCACGTCGACTCGATCCGGCGTCCGGGCAGCGATGAAGTCGAACGGTTCCTCCAGCCGACCGCCGAACTGTGTAATCCACGCTCTGCCCTCACCTTGGGTGCGCACCAAGATGACTTGCTGCTGCGGCGTCACCTTGAATCGGCCCGACCGCCCCTTCAGCTTGCGGATTCTCTCCGGGACATCCTGAGGATTCACGGCGATCCGTCCATCAAGGGAGGACACGTTGCCGAGCGCGTCGCTTGAGAACTCTTCGCCGTCGTAGCGCCCCGGCCACACGTCGCCGAAAGCTAGGGCCGTGGTGTCGATGTCACGTTCGGCCGGAATCGCGGCACGGGGCGGGCCGTCGAGTTCCACTGCCTCCGCCGGAGGTTCCCATGCGAAGTAGCGGTTGCGGTCGAGTCCGATGAGCTTGTCCCAGTTCTCCCGTTCGTAAATCGCCTCGTCGACGGTATCCCGGATGTACAGGACACAGATCCGCGAAGTCTTCTCATCGCCCTCGGAGCCGCGATGGCGCCGCAGGACGCGGCCAATGCTCTGAATCCGTTGGCGCGGCGAACTCGACGAAGCAACGATGATGCCAAGATCTGCTTCTGGAACGTTGAATCCCTCAATGAGCGACCGTGCCGATACGACAACTTGGGCTATACCGCGTCGAAACAGTTCCAGGCTCGTGTCACGCAACTCAGCCGATAGCTGGCTGTGCTCCATGACGGCGGGCACGCCTTCGGACTCCAGCAGTTCGAAGAGTCGGATGACTTCGTCGATACTCTCGTGGAAGAGAATCACGCGCGCTCCGGCACTGGTTTCCAGAGTCTCCTGCACGAGAGCGAGCGTCGCGTCCCTTCTGCTCTGTGCTCGGTACAGCAGCTGTTTGCGCCGGCTCGTGTCGTTCACGAACCGAGACGCGAGTCCAGCGAGATCGCCGGATCTGGAGGCGACCCGTCTCGCCCATGCCAGCAGGGGCTCTCCGCCCCCCTTGTTTCGCGCCATCGTGGATGAGTTGAGGAGTTCCCTTCTGGTGTCAGTGATCGAACTGGACAGCGCGGCGTATCGATGCTGTTCGCTCTTGGTCATCGGCAGGCCTATGTGGTCGATCCCAAAGGGAGGGAGGACGTCGAGGTCGAGCGCCTGAGCGAAGCTCATCTCGTAGATGATCGGACCGAGCCCGTCGTTTGCCCCCGCGGCGGGTGCGCCGATCTGCGTCCTGTCCTCGCCGCCGTCGCGCTCGGGAGTCGCGGACAGACCGAGGCTGTATGCCCTACGCGTGTCGAGAACGCGCGACATCTCGGGTGCGCCAAAACGGTGGCATTCGTCTCCGACAAGCAGCAGGTGCCGCCCCGAGTCCTCATCGACAACTCGGGGCAGTTCTTTGCGTGCCGACGCGAGCACGGCGATCAGAACCCGAGTCACATCGCCAAACGTGTCGGAATGGCCGCCTCCCAGCCGCCCAAGGGCATGCTCTGGAAGATTGGAGTGCTCAAGCATCGCGTCGTGCCATTGGTTCATGAGGACGATCGTGGGCACGACGATGGCGACACGAAGTTCAGGATCGTGCCGCTGGAGGCGTTCGATGATCGCCAGCGCGACGACGGTCTTGCCCGCGCCGGTGACGACCTTGATGGTGCCCTTTCGATCCCCTCGAAACCACGCGTCACAGGCGGACTCCTGCCACGGGTGCAGGTCGAGACTCCGGGTCATCTCCCAGACTGGAGGCAGACTGGCGGCCTCCAGCCCCTCAGGCTCCGGGCGGCGCGATTCCTCCGCCTCCGCTCGCTCGGCGGATCGGCCGATCCACTCGCGAAGCCGCAGCTGCTGCAGCGTCAGCCGCTCAGTCGGCGAGAGATTCGTCACCGCCGCGAGTTCAGCTGGCGGCGCGCTCGGGGGTCAGCCACGGGAGGTGGCGCTCGACCTCGTCCAGTGACAAGGGCTCGGCCTCGAAGTCCCGGAAGTAGGTCGCATGGGTGGCTCGAATAGCCTCCTCGGAGTCGGCACCCAGCAGGACCACCTCCATGTGCGGCTGGTCCGCGTACTGGCGCTCCCGCTCCTCGTAGGCGTCTACTGCCTTCTCGCCGTCGTGGAAGCGCTCGATGTCAGCCAGCCTCGGCTTGGAGCGGTCGTAGGTCAACAAGAAATGGATCGTCGAATCCTCATCCATGCCTTCTCACCCGGCCTTCCAGGCTGCTGGTGAGGTGCGTCCATGCCCTCATGCGCTTGTCAGTGTAGTCCCGCTCGAACTCCGAGTCTGCCACCACGCCAGCCTCGTCGAACGCGTGCGACTGCGAGAGCATGCGAAGCCAGTCGTGCACCGCTTCGCTTCCGTACCCGCTCTTGTAGTCCACGCCGGCGAGCGTCGTGATGTTCTCGACCAGCATGGCCCACTGATGCTGGAGGCCAGTGCGTAGCTGCACCTCGACACGGCGATCCCCGAAGCGGGTCCAGAGATGCACTGCTCGATACCCCGAGCTGCGCGGCTGGGCCACATAATCGCGCACAGTGTCAGGCACCCCGTTACGTTGGATGCTGTTGGACATGAACCGTTCCCGCACGCGCGCCACCTCGGTCTGACTCACCAGCACGGCTCGGCAGCCGCCGAGATCCTGCATGGCCGACAGCTTCATTGTCGGCAGTCTGCGGAGCTTGTCCACAATGGTCGGCATCCGCTTGAGGCGCTGCGACAACTCCTCCGCCACCCGACCCTCCGAGGAGATGCACGACCGCAGACTGGCGCGGGCGCTGCTCATGGGAGTGCTGTGGGCTCTGCGGAAGGCGTCAACCACGATGGTCGCCTCAACAACCTCGTCGGCTGACGGCGGGGGCTCGTCTCCGGTCATGGCGCGGCGCAGCGTCCTGCCGGCCCGGTCGATCTGACCCTTGGAGTACATGAGTTCGCCAGCCACGGTCCCTCGTCTTGGAGACTACTGGTACTCCAGATCGCTGCATCACATTAGCTGAAAATACAGGTCCAGTACTACTGAATGCTAAAGGTCTTCTATCGGACAGCCACCGCTCGCCGGCCTGACAAGCAGGCGCCTCAGGCCTCGAGGATGGCGGCTACCTCTTCGTCGCTGAGGCGGCGGAAGGCCCGGCGGCCGCTGGCCCGGTCGAGTACCGCGGCCTCGAGGTCCTCTGCGCTGAGGGTCCGGTCGGGGCCGGCGAGGGTCGCCACCGCGGCCCGCACCCCGTCGGCGAGCGAGCGCGGCGAGTCGGGCAGCGCGGCGGCGAAGCGCTCCGAAATCTCCTCGGTCTCGCCGCCGAGCACCACCCAGTCGTCCTCGTCGGCCACGGTGCCGTCATAGAGGATGTGGAACAGCTGGTCGCCCCGGCCGTCGGCGTCCAGGCCGATCTCGGCCACCAGGATCTCCACCTCCATCGGCTTGATCTCGTGGGTGAAGACCTGCCCGAGGCTCTGGGCGTAGGCGTTGGCCAGGCTGCGGGCGTCCACATCCTCGCGGCTGAAGGCGAAGCCCTTCAGGTCGGCGTGGCGCACCCCGGCGATGCGGAGCTGGTCGAACTCGTTGTAGCGGCCCACCCCTGCGAAGGCGATGCGGTCGTAGATCTCGCTCACCTTGCGCAGCGTGCTGGAGGTGTTCTCGGCCACGATTGCGATGCCGCCGTGGTAGCGGAAGGCGACCAGGCTCCGGCCCCGGGCGATGCCCTTGCGGGCATAGTCGGACCGATCCTTCATCACCTGCTCCGGTGGTGTGTAGAAGGGCATGGTCATGAAACACCACCCCCTTGGGTGCCCCGCCGGCTGCGGTGGCGGCGCAGCAGCCGCTCGGTGCGCCGCCGCAACTCGGCGTCGTCGAGGCGCTCGTAGCCGTCGGCGTTTATCACCGCCACCACCGGGAACACGTCGCGCACCGGGTCGGGGCCGGCGGTGGCCGAATCGGCGTCGGAGGCGACGTACAGCGCGTCCAGCACCAGGTCGGTGGCCGCGGCTCTCGCCATCGCCGGGCGGAACCCCAGCTTTACCACCGTGTCGGCGTGCAGCGAGCCCGAGCCGGTGGCCGCGTGGTCGCGCTCCTCGTATCGTCCGCCGGTGACGTCGTATTCGAAGATCCGACCCTTGGAGGCCGCGGTGTCGAAGCCCGCGAAAATGGGCACCACCACCAGGCCCTGCATGGCCGCGGGAAGGTTGGCCCTCACCATCTGGCCCAGCTGGTTGGCCTTGCCCTCGAGGCTTATCGGCGTGCCCTCCACCTTCTCGTAGTGCTCGAGCTGGAGCTGGAACAGGCGCACCATCTCGCCGGAGGGGCCGGCCGCGCCGGCGATGGCCACTCCAGAGTGGCGGTCGGCCGGGAACACCTTCTCGATGCGGTGGTTGCTGATCAGATGCCCCGCGGTGGCCCGCCGGTCACCGGCCAGCACCACGCCGCGGTTGTAGCGGACAGCCACGCAGGTGGTGCCGTGGGGGATCTCCATCGACGGCACCGCCCCCAAGCGCTCGGCGGCGAGCGGAGCAGCCTCGGATCCGGAGCTGGTGCGGCGCAGCAGCGCGGCGAAGTTCGGGCCGGGATCGTCGTTCGGTCCGAAGCGGGGCAGGATCACTCGCCGCCCTTTTGGATGTAGCTCTTCACGAAGTCCTCCGCGTTGGTCTCCAGCACCTCGTCGATCTCGTCGAGCAGGTCGTCGAGCTGGGCCTTGATATCGGAGCCCCGCTCCGACGAGGGCGGCGACTCCTCCACCGACTGCTCGCGAGGTGTCGGCGCCGGCTTGCGGATCTGCTCTCGTTCGGCCACTGGGTTCCTCCCGGTTCGGCTGTACTGAAGTGGTCTGACAGGAGGTTAGGCGCCCGCAGACCCCAAGCGGCGCAGGAGCTCCATGGCGGAGCCGCATTCGTCGAACATGGCGCCCACATGGGCGACGGTTCCCCGCGTCGGCTCGGTCATCGAGACCCGCCGCAGCGAGCCCTCGCCCACGTCGAAGACGATCGAGTCCCAGTTGGCCGCCACCACCTCGGCCGCGAACTTCTGAAGGCAGCGGCCCCTGAAGAAGGCCCGGGTATCGGGTGGGGGCTCGGTCATGGCCGCGGTGGCCGCGTCCTCGTCCACCAGCGTCTCGAGCCCCGCCCGGGCAGCCAGGGACCGGTCCGGGCGCAGGTCGTGATACTGGATGTCCAGGGCCCGCAGACGGGCGTCCTGGAAGTCGAGGCGATGGCGGTCTCTGAATCCCTCCAGCAGCCTCAGCTTGGCCACCCAGTCGATCTGGCCGGCCAGCCCGGCCGGATCGCGCTCCAGGCCGCCGAGCACCTCCTCCCAGCGGTCCAGCACCTGGTGCGCGACCTCCCCGCCGACTGCGTCGGTGCCCTGCTGCCCGATGTAGGCGCGGGCCGCGGCCAGCAGCTCCCACTGCACTTCCACCGCAGTGATGGTGGTGCCGTCGGCGAGCTCGAGCGGCTGGCGCAGCGAAAGGTCGCGGCTCACCTGGCGCAGCGCGGCCACCGGCGTCGCGAACCGGAACTCGCGGGGCATGGCGTCGTCCTCGGTCATGGCCATGACCAGCGCGGTCGTGCCGACCTTGAGAAAAGTTGCGACCTGCGACATGTTGGCGTCGCCCACGATCACATGCAGGCGCCGGTACTTGGCCGCGTCGGCGTGGGGCTCGTCGCGGGTGTTGACGATGGGACGCTTGAGGGTGGTCTCCAGGCCGACCTCCTCCTCGATGAAGTCGGCCCGCTGGGAGAGCTGGTAGCCGGCCTCGTCCAGGCGCGCCCCCGAGGTCTCGCTGCCCATCTTGCCGGCCCCGGTGAAGATCTGGCGGGTCACGAAGTGCGCGGTGGCGTGGATGACGATGCGCGAGAACGGCACGGCCCGGCTCACCAGGTAGTTCTCGTGGCAGCCGTAGCTGTTGCCCTTGCCGTCGGAGTTGTTCTTGTAGACGACGATCTCCTCGCCCGGCGGCAGCAGCATCCGGACCGCCTCCATCGAGCGGGCTGCGATCAGATCGGCGGCCCGGTCATAGAGCACCGCCGAGCGGGCGTCGGCGCACTCGGGGGTGGACAGCTCCGGGTGGGCGTGGTCCACGTAGTAGCGAGCGCCGTTGGTGAGCACCGCGTTCACCAGATGCGTCTCGATCTCCGGCGCGAGCGATCCCCCGGGCCCGCCGCCGCGGGCGTCGTTGCCCGGGGTCTCGTCGGTGAAGTCCCAGCCCACCGCGGCCCGGCCCGGCTCGGTCGCCTGCCCGTGGGCGATCAGGTAGGCGTTGATCAGCAGCGACGACGCCGAGATCGGGTTGGGCTCGGAGGCTCCCCGATGGACGATGCCGTACTCGGTCTCGAGGCCGAGCGTCTTGGGTACAGCCACGGAGCGGGACGCTACCGGGTGTCGCCGCGGGTGGGGGCTACAGGATCTGTGAGAGGAACAGCTTGGTGCGCTCCTCGCTGGGATTCGTGAAGAAGTGCTCGGGCGTTCCCGTCTCCACTATCTGGCCGTCCTCCATGAAGATGATCCGGTCGGCCACCTCGCGGGCGAAGCCCATCTCGTGGGTCACCACCATCATGGTCATGCCGGAACGGGCCAGTTCCTTCATCACGTCGAGCACTTCAGAGATCATCTCAGGGTCGAGCGCCGACGTGGGCTCGTCGAAGAGCATGATGCGGGGCTCCATGGCCAGGGCCCGGGCAATGGCCACCCGCTGCTGCTGGCCTCCGGAGAGCTGGCCCGGGTACTTCCCGGCCTGCTCGGGTATGCCGACCCGCTCCAGCAGCGAGCGGGCCAGCTCCTCGGCCTCGCCCCGGGGCCGCTTGCGGACCCAGATCGGCGCCAGGGTGATGTTGTCGCGCACTGTGAGGTGGGGGAACAGGTTGAACTGCTGGAAGACCATGCCCACCTCGGAGCGGATCTTCTCGATGTTGCGCACGTCGTTGGTGAGCTCGACCCCGTCGACGACGATGCGACCCTCCTGGTGGGCCTCGAGGCGGTTGATGCAGCGGATCCAGGTGGACTTGCCAGAACCCGACGGGCCGAGCACCACCACCACCTCGCGCTCCTTGATGACGGAGCTGATCCCGTCGAGGGCCTGGAAGTCCCCGAACCACTTGTTCACCCCCTCGCAGACGATCATGTCGTCGCGGGCGGCGAGCTCCTCGGTCAAGGCGATGGTGGCATCGCTGACGCTCATGGCGTTGTCCCCCTCCGGTTGCCCGAATCGGGCCTGTCTGTGATGAAGTCCATAGTTCCTGTTCGGGCGAGCCGGCTAGCGCTCCCCCACCCCCAGTCGCTTCTCCAGCCGCTGGCTGTGCTTGGACATGCTGTAGGCGAAGATCCAGTAGACCGCCGACACGAACAGCAGGCCCTCGCGCTTGACGCCGAGGAACTGCGTCTGCGCTGGTATGACGTTGTTGGCCATTCTCAGAATGTCGAAGATCCCGATGATGGCCAGAAGCGATGTCTCCTTGAACGTGGCTATCACCTGTCCGACCAGCGGCGGGATCGACACCCGCAATGCTTGGGGCAGCACGATGAAACCGGTGCGCTGGACGGTGCTGACGCCGACTGCGTCGGAAGCCTCGTACTGTCCCCTTTGTATCGACTGGAGCCCGCCCCGCACGTTCTCCGCCAGGTAGGCCGCCGAGAACAGCGTGTAGCCCGCGGTGGCCGCAGCGAGTTGGCTGATCTCCATCCCGTCGGGGAGGAACAGCGGCAGTATGATGGCGAAGAAGATCAGAATCGTGATCAGCGGCACGCCCCTGATCACCTCGATGTAGGTGGTGGAGAGCACCCTGAATATGGGGAGCTTCGACGTGCGGGCCAGCGCCAGCATCACCCCCAACGGGAACGAGAACATGATCGTGAACACCGCCACGATGAGCGTCACCGAGAATCCGCCGATCAGCGCCTCCGTCGGGGTCTCCACCGTGGACGGCGTGTTGATGATGGTGACGAGGTAGTGGAACCCGCCGATGCCGACCACCCAGGCCGCCAGCAGGCGTATCCGCTTGGCCCTCTCCCCCGCGAAGTTGTGCGCCAGTAGCGCCACCAGCGCGAGGAGCAGGAAGCTGAGCCGCACCTTCTGCAGCATCGAGTACCAGCCGAAGAAGGCCGCAATCCAGTTGAATGCCGCCACACCCACCAGTGCCACGGCGATGATGCGGCCCATCTCGCCAATGCTGGGATTCGTGAGAACCCACACCACGGCCCCTCCCAGCACGGCGAAGAGGAGCGCCAACGGGAGATCCACAGACGCGACTCGCCCCCAGTCGAGATCAGGGTCTCGCAGCACAACAAAATAGAGTCCGAAGGGGCACAGCAGCCACGCGATGTTCAGTGTCAACCTGAGGCGGTTCCCCAAGCCGCGGCTCCGAAGCCGGCGTCCGGCCGCGATCGCAGCCGCGAGCAGCAGCCAGACGACCGTCCAGGGCAGCTTGGTCGACATTGCGACGGTGCGGCCCGGCTCGGCGATGAACTCGCCGTCGACGAACGCGTAGTGGCCCCACGGATAGACCCAAGCGGAGAGCACCAGCAGACCGGCCAGCGCGACGGCCAACTCCACCGACGGTACGAAGGTGCTGCGGCGCCTAGCGTCGCCCAAGCCCTGCCACAGGGCCGCGCCCGCGGCTACCAGCACGACGGCAGCGAGCCACCACGCCCAGCGGTCGGCCATCGCCTCGGCGAACGACTCCCTGACGACGCCGTGGTCGTCGCGCTGTGCCGCTCCCTCGGAGTCCTTGAGCACGGAGGGTTCGCGCAGCACCACGCCGAGCGCTGTCACCGTGCCGAGGGTTGTCAGGTTCGTCGAGATCTTCTTCATCGACACGCCGCGGCCGCGACTGGCGAGCAAGCCCAGCGAGATGCCGGCCAGCACCGCGACGGTCCCGACGCAGACCCAGATCCTGCTGTACTGATCCTCGGGATAGGCGTGGGTGAATATCAACCGCAGGTTGGTGCGCACCGCGTCCCACTCGCGCTCCTCGCTGAACGCGAAGTTCAGCAGGCCCCGGGCGACGGCCAGGATCAGGAGTCCGAGTACAACTGTCAGAGCCGAGTTGAGCGGGGTGGAGAAGAGGTTCTGGCGCGCCCAGGCCCGTGCCGACAGGCTGGGCTCATCGGGCTTCAGCGCCGCACGGGGCTCGCCGGCCGAGGGATCCGCCTGGTCGTCGGCCGGCGCGGCCCCGCCGCCGATGGTCGCTCCCATCTCAGCGCTCTACGATCTTGAGGCGGACGTTGAAGAAGTTCACAACCACCGAGATGGTGAGCGAGCACGCCAAGTAGAACAGCATCCAGATGGAGACCACTTCCAGGGTCTTGCCGGTCTGGTTGTAGATGCTCTGACCGACCTGCACCACGTCGCTGTATCCGACGGCGATGGCCAGCGACGTGTTCTTGGTGAGATTCAGGTACTGGTTGCCCAGCGGAGGCAGGATCACCCGGAAGGCTTGGGGGAGGACCACCCGCCGCAGCATGGTCACGCGGCGCAGGCCCACCGCCTGGGCGGCCTCGGTCTGCCCCTTGGGCACGGCCAGGATGCCGCCCCGCACGATCTCAGCGATGAAGGCCGCCGTGTAGAGCACGACTCCGAAGTAGACGGCGGCCAGTCCTTGGGTGAGGTTGAGTCCGGCCGGGCCGTAGTTGGGGAAGTTGCCCACCTGCTCGATGTCGGGGCGCTTGGCGTCGATGGGCCGGCCCGTGCGGCCGTCGCCGAACTTGTCGGCGAGCACCTCGAAGAGGTCGCGCCCGGAGTTGATCAGCCAACTCGACAGTCCGGGCCACCCCAGAGACACGAACAGGATCACGATCACCGCGCCCGCCGCCGCGAAGATGATGCGGAAGTAGTCGTCGTCGCTCAGCTTCATCAGCCCCGCGGGCGTGCGGCGCCGGGACAGGAACCGCCGGATCCACAGCACGGCGGCAGCCGCGGCCAGCACCGAGATGACCGCCTGCATCATGCCCTGGGTGAGAGAGTCGATCAACTCGGCGACGAAGCCGAAGATCCCGCCCACCCAGCCGAACACCGGGTGCAGGAACCAGCCGACGAGCCCGAACCCGCCCAGCACGGCCACGAAGCTCAGCACCGGGTAGGTGTCACGGCCCGTCGCATCGTGCAGGCGCACCCGGGCCCGCATCACGAACCAGCCCACCGCGGCGCCGACCAGGACGAAGACCATCCACTGGTAGAAGCCGTCGCCCAGGAAGACGCGCGGGATCGACACGCCCTTGTCGGACACGTGCAGCCAGCTGTGTACAGGCTCGCCCGTGGCCGCGACCCTGGGCAGGCTGGCGATCACCACGAAGATGAGGATGATCTGGACCACCAGGGGGATATTGCGAAGCGTCTCGATGAACACGCTTGAGATCCGGTTGACGATCCAGTTGCTCGACAGCCGGCCGACGCCGACGAGCACGCCGAGCATGGTGGCCACCAGGATCCCGCCGACGGAGAGCCGGAGGGTGTTGACCATTCCCACCCACAGGGCCCGGCCACCGGTGTCCGGGTCGGTATCGATGCCCGAGCTCACCTTGCTGCCCGGGTCGATGCTGAGGAATCCGTAGCCCGTGTCGATGTCCCTGGCGTCGAGGTTGGTGCGAGCCTGCGTCGCCAGGAAGTACATGGCAAATAGCACCAGCAGCAGCGCCAGCACCTGTGCGAGCCACTTGACGACGGTGGCGTCGCGGTAGAACGGCGGGCGCTTGGACTGCGTCGCGGCGAGCGTGGCTTCTTCGGTGTTGGACACGCCGGGGCGCCTCCGGAGCGATTATCTGTGCCAGGAACAGCAGAGGGGGCCCGGGGCCAAACCCCAGGCCCCCGCAAACCTAGACGAGAAGTCCGTCCAGATCGTGCCTTTGGCGGTTCCGCCTGCTAGCGGGCGGGAGGAGCGTAGATGAGGCCGCCGTCGAGCCAGCCTGCGTTGGCCGAGCCCTCGCGGGTCAGGCCGACCGGGTTCAGGTGGCGCTCGTAGATCTCGTTGTAGTTGCCGACCTGCTTGATCACCTGCAGGAACGCGTCGGGAGCCAGACCCAGGGCGCTCTGCTGCTCGCCGTCGCCGCCGAGCAGTCGTCCAGCCTCCGCGTCGGGCGGCTCCGCCGCCATGGAGTCGACATTGGCCGAGTTGATGCCCTTCTCGTCCGCGATGACCGTGGCGTAGACGGTCCAGTTCACCACGTCGGCGAACCGCGACTCGTTCTGGCCGTAGGTCGGGCCGAGGGGCTCCTTGGAGATCGGCGTGGCCGGGAAGATCACCCACTCCTCGCCGTCGGGCTGCTGGTTGGCCTTGCGGCCGACCAGGGCCGAGCCGTCCGTGGTGATGATGTCGCAGGCGCCGTCGATGAAGTTGGTGGTGACGATGTCGAAGTCCTCGAAGGTCCTGAGCGTGATGTCCACCCCGGCGGCGTCGGCCGCGTCGCCGATGTTCTGCTCGGTGGTGGTGCCGGCGTTGGTGCACACCACCGATCCGCCGATGTCGCCGACCTGCGAAGCGCCCGAGAAGCTGTCGCTGGCCCGGGCCATGAGCTGCTGGCCGTCGTAGTAGGTGGTGGGACCGAAGTCCATGCCCACCTCGCTGTCCCGGCTCTGGGTCCAGGTCGTGTTGCGCATGAGCACGTCGATCGCGCCGGTCTGGACGGCGGTGAACCGCTCGGCCGCGGTCAGCGGGCTGAACACGACGGCTTCGGCGTCGCCGAAGAGCGCCGCGGCCACAGCCCGGCAGTAGTCGGCGTCGAATCCGGTTTGCGAGCCGTCGGGCTGGGTCTCGGAGAACGCCACAGCCGCGCCGGAGACGCCGCAGTGCAGCTCACCCCGGGCGAGGACCGTTTGGAGGAGGTCGCCATCCTGGGTGACTGCGACCGTGTCGTCTGGCGGCGCGGCGGTCTCCGGAGCGGTGGTCTCCGGAGCGGTCGTTCCGTCGTCGTCTTCACCGCAGGAAGCCGCCAACAAGGTTACGGCGAACAGTACCGCCAGGGTCCGCCATACCAAGTGCTTGTTGTGAGTCACAGGATCCCTCCATGGGCTGGTCGTGAATTGGCCACCACACCGTATTGGATCCGGACGCCCGGTTCAAGCCAAGAATGATTGTTGCTTCGCGTGATCATTGCGGCCATTGCGGCAGTTCTCGTATCCGGACCTTGGGATCAACGGGCCGGCGGAGCATAGATGAGCCCGCCGTCGCGCCAGCCGGCGTTGGCCGAGCCCTGCCGGCTCAGGCCCACCGGCACCAGGTGACGCTCGAAGATGTCGTTGTAGTTCCCCACCTGCTTGATGATCTGGTAGAAGGCGTCGGGGGCCAGTCCCATCGCCGCCGGCAGTTCGCCCTCGAGGCCCAGCAGGCGGGCCGCCTCGGCATCGGGCGGGTCTGCGACCATGGCGTCGACGTTGTCGGACGTGATGCCCTTCTCGTCGGCGATCATGGTGGCGTACACCACCCAGTTGATGACGTCGGCGAACCGCGAGTCATTCTGGGCGTAGGCCGGCGCCAGCGGCTCCTTGGAGATCGGCTTGGACGGGAAGATCACCCATTCCTGGTCGTCGGGCTCGACCGTGTTCTTGCGACCCACCAAGCCCGAGCCGTCGGTGGTCATGATGTCGCAGGCGCCCGCGATGAAGTTCCCGGTGATGATGTCGAGGTCCTCGAAGGTCCTGAGCGTGATGTCCACCCCGGCGGCCTCGACCGCGTCGGCGATGTTCTTCTCCGTGGTAGTGCCGGCGTTGGCGCACACCACCGCGCCCGCAATGTCGGCCACCGTGGAGTCCTTGGTGTAGCCGTCGGCGGCCCGGGCCATGAGCTGCTGGCCGTCGTAGTACGTGACGGGACCGAAGTCCAGACCCAGCTGGAAGTCGCGGGACTGGGTCCAGGTGGTGTTGCGGAAGAGTACGTCGACGACGCCAGTCTGGACCGCCAGGAATCGCTCGCCGGAGGTTAGCGGCACGTACACGACCGCCTCGGTATCGCCGAGGATCGCCACCGCAGCCGCTCGGCAGTAGTCCACGTCGAAGCCCTTCTGGCTGCCGTCGGCCTGGGTTTCGGAGAAGGCGACGGCCGCGCCGTACACGCCGCAACTCAAATGGCCGCGGCGCTTGACCTTGTCGAGAAGACTGTCGTGCACTGCGGTCGGGCCGAGGTCGCTCCCGGCAACGGCCGTCACAGGCTCCGCGGTGCCGTCCGCCGCCCCGCCGTCAGCGTCGGGCGCCTCCGCAGGTGCCTCCTGTGTCGTCGCGGACTCCTCGGTCGAGCCTCCGCACGCCCCGAGCATCGCGGCCACCGCAACCAGCGCCGCCGACAGCCGTGGGAAAGACATGACGGTGCGCCCGGCCACCGCTAGAGGTACGTGCCGGTCTGCACCCGCTCGATCGAGCGTCCCCCGGAGGCTTCCTCGTCGTGGTCGCTGGACACCAGCGTGCGCACGAACACGATGCGCTCGCCCTTCTTGCCCGAGATGCGGGCCCAGTCGTCAGGGTTGGTGGTGTTGGGCAGGTCCTCGTGCTCCTTGAACTCCTGGCGCACCGAGGCCAGCAGGTCGGCGGTGACGATGCCGCGGGATCCTCCGGATATCTCCCGCTTGATGGCCAGCTTCTTGGCCCGGCGCACCACGTTCTCGATCATCGCCCCCGAGGCGAAGTCCCGGAAGTACATGACCTCCTTGTCGCCGTTGGAGTAGGTGACCTCCAGGAACCGGTTGGCGTCGGCGGGGCGGTACATGTCCTCCACCGCCTGCTCGATCATGGCGCGCACGGCCTTGTCGGGGTCGCCGCCGCCGACGGTGTCGACCATCTCCGCCGCGATCGGCACAGTCGGGACCAGATAGCGGGCGAAGATGGCCGTGGCGGCCTCGGCGTCGGGACGCTCGATCTTGATCTTCACGTCGAGGCGGCCCGGCCTGAGGATGGCGGGGTCGATGAGGTCCTCCCGGTTGGACGCCCCGATCACAATGACGTTGCGCAGCGCCTCGACCCCGTCGATCTCGGCCAGCAGCTGGGGCACGATCGTCGACTCGATGTCGGAGCTGATCCCCGAGCCGCGGGTGCGGAACAGCGACTCCATCTCATCGAAGAACACGATCACGGGCCAGCCCTGCTCGCTCTTCTCGCGCGCCCTCTGGAACACGAGGCGGATCTGGCGCTCGGTCTCGCCCACGTACTTGTTCAGCAGCTCCGGGCCCTTGATGTTCAAGAAGAAGCTGCGGGCGCTGGCGTCGCCGGACAGGTCCGAGACCTTGTTGGCCAGGCTGTTGGCCACCGCCTTGGCGATGAGGGTCTTGCCGCAGCCCGGCGGTCCGTACAGCAGCACGCCCTTGGGCGCGGGCAGGTCGTACTCGGCGAACAGCGCGTGGTGGACGAAGGGCAGTTCCACCGCGTCGGTGATCTGCTCGATCTGGGAGTCGAGCCCGCCGACGTCGTCGTAGCTGATGTCGGGCACCTCCTCGAGGATGAGGTCCTCCACTTCGGGGCGGGGCAGGCGCTCGATCACCAGGTCCCCCGAGGAGTCGATCAGCACGTTGTCGCCGCTGCGGATCGGCCCCGTGGAGACGGCCGCGCTCAACTCCACCACCCGCTCCTCGTCGGCGCGTCCCAGCACCACCGCCCGGTCGCCGCCGGGCAGCAGTTCCTTGACCGTCGCCACCTCTCCGGTGCGGTCCGGCCGGCGGGCCAGCACCACGCTGAACGACTCGTTGAGGGCGACCTCCTCGCCGGCGCGGAGATCCTCGGCGAGGTCCGGATGCACCGCCACCCGCATCTTGCGGCCGCCGGCGCGCACGTCGACGGTGCCGTCGTCGTTGCAGCCGAGCACGGTCCCGTAGCCGCTGGGCGGCTGCGTGAGCTTCTCCACCTCTTCGCGCAGCGAGCCGATGTGCTCGCGGGCGTCGCGCAGCATGGTGGTGAGCCGCTCATTCTGGGACACGGCCTGGGTCAGCCGGCCCTTTGTGTCGGCGAGGCGCTCCTCGAGCATGCGCACCCGCTTGGGGGCGTCGTGGAGCCGGCGGCGCAGCGAGGCGACCTCGCCCTCGAGCTCGGAGACGAGCCGGCGCAGGCGCTCAAGGTCCTGCTTCGAGTCGTCGCTGCCGCCCTCGCTCACCGCTCACCTCCTCGCCGGTCGGTCGGACCGGATCCGACGACACCATAGACGGCACCGGGGCCAGACGGCGATCTTGCCGCCGGCCGGCGCCTCTTCGAGGTCCAGCGGAGGAGTTTCGAGCGGGTGTTGGCATTGCGGGCCGCCGGTGGGCAGGCTTGGGGCTCCAGCCCCGCTATGCTGCATCAACCGCTGCGAGACGCGGGCGCTCCCGGCCCAATTCACCGCACCGCCGAAGAGAGGTACCTCCAAGACATGAAAGTCTGGATTGATCAGGACTTGTGCACGGGCGACGGCTTGTGCGAGGAGATCGCCCCCGACGTCTTCACTCTCCTCGACGACGGCCTCGCCTACGTGGTGGAGGACAGCCATGTCTTCTCGGATCCGGGTGGCCCCGATGGGCTGGCCGCAGTGCCCGCGGGCCAGGAGGAGGCCGTGATCGAGTCGGCCGAGGAGTGCCCCGGGGAGTGCATCTTCATCGAGGTGTGAGCACCTGCCGGCACTGAAGCCGCCGGTCGGCCCTCGACGCTCCTGAATCAGGGATCTCCGATAGTGGAGGGACTCCTGCCCACGGCCGCGATGGGCAGCTGCCCGCAGCCGGGCCCGCTCGTCGACCGCGAGCTCCTAGCAGTGAAGGAGTTCATGATGGTTGCCCGATCCGTGTGCAGGCCATGACATCGGGGACAATTGGCCCGTCGGCCTCGGACCAGCCGGCAGCCGAACCGCCGGCCAAGCGGACCCCGCTCGAGGGGATGCTCGTCGCCGACCTGTCCAGGGTGCTGGCCGGGCCGTACTGCACCATGCTCCTCGCCGACCTGGGTGCCACTGTCATCAAGGTGGAGAGCGCGGGGGGCGACGACACCCGGGCCTGGACCCCACCGGACAAGGACGGCATATCAACTTATTTTATGTCCATCAACCGCAACAAGCGGTCGATCGTTCTGGACTTCCGCGACCCCGACGACGCGGCGCTGGTACAGGAGCTGTTCCGGCGGGCCGACATCGCGATCGAGAACTTCAAGCCGGGAGCGTTGGCGAAATACGGGCTCGACTACGAGAGCGCGCGGGCCGTCAACCCGGCGCTGATCTACACCTCGATCAGCGGCTTCGGCACCGCCGAGGGCGCTGGGCTGCCCGGCTACGACCTGGTGGTGCAGGCCGTCTCGGGGCTGATGAGCCTCACCGGAGACCCCGACGGCCCCGCCTTCCGGGCCGGCATCTCGGTGTTCGACGTCATGACCGGGCTCCACGCCACCATCGGGATCCTCGCCGCTCTGCAACACCGCAGCGTCACCGGCGAGGGTCAGCTCGTGGAGCTGAACCTGCTGTCGTCGGCCTTGTCGGGCCTGGTGAACCAGAGCGGCGCCTACACCACCTCCGGCACGGTGCCCCATCGCATGGGCAACGCCCACCCCAGCGTCTATCCCTACGAGGTGATCCCGGCCAAGGACCGCGACATGATCATCACCGCGGCCAACGATCGCCAGTTCAAGTCGCTGTGCGAGGTGCTGGGCATCGGTCAGCTGGCCGCCGACGAGCGCTTCAAGCTCAACGCCGACCGCACCCGCAACCGCGAGCAGATGCACCCGCTGCTGATGGAGCGGGTCGCTCAGTGGAACGCCGACGATCTCTTCATCGCCCTCAACGAGGCGGGAGTGCCCTGCGGTCCGATCAACTCCATTCGCGAGGGCATCGAGTTGGCCGAGCGTTTGGGCCTCGAGCCGCGGGTGATCCTCGGCGAGGGCGACACCGCAGTGGACCTGGTGCGCAATCCCATCCGGTTCGACAAGTCATCTCTGCGCTACGACGATCCTCCCCCGGCTCTGGGTGAGCACGGCGACGAGATCCGCGCCTGGTTGTCGGCTCCTGCGTCTCACAGCTAGCCGCGACCAGCCTCGCGACCTCTGTCTCAGGAGCGGTCCATGACTTCGACCACGAACCACCGCACCGGTCTCGGCGCCTCCGATGCCGACAGCATCACCCTGCTGGGCCGCAGCCTCGCCGAGGGTCGGTTCGTGCGAGTAGCCCTGGAACCACCGGTACGAAGAGTTCAATCGCAGTCGGGCACTCCCGTCGGCTGGTCGAGGTCGGACGAGGCGAGCAGCTCCTCCAGCGCGCCGGCCCGGGTCGCGTAGGCCACCCCGCCGCCCCCGCGCCGCGAGGCGCCCCAGGCCACGCCCACCGCGGTGGTGCGCCCCTCGACCGTTGCGACCAGCGCGGCGCCGGAGTCGCCAACCTCGGTCTGGGCGGCGAGAAGCCATGACTGCCGCTCAATGCGCTCGTCGCCGCCCACGACGTCGGTCAGCACCGTGACTGGCCGGTCGATGCGGAACGGTGTCGGGTCCGGGGAGCCCTCGGCCTCCCAGGCCAGCACCGCGCCGATCGTGCCGTCGGGAACCGCCTCGCTGAGGGGCAGGGGGCGCAGGCCGGCGCCCGCGGCCCGCAGCACGGCCAGGTCGTTGACGGGATCGAACGCCACCAGCACCGCTCCCAGCTCGCGGCCGTCGGAAAGCTCGACCGCCGGCTCCCGCATGCCGATCATCAGGTGCGCGATGGTGACGACGAGGTCGCCGTCCAGCACCGCGAACCCGCTGCCCTCGCGCACGATCCCCCGGCACGCGGGACCCCAGACCCTCACCGACGACTCCACGGCCGCGGCCAGTTCCGCCTCCGAGAGCCCGTGATCGTCGGGCGCGGGGCCCGGGTCGGGAGGGTCGTCGAGCGGCGGCCGGGTGGACGCAGGCACCGGGGCCGGGCCCTGGTCCGCGGGCGCCTGCGCGTGCGCATCGCCGGGCGCCTGACCTTGACGATCCCGCGAAGCCGTGGTCCCGCCGGCCAGCACCGCCACCGCCGCGACAGCCGTCCCCGCGACGACGGCCGACAGGGCCGCGACGACGAGGAGCCGTCGCCCCGGCGTCACAACTCGGTCAACCGGCTGACGGTGAGGAAGCCGGTGTGGGCCACCATGCGATGGTTGGGGCGGACCGCGTCCTGATCCACATGCCAGCCCCGCTGGAGAATCTCGACCGTTTCGTGCAGGTCGAACGGGGAATCGTCCAGCGCCTGGCGCAGCCTCTGGACCTGCACGGCGCTGGGCGTGTAGGCCAGCAGGATCCCGCCGGGGCGCAGGGCCGACGCGGCGTGGGGCACCACCCGCCACGGCTCGGGCAGGTCGAGCACCACCCGGTCGAGCCCGATCTCGTCGATGCCGTCGTAGACGTCGCGCAACTCGGTGCGGTACCGGTCCATCGCCTCGGGCCCGCAGAAGCGCTCGACGTTGGCCCGGGCTCGGGCGCAGAAGTCCTCGCGCCGCTCGTACCCCGACACCACCGCGCCCGCCCGCAGCAGCGCCATCGACAGCGCCCCGGAGCCGACCCCGGCCTCGAGCACCCTGGCGCCTGGGAAGATGTCGGCCAGAATCAGGATCGGCCCGATGTCCTTGGGGTAGATGACTTGCGCGCCCCGGGGCATCTTGAGCACCGCATCGGCCAGGGTGGGCCGCAGCGCGAGGAAGGTGGAGCCTCGCGAGGACCGCAGCCGGGTGCCCTCGGGCGCACCGATGATGTCGTCGTGGGCGATCACCCCGGTGTGGGTGTGGAACTCGCGGCCGGAAGCCAGATCGAACAGGTAGCGGCGCCGCTTGCGGTCGATGAGCAGGACCGGCTCTCCCGGCTCGAGCGGCCGCCCGGTCATCGACCGGGCCGGTCAGAGAAGCGGACGGGCGCCGGCGTGGCAGCCCGAAGCTGCCGGCCCAGGCACCCGGTCTGCCACCTCAGCGTGTTGGCCATCAGCGCGGCGGCCCCGTCGTCGAGGCTGTGCCCGGTGGCGAGGGCGGCGTCGTCGTCGAGGTTGTGCCCGGTGGCGAGGGCGGCCTCGTCGAAGAGGTGCCTCTTCGGGTTGCGCAGCACGACTCGCATCCGAGCAGTGTGGCCGCCGGGAGGCTCAGCCGTCGTCCGGTCTGACGTGGCGGATCTCGATCCCGCTGGAGGGCTCCAGCCGCTCCGACAGCACCGTGGCGCGCTCGCGGCGTCCCATCGCCCGCCGCGCCAGCTTGACCGCGCTGCCGGCGACAAAGGCTGCGAACCAGAACCGCGAGCTGCCGAGCAGTCCCCGGCGCACCGCCTGGCGGGTGATCCAGGCTCCCGCGGCCCGCCCGCCGACGAGTCCCACCGGTCAGATCCGCCTTACTTCCACGACAGTTCTGCGGAGCCGGCCGGCCCGGCGGCCCATCACGTAGGCCAGGGCGACGAGCACGGCCGCGGCCGCGGCGGCGCCGTAGGCCACCCTGACCAGCAGCGGCTGGGTCTCTCGGTCGATGTCGGACTGGAGGTCGTGAAAGGCGCCCTCCAGCGAGTCGCGGGTGATCCGCTCCGATTCCGCGCTCATCCCAAAAGGCCCCACGGGTAGGTGTCAGCGCCTCGCGGTGAAGCATGTTGCGTCCCGCTCATGTTCGCTGCGCTCACGGGCCGCTCGGGCCACGGCCTCGCTCGGCGCCTCGCGAAGGTGCTCATGAATTGCTCCCATCCGCTCGGCCTCCCAGTCCCCGCTTGCCGACCTGGCGCAGCAGCAGCGCTATCACCGCGCCGAGCGCGGCGACCACGATCAGGTACGGGATCCACGAGCGACTCTCGGCGAAGACAGTCCCTGTCTCGGTCTGGAGAGCCCGCAGCAGCGACAGCAGCAGCAGCACCACCCCCACCACGAGCGCCAGGCTCCCGGCCAGACCCATCGAGACCCACCGACCGGCGCCCTGGAGCGGGCCGAGCAACTCCTGGCGGACGTAGGCCTTCACCAGGTCCGCGACTTCTGCTACGCCCTGCCTGCGTGCCAAAGGTGGATCCTCCGCGGTCGGTGGACTCTTGACGCTACCCGCTGCCGAGATCGATCCGAGCCCGCAGCAGCTCGGTGGCGTCGGCAACCAGGCGGTGCGCCGCCACGAGCCTCTCTCCGGCTGCTGGGGTGCTCAGCACCTCGAACCGGTCGAGCGGTCCGAGCGGGGCCAGGGCCGCGGCCCGGTAGGCGGCCCGGGCGAGGTCGCGGCCGAGATCGACGGGAACGGGCGACTCAGCCTGCGCCAACGGTCCCAACTGGAGGCGGAGGGCCAGGCTGCGGGCCTCGGTGACGAGTCCCGTGAGCTCGTCTATGAGCTCCGGGGCACCAGTCGAGGCGGGTTCTGGCTCGTCGGGCCAGTCCTCGGTCTCGGCCCATGGGTGAGGGTCGTCTGGGAGCCACCGCCGGACCCGGATGCGGCGGTCCCCCAGTGCCATCACCAGGAGCCTCTCGTCGGCCAACCGCCGGGCCTCGACCACGCGGGCCATGGTGGCGACGTCGCACCGAACATCGCCGCCCCCGACCTCGCGCCCCCGCTCGATCAGCACCACGCCCATCTCCCCGTCGCCCCCCATGACGGTGTCGAGCATGGCCGCGTAGCGGGGCTCGAAGACGTGCAGCGGCAGCGGCGAGCCGGGCAGCAGCACCGACTGGAGCGCGAACATCGCAGTGGCCATGCCGTCTACAGGCCGCGGCTACCCGCCGGCGGAGTCGACGGCTTCGTCGACGACCGGCGCGACCGCGGGCAGCGGGTGCAGCGCGGCGTCCGCCGAGGACGGCCCGTAGGGATGGCCGGCCGCGGCCGCGATCAGGCCCCGCTGCAGGTCGTTGCAGAAGCCGAGATCGAAGATGAGGCCCTCGCGATTGGAGATCAGGGCGAACGTGAGCACGTCGCCGTTGCGGGCGACGGTCACGCCGGCCAGGGCGGAGACGTCGTTGAGGGTTCCGCTCTTGGCCCACACCGTGCTGGACGGGGCGCCTTCCGCCTCGGGGCCGGTGCCGGCGCCGACAGCGGGCGCGAGGCCGGCGTCGCAGTCTCGCAGCGTCCCGCGCTCCCCCACCACGGCCAGGCCCGTCACCAGGGCCGAGTCCGGCCCGGCCCGCAGCAGCAGATCGGCGATCAGGTCGCAGGTCAGCCGGTTGTGGATCGACAGGCCCGAGCCGTCGACGATGACGATCCCGGCGGTCTGTACCTCCAGCTGCCTTTCCAGCACGTCACGCACGCCCGTCACCGCCTCGGCCCGGGCCGAGCCCGAGAATCGTCGGCCGATCTCCTTGAGCAGCATCTCGGCGGTGGTGTTGTCGGAGCGGCGCAGCATGCGGGCGACGATCTCCGCCATCGGAGGCGACTCGACGACGGCCAGCGAGCGGAGCTCCGACGGCGGCGGCGCAGTCCCCTTGAGGGCGTCGGAGGACACGCGGACGCCCCGGGCCTCGATCAATCCGCCCAGTACCTGGGCCGCATGGAGGGCGGGGTCGGACGCCCGCACGTTCTGGCGCCGGCCGGCGAAGTCGGCCGACGGCGGGAAGGAGACGTAGCCGTCGTTCAGCAGCAGCGCGGAGAGCGGACCGACCTGGTTCTCGCTGACGTAGGACGCCTTCCAGACGGGCCGGGCGCCGGGCTGGGGGAACTGGGCGGCGTAGTCACGCTCCGCCTCGGGGAATCGGGACTCGTCGGCCACGACTCCTCCCTCCACGGCGACGATGCCCCGCTCCCTCAGGGCTGCGGCCGCCTCAACCGCCAACTCGGTGAAGTCGGTGTGGACTATGGGCTCGTCAAAGCGCCGGACGTAGGCCAGCGTCGCCAGGACCGGATCGCCCCGTCCCACCAGATAGACGTCGCCCACCAGCGCGCCGTCGGCGGCCGCGTCCAGCGCGTCGGCCCGGACGAAGACCTCGGTCGTGTAGGTGGCCGCCGGTCCTGCGATCTCAAGGATCGCGGCCGCGGTGACGATCTTCATCAGAGAGGACGGAACCAGCAGCGCGTCGGCCTGCTCGCGCACGACCGGCTCTGAGTCGCGGTAGGCGGACAGGCACGTCTGCGGCGGCGCGCTCGGCAGCGCCACCACGCCGGAGAGCCTCTCGATCAGGCGGGCCTCGGTCACGGGCGCCGACAGCCAGGACGGCGTCCGGCGCACGCTGAGCAGCGGCGTCCCGACGACCGCGGCGGGAGGACCGGCGTCCTCGATCCATCCCGGGTCGGCGGAGGCATCGCTGCGGCGGGCCTGTACGTAGGACCCCGCCGCGGTGGTCAGCAGGACGGCCAGCAGGATCGACACCAGGATGCGACGCATCGCCAGCATCGTACGCCGGAGCAACCGCGGGCGGGGCCCGCATCCGCGGCCGGCACCGTGATTCGGTAGCGTCGAGCGACCCGACCCGAGCCCAGGAGCCAAGCATGGACATCGTGGCCGCCCTGTTCATAGACGACATCGAACTCCGCCAGGCGCCGGGGCCCTCGACCCGGATCGACCTCACCGGGGTGCAGTTCTCGGCCGCGGCCCCCCAGGACGTCCCGCTGGTCTGGGCGCCTCATCTGGTGGTGATCGTGCGCTGCGCGCCGGACCAGTCGGGCAGTGGCGCGCTGGAGGTGTCCTACTTCCGGGGCGATGAGCGCATCGCCCGCAACGTGCAGCCCCTTCAGGTGGAGCCGGGCAAGTTCAACTACCGCCTGGTTCGGGCCGAGCTCGAGTTCACCGACTACGGCACGGTCGAGGCTCGGGCCCGCATAGACGCGGGGCCGGTGATCACCGTCCCCTACACGCTGCTGCCTCCCACTCCATGAGGGGGCTCCAACTGTCCCGAGCTTCGACTCCCCCCACCCTCACGGCCACCCCGTACAACAAATCCTTCGAGGACGGGGCTCCAACTGTCCCGAGCTTCGACTCCCCCCACCCCCCGGCGGCAGTAGCTATGGTGGGCCGCGAGCGTCCGGACAGCGAACGGTCGGAGGACTTGTGACTTCCATCGAGCGTCTCGGGATCAACGTGACGAAGGCGCTGGCCATGGACGCGCCCCACGCGGCGCGCTCGGGCCACCAGGGCACGGCCATGGCCCTGGCCCCGCTGGCCCACGTCCTGTGGACCCGGATCATGAGCTACGACGCCCAGCGGCCGGACTGGCCCGATCGAGACCGGTTCGTGCTGTCCGCGGGCCACGCCTCGATCCTGCAGTACGCCATGCTGTACCTCACGGGCCACGGTCTGGGGCTCGACGACCTGCAGAACTTCCGGCAGTGGGGTTCGCCCACGCCGGGCCACCCCGAGGCCGGCTGCACTCCCGGCGTCGAGGTGACCACCGGGCCGCTGGGACAGGGCCTGGCCAACGCGGTGGGCATGGCCATCGCCGAGAGCCAGATGCGGGCCCGCTTCGGCTCCGATATCTGCGACCACCGCACCTTCGTGATCGCCGGAGACGGCGATCTGTCCGAGGGAATCAGCCACGAGGCGGCCTCCCTGGCCGGCCATCTGGGCCTGGGCCGGCTGGTGGTCGTCTACGACGACAACGAGGTCACCATCGACGGCGGCACCCACCTCGCGCTCTCCGACGACGCCGCGGCCCGCTTCCGCTCCTACGGCTGGCACACCACCGAGCTCGGCGAGGCGGCCGAGGACCTCGACGCGCTGGAAGCCGGCTTGCGCCGCGCCGCGGCGGTAGAGGATCGCCCGTCGGTGGTGGTGGTGCGATCGGTGATCGCCGCGCCCGCTCCCCGAACGGCGGGAACGCCCGCCGGGCACGGCTACGCCATCTTCGACGAGGAGATCGCGGCCACCAAGGCCCTGCTCGGACTGCCGACCGACGCGACGTTCCACGTGCCCTCCGAAGTGCTCCACTACTACCGCGACGCGGGGATCGCGGGCCGAGACGAGCGCTGCGCCTGGGAGGCGCGGGTCGCGGCCTTCGAGGGCGACCGGGCCGGCCTGGAAGCGTGTCTGGCCGCAACGGGCCGCCCCGGCTGGGATGACGCCCTGCCGTCATGGGAGCCGGGCCCGTCGGTAGCCACCCGCAAGGCCTCCAGCGTCACCCTGCAGGCCCTGCTGCCGGTCGTTCCCGGGCTCGTCGGCGGCGGCGCCGACCTGACCGGCAGTACGGGCACCGCCATGGCCGACGCAGGAGTGTTCTCCGCCCGCGGCCGAGGAGGCCGCCAGATCTACTTCGGAGTGCGCGAGCACGCCATGGGGGCGATCGCCAACGGCATGGCCCTGCATGGCGGCGCCATCCCGGTGGTGGGCACGTTCCTGGTGTTCGCCGACTACATGCGGCCTGCCGTCCGGCTCGCCGCCCTGTCGCAGGCCAAGGTCGTCTTCGTGTGGAGCCACGACTCCGTGGGCGTGGGAGAGGACGGCCCCACCCACCAGCCCGTGGAACACCTGGCCTCCCTGCGAGCCATACCGGGCCTCAGGGTCATCCGGCCCGCCGACGCCACCGAGACGGTGGGGGCATGGCGGTTGGCAGTGGAGTCGGACGGGCCGACCGCGTTGATCCTCACCCGCCAGGGAGTGCCCGTGCTCGAAGGCACCAGCGCCGAAGCGGTCGCGGCCGGGGGCTATGCGATCTCCGAGCCCGACGAGCCCGGCCTGACGCTGGTGGGAACGGGCAGCGAGGTGTCGGTGTGCTGCGACGCAGCGGCCCTCCTGGCCGCCGACGGCATCTCGGCCCGGGTGGTTTCGCTGCCGTCGTGGGAGCTGTTCGCCGAGCAGCCCCACTCCGAGCAGGACCGCGTGCTGCGGCCCGACCTGCCGTCGCTGGCGGTGGAGGCTGCCAGCACCATGGGCTGGCGCCGCTGGACCGACGACGCGGTGGGCATCGACCGCTTCGGCGCGTCGGCGCCCGGGGCAGTGGTGATGGAGAAGCTCGGCATCTCCGCCCCCAATGTGGCCGGCAGGGCGCGGGCCCTGCTGGAGGGCGCGTTGGCGCGGGCCGCGCGGTGAGACCGACGAGGAGGGCCCCAAGATGAATGCGACCACCAGGCTGCACGACCTCTACGAGCAGTGTGGGCAGAGTCCCTGGCTCGACAACATCCGGCGAGGCTGGATCACCGGAGGGGATCTGCACGACTGGGTCAGCCGGGGGGTTAGGGGCCTGACGTCGAATCCGTCGATCTTCCAGAAGGCCATAGCCTCGGGCGCCGACTACGACGACGAGTTCCGGTCGGCCATCGCCGACGGGCTCGACGTCGAGTCGTCGTACTGGCGCCTGGTCACCTCGGACATCGCCGCGGCGGCCGCAATCCTGCGTCCCGTCTACGACGCGTCCGAGGGGCTCGACGGATTCGTGTCGGTGGAGGTGGCACCCGACCTCGCCCGCGACGCCGCGGCCACCGAGGTTGCTGCCCGCGGCCTGCACGAGCGGCTGGCCGTACCCAACCTCTACGTGAAGATCCCCGGCACTGCGGAGGGCCTGGAGCCCATCGCCCGGATGATCTCTGAGAGCCGGAGCATAAACGTCACATTGATCTTTGGCATCGACCGGTACCTCGATGTGGCTGAGGCCTACATCGCGGGCCTCGAGGGGGCCGCGGGCGACCTGTCGACGGTGTCCAGCGTGGCCTCCTTCTTCGTGTCCCGGATCGACACCGAAGTGGACCGGCGCCTTGACGCCATCGCCACCCCCGAGGCGCTGCGACTGCGGGGCCGGGCCGCGATCGCCGGCGCCAAGCTGGCTTACGCGCATTTCCAGCGGCTCTACGCGGGACCCCGCTGGGAGGCCCTGGCCGCCCGTGGCGCCCGACCCCAGAGGCTGTTGTGGGCCAGCACGTCGACCAAGGACCCGTCCTACCCCGACACGCTCTATGTGGACGAGCTGATAGGCCCGGGCACGGTGAACACCCTCCCCGACGCCACCCTGGAGGCATTCGTGGACCACGGCGCGGTCGAGCCCACGCTCACCGCCGGGCTAGACGAGGCCACGCGGGTGCTGGAGCGGCTCGCAGCCGTGGGCGTGGACCTCGACGCGGTCACGGCCCAACTCGAGGACGAGGGCGTCGCCGCGTTCACCAAGAGCTTCGACGAGCTGCTCGAGGTGCTGGGTGACAAGGCCGACTTGCTCCGTTCCCGAACCCACCGCCGGTAGCCGGCCCCACCGGGGGCCGGGAGCGGGAGCGGGAGCGGCCGTGCTGGGCGCGCCCGGCCGCCGGAGGGGGGATCGCCTCCAGCAGCTCGAGGACGAGAGCGTTCACATCATCCGCGAGGTTGCCGCCCAGTTCCGCAAGCCGGTGATGCTCTACTCGATCGGCAAGGACAGCTCGGTGATGCTCCATCTGGCCCGCAAGGCTTTCCACCCCGCCCCGATCCCGTTCCCGCTGCTGCATGTGGACACGACCTGGAAGTTTCGCGAGATGATCGCCTTCCGGGACCGGATGGCCCGCCATATCGGCTTCGATCTGGTGGTGCACACCAACGCCGAGGGCGTGGAGGCGCAGATCAACCCCTTCGACCACGGATCGCTGCACTACACCGACGTGATGAAGACCCAGGCCCTCAAGCAGGCGCTGGACGCGGGCCGCTACGACGCGGCCTTCGCCGGGGCCCGGCGCGACGAGGAGCCGTCGAGGGCCAAGGAGCGGATCTTCAGCTTCCGCGACCGGCACCACCGCTGGGACCCCAAGAACCAGCGGCCCGAGCTGTGGAACCACTACAACGGCCGGGTCGGCCCGGGCGAGAGCATCCGGGTGTTCCCGCTGAGCAACTGGACCGAGCTCGACGTGTGGCACTACATCGCGGCCGAGGGCATCGAGGTGGTGCCGGTGCAGCTCGTGATCCGGCCCGACCACCGATTCCGGGGCTTCGCCGGCACCGTGTGCGAGGGCACCCTGCGGGCGGGCGACAGGGTTCAGGTGGAACCCTCGGGCCGAACGACCACCATCGAGCGGATCGTGACCTTCGACGGCGACCTCGACGAGGCCGAGACGGGCCGGGCCGTGGTCGTGGCGACCGCCGACGAGATCGACATCGGACGGGGCGACGTGATCGTCGATCTGGCCCAGGCGCCCCAGCGGGGCCGGCAGTTGACGGCCACGATCGTGTGGATGTCGGAGGCCGACCTGGTGGTGGGCGGGGAGTACCTGCTGCAGCAGGGGGGCCAGACCATGAGCTGCCGGGTGTCGGAGGTGATGAGCCGTCTGGATTTCGACACGCTCGAGTCGGTCCCGGCCGCCGCGGTGGGGCTCAACGACATCGCCAGGGCGACGGTCCGCACCGAAACCGAGCTGATCTTCGACCCCTACGCCCAGAACCGGACCACCGGCTCGTTCATCCTCATCGACGGGGCCGACAACGCCACGGTGGCCGCGGGCATGATCGCGGCCGCGGCGCCCGGCGCAGGCTGGGAGGCAGAGCCGGGGCCGACCCTCGAGCGCCAGCGCAGCTCCGTCAGCAGCTCCGAGCGGACCGAGCGACTCGGGCAGCGCCCGGTGACGGTGCTGCTCACGGGACTCACCGGCGCGGGCAAGTCGACGATCGCCTCGGCGCTCGAGCGCGAGCTGTTCGACCGGGGCCGCACCACGGTCCGCCTCGACGGCGAGAACATGCGTCTGGGGGTCAGCAAGGACCTGGGCTTCTCCCCGAGGACCGGGCCGAGAACATCCGCCGGGCCGGCGAGGCGGCCGCGCTGCTGTGCGACGCCGGCGCGGTGGTGCTGGCGTCGTTCGTCTCGCCCTACCGCCGCGACCGCGACCGGGTGCGGAGCCTCCATCCCGACGGCTCGTTCGTGGAGGTGTTCGTGGACGCGCCCCTGTCGGTCTGCGAGCAGCGAGACCCCAAGGGCCTCTATGCCAGGGCCCGGGCCGGGGCCATAGCCGAGGTGACCGGCGTCTCCGCCCCCTACGAGGCGCCCACCGATCCTGAGATGCGCATCGACACGTTCGCCATCGACGCGGAGACCGCGTCGGCTGCTGTGGTGGCGGAGGTGATGAAGCGCGTGCGCGGCTCGCCGAGCGGAGCCGGCCGCGGCGTCCACTAGCGTGAGGTCGAGACAGCGAGGGCTCACTCAGGCGGCGGCGGACCGGATCGCAGGAGGTAGACCGCCTTCTCGACGGAGCGCCGGGCCCGGGTGAGGCGCTTCTCTTCGTCCGACAGCCTCGTCTCCCCAGCCTCGATGGAACCCCGCAGACTCTCGAGGGCCAGATCCGCGATCTCCTCAGCGATCACAGACAACCGATCTGAAATATCATGACGCTTATCAGCCATGCCTGACACCATATCAACGTCCTAGCGGATGCAGCGCTTCAGTAGGACCTTCAGAGCGGCTCGCAACCCGCGGCTGCTGGCCGCCTCGGCGGCCACCGGCGTCATCGTGGCCCTGCTTGTGGCCGCATTTGAGACGGTGGCCGTCAACGTTGTGCTCGAGCGCGTCCTGGACCAGCACCTGGCGGTGCTTGCGCTGGCCCCCGTGCTGGGCATCGCGGCCTCCAAGCTGGTGCTGCGCACGGTGGGGGGCGGCACCTCGGGATCAACCTCCGACGAGTACATCAGAGCTTTCCACGAGCGCCAGCCCCGCATCCCCATCAGGTACCTGCCGGCCAAGCTGCTCGCCGGGATCGCCACCATCGGCAGCGGCGGCGCGGTGGGACTCGAGGGCCCGTCGATCTACGCCGGATCCTCGACGGGGCTGTTCGTCCATGAGCGCCTGGGGCGCTTGTTCCGGCGCGACGAGGCTCGCATACTGCTCACCGCCGGGGCCGCGGCCGGCGTGGCCGCCGTGTTCAAGACACCGGCCACCGGGGTGATCTTCGCCATCGAGGCCCCCTACCGCGACGACGTGACCCCCCAGGCGCTGCTGCCGTCGCTGATCGCGTCCGCGGCAAGCTACGTGACCTTCGTCTTCCTCGTCGGCAGCACGCCGGTGGTCCCGTTCCTGGGCGAGGGCGGCATCGGCCCCGACGGAGCCTCGGTGCTCGATGTCGAGATCGGGGATCTGCTGGGAGCGCTCATCCTGGGGATCGCGGCGGGTCTCGGCGGGCGGGGCTTCGCCTGGCTGGTGCGCCAGGCCAAACACGCCACCCACACCATCTCATGGCCCCGCAGGGCCGCCGTGGCCGCCGCAGCCATGGCGGGCCTCGCGCTGCTCGCCGACGTCGCCTTCGACGAGGTCCTCAGCCTCGGACCCGGCATCAACGCCATGGAGTGGGTCGTTCAGCAGGACGCCCTGGAGCTGATCGCGCTGCTGTTCGGGATCAGGGTCGCGGCCACGCTGGCCACCGTGCTGGGCGACGGCGTCGGCGGACTCTTCATCCCCCTGGCCACCCTCGGGGTGATCGTCGGACAGTTTGTGGGCGTGGCTCTGGACGCGGAGGCAACCGGCCTCTACGCAACGCTGGGCCTCGCGGCCTTCCTGGGCGCCGGTTATCGAGCGCCCATCGCGGCGGTGATGTTCGTGGCCGAGTCCACCGGCGCGGCCGCGTTCGTGGTGCCCGCCCTCGTGGCGGCCGCCGTCAGCCAGGTGGTGGGCGGACCGTCCTCGGTCGTGGAGTACCAGCGATCCAAGCGGATGGGCCACCTCGAGCAGCGCTTCACCCTTCCCCTCAGTTCCATACTCACCACCGACGTGCTGACAGTCCCGCCCGACGCCACCGTCTCGGAGTTCGTGTACATGCACGTTCTCGGCCGGCGCGAGCGGGTGGTGCCGGTCGTGTCCGGCAGCGCCTATCTGGGGATGGCCCAGCTGTCCCAACTGTCCACCGTCAGCCGCGAAGAGTGGGAGACCACCACGGTCGAGTCGATGATGACGACCGACCTTCCCGCGGGCTCGCCGTCGTGGACAGTGCGCGACGCCGTAGTGGCCATGGAGGGCGCTGACATCGAGGTTCTGGCCGTGACCGACAGCGCCGGCAACTTCATTGGCGTGGTCACCGAGGACGACGTCGTGCGGCTCGGGGAGATCTTGGACGAGACCGAGGGGTAATCCCCGGCCGGAGCGGCTGACTGGTGCTGTCAGTCGTCGTCGGCCCCGAACTCCGCCTCGGCGAGCTCCTCGTCCTCGAACTCCGCGGCCCACGCCGCGTGCTCGGGCTTCACGTAGTCGTCCGGCTCGTCGAACGACTTGATCAGCCCTTGGAGGTCGTCCACCTGCGAGCGCTTAAACTTGCGGGCGTCCTCATACCTTCGGTGTCGACCCTTCTTCACGGCCCCAACTCCCGGTTTGACGATTTCGCAGGGACTCCAGTGTACCGGACGGGAGCGACAGGGCCACGCGCGCTCGCGGGCCGTGTCGGGGATCCCGCCAATCCTCACCGCCGTCACGCCATCGGCCGGCGGCTGCGCTCCTCGAGCACGAGTTGGCCGTCGTCGAAGGCCAGCGCGGCCTCGCCCTCGACAAGGCGCCGCACCGGCTCGCCCACGATCTCCGAGCGCCACCCCCGCGACAGCCGGGCGTCCGGGTCGCCGCGGATCAGGGCCTCGATGTCGGCCCTCGTCGCCAGCAGCGAAGGCTCGATCATGCGCTCGCGGGCGAGCTGGCTCACCCAGGAGGTCACCAGGCCCACCGCGGGACGGAGGCGCTCTGCATGGTCGGAGCGCGCCGGGCGCGCCGGAGGCGGCCGCCAGTTTGAGGCGAGCCCGTCGGCGACGGCCTTGAGGATCGCGGGCCCCAGCCGCCCCCGGGCCACGCCCTCGCCGACGCCTCGGACCGCGGCCAGATCCTCGGTCGTGCGGGGCGCGGCCCGCGCTATGGAGACGACGGCCATGTCGGGTAGGACGTGGCGGACAGGCTGGTTGACCCTGGCCGCCCGCTGCTCGCGCCACATCGCCACCGACCGGACCACGGGCAGGTCGCGGCGCCTCAAGTGCCGGACCTCCTTGAGCCTGCTCCAGGCCTCCTCGGGCCGCCGGGCGCGGCGGCTGCGCTCCAAGAGCAGACCGAACTCGGCCTCGGCCCAGTCCACCCGGCCCAGCTCGTCGAGCCGTGCCGCCATCCTGTCGTGGATCTCCAGCAGGTGCATCACGTCGCCGGCCGCGTACTCGAGCTGCGAGGTCTTGAGCGGCCGCACCAGCCAGTCGGTGAGCCGGTCCGCCTTCGGGGGCCTCCAGCCGATCTCGCTCTCGTACAGCGATGACAGCGCCGGCGTGCCCCGGCCGAGGAAGCCAGCCGCTATCTGGGTGTCGAAGATGCGCGCCGGGACTGCCCCGCAGCAGCGCTCGAGGACCTCGAGGTCCTGGCTGGCGGCGTGGGCCACCATCAGGCCGCCTCCGCAGAGGACCTCCGAGAAGGGCCGGACATCGACGGCCAGCGGGTCGATCAGCACCAGGTCGCCGGGCCAGGCGATCTGGATCAGCGCCGCCTCGGGCCAGTAGCTGCGCTCCCGGTGGAACTCGGTGTCCAGGGCGAATCGGGGCTCGCCGCACAGCGCCGCCACCGCGGCGCGCAACCCGGCGTCGGAGTCGATGTAGCGGTAGTTTCCCAACTGCCTCCGTCAGGCCGGCGCGGGGCCCGTCTCGACCGGTCGGCCCGACTGGTGCCAGGCGTTGGTGCCGCCGGCCACATTGACCGCGTCGACGCTGCGGGCCCGCAGGAACCCGACGGCCTGGGCGCTCCTGGCCCCAACGGCGCACACCACGCACACCGCCGCGCCGGCCGCGGCGGCGCGGAACTCCTCCACAGAATCGGGAACCGACGCCAGAGGCACCAGCACCACGCCGGGTATGCGGACCTCCTCGTACTCGTCGGGCTCCCTCACATCGAAGACCGCGGCACCCGCAGCCCGACGACGGTCAAGCTCGTCGACATCGATCTCCGGTATGTCGGCGCCTTCCATCCGCGCTCCTCGCTCGGCTGCGGCCCCTAATCGTAGTGTTCCGATGAGCGCGCTCCAGCGATGCCCGTCCGCGCGGCGGCCGCCGCAGTCAACCGCGACCGGGCCGGGCGCCGCCGGGAAGGTCCTCGGGACGGTCTGCGTCCTTGAACCAGCCCGCTCCGGGGATCTCGACCTCGACGGTGCGCAGCTGCTGCGCCGCTTCCCTGGGGGCTCGCACTCCCCTGGCGAACGCCTCCGACAAGGTTGACAGGCAGCGCCGCCGCCACGCGGCGTGCATCCATTGGGGGACGCCGGAACCCAGCGGGACCACCAAGTCAGCCTCGGGCGCCGCGCCGGCAGGGTCCCCGAGCGTGTCAATCACGCAGCGCACCGCGGCAGCGTCGGGCTCGATCACATCACAGGGCAGCGTCACGACCGCCTCGAGGGCGGCGCCGTCCAACCATTCGACCGCCTCGAGGGCGGCGCCGTCCAACCATTCGACCGCATCGAGGGCGCCGAGGGCGGTTATGACGCCTCCCAGTGGCCCCTCTCTCCGATGGCGGTCGGGAACGGCCGGCAGTCCGAGTTCGCCCAGGCGAGCCTCGTCGCCTCCGACCACCAGCACAGCCGCCACTCCCGCGGCGGTCAGGGCCGCCGCGGCACGGGCCACCATGGGCACGCCGTCTATCTCGATGAAGGCCTTGTCCGCGCCCATCCTCGTGCTGGTCCCGCCTGCGAGCACCGCGCCCATGCACCGACCGATCGCGGGCACGGACTCCCCCACCCGGATCCGCTCAGAGGGCGATGCCCGGGGACGACTCGACGCCCGGGGACGACTCGATGCCCGGGGACGACTCGATGCCCGGGGACGACTCGATGCCCGGGCTGACCACCGTCTGCGGGGGCGGCCGGCAGGGGTCGAGCTGGACTAGGAACAGCCCGCAACGCTCGGCCTCGTCGGCCTCACCGATACGGGCGGCGACGCGCTGCAGTCCGCTCAGGGCACGCAGGAACCCGCGGTTGGACGGATGGGCCCAACGGACGTAGCCGGAGCCCCGCCAGCCACTGGCCCGCAGGCGGTCCAGACCTCGGTGATAGCCGGCGCGGAATGCCGCGTAGGCCAAAGCCGGCGTCGCGTCGCCCGATTCCAGCGTCTCGCCGAGGGCGGCCCAGGCATCCAGGCTGCCCGGCCAGCGCTCGCAGACCGCTCCCAACGCGGCAACGGCGTCGACGCTCGCGGCCGCCGCAGCCAGCGCGGCCCGCAGGTCGGAGGGTTCGGGGTCCAGCACCGTCTCGGGCGGACCGTGCGACTGCAGGGAGATCGGAGCGTCACTCATAGACGCCGAGGCTACAGGTACCCTGCGCGCCGATGATAAGTGATTGGGTCGACGCCGAGTCGCTCCAGCAGATAATCCTCGGCGCGATGGTTGTACTGGCGATCGGCGCGGTGCTGGTGATGCGCGTGGTCCGCAAGCTCCTGCTGCGCATGGTGCTGGTCGTGCTCATCGGGGCGCTGGCCGCGAGCCTGTGGCTGCAGCGCGCCCATCTTCAGGACTGCGTGGACACATGCTCGTGCCAACTGTTCGGCCAGGACGTCACCGTTCCGGCCGACGCCAACCCCAACTGCGCGTGAGCTCTTCGTCCTAGGGGACGCGCTCCAGGCGCAGCACGTTGGCGCTGCGGGACCGGTTGTCGGCGCCGGCCAGCACCGCCACGACCTCGCCGGAGCGAACGAAGTCCCGGTCGCGGGCCACCTCCACCGCCTGGCGCACCATCTCATCGTTGGATCCCTGGTCCTTCACCAGCAACGGGGTGGTGCCCCAGCTCATCGTGAGCTGCTGCACGGCGCGCTCGTTGTGCGACATGCCGATGATGCGAGCCTGGGGCCGGAACCGGGCCATCGACCGCACGGTGAAGCCGGTGCCGGAGATGGCCAGGATGGTGGAGATGCCCAGCCCGTCCGCCGCCCGCCACGCCGCCATGGTCATGGCGTCGGTTATCGAGGCCGCGTCGTGGGTCGTGTCGTCGGTCATGCGCAGCTCGGCCAGGCGCTCAGCCCAAAGCTCGTAGTCAAACTCCTCGTCGGCCCGCTTGGCGATCCGGTCCATGGTGCGAATGACGTTGACGGGATCGATGCCGATAGCGGTCTCGCCCGAGAGCATCACAGCCGAGGAGCCGTCGAACACCGCGTTGGCCACGTCGCTGACCTCGGCCCGGGTGGGCGATGGGCGCGTCACCATCGATTCGAGCATCTGCGTGGCGGTGATCACCGGGCGGCCGCCCGCGATGCACTGCATGATGATCTGCTTCTGCAGATGGGGCAGCTCCTCGATGGGGCACTCGCTCCCGAGGTCGCCGCGGGCCACCATGACCGCTCCGGCGGTGTCGATGATGCCCGGCAGGTTCTGCACGGCCGCCCGGGTCTCGATCTTGGCCACCAGCATCGGACCGCGCGGATGGGGCTCGGTGCCGACGCGGCGGATGTCGTGGGCGGAGCGCACGAACGAGATGGCCACCATGTCCACGCCGAGCTCTACGAAGGCGTCGAGAGCCACGAAGTCGGCGGGAGTGGGCGTGGATATCCGGAGCCGGTCCGAGGGTATGTGGACGCCGGGACAGCCCGACAGCACGCCCCCGTGCGCCACGAGGGCCTTCATGGCGGTGGCGTCCTTGCCGACGACGTGGAGCACGACCCGCCCGTCGCCCACGTCGAGAGTGTCGCCCACCAGCACATCGTCGAGCAGCCCCTCGTAGTCGACCTCGATCACATCGCTCGTCGAGGCGTCCTGGCCCGCTACCAGCTGCACGGAACTCCCGGAGTGGAACTCGGTGGAGGCCTCGCCGAAGTTGGCGGCGCGGACCTTGGGACCGGGAAGGTCCACGAGGATCCCGACCGGGCGACCCTCCTGCTCGGCGGCCCATCGGACCCGCCGGAAGCGCTCGACGGCCTCGTCGAGAGTTCCATGGGCCAAGCCGATGCGGACCACGTCCATGCCCGCCGCGATCATGTCCCGCAGCGTGGACTCGTCCTCGCTGGCCGGGCCGATCGTGGCGACAATCTTGGTACGGCGCTGCATGTGCACAACGCTACCGCCCCCTGCGCACTCCTGTGGATAACCACCTGCCTTGGCTGGCGCGGTGTCGGCGCGGGCGGTTGAGACGACCAGGCGCACCCCCTCTTGCGCCCACTACGGTGCTCCCATGTCGCGCCATCCCTACCTGGACGTGGACGGGCCCATCGCCTTCGCTCACCGCGGCGGGGCCGAGGAGTTCCCGGAGAACACGCTGCGGGCCTTCCGCCACGCCGTGTCCCTCGGCTACACCCATGTGGAGACCGACGTTCACGCCACCGCCGACGGGGTGGCGGTGGCCTTTCACGACGACGCCCTGGACCGGGTCACCGACAGCTGCGGCGTCGTCAGCGACTTGACCTGGAGCCAGGTCCGGCAAGCTCGGGTGGCCGGCACCGACCCGATCGTGCGCCTCGACGAGCTCCTCACAGAGTTGCCGGACACCAGAGTGAACATCGACCCCAAGAGCGACGCCGCGGTCGAGCCCCTCATCGATGCGCTCCAGCGCCTCGATGCGGTCGAGCGGGTCTGCGTCTGCTCGTTCTCGGACCGCCGCACCCAGCGGGTGCGCGGCCGCATCGGGGATGCGCTGTGCGTCGGCGCCGGGCCCCGCGGCATCGCCCGTCTGCTGGCCGCGTCGGCCCGCCTCCCGGCCCCGGGCTCCCTCGACTTCCACGCGGCCCAGGTTCCTGTCCGTTCCAAGGGCTTGACGCTCGTGCGGCCCGGGGTTCTGGCCGCGGCCGGCCGCCACGGCATCGCAGTCCACGTGTGGACCATCGACGAGCCCGCGGAGATGCGCCGCCTGCTGGACATGGGCGTCGACGGCATCATGACGGACCGGCCCGCGGTGCTGCGCGAAGTGATGCTCGAACGCGGTCACTGGAGGTCTTGAGAGGCCACATGGCGCCCTCGGAGAGGGTCAAGTTGTGACTGAACTGTGCATAACTTGACTCTCTCTGGGGATTTCTCATGAATGCTCGGGATTTCGATGGGGATTTCGCGTCTTGGGGTTGACAACCCGGCGCGGATCCCCCAAGATGCGCAGCGTCCGACGTGAGCAGCGACAGCGACACTGAACCGGCGGCTGAGGGTCTCGGCCCGAAGCCGCGGAGCGGAGTCAATCGAGCGGTCCGCAGAGGACACCCAGCCAACCAGGCCGGTTCCCTCGGGAGCCGGTGGGTCAGCCGGGGACACGGAGGTTCTGCTCCGGGTGAGCGGTAGGAATTCCCGACGGGGATGAGGACCGCGAAGCCGAGGGAGGACCGCCTCGCCGGGAAGCCCGGAGACAACCGAACACACCGCCGGGTGTGAGAGGGAGTCGCCGGAACCGCCTCCGGGCGAGGGTGTCGCTCAGGCACCGGAATCGAGTCCGATCCCGACGGGGAGAGGGTCGGAGCCGGAGCCCGAAACGGTGCCGACGGGCACTGCCGGATGATTCGGATTCACGCCACGGAGCCGTCCGGGGCGGGGATCAGGGCACAGGACCGGATACGGGACTGGGCCTCGGAGCACCGCAGACTCCGCCGGGAGGATGCGGTCGATGGGAAGGCGCACTCGGAGTCCCGAGAAGTTGAGCGGCGAAAGCCGCGAGGCTACTCGGGGCTTCGTCGCGTCCCGGACCCTGCCGCGCCCCGGACCCTGCCGCGCCCCGGACCCTAGACTCGGCCACAGATGGTCCGTGACAGCGCAGACGCAGCCGGCCCGGTGATCATCGGCGCCGGACCGGCCGGGCTGACCGCGGCGTACCAGTTCGCCAAGCACGGGGTGGCCAGCACCGTGTTGGAGACCACCTCCGAGATCGGCGGGATCTCCCAGACAGCGCAGCGCGACGGGTGGCGCTTCGACATCGGCGGGCACCGGTTCTTCACCAAGGTCGGCGCGGTGCGGGACCTGTGGCACGAGATCCTCGGCCCCGAGGACTTCCTGGTGCGCCCCCGCATGAGCCGCATCTACTACCGCGGCAAGTTCTACGACTACCCGCTGAACATACGCAACGCCCTGTCGAACCTCGGGCCGGCGGAGGCCCTCCGCTGCGCGGCATCATACGCCTGGGTCCGGCTGCGGCCGCCCAAGGACCAGAGCTCCTTCGAGGGGTACATGGCCGCGCAGTTCGGGTGGCGCCTGTACCGGACCTTCTTCAAGACCTACACCGAGAAGGTGTGGGGCGTCCCCGCCACCGAGATCCAGAGCGACTGGGCGGCCCAGCGCATCAAGAACCTGAACCTGCTGCGGGCCGTCACCGACGGGCTGCTGCCGCGACGGCGGCCCACGTCGATCACGAGCCTGATCGACTCCTTCGAGTACCCCCGGCACGGGCCGGGGATGATGTGGGAGCGCTGCACCGACCTGGTCCGCGACCGTGGCGCGCGGGTGCTCCTCGAGCACCGGGTCGCCGCCGTTCGCCACCGCGGCGGCCGGGCGGAGTCGGTGGTCGTCCACACCGGCGGCGGAGACCTGGAGATCGGATGCAGCAGTGTGATCTCCTCCATGCCGCTCCCGTCGTTGGTGGAGTCGATGGACCCGGCGCCGCCGCCGGAGGTGTTGGAGGCCGCGCGCGGCCTCAACTTCCGGGACTTCCTGACCGTGGCTGTGGCCGTGCCGGCCGATGCCGCCTTCGCCGACAACTGGATCTACATCCACTCCCCCGACGTGCGGGTGGGCCGGGTGCAGAACTTCCGGTCGTGGTCGCCGCACATGGTGCCCGACGACGACATGACCTGCCTCGGGCTCGAGTACTTCGTGTTCGAGGGCGACGACCTGTGGACCGCGTCCGACGAGGATCTGGTGTCTCTGGCCTCCCGCGAGCTCGAGACGCTGGGCCTGGTGCCCGCCGACGCGGTGGCCGGCGGCTGGGTGGTTCGGATGCCCAAGGCCTACCCCATGTACTCGCGGGGCTACCAGCGCCATGTCGAGGTGCTCAGATCCTGGCTCGCGGCCAACGCCTCCAACGTCTGGCCGGTCGGGCGCAACGGCATGCACCGCTACAACAACCAGGACCACTCCATGTTCACGGCCATGCTCGCGGTGGAGAACATCGTGCTCGGAGCCACCCACGACATCTGGAGCGTCAACGTGGAGTCGGAGTACCACGAGGAACTCGACGAGGCCTCCTCCCCAGCCCCGTCGCCCCGACAGTCGGCCTGAACGGCCGGCCCGCACCCCGGCCGCGGGCCTGCGCGCCGCAACCCTCGCCCCCGGGTTCACGGGCACAAGCCGGCACCGCCGCCGCACAAGCCCAATTCAGGCAACGTTGGTCGAGGCCCGAGCACTGGACATGCTTTGGATCCGCTCACTAGTTGTGACAACCTGAGACGTTGTCCCTACTGCGACGGGCTGGAGGGGGTGGCCGGGTCTGGGTGATCTCCTGAGGGAGGATGCGGGTCGGCCGTTGAGCCCAGACCCTGCCGAGTGAGGCGATCAGGGGCTCTCGTGGCCGGCTGGGCAGCGTCCGCCGGGTCGCGGGCGCGGGTGTCTGCATCTGCCGCCGCGCTTGGTCTTGGCGTTGCAGCGGCGCTCAGCTGCGGGTGGCTGCGAGTGGCCGGGAGCCAGAGCTGTGGGGCTGTCCGAGGCCGGGCTGGGCAGCCGGATGTCCGACTCGCCCGGCCGGACGCTCGCCAGCGACGCGAAGGCGTCCATGATGGCCTCGGCCTCGAATACCCGGTTGCGGCGGCCCGCGCTTCGCTGCACCAGAATGCCGGCGCGCTGCAGCGTGTTGAGGCTGCGCAGCGCGGTGTGCTTCTCAGCGCCGAGCAGATCGATCACATGCGGCGTGGTGAGGACGGGATGGCGGGGCAGCAATTCGATCAGCCGCAGCGCGGCGCTGGACTTGCGCAGGCCCGACGCCGCGGCCTGGGCCCGCCAGCGATCTCTGACGTCGGAGAGGTGAGCGAGGATGCGCCGAGCGTAGGACGCGGCGTTGATGACGCTCTCGGCCATCAACCTCAGCCACGGCCCGAGCGCGGCCGACCGCTCGGGGTCCGTCATGCCGCACGCGACGTGGGATCTGCTGAGGGCGTCCACATACTCGACACGGCGCATCGCCAATGAGGAGCTGATCGGCACAGTGCAGCCGGTCGTGAGACCGCTTCGTCGCAGCATCAGGTGCATGAGCGCACGCCCCGTGCGGCCGTTGCCGTCGGCGAACGGGTGGATCGTCTCGAATGCAGCCGCGGGATTGACCCTGTTGACTCCTGAGATGCAACTAAGGCTGCCCGCCCGCGAGTGCAGAAGAGTCCGGCCAGGGCCTGGCCGCTACGATCCGGCGCCGTGGCGACAGTGGCCAAGATCGGCGATCTGGCCGCAGAGGCCGGGCTGCGCCGGATCCATGTGCTGGCCTGGCGCGACCTCGACGACGTCGAGGCGGGCGGCTCCGAGATCCACGCCGACCGCGTCGCCCGCCTGTGGGCTGAGGCCGGCATCGAGGTGACGATGCGCACCTCGCTCTCGGCCGGCTCGCCCTCGGTTGCCGGCCGTTCGGGCTACCGGGTGATCCGGCGCGGCGGGCGCTACATGGTCTTCCCCCGAGCCGTTCTAGCCGAGCTCGCGGGCCTCCACGGGATCCGGGACGGGCTCGTGGAGATCTGGAACGGCATGCCCTTCCTTTCGCCGGCGTGGGCCCGGGGTCCGCGCGCGGCGTGGATCCACCAGCCCCACACCGAGCTGTGGGACCGGGTCATGCCCCGGGGCCGCGCCGCCGCGGGCCGCATCTTCGAGCGGGATCTGGCGCCCAGGCTGTACCGCAGCACCCCGGTGGTGACGCTGTCGGAGTCGGTGCGCCGCCTGCTGGTGGAGCGCTTCCACCTCCGGCCCGAGCGGGTCCACGTGGTGCCGCCCGGCGTCGACGACCGCTTCCGGCCGAACCCCGCAGCCAAAGATCCCGAGCCGTTGCTGGTGGCCGTGGGCCGGCTCACCCCGTCCAAGGAGTTCGACCGGGTGATCCGGGTGGTCGCTCGGCTGCGCGAGCGCGCCCCGGCCCGGCTGGTGATTGCGGGCTCGGGAACCGAGCGGGACCGGCTGGCCGCACTGGTGGCCGGGCTGGGCGCAGAGGGCTGGTGCGAGCTCGCGGGCCGCATCGACGACAACGCTCTGGCCGCCCTGTACCACCGGGCGTGGGCGCTGGTCAGCGCCTCCTCCGCCGAGGGCTGGGGGATGACCATCACCGAGGCGGCCGCCTGCGGCACGCCCTCGGTGGTCTCAGACATCGCCGGCCACGCCGACGCGGTCGCCGACGGCGAGACCGGGCATCTCGCCGCCCGCGATGACGACTTCGTCGACGCCCTGGAGAGGCTCATCGGACACCCCGGGCACCGCGAGCAGCTCGGCGCGGCGGCCCGGGCCAGGGCGGCCCGGCTCACCTGGGAGCGAACCGCCCACGACACGCTGGCCGTGCTGGCCGGCGACGTGCGCCGCCGACACCGATGACGCTTTGGCACCGGGCCGCGGCCTGGTGGCGCCACCGGTCCCGGTGGACCATCGCGGTGGCGGTCGCCGTCGCCTGCGGGCCGCTGCTGGCCTCCAGCCCCGGATTGGTGGGCGCGGACACCAAGACGTACCTCTACCTGGACCCGGGGCGGCTCCTGGGCCAGGCCGGCGTGCTGTGGGACGCCGACCGGGCCCTCGGAACGGTCACGCACCAGAACATCGGCTTCCTGTGGCCGATGGGCCCCTTCTACTGGTTCTTCGACACGCTGGGGACGCCCGACTGGGTGGCCCAGCGCCTGTGGGTGGCCACGCTGCTGGTCGCGGCCGGCCTCGGGGTCCGCTATCTGCTGCGCACGCTCGGCTTCGAGGGCCCCGGCCTGCTGATCGCCATGCTCGCCTACGAGCTGAGCCCCTACGCGCTCAACTACTCCGCCCGCATCTCGGCCGTGCTGCTGCCCTGGGCCGGGCTGGGCTGGCTGATCGGGCTGACCGTCCGCTCGGCCCGCACCGGCGGCTGGCGCCATCCGGCGCTGTTCGCTCTCACCGTCGTCACCGTGGGCAGCGTCAACGCCACCAGCCTGGCGCTGGCCGGCCTCGGACCGGTGCTGTGGCTCGTGCACGCGGCCGTCGCCGACCGCGGCATCGGGCCGCGGCGGGCGCTGGCCGCCGCGGTCCGCATCGGCGTGCTCACCATCGCCGTGTCGCTGTGGTGGATGGCCGGCCTGGCGGTGCAGGGCGGCTACAGCCTGAACGTACTGCGCTACACCGAGACCCGGGAATTGGTGGCAGTGGCCTCGACCGCGCCCGAGGTGCTGCGCAGCCTCGGGTACTGGTTCTTCTACGGAAACGACAAGCTCGGAGCCTGGATCGAGCCGAGCGTCGCCTACACCCAGGGCGGGTGGCTGATCTTCGTGGGCTTCGGGCTGGCGGTGCTGGCGCTGGGCTCGGCTGCGCTGGTGCGCTGGCGCCATCGGGCCTACTTCGTGCTGCTGGCCGCGGTCGGGGCCCTGGTCGCCGTGGGATTCCACCCGCCCGACGACCCGTCGCTGCTCGGATCGCTCTTCGAGCGCTACTCCCGCAGCGGACCGCTGTTGGCCATGCGCTCGCTGCCGAGGGCCGTTCCCCTGGTGGCGCTGGCGATGGCGGTCCTGCTGGGAGCCGGCGTCAACGGGCTGTCGCGGCGACTGCCCCGACTCGGCGCGTTCGCGGGCGTGCTGATCCTGGTTGGAGTCATCCTCAACAACCCGGCCATGTGGAGGATCCAGATGATCGAGGAGAACCTCAACCGGCCCGAGGAGTTGCCCGGCTACTGGCTGGAGGCGGCCGACGCCCTCGACGTCGACGGCGGCCCCGACGGCGGGACGCGGGTATGGGAGATCCCCGGATCCGACTTCGCCTCCTACCGCTGGGGCAACACCGTGGACCCCATCACGCCGGGCCTGATGCAGCGGGGGTACGCAGCCCGCGAGCTGGTGCCGTTCGGCTCGGTGCAGTCGGCGTCGCTGCTGGGCGCGGTGGACCGCAGAATGCAGGAGGGGACGCTCGACCCCGACAGCCTGGCGCCCGTGGCCCGCCTGATGTCGGTGGGCGACGTCGTGCACCGCGCCGACCTGATCTTCGAGCGATACCGCACCCCGAGACCGCTCGAGACGGCCGACTTCCTCGATCGGGTTCCGGGCCTGCGGCCGGCCGAGTCCTTCGGCGATCCCGTGCCCAACGTGGCCGGGCCCGAACAGACCATGATCGACGAGATCCATCTGGCCCGCCCTGTCAATCCCGCGCACCCGGCGCCGGTGACCCGCTTCGAGGTCGCGGATCCGCTGCCGGTCGTGCGCACCCGGCCGGTCGCAGGGGCCACCGTGCTGGTGGGTGATGCTGACGGCATCGTCGACGCGGCCGGCGCCGGGGTGCTCGAACTCGACCGGCCCGTGGTGTTCGCCGCGGACATGGCAGCCGATCCGCTGCTCGCGGAGATGGTGCTTTCTCACCCTGCGCACATCGTGGTGACCGACACCAACCGGAGGCGGGCCCAGCGCTGGGGGATGCTGCGCGAGAACCGGGGCCACACCGAGCAGGCCTCCGAGCAGCCCCTCGAGCACGACGAGACCGACAGCCGCATGGCCGTCTTCGACTACGACGCGGTGCGGGCCCACGTGGGAACAGCCGACGACGTGCGCACCGTGAGCGAGCAGCGCGGCCCGCTCGCGGCCCAGGCCAGCGCCCACGGCAACCCGGTCAGCTTCACCAACGACGACCGGCCCTACAACGCCCTCGACGGCTCGCTCGAGACGGCGTGGGCGGTCGCCGCGTTCAGCGAGGCCCGGGGCGAGCGGCTCCGGCTCACTCTGGCCGAGCCGGCCTTCGTGGAATCGATGCGCCTGGTGCAGCCCCTCCGACGCCCCGAGGGCCACACGACCGAGACCGACCGCCACATCACCGAGATCGCGATACGCGTCGACGGGCGCCACTTCGCCACGGTCGCCCTGGACCCGCGGTCGCGGGCGCCGGAGGGCCAAAGCGTCCCCCTTCAGCTCACCGCGTCGGTGTTGGAGATCGAGATCACCGAGACCAGCATCGGCCGCCGGACCAACTACTCCGGCGTCGCGCCGGTCGGGTTCGCCGAGATCGACTTGGGCCTCGGCCCGGTGTTGGAGGTGATCCGCACGCCGCGGGCGATGCTGGACCGCATCGGCGGCGACCTGACCGACCACAGCGTGACCGTGATCCTCACCCGACAGCGGTCCGACCCCCGCGAGCCGGTGCGGACCGACCCGGAGCTGCGGATGGTCAGGGCCGTTCCGCTGGCGGCCGGCCTGGAGGTCGCCGTGAGCGGCACAGCCCGGCTGGCCACGACCGCTCCCCCGGAGCTGGTCGACGCCCTCGTCGGGATCCGGCCGGCCGCGGCCGCAGTGTCGGCATCCTCTTCGGGGCACCTCGCGGGCGATCTTCCCAGCCGGGCATCGGCCGTGCTCGACGGCGACCCGACGACTGCGTGGACCGGTCGCTTCGGCCCCCAGTCGGGCCAGTGGCTCGAGCTGAGCGGGCCGGAACCATTCGACACACCGATGGTCGAGATCGACGTTGTGGTCGATGAACTGCACTCCACCCCGGCGACAATGCAGGTTCTGGTGGACGGCAGCGACGCCGGAACCTTCGATCTGGGCCTCTCCCCCGCCTCCGCGGCCGCCCTGCCCGGAGAGATCGCGACCGTGACCGTGCCCCTGCGACGGGTCGGCACGACCGTGCGGCTCGTGTTCGACAGCGTCGACGAGCGGCTCACGCGGGAGTGGTACAGCAACGGGTTCGTGGCCCTGCCGGTGTCGGTGGCCGAGGTCCGCATCGCAGAGGGCCGGATGCTGGGCCCGACTAGCGCCATTGACACCGGCTGCCGGGAGGATCTGGTGTTCGTCGACGGGCTCGCGGTGCCGGTGCGGGTGACCGGCTCCGCCGCCGACGCCCTGGCCCGGCGGGAGTTGAGAGTCGAGGGCTGCGCCCCCGCCAACCTGGGGCCTCCCGAGAGCCTGATCACAGCCGCGCCCGGATCGCGGACCGGCTTGGACATCGATCAGCTGGTGTTGGAGGGCCCGCGACTGGCCGCACCGCCCGCCGACGGCATCGGCCGCGTGGACGCCGTGCGCCACAGCGACACCGCCTACACCGTGCGGGTGCCCCCCCGTGACAGCGACCGCTGGCTGGTGCTGGGCCAGAGCTACAACCGGGGCTGGCATGCCACCGTCGACGGCACCGATCTGGGGCCGCCCACGGTGATCGACGGGTTCGCCAACGGCTGGCTGCTGCCCGCGGGCCAGGCCGCGGTGGTGGAGCTGCGCTGGACGCCCCAGAGGCTGGTGGACTGGGCGCTGCGCCTCTCGGTTCTGGCGGTGGCCGCCGCGGCTCTGATCGCCTGGAGGGGCCGACCCGACCGGCCGGGCCGGGCTCCGGCCCGATGGGAGCCCCGTCGTCCGATACTGCGCCTGCCCTGGCACGGTGAGACATCTGTTGCGCCGTCGGCTGCGGCCACCGGCGCAGCGGCCGCAGCCGTCACCGCGCTCGCCGCGCTGAGCCTGCCCGACTGGCAAGTGCTGGCGCCGGCCGCGGGCGTGGTCGTCATCCTGGCGCTACGGGGCAGACGCCTGTGGTGGCTCGCGCCGATGGTCTCCGCCCTCTCGCTGGGATGCGCCGCGCTGTTCGTGCTGGTCCAGCAGTACCGGTTCCGCTACCCGCCGGACTTCTCGTGGCCGACCAGGTTCGAGACCGTCCACATTCTCGGCGTGGCCGCCATCCTGGCCCTCGCCGCCGACTACGCGGTCAGCCTCGCCCGAGCCCGCGCCCGGCCCGGGCGTCCTACGAGATGACGGCACGGGCCAGAAGCGCTCCCCGCCTCCGGGTGCGCCTGCTGGATCCCGCCGCCGATCTTGCCCACCGATACCGCAAACCTCTGTCCGCGCTGGTGCTGCTGGTGGCGGTCGTCCTGCCACTCCCGGCAATGATGCGGTTCGACGGCAAGGCGATGGAAGAGGGGCTGATTCTCGTCGGGGGCGAGCTGATCCTCCAAGGGAGAAGTCCGAACGGGGACTTCGAGAATCTCTACGGGCCCGCCGACCTCTGGGCGGCCGCGGCCGCATTCCTGGCCTTCGGCACGTCGATCGCGGTCGAGCGCATCGTCGGGCTGGTGTACCGGCTGCTGCTGCTGTGGGCTGTCCATAGGATCACTCGGCGCTGGGGGTGGGGGGTGGCGACGGGCGCGACCGCCCTGGCCTGGGCGATCATCGCCCCGTTCGGCCTGATGGCCTATTCGTGGATCGGTGCGATCGCCTTCGGCGCCGCCAGTCTCGCGCTCGCACTGGATGCCGATGAAGGCCGCCGGCGCTGGGCAGCCGCCGGCGCGTCGGCCGGGGTCGCGCTGCTGTTCCGCGCCGACCTGGTCCTCGCTCTCGCCCTCGGGCTCGGCCCACTGGTGCATGCCGCCGGCCGGGCGTCGGCGAGACGGTTCCTGTACGGCCTGTCGGTGGGCGCCGCCGGCTACGCCGCCCACCTGTTGACTGCAGGTCCGTCGGCAGTGTTCGCGGGCATGATCGTCGATCCTGTACTCAGACTGCGGCCGGGGCGTCGACTTCCGATCCCGCCCGGCTGGCATGAGAGCGCCGGGTTCTTTGCAGGAGACGACCCGATGCAGGGCCAGGAGCCCTTGCCCGGCCTCGATCACGCCGCGCAACTGGCCGCGCTCTTCTGGATCGTTCTCGTTGCTGCGGCCGCCGCGGTGTGGCTCGCCCGCCGATCCCGCAACGGCGCGCTGCTCGCGTTCGCGCTGTTCGCGGCAGGAACACTCCCCCAACTCCTCCAGCGACCGAGCCACAACCACGTCAGATTCGTGGCCGTCCTCGTTCTGCCGGCGCTGGCGACTGCGCTCGCCTGTCGCATTCACTGGCGCGCCGCCGGCGGTGTGGCCGCGGTGGTGGTCATAGGAGCCCTGATCGCGATTGCCCCGCACCACATGGGCCGCGCCGGCTACCGCACGTTCTTGGACCGTCCCGAAGACATAGCCATCAGCCACGCGGGGCGAACGATCCCGGTCAACGACCTCGAGGATGCAGCCGACACCAAGGGCATCCTGGTCGCGCTCGACACCGTCGCCGCGCCCGGGGACCGAGTGTTCGTCGGCCCCGAGTTGCTGGCTCGCACCAACTACTCCGAGACGTACCTGTATCACCTCATGGCGGACTACGAGCCCGGGTCCTACCACCTGCAGATGAACCCGGGACTCGCGAACCGCGAGGGCGGCCGCCTCGCCGCGGACATCGCGGCTGCCGACTGGCTGCTCCTGACGAGCAAGTTCGACGCATGGTCCGAACCGAACGACTCGGTCACCGACGGCGACCTGAGAGCCGATGCCTTGGTCGAGTCTTCGTTCTGCGCCATCGAGACGATAGGAACCCGCACGATCTACGGCCGCTGCTGAGCACCAGCGCGCACCTGCGGCTACCTCAGGGGCATCGAGGCGGGGGTTACCACGGCCGGGAGCTCGGTCGAGCCGGTGAGGTCGGCGTCCACCGCGGCCGCGCAGGCCCGGCCCTCGGCTATGGCCCACACGATGAGGCTCTGGCCCCGCCCCATGTCGCCGCACACGTAGACGCCGGGCGCGCTGGTGGCCCAGCGGTCGTCGCGGGCCACGTTGCCCCGGGGGTCGAGATCGACCCCGAACTGCTCGATGAGCGGGCCCCGCTCGGGACCGAGGAACCCCATGGCCAGCAGCACGAGGTCCGCAGGCAGGTGCGCCTCGGTGCCCGGGATCGGATCGAAGCTCATCCGGCCGTCATGGAAGGTCTGCTCCACCCGCACGGTGGCGAGCGCGGCGAGGTTCCCGTCGCCGTCGCCGACGAACTCGGTGGTGTTGATGGCGAAATCGCGCTCGCCGCCCTCCTCGTGGGCCGACGACACCCGGTAGATCATCGGCCAGGTCGGCCACGGGTTGTAGTCGGGGCGCTCGTCGGGCGGGCGGGGCATGATCTCGAACTGGTGGATGGAGGCGGCCTGCTGGCGATGGGCGGTGCCGAGGCAGTCGGCCCCGGTGTCGCCCCCGCCGATGATCACCACCCGCTTGCCTTCCGCAGAGATGGGTGATTCGTCAAGATCTCCCTCCTGGACCCGATTGGCCGGCGGCAGGTACTCCATGGCCTGGTACACGCCCCGCAGCTCCCGGCCCGGTATGGGCAGGTCCCGCCAGGCCGTGGCCCCGCAGGCCAGCACCACCGCGTCGAAGCCGGTCTGGAGTTCCTGCGCGGTCGCGTCGGTGCCCACGTCCACTCCGGCGCGGAACTCGGTCCCCTCGGCCTGCATCTGGGCCAGGCGGCGCTCGAGATGGCGCTTCTCCATCTTGAATTCGGGGATCCCGTAGCGCAGGAGGCCCCCGATGCGGTCGGCCCGCTCAAACACCACCACCCGGTGGCCGGCCCTGGTCAGCTGCTGGGCCGCGGCCAGCCCGGCCGGACCCGAGCCCACCACGGCCACGCTGTTGCCGGTGGGGGCCGCGGCCGGCCGGGGCGCGATCCAGCCCTCGGCCCAGGCCCGGTCGACGATCTCGACCTCGACCTGCTTGATCGTCACCGGCGGCTCGTGGATGCCCAGCACGCAGGCCGCCTCGCACGGCGCCGGGCACAGCCTGCCGGTGAACTCTGGGAAGTTGTTGGTGGCGTGGAGGCGCTCGATGGCTTGGCGCCAATGCCGGCGGTGCACGAGGTCGTTCCAGTCCGGGATCAGGTTCCCCAGGGGGCAGCCGCTGTTGCAGAACGGGATGCCGCAGTCCATGCAGCGCGACGCCTGCCGGCGAAGCTTCTCCTCGGGGAAGTCCTCGTACACCTCGCGCCAGTCCCGGAGTCGCACCGGCACGGGGCGGCGCGACGGTAGCTCCCGTCCGTGGAGGAGAAAGCCCCGAGGGTCAGCCACCGCTATCTCTCACCCTGAAGTCGAGCTTCATGTTCATGGCGTCAGTCGTGGGACGCGGCCATCACCGCGGCCACGTCGTCTGTGCCGTCGGCCCGGGCCTGCTCGGCGGCAAGCATCACCCGCTTGTAGTCCTTGGGCATCACCTTCAGAAAGCTCCGAGACACCGAGGCCCAGTCGGCCAGCAGCCGGGCCGCCACTGCGCTGCCGGTCTCGTGGCGGTGGCGCTCCACCCGGTGCCGCAGCCACACGAAGTCCTCGGCGTCGAGGGGCTCCAACTCGACCATCTCAGCATTGACCCGGACGGGCAGCTTGCCGTCGGGGTCGTAGACGAAGGCGACGCCGCCCGACATGCCGGCCGCGAAGTTGCGGCCCACCGGTCCGAGCACCACCGTGCGCCCGCCGGTCATGTACTCGCATCCGTGGTCGCCCACGCCCTCGACCACCGCGGTGGCCCCGGAGTTGCGCACGCAGAACCGCTCCCCCGCCAGGCCCCGCAGGTACATCTCTCCGCTGGTGGCCCCGTAGCCGATGACGTTGCCCGCGATGACGTTGTCCTCGGCCGCGAAGTTGGCGTCGGCCGGGGGCCTGATGACGATGCGGCCGCCGGAGAGGCCCTTGCCGACGTAGTCGTTGGCGTCGCCCTCGAGGCGCAGAGTTATTCCCTTGGGCACGAACGCGCCGAAGGAGGTGCCTGCGGACCCGGTGAAGCTGACCACGATCGTGTCGTCGGGCAGGCCCCTCGCCCCGTGGCGCCGGGTCACCTCGCTGCCCAGCAGCGTCCCGACGGTCCGGTTGACGTTGCGGATGGGGATGTCGATGGTCACCGGCCGGCTGTCGCTGAGGGCGCCCTCGGCCAGCTGGATCAGCGTCTGGTCGAGGGCCCGGTCGAGGCCGTGGTCCTGCTCGGTGCGCTGGTGGCGCACCGAGTCGGGCGCCAGCGGCGGGAGGTGAAGGATGGGCGACAAGTCCAGGCCGGAGGCCTTCCAATGGTCGACGGCGTCGGCAACGTCGAGCATCTCGACCTGCCCGACGGCCTCCTCGACAGTGCGGAAGCCGAGGGATGACAGCAGGGCCCGCACCTCTTCGGCGATGAACTCGAAGAAGGTGATCACGAACTCGGGCCGCCCCGAGAACTTCTTGCGCAGTTCGGGGTTCTGGGTGGCCACCCCCACCGGGCAGGTGTCGAGATGGCACACCCGCATCATCACGCAGCCCATCACCACCAGCGGCGCGGTGGCGAAACCGAACTCCTCGGCTCCCAGCAGCGCGGCGACCACCACGTCGCGGCCGGTCTTGAGCTGGCCGTCGACCTGCACCACGATGCGGTCCCGCAGGTCGTTGAGCAGCAGGGTCTGCTGGGTCTCGGCCAGCCCCAGCTCCCAGGGCGCGCCGGCGTGCTTGATCGAGGTGAGCGGCGACGCGCCGGTGCCGCCGTCGTTGCCCGAGATCAGCACCACGTCGGCGTGGGCCTTGGACACCCCGGCGGCCACCGTTCCCACCCCGACCTCGGCCACCAGCTTCACGTGGATGCGGGCTGCGGGGTTGGCGTTCTTGAGGTCGTGGACGAGCTGGGCCAGATCCTCGATCGAGTAGATGTCATGGTGCGGCGGCGGCGAGATGAGCCCAACGCCCGGCGTGGAGTGGCGGGTCTTGGCGATCCACGGGTACACCTTGTGGCCCGGCAACTGCCCGCCCTCGCCCGGCTTGGCCCCCTGGGCCATCTTGATCTGGATGTCGTCCGCGTTGACCAGGTACTCGCTGGTCACGCCGAAGCGTCCCGACGCGGCCTGCTTCACCGCGCTGCGCCTGAGATCGCCGTTGGGGTCCGGGACGTAGCGGTCGGCGTCCTCGCCGCCCTCGCCGGTGTTGGACTTGCCCCCGATGCGGTTCATGGCGATGGCCAGGGTCTCGTGGGCCTCCTTGGAGATCGAGCCGTAGCTCATCGCCCCGGTGGCGAAGCGCTTGACGATCTCCGAGACCGGCTCGACCTCCTCGACGGGCACCGGCGGCCGCACCCCGGCGCGGAGCCGGAACAGCCCCCGCAGCGTGCCCAGCCGGCTGGACTGGTCGTCGACGCGCCGGGTGTACTCCCCGAAGATGTCGAAGCGGCGGTCGCGGGTGGCGTGCTGGAGCTTGAACACCGTCTCGGGGTTGAACAGGTGGTACTCGCCCTCGCGCCGCCACTGGTACTCGCCGCCGGCCTCGATGGTGCGATGGGCCCGGCTGGTCGGGTTCGCCGGGAAGGCCCGCCGGTGGCGCACCGCCACCGCGGCCGCGACCTCCTCCAGACCGATGCCGCCGAGGCGGCTGGTGGTGCCGGTGAAGTACTCGTCCACCAGATCGGGCCCCAGCCCTATGGCCTCGAAGATCTGGGCGCCCGTGTAGGAGGCCACCGTCGAGATGCCCATCTTGGACATCACCTTGAGGATGCCCGCGGACGCGGCCTTGGTGAAGTTGCGGTGGGCGGCCTCGACCCCCATCGACGGGTCCAGGCCGTGGAGGCCCTCGGCGACCATCTCCGCGATGGTCTCGTAGGCGAGGTAGGGGTTCACCGCGTTGGCTCCGTAGCCGATGTGCAGGCACAGATGGTGAACCTCGCGGGCGTCCCCGGACTCCGACACCAAGCCCACCCGGGTGCGGGTGCGCTCGGCCACGAGGTGCTGATGGACGGCGGAGGTGGCCAGCAACGACGGGATGGGGGCCAGCCGCTCGTCGCTGCCGCGATCCGAGACGATGAGGATGGCGGCACCGGCGTCGATGGCCGAGGACGCAGCCTGGCGCAGCTCCCGGAGGGCGCGGCGCAGGCCGTCGCCGCCCTCGGACACGGGATACAGCGCGGACAGGGTCTCGGCCCGGAAGTCGCCCAGCCCGTCGGGGCCGTCGATGGTCGCCAGCCGGGCGAGCTCCCCGTCGGTTATGACCGGACTGTCGAGGTGCACGGTGCGGCACGACGACGGCTGCGGGTCGAAGATGTTGCCCTCGGGGCCGACCCTGGCATAGAGCGAGGTGACGAGTTCCTCGCGTATGGCGTCCAGCGGCGGGTTGGTCACCTGCGCGAACAGCTGCTTGAAGAAGTCGTAGATGGGCCGGTTGCGGTCCGAGAGCACCGCGGGCGGAGTGTCGGTGCCCATCGAGCCCAGAGCCTCCTTGCCGTCGATGGCCATGGGCGCGAGCAGCAGCCGGTGCTCCTCGTGGGTGTGCCCGAACACCTGCTGAAGCTGGATCAGCGAGCCCTCGTCGCGCCGCACCGGATCGCGCCGGGGCAGATCGTCGAGCCGCACCAGGTTCTGGTCCAGCCAGCGCTGGTAAGGGCGGGCCGAGGCCAGGCCGTCCTTGATCTCGTCGTCGCGCACGATGCGGCCCCGCGCCGTGTCGATCAGGAACATCCGGCCGGGCTGCAGGCGGCCCTTCTCCACCACCGCGCTCTGGGGCACGTCGATCACGCCCGTCTCCGAAGCCATCACCACCAGCCCGTCGCTGGTCACCAGATAGCGCGAGGGGCGCAGGCCGTTGCGGTCGAGCACCGCTCCGATGACGGTGCCGTCGGTGAAGGCGATCGAGGCGGGGCCGTCCCAGGGCTCCATGCGGGTGGCGTGATACCGGTAGAAGGCCTTGCGCTCGGCGCTCATCTCGGCGTGGTGCTCCCACGGCTCGGGGATCATCATCAGCACGGCCTCGGCCAGGGAGTAGCCGCCGAGCGTCAGCAGCTCGAGCACCTCGTCGAAGCCGGCGGTGTCGCTGGCGTCCGGCGTGCAGATCGGGAAGGCACTCTCAAGGCCCGCCAGATGCGACGACGACATCAGCGCCTCGCGGGCCCGCATCCAGTTGCGGTTGCCGGCGATGGTGTTGATCTCTCCGTTGTGCGCGATCATGCGGTAGGGGTGGGCCAGCGGCCACGACGGGAACGTGTTGGTGGAGAATCGGGAGTGCACCAGCGCCAGGGCGCTCTCGACCCGCTCGTCGCACAGGTCCGCGTAGAACGACGTGAGCTGGCGGGAGATGAGCATGCCCTTGTACACGACGGTCCGGGCGCTGAGGCTCGGGAAGTACACGCCGGTGTGGGGCGGCGCCGCGTTGCCCATCACGGCCTCGTCGTCTTCGGAGCTGTCTTCGGCGGCGCCCGGGCCGATCTCGTGCTCTATGCGCTTGCGCACGATGTAGACCCGCCGGTCCAGGTCGATCCCGCACAGGCCGCCACCGGCAATGAACACTTGGCGGAAGCTGGGCATGGCGGCCCGCGAGCCCGGGCCCGGCATCAACGGGTCGACGGGAACCTCCCGCCAGCCGATGAGGCGCAGGCCCTCGGATCCCACGATGTCCTCCACCCGGGCCGCGGCCCGCTCGGCGTCGCCGGGGTCCGCGGGCAGGAAGCCGATGCCGGTGGCGTACTGGCCGGCGGGGGGCAGCTCAAGGTCGACCACGTCGCGCAGGAACCGGTCCGGTATCTGGATCAGGATGCCGGCGCCGTCGCCGGTCAGCGGATCGGCGCCCAGCGCCCCCCGGTGCTCCAGGTTGCACAGCGCCTTCACGCCGAGGTCCACAACCTTGTGCGAGGCCGACCCGCTGATGTCGCACACGAAGCTGACGCCGCAGGAGTCGTGCTCGTTCTGCGGGTCGTAAAGGCCCTGGCGCTGGGCGGGGTCGGCAGCCATCGGTCTCCTCGCGGGAGGCTGGATCGTTGTGTTCGGCGTCTCTCAGGCGGAGTTGGCGTGCCCGATCCGCGGCAAGCACGGCGGCGGGAGGGACGTCATTGGCCCATCACCGCTCGAAACGCGTCAGAGACAACCTACCCAGGCACCGGGCTATTCCGTCAAGTCGAGAGGTCGCCGCGAGTTTCACGGTGTCCTCGTCGGGCCAAGACGCGACGACGCGCAACTATTCCGTCAAGTCGAGAGGTCGCCGCGAGTTTCACGGTGTCCTCGTCGGGCCAAGACGCGACGACGCGCAACTATTCCGTCAAGTCGAGAGGTCGCCGCGAGTTTCACCGCCGGCTGTCGCGGGCTCAGCGGCGGATGGCGCGGGTCAGGGCCTTGGCCCGGTAGATGTGGGGCATCACCGCCAGCAGGATGGGCAGGATCTCCAGGCGGCCGATGATCATCAGCAGCGCCAGCAACAGCCGGGCCGGCTGGGTGAAGGCATCGGCGTAATTTGCGGTGGGGCCGGCCTCGTTGAGAGCGGGGCCCATGTTGCCCAGCGCCGACACCACCGCGCCCAGCGTGGTCTCAAGATCCCCTCCCAGCGCGGTGATCACCAGCAACCCGGTGATGACCAGCATGAAGTGCAGCAGGAAGAATCCGGCCACCCGCGACACCACGCTCTCGCTGATCACGTCGCGGCCCAACCGCACCGGCATCACCGACCTGGGGGCCTGTGCCTGCCGGACGGAGCGAACCATCACCAGGCCCAGGACCTGCATCCGCATCACCTTGATGCCCCCGGCGGTGGAGCCGGTGCAGCCACCCACCACCATCAGGAGCAGCAGCACCAACTGGGCCCCGGCCGCCCAGGTGACGTAGTCGCCCGCCGAGGCTGGACCGGTGGCATTGCCGAAGCCGGTGCTGGTGCCCAGCGACACCGCGTTGAACACCCCGGCCCGGATCGACGAGCCCAGCGACAGGCCGCTCTTGAGCCACAGCAGCGCAACGATGGCCGACGAGCACAGGCCCAGCAGGAACAGATACGAGCGGAACTCGCTGTTGCGACAGTGCGGCAGGGTGCGGGTGGCCACCGCCCGCCAGTGCAGCGAGAAGCTGGTGCCGCCCAGGATCATGAACACGGTCACCACGGCCTCCACCGCCACACTGCCGTAGTGGCCGATCGAGTCCGGGTGCGGGGAGAACCCGCCGGTCGAGGCGACGGTGAGCGCGTGGGCCACCGCGTCGTACACCGAGGAGAAGCCGTCCGCCGCGAACAGCGCCACCCCCGCGAGGGCGGTGAAGCCGAGGTACACGACCCACAGCCGCCGGGCCGTCTCGCTGACCCTCGGAGTGAGACGGTCCGATGACGTCCCCGGCGCCTCGGCGGTGATCAGTTCCAGGCCGCCGACGCCCAGGAAGGGGAGCACCGCCACCGCCAGCACGACCACGCCCATGCCGCCGTACCACTGGGTGAGCTGGCGGTACATCATCAAGCCCCGGCCCGGGGCCTCGAAATCGGCCATCACCGTTGAGCCGGTGCAGGAGAACCCCGAAGCGGACTCGAAGACGCTGTTGACGACCTGCTCGACCACGCCGGCGCCACCGGTGGCGAACGCTCCGGCCAGAACGTAGGGCACTGCCCCCACACCGGTGGTGAGGATCCAGGTCCAGCCGACGGTGGCGAAGATCTGGCGCTTGCGGATCGGCCCGGGCCGGGTGAGGTACCACAGCAGCCCGCCGGCAGTCGCGGCCAGCAGCGTCGATATCGCCAGGGCGGCCGTGTCGCGACCCGTGGTCAGCGCCTCCAGCACCGTGCAGGCCAGCAGCCCGACCGACACGGCAGCCAGCGAGATGCCGGTCACGTGCAGCGTGGTGGAAGTGAACTTGCTCCAGTGCGGGCCCTGCCCGAGCCCCACTGCGGAGGGCGTCGGGAACCTATACATCTACATCGTCTGCATCGCCGGATCCGGGCTCGGCAATGGCCTCGCGGCGGCGCGACAGGTGCTGAACGGAGAAGCGGCCGTGGCGCGCCGCCGTCTTGCCGCGCGCGGCCAGGTCCACGGCCGCCAGCAGGATCGGGAGGATCTCGAGGCGGCCGATCACCATCAGCAGCGCCAGCACGAGCCTCGCCGGCTGGCTGAAGGCAGCCGCGTAGTTGGACGTGGGACCGGCCTCATTCAGCGCCGGGCCCATGTTCCCCAGCGCCGACACAACCGCTCCCAGCGCAGACTCGAGATCCCCTTCCAGCGCGGTGACCGCCAGCAGGCCGCCGATCACCAGCATGAAGTGCAGCAGGAAGAACCCGGCCACCCGCGACACCACCCCCTCGCTGACGATGTCGCGTCCCAGCCGGATCGGAATCACGGCCCTGGGTGTCTGGGTGTGCTGCACGGAGCGCAGCATGATCAGCCCCAGCACCCGCATCCGCATCACCTTGATGCCGCCCGAGGTCGAGCCCGTGCAGCCGCCCACCACCATCAGGAACAGCAGCACGAGCTGCGCCCCGGCGACCCACGTCACGTAGTCGCCGGGCGAGCCCGGTCCAGTGGCGTTGGACAACCCGGTGCTGGTGCCCAGCGACGCCACGGTGAACACTCCGGCCCGGATCGACGAGCCCAGCGCCAGGCCGGTCTCCAGCCACAGCAGGATCACGATGCCGGCCGCGGCCAGGCCCAGCATCATCAGGTACGAGCGGAACTCGCTGTTGCGGTGATACGGCAGGGTGCGGTTGGCCACCGCCCTCCAGTGCAGCGAGAAGCTGGTGCCGCCCAGGATCATGAACACGATCGCCACCGTCTCGACGGCCACGCTGTCGTAGTGCCCGATCGAGTCCGCGTGCACCGAGAAGCCTCCCGTGGCGGCGACCGTGAACGCGTGGGCCACTGCGTCGTAGAGCGAGGAGAAGCCGTCCGCCGCCAGGAATGCCACCGCCGCGCAGACCGTGAAGCCGATGTAGACGGTCCACAGCCGCCTGGCCGTCTCGCTCACCCTGGGGGTGAGACGGTCAGACGACGGCCCCGGCGCCTCGGCCGAGATCAACTCCAGGCCGCCGACTCCGAGGAACGGCAGCACCGCCACCGCCATGACCACTACGCCCATGCCGCCGTACCAATGGGTGAGTTGCCGGTACATCATCAAGCCGCGGCCGGGGGTCTCGAAGTCGGCCAGGACGGTGGAGCCGCTGGCCGAGAAGCCCGACGCCGACTCGAACACGCTGTTGACGACCTGCTCGACGAAGCCCACGCCGGGCGCGGCGAACGTGCCTGCCAGAACGAACGGAAGCGCTCCCGCAACGGTGGTGAGGATCCATGTCCATGCGACGGTGGCGAAGACTTGGCGCTTGCGGATCTCACCGGGACGGGTGAGATGCCACAGAAACCCTCCGGCAGTGCCAACGAGCACAGCCGAGGCTGTCAACGCGGCTGTGTCGCGCCCGGTTGTCAGCGCCTCCAGCAGCGCGCACGCCAGCATCCCGACCGACACCGCAGCCAGCGCTATGCCGATGACGTGCAGCGTGGTCGAGGCGACCCGACCGCGGCGCAGGCCTCGGTCAAGGTCCGCACCGGCGAGGTCCGCGGGTCTAGGCATCGCCGTTCCTGGACTCCGAGCGGGACTGGCGGCGGCGCTCGGCCAACAGCGCCAGGAAGCGGGATTGCCGGATGGCCGCCCTGTACCAGCGCAGAACGAGGCCAACGCCTGCCATCAGCGTCGGGATCGACATCCGGCCGCCCATCATCAGCGGTACCAGCGCGAGCCGGCCCGGCCAGTCCAGGTCGTCGAGGCGGCCGAAGGCACCGATCTCACCCATCGCAGGTCCGACCGTGCTGACCGCGCTCACCGAGGCCCACACGCTGCCCAGCAGCGACACGCCCGAGATGCCCAGCAGCAGAGCCCCGACCCCGACTAGCGCCACATAGGCGATCTGGTGCCCGCCGAGGCGGTCGAGGGTGCGGCGCGACAGTGTCTCACCGTCGCGCCTGACCAGGACTAGCGCGTAGGGGTCGAGCTGCCGGCGCAGCTCGCCCCCGGCGGAACCCATCAGCAGACGGGCCCGCATGACCTTCATTCCGCCTCCCGGCGAGCCCATCATGGTGCCGATGCCGGCCGCTACGAGCATCACCACCGTGGCCGACGTCCCCCATCCGGTCCAGTCGGCGACCGCGAATCCTGTGGTGCTCATCATCGACACCGCCATGAAGCCGGCCTCGCCCCACCCGGTGCCGCGGTGCACGGCCATGGCGGCAGTGGCCACCGCGAGCAGCAGCACGAAGGTCCTGAGCTCCTGGGAGCGCCACAGGGGCCGGAGCCTGCCCCGGGCGATCCACCAGATCACGAAGATTCCCGCGCCGGCCAGGAGCATCCCGGCCGCCGCGACGGCCTGGGTGGCGGCACCATAGCCGGCCAGGGAATCGGCCCGTCCGGTGAACCCGCCGGTGGAGGCCGTGCCCAGCCCGACGACGACAGCCTCGGTCGGCCCGAGGCCGGTGAGCAGGTAGGCGACCACGCAGGCCGCGGTGAAGCCCGAGTACAGCGCCAACACCCGGCGGATCCCGACGGAGGCGGTGGGCACGAGATCCATCCCCCGCCGTCCGGTGGTGTAGCCGATGAGCGCGGTGGAGCGCAGTGCCGCGGGCAGGGTCACGACCGCGATCAGTATTGCGATCAGACCGCCGACCCAACTGGTGGCGGCCCTGAACAGCAGCACGGTGCGCGACACCTCGGCGGCGTCGAGGAGGGTGACCGCGGTGGTGGTGAAGCCGGCGGCGGACTCCACGAGGGCGTCGTCGAGGCGGCCCAGCGACCCGGTGCCCGCATAGACGGCCGCGCCGAACAGCACCAGAATAGTCCATAGGAGCCCGATGCCGGCGAACACGCGGCCGGCGGTGGCCCGCTCAGGGCGCGCGACCCGCCGTCGAGCGATGGCTGCAAGGGCCGCGCAGACCGCCCCCACGCAAGAGAAGGCGACCGCATCGACGTTGTCGTCGCCGATGCCGGCGAGGCCGCACAGCATGGTCGCCACGCCGAGGACGAGTCCCGCATCGACAACCGAGGCGAGCGCCCAGGAAACGACCCGGACCGGTGCCTGCTCCCTCCCGCCGGCGAGCAGCGGACGAGCACGATTCGGACTGCCCGGACGTCGCCTGCCGACAGCCGGTCGACCCCCCGCGCCGCCTAGGCGTCGCACGTCACCAGCTGGTGGACCTCCCGCACTGAGTCCGCAGTGGCGAAGACGACCAAGTGGTCGCGTCCCCGCAGCCGGCTCCGACCGCGGGCGATATGGGGCTTGCCGTCGCGCACGATGGCACCGACGAGCACGCCCTTGGACAGCCTCAGGTCCCTCACCAGGGTGCCGTCGGCAGGGCTGTCCGGCGCCACTTCGAGCTCCAGCACTTCGGCATCGGACTGCAGGAAGGTCGCCACCGCGGCCACGTCGCCCCTCACGAAGCGCATGACACCGTCGGCAGTGGCTGTGCGGGGCGACAGCGCCACGTCCACACCGGCAGAGTCCAGCAGCGACAGCAGGGCCAGCTTGTGCACCACCGCGATCGTCTCCGACGCGCCAACCGACTTGGCGTACAGGCAGGCCAAGATGTTCGCCTCGTCCTCGCCGGTCAGAGCGGCCACCGCGTCGAATCGGCCGATGTCGGCCTCCTCGAGGAGGTCGGCGTCGGTGATGTCGCCCTCGAAGACCTGAACGTCGGCGAGATCTTCGGCCAGCTCCAGGGCCCGGGCCGGGTCGCGCTCGACTATCACCACCTCCACGCCCCTCGACACCAGGCGGGCCGCGAGGATCTCCGCGGTGCGGCCACCGCCCAGCAGCAGAACATGGCGGGCCGTGCCGGTGCCCAGACCCAGGAGCATGGCCACCCGCTGCCGGGACCGCCGCTTGCACACCACGCGGACCAGGTCGTCCTCCGCCAGCATGTAGTCGGCGCGGGGGATGTAGGTGTTCTCGCCGCGCGAGATCGACCCGACCATGAACTCCCAGTCGGGCTCGTACTCGGCCGCGAGCTCCGACAGGCGTCGGCCCACGATGGGGGCGCCGGCCTCGAGGCGGGCGCCAATCACAATGGCCTCCCCGTGGGCCATCACCGCGATCTCCGACGCCCCCGGGTATTCGAGAAGGTCCAGGATCCGCTCCGCGGTCTGGTGGTCGGGATCGATCACCAGGTCGGCGCCGAACGTCTGCCTGAGCTCGGCCGAGGCCCTGCTCCGCAATTCCTCGGCCTCGATGCGCACGATCGTGCGGGGCACACCGCCCTGTTTGGCCACCAGCGACGCCACCAGGTTCACCTCGTCCTTGCTGGTGACGGCCACTACCAGCTCGCACCCGTCGAGGCCGGCGTCGGCGAGCACGCTGGGGTGGGTGCCGCTGCCCTCAACGGTCAGCACGTCCAGCTCGGAGCCAATCTGGCGCAGGCGGCCGGCGTCGATGTCCACCACCGAGACGTTGTGGCGCTCGCGGCTGAGGCGGGCGGCGACGTAGGACCCAACCTCGCCCGCCCCCACGACTATGACATGCACGGCTATTTTCTAGCGCCTCAGGCCCCAACACGGCGCGATCAGGCGAGCAGTCCGCCCTCGGCAATGACAACATCGGCGTCGGTGACGACCGCGTCCAGTGGCACGTCCCAGCTGTCTCGGGGGACTTGGGCAACCTGCTGGAACGCGTAGGCGACCCCGATGGACGCAGGCCGGTCTGCGCCGGTGCCCGAGGGCAGCGACGCCAGTGCCCGGTCATAGAACCCTCCGCCCTGGCCGAGGCGGTGACAGTGCCCGTCGAAAGCAGTCAGGGGTATCAGCACCGCGTCGTGCTCTGCCAGCGGGACGACCTCGCCGCCGACGGGCTCGAGGATCCCGAACGAGCCCGGCTCAAGCGACAAGGCCGGGGTGCAAGCCACGAACTCCAGGTCGGCGCCGACCACGCGGGGCAGCGTGAAGATGTTCCGGCGCTCGCCGTCCAGCAGAGCGTCGAGGGGGATCTCTCCTCTCACCGCCCGGTAGGCGGCCACGCGGCGCGCCCCGGCGACAACCGGCAAGGACTCCAGCCGCCGCGTCGCCTCAACCCCCGCCGCCGCCACGTCGGCCGCATCCAATCCGGCCCGGCGGGACCTCATGGCGGCCCGGAGCCGAGCCTTGGCCTCCGACCCCGGCTGCATCGCCCGAGCCTCGGCCTCCGACCCCGACGACATCGCCCGAGCCTTGGCCTCCGACCCCGGCTGCATCGCCCGAGCCTCGGCCTCCGACACCGACGACATCGCCCGACCCTCTGCGTCCGACACCGACGACATCGCCCAAGAGTAGGCTCGCGCTCGGTCCCAGCCTCCACCAGAGGGAGCAGACTCTTGCAAGCCATTCTCTATATCGCGTTGGTGTCCGCCCTGGCGGCCCTCGCGCTCGCGGCCTTCTACTACAAGGACGTGGCGGCAGCATCGCCCGGCAATGAGCGCATGGTGGCGCTGATGGAGCAGATCCAGGCCGGTGCCCGCGCCTTCCTGCGCCAGGAGTACACCTGGGTCGCGGGCTTCGTTGTGGTCATGGCCGTCCTTATTCCTGTCATTACCGGCGTGGCCTTGTCGTTCGTGAGCTACCTGCTCGGCGCGGTCCTGTCCGCCGGAGCGGGCTACGTGGGCATGACCGTGGCCACCATGGCCAACGCCCGCACCACGAACGCGGCAATCGAGGGCCCGTCCAAGGCGCTGCCGCTCGCGTTCCGGGGGGGCGCGGTGATGGGCTTCGCCGTGGCGGGACTGGCGCTGCTGGGCCTGACGCTGTGCTACCTGGTGTTCGTGGTGTGGCTGAAGTCCGACAACGCCTTCGAGATCTTCACCGCCTTCGGCCTCGGCGCCAGCTCCATCGCCCTGTTCTCACGGGTGGGCGGGGGCATCTACACCAAGGCCGCCGACGTGGGCGCCGACCTGGTGGGCAAGGTGGAGGCCGGCATCCCCGAGGACGACCCTCGCAACCCGGCCACCATCGCCGACAATGTGGGCGACAACGTCGGCGACGTGGCCGGCATGGGCGCCGACCTGTTCGAGAGCTACTCGGGCTCGATCATCGCCCCGGTGGCCCTCACCGCCTTCACCTTCGGCCTCGCCGCGGACGCAGCGGGCAACGAGGGCGTCGTCGAGCTCCTCATGTTCCCCATGGCAATCGCCTTCGTCGGCATGATCGCGGCCATCATCGGCTCGTTCGCGGTGCGCGGAGGCACCAGCACCGACGTGAGGGCCCTCTCCAAGCAGCTCCACATGGGCACCAACGTGGCCATGGGCCTCACAGTGATCGGAACGCTGATCATGGGGCGGGTCTTCTTCGGCGACGCAGCGCGGTTCGGGGAGTGGTACGGCCTGCCGCTGTCGGTGATCGGCGGCCTGGCGGCCGGATGGGGCATCGGCAAGGTGGCCGAGATCTGGACCAGCGACCACTACCCGCCCGTGCGTCGCATCGCGGCCCAGACCGAGACCGGCCCGGCCACCACGGTGCTGTCGGGCGTGTCGGCCGGGATGATGTCGGTGGCGGCCTCGGTAGTGCTGATCGGCGCCGGCGTGCTGGTCGCCTACTGGGGCGGCCAGCAGACCCTCGGTGACCACAGCGCATTCGGCGGGGTCTACGGCATTGCGGTCGCCGCGGTGGGGATGCTGGCCACCACCGGCATGGTGGTGTCGGTGGACGCCTACGGGCCGATCGCCGACAACGCCGGCGGCATAGCCGAGATGGCGGATCTCGATCCGAGCGTGCGCGAGGTGACCGACGCCCTCGACTCGCTGGGCAACACCACCGCCGCGGTGGCCAAGGGCTTCGCCGTCGGCTCGGCCGCCCTCACGGCCCTGGCCCTCTTCAAGTCATTCGAGGTGGCGCTAGCGAGAGCCGCGGCTGACGAGGGGCAGAGCTTCGCCCTGAATCTCGACATCGGCGCCGTCGACGTCTTCATTGGCCTGTTCCTCGGGGCCATGGTCCCGTTCCTGTTCGCGGCGCTCACCATCGACGCCGTGGGCCGGGCCGCCAACAAGATGATCGAGGAGGTGCGCCGGCAGTTCCGCGAGATCCCCGGGCTGCGCGAGGGAGTCGAGGGCGTGTCCCCCGACTCCGCCACCTGCGTGGCCATCTCCACCCGGGCGGCGCTGCGCGAGATGCTGGCGCCGGGCGCGCTGGCGGTGGTGGTGCCGCTGGTGATCGGGTTCATCGACGTGGACACGCTGGGCGGCTTCCTGGCCGGCGCGTTGGTGAGCGGCTTCGCGTTGGCCATCTTCATGGCCAACGCGGGCGGCGCGTGGGACAACGCCAAGAAGTACATAGAGGCCGGCGCCCACGGGGGCAAGGGCTCTGATCCCCACAAGGCCGCAGTAGTGGGCGACACTGTCGGCGACCCGTTCAAGGACACTGCCGGACCGTCGATGAACATCCTCATCAAGGTGATGACCATCGTGTCGCTGGTGTTCGCCTCGGCCTTCGTCTAGTAGGGGGCCGGGCCCCGCTGTTCGCCTCAGACTGCTGGGACGGGGTCTCAGGCCTCGACGGGCCCGGCCCGGGTGGTGGGGCCAATCCGGGCCATCACCAGCGCGACGACGCGGTGGGCGGCGTCGACTGCCGCGAGCGGGCCGGCCCCGGCCCGGCGCGACATGAGGTAGCCCGCCACGAAGCCGTCCTGGGCGCCGGTGCGGTCCACCACCGTCACCACCGGCGCCAGCTCGCGGTGCTGGACGCCGTCGGCGGTGACAACCGCGGTGCGCTCGGGCGCCACCACAATGGTGCTGCCGCTGCCTTCGACAGGCTGATCGAGGGCCAGCCCCAGCCGGGCATGGTCCCGCGCGGTGGAGATCACCGAGTCGGGTCTCATGGTCGCCACGAGATCCAGGAAGGCGTCGGCGCCGTAGTGCACCACCTCGTCGGCAGCCAGCCCGGCGACGGTTATGGGCATCCGGCGCTCCAGGGCGGTGGCGACAATGCCCTCCACCACGGTCGCGAGCGGGTCGGCCATCAACGAGCGGGCGGGCACGAACAGCTGGGTCACCCCGTCGAGCGCGTCCGAGTCGGCGGCCATCAGATTCGACGCGGCCCCCCGGTCCACCAGCGTGGTGCGGTACCCGTCCTGCAGCAGGTTCACCGTCACCCCGGTCACGCCGTGGGCGCTCACCTGGGCATCGACTCCTCGCTGCCGCAGGTCCTCGGTCAGCGCGCCGCCCATGGCGTCTGCGCCGACCTGTCCCACGAAGCGGGCCGCCCCTCCCCGCTCGCAGGTGATGGCGGCGACGTTGGCGGCCGAGCCGCCCCTCACCCTGAGGGTGCGGGCCTCCGCGAGACGGCCCCGGCGCATGCCGCCGGGGATCTCGACCACGAGTTCCTCGACCAGGTCACCAATCGTCAGCAGCATCGCCCTCCAGGCCGGTCACTGTAGTGTGCGGTGGTGGTCTCCGAGCTCTTCGACCCCGAGGCCTGGCGGGCGGTGGACGGCTTCGAAGACCTCACCGACGTCACCTACCACCGGGCGGTTGATCAGGGCACGGTGCGGGTGGCCTTCGACCGCCCCGAGGTGCGCAACGCCTTCCGGCCCCACACCGTGGACGAGCTGTACCGGTGCCTGGACCACGCCCGGATGACCAGCGACGTGGGCTGCGTGCTGGTGACCGGCAACGGACCGTCGCCCCGCGACGGCGGCTGGGCCTTCTGCTCGGGCGGGGACCAGCGCATCCGGGGCCGCGACGGCTACCGGTACGCCACCGGCGAGACCGGCGACACCATCGATGCCGGACGCTCGGGCCGGCTGCACATCCTTGAGGTGCAGCGCCTCATCCGCATGATGCCCAAAGTGGTGGTGGCGGTGGTGCCGGGATGGGCCGTCGGCGGCGGCCACAGCCTGCACGCGGTGGCCGACCTGACCCTGGCCAGCGACGAGCACGCCCTGTTCAAGCAGACCGACACCGACGTGGCCAGCTTCGACGGCGGCTTCGGCTCGGCCTACCTGGCGAAGCTGATCGGACAGAAGCGGGCCCGTGAGATCTTCTTCCTGGGTCGCACCTACTCGGCGCAGGAGGCCTTCGAGATGGGCATGGTCAACGCGGTGGTCGCCCACGCCGAGTTGGAGGCTGTGGCCCTGGAGTGGGCCCGGGAGATCAACGCCAAGAGCCCGACCGCGCAGCGCATGGTGAAGTTCGCCCTCAACCTGGCCGACGACGGGCTGATCGGACAGCAGGTGTTCGCGGGCGAGGCCACCCGGCTGGCCTACATGACCGACGAGGCCGCCGAGGGCCGCGACGCCTTCCTGCACAAGCGCCCCCCCGACTGGTCACCCTTCGGTTGGCACTACTGAGAGGCCGATCCCCCAGTTCTGGATCGGCCGTTTCAGCCGGTACCTCCATCGAACTCGGAGGATTGGGCGCCGAGGCCGCGGGCGTTCTCTGAGGCAGTCCTATCTCGGTTCGCGGGGGAGTTTGAGGACTCGCTCGCCGAGGATGTTGCGCATGATGGCCGACGTGCCGCCCTGGATGGTGTAGGCGGGCGCGTAGCAGATGGCATTGGGCACCGCGTCGCCCACGGTGGCGGCCGGGCCGAGCACCCGGGCCGCGAACTGGGCCACCCGCTGCTGGTGCTCGGTGCAGAACGCCTTGGTGCCCGCGCTGAAGTCGGCGCCGCCCTGGCCGAGAGCCCCGCGGTAGACCATGAGCCGCCCGAGGCGGTAGCCGGTCTCGATGGCCGCGATCTCCTGGCGTGTTCGGGGGTCGCCGAGGTCGGCATGCTCGAGCGCCAGGACATACAGCGGCCGGTTGGACACCAGCCGGTCTATGCCTCCCCGCTCGTAGCCGAGCTGCACCATGGTCTGCCTGAACGCCCCGCCCTCGGTGCCGACGAGATTCTCAGCCGGCACCCGCACGTCGGTGAGGAAGATCTCGCAGAAGTGCGAGTTGCCCACCATGTCGCGCACGGGCCGCACCTCGATGCCGCCGAGGTCCATTCCGACGATCAGCTCGCTGAGGCCCCGATGCGGCGGACCGTCGGTGGCGGTGCGGCAGATCACGTAGCAGTACTGGGCGCCGGCCGCGCCGCTGGTCCAGATCTTCTGGCCGTTGACGACGTAGTGGTCGCCGTCGCGCACTGCGGACGTCTTGAGCGAGGCCAGGTCGGACCCCGCGTCGGGCTCGCTCATCCCGATGCACCAGGAGGCCTCGCCCGACAACATCCCGGGGAGGAACTCGGCCTTCTGGCGGCGGGTGCCGTAGGTGTAGATGGACGGGCCCATCTGCCGGTCTGCGAACCAGCTCGCCGCGATGGGAGCTCCGGCGCTGATCATCTCCTCGGCCATGATGATCCGCTCGATCCCGGGCCTCCCGCCGCCGTCGTGCTCGGTCGGCCAGGTCATGCCGATCCAGCCCTCGGCCGCCAGGATCTTGGAGAACTCCCCGGAATGCCCGTTGATCCACGAGTCGTTGAACCTGCCGTGGTCGGCCACGCCCTGCTCAGCGACGGCACGGGCCCGGGCACGAAGCTGCTCCCACTCGGGACGCATGGCGAAGTCGAGGCTCATGACACGGTGACCGCAGAGCCCGCTTGTCTCAGGATACGGACAGGCATCGGCGGCTCGAGGCGGGCGGCGGGGTCACCCACTGGTGGAGACGAAGGCGGCGACGGTCTCTATGTGCGACGTCAGGGGGAACAGGTCGACCACGGTCCAGCGGTCCAGGGCGTAGCCGACGTCGACCAGGCGGCGGGCATCCTTGGCGAACGACGACGGGTCGCAGCTCACCAGCACCACCAGCTGGGGCCGGCACGACAGCAGGGGCCGCACTGCGCTGTCGCCCAGTCCGGAGCGGGAGGGGTCGGCCACCACGACACTGGCCGGCGACGCCCGCCACTTCTCCACCGGGATCTTCAACACTCTGGCTCCAACGCCAAGATTGATCCTGGCGTCGGCCGCGGCGTCCGCGCCGCGCTCGATGGCGGTGACCTTGCGGCCGTCGCCCACCGTGCCCGCGAACAACCCGATTCCGGCGTAGGCGTCCACCATCGGCCCATCGGCGGCCAGCGCCTCCACCATCTCGGTCACCTCGGCCACCAGGGACTCCGCGCCCGCAGGCCGGTTCTGGAAGAACGACCGGGCCGAGATCCTCCAGCGCCGGCCCGCCACCTCCTCGTGGATCCAGGCCCGACGGCACGCGTCGAGCTCGTCGGTGCCCACCACCATCACATCGTCGGGCACGGACACCCCGTCCACGGCGGGGTTCACCACCACCATCCGCTCGCCGGTCCGTGACCCCACCCGGATGAACACGCCGTCGGCGGGCCCGTAGCGGCCCTCCACCAGCAGCTCCTCGGCCGCGTCGTCCACCGCCCCGCAGTCCTCGGGTATGACCACGTCGTGGCTGGAGCGGGCCATGAACCCGGCCCTCCCGTCCACGACCTGGGCCCGAACCGTGGTGCGACCCCGGTCGGCATCCAACATTCGCAGCGCCGGAGCGGGCGCGTCCACGCCGTGGCGGGTCAGCTGATCGACCACTATCGAGGCCTTCATCCGCATCTGGGCCCGGGCGTCGACATGGAGCATGTCGCATCCGCCGCAGCCCTCGCGGTGATGCTCGCACGCCACCGGGACCCGGTCCGGGGACGCCTCGATCACGTCGATCACCCTGGCTCGGGCCCAGCGCCGGTCGACGGTGTGGACCTCGGCGGTGACCAACTCGCCGGGAAGGGCGCCTTCCACGAACACGACCCGCCCGTCGCAGCCCCTTGCCACCCCGACGCCGTCGCGCGCCGTGGCCGTAACCCGCAACTCCACGCCGCGACGGTATCGGCGCCGTCGGCGATAGCGACCCGCAACACGGTGGACCACGGCTCGGCGCGGCTCGCGGCTGGTGACCGCCGCCCGCAACGCGGCGTTGGATCCCGCAACACCGTGGACCACGGCTCGGCGCGGCTCGCGGCTGGTGACCGCCGCCCGCAACGCGGCGTTGGATCCCGCAACACGGTGGACCACGGCTCGGCGCGGCTCGCGGCTGGTGACCGCCGCCCGCAACGCGGCGTTGGATCCCGCAACACGGTGGACCACGGCTCGGCGCGGCTCGGTTAGTGTGCTCACGTGTCCGTTGAGATCGCCCCCTCAATGCTGGCAGGCGACGCTTCTCGCCTGGGCGAGGAGTGCCAGGCCATAGCGGAGGCCGGCGCCCACCGGGTCCACTGGGACGTGATGGACGGCGTGTTCGTGCCCAACCTCACCTTCGGGCCCGACGTCGTGGCGGCGTGCCGGCCGGCTGTCGACCTGCACTTCGAGGCCCACCTCATGGTGGTGAGGCCCGACGAGCTCGCGCCCCGCTACGTCGAGGCCGGCTGCGACACGGTGCTGATCCACGCCGAGACGTGCCCGCACCTGCACCGCAGCCTGGCCGCCATCTCCGAGGCCGGCGCCCGCTGCGGAGTGGTGATCAACCCCCACACCCCCGCGTCGAGCATCTCCGAGGTGATGGGAATGATCGATGAGGTGCTGGTGATGACGGTGAACCCCGGCTTCGGGGGCCAGCGCTACATCGCCTCGGTCGAGCCGAAGATCACGGCCGTGCGCCAGATGATCGCCGCCTCAGGACGCGACATCGACTTGGAGGTCGACGGCGGCATCACCGCGGCCACCGCGCCCGCCGCGGTGGCGGCCGGGGCGAACGTGATGGTGGCGGGCTCGGCCGTGTTCGGCCACCGCGAGGGCCCGGGCATCGCCATCAAGGAGCTGTTGGCCGGCGTTTGAGCCTCGACGGGCGCCAAGGCGCTGAGGACGCCGGGACGCTGAGGACGCCGGGACGCTGAGGACGCCGGGACGCTGAGGACGCCGGGACGCCGGGCCGGCTCACAGGAGGCGTCAGAGCATCTCGCCGCGCTTGACAATGACGTGGTCGATGATGCCGTAGTCCTTGGCCTCCGACGCGGTGAACCAGCGATCGCGGTCGGAGTCGGCCTCGACCTGCTCCACGGCCTGCCCAGTGTGGTGGGCGATGCGCTCCTGCAGCAGCTTCTTGGTGTAGGCCATCTGCTCGGCCTGGATGGCGATGTCGGTGGCCTGGCCCCGCACGCCGCCGAGGGGCTGGTGCATCATGATCCGGGCATGGGGCAGGGCGTAGCGCTTGCCCGGTGCGCCCGCGCACAGCAGGAATTGGCCCATCGAGGCCCCGAGGCCGATGCAGATGGTGCCCACCTCGGGCTGGATGAACTGCATGGTGTCGTAGATGGCCATGCCGGAGGTGACCGAGCCGCCGGGGCTGTTGATGTACAGCGAGATGGGCTTCTCGGCGTCCTGGCCCTCCAGGTACAGCAGTTGGGCCATGATGAAGTTGGCGATCTCGTCGTCGACGTCGGAGCCGAGTACCACGATGCGGTCCTGCAGCAGCCGGTTGTACACGTCGCTCTGGCGGTTCGAGGCGCCGGCCGGCGTATCGAATCCGACTTCGGCGGGATCAGGCCGAAGGCGGGGCGGCAGTGATTGCGAGCTCATGGCGCGCAGGCTACCGCCGCCGCCTCAATGATCCGCCTCGCTGATATCCATAGCAGATTAATCTATGTTTTCATGCTTATACAATTGTATTTGTCACACCCCGGATGTATAGTTACATACATGACATTCATGGTCGATTCGAGCCAGGTGGGGGGCGCCAGAGTGTGCGTTGCCGACGCCGATGTGGGCTCATTGGGCGACGCCGAGCTGGTTGGGTGGATGGCGGAGCTGGGCCGGGAGCGGTCTCGGGTGGAGGGGCAGCTGGCTCTCGCCGCGGCTGAGATGCACCGCCGGGTGGGCGGACGGGCCGCGGCGGCGACGGTGCGCGAGAGGCTGCACGTCTCGGCCCGGCAGGCGACCGCGGAGGTTGAGTTGGCCGCGTCGCTGGCCGATGAGTTTCCCGCCACATTGGCTGCGCTGATCTCTGGGGAGATCACTTCGGGCCATGCCCGGGTGATCGCCCGAGTCGGCTCGGACCCCGACCACGCTGACGAGCCCGCTCTCTTGGAGATGGCCCGAGGCGTGCCTGTTGACCTGTTCTCCCGGATGACCCGCCACTACATGAGCCCCGGTGCTTCCAGCGAGGAGCGCAACCGCCAACACGAGGCCCGCTGGGCGTCGCTCATCCAGGACCCCGACGGGTCCTGGCGGCTGTCGGCGTACTTCGATCACGACACCGGCAAGCGGGTCAACATCTCTTTGAACCAGATGGTGCGCAACTACCGCAACAGCCAGCAAAGCCACGAGCAAGTGAGCTCCCAGCAGCGCCGAGCCGACGCGCTGGCCAACTTGATCACCGGCGAAGGTCCCCACCATCGCCCCGAGACAACGCTGCTGGTCATCGCCGACTACGACACCGTCACCCGCGAGCTACAGAACCTGCGCTATGACGACGGCCTGCCCGTCCCCGCGGACCGCATCGCCAAACTCGCCGCCGACGCCAAGATCCTGCCCGCCATCTTCGACGCAGACGGCGACCCGCTGTGGCTGGGACGGGCCCAACGCCACGCCAGCGCCGGCCAGCGCATCGTCCTCGCGGCCCGCGACGGCGGCTGCATCAACTGCGCCTCACCTGTCGAAGGAACCGAACCCCACCACATCGAATGGTTCAGCCGAGGCGGCCCCACCGACATCGACAATCTCGCCCTGCTGTGCGAACGCTGCCACCACCTCATACACGACGACAACTGGCAACTCCACAAACACAACCGCCGACACAGACTCCAGCCACCGGCACAGCCGCCGCCCCGCCAACGAGCGCCGGCTCAAGAGGCATGCGAGCGCAACTCCATCCTCCGAACCTGATGCCCCTCCCCCGCGGGCTACCCTGACTGGACTCGCGGACGTGGCGGAATCTGGCAGACGCGCTGGGTTTAGGTCCCAGTACCCGCATGGGTGTGGGGGTTCGAATCCCCCCGTCCGCACTGAGGACACTTCGCCGATCTGGGGCGTTGGGTTCGCTTTATTGTTGAAACGCGGCAGCGGCCTCTCGGGCAGCGCCAATGACGCTCTTGTTGGCCTCCTGATCGAGGTAGCCCGCGCCGAAGAGGCCAACGAACGCTTTGTGCGACAAGCAGCGCTTGACGGAGTTCCCGGAGAGCGTCATACAGCGCCGTCGTCGTACAGCGCGACGCGTTGGGTTCTTCTAGCCCACGACACGATGCGATCGTCTCGTGTGAACAGTTCGTGACCGAACCTGATGGCCGTCGCCACAATCAGCTGATCCGCCGGGTCCGTGTGGAAACCGTCGTCGGTCAGGTCAACTGCCTCAATCCACAGCGAACCGGAAACGGGGATCTCTACGAGTCCAGCGCCGAGGACTGCGGTGCGCAGGTCCGCCGGCGGCGGCAGCGAGGGGAGGATGTCTCGGAACATCCGCCGCTTCAGGGAGAGTTCCCAGAACGTCGCCGCCGAAATACTCGCCTCTCGCTTGGCCATTGCCGCGTCGACCGCGTCCATGGCCGAGCCCGGGATCCGCCTCGTGTCGTCGGTCGCGGACCACACCAAGATGTGAGTGTCAAGCAGGATCACGATGACCCCTGAGCGGCCCCGCCGCCCGAACCGGTGTCGAGCGGGTCAGGCCCAGCCGCCATCGCGTCGATGTCGCCTAGATCGACCACCGTTTCTGCAGGGTCATCCCATAGTCCCTCTAGTTCCGGGAACGCTCCCCGAATGCCTGCGTTCGGCTGATCCGCGGGCACCAGCCGCGACACGGGCCGACCCCGCTTGGTGATGATGATCGGCACGCCGGTCTCGTTCACCTCGTCCATGAGCCTTAGGCACTTCGCCTTGAACTCGCCAGCGGGAATTGTCCGGGCTTGGGAGCTGTCTACGGTCATGCGAACACTCTAGCCCACTAATGACCATGATATCTGACCATGCCGAAGGGTCGGCCTCGACATGGGTCGTCGCCGTGCAGCGCCGCGCTGTGGCCTCCGGGTAGAAGACATGAGCGCGCCCGAACCCGACATCGACCGAGCACACACGATCAGGGTTCTTGTGCAGCAAGTACCCCAAATCGGTCGCGACAGGCGTCGTCGAAGTCAGCGAAACCAACATGGATCGGTTGTGTCCATCAGCGTCCCTACAGTACATGTGCTGCTGAAGTTGACGTATTCAGCTGAGGAGCCCAGGATTCCAGACCCGCCATGGAGGAGACAGCTCGATGCCAACCGCGATCGTGACCGGAGGAGCGAGGGGACTGGGCCGGGCCTACTGCGTGGCGCTGGCCGCCGCAGGGTTCGACGTTGTCGTGGCCGACCTGCTCGATGGGCAGGAGGCCGTCGACGAGATCGAGGCTGCCGGCGGCCGAGCGATCAGTTGCCTCACCGACATCAGTTCGGCGGCAGACAACGACGCTCTAGCCGCGGCGGCAGCCGACGCTTTCGACACGATCGACGTTCTGATCAACAACGCCGCTTACTTCTCCGAGACAACCCGCGGCCCATTCAACGAAGTGCCCCAACAGGAATGGGACCGGACCTTCGAGGTCAATGTCCGCGGCGTGTGGCTCACCTGCTGTGCGGTCTATCCCTACATGCAGGAGCAGGGATCCGGGAAGATCATCAACATCGCCTCCAACACGTGCTTCAAGGGCACGGTCGGCTTCCCTCACTACGTTGCGAGCAAGAGCGCGATCATCGGCTTGACACGCTGCCTGGCCCAGGAGCTCGGCCCCCACGGAGTAACTGTCAACACCGTGTCCCCGGATCTGATCCCCAATCCATCGGTGCGCCCCACCGACGCCGCCAGCGATCCGTTCGTGGTTGCCTCGCGCCCCATCAAGCGCTCCCAGACACCCGAGGACATGGTCGGAACGATCCTGTATCTCTCCGGCGGCGGCTCCGACTTCGTGACCGGCCAGAACATCGTGGTCAACGGGGGCGCCTTCTGCCAGTAGGCCCGCCCGCCGCCGGCCGCTGAAGCCCCGAGCACCGCCGCGGTCTCTAGGCCTTGAGCAACTCCAACAGGGTTCGCAACGCTCGGCCGCGGTGGCTGATGGCGTGCTTGGCGGCCGGGCCCATCTCGGAGAAGGTGCGGCCGTCGCCCTGCGCGGGGACGAACACCGAGTCGTAGCCGAAGCCGCCCGTGCCCCGGGGCTCGGTGGTGATCATGCCCTCGACCACGCCCTCGGCCGTCAGGCCGGTCCCATCCGGGTGCTGGACCACGGCCACGGTTCGGAACCGGGCCGTCCGCCGCGATGGCGCCACGTCCCGCAGTTCGGCGAGCAGCCGGGCCACGTTTTGGGCGTAGCCGGCGTCGGGGCCCGCGTACCGGGCCGACCGCACGCCCGGTTCCCCGCCCAGCGCGTCCACCTCCAGCCCGGTGTCGTCGGCCAGCGCGGCCGCGCCCGCGAACTCGCACACCGCAACCGCCTTGAGCATGGCGTTGCCCAGCAGGTCGTCGGCGTCCTCGACTACCTCGCCCAGGCCTGCGGGCCGGGGCAGCAGCACGGCCGCGCCCGACAGCACCTCGGCCATCTCGGCCACCTTGTCGGGATTGGCGCTGGCACAGACCAGCTCGATCATCGAGGCATGGCCGCCAGCGGCTGCGAGCTCTCTCTCACCGTCGAGTCGGCGGCGGCTCGGCCAGCACGGCCGCGCCCGACAGCACCTCGGCCATCTCGGCCACCTTGTCGGGATTGGCGCTGGCACAGACCAGCTCGATCATCGAGGCATGGCCGTCGGCGGCTGCGAGCGCTCTCTCACCGTCGAGTCGGCGGCGGCTCGGCCAGCACGGACCGCTGAGCGGTGACTATCTCTGAGATCCCCTTGGCTGCGAGATCGAGCAGTTCGTCGAGCTGGATCCGATCGAAGGGCCTGCCCTCGGCGGTCCCCTGCACCTCGATGAGGCCGCCGGAGCCGGTCATCACCACGTTGAAGTCCACGTCGGCTCCGGCGTCCTCGGAGTAGGGCAGGTCCAGCAGCGCCACCCCGTCGATCAGCCCGACGCTGACGGCCGAGCACTCGTCGATGATCGGCGACGACCTCAGGTCACCGGCCTGCACCAGGCGGGTCACCGCATCGTGGAGGGCCAGATAGCCGCCGCAGATGGCCGCGGTGCGGGTGCCGCCGTCGGCCTGCAGCACGTCGCAGTCCACGATCACCTGGCGCGGGCCGAGGGCATCGAGGTCGACCACGGTGCGCAGCGACCGGCCGATCAGGCGCTGGATCTCCTTGGTCCGGCCCCCCACCCGGCGGCTCACCCGCTGCGGCGAGGAGCCGGGCAGCATCGAGTACTCAGCCGTGAGCCAGCCCGAGCCCCTGTCGCGCAGCCATCGGGGCACGTCGTCGTCAACCGATGCCGTACACAGCACCCGGGTGTTGCCGAAGACGGCCAGCGCCGAGCCGTCGGCCATCGTGGTGTAGTCGCGGCGGAACTCCAGCGGACGCAACTCGTCGACCCGTCGCCCGTCGACCCGGCGCCCGTCGACCCGGCGCCCGTCGACCCGGCGCCCGTCGCCGCGGCGCCCGTCGACCCGGCGCCCGTCGCCGCGGCGCCCGTCGCCGCGGCGCCCGTTGGCATCGATCGCGCTCACTGCTGCACCGTTGCCCGTCTCAGCTCACACCGCCAGGACCAGCCCGGGGCGAGCCACCTCGATGTCGCCGTCGAACACCTCGCTCGCCTCGGCCCGCTGGGCGTCGGGGTCGCAGCCCGGTGCCAGATGGGTGAGCACCAAGCGCTCCGCTCCGGCCGCGGACGCGGCCCGAGCCGCCTCGCGGGCGCTCATGTGGGGGATGCCCTCCCCCTCGCGCTCGCGGCTGTGGCTGGCGTCGCACATGGCCACATGGATTCCCTCCCCCAGCGAACGGAAGTCCCAGCCGGGGCCGGTGTCGGAGCTGAACGCGAGGCTGCGGCCCCCGGAGTCCACCCTCGCGGCCAGGGTCTCCACCGGATGGTCGGTGAGTGCGAAGCTCCACTGCTGGTCGCCGATGGTCACTTCTGAGGCCGGATCGATGACCGTCCAGGCCAGCGGATCGCTCTTGCCCGAGCGCATCACGGTGATGGCCCGATCCATGGCCCGGGTCTCGGCCGTGCCGTACACCGGGACGTCGCTGCGGGGCACGAACCAGATGAACACGTTGCGGATCACCGGCAGCTCCAGCCAGTGGTCGGGATGGCAGTGGGTGGTGACGATGGCGCTGATGTCCGCCAGGTCGATCGCCTCCTGCAGCGGACCGAGAGTCCCGGGGCCGCAGTCGAGCAGCACGGAGGCGCCGTCGCTGCGCACCAGATAGCCGGTGCAGGGGTTGCCCGGTGCTGCATAGGAGCCGCTGCACCCGAGAACTGTCACCGTGAGCGCCACCTGCGACTCCTCAGCCCCGGGGGGCGGCTTCGAAGGGGCGAGCGCCTAGCGCTCCTCCTTGAAGACCACATGCTTGCGGATCACCGGGTCGTATTTCTTCAGCTCGATCCGGTGGCGGGTGTTGGTCTTGTTCTTGGTGGTCACGTAGGTGTAGCCGGTGCCCGCGGTGGACCGGAGCTTGATGACGGGACGCTTGTCGCTGGCCATCGTCTCTCCTTGCTCTAGACCTTGCGGCCGTTGCGGCGCATCTCGGCTACCACGCTCTCGATGCCGCGCCTGTCGATGGTCTTGATGGCCTTGGTGCTCAGCCGCAGCTTGAGCCAGCGCTTCTCGCTGGGCAGGTAGTAGCGCTTGGTCTGGACGTTGGGGTCCCAGCGGCGGCTGGAGCGGCGATGCGAGTGCGACAACTGCTTGCCGAACTGAGGCGTCTTGCCGGTGACCTGGCAGATCTTGGACATCGCAGGAAGGGTAGCCAGCCGGGGTTCGCTCTCCACTCCCGGCGCCGGGTTCAGAAGTAGATGATCCGGGAAGCCTGCTCGACCACCTCGTCGAGGTCGCCGGTCCAGGCCCGGCTCGACAGGTACTTCCAGCCGCCGTCGGACACGATGAACACGACGGTGCCGGCGTCGATCCTCTCGGCCACCCGGCACGCCCCGGCCAGGGCCGCGCCCGACGACAGGCCGGCGAAGATCCCGGCGTCGGCCAGCCGGCGGGTGTGCTCCACCGACTCGCGGGGCCGCACGATGCGCTTGCCGCTGAGAAGGTCGGCTCCCCCCCACTTCTCGTAGATCGGCGGTATGAAGCCGTCGTCGAGGCTGCGCAGGCCGTCGACCATCTCGCCGGCCGGGGGCTCCACCGCGTAGACCTCGATGTCGGGGTGCATCTCCTTGAGGTAGGTGCCCACGCCCACGACGGTGCCGCTGGTGCCCAGGCCGGCCACGAAGTGGGTGACGCCGGGCACGTCGCGGAGGATCTCGGGACCGGTCGTCTCGTAGTGGACCCGGGGGTTGGCCTCGTTGGCGTACTGGTACAGGAACACCCAGTCGGGGTGCTCCAGGGCCATCTCGCGGGCCAGCCGCACCGCGCCGTTGGAGCCCTCGGCGCCCGGCGACGGCACGATCTCGGCGCCGAACACGTCCAGCATCTGGCGGCGCTCCGCCGAGGTGTTCTCGGGCATCACGACTGTGATCGGGTAGCCCCGCAGCCGGGCGATCATGGCCAGCGCTATGCCGGTGTTGCCCGAGGACGGCTCGAGTATCCGCTTGCCGGGCGCCAGCGTGCCGTCGGCCTCGGCGTCGAGGACCATGGCCTTGGCGATGCGGTCCTTCACCGAGCCGGTGGGGTTGGCGCTCTCGAGCTTGGCCACCAGGCGCACGTCGGGGTTGGGGCTCAGCTGCGACACGTCCACGGCCGGCGTGTTGCCGATGAGGTCGAGTGCGTCCCGCTTGACGGCCATTTTGTTGGCTCCGTTGCCCGTTCCTAATCCCGAGTGATCCGATCAGGATTATAGCTGGCGCACAGTCCCAACGCGGCGGAGCGCATCATCCCTCGGAACTGACGTCGGCCAACCCGGCGACGGAAGCATCGATGCAAGCCCCAACGCGGCGGAGCGCATCATCCCTCGGAACTGACGTCGGCCAACCCGGCGACGGAAGCATCGATGCAAGCCCCAACGCAGCGGAGCGCCTCATCCCTCGGAACTGACGTCGGCCAACCCGGCGACGGAAGCACCGGTGCAAGCCCCAACGCAGCGGAGCGCCTCATCCCTCGGAACTGACGTCGGCCAACCCGGCGACGGAAGCACCGGTGCAAGCCCCAACGCAGCGGAGCGCCTCATCCCTCGGAACTGACGTCGGCCAACCCGGCGACGGAAGCACCGGTGCAAGCCCCAACGCAGCGGAGCGCCTCATCCCTCGGAGCTGACGTCGCCGCTCCGCTGCGGGTTCCGACTCCTCGCCAGCGCTAGCGCCGCGGGCACGGTCATCGCCGAGAGCACGGCCATGATGGCCAGCGACCACGTGTAGGCCGAGGCCAGCGCGTCGGCCACCGATCCGTCCACGACAGCCTCCGTCTCGCTGAGCAGGCCGCGGACCAGCTCGGCGTCGCCGGTGCGACGGTCAACCACCCAGAACATCACCAGGCCGGCGATGGCGGCCCCGTAGGCGAACCCGAGTGAGCGAATGAAGTGGTGCGCAGAGCTCACCCTGCCCATTTCTTGGATGTCGGCACGGCCCTGCAGCAGAGCGAGGCTCGACGTGCTGATCGTGCCGATGCCCCAGCCCGCGCAGGCGAATGCGGCCAGCAGCACCGTTACGGGCGCCTCGACTCTGGCGGCCGCAGTGGCGCAGACCGCTCCGACCGCGAGGAATGCCGAGCCGATCAGGGTCACCGTTTGAGCCCGAAGATGCTGCTGGAGCTTGCCCGAGACCCAGGCCGCGATTGACCACCCCAGCGTGGGCCAGACCACCGCGAAGGCCGCGAACGCCGCCGAGGAGCCGCGGGCCGCCTTCAGGTACAGCGGCAGGTAGACGCTCGCGCCGGTGCCGCCCGACACCGCCAGGGCCGCGACGATGTGGATGTTGCGCCATCGGCTCGCGATGATGTGCGAGAGCCGCACGACCGGCCAGCGGCAGCGGCGCTCGTGGCCGACGTATATCGCGGCCAGCATCACGCCGATGGCCACCAGCACGATGCTGTACCACGCCAGATCCGAAGTCGCGACCAGCAGAACGACGGTGAGGGCGCTCAGTACCAGCAGGCCCCGCCGGTCTGCGGGCTCCGCGGCCGCTCTGGCCTCGGACGGCAGCCGGCTCCACCCCACCGCGGCCGCGACTGCGGCGACCGGGAGGTTCGCCGCGAACACGGCCCGCCAGCCCAGCGTGCTCACCAGGACGGCGGCCACCGCTGGACCGCCGATTCCCATGATCCCCCATACCGAGGACATGAGCGCGTAGGCCCACGGCCGCACCGCGGGCTCGAACACGAGCCCGATGCTCGTGAGCGCAGCGCCGATCAGCGCTCCGCTGCCCAAGCCCTGCAGCACCCGCGCCGCTACCAGCAACTCCATGGTGGGCGCGGCCGCGCACATCGCGGAGGTTGCCAGGAAGGCCACCACCGTGATCCGGAACGCCTGCCGCGCGCCGGCTCCGTCGATGTAGGGCCCTATGGCGAGCACCGCGATGGCGGCCGCCACGAGTTCCACCGTGACCACCCAGGGAAGCAGCGCCACCCGGCCGAGATCGTCGCCGATGTCGGGGAGGGCGGCCGTGACCGACAGGTTGTTGTAGGAGGCCATGGCCACCGCGGACATCAGGGCCAGAGATGCGGCCCGATACTTGGGGCCGAGCAGGCTGGGGGCCCCGGCGCGCGTCACCGTCCGAAGCTATCGGCGCGGGGACGCCGATAGAAATACCCCGATGACCGAGCCGACGCTGTTCTTCGAGGACTTCACCCCCGGTGATGTCATCGAACTCGGCACCTACGAGATGACCGAGGACGAGATCATCGACTTCGGCCGGCGCTTCGACCCCCAGTACTTCCACATCGACCCGCAGGCCGCGCTCGACTCGCCCTTCGGGGGACTCATCGCCAGCGGCTGGCACACCTGCGCCGCGTGGGCGCGGCTGTGGATCGACAGCGTGATGAGCCGGGCCGACAGCCGGGGCTCTCCGGGAATGCAGGAGGTGCGCTGGCTGGAGCCGGTGCGACCCGGCGACCTGCTCGCGGCGACGGTGGAGATTCTCGACGCCCGACCGTCGGCACGCCACGCCGACCGGGGGACGGTGTTCATCGGCTGCACGATGACCAACCAGCACGGCCGCGTCGTGTTCACCGCCCACGGGCCGGGCCTGTTCGGCCGGCGCCACCCGGCAGGCGAAGGCACCGCGAACGCGCCGGCCCAGGGCGCCGGAGTCGCTTCCTCGAAGGCGAGGGATGCCGTCGAGGTCCGGTCCGACGACGGTGTGAAGCTGAACTTGAGGATGATGGGCGGATCGGGCCCTGACCTACTGGTTTGTCACGCCACAGGGTTCCATGGGCTGGCCTACCGTCCGCTGGCGCAGCGCTTGGAGGACAACTTCAGGGTTTGGGCTCTGGACTTCCGGGGTCACGGCTCCTCGGCACCCGCGCCGGGTGAGGATTACGCGTGGAGCGGCATGGGCGCGGATGTGGCCGCGTGCGCGGCGGCTATCGGCGCCGAGCGGCTGTACGGGTTCGGGCATTCGATGGGCGGAGCCGCTCTGCTGCTGGCCGAGCACTGCGGGCCCGGCACGTTCGCAGGGCTGTTCCTGTACGAGCCGATCGTGCTGCCGAGGGGCTTCTTCGACCAGCCGGGAGCCAACCCGCTGGCCGCGGGGGCGCGCAACCGCCGCGAGGTCTTCAACTCTCGGGCCGAGGCTCTGGCCCGGTACTCGAGCCGGTCACCTCTCGGGGTCATGCGGGCCGACGCGCTGGCCGCGTACGTCGAGGGCGCCTTCGTGGACCTGCCCGACGGTCGGGTGCGCCTCGCCTGCTCGGCCGAGACCGAGGCCCGCACCTTCGAGGCCAGCGGCGCGCTGGCGCTCGAGGACGCGGCCACAATCAGCGTCCCTGCGACGGTGGGGGCCGGCACGGTCGGCGGCGTGCCCAACCCCGGGGGCTTCGCGCCCTCGATCGCCGAGGCACTGCCTCAGGGGCGCTTCCTGAGCTTCGAGAATCTGGGGCACTTCGGCCCGCTGGAGGCGCCCGGCGTGGTGGCGGCCGCGGTGACGCGCGAGTTGCTCGTCGACTAGAGGCGGCTACCTACGAGGAGCCGTCGACCACCACAGACTCCTCGACCACACCACCGCCAACCACCACAGACTCCTCGACCACACCACCGCCAACCACCACAGACTCCTCGACGACACCACCGCCAACCACCACGGGCTCCTCGGCGACACCACCGCCAACCACCACGGGCTCCTCGGCGACACCGCCGTCGAGGATGCGGAACGACCGCAGCGACGGCTCGGGGTGGCGCAGCGACACGATCACGAACCGCCACGCGCCGAAGGGGTCGAAGCGGGCCGCGTCGGCGATGTCGGTGGGCGACGGGTAGTTGGTGGTGTGGGTGTGGGAGTGCATCACGCCCATGACCGTCAGTCCCGCATCGTCGGCGGTGCGCTCCACGTCCATCATCTCGAGCCCGTCGAGGACGTAGATCTCTCGGGACTCCGCCGCGTTGCGCATCGGAAAGAACCGCTCGACCCGGTTCGAGCCGGGCAGCCCGGCGAACAGGCCGCAGGCCTCGTCGGGAAGCCCGGCGATGGCGTGGGCAACCATCGCGGCCTGCATGCCCGCCGACATCTCCAGCATCGCCGGAGAACCCTACCGGCGGGCCGCCAGAGGCCGAGCGGATAGACCGTGGTTCGCTGGGATCCAGCAACCCTGAGCGGGAGCGCGGCCCGAGCGGCCCGTGAGCGCAGCAACCCTGAGCGGGAGCGTGGCCCGGGCGGCCCGTGAGTAGCCCTATGTCAAGCTCGCCTCAAATCTGTACGGGTTTCCTTCTATATGACGGGTATCTCTACATATTTCGATAGAGCGCGGCCCGAGCGGCCCGTGAGCGCAGCAACCCTGAGCGGGAGCGTGGCCCGGGCGGCCCGTGAGTAGCCCTATGTCAAGCTCGCCTCAAATCTGTACGGGTTTCCTTCTATATGACGGGTTTCTCTACATATTTCGATAGAGCGCGGCCCGAGCGGCCCGTGAGCGCAGCAAAGGTGAGCGGGAGACAATCCCGAGCGGCCCGTGAGCGCAGCGAACGACAGCGGGGACAGGGCGCCCCTGTCATGGCCAGCGGTACCGTGGCGGCGATGGCCAAGTCGCAGAAGCCCCGAGACGTGCCCGATGGGGCGACGGTGGTGGCCACCAATCGGCGCGCCCGGCGAGCCTACGACGTCCTCGAGACCCTGGAGGTCGGCCTGGTTCTTGAGGGCAGCGAGGTCAAGTCCCTGCGCGAGGGCAAGGTGCAGCTGGCCGAGAGCTGGGGCCGCGTCGACCGGGGCGAGCTGTGGCTGCACAACCTGCACATCTCGCCCTACTCGCACGCGGCGGAGCCGTTCCGCTCCGACCCGGACCGGGTCCGCAAGCTGCTGGCGCACCGCCGCGAGATCCTGCGTCTCCAGGCCCGCGTCGACCAGGAGCGGCTGGCGCTGGTGCCCCTGGCCCTCTACTTCAGCGAGGGGCGGGCCAAGCTGGTCCTGGCCCTGGCCCGGGGCCGCACCCGAGAGGACCGGCGCCGCGAGATCGCCAGCCGAGACGCCGACGCCGAGGCGGCCCGCTCAATGGCCGCAGCCCGCCGGCGCCGCACCGGGAGACAGCGATGAGCCGCGAAGAACTCGCCACGTGGGTCGGCATTGTGGCCACCGCGGTGACCTTCGTGCAGATCGTGCCCCAGATCGTGAGGCTGCTGCGCACGGGACGCACCGAGGGGGTGTCGCCCGTCTGGGCCGCCGTGGGCATGACCATCAACCTGGGCTGGCTCACTTACGTGGTGGAGCAGAAGTTCTGGGTCACGATCCCGTCGATTGTCGCCGCCGTCGTCAGCTTCGCGGTGGCGCTGTACCTGCTGTACCGCAACGGTGCCGATCTGCGCGCCGGCCTGTTGATGAGCGCAGCGGTCGCAGTGGCGAGCGTGGGGATCCAGATGGGGGCGGGCTGGACGGTGCTGGGCACGGTGCTGGGCCTGTCCAACGGGCTGTATCTCGGACCCTCGGTGATCGCGGCGTGGCGCTCGCACGTCCCGGTCGGGGTGTCCCCCGCGACGTGGTGGCTGACCGTGCTGGAGGGCCTGAAGTGGGGCTTCTACGGCGTGCTGGTGTTCTCGGGGCCGATCGTCGTGTACGGGTCGACCGCGGTCCTCCTGGCGGCTCTGGTGCTGCTGCGCCTATGGATAGCCCGCCACCGCGTCCGGGCCGAGCTCGGTTCCACAGCCTGAGCGTCAGCGGCCCGAGTATCGGCGGCCTCACGATTGGTGAGGAACGTCAACGGGGTGCTCCTGGGCTACCTGGGAGCGCATCCGCGGTGCCTCAGGACGGGCGATAGGCGTCTCGGCGGTGGGCGACGCGGAGGACCACTACCTCCCGATGTGCGTCGTCGATCCGGTACAGGACCCGGTACGTGCCTCTGCGAGCACTCCATAGCCCCTCCAGGGCGTCTCGCAGCGCTACGCCAACCCGACGTGGGTTGTCCAGCAATGGACGGGTGATCAACTCGATGACCGCCGCGGCCACCGACTCCGGTAGCTCCTGTGCGATGGCCGTGGCTGCTGGTCCTGCGACGACTATCTCGTACCGGCCGTCGCTCATGAAGGCCGCAGCGCCCTGACGGCCTCCACCCCGCGCACCGAGTCGCCCTCGAGGTAGGCCCGGTGAGCCTCGGCCAACTGCTGCACAGCCTCGCTGTCACCAAGCACTGCCAACGTCTCCTCGAGGGATTCCAGATCCTCAGGACTCATGAGCACTGCCGCTGGCGAGCCGTTGCGGGTGATCACCACACGCTCGTGGTGGCGGCTTACCCGCTCGATGAACTCCGAGAACCGGGATCTGACCTCTCGTAGTGACTCGCTAGCCATGTACACAATTGTACCACGGTCGGGTCTGGAAGGGCCCGCAAGCCACAACCCGAATGTCGGCGGCCCGAGTATCATTGGAGGCCCCTTCGGGGGGCAGCAGCTTGAAAAGAGACTGCACAGGGGGCTGACCGGTTTCGACGTCGGGACTAGGAGGCCGCGGAGTGCGACCGGAGTTGCTCAGACTCCCTAAACGGGGCACCCAAAGAGACGCCGAAGACGACGCTCTCGTTCTCGCCGCCTGATCTGAACTGATCTAGCGACGAGAATCATCGCGACCAGCAATGGCACGCGGGGCCAGACCGCTGCAGCCTGGCACCAGAAGCAGTGGTGGACGGCAGGGAGAGACCCGCTGACAGCCGGCAAAGACCGCTGGCACCGGAGAAAGATCCGGCGGCCGGATCCTCGGATCCTCACGACCCGGCGTAGCGGCAGCCGCAAGCCGCACACTCGGGAATGGTCGTAGCAAGCCCGGTGTCCGCCCGGCGGACGGGAGTTCGATTCTCCCCAGCTCCACCACTCCAAACGCTATAACTGTAGGTCACAGGGCATAAATTGGGGGCTTAAACAACTGCAATGTTGTTTGCAGTGTCACTATTGCAGGACCGCCGCAGCCGCCCGGAGATCATTGACAGCAACATCTGGCGCCTGCGGCGAGCGGGCAAGTTCCCCCCAGCCCATCCGACTCAGTGCCAACGCTGTCGGCTGGCCTGCCCGCGTCATCGACGAGTGGCTGGCAGAGCGCCCCAAGGCCTGATCGGAAGCCCAAGCCCGCAAGCTCTCGCCCCAGAAGCTCCGGCGGCACCCCGAGGCAGAGGAGCACCGTCACGCAGATCCCCCAGTTGCGAACGCAAAGCCCGGACGCTGAGAGTCCCCCAGTTGCCGAAAGCCCGTTCCAGCCAGTACGAACGAGTACCTGATTCCCATCTGACGTAGGGTTTTGCAAGATCTGCGTAACAGACCGTACCTGTGGATAACCCCCGATAACGGATCGTCCGTTAGAACTCTCGTTAGAAGTCTCGGCCTGTCACTGAGCTTGCTGTAGATGTCACGCTGGCGCATGCGCACTGGAGGCACTCGGCCCCTCCCACTAGCGCCACAAGTCCTCTGCGTCCAGCGTCACCCTGTGACCACACCACCTACAGCCGATGAGTAGCTCCTGGTTGAGGCAGTCAGGTTCAGCCTGGACTCGCCGGTCGATCTCGCGCATCGAATGCTGACCACGGGCACACCCTCGCTGACCTCGTCTCTTCAGGAATGCCCGTGTGAGATGAGGCCAGGATGTTCGACCGGCCCATCCGACAAACATGACGAGCAGAGGCGCGACGACGAACACAACCCAGGGGGGCAGGGTGGCCTCCATCAAATTGTTAGGCGGCCATTCGGATGAGCCCGTCGCCGGTCTTGGTGTCGACATAGGCGAAGCTCTGCGGCGGGCGGAAGCCCTTGGGCTTCGCTCGCAGGTCTTGGAGGGGAATCCGCCGGCTGAACGCGCTGGGTTGGACCAGTGTCAGAGCAGTGCCGACGTCTACACCCTCGTAGTACTGCTGGAACTCGTGGTACAGCAACCCGGACCCGGAGCCGTGCTGTTGCCACAAGGTCACGAGGTCCAAGGGCTGAACGCTGGTGATGATGCATGTGCCGAGGAGCGCTCGTACTGGGGACGCCGCATACAGGAGCGCCCGTGTCGGGACCACGATCTTCGGTTCGGTGCGTCGCAGCTCGACGGTCTTGACGCCTGCGAGGATGGCCTCGGCGAACCTCGGCTTGAGCGACAGGACAATCATCCGGTCTGGGTCGAGTCCCTGCTTTTCAACCGCCATTGCTTCTCATCCCCTCGTCGTAGAACCTACGGACTACGTCCTCATCGATTCTCTGTGTTGTACGGAAGAATCCTGCCGTGTTCATACTGTCGCACAACTCTCGTGACCGGCCTATGGGGACCGGTGCCGGGAAAACCTCCGTCTGGCTGAAGAGCATCGCGGTTGCCTCAGGCTGGTGACCCCGCCTAGGTGAACTAGCGGCAGCGAGCACCTGTTCCTCGTCAAGCACTCCGTAGTTGCGGTACTTGCGGTGCAGTCGACGAGGGTGCCCCGTCTCGGCCTCGTCTAGCCAGGACATGGCTCGCACGCCTCCGAGCGGCCCTCCGCCTGAGACCCACCAGATGAGCCGCGCCGGGCATTCGAAGGCCCGCGGCGACCTGTAATACACGTTGTCGCGAGCAGCGGCCGCTCCGCGGTTCATTTCGATCAGCCGGCCTTGCGGCTCCTCATAGCCGAGGATGACGCGAGCGAACTCTGGCTTGATCGGCACCATGTAGGACGTGACCATGCCGCCGAACACCTTGGACGGCCACGCAAACCGCTCGTAGTCCCGCACCAGATGCGCGTTCAGCCGGCCCCAACCGATGTCTTCCAACTCCTGGGGCAGCGAATCACCGGGCGCAAGGACTCGAGTATCGACGGCTGCCCTCCACGCTGATCCCTCGGGCTTGAACCCTTCATCGCGCAGGGCCTGATCGACCGGCGAAGGGGTCAGGTCGTCCACAACAATGACAGCTGGCCCGTCTTCGACGACGATGGCGCGCAGATGGTGCACCATCTGCCTTGCCGCCGCGTAGGACTGGGCTCCAGCGGTGCATCGCAGCGCGGTGATCGTCGCTCCGGCTTCGTCGCGATACACCGCCCCGAGCGCTAGAGATTCCCCCGAGTCGGACATCAGCTGCTCGATCCGCCCCGACGGGGTGCCGGTGACGATGCTCAGACGCCGCCGCAGGTCGGCCGAACGCTCACGGAGGCGCTGATGGCAATAGAGCGACAACTCGGAATTCGAGGGCATCTTCGAGACAGTGGAGACGGACAGCCCCGAAGCCGCGATCGTCCGCGCCTGGCGGCCGTGTTCGCCTCCCAGCCCCTGGAGCCTCAACAAGAAGTCATCGGGCCTGACCACGTTCAAGCCCGTGAGTCGCTCGATGGCCTCCGACTGCTGTAGGAGACCCTCATCTCGTGACACGACGTAGGCGGCACCGCCCGCGGACGCTTGGGCAATCACTCGAAGGTCGCCTTCTCCCACGCGAGCGACGCCGGGATCCTCTTGAAGCAACCGGAACGTTGAGCGCCATGCCTCCTGCGATGGCTCCAAGGCATCGAATTCGCCCAGTGAGGACTCGAAGTCTGCGCCTCTGGGCCTCTGATTGGAGAGCTCCGAGCGACTCTCCGCCGTCACCGCCAATTCTGCGGCTTCGGCTACCCAGTCCGCCGTGAGGGCCAACGAGGCAGGAAAGTCGCGTTGCTCCAGGATGTCCAGCAGGACGTTGGTGTCGACAGCCGCCACCAAACGGGCATCTTCCCTCTCGGGTTCCCCGAAGAGGGCTTGAGCCGCAATAGGCCGCCACCATGTGACCAGGGGCAACCGATCACGACCGCGGCCGGGCCTCTCGCCAAGTGGTCGGAACCCCAGTTGTGGCCACATGGCGTGCGCTTCGTAGTCCTTGCGGCACGACAGTCGGATTCCTGCCCTGTGGGGGTTGCGTTCGACGATGCCCTCGACCAACGCGCGTGAGATCCCCCGCCCCCGTTGGTTCCGGTCTACACAGAGGTGCGTGAGGGAGATGTCGCCCGTCCTCACCCTCTTGCCGAACAACACATAGCCCTTGACCTCCCCGCCCTCCACGAAGGCAAGCACCCTGCCTTCAGCGGCTGCCTGCTTGATCGCTGCGAACGGCAAGTGGCCCAAGGTCCTGCTGTTGGCGTTGCCGAGAGCGACCACCTGCTCATAGTGCGGCGACTCAGGATTGACGGCCTCGATCATTCTCAGCTCTCTCCAATCGGACGATCAGGGCTGCTTGGCCTTCCGCCTGTGGGAGCGACCTAGGCTGCGAGAGTACGCCGCTACGCCTAGAAGCGATACTCACGGCGTGACGTTTCCTTTCTTTGCTTCGCTTGGCATGCCGCAAGCGTCCCACTCCCCTGTGACATCCGATTCCGGGTGTTCCGGATTCAATCCGAGCGGCCATCCCCCGGGGGCCAAGGTGCACCTTGGCGGCTACGTGATGGTGGGACACAATGGAGCGGTTACGGGAAGGAGCCGGCGTGGCGACGGATCTTGGTGAACTGCAGAGCAAGCTCTGGGAGGCCGCGGACCAGCTTCGGGCCAACTCTGGTCTGAAGGCGTCGGAGTACGCCTCACCGGTGCTCGGGCTCATCTTCTTGAGGTACGCCGACGAGCGGTTCGCCCAGGCCGCCAAGATGATGGGTCCCGGGTCGGCCCGCCGCCCAACGGGCCCAGAGGACTACCAAGCCGTTGGAGCTCTGTACCTGCCTGAGGACTCGCGGTTCGACACCCTGCTCAACCTGTCTGAAGACACCGACATCGGCAAGGCCATCAATCAGGCCATGGGTGGCATCGAGGTCTACAACCCCGAACTCCAGGGCGTGCTACCGAGGGACTACTCCCGCATTCCCGATGACATCCTCGGAGAACTGTTGCGGCTCCTGCGAGCGCTGCCGGGAGCGATCGAAGGGGACGGGTTCGGGCTGATCTACGAGTACTTCCTCGCCAAATTCGCCTTCTCAGAGGGCCAGAAGGGCGGTGAGTTCTTCACTCCCACTTCGATCGTGCGACTCATCGTGGAAATCCTCGAACCGTTCCACGGCAAGATCTACGACCCGGCCTGCGGCTCCGGCGGCATGTTCGTGCAGTCTGCCCACTTCGTGGAGCGCCACCGGCGCGACCCTGGCCAGGAGCTGTCGATCTACGGCCAAGAAAAGATAGGAGACACCGTCCGGCTCGCCAACATGAACCTCGCCGTCCACGGCCTCAGCGGCGACATCCGAGAAGGCAACACCTACTACGAGGACCTTCACGACTCGATCGGCAAGTTCGACTTCGTAATGGCCAATCCTCCGTTCAACGTCAACAAGGTCGACAAGACCAAGCTTGAGGACGACGCTCGGTTCCCGTTCGGCCTGCCCAGGCCTGACAACGCCAACTACCTCTGGATCCAGACCTTCTATTCCGCTCTGAACGGCACTGGCCGAGCTGGCTTCGTCATGGCTAACTCAGCGTCGGACGCGCGAGGCAGCGAACTCGAGATCCGCCGCAAGCTGATCGAGGACCGCAGCGTCGACGTGATCATCGCCGTCGGCACCAACATGTTCTACACCGTCACGCTGCCCGTGACCTTATGGTTCCTCGACCGCGGCAAGCGGCGCACCGATCGAGCTGACCAAGTGCTCTTCATCGACGCCCGGGAGATCTACAACCAGCTCGACCGAGCCCACCGCGACTGGACTCCGCAGCAAATCGAGTTCCTAGCCAACATTGTCCGTCTCTGGCGTAACGAGGAACCAGAGTTCGAGTCAGGAAGCGAGGAGTTGCTCAGCGTGGTGCTTCCTGACCACACGTACGCGGACGTCCCTGGACTTTGCTGCGTTGCGACCGTTGATGAGATCGAAGCACAAAGCTGGAGCCTTAACCCTGGGCGCTATGTCGGCATTGCCTCTGCGCAACTCAATGACGAGACATTCGTCGCATTATTCACCGACTGTCACAGTGAATTTGTCGAGCTAAGTGGTGTTGCGGAGGCGCTGGCAACACAGGTCTCAGAGATCGGTAGGGCGATCATCGAACATGGCTGATGCCTTTCGCTGGCCATGGGTCAGACTTGGAGAGTTGTTGACCTTCCACGGAAGCGGAGCGACGCCGCGCGGAGGAAAGAACTCCTACAAGGCTTCTGGCATACCGCTAGTTCGCTCAATGAATGTCCACGATCTGCGCTTTGAGCAGTCCACTCTCGCCTTCATTGACGAGGCACAGGCAAGCATGTTGGATCGCGTCCAGATCAAGGAGAACGACGTTCTGCTCAACATTACCGGGGCGTCCGTCGCCAGGTGTTGCCTCGCCGGGGTTTCAGCCGTGGGCGGGCGCGTTAACCAGCATGTGATGATCTTGCGTGTGGACCCATCCGTCGCTGATACCCGATGGCTTGCTCGTGCCCTCGCGGGGCCATACAAGAGCAGGCTGTTGGGCGACTACATAGATGGCTAGCCGCCGAGCGGCGGGTTGGGGGAGGGAACGCCTCCCCCAACCCCACTTCCCTCAGTTGAGGACTTGGGAGCGGCCGCGAGCAGAGCGTCGGTAGCACGTTCCAACTGTTCGACCGTGACGAGCGGCTGTTCAGCCGTCGGTTCGGGGTCGGTCATGTCGCCCACACTACGCGTCAGCCGCGGGAGCCTGTCAACTCCCGGTAGGTCAGCGACCGACCCTCCATCGCCGCGGCGGCTTCGCTCATCTTGTCGATGACGTGCCGGTTGCGGCGGTTGTAGCGGAACGAGTGTTCCTCGATGTAGCGGTGCAGATGGTCGTCTGACATGTAGTGGTAGGTGCCGATGTAGGTGCGCTTCAACAGGCTCCAGTAGTTCTCGACGCCGTTGGTGGACACCGAACCGCGGACGTACTCGCCGAGGCCGTGGATGACCCGAGCATGGTTGAAGCCCATCGCCGCGAGTGGGTCGTAGATGCGGCTGCCGTCGGTGTAGACCTCCGCACCCTGGCGGGTGGTGGCGGCAACCATCGCGGTCGCTGTGGCGGTGGTGACCTCGTGCACCGGTGTGGCGGCGACAGTGCCGGTGCGGCGGTCTTTGACACCGATCACGGCGGTCTTGCCCGGATCGGCCTTGTGGGCGTGGCGGTTGCGGGCCTTGCCGCCGATGTACGTCTCGTCGGCCTCTACCGGGCCGTCAAAGCCGGGGAGTCCGCCTTCTGCGAGTGCTTGGCGGGTGCGGTGCGCCAAGTGCCACGCCGTCTTCTGGGTGACGCCCAGGTCGGCGGCGATCTGCACCGACGACCGGCCCTTCGGGTTCGCCACAATCAAGAAGATCGCCAGCAGCCACGTTTGAGCGCCCAACTTCGAGGCGTGCATGAGGGTGTGGCTCATCACCGAGAAATGCTTGCGACACTCGCGGCACCGGTACGGCATCGGACGCCGCGACGCCACCTCCGACACCCGGCCACCCCCACAGTGCGGACAGACCGGACCGCTCGGCCAGCGGCGAGACACGAACCACACCTCAGCCGCCCGGTCATCGGGGAACCGGCGAAAGAACTCCGCGAGCCTCATCCCGGTGCGGACGATCTCATGGGCTTTACTCATGTCCCCATGATCCCACAGGGGTGTGACATCAAACCCCGCTCCGACCTCGGGTCTGGCTAGCCATCTATGTAGTCGCCGGCTGTTGGCTATCGCCGGGTCGGGCGCAACGCGGGAGGCCCTTACAAGATCTGATGTCGAGAACTTCGTGATTTCCCTGCCCGCCATTGGCTACCAGCGTCGGGTTGCGGATCTGCTGGCTGCCTACGACCGACTCCTTGAGAACAATCGGCGGCGGATTGAGATTCTGGAGGAGATGGCGCGGTTGTTGTATCGGGAGTGGTTCGTGCGCTTCCGGTTCCCAGGGAATGAGAATCTTGAGCTAAGCGACTCCGACCTCGGACCAATCCCAGAGGGGTGGGGCCAGACCTGCCTAGCCGAGGAACTCGAACTCCAGCGGTTCAACATCAAGCCGTTCGAGTATGCGGACGAGGAGTTCGAACACTATTCGATACCGGCTTTTGATGAGCGTAGGCTCCCGTCGCGGGAGCTTGGTTCCGAGATCAGAAGCGGCAAGTACCTCCTATCCGCTGAGAGCGTGATGGTCTCCAAGCTCAACCCAAGATTCCCGAGGGTCTGGCGTGTCGATCGTTCTGACCAGCGCCGACGAGCAGTCGCATCCACCGAGTTCCTCGTGATGGCAAGTCCCGACGAGTGGACGCTCGCCTTTGTGTATGGCCTTGTAACCTCGCCCGAATTCGCTGCTCGCCTCGCTACGACGGCTGGCGGGACTTCAACCAGTCATCAGCGCGTGAAACCCGTCGATGTCATGAACATGACGGTGGTGAGTCCACCGTTAGAAGTCGTGCAGAGATACTCGGACCGGGTTCAACCGTTCCTGAAGCTGGCTGACAATCTCCGTGATCAAGTCGAGGTCCTGCGAAAGACTCGCGATCTCTTGCTGCCGCGCCTTGTCGCCGGAGAGTTGGATGTGTCGAAGCTGGACTTTGATCTGGTGGCGGTGTGAGCCCAAAGGGTCTGACTGAGGACGAACTGGTCGAGCAGCCCGCGTTGCGGCTGTTGTCGCAGTTGGGTTGGGAGGTGGCATCGGCGTTCGACGAGGACTTGGGAGCTGCGGGCACGCTCGGCCGTGGTTCTCAGTCTGAGCCTGTGCTCGGTCATCGACTTCGAGATGCGCTGCGCTCTCTGAATCCAGATCTTCCTGAGGAGGCGCTGGAGGAAGCCTCTGAGCGGCTGGTTGAGGATCGGTCGGCTATGGACCGGGTTCGGGCCAACCACGAGGTCTATGACCTACTCCGGGGCGGGGCGAGGGTCGAGACGACTGGCAGCGGCGGCGAGCGCCGGACGGTCACGGTGCGCTTCGTCAACTGGAACGCGGTCGACGAGAACGACTGGCTGGCGGTCTCGCAGTTCTGGATCGCGGGCGACATGTACAAGCGCCGGGCCGATGTGGTGCTGTTCGTCAACGGCATCCCGTTGGTGTTCATCGAGTTGAAGGTCTCGCACAAGAACGTCCGCAACGCTTACGACGCAAACTTGCGGGACTACCGCGACACGGTCCCGCATCTGTTCTGGTTCAACGCGTTCGTAATCCTGTCCAACGGCGCCGACACCCTGGTCGGTTCGACGTTCGCTCCGTGGGGTCACTTCGCGGAGTGGAAGAAGATCAACGCCGAGGGCGAACAGGGTGTGGTGTCGCTGGAGACGGCACTGCGGGGCACTTGCGAGCGGCACCGGCTGCTTGACCTGGTCGAGAACTTCGTCGCCTACACCGAGCGACCCGGAGGCTTGGTGAAGGCGCTCGCCAAGAACCACCAGTTCCTCGGTGTTAACAATTCGCTGGAGGCGCTGCGGGAGTTGCAGCAGCGCCAGGGCCGGCTCGGGGTGTTCTGGCACACTCAGGGGTCGGGCAAGTCGCTGTCGATGCTGTGGTTCACCCAGAAGGTGCTGCGCAAGCAGCCCGGCAACTGGACCTTCGTGCTGGTCACCGACCGCAAGGAACTCGACGAGCAGCTCTATGGGGATTTCGCCGACTCCGGAGTGATCACCTCCGGCCAAGAGGTCCACGCCGAGACATCGGCCCATCTGCGGGAGCTGCTCGGCCAGGACCACCGCTACGTGTTCACGCTGATCCACAAGTTCATCCCGCCCGAGAAGGGCCAGCGGATGCCGGTGCTGTCTGAGCGCGACGACATCGTCGTCATCACCGACGAGGCGCACCGCTCCCAGTACGACACGCTGGCCGCAAACATGCGCCTGGCGCTGCCCAACGCATCGTTCCTGGGGTTCACCGGCACACCGCTCATCGCCGGGGAGGAGCAGACCCGCCAGGTGTTCGGCGACTACGTGTCGATCTACAACTTCCGGGACTCCATCGCCGACGGCGCCACCGTCCCGCTCTACTACGAGAACCGCATCCCCGAGTTGCAGCTCACCAACGAGGACTTCGACGACGAGCTGGAAGACCTCTTGGAGGAGGCTGCGCTTGACGAGGCTCAGGAGAAGGCGGTGGCGCGCCGCTTCTCCCAGCAGTACGAGCTGATCACCCGCCCCCAGCGACTCGCCGAGATCGCTGCGGATCTGGTGCACCACTTCGTCAATCGGGGTTTCAGGGGCAAGGCCATGTACGTGGCCATCGACAAGGCCACCGCAGTGCGCATGTACGACCTGGTTGAGGCCGAGTGGGCCCGCTACCTGGCCGAGCTCGAAGACCAGTTGGCGAGCACACCCGAGTTGGAGCGTCCGCATCTGGAGTCGCTGATCGAATTCATGCACAGCACCGACATGGCCGTGGTGGTGTCCCAAGCCCAGAACGAGATCGCCGACATGGCACAGGCCGGGCTCGACATCGCCAAACACCGCAAGCGCATGGTCGATGAGGATCTCGACTCCAAGTTCAAGGACCCCGACGATCCGTTCCGGCTGGTGTTCGTGTGCGCCATGTGGCTCACGGGGTTTGACTCGCCGTCGACGTCGTCGGTGTATCTCGACAAACCGATGCGCAACCACCTGCTGATGCAGACCATCGCCCGCGCCAACCGGGTGTTCCCCGACAAGGACAACGGTCTCATCGTCGACTACGTGGGCGTGTTCCGGAACCTGGAGAGGGCCCTCGCCATCTACGGCGCCGACCGCACCGCAGCCGGCATCGACTCCCCCATCCGGCCCAAGGACGACCTGATCGCCGAACTGGACGCCGCGCTGGCCGAGGTCACCGAATTCTGTGAAGCCAACGACATCGATCTCGCGGACATGGAGGCTGCGCAGGGGTTCGAGTTCGTCGCTCTCCAGAAGGCCGCCGTCGAAGCGCTGCTGATCGACGAGCAGACCCGCCGCCGGTATGTGTCACTGGCCCGGCAGGTCCGCAAGACCTTCAAGGCATTGCTGCCCGATCCAGAAGCCATGGCGGTCACGCACCGGGTGGCGGTGATCCGTTCGATCGCATCGAAGATCGAGTCATCGTCGGAGGCGCCCGACATCAGCAGGGTGATGGACTCGGTGTCGGAACTGCTTGACCGATCGGTCGGTGCCAAGGAGTACATCATCCGCTCCGCCGACGGAGGCGAGCCGCTGATTGATCTCAACCGGCTCGACTTCGAGCAACTCGCCATGCGCTTCGCCGCCAACAAGCGCACCGCCGCCAAAGCAGCCGAGAAGAACCTTGAGGATCGGCTAGATCAAGCCGTCCGCAAGAACCCGACCCTGCTGGAACTGGCCGAACGGTTCCGGCGCCTGATTGACGAGTACAACGCAGGCACCCACAACCTCGAGGAGCTACTGCGCCGACTCAAGGCCATCAACGACGAGTTGACCGACGAAGAGCAGCGAGCCGTCCGCGAAGACGCCACAGAGGCGGAACTGGCCGTCTTCGACCTTCTCACCAAGCCCGAACCGGACCTCACCAAGGCCGAAGCGTTCACCGTGAGGGGCGCAGCCAAGAAGTTGCTGGAGCGCGTCGAGGACAAGCTCGTTCTCGACTGGAAGCGCCGCCAGCACACCCGCTCCGCCGTGAAGGTAGCCGTCAAGGATGTACTCGACGCCGAATTGCCAGAGGTCTATGGCCCTGAGCTGTTCGACCGGAAGGTCGACGCCATCTTCGACCACATCTACGCCAGCTACTCCGACAACGGCGAGAGCGTCTACGACCTCGCCGACGCCGGCGCTCGCTCACTCCCGGCCGTAGCAACACTGCCGAGCACCGCGGAGCAAGTCAACGATGGCCTGCTCAGTGCGGTCCGGTCTGACCCGGCGCTGTTCTCCCGTCTCATGGAGACCGTCTTCGGCGCAAGCGCAACGTGGGCCTGCCCCACGGAGCAACTCTTGATCCGCGAGGAGTCTCGGGTAGTCGAGTACAAGCAGACTGCCCGATGCAACGTACGAGAACAGCGTCGGGACAAGACGATGGAACAAGTCGTCGTCAAGACCGTCGCCGGCATGCTCAACGATCGAGGTGGCACCCTGCTGATCGGCGTTACCGACAACGGAGAGCCCGTCGGCCTAGAGAACGACTACGCCCAGGTCAACCCGCCAAACGCCGACGCCTACGTGAACTGGCTCGACACGCTCTTCGAGCACAACCTCGGCCACGCCGGCGCCCACCGCCTCACCATCCGAATCGACCAGATCGACCATCGGGACATCTGCCGCATCGACGTACCCGCCAGCTCCCGCCCCATCTGGGTCAAGAGCAAGGACGGATCCGACATCCTCTACCAGCGCCGCAACAACTCAACGAGGCCAGTACCGCCCACCGAGATTGAGCTGTTCATCACCGAGCGATTCGGCAACCAGCACGCAGAACTACCGGGAAGCTAGTGCATCTCGATTGCTGGCACCCCTCGGGTGGCCGGGAGCCACGACCGAGCCACGCCCGCCCCTAGTGTAAGAAAACCCTTCCGGACTTACAGATGATGTTTGATTTTCATACAGTGCTCTGGTACGCTCGCCTCACGGCCATCGATCAACCAGAGGTGCAAGCATGTCTGCTCAGTCTACGAACCACGAGGGCAAGCCGGCTGTCGAAGAAGGTCTGGAGTCAGCCTTGGTCAACGCATTGGCGCGCGTGCGGGCCGTCACTGAGGCGGAAGTCCGCACACAGTGGCATGAACAGGGGGACGTAGTTGTGAAGTCGGTTGAGGCCGAAGCAGTCGTCGTCTTTGTCGAGGCTGCTCTTGGAGAGGCCGACCTCGCGGAGGTCGCTGACCTCTCCGAGAGTCAGCTCACAAGCCTGCATTCACTCGGACAACTTCTGCAGAGCAAGCGTCCGACAGCAGCGTTGGGAGCACCAACATGATCGTTATCGAGCAACACAACCTGGATCTTGCGTGGGTCGCAGCCACCTCCGCACTCCTCGATCCTCAGCGCGCGCCGGGCGGCAAGGCTCACCAGGTCGTCGTCGAATTCCCTGTTGGTCCGGCCGATCTCCGAACAAGGCAACTAGTCGATCACTTTCTCGCCGACGCTATGCAGCGCAAGGCTTACGCCGGAATCCTCAGGGTCGAGACGGTGGCGAACACAATCTTCCCTGAGGCGTTCTACCGTTCTGGTCAGGCTGAGGATCCGCGCCAGCACCTCTATGAGATGTACCAAACGAAGATGCGTTTCCATCGACGCCGCCGCGGTCGCGAGAAGGAGACCTACTTCTCCCGGCTCACGGGCACCGACGGGACCGATGAGCCAGGGCCGAATCAGCTCGAGGAGCTGATCGTTCGTATGGAGCGCCAGCTATCTTCCGTGGGCCCGAAGAGCAGCATCTACGAGCTTGCCTTGAGCGCAGTGACCGGCGATCTGCGGGTACAGCTACCCGATCGAGATCGATCCATCATGGGCTTCCCATGCCTGAGCCACATCAGCCTGACGATGATCGACGGTGCCGTGCACTTGACCGCTCAGTATCGCAACCAACACTTCATTCGCAAGGCACTGGGCAACTATGTCGGGCTGTCACATCTCTGCAGCTTCGTTGCTGCCGAGGTGGGCTTGAAGGCTGGCAACGTGTGCTGTGTCGCCGCGCACGCCGATGCCGAGTTGGGCCTCGGAATCGGCGGCAGAAGCCGCTACCTACAGTTGCTGGAGGACTGTCGGGGAACAGGCCCGACAACGAGGGATGTGGCGAATGTCGCTTGACGCCACGCTGTCCGACCTTCTTGCTGACGTCTTGGACCCAATCGGGGACCCGCGCCTTACTCGGATCGGTGTGGATTGCGAGGACATCGCGAGCGTCGAGCGAGCTGACCGAGTTGGTGGATCGCGCCGCCTAGACCGCCTGTTTACGTCTACCGAGCAGGCCGACATCGCAGGCAGCATCAACCGCCAGGCAGCCCGCCATGCGGCAAAGGAAGCGGTCGCCAAGTCGCTCAGAACAGGGTTTCGCAACGGTCTGGCTGCTCGCCACATCGAGATCGCGACAGATAGACGCGGAGCGCCATCAGTCACCCTTCACGGGCCGGCAGCAGACCTTGCTCGGGCGTCTCGCGTCGGTCATGTCGCAGTGTCGTGGGCCAGATGCGGTGGATTCGTGATCGCCGCTGCTGTGTCGTTCGCCCACCCAGCCCAAGTCGACCCGTTCGCTGTCAGTTCCAACCCCAAGGAGGCTCCGTGAACCAACCACACGCCGACATAGATACCACCGACGACGCTGATGTCCAGGCCCTCGCCGAAAGACTACGAGAATCTCGCGACTATGTCGGACTGTCACAGGAGTTGGTCGCCGAACATCTTGGGGTGCCGAGACCAGCGGTGTCGTCGATGGAGCGCGGGACGCGGAAAGTGTCGAGCCTCGAACTCAAACGACTGGCCGCGCTATATCGACGACCCGTGACCTTCCTCCTAGGCACGGATGCTGAGCCGGATGTCACGATGAGTCCTGATTCCTTTGTGGGTGCGCTGTTCCGCGCGACACAGGAACTTGACGAGTCGGACCGCGATCAGGTCTTGCGGTTCGCCGAGTTTCTGAGGCAGGGGCCTCCACCACGCGACGAGGCTGAGGCATAGTGGCGCCGCCCACGTTTCAAGAGCGACGGCGAGTTGAGCGAGCGGCTCGTACGGCGGCGCTGCGCGAGCGGCTCCGGCTTGGGACGATCGACGACTACCGATTTGAGATCTTCGAAGAGATCCACCGAATGGGCATCTGGTTGATGTTCCAGCCGCTCACTCGGCTCTACGGCTTCTACCAACGCACCGAGGATGCTGCAGGAATCGTCGTGCACATGGGGCACCCGACATCGCTGCAGCGCTACACCGCGGCCCATGAGTATGCCCACCACGCGCTAGGGCACCTCCGCAGCCTGGATGGCCGAGCAGAGATAGAGGGCGGCCCGACCGTCAGCGAGAATCCGCTACAGGAGATCGAGGCACAAGCCTTCGCAGGAGCGCTATTGATGCCGCTGCACCTGGTTCAACGAGCGTTGGCAGCACTCGCCATCGATATCACGAATCCCTCGCCGGCAAGTGTCTATGACCTTTCTCTTCGCTTCGGAGTGAGCTACCAAGCAATGTGCACGCAGCTGTGGGCCTACGGCCTTATCGATCCGGATGTGCTTCGTGGGCTCGATATGCCGCCACTTCGGATCAAGGAGCAGCTGGGAGGTGGTCAGCCACCAGTCGATCACCGCGCGGACCTGTGGGTTGTAGGTGAGGACACGATGCCCGAGGTGCTGCCCCTCCAAATTGCCGACGAGGTGGTCATTCGGGTCAGGGAGTCGAGTTCGACTGGATATAGATGGCGGCTCGATGCCAGTCGGGATTCTCCGGTCCGGCTAGTCAACAATTCACTCGGTGAGTCCGCTCAAGATGATCGCCTCGGCGGCTTCCGAACACGGTCGATCCGACTTCGTGCGCATGAACCTGGCCGCGCACGGCTACGACTCCGGCTGAGTCGAGCGTTTGAGCCGGATCGACCGATCCAGTCTCTCGAAACGGAAGTCGCTGTAGCGGACCCGGCTACGGGAACGGTCTCTCACGGCCTCTTCGCAGACCAGCAACGTCAGCTCGCGGCCCGGCGGACGTGACCACGACTGACCAAGTCATCGACTTGCGCGATCAACTCGGCGCTGTCGGTGACCAGGGACGGCGAGGTACTTGTGTAGCGTTCGCGCTGACGGCCCTACATGCGCAGGCTCGTGCGGGATCAACAGGACCGCTCTCGGAAGAATTCCTGCACTGGTCGGCGAAGAAGCGGGACGCGCTCAGTGGTGACGGCACCACCTTCGCGGCTGCCGCGACAGGCCTGGCAGACGATGGACAGGCCGTAGCCTCGCTTTGGCAATACGATGAAATGACCTCACATGCCGATACTGGGTACGGGCCCTCGCAAGCCGCAATTGCTGATGGCGCCACCAAACTAGCCCAGTGTTTCTCCACGTCTCTTGCAGTCTCAGATCTGCGTGAGACCCTGAACGCGGGACGCGTGATCGCGATCGCCATCCCCGTGTGGGATGAATTCGAGCTGGCAGATGGCGCTTCAGTCGCGCCCCTGCCCGCGAACATCAGTACCATGGCGCTAGAACACGCAGTCGTGATCGCCGGACATAATCCGACGACCGAAGCTGTTCTAGTGCGAAACTCCTGGGGCACGAGATGGGGCGACGGTGGTTACGCATGGTTCGCCGAGGCTCTGCCCATCGAAGTCCGCCAATCTCCTGGATGGACATTGGCAACAATCCGTTCCAGTAGTCCGTAGACGAAGAGGAGCAAACCATGGACATCAGCAGCTACCAAAGACAGGCTCGCGCGACCAACCAAATCCCACAGACTCCGGACTATGACAGCGTCATCGTTCCTCTCCTCGGCATTGCTGGAGAGATTGGCACCCTTCAGGCAGCATACAAGAAAAAACTTCGGGACGATGATCAGTACGATCGCTTCTCTTCCGATGTAGCCGAAGAACTTGGAGACATCATCTGGTACGTGTCCAATCTCGCTGATCGCTTCGATCTGGACCTAAGCGATGTATTGCAACAGAATCTACAGAAGACACAAGCGCGTTGGCCTTCAGACAAATCAGGGCAACGTTCTGAAGATGCCTTTTTCGATGCGAACGCTCCTGTCGATCAACGTTTGCCACGCACCTTTACTATAGAATTCCGTCACCTCGATGAATCTAGCGACCGAGAACCTAAGGTTCAGGGGTACTGGAACAATGAGAAATGGGGAGATAAATTAGGCGATAACTCCTATGCAGAGGACGGATATCGCTTTCATGATGTGATGCATCTTGCTCACGCCTCTGTGCTTGCATGGTCACCTGTCGCGCGAAAACTGTTCGGACGAAAACGGAAATATGATCCCGCTATCGATGGCGTTGAAGATAGTGGTCGAGCTATTGTCGTCGAGGAGGGCATTGTAGCCTACGTATACGGATTGGCGAGACAGGCGAGCCACTTTGCCAACAATAGCGGGATTGACTGGGCCACACTCAAGACCATTCGCAACATGACTGCTGGCCTCGAGGTTCAAACACAACCAGAGTGGCAGTGGGAACACGCGATATTACTTGGCTACAAAGTATGGCGGGAGCTGCGGGAAGCCGGAGCTGGGAACATCGTTGGCGATCTCTATGCTCGATCCCTTAGGTTCGAACCATCCCTCTGACGCCTGGATAACTCGCCTGAGTCACGCATCATCAATTTTCAAACACCACCAAAAGTCTTTGGATCATCGGCCAGCAAGGGCAAACCCCACTTGGGTGGATATCCGATCGAAATCGGCGTGTCATTCATCTTGTAGTTCTGCTTGATACGTGACCGCCTTCCTGAATTTAGATGCGGAAAAGCGACGCGGGCATATTTGTCCACTTCACAAAAGAGGTTCTGGCAGTCCACTAGGTGAAGTGGGCGACCCCAGAGATCCTGAAACGGCGTCGTGCAATGTGAACTAAACTCTGGAGCTGCAAATGTCATGGCACGGATGATATCCGCCGGTTCAAGACCTCCAGTATCTGAGAAACACTTCGAGATACCGCGCAATGCCCCCGGGCCAGCGACCACGAACTCCATCTCATCAAAGTCGAAGACAGGACTGTAGTTTAGATCGATCGCATATTGAAATGCGAGGAACGGGCCAAATGATGGAATCTCACGCAGCTTGTGAAAGAGATCCTGGAGGGATTGAGAAGCGAGCAAGCGGTCAATTGCCCCAGTCCGTATTACATGATGGAGGAGTGCCAAGTGATCTAAGTGCTTGCGACCACGCCCTAGGTTCGGGCTGGGCATGATATAGGCTGCCGAATAGAGTCGTTCTCCCGCTATTCGCCTTCGGTTGAGTATTCGACCATAGTGAATCGGATCAAAACTGGCAAGCTGAGGCTCGCCAGCATGCCTGACCAAGTGATCCCACGTATCGATTCGGTTGAAAATCTTGAATAGCAGAACTCGAAACACCGAGTCTGGTCCGTCAAATGGTTCACCATAGATGACCTTTTGCAGCAGATACTGACTAACCCTATCGGAGGCACGGTAAGCATTCGTGAAGCGATACGTCCTCAGTATCGCATCTGATGTCCAAGGCTGCGGCTCGGATCTGATGCGCCTCTGGAAGATCTGTTGACGTTCGGCGGCAAGATACCAGTAGGTCCAGAAGACCTCGGTCACCTCAACATCGTGTCCGTCCAACACGACCGTCTTTCTGGCAGTGCGATCAGAATCGAAGAAAGACGGTTGCGAATCGGTCATTGAGTAACCTTGACTTCAGATACGAGCTTCATCAACTAGAAGGCGCCTGCAGCCCATCTGGCTGCTCCAATGGTGAGGGCACCGATTAGGGGCGTAGCAATAGCGGCCGCTAACCATTTCAGATTTGTGAGGCGTGATTCTAATTTGTTGATTCTAGTGACTAACTCCTGAGGCGTGAAGACGTCACCCTGGAGTCTCATTGTTTCGGTATCTGAGATTTTTTGCAAGTTTTTCCGCATGCCGCTGTAGAGATCAGATGTGGGTGCGTCCAGATCGGCGTACCATAGCAGGAAGGTAGGCGTCCCTCTAGACAGGATAATATGATTGGGACCAGCATTGTAGACGGAGAAAATGAGTCGACCTTGGTAACCAGGATCGACATGAAACCCAGATACGTTAACCAAGCCGCCTGTCTTTAGCCCAGACTTGATGGAGATCAGCCCGAGGGCATCGCTGGGAACCTCTACAGTCTCTTCGGTCAATAGCTGTGCAAACTGTCCAGGAGGCACACTTAACTGCTCGCCCGGACTGAAGCTCATTTTGGTCCGCGAATCTCGACCGGTAATGGATGCCTCGCTTCCCATGCTCAACTCGTAGGAGCAATTCACGATTCTCTCTGGGTCGAATGGTTCGACTAATTCGGCAAGTCGGGCGACCATCGTCTCGGAGCTCCAGAATCCAGGCATGAATTTGAAGCTACCTTGCCGAAGCAACCGAACCCCACCTTCTACCGGAGCATGTTGGGCCGGCAGATGATGAGCGGGATTCAACGATTGAGCGGGGCCGGCGGCGGCCACATGAGGCGGATCATGCGTGAAGCGGCCTCACAACGCCTCAATTCGCGGTTTGAGCCATTCGGACATAGGTACCTCCACCATCCGCGCCCGCGCGACCCGGCCCGATGACGGCCTTGGCCCAGCCCCCGTCACGTCGCCACCATCAGCGCCCGCGCGACCCGGCCTCAGATGTCGCGCCCACTCGCAGCTTCATAGCCAACTGCACATCGCCCGCAGTCGCCGGGCCGTCGGTTTGTAGCACCCGCTGCTCGCTGGGCGTCAGGCGCGGCTCCTCCGTCGGCGAAACCCTAGGTCCTGGCACGGTCCGGAAACCGGGTCGGGATGCGCCGAGCGTGGACAAGTGCCTCAGACCGTACGAGGCTGGATTGCCGGTGTCTGCGCGAGCCTTGACTGCCGCCACAGTGTCCTCCTGCGGCCGCCAATTACCATCCCTCCTCAGGTCCAAGCGGTGGTGACGGGACGCCGCCAGCGGCACGCCGAGGGAGCCTCCAATGGCCCTAGTGCGCGTGTCGGCTTCGAAGCTGGGCCTCCTGGCGGGGGGCGTACGCAGCGGCACCGACAACCGACCTCTTCGCAGCGCACCTTCAGCCGGTGCCCCATGCTCAAAGCGCTCTAGACAGAACTCAAGCAGGCGGGGTTGCGGGTTGCCCGGCCGCGGGTCTCAGACACCTACGTGCGCCTGCTGGTCGAGTCGCACACTGACACTACCTGCGTCGACTGGCGACGGGCTAGTGCTCGCCCTCCAGATCTCTGTTGGGCTGATTCTCACGGACCAAGAACTCACGTCGAACAAGACCCTGGCTCGCTTCAGTCGAGCCCCGGCCCGCGACAACAATGGCGCATTAGTCGCGCAGGTGAGAGAGAGCGTTGACCAAGAGAGTGGCGATTTCACCGGGCCGATAGGAGGCTGCCAACTGGCTGAGCTGAACGTCGTCCAGGCCCCAGTTCCTGGCCGACCAATTGCCCTCGCGAGCGGTACGCCGCAGTTCGTGCAGCGCCTTGTCGATGCGATGATCACTGGGACGAATAGGAAATCCATCGGGTGCCCAGGCCAGCTCGTCTATCTCAAGCGTCCGAGCTACTAGCGCGGCGGCGCCTCCGAAACCCGCCGCGACATAGAGCGGCTGGCTCGATCGCACTGCAACAATGGCTTCCTCAATCACTCCCGGCATTGCGCCCTTGAAATTGGAGAGCTGTCCACCCACGATGACTCTCGCGTGTGTGATCTCGCCGAGGTAGCGGCGCAAAGCGCTGTAGCTTGCTCCCGGCACGCTGTCCTCCGTTACGGGTTGGAGCGCGAACGGTGGGCTCCGCTCAATATCCCCGATCTGTGAACCAGTCTCATCGAGACACACGAGAGTGCCTTTAGTACCGAGTTCCCGGTCTAAGGCGTTCAACTCCCCCGGTGACAGCGCGCGGTGCTCAGAGTCAGCCAGGCACAGCATCAACGATTCGGAGCCGCGACCGTACCTGCGCACCTCGTGCATAAGAAACTGCGTGAAGCCGGAAGGCTTGACGCGCCCTCCGTACACGAGTGCACCGCCTGCGATGAGCACGGCTCGAGCAATCTCCGCAATCGCCAGCTGCGCGTGCCTCGGGGAGAGCCCAAGTGCTGGCAGGTCAGCGCTGTCAGATACCGAGACGCCAAGACGTATGACGGCTAGGGCATCGGAAGGAAGCAGCGTTGCCGTCGCCATCAGGTGCCTCTTCCACCACGGCTGGCGTAGGTTCGAGGGGTTACAACTTGAACCCTACTACCGAGGCCTGCCAAGGCGAATAGTGCATCCAGCACTTCTGCCTCGTCGGGGCCCAAGGGTGGAGGTCACCCCCCATTCGCGAGACGCGATTCCCCAGAATGGGACTGTCAGGCGACGACTACGACCGCTGGCAAGCCGGACTTGATCGGCCCGCCTCGTGTTGGGGATCGGCTTGGACGCCGGCGGACGCGTGTCTGACCCCGAAGCGTTGGTCTATGCGGCCGCCGCTGAGCGCGCTCGCTGGCGGCGGCTGTTCTTGACGCGGATCGAGGAGGTCGCCTCGATGATCGCCGCCGTCACCGCTGGCACCCAACGGGAGCGCAATGGCGGCTAGCCGGATCTGTGGCGCGCATGATGCAGGCCGACAACAAGAAGTTCCCTCGCAGCCCGGCGTGCATGAGCGGCGGCGCGATACCTCGCTCGAGTCGGGATCACGGAGCGGCTCTCTGAGGACGCGGACTTCAACGGTAGTTGGACCCGAACTTGGCGGCACCGGCCAGCAGCAGCTACTGGGCGGGTTCGTTGTGACGCAAGCCGTTGTGGCGGTTCACACGGCTCTCAACGTGCGCTGCCCATCAGGTGCTGTCTGTCTAGGGCCCGCGACGGCGGGCGGCTGCATCGTCTTGGTCTCGCGGGCGCGTTTTGGAGTTGTCTGGTCGCGTCGGCGGTGTCGCTCATGTTGTGGAGGAACTCCCTGCCCGCCGACTTCTCGGCCCGGGAGGCGCTCATCAAACGCTTCGGGCGATGCCGGGCGGTTTGCTCGGGACGGCGGCGCAGCCCGTCGGCGAATCGGGCAGATGGGTCGGGCCATCACCACAGGCACTCGCTCTCGTCGTGGGTGGGGGTCGTAGTCGCACCTCCAATCATGGCCGGGCCGGTACTGGACGTCGAAGCCGCCAGAACACACGAACCCGAGCACAGCCTCCATCGGTGTCACGTCGTCTCAGGCGAGCACCCGGCGCCGCTCGTGTGGGGAACCGGCTGCGTGCGGGGTTGCACAGCGAGGTCGTGGTGCAGCACTGCTGGTGCCCGACGGCGCGCTGCTAGGCCCGGCTGGGGTGAGTCACTGGACGTCGTTAAGCTCTGTGTTGTCGTTACGAACGGTGGAAGGGCGATGACCGCTGTGTCCCAACAGAGCCAGTGGTTGGACCAGCTGCAGCCTGACTCGTTCTTCGCACCCAGCGACATGCCCGGCCCCAGCAGCGGCGCAGTGCGCGCCTTCCTGCACCGCGAAGACCACCGACCCGACCCGCAGCGGCGCATCATGCGGGTCGCGCCGAGCCTGTACTGGAAACCCGACGGCATCTCCCTCATAGACGGCAAGCTCTACCCCCCTTCGTGGCAGTGCATCGGCTGGGCCTTCGCTGGCCCTCACGCCGCCGCTGTCGGCTGGTTCGGGGCCAACCGCGCCGGGTGGAGCACCCAGCTCGCTGTCCGGTTCACGTTCGCGGTGCCAGGCGAGCCCCGCTGCCGGCGGCCCATCGACGGCGTCACCCTGGTGGGGCGGCGCAACCTGCGCCGCCGCGAGCTCAACAACATTGAGGCCACCTACCTCGAAGCGACCGCCACTTTTGACCGGTGGGCCGACGAGTTCTGGGAGATCGTCGACTGGGGCGACGACTACGGCCGCTGGCAAGCCGGACTCGACCGGGCCCGCCTCGTGTTGGGTTCGAGGATCGCCGCCGGCGCGCAGGTGCCTGACCCCGAAGCTGTGATCTACGCCGCCGCCACAGAACGCCCCCCGCGCAGACAGTTGTTCTTGGAGCGCATCGAGGAACTCGCGGAGATGATCGCCGAAGTCGTCGCCAGGCGAACAAGACGCTGAGACGGCTGCGCGCCGTCGCGTCTGCGGATCCCGCAAACCCGTCAGCGACAGCCCGCGACACCCACCGGCTCGCGGCACCGCGAACGCACGGCGCCGCGGCCAAGAACGCTTCCATAGTCTGGGCGTTTCGCGTGAAACGCAGAAACCCTCGACGGTCACCAGCTGTTGGGCTGCACCCCTCGGGGCGTTCTGGCTCGCGCGGTTCAACCACACAGCGCCGGTGTCAGTGTCGGCGGGTTGTGTCGCCCCCGAGACAGCAACAGCCAGCTCGAGGCTGTAGCCGACGCGTCAGCGGTGTGGGAGTCGGCGGGCCCGATGATCGTGGGGGTGGCGTCGGGTTGTCCCCCGGCGTTGGTGTAGGTCTGGGCCTCGTCGGCTAACGGCGGGAGCAGGCCTGCGTAGACGGGCACCGCATGGCGACCACCAGGACATAACTGGTGGAGCACACCACCAGTTAATGCGGGGCGCGTTCGCAACGCTCGCGGGTGCCCGCAATACAGTCGATTGTGCGGGGGGCTCTGAGGTGCTTCTGAGTAAATTGAGCTTCCCCCCGAATCGTGGAGGGTTGGTTTAGGCTGCGTTGGCTAGTTCGTAGTCTATTGGGCTGGTCATGTTGTTGGTGGAGTGGAGCCGTTTTCTGTTGTACCAGGTGTCGATCCATGCGGCGATGTCTTGTCGGGCCTGGTCGCGGGTGTGCCAGCGGCGGCGTGATATCAGTTCGTGCTGGAGGGTCGAGAAGAACGATTCGGCGGCGGCGTTGTCGAGCGCGCAGCCGACGCGTCCCATGGATTGGGTGATCTTGAGCTTGGCGCAGGCCGCCGCGAACGCGTCGGAGGTGTATTGAGAGCCCTTGTCGGTGTGGAAGATCACCCCGGCGACGGTGCTGCCGCGCACCGCGGCGGCCATGTTGAGCGCGTCTGTGGCCAGCTGCGCGGTGGGGTGGCGGTCGGACTGCGCGAAGCCCAGCATGCGCCTGGAGAACAGGTCCTCGACGGTGGCGAGGAACACTGGCCCCTCGGCGGTGTTCACCTGTTTGAAGTCGCCGACCCACTTCTCGTTGACGCCGTCGGCGGTGAAGTCCCGCCGCAGCAGGTCCGGGACCGGCTCGGCGCGCTTGTCGGGTCGGGTCAGCCCCTTGCGCCGCTTGGGCGCGCGGCCCTGGAGGCCCTGGCGGGCCATGGACGCCTCGACGGTCTTCTTGGACGCCTTGCGGCCCGACCGGTGCAGCTCGGCGCGCACCCGGGGCGAGCCGTAGGTGCCGTCTGACGCGTCGAAACAGGCCTTGACCTCGACGTCTAGTTCAGCTCTGCGCCGCTGGGCCGGCGTCGGGGGCCGGTTGTGCCACTTGTAGAACGTCGACGGGGCCACCCCGAGGGCCCGGCACGACACCGCGTGAGGCACAGCGTGGTCGGTCCTTTGGGCCGCGATGTGCGCTGAGACGCTCATCGCGTTGCCTCCTTGACCCAAAGGACCACTGATCGTTTGAGCACATCACGCTCCATCTCCAACTCCGCGCAGCGGCGGCGCAGCCGCACCAGCTCGGCCCGGTCATCCGAGCTCAGACCCTCGGCCCCGCCCCGCTCGATCCTGTCTTTGCGGACCCAGTTCCCGAGGGTGCCCGCACCGATCCCGAGATCGCGGGCGATCTCAACGACCGGCCTTCGCGTCTCCCGGACGATCCGCACAGCACCGGCCCTGAACTCCGAGTCGAACTTGCGTCGTGTGTGTGACATAGCGCCTCCTCATAGACGATGTCTCCACGATTCGGGGGGATACCCACCCCCGCACCCAAAGACCAACCCAGACCACCCAAGCCGTCCTCGGACATGCGCCTCAACTCCCCCCAACCCCACAAGCCGAATACGACCACGCCGCCGCAGCCGCGCACGATGCCATCAACGCGATCACCCACAAGACCGATCCACAACACCCGTCAACCCTGCCCTCTCAGTGCCAACGCCGTCGGCTGGCACGCCCACGACATCTACGAATGGCTGGCAAAGCGCCCCAAGGCGTGATCCTCCGGCGACCAGTCCTTGGCGCGATCGGAGTTGCGTGCCGCGAGAGCCTCGCCCATAAGCCCGGCATCCGGTGTCGGACACCATCGCCGCCGTCACCCGCGGCAACTACTCTCGACGCTGTGGCCAGTCCCACCGCCATGACGGCGATCACCGCCCCCGCTGCTTCGCCGGCTGAGCCCCTGGAGCCCTGCGAGAGAGCGATCTTGTCGGTGCTGCGCTTGTGGCCACGCGGTGCCGCCGAAGCCGCGGTCGCGCACCGCGCCGGCCTCGACGCCACAACCGCTGCTGTGGCGCTGCGCCGGCTCCTCGACGCCGGCCTCGTCGTGTCCAGCGAGGAGACCCCGCCTGCGCAACGCCATCACCAGCGCATCGTGTTCTGGCGCCTCGCCGGCGCCTCGGCCACCGCGGCGCTCATGGCGGATGTGCCCCGACCCGATCCCGCCCAGCGTCGCGGCCCTCAAGGACCGGTGCCCGGCGAGTTCTGGCACCACTTCTGTTCGGGATCGGACCCCGCCGATCTGCGCCTGCCCCGCGACGCCACGCTGGTGGGCTGCCGCCTCATCGAATCGTTCGACTCCGAGGCCCGATCCTGGGTGCTGTCACACTTCACCGTCGAGCAGCTCGCCGCCTGCCACAGCCGCTATCCCGACCCCAGCTCAGAAGCCCCTGAGCTGATCGCCGCGGCCATTGAGGCGCTGACTTGACCGCCATCGGGGACTACAGCGACGTCCTCAACGACAACATGATCGCGGCGTGGCCCCGCGTCGCCGCCGCCCTGGAGGGCCTCGACTGCGCGCTGATGGGCGGCACCGCCGTCGCCATGGTGCTGCGGCACCGCCACAGCCACGACCTCGACTTCATGACCCTGCAACCCTTCGACTCGCGAGCGGTCGCCGCGAAGCTGCTGTCATCCGCCGCCCGCGCCGCCTACAAAGACGACGACCGGCCCCACATCGCCAAAGTCGCCTTCGACGGCGTGCCCGTAACCGTCATGAGAGACCTCCGAGGCTTCGTCGAGGGCCACGCCACCCAACTCGCTGACCCCAGCGTCGTCGACGGCATCGCCGTCGGGTCGGTCCCAGACCTCATGGCCACCAAACTCGACGTGATCCAGCACCGCCGCCAGGGCCGCGACTACATCGACATCGCCGCCATGGACCGCGCCGGCGCCTGCACCATCGAAGACGGCCTGCGCTACCACCGGCAGCGCTACGCCCCCACCGTCACCTACGAAGAAACCCTCCGCGTCGCACAGCTCGCCATCAGCCCGCCGCCCACAGACCCCGACCCCGCCTTCGACCGCCACCTCGCTGAGGCTGCTAGCCACCTCGCCACACGCCGGCGCGCCGTCCTCGACTGGGCGCTGCAGTCCGGGCAGCGGCCACGCCCGCCGCAGCCCGAACCCCCCGCACACGAACTTTGACCCGCCGCCACGGACACGTCGAAGGCAGGTTCGCCAGGTAGCACTCCCACCGGTGCCCACTCCTCGGTCACTAGGGCCGCGTTGTTCCACTACCGGCTGCGCAGGATGATGCGATCACCCCTGGAGGTTGGGGACATGCGTGATATAGCGATGGAGTGTTGCAGTGCAATTGTCGCAGTTCTTCCCCACAGCCACGCCAGCCAGCTGGACCTTCGGCAAGCGCAACGAAGTCACCTCCGGCATCAGCCAAGGCACAGTCGTGATCGAAGCATCAAGCACGTCGGGAGCCCGGATGCAGTCCCGGCTCGCCTACGAGCACGGCAAGCGGGTGTTCCTGCTGGACGCGCTCGTCGCCGAGCAGACCTGGGCGCAGCAGATGGTGCAGCGCCGCCGGGCAGTTGCCGTCTCGTGCATTGACGAGATCACCAGTCGGATCGTGTCACCTGACCGGGTGCGCGACGTAAGCGACCTGCTTCACGTAGAGCCAGCACTCTTGTAGGCGCACCCCATGGCGCCTCCGTCAGACCGCCACGACTTCCCCAACTGCAAGGGCTGCCCGTACGTGCCGCTGAGCTTCGCCTCAATGAACTCCGCGACCAAGGCATCTGCGGCGTCCCCGCGCGGGACTGACCCAGAGAAGCCGCCCAAACAGACGTTGACGCGCTGGCGCCGACGAAATACGCTCGGGCCCATCTACTCCCCGCCCGCTGGACGGCTCACTTCGATGCCGTCCCCGGGCGGGTGTTTCATGTCATGCGCACGATAGTCCTCATCGACGGCCAGAACCTCTACCATCTGGCCAGGATCGCGTGGGCCCCGGTCCCGGCCGACCCGTCATCGCCTTACTCGTGGCCCAGCTACGACGTCAAGGCCCTCGCCGCACGCCTCACAGCTCGGCTCCCGCAGCGCAACCTCGACGAGATCCGCTTCTATACCGGAGTCCCCGCCGCCTCCGTCGACCGGTTCTGGCACAGCTTCTGGACCAACAAGTGCCGCCACCTGCGCAACCAGGGTGTCCACGTCTACACCGGCAGGGTCAACTCGGCCCGCCAAGAGAAGGGGGTGGACGTGAGCCTGGCTCTCGATCTCATCCAGGCGACCCACGAGCAGCGCTACGACGCCGCCATCATCGTGAGCCAGGACGCCGACTTCGGGCCCGCCGTGAGGCTGGCCAAGAAGATCGCCCACTCCCAAGGGCGCCACCTGCAGTTTGAGTCCGCTTTCCCCGTCGGTGCCGGGCGCACCTCCAAACGCGGCGTGCCCGGCACGACGTGGATCCCCATCGACAAGGCCACCTACGACGCCTGCCGCGACCCACGCGACTACCGACGCCCGTAACCTGCATCTCGGGCGGCGGCTTGCGCCGAGGTCGCATACCCGGTGAAGAGCCTTGGCGCGCTCCTGCTGTTGTTGGAACCGCACCAGGCGGTGATCGAGGAAGTCCTGAACCCGCTCGTTGTCCCAGCCCGTCCGCTCCTGATCAGCCTCTTCGAACTGCACGCCGTTGTCGTCCGGGTGTGGCTCACGGTGGTCGAACCCGCCTGCCAGGATCAGCGGCGGGATGCCCCCGGGGAAGGCCGCGCACGTCCTGTCCGACGGGTCGATGCCGGGGATCGGGCCAGCGGGAAGCGCCGGAACGGATCGGATGCGGGGAACTCCAGAAGCGAACGGGCATCAACCCAAAGATATGAGCCCCCTTCAGCGGACGATCACGACGACGCTCTGGCCGGAGGCGTTCCACACCTCGACTTCGGTCTCGCTGTAAGCGCTGTAGCAGATCTGGCGTTCCCAACGGATCTCGCCTGCGGGCGTCGCGTAGCGCGCCCGGTAACCGTTCGGGGCGCCCAAACCGGTAGAGGTGTCAGCGAACGGTCGCCCGCCGCCCGAGCATCTGATGTGGAATCTCTCGCCGGGAGCCCAACCGGATCCGCTGCCTGTCATCCAACGACACCCAGCGCACCGGTCCCCGGCGTCGGCTGTCACGATCTCCACCGTCGCACCGTTCGCCTGTATGGCCACCAAACTCGACGTGATCCAGCACCGCCGCCAGGGCCGCGACTACATCGACATCGCCGCCATGGACCGCGCCGGCGCCTGCACCATCGAAGACGGCCTGCGCTACCACAAACAGCGCTACGCCCCCACCGTCACCTACGAAGAAACCCTCCGCATCGCACAGCTCGCCACCAGCGCTCCGCCCACAGACCCCGACCCCGCCTTCGACAGCCACCTCGCCGAGGCTGCCGGCCACCTCGCCGCACGCCGGCGCGCCGTCCTCGACTGGGCCCTGCAGTCCGGGCAGCGGCCACGCCCGCCGCAGCCCGAACCCCACACACACGAACTCTGACCCGTCACGACGGACACGTCGAAGGCGGGTTCGCCAGGCAGCACTCCCACCCGTGCCCAGTCCTCGATCCCCAGCGCCGCGTCCTCCCTCAACCGACCGTGCAGGCCTCTGCCTGATCGATCACAAACCTGGCCTCGCCCGAAGCGCGACGGCGACCGCGGGCGCGCCGATGCGGCCGACGAGTTGTTGAGGTTCCTGCGCGAGCAGGTCGATGCTAAGTAGATGGGCTAGCGCGCCAGCGTTCGGCCGTTATGGCGTCATGGCTTTGGCCGCGGCCTCGACGGCGGCTTTGAACTCCGCGTCGGCTTCGGCGGCGGTTGCCGGCTTGTACCCGTCGAGGGCGGCGGTGACACCGACGATGGAGGCCTCGGCTATGTCCGCATCGAGGGCGTCGATGATCTTGTGGCGGCGCCAGAACTCGGTCCGTGCGGCTTGGAGGGCCTGAGCGTGAAGGCTTGTCCGGTGACGGGCAGCGATGTGGAACCCTGCGCCCTGGAGGACGCCGAGCGCGGCGCTGAGAGCGGCGGTGGTGTCAAGGGTGAGCCAGTGGTCAATGATCGTTTCGTAATACTCGGGGCGACCTGCAGCCGCGCGGGCAGCTTCGAGGGCTGCGCTCATCGCAGCCGCGCGGTGCTCGTCGGCTGCGGCGCCGGTTCCGGTCATGGGCACCAACCTACCGACATCGGCCAACTGCACCGAAGGCACGGGGAACCCGCCCGTATCGCCGTGCACGAGGGATGGATCACGTCAGTGCTTGGTGTCCTTGGGTGGGTGCGGGTCGTTGCCGAGGGCGACGGTGTCGCTGTCGCGGAAGCGGCCGTCGCGTCCCTGGATGCGCACCTCTCCCCCGCCGGCGTTGCTCACGATGTCCTTGGCGTGCTGGATGGCCTCGGCTTGGGTCTGGGTGTGCTTGGAGGAACGCTTGGCGTGAGCGGCCTTCACGTCCCAGCCGCCGTCAGGGTTGCGAACGACGTAGCGGTCGTTGGGCTTGGCCATGGTGGAAGCTCCTTGGCTCGAAATTCCTTGTGCGCCGTCGCCCCGCGTCCCCAGAGGAGATCCACGGCTCCGTCCGCGTTGGCAGGTTACAGTATTGGAATTACAGTTACAAACAGATGTTCGCATCCAGCCCGGCGAGCGGTCACGTAGACGCCACGGGTCGCGGGACATCCCCGTGGCTACATTGGTCGCAGGCGTCGCCGCCCGGGCCACCCCCCACCCGGGATCCCAGGGCACACAGAGGAAGGGCCGCATGCCCGAGATGACGTCCACCCAGCGACAGGTACTTGCGCTGTGCAGCCTGGTCTCCGCCGGCGACCGATGCGACTGGGGGGTTCTCGCTCGACAGGCCCACCGCGAGCGTTCTCTAGATGGTCTGCTAGCCGGCGACATTCTCGAAACCAGCGCGAACGCCCACAGGACCGGATGGGTGATCAAGACCGCCTCAGCGGAAAGCTGGACAGCCGCCTGGGAGCGAGCGGACTCGGAGTATCGGGCTGCGACCGCCGCTGGGGCGCGCCTGACGACCGTGCTTGACGACGACTTCCCGCTCAACTTGCGGCTGATCCACAACCTGCCGCCCTTCCTGTTCTATCGGGGCAGCCTCGACGCCGACCGTGACGCCCACAGCGTCGCCGTCGTAGGCACCCGATCAGCCACCCCCGACGGCGTCCGGCAGACCCGCCGCGTGGTCCGCTCGCTAACGGACAGGGACCTCACCGTCACGTCGGGGCTGGCAATCGGCATAGACGCCGCCGCTCACCGGGAGACCCTCGCGGGCCACGGACGCACGATCGCCGTGCTGCCCTCGGGGATCACCCGCTTAGCCCCAGCTGCCAATCGGGATCTCGGAGAGGACATTGTGGCCTCGGGCGGACTCATCGTGTCGCAGTTCTTCCCCACAGCCACGCCAGCCAGGTGGACCTTCGGCAAGCGCAACGAAGTCACCTCCGGCATCAGCCAAGGCACAATCGTGATCGAAGCATCAAGCACGTCGGGAGCCCGAATGCAGGCCCGACTCGCCTACGAGCACGGCAAGCGGGTGTTCCTGCTGGACACGCTCGTCGCCGAGCAGACCTGGGCGCAGCAGATGGTGGAGCGCCGCCGGGCAGTCGCCGTCTCGTGCATCGACGAGATCACCAGTCGGATCGTGTCACCTGACCGAGTGCGCGACGTTAGCGACCTGCTTCACGTAGAGCCAGCACTCTTGTAGGCGCACCCCATGGCGCCTCCGTCAGACCGCCACGACTTCCCCAACTGCAAGGGCTGCCCGTACGTCAACCCTGGCCAGTGGACCATCTGCGTGCCATGCGCGGCCGAACCGCTGTCCTCCATCCAAGATCCCTGCCCGATCTGTGCTCAGGAACGCCGTGATGGCCGTTGCCACAACCGCCTCTGCACCCGTCCGGCCAGTAGCCGACACTTCGAGGGCATAACGGCCATCACGCTTCACAACGATCCGCTAGTCGACGTCATGCGGCGCTTCAAGTACAGCGGCAAGACGGGTTGGGGGATGATCTTCGCCCGGCTCCTGATCGGCCACCTGTACGAGACATGGAATCCCGCGGATGTGGACCTCGTCATTGCCAACCCGCCGAGTCCGGGCCGCAACCACACCACGCTCGTGATCGCGCATGCCGCCACCTACGACACCGCTGCCGACTGGCCCTTCGACGACACTCACGATCCCGCGATCATCAAGACGACCGATACAGCTCAATCAGCGGGCAAGGACCTCCCGGGCAAACAGAGCGCCGCTCTAGGTGGCTGGTGCCAAATGGGTGTTTGGTGTGCTGGTGTCGGTGGCGGCGGTGCTGGTGTCGGTGTCGGTGGCGGTGGCGGTGGCGGCGGTGCTGGTGTCGGTGTCGGGTCGGGTGCTGTGGTGTGGAGGGGTGTGCTGGGGCTTGTCGGGTCGGTGTTGGGCGGGGGTCTGGCGCTCAGGGGCTCAGCCGAGGGCCCATCGCTGTTGTGTCGAGTGCAGTCCGAGCACGCCGAGGCGCGCGATGTTGGCGGCTGCGGCCAGCAGGTTGAAGTCGGCGTCGACTTTGGCCCGGCCGCGCACGCGGGCGTGGCGGCCACCGTGTTTTCGGCGCACGAGGTGCGCGAGCTTGCGTTCGACTTTGGGGCGCACGGCGCGGTAGTCGTTTCGCCATGCGGGGTCCCGCTGGCGGGCGCGCGACGCGGCGAGCACGGCCTCGTTGGCGCTGATGCGCACGGTGCGGCACATGGGGCCGTGGGGTGTGCCTAATCCCGCGCCGCTGGTGCGATTGCTTCTCGGCGACAGTTCTGGTCGAGACGCTGGGGCGTGCGCCGGCTCCAGGGCAGGCGGGCACGTCGTCGCCGGTGACGCTTCACTGACTGGATCGATGACGTGATCGACCGCCACCGCGTCGGCCGAGCCCTCATCGACGTGCTCGACCTCTCGGCCGCGGCCACCGCGCTCGCCCGGACGGTCTACGCCAGCGGCCCGACCCGAGATCAGAGGATTGTCACGGCCTTGGCGATGACTGCCGGCGAGCCGCCTTGTCCCGGTCAGGACACAATTGTCCCGCAACGTGTTGCTGCGAAGCTTCTGGCCGTATGTTGGCCGAATGGCCTACGGCGGGGACGATGCCTACTTCGCTCTGAGCACCCGAGGCTCCTGGATCGACCGCATCCGGGCTCGCTTGCCGTGCTCGTTCGAGAGCGTCGAGAAGCATACACACCGATCACTACGCAACTGTGAGGGACCATGACCGTCAAACCCCACAGCGACAACGACGTCGTGCTGGTGCATCGCTCGGACTGCGGGTGCGACACCCTCAGCGCGGTCTGCATACCGTAGGACCTAGAGTTCGCCGAGTCCCTCACGGCCCCCGCCTCATGAGTTCCGGGCGCTCCCCCGGCGGCGAGCCGCCGCGGAGAGCTGGACTGCGCCTTCCCCGGCCGGCTTTACGCCTCGATGGGGACATTGCCGCGTCGATCATGGCCCGGCCGCCGGACTTCCGGTGGTTGCCTCAAGAGCAGGACCGCTCATCGCTGGTGTCGACCGCCCAAGCAGCTACCATGGCCGGTGGTCTGCAGGAGGTCCGTCCGTTGACGCAGCACCGACCGCGTGTTGACGGAGCGGAGAGCACGGCACTGGTCGCCGCCTCTAGTCGTCGAGGGGTCGCCGCCGACGCTTCAGGGCGAAGGACTCGATAGTGGCGCTCGATCTCGTCGACAGCCCCGCCGAGCAGCTCGGCTATCTCGATTCCACCGGATTCGTCTCGGGCCGCCGGGGCGAGCGGGGAGCGCGAGACTACGTGTGGCAGGATCTGCGCGAGAAGTGCGGCGTCGACGCCGCGTACTTCCGGGGAGCGGTGCCGCTGGTCGCATTCGCCGGGGTGGAAGCCAGGAGCGACATCGTCGCGACCCAGCGACGCCTGTGGAACTTGGGCCGGGTGCCGCTGCTCATCGCGGCCAGCTCCACCGAGGTCGCCGCCGTGAACTGCACCGCGTCGCCGGCTGCGACGGCAGACGGCGGCGGGATCGTGCTCAGAAGCGTTCGACCGGACCAGCCCCTCGGCTCGGTATTGGCGGAGTTCACCAGATTCGGGCTGGAAACCGGCAGGGCGGCCGCGGAGCACGGTTCGAGATTCGACCGCCGCCAGCGCGTCGACGCGCTCCTTCTGGGCAACCTCCACTCGCTGAGATCGCGCCTGGCCCGGCGGGGGCTGGCCGACGACGTAATCGAGAGGCTTCTCGGCTGCTCCATCTTCGTCCGCTACCTCGAGGACAGCGGGATCCTCTCCGGGGACCACCTCGCCGAGCTGGGCTTGCCGGACTCCTTCTCAGATACTCTCCGAGCCGGCAAACCCGCCGTACTCCAACTGTTCGAGGCGCTGGCGGAGCAATTCAACGGCGACGTGTTCGCTTCGGCAGCCAGCGATGCCTCCCTGTCGAACGAGGCTCTGGCCGATCTGGAGACATTCTTCAGCGGCTCCGATGTCGCCAGCGGCCAACGCGCCCTGTGGCCCTACGACTTCGGGATCATCCCGCCCGAGCTGATCAGCTCGATCTACGAGCAGCTCCTGAAGTCGAGCCAGCAGAGCGACGCGGCCTACTACACGCCTCGCAGCGTCGTCGACCTAGTGCTCGACGAGCTGATCCCCTGGGACGCGACCGGCTGGCCGACCGTGCTGGATCCGGCATGCGGTTCGGGCATCTTCCTGACCGAGGCATTCCGCCGTCTCAGGTACCGAGCCGAGTCACGCGACCAACAGGCCTCGTTCGACAGCCTGTCGCACCTGCTGACGACCTCGATCTTCGGCGTGGACAAGAATCCCGCTGCTGTCGGCGTCGCCGCGTTCGGGCTGAGTCTTGCCCTGCTCGAGCGCGTGGACCCGCCGACCGCCTGGCGCACTGCCCGACTTCCAAGGCTCGTGTCCGAGAATTTGATCGCGTCCGAATTCTTCGACGACCACCCGATAAACGCCCGAGGATTCGACCTTGTCGTCGGGAATCCGCCATGGAGGAGCCGTCTCTCGCCAGGAGCCAAGGAGTTCCTCCGTCGGCGAGACATTAAGGCCCCCGACAAGCAGATGGCGCACGCGTTCTTGTGGCGCGCCGACGAAATGCTCAACGACGACGGCGCATTGGGGCTCGTCCTCCCGGCAAAGAGCTTTCTGCACAACAGGACGGGGCCTGCGATCGCCGCGCGGCAGCGTGTATTCGCAAAGCTTGAGGTCGACACCATCGTTGATCTCTCCCCGGTCCGGCGCGTGCTGTTCGCGTCGGCGGCCAGCCCGGCCTGCGTGCTGATCGCGCGGTCGGGTCGCAGCGACCGGAAGCGCCCCCTTGTCCACGCGTCGCCGCGCCGCACATCCCTGTCCACCGCGATCGAAGGCCTCGTCGTGTCTCAGCAGAACATCCGCGAGATCCCGCCCGGGCTCGCGAGGTCGTCGGCGCTGCTGTGGAAGACGCACCTGTGGGGAGGGCCCCTCGACTTCGAGTTCGTGAGGCACCTCCAGGAGACGATTCCATCACTCGGCGATCTGGCGGGCTCGAGGGGATGGGTGTCCGGGCAGGGCTACCAGGTGGGCGGCGGCGGCCGGAATGATGCCACCGCCATCCTCGGCTGGCCGCGCTTGCAGCCCGACGCGATCGGCCCGCTGACCGTTGACGCCGAACTCCGGGACGTCGTCACGCATCGGGTGATGCACCGCCCACGCGACCCGGGCATCTACAAGGCACCGCACATCGTCGTCCGGAAGGGCTTCAGCCGGGCTCCCGTGGCGGCCTATGTCGAGTTCGACGCGGCGTTCACCGACGACTTGTTCGGAGTCGCCGGACCGCGCCGGGACGCGGACGATCTGAGAGTCGTTGCGGGTGTGCTGAACTCGTCGCTGGCCCGGTACTGGTTCTTCATGACCTCGAGCTCGTGGGGAGTCGAGCGGGAACAGATCCTCCCGAACGAGATTCGATCGCTCCCGATTCAGACCATCGAGGGCAGCCGGCGGCGCGACATCCTGGAGGCGGTATCGGCTGCAGGTCGGGGCGGAAGCGAATGGCAGGAACCGCTGGACGAGGCCGTGTTCGCGGCCTACGACCTGCGGGCGGCCGAGATCGACCTGATACGCGACGGGCTGGAACTTCATCTCGACGAGCACCGGCAAGGGCACCTGTCGGTGGCCTACCGCACAGCAACGGCACAACAGCTGGACGAATACACTCGAACGCTCGAATCAGACCTTCGCGAAGGCCAGTCAATCGACTGGGCCGTCGAGGTCGCCGACCGCAAGCTGGGTTACGTCGCCGTCGCTTGCCATGCCGACCCGGACAACAGGAGCGACCGACTGGGGCTCGAGCAGTTCCTGCAGACTGGGGAGCTGGCCGCCCCCGAATGGGAGTCGCCGACGGTGATCGTCGAACCGACGGTGATCGTGCTCGACGAGAGTTCCGTGAGACTGATCAAGCCCGACGAGAGGCGCTACTGGTCCTCCAGCGCCGCCCGCTCCGACGCGCGAGACGTAACCAGCGCGATCGTTCGCGACGCGCGAGAGGCAACGAGCGCGATCGTTCGCGACGCTGCGGGTGCGGACTAGATGGGGTGGTTCGAAGGCGCCTGCGACCGCGTCGTTGGCGTCGCCGCGAGAACACTCCAAGACAGGGTCGCGCAGCACCTGGACCGCCACACGGAGGAACTGCTCATCGCCGCAGCGGGAATGTGGCAACACGGCGGCTGGCCTCGGTTCGACGACGACGAGGCCAATTGCACCGTGCAGATGTACGGGTACAGCCGGGCATGCATCCGCAACAATCCGCGGTTCACATTGATTTCGGTGCACCTGGAGTGGATCGATGTGACTCCGGAGATCCTCCAGGGCAAACAGAGTGCGAAGACGGCGAAGCGACCCGACATGCGCATCGAGGCAGGCACAGCCGGCCGCACCATCGAATGCAAACGGATCGCTGCAACCGGATCGTGGCCGCGCAGATATGTCCACGATGGCCTCGCGCGGTTCGTCACAGGAAGCTATGGGCACGACGAGACCACAGGCTTCATGATCGGATACGTAACAGACGGCCGCCTTCCCCGCCTTCCCCACCTTTCCCACCTCGTCAGCCGCATCAACCACTACATCCGACGCCATAGCAACATGGGATCCGGCCAACAGATCACCGCGACGCACCACTCGCCGCCGACTCTTGTCGGCGTGTCACGGCATAGCCGCAGCAGCCAACCGAACCTGAGCCCCATCGACACATCCCACCTGCTGATAGACTTGGACAGTTAAGTGGCGTAAGTGGCGCTGGGTTCGGCTCAAACGAGTCCATCCGAGAACCGTTACAGGAAGCGCCCGCAACCTGCAAGCCCAATTCTCCGATCTCAGTAGCCGTCACTTCGCGCGCGGCCCCAGGAAATTGATGCCACCGCTAGCTGCCTTCAGAACTATGCGTCGGCAAGCTGCTCTACCAGATCATCCAGACTTGACAATACCTTAGTGTCTAGTCGTCCTGCGAGTGAGGTCCGATCCACATGGGAAGAGCCGGCAAACCCAACTGGGCACTGCTCGAAACACTCACCCCGACCTAAAACGCGAAGAGCCCCTTTCCCTCCTATAGGAGGGAAAGGGCGACGCTGTGCGACTCTCCCTGAAGGTCGTGCAGGGTCGTGTAGCACATATGACTACGCGATGTACCGTCCCCAGGCGTCCATGACCTCGCGGCGCTGCTCGAGCGGGTCGGAGCGCCGGTAGGCGGCTTCGACGGTGTTCTTGACGACGTGCGCTAGGCACGATTCGGCCAGCTCACGGCTGACGGCCGACTCGGCGCACCAGTCGCGGAACGATGAGCGGAGCCCGTGCGGGGTCATGCCCAGGTCCAGTTCGTGGCAGAGCTTGGAGAGGGATTTATATACCTGAGTGACCGTCGATCTTTGATGGCATGGCCGGAGCGCTCGACGAAGACGATTGCAGCGCCAACACGGTCATCGCAAAACCCTCACAGGTCTGCTCCGCACACGCGAGGATGAGCCGAGCCCTCCGGTCGCCGTTGGACTGCACCCCGCAGCAGTTGCCCATGATCCAGATGCCGAAGATTCGGCCGTCGTCGGGCGGGCAGTGCATCGACAACATATTTCCCGAGGTGTGACGCTCGGCTAACATTCAGGGACATGTGAGGCCAGGGTCACATGCGTCTGCTACAACAACTCCATGGAGCGTAGCGTGGATGCTGGTCCGAAACTCCATGGAGCGTAGCGTGGATGCTGGTCCGAATACACCGTATGTCGGCATGTACAGCCGCCACCGCGTAGGACGCAGCCTGCGGGCCGCGCGCAAGCAAGCAGGGCTGACTCAAGCGGAGGCCGCCGCACAGGCTGGAGTGTCGCGGGAGTCGCTGTGTCTGATCGAGAACGGCCAGCGCAGCGCTCAACTCGAAACCATCAACGCCATTCTCGATGTGTTGGGTTACAAGGTGGCGTTCCTGCCGCGCACCCCCCAGGAGCAGGCGATGCGCGACCATGCCCGCGACTACCATGTCATTGAGAGTTTGGGGTAGTGGTTAACGAACTGCTGGTGTTCATCGGTGGCCGATTCGCTGGCCTCGCGAGACGCTGGCCTGGCTCGGACACGCGGCGGGTCGCGTTCCGCTATGACGGGGGCTATAGGGCCGACCCCGAAAGCACGCCGCTGTCGCTGCGGCTGCCGATCAGGGACGACGAGTACGAAATAGGCACTTGGCTCGACGGACTGCTGCCGGACAAGAAATCGGTTCGCGAGAGATGGGCCGCACAGCAGAAGGCGCCGGCCCCTGAGCCGATGTCGTTACTGGCCACCCCTGTCGGGCTCGACTGCGCTGGGGCGGTGCAGTTCTGCCGTCCCGGCGAGGGTGCCTCTTGGCCCAACAGTGATCTCATTGAGCGTGTGACCACGGCGGCGGCGCGCCACCTCAAGCTCGACGCCGCCCACACCACCATCGAACGGTTCGCTGGCGAACGCGTCCTCGCTGTTCGGCGCTACGACCGGTTTCAGGAAGCCGGGCGATGGCTGCGCACCCACCAAGAGGACTTGGACCATCACCGCCCCACGACGTCGGGTTCGGTTGTGGCGCTGGTGTACGATGCAGTTCATGGCTGGCGACCCCCGAGACGCCGACGCCGCCATCAACCCGTTTGGGGGGCTGAGCGCGGACGAGAACCTGGTGGTGGCCGCGCTTAGGGGACGACACCGCGGGGCCACCGTCGCGTCGCTTGCTGCGGATGCCGCTCTTCCCCAGCACACGACACTGCAGTGCCTCGGCGTGTTGCAGGCACGGGACCTTGCCGAATCCACGCGTCGGCGAGTTGCGTCGCACCATGTCCCGCTACGGGTGGCCGTCTGGAGCCTGTCGAATCTGGCGTGGAAGGCGCTGCGCTGGATGCCTGCGAGGCTGAAGGTTCCATCGGCCGGCGACCCTGACGAAGAAACCGGGTTGCCGGTGGAGCTGTGGCCGGTGTTCTGGTCTGGGCAACGCGTGTCGGAGTTTCGGGTGCTGGCCGACGGTGAGCGCATTTGCGAGGCGCTGCTGCAGGCCCCGATGCCCGAGGCTCGCGTATGGGCGCTGCTCAACTTGCCTTGCGAAGTGCTTGAGCATTCTCGCCACCAAGACGAGCCGCTCTTGCGTCACTTGGTGGCCGCAAGACGCGAATGAACTTCATCGCCAGGATCCGTGAGCGTCTCGCGGGCTGGCTCCGAACATCCTCCCAGCGCGATTCGGCGGCGTCTGATGACTTAGATGATCTCGCCGACGTGCTGGACGAATCCAGACGAGCAGTATGGGCCACAGTGGCAACGGCAGCGCGACGTTGCGATGGCCGTTTGATGGGCGGCACAGCGCTTGCCGTGCATCTTCGCCACCGTGCGTCGGGAGATCGGGCACCGCCGTGCCCTTCAGGCCCCCAGGGGGATCCGATGCATCCGAACTAGCGTCGTTCAGCGCATCCCTGGCAGAAGCCGCAGCCGACCACAAAAGCCGCCCAGCCCCCGAAGCCATCCGGCGTCTGCGACAGAAGGGCCTCTCCCAGAGGGCAATAGCGGGCCGTTTGAACACATCGCTGTATTGGGTCCGCAAAGCGCTCAAGCGGCGGTAACCGTCGCCAAGCGGCGCTGTTCGGTTCGGGGCCGTTTCTGGCCCGTGCCGGTGACACGCCCTTGCGGCGGGCGGTCTCGCCCGCACCCGCCCGTTCGGCCAACTGTGCCACCCGCCGACGGTCGGCAGATGCGAAGGCATGGCTCCCCTGGCCGGCGAACGGCACATACGACTTGGACGCCAGTGACGGCATCGGCGCTCAGCCCGTCACCAACGCGCACTTCCGGTTCGTCGTCGCGACTCCACCGGGGCCGTGGAACCTCGGGCGCGTCTGTGTCTGGATGGCTGGTGATTCGGGGCCAGAGAGCTTCCTACTGCGTGTCACCATGCTGCCGGCCCCAAGGAAGGGCGACCCTGCGCCCACCTCGCGCCGGCAGCGTGTATCTCTGCGAGCCGTGAACGGCCAGGGGGCGCAAGTCTCTGGCTCCCTTCTCGCACCCGCTCCGACCTCATGGTTTGCCGTTCAGCTGAGCTGAGTTTGCAGTAGCGGCTCTCTGAGCTTGGAGTAAGATTTTGGGGCTTCTCAGAAACCCCCTCCGATCTGGGCAAATGAGAGGTGTGAAACAGCCCGCCACGGGCAGTTCAACGCCAGGGACTGTCCAAGTTCAACACCAGCAGAACGCGACTTCCCTTGATCGCTCACATCCGCGCCGGATTAGTATTCCGCCATGGTCGAAGATGTTTGCTGTTTGAATCGAATCCTGCTTGCGGCCGCGGTGTGCGCCTTGCTGTTGGCCTTCCCGGCCCGGGGCAGCGCTGCGGCGCAGGCGGCCAACAGCCAACCGGCGTTCCCGTCCAGCGAGGACGGCGCGCGATCGGTGCCCGAGAACACCGCCGCAGGCGCAAACGTCGGCGAGCCTGTCGGGGCCACCGACGCGGACGACGATGCGTTGACCTACACGCTGGGCGGCGACGATGCCGCGTCCTTCTCCATCGTGGCCTCCACCGGCCAGCTGCAGACGCGGGCCGGCCTGGATTTCGAGGGCAAGAACTCCTACAGCGTTACGGTGTCGGCCAGCGACCGGAAGGATGCCACCGGCAACGCTGACACGGCCATCGACGCCACTATTGACGTCACCATCAGCGTAACCGACGTGGACGAGCCCCGAACGGTCATCGTGTCTCCCGGGCAGCCACGGGTCGGCGAGGTGCTCCGGGCCAGGGTGAGCGATCCGGAAGGAGTTGCGGTCAGCTCAGGCGTCTGGTCCTGGGCGAAGTCCAGCGACGGGACAACAGATTGGTCGGATGTTCAATCTGGTAGGCCTTTCCCTAGCTCCTACGAAGTTCAAACCACCGACCTGAATCATTACTTGCGGGCCTCCGTGGGATACCGCGACGGGCCGGGACCCCCCAAGAGCGCGAATGCTGTTGCCGGCCGTGTGGCTGCCAAAGCGGCGGCGGCGCAGATTCATGTGGAACAGCTCGTCTCGGGCCTGAGCATCCCCTGGGGAATCGCCTTTGCGCCCGACAAGACGATGCTGTTCACCGAACGCGCCGGCAAGCTGAGCGTCCGCCTCGCCGACGGAACGGTGCGGCAAGTCACCGCTGACCTCAGCGATCTGAGGGCCTCAGGAGAAATCGGGTTTATGGCGATAGCCGTCGATCCAGGCTTCGCCACCAACCGGCGGTTCTATACTTGCCAGGGCGACACCGGGAACAAGGTGCAGGTAATTGCCTGGACCATGAACGCTGAATATACGGCGGCCACCCGGGTCGCCGACCCCCTGGTCGGTGGGATACCCGGCGGCGGTACCATCCATTCCGGCTGCCGGCTGCGCTTCGGGCCGGACGGCTATCTTTGGATTGCTACCGGGGATGCGACAACCGGATCGGCGCCCCAGAGCCTGACCAGCCTTGGCGGCAAGGTGCTGCGGGTAGTCGCATCGACTGGCGCCGGGGCGCCGGGCAACCGATTCTCTGCCCCCAATTCGCCGCTGATCTACACCTACGGCCACCGCAACCCCCAGGGCCTGGCCCTGCGCCCCGGCGCCGGCGGCCAGATGTGGTTGGTGGAGCACGGCCCGACTTTTGACGACGAGATCAATCTGTTGACCGCCGGCGGCAATTACGGCTGGGACCCGGTGCCCGGGTACAACGAGTCAGCACCCATGACCGACCTGGAGAAATTCCCCAGCGCCATCGATGCCAAGTGGGCCTCCGGGAACACAACCCTGGCCGCCAGCGGCGGCATCTTCCTGGAGGGCGCCTGGTGGGGCCCGTGGGATGGCCGGCTGGCGATGGCGTCCCTCAAGGACAAGTCATTGCGCGTCCTTGAGTTCAGTCCGTCCGGCGACCTGTTGAGCGAGATAAGCGTCAGCAAACTCAAGACCGCCTATGGCCGGCTCCGCACCCCGATGATGGGGCCCGATGGCGCCCTGTATGTCTCCACCTCCGAGGGAAACGGCGCGGACAAGATCCTGCGGGTCACTCCCCAGGTGGCTCCCCGGTTCCCGGCCGATACCGACACCACCCACAATACGCCGGAGAACGCCGATATCACCACCATCGTCGCCACTGTTGCGGCCGAAGAGCCGAACGGCGAGGCTGTCACCTACTCCCTGGGCGGGACCGACGCGGCCTCCTTCAACATCAAAAACACTGCCGTCGGGGAATTGCGGGCCAACGCGCCGCTCGACTACGAGACCAAATCCTCGTACCAGGTCGATGTTGTCGCCACCGACCCCAACAGCTCGAGCAGCAGAGTAACCCTGACCATCACTGTTACCGACGAGGAGGAGGCGGGCGCGATGGCCCTGTCGTCGCGAGCACCCGTCGTCGGCGTAGACCTGACGGCCAGTGTCACCGACCCCGACGGGGGTGTTTCCAGCATCGTTTGGACCTGGAGCAAATCCTCGGACCAAACCACGTGGACCGCTATTGCCGGCGCAACGTCGTCCACGTACAGACCGGTTGCCGCCGACGTCGGCAGCTACCTGCGAGCCACGGCGACTTACACCGACAGCCGAGGATCGGGCAAGAATGCGCAACAGAAAACGGACGCCCCGGTTGCGGCGCCTCCGGTCGGGGTGAGCGTGTCCGAGACCGCGCTGACGTTGGCCGAGGGCGGCCGCGCCGCCTACACCGTGGTGCTGGACGGCCAGCCCGCCTCCGACGTGGTGATCACGGTGACCGCCGGCGGCAGTTCCGACGTGACGCTGGACACCGACGCGGCGACGTCCGGCAACCAGGACCGGCTGACCTTCACCCGGTCCAACTGGGACACGGCGCAGACGGTGACGGTGGCCGCCGCCCAGGACGCCGACGCGGTGAACGACTCGGCCGCCATCGCCCACGCGGTGGTGCCCGCCGAAAGCGCCGACGAGTACGACACCGCCACCATCGCCGGGGTGGCCGTGACCGTCACCGACGACGACACCGCCGGGGTGACGGTGTCCGAAACCATGCTGACGGTGGCCGAGGGCGCCAGCGCCACCTACACCGTGGTGCTCGACGCCCAGCCCGCCGCCGACGTGGTGATTCGCATTGACCGCAAGAACCCGGACGTGGGGGTGGACGCCGACGCGGGCAGGGAAGGCGACCAGGCCGTCATGCTCTTCACCCCGGACAACTGGAACACGCCGCAGACGGCGAAGGTGTCCGCCCCCCACGACGCCGACGCCGCGGACGACCAAGCCCAACTGGACCACGCGGTAAGCTACAGGGTCAACAGGTCTGGCCCGTACAACAGCGTGCTCGCCTCCGGGGTGACCGTGACCGTCACCGACGACGAGACCGCCGGGGTGACGGTGTCCAGAACCACGCTGACGTTGGCCGAGGGCGCCAACGACAACTACACCGTGGTGCTGAACGCCCAGCCCGTCGCCGTCGTGCTGATTCGCATCGACCGCAACAACGGGGACGTGAAGGTGGACGCCGACGCGGTTAACCAAGGCGACCAGGCCTTCATGCTCTTCACCCCGGGCAACTGGAACACGCCGCAGACGGTGAAGGTGTCCGCCGCCCACGACGCCGACGCCGCCGACGACCAAGCCCAACTGGACCACGCGGTAAGCTACAGGGTCAACAGGTCCGGCCCGTACAGCCGCGTGCTCGCCTCCGGGGTGGCCGTGACCGTCACCGACGACGAGACCGCCGCGGTGACGGTGTCCAGAACCACGCTGACAGTGGCCGAGGGCGCCAGCAACACCTACACGGTGAGGCTGGACACCCCGCCCTCCTCCGACGTGGTGATCACGGTGACCAGCAACAATTCGGCCGTGACGCCGACGCCGGCGCGGCTGACCTTCACCGGGGACAACTGGAGCACGGCCCAGACCGTGACGGTGGCCGCCGCCCACGACGCCGACGCCGCCGACGACACGGCCGCCATCGCCCACGCGGTGGCGCCCGCCGAAAGCGCCGACGAGTACGACACCGCCACCATCGCCGGGGTGGCGGTGACCGTCGCCGACGACGACGCGGGCGTGACAAACTCCGAATCCACGCTGGCGGTGGCCGAGGGCGGCAGCGCCACCTACACCGTGGTGCTGAACACCCGGCCCTCCGCCGACGTGGCGATTATCATCGCCGACGACAACCCGGACGTGACGTCGGACACCGACGCTACGCAGCCAGGCAACCAGAACCGGCTGACCTTCACCCCGAGCAACTGGGACACACCGCAGACGGTGACGGTGGCCGCCGCCCACGACGCCGACGCGGTGAACGACGAAGCCCAGCTGCGCTACACTGTGTCGTCCGGCGACCCGTCCGGCCCGTACAGCGGCTTGGCCGCCGCCGGGGTGGCCGTGACCGTCACCGACGACGAGACCGCCGGCGTGACGGTGTCCGCAACCACGCTGACAGTGGCCGAGGGCGCCAGCGCCACCTACACCGTGGTGCTCGACGCCCAGCCCACCTCCGACGCGGTGATCACGGTGACCAGCAACAATTCGGCCGTGACGGTGGACACCGACACGGGGACGTCCGGCAACCAGAACACGCTGACCTTCACCTCGAGCAACTGGAGCACGGCCCAGACGGTGACGGTGGCCGCCGCCCACGACGACGACCCCGTGAACGACACGGCCTCCATCACCCACGCGGTGGTGGCCGCCCAAAGCGCCGACGAGTACGACACCGTGACCATCGCCGGCGTGACCGTGACCGTCGACGACGACGACACCGCCGGCGTGACGGTGTCCAGGCGGAGGCTGAGGATGGACGAGGGCGCCAGCAAAACCTACACCGTGGTGTTGGACGCCCAGCCCGCCTCCGACGTGGTGATCGCGGTGACCAGCGACAACTCCGACGTGACGGTGGACACCGACACGGGGACGTCCGGCAGCCAGAGCACGCTGACCTTCACCCCGAGCAACTGGAGCACGGCGCAGACGGTGACGGTGGCCGCGGACCAGGACGCCGACGCCGCCAACGACACGGCCTCCATCACCCACGCGGTGGTGGCCGCCGAAAGCGCCGACGAGTACGACACCGTGACCATCGCCCGGGTGAGGGTGACCGTCGTCGACGACGAAACCCCCACCGCCGGGGTGACAAGCTCCGTGTCCAGGCTGACGGTGCCCGAGGGCGGCAGCGCCACCTACACCGTGGTGCTGAACACCTCACCCCCACCCGGCTTCGCCGCGACGGTCTTCATTACTTTCGTCTCCGACGGGAACGTGACGCTGTCGTCGACGGGGCTGATCTTCGGTTCCGGGAATTGGGACACAGCGCAGACGGTGACGGTGTCCGCCGAACAGGGCACCGAGGGAGGCCACAGGGTCCAACTTTCCTACATTGTACGGTGCCCCTGCAGCCAGTACAACGGCTTGAGATACGACAACGTGGTGGAGGTGATCGTCGTCGACGACGACGCCGTCGGGGTGACGGTGTCCGAAACCGCGGTGTCGGTGATCGAGGGCGGCAACAGCACTTACACGGTGGTGCTGAACAAACGGCCCTCCTCTGACGTGGTGATCAGCGTCACCAAGAGCGGCAGTAGCGACGTGACGGCGACTCCGGCGAAGCTGACCTTCACCTCCAGCAACTGGAGCACGGCCCAGACGGTGACGGTGCGGGCCGCCGAGGACGCCGACGCGGTGAACGACACGGCCTCCATCGCCCACGCGGTGGTGGCCGCCGAAAGCGCCGACGCGTACGACGCAGCCGCCATCGCCGCGGTGGCGGTGTCCGTCGACGACGACGAGACCGCCGCGGTGACCGTGTCCAAGTCCACGCTGACGTTGGCCGAGGGCGCCAGCGGCTCCTACACGGTGGTGCTGGACGCCCAGCCCTCCTCTGACGTGGTGATCACGGTGTCCGGCGACAACCGCGACGTGACGGTGTCGCCGGCGAGGCTGACCTTCGCCACCAGCAACTGGAGCACGGCCCAGACGGTGACGGTGGCCGCCGCCCACGACGCCGACGCGGTGAACGACATGGCCTTCATCAGCCTCGCGGTGGTGGCCGCCGAAAGCGCCGACGAGTTCGACGCGGCCGCCATCGCCGGGGTGGCGGTGTCCGTCACCGACGACGACACCGCCGCGGTGACGGTGTCCGAAACCGCGCTGACGGTGGCCGAGGGCGCCAACGACAACTACACGGTGGTGCTCGACGCCCAGCCCTCCTCCGACGTGGTGATCGCGGTGTCCAGCGACAATTCCGACGTGACGGTGGACACCGACACGGGGACGTCCGGCAGCCAGAACACGCTGACCTTCACCCCGAGCAACTGGCGCACGGCCCAGACGGTGACGGTGGCCGCCGCCCACGACGCCGACGCGGCGAACGACGCGGCCTCCATCACCCACGCCGTCGACACCTCCCTCAGCGCCGACGAGTACGACACCGCGACCATCGCCGCGGTGAGCGTGACCGTCACCGACGACGACGCCGCGGTGACGGTGTCCAAGTCCGCGCTGACGGTGGCCGAGGGCGCCAACAACACCTACACGGTGGTGCTCGACGCCCAGCCCTCCTCTGACGTGGTGATCAACGTCACCAGGAGCGGCAGCGCCGACGTGACGGCGTCGCCGGCGAAGCTGACCTTCACCCCGAGCAACTGGGGCACGGCCCAGACGGTGACGGTGGCCGCCGCCCACGACGCCGACGCGGCGAACGACACGGCCTCCATCGCCCACGCCGTCGACACCTCCCGCAGCGCCGACGAGTACGACAACGCCTCCATCGCCGCGGTGAGCGTCACCGTCACCGACGACGACGCCGCGGTGACGGTGTCCAAGTCCACGCTGACGGTGGCCGAGGGCGCCGACAGCACCTACACGGTGGTGCTGGACGCCGAGCCCTCCTCTGACGTGGTGATCGCGGTGTTCAGCGACAACCGCGACGTGACGGCGTCGCCGGCGAAGCTGACCTTCACCACCAGCGACTGGAGCACGGCCCAGACGGTGACGGTGGCCGCCGCCCACGACGCCGACGCGGTGAACGACACGGCCTCCATCACCCACGCGGTGGTGGCCGATGAAAGCGCCGACGCGTACGACCCAGCCTCCATCACCGGGGTGGCGGTGACCGTCACCGACGACGACACCGCCGCGGTGACCGTGTCCGAGTCCGCGCTGACGGTGGCCGAGGGCGCCAACGGCTCCTACACGGTGGTGCTGGACGCCGAGCCCTCCTCCGACGTGGTGATCGCGGTGTCCAGCGACAACCGCGACGTGACCGCGACTGCGGCCACCCTGACCTTCACCCCCAGCAACTGGAGCACAGCCCAGACAGTGACGGTGGCCGCCGCCCACGACGCCGACGCGGTGAACGACACGGCCTCCATCACCCACGCGGTGATGGCCGCCGAAAGCGCCGACGAGTACGACACCGCGACCATCGCCGAGGTGACCGTCACCGTCACCGACGACGACGCCGCGGTGACCGTGTCCAAGTCCGCGCTGACGGTGGACGAGGGCGACAGCGGCACCTACACGGTGGTGCTCGACGCCCAGCCCGCATCCGACGTGGTGATCGCGGTGTCCAGCGACAACAGCGACGTGACGGCGACTCCGGCCACCCTGACCTTCACCACCAGCAGCTGGAGCACAGCCCAGACAGTGACCGTGGCCGCCGCCCACGACACCGACACGGCGAACGACGCGGCCTCCATCACCCACGCGGTGGTGGCCGCCGAAAGCGCCGACGAGTACGACACCGCGACCATCGCCGCGGTGACTGTGACCGTCACCGACGACGACACCGGGGTGACCGTGTCCACGTCCGCGCTGACGGTGGCCGAGGGCGCCAACAGCAACTACACGGTGGTGCTGAACGCCCAGCCCTCCTCTGACGTGGTGATCGCGGTGTCCAGCGACAACCGCGACGTGACGGCGACGCCGGCCACCCTGACCTTCACCACCAGCAACTGGGACACAGCCCAGACAGTGACCGTCGCCGCCGCCCACGACGCCGACGCGGTGAACGACGCGGCCTCCATCGCCCACGCCGTCGACGCCTCCCGCAGCGCCGACGAGTACGACAACGCCTCCATCGCCGCGGTGACCGTCACCGTCGACGACGACGACGCCGCGGTGACGGTGTCCCAGTCCGCGCTGACGGTGGCCGAGGGCGGCAGCGGCTCCTACACGGTGGTGCTCGACGCCCAGCCCTCCTCTGACGTGGTGATCAACGTCACCAAGAGCGGCAGCGCCGACGTGACGGCGACGCCGGCCACCCTGACCTTCACCACCAGCAACTGGGACACAGCCCAGACAGTGACCGTCGCCGCCGGCCACGACACCGACGCGGCGAACGACGCGGCCTCCATCGCCCACGCCGTCGACGCCTCCCGCAGCGCCGACGAGTACGACAACGCCTCCATCGCCGCGGTGACCGTCACCGTCGACGACGACGACGCTGCGGTGACGGTGTCCCAGTCCGCGCTGACGGTGGCCGAGGGCGGCAGCAGCTCCTACACGGTGGTGCTCGACGCCCAGCCCTCCTCTGACGTGGTGATCAACGTCACCAAGAGCGGCAGCAGCGACGTGACGGCGACGCCGGCCACCCTGACCTTCACCACCAGCAACTGGGACACAGCCCAGACAGTGACCGTCGCCGCCGCCCACGACACCGACGCGGCGAACGACACGGCCTCCATCACCCACGCCGTCAACGCCTCCCAAAGCGCCAACGAGTACGACGACGCGACCATCGCCGCGGTGAGCGTCACCGTCACCGACGACGACGCCGCGGTGACCGTGTCCGAGTCCATGCTGACAGTCGCCGAGGGCGCCAACAACACCTACACGGTGGTGCTCGACGCCCAGCCCTCCGCCAATGTGGTGATCAACGTCACCAGCAGCGGCAGCAGCGACGTGACCGCATCGCCGGCCACCCTGACCTTCACCACCAGCACGTGGGACACAGCCCAGACAGTGACCGTCGCCGCCGCCCACGACGCCGACGCGGTGAACGACACAGCCTCCATCGCCCACGCGGTGGCCTCCCAAAGCGCCGACGAGTACGACAACGCGACCATCGCCGCGGTGGCGGTGACCGTCACCGACGACGACACCGCCGCGGTGACCGTGTCCGAAACCACGCTGACAGTGGACGAGGGCGCCAACAACACCTACACGGTGGTGCTCGACGCCCAGCCCTCCGCCAATGTGGTGATCAACGTCACCAAGAGCGGCAGCAGCGACGTGACCGCATCGCCGGCCACCCTGACCTTCACCACCAGCACGTGGGACACAGCCCAGACAGTGACCGTCGCCGCCGGCCACGACGCCGACGCGGTGAACGACACGGCCTCCATCACCCACGCCGTCGACGCCTCCCGCAGCGCCAACGAGTACCACAACGTGACCATCGCCGCGGTGACCGTCACCGTCACCGACGACGACACCGCCGCGGTGACCGTGTCCAAGGCCACGCTGACAGTCGCCGAGGGCAACAACAACACCTACACAGTGGTGCTCGACGCCCAGCCCGCATCCAACGTGGTGATCAACGTCACCAAGAGCGGCAGCGCCGACGTGACCGCGACTCCGGCCACCCTGACCTTCACCACCAGCACCTGGGACACAGCCCAGACAGTGACCGTGGCCGCCGGCCACGACACCGACGCGGCGAACGACACAGCATCCATCACCCACGCCGTCGACGCCTCCCGCAGCGCCGACGAGTACGACGCAGCCGCCATCGCCGCGGTGACCGTCACCGTCACCGACGACGACGCCGCGGTGAGCGTGTCCAAGGCCACGCTGACAGTCGCCGAGGGCAACAACAACACCTACACAGTGGTGCTCGACGCCCAGCCCTCCTCTGACGTGGTGATCAACGTCACCAGGAGCGGCAGCAGCGACGTGACCGCGACTCCGGCCACCCTGACCTTCACCACCAGTAGCTGGGACACGGCCCAGACAGTGACCGTCGCCGCCGGCCACGACACCGACGCGGCGAACGACACAGCCTCCATCACCCACACCGTCGACGCCTCCCGCAGCGCCAACGAGTACGACAACGCGACCATCGCCGCGGTGAGCGTGTCCGTCACCGACGACGACGCCGCGGTGACCGTGTCCAAGTCCACGCTGACAGTCGCTGAGGGCAACAACAGCACCTACACAGTGGTGCTCGACGCCCAGCCCGCATCCAACGTGGTGATCAACGTCACCAGGAGCGGCAGCAGCGAGGTGACGGTGTCGCCGGCCACTTTGACTTTCACCACCAGTAGCTGGGACACGGCCCAGACAGTGACCGTCGCCGCCGCCCACGACACCGACGCGGTGAACGACACAGCCTCCATCACCCACACCGTCGACGCCGCCGAAAGCGCCAACGAGTACGACAACGTGACCATCGCCGCGGTGACCGTCACCGTCACCGACGACGACACCGCCGCGGTGACCGTGTCCAAGTCCACGCTGACAGTCGCCGAGGGCAACAACAACACCTACACAGTGGTGCTCGACGCCCAGCCCGCATCCAACGTGGTGATCAACGTCACCAAGAGCGGCAGCAGCGACGTGACCGCGACGCCGGCCACCCTGACCTTCACCACCAACAACTGGAGCACAGCCCAGACAGTGACCGTCGCCGCCGCCCACGACACCGACGCGGTGAACGACACAGCCTCCATCACCCACGCCGTCAACGCCTCCCAAAGCGCCGCCGAGTACGACAACGCGACCATCGCCGCGGTGACCGTCACCGTCACCGACGACGACACCGCCGCGGTGACCGTGTCCGAAACCACGCTGACAGTGGCCGAGGGCGCCAACAACACCTACACAGTGGTGCTCGACGCCCAGCCCTCCTCTGACGTGGTGATCAACGTCACCAAGAGCGGCAGCAGCGACGTGACCGCAACGCCGGCCACCCTGACCTTCACCACCAACAACTGGGACACAGCCCAGACAGTGACCGTCGCCGCCGCCCACGACACCGACACCGCGAACGACACAGCCTCCATCGCCCACGCGGTGGTGGACGCCGAAAGCGCCGCCGAGTACGACAACGCGACCATCGCCGCGGTGGCGGTGACCGTCACCGACGACGACACCGCCGCGGTGACCGTGTCCGAAACCACGCTGACAGTGGCCGAGGGCGCCAACAACACCTACACAGTGGTGCTCGACGCCCAGCCCTCCTCTGACGTGGTGATCGCGGTGTCCAGCGACAACCGCGACGTGACCGCAACGCCGGCCACCCTGACCTTCACCCCGAGCAACTGGGACACAGCCCAGACAGTGACCGTCGCCGCCGCCCACGACACCGACACCGCGAACGACACAGCCTCCATCGCCCACGCGGTGGTGGACGCCGAAAGCGCCGCCGAGTACGACAACGCGACCATCGCCGCGGTGGCGGTGACCGTCACCGACGACGACACCGCCGCGGTGACCGTGTCCGAAACCACGCTGACAGTGGCCGAGGGCGCCAACAACACCTACACAGTGGTGCTCGACGCCCAGCCCTCATCGGACGTGGTGATCAACGTCACCAAGAGCGGCAGCAGCGACGTGACCGCAACGCCGGCCACCCTGACCTTCACCACCAACAACTGGGACACAGCCCAGACAGTGACCGTCGCCGCCGCCCACGACACCGACACCGCGAACGACACAGCCTCCATCGCCCACGCGGTGGTGGACGCCGAAAGCGCCGCCGAGTACGACAACGCGACCATCGCCGCGGTGGCGGTGACCGTCACCGACGACGACACCGCCGCGGTGACCGTGTCCGAAACCACGCTGACAGTGGCCGAGGGCGCCAACAGCAACTACACGGTGGTGCTGAACGCCCAGCCCTCCTCTGACGTGGTGATCGCGGTGTCCAGCGACAACCGCGACGTGACCGCAACGCCGGCCACCCTGACCTTCACCCCGAGCAACTGGGACACAGCCCAGACAGTGACCGTCGCCGCCGCCCACGACGCCGACGCCGCGAACGACACAGCCTCCATCACCCACGCCGCCGACGCCTCCCAAAGCGCCGACGAGTACGACAACGCCGCCATCGCCGCGGTGACCGTCACCGTCACCGACGACGACGCCGCGGTGAGCGTGTCCAAGTCCACGCTGACAGTCGCCGAGGGCAACAACAGCACCTACACGGTGGTGCTCGACGCCCAGCCCTCATCGGACGCCGTCACCAGGAACAGCGAGGTGACCGCACACCCTGACCTTCACCACCAGCAACTGGGACACAGCCCAGACAGTGACCGTCGCCGCCGGCCACGACACCGACGCGGCGAACGACACAGCCTCCATCACCCACGCCGTCGCCGCCTCCCGCAGCGCCGACGAGTACGACGCAGCCGCCATCGCCGCGGTGACCGTCACCGTCACCGACGACGACGCCGCGGTGAGCGTGTCCAAGTCCACGCTGACAGTCGCCGAGGGCGCCAACAACACCTACACGGTGGTGCTCGACGCCCAGCCCTCATCGGACGTGGTGATCAACGTCACCAGGAGCGGCAGCAGCGAGGTGACCGCGACGCCGGCCACCCTGACCTTCACCACCAGCAACTGGGACACAGCCCAGACAGTGACCGTCGCCGCCGGCCACGACACCGACGCGGCGAACGACACAGCCTCCATCACCCACGCCGTCGCCGCCTCCCGCAGCGCCGACGAGTACGACGCAGCCGCCATCGCCGCGGTGACCGTCACCGTCACCGACGACGACGCCGCGGTGAGCGTGTCCGAGTCCACGCTGACAGTCGCCGAGGGCAACAACAGCACCTACACGGTGGTGCTCGACGCCCAGCCCGCATCTGACGTGGTGATCAACGTCACCAGGAGCGGCAGCAGCGAGGTGACGGCGACGCCGGCCACCCTGACCTTTACCACCAGCACCTGGGACACAGCCCAGACAGTGACCGTCGCCGCCGCCCACGACGCCGACACCGCGAACGACACGGCCTCCATCAGCCACGCCGTCAACGCCTCCCAAAGCGCCAACGAGTACGACAACGCGACCATCGCCGCGGTGACCGTGACCGTCACCGACGACGACGCCGCTGCGGTGACCGTGTCTGAGTCCACGCTGACAGTGGACGAGGGCGCCAACAGCACCTACACGGTGGTGCTGAACGCCCAGCCCGCATCTGACGTGGTGATCAACGTCACCAGGAGCGGCAGCGCCGACGTGACGGTCTCGCCGGCCACCCTGACCTTCACCACCAGCACCTGGGACACAGCCCAGACAGTGACCGTGGCCGCCGCCCACGACACCGACGCGCTGAACGACACAGCCTCCATCGCCCACGCGGTGGTGGCTGCCTCAAGCGCCGACGAGTACGATGCTGTGACTATCGCCGCGGTGGCGGTGTCTGTGACCGACGATGACTCCGCCGGGGTTACCCTGTCCGCGTCCTCGGTGACGGTGGCTGAGGGTGCCAACAAGACTTACACGGTGGTGTTGAACACCCAGCCCTCCGCCAATGTGGTGATCAACGTCACCAGGAGCGGCAGCAGCGACGTGACGGTCTCGCCGGCCACTTTGACTTTCACCACCAGCACCTGGGGCACAGCTCAGATAGTGACGGTGGCTGCTGCCCAAGACGCTGACGCTGTGAACGACACAGCCTCCATCGCCCACGCGGTGGTGGCTGCCTCAAGCGCCGACGAGTACGATGCTGTGACTATCGCCGCGGTGGCGGTGTCTGTCGACGACGACGACACCGCCGGGGTTACCCTGTCCGCGTCCTCGGTGACGGTGGCCGAAGGCGCCAACAAGACTTACACGGTGGTGTTGAACACCCAGCCCTCCGCCAATGTGGTGATCAGTGTGGCTCGGAGCGGCAGCAGCGACGTGACGGTCTCGCCGGCCTCTTTGACTTTCACCACCAGCACCTGGAGCACAACTCAGACGGTGACGGTGGCTGCTGCCCAAGACGCCGACACTGTGAACGACACAGCCTCCATCGCCCACGCGGTGGTGGCTGCCTCAAGCGCCGACGAGTACGATGCTGTGACTATCGCCGCGGTGGCGGTGTCTGTCGACGACGACGACACCGCCGGGGTTACCCTGTCCGCGTCCTCGGTGACGGTGGCCGAAGGCGCCAACAAGACTTACACGGTGGTGTTGAACACCCAGCCATCCGCCAATGTGGTGATCAGTGTGGCTCGGAGCGGCAGCAGCGACGTGACGGTCTCGCCAGCCACTTTGACTTTCACCACCAGCACCTGGAGCACAACTCAGACGGTGACCGTGGCCGCCGCCCAAGACGCCGACACTGTGAACGACACAGCCTCCATCGCCCACGCGGTGGTGGCTGCCTCAAGCGCCGACGAGTATGACAACGTGACTATCGCCGCGGTGGCGGTGTCTGTGACCGACGATGACTCCGCCGGGGTTACCCTGTCCGCGTCCTCGGTGACGGTGGCCGAAGGCGCCAACAAGACTTACACGGTGGTGTTGAACACCCAGCCATCCGCCAATGTGGTGATCAACGTCACCAGAAGCGGCAGCAGCGACGTGACCGCGTCGCCGGCCACTTTGACTTTCACCACCAGCAACTGGAGCACAACTCAGACGGTGACCGTGGCCGCCGCCCAAGACGCCGACGCGGCGAACGACACGGCATCCATCGCCCACGCGGTGGTGGCTGCCTCAAGCGCCGACGAGTACGATGCTGTGACTATCGCCGCGGTGAGCGTGTCCGTCACCGACGACGACGCCGCGGTGACGGTGTCTGGGTCCGCGCTGACGGTGGACGAGGGCGGCAGCGGCTCCTACACGGTGGTGCTCGACGCCCAGCCCTCCTCTGACGTGGTGATCAACGTCACCAAGAGCGGCAGCAGCGACGTGACGGTGTCGCCGGCCACTTTGACTTTCACCACCAGTAGCTGGGGCACGGCCCAGACGGTGACCGTGGCCGCCGCCCAGGACGCCGACGCGGCGAACGACACGGCATCCATCGCCCACGCAGTCGACGCCTCCCGCAGCGCCAACGAGTACGTCAACGTGACCATCGCCGCGGTGACCGTCACCGTCACCGACGACGACGCCGCGGTGACGGTGTCCAAGTCCGCGCTGACGGTGGACGAGGGCGGCAGCGGCTCCTACACGGTGGTGCTCGACGCCCAGCCCTCCTCTGACGTGGTGATCAACGTCACCAAGAGCGGCAGCAGCGACGTGACCGCGACGCCGGCCACCCTGACCTTCACCACCAACAACTGGAGCACAGCCCAGACAGTGACCGTCGCCGCCGCCCACGACGCCGACACCGCGAACGACACAGCCTCCATCACCCACACCGTCGACGCCTCCCGCAGCGCCAACGAGTACGACAACGCCACCATCGCCGCGGTGACCGTCACCGTCACCGACGACGACACCGCCGCGGTGACCATGTCCAAGTCCACGCTGACAGTCGCCGAGGGCAACAACAACACCTACACGGTGGTGCTCGACGCCCAGCCCTCCTCTGACGTGGTGATCAACGTCACCAGGAGCGGCAGCAGCGACGTGACCGCGACGCCGGCCACCCTGACCTTCACCACCAGCAACTGGAGCACAGCCCAGACGGTGACCGTCGCCGCCGCCCACGACGCCGACACCGCGAACGACACAGCCTCCATCACCCACACCGTCGACGCCTCCCGCAGCGCCAACGAGTACGACAACGCCTCCATCGCCGCGGTGACCGTCACCGTCACCGACGACGACACCGCCGCGGTGACCGTGTCCAAGTCCACGCTGACAGTCGCCGAGGGCAACAACAACACCTACACGGTGGTGCTTGACGCCCAGCCCTCCTCCAACGTGGTGATCGCGGTGACCAGCAACAATTCCGACGTGACGGTGGATACCGACACGGGGACGTCCGGCAGCCAAGACACCCTGACCTTCACCCCGATCAACTGGAGCACAGCCCAGACAGTGACCGTCGCCGCCGCCCACGACGCCGACACCGCGAACGACACAGCCTCCATCAGCCACGCCGTCAACGCCGCCGAAAGCGCCAACGAGTACGACAACGCGACCATCGCCGCGGTGACCGTCACCGTCACCGACGACGACACCGCCGCGGTTACCCTGTCCGCGTCCTCGGTGACGGTGGCTGAGGGTGCCAACAAGACTTACACGGTGGTGTTGAACACCCAGCCCGCATCCGACGTGGTGATCAACGTCACCAGGAGCGGCAGCAGCGACGTGACCGCAACTCCGGCCACCCTGACCTTCACTTCCAGCAACTGGGGCACAGCTCAGACGGTGACGGTGGCTGCTGCCCAAGACGCTGACGCTGTGAACGACACAGCCTCCATCGCCCACGCGGTGGTGGCTGCCTCAAGCGCCGACGAGTACGATGCCGTGACCATCGCCGCGGTGGCGGTGTCTGTGACCGACGATGACACCGCCGGGGTTACCCTGTCCGAAACCGCGGTGACGGTGGCCGAAGGTGCCAACAAGACTTACACGGTGGTGTTGAACACCCAGCCCTCCGCCAATGTGGTGATCAACGTCACCAGGAGCGGCAGCAGCGACGTGACCGCGACGCCGGCCACTTTGACTTTCACCACCAGCAACTGGAGCACAACTCAGACGGTGACCGTGGCCGCCGCCCAAGACGCCGACACTGTGAACGACACAGCCTCCATCGCCCACGCGGTGGTGGCTGCCTCAAGCGCCGACGAGTACGATGCCGTGACCATCGCCGCGGTGGCGGTGTCTGTGACCGACGATGACACCGCCGGGGTTACCCTGTCCGAAACCGCGGTGACGGTGGCCGAAGGTGCCAACAAGACTTACACGGTGGTGTTGAACACCCAGCCCTCCGCCAATGTGGTGATCAACGTCACCAGGAGCGGCAGCAGCGACGTGACCGCGTCGCCGGCCACTTTGACTTTCACCACCAGCAACTGGAGCACAACTCAGACGGTGACCGTGGCCGCCGCCCAAGACGCCGACACTGTGAACGACACAGCCTCCATCGCCCACGCGGTGGTGGCTGCCTCAAGCGCCGACGAGTATGACAACGTGACTATCGCCGCGGTGGCGGTGTCTGTGACCGACGATGACACCGCCGGGGTTACCCTGTCCGAAACCGCGGTGACGGTGGCTGAGGGTGCCAACAAGACTTACACGGTGGTGTTGAACACCCAGCCCTCCGCCAATGTGGTGATCAACGTCACCAGGAGCGGCAGCAGCGACGTGACGGTCTCGCCGGCCACTTTGACTTTCACCACCAGCAACTGGAGCACAACTCAGACGGTGACCGTGGCCGCCGCCCAAGACGCCGACACTGTGAACGACACAGCCTCCATCGCCCACGCGGTGGTGGCTGCCTCAAGCGCCGACGAGTACGATGCTGTGACTATCGCCGCGGTGACAGTGTCTGTCGACGACGACGACACCGCCGGGGTTACCCTGTCCGCGTCCTCGGTGACGGTGGCTGAAGGCGCCAACAAGACTTACACGGTGGTGTTGAACACCCAACCCTCCGCCAATGTGGTGATCAACGTCACCAGGAGCGGCAGCAACGACGTGACGGTCTCGCCGGCCACTTTGACTTTCACCACCAGCACCTGGAGCACAACTCAGACGGTGACCGTGGCCGCCGCCCAAGACGCCGACACTGTGAACGACACAGCCTCCATCGCCCACGCGGTGGCGGCTGCCTCAAGCGCCGACGAGTATGACAACGTGACTATCGCCGCGGTGGCGGTGTCTGTGACCGACGATGACACCGCCGGGGTTACCCTGTCCGCGTCCTCGGTGACGGTGGCTGAGGGCGCCAACAAGACTTACACGGTGGTGTTGAACACCCAGCCCTCCGCCAATGTGGTGATCAACGTCACCAGGAGCGGCAGCAGCGACGTGACGGTGTCGCCGGCCACTTTGACTTTCACTTCCAGCACCTGGAGCACAACTCAGACGGTGACCGTGGCCGCCGCCCAAGACGCCGACGCTGTGAACGACACAGCCTCCATCGCCCACGCGGTGGTGGCTGCCTCAAGCGCCGACGAGTATGACAACGTGACTATCGCCGCGGTGGCGGTGTCTGTGACCGACGATGACTCCGCCGGGGTTACCCTGTCCGCGTCCTCGGTGACGGTGGCTGAGGGTGCCAACAAGACTTACACGGTGGTGTTGAACACCCAGCCCTCCGCCAATGTGGTGATCAACGTCACCAGGAGCGGCAGCAGCGACGTGACCGCGTCGCCGGCCACTTTGACTTTCACCACCAGCAACTGGAGCACAGCTCAGACGGTGACGGTGGCTGCTGCCCAAGACGCTGACGCTGTGAACGACACAGCCTCCATCGCCCACCCCGTCATCGCCTCTCGAAGCGCCAACGAGTACGACGGTGTGACTATCGTCGCCTCGGTGGCGGTGTCTGTGACCGACGATGACACCGCCGCGGTGACCGTGTCTGAGTCTGCGGTGACGGTGGCCGAAGGCGCCAACAAGACTTACACGGTGGTGTTGAACACCCAGCCCTCCGCCAATGTGGTGATCAACGTCACCAAAAGCGGCAGCAGCGACGTGACCGCGACTCCGGCCACCCTGACCTTCACTGCCAGCAACTGGGGCACAGCCCAGACGGTGACGGTGCGGGCCGCCCAGGACGCCGACACGGCGAACGACACCGCCTCCATCAGCCACGCCGTCAACGCCTCCCGCAGCGCCAACGAGTACGACACCGTGACCGTCGCCGCGGTGAGCGTGTCCGTCACCGACGACGACACCGCCGCGGTGACCGTGTCCAAGTCCACGCTGACAGTGGGCGAGGGCGCCAACAACACCTACACCGTGGTGCTGAACGCCCAGCCCGCATCCAACGTGGTGATCAACGTCACCAGGAGCGGCAGCAGCGACGTGACCGCGACGCCGGCCACCCTGACGCTCACCCCGAGCAACTGGAGCACAGCCCAGACGGTGACGGTGCGGGCCGCCCACGACACCGACACCGCGAACGACACAGCATCCATCACCCACACCGTCAACGCCTCCCAAAGCGCCAACGAGTACGACACCGTGACCATCGCCGCGGTGAGCGTCACCGTCACCGACGACGACGCCGCGGTGACGGTGTCCAAGTCCGCGCTGACAGTCGCCGAGGGCGCCAACAACACCTACACCGTGGTGCTCGACGCCCAGCCCGCATCCAACGTGGTGATCAACGTCACCAGGAGCGGCAGCAGCGACGTGACGGCAACGCCGGCCACCCTGACCTTCACCACCAGCAACTGGGGCACAGCCCAGACGGTGACGGTGCGGGCCGCCCACGACACCGACACCGCGAACGACACGGCATCCATCGCCCACGCCGTCAACGCCTCCCGCAGCGCCAACGAGTTCGACAACGCGACCATCGCCGCGGTGGCGGTGACCGTCGCCGACGACGACACCGTAACCCCGCCGTCCGGTGGTGGTTCGCCCGGTGGCGGTGGTTCGCCCGGTGGCGGTGGTTCGCCCGGCGGTGGTGGTTCGCCCGGCGGCGGTGTTTCGCCCGACCAGATTCCGACGTTCTCCTCGCGTACGGTGGGCGACCAGATCTATACGGTGGGTGAGGATGTGGGGACGGTGAGCCTGCCCTCCGCTCTTCGGGGTGACGGCGGCCTGCGGTACAGCCTGTCGCCGGGGCTGCCGCCGGGGCTGCGCTTCAACTCGAACCGCACCATCACCGGCACGCCCGGCGCGGCGTTGCCGCGGACCCGGTTCACCTACACCGCGACCGATTCCGACGGCGACAGTGTTGGCCTGCGCTTCTTTGTCACCGTGAGCGAGAGGCCGGGGGTGACGGTGTCGGCCACCGAGGTGGCGGTGGCCGAGGGCGGCGCCAACGCCTACACGGTGGTCCTCGACGCCGAGCCCGCCTCTGACGTGGTGATCAGCGTGACCAGCGACAACGCCGACGTGACGGTGGACACCGACGCCGCGGCGTCCGGCGACCAGAGCACCCTGACCTTCACCACGGCCACGTGGAGCACGGCCCAGACGGTGACGGTGGCCGCGGCCCACGACGCCGACGCGGTGGACGACGCGGCCGCCGTCTCGCACATGGTGGTGGCCGCCGGCAGCGCCGCCGAGTACGCCGCGGTGGCCGTCGCCGGGGTGGCTGTGACCGTCGCCGACGACGACGACGTGGCAGAGAGGAGCGTGGCGGAGAACACCGGCGAGGGCGAGGTCGTGGGCGGTCCGGTCGCAGTCATGGGCCAGGACGGCGGCGCGCTGACCTACACGCTCGGCGGCGCCGACGCGGCCTTGTTCACCATCGACGCCGACACGGGCCAGATCAGGGTCCGGGCCGAGACGGCACTGGACTACGAGGCCGACAAGAACGTCTACGAGGTGACCGTCACTGCCACGGACTCATCGGGCGCGAGCGCGACCGTCGCGGTGACCATCACAGTCACCGACGTGCACTCAGGTTCCTACGACGTGGACAACAACGAAGTGGTCGACCGTGACGAGACCATCGCGGCGGTGGCCGACTACTTCGCCGGCCGAATCACCAAAGACGACGTGCTAGCGGTGATACAGCTATACTTCTCCGGCTGATTCGATGCGCTGGGGAGTGAAGAGCGGTAGCCGGCATGGGCGGGGAGCTTTGACCAGGAGAACGTTGGCGTTGTTAGCGGTCGCCGTGGCCGTTGCCGGATTCGCGGGTCTGTTGCATTCCGCTCCCGTGGAGGCGACGTCGCACAAGGCCGTCCGGTCCTTCTCCGCGCCGTGGGTCCTTCCCGGCGGGGCGTTGGAGGTCACGATCACCGCCGCCGGATACGGCGGCTTCGGCCAGGTCGTGGAAACGCTGCCGTCTGGGTTCAGCTACGAAGGCTCCGACCTGTCCCAAGCAGCGGTGGCAGTCAATGGCGCGACCGTCGCCTTCACGCTGCTGGGCGACGAGCGCTTCACGTATACGGTCGCCGCCCCCAGCGCGGCGGGCGTCTACTCCTTCTCAGGGATCCTGCTTGACACGAACAAGGCCGAACAGGCGGTAGACGGCGAATCCAGCATCAGGGTCGGCCCCGAACCCGCACCCACCACCACCGCCGCACCCACCACCACCGCCGCACCCACCACCACCGCCGCACCCACCACAACCGCCGCACCCACCACCACCGCCGCACCCACCACCACCGCCGCACCCACCACCACCGCCGCACCCACCACCACCGCCGCACCCACCACAACCACAACCACAGAACCCGCACCCACCACCACCGCCGCACCCACCACAACCACAACCACAGAACCCGCACCCACCACCACCGCCGCACCCACCACAACCACAGAACCCGCACCCACCACAACCACGGCACCCACAACCACAGAACCCGAACCCACCACAACCACAGAACCCGAACCCACCACAACCACGGCACCCACAACCACAACCACCCCCACCACGGCACCAGAACCAGAGGAAGGCCCGCCAGTAGGGTTGATCGCTCTGCTAGGCGCATTCGCCGTCTCGGCGGCCGCTGCCATCACCGTGTACGTCCGCAGACGTCGGCGGTAGCCCACGCCCCGCGGCAGGGTGTGCCCGCGGGCGGGCATGCTCGCTGCTGGGCGTCTCACCTGATCGCCGGATTCTTCGCCATGAACTTCGTCGACCTCCCGCTGATCGACAGGCGCTCCGGCTGGGCCTGAACGGTGCCGTGCCCGCGAGGGTTCCCGCGCGGACCAAGGAACAGCGCCTCCACTACCATCGCCTAAACCGCCACCACCACAACCCCCAAGAGCTGGCATGACTTCTTCAATTCCTCGGCCACCCTCCGAGTTTTTCTCAGAAACAGGTCACCGCTGGCCGCGGATGCTGTTGCTGGCGGCGGTATGGGTTCCGCTTGCTGCCTTCCTGACCCTGGGTAGCGCCTCGGCGCAGACGGCCAACAGCCAGCCGGCGTTCCCGTCCAGCGAGGACGGCGCCCGGTCGGTGGCCGAGAACGCCGCCGCAGGCGCAGACGGCGGCGCGCCGGTCGGGGCCATGGACGCCGACAGCGACGTGCTGACCTACACGCTGGGCGGCGGCGATGCCGCGTCCTTCCACGACGCCAGGGTGGCGCTGCAGGCCGTATATGGGATGATCGTGTCCAAGACCTCGCTGAGGGTGGCCGAGGGCGGCAGCGCCACGTACACCGTGAAGCTGACCCTAGTGCCCGCCTCCAACGTGGTGATCAGCGTCACCAAGAGCGGCAGCAGCGACGTGACGGTGTCTCCGGCCACGCTGACCTTCACCCCGAGCAACTGGAACACGGCGCAGACGGTGACGGTGTCCGCGGCCCAGGACAGCGACAAGGTGTACGACAATGGTTCCATCAGCCACGCGGTGGTGGCCGCCAGCAGCGCCGACGCGTACGACGGCGCAATCATCGTCGCGGTGGCGGTGGTCGTCGTCGACGACGACATCCCCGGGTTGATCATGTCCAAGACCTCGCTGAGGGTGGCCGAGGGCGGCAGCGCCACGTACACCGTGAAGCTGGCCGTACTGCCCACCTCCAACGTGGTGATCACGGTGACCAGCGACAAAGCGAACGTGACGCTGGACACCGACGCGGCGACGTCCGGCAACCAGAACGGGCTGACCTTCACCCCGAGCAACTGGAACACGGCGCGGACGGTGACGGTGGCCGTCGCCCAGGACGCCGACGCCCGGAGCGACGCGGCGATCATCACCCACACGGTGGTGGCCGCCGCAAGCGCCGACGAATACGACTATGGGACGAGCCAGATGTTGGCGTTCATCGTCGAAAACGAGACCGCCGGGGTGACGGTGTCAGCGTCCGCGCTGACGGTGGCCGAGGGCGGCAGCGCCACGTACACCGTGAAGCTGACCGTACCGCCCGTCTCCAACGTGGTGATCAGCGTCAACAAGAGCGGCAGCAGCGACGTGACGGTGTCTCCGGCCACCCTGACCTTCACCCCGAGCAACTGGAACACAGCGCAGACGGTGACGGTGGCCGCCGCCCACGACGCCGACGCCCGGCACGCCGAAACGGCCTCCATCAGCCATTTTGTGCTGTCCAGCAGCAGCTCCAACGAGTACGTCGTGGCGACCATCGACACGGTGGCGGTGACCGTCACCGACGACGACACCTACACGGTGACGGTGTCGCCGTCCACGCTGACGGTGGCCGAGGGCGGCATCGGCTCCTACGCGGTGACCCTGGACGCCGAGCCCTCCTATGCCGTGGTGATCAAGTTGACCAGCGACAACGCGGACGTGACGGCGCCTTCGAGGTGGTATCAGCGCGGGGGCCGTATCAGCGTGGCCCCGGCGGGTAGGCCGCTGACCTTCACCCCGAGCGACTGGAACACGGCGCAGACGGTGACGGTGGCCGCGGCCCAGGACGCCGACGCGCTGAACGAAACGGCAACCATCAGGCACACTGTGGTCGCTGCCGAAAGCGCCGACGAGTTCGCCACCGCGACCATCGCCGCGGTGGCGGTGACCGTCACCGACGACGACGGCGGGGCGACGGTGTCCAAGTCCGCGCTGACGGTGGACGAGGGCGGCAGCGGAACCTACACGGTGGCGCTGAACGGGCAGCCCTCCTCCAACGTGGTGATCAGCGTCACCAAGCGCGGCAGCGCCGACGTGACGGCGACTCCGGCCACCCTGACCTTCACCAACAGCAACTGGAGCACAGCCCAGACGGTGACCGTCGCCGCAGCGCCAACGAGTTCGACAACGCGACCATCGCCGCGGTGGCGGTGACCGTCACCGACGACGACACCGTAACCCCGCCGTCCGGCGGTGATTCGTCCGACGGTGATTCGTCCGACGGTGATTCGTCCGACGGTGATTCGTCCGGCGGTGATTCGTCCGGAGGAGAAGGTTCGCCCGGTGGTGGTTCGCCCGGAGGAGAAGGTTCGCCCAGAGGAGAAGGTTCGCCCGGAGCAGAAGGTTCGTCCGACGGAGAAGGTTCGTCCGGCCAGACTCCGACGTTCGCCTCGCGTACGGTGGGCGACCAGATCTACACGGTGGGCGAAGACGTGGGGACGGTGAGCCTGCCCTCCGCTCTTCGGGGTGACGGCGGCCTGCGGTACAGCCTGTCGCCGGACCTGCCGCCGGGGCTGCGCTTCAACTCGAACCTCACCATCACCGGCACGCCCGGCGCGGCGTTGCCGCGGACCCGGTTCACCTATACCGCGACCGATTCCGACGGCGACCGTGTTGGCCTGCGCTTCTTTGTCACCGTGAACGAGAGGCCGGGGGTGACGGTGTCGGCCACCGAAGTGGCGGTGGCCGAGGGCGGCGCCAACGCCTACACGGTGGTCCTCGACGCCGAGCCCGCCTCTGACGTGGTGATCAGCGTGACCAGCGACAACGCCGACGTGACGGTGGACACCGACGCCGCGGCGTCCGGCGACCAGAGCACCCTGACCTTCACCACGGCCACGTGGAGCACGGCCCAGACGGTGACAGTGGCCGCGGCCCACGACACCGACGCAGTTGGCGAAATGGCCTCCATCACCCACATGGTGGTGGCCGCCGGCAGCGCCGCCGAGTACGCCGGGGTGACCGTCGCCGGGGTGGCCGTGACCGTCGTCGACGACGCGACAGAGAGAAGCGTGGCGGAGAACACCGGCGAGGGCGAGGTCGTGGGCGATCCGGTCGCAGTCATGGGCCAGGACGGCGGCGCGCTGACCTACACGCTCGGCGGCGCCGACGCGGCCTTGTTCACCATCGACGCCGACACGGGCCAGATCAGGGTCCGGGCCGAGACGGCACTGGACTACGAGGCCGAGAAGAACGTCTACGAGGTGACCGTCACTGCCACGGACTCATCGGGCGCGAGCGCGACCGTCGCGGTGACCATCACAGTCACCGACGTGCACTCAGGTTCCTACGACGTGAACAACAACGAAGTGATCGACCGTGACGAGACCATCGCGGCGGTGGCCGACTACTCCGCCGGCCGCATCACCAAAGACGACGTGCTAGCGGTCATACAGCTATACTTCGCCAGCTGATTCGACGCGCTGGGGAGCGAAGAGCGGTAGCCGGCATGGGCAGGGAGCTTTGACCAGGACAACGTCTTGGGTTGTCACAACTAGCAGATCCATGGACGGGCTCCTCGGTCGATGTCCCCACCGGCTCAACTGAGTTTATCAAATATTAGCCATGTTATTTATATCGCCGTAACTCTTGCATACTTCAGGCCAAGACCAGCGGCGCGGATCCCGCCGCTGTGGTCGGCTCGGCCCTGCGCAGTCGCGCCGATGCTCACCCCAGCAGACATAGCAGACTCCTGCGATGTGCCTCAGCGGATCATGCCCGGCCCTCCACACCACTCGGCGACCGCGGCCGGGCTTGGAGCAGGCACGAGATGAAACCAGCCACGGGCTGCTAGCAGCCGCTTGCGGACGGCCTCGCCGATCGAGCGGCCGTCACGCTCGGAGCGGATCCGCTTCCACGATCGCGGTGACGGTCTTGCGGCCGAGTCCGGACGCCTCGGCTATCTGTCGCAACGAGGCACCGACGCGATGGGCCGTGCGGATCATGTCGTCGCGGATGGCGGTCTCCCTGCGGGCCCGCTCGGCGCTGAGGCCGACCACGGCGAGAGCAGCCCCGACCTCATAGTCGATGCCGCTGCGGTACTTGTCCATTCGCGCGACCGCGGCGGACACATCAGCGTCGGTGTAGCTCATTGCTCCTCCCGCAGGCCGGCGGCCAGCTTGTCGCGGATACCCATGAGGGTCGGGATGCGGGGGGACAGTTCCCCGGCCGCCTCGGCGTGGTTGAGATGCGCGACAACCATTCCCAGCAGCTCCAGCGCCTCGATCCGCTCCAACTCAACACGCACTATCGGCCCGAGTGTAACCGCCTATGGCCCATATTGGACCACAACAACGGCTTCACAGCACTGGCGGCTGCAACGATCATTGCGGGTGGTTGCGGGGGCGGGACCGACGACGCCGGCGGATCCTCAACCGCGACTCCCGCAGCAGCGGCGGCCGCCTCCACCACGGCCCCTGCAGCCCCGACGACAGAGGCCACAAGCGCCCCGGCGGGAGCTGAGACAAGCAGCACCGCGCCGGAACTGGCGCCCGGGTCGACAGCCACTCCCGCCCCGACACACCACGACGGCGCCGACGACCACCCCAGCGATGCCTACTTCGCCCTCGAGCGCGTGCTGGACATCAGCATCGAAATCGCCGGCGAGGATTGGGACACCCTGCGCCACCAGACCAGGACACTCGAGGACGTGATCGCGGAGATCGAGGAATTCGGCCTGTCCCGGCCCTTTGCCGACATCTACACCTGGTTCCCCGCAACGGTGACCGTGGACGGCGAGTCCCACGCCGGCGTCGGTGTGCGCAAGAAGGGGTTCGCAGAACCAAGTCGGGCTAGGCAGCGAACCCCGCCGAGCAGGGGAGGGACCGCTCAGCGCTTGTAGCGGTGGTCGCCTGCGTGCCCGTATGCCAGCACGCAGCGACGCTTTGAGCGCACGCCTATATGTCTGCACAGCAGCCGCTGCGCCGGCTCCGGCAGCGGACTTGACGGTTCGCCACCGCTCCAGCCTGCTGAACGGCCACCGTCGGGAGTGACGCGACGCAGTACGTCGATCATCTCGTCGGCCCGGTATCGGCGGTTTCGGCGCGTCCCCGACGAGGTCACGATGCCCGCCGCTTCCAGCGCTTCGACGGCGCGCCGGGCGGACCGGGTAGAAACTGCCAGCCGCTCCGCCGCGGAGTTGACGTCGAACACAGGCATCGACGGCAGGGCGTCCATCAGCGTCCTAGCCGATGAGTTGGCCCTGGCGCGGATCCGGCTCCGCCACCCGACGGCCACCGACTCGATGGCGTCGCTGACGGCGAGGGACTCCACCACGGCAGCTTCGCAGGCACCGCGGAACAAGTCTAGCCACGGCAGCAGCGCGGCGTCGCGCTCTGCGTGGTCGCCGCGGGCGCAGACGACTCTCTGAGCCGACCGGAGCGCCGAGGAGTAGAGCCGCGTGTCGTTGTTCAGCGCCGCGCTCACGGGCACGCTGCCGTCGACTGCGGAGCGGGCGTTGAGGACTGTCTGGGTCAGTGCCCGTCCCGTGCGGCCGTTGCCGTCCTCGAAGGGGTGGATCGTCTCGAACTGGGCGTGCGCCACCGCGGCCTGGATCACAGAGGGATGATCTGACCCGTTGATGTAGTCGATCAAGTCGTCGAGCAGTTCCGGGACGGCTTCCTGCGGCGGCGCCACGAAGGTGGCCGCGCTTATCGGCGCGCCGCTCGGCCCGACCCACATCGGGCAGTCGCGCAGATGCCCGCCGATGGGCTCGTCGCGCGTGCCGCTGAACAGGGTCTTGTGCAGGGCGAGAACATCGTCCAGCGAACAGCGGTGCCCACTGCGCATCCGCCGACCGAGGCCGACCGCGACGTCCACCTGCCGGGAGGCGCCGAGGGTGAGGGCGTCGTTGTCGTCGGAGACTGGCAGGCCGGCGCCGTCGCGGTAGTGCGCCCATGCGAGACCCGCGGCAGTGGAGCGGACCCCCTCGATCGCGCTGCTGCGGATGCTCTCGTCGCGAGCGGTCATCCATTCTCCGAGGCCGGCAGTGCCGCTGCGCCGAAACGCCAGCGAGGCAAGCGCGTCGCTTGCCGAGTTCAGCGAGGACATCATGTCCGCCGACACCGACGGCGACCAGCCCGCCAGCGGATGCGGCATGTAGGCTCGATACTCCCGCTTGCCGTATACGCCGTCGGCAACAATCCAGCCCTCGGCGGTGATGTATTGTCCCACGCGGCCCAGCCTAACACCCTTCTGCTGCACATAGTGACACTTATGGCGGCACGTGTCCCCATCGGTGGCATCGGGCTGCACATAGTGACACTTGTCGCGGCAGCGTGGCCTGTCCGGCAGCTGGCCCTCCCCCGCCCAAAAGATATCTTATGTAGCGTCAAGCTGTGTGTGACGCCGCCGACTGGTCCGACATCGACGCCGTGGTGGCGGCCCTGCAGGACCCGTCGGAGAGGCGAAATCCTGGCCGACCTCACCCTCGCGCCGCCCGACTGGCCCGAGCCGGAGGAGTCAATCCCGCCGCCCGCCGGGTCGGGAACCCTGGCGGTCGCCTTCGAGACGACTTGGGGAAGCAACCTGAGCCCCAACCCTCTGGGGGAGGGAACGATCAACAGCCTGCTGCTCAACGGGTCCGAGGAACCGGTCGAAGGCATGGGAGTCTTCGCCGGTCACTCCAGCCCGGCGGAGGGGGGCCTGCTTGCGGAGGTCGACAAGCCCGCGTCCATAGTCGTTGCGGGACTCGACGACGACGGCCCCGACGAGCAGGGCGCCGACGCCCGCGTGCCCGACGCCGCCGGCGACTTCCAAACCGTGGACGACCCCACCCCGGGAGCCGCCAACCGGCCCTAGAGAAACAAGCGCCTGCCGGCGGAAGGCGGCTGCGCGCTGACCGGTGGTTGCTGGTCAGAACTTCTGGATCGTGTGATGGTGGTAGGTTCGTGCGCCCATCGGTCCGCCGAGGAGGAGACATGAGGTTCAGTTTCGTAACACTGCCCGACTATCCGCTGCAGGAGTCCCTGGAACACATCAAGGCGGCTGACGAACTCGGCTTCTACGGGTGTTACGCCGCGGATGAGACCTGGCACAAGGACCTGTACGTGCTGTTCGCAGCGGCGGCGTCGATGACCACCCAGATCCGCATGGGTCCCAGCCTGGCCCCGATCGCGTTGCGCGAGCCGACCCTGGTCGCCCAGGCCGTGGCCACCCTCGACGAGTTGACCGGCGGCCGCGCCGAATGCGTCATCTCCAGCGGGAACTTCAGCCTGCTCGCCCAGTACGCCACTGACTGGACGAGCATAAAGCCGCTGTCCCGGGTCAAGGAGGCCCACCACGTGATGCGCACCTTCCTCGACACCGGAGCGCTGACCTTCGAGGGCGAGTTCTTCAACTACGCCGGGCTGTTCACCTTCGCCCGCCCGGTGCAGGAGCATCTTCCCCTGCTGATCGGCGCCCTGCGCGGCCCGAAGTCCTTCGAGGCGGCAGGCGAGCTCTCCGACGGCACCCACGCCTTCGCCCAGTACTCCCAGGAGGCGTGCAACTACATGGTGGAGCACCTCAGGATCGGCGCGGAGCGGGCTGGGCGCAACTGGCAGGACCTCGACATCGCGGTCTGGAACGTGTTCGCCATCGGGCCCGACTCGGCGAAGGCCAAGGCCGCGGCCCAGACCATCGGAGCGTTCTACATCCCGGCCATGGCGACCGAGCAGCTCGAGCGCCACGGCGTCTCGCAGGCCGACGTGCAGCCCATCCTCGACGCCTTCGGCGCTGGGGACGTGCAGGGAGCGATCGACGCCATGACACCCGACATCGCCGAGAAGCTCTCGGTGGCGGGCACCCCCGAAGAGGTGGTCGACAAGATCAAGTCGGACATCGAGCCCAGCGGCGTCAACCACTTCATCGCCTGCATCACCGACTCGTTCCTGCTGAACGCCTTCACCGGACGAGACATCGAGGTGCCCGACGTCCAGGGCCAGCTCCAGCTAATCCACGACGAGGTGATGCCGGCCTTCAACTGATCAGAACTTCTGGATCCTGTGATGGCGGGTCACGGCTGAGTTGGCGAATTATAGACCTGAGTGACAAACCGCAGGTCGTGTCCTAGATTCGATGTCACGCCCCCTCACTACTGTGGTGGCATGACCGATGAGGGCACCGTTCAGGCCAAGGCCAAGAACATGCACGCCAGCGTGCGCCGCGAGCGGATCACCGGGCGGGGCGCGGTGGACAAGACCACGGTCGTCGCCGCGAAGGATCGGGATACCGGACGGGTGGCCGCCACCGTGGTAGACAACACCGACGCGGCGACGCGGCAAGGCTTCGTCACCGACCACGCCAAGACGGGAGCGATGGTCTACACCGACGAGCACCGCTCCTGCGTGGGACTGCCCCGACACCAGACCGTCCGCCACAGCGTCTCGGCGTACGTCAGCGGCCAGGCCCACGTCAACGGCGTCGAGTCGTTCTGGGCCGGGTTGAAGCGCGGCTACCACGGCACGTTCCACCACGTCGGCCCGCAGCACCTGGACCGGTACGTCAACGAGTTCGCCGGTCGCCATTCTCGGCGTCCGATGGACACCGCCGACATGATGGCCGAGTCGGTGCGGGGCATGATCGGCAAGCACCTGCCCTACACCGAACTGATCGGAGCGCCGTCGTGACACTCACCGCGGTGCGGCCGATCCTGACGGAAGCCGAAGCCATCGCCGCCCGCAACCGGATGTGGGCCGCGGGGGCACCTATCCCGTCGTGGGTAGAACCGCGTCACGTCGGGTTGGACCAGTTCTTCACGTGCCCCGAGATCGCAGCCGCCTGCCACGATGACCTGCTGGGCCGGATGCGCGCCGATCACGCTCCCGTGGACGAGTACCGGTTCGTGGAACCCGGAGCGGGAGCGGGGGCGTTCTACGACTTGTTGCCGTCGGACAGGCGAATCGGGATTGACGTTCTCCCCGTTCGCTCGGACCTAGAACGCGCCGACTTCCTGACATGGACACCACCCGCCGACCATCGCCGGTACGCCGTCGTCGGCAACCCGCCGTTCGGGTACCGGGCATGGCTCGCCCTAGCGTTCGTAAACCAGGCAGCGACCTTCGCTGACTACGTGGGAATGATCCTGCCGATGGCGTTCCAGAGCGACGGCAAGGGCAGCCCCAAGCACCGAGTGGATGGACTACGGCTCATCCACTCCGAGCCGCTCCCCGCCGACAGCTTCACCGACGCCAAAGGACGCCCCGCGAAGATCAACGCTCTCTGGCAGGTATGGCAGCGCGGCGTGAACAACCACCGACAAACAGCGACCTGCAATGAATGGATCGACCTGTTCACCGTGGACCAGCGCAAAGAACGACTATGCGGGCAGGAGCGCATGTCCGAAGCGGACTGGTTCCTGCAGCGCACGTTCTACGCCGAGCCTCCCCGACTAGTGAAGTGCTTCTCGGAAGTTCGCTATGTGTGCGGCTACGGCATCGTCGTTCGGAAGGAACACGATACCGTGACCGACCTACTGAATCGGACGGACTGGCGCGACTACAGCAACCTCGCCGCCCACAACTGCCGCCACATCAGCATGTACCACATCCGTCGAGCGCTCACCGACGCAGGCTTCGTTGATGCTGCCTGACGCCGAGGCGATCCTGCTAGATGTCCTCGCGTCCTACTCGGACGCCAACAAGTGGGTCGATTCGATGTTCGAGGCGATCAAGCGGCTGTCCAACACAAAGGTTGGTGACGCCGGTCAGGACTTCGTGGAGCGCCTATGCCACGAGATCGGGTTCGATTGTGAGTTCCCCGAGAAGCCAGAAGGGAAGGGCAGGCAAAGGCAGTCGCCGTGGGACATTCGCATTGAGGACGTGACCTTCGAACTCAAGACCGCCACGGAAGACGTTCACGGATCGTTCCAGTTCAACCACATTCGCTATCACCGCGAGTATGAGGCCCTGCTATGTGTCGGGATCGGCCCCGATCAGATCGGGTTCGATGCCTGGTCGAAGGCCGCCGTCGCCACCGGCGAAGCCGGACATCTCGTCTCGATGGAAAAAGGCGGCTCCGTATCGCACAAACTAACCAAGCGTCGGGGTCAGTTGCGGCCGATCCACGACTTCGAGGACCACATGCTGAATCTCGTCACCGCCATCGACCAGCACAGAAGGGAACCCTGATGCCCACCACCAAGCGCAATCGCGGACGGCCCGCGAAGCGCTCCATGCCCGAACCCATCGACGACACGCCCGACAACATCATGCGAGCCATCGTCAACACCCCGCCCAAGGCTGAGGACGAGTGGCGCTACCTGTCCGAGCCGATCACGACCTGCGAAGGCATGGACCCCGACGCCTAACGGCCGCCGTTGTCACTCACGTCTATAATTCCCTTCCCGATGGGCCTGATCCGGCAATGACCGGGCGGTGGTCTACTCGCCGCCGACAATCAGATCCGGGGGGCGGACGGGTGCTCTGGGCAGTTCCAGGCCGGTGGCGTCTCGCAGCGCGTTGAGGATGGCGGGCGTGGAGGACAGGCTGGGAGGCTCGCCGACGCCGTTGAGCCCGTAGGGGGAGTCGGGGTGGGGGAACTCGAAGATTTTGAGCGGCATGGGCGGCACGTCGAGCATGGTGGGGATCAGGTAGTCGGTGAACGACGGGTTGCGGACCCTGCCTCCGGTGATGTGCAGTTCCTCCATCACGGCGAGCCCGAGGCCCTGGACGGTGCCGCCCTCGATCTGGCCCTCGACCGCGACGGGGTTCATCGCCTTGCCGACATCCTGGGCGGTGGCCATCTCGACCACCCGGACCAGCCCCAGCTCGACGTCCACATCGACCACGGCCCGGTGGGCGGCATAGGCGAACGCGACATGAGCGTTGCCCTGGCCGCGTTCGGGGTCGACGGGCTCTGTGGGGCGGTGGCGGTAGGTGAAGGCGTGCGACACGGACTCGGGGCCCAGCACGTCGGCCACCGAGGCCGGCGGCCGGCCGCCGCCGTCACAGATCTCAGGGCCGTCCAGGCGCAGCCCGCCGGCGGGGCGGCCAAGAACCGCCGCGGCGCGCGCCAGGATCTCGTGGCGCACCAGCCCGCACGCTCCGAGCACCGCTCCGGCGGTCATCCAGCTCTGGCGCGACGCGGAGGAGGCTCCCGACTCGGCGATGTCGGTGTCGGGGTCGCGCAGCTCCACGGTGCGCACCCCCAGCTCGGTGCGAGCGATCTGGGCTTCGAGGGTCACGACGCCCTGGCCGAGCTCGGGGGCGGCGCAATACACCTCCGCCACCGGCTCGCCGTCGCGGATCCACACCGTCACCCGGGCGGTGCAGGTGTCGTCCATCCCGCCGGAGAAGCCGATCGCCTTCATGCCCAGCGCATAGCCCACCCCCCGGCGGATGCCCTCTCCCCGGGTGACGTTGCCGACGCCGCCGGGGCGGGCCCTCATGTCCGCGGCCCGATGGTCGCAGTCCTCCGGCAGCGGCAGGTCGCGCAGATAGGTGAGGATCTCCTGCACCGGGGCGGGGCCGTCGACCGGCTGGCCGGTGGGCAGCAGGTCGCCCTCTGCGATGGCGTTGCGCATCCGCAGCTCCAGCGGATGCAGGCCCAGCTTGCCGGCCAGCCGGTCCATGGCGGACTCGATGGCATAGCAGGACTGCACCGCGCCGAAGCCCCGCATCGCCCCACAGGGCGGGTTGTTGGTGTAGGTGGCGTACCCGTCGATCGCGACGTTGGCCACGTCGTAGGCGCCGGCCGCGAAGTAGCAGCCGTTGGCGACCACCACCGGCGAGGTGGACGTGTAGGCGCCGCCGTCGAGCACCAGCCGCACCTTCGTGAACACCAGCCGCCCGTCGCCAGACGCTCCCAGCTCGACGTCGGCGATGGCCGGATGGCGATGCACGTGGCCGAAGAAGGACTCCTCGCGGTTGTAGGACATCCGCACCGGCCGGCCGGTGCGCAGGGCCAGCATGCAGGCGTGGACGTGGACGCTGAGGTCCTCTTTGCCCCCGAAGGCCCCGCCGACGCCCGACAGCACCAGCCGCACCTTGTCCAGCGGCAGGCCCAGACAGTCGGCCACCTGCTGCTGGTCGAGGTGCAGGTTCTGGCACGACACGTACAGTTCCACGCCGCCGTCGCCCACCGGCACGGCCAGACCCGACTCGGGCCCCAGGAACGCCGGATCCTGGGTTCCCATCTCGTAGCGGCCCTCGACTACGACGTCGGCCCGGCCGCGGGCCGCCTCGACGTCGCCGTGGCGGATCCTCACGTGGCGGGCCAGCCCACCGCCGAACAGACCCTCGACCGTGCCGGTGAGCGACGCCTGCGGATCGGTGTTGGGGACCAGCTCCTCGTAGTCCACGACGATCAGCTCGCACGCCCGGCGGGCGATCTCGGGGTGGGCGGCCGCCACCACCGCCACCGGCTCGCCCTGGAAGCGCACCTCGTCGAAGGCCAGCACCGGCTGGTCGTACACCTTCATGCCGTAGGTCTTGGAGCCGGGCACGTCCCGATGGGTCAGCACGCACCCCACCCCGTCGAGGCCCTCCGCCTGCGACGTGTCGATCGAGACGACCCGGGCCCGCGGATGCGGGCTGCGCAGGGTGACCCCCCACAGAGACCCGTCGTGGTGCTCGTCGGAGGAGTAGATGAACGAGCCGTCCACCTTGGGGACCCCGTCGGGCCGAGCCGCCGACGCCCCCACACCGTCGACGGTCACCGAGGGGGTCGCGACCCGCGTCGAGGTGCTGGCGACCGTCACCGCAAGCCCCCGGTGGTCATGGTGCGGCTCCGGCGCGTTCTGCGGCCAGGTTCACGGCATCGAGGATCTTCTGGTAGCCGGTGCAGCGGCACAGATTGCCCGACAGCTCCTCGCGCACGGTCAGATCGTCGGGATCGGGATCGTCCGCGAGCAGACAGTGGGCCGCGACGATCATCCCCGGCGTGCAGAACCCGCACTGCACCGCCCCCGCATCCAGGAACGCCTGCTGCACCGGATGCACCCCTCCGTCGGGAGCAAGCCCCTCCACCGTCATCACGGAGCGGCCCTCCACCTGCCCCGCGGCCACCAGGCACGAGCAGACCAGCACCCCGTCGACATATACCGAGCACGACCCGCACTCGCCCTGCTCGCAGGCGTTCTTGGTGCCCCGCAGACCGACGCGCTCCCTCAGGAAATACAGCAGGCTCTCCAGCGCCCACACATGATCCACGCTGTGAGCCACGCCGTTGACGGTTGCGTTCACCCTCACGCCGCGCCCTCCCCCATCTCCGTCAGCGCCCAGCTCAGGCAACGCCGGCCCAGCACCGACAGCGCGTGCGTCCGGTATGCGGCGGTGCCGCGCACATCGTCGATAGCAGACGCAGCCTCCGCGACCAGGGCGCCGAACCGGCGGGCCACACCCTCGCCGACGACGCCCGGCGCGCCCCAGCGATCCGCCAGAGCCCCCTCCAGCATCTGCTCCGCGGCGCGCGCCCGCAGCGGGGTCGGGCCGGCCGAGCCGATCCCGGTCCCCACCCGCCGGCCCTCGACGTCCAGATTCAACGCGAACGACGCCGTGGCGATCACCATCGCGTTGCGCGGCCCGACCTTGGCGAACTGCTGCGGACCCGTCGCCGCAGGGATGCGCACCGCCCGGATCAGCTCGTCGGGCTCGAGCGCGCTGCGCTTGGGTCCCGCGAAGAAGTCGTCGATGTCGATGAGGCGCGAGCCCCGCACCGACTCGGCCTCCACCCTCGCCCGGCAAGCCAGCAGCACGGGATGGGAGTCGCCGGCCGGCGAGGCGGTGGCGAGGTTGCCGGCCACGGTCCCGCGGTTGCGGATCTGGGGCGAACCGACCGTGCGGGCCGCCTGGGCCAGCGCGGGGCACAACCCGCTGAGCTCGTCGATGATCCTGGTGAAGCACACTCCGGCTCCGATGCGCACCGTGCGCCCGTCCTCGATCAGCTCCCAGGAGTCGATCCCCTCGACGCACGCCAGATCCAACAGCGCGGCCGGCCGGGCCCGGCCGAAGTTGATGTCGACCATTAGGTCGGTGCCCCCACAGATGGGGGACGCGGCGGGGTGCTTCGAGCGCAACAGAATCGCGTCGGGCCACGACGACGGCCGCAGTATCGGCCCTGATCCGACAACCTGTCCGTTAGCTTCTGGCGTCACCGATCAGATCCAGCTGTGGCTCGATATAATATAACCAATATCATGTATAATCGTGAGATCCAGGCTGCTTGCGTTCGGACTCATGGGCCGCCACCTGCCCAACGGTTGACATGATACGTGCACGATCAGGCGAGCACGAGGGTCGACCACTCACCTGACGTTCGGCGCTCAACCTCCGCTAGGGGGCGGAGGAAGTCGACGACCTGAGAGCACTGGGACGGCGAGATCCCGCTCACCGCGAGCCATCCGCCCGGCGACACGTGCGAGACCAGCTCCGAGGCCAGCTCGACGATTCCCGCTCTGGCGATGTTCGCCAGCACAACGTCGAACCGGCCGCCGATATCGCCCACAGGAGCAAGCGTCGCCTTCATGCGGCGGCTCATTCCGTTGACTTGCGCGTTGCGACGCGCCGCTTCGACAGCATCCGGCTCGACGTCGGCGGCCACCACCCCAGCCGCGCCGAGCTTGAGCGCACAGAGTCCGAGAATGCCGCTTCCACAGCCGACGTCGAGGACCCGCTCGCCTCCGCCGATCCGCCTCAGGAGTTCTTCGACGAGGTGCCGGGTCGTGGCATGGTGGCCATTTCCGAATCCGCCTGATCCAAGCTCGATCAGCCCCGGGAGATCCCTGCGATCGTGCTCCGACCACGCATGGCAGACACTGAGCCGTCCGTCGAACGTGATCGGGCGAGTGTCTCGAAGCCACGCTTGCAGGGCGGGGCCTCCCCGTGGCCTCGCCACCGCCATCAAGCCCTCGGCCCGAAGCGATGCGACGAGGCCGGCCACGCTCCACTCGTCGTCCACCGCGGCCAACACCACCCGGCGGTTGTCGCCGGGCGCCACAACATCCATCGAGCGCACACCGAGTTCTCGCAGCCGGTCGCGCACCCCGTTGAGCTCGTCCTCGGTGGTCGCCACCGCGAGGCTCCCTGCCCACGAATTCGCGCGACTCGTGTAGTTCTCGAGCTGCCGGCGATGATCGACCTGGCCTCCCACGCGAGAGCGGGAAGGACCGTCCGTCAGGCGGCCGACCTGGCCGGCGGGCGCCGGTTGCGATTCCGGGACCGTGCCGGTCCGTTGCGTCGACCGGACCGGGACTGGCGGTTGGCCGCGGGACGCTCGGGCTGGCGGCGCCGCGGCTGGGAGTCGGCGTGCTGCCGGCTCGGACCGGCGGCGACCGTGACGGGCTCGGTGCGGCTCAAGGGCTGGCCGAGCCCTGCGATCGCGGCCAGATCAACATCGGTGATCGGCTGCTGGAGGCCCAACTGGCGCTGCATGCGGCCCAGCTCCCTGGCCTGCTCGGGCTGCACGAGAGACAGCACCACGCCACCCCGGCCGGCTCGCGCGGTGCGGCCCGACCGGTGGAGGTAGGTCTTGTGGTCCTCGGGGGGGTCGAAGTGGATGACGGCGCCGACGCCCTCGACGTGGATTCCCCGGGCGGCAACGTCGGTCGCCACCAGCGCCTGGACCCGGCCGGCCGCGAACGCGGCCAGCGCCCTGGTGCGCTGGTTCTGGCTGCGTCCGCCGTGGATCGCCGCGGTCACGATGCCGGCCCGGTCAAGCTGGCGGGCCAGCCGGTCGCAGCCGTGACGGGTGCGGCAGAAGACGATCGCGGGCCCGGCCGCGGTGATCGCGTCGGCTGCGACCGCAATGCGCCCGGCGCGGGCCACAGTCCAGAACAGGTGGTCGGCCGAGATCACGTCGGGAGTCTCGTCGCCGACCTCGCAGCGCACCGGGTCGTGCTGGTAGTCGCGGGTGAGCGACGCCACATCGCCGTCGAGCGTGGCCGAGAACAGCATCGTCTGCGGGTCCGGCGCGGTCTGGTCGAGCAGGCGCCTCACGGCCGGGATGAATCCCATGTCGGCCATGCGGTCGGCCTCGTCGACGACGACCATCTCCACCGCGTTCAGGCTGACCACGCCCTGCTCGATCAGGTCCTCGAGGCGTCCGGGGCACGCCACCAGGATGTCGACGCCCCGGCGAAGGGACTGGACCTGGTTGCCGTAGCCCACGCCGCCGTAGACGACGGCCACGCGGACGCCGCCTGAGAAGGAGCGCAGCTCCATCATGATCTGGTCGGCCAGCTCCCGGGTGGGGGCCAGCACCAGCGCCAGCGGCCGGTGGGGGCGGGCCCGGCCGACATTGGCCACCAGCGGGATCCCGAAGGCGAGCGTCTTGCCCGACCCGGTGGGAGCGCGGCCGCATATGTCTCGCCCGTCCAGGGCGTCGCCCAGCACGGCCGTTTGGATGTCGAAGGGTTGGGTGATGCCGCGCTCAGTCAGGGCGCGGCATATGGAATCGGGTACGCCCAGTCGGGCGAAGGTGGGGGACATTATTCTCCTTGCCCGCGTCAGGCGGGCATCTCATGGGTTCGGCGCCGCCTCGAAGGGTAAAATGAGGGCAGCTGTCTCTGGGGGTTTGGCTCACCAAGACCGGAAGAACCAACACCCGCCTGCGAACCCGCCGGCCGGACATCCCGGCCAAACTGGCTCCAACGCTACCGGCCAACCGCACCCGATCCTCCTCCGCTCGGGAGGATCGCTCGGTTGAAGAGTTCGCGGCAGTGTCGGTCGCGTCTACGCTGGCCACCGTGGCCGACGACGTCCTAGCCCCCGAAGAAGACGAGGCGTTCAGGGCCCGCTGCCGGGCCTTCCTGGACGTGCACGCCACCGGCATGTCGCTCGGCGGGCGCCCGGACTCCCGAGGTGAGCTGCGCCTTCGGGCGGCCCAGCGGTTCCAGGGGGCGCTGGCCGGCGAGGGCCTGGCCGGGCCGGTCTATCCGAGGGAATACGGCGGCGCCGGGCTCACCAAGGCTCACGACAGGGCGTGGCGCGAGGAGTACGGCCGCTACCCCAACATGACCTACGACCTGATCATCTCCCACGGGATGTGCCTGCCCATGATGGCCGAGTACGGCACCCACTCCCAGAAGTCCGCCCACCTGGCCCGCATCATCTCGGCCGAGGACGTGTGGTGCCAGATGTTCTCCGAGCCCGGCGCCGGCTCCGACGTGGCCAGCCTCCAGACCCGGGCCGAGCGCGACGGCGACGAGTGGATCATCAACGGCCAGAAGGTGTGGACCACCCTGGCCCATCTGTGCGCCTACGGGATCGTCATCGCCCGCACCGACCCCGACGTGCCCAAACACGCCGGCATCTCGATGTTCATCGTGCCCATGGACGCCGACGGCGTGGAGGTCCGCCCCATCCACCAGATCGACGGCGGCACCCACTTCAACGAGGTCTTCTTCACCGACGTGCGCATCGCCGCCGGCAACCTGCTCGGCGACCCGAACAACGGCTGGCGCATGGCCACCGCCATGCTCATGTACGAGCGGGTCGCCATCGGCTCGGGCATCACCGGCGGGATCAGCACCGAACGCTCGGACCGGCTCATCGACGAGAGCCGCAAGCGGGGCGTCGACACCGACGCGGCGGTGCGCCAGAAGCTGGTGCAGCTGCGCATCCTGGAGACCTGCCTGTCGCTGGTGGCCATGCGTACCCGGGCCGAGCTCAAGGCGGGACGCACCCCGGGGCCGGGCGGATCGGTGGGCAAGCTGGCCACCGTGCGGATCGCGGACCTGCACACCGAGGTGTCCATGGCCATGGCCGGGGCCTCCGGCGTCGCCTGGGAGGACGAGGCCGACGCCTTCTGGCAGCGCCAGGCCCTCACCGCGCTGCAGGCCGGGATCGCGGGCGGCACCTCCGAGATCCAGCGCAACATCATCGGCGACCGGGTGCTGGGACTGCCCCGCGACATGAGCGTCGACCGGGGCGTGCCCTTCAAGGACCTCAGGGTAGGCACCCAGAAGGACTGAGCGCCGGCCTGCCCGCTCGGCCTCTACAGCAGGTGGCGGGTGGTCTGGTACACGGTGCGGATCGCGAAGTTGGACCGCAGCCGCGACACGCCCGGGAGCCCGCTCGGCCTCTACAGCAGGTGGCGGGTGGTCTGGTACACGGTGCGGATCGCGAAGTTGGACCGCAGCCGCGACACGCCCGGGAGCCGGGACAGATGCTGGTTGTGGATCCGCTCGAAGTCTCGGTGGTCCTGCACCGCGAGGTGCAGCAGATAGTCGGCGTCGCCCGCCACCAGATGGCACGACATCACCTCGCGGCAGTCGCGCACCTCCTCCTCGAAGCACCGCAGCGACTCCTCGCTCTGGCTGACCAGCGACACCTCCACGAACACGTCGAGATCCCGGCCGACGGCCTCGGTGTCGAGGATCATCACGTAACCGGCGATCACCCCCTCGGCCTCCAGACGCCGCACACGCCGGTGGCAGGCCGACGTCGACAGCCCTACACGCTCGGCCAGCTCGGAGTGCGAGACGCGGCCGTCGAGCTGCATCTCGTTGAGGATGAGACGATCAGTCGCATCGATGGATTGCATAGACAACATTTTGCGCAGAATCGCCGATGTGATGCAAAGAATAAGCGCCGTAAGGAGATCTAGGAGGAAAATCGCTCAGAATTGATCGCAGCAGCGCGTGTATCATTTCACCACTCGCAGGCTGGAGGGGTCCAACATGCGCATCGGTGTGCCCAAGGAGATCAAGAGCGAGGAACACCGGGTGGGGCTCACCCCCGAGAGCGCGGCCGAGCTGGTCGACCGGGGCCACGATGTCTACGTCGAGCGCCGGGCCGGCGCGGGGGCCGGCTACGACGACGAGGAGTACAGCAGCCGCGGCGCCTCGGTGCTGGACAGCGCCGCGGAGGTTTTCGACGCGGCCGAGCTGATCGTGAAGGTCAAGGAGCCCCAAGCCCCCGAGAGGGCCCTCCTGCGCCGCGGCCACACCCTGTTCACCTACCTGCACCTCGCCCCCGACCCCGACCAGGCCCGCGACCTGCTGGCCGGCGGGGCCACCGCCATCGCCTACGAGTCGGTCACCGACCGAAAGGGCCGCCTCCTGTTGCTCGCCCCCATGTCCCAGGTAGCGGGCCGCCTGGCCATCCAGGCCGGCGCCCGCTGCCTGGAGGCATCCGCGGGCGGCCGCGGGGTGCTGCTGGGCGGCGTGCCCGGAGTGGCCGCCGCACCGGTCACGGTCATCGGCGGCGGCGTCGTGGGCACCAACGCGGTGGAGATGGCGCTCGGGCTCGGTGCCGACGTGACCGTGCTGGACCGCGATGCCGGCGTGCTCGAGTTGCTGGCGGCCCGCTTCGGCCCGGCCCTGCGCACCCTGTACTCCAGCCCCAGCCGGCTGGCCCAGGCGGTGTACACCGCGGATCTGGTGATCGGGGCGGTGCTGGTGCCCGGGGCCCGGGCGCCCCGCCTGATCACCGCCCAGATGGTGAAGGTGATGCGGCCGGGCACGGTGATCGTCGATGTGGCCATAGACCAGGGCGGCTGCGCCGAGACGTCCCGTCCCACCACCCACGCCGACCCCACCTACATCGTCCACGAGGTCGTTCACTACTGCGTGGCCAACATGCCCGGAGCGGTCCCCCGCACCTCCACCCAGGCCCTCAACAACGCCACCCTCCCCTACGTGATCAGGCTGGCCGACCAGGGCATCGTCGACGCCATCGCGGCCGACAAGGGCCTGCAGGACGGCCTCAGCGTGCGCCACGGCCAGATCACCGAGCCCGCAGTGGCCGACGCCCTGGGCCTCGGATACACCGAGCCCCTCGACACCCTGGCCTGACCAACTCGACCGCTGCGCGGCCACTCGCTCAATGGGTGATGCCCGACGGCTATCTGCGGACCGACGCGCAGATCGTTCGAGGAGACGCTTGCTCAACGGGGCTACGGCCGCCGCGGCAACCGCATCCAGAAAGCGCTGTACCAAGCCCTCAAGCAAGCCAAGCACAGCCAAGCGACCCGATAGTCCGAGACCCGTCTAGGCCGGGAACCAGTTCTGCAGAAGGGTACGAAACCGGACGAAGGCTCGATCCGTGCACTTCTTCGTGCCGACCTTCGCTGCGAGCTGGCGGTATATCGACGACGACCGTGGAATCGCCACACGCCTCAGTGCCCATTCCATAGCCGCCTTGGGGTCTGGAGGCTTGTGGTCTTCAGCTGGCCACAGACCGTTGGCAGCCAAAGCCGATCGAAGTCCTTCACTACTCTCGGGCCAGCCCAGCGCTGTCGGGATGTGCCTGGAACGGCCGAAGACCCAGGCCTCAAGTTCTGGCTCGATGACCACCGCTCTTGCCCAGTCCGTCATGCCTGCCCGCGCCAGATTCGTCTCAAGCCGGCCCTCAAGTTCGGATGCCGATTCCGCGGGCACGCCCTGCCAGGCGAGGTCGAGCAATACCAGCGCGTGCTCCGCCCGAGAACGCAGGCCACGGAGGAACTCGACGCCATTGTGAAAGCAGCCCGGATCGCGCTCAGGATGGACCATCAGTTCACGCGCAATAGGTCGAATGCCGAGCGCTCTCGGCCGAGACAACAGTCCCGAGACGGCGGCCTCCATGTTCTTGTCAGCCACGAGGCATAGGAGGTCCGCCGTCATCCCAGGACGCCGCTTGCGAGGAGTGTGCCGAGATCGGCCGATCCCTGCCAGTCGCGCAAGCGCGGATGTTCCGTCCCCTTGACCATGTCGGTGCCCGCCGTCTCGTCTCGAGCGACGCAAAGCAGTTCGTCCGGCTCAGCGAGACGGGCTACGAGCGGCGAATGCGTCGTAAGCAGGATCTGCGCGTCGTACACCGACGACAGGGACTGTAGAACCGTCTCAACTGCCAGCGGGTGTAGGCCGTTCTCGGGCTCTTCAATTAGGTATATCCCGGTCATGTCGGGCAGGTAGGCCAGCAGCGTGAGCGCAAGAAGTCGCAGCGTGCCGTCGGACACCAGCCATGACGGCATCTCCTGCCCGTTGGAGTGTTCCAGCACGACATAGCGATGCCGATCCTCCTCCCGCTCGCGCGTCGTGATGCCGATGATGTCCGGCAGCGCCTCGCGAACGTGCCTGATCCAGCGCTCGTGCCTGTCCGGGTGGGAGTTCGCCAACTGGTGAACCACATGGGGAAGGTTGGATCCGTCAGGCAGGTACTCGTGACGCCGGATTGGCGGACACGGTCGCCGCATGGCCTCCCCCGATAGAACAATCCGCTCAGCGCCAAGCAACTTCTGCCGGAACCAGAGAGCGACCGGGAACAGCGAGTGGTCCTCAGGGAGGTTGGCCAGAGCTGACTTACCCGCGGCGATCTGAAACGGAGCGGTCCAACCGCTCGTCTCGGATCGATAGTTGACCCGCTCGGGTGTTCGTCCCCTTGACAGGACTCTCTCCCAGCCCTCGGGACCATGCTCGCCTGGGCCTCGCGCAATCTGAATCGGTGGGTCTGGAGGATGGGGAAAAACGTGCCTGCGACCTTCCTTCAGAGGCAAGGTTGCCACACGGGGCTTGAGCCAAAGTGTCTCGGAAACGAATACGGGCTCGGACGAGACGTCAATCGCTACCTCGTACCGACACACGGAGTGGCTGCTCAGCCCCTCAGGGATGGCCATCTCAACCGCTAGCTCAAACGAGTTGTGTGCCTGCCACGAATATCCCCGGGATCCCGCCCAGAGCAGATCGCGTCCGTCGGCGGCCCGCAGCGGGATGTTCAGCCGATCATCACCGAGCATGGCCGTCTGCAGATCGGTGCTGAGGACGTCGCCTAGAAATGCAAGCACATCGAGGAAGTTGGACTTGCCGCTGGCATTAGCACCCACGAGGATGTGGAAACGCCCAAGCGGCTGCGATATGTATCGCAGAGAGCGGTAGTACAGCGCCTCTACGCGTGTAGCTCCAACGCCCGCATCAGTGCTAGTCGATTCAGTCATTTGGCCGACCATCCCCTATCCGGTGGTCGATCTGGATGTGAGACAGGCTACTCCCGACGCTCGGGGAGGACGGCCATCCAGCAGACTACTCCTAAGTCGTTCTCGGTGATCTGGGGTGCTGGTGGTGCTGCATCCACGGCTCGGAGGCCGTGGAACTCGACTACCGCTACCACTTGGCGGGCGGCTTCATCCGGGGTGATCGAGTCGTTGTCTAGGGACCTCTTGATCTTGGCTAGATCGTGGCGGACGAGCGTGCTGCGCTCGGCGCCGAGGGCTTCGTAGGCGTCGGCTGCTGATGGCGGCGACGACACGCTCACGTCCTCCAGCAGACTTCGGGCCCAGCGCTGGATCGGCCCCAGCGAGCGGTTGTCGGCCGACGCAGAGGCTGCTTCGTTGTGCTCGTCGATGATCGAAGATGCCGCGGTCGACCAAGCTGCGTCCAGGTCGATGGGCGGGTTGGGCACACCGGGTGCGTCCCCGGGATCGATGCGGCGCAGGATCGTTGCCGGCGCGGACGCCGGCTCGCCACTGTCCGCCACGTAGCGCCAGTACCTCTCGCCGCCGCGAGTGCGGCAGGCGAGGAACACTCCGGGCGGGCCGGCCGAGGGAACGCCCGATCCCTGGGCGAAGGCGGCACCTATCCCCCACGGCAGATTGCGGACCCTGTCTATCTCGCCCTCGGCGGCGGCTCGGCGCAGCTCGGCCCGCAGCAGTTCACCGCTCACGGTTCGCGACTCGGCTGATTCGCCGGCCTCGTCGAGCAGCGACTGGTCGCCTCGGCTCAGGCGCCGGGCGTAGGACTTGATCTCTTCGGCCACATCACTCTCGACCACCTCGATCTCCATGCCGTAGGGGCGGGCGGCCACGATCTTGCGGCGTATTGCCGCTTCAAGGTTCAGGATCAATTCGAGGTCGCCGGGCTCGGGGAGCATGGTGACCAGCGACACCCGGTCGTGGGGGCTCTTGAGCCGCACGACACGGCCGTAGCGTTGAACGACGCGCTGGGGGTTCCAGGGCATGTCGTAGCTGATGACCGCCGCGGCCTGCTGCAGGTTCTGGCCTTCGGAGAGGACGTCGTTGCTCAACAGCAGGTCCACCTCGCCGTCGGGAGGCACGTAGCCGGGGCGCACGACCGTCTCGGGGCAGAAGCGGGCGAGCATGGCCGTGCGCTGATCGGGGTCGGTCTCCGCGCCGATCACGGTCACCCGCTCGCGTCCGTCGATCTGCGCCGACAGGTTCTCGTCCAGGTAGCGCACGGTGTCGGCGAACGCGGAGAAGACGATCACCTTCCTGGACGGGACATCCGCGAGCAGACGCCGAAGCAGGGCCAACTTCGGGTCGCCCTCGGCGTCGAGCTTCCCCAAGGCGTCCGCGCAGACGTACAGAACGTCTCGGTCTGCACTGACGTCGGTGCGATAGGCGGGCTTGAAGTCTTCGACCGACTCCCGCCCGGCTTCGTCGAGGTTCTCCTGCAGCCAGCCGGCCAGGCCCGACTCGTCCAGATCGAGCGAGGCCGCCTCTCGAAGCGCATCGCCGGTTAGGACCCAACCGCCGTCCCAGGCGGCGAGGAAGGTGTCGTGGGCGGCGATCATTCGGTTGATCGTGAGCATGCATGCCTGCCAGCACGACTCGAACCGCTTAAGCACGGCCGACTGCAGCAGGGCACCAAGCGCGGCCTCGCGCCCGACCTCGTCGCCGACGTTCCGGTAGACGCTCGGACGGTACCGGGCCATCTTTAGGTGGGCGAGGCTGGCGGTGATCAACTGCACCAGGCGAGGGAACGCGGCATCGAGGTCGTAGCGCTCGGTGGACAGCACTGGAGTGGGGAACGAGACGGGAGTGCCGTCGGGGAAGGTCTCGTCGGGGTAGTGGCGCTCGATGAAACGGCGGTCCCGGCGAACGCTCACCATGTCGGCCAGCGGGAACAACACGTCGGGGTCGAGGTTCTCGACGTCTCGCTCGTTGGCGCCGGCGCTCACGAAGAGACGCCTCAGTGACGGGATGCCGTGGCCCGCGAACGCCCGGTCGTGGCGGGCGAAGGCCATCACCAGGTGATAGAGGTCCCACAGGCCGTTGTTGATGGGAGTGGCGGTCAGCAGGGCGAGATCCTTCTGCACGCCGCCGAGCAGGCGCGACACGGCCCGGTACCAGGTGGTGCCGGGTGTGCGCAGGGCGTGCCCCTCGTCCACTACGACGAGCCGGTAGACGTCCTTGTCGCTGTGGAGGTGGCGACGCTGGTTCGACATATCGGGTGCAGCCAACTGCTCATCAGCGGCGAGTTGGTGGAAGCTCACCACCTGTGCGGGGAGCCGGGACTGCGACAGCCTCTCGTTCCAGTACTCGACGAGCTGAGCGGGGGCGACTACCAGCGCGTGCAGGCCTCTGCGCAGCGAGTACTCCTCGATCAGGGCGAGTCCGATCTCGGTCTTGCCCGTGCCGACTCCGTCGGCGTAGATCACGCCGTGGTGGCCGCTCAGGATGCGCAGGGCGCGGTTGAACCCGTCGCGCTGGAACGGCGCCAGATCCACGGTGCCGGGGAGCGGCCCCGGCGGCTCGTCAACTTCAGCGTCGAGCAGTTCCAGCAAGGCTCTCAGGTAGACCGTTCTGGGGGTGACCAGGCCGATCTCGGGGAACAGCAGCTCACGCAGTTCGTCCTTGAATTCCTCGGCCTCGGCCCAAAGCTGGTCGAACCACGCGATGGCCTGGCCGGCTACGGGCGGGTCGTACTGGACGAGACCCAACTCCAAGTTTTGGAAGAGGCCGGCGCCGGTGAGGTTGGCCGAGGTGACCAGAGCGGCACGGGCGTCGTCGGTGTCACCGAACAGATAGGCCTTGCCGTGCAGAAAGCGTCTGGTGTAGCGGCGGACCTCGATCTCGGGGCGGTCGAGCCACGAGTTGAGGGCGAGGAGCTGCGTTGAAGCTCGGCTCGGCGGGAACCGGGACAGATCCCGGTCCTGGCGCAGCCCGGCCAGGGTCAGCTCGAAGAGCGAGTCGGGAAGCAGTGCCCCAAGGCCGGGCGCGGGGGTCGCGCCGATCAGCAGCCGGACCTGCCGCTCGCCGGTGACGGCAACGGCGACATGATGCAATCCGCCCAGGTTGACGTATCCGGTGGCCACCGACAGACCGTGGTGGGCGTCGATGTCGTCGAGCAGGTAGCTGAGCGCGCCGGCGTGGCGGCCGGAGTCGCTGAGGTTGTCGAGCAGGTAGGGACGGCCGGGCACGGGATCAGCCCAGCTCGCGCCGTCGCTCGATCACCAAGGCACGGTAGGCAGGCGGCACCGCGTCGGCGCTGAAGTCCGCGAACATCGTCTCCAAGTCGGCCTCGGTGAGCTTCCAGGCTCGGGCCACCCGCGCGTCGATCTCAGCCTTCAGTCGCCGACGTTCGTCGGCTAGCAGCCGACCCTGCTCCACCCCGACCGCCGCGGCGAACGTGGCGAAGCGGCTGTCGATGGCTGAGAGCCGAGCGGCCGCTCGGGCGATCTCGGCGTAGTCCTCGTCTTCAAGATCGGGCACCGTCAGCGCTTCAAGGATGAAGAAGTTCAGATTGATTTCCACGTACCGGCGGGCCTGCCAATCGAAAGGCATGCTGTTCATCACGCCGAGGCACGCAGCCTGGACTGTCTCATCGCCGCCCAGAAACGCCACGTACGGCGCCTTGTTGGTGAGCAAGAGCTTGGGCGGAACCAGACAAGCGCGGACCGTCCTGCTGTCGTCGGATCGGGCCACATCCCGGAACGCGACCCTCGCCCGGTCCAGTTCCACTGCTACCGCTTGGCGACGCTCGGCGCGGTTGGTTGATTCAGCAACCACGGAGTCCTGGCCGGGTCGGGGCTTGCGAACCTTCTTCCATAACTTGGCGCTGACGGGGCACCGTCGGGCGGCCTCACCGTGGGGGTTGTACTGGTCGAAGCTCTCGCCCTTCCACAGCGGGCGACCGCGCTGCTTGCCCTCCCACAGGCTCTTGTCGTTGGTCTCATGGAGTTCGGCGACGGGGAAGCATTTCCACCGGCCGCTTGACCCAACGGGGAAGCGCGTCCCGGTCCGCAGTTTGGCCAGCAAGTCCGCTTCGTCCTGTGACCGCAGTCTCGGAGTCAGCCAGCCATCGCCGAGGGAAGAGACGGCCACCGGAACGCCCGGTGATGCTGACTGGCCGGCCCATGCCTCCTGCGAGTCGGCGATGCCGAGCAGCGCCACTCGGTGACCTGCCGAAGGGCTCCGACGTTCTGCCACGAGCAGGGCTACGCCGTAGCGCGGCTCGCTGTCGAACATCCAGCATCCACGATTCAGCAGGGTGTCGATCCTCCGCGCGGTCATCTCGGTGTAGAGCCACTTGCGGAAGCCCTCCGAACCCTTGCTGATGAGGGCGGAGCGCGGCAGCACCACACCGACAGCGCCCTTGGGGCGGACCAGGGTGCGATAGCGCTGGCAGAAATACTTGTACAGATCAGGGTCGCCTCTAGTCGACTCGTACTCGCCGGATGCCAGGGCATCTCGCTCGGACTGCGCCCGCCCGCGAGCTTCCGCCAGCAGTCCGAGCAACTCGGGACGCTCGGCGACAAGTTCGGCGATCGCGCTCTTCTGCTCACGTGATGACAGTCCATGAAGGCCCGGCTGGTGCAGCCCATAGAACGAGAGTTCCTCGACGGTCACCTCCTCCCAGGGAGGGTTTCCGACCACGGCGTCGAACCCGGGGCGCTCGCCGGAGAACACCTGCGGAAACTCCAGCGGCCAATACAGGAAGCGGTATGACGCCGCCAGGACCGCGGCATCATCCGGTCGAGGGCCTCCTTGATGGCGGGCAGCGGGGTCTCGGCGAGGAAAACGACCGTGCGCTCCGCGAGCTGCCCGGTGACCTGCACCAGGAAGTGCGCGCTGCCGCAGGCCGGGTCGAGCACCGCGAAGTCGAGCAGTTGCTCCGCGGCCCGCCCGGGGTCGGTCTCAGCAGTGCGGCGGACTCCGCCGAGGTGGCGATCCAAACGCCTGGGCATCGGCTTGCAGTTCGGCCAGGCCTCCCTGGGCCAGATAGCTCGGGGCGAGCAGAGCGAGGTAGGAGCGGCGAGACTCGCCCAGCAGTTCGGCGTCGAGATCCAGCCATTCCGCGGTTGAGGCCGACACATCGCAATCAAACAGGCGATAGCGGTTACGAGAGGCGAGAATGCCGTAGCGGGCTCCGCGAGCGCGGCAATCACCCGCCAACACCCCCTCGGCTGGGCGTCCCGCATCATCGAGGCGCATGAAGTCGCTCGGGTCGGCTCTTGGATGCACGACGACGACCGGGCGGCCCTCGAAGCGAGCCAGGTAGCCGCGGGGCTCCAGCCGTTCGATGTCGTATCCGACCGTGCGCAGAACCGAACGCCAGTCGCCGTCGATGCGCAACCCCTCGAGGGTCTCGGCGGCGAAGACCCGGAAACCAGGGTCGTCGTGAAGCCGCGACTCCAGCGTGTGGCGGGTCAGCAGGCCGTGGACGACGACGCCCCGTCCCGCCAGCCGGACGACCTCACCGGCAACGTGACGCACCGCTTCGAGCGCAACCATCGGCGCGGCCTCCTCGAGCACTGCCGCGAGCCCGGCACAATCCACGGAGCGGGCCGGCTCGAGCACTGAGCGGGGCCCGAGTGCCAACACGTTTCCGTCGACGTCGGCGTCATCGGCGATCAGCAGGTAGCTCACAGCGGAGCTGCCGACGCGCGCTCGCCAGAGCGCCCGCATCCGGCGTTCCCCGGCGTTGTCAGCCGTCGCAACCTCGAAATGCCCGAACCGCACGGCCCGCGTAGCGCCCGAGCCCGGCTGGGCTCCCTGCGCAACCCCACGCGACACCAGTCGGCTCAGTAGTTCCTCGGCGTTCACCGGCCTGAACCCTACGCGTACCGCCTCGATGACGGAAGCATTCGATGGCATGGCTCTCCCCACATGTAGCCGAACACATGGGGGAAGTTGCAATTCCCTATTCTATCACAAGATTGCATAGACAATGGTGCGCCAACTGGACGCGAACAATCGGCAAGAACACTGCCGGCGCCGGGAGCGCGCCGGCGGGGCTATCGGCAAGAACACTGCCGGCGCCGGGAGCGCGCCGGCGGGGCTATCGGCAAGAACACTGCCGGCGCCGGGAGCGCGCCGGCGGGGCTACTCGTTGATGTGCATGGCGACTGCGATGTTGGAGCCGACGACCGCCACTCCCACCGCGATCCCCACCACCAGCAGGTTGACCTGGAGCATGGCGGAGTCGTCCACCTTGAACCCGGCCAGCAGTTGGAGGCCGTCGGCGTCGCTGAACTGGTCGATCACGTAGTTGCGCAACAGCGCGTTGCTGGTGATGGCCACCGCCGCTCCGAGCAGGCCCTGCACCAGGCCCTCGAGCATGAACGGGATGCGGATGAACGCCTTGGTGGCCCCCACCAGCCGCATGATCTCGATCTCGGTGCGCCGGTTGCCGATGGCCACCGCCAGCGTGTTGAGGATCAGCAGCGTGGAGGCCGCGAGCAGGACTATCGAACCGATGAACAGCACCCGCCCGGCCCGGTCCGAGAGATTCTGCACATCGCGGATCACCTCCACTGCGGTAGTCACCCTGCGGACTCCGGGCCGGCCCTTGAACTGGCCGGCCAACTCCTCGACTACGTCGGGGGCGGGATCGGTGGGCACCACCCGGTAGTACGGGGGCACCTCCTCGGGGGTCGTGATGTCGAGAACCTCGGGCGTGTCCTCGAAAAACTCCCTGAACTCCTCGTAGGACTGCTCCCGGTCGACGTACTCCCACCGCAGCACGCCGGGGCTCTCGTCCAATTGGTTGCGGATGCTGGAGTCCTCGGCCGTCTCAATGTCGGCGTTCATCCACACGATGAGCTCGACGCCGTCCGCCCAGCGGGCTGTGGCGCTGTCCACCGCCGCCTGGAACAGCATGAAGCCGCCGAACATCGCCAGTGACACGCCCACGGTGATCACCGTCGCCACCGAGAGCAGGATGTTGCGCCACAGGTTCTGGCCGGTCTCGCGCAGCACGTAGCGGAAGCTGAACATCAGGGCTACTCGGGCTCGGCGGGGCTGAACATCAGGGCTACTCGGGCTCGGCGGGGCTGAACACGGACAGCTGCCGGCGGAAGGGGGCGGGGTTGAACATCGCGGTTCGCTACTCGTACACGCCTCGGGCCTGGTCGCGCACCACCATGCCCCGGTCGAGCTCCACCACCCGCTGGCGCATGCTGTCCACGACGCTGCTGTCGTGGGTGGCCATCACCACCGTGGTGCCGATCTCGTTGATCCGCTCCAGCAGGCGCATGATGCCCACCGAGGTGGTGGGATCGACGTTCCCGGTGGGCTCGTCGGCCAGCAGGATCATGGGCCGGTTGACGAAGGCCCGGGCGATCGACACCCGCTGCTGCTCGCCCCCCGACAGCTCGCGGGGGAAGCGGTTCATCTTGCGCGCCAGCCCCACCAACTCCAAGATGGCGGGCACCTGGCGGTTGATGACGTGGGGGCCCTTGCCGATCGCCTCCAGCGCGAAGGCGACGTTCTCGGCGACCGTCTTCTTCGACAGCAGCTTGAAGTCCTGGAACACGTAGCCGATGTTGCGGCGCAGGTAGGGGACCCTCCACGGGCTGAGCCCGCCGATGTCGCGGCCGGCCACGAATATCCGGCCGTGCTCGGGCACTTCCTCGCGGTTGAGCAGCCGGATGAAGGTGGACTTGCCCGACCCCGACGGGCCCACCAGGAAGACGAACTCACCCTTGCCGATGTCGATGGTCACGTCGCGCAGAGCCACCACGTCGCCCTTGAACACCTTGGTGACCTTCTCCATCTTGATCACGAGCATCCCTCCGTCATGTGGACCTCCTGATCACTCGGACACGCCTGCGGCCGCCCGGCCCGGCGCGGCGACAGTACCAGCCCCCTCGGGCACGCCCGCGGCACCCGAGGCCCGGCTCCAGCGGAGCCAGGACTCCATGAACGGATCGAGGTCCCCGCCCAGGACGGCTTCGACGTTGGGGGTCTCGTGCCGGGTGCGCTGGTCCTTCACCATCTGGTAGGGCTGCATCACGTAGCTGCGGATCTGGCTGCCGAAGCCCACCCTGCGCTGCTCGCCCTTGATCCCGGCGATCTCGTCGGAGCGACGCTTGCGCTCCAGGTTGAGCAGCTTCGCGGCCAGCATCTGCATGGCCCGCTCCTTGTTCTGATGCTGGCTGCGCTCGTTCTGGCAGCTGGTCACGATCCCGGTCAGCAGGTGGGTGATCCGCACCGCGGAGTCGGTGACGTTCACGTGCTGGCCGCCCGCGCCCGAGGAGCGGTAGGTGTCGATGCGGAGATCCTTCTCGTCGATGGCCACCTCCGCGGGGACCTCCTCGAAGAACGGCGCTACGTCCACTGCGGTGAAGGCCGTCTGGCGCTTGCCCTCGTTGTTGAACGGAGAGATCCGCACCAGGCGGTGCACGCCGTGCTCGGAGCGCATCCAGCCGTAGGCGCAGCGGCCCCTCAGCAGGAAGTCCACGCTGGAGTAGCCGGCCTCGGTCCCCTCCGACAGCGCGGTCACCTCAAGCTCGAAGCCCCGGCGCTCGGCCCAGCGGCGGTACATCCTCAGCAGCATCTCGGCCCAGTCCTGGGAGTCGGTTCCACCCTCGCCCGACTTGATCTGGCACACCGCGTCCCGCTCGTCGAACTCTCCGGTGAACAGCGAGCGCAGCTCCAGCTCGTCGAAGCGGGCCTCTATGTCCCCCACCAGCCGGGCTATCTCCGCCTCCTCGGAGTCGGCGCCCTCCTCGACCGCGAGCTGGTTGAGAGTCTCGGCATCGGAGATGTCGGCCGCCAGACGGTCGAACATCGTCAGGTCCTCGCTGATGGAGGCCAGCTCGGAGGTGACCGCCCGGGCCCGCTCGGGCTGCTCCCAGAGGTCCGGGCGCGACGACTCCGCCTCGAGCTGGGGCCGCCGGCCCCGCAGAACCTCGACGCGCAGATAGGACTGCGCCTCGTCGAGGCGACTCCGAAGCCGGCGCAGATCGTCAGAGAAGTCCTGCACGCCCGCTCAGCCCGCTCCGGGCCGGCCGTGGCACATCTTGTACTTCCTGCCGCCGCCACAGGGGCAGGGCTGGTTGCGTCCCACCTTCTCCAGATCGCTCTTCACCACCGGAGCCCGGGGGACGGGCCGGGTCGGCGCGGCCGGTCGGGCCCGGCGCGCGGGCCGGCCCGGCGCCTCCTCGTCCTTGTCCGCGCTCACTCCCTCGATCCGCTGAGTGTCCTCCGGGGGGCGCTCGGCCAGCTGCACATGCATCACGTAGCGAACGAAGTCCACAGCGATGCTGTCCATCAGCTGCCCGAACATCTCGAAGCCCTCACGCTGCCACTCGGTGGCCGGATCCTTCTGCCCCATGGCCCTCAGGTGGATGCCCTCGCGCAGCAGGTCCATCTCATGAAGATGGGACCGCCACTTCTGATCGATCAGGCGAAGCATCACCTGGCGCTCCACCTGGCGCATCACATCGCTGCCGAGCTCGCCCTCCCGCTCGCGGTAGTGGTCGATGGCGGTCCGGCCGACGAGCTCGGACAGCTCGTCGTGGGAGGCGGCCGCCTCGAGCCGGGAGCCGTCGACGCCGCCGGGCCACAGCCCCGACAGCTCGGTGGCCAGACCCTCGCCGTCCCACTCCTCGGGGTGCTCCGAGGAGCAGTGGGTGCCGATCGCGCCGCCCACGGCCGACTCCAGGTACTCCAGCGCCTCAGCGTGAAGATCGGCGCCGTCGAGGATCTGGGAGCGGCGCCGGTAGATGATCTTGCGCTGCGCATTCATCACCTCGTCGTACTTGAGGACGTTCTTGCGGGTCTCCGCATTGCGCTGCTCGACCGTGTTCTGGGCCCGCTCGATGGCCTTTGTGACCATGCCCGCCTCGATGGGCACGTCCTCGGGCAGGGCCTTCTCCATCACCCAGTTCATGGCGCCGGTGGCGAACCGGCTCATGAGGTCATCCTCCAGAGACAGGTAGAAGCGGCTCTCGCCGGGATCGCCCTGGCGCCCGGACCGGCCCCGCAGCTGGTTGTCGATGCGGCGGCTCTCGTGGCGCTCGGTGCCGAGCACGTACAACCCGCCCTGCTCCAGCACCTCCTCGCGCTCGGCGTCGGTGGCGGCCCGGTGCTTGGCCGTGAGCTCGGCCAGGCGCTGGGCGCCCTCGGGTGTGGCCTCCTCGAGGCCCTCGGCCCTCAGGTCGCGCTTGGCCAAGCCCTCGGGGTTGCCGCCGAGGAGTATGTCGACGCCGCGCCCGGCCATGTTGGTGGCCACTGTCAACGAACCGAGCTGCCCCGCCTGGGTGACAATCTCGGCCTCGCGGTGGTGCTGCTTGGCGTTGAGCACCTCGTGCGCAATGCCCTGCTTGTCGAGCAGGCGGGAGAGCTTCTCCGAATTCTCAACCGAGACGGTGCCCACCAGCACCGGCTGGCCCCGCTCGTGGCGCTCGCGTATGTCGTCGGTGCACGCCGCGAACTTGGCATCCTCGGTCTTGTAGATCAGGTCCGCACGGTCGTCTCGGACCGCGGGGCGGTTGGTCGGCACGCTGACCACGTGCAGGTTGTAGGTCGACGCGAACTCGCTGGCCTCGGTCTGGGCCGTTCCAGTCATGCCGGCCAGCCGCTCGTACATCCGGTAGTAGTTCTGCAGCGTGATGGTGGCCAGCGTCTGGTTCTCCTCCTTGATGGCCACCCCCTCCTTGGCCTCGACGGCCTGGTGCAGTCCGTCCGACCAGCGCCGCCCCTCCAGCACCCGGCCGGTGAACTCGTCGACGATCTTCACCTGGTTGTGGTCCACGATGTAGTCGCGGTCGCGCCGGTACAGCTCCTTGGCTCGCAGCGAGGCCTGCAGCTGGTGCACCAGGTTCTGGGCCACCAGGTCGTAGAGGTTCTCGACGCCGAGCACCCGCTCGACCGCGTGCACGCCCTCCTCGAGCGGCGCCACACTGCGCTTCTCCTCGTCCACCTCGTAGTGGACGTCGCGCTGCAGGCCCCGGGCGATGCCGGCGAAGCGGGTGTAGAGCTTGGCCGCGTCGGCCACCTGGCCGCTGATGATCAGGGGGGTGCGGGCCTCGTCGATGAGGATCGAGTCGATCTCGTCCACGATGCAGTAGTGGTGGCCGCGCTGCACCTGCTCGGAGCGCAACATGGCCATGTTGTCCCGCAGATAGTCGAAGCCGAGCTCGTTGTTGGTCCCGTAGGTCACGTCGCAGGCGTACTGGCGCCGCTTGTGCTCCCACCCCCGGCTGCCGGGGACGATCAGCCCGACGCTGAGGCCGAGCCACCTGTAGAGCCGGCCCATCCACTCGGCGTCCCGGCCGGCCAGGTAGTCGTTGACCGTCACCACGTGGACACCCCGCCCGGTCAGCCCGGTGAGGCACACCGCCAGGGTGGAGGTGAGGGTCTTGCCCTCGCCGGTGCGCATCTCCGCCACCGCCCCCCAGTGCAGGGCCGCCCCGCCCACGAGCTGCACGTCGAAGTGGCGCTGGCCCAGCACCCTCACCGCGGCCTCGCGCACCACCGCGAAGGCCTCCAGCAGCAGGTCGTCGGGGGACTCGCCCCGCTCCAGCCGGCCGCGGAACTCAACGGTTCGGGCCCGCAGCCCGTCGTCGTCGAGTCGCTGCGTCTCGGGCTCGAGCGCGTTGATGTCGGGAACGAGCGCCTGCAGGTCCTTGAGCTTGCGGCCCTCCCCGGAGCGCAGGACCCTCTTCAGCAGCGACATCGGCTCGGACCCGCCGCCTCGTCAGCCGGCCTCGTCGATGAGGCCCACCGCCCCGTCGTCGCGGCGGTACACCACGGCGGAGCGTCCGGTGGCCGAGTTGATGAAGAAGAAGAAGCCGTGGCTCATCAGATCCATCTTCAGCGCGGCCTCCTCGGGGGTGAGCGGGCCGAGGTGGAATCGCTTGGTCTTGACGATCAGCAGCTCCAAGTCGACGTCGACGCCATCGACTGCGCTGGAGCCGTCGACTGCGTCGGGGGCCGGCTCCGGCTCGGCGGTACGGATCGTGTCGCCCCGGCCGCGGTGGCGGTTCTGGAGCCTGGTGCGCAGCTTGCGGATCTGGCGCTCAAGTTTGGCCTCGGCGAGGTCGACTGCGGTGAACGCGTCGGAGGCGTTCACCTTGCAGCGCAGACGATGGCCGTGCCCGGTCAGGGTCACCTCGCAGGTCTCGCCGTCGATAATGCGGGGATTGCGGGCCTCATCGAAGTGCACCTCGGCGGTATCGAGATAGTCCAAGAACCGGTCGAGCTGCCCGATCTTGGTTCGCACGACCTCCTCGAGGCGCGGCGTGACGGCTTTGTGGCGGCTGCTGATCGAGAGTTCCACGTCCAACCTCCCTGGCTAGCTTCGATGCGCCCTCATGGTAGAGGTACCGCGACGGGCTGCCGCGGCGGCGCAGGCGCCACTGTGGCCACCGCAGCCACAACCGCCGCCGCGCCGCCGCGCCGGAGCGAGTCTGCCGCGACGCGCAGCGTCGATCCGGTGGTGCACACGTCGTCGACCACCAATACCAGGCCGCGCAGGCGGGCGCGCCGGACCGCCAGCCTGGGGCCGGCCAGGCGACCCTCGCGCGTTCGGGCCGTCTGGGGCTCGTCGTCGAGCCGGCGCAGCGTCAGGCGAGCCCGCAGCCGCAGCCGGCGGGCGAGGGCTCGGGCCAGCAGCTCGGCGGGATCGAAGCCCCGCTCCCGGCGGCGCGTCGGACTGCAGGGAACCCATGTGACCAGGTCCGCAGCCGGAGCCGCAGGCATGACCGACGCCATGCGGTCGGCGATCGGAGTAACCGCGGCGGTGACCCGGCCGTACTTGAGGGCGCGCACCAGCTCGGCCGCCCCGCCCTCATGGCACCAGCCGGCCCACAGCGCGTCCACGCCCTCGATCCGCAGTTCCTGCATCCCAGCAGCCTAATATCTTGACATTGACAACACTCACCATTCGTTGATATTTATTGACAATGCATCATTTGTAAGGCTGCGGCACCGCTGGAGACATGTTCATGGGCTGTGGTCCGCGAATAGGGCCGAGGCTATAGAATCGGGGCTTGGTGGTGTGCGCCGGGACTCGATGTCTCGGTGGCGTGCCGAGATTGCAGCGTCGAAGTCGCGGTCGGTGAACAGCCAGAACTCCTCGGCCAGGATCGCCCGCACCACCATGTCGGCCACCTCCGACGGGTGCAGCGCCTGGGCGTAGAGATCGCGTATCGCCGCCCTGGCCTCCGACTCGGCGCGGCCCGCGACCGCATCGGAGTTCCATGCCCCGTCGACGCCCGGGCGGTCTCGCAGATGCTCGGGGCGGTTGCGCTCGGACTCCAGGATGTTGGTGGACACCAGCCCGGGGCACAGGCAGGTGACGCCCACCCCGGTCCCGGCGGCCAGCATCTCGGCGTGCAGGGTCTCGCTGATCGCCACCACGCCGTGCTTGGAGACGTTGTAGGGGCCGAGCCCGGCCGAGGACAGGTGGCCCAGGATCGACGCGGTGTTGACGATGTGGCCCGAGCCCCGCTCGATCATGGCGCCCAGGAAGGCCCGGCAGCCGTGGATGACGCCCCACAGGTTGACCCCCAGGCACCACTCCCAAGACTGGAGCGACAGTTCCGCCATGGTGCCGGCAGCGGCCACACCGGCGTTGTTGCACAGCACGTCGGCCGGGCCGTAGGCGCTGGTGCAGGCGTCGCGCAGCGCCTCCACCGACGGCCACGACGCCACGTCGCAGGTGACCGCCATCGCCTCGCCCCCCGCGGCCTCGATGGACCGCACGGTCTCGTGCAGGGGCGGCTCCTCGACGTCGGCCACCACCACCCGCATTGACTCGGCCGCGAAGCGCTCGGCCAGCCCCCGGCCGATGCCGCCGGCGCCCCCGGTGACCACCGCCACCCGGCCGGCGAGATCCTTCACGGAGCTAGGGCCTCCAGCGCGTCGTAGTCGATGGCGCCGGCGCCGGCGGAGGGGTGAAGCACCTGGATGCAGACCTCGGTGGCCCCGGCGTCGGCGTGCTCGGCCAGCCGGCGCTCGATGGCGCCGGCGTCGCCCCAGGCCACCATGGCGTCCACGAACCGGTCCGAGAGGCCGTCGATGTCGTCGTCGTCGAAGCCGAGTCGCTTCCAGCAGTCCCGGTAGCCGGGGGCCCGGGTGTAGAACTTCATGACCTTGCCGCCGGTGGCGCGGGCCTGTGCGGAGTCGGTGGTGAGCATCACCTTCTGCTCCACACACAGCAGTGCGTCGGGGCCCATGACCGAGCGGGCGAAGGCGGTGTGCTCCGGTGTCGTGTTGTAGGGGTGGGCGCCGTCGGTGCGTTCCGCGGCGAGCTCGAGCATCCGGGGGCCGAGGGCGGCCAAGACCACCGGCACCGGCGCCGGCGGCGGCACCGAGGTGTAGCGGGCCGCGTCCATGGCGTCGAGGTATGACCGCATGAACGACAGCGGCCTGCCGTAGGGGATGCCGCGGATCTTGCTCACGATCACCGGGCTCGACACGCCGAGTCCCAGAGTGAACCGGCCGCCGGTCTGCTCGGCGACGGTGTGGGCCCCCTGCTTCATCACGCCCGCGTGCCGGTTGTAGACGTTGGCAATCCCGCTGGCGAGCCCGAGCGTGGACGTGACCGCGCCTATGTGCGCGGCCAGAGCGAACGGGTCGCGCCCGAACGTCTCCCCGATCCACAGCTGCGAGTAGCCCAACTCCTCCACTCTCTTGGCGAAGGAGGCCGTATCGGCCCCGCTGAACGCTTCAGGGGCCGCCCAGCACCCCCGTTCGACCGCCATCTGTGCTCCCTTCAGCCAGCTGCCGGCCCACGGTACCGGATGCGCTGGCAGCGACCGCGGCCGGCCCGCGCTGCTCGCCGGGCTGTCGAGGCACGTGCAGCGGGTTGCCTACCCCATCGGGGAAGCTTGGCGCGAGACCGTGCTGGTCCAAGTGGGCTGGTCGTTCCTGGCCGCGTCCGTGCTCGTCGTGGTGTTCGGGATCATCCGGTCGCGGCGGCCATCGCCAGTAGCGGCGGCCGCGGCCGCGGTCCTGGTGGTCTGCATGCTCCTGACCCTGCTCGCCAACGCCAGGCTGAACCGCGTCGACCGCAACACCCCGCTGCATGTCATCTCCAACGAGATCGCGGCGGCCTCCGTGCACTTCGATCCGACCGAGGGCGGCAACGCCCGTCGGTGCCGTCTGATCGACGACTACACGATGATCTTTGCCGACGGATGGCTTAGCGGACCCAATGTCGGTGCCGAGCTCGACAAGCTGATGCTCGACCGCCACGGCCAGCCGTTCTGCGAGGTGGCATGGGCCGAGGAGTGAGGGGACTCACTCCAGGATAAGCACCGTCACCCGGCCTAGAACGAAGGAATCCGACACGCCGATCACCGTCGGGTAACCTCTGCGCACCGAGTAGGTCGAGTCGACGAGCACGACATCGGCCTCGGCCGAGGTGACCGGATCGCTGCCGGCCTGCACGTTCCATCCGGTGAGATGGTGGACGGCAACGTGATGCGTTCCGAATGCACTGATGCGTGCGTCGGTGTCGAACCCCCTCTCGGTCAGCGCCTGATCAAGCGCCGCGTAGTCCTGCGGCTCCAGAGTGGCCAGCCGCCCCAGTGACAGGAGCCCGGTGACGACCACAACAGCGAGGCTCACGGCACCAACGGCGCGCCGTGGTCTCGGTATTCGACCGAATACTGAGGTCGCGCCGGCAGCCAGCACGAGCACGAGGGGCGGCCATACCACGTAGCGGTAGTGGCGGAGCTGGATCGGCAGCAGCGAGAGGAACAGGTAGATGCCTGCGACCGCAGCGAACGCGTAGGCAACTGCCCGACGCCGCTGCGGGTCCACGAAGGCAACGCACACCAAGGCGACGGCCGCCGCAGTCAGCCACGCTCCGTCAGCATCGAAGTGGTACCAGAGCTCGGTGTACCAAGGTGGATCGCGCACGGACTCTCCCCGCACGAACACGTTGTGACCGGTCCTCGCGTGGTTGCTTTGGAACCGGACCATGAACGACAGGGCCTCGTTGGCGGTGCGGCCGAACGGGGCATAGGCAGCGAGGAAGGTGGCCACCGACACGCCGGCGGCGACACCCAAGGGAAAGATCACGCGGCGTCCCCTAGTGGCGAGCAGGTACAGGCCGATCGGCGCAGCGACGGCTACTCCCGCGAGCTTCGATCCCGCCGCGAGCCCCACTGCCACGCCAAGCCCGATCGCGTCGGGCCACGCCTCGCGCTGGCTCAGCCGCCAGCCGAACCACAGAGCAAGCGCCATGAACATGGCCGTGACCGGCTCGAGGTAGGCGAACCGTTCGAGTCGGTCGCCCGGCGTGGGCACCTCGCTCGAGCCGACAGAACGGGGAAGAGCGATCCAGAGCGCGGCGGCAACGCCACCACCGACGGGTCCGAACATTCCCGAGCCGAGCCGCCACAGCACGAGGGCGATGACGACGGACGCCAGTGCCGACACCACCCGAGCTGAGTTGATCCCGTCCCCGAGAAGCACCTGAGCTAGGCCGAAGAGGTACTTCGCTACCGGTGGGTGTTCTAGGTTCCTCGTGAAGTTGCCATCGAGGTAGGCCGCGCCAGCCGACACATAGTGGGGCTCGTCATTCAGCATCGTGGTAGTGGAGATCCGCCAGATGCCGGCCCAAAGGGCCGCGAGGCCAACGACGATCCCGGTGAACAGCTCGAGACAGCGCGGTCCGCCAGCGATCGACGGACCCTCAGACCACGCCGCGGGCGACCCCAGTCTCAAGAGACCCCATCCTCAGTAGCGGTAGTGGTCGGGCTTGTAGGGCCCGTCGACGTCCACGCCGAGGTAGCCGGCCTGCTGGGGGGTGAGCCTGGTCAGGCGGACGCCGAGCGCGTCGAGGTGCAGCCGGGCCACCTCCTCGTCGAGTCGGCGGGGCAGGGTGGTGACCCCGACTTCCATGGCGCCGGCGTTGGCGTGCAGGTCCATCTGGGCCAGGACCTGGTTGGTGAAGCTGCACGACATCACAAAGCTCGGGTGCCCGGTGGCGTTGCCCAGATTGAGCAGGCGACCCTCCGAGAGCAGGATCACCGAGTGGCCGTCGCCGAAGACGTACTCGTCCACCTGAGGCTTGATGTTGACCCGCTGAACGTCCGACATCCGGTTCAGGCCGGCGACGTCCACCTCGTTGTCGAAGTGGCCGATGTTTCCCACGATGGCCTGGTGCTTCATGCGGGCCATGTGGCCGGCGCTGATGAGGCCCGCGTTGCCGGTGGCGGTGACGAAGATGTCGCCTACGGACACCACCGCCTCCAGGGTGTTCACCTCGTAGCCCTCCATGGCCGCCTGCAGGGCGCAGATCGGGTCGATCTCGGTGATGATCACCCTGGCCCCCTGACCCCTCAGAGCCGCCGCGCAGCCCTTGCCCACGTCGCCGAAGCCGCACACCACGGCCACCTTCCCGCCGATCATCACGTCGGTGGCCCGGTTGATGCCGTCGAGGAGCGAGTGGCGACAGCCGTAATGGTTGTCGAACTTGGACTTGGTGACCGAGTCGTTCACGTTGACGGCCGGGAACAGCAGCTCGCCCCGCTCCAGCATCTGCTGCAGCCTCATCACGCCGGTTGTCGTCTCCTCGGACACCCCCCGGATGGACGGCACGATCCGCGAGAAGAACCCGGGGTCGCGGGCCGCGATGGAGCGCAGCCGGTCCAGGACCACCGACCACTCCTCGGAGTCGTCGTCGCCGGCCGCGGGCACCGCTGCAGCCCGCTCGTACTCGAGCCCCCTGTGGACCAGCAGGGTGGCGTCGCCCCCGTCGTCGAGGATGAGGCTCGGCCCGCCGCCGTCGGGCCAGCGGAAGATCTGCTCGGTGGCCCACCAGTACTCGGGGAGGGTCTCGCCCTTCCAGGCGAACACCGGCACCCCCCTGAGCTCGTCAACAGTGCCGTCGAGGCCTGTGGCGACGGCCGCGGCGGCGTGGTCCTGGGTGGAGAAGATGTTGCAGCTCGCCCATCGCACCTGGGCGCCTAGAGCGACCAGCGTCTCGATGAGCACCGCGGTCTGCACGGTCATGTGCAGCGAGCCGGCGATCCGGGCGCCGGCCAGCGGCTGATCGTCGATGTAGCGGCCCCGCAGCGCCATCAGACCGGGCATCTCGTGCTCGGCCAAGCGGATCTCGGCGCGGCCGAGCGGGGCCAGCGAGAGGTCCGCTACCCGCATGTCGCTACCGGCTTGGGGCACGACGATCACCTCGGCACATGGCACTTCGGGGCATGGGAGTACGAAAGCTATCGCTCGTCGCCGACGGTGGCGCAGAACACGGTTCCCCGACCCTCGAGCGCCACGTGAGGCTCGAGGGCGGAGGACCAGGCCGCGGCGCCGCGGTCCATGGTCACCCCGTTGGCCTCGACGCAGCCCTCGGTGCACAGCAGCACCGCGGGCCCGGCGGCCAGACCCGACGACCCGTCCACGTCGAATCGCCGCAGCGAGAACTCCGCGGCGGCCGTGCGGTAGGTGACGACGCCGCCCGCGGGCTCGGGCCGCTGGACCGGTGGTTCCGATGCAGCGCCGTCGACGATCTGCACCAGCGCGGCCGCATCCACGTGCTTCGACGTCAGGCCGCCCCGCACGACGTTGTCGGAATCGGCCATCAGCTCCACCGCGGTGCCGCCCAGATAGGCGTGGAGGCATCCCGAGTCCAGGAACAGGGCCTCACCCGGAGCGAGCACGACGTGGTTCAACAACAGCGACGCCGCCACTGCGGCGTCCCCGGGGTGGCGGGCCCCCAGCCTGGCCACCGCGGACCGGAGCCCGGACCATTCATCCTCGTCGGCCGCGGCCGCGCAGGCGCCGGCCGCCGACTCGGCCAGCGCGGCCGCCGCGGGCCGATCAAGGGCCAGCAGCCATGCGAGCAAGTCGCGCAGCTGCGAGCCGGACCGCCCGCTGAGGCGGCGCCGCAGAGGATCGAGGGCCGGCGCGTCGAGAGTGTCGAGCAGCGCTGCGGTCTGTTTCGGATCGCGGAATCCGCAGAGCGCCTCGAAACCGCTCAGCGCGCAGATCAGCTCGGGCTTGGCCGAGCGGTCCCGGAACATCCGCTGCGGCGCGTCCGGAGGGACCCCCATAGCCTCTTCGCGCTCGAATCCCGCCTCGGCCTGCTCCGCTGAGGGGTGGGCCTGGAGCGACAGGGGCGCCGCCGCGGCCAACACCTTCAGCAGGAACGGCAGCCGTCCGTAACGCGACGCCACCGCGGGGCCGAGCGCCGCGACCGGGTCGGCGGCGATCAGCCGGTCCAGCGGCTCGGCTCGCGCCCCCACCGCGGCTGGTGCGGACGGATGGGCGCCGAACCACAGCTCGGCCCACGGCTCGCCGGTGGCGGGCCGACCGAGCAGGTCCGCAATGGCGGTGAGCGACCCCCAGTCGTAGCCGCGGACCGCTCCTTCGATCAGCTCCACGCCTTGGCCGTCCCCACGCCGGTCCGGGCCGGATCAGTCAGGGTCTGGACGGTCGCGGCCGCGCTGCGCCGCCAGCTCTGCGACCGCGTCGCCGACCAGCACCAGGTCCAGGAGTTGGGCGAGGGCGCCCTCGCCTTCGGCCCGCACCTCGTGGGTGGCGGCCACGGCCGCTTCGAGCAGGTCGATGCGGTCGGCGAGCCCGGGGGGCTCGAAGTCGTGGCGCAGCACGACCGCGGCGACGCCGGCGGGTATCCGCCTCGCCAGCGTGGCCCACGAGGCGGCCTCGGCCTCGTCGGCGGGAAGGTTGCGCCGCACCGACGACACGCCGCCGACGCGGTCCAGCCGGTGGACCCAGCGACGGGCGGCGTGCTTGCCCACGCCCCCGGCCCCGCACACCACCGCCATCCGGCCCCGCACGCCCTCGGCCAGCGCCTCCACCGGCGCGGGGTCGGCGTCGATGAGCTTTTGGCGGGCCTCGATCTGTTCGGCGCTGTCGGAGATCAGCCGGTTCATGCCGGCCAGCACGCCGACGCGCTCGAGCAGCACGAGCACCGGCACGATCAGCACGCTCAGTCCCGCGGCCGGACCGGCGAATGGATCCACCCTCGTGACCGGAATACCCCAGGCTGTGCACAGCTCCATGAGCTCGCCCCCGGAGGTGACGGCCACCATGCGCGCGCCGCCGGCCTGAGCGATCCGGGCCGCCGCCACCGCCGGCTGGTCGTTGCCCGACTGCGACACCGCCACCACCAGCGACGACTCCGAGAGCCAGGCCGGACTGATCCCGCCGGTGGCCAGGACCGGCACCGATCCCTGCAAGTGCGCGACCGACTCCACCACGTCGCCGGCCACCCCTCCCCCGCCCGCGCCCACGATCACGACGTCGGTGATGTCGCCGGGCCCGGGCAGGCCCTCAACGTCGGCGGCCGCCACCGCGGCGTCGCGCACCGGGTCCGGCAGGTGCCGGAGCGCTTCGAAGAGATCGTCGGCGGCCATGGCGCGCGGCCTGCCTCAACCCTGCCGGCCGCCGGCGTCGCCGGGCTCGAAGGTGGGCAGGACCCTGTCGGCGGTGGCCTTGGCCAGGAGCCGCCCGTGCTCGGTGTCGTCGGATGTGGAGGCCTCGTCGGTCAGCATCACCGGGATCCCGTCCTGCACCCGGTAGCGAAGCCGCAGCCGGGGGTTGTACAGCATCTGCTCGTCGGCGAAGTACAGGAGCGGGCCCTTGTCAGCGGGGCACGCGAGGATCCTCAGCAGGCGGGAATCGAGTGTCACGGCGGACCTCCTCGGTGTGGCGTCGGAGCGGCTGGGCACCAGATGCTACGGAAGTATCAGGGCGCGCACCTCAGCGACCCGGGCTTTCACATCGTGGGGCCCGACGGCCTCCAGGTTGAGGCGCAGCAGCGGCTCGGTGTTCGAGGGCCGCAGATTGAACCACCAGTCGCCGCAGTCGACGCTGAGGCCGTCGAGGCGATCCTGCTCGAAGCCCTCGAACGCAGCGGCCACCCGCTCCAGTACCTCCGCTGGATCCGGCACCTCTGTGTTTATCTCCCCCGAGGCCGCGTAGCGCTCCAGCGGCGCGGCCAGCTCACTCAGGCGGCCGCCGCAGCGGCTGAGCCACTCCAGTGCCACCAGCACGGCGATCATGGCGCTGTCTGCGCCGTAGTTGCCGCGGAAGTAGTAGTGGCCGGAGTGCTCACCTCCGAAGACCGCGGAGCTGGAGGCCATCGCCTGCTTCATGAACGAGTGCCCCACGCGGGCTCGCACGGCCCGGCCCCCCCGCTCGGACACGATCTCGGGGAGGGCCCTGGAGCAGATCAAGTTGTGGACGACAGCGGCGCCGGGCTCGCGCTCGAGCATCGCCGAGGCGACGACCGCCGCGGTGAGTGAGCCCGACATCGCACGGGAGGCCTCGTCCACCAGGAACACCCGGTCGGCGTCGCCGTCGAAGGCCAGGCCCGCGTCGGCGGGGCTAGCTCGCAACCGGGCCCGCAGATCACGCAGGTTCTCGGGCTTGAGCGGATCCGCCGGGTGGTTGGGAAACGTGCCGTCGAGCTCCAGGTGGAGGTAGTCGACTTCGAAGGGCAGCGCCTCGAACACCGCGGGAGCCACCAGGCCGCCCATCCCGTTGGCGGTGTCGACCGCCAGGCGCAGAGGCCGCAGCGCTGGAACGCTCACGAAGGACAGGACATGCTCGACGTAGGAGTCGAGGAGGTCGCGCCGAGTCGAGTTCCCGGGCACCGCGGCGCGAGACTGCCCGTCGACGGCCCGGACCTTGATCTCCTCCAACCCGGTGCCGGTCCCGATGGGCGACGCGCCGGGTCCGCAGAGCTTGATGCCGTTGTATCCCGCCGGGTTGTGCGACGCGGTGAACATGGCGCCGGGCGCGTCCAGCATCCCGGAGGCGAAGTACACCATCTCGGTGGCGCACAGCCCGATGTCCACAACATCGACGCCGGCCGCGACGACACCCTCGCAGAATGCGCCGGCGAGCTCCGCCCCGTCGGGGCGCATGTCGCGGCCGACCACCACGCCGGCGGCGCCGTCGCCGCGCGTGTGGACCGCGAAGGCGCCTCCGATGGCGAAGCAGGCGGCGGCGTCGATCTGCTCGCCCACGATCCCCCTGATGTCGTAGGCCTTGAAGATCGCCTCGAAGTCCCCCACTGCGCCTGCGAACCTAGCCGTGGGCCTGCGGGTAGCGGCCGAGCAGCGCTCGGGCCCGGATGCGGCACATGTCGAGCACCAGCTCCCAGCCGTCGCTCGCGACGCGCACCGACGACACCCGGCTGTTGACCACCTCCACCGGCACCTCGCGCACCCGCATGCCGAGCCGGTCGGCCAGGAACAGCAGCTCGACGTCGAAGGCGAACCTGTCCATGACCGAGGCGTCCAGCAGTTCGCCCGCGGCCTCGCGGGAGAATGCCTTCAAGCCGCACTGGGTGTCGCGGCCCCGGCCGAGCCGGAGCATCATGCAGACGGCACCCACGGCGCGGCTGCCCGCTCGCCGCAGCCGGGACGGCTCGGTCACAACAACCGTGTCGGGATGGCGCCGGTCCCCGACGGCGGCATCGGCTCCCTGCTCCACCTCCTCGAGCAGGGCGAGGATCTGGTGGGGCGTATAGGAGAGGTCGGCGTCAGTGAAGGCCACCACCGCTCCGGAGGCGGCCCGCATTCCGGCCCGCACCGCGGCGCCCTTGCCCCGGTTGACCGGGAACTCAACGACCATGTCGGCGCCGGCGGCCCGGCCCGCCGCGGCCGTGCCGTCGTCGGAGCCGTCGTCGACCACCACGATCTCGGCGCCGCCGTCGTGGTGCACAGGAGCCAGGGCGGCGCGCAGCGCGGCCACAGTCGCGCCGATGCGGCCGGCCTCGCAGTAGGCGGGGACGACAACCGAGAGTCTCACGGCTTGTCGGACTCTCTCCGCGGCACCACGAGCCACCCTACGGCGGCCAGGCCGCCGAGCGTGATCAAGAGCGCGATCCACTCCACCCGGCTGTGCCCGTAGCTCAGGCGCACCTCGGTGCCGGTGGGCACCACCACCATGAAGTTGGGCGTCACCCGGTAGGGACCCTCCGCACCCGACGCCGACCAGTTGGGGAAGTACGACGTGCGCACCAGCACCGGCGACCCGGTGCGGTCGACCGAGAACGAGATCGAATGGTCGCTGCGGACCACGTCGCTCACCGCGGCCGGTTCGACGCCGGTGCGGGGCGCCTCGTCGGGCAGCAGCGCGGCCAGCCGGCGCATCGCCGACTGCCGGTCGGCAACCGGGCCGGTTCCGTCGGCGTCGTCGGCGCCCGATCCGGGGTGCATGCCCGACAGCGTCATGCGGGGCCAGTCCTCGGGGCCGTCGGCGGCCAGCAGCGGCGCGTCCGGGCCCTCGGCCAGGAACGCGCCCACCGACGCCTCCAGCCAGGCGTCGCTGGAGCCGTCGAGATCGTCCACCACCACCGGCAGCCTGGACAGGCCGGCCACCGGCGCGCTGCCGGCCACCTCGAACACGGCCCACGGGCCCGAGGACGCCACCTCCTCCAGGCCGGCCACGGCCCGGGCCTGGCCCACGGCCTCGTCCGAGAACGCCATGTAGTAGCGCACGCCCACCGCGCGCATGTGCTCGGTCCCCCGGGCCACGTCGAGGCCCCCGTAGGGCAGGTCGCGCTGGGCCCGCGACGGGGCGGCCGACAACTCCGACTGCATCAGGAAATGGTAGGGCGTCGTGGCGGAGGCCTCGAAGTAGAGGCCCTCCATGGAGCCGATGCACCGGTCGGTCCAGTACGGCAGCAGCATCGGCGACATGGGCGTGCCGTAGGAGCCGAGCCGCCCGGAGCCGTACTCCCACAGCGACGGGCCGCAGCCCCGGCTCTCGCCGACCCCGCCCATGGTGTCGACCAGGCCCCGGTACTCGGTGCTCCCCCCTCCGTCGGCCGTCGGCTGCCGGCGCTCATACCCCTCGAAGTTGTACTGCACCCAGTAGGGGCCCAGGTTGGAATCGCCCGAGCTGAGGGGTCCCCAGCGGTAGACGCCGTCTCCGCCGGTTCGACCTCCGGGCAGCGAGCGCAGCGGCATTCCCACCGTGACCAGCACCGCGGCCACAGCCAGCGCCACGCAGCCGCCGGCCGCGAGGGCACCGGCCGACGCCCGGAGCCGCCTCACCTCAGCCCCCTCCTCGACGCGGGCCGCGTGCCGCCGGTCAAGCCATGAGCGGCCCCACCCGATCGCCTCGCCGAGGCCGAGCGCGGCCGTCAGGTACACCGTGAGGTAGTAGAATGGCAGGATGCGCACGTTCCACAGGCGCCCCTCGGGCATCACCACGAAGGCCACCGAGAAGATCACCCCGGTCAGTGCCAGCGCGGCGTGAAGCCGGGACCACCTGGAGAACAGCGGCCGGGACCGCCTGAAGAACATGAGCACCACCCCAGCGGCAGCCATCACGACGAACAGCTGCAGCGGGGGGTCGTTGACCAGGAAGCTGTAGTCGGCGGACCCGCGAGACCACAGCGACGACAGGTAGCGGCGCTCCTTGCCCCAGCCCATGTCGTTGAGCAGGCCCCGATTCCACCAGAAGGGCAGCACCCACCACGCGCTGAGCGAGGCGCCCAGCGCGCCGGTCGCCAGGGTCCATCTCAGTCGCTGCCGCCAAGCGGCTCGGCGCCACCGACCGGTCAGCACCAGCGCCACGGTGGCTGCCAGCGCGAGGAAGGCCGAGAACAGGTGCAGCAGCCCGGCGAGGGCCAGCAGAGAGCCGGCCAGAACCCGGTGGCGGCCCGAGTCGATGCCCCGGGCCGCCGCGCCGATGTAGAGCACCGCGGTGGCCAGACCGAGCGAGTAGGCGAACTCGCCGGCCATGGTGGACATGAGGTTGCCGCCGTAGATGTTGAACGACCGGTCGAACAGGAACAGCAGCGTGGCCGCGGCGGCCAGGGCCCGGCCCTCGGGCCCGACCCCCGCCGATCGGGCCATGGCCCACACAGCCACCGGCAGCGCGACCACACCGGCGATCGCCACGAGCTTGAGGGACACGCCATAGGGCATGGGGACCGCGAGCAGCGCCAGCATGGCCGCGATCACAGCCGCCGGAGCCCGCCGGCGGGGCCGAGCCCTCAGCCCGTGCCACGCCCACCCCGCGGCGGCGGCGGGCAGGAGCAGCGCGGCCAGGGCCCGGTTGGCCGCGGCGTCGTCGACGAACAGCTGGGCGGCCCCGGCCACCCCGGCGATGCCCAGGACGACAGCCCAGCGCTGGGCCGCGGGCCATTTCGTCCGCCCGACAGCGGCCAGGGCGACCGCGCCCGCAGCCGAGACCACTGCCAGATAGGCGAACAAGCCGACGCTCAGGCCGAGGCCGGCATCGACGATCACCACCAGCAGCGACGGGATCACCATGTAGAACGTGAAGGCGGGGAAGCCCGCGTACCAGTCGTGGGTCCATCCGGTGAGCCTGAACTCCGGGATCAGCACATCGCGCAGGTATGCGGGTGCCCAGACGTGAGCCCCGAGGTCGCCGCCGGTGGGTGTGGTGTCGACGAACCACAGCCAGGGCCGGAGGTTGAGGACCAGGAACGCGACGACGAGCGCGACAACGGCGCCGCTCAGAATGGGCCCGGTCCGCCTTGGAGGCCGAGCGGATAGGCCGCGATCACTCATGAACCAGCGGGGCGATGAGCGAGGCCGTGGCCCGAGCGGCCCGTGAGCGCAGCGAACAAGAGCGGGAAACACAACGCTGCGCCGCGAGGCGGTCGCACCTCTCCGCACATGCTCTCAGGTGTGTCACGGCGCCCGGCGGCCTCACGACAGCAGAACCGCCATGGTCACAGCATTGAAGCCAACATGGGACCACAGCGCCGTGCCGAGACGGCCCGTGCGCAGCACGAGCAGACCGTGGACGACACCGACCAGCAGGACCGCCGGGAACTGCTGGAGCTGGAAGTGCGTGATCGCGAAGGCCATCGACGAGATGGCCACCGCCCACGCTGGACCGATCCGGTCGCGCAGCGCGCCCTGCACCAGCCCCCTGAAGAACACTTCCTCGCTGACGGGCGCCATGACCACCGTCATCGCGACGAGCAAGGCCACATCCAACGGAGTGCCGGCCAGATTCGTCAGCTCGCGTGCGGGCTCAGCGACGTCCAGATCACCGAAGATCCGGAATATGGGCCAGTAAAGCAGCGGCACTGCGACGAGCTGCATCGCCAGACCGATGCCGATCCCGACAGGTGCGTCTCTCAGCCGCATCGTCCACCCGAGCTGGCGTTTCCAGTCGAGGCCGCAGCGTCGGGCCATCAGCGGCGTCCCCAGCAGGCCCAGCCACAGCGGCACCTGGAGAAGCACCAGCCCGACCACGCCGACGCCCTCCATCAGGTTCTGCTCGGTGTCCAGGACTTCCGCTCCGCCCAGCACGATCACGGCGGCGACCGTCGCCACAGCACTGGCGACGAATCCTGCGGCCCACCCGACTGCCGCCCATGTCAGCCGTGTCGAGGCCGGCATCAAGGACGGCATGGATTGCAACCGTACCGGACTAGCCTGGACTCGTGGCAGACAGCACGCCGCCCCCTCCGCCGCCACCGGCGCCGCGGAACGGCAAGGGGCGCTCCCAGAAGCCGCTGCGGGCTTCGCCCGAGTCGCAGCGGCGCTCGCGCCTGGTCGTGTGGCTGATGATCGGCGCGGTCCTCGCCGTCTTCATGGCCACCACGATGCTGCCCGGCGACTCGGGCGAGGAGATCTCCTATCCCGACTTCCTGGAGCGCGTCACCGACGGCAGCATCGTCCAGGGCACCTACAACAACACCCGCGGCAGCATCAAGGCGACGGCCGTCAACGGCACCGAGTACTCCTCCAACGGGCCGCTGCCGCTTCCCGACGCCGACACCGCCCTGATCAACGAGCACGTGCCGGAGTTCCGCTACGACACTCCCCAGACCAACTTCTTCCTGTCGATCCTGCCGCTGCTGCTGCCGATAGGCCTGCTCATCCTGTTCTTCTGGTGGATGCAGCGCCGGGCCCAGGGCCAGATGGGCAGCATCATGTCGATCGGGCGGAGCCGGGCCAAGACCTACAGCACCGAGCGGCCCGGCACCACTTTCGACGACGTGGCCGGCTACGACGGGGTCAAGCAGGAGATCACCGAGATAGTCGACTTCTTGAAGACGCCCGAGCGCTTCGCGGCGATCGGCGCGAGGGTTCCGAAGGGTGTGCTGCTGGTGGGCCCGCCCGGCACGGGCAAGACGCTGATCGCCAAGGCGGTGGCGGGTGAGGCCGAGGTGCCGTTCCTGTCGGTTACGGGCTCGGACTTCATGGAGATGTTCGTGGGGGTCGGCGCCAGCCGGGTGCGGGACCTGTTCGAGTCGGCCCGCAAGATGGGCAAGGCCATCATCTTCGTCGACGAGGTCGACTCCATCGGCCGCAAGCGGGGCGCGGGGCTCGGGGGCGGCCACGACGAACGCGAGCAGACCCTGAACCAGATGCTCTCGGAGATGGACGGATTCGAGAGTTCCGAGGGCATCGTGATGATGGCGGCCACCAACCGGCCCGACATCCTCGACCCTGCCCTGCTTCGCCCGGGCCGCTTCGACCGCCAGGTGGTGGTGCCGCTGCCCGAGCTCTCGGACCGGCTGGCCATCCTCGAGGTGCACGTGAAGGGCAAGCACACGGCCGCGGACCTGGACCTCAACGTGGTGGCCCGGGGCACGCCGGGCATGAGCGGCGCCGACCTGGCCAACCTCATCAACGAGGCGGCCCTGCACGCGGTGCGCGCCGGCGATGATGAGATCGCGGGCCGCCATGTCGAACTGGCCCGAGACCGGGTTCTCATGGGCCAGCTGCGGGAGTCGATGGCCCTCTCAGACGATGAGAAGGAGGCCATCGCCTACCACGAGGCCGGCCACGCGGTGTGCGCCTCGGTGCTGCCCACCGCCGATCCGCTCCACAAGGTCACCATCATCCCCAGCGGGATGGCGCTCGGGGTGACCATGCAGCTGCCCGAGGAGGACCGCCACATCTACCGCAGCGACTACATCCTCGACCGGCTGGTGGTGATGTTCGGCGGCCGCATCGCCGAGGAGCTGGTGTTCGGGATCGTTAGCACCGGCGCCGCCGACGACTTGATGCGGGCCACTGCGCTGGCCCGGTCGATGGTGCGGGAGTGGGGCATGTCCGACCAGCTCGGACCAATGGCGTGGGGCTCCCAGAACCAGGTCTTCCTGGGCGAGGACCTGATGCAGACCCGCGACTACAGCGACGACACGGCCCGGGTGATCGACAAGGAGATCGAGCGCATCCTGCGCGAGCAGCAGGACCGGTGCCGGGCGACCCTCACCAAGTACCGCTACGGGCTCGACTTGGTGGCCAGGGCGCTGCTGGAGCATGAGACCATCAGCGGTAGCGAGGTGGAACGCCTGATCGCGGTGTCGGGCCGGGGCTCGCAAACCGGCGGCGCCCCCAGAGACGGGGCGGGCCGCGGCAACGGGCAGGGCTCGCGGCCGGGCGACACCGCCGGCTCCCCCGCCGGTGTGCCCGCACCGACGGCCTGAGATCAACGAATATCGGTCGCCGGCACGGGGTCGGAGACCGCCGCGCCGAGCGAGGCGGTGCGGAAGGTCAGCCCGACGAGCTCCACGCCCACGACCACGGGCGCCGACGACTCCACCTCCACCACGAAGCGATCTGAGCCCAGCCGGGCCAGCGCAACGCCGGCCCGGCGGCGGGGCCCGACCTCAAGGCGATGGGCCGTCTCGCCGTCCACCCGGAGGCTGATCTCGGCGATCCCCACCGACGACGGGTTGACGATCACCAGCACCGAGGCGTCGCCGCGGGGTTGCTCCCCGTCATCGGCGGCGGCTGCCGGTGCGGCCACCAGCCAGCGGCGGGCCGCCGCGTCCGCCCCGATGGTCGCGGTCGACCCGGCAACCGTCGGCGCCTCGATGCCGTCAGGGCCGGCCGCGAACGTGACGCTGGAGATCGACGCCGCCACCGGCGCGCCGTCCAGGGAGCGAACCACCATGCTGAAGGGCCCGATGCCTTCGAGGCGACCCTGACCGGAGAGGTCGACGAGGGCAGTCCGTCCCGGCCGCACGGTTATCTCGATCGGGCTGACATCGGTGCCCGGCGCCTCCGCGATGATCTCGAGGTCCACTTCGGCCACCCGGTCCGCCGATGGGTTGGAGACCGCCACCACGTCGCGCCGCGCCGCGCCCACCCCCGCCACCGGCAGGTGCCACCGGGGGGCCGCGTCGGGCACGGCCGCGGCAGCCCGGACGCCGGTTCCGGCGATCGGCCCGTCGGAGATCTGGATCCATGACGCCGCCACACGGCCGGACACGACGTCGACGAAGGCTGCGACGGTTGCCGCCACAGTGATCTCCTCGGTCACATCGACAGCCACGACGCGGCGGGCTGGGATCACCAGGCCCTCGATCGAGTCGCGGCCCACGTCGGCCACCAGTTCGATGTCGGCCACCGCTACGTCCGGGAACGGGTTCAGGAGCATCACGACGAAGCGCTCACCCTCCACCGCCGAGCGGGTCGCGCCGTTGGGGACCACCCAGCGGTCGGCCGTCCTCGTGAGGCAGGGCGAGCGCCCCACTGCGCCCTGCCTCGTGGTGAGGATCTGCCCGACGACCACGTCGGGGCCGTCGACCTCGACCACCGCGCCGACCCACTGTGCGCCGGGAACCTCCTCGGACGGCCGCACCAGCACCCGGCCGCGGGGCTCGATCTCGATGTCCACGGTCCGGGCGTCATCGGGACCGGACCCGCCGGGCAGCACGGACACCGCGGCGGTGCGGCGCTGATCCGACCCGCTCGCCAGCTCGACGGTCAGCTCGGCCGCGCCGTCGGGGCCGCTTCCCCCGGGGCAGAACCACGTGCTCACGATCCCCGCCGGGGCGGTCAGGGCCGAGACATACCGGACCGGGCGCTCGGACACCGGACGGTCCGCAAGGTCGACGACGACGCCCGCCGCCAGCAGGCCGGCTATGGCCGCGATCGACAGCATTCTCACCGAGCGCATCACCGGCGGTCCATCCGGCGGCGCAGCCAAGCCAGCAGCAGGACGACGGGCGCGGCCGCGCCCACGAGCTGTGCCCCGCGACGCCACCAGGGCGACGAGTAGGACAGCTCGGCCTCGCCCCCGCCTGCAGGAAGGTAGGCCCGCGCCCACGACAGGGCCTCGCGCCTGGGGGCTGTCTCGCCGCTCACTGTCAGCTGCCAGCCGGGACGGGGCGTGTGGGCGACCAGAACCTCGGCGCCGTCGGGGATATCGGCCGACCAGGGCGGCCCGGCGCCGGAGAATACCGGCGCGCCCGGGATGATCGGATGGGCCTCGAGGTCGGTGATTGCGTCGACGCCCCGATCGAATCCCGGCGCGTGCACCCCTCGCATCGGCACCCAGGATGTGTTCACGAACATGTCCACCGCGCTGTTGGTGCCCTCCACCAACCCCAGGTCGAGCTGGTGGCGGATTGCGGATGCGAGTCCGGCCGGCACCGGCCGGGCCTTGTCCTCCCCAACGAACGGCGCCGGCGCGAGCCGGTGCAGCAGCACCACGTAACGCACGCCCAGGCCGGCCAGCAGCCGCCCGCCCCGGGTGGTGCGGCCCGCGTCGATCTCATCGATCACCGTCTCGAATAGCCCGGCCTGGCCCTCATCAAGCGGGAGGGCGCGTTCGGCGATCGTGACCGAATCGCCGGTGGTGGCCGCCCAGGCGACGCCGGGCGCCAGGCTGTGGCCCTCTACGGCCAGGAACTCGGGCGCGCCGATCCACAGCACGCGGTAGGCGCCGGCCAGGGCCGGGGGCTCGAAGCGCAGGGCCGCGTGGTGGTCGCCCTCCACCAGGTCCCAGCTCCCGGTCTCGAGCACGCCGACTCTGCCGACAACCAGCAGCAGCGACGCCGCCACCGTGATCGGGACCAGGGCCTGGCGCCAGCCGAAGTGGCTGAATCGCAGGTCGTGCTCGAAGGAGAGCACCGCCATGCCGCAAAGTGCGGCCACCGATACGGCGGCCGGAGCCAACAGGAGTTGCAGGTCGGGAAGCCCGAAGGGCAGAGCCCCCCGTTGCGAGGCCAGGGCCAGCGCCCATGCCGCCAGCGCCACCATCCACAGGCGGACGGCCTGCTCCAGGCGCCATCCCCGACCCAGAAGCAACGGCACGGCCATCGGAACCGCGAACAGCCACATGAGCGAGCCCGGGTCGCCGGGCCCGACCGCGAACCGCAGCATCTCGCCGAAGGAGACCTCCCCGGCCGAGCCGTCGCGCCCGCCGGCGACCGCCCCCCACCACGGACCGTAGGCCAGCACGTCGACGACGGCCGGAAACGCCACGAAGGCGGTCGTCGGAACCGCTAGCACGGCCGCGGCCGGCAGGCGCAGGATGCTTCCGGGCCGCGCCGCGAGCAGGCTCCCCAGCACCAGTCCCGCGGCTAGCAGCACCACCAGCGCCACCGCGGCCGGCACGACCAGCGCGGCAAGGCCCGCGACGGCGCCCAGCGACACCGCGACCGACGCCAGAGAGGGTTGGTTGGGACTCGACCCGAACGGGGCGGTCCGCGACGCCCGCAGCAGCTCCCGCAGCATCCACGGCGCGGCCGCGTAGCCGACCAGGCCGGGGATGGATCCGCCCGCTACCGACGCGGACGCCAGAGGCACGACAAGGTAGGCGACGAGGGTGCCCGTCTGGGCCCGGCGAGAGCCGGTCGCGGCCAGCAGCCGGTAGGCCCCCAGCAATCCCACCAGGATCGGAGTCACCACCGACAGGGTGCGAACCAGGCCCATGCTGTCGGACAGCAGCCAGCCGGCGGCGCCGAGGTAGACGAGGACGCCCAAGTTGGAGGACGGCGCTCCCGCGTTTCGCTCGCTCCATCCCCCCCACCATGTCCTGATCAGGTCAGAGCCTGTCTCGCCGAGCGCCACGAAGTCCCCGACCGCGGGCACGCCGTCGGCCACGAGGCGGCGCGACCCGAACAGCACGACCCCGACCACCACCGTCCACGCAATCCAGGTCAGGCGGAGCGTGCCGGTTCGAAAGCCTCCGAGGACGCCGCGGCCCGCCGCGCTCAGCAGGCCCTGTGACTCACCGCCGAACTGCCGCCTCAAGAAGGACAGCAGCCGCACGCTGCCGAGGTACTGCAAGGCGGTGACGTCGGCCTGGCGCACTCTGCGGACCTGGGCATTCGCCCGGCGGCGCTCGAGCACCACGTCGAGGCGGGAGATGTTCCACACCCATGCCGACAGCATGTCGCGGACCCGGCCGAACTGGGCGGTGAACACTCCCAGGGCCACCTCGCAGACGGCCATCAGCACCGCCAGCGGCACGAACACGGCCAGCGAGATGCGGCCGTGGTTGACCAGCATGGACCGCAACGCATGACGGTTCTGGGTGAGCCTCACGTCGTCGACGCCGGTGCGGGACGCGAGCCCGCCCCGGTGGCGGGCCACCGCACCGCCGACGAACATCACCCGGGCCCCGGCCATCTGCGCCCGCCAGCAGAGGTCGACGTCCTCGCCTCGGAAGGTCATGCCTGCGTCGAAGCCGCCGAGCCGGACGAACAGCTCCCTGCGGATGAGCAGCACCGCCGACGGCAGGGCGAAGGAGTCGCGCACGCCTTCGTGCTGCTCCTGGTCGAGTTCGTGGGCACCGGCGCGGTCGGCGGAGACGCCGAAGCGGTCGACGTCGTAGCCCGCATGCCGGATGATCTCGGGGCGGTCCCATTCCACGATCTTGGGGCCGACTATCCCCGCGTTGCTCCGCAGCGCCTCGACCACGAGGGTGCTCACCGCGTCGCCGGCCAGGGCCACGTCGTCGTGGCACACCAGCAGGAAGTCGGCACCAAGATTGGCCGAGAGCACAGCGTTGGCCGCCTCCGAGAATCCGGAAGCACCGGCTGCGTCTATCACGGTGGCGTCCGCCAGGACTTCCGCGACCCTTGGACCGATCCCCGATCCGGCCGCGTCCACCACGGCCACGCTCAGGGGCCCGTAGTCCTGGAGGGCCAGCGACTCGAGGCTCTCGCGGAACCACTCGCCCGGCCGGTGGGCGACCACCACGGCCAGCACCGTCGGTTGGGCGGTGCCGTACGCGCCCGCAACGGGTGCCGCGCTGTCGACGGGAGATGCGATCAACCGAGGCTAATGGGCGCCTCCGCCCCGATGGTGGCGCCTCCGGCCAATCTGGTCGGCCTCCGGGCGATCAGACCGCGCTCCACACCTCCAGCAGCTCCGCCGATGTGACGACGGTGGCGACCATCGCCAGGGTGTTGTCGATCACGGACTCCGCGTAGGCGGCGGGCACTCCGGCCACCGCGTCTCGCACGAGCACCACCTGATAGCCGAGATCGACGGCGCTGAGGCACAGGCCCAGAATGCCGACGTTCACCGAAACGCCCGTCGCCACGACGGTCCTGATGCCGAGGTTCCTCAGGGTCTGGTCGAGCGGAGTGGACGTGAACGGAGTGAGTCCATGCCGGCGGGCCACAATCAGGTCTCGGGGGTCCTCCCCGAGCTCGGGCACGAGCCGGGCGCCCTCGGTGCCGGCCTCTGTGGGAGCGGTCCCCTGCTCGCGGCGCAGCCGGTCGGCGAGGCCCAGGATCCGGCAGTTGACCGCGCCGCCCGCGCCGTCGGGCCGGGTCTGCGCCGTGCAGTGGACCACGCGGGCGCCTGCGGCCCGGGCCGCCTCACACACCGACGCGGCGACCTGGATCGTGCCGGACGCCGCGACCTGCTCGGCGACCGCAGGCATCATCGCGCCGGGACCGACCACGCCCCGCTGCATCTCCATGGTGAGCACGGCCGTGGAGCCGGGCTCCACAAGAGATGCCAGCCGCCGCGGGTCGCGCCCGGATGCTGCCGCCGTGTCAGACACTCCAGCTCCTAGGGCCGTCGGGCTCGCGACCAGTGTGGCACGCGGGCGCGCGCCGCGGTCTATCCGCTCGGCCTCTAGGGTTCGCGGGTGATGCTGTGTCCAGGCTCGGCGGGGTAGGAGCGCGTGCGGGTTCTCGTCACCGGAGCCACCGGGTTCGTCGGTTGCCATCTTGTGGCGCATCTCGCAGCCGCGGGCGACGAGGTCATCGTCAGCGAGGCTGAGATAACCGAGCCCGAGGCGCTTGAGGCCGACTTCGGTCAAGGCCGACCGGACGCGGTGTATCACCTGGCCGCTCAGGCCGATGTGCAGGCGAGCTTCACCGCGGCCGCGGCCACGCTTCGGGTGAACGTGGAGGGGACCTTCAACGTGCTGGACGCAGCCCGCAGAGCCGGCGCGGGCCGGGCCGTGGTGGTGAGCAGTGCCGACGTCTACGGCAGGCTCGAGCCGGCCGGCCTCCCCGTCGACGAGACCGCCCCCATGCGCCCGGTCACTCCCTACGGGGCAAGCAAGGCGGCCGCCGAGATGGTGTGCGTGCAGGCCGGCGCGGGCCGCGGACTCGACGTGGTCCGGGCCCGGGCCTTCAACCATCTCGGACCGGGCCAGAGCGACCGCTTCGTGGCTGCCGCGCTGGCAGCGCGAATCGCGGCCAACGAGCGCTCCGGCGCGGAGGTTGTGCGCGTCGGGAGCCTCCGGACGCGCCGCGACTTCACCGACGTGCGCGACGTGGTCCGGGCCTACCGGCTGCTGGCCGAGCACGGAGTCGAGGGCGAGGCCTACAACGTTTGCAGCGGCACCGCGCTGTGCGTCCGGGAGCTGGCCGAATCCCTGATCGCCCGGGCCAGGCACCCGATGCGGCTGGCCGGCGACGACGAGTTGCTGCGCCCCGTCGACGTGACAGAGGTCTGCGGTGATGCCTCCAAGCTGCGGGCCGCCACCGGATGGCGGCCCGAGGTGCCGCTGGATCAGACCCTCGACAACCTCTTGGACTACTGGCGGTGCAAGACGGCGGAGTCGCAGCCCCCGGACCGCGGGAGACCCGAGGCGGAGTCGCAGCCCCCGGACCGCGAACGACCCGAGGCGGCGTCGCAGCCCCCAGACCGCGAACGACCCGAGGCGGAGTCGCAGCCCCCAGACCGCGAACGACCCGAGGCGGAGTCGCAGCCCCCGGACCGCGGGAGACCCGAGGCGGAGTCGCAACTGCCGCCGCGGGGCGATAGCCAGTAGGGCCATGGCCAGGCGCGCCCTGATCACCGGCATCACTGGCCAGGACGGCTCCTACCTGGCCGAGCTGCTCCTGGACAAGGGCTACGACGTCGTGGGCATGGTGCGGCGCTCCAGCATCGTCAACTACGAGCGCATCGCCCACATCCAGGACCGGGTCCGGATCGTGACCGGCGATCTGCTCGACCAGGTCTCGATGATCGAGATCCTGCGGACCTACCTGCCCGACGAGGTGTACAACCTCGCGGCCCAGTCCTTCGTGCAGACCTCCTTCAGCCAGCCGGTGCTCACCGGCGAGACCACGGCACTGGGGGTCACCCGGATCCTCGACGCCATCCGGCTCGTCGACTGCGACATCCGCTTCTACCAGGCCAGCTCGTCGGAGATGTTCGGGAAGGTGCGGGAGGTCCCCCAGAACGAGAAGACCCCGTTCTATCCCCGCAGCCCCTACGGGGTGGCCAAGGTCTACGGCCACTGGATCACGGTCAACTACCGGGAGTCCTACGGGCTGCACGCCACCTCGGGGATCCTGTTCAACCACGAGAGCCCGCGCCGGGGCATGGAGTTCGTGACCCGCAAGATCACCCACGCCGCGGCCAGCATCAAGCTCGGCCTGGCCGGCGAGCTGCGGCTCGGCAACCTGGAGTCCCAGAGGGACTGGGGCTATGCGGCGGACTACGTCGAGGCCATATGGCAGATGCTGCAGCAGGACGAGCCCGACGACTACGTGATCTGCACCGGCAGGACCAACTCGGTGCGCACGCTCTGCGAGTTGGCCTTCGACTATGTGGGCCTCGACTACCGCGACCATGTTGTAATGGACGAGAGGTTCATGCGCCCCGCCGAGGTCGACCTGCTCGTGGGCGACGCCTCCAAGGCAACCGCAGCCTTCGGATGGCGCCCCAGGACGTCGTTCGGGGAACTCGTCCGGCTGATGGTCGACGCGGATCTGGCGCTGCTGCAGGGCGGCCCGGGCGCCGCCGGCGGGGCCGCGAACGAGACGCGCCGGTGATAACGGTCCTGGCCGGCGGGGTGGGCGCGGCCCGCTACCTGGCCGGGCAGCTGCAGGTGACGCCACCCACCGACGTCACCGCGGTGGTGAACGTGGCCGACGACATCGAGCTGCACGGCCTGCACATCAGCCCAGACATCGACACCGTGATCTACACGCTCTCGGGGGCAATAGACCCCGACAGGGGCTGGGGCCTGGCCAACGAGACCTGGAACGCGCTCAGCGAGCTAAGGGCGCTGGGGATCGACGCCTGGTTCAACCTTGGAGACCGCGACCTGGGGACACACCTGTTCCGCACCACCCTGCTGCGCGAGGGGCTGAGCCTCAGCGACGTGACGGCCCGCCTCGCCGCGGCCCGAGGCCTGGGCTGCCGGGTGCTGCCGGCGAGCGACCAGCGGATCGAGACGCGGGTGACCCTGGCCTCGGGGGACGAGGTCGGCTTCCAGGAATACTTCGTGCGCCTCCGCCACGACGTCGCCATATCCAAGGTGCGCTTCGCCGGCGTGGAGGCGGCCCGCCCGGCCCCGGGGGTGCGCGAGGCCATAGCCGACGCCGATGTCGTGGTGATCGCGCCGTCCAACCCGGTCGTGTCGATAGGCCCGGTGCTGGCCGTCGGTGAAGTGGCCGAGATCCTCGCCGCTCGGCGGGAGCGAACCGTGGCCGTGTCGCCCATAGTGGCCGGTGCGGCCCTCAAGGGCCCCGCCGCCCGGATGCTCCGGGAGCTGGGCGAGGAGGCGAGCGTGGTGGGTGTGGCCCGGCGCTACCGGGATGTGGCCGGCGCCCTGGTGATCGACGAGGCCGACGCCGATCTGGCCTCCGCGGTGGCCGACGCCGGGGTCCGGGCCGTGGTCGCGCCGACGATCATGTCGTCGCCGCAGGCCGCGGCCGAGCTGGCCCGGCGCACGGTGGCCGCGGTGTCGCCGTGAGCCTGGAAACTCGCCTACCGGCCGCGGCGTCATCGTGAGCCTGGAGATCCTTGGAGTCGAGGGCATCGGCGAGGTGCGCCCCGGCGACGACCTGGCCGCGCTGATCGTCGCCGCGGTCGGACCGGAGGGGCTGCGCAACCGCGACTGCGTGGTGGTCACCCAGAAGGTGGTCTCCAAGGCCGAGAACCGCCTCGCGGCGGTGGATCCCGGCGATCCGCTGAGCCACAAGCCCCTGGTCGAGGCAGAGTCGGTCCGGGTTCTGCGCCGCCGGGGCGATCTGGTCATCTCGGAGACCGCCCACGGTTTCGTGTGCGCCAACGCCGGAGTCGACCTCAGCAACGTGGAGGAGGGGTTCGCGGCTTTGCTGCCGGTGGACTCGGACCGCTCGGCCCGCCGCGTCCGCGACCGCGTCCGGGCTCTCTGCGGCGTCGAGGTCGCGGTGGTGATCTCAGACACCTTCGGCCGACCCTGGCGGCGCGGGGTGACCGACACCGCCATCGGCTGCGCGGGCATCGCCGCAGTAGTTGACCTGAGGGGCAGCACCGACGCGCTGGGCCGCGAGCTCAAGGTGACCGAGGTGGCGGTGGCCGACGAGATCGCGGCGGCCGCCGACCTGGTCATGGGCAAGTCCAAGGGGGTGCCCGTCGCGGTGGTTCGAGGCCTGGACCCGTCCTGGTTTCGCACGGGCTCAGTCGCGAACGAGATAGTGCGCTCCCCCGCCGACGACCTCTTCCGCTAGCGCAGAGCCCAGACCCGGCTTGTCTCGGCCAGTGGATCCTTGCGTCCAGCCGCGGGGCTGGACTGGTCGGCCCTCGTCGCGCCGGCGGGGACTGACCATGGAGTGTCTGTCGTCGTCTCGGCGCAGCACCGCCCGCAGCCGCGGCCCGAACGTTCCCCGCCTTCGACAGTAAACTGCCAGATTATTGGCATTTCAACTGCCAGATTATTGGCGTATTCTTGAGGGGGTGGGGAGACGGAGCAACGATGGACGCCGACGGCATAACTCCTGACGGGTATGTGCCCCGCGTCGTTGACGCGGAGATGCGCCGGGCGCTCGCGACGATGCCCGCGGTGGTGGTCGAAGGCCCTCGCGCCTGCGGCAAGACGTGGACCGGGCGCCGGTTCGCCAACAGCGCCGTGTACCTGGACGACAGAGTCAGTGCCGCGCTGGACGCGGGCATGGATCCGGCGTCGATCCTCGACGGCTCGCCGCCCCGGCTGCTGGACGAGTGGCAGTTGGCGCCGGGGGTCTGGAACCCGATGCGGCGAGCCTGCGACGCCCGGGGCGTGAGAGGCCAGTTCATCTTGACAGGCTCCGCCGACCCGCCCGACGACATCACCCGACACTCCGGTGCCGGGCGGATCATCCGGGTCCGCATGGGGCCCATGAGCCTCTACGAGAGCGGAGAGTCCGACGGTGGCGTGTCGCTGGGAGCACTCCTCGACGGCGAACGGTGCCCGGCCGCCGACGCCGGACTGCCGCTGGGCGAGGTGCTCGAGCTCGCGTGCCGGGGCGGATGGCCCCAGATGCGCGACGTCGACCCGGTCACGGCCGGCGACGCCTCCCGCGCCTATCTCGACGAGATCAGCCGCACCGACGTGTCCAGGGTGGACGGCACCCACCGAGACCCAGTGCGCGTGGGGAGGCTGCTCGTGTCGCTGGCCCGCAACGTCGCCACCGAGGTGAGGCACACCGTGCTCGCGGCGGACACCGCCGCGGCGGGCGAGGCGCCCCTCGAGCGCCGCACGGTCGCCGGCTATCTAGCGTCGCTGGCCCGGCTGTTCGTGGTGGAGGAGGTACCCGCCTGGAGGCCGCATCTGGCCTCGCGTGCCCAGGCGCGCCGCTCGCCGAAGATCCATCTCGTGGATCCGTCGCTGACCGCGGCCGCGCTGGGGGCAGACGTCGACGGGCTGATGCGCGACCTGGGCTTCGCAGGCCGACTGTTCGAGTCGATGGCGATCCGCGACCTGCAGGTCTACGCCCGGGCGAACCGCTGCTCGCTGTCTCACTACCGCGACAGTGACAACCTGGAAGTCGACCTGATCGTCGAACGGCCCGACGGGACGTGGGCCGCGGCGGAGGTCAAGCTGGGAGGCGCAGCCGCCATCGACAAGGGCGCCCGGACGCTGCGGCGGCTGTGCGACAAACTCGACGGAGACACCACGGGCGCCCCGGCCAAGCTCATGGTGATCACCGGCGGCGGCTACGCATACGAGCGCCCCGACGGAGTGTGCGTCGTTCCAATAACCGCCCTCGGACCCTAGATGGTTAGTTCCAAGGGGTCAGTGGTCGTAGGCGATGAGGGAGCGGGCGGGGCCGGGTTGTTGGGTGGTTTCGTTGTGCCAGATGGCGGCTGTGAGGGCGAGGAGTCGTTGCAGTATGCGCGCGGCGACGCCTTGGCGGGTGCGGCCGCGGTGGCGTTGGAGGCCGAGTTGGGATTTGAGGGTCCAGTTGACCGATTCGATGATCTGGCGCAGCGGGCGCAGGAACCGCCGCCGGGGCCAGGGCGGCTCTGGTTTGGCGGCGGGGCGGATGAGGGTGATGCCGGCGGCGTTGAGCTCGGCTTCGAAGCTGGCTCGCCTGTAGCCCTTGTCGGCGATGAGGGTCTGGCCGCGCCGGGCGATCCCGGCGTGGGTGATCATGTCCAGGCACGTGTCGCGCTCGTCGGCTTTGGCCCCGGTGAGAGCGTAGGCCACCGGCAGCCCCGACGGCGTCGTGATGAGGTGCAGGCGCAGGCCCCAGAACCATCGCGAGTGCGAGGCGCAGTAGCCGTAGGCGGCCCATCCGGCGAGCTCGGAGCGCTTCTGGGTCTCGCGGCTGCGGCCGCACTCCACCGGGGTCGAGTCCACGACCCACACGTCGTCGTGGCAGGAGTCGCAGTCGCGGGCCAATGCGCCGATCACGCGTTTGATCATCTCGCCGCTGCGGCGCAGGCGCTTGTTGTAGCCGGGCCGCTGCGGCACGTAGGGGAACCACGGCCGAAGATGCGCCCTGGCGTAGCGGATGAAGCGGGCCTCGGAGTCGAACCCCAACAGCGCCTGCAGCACCGCCAGAGTGACCAGCTCCGCGTCCGACAGCCTCGGCGCGATCCCCACCGCGGGCCGCTCAGGCACCCACTCGCGATGAGCGGCCAACAAATCGTCGACCCTCACATACAGTGCAGTAGCGAGGGCGTCCAAGTCCGGGTTCATACCAAGGTCCTCCAAGGATCGGGGTCTGTGGACAACCCCGAGCTTGGACGCCCTCACCCCTCACATGGTGGACCCCCACCCCTTGGAACTATTCATCTAGTCTTGCGGGGTTGCCACGCGCAGAGGAATGATCTTGCTCGTGTCCACACAGAGGGAGTCCAATGCCGGAGTCCGAGACCCCGCAGAAACCGCCCACCGAGCGCCGGGCGGAGGTCGAGGCGATGCTCAATGCGGTCGAACGAGAAGTGGTTGTCATTCATTCCAGCAAGGACGAGTGTGAGCAGCTATGGGACGCTCTCGGGCCGGGCCTGTGGTGGGAGCAAGCTGGACCGCTGTGGCGAGAGTACGAGGCGCTGTACAACACGGCCCAGGTAGTCCGTGTGCGCCGCATTCTTGATCAGCCGGGCGGAAAGTTCACGCTGGCCAAACTCTACGAACTGATCGAGAAGAATGCCGACCTCTACACGAGAACCGAATACGTCGCTCGTTGGGAAATGCCTGACATCAACCGCGAGACTGCTCACCGTCTGGCCAATGACACCTATGACCGGTTCGCAAGCCCAGAGGATCGCGACGCCTTGGACCTTCCCAAGCTCCGGCGCACGCTGGCCCCGCGACCTGCCAAGAGGCGTGTCGAGCTCCCGCCAGAGGAGAAGGTCGCGTATGAGGTCAGCGGTGCCCAGCGCTTCGACGCTTTCGCCAACCGTCGAGTAGCTCACAACGTCGACCAGTCGCAGGCGGATTACACCCGGGACGAGTTTGAGTCGCTCATCGCAGTCCTCGAAGAGCGGCTGAAGCACGCCACACTGCTCGTTACCCAAGCGGGGCGTGGCAGCGCGACTCCTGGGGGGCTGGACGGCTTTGCAGCGCCTCTGTGGGCGGTGTCGCCCGCGCAGACGCCCCAGGAGCGACGCTTCTACTGGACCGAGTACGAGGTTCTCTGGGGCGAGTCCTCGCTTGCGCAGGCTTCCGAGGAGGATCGGCCCGCCGCAGAAGCTGCACTTGAGAGCGCCCGTGGCGAGCACCAAGCGGCGCGCGATGCACTCTTCGGGGGCGCGGCTCAGTAGGGCGCTCGCCTCGGACGCTCGGCGGTTCGCCCGGAACCCGACCGCCGGGGTCAAGCATCGGAACTGTCGGCCAAGCTCCGCAAGGCAGCCAAACCCCCAAATCTGGCAAGCGGTCTCCGACTCCTGAGCGGCCCCGCCGGAGCCCGGGCTGGGAGTCGTGTCGTAGGTTGGTTCTCCTGTGATGCCGGATTCTTGGTGGTCGCCGGTGCCTCGACGCTCTGCGTCACACCTCGTCGCTACTGTGCGGCTAGGAGGTGACCGGCGATGAATGACGACAACATCCGGCAGGCTGCCCAAGAGGTGTTCCGCGAGCTTGGAGCCGGCCATGCCGAGAAGGTGTACGAAACGGCGCTGGCTGTCGAGTTGCGACTCAGAGGTATTGAGTACGAGCGACAGCGGACCTTAGAGATCTCCTACAAGAACCACACGGTCGGCATGCAGATCGCAGACTTGGTCGTGCTTGGCGAGACAGTGATCGAGTTGAAGGTCGGATCGAAGCTGAGCCCAGCCGACAGGCGGCAACTGCGCAGGTACCTGCGAACGATGGGCAAGTCGTCTGGCCTGCTCATCAATTTCCCGACGGATGCCGCCTCCAGCGAGCCCGAGATTGAGCATGTCTTGGCGCATGAGGACAACGAGTAGCCAGACGACCAGACCTCGCGCCGGGCCAGCTGCTAGCTCTGACATCTGCGGGCGCGAGGATCCGACCAATCATCATCAGAGGGGGCTGGCCAGATGTGGTGGTGCCGTCCGGGCGTAATGGAATCTCGCTCCCGGAGTTATGGAGTCCCGACTTGAGGGTCGGACGGCACTCTGCCTTAGCAGAGGTATTGACAACTCGCTCACACCGCAGGGTTCCGATATTAGGATCTGGAGGCCGAGCGGGAAGCTTCCCAACGGCCAGAGCAGACGCCGGCCGCGGCCCCAGCGCCTCGATAGGGGGAACACGGCGTTACCCCTACACCCGCGTCGTTCACCGCGCGAACCAACGCACTTCGCTGGGCTCGCACCACACTTGAGGCTGGTGGTGTCGTAGTGGTCACGTAGGGTCGCGGACTATGGAACCCGGCCAACGGTGTCCCTTGTCAACACCCTTCCGAAGAGCTATGATATGAACATGTGTTCGGATCAGCGTGCCGGCCCTCAACCAGGGACTGCTCGTGCCTCAACGCGACTCGGCCCGGAACGCATGATCCGCGCACGTCGACGTTTCTCAGGTTCGTCGCCGCAACGTCGGAGACGATGAAGCGTTGGTGACGCTCAGGCGGGGGCTGCTATATCACTTCACCCACATCTCGAACCTTGCGTCGATCGCCGCCGAGGGTCTCTATAGCGATGCGCAGATCGAGGCAAGCCAGAGGGCACCGACGAAGGTAGGGAATGCCGATGTCAAGCAGCGGCGACGGAACCTTGCGGTACCTCTGGCGCCTGGCGGTTGCGTTGCCGACTACGTCCCCTTCTACTTCGCCGCCCGATCACCGATGCTCTACATCATCTCGAAGGGCGACGTCCCGACGTACAGCGGCGGCCAGGACGAGATCATGTACCTCGTCACCAGCACCGAGAACGTCGCTCAGGAACGCCTCCGCTTCGTGTTCACGGATCGGAACGCCGCACTCGGTCTCGCTCGTTACGGGGACGACCTGCAGGTGTTGGACGACTACTTGGACTGGGAGCTCATGGAGGGACTGATGTGGCATGACACGGCCGAGGAACCCGACCGCATGGAGCGGCGGATGGCTGAGTTCCTGGTGCATGGCCACGTGCCTTGGTCGGCATTCGTTGGGGTGGCCGCGCGCGACGACGAGAAATGCCGACAGGCCGAGCACGCACTGAGTAGCGTCGGCAGGGAGATCCCTGTCAGGCCCCGACCCGGCTGGTACTTCTGATGGCTGAGTTCATCGACGCACACGGCAACCTGCTGAAGGCGGATGTGGAGGCGCTTGCGAACTCCGTCAACACGGTCGGCGTGATGGGCAAGGGGATCGCCCTCCAGTTCAAGAACGCCTTCCCGGCGAACTTCAAGGCTTACGAGGCAGCTTGCAAGAAGCAGACCGTGAGACTTGGCGAGGTGTTCGTCTTCGACAACGGCCGGCTCATGCCGCCGCGCTGGATCATCAACTTCCCAACCAAGGGTCATTGGCGCGCCAGGTCCCGCATCCGCGACGTTGCCGACGGCCTCGACGATCTGCGCGATGTGATCGAGGAGTTGGACATATCCTCCATCGCGCTGCCGCCGCTTGGCTGCGGCCACGGCGGGCTGGACTGGGACGAAGTTCGGTCGCTGATCAAGGAGCGCCTGGGCGACCTCGACGTCGTCGTTCACCTGTACGCCCCGGAAGGCGCGCCCAACGCAGCCGACATGGTTGTATCGACCCCACGCCCGAAGCTGACTACGAACACGGCGGCGCTCGTGTCGGTGATCGACCAGTACTCGCAGCTGGCGCTGCTCGTCTCGCTTATCGAGATCCACAAGCTCATGTACTTCCTGCAGGAGGCGGGCGAGGACCTCAGGTTGCAGTATCAGGCGAAGTACTACGGCCCCTACGCCGACAACCTTCGCCATGTGCTCAAGTCGCTTGAGGGCCACCATCTCGAAGGCTTCGGTGACGGCTCGAGGAAGGTGCGCGAAGCCGAGCCGATCACCGTGCTTCCAGGAGGGGCCAGGGAGGCATCCGAGGCCCTCGCAGAGAACCACCAGATCGCCGAGCGCATCCAACGCGTGCTCGAACTGGTCGAGGGCTACGAGTCCGCCTACGGACTCGAACTGCTCGCCAGCGTTCACTGGAAGGCGGTCCGCGAAGGGGCCATCGATGACCTGAGCGAAGTGACCAAACGAGTCCAGAGTTGGAGCCAGCGCAAGCAGCGCATGTTCACAGCACAACACATCGAGTCTGCCTGGCAGCGCCTCCACGACCACGGCTGGCTAGTGACCGCGGCCTAGATGAATAGTTCCAAGGGGTGGGGGTCCACCATGTGAGGGGTGAGGGCGTCCAAGCTCGGGGTTGTCCACAGACCCCGATCCTTGGAGGACCTTGGTATGAACCCGGACTTGGACGCCCTCGCTACTGCACTGTATGTGAGGGTCGACGATTTGTTGGCCGCTCATCGCGAGTGGGTGCCTGAGCGGCCCGCGGTGGGGATCGCGCCGAGGCTGTCGGACGCGGAGCTGGTCACTCTGGCGGTGCTGCAGGCGCTGTTGGGGTTCGACTCCGAGGCCCGCTTCATCCGCTACGCCAGGGCGCATCTTCGGCCGTGGTTCCCCTACGTGCCGCAGCGGCCCGGCTACAACAAGCGCCTGCGCCGCAGCGGCGAGATGATCAAACGCGTGATCGGCGCATTGGCCCGCGACTGCGACTCCTGCCACGACGACGTGTGGGTCGTGGACTCGACCCCGGTGGAGTGCGGCCGCAGCCGCGAGACCCAGAAGCGCTCCGAGCTCGCCGGATGGGCCGCCTACGGCTACTGCGCCTCGCACTCGCGATGGTTCTGGGGCCTGCGCCTGCACCTCATCACGACGCCGTCGGGGCTGCCGGTGGCCTACGCTCTCACCGGGGCCAAAGCCGACGAGCGCGACACGTGCCTGGACATGATCACCCACGCCGGGATCGCCCGGCGCGGCCAGACCCTCATCGCCGACAAGGGCTACAGGCGAGCCAGCTTCGAAGCCGAGCTCAACGCCGCCGGCATCACCCTCATCCGCCCCGCCGCCAAACCAGAGCCGCCCTGGCCCCGGCGGCGGTTCCTGCGCCCGCTGCGCCAGATCATCGAATCGGTCAACTGGACCCTCAAATCCCAACTCGGCCTCCAACGCCACCGCGGCCGCACCCGCCAAGGCGTCGCCGCGCGCATACTGCAACGACTCCTCGCCCTCACAGCCGCCATCTGGCACAACGAAACCACCCAACAACCCGGCCCCGCCCGCTCCCTCATCGCCTACGACCACTGACCCCTTGGAACTAACCATCTAGCCCCAGCCGAGCCCGCAGCGGCGTGCGGGCCGAGATCGGCGACCGGGTGCCACAACCGCCCTCGGACCCTGGCCCCAGCCGAGCCGCTCCAAGCCTCCACCGTCGGCTGCCGTCACAGCCAGGATCCGAGCGAGCCGCGGTGGCTCCTGTACGGCTAGGCGCTATGGGTGTGGGGGTGGGTGCCGGCGAATCTCCAGTGGTCCGCCAGCATCTCGGCCAGGTCTCGGCGGGCCTGCCAGCCCAGCTCGACGCGGGCTCGGGTGCAGTCGGCCCAGGAGGCTTCGACATCGCCGGGACGCCGCTCTGCCATCTCGTACGGGATGGGTGAGCCGACCGCCTCGGAAGCCGCGGCCAGCAACTGCAGCACCGTGGTTCCCGAGCCGGTACCCAGGTTGTAGATCCGGCTCCGACCCGGGGCAATGTCGGCATCCAAGGCAGCCACATGACCCTCCGCCAGGTCCATGACGTGCACATAGTCCCGCACCGCGGTGCCGTCGGCCGTGGAGTAGTCGGCTCCGAAGACATCCATTCGGTCTCGCCGGCCGGCGGCCACCTGCATGATCCGGGGCACCAGGTTCGGCGGCTCTCCGGCCGGATCCTCCCCTATCAGGCCCGACGGGTGAGCGCCGATGGGGTTGAAGTAGCGCAGCATGACCGCGGTCAGCGTTGACGCGGCCGCGGCATCGGCCAGGATGTGCTCGCCCATCAGCTTGGTTGCGCCGTAGGGGTTCTTCGGGACGGTCGGCGAGTCCTCGGTTACCGGCAGCGACCGGGTCGACCCGTAAACGGTGGCCGAGGAGCTGAACACCAGTCGCCCGACGCCCCGCTCGATCACCGCGGCGGCCAGCGCGATCGTGGATCCGAGGTTGCTGCGGTAGTAGCCGAGAGGGTCGCTCACAGACTCCGCCACGCTCTTGCGGGCCGCGAAATGGACCACCGAGTCGAGCCGATGCCCGCCGAAGGCCGCATCCAGAACCGCCGGATCGCCAACATCGCCCTCCACAACCGGCAGGTCCGGGCGGGTGAGGCTGCGGATCGAGTCGATCGCACGGCGGGAGGCGTTGGAGAAATCGTCCAGGATGACCACATCTCGGCCCGCGTCGTGCAGCGCGACGACGGTGTGGCTGCCGAGGTATCCGGCGCCCCCTGTGACCAGCGTCGCCATCAGGACACCTGCGGCGCCCTGGCATCGGACAGGACCGTCCCCGGCTCCACGTTGAAGCCTTCGCCGACCAGAGTCCCGTCGGTCACCCGGGCGTCCCGCCCGACCGTCGCGCCCGACCCCACCACGGAGTCGACCACTGTCGCGCCCGCCTCGATCACCGCGCCCGAGTGGACCGCGGAGCCCCGCACCATTGCGGCTGCCCCCACCACGGCTCCGGTCATCACCACGCTGCGCTCGACGGTGGCCTCAGGATCGATCGAGGCCTCCGGCGACACTGCGGCCGGGGCCGGGCCGCGCCGGCCGTCGAGCACGTCGAGCTGAGCCTGCAGGTAGGTCTGGGGGGTGCCGACGTCGATCCAGTACGTGTTGTGCCGCAGACCCCACATGGTGCCGGCCCCGACCATGGCCGGGAAGACCTCGCGCTCCACCGACACCCGGCGCCCGCCGTCGATCCGCCCGATCACCGAAGGCTCCATGAGATAGGTCCCCGCGTTTATCCAGTTGCTCGGCGCCGGGGGCTGCGGCTTCTCCATGAAGGCGCTCACCCGCCCATCGGGGTCGGTCACCACCACTCCGTAGCGGGACGGGTCCTCAACCTCGATCAGATGGATGGTGGCCTCGGCTCCGGCCGAGCGGTGGAGGCCCAGCATCTCGCCCACGTCGAGGTCGGTTATCACATCGCCGTTGGCCACCAGGAACGTTGCCTCCGAGGCGCCCATGCCCGAGGTCTCGTACGCGAAGCGGATGGCCCCGGCGGTGTCGAGCGGCTCAGGCTCCACAACGCTGCACAGCTCCACCCCCGCGCAGCGACCGTCGGGGTAGGCGGCCCGGAAAACGTCGTCGTGGTAGCCCAGGGCCAGCACCACCCGGTCGACTCCGTGGCGGGCCAGACCGGACACGGCGTGCTCGACCATGGGCCGGTGCAGCACCGGGAGCATCTGCTTGGGGGTGGTCAGCGTCAGGGGCCGCAGCCGGGTGCCGAAGCCCCCGACGAGCAGGATCGCCTGCACCCCGGCGCCCCGCCTTCAGAGGCAGCGCGGGTAGATGCAGCGACCTCGCTCAGCAGCGCGGTGCTTCCCGCTCTTGTTCGCTGCGCTCACGGGCCGCTCGGGCCACGGCCTCAATCGAAGTCTCGCGTGATGGCTCATCGGTTGCTCCCTGCCCGCTCGGCCTCTTATTCCTCGGTCGGGGCGTCGGTCGGGTCGAGATCGGTTTCTGGTCCGGTGGAGATCAAGTTCCCCGCCGATGCCCCGAAGGCCGTCTGGAGGCGAGCCTCGGGCGGCGGGGGAACCTCGGCACCGAGAGGTACTCGAGCGAACGTGAACGCCTCAAGGTCGCCCAGCAGGCGGACGTCGTTGAAGTCGTCGGCGTATTCCTCGGCCGCCTCGTAGATGTCGGCGAGCCCGCTGACGGGCTCATCGGCGTCGGCGTCGGCGGGATCGATCCGGGTGAAGCGCACGGCCCGGATCAAGGTCGGCTCGCCGTTGCAGTCCGATCCCGCTTCGAGCACACCGATGCCGGGGCCGCTGATCTCGTCGTCGCTGATCCTCACCCCCATGGCCTCGAAGAACACGTCGAGCCGGGCGTCGTCTCCCGAGGCGGAACTGTTCCACGGGTGGATGTGGATCACCCCGTCCTGGTGTGAGTGGATCCCGTCGGGATCGGCCGCGCTGGTGAAGGCGGGCAGAAACCGATCGCAGTCGTAGACCGCGTATGCCGAATGCCAGTGGTCGTTGCCCACTCGGGGCGCCTCAGCCGGGGCGCGCGACGACCTGGCGAATACCACCAGCGCCACGCCGAGGACCACCACGGCCGCCAGCACGAGCGGGAAGCCCAGCTGCCGCCGCTCGCCGGCGCCCTTCGACGCGGCCGCCGCCCGGGCGGCTCGCTGGACCTTCTTGGAAGAACTCGGCTGGGCCACGGGCCGTCACGCTATCGGCTCACACCGGAGCCCAGTCGCCCCCGCGGCGGCTGGGACGGCATCAGCGACAGCCCAGCTCGGCGAACAGCGCCTCGTAGGCTCCCGCGACCGCCGGCGGAGTCATGCACCCCTCCACATAGGCCCGGCCCCGCCGCCCCATTGCCTCACGCCGGCGAGGGTCGTCGAGCAGCGCTGCGACCGCGGCGCCGAATGCGTCGGGGTCGCCGGGAGGCACCCCAACACCGCAGCCCGCCTCATCGATCAGGCGGGGCACCTCCGTGCCCGGGTCCACCGACGCCACCACCGGGCGACCCGCGGCCAGGATCGAGTAGATCTTGGAGGGAACGCTCGAGCGGGCCAGACCCTCGCGCAGGACGACCACATGGATGTCGGCCGAGGCCAGCACCTCGCCGAGGCGCTCGGCCGGCTGATAGCCGACGAACACCAGATTGTCCAGGCCGGCCGCCGACTCCTCCAGTGCCCGGCGGGCCGAGCCGTCGCCGTTCACCACGAACACCACATCGTCGCGGTGGCGGAATGAGCGGGCCGCGTCCACAACCAGGTCGAGAGGCTGCGAGAAGCCGACATTGCCGGCGTACATGACCACAGTCCGGTCTCCCAGCCCGTGCTCGGCGCGGTAGGGGGTGCCGCGGCTGCGGGGGCGGATCCGGACCGCGTCGGCGAAGTTGGGAATCACCCGCACCGCTCCGGACCGTTTGGCGTCGAGTTTGGCCGCGACGTTGGCCCGCATGTCCTCCGACAGCACGGTGACGGCGTCGGCACGGTCGTAGGTGAACCGCTCCAAGCGGCGGGCCGCGGCTATCAGGCGCCTGCCGCGGATGGCCCCGGCGTCGACGGCCGCGTCGGGGAATATGTCCTGCAGGTTGAACACGAACGGCGCCCGCCAGCGCCGCGCCGCCGTCCAGCCGGCCAGGCCGAGAGTTATCGGCGGCGACATGGCCAGCACTGCGTCGGGCCGCGGCCGGGAGGCAACCGCGGCCGCGGCGGCCAGCACGGTGAAGCCGGCGAAGCCGCCGGCGCGGGCTGCGACGCTGCCCCTCGCCGTCGGGAACGGATGGACCCTGGTGACGCCGACGCCGCTCGAGGCGCGGCCGCGGCGCACCGGCCGCCCCCGCCAGCCGGGCTCCACGCGGTGCCGGCGGTACCAGGGCAGGGAGGTTACGACTCGGATCTCGTGGCCCCTGCGGGCCAGCTCAGAGACGATGGCGGTCACGACCTCGCCGGTGGGAGCGACGTCGGGCTCGTAGTGGGGGCAGAGGACCAGCAGCCTCATCAGGGCGGCGGCTCCTCGCAGCGGCCGGCCGCGGCCAGCCACGCCTCCAGCAGGCGCCCGGCCGCCGGCTCGGGAGCGAAATCGGCGGCCCGGACCCGGCCCCGGTCCACCTGCCCGCGGATCCTGGGCGATCCCGACCGCGCCTCGACCAGCGCGTCGACCCATCCGTCCACGTCGTCGGGATCGACGAGCGTGCCGCCGTCGCCCACCACCTCCGGCAGCGCGGCCGCGTCGGCCGCGATGACCGGGGTGCCCGACCGCATCGCCTCCAGCACCGGAAGGCCGAAGCCCTCGTAGCGCGACGGGAAGGCGACGGCGACGGCTGCCGACATCAGCGAGGCCAGCCGGCCATCGTCCACCCAGCCCAGATGCACGACGCCGGGGGTGCGAGCCGCCTGCTCGGCCACCTCGGCGTGGGCTCGGCCCGCGGCCCCGGTGAGCACCAGCAGGGTGTCGCCGTGACGGGCCCGCACCGCGGCGTGGGCCGCGATGAGCGCCGCATGGTTCTTGTGGGGGTACGTGGCCGCCGGGTAGAGCACGAATGGCTGCCCGTCCAACAGCGCCGGCCCGGCCGGGGGAGTCCAGTCGCGGTAGGTGGGCGGAACCACGCGTACGCGTTCGGGCGGCACCGCCAGCCGGTCGGCCAGCCGGTCGGCCACCCACTGCGACGGCACGGTCACTAGAGCGGCGGCTCGCACACTGCGGGGCAGGGCCCACCCCAGATAGCCGCGCTTGGTCGCAGAGAAATTGGAGGGAAGGTCCAGCGGCTGGATGTCGTGGACCGTGAGGATCGGGAGCCCCGCCCGGCGGGCAGGCAGCCGGCCGCCGAAGTGATGCACCAAGTCGAAGCCGGCCGAGCGGCGGGCCAGCCACGTCGACTCGACCGCGGCCCGCCGCACGCGGCTGTTGCCCCTCCAGCGGGCTTCGTGCAATGCCAGCCGGGCCAGCTCGGGGTGGGCGGAGCGCACACCGGCCATGGACGCCAGCTCCAGCTCCACCGCACCGTCACGCAGACCGGGCATCGATGCGACCGCGGCCAGCAGCCGGGCCGCGTACACCTCGCTGCCGCCAACCTGTCCGGGCACCATCGAGCAGAGGTTGGCCAGCACCCGCAGCCGACTCACTGCGCCCTCCCCAACTGCAAGCGATCGACGCCAACTCATCGAACGCGCACCCGTCCCCGCAGCCGACTCACTGCGCCCTCCTCAACTGCAAGCCCCCTCGTAGGCGGCGCGGACATGAAGAGCGGTCGCCTCCCAGCTGAACTGGGACGCTCGGCGGCGGGCCGCGACCGATCGGCGATCGTGCTCGGCGTCATCGTCCACCACCGCGTCGATGGCAGCGGCCAGCGCCTCGACGTCGGTCGGGTCCACGACCGAGGCCGGATCACCGCAGACCTCCTCGGTGGCGGTCCCAGAACTGGTCACAACCGGTGTGCCCTGAGCCATGGCCTCCAGCACGGGCAGGCCGAAGCCCTCCATCAGACTCGGGTACACGAACACCCGGGCCGCCGCGTACAGCGCGGGCAGCTCCCGCTGGGGCACGAAGCCCAGGCGCATCACGTCACAGGCGGCCTCGGCGGCCAGCTTCTGCGCGTCGAGTCCCCAGCCGTCGGGGCCTGCCAGCACCAGCGGCACGCCGGTGGCGGTGCGCGCCGCGGCCCGCAGCAGGCCGGCGAGGTTCTTGCGGGGCTCGGCAGTGCCAACCCACAGCGCGAAGACCTCCGGCAGACGATGGCGGACCCGGACCGCGTCGACCTCCGCAGCGTCGGGCGCGGCCGGGGCCACCGCAAGGGGCGCCACCCGGATCCGCTCCGGCTCGACGCCGTTGCCGGCGAGTTCAGCCGCGGTTGCTTGCGACGGCGCTATCACCACCTCGGCGCGAGCCCGGGCCAGCTCGAACCCCCGGGTCGCGAAGCGCACGCCCCGGCGGGTGAACCACTCCGGACGGCGCAGGAACGCGAGGTCGTTGATCGTGGCGACCAGCCGGGCCCGCCCCGCCGGAGGCACCGCTCCCCCGGTGGCATGAACCACGTCCACCTTCCCCACCAGCCGTTCGACCCCCGGCGCACCCAAGCGGTGCCAGGAGTCATAGAGCGCCCGCCGGGGCAGCCAAGAGTGCCGGATCGGAATCGACGGGCCGAGCCCGTCGGCGGGCGGCTCGCGGTGGCGGGCCGCAATGCCCACCAGGTCCACGTCGCCGCGGGCAGCCAGAGCGTCCAAGGTGCGGGCCGCGGCCACCGCGGTGCCGCCCGGCACCCGGTGCCAGCACTGTTCCACGACCGCGGCCACGCGAAGCACGCCGCCGAGTCTTCCACGGTGGCAACGGACCCGCGGCCACCCGCGATGTCAGCTGCCGACATGCAACGCGACCCGGTGATCCACGGTGGCAACGGACCCGCGGCCACGCGAAGCACGCCGCCGAGTCTTCCACGGTGGCAACGGACCCGCGGCCACCCGCGATGTCAGCTGCTGCCTCGCAGACCGAGCCCGCTGTAGGTGAAGCCGAGGCGCTCCAGCGCGGCCGGATCCAGCATGTTGCGGGCGTCCACCACGTGGTGCTGAGCCATGACCTGTGAGATCCGGTCGAAGTCGAGTTGCCGGAACTCGTCCCACTCGGTGGCCACCACCAGCGCGGCGGCACCCTGGCAGGCCGCGTAGGCGTCGCTCATCGCCACGATGCCGATCTCCTCGGCGGCCGCGCTGGCGGGCACTGCGGGATCGTACGCCTGCACCACCGCCCCGGCGGCAGTGAGGCGACGGGCGATCTCCAGGGCCGGCGAGTCGCGCGTGTCGTCGGTGCCGGCCTTGAAGGCCAGCCCGAGCAGGGCGATCCGGGCACCATCGAGGGTCACCCGGCACGCGACCTTGTCGACGATCCGGGCGAGCTGCGCGTCGTTGGCCGCCACCACGCTGCGCAGCAGCGCGAAGTCGTAGCCGGCCGCGGAGGCCGCGTCGATCAGAGCCCTCGTGTCCTTGGGCAGGCACGATCCGCCCCAGCCCGGACCGGGCCTGAGGTAGTCGCGGCCGATGCGCGGGTCATAGCCCATGCCCGCCAGCACATCGTTCACGTCGGCCCCGACCGCCTCGCACAACGCCGCGACGGCGTTGGTGAACGACAGCTTGGTGGCCAAGAACGCGTTGGCCGCGTACTTCATGGTCTCCGCGGAGGCAGGGTCGGTGATGAGCACCGGCGCGCTGAGGCCCGCGTACAGGCCGGCCACCCGCTCCGCAACCGAGGCGTCGGCCGCGCCCACCACCACCCGGTCGGGATTGAGGAAATCGTGCACGGCCGACCCCTGGCGCAGGAACTCGGGATTGGAGGCCACCGCAACGTCGTCGCGCCCCAGAGCGTGCTGCAGCATCCCGGTGGTGCCCGCCGGCGCGGTGGACTTGTTCACCACCACCGCTCCCGGCGCCAGGCTCGGACCTATCTCCGAGGCCGCGGCCTCCAGATAGCTGAGGTCGGTGCCGCCTCGGGCCCCCGCCGGCGTAGGCACGCACAGGTAGACGAAGTCGGCGCGGGCCGCGGCCGCCGCGGAGCCCCGAACGAACGAGAGCCGATCGGCGTCCAGCCCGGCTCTGACCAGCTCGGCCAGTCCGGGCTCGCGGATCGGGATCTCGCCCCTCTGCAGCCCGGAGACTCTCGCTTCGTCGATGTCGGTGCAGATCACCCGGTGACCGAGCCGGGACAGGCACGCCGCGGTGGTCAGACCCACGTACCCGGCCCCGACGACGGCCACCACCGCGGGCATGGCGGGCCGGTCGGCGGCGTCTGAGGGCATCAGCGGGTCATCCCCCTCAACTGCACGACTCGCCCTCCGGCGGGCGGCCCTGGATCACCGGCGGACCAGAGTCAGGATCCGACATCTGCGCGGCCAGCGCGGCGACGGCATTGCTCGCACCGGCCGGCGCCGGCGACAGGGAGGCGCCGCCACCGGCCGCCACCGGCGCGAGCGCGTCACCGCCACCGGCCGCCACCGGCGCGAGCGCGTCACCGCCACCCGCCGCCACCGGCGCGAGCGCGTCACCGCCACCGGCCGCCACCGGCGCGAACCCGGAGCCCGGGTCGGGCAATAGCGGCGGCAGGCCCCGGGCCCGCACCTGGGCGCGCACCTCGGCCATGGACTCCTGGAACACGAACAGAACCCCGCCATAGTCGGAGCCCAGCACCGCCACCACGCCGTCGACTCGCTCGTCCTCGACGACGTAGGGCACGGGATCCAGGTACCGGGCCACGGTCATGGCCTCGGCCCGGTCTTCGGGGCCGTGCAGCACGACGGTCTCGGGGATGTCGGGAGACGCCACCGAGTCCAGGACGTCGAAGCCCTCGCCGGCGAGCCTTGTGGCGGCGTCGTCGCGGTAGATGTCATGGAACCCGGCGATGGTCAGCGACACCTCCGAGGGCCTCACCGAGTCGGCCACGCCCCGGAAGACCTCCAGCAGCGGCTCGTTCGCCCCCCTGTGCGCAGCCTCGCCCTTGTAGGCACCGTCGGGCCACCACACGGTGTACACCTCGAGCCGTTGACGTTGCAGGTTCTCGGGATTGAAGTCCGCGAACGCCTCCCCCAATGCGATGAGCTCCGCGAGGGTGAGATCCTGATCGAGTGTCAGGCTCGGGGCGACGGCGTCGAGGAGCTCCACCATGGTGGACGGATTGCGGGCCCCCCGGTTGATGGCCCGATCGAGGGCGAGCACCAGGAAGTCCTGCTGGCGCTCGATGCGGCTGAAGTCGTCCCCGCCGGTGATCCTCCAGCGGCCGTCGATCTGCTCGGTGTATCGGCGGCTGCGGACGTAGTGCAGGGCCCGCTCGCCGTTGAGGACATGGCAGCCGGGCTCGGAGATGCTGAATCCCAGCCTGGTGTCGCGCACCGGGTTCTCGAACCACACAGGAACCCCACCCAGCGCGTCGACGACCTCCCGGAATCCGGCCAGATTGACCTCTACATAGTGGTTGATCTCGACGGCGAACATCGATGTCACCGTGGCGACGAGCAACTCAGCGCCGCCGATGTACAGCGCGGAGGTGATCCGGTTGTCCTGCGCGCCAGGGATCTCGGCCCACAGGTCCCGCGGGATCGACAGCACCCATGCCGACCCCGACACCGGATCGAGGCGCACCAGCATGATCGTGTCCGCCAGGCTTCTGCCGCTCGGGTCGACCACACGGCCGCTCATCACGGGGTCGTCGGGATCGAGTCCGAGAGCGCTGTCGGTTCCGACGATCAGGAAATTGACGGGCTCGCCCGGCTCAGTGTCGGTGCGCAGCAGTTGGTGGCCGTACTGGCCCGTGTCGACGATCACGACCCGGTCGACCTCTCTCCAGACCTCTTCGACGTGCTCGGCCAACTCCGCGAGCCTCACCGCCGAGACGATCACCGCCAGGCACGCGACCGCCACGAGGCGCTGCGGCCAAGTGCGCCGCAGCACCACCTCGCGTCCGTCGGTCACGGCGGGCAAGCGTACCGGCCGTGTATGGAGCCCAAGGGGAGCTCAGAGGCCGAGCGGGAAGGCCGCAGTTGAGGAAGACTCCGCAAGGCGATGAGCGAGACCCGGGCCCGAGCGGCCCGCGAGCGCAGCGAAGGTGAGCGGGGAACAAGGGCCCGAGCGGCCCGCGAGTAGCCCTATGTCAAGCTCGCCTCAAATCTGAAGGGTTTTGCTCCTATATGACGCGTTTCTCTACTTATTTGGTGGGCCGTGGCCCGAGCGGCCAGTGAGCGCAGCGAACAAGAGCGGGAGACAAAACTTGGCGCCACGGGGCGTTCGCCGATCCGTTTATTTGGTGGGCCGTGGCCCGAGCGGCCAGTGAGCGCAGCGAACAAGAGCGGGAGACAAGAATTGGCGCCACGGGGCGTTCACCGATCCGTGCTGCCTCTAGCGGAGGTGGAACACATCTCCGGCGTCGACCCGCACGTCGTGCCGGCCAACGGCCACCACCAAGCGCCCCGCGTCGTCGATGTCCCGGGCGATGCCCTCCACCGAACTGCCGTCGGCGAGCTCGACTCTGACCGCGCGCCCGATGGTCGCCGACGCGGCTCTGAGCTCCCCGCGGGCTCGGGCCGGGTCGACCAGATAGCCACCGAGCGCGTCGAGCAGCGACGCCAGCACCTCGTCGCGGGTGGCATCGCCTCCCGCCTGGGCAAGCGAGACCGCGGCGGGCTCTGCCGGCGCCGCGGCGACGTTCAGGCCCAGACCCACCACCACCACGGGCGGATCCGTATCGACGATCTCCGACAGCACGCCCGCCAGCTTCCCGGAGACACCCGGGGCCGCGAGGAGCAGGTCGTTGGGCCACTTGGCCCGAACTTCGGCGGCAGAATCGGCGAGGGTCGCGGCCGCGGCGGCCAGCGCGGCGGCGGACACCGCGGCGGCGCGATCGAAGGCTTCCGCGACCGCGGCCGGCAGCCGGAAGCTCACCAGCAGCGACGCCTCCGCGCGGCTCGCCCCGTCGGCGGCGTCGATCCAGCGCCGCTGTAGGCGCCCCCGTCCAGCGGTCTGATGATCGGCTACGAGGATGGCCGGCGTCCTGTCTCCGCGACGGGCCGCTAGGGCCAGATCGTCGTTGGTGGAGCCGGTCGAGGCCACATGGCGCAATGGGCCCAGTCCCGCCCGCAGGGCCGCTGCGGAGCTGAGCGGCAGCCGCTGCGACGCCGGCTCCACCGGTGTTGTCGCGGATCCCACGGAGAGCATTCTGTGCGAGCCGGGCCACAATCGGCTATCCAATGACCCGTGTTCTCAAAGGTACTCGTAGCCAACCGCGGTGAGATAGCCGTCCGGGTGATCCGAGCCTGCCGGGAGATGGGCGTTGCCACTGCGGCCGTCTACTCCGACGAGGACCGCGGCGCAATGCACGTGCGGCTCGCGGACGAGGCCTTCGCTCTGGGCGGCTCGGCCGCGGCTGAGAGCTACCTGCGAACCGACGCCATCATCGCCGCAGTCGAGCGCAGCGGTGCCGATGCCGTGCATCCCGGCTACGGGTTCTTCAGCGAGAACGCTGACTTCGCCCGGGCCGTCACCGCTCGCGGCGTCGCCTTCATCGGGCCGCCGCCCACCGCGATCGAGGTGATGGGCGACAAGATCTCGGCCCGCGAGGCGGCTCTGCGGGCCGGAGTGGAACCGGTCCCGGGCACCACCGAGCCCCTAGTCGATCCCGCCGAGATCGAGGCCTTCGGCGCGGCCCACGGCTGGCCGGTGGCCGTCAAAGCCGCCTACGGCGGCGGCGGCAGGGGCATGAAGGTGGTGGCGTCGTCCGGGGAGGCGCCCGCGGCGGTCGAGTCGGCCCGGCGGGAGGCGCTCGCCTACTTCGGGCGCGACGAGCTGTACATGGAGCGCTACTTCGGCGAGGCCCGCCACGTCGAGGTGCAGGTGCTGGCCGACGCCCACGGCAACTGCGTGCACCTCGGGACCCGGGACTGCTCGGCCCAGCGCCGGCACCAGAAGCTCGTGGAGGAGGCGCCCGCACCCCGCATAGACGGTGCGGTGCTGTCGGCGATGGGCGATGCGGCCGTCGCGGTGGCCCTCGGCTGCGGGTACGCCAACGCCGGAACCGTCGAGTTCCTCTACTCCGACGGCGAGTTCTACTACCTGGAGATGAACACGAGGCTTCAGGTCGAGCATCCCGTCACCGAGATGGTGACCGGCATCGACCTGGTGGAGCAGCAGCTTCGGATCGCGGCCGGGGAGCGGATGGAGTTCTCGCAGCAGGACATCGCCACCTCCGGCTGCTCCATCGAAGTGCGGGTCAACGCCGAGGATCCTGCCGGGGGCGCCTTCCTCCCCTGCCCGGGGCCGATCACCGGCCTGCGTCCCGCCCAGGGGTTCGGCACCCGCTGGGACGGCGGCTACGAGGCCGGAGACAGGATCAGCCCGTACTACGACAACCTCATCGGGAAGCTCGTCGTCTGGGGCCGCGACCGCGACGCCGCCATAGCGCGATGCCTGCGAGCGCTGTCGGAGACGCAGGTTGCCGGAGTGGCCACGACCATCCCGGCCGCGCAGGCCATCCTCGCCCATCCGGACTTCGCGGCCGCCACCCACTCGACGCGGTGGGTGGAGGAACGGCTCGACCTCTCGGCCCTCGGCGATCAGCGGCCCGGCATCCTGGACGCCCCCGACGACGACAGCAGACCCGGAGTGCGCCACACGGTCGACGTGGAGGTCGACGGCAAGCGCTTCAGTGTGGCCCTGTGGGCGCCGGACGCAGCCGATGGCGACGCCACCAGGCCGGGCGCGGCCCGGCGCCGGTCCCGGGGGCCGTCGGGTCTGGGCACCGGCGCGGCCGAGGTCACCGTGCCGATGCAGGGCACGATCGTCGAGCTCCTGGTGCAGGTGGGCGACGAGGTGGAGGCGGGCGAGCCGGTGGCCGTGCTCGAGGCCATGAAGATGGAGAACAACATCGCGGCCGGCCGTTCGGGCACCATCGCCGAGATCCGGGTGCAGGTGGGAGACTCGGTGGGAGGCGGAGACACCATCGCGGTCATCGAGTGAAAGGCCGAGCGATGGACGCCGCCGGCACTCGCCAAGCCAGATGGCAGATCGCGCTGTGGGCGGTTGTGGCCGTCGCAGCCGGGGCGGGTGCGGTGCTGCGCTTCGTTGCGCCGTCGCCGATGTGGCTCGACGAGGCGCTGTCGGTGAACATCGCCTCGCTGGATCTGCGCGATGGGGTGGACGCGCTGATCCGAGACGGCCACCCTCTCCTGTACTACGCGGTGCTGGGCGTATGGCTCGACCTCGTCGGCAACTCCGACTTCGGGGCCCGCGCCCTGTCGGGGCTGTTCTCGCTGGCCGCGGCGGGTCCGCTGTGGGCCGCGGCCCGCCGCAGGCTCGGCGCCGACGCGGCCCGCTACGCGGCCGTGCTCGCCCTCACGTCGCCCTTCCTGATCCGCTACGGCAGCGAGGCCCGCATGTACGCCCTCGCCGCGCTGCTGGCGGCGTTGGGCTGGTGGCTGACGGAGCTCTGCGTCGAGCAGCCGGGCCCGGGGCGGCTGGCCGCGCTGGCGCTGACGGTGGCGGCCGGGCTATACACCCACTACTGGATGATCTGGCTGTCGGTCTCGGCCCTCGGCGTCTTGGCGGTGCTGTGGCTGCGCGGCCCGGACCGCAGAGATCGCCTCGGAGCGGTGCTGGCCGCCTACGGCGCGGGCGGGCTGACCTTCGTCCCGTGGCTGCCGGTGCTGGCCCAGCAGGCCGCGCACACCGGAACTCCGTGGGCCAAGTGGGCTCGCCCCGCGGAGGTGGCGATCGAGACCATCGAGGCGGTCGGCGGGGGCAAGCGCTTCGAGCCGATGCTGCTCGGCGTGGCGCTGATCGGCGCGGCCGCGCTGGGCGCCACCGTCGTCCGGGCCACGGACCGTACCCTGGAACTGGGGTGGCCAGCCCGCAACCCGGCGGCGCCAGTGGTTGCGGTGGCCGGGCTGACGCTGGGCGTCGGCGGACTCGTCGCTGCGGCAACCGGCACCACCTTCGAGGCCCGCTATGTGGCCGTCGCCGCGCCCCTGCTGCTGGCTTTGGCGGGGCGGGGCCTGGCGACGCTGCCCCGGTGGGCGGCTCCGGCAGCGCTGGCCGCCGTCTGCGCCTTCAGCGTGGCCGTCGCCGTCGACGACGCGCGCCGCGACCGGTCCCAAGGCGAGGACGTGGCCGACGCCATCGACACGGCCGGCGGGCCGTCTGACGTGGTGGTGTTCTGCCCCGATCAGCTCGCGCCGGCGGTGCTGCGGTATCTGGACGCGCCGATGAGAGTTCAAACCTTCCCTCCGCACGTCTGGAGGGGCACGCCCAGCAGCGGCCCCCACTTCGTCGACTGGTACGACTACCGGGATCGCATCAACGCCGCCTCAGTCGATTCTTCGGCCGTGTCCGCGCTGAGCAAGTCGTCCTCTGGCTCGGTGTGGCTGGTTATGGCGTCGGGCTATCACGGCTTCGCGGACCGCTGCCAGCAGCTCGCCTCGAGGCTGCGGCGCGGCGACATCGCCGGGGTGCACGCTCCGCAGACCGGCGACGACCCCCCGAGTGACGACCCGCCGAGGACGGCGAGCCCTTCGGCGGCGCGCACCCCCGAGACGGTGATCAAGGCTCGCCCTGTGTATGAGCCGATGGGCCTGATCCGCTACCCGCCGCCATGACCGGCCGGGCCACGGCACTGCGTGTCGCGCTGGCCGCGTGGGCCGAGGCCCGCATCTACGTAGCGGCCGCCTACATCATCACGACCGCGGTGGTCAACCGGCTGGAGCCGCCCCCGGACTTCACGCCGGTCTCCGACGGGCTCCTGGCGTGGGACGGGCGCTGGTACGAGGCCATAGCCGTCGGCGGCTACGGCGATGCCGCCGATCCGGGCCTGCGCTTCTTCCCCCTGTGGCCGATGCTGGGGCGGGTCGCGTCATGGATGCCGGGCCTCAGCGCCGGCGCCGCGCTGGTGATCGCGGCCAATCTCGCCGCGCTGGCCGCCGGTGTTCTGCTGCACCGGCTGGTGATCGACGAGACGGGCGACCGGCGCCTCGCTCGGCGGGCGGTGAGGCTGCTGGCGCTGGCGCCTCCCTCCTTTGCGCTCGTGTTCGCCTACTCCGAGGCCCTGTATCTGACCCTGGCTGTTGCGGTGTTCCTGCTGGCCGGCCGCCGGCGCTGGTGGTCCGCCGCGGCCGTCGGCTACCTGGCCGGGCTCACCAGGCCGGTGGGCGTGCTGCTGGCGCTGCCGGTCGCGTACATGGCCTGGCAGGACCGGTCCCGGCGGGGCTTGGGCGCCGTGGCGGCGGCGGTTGCACCGGTGGCGGGAGCGGCCACATTCCTGCTCTGGGCGCAGGCCTCGCTCGGTGACGCCTCCGCCCCGCTCGACCGGCAGCGGGAACTGCGGGGCGACCTCGTCGAGCCCGTGAGCCGGGTCGTGCGAGCAGCCTGGCGGGGAGCCCGCGGCGACACCGGCGAGCTGTTGCACTTCCTGGCCGCGGCCGCGCTGGTCGCGCTGGCCGTGGTGGCTGCCCGGAGGCTGAGCCGCCCCATGGCCCTGTATGCGATGGCCAGCCTGGTGCTGCTGCTGGCCGCCGAGAACCTCAACAGCCTCGAGCGCTACGCCCTGAGCGCCTTCCCGCTGGTGATCGCGGCCGCGGTCGTGAGCCGCCATCGGCGGCTGGACCGCTGGATCGCCGGTGCTGCCGGCGCGGGCATGGTGTGCCTGACGACCCTCGCCTTCCACGGCGTGTACGTGCCGTGATCCGTAGAGGCCGAGCGGCCGGCCGCGTAGGATCGCGCTCGTGACCGCAAGTCCAGCCTCCGCGGCCGGCCCGACCTCGACATGACAACCGACCGCGGCGCTGACGCCGACCTTGACGTGAGCGTGGTGCTGCCGGTCTTCAACGAGTCGGCCCATCTCGCGGCAGAGCTCGACCGCATAGCCGCGGCCCTCGAGGTCTCGGTGTACTCGTGGGAGATCGTGGTGGTCGACGACGGCTCCACCGACGGCTCGGGTGAGTCGGCGCTCGGCCGGGACGGGGTGCGCCTGCTGCGCTCGGCCCGAAACCGCGGCTCGGGCTCGGCCCGGCGGGTCGGGACGCTGGCGGCCAGAGGCCGGGTGGTGGTGTGGACCGACGCCGACATGACCTATCCCAACCACGAGATACCGGACTTGGTGGCGAGGCTCGGCGACGCCGACCAGTTGGTGGGAGCCCGCACCTCCGAGCAGGGCACTCTCAAGGCCCTGAGGGTTCCGGCCAAGTGGGCCATCCGCTTCTTGGCGTCATATCTCACCCGGACCCGCATCCCTGACCTCAACTCAGGATTCCGGGCCATGCGCCGCGACGTGGCCGAGCAGTTCGTCGACGAGCTTCCCGACGGCTTCTCGTGCGTCACCACCCTGACGATGTCGTATCTGATGAACGGCTACAGCGTCCGCTACACGCCCATCGAGTACCGGCCTCGATCGGGACGCTCCAAGTTCCACTGGTGGGCCGACACCCGGCGCTATGTGCTGCAGGTGATCCGGATGATGCTGTCGCACGATCCGCTGCGAGTGTTCATGCCTGTGGCCGCGATCCTGGTCGCAGCCTTCGCGGCCAAGCTCGGCTACGACCTCGCGGGAAAGGACCTGCGGGTCGCGACCAACACGCTGCTGCTCGGCTTCGCGGCCATCCAGACGCTGGCGATCGGCCTGCTGGCCGACCTGGTGGTGCGGGTGTCTCGGCCCCGCCGGCTGCGCCCGCCCGCCGACATCGAGGAGGCCGCGACCGAAGCCGACCTACGAGAGTGAGAGAACTCGCCCCGATTCTCATGCCGACGGACTCTGCGGTCTCACCGGCGAGCCGCTCACTCCGGCCACGTCGCAGACCGCAGACGAGATACTCGACAACCTCACCTCACATATCCAACGAATTCCCCAGACAGGACACTAGGCGAGGGAGAAGGAGATCACCTCTACCGACCGGTGCGGCACGTCTATGCGGTACCCGGCGGCGAGGATCCGGCCAGCGACGGTGGCCGAGGGGCCGATCCGGCTGTAGCGCTCTCCGACATGGTCGGTCTTGGCATCGACATCGAAGGGATCGATCTCGAGGCGGCGGGCAAAGCTGTAGAGCTGTTCGATGTCGTGAAGGACCAAGTGTTGGCGCTCGGCGAACTCACGAATGCGCTCGGGCGCGTTCGTGCGCCACGGCCGGGCATTCAATGGGAATGCTTGGCGCGGTACTTCTCGATCAGAGCATCTAGCGCGCCTGGGGGGTCGGGGACGAAGGGCCGGTCTTCGATCCCGGCGGCGATGCGCTCGGCGGCGACGGACGCACGCAGCCGGATCAGCAAGGGGCTCTCTATGTCGAAATACTCGATCAGCAGCTGCTTGGGGATCAGCTGGTTGGTGACGTTGCGGCCTCCGTCGGTGACGCGGTGCCAGGGATCGGGCTCGGGGATGTCGTCGAAGAACTCCGTGCAGCCGCTGTGGCGCTCGTGGGCCAACACGTTGGTGACGACGTTGTGCACCGACTCCGGCAGCGGCTCCCGAATGCGTGCCGGTCGACGGTCGGCCTCGGCGTGCCAAAGGCTGGCCACCACCGGCCCCTGCGGCCAGGCCTCGGTCTCCTCCTCGAAGGCCGGCCTGCGCTCCCACTGCAAGTGCGTGCCCTGCACGAAGTACAGCAGCTTGTGCACCAGCGCATCGTCCGCGTCGGGGATCCGCCGCCGTATGTCGGCTGCCACCGCCGCGGCCGACGAGACAGCCGGCTGCTCGATCCTCGCCTCGGATACTTCCGAGACCCTCGCCATCTCCAGCACCCCCTTGATCTGCGCCGAACTCCCGCATCTGAGTTGGACGATAGACTATTGCACTGCAATATGCAACAATATAATTCATGATATCCTGTGTGTTGCAGCCCGGTGAGGAACCCAGCGGCTACCGCGACCAGCACCCCCGCCACCATCAACCTGAAAGGGAACGAGGTTGCAGCCCCGTGAGGAACCCAGCGGCTACCGCGACCAGCACCCCCGCCACCATCAACCTGAAAGGGAACGAGGTTGCAGCCCCGTGAGGAACCCAGCGGCTACCGCGACCAATGAACTAATACTGTCGGCGTGCAGCTACTAGCCACAAGAGTGAGCGCGTGAGGCTGGCCGTCGACGCCACCGCGCTGCTGCTGCCGCGCACGGGGATCGGCGTGTTCACCGCCGAAGTGCTTCGAGCCCTGGCCGCAAGGCCGGGCATGCGAGTGTCGGCGTTCAACGCGATCTGGCGGGGACGGGGACGCGGTTGGCTGCCCGCCGATGTCGCGGACGAGGTACACGAGGTGCCGGGCCGCATACCCACGGGAGCGGTCAGGTGGCTCTGGGACGGCCTGTCCGTTCCCCGTCTGGAGTGGTTCGCCGGAAGGGCCGATGTCGTGCACGGGCCCAACTACAGGGTGCCGCCCACGTCGCGGGCCGCGGCGGTGGTGTCGGTGCACGACGTCAGCTTCGAGCGCGGCCCGCCGATCTGCGGCCGCGGCGGGCGCGCCCACCGGCGGTCGGTTCGGGCCGCGGTGCGAGCAGGCGCCTGGATCCACACCGACTCCGAGCATGTGGCCTCAGAGGTCCGCGACATCTACCGGATCGAGCCTCACCGGGTGGTGGCCGTGCCCTTGGGGGTTCGCCTTCCACCGGCAGGGCCGCATCCGGCACCCGGCTCGCCCTACGTGCTGGCTCTGGGCACAGCCGACCGCCGCAAGGGACTTGCCACGCTGGTCGCCGCCTTCGACGCATTGGCCCCCCAGCACCGCGATCTGCGCCTCGTCCATGCCGGCCCCGACGGCAACGCTTCCGGCGACCTCGCCGAGGCCATCGGCCGCAGCCCCCACCGCGACCGCATCCTGCGCCTGGGCTGGGTGGACGACGGCGCCCGCGCCGCGCTGATAGAGCAGGCCGCGGCGGTCGCCTACCCATCGCTCTACGAGGGCTTCGGTCTGGTTCCCCTCGAGGCCATGTCGGCCGGCCGGCCCGTCGTGACCACGCCGGCCTCGGCCATCCCGGAGGTGGCCGGCAACGCTGCGCTGTACGCCGAGGCGGGAGATGCTGACGCACTGGCCGGCTCGCTGCAGCGGGTGCTGGCCGACCAGCAGCTGGCGGCAGAGCTGGGAGCCCGCGGCCGGGCCAGAGCCGCCGGCTACACCTGGGAGCGGACCGCCGACGGCCTGATCGACCTGTACCGGCTGGCCATCAGCGCGGGCTGATCCGTGAACCGCAAGCGAAGTGGCCACCGCCGGGAACTCCCAACCAGACAGGCAGCATGAGCCCAACGCCGCTCAACACGAGCGCGAACGTCCAGTGGGCAGGCCGCTAGCCTGCACTGGCATGAGTCAACCCGCCGACGGCGGCGCGGCGCCGGCGCCTCTGGCCAGCCTGCTGCGCACGTTGGGGGTGGATCTGCGGGAGTCGGAGCAGTTGGCGCCGCTGGTGGCACCGGCACCGGCCGTGCCGACGTTCACGGTGATCGTGCGCACTCAGGGCCGCCGCCGCCGCGCTCTGCTGGAAGCCGTTCGATCGCTGGCCGCGCAGACGTGGACCCAGTTCGGCACGATCGTGAGCGTCCACGCCGCCGCCGAGGTCGCGGCCGCGGTAGAGGCCGAGTTGAACGAGGCTGCGGCTTCAGGCGCCGCGCCAGCCGACTGCCGGGTTCTGGCAGTCGGCGCCGGCGGCACCCGCAGCCGGCCGCTCAATGCCGGCCTCGATGCCGCCGACGGCGACTACGTGTGCTTCCTCGACGACGACGACTTGGCCGAGCCGAACTGGCTGGCGGTGTTCGCACGTGGCGCGGCCGACGCCCCGGGCCAGATCATCCGCGCCCGCACGGCGCGCCAGCCCTGGCTGACCGGTGGCACGGCGGCGGCGCAGACCCCAGCCGGGCCTGTGGAGTACGTATACCCGGCGACGTTCGATCAACTCGCGCATTTCGCGTACAGTGAAACGCCGATCTGCTCGCTGGCGCTGCCGAGGCAAGCGCTCAATAGCCTCGGCCTGCGTTTCGACGAGGAGCTGACGGTCTGCGAGGACTGGGATCTGCTGGTCCGAGCTTCTCTGCTGCTCGGGGTTCACTGCGTGGATGAGGTCACCTCGCTGTACCGCCGCAGCGACAGCGGCAATTCCGAGACCGAGGCCAACCGTCAGGACTGGTACCGCAACCGGGCCAAGGTGATCGACAAGCTGGCTCGCCGGCCGTTCGTACTTGACGGTTCAGCAGCCCGCCGGCTGGCCGACGCGCACTTCGAGTACGGCGGGGGGCCCAGCAAGCGCCTCGAGAGCATCCGCACACGCGATCTGCTGGCGGCTCTGCCGGGGCGCTTGCGCGCCCGCCTGGTCAGGACCCTGCGCCTGCGGTGAGCGGGCGAGGACGGCTGATCACGCCGGGCGCGCTCGCGGAGCGGCCCCGTTCGGACGGTCCGACTGGGTCGCAGGCACTGGCGCAGTCATCGCAGGCGAGGCCGCTCCGATCGCGGGAGCGCTGCGCCGCAGCGCCGCGACCAGCAGCAGCACCCAGATGTGGGAGAACCACAGCACGAAGCTCTCGGTCATGTTCTCGACAAGAACGAACACCGTCACCGCCGCCCACATCCCGGTGTCGGCCGATGGGCGCAGCCAGAGGCCGCGGCCCGCGTTGACCGCGGCCAGCACTGCCAGCACGACCAGCGGCGCGGTGCCGAGAACGCCCAAGCCGAGCGCGGTCTCGACCAGGCTGTTGTGAGCGCTGCCCAGCTCCAGCAGGTCGTGCTCGGCAACCAACTCGGGCACCTCCCAGAAGGCGAAGAACCCGTGACCGCGCCAGGGCCTCTCCAGCACGCGATCCCAAACGAGACTCCAGATGGTCCGCCGCTGGGAGAATGTAGGGACGTTCCAGGCTTCCATGACGACGGCCACGCCCATCCCCACGACCACCGACGCCCCGCCGAGAACGGTGGCTCCCCTCCGCCACGGTCCCCTGAGGCGCATCCGGGGCGCGCCGGCCCTTGAGGCACCGAGCGCCGAGACCGCAACCAGCGCGGCTGCCAGCGCCAGCCAGGCGGTGCGGCTGCCCGCACCCATCAGGGTCGCCAGCGACGCGGCCACAAGCAGCGCGCCCCAGGCGCGTCGCCCCACGGACGAGGCGGTACCGGCGACGCCGGCAGTTCCCGTGGTTTGCGCAGAGTGACCGCACCCGGCAGGCTCGGCCCCGGACGCCGCACCAGCTTGTTGCTGCCGATGCCGGCCTCGAGGTGGGTGATCGCACCCGACCGGCTCGGCCCCGGACGCCGCGCTGCCGTCGCCCTGCTGTGAGAGCGGCACCGACCTCGGCAGCAGCCAGCGCAGCCCGGCGATCACCCCGAGCGCGGCCAGGGGTGCCAGGGAGTTGCGGTTCGTGTACATGCCGATCCAGTTGCCGTGACGGTCGGTGCCGACATCGTGTTGCAGCACGATCACGGCCAGGCTGCCCGCCACCGCGACACTCGCCAGCAGGACCAGGGCCGTCGACAGTTCGTCGTCGGTGAGCCCGGCCAGAGCCAGCCCCAGCAGGGCAAGGCCCAGATACACGATCGACCGCCACAGGGTCGCGCTCGGGTAGACGCTCCACAGGCTCGACGCCACCGCGGCCGCCGAGTACCACGCAATCGCAACCATCGCAGCGCGCGACGGCGGCTCTCGCATCAGCGCGCGGCTGGATGGGACCTCGCGGCCGGCCGGGCCCGCGGCGCGGCCGCCGTGGCGCCGAACGGCCCAAGCAAGAACCGCCGAAGCCGCCGCCGCGCCCGCGAAGAATGGCCAGACCGCCCAGTCGTTCCAAAGCCCCGGCCGGTCCAGCCACCCCGCCAACCGCAAGACCGGTCCGTTGCTGAAGACCAGCAGCAGCGCCGCGCCCACGGCGGCCCGCCAGCAGCGCAATGGACGGGTGCACAACCCGCGAGAAACGGATTTCACACCGAGCGAGCCGCGTTCCTCGGACGGCGAAACGGACCGCGGCTCCGCTGCGCCCACACTTCAAACCGTAGTCGGCTCACGGACCGCGGCTCCGCTGCGCCCACACTTCGAACATCACATCGGCCCCCTCCTGGTCAACACTTTCGCGGGCGCTCTGCTTTGCTGCTTGCTGGGTGGTTCCTTACTCGCTGCCCACCCCTGTGGCTGGGCTTGGCGACGTCCATGACGATGACAGCGATCTTGCGAGCTTGGTCGGCGGTCAGCTGCTGCTCCAGTCGGCGCCGGAGTTCCTCGGGCGTGCTCGGGCGGCTGCCGTCGGGGTGGCGGCCGGCCGGTTTGTCGGGGTCTGCGAACCATAGGGCCAAGTAGATGCCGTAGCCCTCGGTATCGCGGTCGGTCGTGTACTGGGCCATGAGTTGATCGCGCATCGCCTTCCAGAGATCAGGGTGGGAGTCCTTCTTGACCTCGATCGGCACGTTGAACCCGAGACAGTTGGCGCGGATGTCAGCTCTGGTGTCGGCGGCGTAGGAGCCTTCCCGCACAGCGTCCACTTCGTCGGGGAGACGGAGCTGCAGGTTGGTCAAGAGCGCGTCTCGGCAGGAGTCCTCGGGCTTGGCTTCGGTCAAGCGGCGGTGCCGGTCCTCGTTCCAGAACTGCCGCCAGAAGTCGCTGTTGCTGCCCTTCAGGTCTGCGCACATGTCGGTGAGCCGGTCCTCCAGCAGCGCCGCTAAGTCCGCGGCGCCGGCGGGTGGCCCGTCCTTGAGCGTGTCTTGTACCTGTTCGATGCTGGGGTGGCTGTAGGAAGCGTCGCGGTGGATGACGCGATGTTCTTCCAGTGCATGTCTGAGGTGCGGATGCCAACCGTGCAACGCGGGGTTCTCGAGCAGGTCTGTCAGCGTTTGTTGGGCCTTGTCATCAGGTTCTGAGCCGAGTTGACCGATGAGCCTGGCAATCAGGTCCGACATCGCCATCTCGAGGGTGACGAATCCGCTGCGGTATTGAGGCGCACCGCACCAGCGTCCCAGGATCTCGATCAGCTGCCTCAGCGCTGCCGGGTCTTCGATGTCGGCGAGGATCGAGCTGTGGCCGTCGTGCCGATCCCAGATGTATCTGAGGAGCTCGGCGAAGTGCCGGACTCGGACCTCGCTGTTGGCCAGGTCGGTCTTGAGCTTCTGCAGGCGGGGGCCTTGAACGATGAGCGCGCTGGTTGCCCACCACCGGACCCGCTGGCCGATGGGCATGCTCGTTGATGCTTGCTTTCGCTCGGCCAGAGCCAGCAGCGCCGCGTGGTCCGGATGGTCGAGCGCTTTGGTCAGGAGGCGGTCCAGCAGGGGCAGCTGCTGGTTGGAGCTTCGGGTCGGGAACGCTTCGAGCAGCCTGAGCCGCGCATCGTGCACTTGGTCGTGGTGTCCGTCTGCGCCATCAAGTTCGTTCAGGCCGGAAGGGACATCCTTACCGGCGCGCACGTCCGCCACTGCGCACTGGTACAGGACGCCGAGGACCAGGTCGGGATCGTCGCGGAGCCGGCGGTCGTGCCAGCGCGGCGTGTCGGCTCCACGCGGGACGCAGTAGTAGATAGCCAGCGCCTTGCGCTTCCGTGCTTGTTGGAGCGCGTCGAGGCGACCCGGGTCCTCGTCGTCGAGCAGGTTCAGGCTGGCGAGCACCGGGCGAGCCAGCCACGAGTGCCTCGACTCGAGCGCCCACGAGACCGTCTGATCGACCTCCGGGAGGTCGTCTCGCAAAGCGGCGTCACGCAGAGCGGCCATCACCGCGTCCACCAGACGCGGGTCGCCGCCTATGAAGTCGCTGATGCGGTCCCGAGGCGACTTGTGCCGGTCGGCGCCGGCAATCAGCCCGAAGTGGACGTTGGCCAGCGTGGCCAGACTCTGGGGCGAGAACCGGTTCTCCCGCAGCTCGTCCTGGTGGTCGCGCAGGTGGGTCGCCCAGTCCTCGCTGTGTTGCCGTTGCTCTTGTTCCCTCTGCTCTAGGCGATCCCGCCTCTTGCGTTGGTGTTCGCTCTCGATCGAGGCCTCCTGCGACGAGTGGTGTTCACAGAAGTCCTCGAGCTGCGCAGCCGGCGTCGGTGCGCCCCGTAGTCGCTCGCGCATGGCCTCCAGCGTCAGGCCTCCGCCCGCCGATGGGCCATGCAGTGACCGGTACGCCTCCAACAGCAGCCCCTCAGACACGTGCGGTTCTGTGTCCCCGATCTCCAGCGCCTGATCGAGGCACCACAGCCCGAAGTCCCTCGGGAGCGTGGAGCCGTACAGCGCCTCGCAGAACCAATTCGCAACCGGATGAACGGAATCGTCCGGATCGCGCTGTCGGAGCCAGGTGAGAACGATCTCCTTCTGGATGTGGGGACGGGCCTCCAGCCAGGCGCGGACGCGCCGTGCGTGTTCCTCCCGGATGGGAGACTGATCGAGAAGGCCCCCCGCCGCGGCGAGCCAGCCATACAGATGTGCAGGCTCCGCGTTGTCGCCGTTGGCCTCCAAGCAACGCGCCAAGAGTTCATTTGGAAGGTCCTCCGGGCCGGACTGTTCCAGGGCCGGGAGAACGCGGGACGCCTGCTGATGCAGTGAGTCCAGCAGCTTCGCGAGGTGCCGGCCCGAAGACTTGTTCAGCAGGGTCCAATGCCAGAACCTCCAGAAGCGGCCGATCAGGTCAGGGTGCCTTGGAGCAGGGGCGTAGATCCACACATCCGAGGGAGTAACCGCTTCGGGGTAGAGGACCTCCAGCAGCCCTCCGCGAACCTCGTCGTCTGGGTCGGGAACGGAACCATCCTGAACTGCGTCCAGCAGCAGCCGGAGGGAGCGCGTGCGGTCATCGCTCGCAGGGACGATGTGCAGGTAGGCCTCCAAAGCCACCCACTTGATCGGCGTTGCCTGGCTGTCGCTCCAAAGGATGGCTTCGAGGTCCTGCTCCAGGTCGGCAACGGACTGGGGATCGGCTGCGTGTGACAACGCCTCGAGAATCAGAATCGTGAGCCTGTTGTTCGAGGGGGTCATGCTCGGACCGCTGATCAGTTCCCTTATCGCGGGGACCATGTCGGCTGTTGCGAGACACCGCAACGCCCAAGCCGTGTCGTCTCGATATCCGTAGCTGCGGCCGTCCTGGCGTTGGTGGCCGAGCACAGGCCCCTCCCCGGCGAACGTCACCAAGGACTCCAAGAGCCGCTCCTTCTCACGTGGGGTCAATTCCCCGATGTCGCCGTACAGGCCCACACCCACCGGGTCGGCGTCGAGCAGCCGCGGCCGCGCCTCGCGGCTATGCGCGGCCAGCCAGGCTGACAAGCCTCGCAATGAGGTGACCACGCGGTCGTCGGTCTTGCCAGTCATGAGAGAGACCACCCTGCGAGCCGGCACGCCGTCGTCGATGAGCTGGGCGAGACACCGCCCCGCGAGGAACTCCGCGACGCGACGGTGCAAAGGAACAAATCCGTCACCGGTCGCCCTGAACAGTGTCGTGGTCAGCGCGTGCTCAAGGTCGCCGAGGGACAGACGAGCCGGAGGCTCCACTAGTTCGGTGAGAGAAACGAACGAAGGCGCTGCGGTCCCGGCGGGCAGCACGTACCCCTCAATGCCGGCGAGCAGCTGCAGGGCGCACAACCAGGCGGCCGCGTCGACGACTGTCGCCGGCTGTGGTGGGTGCGTCGCCACTCGATGCTCCTGGTTGTGCTCGGTCGCGATCTGCCGGCAGGCCATCTCGAGGGTCTTGCGGCCGCTGTCAGGCCAGTCTCCCCCCGGTTTGACCGCATCGACGAGCAGGCGCAGCGTCAGAGGATTGACCAGAAGGCCGTCGACGCCGTGCCGGCGCGCCTTGTCGATGAACCCTTGCGGATCGGTCTGGTTGTGCTGGTGCAGCAGGAGTTCGGTGACTTGCTGGTCGTCGAGTTCGTCGAGCCTCAGCACGGTGATCCGCGAATCGGGCGACACGGCCTCGAGGCTGCGGCGGTCGCTGTGGCCCAGCCAGTCCGCCTCGCGGCACGAGATGCGGAAGCCGGGGGGCTTGAGGCGATCGAGCCGGTTGCGGATGTCGCCCAGGGGGACTCTGGAGTCCTCTTTGCCTGCTCGCATCTCGTCGAGACCGTCGATGAACAGAATCCGGCCGCGCCACTCCCTAGAGTCGAAGTCCAACTCGATGAAGTCGTTCGCGCTGAGCATCAGCGCGGCGTCACCGAGTTCTGTGCTCTCGCGGTGGAACTCGGTCGTCTTGCCCGCCCCGGGATCGCCGAGCAGCACATAGGCGGGCCTCGTGCGGAACTCGTCCAGCGGCCTGCTCTCGGTATAGAGCGGGCCGATGCCGACAACGCTGCCGGAAACGTCGTCGCCCAATTCGGTGCACGTGCGGCTTACCGCCGTGTTCATGACGTGTCGATCCAATGGTCGGCCGGCTGCGACAGGAACTCGCCCACCGCTACGTCCTCTCCAACGACGAACGAGGCCTGCGGGTTGAAGCGCCGCTCGAACTCGGCGAGACCCGAGCGCCGCGCCCGCCTCCTGCCGCTCTTCACCTCGACCGCGACTGTTCGGGGCCCCCGGTGGAGAACGAAGTCGACTTCGTCGTCACCGTCGCGCCAATACCTGACATCGGTCCGGGGCGACGCCGAGTTCAAGAGGTGGGCTCCGACCGCGCTCTCAACGATGCGGCCCCACTGCGTGCGGTCGTCTCGGGCCTCCTCGAACGTGTACCCGGAGATGACGGCCATCAGCGCCGTGTTGAGCACGTTCAGCTTCGGAGACGAACCCCTCGTCAACACGGGGCGCTCCGTGTGCTTGGACAGCCCGGTCAGCAGGCCCGCATTGCCCAGCAGCGTGAGGTATCGGCTCAGCGTGACCGTGTTGCCGGCGTCCTGAAGCTGACCGAGCATCTTGTTGTACGACAGCTCCTGACCCGAATACAGCGCCCCGAGCTCCAACAGTCGCTTGAGCAGCGCCGGCTTGTCGACCCGGGTCATCGCGAGCACGTCGCGCTCGATGTTGGGCTCGATGAGGGCCTCGCGGACATAGGCGCGCCAGCGCTCGAAGTCTTGGATCAGCCAAGCAGCGCCTGGGTAGCCCCCGAAGAACACATATTGCTCCAGATCGATTCCGAACGCATCGGACATCTCCGGGAAGGACCAGTGGGTGACCCGCACCGGCTCGAAGCGTCCCGCGAGGCTCTCGCTGAGTCCGGCCTGCATGAGCAGCGGCGCCGAGCCGAGAATCACGACGTGCAGCGGGCATTCCCGGTCCGGGTCGGCGTCCCATAGACCCTTGACGGCTTCGGACCAGCCGCGGATCTTCTGGATCTCATCGAGGACGAGGACGAACCCCCGCTCGGAGTCCCACGCCAGTCGCTTGCCGGCCTCCCAGGTCTCCACCAACCATTGTCGGTCGCGCACCGCGCCCGGAAGCATCGCCAAGCCGCCGTCCTCGGCCGGCGGCCCGGGCGCCAGCCCAGGTCCGCTCTCGCCAGGCATGTCCACCGCCTCCCGCCGGCAGGGCAGTGCCGAAGACGCAAGCGCTTGGCGGACTGCGGTCGTCTTGCCCGTCTGCCGCGGGCCGAACACGGCAATGAGCCGCTGCGGCGGTTCCGCCAAACGCTCAACGAGAGTGTCCACATGATGGCGCCGGTACTCCGCCACACTCCCGAGCATATCGGCATCGGCTACTAATAAAGGGAGAAAATACTCAGAATAGGAGTTGATAGTCCCTTGGGGTGGGCGTGTTGTCGGGCTTGTGGTCGGTCACCGACAATCCAGCCTCGAAACAGCCCCAGCGACCCCGCGTCCAGGGAGTTGACCCCCCAACGTAGGGCGCTATCGACTCGCGCCGATGAGCGGATGAAGCGGAGTCGCCGCTCCTGTCTCTGATAGCTACAGTGCTAACTGAGAGGCAGCGCGGATTGATCCGAGACGGGTTGGATTTCCCTTGCAACGTCAGCGATCTGCGAGCGCGCGGAGGGTCTGTCCGCGCACGTTCCAAGTTGTGTTCAACTTATGTCTATAAAGGTCAGAGGGTATTTCTGACGCTACTCATGGCGGAGGTGGACGGGCACCGACTTGAAGCAGGCCAGACCGTGTTATAGCGTCGCCCCGGTCGTCTCTTCTTGGAAGCTCGAATGTCGCTGTCCCCCTCCCGGAGCCTCAAGTCATCCAAGCTGGCGGGCCGCGGGCACGCGCGGCTTGCGGCCCTCGTTGCGGTCGCAGCGCTGGTCGCAGCCGCAGTAGCGGCGGCACCGGGCGCGACAGCACAGCAGGACCCCGGATCTGCTCAGCAGGACCCCTACTCCGATGTCGCCGGCGGCGTGCACAGGCCCGCCATCGACGCGCTCGCGGCCCAGGGCCTCTTCGATGGCACCCTCTGCGGCGACGGCCGGTTCTGCCCCACCGAGCCGATCGAACGCTCCACGATGGCGGTGTGGCTGATCCGCGCCCTCGAGGACGCAGACCCGCCCCAGGTGCAGGACTCCAGATTCGCCGACGTCTCGGCCGACCATCGGTGGGCGGGTCATGTCGAGCGCCTCGCGCAGCTTGAGATCACCGTCGGCTGCGCCACCGACCCGCTGCGCTACTGCCCCGAGAAATCAGTCACCCGAGCACAGATGGCGTCGTTCCTGACACGCGCCTTCGGCCTCGAGCCGGCCGAGTCCGCAGGCTTCGCGGACATCGACGACGACAGCAGCCACACCCCGAACATCAACGCCCTCGCCGCGGCCGGCATCACCGCCGGCTGCAGCCAGGACCCGCTGCGCTACTGCCCGCAACGGCCCGTCACCCGAGCCCAGATGGCCACCTTCCTGGCACGAGCCATGATTCCCGCCGTCGACCTGACCGACGTCACGCCGGTTGTGGCCGTCCAAGTCGACGACCCGCGACCGACGGCCGGCGAAGGCGTCAGGATCGTCGCCACCGTCACGGACCTCGAAGGCATTCCATTGTTCGGCGCGAGGTTGAGGTTCATCATTGACGCTGCCGGCCGAGGCACCGTGATCGCCGACCGCAGCGGTCGGGCGACGTTCACCTACAGCGCCCCGATGGGGTCGCCGAACGGGGGCGGCTACGACTCCGTCCAGGTGCAGGTCGCTACCACCGACGTCGTGTCGCGTCCGGTCGGCGTGTTCTGGCAGTCGCCGGAATCCCGCCGCATCACCGTCTCGGTGAGCCCCGACAGGCCGCACGCGGGCGCAGCCAGAACGATCACCGCGCGAGTGGTCGACGGCACGACTCCGCTGGCGGACCAGGCGCTGGAGATCCACATCGACGGCACGATTGCGGGCCGAGCCAGGACCGACGGCGCAGGCGTGGCCGAGTTCACGCTCCGCAAGCAGGTGCACGGGCCGTTCGACCTGGCCAAGATCGTCCTGTCCGGGGACCACAGCGTCGCGAGCAGCGAGGTGCTCATCAGCTGGCCGATGAGCAGCAGGGGCGTCCACAGCGGCAACGACTGGCAACTCGCCTGGTCGGACGAGTTCAGCGGCACCTCGGTGGACGCCTCCAAGTGGAAGGCGATCAACAACTGCCCGCCGGTGTACCTCGCCTGCGACACCGACCGCCCCGAGAACGTCCACGTCTCCGACGGCATGCTGCACCTGCGAACGCTGCGAGAGCGGTACGCCGGCACCAACACGTGGACGGGCAGCGGCAATCAGTTCGGTCCACTGACGGCCTTCACGCCGGGGGAGTTCCAGCTGAGAGACTTCACTGCCGGACGGGTGGACAGCACCCAGAGCTTCACCTACGGCCGGATCGAGTTGCTCGGCAGGCTGCCGCAGGGGCACGGGACGTTCTTCGCGTACTGGATGCGCCCTCGCAACTCGCCCTACGGCAACGACGCGGCCGGAGGGGAGATCGACATCGCCGAGGGGGCCAACATCGGCCGGGGCGGGAACCCCCGGGGCCAGATCGACGCGCAACTGCCAGGACCCGGATGGGGCGTCCATCACGTCGTCCACATGGGATACCCCTTCGACAACCCGTTCACGCTGACAAACCTGCCGGTCAATCCGGCTGAGTCGTTCCACTTGTACGCGGTCGAGTGGGACACCGCATCGATCCGGTTCTACGTAGACGATCGGCGGGTCCTGACCGTGCCGCAAAGCGACTGGTTCTCACGTCCCAAGGAGAGCGAAGAGCCGGTGGACAGCCCGTACGCGCCATTCGATGTGCCGTTCTTCATCGTCATCAACAACACCGTCGGCAACTGGGCCCTGGAGACTTGGCCAGGCCACCAGGTCCCCGACACGACGGCGTTCCCGGCAGAGTTCGTGGTGGACTACGTCAGGGTCTACGAATGCCGTCCACCGGCAGGCACGAGCGTTCCCGGACCCGGACAGGGCTGCGAGACTCCCTGATCAGGCTCCGTAGCGGGGCTGCGAGACTCCCTGATCAGGCTCCGTAGCGGGACTGCGAGACTCCCTGATCAGGCTCCGTAGCGGGGATCGAACTCCACCCGTCCGTCGACTCGCCTCAGCCACGGGTACAGTTCGGTGGGGCGCCGGGCGATGACGGCCAGCTGGTTGCACTGGCGCTTGGAGATCGCACACAGCGCGGCCAGCGCGGGCCGGGCCAGGCGTCCCGCCCACCGCCGCCGCGCTCCGGTGGCCTCATCGGTGGGCGGGCGGAGCCCGTGGCGGAACTCGACTCGGATCTCGCCGGTGGGATCGTAGGACCGCAGGGTCTTCATCACCTCGGCCTCGGTCCAGCGGTACACGTGGTTGGGAACGCTGGTGTTGTCCAGACCCCCGGCCCTGAAGCCCTGGTGCATGACCGCGGCCAGCTCGAAGGAGTCGGCCATGCCGAAGCGGACGGCCAGTCGCATGAGCGCGCTGTCCCGGGCCTCGATCGCGACCAGACCCACCCGGCACACGCGGTACATCTCCAGCAGCGCCCGGTGGGGCGAGCCGCAGTGGTGCAGGCCCTCAGACACGAACACCCAGTCGAAGGAGCGGTCCTCGAAGGTCAGCGACTGGGCGTCCTGGTAGGACCACACCGCCTCGGGCACCAGTGGGGAGAACGACTCGTCCAGGTTGGAGACGACCACGTCGGTGAAGCCCAACCCGGCCAGCAATTCCCAGTCGTCGGTGCCGGCGCACACCGCCAGCAGCCGGGTGTCGGCCCGAAGGCCCAGACTCTGCAGGGTCGCAGCGGTGAACTCGCGGTCCATGGTCGGTCTCGGCTTCATCCTATGATCCATGGCGACTATGGCGGTTAACCACCTCGGCCTCCGTCCCGCCTTGAGGCTGTCGCCCGCGGCCCGCACCAGCGCGAGGCTGGTCCGCAGCTTCGCGGAGCGCGAGACCAAGGCGCTCTACAAGCGCAACGTCCTGGGCTGGCTGTGGTCGCTCCTCAAGCCGTTGACGACGGTGGCCGTCTACAGCCTGGTGTTCGGGGTGATCTACCGGGCCACCGCGCCGGTCACCGCCAACGGACGGGCCGAGGTGTTCGCCCTGTACCTGTTCTCCGGGCTCGTGGTGTGGAACGTCTTCTACACAATCGTCAACGGCTCCATGCGCTGGATGGACGGCGTCAGCGAGCTGCGCAAGAAGATCTACTTCCCGACGGAGACGGCGATCATCGGAGGCGCGGCCGCCACCCTGCTGCAGAGCAGCATGGAGGCCCTGGTGCTCGTCTTGATCATGGCCGCGCTGGTGAACGTGTCCTGGACGCTGGTCTTCTTGCCGGTGGCCATGGTGCTGGCGGCCATGTTCGCGCTCGGCCTCGGCTTCGCGGCGTCGGTCCTCAACGCCCGCTACCGCGACATCCAGCATCTGAGCACCATCGTGCTGAGCGTCGGGTTCTTCATGGTGCCGATCGTCTACACCCCCGACATCGTCCCCGAGAGGGCGTACGGACTGCCCATCGCGCGAATTGTGGAACTGAATCCCCTCAACGCGGTCGTGGCCGTGGCCCGGGACGCGGTCTACTTCCTGGAGGCGCCCGACCCGCGGGAGCTGGCCACGGCCGCCGCGTGGGCCATTGTGTCGTTCGTCGCGGGCCTGGTCTATTTCCGGCGCCGCTCCATGGCGATAAGCGAGGAGCCGTGAGCGAACCGGCCCGATCCGCGGGGCCGGCCGTCGAGGTGGCCGAGGTGTCGAAGCGTTTCCGGCTGGAGTTGAACCGCCCGACTTCGATCAAGGAGGCGGTGCTGCGCTTCGGCCGCCGCGACGTCAGGCACCTGTGGGCGCTGCGCGACGTCTCGCTCGCCATCGACAGGGGCTCCTTCTTCGGCCTCGTCGGGCACAACGGCAGCGGCAAGTCCACCCTGCTGCGGCTCATGGCCGGGATCCACCGCCCCACCAGCGGCCGGATCGCGGCCCAGGGCCGGCTGTCGGCCCTGCTCGAGCTCGGGTCCGGCTTCCATCCCGAGCTGACCGGGCGTGAGAACGTCTTCCTCAACGGGGCCATGCTCGGGCTCGGCCGGCGCCAGATGGCCGCCGCCATGGACGGCATCATCGAATTCAGCGGTGTCGGCGACCAGATCGACGCTCCGGTGAAGATCTACTCCAGCGGCATGTACATGCGCCTCGGCTTCTCCGTGGCCGTGAACGTGGACCCGGAGATCCTGCTCGTGGACGAGGTCATCGCCGTCGGCGACGAGGAGTTCCAGCACCGGTGCCTGCACCACATGGAGAGCCTCCGCGCCGGGGGCACGACCATCGTGCTGGTGTCGCACGACACCGCGCTGGTGCGCCGGCTCTGCGATCGCGTCGGGTGGCTCGACGGCGGGCTGCTGCGCGCCGCGGGAGATCCCAACGAGGTGGTGGACGCCTACCTCCGCCATGTCGCCGGCGGCGGCTCTCGGGCCACTCGGGCCTGAACGATGGGCCGCGAACCCGCGGCGGCCCGCCTCCGGGCACCGGTCCCGGTTCCGCCCGAACCCACCTGAGGGGCGCTAGGCTCCCGGTCCAGCGGGCGGCTGACACGAGACGGTAGTATTTGATGCTCTTCCATCCCATTCGTTCGCTGCTCTCAGTGGTTTCGGCCGCGGCGGTCCTCTTCGCCTCTATCGCCGCGCCGGCCGCGGCCCACCCCCACGGGCCGAGCGCCGACGACTTCACCTTCATCGGCGGCGGCTGGGGGCACGGAACCGGCTTGAGCCAGTACGGCGCCCTCGGACGGGCCGAAGCAGGGCTCACCTACGATGAGATCCTCGCCTTCTACTACGACGGCACCGACCTGGCCACCGATCCCGACCTGGTGCCCGACGACGTCGATGTGCGCATCGCGGTCCACAACACCACCGTGTTCAGGCCCGCCGGGCTGCTGACGGTGGCCGTGGACGGCCGGTTCCTGGACACGACCGTCAACACCCTGACCGTGCGCCGCGGCGACGGCGGCTGGCACATCAACTCGAGCAACATCGACTGGTGCCGGGGCTTCTGCAGCGGCACGGTGCTGACGGTGAGCTTCAAAGACGGCGAGCCCGTGAGGGTCTCCAACACCGTCAACGGAGCGGAGCGCTACGCCCACGGGCAGTTCCAGCTCACCCCGGCGGCCGGGGGCGTGGCCAACTGCGGCAGCCGCAGCGACAACGCGTACTGCCTCGTGGTCGGCGACCTGACCATGCAGCAGTACCTCTACGGCCTCGACGAGGTTCCCCACAGCTGGCCGGCGGAAGCCCTGAAGGCCCAGGCCGTCGCGGCCCGCAGCTACGCGACGGCCATCATGCGCGAGCGGGCCAGATGGGCCGCCCCGTTCGACCTGTACGCGTCGACGCGCGACCAGGAGTACAAGGCCTGGGACTTCGAACGGGAGCAGGGCCACGACGCTTGGACACGCGAGGTGGACGCCACCAACGACACCGTGCTCACCTACAAGCCGACCGACGAGGACCAGCGCGAGGTGATAGTCGGCTATTACGGCTCGTCCAACGGAGGCCACACCGCGGCCAACGAGGAGCCCAGGCGAGACCCCGTGTCCTACCTGCTGGCCAAGCCAGACCCCTACGACGCCGCACCTGACGCGAACGGCGACCCCCAGAACCCCAACAACTCCTGGGACCGCACCTATGCGGGCGAGCAGATCAGCAAGTGGCTCGCCGACTATCCCTTCGCCGACCTCGACGTCGGCGACATCGTCGAGATCTACATGGCGGGCCCAGGACCGTCGGGCCGCATCAACGACGCCCTGGTGACCGTCGTGGGATCCGAGCGCACGGTGGAAGTTCGCAACGAGGACGGGGAGCCCTACGGCTACCGCTTCTACTACGCGCTGGTGCTGGGATGCAGCAGCACGCCGGGCTGCCGGCCCCCGCTGTCCACCAAGCTCGTGCTTCAGGGCTCCCACACCGGCGACGGCTACAACGTCCACACCGTCCCCTTCACCGACGTCGCCTGGGACGCGCCCTACGCGCAGTCGGTGGCATGGATGCTCAACAACGAGCTCACGACGGGTACCACCCCGACGACGTTCTCGCCGGAGCGGTCGCTTACGAGAGCCCAGTTCGCCACGTTCCTGTGGCGCTTCGCGGGCGAGCCGGAGTCGGTCGACGGGTCTTTGACCTTCCACGACGTCGAGCCCGACAGCTACTACTCGCAGGCCGTGGGATGGATGGTGGACCGGAACATCACCCTGGGATGCAGCCGCGACCCCGTACTGCTGTTCTGCCCGAGGGAGCCGCTCAAGGCGTCGCAGCTGGCTGCCTTCCTGTGGCGCTTCGCGGGACGCACCTACAGCAACCATCCCATACCGTTCCGCGACATCGGCATCAACGCCCACTACCTCGAGGCCGCTCGATGGATGGTGGAGCATCGCATCTGGGCGGACGCGGAGTTTGGGCCGGTCGACTACGACCCGACGGACTTCGACCCCTACGAGCCTGTGAACCGGGGCCGGATGGCGGTGTTCGTGTGGCAGCTGGCCGCGGCGCCGGGCGCGTTCGACGCCGGCGTGGCCCTGCCGCCCCTGATGCGATCCCCGTGAGGACCGGCACCAGCACGAGACCCGCAACCCCGATCCTGCGAAGGCTGGGATTCCGCTATCTGTACGTGATCGACGCGGTCACGCTGTTCGGGCTCATGGCCGCGATCACGACCGCTCGCTTCGGGCTTGACTGGCCCACCTATCCGCTGTCGCACTACGCGGCGGGTTTCGCCATCGCTACTGGGCTGCACATGGCGATCTACTACTTCGGGGGCCTGTACGAGTACGAGCAGCGGCTCGGCCGGCCGCCCTGGCTGCCGCGGGCCACGCTGCTCACCCTCCTGTCCGTGGGGGCCGATGCCACCGTCACGCTGCTTTCCGGCCGCTATCTGATGCCTCGGGGCAACCTGGTAGTGCTGGCCGCGGCGGCGAGCCTCGTGGTGTCGTTCAACCGCTGGCTGGCCCGCCGGGTGAGGACGCGCCGCTTCGGCCGGCCCCACGTCCTGCTGATGGGGGATTCCGACGACGTCGAGGCGGCCCGGCGCCATCTGGGAGAGTCGGAGCCGGCCGCGGCGATCGCCGGGGTCTCCGGAGATCCCTCCGACATCGTCGCAGAGGTCAACCGGACCGGCGCAACCGATCTGCTGCTCCTCTCCGGCCAGCCCCTCGACACGATCTATCCCGAGCCTCTCAGCGAGCTGGAGGGCCGACGAGTCGGCGTATACCGGCGCATCACGCCTTCGGACACCCTGCTGGGGCTGCAGCGGACGCGCCAGATCGGCGGGATGCCCTTCGTGGCTCTGCGCGCCCACGCTCTGCCGACGTGCCGACTGCGCTTCAAGCGCCTCCTCGACCTCGTCTACCTGCTGGTGTCGACCCCGGTGGCGGTGCCTCTGGCGATCTCCGTCGCCCTGTATGTGCGGGTGCGAGCCGGTCGCGGCGTGCTCTACCGCCAGGAGCGGGTCGGGAGGAGAGGTCGAGCCTTCACGATGCTGAAGTTCCGGACCATGACCCGCGATGCCGAGCGCGCCGGACCGGCGCCGGCCGCCCCGGAAGATCCCAGGGTGATAGAGGGCATGGGCTGGCTCCGCCGCACCCGCCTCGACGAGCTCCCCCAGCTGTGGAACATCGTCACCGGGGAGATGTCGCTGGTCGGACCCCGCCCGGAGCGGCCGGAACTGGTCGCCCGCCTCGAGGAGACGATCGCCGGATACGGCAGGCGCCATGACATCCCTCCGGGAATCACCGGCCTCGCCCAGACCGAGGGCCACTACCAGACCGATGCCGCCTACAAGCTGGGCCACGACCTTCAATACGTTGTGAACTGGTCGCCGGTGCTCGACTGGGAGATCATGGTCAAGAGCATCTTCGTGATGGCCCGCCGATCAGGCCGATGAGCGGACCCGGGCACGGCGGCGACCGCCTGCCCCATGTGTCGGTGGTGGTGCCGACTCGGAACTGCGCCGACATGCTCGGAGACTGCCTCAGAGCGGTCGGAACCCAGACGTACCGCGGTCTGATAGACGTGACCGTTGCAGTGGCACCGAGCAGCGACGGCACCCGGCAGGTGCTAGCCGACACCACCCTCGAGATTCCGCTGCAGGTCGTGGACAACCCCGCAGGGACCACGCCGGCCGGCCTCAACATCGCGGTGGCGACATCGAAGGGCCAGGTCGTGGCCCGGGTGGACGCGCAGTCGCGGCTCCCGCCCGACTACGTAGAGCGCGCTGTGGCCACCCTGGCTCGCACCGGGGCGGCCAACGTGGGCGGCGTGCAGCGTCCCGTCGGCGCCGGCGGCCCGCGGGGCGCCATCGCGGCCGCCATGTCCTCGCCCTTCGGGGGCGGCCCCGCGGCCTTCCGCCAGGGCTCCTACGACGGGCCGGCTGACACCGTGTACCTGGGAGTATTCAACCGCGACGCGCTCAACTCCGTGGGCGGCTTCGACGAGACCCTCGAGCGCAACCAGGACTACGAGCTCAACTGGCGCCTGTGCGAGCAGGGCCACACGGTGTGGCTCGACTCCAGCCTGGTGGTCGACTACATCCCCCGCGCCGACTACGCCGGGCTCGCCCGCCAGTACTTCTCCTACGGCACGTGGAAGCGGAAGATGCTGAGGCGCCATCCCCGATCGCTGCGAGCCCGCCAACTGGCCGCCCCGACGCTGGTGGCCGGCCTGGCCGCGTCGGCGGCCGAACTGGCCCACCGGCGGTCGCGGGGCGCGGTGGTGCCGGCGATCTACGCGGCAGCCTGCGCTATCGCTGCGGCCCGGCTCGGCAGCGCGCTGCCCGACTGGCGCGACCGGGCCCGAGCCGCGGCCGCCTTCGCGGTGATGCACATCTGCTGGGGCGCCGGCTTCCTGGCCGGCCGCACCCGGGCCGCTCAGCCCGAAGAGCGCGGGCGGCTCGACGAATAGGAGGCCAGGTAGGTGGACACGACCTCGTCAGGGTCGCCCACCACCCTCAGCACACCGCCGTCAAGCCACGCGGCCCGATTGCAGGAACGCTCGATCTCCGCCATGTTGTGGGAGACCAGCACCACCGAGCCCGCCGCGGCGCGAACCTCGTCGATGCGATTGGCGCTGCGGATTCGGAAGTCCTCGTCGCCGACCGCGAGCGCCTCGTCGATCAGCAGGATCTCGGGGATGCGGGCCGTGGCGATGGCGAAGTTCAGCCGGGCCCGCATCCCGGACGAGTACGTGCGCATGGGACGGTCGATGGCGTCTCGCAGGCCCGCGAAATCGATGATCTCGTCCATCCGGCTCTCAACCTCGGCCCGAGTGAAGCCCAGTGCCAGGCCGCCGATGAGAATGTTGCGCCGGCCCGACAGCGCCGATCTCAGAGCCGAGGAAACCCCGAGAAGCGACGGGCGGGACCGGCCCCGGATGGTGCCCGACGCCAGCGGCAGCAGGCCGGTCATGGCCGACAGCAGGGTCGACTTCCCCGACCCGTTGGCGCCGACGAGGCCCAGAGTCTCGGATTCGTGGAGGTCGAGAGTCACACCGCGCACGGCCTTGATGATGCTGAACTGCCTTCGCAGCCGCCCCTGCGAGAAGTTCTGCTTGAAGCCCGCGGCGGGGTCCTCGTACACCCGGTAGTGGACATGGACATCCTCGAGCCGCACCGTCACATCCGGGCCGGGCGCGGTCACGACCCGAACCTCCTCTCCCCGCGGCGGAATGCGAGCAAGCCGACCACGGGGAGCACCGCGCACCAGGCGACCAGCCCGATCACCACCGACCGGTCGGCGGCCGTGCCGATCAGGCACCAGCGGGCGCAGGTGATGATGTCGTACACCGGGTTGATGGCGAAGGCCCTGCGCCAAGCCTCGCTGGATACGAAAGCCTCGACGCTGAAGATCACCCCCGAGGCATAGAACAGCAAGCGCAGCAGGTGCGGCAGCAGCCTCTGGAGGTCCCGCACCGACGCTCCGACCCGGGCCACTACCAGCGCGGCCCCGAGGTTGAACACATACACCGCAACCAGCACCGCGGCCAGCAGCAGCCATCGAGGCGTGGGACGCTCCCCGGTGGCCAGCAAGGTCAGCAGCGCTACCGCCAGCGCGGGCACGAACGCAAGGGTCTGCCCGTTCACTGTGGCCAGCGGCAGCAGGATGCGGGGGAACTGGATGGATCGGATCAGGCTCAGGTTGCGCACGATGCACACCGCCGCGTCCTGCACCACCCGCTGGATCAGATGGAACAGCACCACGCCCACTATCAGGAAGCCCAGGAAGTTGTCCACCCCGCGGCGGGTGTCAAGCAACACACCGAAGATGAGGAAGTACACCGCCACCAGCAGGGCCGGGTTCAGCAAGTGCCACAGCTGGCCCAGAGCGGTGTCCATGTTCTGGGCGCGCAGATCCTGGGCCGGCACAACCACCGCGAACTCGCGGCGGCGCCAGACGTCGCGCAAGTACGACCCGACAGAGGGCGCGGCCGTCAGATCGACGAGGCGGCGGGCATCGTGGGGTTCCCCGCTCTTGTTCGCTGCGCTCACGGGCCGCTCGGGCCCGGGGGCGGCTGAGGTCGCGTCGTCCACGAACCTCATCCTACGATTGTCACTGTGTTGAGTTCGCACCAGCCGGCCCCACGCGCCGTACCCGGAGACCCCGGCCGATGAGCACCAAGCCCCCGCCGGCCGGTGTGCGGGGCAATGACTGGCGCTCGCTGCCCGTGGCGCCCGTCGACGCCTTCGAGCCGGATCTGCGCGTCAGCGTCGTGATCCCCTACTACCAGGCACCCGAGGCGCTGGCGTTGACGCTGGCGGGCCTCGAGCGCCAGACCTACCCCCGCGAGCTCTTCGATGTGATCGTGGTGGACGACGGCTCGTCGACCCCGCTGCGCCTCGATGAGCCCACGCCGCTGCGCGTGAAGGTGATCCATCAGCCTGATCGGGGGTTCGGCGCAGCCCGTGCCCGCAACAACGGCGCCCAGGCGGCCTCGGGCGAGATCCTGCTGTTCCTCGACTGCGACATGGTGCCCGAGGCCGAATGGCTCAAGTCTCACGCCCGATGGCACCACGTCGCATGCGACGTGGTGACGCTGGGGTTCCGCAAGCACGTCGACGTGTCCGGGATCAGCGCGGAGGCGGTGCGCTCGAGGCCTGGATCGCTGGCGGCGCTCTTTGCGGAGCGTCCGGTCGAAGAACCCCAGTGGATAGAGAGTCGCATGGCCCGCACCGACTTCCTCACTACCGGCGACGACCACATCTTCCGGGCGGTGACCAGCGGCAACCTGGGCGTCTCCGCCGACTTCTTCGCGGCGGCGGGCCGGTTCGACGAGTCTTTCAACCAGTGGGGAGCCGAGGATCAGGAGTTCGGATACCGGGCGCTGGCACTGGGGGCGGTCCTGGCGCCCGACAGGGGCGCTCTGTGCTGGCACCAGGGTCCCGGCGCCCGGATCAGTGAGGAGGAGAAGCTCAGCCTGGCCCATATGCAGGGCAAGCTCCTGAACCTCATACCGCACGGGCGACCCCGCGGTGCCACCGACGGCCGGTCCTTCGCAGTGCCCAGGTTCGTGGTGAGCGTCCCGACGGACGGCGCCAGCCAGCAGGAGATCCTGGAGACCGTGCAGCGGGTGCTGGCGAGCAAGGTGAGAGACCTCGCCGTGTGGGTCGAGGAGCATCCCGACGGCGGGCTCGACTGGCTTCACAGCCATCTCGACCCGGACCACAGGGTCCGCTTCGGCCCCGCGGGCGGGGCTGCGGCCGAGTTCGGTTCGACACGCTTCCACATCACGATCCCCGCCGGTGCACCGGTGGCATCCTTCATGATCGGACGCCTGCGCCGGCAGCTGGGCACCGCCGCGGCCGGACAAGCCCGGCTCAAGTCGGGCCACCGGACCACGATCACGCGCTCGTGGGCGCTGCAGCGCGCCCTGCGCCGCGGTGTGCGGGTCGAGGAGGTCGGCGAGGTTGTCGACCTGGACGGCTGGACCCTCGAGGCCGACCCGCGGCCAGCGCGGGACAGCGGCGGTGAGACCGGCCAGCGGTCGAGAGCCGCGGCGGCTGCGGCCGTCGGCGGCAAGCTGGTGCGCTATGCGAGGGCCGTGCTGGGCAGGGCGGCCAGGGTCCGCCGCCCCAAAGACGCCTGGCGCCTGCTGACATGGCTGGTCGGCGCAGCGCGTCGTCGAGCCACGGCGAGGCGAGCGATGCAGGCACCTCCCGGAATCGACCGCTCGCGCCTGGCGAGATATCCCCTGGGAGCGGAGATAGCCGCCTTCGGGGATCGGGCCGCTGCAGTGTTCGCCGCGTCAGCCCGTGTGGGCGCTCCCACCGGCAATCGTCACATCGATCTGCTGGTCGTCGACACGCACGAGGCCGGCCAGGCCCTGGAGACGGCCGCCAACGGAGCGTCGCGGCCCGCGGTGGCCGTTCTCAGCGAGCTGCACCTCCGGCTCGCGGTGCCCGCGTTCGACCCGACCGCCATCAATCCGGTCGACTGGAAGCCCGAGCACGAGCAGGCGTCGGCCACACTGCAGTCGGTGTGGCAGCCTCCCTCAACCGCGCCGCCGTTCCTGCACCTTGAAAGGAACCTGATCAACAACCTGCGGAGACTGCACCACATCGAGGATTCGGGCGCAGGCCTGGGCGATGCCGCCCAACGGGCCGGCACGCTGGCCGCCTTGGCCGCCACAGGCGTTCTGGTGCGACTCACCCGAAGCGATCCCGCTCTGGTCGAGTGCCTGGGAGCCGAACTGCACGATCTCATGTCCGGCGACGCCGTATCCGGAGCGGACGTCGGCGAGCGCGAGCAGCTCAGCATCGCCATGCGCAGGCTGGCCCTGCGCGACCACTCACTGCGGGCCCGCGGCCGCCAGATCCTCCAGACGCGAGGCATCGAGGCGCCGCCCCCGGAGGTGTCGGTGCTGCTCGCCACCCGGCGGCCCGAACTGCTCGACGCCGCGCTGGACGCTGTCCGGGCCCAGAACTACCCGCGGCTGGAGCTCGTGGTGGCGCTGCACGGCGACGGATTCGGTTCCGACGCTGCCGTGAGGGCCGTCGCGGCGAGTCTTGACTGCGAGATGCGGATAGTAAGGGTGGAGGCGAACAAGAGGCTGGGAGAGGTGCTCAACGCGGCTGTGTCGGCCTCCTCGGGGACTCTGCTCACCAAGTTCGACGACGACGACTACTACAGCGCCGACCATGTCTGGGACCTGGTGCTGGCCCGCGAGTACTCGGGAGCGACGCTGGTGGCCAAGGCCGCGGAGTACGTCTACCTGTCGCAGCGAAACAGCACGGTGCGGGTAGACAAGATGCGGGAGCGCTTCGTGCCCCATCCGGTGGTTTCCGGCGGGGTGCTCCTGATCTCCCGCCAGGACCTGGACGCCGCCGGAGGCTGGCGGAGAGTCCCCCGCAGCGTCGACATCTGCCTAGCCCGCGACGTGGTCCAGGTGGGCGGCAACATTTATTGGACCCACGGAGCCGGGTATCTGCGGGTTCGCCACGGCGACGAGCACACCTGGACCATCGACGACAACTTCTTCCTGGGGCGCTCGAACGACATGAGGCAGGGCCGTGACTTCCAGTTCGCCGGCTTCTAAGAGGCCGAGCGGGGCCCGCCGAGTGGTGCAGAACCCCGGCCAGGCCCGTCCGCTGGCCCGGTGGCTGGCTCGGGCCCTGCGGCTGCGGACCCGGCGGCTGGCCGGGCTCGCCCGGGACCGGGCCGCGGGCCGGCACCGCAGGGCCCTATACCCCCTCGGCGCGCAGATCGCCACCGACGGGCCGCGGGCGCAGGCCGTGTTCGCGGCCTCGGGGCGAGTGATGCCCGCATCCGGGTCCGAGCACGCCGACGTGGTGGTCATCGACGCCCCCGGCACTGTCAGGGGCGCCCAGCCCGGTGCCGCCATAGTGGTTCTGTCGTCGGCTCCGAAGCAGCTGTCGGTCCCGGCATTCGATCCGCTGTCGGTAAACCCGATCGGTTGGAGGCCCCCCGACGCCGTGCCGGTCCTCGCGTCGGATGTGACCGGCGAGTCCGAACCGGCCCTTCGGGCCGCGGCGCTGGCGGCGCGGGCCGCCACCGGCGCGGTGGTTCGCATCGGTGGTCACGACCCCGAGTTGCGAGTGCTGCTGGGAGAAGAGCTGCACAACCTCATGGCCGACGGCGACCGCATCGCCGACGCCGACGCCCACGAGCGCGAGGCGATCAGCATCGAAATGCGCCGCGCAGCGCTGCGCAACCACTCGCTGCGGGCCCGGGCCCGCCAGGTCATCGCCGCAGCCGGGCGGGAGGCCTCCCCGCCCACGGTCTCGGTTCTGCTGGCCACCAACCGGCCCGAACGCCTCGAAGCGGCCGTGGCCTCCGTGGCAGCCCAGACCTATCCCGCCACCGAGTTGGTGCTAGCGCCCCACGGCGGCGGTTTCGCCGACGACGCCATCGCCCGGGCCGTCGAGGCGGCGGGCGTTGCGGTGCGGGTCGCCCCAATCGCCTCCACCGAGCCGCTGGGGGCGGTGCTCAACGCCGCGGTGGCGGCCTCCACCGGCACCCTGCTCGCCAAGCTCGACGACGACGACTACTACAGCCCGCACCATCTGTGGGACCTGGTGCTGGCCCACGAGTACTCGCAGGCGGAGCTGGTGGCCAAGGGCGCGGAGTACGTGTACGTCGCCGGCCAGGACCGCACCCTGCGGATGTTCGGACGCCGCGGGGAGCGCTACCTCGGCTATCCGGGAGTGAGCGGGGGGGCCATGCTCATCTCCCGGCACGACCTGGCACAGGCCGGGGGCTGGCGCCGGGTGCCCCGCCATGTCGACACCGACCTGGCCCGCGACGTGACCTGCATCGGCGGAAGGATCTACCGCACCCACGGTCGGGGCTACTTGCGGGTGCGACACGGCGACAACCACACCTGGGACGTCGACGAGTCGCACTTCACCGGTCGCGCCGCGGATGCCCGCGAGGGACTGGACCTCGCCTTCGCCGGCATCTTGTGATCGGATCCCGGATGCAGGCGCCGATCCCTCAGTGGCTGCAGTGACTCACTTTCCGAACGTGGGGCCAGCGGCGCCAATGACCCGCCTGCTCCGAGTGGCCCTGGTGGCGACCGTCGTCATCGTGTTGACCAACGGGCCCGTGTTCCTGTTCTCGAAGAGCGTGCTCGACCGCTCCGGCCGGTGGGAGGACCCAGCCGTGTGGCCCTTCTTCGCGGCCGCGGCCATCGCATCGGCGGTGCTGTTCGCGACCGGCTTCATGGGATCGGTCCGCCCACCGCTTGCCGCTTCGCAGAAGGCGGCCGGCGCCGCCATCGCGTGCTACTCGCTCGCCGCGGTGGTCTCGGCCGTCTGGAGCGTCGAGCCCTTCGCCACCGCGTGGCGGGCCGGGGTGTACGTGGGCCTGGCGCTGCTCGCCTGGGTGGTGGCCCAACTCGATGTCGACGACACCGCAGCGGTGCTGTTCGGCGTGACCGGGGTCGCGGTCACCGCCAGCATGGTGCTGGTTGTGCTGCGGCCCGATCTGGGACTCGACTCCAACCGCCACTGGGAGGGCGTTTACACGAACCGCAACTCCCTGGCCCCGCTGGCCGCCCTAGGCGTTCTGGTCGGGATCCGGTACCTGGCGACGAGCGGTCTGCGGGGCCGGATCGCGGGAGGAGGCCTCGCGGCGCTGTGCATCGCCGCGCTGGTCGGCGCGGGCAGCCGCACGGCATGGATCGCCCTGCTGATCGCGGTCGCCGCGGCGACTGTGCCCGTCGGCTACCACCGGGTCCGGAGCCGCTGGGGCCGCGTCCCGGCAACAGCTGCGCTGGCCGCAGCCGCTGGAGCCGCAGCCGTCGGCTCCCTTGTGGCGCTGGCCGCCTTCTGGGACGCCACGACGTTCAGCCAGCGCCGCAACATCTGGAGTCTGGTGTGGGACCGGATCCAGCAGCGTCCGGTCTCCGGCTATGGCTTCTACGCGTTCTGGGACGTGACCGAGCTCCTCGACCATGCCCTGCTGCGCAGGGGCAGCGCCCACAACAGCCTGATGGAGGTGGCCCTGGGGCTCGGCCTGATCGGAACTGTGCCGTTCGCGGTGATCGTGGTGCTGGCGGCCCGCAACGCGGGCCTGCACCTGTGGCGCAGGCCCGGAGCCGACTCTTGGATGTGGGCCGCGGTCGTAGGCTTCGCGCTCGTGGAGAACGTGACCGAGAGCTTCGTGCTGTGGTTCTCCTACGTATGGGTGCTGCTGATGGCCGCGGCCTTGAGACCGATCCCGCACCGCAAGTGCGGCGGCCCGTCTCTACGCTCGGCCGATGCCGAGAACTCTGCCGACGCGGCATTGGGCTGAGGCTTGAGGTTCGAGTTCACGTCCAGCGGGGGCAGGACCGCCCTTCGCGCCGTTCTGGAGGAGGGTGACCGGACCGAAGGACCGAGAGAGGAAGGCTCCGGCACGACGATCACCTATTCGGGCGAGGACATTGAGTTCGACTATGGCGTTACCGACATTCATCCCGATCTGCTGGGCCTGCTGTGCCTGATCATCTTCTACCCGTTCGTAGGCGAGCGGGTCGTGTTCCCGATGCCGGTGTCGCCTCGGCTGGAGGAAGCTTTCCGAAACCCCAACTTCAGGAACCAGTTCAGGTTCGACAACGTTGATTCCAGCGCCGAGATGTACTCGGGGTCGAACATGGCGCTGTCGTTCGGCGGAGGGATCGACTCCAGCGCCGTCCGCACGATCTTTCCCGAGGCGTACGTCGTCCATGAGGCCCACTGGCGGGAGGGACGGCTAGTGCCGTCGGACACGCACAGGGTCGTTCATGACATGGGCTTGGACCGCGGGCGGGTTGTGACGACCAACCAGCGTTACGTGTCTAGGCCGGGAGGCTGGCACGGGTGGACGTGCGCGCTCGCCACAACGCTGTTGATGGCCACAGACCACGACTTCGGCATCATTCTGATGGGCTCGACTCTGGGAGGCACTCTTCTCAGGGGAGGAACCCAGTACTGGGACCGCTTCAGGGCACGGGACTGGCACGGAATCACCGGAAACTTCTGGCAGTCCGCATTCAACGCGGTGGGAATACCGGTGTTCTCTCCAGTCTGCGGGGCCAGCGCCTTCCTCACCATGGAGCTCTCACTCGACTTGATGCGGGCTGGGAAGGTGTTCTACTGCACGGAGCGGAACGGAGGTGCATGCCGCCAATGCCCGAAATGCCTCCGCAGGGACGTCGTCCGAGCGGTCGTTGATCCCGGGCACTGCCCGCAGTGGGCTCCGTATGACAATGACGTCACACGTGCCTATCTCGAGCGGGATCCCCTCAGCCACGGCCATGTCTTCTCGTTCGCGCGCAGCAGAATCGACGGACTGCCCAGGTTCATTAGGTCCAGGCTCAAGGGTCTGCAGAAGATCGAGTCGGACTGGCCGCTGAGGGTGCACACCGCCACATTCGACTTCTGCGACGCCCGGTGGCGGCCCACGATCCGAGGGCGTGTACTCGAGCATCTGGACCCGATGCGGCCCGAGGATGTTGCCGAACTGGAGACATGGAACGCGACCCGGCGGGCCCGCTACCGCAGTGGGCGACGATTCGCCTCAATGAAGCGCCGGGCCCCAAGAGCACAGCACGACTCGTGACGAGACTTCGAGCGATCCCAGCCAGCCTCAGACCTGTCCTGGCGCGGATGTGGTCGGGCTGGACCGCAGTGGCGCTGGTGTGTCTGGCGGTCTTGGTCCTGTGGCTGCCCGACCTAGACCTGCCTCTCGGCAACAGCGACGACGGCCGGCTGGTGGGCCGCGCCGGCCTTCAAGCTCGAAACTTCTGGGAGCTGGGGCCGGTGGAGTCGGGGTTCGGAGCCCGCACCGACCCCTACGTGAGGACCGGTTTCGATGTCGAGCCCCGCTCTGACCCTCCGGTTGCGGCCCTGTCCTATGCGCACCACCCGCCGCTGCAGACCTTCATCGCAGCAGCGTCGGTAGGGATACTGGGCGACAATCTGGCAGCCCTGCGCATTGCCGCCTTCTGCATCGGCGCGGTCACGATCGCCTTCATGGCCGCGCTGCTGCGCGGCTGCGGCCTTCGCTGGGGACCCACCCTGCTCGCGGTCGGCGCCATGGCCTCCACGGGCTTCTTCTATGTCTACGGGCGTAACGGGGTCGGCTTCTCTTTGTTGGTGGCGTCGGCTGCGGCGGTCGCCTGGCACCGCAACACGCAGCGACCGCCGCGCTGGGCCCTGCTCGGCACCGGCGCGCTGGCGGCCGCGGCAGCGACGCAGTCCTGGATAGCAATGGCATCGCTCGCACTGCTGGCGCTGTGGCTTCTCGCCAGCCGCGCTTCGCGCCTTAACGACCCAGGCTCCGTGTCAACGGAAGCATTGCTCCGGAGCCCTAGAAGATGGTTGGCGAGTGGCTGGTCCCCTGCCCTGGCGGCACTGGTGGTGGGTTCTGTCGTGGGTGCAATCATCACCGCGGCGTGGTTGCTCAACGGCAGCGGTGTCGCAGAGCTCAGCGACCAGGTGTCTGTGAGGACGGGCCGCGACGCCGCTGGCGGCGGCCAGTCGTTCGGCTTCGGGCAGTTCCTGTCGCGACAGTGGAGCTTCGCCTCCGATGAGCTGATGGTGCCGCCCTGGCTGCGCGTACTGCTGGCGCCGGCGCTGCTGGCCGGACTGATCGACCGCCGCACCCGTGTGCCCACAGCAATCACACTGGCTATGGCGGCCACGCTGACGTTCGGCTTCCAGCAGGGCGCCTGGACCCACCGGCTTTGGAACTTCCCCTGGCTGGCACCGGTGACGATTGGGTTGGCATCGCTGCTCGACGCGGCTGGCCGAGTCATGCCGGCGCGCCTTCGCAGGCCAGCGGTGTGGGTTGCCGGGGCCGTCATCGCGGCCACCGCAGCCGCGGTCGTGGCCGGCGGCACCCGGGACCGCTACCTCTCCGACCCGGCACGCCTCGGGGAGGCACTCGAGGAAGCCGCTACCACCGAGGACGCCCGCCGGGCCGAGTTGGTCTGGACGGGTCCGGGGCTTCCCACGCCGAGGTGGGCCTCGTACTACCTGGACGTTCCGGTGTGGGCCCTGGACGAGAGCCGTCTCGACGAGCTGGAGGACTCGGACCTTGTGATCGTCCGAGCCAGCATGGCTCCCGACTATCTTCCCGCTGGCGCTCTGGACGACCCCTTGGCATCGGCGGGCGACTTCAGAGTAGTCACGGCCGCGTCCCTGTCGGGATGAGTCCGCCCGTAACCGGGCGCGCGCGACCGGGGCCGTAGGCTCGTGGAGCGTATGGACCACCGCGGCGTGCCTCCTGCCCGAGTGCGGGGCAACAACTGGCGCGACCTCGCGGTGGCGCTCGCGGACGACTTCGAGCCGCAGCTGCCGGTGTCCGTGGTCGTCGCCTACTACGAGGCGCCCGAGGCTCTGGACCTGACCCTGGCCGCACTCGAGGGGCAGACCTACCCGCGGGAGCTGTTCGAGGTGGTGGTGGTGGACGACGGATCGCGTACGTCTCTGGCCCCTCCCTGCGACAGCCCGCTGAACGTGCGGGTGCTGCACCAGGAGGACCGTGGCTTCGGGCTGGCCCGGGCCCGCAACACCGGCGCCCGGGCAGCCGCCCACGAGATTCTTGTCTTCCTCGACTGCGACATGATGCCTGAAGCGGGATGGCTGGCCGAGCACGCCCGCTGGCACCATGCTGCCAACGACGCCCTCACGCTGGGTTTCCGGGCCCATGTCGAGGTGGACGGAATCGACGCCGACGCGGTGCGGACGAGGCCGGGGGCGCTGTCCGAGCTGTTCGCGGACCGCCCCGCCGACCGCCCGGCGTGGATCGAATTCCACATGACCCGAACCCGCGAGCTCACCTCCGACGACGACGACCTGTTCCGGACGGTGACGGGCGGGAATTTGGGGATCTCACGCGCGCTCTTCGAGGCTGTGGGCGGCTACGACGAGACGTTCACACAGTGGGGAGCCGAGGACACCGAGTTCGGATACCGGGCCTACACCCTGGGCGCCCTGCTGGTCCCGGCTCGAGAAGCGCTCTGCTGGCACCAAGGGGCGGGCGCAGCGCCCGATCAGGCCGAGTCGGACAGCCTGGAGCTCCAGCAGGCCAAGCTGTCCCAGCTAATCGCCCACTACGGCTTCCGCCGAGCGGGCGCCGGCCGGAGCTTCACCGTGCCCCAGTATGTGGTGACAGTGCAGGAAGGCGACCCCGAGGCCCAGATCGAGACAGCCGAGCAGGTGCTCGCCTGCAGCGTGCACGACTTGGTGGTGTGGGTCGACGAACCCCAGGATCCCGCCGCCCGCGACGATCCCGCCCGGGAGCGGATCCGCCGGCTGCTCTCCGGCGATCCCAGAGTGCGGTTCGGTCGGCCTGGAGCGGCGGCCGAGTCCATACCGGCGGCGGCGTTCCACATCTCGGTTCCAGCCGGTGCCACCGTCAAGCCGGACGCGGTGAGGCGCCTGCGCCGGGAGCTCGGAGCGGCTGCCCGGTCGAGCATCAAGCTGGGCGGCGGTCAGACCGCGGAGATGGTCCGGGCTCGGGCCCTCAACCGGGCAGCGCGCAGCGAGATCCGCCTCGACGCCCACGGCGACGGCGGCAGCCGCCAACAGGACAAGCGCCGGTCGATTCTGCGCAAGCGCCTCAACCGGCCAGCGCGCCGCCAGACACGCCTCCATGACGACAGCGACAGCCACGGCCTGCGACGCGGCAGTTTCCCCCGGCTGCGCAAACTGGCCCAGGTAGCCTCCCACCTGAAGGGGGAGGCCGTCAGGGTGCGCAGCCTCTCCGAGGCCATGAACCTAGTCAAGTGGTTCCTGTCGTTGTTGTGGCGGGCGGTTAGCTGGAGGGTGCGACGGACCGGCCGCCGGCTGCCCTGGAAGACCAGACGGCTGCTCCACGCCGCGAAGAGACTGCTCCGCCGGCTGCCCTGGAAGACCAGACGGCTGCTCCACGCCGCGAAGAGACTGCTCCGCCGGCTGCGTTGGACGACCAGAAGGCTGCTCCACGCCGCGAAGAGACTGCTCCGTCAGCTGCGTTGGATGACCAAGAGACTGCTCCACCAAGACACGAAGCCCGAGCGGCCCGTGAAGCCCCCGAGTTGGAGGAGCAGCGGGGATGGCGAAGTGCTGCCTGCTGACTACCGGCTCGGCCCCGAGATGGCCGCTCTGGGATCCCGTGCCGAGAGCGTCTTGGCGGCGTCGGTCCGCATCGGAACCACGATCGGCGCTCTCACCGAGACGATCATCGTAGACACGCCCGAGCAGACCGGCCGCATAGACGCCGAGTCGAAGGCGACGGTCGTGGTCCTCTCCGAGTCTGATCCCCGGGCATCGGTGCCCGCCTTCGACGCCGAGCAACTCACCCCGATGCGGTGGTCCATCGAGCACACCGGGCGCTCGGTTGCGCTAGGGCCACCCGAGCACCTGCCCAGACCGATCCGGGCCCGGGGGATTGCCAGCGCCAGCAGCCGCGCGGCATGCCGGCGCGCCCACCATGTGGTGGACACGGCGGCTTATCACGAAGACGCGCTGACCCGTGCGGGCACGCTGGCCGCGTTGGCGGCCACCGGCGCGGTCGTGTACCTCGCGGACCACAGCGCCGACCTATACCACCGTCTGGGCTCGAACCTCTACTCCCTGATGTGTGACGAGGGCGTGGTCTCCGCCGATCAGCATGAGCGCGAGGCCTTCAGCGTCGCCATGCGGCGCAATGCGCTGCGGGACCACTCGCTTCGGGCCCGGGTCCGCCAGCTTCTCGGTCCGACCGGCCTTCGCGGGCCGCCGCTGCCCGAGGTCTCGATCCTGCTCGCCACCAGGCGCCCCGATCGGGTGGCTGCGGCCATCGACTCCGTCGCATGCCAAGAATACCCGCGAGTCGAGCTGGTGTTGGCGCTCCACGGCGACGGATTCGACCGGACCGAGGTCGCCCGCCTGCTTGAGGGCCTGGGCTGTCCGGCCCGGGTGGTCGAGGTCGCCGGGCACCTGCCGCTGGGCACCGTGCTCAACGCGGCTGCCGCGGAGTCGTCTGGGACTCTGCTCGCCAAATTCGACGACGACGACATCTACGGCCCCGAACATCTCTGGGACTTGGTCCTGGCCCACGAGTACTCCCGGGCCCCGCTGGTGGGCAAGGGAGCGGAGTTCGTCTACCTGGCAGGCTCCGATGTCACGCTTCACCGCTTCAGGGGCGGGGGCGAGCGCTACATCACCACCCAGAGCATCGCCGGCGGGGCGCTGATGGTCACCAGGGGCTGCTTCGATGCGGTGCTGGGATGGCGGCCGATCCCCCGCAGCGTCGACCAGGCCCTGATTGAGGACGTGGTGAGCGGGGGTCATCGCGCCTACCGCACCCACGGCATGGGCTACGTGCTGGTGCGCCACGGCGAGGGCCACACATGGCGGGCCGACGACGACTACTTCCTGGCCCAGGCGCACGAGACCCGGGCCGGATGCGACCTCGACTTCGCCGGGATCTCCTCGCCGGGGTCCCATGGGCGCTGACCTCGCCGACGGCAGCCGGTCCGCGGCGCTGCGGGCCGGTTTCGTGGGCGCGGCGCTGTTCGTGTTCACCGACGGGCCGCGACCCCCGGGCGGGCTTCAGGCCTGCTGGGCATGGGCCGCGTACTCCAGGCGCAGCAGCACGCCCGCCACCAGCGAGCCGGCCAGCACCGCGGCCAGCAGAGCCAGTTCCACCCGCAGGAACGGCTCGAGGTGGAAGCTCACCACGGCTGCGAAGGCGGCGACCCCTGCGATCCATCCGGCCACCGCCAGCCGGGTGTGACCCAGCGCGACCAGTCCCAGCGCCAGCGCCAGCATCAGCATCAGGCCGCCGCCGCCGGCCGCCAGCAGCGTCATGTCGCTGCGGCCCAGCTCATCGCCAAAGACGAAGCGCACGATCGGCGCCCCCACCGCCGCCGCGGCCGCAGTGGTCGCGAGGGCCGACGCGGCAACCGCGGCGACGATCTTGAGCTGCATGTTGCGGAACCCCACCAGGTCGCCTTGGCCGGCCAGCGTCGCCAAACTCGGAAGCAGGCTGGCCTTCACCGCCTGGAAGAAGAACAGCGGGACGCGGGCGATGAGCATGCCGTTGAGGAACACTCCGGGGGCGTCGGCCCCCAGTTCGTCACCGGCCACGATGTCCAGCGCCACCGGCCCGACGTTGAGGATGAACGCCTCACCGATGCTGGCGACGAGCAGGAATCCGAGAGCGGGGCTGAGCTCTCGGTACGAGCCGGGCGGCCCCGGATGCGCCAGGGGCCGGCGAGGGGCGGCCGTGGCTGCTGCCGCCACCACCAGGGCGAAGGCCATGGCCAGGCCGTAGGCGCCCACGGCGGCCACTCCGGCCACGGCCAGAGCCACGGCCAGGGCCATGCGCGCGGTGCCCTCCACCACGAAGTACCAGGCGTAGCGGTTGAAGAGGTGCCTCCCGCCGAGGGCGCCCCGCACGAGCTGGGCGCCGGCGAAGGCAGCCAGGGCCAGCACCAGCGCGACGAGCAGCTCGGGCCGGTGGTCGAGCAGGCCGTCGAGCCCCAGGGGCCAGGCCACGAGCACTCCGGCGGCCACCACCACGAACTCGACCGAGCCCAGCACTCCCGCCCGCCGCAGCACCGGGGCGCTGCCCACTCCCCTACTGGCCCGATCGGCGGTGGCCCGGGCCACTTCCTGCTCAAGCGGCTGGAACAGGCCGAAGCCGCCGATGTTCACCAGCGCCCACAGCACGGCCAGGCCCCCGTATCCGTCGTCGCCCAGGGCGCGCCGGGCCACCACCAGGTATCCGTAGGTGGTGATCCCGTTGACCACCAGGCCCCAGGCGATCGAGGAGGTGCCGAAGGGCAGCAGGCTGTCGAGGCGAAGGCGCGCCCGGAGATCCTTCAACCAGTTTCCGATGGCGCTGTCCTCTTGTTCCGCTCTTGTTCGCTGCGCTCACGGGCCGCTCGGGCCGCGGCCTCGCTGACGCTCGGCCTCTCGCCAGGCGACGGGGCGCCCGGAGTCTAGGATGCGGCCGCGCCAGCGGGAGCTACGGCTGCGACATGGTCGGCATGCACTGCCCTTCGAGCTCGCGCACCTCGATGCGGTCCCGGTTGTCGTAGGTGACCTCGTTGGAGGGGTCGGCGCGCAGCTTGAACTCGCGGAAGCTCATCTCCAGCGCGTCGAAGGCCACCAGGCGGCCGCGCAGCGAGTCCCCGACGCCCAGGATGAGCTTGAGGGCCTCGAGGGCCTGCACGCTGCCGACAATGCCGGGCAGCACGCCCAGCACACCGGCCTCCGCGCAGCTCGGGGCCATCTCCGGCGGCGGGGGCTCGGGCAGCATGTCGCGGTAGGTGGGCCCGTCGCGGGGGTCGAACACGGTGACCTGGCCCTCGAAGCGGAAGATCGACCCGTGCACCACCGGTATGCCGAGCTTCACCGAGGCGTCGTTGAGCAGGTAGCGGCTCGGGAAGTTGTCGGCGCCGTCCACGACCACGTCGTAGCCGTCGAGGATCTCCATGATGTTGTCGGCGCCGAGCCGGGTGTCGTAGGTGACCACGTTCACGTCGGGGTTCAGCGCGGTCAGCGTCTTCTTGGCCGAGTCCACCTTGCGGTCCCCCACCCGGTCGAGGTTGTGGAGGATCTGGCGCTGCAGGTTGGACTCGTCCACGACGTCCATGTCGATGATGCCGACGGTGCCCACCCCCGCGGCTGCGAGGTACAGCGCGGCCGGGGAGCCGAGCCCGCCCGCGCCGAGCAGCAGGACCTTGGCGTCGAGCAGCTTGAGCTGGCCGTCCTCGCCCACCTCGGGCACCAGCAGGTGGCGCTGGTAGCGGTTGCGCTGTTCCGGCGACAGGGTGCGGGGCCGCTGCCAGGCCCGGCCCTCGTCCTTCCACTTGTTGAAGCCGCCGTCCATGGACACCACGTCGGTGTAGCCCAGCTGCTCGAGCGTGACGGCCGCGAAGGCGGAGCGCACCCCGCCCGCGCACATGGCCACCAGCGGGGTGGACCGATCGGCTACCCGGTTCTCGATGCTCGACTCGAGCTGGCCCCGGGGAATGTGCACCGACGCGGCGATCGCGCCCTGCTCGTACTCGTCGGGCTCGCGCACGTCGAGCAGGGTCCAGCCCTCGGCCAGGAGCTGCTCGCCGGCTGCGGTGTCCACCTCGCGGATCTGTGCTTTGGCCTGCTGCAGTAGTTCTCGGAAACTCGCCATGGCTAAATCCTACCTGTCTTGTCAGGATTTCGCCAACGCCGGCATTTGGTTCAGAATCAGGAACACGGATGTTTGTGATAACGAACATGCGGCTCAGACCGTCGGTGTCAACTATCGCGCGCAGAAATGTTTGACATCTCGAACGACAGTGGTCATAATGTCGCATGGCCACGAATGACTCACTGGGCAGCCGGCTCCGCGATGCGCGTACCGCGCAGTCGCTCTCGCTTACGGAGGTCGCTGCTCGCGCCGGGATCTCCAAGGCGTACCTTTCCCAGCTCGAACACGGCGCCTCTACGACGCCTAGCCATGAAGTGTTGCGTCGCTTGGCTACTGCGTTGGGCACCTCGATCGCTGATCTGACGGGCACCTCCGAGACCTGGCAGCCAGGCGAAGCCAACAAGTTTCCAGCGTCGCTTCGGGCCTTCGCCCGCAGCGCCAAGATCCCCGAAGCCGACGTCGAGATGCTGGCCGGGATTCACTACCGAGGCATGCAACCAGGAGAACCCGACGATTGGGCCCACATCTATGAAACGATCAAGCGCACAGTCCGCTAACAGGGGGAACCATGACACTTCGTGAACACATTTCCGGCGTAGAAAGCGTCGCAAGTCTGACGGGGCTGGGGCGGCTGGCCGATCGAGCGGCATTGGCGGCACATCGGGCCGAGACCGGCACGCTTGACCACGATGATCGTGTGGCACTCCAGGACGCCCGATCCCTGCTCATGCAGTTGCAGAGCTTCGCGGGGGTGACCGTGCCGACTCGCGTGGCCCTGCAGGCGATGGGCCCCATCTCAGTGCTCGAAGAGACGTTCGGAGCCGTGTCGCGAACGAACGACCAAGCCGATGTCAGCGCGTTCGTCGAGAGGCTGATCGAGTCGATCGACTCGATCCTCGCGAGATCAGGAACCACCGACCAGATTCACAGCGTCGCAGTGTTCTTCGACGGCCTCGGCGCGGCGACCCTCAATCGAACGACGTCGATGGCACGGCGCGGTCCGGAACGGAGACAAAGATGGATGAGCGAGGCCTTGAGCTCGTCCGAGGCCTGATCGCTGGCCACATCGACAGCGCGCTCCGAGGGCAACCGAAGAGCCACTCAGGCCGCGGCGCTCGGCTCTTTGACCTGCACCGCCGAGTGATCGAGCAGGCCGAAGCGACAGTTGTAGACGTTGAGGCCAAACTCCAAGCCAGCGACGACGACAAGACGCGGCGCTACGCGGAGCGGGCGTTGCATCGCACGCTGACAGAGGTCGAGACCATTCTGCCGTTTCTGCGACCGCTGATGGAGAGCGTTCGCAGAGATGACGTACCGATCGGCATGCTGGTAGCGCTCGACTCTGCCATCGAAGCGTTGCTGCCCGCAGGCGCGGACCCCGTGGTTCACTTCGACGACGCCCACATGTACTCGACGCTCGACCTGTACGAGGCGCTCAGCTGGGCACAGGAGAGCGAGCCGACACCGGTCGCGTTCTTCGTGCCGGTGCTGAGCCCGTTCAACGCGCTCATGACCCCGTTGCTTGTCCACGAGATCGGCCATACGGCGATCCTCCAAGCGAACCTGGGGAGCTCAACCATGAGTGTTGCGAGCGACGATCTCAACACGTTGCTAGCGAAGCACCTCTCCGACGCAGATCCCGAGACCCGCTTCAAGGTCCAGACCCATCTCGTGAGCTGGGTTGACGAGCTGCTCTGTGACAGCTTGGCGACAGCGATCTGTGGTCCTGGCTACCTCTTTGCCGCGGCCTCGTTCCTTCCGGCCACGGCGCACGACGATCCGGCGAGCAGCCACCCCTTTCCGAGCGACCGACTCCGCTTCTCGCTGGCGTCGTTGGATTCCAGCGGCTGGAGCGACTTTATGGCGGCGACATGTCCCGAGACCGTCGGATGGCTTCGGCAGCGGGCGACTCCTCGCACGCCGACATCAGGGCAAGAGCGGTTCCTGCGCGAGGCATGCGAGGCACTGGCGCCTGCGATCGAATCAACCGTGGCGAACCATGTCTCAGAGGCGGCAATCGGCTTCAACGTCGCGTTTGGCAACCAGTTCATAATCCACCCGGGCCAGTTCCTGTTGGGGTCGACCCTTGAGTACCTGCGAGTACCGCGCCAGCTTGCAGGCCAAGTCCTGAACCGGTCTTCATGGGCCCGCACCGGCCTCCTCGTCGCCACAGCGGTGAGCGTGCATCCGGGGTTCACGGGCGCGCTGACACTCGAACTGGTCAACAGCGGAACCGTCCCCCTCAAGCTCATCACCGGATCGCGGATTTGCCAACTCGTTCTCTGGGGACTCGACCAGGAAACCTCACAGCCATACCCCGACTCCGCCAAGTACGACACACCCCTCGGCCCGCAACCATCGAGGCTCAGCCGAGAGGCTGAGGAACAGGCTCGAATCGTGGCCGTCGGCGATCGGCTCCGGGGCCTCTTCCCGGAAGCGAGCGAGACCGCTGGACACCGAGATTGAGCGCGAACAGCAACTCTTAGCCTGACTCCACAAGGCGCTGGACAGGGCCTCGGCAGTCGGACACCGAGCGGACAGGCTAAGGCCCCATGTGACTAGCGTCAGTCGGGGACTTCCACTCTCGACGCTGCACCGGCTGTGGTGGCGGGAGAGTCGGTTAGGGCTTGGATTTCGGCTAGTGACGGCGATCACTGGAGGTCTTCGGCGGTCTAGGCGGCTAGGTGGCTGGTGTCAAATGGGGTTGGCGGGGTCGGTCAGCGGGGTTGGGGCCGGGTGGCGTGGGACGGTGTTTGTTGTTGTGGGCGGGGCCTTTGGCCGGCGGGGCGGGGTTGTGGGGGTTTGCGGGTCGGGGTTGTGGGGGTTGGCGGAGGGGTTCGGGGGGTTGGGGCTGTCGCCCAGGACTTCTTCCATGCCACAGACGGCGGGCAGCGCATCGCTGATGGACCCGCGCACCAGCGCGTCGGCCAGCGCGTCGAACTCGGTCGGCTCGCCGTTCGCGATCACCAGGCGGGCCCCGGACTGCACGGCAATCACCGCGGTCCGGTTGATGGGCGACACCGCCAGCGTGGTGCCCACCGCGAGGAACAGGTCGCATTCGGTGGCGGCCCGCTCGGCCCGGTCGAGATCGACGGGGTTGAGACTCTGCCCGAACGACACCGTGGCCGCCTTGAGGATCCATCCGCAGCGGGGGCACTCGGGATCGGCCTCGCCTGCTCTCACCCGCTCCAGCGCAGCCTCGATGTCGTCGCGGTAGTCGCACGACAGGCACTGCACCTTGCGGGTGGTGCCGTGTATCTCCACCACGAGCTCGGGATCGCTGCCGGCCCGCTGGTGGAGCTCGTCCACATTCTGGGTTATCAGCAGGTGCAGCTTGCCCCGCCGCTCAAGGTGGACCAGGGCCTCGTGGCCCCGGTTGGGCTCGACGTCGGCCCACAGCGCCCCCGCGGCGCGGCGGGCCCAGTTGCGGCGGCGGACCTCCGGGTCGGTCACGTACACGTCGATGTTCGACGCCCGCTCGGCCGCGGGGTCGCGCGTCCACAGGCCCTTCGGCCCCCGGAAGTCGGGCAGGCCGCTGTCGGTGGAGATGCCCGCTCCGGTGAGCACCGTCACGCGCTCGGCGGCATCGACCATTCGACGGGCCGCTGCCACCGCGGCCGCGGCGTCCCCCGGCATGTTGCCAGCGTACCGGCGAGGCCCTGACCCGCCCGGCCTGCCGTGATCACGACACGACGGAGCAGATCCAGCAGCCACAACGATGACTCATTGCCGTTTGACTTATTGAAAGTGTTAGATCATCATGTTTCCTCAACACTTCCCCCATACAACTGCCACAATCGCGCTCAACGCGCGCCTACCTCGGAGAAACGTCAATGAACCTGACCACCCAGCACCCCGCGGCCATCATCGACTCCGATGTGGTCACGCTCATCCCATGGACCGACCACCGCAAGGACGCGCTCGGACACGACCTCCGGTCGGCCTACGTCGAACAATTCTGGCTCGGGACGCTCGGGCCCTCCACCACCTGGTTCCTGCGCCATTGCGCGGCCGTGCTCGAAGACACCGAAGACGCGGCAGTGAGCCTGCGCGAGACCGCCGGCGCGTTGGGCATCGGTTTCGAGGGCGGCGCTCGGAGCGCGATGGTGAAGACGGTGGCCCGCGCCTGCCGGTTCCGGGCCGCCCGTGCCGTGGGGTCCACAACGCTGGCCGTGCGCCTGCAACTCCCGCCGCTCAGTCACCGCCAGCTGCAGCGCCTCCCCGCACCGCTCCAGCAGCGCCACGAGGCGTACCTGGCGTGCAGACAGGGCCCCGACGGGCTCAGGCAGCAGCAGCTGAAGGCCCGCCAGCTGGCTCTGAGCCTGGTCGAGTGCGGTGACAGCATCAGCGAGACCGAGCTGCAGTTGAGCCGCATGAAGTTCCATCCGGCCATCGCGGCCGAGGCCGTCCGCTGGGCGTGGAGCCTCCATCACGGCCGGATACCCCCCGAAGCGGCCTGACCACCGCACGGCCCCCGGGGACCCGGGGACCGGGGGTGATGTAGCGTCGGGTCCCCGGCAAGGGGGTACGCATGGAGCCCGCAATACCCGACGGCATCGGTGGGATCGACGACGATTGGCTGTCGCAGGCCATCGGCGCCCCCGTAACGGCAGTCAGCATCGACGACATCGGGACCGGGGTCGGGATGATCGGCGCGCTGTACCGGGCGACGCTTGAGGGCGAAGGGCCTGACAGCGTGGTCATCAAGCTGCCCGGGCTCGACGAGACGGCCCGCTTCACCGCGGCCATCCTGCGCCTCAACATCCGCGAGGTCGGCTTCTACCGGGAGCTGGCCGCCGAGAGCCCCATAAGGGTGCCCTACTGCCACTTCGGAGCCGTCGACGACGACACCCACCAGTTCGTGCTGGTGCTCGAGGACGTGGGCTCGTGCCGGGCGGTGGACCAGATCGAGGGCATGGGCACAGCCGACGCCGAGCAGGCCGTGGACGAGCTCGCCCGATGGCACGCCCACTGGTGGGGCGCGGCCGGCCCCATCGTGGAGCGGGGAATCGCGGTGACCATCGGCGATCCCATCTACCCGATGCTGCTGCCCCCGGTGTTCTCCGACGGCTGGGGCAAGGTCCGCAGCGCGATGGACGTCCCCCGGTCGGTCGAGATGGTGGCCGACGGCTGGGTCGAGGCCCTCCCCCGCATGCTTCAGTCGATGGCCGCGACGCCTCGCACCCTGGTCCACGGCGACTACCGGGCCGACAACATGTTCTTCGACGACGACGGCCGGGTCGTGCTGTTCGACTTCCAGGTCATCGGGGAGTCCACGCCGGCGGGCGATCTGGCCTACTTCGTCACCGGGAGCCTCGCCCCCGCCACCGCCTCGGAGATCGAGCAGGACTTGTACCAACGCTGGCTGGGCGCCCTGGAGTCGGAGGGCGTGCCCGGGTCGGACACCGCCGAGCTGTGGGACCAATACCGCGGCGCGGTGCTGTTCTGCGTGTGCTACCCGATGATCGCGGGCGCGGGGATGGACCTCACCGACGAGCGCCAGCGGGGCCTGTTGGCCGCCACCTTCGAGCGCTTCGAGCGCGCCGCCGACGAGTTGAGCCTGCCCGACCTGCTCTGAGCGGCCCCGCTCGGCCTCTCAGCCCGGCGCGGGACGGGTGTAGCCGGAGGCCAGTTCGACCAGGGTGCGCACGCCGAAGCCGGTGCCGCCCTTGGAGATCTCGCCGTCGTCGGACTCGGCCCGGGCCGGGCCGGCGATGTCAAGGTGTACCCAGGGAACCTCGTCGGGCACGAACTGCTGCAGGATCAGGCCCGCGGTCAGCGCACCGCCGTGGGGACCGCCGATGTTCTTGATGTCGGCCACGTTCGACTCGAACTGCTTGGTGTAGTCGGCGGGCAGCGGCAGGTGCCACACCCGCTCCCCCGCCCGGTCGGCGGCGGCCCGCACCTGGTCGATGAGCGAGTCGTCGTTGCCCATCAGCCCGGCGATGGACGGCCCGAGGGCCACCATGCAGGCGCCGGTCAGCGTGGCCAGGTCCACGATGGCGTCAGGCTCGTCCTCGCAGGCCAGCGACAGGGCGTCGGCCAGGATCAGGCGACCCTCGGCGTCGGTGTTGAGCACCTCGATGGTCTTGCCGTTCCGGATAGTCAGCACGTCGCCGGGCCGGGTGGCGTCGCCGCCGAGCATGTTGTCGGTCATCGGCAGGTACGCCTTGACCCTCACCGGCGCAGCCACCACGGGCAGCACCGACATCGCCCCGATGACGGCGGCGGCCCCGCACATGTCCATCTTCATCATCATCATGCCCTGGGCGGACTTGATGGACAGGCCCCCGGCGTCGAAGGTGATCCCCTTGCCCACGTAGGCGAGCGTCGCGGCAGGGGTTCCTTCGGGCTCGTAGGTCAGCTCAACGAAGCGCGGCGGCTGGATGCTGCCCCGGTTGACGCCGAGCACTCCCCCCAGGCGCCCCTCCTTGATCTGCTCCTCGGTCCAGACCCTGGACTCCAGTCCGGCCTCGCGGGCGACGGCCGCCGTCTTCTCGGCGAACGCCGGGGCGGTGAGCGAACCGCCCGGCTCGTTGGAAAGGTCTCGGGCCAGGCACACAGCCCCAGCGATGGCGGCGCCGCGCTGCAGTGCCTCCTTGGCGGCTGCCGAGGTGCTGCCCACGACGTCGACCCGGGCCAGCTTGGCGGCGCCGCTGCTGCCGTTGTTGCCGCCGGCCGACGATTTGAGGGCGGTGTAGCGGTAGCCGCCGAGGACCACGCCCTCGGCCAGCGCCTGGCGGGCTGCGGCTTCGTTCACGCCGATGCCGTCGGGCAGCCGCGCCGCCACCCTGGCGTGGCGCGAGCATGAGCGGGCCACCGCGGCGCCGGCTCGCCGGATGGTGGCTGCGGCAGCTTCGGCGCCCGGGCCCACCCCCACCAGCCCGGCAAAGCCGCCGTCGGCGGGCTGCAGGTGCACCTGCTCCGCCTTGCCCTCGAAACCGGCCATCTCGAGGACGGCGGCATCGAAGCCGTCGATGCCGGACTTCACCGCATCGGTGGTGACCAGGGCAATGCTCGCAGTGGCCGCCTTGGCGACCGAGCGGGCGGCATGAACTGTGACGGGCATCCGGTCAGACTAACTGCCGTCTAGCCAGACGGAGACGGCACGGGGAGGTTCTGCTCGACCGTGAGCGTGGGGGCGAAGAGGTCGCCGAGCTCATCGACCCGCTCCAGCACCTCGGCAGCGGTGAAGGTGAGGGGCTCGCCCTCGGCGCCGTCTGAGAGCTCGTCCCAGGTGATGGGGGTCGACGCGGTGGGGCGATCCCTTCCCCGCAGCGAGGAGGGGGCGATGGTGGTCTTGAAGCGGGCGTTCTGACCCCAGTCGATGAACACCTTGTGGGGGCGGAGGCTCCGCTTCATGACCGACACCACCGCGGCCGGCATCCGCTGCTCCAGCAGCTGGGCCACCGCCCGGGCGAAGCCGGCCGCGTGGTCGTGGGTGTGGGGCCGGTTGAGGGGCACGTACAGCTGCAGCCCCTTGCTGCCGGAGGTCTTGGCCCAGGCCGCCAGGCCCACCGCATCGAGGACCTCGCGGATGTGCAGCGCCACCCGGCAGCACTCGACGATGGTGGCCGGCGCGCCCGGGTCGAGGTCGAACACGACCATGGTGGGCGAGTCGATGTCGCCGCACCGGGCCATGGGGGCATGTATCTCCAGCGCGGCCAGGTTGGCCGACCACGCTAGGGCGGCCACCGAGTCGAGCCGGCAGTAGTCGATCGAGCCGCCCCGGTCGCCGGGACCGGCGCACGTGCCCACCCAGCCGGGGCGGTGCCTGGGGCAGCGCTTCTCGAAGAAGGATTCGCCGGTCACGCCGTCGGGCCAGCGCCGCAGGGTGATTCCCCGGTCGCCGATGTGGGCCAGCATCACCGGCGCGACCCGGACGTAGTAGTCGATGACCTGGGCCTTGGTGAAGCCGACCAGCGGGTACATCACCTTGTCGAGGTTGCTCACCGACAGCTGCCGGCCGCCCACGGTGGCCGCCACGCGCTCGGGTCCGCTCACTGCTGTTGCCTGCTCGCCGCGGCCTGGGCGGCTGCGCGTTTCAGGCCGACCGGCGGACCTGCTCGGCCGCAGGCTCGGACGCCGCGCCGCCGTCGGGAGCCTCGCTGGCCGCGGGGGCGCTCGCGCCGGTCGCGGCCGGGTGGCGCTTGCGGGCCTCCTTGGCCGCGGTCACCGAGGCCTCCAACGCGGCCATCAGGTCGACGACCGTGTCCGGTGTCGGCGCCGGCGCGGCCACCGTGGCAGCCGTGTCGCCGGAGGCCTTGCGCTCGATGAGCTCCAGGAGGGCCTCCCGGTAGGAGTCGGTGTAGCGGTCCGGCTGGAAGTCGGCCTCAAGAGCGGCGATGAGCTGGCGGGCCATGGCCGTCTCCCGCTCGTCCACCGCTATGTCGCCCAGCCGATCGAAACCGTCGAGATCCGCGGCGGCCACCAGTTCGTCGGCGTGCACCATCGTCGAGAGCATCAGCCGCCCGTCCACGGGACGGATGGCGGCCAAGTGCTGCTTGGAGCGCATCACGAAGTGGCAGATCGCAACCTTGTTGGCCTCCTGCATGGCCTCGGCCAGCAGCTTGTAGGGCTTGGCCGTGGCCTCGTCGGGCACTAGGTGGTAGGCGCTGTCGTAGAACACGGGATCGATGTCGGTGAGGTCTATGAAGGCGTCGATGTCGATGGTGCGGGCCGCGACCGGGGCCAGCGCCTCAAGCTCGGCGTCGGTGACGGTCACGTAGTCGCCCGACGACAGCTCGTAGCCCTTCACAATCCGCTCGGCCCCCAGCTCCGCGTCATCGGCCGACGACACCTTCTTGTAGCGCACCCGGGCTCCGGTCTGCGCGTCGATCTGGTTGAAGCGCACCGTCTTGCGGCTCACTGCACTGAAGAGCTGCACGGGGATCGTCACCAGTCCAAAGCTGATCGACCCCTTCCAGATCACTCTCGGCACCACTGGCCTTCTCGCATCAGCACGAGCCCGGCCCAGCCGGGGCCCGGCGCATGGGGCTCCGCCCCGCCACCGGGAGTCTACCCAGCAGACTGCCGCTGTCCCGCCGAGTCCCTCTCTGCCCGGGCGCGACGGGGCCAGCCGCCCGTCTCCAGTTAGGTGACGAGGTCGATGCTGACCTCACGGCTGGCTAGACGCGGCCAGGGGGCATGTGCGATGCGCGCGTCGAGGGTCACCAGGGGCGCGTCCAGCACCGCAGCCAACGCTACGAAGGCGGCGTCGTAGGCGGTGAGATTGTGGCGAAGTCTCCAGATCAGAGGAAGCAGCAGTTCATGGGTGTAGCGAACCACGTCGAGATCGGCGAGCGCCAGTAGGGCTCGCTCGCCGACCCGGTCGGCTACCTCGCCGGCAGCGGCGTAGCGACGCACGACATGGGCCACTTCGATGTCGAGCAGAGCAGGTGCATGCAACGAGTCGGCCGACACGATCCGATCTGAGACGGCATCGGCCAGGGGCAGTCCGAGGAGCCATTCGACAGCAGCCGAGGAGTCGAGAACGATCACCTCGAGTCGCGTTCGGCCCGGACCGCGTCGGCCGCCGACTCCGAGACCACGATGCGTTCGAAGGCCGCGACCCGCTCGGCCACGTCCCGCCGTGTCGGGCGCTGCATGGCGCGGCGCAACTCGCCCAGCGCGTACTCCGACAGCGACTGGCCCTCCAGAGCGGCTCTGGCCTTCAGCTGTCGATGGAGATCGTCGGGCACGTTTCGGATCTGCAATGATGTCATGCAGAAAGCATAGCTGCATGTATACCGCATGTGACCTTGCAACCTGGGGCGAAAGCAAGGTGAGCCTGCGCGTGAACGTGGGGAGCGGGGTGGTTGACGGTCCCCGCTGAGGGGTGTTCAGAGCCCGGTTCCTGCTGCTACGCAGAGGCGACACCCTCACCGGCGCCGACCAGGCCCGCCTCGACGCCCTCTTTGACACGCACCCCCGCCTCAAAGCCGGCCGGCAGGCCCTACAGCAGCTCCACGGCCTCTACCTCGCCAACGACCACCAAGGCGCCCTGGAAGCCCTCGGACGGTTCTACAGACCTCTATCAGACCGGCGAGCTGCCCGAGTACCACGACACCGTCGACACCTTCATCGCATGGTCAGACGAGATCCTGGCCCGGCACCACACAGACCGAGCTTCCAACGGACGCATCGAGGGAACAAACAACCTGCTCCAAGTCCTGCGGCGCACCGCCCACGGCTTCACCAACCCAGCCAACCTCGAAGCCCGAGGACTGCTGACAACATGACCCGCCAACCGGTGCCGGCAACCCTTCATCCCACACTTACGCGCAGGGCCAAGAAGCTGCGGGGGTATCTTCCGAGATCCTAGCCGACATGGCGTCTTGTGCCGTTGAACACGACGCGCAGACGATGAGCCCCAGCAAGAGGATAGATGTGGGTCGTCTGTTCACTTGCGTCGTTTGTAATTCATCGATTTCGACAATAGCCTTCTTGGCTCGGGTCCTTCACGGGGTTTTGGAGCACGGAACCGTAGGCCAGCCGGGTGGCTAAGCCTGATAGAGCCTACGGGGTGAGCAGGATGCGGGCCACCAAGTCCTGGCCGAAGGCGGTGACGATGGCCAGGTACATCAGGCCGGTGGCGGCCATCACCGCTGAGTACTGGCGCTCCCGCAGGGCTGCCCTGGCCATCGCCACGAGCATGAGCGTCAGGGCTGTGCAGCCGACCCAGAACCAGCCGAGGAGGCCGTTGTAGCCGTCGTCGATGGTGCCGTTGAGCACCGAGACCATCCCCGTGGGCCACAGCATCACCACCGTCTCGGGAAGCCACAGCACGCCCGCGGCCCGCGCCATCGCCAGCAGGGGCCCGCGGGCCAGCCCGGGCTGCACCAAGTACCAGTGGCCCAGCAGCATGGCGCTGAGAACCGCTCCAGCGAACAGCGCCCCCACCAGTGTGCGGGCCACCGCCAACCCGGTCGGGCCCCCGGCCGCGAGAGCTCCCAGCAGCACCGCGACGAGGCCCACTGCCGCCGCGATCAGGTCCAGCACGGGCGAGAATTCGGACGCCTCGGTGTCGAAGCGGGTCTCAACCCGGTCTATGCCGGTCATCTCCGCCACCCGGGCCGATCGCCGCTCGACGTTGGTCCGCTGACCCCTAGTGCCCGCCGACCTGCGGATCACCGATACTGCACCCGCAGTTAGGCCCGCCGCGATGAAGACCATCGTTGCCGCGTCCCGGGACCAGGTCGGCTCCGAGACGAACGCAACGACAAGCGAGCCTCCGGCCAGCGCCAGCAAGACCCCGCGCATGAGCCAGCCGTAGCCGAGCCCCACCTCGCGCCGGCGGGTGGTGACCCAAAGGAAGAACCAGCCGGCCGCAGCCCAGCCCACCAGCAGGGTGGCGACGTGGAGTTCGACCATTCAGCCTAGGCGCGGACCGCGCCGGCGGAGGCCGCGGCGTCGGCGGCCCCGCGGGCGTGGTAGCTGGAGCGGGTCAGCGGCGAGGCCTCGACATGGCTGATGCCCATCGCCTCGCCGGTCCGCTTCCAGTCGTCGAACGCCTCCGGCGGCCACCAGCGCGCCACCGGAAGGTGGCGGGCGCTGGGCCGCAGGTACTGGCCGACGGTCACGATGTCGGTTCCCGCCGCGTGCAGATCCGCGAGGGTCTGCACCATCTCATCGTGGGTCTCGCCCATGCCCGCGATGATCGACGACTTGGTGGTCAGCCCGGCCGCCTTGGCCCGGGACAGCACCGACAGGCTCCGGGCGTATCCCGCCGACGGGCGCACGGCCCGCTGCAGGCGGGCCACAGTCTCGATGTTGTGGTTCAAGACGTCGGGTCGGGCATCGAACACCCGCTGCAGGGCGTCGGGATCCCCGCCGAGGTCGCTGATCAGGGTCTCGACCCGGGCGCCCGGAAGCCGGCGGCGCACCGCGGCCACCACCTCGGCCACTGCCGACGCGCCTCCGTCGGCCAGATCATCGCGGGCCACCATCGTCACGACCACATGGTCCAGGCCCATGCGGGCCGCGGCCTCGGCCACCCGCTGGGGCTCGGCTGGATCGACCGGTCCGGGCCGGCGGGTGTCGACCAGACAGAAGCCGCAGGCCCGGGTGCAGCGCTCCCCCAGGATCATGAAGGTGGCCGTGCCGTCGTTCCAGCACTCCGAGATGTTGGGGCAGCCGGCCTCCTCGCACACGGTCACCAGGTCGAGGTCGCGCAGCGTCGATCGGATCTCGCGGAACGTGGGCCCGGTGTTGAGCGGGACCCGCATCCACTCGGGCTTGCGCGACCGGTACGGCACGGAGTCCGCCTCGTCGCCGCCCTGCAGCCGGGCCTGCGCCATCCGGCCCAGCAGGCGCGGCGAAGTACCGTCGCCGTCGCCGACCGGCGCGCCGCCGACCGGGGCGCCGCCGACCGGGGCGCCGGCGCCATTCGAGCCGCTGGGGGCTGCCGCGCCGCCGACCGGGGCGCTGGGGGCTGCCGCGCCGTCGACCGGCATGGCTGCGGCGTGGGCCTGGAGAGTGAACTGGGCCATGTCGCCGGGCGCAGTGCGGAAGGCCACGTCGGCCCGGTCGACACGCCCGTGGGGGGCCCACACCTCCGCGGCCCGCCGGGCCACGAGGTCCACGACCTCCCGCATCGAGACGTCGATCCCCTCGGCCGCGAGCGACGTGACCCCCAGGCCGGTGATCCCGCAGGGCACGATCCGGTCGAACCAGCCGAGGTCGGGATCCGCGTTGAGCGCGAAGCCGTGCATGGACCGGGCCCGAGACAGCCTCACCCCGATGGCCGCGATCTTGCGGGGCCGCACCCCTTCGGGCTCGACCCACACACCGGTGTGGCGGTCGAGGCGCCCGGCCGCGAGGCCCAGGTCGGCCAGCACGTCGATCAACAGCTGCTCCACGCCGTCCACGTAGGCCGCCGTGTCCGCCATCCCGCCCCCGCGCCGGCCCGGCACGGTGAGAATCGGATAGCCCACCAGCTGTCCCGGCCCGTGGTAGGTCACCTCGCCGCCCCGGTCGGTCTCCACCACCGAGCCGCCCAGCGCCTCGACATCGACCAACAAGTGCTCCCGCCGCCCGCGCCGGCCCAGCGTCACCACATGGGGGTGCTCCAGCAGCAGCAGGTGATCGTCGGCGGAGTGGGTGTGGAGGCGGCGCTGGAGCGCCAAGGCGTCCTCGTAGGCAACCCGGCCGAGCCAGCGGATCCGAAGGGTCGGGCCGGCGGAGGACTCCGGTGCCGCGCTCAGCGGATCTCCGCCTCCCAGTCGCGGGTCTCGATGAGCTCCTTGACCTGGTGCAGGAACGCGGCCGCGTAGGCGCCGTCGAAGGCCCGGTGGTCCCAGGCCATGGCCAGCACGCCCACCGAGTGGATGGCGATCGACTCGTTGCCGAAGTTGTCAGTGACCACCACCGGCTTGCGGGTGACCCCGTCGGTGCTGAGGATGGCGACCTGGGGCTGGTTGATGATCGGGAACTGCATCATCGTGCCGTACTGCCCGGCGTTGGTCACCGTGAACGTGCCCCCGGACAGGTCGTCGGGCGACAGCTTGCGGCTGCGGGCCCGGTTGGCGAGATCAACGATGTCGCGCGCGATCTGGCGCAGGCGCTTGCCCTCCGCTCCCTGGATCACCGGCGCCAACAGCCCCTGGAAGTCGATGTCGACCGCTACGGCCAGGTTGACGCCGGCATGAACTATCAACTCGTCATCACCGAAGCTGGCGTTGAGGTGCGGATAGTCGCGCAACGCATCCACCACCGCTCGAGCGATGAACGGCAGGTAGGTGAGGCTGAAGCCCTCCTCCGCCTTCCAGGCCTGCTTCGACGCCCGCCGGACCATCTCCACTCCCTCGTAGTCGACCTCGATGGCGGTGAGGACATGGGGCGACGTCTGCTTGGACATAACCATGTGATCCGCGGTTCGCCGCCGGATCCTGTTGAGCGGCACCACGCTGTCGCCGCTTCGTACCACCACCGCCGGCACCGATGCCGACCGCCGCGAGGGGGCGGGTCTCGGCGATTCGGTCGGGGGGGACGGCTCTGGCGGCGGCGGAGCCTCAGCAGGGGCAGCGCCAGCAGGCGCGCGGGACGGCTCTGGCGGCGGCGGAGCCTCAGCAGGGGCAGCGCCAGCAGGCGCGCCATCGGCGGCGTCAGCGGCGGCTGCTCCCCGGGCCCGGATGGCCTGTTCCGCATCGGAGCGGGTTATGCGGCCCCCCAGCCCGGTCCCTTCGATGGTGGCCGGGTCGATTCCGCTCTCCGCGATCAGCCGGCGCACAACCGGGGACAGGACCATTCCCGCGCCCACCGACTCGGAGATCTCCGACGCAGCGGGTGCGGCAGGCGACGCGGGAGCCGGCGGCGCGGGGGCCGCGGGTGGCGGTGGGGCCGCGGGCGGCGGTGGCGGCTCCGGCGCTGCGGGCGCGGACGCCGGCGCGGCGGCTTCGGAGCCCACGCGGGCCAGCACCTGGCCCACCTCCACCACGTCTCCCTCGTTGGCCAGGATCTCCGAGAGCACCCCAGCCACCGGCGAGGGAACCTCGGTGTCGACCTTGTCGGTGGACAACTCGAACAGCGCCTCGTCGAGGGCCACCTCGTCTCCCACCTGCTTGAACCACCGTGTGACGGTTCCCTCGGTGACCGTCTCTCCCAGCTGGGGCATCGTCACATCGACCATGGAGTACCTTCTTTGCGGAGTCAGGCGTGCAGCGAGCGCCCGGTCAGGGAGAGGGCAGCCTCGCCGAACAGTTCGCTCATGGTGGGATGGGGCTGGATCAGGCGGGCCACGTCGGTGACGGTCGCCTCCCAGTTGACCGCGAGATAGGCCTGCCCGAGCTGTTCGGTGACCCATGGGCCGGCCATGTGGACCCCGAGGATGCGGCCGCCGGTGCCATCGGAGCGCCTCTCGGCGATCACCTTGACCAGGCCGTCGGTCTCGCCCAGGATCTGAGCCCGGCCGTTGCCCATGTACCGGTGCGACGACGTGACCACCTCGAATCCGGCGGCCGCCGCGCTCTGCTCCGTGTGCCCGGCGAAGGCCACCTCGGGATGGCAGTAGATGCACCAGGGCGTGCCGTGATAGTCGAGCGGTTCGGGATCCTCGCCACAGATGTCGGCGATGGCGAGCATGCCCTCGGCGAAGGCAGTGTGGGCGAGCTGCGGGGTGTCGACCACGTCGCCCACCGCCCACACCGACGGCGCCGTCGTTCGGCATCGGGTGTCGACCTCGACGAATCCCCGACCGTCGACCGCGACTCCGGCGGCGTCCAGCCCCAGGCCCGCAGTGCGGGGCCGCCGCCCCACCGCCACCACCACCAGGTCGACGTCGGCCTGCTTGCCCTCCCCGAAGGAGACGACGGTGCCGGAGCCGTCCGCACGGTGCTCATGGCCGTGCACCGTCACACCGGTGTGCACCTCGATGCCCCGTTTGCGGAACGAGCGGCGCACCACCTTGGCGACGTCGGTGTCGCACCCGGCGAGGATGGCGGGAAGCGCCTCCAACACGGTCACGTCCACGCCCAGGTCGCCCATCATCGAAGCGAACTCGCAACCTATGGCACCCCCTCCGATGACCGCCGCCGACGCGGGCAGTCGCTCCAGGAAGAACAGCTCGTCGGAGGTCACCACGATGCGGCCGTCCACCTCGAAGCCGCCGATCGTGCGGGGCGCCGAACCCGTGGCCAGGATGATCGACGGGGCGGACGCCGACATTGGGGGCTCACTGCCGTCGGGGACCACCTCAACCGCCCCGGGCCCGCTGAGGGAGCCGGAGCCGGAGTAGACGGTCACCTTGCGCTGGCCCAGGAGCCCGGAAAGGCCCGCGGTGAGCTGATCGATGACCCGCTGCTTGCGGCCCAGCACCGCCGACCAGTCGATTCCCGGCTCCGAGGCGGTCACGCCGAACTCCGCGGCCCCGGCCACGGTGCGGTACACCGAGGCCGCCTCGAGAAGCTCCTTGGCCGGGATGCAGCCCACGTGCAGGCACGTTCCCCCCACTTTGTAGTGCTCCACGACCGCCACATCGAGACCGGAGCCCGCGCCGTACAGGGCCGCGGCGTAGCCGCCGGGGCCCCCTCCGATGACGATGACGTCGTGGGTTGCGTCGCTCACAGAGCCTCCCGGGTTGTCTGGTGACCCTACCGGAACATGAAACTGTCAGAACCCGCCTATGAGCACCTGCACGGTGAAGGCCAGCAGGATGCCCAGACCGCACAGCAGCGCGGTCATGATCAGCATTCGGGTGCTCACGCTGCGCAACCCGCCGCCGGGTACGGAGTCGGCCGGGATGCCATCGGATCAGCGGCGGCGACGGCGCCTTCGCCGGATGAATCCGAACACCTCGCTGACGACGGCGCCCGCAACCGCGGCCACGAGGATCACCACCCAGAGAGGGCCGTGCATGTCGAGGCCCAGCCACTCGAAGGCCACGTCGTCGCCATTCTGAACGACGAAGAAGATCAGCCCCACCACCAGCAGCACGGCCGCCACCAGTCCTGGCCGGATGGACAGCTTCTTCTTGTCTGGCTTGACTTCTAAGGGCTTCGGCTCTTCGTTCATTGCGCTTGCTCCCCGCTTCGAGGGCGTGTCCACCGGTCTGGGCTCGCTGGGCGTCCCGGAACTCCGCAGCGATGGTAGACCACAGCCATGGAAAACCGAATGCGGGTCGCGGTCACCGGCTCCACCGGCCTCATCGGCCGGGCCCTGGTCGAGCGCCTGGAGGACGAAGGGCACCAGGCCGTGCGGATCGTGAGGCCGCAGGCCTCCCGCGGGTCGGACCCGTCGACGGCGGTGGTGTGGGATCCGACCGCACCGGAGTTCGACGCCGGAGGGCTGGAGGGGCTCGACGCCGTGGTCCACCTGGCCGGCGAGCCGATCGCGGCCCGGCGCTGGTCGCCGGACCAGAAGGCGCGCATTGCCGAGAGCCGCGTCCGAGGAACGGCCGTGCTGGCCCAGGCGCTGGCCCGGCTCTCGGAGCCTCCGGAGGTGCTGGTGTCGGCTTCGGCCATCGGCTACTACGGCAGCCAGGGCGACGAGTTCCTCGACGAATCCTCGAGCCGGGGCAGCGACTTCCTGGCCGACGTGTGCCGAGACTGGGAGACAGCCGCCGACCCGGCCCGGGCCGCGGGCATCCGGGTGGCGCATCCCCGCACCGGCGTGGTTCTCAGCCGATCCGGTGGAGCCCTGGCAGAGATGCTGCCCTTCTTCAGGCTCGGCATCGGCGGGCGCACCGGCAACGGCCGCCAGTGGATGAGTTGGATCACCCTGCACGACGAGGTCGAGGCCCTGATGTGGCTGATCACCGCCGACGTGGATGGCCCGGTCAACCTCACAGCCCCCGAGCCGGTCACCAACCGGCAGTTGACCGCCGCGCTGGGTCGAGCACTTCGCCGGCCCGCGCTGCTGCCCACCCCCAAGCCAGCCCTGTGGGCCAAGCTGGGCCGCGAGTTGACCGAGGCCCTGCTCTACAGCAGCGCCCGCGTGGCGCCCACCGTGCTGAAGAACAACGGCTTCACGTTCGCCCACCCCGATATCGCCACCGGCCTGGCCGCCGTACTCGCCTAGCGCTGCGAGTTGGTGTCCCGGGGGCAGGGTGCATTCGCGACGTTGGACGATGGATATATGTCGATATGCTAGGTAACATGCGTAAAAGACATTTGATCATCTCTCTTCCCCCGGATCTCGCCGCCGAAGTCGGGGAGGCCGCCGAGGAGGACGGACAGAAAACGTCGGCGTGGCTGGCGGACGCTGCCCGCCGCCGCCTCAAGGCTCGCGGGCTCCGCGAGGTCGTAGCCGAGTACGAAGCCCTGCACGGCGCGTTCACCGAAGAGGAACTCGCCATCGCTCGCAAGAAGCTCGGCAAGTGACGGCACTCGTCCTGGCTTCGCTCGCCGCTTGTGACCTACGATCTGCACCAGAGGCGGGGAAGACGCCGGAGTGTGTCCGGGCTGGCACACGATAACTCTCGAGAGTCGCTATGCATCCCTACGAGACCAACGGTCAGTATCTGGCCCGCTATCTCCTTGACCATCATCTCGATGGTCAAGGACGACGATGGAGCGGCCTCGGGAGCGCCCTACTCGCGTCGAATCGGGGCGGCGACTGGGTCGAGGCGTTCCAGGAGATGGTGAGCCTGCAATTGACGCGGCGTCTCATCTTGGCCGGAGATGCGCTCGTTAGACGCCATGGGCTCCCTGCCGCTGAAGCGGAGATCAAGCAGGTGATCATCGACACGATGGTCGTGCACTACAGATCGGCTGGCAACGTCCATGAACGGCTGCTACCGGCGATCCGCTCGGCGAGCGAGTCCATCAACGACGCCGTTCGACAGTCTGTCGCGGCCTTCTCAAGGCGGGAAATGCCGTACTGCTACCTCTGCGGGACTGAGGTGGACTTCTCCGCGGACGACCACCAAGCGTTCACGCTTGATCACGTGTGGCCGCGCGCCTATGGAGGGAACTCTGACTACGAGAATCTCCTCGGTGCCTGCCGATCGTGCAACGAGGCGAAGGCCAGTAAGCCTTCGTGGGCCATGTACCCGATCCAGTCCTTCGTAGCTGGTTTCGAGGTGCACGATTTCGAATACATGCCGAAAGTGATGCGGTTTGCGGTCCAGGCACGCGCAGCCAATCAACTAGCTAAGCGCAAGCGTCTCAGCCTTCGAGAGGCCTACATCCGTCTGGGTCGACCTAGTGGTCCAGTCGTGGTGAGTGGAGGCACGGCCGTGGACCTGTTCAACCTGCAATTCAGTGAGCGATAGGAGAGCGAGCGGTGGCCTACGAGTACTCAGCAGTCTTCAGTCGTCAGCGAGAAGGTGCGGGGCCCCTCCTGGCATCCTTCGTTGCTCCCGCAGGGGAGATTGCGGCGTGGGCTGAGGTCGAACGGTTGAGGCATGAGGGGACCGGCCACCAGCGCCTACGGAGTGAATCCAGGGTTCGGGCGATCACCCGCTTTCTCAGCCAGGATGAGCGCAACACAATCCCCACCTCCTTGGTCGTGGCTCTTCAACTCCCCGGTCTTGAGGAGCCGCCGACGGGAGGATGTGCGTCGATCTCGATCCCCGACGACGCGGAATCCCCACCTGGGCTCGTCATTGACGGCCAGCATCGGATGTATGGCGTCGAGGCCTACGATCCAAGCTTGCTGCTGAATGTGGTGGCGTTGATCAATCCTCAGGATGAGGAGATCGCTTTCCAGTTCTTGGTGATCAACAGCAAGGCGTCCAAGGTTCCCACGGACCATGTGAAGTTTCTCGCCCTCCGATACGCAGAGGACGCTCTCGCTGATCGGCTCAAGGCGGCGAGAATGGTGCTCGGTCGACACACATTCGTCGGGGTCGTAGACAGTTCGCCTGACTCGCCCTTCTACAAGTCGGTCGAATGGCCGACAGAGCCAAGCGATGCGGACGCCGATCGGACGAACTTGGTTCGACCGGCCTCGGTTGAGCAGGCAGTCGCAGCCATTGCGAAGAAGAACCTCCCCGACCTTGCAGACGACGACTCGCTCATCGAGTTCTTCTTCACCCTCTGGTGGGCGGTCAGGGACCGTTGGCCTGACCTATGGACTGCGAATTCAAAGCTGCTGCAGAAGGTGGGGCTCGTAACTCTGACGACATTCGTCATCGAGGACCTCGTGCCTCTGGCTGACCGCGAGGACGTTGACTTGGCGGATCCCGACGCCACGCGGAAGGAGATTGAGGACAACATCCTCGACTACCTCGATTCCGAGTTCTGGCAGCGAGAGTGGGCCGCCAAGAGCCTTGACACGTCCGCAGGCCGACAACTCGTGATAGAGGCGCTAAAAACCGTGCGGCGGAACCTGAGACGAGGTGTGAACTGGGACGCGGACCTGGGATCGCTGGTTGACGCGGACCAGGATGAGTAGCGACGTGGCATCTGCCTCCGTCTCCGCTTCGGCATACGCGGCTGTGGGCGGATGTACCGTGGTCGACGGCCCCCGTGATCGATCGTCATGCGCCGGCTTGGAGCAGCGGCCCTAGCACCAGCCTTGGAGTAAGCGTCATTCCAACGCCTCGTCGAGCCGTTCCTCAAGGCTGGGGAAGGGCGGCCGTAGCGGAGAACTGGCCCGTGGAGGGCTCACACCCGAACCGAGCCCAGGGAGGAATGCAGCGATCCGAGCCGATCCGTCTACAGATGCGCCGAGGAACTCTCCGTTGATGGGTAGTTGCGCCCAGCGCCCGACTCGCGGTTGGTTCTGGCACTCGAAGCCACCACCAGCTACGCTACCAAGTAGTCACGGAGCCCAGTTGTTGGAGATGTCTCGTGTATATGCACCGCAGTTATTTCACCACTAACAGCCCAACTTGATGCAAAAACTCCACATCGTCCTCGCGTGCACTGCTCGAAAGCGTGCGTCGGAGCCTGGGTATCCACGGCTGCGTAGCGTGGACCAGGCGCCCGTCTCGGATCGCGTCGCCCAGTGGGCTGCCCTCGTCTCGACGGCTCCTCGGCGGTACGTCGCGGCTGACTTGTACGCTGGGGAGTACTGGCAGACTGGGAGGCAACTCGCGTATTGTGCCGAGTCGGCCGGGCAAGTCAGCGTCTCCGTTGTTTCGGCTGGCCTCGGTCTCGTTGGCATTCACGACGAAGTGCCCATGTACGAAGCAACCCTTGCTGCTCGCCACCCCGATTCGGTGCTCGCAACTTCGGGCCCAGCGGCACCCAGCCATGTACGACGTCAATGGTGGGATGAGTTGACGCGCGCCGAGGTTCTACGTCGGCATGGTCCTCAGCGTCTTGTCGACCTCGGGGAGGATGCATCAGACACCAGCGTGATGGTGTGCGTCGGACGAAACTACCTCGATGCGGTAGCTACCGACTTGACAGCTCTCGCCGAGCGCCTCGGTGACCCTAAGCGGGTGATGGTCTTCGCTTCCGGTACGCGCCTCGCCGGTCTTGAGGAGTGCTGGGTGGCAGTATCCGGCAGCCTGAGGCTCACGCTTGGCGGCTCGCTGTCCTCGACCAACCTCCGCGCAGCGAAGGCTGTTCTCGCAGAACTCGGCACGGTGCCTCCCGATGCCGATACGGCTCGTAGCATCGTGGCCACATTGACGGCGGCCGCAGGCGGGCTTCCTTCTTTCGATCGACGGCGGCAGCGCGACGACGTGATCTTGGACTGGATCCTCGATCACTTGGCGGCGGTCCCCAACGCGAGCAAGACGGGGGCACTCCGGCACTTCCGGGACGAGGGCAAGGCCTGCGAGCAGGCCCGGTTCGGTCGGCTGTTCGACTATGCTCGGGAGATGGCGACGTGAAGGTCCTATGTCGGCGGGCGCTCTGTATCGAACAGGCGAAGACCGGACCTCTGTACCTCTTCACGCTTCGAGCTGACGAGGTGTTCCAGGTGGCGGAGATCGCGAGGATCAACCGGAGCAAGGGCGACGAGTTGATCGGCTATCAGCGCGCAGAGGTCCGAGACCACGTCCAGGACATCCTCGAGTACTTGGACGGTGATGACGTGCTGTTTCCCAATGCGCTGATCCTCGCAATGAACGGGACCGTTCGGTTCCGCCGAAGCAGGGGACCGGCCAACGACGATGGCCTCGCGAAGGCTGGCGTGCTGGAGATCCCGATCGCTGAGCCGGGCACGTGCAAGCCCGCCTGGATAGTCGACGGACAGCAGAGGGCTCTTGCCCTGTCTCGGTCGTCGCGACGCGACTTTCCTGTTCCGATCAGCGCCTTCGTCGCGGAGACTGTCGGCCAGCAGCGAGACCAGTTCCTTAGGATCAACAACGCGAAGCCTCTGCCCCGCGGCCTCGTGACCGAACTCCTGCCCGAGGTGTCGGTTCCCCTGCCGCGAACGCTGATGGCTAAGCAGGTGCCGTCGGAACTCTGTGGGCTCCTCAACAGTGCAGAGGACTCGCCGCTACGCGGACTCATCCGTCGCGCCTCAACCCCACGAGGGTCGCGAGCAGTGATTACCGCCACGAGCATCGTCGAGATGCTGCGGGAGAGCCTCAACTCGCCATCGGGCTGTCTCTTCCCCTATCGGAACCTCGCCACCGGCGAGACGGACTTCGAGCCCATCTGGGAGATCCTCGTCGGATACTGGAGTGCTGTTCGCGACGCGTTCCCGGAGGCATGGGGGAGAACTCCCCATGAGAGTCGCCTGATGCACGGCGTCGGCATCCGCGCGATGGGACGCTTGATGGACAAGGTGATGGGCTCACCGAACGCGACCGAGACGAGCGCACGCGACCATGCGCTGCGGGCAATGGAGCGGATCGCTCCCCATTGCCGTTGGACGGACGGCTACTGGGAAGACCTCTCGCTGCAATGGAACGACCTTGAGAACACGACCCGGAACCAGCGCCTGCTAGCGAACTACTTGATCCGCGTCTACTTCAGTGTCGGGCAGGGGTGATGCAGTTCTACTTTCCCGACAGCCAAGACCAGGTGGACCCGAGCTTCGACTTCATCACAGAGCAGCGGTCGATCCATCGCGTTCGCCAGAGAGATGATCGCTACGCCCATGAAGTCCTCGACCCGCCACCCTACGATGGGCTGCTGATCTCCAAGCCCATCGTGGACGGCCTCCCGGGGGCGGGGGCCAAGTACACCGAGGCCCAACGCAACCGTCTCCACCGGGAAGGCGCCAAGCGATTCTTCCGGCTCGATCAGAGAGACGCGAATCTCAAGATCATGGGCGATTGTGGCGCGTTCACCTACGTGCGCGAGCACGAACCCGTTTACGCCGTCGAGGAGGTCCTGGATTTCTACGAAGAGTGCGGCTTGGACCTTGGAATCGCGATGGACCATCTGATCTTCGGCTACGACCCTGAGTTGGATGCGAAGAGCGCCGCCGACGTACCGGAGGAGTGGAGGTTCCGTCAGGACCTCACCATCGAACTCGCAGCAGAGTTCCTTCAGTTGCACCGGGCCCGCAGGTGCCGGTTCGAACCCTTGGCAGTGGCGCACGGTTGGAGCCCGTTGTCCTACGCGAGGGCGGTGACACAACTGCAGGCCATCGGGTACGGCCGGATTGCTCTTGGGGGGATGGTGCCGCTGAAGACCCCCGACATCCTGGATTCGCTCAAGGAGGTCTCGGTCGCTCTCGACCCGGCGGCGCAACTGCACCTGCTTGGTGTCACGCGCACTGCGCACGTACAAGACTTCGCAGGGTTCGGTGTGACAAGCTTCGACAGTACATCTCCCTTCCGTCAAGCCTTCAAGGACGAGAAGGACAACTACTACACGCTCGATGGCAGTTTCGTTGCCCTTCGCATCCCTCAAGTCGACGGCAACACCAGGCTGCGCAGGCTGGTAGCCGCGGGTCTAGTCGACCAGAGGGCGGCCCGGCGGCTCGAACGTGCCTGTCTCAGTCGGCTGCGAAGTTACGACAAAGGGGGCGCGGGCGTGGAGAGTGTGCTCGATGCGATCCGCGAGTACGCGGAACTGCTCGGGGCGAAGAAGGATCGGAGCGCCGAGTACCAACGAACGCTTGAGGCGAAGCCGTGGAGGCAATGCAGTTGCACGGTCTGCAGGGAGATCGGGGTCGAGGTGATCATCTTTCGAGGGGCCGACCGGAATCGGCGACGAGGATTCCACAATCTCGCCGTGTTCTCCGAGAGACTGCGCCGGGAACTCGACCGGGCCGACGCGAGGAGTTAGTTGGCACCATGGGTGGCGCTTCAACATACGAACTGCGGGTTCCTGCACTTGAGGTGCGGCAGGGCTTTGAACGGCGGCTCTACACGTTTGCCGTTGACGGCAAGGAATTGCCGAAGTTCACGACGGTCAGCCGGGTACGGCGCGACGAGCGGCAGATCGCGGGATACCAGAGGCCCGAGGTGCTCGCTCACGTCGCCGCGATCCGTTCATACATTGAGACGACTTCGCCGATGATCCCCAACGCGATCGTCGTTGCCTTCGACACTCGGGTTCGCTTCGAGCCAACCGAGCCCTTCACCCCAGGCAATGGCTATGTGACCCCAGGCACGCTGGTCGTTCCCGTAGATGAGGATCTACCCGACGAGGACAAGCCTGGATGGATCGTCGACGGCCAGCAGAGGTGCGCCGCTGTCCGAGAGGCGGAGGTGGACTCTTTCCCCCTGTGCATTACCGCGTTCATCACAGCGAGCAAGGGCGAGCAGCGCGCCCAGTTCATCCTCGTGAACTCGACAAGACCACTTCCCAAGGGTCTGGTCTACGAACTCCTGCCATCCACTGAGGGCCCGCTCCCACCTGCGCTGATGCGCAAGCGCTTCCCATCGTTTGTGGTGGAGCGGCTCAATTTCGACGAGGATTCGCCGTTCCACCAACTGATTCAGACACCGACCACCCCGGACGGAGTGGTCAAGGGGACCTCGATCCTCCGGATGATCGAGAACAGCTTGACCGACGGCTGCCTCTACTACTTCCGCGACCCCGATACGGGAAGCGGCGATATCGAGGAGATGCTGTTGATCCTGAAACCGTTCTGGCGGGCGGTTGAGAGGGTCTTCGAGGAAGCATGGGGTCTTCCGCCTCGTCGGTCGCGCCTAATGCACGGTGTTGGGATTGCGAGTTTGGGCTACCTGATGGATGCCATCACCGACGAGCACATCGCTCGGGGCCTGCTGCCCGACGAGCCTGACTATGTAGCAGAACTCGAATTTCTGCGTGAAGAGTGCGCGTGGACTGGCGGCTACTGGCAGTTCGGGCACGACTCCCTGAGGCGGTGGAACGAACTCCAGAACACCCACAAGGACATCAAACTGCTCAGCGGCCACTTGTTGCGCCAGTACCGGCGACTTTCCCGAGCAGCGCGCCAAGGCGCATCACCTAAGCAGGAAAGGCAAGTATGGCGCCGATGAAATAGCGAGCGATCGTGCTCCCGAGTGGCAGCTCTGCGCTTGTTTCGAAAACTCCCCATAATCTTGCCTAATGCGGCCGAGTCGTGCGCCCAACGCTCAGCGCGGCCCGGAGTTGGCGGGGCGGCGCCCCCAATCGGTTGGCCAATCTGATCTGGGCCGGTTCGTTGTCGGCGAGCCAGAGTTGGGCATCGGCCGCCTCGTAGGCCTTGATGGCTCAACAGCTCGTGTCCGCTACTTTCGAGGACCAGCCCGGGACCCCTACGTCGAGCGCGAATCAGATCCGTTTCGGGTTGCCGCCGCCGAGATCCGCACGCATTCGCGGGTGTACTTCCATGATGGACGTCGCTGGAGAATCGGACGAGTCGACGCGGAGCACCCCCACGGTGACGGGCGGTACGTCGTGGCCCTGCCGAACAGCCAGGGTGAGATCCTGTCAAGCGACCAGTTCGACATCCGATGGGCACCGAAGATTGAGGACCCTTACGAACTTCTCGCCTCGCTCGGTGGCGACAGCCCTCTTGTCTACGAACCACGAGCCGATCTGATCGCGTCGTGGCACACGCTGCGGGCCGCTGCTGCTGGAGTCGATGGACTTCTGCTGGGGTCGGTCGAACTCCATGACCACCAACTCACGGTCGTACGCAGCGCCTCCAACGACCACGAACGTCGATTCCTTTTGGCCGATGAAGTCGGCCTTGGCAAGACCGTCGAGGCGGGAGCACTCGTCTGGCAGTCCTTGCGCGATCATCCCACCGGTGAGGTGCTGATTCTGGTTCCCGACCACCTTCGCCAACAGTGGGACGAGGAATTGGTCGACAAGTTCCGTGTCGGTGCCTACCGCGAAGCCTCGATTCGGATCCATGCTCACGAGGAACCGGGCACGTGGCCAGAGGGGCCAGTTCGCGTACTCGTAGTCGACGAGGCTCATCACCTCACTCGCGCCGGACTGTCTCCACCCGCGATGCTTGAGCGCGTGGCCGGGTTGGCACACAGGGCGAGCGATGTCTTCCTCCTCACGGCGACGCCGGTCCGGTCGAACGAGGCGGCTTTCCTTGATCTTCTGCATCTGCTGGATCCGACGAACTATCAGCCTCAGGATCTCGAAGCGTTCACTCGCCGGGTCGAGATGCGGGACGAACTCGCGCTCATTCACCACTCGCTCACCCCCGACTTGGATAAGTTCGACTTCTCGCTGTACGCCGACCAACTCCGATCGGTGTATTCGAACGACGAGACGCTTGCCCTGCTCGTCCGTCGAACTTCTGAGAGCACCGACGACCATCGGCCAGACCGGATCATGAGAGTCAGAGAGCATCTCTCGGAGACGTACCGGCTGCACCACCGACTCCTCCGGACCCGCCGGAGCCCGCAGATCAGCACGACCTTTGGCGTACGAGGCCGGCGACGCGGCCGCCCCTTCACCGTCGAGATCAGCGACGACAGCGACGATGCTCGCATCGACCTGATCGAGAGCTTCCGGCTACACATCGCCGCACTTGTTGACACCAGGCAGGTGGGCATTGGGCAAGCAACGGAAGCACTTCGGTTGCTTGGCCAAGCCTGCGGCTCGCTGCCGCACGCGCTCCTGGAACTCAGTGCTATGGCTGAGTCCGACGGGGCGCTCGGACTGCTGTGCCGATGGCTCACGATGAGTGGTGACGCTTGGCGACGCGATCTAGACGCCGTCGCTCCCGTCGTTCTTGATGCGACCGTCCGTCAGATCGGTTCGATGGCCATATCCAAGAACCTCGGGAAGGTCGTCTTGGCGAGCGTCCACCCGACAGTGGCACAGGCCGTGTCTGGGGCTCTAGCAGACTCCTTCGGGATGCACCGAGTGGCGAAGCACGTAAGTGCTCAATCGCGGGAGGAGAACGCGGCGAGCGTCGACCGTTGGCGATCTGACGAGAGCTGTCGGCTTCTGGTCTGCGATGCCAGCGCAGAGGAAGGGATCAATCTCCAGACAGCGGACGTGGTTGTCCATCTGGACCTGCCGTGGGACGTTTTTCGCCTCGAACAGAGGCTAGGCCGAGCCGACCGATTTGTCCGCGGTAAGTCACACCCCGTGGAATCGATGGTGTTCGTTTTCGGAGAGCAGGCGTACGCGTCGGGGTGGTTCCTCTTCGCAGCTGACTCCTGCGGTGTGTTCGATCAGTCGGTCTCGTCTCTGCAGTATGTCCTTTCCGACTTGGAGTCCGAAGTCCTTGGTCAGGTCTTGACTGGCGGAGTTGCGGTGCTTGACTCTGCGGTCGAATCAAGGCGCGAGAAACTCGAGGTTGAGGCGCAGCGAATAGCGGCGCACGACTCTCTTGACTCCGTGAGCGGACACCACGGCGGCCTAAACGATCGTCTCCTTCGGGAGGACGAAGCCCCGCTCCTCGGCGCAGCGCTTAAGGCCTGGCTGACTGGTGTCGGAGCGAAGGTGTGGAGCCCTTCCAGAGGCAGCCTTCAAATAGCCGGTCGACCGCGTCCTCAAGTCCCCTTTGCCCTTGAACTCGCGATGGCTCCGTGGGTCGATAGCGAACTTGCGCTGTCGCGCCAAGCGTCGGTAGAGCGACGCTTGCCACTCGTAAGGCCTGGCCACGGATTGCTCGATGAGATCGTGCGTCACCTCAGCGAGGACGATCGCGGTGTTGCGTTTGCGTTCATGCGACCAGCGCGCGGTTGCCGGCCGCCGATCCCGGTGTTTCGCACCGACTTTCTAGTGCAGGCGTCGCCGAGCGATGAGTTGGCACGTACCGCGCGCGAGCAGGTGGTCACCTCGTGGTTGCAGGTCGAGCGTGAATCGCTCCTACCTCCAGTGCATGAGACTGTGTACATGTCCGATTTCGGTCTGGAGATTGAGAATCCGGTAGCGACTCGTCCCTACAAGCAGGCGAGTGGGGATCTGAACTTGGTCTCACGACCCGAGTTGTTCGGTCAACTCTCAGCGCACCTCGACTGGGAGGCCGTGTGCGGTCAGGGCCTTGCCCGCGCGAGAAGGATCCTCGACGGCCGTGACTCCGTCGGGCCACGGGCGACCCGCTCGGCGCAATCCTTGAGGTCATCGATCGACGGCCAACTTGCAACACTCCGCGCTCGGGCTGCGACCGACCTGGAGCCGGTTGACGAACAGATCCAAGCGTTCGAAGCGCTTGCGGCAGCAGTTCCCAACCGCCTGGAAGTGGCAGTCGACGTGATTGGCTGCGGAGCGATACTTCTGGCGGACCCTAGCCTGATCGAAGATTGGCGTGGCTAGCGTCCACGACGTTCAGTCGTTGCTCAACCGTCTCGTCGTCAAGCAGCAGATCGAGGTCTCCGATCGAATTTCGGCAGCGCTGAACCAGGTGGCGCGTGAGCGTGGGGGATCAGCGGACGCCGCTGTGCTTCTCCGTCAGGTGCTCCGCTCCGACGACGTTCGCCGAAGCGCAGGTGGTCCCAGTTCTGGTGGTGACGCCGAGTCCCGAGCGACGTCTGCCTGGCTCGACGTCCCGCACTCCCAGTCGTTCCCACCGGACTTTCGCTGGACCGACTTTGGGTTCGATTGTCAACTTCGTAGCGGAGCGGTGACGCGAATTCGTGCCCTTCCGTGGATGCCTCGTTGGCTTGAGTGCGGCTCAGTGCCGGCGGTTGACAACGATGTCTCGGATCTTCGTGTCGTGAGACGGGACGAATCGGTACTCGGAGATCCGTTCTTGGCGCTCATCGGGCAGGAATTCACCAACTATCGCACGCCTGGACAGCGGACCGCTGTCCGGAGCGCGCTCCTCGCGAGCGCTGGGTCCACTCTCGTCGTCAACCTGCCGACGGGCGGTGGGAAGACGCTCGCGATGCTCGCACCTGCGGTCACCGGCTCAATGGGAACTTCCGTTTCCGTAGTGGTCGTCCCGACGGTTGCGCTTGCTCTCGACCAGCAGCGTCGATACGCCAGCCAGCACCCGGAGGCTGCGCCAACTGCCTATCACGGCGGCCTTACGTCCAGTCAGAAGGCGGAATTCGTGGGTCGTGTTCAATCTGGGGGTCAATCGATCGTCTTCACGAATCCAGAAGCTCTGGTGACATCACTTGCACGCGCCCTCAGTGCGGCCGCAGCAGGTGGTCGGCTCCGGCTGATGGCCATCGACGAGGCGCACGCTGTCGCTTCTTGGGGAGACGCGTTCCGCCCCCACTTCCACGCGCTGGCCGGCCTGCGCACTCACCTCCTGCGCGAAGCAAGCGCCGCCGGCCATGAGGCATTCACGACGGTGCTTGCGAGCGCCACCATCACCGAGGACACGTTGCGTCTCCTTGAGGCCCTATTCGGCCAGCCAGGTCCGTTTCTGCACGTCGGCGCGCCGGTGGCGCGGGCCGAGCCGAGCTACTGGGCCGCGCCTGCATCTGACGCGAATGAGAGAAACGCCCGACTCATGGAGTCGCTCCGGCACCTGCCGCGGCCGGCGATCGTGTATACGACCATGCGCGACGAGCGCGCGGCGCGTCCGGAAACTCTGACTCCGCACCGCCTAAGCCGGCTCGCGTCGTCTCTTGGGTTCTCCCGCTTCGCTGTTGTGGACGGAAGGTCGACGACCGCCCATCGAGAGGCCGTCCTTCGCGATCTACGTGACTCACCAGAGCGACCCTCCCCGATCGATATCGTGTTCGCCACATCAGCCTTTGGACTCGGTATCGACGTTCCAGATATTCGCACGATCATTCACGCGTGCATGCCCGAGAGTCTCGACCGCTACTACCAGGAGGTCGGTCGAGGTGGGCGCGACGGGCGACCGATGATCTCATTGGTCCTTCCCACTAGGTCGGATGAGGATGTCGCAGTAGGCTTTGCGACACCACGCGTTCTGACTGCGGAACGCGCCCGAGACCGTTGGACCGCGATGGTCCAGGCGGCCGACGTCCTAGGTCCCGACATGATTCGGGTGCCTCTGACCGCTGTTCCAGTCAACCTGGACCAGAACACCGACTACAACGAACGATGGAATCTGTTCACGGTCAGCCTGATGGCGCGCGCGGGCGCTCTCGCGTGGGACTTCAGTCTCAACGAGTTGCAGACAGACTCGGGGCCGCTCCTAGACGACGGTGGATGGCTGACTGTGCGTGTCCTTCGTAGCGATCACCAATCGCTGGGGTTCTGGAGCGACGATGTTGAGAGCGTTCGAGCCACGATGGTCAAGAGGCCGCGCCAGGGACTCGCCATCCTCAGGACAGCTCTGTCCGGTCGGCAGTGCACAGGCGAACTCGTGGGGCTTAACTACTCGATCTCGAGCCCCCCCAAGTTTCAGACGACGTGCTTGCCGAGTTGTGGGGGGTGTGCTTACTGCCGCCGGAACGGCGGGAGCCGATGGTCTTCGCCCTCGCCCTGTCCCCGTGGAGTCGAGACGGCGCCTGCACCGGACCGAACCCGGCTCAATGAACTTGCCGCGGACGGCAAGTGGGGTCCTCGGGTGATCGTCGGGGCTGAGCCGTCGATGATGCAGTCTCGCCGCAAACTCAGGCGCGCAATCCGGTCGCTCGTCGCTGCTGGTGGCATCAGGCTGCTCGTGGTGCCAGATGACAAGCTTCATATGGTGGAACACTGGCTGCCGCCACAAGATGGCGGGCGATCGCCGCTGATGGTGAACTCGCTGGGCGACTTCGATCCGCTCACCGACGTGGGTGTACCGACGCTCGTGATCGTCGATGAAGGCACTGATCCCGAGCCTCTCCTCGAAGGGAGCGCGCGATCGAGTCTCTTCGTCGTTCTCGGTCCAAGTGATCTGCGTGTGGGAGCCTCTGGCCTGCCACTTGTTGGCTGCGATTCGGCGTTTCGGCTCGGCGATCTTGAGCGCATTCTTTAGGAGACGGTGACATGGCCTTACTCAATCCGCCAGAACTGCGGGCGAGCATGATGAACGTCATCGTCCTCTATCTCGCCCAGTGTCGACGTCAGAGTGATGAACGGGTCCGCATCGTCGACGCAATCTCGCCTCCGAGCCTCACGGAGTCTCCCGAGAAGCATCAAATTGACGCGATCCACAACCTGACGAGTGCCATCGAGATCGGTCTTGTGGTTCGCGATGGGAATCGCGTAAGGCTGAGCCCTGAGAGCACCAAGGCAGCCAGGAAGGAAACCTCAGCGATAGCGGCGCACATACGTCAGCGCGTCCTGTCAAGCGACCTGAACACTGCCCTCTGGGGCAGCCAAGCGGGCGCGCGAGACCTAACGAATGCCCTCTCGTGGTTCCTCACCTTTGGACCGGCCAATGGTCCCGCTCGAATGGAAGGCGACCCGCCGTCGGTGAAGTTGCTGCAGGAGAAAGACTTCGGCGCACGGCACAGCGACGACGATGATGGAAGCGGCTGGCCGATTTCCAACAGCACTCGCTGGAACGCGTTTCAGCGCTGGGCATGCTCGCTCGGGTTTGCGTGGCGCTCTCCCGCCAGGCGTCTAGTCCCGGATCCCACTCCGGCCGTTCGCGACTCGATTCCTGCGATATTCGAGAGCGAATCGACGCTGGATGGCCAATCCTTCGTCGCAGCCCTCGGCGTACAACTGCCCGTCTTGGAGTCCGGCGCATACAGACGGTTCGTAGAAAATAACTGGAACCGTTCGTCAGAGTCCAGCGGGTTGCTGAGTCCCGCTACGACTGACGCGCTGCGGCGGCTCGAGGCAAGTGGACATCTGGCCTTCGAGGACCTGGCGGACGCTCCGAAGGTCAGTCGCGCTGACGGATCGACCTTCTCGCACGTCTCGCGGGGCGAGTGCGATGACTGAGATGCGTCAATACGTGTGCTGGACGGACACCGCTGTGAGGGCGGCTTCGCCCCGCGATGCCGCATCGCTCGAGCCCGGACACTTCCAGGCGGTACATCACCCCCTGAAGCTTGAGCAAAGGCCGTTGGGTAGCCGAAGCGAAGGGAGGTGGGTAGAAGAGACCGAGATCGTCCGAGTGCTCGAAGGCCCGCTCCGGCCAGACGGCTATCTGCTCGTCCCGATCATCGGAGGCTCCGGCACTGGGAAGTCCCACCTCGTCAAATGGGTGTGGCACCGCACCAAGGACCGCTACAACTGGGAAAGCCGATACCTGGCAAAGAATCGAACCAGTATCCGGAAGGTCATCGAAATCGTCATCGAAGGCCTTGAGGGCACTGCCATCAATGATGCACGAAGAGCACTACAAGAGGCGCCGGCCCAGTCGGAGAGCGAGCAGACACTGGCGGAGCGGATCCTTGATGAGCTTGCCTTGATCACGGCAGAGGAATCGACCGCGAGTATCAACGTCACCGACCGCAAGGCAGCGCAGATGGCGGACAAGCTTCGCCGCGAACTGCCAGACATCCTCCACGACCCAGTCGTGCGTCGACGTCTGACAGGGGATGGTGCGGTGATCCCCCGTCTCGTCGGACTCGCGAAGCGAGGCCGCAGTGACGGCGACGGCCTCGACGACGCGATCCGGGTCGTCGACGATGACCTACCGTTGGCGTTTGCGGAGATCGGTGAGGCGAGCAAAGGCGCCCAGAAACTGCTAACGCAGATGGCGTCCATCCCCGACCTTAGGTCGGCAGCCGTAGGCCTGATCAACGAAGCACTTCCCTCCGCAGTCAAGCGCGTCTTCGTCTCGGGCCAGGTCGACCTGATCGCAGTCCTCCGGGAGGTTCGCAGGGAACTCTTGGCCTCCGGCAAGGAGTTGGTGCTCTTCATTGAGGATCTGACGGTCCTTCATGGAGTGGAGCGTGAGTTTCTCGATGCGATCGTCGAGCCAGCGCGGTCGCCCAACGGCGATCTCTGTGCGCTGCGGGTGCTATTCGCTGTAACGGACGGGCATTTCAAAGGACTTGAAACTGTCCGCACCCGTTGCGATGACGCCTATCGACTCGACGCCTCCTACGGTCCGGACGGCGTCGACCACAACGAAGCCATGTCGTTCCTCGGGCGCTATCTCAACGCATGTCGGCAAGACCCGGCGGAAATCGAGGACCTATGGGCCAATCGACAGGGCGATGCGTGGGTGCCAAACGCCTGCGACGCTTGCGATTACCAGGTGCACTGTCACGAGACCTTCGGCCGAAGCGAAGAAGGGTACGGGCTCTACCCGTACAACCCAGCGTCCATAAACCGATTCGTGGAGTCGCTGTCCAGCGAGCGATTCGATCCACGAGAAGTAGTCAAGGATCTCGTGCATCGCTTCCTCATCATGGCGGCGACCGATCTTCAACGAGGTGTCTTCCCCTCTGATGAGTTGGTCCGGCAGTTCGACGAGCGAAGTGACCCACTTGATCCAGCCCTCCAAACCGAACTCAAGTCAAAACGTCCGTCCGACTCTGCACGAGTCATAAATGCGATGCGGTACTGGTCAGAGTTGTCCACGGCCGTGGGAGACGCGACCCTCGCAGCCTTCGGACTTGATGGACTTGGGATCCTGGAGGCATCTCCCACGCCACGACGGCAGGCGAAGGTCAAGCCCACATCGACTAGAGCATCAGGCCGTTCTGGAGGCGTCCAAGCGGCTGGGGGCGAATCCGCGCTCGCATCGCGACTCCCTTCGCCGTGGTCCCGGATCTTCGATGAACTGAGCAACTGGGCTGGCAACCAGCGAGATCTGGGCGCAACCGCGACAAACAACCTAAAGAAACTTGTCCACAAGTCAATCCTTCAGAACCTCGACTTCAGCGCCCTGCCGATCAACCTTGGTGCAGACTTTGATCATCAGAAGCGGTTCGACCGGGATCGACATCTACACGTCGCTGGATCCGTCACCGACCAGCGTCGAGGCGATCCGATCGTGGAAATCGAACAAGTAGCGGACGCTGCCACAGCGCTCCAGGGGCTGATCCTGCTCGCGGAACTCCCTGATATCGACGACTACCCACGAGCTGACACCTATCGCCGACAAGCAGCGCTGTATCTTGAGGAGTGGACCCGCTGTGTCACGGCAAGTCTTGAGCAATCGCCCAAACCGGAGACGACGCAGGCAATCATTGGACTGCTCGTGTGCGCCGCCGTCGCGGGTGCGTGTGAAGAGGCGTCCGACCCGCACGACTATCTTGCGGTACTGTTTGGAGCAACCAGTTCGGCTGTGGGCCCCCACCGCTCCCAACAGTGGCACGCCGTCGTCGAGGCCGCTGACGCCACCTACCGTCGGCTTCGCCCGGTGCTCGAGGCTCACTTCGGTGAGGCGCGTGGTACCGGTGGGGCCCGAGCTATCAGAGCGGACCAGATCCTCACAGTGATCCAGGACTTCACCAAGTCGTGGCGTCTTGAAGCAACTGACCCAGTTACCGATCGATTCATGCGGTCCGTGACGCCGGCTGTGGCGGGCGAATGGGAGACCTTGGAGCGACTGGCTACTGGCGCTGCACCTCTCATTGACCCCAGCCGCTCCTGGTTTGAGCAGACGAAGCGCGTGCTTGAGTTGGTTGAAGCCGCTCACCGGTCAGGACGATTGCGCGACCACGACGCAGCGCGCGACCTCAGAGCGCTTGCCTCTTCTCTGGACGAGAACGCGCACAGGCTTCTGCTAAGGGCCGCCGATCTCGTGAGTACCGACCCTCCATTGATCGAGCGGCTTCGAGTAGTCGCCAGCAGTCTCCCGGACACCGTGACGACCATTAGCAGGTTCGTCACACGAGCGGAAAAAGCAATGTCTGGGATCGCAAAGGATCTCGATGAGCGCCGTGCCGGTGAGTTAGAGGACGAAACTCTTGAAGACGTTGCGTCGGGTGTCCGAGCTGCAGTTGGTCGACTAGCAGAGGCAGTCGAGGAGCTTGAGAAGTGACACTCTTCGAAACCGCTTCCGAACTCCAACTCCGGCTTGAGGCTGCGAGCGCAGCGGATGCGGGAGATGACTTGATGTCGCGCGGACGTACTGTGCGAGCAGACATCGCGTCGGCGGCTGAGAACTTTGAGGCCGTTCAGTCCTACCGAGTCACGATTGGCCGGACGGATATGCCGCCGCTGGCCGCGAAGGAGATTCGTCAAGCCATAGGTCGCTTCCGAGGGGCTCTCTTCAACAGCGGACCCAAGGCGGTTCAGCAGCGGTCGGCAACCACGCTGCTGGAAGTCGTGACTGCACAGACGCGGCGCGTGGATCGCTGGGTCAAGTCCACGTGGCAAGAGAACTTTGCCGCCGCGCAGGAGTTGCTGGAGCGCGCGGACTCCGGGGACCTGCACGGGTCGCCCGCTAACAGGATCAAGGCGCGGAACCGTGCCTCTAAGATTGCGGCGGTTCGGAACACAGATCCGGTGAGGGATCTAGCTGCGCTAGAAGCACACCTCCAGGTAGAAGGTCTAGACTCCTGTCTCGAACGAGCCCACGCACTCATCAGCGAGTTGCGGGCGGCGATCGCGGCCATCGACCAGGAACAGGATGCGATGACGCCGGAGGTACGGACCGCTCTCCGGCGCGCGGCATCTGCCGATGGGCTACCACTTGATGAAGTGACGCCCGAACTCTTCGCCGCGCTCCAGTCAGCTGGCGTGCTGGATGCCCTCGTAGTGCGTCGGTTATGACTGATCCTGTCCTCGTTGACGTCCTCAACGAACTGGAGGCGCGTGAACTGCCCCTTCTCACCTGGGGCGTGACGAGTGGCGCATACAACGAAGGCGAGATTCTCGGGTTGCTGGAATCGCTACGACCCGAGGACGATCCTGAGGATCTTCTGGAGCGCCTTCTCGCATCTGGACTGGTTTTTGAACGGGGTCTCGCCGGGAATCAGTTTCGGACGCGCATGGCCGAGACGGTGCGCCTGGCTCGGCACTTGAGGCAGTGGTTTCACGGCCCCCGGAGCGACTGGCGTACAGCCAAGACGCTTGTATCCGACATGCGCTTCCTTTCCCGCCCACGAGTTGTTCCCGTTCGACAAGTCGACGAGCATGAACTGACGAGCCGTCTTAGCGCGGACCTCAACGAGCGGTGGACGACCAGCCATGAGGCAAATCTGAGAGCAATTCTCAGCGGGCGATCGCTGTCCGAGTTTCAGGCGAGATCGACCGAGAGACTGCTGAGGTCGGTTGGCAGCCGTGGTGGAACGTGTATCACCGCCGGCACGGGAGCGGGCAAGACACTGGCCTTCTACCTTCCCGCGCTGACTCATACGCTTAGCGTGCCTGGGCCTACGGGGATTCCCCGCATCGTGGCCATCTACCCGCGCATCGAACTACTCCGAGACCAACTTGCCGGCATTCTGGAGTTGATTACAGGCTTGGAGGCCCGCGATGCAGGACGCCTGCGGGTGGGTGTGCTCTACGGAGCGACCCCGAGAGATCGGAATGATGCGCAGGGGAACCGGCGCAGAGGGTGGCGTGCAACGGCAGATGGGCTCACGACGCCAATCGTCGCTTGCCTGAAGGAAGGGTGCTCCGGCGAACTCTTCTGGCCGAACGGTGAAGCGGAGGGCCGTCTTCTTCGGTGCAGCAGATGCGGGTTCGAATTGGAGTCGCTTGTGTTCACTCGCCGGTCGCTGACCTCAAAGCCGCCGGAGATCCTATTCACGACGACGGAGATGGTGAACCGGTTGCTCGGAACGCGCGACATGCGACGATTGCTTGTCGGGGATTCGAGTAGTTCCCCGGATTTCGTCCTGCTCGATGAGATCCACACTTACTCCGGGACCCACGGCGCGCAGGTAGCGAATCTCGTTCGTCGATGGCGCGGTGAGATGGCGTCCCCGAGCCATGTGGTTGGGCTATCCGCGACGCTTGCTGACCCGAAGGGGTTCTTCTCCCAGTTGATAGGAGCAGACACCGGGAACGTCGCCGTCGTCGCGCCGGGCGACGCCGAGATGCGCGAGTCGGGTCGGGAGTACTTCATGGCGCTCCGTGGAGACCCCGCCTCCCAGACGTCCCTTCTATCGACCACTATTCAGACGTCGATGCTGATGCGTCGCATGCTCGATCGCGAGCCCGGTGTACCTAGCGGTGGGACGTTTGGGAGCCGTCTGTTTGCCTTCACAGACAATCTCGATGTGGTTAACCGGCTCCACTCCCAGCTTCAGGATGCCGAAGGCTGGCAGCCAGGTGGAGTAGACCGTAAGCCAGAGGGAAGTCTGGCCGTCCTTCGTGCTTCTGGTGCCGACAACGGTCTCCGAGATGATGTCGGCCAACTTTGGGATGCCGCTGAGGAGTTGGGCACTCTGACCCGCCCCATGGTGGTCGACCGCACAACATCACAGGACGCTGGGATTGGCAGTACCAGTGACGTGGTTGTCGCCACTGCGTCCCTCGAAGTGGGGTTCGACGATCCAAATGTCGGCGCGGTGCTCCAGCACAAGGCGCCGCGCGATGCGGCGCAGTTCCTTCAGCGTCGGGGTCGAGCCGGTCGCGATCCCACCATGCGGCCTTGGACAACGGTGGTCCTGTCTGACTACGGGCGAGACCGCCTCGCATTCCAGGCCTACGAGGCGTTGTTCGACCCCAAGGTTCAGCCCGCCCACCTGCCGATCCGGAATCGGGTCATCCTCAAGATGCAGGCCACGTGGTGGCTGATCGACTACCTCACACGAACATCGGGAGGAACACCTCTGCGAACCGTGCTCGCGTCACGGTGGTCCCGCGACGGTGACCGCCAGGTCCGTGCAGCACGCGACGCGTTAGTCGCCGCGAGGAGCCTGCTGACCGACGAAGGGCTCGGCAAACTTCAGAGCGGGCTCCAGTGGTCGCTCCGAATCAGCGAGGACGACGCTCGATCGGTTCTCTTCGACCATCCGCGTGCGATTGCGACGACAGTGTTGCCAACGATCGTCCGTCGGCTCGAAGGCGTGGTCGGCCACCACAAACTGCCTAGCCACTTCCGATGGAGCGACCCTCTCGTCGATTTCGTCCCGAGTTCGCTCTTCGCTCCATTACAGACCCCTGAGGTGCGGATTGATCCTCCCGCCGCCGGACAATTCCAACCCGAGCCTCACGTTGAGCCGATCGCACAGTCAATGAGCGAGTTTGCGCCCGGAAGAGTCAGCTACAGGTTCGCTCTAGGAGGTAGACGCGAGCGCATGTGGGTCAACCCGCCAGCGTCAACAGAGCGAAACCTCGACCTTGAGGCCTTCTGCTCGGACTATCTGCAGTTGACGCGTCCACCTGGGTTGCGGGAGCCCGTGGTCCAACCCCGTTCGATTCAGTTGTCGCGTCCCGCCGGACGCGTCCCCGACTCGTCGTATGGCAGGTGGAACTGGGAGGTGTTCTCTCGAGTCAACGGCGCGCCTGTTGAGTTGGACGTTCCGTCCGGCAGTCCATGGACGAGACAGGTTCGATCAGTAACGGTGATGACGCACCGCGCCCGAGCGCCGCTGACGGTCTGGCGGATCACACGGACTGTGGAGGTTGAGCGACGAGTTCCATCCGAGCCGCCATCGACTCAACATCGCGTACGCCTCGCTGGAGGCGACGCCGCGATCGGATTCGCGATGGAGGTCGACGGACTCCAGATTGATGTGTCGCTACCCGAGCAACCGGTCTCTCACCCCGGGACCGAACTCGATCGCGCTCTCCGCACCACCTACTTCGAGCACCTTGTCCTCACTGACTCCGCGCTAACTACACGTGTGTCGTCCTCATTCCTCCGCGAATGGCTGGCGCAACTCTCTCTGTGCGCTGTGGTGACGGCGTCCCTCGACCTAGGGTCCGACCTCGCTGCGGTCTCCGATGCGGATCTGTCAGCAGCGATGGTCCAGGCTGCTCGAGCAATCTTCGGCGCCGAAGGACCGTCGGATGACCCGACCGAGCCGATCCACGACCCCGGCCTCGTCGCTGACGTGGAGAACTCTCTCGAGGACGGAGAGACCGTCACTGCGCTCCAACGGTGTCTGGCGAGCATGCGCGGGCCGCTGCCGGCAGATTCGCTCACATGGATACACGAGCGCTACGCCTCCACGGTCGCGGCGGGGTTCATCGGAGCCGTACAGGCAATGTGCCCCGACCTTGATGTCAACGATCTGCGGGCGGACTTCGAACTCCTGAGGTCGGACGATGATCAGCCATTCGCGCGGATCATGGTCTCAGAGGATCAACCCGGTGGGACCGGCGTGGTCGAGACGGCGGTCGAGCGGATCGTTGGGGATCCACGAGCGTTCTGGGCTGTAGTAACGAGCGTCCTCGGCCGATGCGATGGCGAACGCATCGATAAGGCGCTCCGACGGTTCTTGAGGGACCGAGACGAAGGACGCCTCGCCAACGAGGTTGACCAGATCCGGGCGGCATCGACTCTCAGTGCCACGACGAAGGCTTGGGCGTCGCTCCGGGAGAGGATGTTCCGAAGCGGAATCGATGCGGATCAGACAGTCATCAGCGCACTCGCGACCCGACTCCTTCGGCCAGGCAGTGACGCGTCCGTCGAGCAACTGTGTCGGGACCTGCTAAGTCGCTGGGACGCGCTTGAGGACGAACTAGGACTTGAAGTGGATCTTCGCGTATTCGCCTACATCGCGGCTCGACACGACGAAACTCGTCGGTCTCTGGCTGCGCTCACGTCTCATGTGCCCCAAGATCCAGAGTGGACCGTAGGGCAAATTGTCGGGCTGCTCTGGTCCCGCGGCAGCAAACTCCGTGCCGCGAGCCTCCAGAGTTATAATCCGTACTGCAAGCCGCCGGACACTGAGCGCCTGCTCGTGGAGCCCATCACACAAGCACCAATTGCCACCGTGAAGTTCGGCACCGCCGGCTGGAGGGACGATCTCGACGACCAGTTGGGCCTCGGCGGCATTGCGCGGATCGCATGCTCGGACGAGGCGGAAGCAGCGGACGCCCTTCGCCAACTAGTGACAGTGCCGACGGCACCTGGTGTCTTGGAGTTTCATCCCCGAGTGGTCGGCGTCGAGCGGTCGAACGCCGAAATCACAATGACCGTGGACATCCGCGAGGCGCAGCAGTGACGGCTCGAAGCCTCCGCACGACGGCTTTCGCTTCTCGCGAGGAGTTGGCGGACGCACTCCAGTGCGTGTTCGTCTCGGAGGTACTTGTGCCCAGCACACCTCTGTGGATCATTACGCCGTGGATCTCTGACGTTCCGATCATCGACAACCGGGCGGGTCGATTCACGGGGCTGATCCCTGCCCTCCCGCAACGCTGGATTCGACTCGGCGAGATCCTCGAACAGCAACTAATTCGGGGTGGATCCCTCGTGGTTGCCTGTCGCCCTGATGACCACAACCGATCGTTCACCGACCAACTTCAGCGAAGAATTCGGGAGATCAGCCGTGAACAGCGCGTGCGCGTCTGCCTGTCTGCCGAACTCCACGAGAAGGGGATCCTTTCTGAAACCGTCCTGCTAAGTGGGTCGATGAACCTGACCTACAACGGGCTGCGAAGACTAGAGGAAGTCATCCATCTCACCGATGAGAGCGACCCAGTTGCACGCGCGCGGGCTGCGTATCAGGACAGGTGGGGCGAGCCATGAGCGAGATCGACCCTCGCGTAAGCACTTTCTACGACACGCCCAACGAAGTAGACATCAACTCGCTTCAAGGCGAGGCTGCCGAGTTGATCCGAGTTCTCCTTAGCCGGCTCGCGGACGGCAAACGAACACTGCTCCCGGCCAGAGTCAACAACACAACGAGGTGGTACGGGATCGCCGGGTCCGATCGCGGCGGACGGCTCCTGACGGAAGAGATGGCCTCGTGGCTCGGTCCTCCCCTGTGCGACCAGACATATGTTGTTGAGCACCCCGAGGACGTCGTTGACGAGAGGGCAGCGCTGCTAACCAACAACGGAATCCTCTTGCGAAATCGTGTTGCGGCCGGCTGGCAGAGCGAAACGCGCGAGAACGTTCGCTCATTGGTCGATGTGTGGACGCTCACCCCAGAGCGCGCCCTCGACGCGCCGCGACCCGTCGGCAGAGTCCTACGGAACTTCTACGAAGCGGTCGCGGCGAGAGACCGACGCTCAGCCACGGATGCACTCGAGGAAATCCGCGCTGGCGGCCTGCTGTCGGCGACAAACCTCAGATTCCTCCGTGTCGAACTGCTCGGCCGTCTCGGAACGCCCGAGGAACTCAAGACCGATCCCCTCCTCGAAGACATCTCGCTATTGAGGCGACCCCCGGCTGTCACCGATCATCTCGCGCGCGCCGCCGATGCCCTCTACATCCCTCCGGCCACGGAGAAGTCAGGGGTTGAGGTCTGGCGGTCCATCGCGTCGGACATTGAGCAAGCGTGGCCTGGGCTGCTAGCGCATCCGAGCCAAGTCCGATCTGTCCATGGCGCAAGGTGCCTCGCTCTGACCGAACTCCTCGCGGAACATCCAAGGCGCGGGGTGATCGGCTCCCTTCGATCCAACTGGATTGGGGACGCCTTGGTGGCAGGCGTTGTGGCTGTCCTCGAGTCCGAGTCAGAGAGCGTTTCCGAAGAGGCTGAACTTCCTCGCGGCAGTTCCCTGGTACTCGGTCACTACCAGCGTGGAGAGTTCGAAAGGGCCCTCGATGCCGCTGAACGGGTGGAACCAGATCGCGATGTCGCGACCGCGGTCATGTACGCCGCGCTCAATCTCGGTGATGCTGTCGCGGCGGCGCGTGCGGTAGCCCTTGTCAATCGACTGCCGGCCATCGACCGCGACGCGCTGCTTTCGCGAGCCGTTGAGGGTGTGTTCTACACACAGTTGCTCGAACGCAATCAGGGCGCTCAGGTTCCCGGGGACTGGATCGACTGGCTTCGAGGCGAATGGCCCGACCGTCCGGATCTTCTAAACGACTGGTCTTCCACATGGGAGAGCGACGCTCCCGAAGCGGCCGATGTGCTCGCTGGCGAACTGCTCGATGCTCTGCACGACGATCGTCGGGGACGCGTGCGCAATGGTCTTCCAACTCTCGTGCGGTGGCTCGTGGCAGACGACGGGCTTCGGCCATCGTCCGTACCACTGGCCGTCATGATCTTCGACATCATGCTTGGCAGCGATCCCGGGCGAGCGGAGAGGCGCGCCGCGCTCGACCTGCTCAGCGAGATCCTTCTCACGGGCTGCACAACTGACGAGTACAGGACCGCTGTAGCCGCTGTGCGCGACCAACTAGTCCGACTAGGGCCTCGGGAGGCCGACTGGCTGACAGGGATCTTGGACGTTCAATTGTTCAGCGCCGTCCCCGAGACCCACCTGCGTCATGAGTTGTTCGCCGAAGCGCTCGGCGTCGCCGTCTCCTGGTTGGGGCGGATCGAAGATGCCGAAGCGATCGTGCTGCGAAAGTTGTTTACGGACGCAGGCCTCGACTTCGACCCTCCGTTGACGGATCACACTGGACTCCAGACCTCTCGAAGCGTGAAGGCCTTTAGGCGAGTTGGCATCTACTCATTGTCAGAGTCCGCCGCCAAGAACGCCGCACGTTGGATCCGTGACGAGTGGCCCGACGTTGTGGTGCGGCTATCGCACGCTCATTCGAACAACTCCGAGTTGGATGGTCTCGTCCGCAGTTCGGATGTCGTCCTGATGCAGACGAGCCATGCGAAGCACGCAGCCACCAACGCGATCGAGCGCTCGGTCGAGACATCGCGCCTGGTACGTGTGAACGGACGCGGGGCCACATCTCTTCTTCGAGGTCTGCTGGAGTGGGCCACGTCCGACGGCTAGATGTGACGACCGGGTGACGGGGATCCGTTTGTCCGGGCAGGAACCTCACGGCATGGGAGCCTTCGGTAGGACGGCTAGCTGGGATCAGCACCGAATAGGAACAAGAGGGAAACATAACCATACTCCCTGTAAATGCTTAAGGAATGTCACACCCCTATGGGATACTATGCTCATGTTGATCGAAGCCGCTCGACGGGCCGAGACCGCCGCCAAGGAGATGCTTGCGCTCGTCAATGAGGGCTCGGCGCCGTGCGCGGAACTGCGCCAGATGCTGGAGGTGTCCAAGGCCACTATGGCGATCATGTCCGTGGCCCAGGTGTCGGCCGCCGCGGACGTCGCGGGCCGCGAGCGCCACGGCGACGGCGGAGCTGAGGTGCTAGCGGAGGTTGCCGGACTGTCGCGGCGGGAGGCTCACAGCCAGGTGAAGACGGGGCAAGCGATCGGGGAGATGCCCAAGCTGCGCGACGCGGTCGAGTCGGGCCGGGTGTCGGTGGTAAACGCCAAACAGCTCGCGGAAGCAGTGGACAAGACGACTGCCGCTGACGTCGACGCCGATGGGGATCTGCTGGCCAAGGCCGAGTCGATGCGCCCTGAGCAGTTCGCCAGGGAGGCCCGCCGCTGGGCCGTCGAGCGCCAGGGGGACAGCGGAGAGTCTGAGCACCGGCGTCAGCGGGCTCGCCGGTGCGTGCGCGTCTGGGACGCCGAGGATGCGATGGTGCACCTTCACGGCCAGTTCGACTCGGTGACCGGGCGTCGCATCGGCAACCGGCTGCGGGCCGAGGCCGCCCGAATGTACGACGCTGACAAGAAGAACTCCAAGAACTCAGGCGACAGGCGCTCGTTCCCACAGTGCATGGCCGACGCCCTCGACAACCTCACCGCCAACCCCAACGCGGGCGGTGGCGGCAAGCCCATCGCCGACATCTGCGTGGTCGCGCATGTCGATGACGCCACCGCCAAGCTCATCGCCGAGATTCCCGGCGGCGGCCGGCTGCCCCCCTCGGTGCTCGAAGAACTCGCCTGCAACGCCGAAATCACACCAGCCATCTATGACACGCGCGGCGCGCTGTTGTGGCAGGGCCACAGCAAGCGCACCGCCACCTCCACACAGCTCAAAGCCCTCAAGGCCCTCTACGGCGGCTGCTTCGCCTGCGGAGCCGACTTCGACATGTGCCAAGCCCACCACGTCAAGCCAGTATCCGAAGGCGGGCCCACCAACGTCGACAACATGGTGCCCGCCTGCTGGGGCTGCCACAACAAGATCCACTACTTCAACTGGCAGATCCACGGCCCACCCGCCAAACGCACCCTGCACCCGCCCGACAGCGTGAACTACGGCCCCGCACAGGGCCCCGACCCGGCGCTGGAGTTCGGTCCCGGCGCTGAGTACGCACCCCGCCAAACAGCGAGACTGAGCGAGAGGCCGTCAAGGGCCCAAGACTCGAACGCCACACTGGTAGAGACCGATCGAGACGACCCTGCCGACGAGGCACCCGCGGGGACCGGTCCGGCAACTGCCCGGGCCGCGCTACGGGGCGCCGGACCGGAGCCGCTGTTCACCCCCGACTAGCCGCTGCGGGACTAGGGGCCGCGGCGGGAGCGCTGGTCTGAGGCGGCGCCTGAGGCGAGCTGGTCGGCTATCTCGTTCCACTCGTTGCCGGAGTGGCCCTTGACCCACCGGAAGGAGATCTCGGCCGGTCTCGACAGGTACTCCTCGATAAGCGGCTCCCACAGGTCGCGGTTGGCCACCGGCTTGCGGTTGGAGTTGCGCCAGCCCCGCCTCAGCCACCCCTCATACCACCGGTCGCGGAAGCAGTTGACGACGTAGGTCGAGTCCGAGACCACCTCCACCGGTCCGGGGATCTCCCTGAGCGCCTCCAGCACGGCCTGCAGCTCCATCCGCTGGTTGGTGGTGTGCGCCTCCGCGCCGCAGGCCCACTCGCCACCGGGGACAGCCCAGGCCCAGCCGCCCGGTCCGGGATTTCCCAGGCAGGCACCATCGGTGTAGACGGCGGTGCTTTCGGCGGGCATCTGTCGATCCTCGCGCACCGGCAGTCGACAAGCGCGCATCTCTTCTCGCACACCGGCCATCGACAAGCGCGCATCGTTTCGCGCCGGGTTTGCGTCGGTACGATCATGAAGGCTATGGCCGACAACTTTCTGCGCCAGCTCCCCGACCTTGACCCGGCCGAGACCCAGGAGTGGATCGACTCGCTCGATGCCGTGGTGGGCGCCGGCGGGCGGGAGCGGGCCCGGTACATCGTGGCCAAGCTGCTCGAGCGGTCCAACGAGCAGCAGGTGGGGGTCCCGCCCACCACCTACACGCCCTACATCAACACCATCCCGGCGTCGGAGCAGCCCTTCTTCCCGGGCGACGAGCAGGTCGAGCGCCGCATCCGCCGCTTCATCCGGTGGAACGCGGCGGCCATGGTGATCAGGGCCAACAAGATCGCCGACGGCATCGGCGGCCACCTGTCCACGTTCGCCTCCTCGGCGTCGCTGTACGAGGTGGGCTTCAACCACTTCTTCAAGGGCAAGGACGACGGCCTGGTCGGCGACCACATCTACTTCCAGGGCCACGCCGCCCCCGGCGTGTACGCCCGGGCCTACCTCGAGGGGCGCCTCTGCGAGCAGGAGCTCGACAACTTCAGGATGGAGGTGGGCGGGAACGGGCTGCCGAGCTACCCCCACCCCCGGCTGATGCCCGACTTCTGGGAATACCCGACGGTGTCGATGGGGCTCGGCCCGATCAACTCCATCTACCACGCCCGCTTCAACCGCTACATCCACCACCGCCGCATCGACGACACGTCGGCCAGCACGGTGTGGTGCTTCCTCGGCGACGGGGAGTGCGACGAGCCCGAGACCCTGGGCGCCATCTCCCTCGCCGGCCGCAACGGCCTGGACAACCTCAACTGGGTGGTCAACTGCAACCTGCAGCGCCTCGACGGCCCGGTGCGGGGCAACGGCAAGATCATCCAGGAGCTCGAGGGGGTGTTCCGGGGCGCGGGCTGGAACGTGATCAAGGTGATCTGGGGCTCCAAGTGGGACGAGCTGCTGATGCGCCACACCGACGGGGCGCTGCTCAACAAGATGTCGACCACCGTCGACGGCGAGTACCAGCGCTACGCCGTTGAGTCGGGCGCCTACATCCGGGAGCACTTCTTCGGCCCGGATCCCCGGCTGCGCAAGCTCGTCGAACACCTCTCCGACGAGGAGCTGCGGACCCTGCCCAGAGGGGGCCACGACTACCAGAAGGTGTACGCCGCGTTCAAGGCCGCCACCGAGGTCAGGGACCAGCCCACGGTGATCCTGGCCAAGACGATCAAGGGATGGACCCTGGGCGAGGGATTCGAGGGCCGCAACGCCACCCACCAGATCAAGAAGATGACCGCCGCGCAGCTGATGGAACTGCGGTTGCGGCTGCACATGGAGAACGAGATCGACGACGAGGACCTCGCCGACGGCATCCCCCCGTACTTCCGGCCGTCGCCCGACTCGGTGGAGATGCGCTACATGATGGACCGCCGCCGCGCCCTCGACGGCGCCGTGCCCCGCCGGGTGGTCCGTGACCGGCGACCCGTCGTGCCGCCGGCCGACGGGCCCTTCCTGGACATGCGCAAGGGCTCGGGCAGCCGGAAGGTGTCCACCACGATGGCCTTCACCGCCCTGCTGCGCGACTTGCTGCGCGACTTGAGCTTCGGCCCCCGCGTCGTGCCCATCGTCCCCGACGAGGCCCGCACCTTCGGTATGGACTCGCTGTTCCGCGAGTTCAAGATCTACGCGCCCCACGGCCAGCTCTACGAGCCGGTGGACCACGACCTGCTGCTGAGCTACAGCGAGTCTTCCGACGGTCAGATCCTCGAGGAGGGAATCACCGAGTGCGGCTCGCTGGCGAGCTGGCTGGCCGCGGCCACGTCCTACGCCAACCTCGGCGTGCCCATGGTGCCCTTCTACGCCTTCTACTCGATGTTCGGCTTCCAGCGGGTGGGCGACTCGATCTGGGCGGCTGCCGACGCCCGGGCCAGGGGCTTCCTCATCGGCGCCACCGCGGGGCGCACCACGCTGCCGGGCGAGGGCCTCCAGCACCAGGACGGCCACAGCCACGTGCTGGCGTCGACCGTTCCCGCCTGCGAGGCCTACGACCCGGCCTTCGCCTACGAGCTCGCCGCCATCGTCGATGACGGCCTGCGCCGGATGTGCCCGCCGCAGGCCGCCGACGGCACCGACGTCTTCTACTACATCACGGTCTACAACGAGAACTACGAGCAGCCGCCCCGGCCCGACCATGTGAGCCACAACGACATCACCAGCGGGCTCTACAAGTTCGACGACGGTCCGGGCAACCGCGCCCGCTGCGCCACCATCCTGTTCTCGGGCGCGGCGGTGGGCGCCGCGCTCGAAGCCCAAGCGCTGCTGGCCGAGCACCACGACGTCTCGGCCGAGCTGTGGAGCGCCACCTCGTACCAGCGCCTGCGCCGGGAGGCCCTCGACACTGAGCGCCGCAACCGCCTGCACCCGCAGTCCGAGCCCGTGGTCCCGCTGGCCACCCGCAAGCTCGCGGACTCCGACGGGCCGATCGTGGCTGTGACCGACTTCATGACCCTTGTCCCCGACCAGATCGCCCGCTTCACGCCCAGGCCCCTGCACGTGCTCGGCACCGACGGATTCGGCCGATCGGACACACGAGAGGCGCTGCGCCGATTCTTCGAAGTGGACGCCGTCCACATAGTGCTGGCCGCTCTGTCGGCCCTGCTGGCGTCGGGCGAGGCCGAGCCGGACGAGGTCGCCGCGGCCATGGAGCGCTACGGCATCGAGGCCGACCGCGACGATCCCGGCCATCCCGACACGGGCGCGAGGCTACGCTCGGCCCAATGACGCGGACTGCGACGGGAACCCTGGCGGTCACAGGGGACGAGGCCGCCGACCGCCTGATCAACGAGGACCCGCTGGCGCTGCTGCTGGGGATGCTGCTCGACCAGCAGATCCCCATGGAGTGGGCATTCATGGGACCCCGCCGCCTGGCCGAGAGGCTCGGATCGGACCTGGGCGCCCACGACATCTCGGAGCGGGACCCCAAGGCGTTCGCGGCCCTGGTGAAGGCCAAGCCGGCGCTGCACCGGTTCCCGGGATCGATGGCTCAGCGGATACAGGCCCTCTGCCGGCACGTCGCGGACCGCTACGACGGTGACGCCAGCACGGTGTGGGCCGATGCGAACACCGGCGAGCAGCTCTTCGGGCGCTTGCGAGACCTTCCCGGCTACGGCGACGAGAAGGCCAGCATCCTGACTGCTGTGCTGGCCAAGCGCTTCGGGGTGCGACCGGATGGTTGGGAGGAGCAGGCGGGCGCCTTCTCCGACGATCAGCCCCGGTCGGTGGCCGACATAGACGGCCCCGAGGCACTGCAACGGGTTCGGGCCTGGAAGAAAGAGCAGAAGGCACGCGGCAAGAAGAAGGACGAATGAGAATCCGACTCAGCCTCTGTGCCGCGACCCTCGCCTTGGTGGCCGGAGCCTGCGGATCCGACGAGGCCACGACCGTTGTGGAGCCCACCGGCACCAAGGCCGCCGAGGAGGCCGCGCCCGAAGCGGGGGCACAGACTGCTGATCAGGGCGCCGCCGATAATGGCACCGTCGACGACGTCACCACGGACGGCAGCACCGCCGACGAGAGCACCACGGACGGCAGCACCACGGACGGCAGCACCACGGACGGCAGCACCACGGACGGCAGCACCACGGACGGCAGCACCACGGACGGCAGCACCACGGACGGCAGCACCACGGACGGCAGCACCACGGACGGCAGCACCACGGACGGCAGCACCACGGACGGCAGCACCGCCGACGGCAGCACCGCCGACGAGAGCACCGCTGAAGTTCCCGCGCTGGCGGGCCCCGGGGATGTGCCCGACCTGCAGATGATCAACATGCACACCGGCACGACCGTCAATCTCCAGTCGGTAGTGGGCGGCCAGACGCCGCTGCTGTTCTGGTTCTGGGCGCCGCATTGACCGGTCTGCAGGGCCGAGGGCCCGCAGCTTGAGCAGTTCGCTCAAGAGAACTCCGACAAAGTGAGAGTCGTGGGAATCGGCGCTCAGGACGATCTCGCCTTCGCGGAGAGATTCCTGGGCCAGACGGGAATCACGTTCACCATGCTGTGGAGCGACTCCTTCGAGTCTTGGAACCACTTCGGCGTGAACAGGAACTCGAGCGTCCTGCTGCTGGACGCCGCCGGCAACATGGTCAACGACAGCGCCAGCAGCTTCGACGCAGAGCGCGTCGCGCAACGCTTGGCCGACCTCGCCTGAGGCGTGGGTATGCGGTATCGCGCCCGAACCGTCTCAGTGCTCTTTGAGCGAGTGCAATTTGGTTGCGAGCGCCTCGCGGTGCGGCGCTGTAATTCCCGCTCTTGTTCGCTGCGCTCACGGGCCGCTCGGGCCACGGCCTCGCTCAACGCCTTGAGAGCCCAATGGTGATTCGCGCCTTCTTGCTCGGCCTCTTCGCCGCTGCATTGCTGGCCTCCGCCTGCGGCAACGACGCTCAACCGAGCGCCGACCGCCAAGACACCGTTGCCACCGTCGACTCGCCCACGCAGATACAACCGGCTGAAGACAGCGGCGTCGCCACGGACGATTCTCCGGCCACGACCGCGGCACCATCCGAGACCACCACGGATGCCGCCGCTCTCGAGCAGGCTCGAGCCGAGGCCGAAGCCGCCCAAGCCGAAGCCGCCCAGGCCCAAGCCGAAGCGGAAGCCGCCGCGGAAGCCGCTGCCGACGCCGCGGCCCAAGCCGCCGCCGCCCAGGCCCAAGCCGAAGCGGAAGCCGCTGCCGACGCCGACGCCGCCGACGCCGACGCCGCCCAGGCCCAAGCCGCCGCCCAAACCGCCGAGGCCGAAGCCGCCGCCGCGGAAGCTGAGACCGCCGCCGAAGCCGCCCAGGCCCAAGCCGAAGCGGAAGCCGCTGCCGACGCCGCGGCCCAAGCCGCCGCCGCCCAAGCCGCCCAGGCCCAAGCCGCCGCCCAAGCCGCCGAGGCCGCCGCCGCCGCCGCGGAAGCTGAGACCGCCGCCGCCATAGCCGAAGCCGCCGAAGCCGAAGCCGCCGCCGCGGAAGCCGAAGCCGCCGCCGCCGCCGCGGAAGCCGCCGCCCAAGCCGCCGAGGCCGAGGCAGCTGCCGCCGAAGCCCAAGCCGCCGAGGCCGAGGCAGCTGCCGCCGAAGCCCAAGCCGCCCTTGCCGAAGCCGCGGAAGCCCAAGCCGCCCTTGCCGAAGCCGCGGAAGCCCAAGCCGCCCTTGCCGAAGCCGCCGCGGAGGCGGAAGCCGCCCTCGCCGCTGCGGAGGCTGCTGCCGAAGCGGCTGCTGCAGAGGCCGAAGCCGCCGAAGCCCAAGCCGCCGCCCAAGCCCAAGCCGCCGAAGCCCAAGCCGCCGAAGCCCAAGCCGCCGCCCAAGCCGCCGAAGCCGAGGCCACCACAACAGCCGCACCCACCACCACGGCCGCTCCAGTCGTTGAGACCGACGTCCCGGATCAAGACATGATCGATCTGCGCACCGGTGCGACGGTCAACCTTCGCGACTTCGTGGACGGCTCGACGCCCCTGCTGCTCTGGTTCTGGGCGCCACATTGACCGATCTGCCGGCGAGAGGCATCGCCGGTCGGGCAGTTCGCCCGAGACAACGAAGACCGAGTCATCGTCATCGGCGTGGGCGGCGCGGACAGCCTCGCACGGGCCGAGAGCTTCGCCGCCACCTACGGCGGTCCCCCGAACATGCTGTGGAGTGATTCCTTCGTCGCCTGGAACCATTACCGGGCCGGGAACCCCAACCTCGTGCTGCTTGACGGCGCGGGCGTGACGGAGGTCGGCAGGGTCTCCCAGTTCAACCAGCGCCGCATCGAGGAGCTGCTGGCCGAGCCGGCCTGAGAATTCACTCTCCGTTAACCGGCATTCACTTGAGGTTCACGGCGTCCGAAGCCTTCTGAAGCCTTGCCCCATCTAGGTTGCCGTCCGGCCCGCGAGGCGCGGACTCTTGCCATGCCATTTCCCAAGGGAGGGATGACCAAAGTGCGCAACTCAAGGCGCCGGCTGCTCGAGGCCGAGCGGACAGACCGCAGTTCACGAGGGTCTTGCGAGGTGCTGAGCGAGGCCGTGGCCCGAGCAGCCCGTGAGCGCAGCGAACGAGAGCGGGAAACAAGACGCTTCACCGCGAGGACGGTCAGCCGCTCGCGCTGCCGATTGTGGTTTCCGGTGATTCTCGTGACCTTGTCGCTGGTGGCCGCAGCATGCGGCGGCGACGAGGACGAAATCTCAACGCCAGCCGACTCCGGCACCACCGACTCCGGCATCTCTGGTTCGGTGAATATCTCAGGTTCGTCGACGGTCGAGCCGATCTCGATCCGTGTGGCCGAGCTGTTCGAAGATGTCGCCCCCGATGTGTCGGTGACCGTGGACGGTCCCGGCACCGGCGACGGCTTCAAGCTGTTCTGCGCGGGCGACACCGACATCTCCGACGCCTCCCGCCAGATCAAGGACTCCGAGAAGGAGGCCTGCCTCGAAGCCGGCATCACCAACATCGTCGAGCTCAAAGTGGGCGTCGATGGCATCGCGGTGATGACCAACGCCAACAACGGCGCGGTCGAGTGCTTGAGCTTCAAGCAGCTCTTCGACCTCATCGGCCCCAACGGAGAGGGCACCAGCACCTGGGCTGAGGCCTCCGCAGGCCTGCCCGACGCCCCGCTGGACATCTTCGGCCCCGGCGAGGAGTCCGGCACCTTCGACTCGTTCATCGAGATCGTCCTCGAGGACCTCGCGGAGGAGGCCGGCACCGAGGTCACCACCCGCACCGACTACAGCCCCTCCGGCGACGACAACGTCATCCTGCAGGGCATCCAGTCCAGCGACACCAGCCTGGGCTGGGTCGGCTTCGCCTTCACCACGAACGCGACCGGCGTGAAGCTGCTCGAGGTGGACGGCGGCGACGGATGCGTGTCACCCACCCCCGACACCATCGCCTCAAACGAGTACCCCACAAGCCGGGACCTGTGGATCTACGTCAACGCCGACAGGGCCGACGCCAACCCCGCATTAGTCGCCTACGTCGACTTCTACGTGTCAGACGCCCTCAGCCAGGCCGTCAGCGAGGTCGGCTACGTCCCCCTCACCGACGCCGCCCACGGCCACACCCGCGACCGCTGGCACGGCCGCACCCTCATCAGCTAGAACACCGGGCGGCCACACCCGGATCTGACTCAGGATGATCCCTCCACAGCCATGACCGACACGAGCGTCGCACATCCAGAGCTTCTAACCGTTGATCAGCTTCAGATCGCGCCTTCCCGCAGGCGCCGCGAAGTGATCATCCGCTACATCCTGGTCCTGACGGCGCTCGTGTCGGTACTGGTGAGCACACTGATCGTGTGGAGCCTGCTGCGTGAGGCGTGGACCTTCATCACCCAGGTCGTGTGGGCCGACACGTGGGGGCAGCAGGGATGGTTCCCCCGGCGGGGTCTCTACGACATTCCCACCATCGTCGTCCCCTCCTTGATCGTCACCGGAATCGCCATGGTGGTGGCCGGACCGCTGGGGCTGGGCGCCGCGGTGTACCTGTCGGAGTACGCCAGCCGGAAGGTGCGGTCCTGGCTGAAGCCCGCTCTGGAGATCCTGGCCGGGATCCCGTCGGTCGTGCTGGGCTTCTTCGCGCTCACCTGGATCGCGCCCAACATCGTCGGACGCATAGGCAAGAACGCCTTTCTGGTGCTGGGCGCGGTGATCCTGCTCGGCTACGCGGCGATATCCGCAGGAATCGCCCGGAACAAGATCAAGCAGTACCGGGAGGGAGCAGCCGATCCCTCGGCCCGCATCGGCGCGGTGGCGTCAATAGCAATGCTGGTCGTCGTCTTCGCCCTTGCGCTGGCCTGGGCCCTCAATGTGTGGCTGGACTTCGCCCCCAACAACGCCGGGTCGCTGGCCGCGGCCGGGATCGGCGTGGGAATCCTCACGATCCCGCTGGTGGCCTCGATCTCCGAGGACGCCATGACCGCAGTGCCCGGCTCGCTGCGCGAGGCATCCGCGGGGCTCGGGGCCCGCAAGATGGCCACAGCCACCACGGTCGTGCTGCCCGCGGCCGTCTCCGGCATCGTGGCCGCCTTCATCGTGGCCGTCTCCAGGGCCATCGGCGAGACGATGGTGGTCTTCATGGCCGGCGGCGCGGCCGACGCGGCCCGGTTCACCGACTCCCCCTTCGAGGGTGGCCTGACCATGACCGCGGCCATGGCCTCTCTGGCCTCGGGCACCGACAGCGTCGTGGGCGAGGGCCTCACCTTCCAGAGCCTCTACTTCGTGGGCCTGCTGCTGTTCCTGATCACCTTGAGCCTCAACATCGTCGCCTCGCGCTTCGTGTCGAAGGTCCGCGAGGCCTACTAGTGAGACGCTACGAGCAATGATCAGCACCGCACCAACCGGCATGGCAACAAGATGATCAGCCGCCTCTCCGATGACAAGTCCCGGGCCGCCATCGCAGCCTCCATCGAGAGGCGCCGGGTGGACACCCGGGGCGTGCTGTTCAAGACGGGGCTGCAGGCGTGCCTGTTGATCACGCTGGGCCTGCTGGCCGTGCTGCTGATCACCGTCGCACTGGACAGCACCGACCAGATCGGCACCCGGCTGTGGGAATTCCTCCAGGGCACGCTGCGGTCCCGGTCCGAGGACGAGCGCCTCGGCATCCACCAGGGCATGTACGGCTCCATGTGGATCGCCATCATCGTGGCCGTGCTGGCCTTCCCCACAGGCATAGGCGCCGCGGTGTATCTCGAGGAGTATGCGCCCCGCAACCGCTTCACCTCGTTCATCGAGGTGAACATCCGCAACCTCGCCGGCGTGCCGTCGGTGGTGTACGGCCTGCTCGGGCTGGCCCTGCTGCTCAACGGCCAGATCTTCGGCCTCGACCGCCTCACCGGCGGGAGCTCCACGCTGTCGGGCGGGATCACGCTGGCCATCCTGGTCCTTCCCATAGTGGTCATCACTTCCGGTGAGGCCTTCCGGGCGGTGCCTGCCTCGCTGCGGGAGGGCGCGTACGGCGTCGGGGCCACCAAGTGGGAGATGATCCGCACCCAGGTGCTGCCCTACGCCGCGCCGGGCATCCTCACCGGCACGCTGCTGTCGATGGCCAGGGCGGTGGGAGAGGCCGCCCCGCTGATCCTGGTGGGCGCGATCTCCGGGCGGCTCGGAGACAATCCGGGGCTGTTCGACATCGGCGCCCTCACCGATCAGTTCACTGCACTGCCCATAGTCATCACGAGCTGGACCGTGCAGTCGGGACGCGACGGCGGCTTCACCGCAGCCGCGGCCGGCGCCATCGTCGTACTGCTCGTGTTCGTGCTAATGATGAACTCCGCCGCCATCTTGCTGCGGAACCGATTCGAGAAGAAGAGAGGCTGAGGTGTCGATGACGGACGAATCGCCCCGCGTGATCGAACGCCTGATCGCCACCGCCGGCGAGACGAGCCCGACTCCGGGGATGACGTCGCGGGCGACCGAGCGAGACGTCGTGTTCCGCTCTCGAGACGTGAACGTCTACTACGGCGCCTTCCGTGCAGTGCGCAACGTCACCTTCGACGTGCGCAAGAACGAGATCACGGCCCTCATCGGCCCGTCGGGCTGCGGCAAGTCCACAATGCTGCGCTGCTACAACCGGATGAACGACCTCATCAGGGATGCCCGGGTGACCGGCTCCATCACCTACCGCGGCACGGACCTCTACGACGAGCGGGTCGATCCCGTGGAGGTGCGGCGCCGCGTCGGCATGGTGTTCCAGAAGCCCAACCCCTTCCCCAAGTCGATCTACGACAACGTCGCGTACGGCCCCCGGGTGGCCGGCCAGAAGAAGGGGCTCGACGACATCGTGGAGAACTCGCTGCGCAAGGCGGCCCTGTGGGAGGAAGTCAACGACCGCCTCAAAGACTCCGCCATCGGGCTGTCGGGCGGCCAGCAGCAAAGGTTGTGCATTGCCCGGGCCATCGCGGTCGGCCCCGACGTGCTGCTGATGGACGAGCCCTGCTCGGCTCTCGACCCGATCGCCACCGCCCGCATCGAGGATCTGATGCAGGAGATCAAACAGGACTACACGATCATGATCGTGACCCACAACATGCAGCAGGCCGCCCGGGTGAGCGACACCACCGCGTTCTTCACCGCCGACGTCCACTCCGAGAACGACGCCCGCACCGGCATCCTGGTGGAGGTCGACACCACCCAGAAGATCTTCTCCAACCCCTCTGACGAGCGCACGGAGAACTACGTCACCGGACGGTTCGGCTGAGAGGAGGGCATGACCGCCATGGCTCTTGAACCGAGGACCCCATCGTGACCGAGCAGATCCGAAGGACCTTCCACGCCGAGATCGACGAGATCAGCGACCTGGTCGTCCAGCTGGCGGCCCGGGCCGGCGACGCGGTCGCTAGGGCCACCGACGCGCTGCTCAGGTACGACCTGGAGGCGGCCCAGCAGATCATCGACGACGACGACCATATCGACGTGGCCGCCATCGTGGTCGAGGAGAAGTGCCAGAGCCTTCTGGCCCTGCAGCAGCCCATGGCCGGCGACCTCCGCCAGATCCTGGCCGCCATGTGGATCACCGCCGAGCTGGAACGGACCGGCGGGCTGGCCTGCAACATCTGCAAGGGCGCCCGCCGGATGTTCCCCGCGGAGCTGCCGCCCAAACTCCGGGGTCTGATCACGGAAATGAGCGAGGAGGCGATCCGGCTCATCCGGCTCTCAGTGGACTCCTATTCCGATCACGACGCCGGCCTGGCCAGCGCCCTCGACGACATCGACGACCGGCTCGACAGCCTCCACCGGACATTCGTGCGCAACCTTCTGGAGGTCAGCCGCACCCACGACCTCGATGTGCAGCCCGCGGTCCAGCTGGCCCTGATCGCCCGCTACTACGAGCGCATCGGCGACCACGCCGTCAACGTCAGCGACCGGGTCCGCTACATGGTGTCGGGCGTGATGCCGTGGCGGGGCGGAGCAGCCAGGCACGCGACCCGGGAGGAGCCAAGCCTGCGGGAGCTGGCACCCGACCCGGGGGAGGTGTCCTCCAACGGCGAGGACACGACCAACTAGCCGCCGCCAGACTCGAGTCGCTCGGCCATGACGACGCTCATCGTCGCAGTGCTGCTGGTGATGGGCGGCGCGATAGCGGGCATCGCGTTGGATCGGGCCCGGCTGCGCCGATGGCTTCGCAATCTCTCGCCCGCGGGCCGAAGTGAGCGCGGCCAGCGCTTGTCGGCCCGCCGCTTCGTCGAGGCCGCGCAGAGACGCCAGGATCTCGCCGAGGACGCCCGCCTCTCGGCCGAGACCGCGGCGCAACGGCTTGAGGCGAGCCTGGACGCGCTGCAGTCGGGACTCGTGCTGTGCGACCGCAGCGGGCAGGTGGTCGCCCACAATGCCGCCGCGGACGTATTCCTGCAGGCACGCCACGGCGAAGCTCTGGTCAGTCGGGTCATGAGGGACCTTCTCGAGAGGGCGTGGGCCGGCGAGCGGGTGACGACCACCGTCGAGCTGCACACCGAGCCCCGCCGGAGCTACGAGGTGGAGGCCCGGCCCGTGGAGCGCCAGGGCGAGATGCTCGGAGCGGTGGCGCTAGTGCGAGACACGACCGAGCATCATCGCATCGAGTCGATGAGGCGCGACTTCGTGGCCAACGTGAGCCACGAGCTGAAGACACCGATCGGCGCCCTGAGCCTGCTGGCGGACTCGCTGGCCACCCAACCTGAGCCGGAAGTGGCCGCACGTTTCGCGGGCCGCATGCAGGTGGAGATCCAGCGGGTGGCCAACACCATCGACGACCTGCTGACTCTGGCCATGCTGGAGGACGACAGCCGCCGCGGAGACGAGCGGGTCGACATCGACGCCGTCGTGGCCGCGGTCATCGACCGCATCTCGGAGACGGCCGAGCAGAGGGACGTCAACGTGTTCGTCTCCGGCCATGGGGACATCGCGCCGATACGAGGGTCGCGGCTCCATCTCGAGTCGGCCCTGTTCAACCTGCTCGACAACGCCGTCAAGTTCAGCGAGCCCTGCGGCCGAGTCGACGTCGGTGTTGAGACCGATCAGCGCACCGTGAAGGTGTCGGTGGCCGACGAGGGCATCGGCATCCCGGCCGCGGAGCAGTCTCGCATCTTCGAGCGCTTCTACCGGGTCGACCGGGCCCGGAGCCGCCACACCGGGGGAACCGGGCTGGGGCTGTCCATCGTGCGCCATGTGGCCCTGAACCACGGCGGCGAGGTCAGTGTGGCCTCGCGGGAGGGCTACGGAGCGCGGTTCACCCTCACCCTGCCCTTGGGGACGGGGACTGAGGACCCGCATCCTCCCTCAGGAGATCACCCAGACCCGGTCACCCCCACCCGACGCAGCAGGGACAACGTCTTGGGTTGTAACAACTAGAGGGCTAGACGCGCCGGACGCCGGTGCCGTTGGTGTCACCGGCCCCGACCGCAGCCAGCAGCGACTGTCGCTGACGCTCAAGCCATCCCAGCAGCACCGCGACAGCCCGGGGGTCGTGTCGGAGATGGTGGCCCGCCCCGCTGATGATCCTCAGATCGGCGCCCGCGTGGGCATCGGCGAGCACCCGGGCGTCGAACACGGGCACGGTCTCATCGTCGCTGCCGTGCAGTACGAGCAGCGACCGGTTTCCCAGCGACTCGGCCGCGTCGACGGCCCGCACCGACCGGATCTCGGCGGCCCACCGATCGAAGCGCTGAGGGAACTCGGGGTCTCGCACGACGCCCACCTCCCGGGCCCACACCAGCAGCTTTCGGGGGTTGCGGGCCCAGTCCTCGAAGTCGGCCGGTGAGGCCACAGCAGCCACGCCCCGCACCCGCTCGTCCTGGCTGGCCACCACCACAGCCAGCGCGCCGCCGGTTCCGAAGCCGATGAGCCAGATGCCGTCGCAGTTCACCTCCGAGGCCAGGTAGTCGACCGCTCCGGCGAGGTCGCCGCGCCAGCCGTCGAGGGAGAAATCGCCGGAGGACCCGGCTACGCCCCTCGACGCGTACGTCAATGTGGCGAAGCCGGTCTCGGCCGCGATCAGATCCGCGAGGGCAGGCATGGTCAGGGTGGAGTTGATGCCGCCCCCCGGCTCGGCGGGGAAGCCGTGGACGATCACTGCCCCGGCCTGCACCGCGGAGTCTTTACGGGCAGGTCGGGCGAGGTGGGCCGTGAGCACGTTCGAGTCGACGACGAACCTGCTCTCCATTCGGGCCACCGTATCTCTGCGGCGGATCTCTGCGGGCGCGCAGTGGGGCGGGCCGTCAGGCCCGCCCCACTGATCGAATATTGCCGGAAATCCCGGTCGAGCCTTGTGGCAAGCAGCGCGCTGAAGCCGCCGCTGATGTCGTGCCAGATGTGACGAGGTCCGGCGACTCGGGTCCAGGGGTGGAGCTGGCGGGGATTTGCCAGTCGGTCCAGCTTGCCGTAGCTAGCGGCCAGCCACCTCCAAGGTCACAAAGCGTTTAGCACTCAGTTGGACCACCTCCTTTCCTTGGTGACACCAGTCAACCACACTCCGACCCCAAAGCCAAGCGTCGGGTGAGCCTCGGGTGGTGGCGTGCCGACGGCGGTGTGAACCAGTCCACGGCCGTCTAATGGTGAACGTGCGTCGGCCAGGCCAGCGCGACGAGCACGTTGACGTCAAGCAGCGGCGTCACCACTCATCGCTCGCGGCCCGCACCATCTCGTCGGTGATCGGCCCGCTGTCGGGCCCGACCGTGAACCCGGGCACAGCCTGAGCGAGGCGCTGTCAGAATTGGTGGCCAAGGGCGCAGGACGCTCCAAGCTGAGCCAGATCATCGCCGCTGTGCGCTTCGGTGCCCGTCTTGCCGGACGGCCCGATCCAGTGGGACCGTCGTGTGATGTTGTGCTGAGAGCGCACCGCCGCACGGCACCACCACCACGTCAAGTGACAGCAGTCGACTGGGAGCATGCGGATGCTGCGGCAGACGCGGTCGCCTCCGCGGGCAATGTCATTGGTCTGAGAAACGCAGCAATTGTCGCCGTGATGAGCGACGCCCTTCTACGTGTCAGCGAGACCGCCTCGCTTCAGGTGGACGACATTGAACACCGACACGATGGCGCCGCGACGGTCACTGTGCGCCGTAGCAAGACAGATCCGTTCGCCAACGGCGCCACGCTCTACCTCGGCGCGCCGACGATCCGCCGCATCGAGACCTGGACATCGGCTGCGACCGCGGCTGGGACCGAGATTGCCAGCGGACCGCTGTTCCGGCGCATCCGTCGAGGGCAGAGCATCACGGAAGAGCCGTTGTCAACCCGCAGCCGTGAGCGAATTGAACAGTACTACGGGCAGGCCTCAGCTGCTCTGGCGGTGGCGATGATGACTTCGACACGTGCTTCGAGCACACGTTCGTGATGCGCTTGGTGCTCGGCCAGCGTCGCGGCGTCAGCATCGCCCGCGTCAAGAGTGGCTTCGTGCTCGGCGGCCTCGGCGAAGGCAGCGCCCCACACGTCCTCGGCGATGGCCTGGTCGCCGGCTGCCTGCTGGCACGTCGGAGCGTCAGACGCGCACCCGAGCGTGAACCAGCAGACAACCGCCAACGAAAGCAGTCGCAACTTCACCGCTTGAACGGTGATGAGAAGCAGTGCGGTCGACCTGTGATCCAGACGTTCAGCGCCGTCGCCACGGCGCCTGCCGTGCCGCCTGCGAGTACCGCTAGCCACGGGTACCACAAGTCAAGCACTTCGATGCCAAACCACACCGCTGCGCCCGCCGCCAGAGCCGGAGCGATTCTGTAGATCGCTCGAAGCCGCCGCGTCTCGGTCCTCACGGCGATCATGATAGCCAGATGATCCTCGGCAGAGATCGGCAGACCTCGTACCCGGCTAGGGTGCCGATCCCACCGCCTAGAATGGCACCGGGTGGGCCACCGGATGAGCCGAGGAGGCCACCGGCGACAGTGCCGCCGACAGTGACCCAGACGCACACTCTAGTGGTTGTGTGGATATGCCACCGATTGACCATGCGATTCTCCGAGCGCCATTCGCATCTGGCCTCATAGCCCAGGAACTCAGGGACATACACGTATTCGCACACGTACCTCGGACGGGTGTCGACCCTGGTAACCTCGTGTGCGCTCGCGCTCGCGGTGAACACCGGCGCAATCAGCAGCGACATCGCAAGTAGCGCCGCGAGTGATAGCCGTAGTAGTTTCGCCATGATTATTTCCTCCTTTGGGAGACGAGTTGCTCTTGATGGCACCGCCGCCGCTATCGGACGCCGAACACGCGAACGCACGAGACGCTGCCCGTCCGCTCGACGAGCCGGCCCGAATAGCTTCCGGTAGATGCCAATATCGGCTGTTGGCGCATCCGCTTGTCGCGGTCATGTGGCCAGTCGAACTGCGGACCGAGATCGCTCAGCTAACTCAACTGTGTTCCCCGACGACGGCTTGGCGAGCGAGGCTGTGGCCCTAGCAGTCCTGGGGTGCCGTGAGCAAGAGCGGGGAGACGCCCTTGGCCCTAGCCGCCGTGAACCTGATGTCCCGAGGACCGCAACCCGCTACGAGGGAGGCTCGCCGGCGCTGAGGGCGCCGATCTCGGCCAGATAGGAGAGCTGAGCCTCCAGGATGCAGACCACATCGACGTGGTCAGGCCCGCCCTCCTGCAGCGACCGAGCCACAACGGCGTCGCAGGCGGCGTCGACGTCGGCCACGGCCATCTCGCCGACGGCCACCGCGGGATCCCCAAGCTCCGCGCCGTGGGAGGTGGACAGGCCGACCGACGCGAACCAGTCGAGGTGCCAGCCGAGGACGGTCCGAACGTCGTCGTAGCTGATCCTCGCAGTCACCTCACCGGGCAGGCGGTCGGCCACATACTCGACCGCATCGGAGAGGCGATACACGGACGGGGCGGTCTCCTGCTCCAATCGCCCGACTGCAACCCCCACCGCCACGAAGGCGATCGCCAGCACCGCGACTGCGCCGACGGCGGCTATCAGCCAGATCACTCCGTCACCCACACCGGCCGGTCTCCAGCGAACTACCCCCGACTCTTCCATCCATGTGACGGAGAACCACCGGAAGTTCGCTAGGTCTCCGGTGCGGACCCGGCCGAGGCTAGAGGCCGATCCGCTGAGCGAGCAGCTCCCGGTGGTAGGTGGGGTCCCCGAAGAGGAGCTCGGAGCTCTTGGCCCGCTTGAAGTAGAGGTGGGCCGGGTGCTCCCAGGTGAAGCCGATCCCGCCGTGGATCTGGATGTTCTCGGCCGCGGCGTGGAAGTAGGCCTCCGAGCAGTAGCTCTTGGCCAGCGACGCCACCTGCGCCAGCTCGTCGTTCATCTCGGCCGCGCACCAGCCCGCGTAGTAGGCGGCCGACTTGGCCGACTCAACCTCGAGGAGCATGTCGGCGCACTTGTGCTTGATGGCCTGGAACGAGCCGATGGGCCGACCGAACTGCACGCGGACCTTGGCGTACTCCACCGACATGTCCAGGCAGCGCTGGGCCCCGCCCACCTGCTCGGCCGCCAGGGCGACCGCGGCGAGGTCGAGCACGGCCTCCAGCACCGGCCACCCCTGTCCCTCCTCGCCGATGAGCGTGGCCTCAACCCCCTCGAAGGTGAGCTTGGCCTGCTTGCGGGTCTGGTCCATGGTCGACAGCGCAGTGCGGGTGAGCCCTGCGGCGTCGGGATCGACGGTGAACAGCGAAACGCCGCCGGAGGTGCGGGCCGCCACGATCACCAGGTCGGCGGTGTGCCCGTCGAGCACGTACATCTTGACGCCGTCCAGGCGCCACGACCCGTTGCCGGCCGTCGCGGCCATGGTGATGCCGGGCTCGTCCCAGCGGCCGTTCTGCTCGGTGAAGGCCAGCGTCCCCCTGGTCTCACCCGAGGCGATTTGTGGCAGGTGGGCGTGCTTGGCCGCCTCATCGCCGCAAAGCATCAGCGTGTTGGCGGCCATCACCGCGGAGGAGAAGTAGGGGGCGCACAGCAGCGACCGCCCCATCTCCTCGAGCACGACCAGTTGCTCCACGCGGGTGAAGCCCTGGCCGCCGCAGGCCTCGGGGATGGTCAGGGCGGGCAGACCCATCTGCTCGGACATCTGCGCCCAAACGTCGGCATCGAAGCCCCGCTCGGTGTCCATCTGCTCACGCACCGCGGACTCGGGCGACTTCTCCTCCAAGAAGCTGCGGACGAAGTCTCGAAGCTGCTCCTGCTCGTCGGTGAATGCGAAGTTCACGTGGGACTCTCCTGCGATCGAGTGTGTCCGCCAAGCTATCGGGCCCGCTGAAGCCTCGGGCGGCAGTAGAGGCTCCCAACGAGCCGCAGGGCGCGGGTCCGCCACTCGCCTGGCCGCTTGGCCCATCTGGCCGTAGTGCCCGAGGTGGTCGGGCCGTAGGATCGGGTCGTGCCCGAAGCCCCGCTCTTCGAGATCAACGGCCTGCACGTGGCCGCCGTCGAAGGCGGCACTGCGATCCTCAAGGGCGTGGACCTGGTGGTAGGTGCGGGGGAGTTGCACGCTCTCATGGGCCCCAACGGCTCGGGGAAGTCCACTCTGGCCGCGGCCCTGCTCGGCAGCCCTGAGTACGAGGTGACCAGCGGCTCGATCCGCTTCAAGGGCGAGGACATCACCTCCTGGCCCCCGGAGGTGCGGGGCAAGGCCGGCCTGTTCCTGGCCTTCCAGTACCCCCAGGAGATCCCGGGAGTGTCGGTGCGCAACTTCCTGACCCAGGCCCTTCAGGCCCGCAAGGGGACCGACGTCAGCTCCATCGAGACCTACATGACGATGGTCGAGTGGATGGAGCGCCTGGCCATCGACTCCTCGCTCATGGACCGCCACCTCAACGAGAAGTTCTCCGGCGGCGAGAAGAAGCGCAACGAGATCCTGCAGATGGCGGTGTTGGAGCCGGAGATGGCCATCCTCGACGAGACCGACACCGGGCTCGACATCGACGCCCTGCGCATCGTGGCCACCGGGCTGCAGGCGGTGCGATCGGAGAGGCCGGAACTGGGCGTGCTCGCCATCACCCATTTCCAGCGCATCCTCACCGCGGGACTCGAGCCCGACCGGGTGCATGTGCTCGTGGACGGCCGCATAACCGCCAGCGGCGGGCCCGAGCTGGCCGACCGGCTCGAACGCGAGGGCTACGAGCGGTACGCGTCGTGAGCATCGAGGGTGGCGGCCGGCTCGGAGTGGGCACCAGGGCGGACTTCCCTCTCCTGGGCCGACAGGTGCGCGGCCGGCCCATCATCTACCTGGACTCGGCCGCGTCGTCGCAGAAACCCCAGTGCGTCCTCGACGCCATGAACATCTACTACGAGACGATCAACGCCAACGTTCACCGGGGCGCCTACGAGATCGCGGCCCAGGCCACCGAGGCGATGGAGGCAGCCCGGGCCAGGATCGCCCGGTTCGTGAACGCGCCCTCGGCCGATGAGATCGTGTTCACCAAGAACGTCACCGAGGCCATCAACCTGGTGGCCCGGTCATGGGGCGGGGCCAACCTCGGGCCGGGCGACGCAGTGGTGATCACCGAGATGGAGCACCACGCCAACATCGTTCCCTGGCACATCATGGCGGCCGAGAGGGGCTTCGAGCTGCGCTGGATCGGCGTCGGCGCCGACGGGCAGCTTGATCTCGGAAACCTGGACCGGCTCCTCGACGGGGCCAAGCTGCTGGGCGTCACCGCCATGAGCAACGTGCTGGGCACGCTCAACCCGATACGCCGACTGTCCGACGCCGCCCACGACGCCGGTGCGGTGATGCTGGTGGACGCGGCCCAGTACGTCCCGCACCTGCCGACCGACGTGCAGGCCCTCGGGGCCGACTTCCTGGGCTTCACCGGCCACAAGATGTGCGGGCCCACCGGGGTCGGGGTGCTGTGGGCCCGCGCCGAGCTGCTGGAAGCGATGCCGCCGTTCCTCGGTGGCGGCGAGATGATCCTCGACGTGCGCAAAGACGGCTTCCTGCCCAACCACATCCCCCACAAGTTCGAGGCCGGAACCCCGCCCATCGCCGAGATCATCGGCCTCGGCGAGGCGGTGCGCTACCTCGAGGGCCTGGGCATGGACCGGGTGCGCGAGCACGAGGTGAGCCTCACCGCCTACGCTCTGCGCACACTGGAGGAGCGCTACGGCTCAGAGCTCGCGGTCCACGGCCCGTCCGAGCCGGCCTGCCGGGGCGGCGTTCTGTCCATGAGCTTCCGCGACATCCACCCCCACGACCTGTCGCAGGTGCTCGACGACCGCGGCGTGTGCGTGCGGGCCGGCCACCACTGCGCCAAGCCGCTCATGCGCCACCTCGGGCTGCCGGCCACCGCCCGGGCCTCGCTGTACGTCTACAACGACACGTCCGACGTGGACGCCCTCGCCGACGCCATCGGCGCCGCGGGCGACTTCTTCGGATAGCGGGAGTCGGCCGTGGCCGGGCTGGAGGACCTCTACCGCGAGATCATCCTCGACCACTATCGCAATCCCCGCAACCGCGGCGAGCTCGAGGTGCCGCCCGCGGTGCAGGCCGTGGGCTTCAACCCGCTCTGCGGAGACGAGATAGTCGTCTACCTGGAGGTGCGCGACGGCGTGATCACCGATGTGTCCACCGGCGGGCAGGGGTGCTCGATCAGCCAGTCGTCGGCGTCGATGATGTCCACCGCGGTCAGGGGCCGCTCGGTGTCGGAGGTGCGCCGGCTGGTGCGGGCCTTCAAACAGATGATGTCCATCCACGGCAGCGGCATCGGCGGCCGAGACGACGATCTCGACGACGAGCCCGACAGCGGCAACGGCGCCGGCGACGTGAAGCTCGGCGACCTCGAGGCCCTGCGCGGGGTGGTGAAGTTCCCGGTGCGCATCAAGTGCGCCACCCTGTCGTGGAACACCCTCGTCCAAGCCCTGGACGAGACCTTCGCCTGAAACGCCCGGCGCGCTATCGCAGATCGAGGCGCTCCAGCAGTTCTTCGACGCTGAGATCGTGATGAGACGCGACGCTGTTGAGGATGCCCGACAGGGTCTTGACCTTGACGGGGTCGTGCATGGGCATTACCTCGTGGTGCTCGCCGCTGACCTGTGTCGTCAGCCGAACATGCGAGCCGCGCCGCCGGGTCGGCTGGTAGCCGAGCGACCGAAGCGGATCTGACAAGATCCCTGCCGCATCCCTGCCGCATCCCTGCCGCGCACGTCGCGCGGCAGTCTCACAACGTCAGGACCTCATCGCGGACGAAGTGCAGCCGAATGAGCCCGGGGCGAAGCTCACCTTCGTCGAAGTAGCACTCGACGGCCTCGCGGACGTTGCTGCGAACCTCGTCGACCGTTTCGCCCTCGGTATGGATGCCGTACCCCGGAGCACTGGCAGAGTACCCACCGTCGATCTCGTCCTCACTGACTTCGAAGATGATCTCAGACAAGCTGGATCTCACAGATCCTCCCCGGTTGCCGGCGTGGACTCTTCGCGCCCGTCTCCTTGACTCCGCACAATACCGGCCAGGAGGGGCTTGAGGGCTTCGCCGTAGGCGGCGAGCTTGGCGGGGCCTATCCCGGGCACGGCCAGCAGGGCCTCGTCGGTGCTGGGACGGCGGCGGGCCAGCTCGCGCAGAGCGGCGTCGGAGAAGACCACGTAGGCCGGCACCTCGGCGGCCTTGCTTTGTTCCATGCGCCATTGGCGCAGGCGCTGGAAGATCGCGGCGGCCTCGGGCTCGGCCACTTCATCTATGGGATCTATGGGCGGGCTCTTGGCCCGCGACGCGGGCGAGGAGGCCTTGGCCGGTGCGGGACGGTGGGGACGAGTGGGGCCTTCGGGGGGCAGGCCCGCGGGTTCCAGCTTGGAGCGCCACGACATCTCGGTGATGAAGGGGGACTTCGGGCCGTCGGCGATGATCACCACCGACTCCGAGCCGCGGGTGAGGGCCACATGGAAGACGCGGCGCTCCTCCTCGATGTCGCCGGCCAGGCGGTGGGGCATCAGGCCCTCGGTGGCCGACAGGACGATCACGTGGGGCCACTCCAGGCCCTTGACCCGGTGAACGGTGGCCAGGCGCACGCCCTGGCCCCAGGAAGGGCGACCCGAGCGGGAATCGCCCTCGTCGCCGTCGCGGCGGCCCCCGGTGAGGCGAACCGACAGCCAGCCCTCGAACTCCGAAGGGTCATCGCAGTGCGGCGCCACCGACAGCAGGGCCCGCAGGTCGTCGCCGTGGGCGGAGCGGTCCACCGAGCGGCGCGAGGCGTCGAGACGCTCGTCGAGGCTGGCCCCGAGTTGGGTGCCGTGCTGGATCGCCTCCAGCAGCCGCCGGGTGTCGGCGCCGCCGCGGGCCATATCGCCCAAGCGCTCGACGTCGTCAGCGAAGTCCGACACCCGCTCCGCGGTCCGCTCGTCGGAGATGCGGCCCGCCAGCCTCCTGAGGGCGCCCACGTTGTGCTGCTCGGCAATCCATTCAATGACGCGCGGGGAGATGCTCCGGGGCGGGCGGCGGGCCGCGGTGGCCAGCGCACCGCCGGGCAGCCGGGCCGAGCCGGCTGTGGCCAGCCGCAGCCAGGCCAGGGCGGCAGCCACCCCGGTGCGCTCCAGGAACCACGGGCCGACCGGGGCCATGCAGTCGATCCCGGCCTCCGACAACAAGATCTGCGGTGCCAGCAGCGTGCTGTTGACCCTGGTCAGCACCGCGATGTCCCTGGCCTGAGCGCCATCGCCGACCAGGTTCCTGACCCTCTCCACCACAGCCGCACCGCCGTCGGCGACTACCTCCACCACGACGGCCGCGGCAGCCGATGCCTCCCCTTGACGGGACTCGCCCGGATCGACATCCGCGTCTTCGGTGCCGAGGGGGGCGTCCGCGGCACGACCGGCACGGCCGGGGCCGGCAACGATCTCCTTGTCGATGCGATGCACGTTGTGCGACAACAGGTTGGAGGCCGCCTCCACCACCGCGGGCGGGCATCGGTAGTTGACGTGAAGCAGATGGCGGGTCGCGCCGGGGAACCAGCGCTCGTACTCGATCAGCCAGCGGGGCGACGCTCCCGAGTAGCCGTAGATGGTCTGGTCGTCGTCGCCCACGCCGAAGGCTTCGGCCCTCGGGCCGGCCAGCAGGCGGATCATCAGCAGATGGGCGGGCGTGAGGTCCTGGAACTCATCCACCAGCAGCACTCCGCACACCCGGCGGGCTGCGGCCCGGGCGGCCGGGTCGGTGAGCAGCACGTCGATGGCCCGCACGATCTGGTGGTCGAAGTCGACAACGCCCCGCTCCTCCAGCATCTCGGCGTAAGCCGGAGCCAACTCCGCGAAGCCCTCGACGTCGGGGGCGTAGTCGAACTCGACGGCGGCCGGGTCGCGCAACCCCAGCCGGGAGGCACTCAGGGCCTCCAGCCATGCCGCCAGCGGGTCGGTCATGGCCCGGCGCCGGCGGCGGGGCGCCCGCTCCCCCACCAGGCCGTGCACCAGGTCGCGCACCTCCCGCTCGTCGATCACCTGTACCCGGCCGTGATGGGCGGGACGGACGAAGGGGCCAGTTCCGTTGCACACCGCCAAGGCCAGGCTGTTGAGGGTGCGCACCTCCAAGCCCGAGAGGTCGGCGGTGCGCTCCTGCATCTCGGCCCGGGCCCGCACGTTGTAGGCCACCAGACACACCGCGGACGGGGCCACGCCCAGGTCGCGCACGAGCCAGCGGGCCCGCTCGGTGAGCACCCTGGTCTTGCCCGAGCCTGCCGGCGCCACGATGCAGGCGCCTCCTCCGAGGTGGCCCACCGCCCGCCGCTGGTCGGAGGCCAAGTCGGCATCGGGCCCGCAGTGCCGCAGGATCGACAGATCGCCCGCGGCGAGACTCGCGGCCGGGATCAGCGCACCACCCTGCAGTTCATCGACCCCGAACGAATCCAGGGGCCCGCCGTCACACCAAGCGGGAAAGCCCGCCGGCGACACGACATCGCCCGCCTGGTGCAGGGTCGCGGGCCGAGCGCCCACCTTGAGGGCGCGGTCTCGGGGAGCGAACCGCAATCGGTCGGGATCACGCGCGTCCACGGTGTTGGCGGTCAGAAGGTGATTCCAGACCTCGTCGGTCAGCGTGAGGCCGGGCCCCCATTCCCACCAGGACTTCAGCAGCGCCGGATCGGTATCAGGCAGCGGGCCGTCCACCTCGATCACCAGCCGCTCGCGGCCGTGCCAGGCCGATCGGAGCCTCCGCCCCGTCGCCGCGTCCGGCGATCCGGTGGTTACCGGCACCCGGGGGCACCTCTCCCACGGTCCGGGCGGACGCTGGCCGAGCGACACCAGCACGCTGCGGCCCAGGCAGTCGGGTCCGGCTGCCCGTTCGGCGTCATAAGGCGGGGCGTCCTCAACCCTGCGCTCACGCGTGGACATCAGCTCAACTCCCGACCGACCAGCAGGCAGCCACGGGATGCGGCCAGCCTGCCACGAACTGTCAGTGAATTATCTGTAAACGATATACAAGGCTGCCAATTCCTCGGCGAACCGCCGGCCCGTCGTCCGAGCGGGGCCATCAAGCGTGCCTCGACGAGCCGAGCCGGCTCATCGCCTCCAGCACCCGGTCGGGGCGGTGGCAGCGGCCGTAGTCGAACCCGGACCGTATGCAGACCTCCAGCAGCTCGTCGTGCTGGGCGGTCTGCTTCCACGGCAGGGGCAGGTAGATCGGCAACCCGAAGGCCCGCAGGGCGTCGAGGCTCTCGCAGACCCGCTTCTGGTACCGGTAGCGGTCCTCCCATTCCCAGTCGGGCGGACCGAACCCCGTGCCCGGGTCGAGGATCAGCCGGCGGCGCTCAACGCCGGCCCCCTCCCAGCGCGACAGCGAGCGGCGGAACCATTTGCAGATCGTCTGAACCGGATCACCGGTCACGTACCGGGAGGCCTTGGGATCGGCGCCCCACACGAACGGCACCACCACCGGCACGTCCCTCTCGGCGGCAAGCCGGACCATGGCCGGGTTCTGGAGCCCGTCGGCCGCGTTGATCATGGTGGCTCCGCAGTCGAGGGCCCGGCGCGTGATCTCGGGCTGCCAGGAGTCCACCGAGAGCAGCGCGCCCCGGTCTGCGCACAGATCAGCAAGGGACTGAACCTTGCCGTCGAGGCGCTCCCACTCGGTGTCGGCGTGCACCCGGTCGGCGAACTGCGTGGAACCGGCCCCGCCGAGGTCGATGCCGACACAGCCGCCGTCGAGCAGGTCAGCGGCCCGGGCCAGCGCGCCCTCGACCGTTGTGGCCACCGAAAACTCGGCCAACGAGTCCGGCGAGGCGTTGACCACGCCGTGCAGTCTCATCGCGGGAGCGGATGCGGCCGCAGGCGTCACTGCTGGGCGCCGAGCGCCTCGACGACACGGTGACCTGGTCGTCTCATCGCGGGAGCGGATGCGGCCGCAGGCGTCACTGCTGGGCGCCGAGCGCCTCGACGAGCATCGGCCCGACCTCGGGGGCCGCTTCCAGCACTTGGTGCCACGACGGGTTGAGCGAGTCCTCTCGGTGGTCTGCCCGGCACAGCGCGACCCCGTCGGCGACGCTGCGGGCGAAGACCTCCGCGATGGCCTGCTCGGCGGCGACGTCCACGAAGTAGCCGTTGAGCTCGGCGTCGTTGGCATAGTGGCGCACCAGATCCCGGGCCGCGGCCAGATAGGCCTCGCACAGACTGGCCGCACCGTCCATTGCCTCCAGGCCCAGACGTCGGATCATGGTGGCGGTCACGTCGATGCTCATGCGGCGCAGGCCCGCGGTCGGGTCGTCGGCGGAGAGGTCCTGGTGCTTGTGGTCGTAGGCGTCGGCCACCGACACCTGGCAGATGCTCGACGGCTCGCACCGTGCATAGACATCGGAGAGGATGCCTATGTCCATGCCCCAGTGGCCGGGGATCCGCAGGCTCGCAGCCACGTCGGAGTCCATCGCCGTCTCGCCGGCCAGCGGGTAACGGAAGGCCTCCAGGAAGCGCAGGTACGGGTGGTCGCCGGCTTCAACCCGTAGAGCCCGCACCAGGGGCGCTACCAGCAGCCGGGTGACCCGGCCGGCGAACCGTCCTTCGGTCACTCGGTGGTAGTAGCCCTTGGCGAAGGAGTAGCCGAAGCTCGGGTGGGCCACCGGGTACACCAGGCGGGCCGGCAGCCGGCGGCTGTAGCCCGCGATGTCGGCGTCGTGCATGGCGATCACCGCAGCGGACCCGGCCGCCAGCACGGCGCCGAGGCAGTACCAGACGTTGCGGCCCTTGCCCCGGCTGCGGGGGGCCAGCCCCAGGTCCCGCAGCCGATGCTCGACCGCGACCATGGCCGGGCTGTCGTTCCACAGCACGTCGCAGCGCTGCGACAGCCGCTCCAGCAGGCCGCGGGCCCGTCGGCAGTCGGCCTCGCCCGCCTCGTCGAGGCCCACCACGATGTGGGCCAGCCAATCGGCGCCGGCCAGCTCGCCGACCATCATGTCGAAGGCCTCCGCGCCCACGTCGGACGCCAGGCAGGGGATGATCAGCGCCACCGGCCGGTCGGTGGCCCAGGACCGCAGATCGCGTTCGAGGTCGGCGGCGCGGCGGTGGCCCAAGTCGTGCAGCGTTGGCACGACACCTGCCTGGCTGAAGTCGGCCACGCCCGGCAGTGTCGCACGGCGAGGGCCTCATCCCACCCCGGCCGCACGAACTCGTCTGGCTATAGTCGTGGGCGTGAGCGAACTGCCTCCGGCCGACTGGTACACCGACCCCGACGACGAGTCGCAGTACCGCTACTGGGACGGATCGGCCTGGAGCGAGCACCGCGCCCCCCGCCACACCGACCCGGCCGAGGATCCGGACGACGCCGCTGGCGGGATGCGCGGCCCGGGACAGCTGATCGCCAACACGTTCTCGCTGACCCGCCGGCGATGGCGGGGCTGTGCGGCTGTCGCCCTGATCTACATCGTGAGCCAGGCTGCAGCGGTTGTGCTGGTGATCGTCTCCGCCAGCGACATCCTCATGGGAGAGCTCGGCGAGATCTGGGACAGGGTCTCCGAGCCCGGTGTCGACCTGACGGAGCCCGAGCATGAGGCCTATTTCCGGTCGCTGGAGTTCGATCTCGCGCCCATCAACTTCGTGCCCGCCCTGCTGGGCCTGATGGCTCTCCGGGTTGCGAGCAACGTGATGCAGGCGGCGGTCACACGAATCGCTCTGGGCGACCTGCGCGACCAAGCTCTGAATACGTCCGACGCTCTCAGGCAGGCTCTGGGGCGGGTGCCGCGGCTGATTGGCCTCGATCTTCAGATCGTGGCGATCTTCCTGGTCGCGGTGGCCGCGACTGCCGTGGCGGGAATCGGCGCGCCGCTGCTGCTGATCCCTCTGGTACCGGCCTGCATTGTCGGCGCCGTCTATGCCCTGGTCGTGACGCCCTTGGCCTATGTGGTCGCCTCGGCGGGGCCGCGCACGTGGTCTCTTCCCTACGGTGCCCGCCTCGTGCGGGGACGCTTCTGGGCGACGCTGGGACGCCTGCTCGTCGTCTTCGTCGTGCTGTTCGCCGTCAGCCTCGCGGTCGGGCTCGTGTTCACGCTGCCCGGAACCTCAGCCGTGCCGGCATTGGAGTGGGTCTCACAAGTGGTCCAGATGGTTGTGGGGGCCGCGCTGGCGGTGGTGGGCCTGGTCGCCGCGGCGATCCTCTACCACGACCTCGGCGGCGAGTCGGACTGACTGCGTCTCAGGTTGTCACATCTAGGGGCTCGCAGCGTCGACTCGCTCGACGAAGTCGCGGTCCCGAGCCGACAGGCCTCCGACGTCGTGGCTGGTGACGGCCAACTCGACCTTGTTGTAGACGTTGGACCACTCGGGGTGGTGGAACAGCCGCTCGGCGATCAGCGCCACATGGGTCATGAAGGCGAAGGCGGCCCGGAAGTCGGCGAACACGTAGGAGCGGTGCAGCACGTCGCCGTCGCGCCGCCACCGGGGGTGGGCAGTCAGCAATTCACCGATCTCGGCCTCGGTCAGCAGGTCTTCGTTGCTCATGGATCCCGATGCTACCGATGTCCAACGCTGGACGACCGAACGGTGTCGGGACCATCGGCGTCAACCGGGCTGTATGTCCCCGAGTCGGCGCCGTCGATCAGATCCCACCCGCCGAACCGGCTAGTGGAGCGGTACCACTAGGCCAGCAGGTCGGCGAAGGGGTTCCCGAACGGGTCGGTGAAGGGCGTGGCTGCCGACTCCGGCTGGGGCCCCGACGGGGTCCAGCGCTCGTAGCCCTCGGCCTCCAGCTCGTCGGCCAGCTCCGGGCCGCCGGACTCCTGGATGCGTCCGCCGGCGAACACGTGCACGGCGTCGGGCCGCAGATGGTCGAACACCCGGCTGGAGTGGGTGATGGCCAGCACCCCGAGTCCGTCCTGCTCGGTGGCGCCCTCGATCCGTTCGCCCACGAACCGCAGCGCGTCGACGTCGAGACCGGAGTCGAGCTCGTCGATGACCGCGAACGCCGGCTTCAGCACGCCTAGCTGCAGGGCCTCGTTGCGCTTGCGCTCGCCTCCCGACAGGTCGACATTCACGGGACGCTGAAGGAACTTCTCATCGAAGCCGATCCGCGCCGCCTCCTCGCGCATCCGCTCGGCCACCGCGGCTCCCTCCTCGGTGCACACCGACTCGGTGAGCATGTCCAGCAGCGACACGCCCGGAACCTCGGTGGGGTACTGCATGGCCAGGAACAGGCCCGCCTCGGCCCGCCGCCACGCGGGCAGCCCGAGCAGTTCGGTGCCGTCGAGGCGGACCGACCCCTCCGACACGTCGTAGCCGTGGCGGCCGGCGATCACATGGGCCAGCGTCGACTTGCCCGAGCCGTTGGGTCCCATCACCGCATGGACCTCGCCCGCGGCGACCTCCAAGTTGACTCCCGACAGGATCTCGCGGCCCGACACCGACGCTCGCAGGCCCTCAATCACCAAAGTGGTCACGAAGCGTCCCCGGTGTCGTCCCCCAGCGTCAGCACGACCACGCCGTCCACGACAGAGGCTTCGTAGACGGGCACGGCCCGGGTCGCCGGCAGCGACAGCGGCTCGCCCGTCTCCAGGTCGAACATGGCCCCGTGGGCCACGCACTCGATGGCGCAATCATCAGGCTCGACCCATCCCTCCGACAGCGACACCTCGGCGTGGGTGCACGTGTCGCCGATGGCGTAGACATCGTCGCCGATGCGCACCACCGCGATCTCGCGGCCCGACACCTCGACGCGCCGGGCCGAGTCGGGCGCCAGCTCGTCCAGGGGGAACAGTTCGTGGGTCGTCATCGTCGCTTCTCCGATCTTGAAGGGCCTGCGTTGACGCTCACGACGTCACGCCTCCCCGGGGCTCAACATCTGGTTGAGCTTCAGGTCCACGGCCTGGCGGACGGCCTCCCCGGCGAAGCGGACCGGCAGCTTGTCGATCACCTCGTCGAAGAACCCGGACACGATGAGGCGTTCGGCCACGGGGGTCGGCACCCCCCGGCTCTCCAGGTAGAAGACCTGTTCGGGGTCCACGGGCCCCACCGCGGAGGCGTGGCTGCACCGCACATCGTTGTTCTCGATCTCCAGGTTCGGCACCGACTCGGCCCAGGCATCGTCGCTGAGCTTCAGATTGCGGTTGGTCTGGAAGGCGTTGGTGCCCCGGGCGTTGGGCCGCACCCGGATCAGCCCCGTGTACACGCTTCGGGCCGAGTCGCCCACCGCACCCTTGTAGAGCAGGTTGGAGGTGGTGTCGGGCGCGGCGTGGTCCTGATAGGTGCGGAAGTCGAGGATCTGCTCGCCCGATCCGAAGTACGCTGACAGCAGGTCGCCGCTCGCCCCCCGCCCCACCAGCCGGATGTCGGTGCGGGTGCGGGCGTAGGCGCCGCCCAGGGCAACCGAGGCGACCACCAGCGTGGCGTCGCGCTCCACTCGGGCGGTGTGGGCCGCGATCTGCCATGCCCTCCGGTCATGCTGCTGCAGGTTCAGATAGCCGAGGCGGGCACCCTGCCCGACGTCGAGCTCCACCACCGGCACTACCAGGGCGGGGCCGGCCGATTGTTGCACGTCGAGCACAGTGGCCTGCGCGCCTCGGCCCACCCGCACCACGAGCCGGGGGAAGCTGGCCGCACCCGCGTCGACGGCATGGTGGCGGACCACGACCGTCCCGTCGAGCGCCGCCCCGGCGGGCACGTCCACCAGCAGGGGCGCCCGAGTGAAGGCGTCGTTGAGCACCGTGAAGTAGTCCGAGGCGCTGCCCGACACCGAGCCCAGCATCTCCTCGCCGCCGGCCGCCTCCGTCAGCGGCCCGACGAACACACCTGCCGCGGACAGCCTCTGGGTGCCCTTGACCGCGACCAGCAGGCCGTCCACCACATCCACGACGGCAAGGGCCGTTGCGTCGTCATGGCCCGCGGTGCCGCCACGGCCGATGACACCGTCGTGAGCGCCATCCACGGAGGCCGGCATGCCGGCTCCCGCGCCGTTGGCGAGGCTGTAGGAGGCGAGATCGAAGTCGGAGATCGCGCTGTAGCGCCACTCCTCCGCGGCTGCCGTGGGCAGATCCGCGGCCGCGAAGCACTCGGCCGCCGCGGCCCGGCGCCCTGCCAGCCAGCGGGGGCCCGGCAGGCTGCGGGCCGCGTCGACGGTGAACTGGTGCACGCAGTCAGCCGCCGTCGCGATACCGCTTGCGGAACCGCTCCCCCAGCCCGCCCCCACCGGAGGAGGGCCCACGGCCGCCCTTGCCCTTCTTGCCCTTGGTCCGGGCGCCCTTGGCCCGTCCCCGCACGCCGCCGCGCCGCTTGCCCCGCTCGGCCTCGACTTCGGCGATCACATCGGGAGCGGCCGCATTCACGATGTCCTCCGCCGAGTCGAGCAGCGCTCCAATGCTGTCGTCGGTGCCCAGGCTCTCGGGCTCCGGTGGAGTCTCCGGGGTGACGAGAGAGCCGTAGCTCCAGTTGACGTCGGCCAGGCGGCGGGTGTAGGAGGGACAGTCATCAGGGCATCGCCACGGCGCCTCAGGAGCCAGGTCCAGGTCGCACTTGCGAACGGTCTCGCCGTTGGGATAGGTCCGCGACTCGAAGTACTTGCAGTCCTGGCGCATCGGCATGCCTGCCATTGTGGCAGGCCGCCGACCCTTCGCGTCGCGCCGCCGCGCCATACCAGTGCGCACAGGCCGAGCCCGCCGAGCCGCGAGGCAACACGAGAGTCAGCCCAGACCCTGCCCGTCGACAGGCTGAGCACTGGACTCCGCGCCTACGTCTCAGCGGTGGTCTAGGTTCGGGTCGTGACCGCCACCAGCTCGGTTCGGGTCGTGACCGCCACCGGCTCGTCCGATGCGCCTAGCTCCGATGCGCCTGGCGGCGCGCCGTCCCATAGGTCGCGCCTGCTCTGTGAGCCCGCCGGCCGCGCCCTGGCCGCCCGGGCCGCAAGGGGCTCATGATGCCACGACGCCGGAACCGGCGGGACGGAGGAGGCCGCGTCACGCCCAAGGGGACCCGGCCGGGGGACCCGAGACGGCCCGCCCTGACCGTGCGCCCAGTAGAGGACCCGCACCTCGAGTTCCAGCTGGAGATGCTGACCCGCGACGCCGCGCACATCGCCGAGACCTGCCCGGACTCCGCCGACATATGCGAAGCCGACGAATGGGCCTCGGCCATACAGAGCGCCGTCGCGTCCGCGAGGTGCCCCGACGGCGTGGAAGCGTCCCTGGTGATCGCCCATGCAAGGTGCGTGGGCGGCGCGGCGGGCGGGATCCTCGCAGCCGCCATGGCCGCCTACGGTCCGCCCGGCCAGCGGGGCAGCGCCCGCCGCGTGCTCAGCCGCCTGGTCACCGAAGGTGCCTCCGTGCCCGGCTGGGCCGAGGCTCTCGGCGACGTTGCGCCCCTGCGAGCAAGAAGGCTCCGCGACCTGTGGGACGAGAGTCAGGCCGTGGTGATCGACTACGCCCGCCGCGACGGCGCCGCTCACCGGCTGTACGTAGCCTTTCACCCCTTCCAGGGCGGCATCGCGCACAGTCCCGCCCTCATCGCCCACAACGACGAGATCCAGCCGTCTGACGACTTGATCTTCGTCGTCGAGGAGATGAGCCTCGCCGACGCGCGAGCGGCTGTCGAGGCGGGCCTGCGCGTGTTCGACGAGGTGCTCGCCGAGCAGGATCCCGACGATCCCGACCTGGATCTGGACGCGCCCCTTGACCTGGCCGCTCTGGTGGAACAGCGGATCGGGCTGCTCCCCGCCGGGGGCCGTGCTCCGGCGAGACAGACGCCGGACCCCCATGCGATCGCGGGCCTATTGCAGGACTTCGCGTCGCGGCCCATGCCTCTCTGCGAGCACCCCCAGGAGTTCAACGACCTGCTTCACACGATGATCGGGTTCACGGTGACGTGCCGGGACCGCGACATTCTCAAGTGGACGCCGCCGAGGGTGGGCGCGTTCCTCGAGGAGTGGATACCCGAGCACGGCCTCTACTGCGACGAGTGCGGGGAGTCCCACGAGCATCCGCCCGACGAGGAATGGATCACCACGGTGGAGTCGGCCTTCCCCCGCTGGCTGCGCTTCGCCGCGGAGCGCAGCGGACTGGCGGACGGCATTCTCGAGCTCAACCTCGCCGAGGCCCGGGAGTCGCTCAAGCAGATGCGCCTCCACGCGACCGGCTCCCCGATGCGGTTCGGCTGAGCCCGCGGAGGCGGTTCCACCCCACCTGGGCACGCCACCGGCGATGCCAGGGGAGCGGGTTGCTCCTCAACCCGGGGGCGATGCCAGGGAAGCGGGCTGCTCCTCAACCCGGGGGCGATGCCAGGGGTGCGGGTTGCTCCTCAACCGGGGATCGAACGGCCCTGACTCGGGTCAGCGCTACAGGCCGAGGCGTCGGGCTTCGGCCCTTCGGTCGTGAATGCCCGCCTCGTCCTCATAGGTGTCGGCCAAGCTGTCGAAGATGGCTGCAGTGCGCGGCCAATGGCTGAAGCGGCGGCTCTGCTCACGGTAGCGGTCGGCCAATTCGCGCTCCTGGTCGCCTCCGTCCGTGGGAGAGCGGGTGGTGCCGCCCCGCTGGTTGCACACGGCGACGGTCAAGCCGCGGTCGAGGTCGTCGCTCTTCACCCGTTCGATCAGGTCGCGGACCGCGGCGCCGGGCCACTCGCCGTCAGAGTCCGCGGGCGACGCTGCAAGCGCTGCTCCTATCAGCGTGTCGCCGATTCCTTGCCGGTCGGTTTCTTCGATGCGGCTGCGGACATGGTCTACCCAGCCGTCGAGCCGCTCGGCGTCGACGCCTTGTTGCCCGTCGCCGCCGGGCGAGAATGCTCCGATGGGCCAAGAGTGCAGCAGACGGTGGGCGTTGAGCGCCCGCTGGCGGGTGGCCTCATCAGGTCCTGGTCCGTCTCCCGGCGACGAGGAAGCGGGTGGATAGGCGACATCCACGAGCGATACGAACCGGTCCGGATCCTGGGCGAGATGCCGGTGCAGGTTGGGCGTACCGGTGTCACCGGCGAACGCTAGCTGTGACAACCTGAGACGTTGTCCCTACTGCGACGGGCTGGAGGGGGTGGCCGGGTCGGAATCCACGGCCTCCAGCACGATGTCGGCTTGCGAACTGCCAGGAACTGGCACGATGAGGCGATGCCGGCTTCCGGCAGGCAGGCAGCCGGCGAAGTCCGCCGATTTGACCACCACCGTCATGGCCGGTGCGCGCGAGCCGGGAACCCCGGGACTCGAGAGCGCCTCCCCGGCCAGCAGACGCTGAGCCTCGGCGCGATCATCCACATGCAGAGCGTCGGCCGAGCATGGCCCGGAAGGATCCGATCCGACCAGCGCAGCCGCGACGAATGCGAGAATCTCCTCGCGATGAACGCGGCCCCCGACCGTGATCACGCCGCCCCGCTGTCGAAGGCGGTCTCGCAGTGCCTCGGCTTGCTCAACGCGCCCGGCGAGCACGGTCGGCGCGTCCAACGGCACTGTCGTCGATTCCAGCCACCTCGCCCACCAAGCCGACAGCGAGCCGACCCCGGCGACCGGCCGGCCCATCTGCTCGCGCAGCCAGACCGTGGTCCGCGGCGCGCATTCCAGCCAGGCCTCGAGGCTGTCGACGTTGAGCGCCCGCACCAAGCGGAAGTCGCCGCTTGGCGACTTCTCTTCCTGGAAGCCCCGCGCCTTCGTCCACGGAGCGCAGATCACGGCGACATAGCCCGTTTCGACGCGATCCAGGTCCGGTGTGTTCTCGACGCGCTTGTCGTAGTCGCTGCGGGCCTTGCCGTCAGAGCCGTTCTGCTGGGCAGACAGCTCCCACACCGACCTGCCGTCGGGCACGAAGCGGTTGCCCGTCGAGCACTTCACCACGCCGTCCCAGCCGGACTGGGAAACACCGCTGCCCGCGGGCATGTCGATCCCCTCAGCCGACGGCGCGGTCTCAGCGATGAGGCTGCGCACAAGTCTCGGCAGTTCCCCCGCCGCTTCCGTCCAGCCGAGCAGGTCGTCCCGGCTAACACGCCACGGCTCCGGCACTGTCGCCGGCAGCGGATTGGCGGGGGTCATCGCCGCAGCGAGGTCTCGGGCCAGGCCGGCGTCCTCGCCGGAGACGAGAGCCACGAGGCCGCTGCCTCGCAGCCTCTGCGCCATGCGGCCGAGGTCGCGGATCCGATCGGCCGCCAGAGGCGACCGGACCGCGTAGCCGTCCATCGTCTCACCTGCCGCCACCGCGGTCCGCAGCTCCCCGATCTCGACTCGTGCACGGGAGAAGGCCTCGCGCATCTCGGTGGCCGCCACGCTCGACAGCCCGTCGCCCAGCGAGTCCTCGCCCCGGGTGCGCACCTCCTCGACCACCTGATCCAGCCAGCTGCGCCTCAGGCGGTCGTCGGCAACATCGCCGAAGGCACCGATCTGCCGGCCGGCCTCTGCCAAGATCCGGTCCCGTCCGTTCGGCGACCGAATCATTCGCACGCCCTCAGTCCAGGCCAGCTCGAACTCGTGGATGTTCGACGCCCCCGGACACCCTGCGAGCGCGTAGCCTGCATCGCGCACTGGCCTTTGGCTACCAGAAGGTGCTTGATGGAGCTACGAGGGGAGCAGCCGGCAACAGATGGCGACCAGAGGCGGCCGCTGTGGCTGGATCAAGCAGAGCATGAGGTTGAGGGGCTGTTCTGCCGGGAGTCGGTGGGGCTCGTCGCCGGGGAGCGGACCGAGAGTCTGGCGGTTCTGCATGAGTTGGGGCGCGTGGTCGGGACGGCGCCAGTGTCAGTCGCTGAGGCCGTGCTCCCGCACGCGCCGTTTCGCCGCTGGGAGGATCTCGCAGAGCGGCTGGCAGGCTGCCCGCTGCTGTTCGACTACCCACATCTAGAACTCCACACCGAAGCCGCCAACCGCCGGGTCTGGGTGCCTACCTAGCCCGGAACCACCACCGCATCTCCGGCACTGCGACAGGCTGCAAGCACCCGCACCGGCCCATGGATCGCCGGAATGCTCGACCACTACCGCATCTCCGGCGCTGCGACAGGCTGCAAGCAACTGGATCAGGCGCTGCGCTTGGAAGAAGCAGCCGTTCATGGCGGCAACTGCAACCTGTCTGAACGCCGGCCTGTCAGAGGTCCAGACCCAGTCGCTCCTCTTCCCGTGGCTGCACTTCGCGTCGAGAAGATGCTGACCGCGTGGCGACTCGGTCGAATTGTCGCTGAGCCTCCGAGCCAGAGAGTTTCAAGACCCTTCCGATCTGCTGCCATGAAGCGCCTGCCCCGCGGGCTAGTCCTACAGCCCCACAGACCTTCTCGGCGCCCAGATCCCGCACGTCGACCAAGAGTCCGAGGAAGTAGTCCACGACTGGCATCTCATCATCGGGCGACGGTCCTTCAGCCTCGAACCAATCCGCGATCTCGTCCTGGTGCTCAATCACCTCACGGAGTGGCCTCGGCATGCCTCCACTATAGATACCTTTGCCTGGCAGGCATAGCGTGAACGATGACATCGCCCTCATCTGCCCTTGCGACGCCGACCTCCAAGAGCCTGCCAGACCCGTCGTCGCCCACGAGGATCGTCATATCGCCCCGCGTATGTGTCTTGAACGCGTTCCGGTAAGCATGGAGCATTCGCGAGTCGGTCACTCCATGGCGATGAGCACTGGGGAGGACCCTGGGATTCAGACGCAAGCCTCTCGACGTCGCCTGACCAGCGAGCGTCAGCCGACGCTGCCCTCCATCTGCAGCTCGATCAACCGGCTCCACTCCACTGCGTACTCCATGGGCAGCGTGCGGGTGACCGGCTCGATGAAGCCGTTGACGATCAGGCCCATGGCCTGCTCCTCGGTGAGGCCCCGGCTCTTGAGGTAGAAGAGCTGGTCGTCGGCCACCTTGGACACGGTGGCCTCGTGGCCGATCACCGCGTCGCCCGAGCCGACCTCCATGTACGGGTAGGTGTCCGACACGGAGTCACCGTCGAGGATCAGCGCGTCGCACTGGACGTGGCTCTTGCATCCGTAGGCGTCGTCCTCGACCCGCACCAGTCCCCGGTAGGAGGTGCGGCCACCCCCCGAGGAGATCGACTTGGACACGATCTTGGAGGTGGTCTCGGGCGCGGCGTGGGTCATCTTGGCCCCGGTGTCCTGGTGCTGGCCCGGCCCTCCGTAGGCCACCGACAGCACCTCGCCCGACGCCTTGGGCCCGACCATCACCACCGCCGGGTACTTCATTGTGAGCTTGGAGTTGTGGACGATGAAGCCCTCCGACACGAAGTTGCCGGTGCCTTCGACCTCGATGTCCCAGGTGGGAACCACCTCGAAGTCGGCACTGACGTCGGCATCGCGGATCTCAACGCTCGACGGCAGCTCGATCTGCGACCGGCCCACCCTCCGGAAGTGCCGGAGAGTCGCCGCCGGCTGAAGCTCTGCCGCCCCGCGCAATTCTGCGCTCACCAGGCGCAGCAGCCTGGGATCAGCCGGGAAGTCCAGCCGGTGTGACCCGCGGGCCGTCGACTCGTAGTCGAGGATCCGAACGAGTCGGTCGCCGTCGAACTCGGTGTGGAGGCGAGAGGAGATGCCGAGGCTGGTGAGCACATCGCCCACGCCTCCGAGCAGTTCCCGGTTGACGGAATTGATGGAGAACCCGCGCCGGCCAGCCGGAGCGCAGCCGTCGGAGTCGAGGTAGCCGGCCACGAACGACAGGCGCTGCGGCTCGGGAAGGTCGAGCACCCAGCCCGGCACCCGCTTGCGGAGAGCGCCGGTCTCGAAGCCGTTGCTCTCGAGCAGGTCGGCCAGATCGACGCTGTTCCATGCCAGCGTCACGCCGTCGGCCCGCTCGGTCGGAACGGCCGTAGGCATGACCTGGCCCATCACCTCGGCGAGGCGGTCCCGGGCACGGTCCTGGCGCGGCACCGAGAAGACGACCTTCGCCCAGCGCCTTCCTCCCGAGCCCGAGGCGGCGGACTCGATGGAGCCGTCCCCGGTGAACAGGCCGAACAGCCACATCAGCTCGTCGGTGGTGGTCTCGTCGACCGCGAGACGCCCGGGCCGCCTGCGTTCGGCGACAAAGCCGTCGCAGTGCTGGTTGCTGCTGTCGAACACCGTGGCGGCCTCAGGCAGTTCGAGCTTGTGAGGCTCGCCGTAGTCGAGGCTGGAGATGGGCACGATCGCCTTATCGAGCCTGTCAGCCCGCACGTAAGCAAGGCTGTAGCGGCCCAGCCTCTTGGGGCGGGAGGCGTCGTAGGCATAGGAGTAGAACGGGTGGTTGTCGGTGACTCGGAGATGACGCGAGCCGACCCGCACGTCGCGCACCGGTTGGGTGCCCGAGTAGCGCTTGGCCGTGACGCGGCGCCAGCACAGCGAACCGGCGGCCTCGTCGTAGGACAGCACCTCGTCGCCGGACATCACCAACTCGATCGGCTTGGTTCCGCCTGGCGTGGTCACCCGCGAGCCCTCGGCGAGGCAGCCGATGTTGCCGTCGATCCACTCCATGTGGCCCTCGGCCTCGACGCGGGCCCGCTTGGTGACCAGGTTGTAGACGTTGTCGGACCAGTTCTGGATGGTGGTGTAAGTCACCCGGGCCGACCGGCCCACCAAGATCTCCACCACTGCCGAGTGCAGCGAGTCGGTGGAGTAGGTGGGGGCGGAGCAGCCCTCGATGTAGTGGACCTTGGAGCCCTCATCCGCGATGATCAGCGTGCGCTCGAACTGGCCCATGTTCTCGGCGTTGATGCGGAAGTAGGCCTGCAGGGGCGCCTCCACCTCCACTCCGGGCGGCACGTAGATGAACGACCCGCCCGACCACACCGAAGAGTTGAGCGCGGAGAACTTGTTGTCATTGGGAGGGATGACCGTGCCGAAGTACCGCTTGACGATCTCGGGGTGCTCGCGCAGGGCGGTGTCCATGTCACAGAACAGGATCCCCTGGGCCTCGAGGTCCTCCCGGTTGCGGTGGTAGACGACTTCGCTCTCGTATTGCGCCGTCACCCCGGCCAGGTACTTGCGCTCGGCCTGGGGGATGCCCAGGCGCTCGTAGGTGTTCTTGATCGACTCGGGGACCATGTCCCAGTCGTTGACCAGGGTGTCGGTGGGCTTGATGTAGTAGTAGATGTTGTCGAAGTCGATACCGCTGATGTCGCCCCCCCAGCTCGGGCGGGGGCGGTGCTGGAAGCGGCGGTGGGACTTGAGGCGGAGGTCGAGCATCCACTGGGGCTCGCCCTTGAGCCACGACATCTCGGTGATGATGTCGTCGTTGAGGCCCTTCTTGGGCTTGAAGACGTAGTCCTCCTCATCGCTCCAGCCGAGCTGGTAGCGGCTGAGGTCGACGCCTATGTCCGCAGTAGTCATGACCTGACCTCCCGGTGCGATCCGTCGGACCCCCACCCTAACCGCTCGCTGCGACAATCCGATGGCTCAGACTCCGCCAGGCGAACTGCGGGTTGCGTCGACTCGGGCCGCCGGCCCCGCTGGCCCTTCTGTGTGTAGGAACGCCGCTGTGGGCAGCAATATTGCACCGAGAACTTGAGCCATCGCAGCCGCGCGTGGCGCGGCCCGTCAGTCGATCCGGCGGAGCTCCGCCCGGTAGTGGCGGCCGCGTGCGGTGTAGGCCTCGGAGTTGCGCAGGTTCTGGCCGGGTTCGAGCGCGTCCTCGCGGATGCGGGCGGGAGTCCCCAGCGCCATGGCCCGCGGCGGAACCACCGTCCCGGCGGTCACGGTGGCGTTGGCGCCGACCAGGGCGTCGGGGCCGATGCGAGAGCTGTGCATCACCACCGACGCCACCCCGATCAGCGATCCGTCCAGCACCGTGCACCCCTCCAGATGGGCCTGATGACCGATGGTGCAGTCCTCGCCGACAATGGTCGGATGCTCGGGCGTGCAATGGATCACGGCACCGTCCTGCACGTTGCTGCGGGCGCCTATCCGGATGGCGCCATCGTCGCCCCGCAGCACCGCGTGGGGCCACACGCTGGCCCCCGGGCCCAGCTCGACATTGCCGATCACCACCGCCAGCGGATGGACGTAGGCGGTGGGATCGATCCGCGGCTCGCTGTCGCCCAGCGCGTAGACAGCCATCTACCCCTCCCCCGCCGACCGCAGCCCCGGCCCCGCCAGCTCGAACCCAGCCATCAGCATCTACAGATCGGCCACTCGGCCGTAGCTGCCCTTGAGGAACACCAGCGGCCCGCTCACGCCGGCTCCCAAGGCGGATCCTGCCTCGGCGGTTCCGAGGGCCACGACCCGGCCCACCACGATGTCGTGGTCGCCGGCAGTGTGGATGGCGTGCACACGGCAGTCGATCCACGCGAGACACCCATCGATCACCGGCGCGCCACTGGCTTCGATCCTCGTGCTCAAGCCCTCGAAGCGGTCCTCGGCGTTGCCGGCGAATGCGACGGACACGTCGGCCTGGTCGTCGCCGAGGACGTTCACGCAGAAGCTGTCGACGTCGCGCATCCGGATCCACGAGTCGGAGTCGTGAGCCGGGCAGAACGACACCAGCGGCGGGTCCAGCGAGACGCTGGTGAACGACCCGATGGTCATTCCCTCGGGCCCGTCGGGGCAGGCCGCGGTGACCACGGTCACGCCCGTCGGGTAGTGGCCCAGCACGCGGCGGAACTCGCGCCCCTCGATGGGGCCGCTGCCACTCGTCATCGCATCGGGAGGCTACCTGGCAGCCATCGATGGGCCGCGCTGTGTTTCCCGCTCTCGTTCGCTGCGCTCGCGGACCGCTCGGGCCACGGTCTCGCTCAGCGCCTGACAGCTCCCCCTGCGACTCAGGGCTTTCGCTCGGCCTCTGGCAGTGGCACAATCGCTTGATGAGTTCTGACCTGTCATCGGCGCCGCCGCTGCCCGACGGGCTAGTGGCGGTGGTCAAGCGCGACTGCCCCACCTGCGAGCTGGTCGCACCGGTGCTGAGCGACCTGCACCACCGGGCCGGGCTGACGGTGATCACCCAGGACGATCCCAGCTTCCCCGTCGACGCAGACTGGGTGCGCCACGACGATGACCTGGCCCTGTCATGGCATCACAGCATCGAGACCGTGCCCACGCTGCTGCGGGTGTCGGGAGGGATCGGCGAGCAGCGCACGGTGGGCTGGTCACGCCCCGAGTGGGAGCGGCTCACCGGCTTGGACGGCCTGGGCGCCGGTCTTCCCGACTGGCGGCCGGGCTGCGGGTCCCTCAGCGTCGACCCGGCCCACGCGGACGCGCTGGCGGTTCGCTTCTCGGGCTCGGGCCTGCGCAGCCGCCGGGTGGAGCTGGCCGCGCGGGAGGACGCCTGGGAGGCGATGTGGGACCGGGGCTGGTCTGACGGCCTGCCGGTGGTGCCCCCCACCGAGGCGAGGGTGCTGCGGATGCTGGAGGGCACGACCCGAGACCCGTCCGATCTGGTTGCGGTGGTGCCGCCGAGCCTGGTGGAGTGCTCGGTCGAGAAGGTGGCCGTCAACGCGGTGATGGCTGGATGTGAGCCCGGGCATCTGCCGGTGGTGATCGCCGCGCTGGAGGCGGCCTGCACCGACGAGTTCAACATGCACGGGGTGCTGGCCACCACCATGAGCGTCGGGCCGGTGCTGGTGGTGAACGGACCCGCGGTCGGGCGCATCGGCATGAACAGCGGACTCAACGCGTTGGGCCAGGGCAACCGGGCCAACTCGACCATCGGGCGGGCCGTGCAGCTGGTGGTGCGAAACGTCGGCGGCGGGCGTCCCGGAGAGGTGGACCGGGCCACCTTCGGCTCGCCGGCCAAGGTGGGCTTCTGCTTCGCCGAGGACGAGGCCGGCTCGCCGTGGACATCGCTGGCCGAGAGCCGCGGCCGGCGGGCGGACCAGTCGACAGTCACGGTCTTCGCGGGCGAGTCGCCCAGGATCTTCGCTGACGAGCGCTCCCGCAGCCCCGAGTCGCTGACCAGGCATCTGGCCCAGGCGCTGCAGGCCACGGTTTCGCCCCGGATGATGCTGGGGATGGACGCCATGCTGGTGCTGTCGCCCGAGCACATGGCCCGCTACGCCGACGCGGGCTGGAGCCGGGACCGGTTCATGGACGAGCTGTCGGCGGAGCTGCTGTGCGACGGCGACGATCTGCTGGCCGGTGTCAGGGGCGTCGCCGCGGGCCTGCCCCCGGCGGCGGCGGGCCGGAAGGTCCCCAAGTTCCGCCCCGGCGGGCTGCTGGTAGTGCATGCCGGCGGACCGGCCGGACTGTTCTCGGCCATCATCGGCGGCTGGGCCAACGGGCCGAGGGGCAGCGACCCGGTGACCCGCGAGATCACGCCGTGAGACGCGCCGGCGACTACCCTCACCCCGCAAGGAGGCCACCTGATGACCACCATCCTCGACCCCACCTCTGAGCAGTCCCCGGCGACGCGGGAGCGGGCGACCCGGCCCGAGTCTCTGGCCGGTCTGACCGTCGGCCTGCTCGACATCTCCAAGCCGCGCGGCAACGTGTTCCTCGACAGGGTCTCGGAGCGGCTGGCCGGGCTCGGCGCCACCGTGAACCGCTACACCAAGCCCACGTTCACCAAGCCCGCACCAGTGGACTTGCGCCACGAGATCGCCACCGAATGCGACGCGGTGATCGAGGCGCTCGCCGATTGAGGCTCCTGCGTGTCGTGCAGTGTGCACGACATCAGCGACATCGAGCGCCGCGGCGTCCCCGGCGTGTTCGTGTCCACGGTCCATTTCGCCTCCGCGGTGGCCGCCCAGTCGGAGTCGCTCGGCTTCGACGGGGCCTCAGTGCTCACCCGCCACCCCATCCAGGACCGCACCAACGACGAGATGGCCGAGATCGCCGACGCCGCCTTCGACGACCTCGTCCAAGCCCTAGTAGGCCCCCAGCCCTAGGAGCTCTCGTCTCCGACTGGAGAACTCGCTCCAGACTTCTCCGTCACACAGCCTTGCTAGGTTGAGTCCAGGGTCGCTGTTCCCCCGCATCGAACGGCCAAAGGACACCGCGATGCAGGAGGATGAGCATGACCCAGTGCCGTGGTCAGGTTGCGTAGGCTGCCCTTGGGCCATAGCGAAGGAGGGAGCGTGCCTACCGACGGAGCCCACTTCGGTGGAACGTGGTCACTGTTCCAGGGCGACGCGCTCGACGCTTACGCCCAGTGGCCGGCGCCCAATGCCATCATCTCCGACGCAGAACAAACTAGCACTTGTGGTGGTCGTTTCCCTGCTCGCCTCTTGTTGGGTCATTGCGCTCAGGACCAGATGGCCAGGGCCACCGCGGTGGTGCTTGCGTAGAGGACTCGGCGGCCGGCGGCCGCGCTCAGGAACATCCCGTTGGCAACCCGCGAGCCGGTGGGTACACGGTCGACGAGGCTGCCGGTGGCCATGTCCACCACCACGAGATCGTCCGAGGGCGGGCCGCCGTCCGCGCCTGAGGTGAAGTCGTTGATCACCAGTTCCCCAGACTCCGGATACACCACCGGCTGCATCGACGGCCGCGCGTCCAGGTGCCAGGCCACGCTCATCTCAACCGGCGGCGTGCCCGCCGGGACCTCCACGCCTGCGAGGCCGCCGTTGATCGAGTCCCAGGCGATGGCCATGCCGACGCCCGGCCTCACCTCGGGCACGTGGACCGGCGGCGCGATGATCCCGCCGCCGGGAGTGCCGAAGGGCTCGATCTCGGCGTGGTCGCGGTCATCGGCGAGGCTGAACCGCAGCAGACGCTGGGCTCCGGGCCACGGCGCCTGACGGCGCCACGACAGCCTCGGGCCGGGCGGCTCATCGAAGCGGCCATTGGGCTCGGCGGTGTGGATGGCCCGGACCGACTCGATGTCGCCGCAGTCCATGATCCAGCAAGAACCGGCCGAGAGGCACGAGTCCCAAGCCAGGCCGTGGCGATCATCAGCGGCGCGGTAGCGCGGCCGCCAGCTCGCGTCGATCTCCAGACCGCATCCGCCCGCGCCGTCTGTTCCGCCCGACTCGCCCACGAAGAGGCGCCACAAATGCTCGGTGCCGGGAACGTAGATCAGCTCGATGGCCGCGCCGTCGATGTCGACGACGTCGGCCGCGATGCGTCCCATCGAGCCCTCGGGCAGCACCAGCGGCTCGCCCACCAGCTCCAGCGACTCGGGCTCCAGGCGGGTGAGGGTGGTGCCTCCCTGGCCCTCGAGCCGCAGATCCTTGGTGACGATGGTGCCGTCGCGCAGCGCCAGCATCCCGTTGTGGGAGCGGTCGGCGGGCAGCTGCCGCTCGGCCAGCAGCGACAGGTCGCCGGGGTCGAGCTTGTGCAGGTACGAGCCGTTGACACTGTAGACCGCGCCGTTGGCGTGGGCCAGGATCGACCCGCACCAAACATGGCTGCCGCACGGCAGCCGCGGCGAGCGGGCCAGCGGCTCCAGTGCGTCGGCGTCTGCGTGGCCCGCGCTGAGGTCCAGGCGCTCCACCCACCCGTAGGGCTCGGGGCCGCTGAAGGCGGGCATGGTGCCGCCCAAGTACCACTGGTCCGGCTCGCGCTCCACGAACATCACGTTCCAGCGCCCGTTGCGCCGGCCGGCCACCGACGCGGTGCCCGCGGCGGCGTCGAGGCGTCCTCTGGCTGCCTTCTGCCGCCGGTTGCCGCCGCACTCGGCCGGCCACGCCGAGGGCCAGTACCCGTCCCGGGTCCCCGGCCGCCCCTCAAACCGGTCCAGCCCGGTCATAAGGGAATCGCTGCCAGTGGGTGCTCCCTTCGAGCCGGGCCGGTCACGGCGCGAAGAGTTCGGGGACGACGGGGCAGTCAGACTGTCGGGCGGCTTCGGCGGGGGTTCGCAGGCCCGATGGGGTGACCACCCGAGTGGCGAACCGGTGCAGGTCCAGCGCAGCCAGGCCTCGCATGGCCGGGTCGTCGGGGCGATGGCGGGCACTGAGCAGATCCCACATCTGCTGGGGCAGGATCCGTCCGGCGCCGGCGATCAGCCACACGGGCGTGCCCCAGCGGTGGGCCGCCTCGGCCACCGGCACCGTCTCGGCCACGACCAGAGCATGCCGCGGGCCCACACATTCGCTGGTTATCAGGACAAGGTCGGCAATAGTCGCGGCCGCGGGGTCGTCGGGTTCCGGGGACCGCAAGTCGGGCCGGTCGTGCAGTGCGGTGGCGAAGACCCCCAACTCCCCCACCGCCAGAACGGTCGACCCCGCCGGCAGGGAGTCCAGGCCGTCCCCCAACACCTGTCCGGTGGTGTCGGCGTCCAAGTCCCCCACAACCCTGATCGCCTCGGAGCGAGGATCCATGGCGGCGAGCATCCGGGCGGCCAGCCACACCAGCGGGCCGCAGTCGCTGCGGCGATCCAGCAGCCGCCGGCACGACGTGAGCAGGCCCTTGGGGTCGTCGGCGAACGACACCAGCGCCGCCGCCGATTCCCGGACCAGCGGGACCACCGGCACCACGCCGGCCCGAGCCACATACCGCAGCCGCTCGATCGGATGCACGCCATGATGCTACGCACGCACCCGCACTGATAGCCGGGGCCGGACGGCTTGGGCCGATCTGCGCAGCGATCCCCGAAGCGCCGCGGCAGATTGCCGAGCCAGGCCGGGGGGTGGCGTCGGCGCAAGGAATGGCGTCGCCCGCGGCGCCAGGCCGCGCCGGCGACAGGACCCGCCGACCGGGACGGCGCAAGCGCTAGCTTGGGCGCTGTGACGACCGCCCCGCTCGATTTGGAACTCGCTCCCCTGGGAGCCGAGGCCAGGCCGCTGGAGGACTGGCTCACAACCTTCCCGCTGTTGCCGGTCCTGCTCGATCCCTACACCAACGAGAGCGCCTGGATACTGCACACCGCCCGCCGGATACTGGTGACTTACGCCGAAGCCGGATGCCGCGGCTGCTGGGTGGTCGCCTGCGGCCCCGACAACGCCCGGCGGTTCCTGGGCCCCTACGCCCAGGACATCCTGACCTTCGCCGACCCCGACCGGCGCGTGCCCGCCGCCCTCGGACTCGACACCCTGCCCGCGTTGGCGTTCGTGCTCCAGAACGGTTCGGTCGCCGCGGCCGCCCAGGGTTGGAACCCCGCAGAGTGGCGAGACGTGGCCGACACCGTCTCAGAGTGCACGCACTGGCAGCGTCCCGTGATCGGCGACGGGCAGGACCCGGCCGCCTTCCCGGGCACGCCCGCGAGACCCTGAGCACGCCGGACGGCAGGACTGGGGGTGACATGGCAGACTCCGCCGATCTGAAGGACTTCGCCTACTCGGACCTGCTGCCGCTCGGCCCCGACACCACCGACTGCCGGCTGGTGTCCAGCGAGGGCGTCTCCACCATCGACGCGGCGGGCCGAACATTCCTGAAGGTCGAGCCCGAGGCGCTGACGCTGTTGACGTCGGTCGCCATGCACGACATCAACCACTACCTGCGCTCCGACCACCTCCAGCAGCTCCACAACATCCTCGAGGACCCTGAGGCGTCGGACAACGACCGCTTCGTGGCCACCGAGCTGCTGCAGAACGCCAACATTGCGGCGGGCGGTGTGCTGCCCATGTGCCAGGACACCGGCACCGCAGTGATCATGGGCCGCAAGGGAGAGCAGGTGCTCACGTTCGGAGACGACGCCGAGGCCATCTCGCGGGGCGTCTACGACACCTACCAGACCTCCAACCTGCGCTACTCGCAGCTCGCCCCGCTGGACATGTTCACAGAGGTCAACACCGGCAACAACCTCCCCGCCCAGATCGAGATCCACTCCAAGCCGGGCGACGTCTACGAGCTGTTCTACATGGCCAAGGGCGGCGGCTCGGCCAACAAGTCGTTCCTGTACCAGAAGACCAGGGCCCTGCTCAACGAGGAGTCGCTGCTCGATTTCTGCGACGAGACGCTGAGGCTGCTCGGCACCGCGGCCTGCCCGCCCTACCACCTGGCGATGGTGGTGGGGGGCACGTCGGCGGAACACAACCTGAAGGTGGCCAAGCTCGCGTCGGCCAAGTACCTCGACTCGCTGCCCACCTCCGGCGACGCCGCCACCGGCCACGGGTTCCGGGACCTCCAGTGGGAGCAGCGGATCCTGGAGATGACCCAGACCTTCGGGATCGGCGCCCAGTTCGGCGGCAAGTACTTCTGCCACGACGTGCGGGTGGTGCGCCTGCCCCGACACGGGGCGTCCAACCCGGTGGGGATCGCGGTGAGCTGCTCGGCCGACCGCCAGGCCCGGGCCAAGATCACCTCCGAGGGGCTCTTCCTGGAGCGCCTGGAGACCGACCCGGCCCGCTTCCTGCCCGAGGCCGCCGACGACGAGCTCTCCAGCGATGTGGTGGCGGTGAACCTCGACCGGCCCATGGGTGAGCTCCTGGACCGGCTCACGCGCTACCCGGTCAAGACCCGCCTGGCCCTGACCGGCACGCTGGTGGTGGGCCGCGACATCGCCCACGCCAGGATCAAGGAGCGCCTCGACGCCGGTGAGCCGATGCCGCAGTACCTGCGCGACCACCCGGTGTACTACGCCGGGCCGGCCAAGACCCCCAAGGGATACGCATCAGGGTCCTTCGGCCCCACCACCGCGGGCCGCATGGACTCCTACGTCGACCAGTTCCAGGCGGCCGGGGGATCGATGGTGATGCTGGCCAAGGGCAACCGCTCCTCGGAGGTGACCGAGGCCTGCGCCCGCCACGGCGGCTTCTACCTGGGGTCCATCGGCGGTCCGGCGGCCCGCCTGGCGCGGGACTCGATCCGCAAGGTGGAGGTGCTCGACTATCCCGAGCTGGGCATGGAGGCGGTGTGGCAGATCCAGGTCGAGGACTTCCCCGCCTTCATCGTGATCGACGACAAGGGCAACGACTTCTTCGCGGAGGTCTCCACCCCGGTGAGGCTCCGCGGCCGGTAGCGCCCAGCGTCGTCGGCGGCGCGGCGCTATTCGTCTGAGGCTTGCGGCGGAGCCGCCCCGACGGACGCAGTCCAGTCGAGCAGGGGGCAGTCGCCCCAGAGCCGCTCGAGCTGGTACAGGGCCCGCCGCTCGGCGTCGAAGACGTGGACCACGAACGAGCCGTAGTCGAGCAGCAGCCACTGGCGGTCGTCGGTGCCCTCGATGCGCAGCGGCGACGGGCCGCCCGCCGCCTTCAGGCTGTCCTCCACGCTCTCGGCGATGGCCCGCACCTGGCGGGCGTTGTTGCCGTGGGTGATCACGAACAGGTCGGTCACCACGAGCACGTCGCCGACATCGATGATCACGGTGTCGGCGCCCTTGCGCTCGTCGGCGACCGCGGCCGCGGCCATCGCCCAGCGCCGTGCGCAGGCACCATCATCAGCCGCGGCGGGCCGGCCGGCTGATCCTGCGGGGCCGGCGAGTCCGGCCGCGTTGGCCTCCGCTGTCACCGCGCCGCCTGGTCCTGTCCGACCGTCACGGTTATGTCGACCACATCGGGCGTGTCCTCGCCCAGCTCTATGAGGGCCATGTCGACGCCGAGCACGATGGCGATGGAGTTGGTGAAGTGATCGTTCACGAGTTCCTCGCGATGGTAGGCGAAATGGGTGGTCTCAACGCCAAACTGGGCCGCGTTGCCCATCACGGTGATGACCCCGCCGGCCGCGATCACGTCGTCAGCGAGCGCGTCCCGGATCGATGGGTCGCCCGTGCCGTCGAGCAGTTGGACCCGGGGCCGCAGGAACGACTCCGGCTGCCGGGGCCACGGCACCAACTCCAGGGCCCTGTCGCGCAGCCAGGACGCGCCCTCGTCGCCGAGTTCGGAGCGAGGGGGCGAGGCGGGGTCAAGCACCGGGTGCAGAGGGGGGACCTCCACCACTGCGGTTCCTGAGCCCAGAGCCCGCATGAACGCCGACAACGCCGACGAGGGCGGCGGCGCGGCCGCGGCCGGGTCGTCGGCTCGCCCGATCACACCGAGCCACGACTCCCACAGGGCGCGCTGGCGCTGCACCCGATTGACGTCAGCCTCGTCAGGGTTCCGGAGGGCGTACACCGCGGCGGCGTCGGCCGCGGAGAACTCGTGGGCGCCTGCCTCGAACACCACCCGCTGCCCCCCGTCGGGGCCTATCTCCGCGAGGTCGTCCACCAGCAGGTATGGCAGCGGCGCGGCCGGGGCCATGCTGTGGGCCAGCGACTCGGTGGTGATTTCTTCCACGTCGTCGAACCCGATCCCGAACAGGCCCTCGGCAACCTGCTCGACTGCGCCGGGGCCGCCGCGGGCGTACACGTCCGAGATGAGGTCGCCCTGCCTGGCAAGCCCGACCCCGGGCGCGACCTGCAGATCAGCCGGCAGCAGCACCACGCCGCCGCCCGCGTCGATGCCGGTGCGGGCAATGAACGCCACACCGGTCAACTCGCCGTTGTGGGTGTGCAGCGACAGCAGCGTGGGCGTCACCCCCACCAACTCCAGGTATCCGGGCTCGTCAGGCTGCAGGACGACCGTCTCCTGGACCGTGTCGACCCTCTTGTCGAGCACGGCGCGGCCGCCCTCCAAGGCCAGCAGCAGCACTGCGAGGCCCGCAGCCACCACTATTGCGGGAAAGACGAACCTCCAAAAGGCATGCGCCCGGGGGGCCGGCCGGCGACGACCCCTGGCCAGCCTCAGCGACCGCACCCGTACAGGCCCCCGGATCTCACGACATCGGCCACGGCGGGGGGCACGAGCGCCTCGACCGGACGGCCGTCGGCGAACCGGGCCCGGATGTCGCAGGACGAGATGTCGAGCGCGGGACCCTCCACCACCAGCGCCGGCCAGCCCTGCGGGGGCCTCCCGCCGGAGCGTCCCGCCCTGTCCACCACGACCACGGTGGACAGCTCCCGCAGCTCCGCGGGGCGCTTCCAGGTGTCGAGGCCCTGGGCGATGTCCGAGCCAACCACCAGCATCAGCTCGGCGCCGGGATGCATCGAGCCCAGCTGCGCGAGGGTGTCGGCCGTGTAGCTCTCGCCGCCGCGATCGATCTCAAGAGAGCTCGCCTCGATTCCCTCGAGGCCGCCGACCGCGGCCCGCACCATCTCCAGCCGCACGGGCGCCGGCGTCACCGGATGCAGGGCCGACTTCTGCCACGGGTCGTTGGCCACGACCAGCAGAACCACAGACAGCCTCAGGCGGTGGCGCACCTCCAAAGCGACCGCGAGGTGACCGAAGTGCGGCGGGTCGAAGGTCCCGCCCAGCACGCCGATGCGGGGACCGCTGCCTCTTTGCACCGCGAAAGTGTAGGATCCTCGCCGTCGGTCGCGCCGCGGCCCGTGACATATGTCACACCGCGCGGGCGCGCTTGTCTTGACTTGCCGGGAACAAACGCCTAATGTATATTGGTTCGTCTGGGCTGGAGTAGCGCACTCGGAGGGTGTGCGCCCGGCACCAAATCCTCCCCCACAAAGAAAGCGAGAAGGCTGCCCTGCCACGCGAGCGGGGCCGGTCAGGTGAATGTGACATGAGCGACTCAGTAGGACAGTACCTAAACGAAATCGGCGCCGTGGCGCTGCTGAACGCCCAGGAGGAGCGCGAGCTCTCCCAGGCCATCGAGCGCGGCGTCGACGCCCGCAGCCGCAAGGAGCAGGGCGAGCGAGGCCGCGAGATCGCCAGGTCGATCCGCGAGGCCGCGGCGGCCAAGGACCGGTTCATCCGGGCCAACCTGCGCCTGGTGGTCAGCGTGGCCCGCCGGTATCCCCTGCCTCCGGGCATGGAGCTGCTCGACCTGATCCAGGAGGGCAACCTCGGCCTCGAGCACGCCGTCGACAAGTTCGACTGGCGCAAGGGCTTCAAGTTCTCTACCTACGCCACCTTCTGGATCCGCCAGTCCATCGGACGGGCCCTCGACCAGAAGGCGAGCCTGGTGCGCCTGCCCGGCGACCGGTCGGCGTCCCTGCGCGCCGCGCTGCGCCAGGTGTCCGGCGACGGCGACGAGCTGGACGACGACCACGCCCGGCTGCACCGCCTCACCACCCCCACCTCGCTCGACCGCACCATCGGCGACGACGACAGCAACGAGCTGATCGACCTGCTCCCCGACTCCAACCCCGGCCCCGAGCTCGAGGTTATGGCCAAAGCCGAGGAGGAGATGGTCACCGGGCTGCTCGACATCCTCGAGCCCCGGGCCAAGTACGCCGTCGAGCAGCGCTTCGGCCTCTCCGACGGCATCAAGCGCTCCTACCGCGAGGTCGGCGAGGAGCTGGGCGTCACCGCCGAAGCGGCCCGACGCCTGGTGAAGCGCGCCATCAACGCCGTACGCGAGCACGCCGAGGAACTGAGTCTGGCCGAGACGGTCGACGCCGCTTAACGCCTGTGACCGCCGGAGATCTCACCCTTTTCGCCGGCGGGAGCACCTGGTCGCCCTCTTCCTGGAGGGCCAAGCCTGCGATGCACCAGCCGGCTTGGCCCGACCAGGCCGAGCTCGAGCAGGCGACCAAGGCCCTGCACGATCTGCCCCCGCTGGTGTTCGCGGGTGAGGCCCGCTCGCTCATGGGCCAGCTGGGGCGGGTGGCCAACGGCGAGGCGTTCCTGCTGCAGGCGGGAGACTGCGCGGAGTCCTTCGACTCCGCCGCGGACTCGATCCGGGACAAGCTGCGGGTGATCCTGCAGATGGCCATCGTGCTGACCTACTCGGGGGGCGTTCCCCTGGTGAAGGTCGGCCGGATCGCGGGACAGTTCGCCAAGCCCCGTTCCAGCCCCACCGAGACCAAGGGTGAGGTGGAGCTCCCTTCGTTCCTCGGCCACATGGTCAACGACATCGGCTTCAGCGAGGCCGAGCGGCTGCCCGACCCGCGCCGCCTGCTGACCGCGTACCACCGGGCCGCGTCCACCCTCAACCTGCTGAGGGCGTTCACCCGGGGCGGCTATGCCGACCTGTCGAGGGTGGCCAGCTGGAACCGCGAGTTCGTGGCCACCTCGCCCGCGGGCCGGCGCTACGCGCGCATGGCCGAGGACATCGACCGGGCCCTTCGGTTCATGACCGCGTGCGGTTTGACCACCGCCAACACCCCGCAGCTGCACGAGGTGGAGTTCTATACCAGCCATGAGGCTCTGGTGCTGGACTACGAGGAAGCGCTCACCCGCGAGGACTCGACCACCGGCGAGTGGTACGACTGCTCGGCCCACATGCTGTGGATAGGGGAGCGCACCCGCCAGCTCGACGGCGCCCACGTGGAATTCCTGCGGGGCGTCCGCAATCCGCTCGGCTGCAAGATCGGGCCCACCGCCACCGCCGAGGAGGTGGTCGCATTGTGCGAGCTGCTCAACCCGCAGCGGATGCCCGGCCGGCTCACCCTCATCACCAGGATGGGCGCTCAGAAGGTGAAGACTCTGCTGCCGCCCCTGCTGCGGGCTGTGCGCGACTCAGGGCACCCGGTGACTTGGGCGTGCGATCCGATGCACGGCAACACCTACACCTCGGAGTCGGGGCGCAAGACCCGCCACTTCGACGACGTGCTGGCCGAGATCAGCGGCTTCTTCGCGGCCCACACCTCATGCGGAACCTGGCCCGGGGGCGTGCACGTCGAGCTGACCGGCGACGCGGTCACGGAATGCGTCGGCGGTGCCGACAAGCTCATCGACGCCGATTTGGAGCGAGCCTTCGAGACGCTGTGCGACCCGCGCCTCAACGGCCGCCAGTCGGTGGATCTCGCCTTCCGGGTGGCCGAAATGCTCTCCGCCCGGAGCTGAGGCTGAACCGCCCGCCACGCCGCAGGCCACATCACCCGGCGAGACGTTCGCCGCGACTAGGAGACTGTTGAGCAATGCCGATTTCGGCCAACCCACAAGCCTCTGACCTGGGGTTTTGTGACCACGAAACTGGCAATTTGGGACTTACTCAACAGTCTCCTAGCGGCTCGCTAGTTGACGCAACGCTTCGATGAGTTCTCTGGCGTTGGCGATGCCGTCCCCGACCTCGACCTCTGTCAAGAACTCCCGGTAGAAATTCGCGTGCAAGGACTCGACGGCCACGAGAAGGAGTCGCCGGCGTTCGGCATGTTCCGGATCCCCATCAAGGAGCCTGTTGGCATTCTCCTTCAGCTGGCGGTGCGAACCGACCTCCCAGCCCTTCTCCTTCGCAATCGAAGCTACGCAGTGCGCGAACGCTCCCCAAGCCTTCTCGGCAGCTTGCAGGTAGTCGCCTCGTCGATGCTCGTCTTCCGCATGTGCCAGAAACTGATAGCAGATCTCCTCATGACGTTCACCGGTGGTCATCGCTGTACTCCGAACGGACGAGGTTCGGTGAACTCGATCAATGAGAACTGCCCGGTCGCTGCCAGAAAACGAATCTCGGTCTCCACTCCGTAGACATCGATTAGATGCAGCGGCTCGCCGATCTCGAATCCGGCAGGGTCGGCAACACGCCCGTTGACGGCGATGTTGTCCGCATAGACGTAGGTGCGTCCGTCATTGATCGGATTCAGCCGACCCTCGACTCCGGGAATGTATCCCGTGCTCTTGGTAAACAGCACTGCTCTGCGCCCGTTTGGGGAGGGCGTCAGCTCAAGGTCGACGACAGCCCCCCTGACGACAGCCCCATTGGGCACAACGCTCTCGCACAGCGGCTTGAATCCTTCGGCTGCCACGAGCACCGTCATCTCCTGGTCCACGCGATACAGATCAAGGGACCACTCGCCGGACGCATCGGTTAGGCCTGTGCGATAGGTCCCGTTCGGGTAAGCCGCCAGGATCGCCGCGCCCGCGACGCCGCCTTCTTGCGACTGGAGCCGAAACGTCACCTCTACCATGCCGACCCTCCCTTCAGGCGCCAGCACGTCACCACCTAACGACGAGACGCCTCGGTGCCTCAAGCTAGCCCGCCTGAACAACCTACACGCCGCGGTGGCCCTCAAGCGACGGAGGCAGCGAGGCAACGATGCGGGCGGTCTCGACGCTGACTGTGACGAGGCGGCGCAGGTGGCGGATTAGCTCGAACGGCTCGTCGGCCCAGGCGTGCCAGCCGTTGGGGTCGTCGACGATGCCTGAGGCTTTGTCGTGCTTGACGCGCAAGCTGTCGATCGCCCAGTGCAGCGGCGACCGGCCCGACACGGTGTAGTCGTGCGCTGCGACCGGGATGCCGACGAGGCGGCAGCGGTCGTTGATCACGAGGATGCTGCGATCCTCGCTGCCGTGGCCCCGGCCGCCGCCCCACCGCATCTTGGTGTCAATGCGCATGGTGAGCCAGGAGAGACCGTGGGAACACTGGCCGAGAGATTCCGGGACGAACACGGCGGTGTCTCGCGGCCCACGGCGACAGGTGACCCGCACCGACTGGTGTTTCGGGCATTCGTTCCCCACCCAATCGCCGAATGGGCGCCGGCTTTCGGCGAGGACACCTGGAGACGGCTGGCTGCCGCGGAGGACGCGGTGCGAGCATTGGAAGCTCTTCCTGAAGATCGAAGTAGGTCACAGCGTGCGTCCAGGCGTGGAGGATGTCGTCGCCCGTGACGCCCAGCCGAGGGGGCGACGCGCATTCCTTGCAGCGTATGGCCGTAGCAGGACACCCAGGGTACTGCGAACACCTTGTCCTCGGCCTTGTAAACGCGATCCGGGCGGCGCTGCGGGCGGTGCGCCGGTCCCCTCAGAGGTGGCACCTGGATCTTCTTCGAGGTCGTCATCAGGACCAGTACCATGCTTCACGTGGAAGCGCGACCGGAGGGCCATCGAGGCGAGGAGTCCGTCCAGAAGCGCCACGGGCGACCGTGGGCGGATTCTAGTGCATGCTCGCGTTAGTTATATGGCTGTGTTAGGGTTGGGTCATGACTGTGCCGGTGGTAATCGACGACTACAACAACCGAGCCCAACCCTGCAAATGGACCTACCAGCCCACCAACACCAACAGCAACACCACTTCCGCGCGTGACCACTAGCCCTGATCGTGCATGAGAATTGTTGAGTGGGCGGGGTGAGTGTGTTTTTGTGTGTTTGTGGTGGGCTGGTTGGTGTGTTGTCGGGGTGGGCGGGGTGTGTGGGGTTTTGGGGGCGGGGTTGTGCGGCGGCGGCGGGTCTCGGCGGCGGCGGGTGTGTGTTGGGGCGCGTCGCGCCGGCGCGGGGTGTGTGGCTGGTGCGGGCGGGGGCCGTGTGTTTAGATGAGCAGGTTGATGCGGGTGCGGGCGTTGAGGATGGCTGCGGTGGCGGGGCTGTCTGGGGGCAGGGCGAGGGTGGTTGCTCGGGCGTGGCGGACGAGGCGGGCGGGGGTGTGCCAGAGGTTCCATCGCAGGGTTTTGGGTCGGGCGTGTTTGAGGGTTCCGGTGAGGCAGGTGTGTTGGAACCATCTCACGGCGGTGTCCGCGAACGCGGCGAGTTGGTGCCAGGCGGTGTTGGCGGCGAGGTCGCGGAACGGGAACCGTTTGGCGCCGCTGTCTTTGAGGCGTGCTATGTGGTCCTCGACTCTGGCGTGGGCTCGCATGTCTTCGTCGCGGGCCGCGGGGCTGCCGGCGAGGTTGGTCCAGTGGCCCCAGTAGCGCCAGTCGTCGCTGGGGAACAGCGACCTCTGCGCGCCCTGGTGGCGCGGCTCGCGGCGCATGATGAGCCGGGCGTCGGGCGCGGGCCGGTGCTGGGGGTCGACGAGGTCGGTGAGGTCCGCGGCCCGCGCGCCGCGGCGGCTGCGGCGGCTCTTGGGGCGGCGGCCCTCGGCGGGCTGCCACCGCCGACGCTGCGCGGCGGCTGTGGCGATGGCGGCCTCGATGTGGGGGGTGCTGCGGGCCACGACGCTGTAGCCGATGTTGCGCTCGACGCAGGCCGCGATGAACCCGTTGCAGCCCGCCGAGTCGGCGCGCACCCGCACCCGCCGCCGCGCCTGTGACGCGTCGTCGCCGCGGCGGTGCCCCGCGGCGGCGTCGCCCGGCAGGGCCTCCACAGCGGCGTCGAGCACCGCGGTCTGGTCGGTGATCGAGTTGGCGGCGGCGTTGCCGGGACGCAACAGCACCGCGAGGCACTCCCCGGTGCAGTCCGCGAACGCGTACATCGGGTGGAACCCGAACCCGCCCTTGTAATGGGCAGCGGCGCCCTCCTTGTTCTCAGAGTGGACCTCCATCAGCGACGCGTCGACGTCGATCACGACCTCGCCCCGAGCCGCCGCGATGAGCGGCCACACCCGCTGCCGGGCCTGCGACAGCGCTGAGCGCAGAGCCCCCAGACGCTCAGCGTCGACGCCGCGCGCCACCCGGTACAGCGTCGACGCCGACGGCACCGAACCGAACAGAGCCTCCCCGGCGCGCAGCGCCTCGATGTCGCTGCACGCCTCCCCGCCACCGGCGAACACCAAGAACGCCTGCACCAGCGCCTTGCCCCGGTCATGCACCGGCGCCCGCTCCCCGATCGGCCCATACGCCTCAGACAACAGCTCCCCCAGCCCCAACACGTCACAGAACCGGCCCAAAGCATGCAACCCCCCATGCCCCACCACCAGCCCCGCACCCTCCGCGACCCCCACATCGACCGTGCTGTTATGATTCACCATGCGGGTGCCCTCCTGACCGGACCACGGAATGGTCCTCACCGTCCATCATCCCACGTCAGAAGGGCATTCGCGCGTCAATCACCCCACCCAACCCCCAAACTCATGCACGATCAGGGCTAGGGCGAACCGCGCGGTGGTTGTCGTGTCCGCGGCGCTTGTAGGCGCTGGCCTGGTGGTCGCGGCGCTCATCGTCTCCGGCAACGACAACGACAACACCACAACAAACACGCCGATCGCGACCGCCCCGCCGACCACGACGTTGACCCCCGCGGCTGTGCCACGTATACGTAGCCAGCCTCTACCGATCACGACCGCCCCGCCGACCACGACGTTGATACCCGCAGAGCGGCACGGGAAGATCGAGGAACTTGAAGACTGCCGCGCCGCTCTCGACGCGGTGATCGAGGCGGACGCCGAGGCACCGCGCCGCATGAACCACGCCTTAGCCATGGCCGACATCGCCGCCTCCGGGGGTTGGATTGGCCCATCGGACCCCGTGTACAGCGCCCGCTGGGCGATAACCGCCGCGGAAACGCTTTATGGCGGCATCGCGGAAGCGCTTGCGCCCCAGATCGCAGCGCACAAAACGTTCATCGAGCGGTGCACCGGGGTGGCTTCTCCCGACGCATTCGAATCTATTGAAAGCAGTCTCAGTTACCTTCACACCAAAGCGGCCGACAACCGCCGCAGATGCATAGAAAGCGCAGAGAATCTGGAGAGAATGGACGCCGAGATGGCTACGGACGAATTCACTCGTGCTGACAAGTATGAGCGTGAATACCCCGACAACCCCGACCTCGCCGCGCTGGTCCGCGCCTTTGCGCGTAAGTGGCAACAAGCGGCCGCAATGTCGCGGGCGTGGATGGATAAGTGTCCGTGACTTTCGACCTCGGCGGCAGGAGACCTGTCCAGCGTGGCCTTCTGTCGCCGCTGCCGGTCGCCCTCCCGGGCAGATCATCGGCGGCGCAAACCGCCGCGAGTCTGACATGGTAACGCTGCACATCTCAGCAACCGCGTGAGGCCTCCCATGAGTGGCAGCAGGGACACACCGCGGCGTCAACACTATGTGTCGGCGATGCTCCTCAAGCAGTGGGGCAACAGGGACGACGGCCGCAACACGGTAGTCGACCGCTACGATCTGTATACTCGGCAGACCTCGCAGAGCACGGCGGGCGCAGAGTGCGTGTTTGAGGATGTGCTCGGCACCCGCGACGGGGGACACGCCTTCCTAGATGAGATCAGACGATCCGAGGACGAGTGGCAGCGCGTCGAGAACGCCGCAGCCAGGAAGCTTGACCAGATCAGAACCAAGATGGGTGCCAGCGACAGGTTCAACCCCGACATCAAGGACATACTCAAACATCCGAAGACCTTGAAGCTGCTCAGGCAACTGGCGGTGCTGCACCACGGCCGCAACCTGCAAGCGATCATCGAATGCTGGAGGGGCGCTTCATCCAACGATTTCTCGGCGGGCGAGCGGGCGAAACTGCTGCGGGCCAGCATCGACGTCCGAATGGCAGACGCCGAAGGGCGCTACCGAGGCGGAATTCTGTTCTGCACGCCTCAGCGTGGCAGCGAGTTCGTCCTCGGGTCCGTTCCTGTGTCCGATGACGATGTCTACGGTCCCAGCGATGCTCCCGCCGAGTTCATGATGCCACTCACCCCGTTCCTGATGATGGTGGCGGCGAGGAACGGTCCCGACACGACAGGCGAGGTGCAGTTCACGGTCCTTGACGAACGCGCGGTTCGCTGCTCCCACTACGAGCAGTCGGCAAGAAGGTTCGGCTCGCCGTTCGTCTACTGCCGTCCGTCATACCGTGTCGAAGCTGAGTCGTCTGTCGGGGAGTTCAGCTCCGGCGGGTTCTGGCACTGGAAGGGCCTCGAATGGCGATTCCGGCAGCATCGGTACAGGATCCCCCACAGACAGCAGACCTACATCTGCACGATCCTTCAAGAGCAACTGCGCCGACATGCCAAATCCGAGAAGAATGCCACCCCAGGGTCGCCGACATTCGCCGAGGAGCACCGGCAGTGGTGCCGCGACAAAGCCGCCGAAGTGGAGGACATCTTCGCCCGGGCCAGCGTTCCGCCAGCGGAACCGACGCCGCCGCTGACCCACTGACCCACGGCAGAGACGGCCGTCCGTGGCCAATAGTCCCACTGACGTCTGCATTCTGCCCCTCAATCACATCCGCAACCCGCCACTGGTCATCCGGGCCTAGTGCCGCGCCCTGCTCGTGGAGCTCACAGCCGTCCGCAGGTAGAAGCAGAACTACGCCAGGCGGTCGACGAAGGCTTCTAGCTGGCGCAGGTTGCGGACCTCGAACACTCCGTCGCAGTGGGGGGCGTACTCCCCCACTATCGAGTCGCCGGTGTCCCAGTAGCTGCGGGGCTCGGGGTTGAGCCAGTACAGGTGTCGGGCCTTCTCGCTGAGGGCCTTGACTATCCAGCCCTCGGGGGCGTGGTAGTTGTTGCGGGCGTCGCCGAGGATCAGCACAGTGCTGCGGGGACCGACGTCGTTGCCGTAGTTGTCCCAGAACACCCCGAGGGCGTGGCCGTAGTCGGAGTGGCCGTCCACCCAGACCACGTCGGCCTCGGTGTTCACCCGGTGCACCGCCTCGGCGATGTCGTCGGTCCCCTCGAAGAACTTGGTCACCTCGTCGAGCCCGTCGATGAACACGAACGACCGCACCTTCGAGAACTGGCTCGAGAGGGCGTACACGAGGTGAAGCGTGAACCGGGCGAATGCGGCCACCGACCCCGACACGTCGGCCACCACCATGATGTCGGGCTTGTGGGGTCTCCGGTGGCGGAACTTCGGCTCCACGGGCACGCCCCCGTAAGACAGCGAGTGGCGCACCGTGGAGCGGAAGTCGAGCGGCCCGGAGCGCCCGTGGCGGCGCTTGCGCACCAGCCGGGCGGCCAGCTTGCGGGTGAGCGGGTAGATCGCCTTGCGCAGGCTGGCCATCTCCTCGCGGGAGGCGTGCATGAAGTCGATGTCCGCCGGCAGCGGCTTGCGCAGCGTCTTGGCCATGGCCTCAACGCCCCGGTCGGCCACCAGCCGGCGCCGGATCTCGGCCTCGATCTGGCGCTTGAGCTCAGCGATGCGCAGTTCGTAGGTGTCGCGGCTCAAGCGCAGGTCGAAGTCGTCGACGTCGCCCTCGGTTTCCTGGGCCACATCCATGAGACGCTCGAGAACGCCCTCGAGGTCGAGGTTGCGAAGCGTTCGGTAGAGGTAATAGGTGCCTCCGACGGGACGGCCCGGCTCCATCCCCGCATAGCGGCGGACCGCCTGGCGAGCCGCAGCCCGGAGCATCTCGGCGTCGCCTCGCATCAGGGCCCGGTAGAGCATCTCGGCCAGCTCCTCGGGGCTGAGCATGTCGCCGGACCCGCCCCGGTTGCCCTCGGCCGCGATCTCGCCGTCGATGTCTTCGACGCCTTCGAGATCGGGGTCCGTGATCTCGTACTGCGCTCCCCGCAGCGAGAAGTACACCTCGAAGACGGTCTCGAAGGCCTTCCAGTGAGCATGGTTCTTCACAAGGGTGGCGGCCAGGGCGTGCTTGAACGTGTCGCGGTCCTCGATGGGGACGTGCTTGACCGCCTCCATGGCGTCGAGGTTCTCGGTGAGGCTGGCGGGGATGCCCACGGCCCGCAGCTCCGCGATGAAGCCGTTGAGCAAGTCCAGCAGCGGATCTCCCGCGGCGGCGGGCAGGGCGCCGCCGGCACCGTCACCAGGGGCGCGGTCAGTAACGGTCACGGCCGAGCGTCCCTCGAGACCCGCTCGGCCTCATGGCTCCCACTCATGTTCGCTGCGCTCACGGGCCGCTCAGGCCACGGCCTCGCAAGCTCGGCCTCTAGGGCTCGAGGCCCTCGACGGTCGCCAGCTCCTTGTTCGCCCTGGCGATGTCGCTCTGGTACTTGAGCAGGATGTTCACCGTCTCCGCGGCCACGTCGGCGTCGACGTGCTGCACGCCGAGCAGCACCAGGGTTCGGGCCCAGTCGAGGGTCTCCGACACCGACGGCGGCTTCTTGAGCTCCAGCCGCCGGATGGAGCGGACCACTCGGGCCACCTGGTCGGCCAGGTTCTCCGCTATGTCGGGAACCTTGGCCAGCACGATCTCCTTCTCCCGCTCCATCGACGGGTAGTCGATGTGGAGGTACAGGCAGCGCCGCTTGAGGGCCTCGCTCAGCTCGCGGGTGTTGTTGGAGGTGAGGAACACCAGCGGCACCTGCAACGCCTCCATGGTGCCCAGCTCCGGGATCGACACCTGGTACTCGCTGAGGATCTCGAGCAGCAGGGCCTCGGTCTCCACCTCGACCCGGTCGACCTCGTCGATCAGCAGCACGATCGGGTCGGTGGCCCTGATGGCCTCCAGCAGGGGCCGGGTCAGCAGGAACTCGTCGGAGAAGATGTCGGTGGAGATGTCGTCCCAGGCCACGTCGGCTTCGCGCTCGGTCTGGATGCGCAGCAACTGCTTCTTGTAGTTCCACTCGTACAGCGCCCTCGCCTCATCGAGGCCCTCGTAGCACTGCAGGCGGATTAGCCGGCTGCCGGTGATCTCGGCCACGCTCTTGGCCAGCTGGGTCTTGCCGGTGCCGGCCGGGCCCTCCACCAGCACGGGCTTGTCGAGGCGGTCGGCCAGATACACCACTCCGGCGAGACCGGAGTCACACAGATAGTCGACCTTGGAGAGTCCCTCGCGGACAGCGTCGACGTCGGCGAAACGGTTAGACATTGCGATCAGCCAGACTGCCCGTCAGCGGATGTGGCCCTCGCCGCGCACGACGAACTTGAGCGTTGTCAGCTGATCGAGCCCCATCGGCCCCCGGGCGTGGAGCTTCTGGGTGCTGATCCCGATCTCCGCGCCGAAGCCGAACTCCTCTCCGTCCACGAAGCGGGTGGAGGCGTTGACGAGCACGGCCGCGGCGTCGACCTCGCGGGTGAAGCGGTCGGCCGCCGCTATGTCGGAGGTGATGATGGTCTCGGAGTGGCCCGATCCGTTGTGGTTCACATGCGAGATGGCCTCGTCGAGGGTGTCCACCACCTTCACCGACATCTTCAGGTCGAGGAACTCGGTGGCGTGGTCGGCCGCGGTGGCCTCTCCCATCGACGGCACCGCTCGGCGGGCCCGCTCGTCGCCGAGCAGCTCCACGCCGGCCAGCGCGGCCGCGGCCCGGGGCAGGAACTCCTGTGCGACCGCCGAGTGGACCACCAGCGACTCCAGGGCGTTGCACACCGACGGCCGCTGCATCTTGCCGTTGACCACGATGTTGAGGGCTGCGTCGAGGTCGGCGGAGGCGTCGATGTAGGCGTGGCAGTTGCCGGCCCCGTCGATCACGACGGGCACGGTGGCGTGCTCGAGAATGGACGCGATCAGCGACGGCCCGCCCCGCGGGATCAGGCAGTCCACATAGCCGTTCTGCTGCATGAACTCGACCGCGGCCGAACGGGACGTGTCCGCCACCAGCGTGACGGCGTCGGCGGGCAGTCCGGCCGACGAGATGGCCTCGCGGATGGCGGCCGCGATGGCCAGGTTGGACTGGATGGCCGACGACGAGCCCCGCAGGAAGGCGACGTTGCCCGACTTGAGGCAGAGGCCGGCCGCGTCGGAGGTGACGTTGGGGCGGCTCTCGTAGATGATGGCGACCACTCCGAGGGGAACCCGGACCCGCTCGATGCGCAGGCCGTTGGGCCGGACCCAGCCGTCGGCCACCTCGCCGATCGGATCACGCCGGGCCGCGATCTGCCTCAGGCCGTCGGCCATGGCGTCGATACGAGCAGGCGTGAGGCGGAGGCGGTCGATGAGGGTGGCTGGAGTGCGGTCGGCGGTGGCCCGCTCCACGTCGACGGCGTTGGCCGCGCCGATCGCGCCGGCCCGGGCCACCAGCAGGTCGGCCGCAGCCCTCAGTGCGGCGTCCTTGGCCGCGGTCGGCGCCGCCGCCATCAGCCTGGAGGCGGCCTTGGCCCGGGCGGCCAGCTCGGCAACGGGCGTGGCGGCGGGCCGGGCAGACGGCTCGACTATCGAGCCGGCGGCGGGCGGGGTGGCGGACTCGACGGGCGCGGCTGAGGGAACGACAGTGGTTGCGGCGCTGCTCATCGCCTCAGGCTATAGGGGCAGCGCGGCTAGCCTCGCCCCCAGAGGCCGAGCGGATTGGCAGCAGTTCATGAGAACCTTGCAGTGACTGAACCGAAACGGCCCCGGCGGGCATCGGGCCCGCTGCTGGTGGCGCTGGGGATCGGTGCCAGCCGCCTGGCCGGTCTGGGCCGCGAGACCGTCGCGTCCCGGCTGCTGGGCAACACCGCGGCCGGCGACGCCTTCGCGGTGGCGATGCGCATCCCCAACATGCTCCAGAACCTGCTCGGCGAGGGTGTGCTGTCGGCCAGCTTCGTGCCCGTGTACAGCCGCCTGCTCGACGAGGCCGAATATCAGGGAGGCAATCGCGAGGATCCGGGCCGGGTGGCCGGCGCGGTGGCCGCTGCGCTTATGGCCATCGTCGGGCTGGCGGTGGCGCTGATCGTGACCCTGTCCCGTCCGATCACCTTCGTGCTGGCGCCCGGCCTCGAGGGCGAGCGCTTCGAGTTGGCCGTCTCTCTGGTGCGCATTACCGCGCTGGGCACAGGCTTCGCCGTGCTGTCGGCATGGTGCCTGGGGGTCCTCAACAGCCATCGGCGCTTCTTCGTGTCGTACGCCGCGCCGGTTCTTTGGAACGCGGTGCAGGTGGGGGCGCTGGTGGCGGCCTGGATCCTCGCCTTCGACCTTGACGGAGTGGCCCGCGCCCTGGCCTGGGGAGTTGCCGGCGGCGGCCTGGCCCAGCTGCTGGTGCAGCTCCCGCTCACGATTCGCCTGGCCCGGGGACTGCGGCTTCGATGGACGCTGGGCCACACAGGCCTGCGCGAGATCCGGCGCCGATTCGGGCCGGCCGTTCTGGGACGGGGCGTGGTGCAGGTGTCGGCATACGTCGATCTGATGCTGGCCTCGCTCTTGGCCACCGGCGCGGTGGCCGCCCTGTACCGGGCCCAGATCCTGTACATGCTTCCCGTGAGCCTGTTCGCCATGAGCGTCGCCGCGGCCGAGCTGCCCGAGATGTCGCGCCTGGCCGACGACCCGGCCGCCGTGGCAGCCCGCTCTCGGGCGGCCATGAACCGGGTGGCGTTCTGGATGCTGCTTGCCGCCGCGGTCTATGCCGCGGCCGGCGATCTGATAGTGGGCCTGCTGTTCGAGGGGGGCGTGTTCGAGTCGGCCGACACCGTGCTGGTGTGGTTCGTGATCGCGGCATATGCGCTCGGATTGCCCGCAACGGGCGTGAGCCGGGTGCTGCAGAACGCCTGCTACGCCCAGGGCGACACGGCCGGGCCGGCCCGCATCGCGGCCATCCGGGTAGCGGTATCCGCAGCGGTCGGCATCGTGGTGATGTTCCCGCTGGACCGCATCGTCGTGGGCCCCGACGGCCTGCTCGGCGCCGCAGATGCCTTCGGACTGGCGTGGGCGCTGCCCGCGGCCGAGCGGGCGTTGGACGATGTCGTGCGGCTGGGCGCGGTCGGGCTGGCCCTCGGATCGGCGGTGGCCGCCTGGACGGAGATCACCCTGCTGTCCCGCCGGCTCGGCCTTGCGGACGCGGTTCGCTCAGCACTCGGGACCCCGGCCACAGCCGGCGCGGTCTCGTTCGCCGCGACCGCCGCGCTCAAGCTGCTCGTCGACGGCTGGCCGGTGATCCTGTCGGCGCCGCTGATGGCAACAGCCGCCGTGGGCGCGTACACGGTGGTCGCCTACCGCAGCGGTGTCGTCGAGGCTCACCTCCTGCTCCAGCCGGCCCGCAGGATCATCTGGCACCGCCGCGACCAGTTCGACTGAGGGTCGAGGGACTCCGCGCTGAAGGGACTCCGCGCTGAGCGGTGACCCATCCGCGCGGCCCCTCACACGGAAGTAGAGTCGAGGGCATGTGGAAGCTCCTAAAGCGCCGTTGGAACTACCTGACCGCCCGGCTCGCCGGCCGGCTCGAGGAGAACGCCGACCCCAAGATCCAACTCGAGCAGGCCATCAGCGAGGCCCGCGACCAGCACCGAAGGCTCAAGGACCAGGCGGCCAACGTGATCGCCAACCACAAGCAGATCGAGATCCGGCTCAACCGAGCCCTCTCCGAGTTGGAGAGAGTCAACCGCAACGCCCGCCAGGCGCTCATGATGGCCGAGGAGGCGACACAGGCCCGAGACGAGGCCAAGGCGACGTCCTACATGAATGCGGCTGAGCAGCTCGCGGGTCGCCTGATCACCCTCGAGCAGGAGATCGAGAGTCTCAAAGGCCTCCTCTTCCAAACCTCCGAAGCTGCTGACCAAGCCAAGGCCGGGGTGTCCCAGAACGCTCTGAGCCTCCAGGAGAAGCTAAGCGAGCGCCAGAAACTGCTCGGGCAGCTGGACCAGGCCCGCATGCAGGAGCAGATGAACCAGGCCATGAGCACCCTGTCGGAGGCGGTCGGCGAGGACGTGCCCACCCTGGCTGAGGTGCGGGACAAGATCGAGGCCCGCTACGCCAAGGCCAAGGGCGTGGCCGAACTGGTGGAGGAGGGCGGCACCGAGGGCCGGATGCTGGAAATCGAGGCCGCGGCCCGCAACCAGGAAGCCAAGGCCAGGCTCACCCAGATTCAGGAACAGCTCGGAATCGCGGCGCCGGCACAGCAGGAGATCCCCCAGTCCTCAGGCGCCGAGGACTGAAGCCGGGCCACACGGGCCGCTCCTCGGCAGCAGCACTCAGGAGCCGGGCAGGACTACCAGGTCGTTGGCGTGGACCACCACGTGGGGGGCGCCGGGGGGCAGGTCCTCCCGGCGGCGTCCGGCTGCGGTGCGCAACTCGTCGCTGCTGTGGCGGACGAGGCCCTTGGCGAACACCTCGCCCTCCGCCTCGCGCACCTCCACCGGCGCGCCGGCGTCGAAGGTCCCGGACACGGACCGGACACCGATGGCGAGCAGAGACTTGCCCCGCTCGAGCGCGGCCCGGGCCCCCGAGTCGACGGCGACCTCGCCCTGCGAGCCCACCGCGAAGCCGATCCACAGCTTGCGGGCCGGCATCCGCTGAGCCGCGGCCCGCACCAGCGTCCCCACCCCGGCCACGCCGGCGGCGGCGTCAGCAAGCACCTCGGGCCTCTTGGCGTCGGCGATCACCGTGGGCACGCCCGACAGCGACGCGACGCGCGCTGCCGTGAGCTTGGATGCCATGCCCCCGCTGCCCCGGTCTGTGCCGGCGCCTCCGACCCGGCTCTGCAGATAGTGGTCGAACTCGACGATCTCCTCGATGAGCGACGCGTTCGAGTTGCGGCGGGGATCTTCGGTGAGCACTCCCGCAGTGTCGGTCAGCAGCACCAGAAGGTCGGCCTGCACGAGATTGGCCACCAGCGCGGCCAGGCGGTCGTTGTCGCCCCAGCGGATCTCGTCGTCGGCCACCGCGTCGTTCTCGTTGACGATGGGCACCACGTCCAGGTCCAGGAGCTTGCGCAGCGTGGCCGACGCGTGCACGTATTGAGTGCGGATCACGAAGTCGAGCGGCACCAGCAGCACCTGGCCTGCCACCACCCCCAGACCGGAGAACACTTCCCGGTACATGCCCATCAGGGCGCTCTGGCCGACGGTGGCCACGGCCTGCAGCGTTTCCATGCTCGTGGGTCGCCGGTCTCCGCCCATGCCCAGCTCGGGCAGCCCGGCCGCGATGGCGCCGCTGGTGACCATTACCACCCGGTGACCCTTTGACCGCAGAGCCGCCACCTCGGAGCAGAACTTCTCGATGGAGGCGCGGTCGATGGCGCCCGTGCCGTCGGTGATCGACGACGTGCCGATCTTGGCCACGATGGTGCGGCCCGCGGGCGGCTCAACCGCGGGCCTCGCCGCGCCCCCCGCGGTCACCGTGCGCTCCCGCGGACGTCACTGCCGGCGGCGGCCTCGGCGTCGTCGTGGTAGGTGAAGCTGAAATCCCCTATGCGCACCTCGTCGCCGGTGCTCGCGCCGGCCCGGGCCAGGGCCCGCTCGACCCCGAGGCTGCGCAGCCGGTCCTGCGCGTAGGCCAGCGCTCCGGCGTCGGTGAGGTCGCTGAGGGCCACCGCCCGCTCCGCGGCGCGTCCCTGCACCGTCCAAGCGCTGTCGCCGCCGCGCCGGACCGTGAATTCCTGCACGGACGGCAGGGGCCGATGCACGACCGGAGCCTCGCAGACCGGCTCGCTGGTTCGTGTCGCGGCCACCATCCGGGCCAGCTCGCCGAGCACCTCGGACACACCCTCGCCGGTCACCGACGACAGGCGCCCGTCCCCGAATCCGAAGCACGCGCCGGGCGCGGTGTCGGCCCGGCTGCCCACCGCGAGCCGCGGCCGCTCGAGCAGCTCCGGGCGGTAACGGCCCAGTTCGGACAGCAGCACCTCCAGTTGCTCGCCGGGCCGGCAATGGGCGAGCTCGCACAGGTCTATGAGCACGAGCAGCACCCGGGCCCGCTCCACGTGACGCAAGAAGCGGTGGCCCAGGCCGCGGCCCTCGCTGGCTCCCTCGATCAGGCCGGGGACGTCCGCCAGGACCATCTCGAATTCGTCGTTGAGCCGGACCACGCCGAGGTTGGGCTCGAGCGTGGTGAAGGGATAGTCGGCGATCTTGGGCTTGGCCGCGGACACGCGGCTGATGAACGTCGACTTGCCGACGTTGGGGAAGCCGACGATGGCCACATCGGCGAGCAGCTTGAGCTCCAGGCGCAGCCAGCGCTGCTCGCCGAACTCGCCCTGTTCGGCGAAGGCCGGAGCTCGCCGCCGGTTGGCCAGGAAGCGGGCGTTGCCTCGGCCGCCCTCGCCGGCACGCGCCGCTAGACAGCGCTCGCCGTGGGCTGACAGGTCCGCTATCTGCGACCGGTCGCCGTGGTCCAGCACCACCGTGCCCACGGGAACCCTCACGTCCAAGTCGTCGCCGCGCGCTCCATGGCGGTTGCTCCCCGAGCCGTGCTTGCCGCTCGAGGCCCTGCGATGGGGGTGGTCGCGGAAGGCCAGCAGAGAGGCGACGTTGCGGTCCGCCACCAGCCAGACGTCGCCCCCGCGCCCGCCGTCGCCGCCGGACGGCCCGCCCCGCGCCACGCGGGCCTCCCTGCGGAAGGCGACGCACCCGGCGCCACCGTCACCGGCGGCGACGTGGAGGTTGCACTCGTCGACGAACCCGGACACCCAGTCAGGTTAGGGCCGGGCTCAGGATCAGGCGTCGCCGGGGACTACCTCGACGAGCTTGCGGCCCCGGCGGGATCCGAAGCGCACCACGCCGTCGGCAGTGGCGAAGAGCGTGTCGTCGCCGCCTCGCCCGACATTGGTGCCCGGATGGATCTTCGTGCCCCGCTGGCGCATGATGATGGCGCCGGCCAGAACCCGGCCGCCGTCGTAGACCTTCACGCCGAGGCGCTGCGCGTTCGAGTCGCGGCCGTTGCGGGTCGATCCCCCGCCCTTCGTCTTGGACACTCCAATCAGCCCTTCCGTATGTCGGTGATCTGCAGCGTCGCCAGCGTCTGGCGGTGGCCCCACCGGCGGCGCTGATTGCTCTTGGACTTGTAGGTGAAGCCGCGGATCTTGGGGCCGCGGTGCTCGTCGACCACGACCGCGGTGACGCTCGTGCCGGCGAGGTCGGCCGGCGTCGCCAGCACGGCGTCGCCGTCCACCACCAGCACCGGGCGCAGCGAGACCTCCGAGCCAGGCTCGGCGACGCGCTCCACTTCGATGGTGGAGCCCTGCTCCACGCGGTACTGCTTGCCGCCGGTCTTTACCACTGCGTACATAGGCATCGAATCGTACCCGCGCACCATTGCCCCTCCACGCAGGGACGGCTCACCCGGGCTGGGAACTCTCCGAAGGCGGTGTCGCCATTGCCCCTCCACGCAGGGACGGCTCCTGGCTCCCGCTCTTGTTCGCGGCGCGCACGGGCCGCTCGGGCCCCGGCTCGGCCGCTGGTCAGTCGATCAAGTCCGCCAGCAGTCGGAAGCCCCGGCCCGAGCAGTCGCCGCACATGTCCGACAGCGACTCGAGGAGTCCCTCGCCGCTGCGCTTGCGGGTCATCTCAACCAGCCCGAGACCGCTGATGTCCAACACCTGGGTGCGGGTCTTGTCCCTCGCCAGGGCCTCGCGGAAGCGCTTGATCACCATGGCCCGGTTGGCCGCCACCTCCATGTCGACGAAGTCCACGACGATGATGCCGCCTATGTCGCGCAGCCGCAGTTGGCGGGCCAGTTCGTCGGCGGCCTCCAGGTTGTTGGACCGCACCGTCTCCTCCAGGCTGGACTTGCCGACGTTCTTGCCGGTGTTGACGTCCACCACGGTGAGGGCCTCGGTGTGCTCGATGATGAGCGAGCCGCCCGACGGCAGCCACACCTTGGGCTCGAGCGCCTTCTTGAGCTGCTCGGTGACGTAGTGGCGCTCGAACAGCGGCAGCTTCTGCTTGCCGGCGTCGTAGAACTCCACCCGGTCCGCGAGTGGCCCGATTATCGACGAGATGTAGCCGGACACCTTCGAGTAGAGCTCGCGGTCGTCGATGATCACTCCCCGGTAGTCGGAATTGAGCTCCTCGCGGATGAGGCGCAGGGGAGCCTCAGGCTCCCGGTACAGCAGCGCCGGGGCGGAGGAGGACGCGGCCAGCTTCTCGATGTCCTTCCACTGGCGCAGCAGGCGCTCGACGTCGCGCTCGATCTCGGCCGCGGTGACCTTCTCGGCCGCGGTGCGCATGATCAGCCCATGGTTGTCCGGCTTGACCTTCTCGAGGATCGACCGCAGGCGCTTGCGCTCGGAGTCGGGAAGGCGCTTGGAGATCCCGAAGCCCGACGAGTTGGGCATCAGGACCACGAAGCGGCCCGCCAGTGACACGTCCTGGGTGAGGCGGGCGCCCTTCTCTCCGATCGGGTTCTTGGTGACCTGGCACAGGATCGACTGCTTGGGCCGGAGCAGGTGCTCGATGCGGGGCTTGACCTGGTCGCCCTCGGTGCGGCCGCCCTCGATCTCATCGGGGTCGTACTGAACGTCTCCCCGGTACAGCACCGCGTTCTTGGGCGTGCCGATGTCAACGAAGGCAGTCTCCATGCCCGGCAGCACGTTCTGCACCCGTCCCAGATAGATGTTGCCGTGGATCTGGCCGACGTCGTCGGCCGGCCGCGACATCCTGAACTCGATCAGGCGCCGACCCTCGAGCACCGCTATCTGGGTGGCCTGCCCGCTGACGTGGACGCACATGAGGTAACGGCCGAGAGCCTGGCCCTTGCGGGTGCGGCCCCGACGACCCTTGAGGCTCTTCTCGTCGAGCTCGACCGGCTCGTCGTAGGTGACCGCCTCCACCACCGCGGGCGTACGAGGCTTCTGGCCGGAACCCCGACCGCCGCGGCGACGTCTCCTCTTCCGCCCGCCGGAAGCGGAACCGCCCGCGGGTGTGCGGCCGTCGCCTGCGTCCGCCGGCGACGGCGGAGCGGGACGGGTGTCGCCGATCTTGGGCTTTCGCGCCGGTTGCTGGTCCGGCCGGCGCGGCTTGGGAGGCCGTCCAGCGGACGGCCCGGCGGAATCGGACTGCTCTCTTGCCGCCGGCCTACCCGTCTTCTTCTCGGCGGCGCCGGAGGCGCCCGCCGCGTGTCGTTCGTTGGTCATTTTGTTCCTTCGAGTACGTGAGCAGGCTGGTCATGGCTCGACCCCTGCTCCTGCGACCGACAGCTCGGCGACCGCGAGCGGTTCGCGGCGCTGGAGTCCGTCGGTTGCGATCCATTGGTGAAGACGGCACGCCCGCCGAAGGCTGAGCGGCGGGTCGAGGCTCGCGAGCAGCTCCGCCGGGCGCACAGCCCGCGGTTTCGTGCCCAGCTCGGCGATGAGCCTCACGCCGTCTGTGATGTCTTCCTGCACCTCGACAGCGAGCACGGCAGGCCGGATGTCATCCGTGTCCAGCCGGCCTTTGCGCTCGCGTTGCACGAGCAGCTCGCAGCGGGCCATGGCCCGCGACAGCGAATCCGACGCCCCTGCAGCGTCGGCGCCGGCCGCGTCGATCCTCCAAGTACAGCTAGTTACCGCGTGCTGGAGCGACGGCTCGCCGGGGGCGAGACCGGCCGCGGCCAGCGCTGTCAATCCCGTCGGCAGCGACGCGGTAAGCGCTGCGACCAGGGTCTCTGTGTCGATGCCGGCTGCCCGGTCCGGATCCATCTCGACGTCGAGGTACTCGGCGTCAGAGGAGTATCCGGTGGACAGGGCCAGCCCGAACGCGATCTTGGGCCGAGGATTGAACCCGGCCGAGTAAGCCACGGGCACCCGGGCGCGTCGCAGCGCCCGCTCCCAGATCCGGGCCACGTCCCGATGGGATGTGAACCGGACCTTGCCGTGCTTCGAGAAGCGAACCCTCACCCGTGACACCCTCACTGCGCCGCCGGAACCAGGCCCCGCTCGGTCAGGCGCACCGGGACCGCCGCGCCGCGCGAGGTGTCCATGCCGGTTCCCTGGCTGCCCCCTGCGGGCGGCACCGCGGAAGCGACCACGTGCTCGATGCCGTAGCCGGTGCACGCACCGCAGTCGTAGCACGGCGTCCAGCGGCAGTCCTCGAGACCCACCTCGTCGAGAGCGTCCCGCCAGTCCTGCCACAGGAAGTCCTTGTGGAGCCCGGCGGACAGATGATCCCAGGGCAGCACCTCGTCGAAGGTGCGGTGCCGGTAGACCCCGGCGTCGACGTCGATACCGCAGGCGTCCGCCGCGGCCTGCCACCGCTGCAGGCCGAAGTGCTCGGACCACTCCTGGAAGGTGCCGCCATGACGCCAGACGTGCTCGATCACCGGACCGAGCCGGCGATCGCCCCGGCTGGCCAGGCCCTCGGCCAGGCTGGCCGCCGGGTCGTGCCACTTGAGCCGAACACCCTTGGCCCGGCGCAGATCGCTGCGCAGCAGCCCGATCTTGCGTCGAAGCTCGGCCGTGGTGTTCTGCCCGAACCACTGGAAGGGAGTGAACGGCTTGGGCACGAACCCGCCCACCGACACCGTGACCGACGGCGACCGCACGTGGGTCCGCCCCAAAGCCACGCAGTTTCGGGCCAGCTCCGCGATGGCGAGCGTGTCGTGGTCGGTCTCGGTGGGCAGGCCGGTGAGGAAGTAGAGCTTCATCCGGCGCCAGCCCTGGGAGTAAGCCGACTCCACTGCGGCGTAGAGGTCGTCTTCGGTGATGAGCTTGTTGATCACCTGGCGCATCCGCCAGGTTCCCGCCTCGGGCGCGAACGTGAGCCCCGTTCGCCGGGCTCGCTGGATCTGAGCCGCGATGCCGACCGTGAAGGCATCCACCCGCAGGCTGGGCAGCGACACCGAGACCTGGCCGCAGTCCGAGTCGTCGACCGTGGAGGCGACGATCTTGTCGATGCCGCTGAAGTCGGCGGTGCTCAGCGAGGTGAGGGCGACCTCGTCGTAGCCGGTGCGGCGCAGGCCCTCGCTCACCATGGTCCGCACCTGCTCGGCCGGGCGCTCGCGCACCGGCCGGGTGATCATCCCGGCCTGGCAGAAGCGGCAGCCCCGGGTGCAGCCCCGGAACACCTCGACGTTCAGGCGGTCGTGGACCACCTCGGTGAGCGGGACGAGCTGCCGCTTCGGGTAGGGCCAGTCGGCTAGGTCAGCCACGGTTCGCTTCTCGACCACGGCCGGTACGTCGGGGTACCGCGGCTCGACGGCCGCGAGCCGTCCCCGGTCGTAGACGGCCTCGTACATCGACGGCACATAAACCCCGGGCACCCTGGCGAGGGCCCGCAGAATGCCGCGGCGGCCCCCTGACCGCCCCGAGGTCTTCCAGTCGGCGAGCACGCCGGTGATCTCGCCCACCGCCTCCTCGCCGTCGCCGAGCACGACGAAGTCCACGAAGTCGGCCAGCGGCTCGGGGTTGTAGGTGCAGTGGCCGCCGGCACCGATCAGCGGATCCGAATCGCGGCGCTGCGCACTCTGCACGGGCACGCCCGCGAGGTCGATGCAGTTCAAGACGTTCGTGTAGGTGAGTTCGGCGGAGAGGTTGAAGGCGATGACGTCGAACAGCGCAGCCGGGCGGTGGGTGTCGAGCGAGAACAGTGGCAGCCCCTCGGCCCGCATCAGCGCCTCGAGGTCCACCCACGGCGCGTAGGCCCGTTCGGCGGCCGCGTCGGGACGCTCGTTGAGGATCTCGTAGAGGATCTGCAGGCCCTGGTTGGGCAGGCCGATCTCGTAGGTGTCGGGGTAGGTGAGCAGCCACGACACGATCTCGGGGCCGTGGCGGGGGGTCTGCATCCCGTGCTCGCCCCCGATGTAGCGGGCGGGTTTGGAAGCCTGCGGCAGAAGAGGCTCGAGACGGTGCCACAGGTTTGTCACCATGCCAGCCTACATCTGCTGGTTGAGCATCCCTTCGATGTCGAGGCGGCGGCGGTAGACGCCCGCGACGAGCCCCAGCGACGCCATCGAGGTGAGCATCGAGGATCCGCCGTAGCTGACCAGCGGCAGCGGAATGCCGGTCACCGGCATCATTCCCATGGTCATGCCGACCGACTGGAACATCTGGAACAGGAACATGACGAAGATCCCGGTGCAGATGAGCCGCTCGAACTGGGTCGAGGCGATCTGTGCGGTCCTCCAGATGCGGAACAGCAGCACCGCGTACAGACCGAGAAGCAGCAAGGCGCCCCGCAGGCCCAGTTCCTCGCCCGCGACCGTGAATATGAAGTCGGTCTGCTGCGCGGGCACCAGGTCGGACCGGGTCTGGGTCCCCTGGAACAGGCCCTGTCCCCGCAGCCCCCCGTTCCCGATGGCGATCTGGGCCTGCTCTACGTTGAAGGCGTAGGTGGCAGCGTCGTCGCTTGCCTCCGACGGGGCGAAAAGGTAGACGCGCAGGCGTGCCTCCTGGTACTCGGCCAGTTCGTCGGAGCGGAGCACACCCACGGCCCCGGCGGCGGCGACGATGGCCAGAAGGGCGATCCAGCGGAGCCTGATCCCGCTCACGACCACGGTCGCCACTGCGATCACCAGGTACACCAGCATGGTTCCGAGGTCGGGCTGCTGGAGCACCAGCCCGATCGGCGCGGCCGCGAGCGCCAGAGCCAGCCCGACCCGCCGCAGGCCTGCCTCGCCCTGGCGAGGCGACAGCAGCAGCGCCAGCCCGACTATCACCACCAGCTTTCCGGGCTCGGACGGCTGCACCCTGAACGTCCCGAACGAGAACCAGCCCCGCGTGCCGCTGACCTCCACGCCCACCTGCAGCACCAGCCACAGCGCCGCTATCATCGCCAGGAAGCCGAGCGGGTAGAGCCTTCTGATGTGCCTGGGAGCGACGAAGGCGACGCCCGCAGCCACAACCGCGCCCATGGTGACGAACAGGATCTGGCGCTCGAGGAAGGCGGTGTTGGGCTCGGTGAAGTCGTCTACCACGCCCCTGGTGGCCGAATAGACGAGAACCGTCCCCATGGCGGCGATGGCCAGAGCCGACAGGATCAGGAACGGGTCGACCAGCAGCCACCAGGGATCCTTCTCGCGCTCGAGGTTCTGTGGCTCCGGCGGGGATGCGAGCACAGTCACAGCAGGGCGTCCAGTCCTCGCTGCTCCACGGCGATCTCGCCTCCCACAAGCTCAGCGCATTCCTGCGACAGCACGGGCCGCCTCTCGGAGATGGGGACGCCGTCGGCGTCCACCTTGATCTCGCCGGTGCGCACGCCCTCCAGGAACGCCACCAGCAGCTTCACCTCCCCGTAGCAGGCGTCCACTTCCTTGGCCGTGCGAGCCCTCTCCACCGTGTCGGTGGCGATGGGATAGAGAATCCGGGCCACGGCCGGCGCGGCCACATCGCCGCCGAAGCCCGCCTCCTCCAACACCAGGGCCACCACGACCTCGGGTGTGTGGCGGAAGCCGCGCTCGGGCCACGATGCCGGTCCGAACGCCGCGAACCAGGCGAAGTCCGCCTTGCCCAGCTTCTCCGCCGTGCCGGTCTTGCCCGCCACCGGCCACCCGTTCAGCGGGAAGTCGACGCCACCCTCGCCGGGAAGGTTGAACGCCTCGTATGCCGTTCCCCGCAAGAGCACCTCGTCGTTGGTGCTGCTCGGGAGGTTGTAGGCCGTCACGCCGTTGAGCCCGTCGAGCAGCGGCCCGGAGAGCTCGGCGCTCCATTCGAGCTCGCGCACGAGCCTCGGGCCGAACTCCTCGAGGACCTCACCGTCGCGGTCGGTGATCTTGGTGGCGATGTTGGGCTGGTGGACCTTGCCGTCGCCGGCCATCACGGCGTAGACGTTGGCCATCTGAAGCGGCGTGACGAGGAGGTTGCCCTGGCCGATGGCCAGGTTGATGGTGTCTCCGGCGAACCACTGCGCGCCGCTGCGCAGGAACACACCCTGCTCGAACTGGTAGTCGTAGTAATCCCGGTCGGGCACAACACCGGCACGCTCGTGCGGAAGCGGAATGCCGGTGTGGGACCCGAGGCCGAAGGCCCGCGCCGACTCCTGGATTCCCTCATCGAGAGGTGAGGGTCGCTGGAAGAAGCCCTCGCCTCCAAGCCTGTAGAAGTACGTGTCGCTCGACACCGTGATGGCGTCTCGCAGATCGACGCCGCGCTCGCAGCAGTAGGGGCTCTCGAACACGCACGTGTCGGACTCCTCCAGGCAGAAGGGATAGCGGTACGTGCCGGTGTCGCGATAGAACTCGTCCACACCGCTCAGAGCGGCGGCGCCCTCGCCTATCACGCCCTGGGCCAGCGCGGCGTGGGTGGTGACCACCTTGAAGGTGGAGCCGGGTGCGTACAGGCCCTGGATGGCCCGGTTGAGGATCGGTGAGTAGTTCTCCTCTGCGGTCAGGTCGTTGAACAGCCGCTGCGATATGCCGTTTACGAACTCTCGCGGATCGAAGGTCGGGAACGACGCCATGGCCAGGACTGAGCCGTCGCGCGGGTCGATCGCCACCGCCGCCCCGGCCGAGGCCACGAAGCGGGGGGCATCCGGGTCCTCTGGCGGCTCCTGGTCCCGGGCCTCGTCGAGTCCCCGACGCAGCTCTCGCTCTACCAGGCTCTGGATGTCAAGATCGATCGTGAGGTGCACATCGTTGCCGGGCATCGGCCGGCGATGCTTGTCGTGGTGCACCTTGACGATCTCGTCCAGCCGGTTCACCTCGAAGACGCGCACGCCGGGGACTCCCCGCAACTCGCTCTCGAATACGCGCTCCACACCAGACTTCCCGATCTCGTCGCCGGGCTGGTACGTCTTCGCGTTCGGATCGGTCGGGTCGACCTGCGCGCTCACGGCCCGGAACTCGGACTCGGTCAGCGGCCCCACATAGCCGAGCAGGTGCGCAGCCAGCTCGCCGTAGGGGTAGCTGCGCACCGTGCGCTCCTCCACGGACACCCCGGGGAACAAGTCCGGGCGCTCGCCCAAGTACACCAGCAGGTCAGGGTTGATGTCGACGGCTACCGGAACCTTGTCGAACGGCCCGAACTCCCGGCTCGCGAGCCGCTCCTCAATGTGGATTACCTTGGTCAGGCGGCCCGAGCGGCTGACGATCTCCGCGATCTGGAGCAACACGTCGTGCTGCTCGGACTCATCAAGTGCAGCCCTGAACGCCAAGCGGTCGATCGTCACCACCTGGACCACCCTGTTGTCCACCAGGATCCGCCCCTCTGTGTCGAAGATGCGGCCCCGGGGCGCCTCGGCGTACACCACCCGCAAGATGTTCGCGGAGGCGGCGGTCTGAAATTCATCGCTCTCGAGTACCTGCAGAAACCAGAGCCGCGCCACCAGGGCCGCCACCAGGCAGACCGCCACAATGCCAACGACGTACAACCGGAAGCCTTGGCGCTCGTAGACGTCGGGACCGTTGTCGGCCATCAGCGTGGAATCATGGCTGCCGCGGGACAAGGCGCATCGGCGGCCGGGTCCGAGCTCCGCCGCCCCGCAGGGCCCACCGCATCGCGGGAGCCGCAGCCGGCGACAACACCGCGTTGAGCGCGGACGAGACAAGCACGACCGCAAGCAGGTCGTCGTCGAGCAGGCCGCGCTGGCCGAGCACCTCTCCGAGCACCGCGTAGGCCGTCACCGATGCCGCCGTGCCCGCGAAGGAGAGCAGTCCCGTCTGGGTGCGGGTGTCGTGGAAGAGGTCCTCGGTGATGCTGCCCAGCCCGAAGGCCACGAGAGCGAACGAGACCGCAGCCAGCCCGAGCGGGGTCGGCAGATAGACGTCCCACATCAACCCGGCCCCGAACGCGATCGCCGGGCCCCGATGGACGCCGGCCAGCAGCCCCGCCAACACGGCTACCAGGGCCGGCAGTTCGGGAGCCACGCCCGCCACCCGCACCTCCACGAAGATCGTCAGCTGCAGCAGCAGCGCCACCAAGTACACGGCGATCAGCCTCAGAGCGACCGCAAAGATGCTCTCTTGCACCGACAGGAGGCGCCGGCGCATCCCGGCGGCAGCCGGCCGAGGCGCGTGTCTGTCGGGATCTGCCGGCCGGTGTGCACCGAGACGGCGCCGGCGCATCCCGGCGGCAGCCGGCCGAGGCGCGGTCATGGCGACTCCTCCACGAACGGCGAGTCCGGGCCGACCGGCGCCTGGTCAACGGGAGTTTGCAGCACCACGGTCACATAGCCGAGATCGTCCACGTCCGCGGCGAGGTCAACCGTTACCAGCTGCACCAGCCCCGCCTCGGCCGGCTCGACGGAAGCCACCCGCCCCACCGGTATGTTCGCGGGATAGCGGCTCCCGGCCGCGGTGACCACCGAGCTCCCGATGCCCGGCAGCTCCGAGATGTCCCCGGTCTCGGGCCAGCGCAGTCCGGTGCCCACCACGAACTTGGCCTGGTCTCCGGCCATCCCGTGACCGAGCCCCACATCGCCGGTGTCGAGCAGGCGCACACCGATCACCAGGTTTGGATTGCTGATCATGGTGACCGTGCTCAGCGCGGTGTCGACGGTCTCGACCCTTCCGACGAGCCCGGCCGCGGTGACCACCGCCATGCCCGGAGCCACCCCATCGCGATGTCCCACGTCGATCGACACGATGTCGTCGTCGAAATTGCCGACCGAGTCGCGCAGCACCGAGGCGGTGATCTGCTCGACGTCGTCGACGTATATCACCCCGGTGGCGGCCAGGAGCCGGTCGAGGGCGTCCTGGCGCGCCGCGGCCCGTATGTCGGCGCTGCTGAGTCTGTCGACCTCGGATCGGAGCCTGTCGTTCTCGGAGCGGAGGTCGTTGTAGGAGAACATGACCGTCCACACCTCCGCCACCGGTCCGAGCACGACAGCGACCGCGGACACCACTGGCTCAAGAACGTCGCGCACGCGGCTCTGGGCCGTCTCCAAAGGTCCGTAGCCGCGGAAGTCGAGGGTTAGGAGCGTGACCGCGGTGAGGATCAACAGCGCTAGGCGGTAGCGGGACCGCCCGCTACGCGGGGCGACCGCCATGGCCAAGCGCTAGAGGCCGTCCGCGGTGGTCCCGCCAGTCAGCTGGTCCAAGTTCTCAAGAACGTAACCACAGCCCCTCACCACGGCGTGGAGCGGGTCAAGCGCGACGGTGATCGGCATGCCGGTCTCGTTGGCTATCCGCTGGTCTAGGTTTCTCAGCAGGGCGCCTCCGCCCGCGAGCATGATGCCCGATTCCATGATGTCGGCGGCCAACTCCGGCGGAGTGCGGTCGAGCGTGCTCCTCACCGCGTCGCAGATGGCGACGACCGACTCCTCCAAGCCGTCGCGGATGTCCTCTGTGGTGATCGACACCACTCGGGGCAGGCCGCTCACAAGGTCGCGGCCCCGTATCTCGGCCCTAGCCTCTCGCGACAGGGGATAGGCCGATCCGAGCACGATCTTGATCTCCTCGGCGGTGCGCTCCCCGATCAGCAGGGAGTGCTCCTTCTTGACGAACTGAACGATGGCGTCATCGAACTCGTCCCCTCCCACGCGGATGGACTCGCTGGACACGATCCCTCCGAGCGAGATGACGGCCACCTCGGTGGTGCCGCCCCCGATGTCGACGACCATGTTCCCGGTCGGCTCCCACACCTTCATCCCCGTGCCGATCGCGGCCGCCATCGGCTCCTCGATGATGTGGGTCGGCCGGCGGGCGCCCGCAGACTCGGCCGCCTCCTGCACGGCCCGCTGCTCCACGCCCGTTATCCCCGACGGCACGGCGATGACCATGCGCGGCTTGGTCCAGCGCCTCTGATGGACGCGCGCGACGAAGAAGCGCAGCATCTCCTGGCACATATCGAAGTCGGCAATCACGCCGTCCTTGAGAGGGCGAACGGCCTGAATGTGCGCCGGCGTACGACCGATCATGCTCTTGGCTTCTGCACCCACGGCCAGCACCTTGCGGCTGCGGGCGTTCACGGCCACCACCGACGGCTCGTTGAGCACAATCCCCTCGCCGCGCACGTACACGACAGTGTTGGCGGTGCCGAGATCCAAGGCCATGTCGCGGCCAATGACCCACCCCAGCCCGGAATGCGTGGTCCCTGTGCTCATTGTCATGCCTAGATCAGCTCCGGGAGGTTATCACGCGCCGATGGGTTCCGGCCGCCCGCCTCAGGGGAGGCTAGACGATGGCGAGCGCCGGCGCGCACCGGACCCGGATCGATTCTCGCCTCCGCGGCGCGCAGTTGACGTGCACGCGTCCCTACAGGCCGGGAAAGAACACCTGCACCTCACGCCTGGCCGAATCTGCTGAGTCGCTCCCGTGGACGAGGTTCTCGGTGACCATGGTGGCGAAGTCTCCCCGGATCGTGCCCGGTTCAGCCTTCATGGGGTCGGTAGCCCCCATCATGGCGCGCACCACGCGCCACGTGTCTGCGGGCCCCTCCACCACAGCGACCAGCGCGGGCCCCCGGCTCATGAAGGCAACCAGATCGTCGTAGAAGTCCTTGCCGACGTGCTCGCAGTAGTGGCGGGCGAGCACGTCGGGGTCGAGGTTCCGCAGCTCGGCGGCCACCAGCCGCAAGCCCTTGCGCTCCAGCCGGCCCACGAGCTCGCCCGCCAAGCCTCGCTCGACTGCGTCGGGCTTGCAAATGACCAGCGTGCGATCCACACCGGCGATGCTACAAGGACTCCTCCACGCTCCCGCGGTGTGAGAGCGAGACGAGAAAGAGCACTTACGAGCCCCCCGCCAACGCCGTCTTGGCCGCACCGATCACGGTGAAGGAGCCGGTCACGGTGATTACATCGGCGGGACCCGCGAGCTCGAGGGCACGGTCGAGGGCCGCGCCCACGTCCGTGACAGCCTCAGCGGCCGCGCCGAGGGAGGCCGCCGCGTCCGCGATCTCGGGCGCCGGTATGCCCCGGGCCGTCGGCGCGGTGCAGCACAGAACCCGCTCGGCCCGGTCGGCCTCGAGCCCCTCAAGCACGCCGCCGATGTCGCGCCCAGACTGCATCCCCACCACCAGGAAGCATCGACCGGACGGTGCGAAGTCCTCTCTGAGGGTGGCAGCGGCGGCGCGGGCGCCATCGGGGTTGTGCGCTCCGTCGAGCACGACCAGGGGCTCGCGGCCCACGATCTCGAAGCGCCCCGGAACCCTCACACTGGCCAGGGCCTCGTCCACGACGTCGTCGGGCAGGCGCGCCCCGAAGAAGGCCTCGGCGGTGGCCACGGCCAACGAGGCGTTGTCCAGCTGATGCCGGCCGTGCAGGGCCACCAGCACGTCGGGGTGGCGCCCGTAGGGGGTGAGGAAGTCAGCCAGCCACCCGCCCATGGCCAGGCGCTCCCGGTCGGTCCCGAAGTCGACACCGCGCTCCAGCATGCTCGCATGAGGCTCGGCTCGGAATACGTCGCGCACGCCGGGGTCGTTCTCGCCGAAGACGATCGTCGATTCGGGCTTCACGATGCCCGCCTTCTCACGAGCCACCGCCAGCCGCCAGTCACCGAAACCGTCGGTGTGGTCCAGCCCCACGTTGGTGACTACCGCAACCTCGGCGTCGACGACGTTGGTGGCGTCGAACCTTCCCAGCATTCCCACCTCGACGACGGCCACGTCCACGGCCACATCGGCAAAGTGCTGCAGTGCGGCCGCCGTCACGGTCTCGAACCAGGTGGCCTGCAGCTGCAGGTGGGCAGTGAAGCGGGCCACGTCGCCGATCGCCGCACCGAAGGCCTCAGGGTCCATGGGCTCGGAGTCGACCGATATGCGCTCGGTTGGCGCCACGAGGTGCGGACTTGTGTAGGCGCCGACTCGCAGGCCCATGGCCTGCAGCAGCCGGGTCGTGACCCGCACCGTGGATCCCTTGCCGTTGGTGCCCGTCACGTGGATCACCCGGTAGAGGTGCTGCGGGTCTCCCATGGCCCAAGCCAGGCGCTGCATCGACTGGAGGCTCAGGCCGTGCACACGGCCGGCGCGAGGCCTGGACTCGTAGTTGATCAGGGTGTCGAGATGGTCTAGAGCCGCGCCGTAGTCCACGAGCGGGTGCCCGCGGCGCTCAGCTGGCGCGCCGGGAGCGGGCATCGCCCCCTTCGGCGCGGGGCACCAGCGTGGGGTTCACGTTCCGCAGCACGGCGTCGCGATCGATCACCACCGTCTCGATGTCCTCGCGGCCGGGAAGGTCGTACATGATGTCGAGCAGGACCTCCTCGAGCACGGCCCGAAGCCCCCGAGCCCCCGAGGCACGCTTGATCGCCTCGTCGGCGATCGCCTCCAGCGCGTCGGAATCGAAGACGAGGTCGACGTTCTCGAACCGGAACATCTTCTGGTACTGATTGACCAGCGCGTTGCGGGGCTCCACGAGGATCCGCACCAGAGCCTCGCGCTCAAGACTGCGAACCGCGCCCATCACGGGCAGGCGTCCTATGAACTCGGGGATCAGCCCGTACTTGGTGAGGTCCTCGGGGAGCACCTCGGCGAAGATGGCGCCCAAATCCTTGTCCTCGGGCCTACGGATGTCCGCGCCGAAGCCCACACCCCGAGTGCCGGTGCGGCGCTCAACGATCTTCTCGATGCCGGCGAATGCACCCCCGCAGACGAACAGCACGTTGGTGGTGTCGATCTGGATGAACTCCTGATGGGGGTGCTTGCGCCCGCCCTGCGGGGGCACCGACGCCGAGGTGCCCTCCAGGATCTTGAGCAGCGCCTGCTGCACGCCCTCTCCAGAAACGTCCCGCGTGATCGACGGGTTCTCGCTCTTGCGGGCGATCTTGTCGATCTCGTCGATGTAGATGATCCCCTTCTCGGCCTTCTTTACGTCGTAGTCCGCCGCCTGAATGAGCTTGAGGAGGATGTTCTCCACGTCCTCGCCCACGTAGCCGGCTTCGGTGAGAGCGGTGGCGTCGGCGATGGCGAAGGGCACGTTGAGCATCCGGGCGAGCGTCTGCGCCATCAGCGTCTTGCCGCAGCCGGTCGGGCCGATCAGCAGGATGTTGGACTTCTGGAGCTCTATCTCGGGGTCTTGGCTCTCGCCCAGCTGAACCCGCTTGTAGTGGTTGTAGACCGCAACCGACAGGATCCGCTTGGCGCTCTCCTGCCCGACGATGTAGTCGTCGAGGAACGCGTAGATCTCACGGGGGACCGGCAGATCGCCGACCGCGTCGTCGGAGGGCCCGGCGAGCTCCTCGTCGATGATCTCGTTGCACAGATCGATGCACTCGTCACAGATGTATACGCCGGGACCGGCGATGAGCTTCTTGACCTGCTTCTGCGACTTGCCGCAGAATGAGCACTTGAGAAGCTCACCTCCCTCACCGAGCTTGGCCACGCGGTCGTCTCCCTCCTGGCGTCAGCTGATCGCTCTTATGGCGCTGCTGTTGTCGACCACATTACGCTCTTCGATCACCTCGTCGATGATTCCGTAGTCCCTGGCCTGCTCGGCGGTCATTACGAAGTCGCGGTCGGTGTCGGCGGCGATCCGCTCGATGGGCTGCCCGGTGTGCGTCGAGAGCACCTCCTCGAGGCACTCCTTGAGCCGTGCCACCTCGATTGCGATCCGCTCGATGTCGCTGGCATCCCCGTGGGCGCCGGCATAGGGCTGATGGAGCAGGATCCTGGCGTGGCGCAGGGCCAGACGCTTGCCCTTCGCCCCGGCAGCCAGCAGCACCGCGGCCGCCGACGCAGCCTGACCGAAGCAGATCGTGGTGATGTCGGGCTTGATGTACTGCATCGTGTCGTAGATCGCGAACAATGAGTTGATGTCTCCGCCGGGGCTGTTGATGTAGAGGTTGATGTCCTTGTCGGGATCCTCCGATTCAAGGTGCAGGAGCTGAGCGCAGATCAGGTTCGCCACCACGTCGTCTATGGGCGTGCCCAAGAAGACAATGTTCTCCTTGAGCAGCCGGCTGTACAGGTCGAAGGCGCGCTCGCCGCGGTTGGTCTGCTCCACCACGGTCGGCACCAGGTAGTTGCGAGGGTTGATGAGGCTCATGGGGCGTCCTGTGATTGATCGGCGACTACATCCTGCGGGTTCCCGTCGTCATCGTCAACGTCGGGGGCCGAGACATCCTCGGGCGATTCGCCCGACACGCCGACATCTTCGGGTCCGGGCAGCCTCAACAGCTCCGGATCGATGACTTCCCCGTCGGGATCAACGAGCTCGACGCGCTCGGTGATCCACTCCAGGGCTGCCCGCTTGGCAATCTCGGACCGCATGCCCGACAGTTGACCCGCAGATGCCAGTGCCTCGCGCAGCCGGGTCGCTTCGGCAGCCGCGTCCACCTCGGCGCCATCGCCGGCGGAACCGCTTCGCGACGCCGCCAGCACGGCTTGGCGCAGTTCGGCGTCGACTGCGTCCTCGTCCGCTTCGAGCCCCTCGGCTGCGGCCACGGCCCGCAGGGCGAGATCCAGCTTGACGCTGCGGTCTGCGCTGAGCCGCAAGCCGCCTTCGAACTCCTCGCTGGACTGGCCGATGCTGCCCAGGTAGTCGTCCAGCTCATATCCCCGCTGGGCCAGGTCCCTGGTGATGCTCGCGACCCGGGTCTCGATCTCAGACGCCACCATGGCCTCGGGCACTTCGTCAGCGACAAGGCCGGCGATGGCGTCCGCGATGGCTTCCAGCCGAGCCGACGCGGCGTGCATCGTCTTGGCCCTGGATTGCCCGGCCTCCAGCGTCGCCCGGAACTCCTCGACGGCGTCGTATTCGGTGTTGGACGACACGAACTCGTCGTCGAGAGCGGGCAGGACGGTCTCCTGCACCTCCTTGACGAGCACCCGGAAGCTGAGCGGACGCTCCTCGTCGGGATCAGGATGGGAGGCCGCGAACTCCAGGATGTCTCCAGGCACCGCGCCGCGCAGGTTCTCATCGATCTCGGGGACCACGGCGCCGGTTCCGAGCACGTAGTCGTAGTCAGAGGTTGTGAGGCCGTCGATGGTCTCGCCTCCCAGCGTGCCGGTGATGTCGATGGTGAGATGGTCTCCGTCCATGGCGGCCCGGCTCACGGGGGACAGCTCCGCGAACTGCCGGCGGAATCTGTCGATCTCACCGGTGATCTCGGCCTCGTCAACGGCGGGGCTGGGAATCTGCACGCTGAGCTGGTCGTAGCCCGACACCGCTACGGCCGGGCGCACGTCGACGACGGCGTCGAAGCACACCGGCCCAGACTCCGAACCCCCGGTTATCTCGATGCTGGGAGCGTCGATGACGTCGATGTCGTGCCAGACGACGGCTTGGGCGTAGAAGTCGGGCAGCGAGGACCTCAGTGCCTCCGCCCGCCCGGTCTGGTGCCCGAGCTGCGCCTCGAGCAGGCGGCGCGGGGCCCGTCCGGGACGAAAGCCGGGAATCCTCACCTCGCGGGCGATGCGCTTGAAGGCCGCTTCGACCTCGGTCTCGAACTCCGCCTCGTCCAGCTCTACGGTCAGCTTGACCCGGTTGTCTGTGAGCGACTCGACGCTGCTGTGCACGGCAGCGAGTGTACCGGCGCCCGCCATCGGCACTACCGGACGTTCCGCCTCCGGCTGGTCCCGGGGGCCGGGCCACGGCGGCGCTGTCGCCCGCTACCGTGATGGGTGCGCGGGCGTAGTTCAACGGTTAGAACCTCAGCCTTCCAAGCTGATGATGCCGGTTCGATTCCGGTCGCCCGCTCACACGCCGGCTACCAGGGAACGGATGCCCCATGACCGAGTCCCTCCTTGAACGCTCGGCCCGCTACATCGACGGAGCCGTCTACGGGGGCCCGCGCACCAACAATCCCACGGACGGCTCGTTCCACGCCACGCGGGCCGAGGTGTACCGGGTCCGGCGCGACCGCGAGCTGTCGCTCATGGCCCGCGCCCTCTACCTTGACGCATCCCGCTCCTCCGAGGTCGTGTCCCAACCCGTACAGGAGCCAGACTGACAATCATGCGCACCAAGCTTGATCCCGATCTTCTGCCGCTGACCATCCTGGAGCTGTTCCGGATCAAGCAGGGCGAGATGGTCGCAGCCCTGATGCACCTGGGTACCCGCCTGGGCCTGTGGGAGGCCCTTCGGGAGTCCGAGCCGTGCACCAGCGCTGAACTGGCCGAAGCGACCGGCCTCCGGGAGCGGTGGGTGCGCGAGTGGCTGCACGGCATGGCCGCCACAGAGCTCGTGCAGCACGACGACGGCCGCTTCGCGTTGACGCCCGAAGCGAGGGTGGCGCTGACCGAAAGCGACCATTGGTCCTATATGCCCGGAGTGTTCGGCCCCCCCATGACGCATCGGGAGATCGAGCGCACCGCGGAGGCGTTCCGGACCGGGGTCGGAATGACCTGGGCCGAGCACGGCGACCACGCCTGCCACATGCAGTGCGCCATGTCGGCGGCGCGCCAGGAGAGCTTCCTGGTGCCGGTCGTTCTGGCCGCCTTTGACGGTGCCACCGACCGCTTGCGCTCCCGGGGCGGCCGCATCGTCGATGTGGGCTGCGGAGCCGGAGTCGCGGCCAGACTGCTGGCGTCGAGCTTCCCCGAGGCGGACGTGGTGGGCATCGACCCTTCTGAACGGGCCATCGCGACGGCGCGGGCCGACGCCCGAGCGGCGGGGACAGAGAACCTCACCTATGAGCGGGGCACCTTCGATGACCTGGACCGGTTCGGCCCCGTAGACCTGCTGGTGACCCTCGACGTGCTGCACGATCTACCGCGTCCACAGGATGCGATAGCCGCCGCCATCCGCAACCTGGCCGGCGACGGCTGGTGGCTTGTGGCCGACATCAAGGGACGCGGGGACTTGGAGTCCAACCGGAAGATCCCCGTGCTTCCCTACATGTACGCGATGTCCGTCTTCTACTGCATGTCCTCGTCGCTGTCGGAGCCCGAAGGCGCGGGCCTCGGGACTCTGGGCATGTACCCGGACCGGCTGGAGGAGATGGCGACAAGCGCGGGCTTCACCCGCTTCACCCGCCACGAGGCCGAGCTGGATCCGACGAACTGGTACTACGAGATCCGGCCCTGACCCCGGCCGGACCGCGGCCTAGCCGCCGTCGGAGTCGTTGCCGCCCGACCCGGACTCCGAGCTCGCCGCGCGAGGCGCTACTTCGGGGTACAGGTGAGAGATGGTGCCCGGCTCGATCCGGCAAGCCTCGATGTAGGCGTTGACATCCTCTCCCTTGACACGAATCACCCGGCCCATCCGGTAGGCCGCGATGTAGCCCTCATCAATGAAGCGGTAGAGCGTCCGCGTGGTGATGCCGAGGCGCTTGGCTGCCGCGGTCGTGCCCAGCCACTCGATTTGAGTCTGTTCCGAGTGTGTTTCGTCAACCATGGCTGTGGGTGCCTTTCGATATCTTTGTTGACAGTCGGTGTCCTAGAAGCTCAACGCATGGACAGCGCGCCCTGCGAAGAAGCTCAACGCATGGACAGCGCGCCCTGCGAAGAAGCTCAACGCATGGACAGCGCGCCCTGCGAAGAGACTCAACGCATGGACAGCGCGCCCTGCGAAGAGACCTAGGAGACTCTATGGCAATTACCGAGGCGGGTGGTGGATACACGCCCCATCATGGCACGGCCGGGGCTGCCCACACGCGACGCGACCGGCGCCACCGCCCCAAAGACCTCCCTGATCCACAGCAGCCGGTAGTCTCGGCAACGATGGTCGATCGGGTTCTGCTGGCTGCGCCCCGGGGATTCTGCGCGGGGGTGGACATGGCCATCAAGGCGCTGGCCTGGATGATCCAGGCCTTCGAGCCACCCGTGTACTGCTATCACGAGATAATCCACAATCGGCAGGTGGTGAAGCGCTTCGAGGACGCGGGGGTGGTGTTCGTCGACGATGTCGCCGAGGTGCCGGCGGGACGGCCCATCATGCTCTCCGCGCACGGTTCGGCCCCCGAGGTGGTCCAGGCGGCCAGCGATCGGGGCGGCTACGTCGTGGACGCGGTCTGCCCGCTGGTCACGAAGGTCCACCACGAGGTCAAGACTCGAAGCGCAAGGGGCTACCAGATCGTGTACGTCGGCCACGAGGGCCACGAGGAGGCCGTGGGGACCATGGCCGTCGCCCCCGAAGCCATCCACCGGGTGGAGAACGCCAGGATGGTCGCCGCTCTGCCCGAGTTCAAGACCCCGGTCGCCATCCTGGCCCAGACCACGCTCTCACACCGCGAGTGGCAAGGCGTGCTGGAATACACCAAGCGCCGCTTCCCCGACCTGTGGCAGCCCAGCGTCAGCGACCTGTGCTTCGCCACCACCAATCGCCAGACCGCGATGATGGAGATCGCGCCCGAGTGCGACGCCGTGCTCGTGATCGGCTCGGCCAACTCGTCCAACACGCAGTCCCTGGTGGACCTCGCCGCGGAGGCGGGCTGCCGCCGGGTGCTGAGGATCAACGACGCCCACGACGTTCCCGGCGACCTCTCGGGCACCATCGGCGTCACTGCGGGCGCGTCCGCTCCCGAGCACCTCGTATGGGAAGTGATCGACCGCCTCGCGCCGATCCACGGCGCAACGGAGGTCACGGTCATCGACGAGAACGAGTACTTCCCTCCCCCCCGGAACCTCCGCGACCTACTCGCCGCCGTGGAGGCGGCCGCCACCGTGACCCTCGGCTCCGGCCCCCGCGGCCGGGAGCCCCTGAACGACCGCTCCCTCGACGCCAGCGACCTGCTCGACCGGCTCAGCCCCCGGGCCTGAGCGGCCCGTGAGCGCAACGAACAAGAGCGGGAATCAACGCAGCCTGAGCGGCCCGTGAGCGCAACGAACAAGAGCGGGAATCAACGCGGCCTGAGCGGACAGGCGGGACCCGAGGCTTCTCAGGCCTGGGCCGGCTCCTCGCCGGCCAGCACCCGAGCCTCCACATAGAGGTCGCCCAACTCCCGGTAGAGGCGGTCCGTGAGTTCTCGCACGGCCCGGCGCGGAACCCGCCCCTTGATCTTGGCGGGAGGCGGGATCGGGTCGCCGACGACGGCCACCACCCGGCGCGGGCGGGGCACAATCGAGCCCACCGGCAGGGCCCTGACCGTGCCTCCGAGCCCGACGGGGACGATCGGGACCCCGGCGCGCGCCGCCACGAACGCCGGGCCGTCGAGCATGTCCTCGCGCCTGACCCGCTCGCCGGAGCGACGGGTGCCCTCGGGGAACATCACCAGCGGCTCGCCCAGGGCGAGCACGTCGGTGGCGGCTCGCAGCGCGGTGCGGTCGGCGGTGCCCCGCTGCACCGGGAAGCCGCCCATAACCGACAGGAAGGCGCCGAGAAGCCGGATCTCCCAAAGGCTCTCCTTCCCCATGAACCGCAGGCGCCGGCTCGTGACCATCCCGGCTATCGGGGTGTCGATGAACGACCGGTGAACAGGTGAGAGGATGAACGGGCCGGCCGGGAAGTTCTCGCCTCCCTCCACCCGCAGCCTGAACAGCGCCTTGATCAGGACGAAAATCGCGCACCACAGCGTCCGGTAGGCGACTCGCCCAAGGAAGGGCTGACCGCTGCGACGGAAGGCGTCGGCGCCCGATGCTGCGGCATCCCCGGTCCGTCCGTAGACGCTGCGGCTCAAACCAGCCTCATTATCTGCTCGACCGTCTCGTCGAAGGTCAACTCGGTAGTGTCGATCACGACGGCGCCGGGGGCCACCGAAAGCGGGTCGGCTCGACGAGTGGAATCGATCCGGTCCCGTCTGGCCAGGTCGTCGGCCACCGACTCGACGGCCTCGTCGTACGTGCGGCCGGCGGCGGCGGCCTCCTTCTGGGACAGACCGCTCTGGTTGACCCTGCGCCGGGCCCTCACGGCAGGATCCGCGACCAGGTGGACCTTGACCTCGGCGTCAGGGAACACCACAGTGCCGATGTCGCGTCCCTCCAGCACTCCCCCACCCCGCCGTCGAACCCACTCGCGCTGGCGGGCCACCAACTCGGTCCGCACCGCTGGATTGGCCGCCACCACGCTCACAGCCCGGTTGACCGACCTAGTCCTGATCTCGACAGTGGCCTCAACCCCGTCAACCAGCACCCGCCCCGCGGCGACACGGACGTCGATCGTGCGGGCCACGGCTGCCGCGAAGTCCTCGTCGGAGGGGTCGCCGCCGGCCCGCAGCACCGCGAAAGCGACGGCGCGGTACATGGATCCGGTATCCAAGTACTCGAGGCCGAGCCGATCGGCCACCGCCTGCGCCACGGTCGACTTGCCCGAGCCGGCCGGGCCGTCAATGGCTATGACCCGCATCCGAGGATCCCTTGAGCAGGCCTGAGAGCGTCCAACGTCTCGTAGAAGCCGGGGAACGTCTTGGCCACACATCCGGGGTTCTCGATCTGCATTCCCGCCACGTTCAGGCCGAGCACCGAGAACGCCATGGCTATGCGATGGTCGTCGTAGGTGTGAACTCGGGCGCCGGTGGGGGCCGGACCTGGCTGCACGGTGAAGCCGTCGGCCAGTTCCCGGGCCTCTACGCCGCACCGGCGCAACTCCGCGACGACAGCCGCGATGCGGTCGCTCTCCTTGCGGCGCACGAATCCAATGCCCCGCACTGTGGTGGGCGTGCCCGCAAACGATGCCGCCACGGCCAGCGTGGGGGCGGTGTCGGACATGTCCGCGAGATCGACCTCAACCCCCTTGAGGGGCCCGCCCGTGACTTGGGTGCATCCCTCGACCGACTCGACTGTGGCGCCCATGGTCCCCAGCAGCGGGGCGAAGCGGGCATCGCCCTGGACCGAGTCGGCGCCGAGGCCCTCGACGCGGACTGTCCCTGTTGTGATCGCGGCCGCCGCCCAGAAGTAGGAGGCCGATGAGGCGTCCGGCTCCACCGCGAAGCGTCCGGGCGACGTGTACCCGCCGTCGGCGACGTGCACGGAGTCCGGCCCTACCTCGACGGTCGCGCCGAAGGAGCTCATGACTGCGGCCGTCATCTCCACGTAAGAGCGGCTCACAACTCGGCCGGCGAGGCGCACCCTCAGCCCTCCCGGCACCAGCGGGCCGGCCAGCATGAGCCCGGACAGGAACTGGCTGGAGCGGTTGACGGCCACGGTGGCCCCGCCGGAGCGGATCGGTCCTCGGATCCGCATCGGCAGCGCGTCGCCGCCGGGTCGGGACTCCACCAGAACACCGAGGCCTCGCAGCGCGTCGACCAGGTCGCCGAAGGGTCGAGCCCTCAACTGGGGGTGCCCGTCGATCGTCACCGGCTGCGCCGAGAGGGCCGCCACGGGCGCCAGGAACCGGCTGGTGGTCCCCGACATCCGAGCGTCGATCAACGTGCCGGGGAGCGCCGCGACCGCGCCCCCCGTGCCGCGGATCCGCACCTCGGCATCCTCGGGGAGGCAGCTGACGTCTGCGCCGAGCGACCCGACCCCCTCCATCATGGCCTCGGTGTCGTCGGCGACGAGCGCTCCGGTCAGCGTGGTCTCCCCCGCAGCCAGCGCGGCGCACACCAGCGCCCGGTTGGTGATGCTCTTGGAGCCCGGAAGCCTCACCGTCGCGTCGGGAGGCGCCCCGAGCGGCGTGATGGTCAGGGCGCTGGGCCAATGCTGCATCACTCGAGCGGGTTGAGCGAGGGGCGGTACCCGGCCTCCAAGAGGCCCCGGGCGAACTGCTCCGCGCTGTCGCTCTGAACCACGGCCAGCACGACGCCGCGGGGTCCCTCCGCGGAGTGCGCGATCTCCAGGTCGTAGATGTTCACGTCGAGATCGGCCGCAAGCGTGGTGATCCTGGCCAGCTCGCCCCTCTGGTCTCGTATCGCGATCCGAACCTCGGTCAGCCGCGAGGGCTCGGGGGCTCCCACCGACAGGCTCCGCCGGCTGTCTCGGGCAGCCTCGAGCCGAGCCAGCAGCTCCTTGCGATCGCCCCCGGAGACGATCAGGCGCATCTCGACCAGCTCGTCGAGCAGCTCGTCGAGGACATCGGTGATTGCGGCCCTGTTCTCTACACAGATCTCGGGCCAGATGGCGGGATGGCCCGCGGCCACCCGGGTCATGTCCCGAAAGCCGCCGGCCGCGAGCCGCAGCAGGGCGCGGTGCTCGGACGACCGTCCCTCCGCGATGCGCATCAGCACGGCTGCGGTGAGGTGCGGGACGTGCGAGACGACGGCCACCAGCGCGTCATGGCGCTCCGGCGCCAGCGCGATCACCTGGGCGCCAAGCTGGGACACGACCTCGCGCACGAAGGCCAGGGCCGCGTCGTCGGTGGTCGCGGTGGGCGTGAGTACCCACACCGCGTCGCGGAACAGGTCCGGGTCGGCACCGGCCAGGCCGTCCTGCTCGCTGCCGGCCATGGGATGGCCGCCAACGAACCGGGGATCGCTCACGGCCTCGACCACCGGCGCCTTCACGCTTCCCACGTCGGTCACGACGGCGGCGCCGGCGTCGAGCAGTTGCTGCACGACTGCGGCCAGCGACGCCGGCGGAGTGGCGGCCACGGCCAGGTCGCAGGGTCCGGGCTCGCCGATGAGGTCCACCGCGCCGATGGCCACAGCGGCCTCGGCCCGCCCGGCGTCGGGCTCGATGCCAGTCACATGCCACCCGGCCTTTCGCAAGGCCATCCCCACCGACCCCCCGATCAGGCCCGTGCCGACGATGATGGCGGTGCGCGAGGGGCCCATGTACGGCGATGCTACCGGTGCGGCCCGCCGGCCTCGGCCCGCGATGCCGGGTTCGCGGCAGCCTTCTCGAGGGCCCTGGCCTCCGAGGGAGTCAGCGGCCGCCAGCGGCCCGGCGGCAGGCGCCGATCGGCCAGAGGGCCGATCTTGGTCCTCACGAGGCGGCGGACAGGGTGCCCCACCTCCTCGCACATCCTGCGCACCAGCCGGTTGCGGCCCTCGCGGACGGTGATGCGCAACAGGTCCGGCGCGACCAAGGCCACCTTGGCCGCAGCGGTCGGCCCGTCCTCGAGCACCACGCCCCGGCGCAAGGCCCGCACCGCGGCGGGGCGAGGCGAACCGGACACGTGGGCGAGGTATTCCTTCTCGATGCCGAACGACGGGTGGGTGAGACGATGGGCCAGGTCGCCGTCGTTGGTGAGGAGCAGCAAGCCCTCGGTCTGCAAGTCGAGGCGCCCAACCGGGAAGACGCGCGGCTCGGCGGGAACAAGGGCAGTGACCGTGGGCCGGCCCTGCGGGTCGTGGGCGGTCGTCACCACGCCTTGGGGTTTGTTGAGGAGGTAATGAACCAGGTCGGGCCGCACGCCTACGACTACCCCGTCCACCTCCACCACAGCCCGAGCGGCATCGATGCGGGCCCCGAGCCGGACCACCGAGCCGTCGGCGCGCACCCGCCCGTCGGAGATCAGCGTCTCGCAGGCGCGGCGGCTCCCGATCCCGCATCGGGCCAGGACCTTCTGGAGGCGCTCGCCCTCGCCGGCGGTCACCGGCGCTCCCCGGTCCAGCGGCGGCCCCGGGGTCGCCGCCGCAGGCCCCTCGGATGTCACCGGTCGCCGTCGGAGGGGCCGTCGGGATCCGGACCGTCGGGATCCGGACCGTCGGGCTCGGGCACCAGCCGCAGGCGGCGCTCCATGGCCTCCACCTCGGCCACCTCAGGCACGAACTCGCCCAGCGGGGGCAGATCGTCGAGCGAGTCGAGCCCCAGGTGCTCCAGGAACTGCGGCGTCGTCCCGTAGAGCACCGCCTGGCCCGGGCCGGGGGCCCGAGCGATCTCGTCTATGTAGCCCCGGCGCCTGAGCGTCCGCATTACGCCGTCGACGCTCACTCCCCGGATCTCGGCGACCTGGTGGCGCGACACCGGCTGCTTGTAGGCGACGACGGCCAGCGTCTCGAGGGCGGCGGCCGAGAGACGGGCACCGTGGCCCTCGCGCACCAACCGCTCCACATGGGCGTCCTGGGCCGGCGCGGTCTGGTAGCGGTAGCCGCCGGCCACCCTGGCCAGCACGAAGCCCCGGCCCTGCCGCTCGTACTCCGCGGCGAGGGCGTCGCAGACGGCGCGCACCCGTTCGGTCGACGCCCCGACGACCGCGGCCAGGACGCTCGGCGGCAGCGGCTCATCCGCCAGCAGGAGCACAGCCTCGAGCGCCGCCGCGATCTCAGACTCTCCGGTCGGGTCAAGGCCGACGGGCCCGCTCATCAGCTCGGCCTCTCAGCCTTCGTAGACGTCCGCGCCCACGATCGCGGCCTGTTGCACCGCCGCATCGTCGCCGCCGGTCCATGACACGACGATGTCTCCGAACGTTGTCGCCTGCTCCAGATCGGCCAGCCCCTGCTTGACCAGTTCGAGAAGGGCGAGAAAGCGCACCACCAGCCCGAGGCGATCGTCGATGCCGGAGGTCAGGCGGCGGAAAGTGATCCGCTTGACCCGGGCCAGCTCCTCGACCAGCTCGGCGATGGCGTCGCCCACCGTCAGCGAGATTGGCGTGATGTGGGCAATGTCCACCCGAGGGGCGGGGACGGGAGCCGCGGCGCGCAGGCAGGCGGCCCGCACCTCTTCGGGCGACACCCCCTCAAGGAGGGACGGGGCCAGCAGCATCCAGCGCTCCTCAATGGCGCCCACTCGGCGCGGTCGGCTCTTGGCCGCCGCCTCCAGCAGGCCGCGGAGCCTCTGTGACGCGTCGCGGAACGTGCTGCACTCCGAGAGCCGGGCCAGAAGCAGGTCTCGCTCGGAGATCCCGTCTAGCTCGTCGTCGAGGTCCACTGCGGTCTCCGTGGGCAGCATACGCTTGACCTTCATGTCGACAAGGGTGGCGGCGATCAGCAGGAACTCGGTCGCCACCTCCAGGTCGCACCCAGACATCCGGTCGATCTCGGCCAGGAAGGCGTCGGTTATGCGGGCGATAGGAACGTCGTAGAGCTCCACCCTCTCCCGCAGGATGAGCTGCAGCAGCAGGTCGAAGGGCCCGCTGAAGACGGGGGTGGACACCTCGTAGGCCATCGCCGCGACACTACCCGCCAGAGGCCGAGCGACTGGGCCAGCGTTATCGAGGATCAAGGCGTGGAGCGAGGCCGTGGCCCGAGCGGCCCGTGAGCGCAGCGAACACGAGCGGGAATCAAGACGCTTCGCCGCGATGCGGTGACAACCCGTTCGAACGGCCGCGTACGCTGGCGGGCCATGACCAGAGTCCTCTCCGGCATCCAGCCCAGCGGCGACCTGCACCTGGGCAACTACCTGGGAGCGATCCGCAACTGGGCGAGGATCCAGCACACTGCCGATGCCTTCCACCCGGTGGTGGACCTCCACGCCGTCACGGTGCCCCAAGAGCCCGGGGAGCTGGGGAGGGCCACCCTTCGGATGTCGCAGATGCTCATGGCCGCCGGCCTCAATCCCGAGGTCTGCACCATCTTCGTGCAAAGCCACGTTCGCGAGCACACCGAGTGCGCCTGGCTGCTGGAATGCACGGTGTCGTTCGGGGAGCTCAGCCGGATGACCCAGTTCAAGGACAAATCGGGGCAGCAGGAGTTCATCTCCGCCGGCCTGTTCACGTACCCGGCGCTTCAGGCGGCCGACATCCTGCTCTACGACGCCGACGAGGTCCCGGTCGGCGCCGACCAGCGCCAGCACATCGAGCTCACCCGCGACATCGCCGAGCGCTTCAACTCCCGCTACGGGCACACCTTCAAGCCGCCCAAGGCAGTCGTCCCCGCAGCCGGAGCGCGGGTGATGGACCTGCAGAACCCCACCAACAAGATGTCGAAGTCGCTGGATTCGCCCCGCGGCACCGTGGACCTTCTGGACGACCCGTCGGCCGTCGCCCGCAAGATCAAGTCCGCCGTCACCGACAGCGACGCCGAGGTGAGCTACGACATCGGGGCCAAGCCCGGGGTGTCGAACCTGCTGTCCGTCCTGGGAGCCGCCACCGACAGGACGCCCGAGGCGGTCGCGGAGGACTATTCGATGTACGGGCCGCTCAAAGCGGACACAGCCGACGCGGTCGTCGAACTGCTGCGCCCCATCCAGACCCGCTTCGCCGAGCTCGAGGCCGACCCCGCGGAGACGTCCCGGCTGCTGAAGATCGGCGCCGACAAGGCCCGGGCCGTTGCGGCGGTCACGCTCGAGCGGGCCCGCACCAACATCGGCCTGCTGGCCCCTTGACCGCCCGCCCCTCAGCCGACAGCAACCGCCCGGGGGTGGGCGGCCCGGTAGACCGCCCGGAGGCGCTCCGTCGACACCCTGGTGTAAATCTGGGTGGTGGAAATGGAGGCGTGGCCGAGCATCTCCTGCACGAAGCGTATGTCCGCGCCGCCGTCGAGCATGTGGGTGGCACAGGAGTGGCGCAGCACATGGGGCGTCAGCAGAGACCCGATGCCGGCAGCGTCCCCGTGCCGCCGCACAACCAGCCACAGGCCCTGGCGGCTGAGGCGCCCGCCCCGCTGGTTGAGGAACACCGCCTCGGCGTCGCCCCGGCGGGCCCAGCGGTCCGGCTCCAGCGCGCCACGGCCCTCCGGGGCCAGCCAGCGCTCCAGCGCCTCGGCGGCGCATCGGCCCAGCGGGACGATCCGCTCCCTGGCTCCCTTGCCGGTCACCCGCACCAGACCGCCGCGGAGGTCCACGTCGGAGAGTGACAGCGAACCGGCCTCCGAGATCCGGCAGCCCGTGCCATAGAGCAGCTCCACCACGGCCCGGTCGCGGCGGGCCGCGGGGTCGTCGCCGACGACCGCATCCATCAGCGAGGCGACCTGAGCGACCGACAGGGCCTTGGGAAGGCCCCGGGGCAGACTCGGAATCTCCACGTCGGCGGTCGGGTCGTCGAGTCGATGACCCTCGGCCACGAGGAACCGGTGGAGCCCCCGCACCGATACGAGCATCCGGGTGACGGAAGCCGCGGCCAGGCCAACGCGCTGAAGGCCGCGGATGAAGGCGATCACATCGAGGGGCGCAGCATCGTCGAGGCTGCACCCTCTGGCCGCGAGATGGCTCCGATAGCGCAGCAAGTCTCGCCGGTAGGCCTCGACTGTCCGCACAGCGCGGCCCCGCTCCACCGCGAGCCAAGCCAGGAACTCCTCGGCTCTCACGTCCAAGCCGGCCTCGGCCTCCGTCGGCGGCGAGACCGGCGGGGCCACCGAACTCACCGTTCCAGCCGGCGCCGCGCCAAGAGCACGCCGATGATGGTCTTGGCGTCGCGGATCTCGCCCCGGTCGATCATCGCCGCGGCCTCGTCCAAGCTGACACGCTGTATCGTCATCCACTCCTCCTCGGCCCCGTCGGGCCGGCGGGGCACGGGACGCAGCCCGGTGGCCAGGAACAAGTGGGACAGCTCGTCGCAGAAGCCCGGCGAGTTGAAGAACGTGCCCAACTCCTCCAGCGAATCGCAGGCCAGGCCGGCCTCCTCGGCGAGTTCGCGACGGGCCGTGCCGGCAGGTTCCTCTCCGTCGACATCGCGGGTCCCGGCCGGGATCTCAAGCAGCTCGCCCTCCACCGGCGAGCGGTACTGCCGCAGCAGCACGACGTCGTCGCCGTCCACTGCCACCACCGCCACCGCGCCCCGGTGATGCACCACGTCTCGCGTCATGCGCTCGCCGCCGGGGGTGGCGAAGACGCTCTCGGTCAGGCGCACGACACGGCCGGCGTGGATCTCGCGCTCGGCCACCTTGCGAAAGCCGCCGCCTGCGGACGCCCCGCCCGGTCGGTCTTGAGCGGCGCCCGGCGACGCTGACACAGGCGTCACGCCGGAGCCGATGGCTCCGTGGCGTAGTCGCTCATGTCCGGCAGCCGCGGATTGCGGCCCGCGGCCCGGACCATTGCCGCGGCCACCAGCCCGCTGAACAGCGGCGCCGGCCGGTTGGGGCGACTCTTGAACTCCGGGTGGGCTTGGGTGCCAACCCAGAAGGGATGGCCGTCCAGCTCGATGAACTCCACCAGCCTGCCGTCGGGCGACTCGCCGCTGAGCACCACGTCGGACGCCTCAAAGCGGGTCCGGTAGCGAGGATTGAACTCGTAGCGGTGGCGGTGCCGCTCCGACACCACCTCCTCACCGTAGGCCTGGGCAACGCGCGAGCCGGGCAGCAGCTGGGCCACGTACGCGCCGAGCCGCATAGTGCCGCCGTAGTCGGTGACGCCGCGCTGGCTGTCCATCAGGTCGATGACCGGATGCGGCGTCAGGGCATCGAACTCGGTGGAGTTGGCGTGGGCCAGCCCCAGGGCGTTGCGGGCGTACTCGATGGTCATCACCTGCATGCCCAGACACAGACCGAGGCACGGGATCAGGTTCTCGCGGGCATAGCCCGCAGCCGCGATCTTGCCCTCGATGCCCCGCTCGCCGAAGCCCCCCGGGATGACGATGCCGTCGAGGTCGCGCAAGCGCCCGGCAACGAGCAGCCCCTCAACCTCCTCTGCCTGCACCCACTCGATGTTTATGTCGGCACTGTGGTGGATGGCGGCGTGGTTGAGAGCCTCAATCACCGACAGGTACGCGTCGGGAAAGCTCACGTACTTGCCGATCATACCGATCCGCACCGGCGCGGACGCCAGTCGGATTCGCGCCACCAGAGCCTCCCACTCCGTCAAGTCCACCTCGTATGCGTCCAGGCCCAGCTGCCGGCACACCACGTTGTCGAGTCCCTCGGAGTGCAGGATGAGAGGGATCTCATAAAGGCTGGTCGCGTCGGGGCAGGTGATCACCGCCTCCGGCGACACGTCGCAGAGGTTCGAGATCTTGAGCTCGAGATCCTTGGTGAGAGGCGACTCGCACCGGCAGACGATCGCGTCGGGCTGCACGCCCCGCGAACGCAACTCGGTGACCGAATGCTGGGTGGGCTTGGTCTTCTGCTCTCCCGAGGGCCCGATGAACGGCACCAGTGTGACGTGCACGTAGCAGACGTTCTCCCGTCCCACACCTAGGCGGAACTGGCGGATCGCCTCGAGGAAGGGGAGGATCTCGATGTCGCCCACGGTGCCGCCGACCTCGGTTATCACCACGTCGACGTCGTATTCGCCCAGCCGGGCGATACGGCGCTTGATCTCGTCGGTCACGTGGGGGATGACCTGCACCGTGCGACCGAGGTAGTCGCCGCGGCGCTCCGCGGCGATCACCTCCGAGTAGATCGACCCTGTGGTGCCATTGGACTCGCGGGTGAGGCTCTCGTCGATGAAGCGCTCATAATGGCCTAGGTCGAGGTCCGTCTCACCGCCGTCGTCGGTAACAAACACCTCTCCGTGCTCGAACGGGTTCATGGTGCCCGGGTCGACGTTCAGGTAGGGGTCGAGCTTGAGCATCGTCACGCGCAAACCCCGGGCCTTCAGCAGGCGACCCAGTGAGGCGCCGGTCAGCCCCTTGCCCAAGCCGCTGACCACTCCGCCGGTGACGAAGACGTGCTTTGTCATCGGGATCCCATCCTACTCCAGCACCAGCAGCACCCCGCGGACCGCACCGGAAGCCGCCTCCAAGACACCACCGAAGCTTGGTCCTGCTTCACGGTGCAGCGTCGCGTTTCCCGCTCTTGTTCGCTGCACTCATGGGCCGCTCGGGCCACGGCCCCGCTGAGCGTCAGGTGAACTCCTCATGACTTGCCGCCCACCCGCTCGGCCTCTTGGCCCGAGCGGTGCGTCGACGCCGCGGCCAGCAGCTCCCCGGCGTGCTGGAGGGCCGACTCGGACTGGGGCGATCCCGACAGCATCCTCGAGAGCTCGACCAGACGGTCCTCTCCGACCAGATCCCGCAGTCCCACCAGAGTTGACCCTCCGACCTCGGTCTTCTCCAGCGCCAGGTGATGATCCGCGTGGGCCGCCACCTGCGGGAGATGAGTCACCACGATCACCTGGTGGTTGGCGCCGAGAGCGGCCAGGCTGCGGCCGACGGCTCGGGCCGCGGTGCCGCCGATGCCCGCGTCGACCTCGTCGAAGACCAGGGTCTGCGGTCCGGCGGTGAGCACCAGCCTCAGCGCGAGCATGGTCCGGGCCAACTCACCGCCACTGGCCGCCCGGCTCAGAGGCAGGGGCTCGTGGCCACGGTTGGCCGCCAGCCGAACCGAGACCTGCTCGCCGGCATCACCGCCGACGGCGACAGCCAGGCGGGCGCCACCCATAGCCAGATCAGCCATGTGCGACTCGACCGCGGCAGCCAGCCGGGGGGCGGCCTCGGACCGCTCGCCCAGCACGCGAGCCCGCTCGGCCACGAGACGCTCCGACACTTCGGCTCTGCGCCGCTCCAACGACGCGGCCCGCTCCTCGTATCCCTCCAGCTCGGCGAGACGTTCCGCAGCCTCGGAGCGGAAGTCCAGCACCTCGCCCAGCGTCGAGCCGTACTTTCGCCGCAGTCCGGCCAGCATCTGCCGCCGCTCGCGCAGCGCGGCGAGGGCGGCGGGATCCTCCTCGATCGCCTCCAGGCTGACTCTGGCCTCGGCCGCGATGTCGGCGATCGCGGCCGACGCGTCGGCGATGCGCCCGACCAGCTCGACGAACGGCTCCCGCCCGGCCAGGGCGGCTTGGGCAAGTCCCAACCCGTCCGACACCGCGCTGTCGGTGCCGAGCAGCCCGACCGCCCGCGCCGCGGCCTCCCGGTGCGCGGTTGCGTCGGCCAGCGCCGACTCGTGGTGGTCGAGGTGCTCGTCTTCGCCGGGATCAGAAATCGCGGCACCGTCGATCTCGGCGAGCTGGTGGCGCAGCAGGTCTATCTCGCGGAAGCGGGCCCGGGAGTCGCCGCCGAGCTCGGCGAGGCCCGCGTCGATGGCCCGGAGGTCGTCGATCAGCTTCTCCAGCAGCTGGGTGTCGACATCACCGAAGTGGTCGAGGGCGGCCCGCTGGACACCGACCCGCAACAGCGATTGGTGGGCATGCTGGCCATGCAGGTCGATGAGCACGCGGCCCAACTCGCCGAGGGCGCCGACAGTGGCGAGATGCCCGTCGATGTAAGCCCGGGACCGGCCGTCTGCGGGAATGACGCGGCGGACCACCACCTCGTCGTCACCGGAGACGAATCGGCCCTCGATCTCGGCCTCCCGCGCTCCGGGCCGCACCAGCGCCGCGTCGGCCCGGCCTCCGGTGAGCAAGTCGATGGCCCCGACCACCAGCGTCTTGCCCGCGCCCGTCTCACCGGTGACGGCAGTCATGCCGCCGTCCAGGACAAGCGACAACTCACCGATCACGCCAAGGTTGCGAACAGCCAGTTCGGTCAGCACAAGTCCCTCACCCAGCGAGGCGCCCCCATCTGAGGGCTCTCAGCGGTCATTGAGCCCGAACTTCGTCTTGAGCACCTGGTGGAACCGGCGGGTCCCGAAGGTCACCAGGCGAGCCGGATGTGGCGACGCGGAACACACCACGACGTCGTGCTGGTCGAGCCCGGCCAGCCGGCGGCCGTCAACCGACAGCACTGCGCCCCGGTCCGAGAGGACCTCCAGCTGCACCCTGGTGCCATCCGCCACCACCATGGAGCGGTCGAAGAGCATGTGGGGCGAGACCGGCGTGAGCAGCAGCGCCCGATGGTTCGGGTCGATCACAGGCCCCCGCGCCGACAGGGCATAAGCGGTGGACCCGGTCGGGGTGGACACGATGAAACCGTCGGCCGCGTAGGTGGTGAAGTGCTCACCGTCGAACGAGACCCCCAGGCGCAAGGCGTAGGAGGCTGCGGGCCGCTCCACGACCGCCTCGTTCAGAGCGAGGCACCGTTGCCGAACCGGACCCGCGCCGGCAGCCGCGGCTGTGAACTCCACGGTGAGCAGCATTCGATCCTCGATGCCGTGGTCGCCGGCCAGCACCCGGTCGATGGCGGAGTGAGCGTCGGCGGGCGCCACCTCGGTGAGGTAGCCCATGCGGCCGAAGTTGACGCCGAGGATCGGCACGCCCGTCTCGCCGACGAGCTCGACGGCCCGCAGGATCGATCCATCACCGCCGAGAGTCACCACCGCGTCCAAGCCTTCCGCGAAGAGCGCTGGATCTACCTCCAGATGCGAGCACGACGCCGCGGCCGCCTCCTCGGGCGGCATGCGGACTTCATGGCCCTCTCCGGTGAGCCAGAGCGACAGGTCGCGGGCCGCGGCTGCAGCCTCCGGTCGTCCGTGATGAACGATCAGACCGACGACCGCCATCGACCTCACGCTCTTGCGCCGACCGCGTCGGCCACGGCCCGGTCGATGGCGGCGTCCGGGTCGGAAAAGCCGCGGGCGCGGTTGCGCGCATCGGCGTGCAGCAGGAACTCCACATTGCCCTCGGCGCCGGTCACAGGCGAGACCATGACCCCCATGATGGCGGCTCCCGCGCCCACAATTGCACTCCACGCCCCGAGCAGCGCCCGCCGCCACACATCGGGGTCGCGGATCACGCCGCGGCCGCGGTCGGCTTCGACCCGGCCCGCTTCGAACTGAGGCTTGACCAACACGACGATGTCGGCGGTGGCCAGACTGCAGAGATCGGCCGCGATCAGCCGTAGCGAGATGAACGAGACGTCGGCCACGACGAGCGGAGCCGGTCCGCCGATGGCGGCCACATCGATGCCACGCACGTCGGTGCGTTCGAATGATGACACTCGCGGGTCGGCCCGCAGACGCTCGTGAAGCTGGTTGCGGCCCACATCGATGGCGGCCGCCGCCACCGCGCCGTGCTGCAGCAGGCAGTCGGTGAAGCCGCCGGTCGAGGCTCCGACGTCGATAGCCCTGAGTCCAGCCACCGAGATGCCGAAAGTGTCCAGAGCGGCTTCGAGCTTGCGCCCGCCCCGGGACACGTAGCGGGGCGGGTCGCCCGCCACAACGACGGCCTCGCCCGGATGCACCAGGCGCGACGGCTTGACCGTCGGCGATCCGCCCACCGTCACGCGCCGGCTCTCGATGAGCCTCTGGGCCTCGTTGCGGCTGCCGGCCATGCCGCGGCGCACCATCTCGGCGTCGAGCCGACGACGCCCTCCGGTCACAGCGACGGGCTCAGCCCGCGCTGCGAGACTGGCGATCGAGCCAGCCGAGCGTGAACGCGTTCCACTCCTCGGCCATCTCGTGGAAGGCGATGTGGCTGGAGTGGGGGCCGCGGAACACGTGCATCGCGGAGCCGACTATGGCTCGCTGCACCTGCAGGCCGTAGCGGGTCGGCACCTGCCAGTCCACCTCTCCGGAGGTGATGAGAGTGGGAACCGCGATGGATCCGAGACGATCGAGTGCGTCGTGGGTCTTGTCGGCGTGGAAGTGGCCGAGCAATCCCGCCGCCGACGGGGGATGCGGATTCTCGAGAATGAAGCCGCGCTCGAAGGCCTCCACGTCGGCGGGCTGGTCGTTGATGAACGTCGGACTGGCCACCCACAGCAGGGCGGTGCGTATGTAGCCCGCGAGATCATCGTGGAGGACGTATGTCTCGTTGGTGTCGATCATGCGAATAAACCACTCGTCGGAGCGCCCCCAGGTGCAGTGCAGCTGCAGGGTCGCCACCTTGTCGGGGTGGTTGACTGCGAACTCCTGGGCGGTGGCCGAGCCGAGGGACAGACCCGAGACGTGGGCCCGTTCCACGCCGAGGCAGTCGAGCAGCGCGGCGGCGTCGTCGGCGAGGATGCGCATGGAGTATTCGCTCGCATCGGTCGGACGGGCGGACTGTCCCGTGCCCCGGTTGTCGTAGGTGATGACCGTGTAGTTGTGCCGGTAGGCCTCCACCTGGCCGGCCCATGTCGAATGGTCGGCACCGGTTCCCATGATGAGAAGCAGGGGTTCGCCGGTTCCCTCGACCTCGTAGTACACGTCGATTCCGGTGGGCAGGTCGGCGAACGGCATCTTGGACGCTCCTTGTGTGGTCTCGGCTAACGGGCAGCAACTGCGCTTGTCGGCGGCTGCCGCCCCGCCACGCCCGCAGCCGACTCGAAGCAGGCGCCGACGCGCAGCGCGGTCTCCTCGTCGAACGGCGGGGCTGCTATCTGCAGGCCGATGGGCAGACCGTCGCGGTCGAAGCCCGCTGGCACCGACAGCGCGGGCAGGCCCGAGAGATTGAACGGGCCGGTGGTGCGCACGTAGGCCAAAGCCACCGGCTCGGTGGACGGACCGAAGTGCAGGTCGTCCACGCCCTTCGGCGCGGCGGTCGCGGGCAGGGTCGGGGTGAGCAGCGCATCCAATCGGTTGTGCACGAATGCGCCGCGCAGGGCCGCGGCTATGGCCCGCCGGGCCCGCAGCGCCTTGAAGTAGTGCTCGGGTTCCAGCATCAGGCCCGCCACCAGCAGCGACCTGATGGCGGGGTCGATCTGGTCGGGGCAGCGGCGCAGGAGCCGGCGGTGGTACTCGGCGGCCTCGGGGGCGACGATCCCGAACTCGGCGGCCAGGCCGTGCTCCAGCTCGGGCACCTCCACGCCGATCATGGCCGCGCCGTGGGAGCCGAGCAGGTCGGCCGCGGCCGCGAACGTCTCGGCGACGTCCGGCTGCATGGGATCGAGCGGCGGGCCGCTCAGCACCCCGATTCTCAGCCCGTCGACTCCCCGGTCCAAGCCGCGCGAGTACGCCGGAACGGGCCTGGAGGAGGCCGAGGGATCCAGCGGGTCGGGACCGGCGAGGACTTCCAGCGCGGCGGCGCAGCCCTCCACGGTGGCGGTCAGGGGGCCCAGGTGGTCGAGCGACCACGCCAGCGCGGCCACCCCGGCGCGGGACACCCGGCCGTAGGTCGCCTTTAGGCCCACGGTGCCGCACAACGACGCCGGGATGCGGATCGAGCCGCCCGTGTCGCTGCCGATGGCCATGGGCACGATGCCGGCCGCGACCGCGGCGGCCGACCCGCCGCTGGATCCGCCGGGGATCCGGCTGAGGTCCCACGGGTTGGAGGCCGGCGCGCTGTAGACGCCGCAGGCCAGCTCGTGGGTCGTCGTCTTTCCCACGATGACAGCACCGCCGCGGCGCAGGCGCCCAACCAGGGTGGCGTCGGCCGCGGCCGGCGTCGATCCGTAGGCGGGTGAGCCGCAGCGCGTGGGCAGGCCGGCCACGTCGACGATGTCCTTGATCCCCACCGGCACGCCCATGAGGGGGCCGAGGTCGCGTCCCGCCGCGATGGCCTCGTCGGCCCGTTCGGCGGCCTCGAGGGCGCCGTCGGGGTCCATCGCCGCGAAGGCGGAGAGCTCGCCGTCGAGCGCAGCCGCCGCGGCCAGGCTCGCCTCGGTCAGCTCGCGGCTGCTGGCGCGACCGGAGCGCAGCGCCCTGGCAGCCTCACCGATGGTCGTCCGTCTCGTTCCGGGCGTCCTCGGCGGCGCCGGCATCAGCCGGCCCGGTGGATGCGGTGGGGCGACGATTCTCTCCTCGTTCCGGGCGTCCTCGGCGGCGCCGGCATCAGCCGGCCAGCCCGGATCGAAGGCTGTGGGGTCCAGCCCGCCACTGCTCGACAACAGGGCGTCGAGGCTCGCGCTCTGCTCGATCCGCCCGGCCAGGTCGGCCTCTGTGGCCGCCGGGTCGAAGACCTCGTGGTCGAGACCGAGGGCGCGCATTCGAGCGGCCGTCGCCTCCACCGGGCCGCGGCGTGCTCCGTCACCCACGGCCGGCGCCGATCACTGCGATCACGTCCACCACGACATCGAGCGGCACGGCGGCCCAATATAGGCTGTTGTTCTGCCGTTATCCCCACCCGGCTCCCGCCGGGTGCGGAACGCCGGCGCGGTTCGTCCGGGAGGCCGCCGATGCCCACAATCAACGCCAACGGGGTCGACCTCTGGCACCAGTTCAGCGGCGAGGGCTCCACCGTCGTCCAGATTGGCGGAGCGGTCAGCGCCCACGAGGGCTACGCCACGATCACGCCCGGCTTGTCGCAGCACTACCGGGTGCTCGACTACGACCACCGCGGCTACGGAAGCAGCGATCGCCCCGCCCAGCGCTACACGCTCGACACTTGGAGCGACGACCTGGCCGGTCTGATGGCCGCGCTGGGACTCGAGCGGGCCCACGTCCACGGCGGATCGATGGGCAGCTTCATCGCCGTCAACTTCGCGGCCCGCTATCCCCACAAGGTCGACAAGCTGCTCCTCGGGGCCGGCGCGGTGGGCCGGTGCGACCGCATGGGGGTGCTGCAGTTCCGGGTCTGGCAGAGCCTGGCCCGAGCCTACGGCGTGGCGTCCCGGGAGCTGGCCGAGCAGATGCTCACCCACGCCTTCTCCCGCACCTACCTCGACGGCCCGGAGGGCGGCGATCAGGCCCTGGACCAGATGCAGGACGTGACCGCCCGCAACGTGGGCACCGACGTGTTCATCGACGCCTGCCAAGCCATGATCGACACCGACGTCACCGACCGGCTCAGCGAGGTGACCGCGCCGACCCTGGTGATGGTCGGATCTTCCGATGTGCTCACGCCTCTCGATGCCGGGCCGGGCGGGGCCGGCGCCCGCTACGTGGCCGAGAACCTGCCCAACGCCCGGCTGGCCGTTTTCGAGGGCAGCGGCCACGGCCACTACATAGAGCAGCAGGAAGAGTCGCTGGCCGCGATCCTGGACTTCCTGGCCGAGTGACGGCCCGCCGGCCGGCGGGTAACCTCGCCGGCCATGGGCGACCCCAACGGAGACGGCGAGTTCTTGGAGATCAACGGCAAGCGGCTGCTGCAGCGCCTGTGGGACCTGGCTGAGATCGGACCCATCGAGGGCGGCGGCAGCAACCGGCTGGCGCTCACCGATGCTGACAAGGCCGGCCGCGACCTGGTGATCACCTGGATGCGAGACTTGGCACTCGATGTGAGCATCGACACCATCGGCAACGTGGTGGCCACCCAGACCGATGTCGGCGATGGACCGCCGGTGATGATGGGCTCCCACATCGACACGGTCGCCACCGGCGGCAAGTACGACGGCAACCTCGGCGTGCTGGCCGCGCTGGAGGTGATCGAAACGGTGATCGAGCGCGGCGTCGCTCTCGACCGGCCGCTGGCCGCCGCCTTCTTCACCAACGAGGAGGGCTCGCGCTTCCCTCCCGACATGATGGGCAGCCTCTGCTACACGGGCGGGCTCACCGTGGAGGAGGCCATGTCGGCCACCGACGCCGACGGGGCGACGGTGGGAGACGAGCTCCAGCGCATCGGCTACAGCGGTCCCGTGCCGTGCCCGGGGCCCGCGCCCCACGCCTTCGTCGAGCTCCACATCGAGCAGGGTCCGGTGCTGGAGCGCAACGGGGTGCGCATCGGGGCCGTGGAGGGCGTCCAGGGCATCTCCTGGACCGAGATCACGCTAACCGGTCAGTCCAATCACGCAGGCACGACGCCCATGAGCATGCGCCGAGACGCCGGCCTGGCCGCGGGCGAGGTGGTGGTGGCCGTGCGGCGCATCGCCAGCGAAATGGGCGGCACCCAGGTGGGAACGGTCGGGGCGCTGCGGCTTCATCCCGACCTGGTGAACGTGGTGGCGGCCCGGGCGAAGCTGATCGTCGACCTGCGCAACACCGACGACGAGGAGCTCCAGACCGCCGAGCGGCGACTGCTGACCGAGCTCAAGCGGATCGCCGAGGCCGAGGGCGTGGATGTCGACACCAAGTGGGTGGCCCGCTTCGAGCCGGTGGTCTTCGATCCGCGGGTGGTGTCCCTGGTGGAGTCCACCGCGAAGTCGCTGGGCCTGTCGGTGCAGCGGATGCCGTCGGGGGCGGGCCACGACGCCCAGGTTCTGGCCGCGGTGTGCCCGGCCGGCATGGTGTTCGTGCCCAGTGTGAACGGCATCAGCCACAACCCCGCGGAGCACACCGAGCCCGACGACCTGGTGGTGGGCGCCAACGTGCTGCTGAACACGGTGGTCGCGCTGGCTACGGATCACCTTGAGTAGCCGTCGGCGATGACTAGACGTGCGACGTTCACTGGCTGGGGCAAGTGCGTGCCCCCGGTGAAGCTCACCAACGCCGACCTCGAACAGCTCGTCGACACCGACAACGACTGGATCGTGGACCGCACCGGCATCCACGAGCGGGGCATCTCCCACGTCGAGACCACCGACTTGGCCGAGGTGGCGGCCCGCAGGGCGCTGGCCGCGGCCGGGCTGGAAGCCACCGGCATCGACATGCTCATTCTGGCGACCGTCACTCCCGAGATCACCTGCCCCAGCAACGCCTGCGTGCTGCAGGAGCGCCTGGGCGCGGTCAATGCGGCCGCCTTCGACCTCAACGCGGCGTGCAGCGGGTGGATCTACGGCACCGCCACCGCGTCGTCGATGATCGGCGCCGGCATCGCCGAGCGAGTGCTGCTCGTGGGGGCCGAGAAGCTGCACTGGGTGATGGACTATTGGGACCGCGCCACCTGCATCCTGTTCGGCGACGGCGCGGGCGCGGCGGTGCTGGAGCCGTCGGAGGCCGGCGACGGCGTGCTCGCCGTCGACCTCGGCGCCGACGGCGCGGCCGGGCGGACCATGGTGTTCCCGACCCTCGGCACCAGGGGCCGGTTGAGCTCCGTCCGCGACCCCTTCCTGCATCGCCTGCACTTCGACGGCCAGACCGTGTTCAAGATCGCCGTGCGCGGCATCGAAGCGTCGGTGCGCCGGGCGCTGGACCGTTCGGGTCTCGGGCTTGCCGACGTGGATGCGGTAATCCCCCACCAGGCCAACGAGCGCATCATTTCGGCCGCGGTCCGACGCCTCGGCATTGACCCTGACCGTGTGATGCTCAACATCGCCACGCACGGCAACTCCGCGGCCGCGTCAGTGCCGATGGCGCTGTCCGACGCACTGGAGGTGGGGATGATCAGGCCCGGCTCCATCGTCGTGCAGACCGCGTTCGGCGGCGGCGTGACCTGGGGGTCGACGGTCACGCGCTGGGGCGAGCGGGTGGAGCCCCTCGGCAGCTGCGATGTTGAGCTGCCCGCCTGCGATGAGACGGTCTTCGAGCTGCTGGCGGCCAACCGGGACTTCTACGCTCCACTGCACCCTGACGCCACCGGCGACCCGGCTCCCTGAGCGTCGGCCCGGCCCACGGCGGCCCGGCCCGACTCGCGCCACTCTGGAAGCCATCGTTGTCGCAACTATGGGCAGCGCCGACCATTGGAACGTGCGCGGGCAGGCACAGAAAGCGAAGCGGACCGTTGAGAATGCCGGCGACGCCAGTACTGCTTCTCACCTACCCGCGCTGCCTCTTAGCGCGACTCGTTCCTAATGCTAATGTTGCGCCCAGTTTGCTCATTCCTCGACACAAGGAGACCTCCGCATGAACACCTCCCGACGGCGTGGTATGAAGGCGGCCGGAATCGCGCTGCTGGCGACTGCGTTCCTTATCGCTCTGCCGGCCGTGGCGCTGGCCGACGAGCACGCACCGGTCGGCGTCAGCGACGAGACCCAGTTCATCCTGAACACCTTCGCCTTCCTGGTCTGGGGGGCGCTGGTGATGTGGATGTGCGCCGGCTTCACGATGCTGGAGTCGGGCGCGGTGCGCACCAAGAACGCCTCGATGATCTGCCTCAAGAACATCGGCATCTACTCGATCGCCGGGCTGGCCTACTACTTCATCGGCTACAACCTGATGTACGTCGATGTCGGCGACATGGCCGGCTCGTTCAAGTTCCTCTACAGCACTTCCGACGCCGAGATCGCCCTGCTCGACGGGGCGGCCGGCAGCGTCGCGGAGGTGGTCGGCAACGGCTACGCGGTCATGTCGGACTGGTTCTTCCAGATGGTATTCGTCGCCACCGCCGCGTCGATCGTCTCAGGCGCCATCGCCGAGCGGATCAAGATGTGGACGTTCTTTGCATTCACGCTGATCCTGACCGCCTTCATCTACCCGATCGTGGGCGCCTGGCACTGGGGCCAGGGCTGGCTCGCCCAGGCGGGCTTCGTCGACTTCGCCGGATCCACCATCGTCCACAGCACGGGGGGCTGGGCCGCCTTGGCCGGCCTGCTGATCATCGGGCCCCGGCTCGGCAAGTTCCGCAAGGACGGCAGCGTCAAGGCCACGCCCCCGTCCAACGTGCTGGTGGTGACGTTGGGCGTGCTGATCCTTTGGATGGGGTGGTTCGGGTTCAACGGCGGCTCGCAGCTGGCTCTGGGAAGCGCCGCCGACGCAGTGTCCATGAGCAACGTGCTGGTCAACACCAACCTCGCCGCCGCGGCCGGCGTGGTGGCCGCGCTGGCTCTATCCCGCCCCATCTTCGGCCGCATGGACCTGTTCGCAGGCCTGAACGGGGCCCTCGCCGGGCTGGTATCGATAACCGCCGCGCCCCACATCACCGAACACTGGTGGGCAGTGATCATCGGCGCCATCGGCGGCGTGCTGTGCACCGTGGCGATCAAGATGCTGGAGAAGATCAAGATCGACGACGTGGTCGGCGCCATTCCCGTCCACCTCGTGTGCGGCATCTGGGGAACCCTGGCGGCCTCCATCGTCGGCGGCGCCCGGTTCCACATCCAGCTGCTCGGCGTGGCAGCTGTCGGTGCCTTCACGTTCGTCATTTCGCTGATCGTGTGGAAGCTCCTCGACATGGCCATGGGACTGCGGGTGTCGGCCGAGGCCGAGCGGCTCGGCCAGGACACCGCCGAGCTGGGCATCGAGACCTACCCCGAGTTCGTGCTCATGCCCGAGGAGTTCGGCGACGAGGACTGAATGACCACCTCACTGGAGCAAGGGGCGTTCGGCCATGGCTGAATCGCTCGGTATCGAACACCTCACGGACCTGTCCACAGGCGAGGCCGTAGCGGCGTTCTTCGCGCCGCTGACCATCTTCGCCATCTCGTTCTTCACCGTCCGCCAACGCTTCGACGAGAGAGCGTGCGAGCAGAAGCACGGCCCCGAGAAGTGGGCCGAGTACCAGGCCCGAGTGCCGTACCGGATCTTTCCTGGCATCTATTAGGCGTCCCTGATCGAGCTTCAGCTGGTCCCGGTTGTTGCCATGTTGTTGTAGCTGGACAGGGCTTGATTGAGAGCGTCGCGGTATTCGCCCGCACGCCTGACCTTGAGGTCCTCGAAGCCGCGGACCCCGTCGGCGAGGCCCGCGATGCGGACCGCCTCGTCGAGCGTCTCCGCGGAGAGTCCGGCAACGATCGCCTCGATGGCCCGATCGTGCTCTTCGATGAGCGCCCGCTCCAGTCGCCGCACGTGTGCCCGCCCGAATGGATCCAAGGCAGTGCCGCGCAGTCGCCGTCCTGCCACCAGTACGTGCAGCGCTGGTCGCGACCAGCGCCCGAAGCGCAGCTTCCGCTTCATCCCGAGTGCTCGCAGCAACGGTGGATGCAGATGCCAGACAATGCCGCTAGCTGATCCGCCGGCGGCACGGGCCGCTCGTTGCGCCTCTGGTGCCAGAAGCAGTCGGGCCACCTCGTATTCGTCCTTGTATGCCATGAAGCGGTGGAGTCCATGGGCAATCTCGGCGGTTAGCCGGACCGATGTACTGTCGACAGCCTGCTCGGCTCGGGCGACACTCTCCACACGGTCGAGGAACCGCGCTGCGTAGGCGGCGCTGTGATAGGCGACGAGGTCCGCTGCCCTCACTCGAACGGTGGAGTGGAGATCATCGATCTGGGGGAGGTCGATGATCCGGCCCTCCAGTTCGGCCGGCAGGTCGGGCACGGTGACCTCGGCATCGAGCGACGGTGATCGAGTCGCTGCCTCGGCCGTCACGGAGGCGGCATCAACAACCCATCGTCGGCCCCACTCAAGAGCAGCGAGGTTGTTGCTCACTGCGACGCCGTTGAGTTTGACCGCCTGCTCGATGGTGGTGGCTGCAACCGGGATGACTCCGGCCTGGAGAGCGACCCCGAGCACGAAGACATTGGCCGGTGCGGCGTCGCCGACGAGCCGCAGCGTGAGGTCGTTGGCATCCATCCACAGGTCGTTGGTCCCGGCGCGGACGTCGAATCGGGCGAGTAGTTCATCTTGGGTGGGATACGGAACCCCGGGGTCGCCGACCATTGCCCCGGTGGGTGTCCTGTGGATCGATCCGATGACACGCGTATGCGTGTTCGCCGCGGCTAGCACTCCGTCGCTTGCTCCGACCAACTGATCGAACGCAAGGATCGCATCGGCCTCACGGGCGCCGATCAGGTTCGTGGACCCGGCGCCTGGGCGGGCGAGAACCACGTCGGAGACCACGGGCCCGGCCTTTTGCGACAGTCCAGTCTGGTCGAGTCCGCTGATGTCCCAGCCGTCGAGCATGGCTGCGGTCGACAGGATCTGAGCAGCTGTAACCACACCGGTGCCGCCGATGCCGACGAGCCGTAGCGCCACTCGCTCGGTGCTCGGTTCGACGGGCGGGGGATCCACGAGCAGCGGGTGCCCGCCGGCGTCGGCACCCTGATCGGATGCATTCTCGATCGGCACGGTCATGAAGGACGGGCAGTCTCCCTCGAGGCACGACAGGTCGTGGTTGCAGCTGGCTTGATCGATGCGTGTCTTTCGTCCCAGCGCCGTGTCGAAGGGCTGAACCGAACCGCAGTTGCTCACGTCGCCGCAGTCGCCGCAGCCTTCGCATATCCGATGGTTGATCACGACGCGGGTGGTCGGCGCCTCGACCCTTCCGCGCTTGCGGCCTCGGCGCAGTTCCACGGCACAGGCTTGATCGTGAATCAGCACCGTCACACCAGGGACCACGGCAAGGACCTCTTGCGCCTCGACGATCCGAGTGCGGTCCCACACCTCGACCGACGATGGCAGTCGGGAGCGGTCGTAGGTGTTGGGATCGTCGGTGGTTATGAGCACGCGGGCCGCGCCCTGTGCGTCGAGCACTCGGGCGAGTTCCGGCACTCCGATCCGGTGTGCCGGCTCCTGCCCGCCAGTCATCGCGACGGTGTCGTTGTACAGGATCTTGAAGGTCATCGTGGTGTCGGATCCGATGGCGGCCTGGATGGCCAGCTGCCCGGAGTGCAGGTAGGTGCCGTCGCCGAGGTTCTGGACGGCATGGGACGTGTCGACGAAGGGTGCCATGCCGATCCAGTGCGCCCCCTCGTTGCCCATGGCCGTGATGCCGATCGTCTCGCCCACTCGTGTCGGGTCCATCAGCAGCGACATGCCGTGACATCCCGTGCCGGCACCGACGAGCGTGTCGTCGGGAACCTTCGTGCCCCAGTTGTGCGGGCAGCCCGAGCAGAAGAAGGGCGTGCGGTTGACCGACAGCGGGATCAGGCTGCGGAGCGCCCGGGGCCGGACGCGCTCAATCGGCGCGAGTCGATGGGCGAGCCGCGCCGCTAGTCGAGCGCGTAGACCGACCACGATGGCATCCGCATCGAGCCGGCCATAGCTCGGCATCAGCAGATCGCCCTGCTCGTCTGCCTTGCCCACGACAACGGGGCGATCGGCGGCAGAGTACAACGCGTCCTTGATGAGCCATTCCAGCGTCGGGTTCTTCTCCTCGATCACAACCACCTCCCGCAGCCCGCGCGCGAACCGCCGCACGAGCCCGCGGTCGAAGGGCACCGGCATTCGAAGCTGCAGCAGCCGGATCCCCGCGGCGTGAAGGTCGCGCTCATGGTCGAGTCCCAGTCGACGCAGAGCCTCGAGCAGCTGCTGATACGTGAAGCCGGTGGCGACGAGTCCGATCCACGCGCCGGCAGGATCGACAGCGATCCGGTTGAGCTTGTTGTCCAACCCGTACTGCTGGGCCAGCACCGCCCGCACCTCGCGGAACTCGCGTTCCAGCTCCACCATGCGAGGCCCGAGGAACACCGCACTCGGCTCGCTCACCCATGGGCGGCCGTCGATCTCCATCTCGGGCATGACCGGTTCCGCGTCGAGTGCCGGCAAGTCGACGGTGCCCGACCCGTCGGCGATCGGAGTCACGATCTTCATCGCCGACCAAAGCCCCGACGCCCGGCTCATCGCCACTGCGTGAAGGCCAAGCTCGAGGCACTCCCGGGTCGTTCCCGGGTAGAGGATCGGCATGTGCAGGTCGACGAGCGCCGCGTCCGACGACGACGGCATCGTCGACGACTTCGCCATCGGATCGTCTCCGACCATCACGACTACACCACCGAGGCGTGACGCTCCGGCGAACACGCCGTGGCGCAACGCGTCAGTGGCACGGTCCAGGCCGGGAGCCTTGCCGTACCAGACACCCACCACGCCCTCGTGGCGCGCGTCGGGTCGGCCCGGCGCAAGCTGAGAGCCCATCACGGCGCTGGCGGCAAGCTCCTCGTTCACGGCCGGCTGATGCACGATCGACAGGTCACCGAATCGGCGTAGGACCCGACTCATCTCGAGGTCGAAACCGCCCAATGGAGACCCGGGATAACCCGACACCAAAGCAGCCGTGTTGCGGCCGGCGGCACGATCGATGCGCATCTGGTCGACCGGCACGCGGGCGAGGGCCTGCACACCGGTGAGAAGCACCCGGCCGGTCGTCAGGTCGTATCGATCCTCGAGTCGGTAGTCACGCCGGGCCGTCGACATGCCCCAACCCCCGTTGCGTCATGCGGTTCTCATGCCGCTGCGTTCCTGCCTGAAGCGGGTCCCATGATCAGCCGCCCAGGTAGGCGGCGCGGACCGCCGGGTGGGACCGGATCTCCGCAGGCGATCCGGTGGCGATGACCGAGCCCTGATCGAGACAGTAGACGCGGTCGCAGAGGTTGGTGATGAAGGCGAGGTCGTGGTCGATCACCACCACACCACAACCCAAAGCGGCGGCGATATGGCGGATCTGGTCCACGATGATCACCGACTCCAGTTCGGAGAAGCCCGAGGTGGGCTCGTCTAGGAGCAGGAACCCCGGGGCCTGCGCCGCGGCTCGGGCCAGTTCGAGGCGCTTCGAGGCGCCGTAGTCGAGGGCGCGAGCACGCACCCCGGCGATGTCGGCGAGGCCGCACAACGCCAGCAGGCCAGCTGCCGACTGCTCGACTCTCCCGGTCGAGCGGACGCCGGCGAGTGCGGCCACCTCGACGTTCTCCCGCACGCTCAGCGCGCCGAAGAGCCGCAGATTCTGGAACGTGCGGGCGAGGCCGCGTCTGGCCAGCCGGTGGGGCGCCAGCCCGGCGATGTCGTACCCGTCGAGACTGATCCGGCCCTGCGTGGCACCGACGACGCCGGTCATGGCGTTGAGCATCGTCGTCTTGCCGGCACCGTTCGGCCCGATGAGCCCCACAACGCACCCCCTCTCTGCGAGGATATGCGCGTTCTCCAGGACGCGCAGGCCACCGAAGTCCACCGTGACGCCCGTCGCGGCCAGCCGGACCGGGCCCGAGAGCGCCTGCGAGCGCTCAATGTGCCCAACCCCGAGGGTCGCCGACCCCGGTACCGCCCCGCGAGCGCCACGACGAAGCCTTCCGAGTCGACGACCGAGCCAGTCGGCGAGTTCCCAGTCGTCCAGCAGCCCCCGCGGGCGCAGAATCATGAAGCCGACCATCGAGGCACCGAGCACCAGATCAACCAGGCCCGGACGCAGGATGGAGTCGAACGGACCGGGATTGACGTCGGGACCCGACAGCACCCGGGCGGCCTCGGTCACGACGGTGATCACGACCGTGCCGAGGGTGGCTCCGGTGATGCTGTTGCGCCCGCCGACGACCAGCATGGTGATGGTCAGCAGTGTGTAGTCGATGAAGAACCGCTCGGGCGAGATCGTGCCGGTGAGCCAGACGCGCAGCGACGATCCGACCGCGACCACGGCGACCGACACCAGCAGGGCGATCATCTGGTGGGGGGCCGGGTGGATGCCCAGCGAGCGGGCCGCAACATCGTCCTCTCGGACAGCCCTGACCAGCCGTGCCGTTCGCGAGCGGCGGTAGAGGCCCGCCACCCCGAGCGCCAGGGCGAACGCTCCATAGGCGTAGGCTCGCCCCGCCATGGCGGTGCCGGGACGGAAGCTCAGGCCGGCCCGATTCCCGCCGGTCAGATCGGTCCAGTTGACGGCCAGCTCGAACGTGGCGAACAGCAACGACAACGTGATGACCGTGGGAGCGATCGCTCCCGACGCCGCTCCCGAGCGCACCAACCCGAGCCCGACGACGGCGGCCACGACGGTGCTTACCGCCACCGCAACCGCAATCGCCGCGACCGGATGCACAGTCACGTCTACAAGCCCGAACGGAGCGTCGGGCACCAGGTGGGCCTTCCGCTCGCCATCGATGGCGAACAGCACGAAGGCGTAACCGGCGACCGCACCGAAGCCAACGTGGCCGAACGACAGGATCCCGGTGTTGCCGATGAAGATCTGTATCCCGACGACGATGGTGGCGTTGATGAGCAGGGACGTGAACAGTCGCTCCCCGGCCGCGTCGCCCGCCCCGCGGACGTAGAGGAGCCCCACCCCGACGACCGCGGCGCACACCAGGCCACCTGCGCCGATGTCGGGGAGAAGCCGATCGACCAGCCGGCCGGTGAGCCCGCGAGGGTCCCTCACACTCGCTCCCTGGCGCTGGCGCCCAGTATTCCTGCCGGACGGAAAATGAACAGCAGCGCAATCAGGACGAACACGATCCCGTTGACCATCCCGTCGAGTTCGTCGGGGAGCCGCGAGACGAGTTGCACCTCGACGACCCCGAGCACGATGCCGCCGATCACCGCGCCCTGCAGCCGGCCCAGACCTCCGATGAGCGCAGCGAGGACACCCTTGAGCATCGGGATGAGCCCGGCGGCGGGTGCCGCCCTGCCGGTCCGCATCAGGAAGAGAACCGCCGCAACCCCGGCGAGCAGTCCGGCCAGCGCGAACGCCGACCGGATCACGAGGTTGCTGCGAACGCCGAGCAGCCGGGCCGTGTCGAAGTCCTCAGCGGCGGCCCGGATCGCCAGCCCGTAGATCGTCTTGCGCAGGATCGCCAGGGTGGCCAGCAAGGTCAACACCGTGACGACTATCACGGCAATGTCGACCACCTCGACGCGCACGCCGCCCAAGGAAACGGTTCTGGCGATCCAGTCCGGCCTGTCGAATCCCCGCGCGCCGGCCGACACGTACATGACGAAGCCCGCCTGCACGACGAAGTGCACACCGAACGACATGAGCAGCATGGCGAAGTCGCTGGCGCCCCGGACCCACCGGAACGCCACGAGTTCAAGCGCGACCGATGTGGCGATCGACGTCGCCACGATGACCGGAACGAGGATCCACCAGCCCATCCCGACGAGCGTGAGTCCGTACGCCACGTACGCACTGACGGTGATGAGCTCCCCGTGGGCGAAATTGACCATGCGCATGACCCCGAAGGTCAGGCCGATCCCCAGAGCCAGCAGGGCGTACTCGCTGCCGAGGCCGAGGCCGTCGATCAGTTGCTGGACGAACTCGACCATGAAGTGTCGGTCCCGAGGAACGCCTCGAACAGGTCCTCGCGTGCCGCGAGGGCACCGGCCGTTCCGCTGGCGACGATATCGCCGCTGCGCATGATGTACGCGGTGTCCGCCATCTGGAGAAGGCGGCGCGTATCCTGCTCGACGACAAGCAGGGTCGTTCCCGCCGCGGCCAGTTCGCCGAGCAGGTCGAACACTTGACTGCGCAGGCGTGGCGCCAGCCCCAGGGCCGGTTCGTCCATCATCAGCAAGTCGGGGCGGCTCATGAGCGCGCGGGCGATGGCAAGTTGCTGCGCCTCACCGCCCGAGAGCAGGCCGGCGGGCACGGCGCGCTTGCGTTCGAGCACCTCGAAGCGCTCCATCAACTCCGCTGCGAGCCTCCGGCGGGATCGTGAACCAATCACGATCCCGGCGACGAGCAGGTTCTCCTCGGTGGTCAGCCCGGTCAGGATGCGGCGATGCTCGGGCACCAGGGCGATACCAGCCCGCAGCAGCCGCTGCGGGGACCAGCCGGTCACATCGGTGCCGCGCCAGCAGATCGTGCCACCGCAGGGAGCGTGCAGTCCGACGACGGCGTTGAGAAGGCTGCTCTTGCCGGCGCCATTGGGGCCGATGAGCGCGACAAGCTCGCCTTCACCGACCGAGATCGATGCTCCGTGGACCGCCCGGACACCCCCGTAGGCGACCTCGACCTGTTCGAGGGTCAGCACGACGTCCGGGCGGTCCGATGGTTCGCCCGCCCGCTCAGTCGAACACCGCGGCGAGGCTCGGCCCGCCGTTCACAACCTCGTGCACATAGACGGGCGTGTTCGGCGTCGCTCCCCCGTTGTAGGCCAGCGTGCCGGTCAGGCCGTCGACGCCCGTCCCAGCGATCATGGCCTCACCGACCGTGACCGGGTCGAGCGAACCGCTGCGGATGACGGCGTCGGCGATGACGAGGATGGCGTCGGCGGCCAGCGCCGAGTACGAATCGCTCTCGAGCGTGGCGCCCTGGGTGGCCTCGTAGCTGCTGAGGAAGCGCAGCATCCGACCGTCGGGCTCCGGGAACGTGTGCGAAGTGTGGAAGAATCCCTCCACGCCGTCGACGAAGTAGCCGCCCGTTGCCGAGAAGGCGTCCGCTACCACCATCTCGGCGTCGACTGTTGCCTCGCCGAGTTGGGCGGCCAGGATGGCGGCCTGGAAGGCCAACAGCGCCGAGTACACGACGTCGGGCTGCTGGTCCAGGGCAGCGATCTCGTTGACCTGCGCTGAGAAGTCGGTCGTCCCCCCCGGCACGAACGGGTAGTCGCCCAGCGCCTGCCCGCCGAGCGACTCGAACGTATCGGTGAAGACCTCCACGACGTAGCCGAAATAGGGCCCGGGAACGCTGAACGTGACGGCCGTCGTCCAGCCCTGGTCGATCGCGAACTGTGCGGCCGCCTCCGCCTGGGCCGTGTCGGTGAATGAGGCCAGCAGCGACAGCTGCGCAACGTCCGCCAGCAGCGGCTCAGTGGAAGAGACCGAGATCAGCGGCACCCGCCCCGCGGTGACCTGCAGGATCGCCTGGTTGACGTCGAAGAAGGCCGGGCCGAGGATGGCCGTGACGTTCTCGTCGAGCAGATCCTGGGCGACACGGCCGGCCGTCTCGGGATCGCCCTCGATGTCGCGGATCACCATCTCGATCGGATGTCCGTCCACGCCGCCCCGGCAGTTCACGAGCTCCGAGAAATATTCCGCCGCTGCGGACGCCGGAATGTCCACGAAACCGCCGAGTTCGGAGAAGTCCGCGGCGTAGCCGATCCTCAGAGGTTCGCCGTCCGGCGCCGGGGCGCAGTCGGCTAGGTCCGTAGCCAGGATCGCGTCGACATCGAGGTCCATCGGCGCCGGCTCGGCCGCGGCGGCCTCCGCGGGAGCCGGTGCATCCGGCTCATCATCGGACGGGGCCGGAGCCGGTTCGGTGGGCGCCGGGGACGTCGCCGTTGTGCCGGACGTCTCGGTGTCGTCGCCTCCGCAAGCCGCAGCCGGCAGTGCCAGCGCCAGTATCACGGCCAGAGTCCGGCTGATGGTCTTCCTGGTTGTCATTTCTGCCTCCTAGTTGTTTTCAGGGGCTGTCGGTGGAGAGAAAATCGGCAACGAGTCGGTTGAACCGATCGGAGTTCTCGATGAACATGAAGTGGTTGCCTCCCTCGTCGGGCGCGAATGACTCGAACGCGGCGCCGGGGGTTTGCTCGGCGGCCCACCGTGTCGCCGACGCCGGTACGAACGACGCCTCGCCGGCGATGTAGAGGGCGGGCCGGTTGATCCGGGGAAGCACGTCGCGCCAGTCCGCCAGGATGTCCGAGAAGAACTCCCTGGCCGAGAGCGGCCCTGGCATGCGTGCGTTCTCCGCCAGCAGCCAGGCCATGTCCTCGGTAGAGATGTCCGGCGTCACCATCGCACTGAGCAGTTCCGGCACGATCTGGGCTGCCGCGCCGGCGGTCAGACCGTTGACGATCCCGAAGAACGCCTCAGCGCTCATGATCGCCCCGTAGTCGGCGACCTCTTGCTCTCCGAACGCGGGGTTGGCGATGGGATGGGTCATCATGTCGACGAACACGGCCCTGTCGATCCCGTCGCCTGCGAACAGGTCGAAGTACGACCACAGCACGCAACACCCCATCGAGTGACCGAGCACGTGCGCGGGCGACCCCGCCACCTCGTCGATCACGGTGCGCAGGTCCATCGCATAGCGGGCCATGCGGTAGCCGTGGTCGGGACGCTCCGACGCGCCGTGGCCACGCAGGTCGAACGTGATGACCCTGAAGCGACCACTCAGGCCGGTGACCTGCCGCTCGAACAGCGCGGCGGTCTGGTTCCAGCCGTGGACCAGCACCAGCGGTGTCCCGGTCCCCGCCACGTCGTAGTGCAACTCGACGCCGTCGTTGGTGATGACCTTCGCCATGCTCAAACTCCTTCAAGTCGCTCGATGGCCCGAACCGACGGCGCGCACTGCGATTTCGATCCGCACCGCGCGCCGAAGCCCGCTCATCACGCCAATGTCAACCCTCCGGTGCCCTCTGGGCTATCCCCCGAGCGCCGGCTCCTGTCCGGATTCGGATCTTCCTTGTCCACTTTGCGTAACAGACCCTGGACAGCCACAGTGCGCGGGCCGTAGCGTCGTCACATGCGAGCCGTCGCCACGTTCCAGCGGTACAGGAGCATCGACTACCAGGCGGAGCAACTCACCGGCTTCGATCAGGCCTACCAGCAGTTGGATAGCGGCTCGTACACCGGCGCGTTCCTGGCCTGCGACAGCGAGGGGGTGGGGTTCTTCGTCGAACGCACGAACCGCCGGCTCGGCCAGCAGGGTGCGGGGCCGAGCGGCGTGATCAGCGCGGTCGTGCTGCTCAGCGCCCCGGGCCCCGCGCTCTCGAACGGATCCACCTTCACCATGGACGACGTGCTGCTGGTGGGACCCGGCGGCGCCTACGAGGCCGTCATCGATGCGGGCGTCGAACCGGCCGTGTTCAGCGTCTCGCTGGAGTCGGCGGCCGCCCTGCCGCTGCGCCGCCTCTCGAATCAGCAAGCCGGACGGGTGCGCCGCGTCGCCGATCCCGAACTCAGCAGGAAATTCCGCGCCGTGGCGAGCGGCGCCCTGCGATCCTGGGACACGGCCTCCCAAAGCGTCGCAGTGCCGCGAGCGGTCGTGCATGCGCTGATGGTCGAACTGCTCACGGCGCCGAGCGCGGCGCAGGGATCGTCACACGCTTCGATCCAGCTCTACCGGGCAGCTCGCGACGTCATGATCGATGCTCTCATGGAGCCGCTTACGATGCGCGAGGTCGCCGCTCGGGTGGGGACATCGCGCCGCACACTCGAGCAGTCGTTCGACAAGTGCGCCTCGGTGAGCCCCGCCCGGTTCCACAAGCTGCTGAGGCTCAACAACGCCCGCCGGCTGCTCGAGGACGGCCGGCACTCCGTGAGCCGCGCAGCCACCAGCAGTGGTCTGCATCACCTCGGCCGGTTCTCGAGCGACTACCGCGATCTGTTCGGCGAGCTGCCCTCGGAGACCGCCCTGCGCGCCAGAGTGTTCATCGCAGACCCCGCCCCTGCCGGCGTCTGAGCGGATGCGGCGCTGTTCCGGCGCGTCTCGCTCCGCGTCCGAGTTTCAGGTCGCCGCGGCCCGGGACGCGGGCTCGGGGACGGTCCATTGCTGCGGCATGGCGGAGAAGTCGAAGAACGGCGCGACGTCACGGCCGGCCACTGCGTCGGCGATCTGCGCATAGAACCCTTTTCCGGTCTCGGCGGCGAAGGTGATCGCCGGCTCGTCGCCGGCTCCGACGTCGGGACGTTGCACGTACTCCGGAAACGGCACCTCGTCTGCTCGGCCTGCCTCGTAGCCCCGGGCGAAGAGCTGCTCGAGCACGCCGAACCCGTCGTGGCGCACCAGCTTGGGGCCGCGCACCGATCCCCCCATCCGCTGGACATGTGCAGTGAACCCGTCGAGATCATGGGTCTCGTAGGCGACGTGCTGGCAGGAGTGATCGCCGTGGCGCTCCACGAACTTCGTCACCTGTGAGCGCTCGACCCGATCGATGCCCTCGATCAGAGCGACTCCGAAGTCGCCGTAGTCGATGCACCAGAGTTTCATGCTCGAGCCGCGATCATCGGGACGCACGTCGTCGATCCGGTTGATGAGCGTTCCGCCCTCCACCTCTATGTGGAACCACGCCCAACGCTCGATGGAGCCCTTCTCGCAGGCGTAGGTGACATGATCGACCTTCTTGAGGTGTGTCATGGCGCTCGCTCCCATTTCTCCGGCTCTGATCGACGGTTGAGAACGCAGAAAAGCAGACTGATCGCCGGTCTGCAATATCAATGATCAATACATCTATTTTTCTTCTATATTCAGATCAACTTGACGGCACACGAGGCTTCGAACATGCCAGACGCACGCACTTTGCACATCCCTCTGGACGACATGGATCGCCAGCTGATCGGCGTGCTGCGCCGCCAACCCCGCAGCAGCGTGTCTGAGATGGCCCGGCTGACGGGTCTCGCCCGAGGAACGGTGCACGACCGCATCCGGCGCCTGGAGTCCCGGAGCGTGATCGTGGGTTACGGCCCCGACATCGAACCACGCGCGGCCGGGTTCGGTGTCTGCGCCTTCACGACGCTGACCATCGCTCAGGGAGCGTACAAGTCCACCCGGCGAGCGCTGTCCAAGGTCGACGAGGTTCTTGAGATCCACACAGTCACCGGCCGCGGCGACCTCCTCGTGAGGATCGTGGCGGCCACCAACGACGACCTCCACGAGACCCTCCAGCGGATCGCCGCCATCGACGAGGTGCGCCGAACCGAAACACTGCTCGCTCTGCACACGGACCTAGTGCGCAACGTCGCCGACCTCGTCGCCGCGGGCATCCGACACTGACCGGCGGCGTGCCGGGTGCCTCGAATCGCGGCGCTTGCCGCTGCAATCCCTCGGCGACCGCTTAAGCCCTGGCGCTGCCCTGGATCCAGCGGGCGCTGAACGCCGGCGGATCTTGCGGCCGCACAATGGTGGCGCGTGAACAATCGCCCTTCGGTGGAGGCGAGGACCGCCATCGTGAGCTGTCCTCATACATCCGCACCCGGCGCACAAGATCACCACCGCTGACGTATTGGCTGTGCTGGTTCCGATCTGGCATACGAGGCCCGAAACGGCGCGCCGCGTGCGTCAGCGCATTAGTGCGATCATGCGCTGGGCAATCGCGGAAGGGCATCGCCAAGACAATCCCGCAGGCGACGCCATCGCGGCGGCGCTGCCCAAACACAACGACCGCCGCCAGCACCAGCTCGCTCTACCCCATAACAACGTAGGCGCAGCGGTTTGTGCGGTGCGGAACTCTCAGGCGCATGCCGCTACTGACCTGTTTCTGAGAAAAACGGGCCTGTCAGGAATTTTGTGTATCGGGCGTGATCTGAGGGTCCGCAGCTGGGTGCTGTGGGCCGGGAAGGATCATGTCGATGACTGATCAGGATATGTCGGCGATGCCGGCGAATGGGGCCGCTGATGAGGCGGCGATGAGGGACTGGGCTGAGCTTCTGGTGGCTCGGGCGCGCGCCGAGGGCGTCGAGCTGACCGGCGATGGCGGGTTGTTGACGGGGCTGGTGCGCCAAGTGCTGCAGTGCGGCTTGGAGGTCGAGATGGCCGAGCATCTCGGCTATGAGCGCAACGCTGTGGAGGGCCGCGGGTCGGGCAACTCGCGCAACGGGACGACGCCCAAGACGGTGACGACCGAGGTCGGCCGGGTCGATCTGCGGGTGCCGCGTGATCGGGCGGGGACCTTCGAGCCGGTGACGGTCCCCAAGCATCAGCGCCGCCTTGCGGGCCTGTCACAGAACGTGATCTCGCTGTATGCCAAGGGCCTCACCACCGGGGAGATCCAGGCGCACCTCGAGGAGATCTACGACACCGAGGTGAGCCGCGAGACGATCTCGAAGATCACCGACGAGATCCTCGCCGACATGGCCGCGTGGCAGAACCGGCCCCTCGATGCGGTGTATCCGGTGCTGTTGATCGACGCGATCGTGGTCAAGGTCCGCGGCGCGCAGGTCGCCAACCGGCCCGTGTACGTCGCCATCGGCGTGAACATCGCTGGCGAGCGGGACGTGCTGGGTCTGTGGCTGGGCCCATCGGGCGGTGAGGGTGCCAAGCAGTGGGCGACGATGCTGGCGGCCCAACGACACGAACCGAAGCGCCACCCGCCGCGAACGAGCACTCTGAGGCGTTGGATCCCGTCCATTGCTACAGGCCCTGGCCGCCGCCACCGACGCGTCTCGTTCCGTTTCTACCTCCACCCGACCAGCAAGCACAACGAGGTCACCAGCTGCTCGGCAGGGCGCAGCCCTCCGCCGGAATCTGGCCATGGCCATCATCGCTGACGGCATGGCTTCGGGGGTCCCGCGTCAGTCAGACCCGCCTCAACCAGTGGGCGTGCCCCCGGAGTCAGGTCCATCGCCCACATCTGCGGGCCCATTCCCGGAATCGGGTTCGTCGCCCACATTGGCGGGCCCATCGCCAGGGTCAGGCTGATCGCCGACATCTGCGGGCCCATTCTCGGAATCGGGTCCGTCGCCGGCATCTGCGGGCGTGTCGTCGGCCTGTGTCTTCCACGGCGCCGGCGGCAGGTAGCACGGCCCGATGGGATCAGGGTACAGAGTCGGCTCGGGCGCGTCCTGGTGCAGGGCATCGCTCACCGCGTCACGGGTGTCGCTGCCGCCGAACCACAAAATGAAGTCGCCCGGCACGTCGAGAGCGAACGCGACCGTCGCCTCGGGATCACCGGGCCGAACCCGCCGCACCGGCGCGTCGCTGAAGGCTTCTTGGCCGTTGTGCTCGCACAAATGGGCCGCATAGGGCGTCAGCTCGCGCACCTCCAAGATCCCGCCGTCGTATCCCTTGAAGGCCACAAAGGCCCGCAGATAGTCGATCTGCTGGGACATCACCCGCTCGGCCAGATGAGGATGCGACGTGGGCTCCCTGAACGCCAGTCTGGTGCCGAACGCGGCCTCGATCTCGCCGAAGGGCCCAGGCATCACCCAATACGGGAACGGATGCACCTTACCTCTCGGCGAGCGCGCCCAGTAGCCCGGAGTGCCGTCCACACGAAGCGCCCGGCTGATGTCGACCTCAGCCGACAACGACGCCGACACCGAGATGTCCGCCACCGTGGGCGCCTGCGCGCCGTTCCAGCCGACCACCTCGAAGGGCGCGGTCTCGCCAGGCTGCACCGACAGCGGATACCCCCACAGCCCCCCTCCGATTGCCACCGACACATCACGAGCCCACAACGAATCAGACAGATTGTGCACCAAACCCCGCACCACACCGCCGCGCAGCGTCACCGACTCCTCGATCACCGCCACCCGATCGGCGCGAGACTCCCGCCTACGATCCGCGCTCGCGCTCCCACCGTGGCCCAACTGTGATCCCCGATCAGATGCGGCCTTCCGCGCGTCAAAGCGAGGATCCGCTTCCCGGTACCAGCGCAAGGCCTCCTCGTAGTTGCGAGCCGCCTCCTCCGCCGTGGCACCCCATGCGCCCCTCCCGACATCCGTCAAATACACGTAGCGTTCGTCTGAGAGCTTGGACGGATCATCGCAGTCCAACAGCTCCCGCTCGCGGTACTCGTGCATCCTCTGGCGATAGAACTGGTCGATCTCATCGCCGGGTCCCAAGAACTCTCCTCGACTGACATAGTAGTACAAGCTGCTGTCGTCGCACATGTCCAGCACCTCGTCGACCCTCGCCTCATACGGCCTGGGCCAGCGGTGCCGCAGCCCCCACGACTCATCAACATCACCCCCGCCGCCGCCAGGACCCGAAGGCTCGCCCCCGCCGGCGTCGGCTGTGCCGACCCCGCGCCGTCATTTTCGGAGGCAGCGGTGTCAGAGCCCGGCTGGGGCGATGCCCTCCGAACGGGAGTCTCCACATCCTCGGCGAGATGCTGCGCGCCGCTAGAAGAGTCCACTGTTGCGGACGCGTCGCTGACCCCCCCGGTTACTGCATGGGAGCCCGTGCCCGCCGACGTGGCGCCGCAAGCCGCGGCCACCATCGACAGGCCAGCCGCGGCCGCGGCCCAACGCAGCACGGCTGTTCGCCCAATCGTCCTCAAATCAATCAAAGACGTCCTCCTCCCTCTGGTGCTCGCGCCGGAGATCCGCTGACGCGCGGCCGCACTCCAAACACCCCGAAAGAAGCATTCGAGAAGCAGCACCGCTCATGCCCGCGTCCATTGACAGGTCTCACACTTCTTGACCCACAGGTATTTCGTGCCGAAGGAGTGCGTGTACCAGCCATCGGTGTGCCCCCGCGGCATGTCGTCCTCTGTGGTCAGCTCATCGCGCGGATCCTTCTCTTCTGGGACGGCTTTGATGATGACGTTGCCCGAGTCGGTCACCGACCCGGCAAACACTGCGAACTTGGTGTTGTTCAAGTCGGTGAACGAGTAGAAGGCCGCCGCCAGAGGAGTCCTCGAAAACTTGCCGGGAAGGTCCACGACGTCCGCGTAGCCCTGGCGCGAGTTCTCCACGTCATAGACGAAGCAGTCGAACGGTTTGCTCGTGGCGGCAGTGGCTGTGCCCCAGCGGCACTTGTTGGGTTGGAGCCCGCCCGCGGGGTCCGAGCCCGGCTGCATCGACAGGTATAGCCGGTCCGACGCCGCGTCGTACATGGCCACGTAGGTGTCATAGCAATAGTGCCGCTCGTCGGGGATCACGTTGCCGTCGTCGTCCAACCACCGGCCCTGATCGTCCTGGTCTCCCTCATGGCACCCATGCCATCTCTCCTTGTACTCCTTCTTCAATCGATTTCCTGTGGTGTCAGCGCAGAACCTGTCGCGCAACAACTTCGCGACCGGCACGCCGCCCACCTCGGTGTTGGCCCGCTGTGCGTGATTCATGGTCGTGACCGGATCCCATATGTCGAGTTGCCACAACCCCACTCCAGGATTCCAGTGAGCCCGCTTCTCGCCCGTATACACACCGAACGAATACAGCCGGGGGTTGCCCTTCCGGACGTTGTAGCCGTCCCAGCGCGACAGCACCATGGGCGAACTCGCCCGAGACGCAAGCCCTCCGGCTACCTCATTCACCGGAATCGACAGCATCAACGCGATCAGACGATTACGCGTCAGCCGCGTCGTGCAGGTGCTCTTGTTGTCGAACTGCTCTGCGAGAGCCTTCCCGGCGGCCTTCTTGGTGCCCGACAGCGCGCCCGAGGTCACATAGTAGGCCGTCTTGTCGGACGGAACCGAGGCCGCGGCCACGCCAACCTCCGGCCGCACCGTGGTCGTCGTGGTCGTCGTGGTCGTGGTGGTCGTAGTCGTGGTCGTCGTAGTCGTGGTGGTCGTAGTCGTGGTGGTCGTGTGGTTGCCGAAGCATCCAGTGGCCTCTCCTCCTCCGTGGTCGTTGCGATGCGCGGGAGTGTTCTTGTACCCGGGCGGGTGATGGCCACTCCCAAACCACCGGTAGAGCTTGCCCTCTTACTACGGTGTCGGAGGGGTTACCCCTTGCAGGGCGGCGCTGTCATTGTTCCTGAATCGACAGGAGGCAACCCGCTGCGGGCGGCGCCCAAGCGGTCGAGATGGTCGGCTAGATCGCAGTCCACGTCGAGGCTTCTGAAGTTCGCGGTCACATGAGGATTCCCAAACCCATGCGTTGGGGAGGTCCGCGTCGATCCCTAGGAGGGGCGAGATTGGACGAGGTGGCGCATCGTCGGGGGTGCCGCACCGGGCATCACTTGTAATGTTCTAAGTAGTAACTGCATGACTGACTTGAACGATCTTACGAGTTCAGATCCTATTTTTTGCGGGAATTGTTGTGGAGGTGAGGGGACTCGAACCCCTGGCCTCCTCGATGCGACCGAGGCGCTCTAGCCAACTGAGCTACACCCCCGCGGGAGGGACGAGTCTACCGGCGGCTCCCCGCCCCGGCGTACCGCTCACGCGGGTCGCACCGGACCGCATCGCCGACGAACGTAGGCTGACCGCTGTGGCGGGCCGCACCATCCAATGACTCGACGGATCGCCATCGCCGGGTGGTTCGGCTCCGACAATCTCGGTGACGAGCTGATCCTGGCATCCCTGGTGACGGCCCTCAGGGCCCGCGGCGCCGAGCCCGTGGCCATCACCATCGACGCGGCCCGTACCGGCCGCGATCATGGGATCGAAACGGTCACCCACCGCAACCCCGGCCAGTCTCCGGCCCTGCGGCGAGTCCTGCGCGACATCGACGGGATGGCGGTCGCCGGCGGGGTGATCCAGTCGGAGACGTCGCCGTGGAACATTCCCTTCCACACCTCGCGCCTCAGGGCCGCGGCACCCGGCTGTCCCGTGGCCGCGGTGGGCATGGGGGTCGGACACGTGCACGGACCGATCGGCCGCAGCCTGAGCCGCCGGTCGCTGGGGCGTTTGCGCCGCATCGTGGTGCGCGACTGCGACTCGGCCCGGCGGCTGCACGACTGGGGCCTCGCGAATGTCGTCGTGGGCGCCGACCCCGTGACCGCTCTGCAGCCACCGCCCGTCGAGCCCGAGGACACCCTGTGCGTGGTCTTGCGGCCCGCCAACCGTCGAGGCCCGCGCACGGCGGCGGGCAAGGCGAAGAGCGCGACACGCCAGGCCGCCGCCCTCGACCGGATCGCCCGATCGATCGACGAAGCTGCCGCTGTCACCGGCCTCGCGCCCCGCTTCGTTGCCTTCCAGGCCAGCCGTGACGGTCCGCTCCACGAGGAGGTGGCCAGACGGCTTGAGACACCGGCCGAGTTGGTGAAACCGACGCTGCAAACCGTCCTCAGCGAGGTGGGACGCAGCCGCGTGGTTGTGACGATGCGCTACCACGGCGCGGTGGCGGCGCTGCTGCACAACCGTCCCGCCGTTCTGCTCAACTATTCGCCCAAGGTGGCCTCGCTGGGGAGCGAGGCCGGCGGATGGGCGCCGCTGCTGGCCCTCGACGGACTGGGGGCGGGACAGCTCAGCGCGGCCGTGTCCGACGCTCTGGCTGCTCACGGCCGCGCCGCGGAGGCCCTGGCCGGGCTGCGGGATCGCCTGGTCGCCAACGACGCCGCCCTAGACGAGTTGGCCGCCGTTGAAAGCTGAGAAGGCACCCTCGCCGACCGGCCGCAAGCGGGCCAGGTCGGTGGCGCGGGTCGTCTACCTCGCCGGCCTGGCTGCCGCAGTCGCATGGCTGGTGGCGAGCCGGGGCGGCGAAGTCGCGACACTGCTGGAGGATGCTCGACCCCTGCAGATCGCGGCCGCGCTGGCTGCGACCTTCGGCCTCATCCTCCTCACTTCGCGGTTCTGGGCGGTGAGCCTGCGGATGCTCGGCCACGAGGCATCCCTGCGGCAGGTGGCAACGGCGACGGCGCGGGCCCTGCCCGCCCGCTACGTGCCTGCCGGGTTGACCTTCCCCGCGGCGCGGATCGCCCTGCTGCGCGCCGGCGGGTTGGGACTCGCCCCGCTCACGGTCACCGCCGGGCTGGAGATGGTGGTGCGCCCGGCCGTTGCCCTGACGCTGGGAATGGCACTGCTGGCCGTCTCGGGTGGCCTGAGCAGCGGGCCGGCCTGGGCTGCGGTGATCCTGGCTGTGGCGCTGGTAGTGGTCTCGCCCGCGATCGGGGGCAGGGTCCTGTCCCGGCTGGCGGCCCGGCGCGGGGTGACGCTCACCATCACTTGGGGCGGTCTGGCCCGGCTGGCGGTAACCGAGGCCGCCTACTGGACCTGGGCCGCGGCAACCTTCGTCTTATATCTGCGAGCCTTCCCCGCTGCGGACGGATTCGGGCTCTTACACGCCGGCGGGGCGTTCATGGTGGCATGGGCGCTGGGGTTTCTGGCGGTGTTCGCGCCGCAGGGCATCGGGGTGACCGAGGTCAGCCTGGTGGGCCTGCTGGCCGCCGGCGACGACGGAGCCGGCATCGCGCTGGCCGTGCTGTTCGGCGGCTACCGGCTCGTGCAGGTCGCCCGCGACATGCTGGCGGCCTCGGCGGCGGAGATCATCTCCAGGCGGCAAGCTCGGCGAGGATCTGCTCCGACGGGCTGACCTCCGGCATTCGAGGAGGTCGCCGGTGCTGCTGAGGGTCGCGCAGAAACTCCTCGACAATCCGGTTGTCGTAGCGGCTGATCACCACGTTCTCGCCCACACCGTCGGGGCGTCCGGTGCGGTCGCACCACAGCAGCGTGGGAACACCCAGCGCGGCGCATTCCTCCTGGATCGAGCCGCCGTCGGTGACGATGAAGGGAGCCGCGGCCACCATGGACAGGAACGCGCCGCGCGGCGTCAGGCCCACCAACTCCACGCCCGCTGCCTCCAGCCGACGCCGGGGCTCCCCCGCCAAGGCGCGCTCGGTGGGGCCGTGCAGCACCCATCGAACCGGCATCTCGGATGCGAGCACCGCCGCGATGTCCACCAAAGCCTCCCGTCGCGCCCGGCGGTGGAGGTTCTCCACCCGGTGCATCGTGACTATCACCGGAGCCGCCGGCCGAGCGCCGGCCGAGCCGCACTCGTCTCCGGGTACGGCCGCCACGGCGTCCCCCAATGATTCGAGCACCGTGTTGGAGGGCTGCTCGACGATCCTGGCCTTCACCCTTGAGCGGCGCAGGTTCGACGCCGCCTCGGGACCCGGAGCGAACAACACGTCGGAGAGCCGCGGCACCAGCACGCGCATGATCTCCTCGGGAAACGGGTGCCACAGGCGGTGGGTCCGCAGCCCGGACTCGACGTGGGCCACGGCCAATCCCGCCCGCTTGGCCATCAGCACGCTCAGCAGCGTGGTCGGGGTGTCGCCGTGAACGACGCAGACGCCGCCGTGACCGCCGAAGACCTCGTTGCGAAGCCTCGACCGCGACAGCAGACGTCCCGACAGACCCAGTGCCCAAAGCAGAGCCTGGGGTATCGACACGACGTCGCCGTCGCCTCCCATGCGATAGTCGGGGTCCCGCAGGCCGAACTCGCTGCGGTAGGACTCTGCCAGCGTGGCGTGCTGGCCGGAGTCGATCAGGCGGTAGTCGACCCCGGCGGCATCCATGCGCCGCAGCACCGGCGCCATCTTGATGTACTGCGCCTTGGTGCCGATGAAGACATGGATCACTGGGTCCGCTTCAGCCGTTGACGACTCGCCTCAGCGGCGCTACGACAGCGTTGCCGGGCGCCAGCCGCTGCGGATAGAGCACCCGCACCTCAGCCATGGCCGGCACCGCGGGCTGCCGGCGGCGGACGGCGCCGAAGGCGAACATCAGCAGGGCCAGGTCGGCCAGCAGGTGAACGGCCAGGGAGGCCGCCCCGAGAACGGGCACGGCCAGCAGAGAGACGACCGCCGCTGCTATGAGCACCGCGGCCACCCGGCGGCGGCGGGAAAGGGCCTGTTGCGGAGTCCGCGGCGCCTCGAACATCTCGCCCCGGGGCTTGGCTCCCCCGCCGACACCCGCGGGCAGCGCAGGCCCGCGCCCCACGCCGTTGATGGAGCGGTTGAAGTGGATGGTTGCGTCGTGGCGCATCGGCTGGGCCGCCCGCCTCTCGCGATGCCACAGTGCGAAGTATCCGAGCCACACCGTCGCCAGCACCGTCAGCACGATCAGAGTCACAGATCGGTTTCCTCCTCGTTAGATCGGGTCGAGACGCCGATGCCCCCGCGGATGCGCACCATGCGCACCGCACGCCGCTTCGATGACCCGTACATGCAGACGACGGCTCCCTAAAGAATGTCAGGCGACAACAGCGAAGTGGTGGATGTCTTCCGGTGATCGATTTCTACCGGGCGATGTTCACGGTTCCTCACCGCGACCGGTGCCCGATGGTCAACCGGCGCTCACGGCTCCTCGCGGCGATACGTGCCGGACCTCCCGCCGGTCTTTTCCCACAGTGCGATGTCGCCGATCGTCATGGACCGGTCCATCGACTTGCACATGTCGTAGACGGTCAGCGCGGCCACGCTGCACGCGGTCAGCGCCTCCATCTCCACGCCGGTCCGGTCGATCGTCTCCACGCTCGCCTCGATGCCCACCGAGTCGTCGAAGACCTCAAAGTCCAAGGCAACCGAACTGATGGCCAGGCCGTGGCACAGCGGCACGAGCTCTGAAGTCCGCTTGGCGGCCTGGATTCCCGCCACCCGGGCCACGGCCAGCACGTCGCCCTTGCCGATCTCTCCCTGGCGCAGCGCTTGGGCCACCTCGGGAGCCATTCGCACCCGGCCCCTAGCGACGGCCCGGCGGTGCGTGGGCTCCTTCGACGACACATCCACCATCCGGGCGCGGCCCTGCGGGTCGAGATGGGTGAAACCCAATGCTCAGCCTCCGACCTCTGCTGGACCCGCGTCGCGGGCCCTCAGCCGCCGATCTGCGACATCGAGCGACGGGGCTTGATGAAGTTCACCCTGTTGATCTGGTGACCGGCCCACTTCGACGCTACCGACGCCTCCAGCGCGGCCGCGATCTCGTCGTCGTCGGCGCTGGCGCGCAGCAGGGCGCGGAGGTCCGTCTCGGTCACCGCGAACAGGCAGTTGCGGAACTGCCCGTCGGCGGTGAGGCGCACCCGGTCGCAGGTCGAGCAGAAGGAGTCGCTGACCGAGGAGACGATGCCCACATGGCCCGATCCGTCGGCGAAGCGATAGCGGCTGGCCGGCGCCGAAGTGCGCTCAACCGGCTCGACCGGGCTGGCCTCGTTGACCCGGGCCAGGATCTCGTTCACTGGAACCACGAGGTCGTTGGTCCAGATGCCGTCGGCATCGAGGGGCATGAACTCGATGAAGCGGACCTCGACCCGCTTGCTGCGGCCGAAGTCGACGAAGTCGGCGATCTCGTCGTCGTTTACCCCCCGCATCACCACGCAGTTGACCTTCACGGGATCGAAGCCGGCGTCGCGCGCCGCGTCGATGCCCTCGAGCACCCGGGCGAGGGCGTCGCGCCGGGTGATCTCCGCGAAGCGGTCGGTGCGCAGCGAGTCGCATGAGACGTTGACTCGACGAAGGCCCGCGGCCCGCAGGTTCCCGGCCAGCAGGGGCAGCGACACCCCGTTGGTGGTCATGGCGAGGTCCGTGCCGAGCTCGGCCAGCATTTGAACCAGCGCCGGCAGGTTGGCCCGCACGGTGGGCTCGCCTCCGGTTAGGCGGATGCCGTTGACGCCATAGCGCTCGACCATGATCCGGGCCACCCGGGCGATCTCCTCGAAGGTGAGCAGCTCGTCGCGGGGCACCCACTCAAGCCCCTCTGCGGGCATGCAGTAGGTGCAGCGGAAGTTGCACCGGTCGGTGACCGAGATCCTGAGGTCTCGGTGGACCCGCCCGAAGCCGTCTATGAGCTGTGGCGCCATCGCCCTGCAGGCTAGCGGCCGCGGGGCCCCAGAGGCCGAGCAGTGGAACTCAGGCTTCACAGGAGTCTCACGAGGCCGTGGCGAGGCCGTGGCCCGAGCGGCCCGTGAGCGAAGCGAACAAGAGCGGGGAACCACGCGCCGCCCGCTGAATGGCCCCTACAGCACTATCACGTCGACCGGGTCGCCCACGCCGGCCCGGGCGCCGTCGGGCACCACCGCCAGGGCGTCGGCCCTGGTCATGGCCGCGAGCTGGTGGGAGCCCTGGCCGCCCGAGCGGGTTACGTGCAGCACGCCCCGCTCGTCTCGGGTTGCGGCCACCCTCACAAAGTGGGTCTTGCCGTCTCGCCCGCGGCGAAGCTTGTCGTCGCTGACCGCTCTCACCAGCGCCGGGCCGAGATCGTCAGGACCGTGGCCCGCCATCGCCCTCAGCGCGGGCTTGGCCAGCAGCTCGAAGCTCACCATCGACGACACCGGGTTGCCCGGCAGGCCGAACACCGGGGTGCCGTCGACCATACCGAAGGCGAACGGCTTGGCCGGCTTGATGGCGATCTGCATCCAGCGCATGTCGCCCATCCGGTCCAGCACCACCTTCACGTAGTCGAAGTCGCCCATCGACACTCCCCCCGACGACAGGACCGCGTCGCATTCCGCCGCGCCGGCCCGGAACGCCCCAGAGATGTCGTCGGGGCGGTCGGGGGCGATCCCCAGGTCCACGCCCTCGAAGCCGGCCTCCGACACCAGCCCCAGCAGCGTGCGGCGGTTGGTGTCGCGGATCTGGCCCCTCCTCAGCGGGCCGGGCGTGTCGGCGAGCTCGTCGCCGGTGGACAGCACGCCCACCCGGGGCCGGCCGTGCGCGGCGACCTCGTAAGCGCCGACGGCGGCCAGCAGACCGACCCGGCCCGGCGTCACCACCATGGCGGCCTCGAGCACCCGCTCGGCGGCGGCGACGTCCTCGCCCGGATGGCGAACATGGTTGCCGGCCGTGACAGAAACCTCCACCCTCACGCGCTCGGTGGCGCCGCCGGCCGGGCTGGTCAGCTCCACCTTCACCACCGCGTCCGCTCCGGGCGGGATGGGCGCCCCCGTCATGATGCGGGCCGCCTGGCCCGCCCCGACGCGCAGGGAGCCGTCGTCGCCGGCCCCGATGGTCCCAACGACCTCCAGTTCCACGGGTGCGCCGACAGTGTCGGCCGCCCTTAGGGCGTAGCCGTCCATCGCGGTGTTGGCGAAGGCCGGAATGGGCTCGGACGACGAGACCGGCTCGGCCAGAACCAGGCCCAGAGTCTCCTCCAGGGGGACCCTGCGAGCGGGCAGCGCCTCGACCCGGGCCAGCACGTAGGCCCGGGCCTCCTCCAGGGGGATCATCGCAGCCGGCCGGACGCCGCGGCCGGGTTGGCTCTTGCGGGGCGCGGAGTCACGTCTTCAGCCTCCGCTCGGTGCCGCGCCACAGCCGCACGATATTGCCGTGGTGCCGCATGGCCATCACCCCCATCACCACCGCCGCCACGATCACCTCAGGCCCCGGCCATCCCAACACGAGGGCCAGCACGGGGTAGACGACGCCAACGCCGAGGGAGCCGAGCGCGGCCACCCTGGTCAGGCGCACCACTCCGAAGAACACCACCACGCAGATCAGCCCGATGATCGGATCGAGCACCAGGCCGCCCCCGCCCGCGGTCGCCATCCCCTTGCCGCCCCGGAACCGCCTCAGGACCGGCCACACGTGACCGGCCACGGCGCCGACCCAGGCCGCCATCGCCTCGGGCCGGTCCCACAGCAGAAGGGCGACGCCGACAGGGAGGGCGCCCTTGGCCATGTCGCCGAGGGCCACCGCGACGCCGGCGAGACGTCCGCCGATGCGGTAGATGTTGGTGGCCCCCGGGTTGCCCGAGCCCTCGCTGGTGGGGTCGTGGCCGATCTTGTGTCCCACCAGCACCGCGGTGGGGAACATGCCAGCCGCATAGGCAACGCCGAAGGCCACGACCATCCACACCGTCACGCCGGCATCGTAGATGCGGCTGGGCGAGCGTGTCGGAGCGGAAGGACTCTGCGGGGGTGCGGTGTCGCCGTTTCGAGGCGGCGTTATCCTTCGCCGCTGTGCCGATGTACGACTACCGCTGCGAGCGCTGCTCCACGCAGTTCGAGGTGAGGCAGTCGTTCAGCGACGAGGCGCTGACGGTGTGTCTGGCCGAGGTTGCGCCGGCCGAGTGCGTCGCGCCGGGCGAGGGTCCGGTCAAGAAGGTGTTCAGCGGGGTGGCCATCTCCTTCAAGGGGGACGGCTTCTACAAGAACGACCACGGCGCCAACGCCCGAGAGCGGCGCAAGGAACGGGAGTCGGACTCGACCAAGGATCCATCGTCCCCGAAGGACCCGTCAACCAAGGACTCATCGTCCTCGAGGGACCCGTCAACCAAGGACTCATCGTCCTCGAGGGACCCGTCAACCAAGGACTCATCGTCCTCGAGGGACTCGTCGACCAAGGACTCATCGTCCTCGGGCGCGAGTTCCGACGCGCGGCGAGCGAAGGCCGGCGCCGGCACCTCGACGCCCACCTCGTAGCGTCCCGACCGCTCGTCGCGACCCGCGCCACCGTCGGCGCCGAGGCCGCGGCTCGTCGCTTCTGGCGACCGTCCCTGCGGGTTTGGGGCATCTCCCGGGCCCAGGGGCCACCGCAACGCCCGCTGGACCGCGCTCGGTCGTTCACCAGGAGGTTCGATGTCGCCCACCAGACCCGCCGCACACAGCCTGGATGCGCCCCGTCCGCGCCCAGGGCCGTTCCGCAGTTCCCCGCCGCCCGCCAGACCGTCCGCACGCAGCCGCCGTGCGTCCGGGCGGCTTCAGACCATGCTGTATCGCCATCGATGGCTTCGCTGGGCTGCCGCGGGCGCGGCGGCGCTGGCCGTTCTCGCCGCCCTCAGCGACGACCCCTCCGGCCCGACTCCGGCGGTGACGGCGACCCCTCCGGCCGGGCCGGCAGGCCTGCTTCCGCCCCACACCCGCGGCGTGCCCATTCCCGTCGACAGCGCGGTGTTCGCGGTGGGCGACGCGGTGGACGTCCATGCGATACTCGACGGCGCCGCGGTCGTGCTGGGGGCGCCGGTGGTCGAGACTGGAGAAGGCGAGGTGGTCGTGGCGGTGCCCGCCGAGCAGGTGGACGCCACCGTCGACGCGCTCACAACGGGGGGCGTGATCCTGGTTCTCGTCCCCCATCCGGCGTCGGCCCCGCCCGGTTGAGCGAGATTCCTGGGGCCAACGACCCCAGGGGCCCAGCCTCGCAAGGATCTCAGTGACGCCTACCTCGGCGACGGCGACAGGAGGCGTCAGCGCCAGGATATGGCCGCCAGGGCGAGCACAGCGCATCCGGCCATCACCCGATACAGGACGAAGGGCCGCAGACCCACCCGAGCCACGATCTGCGTGGTGCCCCACACCGCCACCCACCCGGTGACCATCGACGCCGCCGCACCCCACACCAGCGCCGGCCACAGAGACGAACCGACGCTCAGCCCGAACAGGCCGTACACGCCGGCACCGGCAATCACCGGCAGGCTCATCAGGAAGGCGAGCCGCACCGCCGCCTCGCGGTCGTATCCGAGCGCCCGGGCGAAGGTCATCGTCACACCGGAGCGCGACACCCCCGGCTGCAGCGCCAGCGCCTGGCCGGCGCCCATCACCAAGGCATGGCCGATGCCGAAGTCCTGCGTGCCCCGCCGCTGCGCCAGCCGGTCGGACGCGCCCAGCAGCAGCCCGAAGACGATCAACGCCACCGCCACCGACACGACCCCGCCCGAGCCCCGCAGAGCGTCGCCCGCGACCACGCCCACCACGCCCGCCGGCACGGCCGACACCACCAGGGACCAGCCGATGCGGCCGTCGGGCCCGAGCGGCCCCCGTCCCAGGACAGGCGCGAGAGCCGCCGCCGCGTAGGTGGCGATGTCTCGCCGCAGATACGCGGCCGCGCCGATCAAGGTGCCGACGTGCACGGCTACGTCGAAGGCGGTCGCGGCTTCGCCCGACAGCTCGTTCCAGCCGAGCAGCCAGCGGACCAGGACCAAGTGGCCGCTGGATGAGATCGGCAGGAACTCCGAGAGGCCCTGCACGACGCCCAGGACGATCGCGTGGAGGATCGGCACCGCGGTTGAGGCTACGGGCCGGACCGGGATGCGTGCCGGGAGGGGCTGCCCGGCGTCAGGACCTGCACGCGGAGAGGCTCACGTGCCGGACATGGTCACGTCGGCAATGGCGACAGTCACCCCGGCCGCGCTCATCGGCAGCCACTCCAGGTCCGAGCCCACCTCGATCACGTCCAGCAGCAGCCGCTGGATGGTGCTCGCGATGGTCACCTCCCTGATCGGCTCGGCCGTCTCGCCGCCGCGTATGCGCAGGCCCTCCGCTCCTGCCGAGAAGTCGCCCGACACCGCGTTCACGCCGCTGTGCAGGCCGGTGACCCCCTGCACGAGCAGGCCGTCGTCGATGTCCGCCACGATCTCAGGCTGGGAGCGTGTCCCGGGAGTGAGCCGCAGGGCGTGGGCGCCGACTCCGGGGGTGCCCTTGAACCCGCCCCTGACCGCCGAGCCGGTGGAGGAGACCCCGGCCCGCCGAGCCGTGTAGGTGTCGTAGAGGAAGGCCTGGAGCACGCCCCCGGTGATCAGCGGGATGCGGCGGGTGGCCAGGCCCTCGGCGTCGATGGCCGAGGCGGTGAAGGCGTCCGGGTCGGTGGCGTCGTCGACGAGCGTCAGCGACGATGCCCCGACCGCCTCGTGCATCCGGTCCGCGAACAGCGAACGGCCCTTTAGCACCGCCTCGCCGCTCAGGGTCGCGCCCACGATGCCGAGCAGTCGGGCCGTGACGTACGGGTCCAGGACCACGGTCAGCCGGCGGGTGGGGGCCTTGGCCGCGCCGAGCAGCCGCGTGGCCCGCTCGGCCGCGTCGGTGCCGGCCGTCTCCGCCGACAGCTCGCCGGGATCCCGGCCGACCGAGAAGCCGAAGCCGGTCTGGGTGTCGTCCCGCTCCGTCGCCAGGCTGTACGCGGCCAGATAGCAGCCCGTCTCCCGGGCGGTGGCCGCCACGCCGCGCGACGTGGCCACCGCGGACTCGTAGACCGAGTCGGCGTACTCGGCCGACTCCACCCCGGTCACCCGAGGATCGGCGGCCAGGGTGGCCCGCTCCAGTTCCAGTGCCAGCGCCACTTTGTCCTCGGTCGGGAACTCGGCCAGCTCCGAGCGGTAGAGGTCCAGGGGCGCGGGCGCCACGCCGTCGGGCTCAGCCACGCCCGCGAACTCGTCGGCGCTGCCGAAGCGGGAGTTGTCCAGCGCCTCCTCGAAGGTCTCGCGAACGGTGTCGTCGTCGATGGCCGCGGCGTAGGCGAAGCCCTGCCGCCCCTCCCGCACCACCCGCACGCCGATCCCCCGCGACGTTGCTGCTGTGAGCGACTCGACCTCGCCCCGGTAGGCCCGCACCTCGGTCTCGCGCTCGTGGGCCACGAAGGCTTCCACGTCGAAGCCGCCGCCGGCCCAACCGGCAGCCCGCTGCGCGACCTCCAGCAGGCTCTGACTCACGCGGCGGTGCCGCCCGGCTCTGGAATCGCCGGCCGGCCCGGGCTCACGCGGCGGTGCCGCCGACGGTGAGCGCGGTCACCCGCAGCGTCGGCGTGCCGTCGCCCACAGGGACGCCCTGGCCGTCCTTGCCGCAGGTGCCCGGCGATCCCATGGCGAAGTCGTTGCCGAGAGCGTCTATCCGGGTAAGCACCTCCGGGCCGTTGCCGATGAGGTTGCCCTCCCGGATAGGGGCGGTGATCCGGCCGTTCTCGATCAGGTAGGCCTCGGTCATGCCGAACACGAAGTCGCCGGTGGCGGTGTTCACCTGTCCGCCGCCGAGCTGCGCCACGTACACGCCGTGGGGCGTGTCCGCCACGATGTCGTCGGGGTTGGCGTCGCCGTTGCCGATGTAGGTGTTGGTCATCCGCACCATGGGCAGATGCTGGTAGCTCTGGCGGCGCCCGTTGCCGGAGCTGGCCCGGCCCTCCTTGCGGGCCCGGAGCCGGTCCCACATGTAGTCGGTCAGCACCCCGTCAGCGATGAGGACGTTGCGAGCCGCGGGCTTGCCCTCGTCGTCGATGCCGTAGTGGCCCCACTCCCCCGCCATGGTGCCGTCGTCCACGAGCGTCACCATCGGCGCGGCCACCCGCTCGCCGATGCGCCCGGCGAACACCGAGGCCGACTTGGCCACCAGGTCGGCCTCCAAGCCGTGCCCGCAGGCCTCGTGGAACAGCACCCCGCCGCCTCCGGGACCGACCACCACCGGCATCTCGCCGCTGGGCGCGGGCCGGGCGGTGAGCTTGGTGAGGGCCCGGCGGGCGGCCCGGCGGGCCATCTCCTCCACGTCGTAGAGGTCGAACAACTCGAAGCCGGCGGTGCGGCCCGCCGACTCGCGGCCGGTCTGCATGCCGGTGTCGCCGGTGGCCACGCACGACACCGAGAACAGGGTCCGCACCTGCTCGTCGCTGGTGAACAGCCCGTCGCTGTCGGCCACGAGGATGCGGCGGCGGCCGTCGCCGTAGCGGGCCGAGACCTGGGTGATGGCCGAGCCCGTCGACCGCGCCGCGGCGTCGGCCGCGGTGAGCAGCGCCACCTTCGTGGACTTGGGCACGTCCTCGGGGGGCACCCGCACGGTGAGCGGCCGGGGCACGTCCAGCGCCGACACCTCGACGACGCGTCCGGCGCCGCCTGATCTCCGGGCCGCGGCCGCGGCCGCGCCGGCCGCGGCGGCCAGACCGGCGTCGCTCAGGTCCGCGGTGTGGGCGAACCCCGTGGTCTCTCCCACGACCACCCGGATGCCGGCGCCGCGGTCCCGGCCCGAGACGACCTCCTCGACCCGGCCGTCGTCGAGGATCGCCGACGACGAGCGCCTGTCCTCCGCAAAGATCTCCGCGAAGTCCGCCCCCGTGCGCATCGCGGCGGCCAGCGTCCGGTTCACAAGGTCGGCGTCGAGCATGAGCGACTACTGTAACGCGATGGCTTCGAGAGCCGCCGACGTTGACACCAGCGGTGGCACGGAGTCGGACGAGAACTCGACGGCCGGCTCCCAAAGCTCCGGCCGCTGGTCGGGCGGCCGGCTGCACTGGTGGAGCGAGGCCCTCATCATCGGCGCGTTCTACGGGGTCTACACGCTGATCCGCAACCAGTTCGGGTCCGACCTGGGCGACTCGGTCAAGCAGGCGGCCATCGACAACGCCTACGACATGATCGCACTGGAGCGAGCTGTTCACCTCTTCGGCGAGAAGGGCATCCAGGACCTGTTCATCGAATGGGATCTCTTCGTCCAGTTCTGGAACCTGTTCTACGGGTTCTGCCACTTTGCGGTGACCATCGGCGTGATGGCCCTGCTGTTTTGGCGCCATCCCGTGCGCTACGGCGTGCAGCGCACCGTGCTGGCGATCACCACCGTGCTGGCGCTGATCGGCTTCTCCTTCTACCCGCTGATGCCGCCCCGCCTGCTCAACAACTGCGGCCCCTTCGGCGCCTGCGACCTCAATTACGCCTACGTCGACACCCTGGTCGATCCGGGCGGGTTCTGGTCGTTCAACTCCAGCGCCATGATGGAAATCTCCAACCAGTACGCGGCCATGCCCAGCCTGCACATCGCCTGGGCGGTGTGGTGCGTGGTGGCTGCGGGGCCGGTGCTGCGACGGCGCTGGACGCGCCTGGCCCTGGCGGCCTACCCCTGGCTTACACTGTTCGCAGTGATGGTCACCGCCAACCACTACTGGATAGACGCCGTCGGAGGCCTGCTGGCGGTCGTGATCGCCTACCCGGCGGGGGTGCTGCTGGCCCGCAGGCTCCCGGCGTGGCTGGCGCCCTCGCCTGCGTGATCCGCCCCGGCACAGGAGGAACTGCGATGAGGCTCGAAACGCTCACTGGCCCCGACGACCTGCGGGAACGCTCCTACGAGGAGCTCGACGATCTCTGCCGGCAGATCCGCTCCAGGATCATCGAGGCGGTGTCCGCCCGCAGCGGGCATCTCGGGTCCAATCTCGGCGCGGTGGAGCTGACCGTGGCTACGCACCGCGTGTTCCGCTCGCCCCACGACGTGATCCTTTGGGACACCGGCCACCAGGCCTACGTCCACAAGATGCTCACCGGGCGCTCCGCCGACTTCGACAGCCTGCGCACCTCCGGGGGGCTGTCGGGCTACCCGTCCCGCACCGAGTCGCCCCACGACTGGATCGAGAACAGCCACGCCTCCACGGTGCTGTCCTACGCCCACGGCATGGCCACGGCCTTCGAGACCTTCGACGCCCGGCGCCGGGTCGTCGCAGTGGTGGGCGACGGGGCCCTCACCGGCGGGATGGCCTTCGAGGGCCTCAACAACATCGGTCACAGCGGCCGCAACGTGGTGGTGGTCCTCAACGACAACGGCCGCAGCTACGCGCCCACCGTCTCGCGGCTTGGCGAGAGCCTGGTGCGCTTCCGGTCCAACCCCAGAATCATGCGCCGCCAGGACCGCCTCGAGGAGGTGGCCGAGCGCATGCCTTGGGTGGGCGAGGCGCTCCAGCGCGGGATGAAGATGTCGAAGGCCGCCCTGCGAGAGCTCTGGGACGAGGCCGGCTTCTTCGAGAACCTCGGGCTGCGCTACCTGGGGCCCTTCGACGGCCACAACATCGCCGGCCTCGAGGAGGCCCTCTCCAACGCCGCCGAGTTCGACGGACCGGTCGTGGTCCATGTGCTCACCCAGAAGGGACGGGGCTACGGCCCGGCCGAGGACGACCAGGTCAAGCACATGCACGACGTCGGCAAGGTGAAGCCGGGCACCTACACCGGCTTGTTCTCCGAGATGATGGTGAAGCTGGGCGGGCTTCACCCCGAGGTGGTGGCCATCACCGCGGCCATGCCCGACTCCACCGGTCTGCTGCCGTTCAGGGAGCACTTCGGCGACCGCTGCATCGACGTGGGCATCGCCGAGCAGCACGCGGTCACCTCGGCCGTCGGCATGGCCATGGGAGGGCTGCGGCCGTTCTTCGCGGTGTACAGCACGTTCCTGAGCCGGGCCTTCGACCAGATCAACCTGGACTGCGGACTTCACCGGGCGCCGGTGGTGTTCTGCATCGACCGGGCCGGGATCACCGGAGAGGACGGGCCGTCTCATCACGGGACCCTCGACATGGTGCTGCTCTCGAAGGTTCCGGGCATGCGGGTGCTGGCCCCGTCGTCGCTCCAGGAGCTGGAGCGGATGATGCTCGACGCCATGGAAATGACCGACGGCCCGGTCGCCATCCGCTGGCCCAAGACCGCGGCCCGCAGCGTCGGCCCGCATGCGGTGGGCTCGGGGCTGCGGGCGCGGCGGGCCCGCTCCGGCGACGGCCGGCTGTGCCTGATCGGCGTGGGCAAGATGCTGGAGGCCTGCGAGCAGGCCGCCGAGCTCCTAGCGGCCGAAGGGGTGGACGCCACCGTCTGGGATCCCCGGGCTGTGAGCCCGCTGTGCGACGAGATGCTCGCCGACGCAGCCCGACACGAGATGGTGGTGACCGTCGAGGACGGACTGCGCAGCGGGGGCGCGGGCTCGGCGATACGCGACGTGCTCATGGAGTCCGCCGACGCCGCCGAGCGGACGGCCCCCAGGGTGCGCGTGCTCGGGGTGCCGCTCGACTATCTGCCGCACGGCAAGGCCGACGCCATCCTGGCCGACCTGGGCCTCGACGCAACCGGAATAGCGGCGACCGTCAAGTCAGAGCTTCTGTAGGCCACCGGTCCCGCTGCAGGCCTCCGGCGCGGGCCTCGGGGCTAGCTGAAGTAGGGGTTCTCCCCGGCGGTGTGGTCGGTCACGTCGACCACCTCGGTCACCTCGGGGATGGCCTCCACGATGGCCCGCTTGATCCCGTCGGACAGGGTGGCCTGGCTCATGGCGCAGCCCTGGCAGCCGCCGCCCATGGTCACCACGACCGAGTCGTCGTCATGCACCTCAACCAGGCTGGCATAGCCACCGTGCGAGGCCAGAGCAGGGTTGATGCTCACATCGAGCAGCTGCTGCACCTTCTCGGCGATCCCGCCGGTCAGCTCCAGGCGGCCCATGTCGCCAAGGGGATTGGGGCGGTTGGGGTTGCGGATCATCAGCCCGCCCTGACCGGGCACCGCGGGCACGTCCAGGGTGGAGCCCCGGAGCCGGCTCACGCTGGCGTCGGGCACGATCACCGCAAGGCCGCCCGAGGTGTGGACATGGTCGTCGTCGGCAGCCTCCGACACCGGGTCGAGGGCCAGGTCGTAGGTGTAGTCGATTCCGGCGGTGCCGGTCACCTCGACTCGCAGCCCCAGCGCCTCGGCATCGTCCTCGCGGCCGCGGATGGCCAGCACGGCCGACCTCGCCGCGTCGGTCACGATCAGCACTTCCTCGGCTGACGCGTCCGAGGCCTGTTCGGCGGAGGGGGCCACCGCATCAGAAACTGTGGCGGTATCTGTCATGGACACGATCCTACCGAAGTCCGCTGCCGACGAGCGGCAGCAGCAGGCAGGCGACAGCGGTCGGGCCGGCCTGCCACACGCGCGGACAGGCAGTAACACCTCGCGGCGAGGCATTGTGTTTCCCGCGCTTGTTCGCTGCGCTCACGGGCCGCTCGGGCCACGGCCTCGCTGTCCACGTCGTGTTGAGACCACGACTCGCGGCCTATCCGCTCGGCCTCTGATGAGCGCGCTACCGTGCGGTCATGACATCTGCCACCTCCTATGAAGTCACCGACGGCATCGCCGTGCTGCGCCTCGATGACGGCAAGGCCAACGCCGTGGGCTACGAGACGATCGCCGCGATCGACGCCGCCCTCGACGACGCCGAGGCGAACGCCGGGTCGCTGGTGATCGTCGGCCGGGAGGGCCGCTTCAGCGCGGGCTTCGACCTGAGCGTCATGGGCCGGGGCCCCGAGGCGGCCCGACCTCTGGTGGCCGCGGGAGCCCGCACGGCTATGCGTGTCTACGGAGCGCGGATTCCGGTGGTGGCCGCCTGCACCGGCCACTCCCTCGCCTTCGGCGCGATCATGCTGCTGGCCAGCGATGTGCGCATAGGCGCCGATATCGATGCCAAGATCGGCCTCAACGAGGTGTCCATCGGCATGCCGCTGCCGATCTTCGCGGTGGAGCTGGCCCGGGACCGCATCGGCTCCCGGCACTTCACCGCGGCGACGGCTCTGGCCACCGTCTACTCACCCCGCGGCGCCGCCGACGTGGGCTATCTCGACGAGGTCGTCCCGGCCGGCAAACTTGCGGAGACCGCTATCGCGCGAGCCGGCGCGCTGGCCGGCTACGTGCGTCGCACCGCGTTCGCGCAGACCCGCCGCAGCACCCGGCAGTCGACGATCGACCACATCCTTTCGACGCTCGACGAGGACCTGGAGAGCTTCGGCGTGCTGGAGTGAGCCCGGCACCGCGGCGCCTGTGACGTTCTGTGGAAATCGTATGGAAAACTTCCGGTGAAGCTGTGGACTAGATGGGGATGGCCGCTCGTGGAGAACTCTGTGGAAAACTGCCGGTGAAGCTGTGGATTAGCTGGGGATGACCGCTCGTGGAGAACTCTGTGGAAAACTGCCGGTGAAGCTGTGGATTAGCTGGGGATGACCGCGACCGCGTACGACTCTGTGCTGCTGGTGTCGTTCGGGGGACCTGAGCGTCCCTCCGACGTAGAGCCTTTCCTCGCCAATGTCGCCGCCGGACGGACGATCCCCGCCGAGCGCCTGGCCGCGGTGGCCCAGCAGTACCACCACTTCGGCGGCGTGAGCCCTCTCAACGCCCAGTGCCGCCGCCTGCGGGCCGCGCTGGCCGGCAGGCTCGCAGCGGCGGGCCGCGATCTGCCGGTGTACTGGGGGAACCGCAACTGGGCGCCCTATCTGGCCGACACCGTGGCCGAGATGGCCGCGGCCGGGCGCCGCCGCGCCCTGGCCGTGGCGACCTCCGCGTACTCGTCGTACTCGGGTTGCCGCCAGTACCTCGAGGACATCGCGGCCGCCCGGGCCGCCGTGGGCGGAGCCGCGCCCGCGATCGACAAGGCCCGCGCCTACTACGACCACCCGGGCTTCGTAGCGCCCTTCGCCGACGCGGTCGTCGAGGCCCGCCGGAGCCTTCCCGCCGAGGTCAGACCGGGGGCTGGGCTCGTGTTCACAGCCCACTCGATCCCGCTGGCCGTGGCCGCGGGCTGCGACTACGAGCGCCAGCTGCGCGAGGCCGCCCGCCTAGTGGCCGACGGTGCCGGCTTCGAGTCCTGGACCATGGCCTGGCAGAGCCGCAGCGGCCCGCCCTCGGTGCCGTGGCTGGAGCCCGACGTGAACGACTGCCTGCGGGAGCTGTCGGGCCAGGGCGCCGCGGCCGCGGTGCTGGCCCCCATCGGCTTCGTCACCGACCACATGGAGGTCATGTGGGATCTCGACGTAGTGGCGGCCGGCACCGCGGAGGAGCTTGGCCTTCGGCTGGCTCGGGCTGAGACTCCCGGAACCCGGCCCGACGACCGCTTCGTGGCCATGTGGCAGGAGTTGGTCGAGGAGCGTCTCGACCCTGGCGTCGGGCGCCGGTCGCTGGGCCGCCTCGGCGTCGGCCCCGACAGTTGCCCGGACGGCTGCTGCCCCCGCCGGCGCTGAGAGGGTCCACGATCCCACGAGGGTCCACCACCCCGCGAGGGTCCACCACCCCACGAGGGTCCACGATCCCACGAGGGTCCACCACCTGGGCTGTGGATAAAGCTAATTTGTGTATACCGAACTATTCTGGGAAAGCTGGAGTCAGAGGCGTCGCCCATGAACCACACTCGCATCGCTGCCGAGGCAATCAGGTTCCGGATCTCCACCATTCGCCGTCCCCTGGTGAGCAGCGAGACCATCGACGTGGATGCGATGGCGGCCGCGGCCCTCGCGGCTGCTTCTCCGGAGGTGGACTCGGCCCTGCGAGTGATCGCCACCGCCTGGCAGCGGGCCGGGTTCGATCCCGAGGAGCTGATTGAACCCTGGAGGGGCGAGCAGGCCGAGCACTTCAGGAACCGGCCCGAATTCATCGACTTGATCGACGTGATCGTGCAGGGCGCGTCCGGATCAACCGCCGCGGCCTGACCCTCCCCGGCTGGCACCGCCGCATCGGTTCTCCGCGGCGGGGTTGCCTGGCGCGACCGGATCGATGCCGGGGGCGGTCCGCTCCGATACGTTGCGGCCCGTGCCCGAGCTTCCCGAGGTCGAGACCATTCGAGCCCAGTTGCAGCCGCGGCTGGAGGGCTGCTCCATCACCGAAGCGGGCTCCCACCCGTCGGCGAAGTTTGCGTCCGCGATCGAGGCAGTCGGCTGCGACGTGACGGGGGTGCGCCGCCGCGGCAAGTACCTGATTGTCGATCTCGACGACGCCAGCGAGTCCGGATGCGAGCTTGTCATCCACCTTGGCATGACCGGCAGGCTCGCGGTGTCCCCCGCCGTCGACCTAGCGCACCCGCACCTGCGGGCCTGGTGGCGGCTCGATGACGACGATGCGCTCACGCTGCACGACGTGCGCCGGTTCGGCCGGGTGCACGTGGTGTCAGCGGGCTGCTATGAGACCATCGCCACGCTCAACCGCCTCGGCCCCGAGCCATTCAGCGAGCAGTTCACCGGCGAGGGCCTGTGGCAGGCGCTGCGGGCCAGCCGGCGCTGCATCAAGACGCAGCTCCTGTCGCAGCGGCCGGTGGCGGGCGTGGGCAACATCTACGCCGACGAGGCGCTGTGGCTGGCGGGCGTCAACCCCGCGATCCGCCACCTGTCGAAGCCCCGTGCCGGCCGGCTGGCCGACGCCATCCGCACCGCATTGGCCTCGGGACTGCGCCACGGCGGCACGACGCTGCGCGACTACGCCGCGCTGGACGGCGCGTCGGGCCGCAACCAGCACCACCTGCGCTGCTACGGCCGGGCCGGCGAGCCGTGCGAGCGCTGCGGCACAGAGTTGCGCCGCCGGGTTGTCGACGCCAGGGGAACCACCTGGTGCCCCGCCTGCCAGCGGCGCTGAGAGGCCGAGCGGATAGGCCGCAGTTCACCGAGGACATTCGTAGGGCGCTGAGCGAGGCCGTGGCCCGAGCGGCCCGTGAGCGCAGCGAACAAGAGCGGGAATCAAGGTGTTTCACCGCGTGGCGGTTTACTCAGCCGCGCGGGCGGCTAGCGTGGCTGAGGTGGAACTCGGGCCGGTGCACCACGTGTCGATCAACGTCGCTGACGCGGAGGTCGCGGCGCCGTTCTACACCGACGTGCTGGGCATGGCCGTGCTGCCCCGCCCCGACTTCGGCTTCAACGGCCGCTGGCTGCGCAGCCCCGGCGGCGGCGAGGTGCACCTCATCGAGGTCGAGGGCTGGGTCCCGCCCGCCGGCCAGCACTGGGCCTTCAAGGTGGACGACATCGACGCCGCGGTGGCCGAGCTGCGGGAGCGGGGCGTGGAGGTGGCCGACCCCAGGCCGCTGCCGGGAACGCCGGCACGACAGACGTTCTTCTTCGACCCGGCCGGCAACATGATCGAACTCAACCAGCCGGCCTGACCAACCGACAGGCCCGGCTCAGCCAGCCGGCGCAAGAGAGTACCCCGTACGGGATTTGAACCCGTGCTACCACCTTGAGAGGGTGGCGTCCTAGGCCGCTAGACGAACGGGGCAGGTGCACACCGCGGGTCCCGCGGGCGGGCGCAGCATAGCGCCGGGTTCGGGGAGGAGGACTCGAACCCCCAATGGCTGGACCAGAACCAGCTGTGTTACCTATTACACCATCCCCGACAGCGCCGCACAGGCTACCGGTTCGGACGGGCCCCGCCAAAGCGTCGCCAGCCCCGAGGCCCGCCCGGCACGACGGCCGGCACCTCCGCCTCGGCCCGAGCCCTGGCGCCCGCCTTGGAGCTGAGCTCGGCGAGCTGCGGCTTGGTGCCGAGCACGATCAGCACGTCGTCGGCCGCCAGCACGAAATGGTCCGGCGGGTCGGTCACGAAGGACTCGTTGCGGCGAACCGCCAGAACGGTCGCGCCGGTGGACTCGGCAATCTTGCACTTCGCGAGCGCCCGGCCTGCGAACGGGCCGTCCGCGGTGACCGCGGTCTCAGCTAGGCGCACCGCGAGATCCTCGTCGTGCATGACCACGCCGAGGAAATCGACCACGTCGGGCTGCAGCACCAGCGCGGCCATCCTGGAGCCGCCGATCTCGTGGGCGTTGACCACCCGGTCCACACCGGCCTGGCGGAGCTTCGGCTCCGCGGAGGAGTTGTTGGAGCGGGCCACGATGAACAGGCCCGGACACATAGAGCGGGCTGTCAGGGCCACGTAGAGGTTGTCGACATCGGAGTCGAGGGCCAGGATCAGGACGCTGGCCCGCTCCAGGCCGGCCGCCACGAGCACGTCGTCTTCGGTGGCCTCACCCACGACGTTGAGCGGCAGCCCGAGGTCGTCGAGCTCCCTGCGGTCGACCACCACCACGGTGCGGCCCGCGGTGGCCAGCTCGCGGTGGATGGCCCTTCCGACCTGGCCGAAGCCGCACAGCACGACGTGGCCGCTCAGCCGATCGATCTGCTTCTGCATGCGCCGCCTCCGGATCTGGTCGTCGAGCCGGCCCTCGAACAGCGACTCTATGAGAACTCCCAGCGTGTAGAGGGCCGTACCGGTTCCGAACACGATGAGCAGGATCGTGAACACCCGGTAACTGTCGGTGATGGTGCCGACCTCGCCGTAGCCCACGGTGGTGACGGTGATAACGGTCTGGTAGAGGGCCTCCCCCACCGTGAGCCCGAGCTGGTGGTAGCCGAAGGCTCCCCCGCCGATCACCAGTGCGAACACGCCCAGCCCGACCCAGAAGCGACCCCACGCGTCCTTGGGAGCACCCTTCACCAGATAGGGCTGGCGGCGTGTGCCGCGCCTTGAGACCCAGAGCTTCACCGCCTCAGACACTAGATGGCTCTCCTCCGGCGGGATGGGCCCGGTTCGACCGGATGGAGCCGGTTCGGGCGAGTCGCCGCTTGTACCGTGGTCGCGGTGTTCGAGGGACGCTCTCGGCGGGGAGCGCGGTGAGCGAGGAGGTCGGCGTCGGCCCGCACCCCGAGCCCTGGCCCGAGGGCGACCACCTCGATCCTGAGCTGCTCAGAGGCGGCGATCAGCGCAACGTGGCCGATCAACGCCGGCGTAGCCGCCGGGATAGCCATGCACGCCTGGATCCGCCGCTGGGCCCCGCCGCCCGCTTCGGAGACCTAGCGGCGACCAGTTCGATCCGTGCTGGAAAGAGACGCCGGGTGGAAAGAGACGCCGGACTCAGGCCCGCTGGTAGCGGGTCTCCTTGTACTCCTCCACCCAGGTCTTGGAGCTGCGCCAGCGTCCACCGCTTCCCCGGGTGGCCTGTAGCCTGCCTCGTCCCGCCGCCCCTCGCAAGGCGGCCGTGTTCAACTCTGGCGTGGCCAGCGCTTCAAGCGGCACCAACCGGGCCGGTCCTGCAACTGCGGGCAGCACGAACCGGTAGAGGCTGTGGAGTATGGCCCGGGCGAGCATCTCGCCTAGCAGGCTGAAGTAGCCGTCATCGGCCTTCTGGAGCGCTCGTAGGTACCGCAACCGGTCGCGCTTGTAGATTACCACGGGCGGATATCCCAGGCGCACGAGGATCAGGTTGAGCACGAGCCGTCCCGCGCTGCCGTTTCCGTCGATGAACGGGTGGATGTGCTCGAAACGGCAATGGACCGCCGCGAGCGCCTCCGGGAACATCTGGGAGCCCCGGTCGAGCGAGTTGACCTGGTCTTCCCACGCGGTCAACTCACCAGCAATGAGCGGCCACGACACGGGCTCCATGCCGCCGGGAAACGGGTGGATCTCGTGCTCGCGGTAGCGGCCTGGCGCTTCTCGATCAGTGGCTTGGGGATGGGGTGCCACTTCCCATACCGGGGCCATCGCCGCACGGTGGATCTCGCGCACCTCAGCAACCGTTACTACCTTGCCGTGCTCCGAAAGCCCCTCGGGCCGGAGCGCCTGGTGGTATACCCACTCAGCGGCGGCCCCGTAGCCCTTGACCTCCAGGTACTGGCTCAGTTCCTGGTTCCCTACGGCCCGGCCCTCGCCAAGCAGTCGCTCCACCTGCTTGAGGACCAGCGTGTTGCCCTCAATGGCAGTGGAGTGGTGGGCCTCCTCGTACCAAATGGCCTGCCAGATGCCGGCGGCCTCCTCGGGAAGCGGCAGTCCACCCATACGGTCCCGTAGCTCGTCGACTTGGACACGGAGCCGGTGGTACACGTCCCGGTGGGTTGGGCGGCCCCGGCCTCGGGGCTCGGCAGCTCCGAGATTCTCGTTCATATACTGAAGAATATCAAGATTTCTGTCTGCCATGGTCCATGTTGTCGAGTTCACGCGAATCCAAACGCACAAAACAAATCTGCGAAGAATCCTTCCCGACGATCCGCGAACCAGTTGTCGAGATTGTGTTTGTCGAGTTCACACGAATCCAAACGCACAGAACATGTTCCACGGATCGTCCCGCCAAGTTGTCGAGTTCACACGAATCCAAACGCACAAGAAGAATTGGGGTTCTCTGGAACTACTGATATGGATGTCTTGCTAGGAAGATGTTACGCTTTACTTGCATGAGAGGTTCGGTGTCGCAGCGCGTCGCCAGCCATGTGGCGATGTTGCCGGAGAGTTCGTTCGTCGCGGTGCGCGACGTCAGCGGGCCACGTAGCGCGGTCGAGTCGGCCTTCTCTCGTCTGGCCGCCGGCGGGGGGCTGGCCCGTGTCCGCAAGGGAAGGCAACTACTGACCTGCCTAGCCAAAGTCAAGGTCGGGGCACAGATTGGATGTCACACCCCTGTGGATTCATGGGGACATGAACAAGCAACCCCATCAGATCGTTCGCACGGGGATGAGCATCGCAGAGTTCTTCCGCCGATTCCCCGACGACACCGCTGCCGAGCGCTGGTTTGAGAGTCGCCGCTGGCCGAATGGACCGGTCTGTCCGCACTGCGACATCGACCGCGTGTCGAAGGTTGCCAGCCGCCGCCCGATGCCGTACCGCTGCAAGGCTTGCCGCAAGCACTTCAGCGTCAAGTCGCACACCCTCATGCACGATTCCAAGCTCGGCTGCCGGACGTGGCTGCTAGCGATCTTCCTGATCGTCGCCAACCCGAAGGGCCGATCGTCGGTGCAGTTGGCTGCTGATCTGGGGGTGTGCCAGAAGACCGCATGGCATCTCTCTCACCGCATCCGGGCCGCGCTCGCTGAAGGGCAGATGCCGGGCTTCGACGGGCCGGCCGAGGTCGATGAGACCTACATCGGCGGCAAGGCCCGCAACATGCACGCCCGCCGCCGCGCCGAGATCGGTGACCAGCGGGGCCGTTCGACGGCTCACAAGGTCGCCGTCACCGGTGTGAAGGATCGGCCCACTAGCACCGTTGTGGCGGTGCCGGTGCCGGACGCGTCGGCCCGGTCGCTTACCGGGATCGTTTCCGAAACAGCTCAGCCGGGTGCGGTGGTGTTCACCGCCGAGTGGCGCTCCTATCTGCCGTTGGCGTCGATGGGCTATAGCCACTCCACCGTCGAACACGGTGCCCGCGAGTACGTGCGCGGCGATGCTCACACCAACGGGATCGAGAACTACTGGAGCCACCTGAAGCGCACCTGGATCGGCACCTACCACTACTGGAGCCCGGAGCATCTCCACCGGTACGTGATCGAGCATTCGTTCCGCTACAACCGGCGCAAGGTTCACGTGCTGGACCGGATGGGCGAAGCTGCCGAGATGCTGGACGGCCGGTCCCTGACATGGCGAGAATTGACCGGCTCCCGCAACTGAAGAATGCTCGGAACTTGCACATCTGTTGTTTGCAAGTTAGTGTGTAGATCGTTCTAACCGCTGTCGGTGGTGATGAACGGGAGAGCCGGAGCAGCCCCACATCCCTGTGACCAACAGGAGGGTGATCGTGGGACCACTCCGGCTCTCGCATTGTAGGCGCGCCCTGCGCTGTATGCCAGTCCTGTAACTACACGCGTGTCAAACCCCCATCTGGCAGGCACCTCGGGTGGCCATCTATAGTGACCACCATGCCCGATCCGACAGAGCCGACCACCGAAGAGCCCGTCCTGACGCTCGCTCAGTTGGAGCAAGCCACCGACGCGGTGCTCGGCATCAAGCGGGATCGTGGCAACGCTCCTGCAAGTCCTCCAGCGTCGGCCCGACGTAGACCCGACGGCTGAGGATCTGCACTTCGCCGGGCTTCGCCGGTTCTACCGGCACGTGAATCCAGCCGGGCCGCTTACGTCGCCCGCTGCGATAGTCGGCTTCTAGTCGCCGGGTCGCTTCGCGGGCTCGCAGCGCGGCCCGAACAGCCACGTCCAAGCATCGCAGATGCCCTAATCGTTCGGTGGTGAACCCGAGCCGATGCTTGCGTCTAGGACCGCGCGCATCTAAGATATTGTCCGAGTTCATCGGATTTCGTAACTCCCTTCCGGGTAGCGAAAATCTGTCTAGAAGCCGCTCGGGGTCTAGCCCGGCGGCTTCTGTCATTGTCGCGCGATCACGCGTTTGGGCGGGGGATTTGAGCCTCCTCGGCCTCACCGTCTACGGTGCGGAACGCCAACAGGCAGCGGAGGAAGCCACCATGCCCGATCACGAGTTCTGGCAGCCCGACCCGACAGGTCGCCACAAGAAGCGTTGGCGCCGCACAGACGGCACTTGGGGTGACAAGGTGGCCGACGGTGGACGCACCAGCATCGACCACTACGACGGCCCCCAACCCGGCACCGACGCCCCGGCACCGACTGCCGAGCAGGTCACGGGCGATGCGCCATCGCCCGTGACGGCACAGATGCTCACCACGGGCCGCGATCCGCTCGGGTTCTGGCAGACAACTCTTGCTGTCGCGTTCGGGGTGCTGATCGCTGCCGCTGTGGGACTGGTGGCCCTATCAGCGTTGGCTGAACAGGCGCTGAACGACTCGCCGTGGTGAAACCCTGCCGCGTGTGCAGCCAGCGTCCAAGCTTGGACTGCTGCTGATCGTGCTAGCCGTGGTCGTCGTGGCCTGCTTCGGGATTGCCGCTGGCTAGACAGGTCAGTAGTTACCCAAGGGAACCTATTGGAAGGGCGCACCCACCCCGCTGGGCGTCTCGCTGCCTCGCGCAGAGGAGGTCGCCTTGGCTATCGGAGGCCCCGGCTCCGGCCCGGCGGGTGTGGCGGCGGCGCACTGGCTGGGCCTCACCTCGCAGGTTCCATCGACGTACCTGGCCGCCGTGCCTGGACGAGCACCGGTGCCGTGGCAACAAGTGCGGTTCGCGCAGCGGCCGATCGGGAGGCTGCTCGCAGGCCTGTCACCCTCGGAAGTGGCCGTGTTGGAGGTGCTGCGTTCCGGCCCCGCGGTCGTCGAAGCCAACTGGGAACAGTTGGGCTCTGTAGTAGCCCGGCTCGCCGAGGACGGCCATGTACGTCCGGCCGCCCTGGACGCCGCGGCGACCGATGAGCCCCATCGCGGCGCCCGAGCCCGCTGGGCCGAACTCTGCCGTTCGCGGCCCGGGTTGGTGCCGGCGCCGTGAGCCGGCCCCTGAGCGAGTCGCCCGAAGCGCTGGAAGCCGGCGGGGAGCGATGATGACCGACATGTACCAGCACGTCCACCACCACGCCTCGGTGGAGCACCTAGCCGCTTGGGCGGGGGCCAAGGGGCTGCTGATCGTGGGCGTCGGCAACCTGCCCGGAGCCGAGCCCCTGGAGACCGCGGAGCTGCCGAGCGCTGCGTGCTGCGGTTCGGCCAGGAGGGCCCAGGACTATCGCCCGAGGCAAGGGCCGCGGCCGCCCAAGTGCTGTCGATCTCTCAGTTCGGCTCAACCCGCTCGATCAACGCCGGCGTGGCCGCCGGAATAGCCACGCACACCTGGATCCGCCGCTGGGCCCCGCCGCCCGACTGAGCGGGGCCGAGTTCCTGGCCTTGTGCCTCTCGCGGTCAGGCGGGCACGATCTCAGCCGTGTGATGCGTCTTCTTGAGCACGAGACAGGGGCGCCCGCCACCAACGTTCGTGACCCGGCCCAGCCTGTCCGCTGGGCCAGTCGCTCCCTGCGTCTGTAGAACCCTCTCTCTGTCTTCGTCAAGGCCGACCCCGGCGGCTGCGCTGACCTCGCGCACCACGCTCATGGCCCGAGCGGCCGCCGCCCGGGCATCGCCGGAGTTGGGGAAGCAGAGCAGCAACTCGATCTGGCCGTTGGAGGCCTGTCCCCACAGCGCCGGATCGACCAAGCCGTCGATGTCATAGAGCTTGTCAGCCATGCCGTCGAAGGCGTCGAAGAACTCCTGATCGGTCGGCAACCGCTCGATGTCGCCCTCCACGGCGGAGAGGACTGCCTTGACGGTGACTTCCAGCTGCGTGTTCGTCACGTCTCAATCCTCCTTGTTCCAGCCGGTGCAGCGCTCGAATGCCTTGCGGGTGTTCAACAGGGTACGAGAACTCGACGGAGTGAGCACGACGCACGGGGAGCACTTGCACGGCTCCGGGCAACGGATACGGAAGTAGCCCTTGCGCCTCCTGATGCGCCAGCCGCGCCTTTCGGCCTCGCGCAGCAGCTTCTCGAAGTCCTTCTTCCGGTGTCGTGGGCGCTTGCCGGTTGTGGCATTCATACAAATTTAGATCATATTTCATAATAGTTCATCTTCAACTGTGGCGAGTCGCATCAAGAGACGATGACTGGCCCAATTGGGCGGCTAGCCAGCACCGGCGAGATGGCCGAATTATCCCCGACAGTCGCGACCATGTCGCAGCGTTGTGGCAGGCTTGGCGGCGCTGCCCAGAGTCGCGTGGTTCGCCAGATGAGAGCTGTGGGCGCTAGGAAGAGAGCATGGCAAGAGGACGGCCCAAGAAGGCTCAGCCCGCGGCAAGCGGCGGCGGGCAGGGCGCGGTCACGGGCTATGAGTCCGAGATGTGGGGCATGGCCGACGCGCTGCGGGGCAGCATGGACGCCTCGGAGTACAAGCATGTGGTGCTGGGCCTGATCTTCTTGAAGTACATCTCCGACGCGTTCGAGGAGCGCCACGCCCAGCTCACCGCCGAGCAGGCCGAGGGCGCCGATCCCGAGGATCCCGACGAGTACCGGGCCGAGAACGTGTTCTGGGTGCCGCCGGAGGCCCGCTGGGCCGGTTTGCAGGATGCGGCCCGCCAGAGCGGCATCGGCGAGATGCTGGATGACGCCATGCACGCCATCGAGCACGACAACCCGGTGCTGGCCGGGGTGCTGCCCAAGGACTACGCCCGCCCCGAGCTCGACAAGGTGCGCCTGGGCCAGCTCATCGACATGGTGGGCAACATCCGGGTGGGCGATGCCGAGGCCCGTTCCAAGGACGTGCTGGGCCGGGTGTACGAGTACTTCCTGTCGCAGTTCGCCAGCGCCGAGGGCAAGCGGGGCGGCGAGTTCTACACGCCGAGATGCGTGGTGAAGCTGCTGGTGGAGATGCTGGAGCCCTACAGCGGCCGGGTGTACGACCCCTGCTGCGGGTCGTCGGGCATGTTCGTGCAGTCGGTGGAGTTCATCCGGGCCCACGCCACCGGCAACGGCAACGGCGGCCGGCCGTCGGCGCGGGCCTCAGCTGACATCTCGATCTACGGCCAGGAGTCGAACTACACCACGTGGCGGCTGGCGAAGATGAACCTGGCGATCCGGGGCATCGAGGGCCAGATCGCCCAAGGCGACACGTTCCACAACGACCGCCACCCCGACCTCAAGGCCGACTTCATCCTGGCCAATCCCCCGTTCAACGTAAAGGACTGGGGCGGAGAGCGCCTCACCGACGACAAGCGCTGGCAGTTCGGGGTTCCGCCGGCCCGCAACGCCAACTTCGCCTGGGTCCAGCACATGGTGCACCACCTGTCGCCGTCGGGGATCGCCGGGTTCGTGCTGGCCAACGGCTCGATGTCGTCGCAGCAGTCCGGCGAGGGCCAGATTCGTGCGGGGCTGGTGGAGGCTGACCTAGTGGACTGCATGGTGGCGCTGCCGGGTCAGCTCTTCTACTCGACGCCCATTCCTGCCTGCCTTTGGTTCGTGGCCCGGGGCCGCGCCGGCGACCGCTTCCGCGACCGCCGCGACGAGTTGCTGTTCATAGACGCCCGCAAGCTCGGCCACATGGTCGACCGCACCCACCGAGAGTTCAGCGACACCGACATTGCCCGAATAGCCGACACGTACCACGCCTGGCGAGACTCAGGCGACGGCGAGTACGCCGATGTGCCCGGCTTCTGCAAGAGCGCCAGCATCAAGGAGATCCGCACCCACGATCACATCCTCACCCCCGGCCGTTACGTAGGCATGGAGCCCGAGGAAGAGGACGCCGAGCCCTTCGAGGACAAGATGCGCCGCCTGACAGCACAGTGGCGCGAACAGCAGGCGGAGGCAGCCCGCCTCGACGCCGAGATCGAGAAGAACTTCCAGATGCTCGGCTTCGGAAGACAAGATAAGCCACACCTGACCAAAGAGGCAAGCGACCGTGACTGACATCGACTACACCAAGTTCCGGCTATCGCTCAAGCGTCTACAAGAGCAACACGACAACTATCAGAATCTCGACGAGTCATTATCTCGATTGAACCAGGAAGCCGTAATCGAGTCAACAATCCACCGATTCGAAACGTGCTTCGACACCCTCTGGAAAGCTCTCAAGAGATATATGGGTAACGATCTCGGTATACCTGACTTGCGGAACGGTCCAAAACCACTCTTTAGGATTGCTACCGAGACCGATCTATTTCGAGGAAATCTCGAGGACTGGATCCAGTACAATGATGTTCGCAACCAGACATCGCATGACTATGATGAGGCGAAAGCTCTAGACACCCTTAGGGCCGTCGATGTCTTCATCACTGATGCCATCGATCTTTATCAGACAATGACGGGCGAATCATGGGAGTAAGGGATAGCATCGATCTCACGTCTGCTCATCTCAAGATAGTAACGGATCTCTTAGATCAATTTATCCCGGATATGGAAGTCTGGGCTTACGGATCTCGCGTGAAATGGACATCGCATCCAGCTTCAGATCTAGACCTCGTAGCTTTTGCTAGCTCAGAACAGACCAATTGCGTGTCACGACTGAAGGAAGCATTCGAACAGAGCAATCTGCCACTAATCGTTGACATTCATATATGGGATCAGCTGCCTAGCCATTTTCATGAACAAATCACCAAGAACTACATGGTTCTACGCAAGAAGTGTCCTGACGAGATACCTAGGTCATCGCGTACCGTCTTACGACTGGGCGAGTTCACGCCGCTTGCATATGGGAAAGGCCTTCCTGCTTCCAAGCGAAGCCGCGACGGTCAAATCCCGGTATACGGATCCAATGGAATAGTCGGTTATCATGACACTGCACTCACAAGTGGGCCGACAGTTATCGTCGGTCGAAAGGGGACCGTCGGAGCTGTTCATTACTCCTCAACACCATGTTGGCCTATAGATACAACGTTCTATATCGAGGGCAGCGACAGCGATATGGTCAGATTCAAGTACTACACACTGAAATCGCTGCAACTAGACAAGATGAATTCCGATAGTGCAGTTCCCGGCCTAAACCGTAGCCACGCTCACTCTCTCAAAGTACATGTCCCGCCCCCATCAGAGCAACGCACGATCGCGAGGTTCTTAGGTGCCCTAGATGACAAGATTGCTGTGCTCCTACGAACAGCTCGCACTCTCGAAGCGACGGCGCAAGCACTATTCAAATCCTGGTTCATCGACTACGACCCCGTGCGTGCCAAAACAGAGGGCCGATCCTCCGGCCTCCCACCCGATCTAGACACCCTCTTCCCCACCTCATTCAAGTCCTCAGAGCTCGGTCCGATTCCCAAGGGATGGAGCGCGCGGAGCTTGGATGATATTGCTAACTTCCTTAACGGGCTCGCGCTCCAGAAGTATCCGCCGGCTTCTGGAGAGGCTCTACCCATCATCAAGATCGCACAGCTCCGATCAGGCAATCTCCAAGGTGCTGATCTAGCAAGCGTAGACTTGGATCCAAAATATGTGGTCGAGGATGGCGACATCCTCTTCTCATGGTCCGGATCACTCGAATGTCGAATCTGGACGTCCGGTCGCGGTGCACTCAACCAGCACCTGTTCAAGGTGATCCCTAACAGTAGCCCAACATGGCTGTGCTACTTCGCGATCCATGAGCACTTGAGCGATTTTCGCGAGGTCGCAGCTGGTAAAGCTACAACAATGGGACACATTCAACGGCATCATCTTCGGGATGCTAAACTTGCCATTCCGCCTAAGACGGTCGTAGAGCGCCTGAATCCAATAATGTCTCCAGTTCTGGAGCGATCAGTAGCAGCCGCTCTAGATGTCAGCCGCCTAAGGTCACTTCGAGAGGCGTTGCTGCCCATACTACTGTCAGGACAATTGCAAGTAACTATTTTGGAACCCTCTGTAACCGTTGCGGCAATCACTTGACGCGTCACTAGCGATGACTGAGACCATCATCGGCCTTGCGGGAGTTGTTGTCGGCTCTCTCATGATCATTTCTGGCCCTGCGCGTAAGTGTGGGATGAAGGGTTGCCAGCACCGGTTGGCGGGTCATGTTGTCAGCAGTCCTCGGGCTTCGAGGTTGGCTGGGTTGGTGAAGCCGTGGGCGGTGCGCCGCAGGACTTGGAGCAGGTTGTTTGTTCCCTCGATGCGTCCGTTGGAAGCTCGGTCTGTGTGGTGCCAGGCCAGGATCTCGTCGGACCATGCGATGAAGGTGTCGACGGTGTCGTGGTACTCGGGCAGCTCTCCGGTCTCGTAGAGGTCTGTAGAACCGTCCGAGGGCCTCCGGGGCGCCTTGGTGGTCGTTGGCGAGGTAGAGGCCGTGGAGCTGCTGTAGGGCCTGCCGGGCGGCTTTGAGGCGGGGGTGCGTGTCAAAGAGGGCGTCGAGGCGGGCCTGGTCGGCGCCGGTGAGGGTGTCGCCTCTGCGTAGCAGCAGGAACCGGGCTCTGAACACCTCTGGGTCGAAGGCGGGCTTGGCGCCGTGGGGCTCGCGGCGCTGGATGTCGCGGCGCGCCGCGGTGAGCCCCGCACAGAACCATCTGATGACGTGGAAGCGGTCCAGCACGTGGCGGGCGTGGGGCAGGCAGGCGTCCACGGAGGCCTTGTAGGCGCGCGACCCGTCGGTGACGACGACTTTGACTCCTCTGCGCCACTTGTGGCCCTGTGACATCAAAAACGCTGACAGCGCTGCGCTGCTGCGGTGCTCGACCATCGCCAGGGTCCGGCCGGTGTCTGCGTTGACGATGACGGTCACATAGCGGTGGCGCTTGCGCATGGAGGTCTCATCGACCAGCAGCACCGCGCACCGGCGGCTGCGGCGATGCTCCGCGATCAGCCCCGACCAGGCCCTCACCAGCGCGTTCACTGACGGCCGGCTCACACCGTGGCGGCGCACCACCGCACGGATCGTCATCACCTCAGCGTCCGCGACCAGACGCTGCGCCAGGCGCCGCGTCAGCCGTCCGTCGAACTCGGGGTGCTCCTCGAGCCATCGGCTGTCGCAGCCGCCGCACACGAGCCGCCGCCGCATCCACACCAGCGTCGTGCGCCGCCCCGACACCTCAACGTCGCGCACCGAGCGCTCGCGGGTGTCGTGCACCCTGTGGCACTTGAACCCGCAGTGCGGGCAACGAGGACGCCTCACGGTCGACTCGACCCGCACCCTCAACTCGCTCGGCGTGTCCACAACCACCGCGAGCACGCGGATCTCGCGCAGGCGCAGCCGCACCCGCATAACATCGGAAGCCATCGGGGCCCTCCCGGATCGTTGATGATGCCAATCACCGATTCCAGCAGGGCCCCCACCCCTCAGCGGGGACCGTCAACCACCCCGCTCCCCACGTTCACGCGCAGGCTCGACAATTGTGCTGGCAGTTCTCGCCGTGATTGCCCTGATCGGATGGCTGTTCGACGACGGAGCTGAAGACCTCGGCTCTCTCTTCGACGGCGGTTCAAGCTCACCACGGGGGCGACGGCGCGCCGGAAGCCGTCGGAGACCCCGCAGGGCAAATCGCCGTTACGCCACTCGCTATCGAAGGCCCCGCGGACCCCGATACCGACGACATCGATCATACGCACGAGCTTGGATGTAAGCCGCTCGCGAGCTGTCATCGAAGAGACGCCTCGGTTGCGATCAAGGCTTGGCGGCCAGCCAGCTCAACCCACGCTCCGAATCCGTCCAGCCTGTCGGTTGCTCCTGCCCCATCGAGCGTTGCAAATCAGAGAATGGCCGCCTCAAGTTCGGCGTCAGACACCTTGACCTCCTCATAGAGCGTCGCCGCTTCCTTGCCGTGGTTGTCTGCCACACGCTTGAACAGCTCCCACGGGTCTTGAGGTTTCGGCGCCCGAGGTCGCAACCAGAACACGCCAGACCTACCCGACCTGATGGCGCTGATGGCGGGCTGTAGATCAAGAAGCAGTGCTCCAGTTGCACGGATCGGACCGTCTCCGACACCCTCCACTGCGAAGATCACGAGCTTCGTCTTGAGGACAGCCGCCAACTCCTTGGGATTGCGCAGCATCCTGTAGTTCAACGTCACCAAGCCTTCGTATCCGAGTTGTTTGAGCGCAATCAACAGTTCCCGATCATCGAGCGTCGTCAGTCTGTGATCGATCGTGCGCAGCGGCACTAGCTGCACATCTCCCATCCACGGCTCCAGCCCTTCGAGGATCGGCTCCGGGAAGTTCTGGTCTAACGGCAGGCGCATCAGGCCGCGAGCGAGTACTCGAACTCGATCGCCTCCTCGAAGACGCTGGCACCGAAGCCGGGGTAGAGAGCTGCGATCCTCTCTACATCCGCGATGCTGCGGTGTAAAGCTGCGGCAACCTGTGTAGTAATCCGGGAACCCACGAGGTGGGGCTCCCCCGACACCCTGCCGGGAATGATCCGCAGGTTGGGCCGCGGACGGAGGAGGTCAGGCCCGCGCTGGCCGTCGCACTCGAAGGGCCCGAGCAGGTCCAACATGCCAGCAAGGGGTCGCTGCCCGTCAACTCGGGACACATCGTCGTCTAGCAAATAGATGCTCGCGGACGAGTCAACCCGCAACGGAGAGTCGGGCCGCTCACCGCTGTCGTCCCAGATGTCTAGCCCCCGCCGCTCCAGCTCGGCGAGCGCCTCGCGCACGCGCGGCATGGGGCTGGCACCAACCTCGCTACCCCGTCCCTTCTTGGGATGGCGGAGCCAATAGACGATGCGCAGCGCCATGAGGTCGGCGTAGGACCAGAGCTTAATCCTCGTCGGCGACACCGAGGGCTCGACGATCCCGGCGCGGGCCCACAGATACACCGTCGACACCGGAACACCTGAAAGGGCAGCGGCACGCGGCCCGTCGTAGCATCCCTCAAACGCAGCCTTGACGCGAGCAGAGAGTGCATTCCTGTCATTCATGATCGCACCGTGCCTCGACGAGTTGGTAGCGGACTATACGTGAAAGGGCTCTCCCAGCCGATGCTTCTAGCGACTTAGGACCACTTGGCGCTGCTCGAAGGAGTCGCTTTTGCTACCAAGTCGGCGGAGCCCCCGGCCGAGGAAACGACTGCTCTCAGGCATGCTTGCCCAGGGCCGTCGCCACCCGGGCGAGCGTGTCGACGCGGTTAGGGCCACCGTCGCCCTCCTCCAGCCGGGAGATCACCGACTGCGCTATGCCCATCCGCTCCGCCAGCTCGCTTTGGCTCAGCCCGACTTCGATGCGCAGGTCGTAGACGAGTTGCCCAAGGGCGAGATCCCGCTCAACACCAGCCCGAACCTCCTCGGAGGGCTCGCCAAGCCGGCTCTTGATGTCTTCCCACCGCGAATGGCTCGCCATCGTTACCTCCTTGGTGCAACGGCTCGTCACCGGTCACGCGTCAACTCTAGAAGACGGCGGAGCGGCCGCCAGCGCCTCCGCACGGCGCGCGGTCGTGTCAAAACGCTGAGCGCTCGAGGCCGGGCCACAAGCGCCCCATCGGTGCAGTGAGCTCTACGATGGACGAATCCGTACGGGCTCTCATGATGTCCATGTCCAGTCTTCGCATCGTCTGCCGGATCTCTCGTGACCGGGCTCAATGAGGCTGCTGTCGAGGCGGCTGCGGTTGGCTGGTTGGCGGGGTTGGGCTGGAGTGTCGCCCATGGGTCGGAGGTCAACCCGGATGCTGCACCAGCGGAGCGGGCCGACTACAGCGCGGTGGTGCTGGCCGCAACGTTGCGGGAGGCGCTGGCGCGGCTCAACGCGGAGTTGCCCGGCGCGGCGCTTGGTAACGCCGTTCGGCGGCTGACTCACCCCGAGGGGGCGACGCTCGAGGCCCGCAACCGGGCGTTCCATCGCATGGTCGTCGACGGAGTGACCGTCGAGTACCGCGACGGCGGGCGGGTCCGGGGCGCGCAGGCCCGAGTCATCGACTTCGACGATCCGGCCAACAACGACCGGCTGGCCGTCAACCAGTTCACCGTTGTGGAGAACAAGATCGAGCGACGCCCCGATGTGGTGCTGTTCGTGAACGGGCTGCCACTCGGCGTGATCGAGCTCAAGAACCCGACCGACGCCGACGCCACCATCTGGACCGCCTGGCAGCAACTCCAGACCTACAAGGTCGACCTGCCTGGACTGTTCTCGATGAACGCCGCCTTGATCGTGTCCGACGGCCTGGAGGCCCGGCTGGGCACCCTCACCGCAGGACGGGAGTGGTTCAAGCCCTGGCGCACCATCGGCGGCGAGGAAGTCGCCGACAAGCACCTGCCTCAACTTCAGGTGCTGCTTCAGGGTGTGTGCGATCGACGCAGGCTCCTCGACCTGGTGCGGGACTTCATCGTGTTCGAGGACGACGGCGGCGGCCGGCTCGACAAGAAGATCGCCGGCTACCACCAGTTCCACGCCGTTCAGGCCGCGGTGGGCGAGACTCTGCGGGCAGTTGCGCTCCAGCACGCCGCGAGCAGGCCCGCAGATGCCGGTCGCAGGCCTGGCGGCCAACCGGGCGACCGGCGCATCGGGGTCGTGTGGCACACCCAAGGCTCCGGAAAGAGCCTCACCATGGCCTTCTACGCCGGACGGATCATCCGCGAGCCCGCCATGTCCAACCCCACCGTGGTCGTGCTCACCGACCGCAACGACCTCGACGACCAGCTCTTCTCCACCTTCTCGCGCTGCGCGGAAGTGCTGCGCCAGCCCCCGGTGCAGGCCCAGACCCGAACCGATCTCCGGCAGCTGCTCGACACCGCTTCGGGCGGCGTGGTGTTCACCACCATCCAGAAGTTCTTCCCCGACGACAAGGGCGACCGGCATCCGCGGCTGTCGGACCGGCGCAACATCGTCGTGATCGCCGACGAGGCCCATCGCAGCCAGTACGACTTCATCGACGGCTTCGCGGCCCACATGCGCGACGCACTGCCCAACGCCTCCTTCATCGGCTTCACCGGCACCCCCATCGAGAAGCAGGACGCCAACACCCGCGCCGTGTTCGGCGACCACATCAGCGTCTACGACATCCAGCGCTCCGTCCAGGACAGGGCGACCGTGCCGATCTACTACGAGAGCCGCCTGGCCCGCCTGACCCTCGACGACCGCCAGAAGCCCCGCGTCGACGACGACTTCGAGGAGGCCACCGAAGGCGAGGAGGTCGAACGCAAGGAGAAGCTCAAGACCAAGTGGGCCCAACTCGAAGCAGTCGTGGGCGCCGCAGGACGGATCCGCCAGGTAGCCGCCGACATCGTCGAGCACTACGAGACCCGTCTCGACGCCATGGACGGCAAGGCCATGGTGGTGTGCATGAGCCGGCGCATCTGCGTCGACCTCCACAACGAACTCGTGAGGCTGCGCCCCGACTGGCGCCACCCCGACGACGACCAGGGCGCGATCAAGGTGGTGATGACCGGCTCAGCCGCGGACCCGCTCGAATGGCAGCCCCACATCCGCTACCCGCCCGACAAGCAGGAGAAAGCCACCAAGACCGTCCTGGAGCAGGCAGAGGCCCTCTCAGCTGTCTGGGCGACCGTCGCCTAGTGGTGGAGGCGAGCTGTCGCCCCCTTGACACTCGCGCTTCGCGTCGCTCTCCAGCAACCTACTCGTCGGCGTCGTCTGAGAGGGTCGTCTCCTCAAGCCGTGACAGATCCTTGATGATGTGCCACGCGACCGGGGCGAGCGCCGATGTTGAGTGGGCCCACCCGGCCCGCTGCAGCGCCTCCACGACAGCCTCGCCGCTGTCGGCTTCCATCAGTTCCCGGCACAGACGTTCGGCGTACTGATATGGCATGCAGGTCTCCAGCGTCAGCCGACGAGACGGGACGCCTCGACAGTAGAGCCCGTCCTCCAGCTTCGTCGAGCGGGTCCCGTGCCTGCGAGGGGAGGTCTACGACGGCGCCTGGGGCAACACCGTCGCCCGGCTCTTGCCGAACGCCGTTCAACGAGGGAGCGGCCTACCCGGATGTCGTCAGGATGGGGCTGGATCCGTCGGCTGCATCAAGCTCGACGCCCAGCACCCGCACGCCTGGCACGGACTCGGTGTCGCGCATCGCCGAGCACAGGGCCTCATCGCGTGTCGGAGCCTTGCGCGCAAACTCCAGCGTGTCGTGACCAACGGTCGCGTCGCCGCAGCCAGCCTCGTAGAGAGCGTCCAGAGTAGCCCACTCCATGAGGTCCGCCCCCCCGGTCACGAGCACGAAGCGGAACGTGTGCATCGGTTCCACGGGAGATGCTTCGGATGGGGTCATGGCACTTGGCTCCGTCGCTGGCAGCGGGCGATCCTCGCCAGGAGGCTAGCCGCGTGCTCCTGGGGATCGACGGGAGTGCCCCAGATCGACGCCGAGCACTTACGGTGTCCGTGGGGACAGTGGGCGCGGCCCCACCCGTGGCTCGTGCGACCCTTGCTGCGGGTTACCGTCCATCCAGCCGCCTCCAGCATCTTGATCGCCCGTCGGCTCTCCTTCTTCGGGTGGACGCCCTTCACCACAGACAGAAGCATACATATCAAAAGACTATTTAATCTATTTACATGAGTTTACATGTATTAAAGCGATGTTAGGCAGACACCAGTCCCGAAGCACGACTCAAGCTGGCACTTGATGGGCCAGTGGCGTCCGTCGGCGCAGCGGGCTCTACGATGAACCACAGGCGGATGCTGCACACCCTTGCGCTCATACCCATCGAGCCACGCGCGGGCGCGGCTCCAGTTCAGCCCGAGCAGCGCGGCCGCGTCGGACAGGCCGTAGACGGGCCTCTCAAGCACAGAAACTCGCGCACCGTTCACGCCCGAACCATAGGTCGCAGCCACCGGCCAGCCGCAGGGAGCGACGAGCCCTCAGGTCTTGTCTCGTTCTGAACGGATCCACTTCCGAACCGTCCCCCACGACGAAGACTCGACACGCAGCGCCCGATCTGACTCAGCAACCTGCCCCCATAGCGCGCAACGCTCCCAGACCGCTGCGGACGGTGGCTGTCGTGTTTCACGGCGAGCTCCCAACACAGGGGGCTCTCTCTCCCGCACCATGCGGCGGGTAGCTTCCCTGGGCGGCCGCTGAGTCCGGATGCACACGAATCTCGCCGGGGGATGCCGGCTGAGGAGGACGCGATGACCAAGGAGAAGTGGACCGAGGCCGACATACCAGACCAGAGCGGGCGCGTATGCGTCGTGACCGGCGCCAACTCGGGGCTGGGTCTCGAAACCGCACTCGCTCTCGCCGCGCACGGCGCGTCGGTGGTGCTCGCCGTCCGGAATCTGGACAAGGGAGCCGAGGCCGTCGCCCGCATTCGGGCTGCCACACCGAAGGCCGACCTGAGCGTCCAGCGGCTCGATCTGTCCTCCCTCGACTCGATCCGCAGCGCGGCAGGTGATCTGCGGGACAACACCAACCGGATCGACCTGCTCATCAACAACGCAGGCGTCATGTACACGACGCGGCAGAAGACCACGGATGGACTCGAACTGCAGCTCGGCACCAACCACATCGGTCACTTCGCGTTGACCGGGCTGCTGCTCGACCGGCTCCTGGCCGCCGAGGGGTCACGTATCGTCACGGTCAGCAGCATCGCCCATCGGATCCTCTCCCGCATCGACTTCGACGACCTGCAGGCCCAGCGGCGCTACAACCGGATCGCTGCGTACGGCCGATCCAAACTGGCCAACCTCCTGTTCACCTACGAGCTGCAACGGCGCCTGACCGAGGTCGGAGCGCCGACCGCCGCGCTCGCCGCCCATCCCGGCGTCTCCCACACCGAGATCGGACGCCACATTCCCGGCGAACGCCGTCTGAGGCGACTAGTGCGGAGGACGACCCAACCCGCCGAGACCGGCGCGCTGGCAACCCTTCGCGCCGCCACCGACCCGAGCGCCGAGGGTGGTCAGTACTACGGACCGGGTGGCGCCATGGAGATGCGGGGTCACCCGGTGGTCGTCACCTCGAATCGCCGATCGCGCGACCTCGACGCCCAGCGGCGGCTGTGGGCCGCGTCACAGCAGCTGACCGACGTCCTGTACCCACTACCAGAGGCCCCGAAGACGCCGTCGTGAGCGCCCACCGCGGGGACGCGGCTACCCGTCGGACAATGGAACCGGGGAGCGTCGCCCGTTCCCTGGGCAATCGTGCCGAACAGCACCTGGTGTCTCGTGTGTGGGGCTCGGGCTTCTACGATCGGCGGTCGACGACGGGTCGACGACGGGGAGGATCGCCGTGCAGGACATGGCCGCATTCATCGAGGAGATGCCCAAGGCTGAGCTTCACATGCACATCGAGGGCGTGCTCGAACCCGAGCTCAAGTTCGAGATGGCGGCCCGCAACGGCATCGAGCTGCCCTACGACTCCGTCGACGACGTGAACGCGTCGTACGACTTCGACGACCTGCCGACGTTCCTCGACGCCCGCTACGAGGGCGACACTGTGCTGATAACCGAGACCGACTTCTACGACCTCGGCATGGCCTACTACGAGACCGTTGCCCGCGAGAACCTCGTGTACGCCGAGATCTTCTTCGACCCTCAGGCCCACACCACGCGAGGGGTCGAGTTCTCAACGGTGATCGAGGGCCTGCACCGCGCCCAGGTCGAAGCCGAGAGCCGCCTGGGGATCGAGTCGCACCTCATCATGTGCTTCCTGCGGGACCTGAGCGCCGATTCGGCCCGTGAGGCGCTGGAGCAGGCCGCCGGTTACCGCGACTGGATCATCGGCGTGGGTCTCGACTCCGACGAGCATCAGAACCCGCCGTCCAAGTTCGCCGGCGTGTTCGCCGCGGCCGCGGCCGAGGGCTACCGGCTCACCATGCACTGCGACGTCGACCAGGAGAACTCGGTCACCCACATCTGGCAAGCGATCGACGACATCGGCGTCGAGCGCATCGACCACGGCGTGAACGCGCTCGACGAGCGGGCGCTGGCCCAAGAGATGTCCAGCCGGCGGATCGGGCAGACAATCTGTCCGATCTCGAACCGCTACGTCGTGGCGGACAGCCGCTCACGCGACATCAAACGCATGCTCGACGAGGGAATGCTCCCCACCGTCAACAGTGACGATCCCGCCTACTTCCGCGGCTACATGAACGAGAACCTGGCCGTCGCCCAACGTGACGGCGACCTCTCGGCGGACGAGGTCGGACAGCTCATGCGCAACGCCTTCGCCGTGAGCTGGACAACCGACACTCGCAAACAGGCCTACCTGGCCGCGTTCGACGACTACGTCAAGGCTTCAGCCAGCGTCGACGGCGGCTAGACGAAGCCGGCTCGAACCCGCCTGACGGTTCGCCGCTATGAGCGACAGGCGGTTAGCGTTGGCGCCCGCATGAGCCGACCTGCCGACGAGACGCCGCGCCGAGCTGCGATTCCCGACAAGCCCGGCCTCGAAGGCCTCGAAGAAAAATGGGACGGCGAGTGGGAGGCCTCGGGCATCTACCGTTTCGATGCGTCCCGGCCCCGCGACGAGGTGTTCTCCATCGACACTCCCCCGCCGACGGTGAGCGGCTCGCTGCATGTCGGGCACGTGTTCAGCTACACCCACACCGACATCATCGCCCGCCACCGGCGCATGGCCGGCCAGGCCGTGTTCTACCCCATGGGCTGGGACGACAACGGGCTGCCCACCGAGCGCCGGGTGCAGAACTACTACGGCGTGCGCTGCGACCCGTCGCTCCCGTACGACCCGGACTTCTCCGCGCCGCCCGACGCGGGCCGGCCCTCGGCAGTGGCCAAGCGCCAGACGATCGCGGTCAGCCGCCCCAACTTCATCGAGTTGTGCGAGGAGCTCACCGCAACCGACGAGCAGGCCTTCGAGGACCTGTTCCGCCACATCGGGCTCTCGGTGGACTGGACCCGCACCTACGCCACCATCGACGCCCACTGCCGGGGGGTGTCCCAGCTCGCCTTCCTCGAGAACCTGGAGCGGGGCGAGGCCTACCAGATCGAGGCACCGTCGCTGTGGGACGTGAGCTTCCAGACCGCGGTGGCCCAGGCCGAGCTCGACGACCGGGAGATACCCGGCGCCTACCACAAGCTGCGCTTCCGCGGCATCGACGGCAGCGACATCTGGATCGACACCACCCGGCCCGAGCTGGTGCCGTCCTGCGTGGCGCTGGTGGCCCATCCCGACGACGGCCGCTACCAGCCGCGGTTCGGCTCCACAGTGCGCACCCCGGTGTTCGATGTGGAGGTGCCGGTGCTGGCGCACCAGCTCGCGGATCCCGACAAGGGCACCGGCATCGCCATGATCTGCACCTTCGGCGACACCGCCGACGTCACCTGGTGGCGGGAGCTCAACCTGCCGGTGCGCACCGTGATCGGCCGAGACGGGCGCTTCGCGGCCGAGCCGCCCGTAGCCATCGAGTCACCGGCGGGCCGGACCGCCTACGCCCGACTGGCCGGCAAGACCGCCGCGGCGGCCCGCACCGAGATCGCAGCCGTCTTTGCCGAGTCCGGCGACATTGACGGCGAGCCCCGCCCCATCACCCACCCGGTCAAGTTCTTCGAGAAGGGCGACAAGCCCCTCGAGATCGTGTCCAGCCGGCAGTGGTACATCCGCAACGGCGGGCGCGACGCCGACCTCGGCCAGGCCCTGATCGACCGGGGCACGGAGATGAACTGGGTGCCGGGCTACATGCGGGCCCGCTACGAGAGCTGGATCGCGGGGCTCAACGGCGACTGGCTCATCAGCCGCCAGCGCTTCTTCGGGGTGCCCATCCCGCTGTGGTACCGCCTCGACGCCGACGGCTCGCCGGTGTGGGACCACCTGATCCAACCGGAGGAGTCCGCCCTTCCCGTGGACCCGTCCGCGGACTGCCCACCGCTCTACGACGAGTCCCAGCGAGGCGTTCCCGGCGGGTTCATCGGCGACCCCGACGTGATGGACACCTGGGCCACCTCGTCGCTGACCCCACAGATCGCCACCGGCTGGCGCACCGACGAGGCCCTCCACGCGGCCACCTTCCCGATGGACATGCGGCCCCAGGCCCACGACATCATCCGCACCTGGCTGTTCTCCACCGTGGTGCGGGCCCACTTCGACGCCGGCACGGTGCCGTGGCACAACTGCGCCCTGTCGGGCTGGATCCTCGACCCCGACCGCAAGAAGATGTCGAAGTCGCGGGGCAACGTGCAGGTGCCCACCCAGCTGCTGGAGCGCTACGGCGCCGACGCGGTGCGCTACTGGGCCGCGTGCGGGCGCCCCGGCACCGACACCGCCTTCGACGAGCAACAGTTCCGCATCGGCCGGCGCCTCGCCGTCAAGCTGCTCAACGTGTCGAAGTTCGTGCTGCGCTTCGACAATCCCGGCGGTGGCGAGGTCACCGAGACGTTGGACCGCTCGATGCTGCACCGCCTCGCCGACCTCGTCACCGACGCCACCCGGGCCCTGGAGGCCTTCGACTACGCCCGGGCTCTGGAGCGCACCGAGTCGTTCTGCTGGGCCTTCGCCGACGACCACGTCGAACTGGTGAAGGCCCGTGCCTACGGCGAGTACGGCCCGGCCGCGGCCGCCTCGGCCTGCCGGGCGCTGAGGACCGCGCTGGCGGTGCTTCAGCAGCTGTTCGCCCCGTTCATGCCCTTCGTCGCCGAGGAGGTGTGGAGCTGGTGGCACGACACCTCCGTGCATGCCTCGAAGTGGCCTGATCCAGAGCCGCTGCGCGCCGCGGCCGGCGACACGGGCGCGCTGCCCAGCGCAGTGGCGTCAGCCGCGCTGGGCGAGGTGCGCCGGGCCAAGTCCGAGGCCAAGCGGCCGTTGCGCACCGAGGTGCTGCGAGCCACGGTCATCGACACCGCGGAGCGTCTCGCCGTGCTGGAGTCGGTGGCCGACGACGTGCGGGGCGCGGGCCGCATCACCGAGCTGGTGTTCGCCGAAGGATCCGAGTTCTCGGTGAGGGCCGAGTTGGCCCCAGAGGCCGCCGCCTAGCGCTGCTGTATCTCTGACGGCCGCCGCAGGCCGCCAGCAGGGGCGGGGCCGCCCCGATCCCGACCGCGCCGAGCCCTAGCCGTGACAACGTGTTGGGAATGCACAGCTAGGGTCCGCGGGTGCGCATCCTCGTCACCAACGACGACGGCATCGACTCCATCGGGCTGCACGTGCTGGCCCGGGCCATGGCCACCCTCGGCGACGTGGTGGTGGTGGCGCCCGACAAGGAGTACTCGGGCTACGGTGCGGCGTTCGGGCCGCTGCACCTGATCAAGCCCGAGGTGCATCGGGCCTCGATCGACGGCATAGACGACGTGTGGTCGGTCACCGGCCCGCCCGCGCTGTGCGTGATGTTCGGGCGGCTGGACCTGTTCGGGCACTACGACCTGGTTGTGGCCGGCATCAACCCCGGAGCCAACGTGGGCCGCTCGGTGTACCACTCGGGCACGGTCGGGGCCTGCCTGACCGCCCGCAACGGAGGCGTCAGCGGCGTGGCCGTGAGCCAGACGGTGTCGTCCTTCGGCGTGGAGGGCCAGGGCTGGGATGAGCTGCTCGCCGACCAGCACTGGGAGACGGCCGGAGCGGTGGCTGCCACCGCGGTGGGGGGACTGGCCACAGATCTGCCGGAGCATCCGGTGGTGCTCAACATCAACGTCCCCGGCTGCGAACTGGGCGACATCAAGGGCTGGAAGCGGACCGAGGTCGGCATCGAGCCGCCCCGCTCGATGGCCACGGCGCAGCTCGAGCCCAGACCCGGACACACCGACGCGTTCCGGGTGAAGATGGACTGGGGCGGGGTCGTCGAGCTTCCCGAGCACACCGACGGCGGAGCGGTGATGGCCGGCTGGGTGTCTGTCGGATGGCTGGGCCGCCTGGAGGCCACAGAGCCTGACTTCGCGGGGGCAACCGAGACCGAGTCCCGGCTCGACACGCTGCTGAGCTGACGCCGCAGGCCGGCGCTACAGCGCGACCGAGCCCTGCGATCGACTCGCAGTCAGAGACAGCGGGCACCCTCGGGGCCCCGGGCCCGGGGCCCCGGCGCAGCGCAGCCGCACCCCACGCGCCGCCAACCCGCACCAGCCCCGCGCTCCAGTCTTGCACGCCCCACAACGCGCCGGCCCGCACACACGCACCAGCCCAGCGGCCGACCGGCCCCAACCGTCGACCCCACAAACCCGTCGGTGGATTCAGGCTCATAGGTATTATTGCGCGCAGTTAGGATGGAGGGTAGACTTGAGGGAGTTCGACCATTCTGCGCGGCCATTCTGCAATGAAGGTGCAATCTCTACTTTGGAGGTGGGCAGTAGCTTGGGTAAAGGTGGACGGTAGCTTGGGCCGCTGGCAGCGGACCCTGTTGCTGGTGGCGGGATGGGGCCTGCTTGCTGCCTTCCTGACCCCGGGTAGCGCCACGGCGCAGACGGCCAACAGCCAGTCGGCGTTCCCGTCTGAGGACAGGGACACCTACAGCGTTACGGTGTCGGCCGGCAACCAGAAGGATGCCGCCGGCAACGCGGACGCGGCCATCGACGCCGCCATTGACGAGACCATCAGCGCAATCAACGTGGACGAGCCTGAAGCTGTCGTCCTCCCTCTCTCCCAGCAACGGGTCGACGACGACGCCAGGGTGGCGCTGCACAGCAGAGCCGCTCCTGGGGTGACCGTGTCCGTGTCCACGCTGACGGTGTACGAGGGCGGGAGCGATTCGTGGACGCCTGGGTACAAGTTGGTGCTGGACGCACTGCCCACCTCCAACGTGGTGATCACGGTGACCAGCGACGACACTGACGTGACGGTGTCGCCGCAGCGGCTGACCTTCACCCCGAGCAACTGGAGCACGATGCAGAGGGTGTCGGTGAACGCGGCCCACGACACTGACACAGTTGGCGAAATGGTCTCCATCACCCACGAGGTGGTCGCCGCCCAGAGCGCCGACGAGTACGACGCCGTGACCATCGGCTCGGTGGCCGTGAACGTTTGGGACGACGACATCCCCGGGGTGACGGTGTCTCCCACCACGCGGACAGTAGCCGAGGGCGACAGCGCCACCTACACGGTGAAGCTGGACGCGTGGCCTTCCTCCAATGTGGTGATCAAAGTAGCCAATAGCAGCGGCAGCAGCGACGTGACGGTGTCGCCGCAGCGGCTGACCTTCACCCCGAGCAACTGGAGCACGGCGCAGACGGTGACAGTGGCCGCGGCCCAGGACAGCGACGCAGTTGGCGACGTGGCCTCCATCACCCACGAGGTGGTCGCCGCCCAGAGCGCCGACGAGTACGACGCCGTGACCATCGACTCGGTGGCCGTGAACGTTCACGACGACGAGATCGCCGGGGTGACGGTGTCTCCCACCGCGCGGACAGTGGCCGAGGGCGGCAGCGCCACCTACACGGTGAAGTTGGACGTGTGGCCTTCCTCCAATGTGGTGATCACGGTGACCAGCGACGACACTGACGTGACGGTGTCGCCGCAGCGGCTGACCTTCACCCCGAGCAACTGGAGCACGGCGCAGACGGTGACAGTGGCCGCGGCCCACGACACCGACGCAGTTGGCGACGTGGCCTCCATCACCCACGAGGTGGTCGCCGCCCAGAGCGCCGACGAGTACGACGCCGTGACCATCCGCTCGGTGGTCGTGAACGTTCGCGACGACGAGGCCAGTGTGTCTGTTCCAGCGTCGCTGGATATGCCCGAGGACAGCACGGCCTCCTACACGGTGGTGCTGAACGCCCAGCCCTCCTCTGACGTGATAATCTTTGTCTTCGTCGAGAGCGGCAGCCACCACGTGACCGTGTCTCCCACCTTTCTGACCTTCACGGCGAGCAACTGGAATACAGCGCAGACGGTGACGGTGTGGGCCAACAAGGACCACAAGGACCACGACGCATTGCACGACACAGCATCCATCGCCCACAAGGTGGTGCTCAACCGGAGCGCCGACGAGTACGAGAATGAGGCCATCGACTCGGTGGCCGTGACCGTTCGCGACGACGAGATCGCCGGGGTGACGGTGTCTCCCACCGCGCTGACAGTGGCCGAGGGCGGCAGCGCCACCTACACGGTGAAGCTGGACACGGAGCCTTCCGCCGAGGTGGTGATCACGGTGACCAGCGACAACGCGGACGTGACGGTGTCGCCGCAGCGGCTGACCCTCACCGTGTTTTCCTGGAAACGGGGGATTGCGGTGACGGTGTCCGCCGCCCACGACAGCGACGCAGCGGACGACACGGCATCCATCGCCCACAAGGTGGTCGCCGCCCAGAGTGGCGACGAGTACGACAACGTGGCCATCGACACGGTGTCGGTGAGGGTGAACGACGACGGCACCGTAACCCCGCCGTCGGGTGGTGGTTCGTCCCGTGGTGGTTCGTCCGGTGGTGGTTCGTCCGGTGGTGGTTCGCCCGGTGGCGGTTCGCCCGGTGGCGGTGTTTCGCCCGGTGGCGGTGTTTCGTCCGGCCAGATTCCGACGTTCTCCTCGCGTACGGTGGGCGACCAGATCTATACGGTGGGCGAAGATGTGGGGACGGTGAGCCTGCCCTCCGCTCTTCGGGGTGACGGCGGCCTGCGGTACAGCCTGTCGCCGGGGCTGCCGCCGGGGCTGCGCTTCAACTCGAACCGCACCATCACCGGCACGCCCGGCGCGTCGTTCCCGCGGACCCGGTTCACCTATACCGCGACCGATTCCGACGGCGACAGTGTTGGCCTGCGCTTCTTTGTCACCGTGAACGAGAGGCCGGGGGTGACGGTGTCGGCCACCGAGGTGGCGGTGGCCGAGGGCGGCGCCAACGCCTACACGGTGGTCCTCGACGCCGAGCCCGCCTCTGACGTGGTGATCAGCGTGACCAGCGACAACGCCGACGTGACGGTGGACACCGACGCCGCGGCGTCCGGCGACCAGAGCACCCTGACCTTCACCACGGCCACGTGGAGCACGGCCCAGACGGTGACGGTGTCCGCGGCCCACGACACCGACGCGGTGGACGACGCGGCCGCCGTCTCCCACATGGTGGTGGCCGCCGGCAGCGCCGCCGAGTACGCCGCGGTGGCCGTCGCCGGGGTGGCTGTGACCGTCGCCGACGACGACGACGTGGCAGAGAGGAGCGTGGCGGAGAACACCGGCGAGGGCGAGGTCGTGGGCGGTCCGGTCGCAGTCATGGGCCAGGACGGCGGCGCGCTGACCTACACGCTCGGCGGCGCCGACGCGGCCTTGTTCACCATCGACGCCGACACGGGCCAGATCAGGGTCCGGGCCGAGACGGCACTGGACTACGAGGCCGACAAGAACGTCTACGAGGTGACCGTCACTGCCACGGACTCATCGGGCGCGAGCGCGACCGTCGCGGTGACCATCACAGTCACCGACGTGCACTCAGGTTCCTACGACGTGGACAACAACGAAGTGGTCGACCGTGACGAGACCATCGCGGCGGTGGCCGACTACTTCGCCGGCCGAATCACCAAAGACGACGTGCTAGCGGTCGTCCAGCTATACTTCTTCGGCTGATTCGATGAGATTGGGAGTGAAGAGCGATGGCCAAAGGAGTGGGCATTCCCGGGATCTGCCGGTTCGGCGCCGCCCGGCCCCGGGCCGAGGTGTTCTCCATAGACACTCCCCCGCCGACGGTGAGCGGCTCGCTGCACGTGGGGCACGTATTCAGCTACGCCCACACCGACATCATCGCCCGCCACCGGCGCATGGCCGGTCAAACACCACCCCTCACCGCGAGGCGCTCACCACCCATCGGCGCATGTTCTGAGCCCGGAGGCCCGCTAGCGGCCGCGGCGTAGCGTTTGGGCGGTGATGCTTGCCGCTTCCGGCCTGGCCAAGGCCTATGGCACCCGCCAACTCTTCAGCGATGTGACCCTGCATCTGGCTCCCGGCCGGAGGGTGGCGCTGGTGGGCGGCAACGGCGCGGGCAAGACGACGCTGCTGGAGATCCTGGCCGGCCTGAACAAGTCCGATGCCGGCTCGGTAGCCAAGCCCCGCGACGCCCGCATCGGGTACCTGCCCCAGGATCTGGGCGAGGTTTCCGAGGGCACCGTGCGCCGGCAGGTGGCGGCCGGCGCCGGCCATCTGGCTGAGCTCGCCCGAACCCTGGAGCAACTCGAGGGCCGTCTCGGCGGGCCCGACGGCCGCCGGAACGAGTTGGTGGCCCGCTACGGCGAGGTTCAGGCGCAGTTCGAACAGCTCGGGGGATACGCCCTTGAGGCGGAGGTGGCCAAGATCCTGGCCGGCCTCGGCTTCTCCGGTGCCGACGCCGATCGGTCCGTGGCCGAGCTGTCGGGCGGCTGGCGGATGCGGGTGGCGTTGGGGCGGCTGCTTCTGTCGGAGCCCGACATCCTGCTGCTCGATGAGCCCACCAACCACCTCGACGTCGACTCGGTGGCATGGCTGGAGCGGCGCCTGTCCGACTGGGGGGGCGCGCTGCTGTTCGTCAGCCACGACCGCGACTTCATCGACGCGGTGGCCAACCGCATCGTCGAGCTCGCCGCGGGCGCGGCGACCGCCTACGAGGGAGGCTTCGCGGAGTTCGTGGTGGCCCGCGAGGAGCACCTGCAGCGCGTCGAGGCCGCCGCGGCCCGCCAGGCCCGGGAGGTGGCCCGCGTCGAGCGCTTCGTAGAGCGCTTCCGCTACAAGGCCACCAAGGCGCGCCAGGTCCAGAGCAGGATCAAGACTCTCGAGAAGCTGGAGCGCATACAGGCGCCCAGCCGCTCCGACGGGGCCGCCCGCTTCGCGTTCACCGCCCCGCCCCGCTCCAGCCGAGTGGTGGCAGAGCTGCAAGCAGCGACCGTGGGCTATCCCGACGGCGACGGACCCGTGGTCTCCGACGCCTCCTTCGCCGTCGAGCGAGGCCAGACCGTCGCCCTGGTCGGGCCCAACGGCGCGGGCAAGTCCACGCTCCTGAAGCTGATACTGGGCGAGCTGTCTCCCACCTCGGGCACAGTCCGGGTGGGATCCAACGTGCGGTGGGCAGCCTTCGGCCAGCATCAGGCCGACGAGCTCGACCCAGCCAAGCGGGCGATCGAGGTCTTCTCAGCCGGCATCGACCCGGGGCGGAGGAACCTGCGCACCATCCTGGGCGCGTTCGGGTTCCGCGGCGATGACGCCGACCGCAGGGTGGCGGAGCTCTCCGGCGGGGAGCGCACCCGCCTGGTGCTCGCCCGGCTGATGGTTGAGCCTGTGAACCTGCTGGTGCTCGACGAGCCCACCAACCACCTCGACCTGCCCAGCTGCGACATCCTCGAGGACGCCCTGGCCGCCTATCCCGGCACTGTCCTGCTGGTCACCCACGACCGCCACATGATCCGCTCGGTGTCCGACGCCCTCATCGAGGTCCGCCACGGGCGGGCGGTGTGGCACTTGGGAGCGGACGAGACGGTGCTGTACCCCGATCTTGCGGGCGGCTCTGCGGCGTCGGCGCCTCCGGGCGCAAAGTCCGGGCCCGGCGCGGTCGCCGGCAAGGGAAACGAACCCGGACCCATCGGCGGAGTGAGCGTGCCGCGCTCCAACGAGGCCGGCAGGGCCGAGCGCCGGCGGGCCGGAGCCAAGTCCCGGGCCGCCACCAGCGGGCTGCGGAGGCGGGTGGCCGGACTGGAGCGGGCCTGGGGGGCGGCCGACGCCGACGTGTCCGAGCTGCACCTCCGGCTGAGCGACCCCGCCATCTACGACCGGCCCGAGGAGGTCCACGCCCTGGCGTCGGCCCACCAGGAGGCCGCTAACCGGGCCGCCGCCCTGCTCGCGCAGTGGGAGTCCTCGCTGGCCGAGCTGGAGGCACTCGACTAGCGACCGGTCTCAGAGCGGTATGTGGCGCGGCCGTCGCGGCGCAGCCGATGCGGCCGCGACGCGCTAGAACCGGCGGGGTGCTCCTCGCCGATCTCGACCGCCTGCTCGACGCGGTCGCCGGCGCGTCCGGGGAGGGATCGACCCGTCCCCGGCGTCGTCACCGCGGATCCCGACGAGGCCGAGCGAGTGTTCGACGCCGCCGTGGCCGCCGGCCATGAGGGAGTGATGGTGAAGGCGGCCGGCGCGCCCTGCGCCGCGGGCCGGCGGGGCAAGGCCTGGCGCAAGGTGAAGCCTGTCCGCCGCCGAGGCCGACACCATCGCGGTCGTCCGAGGCCTTCTGCTAGGCGGGGCAGGGTCTATAGGCTCGCAGCCATGACCGGCACGACCAGCACCGAGCCCCTCGCCACAACCCGCTCATCGGGGGATCAGGCACCGACACGCGGAACTTCGACGGTCACCGAGCCAGACGTCCGGCCCGTGACCGACGACGGGGACCACGACCGCTTCGCTCACTACACCCGCCGGGCCGACGCCAACCGGGCCTACGTCGAGGGCACGCCGGTGCGGGCCCTTTGCGGCAAGGTGTGGATCCCGAGCCGGGATCCGTCCCGGTACCCGGTATGCCCGGAGTGCGCCAAGATCCGGGATCGTCTGCGCGGGCGGGCGTTCAACTGAGCGCCACAGGGGCCCTTCCGGGCGGACGGACGACGATGCGAACCCACCTACAGGGAGCCTTCCTGCTGATCGTCTTGCTGCTCGCCTTCTGGTGGGCGCTGAACTGGGCCGGTCCGATCTTCGACAGCGCCCTGGGCGGCGAGGACGGCGCCATCGTGGTCAGAGCACCCCTGGAGCCGGAGAACTCGGCGGGCGCCGACCGCACCGTCGAACGGGACGAGGCGCTTGACGGCAACGAGGTCGCCGAGCTGCAGGGCGCTTTGATCCAGGTCGGCTACAGCCCCGGCCCGATCGACGGGATCCTGGGTGAGTTGACCCGAGCAGCCATCGAAGAGGCCAAGGAGGACCTGGGCCTGGCAGCGGCGTCCGACCGCAGGCTTCTCGAGACCCTCGAGACCGCCCTGGCGACCCTCGAGACCGCTCCCGATGCCGGCGGGCCGGGCCCCTGACATGTCCCAACCGGCCCGAGCCCCGGTCAAGGCCCCCAGTGGCCCGCCGGACTGCTCAACGGTCTTCCGGCCTGCCTATGAGCTGAACCTGAAGGTGACGTTGATGTGGGTGAAGACGTCGCAGATGCGCAGCGGGGTCCGATGGTGGGCTGCTGAGACGCCGGAGGGATCGGCGTCGCTGGCCTTCCGCCCCGTCAGCGGCGAAGTGATCGCCGATGCCTGGGGTCCCGGCGCCGAGTGGGCCATCGACAAGTTGCCGGTCCTGCTCGGCAACGACGACGACCCCAGCGGCTTCCAACCCCGCGATCCGGTGGTGCGCGATCTGGTGTCCCGGCTGGGGGTGCCACGGTTGGGCGCCACCGGCCGCTGGTACGAGGCGATGGCCACGGCTGCCATCTACCAGCGGGTGGTGAGCGCCGACGCTCGGACCGCAGTGGCCCGGATGGGACGGCTGTACGGCGCCGAGGTGCCCGGAGGGGGGCCGCTGCCGCTGTTCCCCCGCCCCGAGGCGGCGTTGCAGCTCCCCGACCACGGATTCCACCGCGCCGGCGTGGACCGGGCCCGCGCCAGGGTGATCCGGGTTGCGGCCAAGTACGCCGACCGATTGGAGGCCCTCGGTGACGTGCCCGCCGGCGAGGCCCAGGGCTGGATGCAGCGCCTGCCGGGTGTGGGCCCGTGGACGGCGGCGCGCACCACCGGCGCTGCCGTCGGCGACCCCGACGCCGTGCCGGTCGGCGACCTGCACGTGCCAGTGCTGGTGACCTACGCCCTCACCGGCGCCACCGACGGCGACGACGCCTCGATGTTGGAATTGCTCGAGCCCTACGCCGGTCATCGGGGCCGGGTTGTGCGCCTGATCAAGGCCGCCGGCATTGGCCCGCCGCGCCACCATCCCGCCCCCACCCGCTACGACATCAGCCGCATCTAGCCGCAGGTGCTGGACCGACCGCCCGGCAACCGCATCCAGCCGCAGGTGCTGGACCGACCGCCCGGCAACCGCATCTAGCCGGCTCTGTGCCCGGCCGCGTTGTCGGCCTTGCGGGCTGCTCTGGCAGCGCGGTGAGCGAGGGTGCGCTCCACGTAGGGGGCAACATCGGGGGTCTTGCAGCCGGTCTGGCCGTGGTCGACCTCGACCGGGCCAATACGGGCGGACGCGGCCAGCACGTCACGATGCAGATCGGCGTCGCGTAGCGCCATGACGATCATGGCACCGTTCATCTCATGGCGGACCCGGTTGGGGCGGTCACGGATCTCGACCTCGATCTGGCCCAGCAGGCCCTGGAGTTCCTCGACCGACCAGACGCTCGGATCCTCGGCGGTGCAGGTGACGATGAACCAACCGGTGGATGCGGTCCACTCACCGGTGCTGTCCCTCCAGGCATCGCTCAGCTGCCGGGCGTGCGACGACTGCGCACACAGCCCGCCGAGGCTCTCGGCCAGGATGTAGTTGTCCACGTTGCGCAGCCAGCGACCGGCCAGCGGCTCATTCACCGCGGCCGGATCGGCCACCCGCAGCGCCAGCACCCGAGCGTCGTGGTTGCCGCTGTCCCACAGCTCGACGGCTAGGACGTGATCGGTCTTGATCGGCTTGGCGATCCGGCCCAGCTCGGCGTAGCTCACCCCGAACACGGGCTCGGCCGCGCCGTGGCGGGCATACACCTTGCGATTCTGGGCCGTCCCGGCCGCCTCCAGTTCCGCCATGACTGCGCTGAAGTTGCTGCCCATGTTCGTTCCTTGCGACAAGCCCGCACCACCGGATACGGACTCACCGCCGACTGCGCTGAAGTTCCTGCCCATGTTCGTTCCTTGCGACCCGTCGGTGCTTGCGCTGTCCGTCTAGCGGGCGGAGGCGCGGTTCGATGCTCCCTCAGGCCAAGCCCAGTTCGGACATGCGGTCGAAGACCCGCTCGGTCTCGGCGCCGATGGTGGTGTTGTCGCCGTGGCCGGTGTGCACGACCGTGTCGGCGGGCAGGGTGAGCAGGCGGTCGCGGATGCTGCGCAGGATGGTGGGCTCGTCGCTGAAGCTGCGGCCGGTGGCGCCGGGGCCGCCGCAGAACAGCGTGTCGCCCGACAGCACCCTGCCGTCGGCCGCGTCGTGGAAGCAGCAGCAGCCCGGCGAGTGGCCCGGGGTGTGGATCACGCCCAGCTCGTGGCCGCCCGCGGCCAGCACCGAGCCCGGCTCCAGGTCGCGGTCGGGCTGGTCGCCGGGATGGACCGCGTCCCACAGCATCCGGTCGCCGGGATGCAGCAGCACCGGCGCGTCCACCGCGTCGCGCAACGCCACCGCCGCGTTGATGTGGTCGTTGTGGCCGTGGGTGCACACGATGGCCACCACCCGGCGCCCCCCGACCGCGGCCGCGATGGGCTCGTGGTCGTGGGCGGCGTCGAAGATCAGCACCTCGCGGTCGTCGCCGACCAGCCAGATGTTGTTGGTGACCTCCCACTCGCCGCCGTCGAGGGCGAAGATGCCGTCAGTGGTGACCAACTCGATGGGCACGGTGTCGGTCCCAGTCCCGCCTAGAGCACGACGACGGAGCGCAGCACCTCGCCGCGCTCCATCTTGTGGAAGGCCTCCTCCACGTCCTCGAGGCCGATCGTCTCGGACACGAAACCGTCAAGGTCTAGTCGACCCTGCAGGTACAGGTCGATCAGCATCGGGAAGTCCCGGGTCGGCAGGCAGTCGCCGTACCAGCTCGACTTGAGAGCGCCGCCTTTGCCGAACACCTCGATGAATGGCAGCTCGATGGTCATGTCTGGTCGGGGCACGCCCACCAGCACCACCGTGCCGGCCAGGTCGCGGGCCTCGAAGGCCTGCCGGTAGGTGACCGGCAGCCCCACCGCCTCGATGGCGACGTCCACACCGATGCCGCCGTTGAGAGCCTTGATCTCCTCGACCGGGTCGGACTCGGAGGAGTTGATGGTGTGGGTGGCGCCGAAACCCCTAGCCCACTCCAGCTTGCGGTCGTCGATGTCGACGCCGATGATGGTCGAGGCTCCGGCCAGCTTGGAGCCGGCGATGGCGGCGTTGCCCACTCCCCCGCAGCCGAACACGGCCACGCTGTCGCCCCGTCCGACTCCGCCGGTGTTGATCGCCGCGCCGATGCCGGCCATCACCCCGCAGCCCAGAAGGCCCGCGGCGGTAGCCGGGGCGGCCGAGTCGACCTTGGTGCACTGCCCCGCGGCGACGAGGGTCTTGTCGGCGAAGGCACCGATGCCCAGCGCGGGTGACAGCTCGGTGCCGTCAGCCAGCGTCATCTTCTGGGAGGCGTTGTGGGTGTTGAAGCAGATGTGGGGCCGGCCCCGCAGGCAGGAGCGGCACTCCCCGCACACCGCCCGCCAGTTGAGGATCACAAAATCGCCCGGCTCCACCTCGGTCACCCCGTCGCCGACGGACTCCACCACCCCTGCGGCCTCATGGCCCAGCAGGAAGGGGAACTCGTCGTTTATCCCGCCCTCGCGGTAGTGCAGGTCGGTGTGGCAGACGCCGCAGGCACCGATGGCCACCACCGCCTCGCCCGGGCCGGGATCGGGTATCACTACCTCGGTGATCGTGACGGGCTCGCCCACGGCCATCGACACCACTCCTCGCACGGTCTGGGGCATGTCATCGCTCTCCTGATATTGCGGCCGGCTGGTCCGGGGCACACTACCGCGCCCGACTGCGCTATCAAGTAGCGAGCCCCCCGCCGAAGAGCCGTCGGCGCCCCGGCTCATCGCCTCGTGGGCGGGAGCGTAGAGTCGCGGCCATGTGCCGAAACATCACCACCCTGCGGGGGTCGGCGCCGCCCGCCAACTTCTGCACCGACTCGTCCTCGACGAGATAGCGGAAGTCGCGGCCATGTGCCGAAACATCACCACCCTGCGGGGGTCGGCGCCGCCCGCCAACTTCTGCACCGACTCGTCCTCGACGAGATAGCGGAAGTCGCGGCCATGTGCCGAAACATCACCGCCCTGCGGGGGTTGGCGCCGCCCGCCAACCCCGCCGAGATCGAGGCCGCAGCCCGGCAATATGTCCGCAAGGCCAGCGGTGTGCAGAAGACTTCCGCCGCGACCGAGGCCGCCTTCGAGCGGGCCGTCTCGCTGGTGGCCGACGCCACCGCCGACCTCCTGGCTGCCCTGCCGTCCCGCCGGACACCGCCACGCCACGAGCCGCCGCCACGCCACGAGCCGCCGCTGCGGCGACGGGCCGCCGCAGTCGCGGGCGGAACCGCCTGATCGGTCCAATGGTCGGCGCAACGCGGCAGCTGTCGGACCTCGTGGCCCAGGCCCGCCGTCACGGCGTGCGCGACGAGGCCGTGCTCGCGGCCATCGGTAGGGTGCCGCGGCAGCGCTTCGTTCCCCGCCGGCTCGCCGCGGCCGCGTTCGACGACGGGCCCCTGCCCATCGGCGAGGGCCAGACCATCAGCCAGCCCGCAATGGTGGCGATGATGGCCGAGGCGGCCCGGCTGGGCCCGGACGACCACGTGCTGGAGGTGGGAGCCGGCTCCGGATACGGCGCCCTGGTGCTGCGAGCCCTGGCCGGCCGGGTGGTGACCATTGAGCGTAGGCCCGGCCTGGCCACCAAGGCCCGGGCCGCGCTGGCCGGGCACGGCCTGGGAGACGTCAAGGTCGTGGTGGGCGACGGGACGCTGGGCTGGCCCGAGGAGGCTCCCTACGACGCCATCGTGGTCACCGCGGCCGGTCCGAAACCGCCGCCACCCCTGCTGGAGCAGCTCGCGCCGGGAGGGCGCCTGGTTATGCCCGTGGGCTCTCGGCACCACGACCAGTTCCTGATGCGCTACACCCGCCCCGCCAGCACAGACCTGCGGGACAACGGCGATCCCGCGCCCGGCGATGAGTACCGCGCCGAGCGACTCGCGCCGGTGCGCTTCGTGCCGCTCATCGGCGCCCACGGCTTCGGGCCTGACCGGTGAGCCCCGGCCCGGCCACACCGATCCCATGACGCAGACCCGCATCCGCATCATCGACGCCAACTCGCCCAGAGTGCCCCGAGACCACGACCGGTTCAACGTCAACGGGCCGTCGGTGCTGCCGGCCCCCGGTTGGATGCCGGACCCGCCGGGCCGGTACCTGATGTTCTTCGCGCACCACACCGGCCAGTCGATCCGACTCGCCGCGGCCGACGATCCGACCGGTCCGTGGCGGATAGTCGAGCCCGACGTGCTCCCCGTGGACGACACACCGTCGGACCGCCAGCCCCGGAACGGCCTTCGCGACCCGGGTCGCGGCCGGGATGCGGTCCAAGGCAACCGCCCGTCGGACCGCCAGCCCCAGAACGGCCTTCGCGACCCGTTCGTCCTCGATACCGGCGGCAGGCGCTGGCTGTTCTACGCCGCGGCCGGAGAATGCGCTCTGGGCCTCACCGACATTTCGAGCGTCTAACGCGGTGAACGAGGCTCGTCCCGCAGGAGGCGGGGTTGCTTCGGGAGGCACCGCCAGCCGGGTGGTGCGCCGGATCCCACAGCTGATCGCGGGGCTGCTGATATTCGGGCTGGGACTGGGTTTCGTGGTGCTCGGCGCTCAGGGTGAGGGGCCCTGGACCGTGTTCCACGAGGGCGTCTCGCTGCACACCCCGCTGACCATCGGCACGGTGACGATCCTCACCGGCGCGGCGCTGGTAGCCGGCTTGGTGTGGGTGCGCGAACCGGTGGGGTTCGGCACGCTGATGAACGGCCTGGTGGTCGGGTTGGCCACCGACGCAACCCTGTCGCTAATCGACCAGCCCGCCTCGACCTCGGGGCAGGTGGCCATGACGCTGGCCAGCCCCCTGCTGGTGGCGCTCGGCTCCGGCCTGTACCTCGGCGTGATGCTGGGTCCTGGGCCACGCGACGGTGTGATGACGGCCATGCACCGCCGCGGTGTCCCGATCTGGCTGGCACGGCTCATGATCGAGGCCGTGCCGTTCGTGGTCGGCGCGATCCTGGGCGGCAGGGTGGGCTGGGGGACGGTCTACTGGCTGGTGGTGATCGGCCCCGCGGTGAACCTGTCGATGAAGCTGTTCACCTGGCCCACAGTGCCCTCGCGCTGGATCGACGTGTTCAACGCCCTGGGGGCAAGCGGCCGGGGCGTCCACCGCGCCGACCGCCGGCGCCCTGGCTTCCCGAGCCACTGAGATTCCTCAGTTGCGTCTGCGAAACCGCCACCCGCTTCAGAACTGGAGCAATAATGCACGCCATCCGCACGAAACACTGCCAATTCCCCACACTGCCAATTCCCCACACTGCCAATTCCCCAAGCGGCCCGCGCAAGGACGGGACTGCGGTCCGCGATCTGGTGACCGTAGCCTGATCTTGTGATCGACCTTCGCTCCGACACCGTCACCCAGCCCACGACGGCCATGCGGGCCGCCATGGCCGCAGCCGTCGTGGGCGACGACGTGTACGGAGAGGATCCCACCGTCAGCGAGCTCCAGGCGGCTGCGGCCGCGCTACTCGGCAAGGAGGCCGCCCTCTTCGTGACCAGCGGCACCCAGGGCAACCTGTGCGGGCTGCTCGCCCACTGCGGGCGCGGCGACGAGTACATCGTCGGCGACCACGCCCACACGTACATGTACGAGGGCGGCGGCGCGGCGGTGCTCGGCTCCATCCAGCCCCAGCCGGTGCCGAGGGGCGACGACGGCATGATCGACCTGGCCGCGGCCGAGGCGGCCGTGAAGTCTCCCGACCATCACTTCGCCCGCACCCGGCTGCTGTGCCTCGAGAACACCGTCGACGGCAAGGTGCTGACGGTGGCCCAGATGGAGGCCTCGGCCGCGCTGGCCGCCCGCCACCGCCTGTCCCACCACCTCGACGGAGCCCGGCTACCGAACGCGGCTGTGGTGCTGGGCGTGTCACCGGCTGCGGTGGCCGCGCCGTTCGACTCGGTGTCGGTGTGCCTCTCGAAGGGGCTGGGCGCGCCGATGGGCTCGGTGCTGGCCGGACCCGCAGACCTGATCGCCGAGGCCCACAAGTGGCGCAAGATGCTCGGCGGCGGGATGCGCCAGGCCGGCATCGTGGCCGCCGGGGGACTGTACGCGCTGGAGCACCACATCGATCGACTGGCCGACGACCACGCCAACGCGGCCCGCCTGGCCGACGGCCTGGCCACGATCGACGGCGTGAAGATCGACTCCTGCGCCACCAACATGGTGTTCATCCGCATCGACGACGAAGTGTGCGGCGGTGGCCGGGACCTGCCGGCAGAGCTGGCCGACGGCGGCATCGTCACTCGCTGGAACGGCTCCCAGGCGCGGCTGGTCACCCACCTGGACGTCTCCGCCGACGACATTGAGACCGTGATCGACGCGTTCGCCGAACTGCTGGGGTGAGAGGCCGAGCGGGTGGGTCGCCGGACAACAGGGTCTTGCAGGAAACTGAGCGAGGCCGTGGCCCGAGCGGCCCGTGAGTAGCCCTATGTCAAGCTCGCCTCAAATCTGTACGGGTATTGCTCTATATGACGGGTTTCTCTACATATTTCGGTGGGCCGGGTCGGTGCACCAGTGAGCGCAGCGAACGAGAGCGGGGAACGTGACGCTTCATCGCGAGGCGGTCGTCTACCCGCGCTGCCTCTGAGCATCCGCCGAACCCGAGCCACTCTCGCGGCAGCGGCCGACCCTCCATCGGATAGGTCGCGGTGGCTACCGTGACGCCATGACGCTGGCTGTGGCCGGAGCCGTGGCGCTACAGCGAGAACCCGGAGTCGCGGTGGCTACCGTGGCGCCATGACGCTTGCTGTGGCCGGAGCCGTGGCGCTACAGCGAGAACCCGGAGTCGCGGTGGCTACCGTGGCGCCATGACGCTTGCTGTGGCCGGAGCCGTGGCGCTACAGCGAGAACCCGGAGTCGCGGTGGCTACCGTGGCGCCATGACGCTTGCTGTGGCCGGAGCCGTGGCGCTACAGCGAGAACCCGGAGTCGCGGTGGCTACCGTGGCGCCATGACGCTTGCTGTGGCCGGAGCCGTGGCGCTACAGCGAGAACCCGGAGTCGCGGTGGCTACCGTGGCGCCATGACGCTTGCTGTGGCCGGAACGCTGATGCAGACACCGGCGCCCGACCGCCTCACGGTGACCGACGTCGTGGTGGAGGTGCGGGCCGGGTCGATCACCGCAGTGCACGACCGCTCTACCCCCGAGGAGGCAGATGCGGGACGGCGGGCGCTCGACGCAGCGACCGCGCGGGTGGATCTGGCACCGGGCACGCTCCTGCTGCCCGGCCTGGTGGACCTGCACATCCATGCGCCGCAGTGGCCCCAGCTCGGCACCGGGCTCGACCTGCCCCTGGAGCGCTGGCTGTTCGACTACACCTTCCCGCTGGAGGCCCGCTACGCCGATGCTGAGTTCGCCGCTGCGGTGTGGGACGACCTGGTGCCGTCGCTGCTGGCCATGGGCACCACCACTGCGGTCTACTTCTCATCGAACCATCTGGAGGCCACCACCGCCCTGGCGCGGGCCTGCGCCCGGCACGGTCAGAGGGCGCTGGTGGGCCGGGTGGCCATGGACCACCCGTCGGGCACCCCCGAGTGGTACCGGGACGCCACCGCCGCCGTGGGCGTGAACGCCTCGGCGGCATCCATCGAAGCGGTGGCCGCCGTGGGCAGCCCGCGGGTGGAGCCGATCATCACTCCCCGCTTCACCCCGGCCTGCACCGACGCCCTGCTCGAGGGACTGGGCGAATTGGCCGAGGCGACCGGGGTTCGGGTGCAGACCCATTGCGCGGAGTCGGACTGGCACTGCGGCTACGCACGCGACCGTTTCGGCGCCACCGACCCGGCGACCCTGGACCGCTTCGGCCTGATGCGCCCCCGCACCGTTCTGGCCCACAGCGACCATCTGGCCGCGGACGAGATGGTCCTCGTATCGGGCCGGGGTGCGGGCGTGGCCCACTGCCCCCTGTCCAACGCGTACTTCGCCAACGCGGTGTTCGGGGTCCGCCGGGCGCTGGCTGCGGACCTCGGCGTGGGGCTGGGCAGCGACATCGCCGGCGGAGCGCGACCCGGCCTGCTGGGGGGTTGCCAGGACGCGGTCACCGTCTCCCGCATGCTCGAGGACGGCGTCGACCCGGCCCTCGACGAGTCGGAGCGGGGCGTGCCCGAGTCGCGCATCGACACCGTGACCGCCTTCTGGCTGGCGACCGCCGGCGGGGCCGCGGTGATCGACCTGCCGGTGGGGCTGATCGAGCCTGGCCGCCGCTTCGACGCCGTCGCGGTGCGCACCGACCGGCCGGGCGGGGCGATACGACTGTGGGAAGGCATCGACGACGAGGCTCGATGCTTCGAGAAGGTCGTTCGCCTGGCCACCCCCGACGACATCAGCCACATCTGGGTGGAAGGAGCAAGCGTCAAGCCGGGGTGACTCGGCGCCTGATCCGCTTCGTCAGCACTAGCGTCGGGCCATGACCGAGACCCTCACCTCGCTTGGTGGCATCGCGTTCGTTCGCACCCCTGGGGAGTGCTTCGCCGCCGTCGCCGACTATCCCTACGAGCCCCGCCATGCGACCGTCGACGGGCTGCGCATGGCCTATGTGACGGCCGGACCGGACAGCCCCGACGACGGCGCGGCCACGGTTCTGCTATTGCACGGAGAGCCGACGTGGGGCTACCTGTACCGCAAGATGATCCCGGTGCTGGCGGGCGCCGGCCACCGGGTGATGGTCCCCGACCTGGTCGGCTTCGGCCGCTCCGACAAGCCCGTCGAGCGCTCCGCCCACACCTATGCGGGCCACGTCGAGTGGATGCGCGGCTTCCTGGATGCGACCGCACCCGAGCGGGGCGGCGGCCCGCTGCACCTGTTCGGCCAGGACTGGGGCGGCCTCATCGGCCTGCGACTCGCCGCGGAGCACCCGGATCTGTTCGACCGGCTGATCCTGGCCAACACCGCCCTGCCGGTGGGCGAGTCCCCCGGCGCGGGCTTCGACTTCTGGCTCCAGTTCAGCCAGGACGTGCCCTTCCTCGACTGCGGCCGTCTGGTCGACAACGCCACCGCAACCGAGCTGAGCGAGGCCGCCGTCGACGCCTACCGGGCACCGTTCCCAGAAGAGCTCCACATGGCCGGGGCCCGCCAGTTCCCGATGCTGGTGCCGGTGACCCCCGACAACCCGGCGGTGCCCGCCAACCGGGCCGCCTGGAAGGTCCTGGAGCAGTGGACCAAGCCGGTGCTCACCCTCTGGGCGCCCGGCGATCCCGTTCTGGGCAGCCTGCAGCCCTACATGGTCGAGCGCATCCCGGGCGCGGCCGGCCAGCCCCACGCCCAGTTCGAGCCGGCCAGCCATTTCATCCAGGAGGACCAGGGTCCAGCCCTGGCCGAAGCCATGGTCGCCTGGCTCGCCGACAGCTAGGGCGCGGGGCGGGGCAACGCCAAGAACTCGGAGGGACGGTCGGTGCTAGGCCGTTTCGCCCACGACCAGAAGATGTCGACAAGAATCGGCAGCGTCTTCAAGCCACTCATCGTGTTGGACATGGTGGCCGTGGTGGTGGTGATGTCCCTGGTGCCGGTGTGGGAGGACTCCAGCTCGGTGTGGTCTTGGACGTGGGTCATCGCGTTGATCGTGCTGGTCGGCCTCATCCTTCCGGCGATGCTGTTGTCGATGCGGGTGCGCATACATGTCGACGACCGCCTCTACAGCGTCCGCCTGTGGCCGTTCCCGTTCAAGTCGAACGTTCCGAGACGGTCGATCAAGGCCGCCTACGTCCGAGAGGTCGAACCTATGAAGGAGTACGGCGGCTGGGGCGTCAGAGCGAGGCGGCGCGATGTGCTCTACTCCCTCGGCGGCAATACGGCAGTTACCGTCGAGTTCCGCCGCAAGGGCCAGACCCGCAAGCTGACCGTAACAACAACTCGCGGCCACCAACGCTGGCGGCCGTGGCCGTGAGACGACCACCAAGAGCGCCGCTCCCGGCCGGTCGCCTGCTTTATCGAAGGTTGGCGGCGGGGCGCTTCAGGAGCGGCCTGGACGGTTCAGTCGTGAGCGTGCCGCTCGTCGCGGCGGCGAAGCAGCGCCACCGTGAACGACGCCACGATGCCCAGCACATGGACTTCCCTGTGTTGGACCTGCTCGCTGGTCTTGGCCCGCAACGTCCCACGAGACACTGCTGTTGCAGCCACCACCAAACACCGCGACGACACCAGCCGCTCCGCCGGCATCGACAGCATCCACTCCCGGTGGGGCGGCTCCTCCAGCGTGTCGACCGACCAAGCACGACGCCGGCGGGAGGAGCCGCCCCGATCATGATGAACCGGGAGACGTTCGTGAAGATAGAGGATCTGCGCAGGCAGGGTTGAACGGTCAAGGAGATCGCGGCTGAGACGGGGTTTCACCCCTCGACGGTCTCCAGGCGGCTCAGGCAGGGCCCGCCGCCGCGGGGGCGGGCGGCGCCCGATGGGGCCAAGGTGATGACTCGGCGCTGGTCCGAGCGGGTGGAGGCGCTGGTCGCTGAGCATCCGCGGCTGCTGGGGGTCGGCGTGTGGCGCTTTTTGCGGGCGGAGGGCTTCTGTGGCGGCTATGCGACGGTGACCCGCGGGCTGCGCCGCCGCCCTCGAGCACGAACTCGTCACACGCCGCCACTACCGAACCCGAGACCAGGCCCGGCGAGACATCGCCGCCTGGATCGACACCTGGTACAACAGAAAATGGCTCCACTCCACCAACAACATGCTCAGCCCAATCGACTACGAACTAGCTAGGTCGAGTCGGCACGGCAGGCCATAGGCATGTTACGGTGCGCCTATGGACAATGCCGGGCCATGATTCGAAGGGCAGTGTCCCACCCGGGCGGAGCCGGATTGCGGCTTGATGCTCCCGTTGCAGCGCCGACCGACCGCCGGTACCCTGCACAGCCCTCCATGGAGCCTCGCTGCGCCGGGAGCATCGGCACTACGCCCGCGTTGGCTTGCCGCGGCCTCGCTGCATCCCAGAGGTTCAGCACTCACTACAACAGGAGAGCCCATGGACACCGAAGAACTGATCGGCCCCGACATCATTCTTCTGCTTCTAGCAGCTCCGACTCGTTGGAAGCAGGCCGAGAGCCGTATCAATGGGATCACACGGCTTGAGAAACTGCTCTTCCTCGTCGACAATGAATGCAAGTCTGAGTTGAACGTCGCCGAGCCCTTCAGTTTTGTTGCCTACCACTATGGTCCGTACTCAAAGGACGTATATGAGGCAGTTGACCTTCTGGAAGAGGCTGGATTGTTGGAGGAACAGAGGGAATTTACTGACTCAGAACTCGATCGCGCTGAAGAGTTGCTCTACTCAGACATGACGACCGAGATCTCATATGAACGCCAGTTCTTCCTAACACCTGACGGTGAGAGTGTTGCGAACTACTTGGCGAACCGTCATCCGCAACTTCAGAAGAAACTCGGGTGCCTCAAAGATCAATATGCTGGCCTAACATTACAGAATCTGATATTCTACGTCTACTCGCATTATCCTGACTACACGGGGCGCTCCGTAATCCGAGACTGGGCTGTACGGTCGAAGACCTAAACTCGTTGCTTCAGCCACATGGCAACATCCCTGCAATACGCGTACTACTTCGTAGCTGCATTCTGTGCGGTAGCATCTATCGTGCTCTTGTGGCGCCGCGACAAGCGTGAAACCGAGGTCGGCAATCTTGATCGACGAGAGAGCCTTCAAGACTTCCGTGATAGCACCAGATCTCGGACCATAGATCTGCTCTATCACAGTCTAGCTCCGATCAGAAAGATGTATCTTCATCTCAGCGATGAGGATCGGATTAGAGCCGAACTTGAACTGATCTTTGCCAAGCCGGACATCGTTCACACCCTTAAGGCTATTCAATTCGAACTGTTTGAGTTTGAGTCGCACCAACGACGATTACGCTACATGCGTTATGCACGATCAGTTTCGCTGCTCGTTAGCGTCGTCTCTCTGACAGCGGTTCTGTATCCTTTCATCATGGCGCTACTCGGTGACGCAACGGAATATAGGGCGGTAAGCTGGATGATGCTCGTATTGTTGCCGGAATCAGTCGCCATCTTTCTTGCGTCGACTATCTACAAGATCAGACTGGAACGGTCGGCCACGTCGATACTGCATGATCGATCGGGGCACGTATGATATTCGAGTCTGAAGCTGATCTAGTATCTGAGTTGCGATCCTGTGTGTCTGAACTCTGGGGTAGCGAGGCGACCAGTATGCTAGAGGTCCGATGCCACGATCAGGCGAGGATGGATCTACTGGTAATAGCACCCACAGGATTGATCGCTGTTGAGGCTAAACTCTCGCATTGGAATCGAGTCATTGTACAAGCCTTCTTGCATCGATACTGTGTAGATCGCGTGTACATTGCAGTACCAGAGAATAGAGTGACTACGGCGAGGCTGAGGGAGGCCGCTCAATTCAGCCTTGGAGTTATTGCGATCGCAAACGGTTCAACTCGGATTGTGCAAGAGGCCGGACATGCTCAGCCTACTAGCCGTATTCGTCGTCGCATTCTGAAGATGAGCTCGAATGACGCTGCTTTAGAAAGGAGCAAGTGATGCTACACTGTCTTGCATATGGAAATTCTGACCAAGCCAGCTTTCGGCACCCAGAAGTAAGGGACTGTTTCGATATTTTGACGGTTCCATCGACGATTGCATCCTACTATTCTGATGCTACCGCGGCGTTCGTTCTGTCTTCGGGTCTAGACTACATGATTGAGCCGAGGACTCCGCTATTTCAGGAATGGTTACAGGAGCCTCGGGCATCACACTATACGCTTGCAGACTTCATGGGAAGTAGTGTAAAGGCCCATCTTGGTGAGCCGAACACGGACGGTCCGAATCCCAGCGCGTATTTCTCGCCCGAGTTCTATTCACTGGATGTTTGTGAAGAGGTGGTCTCATCTATGGTTGAGTTTCAAAGGCAGTATGGAGGTAGAGCTGAGCAGGTTGCGGCAACATTGGATCGCTATAAGGAACTTCTGAGAAGAGCAACTGGAGGCGAAAGACAGAGTAGAATCGATGATGATTCACGAGGGCCAATCTATATCCTATGCCCATACTTCGCCGTATCGTCATTCTCGGACAAATGGTGGGATGTTATGGGCCGCATTTGGCAAGCAACAGAGAGTATCGACAGTACAGAATCCATTTCACCTGTTGTTTCTATTGGCGATCCATCTCTATTGCGTGCTGCTATTGAGCAGATCCCTAATGGCCTGTCATCGAGGGTCTTCTTTTGGGTTCCGGGTTTTGATGAACGTAGTGTAGCTGTTGAGGATCTCTGTCGAGTAAGGGACGCTATTGTCGATACAGGAAAGACGTATGAACTCATGAACTTGTACGGCGGCTTCTTTAGTGTCCTATTGGGAAAAGTTGGCTTGGCTGGGTTCAACAATGGGCTAGGATATAGTGAGTGGCGCGACTGGCCGACATTGGATGCGACTGGTGCAGCGCCCGCTCGGTACTACGTGCGAAGGCTTCATGCATATGTCCCCACCGCTACGGCGACGGCGCTGACCGGTGCCGATGAGATGTTCGTTTGTGACTGTAGCGTCTGTGTCAATGGAGACGGTGGTCGGCCGCCGACCGACCTGACATATCATGAACTCAAGCGACACTTCGCACTGGCGCGAGCTTGGGAAATCTGGAAATGCGAAACGGAAACGTTGGATGATTTGTGCAATGGAATGCGTGATGATGCTGCCCGCGTTGGAAGAGTGACGCGTGATCTGCCGTCCGGGCTGAGGATTCCGACGAGTCATTTGACCCGTTGGGCCAATGCCCTGGATTCTTGAGTCGGAGTTGATAGTCCTGGGTGTGGATCGGCGTGTGGTGGAATCAGCGGTGGAGTATCGACTGTGAGTGAGTGCACTAAGGGGCTGTCGTGCCGTTGAACTCTCGGCTGGTAGTGCGGCATATTGGCGATAGGGAGGGTGCGTGGCTGAGAATGCGGGTCTGAGGCGAAAGCGGAAGCTGATTGAGGTGGCATTGCCGCTGGACGCGATCAACGCGGCCGCGGCTCGGGAGAAGTCGATTCGGCATGGGCATCCGTCGACGCTGCACCTTTGGTGGGCTCGGCGGCCGTTGGCCGCTTGTCGGGCGGTGCTGTTCGCCTCGCTGGTCGACGATCCTTCCCGCGACGAGTCCCTGACGGAGGCGGAGCAGGATGCCGAGCGCCAGCGGCTGTTCGAGTTGATGGAGAGGCTGGTGCAATGGAAGAACAGCAACGATCCCCGCGTGCTGGCCGAGGCTCGGGCTGAGATCGCGGCGTCGTGCCCCGACGATCCGCCCGCGGTGCTCGACCCGTTCGCGGGTGGGGGGTCAATCCCCCTGGAGGCACAGCGCCTGGGGCTGGAGGCCTATGCCGGCGACCTCAACCCGGTGGCGGTGCTCATCAACAAGGCCCTCATCGAGATCCCGCCCCGATATGCCGGGCTGCCCCCCACACACCCTGACCAGGACGGTGCCGCAGGGCTGGGATCCTGGCCGGGATCCAAGGGCTTGGCAGAGGATGTGCGCTACTACGGCGCGTGGATGCGCGAGCGGGCGGAGGAGCGCATAGGCCACCTCTATCCCACGGTCAGCCTGCCTGACGAATACGGCGGCGAGGAGGCCGCGGTCATCGCCTGGATCTGGGCTCGCACCGTGCGCTGCTCCAACCCGGCGTGCGGTTCGGCCATGCCGCTGCTCAACTCCTTCGCCCTATCGAGACGGAAGAACCGTCAGGCTTGGCTGGACCCCGAGCCCGACCGGGACACTCGCACGATCCGGTTCCGGGTGAAGCACGGGCCCGGATGTCCGCAGGGAGGCACCATTGCTCGCGGCGGCGCCGTCTGCCTGGCCTGCGGGTCGGCGGTGCCTCTCAAGGAGGTGCGGGCAGCAGCCAAGGCCGACGGCTTGGGCTCCCAACTCGTCTGCATCGTGGCCGAGGGAGACCGGCGGCGGATCTACCTGCCGTCAGACGATGCCCATGTGGAGGCTGCGCTGGTTGAGCCGCCCGACAATCCGCCGTTCGGTGGCCTTCCGTTCAACCCGAGGGCTGTCACTGCCCCCAACTACGGCCTGACGCAATGGCCCGATCTGTTCACGGCCCGTCAGCTCACCGCGATGTGCACGTTTGCCGATCTGGTTGCCGAGGCCCGAGAGCAGGTGCTGGCCGACGGCGGCGACGAGCCGTATGCCGACGCCATCACCCACTACTTGAGCTTGGCCATCGGGCGGCTGGCCAACCGCAGCTCCAACCTGTGCTTCTGGGATCCCGGAGGCGGCATGGTTCAGCAGGTGTTCGCCCGCAATGCGCTGCCGATGATCTGGGTGTACGCCGAGGGGAACCCCTTCTCTGACTCCTCGGGCAACTTCCTCGGCCAACTCGACTATCTGACAGCGGCGCTCGAGCAGGTGCCCGCGGGACGTCAAGGGCACGCAGAGCAGTTGGACGCCCGCTCGGCCCACCGGATCGGCCGTACGGCGATGGTGTGCACCGACCCGCCCTACTACGACAACGTCCCCTACGCCGATCTCTCCGACTTCTTCTACGTGTGGCTGCGTCGGTGCCTCAAGTACACGTACCCCGACCTGTCGAGCACGCTGCTCGTGCCCAAGGCCCAGGAACTCATTGCCGAACCGGCCCGGCACGGTGACTGGAGCGCCGCGGCCGCATTCTTCGAGGAGGGATTGCGGCAGGCGTTCGGCGCAATCGTCGACATCCAGGACGAGGCCTACCCATTCACCGTCTTCTACGCGTTCAAGCAGGCCGAAGACACAGGCGACGGCACGGGACGGGTGTCCACGGGCTGGGAGACGATGCTCGAAGGCCTGCTGGACTCCGGGGTGACCATCACCGGCACCTGGCCCGTCCGCACCGAGCAACCCGGCGGGTTGCGGGTGGTGGGCCGGGCGGCACTCGCCTCGTCGATCGTGCTGGTGTGCCGTCGCCGGCCGGAGGACGCGCCCCTGACCACCCGGCGCGATCTGCTGTCGTCACTACATGCGGAGCTGCCGGAGGCTCTGCGACTCATGCAGCAGGGCAACGTCGCCCCAGTCGATCTGGCCCAAGCGTCGATCGGCCCCGGCATGGCCATCTTCTCGCGGTACCGCCGGGTGGTCGAGGCAGACGGCAGCTCGATGTCGGTGCGCAACGCCTTGGCCGCCATCAACCAGGCACTCGACGTGGTTCTGGCTGAACAGGAGGCCGACTTCGATGCCGACACCCGCTGGGCGATCGCCTGGCACAGTGAATTCGGGTTCTCAGAGGGGTCCGCAGGAGTAGCCGAGACCCTGAGCAAGGCGAAGAACACGTCCATCGAAGGTCTCGTCCGGGCAGGGATCCTGGAGCAACAGGGCAATTCCTGCCACCTGCTCAGCCGCAGCCAACTCGACGAGCAATGGACACCGGACACCGATGAGCGGCTGACAATCTGGGAAGTCGTGCAACATCTGATCCGCAAGCTCGAGAACGAGGGCGAGACCGCGGCCAGCGATGTGCTGCGCGCCGTCGGCGGGCTGGCCGAGCCGGCCCGAGAGCTCGCATACCGGCTCTACCACACCTGCGAGCGCAAGAGCTGGGCCGCCGACGCCCTCGCCTACAACGGTCTCGTCGCCGTCTGGCCCGAGTTGAGCCGCCTCGCGGCCAAGCTCCCAGAGGGCCAAGCCTCGCTCGGCTTCACCGGCTGATCTGTCCGATTCGGGCTCGTTGACGTGTTCATCATGGGTCGTCACAACGGCTGCTCGTGTACTGCCGGGTCGTCGGCTGCCGGTCTGCGCCGTCGATCCCACGCGAGTGTCGCAGCCGTCGGATAGGACAGCGGACTGGATGAGAGCCAAGAAGTGCCGGAGATAATTGAGGTGGAGGCCTACCGGAGGGCCATCTCAGCCACGGAGGGACGCAGGATCGCCGGCGTCCACGCTCCCGACGAATGGTTCGCCAAGGGTGACACCACCACCGACGCTCTGCGCCTCGAGCTGACCGGAGCCCGCATTGAGGCGGTGCGGCGCATCGGCAAGCTCGTGGTCATGGACACCGACGGCCCCCGGCTGGGGCTGCGGTTCGGCATGACCGGCAAGATCGTGGTGGACGGGGCCATGCCCATCGACCACCTGCTCTACGACAGCCCCCGCCGCGAGCCGGCCTGGGACCGCTTCGGGCTGCGGTTCGAGGGCGGCGGCGCCATGGTGCTGCGCGACCCCCGGAGACTCGGCGGCGTTCAGCTCGACCCCGATGAGCAGGTGCTGGGACCGGACGCGCTGTCGCTGACCCTGGGTCAGCTGCGCAAGGCCCTGGCCCGCTCGACGGTGGCCCTGAAGGCCCGGCTGCTGGACCAGCGCCGCCTGGCCGGACTCGGCAACCTGCTGGCCGACGAGGCGCTGTGGCGGGCGGGACTGGCCCCGGTGCGGCCCGCGGAATCGTTGGAGGCATCGGAGACGGCCCGGCTGCATCGCGCCATACGGACCACGCTGAGGACTCTCGGCCAGCGCGGCGGGTCCCACACCGGCGACCTCCAGCCCGCTCGGGAGCGCGGCGGATGCTGTCCCCGGGACGGGGCGGCGCTGCGGCGCGACCAGGTGGGCGGCCGCACCACCTACTGGTGCCCCAGTCACCAGACGTAGCCCGCTCCAGCCAGACGCTCTGGTCCGGTCGCCGTCGTAGCCTGATCAGATGGCAGGCCCGCTGGCATTGCGCTTTGTGTCGTCGTTTCCCCGCGCTCGGGAGATGCCGGCCACGGTAGCCGAGATTGCTCTGGTGGGGCGCTCCAATGTCGGCAAGTCGTCGCTGCTGAATGCCTTGGCCCAGCGCAAGCAACTGGCCCGCACATCCAAGAGCCCCGGCGCCACCCGGCTGATCAACGCATTCGAGCTGGGAGCGGAGGGCTCGCGGCGCTGGCTGGTGGACCTGCCCGGCTACGGGTACGCCAAGGCGTCCAAGGCCGAACAAAGCCGCTGGAGCTCCATGGCGGAGGGCTACCTCGCCCACCGGGAGCCGCTGCGGGGCGTGCTGCACCTCATCGATGGCGAGATCGGTCCCACCCCCCTCGACCTGCAAACGGTCGACTGGCTCGACGGCCTGGACCTGCCGGTGACCTGCGTGGCCACCAAAGCCGACAAGGTGCGCCCGTCGCGTCGCAGCGGGCGCCGGGCCGAACTCGCGGCCAAGCTCGGCGCCGACCGGAGCACGGTCCAGTGGACCAGCGCCACCAAGGGCACCGGCATCGCTGAACTGCGAGCCCTAGTGACGGCCCTTCTCAGCTAGGTGTGAGCGATCAGCGGGCGTCGCACTCGGCCCAGGACACCGCATCGCTCACGCAGCCATTCTGTTCGAGCTGTTGGGCCACAGTGGCCAAGAACGCTCACAGAACGCGCTGGGCTGGGCCGGCTAGAGGCCGGAGGTGGCGGCCAGGGAGGCGACTGCGGCGGGCAAGCCGTGGCCGTGGGGCAGCCCCAGCACCGTCATCGCCGTCTCGAGGCCGCCGAGAGCGCCGAGCAGCATCGGCTCGTTGAGGTCGCCGAGATGGCCGATGCGGAAGGCCCGGCCCTCCATCTCGGTCATCATCCCCGATCCGACGCTGACCCTGAAGCGGTCCCTCGCCATCGCGATGAGCGGGTCAGCCGCGATGGCGCCGGTGCGCACGCAGGTGATCGCGGCGGTGCGGTGCTTGGGTTCGGCGATGTTGATCTCCCACGGGCCTCCCGTCGCCCACCCGTCCACCGCGGCGTGCACCGCGGTGGCCCATCGGCGGTGGCGGGCTATCGAGGCGTCGATCCCGCCGGTCTCGGCGATCATGTCGAGCGCGGCCCTCAGGGCGAACATGTGCTGGATGGGCGGGGTGCCGCCGAAGCGCTTGTAGATGTGGCCCTCCTCGAAGCGGGGCGCCCACGCCAGATGGAACCGGGGCGTGGCCGCCGAGCGGTTGCGCTCCAGGGCCCGCTCGCTCAGCGCGCAGAACGACAGGCCCGGCGGCATCATCAGGCCCTTCTGGGCGGCCGCCACCACCACGTCGATCCCCCAGTCGCGCATCCGCAGCGGCTCGATGCCCACCGAGCACACGCCGTCCACCACGTACAGCGCCGGATGGTCCGCGGCATCTATGGCGGCGCGCATCGCGGCCAGGTCGGTGACCGCACCGGTGGAGGTCTCGGTGTGGACGATGCACACGCTGCGGATCCGGTGGGAGGTGTCGGCGGCCAGGATGTCGGCGACCTCGGCCGGGTCGGTCGGATGCCGCATGTGGGGCGCGGTCGACACCACCCCGTAGCCGAGGTCGCGTGCCATCATCGCCCAGCGCCTCCCGAACAGCCCGCAGTCGGGGATCAGCACCGTGTCGCCGGGGTCGAGCGTGTTGGTCAGCGCCGACTCCCAGGCGCCGTGGCCCACGGTGGTCAGCACCACGACCTCGTCGGCTCCGCCGAAGACCTCGGGCAGCTCCTGCCAGACACTGTCGGCCAGCGCGATGAAGTCCGGATCGGCGAAGTCGATGGCCGGGCGCCGGAACGCCTCCAGCACCCGGTCGGGAACGTTGGTGGGCCCAGGATTCTGAACGAAGTACCGGCCCCCCACCCCGCTTGGCCCTGCAGTCACGGTCTTGCTCCTGAGCGCCGGAACGAGCGGCCGGGCTCAGGCCTCCAGCCGGGCGGCCAGAGACTCCACCGAGTCGATGAACTCTTCGATGATCTCATACACCACCTGCGCGCTGGTCTTGGTCTGGTTCATGGTGCCCACGATCTGGCCCACAAAATAGTTGGCCAGCTTCTCCGCGCCCGAACCCGCCGTGTGGGCGGCCCGCTCGATGCGCTGCTGGGCGGCGCGGGTCAGCACCGGCTGCAGCGGCATCCCCAGCGGGTCGGGAGTGTCGTCGCGGTGCCACTCCTCGGTCCACGCCGACTTGAGCATCCGGGCCGGCTTGCCGGTGAGGGAGCGCGAGCGCATCGTGTCCGACGACATTGCGTCCAGCATCTTGGCCTTCACCACCGGATGGGTCTCGGCCTCGGCGGTGGTCAGCCACACCGACCCGCACCACACGCCCTCGGCGCCGAGCGCCATCGCCGCGGCCATCTGGCGGCCCCGGCCGATGCCCCCCGCGCCGAGCACGGGCAGGTCCACCGCGTCGACGATCTCGGGGATCAGCACCATCGAGCCGATCTCGCCGGTGTGGCCTCCGGCCTCGTATCCCTGGGCGATAATGATGTCCACGCCGGCCGCGGCGTGGCGCTCGGCGTGCACGGCCCGGCCGGCCAGCGCGCCCACAAGCTTCCCCGAGTCCTTGGCCGCGTCGATCATGTGCTGGGGCGGCGGGCCCAGCGCGTTGGCCACGAAGGCGCTGTTGCGGGCCAGGGCGATCTCGAGCTGCGCGCCGGCCGCGTCGGCCGAGAACGGAGTCGCCTCGCCCAGGCTGCCGAAGGAGGCCAGCGACTCGGAGCTGCCCTCGGCGGGCAGCGGCGGGACGTCGTAGCGGGCCAGGATCTCGTCCACGAAATCGATGTGGGCGGCCGGTATGAGCCGGCGGACGTCGTCGAGCGTGTAGCCCCCGTCGGGGCCGCCGGCCAGGCTGGCCGGGATGATCACGTCCACGCCGTAGGGCCTGTCGCCGACCTCGGCCTCGATCCAGCCCAGGTCGACCTCCAGCGACTCGGGCGAATGGGCCACCGCGCCGAGCACCCCCATTCCTCCCGCCTTCGACACTGCGGCCACCACGTCGCGGCAATGGCTGAAGGCGACTATCGGGAACTCGATCCCCAGCATGTCGGTGATGCGCGTCTTCACATGCGCCTCCTCTGCGTTTCGCTCCAGGTGAGACCGGCCTCCACGTTGGGCTCGCGGGGAAGGCCGAGAACGTGCTCGGCCACGATATTGCGCTGCACGGCAAAGGTGCCGCCGCCCAGCGTGAGCGCAGGCGAGAACAGCAGTCCGTAGTGCCAGATGGGGTCGACATCGGGGAACTGGCCGCCGCCACGGGGGAGGTTGACCTCGGTTGCGCCGGACTGCATCGACTTGGGGATCTCGCCGGCGGGACCGGACCCCGTGAGCATCCCGGCCGCGCCCACGGTGGCCGCGGCCAGCTCCAGCACCGTCTGGCCGTGGTCGTCGGACATGATCTTCTGGATCGACGCCTCCGGCCCGGGGGTGCGCCCCGCGAGGCGAGCGCTGAGCGTGCGCAGTTGATTGAGCCGCAGCACCTCGGCCTCGCAGTACGCCGAGGCCAGCCGGTCTCGCAGCACGGGATCGGACGCCCCGCCGTTGCCCTTCACGAGCTCGATCAGCTCCTGAGCGGTCGGGCCGAGGCTCCACAGCACGCCGCCCGAGGACAGTCCGACCCGCTCGTTGGCCAGCGTCACCTTGGCCAGGCGCCAGCCGTCGCCCTCGGCGCCCACCCGGAGGCTGGCCGGCAGCCGGACATCGTCGAAGAACACCTGGTTGAAGGAGTGGGCGGTGGTCATGTCCACGATGGGCTGCATCGTCACCCCGGGGGCGTCCATGGGGCAGATGAAATAGGAGATGCCCCTGTGCTTGGGCACGTCTGGATTGGTGCGGGCGATGAGGATCCCGAACTTGCTGTGGTGGGCGCCGCTGGACCAGATCTTGGAGCCGTTGACCACGTAGGTGTCGCCGTCGCGCACCGCACGGGTGGACAGCGAGGCCAGGTCCGATCCGGAGTCGGGCTCGCTGAAGAGCTGGCACCAGTACTCCTCGCCGCTGAAGATCGGCCACAGATAGCGGTCCTTCTGCTCATCGGTGCCGGCGACGAGGATCGTCGGCGCGGCCCAGCCGACGCCGATCAGGTTGTCGGGCTTCTTCACGCCCGCGGCCTGCAACTCCTCGTCGACTATGAGCTGGTGCAGGCCGTCGGCCTCCAGCCCCCAGGGACGGGGCCAATGCGGCACGACGCACCCGGCCTCGGCCAGCTGGCGGCCCGTGGGTTCGGGGTGGTCGAACAGCCAGCGCCTCACCGCCAACCGGCGCGGGTCGTCATCAGGGGGAAGGTCGAAGTCCATCGGTCTCTCACTCTCGCCCCATCAGTGCTCGCTCACAACCGGCACCTGCGGGCGATCCACCAAGATTCGAGCGCCGCCGTGCCATACTCGGTTTGTGGTTCCCGATCCCGTCATGGACAACCTCGAAGCTTCCTTCGAGCGCCGCCGCTCCAAGATGCTGAGAGACCATGAGGGCGAATGGGCGCTCATGATCTACCGCCGGGTCAGCGAGCCGACCGAGTTCTTCAACACTGCTCACGACGCGGTGAGTGCCGGCTATCGGAACGCGGCAGGCCAACGGTTCGTCGTTAAGCAGGTCCTCAGAGAAGACCGCGTGATCCATATGCCTTACCGAGTCGTGCCCCGACGCCCGGTTCGAGTTGGTGCTGCCCGGAGGAGGCGGTGAGTTCCGTTGACCGTCTTGCCAGCGCAACGCTCGCGCCGGCGAAGGGGCAACCGATACGGTGCCTTCCGCAGCTAGCCAACGGCGCTGAGATTCATCCACCGCAGGAGAGACAGATACATGAAGCTGGGACTGAACACGGGGTACTGGTCGGCGGGGCCTCCCGCGGGGGTGACCGAGCAGATCGCTGCCGCGGAGCGGCTCGGGTTCGACTCGATCTGGACCGCGGAGGCCTACGGGTCGGACTGCCTCACCCCGCTGGCCTGGTGGGGGGCTGACACCACCAACGTGCGCCTCGGCACGTCCATCACCCAGATGTCGGCCCGCACTCCGGCGGCTACCGCCATGGCCGCCATGACCCTCGACCACCTCTCAGGCGGCCGCTTCGTGCTCGGCGTCGGCGCATCCGGACCCCAGGTTGTGGAGGGCTGGTACGGGCGGCCGTACTCCCGGCCGCTGGCCCGCACCCGCGAGTACGTGGACATCGTGCGGCAGATCCTGTCCCGGGCCGGGCCCGTCGCCTACGACGGCGAGTTCTACCGGCTGCCCTACGACGGAGACGGCAGCACCGGTCTGGGCAAGGCCCTCAAGAGCACCGTGCACCCGCTGCGGCGCGACATCCCGATCTTCCTGGGCGCGGAGGGGCCCAAGAACGTGGCCCTCGCGGCCGAGATCTGCGACGGCTGGCTGGCCTGGCTGTTCTCGCCCCGCCACGACGCCATGTACCGCGGCTTCCTGGCCGAGGGCTTCGGCCGCCCCGGCGCCCGGCGCAGCCTCGACGACTTCGAGGTGGCGGCTTCGACCATCCTGGTGCCCGGAGACGACGTCGACGCCTGCGCCGACTTCGTGCGGCCCGTCATCTCGCTGTATGTGGGCGGCATGGGAGCCAAGGGGGCCAACTTCCATAGGGCCGTGTTCGACCGGATGGGTTACGAGGCCCAGTGCGACACCATCCAGGACCTGTACCTGGCCGGGGACAAGGCCGCGGCCACCGCCGCGGTGACCGCCGAGATGTGCGAGGAGATCGCGCTGATAGGGCCATGGTCCAAGATCGCCGAAGACCTGGAGGCTTGGCGGTCATCGGTTGTGACGACGCTGTTGATCAGCGGCGACCCGGCCACCCTGGAGCGTTTCGCCGAACTGGCCCGCTGAACCGCCGGAACTGGCAGGGCCTTGGGGGCTGGCTAGCGGGAGCCGAGAGTGGCGTGGGGCAGGCTCTCGATCACGCCCTGAGGGGTCACGGCCATGAACTCGGCCAGTTCTGAGAACTCCGCGAGCGTGGTGGCATTGGTGTAGCTCATGGCGCTGCGCAGGCCGGCCATCAGTTGCAGCACCAGCTTGGAGACCTCCCCCTTGTAGGGCACGGTGCCCTCGACGCCCTCGGGGGCCCGGTACGACAGGTACTCCTCGTCAAGGTCCTCCCCGGCGCGGTCGGCTCGGGCCTGGACCGCTTCGAAGCTGGCCATGCCCCGGATGCGCTTCTGCAGCCCCTTGGGGCCCTGCTCCACTTCGCCGGGGCTCTCCTTGGTGCCGGCCAGCATGCTGCCGACCATCACCGTGGACGCGCCCGCGGCCAGAGCTTTGGCGATATCGCCGGAGCTGCGGATGCCGCCGTCGGCTATGACGGGCACACCAACCGGGGCCACATCGGCTATGGCGGTAAACTGGGGCACGCCGACGCCGGCGACGGTGCGGGTCGTGCAGACCCCGCCCGGGCCGACCCCCACCTTCACCGCGTCGGCCCCGGCGTCGGCCAGGTCGGCGGCGCCCTCGAACGTGGCGACGTTGCCGGCCACGACGTCGATGTCGGCGAAATGGTCCTTCAGGGCGCGGACCCCGTCGATGGCGTGGTCCGAGTGGCCGTGGGCGATGTCCAGCACCAGCGCGTCGACGCCGGCGGCCACCAGGGTCTTGGCCCGCTCGAGCATGTCTCGGTCCGTGCCCACCGCGGCCCCAACAACCAGATTGCCGCCGGCCGCCTTCACCATCTCGATCTGATCGGCCTGGGCGTCTATGGGCATGAACCGGTGCACGATGCCGATCCCTCCGAGCCGGGCCATGGCCACCGCCATCTCGTGCTCGCAGACCGTGTCCATGTTGGCGGCCACGACGGGGATTCCGAGCTCGATGCGACGCGACAGCCGCGTGCAGACCGACACGTCCTGGCGGGATCTGATCGAGGACCGCCTGGGGACGATCAGCACGTCATCGAAGGTGAGCCCGGTGCGGATCCGTCCCAATCCCATGACGTCGCCAACCTACCGGACGCGAACCGGACAGGCCGGCAAGGCGCGACCTGGGCGGGGGCGGGGCGCGGCCGTCCTAGTCGACGGAGATCTGGCCCATCAGGCTGGCCCTCTGCTCGTCGAAGGTCTCGAGGTCGAGCTGGCCATCGTCGTAGCGGCGGTGCAGATCCTCCACCTTGATCATGATCTCGTCGTTGCTGAGCGTCTGAGGGAGCGACGGCGTGTCGGCACCGTCGTCCTCCTCCTGACGGCCGTGCTCCAGCTCGAACAGCTCGCCCCGGCCGAGGCGCTTCTGGCGCTTGGCCTCGGCCCGAGCCTTCTTGGCCATGTCGCGCTGACGCTTGGCGAAGCTGGATCGTCCGGTTGCCATTGAGATCAGCCTCCGTAGACCGCTTGGCGCCCCATGAGAGACGAGGGGCCAACGACCGAGGGTAACGAGTGAGCGGTGAATTCCATCCCCTGACCAGGCGACCCGGCCGTCACTACCATGCTGGCAGCAGCCGTGCCGCGCCCCGACCGGCGGCGCCCGCGGCCCCGAACCCCAACAACGCGCTGAAGTCGCTACCCGTCTGCCTTGGCTAGGAGGAGGAGCGGGTACTCGTCTCCCGCTCTTGTTCGCTGCGCTCGCGGGCCGCTCGGGCCACGGCCTCGCTCCGCTCGGCCTCTGGTCAGTCGGCGCAGGCGAGGCCGCCGCCGACGGGCACGGTGGCGCCGGTCAGGTACGACCCGGCCCGCGACGCCAGGTACACGGCCGCACCGGCGAGGTCGTCGGGCTCGCCGATGCGGCCCAGCGGCACCTGGGCCGCCAGCGCGCCCCGGGACCTGGGGTCGTCGAGGATGAAGGCCATCATCTTGGAGTCGAACGGGCCGGGCGCGATGGCGTTGACGGTGATGTGCTCGCGAGCCAGTCTCTTGGCCAGGTGGCGGGTGAGGTGAATGATCCCGCCCTTGGACGCCGAGTACGAGTAGGTCTCTAAGTCCGGCACCTTCATCCCGTCCACGGAGGCGACGTTGATCACCCGGGCCGGATCGTCGGGGCGGGCGGCGGCCCGCAGCACTCCCAGCAGCTTCTGGGTGAGGAAGAAGGGGCCGCCAAGGTTGATGTCTATGACCTTTCTCCAGCCGTCCACCGGATACTCGTCGAGCTTCGCACCCCAGCTCGCTCCCGCGTTGTTGACGAGGACGTCGAGCGCCTCCCATCGCTCGGCCACGGCGGCCGCCAGCGCCTCGCAGCCCTCCGGGGTGGACAGGTCGGCCGGTATCGCCTCGCAGGGGCCGCGGGCCGCGAGCTGGGCGGCCGCAGCCGTCACCTGCTCCACCTTGCGGGCCGAGATGACTACCCGGCAGCCCGCGTCGAGCAGCCCGCCGGCGATCATGTAGCCGAGGCCGCGACTGCCGCCGGTCACGACGGCCGACTTGCCGTCGAGTCCAAATAGCTCAGTCAGGCGGTCGATGTTCATCGGCATGGTCGGATCCTTCGGTGATGGGCTCAGCCTCGTGGCTGGGCTGCCAATCTTTGCAGGCGAGAGCGATCCGCACGCACTATGGCGACACCACAGAACTAGGGTCAGCGGCAATGGCGGCCGATCGCAACAGAGCCGGAGCCCGGCAGCGCCAGGCGAGGCCTCAGATTCTCATCAGTGGATTGCTAGCCGTTGCCGGGCTTGTGATCGGGGGGTGCGGCGGCGACTCCGGGCGCGATGCAGCGCCGTCGGAGGGTGACCCGACCTCGACCACGGCCGCGGCGACCAGTTCCACCGCGGCCCCGACCACGAGTCCGGCGACAACGACCTCCCCAGCGACCACGGCACCGCCAACCACAAGCCCAGCGACCACGGCACCGCCAACCACAAGCCCAACGACCACGGCACCGCCAACCACAAGCCCAACGACCACGGCACCGCCAACCACAAGCCCAGCGACAACGACCGCCCCGGCCACTACGAGCGCCCCAACGACCACGGCACCGCCGACCACTACCACTACGCCGCCGACGACTACCACCACCGTTCTGCCCCGGCCTGAGGCCTCCACGGCCGAGGGTCTCACAGCACTCGACCGGCCGCTGGTGATCGCCCACGCGGGCGGCGACCAGGACTACCCCCACTCCACCATCTACGCGTACACCCAGTCCGCCCTCGCCGGTGCCGACATCCTCGAACTGGACGTGCAGCTCACCGCCGACGGCGTGCTTATCGTCCAGCACGACGACACCGTCGACCGCACCACCGAGGCCTCGGGTCCGGTGGCCGAGCTGACCCTGGCCGAGATACAGGCCCTCGACAACGCCCACTGGTTCGTGGCCGGGCTCTGGGGCGACCAGACCCTGCCAGCTTCCGAGTACGAGTTCCGGGGCGTGCGCATCGGCGTCGTCGAGCCTCCGCCCGGCTTCGAGGCCGACGACTTCAGGGTGGCGACCTTCCGTGAGGTGGCCGAGCGTTTCCCCCACCACGTCCTCGACGTGGAGATCAAGCTCCAGCGGGGCGCCGACGGCGAAGAGGATCCGGCGACGGGCACCGCCGCGGCCGAGGTGCTCGCAGCCGAGATCGCCGAACTGGGCCGGGAGGAGTCGGTGATCGTAGCCGGCTTCAGCGACGAGGTACTGGCTGCCTTCAGCCGTCTTGCCCCCTCAGTGGCGACCACGCCGGGGGAGGCGGCCCTGGTCGGCTGGTTCCTGGCGGGCGAGGCCCTGGATCCGCGCCACGCCGTTGTGCAGGTGCCCTTCACCTACGCGGGAATCGAGGTGGTTACGCCCGACACCGTCGACAGGGTCCACAGCGAGGGCCGTGAGGTGTGGGTGTGGCTCAGCGGCACCGACGCGGCGGAGACCCGCGAGTTCTATGCCGGCCTGCTCGCGCTAGGAGTGGACGGCGTGATTGCCGGCCGCCCCGCAGAGGCCCGGGCCGCTCTGGCCGAACTCGGGGGCGACGGCTAGCGGCGACGAGCCATCTCGAAGCAGGCCACTGCGGCCGCGGCGGCCACATTGAGCGACCCCAGCACTCCTTGCAGCGGGATCGACGCCAGCACGTCGCAGCGCTGGGCGACGAGCCTCGACAGGCCCTTTCCCTCGGAGCCGAGCACCAGGGCCACTGCCTCGCCCGAAAGCTCAAGCTCGTGAAGGGGCCGGGGGCCGGCCGCGTCGAGTCCGACCGTCCACACGTCGCGGCTGCTGAGAGTGCGCAGGGCAGACGGAATGCCGGGCACGACCGCGAACCTCAAGTGCTCCACCGCACCGGCGGCCGCCTTGGTCACTGTGGGTGTGATCCGCGCCGAGCGATGACGAGGCAGCACGACCCCGGTCACTCCCGCGCACTCGGCGGTGCGCAGGATGGCGCCGAAGTTGCCGGGGTCGGTGATGCCGTCGAGGGCCAGCAGGAACGGTGCGCTCCCTGATTTGGCATCTTGACCGCCGGCGCCGGCTGATGGCGCCGCGATCAGGTCAGCGAGGTTTGCTTCGGGGAGCGGCTCGGCCAGCGCGACCACCCCTTGTGGTGCCTCTGTGCGCGCCGTCGCGTCAAGCTCGGAGCGGCTGACTTCGCGGACCGCGGCCCGCTGCTCACGGGCCAGCTCAACGATGTGCTCGACGATCGGGGCCGGGTCCAGTCCCCGGGCCAGCATTACCGTGCGGGTCCTCCTCCGGCCCGCCAGCAACAGTTCCCGCACCGCTTGGCGGCCCTCTACCTGCTCCCCGCCCAAGCCGCCTCGACCTCGATCCGGGGACTTGGCGGCAGAAGGTCGGGTGCCTGACCTGCCAGGATGCGAACGCGGCTTCGGCCCCGGGCCCGGTCGGCGCGACCGGTTGGGGCGGCTCACCGGAACCGCTCCCAGCCACTACGACGGCTCACCGGAACCGCTCCCATCCACTACGACCGCTCACCGGCAGCGGCTTGACCCGGGTCTTCGCTCCGACGAGCCACCAGAGCCACCGCCCACGCAGCCACGCCCTCGCCCCGGCCGAGGGCACCCACGCCCTCGCTGCGCCGGGCGGTCACGTTGACGGGCGCGCCAGTCGCGGCGCCGAGACGGTCCTGCATGACATCGCGGTGGGGGGCGATCCGGGGAGCGTCGATCACGACGCTGCACGACACGTTGACGGGGTCCCATCCGGCGTCGCGCACCGCGTCGGCGCCATGGCGCAGCAGTTCGAGGCTGTCGGCTCCGGCCCAGGCCGGGTCGGTGTCGCTGAAGAGCTGCCCGATGTCGCCGAGTCCCGCAGCCGCCAGGAGTGCCTCGATGCAGGCGTGGGCGACGACGTCGGCGTCGGAATGTCCGTGAAGACCGCGCTCGCCCTCGAACCGCACTCCGCCGAGAACCAGCGACCGGTCAGGATCGTCGCTGTAGCGGTGGATGTCGAAGCCCTGCCCTACGCGCATCCCGTGATCAGCCACGGTCGCCTCCGGAAACGTCGAGTCCTTCGCTCTCCCTCAACAGCGCCTCGGCCACAGCAATGTCATGGGGCTCGGTGATCTTGAGGTTGCGGCTGTCTCCCGCCACCATCGCCACCATCGCGCCGGACGCCTCCACCAGAGTGGCATCGTCGGTGGCGTCCGCTCCGCTGACATGCGCGGCCCGCAGGACCTCGGCCCTGAAGGCCTGTGGCGTCTGCACCGCCACCAGCTCTCTGCGGTCGGCGGTTCCGCCGTCGCGGCGCCGGATCGTGTCGGTCAAGTCGATGACAGGGACGGCCGCGTCGGCGCCGTCGCGCACGGCCTGGATCACCCGCATGAACACTGCGTCCGCGGCTAGCGGCCGGGCGCCGTCGTGCACGAGCACGATCTCGGCGTCTGCGGGTGTGTGGCTCAGCCCGCAACGGACCGAGTCGGAGCGCAGCACCCCGCCGGCGACCACGACAACCCCGCCACCGCAGCGGCCAGAAGAGACCGGGGGCGGCGACCAGGCGTCCTCGCCGACGGTCCGGGCCTCGGGCAGCACCACCACCACGCCTCGGCACCAGCGGGCGACCCCTCGTACGGCCCAGTCGATCACGAGGCGATCCCCGAGCGGCTGGAACTGCTTGGCGCCACCGAAGCGGTGGCCCTCCCCGGCCGCCACCACGATCGCCCACACACCCGCGCCTACAGCGTCGTGTAGCTCGCGATCAGTTGTTCTCACCGCCACTAGTGTGGGCCGCTGCTATGCCCGACACCACCTCCACTGCCCCCGAGGCCGCCATTGAGGCTTCCCCAGGCGCCCTGCGGGAGGCCCTGCGAGAGACGATTCTCTTCGCCGAGCTCGACGATATGCAGCTCGACCACATTGCGGCCGCCGGCGCGGTGCAGTCGCTGCAGCGGGGCGTCGTCCTATTCGAGGAGGGAGCCGAGCCCGGCGAGTTCTACCTGGTGCTGTCGGGCCGGGTCGCCATCGCCCAGGAGTCCGACGACGGGCGGGAGTCGCTACTGGCAGTGCTTGGTCCCGGCGAGCTGTTCGGAGAGATGGGCTTCCTCGACGGCTACAACCGCTCGGCGCAGGCCCGGGCGTTGGAGGAGTCGACAGTCCTGATGGTCCCGTACACGGAACTGCGACTCCTGTATGAGAACAACCCTGCGGCGCTGTGGAGCGCGGTTCAGCTCCTGGCCAGGCGGCTGCGGACGATGGACCGGGCCCTGTCCGACACGGTGTTCCTCGACGTCATGGGCCGCACCGCCAAGCGGCTGCTGGGCATGGCGGGTGATCGCGACGAGTTCGAGATGCCCCTGACCCAGGAGGAGCTGGCATCGATGGTGGGCGCCAGCCGGGAGCGGGTCAACAAGGCCATCCATGCCTTTGTGAGGCTGGGCTGGATCACCCACAACCACCGCAACTACAAGATCACCAACCGCAGGAACCTAGAGATCCGCGCCCGCTGACCCGCCACGCCGGTGATGACCACATCGGGTGGCAAGCGTCGCTAGGTGTGACAACCTGAGACGTTGTCCCTGCTGCGTCGAGTGGCCGACCGGCCCCGAGCAAGTGGCTCTTTGCACTATCCACTCCGCGAAGGGTCTGGAATTCGACCACGTCCTGCTGCCCGGACTCAGCCAGAAAGTGACCCCCCACGGTCCCGGGGCGGGTGACGCCAATCTCGAACGTCTCCGCCGGATGCCGGCAATGGCCGTCGGCCGAGCCCGGAAGTCCGTAATGGTCGGCTACAAGCAGGGCGAGGAGTCCTCCCTGATCGGGCTACTAGACCCTTCCACCTTCAAGCTGATCAGGGCATGAGCACCATGGAGTGGGCCCCCGAAGCCGAGCCACACTCTCGTGACGACGCACGGAGAGTCCCGTGGGGGCGCCGTGGAAGCGTTTCAACACGAAGGAACCGGCAGCTTTTTCAGACGACTGATCCTCAGGCGAAGGTACTCTATCCCTTCGAGGTTTCGCTTGAAAACCTACACATTGTCACAGTGGCGAGCGATCATGCCCACGACGCCGTCGAGGGAGCCCTGTCGCACTTCCCCCACAGGCCTAGGATCGACCCGAACCCGGAGGCATTCCGATGACCGAAGCGACGCCGGCCTCTCATGAACAGCCGGGCCTCTTCGCTGGCTCCGAGGTTAAGCGAGTAGCCCCGGCTCAGGGTTCGGTCAGCGCCTCGCCCGCTAGTCCAACTCCCACAACCTGCGACGTGAGCGACGAGCGGGCAGCGCGGACCCGCAACTCAATGATGTGGGCGGCGTACGGAGACGCGCTCGGCTTCATAAGCGAGCTTGTGGACCAGAAGCGACTGGAACGACGGACGCAGGGCGCGCCCTTGGACCACCTGATGGATTGGAGGCGGCGGGTCGGTGGGCGGTCGGGGGCTCATGTGCTGCTTCCCTCCGGATGCTGGTCCGATGACACCCAGCTTCGGATGGCGGTGAGCCGCTCGATGAGCTGTCACGGCTTCGACGCGGAGACCTTCGCGCTGATCGAACTCCCTGTATGGCTCTCTTACGCCCTCGGTGCCGGCCGAGCCTCCAAGGCGGCAGCTAGGAACCTCGGGAAGCCTCGGACGCTGTGGTACGCCAACACCTTCCCCGGCTGGGCGAACGCCGGCGGCAACGGAGCAGCCATGCGTATCCAGCCCCACGTTTGGGCCTCGCGAGACCTCAACGGCGACTACATGCTCGACGTGATCACAGACAGCGTGTGCACCCACGGCCACCCCCGCGCCATAGTCGGAGCCTGCTTCCACGCCGCGACGCTCGCCCACTGCCTCGGAGCGGGCAGCGTCCCGGACTCCGGCACCTGCGCGGACATCGCAGCCAGCATCGACGACCTGCTCCACCTGATCAAAGATCACCCGACACTGGGACCGACATGGCCAGGCCTGTGGGAGAAGGAGACCGGCAAGGAACTGGGCGACCTGTGGCGACTGACAGTCGACGAGTTGTGTGCTGCCATCAACACTGCCTTCATTGGCATGGAGGCGTCCGAGAGCGTTGACGCGGCCTACGCGGGGGTCCTCCACCGGTTAGAGCTCAGGGCCCCAGACCAGCGGGGTAGCGGGATTCTCACGACCGTTGCCGCCGTGGCTTTGGCAAGCGCAGCCACGAAGGCCCACGAAGGTGTGGTCACTGCGGCGAATGCCGTCGGGACCGACACCGACACGATCGCCACGATGGCCGGATCCTTGCTCGGAGCATGCGACGGCGCCGCTCCACCTCCGCAGGAGCCTCTTGACAGCACTTACCTCTTGAGCGAAGCCGACCGATTGCTGGCCATCTCTCAGGGCCAGCCGGTTGCGAACCACATGTACCCGGATGTCCTCACCTGGACCGCACCCCAGACACAGGCGGACGCGCTCGTGACCAACGGCGACTGTCTGGCAGTGGAGGGTCTAGGGCCTGTGACGGAACTGGACAGCGGACCCGTCTACACCGCCCGAAGAGACTTCGCCTGGGAGTGGGTGGCTACCAACTTCGGCCAGACGCTGCTGGTCAAGCGTCGCCCTGACGTCAGGCCGCTAGACGCTGACAACGACCTGACTGCGCCCCCTGGCCCGAGAGAAGTGCTTACTCGAAGCGCTGCCAGGCCAGAAAGCGCCGCTGCGCCACCAGCACCTAAGCCACTGGACCGAGGTGTCATGGTCGATGACGCGATCGAGTATGCGAGGGAGCAGATCGCCGACGACAACGCACTCGGATACACCGTCCGACGAGTCGCTCGGGATGGAACCATCGCAGACCTTGCTGCCTTGGTCACGGCTCTTCGCGGAGATTTACGCCACTGAGGTCTTGCACGGCGCGAGTATCAAGACGAGCAGTTCACCGGACTAGCCAGTCGCTCAGCGACTGCACAGTCCCAACGTAGCCGGCCACGAAGGCCGGAGCCGGGGCTGACGAGACGTGCCCCTACAGCGACAGGAGCTCGTCTACGGCTGACTCGGGGGTTGTCTGGCCTTGCTCGACGGCCTGCTCCAGTTCGGCTCGGCGGTCCGCCAGGCCGGGCTGCTGCTCGAACTGCTCCAGCAGGCGGCGCTCCAGCAGCACTTGCATCCACGCCAAGCGCCCTCGGGCCCGACGGCGGGCCAGGCCGCCGGAGGCTTCGAGCAGGCGTCGGTGCTCGACGATGCTGTCCCACAGACCGTCCACGCCCGCGCCGGTCGCCGCCGACACCGTCATAACCGGGGGCGGGCCCTTCTCGCTCGTCGGAGCCAGCAGGGGCAGCGCTCGCCGGAGCTCGGCCGCGGCCAGCCGGGCCGCCTGCTCGTTGCCGCCGTCGGCCTTGTTGACCGCTAGGACGTCCGCCAGCTCCAGCAGCCCCCGCTTGACTGCCTGCAGGTCGTCACCCGCACCGGCCAGGGCCAGCACGCAGAGGCAGTCGACCGACGCATGCACAGCCGCCTCCGACTGGCCGACGCCCATCGTCTCTACCAGCACCACGTCGTAGCCGGCCGCCTCCAGGACGGTGATCGCGTGCGGGGTCGTGCTGGTGACACCGCCGAGGGTCCCCGCCGACGGTGACGGCCGGATGAAGGCGTTCTCGTCGGCGGCCAGGCGGGCCATGCGGGTCTTGTCACCCAGGATCGATCCGCCCGTGAGCATGCTCGAGGGATCGACCGCCAGCACGCCGACACGGTGGCCGGCACCAGTGAGCCGGGCGCCCAGAGCGTCGATCAGCGTCGACTTTCCCGAGCCGCCGACGCCGCTGATACCCACCCTGTGGGCTCCTCCCGCGTGGGGCAGCAGCTCCGAGAGTAGATCTTGGGCGCGACGTCGGTCGTCGGGGCGGGCCGACTCCACCAGGGTGATTGAGCGGCCGATGGCTGTGCGGTCCCCCGCCAGCACGCCTCCAGCAAGATCATCCATCTCGCCTCCCACTGAAATTGATGCAGTTAACGACCATATTGGGGTGCGAACTGCATCAATTTGGCAAGACCTGCGAGCGGATTCCGGAGGTCATCGGGCAAGGTGCTCCAGCAGCTCGGTGGCGGCCTCGGAGATCACGGTGCCGGGCGGGTACACCGCTACCGCGCCCGCCGCCAGCAGCTCGGGCACGTCGGCAGCCGGGACGACCCCGCCCACGACTATGGCGATATCGCCGCTGCCCAGGCGCACCAGCTCGTCGCGCAGCTCGGGCACCAGCGTGAGGTGGCCTGCCGCCAGCGACGACACTCCCACCACATGCACGTCGGCCTCGACGGCCTGGCGGGCCACCTCGGCCGGCGTGGCGAACAGCGGACCCACGTCCACGTCGAAGCCGAGATCGGCGAAGGCGGTGGCAATCACCTTCTGACCCCGGTCGTGGCCGTCCTGTCCCACCTTCGCCACCAGGATCCGGGGGCGCCGCCCATGGCGGTCCGCAAACTCGTCCACCCGGGCCCGCACCGCGTCGATGCCGGCGGCGGCGTCGCCCGAGCCCGGCGATCGGGCCTCCTCGCGGTACACGCCCTCCACCGCCCTGATCTCGGCCACATGACGACCGTAGACGGTTTCGAGGGCGTCGCTGATCTCTCCGACGGTGGCGCTGGCCCGGGCCGCGTCTATCGACAGGGCCAGCAGGTTGCCCTCGCCGGTGCGGGCCGCTTCGGCCAGCGCCCCCAGGGCAGCCCGCAGGGGTGCCTCATCCCGCTCGCGCCGTAGCTGCTCGAGCCGTGCGATCTGGCGGCGACGGACTTCGACGTTGTCGATGCGGCGGACTTCCACCGATGCGTCCGCACCGTCTTCGACGCGGTGGCGGTTCACGCCGACCACGGCCTGGCGGCCCGAGTCGATGCGAGCCTGGGTGCGGGCCGCGGCCTCCTCGATGCGCAGCTTGGGAAGGCCCGTAGAGATGGCCGCGGCCATCCCGCCGAGCTCCTCGACCTCGCAGATGTGGTCCCAGGCCCGCTCGGCCAGCAGCTTGGTGAGCCGCTCCACGTGGTAGCTGCCGCCCCAGGGGTCCACCGTGCGGGTGACGCCCGACTCGTGCTGTAGGAACAGCTGGGTGTTGCGGGCGATGCGGGCCGAGAAGTCGGAGGGCAGGGCCAGCGCCTCGTCGAAGGCGTTGGTGTGCAGCGACTGGGTGTGGCCCTGGGTGGCGGCCATGGCCTCGACGCACGTGCGGACCACATTGTTGTAGGGATCCTGGGCGGTGAGGCTCCATCCGCTGGTCTGGCAGTGGGTGCGCAGGCACAGCGAGCGAGGATCCTGGGGGTCGAACTGGCTCATGAGCCGGGTCCACAGCAGCCGGGCGGCCCGCAGCTTGGCCACCTCCATGAAGAAGTTCATGCCCACGCACCAGAAGAAGCTGAGCCGGGGCGCGAACTCGTCGATGCCGAGCCCCGCGGCGAGGCCGGCGCGGGCGTACTCCACAGCATCGGCGAGGGTGTAGGCCAGCTCGATGTCGAGGGTGGCGCCGGCCTCCTGCATGTGGTAGCCCGAGACCGAGATCGAGTTGAACCGGGGCATCCGCTCGGCGGTGAAGGCGATGATGTCGGCCACGATCCGCATCGACGGAGCCGGCGGGTAGATGAACGTGTTGCGGACCATGAACTCCTTGAGGATGTCGTTCTGGATGGTCCCGGCAAGCTGCTCGGGCCTCACGCCCTGCTCTGATGCGGCCACCACGTAGAGGGCCAGCACCGGCAGCACCGCGCCGTTCATGGTCATAGACACGGTCATCTTGTCGAGGGGGATGCCGTCGAACAGGATCCGCATGTCGAGGATCGAGTCGATGGCCACCCCGGCCATGCCCACGTCGCCGGCCACCCGGGGGTTGTCGGAGTCGTAGCCGCGGTGGGTGGGCAGGTCGAAGGCCACCGACAGGCCCCGCTGGCCGGCGGCCAGGTTGCGGCGGTAGAAGGCGTTGGACTCCTCGGCGGTGGAGAATCCCGCGTACTGGCGGATCGTCCAGGGCCGGGTCACATACATGGTGGGATACGGGCCCCGCACGAACGGAGGCAGACCCGGATAGCTGGCCACAAAGTCGGCGCCCTCGAGGTCGGCCGGTCCGGCCAGCGGCGGTATGGAGATGCCCTCGGGGGTCTCGAACGCGGGGCCGTCGACGGGGTCTGCGGCCGGGCGGGCCGCAGCGTCGCCGTCGCGAAGCTCGACCCTCGAGAAGTCTGGGATCGTGGTCACGGCTCGGCCGAGTCTAACTGGCCCTCCAGCTGGTGACCGTCAGCCGAGGAGGTCGCGCAGGTCGATCACCATGAGGACGGCCAGGAGCACGATGATGCCGCCATTCAGAGCGGTTATCGGCCATCGCCAGCGGTGACCGGTCCGCTGGAAGCGCCGGATGCTCAACCCGTTGAAGGTGATGGCCACCGCGCCGATGGCCAATCCCAGGCCCGAACCCACCCCCGAGGCGATGCCAGCCGCGGGCAGCAGCCACGGGAACAGCACGTAGGCCAGGAAGCAGCGGACACCAGAAACGACCACCGAAGTGCTGAAGACCCGCTCGGCCGGACGTTCAGCGGGGCCGTCGGGACGGGAGGTGGCGGGGTCTGCGGCCGCGGTCACCGCCACAGCGTGCCACGCCTCGACCAGAGACCCACGGCCCAGTCCCGCGGGGCGTGCCGGGACGCGCCCGCCTAGAGCCGGGATCGGAGAATGCGGGCCGTTTCGGCGATGGCGTCGTCCAGGGGCGTGGGCTCGACGTCACCCAGCAACTCCTCCAGTCCTGCGGGCGACAAGGCGTGGGCGAAGGGCAGCGGCTCGGTGCCCACGCTGAGGTCGTCGAAGCCGGTGATGCGGCGAACCCGGTCCACGAAGTCGGCCACCGACGTCACATGGCCTCTGAGATTCCGAACCGGTGCAGCTGGCGCATCGAGCTCGACTCGGGCGGCTGCGAGGAACGCTCGGGCCACGTCGGGCGCGTAATGGAAGTCGGTCACGCCCCCGTACCCCACCCGGTACGGCTCGCCGCGCACCGCGCTGTAGATGGCGGCGGTGGGCTGGGACGTGACCCCCTGATCGCGGCCGGCTCCGTGCACGGTGAACGGGCGCAGGCCCACGGAGGCCAAGCCGTGGTCGGCCGCATACACCGCCGCAGTCAGTTCGTTGGCCACCTTGTAGGCGCCGTAGAGGGTGGCGGGCTTGGGGGCCGCGTCCGGCTCTAGCACGGGCTCGGGATAGTTGTCGACAGGGCCGTAGATCGCGGCGCTCGAGGCGTAGGCCACCGGCGCGATGCCGTGTTCGGATGCCGCCTCGAACACGTTCACCGTGCCCTGCACGTTCACCGCCGCGCCGCCGCTGGGATCGGCCTTGCAGAACGGCACCTGCAACGCAGCGAGATGGATCACCCGGTCGACACCGGCCATGGCATCGACCACGGCAGCGCGGTCGACGATGTCGCCGGTGATCCGGCGGAAGCTCAGCGAAGCGCCGCCGGAGATCAGTCGGTGGCGGCTCTCGTTTTCGCCGATGTCGAAGGTGGTCACCTCGGCGCCCTCATCGAGCAGGAGGCGCACCGTCCACGCGCCGATGCACCCGTCGGCGCCGGTCACAAGGAAGTGCTCGGCCATCAGTAAGTGGCCCGGCCGCCGGAGATGTCGAAGCAGGCGCCGGTGCTGAACGAGCAGTCCTCCGAGCAGAGCCAGTCCACCAGCGCGGCCACCTCGGAGGGCAGGCCGAGGCGGCCCATCGGGATCTTCGAGAGCATGTAGTCCAGCACCTCGGGAGCGGTGGCGAGGTTCATGGGGGTGGCGATAACCGCCGGCGCGATCGAGTTGACCATCACGCCGGTGGTGGCCAGTTCCTTGGCCACCGACTTGGTGAGCGCGATCACGGCCCCCTTGCTGGCCGAGTAGGCGCTGAGGTTCGGGTTGCCCTCCTTGCCGGCGATGCTGGCGATGTTCACGACCCGGCCCCAGCCCCGCTCGACCATGCCGCCCAGAGTGGCCTGCATCACGTTGAAGATGCCGGTGACGTTCACGGTCAGGGTGCGCTCCCATTCAGCCACCGGAGTGTCCAACAGCGGCACATTCGGTCCGACGATGCCGGCGGACTGCACCACGATGTCCATCTCGGCTATGCCGTCGATGGCCCGCACCGCGGCGGGGTCGGTCACATCGACCTCGTGTATCGCGTCCAGTTCGTCGGCACGGTCGGCCATGTCGCCTACCCGCAGGTCGAGAGCCGCAACCCGGCAGCCCTGGGCCAGCAGCCGGTCGACGCAAGCCGCACCGATGCCCGAACCGGCGCCCGTCACCAGCGCCCTGCGTCCCGCCGTCATGGTGTGACACTCCGGGCATGGCCGACGCCTGCCGGAGGCTCGCTTCGATGGGTGTGATCCATAGCGCCCCATCGTAGGTGGCCGTCTCGGTGCTTCGGCCCCGGCCAGAGATTGGACAGCGGCTGCGGAGAGCGCCATCCGCTAATGGCTCACGTCAGGCCTGCGAGCCGTATCCTCTCCTGATCCGCTCGCTCCCCAGTAGCGGGCCTGAGGCTCTCCATGGCTGAACCCCTGTATCCCGCGGCGCGCGCCGACCTGCGCAACGTGGCCATCATCGCCCACGTCGACCACGGCAAGACCACCCTCGTCGACGCCATGCTGTGGCAGTCGGGCGCCTTCCGGTCCAACGAGACAGTCAACGAGCGGGTCATGGACTCGATGGACCTCGAGAGGGAGAAGGGCATCACGATCCTGGCCAAGAACACCGCGGTCCGCTACCGCCGCGACAGCGGCGAGGAGATCAAGATCAACATCGTGGACACGCCGGGCCACTCCGACTTCGGCGGCGAGGTCGAGCGGGCCCTCACGATGGTGGACGGTGTCCTGCTCCTGGTCGACTCGAGCGAGGGCCCGCTGCCGCAGACGCGCTTCGTGCTTCGCAAGGCTCTTGGGCTCAAGCTGCCCGTCGTGCTGGTGATCAACAAGATCGACCGGCCCGACGCCCGTATCGCCGAGGTCGTCGACGAGGTGTACGAGCTGTTCCTCGACCTAGACGCCACCGAGGATCAGATCGACTTCCCGATCGTGTACGCCAACGCCCGCCGGGGCACGGCGACTCTCGACCCCGCCGAGCCGGGCACCGACCTGCGCCCCATGTTCGAGACGCTGCTGGAGACCGTCCCCGCGCCCCGCCACGATCCGCAGCGCCCGTTCCAGGCCTGGGTCACCAACCTCGACGCCAGCCCGTATGTGGGCCGCATCGCCATGTGCCGGGTCATGCACGGAACCATCAGGCGAGGCCAGAACGTGGCGTGGTGTCGCACCGACGGCACGACCGCCACAGCCAAGATCACCGAGCTGTACGTAACCGAGAGCCTCGACCGGGTGGACGCGGCCGAGGCCGGCGCAGGCGAGATCATCGCCATCTCCGGCATCGCCGACATCACCATCGGCGAGACGCTGGCCGACCTCGCCGACCCTGTGCCGCTGCCCGCCATCACGGTGGACGAGCCGAGCCTGTCGATCACGATCGGCACCAACACGTCTCCCATGGCCGGACTCGAGGGCACCAAGGTGACGGCCCGCCTCATCAAGAACCGTCTCGACGCCGAGTTGGTCGGCAACGTGTCGATCCGGGTGCTGGACACCGACCGTCCCGACGCCTGGGAGGTTCAGGGGCGGGGCGAGCTCCAGCTCGCGGTGCTGGTGGAGATCATGCGCCGCGAGGGCTTCGAGATGACGGTGGGAAAGCCCAGGGTGGTGACCCGCACTATCGACGGACGGCTTCACGAGCCGACCGAGCGCATCACCATCGACATCCCCGAGAGCTTCGTGGGAGCGGTGACGCAGCTCCTCGGCGAGCGCAAGGCCGACATGGTGACGATGACCAACCACGGCACCGGCTGGGTGCGGCTCGACTACATCGTGGCGGCCCGGGGCCTCATCGGGTTCCGCACCGAGTTCCTGACCGAGACCCGGGGCACGGGCCTGGCCGCCAGCGTCTTCGAGGGCTACACGCCGTGGCTGGGCGAGTTCCGCACCCGCCGCTCGGGCTCGATCGTCGCCGACCGCCGGGGCGCGGTGACCGGCTACGCCACAGCCGCCGTGCAGGAGCGGGCCTCGCTGTTCGTCGCGCCCGGCGAGGAGGTGTACGAGGGGATGGTCGTGGGCGAGAACCCGCGCCCCGAGGACATGGACGTCAACATCTGCCGGGAGAAGAAGCAGACCAACGTCCGGGCCGCCGCCTCCGACGACACCGTCCGCCTGACCCCGCCCCGCATCCTGTCGCTGGAGCAGTCGCTCGAGTTCATCGCCGACGACGAGTGCGTTGAGGTCACCCCGCAGACCATCCGCCTGCGCAAGGAGATCCTCGACGCCGACGTGCGGGGCCGTCACCGCAAGCGCCTCCAACGCAACCGGAGCGCGGTCTAGCAGGCAACCCGGCCGCCGGTGTTCATCCAGCCGTCCTGACCTTGCCGGACCGTGAGCGGTGTGTCCGCAACGCGCGAACGTGAGCGGTGTGTCCGCAACGCGCGAACGTGAACGGTGTGTCCGCAACGCGCAAACGTGACGAGCAGATCGCCAAGAGTCGATCAGCGCTTTACGGCCGCCGCACGGGCCGATAGGTTGCGCCGGACCCCCATTCGCCCGATTTGCATACCGCCAGGAGGCCCAACAATGAGAGTCACGAGCCCGCGGAAGCCGCTCGCTCTAGTAGTCGCTCTGGCCGTGGTGGCCGCAATGGTCGCATCGCTGTCGCTGCCGGCCGGTGCGCAGACTCCTGAGCCCATCAGCGCCGACACGTTCACGCTGACGATCCTGCACAACAACGACGGCGAGTCGAAGCTGCTGCCCGACGAGGACTCGGGATTCCCGGGGGTGGCCCGCTTCGCGACCCAGGTGAAGCTGATGCAGGCCGCAGCCGCGGCCGCGGGCTCGGGCGCGGTCACCCTCACCTCGGGCGACAACTTCCTGGCCTCCCAGGAGCTCGGGATCTCGCTGGCCCGCGACGGCGCCCTCTACGACTCGGTGGCCCTGAGCGGCCTCTACGACGCCATGGCGCTGGGGAACCACGACTTCGACTTCGGCCCCGACGTGACCGCCCGCTTCATCGAGGGCTTCGATCCGCCGGTGACGTTCCTGTCGGCCAACGCCGACTTCTCCAACGAGCCGGTGCTCCAGGCGCTGGTGGACTCAGGCAAGCTGGCCGCCAGCACCGTCGTTGAGACCGGCGGGCAGCAGGTCGGCGTGATCGGCGCGGTCACTCCCCTGCTCCCCAACATCTCGTCGCCCCGCAACGTCGTGATCTCCGACGTGCTGGCCGCGGTAACGGCCGAGGCCGAGTCGCTCGCCGCGCAGGGAGTGAACAAGATCATCCTGGTCAGCCACCTCCAGGGAGTGTCCGAGGAGATCGCCCTGGTAGCCGACCTGGCCGGAGTGGACGTGGTGATCGCCGGCGGCGGCGACGACCTGCTGCGCAACGAGGGCGACACCTGCATGCCTGACGACGATCCCGCCGGCCCCTACCCGCTGCTGGTCGAGGACTCGACCGGCACCGAGATCCCCGTGGTCACCGCACCCGGCGGCTACCGCTGCATCGGAGCGCTGACGGTCACCTTCGACGGCGACGGCAACCTCGTGAGCCACACGGGTCAGTCCGTCGGCATCAGCTTCGACGTCGCACCCGACCCGGCGGTGCAGTCCAGCGTGATCGAGCCCCTGGCCGCGGCTGTGGCCGAGGTCGACGCCGACGTGATCGCCCGGAGCGAAGTGGACCTCGACGGGCGCCGGGCCATGGTGCGCACCGGCTCCACCAACCAGGGCAACCTGCATGCCGATGCGCTGCGGGCCACTGCGACCAACCTTGCCGGGGACTTCGGCACCCCGGTTCCGGACGCGGCGATACAGAACGGCGGCGGCATCCGCAACGACGCCGTGATCCCCGCCGGGGAGATCACCACGGGCGACACCTGGGACATCGCCCCGTTCGGCAACTTCGTGGTGGTGGGCGAGGTTCCCCGCGAGACCTTCCACGTGCTGCTCGAGCGGGCCGTCGACCGGATCCCCGGCGCCGGCGGCCAGTTCCCGCAGGTGTCGGGATTCACCTTCACACACGACCCGTCGGCACCGGCCCGGGAGAGCGACCGGGCCGGCGACTGCTCGCTGGCCGGCAACCCCGGATCGAGGATCCGCGAGGTGGCCCTCGACGACGGCACCGTGATCGTGCGCGACGGCGCGGTGGTGCCCGGCGACCCGATCGTGCTGGCGACCATCGACTTCCTGGCCAACGGCGGCGACTGCTACCCGCTGGCGGGCATCGATTTCACCAAGCTCGGCGTCAGCTACCAGCAGGCCCTGGCCGACTACATCTCCGAGGACCTGGGCGGCACGATCACCGCGGCCGACTACCCGGCGGGAGGCGACAACCGCATCACCGCAGTCGCGCCGGAGCCCGAACCCGAACCCGAACCCGAACCCGAACCGGAGCCCGCCACGATCACGGTCAGGCGCGGCGACAGCCTCTGGAGGCTCGCCCGGGTCCACCTGGGGACGGGGACGCGCTGGCAGGAGATCTTCGACCTCAACCGGGGCAGGGTCCAAGCCGACGGCCGCACACTGCGCAACCCCAACCTGATCCTGGTCGGCTGGGTGCTGGAGCTCCCCGCCGGCTAGACCGCACCCGGCCTCGCAGCCGAGCCCGGGAACCAACGCACTTCTTCCCACCTCTCACCCATGGCGTCCCAGGGCATGAGGGACTACGGGTGACGATGGAGGCGGTTAGCCGAGCTCTTGCAGGAGGGCATCCTCGAAGGACCAGTCGAAACGGGTCGCGTCGGCGTCGGGGCTACCGAGTTGACCAGCACACCGGTGGTGGCCAGCTCCTTGGCCACCGACTTGGTGACGGCGATGACCGCGCCCTTCCTCCGGGCTACTTCGATCCGCCGTTCAGCATCGCAGCGCCACGACATCGCGCTGCCTGAAGAAACCGCTGCTGACTCTCACCGACAAGAGCTGTATCAGACGCCGCATTTCCACTCGACCGAGAATCTCATGCATCGCTGCTCGGTCATGTTCTAGCATTTTTGTCGTCGCACCCACGGGTGCGACGACACAATCAGTCTAGTGAGAGGTCGATTCAATGAGGAATACAACGAAGACACGACGTTCGCGACAGTGGGCACTGTTGGCAACAGCTGCGCTGTTGGCGTCAATGCTGGCGACGGTGTCGCCTGCCGCAGCCGTGCCGGGCGGTTTGCTCGATTCGCCCGGCAGTCCTGTCACCACCGGCGACGGAACTACCAGCGACGACAAGGACGGCCACGACGAGGACGGCGACGATGACACACCTGGCGATGATCTATCGCTGACGCCGACGCCTCCGCTGAGTATCGCTTCGAGAACGCAGTACCCGCAGGGCACACCGCATCTGTGCACGCCGACGGATCCGTAAGGTTCTTCGACACCGGCGGCGACGAGGTCGCCGGCATCCTCGCGCCGTGGGCTATCGACGCGGAAGCCAACGTCGTGCCCACCCGCTACACGCTCGATGGCACAACACTGGTGCAGACCGTAGACCATCAAGGTGCCATATACCCCGTGGTGGCAGACCCGATTTTCGTGCCGATCCCGGTCGCGATTTGCATAGGAACCCCAGCCTGCGTCTACATCGCGTCGTCTGCGGTCGCGCTGGCCCCCACAGTCATCGTGACCGCGTGGCGCAACAGGGGCAGGCTCATCAGCGGTGACAGGAACGCTCCGGGCCAGCGGCCGACGAGCACCTGCAACGGCCGCAACCGCAGCGGCTGCTGATGCGACCCGGCAAACTCTTCGCCCGGCCGACCTGGTCCGACGGGCATTTGGTCCGTCACAGCACCGACCGGCTCGCTACGGGTCTGGCCGTGCTGGGCTCGGTGATGTGGACGACGATGGCCGTGCTGGCAGCGGTCGGACCTTACAGTGCCGTGCTCGCCTTGCTCGCAGTTTGTGTGCTGATCCGCTCCGTAGCACACTGGCGGCTGCGGCGGGTGGTTGCGCGTCTGGAGGCGACAGCATCCGCCGAGGAGGTCGCCGCTGCGAAGGCCATCCCTGCGCTGATGGGCCGCTACTGCGCGTGGGTGGCCAGCCGCTACGACCGCAAGGTGCAGAAACTCGCGGGGCGGGCCGAGACGGCCGACGCTGCTGGCGACGAGTTCAAGGCATGGGATCTGCGCAGACGCGCCCAGCGGAAACAGGCACGGGCCGACCAGGCACGCGACCTCGTCGATCACTGGCAATAGGGGTTTGAACGGCCGCGAAGAGAGGGAGGCCCGGCGACCTCCACCGGTGGATGCTCCCATGTTCCGTCAAGTCGTGTTCGCGGCGAGGTGTCGCTGGCAGCGTTCGGAGAGTTCGCGGTTGTGGCTGATGCCTCTTTCGAGTTCTGAGACTTGGGTGGGTGCTGCTGCGAGGGCTTGGGCTGTCTGGTGGATGGTGAGTCCTTGTTGGGTGCGCTGTCGGCGCAGGTCGGCGCCTTTGGGCACTGGGGGCGGGTCGGCGAGCAGCCGGTAGGTCTCGCGTGCGATGTGGCGCTTGAGGCAGCGCACGATATCGCGGCGGGTCTTGCCCTCGGCGCGTCGGCGCGCGGCGTAGTCGATGCTGCGCTCGTCGCAGCGCAGCCGGACCATGGCGATGCGCCACAGGGCGTTGTTGGCGAGCCGGTTGCCGCTGCGGTTGAGCCGGTGGCGCACGGTGCGCCCCGAGGACGCCTCGATGGGGTACGCAGGCAAACCCAACTGGACGCTCCTCGACACCCTCACTCCACCCTGAAACGCGAAGAGGCTTAGCGGCTATTCGCCGGGAAATGGAGCACAGAACCCGAAATCGACCCGCTTATCCATCGGTTCCGCGCAGACCGACCCACGCTCTTGGACTTGCAGCTCGTCATCATCAAGGGCCTCAGAACCGACCATGCCAGCAACGTCAAGCGCCTCGACAGAATCAAGTTCGTGGTCTTCGTTCAAGCGGTCAGCGCTCTCGCCACCATCACTATTCTGTTGTTTGGATTCCGTGAGCTACCCTGACGACATGGCACCCGTTCTGGCCCCACACACCTAGTGTCCTGTCTGGTTAGTTTGTCGCGTTTGTGTGGCCGGGGCGGTAGGGTGGACCGTCGCAGGCGATGATCGGGGGCGGCGATGGGCACACGGCGGGGACGGCCGGCGGTTGTGGTCGAACTCAGCGGCGAGGAGCGCGAGACGCTTGAGCGGTGGGCGCGCCGGCCGAAGTCGTCTCAGGCTCTGGCGTTGCGGTGCCGTATCGTGCCGGCCGCGGCCGAGGGCCGCTACAACAAGGAGATCGCCGCGGGGCTGGGGTGCCATCCCGCGACGGTCGCCAAGTGGCGCACCAGGTTCGCGTCGCGGCGCCTCGACGGGCTCTGTGACGACCCGCGGCCGGGGCCGCCGCGCACCATCGGCGATGCCAAGGTCGAGGAGGTGGTCGTGCGCACCCTGGAGTCCGCCCCGCGCGACGCGACGCACTGGTCGACTCGGTCGATGGCCGCCGCGGTGGGCATCTCGCGGTCCTCGGTGCACTCCATCTGGCGGGCGTTCGGGCTCAAGCCCCACCTCGTCGAGAGTTCAAGCTGTCGCCGGACCCGCAGTTCGTCGACAAGGTCAGAGACGTCGCCGGACTGTATTTGAACCCGCCTGAGGCCGCGGTGGTGCTCTGCGTCGACGAGAAGACCGGCATCCAGGCGCTGGACCGCACCGCCCCGATCCTGCCGCTGATGCCCGCAGCCGCGCAGCGGCGCACCCACGACTACCGCCGACACGGCACCACCAACCTGTTCGCCGCGCTCGACGCCGCCACCGGCAACGTCATCACATCCATGACGCCCCGGCACCGCTCAGAGAAGTTCCGCAAGTTCCTGAACCTCATCGACAAAGAAGACCCACAGCACCTAGACGTGCACATCGTCGCCGACAACGTCTCCACCCACAAGACCCCCGCCATCGGGCGCCGGCTGGTGCGCCACCCCCGCTTCAGCTTCCACTTCACCCCCACCCACAGCTCCTGGACGAACCTCGTCGAGCGCTGGTTCTCAGAGCTCACCACAAAATGGATCCGCCGCGGCGCCCACACCAGCGTCACAGACCTCAAAGACTCCATCAACGCCTGGACCGACAACTGGAACAACAACCCCAAACCCTTCATATGGCACAAGACCGCAGACGAGACACTCGACAACCTCACCTCATATATCCAACGAATTCCCCAGACAGAACACTAGCGATGCGCCGCATCCACGGTCGCGGCAGCGCCTACGGTGACCGGCCAGCCATCAACGCCGGGTGCCCCCAATCACCCGCTAGAGATCCGAGGCGAACCCGAGCACGGTGTTAGCGGCAGCGTTGGCGGCTTTGATCGCAAGGGCGCGGTCGGCTCCATCCCAGTCGAAGGCATCAAATGCTGCCCGGAACGCTGATCTCCAAGCGGGCCAGCCGTTCTTGGCGTCCCAGTCGGCACTCCAGCCAGGCACGTCGGCGATGTGGGCCTCTAGGGCACGTTCAGCGGCGGCTTTCACGGCGGGCCAGCAGTCGACGGCGGCGGCATCGTGCGGTTCGGGTGTCACGATGTTTCGCAGTTCACCGTAAGCGGCCACTGCTGTAGGAGCTTCGTGGTAGCCCACATGAATCCAGGGGAACTGCTCGTGAAGCCAACCAGCCCCCATACGGCATCGGGTGACGGATCGTAGAGGTCGCCCTGCCCGGCGAGGTCCTCTTCGAGCGTGTGGTAGGACACCACCGAGATCAAGGTCTCACCAGCATCAATGTTGGATCTGGGATCGTCCCCGAAACTGAACGAACTCTCACCGCCGAGGCTGTATGAGAAGCCGTGCAGACTCGTAGTCGCTCCGTTCGGGCCGGTCGCTTGAACATCGACGTTTCGCTTATCGGGGTTCCACATCAGCACAGGCTAGTGGTCACGCGCGGAAGTGGTGTTGCTGTTGCTGTTGGTGGGGTTGGTGGCTTGGTAGGTCCATTTGAGCTTCCCCCCGAATCGTGGAGGGTTGGTTAGGCTGCGTTGGCTGGTTCGTAGTCTGTTGGGCTGGTCGTGTTGTTGGTGGAGTGGAGCCGTTTTCTGTTGTGCCGGGTGTCGATGCAGGCGGCGATGTCTTGTCGGGCCTGGTCGCGGGTGCGCCGGCGGCGGCGTGATGTCAGTTCGTGCTGGAGGGTCGAGAAGAATGACTCGGCGGCGGCGTTGTCGAGCGCTTATCCGGCCAATCGCGGCTGGGGTGAAGCGAGGTTCTGTGGGCCTGATCGCCTAGTTGGCTTTGCGGCGGGGTTGGCGGTGTTCGAGGTGGCGGAGCCGTTCTTCTTGGTTTCGGACTCGGTCGGCGAGTGCTTCGAGCCCGGTGCGGAGGTGGGCGATTTGGGTGGCGAGTCCGGTGTGGGTGTGCGGGTCTCGGCTGTGGCTGCGGTGTTCCTCGACGATGGCTCGGAGTTGGGGGTTGCGGTAGAGGGTGGTGCGGCTGATGGCGGTGTGGTCGGCGACGGCGGTGAAGGTGATCGCTTGGCCGTCGTTGGTGAGGCGGGCGCAGGCGGCTTCGACGGCTTCGACGTTGGTGGTCATGCGGTGTTGGCGATGAGCGTGTCGAGGCGGTCAAGGAGGCGTCGGTGCCGGTCGGCTTCGTCGATCCAGCCGCGTGTTTGGGCGTCGGCGAGGAGTGCTCGGGTGTCGACGCGCTGAGCGGAGAGCACGGCGACCGACGCGGCGTCGGTGCGGAAGCTGGGGCAGTGCTCGCAGATGTTGGCGTAGGGGCAGGCTCCCTGGGCGGGGGCGCGTAGGCAGTGGCCGCCGGCGAGGCGCGCTTTGATGGCTGGCGCGTCGCGCCAGTCGTCGTCGGAGGTGCAGCCGCCGTTGGCGGTGACGGGGATGCGCGGCCAGCCCGTCGGTGTGGGCATGGCGCCGATGCGGCCCTTGGCCAGGTCGAGGGCGCGTTCGTATTCGGCGCGGACGGTGGAGTCGAAGAGGTGCGCATAGCGCAAGCTCATCTCGGCTGAGGCGTGGCCGAGGAGGGCCATGAGCGCCTGCAGCGAGACGCCGGCGTTGACCAGGGCGGTGGCGTAGGTGTGGCGGAGTTGGTGGGGGGTGACGTGGCCGATCCCGGCGGTCTCGGCGCTGCGGGCCAGTTCTGTGCGCACCGCGGTCTGGGAGAGCCGACGCCCGTGGTGGGTGAACAGGAACTGGGTCGCCCGGGCGGTGCGTGGATGCGGCAGCGGCTGACCGGTCGAGCGGGTGGCGGTGATCCGGTCGATGAGGGCGACGGTCTCGTCGTCGAGGGGGACCATGCGTTCGGTGTCGAGTTTGCCGAGGGGGACCTTCAGCCAGGCGCCGTGGCCGCCGATTTCGTGGACGCAGTCCAACTCGAGGTCGAGGAGTTCTCCGATGCGCAGCCCGACGGCTCGGGCCAACAGCAGCGCGTCCGCGGCGAGGCGATAGGTGGAGGCTTCGAGCGCTTCGGTGAGTCGCCGGTCGGCGTTCACGGGCAGATAGCGGGGCAGCGGCCGCGGTTGGCGGGGATGATCGGACCGGAAGATCAGCTTGCGGGCGGGAGCGTCGTCCCAGCTCCACTCGGTGATCTCTGCGAGCATGTGGCCAACAGCGCGGATCCGGCGGTCCTGGTCGGCGACGGTGATGGCCCGCCCGGTCTTTGATGACACTGCGTTGGCGACGGAGTTCAGGTAGGGCTCGATGTGGCGTTGGCGGCCCAGCCCGGCGAGCGACTCGAGCTCGGGGTCGTGCTCGGCGAGGAACCGGCCGAAGTGGGCGAGTCGGGTGGCCAGGCTGGAGACGGTCTTGGGTCGACAGGTGCCGCGCTTGCGTTCGAGGTAGGCGGCCATGGCGGAGCGCAGGTTCGGGCGGCAGTCGGCCAGGCGGGCCTCGAAGGTGTCCGGCTGCTGGTGGGGCTCGGGTGGTTGGGGGACGATGTCGAGGTGGAACAGCACCGTGTGGGCGCACACGAGCGCGGTCCGGTAGTGCCGCCAGCGTTGCCCGGTCGCAGCCTCGCGTGCCCGGCACGCGTCGGCCAGCGCTTCCAGGTCGCCGATGGTCAACTGCTCGAGTGGGCGTCCGGTCTGGATCAACAGCCGGCCGACCGACTGCGACGCGGCCCGCTTCGCCTGAGTCTGGGTGAACCCGACCGCCGCTGCGGTGTCGCAGAACCGGGTCATGCCGGCCTCGAGCGGCGTGCCGCAGACCTCGCGCCAGAAGCTCGACAGCTTGCGTGACACCAGCCAGTCCCAGCCCGGCCGCAGCCACCTGTGGGCCATCAAGAACATCAGCAGCGACATCGTCGAGGGCGGCAGCACCAGCCGGGCGCCGAGGGGTTGGTCGGCCCAGGCCTGCGGGTTGGGCCAGCGGTCCAGGAACGTCCGGGCCGCGCAGTCCGAGGCCGGGTTCCCCCGGCCGGTGGCGCGCTGGCGGTCTCGCCACGCCGACAGCAGCTGGTCGGGTGCCGGGACCGGCGACGGTTCAGGTGTTGGCGCGTTGGCGGCGGCGGGCAGCATCGAACTCGGCCTTGACATGGGCGGGGGCGAGATGGACGTAGCGGGCGGTGGTGTCGATGTGGGCGTGGCCCAACAGGGCCTGCATCACGGCCAGGTCCACACCGGCCTCGGCCAGAGCGGTGCCGAAGGTATGACGCAGCGCGTGGGGATGCGCGGACGTGATGCCGGTGATCTCGCGGTGATAGCGGAAGATCCGCCGCAGCCCCGCCGCGGTGAGCGGCTGCCCGCGGGTGGGGCCCTTGGCCACGACGAACAGCCTGGCGCTGGTCGTCTCGGGGCGTTCTGCGAGCAGGTAGGTCCCGATCACCCCGGCGACGTCCACGTCGAGGGGAACCCGGCGCTCCCTGCCGCCCTTGCCCGACACCCGCAGCCATCGCGCTCCGATGTCGACATCGGCGACGTCGAGGGCCAACACCTCCGACGAGCGCAGCCCGCAGAACACCATCAACCCGGCGACGGCCCGGTCCCGCCACGTGCGCAGGCTCTCCAGCAGCGCCACGACCTCTCGATGCTCCAGCGTCCTCGGGAGCCGCTTGGCGTCGCGGACCCGCAACGGCGAGCGCCGCCTCGGCGCACGCGACACGTGCGCGAGCATCCCGCCCCGCTCACTCGTCGACGCCCACTTGGCCTCGCGGCCCGCAGGCATCGGGTTCGGCGCGTCCGGATCGCGCATCGACCGGAACGAGAACACCCCCGACACCGCCGCCAAGCGCAAGTTGATCGTGGCCGGTGACAACGCGTCGGTCCGGCGGCCGTCGAGTCCGACCACGTTCGCACCGCCGGGCCGGCCGGCCACCCGCTCACTGCGGCACGCGGCCAGGAACCGCAACAACACATCCGTCGTGACCTCGGCCAGATCCAAGTCCTCGCCGCCGAGCCAGCGGCAGAACGCCAACAGCCCGAACCCATAGGTGCGGATCGTGCGAGGCGAGTAGTTCCGGTCAACCAGATACGACAGGTAGTCGTTCACCAGCCCGAACCGGCCGGCGCCGTCGCCGGCGAGCCGCCAGCCAACCCCAGTCCGCTCGAGGAACAACCCGCCATCCGGCACGGCCACATCTGTAACGCCCAGCGAACCACAATGCAAGCATTTCCCAGCCCCAACAGGAGATCAGGCTGCCAGCCCCAGACCCAATTGGCCGGTTAACAGGCAGCAGCCGACGCGTCCCATGGATTGGGTGATCTTGAGCTTGGCGCAGGCCGCCGCGAACGCGTCGGAGGTGTATTGAGAGCCCTTGTCGGTGTGGAAGATCACCCCGGCGACGCCGCCGCCGCGCACCGCGGCGGCCATGTTGAGCGCGTCTGTGGCCAGCTGCGCGGTGGGGTGGCGGTCGGACTGCGCGAAGCCCAGCATGCGCCTGGAGAACAGGTCCTCGACGGTGGCGAGGAACACTGGCCCCTCGGCGGTGTTCACCTGTTTGAAGTCGCCGACCCACTTCTCGTTGACGCCGTCGGCGGTGAAGTCCCGACGCAGCAGGTCCGGGACCGGCTCGGCGCGCTTGTCGGGTCGGGTCAGGCCCCTGCGCCGCTTGGGCGCGCGTCCCTGCAGGCCCTGGCGGGCCATGGAGGACTCCACCGTCTTCTTGGACACCTCGCGGCCCGACCGGCGCAGCGCGGCGCGAACCCGGGGCGAGCCGTAGGTGCCGTCTGACGCGTCGAAACAGGCCTTGACCTCGACGTCTAGTTCAGCTCTGCGCCGCCTCGCCGGCGTCGGGGGCCGGTCGCGCCACTTGTAGAACGTCGACGCCGCCACCCCCAGGGCCCGGCACGACACCGCGTGAGGCACAGCGTGGTCGGTCCTTTGGGCCGCGATGTGCGCTGAGACGCTCATCGCGTTGCCTCCTTGACCCAAAGGACCACTGATCGTTTGAGCACATCACGCTCCATCTCCAACTCGGCACAGCGCTTGCGCAGCCTGACGAGCTCAGCTCTGTCGTCGGAGCTCAGGCCCTCGGCCTCACCCCGCTCGATGCGGTCTTTGCGGACCCAGTTCCCAAGGGTGCCCGCACCGATCCCGAGATCACGGGCGATCTCAACGACCGGCCTTCGCGTCTCCCGGACGATCCGCACAGCACCGGCCCTGAACTCCGAGTCGAACTTGCGTCGTGTGTGTGACATAGCGCCTCCTCATAGACGATGTCTCCACGATTCGGGGGGATACCCAGACACTTCCACCACCACCGGCACAGTCACGACCCAACCCCAACACAGCCCAATACCTAACGCGAGCATGTGTTCTGCGTCCGGGTTCGAGGAGGCTCTGGACGGACAAGCCCGCAGCCTCCGCCCAGCGCTGCGTCAACCGAGGGCAGCAGCAAGCCAGGCAGCGACTTCGGGCTGGCGGCGCTGCCAGTAGGAGGACACGTCCGCTAGAGCAGCGTCTCCGGCGGCCTCGGCCAGCCACGGGTCGTCAGCTACGTCAGTGAACGAGCCGAGCGCACGCACGATGTGCGCGACGCTCGAATGGTGGAGTCCGATTCCGTAGCGCTCGGTGTAGAGGCGCAGACCGGTCTGATGCGTGATGCCGGCGTCGGTCTCGATGCGCATGAGGTCGTAGTAGTCGCGCAGCTCGCCCCGGTCGCCGATCACCTTGTACTTGGTCGCCGCGATGTCGCGCACAGATCCAACCGCAAGCCCGTCGACGAGCAGCGGTGAATCGAGCTGCGTCTGGCCGCGTGCATGCAGGAACTGGACCTTGACCCCGTCGACGCGGCAGTTGAGCGTCCCTTCTGCGATGTCCTCCATCGCGACCGCCGCGGCTGTCCGCAGATCCTCCAGCACCGCGTCCGGATCGAAGGGCTCATGCACGAAGACGTCGAGGTCTCGACTGCGGCGGTGCTTCAGGTGCATGGCGAGAGCCGTGCCGCCCATGAGAACACCGGAGCGAGGCGAGGCGGACGCGATCGTCGGCCAGCAGGCGCGAGTGACGCCATCGAGCACATCGGACCAGGCGTCGATGGCTGCGCCACTGGACACCCCACCGGTTCCGGTCATGGTGAAACAGTCGGGCGGTGAGCGAGGGCGTTCTCGATGAGGCTGCGGGTCCCGGACTGGGTCGAGCGCAGCCTGAGGCAGGAGCGCAAGGCGTCGGCGGGCAGACGAATCGACGCCCACAGGGCTGCATGGACAGACGGGCCGTTGAAAAGCCGGTTGGCGATGTAGTCGGCATCGGTCGGAAGATCCAGCGAAGAGGGATCGGGATGGTTCCAGAACAACGACCAGAACTGCGGCGGCAGCGGTCCGACGTACACACTTGGCGGGGGCGGCGACGGCAGACTCACATGCCTGGCCTGGGCCCAGAGCCGCTCGAAGCCCGGAGAGGACACCACAGGCTCCCATGCCCGGCGCTCGCGGACGTCGTTGCGCCAACTCTGCTGCCACGCACGCTGCCTGATCGCGCCCTGCTCAACCAACGCATCCAGCGCGCCACGTGCCGCCGACCAGCACACACCCGCTGCGTTGGCAATGGCGGCGACGGAGCCGAGGCCGGCGTGAGCGGTCACCGCAGCCAGCACCAGCCGCTCGACTCGTGCCGGCCGGTCGCTCGCCGCGCCCGACGAGACCTCAGCGACTTCAAGCCGCTCCCCTTCGACTGCTGAGCATCTGTCGCTCACCGCGGCGCGGACGAAGCGCGCGATCGTCTCACCCGAGACATCGGTGGCCGCCCGGATGCGGTCCAACTCCGCGACGCTGATTCTCAGCGATAGTTGAGCCGACCGGAACTGCGTGGCCATGAGTCCATTCTAGCCATTGTCTCTCGCGTTTGTATAGCAGTTCGCGAACCTATCTGACACCGGTACGACAACGCTGGCACCAAGGGTCTTCTCGAAGTGAACGACCCGGCTTCGTTGGACCGCCCGGCCTCCGTGAACCTGTAGAGCCGCTCAGGATCAGGTGTAGTCTTGGTACTTCTCCAGGTAGCGGATTGGGCGGCTCAGGGCGTCCTTGCGGAACGGGTCGCCCAGCTCCTTGGTGCACATGGCCTCGATCACGGTGGTGCGGCCGCCGTTCATCTGGGCGTCGATGGCCGCGGTCAGGGCCGGGCCCACGTCCTCGAGCTGGTTGACCCGCACCCCGTCGGCGCCCATGGCCCGGGCCGCCTCGGACCAGTCCTCGCCGCCGTCGAGCTCGCCGGCCACGAAGCGCCGACCGTAGAAGTCGACCTGGTTCTTCTTCTCCGCGCCCCACTGGCGGTTGTGGAACACCACCGCGGTGACCCCGATGTTGTGGCGCACCGCGGTCATGGTCTCCACCATGCTCATGGCCCAGGCCCCGTCGCCGGCGTAGGCCACCGCGGGGCGGTCACCGGCGGCCTTCTTGGCCCCGATGATGGTTGGCAGGGCGTAGCCGCAGTTGCCCCAGCTCATGGCCGCGAAGAACGACCGGGGCTCCTCGAAGCGCAGGTAGCTGTTGGCCACCGAGTTGATGTTGCCGATGTCGGTGGACACCATCACCCGCTCCGGCATCGCCCTCTCAAGCTCGCGCAGCACCTGGCGGGGGTGCATCCAGTCGTCGGACTCGGCCGCGGCCTGCTTGATCATGTCCACGCTGAAGTCGTCGGTCTCCTCGGTCCAGTCGTCGAGTTCAGACTCCCATTCGGCCTTGTCGGCGGCGATGTCGGCGGCCCGCTGGGTCCGGGTGGCGTCGCAGGCCACAACCCGGCCCGCGAGGCGCCGGGTTATGGCGGCCGCGGCTGCGCCGGCGTCGCCGCAGATGCCCACGTCGATGCGCTTGACGAGCCCGAGCATCTTGGAGTCGGCGTCGACCTGGATGACCCTGGCCTCGGTCGGCCAGTAGTCGAGGCCGTGCTGGGGCAGGGTGCCGAACGGGCCGAGGCGGGTGCCGAGGGCCAGCACCACGTCGGCCCGCGAGATGAGGCGCATCGCCGCCTTCGAGCCCTGGTAGCCGAGCGGACCGCACCACAGGGGGTGCGAGGCCGGGAACGAGTCGTTGTGCAGGTAGCTGTTCACCACCGGGCAGCCGAGGCGCTCGGCGAGGGCCACCGTCTCGGCCATGGCGTCGCCCATCACCACTCCCCCGCCCGAGATCATCACCGGGAACTCTGCTCCAGCCAGCAGCTCGGCGGCCTCGTTGAGGGTCCGGTCGCCGCCGGCGCCCCGATCGAGGCGCTGCGGGGCCGGGATGTCCGCGTCGATGTCGCCGTAGAAGCGGTCCCGGGGGATGTTGAGCTGGGTCGGACCCATCTCCGACAGGGCCCGGTCGAAGCAGCGGGCGGTGAGCTCGGCCATGCGGTGCTCGTTGTTGACGTGGCCCTGGTACTTGGTGAACTCCTCGAACATCGGCAGTTGGTTGGCCTCCTGAAAGCCGCCCAGGCCTATGCCCATGGTCCCCGCCTCGGGCGTGACGACCACCACTGGGCTGTGGGCCCAGAAGGCCGCGGCCACGGCGGTGACGCAGTTGGAGATGCCCGGGCCGTTCTGGCCGATGACCACACCGTGGCGGCCCGACACCCGGCTGAACCCGTCGGCCATGTGGGCCGCGCCCTGCTCGTGGACCACCGGCACAAGCTCGATGCCGGCCGGCTCGAAGATGTCCATGGCGTCCATGAAGGCGCTGCCCATGATGCCGAAGATGGTGTCGACGCCGTGGGCCGCCATCGTCTCCACAAACGCCTCGCTTGGGGTCATACGGGTCATCTCTGCGTTCCTCCGTCGGCCGCAAGTTCCAATGCCCGGCGTGCACCGGGCCAGGCTGTTAGAGCCTATAACAGATCTCGTAGACGCTGGTCGGCCGGACCGGGCAGCCAGCTACGAGCGGATCGAGCGGAAGCGGCGCAGGCGCAGGCTGTTGGTCACCACGAACAGCGACGACGCGCCCATCGCGGCGGCGGCGGCCATGGGGTCGAGCACTCCGGTGGCGGCCAGCGGGATGGCGGCCACGTTGTAGGCGAAGGCCCAGAACAGGTTGGCCTTGATGGTGGCCAGCGTGCGGCGCGACAGTGCTATGGCGTCGGGCACCGCTCTCAGGTCGCCGCCGACGATGGTCAGATCGGAGGCCTCGACGGCCACGTCGGCGCCGGTTCCCATCGCGATGCCGAGGTCGGCCTGGGCCAGAGCCGGTGCGTCGTTGATGCCGTCGCCCACCACGGCGACACGCTTGCCGGCCTCCTGGAGCTTCACCACCACATCGGCCTTGTCGCCGGGAAGAACCTCGGCGGTCACGTCGCTCACCCCGATCGCATCGCCGACCGAGCGAGCGGTGCGGCTGTTGTCACCGGTCAGCAGCGACACCTCCAGGCCCATGGCTCGCAGTTCCTGCACCGCTTGGCTCGAAGTGGGCTTGACCGTGTCGGCCAGCGCCGCCACGGCCTCCGCGGCCGCTCCCCGACCGATCAGCACCGCCGTGTTCCCAGCAGCCTCGGCTTCAACCAGGGCCTCCTCAAGTTCGGCGGGGATCTCGTCGAACAGAGGTCGCCGCCCGACACGAAGCTGGGCGCCGCCTACCCGCCCCACAACCCCCACACCGGGGTGGTTCAAGAAGTCGGTGACGGCTCGGGCCGATGGCCAGCGCCGGGCGATGGCAGCGCCGACCGGATGCTCCGAGCGGGACTCCAGCGCACCCGCCAGCAGGCCGAGCGCGGTGACGTCCGCGCCTGCTGTCCCCACCGCGTCGACCACTGCCAGGCGGCCCTCGGTGACGGTGCCGGTCTTGTCGAGCACCACCGCGTCCACCAGGCGGGTGTCCTCGAGGACCTCGGCGCCCTTGATGATGACCCCGAGCTGAGCGCCCCGGCCGGTGCCCACCATCACCGCCAACGGCGTGGCCAGCCCCAGTGCGCAGGGGCATGAGATGATCAGCACCGCCACCGCCGCGGTGAAGGCCTCCGACGGGGCCGATCCCACGCCGAACCAGACCCCGAGGGTGACCGCGGCCACCACCACGACCGCAGGGACGAAAACGCCGGCCACCCGGTCGGCGAGCCGCTGCACCGCGGCCCGACCCCCCTGGGCCTCGTCCACCAGGCGCACGATCTGGGCCAGGGCGGTGTCGGCGCCCACCCGGGTGGCCTCCACCTCCAGGGTGCCGTCGGCGTTGACGGTGGCCCCGATCACCTCGTCGCCGGACGCCACCTCCACCGGCACGGGCTCGCCGGTGACCATCGACATGTCCACCGCCGAGGCGCCGCTCACCACGGTGCCGTCGGTGGCGATCCGCTCGCCCGGTCGCACGATGAAGAGCATGCCCACGGCAAGGTCGGCCGTCGGGATCTCCGTTCCGTCGGCGAGGCGGGCGGTAGCGGCACCGAGCTTGGCCAGGGCCCGCAACGCCTCACCCGAGCGGCGGGTGGCCCGGGCCTCCAGCCACTTGCCCAACAGCACGAGAGCCACGATCACCGCGCCGGTCTCGAAGTAGACGTGACCGTCGTCGATGCCTGCCAGCAGCACCACCGCCGACCAGGCCCAGGCCGCGGTGGTGCCCAGCGAAACCAGCGTGTCCATCGTGGCCGCCCGGTGGCGGAGGTTGCGCACCGCGGCCCGGTGGAAGCCCCACCCCGAGCCGAACACCACCACCGCCGATGCCACCAGCGCGGCCCAACGCCAGCCGTCGAAGCGGAGCGGCGGCAGCATCGAGACCACCAGCACCGGGGCGCCGGCCACGAGTGCCACAACGAAGCGGCGGCGCAGACTCACTATCCGTCGCCTCTCGGATCCGCCGTCGACTTCGGCTTCGGCTTGCGCGGGCGCCGAGTACCCGGCCCCCTCGACCACTCGGCGCAGGATCAGATCGTCGATCGTGCCGTCATGCAGGACCGTCGCCCGGCTCGAAGCGAAGTTCACTCGAGCATCGAACACTCCGTCCGCGCCTTGAAGCGCCGTCTCCACACGTGAGGCGCACGCGCCGCAGGTCATGCCCTCGACCCGTATGTCGGTGCGGATCTTCACGGACGACCCGGTACCCATGCTGTCAATCCTACGCATCCGGGCCTGACAAGATTCCCGTGCCCGGGAACCCCTGCGCTCCACAGTCACAGGGCTCACGAATGGGCCGCTCTAGCCGGTCCGAGTTTCGGTACCAGAGAACCCCGGAGGTCATCGACTACAGCGATTTGGCATGGGCGGCGGATGTCGGACTGTCAGCGGTATGGGGCAAACTGGAAGCGTGCCTTCCTCCGAATCCCCGGCCATGGCATCCCCGGCCATGGCATCGGTCGGGCGGGTGCGTCCCGCGGTGGACGCCCTGCCCGCGTACAAGCCCGGCAAGGCCGCGGAGCAGGCTGAGCGGGAGCACGACATCGCCGGGGCCATCAAGCTGGCCTCCAACGAGAACCCGTACCGTCCCCCGGCCGCGGTGGTGGAGGCGGTGGCTGAGGCCTGCCGCGGCAGCAACCTCTACTGCGACCATCGGGCCACCGCGGTGCGCGAGGCGCTGGCCGACCGGCTGGACCTGGCCGTCGAGCAGATCACGGTGGGCGCGGGCTCGGTGGCGCTGCTGTACCAACTGGCCACCGCCTACATCGACCCCGGCGACGAGGTGGTCACGCCGTGGATCTCCTTCGAGGCCTACCCGATCTCGGTGCAGACCATGGGCGGGACGCTGGTGAGGGTGCCGCTGACGGGGAGCCACGCCTTCGACCTCGACGCCGTGGCGGGAGCCGTCACCGAGCGCACCAAGCTCGTGTTTCTGGCCACCCCCAACAACCCCACCGGCACGGCCGTGTCGACCGCGGCCGTTGCACGCCTCGTGGAGCGGGTTCCCGCCGATGTGGTGGTGCTGGTGGACGAGGCCTACCGCGAGTTCGCGGACCCCGCCCTGGGCGACCCGGTGGCCGATCTGCTGCCCCGGTTCGCGAACGTGGCGGTGGCCCGCACGTTCTCCAAGGCCTACGGGCTGGCCGGCCTGAGGGTGGGATACGTGATGGCCCATCCCGAGATCACCTCGGCCATCGACAAGTGCCTCATCCCGTTCAACGTCAACGGATTGGCCCAGGCCGCGGCCCTGGCTGTCCTGGGCGACGACGCCGCCGAGGAGGCCCGGGCAAACATCGACGCGATCCGAGTCGAGCGGGGCCGGGTGGCGGCCGCTCTCACCGACGACGGCTGGGACATCCCTGACGCCCAGGCCAACTTCGTGTGGATCCACCTGGGCGGCCGCACCGACGGGGCGTGCACCGCCCTGGAGCAGCGGGGCGTGGTGGTCCGCCCCTTCTCGGGAGTGGGCGTCCGGGTGACTATCGGCACCCCCGCCCAGAACGACCGCTTCCTGGCCACCCTGGCCGAGGTGGCCCAGCCCGCCTGAAGCGACCATGCTTGCACCGTGGGCGGATGCGCCCACGAGCGGCTCACATGCACTATTGCCAGTTCGTTGTCATCAAGGCTGAGAACGACCTTGAACACGATTCGCAGCGGTCCGGCCTCCACGTAGCGCAGAATAGCTATGGGCACACCCCTCATGCCGGTGCGAAGCTCCGCGCCGGCGAGCCGGTCCGTCGGCGTGTCGACAATGTCCGCGAGAGCCCGGTCGAGCTGCGGATCATGGCCCCAGCTGTCGAACAGGGCCGTCACGTTGCGCCACCGCCAGTTAGCAGCGCCGTTCACGGTACCGGCGGGCTCGTTCGCGTATCTCCTCGTTCATCCGGTCGTCGATCTCTGCCGCGTTCGGATTCTCCCGGTAGAACCGCTCCGCCCGCTCATCGGCGGCGCGGACGGCTTCCATGACCTCGCTCGTGATCGGCAGCGGAGGGTCCGAGGTCGTGAAGATCGCCGGATCGAATTCCGGCGGGTAGTGCTTTGCGGAAGCCATGATCCTCCTTCGATGGGGCCTGCACTATGATATACTGTCAATTCATGTACTGCAACAATATATGCCAATCGCGATGAGGAACTCCTTGCGGCGACCGTGCCGTGGGCTGCCCAGGACGGTTGGGCGCCCGTTCCGGGCGGGTCTGCGCTGAGTGTCTCCCAGGGGTCAGCCGCCGGCGGTCTGGGGGACGAAGTAGACCTGCGCGCCGTCCGTGACCGGCTCGTATTCGGGATGGGCGATGAGCAGGCCGTCGATCACGACCGACGTGCCGGCCCGCAAGGCGTCGCCCAGGCCTGGGTAGCGCCGGTCGAGATCCTCAATGAGGGCGCCGACGGTGGCGCCCTCCGCCTCCACTTCGGCGAGTCCGGCGGTGGGGCCCCGCAGGTTGGAGCTCAGGTGGACCTTCGCCGGCACGGCCCCTGTCTCCGAGGCGCTCTAGCTCCCGCGCTCAGAGGCAGCGCGGGTAGGTGAGAAGCAGTACTGGTGTCGCCGGCATTCTCAACGGTCCGCTTCGCTTTCATGTGCCTACCCGCGCACGTTCTTAGGAGCCGTTGGAGCCGTTCTTGGCGGTGACAGCCTCCAGCACCCTGACGGGCGACATCGGCAGGTCGCGCATGCGGCAGCCGGTGGCGTTGTAGACAGCGTTGGCCACCGCGGGGATTGGGGGCACGATGCCGGTCTCGCCCACGCCGCGCACGCCGTAGGGGTGGGCCGGGTTGGGAACCTCCACGATGATGGCGTCGATCATGGGCAGGTCCGAGGCCACCGGCACCCGGTAGTCCAGGAAGCTGGGGTTCTCCATCACCCCGTCGGAGTCGTAGATGTACTCCTCGTTGAGGGCCCAGCCGACGCCCTGGGCCACCCCGCCCTGGATCTGGCCCTCCACGTAGCTGGGATGGATGGCGGTTCCCGCGTCCTGGGATGCGGTGTAGCGCACCACCCGAACCACGCCGGTCTCCTGATCGACCTCCAGATCGCACAGATGCACCGCGAAGCCGGGTCCGGCGCCGTGGGCCTCCAGCGAGCCGGTGGCGGTGAGCGGGCCGCCGGTGCGCTTGGCCTTGGCGGTGATGGCGGCCACCGGCAGCGGGTCCTTCTCTCCGTCGCTGCCGGTGTAGACGGCGTGCCCGTCAACCCAGCCGACATCGTCGACGTCGACGCCCATCATCTTGGCCGCCCGGCCCCGCAACTCGACCACCATGTTGCGGCAGGCCTCCACCACGGCCATGCCGGTGGCGAACGTGGCCCGGCTGCCCTCGGTGGTGTCGGTGAATCCGACCGACTCGGTGTCGCCCACCACGGGGCGGATGTCATAGACGTCGATGCCGAGCTCCTCGGCGGCCATCAGGGCCATCGAGGCCCGGCTGCCGCCGATGTCGGGGCTGCCGGTGACCACGGTGGCCGTGCCGTCCTCGTTGAGGTTGACGGTGGCGCTGGATGACTCGCCGATGTTGAACCAGTAGCCGGCGGCCACCCCCCGACCCTGGTTGGGGCCCAGCGGCGCGGTGTAGTGGGGATGGTCGCGCACCGCCTCCAGGCACTCCTTGAAGCCGATGCGGGCCAAGGGGAAGCCCATAGTGGACGGGTCGCCCTCGGTGACCGCGTTCTGGAGCCGCAGATCGATCGGGTCGATGCCGAGCTCTTCTGCGATCTCGTCGAGGACGGTCTCCACCGCGAAGGCGGTCAGGGGCGCGGCGGGCGCCCGGTAGGCGGCCGAGCGGGCCGTGTTGACCACGACGTTGAGCGACTCGACGTTGAAGTTCGCGATCTTGTAGGACTCGAACACGGTCATGGCCCCGAGCAGCCCGCCGGGACCGGCGTAAGCGCCGCCGGAGTAGACCAGGTAGGCGTCTCCGGCCACCAGGTTGCCGTCGCGGTCGGCGCCGAGCTTGATCCTGAGCTTGGTGCCGGGCGCAGGGCCGGTGGCCCGGAACACCTCGTCGCGGGTCATCACCATCTTCACCGGTCGGCCCGCCTTGGCCGACATGGCCACTGCCAGCGGCTCCAGGTAGATGGTGGTCTTGCCGCCGAAGCCGCCGCCGATCTCGGCGGGGATCACCCTGATGCGGGTGTTCTCCCAGCCCAACATCGCCGCGGTGGACGAGCGCACGCCGAAGTGCCCCTGCGAGGAGCACCAGATCGTGGTGTGGCCGTGCTGGCCGGTGTCGGCCACGCAGGCGTGGGGCTCGATGTAGCCCTGGTGAACCGGCTTGGTGGTGTACTCCCGCTCGATCACCAGGTCGGCCTGAGCGAAGCCGGCGTCGAGGTCGCCGCCGGAGAAGCGGGTGATGTCGCTGACGTTGGAAGCCTCCTCGGCGGGCGGGTTGGCGCCCGAGGTCATCATGTGGTCGTGCAGCACCGGCGCGTCCGGCGCCAGCGCCTCGTCGATGGTCAGCACCGCGGGCAGGACCTCGTATTCGACCCTCGCCGCGGCCGCGGCCGCCCGGGCCTGGTCGCGGGTGGAGGCGGACACCGCAGCAACCGCGTGGCCCTCGTAGAAGACCTTGTCTCGGGCCATGACGTTGACGCACATGTCGTAGTTGCGGGCGCTGGGGTCGACGGCCGGGAAGTCATCGCCGGTGATCGCCGCCTTGACGCCGGGCATTGCCTCGGCCTCCGACGTGTCGATGGACACGATCCGGGCGTGAGCGTGGGGCGAGCGCACCACAACGCCGTGGAGCTGCCCGGGCAGGTTCAGGTCGGCGGCGAAGCGGGCCCGGCCGGTCACCTTCTCGAGCCCGTCGTGGCGGACGGGCCTGGTGCCGACGTACTTGTAGCGGGGCTTGGGCTCTGTGACGGTCACGTGGGGCTCCTAGCTCTCGCTGATGGTCTTGGCCGCGGCCAGCACCGAGCGCACGATCTTGTCGTAGCCGGTGCAGCGGCAGAGGTTGCCGGCCAGGCCGTAGCGGACCTCGGTCTCGGTGGGGTCGGGGTTGTGGTCCAGCAGCGCCTTGGCCGCCACTAGGAACCCGGGCGTGCACACGCCGCACTGCAGGGCGGCGCCCTCAAGGAAGGACTGCTGCAGGGGGTGCAGGTCGTCGCCGGTGGCCATCCCCTCCACGGTGGAGATGTTGCGGCCGTCGGCTTCGGGGGCGAGCACCAGGCAAGAGCACAGCAGCCGACCGTCCATCACGATGGAGCAGGCGCCGCAGTCGCCGGTGCCGCAGCCCTCCTTGGCTCCGGTCAGGCCGACCTCGTCGCGCAGGGCGTCGAGCAGCGACTGGCCGCCGTCGCAGAGGAACTCGGCCGGGTCGCCGTTGATGGTGCACGTGACGTGGACGCGGCTCATGACTGGCCTCCTTGCTCGCGGGCCCGCTCGGCTGCGATGGACACCGCCCGGCGGGCCAGCACGCCCGCCACCTGGCGGCGGTAGGCGACGGTGCCCCGCTTGTCGTCGATGGGGTTGGTGGCTGCGGCTGCGGCCGCTTCCGCCGCGGCGAGCGCATCGCCGTTGGGTGCATTGCCGATCAGCGCGGCCTCGGCGTCGGGCACCCGCACCACTGTGGGGGCCACCGCGCCCAGCGCGACGGCTGCGGCGGACACCCGGCCACCCTCGTCGAGGGTCACTCGGGCGGCCGCACCGACCACGGCGATGTCCATCTCGGTGCGGGGAATCAGCCGCAGGTAAGCGTCGGAGGTGCGGGCCGGTGGCTCGTCCAGCTCGAACTCCACGATGAGCTCGCCGGGGCCCAGCGACGTGGCGCCGGGGCCGGTGGCGACCTCCGCGGCGAGCACTGTGCGCTCGCCGCTGGGCCCGGCAATCACCGCTCGGGCCCCATTGACGATCAGACTGGGCGGGGTGTCGGCTGCGGGCGAGGCGTTGGCCAAGTTGCCGCCCCAACTCGATCGGCTCTGGATCTGGTCGGATCCGATCAGCCCGCTGGCCTCGACCAGTCCGGGGAAGGCGGCGGCCAGTCCGTCGTGGGCGCAGATGTCGGCGGTCGGCGCGGCCGCGCCGACCGTGTACGTCGAGCCGCCACGACTGATCGCACACAGCCGCTCGATGCGCTTCAGGTCGACCATCACGGTCGGTTCGGGCCGGCCGGCGCGGAGCTGGGGAATCAGGTCGGTCGCGCCCGCGTACACGCGAGCGTCCGGCTCAGAGCCCAGCAGATCCACAGCCTCGGCCACCGTCGTCGGGGAGGCATATCTCATGGCGGTGAGCATAGGGGTCTGCCACTCGCCTCGGTCAGTCCGGCCCGGACAAGCGATGCAGCATTCCGCCGCTGCCGGCGTTTGCCGCCGTGGACGGACGGCTCTGCGCACCACTGCTCGCGCAGCACGGCAAGCCGGTCGAGCACGGCGGACGGCATTCCGAGCACGTCCCCAAGCACAGCCTCGTCGAGTCGGCGACGAGCGGGATCGTCAACGGCCTCGTGCGCCGGTCGGAAGTCACGGTTCCCCCACTCGTCGAAGATCGCCGTCGCCTTGCGCATCTGCTCCGTCGAGAGCCGGCGCGGGTCGACGGACGCCAGGTCTCCCAGCCGTGTGATGGTGAGCACGGCGCGGCCCTGCTGCTGCCGGGTGCCGAGCCACCAGAAACCGACCAGCCCCAAGGTCGTGTTCATCCACAGCGCCACGAGCTTCTCGCGCGCCGCGACCTGAGCGTCGTCGGCGCCGCCGAGCCGGTAGTTGGGCCAAGCCCTGCCACCGATGCACTCCCCTGGCGTGAGGCAGGACGCCAGCGACTGCGAGTTGAGTCGGAAGTCAAGGCTGAGGTGCAGCCGGGTGGCCGTGGCCCACACCGCGATGGCACGGTCGCGGCGGCCGGGGCGCACCGTCGCCTGAGTGTCGGGCTCCACGACGAGGCGGCGCTCGCGGTCGGCGTCGTGGCGCCACAGCACGGGGTAGGACGGAGGCGCGTCGTTCCAGGGAAGAGGATCGATGTCGAAGGGTCCGCGCGGCACACCGTCCTTGGACGGCGCAGGCCCGGCAATGTCGAGGTGGTAGAGGCCGCGCTCGCCGAGGTCGCTCAGCGGCGCCAGCGGCAGATGGAGGTCGTCGATCCCAGACAGGCGCAGCACGCCGACATCCAGGGCGGCAGCGGCCTCGATGACATCGGGGTTGGCAACCCCCACGCAACCCCCGTCGCCCCAGCCGCCGCGCACGAAGCAGCCGATCACCTCCTCACCGGCCCGCAGGCGGCCGGAGGAGCGGCCGGCCGCCTCCCCGCCGGCCGTCTCAGCGAGCCCTGCAGGCGTGGAGTCCTCTGCCGCGCCGGGTCGACGCGCCGTGGGCAAGCGGCGAGCAGTCTCAGCAGCCCCTGCAGGCGTGGGGTGTCCGTCGGTCGAGTCCGCCGGTGCACTGCTAGACGGCTGGGGTATCTCGACGATGGCCCTCGCGGTCTCGGCGGCCTCCACCGCGCTGCGGGGCCGGGACTTCAAGCTCACCCACAGCACGTCGTCGTCGCCGGGAACGAACTCGGGGCGGACCCGCCTGGTGGCGACGACCAGCGCCTCGGCCATCCCTGTGTCAGCCGAGAAGGCGCGGTCGGTCGAGCCCGCCGCCGCTATCGACACCACGAGCGCATCGGTGTATCCGGTCCGCAACAGGTGGCGGGTGGCGTGCCATGCGCCGCCGGACGCCACTGCCGCCGGGAGCACAAGAGCCACCACACCGCCGGGCTCGACCTTGGCGTGGGCCAGGTCGACGAAGTTCGACCCGAGACCGGCGTTGCCGTGCCCGGCGCGCCCGTCCATTCCCCGGTAGATGTCGTCGAGGCGGGACGCCATCTGGCGCTGCTCGACCTCACTGGTGTCGAACCCCGCGAACGCCGGGCGGGGAACTCCGGCCGCGGCCCCCTCGTGATTGGTGGACCGCGTGAAGGGCGGGTTCATGATCACCACGTCGACGCTGCCGTCGGGCACGTCCGCCTCGCTCCCGGAGTCGTCCGCCGAGCACTCCCCCGCCCCGGCGGCGACTGTGCGGCCGGTGCCGAACAGCGACAGCACCTGCTCGTTTCCCAGCAACTCGAGCGAGCCGACGGCAACCGGGCGCAGAGGGCTCTGGCGACCGTAGGGCATCGTGTAGACGCGGGTGCTGCCGAAGGCCACCGACGGATGCACGCCCGAGAGCATCGATGCGGTCAGATGGGTGGCCGCGGGCATGATGTCGGCGCCGATCAGGGACTGCTCCATCATTTCCGCGTGCAGGGCCTCGTCGTCGCCTCCTCGCCGCCGGTAGCGGGCGGCGACAGCCCGGTAGGCCGCCGACAGCAGCGCGCCCGTCCCGCAAGCCAAGTCCGCCATCCGCAGGCTGACGGCCTCGGACCGGCTGCCGAAGTCGCATGGCAGGCGGCCGACCGCCAACTCGGCCAACAGCGTCGCGGAGGCCGGAAGCGTGTAGAACGTCGCCAAGAACTTGCGGTCCGCGATGAGTCTGCCGAACATCTGGCCGGCCAGGTCGCCGGTGGTGACCGCACCGAGACCGGCCATCTCCTCCGCGGCATCGGCCAGCCGATCGAGCACGTCGGACGCCGCGCCGGCGGGCAGCGCCGCGACGATGTCGGAAGCCACAGCGAAGATGGGCCAGGAGTTGACTCTCAGAATGTCGGCCCAGGCCGCCATCACGCGACGCTTGGAGAGTCTGCCCCCGCCGGTGCGAAGCGAGGGATCCGACGGGCCGACGATGGCGTCGCGGGTGCCGGCGACCGCCGCCTGGAATACCAGGGCGTTGACGCAGATCGCCATGGCCATGCGCCGGGTCTGCTCGCCGTCGTCCTGGCGCAGCGAACGCGCCACGCGCCTCAGCACGGCCTGGTGGTGCCGGCCCAGTCCATCGAGGACGGCCGCGGCGTCGTTCACGCCGTGCTCAAGTGCCAGAGCCCCCTGCGCTATTACCGACTCAGGAAGCATGACCCTCTCGGCGAGACCGGCTAGGTCGTCGACGCCGCCAGTCAGCCATCCCCTTGCCGGGAAGCGCTCAGCCGCCACTCCCGCTCCCGCTGTGGACGCAGGACCGCGACCGGGCGAGCCCGCGTCCGGATGGGCCGTGTAGCAGCAGTACTGGAACACCGCCGACGAGACGAGGTCGGACAGGCGCCCGGCAGGCGAGTCCCGCAACTCTGTCGGCGCCCGCACCGCGAGCGCAGCCTCGACGCTGCGGCCCGTACGGTCGATGACCTCGCCGAGCCTGCCGACCGCATCGGACTCGACACTTCGAGCCGGCTCGTACTCGGCCTCGATCACGACCGGCACCCCGCCTTCGCCGGTGACCAATATGTCGGGCTGTCGGGCCGCGGCGCCACGGAACACGCCGGTCGCCTCCGCGATCACCGCAGATCCGCCCCATCGGGGGTGCCGGTCGCGCAGCGCACCGGCCAACTCGGCGTTGAACGCCGTCTCGGAGATTTGAGAAGCCAGGAAACAACCTTAGCTTCGGTCTACGACACGAAAGTGCATTCCCGGGCATGACAGCGACCGGCCATCCCGGCGAGGACCAGCCACACGAGAGCGTGTTCACCCCGGCGTGACGGCCTCCAAGTCCGAGGGGACTCGCCGTTCGGCGGCGCTCCGCGGTCGGGGGTGCCGACCGCAGCGTTCGGCCATGGCGACGCCGCAACCGCCGCCCGCGCAGGTGCCGGTGCGGGCCATCGTGGCGACGGTAGCGTGCGGGCATGGACGCGCTGCAGCGTTACCGGGTGCGTCTGGGCGCCTCGGTGAGCGGGCTGTTCTCCCATGGGGAGATGCCGTTGCAGCGCACCGCCGACCATCCCGGCGACGCCGGGCTGTGCGGACCCGGCTCAGTGAGCTGGAAGGTGATCGGCGACGTGAGCGTGTTCGTGGGAGCCATCCGCGCTCTGCTGATCCAGGCCGCCCATCCCGAGGCGGTGGCCGGCGTCGACGACCACAGCCGCTACCGCGACGACCCGATGGGCCGCCTGAACCGCACCGCGTTCTACGTGACGTCGGCGACATTCGGGGCCATGCCCGAGGTGGAACAGGCGGTCGACAGGGTCCGAGCCGCCCACGAGGGCGTGAGCGGCACATCGCACCGCGGACTGGCCTACGACGCGGCGATGCCGGATCTGGCCGCCTGGGTGCACAACACGCTCACCGAGTCGTTCCTGGTGTCGTACCGGGAGTTCGGCCTCGGACTCACCGAGGCGGAGGCCGACCGGTTCGTGGTCGAGCAGTCCCAGGTGGGCGCCACGCTCGGAGCAGCTCCCCTGCCCCAGACCGCGGCGGAGCTGCACGCCTGGGTACGCACCCATCCCGCGCTGACGCCCAGCCCCGGCATGCGAGCCGCCGTGGACTTCCTACGACAGCCGCCCCTGCCCTCCCGCCAGCGATACGGCTATGCAGTGCTGATGCAGGGAGCGATCAGCACCATGCCGCCCGAGCTGACCAGCGTTCTCGGCCTGAAGGCCCGCCCCGGCGCCCGCCTGGGCGCGTCGACGCTGCTGCGGTTCCTCCGCTGGGGACTGCGCAACAGCCCGTCGTGGAGAGCGGCGCTGGACCGCTGCGGCGCCCCCTACGACCCGTCCAAGTTCCGCGAGATGCCGTCACCACCCCGCTAGTTGGTTGACTCGGCTGTCCGGCCTTCGCCCGCGGTCCGGGCAACAGAGCCGTTTCGCGATGCAGTCATGCGGCTTCTGCAGAGTGGCGAATATCGGTGAGGAACGCCTCGACTTCGGCGAGGTCAATCGTTCGGCGAAACGGCGGCAGACCTCGGAGAAGGCCTTGGCGATAGCCGGCTGTCGCCAGCCGGGAGTCGAGAACTGCGACGACGCCCCGGTCGTCAGCAGAGCGGATGAGCCTTCCAATGCCCTGGGCCAGCATCGTCGCCGCCCTGGGGACATCGATCAGGTGGAAGGCGCCAGATCCGCACCGCTCCCGTCGGGCGCTCATCAGCGGCTCGTCGGGCCGGGGGAACGGGATGCGGTCGACCACGACCAGCGACAGGGACCGGCCGGGTACGTCCACGCCCTGCCACATGCCCATGGTCGCGAACAGACAGCTCTCCTCTTCGGTGGAGAACCTGCGGAGGAGCTCCTGCTTGGGGAAGTCGAGCTGGGTGTAGATGCGCAGGTCGATCAGCTCACGGACGGCTTCGGCCGCCCGGCTCATGGCGTCGTAGCTGGTGAACAGGGCGAGAGTGCGCCCGCCGGCCGCAGTGACCATCCGGGCGATCTGCTGGTGGGCGCTCCGGTCCCTGCCGGGCCTGTTCGGGTTGGGGAGGCTCTTCGCGCAGTAGAGCAGGCCACTGCTGCGGTAGTCGAACGGACTGCCCACATCGAGTTCGTCGCACTGGTCGTCGGGGACGCCGAGCGTGTCAACCAGGTTCGTGGGGACCGTCGCGCTGGTCAGCACGGCAGGAGTGTGCTTCCAGAGGCGCTCATGGAGCAGCGGGCTGACATCGATGGGGGCGGTCCGCCAGGCAGGGTTTCGGTCGGTTCCTTCCACCCACACCGCGTCCTCGGTCTCCAGGTCCGACGCCCGGGCGAGGTCTTCGGCTAGGGCCGCGAGGGACCGCCGGGCCATTGCTCGCCGCGTGTCGTCTCCCGACGCGTCGCGGACCTCGGCGTTGGCGGCGTCGAGGCGCCCCCGGCAGAGGACGGCGAGGTCCACTAGCTCGTCGGGCACGGGCGACAGCCGCTCGTCGCGGTAGGGACGGATTGCTGAGCGGAGAGACTTGCCCGCGGCGTCCACGTCATCAGCCGTCCTCGAATTCGGCACCGCAGCCCTCACTGCCCGGGCCGCGGCCTCGAACCTTCTGCCGGTGACGGACACTCCGGCGGCTACGGCTGCGATGTCCTCGAGAGTGTGGACCTCGTCGAGCACGACCGCGTCGTGGGACGGGATGATCTCGGCGTCGGTGAACGAATGCAGGCAGTACAGGTGGTGGTTGACCACCAGCACATCCACGTCGGCAGCCTTGTTCCTGGCCTGCTCGGCGAAGCATTCGGATCCCGACGGGCAGTTCGCGGCGCCCGGGCACTCTCGCCCGGAGACGCTCACCGCCTCCCAGACCCGGGCGGACGGCTCGTAGGCGAGGCCAGCCCGGTCCCCGTCGGGGGTCTCGTCGGCCCAGACGGCCAGCTGTTCGACCTGCTCGCGAACCCGACCGGCCTCCAGGGCCGAGTCCGCCGAGATCAGCTGTCCCTGCTCGCGGCTGGCAGCCGCGGCCAGGTCGGCGAGCTTCTTGCGGCAGATGTAGTTCGACCTGCCCTTCAGCACCGCGTACTCGAGCGGCATTGCCAGAGCTTGGGCGAGTTGGGGCAGATCCTTGTTCACAAGCTGGTCTTGAAGCGCCTTGGTGGCGGTGGCGACGACAGCCTTCTTTCCGCTCGCCACCAGCGGCGCGAGGTAGGCCATCGACTTGCCGGTGCCGGTGCCGGCCGCGACTACCAGATGCCTGTCCTGGTCAAGGGCAGACGCGACTGCCTCGCACATTCTGCGTTGCCCAGGACGCCGCTCCCCGCCGCCCGACATCGCAGAGACAACCGTCTCAAGCGCTTCGACGGCTGCTCCTGCGGTGCTCACAGCCATCGAAGGTACCGGCACTCATCGACAGGTCGGCCCGACGCGGCGCGTGGCCGTACGGAGAAGGCCCCAGAGATGTGGAAGGTGACAGGTCAGGCCTGCCCGGTGAGTGGCCGTACGCTGCGAGGCGTGAGCGAGCCAGGTGACGCCGCACAACCCGAGTCCGCCGATATCGGCGAGGACAAGCACGTGGCGGGCGTGAACCTGAAGGGGTCGATACGCGAGGCGATGCAGGCGCCCCGGACTGTGTACGAGATTGTGGGAGGCCAGCGGTTCTTCGACGAGTTGGTGGACAGGTTCTATGACGCGGTAGAGGACGATCCGCGGCTGCGGCCCATGTACCCCAGGGACATGGAGCCGTCCCGGAGGAGGCTGGCCGGGTTCCTGGTCCAGTACTGGGGCGGCCCCCCGCACTACAGCGATGAGAGGGGCCATCCCCGCCTGCGGATGCGGCACATGCCTTTCGCCATCGGCTTGGCCGAGCGCGACGCCTGGATGGAGCACATGACGGCCTCGCTCGATGCGGCCACCATCGCCGACGGCACAGGCCACCCGCTGCCCGACGAGATCCGGACCGCCATGTTCGACCACTTCGACAACGCAGCCACGCACTTGATCAACCAGCCAGCCGGCTAGAGCCGACCGCGGACGCGACCCAACGAAATTGACGTAGTTGACCCCCCACGAGGTAGTCAACTACGTCAATTTCAGGCGGGGGCGGTGAGGAGGTGGCGGCCGCCGAAGGCCTTGGGCGGGTGGATGCGGCCCTCGTGCTGGACCAGATCGCCGTGCACCCATACCGCGTCGATCCCGTCGGGCGGGACCAGCGGATCCTCGTAGCTGTTGCACTCGGTAACGCCGTCCCAGTCGAACAGCACCAGCGAAGCATCGGCGCCCCCTCGCAGCGCCGGGCTCGGCAGACCCATGAACTCACAGGGCATCACCGCCAGACGGTGGACGATCTCGACCAGGTCGATGCCCAGCTCCCGGGCCATGCGCAGCGCCCTGGGAAACGACCCCAGCGAGCGGGGATGGGGCTTCTGGCCCGGCCCCGGCATCAGCCCGTCGGTGCACAGAGCCATGTTCGGACGGCGGAAGAACCGCTCCACGGTGGCCTCGTTGCCGTAGTGGCTGATGATGGACACCTCGCCCCGGTTGTGGAGGAAGAAGTCGCAGACCGCGTCGTGGGCCTCCTCCGAGGACATGTCGGTCACCCCCGCAGCCAGCACCACATCGGAGAAGCGCTTGCCCAGGAACTCGTCGCCCACCCCTTCGAGCACCCCCGCGATCTGGACGCCCTCCAGGCCCCCGCAGAAGGACACGAAGTTGTCCCAGCCGGAGCCGTCGCCGTAGATCTTCTCGAAGGCGAACCGGCGCACGTCGTCGTCGCCCAACCGGGCCATGAACTCGGCTCGGGTGCCCGAGCGGACCTCCGGGGGGAACAGGGCGTCAGCGGTGGTGCTGCCCGCGGTGTAGGGGTACATGTTGCCCATCGTCGGCACCGAGCCGGACGCGTCGTCGAGCTTGGCCGCCACCTCGTCGTAGCGGTCCCAGTTCCGGCGCCCGGCGATCTTGGAGTGCTCGCTGCAGTACCCGCCGCCGCCGTCCACCGCGGCAGTGATCACCTCGTCGAGGGCGACCAGGATGTCGTCGCTCTCCGAGCGAAGATGCGGGTAGAGGGCGCCCGGCTTGACCTCGTTGAACGCCCGCACCAGGGCAGTGATCTCCCGCTGGTCGGAGTACACCGCCGGGTTGTAGACGAGCCCGGTGGACAGGCCCAGACACCAGGGCGCCTCGCGGCGCACCACCTCGGCCATGGCCCGGATCTGGGAGTCGTCGGCCGTCTGATCGAGGTTGCCCATCACGGTGCGGCGCACCGCGCTGTGGCCCAAGTGCATCCCGAGATCCGTCACCGACCGGCCCCGGTGCCACCGCAGGAACTCCTTGATCGTCGTCCACGGCCACTGGCCGCCGCCGGCCGGGTCATCACCGCCGGGATCGCCTCCGGGGCCCACGGCGCCGTCGAGGGGAACGAGCTGTGCGGCGTACTCGGCCCGCTGGTCGGACGCCACCGGCGCCGGCGACAGCCCGTCCACGCCGCAGATGCGCCTGGTGACGCCACCGCGCACCGCCATCTCGCAGCTGATGGGGATGCCATGTTCGCCGATGCGGGTGCCGCCCAGGGCGCCGTGGTTGTGGTTGTCCACGAAGCCGGGAGCCAGCACCCGGCCACCTGCGTCGACAGTGAGCTCCGCCCCGCCCGCCGCGCTGGGCGGCACGGAGCCCAAATGCACCACGAGGTCGCCGTCGATGAGCGCGTCGCCGCGGTAGGGCTCGGTCGCCCCGTCGCCGGTGACGATGAGCGCGTCGGTGATCAGCTGGCGCACGGTATCGGGGCCGGTGTGGGCGTCAGAGTGTGTGGGCGAAGGTGGCGAGGTCGCGGGCTGAGGCCGCGTAGACCTCGGGCATGGCGCCCGGCAGCAGCAGGTCGCCGGCGTGGCAGGTTCCGTTGACGGTGCGGCTGTACACCGACACGCCTGCCGCCATGAGCTTGCGGTAGTAGCCGAGCCCCTCGTCTCGCAGCGGGTCGAGCTCGTTGACCGAGACCACATGGGGCGGCATGCCCGCGAGATCCTCGACTTGAGCATGCCAGGGCCAGGCCAGCGGGTTCTGCAGGTTCGCCCCGCCCGGGTCGTAGGCCTCGACGAAGTACCCCATCGTGTCGTTGGCGATGAAGTACCCGTCGTTCTCGCGCAGCGACGGCAGCTCCTCCGGCGGGCCGGCGTAGCAGCCGGAGATGTAGGGACACTGGGCGTAGACGCCGTCGATCATTCCGAGACGGCCTTCTTGACGGGCCCTGAGCGAGGTGGCCAGCGTGAGGTTGCCGCCGCCGGACTCCCCCGACACGACCAGCTTCGACACGCCGAGGTCGTCCCGGTGGGCGTGCATCCATTCCAGCGCCGAGGTGCAGTCGTTGAGGGCCGCGGGGAACGGATGGGAGCCGAGCGCTCCAGCCGCGTTGCGGAACTCCACCCCCACCACCACCAGCCTGCGAGCAGCCAGCTCGTCGCGCCAGCGCCGGTAGGGGGCGCCCGCCGCGGAGAGGATCACCATCCCTCCGCCGTGGATGTGCAGGATCCCCGGGTACGGGCCGCCGTCGCCGGTCGGCTGGTGGACGTAGACGCTGATGTCGTTGCCGTCGACGCCGGAGATCACCTCGGTGCTCGACTCCACTCCCCCGACGGGCGGCAGGGCCGCGAACAGCACATCGAAGAGATGCTCGAAGCCCGGCTCGCTCAATGCCGCCAGGGCGCGGATGTCCTCCAGCGACGAGTCGGCGTCAAGGGGCACGGGTTCGGCCCGCCCGGCCAGGCCCAGCGGCTCCAGCGCCGCCACCAGGCGGGGATCAGCGCGCGGGTCGGTGGCCAGGGTCAGGTCCGGGTCGCCCAGCCGTCCGGGGAGGTTGGGCCTAAGCGTCATCGTCGTCTCCGACATCGGAGGGCTCCTTCCATGGCTCGGCAGGTCCGTGCGTGCGCCGCACCCTAACTTGCCGATGGGCTCGCGAAGGCGCCGGAACCGAAGCCGAGGACCCAGCACAGCCGGTGCCGGGTGCAGACCGCGCTCGGGACAGACTCGCCGCCGTGCGCGGAACTGGGCATCGCATGGGCGAGCGGGAGTTCGTGCTGTTCATTGCCCTGGTGAGCGCCATGTCGGCCCTGGCCATCGACATACTCCTGCCCGCCTTCGAGGACATGCGGCCCGCCTTCGGCCTCGACGACGACTCCACCCGGCTGTCGCTCACTGTCACCCTGTTCCTGATGGGCGCGGGAGTGGGGAACCTGTTCTACGGCCCGATCGCCGACGCGGTTGGGCGCAAGCCGACACTCGCCGGGAGCATGACGCTGTATGGCGTCGCAGCGCTCGCCGCGGCGCTCGCACCGTCGCTGGGCGTGCTCTACGCCAGCCGCTTCGTGTGGGGATTCGCATCGGCGGGTTCCCGGACCATGACGCAGGCCATCGTGCGCGACCGCTTCGCGGGCACCGCCATGGCCCGCGTGATGACACTCGTCCAGACCGCCTTCTTCCTCGCGCCGATCCTCGCCCCGGTAATGGGCAAGGTCCTGGTGGAGGTCGGATCGTGGCGCTGGGTCCTGGCATCCGGGGTGGTCACCGCGCTCATCGTGCTCGGATGGTCGCTGCGCATAGGCGAGACCCTCGACCCCGCCAATCGTCGCCCGCTGAGGCTCGGACCGGTGCTGGCGGGATTCCGAGTCGTGATCCGCAACCGCACCTCGCTGGGTTACACGCTCATGGTCACGTTCGGCTTCGCAGCCTTCCTGTCCTTCCTGGGCAGCACCGAGCTGGTCTTCAGCGATGTGTACAACCGCCCGGGCTGGTTCGTTCCGTACTTCTCTGGCTTCGGCATGGTGGCGGCGACCGTGGCGCTGGTCAGCAACCGCGTGCTGTACAAGGTGGATGCCCGCCAGTTGGCAATGGGAGCAGGCCTCGCGTTCGCGGCCGCTTCGGTGGCTCTGTTCGCCGTGACCGCCGCGAGCGACGGCCTGCCGCCGTTCGGAGCCTGGCTGGTGCTGTTCAGCCTGGCCAACGCATGCCACGTCGGGGTGTTCCCGACCGGCATGAGCCTGGCCCTGGAGCCGATGGGAAGGATGGCAGGCACGGCTGCGGCGGTGCTCGGGTTCAGCACCTCGCTGCTCGGCTCGCTGCTGGCCTCGTTCACCGACCGGGCCATCGACGGCTCCGTGATGCCGATCGGCGTCGCCTACATCGCCTACAGCTCGATCGCGCTGGTTTGCCAGCTGTGGGCCCGTGGCGGCACCTCGAGCCGATAACTGGACCCGTCGGCAGCGACGATCGGCGGCTGGGGCAGACTCGACACCGTGAGCAGTCCGTTGCGCCGCATGGGCGAGAGAGAGTTCGTGCTGCTCATGGGGCTATTGACCGCCCTGTCAGCCCTGGCCATCGACATCATGCTGCCCGCCTTCTCGCAGATGCGTGCCGCGTTCGGCCTCGACGACGACTCCACCCGGCTGTCGCTCACCGTGACCCTCTTCCTGATGGGAGCGGGGGTCGGGCACTTGTTCTACGGCCCCATCGCCGACGCGGTGGGGCGCAAGCCGGCACTGGCGGGAAGCTTGATGCTGTACGCCGCGGCCGCCCTGACCGCCGCGCTGGCCCCGTCTCTCGGCGTGCTCTACGGCAGCCGGTTCGTGTGGGGGTTTGCCGCGGCCGGACCTCGGGTCCTGGTGCAGGCCATCGTGCGCGACCGCTTTGCGGGAACGACCATGGCTCGAGTGATGACGCTCATCCAGACGGTCTTCTTCATCGCGCCGATCACGGCACCAGGTCTTGGCAAGGCCTTGGTGGTGATCAGCTCATGGCGCTGGGTGATGGCTTTCGGCGTGGTGGCCGGACTGGCGGCGGCGGCATGGACGGTGCGCCTCGAGGAGACGCTCGACCCGTCAAACCGCCGGCCGCTGCGGCTGGGGCCGGTGCTCGCCGCCTTCCGCTCCGTGGTCTCCAACCGCACCGCTCTCGGTTACACGCTGATGGTCACCCTGAGCTTCGGGGCCTTCCTGGCCTACTTGGGCAGCACCGAGCTGATCCTCAGCGACGTGTACGACCGTCCGGGCTGGTTCGTTCCGTACTTCACCGTCGCCGGGGTGGTGGCGGCGGCCGTGGCCTTGAGCAGCAACCGCCTGCTGCATCGGCTGCGCGTTCGCCAGCTGGCGCTCGGCGCCGGCAGCGCGTTCGCCACTGCTTCAGCCGCGCTTTTTGCAGTCACAGTCGCAAGCGACGGCCTGCCGCCCTTCGGAGTGTGGCTGGTGCTGTTCAGCCTGTGCAACGCCATTCACGTGGCGGTGTTCCCGTCGGGATTGAGCCTGGCTCTCGAACCGATGGGGGCGATGGCCGGCACGGCCGCATCCGTGCTGGGGTTCAGCGCCTGGATGCTGGGGTCGCTGCTGGCCTCGTTCACCGACCGGGCCATCGACGGCTCGGTGATGCCGATCGGCGTCGCCTACTTCACCTTCAGCGCAATCGCGCTGGCGTGCCAGCTGTGGGCCCGCGGCGGCTCAACAAGCCCGTAGGTCGGCGATGATGATTGTCCGGCGCGCGGCCTCACTGCTGCTGCTGGGCCTGCCGGCAGCGCCAGTCCGGGGCCGGTGGCGCTGCGACCGCGGCGCCCGGCCGGCCCGGGGCGCCGGGCGGAACGGGGGGCGGTCCATCGACGTGCCTTCCGATCACCACCTCGGCGTCCACCTCTGCGGTTCCTGAGCCGATGAAGGCGCCCCGCACAGGCGGCACATCGCCGTAGTCGCGACCGCAGCCGATCACCACATGGCGCTCGCCGACCTCGCCTCCGTTGGTCGGGTCGAGCGCCCACCAGCCCCATCCGGGCACGGCTGCCTCGATCCAGGCGTGGGTCTGCACGCTCACTACGTCGGCTGTGCCGTCGTCGGGCGAGGTCTCGCCGGGCGAGGTCTCGTCGGCTGCGAACAGGTAACCCGATACGTAGCGAGTCGGCACGCCCACGCTGCGCAGCATTCCGGCCGCCAGATGGGCGAAGTCCTGGCAGACGCCCGCCCCGCCCGCGAGCAACTCCGCCAGCGAGATGCCGATGTCGGTCGCGCCCTGCTCGTAGACCAGCGTCTCCCGCACCTCAGCAACCACCGCGGTGACCATCTCCTGCACCGACGAGGACCCGGCAACCGCGGACGCGGCCCGCCGCTCGACGGCGTCGCCGCTATCCCAGTGCACATGCTGAGACTGGGCCAGGAACTCAAGGTGCGCGAGCCGGAAGTCGGCGCCGGCGCAGAGGCCATTGCCTCCTCGACCTCGCCCAGTTCCAGGCGGGCGCGCAGCAGCCCAGCCTTGCGGCGCGGCCGATCCAGGGCCGCGGCGGTAGATCCGAGGCCGGCCAGGCACCCCTCGGACCGGTCGAGACACGACAGCACCGAGCGGGGCAGGTCGGCAGCGTGCAGCAGGTAGCGCACGACGCCGTCGAAGTCGGGGGCGTTGCCGTGCTGGCGGTGGTAGGCCTGCAGTGAACTGGTGAGGCGCAGCATCCTGGTGGCGTCCCTCACCCCCCTGGAATCGGTGTGGCTCGCCTCGAGCAAGTTCACCGTGAAGATCGACCGTTCCAGCATCTGCCCCACGACTACGAACGCGTGCCCGTCGTCGCGCCTCATGCCCTCGTTCAGGATCCCGGAGATGGCCAGGCAGGCCCGCCGGACCATCAGCAGCACCTCATGGAGCCCGCTCGGCGCACCGTCGGCGTGACCGAGGAAGGGGAACCTGAGGTACAGGCCATTGGCTTCCTCCCACAGCTCTGTGGGTATCCGGTCCCGGACCGAGCGCAGGTTCTCGCGGACCGCGGTGACCGACGACACGACCGAACCGGGGTTGTCGGCGTCCGACATCAGGAAGGCGACCAGTTGCGGGCGGCTCTCCAGCGGCCCGACCGCTTCCAGCTCCTGTTGGAGGCCGAGGGTCCTGACGAGCAGCTCGCCCTCGGCCCGGGCCTCGTCGGAGCGCAGGTGCGTGATCGAGTTGGCCGCGTAGTTGAGGCATCTCGACGTGTGCTCGGCCCGCTCCAGGCAGCGGCCCGCCCACAGCAGCGCCTCGGCGTGACGGGCCAGGATCATGGCGCCTCGGATTCAGGCGTTTCGGGTGCCAGCACCCAGGTGTCTTTGGAGCCCCCGCCCTGGGAGGAGTTCACGATGAGCGACCCGCGCCGCATCGCCACCCGGGTCAGCCCGCCGGGGAACACCTGGGTCCGCACGACGATGTGCGGGGAGTCCTCCCCGGGGGCCATCGACTCCAGCGTGGAGCGCAGCATCTGCCCGTACTGCTCGGTGGGCTGCACTGCGTGGTCGTAGAACAGCCAGCTGCAGGCCTTGTCCATGGCCGCCCGGTTCTCGGCCACGTAGGAGATGCCGCTGGGGCTGCGCAGGTTGTCCTCCAGCACCCGGTAGCGGCCGTCGGCGCCACGCACCACGTCGATCCCGGCGATGTTGCAGTGCGCGGAGTGGGGGACGCTGATCCCCATGGCGTTGCGCTCGAAACCCTGCGATGACACCACCAGCCATCGGGGCACCACCCCATCGACGATGACCGCGCCCTCACCACAGTACAGATCGGCCAAGAAACAGTTGAGCGCCGCCACCCTCTGGCTGAGACCCCGGGCCAGATCGGCCCACTCGGCCGCTGCGATGATGCGGGGGAATAGGTCCATGGGCCAGATGCGCTCGGTTCCCTCCTCCTCGCTGTAGACGGTGAAGGTGATCCCCTGGCGGCGGAACTCGTCGGCCACGAGCTTCTCGAGGCGCTTGACTTCGCCGACGTCGAGCTCGCGAAACCGCTCGACGATCCGGCTGTAGACGTCGCGGGCAGCTCCGCCGGGTTCGAACGCCTCGTCGTACGCCTGGCCGGCGTCGTACCGGTCGAGCAGCCCTCCCTCCAGCTCACGCGACGGCTCCCCCACGGCCGCCCATGGTAGATCGCGGCCCGGTGCCGCCCGGTATCGACGGTCGCCAGGGAACCGCTGGGCCGTCGTTCCGGCCCAACCCGCACGCCTCACGTGCCGGTAGCTTGGCCGACCATGAGCAACCTCAGAGTCCAGGAATCGATCCTCGAGGCCGTCAGCGACGGCGAGCCGCTGGCCGTGCCCCGAATGCAGCCCGCGGCCGGCGGGCCGCACCCGCTGGTGGTCATGTTCATGGACCGGCCCGGTATCCGGGAGGCCCTACACGCCTTCGGGCGGCGCCTGGCGGGCAACGGCTACGACGTGATCCTCCCGGACCTCTATCACCGCCACGGTCGCATGATCGGCTACGGACCGGCGGAGATGGCCGCCGACCCCTCCGCCGCCGAGCGGCTGTCCGCGCTGATGGCCTCCCTCAGCGACGAGGGCATCCAGCACGACCTCGACGCGGCCCTCGACGCGGTTGCCGCCGATCGCCCGGCGGGGTCGCTGGGGTCGGTCGGCTGCGTCGGCTTCTGCCTCGGCGCCCGGGCCGTGTTCCGCACCATGATGCGCCTTCCCGGCCAGTTCACGGCGGGAGCGATGTGGCATCCGTCGTTCCTGGTCGACAACGGAGCCGACTCCCCTCACCTAACCGCTGGCGAGCTTGCTGGCTCTCTGTATATCGGCTTCGGAGAGGCCGACCAGATGATGAGCGTGGCCAGCATGAGGCCCTTCATCGACGCCGTGTCAGCTCTGGGCGACCGGGCCGTCATCGACATCCTGCCCGGCGCCAACCACGGCTACACCTGGCCCGACGCGCCGAGCTACAACGAGGCCGGCGCAGAGCGGGCCTGGTCCCAGACGCTGGCCCTTTTTGGCGCCGGGCTCAACTCCGGGGACTGAGCCGCCCTGTAGTACTGGCAGCATCATGCACGCATAGCGAGCATTGCGCTGCCAATTCCCGACACGGCCTGGCCACCCTCTCGAACTGGCAGCATCTTGCACGCATAGCGAGCATTTCGCTGCCAGTTCCGGGTCGGGCACGGACGCGATCTGAGCCGCAGCAGTGCCGTAGGGTTGTCGCCCGTGGCTGACCCTTCCGTCAAGTACCAGACTGTCGACGACCTGCGTCGGCGGGCCCGGCGCCGGACCCCTCGCTTCGCCTGGGAGTACCTCGACAGCGGAGAGGGCGACGAGCGGGCCAGCGCCCGTAACACCGAATCGATCCGGCGGGTGCTGCTCACGCCGCGGTTCCTCAAGGGCCGGCTGGAGCCCGACATCGGCACCGAGCTGTTCGGGGTCCGCTATTCGCTGCCGGTGGGGATCGCGCCGGTGGGGCTGACGGGGCTGGTATGGCCCGGCGCGGATGTCGCGCTGGCCGAGACGGCCGCCCGTTGCAGCATCCCCTATGTGGCCAGCACGGTGAATACCGCCGACGTTTCCGTAGTGGGACCTCGTGCCGCGGGCATGGGCTGGTTCCAGCTCTACCCGCCGAGAGACACCGGCGTCCGGGAAAACCTGCTGCACCGAGCTCAGGAGGCAGGGTTCACGGTCCTGGTGGTGACTGCCGACGTTCCGGCCCGGGCCCGCCGGGAGCGGCAGACCCGTGAGCGCGTCTCTATGCCGCCCCGGATCACGCCCCGCCATGTGAGCCAGGCTGCGCTGCGGCCGGCATGGACCCTGGGGCTGCTGCGTAACGGTCTGCCCCGGTTCCACACGCTGGAGCCCTACGTGGACCGGGCGACGCTGCGGCAGCTGGCCGGCTTCGTGGGGGCCAGCCTGGGCGGCACCCTGTCGTGGGACTACCTGGCCGAGACCTGCAAGCTTTGGCCAGGGCCAGTTGTCGTCAAGGGCATCCTGCACCCCGATGACGCCGAGCGCTGCCTGGACACCGGCGCCGACGCGGTAGCGGTGTCAAACCACGGCGGCCGCCAGCTCGATGCTGCGCCCGCCGCCATCGAAGCCTTGGGCCCCATCGTCGACCGCATCGGCGGACGGGCGCCGGTGCTGTTCGACGGGGGCGTGCGCAGCGGCCTCGACATCGCCAGGGCGCTGGCCCTCGGGGCGGACTTCGCGTTCTCGGGCCGGTCGTTCATGTACGGACTGTGCGCCCTCGGAGTCCGGGGCGCCGAGTTCGTGGCCTCGATGTTCGAGCAGCAGCTGATCAGCGTGATGCACCAGCTCGGCTGCGAGCGCCTGGACGAGCTGCGCGACCGCGACCCCCGCTTCGAGCCAGCCTGAGGACGTCGCGGCCAGGCGAATCGAAGCGCCGGCAAACGCCCGCCGAGCCGGTCCTTGAGGCTCAGGCGGCGGACAGCAGCGCTGACACGGTGCCGAGGCCTGCGATCTCGGCCAGCAGCTCGTCGCCCGGGGCGATCGGCTGCATGGGGCAGAGCGAGCCGGTCATGATGCACTCGCCGGCCCGCAGCGGGGTGCCCCGCTCGCACATGGCGTCGGCCAGCCACAGCACAGAGTTCAAGGGGTTGCCCAGACAGGCGGCACCGGTGCCGGTCGCAGCCGCCTTCCCGCTGATCGTCAACTCCATCTCGACGCGACGCAGATCGACCGCGGCCAACGGCACCGGGCGGGTTCCGAGCACGTAGAGGCCGCTGCCCGCGTTGTCGGCGATCATGTCGGCGCTGGTGATGTCCCAGGCTGTGCGGCTGTCGACTATCTCCAGAGCGGGCAGCACGTAGGCCGTGGCGCTGATCACGTCCACCACGGTGTGCCTGCCCTTGTCCAGGTCGGCGCCGAGCACCACCGCCACCTCGACCTCGACCCGCGGCTCGATCAGTCCGGTACCGCCGATGTCATCACCGTCGGTGCGGCACTTGTCTGAGTACAGGACGCCCCAGATGGGCTCGTCCATGGCGAGTTGCTCCTGGACGGCCTTGTTGGTGAGGCCCACCTTGTGCCCGCTCACCCGCCTGCCGGCCCTGACCCAGTGCTCGGTGTTGAGCTGCTGCACCGCGTATCCGGCCGCGGGGCCGGCCGACTCGCCCAGCAGGCCGCGTACCGGTTCGCAGGGCACACCGGCAGCCATCGCGGCCCGCAGCCGCTCGGCCGCGGCTTCGAGCGCGGCGGGCTCACCAGACCCAGTCACTCGCCGTCGCCCGTCCTCGCCGGCATCGGTCTCACTCGCCGTGGACGTACTGCCAGCCGAAGCGGCCCTTGATGCACAGGTGGCCGCTGGTCACGGAATGGTCGGCGGGCGAGGTGACCTTCACGATCCGCTCGTCCTGTACGTGGAGTTCGAGGTTGCAGCCCACGCCGCAGTAGGAGCACACGGTGCGGGTGACGGTCTGGTCCTCGGGGCGCCACTCCTCCACCTGCCGCAGGTCGTACTCGGTCTTGAACTGCAGCGCGCCGGTGGGGCACACCGCAACGCAGTTGCCGCAGTACACACAGGCCGAGTCGGGCAGCGTCACGTCGAACTCGGTGGAGATGCGGGCGTCGAAGCCCCGGCCGGCCACTGCGATGGCGAACGTGTGCTGGGCGTCGTCGCCGCAGGCCTCCACGCACTTGTAGCACAGCACGCACTTGGAGTAGTCCCGGATGTAGAGCTCGTCCTGGATCTTGACCGGCTCGTCGACCCGCTCGACGGGGTGGTTCTCATCGCTGTAGCGCTCGGGGTCGGCGCCGTAGGCCTGGATCCACTGGTGCAGGTCGTCGGCCTGGCTCAAGTCCACGCCCGAGCCCAAGAACTCGAGCACCATGCGGCGGCTGTGGCGCACCCGGGGGGAGTCGGTCCGGACCACCATTTGATCCTCCGCGGGGCGGGAGCACGACGGCACCAGGGCCCGGGACCCCTCCAGCTCCACTACGCAGACCCGGCACACGTTGACCGGGGTCAGGTTCTCGGCCCAGCACAGCGTGGGGGTGTCGATGCCGGCCTGCACGCAGGCGGCGTGGATGGTGGAGCCCTCGGCCACCTCCACCGGCTCGCCGTCGATAGTGAGGGTGACGGCCGTCTCGGTGATCGTTGCGTCGGTCATCACGAGGGCGCCGACGCTACCAGGCCCAGAGAGAGGGCGGAGCGGACGGCTGAGGCCGCGGTGTGGCCCAGGCCGCAGATGGAAGCGTCCACCATGACCTCGGCCATATCGTCAATGAGGGCCCGGCGGGCCGGCGACAGCGAGCCCCGCTTCTGCATCTGCACCAGCGTCTCATGCTGGCGCACTGCTCCGACCCGGCACGGCACGCACTGCCCGCACGACTCGTCGCGGAAGAACTCGGCGATGCGCACCACCACGTCGGTCATGTCCACCGACGTGTCGAAGGCCATCACCACCCCCGAGCCGAGCGTCGTGCCCGCGGCCCGGGTGTCCTCCAGGGTCAGCGGAAGGCTCAGCGAGTCAGGGCCCACGAACGATCCGGCCGCCCCGCCCATCAGCACCGCCTGCAGCTCACCTGTGCCCGCGATGCCGCCTGCGAGCTCCAGCAGATCTCCGAGCGTCGTGCCGAACGGCACCTCGTAGAGGCCGGGACGCCCGACCCTCCCCGAAAGGCACAGCAGCTTGGTGCCCGGAGAACGCTCGGTCCCCCGGCTGCGGTAGGCGTCGGGACCCTCGGTGATCACGTCGAGGACGTTCAGCAGGGTCTCGGGGTTGTTGATGGCGGTCGGCTCGCCGAAGAGGCCGTGGGTGGTGGGGAACGGGGGCTTGTTGCGGGGCTCGCCGCGGAATCCCTCCAACGAGTTGAACAGGGCGGTCTCCTCGCCGCAGATGTAGGCGCCCGCCCCCCGCCAGACAGCGATGTCGAAGTCGTGGCCGGTACCGGCGGCGTCCGGGCCGAGCAGGCCCGCGGTTCGAGCCGCGTCGATGGCGTCCTGCAGGCGGGCGGTAGCCAGCGGGTACTCGCCCCTGATGTAGATCCAGCCGTTGTTCGCCCCGGTGGCGACCCCGGCGATGGTCATGGTCTCGATCACCGCGAACGGGTCTTGCTCCATCACGATGCGGTCCTTGAACGTGCCCGGCTCGGACTCGTCACAGTTGGCCACCACATGCTTGGGCCGTCCAGTCTCGGCGGCCACGGCCCGCCACTTCACTGCGGTCGGGAAGGCGGCGCCACCCCGTCCCGACAGGCCGGAGGCGGCCACGGCCTCCAGAACCGCCTCCGCTCCCATCTGCGCGGCCCGCCGCAGCGCCTCGTAGCCGCCGTGGGCGATGTAGGACTCCAGCGACTCGGGGTCGGCTGTGCCGATACGGCGCAGCAACCGCAGAGACGGGTCCCCGGCCTGAGGAAGCTCGAAGGGCTCGGCGTCGGCGGGCACATAGTCGGGCCGGCCCCCGGCGCCCTGCACGAACAGCGCGGGGGCCCGCTCGCACTGGCCCAGGCACGGCCCCAAGTGCACAGGGCCGCCTTCAGCCCTGACCGAGGCAGCCAGATGGTCATAGCCCGCTATCTGGCAGGCCGCGTCGACACACACGTGGAAGGTGTCGCCGTCGTGATCCGGCGGCTCGGTGCGGAACAGATCGTAGAACGTGGCCACGCCGTAGGCCTCGGCCGGGGGCACGTCCAGCACCTCGGCCACGTAGTTGATGCCTCCGGGGCTGATCCAGCCGGCCGCGTTCTGCAGAGCGTGCAGCGCGGGCAGCAGGTGGTGGCGGCGCTCCCGGCGCCGAGCCCGGCCGGAGGTATAGAGCCGTTCGGTCTCGGGACGCACCACCCGGTCCACTCCCCGGGCGAGCAGCGTTGCGTCGACCGCGGCCGCCTCGGACTCGGTGGCGCGGTCTGCGCCCAGATAGAGATCGGTCATGCGCTAGGCGGTGGCGGGTTCCGGCTCAAGCTTGGAAATGCGGATGGCGGCCGCCTTGAACTCAGACGTTCCCGAGCGCGGATCCCACTCGTCGTTGGTCAGGATGTTGGCGTCCACGAGCTCGGGGAAGTGGAAGGTCGTGAACGTGAGACCGGCGGGTATGTCCGGCTGCACGCGCACGTCCATCTCCACCGAGCCCCGGGGCGAGCTGACCAGCACCCGCTCCCCGTCGGCCACGCCGAGCGCGGCCGCGTCGGCCGGGTTGACGTCGATGGCGTCGCCGTAGCGGATGGGCGACGCGTAGCCGCCCGACTGCACCCCGGTGTTGTAGGAGTCGAGGGCCCGGCCGGTGGTGAGCCGCAGCGGGAAGTCGTCTGTGAGCCGCTCCTTGGGGGGAGCGTGGTGGGTGATGCTGAACGGCGCGGGGTCGTGTCCCTCGAGGTCGTCGGCCCACAGCCAGCCATGCAGGAACAGCGAGCCGGGATGGTCCTCGCTCGGGCAGGGCCACTGGATGCCGCCGGAGGCCTCGAGGCGCTCCCAGGACATGCCGCCGTGCATGGGCGACAGCGACCTCATCTCGTCCCACAGCTCCTGTGAGGTGGGATGGCCCCAGTCCACGCCGAGGCGTCGGGCCAGTTCGCCGATGATGTCGATGTCGTGGCGGGCCTGGCCCGGCGGCGGCACTGCGGCCCGCACCCGCTGCACCCGCCGCTCGCTGGAGGTGACGGTGCCCTCGGACTCGGCCCAGGCCACCGAGGCGGGCAGCACCACGTCGGCCATCTCCGCGGTGCGGGTCATGAAGATGTCCTGCACAACCAGGATGTCGAGACCGGCCAGCAGCTTGCGGGCGTGCGCTACGTCGGCCTCGGAGTCGGCGGGGTTCTCACCGATCACGTAGCAGGCCCGCAGCTCGCCGGCCTCCATCGCCTCGAACATGAGCGTCAGGTGCTTGCCCGGCACGCCGTTGAGCTCGGTGCCGTAGAGGGCCTCGTACTTGGCCCGCACCGCGTCGTCGGCCACATCCTGGAAACCGGGGAACTTGTTGGGGATGGCGCCCATGTCGCCGCCGCCCTGCACGTTGTTCTGGCCTCGCAGCGGCACCAGTCCCGAGCCCCAGCGGCCCACATGGCCGGTGAGAAGGGCCAGATTGCAGAGCGACACCACGTTGTCGACCGCGTTGTGGTGCTCGGTGATGCCCAGGGTCCACAGGATCTGGGCGGTGTCCGCGGTGGCGTAGGCGTGGGCCATGTCGCGGATGGCCTCGGCCGGCACGCCCGTGGCGTCGGCGGCCCAGTCGAGGGTGCACGACTCGACGCGGGCGGCATAGGCCTCGAAGCCCTCGGTGGCGTGCGCGATGAAGTCGGCGTTGTGCAGCCCGGCGTGGATGATCTCGCGCCCCATCGCGTTGGCCAGCGCGATGTCGGTGCCGACCGACAGGCCCAGCCAGCGGTCGGCGAACTTGGCCGAGGACGTGCGGCGGGGGTCGATGGAGTACATGCGGGCGCCGTTGGCGAGGCCCTTGAGGACATGGTGGAAGAAGATCGGATGGGCCTCACGGGCGTTGGAGCCCCACAGCAGGATCACATCGGCCTGCTGGACCTCTTCATATGACGAGGTTCCGCCTCCCGCTCCGAACACTGTCGCCAGACCGACGACGGAGGGAGCGTGTCAAGTTCGGTTGCAGGAGTCGATGTTGTTCGACCCGATCGCCGTGCGGATGAACTTCTGGGCCGCGTAGTTCATCTCGTTGGTGGCCTTGGAGCAGCTGAACATGCCGAAGCCGTCGGGCCCGTGGCGGTCTAGCACCCCACGGAAGCCGTCGACGGCCCGGTCGAGGGCCTCGTCCCAGGTGGCGGGACGCAGCTGCCCGTCGTCGCGCACCATCGGAGTGTGGAGCCTCGGCAGCCGCTTGTCGCGTGATCTTGCGCCCATTGCCCTTCCTTGTCCTCAGTCAGTCATAACTTTCGGGGGCAGCCTCAGCCCAGCGACAGGGTCTCACGCGCCTGGTCCGAATTCTGAATTCTGCCGCCCATCGCTTCCACCACCTCGCGCGCCCGGTTCACCAAGTCTGCGTTGGAGGCGAACACACCCCGGGCCAGGTAGAGATTGTCCTCCAGGCCGACTCTGACGTGGCCGCCGAGCAGGACCGCCTGGGCGACCCATGGCATCTGCTGCACCGACAGCGCGAAGGTGGTGAACTCGGCTCGGGCGGGCAGCAGGTGGGTCAACGCGGTCAAGAGGCCCACATCGTTGGGCATGCCGTAGGGGATGCCGGTGCACAGCTGGATCCAGGGCGGGTCGTCGACCAGGCCCTCGTCCACCAGCGTGTTGGCCAGCCATAGGTGGCCGGTGTCGAAGATCTCCAGCTCGGGCTTGACTCCCAGCTCCCGCACCCGCTTGGCCATGTCGCGGACCATGTTCGGGGTGCTCACATACACCTGGTGGCCCTCGCCGAAGTTCAGCGTGCCGCAGTCGATGCTGCACATGTCGGGTTTGAGGGCCTCCACGTGGGCGAGGCGCTCCAGGCCGTTGACCAGGTCGGTCCCCTCGGGCCGGAAGTCGAAGGGGTCGGGGTCGCCGATCAGCAGGTCGCCGCCCATGCCCGCAGTCGTGTTGATGATCACGTCGGTGTTGGCGGCCCGCACCAACTCCAATGCCCGGCGGTACAGCTCCACATCTCGGGAGCCGGCGCCGGTGGCTGGGTCGCGCACGTGGATGTGCACGATCGCGGCGCCCGCCTCAGCCGCCTCCAGCGCAGCCGTCGCAATCTGCTCGGGGGTTATGGGCAGATCGGGGTGCCGGCAGGCGGTGTCGCCCGCACCGGTCACCGCGCAGGTGATGATCGGGTTGCGGTTCACCACCCGAACCCTACCGCCTCGCGCGGGCCTGGGACAGCCCCGCTTCGGCTGCCTGGTCGGCTGCCAGAAGCACGGATGCCGGCATGGAGAAGGCGCGCCCCGTCCTTTCAGGCTGGCTACGGTGTCGGCAGAGATGCGATGGTCCAAGCTGTTCGTTCCTACGCTGCGTGACGCTCCCGCTGACGCTGAGGCGGCCAGCCACAAGCTGCTGGTGAGAGGCGGGTTCATCCGCCAGCTCCATGCCGGGCACTACTCGCTGCTGCCTCTGGGGCTGCGGGTTCACGACAAGGTCGAGAACATCGTGCGGCAGGGGATGGAGGAGATCGGCGCCCAAGAGTTCCTGCTGCCGGCCATGCACCCGGCCTCGATCTGGCAGCGATCGGGCCGCTGGAAGTCGGTCGGCGCCGAGATGTTCCGGCTGCAGGACCGCAAGGAGGCCGATCTGGCCCTTGGGATGACCCACGAGGAGGTGTTCGCCGAGATCGCCCGGGAGATCACCTCGTACCGGTCGCTGCCGCAGATCTGGTACCAGATCCAGTGGAAGTTCCGCGACGAGCCCCGGCCCAAGTCGGGCCTGCTGCGGGTGCGCGAGTTCGCCATGAAGGACAGCTACTCCTTTGATCTCGACGACGCCGGCCTGGACCGCAGCTTCGAAATCCACCGCGAGGCCTACACCCGCATCTTCCAGCGGCTGTCGCTGGACGCCATCGCAGTTCAGGCGTCCTCGGGCATGATGGGCGGCGCCGGGTCGGTGGAGTTCATGGTGGCCTCCCCCGCCGGCGAGGACGACATCGCCCGCTGTACCGGCTGCGGTTACGCGGCCAACGTGGAGCGGGCCACCTCGGCGCCGGCGCCCGTCGATGACGGCGAGTCCCGCGACGAGCTCACCCGGTTCCCGACCCCGGGAGTGCGCACCATCGCCGCACTGGAGACTGTCGAGGGCGGCGCGCCCGCCCACCGGCAGATCAAGACCATGGTCATGGTGCTCGACGGGACGATGACGCTGGCCCTGGTTCGGGGCGACCACCAGCTCAACCTCCAGAAGCTGGCCGACGGCACCCGCTCCATCGACATCCGCCCGGCCGAGCCCGCCGAGACGCTGGAGCGCCTGGGGGCTCATCCCGGCTCGCTCGGCGCGGTGGGCGTGAAGGATCTGCCGATCGTGGCCGACCACTCCCTGCGAGGCCGGCGCAACCTCGCAACCGGCGCCAACACCGACGACTGGCACTACTCGGGCGTGGACATCGAGCGGGACATCGCGGTGAACGAGTGGCTCGACCTGCGGGAGGTGTCGGCCGCGGAGCCGTGCGTGAACTGCGGCCGCCCCCTGGAGGTGGTCCGCTGTATCGAGACGGGCCACATCTTCAAGCTGGGACGGCGCTACGCCGAGGCCATGGGGGCAACCGTGCTCGACGCCGACGGGGTGGAGCGCACCATCACCATGGGCTCCTACGGCATTGGCATCGGCCGAGCCATGGCCGCGGTGGCCGAGGTGCACCACGACGACCGGGGCATCATCTGGCCGATGGCGCTAGCGCCGTATGAGACGGTGATCACCGTGGCCAGCATGCGCGACGACGCCGCAGCGGCCGCGGCCGAGCAGCTCTATCAGCAACTGCAGGGCCTGGGCGTCGGAGTGCTGCTCGACGATCGGGACGCACGGGCCGGGGTGAAGTTCGCCGACGCCGAACTGGTCGGCATTCCATGGCGGGTCACGGCGGGCCGGGCATTGGCCGACGGCGAGGTCGAGCTCACCGAGCGGGCCTCCGGTGAGACGCAGCGGGTCGGCATCGAGGACGCCGCGGCCCGAGTGGCCGCGCTCGCAGCCGACGCCCGACCCTGAGGGGCGCGCAGGCTCAGAGGCCGAGCGAAGAGGCGCGAATTGCTGGGCGACGCGGCGACGCACAGAGCGGGGCCGCGGCCCGAGCGGCCCGTGAGCGCAGCGAACAACAGCGGGACACACAACGTCGCACCGCGAGGCGCTCGCAACCCAATTTGCGCGCAGTCTCAGTCGGATAGCTGCAGCGAGAGCCGGCGAGCCGCCTCGATCAGCGCCATTCCATGGTCGTGTGTGTCGTCCGGGTTCGGGAACCGGTACGCGGGACCATGGACGTGCAGGGCCGCCTCCACGCTGCCGTCGCTCGCGAAGACGGGCGCAGCCACGGAATTGATCGCCTCGGCGAACTCCTCGTACACCCAGGCGTAGCCAATGCTGCGGACCTGCTCGAAGCGATCCCTCAGCTCGTCGGGGTCGGTCATCGTCCATGACGTGCACTGAACCAGGGGACCCGCCAGGTACTCCTCTATGAAGCGTTCAGGCTGGTGGGCCAGGATCACCAGCCCCGACGGCACGGCATGGAGCGAGGCGTACTCGCCGGTCCAGTCCCGCACCTGAATGTTCGAGGAGGACTCGGTCTGGTCGAGGTAGTAGACCTGCCCGCCTTCGATGACCGAGAGGCCCGCGACCTCGTCGAGGCTCTCGGCCAGCTCGAGCAGATGGGGTCGGGCCGCGGCCACGAGGTTTCGGCCCCGGGGGGCCGATCCGGCGAGGTCGATCAGACCCGGGCCCAGCCTGTACTCGCCGCCCGCCTCGGTCTGCTCGACGGCCTGCTCCTCTTCGAGGGAGGCAAGCAGGCGTGCCACCGTGCTCTTGGGCAGGTCGACCCGGTCGGCCAGCTCGGTGACGCCCACCGGACCCAGCGCCAACGCCCGCAACAGCGCGAACGACCTCTTTATTGACTGCACCGTCACGCCAACAGCCTATGAGGCCGAGCGGGTAGACCGCAGTTCACGATCAGCTGGCCGCCGCACCGAGCGAGGCCGTGGCCCGGGCGGCCCGTGAGCGCAGGTCGTCCAGCACGCCCGCGGAGTGCTGGAACGGCCGTGGCCCGGGCGGCCCGTGAGCGCAGCCAACAAGAGCGGGAATTGTCACGTTGCACCGCGCAAAGGCAGCACCTGTCCCCGTGGTCTCTACGCGTTGTCCCGCTCCGGCCGATCCGGCGGCCTCGGACGTGGTCATAGCCAGACCCCGCGGTCGCTTAGGACCAGCGGCGGCGTATCTCCGCACTGATGGCGGGGATGACCTGGTGCAAGTCGCCTATCACGGCCCAGTCCGCTTTCACCACCATGTTGGCCTCCGGGTCGATGTTGATGGCCAGGATGTGCTTGGAGCCCATGGCTCCCACCCAGTGCTGGATGGCGCCGGAAATGCCCGAGGCGATGTAGATCTCCGGGGCGATGCGGGTGCCGGTCTGGCCGACCTGGTCCGAATGGGGCCGCCAGCCATTGTTGGTGACTGCCCGGCTGCAGCCGACTCTCCCGCCGAGCAGCTCGGCCAGCTCCTCCAGAGGGGCGAACCCCTCAGCGGAGCCGACGCCCCGGCCGCCGCCGACGACGACGGGCGCGGTGGGCAGCGTGACGCCCGCCTCCAAGACCACACGCTCCTTCACGACCGTGCGGGCCAGTTCAGGGGGCAGGTCCACCTCTACGGCCTGCACTTCGGGCGGGGCGCCAGGGGCGGGCTTGACCGGCGACGAGGGCACCGTGTGCAGCGCGCAGGTGAGCAACGCCGGACCAGCGGTGCTCAGCGTTGAGTCCTCCAGCAGCGACCCTCCCCACTGCGCTCGGGTCATCGACCACTGTCCGCCCTCGTCGCTCGGCGGCGTGATATCAGTGCAGTTGGCCACCAGCGGTGCGTCAAGGCGAACCACGGCCTGCGCCATGACCTCGTTGCCCCGCTCGCTGCCGCAGGCCAGCACCGCATCGGGGCCGAGGAACCTGGTGATCTGAGCGATGGACTCGCCCCAAGCCTCGGGACCGAAGTCGCTGAGCACCCCGCCATCCACGGTGTACACCCGCACGGCCCCGTGGTTGCCGGCCTCGGCCGCGACCGCGTCCGGCCCGGCCGCATCGCCGGCGTCGGCGCCAATGACGGCGGCGTGCATCTCGGCATCCATCTTCGCGGCCAGCGTCCGGCCGAAGGTGAGGGCCTCGCGGCCCGCCTCGCCGAGCGTGCCCCGGTCGTGCTCCAGCACCACCAGCAGCATCACAGCACTCCCAGCCCCTCAAGCACGTCCACCACCGCGGCGGCAGCCTCGGGGCCGTGGCCCAGAACGGTCGTTTGCGAGAGCGTCTCGGTCGGTCGGTGAAGACGCACCATTGCCTGGCCCCCCGCCGCTGCGTCGATCTCCATCGTGGTGATGGCCAGCTTCTTGGAGGCCAGGCGGCCTCTCATCGTCGGGTAGCGGGGCAGGCTGATGCCCTCCTTCACCCCGAGGGCCGCAGGCAGAGCCAGCTCGTAGACCTCGAAACCGCCGTCTATCTCACGGCGGGCCCGCACAGTCGATCCGTCGATCTCGATCCCCTTGATGCCGTTGACGATGGGCCTGTCCAGGGCGTAGGCCACCCGCACACCCACCTGGAAGCCCCCCGAGTCGGCCGACTCGTTGCCGAACAGGATCAGATCGAAGGGACCGCCGGACTCCTCCAGCGACCCGATAGCCGCGGTGAGGGCCCGGGCGGTGCGCTGGGGATCCCAGGCCGTGCCGTCGGTCTGCACGAGCACACCGTGGTGGGCGCCCACCGACGCCGCGTAGCGCACCTGCTCGGCCGCCTCGGCCGGACCCAGGGTCAGCACGGTCACCTCGCCGCCCTCGCGCTCGGTGATCTGAACCGCCTCCTCCACGCCGCACTCCTCGTGCGGGCTGGTGGTGAAGCCGAGGTGGGCAGCATCAACGGCAGAGCCGTCGGCGGTCACATTGATGCGGGCACCCGGCGCGGGCACACGCTTCACGCAGCAAAGGATTCGCATCGGTCGCCTCCCCTCATCCCATGGCAGCCGTCGAGCCCGCCGTCCGCCGACTCAACTCTTCATGCGGGAGTCGTCGGGATCGAACACCGCGCCGGTGCCGGCCACCCGCACCGGGAACAGCTCGTTCATGTACATCACCTGAAGGTCGGTGCCCGGGGCGGCCAGCTCGGCCGGCAGATACCCCATCAGCAGGTGCTTGCCCACCGACGGTCCCGGGCCCGCGGTGGTGACCCGCGACACCCGACCGTGCGAGTCGACGATGCGCTCGCCCTCGAGGGTGAGGATCGGCTCGTTGCCGCCCTGCATGTAGCGCTTGCGGCCCCGGCCGTCGTGCAGGTCCTCCACCGTGAGCACACACATCTTCACCTCGGGGTCGCCCGCCTCCCTGGCAGCCAAGTATGCCTCTTTGCCAATGAAGTCGGCCGCCTTCACCCGGGGGCGGGCCAGGCCTGCCTCCAGCGGGTTGTACTCGCTCTCGAGCTCGGCTCCCATCAGCCGGTAGCCCTTCTCGAGTCGCCCCGAGGTGCCGTACACCGCGCCGCCGGTGGGTCGCAGGCCGTAGTCGGCACCGACCCGCACGAGGGCGTCCCACACCACGGGGCCGTCGTCCCAGGCCAGGTAGATCTCCCAGCCGGTGTCGCCCACGTAGGAGATGCGGAACAGCGTGGCCGCCACGGGCCTGCCGCCGGTGCCGCAGTCGAGTTCGACGTCCACCAGCGAGCCGTAGGGCGAGCCGGCCCCGCTGAGGTCGGCGTCGCAGAGGGCGCTGAGCACCGCGGGGGCGTTGGGTCCCCAAAGGCCAAGGGTCGTGATCTCGTCGGTGACGTTGGCGAAGCCCATCGAGCCGTCGGTCGGCATGTGCCGGCGGGCCCAGAACTCGTCGCGTCCGCCGTCGAACACGCCGGTCACGACCCGCACCCTGTCCTCGCCGAGGCGCATCATGGTCAGGTCCGAGTGGAAGCCGCCGTCGGGGGTGAGCCACGGTGTGTAGATCGAGCGGCCCACCGGCACGTCGATCTTGTTGACTGCCAGCCGGTCGGCGCAGGCCATCGCCCCCGGCCCGGTCAGCTCATAGATCTGGAAGGCGCTCAGGTCCACCAGCCCGCAGTTCTCTCGCAGGTTGAGGTGCTCGGCGATGGTGATCGGGCTCCACCACCGGGCGTCCCACTCGATCTCTCGGTCCTCAACCCCGTAGCGCGCCACGAGGTCGGCGTTGGACTCGAACCACTGGGGCCGCTCCCAGGTGCGGGCCTGGAAGAAGAAGGCGCCCAGGTCCTCCTGGCGCGAGAAGTAGGGCCCGACCCGCAGGTTGCGGCGGCTCTCCCACTGCTCGGCCGGATGGACGATGCCGTAGGTCTTGTTGAAGTGCTCGGCGGAGCGGGCCCAGATGTGCTCGTCCGGACGCTCCTCGGCGTAGAAGCGGGAGATGTCGGCGCCGTGGGCGTCGATCACCCGGGGATAGCCGAAGGTCATCCACTCGGCAACCACCTGCGCCATCCCCGGCCCCTCCTTCACCCAGACCGCGGCGGCAGACCAGAGGTTGCGCACCTCGGGGATCTCGCCCAGGCACGGCATGGCGTCGGGGGTGAGCGACAGCAGGCCGTTGATGGCGTACTTGATCTCAGCGTCGCCGAGCATGTCCATCAGCTCGATGGCTTGCTCCATCTGCGGGTCGAAGTCGTCGGCCGTGAACGGCATCTCGGTGGGCGACAGCGCAGCCTCCTCGTTGGAGGGGATCTCGTCGGGGTGGTGGAAGATGGGACGGTGGGCGTAGGAGCCCACCTCCATGGAGCCCGCGCTCTGTCGCTCGTAGCAGAACGTGTCCATGTCGCGCACGATCGGATAGCCGATCTCGTTGTTGGTCTCAGCGAGCACGTCGACCGGGCCGACGTCGGCCATCTGGTGCACGGCCGGCACCAGCGGGATGCAGGCGCCGGCCAGGTTGGCGAGCCGGTTCGACCACACTCCGCAGGCGATCACCGCGTACTCCGTCTCGATGGTGCCGGCGTCGGTGACCACGGCCTTCACGGTGTGGTCGCCGGGGTTCGGTCCGGGCTCGGTGAGAATGTCGAGCACCTCGGTGTTGGCCAGCACGCGGCAGCCGTTGTCGGTGGCTAGGCGGCGCATGACCGTACCGGTCTCCAGCGAGTCCACTACCGACACCGTCGGGGAGTAGAAGCCGCCCAGAATGACGTCGGTGTTGATGAAGGGGACTAGCTCGCCCACCTCGGCGGGGGTGAGCAGGCGAGCGTCGACGCCCCACGCGGTGGCCGAGGTCATGCGCCGCTGCAACTCGTCCATCCGCTCCTGCGTGCGGGCCACCTCGATCCCGCCGGAGTCGACCGAAAGGTCCAGGTCCCGGTACTGGTTGGCGCTCTGAACGCCGAGCAGGCACATCTCCTTGTTGTGGTCCACCGGGAAGATGAAGTTCGAGGCGTGTCCGGTGGAGCCGCCCGGGTTGGGCAACGGTCCCTTGTCCAGCAGCACCAATTCGCTCCAACCGAGCTTGGTCAGGTGTCCCACGACGCAGTTGCCGACGATGCCGGCTCCGATCACCACGCACTTGGCGCTGGCGGGGAACTCGCTCACATCCATTCCTCCTGTAATGCCGGGCCGGCGGGACCTGTAATGCTATGCACTGTGCGGCGTCCGCTTCGGGGCGGGTGCCGCATCGGCGTTCTGTAATGCTATGCACTGTGCGGCGTCCGCTTCGGGGCGGGTGCCGCATCGGCGTTCTGTAATGCTATGCACTGTGCGGCGTCCGCTTCGGGGCGGGTGCCGCATCGGCGTTCTGTAATGCGGAATCGTTCCGAGATGCGGAACGACAAGCTACCCTCCGTGACGGCGCCGCGCCAACACACCGGCCGGTGCCGACGACCGCGCAAGACCGATGCGAAAGGAAGGGCAACGATGCCGTTTCCGACCGACCTGGCGATCGCTTCCCAGGCCAAGCTGAAGCCACTCGACTCGATCGCCGCCGACGCCGGCATCCCGCCCGAGATGCTGGAGCCCTACGGCACGGGTGCGGCCAAAGTGAGCCTCGATGCGGCGGAGGCCATGGCCCAAGCAGGCCGTCCCCGGGCTCGCTACGTCGTGGTGTCGGCCATCACACCGACACCGCTCGGCGAGGGCAAGACCACTACCACCGTCGGGCTCGGCCAGGCTTTCCAGCACATCGGCCGCAGCGCCACCATCGCCATCCGCCAGCCGTCCATGGGCCCCACTTTCGGCATCAAGGGCGGCGCGGCCGGGGGCGGCTACAGCCAGGTCGTGCCCATGGAGCTGTTCAACCTGCACCTCACCGGCGATATGCACGCCGTGACGGCCGCCCACAACCTGTGCTCCGCCATGGTGGACGCCCACCTCTACCACGGCAACGAGCTTGGCCTCGACCTGTACAACATCACCTGGCGCCGGGTGCTGGATGTGAACGACCGGGCCCTGCGCAACATCACGCTGGGGCTGGGCGGCCGCCTCGACGGAGTGCCCCGGGAGTCGGGCTTCGACATCACCGCGGCCTCCGAGGTGATGGCCGCGCTGGCTCTGTGCACCGGGCTGCACGACCTGAGGGCCCGGCTGGGGCGCATCGTGGTGGGATACACCAAGGCCGGCACACCCGTGACCGCCGAGGAGATCGGCGTGGCCGGGTCGATGGCGGTGATCCTGCGCGAGGCCATCAAGCCCAACTTGATGCAGACCCTCGAGAACACGCCCGCGCTGGTTCACACCGGGCCGTTCGGCAACATCGCCACCGGCAACTCCTCCATCGTGGCCGACCAGGTGGGCATCCGCACGTCGGACTTCCTGCTCACCGAGGCCGGCTTCGGCGCCGACATGGGCGCCGAGCGATTCTTCAACATCAAGTGCCGCTACTCGGGCATCGCGCCCGACGCCGCCGTTCTGGTGGCCACCGTGCGGGGCCTGAAGGCCCACTCGGGCAACCACAAGATCGTGGCCGGGCGGCCTCTGCCGGAGGCTCTGCTGGCCGAGAACCCCGACGAGGTCCATGCCGGCGGCGACAACCTCCGCAAACAGCTCGACAACATGCGCATCCACGGCTGCACGCCGGTGGTGGCCATCAACGTGTTCCCCGGGGACCATGCGGCCGACATCGCGGCCATCGGCGAGATCGCCGCCGAGTACAACGCCCGCTCGGCGGAGACCACCCACTTCGCCGACGGCGGCCGGGGCGCCACGGAATTGGCCGAGGCGGTGGCCGAGGCGGCCGAGGAGCCCAGCGAATTCTCGGTGCTGTACCCCGACGAGGCGTCGCTGAAGTCCAAGATCGAGACGGTTGCCACCCGGGTGTACGGCGCTGACGGAGTGGAGTACTCCAGCACCGCGGAGAAGCAGCTCGCCACCTTCACGGAGGCCGGGTTCGGGAACCTGCCGGTGTGCATTGCCAAGACGCACCTGTCGATCTCGTCGGACCCGGCGTTGAAGGGCGCACCGACCGGATGGACCTTGCCGGTGCGCGAGGTGCGGGCCTCTGTGGGGGCCGGCTTCGTGTACCCCATCTGCGGCGACATGCGCACCATGCCCGGCCTGGGCCGGATGCCGGCCGCCATGGGCATCGACATCGACGCCGACGGCAACATCGTCGGCCTGAGCTGAGGGTCTGGCTGCGAGGATGCCGTCAAGGCTTCGGCGCTCCCCGCCGGCCGCGGAGACCCTCGCGGCGCGGCACTGCCGGCTCAGGCTCATCAAGGGGCTGACCTTCGAGGTCATACCGCTCAAGAGCCTCGACGCGGCCATCGAGGCGCTACCTGCAGGTTCCACGGTGTCGGTTACGGCGTCTCCGGTGAAGGGCCAGGACGCCACCTGCGAGATCACCGAACGGTTGCTGGAGCTTGGCCATGTGGCGATCCCCCACGTCTCGGCCCGGTTGGCGCCCGACCGGGCTCGGGTTGTCGAGTTGGCGGGCTGGCTGCGCTCGGCCGGGGTGTCGACCATGTTCCTCGTCGGCGGGGACGTGGAGTCGCCCGGTGCCTACTCCGACGCGGCCTCATTCCTGCGGGACCTGCTCGAGTGCGACCACGGGCTGAGCATGATCGGCGTGACCGCCTATCCGCACGGCCACCCGCTGATCGACGACGGGGCACTGCACGAGGCGCTGCACTCCAAGCAGGAGCTGCTGGCCTCCGCCGGCGTGGAGGGCTACTGCAGCACGCAGATGTGCTTCGATCCGGGACTCATCGAGAGCTGGCTGCGAGCCGAGCGGGCCTCAGGGCTGACGCTGCCCGTGCATCTGGGGATCTCGGGCGTGGTCGACCGGACCAAGCTCCTGACCATGGGGGCGCGCTTGGGCATCGGGCCGTCGCTGCGCTACCTGCGCAAGAACCGGCCCGCCATCACCAAGCTGATGACCTCGCGCAACTACGACCCCGACCACCTGCTGGCCGCGCTGAGCCCGCATCTGGCAGATCTGGGCGTGACCGGCCTGCACGTGTTCACCTTCAACCAGGTAGCAGCCACCACCGCCTGGCAGACCTCCCACCGCTAGGCCCCGCCTAGGCCCACCTCGCCGCCACCAACCGAAATTGACTTAGTTGTCACCACATATTGTGCACAACTAAGTCAATTTCGAGAGGGAACGCCGCAGGCTGTGGCAACTTGAGCGCACAGGGTGCTGGGACGACTGATGTAGTCGCCCCAAGTGAAGTTCAGCACCGTCCAGCCCGCGACCGTCAAGGCATTCCGTCGTCGAGGGTCGGCGACGAACGACTCGTGGTTGAGGTGATACTGGACGCTGTCGAGTTCAATGGCTACGCGATGAGCGGGGTATGCGAGGTCGACCTGAGCGAGGAAAGCGCCGTCCGTGCCGTTGATGCGGTACTCGAGGCGCGGTCGGGCAAGGCCAGCGTCAATGAGAAGCTCCTCCACCATCCGGCTCCATTCGCTCAGCGGAACGGGATCGTCGCCTAGGCGATCCGTGAGAACGTCCCGCAGCGCCGCGCAGCCGTTCCGGCCCTGGCGGAGGTGCAGTGCGAGCACGCCATGGAGATCTGACGGTCGAAGCCGCCTGTCCCGCAGGACGGCATCGATAGCAGCAATCAGTTGCTTGCGGGTCACGACCGAGGCCAAGTCGAGAATTGTCCTGGCGAGGCCCGTGCACGGCACTCCCTGGCGTTCCACCGGCTTGGCCAGGCTCAGCTGGCTCGACTGGTGGAGGACCACCCCCGCCATCGAGGGGAGCCTACCCCTGGGGACCGTCAACTCGATCGGGCCGAGCCTGTACCCGTCGATGCCATGCACAGCCGCCGCCGACTGATGGCTGGCGAGTCCGTCGTGAGCCATGCACGCTGCAAGCAACTTCGACAACGGTGTCGGTGAGACGGCTGTGTGTCGGTACACGCCCCGTGCCTCCCGTACCCACCGCTCCGTTGCCAAGCGGTGATCGACTTGCCGCTTCGTCATGCCATCGGCAAGCGCCTGCGCTCGGGTAGTGAGCCCGTGCTGTCGCTTCATCCGCCTCAGAACCCGCCCCTCCCCCACGTCCGCCTCCGATCCTGCGCGGCCGTCCAACTCCGGCCCGGCTTGGGCGGACTCCGACTGGATTATCACAGTATGTATTGCTCATTATTGTAAACATATAGATTAGCTGCCAAACTCCGGCGGTCCTCATGTTGGCGAACGGCCGCTGGCGCAAGAGGCCAATGGCGGCGCTCGGCCCAGCCGGACAGGATCCTGGCCGACACCGGCGCGCACAGCGGACGCTTTTGAGGCTGGTGCCGCCCAAATCCGCTGATCGGTTCGATCGGATTGCTCCGAGTGCGGCGAGCGTTCGAACCGGGCCAAGGAACCTCGCCGTCGCGGCTTCGGGCCATCTGGTCAACCCGTGCATGGACCGGGGCAGCAGCGGGGCATCGCCGGTGATGTCACAGGGGGCAAGTATTCATGAGGACATGGAACAGACAGCAATCGTCGTCGTGGCGGCTCTGGCCGCGGTCGGCGCGATCATGGGTATTGGAGCGGCGCTCCTGCGCCGCGAGCGCCCGGCCGGAGCGGCCGACGACCCGAACGAGATGGCTCGACTGACCGTCCGGCTAGAGGAACGCGAGCGGGAGGTGAACCAAGTCCGGGATGAGCGCGACTCGGCCCGCGGCGAGCGCGACTCGGCCCGCCTGGAGTTGACCACGGCCCACAGGGAGCTCGCCGCCGTGAAGGCAGATCACCAGGCCCGGACCGAGGAGCTGGCCAGCGCCCGTGACCAATTGGACAACCAGTTCAAGGGGCTTGCCGCCGGGGTTCTCAAGGAGAGCACCGAGACGCTGCTCAGGCAGGCCAAGGCACAGTTCGACGACCAGCGACAACTCGGTGCCGCCGAGCTAGAGAAGCGCAAGGAGGCCGTCGACAGCCTCGTCGGGCCCATTCGCGACAGCCTCGAGAAGCTGGGTGAGCACGCCAACGCAATCGAGCAGAAGCGGGCAGGGGCCTACGAGCGCCTGACCTCTCAGATCGCCTCTCTCCAGAAGGTCGCCGGGAGTCTCAGCGAGGCGCTGAGGTCGCCCAACATCCGGGGCCAGTGGGCCGAACAGGAGCTGGGGAACATATTGGAGCTCTCGGGGCTGCAGCAGCACATCGACTACTACCCCCAGTACACGGTTGATGTCCCCGGGAGCCGCCTCCGGCCCGACGCGGTCGTGAACGTGCCCGGTGGTCTCAAGGTGGTCATCGACGCCAAGGCGCCGTTGGAGAGCTATCTGAAGGCCCACGAGGCCACCGACGACCGCCAGGAACGAGACCTGCTCACCAATCACGCCTCTGCCATCTCAAGACACGTCAAGAGCCTGGGTGAACGGGACTACGCCGACGCCGTCGCCGGTTCTCCGGACTTCGTGCTGATGTTCGTGCCCGCCGACCCCATCCTCGACTCGGCCATGAAGGTGCAGCCAACCCTGTGGGAGCAGGCATGGCAGGAGCATCGGGTGCTCATCGCGACCCCCGGGCTGCTCCTGGCCTTCCTGCGGACGGTCGCCCTGGCATGGCAGCAGCAGGACATGCAGAAGAACGCGCAGGAGATCGCGGACCTCGGCAAGGAGCTCCATGATCGCCTGCGACGTTTCGCCGAGCACATGCACGGTGTCGGCAAGGGCCTCGGTCAGGCCCTAACTGCCTACAACCGCGGCGTCGGCTCCCTCGAGGGCCGAGTAATGCCCCAGGCCCGTCGCTTCGAGGATCTAGGTGTGACAGCAGACAGCCAGCGCATCCCCGAACTGACGCCCGTAGATGACACCGTTCGAGAGATGAGCGAACGAGCCGAAGCAGCGGACGACACAGGCCCGAGCAGCCTGCTGGCCCACGAGCGCAGCGCCTAGAGACCGGGCGGCCACGACCCTTGACTGTTGGGATCGGGCCTATGGCAGAATGGGGCTGTGGCTTCGGCTGATAGCTCAGCGAATAGCGGATGGCCGGTGATCGAGCCGGTGATCGCCGACCCGGAAGCGGAGCGGGCCCGACTTCTTGACGACCTGGCCACCGCGTACCGCCTGTTCGGGGTGCTGCGCTGGGGTGAGCTCGGCGACGGCCACATCACCTGCCGCGACACTGAGAAGCCCGACCACATGTGGCTGCTTCGGCACCGCGTCGTGTTCGAACGGGCCCAGCCATCCGACCTGGTGCTGGTGGCTCCCGACGGAAGCGCCGCCGACCAGGACGGGCGTCCGGCCAGGATCAACAACAGCGCCTACCACATCCACTACCCCATCCACGCCGCCCGGCCCGACGTGACCGCCGCCGCGCACGTCCACACGCATTGGGGCACCCCGTTCGCAGCGGAGCGGCGCATGATCGAGCCGCTCACCCAAGAGTCGACGCTGTTCTTCGAGGACCACGCCCTCTTCGACGACGAGGAGGTACAGATCCTCTCCTGCGACGGCGGCAAGCGCATCGCGGTCGCCCTCGGCGAGAACCGGGCCGTGATCCTGGCCAACCACGGGCTGCTCACCGTAGGAACCAGTCCCGCCGATGCCGTCGGCTGGTTCGTGCTGATGGAACGCGTCGCAGAGGTGCAGATGAAGGCCCGCCACGGGCTGCCGATCTCAGCCGAGGCCGCCCGGGCCGCCCGCGCCGACATCGTGTCGGGCGACTACGGCTGGGACCTGTTCAACTGGGCCATCCGCCGCCACCTCGGCGTCGCCTGAGCCAAGAGGGCCTGCCCAGGACGGGAAGGCTGCCTGGCACGGAAGGCCCCCAACAGCCAGACCACCCAGGCCCGGAAGACCCCCAGCAGCCAGACCACCCAGGCCCGGAAGACCCCCAGCAGCCAGGCCACCCAGGCACGGAAGAACACCTGGGCCCGGAAGGCCCCCAGCAGCCAGGCCACCTGGGCACGGAAGGCTGCTAGGCCGGGAAGGCTCCTAGCAGCCGGGCCGCAACCAAGGTGTTCTGCAGCAGGCAGGCGATGGTCATGGGGCCGGTGCCGCCCGGCATCGGCGTCACCGCTCCGGCCACGGCCTGCACCGCGTCGAAGTCCACGTCGCCGACAATGCCGTCGGCCGTGCGGGAGATCCCCACGTCGATCACGGCCGCGCCCGGCCGCACGAAGTCCGCGGTGACCAGACGGGCCATACCGGCCGCAGCCACGATGATGTCGGCGCCCCGGCATACGTCCCGCAGCTCTGGTGTGCGGCTGTGGGCCAGGGTGGGCGTGGCGTCCACCCCCTTGCGGCCCAGCAGCAGCACCTGCGGCAGGCCCACCAGAGTCGAGCGGCCGATCACCACCGCCCGCTTGCCCGAGGTGGGCACCCCGTAGCGCTCCAGCAGGCGCATGACCCCCAGCGGCGTGCAGGGCACATGGCCCGGCCGGCCCCTCAGCAGGCGACCCATAGAGGCGGGCGTGAGTCCGTCCACATCCTTGGTCGGCGGCATCAGGTCCAGGACGGCGTCTGCGTCCAGCCCGTCGGGCAGGGGAAGCTGCACCAGAATGCCGTGCACGCCCGAGTCCTCCGCCAGCGCCCCGACCGCCTCCTCCACCTCTGACTGGCCGGCATCGGCGCCGAGCGCGACGTGCCGCGACACCATCCCGGCCTCCGCGGCCTTGCGCTGCTTGTTGCGGACGTAAATGCGGCTGGGCTTGTCGTCGCCGACCAGCACCGTCGCCAGACACACTTCCGGCCCTCCCGCCGCGGCGATCTCTGAGCCGAGCCCAGCCACGATCTCGTCCCGCAGCCGGTTGCCGTCCATCAGCACGGCCCCGCCTTCGGTCCTTTCGAAGTCGCCGGTCATGAGAGCCGCCGACCGTCAGGCGACGAGACGCTCCCACACGGCGCCGCTACAACCGGGATCAGTTGAGAATGCCTGGTCATGGTCCTCCTGTCAGGGCTGCAAGAACTGTCGAATCTGTCGTTGATGGTCTCGACAGGGTAGACACCGCGAGCCTACGATGACCGTTCCGGCATACGGAACCGTTCCGATTGCGGTGCGTTTCGGGTTCGGACCGCACCGTGGCGACATCCGAGGTGAAGAGCATGAGGATCCTGTTCAGCGACGGCCTGTCGGAAGCCGCCGTCGAACGGCTGCGCTCCGGCGGCGACGTCTGCGTCCTGAAGCCCTCCGTCACCGCCGAGGATCTCCCCGCCCACGTCGCCGGCTTCGACGCGCTGGTCGTGCGCAGCACCCGGGTGACCGCCGAGGCCATCGAGGCCGGCACCAACCTTGGACTGGTGGTCCGGGCCGGCGCCGGCACCAACACCATCGACTGCCGGCGGGCCTCGGAGCTCGGCGTGTTCGTGTGCAACGTCCCCGGGCGCAACGCCATAGCCGTCGCCGAGCTGACGCTGGGGCTGATGTTCGCCATCGACCGCCACATCGCCGACGCCGCCGCGGACGTGCGGGCCGGACAGTGGAACAAGAAGGCCTACAGCAGGGCCCGCGGCCTGCACGGCGCGACTCTGGGCATCGTCGGGATGGGTGCCATCGGGCTGGAGGTGGCCCGGCGCGCCGCCGCCTGCGGTCTGAGAGTCGTCACCGAGGACAAGCCGCGGCCCCACGATGTGCGCCGGCGCATGAGCGACATGGGCGTGCAGGCCCTGCCCGACCGGACCTCGGTTCTCGCGGCCAGCGACATCGTGTCGCTGCACGTGCCCGGCGGGCCCGACACCGCGGGCATGGTCGATGCCGAATTCCTGGCCGCGATGAAGCCGGACTCGGTGCTGATCAACACGGCCAGGGGCGAGGTCGTGGACGAGGGGGCCCTGCTGGCCGCACTCGACTCCACGGACATGCGGGCGGGCATAGACGTGTTCGCGGACGAGCCCGCGACCGGGGACGGACCCGTCGACTCCGCGCTGGCCCGTCACCCGAAGGTGACCGCCACCCATCACATCGGAGCCTCCACCCGCCAGGCCCAGGCGGCGGTGGCCGAGGGAGCCACCGAGGTGATCGAAGCGTATCGATCAGGCTCGGTCATCAACTGCGTGAACCTTGAGCAGGCCCCCAGGCGCACCGCCACGCTCAGCATCCGGCACTACGACCGGGTCGGGGTGCTGGCCGCGGTGCTGCAGGAGTTGCGCCGCCGACGCCTCAACGTCGCCACGATGCACAACCGGATCTTCGCCGGCTCGGTGGCCGCGGTCGCGACCATCGACGTAGCCGGCTCGATCGACGGCGACATGCTGGACGCAGTCCGGGCCCTCCCCGACGTGATCCAGGTATCGGTGTTCGGCGCATGAGGAAGACGGAGCCGATGCTCGCTCCCTTCGCGGGCTGGCTGGTGAAGCCGGAATGGGCCGACCGGGTGATCAGCCGCGCCTACGACAACCTCACCCCGGGCCAGCGCCGCTCGATCGTCAGGGACAACCCTTACAGCTACGTGAACGTCACCCGCAGCGGCGAGGATCTGCTCGACGACGAGGACCTGTCGATCGACAGGCTCGTCGGTCAGGGCGCGGCCGCCCTGACCCGCCTGCTCGACGCCGAGGTGTTCGCCCCGACGGGACGGCGCGCCCTGTACCTGTACCGCCTGACCCACGCACGGGGCTCCCAGACCGGCATGATCTGCACGGTGGCGGGCAGCGGCTTCGACGAGGGCCGCATCCGACTACATGAGGGCGTGCGGGAGGATCGCACCGAGTTGCTGACCTCCCACCTGATGGGGGTGGGCGCCACGTCGCACCCGGTGGCGCTGACAGTCAGAGCGTGGGCGGACTCGGAGTACGCGACTCTGCTGGACGAGGTTGCCGGCGCGGCGCCACCCGAGTTGGAGTTCGGCTCGCAGTTGGTCCATCACCAGATCTGGACGCTGCCCGCAGAGATGACCGATCGGCTGCTCTCGGCGCTGGCCGACAAGGTCCTGTACGTGACCGACGGGCATCATCGCTCGGCCGCCGCGCGGCGGGCGGCAGCCCGACACCCGGACAATCCCGTGCTCGCCCGCACGCTGGCCGCGGTATTCCCCCACAGCCAGCTCCATGTCGAGGCCTACCACCGCGTCGTGGCCGACCAGCACCACGACAATCACGATGACTGCCTGTGGGCGATGCGCTCGAGGGCCAGCTACATGGGGGGCGAACTGCAGCGTGTGCCGAGCGCAGAGGACGCGCGGCCCAGACATCGGGGCGAGGTAGGCGTGTACGCGGCGGGAGCCTGGCACCGGCTGACGCTGCCTCCACCGACCTCCGAAGCGGGCGCTCTCGACGCACTCGACGTCGACCGGCTGCGCCGGCTGGTGCTGGACCCGGTGCTGGGCGCCCAGGAACTGACCGCTACCGGCACCGTGGACTACGTCCCCGACACCGCCGGCCTCGACGAGCTGATCCGACGCTGCGACGCCGCGGACCGGATCGGCTTCGTGATGTACCCGCTGTCGGTGGACGAACTGCTGGCCGTGGCCGACGAGGGCAGCAGGATGCCGCCCAAGTCGAGCTTCTTCTCCCCCAAGCCCCGGGCCGGAGCGTTCCTGCGGGTGCTCGGGCGGGGCGCCACCGCCCACCTCGACCCGTCGTAGGGAGGTCAACCGGGCGGGGTCCCGTCGTCAGATCTCGACGCGATGCAGGTCGTCGCCGACGTCGATGACCCCTCGAAGGTCATGATCCACCTCGTGGTGACCACGTCGTTCAAGTCGGTGATGTGGTCACTGTGGAGGTGGGTCAGCAGCACGGCGCTCAACTGTGCGGGGCCGCAGCCTGCCGCAGCCAGACGCATCAGCACGCCCCGGCCCGCGTCCACCAGGTACTGCTCGGATCCGCCCGCCACAAGTGTCGCCGGCCCAGCCCGATGCGGGTCGGGCAGGGGGCCGCCAGTCCCAAGCAAGGTGACGGTGATCATGAGCAGGACTCGCCACATCGGGCACCACGAAGCGGCGGATCGTCACGTCCCAAGCAAGGTGACGGTGATCATGAGCAGGACTCGCCACATCGGGCACCACGAAGCGGCGGATCGTCACGTCCCAAGCAAGGTGACGGTGATCATGAGCAGGACTCCCCTTGCCGGCTTTCGGCGGAACTGACGCAGCCGTCCCACCGCAGCGTGCGCGGCTGCCCCGGTTCCGAGGCGTCTGGACTCATCCGCGTGCGGTCCAGAGCGCATCGACCGGTGCCACGATGATCCGATCGTCGAGGCGGTAGGTGAGTTCGCCGGTGGTGAGGACGATCCCTGCGCCGAAGGCGTCTCCGAGAGCGTCCCGAAGGACTCGCAGGCCGCGGGCGTCGCTCTGATTGACCCGGCTCGCGGCCTTCACCTCGAATGCGGTGACTGCTCCGTCGCCGCGCTCGACCACGAGATCGACCTCATGGCCGTCGTGGGTGCGCCAGTGACCGACGCCGGCAACATCGCTCTGCCACGATGCCTGCTTTAGGATCTCGCCCACCGCGAACGTCTCCAGGAGCTGCCCGAATTCGCTCAAGGCAACTCGATCAAGGCGAGCGAGCTTGCGAGGAGTGACGCCCATCAGACGGGCCGCGAGCCCGCTGTCGAGCACATGTATCTTGGGCGAGGCTGCGGCGCGGGTCCGGAGAGTTCGACCCCACGCATCGAGTCGACGGACGAGGAACAGGTCTTCGAGCAGCTTGGTGTACGCCTCCGCCGTCCGCGCCTCCAGGCCGACGGCGCGGCCCGCGGCCGCCATGTTCAGCACCTGCGCAGTTTGACCGGCAAGACGCTTCAGCAGTGCTGGCAGCAGGGCCCCTTGCCGTATCTTGGACAGATCGGTCACGTCGCGGGCCAGCGACATCCGGACGTAGTCGTCGAACCAGCGGTCGCGGGACGACCCGCTGCGAGTCACGGCCAGAGGCAGCCCGCCCCGGCAGGTCCGCTCGATGTAGTCAGTCCGTGCCGTCGTTGAGCGATGGAGCGTCACCAGTGCGTCGGGATCGGTCATCGCGACTTCGAGGAAGTCCTCGGCGCGGCCTGCGATCTCCCCCTGCGAGAACGGCAGCAGATCGATGATGTGGATACGGCCGGTCAGAGCCTGCGCGGCCCGAGGCAGTGCATCGAACCGTGTGGAGCCAGTGATCACGAACCGGCCTGGCGCCAGGTGGCGATTGAGCTCGGCCTTGATGGCGTCGAGCACCACGGATGCCTTCTGGAACTCATCTACGCAGACCGGCGGCGGACCGGAAACGAAGATCGCTGGGTCCGCGGCGACCGCGTCCCTTATCGCCGGCTGGTCGAGATCGATCACATCGACCCGACGACGCCGGGCCACCTCGGCCAGCAGAGTCGACTTGCCCACGGTGCGCGGCCCCTGCAGGGCTACGACGGGCTCGTCCTGGAGTCGCGAGAGCGCCAATTCGAGAGCACGCCGCCTAACAGGGTGGGCCACGCCCCGATGCTAGCAGCGACCTCGCAATACGAGGGCAATATAATTCGGATTTGGAGGACCATTACGTTCGTAATCCGAGGGCATTATCTTTCGGATTTGGAGGACTATTACGTTCGTAATCCGAGGGCATTATCTTTCGGATTTGGAGGACAACTTTGTCCGACGCCAAGCCGGGCGGGGGAAGCGTCGGATCGGCCTTGACTCCGTTGAGGATCAGGTCCATGCGGGCGGCCGCTCAGGCGTCGGCGGCGGCCAGGGCGTCGACGATGGCGGCGGCGCCCTCGTCGATCTCGGCTGCGGTGACGTTGAGCATCGGGGTGATGCGGATGACGTTGCCGTAGAGGCCGCCCTTGCCAACCAGCAAGCCCCGGTCGCGGCACCCTTCGAGCACTGCGCCCGCCCGGGCCGCGTCGGGCTCGATGGAGCCTGAGTGCACGAACTCGATGGCCTGCATGAGGCCCCGGCCCCGCAGCTCGGCCACCCAGTCGTAGCGCTCGATTGCCGGCGTCAGGGCGTCGGCCAGCCGGCGTCCCATGGTCGCCGCGTTGGCCTGGAGGCCGTCCTCCAGCACCCGCCGCAGAGTGGCCCGGCCCGCGGCGGCCGACAGCGGGTTGCCGCCGAAGGTGGAGAACTGCAGCGCGCCGATCGAGTCGGCGATCTCGGCCCGCACCACCACGCCGGCCAGGGTGATGCCGTTGCCGACGCCCTTGGCGAAGGTGAGCATGTCGGGCACGATCCCGTGGGCCTCATATCCCCAGAAGTGCTCGCCGGTGCGGCCCCAGCCGGTCTGCACCTCGTCGGAGATGAACAGGATGTCGTGGGCCGACAGCACCTTGCCCATGGCCCCGAAGAAGCCGTCGGGGGGCACGGCGAAGCCGCCGACGCCCTGGATCGGCTCGGCGATCATGGCGGCCACGTCGCCCGCGGTGGTCATGTCGATGAGCTGCACGAGATCGTCGACGCAGGCCGCGGTGTAGGCGCCGTCGTCGAGGTGGCGGAACGGGCTGCGCAGTCGGTAGCCGCCGTGGACGAAGGTCACGTTGAGGCCGGTGAAGCTGGTGGAGGACCAGCTGCGGTGGGCGGTTACGGCCTGGGCGGCGAAGGAGCGCCCGTGGTAGCTGTTGCGCATGGCCAGGATCTGGTTGGAGCCGCGGTGTGCGGTGGCCATGAGCAGCGCGGCGTCGTTGGCCTCGCTGCCCGACGGGGTGAGGAACACCCGGGCGTCGTCGATGCCCGACACCCGGGCCACGTCCTCGGCGAAGGCGATCATCGGCTCGCTCAAGTACAGGGTGGAGGTGTGCATCACCTTGGCCGCCTGCTCCTGCACCGCGGCCACCACGCTGGGCTCGGCGTGGCCGACCATGGTGGTGAGCACCCCGCCGAAGAAGTCGAGGTAGCGACGGCCCTCCACGTCCCAGACGTAGCTGCCCTCGCCCCGGTCGATCGACACCGGCTCATCGTGGAGCAAGTGCAGGAAGCTGGGCAGCACCGCGGCGTAGCGCCCGGCCAGTTCAGCGTTCGTGGTCATAGGCCAGATTATGCCCGAGCCGGGCCGCCGCATGCCCGGCCCTGCCAGCCGGACCCCAGAATCGCAGGCTGTGCGGACTCCCGGTCAGTCGTTGCGGAGCTTGCGGGCTAGCGCCACGGCTGCCTTGGCCTCGCGGTTGGTTCGGTACTCGTAGGCGTCGGCTCCGGCCAGGATCCAGCGGCTGCCCCGCACACCCAGCCAGCGGAGGGGCTCGGGCTCCCAGCGTCGGTGGCGGACTCCCACCCAGGGCAGGTCGACCCGCTCGGAGTCGGTGCCGGTGATCAGGTCGGCCAGCGTGCGTCCGGCCAGGTTGGACGGCGCCACCCCCTCCCCCACGTAGCCGCCCGCGCCGGCGGTGCCCGCGGCCCGGTCGAAGTGCACGAACGGTGTCCAGTTTCGGGGAACGCCGAGCACGCCGCCCCAACGGTGGGTGATCCGCGCCTGGGACAGTGCGGGGAAGAGGTCCACCAGCGTGGCGTGGATGCGCTCATGCGAGCGGTGGTGCTGCTCGATGGCCGGACTGATCCTCGAGCCGTACAGGTAGGGCACCCCCCGGCCGCCGAAGGCGATCCGATTGTCGGCGGTGCGCTGCCCGTAGATCACCATGTAGCGGTCGTCGGCGAAGGTGGGCCGGTCGGCCAGGCCGATCTCGTCGAACACCGGCTGCGGCAGCGGCTCGGTGCCGATCATCAGCGAATAGATGGGCAGCAGCTGGCGCCTCCGGCCCCGCAGATCCCGGGTGTAGGCCTCGGTGGCCCGCACCACCACTTCGGCCCGCACCGTCCCCCGATCGGTCAGCACCCGGCCCGGCTCAATCGCCACCGCGGCCGTCTGCTCGTAGATCTTGGCGCCCCGCCGCTCCACGGCGTCGGCCAAGCCCCGAACCAACCGCGCCGGATCCACCGCCGCGCAGGGGGCGTAGAAGATGCCGCTGAACACGCCGGTGGCCCGGGCGTGGGCGCGGGCCTCGTTCGCGGTCAGCAGCCGGATCTCGTCGGTGTTGAGCCCGAGTTCGTGATGGTGTGCGACTTCGGCGGCTTGACGCTCTGCCTGCGGGCCGTTGCGAGCGAGACGGATGACCCCGCCCTTGTGGTAACCGCAGTCGATCCCCCCGGCGCCGGTCACCCGGCCGATCTCGTCGACGCTGTCGAAGACGGCCCGGGCCAGCCGCAACGACGACGGCAGGTCGGCCAGGGCCGCGTACTTCTCGATCCCCGCGGCCAACTCGCCCACGGCCCAGCCGCCGTTGCGTCCCGAGGCCCCGAAGCCGCACACCTCGCGCTCGACCACCGCCACCCGCAGCGTCGGGTCGAGCCGGCACAGGTAGTAGGCGGTCCACAATCCGGTGAACCCGCCGCCGACGATGGCCACATCGGTGTCGGTGTCACCGTCGAGAGGAGGGCGAGGATCGAGCGAGCCGGGGTAGGTGTCGAGCCACATCGAGCGCGAGCGGTAATGGGCGTCCGAGGCCGGACCGGGGGGCATGCCGGTACTGTACGCCCGCTCGACCCCGAGACTGCGAGGCGAGCTATGATGGTGTATGAATACCTATGAAATCATATAACACATGATATGACTGCGGGCAGGTGACCGTCGCCCGGCACCTTCACCGCAAAGGAGATTGCGATCGCACGCAAGGAGCCGAAGATGAGAGCCGTTGTTCTTGGCGCGGGGCCGTTCATTGCCCTCGGCACGGGCGACGGCGGGTGGAGTCCCCAGCCGTGACTCACCCGCCATCCAGGTTCCCAACGCTCAAAGCACAGCATGTGATGAAGCTGCTAAGGAGCATCGGCTATGAGGAAGTACGAAGGCGCGGTTCGCATAGGACGCTCAAGGCGGCAGGGCGTCGCACGATCCATTTCGCGTGGCACGACGGGAGAGATGTGCGACCCCGGTATCTGCGCGACATGCTTGTGGAAGATGCTGGCCTCTCCGACGAGGAGATTGCCTCGCTGCTGGGTTGGTAGGATTGTGGATGGGAGGAGTCTTGTGACTGGAGTCCAGATCGTCAGAAACCCGGACGGTGACCCCAGATGGACTGCTTCGGGCAAGATCGGCAGGTCGTCCTTCTACGGCGCGTCGGACGACCTGAGCGAGCTGACGCAATGGATAGCCGAAGCGGAGGCCGAGGAGGCTGGAGACACGGTCGGGCAGGCCTCCGGGGTTGCTGCCACGTAGCTGCCGCCGCGGCCGGACGGGCTGAACCAGGCCAGCGCTTCCCAACTACGGGAGACACGCGCGCTCTCGGTGCGGTGGCGGGGGACGGTAGTGTGCGGGGCATGCAGCGGCCGCCGATCAGGCTGCTCGACCTCGCAGGCTCGCCCGAGGCCATGGGCGACGCCCACGGGCGGGCCCACGCCGAGGAGATACGGCGCTACGCCCGCGACCGGGTTGAGCTGGTGGCCGAGGGACTGTGGACTGGTGGGCCGTTGGAGAGGGGCGCGGTGCTGGAACTGGCCGCAGCCTGCCTGCCCGCCCATGAGGCGTTCTCGCCCCGACTGCATGACGAGATGCTGGCCATGGCCGCCTCAGCGGGGATCACCCCGGCCGAGGCCGTGGTGGTCGGCGGCTTCACCGACTTCGTGGACACGGTGCGGGCCGCCGCCGCAGGCCCGCACCCGGTCTCGGTGACAGAGGACGACTGCACCGCCGTCATCGTGCCCGACGCTCGGGCCGGCGGGGCGGGGATGCTGGGGCAGACCTGGGACATGCACGACACCGCCACCGACCATGTGGTGCTGGCCCGCCTGCGCCCCGACGAGGGATCCGACGCCCTGGTGTTCACCACTGTCGGATGCCTGGGCCAGATCGGCATGAACTCTGAGGGCGTGTGCGTGGGAATCAACAACCTCACCGGCAACGACGGCCGCTTCGGGGTGATGTGGCCCACCGTCATCCGTGGGATGCTCGCTCAGGCGACCGCAGCCGAGGCGCTGGACGTGCTGCTGCGAGCCGACCTGGCCGGCGCCCACAACTACCTGATCCTCGACGCCGAGGGCAGGGGGTTCAACGTGGAGGCCATGCCGTCGGCCCGGCCGGTTCAGGCCCTGGCCGGCGAGCCGCTGGCGCACACCAACCACGTGACCGATCCCGCGGCCGCGCCGTTCGAGGGCGAGAGGGACGCCGAGGTGACGGCCAACTCGCGCCGGCGCCTGGATCTGGCCGCAGCCATGCTCGCCGACACCGACAGGCCGGCAGACGCAGAGCGCCTGATGGAGATCACCCGCGAGCCCACCGCCATCTGCCGCCGGCCGGACGACAAGTTCCGGGTGGAGTCGAGCGGCGCGGTGATCATGCGGCCCCGCACCGGCGACTTCTGGGCCTGCTGGGGCCAGCCCGCCGACAACGACTACGAGCACTTCTCGCTGGCACCGGCCGCGGCCCGAGGCGTCTGAGTCGAGCCGGCCAGCCATGGGCGAGCTGACCTACACGAAAATCCGCGCCGAGTGGGCCGAAGCGCTGGAGCACATCGAGCACACCTCGTTCCCAACCGCCGATCGCACCGACCTCTACGACGCCGAAGAGTTGAGGACCCTGATCCGGGAGTTTCCTGAGGGCGGCGTGGTGGTGCTCGACGGCGACACGCCGGTGGCGATGGGGCTGGGCATCCGGTTGCACTTCGACTTCAGCCACACCCAGCACTCGATCCGGGACCTGATCGGCACCGGCGGCGGCAGCGGCCATGTGCCCGACGGCGCCTGGTACTACGGCACCAGCATCGCGGTGCTGCCCGCCTACCGGCGCCGGGGCATCGGCCGGCGCCTCTACGACATGCGCAAGCAGATCTGCCGGAACCTCGACCTGGCCGGCATCGTCGCCGGAGGCGTCATCCCCGGCTACTCCGACCACAAAGGCGAGATGTCGGCGGCCGACTACGTGGCCAAGGTGTCGGCCGGGGAGTTGTACGACGCCACCCTCACCATGCAGATCGCCAACGGCTTCGAGGCTCCGGGCGTGATAGCCGACTACATCACCGACCCGGCCGTTGACAGCTGGGCGTCGCTAATAGTCTGGAAGAACCCCGACTACAACCCCGGCGCCTGACGCCATCCGAGGGTGTCACACCCCCTCGCTAGGGTGCGGTATAATGCACAGGAGCTATCAGAAGATGGTCAAATGACCTTGACCGATATATCCAGACACGGCATGGAGAACCCGCCTGGAGATGGCCGGCTCGGGGAGGCGATGCTCTACGTTGCGGAACGGCTGGCGGACGATCCAGCCGGGCGGGGCGCCGTCAAACTGAACAAGATCCTCTGGTGGGCCGACTTCGAGAGCTTCCGTGAGCGAGGCCGCTCCGTCACGGGCGCGGTCTACCAGAAACTCAACGAAGGCCCTGCGCCTGTCCGGCTGCTGCCCATACGCAAGAGGCTGCTGCAGTCAGGAGCCGTTGAGATGACCGAGCGGCACACAGGCGCTCGGAGTCCGGAGAAGGTCCTCTATGCGCTTCGGGAGCCCGAGCCTGTCTTTGACGACGACGACGTCCGCTATCTGGAACGGGCCCTGAAGAAGTTCCACGGGATGACCGGTAAGGAGTGCAGCGACTTCTCGCATCGCGCCTCGGCGGGCTGGCAGACGGTGGAGCAGGGACACGTCATTCCCTACGAGACCTCGATCATCGACACTAGGCCACCGAGCGAAGCAGACCTAGCCTGGGCTCGCTCGGTTGCGGTTGCGGCCGGATACATCCCCGCGTGACAAGGGATCCGGGTGGCCCCTCCGTCGGGAGGGCAGCCGCCTGCGACGAGACACTCGGGCGTATCTTCGCCGCCGAGCGGTCAGCGGACGGCGCGCGCGCGTCAAACATGAGATGTCGCCGGCCGACTACGTGGCCAGGGTGTCGGCCGGAGAGCTGTACGACGCCACCCTCACCATGCAGATCGCCAACGGCTTCGAGGCCCCCGGCGTAATCGCCAGCTACATCCCCGACCCGGCTGTGGACGGCTGGGCGTCGCTGATCGCGGCGTAGAGCGAGTGCTCCAATAGCCTGGACGAGATCGGTGGCGGTGCCGCCGGCCCGCTCGGCCCACCGAAGGAAGCTGTGATGAGCGGACGGCTCGACTGGATCGCCAACTACATCTGGGGCATCGCCGACGATGTGCTGCGCGACCTGTACGTACGCGGCAAGTACCGCGACGTGATCCTGCCGATGACGGTGCTGCGCCGTCTCGACGCCGTGCTGGAGGACACCAAGCAGCAGGTCCTCGACATGAGCGCCCGGCTCGACGAGATGGGCGTCGGCGACAAGGACGGGCCGCTGCGCGAGGCCGCGAGGCACGCCTTCTACAACACCTCGCCGTTCACGATGCGCGACCTTCGGGCCCGCTCGGACCGCCAGCAGCTTCGGGCCGACTTCGAGGCGTACCTCGACGGCTTCTCGCCCAACGTGGCCGACATCATCGACAACTTCGAGTTCCGAAACCAGATCGACAGGCTGTCGCGGGCCGACGCCCTGGGATCGCTGATCGAGAAGCTCACCTCCCCCGACATCAACCTCAGCCCCCACGCGGTGATGGATTCCGACGGTTCGGAGCGGCATCCCGGGCTCGACAACCACGCCATGGGCACGATCTTCGAGGAGCTGGTGCGACGCTTCAACGAGGAGAACAACGAGGAGGCGGGCGAACACTGGACACCACGCGACGCTGTGACGCTGATGGCCCGGCTCGTGTTCGAGCCGGTCGCCGGACAGATCGAGTCGAGCACGTATCTGATCTACGACGGCGCCTGCGGCACAGGCGGGATGCTCACACTGGCCGACGATACCCTCCAAGAGATCGCCGCCGAGCGCGGCAAGCAGGTGTCCACCCATCTGTACGGCCAGGAGATCAACGCCGAGACCTACGCGATCTGCAAGGCCGACATGCTCCTCAAGGGCGAGGCCGCGGACAACTTTGTGGGCGGCCCGGAGCACTCCACCCTGTCCAACGATTCCTTCCCCGACAAGGAGTTCGACTTCATGCTGTCGAACCCGCCCTACGGGAAGAGCTGGAAGACGGACCTGCAGCGCATGGGCGGCAAGACCGGCATGAGAGACCCCCGGTTCGTGATCCACCACGCGGGCGACCCCGCCTATTCGCTGGTGACGCGCTCAAGCGACGGCCAGATGCTGTTCCTGGCGAGCATGGTGAGCAAGATGAAGCACGCCACTCCGCTGGGAAGCCGGATCGCCGAGGTTCACAATGGCTCGTCGCTGTTCGCTGGCGACGCCGGTCAGGGAGAGAGCAACATCCGCCGCTGGATCATCGAGAACGACTGGCTCGAAACGGTGGTGGCGCTGCCGCTGAACATATTCTACAACACCGGCATCGCCACCTTCATCTGGGTGATCACCAATCGAAAGCCCGAGCACCGGCGCGGCAAGGTGCAGCTCATCGACGCCACCGAGTGGTTCAGGCCGCTGCGCAAGAACCTGGGTAAGAAGACCTGCGAACTCTCCGACGACGACATCCGTCGGGTCTGCGACACGTTCCTCGGCTTCGAGGAGAGCGAGCAGTCGAAGATCTTCCCAAACGAGGCGTTCGGGTATTGGAAGGCGACGGTGGACCGGCCGCTTCGCCTGGCGGCGGATCTGTCGCTGGAGCAGCGTGCGCTCCTGCGGGCCGCTTGTGTGGACGCCAACGAGGCCCGGCTCGCCGATCTGATCGACGATCTGGCGCAGCGGGTTGGACCCGGCCCTCATCTCAACTACAACCGCTTCGAGGTCCTGCCTCACGACCCCGACATCTGGTACGACCCCGCCACTATCAAGGTCGGCTACGAGATCAACTTCAACCGCCACTTCTACAAGCCCGAGCCCATGCGATCCCTAGAAGAGATCAGAGCCGATCTCACAGCTTTGGAACAAGAGACAGTCAGCTTCCTGGATCTGACCGGCTTCAGTCCTGACCCAGCGGAAGAAGTCCGATGGCGGGTCTACGTCGACACCTCCGTGTTCGGAGCGAGCCAGAGCGACGAAGAGGACGGCTTCAGAGAGCCTTCGCAGCAGCTCTTCCGTGACATCCTCGCCAACAAGTTCACCTTGGTACTGTCCGATGTCACACAACGCGAGTTGGATCAAGCCCCCGAGGCGGTACAGGCTGTTCTAAGTCGTCTTCCGTTTCCCCAAACGGAGTATGCAGAAGCTTCAGGCGAAGCGGAAGCTCTCGCAGAGCGTTACATCTTGGACGGTGCGCTCACCTTGAAGTCGTGGGCCGACGCATTGCACATCGCTACCGCCACAGTCGCCGGAGTTGATCTGCTAGTAAGCTGGAACTTCAAGCATATCGTCAACGCACGCCGCATTCGCGCCTTCAATAGAGTGAACATACGGGCGGGCTACTCCCAGATCGACATCCGCAAACCGAAGGAGGCTATAGAATATGAGTGATGGCCAGACCGAAAGATTCGATGGTATCGCCGCAATGCGAGCCATCCGCGACCGCATGAACGAAGAGTTGGCTGACAGCACCGTTGAAGAGGTCCGTGAATGGCTCGACTCCTACGAATACAAGAGTCCTACGATAAGACGCCTAGCCGAATACCACAAGTCTCAACTACCGTCACCTCATAGATCAGCTACGCTAATGGCAGGCGAAGAGCCGCTTCTATGATCGAAGAGTGGACGACCAAGCGACTCCGAGATGTAGCAGATATTCGGATCAGCAGTGTAGATTAGCATAGTCGAGACAGCGAGATACCAGTCCGACTATGCAACTATCTTGATGTTTACATGAACACGACGATCACGTCCGCTATGGATTTCATGAAGGTGACTGCCATCGCCGATGAGATTCGCGAGTTTCGACTACAGGAGGACGATGTCCTTATTACGAAAGACTCAGAGTCTTGGAATGACATTGGTGTACCAGCTCTGGTAGCTAGTTCCGCTCCAGACATAGTGTGTGGATACCATCTAGCTCTGCTGCGGCCGAGGCCAGGAGAAATCTTGGGCGGGTATCTAATGCGTATTCTTCAAACGAGAGCTATAGCGCATCAACTGCATGTTCGAGCGCGGGGTGTAACTAGATTTGGGCTGACGCAGAATACGATAAGATCGCTCAGCATTCCCGTTCCGCCAATTAGGCAGCAGCGTAAATTCATCGAATTTGTCGAGCGTGCAGCCTTTGATATAGATAGAGAGATAACCCGGACCAATAGGCAGGCATATGTTCTTGAAGAGTATCGAGAGCGGCTGATTTCAGATGTTGTGACTGGGCGGTACGATGTGCGGGGGATGGCACCGGACTTGTTGGGTGAAACGCATGAGTTCCGACACGAGTGAGCAGCGGTTGGAACGGCTGATCTGTGAAGCGCTGACCGGCTCGGCTTGCGATTCAGGCACGGAGCGGGCACGCGTCGGGGGCGTGGGATGGGCTTGCGGATCGCCCGGCGACTACGACCGCGAGCATTGCGTGGATTTGGTGCAACTCTCGGGCTTCCTGTCCGACACGCTGTCGGGGATCGTGGGGGCACTGACGCTTGAGGACGACGGGCCTGTGCGACGCAAGTTTCTGCAGCGGCTGTCGAAGGAGGTCGCCAAGCGGGGCGTCGTGGATGTGCTGCGCAACGGCCTCGGGCATGGCCCGCATCAGATCGACCTGTTCTACGGCACGCCCTCACCAGGCAACGCGGCGGCGGCTGAGCGCTACCGCACAAACCGATTCACGGTCACTCGGCAGCTGCGCTACAGCCGGGACGGGAGCCAGCGGGCACTTGACTTGGCGCTGTTCGTGAACGGCCTGCCAGTGGCTACCTTCGAGTTGAAGAACAGCCTCACCAAGCAGACAGTGGCCGACGCCGTGCAGCAGTACCGCCGCGACCGCGACACGCGAGAGCCGCTGTTCGAATTGGGCCGATGCATGGCACATTTCGCAGTCGACGATCAAGAGGTGCGCTTCTGCACGCATCTGAGGGGCAAAGCGTCCTGGTTCCTGCCCTTCAACCAAGGTTGGGACGACGGTGCCGGCAACCCTCCCAACCTGAACGGCATCAAGACCGACTACCTGTGGCGACAGGTGCTGACCCGCGACAGCCTCACGAACATCCTCGAGAACTACGCCCAGAAGACGACCAGCCACCATGACGCGGCGGGTCGTTCATCCAGAGACCAGATCTGGCCCCGCTACCACCAGCTCGAGGTGGTGCGCCAGTTGCTGGCCCACGCACGAGAACACAGCGCGGGTCGTCGCTATTTGATCCAGCACTCGGCTGGCAGCGGGAAGTCGAACTCCATCGCCTGGCTAAGCCATCAGCTCGTTGCCTTGCGCAGAGATCAGGAACCCGTGTTCGACTCCGTGATCGTGGTCACAGACCGGCGTGTGCTCGACCAGCAGATCAGCGACACCATCAAGCAGTTCGCACAGGTGAGCGCCACCGTGGGGCACGCCGACCGGTCCCGAGACCTGCGCCGGATGCTCCAGGGAGACAAGAAGATCATCATCTCCACCGTGCAGAAGTTCCCGGAGATACTTGACAAGATCGGCAGTGCTCACTCGGGCCGCACGTTCGCCATCATCATCGACGAGGCGCATTCCAGCCAGGGCGGCAGAACCAGCGCGGCGATGTCCCGGGCGCTCTCCGGCGACAGCCCAGAGCCGGAAGCTGCCGACGGAGCCGAGGAGGCAACCTTCGAGGACAAGATCAACCGGCTGATCGAGACCCGGCGCCTGCTACCCAACGCCAGCTATTTCGCATTCACGGCCACGCCCAAGAACAAGACCCTCGAGATGTTTGGTGCGCCCGCGCCCCAGCCCGACGGTACGGTAAAGCACGTCCCATTCCACTCCTACACGATGAAACAGGCCATACAGGAGGGCTTCATCGTGGACGTGCTCGCCCACTACATGCCAGTCCATAGCTACTACCGGCTCACCAAGACGGTTGCCGGAGACCCGCGCTTCGACACGCTCAAGGCGCAGCAAAAACTGCGCCGTTATGTGGAGAGTCACGACCACGCGGTGCGCCTGAAGGCCGAGATCATGGTGGACCACTTCCACGAGCAGGTGCACGGCCCGCGCAAGATCGACGGGCTCGCACGAGCGATGGTGGTGACCGACGGCGTGGAGCGGGCAATCCAGTACCACCAAGCCATCAGCGGCTACCTGGCCGAACGCAGGAGTCCATACCGGGCGCTGGTGGCGTTCTCCGGCGAGCGAGAGCACCGTGAGGTGACGGTGAGCGAAGCGTCGCTCAACGGCTTTCCGTCGGCTCAGATCGCGAAGCGCTTCCAGCAGGAGCCGTACCGATTCCTGATATGCGCCGACAAGTTCCAGACGGGCTACGACGAGCCGCTTCTACACAGCATGTACGTGGACAAGATCCTCTCGGGCATCAAGGCGGTTCAGACACTGTCTCGGCTCAACCGTGCGCATCCCGATAAGCACGATGCCCTCGTGCTCGACTTCACCAACGACGCCGACATCATCCGAGACGCGTTCGAACCGTACTACCGCGCAACCGTTCTGGCCGACGAAACCGACCCCGACAAGCTGCACGACATCGTCGCCAACCTGGACGGGCATCAGGTCTACACGCAGCACCAGGTGGACAGCTTCGTGGAAGCCTTCCTCGACGGCGTGACAAGGGACCGGCTCGACCCGATCCTCGATGAGTGCGTGGCGGCGTACTTGTCGGACTTGGCGGAGGATCGGCAGGTGGACTTCAAGGGCAACGCCAAGGCGTTCCTGCGCACCTACGGGTTCCTCGGGGCGGTGCTTCCCTACGGCTATCCTGAGTGGGAGAAGCTGTCGATCTTCCTAAACTTCTTGGTGCCGAAGCTGCCCGCACCCCAAGAGGACGACCTGTCGAGAGGCGTGCTCGAGACCATCGACATGGACAGCTATCGAGCGGAGAAGCAGCAGGCCATTCGGATCGCCCTAGCCGACGAAGACAGCGAGATCGACCCTGTTCCGCCAGGCGGAGGCGGTCACCTCGCTGAACCACAGCTGGACCTTCTTTCCAACATCATCGCGTCGTTCAACGAGTCGTTCGGCAACATCGAGTGGGAAGACGACGACCGCGTGCAGCGTCTCATCACCGAGGAGATCCCTCAGAAGGTCGACGCCGACACCGCCTACCGCAACGCCCGCGAGCACTCCGACGAACAGAACGCCCGCATCGAGCACGACCGGGCCCTGCGCACGGTGATGACCGCCATCCTAAGCGACGACGCCCAACTCTTCCGCCTCTATTCAGACAACGAGAGCTTCAAACGGTGGCTAACGGACACCATCTTCGATCTCACCTATGGGTCCTCGAGTCTTCCTGAAGACACGTGATCGGTCAACATCGGAACACAGCGAGACCACTCGTGCGAATGCGCCCACCCCCGTTTCAAGTACCCACTTCTGGTGAGTCTCTGCTGCCCGTATGCGATTGCCAGCTATATCAGATGAACTCTACGACCCCGAGTCCTGACGTTTGGCGGCTCGGGCTTCGAGGGTGGCCACCAGATCGGGGTCGTGGTCGCCCAGGGCGGGCACGGTCGCGTCCGGAAGGCCGGCATTGCTGAGGTTGAACGGTGGCTTGTAGACCTCGGCCGACCCGGTGGGGGTGGTCACCTGCATGAAGCGGTCGCGGGCTCTGAGCTGGTCGTGCTGCCACAGCGCCAGCGGGTCTCGCACGAAGCTGTGGGCGACCCGGCCGGCTCGCAGGCGCCCGATCAGCTCTTCGACGGGAACCGATTCGAACACCGAGTTGATCAGCGCCTCGAGATCGTCGATGTTGGCAATGCGGTCGGAGTTGTCGACGAACCGGGGATCGTCGATGAGCGCCCGATCCTGCAGGACGTGCTCGGCGAAGTCGGCCCAGTCCCGGATGCTCTGCACTCCGATCATCACCAGCTCGCCGTCGCTCATCCGGTACATGCCATAGGGCGCGATCATGGTGTGACGGTGGCCGGCCCGCGGCGGCACCGAGCCCGCGCCCACCGCGGCGTAGGTAGGCGCGGCCGTCCGCTCGGCGACGCTCTCCAGCATCGACACCTCGATGGAGGCGCCCTCCCCGGTTGCCTGCCGGCGGTAGAGGGCGGCCAGGATCGACGACAGGGCGTACATGGCCGCGGAGATGTCTGCTATCGAGAATCCGACTTTGCAGGCCTGCTCGGCGGTGCCGGTGAGGGCCACCGCCCCGCCCCCGATGGTGAACATCCGCACGTCGCGGTACATGCGCTCCAGTGCATGGTTGCGGCTGTAGCCGGCCGCTCCGTGAGCCTGCAGCGCGTCGCTCACCACCGCGATGGCCGCCTCGGCGGTGAAGATCTTGGCCTGGGCGGCCAGGACCGGGTCCGGGAACGGGCTGGCGCCGGATCCCTTTGAGGCCGCGGCCCGGTAGGTGAGGCTGCGAGCCGCCTCCAGCTTCACCGACATGTCGGCCAGGATCCACTGCAGGCCCTGGAACTCAGCGATGGGGCGGCCGAACTGCTCGCGCTTCTTCACGAACTCCAACGCCAGTTCGTAGGCGCCCGAAGCCAGGCCGAGCGCCACCGTGCCTGCGCCGACCCGCTGGGTGTTGTAGGCGTTCATCAGGTCGGCGAAGCCCCGTCTCAGCCCCGACGGCGGCATCACAGCCATGTCCGCACCGACCTCGGCGTCGTTGCACACGATGGTCGTCTCGGGAATCCCGCGCAGGCCCATCGTCGGCTCGCGGGGCCCCGCCTCGAGCCCGGGCGTCTCGTCCCGGAAGGCCAGGAAGGCGCCGATGCCCTCTTCGTTGCCGTCCTCGTCGAAGACCCGGGCGAACACGAGGTGCGTCTTGGACACGCCGCCGCCGGTGATCCAGTGCTTGGTGCCGTTGAGCACATAGGCGTCGCTGCGGCGGTCGGCGCGGGTGGTCATCTCCGACGCGGCGCTCCCGGCGCCCGGCTCAGTGATGCAGATGGCCGGCTTGTCCCCGGCCAGCACCAGCTCCGCGACCCTCTTGCGCTGGTCGTCGGTGCCGTAGGACATGACTGCGGAGAGCGCGCCCGTGTTGCACTCCACCGCGATGCGGCCGGTGACGCCGCACACCTTGGCCATCTCCTCCACCACCAGCACCGCATCGAGCAGGGGCCGGCCCGGGCCGCCCAGCTCCACGGGAATGGTCATCCCGGTGAATCCGGCCTGCTGCAACGCGGCCGCGTTCTCCCAGGGATACTCCTCGCTCCGATCCACGTCCGCAGCCCGTGGCGCGATCACCTCGCGGGCGAGGGCCCGGGCCTCGGCCTGCATCGCGAGTTGCTCGCCCGTCAGAGCCCAAGTCACCGCACGTCTCCATCACCCGCCGGGAGCGAGTCGGGGCGGCTGTGCTCGACGGCTCGGCGCCGGGTGAGGGCGATCAAATCCCGCTGGGCGATGCTGCCGCCGACGCGGCGAGTCGCCCGACCCAGCCCGTCCACTAGCCGCACAAAGCGGTCCGTGTCGCCCCTGGCATAGCCGCGGAACGCCTCCACCAGAGGGGCCACCACCTCGATGAACGTGCGGTCGTTCTCGCTGCTGCCCGCCAGACGGCTAGTCAGGCCCTCAAGCCAGCGCCGCGCCCCGGGATGGCCGGGCCGGCGAGCGAAAGCCAAGGCGGCATGCACGTCCAGAAAGCCGCAGGTGTGACGCTCCGCTACCTGGTCCCAGCGGTCCGCGAGAGCATCCCAGCGGTCGCCGGCGTCGCAGCCGGCCAGCTCCAGACGCCACAGCAGCGATGTCTGGTCGCAGAGTTGGAAGGCGGTGGTGGCATCGGGCCGGCGCTCGTCGAAGACGGCCAGCGCGCCGGGCAGGTCGCGGGAGGCCAGCAGGCGCAAGGCCAGATGCCACCACATGTGAATGGCGAACAGGTCCTGGCCGCTCCATCGTTCGACGGATCCCTCGAGCAGCTCCAGCGCGGCGGGGGTGTCGTCGGTTGACTCGTAGACGTGAGCGAGCGCATGCCTGGCCCACAGATCGTCGGGATCGAGGCCCAAAGCCAACTGGCCCAGTTCCTCGGCCTCGGCGTAGCATCCCACCTCCTCCAGGGCGAAGGCGTGCTGGCCGGCCACGAACCCCCATCCCGGCTCGCATTCCCAGGCCTTCACGGCCCTGGAGCTGGAATCAAGGCGGCTCTCGGCGTCCCCGAGGTGCAGATACACGTCGTGGGCGAAGCGCAGCGCCGCGAAGTCCCGTCCGTCGAGCGCGATGACGTCCCATGCCAGAGCGGCCGCGGTGAACTCGCCGCCGAGGAGCATCCCGAGGGCCCCGACGTGACCCCGCTCGCGGCTCCCCGATCCGATGAGGCCCGCTCGGGCCCGCGCCACATCGGCGAGCAGGGCCGGGGTGTCGAGCGGAGCTCCCGCCAGCACCCGGTAGACCGCCGCGAACACCGGTCCCATGACGAATGACTCGTCAGCCTGGCCCGCCTCCGACATCACCTCCACCGGGTCGCCCCGGAAGTGCAAGGACTGCTCCCAGCCGCGCGCCCAGGCTTCGGCGCTGGCCGGATCGCCCTGCACCGGACCGAGCTCAGGCAGGACCGAGACGCTCATCCGACCCAGACTCTCATCCGACCCAGACTGCCGCTGGTTCTACGCCGGCGCGCCGGCGCGACCCCTCCCGGCGCTCCAATCCCGCCAGCCGCCGCACCCATCACGCGACCTTGACCTCCAGATGCTCGATGCCGTTGACGAAGTTCGAGTCGACGTAGGCGGGCCCGCTCGCCAGTTCCAGACGGATGCCGCGGTCGAGGATCTCCTCGACGAGGATGGCGACCTCGAGACGGGCCAGCGGCGCGCCGAGGCAGAAGTGAGCGCCACCGCCGCCGAACGCTGCGTTGGGCGGCCGCAGGGGCCTCGTCACGTCGAAGCGCATCGACTGGTCGAACACGGCTTCGTCGAAGTTGGCCGCGGCGTACCACATCACCACTTTGTCACCGGCGCGCAGCGCAGTGTCCTGCAACGCGGTGTCTCTCGTCACCGTGCGACGGAAGTACAGGATCGGAGACGAGTACCGGATCACCTCTTCGGCCGCCCGGGCCAGCAGCGACGGATCGGAGCGGACCAGCTCGAACTGGTCGGCGAACTCGACCAGATGCAGGGCCAGATGGGCCATGGAGGCCCTGGTGGTCTCGTTGCGGGCGAAGACCATCAGGCGGAAGAAGTTGGTGAACTCGGCGTCGGTGAGGCGCTCTCCGTCGACCTCGGCCTCGATCAGCTTGGTCACCAGGTCGTCGGCGGGCTCGGCCCGGCGCCGCTCACCCAAGGCGCGGGCGTACTCGTTGATTCCGTGGGCGGCCGGACTGTTGAACGGCAACAGCCGCAGCTCGGTGGTGTTGCCGTAGGCGCTGCGCTCCAGCGGCTTGCTGGAGGTGCCCGCCACGAGATGGTCCGTCAGCTCGATCATGTAGTCGTGGTCCGATTCGGGCACGCCCATGATGTCGCAGATGACTCCGATCGGTATCGGCGCCGCCACCGCCTCCACCCAGTCGCCGCCGCCGGCCTGCCCCAGCGCGTCGAGGCGCCCGGCGATCCTGGATCGCACCGCGGCCTCATACGACTGCACGTGGCGCGGCGTGAACGCCGAGCTGACCAGGCGCCGCAGCCGGGTGTGCACCGGAGGGTCGAGGTCGATCATCGACGCCCTGGCCGACAGGGCGTCGGAGTCGATGTCGTATATCTGTATGTGGCCGACCGCCGAGGAGTACACGTCGGTGTCGCGAGAGACCTCCGACACCGGCCCGTGGCGGGTGACCGACCAGAAGCCGATGCGGTCGCCGCCGCTGGGCGGCGTCCAGCTCAGCTGCGGGCGGGCCCGCATCTCGGCGAAGGCGGCGTGGGGAATGCCCTCAGAGAAAGTGGCCGGATCCGGGAGGTCCGCGGGCGCGAGGAGCCGCTCGGCGAAGTTCCTCATGAACTCCTGCCCATCTGCTCGACCGCTATCCGACCACGAACGGGGCGCGGGTGGCGCCGGTGGGCTCCACCCAGACGGTCTTGGTCTTCAGGTACCCGTCGAGCGCCTCGCGGCCGTTGTCCTTGCCGTACCCGGACTGCTTGAACCCGCCGAAGGGCGCCATACAGCTGACATTGCGGTAGGTGTTGACCCAGACCGTGCCCGCGTCGAGTGCCCTGGCCATCCGGTGGACTCGCCGCACATCGAGCGTCCACACCCCGGCAGCCAGGCCGAAATCGGAGTCATTGGCCAGCGCAACCACCTCGTCCTCGTCGTCGAAGGGCATCACCGCCAGAACCGGGCCGAACACCTCCGCGCGCACGATGGTGGTGTCGTTGTTGACGTCCGTGATCACCGGTAGCCGCCGTCGGCGAAGATGCCCGCCTCGCTGGCGTCGACGCAGATCATCTCGACGCCCTCAGCGCAGAGCTCGCAGGTGCGACAGCCCCACGGCGCGTACACCATGACCGGACCCAGGCGCGGGTGCACGCCGGTGACCTCGTGCCCGAGGATCAGCGGCAGGGGGCTGGGTATCTCCCCATCGACGACATGGAGGTCGGAGTGGCACACACCGCAGGCGGTGACGTCGATGACCTCACCGGATCCGTCGGATCGGTCGGGGTCGGAATGGTCCGGGGCGAAGCGAAGCTCGGCGACGAAGTCGTGGGGATAGCGGTCGGGCTCGAGGTCGCGCCAGTAAGCGTTGCCATACCGGTCGCACAGGCGGCGCACCTCGGTGCGGATCATCTCAAAGTCCTCAGCCGTCTCGGCGTCCGGCGCCGCCAGGGTCGCAGGACCGGCGAGAGTCACGGCTGCGCCGCTCTAGCCGGTGCAGAGTCGGACCCGCTCACGACCGTTCCTCATCCCAGTATCCGTGGCGCCGCAAGAACTCGGCGGCGGCAAGGCCGCTCTGACGCAGGTGCTCCTCCATGGCTTCGCGGGCGCCGTCGGGGTCGCGCTCGGAGATGGCCTCGAGGATGGCGGCATGGTGCTGAACGGCCTGCGAGTCCCAGCCGTCGATGAACTCGTAGTAGCGGGCCGGAACCGACCGCACCAGGTGTCGCAGCAGCCATCGTGTCCGCCGGGGCGCGGCCGAATTGATCACCCGGTGGAAGGCGTCGTTCAGGGCCGAGAGGTCCTCGCCGGTGTCGCGTTCAAACCGTTCGTGGATGGCCGCGAGCTGGGCGATCTCATTCTCCTTGAGTGAGACGGCGGCCATAGCGGCAAGCGTCCGGAGACCATGCCGAACAGTTCGTAGTGGTCGACGATGGCAGAGGCTCGCGCCGAGACGCTCAGCCTGTCGGCGCGTCAGCCAGCAGGTCCAGGAGGTCGTCGTAGTCAGTGCAGCAGGGATACTGCGGATGCTCGGCCCTCACGTTGCCGGGGGCCCGGAACAGGATCCCGGCGTCGGCTGCTGCCAGCATCGTGATGTCGTTGTAGGAGTCGCCCACCGCGGCCACCCGGTAGTTGAGCGAGCGGAAGGCCTCGACCGCCCTCGCCTTCTGGTCGGGAAGCCGCAGCCGATAGTCCGCGAGCCGGTCGTCCTCCACCACGAGCGTGTGGCACAGCAGCAGGGGCCAGCCCAACTGGGCCATCAGCGGGCGGCCGAACTGCTCGAAGGTGTCTGACAGCAGCACCACGGGCATGCGCGACTGGAGCTCCCGCAGAAAGTCGAGCGCGCCGTCGAGCGGCGCCAGGCCCCCGACCACCTCCATGATCGTGGTCATCGTGACGCCGGCCGCGTCGAGGGCCGCAATCCTGCCCTTCATGAGCACGTCGTAGTCGGGCTCGTCGCGGGTGGTTCGGCGCAGGAAGTCGATGCCGGTGCGCTCGGCCACCGCGATCCACACCTCCGGGGTGAGCACACCCTCGACATCGAGCACGGCGAGAGACTGAACTGGAGTGTCCTGCATTAGTGCCCGTAGCCGCCCGTCAGCGCGTGGAGCGGCTTCGAGCTAGTGCTCATCCCCACTCATCATCGCCGCGGCGCGGCGGGCAATCTCGTCGTCGTCGACATCCTCGACGTGGGTGGCGACTACCCAGCGGTGTCCCCAGCGGTCCTCGAACTGCCCGGACCGGTCGCCGTGAAACTGGTCCTCCACCGGTCGCATCTCGGTGGCCCCCGCGGCCAGCGCGGCTGCGAACGTGGCGTCGGAGTCCTCGACGTACACGTTCATCGACATCGGGGTCCCGCCCAGCGTCTTGGGGCCGACCACGCCCATCTCGGGATACTCGTCGGACAGCATGATCATCGAGCCGCCCAGCAACAGCTCGCAGTGGCCGACCCGGCCGTCGAAGGTCATGCGGTGCCGCTCGGTGAAGCCGAACACGCTCGTATAGAAGTCGATGGCCTCGGCAGCACCATCAACGCACAGGTACGTGGTGATCCGCGGGTAGTCGTCGGGGATTGGGTTGACCATGGGAACGTCCTTTCCTTCCCGGTGGGAGCCCGGCGGGTCCATCCGTCCGTGTCGGCACTGCATTATCGCCGCGCCGCGGCGGTCTCGCGCCCTCCGGCACCCGGACGCACCCAGCCGGCCACGCCGACCCGGCCGTCGGTGGCGGCCACCGCGACCGTGCCTACCAAGGCCGTGACGCACAGTGCCGCCGCCACCACGGGCCGGCCGACTGCGTCCACGCCGTCCACCGCCGTCCACGCCGCCATTGTGTCAGCGGCCCGAGACTCTCCTCGCATCAAGCCGGCCAGGAGCATCTACATCATTGAGTGATTTTACTCAAGCAGCTCATCGGCAAGTACACGACCGGCCGAGCGACATCGGGTTACGGCATCTACCTGGTGTTGTGGTTCGGCGCCAACGAGACCAAGCCACCGCCCGACGGCAAGCGTCCCCTCGAGGCCGAGGCGCTGCGCCAGCGGCTGGAGCAGGACCTGACCCCCGACGAGTCACGCAAGATCTCAGCAATCGTCATGGATGTGACCAAGCCGGGCGAGACACCCTTGCAGGTCGTAGGGCTCGTCAGCCCTCCACCATGGCCATGAGCTCCTCGTCGGGCGGGATCTCCACGCCGGGCACGTAGTAGGTGTACAGGTCGGCGATCACGTCGTCGAGGCCGGACTCGTCGGACTCAGCCAGTTCGGCGGTGACCATCGAGCCGTGTATGTGCACCGCGGCAAGCTTCCCGGTGGCCAGCAGCCGGCGGGCCAGTTCGTCGACAGCACGGTTGCCGATGATCTCCTGGCCCGCCCGGTAGCGCTCGTGTCCCATTCCGGTCATGGTCCGGTTGAGCTCGAAGCGCACGATGCCGGGCCTAGGCGACGACGTTCGCAGGAATGTGACGGGCTGACCCATGGCGACTGCAGGCTACCGCGCCCGGTACAGGCGCGGCTGCGACCGAAGTGGTAGGAGCACCGAGCGCCAATGGACGTTGACGCGTCGAAGCGGCGCTGAGACAATGGGGTATGGACATATATGAAGAGGCCCGAATGACAGTGGCCGACCTCAACCGCGAACTAGCGGACGAGGGCGATCCGGCACGCATCCGATATGTCTCCGTCATCGCCGATCCGTACTGGGAGGACGGCTGGATAGTCCAGACATTCTGGGAGCTACCGGATCCCGGCGACGGGCCGTGGCCGCTCGACGAGTTGAGGAGCTATGAAGACCGAACCGAAGCTAGGTTCGCGGGCAGGGTTCGAACAATGTGCATGTTCCGGGACCCTGAAGAGATCAATAACCCCGATCACCGCGCCGGCCAAGCCGTCCCCGAACTGGCATAACAGCCCGCAACCGGAATCTCCGCCGCGCCATCTCGACCGCCTACTACGCAGTGTTCTGTGCCCTAGGCGATCAGGTGGTCAAGCCCTACCACCAGGAACTCAGACACTCGGTCAGACGGCTGCTGTCACACTCCGCCGGGCTTGCCGTACTCGGCCAACTGACGAGCTTCGACAGGCATGCCGGAGTTTCGCGGCTCCGATGGCACCCTGGCCAGCCAATCTGCGACCGAGACCTTCTCGACTTCGCCAAGTCCTTCCGCACTCTGCTCGACGCACGCGAGGCTGCCGACTACGACCACCGCTCGATCCCCACCAAGCGGGACTCGCAGAAATCGCTCGAGACCGCCAGGCTCGCGATAGAGCAACTCAACCGGGCAGCCAGCAACTCGCCGGAGCAGGTGCAGGCGGTGTGCGTCGCCATGATCGCGTCGGACCGCACCCGGAAGCGGATGGCGAGCTAGAGACTGTCGTCTCGACGAGCAGCGAGCCTCACCAATGAGTCTCGAATAGCCGGGGGTGGGCGTCGTCGGGCGGGGGCACGACACGGGGGACGCCGCTCCAGCGCAGACCGTCCATGAAGACCCACCGCCGACGGTGGATGGCGCAGGGCCCCCAGGCCGCCAGCGCAGCCACGTGGCGCGGGCACGGATAGCCCTTGTTGGCGGCGAACCAGTAGGCCGGATAGCGCTCGGCGGCTGCGACCATGAGCCGGTCGCGGGTGACTTTGGCCACCACCGACGCGGCCGCTATGGACAGGCTCGACGCGTCGCCCCGAACGATGGTTGTGACCGCGGGGCCATCAGCACCGTCCTCGGCGCCACCATCGGCACCGGGCTGCGGGCTCAGGAAGTCCCAGGAACCGTCCACCAGCACCTGGTCGACGCTCATCCCGAGGCCGCTCATGGCCCGCCGGGCCGCGAGACGCTGGGCGTCGGCCATGCCCAACTCGGTGCACTCGGCCACGGTGGCGTGGCCCACCGAGACGGCGCGGGCCCAGGCCAGGATGCGGTCATGCAGCACCTCGCGCTCGGAGGCGTTGAGCATCTTGGAGTCGCGCACCTTGTAGATCCGGGTGTCGGGGTTCGCGACCACGGCCGCCACCGTGAGCGGCCCCGCCCACGACCCCCGGCCCACCTCGTCCACGCCGGCCACGACGTCGGCGCCGCCGGACCACAGGTTCCGCTCCACCCGCAGCCCGGGCGCCCGGCCCCGAAGGGCGCGGCGCAAAGGGGCCGCGGTGGAGGCGGTGGTAGACATCGGCGCGACCGTAGCCGCGCCGAGTCAGCTCACGGGCGGCGCGAAGGTGCAACACCTCGCGTTGAGGCGTCTTGTTTCCCGCTCTTGCTCGCTGCGCTCACGGGCCGCTCGGGCCACGGCCTCACTGAACACGCTGCAGGATCCTGGTGGACTGCGACGTATCCGCTCGGTGTCAGGTCACAGGGTCCAGGTGGAGAGGACCAGAGCCTTGTCGCGCCACGCCTGGATGGTGGCGTCGAGAACGTCGAGCGGGTTGAAGGGGATCACGCCCTCCATCACGTCGTCCTCGCGCATGCCGTAGAGCGCGCCCATGGCGAAACGGCAGCAGTAGACGGTGGCGCCCTCGTTGATGAGGGTCTGGAGCTGGCGGTTGTACCCGAGGTTGCCGGGGAAGCCCTCCTGGCCCACCGCCGGATAGCCGCGGGCGGCGTTGGCCATGAGCACGGCCGGGCCGTACAGCACGAACGTCAGCTTGAAGCCCTTGCGCTGTATGCGGGTGGCGGTGAGCATGTTCACCAGGCCGACCGAGCCCTCGAACGGCACCGTGTGCATGAACACGTACGCCTGGTCGCCCTCCTCGGCCTTGTGGTCGGGGAAGATCTTCTCCTCGATGTTGTGCATCACGTCGCCCTCTTTGGGCGGAGGGATGGTCACTGTCTTGGGCATTGTTGCCTCCTTGTTGTTGTCGTTGTTGTCGAGGTCGGTTGTTGTCGGTCCCGGCTCAGACCGCCGGTCCCTGGGGCCGGCCGGACCGTACGGGCCAGTCCCTTCGGTGCGACCCCGGCAGTGTGGCGATTACGCGTCGCCGGACGCTCCAGGGCAGCAGGCGGTAGACCGGCGTGAATATGTGCATCCAGAAGCGATCCCGCAGCCCGCGGGGCCCTTCCGGCGTCCGGGCGCCGTAGCGGGTGCCGACGCGCCTCTGGGCGTCGATGGCCAGATAGTGCTCCGAGTTGGAGCGGAGCCAGCGTGCGAGTCCCACTACGGAGCGCTCAACCCCTACAACCCGGCCAGCAGGTTCTGCGCGGCCACCGAGATCGGCTCGTTGAGGGCGCCAATGGCGGGAGAGTACACGTTCTCCATCGTGGCCAGCTCCTCGACGGTGAGGCCCACCCGGACCGCCATGGCCAGGAAGTCGGCCCTCTCCTTGATGCCCTCGCCGCCCACCATCTGAGCCCCGATGAGCCGCAGCGAGTCGGGGTCCGCCAGCAGCTTCACGGTGATGGGCTTGACGCCCGGGTAGTAGCGGGCCCGGGTGATGCCCTGGGCCTTGCCCACCACGTGCTGTATGCCCAGCGCGGTGGCCAGCGTCTCGCCGAAGGACACGCCGCCGATCATCCACTCGCCGGCCAGCAGGCCCCAGGGAACGAAGACCGGTCGGTAGTGGCGGATCCCGCCCGCGGCGTTGGTGCCTGCGGTCTTGCCCTGCGAGTAGGCGTGGGAGCCGGTCAGCCCCTGGATCGGGATGTTGGTGACGCCGTGGGGGATCTCGGTGCAGTCGCCCGCCGCGTAGATGTTGGGATCGGAGGTCTGCATCCTGGAGTCGACGATCAGTCCTCCCGTCGACCCCAGATCGAGGCCGGCTGCCGCCGCCAGCGGGTTGTTGGGCACCTTGTGGGTGCCGATGATGACCACGTCGGCCTCGATGTCGCCCCGCTCCGTCTCGGCGCCGGTCACGGTCCCGTCGCCCTTGAACGCCGTGACCCGGTTGCCCCACTGCATGTCGACGCCGAGGTCCTCCCAGCTCTGGCGGATCGGCTCGACGATGTCGGGGTCGAGGACGTCGGCCATCGGCCACGGCGCCCGATCGACGACGGTGCAGCTGATGCCGCGGTGGACCAGGGCGCCGACCATCTCCATGGGCACCAGGCCGGCCTCGACGATCAGTGCGGACTTGCAGGAGTCGAGCCGCTTGTCCCACTCCATCGCCTGGCGGATGTACTTGACCTCGTAGATGCCGTCGAGGTCGTCGCCAACAACGCCGACCTTGGCGTAGTTCCATCCGGCCGCGATCACCAGCCGGTCGTAGGACGCGTCGCCCTCGCCCGCCACGCTCACGGTGCGCGACTTCGGGTCGATGGCCTCGACGGTGGTCTCGTAGTGGACGTCGATGCCGCTCTTGACGTACTGCTCCTTGGTGGCCAGGAAGAGCCGCTCGAACGATTCGATCTCCCGTCCGTGGACGTAGGGGATGCCGCAGGGGCTGTAGGCCACATCGGTGTCGGCGGTGTAAACCACCACCTCCGCGCCGGGGTCGACACCCTTGGCCGCGCCCGCGGCGCCGAGGCCGGCCGCGCCCCCGCCGATCACCGCGATCCGCATTGTGGCCCTCCTGTCACCGGACTCCCTCCTGCCGCCCGATTCGATCGGCCGACGTGTCGGATGAGATAACTTCGTATCGGAACCTAAACCCGGTCCGCGCTGGTGTCAAGCCTGGCGGCGCACGGAAACGCACAGTCAGACCGCCCTCACCGACAGCTCCGGGGTGTGGCGAATTGTGTTGCTCACGTAGCACACCCGGGCAGCCGCCTCCAGCAATCTGTCCTTGACCGCGTCCTCGCAGCCCGCGTCGACCCGTATCTCCAGCGCAGAGAACCGGGGGCCGTCGTAGGTGCCGGTCACCTCCACCCCCAGGTGGGACAGCTCGATGCCGCGCTTGCGGGCCGCGTGGGCCACCGCGAGGGTGAAGCACGACGACAGCGCGGCCAGCAGCAGCTCGGTCGGCTGCGGGCCCTCGTTGGTGCCGCCCACGCTGAAAGGCTCGTCCACCGCGATGGTGAAGTCGCCCGCAGAGACGTCGCAGCGGTATGCGCCCAGCCACCGGGCCGAGACTGTGCGGGTTGGAGAACTCACGAAGGGGCCGTCCTTGAGGCGGTGGCGCGGTCCGTCAACTATACGATAATCACAGTTCGCAAGCGAAAAGACCGCCGTCTAGGATGCCGGCGCGGAGGTGGAGGCATGACTCGCGATGTCGCGGCCGGGAGCGGAGACGGGGGCGCGGCAGGTCGTCCCAGCCAGGCGCACGGCGAGAGCCTGAGCGCGGTGGTGAACTCGATCGGACCCAAGGTCCGCCATCTCCGCAAGCAGTGGAACCTGTCGCTGCAGCAGCTCGCCGACCGCTCCAACGTGTCGACCGCAGCCATCCACAAGGTGGAGCAGGGCACGATGGTGCCGACCATCACGACGCTGCTGAAGCTGGCCGCGGCCCTCGAACAGCCGGTGTCGTACTTCGTGGAGGAGGACCAGGAGCCGCCGTTCTACGTGGTCTTCACTCCCGCGGCCGAGCGCCGGTCGATCTACACGCCCCATCAGGGCCTCACCCTGGGCGGCATCTCAGGCCCCTACGGGCAGTACTTCGTGGCCACCGCCATCGCCGAGGTGGAATCGGGAGCCGACAGCGGCGAGCCCCCTCTGCGCCACGCCGGCGAGGAACTGATCCACGTACTGTCGGGGCGGCTCGACGTCGATGTCGGGGACCAGTCGTTCCAGTTGCGCCGGGGCGACTCGATCCATTTCCGAACCGACCAGGAGCACCGCTGGCGCAACCCCTACCGCCACCCGGCCCGCGCGGTGTGGACCGCCCTCAGACCCAGCTGAGATGCCAGTCCTGAGCGCTGGGACGGCCGGCGGCCCTACCAGACTCTCAGCCCCGAGACAGCCGGCGGTCGAGGTCGAATAGGGCCTGCACGAAGCACTCGACGGGGGCCCGGGCCACTCCGGCTCCAACCTGGCCGGAGCCGTCGGAGACGTGGAGGATCCCGGTGTTGACGGCAGGGGTGATGGCGGTCTCGACCACGCGCCGGACGTCGACCCCCAGCGGAGTGCCGGCATTGTCGAGCACACCGAGGCGGAACCGGGTGCTGGTACCGGCGCAGATGCGGCCCATGGCGGCGGTGACGGCCATGGCGTCGGCCATCCGGCCCCCGAGGAAGCCGGCCACCGCGGGAGAGTTGGCCGCGGCGGGCCCGCCCAGCCCCACCAACTCCAGCACGGCGCTGTCGCCTATGTCGGGGGCGCTGGTGTCGGGGCCCTGACCCGGGTAGTAGAGGGCGTCCTGCACGAGGGGCGCCGGAGCGACGAACCAGCGCTCGGGCCGGCCCGGCAGCCGGATGCCGTAGGTGGTGCCGTTGCGGGCCATGGTGGTGACGATGCTCGCGTCGGGCACCCCGGCGGCCCACTCGACCAGGGCGCGGGCGCCGGCCATGGCGATGTTGAGGAACATCAGGTGGTTGGTGCTCAGGAAGTCGGCCACCTCGCCGATCCTGGCGCTGCCGGAGCGGACCAGGTGCGGGAGCAGGTCGCGCAGCAGCAGGTTGGTGGTGGCCTGCACCCGCATGTGGACGTCGTCGCCCATGGCAATGCCCTGGGCGGCCAGCGAGAACACGTCTATGGGTCCGGCCCGGTCCAGCGCCTGGGCCAGGGCCGGGCCGAGCACGTCGCGTAGGAACGCGAGGCGCTCGATGGCTGCGTCGGAGTCGACCCCGAACCAGGCGACCGCGCCCGAGCCCTGGTTCACGCTGGAGTAGCCGGTGGTGCCGCCGGCGTCGACGGACACCACGTACACCGGCGCGCTGGGACCGATCGCAGTCGCCATCGGCACCACCGTGCAGTGCTCGTTGGCGGGCTCCAACCGGATCTCACCGGCCTGCACCATGCGGTCGGCGGCGTCGCTGTGTGAGGCCCAGCCCTCGGACAGGACCGCGGCCCTGACCGAGCGTCGCAGCGGGTCGCACATGTCGGCCCATTCGATGCTCGGCCCGCAGTGCAGGATCACGCCGTCACCGAAGCCGTCGATCACCGCTCCCGCGGTCTCGACGCCCAGAAGCATCGGCACGCCGCGGTCGAGGCGGCGTATCACCTCGGCGTTGGCCGCGTCGATCCGGTCCGAGGCGGGGCCCAGCAGCCTGGCCAGCGCGGCCACCGCCTCGGCGTCGCCGCCCGCGGGGATGCGCCAGTCGACGCCAACCGCGGGCGCGCCCTGGTCACGCACGGCCGTCTCGAACCGGTCCAGCCCGATGTTGACGACTTCGACGCTGGCGGGCAACTCGACGACGCCCATGTGCCTGTCCTCGCCCGGTGTCTGCACTCGCCCAGTGCCTGTCCTCGCCCGATGCCTGTCCTCGCCCGATGCCTGCACTCGCCCGATGCCTGTGCTCGCCCGGTGCCTGTGCTCGCCCGGTGTCTGCACTCGCCCGGTGCCTGTGCTCGCCCGGTGCAGCCCGGGTGCCTACGACATCGCGACGAGCAGGGCGCTCGGCGCGTCGCGGGCCGCGGGCAGGCGCAAGCAGGCGTCGTCGGGGATCTCGCTCTCGGCCAGGTTCTGGGCTTCGGAGAGAAGGAAGGTCATGGGCTGGTGAGGCAGGCCGTAGTAGGGCACGGAAGGGCCGTTGTGCTCCCAGCCGAGCCGCTCGAAGAAGCTGACGTTCTGGAGTTGCACGAAGGCGTCCATGACTTCTCCCCCGGCCGCTGCGGCCGTGGAGACCGCGAATCGCACGAGCCGCATACCCACGATGCCGGCCCGATGACCGGGCAGCACTGCCAGCCGGTCCCCCTTCCAGCGGCCCGCGGCGTCGGTGCGGTACAGCCTCACCGTGCCGACCGCCGCGGAGCCCCGTCCGGCAAGGACGTGGACGGTGCCGGGGTCGCGGTCCCGGTCGTCGACGTCGGTGAAGGGGATGACCCGCTGCTCCTCGACGAACACTCGGTGGCGGATGCGCAGGTGCCAGCTCAGCGCCGGGGGGGTCACCGCTCGCCAGCACACGATCCGCGGCGATGGACTCACCGGCGCGCCGCCTGCTGGGTGTGCCCGCATGTTGCGGCAGTTCGGACAGCCCCCGCCACGGACTCAGCCCGCCGCTCGCACCGGTATGAGGTTCCGGTCTCGGGGAGACTGCAACTCCCTCTCCATCGCCCCCACCGGCGAGCACGCCTGGCAGCGGGCGCATCCGGCCGCGACCTTGTCCGCGGTCAGCCCCCGCTCCACCAGGTACGGCGCCACCTTGCGGGCGACCTGCTCGACGTAGTCGGAGGTGGGGGGCATCCAGTCGCCCATCAGCGAGCCCGGCACGGGCCGCAGCGCCACGATGAACGGGTACACGCCGATGTCGGCGGCCCGCCGGCAGCCGTCGACGATCAGGTCTGGATCCTCGCCCATGCCCAGGATCACATAGGTGGACACCTGGCCCTCGCCGAAGCGCTCCACGGCGTACTCCCAAGTCTCGAAGTACCGCTCGATGCCGGTGCGGTGCTTCGGGGGGGCCACCCACTCCAGCACTGCCGGGTCGAACGTCTCCACATGGATCCCCACGGAGTCGATGCCCCGGTCGGCGACCTGGTCGATCACGCTCAGGTCGTCGGGCGGCTCGAACTGAACCTCCACCGGCAGGCCCGAGGACGCCTTCATGGCCTCACCGCACTTGGCCACGTACAGAGCGCCCTTGTCGCGGCCGTAGGTGGAGCCGGTGGTCAAGGTGATGTCCACCGCGCCGTCGAGCTCCTTGGCCGCCACCGCCACCTCGGCCAGCTGAGCGGGCCGCTTGACCAGCACCGTGTTGCCCGAGGCCAGCGACACCCCGATCCCGCAGAAGCGGCACTGGTCCTCGTTGCCCCAGTAGGCGCAAGTCTGCAGCACGGTGCTGGCCAGCGAGTCGAGGTGCATGAGGGCCAACTGCCAGTACGGGGTTCCGTCGGCAGTGGTGAGGCCATAGAAGCGGGGCCGGTCGGCGGGCGCGGCGCCGGCCAGGCGGACCCCGTCGGCGTAAATCCCGAATCCGACGTCCTCGGGCTCGAGCGAGTACGGCGAGCCGGCCACGAAGGCGGCGTCAACGGGCACGGTCACCGCAGTGCCTTCGATCCACACCATCCCCGCGTCGGACGGGCCGGCCCCGCCCGGGCGCCGCTCGAAGGGGGCGTTGATTCTGAGACCCCTGAACTGGAGGTCGATGATTAGCTCAGGCAGCCCCACAGGCAATTCCTACCATGGCGGCGACCGAATCCCTGCGGTCGCCGAGCCGTGAGCGGAGGTCCGGGCCCGGAGGGACTCGGTTCCGTGCTGCTGCTACGGGATGTCGTTTCCCGTGGCGAGGATCAGGGCGGGCACCCAGAACGTGTAGACCGCGGTCGCGGCCAGAACCAGGCCCAGCATCTTCGCTTGGAGCTTGCCGTAGGTGGTGAGGGCCACCGACCCGAAGGCGATCAGCCAGACGATCAGGATCGACCTGAGCATCCACTCGCCGGGCAGGGCGTTCCACCAGAAGAGGGGCAGGATGGCCGTCGGGACGGCCAGGTTGCCCACCACGCGCAGGTCCCATCCCTCCGTCTCGGCCTTGCCCAGCACCACGAAGAACAGCCCGTAGAACACGATGAGTCCAGCGAGGACCACATCTCCGCCCTCCAGCGGTCGAGCCCACATGATGTAGACGGCCTGGACCAGGTTGAGCAGACCGACCACCAGGGTTGCATGGCCGATGCCGACCAGCGGGTTCTTTCCGTCCCGCTCATCGGCACCCACGCCGAGGAAGTAGAGGGCGTTGAGCCATACCACCAAACCAGTGGCTATGAAGACAATAGTGATTGGAGGCATATCGTGCCTTTCATCCATCCATCCGACATCTCCGATGAGATGTCTTCATTCTGTAATCTAAATGATGGGTAGGGGCGCGTCAAGCCTGGGGACGAACTCGTAGAGCCCGGCTACGAGGGTTTTTCGCCGTGGTCGCCGTGGACGTGGTGATCGCCGTGGACGCCATCGCCGTGGACGTGGTGATCGCCGTGGTCGCCATCGCCGTGGCCGTGGTGATCGCCGTGGTCGCCATCGCCGTGGCCGTGGTGGTGGTCGCCGTGGTCATGGCCGTGGTCGTGGTCATGGCCCGCCGGGCGGGTTGCGTATGCGGCCGCGAGCTCGTCCACCTCGGGCCCCGCGACGATCTCAAGCTCCGACACGATCGACTCGAGCGCCTCCTGCCAGCGCTCGTAGTACCGGTACTCTCCCACCGGATCCGACTCCCAGCGCTGCACCGCGGCGATGAGATGGTCGCGGAAGTCGTCCCAGCTGAACAGGCCGCCCTCCGCCAGGGCCATGGCCATGGCGAAGCTCCGGCCCTCCCACGGCGCGCCGAACACGAGCTCGCCGTTGAGCCGGGGCGGGGCGGCGGGGCCTTCGACGTCGAGCGTGAGAGCCACCGGCGCCCGCTCAGCCTCCGCCGGCCTTGGCCACTCCCACCATGGCGTCTCGGGTCACGAGCGCGGCCAGATCGTCCTCGGAGAGATCCTCGGTGCCCTCGGGACGCTGGGGCAGCACCAGGTAGCGGTTCTCGGCGCTGGAGTCCCAGACCCGCACCTCCACGCCGTCTTCGAGGCCGAGGCCCATCTCTCGCAGCAGGGTGCGGGGCTCGCGCACCATGCGGCTGCGGTAGGCGGGATCCTTGTACCACTCGGGAGGCAGGCCCAGAACCGGCCACGGGTAACAAGAGCACAGAGTGCAGACCACCACGTTGTGCACGTCGTCGGAGTTCTCGACCACCACGATGTGCTCGCCCTGGGGGCCGGCGAAGCCCATCTCCTTGACGGCGCCGGTGCCGTCGGCGAGCAGCCGCCGGCGGTAGTCGTCGTCGACCCAGGCCTTGGCCACCACCCTGGCGCCGTTCATGGGGCCCACGTCGTTGACGAAGCGGTTTATGAAGCCGTCGAGAACCTCGGACTTGACGAGGCCGCGCTCGGTCAGCAGGGACTCCAGGGCCTCGGCCCGCACTGGGGGCGGGGGCCGGTCCTTGGTGTGGGTGTGCTCAGCCATCTAGGTCGCCTCCAGGTAGCTCTCGAACAGATCGATCCGAAGTTTGGCCGCCTCCGCGCCGGAACCCCACAGCTCGGCCGAGTCGAACTCCACCGTGTACACGTGCTGGGGGTTCTCGCCCGCAAAGTGGGCGTTGGTGTCGGGCAGCAGCGCTGACGGGCGCAGGGCGTGCACCGTGCCTGTGCAGCCCCGCACATATCCGGGCAGGCGGGTGTGGCCGGCGGCTCGCATGTCCTTGGCCCGCACCCGGTCGCCTAACGAGAAGGCGGGAGGGTCGTCGATCTCGCGCAGCGACCCGGCGCCGCCCCGCTCGTAGACCGGCTTGTTCACTTCTACATCGGCCGGCTCGGTGACCGACTCCCCCATCAGGCTGCGGGCCCTGGCCTCCACCGCGCCGGACGCGAGCACGCCGCTGTCGACCAGCAGTGTCTCGGCGCATGCCAGCCAGCGCCCGTAGTAGCCGTCGGCCAGATACTCGTGGGGGTGCAGGCGCTCGAGGCCGTGGCGGAAGGCGTCGAGGTTGGTCCCCGACAGACCCATCGACATCGCCCCCATGGCGAAGGCGCGGCCGTGCCAGCCCTCGCGGAACACCGGCTCGTCGGGGTCGATGGCCACGGTGCCCCAACCCTGCATTCCCCCCATGTCGTGTATGCCGTCCATCTGAGCCTCCCCCTCGGTCGATTCTTCAGCCGGTGGCCCGGTGGGGTCAACTATAAGACAGCGACGAGTCGCAAGGGAAATGCAGAGCTGCCTCGGCCCGAGCGCAGGCGGGGCGGACCCTCGCCGCCGGCTGCGGCAACGGCGCCATGCCCGCGGGAGCGGCCGGCGGCCCGCACGGCCCGCCCCACCACGTGGCACGCGGTGCGGTAGTCGACGCCGGCGGCCGCCATCACGTGCTCGGCCAGGTCGGTGGCCTGGGCGAAGCCGCGTTCGAGCTCGGACCACATTCGCGCCGAGTTCACCTTCAGGGTTCTCACCACCCCGGCTGTCAGGGCGCTCACCCGGATCGTGAAGTCCAGCGCCCGCGGGATCTCCCCGCAGGCGAAGATATCGCATGGAGTCGGATCCCATGAAGTCGGATCGCATGGAGTCGGATTGCATGAAGGAGGTCACACCCCGCGGTGATCGTCGGCTTGGGAGGCATGCCAGCGCAGGACCCGCTTCTCGACCGCGATGAGCAACAGCACGAAGGCGACGCCGATGAAGGCCAGCACGAAGACGCTGCCCCACAGCTGATCGACGAGCAGCCGGGATTGGGCCACCCGGGCCGCGTTCCCCAGCCCGTCCTTGGAGTTGAAGAACTCGCCGACGACCGCTCCCACCAGCGCCAAGCCGACACAGATCCGGCCCGCGGCGAACAGGTACGGCAGCGAGTGCGGGATTCGCAGCCGCCAGTAGATCTCCCAGCGGCTGGCGTTCACAGAGCGCAGCAGCTCATGGGTCTCCTCGTCGATCGAGCGGAGACCGACCAGCGCGTTGGCGACGAACGGAACCCAGGCGAACAGCATGGCGGTCAGGATCTTCGGCCAGGACGAGAACCCGAACCACAACAGGAAGATCGGCACCAGCACCGCCACGGGCGTCGACTGCATGAGCACGATCACCGGCATCGTCGCTCGCTCGACGAAGTGGGAGTGAGCCATCCACGTGGCCACCAGGAGGGCGGCCACGAAGGCAATCACGAACCCCCAGAACGCCTCCTGCACCGTGACCCAGCCGTTCCGCGCGTAGAAGCCGGGATTCTCGACCACATGGCGGATCACGTCTGAGGGAAGCGGCAGCGTGAGCGGCCGCAGGTTGCGGACCTGGACGTATATCTCCCAGCCCACGAAGAAGGTTGTCAGGCCGGCGAAGGGTGCGATCAACAGAATCGCCCGGCGCACGGGCCGGCGGGGCACGTCGGGCGGCAACTCCGCGATCGCGTCGTCGGCGACGCCGGGGGCCGGTGGTTCCCCAGTTCCGGCCCCCTCAGCGACCCCGGGGCCGTCGGGGCTGCCCGGGCCTTCACCCGCCGCTGACCCGAGCGGCTCCTGCGCAGGGGGGACGCCGCGGCCCATCAGTTCGACCAGCCCTGCCTGAGCGCGGCCCGGACCTCGGCCAGGACGCGGTGATAGTCGTCGCTGTCCTCCACGTCGGCGCGGCGCGGCCTCACCAGCGGGACATCGACGACCTTGGTGACGCGCCCCGGCCGGGCACCCAGCACAGCCACACGGTCCGAGAGCACCACCGCCTCGGGAATCGAGTGCGTCACGAACAGCACGGTGCTGCCGACCCGCTCCCACAGGTCGAGCAGCAGATACCGCATGTCGGCCCGGGTGATCTCGTCGAGGGCCGAGAACGGCTCGTCCATCAACAGCACGGGCGCGCCGAGAGCGAAGGCCCGGGCGATGCTCACCCGCTGCTGCAAGCCCCCGCTCAGCTCCCGGGGCAGCGAGTCCAGGAAAGGGGTCAGCCCGATCTCGTCGAGCATCCCGAGCTGGTCTTCGGCGGACATGCCGGGATTGTCGGTCCGCCGGTTGACGTCGCCGAGCAGCGACACGTTCCTGCGCACCGACCGCCACGGCAGCAGGGCCGGGTGCTGGGGGACGAAGCCGTAGCGCTTCTGCCGGCGGGCCTCGGCCGGCGACTGCCGGTTGACGACCACCGTGCCGCGGTCAGGTTCGAGGAGCCCCCCGGCCAGGCGCAGCATGGTGGACTTGCCGCAGCCCGAGGGCCCGATGAGGCTGACGAACTCCGACTGGCGCACGTCCAGACTCACTCTCGACAGGGCATGCACGAGCCGGTCCCTGCGTCTGAACCACTTCGACACCGCCTCGAAGCTGACGGCCGGGGCGGTCACCACATGCACATCCCACCGGTCACGTTGATGGCCTGGCCCGTCATGTAGCTCCCGTCGTCTGAGGCCAGGAAGGCGACGGCGGAGGCTACGTCGCCGGGATCGCCCAGCCGACCGAGCGGGCTCTTCGCGGTCCAGGCCGCGATCTGGTCGTCGGTGCGGGTGTCGGCGCCCATCTCGGTGAGGACGTAGCCGGGGCAGATCGCGTTCACGGTCACGCCGTGGGGGCCCAACTCCATGGCCGCGATCCGGCTGAGCGCCACCACCGCCGCCTTGGACGCCGCGTAGGCCGCCTCCCCCGGCGTGCCCAGCTTGGCCGCCATCGACGCCACGTTCACGATCCGTCCGCCGGCGCCGGCCGCGACCATGGCCGGCGCCAGCGCCTGGATGACCACCACCATGGAGCGCACGTTGACCGCTTGCACGCGATCCCACTCCTCGATCGTCATCTCCAGCAGCGGCGTCTTGGAGAACACGCCCGCGTTGTTCACCACCAGCCAATAGGGACCGTCCTCAGCGCCGGCTGACAGCGCTCGCCTGGTCTGGGCTGCGTCGGCCAGGTCGACAACGAGGCTGGCGGCTCCCAGGTCGCGGGCAACATCCTCGACGGCGGGGTCCACGTCGAGCAGAGCCGCCTGCATGCCCTCGTCGATCAGCCGCTGCGCTATCCGCCGACCGATCCCCCTCGCCGCGCCGGTGACGAGGCAGCTGCGCCCCCGGAGTCCCTCAGCCATGCGGAGGTCGGAATGCTCGACTGTTACGCGACCGGATCAGAGCCGAGGACCTGAGCCCGAAAGCCAGGGTCGCTGAGCAGATCCTTCACGGTGTGGACGATCGCCTGGGTGTGGGCGTCGATCTCGATGTTGACTGAGTCGCCGACGCTCACCCGGCCAAGCGTCGTCCGCTCCAGCGTCTCGGGGATCAAGCTGACCGCGATCCGATGGCCGTCGCGGTCCACCCCCGAGATCGTGAGGCTGGCACCGTCGAGCGCGACCCACCCCTTCCACAGCAGGCAACCCATGAGCGACGCATCGACGTCGAACCACATGGTGCGGTTGTCGCCCTCCGCGATGATCTCGCACACCAGGGCCGTCCCCGACACATGGCCGGACAGGACATGGCCTCCCAGTTCGTCTCCGAAGCGCAGCGAACGCTCGATGTTGACGCGGTCGCCAGCCGACAGCGAACCGAGGTTCGTCATCTGCATTGTCTCTGCGATCACATCGAATCGCACCCGCGATCCGTCGATGCCCGAGACGGTCAGGCACGTCCCGTTGTTGGCCACGCTCGCGCCGGCCTGCAGACCGTCAGCATGGGGTCCGAGGTCGACGGTGAGACGGCAGATCCCCTCAGCCGTCTCGACATCGACTACCTGGCCCATCCCCTGGACGATCCCGGTGAACATGCCGTGCGCCCCCGCTGGTCGGTGCGGCTGTGCCGATCAGTGATCCTGATCCGCTCGGAGGGTGTCAGGGGCCCGGCCAGATCAGCGTGGTTCCGTCGTAGACGCCTGCGGCTGTGTCGGCGTTCACCATGGACTGCCAGTCGGGCGTCGACTCGAACACTCCGGCCTGCACCAAGGCATCGATCTCGGCTCCGAAGAGGTCGAGATCGGGGATTCCCACGCCGACGCCGGCCGGGGCCAGCTCGGCGATGAGAGCGGACTCGACGCCCCAGCGGTAGCGCTCCGCCTCCATGGCGAAGTACAGCGGGTTGCCGGCCGCGTCGATCAACTCGAACGCATTCTCCACGGCGACGTCCGGGTTCGCGGCCGCGAATTCCTGGGCGCGGACCAGGGCGCGCACCACGTCGGCCACCAGGCCGGGGTTGTCGTCGATCATGGACTGCGTCGTGAAGGTGACGCCGAAGCTGGACGGCACGTCGAAGTCCAACGGATCGAGCATGGTGAACGGCACGCCGCTGTTGGTCAGAGTGTTGGGCTCGTTGGACTTGTACACCGGCAGGGCGTCGATGCCCAGATCGAGGTGCGCCACCGGATCGAAGCCGTCGAGCAGGATCTCCTCGAAGCAGGTCCGATCGATGCCCGACAACGCCACCGAAGCCTGCAGCGAGTACGGCAGATCGCCCTTGATGCCGATGAGGCTGCCGCACAGCCCGGCGAAGTCCTCGATGCCGCTGCCCTCGGGCAGCACGATGGCCTCTATCGCGGTGCGGCCCCAGTGGAGCAGGGCCACGAGGTCGCCCTCTCCGGCGACATTGTTGGCCACCAGCTCCGCGAATGATCCGGATGCTCCGAACTGGGCCTGGCCCTCGATGACCAGCGCTCCGTTGGAGGGAGCGAACCCGGGCTGGATCTCGAAGTCGATGCAGAGCTCCTCGAAGTAGCCCTGGGCATCGGCGACGATGGCATCGATGATCCCGGCCGCGGCCGCGAAGTCGAACCCGGTCACGAAGGTCATCTTGCCGGCATCGCGGTTGGCCTGGCACCGCAGCGCAGCCGCGTCGGGCTCAGGCTCAGGGGCCGGCTCAGGCTCAGCAGCCGGCTCAGGCTCGGGCTCGGGGGCCGGCTCGGGCTCGGGCTCAGCAGCCGGCTCAGGCGCCGGAGCTGGCGCAGGCTCCACAGTCGGCTCAGGCGCCGGAGCTGGCTCAGGCGTTGCCGCGTCTTCGTCGCCGCCGCACGCAGCCGCCACCAGTGCCATCACGAGCAGCGCCAACAACATGCGCTGTAGTCGTCGGTATGAACTGTGGGGCTTCATCGCGCCCTCCTCGAAGTTGAAGACCTCCGCCAGACCATCTCTCCGCGGATCCGGCTCTGGGCGCAGTCTGCCAGCGTCGATGGACCGATGCCAAGGGCGACGCCGGCGCGGGCCTGCCGGACGTGTTCGGCGATCGTCTAAGGCCAATCGTCGGTCTCGCCCATCCGCCGCCTTGTGGCCGCGGCGACGACCGCGTCGACCATGGCTGCGGCGGCACCCGTCGCGGGCCGGTCGAGCCCCTCCAGCTCGGTCGGGGTGGCGACGCCCTCGAGGATCTCTCCGAGGGGGCGGCCGCTCTGGCGGGCCGAGCGGTACGCGTTCTGCAGTTCGTCGTTGGCCCGGTGCTTGCCCAGCCGGGCCGATAGGCGCTTCAGGAGCTCCTGTGATCCGAAGTCGCCCGTCTCCGCCAGGTTGGCCGCCATCGCCTCGGCGTTCACCTCGATGCCCGCGGCGAGGCCGCGGGCCAGGCTGAGCTGGGCCAGCAGGTAGTGGCACAGCTCGGGCAGCAGCACCCATTCGGTCTTCCAGGTCCGGCCGTCGCGCTCGTGGTCGCCGACCATGGTCTCGATGAGCACGCCCGCGGCCGAGCGCACCAGCCTGGCCAGCGTCACCATCTGCTCGCTGCGCTCGGGGTTGCGCTTGTGGGGCATCGTGAAGCTGCCCACGGTGGCCCCTGAGGCGGCCTCGGCCGCTTCGCCGATCTCGCGCCGCTGAAGGTTGTACACCTCGTTGGCCATGCGCGCCAGCGTGGCCGAGGCCAGGGCCGCATTGCCGGCGAACTCGGCTATGCGATCGCGTGCCGCGAGCCAGGAGATGGCCGGCTCGCCCAGTCCGAGGCGACCGCAGAAGGCTCGGCGCAGTTCGGGCCCGAACTCGCCGTAGAAGCCCAGCACTCCCACCGCGCCGGCCAGCTGACCCACCGCTAGGCGGGGACGGCTCTGGCGCCAGCGCTCCAAGTTCCGGGCGATCTCGTCGACCCAGGTCGCCGCCTTGAAGCCGAAGGTCACCGGAGCGCCCGGCTGTCCGTGGGTGCGGCCCAGCATGGGCGTGTCGCGGTGGCGCACGGCCAGCTCGAGCAGAGAGCCCTCCACGGCACGCAGGTCGCGCCACACGATCTCTGCAACGGCCCGCATCTCCAGCGCGGCGGCCGTGTCGGAGACGTCCTGCACGGTGGCGCCGTAATAGACGTGCTCGCGGGCGTGCTCAGGCAGCCGGGCCTGCAGCTCGCGCACCAGCCCCATGGCGGAGTGCGAGGTCCGCCGGGTCTCGGCGCCCACCGCGTCGGGATCCAGGCTGGCCGCGTCGAGGCCGTCTATGGCCCGAGCTGAAGCCTCGGGGATGATTCCGAGTTCGGCCTGGGCGGCGGCGAGCGCCTTGAGCACGTCCACCCAGCGGGACAGGCGGGCCCGCTCCGCGAACAGGGCCATCGACTCCGGGGTCGACCAGCTGTGGCCGTAGACGGCCGAGTCGATCAGGTGCGCGTCCACTTGCCGTCCTCAGAGCCGGCCAGCAGCCGCAGGGCGAGACGCACCTCGTCGAGGGTCGCGCCCCAGGGCACCATCACCGTCTCGCTGCGCTGTTCCAGACCCTCCTCGAGCATGCAGCAGCGGCTCAGCACCAGCCCGGCGGCGTCGGCGACGGAACCGCCCGGTCGCTCTGCGTCCATCAGCCGGCGGGGGCACCAGTCGATCGTGCGGACCGCGTCGGCTCCGTAGAACCAGCGGTGGATCTGCTGGGAGCGCTCGCAGCCGAGCAGGGTCGAACCGGCGAAGGGCGGCCGCTCATCGAGGTACGACACCGAGACGCCCTCGATTTCGATCCCCCCGCCCCGGCAGGGAACGATCAGCCCCTCCGGCAGCTCAGCACCGGCCTCCGGCACCAGCGAGCGGCTGTCGACGATCCACTCCCTCACCGATATGGGGGGCAGATCCTCGGTCGAGTCCAGAACCCTGGCCACCTGGTCGGCGAGCTTGGACGGCTCGGGGGGCACGACGTCCAGCACCGTGACCCGTATCGGGTCGGCGTTGAGGAGGAAGCTGACATGGCGGTACCGGCCCTCCACCACCACGCAGCTGTGGTCTGGGAACCGCTCCGCGACTCGGGCCAGGTGGAAGGGGACTCCGGGGTCGGCGCCGTCGTCGCGCACGTATGCGCATTCCTCGGCCGGTGCCAGCACACGGGCCGCCACCGCCGGCGAGAACAGGTCGTCGCTGCCGTCGCGGGCCAGCTCCACCAGCGCGCACCGGTCGGGCTCGCTCTCCAGCCGGGCGACGACGAATCTGGTCCTGCGGTATGCCTCGCGTCCAGTGAGGCGGGCCAACAGATCGTCGGGCGACAGGCTGGGAACCGATGCCACCGACACCTGCCGGTAATGCAACGGCATCACGTTGGGCGCGGCGGGATCTAGATCGAACACGGATCTAGCCGCCCGCGGAGTGCGCAAGCATGAACCACAGGGCTGCCTATCCGCCGTAGCGCCCACATGCCTCGTATTGTGGGCCGCGCTCGCCGCGACGGCAACTGCGGCCGCGGCACCGACACCACGCCGCAGTGGGCCACCCGTCCGCATCACCCGCACACAACCTCAAGCGAACCGACATGCGTGCGAGGATGCGAAGGCGATAGGAGCCAGTTCGGTGGCAGCCAGAGCGACGCCGGCCACGAGCGCCCGTCCCGACGTCGCGCCCACGGCGGCCAGCGACCGGACTGCCCGGCCCATTCCGTCGCTATCGCCGGCCGCGGCCGCGTCGAGCAGGGCGTGGGCGGGCTGGATGCTCTGGCCCGCCGCGGCCCACCTCAGGCAGGCGCGGCTCAGCGCGGTGGTACGGGCCGAGCGGGCCAAGCGATCCAGGGCTCCACGGCATCCAGGATTGATGGCGCCCACCAGCAGGATCCCCGCGAGCACGTCGTCGCCGCTGGGAGTCAGACCGGCGCCTCGCCCTTGGAGGAGTCGGAACGCGGCGGCCAGGTCGCTGCGGCGCACGTCGCCGGTCACTGCCCTCCAGACGGGGTCCAGATCGGGATCGACGCGGTCAGCCAGGCCGTGCCAGGCCTCCGGAGGAACGCTGAGCCGCTCCGGCAGGTGGGGTACCCAGCGCCGGTTCAGGTCGACGCGGACCCGGATCCGGCCCGCGGCCAGCACCCCGTCCGAGACGGTCACCGAGTCGTGGCGGGCGGGCAATACGGGCATCTCCTCGGCCACGAGGTGCAGAGGCCCTGCCCACGACTGAGGTCCAAGAACGGCGAAGACGGTCTGCGCGGAGCCCGAGACATAGAACCCGCCATTGAAGACGCCCTCGACCCGACCGGCGCAGCCGTCAGACATCGCGTCCAGCACCCCCTCGCCGACCGACACCGCGGGCACGGCGTGTAGAGGCCGAGCGGAAAGGTCACAGTTCATGAGGCTCTCGCAAAGATCTGAGCGAGGCCGTGGCCCGAGCGGCCCGTGAGCGCAGTGAACAAGCACGGGAAATACGACACTGCACCGCGAGGAGGTGACAGTGAATCCGCGTGGCCCCCGAGAGGCCGAGAGGAGGCTGTACGGTGCGGCCGTGCCATCGCCGGAGGCCTCATCGCGGATCGACCTGGGCCGGCTGGTCGCCGAGGTGCGCAACCACCCGGGCCTGCTGGCCAAGAAGGCGATCGGAGCCGTCCGCGGCGCGGTCGCGATGGCGGACGCGCTGACCGGGCCCGGTGACGACGGCGCGGTGGTGGAGATGCCGCGTGGAGGCTCGCTGATCGTGTGCGGCGAGGCCATGCACCCGCCGTTCGTGGCATCCGACCCCCACGGTGCGGGGATGGCGGCGGTGCTGGCCAACGTCAACGACCTCGCGGCCATGGGCGCGGTCCCCACCGCCATCGTCAACACGGTGGTGGCGCCCGCCCCGGTGGCGGCCGAGTGCCTGCGGGGCATGGCCGACGCGGCCGCCCTCTACGAGGTGCCCGTGGTGGGCGGGCACATCAGCGAGCACGCAGGCGAGCCGGCACTCTCGGCCTTCGCGGTGGGAAGCGCCGACCGGGTCCTGTCGGCCACCCGGGCCCGCCCGGGCCAGGCGCTGGTGTTCGCCTGCTGCCTCGACGGCCGGATGCGCCGCGACTTCGCGTTCTTCACCACGCTCGGGCCGCAGGGGCCGCGCCTGGCTGCCGACGTGCGGCTGCTGGCCGAGGCGGCCCGGACGGGCCTGGCCTCGGCGGCCAAGGATGTGAGCATGGCCGGCGTCATCGGTTCGCTGGCCATGCTCCTCGAGCCCGGCCGCCTCGGTGCCGATGTCGACCTGGACGCGCTGCCCGCTCCGGCGGGAGTGGATCTGGACCGCTGGCTGGTCTGCTTTCCGACCTACGCCTTCTGGCTGGCCACGGACCGGCCCGAGGTGTGCGCGGATCTGTTCCGCTCCGCCGGCCTCGCCGCCGCGGTCGCGGGCACCCTCACCGCCACCGGCGTCCTGAGCCTGCACCGGGGCGCCGATTCCCGTGCCGTGATCGACCTCAACCAAGAGCCCGTCACCGGGCTGTGGGACTGAGCGCGCCGGCTCGCCCCGCGGTGCCTCCATGCCAGGCGCCGGCTCGCGCCGCGGTGCCTCCATGTCAGGCGCCGGCTCGCGCCGCGGTGCCTCCATGTCAGGCGTCGGCTCGCCCCGCGGTGCCTCCATGCCAGGCGCCGGCTCGCGCCGCGGTGCCTCCATGTCAGGCGCCGGCCGACTCGACCCGACTCTTGATGGTCCGCCTGTGCTCCTCGAAGAGACGAGGGTCGCCGGTCTCCAGGTCGCCGAAGGAGGCCGCGTCGATGCCGGCCGTCTGGGGTTGCTCGTCTCCCAGCGCCGCGACCATCACCACGTAGGTGGGCGCCATGGTCGAGGGATCGGGTTCGACCGTGCTCACCACGGCCAGCCCGGTGGCCAGGTGCAGCTCAATGCACTGGTAGGGATCGACGAGGCCGGACCCCAGGTCGCCCTGCTGGTGGACCACCGCCCACGCCTGGCCGGCCTGGCGGGCCGCGGCGATGCGCTCCCGGCGCCGGCGCTGCGCCCGCTCGGCCAGCAGCTCGCGGCGACGCATGGCGAACCCGGCCCCGGCAACCTCCAACTCTCCGAGCCGATACCCGGCGATGTCCCCGGTGACGCGCACCGCCTCGTCCACCAGCTCGGACCGGCGCTTCCAGCCCTCGACCAGCGCGTCGAGGTCATCCACCTCGGCTAGGGCGTCGGCCACCGCTCTCACCAGCCTCACCGCGGACTGGTAGAGGTCCGGGTTGGTGGTGGCCACCGGATAGAGGCGGCGCTCGCTCTCGTTCCAATGGGCGGCCAGCACCGCAGTGGGGTCTTCCTCCCGTGCGCCGTTGCTCATGGTGCCGGCTCCTTGTCGTGGCCGCTCCGGTGTCCTTCGGCCTCGGACCCGATTGGCCCGGGGGCTTGGCAGGACACTCAACGTTTCATCTACTATAAGAAAGTCGGTTCTGCTATCGGCAGATTCGAGGAACCGGGACCGGCTCCGCCGGGCCCGATCGGACCTGACGAGAGGGAGTGCGCCTTGGCCGAGACCGCAGTCCTCGCTCTCGGCGGCAACGCGCTGACCCGCGAGGACCAGCGGGGCACCCTGGAGGAGCAGTACGCCAACGCGCTCGCCATGGCCCTGTCGGTTCGCTCGCTGATCCGCAAGGGCTGGAACGTCGTCATCGTCCACGGCAACGGCCCGCAGGTCGGCAACCTCGCCATCCAGCACGAGGGCTCGATCGACTTGGTGCCCGCCCTGCCGCTGTTCACGCTGGGAGCCATGACGCAGGGGCAGCTGGGAAGCCTCATCTGCCTGGCCCTCAACGAGGCCTGCAAGCAGGAGATCTCAGGGGCGGTGTCCATCATCACCCACATCGAGGTCGACCCCGAAGACCCCGGGCTGTCGCACCCAACCAAGCCGATCGGTCCCTTCTTCGAACGATCCGAGGCCGATTCCCTGGCAGCCAAGAGGGGCTGGACCATGGTCGAGGACTCCGGGCGCGGCTACCGGCGGGTGGTCCCGTCGCCGCGGCCGATGGCCCCCATCGAGGCCGACGCCATATCGGCGCTGATCGACCTCGGCTACATAGTCGTCGCCGGGGGCGGGGGCGGGATCCCGGTGGCACGTTCCGCCGACGGCGCCTACCGGGGCGTCGACGCGGTCATCGACAAGGACTACGCGGCCGAGCGCATCGCGGACGCGGTCGCAGCCCAGGCGCTGGTGATGGTCACCGGTGTGGCTGCGGTGCATCTCCACTTCGGCACGCCCCGACAGCATGCGGTGACCGAGATGACCGCGTCCGAAGCCCGGCTCCACCTCGCTGACGGCCAATTCCCTCCGGGAAGCATGGGGCCCAAGGTCGAGGCCGCCATCGAGTTCGTGGAGTCGCCGGGCCGGGTCTCGGCCATCACCACGCCCGAACTGGTCTATGCGACCCTCGACGAGCCCGGCGGCGTGATAGCGGGACCCCGGGGCACCCGCATCGTGCCCGACCCGGTGCCGGCGCTGCTCTCATGACAGGCAGATATGCCCTGCCTGCTGCCGAACTCTGCATGGATTCTGCACCTATATGACGCGAAACTCTACAGATTTCATTTCGACAGCTAGCGCTGCCGTACGCTTGGTCCCGCTATGACGGGCCGCAACCCTTCGCCGAGTCTGGCCCCAGTCCCATGCTGCAGCGGGTCCGTCAACGCGGTCGGGGCAGTGTCTAGCCGCAACCCTTCGCCGAGTCTGGCCCCAGTCCCATGACCGCAAGAGCGGACGTCGTCGCAGACTGCTACGTCGACAGCGTGCGACTGCTGGAGGCCGCCCGGGCGATGCGGGAGGTGCCCGGCGTGGACTGGGCCTGGGCGCTGATGGCCACACCGGCCAATCTCGAGGCTCTGGCCACCGAGGGCGTGACGGAAGGGCTCGGCGACGCAGCAGCCAACGACCTAGTCCTGGCGGTCAGGGGCGCCGACGAGCATCTGCCGGCGGCTCTGGAGGGGGCCAGAGCGGTGCTGTTCAAGGAGGCGGCGCCCCGCGGCACCGGCGCTGAGCCGGTCGATGCGCGCCCCGCCGGCCTCGATGAGGCTCTGGCCGCGGCGCCGGGCACCAACGTCGCCATCGTCTCCGTCCCCGGCCCGTACGCGGCCCTCGAGGCCCACAAGGCGCTGAGCCGAGGCCTCGACGTGCTGCTGTTCAGCGACAACGTGCCCCTGTCCGACGAGATCGAGCTGAAGCGCCGGGCGCGCTCGCTCGGCCGGCTTGTCATGGGCCCGGGCGCGGGCACCGCGGTGCTGGCCGGCGTGGGCCTCGGGTTCTCGAACCGGGTGGCGCGCGGGCCGGTGGGGGTGGTGGCCGCGGCCGGCACCGGCGCGCAGGAAGTGATGACGCTGCTCGACCGGTGGGGATCGGGCGTGTCCCATGTCATAGGAGTGGGCGGCCGCGACCTGTCCGCGGCGGTCTCCGGCGCCATGGCCGAGGCGGCCATCGAGGCGCTCGACCGCGACCCGGGGACCGAGTTGACGCTGCTGGTGTCCAAGCCGCCCGCGGCCGCCGTGGCCGAGCGCCTGCTGGGCCGTCGGTGGAGCAAGCCGGTGGTGGCCGCCCTGATTGGGCTGGACCGGCCGGTGGACGCGGCGCCGGGAGTGACGGTGTGCAGCACGCTCGAGCAGGGAGCAGCGGCCGCACTGGCCCGGCTCGGCTGTCCCCAGCCCGATCCGGTCAGCTCCATCGACGCGGAGGTCGCCATGCTCACCACCGCGCTCAGCCCATCCAGAAGGCGCATGGTGGGGCTGTTCAGCGGGGGCACCCTGGCTTACGAGGCGATGGTCATCGCCAGCCGCCACATCGGGCCCGTGTACTCCAACACACCGCTCGAGCCGTCGTGGGCGCTGCCCGGTCCCCCCGGCGCCCATGTGTGCCTGGACCTGGGCGAGGAAGAGTTCACCCGGGGCCGGCCCCATCCCATGATCGATCCCGAGGCCAGAGTCGAGCTGCTGCGCGAGCAGGCCTCGGATCCGACCGTGGCCGCCGTGCTGCTTGACGTGGTCATCGGCGACGGCGCCCATCCCGACCCCGCCGGGGTGCTGGCTCCCGCCGCCGCGAAGCTGGTCGCGGCGGGCGCGGCGGTGGTGGCCTACGTCCTGGGCACCGACCGGGACCCGCAGGGTTTCGAGCGTCAGCGCGACGTCATGCGCAAGGCGGGCTGCATCGTCGCCGACACCGCCGCCAGAGCAGCCCTCGCCGCCGCCGCGCTCGTCAACCGCGATCCCGCGCTCGTCCATCAAGACCTGCCGGCAAGAGGCCGAGCGGATTGGCCGTGATTCACGAGGATCCCTGTAGGGCGCTGAGCGAGGCCCCGCGGCCCGAGCGGCCCGTGAGCGCAGCGAACAAGAGCGGAAGATACACCCGAGCGGCCCGTGAGCGCAGCGAACAAGAGCGAGAAACAGGTTGCCTGGTGGGGTGAGGTTGACGGATCGGATCGCGATCGCCACCTACTCGGTCAGGCCCCGGGGCGGGGCCGTCCACAGCGTGGAACTGGCGGAGGCCCTGGACGCCGAGGGCGCGGACGTGACCCTGATCGCGCTCGGAGACCCCGCCGAGGGCTTCTTCCGGCCGACCAGCGTGCCCGTGCACATCATCGAGGCTCCGCCCCGGGCCGAGACCCTGACCGAGAGGGTGTTCTCGCACATCGACAACCTGGCGTCGGGGCTGGCCGGCCTTGTCGACCATTTCGACATCGTGCACACCCAGGACTGCATCTCGGCCCGGGCCGCGGCCCGGGTGCGCGGCCGCGGCGACGGGTTCCGGCTGTTCCGGACGGTGCACCACATAGACGACTTCACCACGCCCGCTCTGGTCGAGTGCCAGGACGCGGCCATTCTCGAGCCTGATCGGGTGCTGGTGGTGAGCGAGCCCTGGAGGCGGCGGCTGCTGGACGACTACGGGGTCGAGGCCGCGGTGGTCACCAACGGTGTGAGGGTGGAGCGCTTCGCCGCTTCGGGCCCGCCCGGCGAGCGGGACCGCTTGCGAGCCCGCATCGGCGCGTCCGACCGCCACCTGTTCCTGACTGTGGGTGGGATCGAGCCCCGCAAGGGCTCCCGGTATCTCGTCGAGGCGCTCGGGATGTTGAAGGCGAGCTCGCCGCCGGGGAGGGCGACCATGCTGGCGGTGGTCGGCGGGCACTCGTTCCAGGACTACCGGGCCTACCGCGACGAGGTGCTCGGGTCGCTGAGCGCCCACAGCCTTCGCCTCGGCGACGACGTGGTGATGCTCGGCACCGTCTCCGACGAGGAGCTGCCCCGCTGGTACCACGCCGCCGACAGCTTCGTGTTCCCGTCGGTCAGCGAGGGCTGGGGACTGGTCGTGCTCGAGGCCCTGGCGGCCGGCCTGCCGGTGGTGGCCTCCGACATCGAGGTCTTCCGCAGCTTCCTGACCCCGGACGCCGACGCGGTGCTGACTGAGGCGGCCAACCCCGTGTCGCTGGCCGCGGGGATGGCCCGGGTGCGCGACGATCCGCAGTTGGTCCGGCGGCTGCGGGACAACGGCACGGCCACCGCCGGCCGCTACTCGTGGTCGAGCACGGCCCGCCGCCACCTAGAGATCTACGCCGAAGCTTGACTCGTCCGAAATAAGTAGAGAAACACGTCATATAGAGGCAAAACCCGTGCAGATTTGGATGGCACGCTAGGTCCGAGCCGGCGAACGCGACAACAGGGTGCCGGTCACCAGGGCCAACACGGCCCACGCCGCGGCCAGCCCGCCCAGCGAGGCCAGCCGGAAGCGCCATACGAGGTCGGCGGGGGCCTCGACGGGGTCGGGACTGGCGGGAAGCGCGAGGAAGATCACCGCCAGGCCCGCGGCGTAGAGAGCGGCCGTGGCCCAGGCCTGGGCCGCGGGCTCCAGGCGGGCGGCGCGATGGAAGCGCCATACCGCCCACGCCAGCAGGATCGACAGCGCCAGAGCCGCGAAGTACAGCATCGTGCGCTCGTTGACGGTGGAGGGATCGCCGACCGCCGGCGGGTTGGCCGGGTACTTGAGGAAGGGCACGACCACCACCGCGACGAACCCCGCCCAGCCGAGCCGCACCGAGGCGGCCAGGGGTGTGGGCGCGGCCAGCCGCGGCCCGACCGCGCCGAGCACGACCGCGAAGACCACGCCCAGGGCCAGACCGAACACGATCAGCCCGATCGCCCCGCCGACCTCCTGCACGCCCCGCCCGAAGAGATCCTCGTGGTGGGCGCCGCCGGCGGCGTGGCTGATGCTGTCCTCCAAGGCGATGGCGTCCCGGATCGGTCCCCGGCCCGCGGTTGCCGAGAACAGCGCGGAGGCGGCACCGGCGGCCAGCCCTGCCAGGGTGCCGGCCGCCAGGAGCCGCTTCATCGGAGTGGCCTGACCACGGCTCCCGGCCTCACCCGCGCCGGCGCGGGGAGTTCGTGGGCCCTGATGCGCGTCTCGGTGACGGGGTGGCCTCACCCACGCCGGCGCGGGGAGTTCATCGGGTGGTCCGTGCTGTCAGTGGCAGGGGACGCCGGCGAAGTGCCGTCCGTCGTGGAAGAACTCGTGGAGCGTCCCGGCGGCATGGCTGAGCACGGCGCCGTTCTCGAGCATGACGAAGTACGACACCAGCACGGCGAGCGCTACCAGCGCCCAGGCCCACACCGGGATGTCGATTTCCTCGATTGCGGGGACGGCTGCGGGCAGGGCGTGAGTCTGCATGCGTGCAGTGTCGCACACGCCCGGTGCAAGTACCAATACCGACAGCCCGCGGCGGCCCGGCCGCGGGGCAGCGGCCCTCTTGGAGAGGGCACGCAACAGGTCAAGAGCCCTTCATGTCCAGAAGGGGTGTCTCCCGCTCGTGTTCGCTGCGCTCACGGGCCGCTCGGGCCACGGCCTCGCTCGTTCCGAGGTGTTCGCACCGCCTATTCGCTCGGCCTCTCAGAGATCGTCGTCGGTGTACACGCACCAGACGCCGGAGGAGGCTGCGTGGCGCAGCACGTCGAGCACGTCAGGCTCGGGCCGGCGGGGATCGAACAGCCAGCGTCTGATGTCGGCCCGCCCCTGGTCCGTCCATCCCCCTCGGGGTCGCGGCGCAGCAGGCCCAGCCCCGCCGCGGCGAGCGGCGCGACTTCTAGGGCTGGTCGCCCAGCAGGACCTCGCCCGCGGAACTGGGGGCGGACCAGGAGGGGTCGAGCCCGCAGCGCAGGGTTGTGCCGTCGCGAACTGCTCCAGCAGCCGAGCCATTCTCGGACACCAACTCCCACAGCAGCGCCGGGCGCGACCCGTGCCAGCGCACAGAGAACGACAGCCGGCCGTGGCGGGTGGCCAGCGAGCGGACGTCGACGGGCGGGCCGATCCACTCCTTCGGCAAGGCGGCAGCGGTCACCAGATGATCGGAGGCCTCAGCGACAAGACAGTCGAGAATGGCTTCCAGCCCCAGCAGACCGTCGCCCCCGAAGGCCGCGCTGCCCGCAACGGTGGCCGCGAGGCCGGTGGCCCGAGCGCGGGCCGCCCCAGCCGGGGCCGAGACCCGCGGCTCGGCCGTGTCGGTGAGCAACCGTTGGGCGTCGCGGGCGGCCGCGGGCGACTCCGGCTCCAAAGCGGTCGCTACCTGTTCCAGCGTGAAGGCATCGAGACTGTCGCCCGCGGCCTCAGCCAGGGGCCCGGCCCACTCGGCCAGACCCGAGACCCGGCCGCTGCGCAGCCGGCGCGACGCCAGGGCGCGCAACCCTGCCGCGGCATCGGCCGCAGGCAACCGCGAGCGCTCGCACGCCCGCAGGACTACATCCCTGCCTCTGTCGGCCTCGTCGGGCAGGCCCACCCGGTCGAGCACTACCGCGGACCGCGACGCGGCCGCGGCCTCGGTGCCGCCGGCAGCCAGGATGCATGCCGCGATCCCTCGCCGCCAAGCGTGCTCCGCGGCCTCGTCGGGAAGGGTCACCGATGCTGCCCGGGACACGACCGCAAGCCAGCCGGCCGCGACCTGCCCCGGCGGCCTGACCTCCACCGGTCCGCCGCCGGCGGGCACAGTCACCCGCAGCGGCACCCCTGCAGCCAGCGGAACCAGCATCGCTGCGGCCGCGAGCCCCGAGCGGCTGCGGGCCTCGCAGTCTCCCGCCGGCGGCCCGGACCGCACGGCCTTCCACACGTCGTCGTCGTCCACGGCCGCCGCTCCCCCGGGCGCCCGATCGAGCTCGAGAGCCACCTGGCCGTCGGCCAGCAGGCGAGACCCTCGCACCTGCGCCGTCGCGATCGAGCCGGACACGGCCAGCGCCAGGCTCACCGGCACCGGGGTCTCGTTCACGAACTCTACGACCACCGCTCGGCCCGCGGCGTCGCGCACTGCGGCCGCCCGCTGGACCACGTCTCCGCCCGGCACCCTCATGGCCGTGGCCGTGACCGGCATGCCGTCCACCAGCCGGGTCCGCACGGCCGCCTCCGCTGCGGCGACGTGCCAGCGGTCCCCGGCGCCCACGGCCCAACCGACTCGCCAGCCCGCCCCCAGCAGAGCGACCGTGCCGGCGCGGTCCACCACCGCCACCGGTCCGTCCAGGTCGCCGAGCAGCTCCGTGGGCGCAGGGTCGCCCGCGTCCGTCGACGGGGGGCCGGCTCCGGCGCCCACCGGTTCAGCGGTGGGCGCCGGAGGGTCGGCGCGGCGCCGACTCACCAGCGGGTCTCGCTCGTGGGCGGGCGGTCGAGAAGGGCGCGGTAGGCCGCGGCCGCGGGGCGCCCCTCCTCGATGACGGCCCGCACCTCCTCGGTGATGGGCATGTCGACGCTCAGCGAGCGGGCCAGCGACGCCACCACCGGCGTGGACTTCACGCCCTCGGCCACCTGGTCCATGGACGCCACGATCTCACCGATGGTCTCGCCCCGTCCCAGGCGCTCGCCCACGTGGCGGTTCCGGCTCTGGGTGCTGACGCAGGTGGCCACGACGTCGCCGATGCCGGCCAGGCCCGCGAACGTGAGGGGGTCACCGCCGAGAGCGACGCCGAGGCGGGTCATCTCGGCCAGGCCGCGGGTGATGAGAGCGGCCCGGGTGTTGTCGCCGGCGCCGAGTCCGTCGGCGATCCCGGCGGCCAACGCGATCACGTTCTTGGTGGCGCCCGCGATCTCCGCGCCGACGACGTCGGTGTTGGTGTACACCCGGAAGTCGTTGGCACAGAAGGTGTCCCGGAGCTGGTCGGCCAGCGGCTCGTCGGCCGGCGCCATGGCCAGAACCGCCGCAGCGCCGTGCCCGGCCAAGATCTCCTTGGCCAGGTTCGGGCCCGTGAGCACACCGACCGGGCGCCCGGGAAGCTCGTCCGTGACGACCTCGGTCATCCGCTTGCGAGTGTGCCCCTCGAGGCCCTTGGTGAGCGACACGACCGGTGTGCGGTCACCGATGTGCGGGCGGAGCAGTCCCAGGGTCTCCCGGAAGCCGTGGGAGGGGACGCCCATCACGACGACGTCGGCGCCGGCCGCGGCCTGGGCGATGTCGGAGGTGGCCCGCAGATCGGGATGCAGCGCCCGGCCCGCAAGGTAGCGGGGGTTCTCGCCGGTCGAGTTCACGGCGTCGGCCACAGCAGGATCGCGGGCGTACAGGACGGTGGGGGCGTTGTGAGCACAGAGATGCGCGACGGTGGTGCCCCACGACCCACCCCCGATCACCGCGACCCGGACGTTCACAGCCGCAACCCTAGACTCGCCCCAGTCCTCGAACGGATGCCCGGAGGCGCCCAGTGGCATTGCGACAATCAGTTGAGGAACCCACGACGGCGATCATCGTGCCGATCCGCTCCTTCGCGGGCGCGCTGTCGCGTCTCACCGGCATGCTCGGCGAGCCCCGCTGCCGCGATCTGATGCGCCTGATGGCGAGCCGGGTGGTGGCCGCGGCCGACGGGCTGCCGGTCCATGTGGCCACCGACGACGCCGAGGTAGCCGACTGGGCCCTGGGCTTGGGAGCAGCGGTCGTGCGGGCCGGTCGCCCCGGCTTGACAATTGCGGTCTCCGCGGCCGTCGACCAGTTGGCCTCGGCCGGGGTCGAGCGTGTGGTGGTGGCCCACGCCGACCTGGCCCTGGCCCGCACTCTGCGCCCCGCGGTCGGCCCGGGACTGACGATCACGCCCGACCGGCAGCGAGACGGCTCCAATGTGCTGTGCGTGCCCGCCGCAGCCGGCTTCCGCTTCTCCTACGGTCCGGGCTCCTTCGGGCGGCATGTCGCCGAGGCTCGCCGGCTCGGGCTGGGCGTGACTGTGGTAGAGGACGACTCCCTGGCCGCGGACATCGACTACCCCGAAGACCTGCTGGCCCTGCCGACGAAGGACCGCCTCGCCCTAGGGCTCGATGGGCTCGTCGTGAGCCCGTGACAGCCGTCGACGTGCCCGTGCCGGGCAGGGCGCTGGCGATCGGCGCCCATCCCGACGACATCGAGTTCGGCTGCGGGGCGACCCTGGCCAAATGGGCTGCGGCCGGCTGCGAGGTGAGCCTGCTGGTGTGCACGGACGGATCGAAGGGAACCTGGGACGCGAACGCCGACATCGCAGCCCTCGTTGAGCGCCGCCAGGCAGAGCAGTCCGAGGCCGCCCACCGGCTCGGAGCCACCGGTGAAGTGCGCTTTCTTGGGGAGGTGGACGGGGAGCTGGAGGTGACCATGGCCCTGCGCGGCCGGATGGCCCGGATCATCCGGGAGCTGCGCCCAGAGGTGCTCCTGGGCCACGACCCGTTCAAGCGGTGGCGCCTGCACCCCGACCACCGGGCCGCGGGGTTCCTGTGCATGGACGCGTTGGTGGCCGCCCGCGACCCCCACTTCTTCAAGCAGCACGGGATCGGACACCATCGGCCCTCGGAGCTGCTGCTGTTCGAATGCGAGGAGCCCGACCATGTGGAGCAGGTGGCCGGCGGGCACATCGAGGCCAAGGTGAGCGCCCTGCTCGCGCACGAGAGCCAGTTCCAGAGCACGCACGGGATCGACCCCGCCGACGACGGAGCGGACCGGGCCGCCTTCGGGGCCGGGGTCTTCGAGAAGTGCGGCGCCGCGGGGCGCCGGGCCGGTCTGCGCTACGGCGAGGCCTTCAGGCGAGTCGAGAGAGTGTGACCGGTCCAGGCCGAGTCGAACCTCCCGCAGAAACCCACCAGCCGGCGGGCAGAGTCGCCGAATGTTCGTCAGTCGGCCGCGCCGGCTAGGCGCTACCGTCGGCGCGTCATGAGCGAGGCTGTGGACAGCTTCAGCGGCGCACCCCGGGGGCTCAGCGCCGCCGAGGTCAGCCGGCGGGTGCTCGAGGGGCGCACCAACAACGTTCCCGACGCCCCGGTGCGCACGGTGGGCGAGATCGTGCGCCACAACGTGCTCACCCCGGTCAACGCCATCATCGGCTCGATGTTCGTGCTCATCATGGTGGCGGGCTTCCCGGCCGACGCGCTGTTCGCGGGGGTCGTGGTGTCCAACAGCCTCATCGGCATCGCCCAGGAGCTCAAAGCCCGCCGCACCCTGCACCGGTTGGCCGTGCTGTCGGCACCTCGGGCCCGGGTGGTGCGCGAGGGGCAAACGCGCCAGGTGGGCACCAGCGAAGTGGTGGCCGACGACATTCTGGAACTGCAGCCCGGCGACCAGGTGGTGGTCGACGGCGAGGTGGTGGCGGCCCGGGGCCTCGAGGTCGACGAGTCACTGCTGACCGGGGAGAGCGACCCCGTCTACAAGGCCCCCGGCGACAGCGTGATGTCGGGGTCGTTCGTGAGCGCGGGCGCGGGCTGGTGCCGGGCCACCGCCATCGGCAACGAGTCCTACGCAGCCCGGCTGTCGGATGAGGCCCGCCAGTTCAAGCTGGCCGGAAGCGAACTCAAGAGCGGAGTCAATGTGATCCTGCGCCGCCTCACATGGATCATCCCGCTGGCGACAGTGCTGCTGCTAGCCCGGCTGCTGGCGACCGAGGACCGCTGGCAGGAGGCCCTGCAGGGCACGGTCGCCGCGGCGGTGGCCATGGTGCCCGACGGGCTGGTGCTGCTGACCAGCCTCGCGTTCATCACCGGAGTCATCGCCCTGGCCCGCCGCCAGGCGCTGGCCAGGGAACTGGCGTCGGTGGAGCTGCTGGCGAGGGTGGACACGCTGTGCCTCGACAAGACGGGGACCATCACCACCGGGGAGATCTCATTCGGGCACGCGGAGCCGCTCGGCTCGGCCACCGGGTCCGACGCCACCGAGGCGCTCGCGGCGCTGGCCTCGGCCGACGCGGCCCCCAACGCCACGCTGGCCGCCGTCGCCGCCGCGGTGGGCGGCCGACCCGACGGATGGGAGCTGCGCCGCAGCGTGCCGTTCTCGTCGTCGCGCAAGTGGGCCGCGGCCAGTTTCGAGGGTCGGGGCACCTATCACCTTGGCGCGCCCGACGTGCTGCTGGGGGCCGGTGACGCGAGCGACGCGGCCGGGGCCAAGGCCGCGGCAGCCTCCGCCGACGGCGACAGGGTGCTGGTGGTGACCCGCTCCGAGGTTCCCGAGCCCTCCGACGACAGCCTGCCCGAGGACCGGGAGCCGGTCTGCCTGGTGTATCTCGGCGACACGGTCCGCTCCGACGCTGCGGAGATCTTCGCCTACTTCCGCGATCAGGGCGTCGACCTGAAGGTCATCTCGGGCGACCACCCGGCCACCGTGGCCGCGGTCGCCCACCGAGCCGGCATCACCGGCGATCCGGAGGGCGACGCCGAAGGTGGGGCCGGCGCCGGGGGCCGGCTGCATGTGCCCGCATTCGATGCCCGCCTGCTTCCCGACGATCCCGACGATCTGGCCGATGCCCTGGAGTCGATCACCGTGTTCGGGCGGGTCGACCCGCACCAGAAGCGGGCCATGGTGCACGCCCTGCAGTCCCGGGGGCGCACGGTGGCCATGACCGGCGACGGCGTCAACGACGTGCTCGCCCTCAAGGACGCCGACATGGGCATCGCCATGGGCACCGGGTCCTCCGCAGCCAGGGCCGTCGCCCAGCTCGTGCTGCTCGACAATCGCTTCGCGACGCTCCCTCGCGTGCTGGCCGAGGGCCGCCGGGTGATCAACAACATCGAGCGGGTCGCGAACCTGTTCGTCACCAAGGCGGCCTACGCGGTGCTGCTCACCGTGCTGATCGGTGTGGCCGGCTCGCCGTTCCCGTTCCTGCCCCGCCATCTGACGCTGATCGGCACGTTCTCTGTCGGCGTGCCCGGATTCTTCCTGGCCCTAGCCGCCGACGATCGCCTGGTCAGGCCCGGCTTCCTGGGCCGCGTGCTGCGCTTCTCGCTGCCGGCGGGCGCGGTGGCCGGGACCGCGACGTTCGCCCTCTATGAGATCGTGCGCCGCCTCGACAGCGTCACCCTCGACGAGGCCCGCACGTCGGCCACCATGACGCTGCTGGGCCTCGGCCTGGTGATACTGCTGCTCATCAGCCGCCCGCTGCGGCCTTGGAAGGTGGGTCTGGCCGCCGCCATGGCCGCGTCCTACGGGGTGGCGATGGCCTGGCCGCCCCTCCGGGAGTTCTTCCAGCTCGACGCACCATCGTTCACGGCGTGGCTGTGGATGCTGGGTACCGTGGCGGTCGGCGGGGTCGGGGCGTGGAGCGCTGTCGAGATCAGAGAGCGGTTCGCGGCCCGGCGCCGAGGCGTCGGAGCGTGAGCCGGGACGATCTCGTCCTCGGCGGGGGCCACCCCGGCACGGGACGTTCTCGTCCTCGGCGTGCCGCTGGTCGGTGCCGCCGGTGCGGCCGGCTTCTGGGCGCTGGCCGGCCCGGCCGAGGGCCTGCGGATCCTGGCCCGCTCTCTGGCCCGCGGCGGGCGCGGGAATCGGCGGGGTGCTAGACCAATCGCCGTGGCCGAGGTCCATCTTCTCGTCAGCCCCCGGGGCGGCAGGGGCCGCGCCGCCGCGGCCGGCCCCATCGTGCGCCGGGTGATCGAGCAGGCCGGCCACACACCGGTTGACATCAGCGGGGCCTCCGCGGAGGGGTCGGCGGCTGCGGCCCGGGCCGCGGTGTCAGCCGGCGCCGAGCGGCTCATTGCCGTGGGGGGCGACGGAACGGTTCACCTGGCCGTCCAGGGAGCGGCCGGGACCGGCGCCGTCCTCGGAATAGTGCCGGTAGGAACCGGCAACGACTTCGCCCGGGCCTTCGGCCTGTTCGGCGCCGGCGTCGAGGAGGCCGCGGCCAGGGCCCTGGGCCCGTCCCGGCCCGTGGACGCCATTCGCACCGACCGTCAAAGGTGGGTGACGTTCAACGTGACCGGCGGGTTCAGTGTGGATGTGAACGCTCGGGCGGATCGGCTGCGCTTCCCCAAGGGTCCGAGTCGCTACACAGTGGCCACCTTTCTCACCATGCCAAGCCTGCGCCACCGCAGGCTGGCCGTCACCGTCGATGGGCAGCGGCACGAATACCGCAGCGCCCTCTACGCGGTGGCCAACACGCCGACGTTCGGCGGCGGCATGGCGATCTGCCCCGACGCGGACCCGTGCGACGGACTGCTGGACGTCGCGGTGGTCGGCCCCGCGAGCCGCACCACCATGCTGCGCCTGCTGCCGAAGGTGTTCGACGGGGGCCATGTGGGCCACCCTCAGGTACACATGCTGCGAGGGCGCACCGTTGTCATCGAGGGTGAGCCCATGGAACTCGTCGGCGACGGCGAGGCGATCGGGACGGTACCGATCAGGCTGGAGGCCGTCCCCGGCGCGCTGAGGCTCGCCGCCGACGGGTGACCGGAGCGAGGGCTTCGAGCAGCTCCTCAGCGAAGTCGGGGCGGCAGATGACGAGCCCGGGCGTGTGCGGGTTCGGGTTGTTGAACCGCAGCGGCGCGCCTTCGGGGCACGAGACGTGCAGGCCCGCGGCGAGCGCCACCGCGGCGGGGGCGCACGTGTCCCACTCGTAGAGCCCGCCCGCATGGACATAGGCGTCCATCTCTCCGCGCACCACCGCCATCGCTTTGACCCCGGCCGAGCCCATGGCCAGCACCTCGGCGTCGAGGCTCTGGGTCAGCGTGCGGCCGTCGATGTGGCCCCGGGACCTGGCCACCACCACCCTGCGGCGCCCGACGCGGCACATGGTCGGCCGCGGCGGCGGATCGGTCGCGAACGTCGTGTCCCACGCGGGCACGGCCACCGCCGCGGCGGTGGGCACACCGCGCCGGCACAGCGCCACGTGCACCGACCACGCCCCGGACACGCCGAAGTCGCTGGAGCCGTCGAGCGGGTCGAGGATCCACACCCGTTCGGCGTCCAAGCGCCGCCCGTCGTCTCGACCCTCCTCGGACAGCACAGCGTCATCGGGCCGGTGACGGCGCAGTTCTTCGGTGAGGAACTCGTGTGCGTGCCGGTCGCCCGCGGTCTCCAACCCCCAGCCCCGCGGCGCCGAAGGGTCGTCCAGCAGATCGAGCAGCAACCGGCCGGTGTCGTCAGCGAGACGGGCCGCGAGGGCGTGGTCGTCCGCCGCGGCCCTCACGCGGCCGGCGGCCGGCGGTGAACCGCCACCGCGTAGCTGCCGCCGTTGTAGGGCTCGCGGTCCCAGGTCGTCCATTGGTGCTCCAACTCAAGGCCGGCGTCGGCGGCGAACCGGTCGTAGCCGGCGAATGTCAGCGGCGTGAGCCCCATGCGGAAACCGGTCACGAGCCGGCCGCCCGGAGCCAGGTGCCCGGCCATGTTGGCCACCACCGCCGCCTCGGTGCCGATCTCCACGAACACCATCACGTTTCCCGCCATCACGACCAGATCAAACTCCCGCCTGGCCATCGCCGGGGCCGGTTCGGCAATCTCCACGTCCATGAGATCGCCCAGGATCCATGGAACACGCGGGGCCTTGCTGCGTGCTTCGTCCAGCATGGGCGCGTCGACGTCCACACCCACGACATCGATGCCGCGGCGGTCGAGCTCGATGGCGACTCGGCCCGTTCCGCAGCCTGCGTCCAGCACCGAGCCGGGCTCGAACCAGCACACCAGGTCGGCCTCTCCGTGGACCCATTCGCCCCTGGCCTCCATGCGCTTCCAGCGGTCGTCGTAGACGTCGCTCTGGGCCGCCCCGCCGATCTCCCACCAACGGCTCACCCCATCGACCCTAACCGGACCGATCGCCATCTCAGCGCAACAGCCGGGCATCCTCGACCCTGCCGGGCCGGCCACTGGCGGGCGGCAGTCCGTTAGCCTCGGCCCGACAGCCGATTGTGTCTGACCAACGTCGGAGGGGAGCGTTCATGGAGTTCGGGATCTTCCAGAACGGTTACATCCCCGGGCCGTCGGCGCACGTCCCCGAGCACGAACACCTCATGCTGATGCGCGAGGCGTCGTACCCGATCCTCGCCGACAAGCACCATTGGAAGTTCGCCTGGTTCGGGGAGCACCACTGCCTCACGGAGTACAGCCACCTGTCGGCTCCCGAGGTGATGATCGGCTGGATCGCCGCGCAGACCGACTACATCCACCTGGGCACGGCCATCACCAGCCTGCCCACCTCCAAGGAGCACCCGGTGCGCATCGCGGAGCGGGCCGCCATGCTCGACCACTTCTGCGAGGGCCGTTTCGAGTTCGGCACCGGGCGGGGCGCGGGCAGCCACGAGGTGGCCGCGTTCAACGGCACGCTCACCTCCGAGACCAAGGCGATGTGGAACGAGGCCATCGCCGAGATCCCCCGGATGTGGGCCCAGCGGGACTACTCCTACGAGGGAGAGCACTTCCGGGTGCCGCCCAACCACAACGTCCTCCCCAAGCCCCTCGACGGCACCCACCCGCCCCTGTGGGTGGCCTGCGGCAACCTGGCCACCTTCGCGGTCGCCGGCAGCATGGGCATCGGCGCGATCGCCTTCAACTTCGAGCCCGCTACTGCACTGAAGGGCCGCATCGACAGCTACAAGGAGGCCATCGCGGGGTGCGCCGAGCCCCACGGCTCGTACATGAACGACAACGTGATGATGACCAACGCCCTGATCTGCCTGGAGGACCGCGACCGGGCCCGGGAGATCGCTTTGATGAACGGCCGGGGCTACCTGTACTCGATGGTGTGCCTCTATCACGACACCATCCCCAAGCGCGAGGCCTCCCCCACCTGGCCGGAGCCGCCGCTGGGGCTGCCCGACGAGGCCACCCTCGACTTCGCCATCGACGCGGGCTACATGCTGTGCGGAACGCCCGAGGAGGTCTGCGAGCAGCTGGAGAAGTCGTACGTGGCGGTGGGCACCGACCAGCTGGTGTTCGGCCTGCCCAACGAGGGCTTCGAGTACGAGGAGATCCTCGAGATGATCGAGATCTTCGGCGATCAGGTGATCCCCGAGTTCGACCCCGACAGGGTCCACTCCACCGAGAAGTACCGGGCCAACGCGGTGCGCAAGTACCCGGAGTGGAACGCGCCGCCCCCGGACATCAAGACGACGCCGCCCCCGAGCGCGTCGATGCCGATCCCCTACCGCCACTGACGCCCCGCAGGGTGAAATCGTCGCGTTCTCCTGTCATTGCGACAAGGAATCGCGTTCAGACGCCGGCGGGGGCCCAGCCCTTGCCGCGGCCCGCCCGGATCGTGCTGGTAGCGTCTTGAGGGTTCTTGGCGGGCGGTGACAACACCATGACCGTGAGATCCTCCTGCCGCCTCCCCTCGCTCCGCTGCCTAGCCGCTCGGCCTCTGGGCGTGCTCGGGCTGCTGCTCGCGGTTGCGGTGGCGGCTTTGGCCGGCCCGGTGGCCGCGCAGAGCGACGAGGAGGTCATCGAGGATCGCGAGACCAGGCGCCGGGAGCTGCAGCAGGCGGCGGCCGACGCCGGCGACGGCCTGGACGCGGCCACGGCCGAGGCCGATGACCTGATCGACGCTCTCAACAAGGCACAGGCCGCGGTAGACGCCCAGCAGACCGCCCTCGATGAGGCCGAGCGGGCCGTGGCCGACGCGGAGGCCGTCGTGGCCGAGGCCGAGACGAAGATCGCTGAACTCGAGGAGGAATTGCTCGCCACCCAGGAGGGTCTGCGGGAGGCGGTGATCGAGTCGTATGTGTCGTTCCAAGATCCCGCCGGCACGCTGAGCATCCTCGGCGCCGACCCATGGGAGAACGCCCGCGAGGAGGCCCTGGCCGGATTCGCCACCGGCAGCCGGATCGACGACATCGACGATCTGCGCCGGCTGGGCGAGGAACTGGAGCGCTGGCGTCTCGAGGCCGCTGAAGCGGCCGCCGAAGCCCAAGCCCGCCGCCGGGAAACGACCCTGATACTCGCTGATCTGCTAGAGGCCGTCGACCGCGAGGCCACCCTGTCGGTGGAAGCCGAGGAGCGGGTCGAGAGGCGGCTCTACGAGGTCCAGACAATCAAGGAGATCGACGCGGCGTACGCCGCGGAGATCGAGGCGGCCGAGCGCCGGATCGCCGAGGCCCTGGCCCGCCAGCGAGCCGAGGAGGAGGCCCGGCGCAGAGCCGAGGAGGCCCGACGAAGAGCCGAGGAGGAGGCCCGGCGCCAGGCCCTCGCCGATTCGCAGGCCCTCACCGATTCGCAGGCCCTCGCCGATTCGGTGAATCCCGACGATGCAGGCTTGGCGCTGGAATGGGTGCGCGACTTCAAGGTCAATTCAGCGATCGCGGCCAATACCGAGGGTCTGCTCGCAGCCATGGAGGCCGAGGGCTTCGACCTGGGCGGCTGGGGATACCGCAGCCACCAGAGACAGATCGAACTGCGGCGGTCCCACTGCGGCGCCTCTAACTACGCAGTATGGCAGATGCCATCGCACCAGTGCCGGCCTCCGACGGCCCGTCCGGGCCGCAGCAACCACGAGAAGGGGCTGGCCATCGACTTCACCAACTCCGGCCGGCTCATCACCAGCCGCAGCAGTGCGGTGTTCCAGGCATTGCAGCGCATCGCTCCCCAGTTCGGCTTCAAGAACCTCCCCAGCGAGCCGTGGCACTGGTCGGTGGACGGCCGCTGAACCTTCCCAGCCGCAGTCGCGCCCGCGGCGCGGCTACTCCGTGTGGGTCCAGACGGGGCGGCGCTTCTCGATGAACGCCTTGGGCCACTCCGCACCGTCGCCGCGGGCCGCGTTGGCCGCCATCACGTCGACGGCGAGCTTGTAGGCGTCGCCGACACCCATGTCCATCTGCGCATAGAGGGTCTGCTTGCCGATGCCCTTGGCGTAGCGGCTGCCCCGGGTGGCCCGGCCCAGCAGGTCCATGGTGGCCTCGTCCAGCTGATCGGGCGGCACCACCCGGTTGACGAGACCCCAGTCGAGCGCGGTGGCCGCGTCGATGATGTCGCCGGTGAGGGCCAGCTCCACGGCCCGCTTGCGGCCCAGGGGCCGAGCCACGGCCACCATCGGGGTGTGGCAGAACAGGCCGCCCTTGCCGCCGGGGGTGGAGAACGCGGCGTCGGTGCCGGCCACGATCAGGTCCGCGCTGGCCGCCAGCTGGGCTCCAGCCGCGGTGGCCAGGGCATGCACCTTGGCCACCACCACCTGAGGGACCTCGGCCATGGCGGTCATGGCCGACGTGCACAGGGTGAACAGCTCGTGCAGATCGGCCTCGCCCATGGCCGCCATCTCGGCCAGGTCGTGCCCCGAGGAGAACACGGGCCCGTTGGCGGCCAGCACCACGCCGGCCACCTCACCGTCGGCGCCGGTTGCCCGCAGGGCGTCGTCGAGCTCGCCGAGCAACTCCGACGACAGGCAGTTGCGCCGCTCGGGCCGGTTGAGCGTGATGGTCACATATCGGTCGTCACGCTCATAGAGCAGATTGCGGTAGTCCATGGGCACCCCCTGTCGTTGAGTGCCTAAGAGTCTGCCAGAGCGGGGAGGACTTGCTCTGCGGCCAGCTGGACGCTGGACCAGGCCTCGTCGATCGGCATGCCACCGACCAGGGGGTGCAGGGCGAGGGTGCCGGTGCTGCGGGCCAGGTCGACGGCCTCGGTCGGGGTGAGCACCCGGTAGATGCCCTCGGCACGCAGCTCCTCGACGGTGGTGGCCTTGGAGCACACCGCCGACGTCTGGCCGGGGGGCTGCCAGCCCCTGTAGGTCATGGCCTCCAGCATGAGGCAGTCCCCGTGCTCGGCCCAAACCCGGTCGGGATCCTCGGCGACGTTCAGCATCACCACGTTGTCGGGGGCGATGCAGAAGCCCTGCGTGCCGTGGCGCTCGCACTCGGCGTGGTAGAGCGCCTCGATTTCACCGAACTGGCCGGGAAGCTGCATGGGCAGCCCCAGCCGGGCCGCCCGCCGGGCCGCCGCGGGGGACGATCCGCCCACCAGCATCATGGGATGGGGCCGGGTGTAGGGCATGGGCAGCACCTGCACCGTCTCGCCGTTGTGCTCGAAGGGCTCGCCCTTCCAGGCGGTGAGCATCACCTCCAGCGCCTCGTCGAGGGCCTTGCCCCGGCGCTTCCACTCCTTGCCCAGCGCGGCGTACTCCACGGGCCGGTAGCCGAGTCCGGTCACGATCACCAGCCGGCCCCTGCTCACCAGGTCGATCACCGCGATGTCCTCAGCGGCCCGGATCGGGTCGTGCAGCGGAACCAGCAGCGCCGAGATCGTGACCAGGAGACTGTCGGTGCTCGACAGGATCATGGCCGCGTTGAGCAGCGGTGTGGGGCACCACGCCACGGGGCTGATGTGATGCTCCTCCAACGAGACGGCGTTGAAGCCGTGGCCGTCGGCGTAGCGGGCGATCTCCAGTCCGGCCCGGTACCGGTCGCTCATGGATTGCCCGTCGCAGGGGTCCGGCGACATGAAGTTGAGGCGGATCAGCGAGAAGGCCATGACCCCAGTCTGTCCGCCGGAGCGGTATGCCGTGTTGTCAGCCCAGCACGCCCGCGGTGTGCATGCGGTTGACGGCGCTCACCACTGCCCTCAGCGAGGCCGACACGATCGACTCGTGCAGGCCCACGCCCCACGTGGGGTCACGGTCCCCGGTGTCGACCTCCACATAGGCCGCGGCGGTGGCGTCGCTGCCGGTGCCGATGGCGTGCTCGTAGTAGTCGACGATCTTGCCCGCAAACAGGCCGTTGGTCTGCATCGCCGACACGAACGCGTCGATGGGGCCGTTGCCGGTTCCAGAGATCGTCCGCTCGACGCCGCTCACTCGCAGGCGGGCTTCAAGGTCGGTGCGGGCTGCTCCGATGGTGTCGGTGGTGGCCCGGTGTCCGATCAGCTCGACCCAGAGCCTCTCCGGTTCGACGTAGGAGGCCACGAAGCGGCGGTGGATCTCGTAGGAGGTGATCTCGGTGCCGGTGTCCTCGGTGACGGTCTGGATCTGTTTGGAGAAGTCCACCTGCAGGCCGCGGGGCAGGTCCAGGCCGTACTCGTGCAGCAGCACGTAGGACACCCCGCCCTTGCCGGACTGGCTGTTGACCCTCACCACCGCCTCGTAGCTGCGGCCCAGGTGGCGGGGGTCGACCGGCAGATAGGGCACGTCCCACACGTCGTAGTCCCCGGTCAGCGGCTCGCCCGGGGCCACGTCGTAGACGGCGGCCATACCCTTCTTGATGGCGTCCTGGTGGCTGCCCGAGAATGCGGTGTACACGAGGTCGCCGACGTACGGGTGCCGCTCGGGCACGGTCATTCGGTTGGCGTACTCGAAGACCCGGCGGGCCTCCTCGATGTCGCTGATGTCAAGTTCGGGGTCAACGCCCTGGGTGAACAGGTTGAGCGCGATGGTGACCACGTCCACGTTGCCGGTGCGCTCGCCGTTGCCGAACAGGGTGCCCTCCACCCGGTCGGCGCCGGCCATGATGCCGAACTCGGCCGCGGCCACCGCGGTGCCCCGGTCGTTGTGGGGGTGCAGGGAGAGCACGATCGAGCCGCGGTCGCGGATGTTGCGGTGGAAGTGCTCGATCATGTCGCCGTAGAGGTTGGCCGAGGACATCTCCACGGTGGCGGGCAGGTTCAGGATCAGCGGCCAGTCCGGCGTGGGGCCGAACACGTCCATCACCGCCTCGCACACCTTGATGGTGAAGTCGGGCTCGGTCCCCGTGTAGCTCTCGGGGGAGTACTCGAAGCGGATGCCGTGGCCGCCCCCGGCCTCCCTGAGAGCCTCGAGGTTGCGCATGCACCGCTCGGCGCCGGCTCCGGCGATGGCGATGATGCCGGCCCGATCGGTGCGGAACACCACCCGGCGCTGGGTGACAGATGTGGAGTTGTAGAGGTGCACGATGGCGCTCGGGGCGCCCTCCACCGCCTTGAAGGTGCGGTCGATCAGCTCGCCGCGGGACTGGGTGAGCACCTGGATGGTGACGCCGTCGGGGATCAGGTCCTCGGTGATGAGCTTGCGGCAGAAGTCGAAGTCCGGCTGGGACGCGGCCGGGAAGCCGACCTCGATCTCCTTGAAGCCCATATCGACGAGATGGTCGTACATGCGCTGCTTGCGCCCGATGTCCATCGGTTCGACGAGGGCTTGGTTGCCGTCGCGCAGGTCGACCGAGCACCACAGCGGCGCTTTGGTGATCCGCCGGTCCGGCCAGGTGCGGTCCGCAAGCTCCACCGCGGGATAGGGCCGGTACTTCGTGAAGGGCATGGGCTTGGGCGTGGGCATGATCGTGGTCCTCGGTGCGGCTGGATGGTCGTGGGATTCGGGGTTCGGGTTCGGGGTTCGGTCGGGACGGGTTCGGGGTTCGGGTTCGGATTCGGGGTTCGGGTTCGGGGTTCGGTCGGGGCGGGCCGGAACCGGCCCCAACAAGCACGAATCCCCCCGGCCGGCGGCACGAGGGGATTCGGCGAGCACCGATATGTGGCGCTCGCCTACACGAGAAGCAGGAGGCCGGCGAAGGTGGTCACGGCCACAGAGGTTAGCTGAACCGTCGCCTGCGTCCAACGCCGCAGCCGCCCGGGCTGCGATCGGGGTGAGATCGGGGTGCGATCGGGGTGCGATCGGGGTGCGATCGGGGTGCGATCCGCGCCATGCTGGAGGGGTGAGCTACCTGGTGTGGGAGGCGACCCTGCCCGACCTGCGGTCGCCGATGCTGGTGACCGCCTTCCAGGGCTGGTTCGACGTGGGGGGCGCGGCGACGAGCGCCCTCGAGTGGCTGAGCGAGCGCAGCGATTCGATCCGGGTGGCGCACATCGACCCCGAGGAGTTCTTCAACTTCGCCGAGCAGCGGCCCACCGTCATGCTGCGAGACGACCGCCGGGAGGTCGTGTGGCCCGCCAACGACGTCCACGTGCTGCGCCCGCCCGACGGGCAGCACGACCTGGTGCTGGTGGTGGGCGCGGAGCCTCAGCTGAGCTGGCGAACCTACGCAGACGTGATCGTCGATCTCGCGTCTCGCACCGAGGCTTCAGCGCTGGTGACCGTGGGCGCCCACATCGCCAACACACCCCACACCCGGCCCTTCCTGGTGACGGGCTCCACTACCGATGCCGGCCTGGCCAAAGCCTGGAGCCTGGACCGGCCCAGCTACGAGGGCCCGACCGGCATAGTGGGCGTGCTGCACGAGCGCTTCGAGAAACTCAGGGTTCCGGCGGTGTCGCTGCGGGTCGCGGTCCCCCACTACGTCTCGGGCGCCCCCAATCCCAAGGGGGCCCGCGCCCTGCTGGAGCGCTTCGAGCGAGTGACGGGCATCCCCACCGGCTGGGCGGAGCTCGACGAGGCCGCCGAGGAGTGGGAGCAGCGGGTCAACGACGCCATGAACTCCGACGACTACGTGGTGGCCTACGTGCGGCGCCTGGAGGCCCGCGCCGACGCCCGGGCCAAGCGCAGCGTCCCCAGTCCCGACGATCTGGGCGCCGAGTTCGAGCGCTTCCTGCGCCAGCAGGGCAACTCCGGCTGAGCCCCAAGGGCGGGCGGATGAGCCCGCTAGCTGTGACAACCTGAGACGTTGTCCCTTCTGCGTCGGGCCGGGGACTTCGGCGACGACCAGGTCGGTCGGGCCCGGTAGCCTCGGAGGCGAGATGCTCCACGAGCCCGCCCACCCGCTCAGCGAGGGCAGCCTGCTCGCCGCCGTCGTGTTGCGCACGGCCTGCGAGGCCTTGGACGTGGGGCTGGGGGAGTTGGCCGACGCGTCCGGGTGCGCCTCGGAGCTGGTTCGACGGATCGAGGCAGGAGATCTCGACCCCACCATGGACACGGTGGAGCGCATCCTCAACGGTTCGGGGCTGGAGCTGCGAGCCGGCCCCGGCGCTCCCGACGGCCTCTACACCGGCCCGCGGGCCAACCCCGCCGAGGCAGCCCGGGTGCGCTCGTCGCTGGCGGCGGCACGAGCGTTCCGAGCGGAACTGGGAGCGCCCCCACCGGGCCCACCGCCGGGGGCCTTGCCCGACTGGGACGGCGAGGACCCCGCCCCCGGCCGGCCCTTCGGCGCCGCCGAGGGTCGCACCGACGGCGGCGGCTGGGCAGCGGTGCTGGTCCGGTCAGCCAAAGCGGAAACCCGGAGCGATACAGCGGCCTTCGCTCAAGCGTGCGGCACCGACACAGCGACAATGGAACGCATCCAGACAGGCGAACAGCGGCCGCCGGTGGGGGAGCTGGCCTCGATGCTGACCGCAGCCGGCTCCGGGCTACACGTCCGCCTGGAGGTGTACGACGACCACGACGACGGGCTGCACCTCAGCGCGCTGGCCCACCCCGAGCGACACCGCCGCCGGATGCAGCGCGCCCGCGAGATCTTCGCCGGCGGCTGAGGGCCGTGGCAACAACGGACGGCGGGGGGGGACTCCGACCTCGGCCGCATCCCGGCAGCGCTCGTACGCCGTGGCGTCGAGTTCGTCGCCATCGGCGGCTGGGCGGTCGAGCAGCAGCGGTTCCAGTTGGGCTATGCCAGCGAGGACGTCGATGTCACACCCGCCCGCGACCCAGAGAACCTCCGGAGGCTGTCCGGCGCCCTGGAGGACCTCGGCGCACAGGTGCGAGTCGGCGACGAGAGCTTCCCGTTCGCCCACGACGCCGAGTCCCTGGCCCGGGCAGCGGTCTTGAACCTCAGATGCGACGACGGCGACTTCGACTTGTGCTTCGAGCCAGTCGGCGTCGCCGGCGGCTACGACGAGCTGGCCCAGGACGCCCACACCGTGCTCATCGAGGTGGACGGCGACGTGCTGCCGGTCCGCTGCGCCGACCTGGCCGTCATCGTGCGCTCCAAGACCGCCGCCAACCGCCCCAAGGACCGTCAGGTTCTGGCCCTGCTGGTGGCCCAGCTCGAGGACCGGGAAGCGCAACGTCGCCGCGGCAGCGACCGGCGACGCGGCGACGACCGAGGCATCGGCCTGTGACCGCCGCAGAGGCACTAGGGCGACGGCGACACACAGCGCCCCGTCTCCCGCTCTTGTTCGTGTAGCGGCCGCTACAGGCGAGAGGCCTCCTGCCCGCAACAACGCAGCGGCCGGCGCTCCGACGACGCCGTGCTCTCAGGCGGACGAGGCCTGCGGCCGGGACCGGCGCAGCTCCCTCGGCGGGAACCAACGGACGCAGCACACCTCGCACCAGGCCTCCACCACGTTCACCAGGCCCTCAGCAGCGCCGCCCTCCACGGGCCTCACGTCCGACGAGAGACAGCCAGCGCAATACGGGCAATCCCAGCCCAGCTCCGCGGTGAGCGCGTCGAGGCCGCACCACAACGCCGCGACTGTCGGCGGTCCCACATCCGTGGGCCCCGCTCAGATCCCGAGGCCGAATTCGCGGCCGCGGTCGGGTGCTCCCCCTGGAGGCCGCCCGGCCGTTGGGCGCTCGTACGGGAGTTCCTGATGAGCCAGCGTCAGAGCGCGCTCGGCGAAGCTGGCAGTGTCGGCCGTCACTGCTCCGGGGCCGTAGGCGTGCTCTACCAGGGCCTGGAGCTGCGCGGCGTCAGTCGTGGCGGTTTCTGTCGCCAGACGGGCTGCGTCTTCGAGGTCTACTTCGCGGCCCGCGTGCAGCTTCATCGCAAGCATGACGCGCCGCGACGGGGCCGACACCGCGAGACAGTCGCTGCGGTAGAGCTCTTGGGACTCGAGGTCGCAGTCGGGGGTGAAGATGGCGGCCGCCCCGTTGAGCCAGTTCCGGGGAAGGTTCTCTGCCTCGGCCACAAGCCGGGCGGCTCTGTCCATCTCCCCGGGGATGCGCATCGAGATGAAGTCCACAGCGCCGGTGTGGCGCTCAGCGGGGGAGTCGTGCCCCCATCGGAAGCGGTGCTCCAGCACATCGACATCGCGGGTCAGGCGGTCCTCCCACAGCAGCGCCAAGGCCGCCCCTCCCACGATCATGAGGTTGTGGTTGTAGGACCCGGCGCTGCGCAGATGCGACGACAACCCGTCTAAGAGGCGCCGGACAACGGCGGCATCGAAGCGGCGGCTGGGCCGGCTGTCGCCGCCGCCGTCGGTCATGTCGAGTCGAGGGTCGCCGCCGAGAAGTAGACCCGGTGGTAGCCGCACACCGTTGGGGCGCTCTGGCGCATCCGCTGGCCGAACGGCGACGCCAGGTCCGCGGCGGGCACCAGCGGCACCTCCACGGGGGAGCGCGCCTGCATCACCCAGGGCGGCACCGGGTGGCCGTCGCGTGCGCACAGGGCGTGGACCACCGCAGCGACCTTGGCCGCCGTAGTGGCGTCGGTGTCAGCTGGAAGCCCGCCAGCGAGCATCCGCTCCCTCGCGTCGCGCTGATTGTTCCAGTCCTTGATGAGCTGGAGCACCGGCCAGTAGTGGGCGCCGCGACCGCCGGGCTCGGCCATCGCCTCCGGCAACTCTCCCACCACAACGTAGGGCCGCGCCAGCAATGGCGCCGCCGGCGCGCCGCTGGCCGGTTGGCCCGAAGCTGGGAAGTGGCCGTCATTCACTGAGATGACTCTAGCAGCGGGCGGGCGCCCGCGATCGCCGGCGGGCTCAGCCGGGCATCAACGCCGACAGGTGCACATCGCCATGCACGCAGCGCCAGTTGAGCGCCGACGACGACACCGCCAACGCCTCGGCGAAGCCGGCGTAGTCGAACACCGCATCGGCCAACGCGGCAGCGAAGGCCTCGGACTGCCGCCGCTGGTCCTGGGCCGGCAGCGCGGAGAACCCCACCAGCAATCCGTTCACCGCCCGCTCCACATCGAGCGGACAGAAGCAGTCCGGCACCTTGAACACCCCCGTGGCCACCCCGCCCTCGCGCATCTGCTGGGAGGCACGCCGGGCCTCCCGTTCGGTTCGTCGCCGGCGGGCGCGCTCGTTGCTCACCTCTCGCCGCCCCCTGCGGCCTCGGGGCTCCCCACGTCCTCACCCTGCTGTGACAACCTGAGACGTTGTCCCTTCTGCGTCGGGCTGGAGGGGGTGGCCGGCCTGCTGCTGGCCTGGGTGGTGTCGGTACTGGTGTTCGCGGCCACCCAGATCCTGCCCGGCGACACGGCCACAGCCATCCTCGGACGGCGGGCCACGCCTGAGGCGATCGCCGCGGTCAGGGCCGAGTTGGAGCTCGACCGCCCCCTGGTCGCACAGTACGCCGACTGGTTGGGCGACTTCGTGCGGGGCGACCTCGGCAACTCCTTCGCGGCCCGAATGCCGGTCACGGAGCTGATCTCCGGCCGCGTGTGGAACACCGTGGTGCTCGCGGGGATCACGATCGTGATAATGCTGCCGCTGTCGCTCGCTCTGGGGGTGCTGGCCGGCGTCCGCAGCGGCAAGCTCAGCGACAACGTCATCACCGGTACGACCCTCGGAGCCATCGCCCTGCCCGAGTTCGTGACCGGGACGCTGCTGGCCGCCTTCCTGGCGATATCGCTCGGGCTTCTTCCGCCCGTGTCCATCGTGCGGCCCGGAGAGAGCCCGCTGGCCGAACCGGAGGTGCTGGTGCTGCCGGTGGTGACGCTGCTGCTCGCCGGGCTGGCCTACAACATCCGCATGGTGCGGGCGGGGGTGGTGGATGTGCTTCGCTCCGACTACGTGCGAATGGCCCGCCTGGAAGGCATCGGCGAGAGGCGGGTGATACTGCGACACGTGCTGCCTAACGCCCTCGCCCCGACCATCCAGGTGATGGCGCTGACGGTGCTGTGGCTGGTGGGTGGCGTCGTCATCGTCGAAACCGTGTTCACCTACCCGGGACTGGGGAGGTCGCTCGTGGACGCGGTCGGAGTGCGAGACATACCGGTGGTGCAGGCCATCGTCATGTACGTGGCCTTGCTCTACATCGCTATCAACATCCTCGCGGACATTCTCGTGGTGCTCGTGATCCCCAAGCTGCGGACGGGGCTGCAGTGAGCACCAGCGTCTCGGGCCGGAGTTGGTGGCGGATGCCGCGCTTCGCTCGGTCCTGGTCGGTAAAGCTCAGCCTGTTCGCGCTCGTCCTTGTTCTGGGAGTGGCGGTCGCCGGACCATTCTTCTCCCCCTACTCGTCGACTGAGCTGCCCGGACTGCCCTACAGCCCACCCGGCGGCGACTTCCTGCTCGGTACTGACTTCCTGGGGCGAGACGTTCTCAGCCGGATCCTCGCTGGGGGGCGCAGCGTGGTGGTCCTGGCCGGTCTCGCCACGATCTTCGGTTACGCGCTCGGTGCGACCATCGGCCTGGTCGCGGGCTACTCGCGGTCGCTTGTCGACCCGGTGCTAATGCGAGCCATGGACGTGCTGCTCGCCTTCCCGCCGATCCTGTTCCTGCTGCTGCTGGCGGCCGGCGCAGGTGCGAGCCCCGTGCTGGTCGTCGTGGGGATCGCGGTCATCCAGGCGCCGGGAATCGCTCGGGTGATCCGCACGGCCACGCTGGAGATATCGGTGAAGGCCTACGTCGAGGAGGGCCCGACCGGCGCGCTGATCGGCGATCCCCGCCACCCCTACACCCACGGGCTCATCTCGTCGGTGCCCGACCATGTGGAGCCGAGGGCCCTCTCGGGGATCCCCGGAGTAGCGGTGGGAGTGGGCGACCGGCCAAGCGGCTGCGCCTTCGCCCCCCGATGCTCGATGCGGGTCGCAGCCTGCGATGAGGGGGTGCCCGCCTTGACCGAAGCAGGTACGGGGCGCAGAGTTCGGTGCATTCGCTGGCAGGAGACGCCCGAAGTGACGATCCGCCGCCGCAGCCTGCCGGACCCGCCGGACGGCTCTGGCGTACAGCCGCTGCTCGACGTCGAGTCGTTGCGGGCCACCTTCGGCAGCCGCGACCGCGAGGTGGTTGCCGCCGACGGCGTGACGTTCACGATGGAGATGGGAGAGTGCCTGGCTCTCGTCGGCGAGTCTGGCAGCGGCAAGACGACCATCGCCCGCTGCATCGTGGGACTGCACCGGCCCGCAGGCGGGCGGCTGAGCTTCGACGGCCGGGCCCTCGAGCCGCTCGCCCGGCAGCGCTCCAAAGAGGAGCGCCGACGCATACAGATCGTGTTCCAGAACCCCTACGAGTCGCTGAACCCCCGCCACACCGTGCAGGCGACCATCAAGAGCGCGGCGCTGTTCTTCCGCCGCATGGGGCGGAGCGAGGGCCGCCGTGAGGTGGACGAACTGCTCGGGAAGGTGAGGCTTCCGGGGCGCCTCGCGGCGAGGTACCCGAGCGAGCTGTCCGGCGGCGAGTGCCAGCGGGTCGCCATCGCCCGCGCCCTGGCAGCCCAACCGGATCTGCTCGTCTGCGACGAGGTCACCTCCGCGCTCGACGTGTCCGTCCAGGCCGCGGTCTTGGAGCTGCTAAATGAGCTCCGCGCCGAGCTGGGGCTATCCCTGCTCTTCATTACCCACGATCTCGGCGTGGTGGCCTCGGTCGCGGACCGCGTCCTGGTGCTGCAGCAGGGCGTGGTGCAGGAGCGAGGCTCGACCACCGAAATCCTGACCGCGCCCCAGCACGCGTACACACGCCGGCTCACCTCCTCTGCGCCGTCGCTGTCCGCTGCTGCGCCGTGTCGCGGCTGAGCCGGCTTCTAGGTCAGCGGATAGTCGATCCCCGGCTCGCCCCGCAGGCGGTTGTACTCCTCGGAGTCGCCGTGGTAGCTCGCCACTCCGGGCCGCAGCTCCAGCCCCAGCAGCTGCCGCTTCATCGGGTCCGTGTTGTGGACCAGGTCAGCGGGCAGCGACTGGGTGAAATAGTTGTCCATCCGCTTGATCCAATACCGGCCAAAATACGCGAACAAGGCGAGACGGTTCTGAGCTGTGCGGTTGTGGCCGCTGCTGTGCCATAGCCCAGCGTCGAAGACGACGATGTCGCCCGCGGATACTGGCACTTGGACCTGCCCTGCATGGAAGTCGGCCCCGTCTGGAGGGCCCTGCTCGCGCCTGTGGCTGCCCGGCACCACCCACACCGGTCCCATCTGCGGCGTCATCTCGTACAGATAGATGCCGGCGTTGACAGACAGGGCCTTGTTGCACACGAACGAGACATCGCGGTGCCATTTCTTGCGATCACAGCCCGGTCGTACCAGCAGCAGGTCCATCGACAGCAGTTGCACGTCGTCGCCGAGCACGCCGGTAAGCGCTTCGATGAGCTCGCGGGAGTCGAGAACGTCTCGGAACGCCTTCCTGCGGAAGAGCACGCGCTCATGCCAGATGTGGTACTCCTCGCCCGGCGGCAGCGACGCGGCCAGCGCCTCCGACTCCTGCTGGAGCGCGGCCAGAAGCTCGCCCTGCAACACCCCCTCCAGGACGAGGTAGCCCGACTGCTCGAACGCCGTCTGCTGGTCTTGTGCGAGCATCTCCGCCTCCTGTGGTGCCAGGATCCCGGCCGTATAATGCACTCTTGGCCGATTCTCTCACGTCTCCGGCATCGTCCCAGACCCGGCCAGCTTCGAGGGGCTCTCAGCCATGACGACTTCGCCTATCGCGGCCGTCGAAGTCATCCCGCTGCGAACTCCCAAGACGGCGCCGGCGGGAGACTCCGACCTCGAGACCATCGCCGAGACGGTCGTGGTGCAGGTGACCGACGAGCGCGGCCGGACCGGCATCGGTGAGGCCGACGCGCCGGCCATGGCGGTGCGGGAGCTCATCGAGATGGACGACGCCCACTCCCTGAGCCGTGGGTTGGCGGGCATGCTGATCGGCCGCGACCCCTTCTGCATCGCTGCGCTCAACGAGGAGATGTACGCCGGCAGCATCTACCACGGCCGGCGGGGACTAGGCATCCACGCCCTGTCCGCGGTGGATGTCGCCCTGCACGATCTGGTCGGCAAGCAGCTCGGACGTCCCTCCTTTGAGCTTCTGGGCGGCGCCCGCGTCCCACACGGATCGCCGTACGCGACTCTGTACGCGGGGTCCGTCGCCGGTCGCAGCATCACCGAGATGATGGGATGCCTGCTGTCACTGTGCGACCAGGCCTTGGCTCTGGGTTTCACCGCGGTGAAAGTCGAGGTGCTTTTTGAGAACCTCATAGACGACCGCCAGCTGGTCCACTGCGTGCATCAGGCCAGAGCGCATCTGGGGCCCGATATCACCATGATGCTCGACTTCGGGTACCGCTGGACCGACTGGCGTGACGCTCATTGGGCCATGCGCCGGATGGAGGACGCTGACCCCTACTTCGCCGAGGCGCCGCTGCAGCACGACGACCTTGAGGGCCACGCCCGGTTGGCGGACCGATCCGACATTCGGGTCTGCGGTGCGGAGTTCGCGGCGACCCGCCACGAGTGCCGCGAGTGGCTGGAGCGGGGCCGGGTCGACGTGATCCAGCCCGATGTGGGACGAGCCGGCGGGCTGACCGAGATGCACCGCATCGCCCAGATGGCGGCCGACCACGGCGCTCTAGTGATCCCCCACGGCTGGAAGACCGGCATCACCGCGGCCGCCTCACGGCACTTTCAGGCCGCGTGTACCAACGTCCCGTACTTCGAGATGTGCTCGCCCGAACTCAGCGGCGCCACCCTTCGTGCCGAGCTCGTAACTCCCGAACCAGCGGTCGTCGATGGGCGGCTCGAGCTGCCCCGAGAGCCCGGGCTCGGAATAGATCTCGTGGCCGAAACGGTGGAACGATTCAGGGTGAAGTCCGCCCGCTGAGTCCGGTCGCCGCCGGCCTGCTGGCTCGGTCGGCGTGGGCCAGCCTCGAGCACCGGCAAGGAGCCTCATAGGTGACCACCCTTAACCTGAATCCACCGACGGGTTTGTGGGTTCGACGGTTGGGGCCGGTTGGCGGCTGGGCTGGTGCGTGTGTGCGGGCCGACGCGTTTTGGGGCGTGCGAGGCTGGTGTGGGGGGCTGGTGCGGGTTGGTGGCGCTGGGGGTGCTTGTTGGCTGCGCCGGGCCGGGCCGGCCGGTCAGATGAGCAGGGGCAGGCTGCGGATGCGTCCCAGGGCGGTGGTGAAGGCCGTGGCCCATGGCCAGTTGAGCGGCAGGCGCAGTCTGTGTCGGCCGCTGTGGTTGACGAGGCGGCCCGGCACGGTGAGGAGCCGGTTGCGGATGGTGGCCGCGACGGTGAGCTGCGCTGTGGGGTGGGCGCGTCCGAGGCGGGCGGTCCAGCGGGCGAGGTTGTGGGCGAGCACGCAGCAGGCGAGCCAGGCGCCGTTGGCGGGGAACTGTCCTGAGGGGCAGCGGCTGAGCCCGGAGTTCTCTTTGAGGTCGCGAATGGCGAGTTCCACGGTGGCGTGGCCGCGGTGGTAGGCGTCGGCGGCGACGGTGTCGAGGTCGGCTCGGTCGGTGACGAAGCAGTGGTGGCGCCAGTTGGGCCACAGCTCGGCTTGGGCGCCGATCAGGCGGGTGCGGCGCACGACGAGCCGCAGCTTGGCCCGCTCGCCGTCGGGGCCGCGGAGCTTGTCGCCGCGGCGGCCGGGGTCGATGGTGGTCTCAGCGACCTGGGCCTGCGCGCCGCGGGTGTAGGCGATCGCCTGCCAGGCGTCTTCGCCGATGGCCGCTACAGCTGCTTTGACCTTGGCGTTCTGTGGGATCGTGATCGAGTAGGACGCGTTGTGGGCCCCGATGTCTGCGATCATCCCATAGGAGAAGAACCCCGCGTCGGCGCGCACCGCGACCGCCGCGTCCGGCGCCAGGCGCCGCACCCGGGCCAGGGCCTCGCGCGCGAAATGCTCGTTGCCGCGCTGCGACGATCCCGACCGCATCGCGGAGTGCAGCACCTCGCCGGTGTCTGATCGCACCGCCACCAGCGGGTGATAGCCCAACACTCCGGTGTGGCCGTACGCGGCGCCGTGCTTGGCCTTGCCGCACACCTCGCAGATCGTGGAGTCCAAATCCACGGTCATCTCCGCGGCCGGCGCGGCGCCCACAGACCACGCCCGCACCAGCGCCTGCTCGGCCGCCTTGTCGAGCTGGCGCACATGCCCGAACATGAACGACCGCACAAACGACCCCACAGTCGACGGTGCCATCACCCGAAACGGCAGCACCGCCTGCGACGCCGCGGCCCCCAGACGGCCGGTGTCGTCGATGCAGCGGCCGCCCACCAGCATCGACGCCACCAAAGTCAACACCTTGCGGCCCGCTCCCGAGCCCGCCGAGCCCGGCGGGCGCACCGTCTCGTCGATCAGCGACTCCAACCCAAGGCGATCCATCACCGTGCCCGCCAGCAACAACCCCGCATCGGCCACCAAAGAAGCGTCGTCGAACACTGCCTCCAACCCGTCGATCCCGCCCGCTATGCTCCTCACAGGAAGTGCCTCCTCACGCAGCTGGAATAACTGTCGTTATTAACAGTGTTCTGCCACGTCAGGAGGCATTTCTGGTGGATGCTCCAACCCCACAAACCCCACCGCGCCGGTGGATCCAGGCTTAAGGGCATAACGTTCGACCATCCCCGCGGGGTGGAGCCCTTGCTGGCCTCGGCGGAGACCTTCGCGGCACAGAACGGGATCAAGATCAACTGGAAGGCGCGATCGCTGCAGAGTTTCGCCGACCAGCCGATCGACGAGCTCGCGGCCGAATACGACCTGCTGATCATCGACCATCCCTGGGTCGGGCAGGTCAGCGTCGAGGGATCCCTGCTTGCGTTGGACGACTACCTGTCGGAGTCCGAGATGGACGACCTGCGCGCTGGTGGCGTGGGAGCCAGCTTCGAGTCCTACCGATACCGGGACCGGCTGTGGGGCGTGCCCGTCGACGTTGCCGCGCAGGTCAGCGCCTACCGGGCCGACCTCCTCGACGCCGCAGGCGAGGCTCCCTCCTACACCTGGGCCGAGGTCATCGACCTCGGGCGCAGGCTGAGGAGCCGGGGCCAATGGCTCGGCTTCCCGCTTATTCCGGTGGACTGCATGATGAGCTTCATGTCGGCCTGCGTCGCCGAAGGCGAGCCTTGCGGCGGGTCGCCAGCAGGGCTCGTGTCGCGCCCCGTGGGCGAGCGGGCCCTGGATCTCCTGGCCGAGTGCGCGGGCCTGAGCCACCCCGAGACCCCCAGAGAGAATCCGATCAAGGTACTGGACCGGATGTCCGGCACCGACGATGTGGCCTACTGCCCGTTGCTGTTCGGCTACACGAACTACTCCCGCGACGGGTTCCGGCCCCGCAAGGTGAGATTCGACGTGGCACCGTCCCATGACGGGGCCCCGCTGGGAGCGATCCTCGGCGGCACCGGCCTGGGCGTGTCATCGGCAACAGCCTCGCCGCAGGAGGCGTGCGCCTACGCCGCCTTCGTGGGATCGGGCGCCTTCCAGGCCGGCCCCTATCTGGAGCGGGCCGGCCAGCCAGCCCACCTTTCGGCGTGGACGAGCCCGCGCGCCAACGAGCTGACCGACGACTTCTTCCTGCGCACCCTGCCGTCACTGTCGGCCGCCTACCTGCGCCCGAGATTCGACGGGTTCCTGGTCGTCCAGGACCGGGGCGGGGAGATCATCCACGACCACCTCTTCGGGGACCGCACTGCACGCCAGGCTCTCGACGAACTCGATCGCCTGTGGTCACTGCAGGTCGCCGGTGCACGGGCCTGACTGCAGGAGCCCGAGTCCCTCGAGCGCCTGAGGCGCCCTCGCCTCGAGCGAGCAGACCCGGCGAGCCACCCGGACGCGGCTACAGAACTCGGAACCTCTCCCAGACGTCGGCAAGCTTGGCCCCTTCCAACAGAAGGTCACGGGCCTGATCCTCGGTGGTGGCCTTTTCCAGCGCGCCCGCCGCGGCCTCCACCGCGATGGAGCGGGGCACGAACGCGACGCCGTCGTCGTCGGCCACTACCAGGTCTCCGGCCGAGACCGGCACTCCCATGCACTCGACCTGCTCGTCGACATGGGTCAGCGTGATCCGGCCCAGAGCGTCCGTCGGCCTAGTGCCCAGCGCGAACAGCGGGAACCCGAGGTCGCGGGTCTTGGCTGTGTCGCGAACCATGCCGGCAATGACCGCTCCTCTCGCCCCCCGGCCTCGGGAGGCAGTGGAGAACAGCTCACCCCAGGCCGCCACTTCGGGCCTGCACTCCCCCACCACCACGTCTCCGGGTCGTAGCGAGTCGATGAAGTCGATCTCCCCGCCGTAGTGGCGGCTCGGGGGCGTATCTACCGCAACAGACCGGAAGGTTCTGACCCATCCCACCAGGGTTCCCGCCCCGGAGAAGCGGCGCAGGCCCGGCCGGGTCGTCTGGTGCCGACGCCCGAACTGGTCGCAGATGTCGGAGAACACCGCGGAATAGCAGTGCCTAGCGACCGCGTCCAAGTCGAGGTCGGGTGCATTCTGGGCTGTCATGGAATTACTCCAGGATCGTCCCCGCCTGGTCCGTGCTCAATGGTCAGCGTAGTCCTGTGCGTCGTCGACCTCCCAGGACCGAGCGCCGTCGCCATGCCTTGCCTCGACGCCTCCGCGAGGCCGTCACAGTTGGCGGTGGAGGCCGGTTCGAGCCCGAGGCAGCGGGTCCGGCGATCCCACGGCGGCTCTGGATTCCAGCCGTTCTCAAGCCAGTACCACAGCGAGGCAAGGTGATCGCCCGTCCAGGACACCGACGCGCTAGCGCCGTCACGACCGTGGGCGGCTGCCCGCCCCCGGCCACAATCCACGACGGCGCCGAATCTCTGGGCTCCCGACCCCGGCGGGCTCGACCAGTCGCCAGGCGCCGAATCCGGGTCGAGGATCCGGCGCGGCCCCGCGGGCAGGTCCACTGCCGCCGCTGCCCGCACGAACGCCGCGCCGAGGATCAAGTGCTCGACCGCTATGAACTCGATCTGTCGGTCCGTCGGGTTGGCGATAGTGGTGGCGATGCTCAGGTGGCGGCGTCCTATCCGGTGCTCGCGCTCGACGGTGGCGCCGCCCACGTCGACATAGCGCAGGCTCAGGCGGTCCGATGCAGAGTCGACGGCCTCCCACTCTGACAGTGCCGCGTCGCCGTGGTAAGGATGGCGGCGCCCCCCATGCACGCACGCGGGGCCAGCGTTGGGGAACAGCAGCGTCCACCCGCCGCGCCAGCCTTTCACCCACGACTGGTCGTCGCGGCCCCGGTCAGTCGGCTCGGTCTGCCAGTGGGGCCGGAACAGGACCTCGTGTCCGTCCGCATCCCGCACGGACAGCACGTCGGCGCCACCGCAGGGGTCCACTTCGGCCCGGATGCCCCCACTCGACAGGACGTAGGTCCGCTCGGTCACTGGCGCCGGGGGCGGCCCGGTCGGGCATTGCCGCTACGAGGCGGGCTCGGCCGGGCCACAATTTCCTTCGCGCCAACGGTGGGCGGGCATGTCGTCGCGCTCGTGGACACGCACGCACACTTCAGTCACCTTCACGCAGGGCCTCCTCCCCTGACGGCGGCCGCGCCGTCCACCCGCAGACTCACGCCGGAGACGAACGACGCCCGATCGCTGAGGAGGAACTCGACCGCCGCGGCCACCTCCGAGGGCCGGGCCATACGGCCGAGTGGGTGAAGGGCATCAAGCTCCCGCAACTGCGACTCCCGGTCCTCCGGGAGCAGCAGTGCGTGAGTCATCGGAGTGTCGACCGCTCCGGGAAGCACGCTGTTGCAGCGGATCTGACGGGGGCCGTACTCCACGGCCACCTGCCTCGTAAGCGCCTCCACCCCGCCCTTGGCCGCCTGGTACGCGAACGAGCCGACGAAGCCGACGACGGCCTGGATGCTGCTCACATTCACGATCGACCCGCGGCCGCGACGCAGGAAGCGGCGGACCGCGGTGGCGCATCCGAAGGCCACGCCCATCAGGTCGACATCGAGCACCCGGCGCAAGTCTGCTTCGGCGACCTCGTGGGCACTGGCTGGGATCTCGATTCCGGCGTTGTTCACCCAGCCCTCCAGGGAGCCCATCTGATCGGCCGCGTCGGAGGCGCGCTCGTGAGTCGACCACTGCGACACGTCTCCGTGAATGCTCCGGTAGCACGGGCCCAGCCGCTCTGATGCCTCCCCTAGCGCCTCTGCATCGACGTCGACGCCCACGACCGCCCAGCCGTGGCGCACGCACTCCTCGACGACGGCCCGGCCGATGCCCGCCCCGGCGCCGGTGACAACGACCACGCACGGCTGTGAGACGTCGGGCATCTCGCTCATGGGCTTGCTCCTGCGGGGCGCTTGCGGTCAGCGCACCCTTGCGCCAGCATCCTCGCTCGGATGTGTCGAAGCGAGGATAATGGACGGCGTCGGGGAGGGTCGAAGCTCGGCTGGGGTCCAGCCCTGCTCGGTCGGGTTCACTGATGGCGCAAACATCGGCTAGGCCGACCGGTGCCGCGACGTCGGGGCCCCGGTGAGTGCAGAACGGACATGATGTCAGGCGCCAGAGTCTTCTACGACGGGTTCTCCAACGACGTGCGGCTCGACCACCCCGAAGGCGTCGCGGTCCACCCGGCCGACGGCAGCGTCTGGTGCGGAGGCGAGGCGGGACAGATCTACCGGATCGAGCCCGACGGCTCCCGCGCTGCGCAGGTAGCCAGCACAGGCGGGTTCTTGTTGGGCATAACGTTCCTGCGAGGCGGCGACTCGCTCCTCGTATGCGACCTCGACAACCGGTGCCTGCACCGGCTCGACACACAAACGGGCTGCTTCGTGCAGCGAATTGACGAGGTCGGCGGCCACCGCTTCGAGGTGCCCAACTATGCGGTCGAGCTGCCGAGCGGCGACGTGCTGGTGTCCGACAGCGGCTCGCCCGACGCCGAAGGGCCGGGGATCCTGCTGGTGCGCGCCGACGGAACGGGAGCGATGTGGCACGAGGGGCCGTTCGCGTTCGCCAATGGGATCGCCGTCGATCCGACGGGCCGATGGCTGTATGTGGCCGAGACCCACGCCAGGAGGATCAGCCGCGTCAGCCTCGCGGAGGTCGGGCGCCCGCCGGAGCCGGTGGTGGCTACCGGCGACCATCTTCCCGACGGAGTGGCCTTCGGGCCCGACGGCAACCTCTACATCGCCTGCTACGAGCCGAGCGCGGTTCTTCGAATGCACCGCGGCAGCCTTGAGGTGGTGGCCCACGATCCGACGGCTCACGTCCTGTGCCACCCGACCAACATCGCCTTCAGGGGCAGGCAAGCCTTCGTGGCGAACCTCGGGGCCTGGCACATCTCGACCTTCGAGGTCTAGTTGCCCCCTCTCCTGACTCGCTTGCCCCGCGGCCGTGAGAGACCCTCGAGACCGAGTTCGCTCAGCCGGCTATACGGGGAGTCACCGGCACTCTGGTTCGGCGTGACGCGCCATCCGCCACTCCACAAGGAGCGACCATGACAACTCTGACCGTCGAGCCCGGCGTGCTCGCCGCCTATTACGCCCTGTGCGAGGCCCAGGGCCATCCCCGGCCCGACGTGGTGACCTGACCCCGCCGCCATCGGCACAAGATTGGTGCGCCGATGGGTCGCTGAGCGACCATTGCGTCGCCGATTTGCCCGATGCGGGCCGCGGCCGGCGCCGGGCCGGACCCGGCCGCGCGGGCTACAGGCCGAAGGTGCCGTCGAGGCGGGTCTTCCAGTTGCCCGCGGCCACCGTGCCTCCGTCCACCAGGATGGACGCCCCGTTGACGAAGCTGGCCATGTCCGAGGCCAGGAACACGATCACGGCCGCGCACTCCTGCGCGTGACCGGTCCGGCGCAGCGGGGTGGGGTGCAGGCCCTCCATGAGCGAGCTCGACTGCTCGGCCAGCGCGGCGTCGCCGGGAGTGGGCATCATGTCGGGCGCCACACAGTTGACCCGGATGCCCCGATGTCCGTACTCCACGGCCAGGGTCTTGGTGAATTGCTCCACCGCCGCCTTCATGGCCGCGTAGACCGCGAAGGCGGGGGCGGCGTGATGGGCCTCCACCGAGGTGACGTTGATGATGGCGCCGCCGTCGGACATCAGTGGGATGCCGTGGCGCACGCAGTTCGTGACCGTGGAGAAGTTCTCGCGGATCAGGGTGTGCTCGCCTTTGGGCGAGACGTCCTCGAACGGTGCGTGGAACGTCCCCCCGGCGTTGTTGACGAGCACGTCGATCGGGCCGAGCTCGGCGTGGGTGCGCTGCAGGAACGCGGCCACGGCTTCGTCGTCGCGGGCGTCGAGCTCACCCCACACGCAACGACGCCCGGTCGCCTCAATCTCGGCGACCACGCCGGGCAGCGGCGCGGGCTCCTTGTCGAACACCGATACGTGGGCGCCGAAGCGGGCCAGGGCCAGCGCGGCGGCCGCCCCGATGCCGCGGGCCCCTCCGGTAACCACCGCGACCCGGTCGGTGAGCAGGATGGTGTCGGGGCTGAGGCCCGGCGCCTCGCTGTCGGTCACGCCATCGCCTCGGCGAAGCTCTCCTCGCGGAACACAATCCGGAACCGGCCCCTCGTGTGTCCGTTGTCGAGGCTGACTTCGCCGCATTCGTAGCCGCCGTCGCGATTCAGCGACGCCTCGAGCGTGGCGAACACCTTCGTCTTGTACTCGGTGTCGGCGTTGCCCTCGAGGTGCCTGCCCTTGGTCTCGACGACCAGCAGCCGCGGCTTGCCGTCGCCGTTGCTTGACATAGCCACGAAATCGGGCCAGATGCGGTCCTGGTTCCCGCCGCGCGGGTAGTGCTCGTGCTGCTGGCGGACGGCGACCCGGTGCCACCATTGGATCGCCTCGTGCTGGTCGACGTAGAAGGCAAAATCCCTCTCCAGTCCGGTGTCGAACTGTTTCTCGAACACCAGCTCGCAGAGGCTGTTCTGTACCGGCTTGCCGGCCCGCTCCAGGGAGTGGTCGTTCGCCGCGACGGGCAGCGTGAACTCCTCCTGCATCCTGTAGTTGGGCTCGCTCGCCTCCAGGTCGAATCGGATGTCGCCGGCCTTGAGCTTGCCGGTGAAGACCTGTTCGGCCTGGCGCTCGATCTGGTCCGCCACTCCCTCTCGGAGCCGGATCATCTGGTCGCGCCGCTGCGCGTAGATGTCGGCCTCGCGCAGTCCCAGGCCGCGCAGCGACTCGATGAGGTCGCCGGCGATCCGGGCGGCCTGCCAGGCGTTCGGCACCAGATCGGTGAGCTGGCGCGTCACCCAAGACAGCGTGATCTCGGGATCCGAGTCGATCAACTGGCGGGTGGCCTCCGACGCGCCGCTGCCGCCCAGGTCGACGGCGACCGTCTCCTCGAACAGGCCCGCACTGGCGCTTGTGGCGGCCCCCGGCGAGGGCGCGGTGATGCGGGCCCAGTCGATGTGGGGGAGGATGTTCCGCTGGTAGCTGAGATCGCGCCAGCCGTCACCGTGGCGGTGAAGGACCTTGGGAAGGAAGATGTCGCGCCGCCGGAACCCCTCGCGTCTCCGGATGGTCGTGACGTCCACATCGACGGCGTCGCTGCCGACGACATCGCGGTCCAGTCCGGTGAGACCCTCGTGCTCCAGCCCGCTCTTGACCTGCATGACGGCGTCATCGACCTTCGTCTTCCAGCAGTGGACGTAGCATTTGTCGAGGTCGGGCACCCCTGTCCAGCGAGCGTGCGGCTGGCGCATCACCCGGCCCATGAGTTGCGTGATGGCGGTCTTGCTGCGGGTGTTGTCGAGCATGACGAGGACGTAGGCGAAGGGGCAGTCCCAGCCTTCCATCAGCGCAGCCTTGGTGATTATCCAGCGCACCGGCGAGTAGGGGGACAGAAGGTCCTGTCCGGCGATCTCGTCCTTCTCGGACGACTTGACGCGCACAGCCTCCGGCGCCTCTCCAAGGTGGTTCACCAAGTAGTTGCGCGCGTCCTCGGCGTGGATGCGGTCACCGCCCACCTGGGCCTTGCCGGTCCGCTCGACCCGCACCACGGCGATGGGGCGGATGTAGCGGCCCGAACTCCCTTCGAGCACGCTTGCGGCCGCATGGAGGTCGTTGAGCCGGTCGCAGGCTCGGGCGAGAGTGTCTCGCCACTCGCCGCCGCTGGCGGTGACCTCGACGGGAAGCTTGATCATCTGCTCCTTCTTGAGGTCCACGCCGGAGATGTCGACCAGCAGGTTGCTGATGTTGCGATTCGGGGTTGCGGTCAGCTCGACCACGAGCCTCGGGGCGAGCCGGTTGACGGCTCTCACGAACTCGGTGGCGCCCTTGCCGCCGTAGGCCTTGTGAGCCTCGTCGAGCACGACCACGGGACGCTGCGTCTTGAACACGTTGAACAGGCTCTGTTTGACAGTCCCGTCTTCGTAGCGCTCCAGGTCGGGGTTGTCCGCGAGCAGCGCGGCAATGGCCGGCCCGTTGTCCTCTTTCGGGAACAGGGTCATGTAGCGGCCCGAGTCCCTGAACATCCTCAGGAACTCCTTGCCCTTCCGCCGGTTGGTGGCCGGCAGCATCAGCAACATCAGACAGAGGTAGTTCTCAACGTCGCCGCGATCGATGCGGTCCTCCTTCTCGAGGAGCTTGACGCGCCCGCCGCCGGCGTGTTCGAGAAGCTGACGGTAGGGATGCCCGCGCGACTTGAAGGCGGCCTTGGTCTGGGCGTAGATGGCCCGCGACGGCACGATCCAGAGAACCAGTCCGGTCTGCATCCCGAGCCTCTCCAGGGCCGCTGCTCCCAGCAGAGTCTTGCCGCCGCCCGTCGGCACCTTGAAGCAGGCGTGGGGAATGGGCCGACCGGCGTCGTCGTAGCGGTCTACGTGCTCCGGGGAACCCGACTCGATCCCGCCCTCCGCCACTAGGCGGTCCCAGGCAGCGCGCGGGAAGTTGCGGTCATCCTTCGACGCCTCTAGTCCGGCGCCCTCCAGCGCTGCAGCCTTGCGTTGGGACTCGGACCGGGCCGCGTCCAGCGCCCCTAGCCAGAGGACGAACGCCTCTAGCGTCCTGTGCTGGTACTCCTTGAGTTCGAGACGCATCAGACCTGCTCCGAACGCCCTATCTCGAAAGGCAGCCCGCCGAACATGATGTTGAATTCGCTCAGGTCGTCCAGCTCGATGTACTTACCGGCCGCGAACACCACTGCTTCCTTCTGCTGCTGCTTGCAGATCTTGGCGATGTCCTCGGCTCGTCCTTCGGTGAGGACCGCCTCGTTGCTGCGGAGCCAGTCCAGGTCCGGCTCGTAACGCAGGTAATAGTTGCGGCGTGAGTCGCTGTAGATCAGGCCATGCTCGTCCAAGGGCCGCAACTCGGACGGTCCGACCGACTGTCCAGCGGCCGTGTGCATCAGCCACGCGGCGAGCGACGAGAATGTCGGCAAGGTGTCGCCGTTGAGCATCCCCGAGGCCGTGACCGGATCACCCAGCGTGCAATAGGTGAACGACCCGCCGAGCCCCTCGCGAAGATCGACATCTCTAGCGTCCGGCACGCCGGAGATTACCCTTCGTACACGCTCCGCGGTGATCGAGTCGGCGTAATCCTCGCACTCGACAATGATGAACTTCCGGTTGCCACCGTCTGCTTTATTCAGCTCTAGAACCGCCTGAGCAGTCGTACCACTCCCAGCAAAAGAATCCAAGATGATGGCATCGTCTCGGCCAAGTGACACAAGGAACTCTATGAGATCTACGGGTTTGGGAAACTCAAACACATCGCGGTTGAAGATAGCTTTGATGTCCTGCTTGCCACCCGTCGTGCTTATGTCAGTAATGAGATCTTTGACTGCTGTCTTGCTGTGGGTGCGTACTTTCGTATACACTCGAATAGTACCGTCTGAGGCCTTCACAAAACGAAGGTTGTGACTCTCTGAGAGCACCTTGTCCCTGCTCCACCTCCATGCATGAAATCTACCACGACCGCTTCGATTTGGCCTTGGGCAGACCTTCGAATATTCAGAATGTAAATGAAGGTCGCTTGCGTCCTCACATATTATGTCACCAGTTAGGAGGTTGTAATAGATATCAAATACTAGGTTAGGACGCGTAAGTTCATTGAACTTTGAGTTCGTATTGTGTAATTCATTCTTGGTGACATATTCGCCATGTTCATCTCTGTGTACTTCGTACTCAAGGTTCCTATAGGTACTCGGCATAGTGTCCTTGAGCAGCTCAACTGAGTTTTCAAACCTTGATACCTCGTCAACATTCATTGCATATGCAATGATGTACTCGTGCGTACGCGCGGCTCCATACCCGGAAATTTGCCTACCCTTTAGATTGTTTACCCACACGAATACATTTACGAGATTGTACTCTCCAAATATCTCATCCATGAGCATCCGCAGGTGGTGCTGTTCGTTGTCGTCGATGGAGACGAAGATCACACCGTCGTCTGAGAGCAGCTCCTTCAGTAGGTGCAGGCGGGGCCACATCATGCAGAGCCACTTGTCGTGGCGCTCCATGTCCTCGACATCTACGGGGGCCTCCTCGGCGAACCACTGCTTGAGAATTGGGCCGTTGGCGTTGTCGTTGTAGACCCAGCCCTCGTTGCCGGTGTTGTACGGCGGGTCGATGTAGATGCACTTCACCCGGCCCGCGTAGCGAGGCAGCAGCGCCTTCAGCGCATGCAGGTTGTCGCCGTGGATAATGAGATTGTCGTCGTCGGGACAGTCTCCGACAGACTTTGCAGGCTCGGGCACCAGTGGACGGTACGGGACGGTCAGATGGTGCGCGAAAATGTGCCGCTTGCCCTTGAAGTCGAGTGTTGGCATCGAAACTCCCTATCACACCACCCGTTGCTCGCAACGTAGCAGGCGGCTGAGACGAGGCGGGGACGCCCCGAGACACACCGGCCCCTTGTCGTTTTGCTGCCGGGCACAGTGGCGCTCGACGCCTGCGGTGAGTCCACCGACCGCTGCCGGCGGATCACCCGGCGACAGCCGCAGTAGGGTTGCCGGCTGGCGACAGGGAGGGCAGGCCGGCATGGGTGACTTCGTTCGAGTCGAGACCGGCGGGGGCGTGGCCACCATTCGCATCGATCGGCCCAAGATGAACGCCTTCAACCCCCAAGTGCTCGCCGATCTGACCGAGGCCGCTAACGCCATCGCGGCCGACGGCGACGTGAGAGCCACGGTGGTGTGGGGAGGGCCGAGGATCTTCGCGGCCGGCGCCGACATCGGAGGCTTCACCGGCCTTGATCCCGCGGAGGCCCGAGCGCTGTCGCGCCTGTTCAACGACGCGTTCCTAGCGGTGGAGAACATGCCCCAGATCACGGTGTCGGCCGTGAACGGCTACGCGCTCGGCGGCGGCATGGAACTGGCCATGGCCACCGATTTCAGGGTGGCCGCGGAGGACGCGGTGCTGGGCCAGCCCGAGATCCGCCTCGGGATCATCCCCGGCGGCGGAGGCACCCAGCGCTTGCCCCGCCTCGTGGGCGTCACCCGGGCCAAGGAGATCATCTACACCGGACGCAACGTGTATCCGGACGAGGCCCTCGACATCGGCCTCATCTCAGCGGTGCATCCCCCCGACGAGACCTACGACGCCGCGGTGGAGATGGCCGCGGGCTACGCCGCGGGCCCGGCCGCGCTGCGCATGGCCAAGCAATCGGTGATGGACGGCCTGGCCCTGCCGCTAGCCGACGCGGTGGCCCGCGAGACCGAGCACTTCGGCAACTGCTTCGCCACCGACGACGCCGCCATCGGAGTGGGCAGCTTCCTGGAGAAGGGCCCCGGAAAGGCCGCCTTCACCGGGCATTAGCCGGTCAGAAGCGCGGTCCGGCCGGCCTCAGGCGCAGTATCTCAGATAGCGCCGCCTCGTTCCCGAATGGCGCTCAATCCACCTCGAGGCGGTTGAGCCTGATCGCGGCCAGAGCCAAGCCCACGACTGCCACCGCGGCCAGCACCACCAGCGCGGTGGTGGTCGTATGGGCGTCGAAGCCGTAGTCGACCTCGGCGACGCGGCTGAGCACCGACCGGGTGTAGCCCCTCAGAGACAGACGGGCCGCGAAGTCTCCCAGACCCACGGCCAGGCCCTCCCACAGCAGCACGTAGCCGATGCCCCACATGATCGGCTTCTTGACGAGCAGGCCCACCAGCACGAACAGCGACGAGTAGGCCGCGGTGCCCAGCGCGGCCGCGGCCGCGGCCGCGAGGGCCAGGTCGGCGGATCCTGCGACACGGTCGGCGGCCAGCCACCCGCCCACCGCGGTCGGGACCACCGTCAGCGGCAGCGCCGCGGTGGCCGCCGCGGCGGCGGCCCCCGCGACGATCGGACCGCGGGCCATGGGGCGCAGCCACAGGTAGACGAGGGTGCCGTCCTCGCGGGCCTCGCCCAGCACCGAGGAGCCGAACACCAGCGCCACGATGGGCACGATGATGATCAACCCGAAGCCGTCGGCGTAGCCGGCGCCGTCTCTCAACAGCCCGGCCACGTCCCGTTCGCCGTCGTCGGCGGCGAGACCGACGAGCCATCCCACCAGGATCATCAGCGCGCCCAGCGCGCCCAGCGCGGCGACCTTTCCCGGTGTGACGACCTGGCGGACCAGCACGCGGTAGGTCAGCGCCGCGGCCCGCAGGCTGGGCACGTGCCGCCGCACCCGGTCGGCGATTGGCGCGGTCATCGCTTCTCCACCAGGTAGCGGAACACCGACTCGAGGTCCTCGTCTAGGGGGGCGACCCGCGACAGGCGGGCTTCGAGCCGCTGGGCCAGCGGGGCGACCTCCCGGCCGAGGCGGTCGACGTCGCGGGTGTCCACGACGAGGGAGTCCGCGCCGACGCTCACGCCCACGGCGGTGCCCGACTCCACCAGGGCGGCCGCGAACTGGCGGGGCCGGTCCACGCTGATGCGGATGCGGTGGGGGCGGTCGTCCATCAGGTCGCGCAGCTCGCGGTAGTCGCCGGTGGCGGCCAGGCGTCCTTGGGCGATCATGAGGATCCGAGACCCGAGGCGGGCGACCTCCTCGAGAACGTGGCTCGACACCAGCACGCAGCGGCCCTCGTCGCCCAGCCCGTGGAACAGCTCGATCATGCGGCGCCGCTGCACGGGGTCGAGCCCGGTGAGGGGCTCGTCGAGGATCAGCACCTCGGGGTCGTGCACCAGCGCGGCGGCCAGCTTCACCCGCTGGCGCATGCCCTTGGAGAATCCCGAAACCGACCTGGAGTCATCGGCGTCGAGGTTCACCACTTCCAGAGTCCGCCGAGCGGCGCGCTCCGGCTCCGCCACGGCCTCGGTGGCCGCAGCAAGAGTCACGAACTCCCACGCGCTGAGCCGGTCGAACAGGCCGTCCTGCTGGGGGGCGAGGCCGATGCGGCCCCGCACGTCACGGTCGCGGCGGGCGTCCGCGCCCAGCACCCGGACGGTGCCCTTGGAGGGCGGGGTCAGCCCGCACATGAGCCTGAACAGAGTGGACTTGCCGGCTCCGTTGGGCCCGAGCAGGGCGGTCACCCCGGCCCGCACCGAGAAGCTCACGTCGGACACCGCCACCACGTCTCCGAATACCTTCGACACGCCGTTCACCTCGACCATGGCCGAGCCGTTGGGCGGCAGCGGCGGCGGGGGCGGGCTGGTGCTCATCGGCTCAGCGCCAGTCGCCGGTAGCGCCACCACACGACGCATGATCCCAGGGCCACCCATCCCAGATTGGCCACGGCCACGAACATCGTGGACAGCTGGGCGCGGCCGAAGCCCTGGATGAACTCCTTCTCCCCGGGGGCAGGCGGCGGCTCGGCGCCGTAGACCCTGTTCTTGAACTCGTCGGAGATCCCTCCGAGGTCGAAGGCGTAGATGCGCTCGCTCATCTCGGCGGCCTCCACCAGCGCAGCCGTCACGAACCCGCTGCCCCACAGCAGCAGGATCACGCCGACCGAGGCAAAGGCTCGGCGGTCGGTGAGGCTGGCCGCGGCCAGGCTGGCCGCAGTGAACGCGGCAGAAATGGCTGCGCCCGACGCGATGATGCGCACGAAGATCTTGAGCCATTCGATCAGGCCGTCAGGCCCGGAGCCCTCGATGGTGTAGGCCACCAGCAGGAACAGCACCGGACCGACGGTGAGGACGGCCAATGTCAGCGCCACCGCCAGCGCCTTGGAGGTCAGGTAGCTCCAGCGTTCCAGGGGTGTGGACAGGTACAGCGGCAGCATCCCGTTGCGGCGGTCGGACACGAGGATGTCGGGCACCACGATGCCGCAGTAGAAGAACAGCGCGGTGGTGATGAAGCCGTAGTACTGGTGGTAGTCGGGCAGGATCTCGTCTTCGATCAGATCGACGTTGAGCACCACCGCAAGCCCGACGAAGACCACCGCCGGCACCAGCGCGATGACCACGGCCAGCCAGGGCAGGATCTTGTGGCGCGCCGGGCGGCCGAGGCCGAGGGTGTGGCGCACCGAGTAGCGCACAACCGAGCGGACCGCTCCCGGCAGGCCGGTGCGCGGGCCGTCGTAGGACCGGTAGCCCTGATCCAGGATCCGAGCGGTGTCGGCGGTGTCGGTTGTGCGGGCAGCACCGGTGTCGCCGGGGGAAGCCACACCGGCCGCGGGGTCGCTCATCGGGGGGCGTCCTCGAATAGGTCCTCGAGCGTGCGGCGCCGGGTCTCCAAGCGACGGATGCGGGCCCCGGCCGCGGCCACTGCGTCGCGGGAACGGTCGCAGAGCTCGTCGAACTCCGCGCCCCGCAGCCTCAGGGTCGCCTGCTGTCGCCGCACCTCCAACCCGCCCGAGCGGAGCGTCTCCTCCACCGCCTCGACGGAGCCGGCCGGCTCGGCCACGTCCACCAACTCGAGTGTGATCCCGTCGCTCTCACCGATCAGCTCGGCGATGGGCCCGCAGGCGACCAGCCGGCCGGCATCGAGCGCCACCACGTGGTCGCACACCCGCTCGACCTCCTCGAGCACGTGCGACGACAGCACCACGTTCATGGAGAAGTCGCGGCTGATCTGGCCGATGAGGGTCAGCATCTCGCTGCGCTGCACCGGGTCGAGGCCGTCGGTGGGCTCGTCGAGCAGCACCAGCTTGGGGTCCGAGGCGATGGCCTGGGCCAGCTTCACCCGCTGGCGTTGGCCCGTGGACATCGTGCCCAGGGCGCGGGTCCGCTCCTCGCCCAGCCCGACCAGCCAGAGGCTGTCGGAGGCCCGGTTGCGGGCCTCGTTGCGGGGCAGGCCCTGGACCTCGGCGAGGTGGCGTACGAAGTCGACGGCCCTCATCTCGTCGGGCAGCACATTGCGCTCAGGCGCGAACCCCACCATGGCCCTCAGCTTGTGGCCGGCCTTCTGGGGATCGAAACCCATCACCGTCACCGAACCCGATGTGGGGATGCGCAAGCCGAGCATGGCGCTCAGCAGGGTGGTCTTGCCCGCGCCGTTGGCCCCGACGAGCCCGGTCACGCCAGGCTGCATCTGCAGGTCGAGGCCGTCGAGGGCCACGGTGGGGCCGAAACGCTGCGTCAGCGCCTGCGTCTCGACGATGGCCACCCGCGAAGCATACGGCCGGCCGGCTTCGTTACTGCCCGCAGTCTGCGGCCCTGACGCGGCCTCGTCCATGAGTCCACCGTGCGGCTCACCGCCTCGCCGCCCAATCGGGGATGTCCCTGAAATTCCCCCGAGGGCCTCTGCCGCCGTCGGGGCAAGAGGCCGAGCTATAGGGCGTGCGCGACCAGCCGGCAAGAGCGAGGCCTGACCGAACGGCCCGTGATTAGCCCAATGTCAAACTCGCCCCCAAATCTGCACGGGTTTCCTCCTATATGACGGGTTTCTCTACTAATTTCGGCCGAACAGGCCCGAGCGGCCCGTGAGCACAGCGAACACGAGCGGGGTGACACCGCTTCGACGCGACGCGTTCCCACCTATTCGCGCTCGCTCCAAGTCGCAGCCCATGTATCGCATCCGGTGAGGGGAGGGGCGTCAGACGAGCAGGGGGTCGGTGAGGATCTCGACTAGGGCGGGGCCCTGGTGGTCGAGAGCGGCGGCGACGGCTCCGTCGAGCTGATCGAGGCTGGCGACCCGGAAGCCCTGGGCGCCGCACAGTTGGGCGAATGCGGCGAAGTCGGGGTTGTGCAGCGAGGTCTGCCACACGTCTAGCTCGGCGGCCCGCTGCTCCTTGGAGATCTTGCCCAGCTCATTGTTGTTGAGCAGCACGTGGGTGATGTCCATGCCGTGCTTGGCCGCGGTGGTGAGCTCCATGGCGTACTGGCCGAACCCGCCGTCGCCCGACACCGACACCACCGCCCGGCCGGCGTGCTCGGGGCGGCTCCGGGTGGCGGCCCAGCAGCCCATGGCCGCGGGCAGCGCGAAGCCGATGGAGCCGAGGTAGCCCGACATCAGCACGGTCTGGCCCCTGGTCTCGAAGTAGCGGCCGAAGGAGTAGGCGTGGTTGCCCACGTCCACCGCCACGATCGCGTCGGCGGGCACCAGCCGGCTGAGCGCGTCGAACACCGACGCCGCGTTGAGTCCCTCGCCCCGGTCGTCGGCCCGGCGGCGGGCCTTCTCCGCCCGCCAGACGGCCCACCGCTCGGCCACCTCGGGGCGCAGGTCCTGGCAGCGTCGATCATCGGGCATCGCCTGGGCCAGAGCCCGGGCGGCCACCCCGACCTCGGCCAGCACCGGCACGTCCACCGGATGGAACCGGCCCAGCGCCATCGGGTCGAAGTCCACTTGCACGATGGGCTTGTAGTCGGCGATGCCGGTGTGGTTGGCGAACGACACCCCGAAGGTCAGCAGCAGGTCGGCCTCGTTCATGAACCAGCTGGCGATGGGTGTGCCCGAGCGGCCCAGCACGCCACAGGCGAGGGGATGGCGGTCGCCGATCAGGCCCTTGCCCTTGAAGGTGGTGGCCACCGGCGCGCCGATCTGCGCGGCCAGGGCCACGATGTCGCCCATGGCCGAGCGGGCGCCATGGCCCACGATGATCAGCGGTCGTTCCGCCCCGGCCACCGCCTCGACCGCGGCAGCCAGGGCCTCGGCGGGCGGTTCGACGGCCCGTGAGCCGGTGCGCCCCTGCGGCGAACCCGGCGAGCCGGCCGCGCCGGAGGGCGCGGGCAGGATCTGCACCTCGTCGGGCAGGACCAGGTGGGCCGCGTCGCGCTCGACGACTGCGGTCTTGCAGGCCAGGTTCATCAGCTCGGCGTAGTTGGACCCGGACTGCACGGTTGCCGAGTAGCGGGCCACGTCGGCGAACGCGGCCGACAGGTCGGTGTCCTGGAAGGCACCCCGGCCCCGCACCGCGGAGGGCACCTGCCCCGACACCGCCAGCACCGGGGCCCGGTCCATCTTGGCGTCGTACAGGCCGGTGAGCAGGTTGGTGGAGCCGGGGCCGGCGATGGCGAAGCAGGCGGCCAGGCTGCCGGTGAGCTTGCCGTAGGCACAGGCCGCGAACGAGGCCGCCCCCTCGTGGCGGATGCCGACGAAGGTGAGGTCGCCCCGGGCCTCGGCGGCCCGCACCGCGTCGGCGAAGCCCAGGTTGGAGTGGCCCACCATGCCGAAGACGTGGGTGACGCCCCAGTTGACCATCGTCTCCACCAGCACGTCGGAGACGGTGCGGTCCCGGGGCCGCTCGGCCGGCAGCGCCGCATACACGCCGTCGTCGCGCACCTCGGTGCGGTAGGCGGCCGGGGCGTCGTCGAAGGGCGGCGGGGGCCTCCCGTTCTTGGGCGAGTAGTCGTAGCCGTGCCACGGGCACCGCAGCCACCCTCCTTCGATCGACCCCTCGCCCAGCGGTCCGCCCTGGTGCGGGCAGGCGTTTCCAAGACAGCCGTAGCCGCCGTCGGGAGTGCGAGTGACGCACAGACTCTCATGGCCGACGGTCACGGTGATGACCCGGCCCTCGCCCAGCTCGTCTAGATCGACGAGCTTGTGCCAGGCGTACTCGCCGTCGGGAAGCGCCGGCTCCGCCACACTGGACACCGGAGACTCAGATGGCATCAGCACACTCCACCATGCATGGGGCTTGGAGTGCGACCCTACTTGTCGCAATCTCTATGCCCCTCGCTTTGCCACCTGTCCGCCCCTGATTTCTCACTTCGCCAGCTCAGGAACTAGAAATAATGAAATATCATATTGTTCTGTGAGTCGCAAGGACAAGGCAATTGCCAGAGCGAAGAACAACCCCCATAATGACAAGTGGGGCAACCTTGAGGCCATGTGCAGGAGGTACTTCGGCGAGCCAATCCGGCGCAAGGGCAGCCATGTGATGTTTCAGCTTCCCTGGGAGGACGACCCACTGCTGAACATCCAACGCCGAGGCAAGCAGGCGAAGCCTGAGCAGGTGAAGGACGCTGTGCGAGCCATAGAAAGGCTGCTTGATCAATGACCTCGGCGAACAGCTACCAGTACACGACCCATTGGTCGGAGGATGACCAGGAGTGGGTGGGTCGCTGCGACGCCTTCCCGTCGCTCAGCTGGCTCGCGCCCGAGCGAGACGCCGCGCTGGCAGGCATCAAGGACTTGGTCGCGGACGGTGTCGCCGCCCTCGAAAGCCTTGGGAGAACACCGAGGCAAACCTCCGGGAGGAGCCAATGAACACCCCGACCTACCAGCTGCACCACCTTTGCATATTCGAGAAGCAGCCCCGCGACGCCATGTGGAACTGGCTGCGGTGGTACCACGCCATCCCGGCCTACTACTGGGAGGGGCTGCCCGACCTGCACCACACCGGCGAGGGCGGCGTCGACTACACGTTCCTGGCCTGCGGCGGGCCGTTCCAGATGCAGATGGAAGCGCCGCCCTACCAGTTCGAGTACGAGCGCAACTGGTTCACGCAGCACGACTCGGGCATCAACCACATCTGCTGGATCGTGCCCAGCGCCTACGACACCGTGGACCACCTGCAGTCCAACGGCGCGACGGTGGCCATGCCCTTTGAGGAGTTCGGCGACACCTACCACGGCTTCGTGGCCATCGACCCCGAAGGCCGATGGGTGGAGATCATGTCGTACGTGGGCGAGTTCAAGACCCCCGACGTGGAGTTCCGCCCCATCGGCCATCCGGGGCTGCAGACCCTGGGCGTGGTGCAGCTGTGCCGCGACCTCGACAGCCAGGTCGAGTGGTACACCGAGGTGCTGGGCCTGCGGATCATCCTCGACGCCCGCAGCGACAACGACGGGCTGGTGTACCTGGCCGACCACACCTACGGCGGGCGCCAGTGCGTGAACGTGCTGGCCACCCCAAGCACCGAGGCCGAGCACGCCATGATGGAACGTCACGGGCCGGTGATATCCACCGTGCTGTATCAGGCCGGCGACGTGGACGCCGCCTGGCGCGACGCGGTGGCGGCCGGCTTCGCCGAGGTCGCGGCCCCCGCGCACGACGACCGCATCGGAGGCCTCACCGGGTACCTGCGGGAGCCCAGCGGCAACCTGGTGCAGGTGCGCGAGCGCCTGGCAGCGTGAGGTGAACTTCAGGGGGATTCATCACGCGGGGCTGGTGGTTCGCGACCTCGATGCCGCGATCGCCTTCTACGGCGCGCTGCTCGATATGGAGATCATCGGACGGGACCGGTGGCGAGCCCCCGACCCCGACGCCGACAGTGCAGTGGGGTTGACCGGGTCGTCGGCCGACGGTGTGATGATGCGGGGATCGAACAGCTATCTGGAGCTGTGGCGGTACCACGCCCCGACCCGAGTCGGGGACGATCCCGCCCAGCGGGGCGCCAACGAACTGGGGTTGCGCCATCTCGCCATCGAGGTGGACGACGTGCACGGCGCCCTGGACCGTCTCGTCGAGCTGGGCGGCACCCGGACGGGCGACCCGCTCGGCTTCGACCACGGCGGCGAGGCCGTGTACTGCCGGGATCCCTTCGGCACCATCATCGAGTTCATGTCGGTCGTGGGGACCGAGGAGTCGCTCGACGATCTGTAGAGCGGTCCGTTCGGTTATTCGCCGGGGACGGGCCGCCGGCGATCAGCCCTCGAACAGGCGCATGGGATCGCCCATGTCGTGGTATCCGAGGTAGCCGCCGCCCACTTCCGAGGCGTCGTAGAGCGCGTAGCCCAGCAGTTCCTGGGCCCGTCGAGGCAGGTTCCTCGCCACCTCAGGCGGAATGTTGGCGTAGCTGTTCTCCACCGGCCGCAGCCAGCCGCAGCAGTAGCCGGTCGAGAGAGCCCGCCGCCACCGGTCCGACGTCTGGTTGGCGCCGCCGGCGTGAAGGGTGTCGCCCCTGAAGAACAGCGCCGAGCCGGCGGGCAGCGAGCAGGCTGCAACCTCGTGGGTCTCCGGCCGGCGGCCGGGCTCCCAGCGGTGGCTGCCGGGCACCACCAGGGTGCCACCCATCTCGGGGGTGACGTCCACCAGAGCGGCGATGGTGTTGACGATCATCGGGGCCGGAGGGCGGGCGAAGTTCCAGGCGTCGTCGTCGCGGTGGAAGGGCTGGGCCGACTCGCCCGGACCGATGTCGATGACCTCGCCGTCATTGAGGATCAGCGTGGGGCTGATCGGACCCACCACTGCCTCGGCGAAGCCCAGCAGCCGCTCGTCCAGCATGATCTCCACGAAACTGGGGGCCTTGGCGCACAGGCCCTGGAGTCGCCGGGTGCGCCGGCCCAGGAACTCGTCGGAGGCCTCTGAGCCGGAGTCGGTGCCGCCGTGGGCTTCGAGCCAGGGCTCCAGCTCGGCGTCGAAACGCTCCAGCAGATCGGGAGCGATCCAGCCGTCGACGATCACACCCCCGTCGCACTCGTTGGCCTCGACGATGTCGGCGGCGGTGCAGTCGGCGCGCAGCCGTGCGACCTCAGGCACGGTTGGAACGAGTGGCCATGCAAGAGAGTCTTGCACTAGCCAGTCACCTTGGAACGAAGGGAGCTTCGATGAACGAGTCGAATCCGCCTGACAGCGGCGCAATGCTGCGGGAGGATCCTGACTTCTTGGAGCACTGCTACCGCCGGGTGCTGGGCGAACTGGGGTTCTCGGCCGAGCACGCCGCGGTGGTGGCCCGATGCGTTTCTGACGGGGACCGCAACGGCAAGCTCACCCAGGGGATGGGCGTGTTCGAGATCCCGGTGCTGCTGGCCCGCACCGGCACCATGGACGTGACCGCGGTGCCCGAGGTGGTTGACGAGGGGCCGACCTGGCTGGTGATCGACGCCCGGCGGTCCTCGGGGCAGTGGGCGCTGACCATGGCCACCGAGGGGGCCATCGCCAAGGCCCGGGACCACGCCATCGCCATCGCCTTCGTGCGCGACTTCAACGACGCGGGCGCCTTCGGCACCTACGTCCGGATGGCAGCCCGGCAGGGCATGATGGCCATGGCCACCAACAACAGCCTGCCCCTGGTGTCACCGTGGGGCGGGATGGAGAACATCCTGTCGGGGGCACCGTTCGCGGCCGCCTCGCCCGGCGGCGCGCACCCGCCCATCGTCAGCGACATCCAGGCCATCGAGGTCCACGACGGCAACCTCAGCGAGGCCTACTTCCAGGGCAAGCGGCTGCCGGGGCCGTTCCTGGTCGATCCGAGCACGGGCGAGCTCACCGACGACCCGGCCCCGTACTTCAAGCAGATGGAGGACTACGGCCGGATCTCTGACTGCGAGGCGCCTTCGGTGTTCGGCTCGCCCCGGCTGTACGCCCTCAACCTGTTCACCGAGATGCTGGCCGGGATCATCAACCCGGGCGCCCGGCTGAGCCCCGAGATTGCGGGACCGCCCTCGTACTGGTTGGAGCCCCGCGGCGAGGCCCTCACCGGCGGGGCGTGCGTGATCGTGATCGATCCGTCCCACTGGATGCCCGCGGACGAGGCCGGTCGCAAGTCGGACAGGCTGGTGGAAGCAGTGAAGGGCGCCAAGCGCCGGCCAGGCGTGGACGAGATCTTCCTGCCCGGCGAGCGGGGCTGGGATGCATTGACCTCGGGCAGCCCGGTGACGATCCTGGCGGCCCACTGGGACTCGTTCGTGCAGATCGTCGAGAGCGTGGGGCTGGACATCGACAGCCTGCGGGCCGAGTTCGCCGACCTGCAGCCGCAGCCGCTATGAAGGTTCCGGTGATGGACTTCCGCTTCGACCACGTCGGTTTCCTGACCCCCGACGTGGACTACGGCTTCGGCGTGTACCGGGCGCTGGGCTGCGAGATGACCGAGCGGACCTACCGCCGAGGCGTCCACGACGTGGCCTATGGCGGCGCGGGAACCGACGTGCTGCTCGAGTTCCAGGGTCCGCCCCTGCTGGCGGAGTCCGATGAGTACCTGGCCCGCCAGCCATGGAGCATCGAGCGGGTGGCGCTGGTGTGCTCCGACGTCGAGGCGGCCTACGCCCAGCTCATGGACGCGGGGGTGCCGTCTGCCTGGGCCCCGGAGCCGTTCATCATCGACGGGGTGACCATCGCCGTGGCCGCGGGGGTGTGGTCGCCCGACGGGCTCATGATCGACCTGGTCGAGCACCGCAACGTGGCCGTCCCCCGCCCCCAGCGTGGGCCCCGTGGGGACCTGGCCCTGCACCACGTGTGCTTCGTTACCCCGGATCTGGCCCGGGCCGAGGCGTTCTGGGTGGAGCACTTCGGGCTGGTCAAGACCTACGACTTCACCGCACCGCCGGCAGACGGCGGCACGCAGGGGTTCGTGATGCTGAGCGACCCGTTCTTCGACGCAGCCGGCCACGAGTTCAGCCTGGAGATCATCGGCGGGGCATTCGATTCCATCGACGGGCCGGTGTTCGAGCGGCGGGGAAGCTGCTACGACCACATCTGCTTCACCGCCGGCGACGTGGCCGGGACCTGGCAGCGGGCGGTTGACCGGGGGGTGGAGCCGCTGAGCGAGCCGGCCTACTACCCCGAGTACGACAGCACCATCGCCTGGCTGTACGACGCTGACGGCACCCATATCGAGCTGATGAGCCCGGTGCCGCCCGATCTCATGGTCGACGCCCACCGCAGCGGCCGATGCGCCAACGGTTGGGTGGACGACTGGCAGCGCAACCCGAGGGTGCTGCCCCGCCGGGGCGACACCGCTCTCGAGACGCGACGCGCCGAGGACCGGCGATGACCGGCCGCCAAGCGTCGCTCTGGGAGACCGGCCGCGCATGAGAGCCGCCGTTTACGACGCTCCCGGCAGTCCGCTGCGCCTTGCCGAGGTTCCCGACCCCCGGCCCGGACCCGGTCAGGCCGTGATCAGAGTCGGTGCGTGCGGCGTGTGCGGATCCGACCTGCACGCCACCACCCCCGAGGGCGATCTGGCCCGCCATGGCGCGGTGCTGGGCCACGAGGTGACCGGAGAGATCGTCGAGATCGGTCCCGAGCCGGTCGGGAGCTGGTCGGTCGGCGACCGCGTCTTCGTGGTGCCGATCGGGTCGTGCGGTCGCTGCCCCCACTGCCGGCTCGACCGTCCCGAGGACTGCCCCGATCAGCTCACGTTCGGGGCGCTCGGCCCCGACGAGCCCGACGGCGCCTACGCCGAGTACCTGACCGTGTCGCTTTCAGACCTGCTGGCCGTTCCCGACGGCGTTGGCATGGACGTGGCCGCGCTGTGCGAGCCGCTGGCCACCGGGCTGATGTGCGTGCGCCAGGCCTCGCTGGAGATCGGCGACCGGGTGCTGATCCTGGGCGCCGGGCCCATCGGGCTGGCCGCCACCATCTGGGCCCGGTTCCTGGGCGCCCGCCGGGTGGTGGTGTCCGAGCGGGTCGAGCACCGCCGAGACCTGGCCCTGCGCCTCGGAGCCACCGACACCATCAGCGCCGGACCCGACACCGATGTCGCCGCCCGCTGCGCCGAGCTGACCGGCGCCGAGCCCGACGCGGTGATCGAGGCGGTGGGGCGACCAGGAATGCTCAATGCGGCCATCGCCGCGGTCCGGCCCCAGGGGACGGTGGTGACCGGCGGGGTGTGCATGGAGCCAGACTCCTTCGACCACCTGCTCGCCTACGTCAAGGAGCCCGTGATCCGCACTGCCCGCGTGTACACCAAGGCCGAGAACGAGTTCATCCTGGAGATGATCGCAGCCGGGCGCATCGACCCCGCCCCGATGATCTCCCATCGCATCGGACTCGACGCCCTGCCCGCCGCCTTCGAGGCGCTGCGAACGCCCACCGACCAGTGCAAGGTCATGGTGATGCCGTAGTGGGCCGCCCGCTCATGCAAACCCCGGCGCGGCAGCCGTGACCGTGGAGAGAGGCTCCTCCGAGGGCCAGTGGCTCACCTGGCTGGAGCGGATCACCGCTGAGGGCCCCACCCCGGACCCCGAGGCGCTCGAGATCTGGGGCTACACCGACCGGCCGAGCTACGCCCCCGGCGAGACGGTCGGCCTGCACGTCTCCACCACCGCACCGGCGTGGGGCTTCGAGGTGTGGCGCGACGGGCACGCCTTCGAGAAGGTGCACGAGCAGAGCGGGCTGTTCGGCACCCGCGGCGCGGTCCCCGCCGACGTGGTCGCCTCCGGCTGCGGATGGCCCCGGAGCGCGTCCTTCGAGGTTCCGGACGGCTGGGCCTCCGGCGGCTACATCGTGGTGCTGCGGGCCGAGGCCGGAGGCCGCGAGGTCACCCAGGACGCCTTCTTCGTGCTGCGGCCCGCAGTGCCCGGCCAACGCTCGAAGCTGGCCATGGTGGCAGCCACCTACACCTGGCAGGAGTACAACGACTGGGGCGGGGGCTGCGGGTACTTCTCCGACGAGTACATCGACCACACCGCCGATCCGCTGGAGGTGCGCGAGAAGAGCTTCAAGCCCCGGCTGAGCTTCATGCGGCCCTGGTCGCGGGGCCTGATCCGCACCCCGGTGGGCGCGCCCCGCCTGGCCCAGCCTCCCCCGCCGGTGGGCGCGGCGGTGGGGGTGCCGGCCGCGGACTGGGCCATCAGCCACGGCTACTCGGTATGGACGGTGGCCGCCGGATGGGCACGCTACGACGCGTTGACCTTCCGCTGGCTGGAGGCCAACGGCTACCAGCCCGAGCTGCTGTCGCAGTGGGACCTGGACCGCGACCCCGGCCTGCTCGACACCTACCGGGCCGTGGTCACCACCGGCCACGACGAGTACTGGACGGCTGCGGGCCGCGCCGTGCTCGACCGGTTCATCACCAGCGGAGGCCGCTACGCGCGCCTTGCGGGCAACATCGTGTGGCAGGTGCGCATGGAGGACGGCCTGCACACCCAGGTGTGCCACAAGTATGCGGCCCACGCCGACCCCGAGCGCCACAGCGGCGACATCGACCGGCGCACCGGCGCGTTCGAGGCCCATTACATCGACCGGCCCCCGGTCACCACCTTCGGCGCCAACGGCCTGCGGGGCGTCTACTCCCGCATGGGCGGGATGTCGCCCAGGGGCGCGGGCGGGTTCATCGTGTACCGGCCCGACCACTGGGCCTTCGCCGGCGCCGACGTGTACTACGGCGATGTCCTGGGCGGCGATGTGCCGCTGGTGGGATACGAGACCGACGGGGTGGACTACACCTTCCGCCGCGGCCTCCCCTATCCGACCGGCGCCGACGGCGCCCCCGAGGGCCTCGAGATCCTGGCGCTGACCCCGGTGACCCTCGAGGAGGACGACCACGGCCAGGCCGGGAACCTGATCTCGATAGCCGACGGCGACCTGTCATTCGCAGCCGAGGCCATCCACGGCGAGGACACCCCCGAGAACCGCGACAAGCTCCGCTACGGCAGCGCGGTCATCACCGCCATGGCCAAGGGCGACGGTGAGGTCTTCTGCGCGGGAACCACGGAGTGGTGCCACGCCCTGGCGCGAGGCGACACCCAGGTCGAGACCGTCACCGGCAACGTCCTCGACCGCTTCCTTGCCCGCCCCGAGTAGGGGCGTCGTCCGCCGAAGGCCGCGCACCTTCTTGGTCGAGGACGGGCTTGGCGCGCGCCACGCGGCTGCATTGGGTCGTCGCATGCGCATCGAACCACCAAGCCACCTGAGCGAAGAGGCCAGGTCCCATCTGCTCGGCCCGCTCCAGCCCGCGGCTGAGTTCGATGCGACGGACCCGGTGGCCGTGCGCCAATTGCGAGAGATTCTGCACGCCGAGTGGCTGGCAGTGAACGATGAAATTCCGGGGCGGTGGTGCCACCGCGAGGGCGTGGTGGCTGGGATCCCGGTGGTCTGGTTCGCGCGGGACGAGGCGGCGCTCGACCGTGACGAGGTAATCGTGCACCTTCACGGCGGTGCCTACCTGCTCGGGTCGCCGATGGTCAACGCGGCGGTGGCCGTTCCCGTCGCGCAACGGACGGGGCTGCCCGTGGTGTCGGTGGACTGCCGGCTGGCGCCCGAGCACCGCTGCCCCGCGGCCGTCGAGGACGCCGTGGCCGCGACCACTGAGCTGGGCAATGAGTACCGGCTGGCGGCGATGTTCGGCGAATCGGCCGGAGGAGGACTGGCGGTGGCCACTGCTGTCTGCCTGAGGGACACCGGCGCGGCGATGCCCGAGCGCCTGGGGCTGCTCTCGCCCTGGGTGGACCTGACCTGCTCGGGCGACACCACTGGCCGTCGACCCGGCGGTTCTCCTCGATGTAGGTGCCCGAGGCCCACAGCATCTGCTCGGCGCCGTCGACGGCGATGAGCGGGTTCACCGCGTAGTGGCGGGACCAGACGCAGGTGCGGGCGTACTCCTCATTCCACTCGGCTATGGCCTCGCGGCCCTCCAAGTGATCGATGGGCTATTCGATGAACACTGCGTCGGCGGTGAACAGCTCGGGAAAGCGGTTGGTGCTGCTCGGGGTCGTCGCAGTACCAGAATAGGAACCGGCACGCCTCAGCGGAACGTTCCTCTGAGCCACTCTACGAACGCCATTGCAGTTTCTTGATTCGCATCGAGATCTCCGGCATGGATGGCTAGGCCCATTTGCCGAGGTTCCTTCCGCGCTGCTAGCCACGCGTACAGTTGGGCTCGCAGTTTCTTGCTTGACTTGAACTTGCGGTGCTCTTCCAGAATACTGTCAATGTAGGTTCTAGCCATAGGCCAAACCGGGTCGGGATCAGGAGATCCAGGAATCAATCGAACGACAAAGTCTTCAAGCTCGCCGGGGGCTTGGTTGTCGGGCATCAACCAGATCCCCACTCGAATCCTGCCCTCGATGATCGTACCCTCGCGTTCCGGACCTGGCGGTGCATCGATGCCTGCTCGAGAAAGTTGATGCGCTATCGAGTCCCATCGACTTCTCAGGTTATCATTGGCATCCGCCAAGATGCCTAAAGCAATCCGATCCGGGGCGTTAACTTCAGAATAAATGGAGGGAATCAACCTATCGATTCCCTCTTTGTCCCGAATGTTGAAGCTTGGCAGCGATTCGTACTTATTGCGAAGGTGGCTTACAACATGCTTATCGGAGGGTCCTTCTACTAAGAGAAGGCGAGCCATCTCTGATTCGCCGGACATGTGTCTACCGTACTTCAATGTGTTGATCGGAAGCTATGTATAAGTCATCCTCGGAATACTCCACTGCTCTAACCTCGTCCCTGTCTCGTTCAAGTCGAAGGAGAACGCCTTCAACGTCCTTGAGTTTGTGGGACGCACGAGCGAAGCCGGTCACGCAGTCCCAACTATGGGTTGTTGCCAGCACCTGTACATTGTTACGAGCTGCAGTTCTAAGTATCATGTTCCAGAAGTCCTGTTGTATCGAGTGGTGTATGCCGTTCTCGGCTTCATCGATCACTAAGAACCCGTTTCGGCTATTTGCTAGGGCCAAGGCCACGCCAAAGACGCGTGTCGCGCCATCACCCAGACTCTTCAACGGCACCGGGCTAGGTTGATCAGACAACTTTACGACCGTTCTCCGGGCTCTACCGTAATGCGATCGGTGATCGCCAACCACTGCGACTCGCTCAATGCCATTGCCCTGAACGAGTCGCAGGGCCTCTATTGCGCCCTCTTCATCCTCAGTCAAGGCCACCTTGTCCCAGAGCTTAGCCAACAGTTGATTGCTGGGTATTCCGGCGCCTAGAGATCCACATTCGACGGGACTAGGTGCCCCTTCTTCGAACTGTCTGTGACGCAGTCTTGTTAAGAATTGGTGTCTTGATTGGCGAGTTACAAAGTCGTCTTGAGTGATAATCCAAGGCAAGAGGTGCTCGTGCTCTTGAAACACGATCTTGAGCGCTCGGAGATTACTATCAGCAGCAAGGCCAGCAAACAGATCCATTTGTTCTGGTTGCCAGTCCGACGGTGAAGACACTGCGATTAGTACATTATCCGTGCTACCTCCTGGGCCGATAGAGATGGCTTGATCCCTCTCCGCTTTCCGACCATAGAACAGTGCCGTAAAGTCAGGAAAGTCGACTGCGTCATGGTCTTCATCAAGCGCTGACGAGAACTCTTCACGCTGTTCTAGCAACGCGTTCAGAACAGCCAAGCGGCCCCGTGCTGCATACACGCGCACCGCTTCAAGGACCGTTGTCTTGCCCACGCCGTTTCGTCCGGCGAGAAGCGTGACATGGCCAAGTCGCGGGATGGAGAGACACTTGATGCCGCGGAAACCAGTGATTGACAGATCAGGAAGGTGCAAGCCGCTGCTACTGCTGCCGTTGGACATGGATCCTGTTCCCCGTGTGTCCGATGCGTCTGGGCAGCAACCCTACTGACCGCCGCGTGAATTTGCAGGTCGAGTTACGGCACCAACAGCGCCTCGTGACTGAGCGGCGGCAGCGTCCGGGATGGCACAGACGTCCACACCCGCTGCACTGCGGACAACGCCACCGTCCGGCTAACTGCACCCTCGGCTGCTGAGTGTCCGGCCAAGGCCGGGGGCGATCGCCGGTCGCTCCTCGCAACCCTTCGATCATGGCAGAGCCGTCGCGGATCGACTCGCCCATGGCAGCCTCGATCATCGAGACGTAGAGGCCGGGGGCGATCGAGCGCTTCCTGGACCGCTTCGACCACAGCATGCTCGACCCCGATCCGCCCTGGGGCCGCGAGTTCGCCCTGTCCTTCGCCCCCAACCGGCCCCTGCCGTGCAGACTGGCCCGAAGATGACCGCTAGTCGCCAATCCTGGCGTAGAGGAACTGGTCGAGGGGCTGGGCGGCCTTGGTGACGCTCTTGCGCAGCCGCCCCTCGCAGACGTAGCCCGCCTTCTCCAACACCCGAGCTGACGCCGGGTTCCCTTCGTAGACGAATGCGAACAGCCTCACGTGGTCATGCTCGGCGAAGGCGTACTCGGAGACTGCCGCCAATGCCTCCGCAGCGATGCCTCGTCCCCAGAACCGCAGGGATGCCGTTCGCCACAGCGGCCGGCAACGCCGCCAATGCCTCCGCAGCGATGCCTCGTCCCCAGAACGGTTCGCCGAGCCAGTAGCCGATCTCCGCTGAACGACGATGGACGTCCCGCTGGAGCGTGAGTCCGATTCCGCCGATCACCTCAGTCACAGAGGCGATGGCGAAATTTGTCTCGGGTGACTGGTGCGTCGCGACGGCAATCCATTCCCCGGCATCGGACAGCGTGTACGGGTGCGGGAATGTGTCACGCAGGTTGCGCGACACGCTGGAATTGTTGGCGTGCCGGGCCAGAGGTGCGGCATCGTCGGCGCGATAGCTCCTGACCTGCCACTGCCCGATGTCGATTTGCATCACTCTTGTCCTGCCGATGGGTCGCCGGTCGGTCTAGGAGACTGTTGAGCAACCGGGTTGTCAGCTGTCGGGTCGGGGGTGGTGGTTCGGGCGGTTGCGCCGGTGTCGGCTTGTCGCGGCTTGGGCGGGTGTGGCCGGGCGCGGGCGCGGCGCCGGTCGGGGTCAGCCGGCGGCGGGGAGGGCGAATCCGGTGCCGTTGTGGGCGACGCCGAGGTTGGCGAGGCGAACGAGGTTGACGGCGGCGGCTCTGTTGGTGAGCCACAGGTGGTTGGCGGCGACGCCGCGGTAGGGGACGCGTCTGGCTTTGCCCCGTGCGAGCCAGGCGATGGAGCGTTCGACCATGGGCCGGTGCCGGCGGTAGGCGGCCTGGGTCAGCGGCTGCCGCCAGCGGGCCTTGTTGGCGCGGCGGTGGGCCTCGTGGGCGTCCACGGCGACGCTGCGGCCCCGCTGTGAGGTGGTGCAGCGCGCTCTGAGCGGGCAGCCGTCGCAGAGCCTGCCGAAACGGGCCGCGCCCGACGTGACGGGCCTGGTGTGCCCGGCGGGGCAGGTCACGGTCTGCGCGTCGGTGTCGATGCCGAAGTCCTCTCGGGTGAAGCCCCCCGCTATCGGCGGGCGGCGCTCGATGGGCTTGATGGCGGTGTCCCATCCGGCGTCTGTGAACGACTCGAGCGCCTCGCCCGACGCGTACGCGGAGTCCGCCAGCACCAACCAGCCCCCGTCGTCGCCGGTGTCGGTGTCGGTGTCGCCGGTGTCGGTGGTGTCGGTGTCGGTGTCGGTGTCGCCGGTGTCGGTGTCGGTGTCGCCGGTGTCGCCGGTGTCGGTGGTGTCGGTGTCGGTGTCGTCGGTGTCGTCGCTGTCGGTGTGGTCGTGGCCGCTGCCGGTGTGGCCGCTGCCGGTGTGGCCGCTGCCGGTGTGGCCGCTGCCGGTGTGGCCGCTGCCGGTGTGGCCGCTGCCGGTGTGGCCGCTGCCGGTGTGGCCGCTGCCGGTGTGGCCGCTGCCGGTGTGGTCGCTGCCGGTGTGGTCGCTGCCGGTGTCGCTGCCGGTGTCGCTGCCGGTGTGGCCGCTGCCGGTGTGGCCGTGGCCGGTGTCGGTGTCGTCGTGGCCGGTGTCGGTGTGGTGGGTGGGGTCGGTGTTGAGGAGCCGGGCGCCGACTCTGGCGTCGGAGGCGTCGGCTGCGGTGAGCTCTGCGGCGGTGATGATGCCGGTGTCGGGCTCTGCGACGATGTGGGCCTTGTAGCCGTCGCGGCGCACAGAGCGGGTCTTGTGTGCGTGGCGGGACTCGGGGTCCACGGTGGAGATCACCCGGCCCGCGGCTGTGCGGCGCGCGATGCGCCGGCGCCCCGGCACCTCGGGGTCGGCCTCGACGTCTTGGCCGGCCACCGCGGCCAGCAGCGCCGCCGCGTCGGCCTGTTCGTCTGTGAGCTCGAGGCCCGCCGTCTCAGCGAGCACCGCGCAGGCGTCTGTGACCAGCTCGTCTATGAGCCAGGCCCGCTCCCCGGGGTCAGACCAGTCACAAGACGGCTTGGCCCCCAGGCCATAGTCGAGCATCAACTCCAGGCCCGCCGTCTCAGCGATCAACCGCCGACAGCGCCGTATCTGCGCGGCGATCATCGTGTAGGTGTCCTGCGTCGCCACCGCGTCATACAGCACCGTGGAGTCCAACGCCCGCCGCCGGCTCCCCGCCAGCGCCCCGCAGGACCCCGCCAGATCCCGCACCGCGTCAAAGACCCGCTGCGGGCGGCCGCTGACGCGCAGCCTGTGCCGCCACAGCGACAACACGCTGTAATGGAACCCCGCATCGTCCACCGACAGGCCCGCAGCGGCCTTCCAGCGCAGATCACACCGCAGCCGCTCAACAGCCTCACGGTCAGAGCACCCCTCCAGCGCCTGCAACACCAGCACCGTCGCCACCACCGAACCCGGCACCGACGGCCGGCCCCGACCCCCGAACAAGTCAGCGAACAACCCGTCAGGAAACAGCCTCAGACGGTTCTCGGCCAAAAACCGGTAAACCGACCCCACCCGCACCAGACCCCCGCACAAGCCCAACACGTCCAACAACTCCCGATCCGGCTTCTCAGTACCCTGCATACCTACAATTCTCGCACACCCGCCCAACGAACGCGAGCACCCCGAACCGGATTACTCAACAGTCTCCTAGGGGCGCACCGCGAAGGCTTGGCGCCGCTGGGGGCCGTATCGGTAGATGCGGAAGTCAGCGTCCAGAGCGAGCGCGTCCATGATGGCAAGACGCTCCATGAGCGCCCAGCTGGTGCGGTCCGTCAGCGAGAACGACTGATCGTCAAAGGCCGCCGCCACCGCTTCCGCGGCCTCAAGATCGGCGCCCGTCGTGCACTCGACGCGGGCGATCCCGCCTACAACAGCGGCGACGACGCTATTGGCGATCCCGTGTCCAATGCGGGCGTTCACGAGGTTCCACAACTCGGCCAGCACCAGATCGCTGGTGACGAGGCTTCCGGCGTGCTCTGTGAGCAGCCCGCGGGCTGTCTCGTTGCCGGCGTCGCCGTCGTCGGCAGCCGCATACCAGATGCTGGTGTCCACGAACACCGGGGACACCGCTAGAGTCCCTTGGCCGAGAACTGCTTGTCGACGGCCTCGCTGATCATGGCCTGCTTGCCGTCAGCAATCTTCGATCCGCCGCTGTCGAAGAGACCGAAGATCACCGATGGGTCGCCCGCGGACTCGGCCGGCTCCAGGTCGAGAGCCACGAGGCGGCGGACGTACTCCGAGAGCGAGATGCCGTCGCGGGCCGCCTTGCGCTTGGCCTCGGCATGGTGGTGGTCTGGAAGCACGATCATCGTTCTCATGCCCAGATGGTAGCATAAACAGCATAGCATTGCTTATGCCCTCACCCCAGCTCCCGACCGGCCCCTGTTCGGCATACTTGTCCGAAGACCCGTTCGGCGCGGCCCGGGTGGCCGACCTGGGCGACGTGCGCTTCTCGCGGGTGTTCGACAACGCCGCGGCCACCTCATTCATGTACGAATCGTACATTCGTGTGGCAGCGACGCAACCGCGTCGACGGAGGTGATCGCCGCTCGCCGCCTATTCCTGGGGAAGCAGGTAGATCTTGCCGCACTCCTTGGTCAGGGCGACCTCGAAGGCCTCGGCGGCCCGGCTCATACCGAAGGTGTGGGTGTTGATCACGTCGATGGCACTCTGCACCTCGGGGTCGCACAGCATCCTCAGCAGGCCGTCGCGGTCGCGGAAGCGCACGTCGTGGCCGCCCGTCCAGTTGATGTGGCGATCCATCACGTCGCTGAGGATGCTCACCGAGTAGCCCTCCGACCCGGTGAAGCCCAGCGAGTACAGGGTTCCGTAGCGGCGCAGGCCGGCCATGCAGCGGTCCAGGTAGTAGGGCGCTCCCGAGCACTCGAAGGCCACATCCGCGCCCCGGCGGCCACCGGTGATGGCATGGAGCTGCTCGAGCCAATCACCGCTGCCGGGATCGATCACCGCGGTTGCCCCGAGCCGGCGGCACAGGTCCATGCGATACCGATTGCGGCCCAGCACCACCACCGTCGCCCCCCGGTGCAGGGCGTTGGCCACCGCGCCCAGCCCGATGAAGCCCACCCCGCCCACCAGCACCACGTCGCCCGCCTTCACGCCGGCCTCCTCGGCGGCTGTGTAGGTGCAGCCCAGCGTGCAGTTGGCCGCGGCGGCGTGGCGGAACGACAAGTCGTCGGGCAGCCGCACGACCATGTGCTCGGGCGCCAGGCGGTAGCGGGCCATGCCGAAGCCGCCCGAGGCGCTGCCGTTGACCTTCTCGATGCCGAGCAGGCCCGCAGTCACGTCCTGGGGGGCCATCCCGTCGTCGTAGCCCTCGTAGGGGATGCCCAGGCAGTGGGTGGGCGACAGCCCCTGGGTGCACACGAAGCACTGCCGGCAGCTGTTGCCCTGGAAGACCACCACCCGGTCGCCGGGCTCAAAGCGCGACCCGGGAGCCGTCTCCACGATCGTGCCCACGCCCTCGTGGCCGAGATGCTCGGGGCTGTCATGCCACTCGAACTGGTGGTCGCGGTAGATGCGGCCCTCGTTGCAGACGGGCGCCACCGCCACCTCCACGATCACGAAGCCCGGCCCGGCCACCGGATACGGCTTGGTCGCCAGTGTCGCGGTGCGGGGCTCGGGGATGGTCAGCACAGTGTTGGTCTTGGTGGGCACGATGTCAGTCCTCCAAGGATTCGGCGCCCAGGTAGCTGGCGTCGAGCAGCGCCCGGTCGGCCAGCAAGTCGGCGGCCGCGCCCTGCATCACCAGGTCGCCGTGGTTGAGCACGTAGCCGCGGTCGGCCACCTCCAGGGCCAGGTCCACGTGCTGCTCCACCAGCAGCACCCCCGCGCCGGTCTCATCCGCGATGCGGCGCACGACCGGCATCAGCTCCTCATAGATCACCGGAGCCAGACCGAGGCTCATCTCGTCGACCATCAACAGCTTCGGATCAGCCACTATGGCCCGTCCGAGCACGAGCATCTGCTGCTCGCCGCCGCTGAGAAGCCCTCCCCGGCGGTTCATCAGCGGGCCCAGGGCGGGGAAGAAGTCCACGGCCCGGCCAATGTCGACCCGGCCCCGGGTCTTGGCCATCTCCAAGTTCTCGCGCACCGTCAACTGGAACAGCAAGCCACGGTTCTCGGGCACGTGCATCACGCCCCACCGGGCGACACGGTGGGCCTGGCGCAGCTTCGGGACTGGCCGGCCCATGAGTGTCACCGAGCCGGACAGGATCTGGCCCATCCCCGACACGGTCATCAGCGTGGTGGTCTTGCCCGCGCCGTTGGGCCCCAGCAGCGCCACCACCTCCCCCGCGTCGACATGGAGGCTCAGCCCGCGAACCACAGCCACGCCGTCGTAGCCGGTGTCGAGGTTCTCAATGGTCAGCAGACGATCACTCATGCTTCGCCTCCGCTGTGGCCCAAGTAGGCGGCGATCACCTCGGGGTTGTTCCGCATTTCATCCGGCGTGCCCGAGGCGGTGAGCTCGCCGAACACGAGCATGTGGATGTAGTCGCACACGTTGAGCACCAGCCCCATGTCGTGATCGACCAGCAGCATCGTGTACCCCTGGCCCACCAGGCGCCGCAACTGCGCACCGAACCACTCCGTCTCGGCCTTGTCGAGCCCGGCCGCGGGCTCGTCCAGCAACAGGATCCTGGTCGACTCCGCCACCAATGCCCGGCCGACGCCCACCAGCTTGCGCTGGCCCTGTGACAGCTCGCGGGGCTGACGCTCGGCGATGTCCCCCAGGTCGAGCATCTCCAGCACCTCCTCCACCCGCTCCTCGCGGTTGCGGGGCCGGAAGTAGTCGCGCACCGCGCCCCGCAGCGTCAACCGACGGCTGGCCACGTCGAGGTTGGAGCGCACGGTGATGTCGTCGAACAACTCCAGCGTCTGCCAGGTGCGGGTGAGCCCGTCGTGGGCCAGCCGGTGCGGCGAGCGTCCGAACACCTCCTCGCCCTCCAGCAGCACCGATCCCCGCGAGTTGTTGGGCAGGAACCCGGTTATCCCGTCGATGAACGTGGTCTTGCCCGCCCCGTTGGGCCCGATCAGCCCGGTCAACTGCCCGCTGCGACACTCCAGCGACACGCCGTTCACCGCGAGCAGACCGCCAAACCGCACCGTCAGGCCGCTAGTTCGCAACACCGCGTCAGACATCGGCGGCCTCGGTCACGCTTCGTGTCCGCAGACGACTCAGCCAGGCCCCGAGTTGGTGGAACTGCTTGCGCTGGAAGCCGTCGATGCCCTCGTTGTTGTAGACGGCCGTGCCGATCAGGAAGAACCCGGCCACGTACGCGGTGTAGGGGCCGATGTCGATGAACCACTCCTCGGTGGCTACGACGCCGATCCCCTCGGCGAAGAGCGTCCCCGCGGTGATGGCTCCGCCGACTGTGCTGATGCCTCCCAGGTAGGCGAAGGCCAGAACCGTCAGAGACGCGAAGATCCCGAACGAGTCGGCTCCGTAGGTTCCCAGGTTGAAGGCGGTGAGCGCTCCGCCCAACGCGGCGAGGAAGCTCGAGATGGCGAACGCCGACAGCTTTATGGCCGCCACGTTCACGCCGGCCGCGGCGGCGGCCCGTTCGTTGGCCCGCACGGCCAGCATCTGCTCGCCCAGGCGCGACCGGCGCAGCCGCATCACCGATACGCAGCAGGCGATGCCCACCACCAGCAGGAACAGGCCGTAGCCGCCGGTGGGGATCTTCCCGTCGCCGAAGACAAAATCGCTGTTCGGCCCGAACTCGACGCCGAACAGCACCGGCGGGTCGGCCGTCTTCACGCCGCGGTCGAGGCCGAACCACCCGGGGCGCTTGAAGAAGATCTCGCCGATGGCCAGCCCGCTGGCGAGGGTGACGATGGCCAGGCTGGCACCCCGGGTACGCAGCGACGGGATGGCCGCTATCAGACCGAACCCGACGCCGACGGCCACGGCCAGAGGCAGAGCGACGGGCAACGGCATCTGCGCCTGGGTGCCGAACGAGGCCACGGAGAACGCTCCGATCCCAGCCAGGGCCATCTGCATCAGCGAGATCTGGCCCACATACCCGGTGACCACCACCAGCGACAGGGCCAGGATCACCCCGATCATCGAGTTCTGCATGCCGGCGCGGTACTGGAAGGGCGCGAAGACGGTGAGCCAGAACGCCACCGCGATCAGCGCCCCGTACCCGACGATGCGGCCGCGGGTGATGCGGGGCGCGTACGCCTCGGGCAGCCGCTCCACGGTGAGCGCGCCCCGCGACGGCAGGGACTCGCCCCTGACCACCATGGCCAGCGCGATGACCAAGAAGGGAAGGGCCCGCCGGATGCCGATGCTGGGGATCCACCCCCACTCAAACTCAAGGCGGAACAGCTCCTGGTCGACAACACCGAGCATCAAGCCGGCGGCCGCGGCGATGACGAACGACGACATGCGTCCCAGCAGAGCCGCCCCGAGCGAGGAGATGAGCAGCACGGTGAAGAAGTTGGGGGTGACGCCCGTGATCGGCGCCACCAGAATGCCCACCAGGCCGGCCAGCACAGAGGCCATCACCCAACTGATCCCGGCCTGGAAGTCGGCATTGAACCCGAGGAGCGTGGTGAACCGCTCGTTCTCGGCTCCGGCTCGGGTGGCGATCCCAAAGCGGGTGTAGCGGAACACGACCCACAGCACGGCCGTAATGACGATGACCGTCCCCAGCACCCACAGGCGGTCCTGGCCCACCCGGGCGCCGAGGATGTCGACCGGGTCGTTGGGGAAGATCGGCTCGGTGGCCTTGGCCCTTGCGCCGAAGCGTAGAACCACCGCGGCCTGCAGGAACAGCATGATGCCCACCGAGGCGATGACCTTGGCCAGCACCGGCGCGTAGCGCAGGGGGCGGAAGATGGCGAAATGGGCCACGAGCCCGAGGGCTGCCGCCGTAGCCAACGCGACCAGCAGTGCCGGAACCTTCCCCACCGAGTCGCCTAGGTCTATGAAGGTTGGGAAGTCGAGGATCTCTATCCCGGCGATCGCCTCGATCGGCGCCAGCGGGTTGGGCAGCGGTGGCACCGGATACCGGCCAGTGCCGACGAGGGAGACGTACACGTAGGTCACATAGGTGGCGATGGCCCCGTGGCCGAAGTTGATCACCCCCGACGCCCGGAACGCCACCACAAGCCCGATGGCCAGCGCGGCGATGATGGCGCCCGAGCCGAGCCCGAACAGCACCGGGTCGAAGAACAGCTCCCTGCGGAGCACCGCCGCCAGGATCCAAGCAAGTGCGGCGGCGCCGACGGCGGTGACGCCGACCCGCTCTGCTGGAGACAGTCTGGCGATCACTGGCCCCCCTGTAAAGCCGATCCTAGCCGGGCCCTCGGCGGGGCCCGGCAGGATTCGGCGTCGATGAGCGTGTTAGTGCCGCGGGAGTTAGCCCAGAAGGAAGTTGAGCTGTGAGAAGTCCAGGAACGTGAAGCCGTCGGGCCCGGTCATCTGCCCGTCGACGACGGTGACCATGAGCGGCGATGTGTTGCACGCTCCGAGCCATGGATCGGGTCCGGGGCAGCTCACGTCGGGATAGGCGGGAAGGTCGCTGCTGGAATAAGTGCTGAGCGCCGTGAGCACCGACTCGTCGGTGGCGTCGGCACCGCCGGCTTCCATTAGCAGGTCCCGGGCAATGAAGGCTTGGGCCAGGGCCCAGCCGCCCAGGCCGGCGGTCTGCACGCCGGCGCCTCCGTAGGCGTCGAGGACGCGGTGTATCTCGTCGACCTCGGCGCCTCCGTCAACCGTGGGGGCGCTCGAGACGATGGGGACGGCCCATCCGTCGATGACTCCGGACTCGACCACGTCCTGGCCGGCGCACAGGTCGTTGGCGAACAGGCTGCCCTCGTAGCCGACCGTGGCCGCGGCCGCGGCGGAGGCGGTGCACTGAGCGCCGTCGGCCAGCACGAACAGCCAGCCGTCGTTGGAGGTGTCGGCCGCGGAGACCGGCCCGGTCAGATCCGGCTCGAAGCCAAGGCGGATGACTTCGTTGATCTCGATGTCATTGCCCGTCGCGATGGCCGTCAGAGCCGGCACGAACGGCTCGATGCCAGGATCGTCGGCCACGAACAGCGTCATCGTGGACACGTCACGGCGCTCCTTGGCAAACACGAAGAAGACCTGCGCCAGGCCCGGCAGACCGGGATCGAAGTTGTAGAGGTTCGGCGTCAGGTAGTCGAAGAAGTCGTTGCCCAATCCCAGATTGGCCACGCCGGCCTCGGCCAGGATCGTGCCGGAGGTGATGCTGTTGGCCAGGAAGCCGCCGTTGATGACCACATGGACGTCATCGGCGTTGACGAACTGGTTGGCGCAGGCAATGTGGGACTCCACCGCGTCACCCGCGCCGCACACCTCGAGCTCTATGGGATGCCCGTTCGCGCCGCCCAACTCGGCGTTGAAGTAATCGACGTAGGCCTGCACCACGGCGGGCACCTCGGGAAACGCCATGAGCTCCTCGATCTGGGCAATCATCCCGATCTTGACGGGCTCCAGCGACTCGTCCGCCATCGCATCGTCGGCCGGCTCCTCCATCGGCTCGTCGGCAGGCTCCTCGGCAGGCTCCTCGGCAGGCTCCGCGACGGGCTCCTCCATCGGCTCGTCGGCAGGCTCCTCGGCAGGCTCGTCCATCGGCTCGTCGGCAGGCTCGTCGGCAGGCTCGTCCGCCGGGGCCGGAGCCGCCGGTTCGTCAGCGGTGGACGGGGCGTCGTCGTCGTCATCTCCACAGGCCGCCGCGACCAGTGAGAATGCGAGCATGACCGCCGTCAGCAGCCTCCAGGGGGACTTGGGACTCATGGTGTGTTCCTCCTTCGCGGCGCAAGCACGCGTGTCTATGGGAGTCTTCATAGTGGAATTGTACATATGTTGGCAAGTCAGCGCTTGAAGCGATAGTTCTACTTGCTTGATGATGTCTTGGCCATGGATTCTATGCCGAACTCGACCAACAGCCTGCGCTTCCTAGATGAATGAACGCGCAGCTGGGAGCCGGTTGTGACCCGCGCCTACCATGACGGTGCCATGGTGGATCTGGACGACATCGACCGTGCCCTGATCGACAGCCTGGTGGCCGACGGCCGGGCCGGCTACGCCTCCTTGGCCCGGCGCATCGGCATGTCGCAGGCCGCGGTGAAGGCTCGGGTCATCCGGCTGCTCGACAGCGGCGTCATCCACATCCTCGGGCGTGTCGACCCCCGCGCCCTCGGCTACGGCGAGTTCGCCTACTGCCTGGTCGACGTGCAAGGACCGGTGACGTCCGCAACCGAGCGGCTGGCCAAGATGGACGAGGCCGCCTTCGTTCTGATCGTGGGCGGAGCCCGCGGGCTGTTCGTCGAGTTCAGGGCGCGCGACGCACCGCACCTGGACGCCGCCATCGAGCGAGCCCGATCCGACCCCCAGGTGCGGGGCATCGATGCTTCCTCGCTCGTGGCCTTCGTGAAGCAGGACTGGTCGCAATCGGGCCGAGACCCGGCTGGCACCGACCATCGTCTCGGCCCCCGCCGACGCACCGTCGACGCCACCGACATCAAGCTCCTCGAGTGCTTGGCCATCAACGGGCGAGCCACCTTCGCCGAAATGGCCGATGCCGCGGCCATGTCCCACGCCGCCACTCGGGATCGGGTGCTGGGGCTGATGGCCGCAGGGGTGGTGACCGTCCAGACCATCGTCAGTCCCGGAGTGCTGGGAGTGAAGGGCTATGCCGGTCTCATGATCGAGGTGGACGGCCCGGCCGAACCGGTCGCCGATCAGGTCGCGGCCATAGCCGACATAACGCTCGTGGCCAGAGTGCTCGGGCGCTTCGATGTGATAGCCGAGGCCAGCTACCGCGACGAGAGCCACCTGGCCGAGTTGCTCGACAGCGTCCGCGCCATCGCAGGCGTGGGGCAGATCGAGGCGTTCGTGTATCTGGTTGTGGTCAAGGAGTCGATGACCGCGGGGCTGAGCTAACCGGCCCTAGGGAAGCACGCCGCCGTCTATGGGAATGAGTGCGCCGTTGATGTAGGAGGCGGCCGGCGAGGACAGGAACACGACCAACTGGGCCACTTCGTCGGCGGTGCCCCACCGGCCCAGCGGCACCTCCGATGCAAGCAGGCTCCCCGCCTCGTCGTCGGTCACGTCCTCAAGGTTGGCGACGAGTCTGCGGTTGGCCACCGACATCTGAGTGTCGATGGGGCCGGGGCACACGCCCACGCAGCGGATCCCGTCGGGGCCGTGCTCCTTGGCGATGAGCTTGGTCATGGCGGTCAGCCCGAACTTGGTGACGTTGTAGGCCCCGTAGCCGGGATCGGACACGAGGCCGCCGATGGAGATGTTGTTGATGATCACGCCCCGCCCGGCGGTGATCATCGTCGCGAGGGCCAGCAGCGACATGCGACGCGAGCCCATCACGTTGACCTGCCACGAGAGCTCCCACTGCTCCTCGGTCAAGTCGACGAACCGGCCCACTCCGGTGGTGGCACCCGCGTTGTTGAACAGGATGTCCAGCGATCCCAGCTCGTCGAGGGTCCGCTGCACCACGGCCCCGGCCTGGGCCTGGTCGGTCACGTCCAGCGCGGCTGCGAGGCTTCTGACCCCCCAGCGGTCGCGGAGCTCGGCGGCCAGCGCCTCCAGCGCGGCCATGTCGTCGCCCAGTCCGTGGGTCTCGTCCTGACGCAGCTCGGGCCGGTCGCGGCCCAAGTCGGTCACCACCACGTCCGCGCCGGCCTCGGCCAGGCGGCGAGCAGACGCCTCGCCCATCCCGCCGGCGCGGCCCGCCCCGGTGACCAGCGCCACCTGTCCCCGCAGCACCCCGGTCACTGCCCGTCTCCGCTGTCGTCGGGCAGGTCGGCGGCCAGGCGGGTCATTACCCCCATGCTGAAGCCGACCGGGATGCCGTCGTGACATCCCACCAGCGAGCCGGTGAGGGGAGCACTGGCGTCGCTTACCAGGAAATGGAACACCGGCGCGATCTCGGGCGCGGGCCGGAACGTGTCGTTGGCGGTCAGCCGCCGGATCAGCGCCACGTCGGGCGCCGACTCCGACACCATCTCGGTCTGGACGTTTCCGGGCAGCACCGCGTTGACGCGGACATGGCGGGGCCCCAGCTCCAGTGCCCAGACCCGCACCAGATGGTCGAGGGCCGCCTTGGACGCGGCGTAGGCGGCCATGCCCGGCGCGGCGATGGAGCCGGCCGGGGAGCTGGTGACTATGACCGAGCCGTGGTCTCGCACCATGTTCACCCCGTGGCGCACCGCCCGCACCACTCCCAGCGTGTTGACATCGATGATCCGCTCGAACACCTCCAGGTCGAGCGCCTCGACCTCGCCGTGGTACTCGTCGATGCCGGCGTTGAGGATCAGGGCGTCGAGCGCTTCGAAGCGCTCGGCCACGGCCTCGAATCCCGCGGCCACCGACGCCTCGTCGGCGACGTCCATAGGCACGAACGCCGCCCCGATGCCGGCGGCTATGTCGCGGCCCTCGGCCCGGCGGCCGCAGATCACCACCTGAGCGCCACAGCGCGCCAGATGGTCTGCCGCGGCCAGGCCGATCCCGGCGGTGCCGCCGGTGACGACCACCCTGCGGCCGCTCACGTCGAACGTGTCGGCGGTGGCCGCCCTGCCTGTGTTTGTCTCGGTCATAGGCGCAGCTTAGTCATCGAAACTCATGCTGTCACCGGAGTCGAGATATAGAATCACAGGCTTACGAAGTGATATGCAAGTGTTTCTTATTCTAGAGTAGGCCGACGGCGACTCACGGAGGAGTGTGAGGGATGCGGCAGATCCTGGACCCGGCCGGCGAGCTTGTGGGACCCGTCCCCGATCTCGACGACGGCCGGCTCGTCGACATGTTCCGCCTGCTGCTCACCACCCGGATGGCCGACGAGAAGCTCCTCAACCTCCAGCGCCAGGGACGCATGCCCGCCTATTACCAGGTGAGCGGCCAGGAGGCCCACGTCGGGGCGGCGCTGGCGCTGCGGGAGTCCGACTGGCTCTTCACCGCCTACCGGGAGCTGGGCATGTGGCTGGCCCGGGGCATGAGCCCCATCAGCGCGGTCGGGCTGTGGATGGGCGTGGCCGACGACGACGACCTGTGGGACGTGAACCGCTACCGGGTTACCAGGCTCAACGCCACCATAGGAACTCACCTCCCGCACGCTGTGGGCTTCGGCTACGCCGAGCGGCTGCAGGGACGCGACACCGTGGCCATGGTCGTGTTCGGCGACGGGGCCACGTCGGAGTCCGACTTCCACGCGGCCATGAACTTCGCCGGAGTGTGGAATACCCCCACGGTGTTCCTGTGCCAGAACAACCAGGTGGCCCAGTCGACCACCATCGACAAGCAGACTGCGGCGGCCACGCTGGCCGCCAAGGCCGACGGCTACGGGTTCTGCGGCGTGCGGGTGGACGGCATGGACCCGCTCGCCATGTACCAGACAACGCGCGAGGCGGTGGAGCGCGCCGCAACGGGTGGCGGCCCGACCCTCATCGAGATGCACACCTACCGGTTCGCGCCCCACTCCACCTACGACGGCGCTCCGGTGTATCGCACGTCCGACGAGGAGGCCCTTTGGCGGGCCAGGGACCCCATCACCAGGATGCGAACCTTCCTCGCACACAAGGGTCTGTGGGAGGCCGGCCGCGAGGACGAGATGCGCCGCCGCCTCTCGGCCGACCTCGAAGCCTGCGTCAACGAGTTGGAGGCCCGGCCCGCCGTGGGCCGCGACTACTCGCCCAGGCACCTGTTCGCCCGAATCCCGGCATCGGTGGCCGCGCAACTGCGACGGGAGCAGAGCGAGGCCGGGGAGCCGGCCACCGAGTTCGACCCCGACGAGATCTGGACCGTCGGTGCGGAGCCGGCCCCGGCGGGCGAGACCCGCCGCCTGGACATGACCGAGACCCTCAAGCAGACCATGCACGCCGCCTTCGAGCGCGACCCGACGCTGGTCGTGCTGGGCGAGGATGTCGGCGTCGAGGGAGGGGTGTTCCGGATCACCGAGGGAATGCACGAGCGTTTCGGCGCCGACCGGGTGATCGACACCCCGCTGTGCGAGACGGGCATAGTCGGCACCGCCGTGGGCATGGCCATGGCCGGCCTGCGACCGGTGGCCGAGATCGAGTTCGCGGGGTTCGTGTACCCCGCCTTCGACCAGCTCATCGGCCACATGGGACGCATCCGGTGGCGCTACCGGGGACACCTGACCGCTCCGGTCGTGGTCCGGCTGCCGGTGGGCACGAACCTGGGCAACTACGAGTTCCACACCGACTCCCCGGAGTCGTTCTTCGCCCATGCCCCCGGGCTGGTGGTGGTGTACCCCTCGAGCCCCTACGACGCCAAGGGCCTGATGGAGTCGGCCCTGGCCAGCCCCGACCCGGTGGTGTTCCTGGAGCCCATCGCGCTGTACCGCGGCCTCAAGCAGGACGTGCCACTCGAGCCCTACCGGATCCCCTTCGGGCGGGCCCGCGTGCTCCGAGCCGGTACCGATGCAACCGTGGTGTCGTGGGGACCTCCGGTGCATCAGGCGCTCAGGGCGGCCGAGTCCATGGCAGCAGACGGGGTGTCGGTGGAGGTGATCGACCTGCGGACCCTGTACCCGTGGGATCGGGAGACGGTGCTGGCCAGCGTGGAGCGCACCGGGCGGCTGGTGGTGGCCCATGAGGCCCAGACGACCAGCGGGTTCGGCGCCGAAGTGCTGGCCGCGGTCAGCGAGGAGGGCCTGTACTCGCTGGAGGCGCCGCCGGTGCGGGTGGCCCACATGGACGTGTTCTGGGGTCCGACGCAGCTGGAGCGCTACTCCATGATCACCGCAGCGCGGATCGAGGCCGGCGTGCGCCGAGCGCTGGCCGGCTGACATGGCGTACGTGTCCGACGTGCCCGCCGCGGCCACCCGGCCCTCGCGGCTCGAATCGGCGAGGGGCTGACATGGCTTCGGTGTTCAAGCTCCCCGCCGTGGGCGACACCATGGTCGAGGGCGAGATCGTCGAATGGCTCGTCGAGGTGGGAGACACCGTCGAGCTCGACCAGGCCATCTGCTCGGTCGAGACCGACAAGTCGGTGGTTGAGATGACCACCCCCTTGCGGGGCACCGTGCTGGCTCTAGGGGGCGAGCCCGGCGACGTCATCGAGGTGGGCGAGGCCCTCATCGTGGTCGGCGAGCCCGGCGAGGAGCTCCCGACACCCGAGCCCGAGCAGGCTCCTGCCGCCGCGGCCGCTTCAGCCGCGATCTCCAACCAGGCCGTCGAGCCCCTCCCATCCCAACCGTCCGCTCCTGACACGGTCAAGGCTCTGCCCAAGGCCCGCAAGCTGGCCCGGGCGAGCGGGATCGACCTGGCCACCGTGGCCGGCACCGGGCCGGGCGGCTCGATCACGGTGGCCGACGTGGAGGCCGCGGCCGCGGCCGCGTCCGCGCCGGCAGCGGGCGGCGGCAGGCGGGAGCGCCTGTCTGCGACCCGCCGCTCGATTGCCCGTCACATGGCCGAGTCGATGCAGGTCCCGCAGTTCACTTCGATGGTGGAAGCCGACGCCGGCGGGCTGCTCGAAGCCCGGGCGGCCGTGGTTGCCGAGACTGGTTCGCGAGTGCCCCTCGACGCCCTGCTGGTGGCGCTGCTGGTGCCGGTGCTGCGGGAACACCCCGTGATGAACGCCAGGCTCGATGGAGACGATCTGGAGTACTTCGAGCGCTACGACATCGGGGTGGCCGTCGACACTGCGGAGGGGCTGATGGTGCCGGTGGTGCGGGGTGCCGGCGCCCTCTCGGTGCCGGAGCTGTCAGCAGAGATCCTGCGCCTGGCCGGCGCAGCCCGAGACCGCACAGTGGCGCCCCAAGAGCTGGCCGGGTCCACCGCCACCGTCAACAACGTGGGCGCGCTCGGGGTGCTGGCCGGCACCCCCATGCTGCCGTCGGGCACCAGCATGATCGCCGCCTTCGGCATGGTCCGGCCGGTGGTGCGCCTGGTCGGGGGCGCCCCCGTAGAGGTGCCAACCATGACGGTGTCGGCCACCTTCGACCACCGCATCATCGACGGCGGAGCCAGCGGCCGGTTCCTGGCCCAGCTCAAGAACCGCATCGAGACAACGACACCAGACCTGCCCGCCTGAGGTGGAGCAGGCCTGCGCGGATGGGTAGGCCAACGATGAAGTCAAAGGCCCGGCCGCCGGTTGCGTTGAGCCCCCGAAAGATCAGCGGCTCTCAGGGCACGTTCAGGGATATCCACGGTTGGGGAGGTTCGGGCCGCTCGTAGAGTCCCGCGTGAGTCTTCCCATCAGTGCTAGGAGAACCTGTGACCGCCTCCCCCGCGCAGACCCTCGCCACCGCCGCCCGCGCCGTGGCCGCCCGTGCCGTGGCCGCCTCCAAGATCTACGGTTCGGGCGACACCGAGGTGCGCGCCCTCGACGCCATCGACGTGGTCTTCGAGCAGGGCCGCTTCACCGCCACCATGGGCCCGTCGGGGTCGGGCAAGTCCACGCTCATGCACTGCATGGCCGGGCTCGACACCGTCACCTCCGGCCAGGTGATCATCGGCGAAACCGACCTGACCACGCTGTCGGAGAAGGACCTCACGCTGCTGCGGCGCAACAGCGTGGGATTCGTGTTCCAGGCCTACAACCTGGTGCCCACCCTCACCGCCATCGAGAACATCACCCTGCCGATGGACCTCGCCGGCAAGAAGGGCGACTCAGCGTGGATCGACGAGGTGGTGGGGGCCACCGGGCTCGCCGACCGGGTGAAGCACCGCCCCAACGAGCTCTCCGGCGGCCAGCAGCAGCGGGTTGCGGTGGCCCGGGCCCTGGCCGGCAGGCCGCAGATCATCTTCGCCGACGAGCCCACCGGCAACGTCGACTCCAACACCGCCGGGGAGATCCTGGGCTTCATGCGCAACGCCGTCACCGAGATGGGCCAGACCATCGTGATGGTCACCCACGACCCGGTGGCCGCCTCCTACGCCGACCGGGTGGTGTTCCTGGTGGACGGCAAGATCGTGAGCGAGCTGGCCGATCCCACACCGGGCACCATCCGCGAGCACATGACCCGGCTCGGCGCCTAGCCGGGCCCGCCCGCCCAGAACCACCCCTCGCATAGGCCCCGACGTGCTCCGCCTGGCCCTCAAGTCCGTGCTGGCGAACAAGATCCGCTTCGCCTTCACCGCGCTCGCCGTGGTGGTGGGAGTGGCCTTCGTCACCGCCGCGTTCGTGACGGCCGACTCGCTTCGCTCCACCTTCGACGACCTCGCCACCGATATCAACACCGGCACCGACTTCACGGTGCGAGGCGAGCTGCCCTTCGGCGACATCACCGACGCAATCGCTCCGTCAGTGCCCGACAGCCTCGTGGACGACATTCTCGCCGTGGACGGGGTGGCCGCCGCCGAGGGCGGGTTCTTCGTCGACGGCGTGATCCCGGTGGACGGCGCCGGTGAGACCCCCACCACCTTCGGTGGACCCATAGCAGGCAGCAACTGGACGGCGGACGAGTCGCTGTCGCAGTACTTCCTCATCACCGGCGAGTGGCCCCGGGGTCTGTCGGAGTTCGCCATCGATGTCGGGACTTTCGCCGACTACGACTTTGGGCTCGGCCGCGAATACCAGGTGGTCACCCCCACCGGGCCCCGCAACTTCACCCTCACCGGCACGATCCAGTTCGGCTTCCCCGACAACGCCGGGATTGGAGCGACGTTCTCGGTGTTCGACACCGCCACCGCCCAGGAGGTGCTCGGATTCCCGGGTGAGTACAACCAGATCGCGGTGCAGACCAAGCCCGGCGCCGACATTGAGGCGGTGCGGGCCCGCATCGAGGCGTTGCTGCCTGCCGGCGTGGAGGTGATCACCTCCGAGGAGGCGACCGAGGAGTTCGGCGACGCCTTCGAATCCTTCATAGGGCCGTTCCAGACGATCCTGCTGTCGTTCGCCTTCGTGGTGCTGTTCGTGAGCACCTTCATCATCTCCAACACGTTCAACATCGTCCTCGGGCAGCGGGTGCGAGAGCTGTCGCTGCTGCGGGCCGTCGGGGCCACGCCCCGGCAGGTGCGGCGGTCGGTGCTGACCGAGTCGGTCATCATCGGCGCGGTGGCCACCGTCGTCGGCCTCGGGCTGGGAATGCTCGGAGCGGTGGGGATCCGGGCGCTGTTCTCGGCATTCGGCGGATCGCTGCCCGACGGGCCGCTGCCCCTGAGGCTGCGCACGCTGATCTGGGCGGCCGCGGTTGGGATCGGCTTCACCGTCGTCGCGTCGCTGATCCCGGCCATCAAGGCGTCGCGGCTGTCGCCGGTGGCTGGTCTGCGCGACGACTCCGGGGCCGATGCCGGGCACCGCCGCATTTGGCGACCCCTCGTAGGTGCCGCTCTGGCCGCCATCGGGCTGGTGCTCACCTGGCGGGGGCTGTTCGCCGACTTCGACAGCACCACGGTGCAGCTCCTGTCGCTGGCCGCCGGAGGTGCGGTCGTGTTCGTGGCGGTGGCCGTGCTCAGCCCACTGATCGCGGGACCGGTGGTGTCCACCCTCGCCCGTCCGCTGCAGCGTGTGCTCGGCACCCCCGGCCGGCTCGCCCGAGAGAACGCGGCCCGCAGCCCCAGACGCACTGCGGCCACCGCGGTAGCCCTGACCGTGGGCCTGGCGCTGGTGGCGATGGTGTCAGTGGTGGGCCAATCCCTCAAAGACACTTTCGTCGAGAGCCTCAGCAGCGCCGTGGAAGCCGACTACGTGGTCAGCGTCAACAGCAACGCGGGCCTGCCCAAGACGCTGGCCGAGGATCTGCGATCGGCCGGCGCCGGCTCCGTTGTCGGTTTCGACTCCGACCGGGTGGAGATCTACAGCGACGTCGCCCCCGACCGCATCGAGGAGACGAGAATCACGGCCACCGATCTGGCCCGCATCGAGGATGTCGCCAACCTGGGCGTGACAGACGGCTCCCTGACCGGCCTCGATCCGGCCACAGCACTGCTCGTGCACACCGAGACTGCCCAAGACTGGGGCCTGACGGCGGGCGACGAGGTCGAGCTCGCCTTCGTGAGCGGTGACAGGGTCCCCGTCACGGTTGCCGCCGTCTTCTCCCAGACGCAGGAGCCCTTCTGGGGTGCGTGGCTGATCGACCAGTCGCTGCACGACCGGGTGGCCACATCGGCCGCCGACGACTGGGTCGCGGTCAGAGCGGCGGACGTCGAGCCCGCGCAGGCCAGGGCGCTGCTCGACGAGGTGCTCGCCGCCTACCCCCAGGCGAACCTCGAGGACCGGCAGCAGTTCCAGGAGACCGCTGAGTCGAACCTCGACATTGTGCTGGCGATGGTGAACGTCTTCCTGCTGTTCGCCCTGTTCATCGCCCTGGTCGGAATCGTCAACACGCTGACGCTGTCGGTGTTCGAGCGCACCCGGGAGATCGGGCTGCTGAGGGCCGTCGGGATGACCCGGCGCCAGCTGAGGCGCATGATCCGCTGGGAGGCGGTGGCGATCGCCCTGTACGGCGCGCTCGTCGGGGTGGTGCTCGGGCTGGCCTTCGGAGTGGCAACCGCGGTGGCGATCCCCGACGAGATCATCAGCCGGGTGTCGGTGCCGACAGGACAGATAGTTCTGCTCGTGGTGCTGGCCATGGTCTTCGGCCTGCTCGCAGCCGTGTTTCCCTCATACCGGGCGGGCCGCATGAACGTGCTCGACGCCATCGCGAGCGACTGACCGAAGGCAGGCGAGGGCACAGCACATGTTCAAGCTCCAGCGGCACAGGTCGCACTGACAGGCGATGTTCAAGCTCGCGCTTCGCAGCCTGATCGACAAGAAGCTCCGCTTCGCGCTCACCACGCTGGTGGTGGTGATCGGCGTCATGTTCGTGGTGGGCTCGTTCACGCTCACCGACAGCCTGCGGTCCACGTTCGCGGGGCTCGCCCAAGACATAGCGAAGGGCGCCGACCTCACGGTGCGGGTCGACCAGGAGTTCGGCGGCGACTTCGACCGCGCGACCGTGCCGGAGGCGGTGGCCGAGCAGATCGCCGGCGTCGAAGGGGTGGGCCCGGTGCGGCCCGAGGTGGCCGCCATCAACGTGTTCATCGTCGACGGCGACGGTGAACCCATCAGGCCTCCGGGTCCGCCTGCGCTGGGCTTCAGCTTCAGCCCGACGTTCTTCACCACCGAGGGCAGGCAGCCGGCCGCGCCGGGCGAGTTCGCGGCCGACGCCGCGACCGCGGCCAACAACGGGCTGCGCATCGGCGAGACCTACGAGATAAACGGCCCGCTCAACGCCGAGCCCTTCGAGCTCGTCGGCGTGTTCAACTTCGGGGACCCCGACTCCCACACCAGTCTTGGCCAGACGATGGCCGCCTTCGAGCTGGAGGAGGCCCAGCGCTTCTTCGGCATGGAGGACGGCTACCAGGCGATCAGTGTGCTGGTCTCTGCCGGCTCCGAGATTTCCGAGGTGCAAGCCCGCCTTGCAGACGAGCTGGGCGACGGTTACAGCGTGGTCACCGCCGAGGTCGACGCCGCAGAGCAGGAGGAGGACTTCAACCAGGTCATCGACATCTTCAGCACGATCCTGCTGGTGTTCGCGTTCATCGCGGTGTTCGTGTCGGCGTTCATCATCAACAACACGTTCCAGATCATCGTCGGCCAGCGGGTGCGCGAGATCGGACTGTGGCGAGCCATCGGCGCCACCCCGAGACAGGTGAGCCGGTCGGTGATCACCGAGTCGGCCATCGTGGGGGCGATCAGCACAGTCATCGGGATCGGGCTCGGCCTGGTGCTTGCCCTGGTGCTGCGCGCCATTCTGAAGCTGATCGGCTTCCCGCTTCCCCCGGGGCCGCTGACGATGCAGCCGCGCACCGTCCTGCTGGCGATGGTCGTGGGCCTGGGCGTGACGATGATCTCGTCGGTCGCGCCTGCGAGGCGGGCCCGCCGGATCTCCCCGGTGGCCGCGCTCACCCACGACTTCCGGCTCGGCGCCACCGGCCTGCGCCGGCGGCTGATCGCGGGCGGAGCGGTGTTCGCGGCCGGCGTCGCAGCGCTGGCTGCGGGCATGACGGCCGGACTGGACACCACCCCGACGTTCGTCCTGCTGGGAGTCGGGGCCGTATTCGCCTTCGTGGGGATAAACATCCTGAGTCCGGCCTTCGCCCGGCCCGCGGCCTCAGTGCTGGGGCGCCCGGTGAGGGCGCTGTTCGGTGTGCCGGGCCGCCTGGCCAGAGACAACGCGGCCCGCAGCCCCCGGCGGACCGCCTCCACCGCCGGCGCGCTCATGATCGGCCTCGCGCTGATGGGTCTGGCCGCGGTGGTGGGCGAGTCGCTGAAGAAGACCTTCGTCAACATCATCGAGAACGCGGTGGAGGCCGACTACTACATCCAGTCGGAGGCAACCGGTTTCGGCCCCCCACCCGGCTTCCCGGCGCAGGTGGCCGACGAGATCGAGGCGCTGGACGAGATCGACAGTGTGGTGCGCATCCAGTTCGCCTTCAGCGGGCTGAGCGTCGCCGGGGAGCCGCGAGACATCGTGGCCACCGACATGGCCCTGGCCGACAGCCACTTCGACAGCCAGCTGAGCTCGGGCAACATGGCCGCCGGCGACCCCCTCACGTCGCTGGCCCTGCACAGCGACTCGGCCGCCTCCCTGGGCATCGTCGTCGGCGACACCGTCGAGGCCACGTTCCCCGACAACCAGACCGAGACCCTCACCCTGGTGGCGGTGTACGAGGACGCGGCCATCTACGGCAACTGGCTGATCGACGGCGCGCTATGGGACCGTCATTTCAACCGCAACGACCTCGCCTTCGCCAGCGCCCGCGTCGCGGGCCTGTCAGACGTCGCCGACGAGGCCCGGCAGGCCGCCCTGCTGGCGAGCAGCCGGGTTGCCATCGATGATGTGATCGACCGCTATCCCACCGTGAAGGTCGAGAACCAGGCCGAGTTCCGCCAGACCCAGGAGACACAGATCACCAGTCTCATCAGGGTGATCGAGGTGCTGATCGGCCTGTCGTTCTTCATCGCGCTGATCGGCATCATCAACACCTTGAGCCTGTCGGTGTTCGAACGCACCCGCGAGATCGGCCTGCTGCGCTCGGTGGGCATGACCCGCCAACAGCTGCGGCGCTCGATCTACTGGGAGGCGCTGATCGTGGCCGTCTTCGGCGGCCTGCTGGGGGTGACGGTCGGCACGGTGTTCGGGGTGGCGACCACGCTGGCGCTGCCCGAGTCGTTCGTGCAGACGCTGGCCGTGCCGTGGCTGGATCTCGTGTTCTTCGTGGCCATCTCGGCGGTCGCGGGGCTTCTGGCCGCCATCCTGCCCGCGGTGCGGGCCGGGCGCATGAACATCCTCGACGCCATATCCCACGAGTAGAACCAGGCTCACCGGAGTCGGATTTGCCGTCTCCGCTCAGGCGCTACGAGTAGCGGTCGAAGAGGGCGTCGAGCTGCTCGCAGATGTAGTCCATGTGCTCGGGACCGAGACCGTGGTGGATGGGCAGCGACAACGAGTGGTCCATCACCCGGTCGCAGTTGGGCAGGCCACCAGCCGGGGCCCGGTGCTCGATGGCCGCGAAGCCGGGCTGGCGCAAGATGTTGCCGGTCCACACCATGCGGGTGGACACGCCCCGCGCCGCCAGGAACTCCTGGGCCTGCGTGCGATCGAATCCGGCGTCGGGGGTGATCTCGAAGCAGAACCGCATCCAGGTGGTGTCGGTGTCGGGCGTGGTGCGCCCGGGGGTGACGCCAACGCGGCCGGCCATGAAGTCGTCCAGACGGCGCCAGTTGGCGCCGATCATGTCCTCCACCGCGTCGGCGTCGATCTGGTAGGTGTCGGTGGCGATGTCCACGAACACCGGCACCAGCCCGGACTGGACCATGGGCGCGATGTCGGTGGAGAACGTGAGTGGCGAGGTGATGATCTCGTCGCCGGGCTCCAGGCCGAGCAGGTCGATGGCGATGCGCAGCGCGGACGAGCCCGAGTTCACCATCAGCCCGAACCGCTTGGACAGCTTGGCCCCCACCCGCTCCTCCAGCGCGAGGGTCGCCGCGCCGATCTCCAGCTTCGGGTTGTCCCGCATCACCGCCGCGACCGCCTCGATCTCCCGCTCGTCGTGCACGGCCCCCGCAGGCGGCAGCTCCATAGTGCGACTCCTCCCAGAGGTCTCTGCTAGAGGGTCTCCGCTCAAGCATGATATCGTATGATATCTCGGCTGGAGGAGCGCCCATGACCGACATCTTGATCCGCGACGTCCCCGACGACATCGTTGCCGCGATCGAAGCCAACGCCAAGCGCGCCGGCCTTTCCAGAACGGAGTACCTGCGACGAACTCTGGAGCGCGAGCACCGCAGAGCCTCCAACGATGTCACGGCGGAATCGCTGGCGCGCTTTCAAGAGACGTTCGCCGATCTCAGCGATCCTGATGTGATGGGGTCGGCTTGGTCGTGACTGCCTGGCTGATCGACAAGTCCGCACTCGTCCGGCTCGCTGAGAGTTCGGCAGCAGCCGAGTGGGCGTCGAGAATCAAGCGCGGGTTGGTCCGGATCTCGACACTGACCCGACTGGAGGTTGGCTTCTCAGCCCGCTCGGCCGACGATCTCCGGCGCAGCCGCGCCGAGCCACCGCTGAACGCGATGCCCGTCGAGTACTTGACGCCCTCCATCGAGGACCGAGCCGTCGCCGTTCAACAGGCTCTGGCCGATGTCGGCCAGCATCGGGCGCCGTCGATACCCGACGTGCTGATCGCGGCAACCGCCGAGGTGTCGGGACTCACCGTCCTGCACGTCGACAGGGACTTCGAGCTCATTGCCGAGATCACGGGACAACCCGTCGAGCGGTTGGCGCTCTCTGGAGTTTGAGCACCCGTCGCGATCCCCGGCGGCACCAGCGGGAATGGATACGGTGCTGACGATGGATGAAGCAGAGATCGGCCACCGCTGGGAGCCGATCACCGACCTGACGGAGGCCGACCGCGCCGCGGCCAGCGAGGAACTGCCCCCGCTGGCCCGCATGTGGCAGAACATCCGCGGCGAACTCGACCCCGTGCAGGTACACGACTTCAACGAGCGTCTCAAGCGTGAGTGGGCCATCGAGACCGGCGTCATCGAGCGTCTCTACACCCTCGACCAGGGCACCACTCAGCTGCTGATCGAGCAGGGCATCGACGCGTCTCTCATCGCGAGCGGCGCAACCGACCAGCCGCCGGAACTCGTCGCAGGCATGATCCAAGACCACGCCGAAGCCGTCGACTGGCTCTTCGACGCTGTCACCAGCCACCGCCTGCTCTCCACATCCTTGATACGGCAGCTCCACCAGTTCATGACCCGCAAGCAGCTCGTCGCGACCGGGGTCGACATGTTCGGCCGAAAGCACGAGATCGAGTTGCGGCACGGCGAGTTCAAAGCCCGCCCCAACAACCCCACCCGCCCCAATGGCAAGCTCCATGAGTACTGCCCGCCCGAACAAGTCGCCTCCGAGATCGACCGCTTGCTGTCGATGCACCAGGCGCACTCGGCCGAGGGAGTGGCGACCGACGTGAGCGCGGCGTGGCTGCACCACCGTTTCACTCAGATCCACCCATTCCAAGACGGCAACGGACGAGTCGCCCGCGCCATCGCCTCGCTCGTACTGATCGGCGCTGGATGGCTCCCTCTCGTCGTCACCCGCGACGACCGAGCGCGCTACCTACAGGCTCTCGGGAACGCCGACGAGGGGAGCTTGGCGCCGCTGGCGGCTCTGGTGGCCGAGATCGAGAAGACATGGTTCCTAAGGACCCTGAGCATCGCCGAGGACCTCCACAGGGCGACCCGCCGCCGCAAGCAGGTCCTCGCGGCGATACGAGACAAGTTCAGTCCGCAGACGCGACCCGCCGCCGAGGAGCTGGAGCGCGCCCGCCAGACCGCGGAGTGGCTTTGGGACTACTGCCGAGAGAGCATCGAGAATACGGCGACAGAGCTTCAGGAGAGTCTCGGCGCCGATGACACGAGAAGAGCGTGGTGCGACACCGGTGAGGACAGCGATCCCCAGCGGCGTACCTGGAACCGCTACCAGATCATCGAGACTGCCCGACAGCTCGGCTATTTCGCCAACACTCGCTCCTACCACGAGTGGGTGCGGCTGGGGATCGACACTGAGAACGGTCGCGCCAACATACTGACGTCCTTCCATGCCATCGGAACCGAGTATCGAGGGCTGGTTGCGGTGTCGATGTGCTTCTACCGGCGCCAGCAGGACGAATACGGCGAGAATCAGATAATCGAGCTCCAGCCGGTATCGGACGGCGTCTTCCAGATCAATTACGAGGAGCCCGCGGAGCCGGTCAAGGAACGGTTCCGCACGTGGCTGGAGGACAGCCTGGTCATGGGCCTGGACCAGTGGAACCGCAGCGAGTAGCGCCGCTGCGCCGCTGCGCCGCCCCAACCAAGACCGCGTCTGGCCGCATGTCGACGCCTTCGTCGGGGCAACGGCACCGAGTGAGACAGTCGGCGTCGGGCCGGCCGATCCTGGTGGGTGACCCGACTGCCGCCGACCGCTGTTCGAGGTCTGCAAGGACCATGGTGGGCGAGCTGGCCCGAATGAGCCAGACCGCGCTCACGTGCGGTAGAGCATTCCCTTGTAGCCGGAGGTGAAGCCGGCCGCCTCCAGGCGGGCCGCCCAGGGGGTCTCCCTGACGGCGACACCGTCCACCTTGGCGATCTCCAGTTTGCGGAGGCGGCCGTCCTTGACCAGGCCGATGACCGCGTCGATCCATGCGTCGGTGGACTCCGTGCCCTCGAAGGTGGCCAGGGACCGGCCGCCGCGTTCGAGAACCACCAGCGGCACGCCGTCGGCCAGCACCACATGGGCACCGACAGTGCGGGCCGGGCGACCAGGCGATTCGGGCCAGGCCAGCGCGGCGCCGTAGGCCTGGGCCGGATCGGTGGCGGCCAGCACCACCGGGGCGGCGTCGGGCTCCGGAGCGCGGTCTGCTCTCAAGCGGTCGACCGCACCGGGCAGGGCGAACTGGGCCGCGCCCAGCCCGGCCACGAAGTAGCCCCTTCGGGCCTCGCCCCGCTCCTCCAGCGCCTTCAGCACGGGATAGACCCCGGCGAACCCGCCGGCGGTGCCCTCGCCCAGGGCTGTCTCTCGTGTGACCACCCCGTAGCGGTCGAGAAGCTGGTGGGCTCTCGCCAGGGCCGACTCGGTGGCCGCGGGCTGGGGACTGAGCAGGGGCTCGACCAGTGACCAGCGGCCCGCGGCCGACGGCGGCCCGGTGGCACTGAGCCCTCCGAGCCGCAGGCGGCCACGCCGGGATCGGCCACTACGGGATGGCGGGCGGCGGGTGCGGCTGCGAGGCTGGCGGGCGATGCGGGCTCGCAGCGGGGCGAGGGAGTCGTTGGTGACCTCGCCCGCCCACGCCAGATCCCACAGCGCGGCCAGCACCGTCTCAGTGTCGTACGGCAGCGACGCCGCCTGCGCGGCAGCCACGAGGTCGGGCCAGAACGACGCTCCCCGATCGCGCAGCCGGTTCCGCAGAGCGTCGTGGACGGCGCCCTCGCAAGGCTCCGCCGCGGGCACGAGCAACGCAGCCTGATCGCGGAACACCAGGCGAACCCGGCCGTCGGTGGCGCCGACCGCGCCTGCGCCCACCCACACGACTTCGCCGGAGGTGCACAACTGGTCCAGATCGGCGGGCTTGTAGCCGGCCATGCGGCAGGCCAGCACGTCGGCCTCCAGCACCGACGCAGCCACCGGCGCGCCCTGCAGTTGGGCCACGACGTCGGCGAGGGCGTCCACGCCCCGGCGCCGGCCCCCGACCCCCTGCCATGCGGGCAGGAACCTGGCCAGCGCCTCGGTCGGCACCGGCTCCACCTCCTGTCGCAGCGCGGCCAGGCAGCGGCGGCGGATGCGCCGCAGCACCTCGGCGTCGCAATACTCCCGGTCGGCCCCGCCGGGACGGAACTCGCCCCGCAGCAGGCGGCCTCCGGCCACCAGCGACGCCAGCCGGGCCGTGACCGGCTGCTCGCCGACCCCCAGCCAGCGGGCCACGTCGCGGACCAGGAACGGGCCGTGGGTGCGGGCGTAACGGACGCACAGATCGCCGAGAGGGTCGTCCACCGGCTCGGTGCACGACGCCGGGAGTCCCACCGGCAGGGCTGCTCCGGCCGCGTCGCGGAGTCGGGCCGCGTCGGCGGAGTCGGCCACCACATCGCGCCCGGCCAGTCGGACCTCTATGGCCCGGCGCTGCCCCGCCAACGTGCGCACCCAACGCTCGACCCGCTCGGCGTCGGATGCCGCCGACGGGACGGACCGAGCCGTCAGCTCATCGAGCGTCAGCGGCCCGAGCACGCGCAGCAGGTCGTGGACCTCATCGGCGTCGCGGGCCTGGCGACCGACGATCAGCCGCTGCAGCTCCAGCTCGACGTCGGCGATGACTCCGGCGTCGAGCAGCTCCCGCAGCTCCTCGGCGCCGAGCAGATCCCGCAGCAGGTCCCGGTCGAGGGCCAGCGCCGCGGCTCGCCGCTCGGCCAGCGGGGCGTCGCCCTCGTACATGTAGACCGCGATCCACGAGAACAGCAGCGACTGGGCGAAGGGCGACGCCTGGGGGGTGTCTACCGCCACCACCCGGATGCGGCGGCTGCGCAGGTCGCCCATGAGTTCGACCAGCGCGGGCAGGTCGAACACGTCGTTGAGGCACTCTCGCGTGGTTTCCAGCAGGATCGGGAACGACGGGTACTTGGCCGCCACCGACAGCAGGTCGGCGGCCCGCTGGCGCTGCTGCCACAGGGGGGTGCGCTGGTCGGGACGGCGCCGGGGCAGCAGCAGCGCCCGGGCCGCGCACTCCCGGAATCTCGATGCGAACATCGACGTCTCGGGCAGGCGCCCGACCACCAGCTCTTGGATCTCGTCGGGGTCGAACAGCAGATCGTCCACCGGAAGCTCCTCGATCGCCTCGGGCAGGCGCATGACGATCCCGTCGTCTCCCCACATGAGGTCCACGTCGGCGCCCCAGGCCTCGCGCAGGCGGGCCTGCAGCGCAACCCCCCAGGGGGCGTGGACCTGGGCGCCGAAGGGTGTGAGCACGCACACCCGCCAGTCGCCGATCTCGTCGCGGAACCGCTCCACCACCACAGTGCGGTCGTCGGGCACAGCGCCGGTTGCGGCCGCCTGGTCCTCCAGGTAGGCGAGCAGGTTGGCCGCGGCCGCCTCGTCGAGGCCGCAGCGCTGCCGGAGCCTGGCCGTGACTGCCTCAGCGTCCGGTTCGGAACGCAGCTCGCGCACCAACTGCCCCACGGCCCGGCCCAGCTCCATGGGGCGGCCCGGGCCGTCGCCGTGCCAGAACGGCATCTTGCCGAGCTCTCCGGGGGCGGGTGTCACCACCACCCGCTCGAAGGTGATTTCCATGATGCGCCAGGTGGTCGCGCCCAGCAGGAACACCTCGCCCACCCGGCTCTCGTAGACCATCTCCTCGTCGAGCTCGCCCACCCTGGTACCGTCGGGCAGGAACACGCCGAACAGGCCCCGGTCGGGGATGGTGCCCGCATTGGTGACGGCGAGGCGCTGGGCCCCGGCCCGGCCCCGCAGCACGCCGGCGGCCCGATCCCACACCACGCGGGGCCTGAGCTCCGAGAACTCCTCGGCCGGGTAGGTGCCTGAGAGCAGCTCGAGCACGCTGTGCAGCACCTCGTCGGACAGGTCCGCGAAGCCGGAGCACCGGCGCAGCACAGCGGCCAGACGCTCGACGGGCCAGTCGTCCATGGCGCACATGGCCACGATCTGCTGGGCGGCCACGTCGAGGGGGTTGCGCAGGTAGCGGGTGTGCTCCACCTCGCCGAGGTGCATGCGCTCGACCACCGCGGCCGCCTCCAGCAGGTCGGCCCGGTGCTTGGGGAAGATCCGGCCCCGGCTCGGCTCGCCCACCCGGTGCCCGGCCCGGCCGATGCGCTGCAGCCCGGAGGCCACCGATCCGGGCGAGGCCACCTGCACCACCAGGTCCACCGCGCCCATGTCGATGCCCAGCTCGAGCGTGGACGTGGCCACCAGGCCCCGCAGCTCCCCCCGTTTGAGCTCGTCCTCGATCAGCAGGCGGCGCTGACGCGACACCGAGCCGTGATGGGCCTTGACGAGTTCCGCGCCCTCGGTCGCCCCCGCGCCCATCTGCTCGTCGCCCAGCGGAACCGGAGGCGGAGCTTGGAGCAGGCTCTCGATCGACTCGCCCACATGCACCGGGCCGCCCGGGCCGCGGCCCTCCACCAGCTCGCCCACATGCACCGGGCCGCCCGTGCCGCGGCCCTGTTCAGCCGCTCTGGCCCGTTGTTCGGCCTGTCGGTCCTGGCCGTCTAGGTGCAGCTCGTTGAGCCGGGCAGCGAGGCGCTCGGCGAGGCGCCGGGCGTTGGCGAAGATCAGCGTGGACTGGTGGGACTGCACCAGTTCCAGCAGGCGGGGATGGATAGCGGGCCAGATGCTGCGCCGCAGCGGCCCGGCCGCGGCCCCGGCCGACGCCGGCGGCTCGACCGTTTCGCCCAGCGACGCCATGTCGGCCACCGGGACCACCACCTCCACCTCGAGCTCCTTGCGGGCCTCGGCGTTTACAACGGTGACGGGACGAGGCACCGCCGATGCGTCGGGACCGGCCGTGAAGCCGCCGAGGAAGCGGGCGATCTCCTCGAGGGGGCGCTGCGTTGCGGACAGCGCGATGCGCTGGGGCGAGCGCTCGCACAGCTCCTCCAGTCGCTCCAGCGACACCATCAGGTGGGTGCCCCTCTTGCTGGCGGCCACGGCATGGATCTCGTCGATGATCACATGCTCGACGCCGGCGAGGGTCTCCCGGGCCCGGCTGGTGAGCATCAGGAACAGCGACTCGGGCGTGGTGATCAGGATGTTCGGGGGCCGCCGCACCAGCCGCCGGCGCTCGTCGGCCGAGGTGTCGCCGGTGCGCACCCCCACGGTCGGCTCGCGCACCGCCGCGCCGAGCCTTTCCGCGGCCAGCCCGATGCCGCGCAGCGGGGCCCGCAGGTTCTTCTCGACATCCACCGCCAGCGCCCGCAAGGGCGACACATACAGCACCCGCGTGCCGCCGTCGGACACGGCCGTGTCCTGCGACATGAGCCGGTCGATGGCCCACAAGAACGCGGCCAGCGTCTTGCCCGTGCCCGTGGGCGCGCACACCAGCGTGTGATCGCCCGCCACGACAGCCGGCCAGCCCTCAGCCTGGGGCGCGGTCGGCGCAGCGAAGGCCGACGTGAACCAGGCTCGTGTCGGCTCGGAGAACACGGCAAGCGGGTCGGCCACCACGCCGCCACCGTACCGACCCCCTGCGACAGCCGCCGCGCCCGCACCTACAGTAAGCCCCATGACTCATCCGTTCCGTTTCGGCGTTGAGCTGAAAGGGCCATTGCCCGGCCTGACGTGGGCACAGACCGCGCAACGGTTGGAGGAGCTCGGCTTCTCCAACCTCGTCGTGCCCGATCACTTCGACGACCAGTACGCGGTGGGCCCGGCGCTGGCAGCCGCGGCCGCGGCGACCACCACGCTGCGCCTCAGCACCTTCGTGTATGGCAACGACTACCGCCACCCGGTGATGGTGGCCAAGGAGGTGGCCACCCTCGACGTCCTCTCCGGCGGCCGGATGGACCTCGGGCTCGGGGCGGGCTGGAAGCGCGTCGACTACGTCGAGGCCGGGATGGACTACGACCGGCCCGGTGTGCGCATCGAGCGCATGGTCGAGTCCCTGCAGATCATCCGAAACCTCTTCGAGGACGGGCCGGTCACGTTCGAGGGCGAGCACTACACGATCCGCGGCCTCGAGGGGCTGCCCAAGCCGGTGCAGTCGCCGGTGCCGGTGGCCATCGGCGGGGGCGGGCCCCGGATGCTCAGACTGGCCGCCCGCCACGCCGACATCGTGGGCGTGAACGCCAACCTGCGCTCCGGCGAGATAGGACTCGACGCCATGAACGACGTGCTCGGCGCCGACCGCTTCGACGCCAAGCTCGAATGGGTGCGAGAAGCGGCCGGCGAACGCTTCGACGAGTTGGTGCTCAACGTGCTGATCGCGTCGTGGCAGATCACAGAGGGTGGCCGAGACACAACCGAGGCAATCGAGGCGACCGCGAACATGTTCGGCCAGCCCGCCGAGGCGGTGGCCGACATCCCGCTGCTGCTGATCGGCTCGCCGGCCGAGATCGCCGACACTCTCCGCCAGCGACGGGAGCGCTGGGGCTTCAGCTACATGATTCTGGGGGCGGCCAGCACCGACATTGAGGCCTTCGCCCCGGTCATCGCAGAGCTCGAAGGCGAGTAACCGGACACGAAATCCCTGTAGTTGACGACCTGCACGGTCACCTGCCACAGGGATTTGGCCTGTGGACGGCGAGCGGCCCCGCTCGCGAATATGGTGGTGTCATGACCTCGACCCCGACGGAGACGGTGCCGTACGAGTCGCCCGAGTGGCATCCCGCCTTCGAGGAGTACTGCGAGACGATCTTCGAGTTGGCCGAGGACGACCTGGAGGTCATCCAGGCCCGCATCGCCGACCGCCTGGAGATCTCCCGCCCCGCGGTGTCGGAGATGATCCGCCGGATGCAGGCCGAGGGCCTGGTCGAGCAGGGCAAGGGCACGATCCATCTCACCGCGGCGGGATACTCGCTGGCCGAGACGGTGGTCCGGCGCCACCGGCTGGCCGAGTGCTTCCTCACCGACATCCTCGGACTCTCCTGGGCCGAGGCCCACCAGGAGGCCGGCAAATGGGAGCACATCATCTCCCCCGCGGTGGAGACGGCAATGATCCGGGTGCTCGAGCAACCCACCACCTGCCCGCACGGCAACCCCATCCCCGGCTCGGGGTATCAGGCGCCCAAGATGGTCGCGCTCCACACCCTGGACGTGGGGCGGGGATTCACCGTGCAGCGCATCCCCGAGGAGCTGGAGTTCCAGCCGGGGATGCTGGAGTTCCTGGAGCAGGCCAGGGTGACGCCGGGATCGACGGGCACGGTCACGGCCCGCTCCCCCGACGGCACCTTCACCCTCGACGTCGAGGGCGGCCCCGTGGGCCTGAGCGACTACGCCACCTCCCGCATCCTCGTCACCGCCGCGCCGGCCGAATAGCCGCGGCCCACCGCCCGACGGCCTTGCGCCGCGCTAGCCGGACCTCGGCGTACTCCAGCAGCGTCGGCGCGTCACCTCGACTTGGGCGGCTGCGCTGGGGGTGTGGTACTTTGATGTGATCAAAGTGACCTCAGCCCTCGGCGGTTCGGCGCTGAGGGCTGTCTGAACAGGGGGACCCACATGACCGCCAACAAATTCTCCAGACGCACATTCGTGGGAGGCACCGCCGCCGGGGCCGGGCTGCTCCTGGGCGGCAGCAGCGTGCTCGCCGCGTGCTCGGGCACCAGCGAGCCCGAAGCCCTCACGCCCGCGAACTTCCAGTTGAGCTGGTTCGACTCGGTGCAGTTCGGCGGCTCCTACATCGCGCACGAACGCGGCTACTACGAGCGGTACGGCCTCGACGTGGCGCTGGTACCCGGCGGGCCGGGTGTGTCTCCCGACGCTGCCGTGGCCGCGGGCCAGGCCCTCGTGGGCATCTCGGCTGCGAACTTCACCGGCCAGTCCGTGGCCGACGGCGCTCCGTTCAAGATCATCGGCGTGGCTATGCAGCGCAACCCGTTCGTGATCGCCTCGCTGGCGGACAACCCAATCAACGAGCCCGGCGACCTCGAAGGCACGAAGCTGGGGATGGCCTTCAACAATCAGCTCGATCTCGAATTGCTGACGTCGCTCAACGGTGTCGACATCAGCCAGATCGAGGTGATCACCAGCGACTATGACCCGGCACCGCTCGCGAACGGCGAGGTCGACTCGCTGCTGTGCTGGCTCACCGACCTGCCAGTGGCCATGACCGTCAAGGGGATCGACAACACGACCATGCTGTTCGCCGATTTCGGCTACGCAGTGCACAGCCAGACCTACATCGTGACCGAGGACTCGCTGGCGAACAACCGGGACACGGTGCTCGGCCTGCTGAGGGGCGACATCCTGGGCTGGCAGGAGTACAAGAGCGACACCGACGCGGCCGCCCAGCTGACCGTCGACCGGTTCCCGGACGCGGGCATGGACTTGGAGACGCAGCAGGTGCAGGCCTCCGAGCAGCTCAAGATCATGTTCAGCGCGGACACCGACGCGAACGGGTTCCTGTGGTTCACCGACGAGTCCGTGCAGGAGAACATCGAGACGCTGGGCGCGCTCGGCGTGGGCGTGACCGCGGACCTGTGGGACCGGTCCCTGCTGGAGGAGATCTACGCCGACGGTCCGGTGCTCTCGTGACGGATCGTCCTAGCGGTACCTGCCGTCGCAGGTGATGGCCCGGCGGGGCGCGCCGGTAGACATCGTCGGGGTCGGACGCACCTTCGCCCTCGGCAGCGGAGAGGTGACAGCGCTGCGCGGGCTCGACATGCGCGTGCCCGCGGGCGGCTTCACCGCCCTGATCGGCCCGTCGGGATGCGGCAAGTCCACCGCACTGCGCCTGGTAGCCGGACTCGACGTCCCCGACGAGGGGACCATCGAGATGGACGGCGCGTCTCCCGACGAAATGCGGCGGGGCCAGCGCATCGGCGTGGCCTTCCAGGATCCGTCTCTGCTGCCTTGGCGGACCGTCTCAACGAACATCCGGCTCGCGCTGGAGCTCGTCGGCCGCCGCCACGACACCGACGCGGTCAGCGAGCTGATCGAGCTGGTCGGGCTGCAGGGATTCGAGAAGGCCCGGCCCTCGCAGCTCTCGGGCGGAATGCGTCAAAGGGTGGCCATCGCCCGGTCGCTGGTGACCGAACCCGACCTGCTCCTACTCGACGAGCCCTTCGGCGCCCTCGACGCCCTCACCCGCCAGCAGTTGAACGACGAGTTGCAGCGGATCTGGGCGGCACGGGGCACGACCACGCTGCTGGTCACACACTCGATCCCCGAGGCAGTGTACGCGGCCGACGAGGTGCTCGTGATGTCGCCGCGACCGGGCAGGATCGTGGCTCGCCATGTCATCGGTTTCGAGCGGCCCCGGACACGAGACCTGCTCCTCACCGAAGCGTTCCATGCGGAGGTTGAGGCCGTTTCAGCCATCTTGCATCGCTCCGAGGGACAGGTCGTGCAATTCGAGGCGGACGACAATTGACCGACACCGCCCAAGACGTCCCTGTCGCTGCCAGCGGTCTCGACGGGGGCAGCCGAGTGCCGTCGCGGGCGCTCAGCGTGCTGGTGGGAATCGGAGTGATCGCGCTGTGGGAGCTGGCCGCCCGCACCGTGTACGCGGGCTCGTACCGGCTGTCGCCGCCCACCGCGGTTGTGGCCGAGTTCTTCGAGTTCCGCGACCTGTACCTGCGCAACCTCTGGCACTCGTCGCGTACCGCGGCATGGGGGTTCCTATGGGGCAACGTGGCGGCCATTGCCCTGGCCGCGGCAGCGTCTCTCGTTCCAGTGCTGCGCCGCAGTATCGGGGCGGTGGCGCTGACGATCTTCTGCCTGCCCTTCATCGCGATGGCCCCGATCCTGCGGTTGATCACCGGCCCGGGCAACGGAACCCCGATCGCGCTGTCGGCCCTCGCCGTGCTGTTCACCACCTACGTGGCTGCCCTGCTCGGCTTCGACCTGGCGCCGGGAAGCGCCCTGGACGTGGTCCGCTCCTACGGCAAGGGCCGGCTCGTCGCCTTCCACAGCGTCCGGCTGCGGGCGTCGGTGCCCGCGATGTTCGCCGGTCTCCAGATTGCCGCGCCGGCCGCCTTCCTGGGCGCGGTCGTCGGCGAGTTCACCGGCGCCCACCGGGGTCTGGGAATACTCACTGTGAGAGCTCTGGGCGCTCTCGACACCGACCGGGTGTGGGTCATCGCAGTGTTGTCCACGGTCGTGGCCACCGGCGGCTACATGGCGATCGGAGCGCTGGGCCGGTACCTGTGCCCGTGGTCGCCCCCACTGGACTTGGGCGCCGTCCCGACAGCCCGCCAGGAGCCCGGACTGCTCAACCGGTTGGCGACGCTCGTGGCTCCCATCGTCGTGGTGTTCGTCTTTTGGTACGCGTTCCTGTGGGTGTTCCAGATCAAGCCATTCTTCGCCAAGACGCCTGTGGACGTCTGGCAGGAACTTTTCACCAACGCGGATGCGGCGGAGACCCGATCCTCCGTCTTCGGCGCTCTGGGCACCACGCTGTGGACCACGTCGCTGGGCTACGTTGCCGGTCTGGTCGGAGCGTTGGCGACGGCCGTCGCGTTCATCTTGGTCCCGTGGCTGGAGCGCGCCCTGATGCCGATCGCGGTGGCTCTGCGGTCGATCCCGATCATCGTCACCACGCCGCTGATCATCCTGTTTGTCGGGCGAGGCGTGCTGACCACCACCGCGATCGTGGCCGTCATGTCGTTCTTCCCGACCCTGGTCAACTGCTACTCGGCGATGTGCCGCACCCCGGATGGCATTCTGGACGTTCTGAGGTCGTACGACGCCCGGTCGGTGGCCAACGTGCGCAACGCCTACCTACCGTCGGCGGTTCCGGCCCTGCTCGCCTCAGCCCGCATCGCGGTGCCGACGTCGCTGCTGGGAGCAACCGTGGCCGAGTGGCTGGCCACCGGCGACGGGATTGGAGCGGTCATGGTCATCGCCTTCACCCGCAACGACTACAACGTGCTGTGGGTGTCGGTGGCGGTGCTGACGCTGGTGGCGGTGATCGGGTACTGGCTGGTCGCCGCGCTCGAGCTCCGGACGCTGGAGCGCATGGCGCCGGGGATCTCGCGATGACCGTCGCTGACACGAACGCCGGCGGCGTTGCACGCGCAGCCGTCGCAGCGGATCAGGCCGCGGTGCTGGCCCGCTACGACGAACTGGCGGTCCTGATCTCCGGGATGGGCCGCCGCCCCCGAGCCGACCCGGACCTGTCGGCCGCGGCCGCGGCCGTGCTCCTGCACGAGGCCCGGCAGCTGGACGCCGGCCGCTTCGAGGATTGGCTGGCTGGTTGGACCGGCGATGCCGTGCTTTGGGTTCCGCTCTCGGCACCGGCGCATCCCGCCACCGACCAGTCCCTGCTGCTGGACGACCGCCGCCGATTGACCGAGCGTGTCAGCTGGCGCCGCGAGCCCTCCGCCTGGGGCCAGCACCCACCGTCGAGCACCACCCGAGTCGTCGGGAGCATCGAGGCCTGGCCCGCACCCGGCGGCGGGCTCGTCACCCGGTCCACCCTGCTCGTCGACGAATACCGCCACCGCCGTCACCAGGCGCTCGCCGGCTACCAGATCCATGAGCTGGTCGGCGACGATCTGCAGCGCCGCACCAAGATCCTCGTCGTGCCCGCGCTGGGTACCGGCGTCCGCAATCCGAGCTTCCTGCTATAGGGGTACCGCCGTGACCGCCATCGACTCCCAGCCTGTGCTTGACTTCCACCAACTGGTGCAGCCGCACCGGGTGCATCGCCGCATCTACACCGACCCGCAGGTGTTCGAGCTGGAGATGACCCGGGTGTTCGCCGCGTCGTGGTGCTATGTCGGCCACGAGAGCGAGATCCCCGAGCCGGGCGACTACCGCACCACCACGCTGGGCCGCCGGCCGGTGCTGATGACCCGTGGCCGTGACGGCGCGGTGAACGTGCTGCTCAACCGCTGCACGCACCGCGGAACAGTGCTCGCCGTTGAGGCCGGCGGCTGTGCCAAGCGCTTTGTGTGCCCCTACCACGGCTGGACCTTCACGCCCGACGGGCAACTGGTGGCCATCCCGTTCCCGGCCGACCACCCTGTGAAGGACCGCTCCACTCTGTCGCTGGGACGGCTGACGACAGCCAGCTACCGCGGGTTCGTGTTCGCCACGCTCAACGCCGATCCCGAGCCTCTGGAGTGCTGGCTGGGCGAGGCCCGCGAGGCCTTCGACCACATCGTCGACCGCCATCCCGGCGGCAACATCGGTGTGATGGGATCACCCCAGCTGTTGGAGTTCGTCGGCAACTGGAAGCTCTCCTGGGACAACGCAGCCGACGGCCTGCACGCCACCTTCGCCCACGAGTCGTACAACACGCTGGGTGAGATGGTGGACACCGAGACGGTTCTGGCCCGCGACCCGGGATCCACACCGATGGTGTCCAAGGCGCTGCGCAACGGCCACATGGTGGTGGACCAGCGCCCGGGAATCCCGCAGGGACCGTGGGCCACGATGCGCAAGGTGCCGTTCCGGGAGCCGATGGAGGCGGCGCTGGTCGAAGCGGGAGATTCGAACCTGCTCGACCTGGCCACCGGGAGCATGGTGAACCTGTCGCTGTTCCCGAACCTTCTGTTCGTCGGCAACCAGCTGCTGGTGATCGAGCCGGTGGCGGTGGACCGGACCAGGCTGCAGCTGTGGCTCACGTCGGCTCCGGGCGCGCCGGCCGAGATCGACCTGCTGCGCCTGCGGGTCGACGAGGACTTCGTGAACTTCGGCACCCCCGACGACCTCGACATGTTCGAGCGGGTCCAGCGGGGCCTGTCGATACCGGAGATGGAGTGGATCGACATGAGCCGGGGGCTTCCCGATGACGATGAGAGCGGCACGATCTACGGCCCGATCACGTCCGAGGCGCCCCAGCGGCGCTATCTCGCGCACTACGCCGACCTGATGACCACTCCGGCAGCCACCCGTGCCCTCTAACCGCGGACTCGAGCGCGGCTCCTCGCGCCGGGCAATCTTCGAGAAGCAGGGCGCGCTAGTGGTCCCCGGCCTGCTGGACCGCGGCTGGTGCGAGCGGCTTCACGGAGCCATCGAGCGCGGCCAGGCCAGCCCCAGCCAGTTCTACGGGGTGCTGTCGCCTCCGGGGGAGTTGAAGGTGGACAGCGACCTGTTCCGCTGGTTCGACGACCACGACATCGCCGAGGCGACCCACTCCTCGGCGCTGCCCGCGCTGGGCGCGGAGCTCTGCGGCGCCACGGCCGCCGTGCTGATCGAGGACCAGTGGTTCTGCTCGGAGCCCGGTGCGGTGTCGCGCAGCCCGTGGCACCAGGACCACCCCTACTACAACCTGGATCGGCCCTTCGCCACCATCTGGGTCACCCTCGACGACGTGGCCGCCGACGCCGCGCTGCGGGTGGTGGAGGGCTCCCACGCCACCGGCATCACCTACGCGCCGATCGAGTTCTCGTCATCGACCACCACCATCGGCGGGGGCTCCGAGCTGGAGCCGGTGCCCGACGTGGACGCCGACCCCGAGCACTTCCCGGTCACGACCTGGGACCTGAAGGCTGGCGACGCGGTGGCCATCGACTCCCGGATGCTGCACTCCACCGGCATCCGCGAGGTGGCCGACCGGCCCTTCCGGCGGCTGTCGACCCGCTACGCCCACCCCGACACCCGCTACCTCGACCTGGGCGAGCAAGCAGCGGTGTTCTGGAGGATGCTCCCCCACGGACTGCGCACCGGCGACCCGGTGGCCGGAGCAGTCTTCCCCCTGATCGAGCCCTGACCGCCAGCAGGCCGGACCGAGGAGGTTTGGTGCTGTTGTGCCCCGGGCGCCCGGCACCAACCTGTGCCGCGCCGGTGGCCGCGCCTTCAGGGCCAGTGAGGCCCCGGGTAGGGATCGGGATTCCGATTGGCCCATTCGTGCAGCCGGTTGGCGAGATGGTGGGCGAGCGCGCCCCCGCGGGGGTGATCGGCCTTGCGCACCAGCACCACGGGAACGCACGGCTGGTCCTGGGCGAGGCGCAGCGCGACGATCGCCGCGTGGTCCGAGGCGTTCTCGGTCACCACCATCCTGTTCTGCGCCAGCGCAGCCGCGTAGACGGCGTCGTCGGCCGCGCCCGTCAGTCCGGCGTCGGCCACTGCGAGGGCGTCATGTCCGAGCCCGCTGAGCTCCGACGCGATCGCAGGCGGCAGCATCTCGTCGATGAGCCACCTCAAGGCGACAGCAGTGCCTCGCGCCACTCGGCCTGGCGCCGGACCTGCTCGGCGACGCGTTCGTCAGCCTCGATACGGGCGTCGATCTCTTCGGGGAACGCGCAATAGAAGTCCGTCGCCAGCGTGACGGGGCTCACAGAGATCCCGAGCTCGCGAGCCAGGCACTCGACGCGCTCCATGCCCCGGCCCGGCACCCGCTGCAGGTCGCGGATCACCTCCCACACGTCGGGCCCGCCCACCAGAGCAGCGCGCCGTCCCGTGGGTCCGGGCCGGTAGACGACACCGGGGAACCGGCGAGACTTGAGCCCCTCGTCAAGAAGCGAGGACACCAACGACGTGACCGACATGGATGCCGCCTCGCTCTCGACCTCGAGGCGCTGCATCAACTGGTCGTCGAGGCGGAACGACGTCGGACGGGGCATGGCTCACCTCGCTGGGTTCTGACTCAGGGGCAGACTACATATAACTACAATACAATACACCCACGGAGTCGGGTATGGCTTCTGTGGCGACGATCCCTCAGTCGAGGAGGCCCTCGGCGGAGGCTTTGCGCACTGCCTCGCCTCGGTCGGACACTCCGAGGGCCTTCCACAGTTTGGACAGCTCCCGGTACATCGAACTGCGCGAGTAGCCGAACTTGTCGGCCAGATCGACGATGGCCGCGCCCGACGCGACCCCCTCGAGCAGCCGCCGCTGAGCGTCGTTGAGCGCCTGCGCCGACGGTGCGCCCACATGTCGCTGCACCGTGGAGGCGGCTCGCTCAAGGCGGCAGGCTCCCTCGCGGGAGGCGAGCCGGGCCAGGCGGTCGAAGCGGATCACCATCGGCGTGCGGTCATCGATCGCAGGCGACTCACCCACGTCCGGCGTCGCCGCCCCAGCGCGCTCACATGAGATCCAGCCCATGATCGCGGCACTCGCGTTTCGCATGTAGCCAGTGACGATCACCCAGTCCTCGGCCAACTCCGCCTGGATGGTCTGTATGGCCATCGTGTTGGCGCTGTGGTGGAACAGCGAGGCGATGTCGCGCTGGTAAGGAGCAGCCAGCGACTCGCCATAGACGCGCACGGCCTCGGCGTGGTACTCCGCCTCCCACAGCCGGTAGTGCGGTCCCTCTCGCACGCCGAAGCGGTGGGCCTCCGCGATGGAGCGCGCCCCGCCGGCGATTCGGCCACAAGCCAGATGCACTCTCGCCAACTCGACACCGCCCGACGCTGCAACAACCACCGTATCCAAAACATAACAGCCGGTCTCGTCGCCTTCAACGTTGGCACATATGTCCCAGCAATCTGGCACACCTGTCCCACAACTTGACACACATGTCCCACACCGCGCCGCCCATTCTGGACGTGCACATTCACAAGGCCGAACAAGCGGCCCAGCGAATTGGGGGAGACACATGCTCCACCACCAGAACCCGCCACACCCGCCGCGGCCTCGCCGCCTACGATGGCTCGCCTTGGCCACCGTCACCGCAGCCGCAGTCGTCGCGTCGAGCGCCGCCACCGCCGGCGCCCAAACCGGCACCCAGGATCCCGTCGATGTCGCGGTGGCCTCCTACGCCTCTGACTACAACGTCACCCACACCGAGGCCCAGCGCCGCCTAGACCGCATCCAGCCCCTACAAGAAATCCTCGCCGAGATCCGCAGCCACGAAACCGAACGGCTCGCCGGCTGGGGCATCGACCACACCGCAGCCTTCACCGGCTGGGTATGGCTAACCGGCGACCAGCCCCCCACCGCAGACGCCGCGGCCACCGCCGACGCCCACACCGACGTCCAGATCCGCACCGGCGCAACCCACACGTACACCGAACTGCTAGCAGCCCAGACCGGCCTGCTCCGAGACGTCGGACCCACAGGCCACACCACTGGCGGCCCCGAGACCCTCACAACTATTAGGCGCATCGTCACATACACCGACATCGAGATGCGGGCCAACACACTAGAAATAGGCATCGACCCAGACCTCGCCAGCACCGTCCCCGGCGGCCTGATGGACCCAGACCCAGCCGCCGTCACCGACGAAGCACTCCAAACCAAGATCACAGAAGTCACCGCCCTACTCCAAGACCACATCGACGTCGCATACACCGTCAGAGACGGCCGAGGAATATCCTCAGAAGAGAGCTTCTCAGGTGGCGAAACCATGTCCCGCACCCTCGGCAGCCTCGTCAGGAGATGCACTTCGGGATTCGCGGCCCGAGAGAACGGCAACGGTGCGTACGGAATAATCACTGCCGGACACTGCGGCTCCTGGGGCCCCAACGAGAACTGGACCTTCTCAATGCACGGTGTGGAGCTGCCTCACGACTATGGTTGGTTTAGCCGAAGAGCAGATGCACAGTTCCACACGATCCCGACTGGATCAAACCATGTGCTCAACGACGACTATCTGTGCCATGACTCCTGGCCGATCAACTACTGCGACGTCACCGGCGATGAAGTCAGATCGGAGATGATGGATGACTACGTCTGTCACGCTGGACGTAGCAGCGGCGTGTCCTGTGGAACAGTCACTGGAATCAACTTCCGGCCCAGCGGCTGCCGAAACAGCAGCAACAACTCAGTCACCTGCGACAACGTGTTCGTTAGGGTTGAGGGTCCCACTCTGAATTCCTGCGATGGAGACAGCGGCGGACCTTGGTATCGAACTGGTACCGCCTACGGCATACACTGGGGAAGCGACAGCGACAACGACTGTCATGCGACTGGTATACGCGCCTACTTCTCCGCGATAGATGAGGTGCAGAGCTTCCTTGGAGTACAGGTACTGACGAGCGGCTCTGTCACCATCAGCTGACTCCGTGCCCCTTCTCTCGCAATTGGGCTCCAACCCCCGGTTGGGCCAAGTGGTGCCAACAGCTCGGGGCCGGCTGCTGGGCTGCGCCGGGCGTTGGAGGGGTTCGCTGTCAGGGCTGTTGGCGCTGGCGCTTGTGTTGGGCGGCTGCGCTGAGGGACCCGTTGCCACGACTGACGACGCGCCGGAGGCGGAAGCGGCCGTCAGCGCCGAGTCATCTATGGAGTCGGGCGCGGTACCCAGTAGTTCCAGTCCGCCGACGGCTGACACCGGCCCCGCACCCGCGCAAGCTTCTGGCAGCGGCCCGGGTGCTGCCGCAGAGAATTCGCGGCCTGAAGCGTCTCCCGAGCCGCTTGAGCTGGGCGGCATGTACAGGTGGGAACCCGAGGGCGGTTTCCATGACGCGGTCTGGTCGGGAACACTCACGGTGGACGGAGCATGCGTGTACCTGGATGTATCTCACCAGAATGGCGCAGAATTGGCGCCGGGAGACGAGCCGCCGCGCATCTTCGTGCGCCTCCCCGAGCCGCTGACCCGCTTCAGTGCCGCTACCGGCAAGCTGTGGGTCGGCGGTGACGGGCCGATGTCCACCGGCGACGAAGTCGTGCTCGTGGGCAGCGAGGGCTGGCCGGGAGACGGCATCACCGACGACGACGGCCTTTACGTCTTCAGTTCCAACACCTGGACGAGCATCACCGACATCACCGAGCCCTGCCGGGCACATACGTCATTCTGGGCGGCCTCGATGAGGCCCGCAGGCGATGGTCCCGCCGGTGGGCCGCCGCTCGCCGAACTCCCCGGGCTGGGGCTGTACGCCTGGGATCCGGGGATTCCCAACCCCGAGGGATCCGGCGATCTGGGACGCCTGATAATCGAGGAGCCGTGTGTGTACTTCGAACGGGCGGCTCCCACCGTGGACGAGACGGGGCTCGCTCGCTTCTTCCTGCATCTTCCCAGGCCGCTGGTGCGTTTCGACCCCGACACGGGCAGCCTGTCATTCGGCGGCTACGGGCCCTTGGCCAGCGGTGACAAAGTCATCATGAGAGTCGGGTACCCGATCAGCACCGATCACCTCGGCGAGTTCTTGGAGGCGGGCTGCTCCGCGGGCGGCGAGTTCAGCGAGCGCGAATACTGGGGTGTTCTGATGGAGCCCTGCGACAGCCCTTCGAAGTTCGCCTGGTGCGCCGACTGAGGCTTGAGGGGACCCGTTTTGTGATCGGCACTTCCGCTTCCCATTGTTGATGAGACCCGGCGGCGAGCGCTGGCCCGACCACACAGCAGCGGGGCCTAGACGCCCCTGCCGGAACATGGCTTCCGTGGCGGCGATCCTTCAGGCGAGGAGTCCCTCGCAACGACACTCGGCGCTGCAACGGCCCCAGAACCCGAACCACAACGGCCGGTCTCGTCGCCTTCAACGTTGGCACACATGTCCCAGCAATCTGGCACACCTGTCCCACAACTTGACACACATGTCCCACACCGCACCGCCCATGCTGGGCGTGCACTTTCACAAGGCCGAACAGGCGGAGTCACAGTGGCATCTGCGCACGCGAAGGAGTCGTGGAGACTTCGTACACGGTTGAGGGCCGAACTATCGTTCAGTCAGTTGCTACTGCCGACGAGGCCCTCTACCCGGTCGTCGCCGATCCCGAGTTCGACTGGGGGTGGGTTACCGGCACGATCTACTTCAATAGAGCCGAGACGGGGTTGATCTGCTTTTCCGCGTACACGGCGCTGACCAACATGATGGCAGTCGCGCCAGTATGGGCGGTGTCCGTGATCGGGACTGTGATTGCCTCGATGTTGCTGGTCGTGACAATCTACGCTTGCAGTGTCAAAGCGCTGGGCAAGTGCGTCAAGATCAAGACCACCTTGACCATGTCTACGCACAGCGGCGACCGTTGCACATAGAGATAAGACGGCCATGACACGACGGCATGCCATCGCCATGTTCCTAGTTGCACATGCGGCCGCGATCGCGGCCTATTGGACCGCTGTGGCAGTGCTGGGCGCCAACCTCTTTTACAGCTCCGTGCTGTTCGTGCCGTTCAGCCTGCTGTCTATGCGGATTTTCTCTCGCAAGTGGCCGGATGCCGAGGTGCCCTGGACACCGCCGTGGAGGGGTATCCGCCAGCCGAGGGACACGACCGACGACGCGAACCCGACGCTCTTAGGACTGCAGCAGTTCATCAGGATCGGCTTTCTGGCTGTGTCCGGCCTGGTGCTGGTCACGGTGGTGATCGCGATCGTTCGCTCGGTGACAGGGACCTCGCCATGAAGCGGCGCACAACGGCCCGCCGCAAACCCCGCAGCCCGGTCTCGGCGCCCGACGGCGGATGCGCACCCGCAGCGGCTCGCCAGCCTGGTCTTCGACACCGAGCACCCGACGGCATCGCGGTCGCGAAGCTCGGCGTGTGCCCACGCGTCGCCCGTTGACCCATCAGTGCACCTCCATTTCGCATGCACTGCGTGGACCCGGCGCGGTCAACGGCCCGCCACGCCCGCAGGCCAGCGCCTGGCGGGGCTAGCCGGGGGCGGAGACGTGGACGAAGCGGGTGGTCTCGGCGCCTAGGTGGTGCCAGCGGTGGCGGGTGGCGGTGGAGTAGATCATGGTGTCGCCCGCGGTCAGCCGGTGGGTGACTATGTGGCCGTCGGCGTCGTCGAGGTCCACGGCCAGCATGCCCTGGGTGACGTGGATCATCTCCCGGCCCTCCGAGGCGAAGAACCCGCCGAGCTGCGAGCTGGGCTCGACCACGTACTCGGCCGCGCTGAACGGCTCGTCGAGGCCGGTGAGCTGGCGGCGGAACGCGGTCTGGGGGGCGTCGGTGATGTCGTAGCGCGGGCCCTCTTCGCGGTGCGTCACGACCACGTCGGCTGACACCGGGCCGGCCAGCAGCCGCTCGGGGGTGGTCTCCAGCACCCTGGCGATGGCGAACAGCGACGTAAGGCTGGGGGCCGCGAAGCTGGTCTCCACCTGGCTGAGGAACGGAACCGACAGGCCGGCTCGGTCCGCCACCTGGCTCAGCGTCAGGCCGAGCTGGTTGCGGCGGCTTCGCACCGCCTGACCCAGCTCCTCCAGAGCGCGGGTGTCGTGGTCGCGGCGGGGCTGCGGCTGGGGCTGGGCGGTGGCGGCCATCGGGGTGAAGCTACTAGCGGGAGCGTTCGGTCCCCGCGGATCAGCCGTCGGACGGCCCGGCGCTGGCCGCGGTGCGGCCCGACTCGTGCTCGGGGAACAGCTCGGCGTAGGTGTCGCCCTCGCGGTACGGGTGTGCGGCCAGCTTCTCCTCGTCCACGTCCACGCCCAAGCCCGGCCCGGTCGGCGCGGTGATGTGCCCCCCGGCCAGGTCGGTGAGGGCCAGGCCCGGGTTGTGGCCGATGTCGGTGATCATGGGCTGGTGGGGGTCGATGTCGTACTCGCACAGCCGCACCCTCGCCGCGGTGGCCCAGTGCAGGTTGGCGGCCAGCCCCACCACCGTCGGCCCGCCGACGTGGGGGATGACCTCGATGGAGGACCGGGCCGCTATCCCGACGATCTCCAGGCAGTTGAGGATCCCGCCGGTGAGCGAGGCGTCGGGCTCGAAGACTCGGGCCGCGTCGCGCCGGGCCAACTCGGCGTACATGCGGGGCGAGTAGACCCGCTCCCCCACCGCCACCCGGATTGCCGAGTTGTGCTGCAGCCGCTCCAGGCCCTCGATCTGGTACTGGGGCACCGGCTCCTCGAAGAAGTGGATGCCGTAGGGGGCGATCCGGCGGCACAGCTCGATGGCCGAGTCCGGGTCGTGGAACCAGTACGAGTCGACGCCCATCAGCTTGTCGGCGCCTATGTGCTCCCGCACGGTGGCCACGGCCTCCTCGTCGCCGTCGATAGTGCGGCCCAGACGCACCTTGACGCCCGCGAAGCCGAGAGCCATGCACTGGTCGAAGTAGTGGGCGTGCCACTGGGCGCTCTCCTCGAACATCGTCGTGCCGGTGCCGTACAGCGGGATCGGGTGGGCGCTGCCGCCCAGCAGCTGGTGCACCGGGGCGCCGAGGGTCTTGCCGAGGATGTCCCACAGGGCGATCTCCACCGCGCCGATGGTCTGGCTGCTGAGGCCCTCCCAGCCGAGATAGCCGTCGAGGGCCACCTGAAGGTCGGCGACCCGGTCGCGTATGGCCAGCGGGTCCCGTCCCTCCAGGTGCCGCGAGCACACGTCGTCCACCGCGGCCCGGAACACCGTGGGGTAGGAGTGGCCCCAGTTGGTGGACGACTCGCCCCAGCCCACGGTGCCATCGTCGGTCTCGATGCGCACCAGCGCGAAGCTGCGCTCCATGTCGGGGTCGATCTTGCGGTAGCCGGCGAGCACCGCCCGCACGCTCTCGATTCTCATGCTTGCAGCTCCGTCATGCTCGTCGCTCCGTCATGGTCGATCGCTCCCTCATGCTCGTCGCTCCGTCATGGTCGATCGCTCCCTCATGCTCGTCGCTCCGTCATGAGAGGTCGCTCCCTCATGGTTGCAGCTCCATTCCCTGCAGCTCCAGCCACAGATCGTCGGGCACGCGGGCCCGCAGGGCGGCCAGATTCTCGTCCACCTCCGCGGGCGCTGCCATCCCGACCACGACGGAGGCGACCGCAGGGTGGGTCAGTGGGAAGTTGACTGCTGCCGCTCGCAGTGACACGCCGTGTTGCTGGCACACCGTGTCGATGGCCGCGGCCCGCGCCAGCGTCTCCTCCGAGGCGGGGCCGTAGTCGTACCAGGAGCCAGCCAGGGGGCGGGCCAGCACACCGCTGTTGAACACGCCCGCGGCCAGGTACGCCACGCCCCGCCGGGCGCAGGCGTCGATCAGCTCGGTGGCGGAGCGGTCGAGCAGTGTGTAGCGGCCGGCCACCAGCATGCAGTCGAGGTCGGCCCGCTCCAGGAAGACGGCCGCGGTGGCGACCGAGTTGGTGCCAAGCGACACCGCGGCGATCACGCCCTGCTCCCGAAGCGCCACCAGCGCCGGGTAGGTGCCCTCCAGCGCCTCATGCACATGGTCGTCGGGGTCGTGGATGTGCACGATGTCGACCCGGTCCACCCCGAGGCGCTCCAGGCTCGACTCCAGTGACTGCATGACGGCGTCGTAGCTGAAGTCGAAGTGCGCGTCGACCGAGCCGTCGGGGCCCCGCGTCAGCAGTCGGCCGGCCTTGGTGGCGATGACCGGACGCGGCCCGAGAGGCGCCGCAGCCAGGGCTCGGCCCACACGGCGCTCGGCCTCGCCCAGACCGTAGAAGGGGGCGGTGTCGAAGAACCCGACGCCCAACTCGAGGGCCCGGGCCGCGGTCTTCACGGCCGTGCCGGCATCGTTGCCCCAGAAGATCGAGGCCAGCGGGGCGGTCCCCATCGCCAGCCGGCGCACCACGAGACCGGTCCGTCCCAGGCCTATCTTGTCCAGGGGATCCTGCATGGAGCGTGTTTGATCCTATCAAAGTCTTGTGGTTGTCTGAGGGCATGACACGGGCCAAGCCAACCGTCGCGGAGCTCATCGCCGGCAAGGGAAAAGGCCAGCTGACCGACATCTTCGTCCTGTACCGGGCCGACGTGGAGTCCGGCGTCTACCCTGCCGCCGAGCACAAGCTGAAGATCGGCGGCGCAGAGCTGGCCCAGTTCATCGCGGCGCTCGACACCGACGAACACGGCCACGACGCTGCCACACCCACGAGAGGAGTGCCATGGACGGAGACAGCCAAACCGACGACATGACAGCCGAGCCGGTGTCGCTGCTGATCGAGGGCACGGTGGTGACCATGGATCCCGAGCGGCGGGTCATCGCCGGCGGCGCGGTGGCCGTGGCCTCCGACCGGATAGCCGAAGTGGGCGACGCGGCCGAGCTGCGGGCCCGCCACCCCGATGCCCGCCGGATCGGCGGGACGCGCCGCTACGTGATCCCGGGGCTGATCGACTGCCACAACCACATCGCGCAGGCCCTGTGCCGGGAGAGCACGGTGGAGGACTTCCCCAACATCTACCGCATCTACATCCCGGCTGAGGCCATCCAGAGCACCGACGATGTGCGGGTCAGCGCCCGGGTGGCCTTCGCCCAGCTGCTGCGGGCCGGCGTGACCACCATGACCGAGACCACCTGCACCGTCGCCCACGAGGAGCCCATCGCCGAGACGGTGATGGAGACAGGCATCCGCTGCGCGCTGGCCCGGGGCGTGTGGGACCGGGAGTCCCGGCTGGCCGGCAACTACGAGCAGATCACCGAGAGGTCGTGGTACCGCGACGACCCGGCCGCTCTGGCCGACGACCTGGCCTACACCGAGGACTTCTTCGCCAAGTGGTTCGAGCGGGGCGAGGGGCGGCTGCGGCCCTGGGTCCACAACCTGGGCGTGCCGTCCTGCTCGGACGAGCGCTACCTGGCCACCGACGAGCTGGCCCGGCAGTGGGGCACGGGGGTGATGACCCACATCAACCGCGACCGCGAGGAGATCGAGCTGAGCGTGTCGCTGTTCGGGCACAGGCCCCTGGAGCACCTGGCCTCGATCGGCGCGCTGACCGAGCGGCTGGTGGCCATCCACGCGATGCTCACCAGCGACCGCGAGATCGACCTGATGGCCGCGGCCGGGGCCAAGCTGGCCCACGCCCCGGTGGTGTGCACCGACATCATGTCGGCGGTCACCCGGGTGCCGCTGATGCGGGCCCGGGGCATCACCGTCGGGCTGGGCTGCGACACCATCATCAACGACGTGCTGAAGCTGATGCGGATCGCCCACATCATGCACAACCAGGCGGCCATGCCGCTGTTCGATCCGTACGGGTTCTCGTGCAACGACGCCTTTGAGATGGGCACCATCGACGCGGCCCGGCTGCTGCTGTGGGACGACGAGATCGGGTCGCTGGAGCCGGGCAAGGCCGCCGACATCACCGTTGTCGACGCCAACAACCTGCGGCTCACCCCCTCGACGGACCCGGTGGCCACCCTGGTGCGCTACGGGGTGGGCACCGATGCCGAGTCAACGATCGTGGCCGGCCGGCTGGTGATGCACGAGGGCCGGCTGCTGACCATCGACGAGGAGGAGCTCCTCGACGAGGCCGAGGAGCTTGGGGCCCGGATGATCGCCGAGATGGCGCCCCGCCGCTACGTGCAGCTCGGCACCAACGTCAACTATCTGTGATGGGCCGGCCTCGATGCCCCCGACGCCACAAAGCCCTGGGGAGCCGCCAGCCATGAGCGCTTCGGAGCTCCTGGTGCGGGGGGCGACGATCCTCGACGCCGACGGCCCGCTGCGGGAGGCCGACATCAGGACCGAGGGCGGCACGATCACAGAGATCGGCCCGGGACTGCGACCCGGATCGGCCCGGGTGATCGACGCCGCGGACATGGTGGCCATGCCGGGCCTGATCAACGCCCACACCCACTCCGGCCAGAACCTCGACCGGGGCGTGGCCCCCAACCTGCCGCTGGACCTGTGGCTGATGTGGGTCGTGTTCGGGAACATCTCCGTCTCCGCGGACGACGGCTACACGCTGGCCATGGCCGGGGCGCTGGAGATGCTCGAATCGGGCTGCACCGCGGTGCTCGACCACGGCTGGGTGCCGCCATGGGACTTCGAGAACTACTCCGAGGCCATCATGAGCGCCTACGCCGACGCCGGGATGCGGGCCGGGCTGGCCCCCATGATCGGCGATCTCGACATCTTCGACACGATGTCGTTCGAGGGCGCGTCGGGGCCCAAGCCCGAACCGCTGGGCGACCCGTTCGACCCGGACGGGCTCCTGGCGTCCATGGCCGGGTTCTTCGACCGCTGGCAGGGCGCCCACTCCCGGCTCACCCCGATGGTGGGGCCCTCCGCCCCGCAGCGCTGCAGCCACAAGCTGATGGACGGACTGGCCCGCCTGGCCCGCGAGCGCGGCGCGGGGTTCCACACCCACATGCTGGAGACGAGAACCCAGATTGCGGCCAACCTCGAGCGCTACGGGCGCTCCAGCGTGTCGTACTTGGAGGACCTGGGTCTGCTGTATCCGGGGTCGAGCCTGGCCCACTGCGTGTGGATGGACCCCGACGAGTTCTCGGCGGTGCGCCGCTGCGGCGCCACGGTCGTGCACAACCCGGTGTCGAACCTGAGATGCGGGTCGGGGATCCTGCCCGTGGCCGACCTGCTCGAGGGCGGCGTGAGCATGGCGCTGGGTGCGGACGGCGCAGCCTCCAACGACAACCAGAACATGTTCGAGGCCATGAAGTTCGCGACTCTGATCCAGACGCTGCACGGGTCGCACCTGCGCTGGCCGCAGCCTCGCACCATCTGGCAGATGGGCCTGCGGGGTGGGGCCGCTGCGCTGAACCAGCCCATTGGCGACCTGCAGCCAGGGAGCGCGGCCGACATCGTGCTGCTGAACACCGAGCGCCATGTGCCAGTGCATGCCGAGGGCCTGGTGGCGAGCCTGGTGCTGGCCGAGCACGGAGAGTCGGTGCACACCGTCATCGTCGACGGCGAGGTGATGGTGGCCGAGGGCCGGTCGACCCGCGTCGACGACGACCACATGGCCGAGCGGTCCCGCGACCTGCAGCGGCGCATCCATGAGGGCCTGCCCGAACGCCAAGCCTTCTATGACCGCTACCTCGACGTGCTCACCGAGGTCCACGACCACGCCATGGCCCAGCCCGCCCCCGTGGAGCGGCTGGCCGCGATCACGCCGGCCTTCCCGCACGCCGGCAATCCTGACGACTGAGGCCCCAAGGCAGGAGCAGCCCGATGAACACCTCCTGGAACACTTCCTGGATCGACAACGAGCACCCGGCCCTGCGGCGCTGCTGGCACCCGGTGGCCCGCAGCGCGGACGTCGGCGACGACCAGCCGGTGGCGGTGGACCTGCTGGGCGAGCGCTGGTGCCTGGTGCGGCTGGGAGGCCGGCTGGCCGCGCTGCGGGACCCCTGCCCGCACCGCTATTCGCCGCTGAGCGCGGGGACCATCGTGGGCGACACCCTGCGCTGCGCCTATCACGGCTTCCGGTTCTCAGCCGACGGGACCTGCGTGGAGATACCGGCGGTGGATCCCGGCCTGCCCATACCGGCGCGGGCCTGCGCCACCGCGGCCGCGGGGGTGGCCGAGTCGCTGGATCTGGTGTGGCTGGCGCCGGAGGATCCCATCGCCCCGCTGCCGGAGGTTCCCGAGCACCACGACCCCGGCTTCGTGAACTGCCCGCTGGAGCCGTCGGACTGGAACGCGGGGGCGGCTCAGATGGCCGACAACTTCCTCGATCTGGGCCATCTGCCGTTCGTGCATCTGGCCACCTTCGGCGACGAGGACGACAAGCTGGTGCGCGACTACAAGATGCAGCGCGACGGCTGGCGCTTCACCGCCGGCCACCGCCACTTCACCAAGTCCCTGGCCGACTCGATGGGCGCCGACGGCGACCACAAGGTGGTGGAGCGGGAGCTGCTGTTCGTGTTCACCGCCCCCCACCACGTATACCTGCGCATCGGCTACCCCGAGGAGAACGTGGTGCTGACCATCAGCTTCTGCCACCAGCCGGTGGACGCGGCCACCACCCGGCTCTACTGCACCGACTACCGCAACGACATTGAAGACGAGCCCGGCCCCATCGCCGAGGCCGTCGCCTTCCAGATGGCGGTGGCCGCCGAGGACAACGCCCTCCTGCAGCGCATCGGCACCAAGGCGGTGCCGCTAGTCCCCACGCTGGAATACCACTCCAGAGCCGACCGCATCACCCTGGAGATGCGCCGGATGCTGGCCGACCTAGTAACCGAGGCGAGCACTTGAACTCCGAGGGCCCCGCACCGGCACAGCGCGCGGGCCAGTCTCAAGGGCCATGGCTTCTGTGGCAGCGGCCCCTCAGTCGAGGAGTCCCTCGGCGGTGGCCTTGCGCATTGCCTGGACGCGGTCGGACACGCCGAGGGCCTTCCACAGTTTGGATAGCTCGCGGTACATCGAACGGCGCGAGTAGCCGAGCTCGTCGGCAAGATCGACGATGGCGGCGCCCGACGCGACTGCCTTGAGCAGCCGCTGCTGTGATTCGTCGAGCCCCAGCGCCGAAGGCGCGCCCATATGGTGCTGCACCGCGACGGCGGCCTGCTCGAGACGCCGGGCCCCCTCACTGGCAGCCAGTTCGGCCAAGCGGTCGAAGCGGATCACCAACGGGGTGCGGTCATCGATCTGCGGCGTCTCGACAACTCCCGGCGTCGGCGGCTCCGCAGGCTGGGATGCGAGCCAGTCCATGATCGCGGTGCTCGCGTTTCTCATGTAGCCGGTGACGATCACCCAGTCCCCCGCCAGCACCGCCGGGATGGTCTGTGCTGCCATCGTTTCGGCGCTGTGGTGGAACAGCGACGCGATGTCGCGCTGGTAGGACCCAGGCAACGACTCGCCGTAGACGCGCACGGCCTCGGCGTGGTACTGCGCGTCCCACAGCCTGTAGTGAGGTCCCTCTGCCACGCCGAAGCGGTGGGCCTCCGCGATGGCGCGCGCCCCGCCGGCGATGCGCCCGCAAGCCAGATGAACCCTCGCCGACTCAACACCGCTCGACAAGCCGCCAACCACAGACCCGAACCATAACGACCTGAGCCTCGCCACCACCGACGTTGGCGCATCTGTGCCAGCAATCTGGCACACATGTCCCAGAACTTGACACACATGTCCCAAACGACGCCGCCCAAGTTGAGCGTGTACCTGCACAAGGCCACACAAGCAGCCCAACCATTGGGGGAGACACATGACCCATCAGCAGAACACCACAGCCCGGCAGCGGCCCCGCCGCGTACGATGGCTCGCGGTGGCCTCCATCACCGCCGCCCTAGCCGTCGCGTCGAGCGCTGCGACGGCCGGCGCCCAGGCCGACACGCAGGAGCCAGTCACCGCCGCGACCCGCATCGCGAGAACGAACTTGGAGTCGACATCTTGACGACCGGACCATTCACGATTGCCTATCCATGAGGGCGCTCATCATGAAGTTTTATGACGGAGACTAGGCGCGTGCCGTTGCGACTGGTCTTAACGACCTGTTGGCTCGCTGTCATGATGGCAGCAATGAGTTGTTCCGGACATGCAACCACGACGCCTAACGACGACCCGGCAATTCCCAACGAAGTCCCGGAGACTCTGGATTCCACCTCTACGGCCGAGCACGATGCGCGGAAGCCAGACGACCCTGATCCGTTAGTTGGCATGTGGGATCCCAATCCTGCGTTTCCTGGGAAGCGTCAGCTCGAAGGAATCCTTCACATCGAGCATCCATCAACCGACCCCTTCGTAGGAATGTATGATCACCCTGAAGACGAGCCGGCTCCGAGCTATTACCGCATCGGTATCCTGCTGATCGAACCGCCCTGTGCGTTCCTTGTGTCTCGCACTGACTGGAGGCTCTCCGGCAGTACGGATGACTCGCACTTGGAGGCTGAAGTGCTGTTGCTGGCCAGGAACACTATCCGATATGACCCGTACAACAAGTCGATCAGGACCGACGGCCGCGAGTCCCTTGCTGACGGAGACGTTGTGGTCGTTGGTCCCGCCGCAGGCACCGAGAACCGACACGGCAAGATTTGTCCAGGTGACTGGGAATTGGCCGCAGATTACGCAATGCAGGCCGACGAAGATGCGTACCTCAGCGCCGAAGAGCGCCAATACGTTGAATCGCTGAATCGCGACGCCGCCGCATTGTTCGCACCGACAGTTCATCAGCGCCCGTGCGAACGGCTCGGCGTGTGCCCAACTACGGCTTTGCGGCTACCGACGCCGAGCCGGTAGCACTTGGGACGACACGCTCAACGCCGGTCTTGGCGCTGAGAGTCGCGATCTATCGGCTAGTGCGGTGTCCCCAAGCGTTGGTAGGTTTGAGCTTGCCCGTGACCGCTGCAATCACCGGCCAAACGAGAGCAACCGACGCGCGCGAAGGTTACTGGACACCGCACTGGCCGGCGTGGGGGAAGGCGACGGTGCTGACGTCGCTGTGACATAGGTCGACAGTGGCGCCGATTCTGAAGCGGGGCGCGCCCGTGGTCCGGCAGCGCAGCACACCGCCGTCGGCTGAGCGGATGTAGTACAGGGTGTCGTGGCCGAAGAACTCGATGTGATCCACAACCCCTGAGTGACCCTCGGTGAGGGCCAGCTCCTCGGGCCTGACCAGGATGTCCACCGCTCCGTGCGCCGGTGACCGCAGCCGCATGGGGCCCAGGGAGGTGTGGGCGACGTCGCCCTCGGCGGTGCCGGGGACGGTGTCGGCCTCGCCCACGAAGCCGGCCAGCCAGCGGTCCGCGGGCCGCTCGTAGAGCACCGCCGGCGGAGCCTGCTGGATCACCTCGCCGTCGCGCATGACGGCCACCTCATCGCCGAGCACGAAGGCCTCGTCCTGATCGTGGGTCACGAACACGCAGGTGACCTCAAGATCGCGCAGCAGCGCGGCCACCTCGGCCCTCACCTCAACCCTCAGGGTGGTGTCGAGGCTCGAGAAGGGCTCGTCGAGCAGCAGCACCGACGGCTGCGGCGCCAGGGCCCGGGCCAGCGCCACCCGCTGCTGCTGCCCGCCCGACAGCGAGCCGGGCAGCCTGTCGGCCAACTCAGTGATCCCGACCAAGTTCAGGAGATCGCGCACCCGGCTCGAGGCCGGGCGGGGCAGGACTCGGCTGCGGGGCCGCTCCGAGCGAGGCAGTCCGAAGGCCACGTTGGCGGCCACGGTGAGGTGCGGGAACAGCGACCAGTCCTGGAACACCATGCCCACGCCGCGCGCCTCCGCTGCCACATGAACAACCGGGCCCGAGGTTCCGTTCGCCGACGCTCCGGCGCCCGGCGTGCCGTTCTTCGGTCTTGCGGGCCCGGACATCAGCTTGCCGCCGAGCACCACGCGGCCGGAGTCGAGCCGCTGAAGCCCGGCCAGCACCCTGAGCAGGGTGGTCTTGCCGCATCCGCTCGGACCGAGAATCGCCAGCGTGCGTCCCGGCTCCGCGGAGATCGAAGCGCTGCGCAGGACCGGCGCGCCGCCGAGGGCGACGCTGGCCGCATCCACCAGGATCCCCCGGCCTCGGCGAGGGGCAGCAGCCGCGAGCGCCGCCCGGGAGGCGGGGGCCGCTAGAGCGACCGGCGCCGCAGCGCTATCAAGCATGCCTTATACCCTAACGCCGGCAGTCCTCACTATGTCAACCCCAGGCGTCCTGACGGCTCACGCCACGGGATGCCTCACCAAGCGAGCGCCACCCGGCTCGCTCGTTGGCCCGTGGGGCTCACGCCGGCGCGGCCGGCTCGGTGAGCATGTCGGGCACAGGCTCGGCGTGCACCACCGTCACCCGCCTGGTCGCCCGGGTCAGGGCCACGTACAGCGAGCGCACGCCCTGGCACTCCTCGGCCACGATGCGGGCCGGCTCGACCACCACCGCGGCGTCCACTTCGAGGCCCTTCACCAGCCGCACCGGCACCAGCGTCACCTGCTGCTCCAGGCCGGCGCGGCCGGATCCCCCGAATATCACCGATCGGTTCGTCAGCTCAACCCGAAGCGGCTCGTGGAGCGAATGGGGCACGATCACGGCCAGGTTGCCCTCACCGACCTCGGCCCGCTCCTGCGCGATCACCTCGGCCAGCGTCTCGGCCAGCCCCGGAGCGTTGGCGCCCCTGCCGTTCGTCTCGGCGGCACCCGCGGCCCCGTCTCGGCCGGCCGCAGCGCCGCACGGCAGGAAGCGGGGCTCGTCGCCGACGGTGCGTACCGTCTCGGGGGGCACTGCCCCGGGCGCGGCGTGGGGAAGCACCCGGTTGGCCAGCGCCATGGCCGGCGCCGGGATCCGGTAACCCAGCGTGAGCTCCACCCGGCGGGGCGGACGCCGGTCGGGCAGGCCCTCCAGTACCGACTCCCAGTCCTCGTGGGCCCAGGCGCCGGTGCCTTGCGCCACGTCGCCCACCACCGTCATCGAGCCGTTGAGGCTGCGCCGGGCGATCATGCGAAGCTCCATGGGCGACAGGTCCTGGGCCTCGTCCACCACTATGTGGCCGTAGGTCAGCACGGCGTCCTCGGCCCGGTGGCCGGTCCGGTACCCCAGCAGCGCCCGGGCCTCGTCCAGCACCGGCACGTCCTGGAATGACCAGGTGACCTCTGAGGCGTGCCCGGGCCGGGGCCGGTGCAGGAGCTCTATCTCGTCGTCGCTGAGCCGTCCCGCGCCGGCGGAGCGCAGCAGGGCCCTCGACCCGTACAGGTCGTTCACCAGATGGGCCGGGGTGAGCACGGGCCACATCCACTCCAGCGCCTCCCGCACCTCGACCACCTCCGAGAGGCGGTCGCGGACCTCGGCCGGGTCGGCGGCCCGGCGACCGCTTCCGGCCAGAGCCGCAAAGAAGGCCTCCTCCACCAGCCGGCGGCCCGCGTTGTGCTTCCGGGCTCGCCGGGCCGCGTCGACGACGATCTGCGCCGACTGCTCCACGGTGAGCCGCAGTCGCAGCAACTCGAAGCCGACGGCCAGGTCCCGGCGCAGCGGACGGCGGCGGTCGCGCACCGCTCGGCGCAGCACCCCCGCCATGCACCGGTCGCCCTTGACCCGGCCGACGGCCTCGTCGTCGAGGCCCGCGACCCGCACCGCCGGACTGAGCAGATCCGCGAGCACGGCCTGGTCCACGCCCGCCTCCCCCAGCGAGGGCAGCACCTGCTCGATGTAGGCGAGGAAGAGCCGGTTGGGGCCCACCACCAGCACCCCCTGGCTCTCCAGTGGGAATCGATGCGTGTACATCAGGTAGGCGGCCCGGTGAAGCGCCACCACCGTCTTGCCGGTCCCCGGCCCGCCCTGCACCACCAGCACGCCGGGCAGCTCGGAGCGGATGACCCTGTCCTGCTCGCTCTGGATGGTGGCCACGACGTCCTTGAGGCGACCGGTTCGGGCCGCCTCCAGAGAGGCGATCAGCGCACCCGAAACCGGCCGGCCGCCGAGCGGGTCGTCGCCCTTCTCGGCCGCGCCGTCAGCGGCGCGGCCGTCGAGGTCCCGGTCGGCTACGTCGAAGCCGATGGTGGCCTTGTCGCCGAAGAACTCGTCCTCGATGCCCAGCAGCGTGCTGCCCCGGGACGCGAAGTGCCGCCGGCGCTCCAGGCCGAGCGGCTCCCGGCCGGTGGCGCGGTAGAAGGGCTCGGCCACCGGCGCTCGCCAGTCCACCACGATGGGGTCGTGGTCGGCGTCCCACAGGCCGACGCGCCCGATGTAGAAGCGCTCGGAGGTCGCGGCCGGGTCGATGCGCCCGAACACCAGCGACCGGTCGCCGATGTCGAGTCTGGTGAGCCGGGCCAGGGCCGCCTCGAGCATGGCCTCGCGCTCGAACCGGGCCTGCGTGGTGCCGCCCCGACCCGTGCGGAACACCGATGTGGCCATCGTGGCCCGTTCCCGGGCCGTGTCCAGGCAGGCGTGCGCGAGGTCGAGGTAGGCCTGCTCGGCTTCTAGATCGGGATGGCGACTGGTCAAAGCAGGACCGCGGGAGGTGTCGGCAGCCGGGACCGCCGGGCAACGGCGGGCCGCTGGGCGAGCGGATCCCGGCGATTTGAGGGAACTGTTGATCCTATCGCCGTATCCTCGGCTGCATGGACCCGAGCGAGCCGGCCCCGCTCGACGACGCCGAGGTCGTCGAGGACGCCCAGACAGTCGACAGCCCCGAGCAGGCAGCCGATCCCGGTCCCGGCCAGATCGGTCCCGGCGGAGCGGTCTCGGTGGGCCTGTTGTTCAGCGGGGGCGGCGCCGCCGCGGAGGCGTGGCACGCGGGCGTGGTCCGGGCGCTGCATGCCGCGACCGGCTGGGACGCCCGCAGCGCCGATCTGATTCTGGGCACCTCGGCCGGCGCCATCACCGGCCTCTGCCTGCGGGCCGGCATCCCACCGGCAGATCTCTATGCGCATCGGCGCGGCGAGCCCGTCAGCGACGAGGGTCAGGCCATCATCGACCGAGTGGTCACCCCCTACCGCGAGGGCCGCAGCGAACGCGACTGGAGCGAGCAGGGTCCGCAGTCGCCGACGCTGGCGGCGAGGGGTCTGTGGCCCCCGTGGCAGACCCGGCCCCTGCATGCCGCCGTGGGACTGCTGCCGCGGGGCACCCGAACCACCGAGGCCCTCCAGCAGCGCATGGCCGAGCTGCATCCCGAGCCATGGCCCACCCAGCCCTTCTGGGTGACCGCGGTGCGGCTGTCCGACGGCGAGCGGGTGGTGTTCGGGCGCGACGACCTTCGGGCCACCGCGCCGGAGGCGGTGCGGGCCAGTTGCGCGGTGCCGGTGCTGTTCGAGCCGGTCACCGTGGACGGACGGCGATACGTCGACGGCGGCGTGCACTCCTACACCAGCGCCGACCTGATGGGTCCGCCCGCCTTCGACCTGGTCGTCGTGTCGTCGCCGATGAGCGGCGCGGCGGGATGGCCGACGGTCCGCGGCTCCCTGTCGGAGGCTTGGACCAAGGCCCGGGCCGGCGTCGGGCTGGGCGATTCCCAACAGGCGGCATCCAATCGGGCCTGGTGGTCCGAGGCACTGGAGCTGGCGTGGTCTGATGGGCGGGCCATGCGAGCAGCGCGGCGGCAATGGGTTGACGACAAGTTGCGCGAGGAGGTGGAAGGACTGCGCCGCAGAGGCATCGCCGTGCTGGTGGTGGAACCCGACCCCGACGGAGTGGATCTGGTGGACACCGGCAGCGACGCAGAGGTCGACCGCACCGGCCACGCCGAAGAGGTCGCCGACCGCGGCGACCCGGCGCACGCCTGGAGGGCAGAGTTGGCCGCCGCGGCGGATCAAACCGTCCGCCGCCTCCTTGCGGACCGCGGCGGCCTGCGCTTCGCCGGCATGTTGCGCCGGGCCGCGGGCCGCTCGGCCCCTTGACCTCCCGCTCGACGCGATGAGCAATCGGCGATTCGACGGCAGCGACTTCGTGCGGGCCTGCCGCGGTCAGCCCCACGGGCGCGTGCCGGTGTGGTTCATGCGTCAGGCCGGCCGGTCCCTGCCCGAGTACCGGGCCGTGCGGGGCGACGGCTCGATACTGGACGCCATAGCCGATCCCGACCGGGCTGCGGAGATCACCCTGCAGCCGGTGCGGCGCTACGGCGTTGACGCGGCCATCGTCTTCAGCGACATCGTGGTGCCGGCCCACGCCGTCGGCTTCGGGGTGGAGATCGTGCCCGGCACCGGTCCTGTCGTGGATCGCCCCTTCGCGGCCCGCCGCGACCTCGACCGTCTGCGCCCTCTCGATCCCGGCGCCGACACGCCCTACGTGATCGAGACCGTCCGCCGGGCCGTCGACGGCCTCGATGTGCCCCTCATCGGCTTCGCGGGGGCCCCGTTCACGGTGGCGTCCTACCTGTTGGAGGGCGGGCCGTCCCGCCATCACGAGCGGACCAAGGCGCTGATGGTCGTCGACGAGGCGCTGTGGCACGACCTGATGGACCGCCTGGCCGACCTGGCCATCGCCTCGCTGCTGTCGCAGGTGGAGGCCGGAGCGGCCGCGGTGCAGCTGTTCGACAGCTGGGCGGGGGCGCTGTCGCCCGACCAGTACCGCCGCGGGGTCGCCCCGCACTCGGCCCGGGTGCTGGAGGCGGTGGGCGAGACCGGCGTGCCCCGGATCCATTTCGGGGTGGGCACCGGCGAGCTGCTCGACCAGATGGGCGATTGCGGCGCGGAGGTGGTGGGGGTGGACTTCCGGGTGCCCATCGACGCGGCCCGCGGCCGGGTGGGGCCGGGCCGGGCGCTGCAGGGGAACCTGGACCCCGCGGTGGTGCTGGCCGGCGCACCGGCCGCCTGCGAGGCGGCCCGAGCCGTGCTGGCCGCCAACGGCGGGCACCCCGGCTTCGTGTTCAACCTCGGACACGGGGTCCTGCCCGGCAGCGATCCCGACGTGCTGGCCCGGGTGGTGCAGGTGGTGCACGACGAGGGCGAGGTGCGACCCGAGGCTCGGGCGGAGTGACCCCGCCGATGGTGTCGCCTGCAGGCCGGGTCGCGGTGGTCGGCGCGGGGATCGCCGGCCTGGCCGCCGCCTACGAGTTGCGGTGCGCGGGCGTGGATGCAGTGGTACTCGAGGCCGGCGACCGCCCCGGAGGCAAGATCGACGGCTCCCAGGTCGGGTGCCTCGCTGTGGACTCCGGTCCCGACGGCTTCGTGGCCCGGGACCCCGCTGCGGCCGAGCTGTGCCGCCGGATCGGGCTCGGCACCGAGCTCGTGACGCCCGCCTCCAGCGGTGCCTGCGTCTTCCTCAACGGCAGCCTGGTGCCCCTGCCGGACCGCTCGGTGCTCGGCGTGCCGTGGACCGCGGAAGCGGTGGCGGGAACAGGAATCGTCTCAGACCACGGCGTCGAGGCGCTGCGCCGCGGGCTTGCACAGAATGCCGATCCCCTGGCCGGCGACGCCTCAGTGGGCGAGGTGCTGCGGCCCCGCGTCGGCGACGAGGTGTTCGAGCGGCTGGTCGACCCCCTGCTGGGCGGGATCAGCGCCGGATCGGCCGACCGGATGAGCATCGAGGCCTGCGCCCCGCCCCTGCACGAGGCCGCCCGCCGCGGAGGACCTCTCAGCGCAGCCCTTCAGAGGGCAGCCGCCCGGCAGGGCGCCCGAAGCGGCAACGCGGCCCCGCCGGTGTTCCAGAGCGTGCGCGGGGGCATCACCGGGATCGTCGACGCCCTCGCCGCCGAGCTGGGCGACGCGGTGAACCTGTCCACCCCGGCGCAGCGGGTGACACCAGCGGGCACGACCGACGCCGGCCCCCGGTGGAGCGTGGCCACCCCGAGGGGGTCCATCCACGCCGATGGGGTGATCCTGGCCTGCCCGGCCTGGGAGGCCGCCCGCTTGCTGGAGCCTCTCGTGCCCGAAGCCGCGCAGACCCTCGCCAACATCGAGTACTCCGATGTTGCCCTGACCGTCTTCGCCGTGCCCGAACGACACCTGGCGCGCCCCCTTGACGGCAGCGGCTACCTGGTGCCCCGCCGCGAGGGCCTGCTCACTACTGCATGCTCCTGGGCGTCTTCTAAGTGGCGTCACTACCGCCGAGAGGGGCTGGCCGTCCTGCGAGTCTCGGCGGGCCGCATCGACGACCGGCGATGGCTCGACCTCGACTCCGCCGAGCTGGTGTCCGCGCTCGCGGGCGAGCTCGCCGCGGCCGGCGTGATCGCTCAGACGGCCGCGGCGAAGGGCTGCTTCGAGGCTCGCGTCACCCGATGGCCGCGGTCGCTGCCGCAGTACCGGCCCGGCCATCTGACGAGTGTCGCCACGGTGGACGCCTGCCTGGCCAACGAGACGCCCGGACTCGCCGCGGCCGGCGCGGCCTTCCGGGGCCTGGGCCTGCCGGCTTGCATCCGCAGCGCGCAGGCCGCAGCAGCGACCGTCGCGCGAGCCGCGGTGAGGCCCGCTCCGTGTTAGACGAATCGGGGCCAGAGGACGCCGTGCTCGACGAACGTGTGCCGCAAGACGCGGTCCAAGAGCACACTGTGCTAGAGGAATCTGTCGTGGACCCGAATCCTGTTCCCTGCGAAGCCCTGCTCGCCGCCGACGCCGGGCAGACCGCCCGGACCGTGCCGGATGCGTCAGAGCCGGTGCTGGCGCCGCTCGTCGCCCCCGACACCGGGCCGGCGCGGGAGTGGGCCGAGGCCGGCCAGCCGCTGATCACCGTCCATCCCGACGAGCTGCCCGAGGGTGACAGCCACCTCAGCGTGAAGCGCACGTTCTGCTTCGCCGACCTCAGCGGCTTCACCGCGTACACCCGGGCCCACGGTCCCCACGCGTCGGTGGCGATGCTTGGAGACTTCCGCAGGATCACCCGCAGCGTGGCCGCCAAGCGGGGGGTGCGGGTAGCCAAATGGCTGGGCGACGGGGCGATGCTGGTGTCCACCAACGCGGCCGCCGCGCTGTCTCTGGGCGCCCACCTCATCCACCACTTCGCCAGCCGCGGCATACAGGTCCGGGTCGGCGCGGCCACCGGCGAGGCCCTGCTGTTCGAGGGCGACGACTACGTCGGCGAGGCAGTGAACCTGGCCGCCAAGCTGTGCGCGGCCGCTCCTCCCGGCGAGATGTACGCCGTCACCGACGAACTCGACGTGCCCGACTGGGTGCGATGCATCGGTGACGTGACCGTGCAGATCCGCGGCGTGGGCCCCGTAGCCGGCGTCCACAGGCTGCTGCCCCTCGGGCTCGGCGACGAGCGCGGGAACCTGGTGGGCAGACTCAGCAACGAAATCAACCAGCTCACCAACAAGCTCACCGAACTCAGCCTCGAACTCAACACCGAGCTCAGCGCACTCAGCAACGAACTCAACGAGCTCGGGGCCGGCGGCAACGAATCATGAGTGACTGCTGAGTGACTGCTGGGACTGCCGAGCGACTGCCGAGTGACTGCTGGGACTGGCGAGTGACTGCTGAGTGACTGCTGGGACTGGCGAGTGACTGCTGAGTGACTGCTGAGCGACTGCTGGGACTGGCGAGGGGTTGAGCGCGGTGGCGCCCCGGGCGAGGCAGGGCCGGTCAGGGGGCCGCGAGGGCGCGTCGCCGTTGAGGTGGGGCCGGCCCTGGGTCCGCGGCGTGCTGGCCGGGGTGCTGCTGGCCGCCTCGCTGCCGCCGTGGGGGTTCTGGCCGCTGGGCTTCATCGGCATGGCGCTGTGGGTCGAGCTGCTGGCCGATGCCGGCCTCTGGCGCCGGGCCGGGCTGTCCGCGCTGGTCAGTGTCAGCTGGCTGGGGCCGGCCACGGTCTGGATGGTGGACTTGACCCTCGTCGGCTGGCCTCTGGCGGTGATCAGTTTCGCGGCCATGCACGCCGCGGCCGGCGCGCTGGTGCCGCCCGATCGCCGGCGCCGGACCGCGTTCGGTGCGGCGCTCGTGCTGGCCGAGCTGCTGCGCTGGAGCTGGCCCTTCGGCGGCGTGCCGCTGGCCACGATGGCCATGGCCCAGGTGTCGAGCCCGCTGGGGTCGGCAGCCCGCATCGGCGGGCCGCTCCTGCTGACCGCGCTGACCGCGGTGGGAGGGGTGACGTTGGCCGCGGTCCTGTCCGGGAGCCTGCGGCCAGCGGCCGTCGGCGCGGCCGTGCTGGTGGCAGCGGGGGTGGCCGGGGTAGCGGCTCCCGGCTCTGAGCCGATCACCACCGGCGGCGACGCCCTCATCACCGTCGCGGCGGTCCAGGGCGGCGGGCCCCAGAACACCAGGGCCGACGTCTGCGAGCAGCGGGCCGTGTTCGAGCGCCACCTGAACACCACCGCCGAGCAGGTGTCCGTCCCAGTGGACCTGGTGTTGTGGCCCGAGGACGTCGTCCACCCCAGCCCGGACTCGGCCATCACGCCGGCGCGCTGCGACCAGCCGCTGCTCACCGACCGCGAGGCCCGAGACGAGCTGTCGGATCTGGCCCGCAAGCTGGACACGGTGCTCATCGCCGGCTTCTTCGAGCGCGGCGGCGACGGCCAGTCCAACCTCAACTACGCCCTCGCCTACCACCCCGACGGCACCGCGGGCGACCGCTACGACAAGGTCCGGCGCGTGCCCTTCGGCGAGTACGTGCCGCTGCGCTCCAGAGTGGAGCGCTTCAGTGACGAACTGCCATCCCGGGACCTGCGGGCCGGGCCGTCCGACGAGCCCGCCGCCGTCGAGACGCCGCTGGGCCCGCTGGCTGTGTCCATCTCCTGGGAGATCTTCTTCGATCACCGGGCCCGCAGCGGGGTGGGTGACGGCGACGGCCTGATCGTGCTCAACCCCACCAACGGGTCCAGCTACTGGCTGACGGTGGTGCAGTCCCAGCAGATCGCCTCCAGCCGCCTGAGGGCCATCGAGACGGACCGCTGGGTGGTCCAGGCCGCGCCCACCGGCTTCTCCGCGGTGATCGACCCCGACGGCAACGTGGTCGAGCGGACCGGGATCTCCGAGAGCAGGGTCATCCAGACGACCGTGGAGCTGCGCCGCGGCGATACGCTCGCGGTCCGGCTGGGGGCGTGGCCTGTGGCTCTGGCCGCAGTGCTGACGCTCTCGCTGGCGCTCGGCCTCGGCCGTGTGTTGAACAGATCCAGGCCCGGGAGAAAGTTCTAGCGCCATGCCCGCCCCCGCGGACCAGCACGCACCGCTGCGCGTAGCCATGCTCGCCTACCGGGGAAAGCCCCATGTTGGCGGGCAGGGCGTGTACGTGAGCCGCCTGTCGGCCGCCCTCACCGACCTCGGCCACCGAGTCACCGTGCTCGGCGGACCCCCCTACCCCGAGCTCGACCCGCGCGTCTCGCTGGTGAGGCTCGGCGGGCTCGACATCTGGTCCCCGCCACATCCCATGCGCAAGCCCAGGGCCTGGGAGCTGAAGGACTGGATCGACCTGGCCGAGCACGTGTCCTTCGTGACCGGCAACTTCAGCGAGCCGATGGCGTTCAGCCTGCGGGCGTGGCGGCATCTGCGCCGGCGCCGGGGCGAGTTCGACGTGGTCCACGACAACCAGACCCTGGGGTGGGGGATCCTGGCCATGCTGCGCCAGGGCTGGCCGCTGCTGGAGACCATCCACCATCCGATCACCGTGGACCGCCGCCTCGAGCTGGCCCACGCCCGCACCCTCGCTGAGCAGTTGGGCAAGCGCCGCTGGTATGCGTTCACCAAGATGCAGACCCAGGTCGCCAAGCGGCTGCCCCGGGTGCTGACCGTGTCGGAGTCGTCCAAGCGCGACATCGCCCGCGACCACGGCGTGCCGCCGGAGCGGATCCACGTGGTGCCCGTGGGAGTGGACCCGGAGCTGTTCGCGCCCAGGCCCGAAGTGGCCCGGGTGCCGGGCCGGCTGATAACCACGGCCAGCGCCGACGTCACCATGAAGGGTCTCAGCTTCCTGCTGGAGGCGGTGGCCAAGCTGCGCACCGAGCGGCACGTGGAGCTGACCATCATCGGGAGGGCCAAGTCCGACTCCGCGGCCAGCCGGGCCATCTCGGAGCTGGGCCTCGCCGACGCGATCACGTTCGTCTCGGGAGTCTCCGACGACCGCATCGTGGAGCTCTACGCCGAGGCGGACCTGGCGGTGGTGCCCTCGCTGTACGAGGGCTTCTCGCTGCCGGCCATAGAGGCCATGTCGTGCGGGGTGCCGCTGGTGGCCACCACCGGCGGGGCGCTGCCCGAGGTGTCCGGCACCCACGGCGAGACCTGCTTCTCGACGGAGCCCGGCGACGCCGAGGCGCTGGCCGCGGTGCTGCGGGACGCGCTGGACGATCCCGAGGCCCGGGCCCGGGTGGGCGAGGCCGGGCGCCGGCGGGTCACCAGCCAGTGGTCCTGGCGCCACACCGCCCAGCGGACCGTCGAGCAGTACCGCGCCGTGATGGAGGATGCGGCGAGATCCGCCGCGGCGCACGGCGCGGCCGGGGCTGGGGCGGCGGCCCGCTGATGCTCACCGTCAACTACGCCCGACTCGATGTGCGCGCCGGTGAGCGCGTGCTGGATTTGGGCTGCGGCTTCGGCCGCCACTCCTACGAGGCGCTCAAGCGGGGCGCTGAGGTGGTGGCCTGCGACCTGGCCCGCCCAGAGGTCGAGCAGGTTCGCAACCTGGCCCGGCTGCTCGTGGCCGAGGGCGAGGTAGACGAGTCGGTGATGGCCGCGCCGGTTCAGGGCAACGCGCTGGGACTTCCCTTCGATGACGAATCCTTCGACAGGGTGATCGCGTCGGAGGTGCTCGAGCACATCGATGACGACGAGGCGGCCTTCGCGGAGCTGGCCCGGATCCTGCGCCCCGGAGGCCGGCTGGCCGTGACCATCCCGTCGTGGCTGCCCGAGACCGTGTGCTGGAAGCTGTCGAGCGACTATCACGCACCGGCGGTGCCGGGGGGCCACGTGCGCATCTACCGGCTGCGCGACGTCCGGCGCAGGCTCGCCGCTGCAGGGTTGCGGCCGGGCCGCCGGCACCGGGCCCATGCCCTGCACAGTCCGTACTGGTGGCTGCGCTGCGCGGTTGGCCCCAACCGCGATGTCGGCGAGAACCGGCTGGTCAGCGCCTACAACCGGGTGCTCGAGTGGGACATCGTCAAGCGGCCGTTCGTCACCTCGGCCGCGGAGAGGCTGCTCAACCCGCTGCTGGGCAAGAGCCTCGTGGTGTACGCGGACAAGCCAGTTCGGGTGTCGGGCTCGGCGCAAGCCCTGAGCAGTGAGGGCATGGCTCATGCCGCCTGAACCGCGCAGGCCGATGCGCACTCGCTCGGCCAACGGGAAGGCGACCGCGCCGACGGAGCCGCTCCGAGCGGCGCCGAAGACTCCGGAGGTCGCAGGGCTGCTGTCCCGATCCGACGCACACCTGACTGCCGACACCATCGCCGTCTGCCAACTGCCCAGCGGCATGATCCCGCGTTTCGACGGAGGCGTGGCCGACCCATGGAACCACGTGGAGGCGGCCATGGCCCTGGCGGTGGCCGGACGCCGGGCGGAGGCCGAGGCCGCCTACGAGTGGCTGGCCCGAATCCAGCGACCCGACGGCTCCTGGCACCAGTACTACACCGCGGACGGGGTCGACCAGGACAGGCTCGACGCCAACACCGTCGCCTACGTCGCCACCGGCGTGTGGCATCACTGGCTGCGCTTCGGCGACGCCGGGTTCCTGGCCGAGATGTGGCCGGTGGTGCAGCGCGCCCTCGACTTCGTGCTCGCCTTGCAGACCCCCCGGGGCGAGATCTTGTGGGCCCGACACGCCGACGGCACCCCCTGGCCGTTCGCGCTGCTCACCGGATCGTCGTCGATCAGCCACAGCCTGCGGTGCGGCCTGGCCGCTGCCCATCAGGTGGGCGAGGAACGGCCCAGCTGGGAGCTGGCCCTGGCCCGGCTGGTGCACACCATCCGCAATTTCGGCCATCAGGCGTTCGCGCCCAAGGATCGCTGGGCCATGGACTGGTACTACCCGGTGCTGGCTGGGGTGCTGCGCGGGGCCGAGGCCCGGGACCGTCTGGCGTCGCGGCGCGGGGTGTTCGTCCACGAGGGCGAGGGCGTGCGCTGCGTCAGCAACCAGGACTGGGTGACCACCGCCGAGACCTGCGAATGCGCCATGGCCCATCTCGCGGCCGGCGACGGAGCCGCGGCCCTGGCGCTGTTCGAGTGGGCCCAGCGGCTGCGCGAGCCCGATGGCAGCTACCTGACCGGCCGGGCCTTTCCGGGCAGCGTGAGCTATCCCGACCGGGAGCGCACCACCTACTCCGCGGCCGCGGTGCTGCTGGCCGCCGACGCGCTGGCCGGCGACAGCGAGACCTCGGGCCTGTTCACCGGCTGCGGCTCGCTGCCCGCCCCGCTCGACCTCGACCCGGTGGAGGAACCCGCCCGCGACTAGCCATCGCTCCATCGTTGACGCACGCCGCTAGAGTGCCGCTCAGGGTCACCGACGAGACCGCTGGACTAATGGCACGCCTCCAAGGCCTGCAGGGCAACTGAGCCTGCTGCGACAGCCGCTGTCTGCGCCAAAACGACATCAGTATGTGCGCTAGAACAACATCACAGTATGCGCATGGCCGCCATCAATATATGCGCAATAGCGGTAGCATATGAGTGTGGAAGCGTACCTAGAGCGCTTGGTGGATCCTTGGATCGCCGAGATCCTCAACTCTGCGCCCGCACTAATGATCACGGGCGCCCGCGCCTCGGGCAAGACCACGACGGCGCTGCGGCATGCGGCCAGCGTCGTGCTCCTCGACAACGAGCGCGAGGCCGGCCCGTTCAGGGCAGATCCCGACGCGGCGTTGCGGGATCGTCCCGAGCCCGTGCTCCTCGACGAGTGGCAGGCGTGCCCCGAGGTGCTCGGGGCAGTCAAGCGGACCGTCGACACCGAGCGTCGTGCCGGGCGGTTCATCCTGACGGGCTCCGTGCGGTCCGACGCCGATCCGGCTCTCTGGCCGGGAACGGGCAGGCTCATCAGGGTCGCCATGCACCCGCTCACGGTGCGCGAGCAGCTCTCACAGCCCGGCCGCCCGTTCATCGACGGGCTTCTCGCCGGGGACCCTGCCCCGCTGCCCGCCGACCCTCCCGATCTGCGCGGCTACGCCGAACTCGCCCTACGAGGTGGGTTCCCCGAACCGGCCATCGAGCTTGAGGGCCGCGTCCGCAGGGGCTGGCTCGAGAGCTACATCGAGCAGCTCCTGACCCACGACCGCGCCGGCCCGGGCACCGTCCGCGACCCCGTGCGCCTGGGCGCCTTCTTCTCGGCGTACGCCCTGAACTCAGCAGGGATCGTGAACGACGCCACCCTCTACGGGGCGGCCGGCCTGGACCGGCGCACATCGCGCTCCTATACCAGGCTGTTGACCGACATCGGCGTCATCGCCGAACTTCCGGCATGGAGCAGCAACCGCCTCAAGCGCTTGACCCGGGGGCCGAAGCGGTACCTTGCCGACACCGGTCTGTGGGGCGCAGCCGTGGGCGCCGACACAGCCCTGGTCATGAGCGACGGCGACCTGCTCGGCCGGCTGATCGATACGTTCGTGGCGAACCAACTTCGCGCCGAGGCGGTCGTGGACCCAAGCCGGCCCAAGCTGCACCACCTGCGCGACCGCGACGGCCGCCACGAGGTGGACGTGATCGCCGATCTCGGAGCACGCGGCCTGGTCGGGATCGAGATCAAGGCCCACAGCGCCCCGAAGCCGACCGACGCCCGGCATCTGGCCTGGCTGCGCGACGAGCTTGGCGACCAGTTCAAGGCCGGCGCCCTGCTGCACACCGGCCCGGCCCGCTACCGACTCGGCGACCGCATCGAGGCGATCCCAATCTGCACGCTCTGGAGCTAGCCCGTCAGCGCTTTCAGTGGTCGGGGGAGGCGCCCGTGCTAGTAGGCACTGGCCTAGGGTCGGGTCTCGCTGGACGCACCCGGTAGGGAGGGACTAGATCATGTGGCATGAGGAGCGGCTGCTGATCGACGGTGAGCTGGTGGTGGCCGCTGGCGGGGCTGTGTTCCCGACGATCAACCCGGCCACCGAGGAGGTGCTGGGGGTGGCTGCCGACGCCGGGCCCGACGCCGCTGAGGCTGCGGTGGCTGCCGCCCGGCGGGCCTTCGACACCACCGGCTGGTCCCGCGACCATGCCTTTAGCCTGAATCCACCGACGGGTTTGTGGGTTCGACGGTTGGGGCCGGTTGGCGGCTGGGCTGGTGCGTGTGTGCGGGCCGGCGCGTTTTGGGGCGTGCGAGGCTGGTGTGGGGGGCTGGTGCGGGTTGGTGGCGCTGGGGGTGCTTGTTGGCTGCGCCGGGCCGGGGCGGCCGGTCAGATGAGCAGGGGCAGGTTGCGGATCCGGTCGAGGGCGGTGGTGAAGGCCGTGGCCCATGGCCAGTTGAGCGGCAGGCGCAGTCTGTGTCGGCCGCTGTGGTTGACGAGGCGGCCCGGCACGGTGAGGAGCCGGTTGCGGATGGTGGCCGCGACGGTGAGCTGCGCGGTGGGGTGGGCGCGGCCGAGGCGGGCGGTCCAGCGGGCGAGGTTGTGGGCGAGCACGCAGCAGGCGAGCGGGGCGCCGTTGGCGGGGAACTGTCTGGAGGGGCAGCGGCTGAGCCCGGAGTTTTCTTTGAGGTCGCGAATGGCGGGTTCGACGGTGGCGTGGGCTCGGTGGTAGGCGTCGGCGGCGACGGTGTCGAGGTCGGCTCGGTCGGTGACGAAGCAGTGGTGGCGCCAGTTGGGCCACAGCTGGGCTTGGGCGCCGAGCAGGCGGGTGCGGCGCACGACGAGCCGCAGCTTGGCCCGCTTGCCGTGGGGGCCGCGGAGCTTGTCGCCGCGGCGGCCGGGGTCGATGGTGGTCTCAGCGGCCTGGGCCTGCCCGCCGCGGGTGTAGGCGATCGCCTGCCAGGCGTCTTCGCCGATGGCCGCTATAGCTGCTTTGACCTTGGCGTTCTGTGGGATCGTGATCGAGTAGGACGCGTTGTGGGCCCCGATGGCTGCGATCATCCCATAGGAGAAGAACCCCGCGTCGGCGCGCACCGCGACCGCCGCGTCCGGCGCCAGGCGCCGCACCCGGGCCAGGGCCTCGCGCGCGAAATGCTCGTTGCCGCGCTGCGACGATCCCGACCGCATCCGAGAGTGCAGCACCTCGCCGGTGTCTGATCGCACCGCCACCAGCGGGTGATAGCCCAACACGCCGGTGTGGCCGTACGCGGCGCCGTGCTTGGCCTTGGCGCACACCTCGCAGATCGTGGAGTCCAAATCCACGGTCATCTCCGCGGCCGGCGCGGCGCCCACAGACCACGCCCGCATCTGTGCTGACTCCAGAGCCTTGTCGAGCTGGCGCACATGCCCGAACATGAACGACCGCAAGAACGACCCCACAGTCGACGGTGCCATCACCCGAAACGGCAGCACCGCCTGCGACGCCGCGGCCCGCAGACGGCCGGTGTCGTCGATGCAGCGGCCGCCCACCAGCATCGACGCCACCAAAGTCAACACCTTGCGGCCCGACCCCGAGCCCGCCGAGCCCGGCGGGCGCACCGTCTCGTCGATCAGCGACTCCAGCCCCAGGCGATCCATCACCGTGCCCGCCGGCAACAACCCCGCATCGGCCACCAAAGAAGCGTCGTCGAACACTGCCTCCAACCCGTCGATCCCGCCCGCTATGCTCCTCACAGGAAGTGCCTCCTCACGCAGCTGGAATAACTGTCGTTATTAACAGTATTCTGCCACGTCAGGAGGTATTTCTGGTGGACGCGCCAACCCCACAAACCCCACCGCGCCGGTGGATCCAGGCTTAGATCGCACTGCCTGCGCCAGTTGCACGGGGCGCTGGTCGTCTGCGTCGAGGAGATGCGGGCCATCACGGTGGCGGAGGCGGGCGCGCCGATCGTGCTCACCCGGGGCGGCCCCATCTGGAAGCTCCGGTGGAGATGGTGCGCTGGCACGCGGAGTTGCTCGACTCCTACCAGTGGAGCGAGGACTTGGGCGTTCAGCGTGTACTCACGCTGGGATTGAGCGCTCCGACCGCACGAAGCCATTCTGGAGACAGTCCTGCGTGTCACCGCATGGGGAACCCGTTTGTCGGTTCGTCGTCCACGTCCGTGTCGGGCACCCTCACCAGGGCGCTGCACGGCAACTGCGTGTTCTTGGATGCGGCCGACCCGGCCTTGATTCGGCGCTCGCCTCAGCGAGTGGCGCTTCGTGCTGCCGTTCTGTAGGCAGCCAGTTCATCGGAGTCAAGTTCTTCAGATGGGACGAGGCTGTAGTGGTGCTCGCGGGCGATAGTGATCTGGTCGTTGGATTCTTGGAACTCGAAGAGAGCTATCACGCTCTGGTCCATGAATTGAGCTGCAACTGGGCGAGAGATCAGGTCAGGGAACTTCTGCTCAGCGACTCGAAAGTCCTGCCAGATCTGAATCACGCTTAGCGAGTCTGAGCCCCCCTTGGCCTGTACCGGCAGGATGTAGTGAGCGCCGTGCTCGTCGAGGCCGACGTACAGGTCGTCGGTTTCGACCTGCGAGCTGCTTGGCGTGCCGTCGATGGCGCTGGTGATGGTGATGCTCGTGCGCAGATGGCTCTGGAGGGGGTAGCAGGCGAGACCCGTGAACACATCGAGCAGTCGGTTGTAACGGACCCGGGCCAGCAGCGCCTGTTCGTCGGACAGGGAGTACTTGGCTATGACGCCCGGCGTAGCGTCGGGTAGACGGATAGTTCGGAGCCCCTGTCGTGGCTCGATGAGGTTGAAGGGCACGGTCCGCAGCGCGTAGACGGCGTTGCCGCCGGGGAAGATTGCCCATTCGCGGCCCGGCGGTGCGGTCTGTGTGATGGAGTCGGGAAGCGGCACCCGGTAGCGCAACGAGTAGACGATGTCGCCGACATTCTTGGGGCGGTCTGCGCCTAGTGTCTCAGCGGCAGAAATCAAGTCGTCTCTGGTAAAGGTCACTTCTTGACTACCTGGGCGGTGTCGCTCGGCGAAGAGCATCTCGATGATCTGCTGTGCCAGGTTCGTCGTGGGGCCGGGCATGTCAGGCGAGTCCTGTGGCGCGAGCCTGCGTGTGCCTCATAGGCGGCTTTGGGCAGCGACGGCACCCGGCCAGCGCAGCACGAGTACTTCCTCGCGGAGTTGCTCGCGGGTCGCTGTGGCCTGACGGGTGCGAAACAGGTCGATCGTCTCCACTTCGTAGCCGGCGCGCGCCGCGATATCGGCCAGGATTTGTCCGGTGCGGATCATCACTCTCAGATACGAGGCCTGATCGCCGACTACGTACGCGAGACGGGCGCCAGGCTTGAGCACGCGGCTCAATGACGCCAGATGACGTGCCATCCCCCCGAAGTAGAGCTTGGTGACTCGGTGGTACATGCGCTCGAAACCCGAGTCCTTGCCGAGTTCGATGCGGCGGGCCTCTATCGCGGCGGCAATGCGCTCAACCTCGGCGTCGTCTCGAACCCAGGAGTCGTCTTCATCGTCGCGGTAGACGCCGCGGCTGTTGGACCGTACCAGGCCTTTTTTCATCACCTGAAGGTCCGAGCGGCTGCTGAGATAGCCGAGCAGGACCGATTCGAGGCGCACCGTGCGCGAGTAGTCCTTCTCGTTCGGATACGGCGGCGACGTGATCACTGCGTCGATGCTGTTGGGCTCAAGGAGTTGGCCGACCGTGCGGGCATCTGCGTCGAGGGCAACGGCTGGGGTGGCGACGAGCGGCCGAAGCTGGCGGAGGTCGGCGCACATCGCTCGCACGCGCGCAAGCCACACAGACACCACCGGAACGTCGTGCTTGACCGTCCCGACGCCCACCTCTGGTCCGAAGCGTAGATTGCCGACTTCCACCGGCAGGATCCGAGCCAGTGCGAGCCGCTCGTGGTCAGCGAACGCCGAGTCGTGCTCGCCGTCGAGGGCGTCACGCAATACCAGCACCTTGTGAAGCGGCAGAGCGCTGATGGAGTCCTTGAGCAGCAGCTTGGCGCTGGCGGAGGCAAGCGTCCGGAGCCTGACTCCCCGAGGGACCGAACTCGCAGGCTCGTCGGAGATGCCGTCCGCGGCCAGCATCGCGAAAGCCTTCTCCGCCACGAGTTCCGCGTGCTGCAGCAAGCTGTCAGGATCCGGAGTCCAGTCAACTTTGGTGGAGGCTGCGAGCCGGGACACGGGCACCGCTTCGAGGCCGCAGCTAGGCACTCCGAGCTTCTTCGCCTCGACGAGGGTCGTGCCCGTGCCGCAGAACGGGTCGAGAACACGGCTGTCGGCCCCAAGGCCGAACCGCTGTGCATAGTCACGTACGAGATGAGGCGGAAACGACAGGACGAAGCGGTACCAGTCGTGTGCGGGAGCATCCCTTGCCAAGAGCGTGTTCATCGCGCCGTTGGTGCGGGGCCGCGCTGCGGTGGCCATGTCGGCCACCGTAGACCACGACTCGCTCCCAGGAAGGGAAATCGGTCGAACGGTGCCCCCGCTCGCCGTTGTAAGTGTTGAACGATGACGGCGCGGCATAATGCCCCTCCTTTTGCACAAACATGTGTTCGTAGAATAGGAGAGGGCTGCGACACTGCTGGGACAGCACTCGCCCCAGGTGGCTTGAAGCCAGTTCAGAGAGATGCGGCTGAGCGGCAACCGGGTACATCTTGTAGTGGTTCTGGGATCATGTCTGGTTTTGGGTCGCTGATTACGCAGCATCAGGGTGGGAGCATGGCGCTGCGAGAGGAGCGTCAGATGACTGATGTGTCGAGGTCCCCGGAAGCGCAGCGGCCGCCGCGGGAGGCGGTTGTTGTCGCCTGTGGAGAAGTATGAGGCGTTCGTGCAGGTGCTCACTGGTGAGATGACCGTGCGCTGTTGGTGCGTGTTGGGCCGGCGGCCGGAGCTGGGCTGGTTGGTGGCGCTGGGGTGAGGTCTGCAACGCTGGAGGCGTGCCAGTGAGAAATGACGGTCGCTAGCTTGCGGAACCCAGTCGTGACCGTGCTGGCAACCCTGATGGGCGCGGCGGTCGGAGCAGCGCTCGGCGGGCTGCCCGGATTCTTCGTCGGTGGATTACTCGGCTTCGTGGTCACGCGGGAGCTGGCCGTGCGGGACCAGCGGCAGAGGCTCAGGGAAGCCGAGACGCGGCTGGCCCAGCTGCGGGCCTGGGCCACAGAGATGAAGGCCTGGTCCGAGCAGGCCTACGCCCGGATGTCGAGCCTCGAGGACTCCGAAGAGTCCATGGATCCCCAGCCCGGCACCGACACCACCCCAGACACCGACACCACCCCAGACACCGACACCACCCCAGACACCGACACCACCCCAGACACCGAGCAGGGAGTGTCTGCCCGGCCTGAACCGGTTCCCAGGCCGGTCGCCGCCGAACCGCAGGCGGCAGCGCGCGTGGATGTCCCCGCCCCCGCGACGCCCGCTCCCCCCGATCCCGCGACCCGGGCACCCCACCCGGTCGACTCCACACCAGCCGAGCCCACACCGGTAGCAGCCGAGCCCACACCAGCCCGCGCCGAGGCGACCGGTGCTCGGGAGCCGGTCCCGCCCGAGACCGCAGCCGAGCCATGGTCCGACGACGCCGACACCGGCGCAGCCGGCCGCGGCGCGCCCCCGCGGCAGCCCCTCGAACCGGTCGCGCGGCTCGTCAGCGCGGTCACGAAGTGGATCACCACCGGCAACGCTCCCGTCAAGGTGGGTGTGCTGGTGTCGCTGATCGGGGTGGGGCTGCTGCTGCGAGAGGCCAGCCGGCGAGGCGTCATCACGTTCACGATCGAGATGCGCCTCATCGCGGTGACGCTGTTCGGGCTGGCGCTGCTGGGCCTCGGCTGGCGGCTGCGGCGCAAGAACCCGATCTACGGGCTCAGCCTCCAAGGCGGCGGTGTGGCCGTGCTGTATCTCACGACCTACACCTCCTTCGGGGTCTTCGACGTGCTCCCGGCCGCTCCCGCGGCGGTGGCGGTGCTCGCGGTGACGGTGGGCGCCGGGTTCCTGTCCGTCGCCCAGGACAGCCCTCCCCTCGCCGTGCTCGGCATCATCGGCGGGTTCCTGGCCCCGGTGCTGACCTACACGAGCCCCGAAGATCACGTCGCGGTGTTCGGCTTCTATGCGGTGCTGAGCGCGGCCATCGTCGCAGTCGCCTGGCACAAGACTTGGCCCCAGCTCAACCTGCTGGGCCTCGGCTTCACATTCGGGATCGCGGCCTTCTGGCTGTGGCGGCGCTTCGACGAGGACAAGTGGGCCGACGTGCAGCCGCTCATCGCGGTGCTGATCGTGCTGTACCTGGCCATACCGGTGTTGTTCGCCATCCGGGAGGCGCCCGACCTGAGACGGCCGTCGACGGTGCCGCTGGTGTTCGGAACCCCCTTCCTGGGATTCGGCCTCCAGTACCTGGCCGTCGGCCACACCGACCACGGCATGGCTGTGAGCGCGGCCGCGCTGGCGCTGCTACACAGCGTGCTGGCGGTCGTCGCCCACAGGCTCGGGCGCGAGTGCCGCCCGCTGGCGGAGTCCTACATCGGCCTCGGGGTCGCGTTCGCGGTGATCGCGGTCCCTCTGGTTTTCGACGCCCACCTGACCGCCGTCGTGTGGGCGGCCCAGGGTGGCCTGCTGGTGTGGATCGGCTGCCGGCGCGCCCGAGTGCTGGCGTTGGCCGTGGGCGGCGTCCTCCAGGTGATGGCCGGCATCGCCTTCCTCGGGCACCTGCTGCAGTCCCTCCCCTACCCGCAGGACACGCTGCCGGTCGCCAACGAGTTCTTCCTCGGCGCGGCGGTTCTGGCCGGAACCGGCCTGATGACGGGCCGCATGGTTCACGGGCTGCGCGGCCGGATCAACGTGGAAGTGTCCGTTCCGTGGCTCGCGCTGGTGTGGGGATCGGGCTGGTGGATCCTGGGCGGGCTCGCCGAGATCGGCTACCAGCTGTCGTCGCATCGGCTGGCGGTGTCGTTGTGCTTCGTGGTGCTGTCCTTCGGCGCGGCCTCGCTGTTCGCCGATCGCCTCCGATGGCCCCACCTTCACACCCTTGGCGTGGCCATCGCTCCGACACTGTGGCTGGCGGCGGTGGTCTCGCTGATCAGCCAGGAGTTGCATCCGCTCGACCGCTTCGGCTGGGCGGCCTGGCCCGTGTCGCTCGCCGTGTTCTACTGGTTCCTGCGGGCCCGGGAGGACCGGTTCCTGCAGACCGGGGACGACCGGTTCCGGATGCTGGCCGGGATCCTTCACGGCGCGGCCTACTGGCTGCTGGCGCTGCTGGCGGTCTCGGAGGTGTCCTGGCAGACGGAGAGAGCGGCCGAGGGCGTCTGGCTGATCGTCGTCCCGGCCGCGGCGGGCACCGCGCTCGCGGCCGCGGCTCTGCTGGGCGGGCGGTGGCTGCGATGGCCGCTGCTGGCCCATCGGCGCGTCTACGTGTCGGCCTGCGCCGGGCCCTCGCTGCTGTTCGTCGGGGTGGTGGTGGGTGTGGCCTGCCTGGCGTCGGCGGGGGATCCGTCGCCTCTGCCGTATGTGCCGCTGCTCAACCCGCTGGTCGTGCTGCTCGCCGCGCTGGGGTGGGTCGGGTCCGTGTGGGTCGCGGCGGCGCGCTCGGGGCGGGACGAGCCCGCCGGGGGCGAGGGCCCGCCGGTGTCGGTGCTGCCGGTGGCGGCCGGGGGCGTCGCGCTGGCGACCATGGAGTTGGCCCGCACCGTCCACCACTGGCGGGACGTGCCGTGGGACGCCGAGGCGCTGATCGACTCGACTGCCTTCCAGTCGTCGCTCACGATCCTGTGGACGCTGATCGCTGTGGCCGCGATGGTGGCGGGCGCCCGGTCGGGCCGCCGAGCCGTCTGGGTGTGGGGCGGGCGGTGGATGGCCGCAGTCCTCGTGAAGCTGTTGGCCGTCGATCTCAACAGCCTGACCGCCCCGGGGCGGGCCGTCTCGTTCATCGGCACGGGCGTGCTGCTCTTGGTCATCGGATACACGGCGCCCGCCGCGCCCGGTGCGCCCGCGGCTGCCGCGCCGGCGGCGGGACCCGAGCCTGGGCCGCAGCCCGACGGGCCGGCGGCGGAGGCTGCAAGGTTCTCCGGGATCGACGGCGCATGGCTGACCGACCGGGTCATCCGCCGGCTCAACGGCGGCAACTGGCCGGCGAGAGTCGGGGTGCTGGTCTCGCTGGTCGGTGCCGGGACGCTGTTGACGGAGGCCGCTGGACAGGATCTGCTGGCGTCGTCCATCGAGACCCGCCTCGCCGCGGTCGCCGCGGGTGCGGCGGTGCTGCTGGCGATCGGGTGGGTCCAGCGCCGGAACCGTCCCGCGTTCGGGCTGAGCCTGCAGGGCGGCGGGATCGCCCTGCTGCACGTGGCCGTGTTCGCGGGGTACCCGGTCCACGGCGTGATCGGGGCCGCTCCGGCGGCGGTGGCGGTAGTGGCGGTGACCGCGGGCGCGGTGGTGCTGTCAGTCGTGCAGGACTCCCGCGCCCTCGCCGTGCTCGCCACCGTCGGCGGGTTCCTGGCGCCGGTGCTGACCTACACGAGCTCCGACGATCACGTCCTGTTGTTCGGCTTCTACGCCATCTTGAGCGCAGCCATCGTCGCGGTGGCGTGGTTCAAGGCCTGGCCCGAGCTCAACCTGCTGGGCCTGGTGTCCACCTTCGCCATCGCGGCCTGGTGGCTGCTGGCTCGCTTCCACCCCGACGACTGGATGGCGGTGCAGCCCCTCATCGCCGTGCTGGTCCTGCTGTACATGTCCATACCGGCGATCTCGGCGCGGCGCGGCGCCCCCGAGACGCACGAGATGTGGATGCACCCGCTGGTGTTCGGCACGCCGTTCATCGCGCTCGGCGTGCAGCAACTGCTGGTCGGCCACGTCGACTACGCGCTGGCCGTGAGCGCCCTGGTTCTGGCGCTGGTGCAGGGCGGGCTGCTCGCGGTCGTGCGCGGCCTGGGCACCGAGAGCCGCGAGCTCACAGCCACTTACGCCGGCCTGAGCACGGTGTTCGTCGCCATCGCGGTCCCGTTGGCGATCGACAGCTCCTACGGGGCCACGGTGTGGGCCGCTCAGGGTGCTCTGCTGGTGTGGATCGGCTGCCGGCGGGGCCGGCTGCTCGCCATCGTCGGAGGCGGCGTTTTGCAGGCTCTGGCCGGGGCCTGGTTCGCGGTCCGCCTGCCGGAGTCGCTGCCCTACGGGCCCGATGTGCGGGCGGTGGCCAACGAGTTCCTGCTGGCCGCGGCCGTGCTGTCGGTGGCCGGCCTGGTGTCGGGGTGGCGGATGCACCTGGCCTCTCAGCGGATCGATTTCCACCCCGAGACGACGCCGGCGACGACGGGCTCGCCGGCGCGGCGGATGCTCATGGCGCCGGAGCGGATCGGGATCCACCCCGCCGTGGGCTGGCTGGTGTTGGGGTGGGGGACGGCCTGGTGGCTGACCGGCGGCCTGGTCGAGATCGGCTCGCAGATCCCCGAGCACTGGCTGGCGGCGTCGCTGGCGTTCGTGGTGGTGTCGTCGGGGGCCGCGGTGGCGGCCGCCGGCCCGCTGCGATGGCCCCGCCTCGACGCGCTGGGGTTGCTGATCCCGCCGGCGCTGGTGGCCGCGCTGATTGTGTCGCTCGCCACCCAGGACCACCCCCTCGATCGCTTCGGGTGGGCGGCATGGCCGGTGTCGCTGGCGGTGTTCTATGGCTGCCTGCGCCCGCGCGAGCCGGCGTTGGGGAGGCTGGCCGCCCGGTGGCACGCCCGCGTGCACGGCGATCCGCCGGCCTCCGGCCCGGGCCGCGGGCCGGTTCCGCTCGCCGCCGGGCTGCACGCCGCCGGCTTCTGGATGGTGACGGTGATCGCGGGGACGGAGGTCCGCTGGCAGATCGTCGAGGTCGCCGAGGGCGTTTGGCCGCTGGCGGTGACGACGGCCGCGGCCATGGTGCTGGCGGGCGCGCCGATGGCGGCTCGACGCTGGCCGGCGTGGCCGTTTGGCACGCACTGGCGGACCTACACGCTGGCCTGCAGCGGCCCGCTGCTGATTGTGCTTGCGGTGGTGGTGCTCGGTGCGGCCGTGTTCTCCGACGGCGACCCGTCGCCGCTGCTGTACCTGCCCGTGGCGAACCCGCTGGGCGTTCTGGTTGGGATGCAGTTGGTGGCGTTGCTCGCCTGGAGGAGGCGGGCCGAGCAGCAGTGGGACCATCCGTTCCAGGGTCTGGTCGATGCTCGGTGGTCGCCGACGCTGTTCGTGCTGGGGGTGATCCTCGCCACTGCGGAGACAGCCCGGGCGGTGCATCACTGGCTGGACGTGCCTTGGAACCTGGGGGCGCTGTGGGAGTCCACGGCACTGCAGGCGTCGCTGTCGATCCTGTGGGCCGTGATCGGCCTGTCGGGGATGGTCACCGGCGTGCGCATGGCCCGCCGAGCGGTGTGGGTGGCGGGCATGTCGTGGATGGCGGTGGTGGTGGCCAAGCTGTTCGTGGTGGATCTCAGGAACCTGACCGCGCTGGGCCGGGTGGTGTCGTTCATCGTGGTGGGCGTCCTGCTGCTGATCGTCGGCTACCTCGCCCCAGTGCCCCCGGCCGGGTCCGAGGAGTCGGAAGAGCCCAGCGAGGATCCCGCCCCTGACGAGCCCGCAACTCCCGAGCAACCCGCGCCCGGCGGGGAGCGATAACCCTAGCCGAGCCAGCCACCGGCCATCACTCAGCATCCGAGCAGCCCGCGCCCGGCGGGGAGCGATAACCCTGGCCGAACCCGCCGGCTAGAGCCTCAGCCCGGCGGGGCCGCGCTGAGCAGCGCTCGGATCGAGGTCGCTGCCTCGCTGCCGTCGTCGCACGCCTGGGCCCAGCCGGAGGCATCGGAGCCGTGGTTGGCGTCCTCGATGGTGACCGAAGCGCCCCGATCGAGCAGATGGCGGACCATCTCGGGGCGCTGGAACTGGATGGCAAAGTGCAGCGCAGTCGTGTTCTGGTAGGGACGCGCGTCGATGTCCGCCCCGGCGTCGAGCAGATAGTCGACGACGCGTCGTCGACTTTTGAGCGCCGCGAACACGAAGGCCTCGCCCACGATCTCGGCCGGATCGTCGGTCGGCGGTGTGCTGGCGGGCCGGCCGACGTCGGCCCAGTTGGGGCGGCACGGACCGGGATCGGCTCGCAGCGATCCGTCGGGCGCGACCCAGTCCCGAACCTCCGCCAGCAGCCCCGCGGCCGCAGCCAGCCACAGCGTGGGACGGTGCAGGCCGTGTGCGACCAGCACGTCGGCCGCCTCGGCGGAGCTGTGCATGGCGGCGGACTCCAGCGGCGTGATCCCGGCGTCGGCCCGGGCCGCGGGGTCCGCTCCAGCGGCCAGAAGCTGCGTGCAGAGATCGGCCAGGTTCCAGCACCCGGCAAGGTTCAGGGCCCGATCCAAATGGGCGCCGGCATCGATAAGCGCCCCGACCATCTCGGTAGATGGCGGCCCCCCTTCAAGCTGTGTCATCAGCTCGAGCATCGTGTCCTCGCCGACTTTCAGGTTCACCGCCCCCGGATCGGCATCGAGAGCCGCCCGCAGCCCATCGACATCGCCGGACAGCAGCGCATGCAGCGCCGGCTGCACCCGCTCATCGTCACGATCGCTCATCAGAGACCATTCTGCACGGCTGCAGCGACTCGGCGCCGCCGACGCTGTGGTATCAGCAGCCGAGGGCGTAGCTCACAGCTCGACACACGGCTCGCATCGTTCGGTCGCCCGCCTCACCGGCTCGATCCGACAGCGACGAGCGTCGCACGGTGTACAGCCCGTCGCAGTTCACGACTGACTCGTCGGCAAGACCCGGAACGAACTCCGGTAGCGGAACCTCGACAGCGAGCCCGCGCACGCTGCTGGTGATCTCAGCGACGGTGACCATCTCTCGCACGTCGATGACCTCGGGACGAGTGAGAACGAGCACTGGGCGCCTCTTGCGTCCGACCTCCGTCCACCACACCTCGCCGCGGTTCACTCGGCTCCCCACACCTGAGCGTCATCCCAGAAAGTGTCGGGCTGTTCTGGGAATCGCTCGTATGCCGCTCGATCCGCCTCGCCCATGGCCCGCTTCACCGCGGCGGCGACGCCTTCACGGGCGGCTGCCGAGATGTTGACGTTGAGCCGCCGGGCCCTCTCGGCCAGCTTCTCGTCCAAGGTAAAGGTCGTCCGAGTCGTTGCCATCATTTGATGCTATCAGAATTACTAGCACACTCGGTGCTACCGGACCCCGCGGGCCGATGCCCTCCGGCGCGACCGAGGCCAACAACCTGGCTCTGCGGGGCGCTGTCGAGGCTGGCGCCGAGGGCCGGCGGCGGATGCTGGTGTCGGCAGTAGAGCATACCTCGGTCGCCCGCACGGCTCGATGGCTCGCCGACAGCGGCCTGTTGAAGCTGGACATGATCAGGGTGACCGCAGGCGGTGCGCTTCAGCCTTGGCCGTCTCACCACCGAAGACGACACCGAGAGCGCAGTTGGCGCCGTAGAGCGCGTCCGCGCTATGACCTGATTAGCTGAGGCCGAGTTCGCCGAGCTGTGTGAGCGGCTAGGAGACTGTTGAGCAACCGGGTTGTCAGCTGTCGGGTCGGGGGTGGTGGTTCGGGCGGTTGCGCCGGTGTCGGCTTGCCGCGGCTTGGGCGGGTGTGGCCGGGCGCGGGCGCGGCGCCGGTCGGGGTCAGCCGGCGGCGGGGAGGGCGAATCCGGTGCCGTTGTGGGCGACGCCGAGGTTGGCGAGGCGAACGAGGTTGACGGCGGCGGCTCTGTTGGTGAGCCACAGGTGGTTGGCGGCGACGCCGCGGTAGGGGACGCGTCTGGCTTTGCCCCGTGCGAGCCAGGCGATGGAGCGTTCGACCATGGGCCGGTGCCGGCGGTAGGCGGCCTGGGTCAGCGGCTGCCGCCAGCGGGCCTTGTTGGCGCGGCGGTGGGCCTCGTGGGCGTCCACGGCGACGCTGCGGCCCCGCTGTGAGGTGGTGCAGCGCGCTCTGAGCGGGCAGCCGTCGCAGAGCCTGCCGAAACGGGCCGCGCCCGACGTGACGGGCCTGGTGTGCCCGGCGGGGCAGGTCACGGTCTGCGCGTCGGTGTCGATGCCGAAGTCCTCTCGGGTGAAGCCCCCCGCTATCGGCGGGCGGCGCTCGATGGGCTTGATGGCGGTGTCCCATCCGGCGTCTGTGAACGACTCGAGCGCCTCGCCCGACGCGTACGCGGAGTCCGCCAGCACCAACCAGCCCCCGTCGTCGCCGGTGTCGGTGTCGCCAGTGTCGCCGGTGTCGGTGTCGGTGTCGTCGGTGTCGGTGTCGGTGGTGTCGGTGTCGGTGTCGTCGGTGTCGGTGGTGTCGGTGTCGGTGTCGTCGCTGTCGGTGTGGTCGTGGCCGCTGCCGGTGTGGCCGCTGCCGGTGTGGTCGCTGCCGGTGTGGCCGTGGCCGGTGTGGTCGTGGCCGCTGCCGGTGTGGTCGCTGCCGGTGTCGCTGCCGGTGTGGCCGCTGCCGGTGTGGTCGTGGCCGGTGTCGGTGTCGTCGTGGCCGGTGTCGGTGTGGTGGGTGGGGTCGGTGTTGAGGAGCCGGGCGCCGACTCTGGCGTCGGAGGCGTCGGCTGCGGTGAGCTCTGCGGCGGTGATGATGCCGGTGTCGGGCTCCGCGACGATGTGGGCCTTGTAGCCGTCGCGGCGCGCAGAGCGGGTCTTGTGTGCGTGGCGGGCCTCGGGGTCCACGGTGGAGATCACCCGGCCCGCGGCTGTGCGGCGCGCGATGCGCCGGCGCCCCGGCACCTCGGGGTCGGCCTCGACGTCTTGGCCGGCCACCGCGGCCAGCAGCGCCGCCGCGTCGGCCTGTTCGTCTGTGAGTTCGAGGCCCGCCGTCTCAGCGAGCACCGCGCAGGCGTCTGTGACCAGTTCGTCTATGAGCCAGGCCCGCTCCCCGGGGTCAGACCAGTCACATGACGGCTTGGCCCCCAGGCCATAGTCGAGCATCAGCTCCAGGCCCGCCGTCTCAGCGATCAACCGCCGACAGCGCCGTATCTGCGCGGCGATCATCGTGTAGGTGTCCTGCGTCGCCACCGCGTCATACAGCACCGTGGAGTCCAACGCCCGCCGCCGGCTCCCCGCCAGCGCCCCGCAGGACCCCGCCAGATCCCGCACCGCGTCAAAGACCCGCTGCGGGCGGCCGCTGACGCGCAGCCTGTGCCGCCACAGCGACAACACGCTGTAATGGAACCCCGCATCGTCCACCGACAGGCCCGCAGCGGCCTTCCAGCGCAGATCACACCGCAGCCGCTCAACAGCCTCACGGTCAGAGCACCCCTCCAGCGCCTGCAACACCAGCACCGTCGCTATCACCGAACCCGGCACCGAAGGCCGGCCCCGACCCCCGAACAAGTCAGCGAACAACCCGTCGGGAAACAGCCTCAGACGGTTCTCGGCCAAAACCGGTAAACCGACCCCACCCGCACCAGACCCCCGCACAAGCCCAACACGTCCAACAACTCCCGATCCGGCTTCTCAGTACCCTGCATACCTACAATTCTCGCACACCCGCCCAACGAACGCGAGCACCCCGAACCGGATTACTCAACAGTCTCCTAGGAGGACTCGGGAGGAGGCGACGGGAACGCGAGCCTGAGAACGCGCTCGCTCTCCGCCTCATCGTAGGCATCCGCCATCCGGCGCATCCTCTCCCGCTCCTCCTTGGTCGGAGGCCGCGGCGGCACCGAAAAGTCCAGCTTGAACACGAGGCGCTGGGGACCAAAGACAGGAATGAACTTCATGATAGTTCCTCCTCATCAGGGGGGCGTGGTGTGAACCTACCATATTCTTCCTCAAACTGAGCAACGTGATCGGATATCTGCTGAGCCAGTTCCCACGCCACCTGCGGTGGAACCTTCATCCATGCGACGTACACCGCATTCGGCGACCGTTGCCGCGCGCGAAGCGACACAGCGAACTCCAAGGTGAACTCCAGGCCGGTGTGCCAGACGTTCACAACGTTGGCGTACACCCCGCCGAGTGGCACGGAGCCGTCCATCACCACGTCTGAACCAGGATTATCTGATGTTATATCTTGATATTACATGATTTGTTGCAGAACCACAACGGGCCCGCGTCTCCGCTGCCATTCTGCGCTAAGGGCAGCTGGCGGCTCGACGGCGATCAGCCAGCGTGTCGCACCAGTGGGCTACGTTGCTGCCGTGGTCGAAGCGATTGCGAGGGCCGGCAAATGAGGCTGGCGGAGGCGGCGGAGCGCTCGTTCGCGCGGCATGAGACGTTCCATCCCCGATACAGCTGGTTCCGCAAGGCCTATAGCCATGTCACCGACGACCCCAGGATCTTCAGCCGCCCGGACGCCCCAGTGCAGATAGGGGTGGGCAAGAACATGGTCCGGGCCATTCGCTTCTGGTGGCTCGCCGCCAAGCTGATCACAGAGGATCCGCAGCACTCGGGCAGGCGCGAGACGAGCTTCGTCCTCACCCGTCGAGGCGACGCTCTGTTCGGAGAGGGCCGCCGGGATCCCTACATGGAGGACCCGGGCACTCTGTGGCTGCTGCACTGGCTGCTGCTCGCCCCGAAGTCGCAACTCCCGGTCTGGTGGCTGGCCTTCAACGAATTCAACGCCGTCGAGTTCGCCGAGGCCGACCTCGAAGCCGCGGTTTCCACCCTCCTAGACGCAGCCTCCGGATGGGCCAAGCCCCACCCGACTTCGCTCAACAAGGACATCAGCACCCTGCTGCGCACCTACGCCCCGGCCGACAGGACGCGCTCCGCAGTTCGATCTAGTCGGCGGAATCTGAGTCGCCGTCTACGACTTCATCCGTATCGGCGTTCTCGATGCCTCGCTCTGCGGCTTGTAGTAACCGTTCCCAGGGAACGTGCCAAAGGCTGTGACCGTGGCTGATGCGGGCCAGCCCTCGGATCGCGCCTTGAACTTGCGCCCGAGTCGCCTCCTGGCCCGACGCGCGTCCATCTTGCGCGAGAGCAACGACAGCAGCCGCCCGTGCTCTCGATTCGCAGACGGCGGTCACTCTCCGCAGCGACATACCCACCAGATTCTCCCAGACGTTCCTAGGCCTTAGCGCTTCATGAACATCGTCGACCGTCAGGGTCAATCCCGCCTGTTGGGCGATGCCGTTCACTTCGAGCGCTATCCGGTAACGCCACCACGCAGCAGAGATGGGGCAATCGACGAGCGGCGACGTGTTGCCCCGTACCCGGCGTAGACCGCCAGTCCTCCGGAGAAGGTTCCTCGTTCGTGCCTCCCGTGTATTCGCTCGCGGTCCTTCACAGAAGATGGCTGCCAGATTCGACCCGAAGTCCCCGCGACCAATCCATACCGCATAGCACATCGTCCACAGCACTGGCTGTGCGGCTTGAGCGGGCGTGAGCGACTCGTGCAGCCGTTCTGCCAATTTCTGCTCCGCGTGAGCAGGTAGCTGACTCATCTCACCCGCTGTCAGCGGATTCGGCAGATGTGGTACCTCCCGAAAGGCTCGAACTTCGTCCTCTACCCCTAGAGCCTCGAAGAGGTACTGCGCCGTGGCCAAGAAGCCAGCGCCGACAGCATCCGCCAAGCGAGCCTGTTCCGCCGCTGCGCTCGCCCGCCGCGCAACGGCTTCGTCGCCGTCCTGGTCGCGATAGTCCTTCTTCTCGTAGATGAGCGATCGCTGCCAGTCATCGTGGCGTTCAGCGTCGACCAGATCGATCAGTGCCGCGCTCAATCGTCCGCCTCCTCCGCAGACTCGTGGAATGCCTCAAGTACCGTTGCCGCACGCGCGGGATCGAAGTGCTCTGATGTCCAGTCTTGGACTCCAGCCTCCTCGAACCTGGCACGAAGCTGTAAGGCGACGGGGTGGGTAGAGTTGTCCCGGTCGGTGCCCATCGAGCTTCGGGGCAGCATTCCGCAGGCACCAATCAACCCTGCAACCTGGATGTCGCGATCGGTGCGGCGCTTGTCGTAGAGGTCCCGGGCCAGAATGACTCGGAAGTAGGGCTTGCCCCCGTCAGAGGCTTCCTCGACCGTCATCTGGCCCGGTGCGAGCAAACCGTCGGGGTCCCGGCGAAAGCGCACAAGCGATGCCGTGAGGGGCGTGGTGGTCTGCGGGTCGCCTCGGACTAGCCACCAACCGGCCGGAACCGGGATGTTCGTATCCTGGGGCCACACGAGCGGATCGAGCCCTGACGCTTGGAGTTCGAAGTTGCGCACAGCCACGAGCCCAGGAACCAGGTAGGCGTCACCGATCACGTCTCCCGCATCAAGATCGATCGCCTGCTCCGACTCGCGTGAACCCTGCTGGCGACTCAGCAGGGTTCGGGGACAGCGCAGTTCCGTCACCCATTCGGCTGCACCGTCGTTCAGCAAGCGATCGAGCTCCGGCGCATCGTGTAGCCGGTGCTTGATGAATGCCCTCTGACGCTTCACATCGACGTCCACCGTGTAGCGCGCCAGCGTCCAGTCGAGCCTTGATGCGTCCTCAAGCAGCACAGGCAGACGTGTCAGCTTCATGATGTCTTGGTCGCCGCGCTGCGGTCTTCATGCGGAGCCGGAGCCTTGCGCTTGACGAGATCCAACTCAAGCAACTGCGGATCCGTAATGGGCGACGACAGCGCAACCTTGAGTAGACGGCGACCCGTAGCAGCTGGCAGTGACAGCTCCAAATCGCCCGACGGCCCATCTGCCTCGGCGCTCCTGCCGGTGTCGTCGCTGACGCTTGCGATCCGCAGGAAGTCGTCCGGCAACGGCTGCTCGCAGGTTCCGTCAGCACCGGACGCGGCGCGAATTCTTATGCCGAGCTCCGACTGCAGACCGACGTCCTCTTCGTAGTCTACGTGCGCTTCAATCACTGAATTCTCCACAACCCGAAGCGAAGTGCGGTATCGGGGTCGTGAGCCAGGCCGCGGCGTGCCTTTCCGGCGAGTCTTGCCACTCTTGCCGTCGCCCTTATTACGGCCTCCCTCGACCAGCTCCGTGACGCTGCCTCCGCCCGCCGGCATTCGGGGTCGCCGGACTCGCTCGGCAACTCGAACGTCGTGGCCCGTCAACGTTGCGAACCCCTTCGGTACAAAGTCTTCGAGGTCTTGGCGCTCGCCGACAGCGGTACGCAGTTGCGAGGCGACCTCGGCCATCAGCTGTCTGTACTGCTTCTTCTGCTTGTCATCTAAGCGCTTCGTGTCAATTCCACGATGCTCCGGTCCCTCGGCGCTTCGCACCAACTCCTCGAGTGGCCCGGAGTCCAGCGAAAGTACAGCATCGAATGGCCACGTGCTCGAGAACTCAGGCGCAGCGAGCCTAGGCGCCCTGGATGTGATCCACATACCCTTTCGGAATATGTGGATTCGTGTCGGCTGCTTGTCCGAAGCATCCAGTTGTCGCCAGCGAATCATGCCGCCCGCGCTGTAGGTAAACTGCTCACCAAGGTTGATCGTGCGCCATGCGTTGTACGCGAGCTGACCGTTGATCTGGCCCTGTTTCGCGGCGCGCTTGTTCTGCGAGTATGGCACTAGCACTCGTTCGAGATCATCGCGGCCGACGGTGACCACCGTGTCCGCACAGTCATCTTCCACGGTCACGGCCAGTGCACCGGAATGGATCGCGTCAGAAAAGTTGGATGCAGCTACACGACAAATCGAATCAATCGGTGTAGGATCATCTTCCTCGCGGCGGAAGTCATTGAATCCTGCAATACATACGACAGTCCCGGTTTCGACACTAGCCAGGAACTCCCAAAGAAGCGGCGGAAGAGTACTTGGATAGCAATCGTAGCTGCCGTTAAAAGCGGACTGTTCATGCCCCGATTTGAACCAGTAGCCATCTGCCGCTCTGAGGACATTCGCCTTGTCTCTATGACTGGCAAGGATCGCATGACCGGAGGCGATGCGAGCAATGGACTCATCTCTTTTGGCATACTTCGCACCGTACAGCACATAGCGCAGATCGGACGCGCCGAAGGCAGCGTGATGTCCAAGGCCGAAAGATCCAGCACCGCGTTCGCCTTTGCTGGTATTGCCTGGCGTCAACAATGCGTCCATCCGTACGCCATTGAGACCATGACCGTTGTCGATGCACAACAGCAGTGGGATCGTCGCTCTGCGACTACTCTCCTTGATTCGTTCGACAACCATTCTCTCGTCTTGGGACGGTTTCTTGTCGGAGGCGCTACCACGCTGCTTCCTAGTAGCTTCAAAGGCACCCATGTACTTGGACCATCCCGGCAGCTCATCCCTATGAGCCTCGCTTACGACGAAGCGAACCTCTGCGACAGGAATGGCCGCTTGATCGGCCGCATCGAGACTGTTCTGAAGCAACTCGCGCACCACTGGCTCAGCAGAACCATCGAACTGAGCAAGCGCGGCACTGGTGAAGCCCTCCGGCCTGTGTGTCGGGCCGAAGTAGAGTTCAGCGTCGTCAGATCTCATGGTACTCCTGTGGAATCAGTCGGTGCAGTCACAGGCTGGGGTACCGTTCTCGTATCGTCCTCCCGAGTCGGAGCCGTTGACGAGGTCGACAAATGATGCAGCGTTCACCCCAAAAAAGCCGAACCGCGACACGCCGGAACCGTTTCGCTTGGGGGCCGTGCGCAAATGGCGCCGCTCGAAGTCCGCCCACCAGCCGATGTCCGTCGGCGCGCCCGGGCGTCTCCGCCTGTCGGGGGTCGAACCCAGCGTCACCAATTGGCGTGTGCCCTTCATGAAGCAGAACACACAGTTGCCCGCACCCTTCGGAATATCGAGATCAAAGTCGCGACGCCTCCAGTAGCGAGCGACGTCACTGGTCCTAATGCCTGCGTCGAACAGCGGAAAATAGGGCCGCTCACCGGGAGGCTGCGTCTTCACCGTGCAGGCCGCAGTGGTCGCGCCTTCGGCGAATAGCGTGCGCGACAACACCCGATCCACCCGGCTCGGCTCGTCGGCCCTCAGTCCGAGCAACCGGACATGCAGAGCTGCGGCCGGCCCCCGCATGGCGACCGCCTTACCCGGCCCGACCGCAGTGGGCACGGGCGCGGCGGTGAAGTCGCTCCACCGCTGAGTAGGCCGCGCCGCCGGTAGGCCCGCCAGATGTTGGGCACGGCGCAGTACGGACGCTGCGGAGGCGGTTCCTCCGTTACGGGCATATGCCTGAGCGACGCGGTTCGGATCGACAAGCCCCTCTCCCACAGTTGTCGGCCAGTGATGCCCAGCGTGCGCAGGGCCGACGGTCCGTCCCAGCCACTCAGCCAGCAGGTCGTGAGAGGGATAGAGCTTCAGCTTGGCGGTGCAGGTGCGCGAATGCGGGTTGGGCAGCATCCCCTGCAGGCTCACCAACTCCTCAAACAGCTCTCCAGACGACCGGTAACCGTCAGGGTCCTCCTTGATCGGCACCGGCTTGACGAGGCGGTACGAGGCCTTTCGCCTGTACTCGCCCCGCCAGGCATCCTCGACGGTGCAGAACTCCAACCACAGGCAAGGCAGCCCGTAGTCGGCTTCAAGTCGCTCCTTGCAACGCGCCGCGAAGTCATAGGTGCCCGGATGCTCCGCCGATGTGTTGGCGAACAACGCCAAGTCGCCGCGCTCCGGCCGCAGCAAGCCCTCCTCCGCTGCCATGAACGCGAGCGCCGCCGAGGAGCGGCCACCGGAGAAGCTCACGATGTGGGGCAGCTCTGCATGGTCCGGCGAGCGATAGCTGAGCGCGCCCAGAGCAAGATGTCTCCGATTCGCTACCCCGGTATCTATCGTCATGATCGTCATCAGACTTCCTTCCTCCACTGCCGGACTCCGCTCGGATCAGCCCGAATACGGAGCGACAGCGTTGCACATGGGTATGACACCAGCGGCGAGGATCTTCAACGGCGCGCCGCGGCGACTACGCTCGTGGATGTGGCTACATTGGTACAACAACACCAAAAGGAACCTCCAACGCTCTTCACTCAGCGGTTCCTACGAATCCCAACACGGAGGGTTCATACCGCCGAGAACTCCAGCACCTACCCGCCAAAGCACAACGTCTCCGACCGCCGCGGTTAGCCCGCTCAATGCAGAGTCAATCGAAGGCAGACTGCCGGAACGGTCAGTCTGCACAAAGATCCGCTAGCCGCTGGTAAGGCAACATCTTTGGGTAGATATTGGTCGAGCGGCGAGCCATGTTCTTGATTAGATCTTGGCTCTGCTGCTTGTTCGGAAAGGTGTTATGAATTGCCCGATATCGGCGACTAGCTTCGACAAAGCCAGCGCTGCAGGCGTCCACTGAGAGAGTTCCTGTTCGTGTCATGGCAGTCTCAGCCCACGCAGCCCACATCCCCCGCTGGTGGAACACCTCGTAGCAGTCCGTCCAAGACAGCTCGCCCTCTGATCCTGCGACTGCTTGATTGGTTATCTCAACCCTCCACCAAGCTCTCGCGGCAGGACAGTCCATCAGGTGGTGGATATGGCTAGACCGAACATGGGGAATGCCTCCGAGGGACCGTAGAACATCGCGCACCGCATCGTCGAGCTGGATGCGCTGCCTATTGGAGAGCGACTCCGCGTCAACTCGCAGCAGGGCCCGACCGAAGCGACTCTTTGTCAACGCGGGCATCGGTGGGTCTTGTAAATGGCCTGTCTCAAACCAGGCAAGATGGCAGATAACCCAGAACAACACTTGAGCAGCATCGTTGCGAGTGGCAGGCGAAGCACCACTTGAGGGATTGTTGAGAGAACTGTGAACCATCCGTTCCCAGTCCACTTGAGGATCCCATACCATGTCTGCTGACAGGTCACGATTCAGGATTGGGCAGTCCAGAGAGAGTTCGGAAGGACAGTCAAGAGCCTTACGCATCTCCGCTATGAATCGTTGCCTTGATTTTGCTACGATACTCAGAAATTCCTGCTGAATTCGGGTTCTCTCGGGTGGTACGACTCCGCCGTTCTCGTTCTTTCTATTCTTGGCGACGAGGCTCTTCTGCCAGTCGGCGTAACTGTTCCATGCTGTCTCGGGGAGGCCTCGGTACGTGATCGACACTCTGGCCTCCTCAGTCGTTCCCATCGTTGTCGGGCACCGGGAGGGGCATACCCAGCAGCGAGGTAGCGGCCAAGAGCGGATCCCAGTCTGGATCGCTCCACAATGGGATATTGCCCAGCTTGGTTATCAACTCCTGCCCGTACACTCCAGCTGGCTCTTCGTCCTCCTTGATCTTGAAGTCATCACAACTGGGAAGATACGCCATAGCTGCCTGCCAAGCCTGCGCGATGAAGGTCTCCTCACTGGTACGCGGCAACTGCTTGGAGGGCATGCTGATCCGCAGACGAGTGTTACCGTCTTGATCCGGGTAAGGGCCGATTCGGAGTTGGTGATCATCCAGGGTGTCATCCGCGACGAATAGGAGCAGGGAACTGGTGACGTCTGCCTTTTGAGCGCGCCCACGCACGAGCCACGTCCCGCGGTCTACTTGCACATAGGCCCCGGCCCGCTGCCAGATAGCAGCCGCGCCAACGGTTGAGAGATTGCAGTCTTGGAGCGCGACAACGCCCGGCACGACGAAGACGGGCTCTCGTGTCTGCGAATCGTCGAACTGGACCCTCGTCACATCGCTGGAACTATGGGCAAGGTGGCTGTACAGAGTTCTAGGGCACCTGACTTCTGCCGCCCAAGCCGCTGCCCCTGCATTGATCAGGTCATGGATCGCGTCGGCACCGTCAAGCCGATGCTGAATCCTCCAACTCCCGCCCCCGCCGCTCGCCTCCGCCTCATAAGTAGCGGAGGGCCAGTCCAGGTTGGGTTCCCCAGTTCGCAGATCAAGAACTGGCGCGGTGGACAGTAGCCCGATCATGCTCGCGCTCCGCTAGCTGACTTGCCGCGGTGGATCATCTGCACTCTCAGCACGGCAATGTCCAGTTCGTGGGGATCTTCAGCCAACTCGATCTCCGCTTCGCCACTTGGCGGGGGCTTCGCCAGCAGCACCTCCACCCGGTCGGTGTCATGGGGGGTTACGGTCTGACCGTTCATGCGTAGCGCAGCGATGGGCAAGTGCTCGTCACTCACATACCTGTCGGTTGTCTCATCGGCTCCCGACGGAACTACTACGCGCACTCCAGCAGCACCGGAGTGGAACACGTTCGTCTTCCAGGCGACGGCCCACCGTCGACCGCCCAAGTGACGGCTGGTCGTGCGAATGCCAGAAGGGTTGCCGCGTGCTGCGACCTTCCGCGGCGCTCTCCGGCTGCCGTCCCTATCGCCTCCGCCTCCCCCGCTGCCGCCGCCGCCTCGTCCTCCCCCGTCCCCGCCGTCCGACACAACCTCAAGAACATCCTCTTCGGTGTCCTTGGAGGTGGTGTCCCTTCGCGGCGGGCGTGGAACAACGGTGAGGGTCTTGCCATGGAAGAAGCGCAGCTGTTCCGGCTCGATGTTCTCAACAAGCTTTTCTGGAGCATGATCTCGCAGCAGTTCACGAATGCGCGTCAGGGCTACGTCTAGGCGACGCTTCATGCCCTGGTCGGTAATCTCGGTCGGCCTGATCTGGGAGTGAGTCTCTCCCTCCGCTTCGCGCACCAACGAGCACACGGACTCAGCGTCCTCGCCTTCTGGCTCGTCGACATTGACTACCGCAGCGAAAGGAGCACGGTCCTCAAAGTCTGTTCTCTGAAGGTGCTTGGCTTGGCTGGTGATCCACATTCCCTCGCGGAAGAAGCAGACCAGAGCTCCGTCTCCGGGTGGGAGTTCTCGCAACCAGACACTCACTCCCGGCAAACCGTCTACTTCTAGCGGCGTCCCTAATGTCAGAGTCTCGTAGGCGGACCACGCCTCACGACCTCTGACCCCAAGGCTTCGCCTGAGGCGCTGCTGCTCCCTCTTGCCAGCAAGCACGCTGCCCAGATTGTCCGATCCCAGCACCGACTCGCGCCCCTGCTCCGTCCGAACGGTCACAGTCAAGGCGTCCAGGTGGATGGCGACCACGAAGTTCTTGGCAGATGCCAGAAGGATGTTGTTCCCGAGATCACCCGTCTCATCTGAGGCGTAGCCAAGAATCGCGACAGCGGAGCCGGATCCGCCGCCGGGAAGCCATCCACAAACAAGATCCGGAGCAATGGAAGCGCCGGACGCCTCGGACGCGGGAGTATCGACCATCTCCTCCGCGCCGCGGACATAACCGTGCGCGTCCTGTTGCGGGCCCGCTCCGCTCTCGCCTCGGGATGTAGCGAGTACTGCGTGCCCTCCGAACGTCACATGACCGGACTGTTGGCGTCCCGCGTACAGGACGTACCGCAAGTCACTGGCAGCGAAGGCTGTCAGATGCCCCAGACCGACCGAACCGCGCCCCGAGCGCTTGGTGGTATCGCCGGTGTTGTAGAGGGACCGCAAGCCCTTCTCTCCGATGCCCTCTCCACAGTCGGTGCATACCAATACGCTAAGCTCGGGAGCCTTGAGACACGCACTGATGCGGTCAATCGCTTGCCGTTCTACTGGGCTGTCGACACTTCCTTGGACCTGTCTGTAGGTCAGCGCGTTATCAAACGCCTGTTCGTAGTCGTTCTTGCACGGTAGGTCGGCAGTCGGTACCCGCTCGTGGCGAAAGATGACCTGTACCGAGCTGTTGCCAGTTGCCGCATCTAGAGCATTCTGCAGCAGCTCACGAATGATGGCCTCATCGGTGACCTTCTCACGGTCAACGTGTGGTGACGCAAAACCAGCTCCTCCACCACCGTGGGGAGGGAAGCTCAGCTGTGTTGCCCCGAACACCCGGCGACTGTCATCCATCAGGCACCACTTCTCCCACGAAGCTGCGATCGCCCGTCTCCACTAGCCACAAGCGGCTCATCATAAGAGCTACGCCGACGTTGTCCTACTCGCCTATCACAACCAGCGCAGCCGTCACTCGTTTGCATCCCGCAGTGACGAAGTCAAGCATTGTGTGATGATTCTGGGATCGTGTCCGCTTTTGGGTGGTTGATTACGCAGCGTCGGTGCGGGAGCATGGCGCTGTGAAAGGAGTGTCAGATGACTGATGCCTTGAGGCCCTCAGAGCGTAGCGGACGCAGCGGGAGGCGGCGGTTGTCGCCTGTGCAGAAGTATGAGGCGTTCGTGCAGGTGCTCACGGGTGAGATGACCGTGGTCGAGTGCGCGGACCATTGGGGCGTGGACCGCTCCACGATCATGCGGGCCCGCGAGGTCGCCAAGCGCGGCGCTCTGGACGCGTTGGCGTCGTCTCGTCCCGGGACGCGCTCCGGCGGTGTCGACCCGGAGCTGGTGATGGCCCGAGACGAGGCGGCCCGCCTGGGCGAGGCGCTCAAGGAGATGGCGGTGAAGGTCACCTTGTTGCAGAAAAGAGCGTTGGGGGTGACCGCCGGCGTGCCCCCGCGTGTCGAAGCCGGTATGAAGGCCGCTCTGTTGGACCTCGTCGACGGCGCCGTCGGGGCGGGCTGGAGCACCGCGCGGGCTTGCTCGGTGCTCGAGCTCGACAGCCGCCGGTGCCGCCGCTGGCAGCACCGCCGAGGCGCGGGCCGCCTCCACGACAACACTGCGGGCGGCACCGCGTCACATGCCATCACCGCCGCAGAGCGCCGGGCGATCCTGGAGCTGTTCGAGCGCTGGGGCGACATCGACGGCGGCTACCGCAAGCTCGCACACCGCGGCTCCTACGAGAACCTGGTGTGGGTGTCACCGTCGACGCTGTATCGCGTTCTCGCAGCCCAGGGACTGGTTCTGCCCGCCCGAGCCCAGCGCGCACCCGTGCCGGCGCGGCCCCTGCCGGACTGGATCGAATGGAAGCGCCACCAGATCTGGATCTATGACATCACCCACTTCCCCAGAGCCGGCCGGGTCGCCTACGCCATCCTCGACGTCGTCACCCGCAAATGGCTCGCCACCCTCGTCACCGCCGAGGAGACCGCCACCCAAGTAGAGGTCGTCTTCACACAAGCCCTCGACACCGAAGGGCTCTGGCCCGCCGTGGAGCCCCGCCAAGGCGACCGCGCCCGCCGAGGCGACGACAGCGACGACAGCGACGAAGAGCCCATCCTGTTGGCAATGTCAGACAACGGACCCCAGATGCGAGCAGGCACCACCAGAGAGTTCCTCGCCATGTGCTCCATCGCGGCCCGCTTCGGCCGGCCCGGCACCCCCACTGACCAAGCATGGATCGAAACACTGTTCGGCCACATCAAAACCGAATGGCCCCACCTCGAGAAGATCACCGACCCCAACACGCTGCGAACCGAGCTCGACATCGCCCGACACGACTACAACACCCGCCGCCTGCACGCCTCCCTCGGCTACGTCACCCCCGACGACGAACACCAAGGCCGAGCAGACACCATCCGCCAGGCCCGCCAAGACGGCCTCAACCAGGCCCGCCTCACCCGCATCGCCCACCATCGCAACAACAAACCCAACCAGCCATGAACACACCCGCCCAATGCGGCGCAATCAAACCCCCGAAAACGGACATTTACTCAGAAGCACCTCAATTGGGCTAACGCTTTGGGCAGAGACAGTTGACGTAGACGACCACCAGAGGACTCAACCTCGGGTCGTGTTGGGGATCACCGAGATGAGATCACTGAAAATCTCTTGTGAGTACGTGATGATGGCTGAAGACACCGAGATTAGCGGGCGGGCTGGCGTTGGGGGCCTACGAATAGGTTGCGGTAGTGCCATCTCACGTACGAGGCGGCCGGGGTGTCGTAGCCGGACTGGGGCGGGCGCATCGACGCGCCAACGAGGTCCTTGACCGGTACGGGAGACTCTTCTTCCCGCAGCATCATGTGCTGGCTCACGAGTATGCGCAGGTCCTCGTCCAGCCCGAGAGCGCCCCGGTCGAACAGGCGATGGTGCAACACACACAGCGCCAGGCCGTTGTCGATGCGGTCCGGCCCGAGGTGCGAGCGCATCTGCACATGGGCGGCATCGATCCCCACCGGCGTGCCCCGCAGGCTGCCGCTGTAGCCGCAGAACGAGCACCGGTTCTCATAGGCCAACAGCACCGTGCCCTTGAAGTTGGGATCCCGCCGCGACGGTGACGGCGTCACCAGGTGCCCGAGACCGACGTCGTCGAGAATCTCCTCGTGCAACGTCTCGGGGAACTCCATGTGCAACAGCGCGTTCACTACGCGGGACCGCACCTGTGGATCGTGCATCGCCAACTCGAATTCGGGGGCGAGCGCGCCGACAGCCTCCTTCCGCAGGAAGACCGGACTCTCCTTGACTGCCTGCGGCATCTTGGCCACGTCGTTGCCACTGGAGTCCTCCACCCTCCACAGCTCTCGGCTCGTTGCGAGGTACACGAAGGGGAACCCCACGCGCACGCTGCGGCCCAGGCGATACCTGTGCATCAGCAGCTTCAGGTCGAACTCGGCCTCACTGAACGACACCCGGGTGGGTAGCCCCCCGGCCAGCCGCCCGATCAGCCAAAGCAGGAGCAGCGGCTTGTACGGGGCCCGGGCGTCCTTGTCCCTGCTGGTGAAGCGCCTGATCGCCTGGACCCTGCCGACCCAGTGGTCGGCCCGCTCCGGCACGTCCACATCGTCGGTCCACAATCGGTCCATTTGCCCTACCAGCCGAAGGCGAGAGCCACGATCATACCCACGGCCGCCCCACGGCTTCGCTACAACGGAATGGGCCGGAGAACTCGTTATCGCACAGGGGGGTCGTCGCCGCCTATAGACGATGGCACCTGGGTCTCCAGGGAACGTCGCGTCTGGGCGCAGTGCGGCGACGGCCTTGCCGAGACCGAGGACGTCGGCGTCGAAGTAGTAGCGGACAGTTGCCTGTCTCACGCCGCGAGCGGCGCGACGCGGGAGTTCTCGTAGGCCACGGCCCAGCGGACGCTCTGTACGGCGAGGTCGAACTGATCGGCCACTTCGTCCTCGGATTCACCTCCGTTGAGGTGCTCGAAGATCGCCGCGGTGCTGATGCCGCCTATTGCTGGGCGTCCGAAACGCCGTCCCGGACGGCACCGCACCGGAGAGCCCGTGTCGTCGTGTGGCCTCCACGCGACGGGCAGGTCGCCGTCCCACTCGACACGTCGCACGAACGACTCCGCCGGCGGCAACTGCATCAACTGACCGGTGACGGGCGCGATGAGCCATAAGTCTGCGGGCAGGCCACACTCCTGCTGGAAACGCACCAACAGCCGCTGACCCTCCCCCACCCACGGCGTGGCGTGAGCCAGCGGGTGCTCGACGCCGAGCTCGTCCCTGAGGGCAGCGACGAATGCCCTGATCTCATGAAGCCGCACACCAAGGTCGCGGCGGTATTGGCGCAACAGGCCCGCTTCGACGAACTCGGCCCAAGTGAGGTTGCGCTCACCGGTCGGCTCAGCCCGGATCACCGGCAGGTACTCGCGCCGTCCCCGCTCGCCACCGTCTAACCACCAAAGGAGCGTGCTCGCGCTGACCCTCAAGATCTCAGCGGCGTCAGCGAGGGAATACACCCGACGGTTCAGGATCGTTATATCCACACCTCCATGATGCCCGACTAACACGCCGCGGGCGACTCGACACCACCACAGCCACGCGCCGAAGCAGCACGACCTCGGTCTTGGACACACAGCCTTCCTGCGCGGGAACAGCCGAGAATGGCCGCTTGCGGACGCGGGGCGACCGCAGCCAGCACAGGCGTGTCCCGAGATGTCGACTCCGAGTCGCTTAGCTAGCGAGGCGGCTGCGTTGAGAGTTGCTGATCCGCTGAGGGCCCAGCGCTCTCGGACTCCGCGTCGGGACGGCATTCGAGGCGCGGCGCCGCTGGCGTGACGGCTCGGAGGTTCTGGAGGACGTCGCCGTAGAAGACCGTCACGGCATCGAGGATCCCGTCGATGAAGCCGGGCCTGCGGGCGGAGCGCCGGCCATGCCCCATCTCTGAGCGTCGCAGCACACGAAACCGGACAGGATCCTTCCGGGACTCACCGAGCCCGGCCCTCGGGTCTTGGAGCAGCTGTTCCAAAGTCGCGACGACAGGCGCTCTGGCTCCATGGGCATACGTCTCGACGATCAGTGACCCCTCGGTTTCACGCAACTGCCTGGTGAACCAGGTGACGCGAGCCCTGCCACCCCGGTCGCGGGGAGCATCGAACCCAGCACTCGTCGTCACGAGACGGGCCCGCAAATCGGCGGTGACGGTCATGTCAGCGATCGCGTCGGGCACACGGAGCGTCCCGGAGAGGGTGCCGTCGCCGCAAACAGACTCGACGAAGGCCCGGTTGCGCTGCTGCACATCATCACGATGCGCCTTCGGTATGACCTCCTGCACGTCCGAACCGATCTCGACGCCCAGCTTCAGCGCCGCATACCTCAGGAGCTGGTCCCAACGCTGACAGACCTCCACAACGGCGCTGTCTCGTCGGTCGAGGGTTCCCTCCCGTGCGCCGTCGCGCACCGCCGTCCAGTTGGCGCCCATGTCGGAGAACGCCAACGCGCCCGAGTTCGGATGCTCGAGATATCGGATCAGCTCGTTGAGGATCCATGCCTGCTCCGGGTCATCCACGCCACGATGCGTGTGCTCCTTGACCGCCTCGGCAAGGATCATCGTCCACGACATGTGGTGAACCTGAACCTTGGAGTTCGACCTCAACCGCAATCCGTCGGTCGGATGAACACCCGGCGACGGTGCGATCTCATTGGAGATGGTGATCAGGCAATCATGGTTGTTCAGGCGAGCGATCTCGATATACGCGTTGATCTGTTCCGCGTCGAGCTTGGCGTCGCCGGTCTTCACCTCGACCAGGGCCTCGAACCTCATGCGGCCGAACGAAACCCGCACGAGTCCGTCCGGTCGCACCGTGCGCCCGTCCGGGGTGTCGTAAGCGACTTCGGTGAACGCCTCGACCGTCGCCCTGCCAGCCCGGGTGGCCCCCATCGGCGTGAGCAGCGCCTTCGAGAACGGCCGCACGATCGTCAACACCGCCAACAGCGCAGACGTGGCGCGAGCCTCAGCCTCCTTGGAGCCGGAAATACCCGCCACGGGAATCAGTCGTGCCGGTTGAGCCTCGAAGTCCACAGTCCCTCCCGGTGCAGCCCCAAGTTTCGGAGCCACGCTAGCCCCCTCGGCACGACCCGATAGCCGCAACAATCAACAGTATCGAAGCATAGAATCCCTTGCTCATGGCTATCGGGACCGGTGCGGCGGATCGGGTGGAGCGGTTCCTGGCTGCACATCCGACCGGGCCGCTGGTGGTGTGCGTGTGGTCGGCGAGCGTCGCGGGGATCGCGTGGCTCGCCCAGCGCTCCCGCGGACGGCCCGTCACTCTGTTCATCGGCGACATGAAGAGCCGCAACTTCGCCCTAGCCACCGACCGCGACCGCTCCGCAGCCCTCGCCTTCGTGAGCCGCACCGACGTAAATGTGCGCAACTGGTACCGCACCAAGCGCTCCAGCCAGGGGCGCTCGGAGGCCCACCTCAAGGTCTGGGCGGCCTGCGATAGCACCGGAGCTCCGCAGGCCTTCCTAGTCGGGTCGGCCAACCTCACCATCGCCGGACTGAACGAGAACATCGAGCTGATGGCCCTCGCCGACGCCTCCGAGCATCGCTATCTGCACAGCACCCTCCACCATCTCCTCGACAAGTCATGGGACGCCAAGGAGCGCCTAGAGGAATGGATCGAGCACGGCGACTCATCCGAACGTTCCCATCGCCCGACACGCCAGCGGCCCGACCACACACCGTCCACGCGAGGCGAGCAACGACCGCACGCCCCGGCAGCGTCCACCGGCTGCGGAACACAGGTCCTTGCGATGGTGTCCCTGACAGCGGCCGCAGCCGTAGTGCTCCTCAGCCGCGGGCGTCGCTCGTGCCCGTCCGCGTAGCGCACCTGACGATCGCGGGCCCTCATTCGTCACGGCAACCGCAAAGGGCTCAACTGTGTGCGATTAGCCCGGTCTACGAGCGGGCCCGGCAGGCCTACGAGCTGTTCGATTCGCCGCCACTGGCACATGAGGACTTCAAGCTGCCCCCACACGGTCCGAGCGTCGGCGCTGCTTAAGACGACAAGTCGCGCTCGGTGCTGGACTACCGCTTCCACCTCGGCGATGCGTCGCGATATCTGCGCATCCCGGGAGATCGCAATCATGCCGTCGGCAGCGACACGCGGAATCCAGTCGACATCGTCGACGTCCGCACTCGATATTGCGCACGGAGGCCGCCGGCGCCTGTGAATAACGTCGCCAGGATCTCCTGGGTAGGTCGCGTCGGGACGCAGCGCGGCGACGACCTTGCCGAGTCCCAAGACACTCATACTGGGGGTGCTCTGTCGGTGGGGCTGGGTCTGACCCTTTCCACGACTGGCCCCTCGGGTGCCTTCACGATGATCATCGGCGTCGAAGTAGTAGCGGACAGTGGCCTGTCTCACGCGGCGAGCGGCGTAGTCCGGGACGTCTCGTAGGCGACCGCCCAGCGAACGTTCTCCAGAGTGAGACCGAACTGAACGGCCACCTCGTCCTCAGACTCGCCACCGTCCACGTGCTCGAAGATCGCAGCGGTGCTGATGCCGCCAATGGCGGGGCGACCGAACCGCCGTCCCGGACGGCAACGCACCGGCGAACTGGTGTCGTCGTGGGGCCTCCACGCCGCGGGCAGGTCGCCCTCCCACTCGACGCGCCGCACGAACGAGTCCGCCGCCGGCAGGAGCACTAGCTGGCCCGTCACGTGAGCGATGAGCCACAAATCCGCTGGCAGACCACACTCTTCCTGGAAGCGCATCAACAGCCGCGGTCCTTCGCCGACCCACGGACCGGCGTGGGCAAGCGGATGCTCTACCCCCAGCTCACCCCGGAGCGAAGCGATGAAGGCCCTTATCGCGTAGAGCCGCACACCGAGGTCCCGCCGATACTGGCGAAGTAGGCCAGCCTCGACGAACTCAGCCCAAGTGAGACTCCGTTCGCCGGTTGGCTCGCTGCGGATCACTGGTGGGTACTCGCGCTTCCCGCGCCTGCCTCCCTCAAGCCACCACGCAAGCGTGCTCGGGCTGATCCGAAGAATCTCGGCCGCGTCCGCAAGGGAGTACACCCGTCGGTTCAACGTCGTCACGTTCACGCCTCCATGATGCCCGATTACAGCCGCGCGCTGCGCTTCACGATCCACAGCCGCTTCGCCCGGGTGGACATCGGCACGGGGCGCACGGGTTCTCAAGGGAGTCGACGGGGCCAACCGGTCAGGCACCGGCCGCTGCGGTGAAGAGGGCTATCCAGATCGAGATGGTGGCCACTGCGATGGTGGAGACGATGACGTAGAGCTGCTTGGCCTGGCTCTTGATGATCTCGGCTCGCTCCTTGGCCGCCTGAGCGAAGCCGTCGTGCATCTCGACTCGCAACTCGGCAGAGCTCTCGACGAGCTTGCCGTGGCTCTCGACAAGGCTTGCGCGACTCTCGGCGAGCTTGACGTTGGTCTCAGCGATCGCCTCCGTGAAGGCGGCCCTCAAGCGCAGCTCGACTCCGGCGAGGTCCTCCTTCGTGGCGACCTGGTCCCAGCCGCTGGGCGGGAGCTGGTCCATGAGGGTGTCTGCGGCTTCTTCGCCCATCGAGTCCACCAGGCTTGTGTACAGCGCGGCGCGCTGTGCTTGGGTCGCGGCCACCGCGAGACCTCCGTCCGTTCGAGATTGATCGGCTGGGGGCGCCCGTGGGGGCTGCTCCGAGGCCGCCGGTCAGGCCACGAGGGCCCAACGCGACAAGCGTGACTACTCTACACCCTCGTATCTGTTATTTCAACCTAACTGATGATGGCAAATACAATTCCGAGCATCTCAATGGAAGGCGAGCAAAGCTCAGGCAGGGATGGGGGTCTGGGCGGTCAGGCCGCCGTCGATGGTGAACAGGCTGCCAGACACGAACGACGCCTCGTCGCCGGCCAGCCACAGCACTAGAGCGGCCACGTCCTGCGGGCGGCCCAGGCGACCCACCGGATGACGCTCCACCGTCGCGGCCCAGGCGACCCACCGGATGACGCTCCACCGTCGCGGCCCAGGCGACCCACCGGATGACGCTCCACCGTCGCGGCCCGGGCCGCCACCGGATCGGCGGCCACATCGAAGACAGAGTCGGCCATCGGTGTGGCGATCCAGCCCGGCAGCACTGCGTTGCAGCGGATGCCCTCAGCGCCGTGGTCGATGGCGACCGAGCGGGTCAGTCCGTGCACCGCCGCCTTGGACGCGTTGTACACGGCCATGCCGTGGTCGCAGACGCGGCCGGAGGTCGAGCCGACGTTAGCGGCGAAGGTGAGGGTTGGATGGGCTCGGGGAGTCAGTCGGTGGTGCCTTGCTCGATGGCGTCGAGCACGGCGTCCCTCTCGGGTCTCGGCAGTTCCAGGATCTCACCTGAAGGGGCGTCCATCGTTGGGTAGATGGCCACTCCTACATCAGCCAGACGGGTCAACAGGACACTGGCGAGGTGGTCGAGGGCATACAGGGCCGCCTGCATCTGGCTGGAAGCCGCAGACGGCAGCTTGTCGGTGTTCTCTGCGAAACTCCCCAGCAGGTCGAACCTGGCGTCGTAGACCCTCCCCAGCCGGTGGGTCACGGAGTACTCCTCGCATCGGTCGCGCCAGCCCCGGTCGACCGCTCTGATGGCTTCGATGGCGCGAGAACGGTCAGTGTGACTGCCGTCCGCAATCACCCGGGCCAGCGCGTCCCTGGCACCGGCGACGGCTTCCTGCTCCTGCGTGTCCATTGCCTTCTGGTTCGATGCCCTCTGCTTGGATCGCAACATCAGGACCCTCCTGCGGTTCGGCGGATGACGGGACTAGAAGCCACGGCGACCGCTTCGCTTCGGGGCTACAGATTCACCCTACCGCCGTGCTTTGATTTTTCAAGTCGCTTCATGATAGGGTGCTGCTACCGGTATCGTCCAGTGCACTAAAACCATCACAGCGTGGTCGCCAGTGAATCGGGACCACCTTTGGAGGCTCCCCGCTAATCGAGAGTATTATCGAGTAGAGGGGGCGCCACCATGGCGATGACCGAGACACAACGCACGACGATGTACAGCCAGCTGACCGACGCGATCGGCCAGGACGCAGCGAGGACCCTCATGGAGCAGCTACCCCCGAGCGGGTGGGACCAAGTCGCCACCAAGGACGACGTCAAGGCCAGCGAGAGGCTGCTCCAGCGCGAACTCAAGGCCAGCGAGAAGATGCTTCACGGGGAGCTCAAGGAGACCGAGGGGCGGCTCATGGCCCAGATGGCAGCCTCCGAGTTGAGGCAGGGAGCCCGCATCGACGAGACCAACCGGGAACTGTCCAAGCTCAAGGGCGAGGTTCAAACCGGGTTCGCCGAACTGCAGCTCACGCTGGCCAAGCACACTCGATGGATGGCGGCTGTGCTGCTCGGGTTCGCGGTCTCGATGTCGGTGCCGCTGACGATCGCCCTCCTCCTCTGACACGCGGCGCAGCGTGCGGTGCAAGCTCACGGGAGAGGGGTCTGGGCGGTCAGGCCGCCATCGATGATGAACAGGCTGCCCGACACCAACGACGCCTCGCCGTCGCAACCACGACGCACATCGTGGCACGGCACCGCGCCACGCCGCCGTAGCCGCGGCAGGCACACCGCGCCATGATGGGGGCATCGAGATCCAGGGAATTTGCAAGCCCGGCTTCGAGAAGGTGCGCCACGCGTTCGAGGCCAACTTGCGCTCGGACCCGACCCCGGCGGGCTAGTCCTCGCCGATGTCCTCGTTCCAGAGGTGGGGCTCGGCCGCGATGAAGTCCCGCATGATGGCCACGCACGTCTCGTCGTCGAGCACGGTGACCCTCACGCCCCGCTCGGCCAGCAGGGCCTCCTCGCCCATGAACGTGCGGTTCTCGCCCACCACCACCTCGCCGATGCCGTACAGCAGGATCGCCCCGGTGCACATCGCGCACGGCGACAGCGTGGTGTACATCACCGAGTCGCGGTAGACGCCCGCCGGGAGCCGTCCGGCGTTCTCCAGGGCGTCGGTCTCGCCGTGGCGGATGGCCGAGCCCATCTGCACCCGCCGGTTGTGGCCCCGGCCGATGATCTCGCCGCCGTGCACGAGCACCGCCCCGATCGGGATGCCGCCCTCGGCCCGACCCCTCAACGCCTCATCGATCGCCGCCTGCATGAACTGGTCCATCGCCGCCTCCCGCCGGTGAGCCACGGTCCGGGGTTGTGCCACCTCATTCCATACGATGGCTCAGGTCGCGGACCGCCTTAGGTTATGGAGCGCATGAATGAGCAACTCACCGGTCATCCCGCAGCGCCCGCATCGGTCGATACGGCGTGCTCCAGCGATAGCTCAGCAGCACGGCCAAGGAGCCAAGGCATGACCCGAGCCGGCGCCCGGCTCCTCCTCACCTACGACCCCGACCAGGACGCATTCGTCGGCACCGTCGAGAACACAACCGACGACCTTCTCGACCAGGTGCGGATCGAAGTCCACCTCTCGAACGGGGTCGAGCTCGGCCCCACCACGCCGGGAGACCTCCCAGCAGGTCAAACCGGCGAGATCTTCCTCCCCGCCAACGGTGAACAGTTCCAGACCTGGAGCGCCCACCCCGAAGTCGGCCGAGACGAACATGGCGGTCAGGGAGACGAGGAACACAGCGGCAGCTAGCACGTCTGCACCGGGGTCTGGCGGCTAGCTTGTGTGAATCGACGACGATGACGAGTTCGCAGCGTGGATCGGCGAGTGGCGGGCTCGTGTGCGCCGCCGGGGAGCTGATGCCGCCGAGGCGGACGGGCTCGAGAGCCGTCTGCGAGACCAGCTCGCCGAGATCGCTCACGCGGGACTGACCCCCGACGAGGCCTTCCTGATCGCGGCCAAACGGGTAGGGGCGCTCGACGAGGCGATCGCGACCATGCCCCGCACCGACGAGACAGAACGCGGCGAGCGATCGGAGGCCGCCGGCGAACAGGTGGAGACCGTCGACGAGCACGCAGAGGACGCCGAGAAGCCCACAGAGGACGCCGAGAAGCACGCAGAGGACGCCGGCGATCAGCCCGGGGGGCTGTGGCAGAGGCTGGGGCCGGCGGCCGAGGCCGGCAACGTCGAGGCCAGGCGCGAGTTCGTCGCCATGGGCTCTCTGGCGTGCGCGGCCGCGGTCGCCGTCAAGGCGCCCGAGTTGTTCGGCCTCGAACTCGAGAACTTCGACCAGTTCTTCGCACGCAACCTCAGCCTGCTCGTGCTGCCGTTCCTGGCCGGATACTTCGCCTGGAAGCGCAGGCTCGCCCCGAAGCGATGGGCCCTGCTGGCCGCGCCGTTCGTTGCGGCCGCGGTGATCGTCAACGTCTACCCGTTCGATCCAGGCTCGGACGTGCCCGACACGGAGATGCTCGCGGCGCTGCACCTGCCCATCCTGCTGTGGCTGGTGGTCGGGTTCGCCCATGCAGCCGGCGACTGGCGCTCCCACGAAAAGCGGATGGACTTCGTGCGCTTCACCGGCGAGTGGTGCATCTACTACGGGCTGATCGCGCTCGGCGGCGGCGTCTTCGCCGGGTCCGCGGCAGGGATATTCGCCGCCATCGGACTCGACGCCGGCCAGTTCATCGGGCTCTGGCTGGTGCCGTGCGGAGCGGCCGGCACCGTGGTGGTGGCCGCGTGGCTGGCCGAGTCGAGACAGGGCGTGCTCGAGAGGATCGCCCCCGTGCTGACGAGGCTGTTCACGCCGATGTTCGCGGCACTGCTGGCCGCTTTCCTCATCGCCGTGGCCCTGACCGGCAGGGGCATAGACGTCGGCCGGGGCGTGCTGATCTTCTTCGACCTGCTACTGGCGCTGATCCTTGGCCTAGCGATCTACTCCATAGCGGTCCGAGATCGGCAGGCCCCTGCCGGCCTGTTCGACATTCTGCAACTGGCGCTCGTGGTCGCGGCCCTGCTCGTCGACCTGCTGGTGCTGGGCGCCATCGTGGGCCGCCTGTCCGACTTCGGCACCACCCCCAATCGGATTGCGGCCTTGGGCGAGAACCTGGTGCTATTGGTCAACCTGGCCTGGTCGGCCTGGCTCTATTCCGGCTTCTGGCGGGGCCGTCGCCCGTTCTCAGCACTCGAGCGCTGGCAGACGGCCTACGCGCCGGTCTACGCGGTGTGGGCTGCCGGGGTGGTGGTGGTCTTCCCGCTTGCGTTCGGCTTCTCCTGAGCGCTCGATCCGCCCAGCCGCTGTTCGGCTTCTCCTGAGCGCCCGGCCACCCGCTGTTCGGCTTCTCCTGAGCGCTAGTTCCGCCCAGCCGCTGTTCGGCTTCTCCTGAGCGCCCGGCCACCGAGGGCTGCCAGGCCGCACGGGCGCGGACAAGGCTCGGCGGCCCAGTCCCCTCCAGACCGGGCCGCCGAGCCCCGTTACGGGCCCCTCCAGGGGTGAGTCACAGGGATTGGAGGAGCCCTTGTCGCCGCTAGGCGCGGACGCGAGGTATGTGAAGCTCGCCTCAAATCTGTACGAGTATTGCTCCTATATGACGGGTTTCTCTACATATTTCGGCAGAGCGTGGCCCGAGCGGCCCGTGAGCGCAGCGAACAAGAGCGGGAAGCACAACGCTGCGCCGCGAGGCGGCGGCACCTATCCGCGTGGCCCATTAGGCGCGGGACGCGGCGAGGGCCTGGTCGACCAGCTCGAGGGGGTGGCACACATCCAGGCCGGCGGCCGCGAGATGCAGAGAGCAGCCCGGGTTGGCGCTGGCCACCACCGACGCTCCGGAGCGGGCCACCGCTGCGGTCTTGCGCTCGCGGATCGCCCGCGACAGCTCGGGCTCCATAACGGAGTAGGCGCCGCCCGCCCCGCAGCACAGGCCGTCGTCGTCGAGGGCGACCACCTTGGTGACGAACGGGGCCAGCACCACGGAGACGGCCTGATGGGCCCGCTGCACGTGGCGCAGATGGCACGGGTCCTGCACGGCCACGGTCATCTCCAGCGGAGCAACCGGCCGCCGGGCTCGCAGCTCGCCGAGGTGCTCGGCCAGCCATTCGTGAACATCGAACACCCGGGCCGAGAAGGCCTTGGCCTCGTCGGTGCCCAGCAGGTGGCCGTAGTCCTTGAGCGCGGCGCCGCACCCGGCTGCGTCCACCAGGATCGGGCGGTCGTCGCCGGAGAGTCCGGCCATCACCTGCCGGGCCATGTCCTTGGTCTCTGACTCCAGCCCGGCATGGATGTGCAGCGCCCCGCAGCACGGCGCGACCGCGCCCGTGGGCTCCACGCCCGCGCCGGCGGCCTCCAGCACCCTTTGCACGGCCAGGTGAACGTCGCGCTGCCAGGCGTCCATCACGCAGCCGGTGAACAGCCACACGTCGTCTCCGGAGGTGCGCAGCCGCGGCCGCCGCAGCGGCATCCGGGCGGGCAGGCCCAGGCGCTGGGTCGGCACCAGCCGCAGCCGGATGGCCAGCGCCAGCAGGGTGGAGCCGGCCAGCAGCAGACGGCGATGGCGCAGCCCCTTCAGAGCCAAGCGCTGCCAGCGGGGGGTGATCCGGCCCGCGGCCGCCAGCGCGGTCCGGGTGCCCTCCATCAGATGGCCGAACGGCACCGCGCTGGGGCACGCCGTCTCGCAGCCACGGCACTGAACGCAGGTCTCCATGGAGCGCAGCACGTCGTCGGTCACCGGCGCGTCCTCGTTCTGCACGGCCCGCATGAGCGCGATGCGGCCCCTCGGCGACTCGGTGTCGCGCCCGGTGATCACAAACGTCGGACAGTGGGGCAGGCACAGCCCGCAGGACACGCACGCAACCAGCTCGTCGTCGTCGAGGCCGAGGTGCATCAGGGTCTCCTCAGCGGAGCCGAGCTCAAATTGTCGACGAAAGCGCCCTCACAGGTCCAATAATCGCACCAATTTCGCCGCGGGTGCGTCGGATCACGCATCAGGGCTTCCGAAGCGGGTCGCGGCCGGGGTTGAGGCGGCCGTCAGGGTCGAAGCGCTCCTTGAACCGCCGGTTCAGCTTCGCTACGCCGGACTCGACCGGTCGGGGAGGCTGCGGCTCGGAGGCGTGCACCACCCCCACCCCGATCTCGGCCACGAACCGGCCCGCGGCTCCGGTGCCGGCATCGAAGGCCGCGGCCTCCGCGGGGGTGCACGACCAGCGGTGCGGCGGGAGGTCGGGCGGGCCGTCCACCTCTGCGGGCGAGCCGGCGGCGAGCGCGGCCAGCCGAGAGAGATCCTCGTCCACGTCCACGCCGTAACCGCCCAGCCGCAACCACGTCGCGGTTCCGTCCCACAGGATCGACATGGCGGTGCGGCAGGCCTGCGCAGCCCTCAGGTCGGCACCCTCGACACGCATCCAGCGCTCCACCTCCCCCACCGGCACCGTGCGCAGCAGCACCTCGCCCACCAGGCCGAGTGTGCCCAGCGAGCCAACCAGCAGCCGGCACAGGTCGAAGCCGCTCACGTTTTTGACGGTGCCCGCGCCCGCGCCGGCGATCCGGCCGTCGGCGCACACGTAGCGGGCCTGCAGCAGCGCGTCGCGCACCGGTCCCAGCCCGAGGCAGGCGATGCTCGACTCTCCCGCCATCAGCGCTCCGCCCACCGTGCCGCCCGAACGCTCGGGCAGGGCGGTGCGCTGACCCGCATCGGCCAGAACCTGGTGGAGTTCGGCCACCAGCGTGCCGGCCCGCACCCGCACCGTCATCTCGGCCGGCTCGAAGGCGACGACACCCGCCGGGGCTTGCACCTCGCGAGTGCCCGGCGCGGCCTCCCCGCCCAGGCGCCGGCGGGTGCCGCCGCCCCGCACGCATACCGGCCCATCCGCTCCCACCTCGGCCGCGAAGCCGGTCAGGGCCTCATCGAACACGAACCGTCCGTTGGACGCGGTCATCGGGCCCGCTCCAGGCGGATTGCGCTTCCGGTCCGGCCGCGGCCCCAGTCGCCGAGCTCAGGCCTGGGACGCAACACCGAGATTCTGGGCCTCGCCACTGTGGCAGCGTGCGACCGATGCATAGCAGCCCTCGAGACTGGACATCCAGCGCTCATCCCCACACGCCGGCGGCGTCGGAGGCCCGCAGCGCGGCGATGTCGGAGCAGCTGTGGGCGCTGGGCAGCACCTTGCCGGGGTTCATGCGGCAGTGCGGGTCGAACGACGCCCGCAGCCGGCTCTGCTGGTCGAGGTCCACGGGGCTGAACATGCGGTGCATGTAGTCGCGCTTCTCCACGCCGATGCCGTGCTCGCCGGTCAGTGCTCCGCCCATGTCCAGCGACATCTCGATGATCTCGCGGCCCGCGGCGTGCACCCGCTCGTCGGCGCCGGGCACCCTGGAGTCGTAGGCCAGGATCGGGTGCAGGTTTCCGTCGCCCGCGTGGAACACGTTGAGGACGATCAGGTCATAGCGATCGACGATCTCGTACACCCGCTCCAGCACCTCGGTGAGCCGGGTGCGGGGCACTACGGTGTCGTGCAGGTAGTAGTCGGGCATCACGTTGGCCACCGCCCCGAAGGCGCTCTTGCGGCCCTTCCAGAGACGGGCCCGCTCGTCGTCGTCAGCGGCGGTGCGCACGCTGATGGCCTGGTTGCGGCGGGCGATGTCGGCGATCCGCTCGGCCGCGAGGGCCACTCCTCCGGGCTGCCCGTCCACCTCGGTCAGCAGCACCGCAGCAGCGTCGGTGGGGTAGCCGGCCTGGGCGAAGTCCTCTATCGCAGCCACGCAGCGCTGGTCCATCATCTCGACGGCCGCGGGCACGATCCCGGCCGCGATGATGGCGCTGACGGTGGCCGCCGCGTCCGACACGTCGTCGTAGCACAGCAGCATGGTGCGCACCGCGGGCGGGTTGGGGGTGAGCCGCACGGCCACCGCGGTGGCGATGCCGCACATCCCCTCCGAGCCGACGAACGCGCCGCGAAGGTCGTAGCCGGCCGGCTCGGCGCTCAGGCCGCCGAGAGTGACCACCGAGCCGTCGGAGAGCACCACCTCCACGGCCAGCACATGGGCGCTGGTAACGCCGTAGGCGAGGCAGTGCGGCCCGCCGGAGTTGTTGGCCACGTTGCCGCCGATGGTGCAGGCCGCCTGGCTGGAGGGGTCGGGCGCATAGTGCACCCCGTGGGGGGCCAGCGCCCGCGACAGGTTCAGGTTCACCATGCCGGGCTGCACCCAGGCCACGCCGTTGTCGAGGTCGATCTCCAGCAGCTTGTCCATCCGGGTCATCGCCAGCACCACCGGTTGGCCCAGCGGCGCGGCGCCCCCGGCGAGGCCCGTGCCCGCCCCCCGGGGAGACACGGCCCGGCCGTGGCGAGCCGCCACTTCCACGCAGGCCGCCACGTCGGAGGTCGAGCCGGGGTAGCACACCGGCCCGGCGCTGCCCTCCAGATAGATGGAGGCGTCCCGGGAGGCCAGGTAGCGGGCCGCGGCGTCGGCACGCACCCGGTCGGCCCCGATAGCGGCCTCCAAGTCGGCTACCAGGCCGGCGTCGCCGTCCCCCGCGGACGGGCCGGTGGCCGATGGCCGCGTGCCGCGGCGGCGCGATCCCAGCACCCGGCGGGTGGCGGCAACAAGCGTCCTGGCCACGGCTCAGACCCTAACGCGGCCCGTGGGAAGCCAGGTAGCTCGGCCCGGAGCGAACTTCCGGCGGTTTTCGGTCACATACGGGCACAACTCCCGGAAGTTCGGCGCCGGTGGATCCTGGCACGACACGACCGCGGGCGCCCGACCGCCGCGCCGCGCGAAGATGGGCGACCAGAGTGGCTGCAGAGGAAGACATGACCCAGACCGAGGCGTCCTACCACCGAGTGCCCGACGAGGTGCCTTCGCCGCCGTCGGGCTGCCCCGTCACCGGCTTCACCCCGTTCGCGGCCGACTATCTCGCCGACCCCTATGCGGTGCTCGACGGGCTGCGGGACACGCCGGTGTTCTATTCCAGCGAGCTCGGCTATCTGGTGGTCACCCGCATGGAGGACATCAGCGAGGTGTTCCTCGACCCCGAGACGTTCGGCTCCCAGAATGTGCAGGACCCGGTGTTCCCGCTCAGCGCTGCCGCCCACGCCGTTCTGGCCGCGCCGGACTTCAACCCGGTGGCGGTCATGTCCAACCGCCAGCCGCCGGACCACGGCCGGATCCGCAACCACACCAAGGGGGGGTTCTCCAACCGGCGCATGCGGATCCTGGAGCCCTACATCCGGCGCCGCAGCCACGTTCTTGCCGACGCCTTGCTGGGCGCCGGGTCGCCGGCGGACTTTGTGCCGGTGTTCGCGCACCCGCTGCCGGGCGAGACCATCTTCCGGTTCATCGGCTTCCCCGAGAGCGACGACGAGAAGCTCAAGGAGTGGTGCTCGGACCGGCTGGCCTTCAGCTGGGGCCAGCCCGACGAGGCCGAGCAGGTGCAGATCGCCCACAAGATGCTGGCCTACTGGCGCTACTGCCGCGACTTCGTGGCCTCCAAGGTGGACGACCCCGGCGACGACTTCACCTCCGAGCTCTTGGCCGTGCACCACAGCGACCCCGACGAGCTCGCCTACCGCGAGGTGGAGTCGATCACCTACGGCCTGTCGTTCGCGGGCCACGAGATCGTCAGCCACTTCCTGTCGAATTCGCTGATCTGCCTGCTGTCACGGCCCGCCCAATGGAACGAGCTGTGCGCGGACCCGTCGCTGATAGGAGCCGCGCTGGAGGAGGTGCTGCGCTTCGAGTCGCCCCAGACGAGCTGGCGGCGCGTCGCCAACACCGACGCGGAGGTGGCCGGAGTGCGGGTGCCCGCGGGGACCAACATCTTCTTGAGCCTGGCCGCGGCCAACCACCAGCCCGACATCTTCGAGCACCCCGGCGACTTCGACATCCACCGGCCCAACGCCCGCAACCACATCTCCTTCGGCAAGGGCATCCACTTCTGCCTGGGCGCCCGCCTCGCCCGCCTGGAGGCCACCGTGGCCCTGGAGGTGCTGACCGAGCGCATCCCGTCGCTGCGGCTGGTCGAGGGCCAGAGCCTGGAACGATTCGCCAACATCACCTTCCGCGGCCCCCGCCAACTGCTGGTGGCCTGGGACCCGTGACCACGATTCCAGCTTTGGTCGACGACGCGGCGGCCCGCTTCGGCGCGTCTGAGGCTTTGGTGGACGGCGAGGTGCGGATGTCGTTCGCCCAACTGGGGGACCGGGTCGGCGAGATGGCAGCCGCGCTGGGCGCATGGGGACTGTCGCCGGGCGACAGGGTGGGCGTGTGGGGACCCAACTGGTGGGAGTGGGCGGTGGCCGCCCTGGGTGTCCACGCCGCGGGCGGGGTGGTGGTGCCGATCAACACCCGGTTCAAGGGCGACGAGGCCGCTTTCGTGCTCGACCGGTCCGGGGCCCGCCTGCTGTTCTGCTCCACCGACTTCCTGGGCAGCGACCGCCTGGGCCTGCTGCGCGCCGCCGACGGGGGCGTTCCCTCGTGCGTCGAGCAGGTTGTGGTGCTGCGCGAGCCGGTGCCGCCCGGCGCGGCCGGATTCTCCGAGTTCGTCGCCCAAGCGCCGCCGGGCGCTCCCGCCGACTCGAAACTGGCGCTCGTCTCGGAACACGACCCGTGCCACATCATGTTCACCTCCGGCACCACGGGCAGGCCCAAGGGCGTGGTGCTCAAGCACGCCCCGGTGTGCCGGGCCTACCGGAGCTGGGCCTCGGTGATCGGGCTGCGCCACGACGACCGCTACTTGATCGTCAACCCGTTCTTCCACTCCTTCGGCCTCAACGCCGGCATCCTGGCCTGCCTGATGACCGGGGCGACGATGATCCCCCACCCCGTCTTCGACGTGCCGTCGGTGATGGCCCGCGTGCCGCAGGAGCGGATCTCGATGCTGCCCGGCCCGCCCGCCATCTACCAGGCAATCCTGAACCATCCCGACCTCGACAGCTTCGACATGTCGACCCTGCGGCTGGCGGTGACCGGCGCCGCCCCGGTGCCGGTGCCGATGATCGAGGCCATGCGGCAGCGCCTCGGCTTCGAGGTGGTGGTCACCGGCTACGGGCTCACCGAGTCGTCCGGCATCGCCACCATGTGCCGCCACGACGATGCGCCCGAGACGGTCTCGGCCACGTCGGGCCGGGCCATCGACGACGTTGAGGTGCGGGTCGTCGGCCCCGGCGGCACCGAGCTGCGGCCCGGAGAGTCGGGCGAGGTCGTGGTGCGGGGCTACAACGTGATGGACGGCTACTTCGACGACCCCGAGGCCACCGCGGCCGCTATCGGCGCCGACGGATGGCTGCGCACCGGCGATATCGGCACCATGGACGCAGCCGGATACGTGGCCATCACCGACCGGCTCAAGGACATGTTCATCTGCGGCGGCTTCAACGCCTACCCGGCCGAGATCGAGGCGACCATGCTGGCCCACCCCGCGGTGGGCCAGGTGGCGGTGGTGGGCCGTCCCGACGAGCGGCTGGGCGAGGGGGGCCACGCCTTCGTGGTGCCCGCCCCCGACGCCGCTACCACCGCCGCGGCCGGGGCCGAGCTGGTGGCGTGGTGCCGGGAGCGGATGGCCAACTACAAGGCCCCCCGCGGCGTGACCTTCATGGACGAACTGCCGCTGACGGCCTCAGGCAAGGTGCGCAAGCACGACCTGCGGGCCCGGCTGGGGGATCTCGTCGGCGCCTGAGCCTGGATCCACCGACGGGCGGGCGGTGGGGGATGGGTCACCAGCATCGACGCCACCACCGACAGGACGAACTTCAATGGGTTTGCTACATGTGGTGTGGTCTATTGCTTGATGTTCGCGGCGAACCGCACGGACCCGCCCACCCCCTGAGCCTCACCGCAGCGGTGGCTTCAGGCTAGGCGGCCCGGCCCCGATGGTCGGGGCTATCCAGGTCGAAGTCCCTGCGGATGTACGCCCCGGTCGGTGACGGCCGAGGGCTGAGCCGTTCCGGAACTGGTGTCGCGCCGAGGTAGAAGACGGGCCTCAACGTAGCCCGGCGGGTCTTGGTGGGGACCTGCGAGCCGGATGCATCGCCCCCGAGCCACAGCGAGGGATGCCTGGCACGCACGAAGGCCTCGGCTGGCCGGAAGGCCCTGGTGTGGCCCGACTCGAGGTCGGGGCGGCCGTGTGCGCCGCGGCGGTAGTGGGCGGCGATCCGGGCCGCCGCGGCCGCCGCTGGCAGCGCCAGGAATACCACGACGGCGATTAGGAGTGTGTATGTCATTTCCTCTTGTCCCTTTCTCCTTGTCTGCCGATCGCATGTGCTATGCGTCGATCCGCCTTGTGTCGTTCATCTGCCTGTTGTTGAATGCCTGTTGTTGAACAAATGGCCCGCGCCCTCCATCGCATTCGTGATTGCGGTCACATAGCGTTTGTTGGCGTGACCACCAGCCGACCCTGCGGATCTTCGCCGTTCGTGCCGGTTCCGCTCACGCCCGTCGCCTTCCTCGACCGGGCCCGGGTGGTGCACGGCGACCGCCCCGCAGTGGTCGATGGGCCGCTGCGTCGCAGCTACGGGGACTTCGCCGACCGCTGCGGGCGGCTGGCCGGAGCCACGCTCGACCTGGGCCTGGAGCCCGGCGACGCGGTGTCCGTGCTGGCCCCCAACGTGTCCATGGCCTTGGAGGCCGCCTTCGGCTTCCCGATGGCCGGAGTGGTGTTCAACGCCCTCAACTCCAGGCTCTCGGCACCAGAGTTGGCCTGGATCGTGGGCCACGCCGAGTCCAAAGTGCTGTTCGCCGACCACGCCCTGGCCGATGTGGCCCGATCGGTCCAGCAGCAGATACCGGGGTTGCGGCTGGTGGTGTCGAGCGACGCCGGCGTGTCAGGCGCCTCCGACTGCCAGTACGAGGCGCTGCTGGCGGCGGCCGAGCCCCACCGGGCCAGCACCGCCGACGAGCACGCCGTGCTGAGCCTCAACTACACCTCGGGGACGACGGGCCATCCCAAGGGCGTGATGTACTCGCACCGCGGAGCCAACCTCAACGCTCTGGCCATGGCCGCGCAGGGCGGGCTCGACAGCGACGCGGCGTTCCTGTGGACGCTGCCCATGTTCCACTGCAACGGCTGGTGCTACCCGTGGGCGGTCACTGCGGTGGGCGGCGTCCATCTGATGCTGCGGACCCTGGCGCCGGGCACGGTGTGGCGCCACATCCGCGAAGACGGCGTGACCCACTTCAACGCGGCCCCCACCGTGCTGATCGGCCTCGTGAACCATCCCGATGCGGCGCCCGCGCCCCGAACCGTGAAAGTTGCCACCGGCGGCGCTCCCCCGTCGCCCACGCTGCTGTCGCAGTTGGCGGAACTCAACATCGACGTGACCCACCTCTACGGCCTGACCGAGACCTACGGCCCGTCGCTGATCTGCGACTGGCGCCGCGAGTGGGACGAACTGCCCGCCGACGACCAGGCCCGGATCAAGGCCCGCCAGGGGGTGGGCACGCTGGTGACATCGTCGGTGCGGGTGGTCGACGCCGACGGCGCCGACGTGCCCGCCGACGGCACTACCCAGGGCGAGATCGCGATCAGGGGCAACAACGTGATGCTCGGCTACTACAAGGACCCCGACGCCACCGCGGCCGCTTCGGTTCACGGGCCCGGCGGCACATGGTTCCGTACCGGGGACGTGGCCGTGATGCACGACCACGGCTATGTGGAGGTGCGGGACCGGGCCAAGGACGTGATCATCTCCGGCGGCGAGAACATCGCCTCCATCGAGGTGGAGCAGGCCCTGGCGTCGCATCCCGACGTGGTGGAGTGCGCAGTGGTGGCCGCCCCCGACGACACCTGGGGCGAGGTGCCCGCCGCCTTCGTGGTGCTGCGGCCCGGCGCGGCCGTGACCGAGGCCGACCTCGTCGAGCATGTGAAGTCCCGCATCGCCCGCTTCAAGGCCCCCAAGTCGGTGACGTTCGGCGATCTGCCCAAGACCGCCACCGGCAAGGTCCAGAAGTTCGCCCTGCGAGACCAGCTCTGGGCCGGCCGGGACCGCCGCGTCAACTAGCACTGAGCGCAACCGCCGGCGAGCGCGTCGCGGTGCGGCGTTGTGTTTCCCGCTCTTGTTCGCTGCGCTCACGGGCCGCTCGGGCCACGGCGGCGGCGGCGGCTCCAGTCAGGTCTCGTCAACCAGGGGGACGACCGACTCGGCGAAGGCGTCGAACTGCTCCAGGTACTCCCCGAGGGTGCGGGCCCGGAACTTGAGATGGAAGGTGTTGGCCCCCGCGGCCCGGGCGGCCCGGATACTGGCCGCGAGGGGCTCGGCGCCGCACGCCATCACCGGGGGCAGCCCCTCGGGGGCGGTGTCGGCCAGCAGGTAGCACCACGGCGGCATGAAGCCCACGTCGAAGCGGGCGCCGTCGCGCCCGGCGGCGGCCGCGGCCGCGTTCATGGTGTCGATGATCTCGCCGTATTGCGCAACGGCGTTGCCCATCGGCACGTAGCCGTCGCCCAGTCGTCCGGCGCGCCTCCAGGCGGCCCGGCCGCGGCCGCCCACCCAGATGGGCAGCTCCCGCACCGGCGCGGGGCCGACCCCCACGTCGGAGTAGCTGAACGCCTCGCCCGAGTGGCTCACGTAGGTGCCGGCGAAGGCGCCCCTGACTGCCTCCAGGGTCTCGTCGAGCAGCCGGCCCCTAGCGGCGAAGTCCACTCCCAGTGCCTCGAACTCGGCCTCCACGTGGCCTGCTCCCACGCCGAGGACGGCCCGCCCTCCCGAGAGGTGGTCGAGCGTGGCGAACGACTTGGCGGTCTGCAGCGGGTGCCGGTAGGCGGCGATCCACACCGCAGAGGCCAGGTTGACCGTGTCGGTGCGGGCGGCCAGGTACGACAGCGTGGCCACGGTGTCGTACCAGGTGGTGCCCATGTGGGCCGCGTAGTCGTTGTCGGGTATGGCCACGTGGTCGCAGACCCCCACGAAGCCATGCCCGGTGGCCTCGGCCTTGCGGGCGATGCGCACCAGGTCGCCAACGGTGGCGGTGCGCTCCCAGGGGTCGGCCAGCGTCGCGGTGAGAGTCTGGATCGGCAGCCCGACGCCGTAAGTCCATCCGCCCGGCGGTGTGATCGCAGCCATCGCCGCACGATGCTACGGCGCGCCGGCGCGCCGTGGGCGGGCGCCCGGGCCGGCTAGCCGCGGCAGCCGCTGAAGCCTGGATCCGGGCCGGGGCGCCGGGGCGGGGCGAAGAAGTCGTTCTCGCTGTCGGCCAACTGCTTTCGCTCGCGCATGATCGCTCGGCGCTCGGCTTCCAGATACAGGTAGCGCTGCACGTCTTCGGGAGTGCTGTCGCTCATGAACATGTTGACGGCCACAGGGTCGCGGCACAGCTCCTCGCGGATGTGATCCTTCGTGATCCTGCCGTCGCCGCGGCCGGCGCGCTCGCGCTTCATCCGCCAGCGGTACCACTTGTTCCTGGCGATGGGGACGAAGAGCCCCAGGTTGAACATAAACAGCCCGAAGAGCGTGAACTCTGCGGTCATCAACAGCGGCGCCATGCTGCTCTCTCCTGGTCGAGCCGACAGTTGGCGCCCAGACGAAAGGCCGCGATACTCGTCTACTTTGAATATATTAGATGTTTTCTGCGGGCCGCAACCCTGCGGACGCCCGATGCGAGGGCCTCACGTGGTTCATCCCCGTGCGCAGCCGATGAAGCCCCACACCGCCGGAGCACACCGCGTCGCGGTGGCGCTGCTGGAGCGCACGCTTGGCGAACGCCGGCCCGGCTGCGCCGAGTACGCGGCCCGCGCCGGCGCCTTCGTCTCTATCACGCTGCGGCGCACCCGTCGTTAGCATCGACGGATCATGCCGACGCCGAGGCCGCGGTGCTCGCGTTTCTGCGATCACGCTGCGGCGCACCCGTCGTTAGCATCGACGGATCATGAGCTTTCGCACTGCCTTCCTCGACGAGGCGCTCGCCGCCTACGTCGCGTCTCACTCCACCGGCCCCGACGAGGTGCAGCGGGAACTGATCGCGGCCACGGCCGCGCTCGGCGATGCCGGCATCATGCAGATCGGCACGGCCCAGGGCGCCCTCATGACGCTGCTCACCACCCTGCTGAGGCCCCGCTTCGCGGTGGAGGTGGGCACGTTCACCGGCTACTCGGCTCTCGCCGTCGCCAAGGCTCTTCCGCCGGGCGGCCGGTTGCTGTGCTGCGACATATCGCAGGAGTGGACCACGATTGCCCGCGAGCACTGGGAGCGAGCCGGCGTGGCCGACCGCATCGACCTGCGCATCGCCCCGGCACTCGACACTCTGCGTGCCCTCCCGCCGGAGCCGGCCGTCGACCTCGCGTTCATCGACGCCGACAAGGCGTCCTACATCGCCTACTACGAGGAGCTGGTCCCACGGCTGTCGGCGCGGGGCGTGATCCTGGTGGACAACGCGCTGTGGGGCGGGCATGTGGCCGACCCCGCCCACACCGACCCGACCACCGAGCAGCTGCGCGCCTTCAACGCCCACGTCATCGCGGACGAACGGGTGCTCGTAGCGCTGCTGCCGGTGGGTGACGGCCTCTCGATGGTCGCACGCCGTCCTGCCTGACCCCGGGGGCGGCCCACAACCGGGAGGGGTGGCGCGGCCGCACGGGCCGCGGTGTCCGGTCAGCCAGTGTCGAGTCGAACCGGGTTCGACAGCACGCTTATGCCCGTGACCTCGATGTCCACAACGTCGCCCGGCGCGATCTGGCAAGTCGAGTCGGCGCCCATCCACAGCACGTCGCCAGGATGGAAGGTGATGTAGCGGGACGCCTCGACGATGAAGTCCCACGGGTCGAAGACCATGTCGCCAGTCGCAAACTCGGCCTGTGTCTCGCCATTGACCCGGACTGTGGTGGTCTGGACCATGGGATCGACGTCAGTCTCGATCCAGGGGCCCATCGGCTTGAAGGTGTCGCTGTTCTTGCTGCGCCAGAACGAGCGGTCGGCTCGCTGCCACTCGCGGGCGCTCACATCGTTGCCGATCGTCCAGCCGAACACTGACTCCTGCGCCTCCGCCCGCGAGGCGTTGCGGACACGGCGGCCGAGAACGGCCACGACCTCGCCCTCAGCCTCGAAGGGGCCCGTCACGTCGGGCGGCACGAGTATGGCCGCGCCGTGCCCGATCAACGCATTGTTGGCCCGGTAACCGACCTCCGGACGCCCCGGAACCGCGATGTCCCGGCCCGCTGCCCTGTGGTGCTCAATATGGCCGCGGTAATTCAGGCCCACCGCGTAGAACACGAACGGCACCACCGGCGGAAGGAATATCGCGCCCGCTAGGGGCAGCGTGGTTTCGACGGCCGACTCGCCTCCCAGGGGCGAGCCCCGCAGGATGTGGACGGCGTCGCCGTCTAGACGGGCCCACCTTGGCTTGCCGTCTAGAGATACTCGTCCGCACCTCATCGCTGGCTCCGTCGTTCGGGCCGTGGTCGCCTAGGCAGCGTCTCCAGCTATCTCACCCGTCTCGCCACGGCGAGGTGCTCCGATCCCCAGATGCCCTTCGATGCGGGCCAGCCTTTCCCGGGCGTCAGCGAGACTCCGAGCCACCTCCTTCAAAGTTGCTCTGATGTCCTTGAAGCTCTCCTTGGTTTCGCGCCTGTGCTCGCCAAGTTCGTCGCCGAGGGAGCCGACAGACCGTTCGAGGCCCCCGACAGACCGTTCGAGGCCCCCGACAGACCGTTCGAGGCCCCCGACAGATCGATCGAGGCCCCCGACGGACCGTTCGAGGCCCCCGACGGATCGCTCGATGAGTTCGCCGGCCTTCTCGAGAGTCTCCTTGCTTGACCGCTCGATCAGCTCGCGCGTCTTCACGCCGTCGAGATGCTGATACCGCATCGAAACGACGACAAAGGCCAGCATCGGGCCAAGAACAGCCGCGATGACCGGTCCCAGATCAACGAGCGTTACCGACTCCACGCCCTGAGCCTAGAAGACACCGAACCATGATGCAACTCAAGATATCATGAAAAGCGCTCATTCTCACCAAGTTAACCCGCCCGGGAGATGTCAAGCGGTCTGCAGGACTCCTGGTTGACCGCGGCCTACCCGCTCGGCCTCTGAGCGCCTGGTCTGGCGGCCCGCCGCGGTGAGCGGGTCTAATGCTCCTCGAGGTCGGCCATCGGGGCGTGCTTCGCGTCCCAGAGGGCGCGTAGGGCGGCCTGCTCGGCCTCCGACAGCTTGGACCCGGCCTCTTCGCCCGGGTCGCGGAGCCACACCGTCTGCTGCGGGAACGGGATCTCGATGCCGGCCTCGTCGAAGGCCTCCTTGAGGCGCAGCCGCAGCTCGCGTTCCACGCTCCACTGCATCGACGGCTCGGTCTTGACCGCTATCCGTAGAGCGATGCCGGACGCGCCCAGGGACTGCACTCCCAACACGCCGGGACACTCGGTCAGCTCGTCGCCGCCCCACTCCGGGTCCTCCCAGAAATCGTTGGCCACCTGCTGCATCACGCCCATGGCCAGGCGCAGGTCGGTGTCGTAGGCCACCTCGATCTCGATCAGCGCCTTCGACCACAGCTGCGAGAAGTTCCCGACCCGGGCGATCTCGCCGTTGGGGACGTGCCACACGGTGCCTTTGATGTCTCGGATTGTGGTGGACCGCAAAGACACCTCCTCCACAGTGCCGATGGCATATGCGACGTCCACCACGTCGCCCACCCCGTAGTGGTCCTCGATCAGCATGAACAGACCCGACAGGAAGTCCTTCACGATCGACTGGGCTCCGAAGCCCAGCGCCACGCCGCCGATGCCCGCGCCCGCGATCAGCGGCCCGAGGTTCACGCCGATCTCGCCCAGCACTACCAGCGCCGTGAACGTCCACACCAGTGCCACCACAATGCTGCGCAGAACGTGTCCGAGCGTCTCGGCCCGCGACTCGGCCCGGACCCGGGCCACATCGTCGCTCAGCATCTTGCCCGGCCCACGCTCACGCAACATGTGCAAACGCGAATGGCTCGACGCCGAGGCAATGCGCTTGGTGAACCGCACGATGGCCCGCTTGGCGAACCGGGTGACGATCCACGCCACCACCAGGATGAGCGCGATGCGGATGGGCCGGTCGAGCAGCCAGTCAGCCGCGGTGGCCAAGCCGTCATTCTCGGTCCAGTCGTAGACCAGCTCGCAGACGAGGCCGCGGTTCGTCTCGCCGCAGGCGTCTGCGAGTCCGGTGGATGTTTGAGCAAGTGTGGGCATCGTCACACCATAGGGGCACGGTGCCGGATCAGGCTTGGGTAGAGGCCGAGCGGAAGCGAGGCCGTGGCCCGAGTGCCCGTGAGTAGCTCTACGTCAAGCTCGCCTCAAATCTGCACGAGTATTGCTCCTATATGACGAGTTTCTCTACTGATTTCGGTCGAGTAGGCCCGAGCTGCCCGTGAGCGCAGCGAACAAGAGCGGGAAACGAGATGCTCCATCGCGAGGCGGCAACCCATCCGAGCGGTCCCAAAGTAGATTCGGCCCCTATGGCGGCGGGCAGCCTCACCGGTGACTGCCACCGGGATCGGACTCGACGGTGGGCGATGGCGCTGGCCGCGGTGTCGGTGCTCGCGCCGGGCTGCAGTTCCCCAGTAGGCGGCGACGCAGGCGGCAGCGGTCGGGAGGTGGTGGTGATGTCCGCCTCCTCGCTGACCGACGTGGTGGAGGCCGTGGACGGACATTTCGGGGGCGAGCTCCGAGTCACTCCGGTGATCGCAGGCAGCTTGACCCTGGTGGCCCAGCTCGCGGCCGGGGCCGATGCCGACGTGCTGATCACCGCCGATTCAGCCACCATGGACCGAGCCATCTCCGACGGCTCGGTTCGGGGGACACCGGTCGTGATCGCCACCAACGCTCTCGTGCTCGCCACCGCGCCCGGCAATCCTGGCCAGGTCGCCGGGCTGGCCGACCTGACCCGCGGCAACGTGCTGGTCGGGCTGTGCGCCGCCGACGTGCCCTGCGGGGCCCTGGCCCGCCAAGCGCTCGCAGAGGCTCAAATCGCGCCCTCGGTAGACACGCTGGAGCCGAGCGTGCGCGCCCTGGCCGCCAAGCTCTCGCTGGGCGAACTCGACGCGGGCCTGATCTATGGCACCGACGCCGCTGCGGCCGGCCTGCCCACGGTCGACGCCCCCGAGTTGCACGGCCACACCAATCGCTACTACATCGCCTCGGTGGCCGCTGAGTCCTCGCCGCCGGTGCAGACCGTGATCGATGCCTTCACCAAGCCCGGCAGCGCCGGCGCCGAGGCCCTGCACGCGCATGGGTTCGGGCCACCGTGAGCGCCCCAGACGACACCCGGGCCGCTCCCGGCCCCGCCCCGCCCGTGAGCCGGCCGCCCGCGGCCCTGACGATCGTGGGCTTTGTGGCCCTCGGCCTGCTGGTTCTTCCTCTGGCCGGGCTGCTGCAGCGGGCGCCATGGTCGGCGCTGCCCTCGCTGCTGGGCGAGTCCGAGGTGCTGGAGGCGCTGCGAGTGTCGCTGATCGTCAGCCTGGCCGCGACTGCGGCGTGCGTGGTGCTGGGCCTGCCGCTGGCGTTCGTGCTGGCCCGTCGGCGGCTGCGGTTCCCCCGGCTGGTGCGAGCCGTGGTGATGCTGCCCATGGTGCTGCCGCCGGTGGTGGCCGGCAGTGCCCTGCTGTTCGCGCTGGGACGGCGGGGCCTAGTCGGCCAGTGGCTCGACTCCTGGTTCGGCGTGCGCCTGCCGTTCACCACCGCTGGAGCCGTGGTGGCCGCGGCGTTCGTGGCCCTGCCGTTCTTCGTGATCACTGTCGAGGCCGCCCTGCGTCAGGCCGGCGACGACCTCGACGAAGCGGGCGCGACCCTGGGCGCGGGCCCCTGGGCCACTCTCGCTCATGTCACGCTGCCCACGATCCGTCCCGCGCTGGCCGCCGGTACCGCCCTGGCGTGGGCTCGGGCCGTCGGCGAGTTCGGGGCCACGCTGACCTTTGCGGGCAATTTCCCGGGCCGCACCCGCACCCTGCCGCTGGAGACCTACCTCGCCCTGGAACGCAACCCGCAGGCAGCGGTAGCGATCAGCCTGGTCCTGATGGTGGTGGCCCTCGCGGTGCTGGTGACCCTGCGCGACCGCTGGATGCCCCGATGACTCCCACTCCCCCCGCCCCGCCGCCTACGCCAGCTCGAACTGGCAGCGTCGAGTGCCCAAAAGGGGGCAATCTGCTGCCAATTCGACACGCGCCCGCCAGCTCGACCCGAACTGGCAGCGTCGAGTGCCCGACAGGGCGCAATCTGCTGCCAATTCCGGCGGGGACCTCTTGATGACCATTCACTTCGACGGCTGGGTGTCGCGTCCCGGGTGGATGCTGCGGGTTGACGGGTTGGAGATCGGCGAGGGCGTGACCGCCGTGGTCGGAGCCAACGGCACGGGCAAGACGACGCTGGGGCGGGCCGTGGCCGGGCTCGACCGTCTGGATCGTGGCCGCCTGGTCATCGCGGGCTCGGTGGCTGACGATCCGGTCGCCGGCGTGTTCGTGCCCGCCCACCGGCGCAGCGTGGGCATGGTGTTCCAGGACCACCGGCTCTTCGGCCACCTCAGGGCCATCGACAACGTGGCGTTCGGATTGCGCCGAGCGGGAACAGGCCGGGCCAGCGCCCGCCAACGAGCCGGGGCCCTGCTCGAACGCGTCGGCGTGGACGCCACGGTCTGGAACCGGCGCCCGGCCTCGCTCTCGGGCGGCCAGCGCCAGCGGGTGGCCATAGCTCGGGCCCTGGCCCTGGAACCGGATGTGCTGATAGTCGACGAGCCGCTGGCCTCAGTCGACGCGCCGGGCCGCAGCCAGCTGCGCGTGCTGCTGGACCAGTTGCCGGCCCGACACCTGCTTCTCATCACCCACGACCCTGTGGACGTGGCCACACTGGCCACCGGCGTGGTCGTCCTCGACGACGGCTCCGTGGTCAGCCGGGGCACCGCGGCCGATGTGACGGCCGCCCCGGGATGCCAGTGGGCAGCCTCCTTCCTGGGTGCCAACGTGGTTGCGGGCCAGGCTCAGGGCACATCGGTCACCACTGCCAGCGGCCTCGTGCTCGCCGTGGCCGAGGAGGCTGCCGGCCCGGTGTACGTGACGTTCCCGGCTCACGCCGTGACCCTGCACCGGGGCCGGCCCGCGGGCAGTGCCCGCAACTCCTGGGAGGCCGAGCTTCAGCGGGTGGACATCGACGGGGAGCGGGCCCGGGTGCATCTCGGAGGGCCTGTCGAAGTGAAGGCCGATGTCACCCGCCGTTCCGCCGACGAGCTCGACCTGCGCCCCGGACTCACGATCTGGGCATCACTCAAGGCTACTGAACTGACCGTCGTTACCTGAGCGAGCTAGCCAGCCAGCAGACCTGTCGCTTGCAAATCGCTGGCAGTGCTGGCATAATGCTGTCATGGCTGTACAGATCACGATCCGGGGCGTGCCCGAGGAGGTCCGAGACGAGTTGGCGGCCCGGGCCGCGCTCAAGCGCCAGTCCATGCAGGAGTACTTACGAGAGGAACTGGAGCGACTCGCGGCCCTGCCCTCGATCGAAACAGTCCTGGAGGAGGTTCGACGGCGCAAGGAGGCGTCAGACTCCAAGGTCACTACCGAGCAGATCCTCGAGGCACGTGACGCCGACCGCAGGTGAGCGCCGTCGCTGACGCGTCGCTCCTCGTGGGTGCGCTGACCGGCTCCGGCCGAGAGGGGCGGTGGTGCGAGGCGGCTCTAGAGAGGCCCGCCGTGGCCGCGCCCGAGCTGGCCCTGGCCGAAGCCACCAACATCCTGCGCCGGCTGGAATTATCCAGATCGGTCTCGCGCCTCGAAGCAACGGTGGCCCACCGCGACCTGCTCCGGCTCAAGATCGAGCTCTATCCGTTCGCGCCGTTCGCCGGCCGCGTATGGGAACTCCGGGCCAACCTCACTGTCTACGACGCCTGGTACGTGGCGTTGGCTGAAGAGCTCGACTGGCCGCTGCTGACGCTCGACCGCCGGCTCAGCCGAGCCAGCGGCCCCCGTTGCGAGGTGGTAGTTCCGCCCGCGGGCGACTGAGTCTGGTCCGGCCGCTCTGTCCGCCACTGCGCCGGTCCAGCCGGCATCCCTTCACACAGCAGGGCCGGGGCGGCCTGTCATTCAGCTCGGTGCCATCGAGCAGTCCGGGTTGAGGGTGATTGCCCAGAACATGGCGCCCTGGTCGTCGGCCAGCATGGCCATGCGACCCGGCGGCTGATCCATGGCAGGCACGACCGTCTGACCGCCGAGACGGCCGCAGTGCTCTATGGCCGCGTCGCAGCACTGGCGAACGCCAACCCCGTCGATACTGGTCACGGGCTACATCAGATAATGCGTGCGACAATACGAGCATGTCCGCTAGGACCAGCACGAGGAACGCGGTCGTCGCCGCCTCGTATCCGGTGGTTGTGCTGGCCACGTTCGGGGTGTTCGGCCTGCTCGTCGCGGTGGGAACCCACGTGACGCCCGCGTCCTACCTTGCCGGGGTGGTGGCCGCGGGCCTCGTGACCTGGCACGAGGCCGTCCTGCCCTACCGGGAGCAGTGGCGGCCGGCCCGGCGCGAGGTGGGCGCGGACCTGCTGTTCATCCTCGTCGTGCAGATGGCGATGCCGTTCCTGCTGTCGCTGGCCGCCACAATCTGGCTGGCCGAATGGCTGAGTTCCAGCGGATGGGCGGTCGGCGGGCTGTGGCCGCACGGGCTGCCAGTGGCGGCGCAGGTGGTGATGATGCTGCTGGCCGCCGACTTCGCCCGGTACTGGCTGCACCGGGCCTTCCACCGCTACGAGCCCATGTGGCGCTACCACGCCGTCCATCACTCGCCGCACCGCCTCTACTGGCTGAACGTCGCCCGGTTCCACCCCTTTGAGAAGGCGGTCCAGTACGCGCTGGACGCCCTCCCGTTCGCGCTGATGGGCGTGTCCGGCGAGGTCCTGGCCGCCTACTTCGTGTTCTACGCGGTCAACGGGTTCTTCCAGCATTCGAACTGCGACGTGCGGCTCGGGCCCCTCAACTACCTCATAAGCGGCCCCGAGCTGCACCGCTGGCACCATTCGGAGCTTCCGGCGGAATCCAACAACAACTACGGCAACAACCTGATCGTGTGGGACGTGCTGTTCGGCACCCGGTTCCTGCCCTCGGGCCGGGGGGTTGGCGATCTCGGTCTCGTCAACCGGAACTACCCCGGGGGGTTCTGGACCCAGATGCGGACACCGTTCGTCGCCAACCTGGACCGAGCGGAGACGTGATGCGGGCACGAGCCCGCACGGCGCCCCCCGGGGCAGCCGGCTGATGCCCGGCGGCATCGGCTACCTCGCCCTCAGAGGGGCTCTGGCCGCGACCGAGGAGCCCCGCCTGCGCCGTCTGCTGCGCACAGCCGAGGCCCCCGAAGAGGCCCAGGCGGCGCTGCTCCGCCGGATCCTGGAGACAAACGCGGGCGCCGCCTTCGGTGCCGAGCACCGGTTCGCGGCGATCCGCACCGTCGACGACTACCGCCGGGCCGTGCCGGTGCAGACCTATGAGGACCTGCGCCATCACGTGGAGCGCCAGGAACTGACGGGCGAGTGCTGCCTTACCGCCGAGCAGCCGGTGTTCTACAACCGCACCAGCGGCACCGGCGGCACCCCCAAGAACATCCCGGTCACGCCGTCGGGGCTCAAGCGGCTCAAAGCCCACCAGCGTCTTGCCACCCACGTCTGGTCCAAGGGCGCGCCCATCCTCTCGGGCAAGGTCTTCGCGGTCGGAGGCGCAGCCGTTGAGGGCCACATGCCCGGGGGCACGCCCTACGGCTCGGCCTCCGGGAAGCTGCACGAGAACCAGCCCGGGCTGCTGAAACGGCGCTACACACTGCCAACCTCCCTCACCGCCGTCGCCGACTACGAGGCCCGCTACCTGATCATGGCCGTTCTGGGCCTGGCCGATCCCGAGGTGACCTGCGTCGCGACAGCCAACCCCTCCACCCTCACCCGGCTGCTCGCGGTGATCGACCAGCACGCCGAGGCCGTGCTGGCGGCCGTCGCCGCCGGCAGGCTGCCCGCCGAGCTGGCCGCATTGCTGGACCCGCACGACCGAACGGGGCTGGAGCCCCGCCCGGAACGGGCCGAACAGCTCGCGAGGCGACTGGACCGAGCCGGCCGGCTCACCTACGCCGACATCTGGCCCGACCTCGCCGGCGTCGTGACGTGGACCGGCGGCAGCTGTGCCGTGGCCGCGGCCAACCTCAAGCCATCCCTCCCACAGTCGTGCCTTGTGATCGAGGTCGGCTGGGTGGCCAGCGAGATGCAGGGCACCACCAATGTCGACGCCGCGACCAACACGTGCCTTCCGGTTCTGGGCGACACGTTCTTCGAGTTCGCCGAACGCGAGGCGTGGGACGCGGGCGACGCTGAGATGCTGTCACCGAGCGAGCTCGAGACAGGACGCGACTACAACGTGGTGGTGACCACGCCCGACGGGCTCTACCGCTACGACATGAGCGACATCGTCCGGGTCACGGGGTGGGTGGGCGCCACCCCGACCCTGGTCTTCGTGCAGAAGGGCAGCGGAATCACCAGCATCACCGGCGAGAAGCTCCACGAGGGGCAGGTGCTGGACGCGGTCTGCGGCGCGCTGGCCGAACGGTCGGTCGCCTCGGGCTTCTTCATCATGCTGGCCGACGTCGACGCGGCCGCCTACACGCTCTACCTGGAAGAGGATGCCGCCCCTAGCAGCCGACTGGACGGGGCCCAGGACCGGCTCGCCCTCGCGACGGAGGTCGAGGCGCGCCTGTGCGCCGCGAACATCGAATACGACGCCAAGCGGGCCGGCGGGAGGCTCGAACCGCTGGCCCTGCGCCGCCTTCGGGCCAGGACCGGCGCCGAGTACCGCCGGCGACAGGTGGCGGCCGGCCAGCGCGACGTGCAGTTCAAGTACCTGCACGTGCAGTACCGCCACGACTGCGCCTTCGACTTCGACGCCTTCGCCGAGCCGGACTGAGACACGCGACATGCGGATCGAGCGCCTCGACGCGTTCACCTTCGGCGTGCCCTTCAAGACCGTGGTCCGCCACGCCTCGGCGAGCCGACGGCGAGCGCGGAACCTGATCGTCGCCGCCCGCGGCCCCGGCGGCGCCACCGGCTGGGGTGAGGGGTGCCCCCGCCCGTACGTGACCGGGGAGACCGTCGAGAGCGCCTCCGCGTTCGTCCACGGCCACCGCGACGACGTGGCTCGCAACGTCACTGACGTCGGGAGCCTGCACGGCTGGATCGACGAGCATCGGGCCGCCATCGACAGCAGCCCCGCCGCCTTCTGCGCGATGGAGACCGCCGTGGTGGATCTGATCGGCAAGGCTGCGGGACGCACCGCGGAGGACGTGCTGGGCGAGGCCCGGCCGGCCGGCGAGTTCCGATATACCGCCGTGCTCGGCGACTCGCCCTGGCCCGTGTACCGGTGGCAGTGCCGGCGCTACCGGGCCGACGGCTTCCGCGACTTCAAGGTGAAGGTCTCAGGCGACTTGCGCCGCGACCGGCGCAAGATGCGGGCACTCCCCGACCGGAGCGCGGCGAGCGCCCACGAAGGCCCGAGAGTGCGGATCGACGCCAACAACCTGTGGACCGCCGCCGACGAGTGCGTCCGCCACGTGAAGGGACTGGGCCGCGAGCTCTTGGCGGTGGAGGAGCCGCTCCGGCCCGGCGACCTCGACGGACTCCGGCGAGTCAGCGACGCCTGCGGAACCCGCATCGTGCTCGATGAGAGCCTGCTGAGAGCCGGCCAGCTCGACAGCGTCGCCGCCGACTCCGACCGGTGGATCGCCAACATCCGCGTATCGAAGATGGGCGGCGTCATCCGGTCCCTGGAAGTTGCACGAAGGGCGACCGACCTGGGGATCGGGGTGATCGTCGGCTGTCAAGTAGGCGAGACGAGCATCCTGGCCCGGACCGCCCTCACCGTGATGGAGGCGGCCGGCCCGTCCCTGGTGGCGGCCGAGGGCGCCTTCGGCACCCACCTGCTGCATCACGACCTCACCTCCCACAGCATCATGTTCGGTCCGGCCGGAGTGCTCTCCGCGGCCGGCGTGCCCGACTCCGGCAGCGGCTACGGGCTCGCCATCGACGAGCGCGCCGGGCGCGGCCTCGAGCCACTGGATCCGTGACGCCTCGCCGCTACGCGTGGGCCGTCGCCGGCCTCAGCCTGGCCTTCGTGGCGCGGGTCGTCAGCCAGGCCGTGCAGAGGTGGGCACCGGTGTCGTTCCTGCCGCCGTTCGACGACTTCCAGGGCAGCGGCCTGCCCTACCCGGTGCTGCTGGCCGCGCAGGTCGCCATCGTGGCCCTCGCGGTCGTCGCAACGGTCCGAATGCACCCGGGGAAGGGCCTGATCGGCTCGCGCCTGGTGGTGCCGGTGACCGCCGCGGGCGCAGTGTATTTCGCGGTGATGGCCGTCCGGCTGGTGCTCGGACTGAGCGTGCTGTCGCACTCAAGATGGTTCAGCACATGGATACCGGCGGTGTTCCACCTGGTGCTGGCCGGCAAGCTGATGCTGATCGGCGCCTACCAGCGGCGAGCGTGCTGACCAGCGCGCCGCACGGCTGCACGCTCGCGGATTCCGCTCACGCGACCGTGCGTCTTGAGGGTCGCCTCCGGCCGGTCGGGACGCGTGCGGTGGCGGTGGTGCGCACCTCCTCCCCCCGGTAGTGCGCACCACCGCCCCGCTGGGTGACCGAAGACCCACGCGGCCCCGGTCAACGAAGACACCTTCAACCATGTTCGCGCACTATCGGCGCGCGCACAACTCGAACCATGTTGACCATAATTCGAGTTGATGAGAGCGGATCCCGGCCCGCCGCTCAGGCCGCGGTGAGGTCCTCGACCGGGACCAGGCGGCTGGAGACCGCCGGCGGGGTTGCAGGCTGCACGAAGCGCAGGCCCATCACTCCGTGGTCCCGGCCGCCAGGATCGATCCAGTTGGCGACGCCGGGGTCGGCCACGGCCAGGCGGGCGGCCATGTCGTCGGGCTCGGGCGTGGCCGGGCGCGGGTGCTGGTCGAGGCAGCGGATCTCCAGGCGGGGCGGCGACTGGGCGCCGCGGTCCTCGTAGACCACCCGGCCCATGAGCTCCCGGGTCAGCGGTGTCATCGGGAACCACACCCCGCCGTCGCCGGGGTCGTCCACCGACAGCACGAAGTCCACCGCGGCGTCGGCGGCGGCCATCTCGGCCAGCACGAAGCTGTGGGGCGTGAGAGCCATGTTCGGGTTGAAACCGGCGAGGTGGTTCTCGGCGTCGAGGCCGACATCGAAGGCGCCGACGTCGGCGGGGATGGGCGGGCTCCAGGCCGACAGGTGGGTGTAGGCGCTGCCGAGCGTGCCGGTGACCCGGTACCGGTAGCGGGCATCGACCGGCTGGACTATGTGGTCCTGGTTGGGCGACTGCACGCCCTGTCCGCCCCGCAGCGGCGGGGGTATCAATCGGATCGGCCGGGGCGTCGGGCCGGGGGTGCGGCGCTCCACCGCCCGGGCCGAGGCCATCATGATCATGCGGGTGAGGTAGCGGAAGCCCTCCACCCGGTCCAGGGGGTCGCCGTCGGGGGTCTCGCGCACCACGATGCGCCCCGCGGCCTTCAACGTGTCGCAGAAGTCGTCCCAGGCCCGCCCGTCCAGCAGCCGCTCCCGGCGCCGGCCGTCAGCCTCCTCCGAATCGACGCCCACGGCCTGCCCGGACACTGCTTCAGTCACCGGCTGCTCCCTCGTCTCTTCGGGGCTGCTGTTCTAGGGGCGCCAAGGGTGGCATTCCCAGGGCGTCCTGCAGGAAGCGGAGTTGGAGCAACAGCAGGTTCTCAGCCACCTCCTCTTGGGGGGTCATGTGGGTGACACCGGACAGCGGCAGCACGGTGTGGGGCCGGCCCGCCTCCGTCAGCGCCCGCGACAGCCGCAGGGTGTGGGCCGCCACCACATTGTCGTCGGCCAGGCCGTGGATGAGCATCAGGGGGCGCTCCAGGCCGGGGGCGAGCGGAGCCAGGTCGGTGCGCTCGTAGTTGGCGGGCTCGGTGGCGGGATGGCCGAGGTAGCGCTCGGTGTAGTGCGTGTCGTAGAGGCGCCAGTCGGTGACCGGCGCGCCCGCGATGGCCGCAGAGAACACGTCGGGGCGCCGCAGCACCGCCAGCGCGGCCAGGTAGCCGCCGAAGGACCAGCCCCTTATGGCCACCCTCGACAGGTCCAGGCGCGGGTTGAGGGCCGCGGCCGCACCGAGGGCGTCGATCTGGTCCTCGAGCACGGGGCCGGCCAGGTCGCCCCGCACGGCCCGCTCGAATGCCGGTCCCCGGCCCGGTGTGCCCCGGCCGTCTACCACCAGCACCGCGAAGCCCTGGTCAGCGAACCACTGCGAGGTGTGGAACAGCGCCTCGGCCCGCTGCACCCGCTGGGCGTGGGGGCCGCCGTAGGGGTCGAGCAGCACCGGCAGCGGCCCGCCTCCGGCCGCCGCGGCCCGCGCTGAGGGCATTACTAGGGCCGAGACCAGCTTGCGGGGGCCGAGCTCGACGATCTCGACGTTGAGCTCCAGGCCGGGCTCCGCGGCGAGAGAGGGTATGTCATAGACCCGGCCGGACCGCAGCCTCGAATCGACCCGGCAGCGGCGGCCGGAGTGCCCGAGCGAGCGGCTGGAGAAGACGGTCGTGTCCCCGCCGACGGCCACAGCGTTCACGCCCGGGCCGGCGGTGAGCCGCTCGACGGCGCCGTCCCACCCCACGCGGGCGATATGGGTGTCGGCCGGGTCGACCGAGATGGTGACGACCACACCGATGTCGTCGGCGTGGTGAACGGCGCGCACCTGCACATCGTCGGGCGTGAGGGCCTCGCCGTCCACGCACAGCCTGCGGGCGGCGCCCCGGTCCTCCACCGTGACCAGGCGCCCGCCCACCAGCCGGGGAGCGCCCGGCACGAGCTCCACCCAGGAGTCGTCGCCGACGCGGTGCAAGAGCCGGCAGGATCCCGTGTCGGGATCGGCCTCCAGCACGCCGAGGGTGCGCTGGTCGCGGGTCTGCACGGTGAGCAGCAGCCCGTCGGCGCTCCAGCGCACCCCGGCCAGGTACTCCCAGCCGCCGCCGTCCCAAGCAACATCCACCCGGCCCTCGCCGCCGCCGTGGAAGGCAACATCCACCCGGCCCTCGCCGCCGCCGGCGCCGTCGACGTCGAACACCGCCAGCCCCACCGCGGCGTTGGCCGCGCCGGCTACCGGGTAGCGGATCTCGGCCGGCTCGGCGTCGGGCGACGCCGGATCGGCGATCCACCAGCGGGGCACCGGCGCGGTGTCCACCCGGGCCGCCAGCAGGCGCCGGCCGTCGGGGGACCACCAGTGGCCGCGCGTGCGGCCCATCTCCTCCGCGGCCACGAACTCGGCCGACCCCCAGCTCACCGTCTCGCCGGGCTCCTCGACGACGGCGCGGTCCCCGCCGGCGTCCCCGGTCACCCGCAGTCCCGATCCGGCCGCGTAGGCCACCCGGGCGCCGTCGGGCGACAGGCGCGGATCGAACGGGCCCGGCTGGGCGGCCAGGGGCTCGGGCGGCCCGTCGCCGTCGGAGAGACCAACCCGCCACAGCCCTCCGCCCAGCGTGAACACCGCCGCGGTCAGATCGGCGTCGGCGTCATAGGAGACGATGCCGGAGCCGGTCTCGCGCACTCGCTCGCGCCGGGCCCTCTCCGCCTCCGGCAGATCCCCAGCGTCGCGGCCGGCACCGAGCGGGCGAGGGTCGGCCACCAAGCGCTCGACACCGGAGGCCACGTCGAGCACCCACAACGAGTTGACCGGGTCGACGGGGCCCGGCGAGCGCAGGAACGCCACCCGGGCGCCGTCGTCGGACACCCGGATGTCGCGGGGCTCGCCCAGCGTGAAGCGCCGGGTGCGGGCCTGGCGACGCGGGAAGGAGTCGCGGCCGGACACGGCGTTCGTGGCGGGCGTCGTTAGCAGCGGCGCGGACCGGTGGAAGCCGGCGGAGCGCCTCCGGCGGCCGGGACGGTCAGGCGCCGATCTGGGATTGGAGGTACCTCTGGATGCCGATGGCCGCGATCATGGTCTGCTGGGTCTCGATCCAGTCGAGGTGCTCCTCCTCGCCCACCAGCAGATGCTCGAGCAGCTCCCGGGTGCCCACGTCGCCGTGCTGCTCGGCCAGGGCCACGCCCCGGCGGTAGCGGGTCACCGCGGCCACCTCGAGCTGCCGGTCGTTCTCCATCTGATCCTCGACGGTCTTGCCGGCCCGCACGCCGGCGAGGCTCTCCAGCCTGGGCATCCCCTCGAGGTACAGGATGCGGTCCATCAGCTTCTCGGCGTCGTGCATCTCCTCGATCGACTCCTCGCGCATCTTGGCGGCCAGGCGGTCCCAGCCCCAGTTCTCGCACACCTTGGAGTTGACGAAGTACTGGTTGATGGCGGTTACCTCCGCAGCCAGCGCCTCGTTGAGGAAGTCGATGATCTCCGGTGAGCCCTGCATCGCCCCACCCTACCGGCCCCGGTCCGGTTGCCCGAACGGACAGGGCCGCAGCGGTGGTCAGTCCTCCACGACGTGCTCGGCGAAGCCGTCCAACGACCGGGACCAGGCGCCCGCATCGACACCCTGCAGATCGAGAAGCGGACCCTGGCTCGGCGGGGGGTCCAACAACCGGGACCAGGCGCCCGCATCGACTGGGCTCGTCGGCGGTGACGCGGGCGCCGTAGGAGGCCCGGGCACCAATGGCCGGAGGGGCCATCGCGACGGTCCACAACGCCACTGCGGTCATCGCCGGCGCAAGCCGAGACAGCCGTCGCTGAGCCGGAGGCATGAGCCTCACATCAGGTCGTCGCGGCGAATCACGAGGAACCACGTCAACACGAACGACAGAGCCACGAGGACCACGGCCATGATCCCCGCCTCGGCAATGAACGCGTCCTCGAAGGATCCGAAGATCCTCGTGGCCAGCGTGGAGAAGCCCAGAGGCGACACGAACAGGCTGATGGGCAGCTCCTTCATCACCGACAGCAGCACGAGGCCCGCCCCGGCGAGAAGGCCCGGCGCCATGATGGGCAGGTCAACCGAGAAGAATCGGCGCAAGCGGCCGGCTCCCAGGATCCGGGCCGAGTCGTGGAGCCGGTCGGGAACACCTCGAACGGCCACCAGCGTCACACCCATGGCAAGCGACCCGAACCGCACCACGTAGGCGAAGATCAGCAGGGCCAGGGTGTCGTTGAACAGATCGAACGCCACATCTGAGCGCAGCGTCCAGAACCGCATCGAGAGCGCGATGAGGATGCCTGGGAGGGCGAAGGTGCTGATCACCACGGCGTGGGCGAACGAGCCCGAGCGCGACCGGTAGCGGCCGACAAGCAGGGCGACGGGCAGCACCGCCGCAGTCGACACCAAGGCGGCGACCACGCTGACGCCCAAGGTGTTGACGGTGGCGTCCAGCACTTCGGACGAGTCGATGGTTAGGGGCCGCCCACCCGTCGCCGACCTCACCAGCCCGCTTGCAGCCCAGTCGAACAACGCCAGTAGGGGCGCACCGACCGCGCCGGCGGCCGCCGCAACAACGAACCCCAACGCCGGAGGGCGCCAGCGGCCGAGGTCGTAGATCATCGGGCGGTTCGACTGGCCCCCGCCAGCGTCGGGAAGCCGGCGCGAGAAGCGGCGCTCTCCAAGAACTACCAGCGCGGCCAGCACGAGCAGTATGAGGCTCAGGGCCAGCGCAACCGGCGGGTTGGCGAGCTGGTTGGTGGCGATGGCCCGGGTGAGGGTGTCATAGCGCATGAGCTGCACCGCGCCGTAGTCGCTGAGGGTGTACAGGAACACCAGCAGCGTCCCGGCGCCCATGGCGGTGGCCATCTGGGGCACACAGATCCGCCCGAAGACCTTGAGCGCGGTGTCGCCGAGCACTCTGGCGCTCTCCTCGAGAGTGCTCGGCAGCTGCCGGAGCCGTGCCGCGACGGGCAGGTACACGTACGGGTACGTCATCAGGGTCAGGACCAGCCAGGCCCCGAAGAAGCCCCGAAGCTCGGGGGTCCGGTCCACCCCGATGCCGGCGAGCAGGTCGTTGGCCAGCCCGCCGGGGTTGAGGGTGTGGATGAACGCGGCCGCGCCGACGAAGGTGGGGAACACCAGCGGCAGCGGCAGCAGGATCCGCCACAGCCGGCCGAGCGGCAGATGGGTGCGGGTGGTTAGCCAGGCAAGCCCGGTGCCAAGGACTAGCGCCGCGCCCGACACCGACACCGCGAGCTGCAGCGAGCGCCATAGCGGGCCGATGGTGCGGTGGCTGACGATCAGTCCGGCCGGGTCGGCGCCCTCTGAGAAGTTCCGGTAGACGAGATACACCCCCGGGAAAGCGAAGGCGACAGCCAGGGCCAGCCCCGCCGCCCGCAGCAGCGGCGGAGTGCTTGAGGGCCGCAACGGCCGCATCGACGTCTCGACGGTCACTGATTGAGGATGCCGCCGAGGGCCTCCAGCGGCACTTCGGCGGTCACCGGCTCAACAAGACGCTCGCGGGCCCGAGGTCCACCGCGGCGGTCACCGGTTCAACAAGACGCTCGCGGGCCCGAGGTCCACCATGGCGGTCACTGGTCGAGGATGCCGCTGGCCTCGATGATGGCGATGGTCTCGGCGAAACCGCCACCGAGGGCGTCGAAGTCGACGCTGCCGATCTCCAGCGCCTTCAGCGGCGGCAGCACGTCGGCCGGCTCGACCCCGGCCGCCAGCGGATACTCGAGGGTCTGCTGGCTGAAATAGCGCTGCACTGGCTCGGTCAAGAGGTAGGCGATCAGTTCGTTGGCCGCCTGCCGGTTGTCGCTTCCGGCCGTGATGGTGGCCGCGGTGATGATGAGCAGAGACCCGATGTCGTCGTCGGCCAGGTCGTGGTTGGCAGCCCGGTGGCGGTCGCCTGCGGCCGCGGCCTCCTGGTACTGGTAGTAGTGGTTGACGAGGCCCATGTCGATCTCGCCGCGCCCGGCCGCCTCGACGATGGAACGGTTGTTGGGGTAGTAGCGGGCGTCGTTGGCCACCATGTCGTTGAGCCACTGCGAGGCGACATCGCTGCCGTACTGGTCGCGGAACACGGTGAACCAGTCGACGAAGGAGCCGTTGGTGGCCGGGATGGCCACCCGGCCCCGATAGCGCTCGTCGGTTAGGTCGAACACCGACTGGGGGAGCTCCCCGGGCGGTGCCGAGTCAATGTTGTGGACCAGGACGCGCTTGCGGCCCGAGAATCCGACCCAGGTTCCCGACGCGGAGCGGTTCTCGGGCGCCACCAGGCCGAGCACGCCGTCGTCGATCGTGCCGAGCAGGCCGTCGCTCTCGAGAAACCCGACCGGCCCGGGCGATCGGGACAGGAAGACGTCGGCCCCGGTGCGATCACCCTCCTCGGCCAGCAGCAGGGCCAGGTCGGTGGAGCTGCCCCATCGCACCGCGATTTCGGTGCCCGTCTCGCAGGCGAAGGCCTCCAGAGTGGGGCCGATCAGGTTCTCGGTCCGGCCCGAGTACACCGTGACCTCCCGGCCGTTGGACCCGGCGCAGGCTCCGCTGTAGATCTCCGCCGCGGTTCCGTCCAGCATTCGGGGCTCGTCGCCGGCACAGGCCCCTGCGAGCAGGGCTGCAGCAAGCATCACGGGGAGGATTGGTCGGATCATGGCGAACAACTATAGTGTGGGTTTGCGAAGATCGTAAAGTGAGCCTAACGACATTCCCGTGAACTTGCTTTCTCCGCTCAGTACGCGCCTTCCCCTGATCGAGGGCGACCTTGCCGACGGCAACGACGCCAAGGCCAAGGAGCACCAGGCCGAGGGCTTGGCCTTCTGGCGGGTGGTGGAGGCCTACATGGTCCCCGCCGGTGCCGACGCCGCCGCGATGGACGCCGTCTTCAACCTGGACAACCCGCCCGGTGCCAACGGCTTCGGCGACGAGGCGCGCGCCGCGCTCGAGCCCGCGTGGGACGCTCTGGGCATCGCTGCGAGCGACATCGGCTCATGGCAATAGCCCCGACGACCTAGCGACAGGGCGGGGGTGATGGCCCCGGCCATGGTGACCGGCGCGGTGGCCGCGGGATCTCCCGGCGAACTCCGGCAGTGACCGCGGCTGCGGGTTGCTCCGACCTCCGCTAGCGAACAGCCTGCCGCCATTGGGTGCCCGGTTGCCGAGCGGCCAAGTCCAGCCGGTTTGGCCGCTGGACGAGCCCCTTCGGATTACGAGACCGGACGTGCTCTCGGAGGCTGTGCGCATCCTGGGCAGCATCGAACTAGGGGCTGTCGGAGCGTACGACCCTGTCGGCACAGCTTTTGACGTCTTCCTGCGCGGCAGGTACGAGCACGCGGGAGGCCTGGGGACTTACCTCACACCCGAGGGTGTCGTCAAGCTCATGGTGACGGTCGGGTTCGAGCTTCTTGCGGCTGCCAAACCCGAGGACGACAGCTCGGCTCTGATGGGTGACCCGTGCTGTGGCAGCGGCCGCTTCCTCGTCGGCCTGCTTCACGAGGCTCGCCGGCGCGGGATTGACGAACGCTGGCTCGAGAGCGGTGGTCCGCTGTTCGGTGCGGACCAGTCTGCATCGTCGGTGGCGATGGCGCGTGTGAACCTCATGGCAGCAGGGATCCGCACGCCTGAGGTATTCGTTGTGGGCGACTCGATCACGGATCAGCAGGTGTCGCAGCAACGCAGCAGGTTCTCCTTGATCTTGACCAATCCCCCGTTTGGGGACAAGAAGTACGACTCTGCCGAAGGAATCGAGCGGACGGCGTACTGTTTTCCAATCCTGGCGGGATCCCAGCGTGTGGACCCGGCACTCGCATTCGTGGCTCGCTGTATCGAGCTTCTCGCGCCGGGTGGCATAGCGGGAATTATTTTGCCCGACGGCATCGGAGACGGTCGAGCGATGCGGAAACTCCTGCTCGGTAGGTCACGGCTTGACCTGCCGCTGGGTGTGGAAGGGGTCATCAGCCTTCCATCAGCCACGTTCGCCCCTGCCGGGACAACTGCCAAGACCAGCGTGACCTTTCTCCGGAAGGCACCGGCCGAGTCAAGGAAACATGTGTTCCTAGCGCGAGCCGATCACGTTGGGTTCGTCATGAGCAAGGGTTCGCCGACCTGCGATCCAGGCGGCGATGACCTTCCCGGGATCACTGAGGACATCCGACGATTCATCGCCAGCCCGGATTGCTGGCAGCCGTCGAAGCGGGTGGCCAGGAGACGGTTCGCCGAATTGAGCAGTCTTGATGCCTCGACGCTCGATGAGGATGCGGAGGCGGCTCGCGCCGAACTCAAGGACGCGGGGGGATTTGAGGCGCGGACGATCCTTCAGTTCAACGGCAAGCGTCGCTCGAACCTGGCTGGCGGCCTGCCGTTCGTGTCGGTCCTCCATGTGGACGAACTCGGCGCAGTTGACTGGAACCTCGCCTGGACGCATCGGCCGGTGACCCCTGGCCAACTAGCAGAGCCCGGAGAGTTGCTCGTCTCGTTGCTCAACCCAAGCAAGTTCAGGGCAGCAGTCGTTCCGGCTCGTATTGGCCAAATCCAATGCTCTGCAGAGTTTGGTGTGTTTCGTCCGGATCTTGATCCGTACGCAGCGCTGGTGCTGCTCCAGCACCCGCTTGTTCGTCGGCAGATCGCACCGCTGGGCCGCGGCACATCGAGTTCTCGTCGCCGAATCGATGCCGAGGATGTGCTCTCGCTCATGCTTGCGCCATTCGACGACTCGTGGGCTTCGCGAGCAGGAGAGGCTGCGCAAGGCCACTTCGAACACATCGCGAGCGCCAGACGGGGCTTGCGCGACCTGTACTTGGATCTGCTCGCAACGCGGCCGGAGGCTCCTGCTCGTCACCCGCTCTCGATCGCGGGGCTCACCAGCCCTCGAAGGCGGGGTCGCGCTTCTCGATGAAGGCCCGCATGGCCTCCTTGGTGTCTCGGGTGGAGAAGTTGACGCCCTGGCCGAGCGCCTCGGCCTCCAGCGCCTGGAACAGTGAGATGTTGGAGGCGTTGTTGAGGTAACGCTTGGAGTTGGCCAGCGCGAGCGGGGGTCCGGCCGCGACGGTGGCCACCATCTCGCCCACGGCGGCGTCGAGCTCGGCGACCGGCACAACCTCGTTGACGATGCCGAGGTCCGCGGCCCGCTGGGCGCCGATGATCTCGCCGGTGAAGGCCAGGCGCTTGGCCTCGTGCAGCCCGATGCGCTTGGGCAGCAGCCACGACGTGCCGAAGTCGAGGCTGAGGCCCCGCCGAGCGAAGATCAGCGAGAACCGGGCCCGCTGCGAGCACCACACCATGTCGGAGGCCAACGCCACGCCCAGCCCGGCCCCCACCGCCACCCCGTCCACCTTGGCGACCACCGGCTTGGGGCAGTCGTGGATGGCCATGACCGTGTCGGCGATGTCGCGCATGTGGTCTATCCGGTGCCGGCGTGGCTGGTCTCGGGCCACCTCCTCGTCGTCTCCGGGACCGACGTCGGCACCGGCGCAGAAGTCGCCCCCCGCCCCGGTTATGACGACCGCCCGGGCCGGCGACTCGGCGATCTGGCGGAACCCCTCCCGCAGGGCCGTCCACATGGCGGTCGTGCAGGCGTTCTTGCGGCGGGGCCGGTCGATGGTGACGGTGGTGACCGCACCGGCGGTCTCGATGCGGATGCTGGGATGCGTCACGGGTGCTCCCGGATGGCTCGGCGGACTCGACAGATGCGCGGCGGGTCCGTTCGGACGCGCCGGACCTCGACGCTACGCAGCCCCGTCCACGAGTGCCACCTGCGCCACCGCGGCCGCGCCGTCGACCACGATGAGTCCCCGGCCCGGAACCGGCGGCAACGCCAGTCGGGCGGGCAGGGCCGCGCCGAGCAGGTCGCCGTCGAGGGGTCCCGGCCGAAACAGCATCCCGGTCCGGCACGCTCGCATCTCGTTGAGCCAGTGGCCGTAGGACGAGCGCAGCCGCTCGGCAGTGGCGGAGGCCACCAGATGGCAGATGCCGTCGCGGGCGGCGGCCATGCCGGCCAGCAGCCCGGAGGGGTCGCCGACGCGGTCGGCGTCGTCGATGAGCAGCAGTTGGCGCGGGCCCTCGGAGCGGCATTCGAGTTCGGCCACGGGGACCGGCTCCACGCCCAGGAGCGGTGCCAGATCGCCGAGCCGGTCGGCCACTACGACCACCTCCACCCCGGCGAGGCGAGCCGCCGCGCCGATCGCGGCCAGAGCGGAGGTTCGCCCGGTGCGGGGGGGCCCCAGCACCAGGGCGTGCTCGCCGTCGTGCAGCGCGAAGCCGGTCGGCGCCAGGCTCAGGTCGCCCAAGGCGAAGCGAACGTCGAGCCGCCGATCCCCGATGAGGGCGCTGCCGGGCAGTTCTTTGAAGGAGACCGCATGTGGCAGCGAGCCGATGCGGGCCGGTCCGCGCCCGGTCGGCGGCGCGGCCGCCGCCACCTCGGCCGCGGCTGCCCCGAAGTCGCCGGCTGCGGGCCGGGCGACTTGCAACTCCTTGCCGTCGTCGGCCCTGACGGCCCGGCCCGCGACCAGCCCGGCCGTCGATGCCCGCAGCCCGAAGCGCAGTCCCTCGCCGGCGTCAGCTGTCGCGTGGACCAGCACCACTCCCGCCGACGCGGCGAGGTCCGGCGGCAGGTCGGCGGCCCGAGCAATGCTCACCGCCACTCTCAGGCCCACCCCGGGGCCGTCACTCCAGATGCGAGCGAAGCGTTCGTGGGGCTCGGAGTCGCGCACCGGATCGTGGGCCCGGGCCAGTCCGGCGAGATCGTCTACCAGCAGCACGATCGCTGTGGAGACTGGGCGGGACCGCCGGGCGGTGACCTCGTCGTCGAGCAGTCGCAGCAGCCGGGCCCGGCGCTCGCCGTCGGTCGGCGCGATCACCGCGCCCACATGGGGAAGACCCTCGAGCGCGGACAGCAGCCCGGCGTCCAGATCGATCGCGTAGACGTGCAGGTCGTCGGGGGAACGGGTCCGGCATAGATCGAGGGCCACCGCGGCCAGAGTGGTGGACGTGCCCGATCCGGGTCCGCCCATGACGACCAGATGGCCGTCGCCGGGGTGCCATCCGCCGGCGAACTGGCGCTGGCGCTTCGGGTCGTCCACCAGCCAGGCGGCGGCCTCGCCGGGCGCTACTGTGGCCGCGAGGGCGCCCGCGGCGAGCTCGGAGGGCAGCGGTGCGGGCCACGGCGAGCGGGGCGCTCGACCACCCCGGCGCCGGTGGGCGGCCCGCACCGCCTCCACCACTGCGTCCAAGTCGCTGCGCCCTGCAGGGTCGCGGCGCGGCTCGGAGTCGCGGCCCGGTTCGCGGTCGCGGCCCGGCTCGGAGTCGCGGCCCGGTTCGGAGTCGCGGCCCGGTTCGGAGTCGCGGCGCGGCTCGGAGTCGCGGCGCGGTTCGGAGTCGCGGCGCGGGTCGCGGTCGCGGCGCGGTTCGGATCGGGCATGCCGCGAGGGCTCCTCGGCCGACGCGACGCGCAGGCCGGCGGAACCCACCGGCGTGGTGCCGGTCACCAGGGCCGACTGGAAGGCGATCAGCTCACCCGGGCCGAGGCGGGCCAGCGCCTGGCCGGGCCGCTGCCGGGGGATGCGGGCCGCGGCGGGTGAGCCGATCACATCGTTGGAGTCGTGGCGGTCCGTCACCCGCAGGGCGATCCGGCACGACGTGTTGGCTCTGATGTCGTCGGTCACCACCCCCGCCGGCCGCTGGGTGGCCAGGACCATGTGGACGCCCAGGCTCCGGCCCCGCTGGGCGATGCCCACCAGCGAGTGCAGGAATTCCGGCAGCTCTGCGGCCAGCGTGGCGAACTCGTCCACCACGACGACCAGACGGGGAAGCGGCTCGGCTGCGAGCCCGGTCCGGTTCCGGAACGCGGCGAGATCCTCGGCCCCCGCGGCCCGCAGACGCTCCTCGCGGTGGCGCAGTTCGGCCTCCAGACACACCAGCGCCCGCTCGGCCAGGCGGTCGTCCAAGTCGGTGACCATCCCGGCGACGTGCGGCATCTCCGCGCAGCGGTCGAAGGCCGCCCCGCCCTTGTAGTCGATGAGCACGAAGGCGAGGTGGTCGGGGTCCGCCGACAGCGCCAGACCGGCCACCAGCGAGCGCAGCAGTTCCGACTTGCCCGACCCTGTGGTGCCCCCGATCAGCAGATGGGGACCATCGACCACGAGGTCGAGCACCAGCGGGCCCTCGGCGGCGGCGCCGATCGGCACGTGCAGATCGGCCGTGCCCCGAGTTGCGTGCCAGCGCCTGTCCACCGACTCTGGAGTCGGCTCGCCGCCCAGAAGGTCGACAAGGGACACCGATTCGGGCAGGTTGGCGCGACCCGCTCCGAGCTCGGGGTCGTCGAGGCGGGCCAGGCGCGCCGCAGCGTGGTTGGCGGTCGCGATGGTGACGCCCCACGCGACGAGCGGCTCCATCACCGCCGCGGAGCGCGGGTCGACCAGCCGCAGGCCTCCGGCCTCGTGATCGACCTGCACGATCGTGGTGCAGCTGGAGGGCAGATCGCATACGTCAGTGGTCACGATGATCCCGGCCGTGGGCGCCAGGGTGAGCAGTGCGCGGCCCGGCGCCGAGCGGCCGGTCAGCGCCTCGACGCCGTCGATGACCGCCAGCAGGACCCGCGGCGCGCTGTCCGCAGCCGCGGTCTCGGCCGCCGCCGACATGGCATCGCGCTCCGTGGCCACCAGCGCGCCGGGACCGCCGCCGGCCGCGTCGGCGGTGTGGGGAAGCCAGCGCATCCACGACCACTCCGCCGCCCTGCCGGGGACCAGGCCGGCTATGGCCAGATCAGCCGGACCGTGGAGCACCGCAGCTTGCAGCACCAGGGCGCGGGCCACGGCGCGGGCCGCGGGCAGCGGGCCGACAACGCCGACAACGTCGCCAGGCGTCAGCGACACCGCCACCGGAACATCGCGCAGCGGCTCAAGCGCTCGCATTGCTTCGAGTGCCTCCGGCGCGGCGGCGCCCTTGCCGTCCACATCGAGCGGCGGCGAGTAGGGCACGTCGGCGGTGCCGACGCCGAGCCGCATGGCGTCGGGATCGCCGCGGCGACGCTCCCAGCAGCGCAACGACGGAGTCTCGGCGCGTCGCACCAGCTCGGCCAGGTCGGGGACCAGCGCCACCCTCCTGCGGCGCTCGGCCGCCCGCTCCGCCGGCAGGGCGGCCACGAACCGCCTCACCTGGTTGGCCACCTCCTCGCTGGCCCGCTGATGGGTACGGGCCGTCCGCCGGCGCCGCTCCAGCCAGGTGCCGATGGTGATCAATGGGCCCAGGGCCGCGAACACGGCCATGAACGGGTTCCACACCAGAGCCAGCACCAGCCCGGCCACCACCGGCAGGGCGATTCCCGCCCACGACAGGGGATCGGGCTCCGGCCGGGGCGGAGCCTCCGCGGGCACCCGCAACATCGCGGGCGCGGTCGGGGGCCGGCGGCGAGGCGGGCGGTTGAACGGGATCCGTCCCGCGGTGGCTCCCAGCCCGGCACGCACGGCCGCAGGAGCGTCGTCCACCGCGATCCGCCACTGGAGACAGGTGGCACCGAGCCGGACGGTGGCTCGGGCCGGCACCGGCGTCGGGGCGGTCACGGCGCGTCCCGCCACGACCGTGCCGTTGCACGAGCTGAGATCGGTGATGACCGCTCGCCCACCGGGCTCGTCCGTGCTCACACGGGCATGGCGGCGAGAGACTGCGGGGTCGTCGAGCACCATGTCGCAACCCTGCGAGCGACCGATCACCCAGGAGCCCCTCGGGGGCGGCGAGAGGCGGGTGCCCGCTCGCAGGCCGGCCGTCACCACCAGCACCCGGCCGGGACTCGATCCCGCTGGTGGCGGCCCGGCCTGCTGATGGGGCGACTGGGAGCGGGACTGCCCGGAGCCGGGAGCGATCTCGAGCAGCGCCCCCTCCCAGATCGGGACCGACGACAGGGGGGTCTCGGGACTGTGCCAGCTTCCGTCGATGCTGACGCCAGCCGCCGCGCCGTCGCCGGCTTCATCGAGTTGGCAGTTGAGAGCCGCGGCCAGATCCGCCACGGTGTAGTCCTCGAGGCGGGAGTCGATCTCCACAATCCGTTCCGCGCCGTCGCAACAGTGTCGGATCCGCACCGGCCTGCTGTCCTTGCCTAGATGCGGCGGTCCCGGCCGCCGTCGCTGCGGTCAGATCGTGTCGAGCGCGCTCATGCCCGCCTGGAGCTCGGCGGTGATAAACGCTGAGTGCTCCCCCAGCGCGTCGCACAGCGCCCGCATGTTGGGGCGGAACTCGCTCTCCCAGAGCTGCCTGAACCGGTCGGCCCTGGCCCCCTGCCATGTGGTGCCGTCGATGCCGGCGCCGATGGCGCTTATCACCCCCTCCGCCGTCTCCTTCTGCCGGGCGAAGATCACCGCGAGCTGCTCCATCTGCGACTTCGACATCACCAGCATGTCACCAGCCATTGACACCCTCCTTTGGGTTGCAGCACAAGATGTGTAGTGCTGTTTCATGTGATTGTCGTACCATCATGGCAATGTGATGAGACAATAACAACCTAAAGGAGTGGGAATTGATTGAAACCTTTGGAGCCTTAGCGAAAACGAGGGGAGGGAGCGGGGTGGTTGAGGGTCCCTGAGCGGGGGGCGAGGCCCTGCTGGAATCAGTGATTGTCCTGATCGCGGTCCAGGAGGGCCCCGATGGCTTCGGATGCTATGTCAGTGCGGTTTCACCAGCGTCAGATCCGTGTGTTGGCGGTGCCGGTGGACACACCCGGCGAGCTGGTTGTGGAGGTCTAGTCGACGGTGAGGCGGCCGCGCTGCGCGGCGTGCGGTTTCTGCTGTCGGCGGGTGCATGGCCGCCGTCGGCGTAAGGTGCGGGATCTGGAGGTTTCGGGGCGTCCCACGACGCTGGTGTGTCATCGGCGCCGGTTCGCGTGCGACAACTGCGGTGAGCGCCATCTCGAGGACCATCCCGAGTTCGAGGGACGGCTGACGCGGCGTCTGGCCCGCAGGCTGGTGGCCGACGCCAGGGATGCTCGCCTGCATCCAAGCGTTCACGATCGGCCTCACCGACGGGCTGTCCCACGACCAGGGGGACCACCGGCGGGCGCTCGACGGCTTCAAGCTGGTGCTCGAAGGCGGAGTCGGGCGAGCGGCCCCGGCACCTGACCCGCCGTCGGAGCCTGGGGGCCGGGCCGCGGCCCGGTCGTCTCAGCGGTCGACGGAGGCCTCCGCTATCCGGTGACAAGCCACCCTCGGCCCGGCGACCCAGCCGCACAACTGCGGGCCGCACTCCCGCAGCTCGCCGGAGATCCACGACCCGTCGGGCCGGAACCGGCCCGGGCGCGACGGCGTTGACCCGGATCGCGCACTCCTAGAGCACCACCGCTCGGCGGGCGCTGATCGTTGGGCGCGGCGCGGCCGCCTCGGGTACCGGGGCTCTGGAAGGGCAAGGTCTGGATCGCCCCCGACTTCGACGACACGCCACGGGACGTGATCGACTCGTTCTACGAGGGCGAAAACGATGGCGAGCTCTTCGGTCCCACAGCCGGCGGAGACGGCGCGGCCGCCGGCGCCTCGTGAGACGGCTGCTGCTCGACACCCACACGCTGCTGTGGTGGCTGTCTGATGACCCGACCCTCGGAACCGAAGCCCGCAGACTGATCAACGACCGCGACAACCACGGGTTCACCAACCCGGCCAACTTCGAAGCCCGCGGCATCCCCGTGACGTAATAACCCTTCCCACCTGTGCGCCCTCCGAGCTAGGCCGGGGCGGGCGGGACTGTCGTGATCTCCTCGGCGGACTCTTGTCGACCCTCGACCGTTGAGAGGATCTCTTGCACGACACCGGGATCGGCTTCCATGAGATCTTCGGGCTTCACGTGCTCTGCCCACGTGTCGAAGGCCTCTAGCCGCTCGGCGCGGGTCTTGCTCATCCGTACCTCCCGTGCGCCAAGAATCTTCGACGCGCCCTCATTGCGTGGATGATAGCGGTGCCCTGCTCGTCCTGAACGACCCCGACCTCCAGCGGCTCGGCCGCGGTCGATGGCCCGATGAACACGGTGACTGCCGGATCCCTCGTTCTGAGACTCCTCCAGTGGTAGCGCACTGCATGCATCATGTCCTCATCCCCGACACCGTGCCTGCGAGCGCTCACGTCGATATCCACCCTCCGATATTATGAGATTACAATGTGTTTACATGAGTTAAATGAATTTTCCATTCCACAAGACTGAGCCACCCACTGAGGTTCGGAATGCGTGAGACCACCGGCAAGGCGTCGGCGCGCGGCGCAGCCGCGGTTCTAGGGTCCATGTCGATACCATCGCTGGGCGTGAAGGCACTGCGCTTCTCGCGCCAGGAGGCCCGCTACGCGGTCGCGGCGCTGGCGTCGCGGCTGCGGCCCGGAGCGGGGGCGGTGTGGGGGCCGCTCAAGCTGATCGACGACGATCCGCCCGAACTGCCCGGCGAGGACTGGCAGCGGGTCTACCCGAGGCTCACCGGCATCTGCGGCTCGGACCTGGCCACCATCGACGGCCGCTCGGCGCGCTACTTCGAGGACTACGTGTCGTTCCCGTTCGTGCCCGGCCACGAGATCGTGGCCGACACCGCCGACGGGCGCCGGGTGATCGTGGAGCCGGTGCTGGGGCACGCGGCCCGCGGCTTCGACCTGCCCTACCCGGGGGCCGCGCCCGGCGACGGCGACGACTACCGGCACCTGATGAGCGGCCACCTGTTGCCGGGGCTGCAGACCGGCTTCTGCAAGTCCACCGGCGGCGGCTGGTCCACCGAGCTGGTGGCGCACGCCTCGCAGCTCCACGACGTCCCCGACTGGATGAGCGACGAGCTGGCCGTGATGATCGAGCCGGTGGCGGGGGGCGTGCACGCCGCGCTGCGCTCCGGCGCCCGGCCGGGCGACACCGTGGCCGTGGTCGGGGCCGGGACCATGGGGCTGGTGGCGGTGGCCGCCCTGCGGGGCCTCACCGAGCCGGCGTCGATAATGGTCGGAGCCCGGTACTCGACCCAGCGGGCGCTGGCGCTGGAGTTCGGCGCCGACGCGGCCGTGGAACCCGGCGAGCTGAAGCGGGCCGTTCGCCGGGCCACGAGATCGTTCATGGTCGGAGACCACGTCTCGGGGGGTGCGGACGTGGTCATCGACGCGGTGGGCTCGTCGGCCTCGCTGGCCGAGGCGCTGTCGCTGTGCCGGCCGAGGGGCAGGGTCGTGATGCTGGGGATGCCGGCCACGGTCACGGTCGAGTTGACCGGCCTGTGGCACCGGGAGGCTGAGCTGGTGGGGTGCTACGCCTACGGCACCGAGGTGCGCTCCGACGGCCGGCTCACCACCAGCTTCGATCTGGCCGTGGAACTCGCCGGCAAGATCGCCTTCGACCGGCTCGTGTCGGCCCTGTACCCGCTCGACCGCTACGCCGACGCCCTGGGCCACGCAGCCGAGGCGGGGCGCCGCGGTGCGGTCAAGATCGCCTTCGACATGCGAGGCGAGCGCCAGCGTGGCATCTGACCACACCGGCGACCGCGGCAACGGCTACGACATGCGAGGCGAGCGCCACCGTGGCAACTGACCGTCTCGGCTACACGGGCAACGGCTACGACACGCGCAACGAGCGCCGGCGTGGCAACTGACCTCGTCCGCAGCCGCAGCAACGGCTTTGACGCGGTGGTGATCGGCGCAGGGGTGATCGGCGCGGCGACCGCCTTCGAACTGGGGCGGCGGGGCCGGCGGGTGCTGTGCGTGGACAAGCTGGCCGCCGCCGGGTTCGGCTCGACCGTCAACTCGTGCGCCATCGTGCGCTTCACCTACTCCACCTACACCGGCGTGGCCATGGCCTACGAGGGACTGCAGTACTGGCTGCAGTGGCCCGCATACCTCGAGGCCCCCGACGAGCTGGGCATCATCGAGTACAAGCAGTGCGGGATGGCCACCCTCAAGGATCCCGGCGGCCACTACCTGAAGGTGCTCCCCCACTTCGACGCCGTCGGCGTGGCCTACGAGGAGTGGTCCACCGACGAGCTGATCCGCCGGATGCCGGTCGTCGACGCGGGCGTGTTCGGCCCGCCCAAGCGGCCCGACGACCCAGACTTCTGGGCGGACCCGACCGAGCAGCTGCCCGGAGCGGTGTTCACCCCCGAGGCGGGCTACGTGAGCGACCCGCAGCTCACCACCCACAACCTGCAGCGGGCCGCGGAGGCTGCCGGCGCCGAGTTCCGCTTCGCCACCTCGGTCACCGCCATCAGCCGCGCCGGCGGCCGAGTGGCCGGCGTGACTCTCGACGGCGGCTCGAGCGTGGCCGCGCCGGTGGTGGTCAACGTGGCCGGCCCGCACTCGTATCTGATCAACCAGATGGCCGGCGTCTACGAGTCGATGAACATCAAGACCCGGGCGCTGCGCCATGAGGTTCACCACGCCCCGGGTCCGGCCGAGTTCAACTACGAGCGTGACGGCTTCAACATCGCCGACGACGACAACGGCATCTACTTCCGTCCCGAGACCGGCAACCACATCCTGGTGGGCAGCACCGACCCCCGCTGCGACCCCCAGGACTGGGTGGACCCCGACCACTACGACCAGCGGCTCAGCGCCGAGCAGTGGGAGGCGCAGGTGCTGCGGCTCAACCGGCGCCTGCCGTCGCTGGGCGTGCCCCACGAGCGCAAGGGCGTGGTCGACCTCTACGACGTGAGCGACGACTGGATCCCCATCTATGACCGCACCGACCTCGACGGCTTCTACGTGGCCATCGGCACCAGCGACAACCATTTCAAGAACGCGGGTGTGGCCGGGTGTTGAGCAACGTTCGGCCGCTCGAGCGAGGCTCTCGCACGCCGAACGCGCACCGGAACCCTCGTGCCACAGATTTGAACCCAGCGCGCCGAAGGCATCGAACACCCGGCCGAAGGCATTGAACACCCCGCTGTGCGGCCTCCTCGTGCTCGGGAAGCACCCGGCCGAAGAGTTGGAGGGTGCGCTCAACCCGGCCGACAACCCCCGGCTCCAACGTGTAGGCGAATATGGCGGCGTGGCGGGGCGGGGACCCGGCACCCACCCGGGTGACCCGGTGCAGCGAGTGGCGGCCCCGGAAGATCTGCAGGTCGCCGTAGCAGTACAAGGCCGGAATCTCCAGGCAGTCGGCGATGAAGCGGGCCACCTCCGGCGCCCTGAAGAGCGTTTCGGTGGCGCAGCAGGGATCCCAGGCGTCGCCGGGAATGAAGCCGCTGGAGCGCTCGATGAAGGTGTTCACCGGATGCTCGGGCGGGTAGTCCGGGTTGAACGATGTGTGGAAGTACGGGTTGATGACCTGCGTGGAGTAGTGGGTGGCGTGCTTGCGGGCGACAACCTCGTCGTTCAGCTTGGCCACGGCCTCCGGTCGCACGAAGCCGCCCAGCACCGCGCAGCCCTCGGATCGCAGGCCGGCCCGGGCCCGGTCCACCGCGGCCACATACCCCGCCGAGGCCGGGGTGTGGATCGGGAAGGCCCGCAGACCGATGGGATCCGCCAGGTTCATCGGTGCTGGCTGCTCGGCAGTGCCGTCACGCGTTGAGGTCCAACACCAGCCTCAGGCCAACCTCGACTCGCCGCATCGTCGGAAAGTCCACAGCTCCGGCACGATCGCCGACCCGCGTCTTGTCGATGGTTAGGACCTGTGAGACATTGACTGCCGAATCGCGGCGCAGTGTGGAGATCGAGGCGGGTAGATCCACGTTGCCAGGCGCATCCGCCAGGTCAGTGTTGGAGGAGATCGCCGCTACGACGACCGTGTTGATTCCGCTCAGGTTGAACGAGTCGGCCGAGACAATCAAGACCGGGCGACGGTAGCCGGGCTCGGATCCCGCAGGCTCGTGCAAGTCAGCCCAGTAGATCTCGCCGCGCCGCGGCCCGGCCACTGCCATCACCATTCCTCCCGGACGGCCTCGGCCTGGGCATTGAGCAAGCCGATGTCGAGACGCGAATCGAGATCGCGGTACACCTCGTCCAGTCGACGCGTGATGTCGCCGTCGTCTGCACTGCCGACGAGCATTTCAAGCGCCTGGGCGTAGAGCTGCGACCTTGAGAGCTTCCGGCGACGGGCGAGGCGCTCGGCCTCCGCAAACAGCGGATCGGGAATGGAGACGGCAATCTTCATGTCAAGAGCATACCGAGTATGACCACCTGAGGATGCAGCGAGGGCGAGAGGGGCTAGACGAGATCGAGCGGGTAGGCGGTCAGCAACTCGTTGCCAGTCTCGGTGATCAGGATCTGCTGCTCGAGCTTCACTCCCTCACCCCCTGACTTGGCCCCCACGAAGGCCTCAATGCACATGACCATGCCCGGCTCCAGCACGGCGTCGAAGCCGGACTCGTCCCAGCGCTCCCGTACGAACACCGACGGGTACTCGTCGCACAGCCCCGCACCGTGCGACAGCACCGTGTAGCCGTTGTAGTCGTCCACCGGCGGGTACCAGGACCGCTCTGTGATCTCCCGCAGCGACGCACCGGGGACGTGCAACTCGGTGTTGCGCTCGATCTGCTCGGCGGCCCGCTACCTCCCCGGCCCGGGACCCGGCGTAGAAGTAGACGTAGGAGGTTCCCGGCCGGATCTCGTCGACCGCTTCGGAGTGGAGATCCAGGAACTCGCCCTTGGAGAACTCGAACAGCACCAGCGGCCCGTCGGCGGCCACGAAGGCGTAGCGCACCGCGTTGTGGAATGTCCACAGCGACATGTTGGTCGTGTCGGTGGCGTAGCGGACGTTGATCGGGTCATACAGCAGCGCCGCGTCGCACCCCGCTGCCCGCAGCTGCGCACGGATCCGCTCCACCCGGTAACGACGGATAGCGGCGCGGTCCGGCAACGCAAGGCCGGCGGCAGCCCACTCCGACTCCAGTTCCCGGCCAGGTCCGAGAGCGTGCATGTTGCGCTCGCCGTGCTCCAGCAGCCAACCGGGTGCTGCCGTCAGGGCCACCCCGATCTTGGGCTCATGGCGCCGGGAACCCATTACGACATTCTGCCTTGCCAGCCTCGCGACGAGGGGCGGGGCCGAAGCCCCGCCCCTGCGTCAGTTGTTCGGTTTGAGACCCTCAGGTCTCAGGACTTTGTCAGCCTGCAGCCATTGCAATGTGGAGCCACTCGTCGACCAGGTCACGGTTGTCCGCGATCCACGCGCCGGCGGCCTGCGCAATCTGGGCCTCGGTGTAGTCGCCCTGATCCTGCTCGACGTTGGCGATCGACACATCGACCACCGACAGCTTGGCGGCCCTGAGGAGCTCAGCAGCGGCCGGGTTGGCGGCCAGCCAATCCGAGTTGGCGGTCACCTGGATGTCGGCAGGCACCCAGCCGATCGGGCAGAAGCCCACTTCAGCCGCGGCCGGGCACTGCTCCGCGGGAATGTCGAGCATCACCGGATCGGTCGTGCCCGACCAGTACCGCTGGTCGTGCGCCTCGCCGCCCTCGACCCCGCTCGGGTTCGAGTCGTCGAGGGTGCCACTCATTCCGATCCAGTACACGTTGTCGCCCGGACGGAGCTGGGTGATGTAGGCGCTCGGCGTCCACGTGTAGATCACCATCGGCTCACCCGCGTCGGCCTTGGCCACTGCCTCGGCGAACATGGCGTCATAGCCGGCAATCGTCTGCTCGATGTTGTCCCAGCCGTTGAACAGGATCTGGTTGGTGATGATGTTGTCGCACGTCCAGCTCTCCTGGCAGCCGTAGATGTCGGCATCGCCGTCGCCGTCAGAGTCGAACACAGCCCTGATGTCGGGATCATCGTTGATCTGGTCTAGGAAGGCGATCCCGTGCTCATCAGCCACCGACTTGGTGACCAGCATGCCCTGGAGTCCGCCGCCGCGGAACACTGCGCCGACCTTCTCGAGGTGGTCGCCGATCAGCGAACCGTCTGGAAGCTCCGGCTCCCACCAAGCGGAGTGTCCCGGATACCAGCTGTTGGTCCAGAAGTCGACATCGCCCTCGGCCATGGCCAGGTAGGCGAGCGACGGACCGAGCTCGTTCTCGGACGGCTCGGAGACCTCATAGCCGAGCTCCTCGAGCATCTGCTTGTAGACCTGAGCCTGGAAGTAGCCCGTCGCCCAGTCGGCCCGAGCCATCGTCACCGAGACGCCCTCGCCGGGCATCGCCATGTCTTCCATGGGCTCCTCGTCAACCGTGGGCTCATCGTCAACCGTGGGCTCATCGTCAACCGTGGGCTCATCGTCAACCGTGGGCTCATCGTCAACCGTGGGCTCATCGTCAACCGCTGGCGCGGCCGGAGCCTCCGTGGCCGTAGGCGCCGTGTCGGTGATTGTATCGGCGTCGTCGTCTCCGCACGCCCCGGCGACCAGCGCAAACACCGCCAGCAGCGCGAGCACCAGACTTGCTTGCTTCTTTCTCATGAGTGGGTTTCCCTCCTGGGTGGATTTCCTCGATGCGCCGGGACCATGGCCCGGCGCGCGAGCGGAGAGGCTACATCATCCGGAACGGACTAGCCACCCGGCACCCGATCACTAGGAGCTCTTATGCTTGCGATTGCGCCGTTACAGGCTCTGCATCGGCGTAGACGCGAGACCTGCGAAACTCCTTTATCACGCCTACGGTCGTCGCCAGGAACACTACGCCGCCGATCATGGTGAGGAATGACCCGACGCCGCTCACATAGCTGGGGTCAGCCGATCGAACATGGGTGGCAACCCACGCGAGAGCGACGCAGCAAACGCCCGCGCCCAGTCCAGCCGTGATCGCGCTCCACCTCCACAGCTTGTGCTCGCCGCGGCCGAACACCCCCGCGGCGGGGGCCGCGACGGCCAGGCCGACCAAGGCAGCCAACAGGGACCAGACTCCCAGGCGGGGACCCTCACTGCTGATTCCATCCGTCACGATCAACTTCTCGGTGGCAAGTTGGGCCGTGAGCGCAGAGATCTCCGCGGCCGCCACCCCGGCCTGGGTGGGATCGGCGTCAGCCTTCGCCTTGAGCTCGGCGATCCGCTCCTCCGTCTCGGCAGTGATAACCACATCGGACCGCTCGTCGAAGCTCCATCCTGAGACAGCGCCCACGCCGATGACTGCCACCGCGACCACCGCGCCTGCTATCCGGCCCCACCCGATCCTTGCGCTCAGGGGGTGCAACGGCGAGTGAGGCGCCATCCGGATCCACAACACGGAGCCGATCGACGCCACCAGCGCCCCAACGAGCGCCACGTAGACGCCGACGCCTGTGCTCTGCCCCGCAGCGAACTCCGCCGGACTGGCCAGCACGTAGACGATCATCATCACTAGGAGCGCCAGCGACATGATCACTGCGCCGTCGGCTGTCCACAGTCGGGGCCCCCGTCCCGGCGCGGTCAGAGTGGTGATGGCTGCTGCGACGGCCATCACACCCAAGGCGAGGGCCAGATAGCCGAACCACGATCCCCCCGAAGCCGAGAGTCCGTTGAACGATTCGCCGACCAAGTCCTCATCGGCCCGGCGACCGTAGGCGCTGATGAACCCGGCCCCGCTGCTCCAAGTCAGGAAGACTGACAGCGCGGCGATCAATCCGCCGAGCGCCACGATGAGGATCGGTCGGCGCTCCGAAGCCGTGAGCGGGGCGAACGTCCCCTCGTCGGCTTGAGGCTCGTCCGCCGACTCGACTGACGGCTGGGAATCGCCCGCGGGCACCAGCGTCTCAGGATCTCGGCGATGGGCCCAGGCCAACCGGATGCGCCGTAGCAGGCTCGTGCTGTCGGCGCCCTCGGGCTGGGAGATGCGGTCCAGCACGACCGCCACCAGGAAGAACGCGAGGCCGCTTGCCATGCCCTTCGGGATGTCCTGTGTGGTGATGGCTTGGAACAGCACCAGGCCGAGGCCGCCCGCGGCCATGATGGCGGCGATGCCGAGCATGGAGATGGACAGCAGCAGCGTCTGGTTGATGCCGGTCATGATGGCGGCCCGAGAGAGCGGCAACTGCACGTCGAGGAGCACCCGCCACTCGGGGGCGCCGTAGGCCCGGCTCGCCTCCACGACGTCCTCCGGCACTTGACGGACGCCCAGGTTTGTGAGACGCACGAGAGGCGGCAGCGCGAAGACCATCGTCACCATCGTGGCCGACACCGTGCCGATGCCGAAGAAGAAGATGAATGGCAGCATGTAGACGAACGAGTGGATCACCTGCATGCCGTCGAGCACGGGCCTCACGACGCGCCAGACCCCGTCGACTCGCCCGCAAGCGACGCCGAGGGGTATGCCGATGATCACGCACAGCAGCACGGCCACGCCCACGAAGCCGATGGTGCGGGCGGTCTGCAGCCAGTAGTTGTTGCCGAGGATGGCACACACGCTGAGGGCGACGGCTGAGAACGCTCCCACCTTCACATTGCGAGCAAGCGTGCCGATCACGAAGAAGGCGAGCACGACCGCGATCCACGGCGCGGGCTCCAGCACGCCGCCGACCAGGAAGCCGATCAACGTGTCGAAGGGCCATTCGATGATGGCAAGCAGCCACTCCAGCCTTACCGCGATCCAGTCCACCGCCTGGTCGCCCCAAGCGCCTACGGGGATCTGGAACTGATCGAGGACCTCGTCGTCGAAGAAACCCGGTTTGAGGGATTTACCGCCATCTTGCTGGGCTAGCACACTCACTTCGACACCCTGTGTTCTGTGCGGTCGGTCTCATTGCTCATGCCGATCACCACCCCTACACCGGCGCCGGCAGGTCATCGGCGTACACCTTGGCCCGGCCGAACTCCTTGAGCACCGCGGCCGCGGTGGCCACCAGCACCAGACCGCCGGCCATGGCCAGGAAGGAACCGACCCCGCTCACATAGTCGGCGTCTGCCGAGCGGACATGGGTGAAGATCCACCCGAAGCCGACGCAGGTTGCCCCGGCGCCGATTCCGGCAGTGATCGAACTCCACCGCCACTGCCGGTGCTCGTCGCGACCGAACACTCCGGCTGCGGGAAACGCCGCGGCCAGCCCGCCCAGCCCAGCCAGGAAGACCCAGATGCCCAGGCCGGCCCCGTCGCCGCTGACGCCGTCAGTGATGACGCGGGCGTCAGCCTCCAACTCCTCTTGGAACGACGCGATGTCGGCCGCGATCACGCCGGCTTGCTCAGGATTCGCCTCAGCCTGTCGCTCCATCTCGTCTAGCTGAGCCTGGACCTCAGAGGTGATGATCACACGCGACCGTTCGTCGAAACTCCAGGCGGAGATCGCCCCGACCCCGAGGACGACCGCCGCGAACGCGGCGCAGACAACCCGAGCCCACCCGATCTTGGCGCTGAGCGGGCGGGTCGGCGCGTGCGGCGCCGACCGGATCCACCACACCGACCCCGCGGACGCCACAACCGATCCGACCAGCGCCACCCACGGACCGATGCCGGTGCTCTGGCCGACGGCAAGGTCGGACGGAGCGGCCAGAAGGTAGGCGACCATCATCACCAGCGATGCCAGCGACGCGACCACCGCCCAGTCGACGGACAGCCAGCGCGGTCCCCGGCCCGGCACGACCAGCGTGGTGACCGCTGCGGCCACAACCAGCAGTCCCAAGACCAGCGCGAGGATCCCGAACCAGGAGCCACCCGACGCCGACAAGCCGCTGAACGATTCCCCGGCAAGCTTCTCGTCGGTGGCGCGGCCGTAAGCACTGAGGAACCCTGCGTCAGCACTCCAGGCGAGGAACACCGACACCGCCACTACAAGACCGCCGACTGCGGCCACCAGCATCGGCCTGCGCTCCTCGGCGGTCAGCGGGGCGAGGTGACCCTCGACAAGTGCGTCCTCGGCCGCGATCTCGGTTTCGGCCGGCACCAGCTCCTCGGGGTCGCGGCGGTGGGCCCAAGCGCGCCGCACGCGGCGAATCAGGCCAACGGACCCCGCGCCCTCGGGCTGGGAGATGCGATCGAACACGACCGCGACGAGGTAGAAGGCGAGGCCGGCGGCCACGCCCTCCTTCACGCTCTGACGGCTGATGGCGCCGAACAGCAGCCCCCCCAGAGCCTGGGCCCCCATGATCGCGGCGACGCCGAGCATCGACATGGCCAGCAGCAGTGTCTGGTTGACGCCGGTCATGATGGCTGCCCGGGCCAGGGGCAACTGCACATCGAGGAGCACCCGCCACTCCGGAGCGCCATAGGCCCGGCTCGCCTCCACCACGTCTGCCGGCACTTGGCGTATGCCGAGATTGGTGAGGCGCACCAGCGGTGGTATCGCGAACGCCATCGTCACGATGGTGGCCCCCACATTGCCGAGGCCGAAGAATGCAATGAACGGCAGCATGTAGACGAAGGCGTGGACCACCTGCATGGCGTCGAGCGCCGGCCTCACCATCCGCCAGGCGGCGTCGACGCGCGCGCAGAGAATCCCGACGGGGATGCCGATGATCACACACAGCAGGACGGCGACCACCACGAATCCGATGGTCTGGACGGTGGCGTGCCAGTACTCGGGGCCGAGGAGTCCACAGACGGTCAACGCAACACCGGCAAAGACACCGACCCGGACGTTGCGGGCCAGGGTTCCGATCACGAAGAAGGCGACAACGATCCAGAACCACGAGACCGGCTCCATGATGTCTCTCACGAGGAAATCGTTGAGGGTCGTGAACGGCCATTTGATGGCCGTCAGCAGCCACTTCAGATTGGCGAGTATCCAATCGACCGATTGTCCCATCCAGTCGCCGAACGGGGCGTAGAACTCGTCGAGCACGAGATTGTCCGTGAACCCGTAGTCGGGAAGCTCATCCGGGCCGCCCTCGGCCTGGGCGAGCAGGATCACATGAACACCTCTCGTTCGAAGTCGTCGATGAGGTGCTCGACGCGCCCCATCTCCTCCATGATGTGGCGGGGGTCGAGGTTGCCGACGAGGACTCCAGAGTCGTCGCAGACCGCGATGGGCAGGCCGCGGCCGGCCGCGGCGTACACCGTGTTGAGGCAGTCCTCGGGACCGCACCGGTCGAAGTCGGTGCGCAAAGCCGGCCCAAGATCGGTGGTACCCATGCTGGCGGCCCGGATCCCGTCGTCGGCGGTGAGTATGTGGGTCGGCGTTCCAGCAGAATCCAGCACGAAGGCGCCCGAGCGCTCGCCGACCGTGCTGAGCGCTTCGGCGAGTGCGGCGCCAGCTGTGATCGGGGCGGGCTCCTGCATGATCTCATGAACTTGGATGACCCGGCCCTGGTCGACATCCTGGACGAACTCGGCCACGTATCCGGTTGCGGGCTGGGTGAGGATCTCCTCGGGGGTGCCGATCTGCACCACCGCCCCGTCCTTCATGATGCAAACCCGGTCCCCGATGCGAAGCGCCTCGTTCAGGTCGTGGGTGATGAACAGGATCGTCTTGTGGAGCTCGCCTTGGATCTCCATCATCTCGTCCTGCATCTGGCGGCGAATCAAGGGATCGAGCGCGCTGAAGGCCTCGTCCATCAACAGGATGTCGGGATCAGACGCCAGGCCCCGGGCCAGACCGACCCGCTGCTGCATGCCACCGGACAGCTCCGAGGGATAGCTCTGGGCGTATGTGCCCAGCCCGACCAGCGACAGCGCCCGCATCGCGGCGTCCTCGCGGGTCTTCCTCTCCACTCCCTGAACCTTGAGGCCATAGCTCACGTTGTCGATCACCTTGCGATGGGGGAACAGCGCGAAGTGCTGGAAGACCATGCCCATGTACTCGCGCCGGAACGACTGCAAGTCCGAGCCCTCCAGCGCCTGTACATCGGTGCCGTCGACGATCACCGAGCCGTAGGTGATGTCGTGGAGCTTGTTGACAGTCCGCAGCGCGGTGGACTTGCCCGACCCCGACAGGCCCATCACCACGAAGATCTCGCCCTTGTTGACCCTGAACGACACGTCGTCGAGGCCCACCACGTGGCCGGTCTCGGCCTGCACCCGGTTCTTGCCCATGCCCGATCGCACCAAGTCGAAGGCCCGACCCCGCGGCTGCGGCCCGAAGATCTTGTAGACCTCGTCAAGGACGATGATCTCCTCGCCCATCTCTACCATGCAGGACTCCTCCCGGAAGCCGACGGCCCGATACCGTAGTACGTTCAGCCGGAGGGTGGCGTTCAAGCGCCCTGCGGTGGCCCGAAACCACCTGATGTACCTGGACCGCAGATGCCCGACAGTGTGACCAAAGCCCCCAAGCACCGGCCCTTGGACGACGAGACCGCGGCCGCTCTGACGCTGTTCAACACCTATCTGGTCGCCGATCGGGAGCAGCAGGCCCATGAGCGGGCCCTCAAGAAGGCTGAGCGGACCAAGGACGAGGCCGCCGCGGCCGTGCGCAAGCTCAACGACAAGAAGGCATCGTCATCTGAGACCGCCGCGGCCGAAGCCTCTTATCGGGAGGCCGCGGAGGCGTTGCGCCGACTTCGCGACGGCGACCAAGCAGCCCCGCAAGATGCAAGCGATGAGGCTGAAAACGGGGACGCCGAGGCCGCCGACGAAGAAGCCCCCGCCGCCAGTGCCGAGGAAGAAGCCGCCGCCGAAGCCGACGCCCCCGCCGAGCATGCCGAGACCGCCGACGAAGAAGCCCCCGCCGCCAGTGCCGAGGAAGAAGCCGCCGCCGAAGCCGAGGAAGTGGCCCCTGCGACCGACGGCGCGGACGCCGCCGAAGCCCAAGAGCCCGAGTCAGTGGGGGTGGAGGCCTCCGTCGGCGACGATGACCTGGCCGGTGATGAACCGGCCGGCGTCGCTGGCTAGCAGCAGCGCCGGGCCCACCATCTCATCGGGATGGGCCAAGCGGCCCAGCAGCGTGCCCGCACCCATCGACTTCGCCGCCTCAGGCCCCTGAATTACGCACCATGTCGGTGTCCACCGGGCCGGGCGCCAGGGCGTTCACCTCGGGGCCGCGTAGGCGCCCCCGACTCACACCACGCGACCGCCTCACCGGGGGTGGCACGGGGCAAGGAGATGGCGCCCGTGCGCCGCCAGGCCGCGCCCGCTGCAGGATCCGCCGGCCGGAACCATTCGACCACCAAGACGAACCGGGGGCGCCGGTAGCCTGATCGGCCATGACTGAAGGCGGCGACGGCCCCTACCCATCCGTCGACAGCCCCGATTTCCCTGCCATCGAGCAGCGGGTGCTGGCCCGCTGGAAGGCCGAGGGAACCTTCGAGGCGTCGGTGAGGGCCCGGGCGGCCGAGCACGACTGGGTCTTCTACGACGGGCCGCCGTTCGCCAACGGGCTCCCGCATCACGGCCACTTACTCACTGGTTACGTGAAGGATGTGGTGCCCCGGTACCAGACCATGCGCGGCAACCGGGTGGACCGCCGCTTCGGCTGGGACTGCCACGGACTGCCGGCGGAGATGGAGACCGAGCGCGAGCTGGGCGTCGCCGGCCGGGCGGCCGTCGCCGAGTTCGGCATCGCCGAGTTCAACCAGCGCTGCCGCCAGTCGGTTGTGCGCTACACGCGGGAGTGGGAGGACACCGTCACCCGGCAGGCCCGCTGGGTGGACTTCGGCAACGACTACAAGACCATGGACCTGACCTACATGGAGTCGGTCATGTGGGCCTTCGCCCAGCTCCACCACAAGGGGCTGGTGTACGAGGCCTACCGGGTGATGCCCTACTCGTGGGGCGCGGAGACGCCCCTGTCGAACTTCGAGATCCGCCTGGACGACGCCACCCGGCCCCGCCAGGACCCGGCCATCACCGCGGCCTTCGACCTCGTGCCCCAGCCCGGCGACCCGGGGCCGATGAGGCTTCTCGCCTGGACGACCACGCCGTGGACGCTGCCGTCGAACCTCGCACTCGCCGTGGGGCCGGACATTCCCTACGCGGTGATGGAGTCCGACGGGGTCCACCACGTGCTGGCCGAGGCCACCGTGGCCGCCTACGACGCCCAGCTGTCGCAGGCCCGCCGGGTCGGCACCGTCGGCGGCGATGAGCTCGTGGGGCGGGCCTACACCCCGCTGTTCGACTTCTTCGCCCACCGCACCGAGGCCTTCCGGGTGCTGTCCGCCGACTTCGTCGACACCGCCGAGGGCACCGGGATCGTGCACATGGCGCCCGGCTTCGGCGCCGAGGACCAGGAGGTGTGCGAGGCCAACGGGATCGCCATCGCCGACGCGGTGCCCGTGAACGACCGGGGCCGGTTCACCGAGCCGGTGTCGGACTGGGCCGGCCTGAACGTCTTCGAGGCCAACGCGGGGATCATCCGCCACCTCAAGGCCCAGGGCCGCATCCTGCGCCACGACAGCTGCGAGCACAACTACCCGTACTGCTGGCGCACCGACACCCCCATCATCTACCGGGCCATCAACAGCTGGTACGTGCAGGTGACCGCCATCCGGGACCGGCTCTCAGAGCTGAACCAGCAGATCAACTGGGTGCCGGACCACGTGCGAGACGGCCGCTTCGGCATGTGGCTGGAGGGCGCCCGGGACTGGTCGATCAGCCGCAACCGGTTCTGGGGCTCGCCCATCCCGGTGTGGCGCAGCGACGACCCCTCGTACCCGCGAGTGGACGTGTACGGCTCGCTCGACGAGCTCGAGCGCGACTTCGGGGTGCGCCCCGACGACCTGCACCGGCCCTTCATCGACGCCCTCACCCGCCCCAACCCCGACGACCCCACCGGTCGCTCGACGATGCGGCGGGTGCCCGAGGTGCTCGACTGCTGGTTCGAGTCGGGCTCCATGCCCTTCGCGCAGGTCCACTACCCCTTCGAGAACACCGAGTGGTTCGAGAGCCACTTCCCGGCCGACTTCATCGTGGAGTACATCAACCAGACCCGGGGCTGGTTCTACACGCTGCACGTGCTGGCCGGGGCGCTGTTCGACCGGCCCGCCTTCTCCAACGTGATCTGCCACGGGATCCTGCTGGCGGCCGACGGCACCAAGCTGTCCAAGAAGCTCCGCAACTACACCGAGCCCACCGACATCTTCGAGAACCAGGGCGCCGACGCCCTGCGCTGGTACCTGATGGCGGCCAACATCGTGCGGGGCGGCGACCTGCGGGTGAGCGACGCCGGCATCGACGAGGTGACCCGCCAGGTGCTGCTGCCGGTCTGGAACGCCTATTCGTTCTTCACGATGTACGCCAACGCCGAGGGCTACCGGGCCCAGGCGCGCACCGGCAGCGACGACGTGCTGGACCGCTACGTGCTGGCCCGCACCCGGACGATGGTGCAGCAGGTGACGGAGCGCATGGACGCCTACGACCTGCCCGGCGGCGCGGCCGAGATCGCAGCCTTCGTCGACGCACTGAACAACTGGTACATCCGCCGCTCCCGGGACCGCTTCTGGAACGCGGGCGGCGCCGACACCGACCGGGCCGCCTTCGACACCCTGTATGTGGTGCTGACCACCCTGACCAGGGTGGCCGCGCCGTTCCTGCCCATGATCGCCGAGGAGATCCACAGCGGGCTCACGGGCGGTTCGTCGGTGCACCTGGCCGGCTGGCCCGACCCTGACGCAGAGGGCCTGCCCGCCGACGACGCGCTGGTGGCCCGCATGGAGCGCCTGCGCGACGCGGCCTCCGCGGCGCTGCGGGTGCGCGAGGACAACGGGCTGCGGGTGCGCCTGCCCCTGGCCCGCGCCACCGTGGCCGGCGAGGGTGCCGAGGACATCGCCCCGCTCGTGGACCTGCTGTCCGACGAGATCAACGTCAAGTCGGTGGTCCTCACCGACGACCTGTCCGCCCACGCCTCGCTGGTGCTGAAACCCAACGGCGCAGTGCTGGGCCCCCGCCTGGGCTCCGACGTCCAGGCCGTGTTCAAGGCGGCCCGCTCGGGCGACTGGACCCGCAACGACGACGGCACCGCCACCGTCGCCGGCCACGTGCTGGAGGCGGGCAGCTTCGAGTTGGCCGTGGAGGCATCGGGGGACGGCGCCGCGGCCGGGCTGCAATCCGGCGACGCAGTGGTCGTGCTCGACACCGAGGTCACGCCGGAGTTGGAGGCCGAGGGCTGGGCCCGCGACGCGGTGCGGGTCATCCAGGACTGCCGCCGCATCGACGGCTACGTGGTGACCGACCGCATCGAGGTGTCGCTGGCGCCGGCCTCGGCCGAGCAGGCCGCAGCCGTGCAGCAGTGGCGCGACTACGTGTCCGAGCAGATCCTGGCCACCGACCTGGAGGTCACCAGCTTCGAGGCCACCGGAGGCGACGCCGGCGGGGTCTCCGAGTCGTACACAACCAGCCGCCGGCTAGCGGGCTTCGTCGGCCATGACGTCACCATCGACGGGCAGGCAGCCCGCTGCTACCTGAAGCCCAGCTCGACCCGGCGCCGCCGGCCCGGCGACAGCACCCGCCCCGGCAAGACTGTAAGACCTGATATAGTTGCTGTATGACAATGTTGACCTGCCGGATGGCGGACACCGAGGCCACCCGAGTTCGCGAGGCGGCTGAGACGCTCGGGTTGTCTGTATCGCAGATGATTCGTGAAGCGCTGCGTCGTTACCTCAACTCCGTCGGGGCCGAGCACGATGTGGAGATCTACGGGAGGTCGCCACTGCAACCGGACGAACTCTCGATCATGTCCATCCAAAGCTGCCTGCCGGCTGAGGACTGGTCCGACTGGGCAGATGCGTCGGGGTGAAGTCTGGTTCGCCGCGGTGCCGGACGGCGACAGGCCAGTGCTAGTGCTCACACGAGACCCGGTGGCAGACCGCATCGACTCGGTGGTCGTTGCGGCGCTGACACGCACGCGCAGAGGCCTGATCTCCGAACTGCCGCTCACAGCGCGGCAAGACGGCGTTCCGTCCGACAGCGTGGTCAACTTCGACACCATCCTGACCGTGCCCCGAAGCGCCTTCCGGCGACGCGTGACCGAGCTGGGCGCGGCGCGATTGGAAGAGGCCTGCGAAACGCTGAAGGCTGCGACAGGCTGCTGACATTCGGCCCGATGCCAGTGGACTGGCCGTAGCACAGTCAGGTGGCGGGGCGGCGGCCGTCCACCACCCGACTCAGCAGTCGCTCAGAGCTGCGAGGGCGTTGCAGATCTCATGGCGGCGAGGCCATTCCACTCTGGGGGGCTAGCCCGCTCCGATTCGGCGTCCGTCCTCGACCAGGTTGATCTCCCAGATCACCTTGGCCAGCGCGTCGGCCGCGGAGATTGACGGGTAGCGCAGCGGGTTCTCGTCGGTGACGCAGGTTGGCAGCGGCGACAGGATCGTCCACGGCGTGGGGTGGGCGAACTGCACCACCGAGTAGCGGTCTCCGGTCTGGCCCTCAGTGGCTGCCACCCGGTGGATGCCTGCGCCGATCACACCATTGGTCAGATGGTCGAGCATCATGCCGGTGTTGATGATGGCGTTGCCCTCGGGCGGGATCGCATCGACCCAGCCCCGGTCGGTGCGCACCTGCAGGCCCGGGGCCGTGGCCCGCGGCAGCATGGTGATGAGGTTGATGTCGCCGTGCTCGGCCGCCCACATGAAGCCCTCGCCGGGCGCGGTGCCCATCGGCGGGTAGTGGATGGCCCGGGTGAGGGTCGAACCGTGCTCCAGCATGGTGTCGAAGAAGTCCTCGTGGATCCCGATCCCGGCCGCGATCACCCTCAGAACCCGGCGCTGGACGTCGAGCACCGAGGTATGGAACCCGAGCAGCAGCTCGGTGACGCCACCAAGGTCGTCCTCGGGAAGCGCGGGCGGCCCGTAGCGCTGCGGGTAGCGCCGGCGCAGCGGATGGCCCGCCGGTGCGGGCTCGCCCCAGTTGAGCATCTCCTTGAGGTCGGGGATGTCGGAGATCGCAGCCGTCTCGGTCATCATCGGGGTGTAGCCGGTCTCGCCGTGGGCGCCGGCCACGATGTAGCGGTCCTTTCGCTCCTGGGGCAGGTCGAAGAACGCCTCCAGTTGCCCGTAGGCCTCGTCGATCACTCCCGCGCCCAGGTCGTGGGCCACGTACACGAAGCCGGTGGCCAGGCTGCGCATGACACCGTCCACCACCGCGGCCCGCCCGGTCCGGTCGCCCCGCTCGAAAGCCACCAAGTCGACGTCGAGTATCTCCACTGTTGCGACGCTAGTCGCACGCCGGGATCAAGAAGCCCACGAGGGCTGCGGCCATCCACCGCCCGCCCCACACCTCGCAACGCTAGTCGCACGCCGGGATCAAGAAGCCCTGCTCAAGGGGGGTGGCGGGGGCGCAATTTGACACGCGTGTAGTTACGGTGCTGTAATTCATACTCTGAAGTGGTGGCCGGCCCGCATCAGGGGCTCGCAGGATGCCGAGAGCCCCGATGCGCCGGTGAAGGGAGGCGCACCGACGTGACGATGATTCAGGACAGGCTGACCACCGTCGCCGATGCGCCTCCGGCTGCGTCCGCGCCGACGACCATGCGCGTGCGCAAGCGCAACGGCAGCCTCGAGCCAGTCGACGTGAACAAGATCGTCAATGCGGTGGCCCGGGCCGCCGAGGGCCTGCTGGGCATCGATCCCCTGACGGTCAGCACCCGCACCATCGCGGCCCTCGCCGACGGTGCCACCACCCGCGAGCTCGACGAGCTGAGCATCCGCACCGCGGCCGGGCTCATCGTGGAGGAGCCCAACTACTCGAAGCTCGCGGCCCGCATGCTGGCCACCTACATCGACAAGGAGGTCCGCAACCAGAACATTCCCTGGTTCTCCGAGGCGATTGAGACCGGCCACCGGCTCGGGCTGATCAGCGAGGACACGCTGCAGTTCGTGCGAACCAACTCCCCCGCCCTCAACGCGGCCGTCGACTCGGGCCGGGACCGCAACTACGAGTTCTTCGGCCTGCGCACCGTGTACGACCGATACCTGCTGCGCCACCCCGACACCCGCCTCGTCATCGAGACCCCGCAGCACTTCATGCTGCGAGTGGCCTGCGGACTGAGCACCGACGCAGACGAGGCCGTCGCCTTCTACGACCTGATCTCGTCGCTGGCCTACCTGCCGTCGAGCCCGACGCTGTTCAACTCGGGCACAGTGCATCCGCAGATGTCGAGCTGCTACCTGCTCGACTCCCCCGTGGACTCCCTCGAGGGCATCTATCAGCGCTACACCGACATCGCCCGGCTCTCGAAGTACGCGGGCGGCATCGGCGTGGGCTGGCACCGGATCCGCTCCAAGGGATCGCTGATCAAAGGCACCAACGGGCTGTCCAACGGCATCGTGCCATGGCTCAAGACCCTCGACAGCTCGGTCGCCGCGGTCAATCAGGGCGGCCGGCGCAAGGGCGCGGCCTGCGTGTATCTGGAGTCCTGGCACGCGGACATCGAGCAGTTCCTCGAGTTGCGCGACAACACCGGCGACCACGCCCGGCGCACCCACAACATCAACCTGGCCAACTGGGTGCCCGACCTGTTCATGGAGCGGGTGGAGAAGGACTGGCAGTGGAGCCTGTTCGACCCCAAGAAGGTGCCCGAGCTAACCGACACCTACGGCGACGAGTTCCGGGCCATCTACGAGCAGGCCGAGGCCGACGGCCGCTTCGAGCGCCAGGTCCCGGCCCGCCAGCTCTACACCCGCATGATGCGGACCCTGGCCGAGACCGGCAACGGCTGGATGACGTTCAAGGACGCCTCCAACGCCAAGTGCAACCAGACCGGCCCCGGACCCGGCGGCGACACCAACGCCAGGGACCGGGTGGTGCACCTCTCGAACCTGTGCACCGAGATCATCGAGGTCACCAGCGCGCAGGAGACCGCGGTCTGCAACCTCGGATCGGTCAACCTCGGCGCGTTCGTTCAACCCGCGACGGCAGCCTCCAATGGCAGCGCCCCGACGGGCTTCGACTTCGAGCGGCTGGGCGAGGTGGTCCGGCTGGTGGTCGGCTTCCTCGACCGCGTGATCGACATCAACTACTACCCGACCGGCGAGTCCGAGGCCTCCAACCGGCGCTGGCGCCCGGTGGGCCTGGGCCTCATGGGCCTGCAGGACGTGTTCTTCAAGCTGGGTCTGGCCTTCGACTCCGCCGAGGCCCGCGCCCTCAGCCGCCGCATCTCAGAGGAGATCTACCTCAACGCCCTGTGGGCCTCCACGGAGCTCGCCGAGGCCGGCGGGGCCCACCCCGGCTTCTCCGACACCCGGGCCGCGGCCGGCGATCTGCAGTTCGACCTCTGGGGGGCCGAGCCGTCCGACCCGCAGCGCTGGGCGCCGCTGCGGGCGCGGATCGCAGAGCACGGGCTGCGCAACTCTCTGCTGATCGCCATCGCCCCGACGGCCACCATCGCCGCCATCGCCGGCTGCTACGAGTGCATCGAGCCCCAAGTGTCGAACCTGTTCAAGCGCGAGACCCTCTCGGGCGAGTTCATGCAGGTGAACCGCTACCTGGTGGCCCAGTTGAAGGCCAGGGGCCTGTGGGGCGACAAGATGATCGCCGAGGTCAAGAAGGCCGAGGGCTCGATACAGCCGATCGAGCGCATCCCCGAGGATCTTCGGGCCGTGTATCGCACCGCGTGGGAGATCCCGCAGCGCTCGCTCATCGAGATGGCCGCCGATCGGGGCGCCTTCATCGACCAGAGCCAGTCGCTCAACCTGTTCATGGAGGCCCCGACCATCGGGAAGCTGTCGTCGATGTACATGCACGCGTGGAAGCAGGGCCTCAAGACCACCTACTACCTGCGGTCGAGACCCGCCACGCGGATCAACCAGACCACCACCAGCGGCAACGGCACCTCCGCCGCCGACGCGGAGGCCGCCGCGGCCTGCTCCTTGGAGAATCCTGAGACTTGCGAGGCGTGCGACTGATGGCCATCACCGACATTTCTGTGGATCATCTCGATCTCCCGGGCCGGGGCTCTGCCGTCCCCACCCCTCCAGCAGGCGCCCAGCCTGATTCGGATGCCAAGGCCCGGCCCGGGCAGCCCCGCGTCCGGCTCAACATCCTGGACCCGGGCTTCGACCTCACGCTGCGGCCGATGCGCTACCCGCAGTTCTTCGAGATGTACCGCGACGCGATCAAGAACACCTGGACGGTCGACGAGATCGACTTCTCCGACGACCTCGTCGACCTGGACCGCAAGCTCATGCCGGCCGAGAAGCACCTGATACGCCGGCTCGTTGCCTTCTTCGCCACCGGCGACTCGATTGTGGCCAACAACCTGGTCCTCAACCTCTACGAGCACATCAACGCGCCCGAGGCCCGCATGTACCTGTCGCGCCAACTCTTCGAGGAGGCGCTGCACGTGCAGTTCTACCTGAACCTGCTCGACAACTACATCCCCGACCACACCGAGCGGGCCGAGGCGTTCGCGGCCATCGAGAACATCCCGTCGATCCGGGCCAAGGCCGAGTTCTGCTTCAAGTGGATGGACTCGGTCGGCAGCGGGCCGCTGCGCACCGCGGCCGACCGGCGCCGGTTCCTGATGAACCTGGTCTGCTTCGCGGCCTGCATCGAGGGGCTGTTCTTCTTCGCCGCCTTCGCGTACGTGTACTTCCTGCGGTCCAAGGGCCTGCTCAACGGGCTGGCCGCCGGCACCAACTGGGTGTTCAGAGACGAGTCGATGCACATGAACTTCGCCTTCGAGGTGATCCGCACGGTGCGCGCCGAGGAGCCCGAGCTGTTCGACGAGGAGCTGGGCCGCGACATCAGCGACATGATGGCCGAGGCGGTGGACGCCGAGCACCGGTTCGCGGCGGACCTCCTGGGCGAGGGCGTGCCGGGAATGTCGGTGGCCGACACCCGCTCCTACCTTGAGTTCGTGGCCGACCAGCGGCTCATGCAGCTGGGCTTGGCCCGCCGCTTCGGCAGCCGCAACCCGTTCTCGTTCATGGAGCTGCAGGACGTACAGGAGCTGTCCAACTTCTTTGAGCGCACCGTGTCCGCCTACCAGGTGGGCGTGGGGGGCGTGGTCTCCTTCGACGAGGATTTCTGACGCCGGCACGGGGTGTTTTGCGCCGCCCGCCGATGTGATACACAGAGCGCCATGCTGAGATTCGCCGAAGAGATCATCCTGCTGATGCTGCACGACGACGACGGCAAGTTCGCGCACGTGCCGTCGTGGTCGATGGACCGGGCCCTGGCCGGGGCGGTGCTCATGGACCTGGCCCTGGAGAACCGGATCGACACCGACCCGGACAACCTCATCCTGATCGACGCCGCTCCCGTCGATGACAGCCTGCTCGACCCGACCCTGGCCGAGATCGCGGCGGGCGACCAGCGCGACGCCCGCTACTGGGTGGAGCACACGGCCAAGAAGGGCGAGCAGATTCGCGAGGAGGCTCTGTCCCGTCTGGTGCAAGCAGGCATCCTGGAGCAGCAGGAGGACCGCTTCCTGTGGGTGTTCAAGTCACGGCGCTACCCGGTCGTCGACGGCAAGGCCGAGCGCGAGGTGAAGCTGCGCATCATGGAGGTGCTGTTCTCGGACCAGATCCCCGAACCACGCGACGTGGTGATCATCGCCCTGGCCGACGCCTGCGGGATCTTCCGGGAGCTGCTGTCCAAGCGGGAGCTGGAGCAGGCCAGGGCCCGCATCGAGCAGGTGCGCAAGCTGGACCTGATCGGCCAGGCCATGGCCCAGACCATCTACGACATGGAGATGTGGCTGGCCGCCTCCCGCATAGAGGGCCAAATGTTCTAACCCCCCGGCTTGGCCGACCCGGTGGTTGGGCAGGTGGCCCGCTTTCAGGTCGTGAAGTGATCAGCCGGGGGGTGGCGCATCTACGGCGCCACCCCCTGACGTTCCTCGGCTTTCCCGAGGATTCTGCCCCAAGCGGCTTCGGTGAGAGGCCAACAAGGAGCGCACCGACATGGGCGTACCGCTATAGCAGACAAACGCGATCACATCCCCTTTGCAGCAAGACAATGTGATCTCTGAGCGTACAGTCGTCGCTGCTGCTTCGTGAACTGCTTGAATGGGCGGAAGAAGGGAGTTCACACTGACAGGCAAATCCGACCTCCGATTCTCCGTGCCGCTCTACACCCTGAGTGAAGCGGCCCAGATCGTGGACGTGCCACCCTCTACGCTCACCAACTGGGCGAAGGGCCACGTGTCGCGTCTCCCCAGCCGACCGGACGTCATCGGCAAGCCGGTCATCACGTGCCTGGCACCGAGGACGAACCGGGAGCCCTCGCTCCCGTTCGTGGGACTTGCCGAGGCACTCGTACTCGCGGCTGTCCGCAGGAGCGGGGTTCCGATGCAGAGAGTCCGGCCGGCGCTCGAAGCACTTCAGAGCCGAATCGGGATCGCCCATGCGTTGGCGTCTCGGCGGCTCTACACCGACGGCGCGGAACAGCTCTACGACTATGACGAGGAGTGCCGCGCCGCAGGCTCAGGCCGCGAGCCAAGCGACTTGGTGGTAGTTCGCAACAATCAGCGGGTCTTCGTTGAGGTGGTCACGAAGTATCTCCAGCGAATCGAGTACGGGCCCGATGGCTACGCGACTGTCATCCATGTGCCCGCATACGACCGCGCCGATGTGGTAGCGGACCCGACTCGATCGTTCGGCGCTCCTATCTTCGAGCGCGGGGGAGCGCGCATCGCGGATGTGCTTGATCGCTTCTGGGCTGGTGAAAGCCTCAGCGAACTAGCTGACGAGTTCGGCGTGCCGGACGACCAGCTCGAAGACGTCGTCCGTGTCACATCCCGCCGGGCTGCCTGATCTCTTCCTCGACCGCAGCCTGGGCAGGATCACGGTCCCCCGCCTGCTGCGAGATGCAGGCTTGCGGTTGCTCACCCTCTCCGAGCACTACGGCATACCCGCGGACGAAGAGGTCGCGGACGAAGAATGGCTGGAGCTTGCCGGCCGACGTGGTTGGGCCGTACTCAGGCTGCGCGGAATCGTGGGACTCTGGCTCACGCGACAGAGGCTAATCTTGCCCACGGTTCGATTGCGCGATGCTCTTGCCTCGACGTTCGCGCGAGTCTCACGTCTTGGCGCCGTCGGCGAGGATGAGGGTCTTTAGGTCGCTGTGGAAGTCGAGGGCGTGGTCGCCGCCCTCGCGGCCTATGCCGGAGAGGCCGCAGCCTCCGAAGGGGGCGGCCAGGTCGCGCACGAGGAAGGTGTTGGTCCAGACGATTCCGGCCCGCACCGCGGCTCCGACGCTCTCGGCCCTGGCTGAGGAGCCCGTGTAGACGATGGCGGACAGGCCGTAGCGGGTGGAGTTGGCCAGCTCGACAGCCTCCGCCTCGGCGGCGAACGTCTGGAGGGTGAGCACCGGGCCGAAGACCTCGCACTGGACTATCTCAGAGTCATTGGAGGCGGGCTCGACAAGGGTCAGCTCGTAGTGGAGGGAGCCGGCGCGGCGCTGGCCGCCCCACATGATCGTGTCGCCCGCGGCTCGGGCCCGGTCCACGAAGGCGTCGACCCTGGCCAGGTGGTCGGGGTGGACCATCGGGGCGATGGTGGTGGCGTCGTCGCGGCTGTCGCCCAGCACGTGGGCCTCGGTCCGGGCCCGCAGAGCCTCCACGAACTCGTCGCGGACCGGTGCCTCGACCAGCAGGCGGGTGCCGGCCAGGCACACCTGGCCCGAGTCCTCGTATTGGGCCGCGGCCTGCTTGGCCGCCGCCTCCAAGTCGCAGTCGGCGAACACGATGAGCGGACCCTTGCCGCCCAGCTCGGCCGTGAAGGGCACGATGTTGGCCGCCGCGGCCGCGCCGATGCGGCGGGCCGTCTCCGGTGAGCCGGTGAAGCTGATGCGCCGCACCCGAGGATCAGCGGTGAGAGCCGCTCCTACCTCGGAGCCGATGCCCTGCACCAGATTGAACGCCCCCGCAGGCAGGCCCGCCTCCACCGTCAGGTCGGCCAGCAGGGATGCCGACAGCGGCGACCACTCGGCCGGTTTGAGCACCACGCTGTTGCCGGCCGCGAGCGCCGGGGCCACCTTCCAGGTGGCCAGCATGAACGGAGCGTTCCACGGGGTGATCACCACCGCCGGTCCGGCCGGCATGCGCTGCACGGTGTGGGTTGTGCCCCGCGCCGGCCAGCGGGGCGCGGCATGGGCCTCGGCCAGGTCCGCGTAGAACCGGAAGTTCAGCGCGCCCCGAGCAACGAGACGCTCGCGCATGGAGCGGTGCAGGAACCCCATGTCGAGCGTCTCGACCAGGGCGATGTCGTCGTTGCGGACCTCTACCAGGTCGGCCAGCCGGCGCAGGGCCGCAGCCCGCTCGCCCACCGGCAGCGCGCTCCACGCGCGGAAGCCGTCGACCGCCGCGCCCACAGCCCGCGCGGCTGTGGCCGCGTCGCCCTTAGCCACTTCGGCGAGCTTGCGGTTCCAGTCCAGCGGCGAGCGGCACTCGAAGGTGCGCTCCGACGCCACCCGCTCGCCGCCGATCAGGTGATCGACGCTTGCCTCGATCCCCGCGACGACGACCCGCGACGACTCACTCACCGTTCATCTCGCCGGCGGTGCCCCGCGGCGACCCGCCCACCAGCTCGCCGACGGTGACCAGCTGCGACCCGCTCATCGATCCGCGCTGGAACGATCGCTCGCGAGGAAAGCGTCACTCATCCTCCTTGTCGACCTCGGTCCGCCCAGGAGGGGTCATTCGGCGTCCTGGTCCAGAGCCGACTGGTAGTGGCGGGCGCCCGGTCCCCGGGGCGCCCGCCTGCCCCGGTGCTCCCAGTCGCCGCCCATAGCCGTGGATACGACCTCTTCGCTATTGGACGGCTGGGCGCCCACATCGGACCGCACCGGCTCGGGGCCGGCCACGATGGTGTTCGTCAGGGCGCCCAGGCCCTCCACCTCCACAGTGACGACATCGCCGGGCACCACCGGGCGCGAGTTGGCCGGCGTGCCCGACAGCACCAGGTCGCCAGGCACCAGCGTGAGGGTGCGGGCCAGGTCCGCCACCAGGTAGTGCATGTCCCATTCCATCTCGTCGGTGTTGCCGTCCTGGCGGACCTCGCCGTTCACCAGGGTGCGGATCTGCTTGTGGCGGAAGTCCCATCCGGTCACCAGGGCCGGGCCAACCGGGCACAGGGTGTCGCCGCCCTTGACCCGCAGCATCGACCCCGCGTCGGTGTCGCGGAAGTCGTGCAGCCCGTAGTCGTTGGCCACGGCGTAGCCCGCGATGTGGTCGCCCGCCTCGGCCGGCGACACGTTGCGGCAGGAGCGCCCGATGACGATGCCGATCTCGCCCTCGTAGTTGAGCCACCGGCACGGCTCGGGCCGCACCACGCCGGCGCCGTGGGCGCTGAGAGCGGTGATCGGCTTGTGGAAGTAGGTGGGCGCGGGCGGCAGCCTGGTCATGAACTCGGCCACACGGCTGGAGTAGTTCAGGTGGACGCAGAGGATCTTGGTCGGCTCGCACGGCGCCAGATGCACGGCGTCGGACGCGGCGACGCTGCGCCCGTCGCGGGCCACCAGCCTCTCACCATGGCGTTCGACCAGCGTCGGATACCCGTCGAGCAGGATGCGTCGATACTCAGTCATGGCTCATGACCTCCCAGCGTCGGGTGGCGGTGTGCGATCTCGGCGGCGGGCCGGCGGTTCCCACGGCGGTCTCAAGCACGGGCAGGCGCGGCGGTGCCCAGATAGGCGGCCTGCACCACGGCGTCGGCCTGGATCTCAGCGGGGGTGCCGGTTGCAATGACACGGCCCTGGTCGAGGCAGTAGATGCGGTCGCACACGCCGGTGATGAAGGCCAGATCGTGGTCGATCACCACCACGCCTGCGCCCACCGCGGCGGCGAGGGCGCGCACCTCGTCGATCATCGCCACCGACTCGACGTTGCTCATGCCGCTGGTGGGCTCGTCGAGCAGGATGAAGACGGGTGCCAGCGCGGCGGCGCGCACCAGCTCCAGCCGGCGAGCGCTGCCGTAGTCGAGCTCGCGGGCCCGCCGGTCGCGCAATTCCCACAGCCCGGCATGCACCAGAAGCTGAGCGACATCTGGGCGGTCGCCGCCGGGACGGTGCCGGGAGGCCACCAGCGAGGCGATATTGACGTTCTCCCGAACGGTCAGCGCCGGGAAGAGACGCAGATTCTGGAACGTGCGGGCCAGGCCCGCCCTGGCGATCTCGAAGGGTTCAGCACCGTCGACTGGGCAGGTCACGGGCCCTGCGGAAGTCTGCTCGGTGAGAGCCGCGGAACCTTCGGTCGCCTCCACCAGGCCGGTCACCACATTGAGCAGGGTCGTCTTGCCGGCGCCGTTGGGGCCGATGAGGCCCACCACCTCCCGGTTCGATGCCTCCAGGCCGGCCCGCTCCAAGGCCCGGAAGCCTCCGAAATCGACCGTCACGCCGGCCGCGCTCAACTCGGCCGGCTCGGGGGTCGGTGCCGGCTGCAGGCGCGCGGGCTCAGGCTCGGCTCGGCCGAAGCGGCGTCGCAGCCAGTCGTCGACCTCCCAGTCCTCGACCAGCCCCCGGGCTCTGAAGATCATGAAGCCGAGCATCGACCCGCCCAGCACGATGTCGGTGAGGCCGGGCCGCAGCACGATGTCGAGCAGATCCAGCGGGCCGCCATCGATCTCGGTGGCGGCTAGATGGCGGGTGGTCTCGTTGACCACGGTCATCAGAGCCACCCCGAGCACCGAACCGGCGATGCTGTTGCGCCCGCCGACGATCAGCATCACCAGCGTCAGCAGGGTGTAGTCGAAGAAGAACGTGGAGGGCGCCACCGTGCCGAGCTGGAACACCCGCAGCGAGGCGGCCACCGACACGACGGCCACTGACAGGACCAGCGCGACCATCTGGCCCCGCGTCGGGTTGATGCCCATGGCCCGGGCCGCGAGGTCGTCCTCGCGGGCTGCTTGGGCCATCCGCCCGATGCGGCTGCCCTTGAAGAACCGCGCCGCAAGGATCGACGCGATCAAAGCCAGATAGACCCAGCCGCGGCTGTCGAGTCCGCGGCCCACCGCGAAGCGGATGCCGTTGCGGCCCCCGGTCAGGTCGGCATAGGCGCCGCCCATCTCGTGGACCATGAACAGCAGGGCGAGGGTGATTACCGTGGCGGCCACCGCGCCGGACCTGGCCCCCGAGCGGCTGAGACCCAAACCGACGACGAGCCCCACGACGGCGGTGATGGCCACGGCTGCGACCGCGGCCGCAACCGGATTGAGCGACACGTCGTCGAGCCCCAGCGGCACGTCGGGGACGATCCGCTCCTTGCTCTTGACCGAGGTGGCCAGCAGGGCGAACGCGTAGCCGCTGATGGCCGCGAATCCCATGTGGCCGAAGGACAGCACGCCGGTGTTTCCGATGTAGATCTGCAGGCCGATCACCATGATGGAGTTGATCAGCATCTGGGTGACCAGGATGTCTCGCGTCGGGGGGCCGCCCGACGCGTAGAGCAACGCCCCCAGAACCAGCACCGCGAACAGCACGGCCGAGCCGACGGCCTGCGAGCCGGCCCGGCTCGACAGCAGGTCCCGCATCATTGGCCTCTCAGGCCGCCGTGTCGCATCATTGGCCTCTCAGGCCGCCGTGTCGCATCATTGGCCTCTCAGGCCGCCGTGTCGCATCACACCCGCTCCGCGGATGCGACGGACACGAGCCCCTGGGGCCGGAAGATGAAGAACAGCGCAATCAGCGCGAAGACCACGCCGTCGGTGATGCCCGCGAGGTCCTCGGGCAGCCACGATCGCAGGAGAACCTCGGCGATGCCGAGCAGGAGCCCTCCGTACACGGCGCCGGGCATCCGGCCCAGACCGCCGATGATGGCGGCCAGGATGCCCTTGAGCAGCGGGCTGAGGCCGGTCGTGGGGCGGGCCTGCCCGGTGCGCATCAAGAAGAAGATCGCCGCGATCCCGGCCAGGGCGCCGGCGAGGATGAAGGCCTGGCGTATGACCTTGTTGCTGCGCACGCCCATCAACCGGGCCGCGTCGAAGTCCTCGGCCGCGGCTCGCAGCGCTATTCCGAACATGGTGCGCTGCAGCAGATACACGGTGACCGCGAGGGTGGCCGCGGTGGAACCGATCACGGCAACGTCCACGACCTGGATGTTGAGGCCTCCCACCGCCCAGACCCGGTCGGCCCACTGCGGCCGGGGGAAGCTGCGCACGCTGGCCCCCATGGTCATCACGAAGATGGCCTGCGCCAAGAAATGCACCGCGAACGAGGTCAACAGCATCGTGAAGTCCGAGGCGCCCCGGACCCACCGGAAGGCGACGAACTCAATGGCGACGGAGGTGCCGATGGCTCCGAGGAAGATCAGCGGCACCGCCGCCCACCAGCCCCATCTGGCGGTGACGACCACCCCGAAGGCGATGTAGGCACTGACGGTGATGAGCTCGCCGTGGGCGAAGTTCACCATGTGCATCACGCCGAAGATCACCGCGATTCCCAGCGCGAGGAGAGCGTAGATGGAGCCCCGGCCCAGACCGTCGATGAGATTCTGCAGCAGTTCGATCATGGGTCTCGCGGCTCGGGCCCGCCGACGAAGGTGTCGAAGAGGTCGTCGCGGCCGAGCAGATCCGACGCGGCGCCCGCGGCCGCGACCTCGCCGGTGCGCAGCACGTAGGCCCGGTCGGCCACCTCCAGCAGCCGGGTGGCGTTCTGCTCGACGACGAGCATCGTGCGGCCCTCGGCCCGAAGTCGCCCGACTAGGTCGAACACGAAGTCGACCAGCACCGGCGCCAGCCCCAGCGACGGCTCATCCATCAGCAGGACGCGGGGGTTGCTCATCAGCGCCCGGGCGATGGCGAGCTGCTGGGCCTCTCCGCCGGACAGGTACCCCGCTGCGGTAGACCGCTTGTCCTTGAGCGCGGGGAACAGCTGCACCATCTCGTCGAGACGCTGGGCGCGCTCGTCCGCTCCCACAGTGACCCCGCCGATGCGCAGGTTCTCGACCACCGTCATCTCGGCGAAGAGGCGCCGGTGCTCGGGCACGAGGGCCAAGCCGGCTCTGAGCATCCGGTCGGGGCTGTGTCCGGTCACAGGCTGCCCCTGCAGGCACACCGCGCCCTCGGCGGGGCGCAGCAGACCTGCGACGGTGTTGAGCAGGGTGGTCTTCCCCGCGCCGTTGGGGCCGATGAGCCCGACGACTTCATTGGCTCCAACGGTGAGGCTGACCCGGCGCAGTGCCGAGATCGCCCCGTAGCGGGTGGTCAGCCCGGTTACTTCGAGCATCGCGGAACCCTACTCCAGGGCCGCGAACCGGCTCGGAACAGGAGTGCCTGGCTACATCCGGGCCGCGAGGGTGGTCTCCCCGTCGACGATCTGGAGGATGTACACCGGCGTGTCGGGCGTGCCGTCGGTTCCGGCGAAGCCGATGATGAACGGGTCGCCACTGGGCGCCGGACCGCAGTTGTCGAGGTCGGCATCGAGCGCCGCGTCCACGTCGAAGACGGCGGGCGCGGCCGTGGTGGTGGTGGCGGCGGGAGCCTCAGCGCCGTCGTCTTCGTCGTCGCCGCAAGCGGCGGCCACCAGTGCCAGCACGGCGAGCGAGGCGACAAACAGCTTGTTCAGTCTCATGGGGATCCTCCAGAGATCTTGCGGACCTCTCCGCGTTTTGTCTTGTGAAGACTTAGCATGATATCCGTTTGGTAGCAAACGAAATCGGGGGCCGTAGTGCAGAATCGAGCCGATCCGCGCCTGCTCGACGCTGAGCGCCTCATCCAGGAGCGCCTCGGCGACCGGCACCTCGACTTCGACTCAATGCTGGCCGTGTCCAACATCTACCGGGCCGCGACCGCGGTGCGCCGCCGGGCCGAGCGGGCCGTGCTGTCCGAGTTCGGCCTTTCCTGGGGCGGTTTCACCACCTTGTGGGTGCTGTGGGTGTGGGGGGAGATGCAGACAGCGGACCTAGCGGACGAGTGCGACCTGTCCAAGGGCACGCTGACCGGCGTGGTCAAGACGTTGGAGAAGCGCGGGTTCGTGGAGCGCGCACCGGTGGAGTCGGATCGCCGTCGGGTGACGGTCTCGCTGACCGACGCCGGCCTCGACACGATCGAGCGGCTCTTCCCCCGCTTCAACCTCTACGAGGGCGAGATGGTGGGTGAACTGGCGACGACCGAGAAGCAGGAACTGGCAGAACTGCTTCGCCGGGTGATCGTCACAGCCGGCGAGGAGTGAGCGCTACGGGGCGATTGCGGGTCGTCCCGGCAGCTACACCATGCTGGTGACAGAACCCCCTGGCCCCTCGGGCTATCTCTGTTGGCATCTGCGACGCTCGGCTGATCGCTCAAGCGCCGCAGCGTTCACAGTAGTCGACCATGCGGCGACAGATGCCGGCCACGTCCCGGATGTCGTCGGTGTACTGCGACGGCTTCATGCAGAACAGGGAATAGCCCGCGGCGACCTGCTCGTCGATGGCGGCCATGGCGTCGTCAACGTCGGCGACGGCATCGGGGGAGGCGAACGTGGGCCGGGTGCCCCCGACCAGCTCAATCTCAGAAATGTCGCGCCCCGCGACGGCCAGGCCCTCGGCCAGCTCGGCGAGGTCGTCGGCGGTGGGCGTGCCGAAGGGATGGAAGCCGCTGCCGTAGCGGACCATGCGCCGGATGAGCGCCGGGTGCATCCACTCGCCCCCGAACCACATGCGGGGCCCCGTCGGCCGCCAGGCCTTGGGCTCGCAATATGCACCTTCGAAGCTGAAGTACCGGCCCGAGAAGCCGGCGGGCGACCCGGCCCACAGCCGCGACATGGCCTCAAGGTGCTCATCGAGGATGCGGCCCCGCTCAGAGAACGCCACGCCGTGGGCCTCGTACTCGGCCTGCTGCCACGACACGGTGGGTTGCACCACCAGCCGGCCCTCGCACAGCAGATCGATGGTGGCCAGGTCCTTGGCCAGCAGGATGGGATGGCGCAGCGAGGCGATGATGGCTCCCGCTACCACTCGCACCCTGCTGGTGGCGGCCGCCACTGCGGCCAGGGTGGCCACCGAGCTGGGCCACGGCGTCATCGGGTCCTGGTTGCCGATGGCCGCGTACATGCGGGGGTTGCTCATGAGGCCGTCGATGGCAGCGTCGGGGCCGAGCATGGTCTGCTCGCTCACCATCACTGCATCGAACCCGCTGTCCTCGGCAATCCTGGCCAGATCCACTAGGCCCCGCACGTCGCGCGGATCCTGCATCGTGTGGTTCTCGGTGAGGATCATCAGCATGCGCGCAGCGGCCATGTCAGCGCTCCGCGGCAGATTCGGCACAGTGTGTGGTTGGCGGCCTCACGTCAGCGCTCCGCAGACTCGGGCCGCGCGCAGCTGGCGGCCTCACGTCAGCGCTGCACCATGTCGAAGGGCCCCAGAGCCACCGCGCCGCCGTCGAGGCGGAACGACGCTCCGGTGGCGAAACGGCCTGCCGGGGCCACCAGGTAGTGGACCAACGCCGCGATCTCGTCGGGCTCGCCAGCCCGGCCCACGATGTTCACTGACGCACCGGCCGCTCGCAGCTCGCCGATCACCTCGGCGGCCAGGGGTGTGTCCACCAGCCCTGGATCGACCTGCGTGACCCGGATGCCGTCGGCCCGCCACTCCTTGGCCAGCGCCACCGTGACCGCGGCCAGCCCGGCCTTGGTCGCCCCGTAGACGGCGCCGCCCGCCGAGGGCCTCACCGCGTCCACCGAGCCGATCATCACGACCGCGGAGCCGTCGCCCGCGGCCAGGTACGGGTGGGCGAGCTGGCAGAGCCGAAGAGGCGCCCACAGGTTGAGTCCGACCAGCCCGTCGAAGTACTCCCGGTCGAGCTCGCTGAGCGCCAGCCAGTCCCCCCGGCCGGCGTTGTTGACCAGAATGTCGAGCCCGCCCAGTTCGGCGACGGCGTCGTCGATCACCCCATCAACAGCCTCGGCGTTGCTCAGGTCAGCTACGAGGGGACGCACCGAGCCCCCCGCCTCCGGCACTCGCCCCGACCGCGACACCGCAACCACGCTGGCACCTGCACCGGCCAGACGGGCGGCGATGGCCGCCCCGATCCCAGCCGACGCACCGGTGACCACGGCGCGTCTGCCTGTCAGGTCGAACGCGGCATCAGGCACGGTGCCACGATAATCACCCGTGCCCCGCCCTTGATCGTTCGGTGCCAAACGATTATGCTCGGAGGATGGCCGAGCTCCAGGGGTTCATGTACCCGCGGACGCCCACCGGGATCGCAGGCATCGTGCCGGCACCCCCCTGGCACTACTCCGGTGAAATGCTCACCGTCGAGTACCGCACCGACCCGGACCGGGTGGCCGAGCTGCTTCCCGATCCCCTGGAGCCGGCCCCAGACGACCCGGGCGCGGTGGCCATGATCTGGGCCGAGTGGCAGAGCTGCAGCGACACCTTCGAGGAGCTGCTCGACCCGGTGCGGGCCCAGTACCGGGAAGTGTTCGCGGTGGTGCGCTGTCGCTACCGGGATCAGACCTACAGCCGGGCCGCCCACATCTGGGTGGACAAGGACTTCGCCATGGCCCGGGGCCACGTGCAGGGCTACCCCAAGAAGATGGCCGAGATCGCCATGACCAGGCCGGTGACGGTCGGGCGGGCCGGGCCCCGGCTGGCGCCGGACGGGCGCTTCGGCGCCACGTTGAGCACGTGGGGCCGGCGCGTCGCCGAGGCCCAGTTCACGATCACCGGCGCGGCCGAGACCCCCGGCTTCGTCAACGGTCATCCGATGCTGCACAGCCGCCAGATGCCGGCCATCGAGATCGACGGTTCCGACTCGCTCGACGAGCTGGTCACCATGCGCGGCTACGACGCCGACCTCGGTCCGGTGTACTCGGGCGACGCTGAGCTCGTCCTGCCCGAGTGCCCCACCGAGGAGCTGCACCGGCTGCAGCCCATCGAGATGATCGGCGGCTACTACCGCCAGGTCGGCATGTCCATGGCCGGAGGCACCACCCTGTGGGCGGCCCCCAACCCCAAGGCCGGCTCATGAGCACCATGACGGCCACGTTCGTGGACGACTACCTCGACGACCACGGCGACGACGACGCCGACCTGTCGTCGCACGACTCGTTCACCTCCGGCGTGCCCCACGCCACCTTCAACCGGCTGCGCCGCGACGACCCGGTGCACTGGACTCGCGAGACCGGCAGTTCCGGATTCTGGTCGATCACCCGCTATGCCGACGCCTTGGCTGTGAGCCGCGACGTCGAGACGTTCACCTCCACCAAGGGCATCCGCCTCGAGGAGATGGACGACGACCAGCTCGAGGCCCGCGGCACGATGATGGAGCTCGACCCGCCCGAGCACACCCGGCTGCGCCGGCTGGTCACCCGGGGCTTCACCCGCCGCACCGTCGAGTCCTACCAGGACTCCATCCGGGCTCTGGCCGCCGAGGTGCTCGACGAGGCCCTAACCGCCGACGCCTTCGACTTCGTCACCGACGTGGCGGCCAAGCTGCCCATGCGGATGCTGGGACGGCTGCTGGGCACCAGCGACTCCGACGGCCACCAGCTGGTGGAGTGGGGCGACGCCTTCCTGGGCAACAGCGACCCGGAGTTCACCACCCACGTGGTCGACACGGCCGACACCGACGAGTTCCGGCTGATGCCGTTCCGCAGCCCGGCCGCCATCGGGGTCTTCCAATACGCCGAGCGCCAGGCCGCGGAGCGCCGGGCCTGCCCCCGCAACGACGTGATCACCCAGCTGCTGGCCCCCACCCGCGACGGCGAGCCGCTGAGCGACCTCGAGTTCAAGAACTTCTTCACCCTGCTCATCGCGGCGGGCAACGACACCACCCGCTACACGATGACCCACGGGATCGACACGATGATGCGCCATCCCAGCCTGTGGCGAGCCTGGCGGGCCGATCCCTCCCTCACGCACACCGCGGTGGAGGAGGTGTTGCGCACCAGCGCGGTGACAATGCACTTCCGCCGCACCGCCACCCGTCCCGCGGCCATCGGCGGAAAGCAAATCGCCCCCGGCGACAAGGTGGTGATGTGGTTCTGCTCCGCCAACCACGACGAAGACGGTTTCGGTGCCCCCTGGCGCTTCGATCTGGCCCGCGACCCCAACGACCACATGGCCTTCGGACGCAACGGCCCGCACCTGTGCCTGGGCGCCTGGCTGGCCCGCATGGAGGCCCGGCTGGTGTTCGAGGAGCTGATGAAGCGGGTCGACCGGCTCGAGCCCGACGGCGAGCCCCAGTACCTGCGATCCAACTTCATCGCCGGCATCAAGCACCTGCCCGTTCGGGTGGTGGCATGATGCGACCGTCTCGGGAGGTCTGACCGTGGGAGCAACATGTGGCGCCGCACCGGTGATGGCATGACACGGCGACCGTCTCGGGAGGCCTGGCCATGGGAGCGATAGTGGGCGCCGCACCGGTGATGGCATGACACGGCGACCGTCTCGGGAGGCCTGGCCATGGGAGCGATAGTGGGCGCCGCGTTGGTGTCGCACGTGCCGCCGCTGGTGATGCCCGAGAGCGAGCGGCGGGCTCTGAACGGCGGCGAGGACACCTCCCTGTTCGCGGGTCTGCACGCTCTGCGGGCCGAGCGCCTCGCTCCCGCCGCGGCCGACACCGTGGTGGTTGTCGACACCCACTGGTTCACCACCGTCGAGCACGTGATCTCCGCCCATGAGCGGCGCAAGGGAATGTTCACCTCCGACGAACTGCCCCGAGGCATGTGCGCCATGCCCTACGACATGCCCGGCGACCCCGAGCTGGCCCACGCCTTCGCGGCGGCCGCGGCCGGCCGCCACGACGCCTGGGTGACGGCCATCGACGACCCCCACCTGCCGGTGCACTACCCGACAATCAACCTGCTCGGCTTCCTGCAGGGCGAGGAGCGCTGGGTGTCGATGGGCGTGTGCCAGACCGCCGAGCCGGCGGACTTCCTGCTGGCCGGCCAGCTTCTGGCCTCCGCGGTGGCTGGTGTCGACCGCCGGGTGGTGGTGCTGGCAAGCGGCGGGCTCAGCCACCGCTTCTGGCCGCTGCGGCAGTTCCGCGACCACGAGGGCGCCGATCCCGAGCTCCACATCCGCACCCCCGAGGCGGCCGCGGCCGACCGCAGGGTGCTCGCTTGTATGGCCGCCGGCGACCACGCCGCCATCATCGACTTCCTGCCCGAATACTCCCGCCACGCTCCCGAGGGCTACTTCGGCCACTACCTGATCATGGTGGGGGCCCTGGGCGGACCGGCCTGCACCGCGCGGGGCGTCCAGTTCGGACAGTACGAGTCGGTGTCGGGCACGGGCCAGGCCCACGTATGGTTTGATCGGTGAGCAAGTCGCGGCGGGCCCTGGTGCTCGCCCACGAGCCTCAGGGCACCAGCGCGCTGGTGGGCGAGCGGCTGGCGCAGCGGGCCTACGACGTGCACGAACATGTGGTGACCGCAGACCTGGACCGCCCCAACGACGCCGCGCCCTTCCCCGACGCCAACGACTACGACGTGCTGGTGCCGATGGGCTCGATCCGCTCACTCACCAACACCGACGAGATCGACAGCTGGATCTTTGACGAGATCGCCATGGTGCAAGCGGCCCGCCAGCGGGGCACTCCCATGCTCGGCGTATGCTTCGGCGGCCAGCTGCTGGCTGCGGCCCTCGGCGGAACCGTCGAGCAGGCGCCGGTGACCGAGATCGGCTGGTACGAGATCCACGAGCCCGACGACTCGCGCAACGGGGCCAGCAATCCGCTCGGACCCGGGCCCTGGTTCCAATGGCACCACGACCGGTTCACCCCTCCGCCGGAGGCAGACGTGCTGGCGGTCAACGAGAACGCCGTGCAGTTGTTCCGGCTGGGCCGCTGCGTGGGTGCCCAGTTCCATCCCGAGGTGACCTACGCCCACCTCGAGGGCTTCCTGTGGGAGGCAGACGAGGAGTACCTGGCCGAGCATGGTCAGAGCCGGGAAGCCCTGCTGGAGGAAGTGCGCCGGCACGAGAGACGCAACGCCCGCCAGTGCACGGCCCTGGTCGACTGGTTCCTAGACGAGGTGGCTGACTCGTAGGCTCGATCGCGTGACCGGCTGCAGGATCGCACTGGCTGGTGCGCTGTGTGTGATGGTCCTGGCGGCGGCGTGCTCGGGAACCAGAGCGCTCAGCTGCCCGGAGGGAACCGAGCGGTGGGGCGAGTACGAGCTCTTCATGGGCCGCGGGGGTCCCGACGGCGAGATCGTGGACGACGCGGCCTGGAGCGCCTTCCTGGCCGAGGAGGTGACCCCCAGATTCCCCGACGGGCTCACCGCCCTCGACGCCAGGGGCCAGTGGCGGAGTTCCGACGGCGTCATCAAGAAGGAGCGCTCGAAGCTGCTGGTGATCCTGGCCCCGCCCGGAGGCGACGCCAAGACGCTGCTGGACGAAATCGTTCACCAGTACAAGCTCCAGTTCAGCCAGGGGGCGGTGCTCCAGACCGTCGCCGAGACCTGCGTCGCCTTCGTATGAGCGGCGTTACCGAGCGCCGCAAGGCGGGTGCACTCCCGCCTGCGCTCAGTCGACCAGGCCTTCCTCAGCAGCCTTGCGCACGCCTTCCTCACGATTCGGTACGCCGAGCCTGTCCCACAGGCGGGCCAGGACCCGGTACATCGAACGCTCCGAGTGTCCCATCTCGGCCGCAAGATCCGCTATCGCCGCTCCAGCCTTGAGCCGGGCCAGCATGTGACGCTCGCTGCTGTCGAGCCCTAGCGGCAGCGGGGCGTCCATGTGCTGCCGAACCGCGACCGCGGCCCGCTCCAGACGCCTCACTCGGTGACCTCCACCGGTGGATGCGACAGATCGGCCATGATGGCCGGTTGTCCAAGTCAGCATCCACGGCCGGGTACTCCTGAAGCCCTTGACTGCTCCGCCATGTTGATTTTGGCGAAACCTCTCCGACTTCATATTCATGAATTCTCATGTCTGGCTGACGCAGCGAAAGGTCTCCACGGATGTCAGAAACGAACTGCACATATTCGTCAGCACCAGTAATCTGACCAGAACCTCGAGCCCATACTACAGTAACGTCGTGACAGATAACTTCATCACCATTAGCTCGCGCTGAGCGATTGTGCAGTATAATACTACTAAGGACAAGCGCAGTAACAATAAAGAGACCGAGAAACTGATACGCGGATCGTTTGAGTGCCAGAGGTTTACGGAAGCAAGCGCCAGCAAGTCGTGCAACTCTCCTCAATAGCAGTCGAACCATGCGTGGCATTACTTACACTCTCTCTCTTAGGAGAAAGCATGGTACGATCATGAATCAATTGCATCTGAATTCCTTTATGCGTATGCATGCCATTCTCCCTACCATTCTATTCTCCTGACAATCTGACGATCCATGAGCCAGCATTGGGACGACGTCCAAGATTGACTGTGACATCGCCGACTTGGGCTCGGAGCGAGCAGTAATCACCATCGTCTTCACACGTTCGATCAGATTCGATCCGCTCCCAACCTGCAGCATCCGCAGCGGCCTTCAGCGATGCCAGAGTCGGCTTCTCCGGTGCTCTCCACTGAATCACAAGAGAAACGTGGCAATCTATCGATCCGATGCAGAGACCCTCGCGCTGCTCGCCCGACATCGTCGATTCAGTTAATTCAACCCACTCGACCGGCGCCTCGAAAGTGCCGACTGCTTCTTGCAGCTGTGATTCACTCCGACCGCAGCCCGCCAACGCACAGACCAACGCCACCATGCCAACAGCACGACCTAAGCCTCTGGGCCCATGCCGCAGAACTGACCGCCGACGCCAACGCCCCAGCGATCGCCGCCCCAACAACAGCTCCCCAAGCGGCGCCTCGGCAGCGCCACAGCAGGCATCGACAACATGAGCACCCACCGGCAGTTCCGCCGACCTCGCCATCCCCACAGGCGCCGACATGCGAATTCCCGGCCTGGAACTCAGGCGCGCAGACAGATCAAGCCAAAGAGCCCCGCCGGACGCCTCGTTAGCCTCGCTGCGCTCCCGTGACCGCACTTGACGGTCGCTGATGCCCGACGAACGGCGCGCCCACGCGCGGGACTCAGAAACGCCATTCCCGAGCGACCACAGCGCAGGCCCCCGCCAAGGCCACACCATGGCTCACATTCCGCTCGGGCTTCTTCACCTCGGACTCCGTTCTCAGCGTCGCATCACACTGCAGGCTCTATGAGGCTATCGTAGCAGCTTCGACGACATCGACTGCGCAAGCCGCAACCACCGGTAGAGCTTGCCCTCCTTCAGCGGTGGGGCGGTGAGGATTTCAGGGTTACCACCTTCTCCGCAGGGTCGAGGCCATCGGGATCCGGAGCTCAGTGGTAGGGCAGGTACTGCTTGAACTCCCATTCGGACACGGGCTCGCTGCCGGTGATCGCGTCCCAATCACCGACGATGCCGTCGCCCGCCTGATCCGTGTAGCGGTCCCACTCGGCGCGCTTGTTGAACACGAAGTTGGCGCACAGCTCCGAGCCGACCGCCCGGCAGAGGGCCTCGTCGGCTTCCATGTCGTCGAGGGCCGCGCTCAGGCTGTGGGCGCAGTGGACGTCGGTGTCGACCTCGTCGAAGCCGTCGGTGGTCATGGGATCGGGGCATTCCAGGCCGCCGACGGCGCCGAGGCGGGCCGCCTGCAGCACGGTGGCCACCAGGGTGTGGACGTTGGCCGCGCCGTCGCCGATGCGGCTCTCGATGCGCATGTGGGAGCCGGCGCCCCGGGGCACGCGGTTGCCGGCGCAGCGGTGCTCCACGCCCCAGTTGGCCCAGTACCCGTTGAGCTCGCCGTGGCGCAGGCGCCGGTAGGCGTTCACGGTGGGCGCGGCCAGCGCCGTCATCCCCACATGGTGGTGGATCAGGCCCGCCATGGCGCCCCGAGCCAGATCCGACATATCGTGGGCGCCGCCCGCGTCCGAGAAGGCGTTGTGGCCGCCGGCGTCGGCCATCGAGAAGTTCACGTGGACGCCGGTGCCGGAGATGCCGGGGAAGGGCTTGCCCAGGAAGGTGAGGTCCAGACCCAGGGGCCGGCCGGAGGCGTCGGTGGCGGTCATCACCGTCTCGCGGGCCAGCAGCCGGAACAGGAACGCATCGTCGGCGGCCCGCATGGCGTCGCCGTACTCGAGGGTGAGCTCGAACTGGCCTTCGTCGTACTCGGCGTTGACCGACTCCATCGCGATGCCCGAGGCCTCCGCCCGGCGCATCACGGAGGTGATCACCCCAGCGGGGTCCGTGGCGGGGCCGGTGCCGTACGCCATCGCGCCGGGCGTGTCGTAGGGCTGGGGGCTCTGCAAGCCGCCGCTGAAGACGTAGGCCTCGAGTTCGATGCCGACCTTCGGCGTGTAGCCGAGGGCCTCCCAGTCGGCCACCGCCCGGCGCAGCGCCTCACGCGGCGACACCGGCAGGGCCTCGCCGTGCATCGACAGGTCGCCGATGACCACACCGGTGGCGTCGTCGTCCCAACCCTGGCGGATGTCGTCGGTGTCGAAGCTGATCTGGGTGTCGGGCAGGCCGTCGAGCAGGTAGGCGCCCGGCGCGGGAACCATGCTGCGGTCATAGCCGAGCGCGAACACGCACACGCAGTGGCTGGTGCCCTTGTGCGCCAGCCGGGCCGGCAGATACTTGCCGCGGGCCAGCCCAAGGTGGTCGGGCCAGAGCACCCGGACGCGGTCCCAGTCGGTCATGTCGGCTCCCTGGTCTTGGGGCGGTGAACGTTCGGTCCCAAACGGTACTGCGCCCCGCGGTCGCGGTCACGCCGGGGCAACCGGACGGTCGCGCCCTGCCGCCCCGCGAATCACACGGGCACTTCGTCCTGTTCGGGGTAGAGACCGGTGCGTCCCAGGCGGTCGAGGCAGACCTCCACGCTCCAGGGCAGCATGGCGGCCCCGCAGCGGGCGTCGCGGTAGGCCTGCTCCAGATAGGAGGGGCGCAGCATGCTGCGGCCGCCGCAGACCTGCAGGGCCAGCGACGCCACTGCGGGGGCTCCCTCCATGACGGTGACGACCGACGACCAGGCCCGCCGCACCTGCTCGGCGCTGGGATCGATGCCGCACTCGCCCAGCACCCGGTAGGTCAGGGACTGGGCCCGGTCGTAGATCAAGTTCATCTGGGCCCAGCCCTGCTGCTTGATCGGATGGTCCCGTCGGCCCGGGCCCCTTCCGCCGTCACCGCGCAGGTAGGCGGCCGTAGCGTCGAGGATGCCCCGCATCAGGCCCATGTAGGCGAACGACAGCGTCATGTAGAAGTAGGGCCAGCGAGCCGCAGCCTGGTCGAACACACCCGGCGGGAGCCACTCGTTCCCGGCAGGCACCACGGCGTTGTCCAGCACCAGGGTGCGCGAGTCGGTGCCCCGCATCCCCAGCGGATCCCACTCCCCCTCGATGGCCGCGCCGGGCGCGTCGGCGGGCACGCCCATGAAGCGGATCCGCTCGTCGCCGGGCACCATGCACAACACGTTGTGGATGTGGGCCGCCCCCGACAACGAAGCGAAGATCTTGCGACCCGTCACCCGGTAGCCGCCGTCGGCGCCCTCGACGGGTAGTGCTCTCGTCGAGTAGCCGGCGGTGGCGCCCGCGGCCACTCCCTCAGAGAAGGGCTGGCTGTGGATCGTGCCGTTCTCGACGATGCCGCGGCGCAGCTCGGCTCGCCGCTCCTCCAGCAGTGACCGCTCTGCCGCGCTGAGGTCCAGGTCGTCGGCGACCTGGCCCACGAGGATGGCGGTGGCGGTGTGCATGTTGAACGTGAGCGCGGTCGTGGCGCAGTGGCGGCCCAGTTCCTCGGCCACCAGGGCGTAGCCCACGAAGTCGCCGCCGAGCCCGCCGTCGGCGAGGGGGATGCACAGCCCGAGCAGGCCGGCGTCGCGCAGGTCGGCCCAGTTCTGGGTGGGGAACGTGGCGTCGCGGTCGTGGGCCTCGGCCCGCTCGGCGAAGCGCGGCCCGAGGGCCGCCATGCGTGCCACCAACTCTGCCCGCGGCGGCGTGAGGATGTCTGCCGTCACCGCGGCGGAGGCTACCGCTGCCGTAGGTCACAGAGTCCCGAGCGTAGATGTCTGCTCTCCATCGCGATCGGCATTCGGCTCACTTATATCATCTTAGGCAGTATGATTATATTTGAAGCGCAGGAGGCTTCCAGATACGCGGGGCAATAGGGGTAATACAATGAAGACTGACATGTCGCTTCGAGAGTCCGAGACCGCCGAGATGGCAGCCAAGGAACTCCGCCCGGGCAGCAGGCTTCGCTACGAGCCGCCCGAAGTCGCGGGACGTGGGCACGCGGCGCTGGTACTCGACTCCGTGGAGCGCACCGCTGAGGGCCGGGTCGTTGTCAAGTGGAGCGAGGGGCTGCTCAAGGTCGTGTTGTTCGACACCGACTCCGATCTCCCCCCTTTGGTGGAAGATGAGTTCGACCTGATCGAGTGGCCCGACTCATTGTCGTTCGATCTGGAGGAGACCGTCACAGTGGAGATCCAGGGCGCCGCCCATGCCTGAACGGCACTTCGCGCTCGGTATCGACGGCCGAGACTGGAGCGGAGAGTTGCACTCGTTCAGCTTCGCCCGCTCGACCACCGTTCGGACCGAGCAGATCGACGGATCACCGCAGCCGATGCCCGGGCGTCATACGGCGTCGATGACGCTGACAATGCGGCGCACCGAGGAGGCCCAGGCGTTGGTAGGCACGATTCCCGAGGATGGCAAGGCGGAAGTGCTGCTCATGTTGGCCTCCACCCCGGCAACAGATGAGAGGCCCGTCGTGGTCGCGTACCGATTCGACGCCACCACATTGCTTCCACCGTGGGACACTACGGTCGAGATCGGCGGCGTCACCTACTTCGAGTCGGCGTGGTTCGCAGAGCGAGTGTCGTCGTGTCAGATCCGCGTTCCGGGCATTGCCGCTTGACCAGAACTGAGGAAATCGCGCACCAGGTTGTTGAAGGCGCCGGGGGATTCTGAAATGGCCAGGTGCCCTACGCCCTCGAGCACGATCAGTTCCGCGTCGGAAAGACCGTCCCCCAGGACTCGGGAGTAGGCAACGGGGGTCTCGGTGTCGAGTTCCCCTGCGATCACCAGCGCAGGCGAGGCGATCTCACCCAGCCGGTCCCGCACGTCGTGGGTGGGCAGGCACTCGACGGCAGCCCGTAACCCCGCCGCCGGAATACGGGCGAATCCAGCGACTCGCATGGCCAGCACATCGTCTTTGAGAGCCGGGCCCGCCACTGAGGTGAGCACCTGCTCGGCGATGTCGGCGGGGGTGAGTCCTGCGTCCAGTGGGGCGAGGCGGGTGCCGCGCCAGGCGTCGGGGTCGGTGCCGTCGAGGCCGAACGCGGGGCTGGTGTTGGCCAGCACGAGCCGACCGACCCGGTCGGGATGGCGCAGGGCGGCGTGCAGTGCGTGCATGCCGCCGAAGGACTCGCCCACGAGATGGGCTTGCTCCACGCCGGCCGCGTCGAGCAGCCCTGCCACCGAGTCGGCGATGCTGGCAAACGTCAGGGGCTGAATGAGGGCCGAGGCGCCGTAGCCGGGCATGTCCCAGGCGATGCATCGGAACCCGGCGCTCAGGCCGGCCAGTTGCGGCTCCCAAGAGCTGCGCGAGCCGCCGAGGCCGTGCAGGAACAGCACGGGGTCGCCGCGGCCCCGCTCACGCCAGGCCAGCGGCCCGTCCACGTCCACAGCAGCAACTGCGGCGTCGGGCTCAGACGGCTCGGGCACGGCAGGAACGTACACTCTCGCCCATGGCCCGCGCACCGCTGATCGGCATCTCGGGCCGCACCAGGACCGGCGAACAGGTCAACGTCAAGCCCGACAGCCTGCGCGAGCTGGAGGTGGACCTGTACTTCTGCGACTACGCCCGGGGCGTGATCGCAGCCGGCGGTCTGCCGGTGTTCCTTCCCACCAGCGCGGAGGCCGCCGATTACGCCGACCGGCTCGACGGGCTGCTGTTGAGCGGGGGCGCCGACATCGACCCTGCCCGCTACGACCAGGAGCCGTGCGCCAAGCTGATCACCCCCGAGCCGGCCCGCGACGCGTTCGAGATGGCGCTGCTCGACGGGGCGTCGGCCGCCGGAGTGCCCGTACTGGGCATCTGCCGGGGCATCCAGGTGCTGAACGTGCACGGCGGAGGCACGCTGCACCAGCACGTCGCCCCCCACGCCTGCTTCGACCAGCCCCCCAACTTGGTAGCCCACAGTGTCGACCTCGCCGAGGGCTCGCTGGCGGCGTCGCTCTACGGCCCTTCGGTGCTGGTCAACTCACTGCACCACCAGACCGTTGACGAGATCGCTGACGGCTACGACGCCACCGGCCTCAGCAACGACGGCGCAATCGAGGTGATCGAGTCGCGCCACCGGCCGTGGATTGGCGTGCAGTGGCACCCCGAGATGATGGACTCCCGCGACTGCGATCCCGTGTTCGACTGGCTGGTGCGAGCGGCCTCCGGCTGACGAGTGCGGCTCAGCCTGAGGCTGGGCGCTCCACGTGGCCGCCGAAGCCGACTGTGCCTGAGACGCCGGCCGCGGAGCCGAGACGGTGCAGCGGCACGGTGTTGTACGACGGCGAGGGCGTGTAGGCCACCGGCAGGCGCTTCACCCCGCCGATGAAGTTGGACCGCAGGTAGTCGGGCTCGCCGTCGAGGTGGACGTCGGGCATCCGCCGGGCGACCTCCCGGAAGGTCAGGCGGATCTCCATCTTGGCCAGACTCGTGCCCAGGCAGTAGTGCGGGCCCCCGCCGCCGAAGCCGACGTGGTCGTTGGGGGTGCGCTCGATGTCGAAGCGCCACGGGTCCTCGAAGGCGCGCGGGTCGCGGTTGGCAGCCACGTGCCACATGAGCACCTTGTCGCCCGCGGCGATCTTCACCCCGCCGATCTCGTAGTCGGACAGGGCCTGGCGGCGGAAGTACATCACCGGGCTGGCCCATCGCACGATCTCCTCCACCGCGGTCTCCATGTGGCGGTCGGGGTCGGCTGTGAACTTCGCCCACTGGTCACCGAAGTCGAAGAAGGCCATCATCCCCCGGGTGATGGAGTTGCGGGTGGTCTCGTTGCCGGCCACGCACAGGATCAGGAAGAACATGTCGAACTCGAGCTCGGTGAGGGCCTCGCCGTCGATGTCGGCCGCCAGCAGCGTGGTGACGATGTCGTCGGAGGGCGTGCTGCGGCTCTCCGTCTGGAGCTGGTGGGAGTAGCCGAACAGCTCGGCCGCGGCCTGGTGGATGTCGTCGCGGCTCTTGACGAACTCCGGATCCTCGCTGCCGATCATGGCGTTGGTCCAGTCGAACACCTTGGCGCGGTCCTCGATGGGTATGCCCATCATCTCGGCGATGGCTTGCAGGGGCAGCTCTGCCGAGATGCTGCGCACGAAGTCGCAGCGGCCCTTGTCCACCACCTGGTCGAGGATGATGTCGGTGCGGTTCTGGAGGTAGTCCTCGAGCAGGCCGATCATGCGGGGGGTGAAGCCCCGGTTGACGAGCTTGCGATAGCGGGTGTGGCGGGGCGGGTCCATGTCGATCAGCGTGTGGTCGCGCGAGAAGCCCGACACCCTGTCGCTCTGGTCGGGATCGCGCATCTGCGTGCCGCTGTGGTTGGACGAGAACACATCGGCTCGACGGTTCACCTCCTTGAGGTGGGCCTGGCGTGTGATAGCCCAGTATCCGGAACCCTTGTCCCCCTCGTCCACCCAGTGGATGCCGGGGTCGGTCTCTCGCAGCCGCGCCAGCGCCTCGTGGTGCTCCTGGCGCTGGAACATGTCGAAGTCCCACGTGTCCACGCCGGAGGCGGGGCATCGCCCGGCTCCGTGGTCGACGGGACAGCCTGTCAGTTGCTCATCAGTCATCGTCATGCGCGAACCTCGCTGGCGGGGAGCTGTCGGTCTTGCACCAGCCGCGTGCCTCGGGACGGCCGGTGGTCTAATTTATCTTCCTGGGAAGTTGCCTTCCCAGGAAGATACCTCAGAGCGCAGCCCTTCGCAACTGACCAGGATCGAGGCGGCACCACCTGCGCACGCTGCCTCGAAGTCAGCTGACGGTGCTGGTGGGAACCCCCGCCTGCACGACTGAAGCCTCCACCACCGGGACCTCGTGGCGCTCGAGGGGGCGCATCCGCTCCTTGCGGGCCAGGGCCTTCTCGATATAGGGGGCCAACTCGTCAGCCTTGGCCGCCTCGCGCTCTTCGCGGCCGGCCGAGAACTCGCCCAGCACCTCTGATCCGAACAGGCGCAGACTTCCGCAGATGTCTTCGTGGCGGTTCCTGCCGCCCTGCTGAAGGAAGATCACATGGTCGATCCCGGCTGCCTCGGCCTCCTTGAGCCAGCGCACCGCGTCGGCCGGGGTGCCGATGGTGTCGGAGTAGTCGTCGCCGGCGTCCAGTGCGGCGGCCACCGCGTCCTGTTGGGCCGAGCCCCGCTGGGCCTCGTAGCGGTCCCAGATGTTCGAGTGGCCCGGGATGGTGTGGTGCACCACCAGCTGGCGCAGCGCGTAGGCGAAGAAGTGGAACCCGTCGAAGCCGCGCCGGATCGCCTCGGCCCGGTCCTCATGCAGCGAGAAGCCGGTGACCACCGCGATGTTGGCGTTGACGCTGTGCCCCAGGGGCACGCACTCGTCGCTGCGGATGATGTCGTAGTACACGTCGGCCCAGTGGCGGGCCTCGGCCGGGTCGACGAAGGCGAAGGCCAGGGCGCCCAGGCCCCGGCGGGCGGCCAGCTCGATGGTGGTGCGGTTGGTGCAGGCCATCCACATCGGGGGATGGGGCTTCTGCGCCGGCTTGGGGATCACGTCGCGGCACGGCATCGAGAAGAACTCGCCCTCATGGCCCGGGTAGGGCGACATGGCCATCATGTTGGCGATCTGCTCGCCCGCCTCGAGGCTCATGGCCCGCTTCTGCTTGGCCGGAATGCCGAACCCGCCGAGCTCCAGCCGGGTGGCGCCCTCGCCGATGCCGAACTCAACCCGCCCGCCGGAGATCAGGTCCAGGGTGGCGACGCACTCGGCGGTGCGGGCCGGATGGTTGTAGGCGGGCGGCGCCTGGCGGATGCCGTGGCCGAGGCGGATGCGCTTGGTGCGGGCCGCGCAGGCCGACAGGAACACCTCCGGCGCAGAGCAGTGCGAGTACTCCTCCAGGAAGTGGTGCTCGACCGCCCAGGCCACGTCGATGCCGACCTCGTCGGCGACCTCGACCTGCTCCAGCGCCTCAGCCAGCAGCCGCTCCTCGGAGTGCGCGGTCCAGGGCCGGGGCAACTGGAGCTCGTAGAAGACGCCGAATCGCACGGCGGCTCAACCTACCGGCGGTCCGCGGTGTGCCGGAAGTCGCGGTTCAGAAGTCGAAGCCGGCGATGCCGTAGTAGCCGCTGGCCGCGGTCTTGTCGCTGCGGTGGCGGTCCCAGGTCGGGGCGTCGGCGGGCGGTTGGGGATCGTCGCCCAGCACCGTCACCCGGTGCAGCACGCGGGTGCCGTCGGCTTCGCCGATGTCGTCCACTATGGAGTGCAGCGTCACCCGCTCGTCCCACAGGGCCACGTCTCCGGGGGACCATCGCCACCGGCAGCTGAACTTGACCTGCTCCTGCCAGCGGTACAGGAAGCCCAGCAGGGCCTGGCTCTCGGGTCGTGACAGCTGCGGGATGCGCCGGCCGTGCTGCTTGTTCACGTACAGGCTGCGCCGGCCGGTGCCGGGGTGGACCCGCACCACCGGGTGCTCAGCCCGCAGAGACCCCTGCTTGCCGTCGTCGTGGATACAGGTCAACCCGGCCAGGAAGGCCTGCATGGGCGCCGACAGCGAGTCGTGCACCTCGTAGCAGTTGATCCACATGGTGTCGCCCCCCGCGGGCGGGCACTGCACCATGTGAAGCAGCGCGGCGATGGGCGGGTGTTGGCTGTAGGTGACGTCGGTGTGCCAGATGTCGGCCTTGGGAGTGGCCGAGGTGTCGAGCACGCACACCTCGGGGGTGTTGTCGTCGACCTTGTCTATGTAGGGGTGCACCTCCATCTCGCCGAATGCAGCGCCGATGTCGCGCAACTGCTCCACGGTCGGGTTCACGCCCGGCAGGAAGAGCACGAGATGGGTGTCGAGGGCCTCTCGCAGAGCGGCTGCGGCCTGCTCGTCGAGACGGTCGGGGTCGAGTCCTCGAACTTCGGCGCCCAGAGCCCCGGCCACCTCAGAGACGTCAAGTTGGAGTCCGGAGTCGAGGCCGGCGGACCTGACAGGAGCAAGCGTCATGGCTCTCAGGGTATCGCTGGTGGGGAAACCGAGCCGCCAGGATCGGACGCTACCGTGGCAACCGCCGCCAACTTTGGGCCACGCCACGAAGAGGGGACTTGCGACATGTCGGACCGGAGTCCATGACCGCCACCATCGGCGCGCTCCTGGAGGCCACGGGCTACCTCGTGGCCGACGGCGCTATGGGCACCCAGCTCTTCGCGGTCGGTCTCAGCGCCGGCGATCCTCCCGAGGCCTGGAACGTGCATCACGCTGAGGAGGTGAGGGCGATCCACCGGGCATACCTGCAGGCCGGAGCCGACCTTGTGATAACCAACAGTTTCGGAGGGACCCGCTTCCGTTTGGCCCTGCACAACCTCCAGGATCGGGTCGTCGAGTTCAACGGGGCCGCGGCCCGCATCGCCCGCATCGAAGCCGACGCCGAGACTGAGCGGGCGGACCGGCCGGTGCTGGTGGCCGGCTCGATGGGGCCGACCGGCGAGCTGCTGGAGCCGATGGGCAACATGTCGATCGCAGCCTGCGAGGCCGCGTTCGCCGAGCAGGCGGCGGGGCTGGCCACGGGCGGCGCGGATGTGCTTTGGATTGAGACCATAAGCGACCTCGACGAGATGGAGGCCGCGGTGCGGGGGGCCCGCTCGGCGTGCGACCTGCCCATCGCCGCAACCATGAGCTTCGACACGGCCGGGTGCACGATGATGGGCGTGACCGGCGTCGAGTTGGCCGATCGTCTGGGCGGGCTGGGCTTGGCCGCGATGGGCGCCAACTGCGGCAACAACGTCGCCGACACCGAAGCAGTAGTGGTCGCAATCGCGGCGGCTTCGCCGGGTACGCCGGTGATCTCCAAGCCCAACGCGGGCGTGCCGGTGTGGAGCGGCGACGCGCTGGTCTACGACGGCACCCCCGAGGTTCTGGCCGCCCACGCCCACCGGGCCCGGGCCGCGGGGGTGGCCGTCATCGGCAGCTGCTGCGGCAGCACCCCGGCCCACACCGCTAAGATCGTGGCCGCCCTGCGGGGCGACGAACCCCCGCCCGACATCGAGTCGACACCGCCGACGACGCCGGGAACCGAGGACCGCATGGCCCGCCGCCGCACCCGCCGCCGCCGAATGGGTTCGAGGGGCTGCTGACCCGAACTCCGGTGACGCCTGCCGATGCTAACGGTGAGGCTCCCGCGGCTGCTGACAAGAGTGAAGCTCAAGACGGCTCACCCGATCGCTCTCTCAACTGCGGTGTTGGCCCGGTGAACCGCTGCGAGTAGCTTCGCCTCGTGGACCCCGTGATCCTCGGGAGCGCCCGACGACATGGGGTCACCGACCGAGCCATACTCCATGCCTACCGGAACCCTATGCGAAGATTCGATCTCGGAGATCTCGAAATGCTCATCGATCCCGATGACACCGGCCGCCTCTTGGAGGTGGCGGTGGCGAGCGCTGAAGGCTTTGAATTCGTCGTTCGTGCCATGTCATCTCGCCGCAAGTTCCTAGTATGACAAGCATGTTCCGGTCTATCCAGCAAATCCTCGATGAAGCGGACGAACTGGCCGACCGCTGCGAAGCCTACGAGCCGTCTCCGGATGACGAACGACCAGTGGCGGAGTACCTGCTCAAGCGGGCAGCCGCACAACAGGCCCGCTGTGAACACCAAATCGCTCAAGCTGTGGCTGCCGCGCGCGCTGACGGCTCATCTTGGAGCGACATCCACAGGATCCTCGGCACATCGGGAGAAACAGCAAGTCAGCCTGATCATCTAGTCGAAGAGGGCTCAGACGTGACAGCTGATGACGCTGGCGAATACCTTCAGGCTTGGGTATTCCTCATTGAGCGCTCACTGGACACGGGGGCAGATCTGTCCCTGTATTGGCAGGAAATCGATGCTCGCCGAGCAGCGTTGGCGCATATGGAGTCGGACTGGCCGCTGGAGGCTGGAACGATGCCGGGTGACGTTCACGCCGCAATCGAGCTATTCAATGCTCATAGTGATGGATGTGAACACGTTTGGCTTGGCTCAACTCCGATCAGGGCCACCCATTCCGAAAATACCGTAACTTCAGAATATGACAGACCGCAACAATGCGGAGATATCTGGCGTAGAGACTTTGTGCGATCAGATCTCGCAACCTCCTCTGAGTAGAATGAGATCCAGAGAATCGTCACAGAATTGGTCGACCACATGAACAGGCCTGATGTCTACGCACAGCTTCTTAAGGCGAACGTACCAAGGTCCGAGAGTCAGAAGATCCAGGCTGCTATCAGAGAGAAGACCTCCGAGCTCGGGTTCAGAGATGAATCAAAGGGATTGTTCGCTAGCTACAGCACAAGAGGACTCAAGCCCGACTACTACCGAGAAGTCGGATGCACTGGCGTGATCCTTGAGGTGGAACGAGGCAAGACAATCAACAACAACATGGACTTTCTGGATTTCTGGAAGTGTCACATTTGCAGAGTCGCATCGTTTCTTATACTGCTGGTTCCAGTGGAATTGCGACACAACCATGAGGACCGCCCAACTCGAGCGTTTCACGCTGCTTCGAACCGGCTCGAGTCGTTCTTCGTCACAGAAAACTATACGAATGTGTGGGGCTTGGTTCTTCTAGGCTACTAACGATCAAGCCCACGCAAGACGATCGGATCGGCACGCCCGCGGTATCTTCGCAGTAACTACGCAGGCCGGAGCTGGTCTTCGAGTGACATGGGACCGGTCTAGTATGCCTTGAGCGTCCGCTACCACTCATGGCCAGTGAGAGCGGCAAGGCTTGCGCAGGACTGGACAAGGTCAGGTTCGAGCGGAAGACGGTGGTAGGCGTCGACCAGCGCTTCGTCGGCGACCGCGTCCGGATCCCGTACTTGATCCTCTGGAAATGATCCCCCAACCGTCGAAGATGTCATCTCAGTGGCGGAATTGGCGTTCTCCGGTGAAGAGCATGGCGATGTTGCGCTCGTCGGCGGCCGCGATGACCGCGGCGTCGTTGATTGAGCCACCGGGCTGGACGATCACCGCGGCGCCGGCGTCGGCCGCGGCGTGGATGCCGTCATTGAACGGGTAGAAGCCGTCGCTGGCGCAGGCGCCGCCCGCGGCCCGGCCCGCGGCTTTGGCGGCGGCCAACTGGCCTGCCTCCATCCGGTTCTGTTGACCGGCGCCTATCCCCCAGGCGGTGGCGTCGCGGGCCAGCACCACCGCGTTGGAGCTGGTGTGAGCGCACACCCGCCAGGCGAAGACCGCGTCGGCCCGCTCAGCCGCGGTGGGCTCTCGGACGGCGACCACCTGCCAAGCAGCAGGGTCGGCCTCCAGCCGAGGCGTCTGCAACAGGAACTCATCGGCCAGCCCACCGAGGGTTCGCAGCTGCCAACTGGCGGCGCGCATGAAGCCCTCCGGTGCCTCCAACAGGCGGGTGTTGGCCCGGCGGGCGGCCAGGCGCTCGATCACGCCGTCGGAGTATCCGGGGGCGATCACCACATCGGCCTGGGCCGCGGCGACCATGGCGTCGGCCGTGGCCTCGTCGATCACCGCGTTGACCGCCACCACTCCCCCGAAGGCGCTGCGGGCATCGCAGTCGAAGGCTCGGGAGTAGGCGGTCGCCAGATCATCGGCAACGGCTGCTCCGCACGGGTTGGCGTGCTTGACAATCACTGCGGTCGGGCGGTCGCCCAGATCGTGGGCCAGGCGCCAGGCCGCCTCGGCGTCCATCAAGTTGAGATAGCTCGGCTGTGGGCCGCCATGTTGGACCACCCCGTCGAAGAACCCGAGTGCGCCCCTCGTGCGGTACCGGGCGCCCTGCTGGTGCGGATTCTCGCCGTAGCGCAGTGTCTCGGCTCGCTCCAGTTCCAGCCGGATCACCACCGGCAGACCGGCATCGGCCACCCGGGCGCCGTCGGGCTCGGGCTCGTGCTTGTCCAGCCAGGCGCCAATGGCCGTGTCGTGAGCCTCGGTGTGGGCGAACGCCTTGCGGGCCAGGCGGCGACGAGTGTCCGCCGACAGGCGCCCGTCCAACCGGAGCTCATCAAGCACGTCCGGATAGTCGGACGGGTCGACGAGCACACCCACATGGGCATGGTTCTTGGCCGCGGCCCGCACCATCGTCGGACCGCCTATGTCGATCGTCTCGATGCCGGGCGACGCCTCGAACGGGTACAGGTTCACCACCACCAGATCGATGGGGTCGATGCCGCTGGCCTCCAGATCGGCCCGGTGGGCGGGGTCGTCGCGGTCGGCGAGGATCCCGCCGTGGATACGGGGATGCAGGGTCACCACCCGGTGCCCCAGCATCGTCGGTGAGCCCGTGTAGTCGGCTACGTCCACCACCGCTAGGCCCGCAGCCTCGATCACCCCCGCGGTGCCCGCGCTGGCGATCAACTCCCACCCGAGCTCGACAAGCCCCGCGGCCAGCTCGACCACGCCCGTCTTGTCGTAGACGGAGATCAGTGCCCGCGGCGGTCCATTCATCGCGGCCAATCCTTACAGGCCGGCGACGATCTCCACCATCAATTCGCCGGCCTCCGTGGGATTGTGGCCCACCCGGGCCCCGGCCGCGGCGAGGGCCTCCATCTTGGCCGCCGCCGTGCCCCTGCCCCCCGACACGATGGCGCCGGCGTGGCCCATCTTCTTGCCCGGCGGGGCGGTGACCCCGGCGATGTAGGCGGCCACCGGCTTGGTCATGTGCTCGGCGATGAACTCGGCGGCCTCCTCCTCGGCCGATCCGCCGATCTCGCCGATCATCATCACCGCCCGGGTCTCCGGGTCGGCCTCGAACGCGGCCAGGCAGTCGATGAAGCTCGTGCCCGGCACCGGGTCGCCGCCGATGCCCACGCAGGTGGTGACACCGATGTTCTGCTGCTTGAGCTCGTACAGGGCCTGGTAGGTGAGCGTGCCCGAGCGGCTCACGATGCCCACCGGACCGCCCGCCTGAGCGATGTGCCCGGCAGTGATGCCGATGTTGCACTTGCCGGGACTGATGATGCCCGGGCAGTTCGGGCCGAGCAGGCGCACGCCGGGATGGTCGCGTCGCAGCTTGTTGAACAGGAACGCCTCGTCGTGGGCGGGCACCCCCTCGGTTATGGCCACTACCAGCTCCATTTGAGCCTCGGCCGCCTCCAGCACCGCGCCGAGCGCGCCCGGAGCGGGAATGAACACGCAGCTCGCGGTGGCGCCGGTGGCCGCTGCGGCCTCCGCGACGGTGGCGAAGATCGGCACACCGTCCACGTCGGAGCCGGCCTTGCGGGGGTTGGTGCCCGCCACGACCTGGGTGCCGTAGTCGCGGTTGAGCAGGCCGTAATAGCGGCCCTGGGAGCCGGTGAGCCCCTGGTACACCACCCGGGTGCTCTCGTCCACGAAGATGCTCACGGCTGCACCTGCCCGGCTCCGGCTCCGGCCAGCTCCACCGCCCGGCGGGCGGCGTCGAGCATGGTGGGCTCGATCATCAGGGAGCCGCTCAGGTGGGGCTCCAGGAGCTTCCTGCCCTCGGCCGCGTTGGTGCCGTCGAGGCGGATCACGATGGGCGAGTCGATGGCCACCCGCCGGGTCGCCTCGATGATGCCGTTGGCTATCTCCTCGCCGCGGGTGATGCCCCCGAAGATGTTGATCAGGATGGCCCGCACCGCGGGATCGTTGTTGATCACCTCCAGCGCGCCCGCCATGACCTCCGCGTTGGCGCCGCCGCCGATGTCGAGGAAGTTGGCCGGCCGGCCCCCCACCTGGTTCACCACGTCCACCGTGCTCATGGCCAGGCCCGCCCCGTTGGCTATCACCCCCACCGAGCCGTCCAGGCCCACATACTGGAGTCCCTTGGCGTGGGCGGCCCGCTCCCGCTGGTCCCGGGTCTGGGTGGCGTCGTACTGGGCGTAGTCGTCGTGGCGGAACGTGCTGTTGGCGTCCAGGGTGACCTTGGAGTCGAGCATCACCACCTCACCGGCGGAGGTCACGATCAGCGGATTGACTTCCACGAGGTCGGCGTCGGCGTCCACGTAGGCGCCATACAGGGTCTCGAGGGCGCCGGCCAGGGCGCCGGCGACGGCTTGGGGGATGCGGGCGGCCTGCACCCACTGCCGGCACGCCTGCTGCGACAGCCCGTCCACCGGGTCGATGTGGATGCGGGCGATGGCGTCGGGATCGCGGGCGGCCACCGTCTCGATGTCCACGCCGCCCTCGGCTGACAGCATTCCCAGGTGCTTGCGGGCGGAGCGGTCGAGGGTGAAGCTGGCGTAGTACTCCTCGGCTATGTCCGACGCCTCCTCGATCCACAGGCGCCCCACGATGTGGCCCGAGATGTCGAGGCCCAGGATGTCGCCGGCATGGCCGCGCACCGCGTCGAGGTCGGCAGCCAGCTTCACGCCCCCGGCCTTGCCCCGCCCCCCGGTGTGGACCTGGGCCTTGACCACCACCGGCAGCCCGAGCCCTTCGGCCGCGGCCACGGCCTCTTGGGGCGAGAAGGCCACCTCACCTGAGGGCACCGGAAGCCCGTACCGGGCGAACAACTCCTTGCCCTGGTGCTCGAACAAGTCCACGAGAGGCGATACTAGGCCGCGATGCCTGTTTCCAGCGGACCGCGGCCGAGCTTGCGGGCCGCCGTCGTGGTCGGCCTGGCCGGCGTGGCGGTGGCGCTGGGCCTGGTGGGAGCGGTGCTGCTGGTGACCCGCACCGGAACCGACATTGAGATCCGCATCGGCGACCGCGACTTTCGCGACATGGAGACCGGGCGGATCAGTGCCGAGATAGCGGACCGGGGTCCGATCCTGTTCGGAGATGTCGCCGACGGCAGCCTCGACATCATCCTGCAGCACCTCGGCGACGATCAGGAGGCGGGTTGGCTCGCCTTCGAGGCCCGCCGGCCGGGCCAGAACCGCGACTGCTTCTTCCAGTGGCGAACCGAGCAGGCCGACTTCGTCAACACCTGCGACCCCGACGACATTGTCGACGCGGCCGGGACCGGCCTGCGCCACTTCGAAGTGGCCATCGTGGACGGCGATGTCCGGGTAGACATCAAGCCGAGGTGACACGCCACACTGGGAGGCCCATATGGCTGAGGTGAACCCCACCGACCGGATATTCCTGCGCGACGCCCAGTGCCGGGGCTTCGACGCTACCGTCGCCGCTGTCGACGATGAGGGGCGGGTGGCCCTGGACACCACCGCCTTCTACGCCACCGGCGGGGGCCAGCCCCACGACACCGGCACGCTGAGCTTCCACGGCAGCTCGGCTTCGGTGACCGACGTGCGAGGCCACGACGTGGTGTGGCACGCCCTCGACGGCCCGGACTCCCCGGCCGCGGGAACGGCAGTGCACGGAGAACTCGACTGGGAGCGCCGCCACGCCCTGATGCGCACCCACACCGCTCTGCACATCCTGTGCGGCGTGATCTACAACAACTGGGGCGTGTCGGTGACCGGCGGCAACATGGCGCCGCTGTCGGCCCGCATGGACTTCGAGTTCGATCCCCTGCCGGAGGGGTTCGCGGCCCAAGTCAGCGAGCTGGTCAACGCCGAGATCGCCGCCGACCGTCTCATCGAGATCTCGTTCCTGCCCCGGGCCGAGGCCCTCGCCGACGACGACCTGATCCGCACCAGGGTCAACCTCATTCCCGAGTCGGTGCAGGAGATCCGGGTGGTCGACATCGTCGGGCTCGACAAGCAGGCCGACGGAGGCACTCATCTGCCCTCCACCGGTGAGGTTGGCCGATTCGAGGTGGTCAAGACCGAGTCGAAGGGCAAGGCCAACAAGCGCCTCCGCATCGCAATCCACGACGCGTAGCCCAGATCCGGGGCATTGCCGCGGCGACGGCTGGCGCCTAGCTCAGGATCTTCTCCAGAGGGGCCCAGGACAGCAGCAGTTGCTTCTCGCCGACGCTTCCGAAGCGCACCGAGGCCTGCGCGTCGTCGCCGGCCCCTTTGATGTCGATGATCACGCCCTCGCCCCACTGGGCGTGGCGCACATCGTCGCCCACCCGCAGGCCGAGGCGGTCCGCGCCCGAGGGTGAGGGTGCGGGCCGCCGGGCCGCATCGAGGGCCCGCGCCACGATCTCGTCGCGGTTGGCCGACGTCCGGTCGAGGCTGCGCTCGCGCCGGCTGCGGCTGTAGTAGCGGCTGCGCACGACCCGGGAGCCGTCCACCGTCTGCACAAGCTCGTCGGGGATCTCCTTGAGGAAGCGGCTCGGCGGGTTGTACTGGCGGGTGCCGTAGAGCAGCCGGCTCCAGGCGTGGGTGAGGGTGAGGCGGCGCATGGCCCGGGTGATCCCGACGTAGGCGAGGCGGCGCTCCTCCTCCAGTTCGCGGGGCTCTCCCAGGGCCCGGACGTGGGGGAACACGCCGTCCTCCATGCCGGTGATGTACACGTCGGGATACTCGAGGCCCTTGGCCGAGTGCAGGGTCATGAGCGTGACCGCGGACTCATCGGAGTCCGCGTCGGCCAGGTTGTCGGTGTCGGCCACCAGCGCGACCGCCTCCAAGAAGTCGTCGAGGGTGTCTTGCTCGCCGGCCACGCCCACCAGCTCGGCCAGGTTCTCAAGTCGGCCCTCAGCCTCGACCGACTTCTCCGAGCGCAGCTCGTCCAGGTACCCGGAGCGCTCCAGCAGCTCCTGGAGCACCGCGGCCGGCGACGCCTGCAGGGAGGCGGCATCGTCGATCAGCGAGCAGAACTGCCCGACGCCGGCCGCGGCGCGCCCGGTGACACCAGCCTCGGCGCAGTGGCGGAGAGCCTCGTAGAAGGTGAGTCCCCCGGTCGCGGCGCAGGCGTCGATCTTGGACACCGAGGTGACACCCACCCCCCGCTTGGGCACGCCCAGCGCCCGCTTCACGCTCACCTCGTCGCCCGGGTTTGCAACCGCCTTGAGGTAGGCCATGGCGTCGCGAACCTCCCGGCGGTCATAGAAGCGGGTGCCGCCCACCAGCCGGTAGGGCACTTCGGCCTTGACGAGCTGCTCCTCCACCGCCCGCGACTGGGCATTGGTGCGATAGAAGACCGCCATCTCCTCGAAGCGCATCTGCTCCTCGTCGCGGCGCCGGACGATCTCGCTGACCACGTAGCGGGCCTCGTCGGCCTCGTCGTCGGCGTGGTATCGGACGATGCCGAGCCCGGACCCCCGGTCGGTCCACAGGTCCTTGGGCTTGCGCCCGGTGTTGTTGACGATCACCGCGTTGGCCGCGTCGAGGATGTTCTGGGTGCTGCGGTAATTCTGTTCCAGCACCACGATGCGGACATCGTCGAAAACCCGCTCGAACTCGAGGATGTTGCGGATGTCGGCGCCGCGAAAGGCGTAGATCGACTGGTCGGCATCGCCCACCGCGGTCACCTGGCGACTCTCTGCACCCAGACTGATCACCAGCTCGTTCTGCACCGGGTTGGTGTCCTGGTACTCGTCCACCAGCACACGGGTGAAGCGCTGCCGCCAGCGGTCCAGCACCTCCGGGCAGTTCCGGAACAGCTCGACGGTGTGCAGCAGCAGATCGTCGAAGTCCATGGCCGCGGCCGCGGCCAGGCGGCGCTGGTAGTGCGTGAACACCTCGGCGATGCGCCGCTCGTAGATGTTGGACGCCCGCTCGGCGTACTGCGCCGCGGTGACGTTGTCGTTCTTGGCCGCGGAGATGGTGGCGTGGATCGAGCGGGGCGGGAACCGTTTGGGGTCGAGGTCCAGGTCGCGCAGCACGTACCCGCACAGGCGCACGGCGTCGCCCTGGTCGTAGATGGTGAAGCGGCTCGGGTAGTCGATGCAGTCCGCGTCGCGGCGCAGGATGCGCACGCAGGCCGCGTGGAACGTCGACACCCACATGCTCTCGGCCACCGGGCCGACCAGTCCGCCCACCCGGTGGCGCATCTCGCCCGCGGCCTTGTTGGTGAAGGTGATGGCCAGGATCTCGAACGGCGACAGGCCGTGGTGCTCGATCAGGTGGGCGATGCGGTGGGTGAGCACGCGGGTCTTGCCCGACCCGGCCCCGGCCACCACCAGAAGGGGCCCGTCCTCATGGGTGACCGCCTCGTACTGGGCCGGGTTCAAACCCTCGAGAATCGCCGACTCCGCCATCGCGGCCCACCCTAACGCCACCGCCCGACAGCACCCGGCGGCGAATCGGTGGTGCCGCTACTGAGCCGGCTCGGCGTCGTCGACGAGAATGTCTAGGAACGGCGAATACCGGTAGACGCGATTTCGCCTTTGGCCGGTGAGTTCATCCACGATGCCCAGCGCAACCAGACGGTCGAGCAGGCGGCCCACCGTGGATGGCGTAGCGCCCAACTGCCCGCACACGTGCTTGATGGTCACGATCGGCTGCTCAACCAACAAGTCCAGCAGAGGCCACCCGTACTTGCCCAGGGCTTGGGAGGTCGAGATCCGACGGTGCTCTTCGGTCAACGCCGACAACTCGCCCACTACCCGCACGGCGTCGCTCGCGGTGGTGGCGACTCCGGTTAGGAAGAACCTGAGCCAGCCCTCCCAGTCACCCTTCGTCCTGATGGCATTGAGCCTGTCGCAGTACTCGAGACGGTTCTCTTTGAGAAAGAGACTCAGGTGCAGCAGCGGGCGGGCGAGAACTCGGCGCTCGACGAGCAGCAGCGTGATGAGCAGGCGACCAACGCGACCGTTGCCGTCGAGGAACGGGTGAATCGTCTCGAACTGGGCGTGGGCTAGTCCGGCTACCACGAGCGGCGGCTCGTCGCTGTCGTTCAAATAGACCTCGAGGTCCCGGATGGAGGTGGGGAGATCGTCAGGAGAAGGCGGGACGAACGCGGCGGTCTCCAGCGTGCAGCCCTTGGGGCCAACCCAGTTCTGGGTCGTGCGAAACTCCCCCGGGCTGCGCTCCTGGCCCCGCACGCCCGTCATCAACTCCTCGTGCACCCTGCGCATCAGCCGACCTGACAGCGGAAGCTCGTCGAGAAGGCTCAGACCAAGGCGCATGGCCCGCACGTGGCTTACCGTCTCGGCGATGTCGGCGTGTAGACCGGTCACGCGGGCCTCCATCTCATGGGCCAACACGTCATCAAGGCTGGACTGGGTGCCCTCGATCTGGGAGCTGAGCACCGCCTCGCGCCGGACGTAAGGCGCCACGAACAGATCAGGGTTCGGCAAGCTGTCCGCCAACCCGTCCAGTCGGCCCAGGGCCGTAGTGGCTTCCGACATCAAGCCGAGCAGGCCAGTGTCCCACTGCAGCGGCGGGTCGGGCGGCAGAGGCTTCGGCATGAAAGCCTCGTATCCGGTCAACTGTCGGCGGAACCGTCCTGCCCGCTCGCTCGCCATACCGTTCCTTATTCCAGTCTGCTAGCAATTGGAGAGCCTGGATTCTCTGTTATTCCACTATAGAGGGTAATTCTAGAATAGTGGTGTAATGAGAGCTGTCCTGTTCGTTATTCCAAGCTGCTGGAACAAGCATCACTCATGCTCCTTCTTATTCTATCAATAGCAGATTTATTGGAATAACACTGCGCCATGGTTCAGAGCGATCAAACCAGTAGCGTTCGGCGGATGCCTGAAAGTACTGGATCACCGTCGTTTTGAGCCGCCCGTTTCGCTTCGGCTTCAGCCTCGATGGGCTGGACGGTCCGGCCGAGATCGCCAAGCGGGCGCGGGGGGCCGAGGACATGGGTACTCGGCTGTGGTGATGACCGACCACTTCGACGATCGACGAGCACGCCGGGCCCACGGCCACTGCGGAGGCCACCGACAACAAGCTCACCGTCGTTCGAGACGCCGCCGGTGAACGCTTCGGGTCCATCGAACTGCAGACCCGTGTGCACCTGGCCGTCATCACCGACGATGCCCACGCCCTGGCCACTGCGGCCGCTCCCGTGTTCGGTATCACCGCCGAGCAGGCCCTAGCCTCGCCCCACGCCCTGGTGGGCACCGTCGACGAGTGCGTGGCCGCCATCGAAGGCTGGCGAGAGCGCCGCGGGATCTCCTACATATCCTTCACCGGCGACTCGGCCGAAGCAATGGCCCCCGTCGTGGAGCGCCTAGCCGGCCAGTAGCCGAGCTCTAGAAAGATCCGGCCCGGGGTCACTCCCATTCGATGGTGGCGGGGGGCTTGGAGGTGATGTCGTAGACCACCCGGTTCACTCCGGGCACCTCGGCGATGACCCGGCTGCTCATCGCCTCGAGCACGTCGTGGGGCAGGCGGGCCCAGTCGGCGGTCATGGCGTCGGAGCTGGTCACCGCCCGGATCACCACCACGCGCCCGTAGGTGCGCTCATCGCCCATCACCCCCACCGTGCGGATGTCGGGCAGCACCGCGAACGACTGCCAGATCTCGCGCTCCAGGCCGGCGTTGCGCAGCTCTTCCCGCACGATGGCGTCGGCGTGGCGCAGGGTGTCGGCAACCTCGGGGGTCACCTCTCCGATGATGCGCACCGCCAGGCCGGGGCCGGGGAAGGGCTGGCGGTGCACGATCTCGTCGGGGAGGCCCAGTTCGGCGCCCACGGCGCGCACCTCGTCCTTGAACAGCAGCCGCAGCGGCTCCACCAGCTCGAAGTCCAAGTCGTCGGGCAGCCCGCCCACGTTGTGGTGGCTCTTGATGGTGGACGAGTGGGCGGTGGCGCCCGACTCGATCACGTCGGGATACAGAGTGCCCTGCACCAGAAACCCGGCGTCGGGAACCTGGCGGCGGGCCCGCTCGAAGGCTCGAATGAACTGCTCGCCCACCACCTTGCGCTTGGTTTCGGGCTCGGTGACGCCCGCCAGCGCAGCGAAGAACTCCTCGGCGGCGTCGACGCGAACCAGGTCGATCCCGAAGTGGCGTCCGAAGGTCTCCTCCACCTGGTCGGCCTCCGCCGTGCGCAGCAGGCCGGTGTCCACCAGCACGCACGTGAGCCGGTCGCCGATGGCCCGATGCACCAGGGCGGCGGCCACCGCCGAGTCCACGCCGCCAGACAGGCCGCAGATGGCCCGCCCGTTGCCCACCTGGTCCCGAATGGCGGCCACCGCGGCGTCGATGATCGAGTCCATCGACCATCTCGGCCCTGCGCCGCAGCCGCGGCGCAGGAAACGCTCCAGCATCTGGCGACCGTGAGGCGTGTGCTCAACCTCGGGATGGAACTGCACGCCGTACAGGCCGCGGACAGCGTCCTCGAAGGCGGCCACGGGCGAGGCCTCGGTGGACGCGGTGACAGTCGCGCCCGGCGGCGGGTCGGCGATGGCGTCGAAGTGGCTCATCCACACCGGCTGGGTCGGGGGCAGATCCGAGAGCAGGATCCCGCCGCCGTCCACAGTGGACATCTCGGCCCGGCCGTACTCGCCGCGCTCGTTGGGGCCGACCGAGCCACCGAGCTGCTCGGCGATGAGCTGGGCTCCGTAGCAGATGCCCAGCACGGGCACGCCGAGGTCGTAGATCTCCGGGTCGAGGCTGGGCGCCCCCTCCACATGCACCGAGGCCGGGCCACCGCTGAGGATCACGCCGGCAGGCCGGCGGGCCGCTATCTCGCTCGCGGTGGTCGACGCCGGCACGATCTCGCTGTACACCTCGCATTCGCGTACCCGTCGGGCGATGAGCTGCGCGTACTGAGCGCCGAAGTCAACCACCAACACGGTGTCGAACGCGCCGTCAGCGGTTGCGCCTGGGCCGGAATCGTCGCGAAGACTCGTCACAATTGCAGGAAGGCGCGCTGATCGGCCGAGTCGGCACTACGCACAGGCAGCAAGGCTCGCGCCCCGGCGGTCATGGCGAGACTATTGCGACCGCGGCTCGCTGGAAGTCCTTCACGTCGGTGTAGCCGCACTTGGCCAGCGATGTGCGCAGCCCGCCCATCATGTTGGTGGTGCCCTCGGGACCGAGGGCGGGGCCGTGGAGGATCTCCGCGAGCGTGCCCCTCGGCTCCACCTCCATGACGCGGCCGCGGGGCAGGGTCGGATGCCCCGAGGAGAGATCCCAGTGCCGGCCCGCGCACGGCGAGTCCGACGCCAGGGCCAGCGGCAGGCCCAGCATGACGGCGTCGGCGCCGCACACGATGGCCTTGGCGACATCGCCCGCGGTGCGCATGGTCCCGTCGGCGATCACGTGGCAGTACACGCCGGTCTCGTCGAGGTGGCGCATCCGGGCCGCCCGGGCGTCGGCGATGGCGGTGGCCTGCGGGGCGTCGAGTCCCAGCACCTGGCGGCTGGTGCCGACATGGCCCGAGCCGGCCCCGACCAACACCCCGGCCGCGCCGGTGCGCATCAGGTGGAGGGCGGCCCGGTAGCTCACGCAGCCCCCGACGATCACCGGCGTCTGCATGCGGCGGATGAACGTCTTGAGGTTCAGCGGATCCGCGGACGACGACACATGCTCGGCCGACACGATGGTGCCCGAGATGACCAGCAGGTCGATCTCCGCGGAGATGGCGTGCGGAGCCAGCTCCACCGCCCGCTGGGGCCGAACCCGGCCCGCGGTGCGCACTCCGGCCGCGGCCATCTCGGAGATTCGGGCGGCCACCAGATCGGGCTGGATCGGCCGGGAGTAGAGCTCGCGCAGACGACCGGCCGCGGTGTCGAGGGGCATGGCGAACAGCTCGGCCAACTCCGCCTCGGGATCCTCGCAACGGGTCCACACACCCTCGAGGTCGAGCACTCCGACGCCTCCGAGCTCGCCCATGCGCACTGCGGTAGCCGGGCTGGTGACGCTGTCGGTGAAAGCGCCCAGCACGGGGATGTCGAAGCGGTAGGCGTCGATCTGCCAGGAGATGTCCACATCCTCCGGGTCGCGGGTGCGGCGGCTGGGGATGATGGAGATCTCATCGAGGCGGTAGGCGCGGCGACCGGACTTGCCCAGTCCAATCTCGATCTCAGCCACTGAAACTCCCCTGGCACTGCGACCTTCGGACGGGTTCGCTCATAGGGCTGGGCACCGAGGGACCGAGGCGCCGCAAGCCGGGCACCGAACGAGCCTATCGGGCGTCTGCGGTGCCGGTAGCGATCATCAGCAGCCGGCGCAGCACAGCCGCCGTGGCGCCCCAAACCGTGTCGCCCGGCAGCTCGAAGAACGTCATGGCGCGCTCGCCCCCGAATGCCTCCCCCAACGACCAGATCTCCTCTCGCCACGCTTCGGGGTCGGTCAGCTCCGATAGCGGGACGCGCAGCACGCGCTCCACCTCGGCCGGGTCGGGCACCAGCTCGGGGCGTCGGTCGACGGTGGCCACGAACGGGCACACCAGTGAGCGGGATCCGACCGTGACGAAGCGGTCGAGCCGACTGACCCTCCGGACCGTGCCGGGGGCCAGGCCGACCTCCTCAGACGCCTCCCGCAGTGCGGTCGCCCACAGATCGGCGTCGCCCGGCTCGCGCCTGCCGCCGGGAAACGACACCTCGCCCGCGTGGTGGCGCAGGTGCCAGGACCGTCGGGTAAGCACCACCCACGGCTCACCCCGGTGCTCATAGAGCAGCACCAGCACCGCCGACGGCGCCGACCCCGGGGGCACCGTTGCCGGTGATGGCAGGAGCCGGGAAGGGGCGGCGACGACCGCCTCCAGCACCCGTTCCAGGCTGGGACAGCGACCGTGCTCGGGAAGCTGGGACCACGGCGCCGGTCCGCCCGGCCGCACATTCACCGGGCGGGGGATGTGCTGGGATCCGCCCCTGCCTGCAGGGACCGGCGGCGGATCGAACACCGCCGCCGCTGACGCGGCCCGGTCGGTCAGGATCCTTCCCCGCCGCCGGCCGCCGCGGCAGCCAAGTTCTGGAGCAGTTCACGCAGTCCGCCGGTCTTGAGGTCGCTCATCACCCGGCCCGGCGGCGTCTCGCCCCGCTCCCACCCCTCCCAGTGGTCCAGCAGCTTGCGCGGGTCCGGCGCCGGGTGATCCATCCCGTGAGGCTACCGGCGCCGCTCGAAGCTGATCGTCGTCGAAGCGTCCATGTTTGCCAACCTCATGGCTGTGACCCCTGTCAGCTCAGCGTTGGCGACGGCCTCCCCGGCGCTGTCTGGGCCAGGCCCGTCACTTGAACCGCCGCTGCACGCCCCGGCCAACAGTGCGAACACAGTAGCGACTGCCGTCGCTCCCGCTCGGCCTACCAGCGCATTCGCGGCCCGGCAGCGCAGCAGGGCCGTGCCGCCGCCGGCCACGATGCCCTCGTCGATGGCGGCCCGGGTGGCCGAGATGGCGTCCTCGATGCGGTGCTTGGTCTCCTTGAGCTCCACCTCGGTGGCCGCGCCCACCTGCACGACGGCCACGCCGCCGGCCAGCTTGGCCAAGCGCTCTTGGAGCTTCTCGCGGTCCCAGTCCGAGTCGGTGTTGTCGATCTCGGTCTTGATCTGGCTGACGCGGCCCTCGACGTCGGCAGCGTCGCCGGCACCCTCCACGATGGTGGTGTCGTCCTTGGTGATGACCACCTTGCGGGCCGAGCCCATCAGCGACAAATCCACCGAATCAAGCGTACGATTGCCAAGATGAAGAAGGTCGTGATGATCGGGGGGCCACCGCTGTATTTTGAGGCCGTCAGTGCGCAACTACTAGCCCAGAGCATTGAGATCGTCCCAAACAACGACGCTACCGAGCTTGAAGCCGCCGACACGATCCTGCTCTACTGCGAGACCGAAGCCGACTGGGATCGCCTCTCGGCATTAAGCGGCCACCATTTGGTCGCAGTGCTGCCCGACTTCAACCTGGATGGCCTAGTCCGCGCCCTCGCGGCCGGGGCCAGCCCGGCGCACCTTCGGACCTCCAGCGAGATCATCGTAGCGACTGCCCGAGCAGCCGCCGTCGGCGAGGCGCTGCTGCCAATGGGACTTGCCAAGAACCTCGCTCTTCGAGCACTGGCCTCCGAAACACCAACGGAACTCAACTCCATCGAGCTTCAACTCGTTGCCGCTCTTGCCAATGGACACAGTATTGTACAGATGGCCGAGGAACTAGGCTACAGTGACCGCACGATCCGTCGCAAGCTCCAATCTCTTTATGTCAAGCTCGAAGTGAACTCGCGAGCCGAAGCTACGGTTCGAAGCCAGTTCATTCACCGCACCAACCAAACCGGCTGAAGCCTAGTGCACGTGTTTCGCGCGGTCAGCTTGCTTGATCTCGGACGGTTGTGGCGTGACGAATCTCGTACTCGACGGGCGTTAGCATGTCGAGTGATGAGTGCTGCCGACTGACAAGCGACGCGGCGCTTGCAGCTCGCGGCCAACACATCTGAGGTGGGACCCTGATTTGAGTCCGCGTGTTGTGGGTCTGAATCCCCAAGGATGGGAGGATGACCACAATGAAGAGGAGACGGCATACCCTCGAGCAGGCGGTTCGCAAGGTCCGTGAGGGCGAGCGGATGCTGGGTTCGGGCAGTGACCTCACCGAGGTGCTGCGCCGTTTGGAGATCACCGAGTCGACTTGGCATCGCTGGTGCCGTGCCTATGCGGGGATGAGTCCGGGCTACGCGAGGCGCATCAAGGAGCTGGAGGTCAAAAACGGCCGGCTCGAGAAGCTGTTGGCGGAGGCGGAGTTGGACAAGGCGATGCTCAAGGAGTTGGCCGAGGGAAAATGGTGACCCCGGACCGTCGGCGGATCGCGGTGGAGCGCGTCCAGCAGCGGTTCGGGGTCTCTGAGCGCCGGGCGTGCGCTGTGGTGGGACAGCCCCGCTCGACCCAGCGCCGCCCCAAGGCGCCCACCGATGACGCTGAGGCCCGCCTGCGTGAGCATCTGCGGGACTTCGCGCGCTGCCGTCCACGCCTGGGGTGGCGCAAGGCCCATGTTGTGGCGCACCGCGAGGGGCTGGTGACCAACCCCAAGCGCACACGGCGCGTCTGGCGCGACGAGGGTCTGCAGCGCCCGCCGCAGCGCAAGGCCAAGCGGCGCCGGCTCACAGACGGCACCGCCGCTCGGCTGCGCGCCCAGCGCCCCAACGACGTGTGGGCCCTGGACTTCCAGTTCGACGAGACCGCCGATCTGCGCCGCGTGACGCTGCTCAACAGGCACGTGCCGCGCAAGCACGGCGCCGCTAAGCGCCGCGGTAACTCACCCGGTCGCGGCCCGACTGACCTGCCGCATCACATTGACCGTCTAAGGGTTGAGAGTCTCCGGCGAGAAGAGCCACGGACACGCACCCGACGGCGGCACAACGGTCATGTGCCAAAGTGCCTGTGCGCCTGCTTCCACGAGGTCGGCCGTAGGCTCGCCCCCGTCTGCGATCACGAACTCCTCAGCCAGCGTCGCAGCGGCAGAAAGATCCCACATCGGATCATCCCCTGACGTCTTACAGGCCTGGCTCAGACGATCAACCCATTCGTCCTCGTTGACGGTTGCCCTCAATCCAGTTCCGTCCCACCAGATTTCACGCAAACCGGGCGACAGAGGCGCCGTCACCGACCACAACGACTGTTCAAACCGCGACGCGACATGCGCCTGCGCTTCATCTGTCATACGTTGGCGGGCCTTAACACCCCGATTAAGGGGAACCAAGCCGTCGCCACGCCAACCCGCGTCGAGGAACTCCGGCGGAACGCGATCCCAGCACACACCTGGTTGAACGATCATCGTCCACAGCGTACCTGACGCGCTCCACCGAATACTCTCGCGTTGATCCGGCTCCAAGTCCGGTCGGAGTCCGTCTGCAGCAAGAAACTCATCAGCCAGCGCCAAGGCCCCATCATGATTCCACGCAGGAGAATCCTCGTCCGACTTCACAGCGGTTCGACAAAGTCGATCTAACCGAGCGACCCACACATCTTCATCCACTGTTAGGAGTAGTCCGGTTTGGTTCCACCAAGTCTCTCGGATACCCGGCGGCAGCGGAGCAGTCACTATACTTGGCTCAGTCACAATACTTGGCTCTCTATCGGTCTCAGCACCACACGCCGAGGTGGCCCAGATTGTGCCAACAAGCAGAAATGGCACCGACCTTAGTGCCATTCGGTATTTCACGCAGCCTGCACTCATAGTAGCCACCTGTACCTATCCCGTCACTGCTGCACGAAGGCCATTATACCCGACGTGCATTGTGAGGTCATCATCCCAGCTGTACCGGACTCCTGGCATCATCATTAGATGCACAGGAAGAGACTAGTACAAGCCACATCAGGCCAAATGCAACTCCACACCAAGGAAGGGCCAAATGACAGAATCTTGCTATTCTTGGTTTCGGTGATCTACGGTTCATTATTTGCTATCCTTCATTACTCGTCCAATTCGTCTAGACGAGAAGTAGTATCTCAATAGGATACGATCTCCATGCGGACGATGGTGCTGGCAATCCGGACATACTTCGGCCAACTTTCGAGCATTTGCGGACAACCAAATATGCACAGCGGCAGAGCACGCGGGAGGTGAGGGGACCCCGGTCGCGAGCCCTGTGTGATGATTCTGGGATCGTGTCCGATTTCGGGTGGTTGATTACGCAGCGTCGGGGTGGGAGCATGGCGCTGTGAAAGGAGCGTCAGATGACTGATACCTTGAGGCCCTTGGAGCGTAGCGGACGCCGCGGGAGGCGGCGGCTGTCGCCTGTGCAGAAGTACGAGGCGTTCGTGCAGGTGCTCTGCGGTGAGATGACCGTGGTCGAGTGCGGTCTTGCACACCCGGTCTAGCCGGTCGGCCCACACCTCCTCGTCCACCGTCAGCAACGGCCCGCGCTCGGGCGCGTTTGACGCGCAGGAGCCCGAGCTCGTCGCTCGGGCTCCTTGGAGGTTCGCGGGGGCGAACGGCTACATCATGCCGCCCATGCCTCCCATACCGCCCATGCCTCCCATGCCGTCCATGCCTCCGCCGGGGGGACCGGGCGGGGGCTTCTCCTCGGGCTTGTCGGCCACGAGCACCTCGGTGGTGAGCATGAGCCCGGCGATCGACGCCGCATTCTGAAGCGCGGCCCGGGTCACCTTGACCGGGTCGATCACACCGGCGCCGATGAGATCGGTGACCTCGCCGGCGACCGCGTCGAAGCCGTGCGAGCCGGAGGCCGACTCGACCTCGCGCACCACGATGGCGCCCTCATGGCCGGCGTTCTCGGCGATCAGCCGGGTGGGCGCCGACAGGGCCTCGCCGATGATGCGGGCCCCGGTGGCCTCGTCGCCGTCGAGGCCGGCCGCGACCTCTGCCACCGCGGCCCGGCAGCGCAGCAGCGCCGTTCCGCCGCCGGCCACGATGCCCTCGTCGATGGCGGCCCGGGTAGCCGAGATGGCGTCCTCGATGCGGTGCTTGGTCTCCTTGAGCTCCACCTCGGTGGCCGCGCCCACCTGCACGACGGCCACGCCGCCGGCCAGCTTGGCCAAGCGCTCCTGGAGCTTCTCGCGGTCCCAGTCCGAGTCGGTGTTGTCGATCTCGGTCTTGATCTGGCTGACGCGGCCCTCGACGTCGGCAGCGTCGCCGGCGCCCTCGATGATGGTGGTGTCGTCCTTGGTGATGACCACCTTGCGGGCCGAGCCCATCAGCGACAAATCCACCGAGTCGAGCTTGAGCCCGACCTCCTCAGCGACGACCTGGCCACCGGTGAGGATGGCCATGTCCTGCAGCATCGCCTTGCGGCGCTCGCCGAAGCCGGGCGCCTTGACCGCTGCGGAGCTGAACGTGCCGCGGATCTTGTTCACCACCAGAGTGGCCAGAGCCTCGCCCTCCACGTCCTCGGCGATGATCAGCAGCGTCTTGCCCGTCTGCATCACCTTCTCGAGCACCGGCAGCATGTCCGAGACGTTGCTGATCTTGCCCTGGTTCAACAGAACATAGGGCTCCTCCAGCACTGCCTCCTGGCGCTCCGGGTCGGTGACGAAGTACGGCGAGAGGTAGCCCTTGTCGAACTGCATGCCCTCGACGAAGTCGAGGTCCATGCCGAACGTGTTGCTCTCCTCGACAGTGATCACACCGTCTTTGCCGACCTTGTCGAAGGCCTCCGCCAGCGTCTCTCCCACTGCGGTGTCAGCCGCGGAGATCGACGCCACCGACTGGACCTTCTCCTTGTCGGTGGACACCGGCACGGCCTGCTCGGCCAGCGATTCGACCGCAGCGGCCACCGCGGCGTCCATGCCGCGCTTGAGGCTCATGGGGTTGGCGCCGGCGGCCACGTTGCGCAGCCCCTCGTGCACCAGGGCCTGGGCCAGGACCGTGGCGGTTGTGGTTCCGTCGCCGGCGATGTCGTTGGTCTTGGTGGCGACTTCCTTCACGAGCTGGGCGCCCATGTTCTCGAACTTGTCGTCGAGCTCCACCTCTCGGGCGATTGACACGCCGTCGTTGGTGATCGTCGGCGCCCCGAACTTCTTGTCGAGCACCACGTTGCGGCCCTTGGGACCCAACGTGACCTTCACCGCGTCGGCGAGCTTGTTGACGCCCGCCTCGAGGCCGCGTCGGGCCTCGTCGTCGAACTTGAGGATCTTGGGCATCGGCGACCTCAGACGACCCTGGCCAGCACGTCGCGGGCGTTGAGGATCAGCAGATCCTCGCCGTCGACGGTGATCTCGGTGCCGCCGTACTTGGAGTAGACGACGGTGTCGCCTGCTGCGACGTCCATGGCGATGAGCTCACCGCTGTCGTCGGACCGGCGACCGGGGCCGACCGCCAGTACCTCGCCCTGCTGGGGCTTCTCCTTGGCGGTGTCGGGGATGACGAGACCACTGGCGGTGGTCTCCTCGGCGTCGCTGGGCCGCACAACGATGCGATCCTCGAGTGGCTGCAAGTTCATGTGTCCTCCCGGACTCCTGTTCTCGGATTGGCTTGTTCGTTGTGGCCGGGGCGGCCTGTCGTTGCCCTCGGCCACGACACGGGCGTTGGCACTCTCCCGTGTCGAGTGCCAACGATACGGCGCCCAAAGGGGGGCCACAACGCGCGAGTTGGGACGTTTCAGCGTTCCGGCAGGCCCAGCGACGGGTCCGCGCCCGCAGTGAGCGGAGAGGGCCCGTCGGCCTGCAGGCGCCACCAGGCCGCCGCGGCCACCATGGCCGCGTTGTCGGTGCACATGGCCCGGCTCGGCACGTGAACGGCGAGCCCGTCGGCGGCGCCCGCTTCGAGCGTCATCTCCCGCAGCCGGCTGTTGGCGGCCACCCCGCCGGCCAGGCACAGACCCACCGCGCCGTGCTCGGCCGCGGCCCGCCGGGCCTTGGCCACGAGCACGTCGGCCACCGCCTCCTGGAACGATGCGGCCACATCGGCGGCAGGCGCGTCCGGATGGCGCCGCAAGTGGTTGATCACCGCGGTCTTGAGTCCGCTGAATGAGAAGTTCCAGCCGTCGTGCAGCATCGGCCGGGGGAAGGCGATGCCGTCGGGATCCCCCTGGTGGCTGAGCCGGTCGATGGCCGGTCCGCCCGGATATCCGAGACCCATGAAGCGGGCCACCTTGTCGAAGGCCTCCCCCGCGGCGTCGTCGAGGGTGGCGCCCAGGACCCGGTAGCGCAGGCGATCCTCCATCAGCACGAGCATGGTGTGGCCACCCGAGACCAGGGCCACCACCGCCGGCAGTTTGATATGGGGCTCCTCGAGGAAGGCCGCGTGGAGATGAGCCTCGAGGTGGTTGACGGCCACGAACGGCACGTCCCAGACGAGCGCCAGCGCCTTGGCCGCCGACACGCCGACCAGCAATGCCCCCACCAGGCCCGGTCCGGCCGTGGCCCCCACCGCGGCGATGTCGGAGTCGTCAACCCCCGACTCCGCCAGCGCCTGCGACATTACACCGGCGAGCCGCTCGACGTGGGCCCGGCCCGCCACCTCGGGGACGACGCCCCCGTAGCGGGCGTGCAGATCGATCTGGCTCGACACCACCGACGACAGCACCTGCCGCCCGCCGGCGACCACCGCCGCGGCCGTCTCGTCGCAGGACGTCTCGATCCCCAGGATCGGCTCACCACCCGCAGGGGCCCCATCGGCCGCGCCCGGGATCGCGTCGCCCGCGGTCACGGTCCGCTGCCGGCCCACTTGGCCTCCGCGTCCGGCCGGCGCAGGTAGAGGGGCTCGATCTCGTCGGGTCGCACGAACTCCTCGCGCACGGCCAGGGCGTGGGCCAGCAGCACCACAGACTCAGCCGAAGGGTAAGCGAAGCCCGGGTCGGCCAACTCCAGGCCGCGCCGCCCCTCGAACATCGAGGCGTAGCGCTGCGCGCCGTCCCCCACGACGAGCGTCTCGTCGCTGCCGGCCAGCATCTGCGACACGACATCGTCGGGAGGGCCGACCATGGGCTCGCTGAGGCGCTGCACCCCTCCGCGCAGGCAGCTGTACCGGGCGTGGAACACCTCGCGCCGGCGAGCGTCGATCACCGCCGCGATGGTGCGGCCGGTATGGCGCAGCGGGTAGGCGATGAGGTCGAGGCTGCTGACCGCGACCATGGGCACCCGCAGGGCGTGCGCCATTGTGACAGCAGTGGTCACCCCCACCCGCAGGCCGGTGTAGAGCCCCGGGCCGACATCGACCGCGACCGCGCCCAAGTCTCTCAGGGCGACGTCGGCATGGGCGCAGGCCGCCTGAATCTGGGGAGCGAGCAACTCGGCGTGACGGCGCTCGCGGGTGGCCTGAACCGAGGCCAGCACACCTTCGTGGCCTCCGATGGCGCAGCCCACGCGTCCGGTGGCCGACTCGATCCCGAGTATCAGCACAGCGAGCCCCCAGGACATGGCCACACCAGCGGCCGGGCACGGCCCCGCCGAGTCGCCTCTATCAGCACGGAGAGGCCCAGGGCGCGAGCGCAGCCGCCAACCGGTCGGCGCGGCGCTGCCAGGCCTCGCCCCGGCCCCGCAGCTCGAAGCTGCGATCGTCGTCGCCGCGACCGAAGCGGATCGTCACCGACAGGCGCTCGGGCGGAAGATCCGACGAGATGGTGTCGCCCCACTCCACGAGGGTCACGCCCTCGTCGAGGACTTCGGGCAAGGCCAGGTCGCTCACCTCTTCGGGGCAGTCGAAGCGATAGACATCGAGGTGGTTGACCACCAGTCGCCCCTCATAGCGGTTGGCCAGAGTGAAGGTGGGGCTGGTGACGGGGGCGGTCACGCCCAGGGTGGCCGCGAAGCCCTGGACGAAGGCAGTCTTGCCTGCTCCCAAGTCCCCCACCAGAACGACCACGTCGCCGGTGTAGACGATGGTGGCGACGGCCGCGCCGAGCGCCCTCGTCTCGTCGACCCCGGCAGTCCTACACGCGAGCATCCACACCTGGCGCGAGGGCAGCGGACGGGGGCGTTGTCACCCTTCGAGCGTACCGACCGCGCCGCGCACCGCCTTGACCACTGCGGCCACGGCCAGCAGCCTCACATCGTCGGCGCCGGCGGACACTTCGCCGGTTGCCGCGGCCACGACCGCGTCGCCGTCGCTGCGGGTGTGGGCCGGCACTAGTTCGCGGGCCAGGCCGTCGTGGCCTCCCTGGGCCACCCAGAAGCAGTCGAGCTTGGACAGCGCGGCGTTGGTGACCACTGCCCCCAGCGTCGTGTTGGAGAACGGATCCGCCCGGGCCGGCCACTGCTCGAAGGTTCCGTCCGCGATCTGTTCGAGCATTTCCTCGGCAGCCGGGCGGGGGCTGCCCGCGGCGTTGACCGCAACGACCGCAGTGACAACCAGATCGTCTCGCCGGATCGTGGCCACCCCCAGCCCACCAGGCTCGGCGTTCTCGGCGCCCAGCCACTTCGACACCGTCGCGCCGGTGCCCGCCCCCACCGAGCCGGTCTCCGAGGAAGCGGCCCGGTTCGTGGCCGCATGACGACCGGCGGCGACGCCGGGGCGGACGGCCGAATCGCCCACGCCGAGGTCGTACAGGGCCATGGCCACCACGATCGGCACCGGCCCGTGGGGGGTGTCGAACCCCCGGCCCTCGGCCTCGAGGACCTCCATCACCCCGTCGGCCGCGGCCAGGCCGAAGGCGGAGCCGCCGGTGAGGACGACCGCGTCGACGCAGTCGACGAGCCGCTCCGGCGCCAGAAGGGCGAAGTCGCGGGTGGCCGGGGCGCCGCCCCTCACCTCGCCGGAGGCGGTGGTGCCGGGCGGGAGCACGATCACGGTACAACCGGTGCAAGCCGCCGGATCGGTCCAATGACCGATCTCCACTCCACGGATCTGTAAGTCGACAGACATTGTCCCAGCCTCCGTCAATCGCGCTCGGATCCTAGTGACGGCACAGAGAGCCGGCGGCACCTCCCGGCGCGCGCTCGATGAAATTGACGTAGTTGTCTCCCATATAGGTGCACAACTACATCAATATCGATGCCGGCTTCACCGTCGGCTCAACTCCGGGCTAGGCCGTGACTCGGGGCACTCGGGCCGAGATCGACGTCAGAACCTCGTAGGCGATGGTGCCGAGCCGCTGGGCCACCTCGGTCGCGGTGATCTCCTCGCTGCCCTGGCGACCGATGAGCACCACCTCGTCGCCGGCCGTGGCCTCGTCGGCAATGGCCGGGGCGAGTGCGACCATGAGCTGATCCATGGTCACCGTGCCCACTATCGGGCATCGGCGGCCGTGCACCAGCACTTCCACGCCGGCGGCGCCGCTGTCGCGCCGGATGCCGTCGGCGTAGCCGATGGCGACCGTGGCCACCCGGGTCGGCTCGGTGGCCCACCAATGCCGTCCGTAGGACACGCTCTCGCCGGGTGCAACCCTGCGCACCGCGGTGATGCGCGACACCAACTCCAGCGCCGGTTCTAGCGAGACAACGCCTTCAAGCTCGGGCGACGGCGGGACGCCGTAGATGGCGATGCCGGCCCGGACCAGGTCGCGGCAGGAGTCGGGGTGGGCCAGCAGCCCGGCCGAATTGGCGGCATGCACGACACCGGTGGGCAGGCCGTTTCGACGCAACCCGGCCAGCGCCTCATCGAAGCGGGCCAATTGCCTCGCTGTGAAGGGGTCGCTCGGGGCGTCCGCGATCGCGAGATGCGTCCACACACCCTCAAGGCGCAGTCGGTCTCCGGCCGCTCGAAGGGCCTCAGCGACTGAGTCCAGCTCGGTGGGCAGCGCACCCATCCGGTGCATGCCGGTGTCCACCTTCAGGTGGATGGCGCGCGCGGGCCCCGGTGCGGCCGCCATCGCCTGGATTCCCGCGACCGAAGCCACTGTGAACCGGACCCTGCCCGGGCACCGGCCCGGGGCGGTGGCCGCGAGTCGGGGCGCGATCTCCGACAGCATGAGCACAGGCGCATCGCTGCCGGCGCTCTCAGCCGCCTCGGACACCTCCAGGGCTTCGGGAGTCGTGGCCGCGGCCAGCCAGGACGCGCCCCCCGCCAGAGCGGCTGTGGCCGCAGTGACCGCACCGTGGCCGTAGCCGTCGGCCTTGACCACCGCGCACAGGGCCGCCGTGCCGGCCCGCTCGACAAGGCGCCGGACATTGGCCTCGATGGCGGCGGGCCGAACCCTGGCCACGCGCGCGGACAGGCTGGCAGCGCTCACAGCGGTCGAGCCCGCACGGCGGTCCGGTGGCGCTCACGGCGCGTGGCGCGACACGCCCGCCGAAGACCAAGCGAACTCACGGTGTGACAGTCCTCAGCGCACCGAGGAGATCACTGGCCACCAGCCGCGCCCCTCCGACGGCGGATGCGGCTCTTCCGTGCAGGTGCGCAGCCTCGGCGACTCGATCGACCAGTCGCTCAGGGCCGAAGCCGGCCAAGCGGCCCGCGATCATGCCGGTGAGGACATCACCGGTGCCGGCCGCGGCCAGACGGGCATCGCCGCTGGAGATGATCCTGGTGCGCCCCTGCGGGTCGGCCGCCACCGTGGGCCCTCCCTTGAGAAGGACCACGGCGTCCAGGCGGGCCGCGGCCGCTCGGGCCGCGGCGATCCGGTCCGGGCCGGGCCTGCACCCCACTAGAGCCTCCATCTCGGCGTCATGGGGAGTTAGAACGGTAGGGGCCGAGAGACTCCGGCGCTGGTCCATGGCCGCGGCCACTGCCGGGTCATGCAACAAACGCAGGCCGTCGGCGTCGATGACTGTGGACAGGCCGAGCGCGAGCGCGTCGGCTAGGCGGGCTGCGGCCCGCTCGCTGGTGCCCAGCCCCGGTCCGGCCGCGCACACCGCGAAGCGACTGGCGTCCACCGCCAGCGGCGGCTCGGATCGCACCACCTCGATGGGCGAAGCCACCCCCGCCGAGGCGGGCGCGCTGAGATGGACCATGCGGGCTCCGCTGCGCAGCGCTGCGGAGCAGGCCAGCGACGCCGCACCGCCCATGCCGGGCGAACCGGCCACCACCAGCGCGGCGGCATTCCACTTGTGGGTGGCGCCCGTGCCGGCGGGCAGCGCAGCGACGTCGCCGTCGGTGAAGAGCGCACATTCATCGCCATCGTCATCGCCGACGGAGAGGCCGATGTCGGCAACGGTTGTGGCGCCGCAGGAGGCCGGACCCTCGCCGAACAGCAGGCCCGGCTTGAGCGCCGCGAACGTGACCGTTCGCTCTGCCTTCCACACCGGTCCGCCCAAGACGTCGCCGGTAAGCCCGTCGAGACCGCTCGGTACGTCGATGGCCAGCACCGGCGCATCGGGCCGGCCACGCTCCGGCGGCGCGTAGGGCCGCGACAGGCCCGTGCCGAAGCCCGCGTCGATGTAAAGGTCCGCCGGGGGCAGCGACTGGGGAGCGTCGGTGGCGGAGAACACGCGAACCCGCACACCTTCTCGACGGAGCCGGCGGGCCGCGGCCCGGCCGTCGGCGCCGTTGTTGCCGGGACCGGCCAGCACCACTGCGCGGCGTCCGTACCGTCCGCCCATCACCTCCACCGCGGCGCGGGCCACGGCCGCGCCGGCCCGCTCGATCAGCAACCCGGTCGATTCGGGCGCGGCCGCGTCGATCTCAGCCATCCGAGCCGGCGTGACGACCGGGATCATCGGGCCAGCGCGACGACGGTTGCCTGAGCGAGGTGATCGGTGTGGGACAGGGATACCAGCCAGCGGCCGACGCCGTGCCCGGCCGCCTTCAGTCGGGCGTCGCCGTGGAGCACGAGTTCGGGACGGCCGTCGTCGTCGCGAACGACTTCGATGTCAGCCATGCGCATCCCCCCAAGGCCGTAGCCGAGGGCCTTCAGGGCAGCCTCCTTGGCCGCGAACCGGGCGGCCAGCCGGACAGCCGGATCGATAGCCCGCTGCGCGTAGGTCCGCTCGCGGGCCGTGAACAGGCGCTCGGCCACCGATGGTCGCCGCCGGAGCACCGTGCGGAAGCGGTCGACGTCGACGAGATCGGTGCCAATCCCCACTACCCCGGCATCGGAGAGGCCGCTGGCGCCCTCTTTCACACCCACAACGATACCGAAGCACCGACAGCCCATCGCCGTCGGCTCTCGTCGCGACGATCGGCAACTGCGACAGCAACCGCGGCGAGAGCCGGACTTGGGGGCCGCGCGGATAGATGCCATTTCCTGGCGGTGCGGCGGCGTGGTCGATGACGCCTGCGGCCATCCAGCCGTTGGCCGCGCTGATAGATGCCATTTCCTGGCGGTGCGGCGTAGCATTTCCCGCTCTTGTTCGCTGCGCTCACGGGCCGCTCGGGCCACGGCCTCGCTCGGCCTCTTGCCGAGTCCTTCTTGTCTGTGGCCCATCCGCTCGGCCTCTCAGGAGCGCCAGAGGTCGGCTAGGTCTCCTATGGGGGCGGTGAGCAAGTCGACCGCCGCAATCTCGGCCAGCCGTTCCTCGTCGAAGGTGGGCTCGGTCTCGGTCACGGCGTCGCGTAGCTCCGAATAGCGGTTTCGGTACCCCTGAAGCACGCCCCGGGCCGCGGCCACCGGCAGCGAATCCGCGAAGCGGACATGCAGCAGGGTGATGCCGACCGAGGTGCCCGCAGCCACCTCGGGGACGAATAACACCGTGCGGCCGTCGTGGCGGCCCCGGGCGGCCAGCACCCGGCGCTCCACCGCCACCCGGTGCTTGTTGCCGGCGAGCGCCGGCGCGGCCGCGGTGCGCGACACGATGCCGGCCGCGATGCCGGCCTGGTCAACCACCGCGATGGTGTCCAGCCCGTCGAGCCGGTAGCGGGTGTGGCCCAGCACCTCGGCCACCGCGGGGCTTAGCCCGGCCAGGGCGCGAAGCGTCGAATAGGACAGCCGGTCCCTACGGGAGCCGGCGTCCAGGACGGCCCGAATGAGCGGCGCCTCCAGCAGGGTCTGGTCCGAGCGGGAGATGCCGACCGTCACGGTCTTGGCCTGGTGGCGGATGGCGTCGATCGGGCGGGTCAGCTCGTCGATCCCGACGTTGAGCGCAGCCGCGAGGTCGTCAAGGGCCGCCTCGGGGGTGCCGACGCGGCCCAACTCCAGCTCATAGCCGTCGAGCGGCACCAGACCCACCGCGTAGCGCATCAGCGTGGTGATGCGCACCGCGGTTGACGCCTCCAGATGACCGTCGTAATCGCCGCGGCGAAGAACGGCCGAGAACGCGGCCGAGCTGCGCTCCAGCGTCGGCAGAGCCAGGCCCAGGACCTGCTCCGCGGTGGTGCCGGAGCAGGCCGCGGCCGCCTCGATGGCGGCTCGGGCCTCCCGCAGGGGCCGGGCTCCGGCGTCGATCGCCAGCGCCGCCTCATAGCCGAAGAGGTGGCCCACCATGGTGGCGGGCAGAAACGCCAGCCGCGGATCAACCCGGGGCACATGCAACACTGCCGACGCGCCGTCGTAGCGGGCCTCGCCGTCGTCGGCCACCACAACCGGGGCAGCCCGATGGGCGCCGAAGATGGCGACCTCCTTGGCCACGTCGTCGGCCACCGATCCCGACAGACCGGCTGCGCACACCAGCACCAGAGGCTCCGCCGACAGGTCGATGTGCTTCTTGTCCTCGGTGACGTCGCTGGAGATCGACATGTAGCAAAGCTCCGACAGCTTGATGCGAACCTCGCGGGCCGCCACCTGGTTGGGACCGTTGCCAACCACCGCCCAGTGGCGGCGGCTCAGGGCCAGGCTCCGGGCCGCCCCGCCTATGGCGGCGCGCCGCTCCAGCACCGTCTCCAGCACGCCCGGCATGGACCGGAGCGCTTCGAGGAGGCCGCGCCGCGAGGCACCCCCCCGGTCGCCGGCCACTTCGTCCGCGATGGCTGCTGCCAGCAGGCAACCGGCTGCCACCTGGGAATAGAAGGCCTTGGTGGAGGCCACGCTCATCTCCACGTCGCGGCCGTCGGAGGTGTAGAGCACCCCGTCGGCCCGATCGGTTAGATCGCTGTTGCGGCGGTTGACGACGGCCACCACCGACCCCCCTCGGGCCCTAACCAGATCCACGGTGCGGTTGGTGTCGGTGGTCGTGCCCGACTGCGAGATGGCCACTACCAGGGTGCCGGACATGTCGGCCCGCAGATGGAACGCCGACAGCTCCGTGGCCGGCAGCGCCGCCACATCGAGCGCCGCCTCCCGCCCGTCTTCGGCCAGCAGCGTCCGCAGGCACCGCGCCAGGCTCTCGCCCGCAACCGCGGCGGTTCCCTGGCCGATGGCCAGCACCCTGGCCACCGATCCGTCCCTCAGGCCCGAGCGCACTCTGGCGGGCAGCGTCTCGGGCCCGATCGACAGTGCGGGGCCGCCGGGAGCGTCGATGACCCTGCCCCGCAGCGTCTTGCGGAATGACTCCGGCGCCTCACTGATCTCCTTGAGCAGGTAGTGGCTGTAGTCGCCGCGGTCGATGTCGCGGGTGGTGATGGACGCAGTTGCCAGCTCCTCGGACGCCACCGGCAGGCGGGAGCCGTCGTAGGACTGCCGGTCCACGCCCTCGAGCAGGCCGGCCCGGCCGGCGTCGAGCTCGACGATCTGGCCCCGTCCGGTGCTGGAGTTCGCGCCGCCGGCCACGGTCTCGCCGTCCATGCGCAGGTAGCGAGACGTCTCCTCCACCACGCCGTAAGGCTCGCTGGCCACAATGAAGGCGTCGTCAGCGAACCCGACGTACAGCGCCTGACCGCTGCCCCGCAGCGCCAGCCGCAGACGGTCCGGCGAGCCCGCCGTGCAGGCGGCCACGGCCACCGAGCCCTCGCACTCGGCCACGGTGCGCCGGAATGCCTCAGCCGGCGCCAGCCCCTGGGCCAGGCGCCGTCCCATCAGGGCGGGGACCGCTTTGGAGTCGGTGGTGACCGCGGGCGGCACCCGCACTCCGGCCGTGTCGAGCAGCTCGGCGTAGTTGTCGACGTCTCCGTTGATGGCCCCGACCACATACGGGGTGTGCTCGCCGAGCAGGTCGCTGTTGAGCGGATGGGCATTCGCCTCCGAGATGATCCCGACCGAGGCCCAGCGGGTGTGGCCCAGCACCAGCACTCGGGCATCCTCGGAGGCCAGCGCGGCCGCGAGCAGCATGTCGGAGGCGACCGCGGCTCTTAGCGCCGCGGTGTTGTCGCCCAACTCGCCTATCTCGGCCGCGGTCTTGTGGACGATGCTGAGCACCCCGTCCACGAGGCGAGCCGAGGCCGAGCCGAACGACTCGTCGCCGCCCCGGCGCTGCAGGGCGTCCGCAACGGCGGGGGCGCCGGTGTCGAGCCCGTGGCCGCTGATCAGCAGGTGCAACCCGGCCGAGTCGCGGCCGCGCACCTCGAGCCGGTCCAGCGCGGAGAGGGCCTGATGGACCGACAGGTACGCCTCGACCGCGGCGGGCGACGCCGAGCCGGCGCCCAGCCCTGCCCCCGAGAGCAAGTCGGAGACGGCGCGTGCGGCCCGCAGCCGATCCCGCCCAACCGACCACAGGCCGTCTCGTGCCCGTACCAGCTGCTCGTTGATGTGCTCCAGTTCGGCCGGGTCGAGCGACGTGTCGGAGTCGAGCCGAGATTCCAGGGAAACGACCGAAGTCGTGGCGGTCTCGATGAGGCCTCCGAGAGCGTCGACCGTCGCCGGTGACTGCAGCAGGAGGCACAAGCCGGGCATCCCGCCCAGCAGGTGGTTGGCCTCCTGCAGGCCGTCGGCTGCGGCTTCCAGCTTCCGGGCCAGGCCCTCCAGGTCTCCGACAGCGGAGTCCGCGCTGTCAGCGATGGCGCCCGCAGCTGCCTCGACCAGGCCGGTGACGGCCGCGGCGTCGGGGATCGGCCGCGTCGCCGGGCGGCGCACTATGGCGATGATTCCGCACATGTCAGGACAGGGCCCGGGGTGTCATGGTCGCCTGCGAGGCCGGCCGAGCGGTTGCGCGCATGTCAGGACAGCGCCTCCGCGACGCGGGCGGAGAGCTGTTCGGCCTCGGCTTGGGCCGTCTCCAAGTCTGCAGCCTCCACCATCACGCGGACCAGCGGCTCGGTGCCCGACGGGCGCACCAGCACCCGACCGGAGTCCCCAACGCGGGCCGCAGCGGCAGCCGCGATTGCACCGAGCGCCGCGTCGAGGTCGGCCGGCCGCGCCGAGGCGGGCATGGGCACGCCCACCAGCACCTGCGGCAGGCGGGTCATCGCCGCCGCCGCGAGATCGCGCAGGCTGCGGCCGGAGCGCTTGAGCGTGTCCAGCAACTGGACCGCGGTCAGCAGCCCGTCGCCGGTGGTAGCCAGGTCACGGAAGATCAGATGCCCGGACTGCTCGCCGCCGAGCACCAGGCCTCGCTCCTCCAGCGCGCCGAGCACGTGGCGGTCGCCCACCGGGGTCTCGACCACCCCTATACCGCGCTCGGCCATAGCTTGGCGAAGACCGAGGTTGGCCATGACGGTCACCACCACCGCGTCCCCGGCGAGCCGCCCTCGCTGGGCGCGGTCGATGGCGCACACGGCGAGGATCTGGTCCCCGTCGACGAGTGTCCCGACGCCGTCGACGGCCAGCACCCGGTCTGCGTCTCCGTCGAAGGCGAGGCCGGCGTCAGCGCCGGACGACACCACCGCGGCCTGCAGGCTCTCAGGATGCAGCGATCCGCAACCATCGTTGATGTTGTAGCCGTCAGGCGCGGCATGAATCGTGTCCACCCCGGCGCCCAGGCCGCGCAGGCACTCGGCAGCGGAACGGTAGGCAGCTCCATTGGCCGCGTCGACCACAATGCGCAGCCCCGCCGAGTCGCGTCCCTCGAGGCTCGCGGCCACGGCCCGGATGTGGCGGCGGCGGGCCAGGTCCCCGGCCGCATCGTGAGATGTACCGACCCGCCCGTACAACCCCGCGTCGTGTCCCGGCGCTGCACCATCGCCGGGCGGGGCGCTTGGGAACCCGGCCGCGTCGAGATCTTGGCCGGCGCCGGCCGCAGCCGCGCAACCAGAGCCGTCGAGCAGCTCACCGAGCCGCCGCTCTATCTCGTGCTGGGCCTCATCGCTCAGCTTGCGGCCTCCGGGCGCGAACAGCTTCACGCCATTGTCGTGCCAGGGATTGTGCGATGCCGACACCACTGCTCCTGCGACCTGCTCGTCGTGACACCAGCGAGCCACCGCGGGGGTGGAAACGACGCCCAAGTCGACGGCTGATCCTCCGGCTCGCCGAACCCCCCGGCGCAGGGCCTCGACCAGGCCCGGCCCCGAGACCCTGGTGTCGCGCCCCACCGCGAATTCATCGGCACCCAGAACCTCGCCCGCGGCCTCGCCCACCGCCTCCACCAGCTGGGGGGTCAACGCCCCGCGGGTGTCGCCGCGCACCCCGTCGGTACCAAACGCCAGCGTCATGCCGCCGTCCCGGCTGTTCGGCCCGTCGCGGCCATCACTGCAGCTTCCCCGCGCGGCCCGACGGCGACATCGGGTCCAAAACGGGATGCGCCCGCCGGCACCCAGCGCCGCGCGTGGCCGTCAGCGCTTGCTGTACTGCGGTGCTTTGCGAGCCTTCTTGAGGCCGTACTTCTTCGATTCCTTCTTGCGCGGGTCGCGGGTCAGGTATCCGCCCTTCTTGAGCGTGTCCCGCAACTCGGGCTCCAACTCGACCAGGCCCCGGGAGATGCCCAGGCGCAAAGCGCCCGCCTGACCGCTGGAGCCGCCACCTCCGATGGTGGCGTCGATGTCGTAACGGCCCTCGGTGGCGGTGGCCGTCAGCGGCTCGACTATCTGCATCCGGTGGGTCCGCGACGGGAAGTAGTCCTCGACCGGCCGGCCGTTGACGGTGACGTTGCCGACGCCGGTGCGGAGCCGGACGCGGGCGACGGACCGCTTGCGGCGTCCGGTTGCTTGCACGAGTGGAGCAGTCATTGTTCGATCACCTCTATGGTCCTATCGCCTCATCGGGCCCGGGCGCGCTCTACGACGTAGGGCTTGGGCTGCTGGGCGGCGTGGGGGTGGGTGGGGCCGGCGTAGACCTTCAGCTTGCCGATCTGCGCCCGGCCGAGACGGGTCTTGGGCAGCATGCCGCGGATCGTGTCGCGCACGGCCTGGTCGGGGCGGCGGGCCATCTTGGAGCCGTAGGTCTCGGTGCGAAGCCCGCCCGGGTAGCCGGAGTGGCGGTACACGAGCTTGGAATCGGCCTTGTTGGCCGTGAGCACCACCTTGTCGGCGTTGACGATGACCACGTGGTCGCCGGTATCGATGTGGGGGGCGAAGGTGGGCTTGTGCTTGCCCCGCAGCAGCACGGCCACCTCGGTGGCGAGCCGTCCGAGCACCATGCCCTCAGCGTCGACGAGGTGCCAGCTGCGCTCAATCTCAGACGCTTTGGGACTGTAGGTCGCCACGGTCGCTCCCGTCGGTTTCGTCGCTCGGCTGACACCTGCGCCATTGGTCGGGCCATGGGCTAGACCGGCCCCTCAGGCTACGGCCGACCCCACCAAACGACACCCGCTCTCAGAGGCCGAGCGGGTGGGCCACAGTTCGCGTCGACTCGCAAGGCACTGAGCGAGGCCCGAGCGGCCCGTGAGCGCAGCGAACAAGAGCGGGACTCTGTGGATCCCGATCCCCGAGTTCAGCTTTGCGGTCGTAGAGGGCGGCCCACAGCGCCGAGTTCAGCTTTGCGGTCGTAGAGGGCGGCCCACAGCACCAAGCCATGTGGGGGTGCCGTGGACGGCGCCGCGCTGCGGTCGCGGACTGCGATTATGGCCCCCACATCGGAGGGCTTGTGGCGGCCAAGCCCGACCGACACCAGCAAAGCCACCAGCGACCGCACCATCTGGTGGCAGAACGACCTGGCCTCGATCTCGAACACCGCAGTCTCTCCCTCGAGCCACCACACGGCCCGCCGCACGGTGCGCACCATCGACTGGTCCCGGTGCGAGGGATTGCGGCGGCAGAACGAGCTGAAGTCGTGGTCGCCCAGCAGCCGGTCCGCGGCGGTGCGCATCGCGGTGAGGTCGAGAGGCCGCTCGACGTGCCAACACAGGCCGGCCGCCAGCGGGTTCGGCACCGGCGAGTTCAGCACCCGGTAGCGGTAGACCCGTCCCGTGCACGAGCGGCGTGCGTCGAAGTCGGGGGACTCGATGCTGGCCCTCGACACCGAGATGCGCGGACCGCACATGCGATTGACGGCCCGCACCAGCCGGACCGGGTCGGCCCGCTCCATGTCGGCATCGAAGGAGACCACCTGGGCCCGAGCATGCACGCCGCGGTCGGTCCGGCCCGCGCATCCAAGGTCGACGGAGTGGCCCAGCACGCTGGCCAGGGCGTCGCCGAGGGCTCCCGCCACCGTGGGCACACCCTCGTTTCGGGCGAATCCGTGAAACTCGGAACCGTCGTAAGCGACCGTCATCCGCATTCGGACGACTGCTGCTGGTTCAGAGCTGGAAGGCAATCAGACCAGTTCGATGCGGGCCATGGGGGCGTTGTCGCCGTGGCGGGGCCCGAGCTTGACGACGCGGGTGTAGCCGCCGGGGCGGTCGACATAGCGCGGGCCGATCTCGTCAAAAAGCTTCGAGGCCATCTCCCGGTCGCCGAGGAACCTGACCACCTGACGGTGGTTGTGCACCCCGCCTCGGCGAGCCTTGGTGATCATCTTCTCCGCGATGGGGCGCACAGCCTTGGCCTTGGCCTCGGTGGTGGTGATGCCCTCCGCTGCGATGAGCGACGCCACGAGGTTGGCCATCATCAGCTTCTGATGGCGGCTGCTGCCCCCGAAGCGGCGTCCCTTGCGGGGACGGGCCGGCATCTCAACCCCCGTCCCGCAGCGACAGGCCCCGCTCGTCGAGCTTGGCGACGACCTCGTCGAGGCTCTTCTCGCCGAAGTTGGTGATGGCCAGCAGGTCGTCGGGGGTCTTGTCCAGCAGCTCGCTGAGCGCGTGTATCTGCGCACGCTTGAGGCAGTTGCGAGGACGCTCCGTCAGCTCGAGGTCGTCCACCGTCTGCTCCCCCTCCGCGTCCGCTTGGGGAAAGGCGGCTATCTCGCCGAGTTCAAGGCCGCGGGGGTCGTCGCTGAGCTGCTCGACGAGCCCGATGAGGCTCCGCAGCGTGGCACCCGCAGAGGCCACCGCTTCGGCCGGCGAGGTCGACCCGTCGGTTTCGACGTCGAGCACCAGCAGGTCGTAGTCCGTCGACTGCTCGACACGGGTGGCTTCGACGTTGAACGAGACCCGCCGCACCGGCGAGTAGATCGAATCGACCGGTATCACCCCGATGGCCGCCGTCAGTTCCTTGTTCTCCTCGGCGGACACGTAGCCGCGGCCCCGGCCCACGGTGATGTCCACCGCCAGTCGCCCGGCCTTGTTGAGCGTGGCGATGGGAGCCTCCGAGTTGAGGATCTCAACGTCGGGATGGCGCTGGATGTCGGCTGCGGTGACTTCGGCGGGGCCCCGGACATCGAGTCGCAGCGTCACCGGCTCCTCGCAGAGGACGACCAGCACCAGGTCCTTCAGGTTCAGGATGATGTCGGTGACGTCCTGCGCAACGCCACTGATGGTCGCGAACTCGTGGAGGACGCTGTCGAAGCGAACCTGGGTGACGGCTGCTCCGGGGATCGACGAGAGCAGCGTGCGCCGCAGCGAGTTGCCGATCGTGTGACCGAAACCGGGCTCAAGGGGGCCGATGGCGAATTGCTGCCGATTGACGTCGGCCGACTCGAGGACCTCGACGGTCGGGCGCTGCATTACAAGCATGGGGGACTCCTCGAATCTCTCCTGCGTCGTTCAGGACCCGGACTGCTCCGGGTACTGCTCGGTGGGTAGGGACTCCAACTACTTCGAGTACAGCTCGACGACGAGCTGCTCGCGTATCGGTACGTCGATCTGCTCGCGGATGGGCAGCTCGCGCACCGTGGCCGTGAAGGCGTCCTCGCCGCGCTCGATCCAGGCGGGCGGGTTGCGATCGAGCACGTCCACATTCCACTGGATTGTGGCCGAGTCGCGGATCTTGGCCCGCAGCCCGACGACGTCACCCTTGCGCAAGCGGTAGCTGGCGATCGTCACTCGTGAGCCGTTCACGTTCACGTGGCCGTGGTTGACCAATTGGCGGGCCTGGGGGCGGGTCGCGCCCCAGCCCATGCGGTAGACGAAGTTGTCGAGGCGCAGCTCCAGGAACCGCAGCATGTTCTCGCCGGTCACTCCCTGGCGGCGGCTCGCCTCGGTGAAGAGGTTGCGGAACTGGCGTTCGGTGAGCCCGTAGGTGAAGCGGGCCTTCTGCTTCTCCTGCATCTGCACCAGGAACTCGGAGGCCGTGCTTCGCCGCCGCGAGCGGCCCCGCTCTCCGGGCGGGTACGGGCGCCGGTCAAGGGCGATCGCCTCGCCCTTAGTGCCCCAGATGTTGGTGTTGAGCCGGCGCGACACTCGCGCCTTGGGTCCGGTGTAGCGCGACATGTCAGACCCTTCTGCGCTTGGGCTGGCGGCAGCCGTTGTGGGGCACGGGCGTCACATCGGTGATGCCGGTCACGTCGATGCCGATGTTCTGCAGCGAGCGGATCGCGGTCTCCCGGCCCGAACCGGGCCCCTTGACCTGGACGTCGACCTTGCGCAGACCGTGCTCCATGGCCTTGCGGGCGGCCTGCTCGGCGGCCATCTGCGCGGCGAAGGGCGTGGACTTGCGCGATCCCTTGAAGCCGACATTGCCCGCGGATGCCCACGAGATCACGTTGCCCTCAAGGTCGGTGATGGTGATGACCGTGTTGTTGAACGAACTCTTGATGTGGGCCACGCCGTGAGTGACGTTCTTGCGCTCGCGCTTGCGGGTGCGCCTCCGGTCCGAGGATGGTTTTGCCATAGTCGCCAATCGCCTACTTCATGACCTTCTTCTTGCCGGCCACAGTCCGCTTCGGACCCTTTCGGGTCCGGGCGTTGGTATGGGTCCGCTGGCCCCGCACGGGAAGCCCGCGGCGGTGGCGCAGGCCCTGATAGCAGCCGATCTCCATCTTGCGTTTGATGTCCTGTGACACCTCGCGTCTCAGGTCGCCCTCCACCCGCAGGTTGGCGTCGATGTAGCCCCGCAGCCTCGCCACCTCGTCGTCGCTCAGGTTGCGCACGCGGGTGTTGGGATCGATCTCGGCCGTCTGGCAGATCTGCTGGGCGGTGCTGCGCCCGATGCCGTAAATGTAGGTCAGGGAGATCTCCACTCGCTTCTCGCGCGGGATGTCTACGCCGGAGATTCGGGCCATCTAGCCCTGCCCCTCTGCTGAGCAGACGCGGGCCATCTAGCCCTGCCTCTGCTTGTGGCGCGCGTTGTCGCAGATCACCATCACGCGCCTGCGCCGGCGGATGACCTTGCAGCGGTCGCAGATCTTCTTGACGCTGGGTCGGACTTTCATGGGTGGTTGATGCTCACTTGTATCGATAGGTGATTCGGCCCCGCTGGAGGTCGTACGGCGTTATCTCGACCTGGACGCGGTCGCCGGGAAGTATCCGGATGTAGTGCATCCGCATCTTGCCCGAGATGTGGGCCAGCACGTAGTGGCCGTTCTCGAGCTCCACGCGGAACATCGCGTTGGGAAGGGACTCCGTGACGGTTCCCTCCAATACGATCGCGTCCTCTTTCGGTTTCGGCAGTGTCTGGCCTCCTGTGGGATAAGCCCCGGTCGGCGCGCGTGAGCGCAGGCCCGAGGCCGAAGCGCAACGCTACCTGCGACGGATCGCCCATCCAACCCCCCAGAGGCCGAGCGGATAGACCGCGTCGGACGAATCCGCGAGACGCCGAGCGAGGCCGTGGCCCGAGCGGCCCGTGAGCGCAGCGAACAAGAGCGGAAACACCAGAGGCCGAGCGGACGCCCACTTCAGCCACGGTGGTGCTCGACGGCCGTCGCGACCCGCTCGAACACCTCGTCGGGGGTGCCCACCCCGTCCACGGTCGCGAGCAGCCCGCGGGCCTCGAACCAGTCGAGCAGGGGCGCGGTCTGCTCCTCGTACAGCTCGAGCCGGCGCTGGATCGCCTCCAAGGTGTCGTCCGAGCGCCCCCGATCCAGCATCCGGGCCGTCACTACGTCTATGGGAACGACGATGTTCACCGCCACGTCGAGACGATGGCCCAGCTCGTCCAGAATGGCCTCCAGAGCGTCGGCCTGGTCGCTGGTCCGCGGGTAGCCGTCGAGCAGCACCCCGTCGGTGGCGATGTCGTCATGCGACAGGCGGTCGCGCACGATGCCGTTCATGATGTCGTCGCCTAGCAGCCGGCCGGCGTCCATGACCGCCTTGGCCTGCCGACCGAGCTCGGTGCCGGCGGCCACCGCGGCCCGAAGGACGTCGCCGGTGGAGAGGTGAACGCAGCCGAACGCCGCGGTGAGGCGCCCCGACTGCGTTCCCTTGCCCGAGCCCTGCCGGCCCAGGATCACCATCCGCAAGGGTGCCACTTACTTGAGGAAGCCCTCGTAGTTGCGCATCATGAGCTGGCTGTCGATCTGCTTCATCGTTTCCAGCGCCACGCCGACGGCGATGAGCAGCGAGATGCCGCCAAAGGCGAAACCGCTCGCGCCACCTCCTGCGCCGGCGTTGACGTCGGTGCCGATGGTGACCGCCACGAGGATGGAGGGAACCAACGCGACCGACGCGATGAACAGGGATCCGGGCAGGGTGATGCGCGACAGGATCCGGGCCAGGTAGCGCTCGGTCTGGATACCCGGGCGGATGCCGGGGATGAACCCGCCCTGCTTGCGAATCGTGTCGGCCTGCTTCACCGGGTCGAAGGTGATGGCCGTGTAGAAGTACGCGAACCCGACGATCATCAGGCCGAAGAAGAACAGGTACACGGGGCTCGTCGGATAGGTGAGGTGATTATCGACGAACGACTGGATGCTGCCTCCGATGCCGCCGTCGGGCATGGCCGCTCCCACCAGGGTGGGCAGGTACAGCACGGAGCTGGCAAAGATGATGGGGATGACGCCCGACTGGTTGACCTTCAGCGGGATGTAGGTGCTCTGGCCGCCGTACATGCGCCGGCCCACGACCCGCTTGGCGAACTGCACCGGGATGCGGCGCTGGCCCTGCTCCACGAAGACGATGCACACCAGCAGGATCACAGCCACGATCACGAAGCCGACTAGGGCGTTGTTTCCGTTGTTGGCCCTGACCGCGGTGAGCTGGGCCGGCAGCGACGACACGACGCTCGTGAAGATCAGCAGCGACATGCCGTTGCCGATGCCGCGCTGGGTGATCAACTCCCCCATCCACATGAGCAGGGCGGTGCCGGTGGTGAGCGTCAGCACCACCACGAACACGACCCACACCGTGAAGTCGGGCAGCAGGTCGATCCCGCCGACCAGAGCGCCGCTGTGGAACAGGAAAGCGAAGCTGGTCGACTGAAGCAGCGCTATGCCGACGGTGAGGTAGCGGGTCCACTGGGTGATCTTGCGCTGGCCCACCGCACCCTGCTGCTGCCACTGCTCGATGCGGGGGATCACCACGCCCAGGATCTGCATGATGATCGACGCCGTGATGTAGGGCATGATCCCGAGCGCAAAGACGGCGAACTGGGTGAGCGCGCCGCCCGAGAAGAGCTGGACGAACCCGAGGATCCCGCCCGATGTGTTGGCCTGGTCCCGCATCAGCTGGACCGCGTCGGTGTCCACGTAGGGCGCCGGGATGAAGGCCCCGAGGCGGTAGACGCCGAGGATGAACAGGGTGAACAGGATCTTGTTGCGCAGATCCGGGATGCGGAACATGTTGAGCACGCGGTTCAGCACGGCCGGCTCCCTCTCCCGGAGGCCGAGCGGATGGGCGGCACCATAGTGGGGAACACGCGCGGCGCGGAGCGAGGCCGGGGCCCGAGCGGCCCGTGAGCGCAGCGAACAAGAGCGGGAAACACAACGTCGCACTGCGAGACGCTTGCAACCGACTTGCGCTCGCTCGCGGTCAGATCAGCCTCACGGGTCCTCACAGCCCTCTCCCCGTCAGCGGTTGGTGTGCTGGTTGTAGCTGCCGTGGGGTGGCCGGCGGTCGCCCCATGGCTTGGCCAGGATCTCGACGCTGCCTCCGGCCGCGGCGATGGCCGCCGCGGCGCTCTCGGACACTGCGTGGGCCCGCACCCGCACCGCCCGGTGGAGTTCGCCGCGGCCCAGCACCTTCACCAGCGCCTTCTTGCCCACCAGGCCCTGCTCCCGCAGTATCTCGGGCGAGACCTCGTCGAGTCCGGCGGCCTCGATGGTGTCGAGGTTCACCGGCTGGTACTCCACACGGAAGGGGTTGGTGAAGCCGCGCCACTTGGGGACGCGTCGCAGCAGCGGCATCTGCCCGCCCTCGAAGCCGGCGGGCACCTTGCTGCGGGCCTTCTGGCCCTTCATGCCGCGGCCCGCGGTCTTGCCCCCGCGCCCGGCGATGCCCCGGGCCATCCGCTTGGCTCGCTTGTGCGACCCGGGATGGGCCTTCAGGTCGTGCAGCTTCGTCATCCGTCCACCTCCTCGACGGAGACCAAGTGGGGAACCCTCTCGATCATGCCGCGTATCTCGGGACGATCGGGCAGGGTGTTGCTCCTTCCGATCCGCCCCAGGCCGAGGGCTCGCAGCGTACCGCGCTGTTTGGGCTTGGTGCCTATGGCGGAGCGGATCTGGGTCACCAGCAGAGCCATCACTCCTCCGACTCGTGGTTCCGCTGGGCGGCCGCGGCCCGGTCGATGCGCGTGGTCTGGTAGGCGTCCCACAGGCCCTTGGGAAGGAACTCTTCTGGGTCCAGGCCGCGCATGCGGGCGACCTCGTCGGGGCGGCGCAGCGCCTGCAGCCCGCTAATCGTAGCCCGGGCGACGTTTATGTGGTTGGGCGAGCCGAGCGACTTGCACAGCACGTCGCCTATGCCCGCCTCCTCAAGGATGGCCCGGGCCGCGCCGCCCGCGATCACGCCGGTGCCGGGGGCAGCCGGCTTGAGCAGCACGCGGCCGGCCCCGGTCGTGCCGATCACCGGGTGCATGATGGTGCTGCCCGCCATCGCCACTTCGAACACGTTGCGCCTGGCCTCCTCGGTGCCCTTCTGGATGGCCAGCGGCACCTCTTTGGCCTTGCCGTAGCCGAGGCCCACACGGCCGGCCCCGTCTCCGATCACCACCAGGGCGGTGAAGGAGAAGCGGCGGCCGCCCTTGACGACCTTGGCCACCCGGTTGATGTTGATAACCCGCGACTCCCGCAGCGGGGGGCCACTCGAGCGCTCCTCGGCCATCAGAACTCCAATCCCGGATGCGGGACAACTCGCTCGGCCATCAGAACTCCAATCCCGGATGCGGGACAACTCGCTCGGCCATCAGAACTCCAATCCGGCCGAGCGCGCCGTTTCGGCGAGCTCGGCCACCCTGCCGTGATACCGGTAGCCGCCGCGGTCGAACACGGCGGCCGTGATGCCGGCGTCCAGGGCCCGCTGCCCGATGAGCGTCCCCACCGCGCGGGCCGCGGCCACGTTGCCGCCGGGAACCGAGCGCAGCTCGGCCTCCAGCGTTGAGGCCGACACCAGGGTCGTCCCCGCATCGTCGTCGATGAGCTGGGCCGACATGTGCCGGCTCGACCGGAACACCGACAGCCGCGGCCGCCCGGCCGTGCCCCGCACCTTCTTGCGGACGCGCCGGTGCCGGCGGATGCGGCCCTCCCGGCGCTTTCTGGCCTGATCAACCATGGCTACTTCGCCGCCTTCCCGGCCTTGCGCTTGACGCGCTCGTCGACGTACCGGATGCCCTTGCCCTTGTAGGGCTCGGGCGGGCGCCATTTCCTGATGTCGGCCGCCACTTGGCCGACGAGCTGCTTGTCGATGCCCTTCACGACGATCTGCGCCCGCTGCGGAACCTCGAACTCCACGCCGGAGGGGGCCGTGATCTTCACGGTGTGGCTGAAGCCGAGTGCCAGCTCCAGCGAGGTGGGGGTGGACTCGTTGACCCGGTAGCCCACGCCCTGGATGCGGAGCTCCTTGGTGAACCCCTCGCTCACGCCGGTGACCATATTCTGCACCAGCGTGCGGGTGAGCCCGTGCAGCGACTTGCTCTTGGCGGTGTCGTCGGGGCGCTCGACGTGCAGCCTGCCGTCGGCGGAGCGCATCGTGATCTGGACGGGGAGCTCCCTGCGGAGCGTTCCCTTGGAACCCGTCACAACGACGGTGCGGCCCTCAAGGGCCACATCCACCCCGCTGGGGACGGTGATGGGGGCGTTTCCCACGCGACTCATGGCCTGCTCCTCACGTACCCGGCGGATAGGTGAACGCCTCGCGATGAAGCATGTTGTTTCCCGCTCTTGTTCGCTGCGCTCACGGGCCGCTCGGGCCACGGCCTCGCTCGGTGCTTATCGAGTATTCTCATGGTCTGCTGCCTATCCGCTCGGCCTCTCACCACACGTAGCAGAGGATCTCTCCGCCCATGCGGTTCTTCCTCGCCTCCCGGTCGCTCATGAGGCCCCTGTTGGTGGACACCACCGCCACGCCGAGCCCCCCCTGGACCCGCGGGATCTCGTCCCGCTTCCTGTAGATGCGCAGCCCCGGCTTGGAGATGCGCCGCAGCCCGCGGATGACGCGGTCCCGCTCGGTCGAGTACTTCATCTCGATCGTCAGGGTCGTGCCCGGCCGGGGCGAGTTGTCCGTCTCGGCATACGACGCTATGTAGCCCTCTCGGCGCAGCACCTCAGCCAGCGCGAGCTTTCGCTTCGACGAGGGCATCGAGACCTCGTCGTGCATAGCCACATTGGCGTTGCGTATGCGGGTCAGCATGTCGGCGATCGGATCTGTCATCGTCATCGGTAGGCCACCTCACCAACTCGCCTTCTTCACGCCGGGAAGTTCCCCGGCGTGGGCCAGATCGCGCAGGCAGATGCGGCACAGGCCGAACTTCCGGTACACGGATCGGGGCCGACCGCACTTGCGGCACCGCGTGTAGGCCCGCACCTTGAACTTCGGCGTGCGCTGCTGCTTCTCTACGAGGGCCTTCTTAGCCATCGGTTATTGCCCCTCTCGCCGGAACGGGAACCCGAACGCCTCCAGAAGCGCCCGGCCCTCGGTGTCGGTCTTGGCTGTGGTGACGATCGTGATGTCCATTCCCCGGGTGGCGTCGACCGTGTCGTAGTCGATCTCCGGGAAGATGAGCTGCTCGGTGATGCCGAACGTGTAGTTGCCGCTGCCGTCGAAGGACCGCGGCGACAGCCCGCGGAAGTCGCGGATGCGGGGGATGGCCAGCGCTATGAGCCGGTCGAAGAACTCGTACATGCGGTCGCCCCGCAGCGTGACCTTGCAGCCGATGGCCATGCCGGTTCGCAGCTTGAAGCTGGCCAGGGACCTCTTGGCCCTCGTGATCTGTGCCTTCTGGCCCGAGATCACGGCCAGGTCGGCCAGTGCGCCCTCGAGCAGCTTGGCCTGGGTCGTAGCGTCGCCGACCCCCATATTGAGCACGATCTTGGAGAGCTTCGGCACCATCATCACGTTCGACAATCCCAGCTGGTCGATCAGTTCGGGCTTGATCTCGTCGTCGAACGCGGCCAGCAGCCGGGGCCGGTGGCCGGTGGCCGCGGTCACAGGTCCGCCCCCGTGCGCCGGCAGATGCGGACCTTGGCCCCCTCGGGCGTGAACCGGTAGCCCACCCGGGTGGGCTTGCCGTCGGTGGGGCTCACCACCGCTACGTTGGACGCGTCGATGGGCATGGCCTTGTCGATGATGCCGCCCTGCTGCACGTTGCGGGTGGGCGCCTGGTGACGCTTGGCGACGTTGACGCCCTCCACGATCACCCGGGCCGCAGTGGGCAGGACCCGCTCGACCGTGCCCTCCAACCCGGCGTCCTTGCCCGAGAGCACCACGACCCGGTCGCCCTTGAGGATCTTCATTGACCGCGAGCGGGGGCGCTTGGAGCGTCTGGCCACCTAGAGCACCTCCGGCGCCAGCGACACGATGCGCATGAACTGCTTGTCTCGAAGCTCACGGCCGACCGGTCCGAAGATTCGGGTGCCCCGCGGCTGGTCCTGCTCGTTGATCAGAACTGCGGCGTTCTCATCGAAGCGGATGTAACTGCCGTCGCCGCGGCGCTTCTCCTTGCGGGTGCGCACCACGACGCAGCGCACCAAATCGCCCTTGCGTACCTGGGCGCCGGGGATGGCGTCCTTGACGGTGGCCACGAACACGTCTCCCACAGAGGCGTAGCGCCGCTTGGAGCCGCCAAGCACCTTGATGCACAGCACCTCCTTGGCACCGGAGTTGTCGGCGACGCGCAGCCGGGACTCCTGTTGGATCATCTGGCACGCTCCGAGAAGCTCGACTTCTGCTGGATCACTTGGCACGCTCCACGATCTCGACGAGGCGCCAGCGCTTCGTCTTGGACAGCGGCCGGGTCTCGGCGATCCGCACGCGGTCGCCCACGCCCAGCTCGTTGTCGGCGTCGTGGACCACGAGGCGGGCGGTCCGCTGCACCGTCTTGTCGTAGCGCGGGTGCCGCACCCGTTCGGTGGCCTCGACGATCACCGTCTTGTCCATGCGGTCCGAGACCACGACGCCCTCGCGCACCTTGCGGCGGTTGGGATGGGTCTGGGTGTCCTGAGCCATGGTCATCTCTCCTCGGCTGCGGCCGGCTCCGCCTCGGCGGCCGCGATCTCGCGGGCCCGCAGCTCGGTGAGCACGCGGGCGATGTCGCGGCGCACCTGCTTGAGGCGCGCCGGGTTGTCCAGCTGGCCGGTGGCGAACTGGAAGCGCAGATTGAACAGCTCCTCCTTCGCCTCCGACAAGCGCTCGATCAGATCGGTATCGCCGAGATCGTTGAGAGCCTTGGCCCGAACCATTTAGAGGGCCTCCTCCCGGGTGACGAAGCGAGCCCTTATGGGCAGCTTCTGGATGGCCCGATCAATGGCGCCGCGGGCGATGTTCTCGTCGTGGTAGGAGAGCTCGAACAGGATGCGGCCGGGACGGACCACCGCCACCCAGTGCTCCGGGTTGCCCTTGCCCGAACCCATCCGGGTCTCGGCCGGCTTCTGGGTTACGGGCTTGTCGGGAAAGACGTTGATCCAGACCTTGCCGCCCCGCTTGATATGGCGCGTCATGGCCACGCGGGCCGCCTCTATCTGGCGCGACGTCAGCCATCCTGGCTCCAGCGCCTGAATGCCGAATTCGCCGTGGGTGATGTCGGTGCGCCCCTTCGAGACGCCCTTGGTGCGGCCCCGGTGGTGCTTGCGGTGGCGGACCTTGCGCGGCATCAACATGTCGTCTGCCCCCCTCAGGCGTCGCGTCGCGCGCTGTCGGGCCCGCTCATCGCGAGCTGCCCGTCAGACCTACTGCTTGTGCTGATGTATCTGCGCATCGCGGACTACCCCTCAGTCGTCGCCCGGGCGGAAGTGGGGCGTCTCGTGATGTTCACGGGTGGAGGCCTCGATGGCGGCCTCCTCATCGAGCAGCTTCTCGAACTCGGGGTCGGCCTTGCCTATCAGCGGCGCGGGCTCCTGGTCGCCAGTCTCTTCGCTGAACTCGCGGCGGCGGGCCGACGACGACGACACGATCTTGCGGGGGCCGGCGGCGGGCCCCGAGGTCTCGCCCGCGGCCATGGCGGCCTCCTTGGAGGCCTTGTCCTCCGAGAGCGTCTTGTAGGGCAGGATGTCGCCCTTGTAGAGCCAGACTTTCACGCCGATGCCGCCATAGGTGGTGCGGGCCTCGCGGAAGCCGTAGTCCACATCGGCCCGCAGGGTGTGCAGCGGCACCCGACCCTCGCGATACCACTCGGTGCGGGCCATCTCGGAGCCGCCGAGACGGCCCGAGCACTGCACCCGGATCCCGAGCGCCCCGGCCCGCTGGGCGTTCTGCACAGCCCGCTTCATGGCTCGGCGGAAGGCCACCCGGCCGGTCAACTGGTCGGCGACTCCCTGGGCGATGAGCGCCGCGTCGAGCTCAGGCTGCTTGATCTCCTGGATGTTGAGCTGCACCCGTGGGTTGCCACTGATCTCCGTGAGACCGGCCCGCAGCCGGTCGGCCTCGGCGCCGCGCCGGCCGATCACGATGCCGGGCCGGGCCGTGTGCACATCGACCCGCAGCCGGTCCCGGGTGCGCTCCACCTCCACGCGGCTGATGGCTGCGTGGGGCAGCTCGGTCATGAGGAAGTCCCGGATCTTCCAGTCCTCGATGACATTCTCCGCGTACTCCTTGCGGTCGGCGAACCACCGGCTCTTCCAATCGGTGGTCACGCCCAGGCGGAACCCGTAGGGATTTACCTTCTGGCCCATCAGTTTCCCCCTCCAGACTTGCCCGACTCTTCGACGGCCGCTTCAGCGCTCTCGGCATCGGGCTCCCCGGCCTCGGACGCGTCGATGTCGCCGCCAGTCTCCTCAAGGGCCGCGACGTCAACGGCGTCGCCGTCGTCGAGCTCCCCAGCCTGGTCGTGGGCCAGAGCGGCCTCAGTCGCTTGCACCACCGCGGAAACATGGGCCTCCACGTCCACCTCGGCTTCCTCGTCGGCGGTCGCGGCCTCTTGGCGCGCCGCGCCACGGGACCGGGCCACCCTGCGCCTGCGGGCCTCGGCCGTGGCGACGCCGCGCCGCGACTGCAAGGCTTGCATCTGCTCGAGTGTCTCAGGGTCGTGGCGGGCGACGATCACCGTGATGTGACATGTGCGCTTGCGGATGCGGGTGGCCCTTCCCCGGGCCCGGGGTCGCCAGCGTTTGAGGGTGGGGCCCTCGTCGGCGTAGCAGGCCGAGACGAACAGCTCGTCGGCGTCGAGGCCGTCGTTGTGCTCGGCGTTGGCCACCGCCGAGTCCAGAACCTTGGCGATGGGCCGTGCGATGTCGCGCTCGGAGAAGGCCAGGATGTCCTGGGCATCGGCACAACTCTTTCCCCGGATGAGGTCGAGAACCTCGCGGGCCTTGTACGCCGAGCTGCGTATGTGGGTGGCCCGGGCCCGGGTGCCGGGGCGCTCGTTCGTCTTGGTGCCGGTCATCAGCGGCGCGCCCCCCGCTCCTGGCCGGCGTGATACCGGAACGTCCTGGTGGGGGCGAACTCACCAAGCTTGTGTCCGACCATCGACTCGGTGATGTAGACGGGCACGTGCTTGCGGCCGTCGTGCACGGCGAGGGTGTGGCCGACCATGTCGGGGATGATGGTGGACCGGCGCGACCACGTCTTGACCACCCTCTTCTCGTTGAGCTCGTTGAGCTCGTCGATCTTGCTGAGGAGGTGGTCGTCCACGAAGGGACCCTTCTTGAGGCTTCGGGGCATGGAGCTACCTCCGGGTGCCGCGCCTGCGGCGGCGGCGAACGATCATCTTGTCGGAGTCCTTCCTGCGGGCACGGGTTCGTCCCTCGGGCTTGCCCCACGGCGAGACGGGGTGGCGCCCGCCCGAGGACTTGCCCTCGCCCCCGCCGAGGGGATGGTCAATCGGGTTCATGGCCACGCCCCGGGTCTGCGGGCGCACACCCTTCCAGCGGTTGCGGCCCGCCTTGCCGATCTTGGTGAGCTCGTGCTCGGAATGGCCGACCTCGCCGATCGTGGCTCGACAGTCGATGGGCACCCGCCGCATCTCCGTGCTGGGCAAGCGAAGCGTGGCGAAACGCCCCTCCTTGGCCACCAGCTGCACGCTGGCGCCGGCGCTGCGGGCTATGCGGCCGCCCCCGCCCGCCTTCAGCTCGACGTTGTGGACCACGGTCCCTACCGCGATGTAGCGCAGCGCCATGGCGTTGCCGGGGCGGATCTCCGATCCCGAACCTGACATGAGCCGGTCGCCCGCCTCCAGGCCCTTGGGCGCAAGGATGTAGCGCTTCTCCCCGTCGTGGTAGTGGAGCAGCGCGATGCGGCACGTGCGATTCGGGTCGTACTCGATGGCGGCCACCGTGGCCGGCACGTTGTCTTTGGTGCGAACGAAGTCGATCTTGCGGTAGCGCTGCTTGTGGCCGCCGCCGCGGTGGCGGGCCGTCTTGCGCCCGAGATTGTTGCGGCCGCCGGTGCCCGACTGCTTGACAAGCAGGCTGCGCTCGGGGGTCGGTCGGGTGATCTCGGAGAAGTCCGACGCGGTCTGGAACCGGCGACCCGGGCTGGACGGCTTGCGTTTGCGGATCGCCATGGTCAGGCCTCGAAGAGATCGATCGAGTCGCCGGTGGCCAGAGTGACCAGGGCGCGCTTGGTGTCGGCTCGGCGGCCCCACGTGTTGTTGCGCCGGTTGTGCCGCCGCTTGCCCTTGCGGCGCAGCGTGTTGACCTTCACCACCGAGACGTCGAAGATCGCCTCGATGGCAGCCCGGATCTCGGGCTTGGTGGCTTCCGGGGCGACGATGAACGTGTAGACGTTGTCGGCGAGCAGCGCGTAGCTCTTCTCGGACACGACGGGACGAAGGATCACCTCGCGGTGGTCACGCATCGCGGTCGCCGTCGTCGCTCGTACCGCGGTCGGCTGCATCAACGTCACCAGTGTCGGCACCGCAGCCGGTTGGCAGCACGTCGGAGGTGAACACCACTACGTCGCTGTTGAGCACGTCGGAGGTGAACACCACTACGTCGCTGTTGAGCACGTCGGAGGTGAACACCACTACGTCGCTGTTGAGCACGTCGTAGGTGTTCAGCTCGCGGTAGTGCAGGCAGTGCACGGGCGGGAGGTTGCGGAAGCTCTTCTGGGCGTCGGCATCGTCGTCGCCCAGCACCACCAAGACCTTTCCGGTCGCTCCGATGGCATCGAGGGCGGCTGCGGCGTCGCGCGTGCGGGGCTCGTCGAAGCGCCACCGGTCCACCACGATGACGCGGCCGGAGCGGGCCCGGTCCGAAAGCGCTGAGGAGAGGGCCAGGCGCTTCATCTTCTTGGGGGTGCGCTGGCGGTAGTCGCGGGGCTTGGGGCCGTGGGCCGCACCGCCGCCGCGCCACTGGGGAGACCTGATCGAGCCGTGACGGGCCCGACCGGTGCCTTTCTGGCGCCAGGGCTTGGCCCCGCCACCGGCCACCTCGGCCCGGCCCTTGGTGCTGTGGGTGCCGGCCCGGCGGGCCGCGAGCTGCGCGGTCACCACCTGGTGCATCACGGATATGTTGGGCTCCACATCGAAGATCGATGAGTCGAGGACGACCTCGCCGACCTCGCGGCCCGTCGGCGTGACCACCTTCACCGGCCCCATGTGCTCAGCCGGCCTTCACCGCGTTGCGCACGACGACGGTGCCGCCCTTGGGTCCGGGAACGGCGCCCCTCACCAGAAGCACCTCGGCGTCGGCGTCAGCCTTGACCACTTCGAGGTTGAGAGTGGTGACGCGGCTGGCTCCGGCCCGGCCGGGCATCTTCTTGCCCCTGAACACCCTCGAGGGAGTGGCGCACTGGCCCACGGCGCCGGGCTTGCGATGCACTTTGTGGGCTCCGTGGCCGGCGGGCTGCCCCTTGAAGCCGTGGCGCTTCATCACGCCGGTGAAGCCCTTGCCCTTGGAGACCGCGGTCACGTCGACCCGCTCACCCGAGGCGAGCACGTCGACGCCGATCTGCTGGCCGACGGCGTAGTCGCTCACGTCGTCGAGGCGCAGCTCCACCACGGCCCGGCCGGGGTCCACCCCGGCCCGCTCGAAGTGCCCGGCCTCCGGCCGGGTGAGCCGGGCGGGATCGATCATGCCGAAGGTGACCTGTATCGCGCTGTAGCCGTCGCGCTCGTTGGTCTTCACCTGCACCACGCGGCAGGGCGAGACGCGCAGGACCGTGACGCCGACGACCTGGTTGCTGTCGTCCCACACCTGGGTCATGCCGACCTTGGTGCCCACGATCGCCTTTGTGGCCATGGCCTCGTCCTGACATCTCGGCGCGAGCGCCGCTCACGCGAACGCTCCGCTCGGGCTTGCCCGGCGGAGCGACGACTCGGTTGTGCCGCACGGTTCCCCCGCGGTACCCCGCCAGGCCTATGCGGACGTCGATTCACGCTCGCCCCGGACGGCCCGAGGCGAACCGCGGAGTGTAACGGTGCCCGCCCCGACCCCCAACCCTCGGAGGCCGAGCGGGTAGACGCAACGTGGTGAGGGATTCGCGAGGCGTTGCGCGAGGCCGCGGGCCCGAGCGGCCCGCGAGCGCAGCGAAGGTGAGCGAGGCCACGGGCCCGAGCGGCCCGTGAGCGCAGCGAAGGTGAGCGGGAGACAACGGCCCGAGCGGCCCGCGAGCGCAGCGAAGGTGAGCGGGAAGCACGACGCGGCATCGCGAGGCGGCACCCTCGACCCGCGCTGCCGCTCAGAGGTTCCGGTCGGTCCCCCTGCCCGCGGGCGCCGTTGGCTAGGGTCGCGGCGATGGACGACGGCAGGACTGTGCCGGTCTGGGTGAAGCGGGCCATCGTCTGGTTTTGGCTCGGCGCCTTGGCCGCCTTCTACGCGGTCGGGGTGGTGAGAGCCCTCAGGACGCTGCTCGTGGTGCTGCTCGTGTCGCTGTTCATGGCGTTCGCTCTGGAGCCCGCGGTGAACGCCATGGCGGGCAAGGGCGTCCGTCGTGGCCTCGGCACGGCCATTGTGTTCGCTGGCGTCACCCTCCTGGCGGCCGGCTTCTCCGCAGTGATCGGCGCCGCGCTCGCCTCCGAGACCAACTACCTGATCGAAAAGGCGCCCACCTACATCGGCGACATCGAGAGCTGGCTCGACAATACATTCGGCTTCCAGCTGGAGTTCGACACGCTGAAGGACGAGTTCCTCGTGGGCGGCGGGCTCCAGGACACGGCCGGCCGCTTCGCCGACGACGTGGTCAACGTCGGCACGACGGTTGCGAGCCTGCTGTTCCAGCTGTTCACCGTAGCCCTCTTCACCTTCTACTTGGTGGCCGAGGGCCCCAAGCTGCGCAAGATGGTGTCCGCGAAGCTGAGCGAGCGCAAGGCCGACATCGTGACCGAGATCTGGGATCTGGCCATGAACAAGACCGGTAGCTACATGTACTCGCGCACGATCCTTGCTGCGCTGTCGGCTCTCGTGCATTGGATCGCATTCGCGCTGCTCGATGTGCCCTCCCCCATCGCCCTCGCCCTGTGGGTGGGCGTCGTGTCGCAGTTCATCCCCGCGATCGGCGCATACATCGCGGGGGTGCTGCCGGTGCTGGTCGCGCTGCTCCACGAGCCCCGCGCCGGGCTCTTCGCGCTGATCGTGATCGTCGCCTACCAGCAGCTGGAGAACTACTTCTTCTCGCCCCGGATCACGGCCCACACCATGGAGATCCATGTCGCGCTGGCCTTCGGCTCGGTGATCGCGGGCACCGCGCTACTGGGGATCGTCGGGGCGTTCCTGGCCCTGCCCGTGGCCGCCACCGCCCAGGCGTTCATCTCGAGTCTGATGGCCCGACGGCCCGGACCCTCCAAGCCCGACGAGCCGTCCACGACGACGGAGTCGCTGGCAGCGGACGCCGAGCCGCCGCCGGCTGGAGCCGATAGCGGCTAAGAGGCAGCGCGGATAGGTGGTGAGCGCCTCGCTGTGAAGGGTTGTGTCTCCCGCTCCTGTTCGCTGCGCTCACGAGCCGCTCGGGCCACGGCCTCGCTCAGCGCCCACGCGAGATCCTCTTCAGGCGGCCTATCCGCTCGGCCTCCAAGGGGCCGCGCGGATAGGCGCTGACCTGGGGATTTGCCAGACTGCCTGATCTAGGCGCGGTCGGCGAACAGCCAGGTCAAGGGCTGTTTCGAAGCGACAGCGCAGAGGTCAACGAGAACGCATCGTCACCTATCCGCTCGGCCTCTAAGCCGACATCAACCGGAAGCCGACCGCCCCGCTCGCCGTACTCAACACCACCGGGGAGGTCGACGCCGCGCTTGAGTGCACCCTCTCGGCCCCGAGGCCTCGCCTACTCTGAGGTCGTGGCAGGGAGGCTGACAGCTGAAGGCTCTGCTCTGCTAAGAACATGCGCGGGTAGGCACATGAAAGGGAAGCGGGCCGTTGAGAATGCCGGCGACACTAGTACTGCTTCTCACCTACCCGCGCTGCCTCTAATGCCTCGGTCTCTTTGGTGGGGGCAACGAACCAGTGGAGGGCGTTGGCGCGTCGCGGCCCTTGCCTTGGTGGTGCTGGCGGCTGGAGGGTGTGGCGACGAGCCCTCTGCGCCGTCTGAGGCCGGCGGCGCGGCGGCGTCGGATGCGACACAACCGCAGGCGGGCGACGCGGCGCCGTCGGATGTGTCTGCGACCGCTGGCTCGACGCCTTCGGAGGACCCTTCGTTGGAGGCGGCAGGGCCTTCGGGTGGCATCGGCTGGGAGGACCTTGAGAGCCTCGCCTTCGAGTACAGCGGTCAGAGCATCCAGCTCTCCGGCGGCCGGGCGACAGTGTCCTATGGTGGCGCGTCGAGCGATGTCTTCACGCTGCAGAACCGGGTGGCCGCGGGCGACCTGGACGCTGACGGCGACGACGACCTGGTCGCCCACATCGTGGCGAACTCAGCGGGGACGGGCGTGTTCCACCTGATCGTGCCGGTGATCAACGACGATGGAGTTGCGACGGCTCTGCCGGCGGCGCCGGTCGGCGACCGCGTCGTGATGGACGACATGCTCATCAGCAACGGGCGAGTGCGGGTGTCGTTGTTTGACCGAGCCGGCGGCGAGTCGTTCACCGTCATCACCCAACACAAGACGCTGGAGATCGAAGTTGCGGGGCCCGAGCCGTCGGTTCAGGTGATCGAGACTGAGCCGATCGGCGATCTTCCCCTGCCCGGTCCCGAGTTGCCCGACGTCGACGTCCGCTTCGAGCCGGGGGCGGTGAGCGCCGCAGTGTCGGGATCCATCGAGTTCCGCCAGCGTCAGACCTACACGTTGCAGGCTGCGGCCGGGCAGGCCTTCACGGCGACGCTGGGGGCACCTATCGGAGTGTGGCTCGACGTACGGCTCGGCGACGAGGTGATGGCGGCGGCGACCGAGCGGTACCAGCGAGTGGAAGCCACCCTTCCCGCCGCCGGCGCGTGGCGGGTGACCGTCGTCTCGGCGCACGCTGGGCCAGCCGACTACGAGCTGACAGTGGAGGCATTGCCGCTGGGGTCAGATTCTCGCCCGCCGCCCACGCCCGCCGACGCGCCCGCCGACACGCCGGCCCCCACCACTGCCGATGCGCCCGCCGACACGGCGCCCCCCACCACTGCCGATGCGCCCGCCGCCACGCCGGCCCCCACCACTGCCGATGCGCCCGCCGCCACGCCGGCCGGGGCCGGAGGCGTCGTCTACCTGACGTTCGACGACGGTCCGCATCCCACCTACACGCCGCAGGTGCTCGATGTCCTCGCCCGCCACGGCGCGCGGGCCACCTTCTTTGTGCTGGGCTCTCTGGCCGGGGAACGCCCCGAGCTCATTGGGCGCATCGTTGCCGAGGGGCACACCCTGGCGAACCACTCGTGGAACCACGAGAACCTCGCAGGAATGCCCCGGTCGTCGTTCGATGACACGATCGGTCGCACCCAGGCCGTCCTGGCCGACCGGGCCACGCCGTGTTTGCGGCCCCCCTACGGTTCCATCGATGCCTTCACCCGTGAATGGGCGGCATCCGCGGGGCTGGACCTGGTGCTGTGGACGGTCGACACCAACGACTGGCGCAGGCCCGGGGCCCAGGTCATCGCCGACCGCATCTTGCGGGGCGCCACCAACGAGGCGATCGTGCTGATGCACGACGGCGGCGGCAACCGCACCCAGACAGTCGAAGGCCTCGAACTCGCTCTGGACCGGCTGTCGGGACAAGGCCTGCGATTCGAGCCCGTCTGCACCTGAAGGGCCCTCGCAAGGGCGGGGACCGGCAAGCCACGAAAAGTTCCCACGAGAAAGACTCTGGCCATCGCAGCAGCCGTGCGAGTGACATCCACCGCCTGCAGCGGCGGCGACGGCAGCGTAGAGCCGAGACCGTCGGACACGACAACAACCGCTGTCGGCGAGGGCGACACCGGCGGCGCGGCGGCGGACCAAGACGGCGATTCGGTCATCGATATCGGCGAGGACGACGTGGTGCTGACCGCGGGTCTGGTGCGCTTCGACGGCTGCGACGCGCTTATCGACCACCTGCACACCGAGTACTTGGCCAGGGTCGGGCCCTGGTCATAGACCTTGTCGGACCTTGTCGCCCCTCCGACGTCGGGTTGTCTTCCCTGCACACCGAGCACTTGGCCAGGGTCGGGCCCTGGGGCTTCAACAGGGGCGGATGGGAGCGACCGGCGTTCCGGGACGGCACAGATGTCGGCGACTTGTTCGAGGAGGGCGGCATCGCTGAGGAGTCCGCGTCAGTCGAGGGCGTCGACCATTCGGGCACCAACGTGCAGGAGGCCGGGGTGGACGAGGCCGACATCGTCAAGACCGACGGCCGGCGGATCTTCACGCTGTCGTCGGGCCGGCTGGTGGTAGTCGACGCTTCCGGCCGCACCCGCGCCGGCACGGTGACCGTGGCCGAGGGCTGGGGACGGGAGCTGTTCATCGACGGCGACAGCCTGCTGGTGATCACCCGCTCCACCAGCGACGCCCCCGACGGCTCCGAGACCGTGCTCCAGCGCATCGACGTGAGCGGGGGCTCCCCCTACCTGCACCCCATCAGCGACACGCTGGTGCTGGGCGTGGGATCCGACGCCGACGAAGACGGCCGCGTCACCGGCGCCAAGATCTCGCTGTTCGACGTCAGCGACCTGACCGCGCCCCGGGAAGTGACAGTGTGGACCGCCCCCGACGGATGGAACGACGTCGGCTGGGACCACCGAGCCTTCCTGTGGTGGGCGCCCGAGGGCCTAGCGGTCATCCCGTTGCGCGTCTGGGGGGCAGACCGCGAGTGGTCCGGGGCTGTGGCGCTGCGAGTGGCCGAAGGAGCCATCACCGAGGCGGGCCGTATCGAGCACGCGCCCGGTGCCGCGCCTCCCCCGCCGTCGCCGTGCCGACATATCACCCCCGAGGATCTGCCCGCCCGCGAGGCCGGTGACATGACCCAGTTCGAGGAGACCGTGGGGTGGCTGTGGGTGCTGGCCTGCGAGCCGCATGAGCAGGGCCTGCCGCCCGACGCCGTCTTCACGGGCCCGGAAGGCCCGGTCCCGCCGGAGGAGGCTCCACCGGGCTGGCCGCAGATTCCGGGCCTCGAACTTTCCTGCGATCCGGTGCCGCTCGGCGATGGGACCGGGCCTGCCGGTTAGCATCGGCGCGGTGGTGGCAGTGTCTCCCGAGAGAGCAGAGGACATGGAGGCGGGCGCGTCAGCGCCGCTGCGCCCGTCACCGGGAAGTCTCGGCCATGAGTTCAAGAGGGCGCTGCTGTCCGACGGCCTGTCGGTGATCGCCGAGGTCAAGCGGCGCTCGCCCTCCGCGGGTGACTTGAGGGCCGACGCGGACGCGGCCGAGCTGGCCTGCCAGTACCGCGACGGCGGCGCAGCGTGCCTGTCGGTGCTGACCGACGGCCCCCGCTTCGGCGGATCGCCCGAAGATCTTCAGAGGGCCCGGGCCGCGGCCGGCATCCCCGTGCTGCGCAAGGATTTCCTCACCACCCTCGAAGACGTCCGCACCTCCAGCGCCATGGGCGCCGACGCCATGTTGGTGATCGTGGACGACGTGGACCCCTCATTGCTGCGCCCGATCCACGAGCTGGCCCTCGAATTGGGCTTGGACATCCTTGCCGAGGTCCGCACCCCGCCCGAACTGGAGCTGGCCGTGGCCGCCGGGGCCTACATGATCGCGGTGAACCAGCGCAGTCAGCCCAAGGACACCCGCTTCACCGTCGACTACAACAAGGCCGTCGAGATGAGCCGCCTATTCGCTCAGATGGACGCCGGAATCGTCAAGGTGGCCGCATCGGGCATCGGGGTCGAGGGCGGAACCGGCATGGGGGACATCGTCGAAGCCGGCTACGACGCCGCCCTTATCGGCGAAGCGCTGGTCACCGCGCCGGACCCGGCCGCCAAGCTGAGCGCGCTGCTGGTAGACGCCGCTCGGGCGCGAGTGGCCCGCCGCTGAACGGTCAGAGCATCTCGGGCCCGCGCTCTCGAAATGCGTCTGGGCATGCCGGGCGTTGTCTGCACTAATCATCATTATTAATAATTGCTGTGAAGCATCGATGTCATACCCCCTCTCTAGGGTGGTGCCATGCGACTTGAGGTGCTGTCCGACACGGCCCTGCGGCGGTTGGAGCCGGCGAGGCTCATGGCGCTGATCACCCATGTGCAGCGCTTCATCGACAAGGCCGTCGCATACCAGCGGCGCCTCATCGCGGTCGCAGAGTCTCAGCGGGCGGCCCGGGCGGTGGGCGATGCCTGCGTGGCCGACACGCTGGTCCGCAACACGGGCATGTCCCGCGGCGCCGCCCGGCGCGCCGCCCGCCAAGCCAAGACCATCGCCGCACAGCCCGAGGTGGCCGGCGCACTGGCCTGCGGGGACATCAACACCGACCAGGCCGAAGCCATCGCCCGCGCCGACGTCGCCGACGAGACACGGCGCCGGCTGGTCGCGGCCGCTTTGAGCGAAGGGACCGACGCCACCCGAGAGCGAGCCGCGGCCGCGGAGATCGCAGCCCGAAACGAGACCCCCGAACAGCGCTTCATGCGCCAGCACGCCAGCCGGTTCCTGCGGTTCTACAACAACCGCGACGGAATGGTGTGCCTGGAGGGGGCACTCGACCCCGACAGCGGGGCCCGGCTCAAAGCCAAGGTCTCCGCCATCGCCAACCGGATGTGGCGCACCGACAAGCAACAGGCCCCCAGCCGGCGCCGCAGTCCCGAACAACGAGACATCGACGCCCTGTGCGCGGCCACATCCCAGCCCCGGCGTGCGAGGTCCAGCCGCAGCCACCGGTCCACAGACGCACATCACCGCTCGAGTTCAGCCACGCCCGAACATCAAGACACTGACAGCTCGCCGGTCGCTGCATCCCAGCCCCGGCGTCCGGCCCCCAGTCGCGCTCGCTCACGCACAGACGCACATCCCCGCTCGGCCTCAGCCACGCCCGAACATCAAGACACTGACAGCCCGCCGGTCGCTGCATCCCAGCCCCGGCGTGCGAATTCCAGCCACAGTGCGTCCGACAGCGCCGCAACCCACCGCCCGGGTTCCAGCGGCACCGAACCTCAAGACGGCGCAAGCGTTGCAACGACCGACATCGACGCCGACGCCGACGCGGGCCGATCTGCGGGAGCAACAACTGAAGCCAAACAGACCCGGGCCGGAGCGGCTCATGCCGAGACGGACCCCACGAAGGCTGGAACTTCTGTGACTGTGCCCAGCAACCGAGAGGACACTTGCGCCAAGGACCTGGACAGCGAGGATCTAGACAGCGAGGATCTGGACCGCGACAGCCTCGGCGACGACGTCGACTGGGCCGACTTCGACGACAGGGGCAAACGGGTGATGCCAGTTCTGCGGGTCAGCACCAGCCTCGACGCTCTACGCAGCGGGCTACACCGCGCCGGTGTCACCGACAGCGGCGAGAATCTCTCCGCGGCCACGCTGCGGCGCCTCGCCTGCGACGCCGAGATCATCCCCACCGTGCTCAACGGCAAAGGACGCGTCATCGACGTGGGCCGGCGCACCCGGCGGGTCGGCGAGGCACTGCGCTGCGTCCTCATAGCCCGCGACGAAGGCTGCGTATGGCCCGGCTGCGATGCTCCTCCGTCGCGCTGCGACGCGCACCATGTCAAGCACTGGGCCGACGGCGGACACACCAACGCCGACAACCTGGCGCTGCTGTGCCACCGCCACCACATCCTGCTGCACGAGGGCGGTCACCACCTCCAACGCCACGGCGACTCGTGGGTGGTGCTCAAGCCCGACGGCACCAGGCTGCACACGCCCCTGGCCGCGTCCGGTGGCGACAACGACTCCAGAAACCTCCGTGAGGACGATCTCATCACCTCGTGCCGGCCCGGCCATGATGCCTTCTCCGCCCGCGCAACGGCCGCCAACTCCGACAGAACCGCCGCCACGGTCCGGCCTTCCCGAGAGCCGAGCGCCGGGCTCGCAACAGCCGGCTGCACAGACGGGACAGCCGCCATTTCCGATGTCGCTCCAACAATGCGATCGACTAACGGCGCGGCACAAACACGCCCGAGGCAACTGACCCTGGCGTGCGGTGGCCGCAACGAGCTGACCGTGCGGCTTGCCGCTGCCGGCCTCAGGGACGACAAGGTGCAGGCCGGACCCACCGTTGGCTACAGCGACTCTCGCGGCGCCTCGCACGCGAGCGCGGCACTGCCGGCCATTCGAGGTTCAGCGCCGGTATCACCGGCCATTGAGGGATCAGAAGCGAGGTCAGACAGTCGCCAACACACCCGCGAGACATCGGACCGCGGGCCAGACGTCCGGGATCGTGCTCCGCCGGCCGGCCCCAACCGTCGATCCCAAAAACCCGTCGGTGGATTCAGGCTTAGCACGTGCGCGGGTAGGCACATGAAAGCGAAGCGGACCGTTGAGAGTGCTGGCGACGCTAGTGCTGCTTCTCACCTACCCGCGCATGTTCTTAGCCCGCGGCCGCCTCCGCCGCGGGGCTAGGCCTGCTGGACCTTTAGCTCTATGTCGACCCCGGCAGGGACTTCGAGGCGCTGGAGCGTGTCCACGGTCTTCTTGGACGGCTCCAGGATGTCGAGCAGCCGCTTGTGGATGTGCATCTCGAAGTGCTCGCGCGAGTCCTTGTCCTTGAAGGGGGACCGCACCACCGTGTAGCGGTGCTTCTCTGTCGGCAGCGGCACCGGACCGCTGAACGTCGCCTGGGTCCGCTTGACCGTCTCGACAATCTTCTTGGTCGACTGGTCGAGGATCTCGTGGTCGTAGGCCTTGAGCCTGATCCGGACCGTGTGCTTGGCTGCCACCGCTATACCCCTACAGCTACTTGATGATCTTGATGACCGAGCCGGCGCCCACCGTGCGGCCGCCCTCGCGGATGGCGAAGCGCAGACCCTCGTCCATGGCGATGGGGCTGATCAGATCAACGTGCATGACGGTGTTGTCGCCGGGCATGCACATCTCGATCCCCTCGGGGAGGGTGATCGTGCCGGTCACGTCGGTGGTGCGGAAGTAGAACTGGGGCCGGTAGTTGGAGAAGAACGGCTTGTGGCGGCCGCCCTCGGCCTTGCTCAGCACGTACACCTGAGCCTCGAACTCGGTGTGGGGGGTGATGCTCTTGGGGGCCGCAAGGACCTGGCCCCGCTGCACCGCCTTCTTGTCGATGCCGCGCAGCAGGGCGCCGATATTGTCGCCGGCCTCGCCCCGGTCGAGGATCTTGCGGAACATCTCCACACCGGTGCAGGTGGTCTCCTGGGTGGTGCGCAGGCCGACGATCTCGACCTTGTTGCCCGTCTCGACTACGCCCTGCTCGACGCGGCCGGTCACCACGGTGCCGCGCCCGGTGATCGTGAACACGTCCTCTATGGGCATCAGGAAGGGCTTCTCGATGTCGCGCTTGGGCGTCGGGATATAGCTGTCCACGGCCTCCATGAGCTCGAGGACCTGCTGTGCGGCCTCCTCGTCTCCGTCGAGGGCCTTCAGCGCCGACACTCCGATCACGGGCGTGTCGTCGCCGGGGAACTCGTACGCGTCGAGCAGCTCGCGCACCTCGAGCTCGACCAGCTCAAGGATCTCCTCGTCGTCGACCATGTCGACCTTGTTGAGAGCCACCACGATGCTGGGAACGCCCACCTGGCGGGCCAGCAGCACGTGCTCGCGGGTCTGGGGCATGGGTCCGTCGGCGGCCGAGACCACCAGAACGGCGCCGTCCACCTGGGCCGCGCCGGTGATCATATTCTTGATGTAGTCGGCGTGGCCCGGCATGTCGACGTGCGCGTAGTGCCGGCTCGCAGTCTCGTACTCGACATGGGCCACGTTGATGGTGATGCCGCGCTCGCGCTCCTCGGGGGCGTTGTCGATCTTGTCGAACTCAGTGAACTGGGTCCCCTCGACGCGCTCGGACAGCACCTTGGTGATGGCGGCCGTCAGCGTGGTCTTGCCGTGGTCGATGTGGCCCATGGTCCCCACGTTGACGTGGGGTTTGGTCCGCTCGAACTGCTCCTTGGCCATGGGTGTTCCTCTTGTGGTCGGTTGGCTGAGGACTTCGGATCATTCGCCGCGTACGCGGGCGACGATCTCCTGTTGGACGCTCGCGGGGGTGGGCTGGTACGAGTCGAACTGCATCGTGTACGTCGCTCGCCCCTGCGTGCGTGACCGAAGATCGGTACTGTATCCGAACATCTCGGCAAGCGGCACCTGCGCGCTGATCAGTTGGTTGCTGCCCCGCCGCTCGGTGCCGCGCACCTGGCCGCGGCGGGAGTTGAGGTCGCCGACGACGTCGCCGAGGTAGTCGTCGGGAGTGATGATCTCCACCGACATCACCGGCTCGAGCAGCACGGGCCTCGCCTTTCGAGCCACCTCCCGGAACCAGCCGCCTCCCGCGATCTTGAAGGCCATCTCCGAGGAGTCCACATCGTGGGTGCGGCCGTCCGTGAGCGTCACCTTCACGCTCACGGTAGGGAACCCGGCCAGCACACCGTTGCTCATCGCCTCGCGGATGCCGTCGTCGACCGGCTTGATGTACTCGCGGGGAATGGCGCCGGCGCGGATGGTGCTCTCGAAGGTGTATTGACCGCCCGGGTTGGGCTCGATCGTGGCCGTGATCACCGCGAACTGGCCCGACCCGCCGGTCTGCTTCTTGTGCACGAAGGTATGGCCGGCAACCGCCGCTGACAGCGTCTCGCGATAGGCGACCTGGGGCTTGCCCACGTTGGCCTGGACGTTGAACTCTCGCAGCATGCGATCCACCAGCACCTCGAGGTGGAGCTCGCCCATGCCGGCGATGATGGTCTGGGCGGTCTCGGCGTCGGTGCGCACCCGGAAGGTGGGGTCCTCCTCCGACAGGGCCGTCAGAGCCTTGGACATCTTGTCTTGATCGGCCTTGGACTTCGGCTCCACGGCCACGTCAATCACCGGATCGGGGAAGGTGAGGTTCTCGAGCACTATGGCGTGGGCGGGGTCGCACAGCGTGTCGCCGGTGCGGCAGTCCTTGAGGCCGATCGCGGCCGCGATGTCGCCCGCGGCCACCGAGTTCAGATCGACCCGGTCGTTGGCGTGCATCTCCAGGATGCGGCCGATCCGCTCGCTGCGACCGGTGCGGGTGTTGAGCACCCGCACCCCCTTGCTGAGCGTGCCGCTGTAGACCCGGAAGTAGGTGAGCTTGCCGACATGGGGGTCGGAGGCGATCTTGAAGGCCAGCGCGGCCAGCGGCCCGGACTCGCGGGCAGAGCGGGTGACCTCGACGCCCGAGCGGGGCTCGGTGCCGGTCACACCGGGCACGTCGCTCGGCGACGGCAAGTAGTCGACCACCGCGTCAAGCAGGGCCTGTACCCCCTTGTTCTTGAAGGCAGAGCCGTTTAGGACCGGCACCAAGCCGCCGCCGATGGTGCCGGCCCGGATGGCGGCGGTGATCTCTTCGGGGCTGATCTCCTCTTCCTCGAGAAGCTTCTCGAGCAGGCCCTCGTCGTAGTCCGACAGGGTCTCCAAGAGGTCGTGGCGGTACAGCTCCGCCTCCTCGGCCATCTCGTCGGGGACGTCGGTCTCGGTCCAGGTCATGCCGAGGTCGGCACCGGACCAGATGCGAGCCTTCATCCGCACCAGGTCCACCACGCCCCGGTAGTCGGACTCGGCGCCGATCGGCAACTGCACCACCGCGACTCGCTCGGTCAGGCGCTCGCGGATCGACTCGAGCACGAAGTGGAAGTCGGCGCCGGTGCGGTCCATCTTGTTGACGAAGCACAGTCGGGGCACGCCGTAGCGGTCGGCCTGGCGCCACACGGTCTCGGTCTGGGGCTCAACGCCGGCCACGCCGTCGAACACCGCCACCGCGCCGTCGAGCACCCGCAGCGAGCGCTCCACCTCGACGGTGAAGTCGACATGGCCCGGGGTGTCGATGATGTTGATGCGGTGGTCGCGCCAGATGCAGTGGGTCGCAGCCGAGGTGATGGTTATACCCCGCTCCTGCTCCTGGGCCATCCAGTCCATGGTGGCTGCGCCGTCGTGGACCTCGCCGATCTTGTAGGTGCGCCCCGTGTAGTAGAGGATCCGCTCGGTGGTGGTTGTCTTGCCCGCGTCGATGTGGGCCATGATCCCGATGTTCCGGGTCTTGGACAAGGGGTGTCGCTCGTCAGCCATGGCTCGGATTTGAGACGGCGCGTCTACCAGCGGTAGTGCGCGAAGGCCTTGTTCGACTCGGCCATCTTCTGCAGGTCCTCGCGCCGCTTCACCGACGCGCCGGTGCCGTTGCCGGCGTCCAGCAGTTCGTTGGCCAGCCGCTGCGCCATGGTGTGCTCCCGACGGCCCCGGGCGTAATTGACGATCCAGCGGACTGCGAGGGTGGTGGCCCGGCGGGGCCTGACCTCTACCGGCACCTGGTAGGTGGCGCCGCCCACGCGCCGGCTGCGCACCTCGAGCTGGGGACGGACGTTGTCTACGGCGCGCTTGAGCGTCGAGACCGGCTCCGCGCCCGTCTTGTCCTCAACGATGGCCAGCGCGTCATACACGATCTGCTCGGCCAGGGTGCGCTTGCCCCGCTGCAGCACCTTGTTGATCACCTGCGTCACCAGCAGCGAGCGGTAGATCGGATCAGGCTCAAGCTCGCGTCGCGACGCGGGTCCCTTGCGCGGCACGTCAGGACTCCTTCTTGACCCCGTAGCGGCTGCGGGCCTTGCGGCGCTCGCGCACCCCCGCGGTGTCGAGGGTCCCGCGCACGACCTTGTAGCGCACGCCGGGTAGATCCCTCACCCGGCCGCCCCGCACCAGCACGATCGAGTGCTCCTGGAGGTTGTGGCCCTCGCCCGGTATGTAGGCGGTGATCTCCACGCCGGTGGTGAGGCGCACGCGGGCCACCTTGCGCAGGGCGGAGTTCGGCTTCTTCGGCGTGGCCGTGTAGACCCTCGTGCAAACGCCCCGCCGCTGCGGCGCGCCCTGCAGGGCGGGCGTCGACTCCTTGCGGCGCTTGGACTGGCGGCCCTTGCGGACCAGCTGCTGGATCGTAGGCATGCGGCGGTTGTTCCTTGGGAGGGTCCGACGTTGAGCCGGACGGAGCAGTCTAGGGGCGTGTCAGGGCCGGACGGAGCAGTCTAGGGGCGTGTCAGGGCCGTTCGGCGCCCCGACTGGGCGATCCGGTGCCGAGCCCGGATCGTCATCCCGCCTCGGTGGCCGGGCCGGCGGCGTCGCTCAGCGGGTAATCGAGAACCTCCGCCCCGTCCATCTCGTTGCTTCGCTGCGCGAGCATGTCGGCCAGGTCCAGCTCGGAGTCCTCGGAAGTGTAATAGTCCATCGGGCTGTAGTCCGGGGCGCGGGTCGCAAAGCCCTGGCGGTAGCGGATCATGCCCGTCCCGGCCGGGATGAGCTTGCCGATGATGATGTTCTCCTTGAGGCCGACCAGCGTGTCGCGCTTTGACTCGATGGCCGCCTCGGTGAGCACGCGAGTGGTCTCCTGGAAGGATGCCGCCGACAGCCACGACTCGGTGGCCAGGGAGGCCTTGGTGATCCCCATCACCTCGCGCCGCCCCGCGGCCGGCCTTCCGCCGGCCCGCACGATCTCCCGGTTGGTCCGCTCGAAGACGGCCTTGTCGACGCGCTCGTCGGGCAGGAAGCTCGTGTCGCCCGGCTCGCCTATGGCGACCCTCTTGGTCATCTGGCGGACGATCAGCTCGATGTGCTTGTCGTGGATCGACACGCCCTGGTCGCGGTACACCTTCTGCACCTCCGCCACCAGGTAGCGCTGCGTGGCGTCGATGCCGCGGATCTCCAGCAGCTCCTTGGGATCGCGGGGCCCCTCGACTAGGGCGTCGCCGGGCTCCACCTCGTCGCCGTCGCGGACCTCCAGGCGGTACTCGCTTCCGATCCTGCAGTCGTGCTCGGTGCCGTCGTTCTCCACGATCACCACTATGCGCTCACCGCTGTCGTCGTCGCGAATGCGGACCACCCCGGCCTGGCGGGCCAGGGTCGCCTTGCCCTTGGGCGTGCGGGCCTCGAACAGCTCCACCACCCTGGGCAGGCCGCCCGCGATGTCCTGGGCCCCGGCTACACCGCCGGTGTGGAAGGTTCGCATCGTGAGCTGGGTGCCGGGCTCGCCGATGGACTGGGCCGCGATCACACCTACGGCCTCGCCCTGCTCTATGAGCTTGCCCGTGGCCAGCGACATTCCGTATGAGGCCCCGGTGATGCCCGAGGCCGAGTCGTCACTGAGCGGGGACAGCACCCGCACCCTCTTCACCGCGGGGTCGTCGCGCATGGCCTCCAGCTCGGTGTCGCCGACCATCGTGCCCGCCAGGACCACCGAGCCGCCGCTCAGCGTCACGTCGTCGGCGAGCACCCGCCCGAACAGCCTGGTGTCCAGGTAGGTGCGCTTGCTGGGCGAGTCCGGCTCGACGTCGTCGAGCCACATCCCCTTGACGTGGCTGCCGGACTCGAACGGGTCGTCGTTGTTGATGATGACCTCTTGGGCCACGTCCACGAGCCGCCGGGTGAGATAGCCGGAGTCCGCGGTGCGCAACGCGGTGTCGACCAGGCCCTTGCGGGCGCCGGGGGTGGCGATGAAGTACTCGAGCACCTTCAGGCCCTCGCGGAAGTTGCTCTTGATCGGCCGGGGGATCATGTCGCCGCGGGGGTTGGCGACCAGGCCGCGCATGCCCGCGATCTGCCGGATCTGCATCATGTTGCCCCGGGCCCCCGAGCCGACCATCATGTTGACGGGGTTGAACTCGTCGGATTCGAGCTCCTCCTTCATCCGGCCCGTGACCTCCTCGGTGGCCTCGGACCAGACCTCCACCTCAAGTTGGCGGCGCTCGCCGTCGGTGATGATCCCCCGCCGGAACTGGCGCTCGATCTTGTCGGCCTGCTTCTCGTAGCGGTCGAGGATCTCGGTCTTCTGCTTGGGCGTCCTGACGTCGTCGATCGAGATGGTGAGCCCCGACCGCGACGCGTACTCGAAGCAAATGTCCTTGACTGCGTCGAGGCTCGCGGCCACCTCCGCGGTCGGGAAGCCCCGGGCCAGCCGGTCGACGATCTCCCCCATGTCGCGCTGCCCGACGGTGCTGTTCACATAGCCGAACCCGTCGGGGAGGGCGTCGTTGAAGAACACCCTGCCAGGGGTGGTGGACTCGTAGCGGGCCGCGTCGCCGTTGGCCGGCGCCGCCAGCAGATCCTCGGCACCTCGGTACTCAATCGGCGTGTGCAGCAAGATGTCGCCGTTCTCGTAGGCGAATCGGACCTCGTTGATCGAGCGGAAGGCCCGCCCAGTCCCGACCGCGCCCTGGACCATCTTGGTCAGGTAGTGCGCGCCGATGATCATGTCCTGGGTCGGCGTCACCAGGGGCCGTCCATGGGCCGGGCTCAGCACGTTGTTGGCCGACAGCATCAGCAATCGGGCCTCGGCCTGGGCCTCCGCCGACAGCGGCAGGTGCACCGCCATCTGGTCGCCGTCGAAGTCGGCGTTGAAGGCCGCGCACACCAGCGGGTGGATCTGGATCGCCTTGCCCTCCACCAGCACCGGCTCGAAGGCCTGGATGCCCAGCCGGTGCAGCGTGGGGGCCCGGTTCAGCAGCACCGGATGCTCCCGGATGACGTCCTCGAGCACGTCCCACACCTGGGGCCGGCGCCGCTCGACCATGCGCTTGGCCGACTTGATGTTGGGGGCCAGCGCCACGTCCACCAGCTTCTTCATCACGAAGGGCTTGAACAGCTCCAGGGCCATGATCTTGGGCAGGCCGCACTGGTGGAACCGCAGCGTGGGGCCGGCCACGATGACCGAGCGGCCCGAGTAGTCCACCCGCTTGCCGAGCAGGTTCTGGCGGAATCGGCCCTGCTTGCCCTTGAGCATGTCCGACAGCGACTTCAGGGGCCGGTTGCCGGGCCCGGTCACGGGGCGGCCCCGCCGCCCGTTGTCGAACAGGGCGTCCACAGCCTCCTGCAGCATCCGCTTCTCGTTGTTGACGATGATGTCGGGCGCGGCCAGATCCAGCAGCCGCTTGAGGCGGTTGTTGCGGTTGATGACCCGGCGGTAGAGGTCGTTGAGATCCGAGGTGGCGAAGCGGCCTCCGTCGAGCTGCACCATGGGACGCAGCTCCGGCGGGATGACCGGGACGACGTCGAGGATCATCGCCCGCGGGTCGTTGATGCGCCTCCCGTAGTTGTCGCGCCGGTTGAACGCGGCCAGGATGCGCAGCCGCTTGATGGCCTTCTGCTTGCGCTGGGCCGACAGCGGGCGCTGACCCTCGGGCGGGTTGATCTGGGTCCGCAGCGTCTCCTCTTCCGCGTCGAAGTCGAGCGCCGCGATTAGCCGGGCGATGGCGTCGGCCCCCTGGCCACCCTGGAAGTAGTCGGCCCAGCGGTCGACCAGCTCACGCCAGAGATCCTCGTCCTCGATGATCTGGCGGCCGAACAGGTCCGAGAACACCTCCCAGGCCCGCTCGACCTGCTCGAGCTCGGCCGCGAAGCGCTCTGAGATCTCCTCGAGATCCTTGTCGGCGTGGCGCTGCAGGGCTCGCAGCTCCGATTCCTTGGCCCCCGCCGACTCGGCCTTGGCCAGGTCCGCCTCCAGCCGCTCCCGGCGCTGGGAGAGCCCAAGGTTGCGGTCGGCGTCGATGCCGTCCAGCTCGCGGCGCACCTCCGCCTCGAGCTCGGGCATGTCGGCGTGGCGCCGGTCGGTGTCCACGCCGACCACGAGGTTCGCCCCGAAGTAGATCACCTTCTCGAGCTGCTTGGCCTTGAGCTCCTCCTTGGGCTGGGTGCCCATGAGCAGGTAGGCGAGCCAGGACCTGGTGCCGCGCAAGTACCAGATGTGCACTGCCGGTGCGGCCAGCTCGATGTGACCCATGCGCTCGCGCCGCACCTTGGAGCGGGTCACCTCCACGTTGCAGCGCTCGCAGATGATGCCCTTGAAACGCACCCGCTTGTACTTGCCGCACGCGCACTCCCAGTCGCGGGTCGGGCCGAAGATCTTCTCGCAGAACAGGCCGTCCTTCTCCGGCTTGAGCGTGCGATAGTTGATCGTCTCAGGCTTCTTGACCTCGCCGTTCGACCAGGTTCGGATCGAGTCGGCGCTGGCCAGGCCGATTTTTAGGTCGCTGAAATCGTTGACGTCGAGCATTGTCTTGGATCCGTCTTTCAGTCGTGCGTCAGTTGCGTTCTGTCAGCGCACCGCCACCTCAGCGGCGGCCTCTGTCGTTAGTTGGTTGGTTCTCTGCCAGCTCAGCGGCGGCGGCCTCTGTCGTCGTGTTCGTGCGGATTCCAGGCGGCGGTCAGCGGCGGCCGGCGCTGCGGGCCAGGTCGTCCTCGTCGCTGCCGCGCTCGGGGCGCTGCAGATCGATGCCAAGGGCCTCCACGGTTCGGAGGCTCTCCTCGTCGAGCTCCCGCATTTCGATGTGCTCGCCCGCCGCGGAGAGGACCTCGACGTTGATGCACAGCGACTGCATCTCCTTGATGAGCACCTTGAAGCTCTCGGGGATGCCGGGGTCGGGGACGTTCTCGCCCTTGACGATGGCCTCGTACGCCTTGGCCCGTCCGAGAACGTCGTCAGACTTCACGGTGAGCAGCTCCTGCAGGCAGAACGCCGCTCCGTAGGCCTCCAGCGCCCAGACCTCCATCTCGCCGAAGCGCTGCCCGCCGAACTGCGCCTTGCCGCCCAGGGGCTGCTGGGTGATCATCGAGTAGGGGCCGGTGGAGCGGGCGTGGATCTTGTCGTCGACGAGGTGCGCCAGCTTCAGCATGTAGACGTGGCCGGTGGTGATCGGATTGTCGTACGGCTCGCCGGTCCGGCCGTTGTAGAGCATCTGCTTGCCGTTGACCGCGATCAGCCTCCGGCCGTCGGGGGCCTCCGGGTTCAGGTTGGACAGGATGTCGACGATCGTCGGCTTGCCCTGGGCCAGCTCGCGCTCGTCCCACGTGGCGCCGTCGAAGACGGGCGTGGCGATGTGGACCGACGGCGGGGTGACGGGGCGGGTCTTGGTCTCAGTCCCCCGGACGGGGTCGTCCCCGACTCGTGCGCCGTTGACCTCCCAGCCGTACCGAGCGCAGTATCCGAGGTGGGCCTCGAGCACCTGGCCGACGTTCATGCGCGACGGGACTCCCAACGGGTTCAAGATGATGTCAACCGGCGTGCCGTCCGCGGTGTAGGGCATGTCCTCGATGGGGAGGATCCGCGAGATCACGCCCTTGTTGCCGTGGCGGCCCGCCAGCTTGTCGCCCACGCTGATCTTGCGGTTCTGGGCCACGTACACCCGCACCAGCTGGTTCACTCCGGGCGGCAGCTCCCCCGCGTCGGGATCATCGCGGTCGAACACCTTGACTTCGATCACCTTGCCGGACTCGCCGTGGGGCACCTTCAGGGAGGTGTCGCGCACCTCCCGGGCCTTCTCGCCGAAGATGGCCCGCAGCAGCCGCTCCTCGGGCGTCAGCTCGGTCTCGCCCTTGGGCGTGACCTTGCCCACCAGCACGTCGCCGGGGCCGACCTCCGCACCGACGAAGATGATCCCGCGGGGGTCGAGGTCGGCCAGGATGTCGTCGGAGAGATTGGGGATGTCCCGGGTAATCTCCTCGGAGCCCAGCTTGGTGTCGCGGGCGTCTATCTCGTGCTCGTGGATGTGGATCGAGGTGAGCACGTCGTGACGCACCAGACGCTCCGACAGGATGATGGCGTCCTCGAAGTTGTACCCCTCCCAGGACATGAAGGCCACCAGCAGGTTCTTGCCCAGCGCCAGCTCGCCCTGATCGGAGGACGGGCCGTCGGCCAGCACCTCGCCGGACCGGACCGTGTCACCCGGGCGTACGAGCGGCTTCTGGCTGATGCAGGTGTCCTGGTTGGACCTCTCGAACTTGCGCAGCCTGATCTCTGTGCGGCCCGAGTCGCGGTAGTCCACCACGATGTGGTCGGCGTCTACCTCGACGACGGTGCCGTCCTCGGAGGCGATCACCAGGTCGGCCGCGTCCCGCGCGGCCCGGCCCTCGACGCCCGTGCCGATGTAGGGGGCCTCGCTGCGGACCAGCGGCACCGCCTGGCGCTGCATGTTGGCGCCCATCAGGGCCCGGTTGGCGTCGTCGTGCTCGAGGAAGGGGATGAGGGCGGTGGCCACCGAGACGATCTGCTTGGGCGAGATGTCCATCATCTGCACCTCGCCGGGGGGCACGAACGAGATCTCGGTGGTGGCGCCGAAGAAGACCTCCTGCTCCAGCTGGAGCCTCAAGTCCTGCAGCGAGGCGGCCTGGGGGGAGCGCCGCACGAGCACCCGCGGATTGATGAACCGGCCGTCGGAGTCGATGGGCGCGTTGGCCTGCGCCACGACGTACTCCTCCTCCTCGTCGGCCGCGAGGTAGACGATCTCGTCGGTGGCCCGCCCGTCGGTGACCACCCGGTAGGGCGACTCGATGAAGCCGAACTCGTTGACGCGGGCGAAGGAGGCCAGACCCCCGATGAGTCCGATGTTGGGACCCTCGGGCGTCTCGATCGGGCACATGCGCCCGTAGTGGGAGAAGTGCACGTCGCGCACCTCGAACCCGGCCCGCTCCCGGCTGAGACCGCCGGGGCCTAGAGCCGAGAGCCTCCGCCGGTGGGTGAGGCCCGACAGCGAGTTGACCTGGTCCATGAACTGCGAGAGCTGCGACGTGCCGAAGAACTCCTTGATGGCCGCTACCACCGGCCGGATGTTGATCAGCGTCTGGGGCGTGATCGCCTCCACGTCCTGCGTGGTCATGCGCTCGCGCACCTGCCGCTCCATGCGGGACAGGCCAATGCGCACCTGGTTCTGGATCAGCTCGCCGACGCTGCGGATGCGGCGGTTGGCGAAGTGGTCCTGGTCGTCGAGGCGGTACCCCGGCTCGCCCTTGGCCAGATTCAGCAGGTAGGTGGCCGCGGCCAGCATCTCGCAGGGCGACAGCAGGGACTGCCCGGGGTCCGGGCGCTCGATCTCGAGTCCGAAGGTCTCCTCAAGGAAGTCGAACTCCGGCCCGAGCTTGCGGTTGAGCTTGTGCCGGCCCACCCGGGACAGGTCGTAGCGCCGTCCGCTGAAGAAGGAGTTCTCGAAGTAGGAGCGGGCCGTCTCCGCGGTGGCCGGGTCGCCGGGGCGCACCCGCTTGTAGATCTCGATCAGGGACGCGTCGCGGGTGGGCGCGAGATGGCCCTGCTTCTCCCACTGCTCGGCCAGGAAGTCGAAATGCTCCACGAAGCGCTCGAGGAACCCCGGATGGTTCTCCTCGTCGTAGCCGAGGGCTCGCAGCAGGGTGAACAGGGGCAGGCGGCGCTTGCGGGCCACGCGCACCCCCGCGGTGATCTCCTTGCGGGGCTTCTGCTCCACGTCGAACTCGATCCACTCGCCCCGGTAGGGGTGGATCGTGCCCGTCACCAGCTGGTACTTGGCCAAGTTGCGCAGCCGGTAGCGCTCGCCGGGCTGGAAGATCACGCCGGGCGAGCGGACGAGCTGGGAGACAACCACCCGCTCGGTGCCGTTGATGATGAAGGTGCCCTTGTCGGTCATCATGGGGAAGTCGCCCATGAAGACGATCTGCTCCTTGATCTCGCCGGTGAGTTTGTTCTGGAAGCTGGCCCTGACGAAGATCGGCGCGGAGTAGGTCATGTCCTTCTCCTTGCACTCATCCACCGTGAACTTGGGGGGCGGATGAAGCTCCTCGTCGTCGGGGTCGAACTCGAGTTCGAGCCGCAGGGTCTCGCTGTAGTCCGAGATGGGCGAGATGTCCCTGAAGGTGCGGGCCAGCCCCTGGCTCATGAGCCAGGAGAAGCTGTCTCGCTGTATCGAGATCAGGTCGGGCAGTTCGAGAATCTCTTTGAGATTTCCGAACGAGTAGCGTTCGCGTGAAGCGGCGCGTGCGGTCACGTGGTACTCCCGAGGGCCAGTTGATCTGGAATCACGTGGTCGCGCGTGTGCGCGTCACCAGAGAGGAACAAGCCACGGGAGCCGCCTCCCAGCGCGCACAGACGACCACGGTAGCTGGAAGGCTAGCCCGCGGCACGCCAGACCGCAACCACCCCGGCGGCACGATCTTTCGACGCTACGTTAGTGGATGGCGGGCCGGCGCGCCGCTTCTCGGGGCAGCGCCGACCTTTCCGCTCGGCCTCTTCCAGCTCAGGTTCGCAGGCAGGCCCGGGTGGCGGCGATGTCGGCGTCGCTGACGCCCGCAGCCGAGAGATAGCCGGCCGCGCCGCCCCAGCGGTCGCGCAACTCTTCAAGGGTGGCGGCGATGACGGCGGGGCGGGCTTCCCACAGGGGAGCGAACCCGGCCGGATCGAGGCCCAGGTCCTCGAGCGTCGGACGGAGCGACTTGGCTTCGGTGTGGTCGTGCTGGAGGCTGGGGCGGCGCTCGGACGAGAGCGCGTAGTCGGCCGCCACATGCTCCGCGGCCACGCCGGCCAGGTCCAGCAGGAGCATCGAGGCCACTCCGGTGCGGTCCTTGCCGGCCGTGCAGTGGACAACGAGAGGCTCGCCCCGGCCGACCTGCCGGGCGATCCGCGCGAACGACGGAGGGAAGTTCTTGAGGATGCGCACGTAGCCGGCCACCATCTCAGGCTCGCCGTAGAACTTGATCTCGCGGTCGACTATGCGCTCGTAGATGGTGCGAGTCCGGAAGGTCTCGTCGCTCGTCATGGGCAGCCGGACGTAGGAAGCGCCCGCCGGCAGCCGGTCGGGGAAATCGGACGCCTCGGCCTCCGAGCGCAGGTCGAACACGTGGCGGATGCCCGCGGCCTCCAAGCGGCGCAGGTCCGCATCGCTGAGCGTGCACAGCCGGTCGGCGCGATATGCCAGGCCGGTCCTCGTGGAGCCGCCGCCGGCGACGGGCAGGCCGCCGAGGTCGCGGAAGTTGCTGGGACCGTCCATCTCCACCCGCCGGTCCATTGAACGGCCTCAGACGCCCCGCGGACAGGTGTCAACGCCTCGCGGTGAAGCGTGTTGTTGCCCGCTCTTGTTCGCTGCGCTCACGGGCCGCTCGGGCCACGGCCTCGCTCGGCATCTTGCGAACATCCTCATGAAACGCCGCCCATCCGCTCGGCCTCTTGACTGGGGCCGCCGCCGCAGGGCCGGCGAAGTGGAGGGGCGAACGGTCTCGCCGTCAGACGAGCTCCACCTCGGCTCCGACGGCCTCCAGCGCGACCTTGGCTTTCTCGGCGTCCTCCTTGGCGAGGCCCTCGAGCACGGGCTTGGGCGCGTTGTCGACAAGCTCCTTGGCCTCCTTGAGCCCGAGCGAGGTGAGGCTGCGCACCTCCTTGATCACCTGGATCTTCTTGTCGCCGACCCCGGCGAGCACGACGTTGAAGGAGTCCTTGGCCTCCTCGGCGTCCTCGGCGTCCCCGGCTGCGGGCCCCGCCACCGCAACGGCCGCAGGCGCGGCTGCGGTCACGTCGAACCGCTCCTCGAACTCCTTGAGCAGCTCGCTCAGTTCGAGCACTGTCATCTGCGAGATCGAGTCGAGGATGTCTTCTCTGGTTGCCATGGGTCAGGCCTCCTGTGGGTCGGATTGTTGGGGATGGTTGCCGTTGTCGGCACTGCGGGTGTCGATGAGCGCCTTGAGTCCGTAGGCGAAGTTGCGGGGCAGGGCCTCCAGCAACCCGGCGAGCTTGGCCAGGGGAGCCTGGAATGCACCCGCGAGCTGCGCGAGCAGCCGATCGCGCGGGGGCAGGTCCGCAAGGGCGATCAGGTCGTCGGCGGTGAGGACTCTGTCGCCCAGCACGCCGCCCTTGAGCACCAGGGCCCGGTTGGCTCGGGCGAAGTCCTTCAGTGCCTTGGCCACTGCGGCCGTCTCGCCAGCCTTGCCGTCGTCGCCCGGACCGACGAACGCGATCGCGGTCGGACCGGTGAGCAGGTCGGCGATCTCCAGGCCCAACTCGGCCACCGCGAGGCGCACCATCGTGTTCTTGTAGATGGTGTACTCGCCGCCGGCGGCGCGCAGCGTCCGGCGCAACTCGGCCATCTGCGGGACGTTCAGCCCGCGGTACTCGGTCAGCAGGGCCGCATCGCTGGCCGCCAGCCGGTCACGCACTTCGGCGACGACGGCCGCCTTCTCGGGCCTTGGGACTGTCATGGGTGCCTTCCTCGTCCGGCGGGCCAACCGACCCATTGGTGCTCCCCGCGGAGCGCACCGGATGTCTCAGGTGAGCGTGGTGGACTCGAAGCTTACCGGGCCTACTCGTCAGCTCCGACAGCGGCCGGGTCGACGCGCACGCCCGGTCCCATCGAGGAGCTGAGCACTACCTTCTTCACGTACTTGCCCTTGGACGCAGCCGGCTTCGCCCGATGGAGCTCGGACAGGACCGCCCGGAGGTTCCTCAGCAAGTCCTCCTCTGCGAACGACGCCCTGCCGATGGGGACGTGCACGTTGGCGAACCGATCGGTGCGGTACTCCACCTTGCCCCCCTTGAACTCCTCGATGGTGCGCTCCACATCGTTGGTGACGGTGCCGGTCTTGGGGTTGGGCATGAGGCCGCGCGGGCCGAGAATCCGGCCCAGCTTGCCGACCACCGGCATCATGTCGGGGGTGGCGATGGCCACGTCGAAGTCGGTCATCCCCCCCTGGACCTGCTCGGCCAGATCCTCCGCTCCGACCAGGTCGGCGCCGGCCTGGCGCGCCTTGGTCGCAGTCTCACCCTGCGCGAACACCGCGACGCGCACCTCCTTGCCGGTTCCCGACGGCAGCGAGATCGTCCCCCGCATCATCTGGTCGGCCTTGCGGGGATCAACTCCGAGCCTCACGACCATGTCGACACCCTCGTCGAATCGCCGAACGGCCAGGCTCTTCACCAGGTTGACCGCGTCGGCGTCGCTGTGGAGGTGCAGGCGGTCGAAGCTCTTGGCCGCGTCCACATGCTTCTTGCCCTTGGCCATCGTCGCTCTCCGTGCTCCGTGTGCTTCCAGATTCCGCCGCGTCAGCCGACGGTGATGCCCATGGATCGGGCCGTGCCCTCGATCTGCGCCTTGGCCGCCTCCAGGTCGTTGGCGTTCAGGTCAGGCATCTTCACCTCGGCGATCTCGGCCAGCTGCGTGTCGGTGATCGTGCCCGCCGTCTCGCGGCCGGGCGTCTCGGCCGCCTTCTCCAGGCCGGCGGCAGTGCGGATCAGGTATGAGGTCGGCGGGGTCTTGGTGATGAACGTGAACGACCGGTCCTCGTAGATCGTTATCTCCGCCGGGATGATCTGGCCCCGCTTGTCCTCGGTGCGGGCGTTGTAGTTCTTGCAGAAGTCCATGATCGCCACGCCGTGGGGTCCCAGCGCGGTGCCCACCGGCGGCGCGGGGGTGGCCTGACCGGCGGGGATCTGGATCTTCACTACGGCGGCGACCTGCTTGCGTGCCATCGGACTCTCTCAAACGGTGGGGACGGGCGAACGGGGCAGTGTGGCGGGATCTGTGGCGGGCTACAACCCCAGCCGCCGGGATCGCCGCAGCCGTGCCGCAAAGGCTACCGCCTCGCGGTGAAGCATCGTGTTCCCCGCTCTTGTTCGCTGCGCTCACGGGCCGCTCGGGCCACGGCCTCGCTCAGCGACTGCGAGATCCTCGTGGGCCGTGGCCTGTCCGCTCGGCCTCTACAGGCGGGCCACCTGCGCGAACTCGAGCTCCACGGGTGTCTCGCGACCGAATATGTTCACCAGCACCTTCACCTTCAGCTGATCCTCGTTGATCTCGATTATCTCGCCGGAGAAGTCAGCGAAGGGGCCGTCCTTGACGCGGACGGTCTCCCCAATGCCGTACTCGAACATCGGCTTGGCCCGCTTGGACGCCTCCCGGGAGCGGTCCGCCTCAACCCCCAGGAAGGCCTCGACGTCGCGGCGGCGCAGCGGCGAGGGCGACCCGCCCTGGTTCACGAAGCCCGTGACGTTGGGCGTGTCGCGTATGACGGGCCAGACTTCGTCGTCCAGCGCGCAGCGCACGAACACGTAGCCCGGGAAGAGCCGCTTGGAGGAGATCACCTTCTTGCCGTTCTTGAATTCGGGCACATCGCGCAACGGGATGACCACCTCGTGGATGCGGCCCTCCATGTTCATCGACGCGGTGCGGGCCTCCAGGTTCTGCTTGACCTTCTTCTCGTAGCCGGACTGGGTGTGCACCACGAACCACTTGCCCGGCTTGTCGTAGGGGCTGATCGGCTCGGACGGCTCCTCGGAGTCCGCCTCCTCGGCGAATAGGTCGTCCTCGGTGAGCACGGCCGCCTCGTTCGAGGCGGGCGCACCAGTCACGGGCGTGTTAGTCATGGGTGGGGCACCTCAGGAATCGAATAGCTCGAGTATGAACGTGGAGAAGACCCAGTCGAGCCCGTAGATCATGGCGGTGAGCACCACGACCGTGACGAGCACGACGATGGAATAGTTCACCGTCTCGGCCCGGCTGGGCCAGGCCACCTTGCGCAGCTCGCCTCTGACCTCGCGCAAGAACTGCACGGGCGAGGTCCGCTCGGTGGGCGGTGTCGAGGCGGGACGGCTGCGGGTGCGGACCGGCGCGCCCTCCGCGTCGACCTCTCCCTGCTTCTGCAGCATCCGCTTCTGCTGACGGTTCATCGCCATTGTTGGGTTCACCTCGAATAGGTTGCGGCGCCTCAGGGGGTGGCCGTCGACGAATCGCAGGGGCGGAGGGACTCGAACCCCCAACCGCCGGTTTTGGAGACCGGTGCTCTGCCAATTGAGCCACGCCCCTCAGCAGCCCGGCAAGGCTAGCAGCGCGACCCCCCGAACGGCTACGGCCACGACTCCTGTCCGCTCGGCCTCTAGGACGCCGGCCTGGCCGCGCGGCGGTGCCGGGCCGTTAAGGCGATTAGGCCTGCGGCGGCTGCAGCCCCCGCGGCGACGCCGCCCACAGCCGCCACGACGCCGGATCGGGCGCGCCGGGCCAAGCGGCGCCCGTGAAGGTCGAGATTCAGGAGAATCTGCGACTCCAGCCGGGAATCTCCCGGAACGGGTGCCTCCCGCAGCGACTGCATGGCCTCCATCATCCTGCGGTACCGGGACTGCTCCGCCCGGCACCGCAGACACGACGCCAGATGTTCCAGCTCGGAGGGTCCGAAGGCGCGGTCGGAGCCCGCGGCCGCGGCGAGTGCGTCGCTCACCAACCCGCAGTCGGCGCGGTCACTGGCCATGGTCGTGATCCTCTCCGGGCAGGGGAAGCACCTGCTCGCGCAAGCGCCGGCGGGCACGGTGCAGACGCACCTTCGCTGCGGTCACCGAGATGCCGAGCTCCTTGGCGACCGCCTCATGCGACAGGTCGTACATGTCCCGCAGCACAACCACCGACCGCAGGCGCGGCGGGAGGCCGCGGATAGCGACGTCGAGGTTCTCGCGCAAGGTCGCCAAGTCGCCATGAAGCGTCGGGTCGTAATCGGGCCGGGTATCGACCACGTCGTCGTGAGCACCAAGGTGGTCGTGGCGGTGGCGCCGGCGCCGGGCGACGTGGGTGGCGGCGCAGTTGGCCACTATGCGGTACAGCCAGGTGCTGAAGAGCGCCTCGCCGCGGAAGCGGCCGACACTGCGAAAAGCCCTCAGGTAAGCCTCTTGAACCACGTCGCGAGCATCCTCCCTGCTGCCCGTCAGGCGAAGAGCCAACGCGTATGCGTCGGAGTGGGTGACCCGCACGAGCCGGTCGAACGCCTCCCGGTCCCCGGACTTGGCCCGCTCGACGAGCGAAACCATGTCCGGTGGAGATTGAGACTCGCGATCGGCGCGGACGTTACGTGGCGACTCCTCGACGGCACGCAGCCTGCGCCGGGGCGATGCTGTCACGGCAGTTCCCTCTGAGGTCCGGACGCCGCGACGAGTGCCATGTGGCGACGGACAGCCGCACCGCGAATCCCTACCATGTAGCGACGGACAGACTCGAACTGTCGACCTCTCGATTATGAGTCGAGCGCTCTTACCAACTGAGCTACGTCGCCGGGATTGGCAGGACCGGTGCCTGCGCTGAGCTCCCTGTCAGAATCGAACTGACGACCTTCTCCTTACCATGGAGACGCTCTGCCGGCTGAGCTAAGGGAGCGGGTCGGCGCCAAGCGCCGGTCCGCCATGATGCCATACCGCCGGACCGATCCCAACTGCCGGCGTCGGCCCGCTGAGGATCGCCGGCTCATTCCATTGAGCTTCATGTTGCGCAGTGATGTACAGATGCTATCATGTGATTCAGAGGTGGGGTGGTCCCCGTCGGGCGAGTCCGGTGAAGCTTCACGGGGGCCACCCCGCCCGCACTGTGTGATCATTTTCCTGTATTTCCAATATCTTTTATTCATGGGCGCAGGCTAGGGCCCTGGTCGATAGGGCGACCCGTCGGCGGGCCGCGGCGAGATCGTTGCGGTCCAGGCCGTTGGTGAAATAGGCGAAGGAGATCCCGCTGGCCGGGTCGGCCCAGCCGATCTGGCCTTTGGCGCCTCCGTGGCCGAACGCGTTGGGAGAGGCTTTGCGGCCGTGGCCCCGCATGCCGGCCTTGCCGTCGCTTCCGGCGAGCACGAAGGCGTGGGACCGGTTGACCGGAGTTCCTGTCCAATCGGGATGGTTCTGACGCACGATCATGGCGTCGTCGCGGACTTCGGGACGAAGGAAGCCCCCGGTGTTGTGGAGCACCGCCTGGTACCACAGGGCCATGTCCGAGGCCCGGGCGATGCCTCCCCCTCCGGGCACCCCGGCGGCCCGCATCCAGGGCCGGTTGAACGCCGTCAGCACCTGCTCGGTGACCCCTGCGTCGGGCAGCTCGTCCAGCCCGAGGGCATCGAGCTCCCTGGCGGTGGGCGCCTTGCCCACAACCACGACATCGGCCACTTCGACGGGCTCGTCGAGGCCGATGCACAGCCAGCGCCCGCAGCCCGCAGGCTGCAGCACTCGGGCGGCGATCACGTCGGCGTAGGGGTGGCCGGTCACCTCGGTGATCACGTCGGCCAGCACCCAGTGCGCGCTGCCGGCGTGGTACTCGAAGCGAGTGCCGGGCTCCCATTCGGTGCGCCAGGAGGAGTAGGCGGCGAGGCGGGCGGTGCGGTCTGTCGTCTCGGTCCGACCCATCGGCGCGTAAGGGAACCCGCCCGCGTGCAGCAGCACCTGCGACACGGTGATGGCGTCCTTGCCGTTGGTCCCGAACGACTCCAGCACGTTGCTCACCGGCGCCGCGAGGTCGAGTCGGCCCCCGGCGGCCAGTTCCATCACTGTGAGGGCCACCACCGGCTTGACCGCCGAGTACATGTGGAACCGCGTGTCCGCGGTGCAGTCGCCGAGGGCCTCGGAGACAACGATCTCGCCATCGCGGGCCAAGGCCAGCTGGGCCGCGGGCAGCAGGCCCGAGTCCACGTCCCGGCGGGCCCGCTCGATCAGGGCCGCGACGGCTTGCTTGTCGAATCCCATAGCGGCCTGACGCTAGCGGCGACCGCCCCGGCCCAGCCCGCCCACCAGCTCAACCCGCCCATGAAGTCGTCGCGGTTGTCGGTCGCACAGACCAACAAGCGCGACGATCCCCGGACTCGGGCTGCTCATTGGGCTAGTTGACGGCCGTGGTCATGCCCTCCCAGTAGGGGGCGCGCAGCTTGAACTTCTGGAGCTTGCCGGTGGCGGTGCGGGCCAACTCGTCGCGCATCTCCACCGATGTCGGGCACTTGTAGTGGGCCATGCGGTCGCGGCAGTGGGCGATCAACTCCTCGGGCGTGGCGGTGGCCCCGGGGGCCAGCACCACCAGCGCCTTCACCGTCTCGCCCCACTTCTCGTGGGGCACGCCGATCACGGCCACCTCGGCCACGGCCGGATGCGAGAACAAGGTGTCCTCCACCTCGATGGACGACACGTTCTCGCCGCCGGAGATGATCACGTCCTTCTTTCGGTCGGTGATCATGTAATACGCGTCGTCGTCGAGGTACCCGCCGTCACCGGTGTGGAACCAGCCGTCGACGATGGCCTCCGCGGTGGCTTCGGGCTGCTCCCAGTAGCCCTCGAGCACATGGTTGCAGCGAGTCAGGAACTCGCCGGAGGCGCTCACCTGCATGCGCACTCCCAGTGCGGGCACGCCCTGGCGCGACAGCATGCGGGCCCGCTCCGCCGACGACAGATCGTCCCATTCGGCCCGCCTGCGGTTCATGGTCAGAAGCGGCGCGGTCTCGGTGAGGCCGTAGATGTGGATGAACTCCCAGCCCAGCTCGGTCTCGATCCGCTCGATGGTGCGCGTCGGAGGGGGCGCGCCGGCCACCACGATTCGGGTTCGCCCGGCGCCGGGGATCGGTCCGTCCCACTGCGCGGCCGCGTCGAGGATGGCCGCGGCCACCGCGGGAGCGCCGCACATGAGAGTGATGCCGTGGGTGTCCACCCGGCGCAGGATCTCGGCGCCGTCCACCTTGCGCAGCACCACCTGCTTGGCTCCCATGCCAACGAGCGCGTAGGGCATGCCCCAGCCGTTGCAGTGGAACATGGGCAGGGTGTGCAGGTAGCTGTCGCGGTCGCTGACCGAGGCCTGCCAGCCGAACATCGCCGCGTTGAGCCACAGGCTGCGATGGGTCTGCTGCACCCCTTTGGGCCGGGCGGTGGTGCCGGAGGTGTAGTTGATCACCGCGGTCTCGTCCTCGTCGGGCTCCCATCCGCTGGGTTGTACGCCGAAGTGGTACAGGGCCTCGTCGGACTCGGCGCCCAGCACGAACTTGTGGCGGCACGAGATGGGGTCCAGCGTCTCGGCCAGCTCGGGATCGACGAGCAGAACGTCGGCTCCGCAGTGGTCGACTATGTAGGACACCTCGTCGGGGCTGAGGCGGAAATTGACGGGAACGAATGTGCGGCCGTTGCCGCTCACCCCCCAGAAGCAGGTGAGCAGGCGCCCGGCGTTGTGCGACACCATGGCCACCCGGCCCCCCGTGGGCACCCCGAGCGCGTCGAGGCCGGCACCGGTGGCGTCGGCCAGCTCGCCGAGCCGCGAGAAGGTGACCTCGCCCATCGAGGGCGCGGGCTGGTCGGGCTCGTCGACGAGGGCGACCCGGTCGGGGTAGACGACCAGGGCCCGGTCGAGGTGGTCGCGGACTGTGAGCGGAACCTTCATGTCGCCATGATGGCAGCACGAGCAAGCCCCGCGCACGCTGGGACCCCCAACTAGCCGGAGTTTCTCCGGTCTTCCAATCCAGTGCAAGCCCCGCGCACGCTGGGACCCCCAACTAGCCGGAGTTTCTCCGGTCTTCCAATCCAGTGCAAGCCCCGCGCACGCTGGGACCCCCAACTAGCCTCCGAGGAGCCGAGCGGGCGGACTGGAGCTCAACCATGCGACGAGCAGGACTTGCCTTGGGGATCGCTCTGATCGGCTCGATGCCGCTGGTGGCGGCCTGCAGCGGCGGCGCCGACGACTCGGCCGGGGCGCGCCCGTCGGAGGCCGTCCCGAGCGAGTTCGCCGGGACCATCCGCCTCGGGGCCGCTCTGAGCGAGACCGGCAAGTACTCAGTGGAGGGCAGGGACTCCCGGCAGGGCTACGACACCTGGCTGAGGTGGGTGAACGACGTCTACGGCGGTATCAGCTTCGACGAGCGCGGCGTCAACGTGCGCAAGTCGATGGGCATGGTGCAGGTGCTCGACGGCGAGATCGTGGTGGTGGCGCCCGATGATGCCGCGACGGCCCCGCTCCGGTACCCCCGGGCTCAGGCAGCGGGTCCGGGGGCCAGTCATCCGGGGCCGTGAGCCGAGACAGTGGCCCAGGTCAGTTGCCCAGGACGGTCGCGACCGCGGCCGGGATGGAGCGAGGGCCCGCGATCGCCGCAAATCGGGCGCCTGCGGCTGCCGCGAACGACTCGGCGTCGGCTGCGTCGCCGGCGGGCGCGATAACGCACAGCTCGTCGAGGCGGCGGGCCGCGGCCACTGGATCGCCCCCTGCGGTGGCCCGGCAGTCCGACAGCAGCACCGCCACTCGGCGGCGGGCGGTGCAGCGCTCAAGCTGGACCTGGGCCGCTTCGAGCGCGGCCGCGAGGTCGGTGGTGCCGTAGCCGCGCAACCGCAGAATGTCGTCGACCACCGCGGGCGCCGGACGGTCGCGATCGGCGGATTTGATGGCCACGACCTGGTCGCCGAAGGCCAGCGCCGACCACTGCTGGGGTGCTCTCAGGGCGCAGGCGGCGGCCGCCACCGCGGCAGCGGCCAGCCTGGGGCCGCCCATCGACCCCGACCGATCGACGACGAGCGCGATCGCGGTGGCGGGACGCTGCCAGCGCTGAACCCACAGCTCCTCCAGCCTCCACGGCCGTCCTGCAGCCTTGGCTTCGAGCAACCCGTCGAGGCTGCGGTCGACGTCGACATCGCCCGAGCAGCGGTCGGCCCGTGCAACCTCAAGACGTCCGACCCCGCCCGCCGACGACGCTCCGGCCCGGGCCAGGTCGAGCGCAAGGCGGCCCGCCAGCCGGGCGGCCAGCGCGGCCATCCTGCGGTCGGCGGCGGCAGCCATGTCGGCCAGCAGGGCCAGGGTCTGATCGGGGTCGGCCGAGGCCCGGGCCGCCACCTCGGCGGCATCGAGCGCGCCGGTCTCGGGACTCAGCAGCCTGAAGCCGGGCTGGCCTTCGTAGTGGCCGCGGGGCGTGGTGCGCACCCGCTCGGCGTCGAGCGCCTCGCGGGCCCGAGACCCTTCGAGGACTAGGCCCCCGGGCTGGTCGGCCCGCCGGGGGCCGAGGCTTTTCCCGCGGTGGGCACCAAGGACTCGGTGGGCGGTTCCCGGCTGTGCTGCTCGGCGGCGAGCGCTTCCTCCCACAGCTCGCGCACGATGGCCTCGGGCGTGCGGTCGCCTCCCTCGTGGAGGCGGATGCGGCCGGTGAGAGCCATCAGCGCGGCGTCGAGCCCCGCGCCGGGGTCGTCGAGCTTCCGGCCGCGGAGCCCGCAGAGGCGCGCGGCCACGTCGCACAGGTCCATGGCCCCGCGCACCGACGACCCCATCCGGACATCGCGGTGGGTGCGGGTTGCCCGGGTCACGGCCACGGCCCGGGCCACGGTGCGCTCGGTTGCCTCGCCGCCGGTGGGGAAACCCTGGGCCCGCCGCTCGACGATGAGACGCTCGTCGCGCTCGTCCTGGTAGCCCATGGCCACCCGGCAGATGCGGTCGTAGACCGCGCTGGACAGGCGCGACGTGCCCACCGTGTCGTAGGGGTTCATAGCGGCCACCAGGCGGAATTGCTCGGCGGCGGCGATCCTGCCCACTCTGGGCAGGTGGAGCTCGCCCTCGGACATCACCCCGATGAGCAGGTTGACGGTCTCCTCGGGCACCCGGTTGAGCTCCTCGGCGTAGAGCACAGCCCCGTCCTGCATCGCCTCGACGAGCGGACCGGCCACGAAGGCCTCAGGGGTGTAGCCCTCCGAGAGCACCCGGGCCGGGTCGAACTGGCCCGCGAGCCGGGCCGGGGTCAGCTCGGCGTTGCCCTCGACGGTGACCAGCGGAACGTCCAGCGCCGCGGCCAATGCTCTCAGCAGCGTGGTCTTGCCGGTGCCGGGCGGACCCTCCAGCAGCAGGTGGCGTCCCGCGCTGACCGCGGCGATCACCAACTCGACCTCGCGCCGGCGTCCAACTATGGCTGCCGCCACGGCCTCCACGAGGCCACCGAGGTCTTCGTCACGGCCGGAAAAGCCCGCCGGCGCGGCGCGCGCCTCGCGATTGTCGCTCGCGGCTGCAGCGCCGGCCCCGGCGGCCTGCTCAGTCAAAGACGACGACACCTCGGATGTTGCGGCCTTCCCGCAAGTCCCGGTAGCCATCATTGACTTCGTCGAGCGAGTAGGTGGCGCTCACGAAGCTGTCGAGGTCGAGCTGTCCCTGGGTGTAGAGCGACAGCAGGTGCGGGATCTCCGAGCGGGGACTGGCCGAGCCGAACATCGAGCCCTTCAGCTGCTTGTTCAACATAGCGAACTCGAACAGGTTGAACTGCACGTCCATCTGCTCCAGCGGGGCGACGGCGGCCACCACCACCGTCCCGCCCTTGCGAACCAGGAACTGCGCCGGGGCCAGCAGGTCGCCGCTCATGACGCCGGGGGTGAGGATCACGCTGTCGGCCATCACGCCGCCGGTGATCAGCCCGACCGTCCCCATGGCCGCTTCCATGGACTCGGCTGTGTGGGTGGCGCCGAACTTGCCGGCGGCCTCGCGCTTCGACTCGGCCGGGTCGACGGCCACGATGTTGGAGGCCCCGCCCAGCTTGGCCGCCTGCAGCGCCGCGCTGCCGAGCCCGCCGCAGCCCACCACCACCACGGTGTCCCCGGGCCGGACGTCGGCCCGGTTGGCCACCGCCCCGAAGCCCGTTGTGACCCCGCAGCTCACCAGTGCGGCGATGGGCCCGGGAACGTCGGGGTCGACCTTCACCGCAGAGTCGATGCTGACCACCATGTGCTCGGCGAACGTGCCCAGCTTGAGCATGGGAGTGAGGTCGTTGCCGTCGGCGTCGTGATGGCGGAACCCTCCCGCAGGAGGCAACATCCCGGGAGCGAGCAGGTGCCTGCCCAAGTCGCAGAGGTGCTGCTGGCCGTCGGCGCACCAGCGGCACCGGCCACACGACGGCACGAACGAGGCCGAGATGTGGTCGCCCACGACCAGTTCGGCCACACCCTCGCCCACCTCGACGACCACCCCGGCCCCCTCGTGGCCTCCCACGATGGGAAGCGGCACCGGCATCGAGCCGTTGCGGGCGTGCTCATCGGAATGGCACATCCCGGCCGCGGTGGTCTTCACCAGCACCTCGCGGGGCCCGGGGCCGTCGAGCTCGATCTCCTCGACGCTCCAATCGGCGTTGGTCTCTCGCAGCACGGCTGCTCTGGTCTTCACTCGGCACCTCCCAGGACTCGGACCCGCGACGCTAGCGCGATCGCCGCGCCCCCGCGAACGCAGCAGGGATGGATTGCGCGCACCCCGGGAACCCCCGCGAACGCAGCAGGGATGGATTGCGCGCACCCCGGGAACCCCCGCGAACGCAGCAGGGATGGATTGCGCGCACCCCGGGAACCCCCGCGAGGCGCGGCGGGGGAATGCACAACAGGGCGTCTTGGGAACGCGGACACGAGAACTCCGTGCCTTGTGGCGAGGCCACCGCAGTGGAGGATCTGCACACCGACCCGCAGATCCGCCACAACGAGACCCTCGTCGAGTGGGACCATCCGACCGCGGGCCGGATCCGCCGGCCCCGCCTGGCGCCGAGGTTCTCGACCACCCAGCCCGAGTTCCGGCCCTCCGTTCCCCGGCTCAACGAGCACGCTGATGAGATCCTGGCCGAGCTGGGCTTCGATGCCGGCGCGGTCGAGGATCTGCGCCGGGCCGGCGCTGTGCTCTAGGAGCGAGCCGCCACCTCGCCCCCGGCCGCCTTGGGCGTTGCAGCCGATTGCTGGGAGACTTGCCGGGCTGAATCCAGCCCGCCAACAACCACGCCGACACCCAGGAGGCTGACTCGTGAGAGTGCTCCGCAACGCCCGGCTGACCGACGGTCGTCTGGTGGACGTCAGCGTTGACGGGGCCGACGGCACGATCGCCGGCGTCGCTGCCGCGGGCTCGACCGCGATCGACGGCGACACCGAGGTCGACGGCATGAACGTCGAGGATCTGGGCGGCTGGCTGCTGCTGCCGGCCATGGCCGAGCCTCACGCCCACCTCGACAAGGCCCTCACCGCCGATGAGATACCCAACCCCAAGGGCGATCTCATGGGCGCCATCGAGGCCTGGTTCCAGGCCGCGGAGGACGGTCGGCTGTCCTATGACCGCACGGTGCAGAGGGCCACACAGGCCTTCGAGATGCTGCTCGTGCACGGGGTGACCGCAGTCCGCACCCACATCAACGTCACCGCCGACATCGGCATCGCCAGCGTCTTGGCCGTGCAGGAGGCGGCTCGGGCCATGGAGGGCCTCATCGACTTCCAGATGGTGGCCCTGACCGGCTGGCCGATGACCGGCCCCGACAGCGCCGCCAACGTTCGAGCGCTGGAGGAGGCCGTGGAGGCTGGGGTTGACTTGGTGGGAGGCTGTCCGAACCTCCAGGACGACCCGCCGGCCCACATCTCCGACGTGCTGTCGCTGGCCACATCCGCCGGCATCGACATCGACCTGCACACCGACGAGACGCTCGACGCGTCGGTGCTGACGCTGCGGGAGCTGGCCCGCCAGGTGAGCGACAAGGGCTTCGATGGATCAGTGGCCGCGAGCCACTGCGTCAGCCTGGGCATGCAGTCGCCGGAGGTGCAGGCCGCAGTGGCCGCCGAGGTCGCGGCCGCGGGCATCTCGGTGATCACCCTGCCCCAGACCAACCTGTTCCTGCAGGGCCGCGACGACCCTGTGGGCACGCCCCGGGGCCTCACCGCCATCAACGCGCTGCTGGATGCGGGTGCCGTCGTGGCCGCGGGGGCCGACAACGTGCAGGACCCGTTCAACCTGGTGGGCCGCAGCGACCCGCTGGAGACGGCCGCGCTGATGGTGATGGCCGGTCATCGCCTGCCCGCCGACGCCTATGACATGGTGTCGAACACCGCCCGGAGGGTGATGGGTCTGGCCCCGGTCAACTTCGAGCCGGGCGATCCCGCCGACTTCGTGGCCATCGACGCGCCGTCGCTGCGGGGCGCGGTGGCCGACGCCCCGATGTCGCGGCGGATTTACCGCGGGGGCCGGCTGGTGGCCTCAGCCGACCAGCAGACCCGAGTGATGCGACCAAGCTGAGGCCGAGCGGTAGGCCGCAGTTCAGGGGGACTTCGCGAGGCGCTGAGCGAGGCCGCGGCCCGAGCGGCCCGTGAGCGCAGCGAACAAGAGCGCGAAACAGCGCACCCTGACGGAACGGCCTGCCTACTGCTCCACGAAGGAGTACTCGGTTGCGAGCGACTCACCGCCCGGCGTCATCATGTAGTTGCCGGCCCGCAGCGGCACCGGCGGCTCGTCGGGATCAAAGCTGACGCCCACCGGGTCCCCGCCGGAGGCCACCACCCGGACCTGCTCGAGGAACTGGCGCCGCACCATCGACACCCCCCGGTCGCTGGACGCCAGCGTCTCGGTGGAGTGCAGCGTGATCGGCCCCTGGCCGACCTGGGTCTCGTAGTCGCCCGGATAGCGCTGGTGCCCCTCCTCGTCGAGCTCGAACCAGCTCTTGGCGTCCGAGTAGACGGGCAGCCCCTGAGGCGTGCGGTCCTTGGGCTTGCGCACCATGGCCAGCACCTTGGTGCGGGTGTCGTCGATGGGCACGGCCCACGACATGTTGTTGGTCTTGCCCAGCACGCTGAGCGTCGGGGTGGGTATGGCCCTGATGGTCGGCACCCGGATCTCGGTAACCCGGTGCAGCACGGTGCCGTCGGGCAGATCCCTGTCCTGGCTGGCGGTCACGCCCCAGGAGTGGCGCTGCCAGTCGATGCGGGGCCAGATCTCCAGCTTGGGATCGAACTGGTGGCCGCTGATGGCGTTGTGGAGGATGAACACGTGATACGGATCCATGGCGTTCTCATGGGTCTGGAACCAGTTGCAGGGCGCCTCGCTGGGGCCTCCGAAGGCGAAGTGGTCGATGATCACGATCTCCTCGTCGTCGCGCAGGTCCTCGAAGATGTCGTAGCGGGGGAGGACCGGCTGGCGCTCGGCCGGTCCCATATACGCGAAAACCAGGCCGTTGTACTCCTGCACCGGGTACCAGGGCTGGCGGTAGGACGCTCGGTTGCGTCCCCGGTCAGGCTCGCATGGCTGGTCCATGCAGACGCCGTCCGCCGCGAACAGCCAGCCGTGATAGGGGCAGCGAATCCCGTCGTCCTCGACCCGGCCGTAGTAGAGGGTGGTGCCTCTGTGGCAGCAGCGGGGCTCCACGAGTCCGGGCCGGTCGCTGCCGTCGCGGAACAGGATCAGGTCCTCGCCGAGAATCCGCACCTTGCGGGGCAGGCTGGTCGCCTCGGAACTGAGCGCGATGGGATGCCAGTAGCGCCTCAGCAGCTCGCCCGCCGGGGTGCCCGCCGAGGTCTCCACCAACTCGGGATTCCATTCTCCCCTCGGACGCCCGTAGGCGCGGCCGTCATCGATCCACTCCGCCGGCTTGGCGCTTGTTGGCCCGATGCTGTTCGCGGCCCTAGTTTGTCCCTCAGTCATGGGCGGATTGTCCCACACCCCGCTCGCCGCTGAAAAGGCCGCCGTCATACCGCCGGCGCCGCTCGCGCCTCCCACCGTCGACATCTCGGCGCTGGCGGGCAACGGGCCCGGTGCCGCCGGCGATCGTCGGTTCGTGTCCGAAGTGGAGGCCGCCTGCGCCACGGAAGGCCTGTTCGTGCTGACCGGCCACGGCATGGACGCCGAACTCGCCGCGGCCTTCGACGCGGCCCGAGCCTTCTTCGGGCTGCCTGCGGACCTCAAGGACCGGGTGCCGAGGATCGACCGCTACGGGTACGTGCCCGACCGGATCGAGGCCCGCACCCCGGCCGGCGCTGCCTACATGGGCCGGTCGAGCCTGGCCGCCGAGTACCTCGACATGGGCCTGACCGGCGAGGTCGACCTGGATGCCGTCGAGGCGCTCGGATGCGACGGGTTCGTCGCCGCGGTGCGCGACTACCAGGCCGCCGCCCTCGGCGCAGCCCACGCCGTGCTGGAGGCTCTGGCGACCACGCTGGGCGTGCCCGGCTTCTTCGCGGCCCGCATGTCCGAGCCGCAGTGCCGGCTGCGCTTCCTTCACTATCCCCCGGCCGAGCCTGCGCTGGAGGACGATTCGGCTCCCGTGTTCAGCACGCCCCACACCGACTACGGGGCGATCACCCTGCTGGCCACCGACGGCGTGCCGGGTCTGGAGGTGCTCCTGGACTCCAGCTGGGTGCCGGTGTCGGCTCCGCCGGAGGGCGTGATCGTGCAGCTCGGCGACATGCTGGCCCGCTGGACCAACGACCGCTACCGGTCAACGCCGCACCGGGTGGTCGGATCGTCGGGCGCCGACCGGTTCTCGATCCCGTTCTTCGTGAACCCGGACCCCTCCACGGTGGTGTCCACTATCAGCAGCTGCGTCACCACGGAGCGGCCCCAGCGCTACGAGCCGGTGACCGCGGGCGAATTCCTGGTGGCCCGCATCGACAGCCCCACCGAGCCCTACGTCTGAGGCACGGCCCGGACCACACCCCTCGCGCAGAATCTCGGTGCGAGGGGTGTGCGCAGAGGATCCGCAACTCACCCGAGATTCCCGCCGCCCGGGCGCGCCGAGGGGGCCGGCGCACTGGGCGCCGGCCCCCTCGCGGCGGTGTCTCTAACGAGAGCGCCCGAGGCTAGAAGCCGTAGCTGATGTTCGGGTCGATGAACTCGTTGGTGAACAGCTGATCGGCGGTCAGGTCGGGATCGATGCCCGTCATCCCCGCAGCCAGCATGTCGTTGAGCGTCTTCTCGAAACGTGAAGCCTCCATGTTGCCCGCGGTGTTGTCGGGACCGTCGCCGACGAGACCGAAGCCGCGCTGGGCCTGCACCGAGAACGCCGCCAACTCAGGCGAGTAAGTCCACCACGTGTCATAGGTCGCCACCGCGTCGACGATGACCGCATTGGCCCTGTCAGGCGACTCGTTGAAGTTCACAGACGCCTGCTGAATGATCGGAACCAGCCTCTCCAGACAGCCGCGCATCTCCTCGATCTGGCCGTTGCGCACACCGATGGTCTGAGAGTAGATCTCGAACCCGGCGTCGTGCAGCAACTCGAACCCCACCGGCTTGCCGTAGTCGGTGTGGACGAACTCGTACTGGTAAGGCTCAGCCGAAGCGAACCCCTGCTGGGCGATGTTTCCATCAGCGATGAACCGCGCCGGCGAGCCGGTGTAGGCCTTGTCCACGTTCTCCTCGTCCCAGATGCCCTGAGCGATGAACACGTCGGGGAACGTGCCGCCCGAGAAGACCTGCACGATGATGCCCCGCTCGCCGATCTCATGGATGCCAGTCAGGTCGGGATACTCATCAAGATCCCACATCACCATCTGCGGATTCTTCTCCAGCGGCGCCACTATCGACACCAACTGAGTCACATCCCAATGATTGACCTGCTGATCAGTCGACGCGTAGCCCAGGTGGATCGAGTCGTCCAGAGCCATGTGCTCCGAAACCGAGGACCCCCCAAGGAACGGACCCCCGGCCCGCACCTCCCACTCGACGCCCAAATCAGTGCCGCCAAGCACCATCGGACCCCGCACCACACCATTGTTCTGATCGACCTCATAACCCTCGCCGACCAACTCATACATGGCGCCATGCTCAGACTCCGGGAACCAATCCGTCTGAACCACCAACGGCGACGGACACACATCCCCAAGACCAGCAGCCACCGCCTCGGCCAGCGGCAGGCCTTCCGACCCGACACCGGCAGTGCCCGGAGCGTAGGAGAACACGACGTTGTTGAGGCTGGCGTCGGCGTTCTCCTCGCCGCCGATGTTCTGGATCACGGTGATTCGGGCCGCGCCGCAGTCGCCGAAGTCATCGCAGTTGATGGTGCCGATCAGGCCCTGGTAGCCCTGCACGCTGTTCAGGTGGTCGCGGATGCCCTGGCGGTCGATCATCAGGTTGCCGTCCTCGACCCAGGAGGCCGCGGAGATGGCGTCGAGCAGCAGCGTGGCGGCGTCGTACCCGTGCGCCCAGAACGGCGCGGCCGGGCTCTCGCCGTAGGCCGCCTCATAGGTTGCCAGGAGGTCGACCGCGCTCTTGCCGGTGCTCTCATTGACGTTCTCGCCGAAGCGCTGGTCCGGTCCGGAGAAGTACATTCCCCGGGTCTGGGGCAGCGCCAGGTAGTTGGTGTTCAACAGACCGTCGGCGGCCAGCAGGACCGTGCCCTCAAGACCTGACACTCCCGGCGCCTGGTCGGCGATGAAGTCGCCGGCGGGCTGGAAGATCGGGAAGAACAGCGCGCCCGGGCTGCCCCCGGCGACCTCGGTGAGGACCGGCACCATGTCGGTGTCGTCCTTGTTGACCGCGGAGAAGCCCGTGATGGTGCCGCCCTCGGCCTCGAACGCGTCGGCGAAGGCCTGGGCCAGTCCCTGGGTGTAGGGATCGCCGTCATGGATGGCGGCCGCCTCGCTGATGCCCAACTCGCTGAACACGAACTTGGCCATGGCCGCGCCCTGGTACAGGTCGTTGTGGGCCGTGCGGTAATAGCCGACGCTGTAGTTCTGCCCGGCGGTGCCGGCCAGGTCCGAGGTCAGCGCCGGGGACGTGTTGCCCCCCGAGATCAGCACCATGCCGGCGTCGGTGATCAGCGGTGCCGCAGCCACCGCCGCGCCCGAGCACGACGTTCCAACCACGCCGACGACATCCTCATCCGCAACGATGGTCTGAGCCGCGGCCTGACCGCCGTCGTTGGAGCACAAGTCATCGAGGCTCGTGCCCAGGTCGACGTCGAAGCCGTGGATCGGGCCGTAGTCGTCCACCGCGATCTGAGTGGCCCGGTCGATGGGCAGGCCGAAGAACGCTACGTCGCCGGTGATGGCCTCCAGCGAGCGGATCTGGATGGCGTCGCCCGCCTCTACGGTGACAACGCCCAGCGAGCCGTCGCCGAGATGGTCCATCATGTCGTCCGTCTCGTCGGGCGCCTCACCGTCAGTCGAGAGCGCCTCACCGCCCGGGGCTTCTGTGGTTGCGGGACCCTCTGTGGTGTCCTCGGCGTCGTCGCCGCATGCCGCGGCCACAACGCCGAAGGCCAGCAGTACCGCCAGCCAGCGAACTAGGTGCATCCTGTGTCTCATTGCTCCCTCCAAGGGACTACCCGGCCGCAGCCGGACGCTTTCTTCATTGTCGCGGGCTGGTCGCCGTTGCCGACCGTCCCAAGAGCCGGGCCGCTCCCGGACCGCCCCTGCGACGTGCAGCAACACGGTCCTGCAGCCTCCCGACTCTCGGCAGTCACCTTAGCCGGAATCCACCCCATCGGTGGATTCCGGCTTGGCGGTTCGACATCCAGCAGTGCATCGCTGCGCGGCGAGGCCGCGCCGCCCCGGCCGAAACCGGTCCGCCATCTCGGCCGCTCGACCGCCTCCTGGGCGCGCTGAGGGGCCGGCGCGCTGGGCGCCCGCCCCCTTGCGGCGGTGTCTCTAACGAGAGCGGCCGAAGCTGGAAGCCGCAGCTGATGTTCGGGGCGATGAACTCGTCGGTGAACCGCTGATCGGCGGTCAGGTCGGGATCGATGCCCGTCATCCCCGCACCCAGCACGGCGTTGAGCGTCTTCTCGCGGCCTCACCAAGCCGGAACTCCGCAGGCAGACCCCGTGCCGGAGCGGATCAGCCGCCTATCTCTGTGGACTCGTACCACTTGCCGATGGCCAGCCTTTGGATGTAGCCGAATAACCAGAAAACGGCTACCCCCAGCGCTGAGGACATGATCACCGCGGCAAGCAACTCCTCGCTGCGGAGATTGTAGGCGTAGGTCTGGAGCCGCTGCCCGATGCCGGCCTCCCCCCGGACGAAGAAGAAATCTCCGACGATGGCACCGATAACGGACAGTCCGGCAGAGATGCGAAGGCCGGCAAAGATGGCGGGAAGCGCAGCCGGGAACATCAGCTTTCGCAGCCGGGTCAGGCGGCTGGAGCGGTGCAGCGTGAACAGGTCGTGCATCTCGCGTTCGGCCGACTGCAGACCGAAGAGCGTGTTCAGGACGATAGGGAACAGCGAGATGATGACGCACACGATCACCCGCGAGCGCCATCCGTAACCCCACCAGAACCCGATCAGCGGGACGATGGCCAGGATGGGCACGGCCTGCACGGTGACCATGAAGGGGAAGACGGCCCGCTCCACCAGCTTGGTCTGACTCATCATGGTCGCGAAGAACATCCCGAGCGTGATAGCCACGGCCAAGCCGATCATGGCGACCTGCATGCTCGACCACAGCGACTGCAGGATGACCTGGAAATTGCCCCACTCCAGGAAGCCGACCTCGACAACCTCGTGAGGTCGAGGCAGCAGGAACCGACGTCCCGGATCGAGCAGGACCTGCGCGATGTAATACCACACAGTGGCGAGCAGCCCGCCCAGAATTACGGGCGGCAGCATGAGCCGGGCCAACACGGCGGCACGCGACCTGGTCTGGACCACCGTCGGCGGCGGGTCGTCGGCCAGCGGTCCGAAGTCAATGCGCCCAGCGGTCTCGTCGCCCACAGCCGGCCGGTCTTCGGTGGCCGCGGCGGTGTCGGGGACAGTGGTCATGCGTGGGATCCTCTCAGTGCCTGGGAGACCTCGCCGCAGAGGCGAGCGAACTCGGGATCGAAGCGCAGCTCAGGCTGCCGCGGGTACCCGAACGGGACGTTGAACGCGGCCACCAACCGACCGGGCCGAGCCGACATCACGTACACCGTCGAACTCATGAAGACGGCCTCGCTGATGGAGTGAGTGATGAACAGACCGGCGAAACCCTCCGACTGGAACAGCCGCTGAGTCTCCTCGTTGAGGCGCTCGCGGGTGATCTCATCGACGGCCCCGAAGGGCTCGTCAAACAGGAATACCGGCGGCTTCAATGTGAGGGTGCGGGCCAGCGAGGTCCTCATCTTCATGCCGCCCGACAGCGACTTCGGGTAGTGGTTCTCGAAGCCGGTCAGTCCGACCAGCTCGATCGTGGCGGTGGACAGGCTCCTACGCTCGGCGGAATCGAAACCATGAAGTTCGGCCAGCAACTCGATGTTCTGGCGGACGGTGCGCCAGGGAAGCAGCGTGGCGTCCTGGAAGACGTATCCGAGACGGTCGCGGTCGACCTCGACGCTGCCGGCGGTGGGATCCAACAGGCCCGAGGCGATCCGCAGCAGGGTCGACTTGCCGCATCCGGAGGGGCCCACAACTGTCACGAACTCGCCCTTGTCGATTGAGAGCGTGATTGTTCGCAGCGCCTCGGTGCCGTCGGGGAAGATCATGCCTATCCCGTCGAAGGAGAGGGCGCCGTTCATGCTCGCACTCGTCACCAGTTACGTCTCCCCTTCATGGCGAACAATGCGGACGGTTGCCGATCGCCGCGGCGACCATACAGTACCGCCACCAGCCACTGACCAGACCGGTGAATTAGGTGAATTATGCGCGTCCTCCTGCTCGACGGCTACGACCCTTTGGATGAAGATCGCCGCCTGGTGGTCGAGGCGGTCGAGGAACTGGAGGCCGGCCGCCACGAGGTGGACCTGCTGGCGGTGCACGACTTCGACTCGGTGATGTCGGCGGCCGAGCGGACCGCCTATCACAGCGATCAGCCGGTGATCTCCGACGATGTGCGCGACTCGACCGAGCGACTGCAGGCCGCGCAGGCGCTGCTGTTCTGCTATCCCACCGTGGCCTTCAACGTGCCCGCAACCCTGAAGGGCTGGCTGGAGCGGGTGATGGTGCCCGGCGTGGCGTTCGTGTTCGACGACAGGCACCGGGTCAGGCCCGGCATGCAGAACATCCGCCGGATTGGTGCGATCACCACCAGCCCCCACAGCCGGCTGGGCCGGTTCCGCGCCCGCGACGCCGGCAAGCGGACCACGGCCAGGACGCTGCGGCTGAGCGCCCACAAGCGCTGCCGCACCACCTTCGTGTCGGTGCCAACGCCCGCCGACGACGACGGCGTCGCCAGGATCCGCCGCGCTCTGCGCCGCTGGTAGGAGCCGTCAGCACAGACAGGCCGGAGTGCCACGGCGGCGCGACCCGCCGGCCGGAACGAACCGATCGGCCCGGGGGCACCCGGCGGCCGGAACGACGCGCGAACTGATCAGGAGCTGGGCAGAAGGGGCAGGACTTCGGTGGCCAGGCGGTGCAGGTGCTCCTCGACCCGCTCGTAGGGGTCGCCGGGCATGGCCGGGAACAGCAGCAGGTTCTCGAGGCCGATCTGCTCGTCGTACCAGTTGATGGTCTCGGCCACGTCCTCGCCCGTTCCGACCAGGCAGATGTTCTGGTCCATGGACTCCTCGAGGGTGGGGATCAGCCCCGGCTTGGCCGGCCTGCCGTCGGAGCCCATGTAGCCCTTGCTCCATCCGTAGGGGCCCAGGAACTTCCAGAACTCGTCGTGGCCGTCGCGTACCGATGCAACCGCGGCCTCGTGGGTGTCGGCTACGCGCACGTTGAGCACCAGCAGGCGGTGTTCGCCCCGGCCCAGCTCCCGTCCGTGGGCGGCCTCGTAGATCTCGGCAAAGCGCTCCCAGCGCATCTTGACGAAGGAGTGGTGGTTGTTCCAGAACACGCCGCCCCAGCCCCATCGGGGAACCTGCTCCAGCGTCGGGGGCGAGGTGACGGCCTGCCAGATCTCATACGGGTACAGCGGCCGGGGTACCAGCGACAGCTCGGTCGCGAACCCGCCCCGGTCCGGTATGCCCGGCGGGGGGAAGTCGTAGACATCACCGTGGAAGCTGAACGTGTCGCTGTCCAGAGCCATGCGGATCACCTGCATGGCCTCGTCGAACTGCTTGCGGTTGAGCTCGTCGGCGGCGGCCTTGTCGGGATTGTCGAAGCTGCCGATCTGGGTGCCCAGCGTCTCAGCCTCTCGGGGCACCGTGCCCCGGCCCACGCCCAGGATCCCCCGGCCGCCGGAGATGTTGTGCAGGGTGGCGAAGTCCTCGGCCAGCCTCAGGGGATGCCACTGCGGCACGACGTTGAAGGCCATGCCGATGCGGATGCGCTCGGTGCGCTCGGCCAGGATCGTGCCCACCAGGATCCCGTTGGGGACAACCTCGTAGCCCTCGTGCTGGAAGTGGTGCTCGGTCAGCCAGAACGAGTCGAACCCGAGCCGGTCGCACACCACGCCCATGTCGATGATCCGCTCGGTGGCCCGCCACGTCTCCTTGTGGTCGAAGCGCCGGTCGGTGGGTGCGGGCGGCCCCGCGCTCGCGTCGTCCATCTCCACTCCGCCGAACAGGAACACTCCGGTGCGCATGGCGCCCACTCTAGGACCGCGGCGCGGCCGGTCCCCAAGCCTGGATCCACCGACGGGAGGGCCGGTGGGGATAGTTCGCCAGCATCGGCGCCGCCACCGACAGAACGAACTTCAATGGGTTTGCCACATGTGGGGTGGTTAACTGCTCAATGTTCGTGGCGAACCGCGGTCGGAACGAAAGTCAGCCGTTGCGGACTACGTGGAAGGCTCGAACCTGGGCGTCTCGTCCTCCATGGGCCCATGGCCTCGTCCACAGCCTCGACGTCGGATCGGGGCACAACAGGGCGGGAGTCCGACGGCGACTTCAGACGTCTCGAGGCACACGCCATCGGGCAGCCGCAGCCTGGCACAACAGGGCGGGAGTCCGACGGCGACTTCAGAGTCGGACGGCCAGGGGCGTAGGGTGGATGCATGATCGAGTCCGTCTGCGACCTTCGCAGCTACATGGCCGCCGCCGAGGCTGCGGGGATGCTCAACCGCATCTCCCAGCCCGTGAGCCTCGAGCACGAACTGGCCGATGTGGCCGCCGCTCTGGAGCGCTCCGACGCCGGTCCGGCGCTGTTCGAGGCGCCCAAGAACTCCCCCTGGCCGATTTTCTCAGGCGCAGTTTCCAGCCGGCGCACCGCGGCGCTGGCCCTGGGCTGCGAGCCCGGCGAGGTGGTGGACCGCATGGGCCACGCCCTGGAGCCCGCCAACGGGGTGGCGCCGGCTGGGGTGGGGGCCGCGGCCTGGCACGACAACTGCATGACGGGCGACGACGTGGACCTGGCCGCCATCCCGATACCCACCCACTCCCGGGGCGACGGCGGCGCCTTCATCACCGGCGCGGTGAGCGTGACCAAGGATCCGGTCAGCGGCCGGGGCAACCTGTCGTACAACCGGATGCTGATGCTGGACCGCAACATTTTGGGCTTCAACGTCAACGAGTGGCGCGACGTCGGCACGTTCATGCGCAGCCGGCCCGATCCCGAGGCTCCCTTCGATGTGGCCTTGGCCATCGGGCTCGATCCCGCGGTGATGATCGCGGCCGGCGTGCGCACCCCGGTCGACGAACTCCACATCGCGGGGGCGCTTCGGGGCCAACCGGTGGAGGTGTGCCGGGGCGTCACCGTCGACGTGGACGTGCCGGCGCGCGCCGAGGTGGTGGTCGAGGGCCGGATCCGTCCCAGCCAGCGCGCCGACGAGGGCCCGCTGGCCGAGTTCCACGGCTACCACGGCGAGATGTGGCCCAGCCCGACCGTGGAGGTGACCGCCATCTCGTGGCGCCACAGCCCCGTCTACCAGACGATCATCCCGGGCTGGTACGAGCACGTGTTCATCGGCAACGTGCTGCCCCGGGAACCGCTCCTGCGCCGCTTCGTGCGCCACATCGACCCCCACGCCGATGTGCACATCCCGCCCTACGGCAACGGGTTCCTGGCCGTCATACAGATCGAGCGCGACAACCCGGGCACGCCCAAGAACCTGGCCATGGCGGCCCTGGCGGCCCACATCAACATCCGCAACGTGATCGTGGTGGACCGAGACATCGACGTGAGCCAGCCCTCGGAGCTGCACTGGGCCCTCACCAACCGGGTCCACTGGCTCGACGACGTGTTCACCGCGGGCCATGCTCAGGGCCACGAGATGGACCCCACGGCCGACAACCGGGGCGTGAGCACCAAGGTGGGAATCGACGCCACCTACAAGCGGGAGCGCCGCGAGTACGGCGAGCGGGTGGCGTACGCGCCGGTGGACTTACAGAAGTACCTGTCGTGAGCGGGCTGTGCCGGACCGCCAGCCCCGCGAACCTACAGAAGCACTCGTCGTGAGCGGGCTGTGCCGGACCGCCGGCGGCCACCTGCGGAAGTACCCGTCGTGAGCGGGCCGCGGCGGCTCGTGGTGGCCATCAGCGGGGCCACCGGGGTGGTGTACGGGATCCGGGCTCTGGAATTGCTGCGAGCCGTCGACGATGTGGAGACCCACCTGGTGATGACCGGCCCCGGCCGCCAGACCCTGGCCTATGAGACCGATCTGGCGCCGGCCGACGTGGAGGCTCTGGCCGACGTGGTCCACGGCTCCCGCGATATCGCCGCGCCGCTCTCGTCGGGCTCGTTCGCCACCGCGGGGATGATCATCGCCCCGTGCTCGATCAAGATGCTCTCGGCGGTGGCCAACTCCTTCTGCGCCGACCTGGTGTCGCGGGCCGCGGACGTGACGTTGAAGGAGCGGCGCCCGCTGTTGCTGATGGTGCGGGAGACGCCGCTGCACCTGGGGCATCTGCGCCTCATGGCCCAGGCCGCAGAGATCGGCGCGGTGGTGTACCCGCCGGTGCCGGCCTTCTACACCCGGCCGGTCTCGATCGATGACCTCGTGACCCACACCGTCGTGCGGGCCCTGGAGCATCTCGGCGTCGAGCTCACCGAGATCCCCCGCTGGGGCGAGTAGCGGCGGCGCCCTCGAAATCGCTGGAGTTGTGGGGATCTGTCCCCCAGAACCGCAGGCATTTCGTTCCGTTGCGCCTTGCAGCGAGCGCAAATGGGTAGCGGGCGCCTCGCCGTGCGGCGTTGTGTCTCCCGCTCTTGTTCGCTGCGCTCACGGGCCGCTCGGGCCACGGCCTCGCTCAGCGCCTTGCGAAGTCGCCTATTGATTCGCGCCTATTCGCTCGGCCTCTCACCGCAGGGTTCGCAGCACCGTGTCGGCGGCGTTGCGGCCCGCGGCCCCCCAGATGCCCGCACCCGGGTAGGTGGCCGCGCCCGACAGGAACAGTCCCGGCACCGGCGCCCGGTAACGGCTGAGCTCCCGGCGCCGGCCGAACAGGGTGGACAGGGGCGACCCCGCGTAGGAGGGCGTGTAGCCGCGGCTCAGGAACAGCTCGCGCTCGTAGCGGTCCGGCGTCATGGTCCGGTAGCGGTCCACCGAGTCCAGGAAACCCGGCTGCAGCAGGCCCGACCACACCTCCAGCCAGCGGGCCGGCTCCGCAGAGCCCTCCCAGCCACCCTCGAGGTCGTAGGGGGTGAACAGCGCCTCCAGGCTCAGGACGTGGTGGCCGTCGCGGCTGCGCATCGACGGGTCGAGCACCGATGGCGCGTTGGCCATCATCGTCGGCCGCTCCGCCACCCGTCCGAGGCGCCGCAGCCGGTGGGCCTCGGCCAACTCGTTGATCGACGGGGATATCACATAGCTCGACTGGGCGGTGTCGCGCCCCTCGAACAGGTCGACCAGCGCGGAATCCTCCAGAGCCCGGTAGCGGGGAAGATCGGTGACGACGGCGTCGATCTTGGACTGGTACCCGTCGCCGGGCGCCTGCGAGCGGGCCCGGGCCACGAAGCGGCGCGCTCTTGCGCGGTGGGGCTCCGCGAGCCATTGCGTGGCCACCGGGGCGGGGTCGCAGGTCGCCACCACCGCGGCCGCGGCTATCTCGGTGCCGTCAGCCAGCCGCACGCCCCGCACGCCCCGCCCGTCTCCGAGCAGCCCGGCCACGGGCGTGCCGCAGCTCAGACGGCCTCCGGCTGCTCGGAACGAGGCGGCCAGCGCGTCGGTCAGGGCGCCGCTGCCGCCCACCGGGCGTCCCGTCTTGACCATGTGGCGCATGGCGTAGAGCGCGCCGGCCAGGCCGGTGCCGGGCGCGTCGGGCGGCGCCCCCCAAACGGTGGGGCCGTTGGAGATCGTCGGCATGATCAGGGCCTCGTCGTCGAAGTAGTACCTCAGCACGTCGAGCGCGCTGGCTCGGCTCCACTGCAGCAGCCTGGCCCCGCCCCTCCCCCGGCGGGCTAGCAGCCGGGCCAGCATCCGGGGTGTTGAGGCCGGTCCGGTGCCCATCTCCAGGGTGAGCTCGGCCACCGGTCGGGCGTCGGCGAGATAGCGGCGATAGGCCTCGGCCTGGGAGGGCCGGTGCCGCCCGATGGACTCGATGGTGCGCTCGCTGTCGTTGAAGAACAGCCACGGTGGACTGCCGTCGTAGTCCAAGTAGACGGTGGTGGGGTCGGCTTCCAGGTACTTCAGCCCGTGGGCGGCCAGGTCGAGGTCGTCCATGAAGGGCATGGCTCGAACCAGGGTGTGGTCGCAGCTGCAGATGTTGAAGCGGGCGTCCAGGTCGCTGACCGTCGAGGCGCAGCCGCCCACTTCGTCGCGGGCCTCCACCAGCAGCGTGGCGACGCCGGCCCGGGCCAGGTAGGCGGCGCATACGAGACCGTTGTGTCCGCCCCCGACCACCACCGCGTCCACGTCTCGGGTGGACCGATCGCGGCCGGACTCGATGCGGGCGTCTTTGGCGACGCCAAGGCTGCTCACGGCCGCGGCCCGGTTGCGTCTCGCCGGTGATCGCCTGCCTCACACCGTCGCCCACCGCCAAGGCTGCTCACGGCCGCGGCCCGGTCGCGTCTGTGTCGGAGCGGACCACCACCAGCGACTCGGTCCGCCTGCGGTCTAGCTCGGCGACCAGCGCCTGCACCTGGGGGTCACTGGGATCGGCCCCCGCCACCGCCACCGTGAATCGGGCCGAGTTGGGAACGTTCTTCATCATGCCGACGGGACTGGTGAGGGCTTGGGCGGCCCTCGCCGGCGTGAGCCGCTCGTACGGCGAGCAGCCCGCCGCGGCGGCCACCCGCAGCGGCCGGTGGACCCGGTCGGCGATCACGTAGCCGAGCGCGTCGGCGCCGATGCAGGCCACCACATGGGTGGACGCGGCCGGGATGGGCGGCTCCCACGGCGCGGGGGCGGTGAAGGGACGGCGGCGGGCTCCATCGGCCTCCACAACTACGTGATCGGCGGCCCCGGTGGCAAACCAGCGGTCCACTTCGTCGGTGTTGTAGCCGAGCGCCTTGCGCTCGTCGGTGGTCCTCCACACCAGCACGGCGTCGTCGCGGTGGAAGGCGAGGGCCAGCTCGGCGTCGGTGGGGCCGATCAGGCATGGGAACCCGCCGGTGCGGTCGCGCCCCATGCGAGTGGTGGTGGTGAGCAGCGTGCGCGCCGGCAGCCGGCGGCCGAGCGCGAACAGCAGGGTCGTCTTGCCGCCGCCGCCGACTAGGGACACCAGCGATCGGCGCCCCAGTTCCAGGGCCTCAGCGGCGCCGGCCAGGTCGGTGGCGCGCACAAGTCCGCCGGTCGGTCAGATCTCCCGGATCTTGCGGGCGAGCACGACGGCCAAAGCCACCAGAGCACCCAGGACTACGAGCCGCTTGAGCTTCTTCACGGCCCGCAGCGTAGTGGGCGAGCCCACGATCGCGGCGAGGTGAGGGCGGACGGCGCGGAGGCAACTCGAACGCGCCGGTTACCCTGCCGGGCGGAGGTGTCTGAGCGCCTGGTGGGCTCCCCCGCCTTCAAAGCGGGTGGGGCGGGCGATCCCCGTCCGGCGGGTTCGATTCCCGTCCACCTCCGCCACTCTCAGTGTCAAAAAGTGCTATCTACCTGGGCAAATGATCATCGGGTTAAGAGTCCGATGCTACTCTTGATGCTACTAGTGATCCCGATCCCTCGGCAGTTCGCCTGTGAGTGGAGTGACGTGAGATCTGGTTTGGACAACTAATGGTTAGCAGTTCCGACCGTTCAGTATGAAGCCCTGTCTTACCCACCATCTACAGTTTTCTCCAATGTTCTCCATATCAATTACTTGCGGCTCCTGCCACGCAAGCCGCTTCGATCGCCTGGCCGTCCTCCAGACCCCAGTACTCCCCTCAGGCCGTCCCCCAAACACCTGTACGCCCCTATGGAATCCGTCGATTGCCGCAGCCGAAGGGCGCCAGGCAACTAACGTGAGGAGCATCCCGTGACTGAATCATCCGACCTCTTCAGCCTCCACCGAGGAGATGCCCTCGATGCCTACGGCGAGTGGCCACGGCCCGATTGCCTGATTGTTGACGGCCCTTACGGCGTCGGCGGCTTCTTCGGCGATCCGAGGACCCCGGAGAGCCTCGCCGACTGGTACCGAACTCACATCGAGGCTTGGACCAAGAGTTCGAAGATGTCATCCACGCTCTGGTTCTGGGGCACCGAGATTGGGTGGGCGACCGTACACCCAGCGCTTGCCGAGTTCGGCTGGGAATATGTGCAGGCCATTCACTGGGACAAGGGAGTGGGCCACATCGCGGGAAACGTCAACGGCAAGACAATCCGCCGGTTCCCAATCGTCAACGAGATCGTTGTCTTCTACACACGACGCCTAGAGTTCCCGACGCCCGACGGGGTTGTCCCGGCACGAAAGTGGCTGCTCGATGAGTGGTTGCGATCCGGCTTGCCACGGCGGCGAGCGAACGATGCGTGCGGAGTGAAGGACGCCGCCACCCGGAAGTACTTCGATCAGGGCTGGCTCTGGTACCCGCCGCCCGCTTTGCCCATGCAGAAGTTGGTCGACTACGCCAATGAGCATGGTGATCCCGGCGGCCGACCGTATTATTCGATCGACGGGGTGAACCCGATCACGGGTGCGGAGTGGGAGAGCCTTCGATACCGCTGGAACCATGTTCACGGGATCACAAACGTGTGGCAGCATCCAGCGTTACGGAATCGAGAGCGCGTGAAGAACAGAGATGGAGTCCGGCACGCGCCGAGGGTCTACAAGCCGACGGCAGGAATGGCGTCTGCCCACCTCAACCAAAAGCCGATTGACTTCATGCGGCGCATCCTCAATGCCTGCACGATCGCAGGGGACGTGCTGTGGGAGCCGTTCGGTGGGTTGTGCTCAGCAAGCGTTGCAGCAATAGAAATGGGCCGGATGCCGTATGCGGCTGAGATCGACGAGGCCTTTGCTGACCTCGCTCAAGAGCGATTAATCGAAGCAGCGCGAGGAAGAGCTGAACCAAGCGACCGGCTTCCGGGATTAGATCTGCCCACGCTCGTATAGCGCCCTGATCCGCTCCTGCGCTCGCTGTTGAACAGCTGTGGGGTTCTCGTTCGTCATCCTCGTTAGGGTTCGGATGTCTCTCGCCCACTGGCCGATGGAGCAACCTCGAAACTGCATCGCCAGGATGTTGGCCTTGAACTGCTCGATCTTGGGATGATCGATCCGGTCGATCTTTGCGAAATTGCTGTCCTGTCGATAGGTGGCAGCGTTAAGCAACTCTCGCGATAGTGCCTGTCCTTTCGCAGTCTCGGAGCCACGGTTCTTGGCAGGCGACCCTGCGTACAGCTGCCTCACTGTCCTAAGCCGTTCGGGGTCCCGCTCCTGAAGCTTGAAACCTAGGACGTTCGTCTGCTGGAGGTTTCGAGTGCGCGTCGTGGTGTCCTGAGGCTCCTCGCAGATGTAGTTCGGAGGATCGTGGTAGTGCCGATCGCGCTTCTTGGCAACGGACCGAGCGTCGACCACGAGCACACCAACTATCTCCGGCGTGCCGAAGATGATGTCGTTCATCATCCACGCAACCACGACAAGCCTGATGTCCTTTCCGGCAAGCAGATTCTGCGACTCGCGAAATCGCCCGGTCATCTCCGTGGCCATCGGGTACCAGGCCTTCACCTCGAAGCCAGCACCAACCGGCTTCCCGGCGGCAAACAGCGCAGCATCCGGAAAATCAGGATCTTGGCGCCGCCATTCCAGCATTCCTCCCGATTGGCGCTGCGAGAGCAGTGCTGGAAGGCGCCCCGATTGGCGCTGCGAGAGCAGCGTCGGGATCCGTCGCTCGATCAAGTTGCCGATGAGCGGAGACAACTTCGAGATGTTCTGACCGAGAAATACTGCCTCGTCGGAGGACTCGCTGAAGATTGAGACCGTAGAGAGCGTTTCGCCAACCGCAGCCGTCAGCAGTTCGACCGCGCGGGTCATCTCCGCCTTGACCGCTTTCGCCGGGACCATTCGAGGATGGTGACATCAACGCCTTGCTGGTGCAAGGCCAACGTCGCGATTGCCTGTCGCGCGTTGCCTGCTCTTGGCCAAGGGCATGTCTCACCCCTTCGGCATCATGTGTCCGTTAACGGCGATTAGCGGACACACCGGGAGCGCCAGAGATGACCGATTCAAGCCGACTTCAGCACACGAATCTGACGGTCAAGCGTGCAGGGGAACGGGGCTTGCCTGCAGCTATTCCCTCTCGGCAGGCTCTGAGCCCGGCTGAGGCTCCTGCAGGGCTCTCGCAAGCGGCACGACAAGCTCTGCCCGACACGCTCTCGCAGAACACCAAGCGCGTCTACCGCTCGGCCCTGGAGGGCTTGAACGAGCGTCTGGCGGGCCGCTGCGTGTGCGACGAGCATCTCTCAGACGTGCTCGCTGAGATGTCGGCGCAGGGGTTTAGCGAGTCCACCCTGCGGGTGGCTGTGGCCGCGGTGAACAAGGAAGCCGAGCTGGCCGGGCTGGAGAGCCCCTGCGGCAGGTCCACCACGACGGTGCTGAGAGCGCACGCCCGCAAAGCGCCCCCGCCGCAGCAGGTGACCGCCGTGGACTGGCATGCAGCGGACTTGGCATCGGCGCTGGCAGCCAAAGAACAACGGCCGGGTCTGGCCGGGCTCCGAGACGCGGCGCTGATCGCAGTCATGTCGGATTGCGCGCTGCGGGTCTCTGAGGCGTCAGCAATCGATGTCGCGGACCTCGCCCGCCGCGAGGACGGCTCCGCGACGTTGCTCATCCGGCGCTCCAAGACTGACCAGGAAGCCAACGGCGCGGTGCTCTACTTGGGCAAGTCCACGATGGACAGAATCGACGTGTGGCGCGTCACTGCAGGGGTGCATCATGGGCCGCTGTTCCGTCGGCTCACCGGGCGCGGCACCCCCACGTCGCACAGGCTCAGCCCAAGATCCGTTCGACGGGCGGTGGCACGCGCTGCTGAGTCGGTCGGCATCGAGGGAGCCTCCGGGCATAGCCTCAGAGTCGGCGCAGCAGTCAGCCTCGTGCGTTCAGGGGCACAAACCCTGGAAGTGCAGCAGATCGGACGCTGGAAGGATCAACGGATGCCTGCACACTATGCCCGCCACGAAGCCGCCGCGCGAAACGCCGTCGCCCGGTACCGCTACGGGCAGTGACTCCGAGGCCTGGGGGCCGTTGGTTCAGTCGCCGCAGCCATTCATCACTCACGATCGCGCCCATAGGGTCTGTACGTTGGTTGCAGACGGACTGCTCGCTGACTCGCTACAGCGACCCGCTGATACCGTGGCGACATGGCGGCACCAGACCCGCATCCACTAGAAGCGCCCTACAAGCATCCATCCAGCATGTGGTGGATAACATTTAAAGATAGCCTAATCATTCCAATCCTCATAGGATTCTCAGTTATGGCGGCCATTGCATTTGTCATCCTAAGCCTGGATCCACCGGCGCGGTGGGGTTTGTGGGGTTGGAGCATCCACCAGAAAGGCCTCCTGACGTGGCAGAATACTGTTAATAACGACAGTTATTCTGGCTGCGTGGGGAGGCACTTCCTGTGAGGAGCATAGCGGGCGGGATCGACGGGTTGGAGGCAGTGTTCGACGACGCTTCTTTGGTGGCCGATGCGGGGTTGTTGCTGGCGGGCACGGTGATGGATCGCCTTGGGTTGGAGTCGCTGATCGATGAGACGGTGCGCCCGCCGGGCTCGGCGGGCTCGGGGTCGGGCCGCAAGGTGTTGACTTTGGTGGCGTCGATGCTGGTGGGCGGCCGCTGCATCGACGACACCGGCCGTCTGCGGGCTGCGGCGTCGCAGGCGGTGCTGCCGTTTCGGGTGATGGCACCGTCGACTGTGGGGTCGTTTGTGGGGTCGTTCAGGTTCGGGCATGTGCGCCGGCTCGACAAGGCTCTGGAGTCAGCACAGATGCGGGCGTGGTCTGTGGGCGCCGCGCCGGCCGCCGCGGAGATGACCGCGGATTTGGACTCCACGATCTGCGAGGTGTGCGCCAAGGCCAAGCACGGCGCCGCGTACGGCCACACCGCCGTGTTGGGATATCACCCGCTGGTGGCGGTGCGATCAGACACCGGCGAGGTGCTGCACTCCGCGATGCGGTCGGGATCGTCGCAGCGCGGCAACGAGCATTTCGCGCGCGAGGCCCTGGCCCGGGTGCGGCGCCTGGCGCCGGACGCGGCGGTCGCGGTGCGCGCCGACGCGGGGTTCTTCTCCTATGGGATGATCGCAGACATCGGGGCCCACAACGCGTCCTACTCGATCACGATCCCACAGAACGCCAAGGTCAAAGCAGCTGTAGCGGCCATCGGCGACGACGCCTGGCAGGCGATCGCCTACACCCGCGGCGGGCAGGCGCAGGTCGCTGAGACCACCATCGACCCCGGCCGCCGCGGCGACAAGCTCCGCGGCCCCGACGGCGAGCGGGCCAAGCTGCGGCTCGTCGTGCGCCGCACCCGCCTGATCGGCGCCCAAGCCGAGCTGTGGCCCAACTGGCGCCACCACTGCTTCGTCACCGACCGAGCCGACCTCGACACCGTCGCCGCCGACGCCTACCACCGCGGCCACGCCACCGTGGAACTCGCCATTCGCGACCTCAAAGAGAACTCCGGGCTCAGCCGCTGCCCCTCAGGACAGTTCCCCGCCAACGGCGCCTGGCTCGCCTGCTGCGTGCTCGCCCACAACCTCGCCCGCTGGACCGCCCGCCTCGGACGCGCCCACCCCACAGCGCAGCTCACCGTCGCGGCCACCATCCGCAACCGGCTCCTCACCGTGCCGGGCCGCCTCGTCAACCACAGCGGCCGACACAGACTGCGCCTGCCGCTCAACTGGCCATGGGCCACGGCCTTCACCACCGCCCTCGACCGGATCCGCAACCTGCCCCAGCTCATCTAAGCGGCCGGCCCGGCCCGGCGCAGCCAACAAGCACCCCCAGCGCCACCAACCCGCACCAGCCCCCCACACCAGCCTCGCACGCCCCAAAACGCGCCGGCCCGCACACACGCACCAGCCCAGCCGCCAACCGGCCCCAACCGTCGATCCCACAAACCCGTCGGTGGATTCAGGCTGAGACGGCGGGCCTGGAGTTGATGCTCGACTATGGCCTGGGGGCCAAGCCGTCATGTGACTGGTCTGACCCCGGGGAGCGGGCCTGGCTCATAGACGAGCTGGTCACAGACGCCTGCGCGGTGCTCGCTGAGACGGCGGGCCTCGAGCTCACAGACGAACAGGCCGACGCGGCGGCGCTGCTGGCCGCGGTGGCCGGCCAAGACGTCGAGGCCGACCCCGAGGTGCCGGGGCGCCGGCGCATCGCGCGCCGCACAGCCGCGGGCCGGGTGATCTCCACCGTGGACCCCGAGGCCCGCCACGCACACAAGACCCGCTCTGTGCGCCGCGACGGCTACAAGGCCCACATCGTCGCAGAGCCCGACACCGGCATCATCACCGCGGCAGAGCTCACCGCAGCCGACGCCTCCGACGCCAGAGTCGGCGCCCGGCTCCTCAACACCGACCCCACCCACCACACCGGCAGCGACCACACCGACACCGGCCACGACCACACCGGCAGCGGCCACGACGACGGCGACCACGACCACACCGACACCGACGACACCGACGACACCGACACCGACACCACCGACACCGGCGACACCGACACCGGCGACACCGGCGACACCGACACCACCGACACCGGCGACACCGACACCGGCGACGACGGGGGCTGGTTGGTGCTGGCGGACTCCGCGTACGCGTCGGGCGAGGCGCTCGAGTCGTTCACAGACGCCGGATGGGACACCGCCATCAAGCCCATCGAGCGCCGCCCGCCGATAGCGGGGGGCTTCACCCGAGAGGACTTCGGCATCGACACCGACGCGCAGACCGTGACCTGCCCCGCCGGGCACACCAGGCCCGTCACGTCGGGCGCGGCCCGTTTCGGCAGGCTCTGCGACGGCTGCGCGCTCAGAGCGCGCTGCACCACCTCACCGCGGGGCCGCAGCGTCGCCGTGGACGCCCACGAGGCCCACCGCCGCGCCAACAAGGCCCGCTGGCGGCAGCCGCTGACCCAGGCCGCCTACCGCCGGCACCGGCCCATGGTCGAACGCTCCATCGCCTGGCTCGCACGGGGCAAAGCCAGACGCGTCCCCTACCGCGGCGTCGCCGCCAACCACCTGTGGCTCACCAACAGAGCCGCCGCCGTCAACCTCGTTCGCCTCGCCAACCTCGGCGTCGCCCACAACGGCACCGGATTCGCCCTCCCCGCCGCCGGCTGACCCCGACCGGCGCCGCGCCCGCGCCCGGCCACACCCGCCCAAGCCGCGACAAGCCGACACCACACCAACACCGGCGCAACCGCCCGAACCACCACCCCCGACCCGACAGCTGACAACCCAGTTGCTCAACAGTCTCCTAGACGTGCAGCACCACCTGAACGATGGTTCAGAAGCGGATACAACCACTGCCAGCGCCCACACGGACGCGCACGAATCCCCTCATGTCCCAGAAGCCGCCTAAGCGTGCTGAAGCTCGCAGGCCCGAAGTGGAGCGCGCCTCAGATCTAGGCATCGGCCTTATGGCCGCGCTGCTGCCGAAAACCCTGTGGGTGCCCAAAATCGTGTCGTGGGTTAGGCGGCGCATTCGTTGACGGTTCCCGCGATGCAAGCGCATAGTGCCTGGTCAGCGCACACGACCATATCTAGGGCACCCCCAGGGCTACAGGCTCCTACAGTGGTCCAGCATGGATTACATGACGCCTCCCGAGGGCTTGAGTTTCGACACCAGACTGAAGATGGATGGTGTGGAACTCCTGCGCGAGATTGATTCCGCTTGCGCCACCGCTGTGTTCTTGGACCCGCAGTACGATCCAGCGCCAGGAGTTCACCTGATGGTCGGCAAGCTGCGCGCGTTCACCCGTGAGAGCAGACGAGTCTTGCGTGCGGACGGCTACCTGTTCTTGTGGATAAAGAAGCGCCACATCGTCAGCCGCGAGTGGCACAGCTGGCTGCCGGGCGACCTATCAGCAGTGGACCTCATCACATGGAACACCCGTGTCGACGATCTCAGAACGACCGGGGAGCCTAGTCGGACCGCTCCTCAAGCGGCATTCCTGATCGTCGCACAGAGGCCTCCGAGGAATCCCAGTTCCGGTTGGGAACGACAGGCAATTCCAGACGTGTGGCACGAGGAACGTATGGAGCATCCGTCGTTCTCTCCAACGCCTCCGGGTCTGTTGGCGCGGCTGATCGAAGCCTCTACGACCGAGGGTGACCTTGTGATCGACCCGGCTGCAGGCACCTTCTCGGTGCTGGACGCGTGTCGCCAAAAGGGCCGGGTGTTCTTGGGCTGTGATCTGAACGGATGACTCAGCCTGGTCCTGGCACCGCCTGTCACTTGAGTACCGCCGACGGTAGCAAACGCCCGGCTTGGAGCTTGAGGGATGTGATTGAGCAGTTCGGTCATGTGGACGATCCGGACGCTTACGAGAGGGCGCAGACGATTCCTGCGCTGGCTGGCGCGATGGACTGGCTGCGTCCGCGCAACTGGCACGGCAGTGGACTCACGCCAGATGACATCTTGTCGGTCGCCGTCGACTGTGGCATACCGGTGGTGTGGGTGCCGCCGACCGAAGTGCTGATCCAGGTCACCGAGGCTCATCCAAGCGATCGCATTGGTGTCCTTGTCAGCCGCCAGGACGAAGTGCTGGCCCACTGCGAGGCGCTGCTGACGCAGTGCCGCGATCTGGAGCTGCAGGAGTCGCGAACGCTGGCGGAGCGCGCCATGGAGGCCCTTCGAGCCGGTCACCATGAGGCAGCCATGGCCCTCGCTGTCGTTGTCGCAGAGAACTTGGCGTTCTGGGTGTCGAAGATTCACACGATCCTGTTCGACAGCCGCAACGAGCGCAACGTGCACGATGCGCAGATCGGCAAGCGCAACAACCTCCGGAACCGATACCGGCTCGCGACGGAACTGCTTGACCAGATGGACTCCGACGAGCGCGAGCATCGGTTCGATGTGATGCGGCGTGCACTGCTGGCACCGATCCCGAAGTTCTTCACGAAGTTCCACCCCGATGATGGCGACCCTGTCCCCGAGACTGTTTCGCGCCATGCCACCGTCCACCGACCCACCGTCGAGCACCTGTCCCCAGCGAACGCCCTGCTGTCGGTGATGCTGTGCACCTCGTACCTGCGCGAACAACAGCAGTGGATCGAAGACAACGGCTACGAGTGAGCTAGCAGCGGGCCGGTGTGGGACATGATCAAGCGATCCCGGGTGAGCACTCTGATCTCCCTTGTCGCCATTGGGGTGGTCTTGGCTCTCTGGCAATGGGACCGGCTGGAATCGGGGTGGCCGTGGCTGGGCGACATGAACGGGGGCGAGACCAACAGCGCCACACTGCGCAATCTCTTCTTGGTCCCCTTGGCGCTCATCGGCATAGCCCTCACCATGTGGCGAATCCGCGTGGCGGAAAGATCACTCTCCTATAGCGAGGAACGAGACCAAACAGACAGGCTCCACAGTCGATATGCCGATGCAAGCGCCCGGCTGAGCAGCGACAGCGTCTCGGCCCGCTTGGGTGCTGTCTACGAACTTCAGGCACTTACGGCGCAAGACCCTGAGCTGTTGCACATCAGGACGATGAAGCTGCTCTGTGCGTTCGTGAGGTTCCCCCCGCCGGAGGCTCGCCTAGACGAATCCCCTGACGATGATCCCTGCAGCGTGAGTCTTCGCCCTGATGTGCAAGCTGCCATGGAGGTCATCGGCAGCCGCACAGCGGAACACATCAAGTTGGAGGCCGACGCCCGCTACATGCCGGACCTGCGGAGGACCAATCTCGTGAGGCTGGAGTTGCGCGAAGGCAACCTCTCAAGGATCGACATGTTGGGCAGCGTCTTTTGGGGAGCGAACTTGATGCGCACAGACTTGTCTGGGTCTGAGCTTCAGTACGCCGACTTCTCCAGTCCTTGGGTCGTCAGGGGGCAAGAACGACCGATGATCGCCAATACCCAAGGCGCCTTCATCGAAACGCTCCATGCATACGCGGACACCACGACGCGCCTAGCCGGTGCGGATTTCTCTGGCTCACGAATGCTGCTCGCAAAGTTCGCTGGTGTCGATCTGCAGGCAGCCGTCATGGCCGACGCGAACCTACCGAACACGAGATTCGACAGCGCTATGCTATATGGCGTCGATTTCTCTAATTCGGAGCTGTTAGAGGCCGACCTGTCCAACACATTTCTGACCTCTGTCACGCTGACCGGCGCCACCTTGCACGGGGCGAATCTCACGGGCACAGATCTCTCCGGATTCTTCAGCGAAGGCTCCACCGAGAGCTTCCCGCCGACCGGGCTGACTCAAGCCCAACTTGACCAAGCATGCGCAGCCCCGGACAACCCGCCCAAGCTCGCCGACAGCAGCGGCCTGGTCTGGAACCCTCGGCCATGTCCGACATAAGCATTCCGACTCATCGTGGGAGTTCTTCGGCCTCGTGCCGATGGTTCCTCGTAACGGTCCAAGCAACCGAACCCGATCGCGATCGGATAGATGGATTGCTTGGTAACCGCCCGTCTTGACGACGGCTGGACAGTTCTTGGAATCCGGATGTCACTCATCCGCCTCATGTCCGTGCTCCACACGCTGGATCGTCGCCTCCGCCGATTACCGTGCTCCTGCCGAAGGAGGTGACCCATGTCCATGAAGCGAACCTTCGGACGCGTGGACCTGACCTCCATCGTGTCTCTGCTTGTCATCGTGGCCGGTGTGTTGGGCACGTTGTGGGTTCTGGCAGCCACCGGCGCGCTTGACTCCGACGATGCCCCGGCATGGGTGGCGGCGGTCGGCACCCTCGGGCTCGTCATCGTGGCAGGCGCAGCGCTGTGGCCGGCAGCGAGCCAAGTCAAAGAAGCCGCACGAGCGTCGGCTGAGAGTCACCGGCCCTACGTCACGCTCATGACTCGGCCCAGCACCGAGAAGTTCCTCTACCTCGATCTGGTGAACCACGGCGATCGAGCAGCGCTCGACATCTCGGCGGACTTCTCCAGCCCGCCCCTGGTGAACGTGACGAACACGGCGAAGCCCACGGCCCCCTTTGGGCGGGTCAGCTACCTGGCCCCTAGTGAGCGACGCAGTGTCATGTACTCAAACGGCCGCGACGTAGACAACTGGCCCTGCGAACTCGTCGTCGAGATCGCGTACAGCGGCGAAGACGGCAAGCCCCACAAAGCGACCGTGACCCACGACCTGGGCGCCCTCAAGCTGATCCTCACGAATCCCGAGAACAAGAAGTCGCCGCAAAGGCTTCTCAAGGAGGGGCTGGACCGGTTCGAGCGCATCGTCAACGCAGCCGTCCGTGAGGTCGCCGAGGGGGCAGACCCACACAAACAACGTCGGCTCTACAGCTGCCTGTCGCGTCTCACGGCGCTTCTTCGTGGCACGCGGGCGCCAGAGCATTCCTGAACTTCAGCGACGCTCAGGCCCTCCTGCGGGGTCGACACTGGCTACTAGCGGGGCTGAGATGTAGTCCCTGAATTCGTGGTCTCCGCGCGTGACGTAGTGGTCGACGATGGCGCTGCGGTTCTCGATGGCCTCGGGGTTGGTGGTGTGGTTGATCGCAGCCAGGACATCTCGGACTTGGTCGCGCCACCTGAGGTGATCCCAGTCGTTGGCAGATCCCTTCAGCATCCGAAGCGTGCATCGGGTGGCCTCGGCTGGCTTGGCGGCTGCGATTTCAGCGAGGCGCCCTATGACTGGGCGGCCGCTCCATCTAGGGCTTCCGGGTCGCAGCGTGATTTCGAGGCCTGCGAGTGACCAGTCGTCGTCGAGCTTGGCGGACGCGAACGTTGGTGCGAAGGCGTCGGCTTCTCTCTTGTGGACTTCTGGCTCTTGGGCGATTGCTTCGAGTCGTGAGTCCCAGAGCTGTTGAATCCGCCGCAGCACCTCAGGGTCTATGTCTTCTTCGGTGTTGTTGAGAGCTCGGCCTAGGAAGTTCATGACTCGTGCGGCGAGGTCGTCATCGGCGCGCTCGAACCAGCGTTCGAGCAGCGCAGGCTGCAGGCAGCCGCGCCAGTGGAACGTCACGAGGTGCTCGCCCAGCTTGGCGTCGGCTCGTTCGTCGCCAGCGAAGTCGACGGTTCCTTCGGATGGGACCCTTTCCACCGCGACCTCGTACTGGTGTTGCAGCGCGTCGTAGACCGAGTCGAACGGCGGGCACCAGCCGACGTATGTGTTCCATGCGACATCCCGCAGCACCGCGAACTCAGGCGCGGGCGGCAGTATCCGAGCGATGTTGTCTGCTACCCAGCGCTCGTCGAGCAGTATGAGCCACGGCAGCCACTTGCCGTAGACGGCCCGCACAGCGACAGACGGCTCGCTGTCGGGTTCCAGATGCTCTTCGAGCACCGTTCGCACCTCAGGGATCAGGTCGAATCCTGTCGCGGTGTCGATGTCTCGGGCACCGAGTTCACGTCGGCACCACAGCGCATACGCCATGACGGCGTGCATCGCTTTGCTGCGATTCGTGTTGATCGACTGGGTGAAGGGGTCAATGGAACTGTATCCGGCAGCGGTGGCCTCCTCGGTGGGCGTTGGGTTCGGATCGCGTGTGAGGAGCTCAAGGACACCCCAGACGGCTTCGCGCAGCTCGAACGGGATTCGGTTGTCCCGATCTGCGAGACCTTCTTGGATCAGCGACGCGGCTTGGCCGCGGGTCCAGCTCCATCCCGGGTCGCGTTCGCGGTCCAGCGTGTCATCTTCGGCTTCGAAGGAGTGCTCTAGCACTGATGCAATCAGGCGTATCGGCTGGTCCCACGGCACGGAAGCGCCCGCCTTCACAGCTGCTTCGAGCCCACCCAAGAAGCTGCGGACATAGGTCGGATCCAGCAACTCCAAACGGTTCGCGACAGCGGCAAACTCAGCCGCTCGATCAGCAACGACCGCCTCAAATGTGCGCCCCAGGCCTTCCATCGAGGGACCGAAGCCCCAGCCCGTGTCGTCATCCGGTTCCCAGGAAGCCAGATATTCGATGACTGCGCCCACAGACATCGCGTTCATGTCCTCAGCTTCAAGGGGAGTCCCATCCCCGAACCCGCTCTCACTCCATGTCAGAAAGTCAGGGTGGTGAGCTTCACCGTGCTTCGCCACAAGTTCGCTGTGCTCCTCGGCCTCGTCGCCAGACAGGTGGTCAGCAACGATGCTCAGCCAGTCGCGCTTCCAGCGCTCGGCATGAGCAGCCTCGTCCTCGGGGTTGGGTACGGAGCCCGTTCGTGCTTCGTGATGTCGCCGAAAACCATCGATGTCAGGGCCGGCTGTGACCCAGTCCAGGAACGTGCTCCGCACCTCCGGAGGCGCTTCGCCCAATCGAGATCGAAGCAACTCTGAGTACTCGTGCTTGAGGCGGATCTCATCGAAGACGTCCCTGTTCGCGATGCGCTCCGTTGCCAACTCCGCGCCGCCCGCAACGACAGCGAGAACGTGCAGCGCGATGCGGCGGTGCAGCACGGTCCCAGCGTCAAGCATCTCCACCACCGCTTGGAGATCCTCGTCGGAGACTCTGGCCAGACGAACGGCCGCGTCCCGCACGGCTGTCACGACCACACAGCGCACACCGTGATCCGAATTCTGAGAGTGGTCCTCGATCGCAGGCCTCCAGATGAAGGAATTGCCGTCCGAGTCGGGAGGCTCGCCCTGATGTCGGCTGAACTCGACCGCGACAGTCAGCAACCGCGAGAACAGCTCCAATCCCTTGGTGCCTGCCGAGTCGACGAGATCCGGCAAGATTCTCTTGGTTGCTTGTTCGTACTCCCAGTCTGAGATCCGTCCGACGGGCTCGGGTAGCAGCGGCAAGGTCTCGTCGTCACCCTCGCCATCATCTGAGCGGGGCTTGAGCGACAACAGCTTCCTCGCGACCTTCAGGCCCTGTTTGGCCTTGCCTTCTCGCATGAGGCGAGAAATGGTGGCCGCGGCCTCGTCGGCCAGGTGGTCGAGGAACTGTTCCGATGCAGGGTCAGTGATCCACTTGGCCGTCTGTGGTGCTAGCTCTTGAAACTGTTCGCTGGGAAGGGCTTGCACGCATTCGAGCAGAATGCGGGTGACCCAGGGTTTGGCCGAGGGTGACAACTTCTTGAGGACCTTCGCGACGGCGAGCGGCGCCGCAGGAGCCATCCGAGCGAGGTACCGGCCCTCCGGCCACGGCGGGTCCGGCGCACCGTCGAAGAAACCTCGCAGCGCGAGGGCGGATACCCATTCCGGGTTCTCCAAGCGGCCAAAGAAGTACGTCCGATTCTCAAGCCGAGTCGCGAACGCAACTACCTGATCAACATCGGCGTCCAACGGTACCGACCAGTCGTTCATCCGAGTATTGGCTCGCTCTAGCAGGATGTCTAGGCCGTCGAGATTCTCGTACGAGCGCTTGGAAAGACCCATGAGGATCTGCTCTAACGCGAAGAAGTTCGCCACCCATTCACCGTCCGCTTCGGCTGGCAGGGGCTCGTCCCGCGCGTGCGCGAACGCCTCCGCATCGCGGTACAACTTCCTCCAAGCCTTGACAACGTATCGAGGAACAGGACCCCGATCGCTCAAGGTGTCGAAAGCGTCCTCCAGACCGAGTGCACCCGGCAGGCGATTCCGAATCTCGCGAATCGCATGCGCGACGAAATGCGCCCGACCCGGAAAACTGTCGAGCACAGCAAGCGCCAGTGCCCCGCTATACAAGGGGGCAAGCGCCGGTGCATTGTGCGCGAGCCAACCAACCAGCTCGTTTCGCTCAGGCCTCCGCCACGATTCCGCCGCGACATCCGGCCCCCCGAGATCGAGCCGGTGATCTTCAGGCGATGCAGAATCGAACACACAACCATGATGCCCAGCGCGATGACTTCAACCACGCACCGACCCCACTGCTTACTCGACCAGCGACCACCCGTCACCACCGACCCTGCAGTCCAGCCAGATGGGCACCTCATAGTCTTACGAACGGCCCGCTGCAACGGCCTCATCAACGAATACCGAAGAGCCGCCTGACTAGCCACGACAGGGGAAGAGGGTCCGGCGGCCGAGGGACTAGACACCCGAGGGGATTGTGCGCCACTCTGGATTACTTGATCGTTCGCGGCGGGTGGCCGAGGAGTCCGGGATTGTGGTCGACAAGTCGCCGTAGAAGCCGCAATAGCTTGCCCAAGCCTCCATCACCTCGCGGCGTCGCTCCAGCATGTCGGTCCGCTTGTATCTGCCTTCCACGCCCTTGACCGTGTGGGCCATCGCCTGCTCCGCGACCTCCCATGGCACCCCGGACTCGGCGCACCAGTCGCGGAAGCTACTGCGGAACCCGTGTACCACGGTCTCGAATCCCTTCATCTCTAGGAGCTTGTTCAGCGTTCGATCCGATATCGCCCGTCCTGTCGCGCTGAGGAACACCAGGTCCGACCCGTCAGACATGTCCCGTGCGGTGCGGAGAACCATGAGCGCCGCGTTCGACAACGGAACCCGGTGCGGTCTCGCCTTCGTTCGGTGTCCCTTCTTCGCTCGATCGCTCGGTATGACCCAGATGGCGTTCTCTAGGTCGATCTCATCCCAGCGTGCATTCCGAGCTGCTCCGTGGCGGCAGGCCGTAAGCACGACGAATCGGAACAGGAGCTTCGTTCCAGCCCACGCTTCAGACCCCTCGATAGCTGCGAGCGCAGCAGGGACATCTTCGGGCGGAAGAGCCGGATGGCGCTCGCTGCCCGCGTTGGGCTGGAGAGCGTAGGTGACGGCATCGCTGCGGGCGGGATTGTCCTCGCGGTAACGCTTACCGATTGACCAGGCCAGCACAGCTCCGATGCGCTGACGCACCCGCCGCGCCGTCTCGGGCACTTCGTGCCAGATCGGCTCCAGTATCTCAAGCAGGTCCTCCGAGGTGATCGTGTCCACCCGCTTGTGGCCGACAAGCGGGTAGACGTATGTCTCCAACGACCTGCGCCATTGTCGCTCGCTCCGGCTGCCGTCCCGCCACGTCGGCATGCGTTGCTCTATCACCCTCTCAGCAGCTTCTAGGAACGTCGGCGCAACACTCCTACCGGGGATCCTGCCAGCGGCGATGCTTCTGGCGTTCTCCAGCGCCTTCTCCCGTGCCTCTGCGAGGCTTACCACCGGGTAGGAGCCGAGTCCGTAGTACTTGACCTTGCCATCTGTGCCTCGGATCTGCTGAATCCATGCCTTGCGGACGCCGCCGTCGGCTCTTGGCCGCACAACCAAAGCAAGCCCGTGGCTGCCACGGCCGTCGCCCTTGCGCCCGATGTCCGTCGTCGTCCTGACCCACGATGCTGTCAGCCGTCCCATGCCGCCCTCTCTGATGCGACTTCTGATGCTACTTCTTAGGTGAGAATGTCTAGCACGTCTTAGGCCTTCTTGAAACCAGGTCACACACGGCCGAGACACAGGAATGGCTCGTCTAGCTCATGTTTTATGGAGTCAATGGAACCTCTTTGGACGCCATGACACCCTATAGCACAGGCCGGGTTCGATTCCCGTCTACCTCCGCCACTCTCAGTGTCAAAAAGTGCTATTGGCCTTGATAAACGCTCATACGGTCAACCTTCGGTGTGACTTTTGGTGTGCCAAGCGCCGGTCGCAGCCCCCAAGTCCAGCCGATTTCGGAACCAGAGCACAGCTGCAATCCCGGCGGGATGGGGAAGAGGCGACTAGGGACCGGCTTCGCTGGGGAAGGCTGCGCGAAAAGCAAGCACAGTCTCCTCTACGCCTTCGGTCATTAGGTCGACCACAATCTGATAGCGGCCTGCCGCGGGAAGTTGCACGGTGCGAAAGTCAACGGCGAATGGCACCACCAATACTTCACCTGGGTCATTTTGAGGCGGAGGGGCGCCTATCTGAAACCCGGCGGAGGCCTCCGCCAGCCGCGCCCCGTCGGCGGTTTCTACCCTGAACCGTATCTCCCGCGGAATCTTGGCTTCACTTGGGGCGACCTCGACTATCAGGGCGAGCATCGCGCCCATGGGGGCGGGATACTGAGGTCGCCAGAGACGATTGATTCCTGCTGAGATGGCCGACAGCAGCCCTTCCCGGACCTAGGAGACTGTTGAGTAATCCGGTTCGGGGTGCTCGCGTTCGTTGGGCGGGTGTGCGAGAATTGTAGGTATGCAGGGTACTGAGAAGCCGGATCGGGAGTTGTTGGACGTGTTGGGCTTGTGCGGGGGTCTGGTGCGGGTGGGGTCGGTTTACCGGTTTTTGGCCGAGAACCGTCTGAGGCTGTTTCCCGACGGGTTGTTCGCTGACTTGTTCGGGGGTCGGGGCCGGCCTTCGGTGCCGGGTTCGGTGATAGCGACGGTGCTGGTGTTGCAGGCGCTGGAGGGGTGCTCTGACCGTGAGGCTGTTGAGCGGCTGCGGTGTGATCTGCGCTGGAAGGCCGCTGCGGGCCTGTCGGTGGACGATGCGGGGTTCCATTACAGCGTGTTGTCGCTGTGGCGGCACAGGCTGCGCGTCAGCGGCCGCCCGCAGCGGGTCTTTGACGCGGTGCGGGATCTGGCGGGGTCCTGCGGGGCGCTGGCGGGGAGCCGGCGGCGGGCGTTGGACTCCACGGTGCTGTATGACGCGGTGGCGACGCAGGACACCTACACGATGATCGCCGCGCAGATACGGCGCTGTCGGCGGTTGATCGCTGAGACGGCGGGCCTGGAGCTGATGCTCGACTATGGCCTGGGGGCCAAGCCGTCATGTGACTGGTCTGACCCCGGGGAGCGGGCCTGGCTCATAGACGAACTGGTCACAGACGCCTGCGCGGTGCTCGCTGAGACGGCGGGCCTCGAACTCACAGACGAACAGGCCGACGCGGCGGCGCTGCTGGCCGCGGTGGCCGGCCAAGACGTCGAGGCCGACCCCGAGGTGCCGGGGCGCCGGCGCATCGCGCGCCGCACAGCCGCGGGCCGGGTGATCTCCACCGTGGACCCCGAGGCCCGCCACGCACACAAGACCCGCTCTGCGCGCCGCGACGGCTACAAGGCCCACATCGTCGCGGAGCCCGACACCGGCATCATCACCGCCGCAGAGCTCACCGCAGCCGACGCCTCCGACGCCAGAGTCGGCGCCCGGCTCCTCAACACCGACCCCACCCACCACACCGACACCGGCCACGACGACACCGACACCGGCCACGACCACACCGGCAGCGGCCACACCGGCAGCGACACCGGCAGCGACCACACCGGCAGCGGCCACGACCACACCGGCCACGGCCACACCGGCAGCGACCACACCGGCAGCGACCACACCGGCAGCGGCCACACCGGCAGCGGCCACGACCACACCGACAGCGACGACACCGACGACACCGACACCGACACCACCGACACCGGCGACACCGACACCGACACCACCGACACCGACACCGACGACACCGACACCGACACCGGCGACACTGGCGACACCGACACCGGCGACGACGGGGGCTGGTTGGTGCTGGCGGACTCCGCGTACGCGTCGGGCGAGGCGCTCGAGTCGTTCACAGACGCCGGATGGGACACCGCCATCAAGCCCATCGAGCGCCGCCCGCCGATAGCGGGGGGCTTCACCCGAGAGGACTTCGGCATCGACACCGACGCGCAGACCGTGACCTGCCCCGCCGGGCACACCAGGCCCGTCACGTCGGGCGCGGCCCGTTTCGGCAGGCTCTGCGACGGCTGCCCGCTCAGAGCGCGCTGCACCACCTCACAGCGGGGCCGCAGCGTCGCCGTGGACGCCCACGAGGCCCACCGCCGCGCCAACAAGGCCCGCTGGCGGCAGCCGCTGACCCAGGCCGCCTACCGCCGGCACCGGCCCATGGTCGAACGCTCCATCGCCTGGCTCGCACGGGGCAAAGCCAGACGCGTCCCCTACCGCGGCGTCGCCGCCAACCACCTGTGGCTCACCAACAGAGCCGCCGCCGTCAACCTCGTTCGCCTCGCCAACCTCGGCGTCGCCCACAACGGCACCGGATTCGCCCTCCCCGCCGCCGGCTGACCCCGACCGGCGCCGCGCCCGCGCCCGGCCACACCCGCCCAAGCCGCGGCAAGCCGACACCGGCGCAACCGCCCGAACCACCACCCCCGACCCGACAGCTGACAACCCGGTTGCTCAACAGTCTCCTAGGCGAAGTCACAAATCGCGGCGACGATTATCTTCATGGGGTGCGCTACACCCCTGCGAGCGAGAACCCGACGCGAACCGCCTCCGTGCCGTGGGTCGGGGGCTCGGTCGGAGCGGGGCGCTTAACGAGGTCCCAAGCGGGTGCTTCCGGCTCGGCTGCGACAAGTCGTAGCACTAGGCCCTCAAGCACGCCCTCAGCCTCAGCCCACTCGTGAATGGACGCCACTAGGTCGGCCAAACGGTCTGCGCCTCCGGTGAACCCGAGGTCATCTTCCGCCCACCAGAGCGTGCCCTCGTCGTGGTTCTGGTACACGCGAGCTTCATGCATCGGACACCTCTCTACCGTATGGACTGCTGTTCATAGTAAGTCCTCTATCTCCTCATCGGTCAATCCAGCCTGGTTCATCAGCATGTGGCGCAACGCCTTCGGCGGGACTGTTGCGTTGTCATGGAACACGAAAAAGATGGGCTGGCGACCAGGGGTGTGAGCGACCAACCTGCGGTGGGAACCTCGCTGACGCTCCTGCTGACAGCCAACCCCGGCGAGAAGCCTGCGCGCCTCAGCGGCCTTGAGCGCCGGAAAGCGCGACGCAGGAATCACCAGTACGGCAGAAGCCGCTCACACCGAACAGTCCGCCCGTCCCTCCGCCGAACGCTCCGCACGAGACGCCGTTCTCTGTGGCACCGACCGCTGCTGGGGAAACGGCCCGCGGTGGTCGCTCGCATCCGCTAGTGGTCACGCGCGGAAGTAGTGTTGCTGTTGGTGTTGGTGGGGTTGGTGGCTTGGTAGGTCCATTTGAAGGGTTGGGCTCGGTTGTTGTAGTCGTCGATGTAGTCGAGGATGGCTCCGGCGAGGTCGCTGGTGTGGTTGAACTCGGCGGTGTCGAGGAGTTGGCGGGTGAGGATGGAGAACCACATCTCGATCTGGTTGAGCCACGGGGCGTGGGTGGCGCTGCGGTGCAGGAACACGCGGTGGTGGTCGTCGAGGAAGGCCTCCACGGCGGCGGTGCCGTGGGTGGCGAGGTTGTCGACGATGCAGTGCAGCTCGAGGTGCGCGGGGACCTGCGAGTCCAGCTCGGCGAGGAACGCGACGAAGTTCTGCGAGCGGATCGAGTCCGTGGGCGCGGCGACGACTTTGCCGGTGGCGCACTCGAACGCGGCGAACAGCGACACGGTGCCGTGGCGGCGGTACTCGAACTCCTGTCGGGTGGCCCCGGCGCGGCTGCGGGCCTGTATCGCGGTCTTCTCGCCGACGCTGAACACCGCCCAGTTGTCCTCGGGCTGCAAGTACAGGCCGCAGACGTCGGCGGCCTTGTCGTCGAAGTCGGGGTCATGGGAGGTCATCGATGACCGGACCTGCCACGGCTTGAGGCTCATCGACTGGCAGATCCGCCACACCTGGGAGTCCGAGATGGCGATGCCGTGGCGCTCGCGCAGCCGCCGCGCCACCTCCGGCATCGACATGCGGGCCTTGATGCGGCGCGGCCCGAGCCGGCCGGGCTCCGCGGGGCGCGTCGTGATCGTCTTGACCAGCATCAGCCTCTCCTTTGGCCCATACACCCGCGGCCGCCCCGAGCGCGGCCGGTCCGCCAGCGCGTCGACGCCCCCCGCCGCGTAGCGGCGCCTCCACGCGTCCACACGGTTGCGGTTCAGCCCCACCGCCTCACCGATCACCGGCGACGACAACCCCTCAGAGGCCATCAGCACGACCCTGGCCCGCTGCCAGTCACGCCGAGGCGTCGTCGACGCCGACACCCGCGCCTCCAGCACCGCCCGATCAGCATCCGACACTTCCACCACCACCGGCACCGTCATGACCCAACCCTAACACAGCCATATAACTACCGCGAGCATGCACTAGTTCTCGGCCTCGGGACTGATTGAGCGGCCCGCGGGCGGGACAGACCTAGTTGAGCTTGAACCACGTTGGCTGGTGGTCCGACCCGACCGCGTCGACGTCGATCCACGCTGACTCGACCCTTGATGCTAGGCCCGGCGTCACGAATCCGTAGTCGAGCCTCAAACCGACCTCGAATCCTCGACTCTCGTCGTACCAGGTGATTCCCTCGTCGAGGGAGTTGCCGGCCGCAGTCCACGTGTCCACGAGCCGGTCACCGGCGAGAGTATGGCCGTAGTAGTAGTCAGCCTCGCCGACGATGAGTGGATACTCGGTTGACGTTGGAGTCAGGTTGAAGTCGCCCATCACCACGAACTCGGTTGGCGCAGGGCTCTCGCCGATGCCCATCCATTCGATTCCGGTGACCGACGCCCCATTGAAGTGGACCCCAAACATGAGCGGCAGCAGATACTCGATCTCTGTTCTCCGTAGCCGGGAGTTGACAGGATCGAGATGGACTGAGTAGCACCGAAGAGGCCCAGACGGAGCATCTATGATTGCTTCGAGCGCGCCACGCTGTGCGCCGTAGGCATCGATGACCCGTACTCTCGGCAAGAGCAGGTTCCGACACGAGAGGATCGGCCAGCGGGAAAGCACCATATTGCCGAGCTGAAGTCGACGGTTCTCGATTGACCCGTCGGGAGTTCTCGAGCTGGCGTCAAGATCGACGTTGGGTCCGTATACCCAGTGATGCTGAGCGAGCAGCTCGCCTATCCGGGCTGGTTGATCCTTGTCAGGAGGCGCCTCGACATTGCGTACGACTTCCTGTAGTGCGATCACGTCGGCGCTGCGTACCGCGTCGGCGATCCTCTCGAGGTCGTAGCAACCGTCCTTGCCCTTTGAGTACTGGATGTTGTACGACACGAACCTCATCAGGGGTCCGTCGGGAAAGTGGACTGCGCTGGAAGGGTCAGGTGATGGCTCTGGGCTGTGGGCGACGCGGTGAGGTCGCCGTCGTGACCCGCCAATCTTCCGCGGGGCTCGCCGACGATCGACGAACCTTCCCGATCAGCGAGATGACACGCAACCCAGTGGTTGGGGGTGATCTCACGGAACTCGGGCACCTCAGCACGACAGCGGTCGACAGCCAAGGGGCAGCGGGTCGAGAACACACAACCGGGTGGTGGTGCCGCAGGACTCGGAACCTCCCCGACGAGAGAAACACGGGTCCGACTGGCCTCGGCCACGGGATCGGGTATCGGAACTGCCGACAGCAAGGCCTGCGTGTACGGGTGGAGCGTCGCCTCGAACAGAGTCTCGGTCTGGGCGAGTTCGACGATGTGTCCGAGATACATCACCGCGACTCGGTCGGAGATGTGCTCCACCATCGAGAGGTCGTGGGCCACGAATAGGTAGGCGATTCCGAACTCGTCTTGAAGATCAGCGAAGAGGTTGATCGTCTGCGCCTGGATCGACACATCGAGCGCGGAGATGGGCTCGTCGCATACGATCAGGTCGGGGCTGAGGCTGAGCGCCCGGGCGATGTTGATGCGCTGGCGCTGACCACCGGAGAACTCGTGGGGGTAGCGGGTGCGGTGGGCAGCACGCAGGCCGACCAAGTCGAGAAGCTCAACCACCCGGTCGTTGACCTGTTGCGTTGTCATCTCCGTGTGGACCCTCATCGGCTCGCCGATGATTCGGCCGACAGTATGCCGGGGATTGAGCGACGCATACGAGTCCTGGAAGATCATCTGCATCCGCGGTCGGAGCTTGCGCAGCTCCTTTTCGCCGAGGCTTGTTAGCTCGATGTCGTCCAGCCAGACCCGCCCGGAAGAAGGGCGGTGGAGCTGGAGCACGGCCCGTCCGGTGGTGGACTTGCCGCACCCGCTCTCGCCGACCAGCCCGAGCGTCTCGCCGGCGAAGAGCTCGAAGCTCACGCCATCGACCGCCTTTAGCGGCTTGTCGCTCGACTTTCCCGGGAAGTACTTTCGCATGTTCACGACCCTGAGCACGGGCTCAGCAGAGTCCCTGGCCGTGGCTGGCGCCGCCGTCTTGGCGACGGGCCGGTCCACCTCAGCCGAGCCGCGCCTAGCCATGTCGTGGCGTCCCCGCCTCGATGTCGTAGAAGCACGCGACGTGTCGGCCATGGACCGGCTCGATCAGTGTCGGCACCTCGCTTCTGCAGCGGTCGAACACATGGGGGCAGCGATCCGCGAACGGGCAACGAGTCGGCTCTTCAGCGAGATCGGGCGGCAGACCGGGGATGCTGGTCAACCGGTCGGCTCGGTCGCCCATCTTGGGCAGAGCGTCTAGGAGCCCGATGGTGTACGGGTGTAGTGGCCGCGTGTACAGGCTGCCCACATCGGAGATCTCTACGAGCTTGCCAGCATACATGACTGCTACCCGGTCGGCCAAACCGGCAACCACGCCGAGGTCGTGGGTGATCCAGATCAAGGCCAGCCCGAGCTCGTCACGCAGGTCGTGCATAAGCTCCACGATCTGGGCCTGGATCGTCACGTCGAGTGCCGTGGTTGGCTCATCGGCGATCACTAGCTGCGGGTTGCATGCCACTGCGATAGCGATCATGACACGCTGTCGCATGCCTCCCGAGAACTCGTGAGGATAGGCATTGATGCGGCCCGGGGCGTCGGGTATCCCGACTCTCTCCAGCAGATGGATGGCGCGGTTGCGAGCCTGTCGCCTCGACAGACCGAGATGGGTGCGGATCACGTCGATGAGCTGGGTGGAGATTCGCATCGTTGGATTGAGGGAACTCATGGGATCCTGGGCAACGAACCCGATCTCGGCCCCTCGAACCCGTCGCAGCCGGCGCTGAGACTCTTGAAGGAGGTCGACCGTTCCGTCGCTTGTCTCGAGCGTCGCTGTGCCGTTGGATATTCGTGCCGGCGGCTCGGCGAGTAGCCGCAGCAGGGCGAGCATCGTCACGGATTTGCCGCTTCCGCTCTCGCCCACGATGGCCAGAGTCTCACCCCTGGCGACGGAGAAAGTCACGCCGTTCACCGCATGCACAGTGCCTTCCGGGATGTCGAACCGGACCTCAAGGTTCTTCACGTCGATCAGTGCTGACGCGTTCATTGCTTCACTCGCTGAGATCGAGGGTCGAGCACGTCGCGCAACCAATCGCCGAGCAAGTTGAGCCCGAGCCCGGCAAAGACGATGGCGACCCCCGGTGTGAGCGAGATCCACGGACGAATCGTGAGCACGCCTCGACCGGCGTTGATCATGTTGCCCCAACTCGGAGTGCTAGGCGGCACCGAAAGACCGAGGAATCCGAGGCCGGCCTCGTAGAGGATCATGGCCGACATCTCGAACGTGGCCAGCGTGGCCAGTGGGCCGATGAGGTTGGGCAACAGGTGCAGCCGCAGGATCTGGCCCTCCGGTACTCCGACATTTCTTGCTGCCTCGATGAACATGCTCTCCCGTAGCTTCAAGACCTCGCCCCGCGTCACACGGGCAAACACGGGAATCGACGTGAAGCCGAAGATGAGAATCACGTTGATTAGGCTTCGCCCGACGACCGCGGCAAAGAACACCACGAACAACAGGTAGGGCAGCGACAGGATCAGGTTGATGAAACCGACGATGATGGCGTCGATCGTGCCGCCTCGGTAGCCGGCGATCAGACCGATTGCCATTCCCAGAAAGATGGCGATTCCGACGCCACCGAGAGCCACACCAAGCGAGACTCGGGTTCCGAAGATGATGCGGCTGAGAATGTCGCGTCCCAAGGTGTCGGTGCCGATCAGGTAGTCGTTGGAGCCCCCATCGGACCAAAGCGGCGGAGTATTGGCATCACTCAGTGTCTGCTGGAGAGGATCGTGAGGAGCGATCCATGGAGCGAACGTCGCGAGGATGAGCAACATGACGAATACGAAGGCACCGAACATGCCGCCCTTGGACCGGCGAAGCAGCCGCAGGGCCTCACGAATCCGAGTCCGGAACCGCAAATCCCTTTCGATGTCGATTTCATGGCCGGCTTCAGTCTCGCCAGCATGGAAATCGGCGCCACTGGGAGCAGCATGATCAGTCATGTGATCCCCTCTCCGTGTGGCTTCGGTATCGTCGCCGACGCACCGTCCGCAGATGATCTAGGCCGAGGGGTCCGCGTCTGGCGCAACGTCCCCACTCTGATCCGCGGGTCGGCGACTGTGTACAGCACGTCAGCAAGAAGCGAGAAGAGAATAACGATGAGCGCGCCGAAGAACGCTATTCCCTGAACGAGTTGGAAGTCACGATTGCTCACCGCTTCGGCCAACAACCCTCCCGCGCCCGGCCAGGCAAAGACAGCTTCGATGTACAACGATCCACCCAGCAGCGCCCCGATCTGCAGGCTCATTACGCTGATGAGTGGAATGAGCGCGTTGCGCAATATGTAACGACCGTAGATGACTGGCGCTCTGAGGCCCTTACTGCGAGCGATGCGCACGTACTCCTCATTGACGATCTCCAGCACCGACGATCGCGTGAACCGCAGAAGCTGAGCCATTGGAAACAAGCCGAGAGCAACCGCCGGCAAGACTATCGAATCGTCAGGAATGGTGAGGAACCACATCGAAGTCGTGCTGCGCCCGAACGACGGGAACCATCCTAACTCGACCGCGAACACCACGATGAAGACCAAGGACAGCCAGAAATTCGGGATCGTCTGGCCGAGCAGGCCGAACCCGCGCGCCGCGCCATCCCAGCGGCCGCCCGCCTTGACGCCCGCCAAAATCCCGAGCGGTACTCCGACTGCGACCGCGAAGGCCATCGCCGCGATGCCAAGCTCGATCGTCGCTGGCAGGCGGTCGAAGATCACTTCTCGAACCGGAATCTTGTACCGAAGAGAATTACCGAAGTCGAGGCGGGCCGAATGGCCCACGAAGTCAACAAACTGTTCGGCAACAGTCTTGTCCAAGCCGTGGGCCTCTCGTGCCGCTTCTCTTTGCTCCTGGGTTGCCTCCCTGGGAACGAGCAGGTTGGTCGGATCCCCTGACACCCGCAGCATCGCAAAGACGATGACCATCACGCCGAGCACGAGCAGTAGCGACTGACCTATGCGCCCAACCAAGTACCTCGTCACCGGCTTTCCTCTCTGCTCGCTCTCCTTCCGTTAATTACCGGTGGGCCGAGGCGTAGTGCCTCGGCCCACCGATCGACCATTGGCATACGAGCCGGCGTTCGTCAGCCAGCCACCGCTAGGTCCCAGAGCCAATATTCCTCGGCCGAGCGCGGCTTGTAGTTGGAGACTCGATCGCTGATTGCTTCGAACGAGAACGGCACGTAGAGATAGATGAATGGTGGGTCATCGTACATCCGCTGTTGCAGCTGTCGGTACAGATCCGCACGCTCGTCGTCGTCGGGGGTCGCGAGTATCTGAACGAGGAGATCGTCAACCACGGGGTCAGACCATGCTGAGTAGCTTGCAGCGTTGCCGCCCATGGACCCCTGCAGGCGGTCCCATCCCTCAGGATTGGCGTTCGACCAGCTATCGCCGAATAGCGGCGGTAGCTGCTTCTTCCCCTCCAGGTCCCAGTAGGCCCCGGACTCGATGATCTCGAGTGACGCGTTGACTCCTACGTCGCCGAGCTGGGCCGCGACGGCTTCGCACACCTGCTCGAAGTTGGTGTAGGCAGCCGACGGGCACGCGAATCCAATGTCGAACCCATCGGCGAACCCGGCTTCGGCCAACAACTCCCGCGCCCTATCAGGGTCGTAGGAATACGGTATGAGCTCGCCGTTGTAACCGAAGTCGGCCCGCGTCATTATCCCGGTGGCTTGGCCGCCCTTGCCGTTGAACAGAGCGCCGATGATGCCTTCGACGTCGACCGCATAGTTGAGGGCCTGGCGCACGAGAGGATCTTCGGTTGGTTCGCCCACACCAGATGTGAGGTTGTTGAACGCGATGTAGTACACCCGGTTGGTTGGGTACTCGATGACGTTGACCCCGTCGATGCCCTCTAGCTGTGCGGCTTCGTCGGGGCTGAGGCGGCTCACGATGTCGACCTCGCCCGTCTGGATCGCTGCGGCCCGGGTGGAGGACTCGGTGATCGGCCGGAATATGAGCCGGTCAAGTTTGGGGAAGCCCTCACGCCAGTAGTTCGGGTTCCGGTCCAACACGATGCGGTCGCCCTGGACCCACTCGGTCAGCATGAACGGACCGGTGCCTATCGGCGCTTGGCTGAACCCCGTGAGCCCGACCTCAGTGTAGTATTCAGGAGGAACAAAGAACCATATACCAGCCGTGAGACCGAGGAGTAGTGCATTGGGTTCCGGTGCGACGAGTTCGACAGTGAATTCGTCGATCTTGTTAACCTCGGACGCTCGTTCGTAGTAGTTGAAGTACTGATTCTCCGGGGTCTTTTGTACCTCCCACGAGAATACTACGGAGTCCGCGTTGAACGGTTCGCCGTTATGGAACACCACATCCTCACGTAATTTGAAAGTGTACGCTAGACCGTCGTCAGATACTGTCCACGACTCGGCGAGAGCCGGCTCGAACTCCAAGTCGTCATTGATCCACACCAACGGATCGAATATCTGGTTGGCCACATTGCCTGCATTGCGTTCGGCTGCGTTCGCGCCGTCGATCGCGTTGGGCTGCGTCGTGAGCGCGATGATCAACTCGCCGCCCCCGGCTGCTGGCTCGTCGGCTGCGGGCGCGTCGGCTGCGGGCTCGTCGGCTGCGGGCTCGTCGGCTGCTGGCTCGTCGGCTGCGGGCTCGTCGGCTGCGGGCTCGTCGGCTGCTGGCTCGTCGGCTGCTGGCTCGTCGGCTGCTGGCTCGTCGGCTGCGGGCTCGTCGGCTGCGGGCGCGTCGGCACCGCCGCCGCCATCGTCACCACAGGCCGCCGCGATCAAAGCGAACGCACCTAGCAGCAACCACAATGGCCTCATCTTGGATTTGCGTAGATGTGTCACGGATTTCCTCCCTTAGGCAATTGCTATGCCTATATCTGGCCCCTGTGCCGGGTTTCCCTCCAGGCTTGGGTGGCGAGACCGTAACACAAACACAAGGCAGTCGAACAGCCTCGCCACGACAAGATCGGTCGCTTGTGGTTCGCTCAACGCTGTAACGTTGCGGCCAGGTGTGACAACCCAAGACGTTGTCCCTTCTGCGTCGGGCCGGGGGTGACCGAGTCTGGGTGATCTCCTGAGGGAGGATGTGGGTCGTCAAGCACCCCCGACCTCCCCCCAGGAGATGACATGTCACAGACTAGACGGCCCCAGCACCCCAACGCGGCGCTCACCCCAGCGCAGCGCCTCAAGATGGTCCGCCTGGTCGTGGGTGGCGACTTCCCGGCGGACCTCCGGCGCGCCATAGCCGTCGTCGCTGAGCGCCACAACCTCGCAAGCGACTGGGTCAACGCCGGGGCCGTCGTCGGCAACGCCGCCCTCGAACCCCGGCCCCAGCCGCTCTATGTGGGCCGTAACTTCCAGGCCTACAGCCCCGATGACCGCTACCTGCTGGCGATGAAGCTCTTCGCGAACCGCGAGCGCGACTTCGACGACGCTGTACGCCTCAGCGAGGAGACGGGGATCATCACGACCGCCGACCCGGCTGTGATGACTCGGAGTGAGGGCGTCGCGCGTGTCCGGCACGCTACGGGGTGCAACCCGAGTAGCGATTCGGTCTGTCTCAACCAGAGCCCGCTTCTTGAAAGAGTGCCGCGAGTGCGGCCACGAGTGGCGGTTCATGCAAAACTACGGCGAGTGCTGCCCCCGGTCGGCAGCCATTCGCGGGTGTTGTCTGCCCGTGCGCTGGCCCGGCGGGGGCGCCCAATGCCGCTGTGTCCCGTGCTGCGTTCACCTTCAGCGCCGGAGCGACCCGCGAATCGGGCTACTCCAGTCCCCGGCCGCCGCGCGACGGCCTGCGTCGCGGGTTCGGCTGGGCGGCCTCTCGGCGCACACAGCGCTGGGACCAAACGCCGCCGCTGCGGTTGCGGGCAAGCCGATGGCCCCGGGCAGCCCTTGCTAGCTCAGGTCTATTTCGATGAGTAGCCGGCAGTGATCGCTTGATCCCCACTCTTCGACATCGTTGAGGGCCCGCACTTTGACGGTGTCGTGGAAGCCGTGTGACGCGAACACGTAGTCGAGTTGGTGCAGGGCCGTGGCCGGCGACTTGCCGGGCGGGTAGAAGGTGGGGACGTTGCCGGTGTCGGCCGGCAGGCCCTCGGGTCGGGGGTCGGCCTGACGGCCGTGGGGTGCCGGGGACCTGAAGACGGCTGAGCACAACCGCCGCGGCTCGGAAGGGCCGATTTATGGCCTCCGACCTCTCGATATAGCAACAGATGAGGACAAGTGAGCAAGGTTGAACAATGTCCCCGGTGGCGGACGTCCACCTCCGCCACTCTCAGACACTCGCTGGGCGGGTCGGGCGGCGGGTTAGACGTTGAGCAGGTCTCGGGCGCCGGTGTCGCTGGAGGGGTGGCGCAGCTTCGACATGGCCCGGGCCTCGATCTGGCGGATCCGCTCCCGAGTGAGGTTGAAGTGCTCACCGACCTCCTCGAGCGTGCGGGGCTCGCCCCGGTCGAGGCCGAAGCGCAGCTTGAGGATGTCGCGCTCGCGCTCGTCCAGCGGCGACAGCAGACGCATGATCTCGTTGGGCAGCATGGTGGTGGCGGCGGTGTCGAAGGGCGAGTCGATGGACCGGTCCTCCACCACGTCGCCCAGCTCGGCGTCGCCGTCCTGGCGCAGCGGCTCCGACAGCGACAGCGGCTCGGACTGGAAGCGCAGCGCCTCAGTGACCTTGTCCTCGGGCATCTCCACCTCGGCGGCCAGCTCCGACAGGGTGGGGGCCCGCCCGTACTTCAGCTCGAGGCGGGAGCGGGCCTTCTGGAGGCGGGCCAGGGTGTCGCCGGCATGCACGGGCAGGCGGATGGTGCGGCCGGTGTTGGCGATGCCGCGGGTGATGGCCTGGCGGATCCACCAGGTGGCGTAGGTCGAGAACTTGAACCCCTTGCGCCAGTCGAACTTCTCGACCGCGTGCATCAGCCCGAGGTTGCCCTCCTGGATGAGGTCGAGCAGGGGCAGGCCCGACGCCTGGTATTTCTTGGCGATCGACACCACCAGTCGCAGGTTCGACTGAACGAAGGTGCGCTCGGACTCCAAGCCCCGGCGCTCCTTGCGGCGCAGATCCCGGCGGCGGTGATCGGTGAGCGAGCCGCGGGCGGCCTCCTTGAGCTCCTTGCGGGCCGCCGTCCCGATCTCAATCTCCTTCGCGAGCCTGACCTCGTCGTCCTTGGTCAGCAGCGGGTATTGACCGATATCGGTGAGATAGAGGCGGACCAGGTCCTCCTCGTCTCTCTCAACACGCTCTTTGACCTTGACCACTTACCCCCGCTCCGGGTCTGAGCGCTAGCAACGACGATCAAACGCCCCCGCGCGCCATTGACGGGCTGAACGATAACGATTTTTTGCCCGTCGCCAACCACGCCCGGCGCGAACCTTTCCGAACCCTCCGACGGGGCGAACGATTGGCGCGGTCGGCCGGCGCTGCCGCCTAGGCCCAGCTGCCGGGACGCAGCAGAGAACTCCCGACGAGGCCGCCCGCGGCCAACAGACTGCGCTCCGCCGACGCGGCCGCGCTGCTCGACGCGGCGTCGGCCGGCGCGGAGCCACCAACGCGGCCGCGGTCCAGGTGGTGGCCAAGCGAGCCGGCCGCCGACGCCAGGGCCGCGTCGCAATGGGGCGCGGCGTGCTCGCATATTTCTCGGTACGCGCCGAGGAGCTGCGGCACCAGCACTTCCCCGGCCACCCCACGGCGCTCCAGAGGGCCCTGCAGGGCCGCAATCTCGTCAAGAGCATCCGCCAGCGACGGATCCGCGGGCGCGGCCAGCCGCCATGAAGCGAGCCGCTCGGAGTCGGACTGCAGCCCGTCGAGCACGTCGCGGTGCGCGGCTAGGCGGCGACTCAGCACCGTCATCTCGACTGCGGCTGCGGCTACGGCTGCAGCGACATGCACATCGACGGAATCGCGCCCGGAGCGGTCCGGCTGGTCACCCCCGCCGGTCTGGGCGCCTCCCACCGCGGCAGCCGCGGCCTCTGTGGCCCAAGCACCGACGATCTCGGACAGCCGGCCGCAGGCCCACCGCAGCGCCGACACCAGCCGGGCCGTTTGGACCGCGCTGTAGCCGGAGTTCACGTATCGCTCGCCGACCGGTAGCGGTTGACGATCGGCATGCGCCTGTCCCGGCCGAACGCCCGTCCGGTGAGCCGGGGGCCCAGCGGCGTCTGGCGGCGCTTGTACTCGGCGGCGTCCACCATCCGGCACACCCGCTCCACGACGCCCGGCGGCGCGATCTCGGCCTCCTGGATCTCCGCGACCGTCCGGAGTTCCTCCACGTAAAGACCCAGGATGGGGTCGAGCACCTCGTAGGGAGGCAGCGACTGGTCGTCGCGCTGTCCGGGGGCCAGCTCCGCCGAGGGCGCCTTGGCCAGCACCGTGGAGGGGATGAGTTCGCCACCGGCCTGCTCGTTGCGCCACCGGCACAGCTCGTACACGCTCAGCTTCCAGAGGTCAGAGATCACCGCGAAGGCCCCGGCGGTGTCGCCGTACAGCGTCGAGTAGCCCACCGCCAACTCGCTCTTGTTGCCGGTGGTGAGCACCAGCCGGCCGCGCTCGTTGGCCAGCGCCATGAGCGTCACCCCGCGGATGCGGGACTGGAGGTTCTGGTCGGTGATCCCGCCGGTGTCGAGCCCGCCGCCCAGGCCGGCCTCGATCATCTCGGCCAGCGCGGCGTGGGCCGGCTCGATGCCGACGATGAGGGCGTCGATGCCGAGGTTGGCGGCCAGCTTCTCGGCGTCGGCCACCGAATGCTCGCTGGAGTGGCGCGACGGCATGAGCACGCCGTGGACGTGGTCTGCGCCCAGGGCGTCCGCAGCGACGGCGGCGGTCAGCGACGAGTCCACCCCGCCGGACAGGCCCACGCAGACGTCTCTGAACCCGCTCTTGTGCACGTAGTCGCGGGTGGCTAGGACGAGGGCAGCCCAGCGCTGGGCGTCTCGGTCCATGGGCGGTACCAATGGAGCGGCCGGCCTCGGGAGGGTCAACCTCCGGCGGGCCGGCTCGGCGGCCGGTGCCGCCGCCGGCCTCACCGGGGTGATCCGGGGTGGACGCTCAGCGGTCGCCGCCGTTTGCGGATGGGCCAGGTCCACGTCGAAGACGTCGACCGTCTCGGCGAACGACACGCAGCGGGCCACCACCGCCCCGTCGGCGCCGACCACGAAGGAGCCGCCATCGAACACGAGCTCGTCCTGGCCGCCGACCAGGTTCACGGACACCAGCGGGACGCCCGCCTCCGCCGCCCGCCGGCCGATCACCCGCTCGCGCTCCGCCTGCTTGCCGACCCGGAACGGCGATCCGTTGACGTTCAGCACGAGCCGTGCCCCGGCCCGGGCCAGGTCGCTGACCGGCCCGTCGGGTATCCAGGCGTCCTCGCACACGGTGACGCCCACGGCCGCGGCGCCGATCTCGAACAGCGGCGGCTCCTCAAGGCCGGGCCGGAAGTGGCGCAGTTCGTCGAACACGTCGTAGTTGGGCAGGTGGCGCTTGCGGTAGACGCCGCGCACTCCGCCGTCCGCGCACACCGCCACCGCGTTGTAGGCGTCGCTGAAGCTCTCGACGCCGGCCATGTCGGGCACCGACCTGGAGGGCTCACCGCCGCCGTCGACAAAGCCGACCACCGCCGCGCAGGCGCCGGTCGCGGAGGCGAGGGTTTCGAGCGCCGCCCGGCTCGCGACGACGAATCCGGGGCGCAGAACCAGATCCTCGGGCGGGTAGCCGGTGATGGTCAGCTCTGGCAGGACGGCGACGTCGGCGCCAGCCGATTCGGCCCGGCCCAGCGCGTCAGCGGCCAGGGCCACGTTCCGGTCGAGGTCGCCGACGGTGGGGTTGATCTGGCAGATCGCCACCCTCAGCCGCTCGGCGCCGACAGCGGGCGCGGCGTCGGGGCCGGGCCGGGCCCCCTCACCGGTGCCGGCGGCCATCGCGGGCCGGAGGGCTCAGTTGAAGCCGACGAGCGCCTCGCAGATGGTGCGCGTCAGCAGGGTGGTGCAATGGTAGGGGTCGGCGTTGGCGTTGGGCCTGCGATCCTCGATGTAGCCCTTGCCCTCGCGGGCCACCTGCCAGGGGATGCGCACCGACGCGCCCCGGTCCGACACGCCGTAGGAGTACTGGTCGTAGCGCTCGGTCTCGTGCGCGCCGGTGAGGCGGAACTCGATGCCCGCGCCGTAGCCGGCGAGATGCTCCTCGGGCTTTCCCGCCATCCCCAGCGCCTCGCACGCGGCGATGATCGGCTCATAGCTCTCGCGCATCGCCCTGGTGGAGACGTTGGTGTGCATGCCTGCGCCGTTCCAGTCCCCGAGCATGGGCTTGGGCTCGATCGTCACCTCGATGCTGTGCTTCTCAGCCAGGCGGAACAGCATGTAGCGGGCCACCCACAGGTGGTCGGCGACGGCGACGGTGTCAAGCGGGCCGATCTGGAATTCCCACTGGCCCGGCATCACCTCCGCGTTGGTGCCCGCGATCTCGAGCCCGGCCTCGATGCAGGCGGTGGTGTGCTCCTCGATCAGCTCGCGGCCCGATATCCGGCCCGCGCCCACCCCGCAATAGTACGGGCCCTGCGGTGGCGGGAACCCCGCCGCGGGGAACCCCGCCGGCCAGCGGGTGGTCGCATCCAGCAGCGTGTACTCCTGCTCCAGGCCGAACCACGGCATCTGGTCCTTGTACTTCTCAAACACCGCCACACACTCGGCGCGCCGGTTGGTGGGGTGCGGCGACATGTCATGAGCATTCAGCGTCTCACACAACACCAGAATATTGTCGCCGCCGCGCACAGGATCACTGCAAGTGAACACCGGCTTGAGAACCACATCAGAATTGTCGCCGGTGGCCTGATTCGTGCTCGAACCATCAAAGCCCCAAATCGGGGGCTCCTCATCATTGTTCACGACCCTCGTCTTGGTGCGAATCTCGCCCGCCGGCTGGTTGCCGTCAATCCAGAGATACTCCGCTCGATAGGTCACGTCATCTCCTCGGTGTCATGGGTGCTTGCAGGGTTCGAGTTCTGGTCGAGGCTACCGGCCCAGAGGCCGAGCGAGTACGCCGAAGCTGCCCTGGATAGTGCAATGCGCTGAGCGAGGCCCGCGGGCCCGAGCGGCCCGTGAGCGCAGCGAACAGGAGCGGGAGGCCTACGAGCGGTTCTCGGCCCACCAGCGGTCCAGCAGAGCCAGCAGCTCGTCGATGGGAAGCTCCCCCGCGGAGCGCTTGAGCTCCAGCAGCCAGGAGAGGGCGCGCCCGACGCTGGGACCGGGATCCAGGCCGAGATGGGCCATGACTGCCGCGCCGTCGATCTGGGGCCGCTCCGCCGCCTTGCGCTCGGCCTCGGCCAGCTCCGCAATGCGGCGCTCGAGGTCGTCGATCTGGCGGTGGAGGTCGGCCTCCTTCTGCAGGTTGCGAGTGGTGCAGTCCGACCGGACCAGCTGGTTGAGGCGTCCCAGCAGCGGTCCTGCGTCCCGGGCGTAGCGGCGCACCGCGGTGTCGCTCCAGCCGGACGCGTAGCCCTTGAACCGGCCCGACAGCCGGACCAGCTCGCTGACGTCCTCCACTGTGCGCTCGTCGAAGGCGAGCGCAGCCAGACGCTTGCGGGCCATCCGGGCGCCGACCGCCTCATGATGGCGGAAGGTCACCTCGCCGTGCTCGTAGCTGCGGGTTCGGGGCTTGCCTATGTCGTGGAACAGGGCGGCGAGGCGTACCACGAGGTCGTCGGGCGTCTTGGACACGACCGCGATGGTGTGGGCGAGCACATCCTTGTGCCGGTGGATCGGATCCTGTTCCATCTTGAGATCGGGCAGCTCGGGCACGATCTCGGCGATCCGGCCGCAGTCGACGGCAGACCACAGCCGGGACGCGGGATCGGCGCCGCTGACCAGATCGCACAACTCCGCCCGAGGGTCCACATCCGTCACCGCGAAACAGCCTATGATCGCGTGTTACTGTTCAGCCCGGCAACACCGCAGGGCTGAACCCAACTTGTATGGTGGGCACCTGGAAAGGAGTTCCACATGCGTTCACTGAGGCTTCTGGCCGCGGCGCTTGCGCTGGTGTTGGTCGCGACGGCGTGCAGCGACGACAGCGAAGAGAACGGCGAGGCACCCATCGGAGAAACCACGACAACGACCCGGTCGACGAGCACCACAACCTCGCAGCCGCGGGTGACCACCCCGACAACGGAGCCTGTCGAGACCACGGTGACCGTCACCGTCCCGACGGATGAGGTTCTGGAGACGACGACGACGACCCGACCCCCGGCTGTAGGCGTGGCTCCTCCCCCTGCGCCGAGCGACCTTGACTGCGTTGGCGGCAACGTCGACAACGAGCTCCTCGTGGAGTTCGATGCGCTTCCCAATCCTTCCGACATCTCCAAGATCCGCACGTACTTGCAGGTTGACGGCGAGCCGATCCTCACCAACGGGGAGTTTGATGTCGGTCAGATCGACACCAACCGCAGCGGCGGCTCACGCTGGGCAGCGCGGGTGCGCAGAGTCCCGGCCAATGTCCCGGTGAAGCTGTACGTGACCTCGTTCAACCAGCTCGGCCAGGAGTCCGGCTGGTACAGCGTGGACGGCCTATACACCGCGGCGGGAGCGCCCTGTGGCACTGCCGCCGACACCGTGCTGCCGCCCACCACCTGCACCGCTGGCTGCGACGAGGGCGAAGGCGAGCCGGGGGCGTAGCCAGTCCGGAGCCTCGGCCGGGAACCAGAGCGACCCGGCCAACGTCATAGGTGTCAACCGTCCTAACTGGGAGGACACCTATGCATGATTCGCACAACCCCCGTGTGAGGCCGCGACGCCGCGCTCCGATCTTGTTTGTGCTCACGCTCTTGAGCGCGGCGCTCGTCCTGCTCAGCGCCTGCGGCGGCAGCGACGAATCCACAGGTCGCGCTTCCACCACAGTTGGCGCTTCCACCGCGGACCAGGGGGCTCCAGCGGCATTTGACTCGGCCGGGAGCGACACGGCTACAGAGCCAATGGCGGAGGTAGAATCGGCGCTGGCATCCCCCGATGAAGGGTCCAGCGCGCAGGCAGCGATCGTCGACACCGCGCTGGCCGTTCCCACCGCGCTCACGCCCGCCGATCTGGGACGCGACATCGTGTACCGGGCCACCATCAGCGTCCAGGCCGACGACGTGACCGCGGCCAGCAACGAGGCGGTGTCCATAGTCCAGGGCCTGGGCGGGATCGTGTTCTCCCAGACCACCCGCACCGAGCCCCAGCCCCGGACCGAGATCACCTTCAAGGTTCGGCCCGCTGACTTCTCGACCGCGCTGGAGCGCCTGGCCGGGGTGGGCACGCTGGTCGACCAGTCGATCAGCGCCGACGACGTGACCGAGCGGGTCGTCGACCTCGAGAGCCGCATCAGCACCGCCGAGGTGAGCGTGACCCGCCTTCGCAGGCTCCTGGAGGAGGCGGTCAAGCTCGAGGACGTGGCCCAGATCGAGCGGGAGCTGCTCGACCGCGAGACCACCCTCGAGGTTCTGCGGGGCCAGCTGCGCACCCTGCGCGGCCAGGTGGACCTGGCCACCATCACCCTGACCATCCACCAGTCGCCCACGGTGCTGCCCGACACCGGGATCCTGGTGGGGGCCTGGATCTCCGACGACGCCGACGACCCGTGCCTCGGCACCGAGCACTTCACCGCCGAACCAGATGCGACCCTTTACTTCTGCCTGGAGGTGGAGAACACGGGAGCCTCGGCGCTGACCGACGTGTCGGTCCGCTCCCGCAACGTGCGCCTCGACATCGACGCCTTCGAGACCCTCCAGGGCAGCTTCAACCGGATCGAGCCCGGCGGGCTGCTCGTGGCTGTGCTGGAAGTGCCTATGGAGGAGGGCCGCTTGGCGGGCCGGGTCGCCACCAGGGGCTTGGAGATCGGGCTGGAGGCCGAGGCCGTGCCGGTGGACGCCCAGGGCGCGGAGCTTCCCGAGGTCTTCGGCGACACCTACGTGTGGGTGGACGCCCGCAGCGACGACTCGTTGCCCGGCTTCGCCGACTCGGTCTCCGACGGCGCCGGCTTCCTGCGCTCCATCGTGGGCGTGGCCCTAGTCGTGGTCGGTGTGCTGGTGCCGTTCCTGCCCTTCGTGGCCGTGATCGCGGCTCTTATCTGGTGGCGCCGCCGCCGGCGCGGCCCCAAAGCCCGACCCGAGCGAGTGCCCAAGCCGAAGCGCAAGAAGTCGAAGGCGAAGGCGCCCGCGTCCCCGCCCGCACCCCCAGCGCCCGCACCCGAGCCCGAGCGTTCCGACGATTCCCCCTAGCCTGTCGCGGTTGCCGCCGCGAGAGGAGCCGGCGTGGGCGCAGTAGAGGAACGCAACAAGCGGATCGTGGCCCAGTTCTGGGACGCCCTGTACGCCCATGACTGGGATGCGATCGGGGGGTTCTTCACCGCCGAGGCCAACTATGTGGATGTGGGCACGGGCGAGTCGGGCGGCGGAGCCCACGGCCCGGCCCAGATCGTGGCCCGCCTGCGGCTCGGGCTGGAGCCGGTGGAGAGTCACACCCACCAGATGGGCCTCATGATCGCCGAGGGCTCGAGGGTGGTGACCGAGCACGCCGAGGAGTGGGCCTTCCACACCGGCGAGGTGATCCTGCACCCGTTCACGTCGATGATGGAGCTCGACGACGGGCTCATCGCGAGGTGGTGGGACTACTCCAACCTGTCGAACCTGCTCGACAACGCCCCGCAGTGGTGGCTAGAGCACATCGCGGCCGGCTGGCGCGCGACCCTGGATGGCTGAGTCCCTTCTGGCGGGCGCGACCGTCAGCGGCGGCGGGCCACTGCGCGCCGGATCACGCCCGCAGCCATTGCGGCGCCGACGGCGACGACCGCGCCTCCGACCACCAACACCGGGTCGATGTCGGCCCAGAAGCGATCGGTGAGGGCGGCCAACGCAATCGCTATGAAGAGCAGCCCGGCTACCAGCGACACGGGATCGACTCGGCGGGACTTCGGTGCCGTCGACGGCGGCCGAGCGCTGCCGCTGTCAAACGTCGTTTCGGTCATGGTCTCGCCAGTCATGGACGCGTCGCCTCAACCGTGAACGGCGCGGGCAAGATGACGATCTCGGCCTTGCCGACTCCCACATCGATGTCCAGGCGCAACTCGCCCTCGTGCTCGCCCCACACGGGCACCGTGATCGTGCGGCCGATGCCGAGGCCGTCCTCACTGTCCTCCCACGGATAGCCGACGCCTCGGGCCTCGGCAAGCAAGTGCTGGAGGACGTCTCGGGGACGGTTCGCTCCCTGATGACCGGGTTCTTCGGCGAACAGGCGGGCGAGTGACTGTCGCTGCTCGGGCAGGATCCGCAGGCCGGAATGCCTCTCGTAAGCCTCCACATAGCCCTCGAGATCGTCGAGGTCCTCATAACCGTACGGCACGGTCCGTAGGTCTTGAAGGAGATCACGAACATCCCTCAAGTCCTGGATCCGGCCGGGCGCCGGGCCGCCATACCACACCCTGATGTTCCCAGCTCCCACATTGATGTCGGCGGTCGTGGAGATGTTGTCGGGCACGTACACGAGCATCTCGCCGACGCTGAGGCTCAGCTCCAGAGAATCGTCCGTGCCGTCGGGATCGAGGTTGCGCAGGTCCACGACCATCTGACCGACCCCGTGGCGATACTCGTCTTGCAGCTCGCTGGCGTCGGTGACGCTCACTCGGACCTCTCCCACCCCCGATCCCCACGGCAACTCGGCTCCGGCGAAAAGAAGGAGCGGCGCGGAGAGCACAACCCCGAGCAGGATGAGACCTCGGGCGGGGACGGCGTACGCCGAGCCCAGCAGCCCGGCTCCCGTAATGGCAAGAGCAATCGCGAAGTAGACCCCGATGTCCACCTCGACTGCGTCGAGACGATCCAGCACCACCGCTCCGCCCGTGTACACGAGCAGGATCGCGACAGTGAGATAGCCGATCGTTGTGCGCCCTCGCCGTCGGACCGGCAAGTTGGGAGGCGGCACAGGTCCGGCCGGCGAGGCGGCCGCCCACTCCGGCCCGGCAGCCGCAGCCGTGGAGGGAGGAGGCGCCGGGGGCGCGGGCGCCGACGACGACGGCGGGGGGGCCGGAGTGGGCTCGGGCCGCCCGGCGGGTCCGGGCCAGAGCACCAGGGCCACACCGGCGGCGATGAGGATGAGGGCTAGGTGGGGAGCGATCGTCCACACGTTGACGAATGTCTTGAACAGCTCGCCGCTGAGGTTGGCAGTGATGAGCAGGCCCACGCCGATCAGTACGACAGCCATCAAGCTCCGAAAACGGTGGGGCGAGTCGCCCCCCAGAGCCTTGGCGATGACACTGCGCGAATTCTCCTGGGGCAGGGCCAGCCATCCGATCAGGTACAGGAATGGACCGGCACCGCCCAGGAAGGTCAACACGATGAAGGCGATGCGAACGATCACCGCGTCGATGCCGAAATAGGCGCCGATCCCGCCGGCAACTCCGGCGATCACCTTGTCCGTGGAGCTGCGGCACAGGGTTCCTCGCTTCGAGTCGGCCCCCTCGGCGCCCTTGCGGCCAGCTGAGTCCTCGCCGGCCATGGCGCCCGGGGTCTCGGCGGCACGGGGCGGTTGGTTCTCGGCCATGGCGTTGCCGTCTTCGCTGCTCGGCTCGGCGCCGGGTGGCTGCTCTTCGGCCATGGCGTCCAGTGTGTGCTCCGGCGCCGGGGAGGCCAATGGGGAATGTCCCTGATCTTTCCCCTAGATCCGCCGGCGAGGTAGGGGGTGGTCCCCAGTGCCGGGCCGGGGCTGTCGTGTCATCATTTCTCCCATGGCACCGACTCGGGCTGGCTGGCCGGCCAGGTCCCGCACCGACCGGGTGATCGCAGGCGTGTGCGGCGGCGTCGGGACGCGCCTCGGCATCGACGCCACCATCGTGAGGATCGCCTTCGTGGCGCTCGCTCTGGCCTGGGTCGGAGTGCCCCTCTACCTGGTGGGATGGATCCTGCTACCCCAGGCGGCCGCTCCCACGGACGGGACGGAGCGCGCCGATGCTGCGCTTCCGGCCCGCACGGCGGCCAGGAGGGCTGCGGGTATGGCCCTGATCGTGGTCGGGACCGTGCTTCTGGTCCGGCATTTGGGCGTTGCGCTGCCCGACACCGTGATCTGGCCCGCCCTGTGCGTTGCCTTCGGGCTCGGGATCGTCGTCTGGAGGGTGCAGCCCGCCGCCGGCCTCGACCGGACCGTGGCTATGCGGATCGCAGCCGGCACGATCCTGCTCGCCCTCGGGATCGGGGTCATCGCGGCAACCAACCTGTCGTTGTCCGCGGTGCGTGACGGGCTCCTGTCGGGTGGGCTGGTGGTGGGCGGTCTGGCTCTGATCATGGGGCCGTGGGTTGCGGTGCTGGTGCGCGACCGCCGGGAGGAGCGCCAGCGTCGCATCCGAGCCGATGAGCGGGCCGAGATGGCCGCCCATCTGCACGATTCAGTGCTGCAAACCCTGGCCCTCGTGCAGCGCGCCGACGACCCGGCCCGCATGGCCGCGCTGGCCCGGCGCCAGGAGCGGGAGCTGCGGGGATGGCTCTACGGCGGCGGCTCCGAGCCGAACCAGGCCACGGTCAGGGCCGCGGTCGAGCATCTCGCCGGAGTGATCGAGGACCGCCACGGCGTGGTCATGGACATTGTGGCGGTGGGCGACGCCCCGTTGGACCCGGCCATGGAGTCGCTGGTGGCCGCAGCCGGCGAGGCCATGACCAACGCGGCGCGGTGGTCGGGCTGCCCGACCGTGTCGGTGTATCTGGAGGCCACACCCCAAGGAGTGGAGGTGTTCGTGCGCGACCGGGGCGCAGGCTTCGACCCCCAGGCCGTCGACGGAGACTCCCGCGGGATCCGCGACTCGATCCGGGGCCGGCTCGATCGGGTGGGCGGGCGCTGCGAGATCACCAGCTCGAAGGGTCACGGCACCGAGGTGCGCCTCCATGTGGCCCGCAGCTGAGACGAACGGCGCGTCGGGTTCCAGAGGCCGATGAGCACCCCGGCTACCGTGGCAGACATGGCGGCTGCGCCTCCCCGAGTGGTGATCGTCGACGACCACCGGCTGTTCCGCAGCGGCGTGCGGGCCGAGATCGGCGACCGGGTGGCCGTGGTGGCCGAGGCCGACGACGTGGGCTCAGCCGTGGAGGCCATAGAGCGCTGGAGCCCCGACGTCGTGCTGCTGGACGTGCACCTGCCGTCGGGGTCGGGGCGCGAGGTGATCGAGTCGGTGGCCGCGGCCGGCGTCGAGACCCGGTTCCTGGCCCTGTCGGTGTCGGACGCGGCCTCCGACGTGATCGGCGTGGTGCGGGCCGGAGCCAGGGGCTACGTCACCAAGTCGATCTCCGGCGACGATCTGGTTGACGCCATCATCCGGGTGAGAGACGGCGACGCGGTGTTCTCGCCCCGCCTGGCCGGGTTCGTGCTGGACGCCTTCGCCGCCGACGCAGTCGCCGTCGCGGGCCCCGAAGCCGACGAGGACCTTGACCGGCTCACCACCAGGGAGCGGGAGGTGCTGCGCCACCTGGCCCGGGGCTACACCTACAAGGAGGTCGCCCGCCAGCTGTCGATCTCGATCAAGACGGTGGAGACCCACGCATCGGCGGTGCTGCGCAAGCTCCAGCTGTCGAACCGCCACGAGCTGAGCCGCTGGGCCGCTGCCCGCCGCATCTGGTGAGCGCACCGACCACCACTAGGATCCGTCGAACATGGCAGTGAACGACACCGCCGCGGCGCGATGGGGTCGGGCCATGGCCGAGTGGGCCATCCCGAGCGAGATCCTCGACGCCGCGCCCAACCGGCCCTTCGTGTTCTCGCCGGAGATCTTTGCCGCGCCCGAGCCCGGAACCTTCGAGCTGTCGCTGTCGAACCGTCGGGCCGCAGAGGCCCTGGGCGATCGGGGCTCGGTGCTCGATGTCGGCTGCGGGGGCGGATCGGCGGGCTTCGCGGTGGCGCCTCCGGCCACCGAGGTGATCGGCACGGACCGCCAGCCCGACATGCTGGAAATGTTCGAAGCCACAGCCCGGCGGCGAAGGATCGCGGTCGAGGTGCATGCCGGGTCGTGGCCCGAAGTCGCGGGCTCAGTGCCCGTCGCCGACGTGGTGGTGTGCCACAACGTTCTCTACAACGCTCCTGAGATAGCGCCGTTCGTGGCCGCTCTGCACGCCCATGCCCGCCGGCGGGTCGTGATCGAGATCACACCCAAGCACCCCCAGGACCGCCGCCGCCAGCTGTGGCGCCACTTCTGGGATCTGGAACGCCCCCACGAGCCCACTGCAGCCATGGCGGTGGAGGTCATCGGTGAAGCCGGCCTGGACCCCGTCGTCGAGGAGTCGCTCCTGCCGGAGGACCGCCTCGCCGCCAAGCGCAGCGACCTCGAGCCGGCCCAGTGGTGCCGCAACCTTTGCCTGCCTCCAGCGCGCGAGGCCGAGGTGGCCGCGCTGATAGCCAACGTTCCCTTCCCCCGGGAGCGGGTCACCATCTGGTGGGACGTCGATCGCTAGCCCCGATGCCGGCAGGACCTGTCTGCAAGTCAGGCGGTTGAGAAGAGGATGATGGCGGCCGCGGCCATCGCGGCGCCGACCCACTGCCAGCGGCGCACGGTCTCGTTGTAGACCCGCCAGGCCAAGGTCATGGTCGTGACCGGCGCGAAGCCCAGCATCGCGGCCACCACCGCCACATTGCCCCGCTGGAAGGCGATCACGAGTGAGATGACCGCACCGATGTCGATCAGGCCCACCAGCACGCCGAAGCGGCGCACGTCCCGTGAGAGCTCGGCCATCAACCGGAACGGCCTGGTGATCAGCGGGATCAGGGCCACTGCGCCCAGCTGGGTCAGGAACGCGGGCATTGCTCCGGCGTCGGGGCTGATCTGAGCGAAGGTGAGACTGAGGCAGCCCAGCAGCCCGCCCACGAGGCAGCCCAGGGCCAGGGCCTCGCCCGACCAGAGCGCCGTGCTCGTCGGCAGCTTGCCGTCGCTGACGATGAGCAGCACCGCCGGAATGGCGATCGCCAATCCGACCAGTTCGGCACCGCTCAAAGCGTCTCCGGTGAGCGGACCCACGACCGCGGGAACCACCAGCGACACAAGGCTGAAAGTGGGGGCGACCACCGCCATCGGTCCCCGCTCCATTGAGAGGTACAGCAGCGGCCGGGCCGCCGACGCGAACACCAACGCAACCAGCGTCCAGTAGAAGTCGGTACGGCCAAAATGGGCGGGAGGGAACACCAGCACGAAGGCCCCCGCCACCACCGCGCCCACGCACGACGCCACCCAGGCGATCGACACCACCGCGCCGGGATGGTCGATGCGGCGGCCGCCGACGCCCCCGAAAAAGTCGCCGGCCCCGAGCAGGGCCGCGGCCAGTCCCCCGAGAAATACAGGCAAGTGGTCAGGCTATGGCCCGAGGCGGCCGCAGCACGTGCCTCGTCTCCGTCCACCGGCGCGGCGTAGCACATTACGCTGCCCACATCGACACGGTCTCCATCGAAGGGCGCGGGCCAGCCCCATGACCGGGCCTAACGACGAGCACGAGCCCGCTCGGGTGACGGTGGGGATCGACGTGGGCGGGACGTTCCCCGACGTTGCCATGTGGGACGGCGCAGCCATGACCGTCGGAAAGGTCCCGTCCACCCCCCGCGATCAGAGCGAAGGGGTCATGGCCGGGGCGGGCGCCGCGGTGCGAACCGATGCCTGCGCCGACCTGCTCCATGGGACCACGGTGGCCACCAACGCGCTGCTGGAGCGGCGGGGAGCACGGACGCTGCTGGTGACCGACGCCGGGTTCGAGTCGCTGATCGAGATCGCCCGCCAGGACCGCCCGTCCCTGTACGACCCGTTCGCTGACCGGCCCCCGCCGCTGGCCGACCCTGGGATGCGGCTCGGCGTGGAGGTGCCCGCGGCCGGCCGGGACGACGAGCTGGACACGGTGGCGGCCTCGGTGGCGGCCGTCGCCCGGGATCAGAGCGCGGAAGCGGTGGCGGTTTGCTTGATGTACTCGTACGCGGACCCGCTAGCGGAACGGGCGCTGGCCGACCGGCTCCGCCGCGATCTAGGGGTGCCTGTGTCGGCCTCCGCGGAGGTGGTGGCCGAGTTCAGGGAGTACGAGCGGTTCTCGACCGCGGTCCTCAACGCCTTCCTGGCACCGGAGGTGGCCCGCTACATGGGCAGCCTGGCCGACCGGGCCGGGCGGGCCGGGTTCATCGACGAGATCTCGGTCATGCGCTCCTCCGGGGGGCTGGTGTCGCTGGGCCACGCCTCGGCATTCCCCGCGTCGATCCTGCTGTCGGGTCCCGCCGGCGGGGTGGTGGCCGCGGCTGCGCTGGGCGATCTGATGGGTTGCAACACGCTGATCTCCTTCGACATGGGCGGGACGTCCACCGACGTGTGCCGGGTGCGCCAGGGCCGGCCCGAGGTGACCTACAACCGCGAGATCGCGGGCTACGCCTGCCTGATGCCCTCGGTGGCGGTGCACACCGTCGGCGCCGGGGGCGGATCGGTGGCCTGGGCCGACCCCGGCGGCGCCCTGCGGGTGGGGCCGCGCTCCGCGGGGGCCGACCCCGGCCCCGCGTGCTACGGCCGCGGCGGCGCCGAACCGACGGTGACCGACGCCAACCTGGTGCTGGGGCGGCTGGACCCGGGCGCCAAGCTGGCGGGCACGGTGGCCCTGCGTCCCGACCTGGCCGCGGCCGCCTTCGAGCGACTGGGGTCGGAGCTGTCGCTGGAGGAGGTCGAAGCAGCGCTGGGGGTGGTCGCGGTGGTTGAGTCCCACATGACCCACGCGGTGCGGGCCGTGTCGGTGGAGCAGGGCACCGATCCCCGCAATGCGGCACTGATGGCCTTCGGGGGAGCGGGCGGCCTGCACGCCTGCGCTCTGGCCCGGTCCCTGGAGATGGACGGCGTGATCGTGCCGCCCTACGCCGGGGTGTTCTCGGCGTTCGGGCTGCTGCTCAGCCCGCCCCGAGCCGACGCCGCCCAGACGATCAACGCTGTGGAGGCCACCAGTGGGCTGGTTCCCGCCGCCGCGCGGCGGCTGCTGGCCGAGTCCCGGCTCCAGATCGAAGCCGACAGCGGCCAGGCGGCCCGGACCGCGGCCCTAGTCGTCGACATGCGCTATGTGGGCCAGGCCCACGAGACGTCGGTGCCCTACACCGAGGGCGAGCCGTGGGAGGCGCTGTGCGGGCGGTTCCATCGCCTGCACGCCGAGCGCAACGGCTTCTCCCGGCCCAGCGACCCGGTGGAGGCGGTGACGGTGCGGGCCGAGGTGGTCGGAGCGGCTGCGCTGAGCTGGGCGGATCTGCCCCCCTACGAGCCCGAGCCCGGCGAACCGAGGCGCGGTGCTCGGCCGGTGATCGGCCCGTCGGGAGCCGCGGAGGCGCAGGTGTGGTGGCGACCGGCGCTGGCGGTGGACGCCGAGGTGGTCGGCCCGGCCATCATCGCCGAGGGCGAGTCCACGACGTATCTGGCCGCCGGCGATCGGGCCACTGTTCATGAGACCGGCGCACTGAGGATCGAGTGGTGACAGTGCCCAGGACCGGTGAGGTCGAAGATCGAGTGGTGACGCGGTGGTGCTGAACGCGATCGACTTGGAGGTGGCCCGGCACCGGTTCACCGCCGCAGCCGACGAGATGGGCGGCGTGCTGCGCCGCACCGGCTACTCGCCCAACATCAAGGAGCGGGCCGACTTCTCGACCGCGATGTTCGTGCCGGACGGCGAGCTGCTGGCTCAGGCCGAGCACATACCCGTGCATCTCGGCTCCATGCCGGCGTCGGTGCAGGCCGTGATCGATGACTTCGGCGAGGTGCTGGAGCTCGACGCCCAGTACGCGGTCAACGACCCCTACCACGGCGGCACCCATCTCAACGACCTGACCATCGTGCGGCCGGTCGCCCACGGAGGCGACCTGGTCGGATGGGTGGCCAACCGGGCCCACCACTCCGACGTCGGCGGCGACGCGCCCGGCTCGATGCCGGCCCACGCCACCAGGCTCGACCAGGAGGGCCACGTCGTGGCCCCGATGCTGGCCGCCCGGGAAGGGCAGTGGGTGCCGAAGTTCCTCGACCCGTTCCTGGACGCCACCCGCACCCCCGACGAGCGCCTGGGGGACCTGTCCGCCCAGCTCGGAGCCAACGAGGTGGGGGCTAGGAGACTCATCGAGCTGTGCCGGGCCTACGGGCCGGCCGGCTACACCGCGATCTGCACCGGGCTGCTCGGCTACGGGGAGCGCCGGATGCGGTCCGCCATCGGCGACCTGCCCGACGGCGACCACAGCTTCGAGGACTTCGTGGAGGGCCCCGACCGTCTGCACAACATCACGGTGAGGGTCACCATCGACGGCTCGGAGCTGCACGCCGACTTCGCGGGCTCGGCGCCGCAGGTGGAGGCCAACTTCAACTCGGTGGAGGCGGTGGCGGCGTCGTGCCTGTACTACGCGGTGCGGGTGGCAACCGATCCGTCCATCCCCGCCAACGGCGGCTGCTACCGACCCATCACCATGTCCGCGCCTGCGGGGTCCATCGTGAGCGCCGAGCCGCCCGCAGCGGTTGCAGCCGGCAACGTTGAGACCTCCCAGCGCATCGCCGACGCGCTGCTGGGAGCGCTGGCGCAGGCGGCGCCCGCGGCGGTGCCAGCCGCGTCGCAGGGGACAATGAACAACGTGCTGGCCGGATCGGACGCCTTCGCCTACTACGAGACCGTCGGCGGCGGGCAGGGCGGCCGCTGCGGCCGGGCCGGCCAGTCGGGGATCCACACCGGCATGACCAACACCAAGAACACCCCCATCGAGAGCCTCGTCCAGCACTACCCGCTGCGCATCACCGCCTACGGCCTGCGCTCCGACAGCGGCGGCGAGGGCCAATACCCGGGCGGTCAGGGCATCGTGCGGGAGATGGAGTTCCTATCCGACGCCACCGTCACCCTGATGGGCGAGCGCCGGGTCACCCAGCCGTGGGGACTGCAGGGCGGAGGCCCAGGCGCCAAGGGCGAGGACTGGCTGATCCGCCGGTCCGGCGATCGCGAACTGCTGCCCGGCAAGGTCACGCTAGAAGTCCAGGCCGGAGACCGCCTACGGGTCCTGACCCCCGGAGGAGGCGCCTGGGGCTCGCTCTGAGAATGCCACTGACACGAACCGGCGCGCATTGACTTGGACAATATCTTGGACAATCAGTTGGACAAAACAAGGGGTCATTAACCAGTTCCTCATGAGGGCTTTCTTACCGCCCGCAGCCGAGGGGAACCACTAGCTACGCGTAGGAGGACGATGTCCCGACAGCTCGGCGAATCAGCCCGTCGCGGGCAGATCGAGGGCTAGGGTCATTCCAGACGGCCGCATGCCGGTTACGATCGCCGGCGTGGTGGCTGGTGGAAGCGATGCAGGCGAGGGAGAGGCACTCGCTGGGCGGGTGACCGAGTTTGTTCGGGTCGGGGACACAGTGCGCCGCCCGGCCACGGCGAACACGGAGTCGATGCGGCAGCTGCTCGTGCACCTGGAGCGGTGCGGCTTCGGAGGGGCTCCCCGCGTGGTGGGCTCCGAACCCGATGGCGCCCTTGTGCTGACCTGGATCGACGGGTGGGTCCCGACCGATCTGGAGGGGTGGAAGCTGGATCGGAGAGCGCTGCAGTCGGTGGGCCAGTTGCTGCGGGCCTACCACGACTGTGCGCAGGGCTTCACTACCGAGGCTGGCTTCGAGGAGGGTCCCCAGGCGGTCGCTGCAGGTCACATCGTGTGCCATGGGGACATCGCGCCCCGCAACACTGTGTTCAGGGAGGGGCGAGCAGTGGCCTTCATCGACTGGGATGGAATCTTCGTGTCGAAGCCGATGTGGGATCTCGGACACGCGGTGTGGCAGTTCGTTCCGGTCTGCGACGACGACGACCCCTTGGTGCGGGACTGGCCGGCGCCCCCGAACCGGTCGGAGCGCATCACGGCACTGGTCGCGGGCTACCGACTGGGTGCGTCTCAAGCCCGTCAGCTGGGCGACATGGTCGTGGAGGTCATCGCCGGCTGTCACCGCAGCGTCGCGCGCAAGGCGGCCGCTGGGATTCCGGCATTCGTGCGGATACGAGACGAAGGTGCACTGGACGATCTGGACAACCAGCGCCAAGCAGCCGAGAACTACCGCTCGCTCATTGTTGACGCGGCGCTGCGCATGTCCTAAGGGTGCAAGCGCTCAATCCGTCGTGGGCAGGTCGAGGGCTAGCGCGATTCCGGCTTCGATCTGTCGCATGGTTGCGGGGCCGACGGTGCCGGTCCAGTCGGGCAGCGCCGACTTGTCGATGGTGACTATCTGAGAGACGTTGACCACCGAGTCGCGGTCGAGCCCCGACTCCTTAGCGGCCAACTCGACGTTGCCGGGCGCGCCGGCGAGGCGGAGGTTGGAGGTGATCGCGACAGCGAGCACGGTCGCGATGCGGCTGCGGTTGAACCGGTCGCTGGACACCACCAGCACCGGCCGCCGGTGGCCAGGCTCTGATCCGGTCGGCTCGCGAAGGTCGGCCCACCGGATGTCGCCGCGGCGGATCACCAGGGTTCGGCCAGCGCCCGAGCCTGCGCGTCCCGCAGGGCCGGGTCGAGCTCGGAAGGATCTCCGGCGTACACGGCGTCAAGACGGGCGGTCACATCGTCGCTGTCCGCCTCGGCCAGCAGGCGCTCCAAGGCCTGGGCGTAGAGGCTCGACCGTGAGCACTGGCGGCGGGTGGCGAGCTCCTCAGCCGCCTTGAACACCGCGTCCGGAATGGAGACCGCAACCTTCACAGCGCCGAGTATAACCAGGTAATACCAACCTGATCCACTGCCTGAAATTGCGATTAATCATCCGCTTCCCGACGGACGAGAGGACCACCGTCAACTCCTTCATGAAGACATCGGCGAAGGGGGACTCAAGGCCCTCCCGGTTCAGCCGTCTTCTGGCTTGGTCTCCTTGTGCCGGCGGGTTCCCGCCACCGAACCTGCTACCGAGCGCACCGGGGCTGCGACCGAGCGCATCGGCATGGTGGAGATCTCGAACACTGCCCCCACCAGCTGGGCGGGAGCGCGGGCGGCCTCGGCGAGGCCGCGACCGAGGACCGCTCCCGCGGTGCGCCCGGATAGACGGCGCGTCCACCCCAGCGACACGAACACACCCACCGACACGATGGCGACGAACGCCATGAACCCGGCGACGATGATCCACCCGGCCGGGCTGGCCAGCAGCGGGAGATCAACGAAGTTCATGCCGAAGAACCCGGCCACCAGCGACAGCGGCAGCATGATGGCCGCGTACACGGTGAGGACCTTGGTCACCTCGGTCGCCTGGCGGGCCTCGGCACCCCGGTAGGCGTCGAGGGTCTCAGCCAGGGCGGCCCTGGCGCCGTCCACGCCCTGGCTGGCGCGCGACGCGGTGTCGAACACGTCGGAGAACCGCCGGTGGCCCGGGTCGGAGACCAGCGGGGAGGTGGAGTGACGCAGGATGTCGAGCGCCTCGCGCTGGGGGTGGACCGCCCGCCGCAGCGCGGCCAGATCGGCGCGCACCGCGGTGATCTCGAGCAAGAAGTCCGGATCGGCCTGCAGCGCACGCTGGATCAGCTCCTCGTTGCGGTCGTCGAACACGTCCAGCACGCAGACCAGCCGGCGGGTGGCCACGTCGGCCAGCCGGGCCAGGGCCTCGTCGGGGCCGCCGCTGGCCAGCTCCGGTCGCGCCAGGACGCCGTCCCAGAGTAAGTCGATCGAGGGGGAGCGCTGGTCGTGGATGGTGATGAGGCGGCGCCCAGACAGGAAGCAGTCGAGCTCGTAGGTCTCGACCCGCTCATCGTCGAGGGCGTGCAGGACTACCAGCAGGAAGGAGCCGAAGTCGTCGACCTTGGGCAGATCGATGTCCTCTACCGCGTCCCTGACCGCGAGGGCGTCGAGCCCCATCTCCTCGGCGAGCTCGGCGAGCTCGTCAAGGTCGTCGCGCCCCGCGGTGATATCGATCCACACCCAGCCCGCCTCGGGCAGGCCCATGGAGAGCTCCACGGCAACCGCGCACTGGCCCGGCTCGAAGTGCACCGCTCTCAGGAGCATCGCAATGATGTTCCCATACGGGTCGCGCCGACTGGCTGACCCGCCGGATCCCGGCCCGCGCGGGCAGGCCCAGGATCAGGCGGCGGAGCATCTCGAAGGAGGCGCGGCCCGAGCCGATGATCACCGCGGCCCGCAGTTGACATCGGATCTCGCGTCGGTGCCGACGGCACCAGAGCGGGACCGCGACGTCGCCCTAGATTGGGGCTTGTGACTCATCGGTTGCCGGCTGCGGCCCGCGAACTGGGCGGATCGATCAGCGCCCGCTCGGCGGAGATCGAGGCGCTGGGCACGCTGCCCATGGATCTGGTCGACGAGATCCGGCCGACCGGGGCGTTCCGCCAGTGTGTGCCCGACGACCTGGGGGGACCGGGGGTGACGGCCACCGAGAGCCTGGAGGTCTTCGAGGAGTTCGCGTATCACGACGGATCGGTCGGCTGGTGCGTGGCCATCGCCTCCACCACGTCGCTGCTGTCGTCGTACCTGCCCGATCCCCATGCCGGAGCCCTGTTCGGCGATCCCGGGGCCATCGGCGGGGGATTCGTCGTCCCCCGGGGCAGGGCCGTGCCGGTCGAGGGCGGGCTGCGGGTGTCGGGGCGCTGGCAGTGGGGCTCGGGCACCAAGCACTGCACCACCATCGGCGGCGGCTGCCTGGTGGTCGGCCCGGACGGGCGGCCCGAGCCGCGGCGCGACGGGCTGGCCGCGCCGTTCGTGTTCATGGATCCCGGTGACATCGAGTTCATCGAGACGTGGGACGTGGCCGGGCTGGCCGGCACCGGCTCGGTCGACTTCGAGGCCCGGGACGTGTTCGTTCCCGAGGGTCGCTGGGTGCAGGTCGGCACGGACGGGCCGGTTCGGGACAACGCCTGGTCCCGGTTCTCGTTCTACGGGCTGCTGGCCAGCGGCGTGGCGGCCGCGGCGGTGGGAATCGCCCGACGCTCGATCGATGAACTGGTGGAGCTGGCCGGGGCGAAGAAGCCGCAGGGCAGCACCCGTACTCTGGCCGAGCGGGCCGCCACGCAGGCTGAGGCCGCTCGGGCGGAGGCGAGGCTGGCGGCGGCATGGGCGCTGATGCTCGACGCGGTGGACGACACGTTCCGGGGCGCGTTGGCGGGGCAGCCGTCCACGGTCGACCAGAAGCGCCTGATCCGCCTCGCGGCCACCCACGCCACCCAGACGGCGGCCGATGTGGCCGCGTCGATGTTCACGACCGCGGGCGGGGCCGCGGTGTACCGCACCAGCCCGATCCAGCGCTGCTTCCGGGACACCGCAGTGGCGGCCCAGCACGCCATGGTGGCGCCGCGCACCCTGGAGACGGCCGGCCGCCTGCGCATGGGCCTCCAAACCGACACCACCGCCCTGTGACCGCTGATCGCGGCGGGTGGTGCTGTGACTGGGAGACCGTCGCCGCCGCTGCGGGACGAACGTCGAAGCCTGTGACCGCTGATCGCGGCGGGTGGTGCTGTGACTGGGAGACCGTCGCCGCCGCTGCGGGACGAACGTCGAAGCCTGTGACCGCTGATCGCGGCGGGTGGTGCTGTGACTGGGACTGATGTGGCAGCCGTCGGAGTGAGCGTCCCGTGGGGCCTGTGGAGCCTGCCACCGGATGCGCAGCGGAGCCTGCTCGGCCGGATCGCCGACGCGGGCATCGACCATGTGTTCACCGCCGACCACGTGAGCTTCCGCGACGGCAGCGGCATGGACGGCCTCGTCACCCTGGCCGCTCTCAGCGGCCTCGAGCCCCGTCTCAGACTGCAGGTAGGCGTCTACCTGCTGGCTCTGCGCCACCCGATGGTGGCGGCCCGCCAGATCGCCACCCTGGCTGAAGCCGCGCCCGGACGGCTCACGGTCGGGGTCGGCGTGGGCGGCGACGACCGAGCCGAGGTCGAGGTCTGCGACATCGATCCCGCCACCCGGGGACGCCGCACCGACGCCGCGCTAGGGATCGTGCGGGCACTGCTGGAGGGACACACCGTCGACGGCGACGGAGAGTTCTTCAAGTTCCGCGGCGGGAAGATCCGGCCTGTGCCCGATCCGCCGGTGCCGCTGGTGGTCGGGGGTCGCAGCGATGCGGCCCTGGTGCGGGCCGGCCGGCTGGGCGACGGCTGGCTGGGCGCGTGGTGCTCGCCCCGCCGGTTCGCCGAGGGCGTCGCCAAAGTTGAGACGGTCGGCACCGGACGCGACGTCGAATGGCGCCACGGCCTGCAGCTGTGGCTCGGGGTGGGCGCCTCGCCGCAGGAGGGCCGCTCTCATGTGGCCGCGACCATGGAGCGCTTCTACGGGATGAGCTTCGAGCCCTTCGAGCGCTACACCCCGTACGGGTCCGCCACCGAGATCGCCGAATTCCTGCAGCCGTATGTGGACGCCGGGGCCAAGACACTGAACCTCACCCCGTGCGGCCGCGACCGCGACACCGAATTCGAGACAGTCGCCGAGGTGAAGCGGCTTCTGGACACCTAATCGCCGCGATCGGTCCACCTTTGTCCTCCAGCGCGGCGAGCTTGGCGTCCTGTTCCGTGCTACCAGAGCACCCGGGCTGGGAACTCTCCGAAGGCGGTGTCGTTAGTGACCAGGGTGAGCGACTCCAACTCGGCCTGCGCGGCCAGCATCCGGTCGAAGGGGTCACGATGCGCCGTGGGGTAGCTCCCGGCCCGAAGACCATGGCGATGCGTCACGGCAAGATGCCGGAGACCCGCCGCCGTCGCGAGCTCACCGAATCGAGGGACGACGTCCCCATGAGGCCTCAGGCGCCCTACCCGTACCTTCGTGGCGATCTCCCACGCACTGGCGGCACTCACGAACACGGTTGCGTCAGCATCGGTGATCGCGGCCCTTGCGGCAGGGGACAGCGACGAGTCGCCAGACCACCACCACAGCAGCGCGTGGGTGTCGAGCAGTAACTGTGTCATCGGCCTTCCCAGGCCCTGAGCTCCTCCTCGGGTAGTGGTTCGAAGAACTCGGGTCCCACCACAAGGCCCGGAAGCTGTCCGCCACGCCGACCGCCCTCAGGCGCGAGGGGCATCAGCCGCGCGTAGGGCTTGCCCGCCTTGGCCAGAATGATCTCCTCGCCCGCGTGGGCCCGCTCCAGGAGTCTCGACAGATGGGTCTTGGCCTCATGAACGTTCACCACTTCAGATGAGTTCACAATCATTCTCCTATTATATCTGACCTGCGCCAGCAGTAGCGGGCGCCGGTTGACTGCTGTTCTCCCAGGATCAAGCCTACTGGGCTTAGTCTGAGGACTAGACTAAGTAGTTGGATGGTCGAGCCGAGGCATCCCTCAAGAGGACGCAATCTAGAGGAACGGCCCTCCTCGGCCAGCAACTCGGCGCCGTGGGTGTCGCGGTCCACGCTTCGCCTGCCCCTTCCTGCCGTGAGGCACTCGCTGCAGCGTGCCATCCCATGATCGCACGCCTTCGCGATGCTGGCGATGCAGCGCTTGGGTGAACGAATCGGCTGCGACTGTGCATCTTGGAGTTGGTACATGCAGCGGCATCCGCGCGGACCGAGTGCGCCCCGCCATGGAGGAGACTCCGGCCTCTTGTGTACCATCACAGGTACATCAGCGTTGACTTACACTTCGCTCGATTCATGGATCAGAGCTTCTGTTGGATTCATATTGAGAATGTCGAAGACTTTGGTAAGGCAAACAGCTGATTGATCGTCAGTGGTGCGAGATCAAGAGCGATCCGATTGTGAGACCCGTGACGGCGCACGAGGTCTATGGACTGGGCCCCCTGTGCTGATCGGGCTCCGGAGCCGATAGCCCTCAGCGGTCTGATATCTAATAATAACTACTATGTTCTCACGTATGGCTGGATGGCAGACGTGTCCGGCTGTTCGGTCCCGCTGGGGAGCTGCAACACCGAGGCTGTCCCGCGAAACAAGCCCGATAGATCTCTTCGAGATGACAGCTCAGACGAAACAATCGAATCGCGTTGTATCAAGCTCCAGCACGCGGTGTCGCAGGGATAACACCGGTGGTATTTGGCGCTATGTAACATGATCGCCGTGCAGTTGGACGACATAGATCTAAGAATTGTGAGCGCCCTGCAACAGGACGGCCGGACCAGCTACAGCGACATCTCCAAAACCGTGGGGGTCAGCGCCGGAACCGTCCGGAATCGGATCACCCAGATGCGGTCGTCGGGGATCCTCTCCGTCAACGTCTGGCTGGATCCCAGCCTCTCGGGCCTGGAGATCCACGCGACCCTGCTGCTCAAGGTTCGGCCCGGGCGCCTGGTGGAGGTGGCTGACGCGCTCTCCGATCTTGAGGAGACCGGCTATGTGGCCACCCTGGCGGGCGCCTACGACGCCGTCGCGGATGTCTTCTGCCGCGACATCGCCCATCTCCGCCTCCTGATCCACGACAAGGTCCAGAAGATCGACGGCGTGGCCGATGTGTCCACCAACCTCGTGACCGAGAACAAGCACCAGTCGAGCCAGGACACCGGCGCCTTCGCACCGCCGAACCGCTTCTGAATCCGTCGTGGGGCCTGCCGCTGCCACTTCGGCAGTCGGTGCCACGTTGCCACCGGCGACCAGCCGATCGGCCCTCGCAGCGACGAAGCCCAAGTCGAGCGGCGCGCTCGACTCGGGCTTCAGTTGGTGGCGGGGGTAGGAATTGAACCTACGACCTTCGGGTTATGAGTTGCTTCCGGGGCATGTCAGGCTGCGTCGGTCTGTGTCAGAAAGTGCCTCTGAAGTGGGCTTTCGCGAATCCGCCGTGTCGGACCGTGCCTGTGGATAACGCTCCGTGCCGTCCCGTCCATTAGAAAATCCATTAGAAGAGCTGCACCTCAGCCGTGGCTCCCAGTTCGGCTCGCCGGGCCATTGTGGGCGTACACTCGCCTCGTTCCGCTTAGGTTCTAGCCTGGGATCGCTAGGGAGGGGAGTAGAGGTATGGAGCGCAAACGCCAGCTACCCGGGCCTGACGGTAAGCCCTTGAAGGTCACGGAAGTAGGTTTCCGCGCAACCGGAGAACACTGGAACGAGTACCTGCTCGACGACGGCACCGTGGCACGCGTGAAACTCGTGGTCGTAAACGTCTATCGCGTCGATGGACAGGCTGACCCGATGGGACAGCCCGTCTACCTGATCGAGTCCAACAACGTCCTGGCCATTTCGGCCAGGGAGGAAAGCGGAGTCTGATGGCAACGAACCTGGTATCGAAGGACCGTCAGGTTGAGGTCACCTTCTCGCCAATCGAGCGGCTGTCGGTGCAATCCGATTCGAAGCATGAGATCTTCCCGAGCAAGAGCGACGAGGAACGAAGATATTGGCCGACCGACATCGATTTGGTGCGCCAGCTGTCGGGCGACGAAGAACAAGCCGCGGAGCAGGACCCATCTCAGTCTTCGGAGGCCGAGGCTGACGGCAGCCATGGAACAGCACTCGACCGACTGATTGCCAGATGGGCTGAGATCGCCGTTTCGCACGCGATGGTCCGCCCCATCGATGATCCGGCCGGGCACGTCGCGACGGTCGCCGGCATTGAGGGCGCATGGGGCTTCGGCGACACCGAAGAGGGAGCGTTGGACGAATTGAGGTCCGTGCTGCTCGGCTGGGCCAGCCTCAAGCTCGAAGACGGAGACGACGACATTCCCAGCATGGAGGGCGTTCATCTTGTCGTGAACAGATGAGCCCCCCGTTGTCGCCGACGACGAGGGTCGTCCTGATCAGGCAACTCCGGAAGCTCGGCTGGGAAGGCCCGAAGACATCAAAGGGCCACGACTACATGGTCAAGGGTCGCCGGAAGGTCCACATCCCCAATCGTCACCAACGCAAGGACATCGGGGTTCCTCTACTCCGTGAGATTCTGAAGCAGGCGGGCGTGTCCCGCGAGGAGTGGCTCAACGCCTCGGACTGATCTCGGTACTCAAGAGCCGTCGGGAAGCACTCCCGCAGTGATCGGAACGTCGGCCCGCGTCCGCGGGCTCGCTCCACCAACCGACTCATCCCAGGGCCGCCAGAGGCCACCGATACGCTCAAGGCGTTAGCACGGGTGGCCTCTCGCTGGCGGAGATCATGAAGATCGTCAACCGCTACATCGGCGTCACTGGCGGATACCTCGGAGACTACAGCTACCGCACTCACGCTGACTTTTGCCCGGAGTACTGCGATCTCGAGATCGACTCGCACCGACACGAAGGAACAACGCTGTCAAGTCCCGGTACCCGTGTTTCGACCCGTATCCGCTCGGCATCGAACGCCTTGCCGAGTGACATCCAGCCCGGATCCCGCCGCGTGGTTTGATCGCCGTGCTCAGGCGTGTGAAGACGCGGGCGAGGTGTCGACGGCGGCGAAGGCATCGGCTCCTTCCGCGTCGCCTCAAGCACCATCCATGGCGGTGCTATTGCTTCTGCTTCCGCCACCTATTGAGCCGTTCTTGTGCCGTCCGTTTCAGGTCGGCGTCTGGGAGGCCGAGCACATAGCGGCGGCGAATGTCCAGCAGGAGGTCTTCGACCTCGGAGTAACTCGCACCGGCCATGGTCTTCGCGATCGTCTCAGGAGTCACGCCGAAGTCGTGACCGCGCCCCGCCTGTCGTTCGACGAACCGACAGATCTCGGCCTGCGACGGAGTCGGCAGACTTATGTGCACTTGAAACCGGCGCCCGGCAGCCCGGTCCAGCACTTCCGGGTGGTTCGACGCCGTTACCAAGATCACGTGGCTCGGGAGTCGATCAACACCCAACAAGAGGGATGACACCACGCGCTTGAGCTCGCCGGTGTCGTGGTCGTCTGCCCTCTCCTTGGCGATCGTGTCGAACTCATCAAGGAACAACACGCACTCTCGCGATCGAACGAACTCGAATAGCGCGGCAAGGCGGCTGGCGGTCTCGCCGAGGTAGCTGCTGATCAGCGCCTCATATGAGGCCACCAACATCGGCATCATCAGTTCCGCGGCGATGGCCTCAGCCAAGCTCGTCTTGCCGTTGCCGGGCGGCCCGACAAGCAAGAACCGATGCCGGGGCTCAAGCCCGTGCGCCCTCAGCACATCACGTCGACGCTGCTCCTCAACGACCTCAGACACCAATGTCGCCGTTTCGGCCGACAGCGACAGGTCGGCCAGCCTTCGCCGCGGTACAACCTCCAGCAGCAGGCCGTCCTGGGTTACCGGCGGACTCTGGTAGCGGGCCGTCGCCGAGGATCCAGTCGTCGAGATGAGCTCTTCGAGCCGGTCCGCAACGAGATGGTGCTGCTTCTTGCGCTCCTCGGCGATAACCGACTCGACCACCATCAAGAACCGCTGCCGGTCCCCGGAGCGCTCGGCCTCAACGAGATTCAACAACAGATCTGAACGCGCCATCTGCTGCCTCCTCTCAAACGACGCTTCCTCCAGTATCGGCCGCGGCTGTGACAGCCGCGGCTTGGTGCACGCCGATCCTTCGCTGTGATCGTAGCTGAGGTGGGCCCCTGATTTGAGCCCGCGTGATGCGTCAGCACCTCACCGGGTATTGCTCATTGATCTGCCAGCCGCCGCCCGACATTACCGCCCACACCGCACGGCAAGGGCCGGTCCGTCCCATCTTGGGGCTGGGGCACCCCCAGTAGCCTCGCCCGACGTCTCGACCCGTGGCGATGTGGTTGTGAGAGGTCACCACCTACTGGCAGACGCGCCTACTGTTTGCGACGATTTCGTCGTATCGCCTAATGCGAGGATGCCCATGACCTTTCAACACGCTGAGCCTGAATCCACCGACGGGTTTGTGGGATCGACGGTTGGGGCCGGTTGGCGGCTGGGCTGGTGCGTGTGTGCGGGCCGGCGCGTTTTGGGGTGTGCGAGACTGGTGTGGGGGGCTGGTGCGGGTTGGTGGCGCTGGGGGTGCTTGTTGGCTGCGCCGGGCCGGGGCGGCCGGTCAGATGAGTTGGGGCAGGTTGCGGATCCGGTTGAGGGCTGTGGTGAAGGCCGTGGCCCATGGCCAGTTGAGCGGCAGGCGCAGTCTGTGGCGGCCGCTGTGGTTGACGAGGCGGCCCGGCACGGCGAGGAGCCGGTTGCGGATGGTGGCCGCGACGGTGAGCTGCGCGGCGGGGTGGGCGCGGCCGAGGCGGGCGGTCCAGCGGGCGGGGTTGTGGGCGAGCACGCAGCAGGCGAGCGGGGCGCCGTTGGCGGGGAACTGTCTGGAGGGGCAGCGGCTGAGCCCGGAGTTTTCTTTGAGGTCGCGAATGGCGGGTTCGACGGTGGCGTGGGCTCGGTGGTAGGCGTCGGCGGCGACGGTGTCGAGGTCGGCTCGGTCGGTGACGAAGCAGTGGTGGCGCCAGTTGGGCCACAGCTGGGCTTGGGCGCCGAGCAGGCGGGTGCGGCGCACGACGAGCCGCAGCTTGGCCCGCTTGCCGTGGGGGCCGCGGAGCTTGTCGCCGCGGCGGCCGGGGTCGATGGTGGTCTCAGCGACCTGGGCCTGCGCGCCGCGGGTGTAGGCGATCGCCTGCCAGGCGTCGTCGCCGATGGCCGCTACAGCTGCTTTGACCTTGGCGTTCTGTGGGATCGTGATCGAGTAGGACGCGTTGTGGGCCCCGATGTCTGCGATCATGTCATAGGAGAAGAACCCCGCGTCGGCGCGCACCGCGACCGCCGCGTCCGGCGCCAGGCGCCGCAGGCGGGCCAGAGTCTCACGAGCGAAATGCTCGTTGGCTCGCTGCGACGATCCCGACCGCATCGCGGAGTGCAGCACCTCGCCGGTGTCTGATCGCACCGCCACCAGCGGGTGATAGCCCAACACTCCGGTGTGGCCGTACGCGGCGCCGTGCTTGGCCTTGGCGCACACCTCGCAGATCGTGGAGTCCAAATCCACGGTCATCTCCGCGGCAACCGGCGCGGCGCCCACAGACCACGCCCGCACCAGCGCCTGCTCGGCCGCCTTGTCGAGCCGGCGCACATGCCCGAACATGAACGACCGCACAAACGACCCCACAGTCGACGGCGCCATCACCCCAAACGCCAGCACCGCCTGCGACGCCGCGGCCCGCAGACGGCCGGTGTCGTCGATGCAGCGGCCGCCCACCAGCATCGACGCCACCAAAGTCAACACCTTGGGGCCCGACCCCGAGCCCGCCGAGCCCGGCGGGCGCACCGTCTCATCGATCAGCGACTCCAACCCAAGGCGATCCATCACCGTGCCCGCCAGCAACAACCCCGCATCGGCCACCAAAGAAGCGTCGTCGAACACTGCCTCCAACCCGTCGATCCCGCCCGCTATGCTCCTCACAGGAAATGCCTCCCCACGCAGCTGGAATAACTGTCGTTATTAACAGTATTCTGCCACGTCAGGAGGCCTTTCTGGTGGATGCTCCAACCCCACAAACCCCACCGCGCCGGTGGATCCAGGCTAAGGCAAGGGATATTCGACATCGGTGTGGGAAGAGCAGGGGTTCTCACCCATGCGGTGAGCGAGCAACGTGTGCGGTTCGATCCGGTAGTGATGGCCCCGCGAGACGCGCTCGCCCGGTTGGCAAAGCGGTTCTTCGGCGAGTACATCGACCACGCTGTTGAGTACCGCGCGCCAGGGCCCGGTACCACGCTCTTCATCGACAACCGTCGGACGCTCCACGGTCGTGCGGCGGTGCCGGAGGGCATCAGTAGGCAGGCTGGCAGAGCAATGATCAGGTGGAACCGATTATGAGCCTTCCTTACGACCCCGAGGCTGTGTGGATGAAGGCCAAGAACTTCATTAATCGCAGCTTCGACGCCCTCGATGACGATGACTTCTCGCGAGCTGCGCTCAGGACAGCAGCGAACTCCTTGGAGTTGCTCGCAGGTTCGACCTTGTGCCAGATCAACCCTCTGCTGGTCGCAGACCCCTCAGACGACGGACGAAGTCTGATGCTGGCCGCCGGCCTGCCCGGAGACACCACCAGGTATCGCAGCATTCCAGCGAAGGCGCTCTTTGGCCGGTGTGCGCGTGCGTTCAGACCCTTCAACCGCGACGAAGCGATGGAAATCGCGGCGCAGCGAAACGCCGAATTGCACTCAGGCGCAACCCCATATAGCGAAGTCAAGGACCATCGATCATGGTGGGAACGGTTCTGGTCGAACGCTGAGGTGCTGCTCGACCATCGGGGATGCACCATTGAAGACTTCGTCGGATCCGGCCGCAACGCCGACGTACGAGCACACCTACTACGAGACAAGCAGAACGTGCGGCGTCGGATCGACTCGCTCACGGAAGCAGCCGAGCAACGGCTGGCGCTTGGCATAGCGCCGCCCAAGCGGCTGGGCATCATTCCTGAACTGGACACCTACGTCGAATGTCCAATCTGTGGAGATGACGCTCTATTGGGCGGTGACGATATAGAGCAGAGCGAACTCGTCGTCGATGGAGATCAAGACGGCATGTGGGGCTACGAACTCGTCCAAGTTGGGGCCGATTGTTTCCAGTGCGAGAACTGCGGGCTCATGCTCGAAGGGTGGGCCTACATCAGTGCGGCGGGCCTCCCAACGACCTTTGAAGTTGAGCGTCAGTACGAGCCTGATGGCGACTACTACTACAGCAACGAGTAATCGCCCGATCGCGAAGAGAGTCCGCCCGTCGTCGGCTAACACCTCGACGGTTTCGTCCCGTCGTCACTTGTGGCAGCGTGTTACGCGGCGGCTCTGCCACCGGGTTTGGTGACGTCCATGACGATCACGGAGATCTTGCGGGCTTCGTCGGCGGTCAGCTCCTGCTCGAGTTGTCGCCTGAGCTCCGCGGCCGTGCTCGGGCGGGTGCCGTCGGGGTGCCGGCTGACCGGCTTGTCCGCGTCTGCAAACCACAGAACTAGGTAGATCCCGTAGCCCTCCGTGGCCGGGTCGGTCGTGTACCGGGCCATGAGCTGACCGCGCATCGCTCTCCACAGATCTGGGTGGGCGTCCTTCTTGATCTCGATCGGCACGTTGAACCGCCGACAGCTGGCGCGGATGTCGGACCTGGTATCCGCGGCGTAGGAACCCTCCCGGACAGCGTCCACCTCATCGGGGAGACGGAGTTGCAGATTGGCCAACAGCGCGTCTCGGCAAGAGTCCTCCGGCTTGCCTCCGGTCAGGCGGCCGTGCGGATCCTCGTTCCAGAAGTGGCGCCAGAAGTCGCTGTTGCCGCCTCGCAAGTATTCGCACATGTCATTGAGCCGGTCCTCCAGCGACGCCCTCAAGTCGGCCGCATCGGCGGGTGGCCCGTCGGTGAGCGTGTCTTGGACCTGCTCGATGCTGGGATGGCTGTAGGAGGCGTCGCGATGGATGACGCGCTGCTCTTCCAGTGCCCACTTAAGGTGCGGGTGCCAGCCCTCCAGTTCCGAGTGCTGGGCTAGGTCTGCCAGCGCCCGCTGGGCTTCGTCACCAGGTTCTGAGCCGAGCTGCCCGATCAGTCTGCTGATCAGATCCGACATCTCCATCTCAAGCGTGACGGATCCGCTGGCGTATTGGGGGGCCGAGCACCAGCGCCCCAGGATCTCGATCAGCTCCCTCAGCGCGGATGGGTCTCGGATGGTGGCCAGGATCGAGCCGCGACCGCCGTGACGATCCCAGACATATCTGAGGAACTCGGCCACATGCCGGACTCGGACCTCGCTCTCGGCCAAGTCAGCCTTCAGCTGCTGTAGACGGGTGCCTTGAACGATGAGAGCGTCGGTCCCCCACCATCGGACCCGCTGCGCGACAGGCATGCTCTTCAACGCCTGCTTCCGCTGGGCCAGAGCTAGGAGCGCCGCCTTGTCAGGATGATCCAGCGCCTTGGTCAGCAGACGATCCAACACGGGCAACTGCTTGTTCGAGCTTCGGGTCGGGAACGCTTCGAGCAGTCTCAGCCTCACCCCGTTCACTCGACCGTCGTGGCCTTCGGCACCGTCCAAGTCATTCAAGCCAGGCGGGAACTCCTTACCGGCGCGAACCGCTGCCACCGCGCATCGATACAGAATGTCGAGAACCAGGTCGGGGTCGTGCCGAAGCCATCGGTCGTGCCAACGTGGGGTCTCAGCACCATGCCGGACGCAGTAGTAGATGGCCAGAACCTTGCGCTTCTGCGCTTTCTGGAGCGCGTCCAGGCGCGCCGGATCCTCCTTGTCGAGCAGGTCCAGGCTCGCGAGCACGGGGAATGCCAACCATGAGTGCTCCGACTCGAGCGACCACGAGACCGTCTGGCCGACCTCAGGGACGTCATCGCGCGACACAGCGCCCCGCAACGCGGCCATGACCGCGTCCACTAGGCGCGGATCGCCGCCAATGAGGTCCCCGATGCGATCCTTGGGCGATTCGTGTCGGTCGACCCCGAGAGCCTCACCGAGGTACGCCATCGCCAATGGGTGCAGGTTCCGAGGCCAGAACCTGTTCTCCCGCAGCTCGGCCTCTTGTTCGTGGAGGTGCTTCGCCCAGTCCTCGCGCTCTTGCCGTCGTTCCTCGTCCCACTGCCTCTCAAGTTCATCCATCTTCCGGCGATGCTCATCCTCGATCGCAGACACGCGGGACGAGCGGGGTGCGCGCAGCTCGTCGAGATGCTGGGCCAGTGCCGGGTGGCCGTGTGTTCGCTCGCGCAGTGTCTCAGGCGTCAAGCCCATCCCTGTCGTCGACTGCAGCGACCTGTACGCCTGCCAGAGCAGCGCCTGCGACACGTCCGGTTCGGTGCCGCTGACTTCGATCGCCTGATTGAGGCACCACAGCCCGAAGTCCGGCGGAGGCGTGCTGTCGTGCAGAGCCTCGCAGAACCAATATCCGAGGGGACGAAGGGAGTCGTCGGGATCGCGCTGTCGGAGCCAGGTGAGAAAGATCTTCTTCAGGACTTCGGGACGTTCCTCCAGCCACGCCCGGACCCGATGTAGGGGCTTCTCCTTGCGATGGGATCGCCCAAGAGAGCTCCCGGCAGTGGCGAGCCAGTCATACAGCTGCGCAGGCTCATGGTTGTCACCTTTGGCCTCTAGGCAGCGCGCTAGGAGTTCTACGGGAAGAGCCCCTAGGCGGGACTGCTCCAAGGCCGGGATGAGGCGAGAAGCGTCCTCGTGCAGGGAGTCGAGCAGTTCCACGAGGTGTTGATCCGAGGACTTGTCCAGGAGAGTCAGGTTCCAGAACCTCCAGAAGCCGCCGATCGGGTCGTGGCGTGTTCGCGAGAGGGCGTAGCGCCACACCTCTGATGGTGTGATCGTGTCCGGGTAGAGGATCTCCAGCAGGGCTCCGCGGACCTCGTCATCGGGGTCAGGTACCGAGCTGTCTTGAATCGCGTCCAGCAGCGACCTGAGAACTCGCGTGCGATCGTCACTGGCACGGACGACTTGTAGGTAGGCATCCAAGGCCCTCCTCCGGATTCGCGACGATCGTGTGTCGCCGGTGAGGATTGTCTTGAGATCTGGTCCTAGATCGGCGATGGAGTTTCGATCCTCCGCGTGCGAGAGCACATCCAGGATCAGAGCCGCAAGCTCTTCGTCGGCGGCACTCTCGATCTTGCCGTGAAGCAGGTCCCTCATGGCAGGCACCATGTCGGCAGTAGATAGAGACCGGAACGCCCGAGCCATGTCATCTCCATGCCCGGAGTCGAGCAGGGACGCCTCCGCGAAGAACGTGGACAGCGACTCCAAGAGCCGCCTCTTGTCGTCGGCCGTAAAGCCCTCGATGTCGCCGTACAGTCCTACGCCCACCGGATCGGCATCGATAAGCAGCGGGCGCGCCTCGCGGCTGTGCGCGGCCAGCCAGGCAGACAGACCCCGCAACGAAGTGACCACGCGATCGTCGGTCTTGCCAGTCATGAGCGAAACCACTCTCCGAGCTGGCAGGCCGTCGCCGATGAGCTTGGCCAGATACCGCCCAGCGAGAAATTCCGCGACCTGGCGGTGTATGGGAAGGAACGCTCTCTCCAAGCGAGCTGTTGTGAACAACTTCGTTCTCAGCGCGTGCGCTAGTTCGTCAAGAGACAGTCCACCAGGAGTCTCACCCAGTTCGGCAAGAGCAACGACTGAAGGCGCCGCGACGCTCGAAGGCAGCGAGTACCCGCCCGTGCCCGACAGCAAATGCAGGGTGCTCAGGTAGCCGGCTGCGTCCATGACCGTCGACGTCGGCCGGGCTCGGGAACCCGCCAAATGCTCGGGGTTTAGTTCGGCGGCCATCTTGTGGCAGGCAATCTCGAAAGCCTCCAGCCGGGTCTTGGGCCACTCATTGCCCTGCTTGACCGCACCAGCTAACAACTCCAGCGTCAGCGGATTACGCAGCATCGCCCCGAGGCCCAGACGGTGCGCTTCGGCTATGAACGCTCGACCGTCAGACACAGAATGCCGTGTTTCCAACAGTTGGCGGGCCGACTCCTCCGTAAGCGGGTCGAGTTTCAGCACAACGATCCTTGAGTCAGGCGACACCGCCTTGAGGCTCTGCCGATCGCCGTGCCCGAGCCAGTCCGCCTCGCGGCACGAGATACGGAAGCCCGGTGGTTGGAGCCGATCGAGCCGGTTGCGGATCTCGTCCAACGGAACGCGCGAGTCTTCCTTGCCCGCTCGGATCTCGTCGAGGCCGTCGATGAAGAGGACCCGGTCGCACCACTCCGGATGCGAGCCAGGATCCAGAGTGATGAAGTTCCGTGCAGTGAGCAACAGCGCGGCATCACCGAGTGCTTTCCACTCCTGGTCGAACTCGGTCGTCTTGCCCGCCCCTGGGTCGCCGAGCAGCACAAAGGCGGGCGTTGAGCGGAACTTGCTAAGGGGCGCGTTGTCGCCAAGAAGCATGCGGGCATCGCCACCGTCGCCGGCTCCCTCGTCGCGCAGTTCGGTGCAGGTGCGAGGCACCACAGTGCTCATGTGGCATCGATCCAGTGGTCTGTCGGCTGCGAGAGGAACTCGCCCAGCTCCACGTCCTGACCAACGACCAGCGTGGCCTGCGGGTCGAAGCGCCTCTCGAACTCGGCCAAGCCCGAGCGTTCCTCCGACCCCTTTCCGCTCTTTACCTCGATTGCGACGGTTCGCGGCCCTCTCTGGACGACGAAGTCGACTTCGTGGCCTCCGTCGCGCCAGTACTTGACGTCGGTACGAGGCGACGATGTGTTGAGTAGATGCGCTCCGACAGCGCTTTCGACCATACGCCCCCATTGCGAGCGGTCGGCACGAGCCTCTGCGAACGTGTATCCGGAGGTGACAGCCATCAGCGCCGTGTTGAGCACGTTCAGCTTCGGGGACGAGGCCTTCGTCAACACCGGGCGCCCGGTGTGCTTGGACAGCCCGGTCAGGAGGCCTGCATTGGCCAGCAGCGTGAGGTAGCGAGCAAGCGTGGTGGTGTTGCCAGCGCCGTGGAGTTGGCCGAGCATCTTGTTGTACGACAGTCGCTGCCCCGAGTAGGTCGCCCCCAACTCGAACAGGCGCTTGAGCAGAACTGGCTTTTCGACTCGTCTCATCGAGAGCACATCAAGCTCGATGGTCGGCTTGATCAGCGCCTCGCGTACGTGGGCGCTCCAGCGCTCGAAATCGTGGATCCACCGAGACGCGCCGGGGTAGCCGCCGAAATAGACGTACTGCTCCAGATCCATACCGTATGCATCGGACATCTCCGGAAAGGTCCAGTGAGTGACCCGTACCGACTCGAAGCGCCCCGCGAGGCTCTCGCTCAAACCTGCCTGCATCAACATCGGAGTCGACCGGACGATCACCACGTGCAGCGGGCAACCACTGACACGGTCGGCATCCCACAGACCCTTGACCGAGTCCGACCAGCCAGCGATCCTCTGGACATCATCGAGAACGAGCACGAAGCCGCGTGCGGACTGCCACGCGTGACGCCGGCTGTCCCTCCAAACGTCTTCCAGCCACCGCCGGTTACGCACAGCGGAGAAAGACACCGAGCCCCCACCGTCCTCCGTGGACAAGTAGGGCACCGCCTGGGACAAGTTGGGCACCGCCTGCACCCCACGCTCGTCGGGCATGTCAGCCGCTTCGTATCGGTATGGGCGCCTTAGGGAAGAGACCGCCTGGCGTGTGGCTGTCGTCTTACCTGTCTGCCGCGCGCCGGTGACCACAATCAGCCGATGCGGCGGCTCGGAAAGCCGCTTGCAGAGCGTGTCCATCTGGGAGCGCCGAAATTCTGACATGGCCCCAAGTATAGACTGTTGATTATCTTTTGATCTTTTTTACTCAGATAGTAGTCATAGTCGGGTTGGAGCTGTATCGTAGCCGTCTGACCCAGATGGAGCCGCGCGAGATCCCCGAGGACACCATGGACATTCTTGAACGCGCTGATGACCGACTCGAGAAGGCGGGCACATGCGCGTAGGCGTCTACATAGACGGACTCAATCTGTACTACGGCGGCAGGAAGGTGGTAGGCCGCGGTCAACCTGGTTGGCGGTGGCTTGACCTTCGCAAGTTAAGCCAGAGGCTGCTCGACGGCCGCCCCGCCTGGCTTGCGCGAGGTGCGACGCTGCAGCGGATCGTGTACTGCACGGCCTTCATCGCCGGCAGCTACAACGCCGAGGGTCGGAGAAACCAGGACCGATACATCGCCGCCCTCCGACAGCAGGGATCATTCGACGTGTTCGAGAAGGGCAGGTTCGTAAGCCGGCTAAAGACCGCTCCCTTGGCTACCAGGGGACCGGGGGGCAAGCCGGTCCTGACAACTTCAGGGTGGCCGGTGATGGTGCGCGATTCAGAAGGGAACGATGTGCCGGACGCCGTATTCATGGCCTCCCATCAACACTGGGAGGAGAAGAGCACCGACGTGAACGTGGCGTCACACCTCCTACTAGATGTGGTTGGAGGGCAGGTAGACGCGGCGATCATCATCTCGAACGACAGCGACCTTCGCCTCCCGATTCGGGAGAGTCGACTTCGGGTTCCGGTCGGTATGGTCAATCCCAGCAGCAGCCAGTTGGCCGGGGATCTCCGGGGAGAGGCCAGCCACGGGGCGGGTGGGCACTGGTGGTACCAGCTCAAGAGAGCGGACTTCTCGGCCTGCCAGCTACCGGACCCGGTCGGAACACTTGCCAAGCCGACCGACTGGTAGAAAAAACCCGGCCCATAAAGGGCCGGGTGGGCTAGTCCGTAACGTTACGCGAAAGTGTCGGTGCGCGCAACACTCTTCTTCGCTAAGACGTGCTGTATGGCCATCTCCCGAAGCCTTGTAAGCCGTAAGAGAGCGGGCCGACATGACCGGCGAGCAACTCCGGTTCTTGGTAATCCGCTGGCCGTCGCGGACCGCATATTAGAAAATCTATTAGAAGATCGGCCTGAGCGCGAATGAAGCCCAGACCAGCGCATATGCTCTGACCTGGGCTTTTGTTGGTGGCGGGGGTAGGAATTGAACCTACGACCTTCGGGTTATGAGCCCGACGAGCTACCAGACTGCTCCACCCCGCAGCGGGATTCTACCGGGGCGGCGGCTTGCCCACAACGCCTCGGGCACCGGATCGGGTGTCACTTGGGAGGCAGGCGGATGCCGGCGTCGACCCTTATGGTCTCGCCGTTCATGTAGTCGTTGGTGAGGAGCTCCATCACCATCGAGGCCAGCTCGTCGGCAGTGCCCAACCGCTTGGGGAACAGCACTCCGGTAGCCAGGCGGGCCTTGAACCGCTCGCCCTCCTCACCGGTGCCGTAGATGGGCGTGTCGATGAGTCCGGGGGCGATGGTGTTGACCCTCACGCCCAGAGGCACCAGGTCGCGGGCTATGGGCAGCGTCATGCCCACCACCCCGCCCTTGGAGGCCGAGTAGGCGTTCTGGCCGGTCTGGCCGTCGAAGGCTGCCACCGAGGCCATGTTGACGATCGCTCCCCGCTGGCCGTCGGCGTCCACCGGCTCGGTGCGGGCCATGGCCGCCGCGGCCAGCCGGATGCAGTTGAACGTCCCGATGAGATTTGTGGCCACCACCCGCTCGAACCGCTCAAGGGGCATCGGCTGGCCCTGGCGGTCCACCGTGCGCACCGCGGAGGCGACGCCCGCCGAGTTGACCAGCACCCGCAGCGGGCCCAGCTCGCCGGCGGCGTCCACCGCGGCCTGCACCGGCTCCTCCTCGGCCACATCGCCCTCCACGAACAGGCCGGCCACCTCGGCGGCCGCCTCGGCCCCCTTGGCCGCCTGGATGTCGAGGATCACGCAGTGTGCACCCAGTGCGGCCAGCCGGTGCGCGCACGCCCGGCCGATCCCCGAGGCGCCGCCGGTGACGATGGCCGAAGCCCCTGCCAATTCCATGTCGGTCCCCTTTGGTCGGGCCCGGCCAACCCGATCAACTTAGCCTGGATCCACCGAAGCGGTGAGTGCACAGGGGTTGGCGCGTCCACCAGAAAGGCCTCCCGACGTGGGAGTACGCCGATGATCTGGTCTGACATGCTCGCCACGCGGGGAGGCACTTCCTGTGAACAGCACACCAGGTGGGATCGACGGGCTGGAAAAAGTGCTCGATCGCGGTTCGCCACGAACATCAAGCAGTTAACCACCCCACATGTGGCAAACCCATTGAAGTTCGTTCTGTCGGTGCTGGCGTCGATGCTGGCGAACCATCCCCACCGGCCCGCTTATCGGTGGATCCAGGCTGAGAGCACGCGACGATCATTCAGCCAGGAGCTTGGCCACGTCGTCCAGCGGGGGAAGGCTGTTGGGCGGTCCGAGCACGGTGATCTGGTCGTCGGCCTCCAGCACCAGGTCGGCATCGGCCCGCAGCACCCGGCCCTCGCGGCTGACCGCCTCCAGGTAGAAGCCGCGGTTGATGGTGAGTGCCCCCACCCGCCGCCCGATGAGCGCGGCGGTGGACAGTTCCGGCAGCAGCGGGTACTGCCCGATCGATAGATCGGGCAGCAGGGCCTCCTTGACCTCGGCCTCGTAGGCGGCCTCGGCCACCGCCTCGGCCCGGTCCGAGTGCAGGTAAGCGGCAAGCTCGCCGGCCAGCCGCAGAGCCCGGCCGGGGGCAGCGGTGCACCCGGCCAGGAAGAACAGCGCCTTCACCTGCTCGTCCCGGCCGCCCCAGGCCGCCGGGATGCGGATGCCGCCCGCGGCCCGCACGATCACCAGGTGATCGTCGTCGGTGTCGAAGAAGGCCACCGGCGTTGCCGTGGGATGCAGCTCCGAGGGTTGGATCCACAGCGAGCCCGACTCCAGGAACCGGTCGGTCACCGTGGCCGTGTCGACGTTGGTCTGGGCCGACAGCACTTCCGAAGCCCGCACAGCAGCCTCGTTGATGTCGGTGCCCTCGGGGATGCTCACCACCGCGGCCCGAGCGATCAGCCCCGGGTACTCGTCGGCGGCGCGCAGGCCGTGGCTCTGCATCGCGGCGCTCAGCTCGCGGTCCAGGCCCCGGTCCACCAGCCGGCCCCAGCGCTCGAACACGTGATAGATGGCGCCGCCGTGCACCGACCGCCTGCGACCGTAGAACACGTACCACCCCACTGCCGCGGTCGCCGACGCCCCGGTGAGCAGCAGCGCCTGAGGGCCGAGCTCGGCGATGAGGTACACGTTGATCGCGATCGCGGCCAGCTGCAGGTACGGGAACAGCGGAGCGGTGAAGCCGGGGGCGTAGGAAGATATCCGCGACGCCCGCAGCACGATAACCGCCGCGTTCACCAGCGCCAGGGTCAACAGCACGAAGGCGCTGGCCATCTTGGCGATGGCGGCCACGTCGAGCGCCAGCACCACCGCCGCCATCCCCGCGCCGGTCACCATGATCCCCCACACCGGAGTGTTGAACCGGCTCAACCGACCGAACTGCACCGTCAGCAGGCGGTCGCGGCTCATCGCCAGCGGGTACCGGGCCGCGGCGAGGATGCCGGCATTGGCGGCCGACGAGAACGCGGCCAGCGCGGCCAGCGCCACCAGCGCCGCCCCCAGCTCGGGCATCATGCCCTCGGCCGCGGTGAATATGGGGGCAAGGTCGTCGTGGAGTTGCTGAGCAGGCACCACGGCCACGGCCACGAGCACGCCCAGGGTGTACACCGCCGTGCCCACCAGCAGCGACAGTCCCATGCCCAGGGGGATGTTGCGGGACGGGTCCCTGATCTCCTCGGCTGCGCTGGCCACGTTCGTCAACCCGCCATAGGACACGAACACGAAGCCGATGACGCTCACCAGTCCACCCGTTCCGTGGGCGAAGAACGGGTGCAGTGAGCCGTCGCCGGAGCCGACGTCCGGCAGTCCCGCGACGATGAACCAGCCCATCACCGCCAGCACGAACCCGACCAGCACCACCTGCAGCCCGGCGCTGGCCTTGGACCCGATGACGTTGACGATGGTGAACGCGGCGATGAGGCCGACGGCCAGCGGCTTGGCCGGCACGTCGAAGGCGATATTGAGGTAGGCGCTCATGCCGACCAGCGCGAAGGCGTCCTTCAACACCAGCGACAGCCAGGTGGCCACACCTGACACCGTGCCGACGGCCGGCCCGAAGGCCCGCACCAGGAAGTAATAGGCGCCCCCCGCCCGCGGCATGGCCGTTGAAAGCTCGGCCACGCTGAGCATGGCGGGCACGGCGATGACGCCGGCCAGGGCGTAGGCCAGCACCGCACTCGGTCCGGCCTCGGCCGCAGCCAGGCCGGGCAGCAGGAACAGCCCCGAACTCAGCATCGCGCCGGTGCTCAGCACGAAGACGTGACGCAGCCCCAGCGAGCGGGACAGCCCGGAGCCCGGCCCGCCTGCGCCGCGCTCGTTCATGTGCGCCTCGCGCATGAACGTGTCACGCTGGTCCGTCTCGCGCAGGTGCGCTTCGCGCGTGAACGCGTCACGGGCCGGGCCATCACCAAACCTAGCCCGGCCCGCTCCAGTCACTCAACCGCGGGACAGGCCGTTGCCCGGCCGGCCACCTTGCGACAGCCACGACGACAGCAACCCACGACGACAGCAACCCACGACGACAGCAACCCACGACGACAGCAACCCACGACGACAGCAACCCACGACGACAGCAACCCACGACGACAGCAACCCACGACGACAGCAACCCACGACGACAGCAACCTGAGCATCCCCCCTAATCGTGGAGACATCGTCTATGAGGAGACGCTGTGTCACAACCACGACGCAAGTACGACCCGGAGTTCAGGGCCGGTGCTGTGCGGATTGTCCGAGAGACGTGAAGGCCGTGACGACGGGCTCGTTGATCCACCGCTCGCCGTCTTTGACGACAAACCGCAGATCGGACTGCTCGGCCACCGCTCGCCCGCAGTGGACGTCCACGGGCGCCGACATTAGCGGCGGGCAGGGGCCGGGTTGGTCCCAGCTGCGCTCTGCTGACACGAACGCTCGGGCTGCATGCCCACGCTGCGTACGGGCGGTACGTTGATGAGGCGGAACTGGCGGCGCTGGAACAGGTAGCACGGAGGCGTCTCGGACTATCAACAGGATCGTGTGGGCCCCCTCGGATCCCGGCAGGAGTCGTTCGGCCGGCGGCTACCCGCCGGCCATCGCCTGGGGAGTGAAGCCCACAGCGGGGCGAGCGTCGGGGTGCTGCTCGTGGCAGTGCGTTCCACGGGCCGCTTGATGAGGGGAGCGTGCCGCGCCTCGGTGCCCGCGTGGCAGTACTCTCTCTCTCTCTGGAGGCGTGAGTACCTCTCGTAAGCGTTACACGGGGTTGAAGCGCCGCTGGCGTGCCGCTGTCGGCCCGGTTCGTAGCCGTGCGGGCCACCGGTCTGAGAGCGAGGTCATCGTCGACCACATCGACGAGCACCTCGAGGACCTCTACCGGCGGGTGGAGGAGCTGGAGACCACCGCAGGCCCCGAAGGGTGAAGCGACTTCGGCTGGCCGCTGAGATCCGGCGGTAGCCAGACGAACCACAGCAACATCGGCACACGCCATCGTCGGAGACGCCGGTGACGTGGTAGTGCCACGACGGCGGTCGGACCAGCCCGGCAGTGGTGCGGTTGGGCGGCCCCGCCCGTTAGATTGAGCGGGTGGAGCGCAACTGCGTCGGCCTCGGTGGTTCTGCGGTTCTCTCGGCTGGCCGGCGCATCCGTCGCCGCGTCGTAGAGATGTGCGACGCTGGTTTGCGTAGTCGTCACGTGGCCGGAGGAAAGCGTTGTCCCTGGACCTAGTAGGACGCTGGGGTGCAACTGGGTGGGGCTGTGCGGGGGACACACCGAAATTGCGTCTTGGAGCCGGTCAGGCTTTACTTGTAACCCCACTGGAGCCGATTGCGGCTCTGGCGCGGCGGGCATCACGACCGGGAAGCACAACCACAGAAAGGAAACGGCACATGGAGGAGGCGATCACATGAAGGAGACGACGCTGGTCATTTCCGCTCGAAGTCTAAGCGCTCCCATCATTGCGGAGCTTGCCCACCTGCTGGGGCATTCGTCTTGGCCGTCTAACGATGTTGATCTCGACGAGGATGCGGAACTGATTGAGGACGACGAGTTCATCGGTGCGGTGTGGCAAGAGGTCGGCGACGACTTGCGCGACGCCATGCGACGGTACCCCTTGCAGGAGGCCGCCGCGGCCGCAGACAAGGCTCTGCCGACTTCGGCTGCATGACGAGAGACCGGCCGGAGAACGCTGCGGGCGACCTCGACGAGGACCCCGAGCACTCCGACGACGAGGATCCCGAGCCTGCCCAGCCGCCGGCTGAGGCGGCAGAAGTGCCAGAGGTAGTGGAGCCTGGGGAGCCCCAGCCACCCTCCAGCGGCGAAGTGTCGCTGAAGATGGTCCACCGACGGGCGCCGCTGCCGGTCCCAAGCGAGTTGCGGTCGTACTTCGACATCTCTGAGTTTGTCGGAAACACCATTGTCGAGATGGCCCGCGACACCGCCAAACACCGCCACCGGATGGAGCGGCGGTCGTTTTGGGTGATCCTGACTGCGATCCTGTGCGTCACGGTGGTGATGCTGGGGATCGTGTGGGGTGCTGTGCGGGTGGCTGAGGTGTCGGTTCCGGGCGGCGTACTCATTCTGCTGGCCAGTCCTACGGCGCTGCTGTGGGCCCTGCTTTCTCGCTTGTTCAGGCGGTTGCGTCGCCAGCGCAGCGATGAGGCCGACGAGCCGGCAGGAGACGCCGACGAGGGCAGCGCCGGCTAGCGCAACTCGCTGGGACTAGGCGGCTAGTGGGCGGAGATCCGGCGCCAAGAGTTCCGAGCCACAAGCCAACCTTCGATAAAGAGGGGTATCGCGCCTTGGCGCACGTCCGCGGGAGCTAGTGGGGCTGTCTTTTGCGCTGTTGTTCGCTGCGCTCAACGGCGGTTCGGGCCCGGGGCCCCTCTCGACGCCGCCGCGGCGTTTCACTATGGTCGGCCCATGAATTTGAGGGGTCGGTTCTGGATGTGCGCGTGTCGCGCTGGTGGCGACGTTGCTGGTGGGGCTAGCGCCCCCGGCGTCGGCCCTGGCCGGCATCGGCACGGCGGGTTGGGCGCAAGCAGAGCGACGCGACGACATGCCGCACTTGCTGACGTCGAGCAAGTGGAGCAGAGGCGGCGGCGGCAGCGGGGTCTTCGAAACTGGCGCGGGGTTCTGGTACGTCACCGAGCCGAAACACCGGGCGGTGTGGAACTTCGGGTTCGTGCAGGGGATGTACCGGCCGGTGTTCTACGTGCCCGGGTCAGAGGGCTGGCCCCCGGCGGACCCGCTGGCGTTGAGCATCCCCCCTAATCGTGGAGACATCGTCTATGAGGAGCCGCTATGTCACAACCACGACGACAGCAACCCACGACAACGAGGTCTCCGCGGGCTAGCGTCTCGGCGTGAGTTGGTGGCTTTGGGCGCTGGCCGGGATCGGCGCCGTGCTCATCGTCACGACCCTCCACGACGTCGTGCAGAAGCGCCACGCGATCCTGCGCAACTTCCCGGTGATCGGCCACCTGCGCTACCTGCTGGAATCGTTCGGACCGGAGTTGCGCCAGTACATCGTGAGCGACAACGACGAGGAGCGGCCGTTCAACCGCAACCAGCGCCGCTGGGTGTACGCCACCGCCAAGGGGGAGAACCCGTACTTCGGGTTCGGCTCCGACAACCGGCTCGACGCCGACGGCTACGTGTTCTTCCGTCACTCGGCCTTCCCGGTGAGCTCCGAGGTCCCCCACGGCGAGCTGCGGGCCGCCAAGGTGTTGGGAGCTTGGCGCAACCGTCCCGGGGCCTTCCGGCCGCCGTCGGTGGTGAACATTTCCGGAATGTCCTACGGCTCGCTGTCGGGACCGGCGGTGGAGGCTCTCAACCGGGGCGCGGCCATGGCCGGATGCCTGCACAACACCGGCGAGGGCGGCATCAGCGACTACCACCGCCTGGGCGGCGACCTGGTGTTCCAACTGGGGACGGGATACTTCGGAGCCCGGAGCGCCGACGGGCGCTTCTGCATGGACACCTTCCTGGCCAGCCTCCACTCAGCCCCCGTCAAGGCGGTGGAGCTGAAGCTGAGCCAGGGCGCCAAGCCGGGCCTGGGCGGGGTGCTGCCCGCCGCGAAGGTCTCGCCGGAGATCGCCGAGGCCCGGGGCGTGCCGGTGGGCGTGACCGTGCGCAGCCCCAACCACCACCCCGAGTTCGACGATGTGAGCGGCCTCGTCGACTTCGTGGAGAGGATCGCTCACGCTTCCGGGCTTCCAGTGGGCATCAAGTCGGCCGTCGGCGACCGCCGTTTCTGGGTCGAGCTGGCGTCCCGCATGGCCGATACCGGCCGCGGTCCGGACTTCATCGTCGTCGACGGCGGCGAGGGCGGCACCGGCGCGGGGCCGCTCACGTTCACCGACCACGTGTCGCTGCCCTTCCGGGTGGGCTTCGCCGAGGTATACCAGGCCTTTGCCGAGGCCGACCTGCATGAGGCCATCGTGTTCGGAGGCTCGGGCAAGCTCGGCCTCGCGCCCGACGCCATGGTGGCCGTGGCCATGGGCGTCGACCTGATCAACGTCGGGCGGGAGGCCATGATGGCGGTCGGCTGCATCCAGGCCCAGCGCTGCCACAGCGGGCGCTGCCCAACCGGCGTGGCCACCCAGAACAAGTGGCTCACCCGGGGGCTCGATCCGGCCGGCAAGGCGGTGCGGGTAGCCAACTATGTCGCCGGGCTAAGGCAGGAGTTGAGGATGCTGGCCGAGGCGATGGGCGAGGAGCATCCGTCGCTGGTGGACCCGGCCGCGGTGGAGATGCGCATCCGCCGGGGAGAGCTGCTGCCCATACTCGACGCCATCGGCTACTCGGCCACGGCCAAGGAGGCCCGCATCTCCTTGGGCGAGGTGGCCAGGGAGGCCAGAGTCTTCGCGGCCACTGCGGCCGAGTAGACCGTCGTTTCCCCAGACCCGGCCTGAAGTCGAGTCCGGCCCGGCGCGGGTCGGTGTCTCTAGTTCTCGAGTTGCTCGAGCAGGCGGGCCAGGATCTCGTCTTGGCGGCGACGCAACTCGGCCAGCTCCTCGATCAGCTGCTCGGTCTGAGCCGGTGTCAGCTCGCCGAGCTCGACATCGGGCGTCCCCGTGACGGAGGGCTCGGACGGCTCGCCGCTGTCGTCCACCAGCGGAGCGTCGCCGGCGGTGACCAGCGGAGACAGCACCACGTCACTGAAATCCGCGCCCGGATAGAGCTTGTCGAGGGCTTGGCCCAGCGTCTTGCCCAGCGCGGTGCGGTTGCCGACCGAGGCGATCACCCCGGCCAGCAGCGGGATCTGGGTTCCCTGGGCCCGCACGTACATGGGACGCACGTACAGCAGCGAGTCCTCGACCGGCAGCAACAGCATGTCGCCGAAGTCGACCAGCGAGCCCTGGTCGTTGAGCAGGGTCAGCTCCCGGCTGATTTCGGGGTTGGTTGAGACGTTGGACGCCACGATGGCCGGACCCGGGGCCAGTAGGTGGGACATCTCGTAGGACACCAGCCGCGACGTGCCGTCGGGGCGCGTCTCGCCCACCATGAAGCCGGTCAACTCCTTGCGGCTGTCGTCGGCGGAGGTCGGCACGAACGAGCGCAGGATCACGAACGACGCCTCCTCCTCGCCGGGGAGCTGGATCAGCGAGTAGTAGGCCGGCACCCGCCGCTCCCGCCGGGTCAGCAGCCCCCGGTCCCCGACCACGGCCTCGGCGGTGCCGCCGGCCAGCACGCTGCGGCCCGGGTCCTGGGCCACGGCCCAGCGCTCGGTGCCGATGATCAGGGCCACGGGTTCGGACACCTGGTACGCCGCCCACATGTTGGTCTGGACGGTGAACAGGTCGGTCGGGAACCGCAGATGGTCGCGCAGCTCCTCGGGCATCTCGGAGAAGTCGGTGAACAGGTCGGGGAAGGCCGACTGCCACGCCGCGACGATCGGATCCTGAACCGGCATGACGTACAGGGTCACGCCGCCGTCGTAGGAGTCGACCACGGCCTTGACCGAGTTGCGGATGTAGTTGGCGCCGGCGCCGGCCAGCTCGGCGGTGGCGACCAGGCCGCTGGTGTCGGCGCCCTGGGAGTAGGGGTAGCGGTCGGTGGTGGTGTAGGCGTCGAGGATGTAGTGGATGCGGCCGTCGAACACCACCGGGTAGGCGTCGGAGTCGAACTCCAGGAACGGGGCCACGTTCTTCACCCGGTCCTGGGCGTCGCGGATGTAGATGATGCCGGTGTCGCTGCCCACGAAGTTGGAGATGAGCGGGTCGAGCTCCCCGAAGCGCAGCGCGAATGCGGCCTGGCGCAGGAACGACCCCATGTTGACGCCGCCCTCGCCGTCGTAGCGGAAGCTCGCCTCGTTCCCCTGGCCGTCGACAAAGTCGACCTCGTCGCGGGTGGCCCCCACCAGCGCGTAGCCATCGAGGTTCTCGCCGACGTATATCTGGGGCTCGTCGAGCTGCAGGTCTATGGCCGGGTCCACCTCGACCGGGAGGCCGCCGGTGATGAACACCGGGCTGCCGCGGACGTCGGTGACGTTGGCTCGAGCGATGGCGGCGCCGTAGCCGTGGGTGATGGCCACGTGCTGGCGCTCCCAGGATCCGAGTTCGCTCAGGTTGAGCTCGCGGGCGGCCAGCACCACCTGGGTCAACTCGCCGTCCACCACGTAGCGGTCGACGTCGAGCACGGTCGAGAATCGGTAGAAGTCCCGCTCGCCCTGGTCCTTCTCGAACGTGTCGGTGAGGGTGACCGGGTCGAGGATCCGGGCGTTGCGCAGGGTCGGGGCTGCGGCCCGCAGCTGCGCGGAAGTGGGGTTCTCCTTGTAGTCGAAGATCTCGAGGGCGACATCGGTGCCGGGCACCAGCGAGTAGGCGGACCGGGTGGCAGAGATGTTGTCGGCGGTGTAGCCGGACTCGCGGTCGGTGGTGTTGGGATCCACCTGGAAGCGCTGCACGAACGCGGGGTACATGTTGCCCATCACCAGGGCGGTGAAGGCCCACAGGCCGACGGCGAGCGCCGGCAGCACCCAGCCCCGGCGGCGCAGGTTCACTATCAGCAGCACCGCGGCGAACAGCGAGATGAGCAGCAGCAGGTAGAGGGCGGGCAGCTTGGCCTTCACGTCGGTGTAAAGGGCGCCGTCGACCACGCCCCGGCCCGACACGGTGAGCTCGTAGCGGGCCAGCCAGTAGTCGGCGGCCTTCACCAGGGCCAGCGCGGCCAGGATCGCCGACATGTGGACCTTCACCGACGGCAGCACCCGCTGCACGCCCGGCGGGACCTGGAGCCTGATGCCGCCGTTGAGGTAGTGGGCGATGCCGATCACCACCAAGAGGATCATGAAGGCGGCGAAGGCCCAGTTCACCAGGAACGACAGGAACGGAAGCCGGAAGACGTAGAAGCCGATGTCGGTGTTGAACAGCGGATCGAGGATGCCGAAGTCCTTGCGGTTCACGAAGAGCAGCCACTCCTCCCACTGGCTCGACACGCCCGACGCGGCCAGCAGCGAGAACAGCACCGACACCGCCAGGCGCACGAGCCGGGTGCGGCCCCCCACCATGGCGTGGTAGCGGCCGAGCATCTCCTCCTCGGGTCCGGGCGGGCGGACCTTGGGCGCCAGCCGATCGACGATCAGCAGGTTGATCCAGATCAACACGAAGAATGCGACCGCGAAGATAAAGAACAGGGCGACCTTGGCCAGCAGCACCCGACCCCACACGTCGGTGCGGCCCAGAGCGTCGAACCACAGGTAGTCGGTGTAGAAGCGGGCGATCCCCCGCAACGACAGCAGCAGGACCAGCAGGCCGCCGGCTACCAGCAGGGCAATGAACCGGGCCCTTCTAGTGCCGAAGCGCGGCCTACCGCCGGAGGGAACAGGTGAAACGGTGCGCACAACCGATCACGATACCGCCTCTGGCCAGCCAGCCGCGAAAGCGGCCTCGGCCGCGGCCTCAGCCCGGCGCGCGCGCGACTCCCGGTAGACCGACCGCACCGCGCCGGCAAGCTCGTCCGAATCGTCGGTGTCCTCGATCAACTCGCCCAGGCGGGCCCGGGCCGGCTCGACCAACACAGACACGATCGCCGCGCCGGCCGCCTTCAAGTCGATGTCGTCAATGCTGACGTCGATGTCGGACGCGAAGTCCTGCAGCGGCTCCAGCGCGGCGCGTGTGTAGGCGCCGGTGTCGGCGGCGATGACGCCGCGCAGGGCGCGGGATCCGCTGCGGCGCATGGCGTCGAGCAGTTCGCCCTGCTCGTCCACGACCAGCCGCTTGAGCCTGCGGGCGATGCCGCCCACGGCCACGGCCCGGGCCGCGCTCATGAGGTCGTCGGGCTCGGCTGACGCCTCATCGGTAGCCTCGGCGGGCGCCGCTTCTTCGGACTCCCTGTGTGCGGGCAGCGCCGATAGCGGCGTTGTCTGTCCGGACGCCGCGGCCGGCGGCTGCTCCTCTTGTCCCGGCAGTGGCTCGCTCGCGGGCCTGCTCGTAATGGAGCGCAGGCGGGCAAAAATCGCCTCGGCGTCGGATGCCGCCGCCTGAGGCGCAGGTTCGAGCGCCTCGACCGGCGGCAGGTGTGCCTCGGCGTCGGTCGCATGCTCATGCACCCGGCCGGGGCCTTCGTCAAGCTCGAAGTTGGACTCGGCCTCGACGTCGTAGAGGCCGACGGCGCCGGAGCCGGACCGCTTCGGCGGATCGTCCGTGTAGCCCACAATCTCCACGTATTGGCTGGTTTCGTCCAGCTCGTCGAGCTCCTCCTCTTCCAGTTCTTCAAGTTCCACGTCTTCAAGATCGGCCGGCTCGTCGAGCTCGGCGTCGCTCGCGCCGTCGGGCTCGGCTCCGGCCTCGGGGGTCTCGTCCGGCTCCGGATCGGCACCTACAGTCGCAGCTTCGTCGCCGGGGGCGGCCTGGCCGGGCTCGGCGTCGAGGGGCAGTCCTGCAAGCCGGGCGGCGTGGATCTCTGCCTCCATCTCGCCGACGGTGGACTCGGGTTCGGCCGCGATTCGCAGCCCTGCCCGCTCGGCCGCGGCCGCGGCCTGAGGCCCAACCCGGACCAGGTCGGCGATCCAGCCGTCCAGCCCCTCGCGGCTGATGGACAGCGCTTCCAGCAGGCGGTCGCGGATGATGCGGAGCTGCTCCACCTCGACCCGGTGCGCGTGGCGCTTGTAGGCCAGGTCGGAGAGGATCCGCTCCCTCACGTTGCGGGCCTCGACCACCAGCTCCTGGCCTTGCTCGCGGCCCTGCTCAACGATCGCGGCGGCGGCCACCCTCGCCTTGGCGGTGATGTCGCCGCTGGCAGCCTCGGCGCGCTCCAACCGCTCCTGGGCCGCGTCGCGGGCCGCCTGCAACACGCGGGCCGCCTCGTCGCCCAGGACCTCCACCGCGCGGGCCGTCTCAAGCCTTTCCGCAGGTATGGCCTCGAACTCGGCGATGCGCTCCCGGAGCGAGGCGACCAGGGCATTGCCGCGGCGGATCTCCGCCGCGGCCGCCCGCAGCCGGCTGCGGACCGGCTCGGGCTGGTAGCCGCGGCGCACCGTGTCGAAGTCAGCCTTCTCAACGGCTTCGGGGGAGAGCCCTGCTCCAAGATCTCGTCCGTCGCCGTTTGCCATGGCTCCTCCGCCGCGGCCGTCCGCCACCCGAATCGCGGACGGAACCAATTTTCTTGATGGTACGCCGAGAGACAACGCCGGGCGGGCATACCCGCAATTGTCGCAACGGCAGCACGGACCGCGGCCGACCGCGCCAACGGCCAGTTCCGCGGGCTCTGGGCGGGCCGGCGCCGAGCGGCACCGGCAACGAGCGACGCCGGGGGCTCGACCGGGGCGGCCCCAGCCTCAGCCCTGCAAGCGTCCGACGGGATCGCCCCCGAGGGCAGCCAGCGCCTGTAGCGCGTCGTCGAGGCTCTTGACCCCGACCACTGGAACTTCGCCCGCGCCCGATCGGGCGTCGTCCGCGAGGGCTTCGGGCACGATGATGATCTCGGCTCCCGCATCCCGGGCCGCCACCGACTTCTGGGCGATGCCGCCCACATCCCCGACCGAACCGTCGAGGCCGATCGAGCCCGTGACCGCGACCCGCTTCCCTCCCGTCATCTCGCCCGGTGTGAGGACGTCGAGCACGATCAGTGTGAAGGCCAGGCCCGCGGAGGGACCACCCACGTTGCCGGACGCGATGTCGATCTCGAAGGGGAGCGGGGACTGCTTGATTCGGTCTGCCACGCCGCTGACACCGATGTACGCCCCGCCGTTGTCGGGATGAGTGCCGAGCGTGATCTGCACGTCGCGCGGCTCGCGCGTCAGGGAGTTCTCCACCGTGACGGTTGCCCGCGTGCCGGGCTCCAGGCCGGCCAGCACCGTTCGCAGCGACTCGACGGTGGTCACCGGCTCGCCGACTATGGACAGGATGACATCGGTGCCCTCCAGCAGGCCGTCGGCCGGGCCGCCCGAGACTGCCTCCACGAACAACACTCCGGTGAAGTCCACGGCGTGAAGGCCGAGGCGCTCGAGGGCCACGATGGTGGCCGTGTCCTTGGAGCTACCCATCAAGTAACGGTTGTGATCACGTTGCTCCTCACGCGACCGGTCGCCATACACCGACTCCCGGCTGTACAACTCGATCGAGTCGTCCACCGAGGATCTAATCCAGTCGACGACGGTCAAGTGGCTGTCGACCGACACGGTGAGCAGCAGGATCTCTCCTGCGGGGTCGAACAGGTCGATGCCATCCGCCTTGACCCAGCCCGATGTGGCGATGCCGGCACCGGGCAGGAAGGCCACCGCCTCGGAGTCGACCACGGAGTCGCCCGGAAGCAGTCGCCCGGCCCACCGCGCCGGGACGAAGAAGGACGCCGCCGAGGCCACCGCCACCAGGACCATCACCGTGCCCGAGAGCCACAGCAGACGGCGCCAGGGCCTTCGACGGCCGCGCCGGCTGACGGGCGGGATGAGCGGGGGTGGGGCCGTCGGCCCACCCGAGTGGGCCGAGTCCGGCGCCGGGGAAGTCGGCGGTGGGGAAGCTAGCGTGGCGAACCGTCCAGTCGTCTTCGCTCGGGCGCTGCCGGCTGACGCGGCGCCCGGACACCAAGGTATCCCCATGGCGACAGCCCCGACCACCGGCGACGCTCCCCAGGCAGTACCGGCTGGGAGCAGGATGCGGGCGCGGGTCGCCCGGGCGGCGCGGGCAGCCCGCCGGGCGGCACGGGCAGGCCTCCGGGCGGCTTGGGCCGGCCGACCCAAGCGACGGATCCGGTTGATCGACCTGCTGAGGGTTCTGGGCCTGGCCAGGCGTGCAGTGCCCCGAGCGGTAGTGGGTCCGAAGGCCTACCCGCAATGGTGGCAGCGCCTGCTGGCGCTAGTGGCGCTGGTCGCGCTCGTCGCGGCCATCGGCTTCGCGCTGGCTGCAGCTGTGGGCCTCATGGTCGTCGTGGCCGGATTCCTGCTCGAACAGGCCATCTCCTGAGAGGCCGAGCGGGTAGGCGATGAGTTCACGAGGAATTCGCTGGGTGCTGAGCGAGGCCGTGGCCCGAGCGGCCCGTGAGCGCAGCGAACAAGAGCGGGAACAACATGCTTCACAGCGAGGCCTCGTCTCCTCTCTGCGGGGCCTCTAGGAGGGACGCAGGTGCCCGAGGACTCAGAAGAACCCACTACCGCAGATGCCATGGCGCGCCGGCGGGATGTAGCCGTGGCCGGCCACCTGGGCCACGCGGCCCGGGCCGAGCCGTACCTGGGCGACGACGACCCAAAGGTGCGGGCCAGCGCGCTGCGGGCGTTGGAGCGAGCCGGCGGTCTGAGCGCCCGCCGGCTGATGGCTGCACTCGACGACCTCGCGCCCGCGGTGCGCATGACCGCGCTCGAGCTGGCCGCGGGCCGCAGCGACGTGCCGGTCGGAGCGGCCGCGACCCGGCTCGACGACGATGACCGCCGGGTGGTGGAGGCCGCAGCCTGGACCTGCGGCGAGAAGGTCTCGGCCGCGGCTGCGGCCCCGGCGGATTCAGCGGTGGTCGTGGAGGCGCTGGCCCGGGTTGCCGGCGCCCATGAGGACCCGCTGTGCCGGGAGTCGGCCATCGCGGCCCTGGGCGCGATCGCCCATCCCGCCGGACTGCCCGCGATCCTTGCGGGACTCGAAGACAGACCCGAGGTCCGGCGGCGAGCGGTGATCGCCCTTGCCCCCTTCGATGGCCCCGAGGTGGAGACTGCGCTGGACACCGCCGGCAGCGACCGGGACAAGCAGGTGAGGGCCGCAGCCGCGGAGCTGCGCAGCCCAGCCGGGTGCGACTGACTCGCTGGACTTCAGATCGGGCCGAGGCTGCCTCTTGTTTTCCGCTCTTGTTCGCTGCGCTCACGGGCCGCTCGGCCTCTTATTTTCCGCTCTTGTTCGCTGCGCTCACGGGCCGCTCGGCCTCTTATTTTCCGCTCTTGTTCGCTGCGCTCACGGGCCGCTCGGGCTCTTGTTTTCCGCTCTTGTTCGCTGCGCTCACGGGCCGCTCGGGCTCTTGTTTTCCGCTCTTGTTCGCTGCGCTCACGGGCCGCTCGGGCCACGGCCTCGCGCCATGCTCGTGAACTGCGGCCTATCCGCTCGGCCTCTTAGTCGAACTCGTCGCTGAATATCGACATGTCCATGCCGAGGTACTCCAAGCATCGGCCCGCCCCCCTCACCACCGTCTCCAGCGGCGCGTTGACCCGGCGGACCCGCAGCGACATCTCCCGGGACAGGCGGATGTCCATGCCCCTGAGCAGCCCGCCTCCGCCCACGAGATGGACGCCTCGGGCGATCAGGTCCTGGGCCAACTCCGGCGGCGACTGGGACAGGCAGCTCAACACCGAGTCGACCATGGCGCTCACGGGCTCCTCGATCGCCTTGCGGATCTCCTTCGGCGTGACGATGGTGGTCTTCGGCATCCCCGACATCAACTCCCGGCCGCGGATCTCCGCGGCCGTCTCGTTACGGGTCACCGCGACCGAGCCGACCACGATCTTGGTGTGCTCCGCGGTGGGCTCGCCGATGGCCATGCCGTACTCGCGCCGCATGTGGGCCTGGATGGCATCGTCGATGTCGAACGAGCCAACCCTCACCGCCTCCAGAGCCACCACGCCACCCAGGCTCAACAGCGCGGTCTCGGTGGTGCCGCCGCCAATGTCCACCACCATCGACCCGACCGGCTCGTCGATCGGCAGTCCCGCGCCTATCGCGGCCGCGATGGGCTGGTCGAGCAACCGCACGTCGATGGCGCCCGCTCTCCGGGCGGCCTCCATCACAGCCCTGCGCTCTACGGGAGTAATGGCCGAGGGTACGCACACCACTACCCGGGCCCGGTTGATGCGGCTGACCCCCACCTGCCTGAGCAGGATCCGGATCATGTCTTGAGTTATCTCGAAGTCGGTGATGGCGCCCTTGCGCAGCGGCCGCCGGGCGACGATGTAGCCGGGTGTGCGCCCCAGCATCCGCCGTGCCTTGTGGCCAACGGCCAGCAGCTGGTTGGTGTTGGTATTGACCGCCACCACCGACGGCTCGTTCAGCACCACGCCCTGCCCGCGGGCGTACACCAGAGTATTCGCCGTGCCCAGGTCGATGGCCAGGTCGCGGGGCAGGGCTCAGCGCTCCTAGACCGCCGCGGGCGGGTCGGATGGCGGGCCGCCCTCGGGCTGGGGCGTCAGGGGGTCGAGTTTGGAGATCCCGCTGGCCGGGCCGACGGAGCGCCCCGGGACGGGCGACACCGCCTCAAGCTGCTTCAGGAACGGGGCGGGGCGACGCCAGGTGATCTTGCGAATCAGCCACAGCAGGGTCGAGCCGACCGTGGCCAGGCCGAGCGAGGCGATGACCAGGAGCACGGAGCCCCTCACTGCGCCGCCTCCGGTGGGGCCCCCACGCTCAGCGCCGGAGCGGCATCGATTTCGACGCCCTCTCGTCGGGCCGCGCCGGCGATGTGCTGGGGCTCCAGGCCCCAACTCTCGCCTCCCTGCCACCGCTCGCGCTTCCAGATCGGCACGGTGGCCTTGAGCGTGTCGATGGCGAAGCGGGCCGCCTCGAAGGCTGCGTCACGGTGGGGCGACGACACCGCGACCACCACCGCTGGATCGCCCACGGCGACGGGGCCGACACGATGCAGCAAGGCGATGCGGCCAAGGTCGTCCCATCGTCGCCGCATCTCGGAGGCGATCGCGCCCAAGCGGGGCTCCACCACCTCCTCGTAGGCCTCGTACTCCAGCAGGTCCACGCCCGGCCGGTCAACCGAATGGTCGCGGGCCGTGCCGCTGAACTGCACTACTGCCCCGCACGCGGGCACTACCACCCATTCCGCCGCCCCCGTCGAGGGGAGCGGATCAGGTGACAGACCGAGCCAGGTGTCGCCGTTATCTGGGGGTGCCAGCACCACAGCACATCGTAGATGACCAGAGGCCGAGCGGGATGGGCCGAAGCCATAAGGATTTCACGAAGTGTTTAGAGGCCCCGCGGATAGGTGACGAGGCCTCGCGGTGAGGCGTTGTGTTTCCCGCTCACCTTCGCTGCGCTCACGGGCCGGAAACCCAGCCCCTCAAGCGCGACCAAGAGGGAGGCGCTTGCGCCAGGCCCGAGCAGTGAGGACGGCCGCGATCAGGACTCCTGCCACCAGCGCCACCGCCCCGGCCAGCAGCAGTTCCTGGCGGCGGCGGGCCGGGAGCGACTCCAGAGGCCCGGGATCGTGGGACACCACCCACGCTTCCTCGTTGGTGTGGGTCGCCCTCCAGCCCAGAGCCCGCAATCGGTCGTTGGCCACCACCCACGGATGGATGGTGTAGGGCACGACCCCCGGCGGCGTCGGCGCCAAGCCCCAACGCCAGCGCAACGCGCTCAAGATCCGCACCAGATGCGACGGGGCACGCAGCCGGGGCCGGGGCCCTTCCAACTCGGCCAGGGTGTCGGGAGGGATCCAGCCGTCGGGGGCCACGTTGAGGATCCCGTCGTAGCGAACCCTGACCGAAGTGACCACGGCGGCGGCCAGATCGTCGGCGTGCAGGTACTGCACCGGCGGGTCGCCGTCGGCGGCCACGCCTGACCGGGCGGCGCGCAGCGTGGTGGCAAGCTGGCCCAGGCGGTCCTCGGCCACCACCGCCGCCGGCCGCAGCACGGTGACGGAGCTGCCCGGTCCCAGCCCCCACTGCTGGGCCAGCCGCTCGAGCCGGTGACGCTGAAGCGCCCAGTCGAAGTCACCGATGGGGCGGACGGCCGCGTCCTCGGAGATGGGGACCGGATTGTCCTTCCAGGCGCCGTAGACCATGGCGGACGACATCACGACCAGATGGGGTACTCCAGCGGAGCCGAGAGCGTCGAGCACCCGGTGCAGCAGGGCCGCCTCCAGCTCGACCGCTGCCGGATTGAGCGTGCCCGCGGTCACCGTCGAAGCTAGGTGCACCACCGAGTCGGCACCCGAAAACAGGGCACCCAAGTCGGCGTCGGCCAGGTCCACCTGCTTGGTCGTGACCGAGGCGTAGGGGGCGGGGGGAGCATCCTTGTCGATGGCGACGACGGCCACGGTGGGATGCTGCTGAGCCAGCCGGGCCACGACGCGCCGCCCCACCGAGCCGTGGGCGCCGGTCACGACCACCCGCGCCGTCGGGTGCTCGCCGACATTCGAGCGGCGGCGATCCGGCGGGCTCACCCTTGGCGGGACTTTCTGGGCTGCACCCCCCTACGATGCCCCTATGAGCGAGGTCCCGCCAACCGGAGACGATCCCGACGATCCTTTCGAAGGGTTGGAGGGCCTCTTCGGGACGGGCGGACTGGGCGGACCCGGCGGACCCGGCGGACCCGGCGGACCCGGCGGACCCGGCGGGCTGGGCGGACTGGGCGGACCCGGCGGACTGGGCGGACCCGGCGGACTGGGCGGACTGGGCGGACCCGGCGGACCCGGCGGGCTGGGCGGACTGGGCGACATGCCGGTGATCGGGGATCTGATGCGGATGCTCCAGGGAGCGGCCTCCGGAGCCAACCATGCCCGCGACGTGGGCCGGGCCATCGCCTCCGGCGGGGTCTCGGAGCCCAACATCGAGCCCACCGCGCGGATCGCCGTGGAGCAGTTGGTGCGGGTAGCCGAGCTGCGGGTCGCCGACGCCACCGGCCTGCAACCGGCCCGGGGCGCGCCGCTGCGGGTGGAGGTTGTCAACCGCATCGGCTGGTCGGATCGCACCGTCGGCGACTACGGGGAGCTGTTCGGCGCGCTGGGCGAGTCGATCACCGCGGGACCGGACCCGGACTCCGACGACACGCACGCCGACCCCATGGCGGCCATGCTCGCGGGCATCACCCGGATGATCGGGCCGGCGATGCTGGCGCTCACCACCGGCGCGATGGCGGGCCGCCTCGCCCAGCACGCCCTCGGCGGCTACGTGCTGCCGGTGCCGCGGCCGCCCGGCAAGCCGATGCTGATCGCCCTGCCCAATGTCGACGAGTTCAGCCGGCAGTGGTCACTGGACACCGACGATGTCCGCCTGTGGGTGTGCCTGCACGAGGCCGTGTATCACGCCGTGTTCGGGGTGGACCATGTGCGCGGCGCCCTGAGCGATCTGCTGCTGCGGCATGCGTCCTCCTTCGAGAGCAATCCCCGCCGGCTCGAGGAGCTGCTGGGCGATTTTGATCCTGTCGCCGAGGGACCCGAGGCCCTGGCCGAGCTCCAGCAGGCGCTGGGCAGCCCCGACGCCATCCTCGGAGCGGTGCGCTCCGGGGCCCAGGAGGCGCTGCTGCCCCAGATGACCGCGCTGGTTGCCGCCATCACCGGTTACGTCGACCACACCATGGACCGCATCGGGGCGGAGCTGATCGGCTCCTACGGCCGACTCGCCGAGGCTCTGCGCCGCCATCGGGTGGAGGCCGGCGAGTCTGACCGTTTCGTCGAGCGGCTGCTCGGCCTGGAGCTCGACCAGGACCAGTACGAGCGGGGCGCGGCGTTCGCGGCGGGAGTGGTGGAACGGGCCGGGACCGACGGGCTGCGACGGCTCTTCAGCGACCCGGCCAATCTGCCCACCCCGGCCGAGGTCGATGCGGCCGGGCTCTGGCTGGCGCGGATCGACCTCCCCCGCTAGGAATCGCCGTTCCGGCCTGAATCGCCGCTCCGGCCCGGGTGGCCGCGTACGGCGATGCGGCGGCGGCCGACAATGAACGAGACCACTGCGAAGGCGGCTACCAGTGCCACCAGGCCGGACCCCAGTCGGACCGGTATCGGCAGGACCACTGGGGCGAAGGCGCCGGCCACCCAGGCGATCTGAAAGCGCGCCTCGAACCGGGCGAACGACCGCCCGTGGTTGGCATCAGGGGCGTCACGCTGCACCAGCGAGTCGAAGGCAAGCCTGCCCACCGCCGCGGCTAGGGCCACCCCGCCCGACAGCAGCGCCATGCCCATCAGCCCTCCTGTCATAGCCGCCAGCACGGCCGTCCCCAGCCCCAGTCCGAGCCCTCCGAGCAGGATCAGCTCCTCTACCACGCTGCGCCTCAGGATCGGGGCAACCTGCACGCCGGTGAAGGCGCAGAGCCCCGCCGCCGCCACCACCACCGCGTAGTGCCAGGCCGGAGCGCCCGGATCACCGACGATGTCGATGCCGCGCTCGGAGGCCACCGCCCCTCCCAGCGCCGCCCCCATCTCGCTCACGTCCAGGCCCTCCTCGCCGCCGCGTAGTGCGAAGGCCAGCAGGAAGGTGACGAAGCCCACCGCGCCCCGCATCACCGCCATGGCCGACGCCGACAGCAGGATCGTCGACGCCCGCAGGGCCGAGCGCTCCGTCGACGTGGTCCTGGTCCGCGCCACCGGGATGCGGGGGAGCTGCAGCGTGATGGCGGTGGCCACTCCGTAGCCCACCGTCGCCACCCCAGCGGCGACGGCCGGGCTTCCCAGGAACACCAGGGCCGCTCCCATGCCCGCGCCCAACAGGCTCATCACCGCGCTGATGAGGGCCAGGCGGCTGTTGGCCTGCACCAGGTTCGACTCCGAGGGCACATAGCGGGGCACCACCGCGCTCTTGGCCACGGCGTAGCTCTTCTGCAACACCAGCAGCGAGAAGGCCTCCGGGAACAGCCACAGGGTGTCGATGTGGCGGATCATGAGCAGGGCCACCACGAGCCGGCCCAGGTTGGCGACGACGATCATGGCCCGGCGGCCGCCCGGCATCCGATCGATGAACGGCCCGATCAACGGCGTGACCAGCGCGAACGGCGCCACCGTCAGGGCGAGGTACAGCGCGATGCGGTCGCGGGCCGCGTCCGGGCTTATGGAGAAGAAGATCGACCCGGCCAGGGCGACCGCTATGACTGCGTCGGTGGCGGTGGTCGCCGCGTGGACCCGGGCCAGGCGCTGGAACGGGCTGAACGCGGGCACGGGGCGCGGCGGCTGCCCCAAGTCGTTCACCCCGTCGTGGGCCACCTGCTCATGGTAGGACGCGCTCCGGCGACTGAGCCCGGTTCAAGGCCAGTTGCTGGAGCCGCACGTGGGGGTCGTCGGCGGCCCCGTGGCCGCAGCGAGTCCAGACACCGTCGGCGTCGAGGGTCCAGGCCAGGTGCTCGTCGGACAGGCTGACCTCGGCCACCTCCACCACCCGAGCTGCCAGCCTCGGGTCGTCCACCCGCACGAGCGCCTCCACCCGCCGGTCGAGGTTGCGGGTGAGCAGGTCCGCGGAGCCGATGTAGGTGGCGGCGCGGCCCGGGCCCTCGCCGTTGGCGAAGTGGTATATGCGGGAGTGCTCCAGGAACCGGCCCACTATTGAGCGGACCCGAATCCCGTCCGACAGGCCGGGCACGCCGGGCCGCAGGCCGCAGAGGCCCCGCACGATGAGATCAATCTCCACGCCGGCCTGCGACGCCTTGTACAGGTGTTCGATGATCGGACCGTCGGCCAGCGAGTTCAGCTTCATGATGATGCGGCCGCCGCCGGGCACGTGCGCCTCCTGCTCGATCAGCTCGGTGAGGCGGGTGCGGAGCTGCTCGGGCGCGGTGATCAGGCGCCTGTGGCCGAGGCTGTGGCCATAGCCGGTCAGCTGGTTGAAGAGCTCGGCGATGTCCGCGCCGACCTCCGCTTCCGCGGTGAGGAGGCCGAAGTCCTCATAGAGCCGGGCGGTTCGGTGGTTGTAGTTGCCCGTGCCGACGTGGCAGTAGCGGCGGATCCCGTCGGGCTCCTCACGCACGATCATGGCGATCTTGGCGTGGATCTTGAGGCCGACGAGACCGTAGGCCACATGGGCCCCGGCCTGCTCCAGCCTCTTGGCCCAGCTGATATTTTGAGCCTCGTCGAAGCGGGCCTTCAACTCGACGAGCACGGCCACCTGCTTGCCTCTCTCGGCCGCCTCCACCAGCGAGTCGATGATCGGGCTGTCGCCGGACGTGCGGTACAGGGTGAGCTTGATGGCCAGCACCGCCGGGTCGGTCGAGGCCTGATGAATCAGCTCCCCCACCGAGCGGCTGAACGACGAGTAGGGGTGGTGCACCAGCAGGTCGCCGGACCGCAACACCTTGAAGAAGTCCGGAGAGCCGTCCTCGGTCGACAGTTGCGGCTCGGTGATGCCGCGCCAGTAGGGCCACCTCAGCTCGGGCCGGGGCAGGTCGGCGATCTCGTTCAGTCCGCTCAGATCGACGGGGCCCCGGATGCGGTCGACCGCGTCGGCGGTCAGATCGAGCTCGCGCCGCAGCAGCTCGAGCACCTCCTCCGACATCGAGTCGGCCACCTCGAGGCGGACCGCCCACTGGAAGCGGCGCCGCCGCAGCTCCATCTCCACCGCGATGAGCAGATCCTCGGCATCCTCGTCGTTGAGGGTGAGGTCGGCGTTGCGGGTGACGCGGAAGGCGTGGTGCTCCAGCAGCTCCATGCCCGGGAACAGCATGTCGAGATGGGTCGCGATCACATCCTCGAGGGCGACGAACCGGTGGGCCCCCTCGCTGGTCGGAACCCACCGGTCGAGGGTGTTGGGGACCTTCACCCGGGCGAAGCGGCGCTCGGAGTCGGCCGGGTCGCGCATGAGCACGGCCAAGTTCAGCGACAGGTCGGAGATGAACGGGAAGGGGTGGCCGGGGTCGACGGCGAGCGGCGTGAGCACCGGGAAGACGCGTTCGCAGAAGTGCTTTCGGAGCCGGGCCCGCTCGTGCTCGTGGAGCTCGTCGGCTGAGAGCAGGCGGATGCCCTCGGCCGCCAGCGCGGGCTCGATCTGCTCGAGGAACAGGCGCTGCTGCTCGCAGCACAGCTCCCTGGTGGCCCGGCGGACCGCGTGCATCTGCTCAGCCGCGGTGTGCCCGTCGAGCGTCCGTTCGGTGAGTTCGGCCGCCACCCGATCAGCGAGCCCGGACACGCGGACCTGGAAGAACTCGTCGAGGTTGGTGGAGAAGATGCTCAGATAGCGGGCCCGCTCCAGCAGCGGCACGTCCGGGTCGCGGGCGAGGCTCAGCACCCGGGCATTGAAGGCGAGCCAGGAGAGCTCCCGGCTGAAGTAGTCAGTGAAGGGCTCGCCCCATCCGCCAACGCGCATCATGGGCGGGGAGGCACGGCGTCACCGGACCGGGCCGCGGTCAGCCCGCTCCCGGGCGGAGTAGGTGTCCTCTTCCTCCGGGTAGCCGAGGTCCCAGTCCACGATGATGCGCTCGCGCTCGGCGTCGCGGTTGACCCGCTCGCGGTTGCGGCGGAACTGTGGATCGTGAGGCGGCAGCAGCAGCAGGCGGGCATGGACGCGATCCCGGAAGGAGGTCATGAAGTCGGCGTCGCCGTAGACCGCTCGCACTTCCCAGTGGGGCGCGACAGCACCGAGATAGGTGATGGTGGCTTGACCCACCGGCGGCTCGTCAACCGCTTCGACGTCCGTGAGCGTCATGGAACCCCCCGCCTCAGCAGAGGCTCTCAGGAGGAGCCGTTCTTGCCCGAAGCGCCTTTGCCGGAGTTGTCGCTCCCGCTGGCCTGGCTGCTGCCTCCGGAGGTATCACCCTCTTTGGCGGTTTCGGACAGACCGTCCTTGAACTCCTTCTGTGCCTGGCCCAGCGAGCGGGCGAGCTTGGGAAGCTTCGCCCCCCCGAACACCAGCAGGACGAGCACCAGGATGATCAGAAGCTCAGACGTACCAAGGTTTGGCACCACTGAGAGAATGTTCGGCATCGCGAGGAAGCATACCGCGCTTTGTCCACAGCCGCATACCTGAGATTCGGCTGGGCCGTGAGTCGCGCTCAGGCGCTGGCGGTGACTCGGCGCTGCACCGCTCGGGCGCGCCGTATCCGGCGTCGCTCGCGCTCGCTCATGCCTCCCCAGATGCCGAACTTCTCGCCGTTGTTGAGCGCGAACTCCAGGCACTGGTCGCGCACGACGCAGCCCAGGCACACCTCTTTGGCCTCGCGGGTGGATGCGCCCCGCTCGGGGAAGAAGAGGTCGGGATGCACCCCCAGGCAGTTGGCCTCGCGCTGCCAAGACATGTCCTCAGCCGGAAAGATGCCGTGTAGCTCCATTTGAGTGCTCCTCCACAATGGCTGTTCCGGGCCCCAGCGGTGGGACTTGAGCCCGGCCGCCCGGCTGCCATCTATGTAATTACACCACTGTGATACGACAAATGCAAACCCGGGAGGACAAATTTCTCTTGTCAGCGACGGGCCCGCACCAGGCTGCGCTTGTGCTCCACAAAGTCGACCAGCACGTAGTCGCCGAGGTTCTCGTTGGTGGTGAAGAAGGCCCGGCCGCCGTTCATCTCGGTGATGCGCTCCACAAAGTCGGTGAGGTACGAGGTGGCGTCCAGCATGAACGTGTTGATGCGGATGCCGTCGCGGGTGCACCTGCCCACCTCGGCCAGGGTGAGCTCCACGGTCTCGCGGGTGGGCGGGTAGCTGAAGAAGGGCCGTCCCGACGGCGTGATGTGGGCGGTGGGCTCGCCGTCGGTGATCATGATGATCTGCTTGGTGCCGGTCTGGCGGTTGAGCATGCTGCGGGCGAGCATGAAGCCGTGCTGCATGTTGGTGCCGTACACGTAGTCCCACGACACCTCGGGCAGCTTCTCGGGCCGGAACTCCCGGGCCACCTCGCTGAACGACACCAGGCCCAGGAAGTCGCGGGGGTACTGGCTGGAGATCAGAGCGTGCAGGGCCATGGCCACCTTCTTGGCCGGCAGGAAGTTGTTGCGCATCGGCATCGACAGCGACAGGTCCAGCATCAGCACGGTGGCCGAGCGGACCTGCTGCTCGGTGCGCTCAACCTCGAAGTCGTCGGGGTGCAGCTGCACGGGCACGCCGCCGCCGGTGCGGGTGACGGCATTGTGGATGGTGCGGCCGATGTGCAGGTTGAACGGGTCGCCGTATTCGTAGGGCTTGGTGTCGGGCTCCCGCTCGTGGCCCAGTCCGGCCCGGTGGATGGCGTGGCGGCCGAGCTTGTCCGCGTCGAGCTTGGTGAACAGGTCGCGCAGGGCTCCCTGGCCGATCTTGCGGATGGCCCGCGGCGTGAGGCCGAAGCGGCCCTCGCGGTTCTCGATCAGGCCGGCCTCCTCCAGCATGCGGGCCACTTCGGCCATGCGCTCAAGGCTCTCGGCAGAGTCGTCGCCCAGCAGCCTGCGAACAGCCTCGGTATCGGCCTCGGCCAGGGCGCCGGGGCTGGGCGAGCCCCGCAGCAGGTTCTCGAGCTGGTCGATGTCCCCCAGTTCTTCCAGCATGCCGGTGGCGTGGCTGAAGTCGAGGGGGTCGACTCCGCCGAAGTCGTAGCGCCGGTCCCAGCCGAGGTCCGGGAAAACGTTGCGGAGGTGCTGGGCCAGCTCGTTGACCTGCCAGTTGAGGTCCATGTCGGCCAGCATCTGGTCGGACAGCTGCTGGAGCTGGTCGCGCTGGCCCGGGGTCATCGAGTTGAGCAGCGCCTGGGCCGCGGCCATACGGCGGGCCATCACCTCCAGCAGCTCGTCGAGGGTCTTGGGGTTCTCACCGAAGAAGTCGCCGTAGCGCTCCATGAACCCCTCGAAGTCGGGCTCTTCGCCCCGGGCCCGCTGGGCCAGCATGGCGTTGAGCTCGGCCAGCATGTCCTTGAGGCGCTGCATCTCCTCCGAAGTGTCGCCGTCGGTGGCGTCGCCGACTGCACCTGACATCCGGTCGAGGAACTGCTGCATGAGCTGCTCGCGCAGGCGCTCGGCCAGCTCGGCGAACTGCTGGCGGGCCTCGTCGCTCTCGAATTCGTAGTGGTCGAGAGCCTTGAACTGCCCGGCGAGGTCGGGGGGCATCATGTCGAGCTGGGTGTTCTTGGCGGCCGCGGTCTGGGAGGTGAGGTCGGCCCGGCGCTCGTCGCCCTCGGCCCGGGCTTGGGCTGCCGACGCGTCCAGGTCGCAGAGGGCTTGGCGCTCGGCGCGGACCACGTCGCGCAGAGCCTCGGCGATGTCGTCGTACACGCCGCCCAGGTCGTGGCTGTCCAGCAGCTCGCGGCGACGCTCCCTGAGGCGTTCGAGCATCTCGCGCAGGCCCTCTAGGCGACGGCCGTCGCGGTCCTGGAACCCGTCGGCCATGAGGCGGCGCAGGGCGCTGGCCAGGTCGCCGTGGTAGAGCAGGTCGTCGGCGAGCTCGTCGAAGATCGAGTCCGCGTCGAGGTCGAAGCCGGCCTGGCTGCCGTCCCAGCGCCGGTAGGCGAAGTGGGCCGGCTCGGGCCGCGCCCGCGACCAGCGGCGCCAGCGCTCGCGCAGAGCCATGCCACGACCCTACCCCGGCCGGTGGGTCGGCCGTTCTATGCGCGGTTCTTGGCCGTACAGGCAGCTAACCGCACACAGAATGCGGCAGGGGCTAGCCGGCGGCGGGGCTAAGTGGGAGGCGAAGCAGCCCTTACGGGCAGGCCGGCGGCGGCCCAGCCCTCGACTCCGCCCTCCAAGTCGGCCGCTCGCGAGAAGCCGAGACGTTGCAGCGACGCAGCCGCGAAGCTCGACGTGTAGCCCTCGTTGCACACCGTCACCACCGCTTGGTCGAGCGATCGGACCGCGGGATGCGAGTGGCCCGAAGTGGGGTCGCAACGCCACTCCAGGACCAGCAGCGGGATGCTGACCGAGCCGGCGATCATGCCGGTGCGCTCGCGGTCGTCACGGTCCCGGATGTCGATCACCAGCAGAGGACCGTCCGAGCCGGGCTCGGCTCGGGACTCCATGGCCGCGGCCAGCTCTGCCGGGGTGAAGCGCCGAAGACCGGCACGGGCCTCCGCCAGCATCTCACTAACCGTGGTGCGGGCGGCCGGGCCGAAACCACCGACCAGGATCGCAGTCCCAGCACCGACCCCCGCAGAGCCCGCCCCGGCCTGCCCGTCACCGACCCCCGCAGAGCCCGCCCCGGCCTGCCCGTCACCGGCTCCGGCAGCAGTCCCGGCATTGGCATCGCCAGCGAAGCGCGAATCGTCCTCCCCTACTGCGCTGCGATGGCGCTCTGCGTGGCGGTGCAGCTCCTGGCGGAGACGCTCGGGGGTCCAGTCCCCGTCAAGGGCCCTGTTCATCAGGTCGGCTTGCGACGGCGGGGCCAGCCCGTCCACCGGCTGGTCCCGGTCAAGGTTGGTGGGGAACGCGTAGCCCTCGGCGCAGGCGGCCACCACGTTGGCGGCCGCGGCCCGGTCGAGGCCCGAGGCCAGCTGGGACCGCAGGGACGGATACACGGCGTTGACCATGCGAGCGCGGTCCACGGCCTCGGTGGCGCGGCCGAACGCGGAGGAGATCTGCAGCAGGTTGGCCATGCGGCGCACGCCGGAGGTGCGGTTGTGGCCGGCGGCGTGGAACATGGCCGGGCTGAAGAACACGGCGTCGCCGGTGCGCAGCGGCAGCTGCACCCGGTGCTGGGCGAAGTACTCGATGAATTCGGGACGGCGCCACGCCAGGTAGCCCAGCTCGTACTTGTGGGAGTGGGGCAGGTACATGGTGGGGCCGGTCTCGGTGCCCATGTCGCAGTGGGCAATGGCGCCCTGAAGGGTGAGCAGCGGCGACAGCAGGTGGGCGTGGAGCGGGAACTGCTCGGCCTCGTCGTCGGTGAGGAAGCCCATGTGGTAGTCGCGGTGGGGGTGCTGGGCCTCCCCTCCCGGGTTGACCACGTTCACTTGCTCGGTCAGCTGGTAGCGCGGACCGAGCCACGCCTCGCAGGCCACGGCTATGGCGTCGGAGCGGTGATAGTCGATGAAGGCGTCCGGGTCGGAGGTGGCCAGCTTCTCCAGGGCGTTCCACAACCGGTCGTTGGCACCCGGCTTGGCGAAATGGTCGCCGGCGGGACCGCCCTGGGCGTGCTGGGCCGCGATCAGGTCCCAGAACACCGCCGACGCCCGATCGACCGCGGAGGACGGCAGGGCTGATTCGAGCAGCACGACGCCGGGTCCCTCGACGAGGGCTCTGGAGAGCTCGTCGCGCAGCGCAGCCCGGTGCTCGGCGTCTGGAGTGGGGCCGTGGGCCAGAGTGCTTGCATCGTAGGCGGGGACACCCTGGGTGATCCGCACAGCCAGCGGGTAGTCGGCGGGGTTGATGGGCTGCTCGACTAGGGCGACGAACGCCTCCAGGTCGCACTCGTGGCGCGAACCGAACGCGGCGTCGCGGCGGATAGTCACCGATGCAATAGTACGCGGCACGTGCCGCGAGCGGAAGCCCCAACGGCATTTCAGTACGGAGCAGGCACCGCCAACGGAAGCCCCAACGGCATTTCAGGACCGGGCAGGCACCGCCAACGGAAGCCCCAGCGGCATTTCAGTACCGGGCAGAGTACGGGGCGGTTAGCGTGGGCGGCCGGCGACGAGTGGAGGTGTCATGCCCATCAATCCCGACGCAGCCGGGGCCGTTGGAGAAGAGACCGAGATCAGCTGGACCTCGAAGGACAGCCTGCTCTACGCACTGGGCGTGGGCGCCGGGGCGTCGGATCCCACCGGTTTCGAGCTGGAGTTCACCACCGAGAACACCCGGGGCACCCCTCAGCGGGCGCTGCCCACCCAGGTGGTGGTCATGGGTGCTGGCAGCATGCCCGACTACGGGGACTTCAATCTGGCCGCGCTGCTGCACGGCGACCAGCACATCGAACTGCACCAGGAGCTGCCGGTCGAGGGCTCGGCGGTGGCCCAGGCCCGGGTGGCCGGCATCTACGACAAGACCAAGGCCGCCCTGGTGGTGCTGGAGACCAACGCCCGCAGCCACGACGGCGAGCCCGTGTGGACCAGCCGAGCCGGGCTGTTCATCTCCGGTGAAGGGGGCTGGGGCGGGGACCGGGGCCCGTCCAGCACCTGGCGGCAGCCCGATCGCGAGCCCGACCACGTGACCGGCTACGACACCCGCACCGACCTAGCTCTGCTGTACCGCCTCAACGGCGACCGCAACCCTCTGCACTCCGATCCGGCCTTCGCGGCGATGGCCGGATTCGACACCCCGATCCTTCACGGGCTGTGCACCTTCGGTGTGACGGGGCGGGCCCTGCTGCACACGCTGTGCGACAGCAACCCGGCCCGCTTCGGCTCGATGGGCGGGCGCTTCAAGGCGCCGGTGCTGCCCGGCCAGCGGATGGATGTGCGCATGTGGGTGGAGGGCGACACCACGCTGTTCCAGACCTGCGTGGGCGACCGGGTGGTGTTCGACGCTGGCGTGTTCACCGCCCGCTGAGGGGTTCGCAGCGCCGAGCAGAACGATATTGATGCAGTTGACCACCTCAGAGGGGCTCAACTGCGTCAATTTGGCGAAACTCCGCTGACGTGACGGTTGCGGACAGCGGCTTCCTGTGGGGGGCGGGGGCGTCGTCGGTGTCGGCCGAGGGGGTGGCGCCGTCGGCTGACTGGTCGGTGTGGGAGCGAGACGGCCGGGCGCCGCGCTCGGGCGACGGGGCCGGCTTCGCCCGCGACTTCCGCGACGATCTGGCCCAGTTGCGGAGGCTGGGGCTCAACAGCCTGCGCCTCACGGTGGAGTGGGCCCGAGTCGAGCCGGTGGCCGGACGGCCCGACAACGACGCCCTCGACCGCTACCTCGACCTGGTCGACGCAGCCGTGGCCGAGGGGCTGGGGGTGTGGCTCACCCTGCACCACACGTCTCTGCCGGGCTGGTATCTCGACGATGAGGGCGGCCACGCCGACGAGGTGGCCCGCCATCGCTGGTGGGCCCGTCACGTGGACCGCATGGCCGAGGCCTTCGACGGCAGAGCGGCGGGCTGGTGCCCGATCGAGGATCCCATCGGCTGGGCCGTGCGCGGCTACGGCCTGGGCACCCGGCCGCCCGGGCGCCGCATCCCCGAGGCCACCGCGGCAGCAGCCGAGGGGGCGATGCTGGCCCTGCACGAGGCCTGCCGGCTGCTGGAGTCGGGCCCGCAGCCGGTGATGGCGGTGTTCGGTGCCCCCACGGTCCAACCCTCGCCGGTGGGACGAGAGTACGCCGACGCTGCCGCCATCGAGGCTCGGCGCTGGGACGACCTGCTGTGGGGCACCTGGACGCGGGCGTTGCGCGAGGGGGCGGTGGAGGTGCCGGGCCGGGTGCCGGTGGCGGCGCCGTTCTTCGAGAAGGGGCCGGAGCTGGTGGGGCTGAGCCACGACCACCCGGTGGGGGTGACCGAGGCGGGGCGCCTGGTGAGCTGGCCGGCGTCGGCCCGGCGCTCGGCAGCGGGCTTCGCACCGGAGCCGGCCGAGCTGGGCGAGGCCGTGTACCGGGCCATCGACGCTATGCCGGGGCGGGGGGTGGTGGTAGCCGCCCACGGGGTGCCCACCGATGACGACGACTGGCGCGACACGCTGCTGGATGCGTCGCTGCCGGCGGTGGCCGACGCCCGGGCCTCAGGCCTGCGGGGCTACTTCCACGACAGCGCCGTGGACGGCTATGAGTGGGCCCTGGGCTTCGGGGCGCCCCGGGGCCTGATCGGCCGCGACCGGGCGGTCAAGCCGTCAGCGCAACGCCTGGCCGCCGCGATCTCCGGGGCTGGCGGGGCCTAGTGCATGCTCGCGTTAGTTATATGGCTGTGTTGGGGTTGGGTCGTGACGGTGCCGGTGGTGGTGGAAGTGTCGGATGCTGATCGGGCGGTGCTGGAGGCGCGGGTGTCGGCGTCGACGACGCCTCGGCGTGACTGGCAGCGGGCCAGGGTCGTGCTGATGGCCTCTGAGGGGTTGTCGTCGCCGGTGATCGGTGAGGCGGTGGGGCTGAACCGCAACCGTGTGGACGCGTGGAGGCGCCGCTACGCCGAGGGGGGCGTCGACGCGCTGGCGGACCGGCCGCGCTCGGGGCGGCCGCGGGTGTATGGGCCAAGGGAGAGGCTGATGCTGGTCAAGACGATCACGACGCGCCCCGCGGAGCCCGGCCGGCTCGGGCCGCGCCGCATCAAGGCCCGCATGTCGATGCCGGAGGTGGCGCGGCGGCTGCGCGAGCGCCACGGCATCGCCATCTCGGACTCCCAGGTGTGGCGGATCTGCCAGTCGATGAGCCTCAAGCCGTGGCAGGTCCGGTCATCGATGACCTCCCATGACCCCGACTTCGACGACAAGGCCGTCGACGTCTGCGGCCTGTACTTGCAGCCCGAGGACAACTGGGCGGTGTTCAGCGTCGGCGAGAAGACCGCGATACAGGCCCGCAGCCGCGTCGGGGCCACCCGGGCGGCGCGCCCCGCGGGGCTCGCCGCCCGACAGGAGTTCGAGTACCGCCGCCACGGCACCGTGTCGCTGTTCGCCGCGTTCGAGTGCGCCACCGGCAAAGTCGTCGCCGCGCCCACGGACTCGATCCGCTCGCAGAACTTCGTCGCGTTCCTCGCCGAGCTGGACTCGCAGGTCCCCGCGCACCTCGAGCTGCACTGCATCGTCGACAACCTCGCCACCCACGGCACCGCCGCCGTGGAGGCCTTCCTCGACGACCACCACCGCGTGTTCCTGCACCGCAGCGCCACCCACGCCCCGTGGCTCAACCAGATCGAGATGTGGTTCTCCATCCTCACCCGCCAACTCCTCGACACCGCCGAGTTCAACCACACCAGCGACCTCGCCGGAGCCATCCTCGACTACATCGACGACTACAACAACCGAGCCCAACCCTTCAAATGGACCTACCAAGCCACCAACCCCACCAACCCCACCAACCCCACCAACAGCAACACTACTTCCGCGCGTGACCACTAGTCGTCTGGGCATTACCCCCAAAGACGCGCGTGAAGTGCTGATCCGTCTGCGGGACGCTGGGCTCGTCCGCGTTGATGGCCACGGCAGGGGTGCGTACTGGACACTTAACAACGGCTAGCCCCGACCCCCCTCACAAAGAACGCAAATAGAAACCGCAGCCACGCACAACACACAAAAACACGAGGTCACAACGCTCACACGCGTGTCAGCGACCCTGGAGCACGCCAGCCGTATCTCGGGCGCGGGCAACCATAGCCACCATGAGCCGGATCGTGCTGCCCACCCTGCGGCCCGCGCTGCTCGGGGGCCTGATCCTGGCGTTCATCACCTACATGCGGGAGTTCCCCCTGTCGGTGCTCCTGTTCCGCTCCGGCACCGAGGTGATCACCACCGTGATGTACAGCTTCTACTCCAACGGCCGGCTGCCGTTCGTGGCCGCCATCTCGGTGGGCCTGTGGGTCGCCGGTATGCTCCGGATGGTGATCCTCCGCTTCGTCCTCAAAGCCCGAAACACCTTCTGACCCGCCGTTCCGGCAGCCGTCGCGAATGGCGCGCAGCAATCGACGATGCAAGATCATCCAATTTGTATTGCGTACAACTTCCAATAGGTAGTTTCACACACGTCCAATTTGTATTGCGTACAACTTCCAATAGGTAGTTTCACACACGTCCAATTTGTAGTATAACTACCGTCCAGTATGTATGATCAACGCCAATGGAAAGCTATCTTCCAAGAACCGTCGAACTTGAGTTGGACGAGTTGCTTGCTGGACTACCCGCGATTTCGATCGAGGGTCCGAGGGCCGTAGGCAAGACCGAGACTGCACTGCGCAGAGCCGGGACCGTCCACCGCCTTGACGATGATCTTCGGATGGAGATCTTGCGAGCCGAGCCCGAGCGCCTCGTCGCCGGTGAGCCCCCGGTCCTCATTGACGAGTGGCAACGGATGCCGTACTCGTGGGACTTGGTCCGGCGTGACGTGGATCGCGATCCCGCGGCGGGGCGGTTCTTGTTGACCGGTTCAGCCGCTCCAGCGGAGGCACCGACCCACACCGGCGCAGGGCGCATCGTCACCGTGAGGATGCGGCCGTTGTCGTTGGCAGAACGCAGCCTGACCGAGGCGACCGTCCCTCTCGCTGGTCTGCTTAGCGGTCGGCGGCCCCGATTGGAGGGTGCCTCCGGCGTGCGCCTCGCCGATTACGCCGACGAGATCGTCCGGTCAGGCTTCCCCGCCATGCGAACCCTCTCGCCCCGCCTCCTCAGGGTCCAGCTTGACGGCTATCTCGAGCGCATCGTCGAACATGACTTCAACGACCTGGGCCGCAATGTTCGCGACCGCAGGTCGCTACAGCGCTGGCTGACCGCGTTCGCGGCCGCGACCTCAACTTCGGCGTCCTACGACACGATCCGGGACGCGGCCACACCAGGTGAGCTCGACAAGCCAGCCAGGTCGACAACGACGGCTTACCGCCGTGTCTTGGAGCAGCTCTGGATGATCGATGAAGTGCCCGCCTGGCTGCCGACCAGCAACCGGTTCCGGCGTCTGGCTGCTTCACCTGTGCATCAGCTTGCCGACCCCGCCCTAGCGGCGCGACTTCTTGGTGTCGGTACGGAAGCGCTGATCGATGGCGTGGACGCCGGTCCCGCAATCCCCCGTGACGGCACGCTGCTCGGTGCGCTGTTCGAGTCCCTCGTCACGCTGTCGGTGCGCGTATACGCCCAAGCAAACGAGGCCCGTGTGTCCCACCTGAGAACGAGGGCCGGAGAGCAGGAGGTGGACCTGATCGTGGAACGAGCCGACGGCCGGATCGTCGCGCTCGAAGTGAAGCTCTCGGCTCTCATCGACGACCGTGACGTAAAGCACCTGCATTGGCTCGCTGAGCGGATCGGCCCCAACCTGCTCGACGCCGCCGTCATCACCACCGGGCCCGAGGCCTACCGCCGCACCGACGGCATAGGTGTGATTCCCGCAGTCCTGCTTACAGCGTGACGCTGCACCGTCACACCCTCATCTAGAACTGATGGAGGTTGTTGACAGTCGGGGTCTTTTCGTGAGAGGAAGATCCTATGGACGACAGAGAGCAGCAGCGCAAGCTCAGGCGGGCCGGCAAGCACGACGAGGTTGTATGGCGATCCTCAAGCTTGACTTGCTCGAGGGGAGACCGCGGATCGGGCCGCTTCCACCGCGATCCGCCCGGACCCGGGCCCGTCGTGCTCCCATCCTGCGACCCGCGCTGCTCGGGGGCCTGGGCCTCGCGTTCATCACGTTCCTGCGGGAGTTCGCCCTGCCTTCTGAGTGTTCAGACGTAGGCGAGGCCGAGTTCCTCCTTGAGTAGGCGGCGGTAGGCGATGGCGCCGGCGTCGGCGACCTTGTTGGTGGGGTTGGTGGCTTGGTAGGTCCATTTGAAGGGTTGGGCTCGGTTGTTGTAGTCGTCGATGTAGTCGAGGATGGCTCCGGCGAGGTCGCTGGTGTGGCTGAACACCGCCCAGTTGTCCTCGGGCTGCAAGTACAGGCCGCAGATGTCGACGGCCTTGTCGTCGAAGTCGGGGTCATGGGAGGTCATCGATGACCGGACCTGCCACGGCTTGAGGCTCATCGACTGGCAGATCCGCCACACCTGGGAGTCCGAGATGGCGATGCCGTGGCGCTCGCGCAGCCGCCGCGCCGCCTCCGGCATCGACATGCGGGCCTTGATGCGGCGCGGCCCGAGCCGGCCGGGCTCCGCGGGGCGCGTCGTGATCGTCTTGACCAGCATCAGCCTCTCCTTTGGCCCATACACCCGCGGCCGCCCCGAGCGCGGCCGGTCCGCCAGCGCGTCGACGCCCCCCTCGGCGTAGCGGCGCCTCCACGCGTCCACACGGTTGCGGTTCAGCCCCACCGCCTCACCGATCACCGGCGACGACAACCCCTCAGAGGCCATCAGCACGACCCTGGCCCGCTGCCAGTCACGCCGAGGCGTCGTCGACGCCGACACCCGCGCCTCCAGCACCGCCCGATCAGCATCCGACACTTCCACCACCACCGGCACAGTCACGACCCAACCCCAACACAGCCAAATCACTACCGCGAGCATGCACTAGCTCGGCCAAATTGATGCGGATTGTGGGCCTCTGAGGGCGGTTTCGCCACCAATTTCGCCGCGTTCGCCAGAGCTTCGGCGCAGGCGCCGGGCTAGCGGGAGCGGTACTGGGCCTGGGGGCCTTGGGCGTCCTTGTTGAGGCGCTTGGACAGATGCAGGCCCTCCAGCACCAGCTCCACCGCCGAGGCGACCATGGCGGGCGACTCCGCTGCGTCGTCGCCGGCCAGCAGAGCCTGCACCGGGGCGGTCAGCGCCGGGACCTCGGCCAGCAGCGCCGCGTAGTCGGTGTCGGCCACATCGTCGCCCACGTCCACCACCAGTTCTTCGTCGAAGGCGTCCACAACGGCGCGGTGCAGATCCGGCGGCACGCTGTCCTTGAACACCGACAGCACCGCCGAGCTGACCAGCCGTTGGAGGATCTCGGTCTCGCGGCCCTCCTCCAGCGTCTCGATCTCCACTTTGCCCGCCGTCGAGGCGGACAGCGCGTCGAGGTCGGTCACCCGGGGCACCACATGGTCGGAGCCGCTGCGCAGCGCACGGCGCATGGCGTTGGCCACCATCGTCTCGGAGTTGGAGATGCTCAGTCGCACCGACACCCCCGAGCGCTGCGAAACGTGCGGGCTGGACCGGGCGGCGCGGGTGATGGCCACCACGATCCGGGTCATGAACGAGGGCACCGTCACCGCAAGGCCGGCGGTGTCGGACAGGCTGGCATCGCCGGCCGCGGTATCGGACCCGGCCCCGGCTGCGGCCGGGCCGCGGGCCGACCCGAGGTAGGCCTCCTGCTCGACGATGGCGATCTCTGTTTCGGCGTCGCGGGGGTAGTGAGTGCGGATCTGGGCACCGAAGCGGTCCTTGAGCGGGGTGATGATCCGGCCCCGGTTGGTGTAGTCCTCGGGGTTGGCCGACGCCACCAGGACCACGTCGAGGGGCAGGCGGACCTTGTAGCCCCGGATCTGCACGTCGCGCTCCTCGAGCACGTTGAGCAGTCCCACCTGGATGCGCTCGGCGAGGTCGGGAAGCTCGTTGATGGCGAAGATGCCCCGGTTGGTGCGGGGCACCAGCCCGTAGTGCAGGGTGAGCTCGTCGGAGAGGTAGCGGCCCTCGGCCACCTTGATGGGGTCGACCTCGCCGATCAGGTCGGCGATCGACGTGTCGGGCGTGGCCAGCTTCTCGCCGTAGCGGTCGTCGCGGTGGATCCAGGCGATCGGGGTGTCGTCGCCGTGCTCGGCCACCAGGGCGCGAGCGTGGGCGGAGACGGGGGCGTAGGGGTCGTCGTTGATCTCGGAGCCGGCCACCACCGGCAGCCACTCGTCGAGCAGACCGACGAGGCCGCGGATCATGCGGGTCTTGGCCTGGCCCCGCTCCCCCAGCATGATCATGTCGTGACCGGCCAGCAGGGCGTTCTCGACCTGGGGGATCACCGTGTTGTGGAAGCCGAGCACGTCGTCGAACATGGGCTCGGACGAGCGGATCCGGGCCACCGCGTTGCGGCGCAGCTCCTGGCGCACCGGCACCGAAGTCCAGCCGGAGGCCCGCAGTTCGCCGAGGGTGCTCGGTCGCGGCGCTGACATCGCCGGAACCTTAGCGGCGTCCGGCCCCGACCAAGAACGGGGGCGCCGAGAGACCACAGAGACGCCGACCCCCCAACCAACAACTCCCCCAACGGGGGCGCGCAGCAGTCTTCGACCCCCACCAACAACTCCCCCACCGAGGGCGCGCAGCAGTCTTCGACCCCCACCAACAACTCCCCCACCGAGGGCGCGCAGCAGTCTTCGGCCCCCACCAACAACTCCCCCACCGAGGGCGCGCAGCAGTCTTCGGCCCCGACCAACAACTCCCCCACCGGGGGCGCGCAGCAGTCTTCGGCCCCGACCGAGAACGGGACCGCCGGATACGGTGGGCGGATGGACCTGGGCGGTACGTGGCGGGTCGCCGCGGCCACCGAGGGACGGCGGCGCACGTTCCACGAGTTCGACTACAACGACTCGGGCTGGGCCGCGATGGCGGTGCCCGGCCATTGGGCTCAGGCCCCGCCCGGAAGCGGGGACCCGGACCTCGCCGGCGAGGAGTCGGTGCTGTACCGGCATCGCTTCGAGGGGCCACAGGAGGCGGCCGGTGCCTCCGGGGCTGCTGATGGCCGCGGCCGGCGCTGGTGGCTGAGAATCGAGGGGCTGGCGCAGCAGGGCGACATCTGGCTCGACGGCTCCTACATGGGCCACACCGACGGGTACTTCGTGCCCCACGAGTTGGAGGTCACCGAGCATCTGGCGGCTCGGTCCGACCATCTGCTGGCCGTCGACGCCACCTGCCGCCGCTTCGGCGACCCCGACAACCGCACCCTGCTCACCGGCGCGCTCCAGGACCCGGAGCTGTGCGGGGTCGACGACCTGATCGTGGGCGGGGTGTGGCGGCCGGTGCGCCTGCGCTCCAGCGGGTCGGTGGCGATCCGCCACGCTCGGGCGGTGTGCGCCGAGGTCGGCGCCCCCGACCACAGAGGCCGGGGCCGAGGCGACGGGCGGACCTCGGCACGGCTGGAACTGCGGGCAGTGCTCGACGTCCCCGGCGGGGGTGCCGTGCATCTGCGCACGAGAGTTGCCGGCGCCGAGCACACCCACGACCACCACGCAGCCGACGGCGAGAACCGGGTCGAGTGGCACGTGGACGTGGCTGATCCGCCGCTGTGGTGGCCCCACGCGCTGGGCGAGCAGCGGTTGTGCGATCTCACCATGGAGGCCATGGTCGGTGGAGACGTCCACGACCGGAGGCTCTTCCGGATCGGGTTCCGCTCGGTGGAGATGCGCCGCTGGGTGCTGCACGTCAACGGCGAGCGCCTGTTCGTCAAGGGCGCCAACCTCCTGCCCACCCGGCGGCTGCTGGGCGCGGCGTCGCCGTCGGAGGTGGCCAACGACGTGAGGGCGGCTCGCAAGGCCGGTCTCGACATGATCCGGCCGCTGGCGCACATCGCCCGTCCCGAGCTGTACGACACCGCCGACGAGCTGGGCATGCTGGTATGGCAGGATCTGCCGCTTCGGGGGGTGATGAGCCGCAGCGTGGTGGGCGAGGCCCGCCGGCAGGCCCGCGAGGCGGTGGACCTGCTCGGGCATCATCCGTCGGTGGCGGTGTGGTGCGCCCACGACGAGCCGTTCCCCCGCGCCAAGCGCCCCTCAGCCACGCCGCCCGCAGTGAGCCGGCTCGGGCCGTCCTGGAACCGCGATGTGCTGGATCGGCGGTTGGGCCGGGTGCTGTCGCGCTGCGACGGCTCGCGTCCGGTGGTGCATCACACCGGCGTGCCGCCGCACTTCCCGTCGCTGGAGGGCACCACCAGCCAGCTGTGGTTCGGCCTTCACGGCGGGCGGGCCGCCGATCTGGCCCCGACGCTGGCCAGGATGCCGACCCTGGGCCAGTTCGTCTCGGCCTTCGGCACGCCGGTGAGCGCGGACCAGCCCGAGGTCGTCAAGACCACCATCGAGATCCTGCGCCGCTTGAAGTACCGGCCCACGGGCGGGTTCCTGCTGCACGCCCTTGCCGATGTGGGCGCCGGCCCCGGCCGCTCCGAGAGCGCCGCGGCCGGCGGCTTCGGCGTGCTGGACAGCCTGCGGAGGCCGAGGCCGGGGTGGCAGGCACTGGTGGACGCATGCCGGCCGCTGATCGTGGTAGCCGATCCGCTGCCGGCGTCGGTGCAGGGCGGGGACGGCCTCGATCTAGCCGTCCACGTGGTCAACGACACCAGAGCCCAAGTGGACGAGATTCAGGTCCGGGCCCGGGTCCTCGGACCCGGCAACATCGTGATCAGCGAGCAGCGCTGGGCCGGCACGGCCACCGCGGACGACTGCGTTCTGGTGGGCCGCATCGACGCGCCGGTGCCTCTGGGCACCCCGCCCGGTCCGCTGACAGTGGAGCTGACCCTCACCGCCGGCCGCGGATCCGACGGCGAGCCCGCGGTGTTCGCCACCAACCGCTACACCACGGTGATCTACTGAGCGCAGACCCAGGGCCGCGAAGGGGCAGCTACGGCGGCGTCGAGCAGAGGGACTTCCAGAGCCTCCGGTAGGCGATCGAGAAGGCGTCGGTGGGCAGGGCGATCTCGCCGGTGTCGTCGAGGCGGAACGACACCTCCCTCGGTCGCAGGGCCTCGCAGATCACCCTGTCCTCCTCGTTCACCGCGGCCTGGAAGTCCCGCCACGGCTCGACGGGGTCGCCTCCCAGGTTGGTGCGGGCGCTCTGCTGGAACACCAGGCACGAGGTGGCCGGCTCGGGCATGGCCGCAAGCTGGATGCATTCAATCTCGCCGTCGGGGTAGGTGATGGTGAGCATCGACGAGAACGGGAACGTGAAGTCGTAGCGGTAGGCGGCCTCGACCTCCGCGACCGAGCCGTCGGGCGTGTTGCGGTACTGCTGGAACACCCCGGCGGTGGATGTGAAGCCGACGTCGGTGGCGGTGACCTTCTGGGGGTCCACCGGCCGGTCGCTGGGCCCGAAGGTGACCCGGTGGATCGTCGAGAAGTGGGCTATGTCGTTGAAGTTCTCGGCCACCCGGCTGGCCGACGCGGCCCAGCGCACCGGGCCGATCTGGAAGGTCTGCACGTCGGGCCGGTCGTAGAACTCCCAGTCGGGCGGATCGTCGGCGGCCGCCTCGTCCAGGCACGCCCAGATCAACCCGTGTCTCTCCCGGGTGGGGAGGGTGTGGAGGCTCAGCCGCTGCGGGAGCCGGGCGTCGGGGCGGGCGGGGAAGCCGACGCACTGCCCGTCGGCCGAATAGCGCAGGCCGTGGTAGGGGCACACCAGGCAGCCGTCGTCGTAGGAGCCCATGCTCAGCGGGCTGCCGCGGTGGGGGCAGCGGTCCGACGCGGCGCAGGCCCGCCCGCCGCTGCGGAACACCACCACCGGCTCGCCCAGCAGCACCACCCCAACCGGGCCGGAGTCGATGGCGTCGGAGCGGGCCACCGGATGCCAGTGCCTCCTGAGGACGGCGATTTCGGCCTCGTCGATTGCGGCGCCGGTCATGGTGCGGCCGGGCCGAGCACCGGGTCGAAGGTGTCCATGGCGAGCACGTCTACCGTTCCGACGTCGGTGATGGCGTAGTCGGGAATCGAGGTGATGGGCAGGAAGAACAGGTACATGAACGGCCAGTCCACCCGGCACCCCAGAGCCTGGGCCGCCCGGTCGAGCCGCTCCTCCGCGGCCAGCATGGCGAGCGGGTCGAGATCGGACACGATCCCGCCGATAGGCAGGGGAAGGAACTCGACCACCCGGCCGGCGTCCACCACCACCTGGCCCCCGCCGTGGGCCGCGACGTGGTTGACCGCGACCGCCATGTCCTCAGCCGACGCCCCGATCACCACGATGTTGTTGTCATCGGGGGCGCTCGAGGTCGCCAGCGCGCCGGAGCGAATCCCGAACCCGGCCACGAATGCAGTCGGGCGGTTTGAGTTCTTGCCGTATCGTTCGACCACGCTGACCAGGGCCACGTCGTTGTCGATGTCGGGTTCCACCCGGCCCGAGGCGGCCCACAGGACGGCGTCGCGGCGCTTGCGCACGAAAATCTGCTCGGTCACCTCGATGGCCAGCACCTCCACCGGACCGTCGGGCAGATCGGTGCGCACCGTGAAGTCGTCCGCGGCCGCGGGCGCCATGGGGAACGGTCCGGTCAACAGACCGTCGCGGCTCGGCGGCTGCAGATCGATGCTCATGTCCCCGTCGCGGGCGACCACCTGTCCGCCGGCCATCACCATCGAAACCCTGAAGTCGCTCAGGTCCTCCACGAAGAGGATGTCGGCGTAGCGGCCCGGCGAGATCGAGCCGATCATGTGGTCCACCCGGTAGGCCTCGGCACCGTTGATGGTGGCCATCTGGATGGCCGACATCGCGCCCACGCCCGCTTCGACAGCCATGCGCACCATGTTGTCGAGATGGCCGCGGGCCAGCACGTCGCTGGCCACCACGTCATCGGTGCAGAAACTCACCCGCCGGCTCGCACCGGGTGCGTGCTCCAGCACGAGACGGATGTTCTCCTCCAAGAAGTGTGCGAAGGACGACTCGCGGATCACCACGTACATGCCGTTGCGGAGCTTCTCGAGGCACTCGTGGGAGTCGTAGCTCTCGTGGTCGAGGCGGATCCCGGCGCACGCGTAGCTGGTGAGGTCGGCGCCGGTGGCCATCGGCGCGCAGCCGAGCACAGGCAGGCGGTTCTCGCGGGCGATCTCCATGGCCTCGAGCACGTCGGGGTCGCCGGTGGCGACGAACTCGCGCACCGTCTCCCACACGCCGACGCACTCGGGCCAGCGCTGGGCCTCCCGATGGTCGTCGGGGCCGAAGTAATGGCCCACGGTGGAGGTGGGCAGGGTGTAGGGGGTCTTGCAGGGAGCGCCCCACAGCACCCGTAGCGGCGTGCGCTGCGACTCCCGCAGGAAGGCCTCGGCCCCGTCCAGTCCGGCCACCACCAGGATCTGGTCGAGGCCCGAGACCACATTGAGGGTCCCCAGCGGCACCAGCATCTTGGCCGCGCTGGTGATCGACAGCTTCGAGCACTCCAGGTGCTGGTGGCCGTCGAACAGCCCCGGGACAAGGTGCCGTCCCTCCGCCTCGACGATGCGGGTGTCGTCGCCGATGTGGGCCGACACGTCGCCGATGGCCACCACGGTGTTGCCGTAGACGGCCACGTCGGCCGGGTAGACCTCGGCCGACACGACGTTGACGAGCCTGCCGCCGCGCACGACGGCGCTGGCCGGCACCCGGGCCGCCCCCGCGGCCACCAGATCCGGGATCGAGGGCTGGGCGGCCATGTCAAACCCCCTCGGCGCAGGCGTCGACCCGGCGCAGGTACTCGGCCCGGCCCTCGTCGTCGAGCCAGCTCGCCTCGAAGGAGTTGCGCACCAGGCGCACCACCTCCTGCGCGCTCAGCCCGGCCTCGGAGTGCAGCCGCTGGAAGTTCTCGAGTATGTAGCCGGGGAAGTAGGCGGGGTCGTCGGAGTTGACGGTGACGCGCAGGCCGCGGTCGAGCATGGTCTTGATGGCCGCGGCTTTGCTGCCGTCGGTGACGTAGGCGTTGGAGATCGGGCACACGGTGAGCCCCAGCCCCCGCCGCTTGATCTCCTCGACGAGCTCCTCGTCCTCCAGGCAGTTGACGCCGTGGTCGATCCGCTCGACGCCGATGTCGTTGAGGCACTGCCAGATGTGGGCCACCGAGTTCTCCTGGTCGACGTCGCAGTGCATGGTGAGCCGGTAGCCCTGGGCCCGGGCCTCCGCGTACACGTCGCGGAACTTGACCGGCGGGTTGTTCTTCTCGTCGGAGTCGAGGCCCACGCCCAGGATCCAGTCGCGGTACTCGCGGGCCTGCTCCAATGTGGCGGCCGCGGACTCGGCCGACCTGTCGCGCAGGAAGCACATGATCAACTGGGAGCGGATGCCGAAGCGGTGCTCGGCGTCGGTCTGGGCCCGGCGCAGCCCGGTGATCACCGTGCCGAACTCGATGCCTCGGGTGGTGTGGGCCTGGGGGTCGAAGAACATCTCGACGTACACCAGGTTCTGGGCCGCCACCCGCGTGAAGTAGGCCATGGCCAGGTCGTAGAAGTCGTCCTCGACGAGCAGCACGCTCATGCCCTCGTAGTACTGGCCCAGGAACGACGGCAGGTCGTCGAAGTCGTAGGCGGCGCGCATCTCCTCGACGCTCGCGTAGGGCAGCTCCAGGCCGTTGCGCTCGGCCAGAGCGAACTTCAGCTCCGGCTCCAGCGTGCCCTCCACATGGATGTGGAGCTCGGCTTTGGGGATGGCGTCAATGAGGTCTTCGACAGTGCCCATGGCTTCTCCTATCGGGGGTCTTGGTTTGCTCGTGGGTGAGTGAGTCTCGGTTTGCTGATGGACGAACGAACGGTGCCGGTCAGCCTCCGGCCGCGACGAGGATCACGCGGGCCGGCGACTCCGAGGCCAGGCGCCAGCGGGTCTGGACCCATGCCGAGTGGAACATGACGTCGCCGGCGTGGAGGACCACTGCGGGTCGATCCTTGAACTCCACCCGCAGCGAACCCTCGATCAGATAGATCACGGCGTCGTCAGCGGACTCGAACCACTCGTCGACGTCGGGCCCGGGCTCGATCCGGAAGTCGCCCAGCTCGGTGATGCGCCGGCCGCCCCGGTAGGCCGTGCGCGCCGTGGTGGTGTTGGGCAGCTCGCTCACCGCGATCTTGATCAGCTCCGAAGCCCGCAGAACCTCCACTTCGGCATCGGTGGGAGGATCGGGCAGCAGGTCCGACGGCCTCACGTCGAGAGCCGCGGCGATGCGGTACAGCGTGGCGATGGCCACCGACGTCCGCCCGGCTTCGAGCTGGCTCAGGAACGGCTGGCTCACCTCGGCGGCCGCGGCGAGCTTGCGGCCCGACAGGCCCCGCTCCGAGCGGATCGCCTTGACCTTGGCCCCGATCTTGAGGCCCAGATCATCGGTCACGGCGGCGGGCGGAGACGCCGGTCCGCTCCGACCGGGCCTCGATCACCTACCGGCGCCGGCTGAGCGACCTCGGCGTCACCTACGGGGTGATACCGGCGGCCTAGAGCCATCCCAGTCATCCGGCGGTCACCGGACCTCGCGTGAGTAGGGCTCGCCGAGGCTGGCCGGCGCGCCCACCCTCCGGGCGCGCTCCGGGTTGGCCGACACGACGACCACCACGAGGAACGTCGCCACGAAGGGGATCATGTTCAAGAAGTCCGAGGGCACCTCCACGCCGGCGATCTGCAGCGTGAAGCCGAGGGTGCGCAGCGCGCCGAACACGTAGGAGGCCAGCAGCGCGAACCACGGCCGCCACCCGGCGAGGATCACCAGCGCGACCGCGATCCACCCCGCCCCCGCGGTCATGCCCGTCTGCCACGTTCCCAGCACGACCAGCGCCAGGTAGGCGCCGCCGACGCCGGCGCCGAAGCCGCCGATGAGCGTGAACCGGTAGCGGATGGCCGTCACCGACAACCCGGCGGCGTCGGCCGCGGCCGGGTCCTCGCCCACGGCCCGCAGCGACAGGCCACCGGTGGTGCGGTACAGGAAGTAGCCGGCGGCCGCGACGATCAGCCACGAGAGGTACACCACCGGGTCGTGGCCGAACAGGATGGGCCCCGCGGCGGGCAGGTTCCGCAGGGCTGCGGGCAGGACCGGATCGACCCGGACGCCGTTGAAGCTCTGGATCAGCGGATCGTCGCCTGTGCTGCCCCAGAAGGCCGACAGTCCCCCTCCGACGATCACCAGGGCGAGGCCCGACACGATCTGGTTCACCCTCAGCGAGATGGCCAGCAGCGCGTGGACCCCGCTGAGCGCCGCCCCGGCCAGCCCGCCGGCCAGCAGCGCGATCCAGAGGTTGCCGGTCTGGACTCCGGCCCAGAAGCCGGTGACGCCGCCGATCAGCATCATCCCCTCCACGCCCAGGTTCATCACGCCGGAACGCTCGGTGAGGATCTCCCCGAGGGCCGCGAACAGGATCGGAGTGCCGGCGACGACGGCGCTGACGATCGACAAGACCAGCACGGTGTCATTCATCGGCTGGGCCTCCTCCCGCAACCAGCGGCGACGACGGCCGGACCGAGACGACGAGGCGGTTGGCCAGGAAGAACTCGCCCGAGGCCACGAACAGGAAGATCAGGCCCTGGAGCAGGAACACGATCTCAGCCTCTATGCCGATCGTCTGCAGGTTGGTGCCGGAGGTGGCCACCGCGCCCAGCAGGATGGCCACGGGAACGACGCCGAGCGGGTTGAGCCGGGCCACGGCGGCCACCACGATGCCCGTGAAGCCCAACTCGGTGGCCAGGGCACGAGGATCGAGGGTCTTGAGCACGCCGCTGACCTCGATGGCTCCGGCCAGGCCGGCGAGCGCGCCCGACAGGGCCAGAACCGACAGGATCTTGGTGCTGACGCTCATCCCCGCGTAGCGGGACGCCGACGGGGAGTCGCCGATGGTGCGCAACTCGAACCCCCAGGTGGTGCCGCGCAGGCTCCACCACAGCACAAGCGCGGCGGCCAGCGCGATCAGCAGCCCGTAGTGCAGCCGGTGGGAGATGATCGGGAGCTGCGCAGCGTCGGGGACGATCTTGCCCTGAGGAAAGGCGGCCCCAGAGTCGCGCCAGAAGCTGACCGAGCCGAAGATCAGGTAGTTCATGAAGTACAGGGCCACGAAGTTCAGCATCAGCGTGGTGACCACCTCGTTGGTGTTGAAGTACGCCTTCGGGAGGGCGGCGATCCCAGCCCACAGCGCACCGGCCACCGCGCCGGCCACCATGATCACCAGCAGCACCAGCAGCTTCGGCGTGCCGGACGGAAGGGCCACGGCCAGACCCGCGGCCGCGATCGCCCCCATGTGGAGCTGGCCCTCGGCGCCGATGTTCCAGATCTTCATGCGGAAGGCCACCGCGGCGGCGAGGCCCGTGAGGATCAGCGGCGTGGCCAGCACCAGAGTGCGGGTCAGTGGTCGCCAGCCGTTCAGGCTGGAGTCCAGCATGGTCCGGTAGGCGTCGACAGGGCCGGCGCCCGAGATGACGACGACGACCGCGCCGACCAGCCCGGCCGCGGCCAGGGACGCGAGGGGAACGCCGACCCTCAACGCCAGCGCCGGCCGGGCGCGGGGCTCCACCCCTACTCGGAGACTCATCCGGCGTGATCCTTGGCGCCGGTCATCAACAGCCCGAGTTCTTCGATGTCGAGGGTGTCGGGCGTGTACGAGCCCACGATGCGGCCCCGCGACATCACCACGATCACATCCGACAGCTCGGTGATCTCGCCCAGGTCCTCCGAGAACAGCAGGACCCCCCGGCCAGCCTCGGTCTCGGCGCGGATGTGGCCGCGGACAGCGGCGGTGGCGGCCAGATCGAGGCCCCTGGTGGGCGACGCCGCCAGCAGCACCTCGTGGGATCGGGTGAGCTCGCGGGCGAGGATCGCCTTCTGCAGGTTCCCGCCCGACATGAGGCTCACCGCCATCTGTGAGCGGGCCCCCCGCACGTCGAAGCGGTCCACAAGGGTCTTCGCGGTGGACGCGACCGCTCGGGGCGACATCACCCCCCAGCGGCTGTGCGGCGCCTCCCGGTAGCTCTTGAGAACGAGGTTCTCCTCCAGAGTCAGGCCGCTGGCCAGTCCCGTGCCGAGCCGGTCCTCGGGCACGTACGCCAGACCGGCACGGGAGCGCTCCCTCGGGCTCGCCGGCGTGATGTCGCGCCCGCCCAGATGCACAGAGCCGCCCCTGGCGGCCCGCAGGCCGGCGATGGCCTCCTGCATCTCGCGCTGGCCATTGCCGGCCACGCCGACCACGCCCACGATCTGACCGCGGCGGACCTCGAGGCTCGCGCCGTCGACGGCGGGCACGCCCCGGTCCCCGGTGACCTCCAGATTCTGGACGGTCAACACCGCGGGGGCCTCGTCGAAGCGTCGCGGCTCATGCCCGCCGGCCTCGGGCAGATGCTCGGCTCCGATCATCATCGTGGCGAGCTGGGCGGCGGTCGTCTCGGCGGTGGACACCGTGCCGGCGTTGCGGCCGTGTCGAAGCACCGTCACCCGGTCGGTGTGGCCCAGTATCTCCTCCATCTTGTGCGAGACCAGCACCACCGAGTGGTCCTGATCGGCCATGTGGCGGATGACCTCGAAGAGCTTGTCGCACTCCTGCGGGGCCAATACGGCCGTCGGTTCGTCGAGGATCAGAATCCGGGCGCCCCGGTACAGCCGTTTCAAGATCTCGACCCGCTGCTGCTCCCCCACCGACAGCTGCCATATGTAGGAGCTCGGATTCACACTGAGGCCGTACTCGTCGGCGAGGCCCGCCACGCGGCTCTGCACCGCCGGCAACGACAGGCGCACGCCCTGGTCCTTGAGCCCGAGCACGAGGTTCTCGGCCACAGTGAGGCTCGGCACCAGGCGGAAGTGCTGGTACACCATGCCGATCCCGTGCTCGGCCGCCTCGTGGGGCGAGCGCAGGCTCACCCGCTGCCCGTCGATGCTCACCGCGCCCGAGTCGGGACGGTACAGGCCGGCGAGAACCGAGCAGAGCGTCGACTTGCCGGCCCCGTTCTCGCCCAGCAGCCCGTGGACCTCGCCGGCACGCAGATCGAAGTTCACCCGATCATTGGCGGCGACCCCGTAGAATGACTTGTTGAGGTCGCTGACCTTGAGGATCGTCTCGCCGACGGCAGCCAAGGCTCTGACTTCAGAAGTAGCGCGGGTAGGTGACTGTCCTCGCGATGAAGCGCCCTGTTTCCCGCTCTTGTTCGCTGCGCTCACGGGCCGCTCGGGCCGCGGCCTCGCTCAACGCCCTGCAAACTCATCGTGAACTCATCGCCCACCCGCTCGGCCTCTTGATCCCCGCAGGCTCGCCGGCCGACCCGTCAAGGCCGGCCGGCGCTGCGATCAGCTGACGGAGCCCTCGATCCCCTCGAGGAGCCACAGACAGCAGAGCGTGCGCTCCTCCCAGGGAATCGTCCCGCCCTCGGGCACCTGGACGTTGCCTTCGTTGTCGACCAGCGGGCCGGCGAAGTAGTCGAAGGTGCCGTCGATGATCTGCTGGCGGCGATCATCGACAAGAGCGAGGATCTCGTCGGTGACATCCGGTCCGTAGGGGCCGTTGCCGATCAAGCCGTCGGCGAGGCCGCCGTAGGTGAGCGCGGGCTCCCAGTTGCCGTCGATCATCGATTGGATCTGGTCGATGTAGTAGGGGCCCCACTCGAACGAGAACGATGACAGCCAGGCATTGGGAGCCTCATCGGAACGGTCCGAGGTGTAGCCGATGATGTTGAGGCCCCGGCTCTCGGCCACCGACGCCACCGCCGGGGAGTTCAGTTCGTGGGCCAGCACGTCCGCGCCGGCGTTGGCCAGCGCCTCGGCGGCCTGCTGCTCGACGGGCGGGTCGTACCAGCTGTTGATGTACACGACCTGCACGACCGCCTCGGGGTTGACCTCGCGCACGCCGATGGTGAAGGCGTTGAGCGCCCGGTTGACCTCCTCGAGGGGAAAGCCCGCCGGGTAGCCGATGACGCCGGCCTCGGTGATGCTGCCCGCTATCAGCCCGTCGAGATAGCGGCCGTCCTCGGTGGCCGCGTCGAAGTGGCCCATGTTGTCGGTCATCGTCCAGCCGGCCCAGGTGAGGAAGATCGAGTCGGGATACTCGGCCGCGACCGGCTCTGCGTCGGGCTGGTAGTAGCCCGTGCCGATGATCATGTCCACGCCCGCTTCGGCGAGGTCCTCGAAGGCGTTGGTGGCGCTGGGACCGGGAGACACTTCCTCCACGATCTGCACGTCGAGGCCCGGGAAGGCCTCCTGCACCTGTTGGACTCCCCGATAGTGGGTGCTGTTCCACCCGCCGTCCTCGACGAAGAGGTCGAAGACGAAGGCCACCGAGAAGCCGCTTCCATCCGACGCCGCGGCGTCATCGGCCATCTCAGAGTCGTCCATAGTCCCGTCGTCGGCCGGCTCAGAATCGTCCATGGCCCCGTCGTCGGCCATCTCGGAGTCGTCCATAGCCCCGTCGTCGGCCGGCTCGGAGTCCGGCTGCTCGGCGGGTTGGGTCGGCTCGGGCTGCGCCGGGGTGGGCGAGTCGTCGTCGCCTCCGCACGCCGCCGCGACCATCCCGAACACGGCTAGCACGACCAAGAACCATCTGGCCCGTCTCATAGTTGCTCCCTCCCCAGGTGCGTTGACAAGGTGATAACTGCTTCTTATCATCCTCGGCAGCCGGTTTCAAACCGCCTGCCGAGGCGGGACCGGCCAGCGAGCCGATGACAGAACTCGAATGCGATAGGAGATCAGCAGACGCCTTCCGGGGGACGCCGTTCCACAGCAGCACGGCTGCGAGGAACGCCTCGCCGTGGTGGTACGGCTGGGGCGGCTACGTGGTGCCCGACGTCTACACCGACCCGTTCGAGGAGCTGCGGGCGATCCGGTCGGCGGTGTCCATGAACGAGATGTCGCCCATCCCCAAGATCGAGGTCCGGGGCTGCGACGCCCGGGCCTGCGTCGACCACCTGATCACCCGGGACGCATCCAGGATGGAGGTCGGCTGCGCGTGGTACACGCCTTGGTGCACCGACGCCGGCACGGTCGTGGTGGACGGCATCGTGTTCTGCTTTGAGCCGGAGCGCTTCGTGTTCTCCGGCGACCGGTGCGAGATGTTCTTCCGCGACCACGTCGACGGCTTCGAAGTCGAGATCGAAGACGTGACCGACGATCACGGGATCCTCGCCATCCAGGGCCCCCGGTCGCGTGACGTGCTGGAGTCGGTCACCGGCGAGAGCTGGGCCGACCTGAGGTTCTCGCGGTTCCGGCCCGCCGTGATCGACGGCGCACCGGTGAAGGTGGCCCGGCAGGGCTTCACCGGCGAGCTGGGCTTTGAGCTGTGGGTGCAGCGGCCCGGCGGCGAGCGGGTCTGGGAGGCCGTGGCCCGTGCCGGAGAGCCCTTCGGCATCCAGCCCGCGGGTGAGTACGCCATCGACATCGCTCGCGTCGAGGCCGGGCTGATCCTGATCTCGGCCGACTACACCAGCGCCGGGCCGGACGCGCCCAGCGCCGACACCGCCCCCAACCCGACGGACTTCGTGACCCCCTACGAGCTGGGCCTGGGGCATTGCGTGAAGCTGGACAAGGCCGCGGACTTCGTCGGGCGCGAGGCCCTCGCGGCTGAGCACCGCCGCGGCCCGGCCCGGCGAGTGGTCGGCCTGACGTTCGACGTAGAGGGCATCGTCAAGCTCTCCATGGACGCCGGCCGGGCTCCGGACGTCTCGCCCCGGGTCAGATGGGACCACCTCCGGCTGTGCGCCGGCGAGGATGTGGTGGGTCGGGCCAGCAGCGTCACCTGGAGCCCCTCGATGTCGCAGCTGATCGGCTTCGGGCTGGTGCCGACCGCGCTGGCCGAGGCAGGAACCGAGCTGACCGTGGTGTGGGCCGACTACTGGGGGCAGGAATTGGGGCTGGCCGCGGCCAGAGTCTGCGAGTATCCGTTCATCGACCTGGGCAGGCAGGTATGAGTCAGGCAGGCGAGGACCCGGCAAGCGAGGACCCGGCAAGCATGAGCACCAGCGGCTGGGGTTCGTTGGCGATGGGACGCGGCCCCGGGCCGAAAGGAGTGTGACCATGGCGGCCTCGGACCCGTTCACGCTGTGGCATCCGGTGGCGTCGGAGCACGACGTGCCCTACCGCCACGTGTACCACGGCCAGTTGCTGGGCCGGGAGCTCGCCGTGTGGCGGGCCGACGACGACTTCGTGAACGTCTGGGAGAACCGCTGCCTGCACCGCGGGGTGCGTCTCTCCATCGGATCCAACGACGGCACCGAGCTCCGCTGCCAGTACCACGGCTGGCGCTACGCCAACCGGTCCGCCGGATGCACCTACATCCCGGCCCATCCGGCCGACGCGCCGGCCCGCACTATCTGCAACCGCACCTTCCCCTCGGTGGAGCGCTACGGGTTGATCTGGTCGGGCGAGGATCCGGTGGGCGAGCCGCCCACGATCGACGTCCTAGAAGCGGGCACGCCGTTCGGGCTGCGCAATCTGCCGGTCGACGCCCCGGTGGAGTTGACCATCCAGCACCTGCAGGCCCACCGCTTCGGACCCTCCGGGCAGCTCGATGCGGGGTCGGCAGAGATGTCGGCCGACTGGGCCGGCGACTACTCGGTGGCGCTGACCGCCCGTGCCGACAGATCGCGGTCGTGCGCGGTGTTCTTCGTGCAGCCGGTCGACTCGGGCCGCTGTGTGATCCGGGGCGTGCTGACCGAGACGCCGCCGGCCGGCGAGCAGATGGCCGTGCTGCGGCATCACGCGACGGAGATGAATGCGCTGGTGGCGGCGATCGAGGCCGAGGCTGCCCTGCTGCCCGCGCCCGAGCCGATGGTGCCGGTCCTGCAGCAGGTTCGGCTGCATCTGGCGGAGGTGCCGGCCGCGCCGGTCGGCCGCCAGCCCGCGCTGCGAGTGGAGGTGCGCCGCAAGTGGGAGACGTCGGTTGGCGTCGCCGCTTTCGAGCTCGCTCCGATCGAGGGGGTGCTGCCGACGTTCCAGCCGGGAGCGCACATCGACGTGCATCTGCCCAACGGGCTGGTGCGCCAGTACTCGATCACCAACGGCCCCGGCGAGTCCAGGTACTACCGCATCGGCGTCAAGCTCGAGCCCGAGTCGACCGGCGGGTCGAGTTGCCTGCACGAGACCGTGCGCGAGGGCGACGTGCTGGCCGTCTCCGAGCCCCGCAACAACTTCCCGCTGCGCCGCGACGCCATCCGGACGATCCTGCTGGCCGGCGGCATCGGCATGACTCCGCTGCTGGCCATGGCCCAGGCGCTCGACCGAATGCATCTCGCCTTCGAGCTGCACTGCTTCGCCCAGTCCTCCGAGCACATCGCCTTCGCCGACGTGGTCGACGGGCTGGGCGGGTCGGTGGTGCGCCATCTGGACCTGTCGCCCGATGAGACGGTCGGTGAGGTCCGGCGCCTGGTGGCCGAGCCCGAGACCTTCGCCCACCTGTACGTGTGCGGTCCCGGCCCGATGCTGGAGGCTGCCCGACGGGAGGCCTCGACGGCCGGCTGGCCCGAGGACGCCGTCCATTTCGAGTACTTCAAGAACACCACCGAGATCGACGACTCCTCGACGTTCGAGGTGGCGCTGGCCCGCTCGGCGCTGACCGTGACCGTTCCCTCGGGGACGACGATCCTCGAGGTGCTGCGGGAGCACGGGGTGATCGTGCCGTCGTCGTGCGAGCAAGGGGCGTGCGGCACCTGCGTCGCCACCGTGCTCGACGGCGAGCCCGACCACCAGGACGTTTACCTCAACGACGCCGACCACCGGGCCGGCGACCGGATAATGACCTGCGTCTCCCGGGCCAAGTCCGACCGGCTCGTGCTGGACCTGTGAGGCGGGGCGGGTCTCTCATGCCCGGCGGGCCGCGGTCCCTCGCTGGATCTCTCATGCCCGGCGGGCCGCCGTCCCTCGCTGGATCTCTCATGCCCGGCGGGCCGCCGTCCCTCGCTGGATCTCTCATGCCCGGCGGGCCGCGGTGATCAAGCTCTACGACTACGTGCTGTCGGTCAACTGCTACAAGCAGCGGCTCATGATGAGCATCCTGGGCGTTCCCTACGAGTCGATCCCCGTCGACTTCTTCCCGGGCTGGGAGCACAAGCGCACCAAGTTCAAGAAGATCAACCCGCTGGGCCACATCCCCGTCATCGACGACGACGGCTTCGTGCTGCGAGACGCCCACGCGATCCTCGTCTACCTGGCCGCCGAGTACGACCCGAGCGGGCTCTGGTATCCGACCGGCGATCCGGAGCTGATCGGCGAGACCGCCCAGTGGATGCTGTTCGCGGAGGGCACCACCAACACCGCGTCGGCCGCCCGGCTGTGCGTCAACCTCGGCTACGACTTCGACCTGGAGGCCTGCCAGGCTGGCGCCCGCCGGCTGTTCCGGGTGCTGGATGAGCACCTGTGGTTCCACGAGCGCCAGGGCCGGGACTGGGTGTGCTCCGGCGCCCACCCCACCATCGCCGACATCGCCCTGTTCCCCGACGTGGTGCTGTCGGAGGAGGGCGGGATCTCCCGGATCAACTATCCGGCGCTGAGGCGCTGGACCGACCGCGTGAGGCGGATTCCCGGCTTCGAGGTGATGCCCGGGATCTTCCCCAGTTCCCCGCGCTAGCCGGAAGCTCGTCAGGCTCGCGGCTGAGCGGGGCCCCGGCCATGAGGGCCGCGTCTGTGCCTGCTGCAGCTCAGAACGTGCCAGCGGCAGCTCACGACGTGTCCACGGCTCACGATGTGCCGAACGTGAGCCCGAGGTCCCTTAGCCAGCGGCGATAGGCGACTGCGGTCTTATCGGCGCGCACGTGCAGTTCGGCCTGCAGCTCCAACGGCAGCAGCTCGGGCCGCTGCGACTCCACGATGGGGATGTCCTGCAGGACGATCTCGTCGATGTAGGCGCCGAAAACCTCGTCGGACATGTCGTGGTTGTAGTTCATCGAGTTCCACATCCAGCCGACGCTGTTGTGCTCGTCCACGGGGGTCACCGCGAAGAACATCGTGTAGCGCTGCGACCCTTCGCCCGGAACGGACAGCCCGATGTAGGCGGTGAGGGGCCGCAGCGCCCGGTACAGCCATTGCGCAATCTTCGCCTCACCCGAGCCGTCGGGGTTCGGCGTCCACATGCGGATGTCGCAGGCCGTGATGCCGTCGGGACCGGTCTTCACGTCGTAGTCGCCGAGCTCGGCGTAGTCGCGGTCGCCCAGGATTCCCTCGTGGACGAACGGGAAGTGGGTGGCGTCCAGGAAGTTCTCTATCACTCGGGGGGCGCCGGCCCTGATCGGATACGGACCGCCAAGGACATGGCGGAAGTCGGGGTCGTCCCACTCGTCGTAGCGCGGCACGTCCCGGTCGGGTTGGCCGAGCGAGGCCCAGATCAGGCCGTGAGCCTCCGTCGCCGCGTACGCCGTGGCGCACGCTCGGGCCGGCGGCGTCTGGCTAGGCCGGGAGGGGATGTGCACGCAGCTGCCTGACCGGTCATAGGTCCAGCCGTGGTAGGGGCACTCCAGGCCGAGCCCGGTGACCTGCCCGAGCGAGAGGCGGGTGCCGCGGTGCACGCAAAGGTCCTTGAAGACCATCACTCGCTCGCCCTGCCGCCACACAACCAGGTCCTCGCCCAGCAGGCGGGCCCCGGCCACCTGCGACTCCTGCGCATCGCAGGAGCGGGCGACGACGTGCCAGTCGTTCACCAGTACAGGGTCGTCGATCACCTCAGGCCCGCCGCCACGCAGCCACATCGCCGAACCACCTCAAGACCCGCCGCCACCCAACCATGTCCCCGAACCACCTCAGAGCCCGCGCCACGCCGCGTCCGCCACCCATATCACGTCCGGCTCGGAGCCGGGATCACGCCGTAGGTGACGCCCTGCTCGGCCAGCCAGCGCCGGTACGCGATGGCGGAGCGGTCGGCTCGTATCGGGGTCTCGGCGCGGGGGTCGAGCGGGAGCAGCTTGGGGTGCTGGTTCTCCAGGATGGGCTTGTCCTGGCTGAAGATCAGCAGCTGGTACGCCTTGATGTCGGTGTCGGAACTGGTGTCGTCGATCACGCCCATGTAGTTGTGGGCCCGCACCAGCTCGGCGGTCATGGGCTGCACCCAGATGGCGCAGATGTCCTCGAACGACGGGTCGGGGAGGCTGTCGTAGTAGAGCATCACGCAGTAGGGGTGCGGGACTCGGTAGCGGTAGCGCATCACCACCGGGGCGTCGAAGTTGACCCCGACCTTGGGCACCATGAAGTCGCACTTGGTGGCGTGGATCTCGCCGTCAATTACCTCGACGTCGTACTCCACTACCTCGGTGTGGGGGGGCACACCCAGCGAACCCTCGTGGACGTATGGGAAGTGGGCCAGGTCGAGGAAGTTCTCCACCGCTCGGGGCGCGGAGGTGGCCACGCCGACGCTGCCTGCGTTCATGTTGCGCCGCCTCGGATGGTGGTACTCCGGCAGCGGGAACAGGTCGTCGGGCGGATCCCCGAGGCTGGTCCAGAGGTAGCCGTACTTCGGCTTGACCGGCAGGGCCTCGACGCGGTCCAGCTTGGCCGCATCGACCGCCACGCCGACGGGGACCGCCGATGATGAGCGCCAGGCGTGGCACTCGCCGTCGGGGGTGGTGGTGAAGCTGACGCGCTCGTCGAGCAGCAGGGTCTCGCTCACAACGCCGACCGCGATCTCGTCGAGGGCGCTGATCACGTGCCACTGGTTCAAGATCACCGGGTCGGTGCACGCCAGCTTCGCTATCTCCACTGTGTCATTCCCGTTCTGATAAACGCTGCTTATCAGTTTGGCATCCAGTCGGGGGGCGCGCAATCTTGCCACAGGACGCCGCCCCGCCGAGCGCAGCTCAGCCCGCTCCACCACGACCCCGCACCGTCCCAACAAGCAACGCCTCTCAGAAGCAGCGCCACACAACAAGCAACGCCACACAGGAAGCAGCACCACACAAAGGAGCAACGCCTCTCAGAAGCAACGCCACACAGGAAGCAACGCCACACAGGAAGCAACGCCACACAGGAAGCAACGCCTCTCAGAAGCAGCACCACACAATTTCGAACACACCATCCCGCACCGTCACGCGGCGAGCCTTGAGGATGCTCTCGGGGGCGGCGGCTCAGCGGCGGGCGAGTCTGGGGGCGTAGGGCGCGACGAGTTGCGCCGCGCCGACGATGCCGTGGAAGTAGACGTGCGCGACCACACGGCCCCAGGCGGCGCGGGCGCGAGTGGCACGCCGCGGCTGGGCACGCTCGAGAGGCTCGGTGTCGGGAAGCATCCGGGCCTTGAAGTCGGCGATGAACTCGGCGTCGGTGATCAACAGGCAGACCTCCTGGTTGCAGCGGAAGCTGTGCCGGCTGAAGTTCGATGAGCCCACAAGCAGCCTGTCGTCATCGGCGAGCAGGAACCTGGCATGGAAGAAGTCCGGGTAGGTGCGCAGCTCCACGCCGGCGCGGGCCAGACGTCCCCAGAGGTAGGGCTCGGCGGCCCGCAGCCAGCGGAAGTTGTTGTCCCGCGCCGTGATCACCGTCTTGGACGGGACCTGTGAGTGTTCGAGCAGCCTCACGATCCCCACATCGAGCGAGTAGGGGGACGCCAGCACCAGGCTGCGGGCCGCGCCGCTGACGATGTCGTCGAAAACAGGCTCGATCTCCGCGTTGGTGATGACAGACCCGTTCACGGAGCGGCGCTCGCCGCGCTCGGTTCGGGCAAAGTCCTCGGCCAGGGCCTGCACGATGGCAGGGTCCTCGACGCCGACCATGAAGTCGCGCCAGGCGAAGTTGTGGTCGCTGATGTTGATGCCGCCGAGGTAGGCGTGGCCGTCCATCACGTAGAGCTTCTTGTGGTTGCGGCTCAGACCGAAGAACAGCACCGGCCCCCACGGCTGGGTGAACGTGACGGCCACGCCCGCGGCTCTGAGCCGCTCGAACATGGCGGCGGTCTCGGCCACCTCATCACGCACGGATGGGTCCGTGGCCAGCCGGTCGCTGACATAGCGCAGGGCGAAACAGTCCACGAGCAGCCGCACGTCCACCCCCCGGCCGGCAGCGTCGACCATCAGATCGGCTATGGCCAGCCCGGAGCCATCGCCGTCGAAGGTCATCACCTGGACGAGCACCCGCCGCTCGGCCGAGCCCAGCGCCTGCCGCAGTTCCTCGACAAACTCGCGGTTGTCCAGAAGCCGCATCGAGCCCCCACCAGTCACCCGTTGAAACTACCCGCCCGGCGACCGGCCGATGGTCGCCTGAACCCAATCTCGACCCACTGCGCGCCCCCGCCGAAATTGATGACGGAACTGCCCCTGGAGGGCCAAAATCCACACCGATTTCGGAAAGAGGTTCGAGAGATAATTATTTTTCATATATTTTAATGATGTCTCCGAGGAACCGAGCGGTGTGAGCGAGGCACAGGTCCTCGGACGCATGCAGCGCCAGCACGGACTGATCACCCGGGGACAGGCCCTGGCCGCGGGCATGACCACCAAGCAGATCAGGGGGCGCGTCCAGGCCAGACATTGGGTACGCGTTGCCCAGGGCGTTTACAGGCACGGGGCAGCCCCGAACACTCCGATAGCCAGACTGCTCGGTGTCTGCCTGGCACACCGAGCCCTGGCCAGCCACCGCTCAGCGGCCGCGCTGCAAGGCATCGATGGATTCCGTCTCGACCGCATCGAGGTAGTCGTTCCGCGGGGCAGGGCACGGCCGATCAATGGGGCCACACTCCACCAGTCGACCCAGATGGACCTGGCCCGGCCGGTCGAGTGCGATGGAGTGCCCACGACCGGACTGGGCCGCACGCTGCTCGACGTGTCAGCAGTTGTGAATCGGCTGCGTCTCGACCAGGCGATCGACTCGGTGTTGCGGGACGGGCGGATGCGCACTACCGACCTGTACCGGGTGCTGGTGTCGCACGCGCGCCGGGGACGGGACGGTTGCGCCGCCTTCCGGTCATCGCTCGAGGATCGCGGCGACGATCCTGTGCCGCTTAGCGCTTGGAGCCGCATGGTGGCAGACCTGTTGGTCGAGTCCGGGCTCGCCCGGCCCGCCATGGAATACCGCGTCCGCAACGCCGCCGGCGTGTTCGTCGCTCAGGTGGACCTCGCCTATCCGGACTGCCGAGTGGCCATCGAACTGGACAGCAGGCTCTGGCATCTGAACCGCGTGTCGTTCGACGCGGATCCCGAGCGCCGCAACCGGCTCACGATCACGGGCTGGACTGTCCTCAACTTCACTTGGAGCCACTACGTAGGCGATCCCCGCGGACTGTGCGCCACCGTGGCAGCGGCCTGTCGTCAACGGTGAGCTGATGTCTCGCCCATAGCGAAATTGGCGACGAAACCGCCCCTGGAGGGCCAAAATCCACACCCATTTCGGATGATGCCCCACCCACAGCGAAATTGATGACGAAACCGCCCCTGGAGGGCCAAAATCCACACCGATTTCGGGGGTGACGGCGGGGCGATAGCTTTGGGCGATGGCGCAGACGGTCCTTCACCCCGGTGCGGCTGCGGGCGCGGGCACCAGCGAGCGGGTTCCGCCGCTTAGGCGGCGGCGTCGGGAGCTTCCCTGGCCGCTGAACATCTACCAGTCGGCGGTCGGCAAGAAGTACGTGATGGCCATCACCGGGGTGGGGCTGCTGGCCTTCGTGATCGTGCACATGATCGGCAACCTGCACCTGTACGAGGGACCGACCCAGGTGAACGAGTACGCCGAGGCGCTGCGGGACCTGGGCGGACACCTGGTGCCCCGCACCCTGATCCTGTGGGTGATGCGCGTCGGCCTGCTGGCCATGTTCGTGCTGCACATCCACAGCGCCTGGTCGCTCAAGGAGATGAGCCGGCGCAGCAGCCCCAAGGCGAACTGGGTGAGCGGCAACAAGCGCTACGCCGGCGGCCGGGACTACGTGGCTGTGAATTTCGCCGGCCGCACCATGCGCTGGACCGGCCCCATCATCGGGCTCTACGTGCTGTTCCACCTGGCCGACCTCACCTGGGGCTGGTGGCTGGGCGACGACTACATCCGCGGCGACGTGTACCACAACGTGGTGGAGTCGCTGTCGTCGATCCCGGTGGCGATCATCTACATCGTGGCCAACGTGGCGCTGTCGGTGCACATCTACCACGGCATCGCCTCGGCCTTCCAGACCCTGGGCGTCAACAACCCCCGGTTCAATCATCTGCGACGGATGCTGGCCACGGTGGTGGCCGGGGCGATCCTCGTCGGCAACCTCAGCTTCCCGATCCTGGTGCAGAGCGGGGTGGTCGCATGACGGTGCTGGTGGCGAGCGCGACTGCGGTCAGGGCGACGGCGACCGGAGCGGCCCGAGCGACGGCGGCGACGATGGCTAGGGCAACGGCGACCGGAGCGGCCCCGGCCCGAGCGACGGCGGCGGGGGTGGCCCGATGAGCGCCACGCTGGACGCCAAGGTCCCCGAGGGGTCTATCGCAGACAAGTGGGACAACCACAAGTTCTCGGTGAAGCTCGTCAATCCGGCCAACAAGCGGCGCTTCAAGATCCTGGTGGTGGGCACGGGGCTGGCCGGGGCGTCGGCCGCGGCGGCTCTGGCCGAGTTGGGCTACGAGGTCGAGGCGTTCACGTTCCACGACTCGCCCCGGAGGGCCCACTCCATCGCCGCGCAGGGCGGCATCAACGCGGCCAAGAACTACCGCAACGACGGCGACTCGGTGTACCGGCTGTTCTACGACACCGTCAAGGGCGGCGACTACCGGTCCCGGGAGGCCAACGTCCACCGCCTGGCCCAGGTGTCGCTCAACATCATCGACCAGTGCGCGGCCCAGGGGGTGCCCTTCGCCCGGGAGTACGGCGGCCTGCTGGCCAACCGGTCCTTCGGCGGCGCCCAGGTGAGCCGCACCTTCTACGCCCGGGGCCAGACCGGCCAGCAACTGCTGCTGGGCGCCTACCAGGCCATGGCCGCCCAGATCGCGGCCGGGGGCGTCACGCTGCACAATCGGGCCGACGTGCTCGACATCGTGGTGAAGGACGGCGAGGCGTGCGGGATCGTCACCCGAGACCTGCTCACCGGCGAGGTGCGGGCCCACAGCGGCCACGCGGTGGTGCTGGCCACCGGCGGCTACGGCAACGTCTACTACCTGTCCACCAACGCCATGAACTGCAACGTCACCGCGGCCTGGCGGGCGCACCGGCGGGGCGCGGCGTTCGCCAACCCGTGCTACACGCAGATCCACCCCACCTGCATCCCGGCCAGCGACGAGTTCCAGTCGAAGCTGACCCTCATGTCGGAGTCGCTGCGCAACGACGGGCGCATCTGGGTGCCCCGCAACATGGACGAGTCCCGGGCCGCAGCCGACATCGACGAAGCCGACCGCTACTACTTCCTCGAGGAGAAGTACCCGGCGTTCGGCAACCTCGTGCCCCGCGACGTGGCGTCGCGCAACGCCAAGACGGTGGTGGACCAGGGCCTGGGGGTGGGGCCGCTGCGCAACGGGGTGTACCTCGATTTCGCCGACGTGATCGGCCGCGACGGCGAGCATGTGGTGCGGGAGAAGTACGGGAACCTGTTCGACATGTACGAGCGCATCACCGGCGAGGACCCGTACCGCTCGCCGATGCGCATATACCCGGCCACCCACTACACGATGGGCGGGCTGTGGGTGGACTACAACCTGATGACCAACGTGCCGGGGCTGTACGCGCTGGGCGAGTGCAACTTCTCGGACCACGGGGCCAACCGGCTGGGGGCGTCGGCGCTGATGCAGGGCCTGGCCGACGGCTACTTCGTGCTGCCCTACACGATCGGCGACTATCTGGCGCCGAAGCTGGGGGCGGCGCCGGTGCCGACTGACGATCCGGCGTTCGCGGCGGCGGTGGCCGAAGTGGACGACCGCACCCGGGGCTGGCTGGCCAAGCGGGGCACCAAGTCGGTGGACTACTACCACCGGGAGCTGGGCAAGATCGTGTGGGAGTGCTGCGGCATGGCCCGCAACCGCACCGGCCTGGAGGAGGCGCTGAGCGAGATCCCCGCGCTGCGGGAGGAGTTCCGCACCAACGTGAAGGTGCTGGGCTCGGCCGACACCACCAACCAGTCGCTGGAGCAGGTCAACCGGGTGGACGATTTCATGGAGATGGCCGAGCTGAAGGTGCGCGACGCCCTGCACCGCGAGGAGTCCTGCGGCGGGCACTTCCGCGAGGAGCACCAGACCCCCGAGGGCGAGGCCCTGCGCGACGACGAGAACTTCGCCTATGTGGCCGCCTGGGACTGGCAGGGTCCCGACCGGCCCCAAGAGCTGATCAAGGAGTCGCTCGAGTTCGAGAACGTCAAGCTCACCCAGAGGAGCTACAAGTGAGCAGTCGGCGCAGACAGACGATGTGGGCGACGGCAGATGTGTGCCTGATGTCGCTCGGCGTCGCAGGCCACACGCTGCTGATCGCCGCGGCCGTGGCTCTCGGCACCGGTTCGCCCCTCACCTGGTGGGTGTTGATGGCAGCATCTGTCGCGACGTGGGCAGTCGTCATTCTGATCTCTCTTGTGAGCCTGGTACGGATGCGGCGCTCCCGCAACCGAAGCGACTGCACGATGGTGATGCGCGGGGCGACAGGCAGGGGGTCGGAATCGTGAGAGACCCCGCGAGAGGACCAGTCGCCGCGGTGGCGGCCGCAGCGAGATCCATACGACGGAGAGCGACCAAGTGAGCGACGGCAATGGGCATGGGGCGACCTTGCGGTTGAGGCTGCGGATCTGGCGCCAGGCGGGGCCCGATTCGCCGGGAGCGTTCCTGGACGTCGACGCCCGCGACATCCCTGAGGACTGCTCGTTCCTGGAGATGCTCGACATCGTCAACGAGCGCCTCATCGACGACGACATCGAGCCGGTGGTGTTCGCCCACGACTGCCGGGAGGGCATCTGCGGCACGTGCGGGGTGATGATCAACGGTCGCCCCCACGGTCCCGAGAAGGCCACCGCCACCTGCCAACTGCACATGCGCAAGTTCAGAGACGGCGACCAGATCGTGATCGAGCCGTTCCGGGCCGCGTCGTTCCCGGTGATCAAGGACCTGATGGTGGACCGGCGGGCCTTCGACCGGATCATCGAGTCGGGCGGCTACATCTCGGCGCCCACCGGCACCGCCCCCGACGCCAACGAGATCCCGGTCCCCAAAGATGTGGCCGACTTCGCCATGGACGCGGCGGCCTGCATCGGGTGCGGGGCGTGCGTGGCGGCCTGCCCCAACTCGGCGGCGCAGCTGTTCACCGCGGCCAAGCTCGGCCACCTCAACGTGCTGCCCCAGGGTCAGCCCGAGCGCTGGCGGCGGGCCGAGGCCATGGTGGAGACCATGGAGTCGTTCTTCGGGTCGTGCACCAACCACGGCGAGTGCACCGAGGCCTGCCCCAAGGAGATCAGCCTCGACTTCATCGCGGTGCTGAACCGCGATTACCTCAAGGCCAAGGTGAAGAACCGCCGCCTCGCCTCCCAGACCTGACCGCGTGCGGAGCGCAGGGGCCGGCCCGCAAGATCTCGGGGCGAATTGTGTGCCCCTACGGCACAACACCCGGCCGAGAACCCGCGCAAATTCGGGGAGGGGATCCGATGAGCGGCCGTGAGGCCGGTTGGGGCTCGTCGCTACCGATGATCGCCGGCGCGATCTGCATGGGGATCCGATGAGCGGCCGTGAGGCCGGTTGGGGCTGGGGTCGACGGCTAGCGCTCGGCGTGGGGCGCGGCATCGCTATGGGCTCGGCCGACGTGGTGCCGGGGGTGTCGGGCGGCACGATCGCGGTGGTGCTTGGCATCTACGAGCGGCTGCTGGGCGCGATCCGCGGTGTCGCGGGCGGGGCCGGGACGCTGCTGCGGGGCGACTGGCGCGGCGCCGGGCGCCGGCTGGTGATGGTGGACTGGTGGCTGATCGTGCCGCTGCTGGCCGGGATCCTGGGCACGATCATGCTGCTGGCCTCGGTGATCGAGACCCAGCTGGAGGAACACCCCGAGACGATGGCCGGCCTGTTCTGCGGGCTGGTGGCCGCCTCCGCGGTGTCGGCGTGCCGGCTGTTCAAGTGGCGGGGCGCGGGCCAGATGGCCGTCATGGCGGTGTCGACGGCGGCGACGTCCGCCCTGCTGGGCCTGCAGTCGGGACCGGTGGCCGACCCTTCGCTGCCGGTGCTGGCGGGCGCCGGGGCAGTGGCGGTGTGCGCCATGATCCTGCCGGGCATCAGCGGGGCGTTCCTGCTGCTGATGCTGGGCATGTACGGCGCGGTGATCAACATCGTCACCGACGTCCGCTACCTGGACGCGGCCGTGTTCGCAGCGGGCGCGGCCGTGGGCCTGGCATTGTTCTCGTTGGTGCTGGGGCGGCTGCTGGATCTTGCCCGCGACACGGTGATGGCGGTGCTGGTGGGGCTGATGGCCGGTTCGCTGAGGGTGCTGTGGCCCTGGCCCAACGGCGTGGGCGTGATCAGCCGCCACGAGCATGAAGTGATCTCGGGCACCGGCCTGGCCTGGCCCGGTGCCGACCAGTGGCCGGCCCCCACAGCGGCCGCCGCCGTCGGCTTCGCAGTTGTGCTGCTACTGACCCGGCTGGCTCAACCCCAGCGCCGCTGACGGGCGGTCCGTGCTAGGACTGCAACTCCTCGCGCACGATGGCCGCGCCCTGGACGAGGGCTGAGAGCTTGGCGAGGGCCAGCTCCCGCGACATGTATTTCATCCCGCAGTCGGGCGCCAGGATCAGGCGCTCGGCGCTCACATAGCGCAGCGCCTGGCGGATCCGGTCGGCGACAACTTCGGGCGTCTCCGCATCGTGGTCGCCGTTGTCGATGACCCCGAGGATGATGGTCTTGTCGGGCAGCCGACGAAGGATCTCCAGATCGATCTTGGGCTGGGCCGCCTCGATGGAGATCTGGTCGACGAGGCTGTCGTTGAGTTCGGGCAGGAACGAGTAGGCGTCGGGCTTGCCGATGCCCCTCCACTCGTGGATGGCCGCGTACCCGAAGCACATGTGCAGGGCGGTGGTGCCCTCGACCCCGTCGAGGGCCTCATTGAGCACCTCGACGGCGTACTGCGAGGCCTTCTCGTGCTTGGCCTGCATGTAGGGCTCGTCGAGTTGCACCACGTCGGCACCGGCCGCGAACAAGTCCTTGATCTCCTGGTTCACCGCCTTCGCATAGTCCGACGCGGCCGCCCGCTCATCGCCGTAGTAGTCGTCCTGGGCCTGCTGGGTCATGGTGAACGGCCCGGGCAGCGTGATCTTGACGGGGCGGGTGGTGCTGGCCCTCAACAACTCCACGTCGCGCACCTCGATCGGGGTGTCGCGGGTGATCTTTCCAACGATGCGGGGCACCGGATTGAGCTGGCCGGTCCGGTCCATTGCAAAGCCGTGCCGCTCGGTGTCGATTCCCCCCAGTGCGGTCGCGACCCGGTTGGAGTAGCTCTCGCGGCGGACCTCGCCGTCGGTGATGATGTCGACGCCCACCTGTTGCATGTCGCGGATGGCGAGGACGGTGGCGTCGTCTTGGGCCTGCTGGAGGAACTCGGGCGCGACCCGCCAGATCTCGGTCGCTCTGATCCTGGGAGGCAGCCGGGTCTCGAGGTTCGAGCGGTCGATCAACCAATCCGGCTGGGGGTAGCTCCCCACCACGGAGGTGGGCAGCAGTGTCTCGGTCACAGGACGGGCCTTCCGCTGGTAGTTCACAAGGCAATTTAGGGTTCCGTCGACCCCAAGCGGCCCCAGCCCGGCCCGATCCGGGCTCGCCTTCAGGCCGCGCCGGCCGACGATGCGTTTCCGGGGCCCTGCGACGGCTCCCGGCTGAGGTGTCTCAGGACCAAGTTCTTGCCTGCTCTGATGTGCTCGCCCATCAGTTCGGCCGCCTGCTTGCTGTCTCCCGCCGAGAGGGCGCCCATGATGGCGGCATGGTCGTGGCGCGACTGCTGCAGCCGTCCCGGAACCACCCACGTGGCCGAGCGCGGGTCGTTCCACAGCCGCCGGATGAAGTCCAACAGGTGCGGGGTGTTCTGGGCCGCGGCGTAGATCGTCATGTGCCAGGCCTCGTTGAGGTGCATCGACGCGGCCTGGTCGTTCTGGTCGATGGCGGCGCGGTTGGCCTCGAACAGCGCCTCAAGCTCGGCGATGTCCTTGGCCGTGAGATGGTCGGCGGCGATCAGGGTGGCTCTGCTCTCCAGCATCTCGCGCAAGTCGTAGAGGTCGGCGGTCTCCTCCGGGCTGAAGTCGGCGACCCGCGCTCCCCGGTGGGGCTCGTTGACGACGAAGCCCTCGGCCTGGAGCTGGCGCAAGGCCTCCCGGATGGGGGTGGCGCTCATGCCGAGCAGGTCCCCGAGGGCGTCGATGTCGATGCGCTCCCGTGGCTTCATCACGCCGCTGCGGATGTCGTCGCGCAGCCTGGCCGCAGCCATCTCGGACTTGGTCCGGTATGCCTCCACAGTCGCCGGGCCGGCTACGCCTGGGGCGTGTACTCGTCGCCGGCCAGCACCGCCTTGACGAAGTCGCGGAACTGGATCGTCTCCATGGTGTTCTCGGTGCGGTTGCATTCCCAGATGTCGATCCACACGTACTCGATGGAGAAATAGGCGTCGTAGCCCTGCGCCATGAGCCGCTCGAGAACGCCCCGGTAGTCGATGGTGTTCTCCTGGAATCTCACCTGCATCCGGCCCGGTGCGGCGCCGCGGCACTGGAAGTGGCCAGCGTGCTCCAGCAGGGGGTGCACTTCGGACTCCGCGATGTCCTGGTAGACGAAGTGGCAGTAGTCGATGGTGAGTTTGAGGCCCGGTACGCGATCGACGAGCTCCTGCGCCCTCTCGGGCGTCGGGGTGTTGCTGTTGACGCCGGGCTCGACGCGGATCTCGATGTCGTGGGCGGCCGCGGCCTCGACCCTGCGGGTCAGCTCCCCCACGGACAGCTCGAGGGATTCCGAGTAGGTCTGTCCCTCGAGCGGGAACCCGCCGTTCATGGTCATTCCCGGCGCCCCGAGGCGCCGGGCGAACTCGAGGATGTCGAGGAACGCCTCGAAGCCGCCGTCGCGCTGGGCGGGATCGGGATGGTTGGGCGCCAGATCCTCGAGGTTGAAGGACGGCACGAAGAACACGTCGGCCGCCTCGAGCCCGGCGGTGGCCAGGCGCTCGCCGATGACGCCCGACCACATGGCCACGTCCTGGCGCACCATCCCGGGCTGGATGTGGGAACGGTCCTCGAACAGCCCCAGATCGATGCCGTCGAACCCGAGCCCCGCGATGTGGCGCACCACGTCCTCGTGGGTCATCAGCGGCCAAGTGAAGTCGGCGCATCCGAGTTTCATGCTCACTGCTCAGCCCTCGCCTGGGTCGCGTCTATGGTGACGGCGGCGGAGGTTCGCATGCAACGAGTATGTCTCACATTCCGGCTCGTGTCCGGTCGCGAGGACGAATACCGGCGACGCCATGTCACGGTGTGGCCGGAGCTGGAGGAGGCCGTCAGGGCCGAGGGCCTGGTTAACAACGTCGTCTACGTCGCTGGGGACACCGTTGTGGTGTTGGTCGAGCATCCCTCCGATGTCGACGCGGCCCTCGAGCGCCTCGGCGCCACCGAGGTGAACGCACGATGGTCGGAGTATTTTGCCGATGTGATGGCCACTCAGCCGGAGCGGGCCGAGGAGGCGTGGCGCCTGAGCTAGCTGACGCCGCCGTGACGGAGCAGCCGGCGGAACACGAAGGGGACGATCCCGCCATGGCGGTAGTACTCCACCTCGGTGTCGCTGTCGAGGCGGACGATCACGGTGATGTCGCGGGTGCGAACGCCGGGCGCGTTGGCCGACAGGGTCAAGGTGGCGCCTGGGGCGACGCCGGTATCCAGGCTGGCAACATCGAAGCGCTCGGTGCCTGACAGCCCGCTCTGCCGCCAGCCGGTGCCCGGCTCGAACTGGAGCGGGAGCACGCCCATCTGTATGAGGTTGAGACGGTGGAGACGCTCGAAGCTCGACGCCACCACGGCCCGGACTCCGAGCAGCGCGGTGCCCTTGGCGGCCCAGTCCCGAGACGAGCCGGCGCCGTAGTCGTCGCCGGCCAGCACGACTAGCGGCGTGCCGGCCGCCCGGTACCGCTGCGACGCCTCGAACACTGTGGCCACCTCGCCGGTGGGATGGTGCACGGTCCAGCCGCCCTCGAGGCCCGGCGTGAGCTGGTTGCGCAGGCGGGGATTGGCGAACGTTCCCCGCACCATCACCTCGTGGTTCCCTCGCCTGGCTCCGAGGACGCTGAAGTCGCGGGGCTGCACCCCCCGGCCCATCAGGTATCGGCCGGCCGGGCTGTCGGGCGCGATCGCACCGGCCGGCGATATGTGGTCGGTGGTGGTCTGGTCTCCGAGCAGCAGCAGGCAGCGAGCATCGGAGATGTCGGTGGCGGGCGCCGGCTCCGGCGGCACGGACTCGGCGAAGGGCGGAGCCTGGACGTAGGTCGAGGTCAGGTCCCAGTCGTGCAGCGCCGCGGCCTCGCGGAGCAGGGATCGCCAGCGCTCGTCGCCAACGAAGATCTCGTCGCGGCGGGCATCGAACAGGGCCGGGTCGAGGGCCGATTCGACCAGCTCTGAGATCTCGGCGTCGTCGGGCCACAGGTCCGCCAACAGAACCGGGACCCCGTCGGCGTCGGAGGCGATCGGGTCATTGGCCATGTCGACGTCGACGGTCCCGGCCAGCGCGTAGGCCACCACTAGCGGCGGCGATGCCAGATAGGCGAGGCGACATTGCGGATGGATGCGACCCTCAAAGTTGCGGTTCCCGGAGAGGACCGCGGCCACGACCAAGTCTTCGCCCTTCACCGCCACGGCGACGGGGGCGTCCAGCGGACCGCTGCCGCCCGCGCAGGTCGTGCATCCGTAGCCGACCACCGCGAAGCCCAGCTTCTCCAGGTATGGCAGCAAGCCGAGCCGGGCCAGGTAGTCAGCCACGACCGGCGAGCCGGGAGCGAGGCTGGTCTTGACGTGGGCCGGCACGGTGAGACCCCGCTCGACCGCGTTGCGGGCCAGAAGGCCCGCGCCGATCATCACTGCGGGGTTGGAGGTGTTGGTGCAACTGGTGATGGCCGCGATGGCCACGTCGCCGTCGCGCAGGGCATCGGTCTGGATGGGCCGGGCCCCCGGCCCGCGGTGCTCTGACAGCGCCTCGCGGAACGAGGTGCGAACTCCCGGCAGAGTCTGAGTCTGATGAGGGCGGTAAGGCCCGGCCACGACCGGCTCGATGGCGCCGAGGTCGATGTCGAGCACTCTGTTGAAGAGCGGCTCGGGCGACCCGGCGGTCCGGAACATGCCCTGGGCGCGGCAGTACCGCTCGACCAGATCGATGTGGCCCGGCTGGCGGCCGGTCCGGCGCAGATATCGCAGCGTCTCGTCATCGACCGCGAAGTAGCCGATGGTGGCGCCGTACTCGGGCGCCATGTTGGCGATGGTCGCCCTGTCGGTCAGCGGGAGGCTGTCCACTCCGGAGCCGCAGAACTCCACGAAGGCGCCGACGACGCCGAAGGCCCGCAGCATCTGAGTGATGGCCAGCACGAGGTCGGTGCCCGTGGCGCCGGGGCGCGGGGCTCCGGCCAGCCTGACCCCGACGACATCGGGCACGACCACACCGATGGGCTCGCCGAGCATGACGGCCTCGGCCTCGATGCCCCCGACGCCCCACCCGAGCACTCCCATGGCGTTGATCATGGTGGTGTGCGAGTCGGTGCCGACGAGGGTGTCGGGACGGGCGACCGGCCCGCCGCGGCTGTCGTCGACCCCCACCACCGAGGCGAGGAACTCCATGTTGACCTGGTGGACGATCCCCTTGCCGGGCGGCACGACCCGCAGGTTCGAGAAGGCCTGCTCGGCCCACCGTGCGAACCGGTACCGCTCGGTGTTGCGCTCGTACTCCATCGCGAGGTTGACCGAGAAGGCATCCGGTGTGCCGGCCACGTCCACCTGGAGCGAATGGTCCATCACCAGGTCGGTCGGCACGAGCGGATCGACCACGGCAGGGTCGCCGCCGCGGCGGTGCAGGCTGGTGCGCATGGCGGCCAGGCCGATCAGCGCCGGGACGCCGGTGAAGTCCTGCAGGATCAAGCGACGGGGACGGAACGACACCGACCGCCCCGGCACCACCGAGTGGGGCCATCCGGCCAGGGCGGCGACGTCGGCCTCGGTGGCGTGGCCCGCGTCGGCCTGGCACATCGAGCCCTCCAGCAGCACTTTGAGGCTCCCCGGCAGCCGATCGACGGCGCCCAGCCCCAATTCGGAGGCCCGGGCGACGCGATGGAACTGAACCGAACCGGCCGCGGTGTCCAGCGCGGCCAGAGACCCGAGGCCGCGAGCGGCGGTCATCCGTCCAGGAGCCGGGCCGCTAGGACTCCGCCAGGGTCAAGCGCCCGCTTGATGGACAGGTGGAGGCCGCCCTCGGCCGACCGGAGGTAGCGGGCGCTGCGAGCCGCTCCGATCCCGTGATGATGCCCGATGGTGCCGCCGTGACGGTCGGACAGCTCCAGCGCCCGGACCCAGACGGCTCGGCCTCGGGCGCAGGCGGACTCGTCGTCGATGTCGTGGATCCAGAACGCGAGGTACAGGCCTGTGCCGGTGGAGTAAATGTGGGAGGAGTGCATCCAGAGCCGATCCGCCAGGCTGCCGACCTCGGCTTGCAGAGCGCCGGCCAGCGCCGCGGCCGACCGCCACACAACGCCCAGTTCGATGGTGTCGAAGAACGCTCCGATGTCGCGGTTGAGGCCCTGGATCAGGCTGGGCCCGGCCAGGCGGTTGTCCCACCAGGAGTCGGCCGCGTCGGAGGAGACGACCGCCCCTCCTGCGGCGACGACGGCTTCAACGGCGGCGCTCGCGCCGAGGTCGGCGACGGGCGGCTCGCCCAAGAAGGAGAGAATCAGCAGGCAGGATCCTGCCGGGTCGGGATCGGCGCCCAGGACGGCGGCAGTCTCGGCCGGGTTGAGCAGGCGGGCCACTCCCACAGGCAGCGAGCGCTGGATCAGCTCCCTCTGCACCTCCAGTCCGGTCGCGAAGTCCGGGAGCGCGCCGTTGACCCTGACCTCGGGCACAAGCCTGGACACGGCCAGACAGACCGCCGTTATAACGGCCAGACTGCCCTCGGCGCCGGAGACGAGTTGCAGAGCGTCGAGACCCCCGGGCGAGCGGGGCCGGGGCGGGATTCTGAACTCCTCGCCGCTGGGCAGCACTCCCTCTAGGCCGCACACCGTCCGCTCGACGCCGCCGAACCGTGCCGATGCCGTGCCGGTGGCCCGGGTCGCGACCCAGCCTCCCACGGTCGAGTGATCCAGGGACTGCGGGTAGTGGCCGAGGGTGAATCCCCGTTCGTTCAGGAAGCTCTCGAGGATCCCGCCGGTGACCCCGGCCTCGGCGGTGACAACCTGAGAGGTTGCGTCCAAGTCGACGATGCGGTCCATGGCGAGGCGAAGCACCACGTCGGGGCCGCCGTCGAGGCAGCCGACGACGTTGGTGCCGGCGCCCTGAACCTGCACGATCGCTCCGGCGGCCGCGGCGAGTCGCAGCACCGAGCTGACGGTCTCCTGGGACTTGGCGGCCACGACCGCGGCGGGCACGGCTCGGACCGGGCGACGCTTCAGGCCCATCGGCCAGGTGTCGGCCGCTTCATCGCTAGCCGGACCGGCGACGAGCTCGTCGGCTGGTATCCCCGCTCGGATCAGGGCCTCGACCGTGACACCCACCTTGTAATCCCCCCGGGTTGCCAGCCGTCCGGGCCGGACGACACAGCCTACGTCGTGACGGCCGCAGGCTTGAGCGGCACGACCCGCCGCTTTGTGACACGATCACCAAACTGGCGCTGGCAACCCCAGGACCGGACGCCCGTGCGCGGGCCAGGAACTAGGAGGGCGACATCTTGAAGCTGCGACTGGGAGTGATCGGAGCGGGTGCATGGACGGTGGCAAGTCACTTGCCGAACCTCCTGCGTCGAGTCGACGAGATCGACTTCGTGGCAGTCAACAATCTCGACCCGCAGCGTCTGGAGTCAATCCAGCGACGCTACGGGTTCCAGATCGCCTCCACCGACTATCGCGAGGTGTTGACGGCCGGTGTCGACATCTGTGTCGTGGCCAGTCCCGCCCGCTGGCATCACGAGCATGCTCGGGCCGCTCTGGAGGCCGGCGCGCACGTTCTCGTGGAAAAGCCGTTCACGATCGATCCGGCCGACGCCTGGGACCTCGCGAACATCGCGGAACGCCTGGGTCTCCACTTGCTGGTGGCGTTCGGCGCCAACTACCAGCCGATGATTCGTGGAGCCAAGCAACTGATGTCGACCGGCGGCGGAATCGGCGAGGTCGAGCACGTCATGATCCATATGGCCTCGGCGATCCGCGAGGCCTTCCTGGGCCACCCCCGCCCGTACGCGCTCGACGAACTTCCCGAAGGCGCGCCCGAACTGCACCCCGATCCCGACACATCGGCGACGCCGGAACTCGCAGGCGGTGGCTATGCCCAGGCGCAGCTATCCCATGCCATCGGGCTTGCGCTGTGGCTGACCGGCCTTCGCGGCCGCGAGGTCTACGGCGTGACATGGCGCCCATCGGCGGATGTGCCGGTGGAGTTTCACGACGCCGCCGTCGTTGTGTTCGATAACGGAGCCGTCGGCACGGTGTCCGGTGGCTCCTGCCACATGGGAGCGGGCAACGACAAACACCAGCAGGAGGTCCGATTGATCGGCTCGGAGGGACAACTGCACGTGGACGTGGAGCGAGAGATCGTGTGGCGCTATCGAGGCCCGGACAGTGACATCCGGCTGCCGGTCGAGACGGGTGACGGGATGTACAACTGCCGCGGCCCGATCGACGCTCTCGTCGATCTCGCCGCGGGCCGGGATGTGCCCAACGTGTCGCCGGGCGAACTCGGCGCGCGGGTGGTCGAGATCATCGATGCCCTGTACCGGAGCGCGAGATCACACACTCCCGTCGCTGTGCCGTAGAGCCTCGACCCGAGCGAGACCTCAAGCCTTAACCAGACACTCTCCGCTCGAGGGAAAGGATGTATGAGGACGTGCTGCCGCCGTCCGCCATGATTACAGCCCCGGTCAAGAAGGATGACTCGTCGCTGGCGAGGTGCAGGATCTGATAGGCGATCTCGCCGGGCTCAGCCCACCGGTTGAACAGGTTCATGTTGTGATACTCCTTCATGGCCTCTTCGGAGACGCCCGCCATCATCGGAGTATTCACCAGCCCGGGACAGATCACGTTCACCCGGATTCCATCGGAGGCATGGTCCGCGGCCATGCACAGCGCCAACCCGATGACCCCGTGCTTTGAAGCGTTGTACGCTGCCTGCCCCATCTGCCCGGTGACGCCCGAAACCGAGGAGACACAGACGATCTTGCCATGCTGCTGGCGCACCATTGCCGGCAAGACATACTTCGAGCACAGGAACATCCCCTTGAGGTTGACATCGAGGATTGAATCCCACTGCTGCTCGGAGAGATCGAGAACGCTGCCCATTCCCCGGACGCCCGCGTTGTTCACAAGAATGTCGATCCGCCCATAACGCTCGAGCGCAGAGACTGCAAGGCTCTCAGCGCTCTCGGCCGTCGTCACATCGGTCGTTGCGGCCATTGCCTGCCCGGCCCGTGACTTGATCAGATCGACGGTCTCGTTGGCGCCCTCCGGATCTATGTCCGCCACGACGACTGTGGCACCCTCGTCCGCGAAGAGCGCCGCGGTTGCCCGACCCAACCCGCTGCCTCCGCCCGTGATTATCGCCACCCTTTCAACCAGGCGTTTCACTGGCATTCGACTTCACTCCTGCTGCTCACGGACCGTCGGCCGATCACCGGATTGCCCTGCGCATGCGGCATTCCAGCGAGGCTGAGAGCGTGCGCGGGTAGGTGGCGAGCGCTCGCGGCGAGACGTCGCGTTTCCCGCTCTTGTACGCGGCGCTCACGGGCCACGGCCTCGCTCGGCACCCTGCGAATTCCTCGTGAACTCATCGCCTGCCCGCCCGGCCTCCAAGCCGCACCGGGAGCGACTGCAGCGCGCCAAGACTTGTGGCGTAGCCCAGGTGGGTGCCCCAAGAGACGGCGTCCTCGGTGAGTTCAGCCTTGGGAAACCGTTGTAGGAATGTGTTGACCGCGATCGCCGTCTCGAGCCGGGCCAGCGCCGCTCCGAGGCAGAGATGGATGCCATGGCCGAAGGCCAAGTGCCGGATGTTCTGCCGGTCGATGTCGAACGAGTCCGGCTCCTTGAACTGAGCCGGGTCGTGGTTGGCCGCGCCCAGGATCATGTGGACGGCATCCCCCCTGCGAACGGGACACCCTCTGACCTCATCGTCGTCGGGGGCGACACGCCAGGCTCTCTGTACCGACGTGTCATACCTCAGGAACTCCTCCACAGCGTTGTCGATCAGCTCGGGGTGCTCGCGCAGTCTCTGTAGCTGGTCAGGATGCCGAAAGAGTCCGAGGAATGCCTTGCCGATGAGGCCGCTGGTTGACGCGTGCCCCGCCGTGTAGAGCGTTGCGCAGTTTGCCAGCACCTCCTCCGCAGTCAGTACACCCACCGGCTCCGAGTTCGCAACAAGCCAGCTGATCAGATCCTCCGTCGGCTGCCGGCGTCTCTCTGCGATGAGGTCACTCAGATAGCGGCGCATCTCAACGAGAGCGTGACGACCTGCTTCCATAACGTCGGTCGTTACCCGACCCGTCGAAAATACCGCAATGATCTGGTCGGTCCAGGGGATGAACTGGGCCCGATCCGGCGAGGGCACACCGAGCATGTTGCCCATCACGTGAACGGGGAAGGGTCTCGCATATTGAGCCATGAGGTCGAACTCGTCGCCCTCCGCGGCGTCGAGGAACGAATCGGCGAGCTGCTCGATGTCAGCTCTCAGGGCCTCAGCGGCTGCCGTCGAGAACGCATCTTGCAGCAGGGTCCTGAGCGTCTTGTGCCGCGATCCCTCCATGAACGGCAGCGTGGACTCGTAGTGGTCCGAGAACTGGGCCGCGGCGGCCCGTCCCCCATCGGGGAGTTGGGCGAGAAATGCGGGCATGCGCCCGCGGGCCGACAGCCGCGGTTCTCTCATGGCCGATCGGACATCGGCGTAGCGCGTCACGATCCACCCGTTGAGGGCCTCGCTCCACGCGATCGGCGGCTCGCGCCGCAGCCGGGCGTAGATCGGATACGGGTCCACCAAGTACTCGGGTGACAGGAGAGCCGCGTCCGCATCTGGAGTCACAGGGGGATGTCGCCCCCCGGCATCCCTGGACTCAGGCATTGCTCCTCCATCGACAGCACGGTCACGCCGTGGGTGCCCGGGTCGCACCCCGGCATCTCTGGACTCAGGCATTGCTCCTCCCGCCGGCCGCCCGTGCCGAGACCCTGAATATAGCGCTCACCCAAGTCCCACTTTTCTGCGGGCCTCCAGCGCAAGCGGGATGAGCAACACGAGCCCGAGGACGATTAGGCGATGGGATGCGCCGAGACCGTAGAGGGCCATGGCGTTGACCATGGTGCCGATGAGCACGACACCGAGAAACGTGCCCAAGAGATGTCCGGAACCCCCGGAGAAGCCAACGCCCCCGAGCAGAACGGCGGTGATCACGACCAGTTCGGTTCCTCGGGCGGCGCCGGGAACGCTCGCCCCAACCGTCGAAGCCAGCACCCAGCCTGCGAGTCCCGCCAGACCGCCACTGATGACCAGGTATTGGGTGCGGAGCTTGTCCACCGGAAGCGCGACGGCCCGGGCCGCCACATCGTTGCCGCCTACGGCGTAGGTGTACCTACCGAATGGGGTCCAAGCAAGCACATAGTGACCGACCAGGAAGACGGCTCCGGCGAGCACGACGGGAAGAGGCACGCCGAACAGTTCATTCTGAAAGACGTTGAAGACATCGTCGGAAATGATGGTTGAAGCGCCTTCGGCCAGCACAAAGGCCAGGCCCCGAGCCACGCTGAGCATGCCGATCGTCACAATGAGGGGATGCACTCGGAAGTGAGTGACGAAGAACCCGTTGCTGAGGCCGACCAACGCACCCGTCGCGACGGCGCCGAGTGCCGCCAACGGCGCGGGAAGTCCAAGCCCGAGCAGTTCGCCGGCGACCACACCCGACAGGGCGATGACTGAACCGACAGAGATGTCGATCGCCCCGGAGATCAGTCCGAAAGTCACGCCGACGGCAACGATGGCCAGGACTGAGTTGGCTCGGCTCGTGTTGAGCAGGTTCCGCAGCGTCCAGAAGTCAGGGAGCAGCAGCGCGAACACGAACATTTCAACCACAATGCACGCCATCAGGGCGTAGATGCGACGGGTCGGCCCAGACATGTCCGCCCTGGCGCGGGATCTGCGGCGGACCGCTTCAATGCCGGTCATTGCGGGCGCGGTCACCGGAATCCCCCGGACGGCCGCTGGTTGATGGCCACCGCGACCACCAGGATGGCGCCGGAGAAGATGTCGATCCATTCAGGCCGAAGAGCGAACTGGACGAAGGCATTGAAGAGGCTTGCCAGGAGAAAGACCGCCATCAGGGTCCCAACAACCGACCCGCGACCTCCGGCGAGGCTGGCACCACCGAGAAACGCTGCGGTGGCGATCAAGATCTCTCTTCCGATGGCTGCCTGAGGATCGATCGCGCCGATCAGAGATGCCAGCACTACGCCCCCCAGCCCCGCCAGGACAGCGGACACGACCAGTGCGATCGTCCGGTATCTGTTGACGTTCAGGGCCACTTCACGGGCGCCCTCGGGATTTCCGCCGACGGCTCGGAGCCTCTGACCGGTGGGAGTGAAGGCGAGGAAGAAGTGGGTGGTGACGACGACCACGATCGAGCACCAGACCGGTACGGGGAGCCGCAGGAAGTCCCCCCGGGCGAAGCGAAACGCATCGCTCACCACTTGAGTGCTGCGCACGCCACCAACTTCCAGCCCGATGCCTCGAAGGATGAAGAGGACACCCAGCGTGGCGATTATCGAGTTGATGCGCAGCTTCGTGACAAGAAAGGCATTGGCGGACCCGATACCTGCTCCCACCAACACCGCTCCCGCGGCTGCCAGCGGAAGCGGTACACCCGCCTGATAGAGCGTGCCGAAGACAACTCCGCTCATCATCATGGTTGCACCCACTGAAAGGTCGAACACACCTGCGGCGGCAGCGATGGTGAAGCCTGCTGCAGCAATGAAGGTCGTGGAACTCAAGGCCGCTGTCGACAGGAGGTTGGGCACCGTCCGGAATGTGGGCTTCATGTAACCCAGGGTCCCTAGCAGGGCCAGGAGGGTGAGAAACAGCAGGGCGGTTGGCGAGGAAGCCAGCCGTCTCAGGGCGCGTTGTGCACCGGTAAGGACCGCAGCGGTGTCGCGACGGGAGTCAACGACGGTCATGATGATCGGCCCCTGCCGACGGCCGGCGAGATGAGGATGTCGCATCGGCGCGTGGCGCGCCCTCCGCCTCCACTGCCCCGGAGACGATGACGCGGACGCACTGATCGACCGTCGTGGCATCGGCGTCCAGCACCGCGACTCGGCGTCCACCCTTCAAGACCATGACCCGGTCGGCGACATCGAGGACATCCGGTATGCGGTGAGTGATCATGATCACCGAAGTTCCATGGGCGCGCAGACCTCGGATCAACTCGAGAACCGTGGCCGCCTCCGCCGGGCCGAGCGACGCTGACGGCTCGTCCATCACGATGATCTTCGAGGCGGACTCGAAGGCGACGGCGCGGGCGACGGCAACCATCTGGCGCTGACCCCCGGACAGAACGCCTACCTGGGCGTCGGGGCTGATGTCAACGCGCAGCCGCTTCAGCAACTGCGCCGTCTCGCGGCGCATAGCGGCCTTCTTCGTGTAGGGGATCAGCCCGAGCAGTCGCCCCGACAGCTCGCGGCCAACGAAGACATTGCCCGCAACGTCAAGGTTGTTGAAGAGCGCTAGATCCTGATGGATCACTTCGATGCCGTAGCTGCGGGCCTTTTGAGCCGTGTCAATCCGAACGGCGCCACCACCGACAAGAATCTCGCCGCCATCCGCTTCGACGATCCCGGCAAGGATCTTGACCAGCGTCGACTTGCCGGCGCCGTTGTCGCCGACGAGCCCGAGAATCTCGCCGCGACGAAGCTCGAGATCGGCGCCCGTCACTGCCTCGACCCGGCCGAATCGCTTTGTGATAGCGCGCATCTGCACGATCACGTCGCCAGCTTCGTGGTCTGCCGGGGCATCAGTTCCTGCCGGGGATCCCGCGTCGTTCCTCACGCCTGCGTCGATGAGTTCACAGTCCCTCCGCTGCACTGAGGATTGGGAGCGTTCCCCGGAGTGGTGGACCTTAGGGTTGGCAATGGACAATCCGGCTCCGACATGCTATGCAGAATATGTCCTATAAGATCCGAGGGCTCACGCATGTGGGGGGTTCTCACCTTCATCCGTGATGATTCCCGGAGACACAACGGGGGAAACATGCGAAAAATACTCGGATTGCTGATGGTCATGGCCCTGGTTGCCGCGGCGTGCGGTGACGATGACGAAACTGCGCCGGCGCCGGAGCCCGAGGCGCCGGCACCAGCCGAACCAGAGCCCGAGCCCGAGGCGCCGGCACCAGCGGAACCGGAGCCCGAGCCCGCACCAGCGGAACCGGAGCCCGAGGCTTCGTACGTAGTCGGGTTCGCTCAGCTGCTCAGTTCCGGCTGCGACTTCTGCGCCGACGTCGAGAACGGCATGAGAGAGGAATTGGAGGGCGCCGGTCACGAGCTCTACGTGCTCGACAACGAGTTCGACGTCGACATCAGTGTCGCCAACGCGGACCTGATGGTCACCAAGGGCGTCGACGTCTACATCTTCTTCGGGCCGGGAGCCGCGTATCCGGTCGTCCTCCAAAAGATGAGGGACGCGGACCCGCCGATCCCGACAATCTTCATGGACGGCTTGGCGCCCGAGGGAGACGACGTGTGGCAGTTCGGCGCCGATAGCCCGACCGCGGGCCGAGCAGGCGGCGAGTTCATCGCCGAATACGTGACTGCGAACTGGGACGGAGAGATCGACGGCATCGTCAGCACGTTCACGTCCGACTGGGACGATTACTCGCTGGGCCGGGTCACCGAAGCGATGACGCTGATCGGCGAGGTCGATTCCCGCTGGAACATGGACAACATCACGCTCGTAGACGTGAAGCTCGAAGCGGAAGAGGCGCAGCTGGCGTTCACCGCCTTCCTGAACGCGAATCCCGATGCCGGCAAGCTCCTCATCTACACCCCGACGAGCGATGTGCAGGCTCTCGCCGCGGTGGCTGCGCTCGAGTCGACCGGACGGGTGGGTGACGCCATCGTTGTAAGCCATGGCGCCGACGTCCAGGTTCGCCCTGAACTGCGCGACTGCGACAGCCCCGTGATTGCGTCGGTGGGCTACTTCCCCGACAGGTACGGCGAGTTCCTCCTGCCGATGATCACCGACATCATCGCCGGCAATCCGGTGGAGAAATTCGTGACGGTCCAGCACGAAGCTGTCACCTGCGAGAACATCTCGACGCTCTACCCCGAATAGCTTCCAGTCGTTTCAGAAAGACTGGACCGCTGATCGGGCCCTCGACAGGCTTGGCCGGACCGGCCTCAGCACCCGGCCAAAGCCTCGTCGAGGCCAGAGTTCATGAAGGCGTGTCGCACCTCTCGGTAGAGGTTGGCGCGGTCCCGGAGAACCTCGGTCGCCGCCTGTGACGGCGCCCGGAGCGATCCGGCGCCGACGAGCGCACTACCGGCGGCGAGTACATCCGGATACGACCCGGCGCGTGCCAGGGCGTAGGCCGCTGCACCTCGCAGGCCGGGGTCGGGCTCATCGGGCGCAACGATCTCGGTGCCGACGATGTCCGCTATCAGCTGCGTCCAAGCCCTCGAGCGCGATCCGCCGCCGGTGACCCTGAGGCCGGTCGGGTCGAAGCCGAAGGCCCGGAGCGCTTCGATCATCCAGAAGCACTCGAACGCGACGCCCTCGAGCATGGCCCGCACCAGGTCGGCTTCGCCATGACCGAAGCCGAGACCGACGAACGCCCCCCGGGCCGCTGGGGACCAGTGCGGGGCCCCCGCCCCGGCCAGGGCCGGGATGAACAGCGCGCCCCGCGCTCCCGGCTCGGACCGATCCACGAGGGCGTCGAGCCGATCGAGCACCGGTCGACCCGTCAGCGAGCCGTACCAGTCGAGAACGCTCGCTCCGGCCATTCCCAGCGCGAGCATCCGATAGCGCGTCGGCGTCGAGCCCGGGGCGGTCATGAGGCTCTGCGAGCGGTCCTCCACCCGTTGCTCGATGGGGCCGGCCACCGACATGGCGGTGCCGAGGTAGCAGTTGAGCCGGCCCGGCTCGATCACACCGCAGCCGATTTCGGCACTGGGCCCGTCAGAGGCAGCCAGAACGACCGGCGCTCGCCGCGAGACGCCGGTCGCGCCGGCGGCGGCTGCCGAGACGAGCCCGACCTCGGTCCCAGGCGGAACCGTGAGCGGAAGCAGATCGGTCGGGACGCCGAACAACTCCGCCAGCGCCGGATCCCAGCTATAGGTGGCGATGTCGAACAGCCCCGAGTAAGCCGCCATCGACCATTCTGCCGGCCACCCGTCGGCGCCGAGCCGCCGGGCCACCAAGGCCTGGGGGGTCACGATGCGGTCTGCGGCCGCGACGTCGTCGCTTCGATGCTCGATCAGCCACAGAAGCCTGGGAAGCCACAGAGAGGCGTCCATGCGCACGCCGGTACTGCGATGGAACGACTCGGCGTCCACGAGCGCGGCGGCCTCATCGGCGTGGCGGACCGCTCGTCGGTCCTGCCAGGTAATGAAATCGGTCAGCAACCTGCCGGCGCTGTCACCGAGCGCGAACGAGCCGCGGGCACCGGTCACGGCCACGGCCGCGATCTCGGGGCGGCCGGCCGCGGCCAGCGCCTGGCGGCAGGCGTCGATCGTCGCCTGCCAGATCAGCTCTCCCGGCTGTTCCCTCCACCCCGGCCGCGGGTCCAACGCACCAGCCGGCGCCGTCGCGTGGCCCCATCGACGTCCGTTGCTGTCGAAGACCCCGGCCTTCACGGCGCTGGTGCCGACGTCGATGGCAACCACGGGCGCTACGGCCCCGCTCACGCCCGTCGCCCGTCCATCTCCTGGCTGTTCCGAGCCCGTTCTTCACCCGCCCTTCCGTTGGCCGGGGCCCGGAGGGCGCGTCTATAGTCCGCTTGGGTGATTCCGCCAGACTACGGCGTCTCTTGCAAGCGCCCGACGCGGCGGCACCCGCCAACCACAGGAGGACGAAGTGGGTCTATCGCCTGAGCACCGTGCCGGCATCGACGCCATCCAGACGGCATCGCGCGACCTGGTGAAGATGGACCTCCTCGAGCTCCATGGCGGCAACATCAGCGTGCGGGCCGATGACGGGCACATGCTGATAACCAAGCACCACGTGAACAAGTCGGTGCCCAGCCCCGACGACATCGTCCGCACCAGCATCGAGGAGGACGACGAGTTCACCAACATGGCCTCCAGCGCGTGGCTGGTGCACCGCGAGATCTACCGGCGCAGCGACGCCCAGGCCATCATCCACGCCCACGGGCAGCTCACGGTGACGCTGTCGTTCTTCTACGACGAGGTCGAGCCGATCGACGAGAACGGCATCATGATCCTGGGCCGAACCGTGCCGGTGGTGGCCGCCCCCAAGTTGATCGGATGGAACCTGGCCGCCGAGCCGATCGGCGACGCCCTGGCCAACAACAAGGTCGTGATCGAGAAGTGGCACGGCACGTTCGCCAAGGGCGTCGACCTGGTCGACGCCCTCCACAAGACCCGCAGCATGGAGTTCTCCGCGGGGCAGATCATCCGGGTCGAGCAGCTGCGCGACGTGATGCCCAACGAGCCGACCTTCCCTCCCAAGGAGGTCGCGGAGTGGCTCGGAGGCGTCTACCGCCCCGGGATCCGGCGCAACATCCTGTGAGAGGCCGAGCGGATGGTCGTGCGCGAATGGCTTGGAAGGAGCGAGGCCGTGGCCCGAGCGGCCCGAGAGCGCAGCGAACAAGAGCGGGGAACACAACGCCTCACCGCGAGGCGCTCACCACCTAGCCGCGCTAGCTGTGAGGACATGGCGGAACACGCTGTGAGGACGAGCCGGTGATCAAGCTCGCCACGGCCGACTACGCCTGGCCGCTGCTGCCCCATGAGGCCGTGCTGGGTCTCGTCAAGGCGCTGGAGTTCGAGGCGGTCGACCTGGGTCTCTTCGGCAATCGCTCACATCTGCGTCCGGAGGTGGTCAGGGAGGACGTGCCGATGTGGGCAGGCCGGATCAGCGAGCGCCTCGATCAAATCGGCCTCGGTGTCGCCGACGTCTTCTTCATCCCGTGGACCGACCCGGAGCGGTGGGCGACGAACCACCCCGACGATGCCGAGCGGGCCGAGGGCAGGGTGCGATTCTCCGAGATACTGGAATTCGCCCGCCGGATCCGTGCTCCCGGGATGACGATGGGCACCGGGCCGTTGTTCGGAGACGAGTCGACCTCCGATTCGCTCCGTCGCTCCGCCGACGAACTCAGCCGGCGGATAGAAGCTGCAGACCGGCACGGGATCGAGGTTCGGATAGAGGGCGGTGTCGGCGGCAACGCCGACACCCCGGCGAAGGTGCTGGACCTGGTCGATCTGACTCCGGGCCTGAAGCTGACCGTGGACTACTGCCACTTCGTGTACCAGGGGTTCTCCGAGGAGGAGGTCGACCCGCTCCTGGAGCACATCGGCCATTTCCAGTGCCGCGGCGCCGCACCGGGTCGGATGCAGGTGAACTTCAACGAGAACGAGATCGACTACGGCCGCATCGTGGATCTCCTCGTGGCGCAGGGGTACGACGCGTTCTTCTCCATCGAGTACGTGTGGATGAACCTTTGGGATTGTGACAAGTCGGAGAACACGATGGAGACCATCCAATTCCGCGACTTCGTGCGGGCCCGGCTGGAGGGCCGCGAGCACACGCCGCTCAAGAAGAGCATCTAGCCCCGGCGCCGCCCCCGGGCCGGGTCGCCTACGTGGCCTGGTACGGGACCGGCTCGCCGTCGCGCAGGACCGGGGTCCACTGGAGCCTGAAGAACTCTCGTATGGCGGTGGAGTACCTGTCCATCAGCCCGGCCCGCTCGGACTCCGACATGTCCCCCTTGATGGAGGACACCCATGTATTGGCCAGCACGCTCGGATCGTCGAGCGGCGGCTCCTTCACGCCCGGTGCCGAGAAGTGGCACACCAGGGCCACCCTCGGGCCGTCGCTGGTGTTGTCGGTGGACTTGTGCATGATGCTCGAGTGGAACAGGAGCAGGTCGCCGGCGTCGAGCAGGGCCGGCACCTCGCTGCTCGTGTCGCGACCAACGATCTCGACATAGCCGCCCCGGGCCCCCGGCCTGCGGTCGGGCTCGACGTTGTGGATCGGGTCGGTATGGGATCCGGGCACGACCCATAGCGGCCCGTTGTGTGGCGTGGCGTCGGTGATCGCCAGCCAGGCCGCTACCTGGCCGCTGGGTTCGAGGCGGTGGTACCAGGTGTCCTGGTGCCAGGGCTGGCCGGCGGCGCCCCGGTTCTTGAAGATGAACTGTGAGTCGTAGCAGCTGACGTCGGGGCCGATCAGCTGGCTGAGATACGTCACGAGCCGGCGGGACGTGATGAACGCGCCGACTTGCGGGTCCCAGAAGTGGAGCCAGAAGATCTTGCCCGCCAGCTCCTCGGGCAGCTTCGAGTCCGGGTGCGGCCGCGGCTCCCTGGAGACCTTGGCCCTGCCGATGTCCCCACCGGCCGCGTCGGCCCGGCTGAGCTCCACCGCCCGGTCGTGCAGGGTCCGGCAGCCGGCCGGATCCGCGAAGCCTCGGATGATCAGGTAGCCATTGGCGTGCCAGTCCGCTAGCTGCTCGTCGGTCAGCAAGTCGGTCCTGTCCATCAACGATGTGGCCATTTGACGACCTCCCCTAGTGGATCTGAGGCTACCTCACCGGTCGCAAGCCGTACCCATCAGCGGCCGGTTGCTTCCCAGAGGCCGAGCGGGCCGTGAGCGCAGCGAACAAGAGCGGGAATCAGACGTACCAGGCGCGGCCGGCCAGGTGGGCCTCGGGAACGAGCACCGAGCCCCGCATGATCTCCCGGGCGGTCCGGTCGACTGTCACCGCGGGGATCTGCCAGCTGCCGTCTGAGCCGCGTTCAGCGGTGACGCCGACCTCGATCACGCCCGCGGGATGGCCGATCCGCATCGTCCGGTCGGGCTTGGCCCCGCCTGAGACCACGTCGGCCACGACGGTGCCCGGAAGGGCCGCGGCCCCGGCCAGGGCCATGGCGCCGGTCAGCGCGACGGTGCGGTGGGTCCGGCGCATCGAGATGAGCCGCACGGCCAGGTCGATGCTGTCCGCGGTCACCGCCTGCCCGCTGCTGGCCCCATAGGACGCGGCTGGACCGACCATGGCCACCTTCGGGATCGTGGGCTGCCGGGCGGCCTCGTCCAGCGACGCCGCCAGCCCCATGCGCACCGCGGCCTCGCAGCGCATGTGCTCGAGCCGGGCTTGCAGGTCCCGGTCCGAGTCGAGCATCTCGGCCGGCGCGGTGGCGGTCGCGCCCATCTCGTCGGCCCGCACGAACACGGCCGGGTTGGCCACGTCGACGATCGACGCGGTCACCGACCGGCCGTCGCCGGTGCCGATCTGCTCGCACGGCGCCCCGGTTGGCAGCGGGCCCCGCCCGATGGAGCCGCCGGGATCGATGTATTCGAGGGCGATGCGGGATCCGGTTCCGGGCACGCCCTGGATGGAGAAGTCGCCGGCGGACTCATAGCGGCCCGCCCGGATCGGCACCCCCGCCCGGCAGAGCTGGCCGGTGTTGACGCTGAGCACCATCACGTCCGTCGTGCCGTCGGTCGCCTCGATCAGGCCGCTGTCGACCGCGAAGGGCCCGACGGCGGCCGAGATGTTGCCGCAGTTGCCGACGAAGTCCACGAGGGGGTCGGTCACCTCCACCTGCGCGAACCGGTAGGCGACGTCGGCGGGGGAGCCTGCGGGGGCCGCGCCGACGATGGCGGCCTTGCTCAGAGAGGACGACCCCCCGCCGAGGCCGTCGACCTGCCTGCCGTCGGGGTCGGGGCTGCCCAGGGCGGCCAGGATGATGGCTTCGACCTGGCGGACGTCGTAGCCGGCGAGATCGTGATCGGCGAACAGCACCGCCCGGCTGGTGCCGCCGCGCCAGAACGACGCCGGAACGGGCCGGTCCACGGGTCAGCTCGGCACTCAGCCCGGGTACGGCCGGGCTGTCTCGCCCTCGTAGAGGGCACGGGGCCGTATCAGGCGGTTGTCCGCGTACTGCTCCAGGAGGTGTGCGGTCCATCCCGCGATCCTGCTGGTCGCGATGAAGCTCGTGAACATGTTGAGCGGGAAACCGAGGTGGTACAGCACCAGCGCCGAGTAGTAGTCGACATTGGCGTTGAGGCCCTTGCGCTCCTTGAGCTCGCGCTCGAGGCCGGCGGCGACGGCATGCCAGTGGGGCTCGCCCGCGGCTGCGCCGAGCTGTTCGGCCAGCCGGTCCATGGCTGCCGCCCGCGGGTCGCGGGTCCGGTACACCCGGTGGCCGAATCCGGGGACCTTGCGCCGGGCAGCCAGGGCCGCTTCCACGAACCCGACCACGTTCTCGGGCACTCCGATCTCGCGGAACGCGCCCATGGCGTCGTCGACCGCCCCGCCGTGGAGGGCCCCCTTCAGCGCCCCGGCCGCGGAGGTGATCGCGGAGTAGTAGTCCGACAGCGTGCCCACGGTGGTGCGGGCCGCGAAGGTGGAGGCGTTCAGCTCGTGCTCGGCGTAGGCGTTCAGAACCGCGTTCAGGGCTGCCGCGGCGCCGGCCGAGGGAGGCTCGCCGGTGAGCATGTACAGGAAGTTGGCGGCATGGCCCAGGCTGGGATCCGGCGCCACTGGATCGTCGCCCCGCACGAGCCGCGACATGGCGGCCACCACCGTTGGGAGCCGGGCCAGGAGCCCGGTGGCCTTGCCGACGACCGACTCCGCCGAGATGTCGTCGGCATCGGGATCCTCGACCCCCAGCATCGACACCGCGGTGCGCAATATGGCCATGGGGTTGGCGGTGGCGACCGGCGCGCCGGCGATGTACCCGGCGACCGTCGCCGGAAGGGCGCGCGGCGCGGCCACCTCGGCCGCGAACGCTTCGCTCTGGGCGGCGTCGGGCCAGTCGCCGTGCCACAGCAGCCAGACGACGTCGAGGAACTCCGCCTCCTCCACGAAATCGCCGATGGCGTAGCCCCGGTACAGCAGCGTGCCCTTCGGCCCGTCGATGAAGCACACCGACGAACCGCAGGCCAGCACGCCCTCGAGTCCGGAAATGACCTTGGCTTCGGGCTGTGCGCTCATGGCTCGACGCTCCTTAGAACATACACGGGTGGGTGACGCCGCCTCGAGGTGCAGCGTTGTGTTTCCTGCTCTTGTTCGCTGCGCTCACGGGCCGCTCGGGCCACGGGGTCGGGGGGATCATCCGAGCTTGAAGGGGTCGCGGGTGTTTCCCGACAGCTCGATCCACACCGCTTTGGTGTGCTGGTACTCGCGCAGGCCCTCCATACCGTTCTCCCGCCCGTAGCCGCTCATCTTGTAGCCGCCGAAGGGAACCTCGCAGCCGATGACCCGGTAGGCGTTGACCCACACCGTGCCCACCTGCAGGCGCGGCACCATGCGGTGGGCCCGCTGAATGTCGCGGGTCCACACCCCGGCGGCCAGCCCGTGGGTGGAGTCGTTGGCCAACGCCACCGCGTCGTCCTCGGCGTCGAATCCAATCACCGACAGCACCGGGCCGAAGATCTCCTCGCGGGCGATGGTCATCCGGTTGTCGACGCCGGTGAACACGGTCGGCTCCACCAGCAGGCCGTCGCCGAACTGCTCGGGGCGCCGGCCGCCGGTCGCGATCTCGGCTCCCTCCCGGGCGCCGATCTCGATGTAGCGCATGACCTTGTCGAACTGGGCCGCGAAGGCGAGCGGACCCATCTCGGTGTCGAGCTCCATGGGGTCGCCGAGCTTGATCTGGCGGGCCCGCTCCACCACCCGGCCGACGACCTCGTCGTGCACGTCCCACTGCACCAGCAGCCTCGACCCGGCCACGCAGGTCTGGCCGCAGGCGGCGAAGATCCCGGCCACCACCCCGTTGACCGCGGCCTCGATGTCGGCGTCGGCGAACACGATGTTGGGCGACTTGCCGCCCAGCTCCAGCGACACCGGGGCGAGGTGCTCAGCGGCCGCCTTGGCCACCCGTATGCCGGTGGCGGTCGACCCGGTGAACGCGACCTTGTCCACCCCGGGGTGCGACACCAGCGGCTCGCCCACGGTGGGGCCGTCGCCGGTGATCACGTTGAACACGCCGTCGGGGATGCCGGCCTCGGCGACGATCTCAGCGAAGTAGAGGGCCGAGACCGAGGTGTGCTCGGACGGTTTGAGAACGAACGCGCAGCCCGCGGCCAGGGCCGGGGCCAGCTTGTAGGCCACCAGCATCAGCGGCGAGTTCCAGGCCGCGATGGCGCCAACCACTCCCACCGGCTCGGGCAGGTGGTACACGAAGTAGTTGGGATTCGACGTCGACACCACCTCGCCGCCGAACTTGTCGGCCGCGCCCGCGAAGTAGTGGTAGTGGTTGGGCAGCGCCGCCATCTGGCCGGCCATCTCGCGCAGCAGCTTGCCGTTGTCGCGCACCTCGGCCACTGCGAACTGGTCGGCGCGGTCCTCGATGAGCTGGGCCAGGTTGCGCATCATCCGGGCCCGCTCCGCGCCGGGCAGCCGGGGCCACGGCCCCTCGTCGAAGGCGGCGCGGGCCGCGGCGACCGCCCGGTCGACGTCGGCCTGCCCAGCTTTGGGAACCTCGGCCCAAGCCTGCCCGGTGAAGGGGTCGATCGAAGCGAAGGTCTCGCCCGACGCGGCGTCCACCCACTGCCCGCCGATGAACATTTGCAGCGGGCGGCCAAGAGGCCGAGCGGACAGGGCGCGGTTCATCGGTATCCGCCTGTTCGGGCCGCGTCCAGCCCGACCGCGAGCAGCAGCAGCCCGCCCTGGGCGATCAGCTGGTAGAAGGTCTGCCAGCCGGCCAGGGTCATGCCGTTGATGAGCAGCCCGAGGATGACCACGCCGAGCACGGTCCCGCCCAAGGAGCCCGTGCCGCCGGTGAGGCCGACGCCGCCGAGGATCACCGCGGTGATGATGATCAGCTCCCAGCCGAAGGCGGCGTTGGCCGACGAGCCGCTCTGGCTCGACGAGAGGACGAAGCCGGCGACGCCGGAGCACGTGCCGCTGACAACCAGGTACATGATCCGCAGGCGATCGACGGGCAGCGCAGCCGACCGGGCCGACTCGGCGTCCCCGCCGACGGCGTAGGCGTACAGCCCGAAACGGGTCCGGCTCAGCAGCAGCCATCCCGCCGCCGCGAACGCGGCTGCGAAGATCAGCGAGACGGGAATCTCGAAGATCTCGTTCTGCATCACGGTGTAGGTCGGGTCGGTGATGGCTGTCCCGAGGTTGCCGAGGACGCCGCTGCCGCCGTCGAGGACGTAGGCGATGCCGCGGGCGATGCCCAGCATCCCGAGCGTGGCCACGATGGGGTTGACCCGCAGCTTCACCACAGCGACGCCGTTGACCAGCCCGACCGCGACGCCAACCCCGATCACGATCGCTATGGCCAGCACCGGCGGAGTGCCGCTGGCCATGACCTTGGTGCCGACCGTGCCCGACAGGGCGATGGTGGAGCCGACCGAGATGTCCAGGGCACCCGAGATGAGCCCGAACGTGGCCCCGACGGACACCACCATCAGCACCGCGGTGGCTTGGCCCGCGTTGAGCAGGTTGTTCGCGGTCAGGAAGTTCCGGGCGACGCTGGAGAAGAGAATGAGCTCGATGAGGAGCACCACGCCGAGCGTCGACCGCTGGCCGCGGTCGGTGAGCACCACGGACCACAAGCGCTGGAGAGCCGTGGCCTCGTCCGCGTCCGGCCGCAGGATGGCGGCGGTCATCGGAACCCGCCCTTCATCGAACCCAGGCCTTCATCGGAACCCGCCCTTGGGGCGCTGGTCGAAGGCGACCGCGGCGATCAGCAGGACGCCCTCGATGACCAGGACCCAGTCCGGCACGACGGCCAGCTGGATCAGGCCGTTGGCCAGCGTCGTCACGAACACCACGCCGATGAGGGTGCCGAGGACCGATCCCTTGCCTCCGGTGAGGCTGGCCCCTCCGAGGAACACCGCGGTGGCCACCGCGAACTCGCGGCCGGTGCCCGAGTTGGGGGCGATGCTTCCCAGCAGCGATGCCAGGATCACCCCGGCCAGGCCGGTGTACAGGCCGGCCACGGTGTACATCCCCAGGCGGAACCGGTCCACGTTCATGGCCGCCTGCTGGGCCGCCTCGGGGTTGCCGCCCACCGCGAACAGGTGTCGGCCCACTTTGGTGGTGCGCAGCATCACGATCGACACCACCGCGGTGAACACCAGGAAGTACACCGGCACCGGGATGTCGAACAGCCGCTCGCGGGCGAACCGGAAGCCATCGTCACGGACCTGGCTCTGGCGGCCGTTGGTGATCACGAAGCCGGTGCCCTGAAGCACGAACAGCATGGCCAGCGTGGCCACCAGCGGGTTGATGCGCAGCTTGGTGATGATGATGCCGTTGACGAAGCCGATGACGCCGCCGACGAGCATGCCGATCACGAAGGCCGCCACGAGCGGGACCCCGGCCACGAACAGCTTCCCGGAGATCACCCCGACCATCATCATCCCCGACCCGATCGAGAGATCGAGCCCGCCGCCGATCAGCACCAGGGTGAAGCCCGTGGCCACGATGAAGGTCACCGAGCTGAATTGGAAGATGGTGAGGAGGTTGGTGGTGGTGAAGAAGTGGTCGAGGCGCACCGTCAAGAAGAGCACGAGCAGCAGCAGAGCGATCACCAGCAGCACGTTCTGGCCGAGCAGGGCGCGGCGGAACCGGGCTGCTGCCCGCGCGCTGCTCTCCATCGCGTCGCCGGCGACCGCGACGGGCGTGACGGTCACTGCTTCTCCATCGCGCCGTTGGGGACCGCGGTCATTGCTGTGCCTCGGACCCCGCCCTCGCCGCCGCGCCCGCCACTATCAGGTTGACGCACTCCTCCACGGTTGTCGTGGCCGCGTCGAGAACAGCCACCAGCTCGCCCCTCTTCATCACCGCCACCCGATCGGCCAGGCCGAGCACCTCGGGGATCCGGTGGCTGATGATCATGATGGACAGCCCGTGGGAGCGGACGTCGCGGATCAGCTGTAGCACGGTCTCGGACTCGACCGCGCCGAGCGCGGCCGAAGGCTCGTCCATCAGCAGGATCCGGGAGGCCGCCTCGAATGCGACCGCCCGCGAGATGGCCACCATCTGCCGCTGGCCGCCGGAGAGCACGCCCACAGGCAGCCTGGTGGAGTCGATCTTGATGTTGAGCTGCTGCAGCAGCTCGGCCGCCTCGCGGTGCATGCGGCGCCGCTCCAGGAATCCCAGGAGGCTGGGAAGCCCCTTGGTGGGCTCCCGGCCGATGAATACGTTGGCGGCCACGTCGAGATTGTCGAACAGGGCCAGATCCTGGTAGATCATCTCGATCCCGAGGCGGCGGGCGTCCTGCGCGGTGGTGATCTCAACCTCCTCGCCGTCGATGACGATGCGCCCGGAGTCGGGCTTGACCGTCCCGGCGATGATCTTCATCAGTGTGGTCTTGCCCGCGCCGTTGTCGCCGACGATGCCCAGGATCTCGCCGCGCCGCAGTTCCAAGTCGACGCCGTCCAGCGCCTGGACATGGCCGAACCGGCGGGAGATGCCGCTCAGCTCGAGGATGGACTGGTCATCTGTTGACTGGTCATCTGTTGACTGGTCATCTGTTGACTGGTCATCTGTTGACTGGTCATCTGTTGACTGGTCATCTGTTGACTGGTCATCTGTTGACTGGTCATCTGTTGACTGGTCATCTGTTGACTGGTCATCTGTTACTGCCATGGCGGACTCCTCGGCGGGCCGGCGGTGATGGCGCCGCTGGGCCCGTGCTCGCAACCGGGGCCGTGCGGCGGCGCGAAGTCGAAGTCGAAGACGAAACCGAGCTCGCGGTCGAGGTTGACCCGCACCACGTCGTCGGACACGTTGGCGGTGGCCGGGTCGACGCGCTGGGTGACGTAGGCGAAGTCGGCGTACTCCCCGATGGGATATGCGTAGCGCACCCAGACGCCGCGGTTCAGGACCACTCCGGTGCCGCCGGCGAGCAGGAAGGCTCGGGCCGCGTCGACATCGGGGCGGCCGTCGCCAGCGTCGGGCGCGACGATGAACACCGCCGGCGCCATGCCCAGCGTGATCATGGTGACCGTGCTGGCGGGGTGCTTCTGAATGAACTCGCAGCGATTGCCCCGGTGGTAGTAGCGCACCGTGCACATGTAGGCCTGCTTGGGGAACTCCAGAGCCTTCTGCACCCACAGGAACCCCAGGTTGCCGGGGGCCCGGTTCAGGCGGGGAGAGTCACCGGTCTCGGGGGCGATGAGGGCGCCGAAGGGTTCGAACGCCTCCCGGTCGAGGCGCTCCACCGTCAACCGGCGCACGGCGGGGACCGCGCTCATCTGGCCTCTGGGTCGACCGGGAGCATCACTCACGCGTCCTCGGGGTCCAGCGAGGGCGACACCGGCCTGCGCTCGGCGATCGACTGCTTGAGAGCGAAGAGGGTGCTCATGCTGCGGAGAATACTTGTGCCGCTGGCCCAGGGCTGCCGGTCGGTGCCGATGCACTGGAGGAGGTCGGCGCGGGTGGCGAGGTAGGACTGGGGCGACAGGGGATACTGCAGCGGCAGTTCCAGCGCAGTGCCCCGGGGCTCGTGGGGCCCGTAGCGCAGCGTGGCCCGCAGCAGGCGGGAGGGCCCGGGAAGCTCCTGGTCCTGGAGACCGTCGGCGCTGGCGTGCTCCCCGACCGCGATGAACTCGAACTGGCGGCGGTGGCGGGTGGCGAAGTCGAACAGGATGGTCCCGTTGGCTCCGCCGGCAAACTCCAGCGTCGCCGAGAGCACCGACCCGATGCCGTCCACCCGGCGCGACCAGTTGCCGTAGATCTGCTCGGGCGCCTCGCCGTACCACGACTGGAGCACGTCGACGGCGTGCACGCAGACGTCGTGCACCGCGTCGAAGGCGTTGGTGTGCTGGCGGCCGATGGCGGAGTGGTAGTTGATGCTGGCCGAGATCATCGGGCCGAGGGCTCCGTGGCGGATGAGGGCGCCGCACCCGTAGAAGGCGGGGGCGAAGCGGGTGTTGAAGTCGACGCCGAACTTGATGCCGCCGGAGCGGGCCTGCCTGACCATCTCCAGGCACTGCTCCCAGGTCTCGGCCACCGGTTTGGCGATGATCACATGGATCCCCCGCCGGGCCGCCTCGGTCACTACCTCCACCCGCAGGGGCGACAGGCCGACGTCCCAGCGGATGTTGATGTCGACCACGTCAGGCTCGACGGCGTCGAGCATCGACCGGTAGTCGTCGAAGACCTGATCCACGCCCCACAGCTCGCGCATGGCCTCCTGCGCGACAGGATCGGGATCCACCGCGGCCACCGGCTGGATGCCCACGGCGCGGTAGGCCGGCATCACGCCGCTGTGCACGATGCGGCCCGCGCCCACGAGCCCTATGCGGATGTCGCGGGGGATGTCGTTCTTCAGCGGCGGCGGGACAAGGTCCAGCGCGAGGATCTCGTCGAGGCTGCGGGAATCGGTCACGGTCAGCGCGCCAGCAATGGCGTCAGGAACCGGCCCGCCTCGCGGACCCCCTCCTCATAAGGCTGGAACGGGTCCTCGTTCTCGATGCACACGCAGTGGTCGTAGCCCACCTCGGCGAGCGCGTCGATGAAGGCCTGCCAGAAGTCGGCGCCGTGACCCCGGCCGATGGTGCGGTCGCGCCAGGCCCGGTTGGCCGGGTCGCTGAACGGCCGCTGGTCGAGGACCCCGACGGTGGCGAGCTGGTCTTCGAGGAGCTCGCTGTCCTTGAGCTGCACATGGAACACCATCGACCCGAGGGCCCGCACCACCGCCACCGGGTCCATCTGCTGCCAGAACAGGTGGCTGGGATCGACGTTGGCGCCGATGATCGGGCCGATGGCCTCCCTCATCCGCAGCAGCGTCGGCACGTTGTAGACGAGGTGCATCGGGTGGAGCTCGAAGGCAATCTTGGTGACGCCGCAGCGCCGGGCGTGCTCGGCGATGTCGCTCCACAGCGCGATGCCCTCGGACCACTGCCGTTCGAGCAGCGCGAGGCTGTCTTCGGTGAGCGGGTAGAAGATCCAGTTGACCGCGGTGGACCCGGGGCCGTCGCCGGTCGTTCCGGTCATGGTCACGATGTTGGTGACGCCGAGCAGTCCGGCCAACTCGATGGTGTCGCGTATCAGCTGCTGGTGGGCGGCCCCGGTGGTCGGGTGCATCGACATGCCCGAGCAGTTGAGGGCGGCGATCTCGAGGCCGCGGCTCTCGTAGGCCCGCAGGAACTCGGCCCGGGCCTTCTCCGATCCGAGCAGGTAGCGGGTCCCTGACGGCTGGGAGGCCTGGGTCACCTCGATTCCCCTGGCCCCGATCTCGGCCGCGAGGTCGAGACGGGCCTCGAACTCGGCCCGGGTGGAGATGGGGCTAAGCCAGGCCGGCGAGCCGTCCCCCGCGGGCCTGTCCTCATCGGGCCGACCGCTGGTCGCGGTGAACATCCTCGCCAGCAGCCCCATGGAGGGGCCGCCTCTCGGCTGACCTGCGGTCACTTTCTTGCTCCTCCGCTCAGCGGCTGCACCTGCGGGGCCGCCGGCACCCGCCGCGCTGCGATCATGCCGGGCGGGACGGGAGGGAACGCCTCACCCGGCATCTCGCTTACGGTCGGGTCACCCCTCGGGGTAGAACTCGTCGACGTTGTTGATGTCGACCGGGACGTGGTCGACGAAGGTCACCCGCTGCGGGGTATCGCCCGCGAGGACGGCTTCGAGTATGGGGAGCATGAACTCGCCGTAGCGGTCCGGGAAGTAGCCGATCGACATGATGAACGGGCTCGACTCGTCGCGGATCTCCGCCACTGCGTTGGAGTCCCCGCCGTGGGACAGGATCACTCCCGAGTCGAGCCGGTCCAGCTGCTCCATGGCCGCCACCACGGCCAGGCCGGCGATGTCGTTGGTGGTGGTGAGGTACAGGATGTTCTTGGCGTCGGGGTTGGCGTTGAGGTATGCGGAGGCGGCCGCCTGGGTCTCCTCGCCCTCCAGCACGGCGTCGCTGATGGTGATCGTGTCCATGGTCCACTCCGGGAACGATTGCGAGATCACGCCAACCGCCGAGGCCAGCCGCTCCTTGATGTCGTCGGGCCAGTTGCCCTGCCAGACCCCGAACACGCCGTCGACCTGGCCGCCCCAGTTCTCGTTGGCGTAGTTGACCGCGTACTCGCCCATCAGCGTTCCGGCGGTGGCGCCGTGGGCGCCGAACCAGTAAACGTCGGGCACGTCTGGGGGCTGGGCGCCGTCGATGAAGATCATCGGGATCCCGGCCTCGGCCATCTTGTCGATGGTTGTCGTGTAGTTGGTGATGCCGCCGTCGAAGTTCAGGTAGACGTCGACGCCCTGAGTGATCATGGCGTCCGCGTTGGCGAGCATCTGGTTGGCGTCGAGGTTGTGGTCTACAGCGAAGATCTCGTAGCCGGCGCCGCCGATGTCTGCCTGCACGCCGTCCTCGACGTTGACGCAGAACTCGCATCCGCTCCTGAGGATGTTGGCGAAGCCCACCGTCTTGGTGTCGTCGCCGGTGTCGCCGCTACACGACGCGGCGACAAGCGTCATCGCGAATAGTAGGCCCAGATATTTCTTCATTTGTCCCCCTCGGATCCCTCTTTGGGGATCCCTCCCTGGCCCGCCCTAGAGCGGACAGTATTTTCTATAGTCCCCAATGGTAGACCGTTTGTGTGGCACGTCAATTTGCGGGCGGTCAGGTCGCGCTGTCAGCGATGACGCCCGCTCGGGCCAGCTCTGCCAAGTCGTCGGGGCCGTAGCCGAGTGCACCGAGCACCTCGCAGTTGTGCTCGCCCAGCCCGGGACCGGCCGTCGCCACCCGGCCCGGCGTCTTTGAGAGGCGAGCTACGACGTTGGGCATGCGCACCGTGCCCAGCACCGGGTGCTCCACCGATATGATGGTCTCCCTGGCCTGAAACTGCGGATCCTCGAAGATGTCGGCGATGTCGAGGATCGGCGCGATGGCCGCGCCGGCCTCGGCGAACCTGTCGACCACCTCCTGGCCGTCGCGCTGGGCGACCCACGAGCCGACGGCCGCGTCGAGCTCGTCCTGGTGCTCGAGCCGGCCGGTGTGGTCCGCGAACCAGGGCTCGGCCACCATGTCGCTGCGCCCGACCAGGCGCATGGTCCGCTCCGCGGTCGACTGGCTGGAGGCCGACATGCCGAGCCAGACCCCGTCCCTGCTCAAGTACAGGTTGCGGGGCGCGGTGAACGGCGCTCGATTGCCGGTGCGGCCCTGGACCAGGCCGAGCTGGTCGTAGACGATGCTCTGCGGACCGAGAACGCCGAACAGGGGCTCGTATATGGAGAGGTCGATCTCCTGGCCCGCGCCTCCGCCGGTGTCGCGCCAGTGAAGCGCAGTCATGACCGCGAAGGCCGTGGCCATGGCGGCCACGCCGTCGGCCAGGGCGAAGGGCGGCAGGGTGGGCGGACCGTCGGGGTGGCCGTTGACGTGCGCGAAGCCGGACATCGACTCGGCCAACGTGCCGAACCCGGCCCGGTCGCGGTAGGGCCCGGTCTGGCCGAACCCGGTGACGCGGGCCACCACCAGCCGCGGGTTGCGCTCGTGCAGGGTCTCCCACCCGAGTCCCCAGCGCTCCAGCGTGCCGGGCCGGAAGTTCTCGATGAGCACGTCCGCGTCGTCCAGCAGCCGCAGCATCGCGTCGCGGCCCCGAGGATGCGACAGCTTGATGGTCACGCCGCGTTTGTTGCGGTTGGCGTAGGCCCACCACAGCGAGACCCCGTCCTTCTGCCAGCCGAGGCCGCGCAGGCTGTCGCCGTCGGGATGCTCAACCTTGATCACGTCGGCGCCGTAGTCTGCGAGCAGGGTGGCCGACACCGGCCCGGCGAAGATCGTGGCCGCGTCCACCACCTTGATGGAGCCCAGGGGTCCTGGGCGATGATCTGTCATGCGGGCGCGGTCGAAGCCGTCAGGATCATAAGCTCCAGCACTCTACATTCTATAAAATCGCTTGCGATCCGATCAGAGGCCGAGCGGACGGGCCGCAGCTCATGAGGATCTTGCAAGGCGCTGAGCGAGGCCGGGGCCAGAGCAGCCGTGAGCGCGTCGAACTAGAGCGGGAAACGAGAGTCGCTCTAGCCGACGGCCTCGACCCGGCCGCTGGCCGCGCTGCGATAGGCCGCCTCGACGATCTCCACCGTTCGCACCCCGAGTTCGCCCGGCGAGCGGTTGGGCACCTCCTCGCCGCGGGCCAGGGCGACCAGGGCGTCGATGGGACCGGAGCAGTCGTACAGCCCGGCGTCGACCTCCAGAGGCAGGGACACCGCGGTGTCGGGGCCCCGGAACCTAGTCACCTGCTCGCGGCACAAGTCTACGTGGAGCTGGCCTTCCGACCCGATGATCTGAACCTCGAGATGGTGCTTGTTGGCGTTGGCCCCGAGATGGGAGGAGCCGCCGGAGACACTGCCGATGGCGCCGGCGTCGAACCGGACCGACAGGGCGTCGTGGAACTCGACTGCAGTGTCCAGCGGCGACGACATCATGGCGAACACCTCGGCGGCGCGCAGCCCGGACAGCCACAGCCCGAGGCCGAGCGCGTGGGAGAGCTGGGCCTGGGCGTAGCCGCCGCCGGAGAGGGCCGGATCGACGAGAGTCTCCGGCCGGGGGGTGAGCTCGGGCACCGACTCCTCGCTGACGAAGCCGCCCTCGTCCTGGTCGGAGCTGAAAGACGGCTGCACCCCCCGGAAGGCCTCCCGGGTGGTCGACGACATCACGATCGACGCGTGCTCCACCGTCCCGACGCCGCCGCCTTCCTCCATCAGCCGCTTGGCTCCGATGACGATGTCCTTGTAGTGCCAGCCGAGCGAGATGATGAGATGGCGGTCGTTGGCGGCGGCGGTGGCCACGAGGTCCCGGGCCTCGCCGGGATGGAGGGTGAAAGGCTTCTCCACCAGCACGTGCGCGCCCGCCTCCAGGGCGGCCTTGGCGTGCTCGTGGTGCCAGCGCACCGGGCTGGCGACCACCACGATGTCGGGGTCGGCCGCGAGCACGCCCCGATAGTCGGTGTGGGCCGAGGCGAAACCGAAGCGGGACCGGACGGTCTCCAACAGGGCGGGGTCGCGGCGGTTGACCGCCACGAACTCGACGGTGTCGCGGTGCTGCTCCAGGCGGGGCAGATGCGACGCCACGCACCAGGCGCCCGCACCGATCATTCCCAGTCTGAGCCTGCTCATGGTTGGTCGAGCCCCGCCAGATGTGTCGGATGGCAGCCGAGGCGGTGATCCCCGGTGCCGCTTCGCACCTGATCAAACATCCTCATGCTCATGGTTGCCCTGTGATCCCGGGCGCGCCCCCACTGCCGGCGCGCCGCACTGCGGCCATTGTCTCATAGAGGCGCCGGTACAGCACCAGCTTGGCCCGGTAGCTCTCGGCCCGGGCCGCATCGGGCTCGAACCGGGCGGCCACCGGCATGGTCGCCGCATCGTTGACGAGCCCGACCGCCGACCCTGCGATGAGGGCTGCTCCCACCGCGGCCGCATACGAGCTGGCCGCGGACTCGACGGGGATCCCGAGGACGTCGGCGAAGATCTGCATCCACGGCGCCGACTGGGACCCGCCGCCGGCAGCTCGCAGCGAGGCGACCGGATCGACCGCGGCCGCGAGCCGCTCGGCCATCACGGCCGTCTCCAGCGCGACCCCTTCGAGCAGGGCCCTGACCAGGTGGCGGCGGTCGGTGGCGAACGTCAGACCGGCCATGACGCACAGAGAGTCCGGGTCGGCGAACGCGGCCCGGGAGCCGGCGAAGTGGGGGACGACGATCACCTCGGTCTCGACCTCGGCGGCGCTCGACACGATGGTGTCGTAGAAGTCGGCGTGGCCGTGTTTGCGGGCCCGCTCGGCGTCCTCGGCACCCAGCACATCCCGGTACCAGCGCAGCACCGCGCCTCCGGCCGGCGCCCCCGCCACGGTGAGCGACCGGCCCTCGACGACGTGCGGGCCGGTAGGCACCGCGATCGGCCGCGGCCGGCCCTCGGCCAGCACCATCGCCAGCACCGCGACCGTTCCCAGTGACAGCAGGGCCGAGCCCGCGCTGCCGACACCCACACCGCCGACACCCGCACCGCCGACACCCGCACCGCCGACACCCACACCGCCGACACCCACACCGCCGACACCCACACCGCCGACACCCACACCGCCGACACCCGCACCGCCGACACCCGCACCGCCGACACCCGCACCGCCGACACCCGCACCGCCGACACCCGCACCGCCGACACCCGCACCGCCGACACCCGCACCGCCGACACCCGCACCGCCGACACCCACGGCATGGGCGGCACAGGCCTGGTCCAGCCCTCCCGCGACCAGCGCAGCACCGGGGGCGAGTCCGAGGTCGAGGGTGTGCTTCCGGGGGATCGCGCCAATCACGGTTCCCGACGGCGCAGGCGTGGGGAGCTTGGCCTCCTCCACGCCGGCGGCCTCGAGGATGCCGGGGTCCCAGCTCCGGCTGCTCCGGTCGAAGGCGAGGGTTCTGGCCGCCATGGTGTGGTCTATGACCGGCTCGAGGCCGAGCCGGGCTGCCACCAGATCGCCGTAGCACACCAGCTTGGCCGCGGCCCGGTAGACGTCGGGCGCTTCGGTGGCGAGCCAACTCCACTTGGCCGCGGTGTAGTGGGGCATGGGCGCCAATCCGGTGACCCGCTCGAATCTGTCGCGGCCGACCCGCTCGACGAGCCGGTCGTGGCAGGCGGCGGCGCGGCGGTCGAACGACACGATCGAGGGCCCCAGCGGGCGTCCCTGGCCGTCGATGGGGGTCACCGCCTCGCCGAGGCAGGACACGGCCATGGCCCGCGGCGGCGCGACGCCGGCCGAGGTCACCTCCCGGACTGCGGACCGGGTCGCCTCCCACACAGCATCGGGGTCGAGCTCGGCCCACCCGGGCCGGGGTGTCAACAGTGGGTACTCGCGGTAGGCGGTGGCCAGCGGCACGCCCCGGTCGGAGACGGCGGCCGCCTTGCAGCCGGTGGTGCCGACGTCCACGCCGAGCAGCGTCATCAGGCCCTGCCGACGTCCACGACGCACCGCGTCATCAGGCCCTGCCGTTGTGGACGACGGGCCGCGTCATCAGGCCCTGCCGACGTCCACGACGCACCGCGTCATCAGGCCCTGCCGACATCCACGACGGGCCGCGTCATCAGGCCCTGCCGACATCCACGACGCACCGCGTCATCAGGCCCTGCCGACATCCACGACGCACCGCGTCATCAGGCCCTGCCGACATCCACGACGCACCGCGTCATCAGGCCCTGCCGACATCCACGACGGGCCGCGTCACTTGCTCAGGCCACGACCATCTTGGCGTCGACGTACTCGAGCGTCTGGGGCTCGCCGACCTGCAGGGCGAGCAGCAGCACCTCAGCATTGAACTCGATGCCGATGGAGCGCTCGGCCGCCTGCTCTAGGGTGTCGGCCACCACCAGCAGGCCGTGGTTCTGCCACACTACGCCGTGGCGGTCGCCCATGATCTCAAGCATCTCCCGGGCGAAGTCGGCGCCCCGGGTCTTGCGGAACGGCATGATCGGGATGGTGCCGTTGGCCGACTTCAAGCCGGTGGTGGTCACGGGCACGATGTCGCGGCCCAATGCGCCGAAGGCATTGATGTACGGCGGTTCGGTGTGGAGCACCGAGCACACGTCGGGACGCTCCTCGTAGACGGTCAAGTGCACCTCGACGTCATAGGACGGGTCCAGCCGGCCCGCCAGCTTGCGCCCGTCGGCATGCATGATCACGAGGTCGTCGGCTGTCATGTCCTCGTACGGGTAGGCGTGGGGCGTGATCACGACGTGGCCTGTGTGACGGTCGCGGGCGCTGAAGTTGCCCTGGTAGGCGGGGACCATGGACGTGTCGGAGAGGCGCCTCATGGTGACAGCCAGGCTGTCCATCAGCTCCGCGGAAACCAGCCCGTTGTCTGTGCTCATGCCATCTCCTGACGCGCCGTCGCCCGGGCAGACGGCTGGAGACAACCTACAACATCGCTCGCAACCCGGACCTCAGCGCCCGGCGCCGGCCGCCTTGCTTCCGGCGTGATGCATGATATATACATCCCGGATCGCAGTTCAACGCGAGTGACGCCCCGGGAAGGCCGAGGGCGGCCCTTTTCCCAAGATCCATAGGGGGACCAAACATGCGCAGAGTGGACGCCGAAGTCGTCGACGCCTACATCGATCCCGATCGGTGCTGCAACCAGGGAAGCATCGTGAAGCTCCAGAACGGCGAGCTGCTGCTGGGCTACAACGAGGAGCGGGGCCAGATGCACGCCGACACCGGCCGGTCGTGCGCTCTCCGGTCGTTCGACGGCGGCAGGAGCTGGGATCCGAGCACCAGGGTGGTGGTCGAGGACTACACCGAGCACACCGGCAACTGGGACTGCGCCTTCGCCCAGATCAGCGACGGCACCGTCATCATGCACACCCGCATCTGCGGCTTCATTTCCTCCCCCACTGCCATCGGCAACCGCATCGATGAGCAGGCCATGCACAGACACCGGCCTCACCAGACCGGCTACGCGGTGTACAAGTCCACCGACAACGGGCACAGCTGGGAGGGGCCGACTCCGGTCAGCACCTATCCGATCGCGGACTCGGGCACTGCGTACTGCCTGGCCGGCGGCACCGGGTCCGGCCATGTGGTGGAGCTGCCCGACGGCGGGCTGCTGATGCCCCTGGAGGGCACCCTCAGCTCCGACGGCTACATCGGTGGCGGCGGAACGGCGTGGGAGCCGTCGCGCTGCTTCGTGCTGCGCTCGGACGACGGCGGCGACAACTGGGAGCACTGGGGGACGATGGCCTTCGACCCGGCCTCGATCATCAACTTCCAGGAGCCGTCGCTGACCCGCATGTCCAACGGCCGGCTGGTGGCGATGATCAGGGTGGTGTTCCGACCGGCCCGCTACGACTACCAGTGGGTCACCCATTCCGAGGATGACGGCGTTACGTGGGCGCCGCCCCAGCGGACCCGGCTGTGGGGGTACCCCGCCGACATGATCCAGCTTCAGGACGGCCGGGTGCTGAGCGTGTACAGCTACCGGGCCGAGCCCATGGACGTGCGGGGCTGCACCTCCACCGACGGCATCAACTGGGATCCCGCCGACGAGTTCATCATCGCCGACTGCCACTCGCCCACCCGCGAGCAGCATCCGCAGTACTGGCACATCGGCTACCCGACGGTGGTGCAGCTCGACGACGGCACGATCGTGACCGCCTACCACGAGTACACCCGCGACGACTGGCCCATCCAGTACATGCAGACCGCCCGCTTCCGGCTCGACTGAGTCGGTTGCCCGGCTAGGCGGCGATCCCCATGATCCTGACGGGGCGCTCGGCGAGGCCGTGGCCTAGGCGCCAGTGAGCAGCTCCATGTCAAGCTCGCCTCCAAATCTGTACGGATATTGCTCCTATATGACGGGTTTCTCTACTGATTTCGGCCGAGTAGGCCCGAGCGGCCCGTGAGCGCCGCGAACAAGAGCGGGAAGGGCAATGCCGCGCCGCGAGATGGCATCACCTACCCGCTCACGCTCTAGGGTACGTCCCCTGTCCTCGTCGCCGCCAAGGCTGCTAATTGCCGTAGACGCCTTCGACGACGACCACATCCGAGCCCTGTCCGATGCCGCCGGAGACGGGGCGGACTGTGACCGGATCAGCCAGGACGCCTCCACGGGCGAGTACTCCCGGGCGATGGCCGCCGCCGAGGTCATGATCGGCTGGCCCGAGCCCGAGTGGCTGGCGGACAGCTCCCTCAAGCTGCTGCTGCTGCCCAGCGCGGGCTACGAGGAGTACCTGACCCCGGAGCTGGCGGCCAAGGAGGGCCTCGTGGTGTGCAATGCCGGCGGTGCCTACTCCGAGGGCGTGGCCGAGCACTGCGTGGCCATGATGATGGCGCTGGTGCGCCGCCTGCCCGAGTACCTCGCGGCCATGGAGCCACGCCGCTGGGATCACCTGCACCGGCACCGCCGGTTGTCGGGCTCGACGGTCTGCGTGATCGGACTGGGGACCCTGGGATCGGCCATCGCCCGCAGGTGCTCGGCGCTGGGCGTGAACGTGGTCGGCGTGCGCCGGCATCCAGACCGGCCCAGCCCGCAGGTGTCGGAGGTGTTCGGCCCCGAAGACCTGGTGCGGGCGGTGTCCGGCGCCGACCATGTGGTGGGGGCGTTGCCAGGCGGGGCGTCCACCAGAGGGCTCATCAGCCGAGAGGTCATCGCAGCCATGAAGCCCGGCGCCTACTTCTGCAACGTCGGCCGGGGGGCGTCGGTCGACGAGGCGGCCCTGATCGAGCGGCTGCAGCACGGGAGCCTGGCCGGAGCGGGCCTCGACGTGTTCGCCGCCGAGCCGCTTCCCGATGACAGCCCCCTCTGGAGCATGGAGAATGTCATCGTGACGCCACATATGGCCGGCTACGCCTGGGACTACGCCGACGAGCTCTGCGACGTGTTCGCGGCCAACCTGGCCCGCTACGTCGCGGGCGAGCCGCTGCGCAACGTGATCGACCTGTCGGGAACGGCTTCGTGAAGATCACCGACCTGCCGGGAACGGCTGCGTGAAGATCAGCACCCTGCCGGGAACGGCTTCGTGAAGATCAGCACCCTGCCGAGGGCGGCATCGTGAAGATCACCGGGATGGTTACCCGCGTCCTGGCGCTGGACGGGCAACCCTGGTACGGCGACAGCCCCGTACCCGACGATGTGGCGCCGGTGTGGCACTTCCCGCTGACCTGCGTCACCACCGACGAGGGGATCGACGGATACACCATGGGCTACGGCGCCAACGGCGAGGGGATCGGCTCGGCCCATCAGCTCCACGACGTGTACCTGAGGGCTATCCTGGGCAAGGATCCGCTGCGCCACGAGGATCTGTGGCACGAGCTCATGAGCCTCAACCGCCACCTGTACCCCATCAGCGACGGCCTGCTGGGCATGCTCGACGTTGCCTTCTGGGACATCAAGGGCAAGGCCGCGGGGGTGCCCATCGGCGAGCTGCTCGGCGTGTGCCGCACCGAGGTGCCCGCCTACCGCACCGGCTCGCACTGGAACCTGACCCCCACCGACACCTTCGCCGAGGCGGCCGCCATCTTGCATGAGGGCTATCGGGGCTACAAGCTGACCCTGTATGACGGCCCGGCCGCCGACATCCCCCGGGCCCGAGCCGCCCGCGAGGCCGTGGGCGAGGACTTCCCGCTGATGCTGGACGCGGTGGCCGAGTACAGCTTCGACCAGGCCCTGGAGGTGGGCGAGGCGCTGGCCCGCCTGGGCTACCGGTGGTTCGAGGAACCGGTCCCCGACCGCGACATCTCTCTGCTCGAGCAGTTGACGCAGCGGCTGGAAGTGCCCATCCTGGCCACCGAGACCGTCAGCCTGCGCGAGCTGCCCCAGTTCCTGGAGCGGCGGGCCGTGGACCTGGCCCGCGGCGACGTGTTCATCAAGGCGGGCATCACCGGGCTGCGCAAGGCGCTGGCCATGTGCGACGGGGCCGGCATGAACCTCGAGATCCATGCCCTGCACTCGTCGCTGCTCGACATCGCCAACCTGCACGTGGCCTGCTCGGTGCGCAACTGCGAGTTCTTCGAGCTGCACCACCCCATGTTCCGCTTCGGGCTCAAGGGCAGTCCGCTCGACATCGACGGCAACGGCTGCCTGCACCTGCCCACCGGGCCCGGGCTCGGAGTGGAGCTCGACTGGGACTGGATCGACGACAACACTGTCGTGGAGCTCTCAGGACTGAAGGACTAGCCCACCCACTGGGTTTCGCTCGGTTGTGGCTCGGTTGTGGCTCGGTCCTAGCCAACGACTTCGACGTCGATGCCCTCCGGCTCGATCCCGATCCGGTTGATGGCCCCGACGAACTCGGTCCTAGCCAACGACTTCGACGTCGATGCCCTCAGCCCGTAGCGCCTGCTCAAGACGGGGCGAGGGTGCAGCGAGGAACACGGCCGCGTTGAGGTGCACGGCTGCGGCCAAGGCTTCGGTTCCGAGCACGTTGAGAGCGTGCCGGCGGCGTAGATCCCCCATCAGGGGTGCCAACGTCGTCAAGCTCTCCATGCCGATCCACTCGGGTAGCTCCAGCAGCCTCCGGATCGCCAGATGGCGGAACTCCAGGGGGTAGACATCGAACGAACGGGACAATGCGCCGCCGCGTCCGGATGCGCCCAGCACGGCCCGGCACAGCCGGACGTACCAGTAGCCGGTTGTGTAGACCGCCTCCGCGGGCCGAGGCGGATCGCCGCCCCGCAGCAGCGAACCCAATATCTGGTCGTCGATCAGTTGAGTCACTCGGTGGTCAGCTCGGGGTCACCGAACCCCGCTCTAGCCATCTGCATATCTGGTCGTCGATCAGTTGAGTCACTCGGTGGTCAGCTCGGGGTCACCGAACCCCGCTCTAGCCATCTGCCAGTCCTCTTCGGTCACGGACTCCATGAGTTCGCGGCGCAGACTCTCGATGGCCGCGGGGACGATCACGACAGCCTCGCCCAAGTCGAGATATGTGACTTCACCGCCGTTGTGCAAACCCCAGCGGCGGCGGGCCGCCGCTGGCAGGCTCATTTGCCCTCGATGCGACACTCTGATTGCTCCGGTGTTTGACATGCAACCAGGCTACAAGGCATCGAAATATTCTGCCTTGTCACAACCCCACCACCGTGAGGCCCACGGATCGGGCGGCTTGCGCCTGGCGCACGTCGAAGGTGAGGAAGGTGGTTGATTCTCCGGCTCGCCGTGCCGCGGCCACATGAAGCGCGTCGAGAGAACGGCAGAGCGTCTGTTCGGCTATTCGGGCCGCATCATTGCAGGTGACGTCGTCCAGGCTCACCAGTGCGAATGCGTCCAGGTCGGCCTGAACCTGCCGGCGGGCCGCGAGCAGATGGTCACCCTCCAAGAGTCGCGTCAGGTTGCGGCGCAGCTCAACCTCGGTCAGTCGCGACGTCACCAGCACGGGGTCGGCGGCCATGAGCTCGGCGGCAATGTTGGAGTCGCGCTCGGCGATGTAGCGCTTCAGCAGCGCGCTGGTGTCCACATACAGGGTCATCCGCGGTCCCCGTCGAGACCTGCCAGCAGAGTCATCCGCGGTCCCCGTCGAGACCTGGCAGCAGAGTCATCCGCGGTCCCCGTCGAGACCTGCCACCACGGTCATCCGCGGTCCTCGTCGAGACCTGGCAGCAGAGTCATCCGCGGTCCCCGTCGAGACCTGCCACCACGGTCATCCGCGGTCCCCGTCGAGCACATCGGCGATGCTTCGTGGCGCGGGGAAGCGCACGGCCGGCTCCAGGCGCGTTCTGGACGCTGGCGTGATCCAGCCCTCCTCGACGCCCCGCTCGATCATCGACGCCGCCTCAAGGCCCACGAGGCGCGCCACCGGCCTTCCCCGGTCGGTGACCACAATCTGCTCGCCGCCCGCCGCCCGACTGACATACTCGGACAGCTTGGCCTTCAGTTCCCGTATCCCCACAGTCATGTAGTCACATTATCATATTTTGTATCTACATCGAGTGGGAGCGACCATCTCCCGCTAGACCCGGTCTCACTAGCATGGGGTTATGAGTGGAGCCCCCCTCGCGACCCAACTGCGGTTCCCGTTGGACGCTGCAGAGATAGAGACATATCACTGCGATGGCGTCACTGCGATGGCGTGCTCGGACCGTACCGGTTGGTCTCGCCCGACGTAATGGCCCCGATGCGGGACCGGATCATGGCCGAGATCATCACCCCCGGGGCACACGACGATGACCCCGACGTGCACTATCACGACCGCCATCTCGACCACGAAGCGGTTTGCCGCCTGTGCCGGGGACCGGAGCTGGTGGATCGCATCGCTTCGCTGCTCGGCCCCGACCTGTTGATCTGGCGCAGCAACTTCTAGATCAAGCAGCCTTTGGCCGAGGCCTCCGGTGACGAGAAGCGCTACACCAAGGTTCCGTGGCACCAGGATGGGGCCTACTTCGATCTGCGGCCCATGGTTCAGGTATCGGCCTGGATCGCCATCACCGAAGCGACTAACGACAACGGCTGCCTCCAGGTGGTCAGGGGTTCGCACACCAGCACCTTCCACCACGATGTGGACGCGACCCGCACCTCGTTCCACCAGGCCGTGCCGACGGATGCCATCGATCCCGCCGACGTTCGGGCCCTTGAGCTGGAACCGGAGGAGTTCGTACTGTTCAGTGACAACACGCTGCACGGGTCCGGCCCCAACCGCACGGCCCACCCACGCATCGGGCTGTCGCCGCGGGTCACGGTGCCGTTCGTGCGGGTGACCGGCAATCCTCTATATGCGGGCCGCGACCGTGCCCGCCATGCCCCCGACGAGCCCCGTCAGGTGGGAGTCCTGCGGGGCCACGATTACACCGGCCGCCACCATGTGGTGCCGTTGCCTTGCCCCGGCGGCTGACGGACGCTCAGGCTGCAGCCAGCACGTTGGGGGTGCCTATGGCCTGCAACATGGTTCGGGCCCGCTCCCGGCAGCGATCGCGGATGTCGCGGTCCGTCGGGCCAGTGCGCCCATCGCCGCTCAGACTGTCGGGTCGAGTGTTGCGACGATCCGCGACCGGTTCGCCCATGCGGTGATCTCGCGGTCGGCGGTCGCCAGCCGGTAGCCGCCGATGACGGCCGTTGCGGCGATGATGCGGTCGGCGGGGTCGGCGTGAAACCCCTCGGCCCCGAGCTCCGCCGAGCGGATGGCCGTCTCGTCGTCCACCGGAACGATCCGCAGCCCGTCGGCCACCAGGCGTTGGCGCAGCGAGCGCGGCGGGAGGTCCAGGCCGAGGCGCCCTGCCGAGTGGAGCAGGGCGATCTCCCAGAACGCGAACGATGAGACAGCTGCGGCGCCCTGTGCCCACGCCGACTGGATCTCGCGGCGAGCCTCCTGCCCGATGAGAGGCGATCCCGCTACGAGCCAGATCAGCACATGCGTGTCGAGAAGAATCACGAGCGCCGGGGCAGGTCAGGATCCAGCACACGGGCGGCGCTGCTGACAGCTTCCCAGTCCTCAGCCGGGACAGCGGGCGAGACGACGTCGCCCGTGATGCGGACCTGCTCCCGGTACCGCCCCCACATCTCAGGCGCCGACCGCTCCGCTGGAACGAGCCGCGATACCGGCCGGCCATGCTTCGTGATGACGATCTCGGCGCCGGTCTCGTTCACCTCGTCCATGAGCGCCAAGCACCGGTTCTTGAACTCGCCTGCCGGAATCGTCCTCTGGCCGTGTTCGTCCGTCTTCACGTCACATCCTCCCCGATAGGCGGTCACCAAAGATTATAGCCATAGACAGTGGCCATAGCTATACACTGGAACGGATGCCAGACCGTCGTCGGAAGCTCTGAGGGGGACCCGTTTGTGAGTCCACTGGGCGCGTGTCGCAGAGTACGGCGCCGCGGCCGTGATGGCGCGACAGCCTGTCCCGCCGCCGCAGCGTAGGCTGACAAGCGAGGGATGCAGGCATCCTGGGAGGCAGGCGATGGACAGCATCACTGTGAGCAGCTACCGGTGCTTCGGCGGGGAGCAGACGGCGCGCCTCGCGCCGATCACCCTGCTCGTGGGGGAGAACAGCACCGGCAAGAGTTCGCTGATGGCGATGATCCGCGCCCTGTGGGATGCCGTCTACGCCGACCGCGTGCCCAACTTCAAGGAGGAGCCCTACGATCTGGGCAGCTTCGACGAGATCCTCCACGACACCGGCGGCCGTGGAACGCGCGCCGAGAGGTTCGCTGCTCGTTTCGAAATCCGTCAGCTGATGCCAAGAGTCGGAACCCGCTCGAAGCCCTACCGGGCGGAGGTCGAGTTCGGACCGCAACACGCGGCACCGGCACCCGTCCGGCGGCGCGTTTCGCATGACGGATACTGGCTGGAGCAGGACCTCACCCAGGCTGGCTTCGGTGGAATCCGCTGTGGCGCACCACAGGGCGAGTGGAGACGCGAGGCGCCGGACGATCGGCGCGCCTTCGCCGCCTACGCCACCGACGTTCTGCCGCCGCTGGACTCGGCGCTGTGGCAGCTTCGCCGGGTCACTGCCGAGAATCGTCCGTCGGCGCCGCCCGTCGAGCCCCTCCCAGGCTCCCCGGAGTTCACGGCAGAGATCGCCGACGAAATCCAGAAGCGGATCGGCCGCTTCTCGGGGGGTCGTCTGCGCCAGTCCCGTCGCCCCGACCGGGCAAGGCCCTTCGCGAGTGCGCCCACACGATCCCGGCCACGGCGAACCTACGATCCCGCTCGAGTAGCGCCCGATGCCGAGGGCGATTACGTGCCGACGTACCTGGCGTGGCTGTCGCTTCACGAGCCCGACGTTTGGAAACAGCTCAAGTACCGGCTTGAGGAGTTCGGGGGCGCCGCGGGCCTCTTCGACGAGATCAATGTGCGTCGGCTAGGCAAGACCGCCTCTCACCCGTTCCAGATCCAGGTACGCAAGTTCGACAAGAGGCGCAAGGGTCCGCTCCACAACCTCGCAGACATGGGCTACGGCGTGAGCCAGGTGCTGCCGCTCGCTACCGAGTTGCTGCGCGAGGACAGCCCCCCGGCGCTGCTGGTTCAGCAACCCGAGGTGCACTTGCATCCCAGCGCCGAGGCGGCCCTCGGCACCCTGTTGTGCGAGGTCGTTGTCCGCTCGAGGCGCGACCGCCGGCTGATCGTCGAGACCCACAGCGACTTCATCATCGACCGCGTCCGCATGTCGGTCCGAGACGGAGTTGGTGGTCTGGAGCCGAAGGACGTCTCGATCCTGTATTTCGAACGAAGCGGATTGGACGTGACGATCCACAGCCTGCGTGTGGACCAACGAGGCAACCTGCTCGATGTTCCCCCCGTCTATCGACAGTTCTTCCTGAAGGAGCTGCAGCGCTCCATTGATCTGTGAGCCATGTGCGCAATCGTGGACGCAAACGTAGTTGGCGAGCTTTGGGACGGCAGCAGTTCAGCGGCTGGACAGGGTTTTCGCCGATGGATCGAGGGGCCGAACGGTCAACTCGTAGTGGGAGGAAAGCTCAGGCGGGAGCTAGGGTCAGCCACAGCCGCAAGATGGCTCCAGCAACTGGAACTGGCGGGCAAACTGACGCGTGTTGACGACCTGTCGGTAGGTCAGCTGGCAGTAAGCTTGGAGTGCCGCCCTAGCAGCGACCCAGGATCCTGCAAGTCCAACGATCATCATGTGATCGCACTAGCGCAGCTCAGCGGAGCGCGGATGCTCTATTCCAACGATCGGGCGCTCCAACAGGACTTCAAGAACACAAGGCTGATAGACCAGCCTCCGGGTACCGTCTACTCGACATTACGCAGCAAGGTGTTCAATTCCAGCCGCAGTGCACAGTTGCGACAGCACCGGTGCAGACCGGAGTCGGTGCGATAGGGAGGACTTGATGGAGTTCGACCGGTTCGACTGGCTCGCGTTGCGCCGCGAGGACGCTGTCGATCCCGGCCGGCCGATTCGTGGACGCGCACCATCATCTCTGGGACCCGGGCGGCAGCACCTATCTCGCGCCGCAGCTGCTGGTGCTGTTCAGTGAGAACACGCTGCACGGGTCTGTCCCCAACCGCACGGCCAGCCAACGCATCGCGCTGACGCCGCGGGTCACGGTGCCGTTCGTGCGGGTGACCGGCAATCCTCTATATGCGGGCCGCGACCGTGCCCGCCATGCCCCCGATGAGCCGCGTGAGGTGGGGGTCCTGCGGGGCCATGACTACACCGGCCGCCACCACGTGGTGCCGTTGCCTTGCCCCGGCGGCTGAGGCTCAGGCTCAGCCCAACCTCAGCCCGGGACGTTGGGGGTGCCGATGGTTTGCAGCATGGCCCGGGCCTGTTCCCGGTAGAGGTCGCGGATGTCGCGGGTCGGGGGGCGGCTGCGGCTCGACGGCAGGCCCACCAGCTCCATGCACAGCTTGTCGAGGTGCCCGTCGCCGCTGGTGTAGCCCTCCATCTCGGTCCACAGCCGCATGAATGGCAGCACCACCTTGACGAGCTCGTGCTGGGCCTCGACGTAGCGGCCGTCGTTGAGCAGGCCCCACATCCGCACGCCCCACTCGGGCCAGAAGTTGCAGATGTGGACCTCGATGCCCCTGGCGCCGAGCATGTGGCTCGTGGGGAATCGCAGCTGGTTGTCGATGATGCAGAACCGGTCGGAGTAGTCGGCCACCACTCCCTCGAACTCCATGAAGCCGTTGTCGGGCATCGACCATTTCAGGCCCACCACCGTGCCGAGGGTGGCCAGGCGGTCGATGAGGGAGTTGGAGATGTCCAGGCTGGTCCAGTGGGTGTTGTACACCACCATCCCGATATCGGCGGCGGCGGCGGCCGCGGCCACATGCTCCATGAAGTCGTCGTCGGTGTGGGCGAAGTAGAACGGCGGCGACACCTGCATGAACTCGGCGCCGACGTCGGCGGCGGCCCGGGCCAGGCGCACCAGCTCCTTGGTGCTGGTGGTCTGACCGCCCATCACCACCGGCACCCGGCCGGCGGCCTCCTCTACCACCGCAGAGGTCACCGCCACCCGCTCGTCGAAGGTCATGGTGGAGAAGTCCCCGGCCGCGCCGCAGGCCAGCAGCACGCCGGTGCCGGCAGTGATCCCGCCGTCGATCAGGAAGCTCACGTGCTTGCGCATGGCGTCGACGTCGACCGACAGCTCATCGTCGTCGCGGAACATGGTGGGCACAGTCACATAGCAGCCGTGCAGCCGCTCTCGGCGATCAGCTTCGTTGCTCATCGGGCATCGTCCGGCACAGCAGACCCGGTGGGGCCGTCGACGCAGAACAGCAGGTCGGTGGCATCGGTCATCGGGGCTCCTGTGCAGCTATGGGAATCGGGGTCGTACTTCTCGCGGGTTAGCCACCGGATTGGTGGCAGAGTCGGGGGAGGTTGCTCGAACGAGTCTGGGGACTTGCGGCGTCTGTCATGTCGTGTCCTCGGTCCCTCCGGTCAGGGCTGGGGATCGGGTCTGAAGGGGCGCTCGCTGGGCGGCGCTGAGGTGGCACAGCACATCGTGGGTTCCGCTGTCCTGGAGGCGGGGCGGGGCGTCGACCTCGCACACCCCGGCGATGCGGTGCAGGCACCGGGGCTCGAAGGCGCAGCCGAATTCGGGGGCGGCGCCCGCCGTCGAGGCGTCCTCGGCCAGCGCCGCCACCTGGTGCTCGCCCCTGCCGGGGATCGAGTCGAGCAGCAGCGCCGTGTAGGGGTGATGGGGCGGGGTGAAGATCTCCTCGACGGTGCCCGACTCCACAATGCGACCGTGGTACAGCACCACCACCCGGTCGGCCAGCCAGCGCACCACGGCCAGATCGTGGGCGATGAACAGGTAGGCCACGTCGGTCCTGGCCTGCAGCTCCCGCAGCAGCTCCAGGATGTTGTCCTGCACCGACACGTCGAGGGCCGACAGGATCTCGTCGCACAGGATCAGCTTGGGCTCCGCGGCCAGGGCCTGGGCGATGGCCACCCGCTGGGCCTCGCCCCCGCTGAGCTGGGGCGGGTAGCGGTCGATGTAGCCGGGGTCGAGGTGGACGCCGGCCAGCAGCTCGGCCATGCGGTCGCGCTTGGCGGCCTTGGACAGGTTGAAGAACACCTCGAGGGTGCGGCCCAGGTTGTAGCGGACCTTGCGGCGGGGATTGAGCGACGACGCCGGGTTCTGGAACACGTACTGGATGTGGCGCAGCATCTGCGGAGGCCGGCGGTGCACCCCCACGGTGATGTCGGTGCCGTCGAAGCGCAGCCTCCCCCGCTGGGGCCGGATCAGCCCGGCGATGGAGCGGGCCAGGGTGGTCTTGCCGCTGCCGCTCTCGCCCACGAGGGCCACCGTCTCGCCGGGATTGATGGTGAACGAGACGTCGTGCACCGCGGGCACCGGCTCGCTGGTGTCGGACCGCAGGGCTCGTATCAGCCTCGACACCAGCCCGCGGCGGGGCCGGTACGAGATCTGGACGTCCTCGACCTCGAGCAGCGGCGTCACGGCCCCGACCCGCCCGTTCCCGAACTGTTCGAGCTTCTTGGCCTATACGGCGGGTTTCCTCGAACAGAACGGCCCACGGCGACTCGGCTCATGGTGACTCGGTCTCGATGTCGGGGACCCGCCAGCAGGCCACATGGTGCGACGGCTCGATCTCGTCCAGCCGCTGCGGGTCGGTGAAGCACGCGGCCATGGCGTAGGGGCATCGGGGCGCGAAGCCGCAGCCGTCGGGGAGTTCGTCGCGGCGCAGCAGGCCTCGCAGCTTCTCGGTGCCGGCGTGTTCGGCCTCCACCCGGGGCACGGCCGCGATCAGGCCCCGGGTGTAGGGGTGCCGGGGCCGGTTGAACAACTCGGTGGTGGGCGCGATCTCGATGAGCTCGCCGGCGTACATAACCGCCACCCGGTCGCAGATCTGCTCCAGCACGCCCAGGTTGTGGCTCACATACAGCGCGCTCATGCCGCTGGTGGCCTTGATGTGGGCGAGCAGGTCGAGCAGCCGGGCCTGGGTGGTCACGTCCAGCGCGGTGGTGGGCTCGTCCAGCACGATCAGGTCGGGCCGGCAGGCGATGGCGATGGCGATCACCACCCGCTGCTGCTGGCCGCCGCTGAGCTCGTGGGGGTAGCGCCGGGCCATCTTGGCCGGCTCGGGCAGCCCCACCTGGGTGAAGATCTCCACGGTGCGCTCGGCGGCGTCGCGGCCCGAGCTCACCCCGTGGCTCTCGAGCGTCTCGACCACCTGGCGGCCGACCTTCATCGACGGCGTGAGGGTGCTGGACGGGTTCTGGGGCACCAGCGAGATCCGGGCGCCCCGGATGGGCTGCATCTGGCGGTCGGACAGGCCCAGAAGGTCGCGGCCGTCGAAAGTGACCCGGCCCCCCGCCACCCGGCTGCCAGCCTTGTTGTAGCCGAACATCGCCAGCGCGGTGGTGGTCTTGCCGCAGCCGGACTCGCCGGCGAGGCCCAGCGTCTCGCCTCGCCCAATCTCGAACGACACGTTCTTGACCACGCTCACCCACTGGTCGTCGTTGCGGTAGTCGACGGTGAGATCCTCGACCCGCACCAGCGGCTCGGCGGAGGTGCCGCTAGTTGTGGCGCCGTTGGTTGGAACGCCATTGGTTGGAACGCCGCTGGTTGGAATGCCGTCGGGCGCCCCGCTGGCCATCACCGCACCGGACGTCGTGCTGGCGGCCATCAGTCCGACCTCCGCCGGCTGGACACGCCGAGGATGTCGCCGACCTCCTCGGTCACCAGGCTCAGCGCCACCACCAGCGAGGCCAGGGCCATTGCCGGGCCCAGCACCATCCACTTGGAGGCACTGAGGAACTTGCGGCCCTCGTTGATCATCAGCCCCCACTCCGGCGACGGCGGCGCGGCCGCGAAGCCCAGGAAGCTCAGCGCGCCGATGAAGAACACCGCGTAGCCGGTGCGCAGCGAGAACTCCACCAGCACGTTTCCCAGCACGTTGGGCAGGATCTCTCGCCGCGCGATCGACAGGGCCGACTCGCCCCTCAGCTTGGCCTTGGTAACGAAGTCCTCGGTGACCACCCCCAGGGCCGCGGCCCTGACGGTGAGGGTCACCGGCCACGTGAAGAAGAAGGCGACGGTGAGGATGATCACCAGGTTGTTGGTCTCGATGGAGCCCAGGATCAGCAGGGTGAGGATCAGCCCCGGCAGGGCCAGCATGATGTCGACGCCCCTCATGCCGACCTCGTCGACCCAACCCCGCTTGTAGGCCAGCATGATGCCGAGGGTGGAGCCGGCGAGGATGGCCAGGCCCGATGCCGACAGCCCCTGGATCAGCACGATTCGCTCGCCGCGGACCACCCGGCTGAACACGTCGCGCCCGAAGTTGTCGGTGCCGAACCAGTGGTCCCACGACGGGCCGGTGAAGGTGTCGCCGACGAGCATCTTGTCGTGCGTGAACGGCGCCCACCACGGTCCGGTGATCCCGATGAAGAAATGCAGGAAGAGCACCGCCAGAAGCACCACGAACACGGGGCGGTCGCGTGCGAGCCGCGCCAGCCGCGCCAGCCTGCGGAGGCGGCTCGGACCTGCTTCCGGCCCGCCGGTCGCGGGCACGGCGGTCGCCTCCCGGCCAGTCGCCGGCACGGCGGTCGCCTCCCGGCCAGTCGCGGGCATGTCAGCGGGCTCGCCCATCAGCCGGTCCTCAGGCGGGGGTTCAACGCGGCCGCCACCAGGTCAGCCCCCAGGTTGCACAGGATGTAGACGCCGGCCAGGATCATGGTCGAGGCCAGGATCACCGGCGTGTCCAGCAGCCGCAGCGCGTCGAGCAGCAGCAGCCCGATGCCCGGATAGGTGAACACAACCTCCACCAGCACCACCCCGCCGACGAGCCACACCACGTTGATCACGGTGGCCCGCAGGGCCGGGCCCAAGGCGTTGGGCAGCGCGTGCCGCAGCAACACCCTCCGCCGGGGCAGGCCCTTGAGGGTGGCGAACTGCACGTAGTCGGAGTTCAGCACCGACAGCAGGCTGGCCTGCATCTGGCGCACCGCGAAGCCGGTCATGGCCGCCGTCAGCGTCACCGCGGGCAGGGTCATCATCCTGAGCTGGGCCCCGAGCGACTCGGCCTGGTCGACGAGCGACAGCGCGGGGAACCATTCGAGGGTCACCGCGAAGATGACCAGCAGGAATATCCCGATCACGAAGTCGGGAACCGCGCAGCCCAGGATCAGCAGCGTCGACAGGCCGGCCGCGAAGGCCCGATCACGGTAGACGGCGGTGACAATCCCCGTGATCAGGCTCAGCGGGACGTACATGACCAGGGCCAGCGCGGCCAGCTCCAGCGTGTTGGAGAGGCGGGGGGTGATGATGTCGGTGACGGACCGGTTGATCCGCCCGGCCGGCGCCCCCTCGGTCGGCGGTCGGGCCTGCACCAGCGACTCGCCCCAGTCTCCCTGCACGAAGCCGGTGATCCAGGTCGTGTAGCGCTGCAGGGCGGGCGAGTCGAGGTTCATCTGCTCCTGGAAGTGCGCCACCCGCTCCGGGGTCGCCTGGCGGCCGAGCATCCGGGTGGCGGCGTCGCCGGGCAGCAGCTCGACCGCCCAGAAGGTGATCAGCGACACCGCGAACAGGGCGACAACGGCCAGCGCAGTTCGGTGTCCGGTGACGCGGACGAAATGCACTAGTTGCTACGCACTACCGGTGCCCGCAAATGGGCGACCGGAAAGGCTGGAGCCGCCTTGAGAGCCAACCGCATGTCTGCATTGAACCACACACTTGACTCCCGCTCTCGTTCGCTGCGCTCACGGGCCGCCCGGGCGAGTGATCCGCTCCTTTTCGCTACGCTCCCGGTCCGCTCGGCCTCTGGATCGCGCCGGTTCTGCCCGCCGGCGCCGACGATTCGGGCCGTCAGGGGACGTCGATGGTGTAGTACACCCCGCGGGGCTGCCAACCGGTCACGCCGGCGCGCTGGGCACTGTAGAAGCCGTACATGGTCGGCACGAAGTGGCCGCCCTCGTCGACGATCTGCTGCTGCAGCTTGTGGTAGAGCCTGGTCCGCTCGGCCTCGTCGGTGGTGGCCCGGGCGGAGGCAAGGTCGGAGTCGAACTCCTCGCTGGCCCAGTGGGTCTCGTTCCAGTCGGCGTCGGACAGGTACCACAGGCCGAGGCCGTGGTCGACGGTGCGGACGTTCCAGCCGGTCATGGCGAACGGCGCTGAGAGCCACTGGTCGCCCCAGTAGGTGTCGGCCGGGGTCACGTCCAACTCGACGTTGATGCCGGCCTCGGCCAGTTGCTGCTGCCAGACCGGGCACCACACCGTCCAGTCCTGCATGTCGGCCAGGGTGAGCGTCAAGTCGATGCCGTCGGGGTAGCCGGCCCGGTTGAGGTGCTCCTTGGCCATGGCCACGTCGTGCTCGCGCGTGCCCTCCAGCCCGAACCGGACCAACCCCGGCAGGGGGATGTCGTTCATGTGGTAGGCCCGTCCCCCGTACACGAGGTCGTCGTGCTGAGGGCGGTTGGTGGCGTACTTGATGGCCAAACGCAGGTCGTTGTTGTCGAAGGGCGGGACGTCGATCTGGCAGTAGGCCACCGAGGAGCCGCCGATCGGGTTGGTGACGATCTCGATGTCGGGGTCGGTCTCGAGATCGCTCACCGACGCCAGGGGGACCTCCGACAGGATGTCCACCTGCCCTTGCCTGATAGCCGCCAGCCTGGCCTCCGCCTCACCGATGGCGATGACCTCGAGGAAATCGACCTTGGGGAAGCCGGGCTGCCAGTAGTTCTCGTTCCTCTCGAAGACGGTGCTGACCTCGCCCGGTATGAACTCATCGATCCTGTACGCACCGGTGCCGAGGCTCTGGGCGGCCAGATCGGCATTGGTGGCACCCTCGGGCACGATCCGCGTGTGGGAGTTGGTGATGGCCTCGGGCCAGTCCACGTTGGGCGCGGTGAGCCGCATGACCACCGTGTAGTCGTCCGGGGCGGACATCCCGTCGGACTCGAGGCCGGGCAGGTTGCCCGCCCCGGGCGAGGCCACGTCGGGGTCGAGGAGCCTCTGGTAGGTGTACACCACATCGGCGGCCACGAACGGCTTGCCGTCGTGGAAGGTGATCCCCTCGCGCAGGTTGAAGGTCCACTCGGTGCCGTCGGCGTTGGCCGACCAGCTCTCGGCCAGATGCGGCGTTGGCGTGAGGTTTTCGTCCAGTCGGACGAGCTGCTCGGCAACCAATGTTTGGAACAGGCCGTCGGTGGACGATGTCCGGTAGGCGGGATCGAGCGTGTCAGCCGACGTCGTCGCGGCGTGATAGCCGTAGCGCAGGGTCTTGAGAGGCCGGGGCGCGGCAGTGGTGGTCGTGGTCGGGGCTGCGCCGGCCGCGGTGGTGGTGGTCGCGGCGATGGTGGTGGTTGCCGCCGGTGCGGCCGCCTCGGTGGTGGTAGCGGCCGGCGCGGCGGTAGTGGTGGCCGCCGGCTGGGCCGAGTCGCCGTCGCCGCAGGCGGCCAGCAGCACCGAGCCGCCGGCGATCATGTTGAACTTGCGCCTGCTCAGCGTGCGCTTGACAATTCCACTCTTCTCGCTGTCTGACATTGGTTCCCCCTGGGGTGTGTAGTTGCTTTGGTTGTGCTCAGTGGTCAGCGGAATCAGCCATCCACGTATCAGCCATCCACGTATCAGCCATCCACGTGTCAGCCATCCACGTATCAGCCATCCACGTATCAGCCATCCACGTATCAGCCATCCACGTATCAGCCATCCACGTGTCAGCCATCCACGTGTCAGCCATCCACGTCATCCACCTTTATGAGAATGTGAGAACGGACGGCCTCTTCGCATGCAGCCGGGTCGCGGCCGCGCAGCACGTCCAGGAACTCGACGTGTCGAAGCACCCACGACTTGAAAGCGACGTCGTCGAGGGGATAGAGGTCGAACTCGAACGACCAGATGAGATTGGACAGGCCGCCCATCGACCAGGTTCGGGCCAGAGCCTGGTTTCCGGCCGATTCGACCAGCAGCGTGTGCCAGGCGACGTCGAACTCGATGCCGGCGACCGCGTCGCTGGTGGCGGCGGCGCGCCAGGCGTCCTGCAACATGGTGTCGTACCGGCCGCAGAGCTCGTCCCATTGCTGGGTTGAGAGGCGATCGAGAGCCTGGCGCAGGGCAAGAACCTCGAGAGCCGCCCTGACGTGGAGCCCGTCCTCGGCCTCGGCGCGGTTCATGCTGGCCACGTAGGTCCCGTTCTTGGGCCGGATCTCGATTAGGCCCTGCTGTTCGAGCAGCTTGAAGGCCTCCCGGATGGGGGTGCGGCTCACGCCGAGCTGTTCGGCCAGTTCGGCTTCGGGGATCTTGTCACCGGGTCGGAAGCGGCCCTCGACTATGGCGTCGCGGATCGCGTCGATGATCTGCTCGCTCAGATTCTTGCGCGACAGCGGCGCTAGTCGGGAAGGACCCACCCGGCGTTAACCCCCCTTGCTTCCGTGCGATGCATGATATATACATCGCGGCAGTGCAGTCCAATGCGAGCGACGCCTCGGGGGGTGGAGCATGGAGTTGATGAGCGACCAGGGCATCGTCGACCGCTACCGGCGCGACGGTTTCGTGGTGGTCGAGCACATCATCAACGACACCGACCTGGATCCGATGCGGGGCTTCATCGCGTCCAAGGTCGACGGTTACGCGCACGAGCAGCACGCCAGGGGTGATCTGGCCTCCCTGCACCGGGACGAGCCGTTCGAGCGCCGATTTGCCTCCATCTGCGAGGAGCAGGGCATCTCGCCTCGGGACTGGCCGTTCGGGACCTTCGGGCCTGAGTTCTACGGCCTGTACACCAATCCGGGGATCCTTCGCATCGTGGGTCTGCTGCTCGGTGGCGAGGTTTCTGTTGTGACCAGTCCCTCGTTGCGCACGAAGCTACCCGGCAGCGCGATCTCGTCGTTTCCCTGGCACCAGGACAGCCACTACTTCGACCAGGCCGAGGTGGGCCAGGTGGCCAAGCGCACCGCGGACCTGCACATGGTCAGCGTGTGGGTGCCGCTGGTTGAGGCCACGGTCGAGAACGGGTGCTGCTGGGCGATTCCCGGCAGTCACCGATGGGGCCTGCTGGATGCGGTGCGGGGCGAGGACAGCAACGTCCGTCTCTCCGAGGACGTCGAGGCTCGGGGCGCCCCGGTGCCGGTCCCGGTTGGGACTGGTGGCGCTTTCTTCTTCACCAACCTCACGGTCCACGCCAGCAAACGGAACGCGACCCGGCGGAGTCGCTGGAGCATCGACTTCCGGTACATCCCGACCCCGGCCAGCGCGGCGGTGGACGACCGGCAGCGCGCCCAGGCAGAGTTCGTCGAGAACGGGATCCTCGCGGCCGGCGACGTGCCTTTCGTGGTGCTCCCGGAGGAGGCACGGCCGACGTGGCCGCAGTGGGAGGCCACTGTCCGCGAGCACAGAGCCCGGATGGTCGCCTGAGGGCGTACACCTGCTGTCCCACCTTCTGTCCACCGTAGGCACGGGCTTGGTGTTGCCAAGTCCACGCCACGGTCAGGGCCGCGCCGTGATCGTGTCCACGCCATGGTGGGGCCGCGCCGCCACCAGGCCGCGCCGCCACCAGGCCGCGCCGCCACCAGGCCGCGCCGCCACCAGGCCGCGCCGCCACCAGGCCGCGCCTCTTTGCCAGGCTGTGCGAACCGTTACTGTCGCAGCGCCGGGAGCGCCGCCCGGGTGACAAGGAGAGGACGTTGTGAGCCTTACAGGACGATCGATCATTGCCGGTTGGGACGGGGCCGGCTCGGGCGAGTCGGTGCGGGCCGTCGACCCGGCCTCGGGCCAGGAACTCGATCCGGAGTTCGCCTTCGTCACGGAGGCGGCGGTGGATGCCGCAGCCCGCCGCGCCCGGGCGGCCTTCGACCTCTTCCGGGACACTGGGCCCGCCGAGCGGGCCGCGTTCTTGGAGACGGTGGCGGCCAATCTCGACGCTTGCCGCGACGAGATCGTGGCCCGGGCCTGCCTGGAGAGCGGGCTGCCGATAGGACGGCTCGAGGGCGAGCTGTCACGCACCACCAATCAGATCCGGCTGTTCGCCCGCGAGGTCAGGCTCGGCTCGCACCAGGGGGCGCGCCTCGACGAGGCCCAGCCCGACCGGGCGCCGCTGCCCGGGCCGGACGTGCGCCAGCGCCACATCGCAGTGGGCCCGGTGGCGGTGTTCGGGCCCAGCAACTTCCCGCTGGCGTTCTCGGCCGCGGGCGGCGACGTGGCCTCCGCGCTGGCTGCGGGCTGCCCGGTGATCGTCAAGGCCCACAACGCCCATCCCGGCACGGCCGAACTGGCCGGAGCGGCGGTGGCCGGGGCGGTGCGGTCCTGCGGCCTGCCCGGCGGGGTGTACTCGCTGCTGTTCGGGCCGGGCCGCACGGTGGGCCAGGCCCTGGCCGCCCACCCCGAGATCAAGGCCATCGCCTTCACCGGGTCGCAGGCGGGCGGCACCGCGCTGATGGCCACCGCGGCCGCCCGGCCCGAGCCGATCCCGGTGTACGCGGAGATGTCGAGCATCAACCCTCAGGTCGTGCTGGCCGGAGCGGCGGCCGGCGACCTCGACAGCCTGGCCGCGGGCTATGTGGGGTCGCTGACGCTGGGCGCGGGCCAGTTCTGCACCAATCCGGGTCTGGTGCTGGTCCCCGCGCCGGCCGACGCGCTGGTGGAGGCCATCGGCTCGGCCGTGGCGCAGCAGAGCGGCCAGGTGATGCTCACGGCCGGCATCCGCGGTGCCTACAACGAGGGCCTGTCCCGGCTGGAGGCGGCCGGCGCGGCCCGGGTGTGCTCGGGGAGCGCGGGATCCTCGGCCAACGCACCCGCCCCGGTGCTGTTCACGGCCACCGCGGCCCAGGTGCGGGAGTCGCCCGATCTGCAGGAGGAGGTGTTCGGCTCGGCCGGGCTGGTGGCCGCCTACGAGTCGCTGGCCGAGCTCAAGGCCGTGCTGGAGGCGCTGCCGGGCCAGCTGACCGCGTCGATCCACATGGCCGAGTCCGACCACGAGGCCGCAGCCGAGCTGGTGCCGCTGCTGGAGCGCAAGGCGGGCCGGCTGATCGCCAACGGCTGGCCGACCGGGGTGGAGGTCAACCATGCCATGGTGCACGGCGGACCGTTCCCGGCCACCTCCGATCCCCGCTCCACGTCGGTGGGTACCCTGGCGATCCGGCGTTTCCAGCGCCCGGTCTGCTACCAGAACTTCCCGCCGGCGCTGCTGCCCGAAGCGGTCCGCGACGGCAACCCCCTGTCGCTGCCCCGCCGGATGAACGGCGACCCGCAACTCTGATACCAATTCTTGCGTTTCATATCTTTTTGAGCTGTGTCATGATTTGTCAACTGCTAGGCTTTAGGCATGGCAGGATCGCTGCTGGAGTTCGTGCTAGCCGTCTTTACGGCCATGCTGCTGCAGACGTGGTACCTCCACCGGGAGATCCGCAGGTCGCGTGAGGCGTCGATCCGTCACACCGACCGGTCCCACGACCAACTGCGCACCGACTTCGAGAAGGGCCACGACCAACTGCGCACCGACTTCGGCGAGCACAAGGTCATCACCGAGCGCAACCACCGCGCGACGCAGCGGCAGTTCGCCAAACTCGGGGAGGGCCTCGGTGACGCCCGGGAGCGGCTGGCCCGCATCGAGGGCTACCTGCGGATCGGCTTGCCCGAGCCGCCGGAGGCCACTACCGGCGGATAGGGCGCACAAGTGATGCGCGGCGCTTAGCCTGGATCCACCGGTGCGGTGAGGCTGCGGGTGTTGGCGCGTCCACCGGAAATGCCTCCTGACGTGGGAGAATGCTGTTAGCGATAACGGTCGTTCTGGCCGCGTGGGGAGGCACTTCCTGTGGGCAGCATGGCAGGCGGGCCCGCACCCACGCACCAGCCCAGCGGCCAACCGGCCCCAACCGTCGATCCCACAAACTCGTCGGTGGATTCAGGCTAAGCGCCAAGCGGTGCATCTGGCACTGGAGCGCCTCTTGGGCGGGGGGCCGATGAGTGTCGAGAAGCAACTCGAAATGGAGGGCACCGGCTGGGACGGCGACCTCGACGCCATGCGCGCCGACAGGCTTACGGGCTGAGGCGGCGGTGCTGCTGGCCGACACCTCGGCCTGGGTCGAGTTTCTCAAGGGGACGGGATCGGGTCAGGCCAGGCGCATGCGGGAGGCCATCGCCGAGCGGGAGGTGGTCGTGATCGATCCGATCCTGCTGGAGGTTGTGGCCGGCGCCCGCCACGACGATGTCGCCCGCACGCAACGGCTGCTGGAGGCACAGCATCTCGAGCCGCTGGCTCCGAGGCTGGACTGGCTCGACGGGGCGACGACCTACCGGGAGCTCAGGCAGCGGGGGGTGACCGTGCGGTCCCCGATCGACGCCTTGATCGCGGCGGTGGCCATCCGGCTCGATGTGGGTGTGTTGCACCGCGACCGGGACTTCGAAGCCATCGCCCGCCACACCTCGCTCCGGGTGGTGGAGGTTTGAACCGGCCTCAGGGACTAGCTCACTCGCGATGGATGCGGCCGAATAGATTCTGCGCCAGGTCGAGCCATGTCGGGGCGTACACCTTCACCAGCCACTCGCGATGGATGCGGCCGAATAGATTCTGCGGGGACCGGGGCCTGCGTGACGGATCGCGGTGGTAGCGACCACTCGCGATGGATGCGGCCGAATAGATTCTGCGGGGACCGGGGCCTGCGTGACGGATCGCGGTGGTAGCGACCACTCGCGATGGATGCGGCCGAATAGATTCTGCGGGGACCGGGGCCTGCGTGACGGATCGCGGTGGTAGCGACCACTCGCGATGGATGCGGCCGAATAGATTCTGCGGGGACCGGGGCCTGCGTGACGGATCGCGGTGGTAGCGACCACTCGCGATGGATGCGGCCGAATAGATTCTGCGGGGACCGGGGCCTGCGTGACGGATCGCGGTGGTAGCGACCACTCGCGATGGATGCGGCCGAATAGATTCTGCGGGGACCGGGGCCTGCGTGACGGATCGCGGTGGTAGCGACCACTCGCGATGGATGCGGCCGAATAGATTCTGCGGGGACCGGGGCCTGCGTGACGGATCGCGGTGGTAGCGACCACTCGCGATGGATGCGGCCGAATAGATTCTGCGGGGACCGGGGCCTGCGTGACGGATCGCGGTGGTAGCGACCACTCGCGATGGATGCGGCCGAATAGATTCTGCGGGGGCGGCGGCTGACGAGGGAGCATGAGCCCGGCGGCGTGGGGAGGAGCATGTGATGGAGCTTGACCGGTTTGACTGGCTGGCGTTGCGGCGGGAGGAGGCGGTGGATCCTGAGCGGGTGATCGTGGACGCGCACCATCATCTGTGGGACCGGGGCGGGAGCACATATCTGGCGCCGCAGCTGCTGGAGGACATGACCGGCACCCACAACGTCGTCAAGAGCGTGTTCGTGGAATGCAGGGCGAGCTACGACGCCGAGCGCGAGCCGCACATGCAGCCGGTGGGCGAGACCGTGTTCGTGGCGGGTGAGGCCGATGTTGCCGACACCGCCGACGCTGGGGGCGGTCCGAGGATCGCGGGGATCGTCAGCCACGCCGACATGATGCTGGGCGATGCCGTCGAGGAAGTCCTCGCGGCCCACGACGCGGCCGGCGGAGGCCGCTTCCGGGGGATACGCCACGCCACCGGCTGGGATCCCAGCGACGAGGTCCACAACAGCCACAGCCGCCCGGTCGAGCACATGATGGCCATGCCCGAGTTCCGCGCCGGGGCCCGCACGCTGGGCCGGATGGGGTTCAGCTTCGACGCGTGGCTGTTCCATCCCCAGTTGCCCGAGCTGGGCGCGCTGGCCAGCGCCGTGCCCGAGCTGCCGATCGTGCTCAACCACATGGGCGGGCCGCTGGCGATCGGCCCGTACGGCCGTGCCCGCGACCAGGCCCGGGCCGACTGGAAGGCCTCGATGCGGCTGGTGGCGGCCTGTCCGAACGTGGTCCTCAAGGTGGGCGGGATCGGCATGGACATGTACTACGGCACCGGCTGGACGACCCTCGACGCCCCGCCGGGCTCCGAGCAGGTGGCCGACCACTGGGCCGACGACGTGCGGTTCTGCATCGACACCTTCGGCCCCGACCGGTGCATGTTCGAGTCCAACTTCCCGGTGGACCGCCAGGCGCTGACCTACCCGGTGCTGTGGAACGCGCTGCAGATCATGGCCGCCGGCTACAGCGACGCCGAGCAGGACCAGCTCTTCTCGGGCACGGCCACGAGGGCGTACCGGCTGGCATAGGGCTGAGTCCTGCCGAACCCCTGCCGGACCCCGCCAAGAGGCCGAGCGGTCAGGCAACCGTTCATGACAATTCATCGCGAGGCCCCGCACCGCCCGTGGCCCGCACCGCCCGTGGCCCGCACCGCCCGTGGCCCGCACCGCCCGTGGCCCGCACCGCCCGTGGTTAGCCTCATGTCAGGGTTGCCTCAAATCTGTACGGGTTTTCTCCTATATGACGGGTTTCTCTACAGATTTCGGCAGAACGCGGCCCGAGCGGCTCGTGAGCGCAGCGAACAAGAGCGGGAAACGCCGTGCTTCGCCGTGGGGCGTTGACACCTATCCGCCAAGGCCTCTATGGGAGCCCACCTCACCCCACGTCAACGACTGCGGGGACGATCCCGAGGACTCGCTCGACGTGGCCGGCCAGCGAGAAGAGCCTCAGCTCGCCGTGCGGTCGTCCTATCAGCTGGAGTCCCACCGGAAGACCGGTCTCCGTCCGGCCACAGGGAATCGTGATCACCGGCAGCGTGGTCGCGGTGACCGCCGCCGCGATCGACAGCCAGCGGTAGTACTCGCTCGGCGGGAGCCCGTCTCCGTAGCCGACATAGCGCTCCTCCACCGGGAAGGGCGCCACGACGGCGGCCGGGCATACCAGCAGGTCGTAGTCCCTCATGAACCCGGCCGCGATCTCGAAGACGCGGCCCTGCGCCGCGACCGAGCGGCGGACGGCGTCTCCGTCGAGAGCGAGCCCCCGCTCGATGTTCCACACCAGTTCCGGTTTCAGGATGTCGCGAGCCTGCGGAAGCTCGTCTCCCAGCATGGTGGCGAACAGCAGCGCCCGAGGAACGTCGAAGGCCGGCTCGGCCTCGGAGAGATCCGGATGGTCGGCCACGACGTCCACGCCGTCGCGCTCAAGGGCCCGCATCGCTCGACTGCAGGTCTCAGCAACCGCCGGCGACGTCTCAGTCACGCCGAGGTCGACGCTGAAGGCCACCCGGGCCGGCGGGGACGGTTCGGCTGCCGCTTGGCGGAACGGCTGTGGAGGAGGTGGTTTGCCCAGTCCGGCAAGAGGGCTCTCTCCCACCATGGCGTCGGCAAATAGGGCGAGATCGCTGATGTCGCGCGCCATCGGCCCCTGCTGGGAGTGCACCAGGAACGGCGCCGCGGACGGTCCGCTCGCGATGCGTCCGGGCGAAGGGCGCAGGCTCGTGACGCCGCAGAAGCTCGCAGGGGTGCGCAGCGAGCCGGCCAGATCCGAACCTTGGGCCAGCCAGGCCATACCGCTGGCGAGGGCGGCGGCCGCACCGCCCGAAGACCCGCCGGCGGTCAACCGCAGGTCGTGAGGGTTGCGGGTGGCCCCAAAGACGTCGTTGAAGGTATTGCCGCCCGCGCCGAACTCCGGCGTGTTCGACTTGGCGTACACCACCGCTCCGTTGGTCTCCAGCGTCTCGACGACGACGTCGGACCGTTCCGGCACGAAGTCCTCTCGCAGCCGCGACCCGTATGTTGTTCGCACCCCGGCGACGTTGGCGAGGTCCTTTATCGGCACGGGCAGACCGGCGAGCAGGCCACGTTCGCCGGGCGGGACCGCCATGAGACGGTCGGCGTGGCTGCGAGCCCGCTCGAAGCAGCGGTTGGGCAGCGCGTTGATGAGGTGGTCGACGGCTTGGACGCGGGCTTGCACTGCATCGAGGGCGTCGTGGGGGCTGATCTCGCCCGCAGCCAGCGCGGCGACGACCTCGCGGGCGCTCTGCCTGATCAGATCCTCGATCACGCTGCTGCCACCCTCACGATGCTGTCGCCCTCACAACGCTGTGGCCCTCACAATGCTGTGGCCCTCACAACGCTGCCGCACTAGGGCTCCCACAGGAGGGTGTCGGGCATGAACTGGCTCCAGGCGAACCAGAACGCTTGATGGCCCTCGATCTCGTTGCCGGCGGCGTCGACGGCGCGCACCCCGCCCCCGTCGAGGCGCAATATCACCCCGCCGAGCTCCACAGTCCCGCCGGCTTCGAGGGCCGCTGCCGCGGCGTCGACACCGAAGGCCACGGGGGTGCCGTCGCCTAGGACCACGCCGAAGACTTGGTCGTGGACGCCGAGGCGGCCGTCGAGGTCGCCGATCGGGAAGATGGGCCCGTCGTCGTCGCGGCCCCCCAGCGGGTCGAGCGAGTAGCGGCGGCCGATCCCCCCGTCCTCGGCGATGATCGTGGTCTCGGGATGGGCGGCCTTCCACTCACCCCACGTGGTGGTGACCACGGTGGCCTGGTTGAGGACCACTCCCTGCTCGCGCAGCGGGCCAGAGACCGCCGCCCCGGTGAACGTGTCGAACACGGACTTGGTGACGAGGTCGTACATGACCTTGTTGGACCGGGCCAGCAGACCCGAGGTCCGCAGCACGGGGGTGGCCGCACCGTCGGGAACATCGTCAGTGAAGTAGGCCTGGGCGGAGCCGCACAGCGTGCAGTACGGGAAGCCGAGCCGGCGACCCCCGAGCGTGTCGTTGACCATCTCGTGGACTGCCATGATGTGGCGCGGGTAGGCCCGGGCCTCGTCGCCGATGGCGACCGCGAACACGATGCCGTCGTCGGCATACCACGAACCGCCGGCCGCGTCGGTCACTGCGGGGTCATCCAGGGCCGGGATGCAGCCCGCCGGGCACCCGTTGGGGTCGCCGAGCCCTCGGTCGTCGATCCGCACCCCGCCCCAGCTCACGAGACGCCAGTCGATGTCGGCGTCGGGGTCGGCGAAGAGCGGCTCCCAGCGGGGTTCGACCAGCAGGAACAGGCGGTGCTTGTACTCGGGGTAGCCGTCGAAGGCGGGGAGGTCCCATGCGATCAGATGGTCGGTGACCGACTGCCACCGGCTGAGGGCGGCCACCGGGTCGTCGGCCACCCTCACACCCGTCAGCTTCTGGAAGGCGGAGACCGCCCCGTCGTGGATGTCGCCGGTGTAGAAGAACCTGAGGAGGTCGGAGATGATCCAGGCCAGTCGTGCGTCTCCGGAGTCTGCGAGGCTGGCGACGGTGGCGCCGCTGAAGCCGCCGAGTTCGAGGCCGAGCCAGATGATCTCGAGGGTGTCGACGGCGACCTGGTCGATGGGGCCGGTGGGGGTGTCGGGGGCGGGCGGGAACTCGTATTCGAGGTAGTTGCGCAGGACGCCGCGCTCTCTCGGGTCCAGCTGGGCAGCATCCTGGCCTGACTCAATCGCCGAGGTCTCAGCCTCCGGGGTTTCAGCCGTTGGGGTTTCAGCCTCCGGGGTTTCAGCCGTTGGCGTTTCAGCCGTTGGCGTCTCAGCCGCCGGAGTTTCAGCCGTTGGCGTCTCAGCCGCCGGGGTTTCAGCGTCCGGCGAGTCAACCGCGGGCGCCTCAGCCGCGGGCGCCTCAGCCGCGGACGCCTCAGCCTCCGGGCTCTCGACCGCCGGCGTCCCAGCTGCCGGCGCGGACGGCGGGGCCGAGGCCGTTGCGTCGGTGTCGGTGCCCGAACAGGCCGCCGCGACGAATGCGAGTCCGACCAGCAGCGCGCGGATGCGGAAGTGCACGCAACCACGTTAGAGGCCCGGCGCCGGGTGACAGCCAGGCTGAGCGGCGACTGCTTTGAAGCAAGTGGAGTGAGGCACCCTGTCGATGGAGTAGTCCGGACAGACAGCTTCATGACTTTCATGATTTTCATGCTGTTTTGAGTTGCATCATGCTGCATTGCGATGTAGGTTGGAATCGTGGAAGGATCGCTTGTGGAGTTCGTGTTGGCCGTGTTCTCGGCCATGCTTCTGCAGACGTGGTACCTCCACCGGGAGATCCGCAGGTCGCGTGAGGAGTCGATGCGTCACACCGATCGGTCCCACGATCAGTTGCGCACCGACTTCGGGAAGAGCCACGACCAGTTGCGCACCGACTTCGGGAAGAGCCACGACCAGTTGCGCACCGACTTCACCGAGCACAAGGTCATCACCGAGCGCAACCACCGCGAGACGCAGCGTCAGCTCGCCAAGCTCGGAGAGGGTCTCGGCGACACCCGGGAGCGGCTGGCTCGCATCGAGGGCTACCTGCGGATCGGTCTGCCCGAGCCGCCCGAGGCCACAACCGGCGGGTAGGGCCAACCGCCAGCGTCGGGGGTCGCCGGGACAGGCGCTGGGCGCGGAACTGCACCACCGCGGCTACACAGTCAGCCGGCTCGCTCCAGGCGGCAGTAGCAGGATGACTCGATCGGCACGTCGGCCCGGGCGACGGCCACATCGAGGCGCTGCTTGATGTGGTTGGCCTCGACGGTCTCGCCGCGGCGGGTCAGGCACTCGTGGAGGCCGTGCAGGCTCCAGACATTGTCGGGATGCCAGCAGGCCCGCCGCAGCTGGCCGTCCAGCCCGAGATCGGCCCGGTAGGCGGCCTCGGCCTCATCGAGGCGGCCCTGCTCCATCAGCAGCGCGCCCAGGGCGTGGCGGGTGGGCTGCATCCAGCCCCACGGCTCGTCATAGGGCAGGTTGTCGTCGAGCTCGACGGCCCGGTTGAGATGCTCGAAGGCCGTGTCAAAATTGCCGCGCCGGTACTCGATCTCGCCGGTCATCATGGCCTCGCCGACGGCCAGGATGTCGAGGCAGGTGTTGTTGAACATGGTGCGGCTCTCGGGGACCCGATCGCGGGCGGCCACGAAGGCCTCCCGCTCCTGCTCGGCGGCTTCGACCTGGCCGGTGGAGGCGTAGGCCACCGCCCGGGCGTAGCGCATCATGGCGGTGGTGACGCAGTAGAGCTCCCGGTCCTCGGGGAAGGCGTGGTCGAGGATCTCCCGCCACTTCCCGAAGCGGATCAACACGTGCTGCTTGACCGGCACGAAGCCTTCGAGCCAGTCGGCCATCGGCGGCGAGCCGGTGCGGAGGAGGTCGGCGGGCAGGGTTTGGATCATCTCGGTGGCCGCGTCCATGGCCGGGCCGTACTGGCCCAGGAACATCGCCCCGTACACCTTGAAGTGGTAGTTGTGGCAGCGGTAGGTGGAGTAGAAGTTCATCGGGCCCTCCTGCTCCAGGTACCGGCGGTCGGCCACGACGGCGGCGGAGTTGCGGGCCACGACGTTGTGGTAGTGGCCGCAGAGGACGTCGATGTGGGTGGGCATGTGGACCAAGTGCCCGGCGTCGGGGACGAGATCGACGAGCGCGTCGCCGGCCTTGAGGGCCCGCTCGGGATGGGGCGACATCTCCATGAGATGGATGTACATGTGCAGCAGGCCGGGATGGCGGTTGGCGCCCTTGGTGTCAAGGTCGGTGAAGGCGGACTCGAGGACCTCGATCGCTTCAAGCGTGCTGGCGCCCTCGGCCGGCTCGCCGGTGACCAGGTCCCAAAGCTCCCAGGGGGTGCGGTTCATGATGGCCTCGGCGAACAGCGCGCAGACATCGAGGTCGGTGCGGTGGGCCTGGTAGACGGCGCGCATGGCGTCGGCATAGGCGTCGTTCCAGGGTCCGAAGTCCTCTTCGGTGGGGCTGGAGGGGTAGCGCTTGGCCAGCGCGCCGATCAGGGCCCGCTCGATGTCGCTGGAACCCTCAGCCGCGTCGGCGGCCGCGGCCGAGGCGGCCAGGGCGCGCTCCAGCGAGTGGCGCTTGTCGTCATCGTCGAAGGCTTCCCAGGGCTTGTTGTAGTTGGGTCCGATGGCGTAGGCGATGCCCCAGTGGGCCATGGCGAGGTTGGGGTCGTGCTCGAGGGCCCGCTCGAAGCAGACGATGGCCTCCTCGTGGTTGTAGCCGTAGCACCACGCCATCCCGCGGTCGAACCAGAGCTGGGCTTCGGAGTCGTGTGTGGTGACCGGCCACGTGAAGGACCCGAGGTCGTAGTACGCGTTGTCCCTCGCCATCTAAGCCTCCCAGCGGTGTCGCGCACGGTGTCGTGATGTGGCCCGAAGGTACTACTCGATGCGGGAGCAGTCTCAAAATGCTTCACAGTCGGGACGGCAACTCCGACGTTCCTGCAGCCGCTGGGCTCTCACCTCCACCCAGTCTCAACATGCTTCACAGTCGGGACGGCAACTCCGATAAGGGGATCACCTCGGCTTGGGGAGTTTCTATCTCGCCTTCGGGGAGCATGAAGCGCCAGTAGACGATGCCGAAGGGCCGGGCCTCGGTGTCGAGCCAGTTCGGGGTTCCGGGGTCGGTGTGGGAGATGACGGCGGTGAAGCGGCCGTTGGCGTCGGGGTCGGTGTCGGCGACGGTTTGGGCCCGGTTGAGCGAAATCGACCGGGAGGCGTAGTCGAAGGTCTGCAGGTGGCGGTTCCACAGGCACACGTTGGCGTAGCGGCACTGCGGCCAGCGGGCCCGGATCACCAGGGCCTCGTCGGGGCCGATCAGGAACGGGGCCATGGCGTAGGCGGCGTCGAAGGCGGCCAGGCCCAGGTCGCCGGGCTTGCCGGGGGCCGGGAACACGTTCGGCACCCGCGAGATCCACGAACGGGGCTGGGACTGGCCTGTCGGCGGGCGATCCACGGTGAGCTCGCGCACCAGGGCGGCGACCCTGCGGATGCCGGCGGCTACGGAGGCGTCCGACGGGCGGGGTGGCGGGGTGGTGCCGGGGGCGGCGGTGCCGGGGTCGGGGGTGGTGCCGGGGTCGGCGTCCGCGGCAGGAGCGAGCACGCCGCCGGGGGTGGCGGCGGGGTCGGCGTCTCGGGCCACCGCTTCGATGCGCATGGCCGGGACCCGGGCCGGGTCGGCGGCCGCGTGGGTGGCGTCCTCGAAGTAGTGGCGGGTGCTGATCGACCCGGCGCCCTCGGGCAGGGCCAGCCAGTTGCTCTGGCGGGGCTCGCCGCCGAGGAGGATCTCGAAGCGGCCGTCGACGTCGATGTCGAACGACTCGTCGTTCAGCACTCCCACGACCTGGTTGTCCATCGACCCCCAGGCGGCGCCGGACTCCACCGTGACCGACACGTAGGCGGCGGCCTTCGTCTCGCCGGTCACCCGGTAGGCGTGATCGGCGGAGATGGGGGCGTCGAAGTAGACGGCGTCGGGGTTGTCGCCCAGCAGCTTTCGGTCCGGGTCGACGATGCGATGGAACCGGGGGGCGGCCGGGTCGCGCTCGAACAGTCCGACCAGGCCCCACTGCAGGTAGTGCATCAAGGCCCGGTGCGCGCCGACAACGTCGTCGGCGGTGTGCAGGTTCCATTCCGGCGACGCCCAGCGCCGGTCCACCTCGCGGAGCGTGTCGATCAGCTCGTGCAGCGCCCGGCGGGACGCGGTGTCTATGGAGTCCAAGGGCTGTTCACTCATCGTCGGCTCCTCAGGCGAAATTGGTGGGTGTTTCTGTCCCTAAAGAACCAACACTCGCACCCAGAACGGGTCACTCACCGTCGGCTCCTCAGACGAAATTGGTGGGTGTTACTGTCCCTAAAGAACCAACACTCGCACCCAGAACGGGTCACTCATCGTCGGCTCCTCAGGCGAAATTGGTGGGTGTTACTGTCCCTAAAGAACCAACACTCGCACCCAGAACGGGCGGGGGACTTGGACGGGAGCGAATCAGCCCTCACTGGCTATGGCGAAGTGGTCGATGTAGTGGGCCATGGCCTCCCGCAGCGACTCGGCGGTGAAGCCCCAGTCCTCGGGCTGGTAGCGGTGGACCCCGAACTTGCCCTTGGGCTTGTGGGCCAGATAGTCGAGCACGGCGGCGGCGTGGTCGTCGGTGAAGTCGCGGCCCATGCGAGCGTAGGCGGCGGAGAGGGTGGACACCGGGTCGCTTATCAGCTCGGCGAAGTGCACGTCCACGAAGCGCTCGGCGGGCACCGCACCCGAGGTTCGCAAGTCCACCGAGCCGTTCAGTCCAGCGGCGAAGACGGCCTGGACGTGCCGGGCCGCGCGGTCCACGTCCACGTCGTCGGTGCGCAGCCACTGGATCATGGCGGTGGTGCTGACGGTGGACGGCATGGTCTTGGCCGGGTCGCGGTGGGTCTGCACCACCCAGGCGTCGTCGAACTCGGCGAAGAGCAAGGGCAGAAGCATCAGATGGGCCGGCGTCTTGAGCACCCACTGGGTGGGGCCGGCGCCGTGCTGGAGGACCTGGAGGAACTGCCGCTCATATGCGTAGTTCACGGCCGGGTCGGGCAGCCGGCCCTCCATGGGGACGATCATGCTCCAGTGGAAGCCGCAGAAGCTGCCCTGGGTGATGGTGACGCACTCCACCGGCAGGTCGGAGCGCAGCTCGTGGAGGGCCTGGAACTCGGGCTGGACGTCGGCCCAGAACTCCTGCTCGCATTCGCTCAGCACCAGCGGCTCGGGCAGCGCCGCGGCCCCAGTGTCCTGAGAGTCCCCCGCGGCCCCAACGTCCCGAGAATCCCCCACCGCCCCAACGGCACGAGAGTCGCCCGCGGCCCCAACGGCACGAGAATCCCCCACCGCCCCAACGGCACGAGAATCCCCCGTGTTGGGCCAACCAGTACGACTGGCGCGTCGAGCGCTTAGGCGGTAACACATCTTCAATGCGTCTCAAGTATTTTAAGGTTGCGACATGATCACCGACCGGCTAGACTCAAACGCATGGAAACGGCCGACACAATGACCTTGGGGATGTTCGTGACGCTGGCCGCGCTGATCGTGGGGGCGATCTGGAACCAGCATCGTGAGAGCAACGCAGCGCGCGTCGAGAACACCCGCCAGATCGAGAGGCTCGGCGACCAACTCGGCACGCTGAGCGAGGTCATGAGCAGCGTTCGGGAACGGCTGGCCCGCATCGAGGGACACCTGAGGCTGGCGCCGCCGCCAACGGGAGACCTCCCGGACAGCAACGAGAGCGGCGACTCCGGCTAGCCGGCACCCGTCTGGCCTGCCGGGGCACATCGGGAGCCGGCGAGACGAGCAGAATACGATGTGACCTTGGACTGGGTGGGCTGCCTCGAGGTGCGTGTTGACTGGGCATGATCCGGCTCGAGGTCGGGGGTCGACGGTTTGGGGGTCGACCTAGCCGGCACCCGTCTGGCCTGGCGGGGCCGTCGGGAACCGGCGAGACGAGCAGAATACGATGTGAACTTGGACTGGGTGGGCTGTCGAGGTGCGTGTTGACTGGGCATGATCCGGCTCGAGGTCGGGGGTCGACGGTTTGGGGGTCGACCTAGCCGGCACCCGTCTGGCCTGCCGGGGCACATCGGGAGCCGGCGAGACGAGCAGAATACGATGTGAACTTGGACTGGGTGGGCTGCCTCGAGGTGCGTGTTGACTGGGCATGATCCGGCTCGAGGTCGGGGGTCGACGGTTTGGGGGGTAGGGGCGGTCGCTTTGGGGGTGTCGCTGATCGGCACCATCGGGACAGCGGCCGAGCTCGGGCCAGACTCAGTGAGCCCGTTCGCGACCGGAGCCTGGCGGGGCGTGATCGGCGCGACCGGGCTGCTGGTGGTGTCGACACTGCGCGGGGAGGCGCCGTGGCGGTACCGGCTGCCCGTCCGCTGGGTGGTGCTCGGAGGGTCGGGGGTGGCGGCCAGCCAGCTGTTGTTCTTCGAGGCGATGGCCCGCACCGGCGTGGCGGTCGGAACCCTGGTGGCCATCGGCGTCGGCCCCCTGGTGGCCGGCCTCATCGACTGGATCGCGTACCGTCAACACCCCGACGGGCGCTGGCTGGCCGGGGTGGCGGTGGCGATGGCTGGGGTGGCCCTGCTGACGGGCGGGGCCACTGAGGTGGTGTGGAGCGGCGTGGCCATCGCGGCTCTTGCTGGCTGCGGCATCCCCTGCCAGGGGTTCGCGGTCCAGCAGCTGGCGGTGGACCGGCCGCTGGTGACCACCATGGCCACCGTCGTGACCGCGGGGGCGGTGGCGATGCTGCCAACCGCTCTGAGCTCGTCGGGCTCTGCGTTCGCCTCGATCGAATCGACCTCCACGGTGATGTACCTCGGGCTGGTGACGGTGACGCTGGCCCATTCGCTGTGGGGAGCCGGCCTGAAGCGGCTGAGCCTGAGCGTGGCGGTGGTGGTGGGACTGCTGGAGCCGGCGGTGGCGGCCACGCTGGGGATTGTGGTGCTGTCCGAGCCGGTCACGGTGGCCCTGCTGGCCGGGATCTGCCTGGTGATGGTCGGGGTAGCGGTCACGTCACTGAGCACAACCGCAGAGCGCCGACCCTAGCGACGGCCGGCGACACGCACGGAAGCACGCCGGGAATAGACACGCAGAACACCTCGCACGAAGCAGCCCACGGGAAAACGGAACACGCGAAATCGCACGCCGGGAATAGACACGCAGAACACCTCGCACGAAGCAGCCCACGGGAAAACGGAACACGCGAAATCGCACGCCGGGAATAGACACGCAGAATACCTCGTGCAGGAATACAAGCTCGGCGCTAGCGCGGGCCGGCTGGCCCGGCATCAACCGCTTGGACGACTCGGTACCGGGGTGAGGTTCCGGCGCGGCTCTCGGCCATGACCCGGACAGTGTCGAAGTCCGAACCGAGGCGGTCGCGAAGGTCCACGGCCGAAGCGGTCACCGCGATCAGCTCGCCGCCGGGCCGGAGCACGCTTTGGGACTCGCCGATCAGGCGGTGCAGCGTCGATCTCGGGACATGGGTGGGGAGATGGCTCAGCACCGCGTCGAAGCACCGGCCGGTCAGAGCCGCCGTCCCGTCGCTGACGCAGACCTCGCATCGATCGTCGACCCCGTTTGTCTGTGCGTTGGTGCGAGCCGCCGTCACCGCGAGCGGGTCGATGTCCGCCATCACGACACGGACCTGCGGCCACCGCGAGGCCACCGCGATGCCGATCGGGCCATAACCGCATCCCAGGTCGAGGACGTCGCGCCATCCGTGCTCACGGGGAAGCGCCTCCAGCAGGAGCCGGGTTCCGTTGTCGATGCGGCTCTTGGAGAACAGCCCGACGCCGGTCTCGAAGCGGAGGTCGCGACCGAGCAGAGCGGCCTCGACGGTCGGGGCGGCGGCGGTGGCGGCGGCGGCGGCCCGTACCACCGGGCCTCGCACCGCCCGCAGGACCACCGCGGAACCGCTGCGTTGGGCTACTTCGGCGGCCCCGAACATGCGATCCAGAGTCTTGAGCTGGCGAGCCGATCCCCGTCTGCGGGCCGTCACCACGAGGAGCACCGCCCCCTCGCGCATGTGACCGGCGAGTTCGAGGAACTCGGCTGCGATCCTCGCTTGGCCGACATGCGAGCCGACCTCCATCACCACTAGGTCGGCGCGCACCGCCCCGGGTCCGGGTTGGGACGGGCCAGGCGGACCGGAGCCCGACACACCCGAACCCGACACACCCGAACCCGACACACCCGAACCCGAGATGTCCGAACCCGAGATGTCCGAACCCGAGATGTCCGAACCCGAGATGTCCGAACCCGAGATGTCCGAACCCGAGATGTCCGAACCCGAGATGTCCGAACCCGAGATGTCCGAGAGGTCGTGGATGCTCGCTTCGGGCAGGAGAGCGGCCACCTCTCGCCGGGTGCTGCTGGCAACCCCGTGCACGATCACTGTGCGCGCCCCGACGGGAACGAGCTGTGCGAGGTCAGTGAACGCCTGCGACATCAGCAACCGCGGGAACCCTATCGCGCCCGGGGTGGCGCTGGAGGTGCCGTCGCTCTTGGAGGCCCTGCGGTTCCCGAACTTGACTCGCGCCTTTGTCGCCATCCCAGTACGGTGGAGTCGACTCTAGCCGACTGCATGGTGGAACCCTAATACTTAATTGTATGCATTGAACATACCGCAGAGTTACTCTAGGCAAGTTACGGGGAGTGGACCGGTTGACGGCTCGGGCGGCGGGGTGAGGGCAGGCTGGCTGGGGCGTGCCAACCGTTCGGGCCTCGGCGCAGAGTGATCTCGTTGTCGTGAACCCAGCGGTGGTGGGCGTGGCACAGCAGCGCCAAGTTGTCGATGTCGGTGGGTCCGCCAAGCGACCAGTACTTGACATGGTGGGCCTGGCACCAGAGGGGGTTCGCACCGCACATGACGCATCCGCGGTCGCGGGCGAGCAGCACCCTCCACTGCTGGGGAGAGACCCTTCTGGTCTTGCGGCCGTGGTGCAGGGACAAGCCCCGCTCGTCGAACAGAATGCCGTAGATCTCGGGGTCGCAGCCCAGGCGCTCTAGCTCGCTGCGGGCGATGGCCCCGACGCCAGGGATCTCGCACCGGCCGCGCTCGCCGTTTGTGGCCAGATACGTCACGTCCATCACGATGCACAGTTGAGCCTTGGGACCGAACCCTCGCCCGCAGGTGCATCCGGGACTCGGGGCAGGACTGAGGCCGGGCCTCGTATCGAGACCCACGCCGGGGCCAACGCCGGGCCTCGTATCGAGACCCACGCCGGGGCCAACGCCGGGGATCGTATCGAGACCCACGCCGGGGCCAATGCCGGGGATCGCATCGAGACCCACGCCGGGGCCAACGCCGGGGATCGCATCGAGACCCACGCCGGGGCCAACGCCGGGGATCGCATCGAGACCCACGCCGGGGCCAATGCCGGGGATCGCATCGAGACCCACGCCGGGGCCAATGCCGGGGATCGCCTCAGGGCTCCCGCCGCAACCGATACCAGAACCGACGCCAGAACCAGCACGAGAAATCGCCTCAGGACTCCCGCCGGGACTGGAGCAAGAACCGACGCCGGGGAGCGACCCTCGGGTGCGGGTGGGGCTTGGTTCGGGGTTGAACAGGGGATCCGCTGGCACCTCGGTAGCGCGGCTGGCGTCGGGGGCGGGTAGGGGCTCTTGGCGGAGGGCGGAGAGCCTGGGGCTGGGCTTGCCGTTGCTTAGAGCCTCAAGGGTGGTGTCCTGGCCGTTGAGGGGGGCGTCCTGGCCGTAGAGGGGGGCGTCCTGGCCGTTGAGGCTGGCGTCCTGGCCGTTGAGGCTGGCGTCCTGGCCGTTGAGGGGGGCACTGGTGACCGCAGGGGGCGGGGGTGCGGGCTCGATGCCTACCAGCGTGAGCAGAGCGTCATGGCGGCACTGGGCTCGGGTCCGGGCATTTGGGTTGTCGCGGCCGCCGTCGGCCCGGTATAGGCGGTCGGCCAGAGCCTCGACCAAGTTCTGAAACTGGGCCCCCGACACACGGTCGAACTTGGCGATCCCGGCGATCATCCCGCCCTCTCCGGCCGCGAACAGCAGCGACCGGTTGCGGCGCTGCCACTGGTGGAGGCGTTGCAGGTCGTCGTCGGTCTGGCGGCGGCGCACCCAGTCTCTGGCCTTGCCGGACGCCGCGTCCGCGGGCATGGACGAAGCCTCGGCCAGCAGTCCGGCATCGCGGTCGACCGCCTCGGGCGAGGTCTCGGCGGCGGCGCGGGCCAACGCCGAGGCGTGCTCGCCGGTGAGGCGCCCCGACGCCAGCGCCTGGGCGACGTTGGGCATCTTCTCGAGGGTCTCGGCCCGCCGGGTGCGGTGCTTGGCCTCACGGGTCGAGCAGCCCGTTCGCTGGCGCAGTGTCTCGGCGGCGCTGGCCTCGCTGGCACCGAGCCGCCGCATCCCGGCCGCGACCCGGGCCTCCAGACCGTCGAGCACGGACCGGGTGAGACCGATCTTTCCGGCGAGGTCTCCGAGGCCGGCCCCGTCCAAGGCGGATAGGTCGATGGCCTGCACGGCGGTGTTGAAGTCGTCCCACACGGTGGTCATGGTGGTCATGGTGGTCATCCCGAATAATCGGATCCTGATTGATCCATCTTGAAACTGTGCTAAAGGATATTAATACCCCCCTGTGACATTGGGATAAACGCCGAGGTCACGGGGCATGAACGGGACTCAAGGCACGTTCGACTCGGCCGGCTGTGGCCCGCGGCGAGCACGAGGGGCCAGACACAGCAGGACCCCCCAGCGAGGGCTCGCTGGTTGAATCGACTGTGTGATGGCATGAGACAGTCCATTGAACATGAGGTTGCATCATGTTCATTGTCTATCTAATATGGGGCCATGGAGGCGGTCACCTTGTCGGATCTGGGTCCGATCATCGCTGCGGTGCTGGGGCCGATGCTCCTGTTTATAGTCGCAACGATGAGGTACCAGCACGTCGACAGCACCAAGACACGCGAGCTGATCACCAAGTCGATCGAGACGGCCAACAAGGAGAACCGAAAGCTGACCGACAGGAACCGCGACCTGATCGAGAAGTCCAACAAGGAGAACCGAAAGCTGACCGACAGGAACCGCGACCTGATCGAGAAGTCCAACAAGGAGGCCCTTCGCGTAAGTGTGGGATTGAGGGTTGCTGGCACCGGTTGGGGTCATTATGTCACGAGGATGCCGCGGGCTTCGAAGTTGCGTGGGTTGGTGAACCCGTGGGCGCTTCGGCGCAGGACTTGTAGGAGGTTGTTGGTGCCCTCGATTCTGCCGTTGGAGGGGCGGCCGGCACAGTGCCAGTTGAGGATCTCGTCTGACCAGGCGATGATGGTGTCGACGGTGTCGTGGTACTCGGGCAGCTCGCCGGTCTCGTAGAGGTCGCAGAACCGTCCGAGGGCTTCCAGGGCGCCGTCATAGTCGTCGGCGGTGTAGAGGCCGTGGAGTTCCTGCAGGGCCTGCCAGCCGGCTTTGAGGCGGGGGTGGGCGTCGAACAGCTTGTCGAGGCGGGCGCGGTCGGTGTCGGTGAGGGTGTCGCCTCTGCGCAGCAGCGCGAACCGGGCTCGGAACACCTCGGGGTCGAAGGCGGGCTTGACGCCGTGGGGCTCTCGGCGCTGGACGTCGCGGCGCACCTGGGTGAGAGCGGCCGCGAACCATCTGATGACATGGAACCGGTCCAGCACATGGCGGGCGTGGCCGAGGTGGGCGTCGATGGCCGCCTTGTAGGCGCGCGATCCGTCGCTGACCACCACCTTGACCTGCTTGCACCAGCGATGTCCCTGCTGCATCAAAAACGCTGACAGCGCAGCCGCGTTGCGGTGCTCGACCATCGCCAGGGTCCGGCCGGTGTCGCCGTTGACGATCACGGTCACATAGCGGTGCCGTTTGCGCATCGAGGTCTCATCGACCAACAGCACCGAGCAGCGGCGGCTGCGGCGCCGCTCAGCGACCAGAGCCGACCAGACGTCCACCACCGCGCGCACACCGTGCCAGTGCACACCGTGGCGGCGCGCCGCCGCGGTGAACGTCATCACCTTCGCGTCAGCGACCAGCCGACGCGCCAGACGCCCCGTCAGCGCGCCCTCGAACGCGGGATGGTCCTCCAAGAAGCGGCTGTCGCAGTTGTCGCACACCATCCTGCGCCGCGACCACACCAACACGGTGCGCCGTCCCGACACCTCCAGGTCGCGGATCTTCTTGTCGCGGCGGTCATGCACCCGGCGGCACTTGAACCCGCACTGCGGGCAGCGCAGCCTCCTGAACGTGGACTCGACGCTCACCCTGAGCGCGCCCGGGGTGTCCTCGACCACCTCCAGCACACGGATCTGCGCCAAGTGCAGCCGAACTGTCATAACATCGCAAGCCATCGGGGCCCTCCTGGATCGTTGATCTCACAATCACCGATTCCAGCAGGGCCTCGACCCCTACTCAGGGACCCTCAACCACCCCGCTCCCCACGTTTCCGCGAAGGCTCAACAAGGACACTCGCGACCTCATCGACAAGAACCACACAGAGTTGAGCAGCAGCCTCTCCGACGCGCGTGAGCGGCTGGCCCGCATAGAGGGCCACCTGAAGATCTCACCTCCGCTCGAGCACGAGCAGGAGACAGAGAACGGCGGCGACAACGCCAAAGCCGCCTGAAACGGGCTGCGCACGCCCCACAACGCACCCAACGACGACACCGGACCCACGCGTCGCGCACGCCCCACAACGCACCCAGCGACGGCACCGGGCGATCCGGGGCGTTGTATGGTGGCGGCGGTTTCCGGCGGGCGGCATCCACGCGGCGCCAACTCGCTGGTTCTAGCTTGTCGGCACCCAAACACAAGGGGACTGATCCTGCTATCTCCACTGCGCCAAGACCTCCTCAGAATCCTTAAGGAATTGGGCCACCGCAAGCTCGACGAGCCGATCAAGCTCGCATCGGGGGCGTGGTCGTCGGACTTCATCGACGGCAAGGAGGCCCTAGCCGAATGGCGCCATCTGCGCGTCGCCTGCGGGGCCATCACCGAGACCGTCGCCGAGGGCGGCCACAGCTTCGACGCCGTGGGCGGGCTCACCATGGGCGCCGACGCCCTGGCGGTGGGCATCGCCGCGGTCAGCGACTGCCGCTGGTTCTTCGTGCGCAAGGAGGCCAAGCAGCGGGGCACCCGGCGATGGGTGGAGGGAGCCCAGATCGGGCCCGGCGACAGGATCCTGCTGGTGGACGATGTGGTGACCACCGGCGGGTCGATCTTCAAGGCGCTCGACATAGTCGATCAGACCGGGGCCCAGACCATGGCCGCAGTCACCCTGGTGGACCGCAGCGGCATCGCCGGACCGCAGTTCGAGCAGCGAGGCATCTCCTACTACCCGATGACCACTTACGAGTCGCTCGGGATCGACCCCGTCAAACCGGTGGCGGCAACAACCGCCGGCTGACCATCGGCCGATGTCGGCCGACAGGCGAACTCAGCGGGTGTCGAGCGCACCATGTGGTGTATTTCATTATATATGAGGTTGGATCCTGCCTAATGGGCGACTAGTATGGGGTCATGGATGCGGTCACCTTGTCGGATCTGGGCCCGATCATTGCCGCCGTGTTGGGGCCGATGCTCCTGTTCGTCGCCGCGTCGATGAGGTACCAGCACATCGACGGCACCAAGACTCGCGAGCTGATCGCAGAATCCAACAAGAAGAACCGCGAGCTGATCGCAGAATCCAACGAGAAGACTCGCGAGCTGATCGCAGAATCCAACAAGGAAACTTGCACGCTGATCGAGAAGAACCGCGACCTCATCGACAAGAACCACGGAGAGTTGAGCGGCAGCCTCGGGGATGCGCGCGAGCGGCTGGCCCGCATCGAGGGCTACTTGCGAATCTCACCACCGCCCGAGCAGGGGGCAGGGGACGGGGACGGCAACGCCAAGGCGGCCTGAGCTTGCTGGAGGGTGTCTGCCGGCGTCCTCCATGCCTGAGCGGTAGACGTTGAGGGTTCAGAACCCCTGGATTCCCGCCGGGAGGGGCAGCGCCGTCTGGCGTATCATCCGCCGGCGGCCGGCTCGCCGGGCTGCATCACGACTGGTGGCAACCGTCGGCTAGGATGCGAGAACACGAACACGAACACCGAGAACATCCAGGCCAACCAAGGGAACTGCCATGGCAACTGTGACCGAGGATGTGACCATCGAGATAATCGGGGAACACCGGCGCGCAGCAGGTCAGGATGTCCACGACCTCAAGACCCACATCATGGAGATGGAAGATCGGACCACCGAGCGGTTCGACAACATCGACAACCAACTCGCCAAGATCGTGGACCACTTGGGCATCCAATGAGCGACCCCGGTCGTCTTTCCTGCACGGGCATGATCCCGGACCCCGACGATGAGCCGACGGTCCCGCTGGAGAACCTGGAGAAGGCCGCTGATCTGCTGCTGCCCGACAAGCGGCCCGATCAGCCGCGGGAACCTGTCAGCTCCCGATAGGTCAGACTGCGGCCCTCCATCGCCTTGGTGGCCTCGCCCATCCGCACCAGCACATGCTCGCTGCGGCGGTTGTAGCGGAAGCTGTGCTCAGTGACATATCGGGCGAGATGCTCGGGGCTCCAGTAGTGGTAGGTGCCCAAATAGTGCGCTTCAACAGGCTCCAGTAGTTCTCGATCCCGTTGGTGGAGACCTCGCCGACGGGGGTGTGACAGTCATGATGTTGGGGTCAGTGGCCGGGGCTCGGGTTTGGTTAGCGATCTATGTAGCCGCTAAACATTTGATGGATTGAAACTTCATGAAAGCTTCGAGACGGGGCACGCCGCCCACAGAGCGCAGCGTTGATCCTGTCCCCATTTGTCCCTCAGACACAACAGATACTGGCGAGATACTGGCGAGATACTGGCGAGATGCTGGCGAGATGCTGGCGCCAAGACAGCGCACAACTCTATTTAGAAGGAGATCGAAGGATGGGAAAGCTGACCGCAGCCGGCGTCCGAGCACTCAAGACGCCGGGCAAGTACTACGACCAGCACGGTCTCATCCTGCGAGTGGCGCCCGGCGGGTCCAAGCAATGGGTCTGGCGGGGCACGATCCGCGGGCGGCGCCGAGAAATCGGGCTGGGTGCCGTGGCCTACACGACGCTGGCCGAGGCCCGCGACATCGCCTACGAGTGCCGCAAGATCGCGCGGGCCGGAGGAGACCCCACCGTGTCGCGTCACAATAAATCCATCCCCACCTTCGCCGAAGCCGCCGAGCGCGTCATCGAGGCCCACCGCGGAGGCTGGAAGGAGGGCGGCAAGTCCGAGGACAACTGGCGATCCTCGCTGCAGCGCTACGCCTACCCCCGTATCGGCTCCATGCCCGTCGATGAGATCACGACCGCCTACCTGGTGCGCGTCCTGCTCCCGATCTGGCACACCAAGCGCGAGACCGCCCGCAAGGTCAAGACCCGAATGGGTGTCGTCATGCGCTGGGCCATCGCTGAGGGCCACCGCACCGACGACCCCGCAGGCCCGACGCTGACCGCGGCGCTGCCCCGCCACAGCGGCATCCCGGGAACGCACTTCGCCAGCCTGCCCCACGGCGAGCTCGCCGCGGCGCTCGCCAGGATCGATTCCTTGGCCGGACCGTGGCGCCCGACGGCGGCCTGTCTGCGGTTCGTCGCCGCCACCGTCGCTCGCAGCGGCGAGGCCAGGCTCGCCACATGGAAGGAAATCGATCTCGACACCAAGACCTGGACTGTGCCCGGTGGGCGCACTAAGACCGGCCGCGAGCATGTGGTCCCGCTGTCGCCGGTGGCGGTAGCCGCGCTCGACGAGGCCCGCCGCTACGGCGACGGTTCCGGGTTGGTGTTCCTGTCGCCGACCGGCCGAGCGCTGTCCAACGGCACGCTGAGCCGGTTCACCCGCCTCGAGGGCTTCACGCCCCATGGTCTGCGAGCCTCGTTCAGGACCTGGTGCGCCGAGACCGGGGTGGTCCGCGAGGTCGCGGAGGCAGCACTGGCGCACTCGGCCGGGGTCGTGGAGCGGGCCTACCAGCGATCCGACCTGCTCGCCGCACGCCGCGAGGTCATGGATGCCTGGGCGAGGGTGCTCGTCACTGCCACGCCCGGCTCGTAGCGGCGCGCCGCCGACTACGGCGTCCCGTCAGCTTCGAGAACCCCCTTCTGACGCCGACACCCCGACTCGTAGCGGCGCGCCGCCGACTACGGCGTCGGCTCTGGATGAGGGATAAGTCGGAGGACAAATCCACATCTGCGGAACCCACGAACGGCCTCCAACCTGCATCAGTAGCTATAACTATTGGCGCTCGGGTTGGGCAGTTCTCGCCGCGGGCGCCTTGGTCGCTTCGCTGCTCGCAGTCGGGGCCGCCCCCGCGGCCGCGATCGACGACAAGTCCAAGCCCAGCAAGCCCGCTACGGCGACGGCGTGTCTGGGTCCTGCGTCGGCAGACGCCGGGTTCACCGACCTCGGCGGCCTCGACGCTGCCGTGGCGGACATCAACTGTCTGGCCTACTACGGGATAACCACCGGCAGGACGGCTGACACGTTCGATCCCGACAGCAACGTGACCCGCTCGCAGATGGCTTTGTTCCTGTACCGGTCCGCCGGCGTTATGGGCGTCGACTTGATGGGCGGCGACATGATGGTCGATTTCGGCGACATCGCCATGTTGGGCGAGGATCGCCAGAACGCCATCAACGCACTGGCTCGCAACGGCATCTTGGGCGGCCGCGGCAACATGGCCTTCGATCCGCACGGCGACATCACCCGCGCCGAGATGGCTGTGGCCCTTGTCAGCCTGCTCGACCGTGCTTCTGGCGCGCCGGTGGCCAAGGGCACGGCCGGCGCCGAGAAGGGCCTGTTCGTGGTCGGCGGCATGCTGCCCGACGACAGCTTCTCCGACGCCTACGCGGCTGTGTCGCAGCCCGTCAACAACGCGATCAGCGCGGCGTACGAGTTGGGTATCACCACCGGCAGGCCCGCCGGCTCGGACATGTTCGTTCCGAACGATCCGGTGCCCCGCAGGAACATGGCGACGTTCATTGTCCGCACCCTGGCCCACAGCAACCTCCGCCCGGCCGGTCTGACCGCCCAGGTTTCGGGTGCGCAGATCACCGTCTCGGTCCGCGACGCCAGCTTCATGCCGGTCGTGAACCAGGTCATTGACGCCTTCAAGACCGCGGTGGCGAATGAGTCGAAGGCCTTCAAGGCCGACGGCTCCTGCAGCAGCCGCACCACCCTGGTCGACGGTGCGACGAAGTGCCTGATTGATGGCGCCGATCCGGCCACCCAGTCCGACGGCAACATCACGATCGCCGACATGCAGATGTTTGTGGGCGATGGGCTGACCGTGTGGATCTGGGCCGGCGATCTCGGCGACAAGGCCGACCGCGACTCGGATCTCTACGAGATTTCCATCCCGAAGGGTGCCACGACTCCGCCGCTGGCCGCATCGGCCACTGTCTCCACAGACCTTCCCAAGCAGCCTGGCACCATGACGGACGTCATGAGAGTGCATTTCGGCACCGCGGTGACCTACACCATTCAGCTCCAGGGCGATCCCGACAACGACACGTCCACCGAGAACAACGTGAACGTCGGTCCGCCTGAGGGTGGCGCGTCGTACACGGTGGTGGTTGCGAGGTTCTTGGGCGCTGGCACCGAGAACGACAACCGCCTGTCCCAGACGACCGACACGGTGACGATCGGCCCGGACGGCTCGGCAACGTTCACCGCCACCGCGTCTGATCCGGATGCGAACATGGCCGGCAACGTGATAACCGTCCAATACACGGTGACACCAGCGACGGGAGGCATCACAACCACGCCTGCCACGGGCACGGTTGCGTTCTCCGACGAGGCTCCAATGGTTGAGTACGTGACGATTGCAGCCGGCCGCGCGCAGGTCGCTCCCGGCATGAGCGGTACCACAGGCAACGCGGTCACCGTGACGGCCCTCGACCAGTTCGGCAAGCCCTTCAGGGGCGCGGCCATCATCCTGAAGAGCAACAACCCGACAGGCGAAAACGACGCTGACGGCTCCACCATCCCGACCACGGCTCTGCTCACTGGCAACAGCGGCACGGTCCGCATCGGCTACAGCTACAGCGGCGGCCCCGCCGAGGAGACTCTGGTGGCCATGTGGGACGGCTTCATCTCCGAGATTGACGTGAACTCGGACGGCGATACCGACGATGCCGGAGATCGGGCGGAGGCCGGCTCGGTTGACACGCCTGACGTCGCGTCGGACGGCACCTACACTTGTCCGGACGATGCGGACGCAGGTTCGGACGAGTGCGGCATGGTCAAGGTCTACTGGGTCTCGCCCAGCACGGCCGCGGCCCAGGCTGCGGTGAGTGTCCTCAGCGCTGACACCGACAATGATCAGATTGTCGTTGATCTTCAGACGGGTAGCGAGGTGACTCCGACGTCGGTCAACTACGACTCCGGCGACTTCTTCACCGTCGACTCCGGAACTGGCGGAGACCTCGTCTCCACACCGTCGCTGATGGCGGACTTCGAGGCAGCGCTGAACAAGGCTCTTGCCGATTTCGCTGCAAGCGCCGCTGCCGATGCCGATCGGCCGACGCTGGCGTGGGGTTCGTACGTCTACGACGATCCGGGAGACATCACCTCGTTCACGCTTGCCACGGGCTAACCAGATAGGAAAAGGTGGGAGCCGGGGCTGACTGAAGCCCCCGGCTCCGCCCCTCCCTTCTATTACCACCAACCCCGAGGAGACCCCGGCACTTGAGCCGGGGCCTCCTCGCGTCTGCGCTTCGGTTCTCGGGGCCCGGGGTGGGTGCCGTCGATGCCAGCCCCGGTCCGGCTAGCCAGTCTGGCGGTGGTCGGGGTTGGGATCCTCTGCCGGGGGATCGTCGGCTGGAGGAGGCAGTCGGCGATGCCGCGGCCGGAAACCCTCGGGTGCCATCAGATGGCCCTCTATGCGAGCAACCCTCTCGCGAGTGTCTGAGAGATCGCGGCCCATGCCATCGAACTTGGTGTCGAGGGCGTCGATCTTGTCGGTGAACTTGGTGTCGAGGGCGTCGATCTTGTCGGTGAACCTGGTGTCGAGTTTGGTCTCGAGGTGGTTCATCTGCTTGAGCAGCAGCCCGACCGTCGCAAGCGACGAGTTGGCGACCACCACGACGATCGTGATCGTCTGGACCAAGATTTGAGGTTCCATCGTGTGGGTGCCTCCGTTCCGCTAGGGATGCTTGAGGCGAGCCGTGACCGCGGCTTGCGACGGCGATGATCACTGTAGCCGGCTACACCGTGGAATACCAATGGCCATCGTGTGCATTGAAAACATTCGATAGTGCCTCCGCCACCGTCGCAGGGCAGCGCGGGCGGGAGGGGCCGCTGCGGCCGCGGCCCTACATGGTAGTGGGCGAGATGCCCGCCACGATGGCGGTCCCGGGGGCCGCGGGGCTGGCTACTGGCCGGTGATCCGGCTGATCAAGGCCACCGTTGCTCGCTACGATCAAGGCGGTGCCGGGTTTCTCATAGTTTTATGACACCCTGAATACGATAGAGTAATGCTGATGCCTTAAGGGTTGCTAGAAAGTCTGAGAAAGTCGTGGACAAGGTTGAAGCAAGTCTGGAGGCGATCCTCAATGGTGCCAAGCCCGGCGATCTCGAGGACGACACCCTCGACTTCAAGCGGAGCGGCGGCGAAGACCAGTATCGGAGGCTTGCGCGAGCCGCCGCCTGCTTCGCCAACGCATCCGGCGGCGTCATCGTGGTAGGCGTTCACGACAAGCGGGTCGCAGGGGCGGCTCTTGTCGGGACTGCGCTGGACCCGGACCAGGTGAAGGCTCAGATCTACACGCTGACCCAGCCGAGTCTGCTCGTTTCATGCGAGGAGTTCCGGTGCGAGGGGGCACGGCTTCTCATCATCAACGTTGTCGAGGGTGTGGAGACCTACTCCGATGACCAGGGCGCAACCAGGCGGCGTGTCGGTGACCAGTGTCTTCGCATGAGCGCTCAGGACCAGCTGCTGGCTCACGAGCGCCGCGGCTACTCCGACGACACCGCCGCCGCCACCGATCTGGACGTCGGCGCGGTGCGACCCAGGGCGCTGGCCGCGGCGCGCCAGGCTCTGTCGGATCGCCGGGACCGGACAAGCGAGCTCGCTTCGGTCTCGGCCCCCGATCTGCTGCGCGCCCTGGGTGTCATGAGCCCCGACGGCCGGCTGCTGCGGGCCGGCGAGATCCTGTTCTGCGCCCCCGAGCCTGGTTCCACCGTGCTGCTGTACCAACACCGACCCACACCCGGCGGGGAGGCGACTTCAGTCGAACGAATGGAGGAGCCCCTGATCCTCGTCTACGAGAGGGCGGTCGAACAGGTGTGGGCCCGCCGCCACACGACTCCTGTCAATCTCCGCGGCGGCCGCCAGATCGAGGTGGCGGACTTCCCGCAGGCGGCGGTCCGCGAGGCCATCGCCAACGCCTTGCTGCACCGGACGTACCGATTGCCCGAGCCGGTGAGCGTCGAGCACTCGACGAGCTCGCTGGTCGTCGAGTCTCCCGGACCACTGGTGGCCGGGGTGGATGAGTCGAACGTCCTCACCCACCCGTCCAAGCCGCGGAATCGCTGCCTCTTCGAGGCGGCACGCCTGCTGAGCATCGCCGAGGAGACGGGGCGCGGAGTCGATCGGATGTACAGGGAGATGATCCTCGCCGGCCACGAGCCCCCCGTCATCTCCCAGCGCCCCGACGCCACCCGAGTGGCGTTCGCCGGCGGCAGGCCAACGAGACAGGTCGTGACCTTCCTTCGGAGCCTGCCCGAAGCCGAACAGGTAGATCTCGACACGCTGCTGCTCGTCGTTTCTCTGCTCCGGTCCCGGACCGCCAACGCAGCCAAGCTGGCGGAGACCATACAGAAGAGCCCGACCGAGGCCGAGGCTGTTCTAGAGCGCCACGCGGGCGTCGAAGGGTCGATCCTCGAGACAACCCGCGAGTCACGACACAGCCGCAAGCACACCTACCGGCTGGCGCCCGGCGCCCTTCAGGCTCTCGGTGCCGCGGTCGCGTATCACAGGATCGGCCCCGACGAAGCAGAACAGAAGGTCGTCCTGCACGTGCGGGAGTACGGGCGGATCACCAACCAGACCGTGCGCAATCTGCTCGACTTAGATGTTCAGCAGGCAAGCCTGCTGCTCAGGTCGCTGTGCGAGGGCGGGCTCCTCGTCAAGACCTCACGCCAGCAGCGGGGCACAGCGGTCGGCTACGGTCCCGGCCCGGCCTTCCCGGCCCGCGACGACAGGGTGATCTGAGGGCAAGCAGCTCCCTGCGGGGTCGTGGGCGGGTCACCGCCGTCGCAAGCCTCGGTCACGGCTCGCCTCAAGCATCCCTAGCGGAACGGAGGCACCCACACGATGGAACCTCAAATCTTGGTCCAGACGATCACGATCGTCGTGGTGGTCGCCGGCTCGTCGCTTGCGACGGTCGGGCTGCTGCTCAAGCAGATGAACCACCTCGAGACCAAACTGGAGTCGAGGTTCACCGACAAGATCGACGCCCTCGACACCAAGTTCACCGACAAGATCGACGCCCTCGACACCAAGGTCACCTACAAGATCGACGCCCTCGACACCAAGGTCGATGCTTTGGACGGCAAGTTCGATGTCATGGGCCGCGATCTCTCAGACACTCGCGAGAGGGTTGCTCGCATAGAGGGCCATCTGATGGCACCCGAGGGTTTCCGGCCGCGGCATCGCCGACTGCCTCCTCCAGCCGACGATCCGCCGGTAGAGGATCCCAACCCCGACCACCGCCAAACTGGCTAGCCGGCTCCGGTGCCGGCCACCGCGGCCGGCTGCTTGCTCAGGATGAACCGGCCGCTGACCATCGTGATGTGGAAGGCCGACAGGAAGTCCATGCCTCTAATGATGTCGAAGTCGACCGGCCACGGCGTGCGAAGATATCGCAACCAATCGGCAGTCATAATCGGCTGAATACTGGCTCAGCCGGCTTGGCGGTGATCGGGGCCTAAGTCGTCTGCGGGCGGATCGACGGTCGCCGGCGGCTTGGGTGTGCGCAAGGCGAAGCCCTGCGGCGCCATCAGGTGACCCTCCACCCTGGCCAGCCGCTCCCGAGTATCGGCGACGTCGCCGCCCATCGTGTCGATCTTGCCTTCAAGGACTGTGATCTTCGTGTCCAAGGCGGTCACCTTCGTGTCTAGGACCGTGACCTTCGTGTCCAGGGCGTCGATCTTGTCGGTGACCTTGGTGTCGAGGGCGTCGATCTTGTCGGTGACCTTGGTGTCGAGGGCATCGATCTTGTCGGTGAACTTGGTGTCCAGGCCGGCGATCTTGGTCTCGAGTTTGGTCTCGAGGTGGTTCATCTGCTTGAGCAGCAGCCCGACCGTCGCAAGCGCCGAACCGGCGACCGCCACGACGATCGTGATCGTCTGGACCAAGATTTGAGGTTCCATCGTGTGGGTGCCTCCGTTCCGCTGGGGATGCTTGAGGCGAGCCGTGACCGCGGCTTGCGACGGCGATCACCACTGTAGCCGGCTACACCGTGGATTACCAATGGCCAATCGCCTGCATTGAAAACATTCGGAGGACGCTGAGAAGGATGCCGACGAGAATCCCAGCACGCGCCCAAAGGCCGCCGAAGAGGGCTCGCGTTCCTCAGCCGGCTTGGCGAAGGCCGGGAGTCAGCCCAGTCACGGAACTGTGCCCGGTTGCGCTGCACCTTCAGGCTGCAACGGGGACGGAGTCGCAGTCTGCCGCTGACTCCTCGGGCTGGTTGCGCTGCGTCTGAGGAATCTGAGCGGGGTCAGCCAGCCTGACGCTCGCCGTCGTCGGGCTCGGCCTTTGGCGATGACAGCGGGAGCGGGGAAAAGCTCTCGGGACCCATCAGGTGGCCCTCGACGCGCGCCAAGCGCTCGCGAACGTCGCCCAGCACGCGGCCCTGCTCTCTTGAGGACTCGCCCAACTCGCCCAAGCGGCGACTGTGGTCCTCCATGTGCTCCTCCACACGCACCAGCCGCTTGCGGACATCCGAAACGTCACGGGCCATAAGATCGAACTTGCCGTCAAACTTGGTGTCGAGCGCGTCGATCTTGGTGTCGAGCGCGTCGATCTTGGTATCGATCTTGGTGTCGAGCGCGTCGATCTTGGTATCGAACTTTCCGTCGAGGGCGTCGATCTTGGTGTCGAACTTTCCGTCGAGGGCGTCGATCTTGGTATCGAACTTGCCGTCGAGGGCGTCGATCTTGGTGTCGATCTTGGTGTCGAGGGCGTCGATCTTGGTATCGAACTTGCCGTCAAGGGCGTCGATCTTGGTGTCGAACTTGCCGGCGAGGCGGTTGGACTGAAAGACGATCATGCCGCCGAGGGTCAGCCACGATCCTGCGATCATGACCATGAGCGTGATGGTGTTGAAGTCGAGTGTGGATGCGTCCATGGTGCGGGGTGCCTCCGTTCCGGTGAGGGGATATTTGAGGCGAGCCGTGACCGCGGCTTGCGACGGCGCCCACAACTGTACCTGAAAGGAGTTCAAACCATCAAGTAGACGCAGCGATCAGCGAAACACCCTGGTGTTGGCTCGATTTGTTCGGCGGCGGTCCCCAGTCAGCAGGCCGGCGGAGACGCGAGGAGGCCCCGGCTGATCGCCGGGGCCTCCTCGGGGTTGGTGGTATTAGAACGGAGGGGAAGAGCCGGGCTCGGGTTCAGCCCCGGCTCCTTACCTTCCTAGCGGCCGCCGCCTGCCGCAAAGGTGAACGTGGCGATGTCCCCCGGATCGTCGTAGACGTGCGACCCCCATAGGAGCGTCGGCTGATCCTCGACAGTCGTTGCCGCGGCCGCCTTCAGATCGGCGACTATGGCCGCCTCGAAGTCGGCGATCCCGGCCGGCGAGGAGCCAGCATCATTCGTGACGGTGAAGAAGTCGTTGTCGTCGTAGTTGACCGACGTCGGAGTCACCGCGCCATCCGCAAGATCGACAACGATCTGATCATCGTCCACATCGATGCTGAGGATATTCACAGCACCCTGGGCCGCTGCCGTGGTGGGCTGGACCCAGTCGACGGTTGTGGTGCCGCACCTGTCCTCGGTCTCACCAGTGCTGGTACCAGCGTTGGTCAGACCGGGAGCGATGCAGTCGGTGACATCAGATTCAACACCGGCGTCGCCGACCTCATCAGATTCGCCTTCACCATCGAAACTGCCGTCGCCGTCCAGATCCTTCGCCGGAACGTAGCCGTCCCAGGCAGCCTTCAGCGTCTCTCGCGAGGCGCCGCCGGTGTGGCTGTAGCCGATGGTGACGGTGCCGCTCGGTCCTGCGTTGAGGGCGGTGGTCCGGATGGTGGAACCGATGGTGTCACCGTCGCCCGTCGGGTTGCTGCTGTGCAGGACGACGCTCCCGCTGATCGGGGCGCCGAACTGGTCTTGGAGCGTGACGGTCACGCGATTGCCCGCGACGCCGCTCGTGCCCGGTGCGACCTTGGGGCCGCTGCCCTTGACGGTCACGTAGGTGACTACAGGCGCCTCGTCGGAGAAGATAACGGTGCCAGGAGACACAGCGGCCGCAGGGGCGGTACCGAGGTCTGTGCCGGTCATCGCAGTCACCGTGTACTGCACCGTCGCCCTCTGGCCGCGGTTGTTCTCATCCGTGTCCCTCGCCGTGACGGTGAAGCTAGCCGAGCCGTCCGAGCCGACCGTCACCTCCTCGCTCGACTGGAGCAGCCGATCATCGGCAGCCGTGGAGTCGCCATTGAACGTCACCTTGACCACCCTGTACTTCAGCGGATTCGAACCGGCCTCTGGCACAGTGTTCACGAGGGGGGCGCTGGTGTCGTTGCCTTCGTTGCCTTGGAGTTGGATGGTGACGGTCACCGTGTTGCCGAAGTGCGCCCTCGGCACGTCGGTCGGGGTCAAGGCGATGGGCTGATTGGGAAGGTCAGTCGAAATGACGGCCGCAGTGGGCCGAGGCGGCACCGTCGCGCCCTCCTCGATGGAGACCTCCACGAGATCGGTGGTGCTGCTCACCTTGTCGTTGAGCTCGCCTTGCCAAATCCAGACCGTCTGGCCGTCGCCCACATCGCCGCCGAGGGTCAGCTTGACGTTGCCGTTGGTCTGGGTGACGGGATCGGCGCCGTCGATCTGGCACTTCGTCGGATTGCCCTCGAACGCCGTGGTGCGGCTGCTGCAGGTGCCGTCGTCCTTGAAGGCCTTCGACTCGTTAGCGACCCCGGCCTTGAAGGCGTCGATGGTCTGGTTGACGACCGGCGCGAAGGCAGCGTCCCGGATCGAGACGGTGACCGTCGTGCCATCGACCTGCGCGGTCAACCCCGCCGGGCGGAGGTTGCTGTGCGCGAGGGCGCGAGTGATGAACGTCGCCATGTTCCTGCGAGGCACCGAATCGTGCGGCGCGAACGTGTCCGAACCAGCCGGCCTGCCGGTGGTGATGCCCATCTCGTAGGCGGCGCTGATGGCGTTGTTGACAGGCTGCGACACAGACGCGTAGGCGTCGGAGAAGTTGTCGTTGGGCAGATTGCCGGGAGCCGTCGGGCCGTGCACGAACAGGCCCTTGCTGGCCCCGGTCGTGCCCTTGGCCAGCGGCACACCAGGCGTCTTGTCAAGCAGGCTGACGAGGGCGACGGCCATCTCGGCGCGGGTGATGTCCTCGCCGGGATAGAAGGCCATGCTGTTGCGGCCCATGAAGATGCCGTTGCGGGCCAGCGCCTTGATGGCGACCTGCCGGTCCTCGCCCAGCATGTCGATGTCGCCGTAGTCGACCATCATGTCGCCGCCCATGAGGTCTACGCCCATTTTGCCGGCGGCCCTGTACAGGAACAAAGCCATCTGCGAGCGGGTCACGTTGCTGTTGGGGTCGAACGTGTCAGCCGTCTTGCCGGTGGTGATCCCGTAGTAGGCCAGACAGTTGATGTCGGCCACAGCAGCGTCGAGACCGCCGAGGTCGGTGAACCCGGCGTCTGCCGACGCAGGACCCAGACACGCCGTCGACTTGGTGGGGTAGTTCTGCTTGGAATCCTCGTCGATCGCGGCCGCGGGGGCGGCCCCGACTGCGAGCAGCGAAGCGACCAAGGCGCCCGCGGCGAGCACTGCCCAACCCGAGCGCCGCTTCTTCACTAGCTGGGGCATGGGCCCCTCCTTTGCTTGTACCTGGGGCACAGGCCCCTTCAAACGGGGCATGTGCCCCTCCTTTCTATACCTGGTTTCCACCTGCGGCAAGTTCGGTCCGTCCAGAACCGCACGCCTCGCACGTGCGAACCCGCCGAAGTGCAACCCACGTCACGCTACCTGCGTAAACCACCGGCTGCACCCCCTTGGATCGCTGATCCGAAACGCTCAGAGAACCCTACCACGATGGCGGGGCCTATGACGGGCAGAAAGTGTAGCACGCTACGTCGGGCAACACGTTCATTCATGAGCCAATCCCGCCTCAAGCACAGTTCAGCGGCTCTGAGCCGCCGCATCGGCGCCGCGCTGCGGAACCTCGTCGTTCACGCTCCGGCACCGTAACAGCACCAACAGCACAGGGCCAGCATTTGCCACATCGCACAAGGTAGCGCGTGGAGCCATGGCGCGCGGCCATGGCGGCGCCCTCCCGGCTTCGCCCGCAGCGCGGCGCCACAGGCGAGCGCGGACCGTGGCGGCCAGGCAGGCGGGGCGGGCCCGCAGCCTCGGGGCATGGACCGTACTGGCCGCCGGCCCGATCCCTGAGCTTGGGCGGGCCCGCAGCCTCGGGGGATGGACTAGCGGGAAGCCGCGCCGTCGGGCGTAGACACGGGCGGGCCCGTAGCCTCGGGGGATGGACGATGTGGTGATCCGGCCGGCCGCCGCGGCCGACGCCGAGGCCGTCCGCCGCATCTACAACCACGAGGTGGGGCACACCACCCACACATTCGACCTCGTGCCCCGGTCGTTGGCAGAACAGCAGGCGTGGCTGCGCGACCGGGAGGGCGCCCTGGGGGTGGTGGTGGCCGAAGTCGGCGGCGAGGTGGCCGGCTTCGCCTCGCTCAGCGAGTACCGGCCACGGGCCGCCTACCGGACCTCGGTGGAGTCCAGCGTGTATGTGGACGAGTCGGTGCGAGGCCGGGGGGTGGGCCGGCGGCTGATGCAGGAGATGGTGCGCGTGGCCGAGGCCCGGGGCTTCCACACCATGATGGCCCGCATCGCCGGCGGGCACGAGGCGTCGATCAGGCTGCACCAGGCGGTCGGGTTCGAGGTCGTGGGCACCGAACGGGAAGTGGGCCGCAAGTTCGGCGGCTGGCTCGACGTCGTCGTGATGCAGCGGATGCTCGGCTAGCCGCCCGAGCGTGTGTCGGCAGTGGCGGGGTTCGAGCGTGTCGTGGCTCGTTCGGAGCGGAATCGGTTGACCGCCTGTGATGCCACTCGCTCGCAGATGGAGACTCGGCTGCGCTGATCGATCAGATAGTTCGCGACGATCGGCATCTCGCGTGTTGTCGGAGGCAGCGACTCTGCCACCGCCGACAGCGCGTCGGGCATGGAAGCCGCAATCTGTTGGAACCTCTCTGCTGTCGCTGCCGGGTCCAGGCCGAGGTTGTTCGCGGTGCGGCCCAACGCGCTGGACCGGTCCGCGCTGCTGATCCTGTAATCGCTGCCCATCTTGAGCCCGAGTCGCAGGTTGTTGATCTTGGTTCTGCCCCGGTACGGCAGCCATGTGCATGCGTCATAGAGCGGCGCGGCGCGTCTCGCTCTGCCGCTCAGCAACAGCCCGTAGTTCTTGGAGTGCCCTTCGGTGCCGACGATCAACCACTGGAACGCCAGCATGTCCCGGAACTGCTCCACCATCTGTGTGCTGCCCGGAGTGTCGACCGAGCGCAGCAGCGCCGCTATCGACGCCGGTGTGGGGCCGCCCTGGAACTGGTACTTGGCGTCGGGGCTGCATCCGAGCGCCTGGCAGAGATCCTCTTGGTGGACGCGGGCCAGCCCGCCTTCGGGTGTGGGCGCCCGGTCGTAGCGCTGCACCACTATGGCTTCCACGTCGTCGTTGGAGATCACCGCGGTGCGGGCGGCGGTGATGCCCATGCGGGCGGCGGTGCTCAGCGTGATGTGCTCCATCAGCGCGTCATGGGGGCAAGGACCCGGGCGAGTCACCGCGCAACCGGCCGGCGAGGCGCCCCCCGATGAGCACGTCGAGGATCATTGCGCTGTCACCTCTTGGAGGTGAGCGTCGAGGTCGAAGCCCTCGTCGGGGGCGGGCACCAACTCGATAGTGTGACCGAGCTCGAAGACGAGCCGGCACAGCATCGTGACGCCGCCGGGGAGTTTGTTGTTCTCTGCGTCGCAGACCCATTGGCGGCTGATCCCGGCACGCTCAGCGAGCGCTGCCTGCGTCAGCCCCTGCCGGCCTCGCATAGCCCGCAGCGCGGCCGCCAGCTCATATGGGCGGGTGATGTTGCTGCGGCGGGACCTCTCTGCGTTGGGATGCATGACCACGCCCCTCCTCATGTCGTTGTCTGATGACACACACGGTATATCACCATTTGCTGACATTTCGGGGATGTCACCATTTGTTGATATATCGGGGATGTCACCATTTGTTGATATACGTATGGGCCGTCGGCCCCGGCGCGCCCAAGCAACAGTCGCGCCGTCGCGACACCGGCCCGCGCTGTCGCGCTGCCGCCGAACCGCGTCAGCCGAACAATCGGAACCCCCACAACACCGCCGCGACCCCCGGCACAACCGAAATTGGCCGACCCGAAGGCCGGATATTCGCTAGACGAATACTGTGGGCCGGGGAGGATTCGAACCTCCGTAGGCTAAGCCGACGAAATCGGCCGACCCGAAGGCCGGATATTCGCTAGGAGAATCCTGTGGGCCGGGGAGGATTCGAACCTCCGTAGGCTAAGCCGACGGGTTTACAGCCCGTTCCCTTTGGCCGCTCGGGCACCGACCCAGAACGGCGGGCACGATACCATCGCCCCCGACCATTGCAGCCCCCGCCCCCCGGACTAGAACCCCATGCCCACCTTCGACATAGTCAGCCGACTCGACATGCAGGAAGTCCGCAACGCCGCGGACCAAGCGGCTCGGGAGGTGAGCACCCGATACGACTTCCGCAACACCGGGACCTCGATAGTGCTGGGCGACGACACCATCACCCTCAACTCCTCCACCGAGGACCGGCTGGCCGCAGCCCGCCAGGTGCTGGAGGAGAAGCTGGTGCGGCGCAAGGTGTCGCTCAAGGCCCTCGACTACGGCAAGGTCGAGGAGGCCGCCGGGGCCACGGTGCGCCAGGTGGCCGCGCTGCGGGCCGGCATCTCGTCGGACCGGTCCCGGGAACTCAACAAGCTCATCAAGAACCTAGGCATCAAGGGCGTGCAGTCGTCCACCCAGGGCGACCAGCTGCGGGTGCAGTCCAAGAAGCGCGACGACCTCCAAGCCGTGATCGCGGCGCTCAAGGAAGACGACTTCGACCTGCCCCTCCAATACGTCAACTTCCGGGACTAGTGTCCACGCGCTGAAGTGGTGTTGGTGTTGGTGGGGTTGGTGGGGATGGTAGGTCCAATCGAGTCCGTGGGCGCGGCGACGGGTGCCATGCTGCGGGCCGTCTCCTGCCAAGACAACCGCGGTGGTGCTTTCGCCATTTCTCTTGTGATGAGATAATTGCAAATTATTTCAAGTCATCTACAGTGCAGGTCATGAACTTTGAATCCGCGCATGGCTCGCCGCAGGGTCCACAAGCGTCCGTCGTCTCGACCATCGACCGCGTCCGAGATAGCGTGGCACCTGTGGGTGGCACCGAACCCGTCCCCGTAAGGCCGGGCCGGCCGGGGTCAACGACCGGCCCGACCCGGGCCGGGGATGGGGACGAGTGGCTGGGCGAGCCCGACGAGGCCTGGTTCGACGACCCCGACGCCCACTTCGAGGACGTGGTCGACTACATGAAGCGGCTGCACATCCGCTGCGAGGGCTCCGACGAGTTCGTCGCCGCGCTCAGCGGCCTGTTCCCCGACCTAGAGGAGAAGGTCGCCCGAGTCAGAGCCGGCGAAGAGGTGGACTTCGGCGACGACGGGTCCGGCCCGGACGCCGAAATCGCCGGGGGCCCATTCGTCCGCTACCGAAGCACCGCTGAGCTTGTCGCGGCGAACCTCGCGAAGATCGCGGACCCCGTTGTGCTCGGCGAGCCCGACGAGGCCTGGTTCGACGACCCCGACGCCCACTTCGAGGACCTGGTCGACTACATGAAGCGGCTGCACATCCGCTGCGAGGGCTCCGACGAGTTCGTCGCCGCGCTCAGCGGCCTGTTCCCCGACCTAGAGGAGAAGGTCGCCAAGGAAAGAGCCCTGGCGGCAGAGCACTTCGGCGACGACGAGCCCGACCCGGACGCCGACATCGCCGCGGGCCGATGCGTCCGCTACCTGAGTGGCGCGGAGATGCTTGCAGCAGACCTGGCCTACGAACTCGAACCTCGTTGCGTGTGACTAGTCGGTGAATGCCGGCATCTGAGGGGCCGACATGCCCACGTATGACCGGTCCGGCCGCTTCCGCCGAGACTGGAGCCGCCTCTCGGAGGCTCAGCGAGTTCGTCTGAAGGCCGCCCGAGACGACTTCATCGCGGACCTCCGGGAAATGGAGGCGGGGCGACGCAGTTCGCTTCGTCCCGGTCTGCGAGTCAAGGGCGTGAAGGGCGCGCCAGGTGTGTTCGAGATGGCCTGGGCGCCGGACGGCAGGGCGACGTTCTCGTGGGGCGACGAGATCGTCCCGGGTCAGCGACACGTCATCTGGCGCCGCTGCGGCACCCACGACATCCTCGACCGCCCCTGATCGCTGTCTCCCTCGGGGGGAGGTGGCGGTTACTGCCAGTCGCGGGACTCGAGGCGGCGGATGCGCTCGGCGGTGGGCGGGTGGGTGGAGAACATCTTGCCGAAGCCTCCCCTGCCACCGCCGCCGCGGGCCTGGGCCTTGAGCGGGTCGATGATGTAGCTCGACGCCTGGCTCGGGTTCACGCCCGACGGGATCCGCTGCGAGTAGGTCTCCAGACGCCCCAGCGCCCGGGCCAGGGGACGGCCGTCGCCGATCAGCTTGGCCGCCGACGCGTCGGCCTGGAACTCGCGGCTGCGGCTGATGGCGGCCTGGATCATCGCGGCCGCTATCGGGGCCAGGACGGCGAGCATCAACTGACCGAGCGGGTTGCCGTTGCGGTCGTCGCGCCCGCCCGCGAAGATCGCCGCGAACATGGCCATGTGGGCCACGAACGTCACCGCCATGCCGATGGCCGCGGCCACCGAGCCGATCAGGATGTCGCGGTTGCGGATGTGGGCCAGCTCATGGGCCAGCACGCCCCGGATCTCGTCCCAGCCCATCGCCTGGGTGAGCCCCGCGGTGATGCACACCGCCGCGTTCTTGGGGTTGCGGCCGGTGGCGAAGGCGTTGGGCTGCGGGTTGGGCGTCATGTACAGCTTCGGCATGGGCATGTTCGCCCGGGCGCACAGGTCGGCCATGATCGCGTGGTACTCGGGCATCTCGGCCGCGCTCACCGGCTTGGCCCGAGCCGAGGCGATGGCCAGCTTGGCGCTGAACCAGTAGGAGCCCCCGGTCAGCACCAGGGCGAAGATCAGGCCGAGCACCAAGCCGCCCTGCTGGCCGATCGCACCCCCGATCACCACGCACAGGCCGCCGAGCAGAGCCAGCAGCATGAACGTCTTGGCCGTGTTGAACATGGTCCGTCACCTCCGCGTCCGCTGCCTCGGGTCGCTCTCCAAACCTACGGTCCGCCCGACATGAACGCACCGAGGGCCGTCGCGTGTTCCCTCCCCGCCCGGTTGTCGGGCACCGGGCGCCGGGCCGGGGCCGGGGCGTTACCGCTCGTAGTAGCCGGAATGGACGTAGAGGGCGGTGGCTGCGTCAAAGGCCTGCTGCTCGTCGTCGGCGTTACCGCTCGTAGTAGCCGGAATGGACGTAGAGGGCTAAGACGTCCTCGGCGCGGTACATCTCGATGATTCGCTCGTCGTCGTCGATGGCGAAGGCGACCTCGTAGCCGGCGGCCCGCAGGCGGTACAGCTCGTGGCGCTTGTAGTCCGCGGAGGGGCCGTGGCTGCCCCGCCCGCGCCTCGGGCGCAGGATCAGCAGGTCGTGGCGGACCTCGTTGGCGGCCAGCCAACTGCGGGTCATGTCGACCACATAGTTGGGGCGGGCAGTGAGGATGGCCACGGCGTGGTCGTCGGCCACCGACCCGGCCAGCGCCTGGCCGGTCTCATACGGCGGGTCGAGGCCCGCAGCGGTGAAGAAGCCCCGGTAGTCCATGCGGGCGCCCCGCAGGAAGTGCTGGCGGTGCGACGCGTCGGAGATCACGCCGTCGAGGTCGAAGATCACCAGCGGCCCGCCGGCGGGCGCGCCGTCGCGAAAGTGCCAGTTGGGCGGGGTGGTCATGGCCGCCTCACCGTCCGCTCCTCACGAAATTGGTGCGACTAATGGCCCTCCAGGGGCCAAAACACTCCCCAGAACCCGCTGACACGAAATTGGTGCGACTAATGGCCCTCCAGGGGCCAAAATGTCCCCAAGAACGGGCTGGGCGGCGTGGCGGGGGGACGGTCACTCCTCCTCGGCTGCTTCTGCGGCCCGGTCGCGGATCTCGGCCACCACGCCGGGATCGGCCAGGGTGGTGGTGTCGCCCAGATCCCGGCCGTCGGCCACGTCTCGCAGCAGGCGGCGCATGATCTTGCCCGAGCGGGTCTTGGGCAGATCCGGCACCAGGAACACCGCCTTCGGGCGGGCGGTCGGGCCCAGCTTGGTGGCCACATGCCGGCGGACCTCCTCGCGCAGTTCGTCGGAGGCCTCCGCGGTGCCCACCAGGATCACGTAGCCGACGATGGCCTGGCCGGTGATGTCGTCGGCCGCGCCCACCACCGCAGCCTCGGCCACCGCCGGGTGGTCCACCAGCGCCGACTCCACCTCGGTGGTGGAGATCCGGTGGCCCGACACGTTCATCACGTCGTCCACCCGCCCCAGCAGCCACAGATAGCCGTCGGCGTCGAGGCGGGCCCCGTCGCCCGCGAAATAGCGGCCCTCGAACTTCGACCAGTAGGTCTCGCGGTAGCGCTCCGGGTCGCCCCAGATGCCCCGCAGCATCGACGGCCACGGGCGGGTGATGGTCAGATAGCCGCCGCCCTCGGACACCACGTCGCCCGAATCGTCGACCACCTCGGCGAACACGCCCGGCAGGGGCTGGGTGGCCGAGCCCGGCTTGGTGGTGGTCACCCCCGGCAGCGGGGTGATCATGTGGCCGCCGGTCTCGGTCTGCCACCAGGTGTCGACGATCGGGCAGCGCTCGCCGCCGATGTGGCGGTGATACCACATCCACGCCTCGGGATTGATCGGCTCGCCCACCGTGCCCAGCACCCGCAGGCTCGACAGGTCGCGGCCCGCCGGCCACTGCTCGCCCCACTTCATGAACGTGCGGATGGCGGTGGGGGCGGTGTAGAGCTGGGTGACGCCGTAGCGCTCGATGATGTCCCACAGGCGGTCCTTGGCCCAGACGGCCCGGTCGCCCTCGCGTTCTTCTGGGCGGGGCGTGTCCGGGGTGCCCTCGTACATCACCGACGTGGCCCCGTTGGCCAGCGGCCCGTACACGATGTAACTGTGGCCGGTCACCCAGCCGATGTCGGCCGCGCACCAGAACACGTCGGAGTCGGGGCGCAGGTCGAACACGTAGCGGTGGGTGAACGCCACCTGGGCGAGGTACCCGCCGGTGGTGTGCATGATGCCCTTGGGCTTGGCGGTGGTGCCCGACGTGTACAGCAGGTACAGGAGCTGCTCGGAGTCCATCGGCTCGGCCGGGCAGTCCGGGGCGGACTCGGCCATCAGGTCGTGCCACCACAGGTCGCGGCCCTCGACCATCACCGGATCGGTGCCGCACCGGTCCACCACCACCACGTGCTCCACCGACGGCGCGCCCGCGGCCAGGGCCAGGTCGACGTTGGGCTTCAGGGGGGCGGGGGCGCCGCGGCGGTAGCCGGCGTCGGCGGTGACCACCAGGCGGGCCTCGGCATCGGCGCAGCGGTCGGTGATGGCGTCGGGCGAGAACCCGCCGAAGATCACCGAGTGGGCCACCCCGATGCGGGTGCAGGCCAGCATGGTGACCGCCAGCTCGGGGATCATCGGCATGTACACCGCGATGCGGTCGCCCTTGCGCAGGCCCAGGTGCAGCAGCACGTTGGCGAAGCGCTGCACATCGTCGAGCAGCTCGGAGTAGGTGATGGTGCGGGTGTCGCCCGGCTCGCCCTCCCAGTGGAAGGCCACCCTGTCGCCGCGGCCCGCGGCCACGTGGCGGTCCAGGCAGTTGTATGAGACGTTGAGCCGGCCGCCCACGAACCACTTGGCGAACGGCAGGTCCCACTCCAGGGTGGTACCGAAGTCGGTGTCCCAGTCGAGCAGGTCGCGGGCCTGGCGGGCCCAGAACGCCTCGAAGTCGGCGGCGGCCTCGTCGTACATCGACTGGTCGGACACCTCGGCCGCGGCCGCGAAGCCCGGCGGCGGCGGGAACGTGCGGTCCTCGGTCTCGTAGATCTCGATCGAGCCTTCGGCCATGGCGGTCCTCCTAGTTGCTTCGGCCCTGATGCTTGGCGTTGCTTTGGCTTCGGCCCTGTTGCTTGGCTGCTTTGGCTTCGGCCCTGTTGCTTGGCTGCTTGGCTTCGGCCCTGTTGCTTGGCTGCTTGGCTTCGGCCCTGTTGCTTGGCTGCTTGGCTTCGGCCCTGATGCTTGGCTTTGCTGGTTGCGCGACTACGCGGGCGCTCCCACCGGGACTGTGGCGGTGTGGCGTCCCGAGCGCAGCACCGTGCCCGGCAGCGCCTCGGTGGCCTCGCCGTCGACCACGGTGGTTGTGCCGTTGACCATCACCCGCCGCACCCCGGTGGCGTCGGACCACAGGCGCTTGCCGTCGCCGGGCAGGTCGGCCACCAGCTGGGGCTCGGTGGCGCCCACCTCGTCGGGATCGAACAGCACGATGTCGGCGAAGCAGCCCTCGGCGATGCGGCCCCGGCCCTTGAGGCCGAACAGCCGGGCGGGGGCCTCGGTCAGATGGCGGACGGCGTTCTCGAGGGTGGTGAGCTGCCGGCCCCGCAGGCAGTCGTCGATCCAGGCGGTGGGGTAGCAGGCGCCGGCCATGCGGTCGAGATGGGCGCCGGCGTCGCTGCCGCCGATCATCACCGCCGGATGCTCCCAGGCCTCGGCCCGCAGCCGCCAGCTCTCCGGGTCGTCGTCGGTGGGGGCCGGCCACAGCACGGTGCGCAGATCGTCGGCCAGGCAGACGTCCACCAGGCAGAAGAAGTCCCGCCGGCCCCGCTCCCTGGCGATGTCGCCCACCCGGCGGCCCTTGAGGCCCTCGTTGGCGGCCGAGAAGGTGTCGCCGATGCGGTAGTCGGACCAGCCGGTGAGGCGGCTGAACACGCCGGCGTCGGGGCTGGCCGCATTGTTCTCGAGGGCGATGAGGGTCTCGGGGCGGCTCAGGGCCTCCATGCGCTCGTGTACGGGCAGGCCGAACGTGTCGGGCCAGCCGGGCAGCATGTGCAGCGCGCAGAAGCTGCCCAGGTTCATGTTCATTTCCACCAGGATCGGCATGGTGAGCGCGATCACGATGGCCCCGGCCTCGGCGGCCCGCTCGCAGGCCGCTATCTGGTTGCGGTAGTCGTCGGGGCGGGCCGAGTCGATGGTGAGCACGTTCCAGTTCAGCGGGCGCTGGGCCTGCAGCGACATGCGGGTCATCAGGTCGACCTCGTCGTCGCTGAAGCCCTTCATGCAGCCGTCGGCCACCCACTCCAGGGTGGTGCCGGGGTGGGTGGCCGTCTCCCGGCACAGCTCCAGCACCTCCTGCTCGGAGGCCCAGCGGCTGGGCACGGGCTGATCGTCCCAGTCGTTGTGGGTGTAGCTGCGGCCGGTGGAGAAGCCGAGCCCGCCCGCGGCCAGCGACTCGGCCAGCAGGGCCCGCATCAGGGCGATCTGGTCGTCGTTGGCCTCGTGGCCGACGGCGTCGTCGCGCATTACCGCCCGGCGCAGGGCGCAGTGCCCCACCAGGAAGCCGGCGTTCACGCCCACGCCCCGGCTCTCGACCGCCCGCAGGTAGTCGGCGAAGCTCTCCCAGTCCCACGGCACGCCCTGCTCCAGGGCGGCCAGCTCCATGCCCTCCACCTTCACCATCATGCGCTTGAGGTACTCGCCGTCTGCGGGGTGGCCGAGGGGGGCGAGGGTGAAGCCGCAGTTGCCGCCGATCACGGTGGTGACGCCGAACAGGTTCGACGGGGTGGCCCTGGGGTCCCAGAAGATCTGGGCGTCGTAATGGGTGTGGGGATCGATGAAGCCGGGGCACACGATGAGGCCCTCGGCGTCGATCATGTGTGCGGTTGTGGTGCCGGCGAGGTCGCCGGGGTCGGCCACGGCCACTATGCGGCTGTCGTTGACGCCGATGTCGGCTTGGCGCGCCGGCGCGCCGGTGCCGTCGACCAGCGTGCCGCCGGTGATCAGCGTGTCGAGCATTGCGCAGAGGGTAGCCGTGGCACCGTTGGCCCGGCCCGGGCCCACGGGGTCGCTGCGGGGTCGGGGACGGGCCGCTCTGGGAATCTCGGCCGAGTTATGGACCGTGTAGGCACACAACTCGCCCCAAGAACCCGGCGGCAGGGCTTGCGGTACAGTCGGGTCATGCTGTTGCGACGCGACAAGACCCGGATCCCGACCGCCGCCGACGCCCTTCCCGGGCGGGACGAGGCCATGGAGGTGCAGTCCTACGGGCACCTGGTGCTCGGCACCCCGCTGGAGCCGCCGTTCCCCGAGGGGTGCGAGCGGGCCGTGTTCGGGATGGGGTGCTTCTGGGGCGCCGAGCGGTTCTTCTGGCAGATGCAGGGCGTGCACACCACCGCGGCGGGCTACTCGGGGGGCGTCACCCCCAACCCCACCTATCAGGAGGTGTGCTCCGGGCGCACCGGCCACAACGAGGTGGTGCTGGTGGTGCACGACCCGTCGGTGGCGCCCTATGACCAGCTGCTGAAGGTGTTCTGGGAGATGCACGACCCGACGCAGGGGATGCGCCAGGGCAACGACGTCGGCAGCCAGTACCGCAGCGGGATCTATCTGTTCAGCGAGGCCCGGCGAGAGACCGCGCTGGCGTCGAGGGACCGGTACCAGGCGGCGCTGGCCGAGCGCGGCTTCGGGGAGATCACCACCGAGATGGTGGACGCCGGGCCGTTCTACTACGCCGAGGAGCACCACCAGCAGTACCTGGCCCGGAACCCCTACGGCTACTGCAACCACGGCTTCTGCCAGGTCGGCTACGAGCCCGCCGCGGCCGCGGCCGGCTAACCCTCGCCGGCCCTGAGTTGACGGCCGACCAGGGGGTTCCAGACCCGCGGACCGGCACGGACTCGGGGGCCGACACAGACTCGGGGGCCGCTCCAAACCCGCAGACCGGCACGGACTCGGGGGCCGCCCCAAACCCGCAAACCGACACCAACCCAGAGGCCGCTCCAAACCCGCAGACCGACACAGACCCAGAGGCGGCGGGGCGGTCTCGTCGGTTGGGGGCGACGATGATGCTCGTCTCCGGGTTCGGGTTCGGCAGCACGGGGGCCATCTCCCGCACCATCGACGCCGACACCTGGCAGATCGCCAGCTGGCGGGGTCTGATCGGCGGAACCGGGGCGCTGGTCTACGTGTGGGCCAGGGGTCGGGTCGGCGGCTCGCAGGCACGGCTGCGGATCGGCGCGACCCTCGGGCCCCAGGGCCTGCTCCTGGCCGGGCCGGCCGCGCTGTCGATGATCCTCTACATCGACGCGCTGCAACGGACGGAGGTGGCCAACGTCACCGTGATATCGGCCACCGTGCCGTTCCTGGCCGCGGGGCTGGCGTGGCTGATCCTGCGGGAGCGGCTGCGGCGCCCGACGGTAGTGGCGGCCGTGTTGGCGCTCGCGGGCGTGACCCTGACGGTGGCCGGCAACCTCGGACCGGGCGACCTCGACGGCAACCTGCGAGCGGTGGTCCTGGCGCTGATCCTGGCGCTGCTCATCGTGCTGATCCGCCGCTTCGAGGGCGCCGACGCGGTGCTGGCGCTGGGCTCGGCCGGGGTGCTGCTGTTCGTGGTGGCGCTGGTGGTGGCCGACCCACTCGGCGTGGCCGCCGACCAGGCGCCGCTCATCTTGTTCTTCGGGCTGGTGTTCGCGGTGTCGCTGGTGCTGTGGGCCGAGGGGGTGCGGCTGATCCCGGCCGCGGAGGCCGGCCTGCTGGCCTCCAGCGAGACACCGTTCTCGATCCTGCTGGCGTGGATCGTGCTGAGCGAGGCGCCGCCGCTGGTGACGGTGGCCGGCGGGCTGCTGGTGCTGGGCGCCATCTTCGGCCACGCCGGAGCCGACCTGGCCCACAACCGGGTCAGCCGTCCCTGGCTGCGCCCCCGGACCCGCTCGCGGCGACTTCGGAACTCCGGCTTCCACCAGAGCTGCAGCCAGAGGCTCCTTTGCGGCTCTTGGGCGTCAGTCATCTTCGACGGGCTCGGGGGGCGGGGGACGGTAGAAGAGCAGCAGTTGGGCGGCGCCGACACCGACGCCGAGCAGCAGGGCGATCCACATGCCGGTCCAGCCGTCGAGCCGGTCGGCGATGTCGAGGGCAGCGTCGAGGGAAATGCGGCCCGGGCCGAGCATGGCGCACACCAGGCTCATGACCGAGATCAGGGCCACGTACTCCCAGCCCTCGCCGGTGATCATGAAGCCCTTGTCGCGGTGGACCGTCCAGAACGCCACCACCATCAAGCCGATCAGCCCGGCCGCGGCCACCTGGGTGATCAACCCGACCACCAGCAGCGCGCCCACGCCCATCTCGGTGAAGGCGGCCAGAGCGGCATGGACCTTGCCGGGGCGCATCCCCATCGACTGGAACCAGCGGCCGGTGCCGGCGATGCGCCCGCCCCGGAACGCCTTGTTGTAGCCGTGGACGAAGATCATCATGCCGAGCGCGGCCCGCAGGATCATCAGGGCGACGTCGAACACCCTGGTGCTCTCGTTGTCGAGGTACTCGGGGAGGACGTGTATTAGGTCGACATGGGGCTCGTACAGCCCCCCGGCCAGGATCAGGCCGAACACTGTGAGCGCGGTGAGCACCTTGATGACCACATCGGCGGTGCCCTTGCTCACAATGACCCCCCAGCCGCGTCCAGCGGCGTCTAGCAGTCCGATGCGAGTGTAGGCACCACCGCGTCGGGGCCGTGTAGACCTTCGGGGTGTGAGCAGGGACGTGGCCGTGGCGGTGTTGGCTGTGGCCCGGACCGCGGTGCGGCCGGTGGACGGGGAGCTGGCCGGCTGGAACCCGGTGGTGCTGGCCGGGGTGGTGGGGCGCGAGGCGCTGGAGCGGGCCGGGCTCGCCGCCGGCGACCTCGACGAGGTGGTGGTGGGCTGCGCCGACCCGGTGGGGGCCTGCGGAGCCGACGCGGCCCGGGCGATCGTTCTGGCCGCGGGCTGGCCGGTCGGGGTGGGCGGCCATGTGGTCGACCGGGGCGAGACCAGCGGCGCGGCCGCGGTACAGGCCGCGGCGGCCTCCATCCGTGCCGGCCAGGCCCGCACCGTGCTGGTGATCGGGCTGGGCATGTGCTCGGCGGTGCCGCCGGGCGCGGCCGCCCTCAACCGCACCTACGGCGCCCCCTGGGGCGGGGTGGCCGAGCGGTTCGCGGAGGCAGGCGGGCTGCTGCCCGGGCCTCGGCTGGCCGAGCGGGCCGCCCGGGCCGCGGGCATCGGGAGGGCCGAGCTCGACGCCGCAGCCGAGGAGTCCCGGCGGCGGCGTGCGAAGGCGGGGGCGAGCCCGAGTCCGGCCATCATGGCCGTGGCGGCCCAGCCGGGCGACGCCGCGGGGCGCGGCGTGTACCGGGGCGACCCTGTGGCTGCCGACGTCTTGCGCTCATGGGGCGACACCGCGGAGCTGCCGCCGGCCTTCGACGACGACGGGCTGCTCACAGCCGCCACGTTCGCTCCCCCCGCCGACGGGGTGGCCGCAGTCCTGCTGCAAGCCGGAAAGCACGAGACCGGATCGCCCGACTCGCAACCGGGCGGAACCACAGCCGCGCTCGCCCGTACCGGCCCGGCCGGCGAGGCACAAGCCGCCGAGAACCAGAGTGGACAGCCCGATGAGCAGCGTGCCGGGACCACGGCCGCGCTCGCAGGGGAGGCGCCAACGCGTTCACGCGCCGTTCCGACACACCCGACCACGGCCGCGCTCGCAGGGGAGGCGCATGGACCCGCGGCGACGCTGGCGACGATCGCCGGGACGGGGCGGGCCGCAGGCGACCCGTTCGACCCGACCGGCAATGTGGCAGTGTCCGTCGGCCAAGCGCTGGCCGAGGCCGGCGTCGAACTCGCTGCCGTCGACGACATCTCCGTCGTCGAGCACGACGCGGCCACCCCGATGCTGGTGGCGCGGGCGCTGGGCATCGACGGGGAGCGGATCAACCGTGCCGGGGGCGCGGTGGCCACCGGCAACGCGGGGGCGGCCGAGGAGCTGCGCCTGATAGCCGACGGGCTGGCCGGGCACGCCGCAGGCGACGGGCGGCTGCTGCTCACCATCAGCGCCGGACCCACCGGCTCGGCGGCCGTCGTGTGGCGAATAGATATATGAATGCATTTCAAGTTGTTTATGTCATAGTGGTCCGCTAGAGTTATTTACATGGAAATCGAAGTTCTCGCCACGCTTCTGGGAGTTGCACTCGCCGCTCTCGTTGCAGCGTGCGGCGCGGGCTTCCGGTGGATGCGTGCTGATTTCCGCGACCTGCGCAGCCACGTCGACACCCGGTTCACCGAGCAGATAACGACCACCAACGCTCGTTTCGCTGAGGTCAACGGACGCCTCGACAGGCTCGAGAACAGGTTCGACAGACTCGAGCGCAGGTTCGACGGACTCGAGCGCAAGTTCGACGATCTGATCATGGCACTGGCCCGCACCGGGCTCCCGATCGAGCCTCGGCTTGCAGAGCCTCAGCCGCCTCCCGTACCCGAGTCCACAGCTGCCCCACCGCCCGAGTCCGCGACTGCTGCCCACCCACCGGAGCCAGCGCCAGAACCGACCGAGGCGCCAGCGGACGGGTCGCTCCAATCTGAGCCGCCCTCTGAGATCGCTGACCTTCCCCGGGCGCCACCTGCGACCGGTGGTCAGCCCGCAGCGGAGCGACCGTACCGACCACCACCAGCCGAACCTTTCAGGCCGACGGCGGCGCCTGCCTAGCCCGACGGTGGCCGGAGCACCTGCTGGACGGTCGCGTAGCATCGGGGCAGTCGCGGGCGGGAGGCTGGCGCAAGGATGAACAAAGCAAGGGCCGTCAACATCGGGCTGATCGTGGTGGCGCTGGGCGGCCTCGTGGTCGGCGCCATCCTGGCCGACATCGTCAGGGTCCTGATCGCGGTGGTGGTCGCCTACGCGGTGCTGCGCCTGGGCTTGGCCATGCTGCGCAACCTGGCCCGGCCGCTGCCGGAGCCGCCCGACCCGGGCACGCTGCGCAAGGTCAAGATCGAGTACCGCTGCAACGTGTGCGGCGCCGAGGTGCGCATGACCGTCGCCCCCGACGAGGACCCCGAGCCGCCCCGACACTGCCAGGACGAGATGGACCCAGTAGCTCCCATCGAGTGAACGCCCCGCCGAGAGTTGGAGGCCGCGCGAATAGGCGCTGACCTGGGGATCTGCCAGACTGCCTGATCTAGGCGCGGTCGGCGAACAGCCAGGTCAAGGGCTGTTTCGAAGCCGACAGCGCAGAGGTCAACGAGAACACATCGTCACCTATCCGCGCATGCCCTTATCCATAGACTGTTAGTTATCCACAGACTGTGGGCAAAGTTGGGGGAAATTACAACCGTGTGATCACGCGGTCACAGCCCGGCCGTCCCCCGCGGGCGGGCGGTCAGCGGTACTGCGTAGCGGTGATGATCCCGGCCAGGATCAGGCCCAAGCCTCCCAGCAGCACCACGTTCGAGGTGTCCCAGAACACGGCCAGATAGTTGGCGATGATCGTCGCCATCCCCAGCCCCAGCAGGCTGAACAGCAGGATCGGCACCCAGATCGGGCTCGGGGGCTGCCCGTCGAACCCGGTGTGGGTGTGCTGGTCGGGCTTGTAGTTGTCGGGGCGGGTGCCCTTGGCCGTCACTCGGCCGGCCGCCACGCGGCGCTTGGTGGGTCTCGGCATGGCCCCGAGGATAGACGCACCTCAGCGCCGGCGGGTTCGGGCCGCTCCGGGCCGGCGCCAACACGGCCCTGCCGGGACCGGGACCGGGCGGGCGCCCGGCGCTAGAAGCGGCCCAGTTGCCTCACCGCCATCGCAGGCCGCTACTTGAAGTTCTCCCAGTAGCGGGACGGGACCGGACCCCGCTGACCGTGATACTTCGAGCCCAACTTCCTCGACCCGTACGGCGAGTCGGCCGGGGTGGTCATCCGCTGGAAGCTGATCTGGCCGATGCGCATCCCCGGGTACAGGGTGATCGGCAGGTTGGCGACATTCGACAGCTCCAGGGTGAGCTGGCCGTCGAAGCCGGGATCCACAAACCCCGCCGTCGAATGGATCAGCAGGCCCAGCCGGCCCAGCGACGACTTGCCCTCCAGGCGGGCCACCAAGTCGTCGGGCAATGCCACCCGCTCCAGGGTGGCGCCCAGCACGAACTCGCCCGGATGCAGGATGAACGGGTCGTCGGCGTCGGCCTCCACCAGGGAGGTGAGCGCCGACAAGTCCTGCTTCACGTCGATATGGCTCAGGGTGTGGTTGCGGAACACCCGGAAGCCGTGCCCCAGGCGCAGGTCCACCGACGACGGCTGCACCGAGCCCTCGTCCAGCGGGTCGATCACAATGTGGCCGGCGTCGAGCGCCTCCCAGATGGAGCGGTCCGACAGGATCACCGCACCGCTCCGAGCCCAGGGAGCATCGATTCGCCGTCCACGCCAGGAGCGTAGGTCAGAGCACGATCCGATGGGCCCCGGCCTGCTCCGGCCGCTCCCACCACCCCGCCGAGAACCACAGCAAGAGCATCCCCACCACCCCGCCGAGGACCACAGCAAGAGCATCCCGATCGCCTCGCCGAGGGCCACAGCAAAAGCATCCCCCACCACCCCGCCGGATGTGACAGATGTCACTTGATCGGGTCGACCGGCCTGTTAGCTTCGTTCGATGGAGTTCCGCCGCATCAACGGCCTTCCCCCCTACGTCTTCACGATCATCAACGATCTGAAGATCAAGCTCCGCCACGACGGCGCCGATATCGTCGACCTCGGCTTCGGCAACCCCGACCTGCCGTCGCCGGACATCGCGGTGGACAAACTCTGCGAGGCGGCCCGCAACCCCCGCAACCACCGCTACTCGTCGAGCCGGGGGCTGCCCGCGCTGCGCCGGGCCATCGCCGCCCTGTACGAGCGCCGCTTCGGGGTGGAGCTCGACCCCGACACCGAGGTGATCAACACCATCGGGGCCAAGGAGGGGTTCAGCCACCTCATGTGGGTGCTGCTGCAGCCCGGCGACACCTGCCTGGTGCCCACCCCCAGCTACCCGATCCACATCTACGGGCCGCTGTTCGCCGGCGCCCAGATCCGGGAGGTGCCCCTGGCCGACGGCGACGAGTTCGTCCACCGGATGCGGCTGGCGTGGCGCTACAGCCGGCCCAAGCCCCGGGTGGCGGTGATCTCGTTCCCGCACAACCCCACCACCACCTGCGTGGAGCTCGGCTTCATGCAGAAGGTCGTCGACTTCGCCCGGGAGCACGAGATGCTGGTGGTGCACGACAACGCCTACGCCGACCTGGGCTTCGACGGGTACCAGCCGCCGTCGATCCTGCAGGTGGAGGGGGCCAAGGACTGCGCGGTGGAGTTCTACTCGTGCACCAAGTCGTTCTCGATGGCCGGGTGGCGCATGGCGTTCATGCTGGGCAACGCCAATGCGGTGGCCGCGCTGGCCAAGCTCAAGAGCTACCTGGACTACGGATCGTTCCAGCCGATCCAGATCGCGACGACGGTGACCCTGCGGGAGGAGCCCGACTACCCGGTCGAGGCGTGCGCGGTGTACCAGCGGCGCCGCGACGCCCTGTGCGAGGGCCTCAACCGCATCGGCTGGGAGGTGGAGCCGCCCAGGGGGACCATGTTCGTGTGGGCGAAGATTCCAGAGCCGTACCGACGGATGGACTCGATCCAGTTCGCTTCCAAGCTGGTGACCGAGGCCCATGTGGCGGTGTCGCCCGGCGTCGGGTTCGGGCCCGGCGGCGAGGGGCACGTGCGGTTCGCGCTGATCGAGAACCGCCAGCGCATCGGCCAGGGCATCCGCAACCTCCGGCGCTGCCTGCCCGAACTGGAGCCTGCAGCCGAGGAGCCCGGCGCTGGGGAGCCCGGCGCTGGGGAGCCCGGCGAGGCCACCGCAGCCTGATATCGGCCGGTCCTCCCGGTCCCTCCGAAATTGGATGACCGTTTGGCCCTCTGAGGCACAAGAGTCGCACCAATTTCGAAGATGGGGCGTCGGCGGGGTATAACGGCACGATGCTGATCGTGGTTTCGCCGGCCAAGGCGCTCGACTACAGCTCCAAGCTGCCCACCCGCAAGCACTCCCAGCCCCGGATGCTGGACGAGGCGTCGCCGCTGGTGGATGTGATGCGGCAGAAGTCGCCCGACGAGATCGCCAAGCTCATGGGCATCTCCGACGAGCTGGCCGAGCTGAACTTCGAGCGCTACGCCGACTGGGAGGCCCCGTTCACGACCGGCGACGCCCGGCCCGCGCTGCTGGCCTTCGCTGGCGACGTCTACCAGGGCATGGACGCCGCGGCCACCTTCACCGAGCGCGACTACACCCACTCCCAGAAGGTGCTGCGCATCCTCTCGGGGCTGTACGGGGTGCTGCGCCCGCTGGATCTGATGCAGCCGTACCGGCTGGAGATGGGATCCAAGCTGGCCACCGAACGGGGCCGCGACCTGTACTCCTACTGGGGCGAGCGCATCACCGACATGCTGAACGCCGACCTGGCCGAGAGCCCCGGCCCGGCGGTGGTGGTGAACCTGGCGTCGAACGAGTACTTCCGCTCGGTGGACGTGGGGCGGCTGGAGGGTCGGCTGGTGACGCCTGCGTTCCTGGACGGCCGGGGCGACGCCGAGCCCAGGATGATCTCGTTCTTCGCCAAGCGGGCCCGGGGCGCGATGGCGGGCTGGATCATCCGCAACCGGCTGAAGTCGGTGCGGGGGCTGCGGGACTTCGACGGGCTGGGCTACGGGTTCCACGCCGAGCGGTCGGCCACCGACCGGCCCGTGTTCGTGCGGTACAGCTAGCGGCCTAGTCGTCGCCGAGACTCGCCCGGACGCTTTCTTGGTGCGAGTTCTGCGCATCTGGCGCACCAAACTCTCCCGAGATTCCGGAACGGGGGGCGCGGACCGATTACTCGGGCCTCCGGCGTGGGACGGGCTGCGCAGAGCACACCGCGATGGCTACGCTCGGGAGCCTCCGCGGGTGTAGTTCAATGGTAGAACATCAGCTTCCCAAGCTGAGAATGCGAGTTCAATTCTCGTCATCCGCTCCAAGGTGCGTTTCGCGAGTTGCGCGGTTGAGACTTCGCGAGTTGGCCAAGAAACGCCTACTTCAGAGCCTATTCTGGCCCCTATGGCCGAGCTTTGACGCGGAGTCGCCGACGCGCCAAGGTGGGCGAGTCCCCCCGTTCAGGGCCGCGTGTTCTGGCGCGCACTGAAGCCGACGGCCACCCCCTCCAGCCCGACGCAGTAGGGACAACGTCTCAGGTTGTCACAGCTAGGGTCGTTCTCTGAGGGTGGCGGGAGGTCGCACCGTCCGCAACACGCTGGCAGCTTGCAGGACTACAGGCCCGCGAGCCGTAACGGCCCCCGACCGCCCCAGGGAGCGCAGCGCGGATACCCGCAACCCCGCACCCCGTCACCGCTGAGCCTTGGTGAACCATTGGGTATGTAGACCTTGGCTACAAGGGTAGGGGCTTGGAGCGATCTGGTGCAGGTATCCGCGCTGCGCAACCCGAGTAGCGCAAGACTGTTGTCAGTCGCTGAACTTGTGGTTCAGCGAACCGGGCAACTACCACTTCTCAGAAGGGGGAAGGTCCATGGCCTCTGACACACAGGCTGCGCGTTCGGTCCAGATCCACACCCGAACTTACGCGTCTGTGCATCGCGAAGCGTTAGAGCGTGACCATTGGGGGCGCTCAGCGCTCATGCGCGACGGCGAAGTGATTGAGATTTACGACGCGGGCATCGATGCCTACGATGCTGGAATGGAACGATTCGGGCAAGGCAACTTCGCCACTCATGGCATCGGCGCGGTCAGCCTCGGCTACCGCGTCGTCCGTCTCATCGACTGACCTTCCCGTAGCGTTGCCCCAAATTGAGATTCTGGTTGAGCGCGCCCGCATTGTGGTGCGACTGGCCGTGTCAGCGGCGTCTCACGACGGTGAACAACACGTCGAGGGTTTGTTGGACACCGGAGCGACGCGGAGTGTCATCAGCAGCGAGTTGGTCACGCGGCTAGAGGTGGTCCGCAGCGGGAACGTAGAGGCGACTACCCTGGACGTGGCGAGCAAGCAGAGACCGACCTACCCCGTGCAGGTGCGTCTGCCTGCCCCGCAGTTGGTTACGGCACCAGCCGAGGAGCATTTTCACAAGCGAATCGAGGCTGTGGGATCGGAGCACCACTTCGAAGGCAGGCACCCCGCCACGCCGTGTGATGTGTTGCTAGGGATGGACCTGATCAGTCAGTGGCATGTCGAGATCAGCGACGGCCGATGCATCATTGGTTGGTGAACGCCCACGGCGGGCGTCGGCGTTGATGAGATGGCCCGGCGCTTGGGCAGGCACCGCTCGACGGTCCATCGCGAGCTCAAGCGCGGCGGCGGGCGCTGCGGCTATGACGCCGGGGCCGCGCAGGCGGCTGCGGGTCTGCGGGCTCGCCGGCCCAAGACGCCCAAGCTGGCGGGCGATCCCGTGTTGGCCGCGGCTGTCGGCGGGCTGCTCGCCGACAGGATGTCGCCGCACGCGATCTCAGCGCAGCTGCGCTCAGAGGGCCACGGCATCTGCGCGGAGACGGTCTACGCCGCCTGCTATGACCACAGCGGCGCCCGGGGCCTGCCCGAGGGCTCCTGGAGGCTGCTGCCGCGGCGCTGCCGGAAGCGCAGGCCCAACCGCCGCCACGCGCGAAAGCCCAGCCCGCTGGGCGATTTCAAGGCGATCTCGCAGCGCCCGGCCAGCGTCGAGGACCGCCGCCAGCCCGGCCACTGGGAGGGCGATCTGATCATCGGCAAGGCCAACCGCAGCGCGGTCGCGACGCTCGTGGAGCGCACCAGCCGCCAGACCCTCACCGTCGCGCTGCCCCACGGCTACGACGCCCACAACACCGCCGCCGCGGTCACAGCGGCGCCGGCCCGCCAGCCGCGGCACCTGGTCAAGACGCTGACCTGGGACCAAGGCCGCGAGATGGCCCGCCGGCCCGACATCGAGGCCACCCTGGGCATCGACGTCTACTTCTGTGACCCGCACTCGCCGTGGCAGCGCCCCACCAACGAGCAGACCAACGGACTGCTGAGACGCCGGCCGCCCAAAAGCACCGACCTCAACGTGGGCACCGTGCGCCTCGCCATCATCGAGGACCTGCTCAACACCATGCCCCGCAAACTCCACGACTGGGACTCAGCCCACAGCGTCTATGCTGCCCTCAGTCGCAACCACCGGTAGAGCTTGCCGTGGTTAGGTCAGTGTCAGCCTGCGCTGGGGGCGCGTGCTGTGGGTTGAAGTCTGTGGACTTCGGGGTGTTGACCCGTCGGCTACACGAGCCGGGATTCCGCCGCTGTCAGGAGGCTGCCTTGTCCTCTTCCGCGGGTGAGGGCAAGCGACGCGCCACGCTCTCTACCGCCCTGCCAATCTTGTCCAGCTTCTGCCCTTGCTTCTTGAAGGCCTCGGCTATCTGTCCGACGGGCGTGTGAACATCCTCGTTCACGTGACGGACTGCGCTCGCACTTCCGAAACGCATCGTTGACTTGCGCCTCCCGACTCCCCACGGTCGCTCGTGAGACACAGTGAACGCGGTCTTGGACAGCGCTTCGGCGGCCATCGGCCCGCTTTCTATCGCCACCACGTATCTCTGGTCTCGGTCCATGTCGCCGTAGTCCACAATCGGACCGAGCTTCTTCTCGTAAGGCAACGGAAGTGGAGGGTCGCACTTGACCTGTACCTGCCTAGCGACCCGGTTACCGGTGTTGGCGAGTTCTAGGAATGCGATTCCGCTTAGCCGAAGCCGCAAGGTCACGCGAGGCCTGCTCCGCAAGAGCCAGAACCACAAGCCACCAAGTGCGGCCAGCCCCTGGATGATGACCTGGCCCCACTCGGCCTTGGTCTCGCCCCAATCGGCCCCCTTCTGAGCCACCGCCACGGCCACCACCACCAGCGCACCAGCCACCAGCAGCCAACCCACTGCCCGCCTCATCGCTCGTCTCTTGTCCACGGGCAACCTCCCCGGCTTGCGGTCTATGTCGCTCGCACCATAGGAGCGACGTACGACACGGGAGCGGCACACACCCTCGCCCGAGGGCTGCCCACGAGAATCTTCGGCTCGGTTACCGCCTCTGTTGGCCCGTGGTTGGGTTCGGGGCGAACGGATGCCCCAACAGATGCTCGTCAAGCGGTCCCATCTCAGCCGCCCTGGCCATCGCCTGGGCGAGAAGAACGAAGTCTTCAGGTCGGAACCCTCGGGCGACCAGCTTGTCAAACTGGCGTAGCGCTTCCATGACTTCATCGTCATCGGAGAACGCCACCACCACCTCGTTCAGGGCAGCGAAGAACTCTCCCTGAACAGACTTGGCTCCCTGAACAATCATGTGGCGAGTTCCGACCAGCTTGCGGAGCACATCGCGGCGCATACGCCGACGCTCGGACTGGTCAGCCAATCGCTGAGTGCGCTGTACCGCCCAGTAGGTCACAGCGGCACCGGATACAGCCAGCACGCCTGCTGCTAGCAGTTCCCACATCGCTCCACACCATAGGCCCACCGTGCGCCAACCCGCCTCCCCGTGTTGTTGTGTGTGATTCAGCGCTCGGGCAGCCCCCTCGCGCTCCAGGGTGAAGTCCGGGCCACGAGCGGCGGATGCGTCGCTCCGCCGGGGAGGTGCCGTTTCGCGCCGCTGTGACCTGCGCTTACCTCCCAATGAGGGGTGACGCCCTCAGGGCCATGAAATCTGCGGGGATGCGAGAACCTGCAGGTCAGGACGTGTATTGGACATCACATCGGCGGGTTCGGCGCTGGGACGCTCCTCCGTCCTTTCGCGCCGCTGCGACCCACCGGTCAGGGCGCTGCCGGAGGATGAGAGCGTCGGCGCAGAAGTGGATCGCTAGAGCGGGCGAAGGAACAGATATGCTGCGTTACGGATACGCACTGAGAGGAGCAAGGCGATGGGAAGCGTGAGCTTCGAACTCATCTCCGCCAAAGAGCAATGGGATATCTTCGATGACGCATCTCGCCGTCTCCTGAATATCGACGGTGCAGAATTCGCAAGTAGGTGGGATAGCGGAGAGTTCGTCGGCAGAGACGAACCGGGAGTCATGCAGGTTGCCATACTGAGACCAAGTGGCTGGCCGAACGCCCGCTGACGCCTTCAAGGGGTTCCGCAAACTCATCCAAGAGGCAATCGCCTGTTTCGCTCATACCGGCGTCACCGGCACTTCTCGGGAACCCAGTAAGCCTGGCATTCTCACCGTCAACCGCGGACAACCGCTATCACTCCAATCGACCGGGCCGCAAGTTGAAATCACCTGTTCGATCAGCTACGAGATTCACCAGGCAAGCGACCCGGATGGGCAGTGGAGAGTCTCTACACGCAGTTACATCCATACGGTGACGCTGGGTGGAAAGTTGGCCGTCGAGTTTCACTGGCATCCCGATGACGGTTCGAATGTCTGGTACCCGCACATTCACCCTCGCCTTGCCGGTGCTGGAAGGGACCGAGGCGGCATGCACATTCCATCGGGACGGGTGCTCATCGAGGATGTCCTCATCTTTGCTCACGAGCGGGGTGCAGTGCCCATGAAAGATGACTGGGAAGGAATCGTGTCTCGCATCAAGCAGCGAATTGCTGACGAGGCGACTTGGGGGGCTCCGTCCTCACTGATCCACCGTTCTCAGTCCGACAACGGCCTCGCCGAACCTCAGAGGTGATTGATGCCCTCCAGAAGCAGAGTTACGGCGATGCCCGGTCCGGCCTCTCGCAACTGCTAGGCAAGCGACCTGAGGCGTGACTGTTCGTCGGGATTGTCAGACTCGGCGCGGGCGCGCTCATCGAAACTGAGACGCTGTGCCATACTGTGAACCTCCACCGGATCGGATGCTGGTCTGAGACCGGCCATCATGGCCGATCACTTGCATCCACCGGTGGAGGTCACCCCCCAATGCCTTCCGGCCCTCGGGAAGCAGTCTGACGCCCATGTGCCGGTGGGGATGGCCGCTGGTAGGTGTGTTGCACTTGACGGAGACGTAGCCGTCGTCAGCGAGAGAGTCCAACTGCGGGCCAATCTCGTTGACGCTCTTGCCCACCCGCTCAGCAATCTGCCCGATGGAGACACCCCACCAGGGCTTGCCGGCGCCGCTCTGTTCGGCCTCCATCTCTAACGCAGGAGGTTCAAGGACCATGGTAGTATGTGCATTACTACTCTGGTAGCATTGTAGTTATGAAGGTCAGTGTGAGCATTCCGGACGGCGATGTCGCGTTCCTCGACGATTACGTCCAATCCCATGGCATGGCGTCCCGGTCGGCGGCCTTGCAGCGGGCGATACGACTGCTGAGGGCCAATGAGCTGTCGCCGCACTACGCGGCAGCGTTCACGGAGTGGGGCAGCGGCGGCGAGGACAGCGCTTGGGATGCCGCCGTTGCGGACGGTCTCAACCGGGACTGATGCGACGGGGCGAGATCCGCACTGCCGGCCTGGACCCGGTCATCGGGACCGAGTCGGCGCGGACCCGTCCCGCAGTGATCGTCAGCAACGACGGCGCCAACACGATCGCTGCTCTTCTGGGGCGAGGTGTGGTGACAGTCGTTCCGGTCACCTCCAACACTGAAGTGGTCCACCCGTTCCAAGTGATGCTGGCCGCGGCCAGCACCGGCCTCAGCCTTGACTCGAAGGCCCAGGCCGAACAGATCAGATCGGTAGACGTCAGACGCATCGGCAGCCTGGTCGGCATGGTGCCGCTCGATCTCATGGCGCAGATCGACGACGCCGCGCGCCTGCACCTACAACTTTGACGCGCACAGCCCAAACGCTTGGCCGGTGCCCCAGCCCACCCAGGTGTACCGCTACGACGACGACGTGCGGCGCGACCACCCGGCGCTGGCCGAGCGCATCTACGCGCCGGGGGCGTACCGCTACGACGACGACGTGCGGCGCGACCACCCGGCGCTGGCCGAGCGCATCTACGCGCCGGGGGCGTACCGCTACGGCGGGCTGCCGGTGGTGCTTTCGTCGGACGCGCCGGTGACCGTCCCCGACGTGCCCATGGCGTGCTGGGGGCGTTGACGTGCTGAGGCGTAGACCGCGCACGGGCATGGCCATCCGACGGGCGTGGCCATCCGACGGGACAGCGACTTGCTGATCGACGACGTCCGAGCGCCTCGGCTGCTCTCCTACTATCTGGCCCAGGGACTGTGCATGGGCTCGCTGGGCTCGGTCATCACCCTGCTCGGCGAGCTGCGGGACGAATTCGGGCTGAGCGAGACCCAGCTCGGGCTGATCGTGGGCGCGGGATTCTTCACCGCCTTCGTCACCCAGATCACCCTGGCCCGGGTGGCCGACCGGGGACACGCGCCGCTGATGGTCCGCATCGGGCTGGTGGCCGCAGCGGCCAGCATGGTGGGGTTCGCGGCCAGCTCGGGCTTCTGGACGCTGGTCGGCTCACGGGCGATCCTCGGCATCGCCATCGGGGCGGCCCAGCCCGCCATCCGCCGGACCGTCATCCTGGCCGACCCCGCCCACACCGGCCGCAACCTCGGCCGCCTCGGAGTGGTCGAAGTGATCTGGTTCGCACTCACCCCGGCGGCCGCGGCCGTGCTGGCCGACGCCTTCAACCTCGATTTGCCCTTCTACCTCCTGGCCGGCCTCGCCGTGGCCACTGTGCTGTTTATGGGCCGGCTCGAATCCGACGAGGGCGCCCTCGGCACCCGGACCACCAACTCGCTACGGCTATTGGGCGACCGGGTGGTGGCCGGCACGCTGCTGCTCGTCACCAGCCAGTTCGTGATGATCGGGGCGTGGGAGGCGGTGTGGGCGGTGAGCCTCGTCGATCTCGGCGCAGCCACATGGCAGGTCGGCGTGAGCTTCACCCTGTTCGCCATCCCGTTGGGAGCGCTGGCCCCGGTGGCGGGGGCGTGGGCCCAGCGCACCGGCGGCCTGCGGCTGTGCGTGGGCGGCCTTCTGGGGTCGGCCGCAGCCGGGGCACTGCTGGCCATGTTCGACTCGGTCTGGAGCCTGGTGGCGGTGTCGATGGTGATGGGCATCGGTGCGGGACTGGGCTACACCGCCGGGCTCTACGCCTACTCACAGACGGTGACCGACGACCGCCAAGCCTCGGCCCAGGGCCTGATGGGCGCCGGCGAGGTGCTGCTGGGCGGGATCACGGCGGTGCTGGGGGCCTGGCTCTACGACATCTCCGGGCGGAGCCTGGTGTGGACGGTGATCCCGGCGCTGATGGTGGTGGCGCTGGTCGTCGGGCTGCTATGGCGAGGGATGCGCCTCGCGGAATACGCCGGGCCGCAGGCGGACGGCTGACCGACGGGTTACCGGGGCCGGGGCCGGCTGTCAGTCCAAGCCTTCCTCGATCATGGCCCAGCCGGCCAGCAGCGGGAGCAGAGCGTCGAGGTACTGCACCATGTGGCTGTACGGCCGGCTCCACTCGAGCCCGAACACGTGCGTCACGATCGGCGCGTGGCCCACCCCTATGCCGAGCGTGAAGCGGCCGCCGCTGATCTGGTTGACGGTGCGGGCCTGCTGGGCGAGATGCTGGGGCAGCGTCGACTGGATCGCGATCACGCCGGTAGCCAGGTCGATGCGGGGCACCCGTTCGGCCACGACGGCCAGCACCGCGATCGGGTCGGCCCGCTCGACCTGGGCCACCATGTAGCGGTCGAGTCCAGCCGCCTCGGCCCGAGCCGCGTTGGCCGCCGCGGTGTCCACCCGGTTCGGCAGGTCGAAGAACGCGTACTTCACCGTCACTTCCCCTTCCATACTTCGCCTCGGAGCGTTGCGACTAAGCCGGGGGCTGATGCAGGGGACGATGCCCAGCCACTGCCAGCCGATGATCGGCTACAAGCCGTAACTCTTATGTCACGCTATGGTGAACCTATGTCCGAACTCACCGGAGCTGAGCGATATCTCAAGACCCGCCGAGAGGATCCGGAGCACGACCGCGCCTACATCGCAGCAAGGCGTCACATCAAGCAGATCGATGCCATCATTCGCGCACTAGACGAGCGTCGGTGCAACCTGAAGCTAAGCAAGGCAGAACTTGCCCGTCGGGCAGATCTTCGCCCTGAGGTGATCCGGCGGCTGTTCTCAGCGGAAAGCCCCAATCCAACCCTGTCGACGGTCGTTGCCCTCGCCGGGGCATTGGAACTCGAGCTGACGGCCGAGCCATTGGAGGACATCCGAGCTGGCTGAGGACCCCGCGGTGCCGCGGCTAGGCGGGGGTTTGGTGCTGGTCTAGGCGGACTATGCGGCGGTCGGTTACTACCGCGGTGATCAGCTCGGCGGGGGTGACGTCGAAGGCGGGGTTGGCAGCAGCGGTGCCGTCGGGGGCGGTGGCCACGCCGGCCAGCGACACCACCTCGTCGGTGCCCCGGTCCTCGATCTCGATGCCGGCGCCGTCGGGGGTGTCGGCGTCGACGGTGGACTCGGGGGCGACCACGATGAAGGGCACGCCGGCGTGGCGGGCGCCCAGCGCCAGCGAGAACGTGCCGATCTTGTTGGCGGTGTCGCCGTTGGCAGCGACCCGGTCAGCGCCGGTGAGCACCACGTCGGCCTCGCCCCGAGCCAGCATGAACGGGCCGGCCGAGTCGACCAGCAGGCGGTGCGGAGCGCCCATGCGGTCCAGCTCCCAGGCGGTGAGGCGGGCCCCCTGCAGCAGGGGCCTCGTCTCCAGGGCCAGAGCCTCGGCCAGCCGGCCCCGCTCGTGCAGGGTCTGGATCACGGCCAAGGCGGTGCCCCGCTCCACCGCGGCCAGGCCGCCGGTGTTGCAGATGGTCATGGCCCGGACGTCGGCGCGGCCCACCAGGTCGAGCACCAGGTCGGCGCCGAGGGTGCCCATGGCAACGGAGGCGGCCAGCTCCTCGTCACGGACGGCCAGGGCCTCGGCCAGGACGGCGTCGAAGCCCTCGCAGGCGCGGGCCGCGGCCCGGTCGACCATGCGGGCCAGGTTCACCGCTGTGGGCCGGGCCCGGCGGAGCTGGGCCACATCGTCATCGAACGCCGGGCCGCTGGTGCCGCGGGCCCGCACGGCCAGCGCCACCCCGAAGGCGCCGGCCACTCCGATGGCGGGGGCGCCCCGCACCGACAGCCGGCGGATGGCGGCCACCATGTCGGGCACATTGTCGATGCGCAGCATGGTGTAGGCGGCGGGCAGGGCGGTCTGGTCGACCATCTCGACCGCGCCTTCGGCTCCGCCGACCCAGTCCAGCGTCCGCAGTCCACTGCCGTCCATGCCCTCGGCAGGCTAGTTGCGGCGGGGCAGGCCGATCGGGGGGTGTGACTTGGTGCGTGCGGCGCTTCCCCGCGTTCTGTGCGCGCAAGTGCGCCTGCGTGGCCGGTTTCGGCACACAGAACGACCAGGCGCCCCAGGCCCCATCCGTGTGCGGAAATACGCCCATGCGGCCGATTCGGAACACAGAACGACCAGACGCCCCAGCCCCCATCTGAGGGAGGAAATACGCCCATGCGGCCGATTCCGGCACACAGAACGACCAGACGCCCCAGCCCCCATCCGTGTGCGAAATACGCCCATGCGGCCGGTTCGGAACACAGAACGAGCCAGTCCGGCCGGGATGCTCTCAGACCCGTCCGAGTGCGGCTCGCCAAGCTCGCCGCATGTCAGTGCAGCTCTCTAGTGTGGGGCTTGATGGACCGGTACCTGTGCGACCTGCTCGTCACCATGGACGGGCCGGTCGGGGGTGTGCCCGCGCCGATAGCGGACGGGGCTGTGGATGTGGGCGACGACGGGCGGATCGTGTGGCGCGGCCCGGCCGCGGCTGCACCCGAACTCGAACCGGGCACCGCCGTGCACCGAGCCGGGATCCTCATGCCGGGCCTCATCAGCGCCCACTGCCACACGCCGATGGTGCTGCTGCGGGGCGCGGGCGAGGGACTGCCAGTGGACCGGTGGCTGCACGAGGTGATGTGGCCCCGCGAGTCGAAGCTCACCGGTGGCGACGTGCGGGCCGGGATGCGGCTGGGGGCGGCCGAACTGCTCACCAACGGCATCACCACCACAATGGAGATGTACTTCCACGGCCAGGCCCTCGCCGAGGGCGCCACCGACGCGGGGCTGCGATGCCTGGTGAGCCCGGGCGTGATCGAGGATCCGGACTTCAACGCAGCCGGACCGTGGCCCGACCAGCTCGACGAGATGGTGGCGCTGCGGGACCGCTGGGCCGGCAACGACCTGATCGGGGCGGGGTTCGCGGCCCACGCGGCCTACTCGGTGTCGAAGGAGTGCCTGAGCGCCATCGCCTCCCACGCGGCCGACACCGGCATGCCCGTGCACACCCATCTGGCCGAGCAGCAGTGGGAGGACGCCGCGGTGCGGAAGCGTTCCGGAGGGCTGGGGGCGCCGGAATATCTGGAATCGCTGGGGCTGCTCGACGGCGACGTGATCGCGGCCCACGGCGTGTGGCTCACAGCCGACGACATCGAGGTGCTGGCCCGCAACGACACCGCGGTGGTGCACTGCCCGTGCTCCAACGCCAAGCACGCCTCCGGGGTGGCGCCGGTGGAGGAGATGCGGGCGGCCGGGCTGCGGGTGTCCATCGGCACCGACGGGCCCGCGTCGCACCATCGCCTCGACCTGTTCGAGGAGATGCGCACCGCCATCCGCACCGCCCGGGTCCGCTCCGGCGACGCCCAGACGCTCCCGCCGGCCGAGGCGCTGCGGATGACCACCGCGGGGGCGGCCGAGGTGCTGGGGTGGGGCACCGACCTGGGACGGCTGGCACCGGGATGCTGGGCCGACATGACGGCGCTGTCGGCGGCCGAGCCGGCGCTGAACCCGGTGATCACCGGAGAGGACGACCCGCTGTCGCGGATCGTGTGGTCGGGCTCGCCTGGCGCGATCAGCGGGGTGTGGGTGGCCGGACGCAAGGTAGTGGAGGACGGCCGGGTGCTGACCCTCGACATGGCCGAAGCGGTGGCCGAGGCCGAGACCCGAGCCCGCCGTCTAGCCCAATGAACGGCAGCTCCGAGACGGCGCACACGGCCGGCCCGACAGCCGGCAGCTCCGAAGCACCGCACACCGCCGGCCCGCCGGCACGGTGAACCGGCCCGTGCTGGGCGACGATCTGGCGGGCGGACAGCGCCCGATCGTGGCCGTGCCGCAGGAGTGTGGATGGCGGCCGGCACCACCGGCGAATGGTCGCTGACGGGCACCACCATGGCGCCCGCGTTCCACCCCGAAAGCTTCGAGCTGGGCGACGCCGGCGAGCTGGCCGAGGCCTACCCCGAGGCCGCCGCCGACATCGCCCGCTTCACCCGGAGGGCGCTGTGACTCCCCTACTCCCGCCACACGAGGGGTTCCGCGGCGCCAACGCCACGCCATCGCCGCGCCCACAGGACCAACTTCTCCGCTTCCTTCTCCGCTTCGCTCGGGAGGCGGCATGACTGGGTTGCTGCCACCCGATGAGATGATCCGGCTGGACGGGCGAGTGATCGTGGTCACCGGCGCGGGCGGCGGCATCGGCGGCGAGATACCGGGTGGTTACCATGGCTGCCGCCAAGGAATCCGGCCATTCACCACGGAGGGGCGTCATCGAGGACGAGCGATTCACCCGACGGCTCTACGACGGCTCTACACAGTCTCAGGAGCGGCGCGTCTAGTGGGCATGAGCCCGTCTACCCTGCGCACCTGGTCGCACGGCTACGAGAAGACGTTCACAGACCGACCGCGGGTGAAGCAGGGTCCCGTGATCACGGCCATTGAGAACGGCTCGTCGGACCGACGGGCGATTCCGTTCGTTGGGCTAGTCGAGGCGACCGTCGTTCAGGCGTTTCGCCGCACCGGTCTCCCGATGCAGAGAATTCGCAAGGCGCTTGAGGTTCTGGCAAGCCAGGGAGAACTCGAGCACGCACTGGCGTCGAGGCAGCTGTTCAGCGACGGAGCCACCGTCTTGTACGACTACGCACGACGCAACCAAGACCAGCAACTGAGGCTGCTAACAGTGGTGCAAACGCGACAGCGGGTGTTCCATGAAGTGATCGGCGACTACCTGGAGCGGATTACCTTCGGCGACGCATGGGCAACGGAGCTCATTCTTGCGGTCACCGAGCGCCGCCTGTTACGGGTGCTGCCGGGCGTTGCAGGAGGTGACGCCCTGTTCATGGAGGGGGGCGCGCCGCTGTCGGCCGTGAAGTCGCGTGTAGCTGCGCGCGAGCCCGTCGAGTCCATCGCAGCCGATTACGGGACGCCCGCCGAGGACATAAGGGAAGCCGTCCGTGCGATCGGGCCGACGAAGGCCGCGGCCTGACACACCGCCGCCAGTCTGGCCAAAGCCCTCAGATGAGCGGAGGAACCCATGAGCGATCTGTATGAGCGGTTGCAGCGGACTGCTGCGGTGCTGGCTGATCGGACTGGATGCGAGCGGCATGACGCGGTTGTGGTGCTGGGGTCGGGGCTGGGGGCGTATCCCGACCGGATAAGCGACAAGGTGGCGGTGCCGTACCGGGACCTGCCCGGGTTCCCGATCCCGACCGCAATCGGGCACGCAGGCACGGCCTACTCGGCGCAGATGGGCGACAACCGGGTGCTGCTGCTGTCGGGGCGGGCCCACGCCTACGAGGGCCACGACCCTGAGGCCATCACGTTCGCGGTGCGGACCGCGATCATGGCCGGATGCCGGGTGGTGGTGCTCACCAACGCGGCCGGCTGCTGCGGCGACGGCATGGCCGCCGGCGACCTGGCCGTGATCACCGACCATGTGAACCTGGCCGGGCTCAGCGTGCTGGCCGGCCCCAACGACAAGCGCCTGGGCCCCCGCTTCACCGACATGACCGACGTGTACACCCCCGAGCTGCGGGCCAAGGCCCACGGGGCCGCGGCCCGGCTGGGGCAACAGCTGCAAGCGGGCGTGTACTTCTGGTTCCACGGACCGATGTTCGAGACCCCCGCCGAGATCCGCATGGCCAAGGCCCTGGGCGCGTCGATGGTGGGCATGTCCACCGTGCCCGAGGCCACCGCAGCCCGCCACATGGGCGCGCAGGTGCTCGGCATATCGCTGTGCACCAACCTGGCCGCGGGCATCTCCGAGGTGCCGCTGTCGCACACCGAGGTGATCGAGACCGCAGCCGCCTCCTCCGAGCGCTTCAGCGCCCTATTCGACGAACTCCTCCCGACCCTCTAGCGCTCCTCTAAATACTAATTTAGTAGATATTAGTAGTAAATTAGTACGTCAACCCTGTAATTCGTCAGCCAGCGCCCTGAGCCGACCAGATCGTCGACACTCGTCTCGCGCCCCTTACTGCTAATTTAGCAGATATTAGTAGTAAATTAGTACGTCAACCCTGTAATTCTTCTGAGAGACAGCGGATACGGACCGATATGTCGCGCACAGGCCAGAACTCGAACCTGTTCGCGATCTGCACCTTCCGCAACAGGCCCAACGTCTCCAAGCCCAAGAGGTCAGTGCGAGCGGACTGATAGGCCACACGCTGTAGGCGCTTCTGCCCGGCGATGGTGAAGTATGCGTCGGGGTCGCGCAACGCTTCCCCAACAACCGCAAGCTGGCGATGATTGAGGCTCGGAACACCCCGCAATAGCCGTGCTACCTCAGTGATCTCCGACACCTTGCGCGCGAAATACGCCCTCAGCTCCCCGATTGCGCGCTCAAGTGTTTCGAGTTGGTAGATCACGAAGTAGGTGACGTCGTTCGAATCGGTCTCCGTGTACAGGTAGGACCGGGCGTACTTCGCGGGAGCCTTGCGAAGGATGGATGAAATCGAGACGTACTGAGCCAGCCAGTATCCGGACCGCAGCATTGACCAGTAGAATAGGGCGCGGGCGGTGCGCCCGTTGCCGTCAGCGAACGGGTGGTCGTGTCCCAGCCAGAAGTGGATGAGCACAGCCCGGACTACGGGATGCAGGAATCCTTCCCCGGTGGCGCCGTTGGCAAACGCGCAGAGCTTCTCAAGACGCTCGCGAAGCTCGTCCGCCGGTGGTGGGCGGTGCAGAATCTGGCCGTCGCCCCACATGATGGCAACCCGCTCCTCGTCGGGCTGCTGGAGCCGGCCCGCCTCGGATGGGTCTTCGAGCGTTCCGTCCGTGACGATCCGATGCAGCTCTAGGACATGATTCGGGTCAAGCGGCTCTCCGGAGTTCGCCAGTTCCTCGGCTGCCTGCATCGCCAGATAATTGTTGAGTACCATGCGCTCGCTGGTGTCCCGGGGCTTTCGGCCAGTTCGAAGAAGTTCCTTGGCCACGCGGCGCGTAGTGGCTGCGCCCTCCAGGAGACTGGAAGTGATGGCCTCCTCAACCAGCGACGGCACGAGGTACTGGTCACGCGACCTAAGCCTGACAACGATCTCGTCGGCCTGGATGTGGCCGCTGGCTTGCTGGTCGATTCGGTGGACCATCTCCTGGATCCGGTCGATATTGGTGAAGCGGAAGGAGGTGCCGTCGGTACCGGTGACGGGAAGTGCGCGGGCTTGGCTCAACCTGCTCACCGCGGTGCGAACCCACCACTCTTGCAGCGTGAGGCCCTCGGGAGGCTTCCGGTGCCGCATCTGATCCCAGTGCAGGTAGCGGCCCTTGTCATCAACGGGACGGCCGTTGGAGAAAACTTCGAACAGACGCTGGGGGTCGTCGTCGGCAATCTCGGACAGCAACTGCGGCATGGCGGGTGGCAACAGTGGCTTCTTCATCCCTTCACCCTCCCATCCACCTCTTCTCCGGTCAGTTACTACTAATTCTGTCAGACTTAGCAGTAAATCGCAACAACCCGTCGATCAGAGGGCGGCTCGGGCTAGCAGGGCGGCTTGCTGGGTCTCGGCTTCGGCTCGGACGGCGGACTCGTCGGCGGTGAGCAGGCGGCCGTCGACCACCACCACCCGGCCGTCGACCACCACGGTGTCGACGTCGTCGGCGCGGTGGGCGTAGACCAGCTCGGAGTACACATCGGCGCCGCCAGCCGGGGTGGAATGCAGACGGTCGCGCCGCACCACGGCCAAATCGGCCCGCTTGCCCGGCTCGATGCTACCGGTTTCTCGCTCCAGGCCGAGGGCTCGGGCGCCGCCCATGGTGGCCATGTCGAACGCGGTGCGGGCGGGCACGGCCCGGGGCCCCGCGCCGGGCTTGTGAATCAGAGCGGCCAGGCGCATCTCCTCGAAGCCGTCGAGGCGGTTGTTGCACGGCGCTCCGTCGGCGCCGACAGCGACATTGAGGCCGTCGGCCAGGTAGCCGGGCACCGGGGCCAACCCGGAGGCCAGCTTGAGGTTGGCCGACGGGCAGTGACAGACATGGGGCCGGTGCCGGCGGGCGAGGTCGCGCTCGTGGTCGCTGAGCCACACCGCGTGGGCCATCACCAGCCGCGGCGACAGCGCCCCCCAGGACGCGAGGGCCTCGAGGTCGCGGCCCTCCGGTGAGGCGCCCAGCAGGTCGGCCTGGGCCTGGTTCTCGTTGACGTGGGTGTGCAGCCGCAGGTCGGCCTCGTCGGCCAGGGCCACGCAGCGGCGCCAAGTGTCTCCGGTGGCGTTGCGGGGACCGCGGGGCGACAGCGCCACCCGCAGCCGGCCACCGGCTGAGCCGTGCCAGGTCTCGAACAGGTCCATCTGGTCGGCCCAGGCCGCGTCGGAGTCGGGCACCTCCATCTCGGTGCCGGGCTCGTACCGGTCCATCAGGGCCTTGCCGATGGTGGCCCGGATCCCGAGCTGCTCAGCAGCCTCGAAGGCGGCGCCGGTGTGGTGATTCGACTCCATGGTGAGCACGGCGGTGGTGCCGCCGGTGAGCAGCTCGGCTACGGCCAGCAGCGCTGAGGCGTGCAGCGACCGACGGTCGTGGGCCTGCTCCAGGGGCCACACCCGCCGGCGCAGCCACTCGATCACCTCCATGTCGTCGGCCAGGCCCCGCAGCAGGGTCTGGCACAGGTGCACGTGGGCCTGCACCAGGCCGGGGATCACCAGGCAGCCGGAGGCGTAGATCTCCTCGGTGGCCGTGGCCGGGCCCGACTTCGGGCTGGCCGCGGCGATCAGGCCGCCCTCCACCACCACGTCGCCGACGAAGGGCTCGGCGTCGGCGCTCGGGACGACCAGACCGCCGCGGACTACGAGATCGGCCATTGTCAGCGCCCCTATCTCGACTGCGTCACAGCTATACCGCAACTCTCCGCCGCGGCCAGCAGGCCGTCCCGACGAAATCTGTAGAGTTTCGCGTCATATAGGCGCAAACCGATACAGATTTGGAATCGCCGGCACCCAGTGCCTTCACGAGCCGTGGTCGTGGGACGGGCGGGCCAGGTCGGCGGCCGCGGTTAGGGCGAACTCCAGCATGGCCTGCTGGCCGGCGGCGTAGTCGTCGAGGCGCTGACCCTGGTAGGTGGCCTCGCCGCTGAGCAGGTTGGTGCCGGCGCACAGCACCGAGCCGGCCTCGCAGCCCAGCGCGGCGGCCACAGTGAACAGGCACGACGACTCCATCTCGAAAGCCAGCACCCCCAAGGCCTTCCAGCGGCTGATCACCTCGACGGTGCGCTCGCCCTCATAGAAGCTGTCGGTGGAGCGGGTCAGCCCGACCTCCACCGGCGTGCCGCAGCGGGCTGCGGCCGCCACCAGCGCGGCCACAACCCGGTGCGAGGCCACCGGCGGGAAGTTCTCGGGCGCGTAGTAGCGGCTGGTGCCCTCGTCGCTGACCGCGCCGGTGGCCACCGCGAGGCCGCCCACCGGCATGGCGGGCGACAGGGCCGCGCAGCTGCCCACCCGGATGAAGCACGACACCCCGCAGGCAGCCAGCTCCTCCACCGCGATGGCCATCGACGGGGAGCCCACGCCGCTGGTGGCCACAGTGAGGCGGGCGCCGTCGAGGGTGCCGGTGAACACCGCGTAGCCGCGGCGGTCGCCGACCCGCTCGGCGTCGTCGAGCAGTCCGGCCATCATCTCCACCCGCTCGGGGCTGCCCGACAGCAGGGCTACCTCAGCCACGTCGCCGCCGCCCCGGATGCCCAGATGGGGAAACGACCCGTCGGTCAGGCGCATGTAGCGCTCGGTCATCCACCTCGAAGTGTCTTCAGTCATCGTTGCCTCCGGGCCGGGTCGAACCTTCAGTCATTGCCGCCTCCGGGCCGGGTCGAACCTTCAGTCGTTGCCGTCCCCGGGTCGCTTCGAACCTTCAGTCATTGCCGCCTCCGCGGTACTTGTTGAGCACATGATCGAGAACCCCGGCCTTGGAGAGCAAGTGGCGGGCCTCGCGGGGCACCAGGTCGGCTATCTCGGCCAGGTCCAGGGTGGTCAGGCGCCGGTCGTCGAGCAGGACCACGCCGTCGACGAGGGTGTAGCGCACATCGGAGCCCGAGCACGACCACACCAGTTGCTCGATCACGTTGCCGCCGTCGCCGTCGCTGAGCACCGGCCAGGCGTGGGGCCGGTCCAGCCCCACTACGGCCAGGTCGGCCCGCTTGCCCGGCTCGATGCTGCCGATGTCATCGCCCAGGCCCATGCGCTGCCTCTCACGCCGTTGGACATCACGATGCTAGTTCGCATACCTCCCACGGTGCAGCGCCCGGCCCATGCGCTGCCTCTCACGCCGTTGGACATCACGATGCTAGTGCTGGGCTCCCGACGGAGACGAATTGAAATCCGCCTTGTACCCGGCCTGGCCGCAACCGGTAGCGTCTGCGGCCGTGAGCGAGGGGGTTCCGCTCGAATGGCGGTGCGGGGCGTATGTGATCTCCGACGATCCCGCGCGTTTCGATGGGGACGCGCTGCACGACTTCCTGGAGGTCGACGGGTACTGGACTCAAGGCCGCACCCGGGAGCAGACCGCTGTGGCGGTGGCCAACAGCGTGGTGCTGGGGGTGTACGGACCCGACGGGTCGATGGTGGGCGGGGCACGAGTCGTGACCGACCGGGCCACATTCGGTTACCTGACCGACGTGTACGTGCTGGCCGAGCACCGGGGCTGCGGGCTGGGCAAAGCTGTGGCGGCCGCAGCCTGCGAGCACCCGGCGGTGGCCGGGATCAAGCGGCTGATGCTCATCGCCGCCGACGCCCACGAGCTGTACCGGCCGCTGGGATTCACCGAACTGCCCCGGCCGGGGGGGTGGATGGAATTGTGTCCCGTGCCGGGCGGGCCGTCGGGCGGCACCGAAGCGGCTTACGGGGCCGGCGGCGCGGGCGGCGCCGACAAACAGCCCGGCACTGCCAGCAGCCCGACCGAGGAGGCGTTCGACCCTGCCGCCGGCCCGCGTCCCCACGCGGCGTGGCAGGGCGGCGGGCTTCCCGATCCCCGCACCGCCCCGGTCGCCCAGGTCGTAGCCCACCTGCTGGAGATCGTGACCGCGGAGGGGCCTGTCACCGCGGACCGGGCCTACCGGCTCTACATCCGTGGCGCCGGATCCTCGAAGCTCACCCAGCGGGCGCGAGCCCCGATGGAGCAGGCCCTGGTCCGGCTGACGCTGCGAGGCCAGGTGGAGATCGACGAGTTCGACAACGCAGGCGAGCTCCATCAGGTGCTGCGCCTGGCCGGGACGGCGGCGGTGGCGGTGCGCGAGCTGGGCGAGCGCTCGCTGTACGAGGTGCCCCTCAACGAGATCGCCGAACTGATGGCCCACAAGCGCCGCGAGCTGATGGGGCGCGCCGGTGCCGGCGGCCACCCCGCCCACGCGGTGGCCGACCTGATCAGGCGGGCCGCCTTGCGCCGGGCCGGCCCCGACCGGGTCATGCGGGCCGTTCTCGACACCTACGGGCTGACCCGCATGACCCAGGCCGCCGATCAGTACCTCACGGCCGCCCTGGCCCTGCTAGAAGTCGACCCCTGACGAAATTGGTGCGAGAAATGGGCCTCCAGGGCCAAATGTGCCACCAATTTGGGGGGCGGGTTGGCGGATGCTTCTCTTCGGGCCTATCCGGCGGCCGGTTGGTCGGCGTCGGTGCCGGCTGCGGCGGCCTGCTGTAGGAGCGACCAGACCCTTGGCGGGGTGAGGGGCAACTCGGTGGGCCAGACGCCCACGGCTCGGCCGACCGCGGCGGCCACCGCGGCCGGTACCGGGTTGAGCGATCCCTCGCCTGCGCCCTTGGCGCCGTAGGGACCGGCCCCGTCGCCCCGCTCGGCCAGCACCGAGGTGATCCGTCGGGGGGTGTCGCGCAAGCGGGGCACCCGGTATTCGATCAGGTTGGGGTTGGTGAGCTGCTCGCCGTCGTAGACCATCTCCTCCCAAAGGGCGATGCCCAGGCCCTGGGTGGCCGCGCCCAGGTCCTGGCCCCTGACCAGGTCCGGGTTCACGGCATGGCCCACGTCGCCCACGGTGACCAGGTGCTCGACGGTGACCTCGCCGGTGGCCTCGTTCACGGCCACCTCCACCCCGACCGCGCCGATCTCCCAGAACGGGGGCAGGGCCTTGGTGGCGCCATCGCGGCGGATCACGCCCACGCCGACCACCTCGCCGGCGTCGGCACCGAACCACCGCCGGATCACTTCCGCAGGCGTCAGGCCCGAGACAGTGTCCGGCTCGGAGCCGGAGTGGCCGGCCCCGGCGGCATCCGGCGATACGTGGATCAGGCCGTCGCTCACCTTCACTACGTCGACGGGCACGCCGGCTGAGTCGGCGGCCTTGGCTCGCAGGTTGTCCCACAGGTCGGCGCAGGCGGCCTGGACAGCCAGACCGACGACGGTGGTGGTGCGGCTGGCGCCGGTGGTCCACTCGAAGGGGGTGAAGCGGGTGTCGCTCTGGCCGACGGCCACCGCGTCGAGGTCGACGTGCAGTTCGCGGGCCGCGATCTGGGCCAGGGCGGTGCGGCTGCCCTGACCCATTTCGGTGCTGCTCACCAGCAGGGTCACGGACCCGTCGGCGTGCATGCGCACCTGGGCGGTGGAGATGGGCGAGGCGCCCGCATCGCTGGCGGTGACCGCCACCGCCCGGCCGCGGCGGACACCGGCCTCTGACGCAGCTCCGCCGGAGGCGCCACGATCGGGGGTGTCGCGGTCGGCGGCGTGGCGGTCGGCGGCGTGGCTGTCGAGGGCGTCGCGGTCGGCGGCGTGGCTGTCGGCGCCATCGCGGTCGGCGGCGTGGCTGTCGGCGCCATCGCGGTCGGCGGCGTGGCTGTCGAGGGCGCAAACGATGGCGTCGAGGTCGGCGACCAAGTCGGCGTCGAGGGGGCGCTTGCCGGCGATCAGGGTGTCGCCGGGGGCCAGCAGGTTGCGGCGGCGCAGCTCGACGGAATCGATCCCCAGCCGGTCGGCGGCCATGTCCATGTTGAGCTCCCCGGCCAGGGCGGCCTGGGGTGCGCCGAAACCCCGGTAGGACGACGCCGGGGAAGTGTTGGTGTACACCGCGGTGCCCTGCACTCGCAGGTTGGGCATCCGGTAGGGGCCGAAGCTGCGGTTGATGCTCTTGGTGAGCACCAGGGGGCTGTTGTCGGCGTAGGCGCCGGTGTCGAAACGGATGTCGATGTCGCGGGCGGTGATGCGGGCGTCGGCGTCGAAGCCGGAGCGCACGGTGACCAGCGCGCCGTCGGCCCGGGTGGTGTACATGGCCGCCTCGACATCGGTGGTGACCTTGACCGGCCGTCCCGAGGCCCACGACGCGGCGGCGGCCAGCGGCTCCAGCTTGGTGTAGGACTTCGAGCCGTAGCCGCCGCCGATGTAGGGCACCTCGACCCGCACTGCGGCCAGCGGCAGCGAGAACATGCGGGCCAGCTCCTTGCGGACCATCAGCGGGTGCTGGGCGGTGGACACCACGTGCAGGGAGCCGGGCTGCCAGTCGGCCAGGGCGTTGTAGGTCTCCATGGCGTAGCCGTAGACGATGGGGAACTTGGTGGTGGTCTCGACCACGGTGGCGGCAGCGGCCAGGGCGGCCTCGGTGTCGCCCCAGGCCAGTTCGTCGCGGTGGGCGACGTTGTCGGCGGAGGCGGCCGGGGCCACGCCCAGGAACTCCTGGCCCGGCTCGACGTAGGACTGCTCGTGGATGAGCACGTCGGAGGAGAGGGCGCCGGCCGCGTCGGTGAGGGCGGGCAGGTCGTCGTAGTCGACCCACACGAGCGCGGCCGCGTCGGCGGCCAGATGCAGGCTCTCAGCCACCACCACCGCCACCGGCTCGCCGTAGTAGCGGACCTTGCCGTCGGCCAGGATGGCGTGATCCGGGACTATGTGGCCGAAGCGGCGGCCGAGGTCGCCGAGGTCGCCGGCAGTGACCACGGCGATCACCCCGGGCGCGGCCTCGGCGTCGGTCCGGTCGATGCCGGTGATGTACGCGTGGGCCCGCTCGGAGCGGACCACCGCAGCGTGGGCCATGTGCGGGATCGACGCGTCGATTGCGTAGCAAGCCCGGCCGGTGACCTTCTCCCAGGCGTCGCGCCGGGGCGAGGACTGGCCGGTCACCGGTCGTCCTCGATGGACTCCGCGGGCAGGGCAGCCCACATTCCGACCCCGGCAATCCCGCACGCGAACCCGACACGGCTGGGCCGCCCGGCGGCGCTCGTCACGAGTGGTCCCCGGGCGCAGGGGCACGCGTCCGGGAGGCGGCGACGGCGACTGCGGTCTCGATGGGCTGGTAGCCGGTGCAGCGGCACAGGTTGCCGTCCATCCACTCCCGCACCTCGGCCGGGCCCGCGTGGGGATGGGCGTCCAGCAGGGCGACGGCCATCATGACGAACCCGGGCGTGCAATAGCCGCACTGCAGGGCGTTGGCGGCCATGAACGCCTCCTGCACCGGATGCAGCTCCCGGCCCCGGACCAAGCCCTCGACGGTGAGCACGTCGGTGCCGTCGAGGTCGCAGGCCAGGGTGGCGCACGAGCTGACCGGGTTACCGTCCACCAGCACGGTGCACACGCCGCACACCTGCATCTCGCAGCTCACCTTGGTGCCGGTGAGCGCGAGCCGGTCCCGCAGCAACTCGGCCGCGGTAAGGCGCACCGGCACCAGCATCTCGATATCGCGGCCGTTGACCCGCACCCGGATCACGATCGAAGTCGCAGCCGGGGCGGTCACCGCGCCAGAGCCCTATCCAGGTAGGCCCGCAGCACCGAGCGCTTGTAGGCGGGAGGGCCGGTCATGTCGTCGCTGAGTTCCAGCCCGTCAACGAATGCGTCCAGCCCGGCGGTGTCGGCTGCGGCGAGCACGGTGCGGGTGGGCCGCTCTGTGGCCGCGCCCACGGTGATCTCCCACCGGTCGGCCGTCACCACCAGGGCCACGCCCAGGGTGGGCCGCTCGTAGCTCTGCAGCTTCCAGTACGACATGCCCGGCGGCTCGAACGGCACGGCGACGGTGGTGAGGATCTCGTCTTCGGCGAGCGACGTCTCGAACGCGCCCACAATCAACTCGTCGATCGACAGGGTGCGGGCACCCCCGGCGGAGCGAACCTCAGCGGTGGCTCCGAGAGCCACCAGCACACAGCCCAGATCGGAGCGGGGCTCGGCGAAGCAGAGGTTCCCGCCGACGGTGCCGGTGGAGCGCACCCGGGCATTGCCCACCCGCGACGCGGCCGCGGCCAGCGTGGGCAGGTGTTCGCGAACAGCGGGATGCTCCGACAACCGCCGGTGCGTCACCGCGGCTCCGATGGTCAGGGTGCCTGCGCCGGCGTCTGCCTGGATCCCCCCAAGGGCCTCCACCCTCTTCAGGTCCACGATGGCAGCCGGGCGGCGCAGGCCCAGGCCTATGGCGGGCACCAGCTCGGTGCCCCCGGCGTAAGGCGCATGGTCGTAGTCGACCGCGGCCAACACCTCGTCCAGCTCCTCGGAGCGGACCAGCCCAAGCTCAGGCAGCACCGGCATCAGCAGATCCAAAGAAGGTGTGGGCCACGGCCACGTATGGTGTCAACCTGGCGCCAGGCGTGACAACCCAAGACGTTTGTCCCTGCTGCGTCGTGTGTCGGCGTCGGCGTCGGTGATCTCCCACGACACCGAGGTGTGACAACCCAAGACGTTGTCCCGGCTGCGTCGTGTGACGCGTGTCGGCGTCGGTGATCTCCCACGACACCGAGGTGTGACAACCCAAGACGTTTGTCCCGGCTGCGTCGTGTGTCGCGTGTCGGCGTCGGTGATCTCCCACGACACCGAGGTGTGACAACCCAAGACGTCGTCCCGGCTGCGTCGTGTGACGCGTGTCGGCGTCGGTGATCTCCCACGACACCGAGGTGTGACAACCCAAGACGTCGTCCCGGCTGCGTCGTGTGGGGGTGACCGGGTCTGGGTGATCTACTGGGGGAGGATGCGGGTCGTCAACTACGCCCGAGCCGCTGCGCCGTCGTGTGGTCGAGCTGCGACGCCACAGCCGCCGCGGAGCGGGGTTCATCGCCCACGTGTGCGGCATGCACGCCTCGACGGTGCGGCGTCTTCGGCGAGACGGGCGGCCACCTCACCTCCGTCCGGGGCGGGGGCTTCGCCTTCGTCGAGATCCTCACGATGTGCCCCCCGGCTGGTTCGTCGACCGCCAGGCCGCCCCCGACTACCTGGCCGAGCAGCCGGCCGAGGTCCATGCCATCGGCGTGCTCAAGCGCAAGGACGGACCGGCGGGATCCAAGCCGCTGCGCGGGTAGGTGAGAAGCAGTACCAGTGTCGCCGGCATTCTCAACGGTCCGCTTCGCTTTCATGTGCCTACCCGCGCACGTTCTATGGCGCTGCCATAGGCAGTCCGCTGTTTCAGGAGGCGGCTCCCGCGAGGCCGGTGGTGGCGTTGGTGCAGAAGGTGTCGATGAGCTTGCCGGCCTTGGAGCGGATTATGCCTGCGCCGAGGGTGGCGACCCGGCCGGTGATCTCGTAAGTGCCGCTGAGGCGGACCCGGGTGCATCCCGGACCGTCGTCGGCCAGTACGCAGGCGGCGTCGATCATGATGCGGGAGCGGATCTGCCGGTCCTCACCCCGGGCCCGGATCGACACCTCCTCGCCATCACGCACCCCGGCCACCTCGATGCGCAGGTCGGCTCGCAGCGAGAACGGGCCGACCTTGTCCTCGAAGGCGGCCTGGAAGCTGGAGCCGTCGATGCCGGACCCTCCCGAAGAGACCTCGGTCACCGAGTGCATGATCGGCAGCCACGACGCCACCGCCTCCACGTCCAGCAGCCGGGGCCACACCTCGTCCCGAGGCGCCTCGATCACGAACTCCCGGTCGACTGCTTCCCTCACATCAAGCCCTTGCCAGCCAGAGCCTAGGAGACTGTTGAGCAACCGGGTTGTCAGCTGTCGGGTCGGGGGTGGTGGTTCGGGCGGTTGCGCCGGTGTTGGTGTGGTGTCGGCTTGTCGCGGCTTGGGCGGGTGTGGCCGGGCGCGGGCGCGGCGCCGGTCGGGGTCAGCCGGCGGCGGGGAGGGCGAATCCGGTGCCGTTGTGGGCGACGCCGAGGTTGGCGAGGCGAACGAGGTTGACGGCGGCGGCTCTGTTGGTGAGCCACAGGTGGTTGGCGGCGACGCCGCGGTAGGGGACGCGTCTGGCTTTGCCCCGTGCGAGCCAGGCGATGGAGCGTTCGACCATGGGCCGGTGCCGGCGGTAGGCGGCCTGGGTCAGCGGCTGCCGCCAGCGGGCCTTGTTGGCGCGGCGGTGGGCCTCGTGGGCGTCCACGGCGACGCTGCGGCCCCGCGGTGAGGTGGTGCAGCGCGCTCTGAGCGGGCAGCCGTCGCAGAGCCTGCCGAAACGGGCCGCGCCCGACGTGACGGGCCTGGTGTGCCCGGCGGGGCAGGTCACGGTCTGCGCGTCGGTGTCGATGCCGAAGTCCTCTCGGGTGAAGCCCCCCGCTATCGGCGGGCGGCGCTCGATGGGCTTGATGGCGGTGTCCCATCCGGCGTCTGTGAACGACTCGAGCGCCTCGCCCGACGCGTACGCGGAGTCCGCCAGCACCAACCAGCCCCCGTCGTCGCCGGTGTCGGTGTCGCCAGTGTCGCCGGTGTCGGTGGTGTCGGTGTCGCCAGTGTCGCCAGTGTCGCCGGTGTCGTCGGTGTCGGTGTCGCCGGTGTCGCCGGTGTCGGTGGTGTCGGTGTCGCCAGTGTCGCCAGTGTCGCCGGTGTCGGTGTCGCCGGTGTCGGTGTGGCCGCTGCCGGTGTGGTCGTGGTCGCCGTCGTCGTGGTCGCTGCCGGTGTCGCTGCCGGTGTGGCCGCTGTCGGTGTGGTCGTGGCCGCTGCCGGTGTGGTCGTGGCCGGTGTCGGTGTCGTCGTGGCCGGTGTCGGTGTGGTGGGTGGGGTCGGTGTTGAGGAGCCGGGCGCCGACTCTGGCGTCGGAGGCGTCGGCTGCGGTGAGCTCTGCGGCGGTGATGATGCCGGTGTCGGGCTCTGCGACGATGTGGGCCTTGTAGCCGTCGCGGCGCGCAGAGCGGGTCTTGTGTGCGTGGCGGGCCTCGGGGTCCACGGTGGAGATCACCCGGCCCGCGGCTGTGCGGCGCGCGATGCGCCGGCGCCCCGGCACCCTGGGGTCGGCCTCGACGTCTTGGCCGGCCACCGCGGCCAGCAGCGCCGCCGCGTCGGCCTGTTCGTCTGTGAGCTCGAGGCCCGCCGTCTCAGCGAGCACCGCGCAGGCGTCTGTGACCAGCTCGTCTATGAGCCAGGCCCGCTCCCCGGGGTCAGACCAGTCACATGACGGCTTGGCCCCCAGGCCATAGTCGAGCATCAACTCCAGGCCCGCCGTCTCAGCGATCAACCGCCGACAGCGCCGTATCTGCGCGGCGATCATCGTGTAGGTGTCCTGCGTCGCCACCGCGTCATACAGCACCGTGGAGTCCAACGCCCGCCGCCGGCTCCCCGCCAGCGCCCCGCAGGACCCCGCCAGATCCCGCACCGCGTCAAAGACCCGCTGCGGGCGGCCGCTGACGCGCAGCCTGTGCCGCCACAGCGACAACACGCTGTAATGGAACCCCGCATCGTCCACCGACAGGCCCGCAGCGGCCTTCCAGCGCAGATCACACCGCAGCCGCTCAACAGCCTCACGGTCAGAGCACCCCTCCAGCGCCTGCAACACCAGCACCGTCGCCACCACCGAACCCGGCACCGACGGCCGGCCCCGACCCCCGAACAAGTCAGCGAACAACCCGTCAGGAAACAGCCTCAGACGGTTCTCGGCCAAGAACCGGTAAACCGACCCCACCCGCACCAGACCCCCGCACAAGCCCAACACGTCCAACAACTCCCGATCCGGCTTCTCAGTACCCTGCATACCTACAATTCTCGCACACCCCCCACACGAACGCGAGCACCCCGAACCGAATTACTCAACAGTCTCCTAGGGACTCGGGGTTCAGCCGGTTGGCTCGCCTTCGGATTCGAGCCCGCTCGCGCCCGGGATCAACAACCTGTGTTCGAGCGCGGCGTCGACCGCCTCCGTCGCATTGAGATGGGCGATCAAAGCGGTCAGCTTCCGGTCGAACTCGGCAATCTGGGCGGTCAGCTTCCGGTCGAACTCGGCAATCTGGGCGGTCAGCCTCCAGTCGAGCTCGGCGATCTGGGCGGTCAGCCTCCAGTCGAGCTCGGCGATCTGGGCGGTCAGCCTCCGGTCGAGCTCGGCGATCTGGGCGCCCTGGACGGCGAATCCGGCGTCCACTTTGGCCTCGAGGCGGTCGATGCGCTCCCCAAGACTCATCTCAACGCCATCGATGCGCTCCCCCAAACTGTCGATGCGGTCGCTGATGCTGGTCAGAGCGAAGATGAGCAGCGCCACCACCAATGTGCCCAGGATGGTCAGCAGCGCAACCACGGCTCCGCCGATGAGGCTCAGCAGCGGGTTGTCGGCGATCTGGTCTCGCAGTCTCGGCTTCGCAGGCCGGGCCTGGACCGCGCCAACGACGGCCTGAGCCTGCGGGGCTGTGACGGGATCGGGGGTTGGAGTCATCTGCGGTGTTGCCCGTTGGGCGGGGGCGGCTGATGTCACGGAGCTTCTCCTCGGACCCGGCGGCACGCATGCAAGAGCGGCGGTTCGCGGAATGAAGGGTGGTGGCGCACCGCTTGATGGCCCGGTGGCGAAGCTGGTAGATCAGAATAGCTTCACATTCATTGTAGTGCAACTCGAATGCCGGATTACGTCATGGAGTCTCAACACAGGCTGCGCAGCAGCCGTCCCGAGCGGCGCAGTGCCAACCTCAGCCCCGCAGGGCGGGCAGGACCTCTCGGCCCAGCAGCTCTACCGAGGCGAACCAGCGGTCGAAGTTCATGCGCAGGTCGAACACCAGGTGCTCCACGCCGACCTCGGCGAAACGGTGAACCTGCTCGACCACCTCGACGGGGGTGCCCGCCATGAGCGAGCCCTCGATGTCCTCGGCGGTGGCGAACTCCCCCGACGGGGGCTTGGCCCACCACTTGCCCCGCCTGTTGGCCCACGCCAGCAGGCCGTCGAGGTTCACCCCGGACACGGCCAGATCGTGGGTGGGCGCGATCGACGTGGGCGGGATCACCGCCACCGTGGGCATGGGCCGGCCGTTGGCTGCGGTCAGCTCCCGCATGGTGGCCACCCGCTCGGCGATGGTGAGCAGGGTGGTGCGCCCCGGCATCCAGCCGTCGCAGTACTCGGCGGCCAGCCGGGCCGAGCGGGGGGTGGCCCCGCAGTACCAGAACGGCACCGGGGCCCCCGGCTTGGGCTCGATGGAGATGTCGTCGAAGGAGTAGACGTCGTCGCGGTAGGTGACGCCGTCCTCGGTTAGCAGGCGACGCAGGATCTCGGCATTGGACCGGACCAGCCCCACCCGGTCGACGCCGGCCATGTCGATCACGTCGAACTCGTGGTCGAAGGTGCCGGCCCCGAATCCCAGCACCACCCGGTCGCCCACCAACGCGCACAGGGTGCCGATGCTGATGGCGGTGTGGACGGGGTGGCGGAACGGGATCAGCGAGCCGGTGCCCAGCGTGATGTTGTCGGTGACCGCGCCGATGGCGGTGAGGGTGGTGAGCGCCTCGTAGAAGGTGACGTCGGCCGCCTCCATCTCGGAGTGGGGCTCGAACACCAGGTGGTCGCGCACCCACAGCGAGTCGAAGCCGAAGCTCTCGGCCAGCACCGCGCCGTCGAGCACGGCCCGGCGGCTGGCGTGGCCGCCGAAATGGGGCATCAGCAGCCCGAACTTCATGTGTGCGGTATCGGTCATCGTGTCCTCCAGATCTCCGTCGTGGAACTGGCAGCGCCATACACCCCATACGAGGCGAAACGCTGCCGATTCGAGGTCACGGCGTGGGCCGGGCGTGGCGGCCCCAGCCGGGTTCGCCCACCACCTTGCGGTCCACGTACACGTCGCGGCCCCGCACCATCGTGCGATGGATCCGGCCCTTGGTGACCCGGCCGTCATAGGGGGTCCAGCCGCACTTCGACAGCACGGTGTCGGCCGAGTGGCGGGTCTGGCCGGCCGGGTCGAAGATCACGATGTCGGCGTCGTAGCCGGGCCGCAGGAACCCCTTGGCGGGCAGCTTGAACTCCGTCGCCGGCTCCTCGGCCACCACCTCGGCCACCCTGGGCAGCGAGATCAGCCCGTCCATCGAGCAGTCCAGCAGCATCGGGTACTGCTCCTGGATGCCGGGAGTGCCGGTGTGGCAGGCCCAGCAGTCCTCCCAGCCGACCTCCTTCTCGGCCCGGGTGTGGGGGGCGTGGTCCGAGGACAGCATGTTGATGGTGCCGTCGTTGAGGGCCCCCCAGACGGCCTCGCGGTGGTGGTCGGGCACCCAGTACGACAAGGCGTAGGGACCGAGTTTCTCGATGTCAGTCCAGCGCGACAGGAACAGCGCCCAGTGGTTGACCTCGCAGCTCACCGGCACGCCCCGCTCCTTGGCCCGGCGCACCAGCCCCACCGACCCCTCGGTCTGCATGTGCACGATGTGGAGCTTGGTGCCGGTGGCCTCGGCCATCTGCAGGATCACGGCGATGGCGGCGTCCCAGATCAGGCCGTTGTGGGTGGCCAGTGTCTGGGCGTATGCGGCCGGGCTGCGGTCGCCCCGGTCCCAGTGGGTCTGCTCGGTGACGTCCATGATCGCCTGGTCGTGGGGGTGGATCATGAACGGCAGCCCGGTGGGGCCGATGGCCTCGAACATGCGCAGCAGATGCCCGTGGTCTTGGATGCCGGTGCCGCTCGGGTGGGGGTAGTCGCGGCCGGTGTCGACCACCATGTAGATCTTGAAGGCGGCCACCCCGGCGTCGGCCATGGGCTGCACCTCAGCCAGCACGCTGGGCACCGGGTTGTGGTTCCAGTCGACGATGCTCTTGGCGTCGTAGAGGTCGAAGAGTTCCTCGAGGATCTGGCGGGACTTGGTGACCGGGTTGAGGTTGGGCATCCCGAACACGGTGGTCACTCCCCCGGCCGCGGCCGCGGCGGTGCAGGTGCTGATGTCCTCCTTGTGGACGTAACCGGGCTCGCGCAGGTGCACGTGCACGTCGACCATGCCGGGCAGCACCCACTTGCCGGACGCGTCGATGCGCTCAACCGCCTCCGGCAGCGGGATCGCGCCGGGCGCGGCGATGGCCGCGATCTTCTCGCCCGCGATCAGCACATCGGCGGGCTGCGTCCTGGCGCCGGACACCACAGTGCCGCCGGCCACGACCCGATCGATGGGGGGCGCGCCCACCGCCATCACACGGCCGGGAAGGGGACTGTCATGAGCGGGGCCAGCACTGCCGACAGATTGTATACAGACGGCGGCGAAGGCTGGCGGGCGCCGTGCGCGGCTAGCCGGCGGCGGCGTCGGGGTGCTTCATCAGCAGTTCGGAGGGCTCCGGCGGCAAGCTCTGGTGGACCTCGACTGCGCCGCCGGTGAAGTGGTCGCGGAACCAGTCGACCATCTGGGGGATCACCGCGGGGCCGTACTGCCTGTAGGCGGCGTAGTGGGTGGTGTGGCGCTGCATGATGAGCTTCTTGGGCGCGCCGGCCCGCTCGTAGAGGCGCTCGGCGTGGTCGGTGGGGGTGGTGGCGTCGTCGGCCACCGCGATGATCATCAGCGCAGCCGGTGCCACCTTGTGGACCACATCGATGGGGCGATAGTCCATGATCGCCTCGGCGCATCGCAGCGGCACCGACGACGGGATCCGGTCGTCCACGTCGGCCTTCACGCTGGAAGCCCGGCGCTCGGGGGTGGGCACCATGATCTCCTCGCGGGGATGGACCGTCTCGCCCTCGCCGGTGAGCACCCGCCGGCGCCGGTCGGCCTCGAGGCGGGCCAGGAACTCGTACCACTCGTACTCGCGGCGCATCCGGCGCAGCCAGTCCTCGCCGTCGGCCACCGGCACCTGCGACACCGCGACCCGCACCCGGCGGTCGGCCGCGGCCAGAAGCACCGCGTTGCCCCCTCCGGTGCCGCCGCTGCCGAAGGTGCCGATGTTGTCGGAGTCGACGTCGTCGCGGGTGCACAGGCAGGTGACCGCGTTGATCAGGTCCTCGAGCTGCAACTGGGGCAGCAGGATCCCCCGGTCGCCGCCGGAGTCGCCGAAGCCGCGGTAGTCGAAGATCAGCACATGGAAGCCCGCGGCGGTCAGGGCCTCGTGGTAGGGCAGGTAAAGCTTGGCGTCCTTGAGCCCGAGCCAGCCCGGCCCCTGCACGATGGCCGGCGCCGGGGCCGCCACCTCCGCCGGGGAGCGCAAGAGGCCGCTCAGCCTGACACCCTCGCTGAAGAAGGCAACCTCGGTCTCGTGCACGGCCGTCTCCCTCTCCCGAGCCCGCCCGATTTGAGCTCGATCAGTACGTCCATTATTGTATACAATGGTGGGCGCCGGGGATTCCGACCTCTCCCCGGCGCCCCTGCCCTCTCAGAGAACCAACCCAACGAATCCCGATCCATCAGGGAGCAAGCGCAATGGCCGACTTGATGCCACCCAGCGAGTTCAGAGTGGCCCTAGAGCAGGCGTTCTCGGGCACCATGGCCAAGGATGCCTCTTTCAGCCGGGCCTGGGCCACCGGCAAGCTGCACAAGCAGCACTTCGTTCACTGGGCGACCAACCACTACCACTACATCGGCCCGTTCGGCGACTACCTCGGCCTCATGTACGCCAACACGCCCGACCACGCCCGCGACGCCAAGGACTTCCTGCTGCAGAACATGTACGAGGAGGAACTCAGCGACGACCGCCACACCGACCTGCTGATCCGCTTCGCCGAGGCGTGCGGCGGCACCCGGGCCTACGTGCAGGACCGCAACAACGCCATGCCGTTCGCCAAGGGCATGCAGGGCTGGATGTACTACGTGTCGGGCCGGGAGAACTTCGTGGTGTCATCCGCGGCGCTCATCGTGGGCCTGGAGTCTCAGGTGCCGTCGATCTACCGCACCCAGTACCCGACGCTGATCAACAACTACGGGTTCTCGGAGTGGGAGGCCGAGTTCTTCGACCTGCACATCACCTCCGACGAGATCCACGGCGAGCGGGGCTACCAGATCGTGCTCAAGTACGCCGACACGCCCGAGTTGCAGCAGCGCTGCCTGCACTTCGTGCGCGAGGCGGCCGACATGCGCTTCGCCTACACCAAGGCGCTGTACGAGACGTACGTCGCGCCCGACCTCGGCGCCTGGGTGGAGGAAGAAGAGCGCGAGCCCGCCCTCGTCGGCTGACAGAGAGCGGCCGGCAGCGGTGAGACCGGGGCTCTGATTCAGCGTGCCGCGCATCTACTTCAAGACAGCGGTGAGACCGGGGCTCTGATTCAGCGTGCCGCGCATCTACTTCAAGACCGTCGACCAGTACGTGGAGTTCGCCGAGGGCGACGAGGTCAACGTGCTGCGCATGGCCATCCGCGAGGACTGCGACGTTCCGTGGCAGTGCGCCAGCGGCAACTGCGGCACCGACCGGCTGCTGATCGAGGAGGGCGCCGAGAACCTCGACCCGCCCCGGCGGCGCGAGCGGGCCCGGCTGGGCGACCTGCTGGATGAGGGCTACCGGCTGGCGTGCCAGACCTACACCCGCGGCGACGTGACCGTGAGCTGGAACCCCGACCAGGTGGGACTCGACGACGAGGCTGGCAGCGGCCGCGGCTCAAGGTCGGGCTGGGTCGGCGGCGACAGCGGCTGAGAGACGGCCGGCGGACTGAGCAATGGCAGCACCGACAGGATGGTTCGAGGTTGAGGCCACCGCCGACGAACTGGCCTCAGCGGGCAAGCTCGTGGTGCACCTGCACCGCCACGAGATCTTGCTGCTGTGGAACGACGGCGAGCCGGTGGCCCTGTCGAACGTGTGCATCCACCGGGGCCGCAAGCTCAACGAGGGCGTGATGCTGGGCGCCCGTCTGGTGTGCGCCGGCCACCAGTGGGCCTACGAGGTCACCACCGGCTACTGCAGGGTCCGGGAGCGCTACCAGCCCCGCTATGCCCTGGAAGTGCGAGACGGCCAGATCTTCATCGAGCTGCCCGCCAAGCGGGGCCCCGACACGCCAAGCGGGCGCGCCAGCAGCGACCACAGCCGCATCGCGGCGCCGGAGGAGCCATGAGCAAGATTCTCGACGGCCAAGTCGCCGTCGTGACCGGCGCAGCCCGCGGCCTAGGGCGGGCCTTCTGCGAGGCACTCACCGCGCACGGCGCGCGTGTCGTGGCCTGTGACCGCAGCGACGCGATGCACGACATTGGGGGCCTCAGCTATGTCGCCAACGTCGCGGACCCCGACGATGTCCGCACCGTCGTCGACGGCGCAGTCGCCGCGTACGGCCGCATCGACATCCTGGTGAACAACGCTGGGGTCGGCTACGCCACAGGGCCAACCGACGACTGGGACCGAGCCGTCGCCGACTACGACGAGATTGTGAGCGCCAACACCAAGGGATCCTTCCTGTTCGGGCGGGCCGTGGTCCCGGCGATGATCGCCGGAGGCGGCGGTCACATCGTGAACGTCTGCACCGACCACGTGTTCCCCCCGCCGGGCGTCGACGTTCACGGCCACGGCCAGATGGACCTGTACAACGCATCCAAGTGGGCGATCAACGGCCTCACGCTGGACTGGTCGATCAGCCTGCGCCGGCACAACATCCAGGTCAACGCGCTGTGCATGGGCGCGACCGTGACCGAGATGCTGCTCGCCTGGAAAGGCGACGGGGCCGACGCAGCCGCCAAGGGCTGGATGCAGCCATCCCAAACTGCTGATCTGCTGCTGGAACTGCTGGCCGAGGGGCCCGGCGGCCGCACCGGACAGAACATCGGCCTATGGGTCGGCCGCCCGATCTCCATTGACGACTCGACCCACGCCGGTGCCCGGCTGGCCGCGACCTGACAGCTCGACCCAGGTCGGCCCAGCTGGCCGGGCCGGCTAGTCGGGTTCCGGTTGCTCCATGCTGCTGCCGGCCTCGTACGCAGCGCGAAGGGACTGCAAATGCTTGCGCATCATGGTCTCGGCCGCATCGGCATCGCGGTCGGTGACGGCCACGAGGATCGCCTCGTGCTCGTGGCTCACTAGCCGCCAGAAGTCGGGCGGGTCGTCGCGCAAGTACCTCAACTGGAGGACTCTGAACACCGGCGGCGCCATGATCGACACCAGCGGATTGCCGGCGGCGTGAAGCAGCGTCGTGTGGAAGTGAGGAGGGCCGTCGTCGGTGAGAGTGCGCCGGTAGTCGTCGGTGGTCCTGATCCCGATCGAGGAGCGAAGCATGTCCAGGTGTTGCTCGGTGCGGTTCTCCGCCGCGAGGCGGGCGATGGGAATCTCCAGCATCTCGCGGACCTGGAGCATGTCGGGAAGACTCACCATGTCCAGGCCGGACATGTGCCCGAAACGGGACTCGAGGAACTCCGACACCGACTCGGGATCGGGCCGGGTGACGAAACTCCCGCCCGTCGAGCCGCGGGACGTCTCGACGAGAGCCTGAGCCGACAGCTCGCGCAGCGCTTCGCGGACAGTGCCCCGGCTGACGCCGAACAGGCCGGCCAGGCTCGCCTCGGAAGGCAGCCGCTCGCCGGGACGGATCTGACCGGTCACGATCAGAGCACGGAGCTGGTCGGCCACCTGACGGTAGGCCGACAGCACCGGCTTGACCATCCCCGCATCGACCGCAGACGACCGCGGCTGCCCGGCCACGTCAATCACGTCGTTCGACCAGCAAACGCCGGCAGACGCGGTCGTCACCTGCCCAGCGAGAGCCGATACAGGGCTGATGGGTCAACGCCGGGCGCATCCCGTCCCAACGTTCCAGAAGGGCTGTCGTGGCGGCGATCGCGGCGTCGGCGGTGAGTGCGTAGAGCGACGGCGGCCGGTCTGCGGGCAGCGCTGGCATCCTCGACAGCGGGACCAGGCCGGGCGCGACGCCCGACGGCAGGCCGTCCATCCGGAACTGGCCCCGGGGTTCGCGGTGGGCCAGGTCCTGGCGGGTGATGCAGAACCGATCCGGCTCCCAGAACAAGTCGGGATCACGGTTCGCGGCCCCCGCAGAACAAACGACCAGGCTTCCGAGCGGTATCAGCCGCCCGAACCGCTCGACCTCACGCTGCGCGAAACGGTGCGACTCCATCACGGGAGGGCTGTGGCGCATGGCCTCCTGCCACGCCCGCATGATCAGGTCCGGCTCATCGATCACCGTCTCCAGCTGATCGTCATGGGTGAGCAGCAGGCACAAGAGGTTCGCGAGCGAGCCCTCCAGAGTCCTGAAGTCGAGCTCCAGCAAGGTCGTCACCACGTCCCGGGCGATGCCGTGGGGCGATGCGTCGCCGGCCGAGTCGAGTGCGGCCGAGAGCACGCTCGGCGTCGCCGAGGTGCCGGGAGCAGCCAGCATCTGCGCAACCATTTCCTCCAGCTCCGTGAAGGCCCGTATGCCGGCGTCGGCCCGGCCGGGATGCCAGCCCACACCCTCCTGCATCGCCCGCCACAGGTCACCGAAACGACCAGCCTGGCCATCGGGCATGCCGGCCACCCGGGCCAGTAGCCCAACGGTGAACGGGTGCACGAACCCGCCGATCAGGTCAACGCGGCCCGAAGGGAGTCCGTCCGCGGCCCGCCGGGCGACCGCCTCCGCGGCGGACTGCATGCCGAAGCCGATCGCGTCGCGGACCGGGGGATCGTCACGGAGGTCGCGACCGAACAGGCCGGCGCCGTAGGACGCGTGGCGGGGCCTCACCGCGAAGTTGGCCTCGTCGGCGATCACCGACGTCGCCTCGTCGTAACTGGTCACCCAGAAGGCGTTCGTGTGCCAGTCCCGGAAGCACCGGTAATGCTCTCGCAGCAGGGCCAGCGTCGGGTAGGGATCGGCCGCGAACTCCGGGCGCGACCAGAAGCCGGCGGGGACGACGACGGGGATGTCGCTGGAGGTCTGCCGCTGGTAGACCTCGTAGGAGCGCTCGGCCTCAGCCAACATCGCAGTCGATCCACAGCTCGGAGAGCTGCGACAGGCGATCGGTGAAAATGGGCTCCAACCCCCCGTGGACATCGTTTGGGATCTTGCCGGGGGTGAGGCGCGGGTTCTTCATGTGTTCGAGCAAGATCCTTGACCCGATGACCGACTCCTGATGGGCGATCCAGGCACCAGGGCAGAAGTGCGTACCCACGCCGAACCCGACGTGGCTGAACTTCCCGTCCCGGCGGCAGCCGCGCTGGACTTCCCGGCCGGTGTACAGCTCGGGCCTGAAGATGTTGAACGTCTCGGGGTCACCGAAGACACGCTCGTCGTGATTGGCCGAGAAGTTCACCAACTCCACCCAGGAGCCCGCGGGAATGAGGACACCATGCATGACGACATCGGTGTTGGTGGAACGAGACATCCCTCCCACCGGGGAGGAGTGTCGCAGCGTCTCATGGAAGGCTGCGTCGAGCAGTCCGGGATCTTCCTGAACCGCCTTGAACTGCTCGGGATGCTCCAGAAGCAGCCGCCACATGTGCAGGATGGCTCCCCGAGTGGTGTCGCCGCCGCCGCCCACGAGCAGCGCGATCATCGAGACGATCTCGGTGGTCGACATGTAGCCGCCGTCGATCCTGGTCCGGCTCAGCCGGGAGATGATGTCCTCGCCGGCGCGCCGGCCGTGCTCGTCGTAGAGATAGGCGGGCTGGCGGCGCCGCTCCTCGACCAGATCCCATACGTAGTCCTCGAGATCCTGGCGGGCCTGGAGGCCGGCCCCGGCCTTCTCGGAGCCCGGGCGGCCGTCCTGCATCGATCGATACCAGAAGTAGAAGCGTTCCCGGGCCTCGGCGGGGAACCCCAGCACATCACCGACGACCCGGATCGGGAACTCGTTGGCGAATGCCCGGCCCAACTCGATCGTTCGCCGGCCGGTGAGGCTGTCGGTGACCATCGCCTTGGCGGTCGGCTCGACCGCCTCAGTGATCATCTCCATCGCCATGCGATGGATGATCGGAAGGCGGGTCTTGAGAGACCGGCCGGCAAGCTCGGAGCCGAAGATCCTCCGGCGGCGGGCGTGCTCGCGGCCGCCCATCTCCAGGATCGTGTTCCCGTTCACCAGGTTGGAGCTGCCCTTGGGGATCGTGTTGAAAGTCTCGTCGTCCAGGTAGGCCTCGGTCACGTCTTCGTAGCGGGTAATCAGGTACCGGTTGTGAAGTTTGTCCCAGTAGACGGGGTAGTGGTCGCGGAGGATGCGGTAGTAGGGGTGGGGGTTCCTTCTGAACTCGGTGCTGTCGAAGACCCGAGGGTCGACCAGCGGCCGGCCGTCGACGGAGGTCCCCACGTCGTTGGGGGTTCCGAGCGGCATCGGGACGAAGTCGACGGTGTCGATCATGCGACCCGCCGCCTCACTCCGGTGAGTCCGATGGCGACGATGAGGGTCACGCCCACGAACACCTGGGGCGCCCAGAGAGGCGCTCCGGCCCGCGACAGTCCGGTGTTGCCGGTCACGATCAGGTACACCGCGACCAGGGTTCCCCACACGTTGAACCGACCGCCCCGCAGCTGGGTCGCGCCCGCGAAAGCGGCCGCGAACGCCGGCGGGAGGAAGGGCGGCCCGATAGACGGCGATCCCACCGTAATCCGAGCAGTCAGGACCACGCCGGCCATGCCCGAGATGAACGCCGACACGAGCAGGCTCATGAAGCGCAGCCGCTCGGTGTTGATGCCGCTGAGCCGGGCCGTCTCGCGGCCGGCCTGCGGACTCAGCCTTCGGCCTGGTCCCAGTCGCTGTAGTCGGGATCGAGCAGGGCGACGGCCTCGCGGCGCAGGAACTTCCAGCCGTCCGCGGTCCGCACGTAGGTGTCGCCGTAGTACCCGTTGGCACCGAAGCTCGCCCCGTCGGCGGTGACGCCGGACGCGGCGTAGTAGACGGTTCCGGTGGCCGAATCGCCGTCCAAGTCGATGATGTGGTTGGACGTGAGGTGGTACAGGTTGCGGGATCCCTCGAAGGTCGCCTTGAAGAACGCCCCGATCTCGTCGCGGTCGTTCATGACCGGCACGCCGCCAGGCCCTGGATCGAAGACAGCCTCGGGAACGAAGAGGTCGACAAGCTTGTCGAGCTGCATCGTGTCCACCGCCATCGCGTATTCGTAGGTAAGCCGGCGGATGGCCTCAAGGTCGTTCAGCTCGGACACGGTGCTTCTCCTTCGCATCGTCGGGTTTGGAGTCATATGTCGGACAAATGCCGAACCTGTGTGCTCCAGACCGTATAGACGAAGGAAAGTAGCGTCAAGTGGCGCACGGTTACGTTTGTGCAATCGGGTGATCCCGTGCAATCATTCATAGGTCCGATCAAGAATCCGACCAGGGAGGACGGCCAGCGACGACGGGACGGCTCGAAGGGAAGGTTGCGGCCATCACCGGTGGAGCGAGCGGCTTTGGCGAGATAACCGGCCGGCTCTTCGTCGCTGAGGGAGCCCGGGTGGTGCTGGGCGACATCCAGCATGGGCGAGGCGAGGCGGTGGCCGCCTTCGCCTTCCTCGGCGATCCTCACGCAGCCGCCGACGAGTTGGTTGAGACGATCACGCCGATGTCCCCGCTGAAGGGGCGACCGGGCTTGGCCGGCGACGTGGCCAACGCGGCGCTGTGGCTGGCCGGCGACGAGTCCGGCTACACCAGCGGGCTCTGCCTCACCACCGACGCCGGGTTCACAACAGGAGCCCGGCCCGAGGCTCCGGGCCACGCAGAGAGGGGCCCGATGATTCGCGAGGCCGGCCGCACCGGCCTGTAACCAACCTGCGGCCATGAACGTCGCCCAACGTAATCTCCATCACACCAATCAAGGAGGGAGTCCATGAGACTCGAAGGCAAAGTCGCCGCCGTCACCGGAGGCACCCGCGGGATCGGGCGGGCCATCGCGGGCGCGATCGTCGACGAAGGCGGGAAGGTCGCGGTCTGCAGCCGTTCCGAGGAGAAGGGCGCGCAGGCGCTGGCGGAGATGGACGCGGGCGACCGGGCCATCTTCGTGCAGGGCAACATCCAGGAGCAGGAGACGGTGAACCGGCTGGTCGACACGACCGTCGAGACCTTCGGCACCATCGACATCATGGTCAACAACGCGGGCGGGTCGTCGGGCTTCGCCCCGGTGGCCCAGCTGGAGGACGCGGCCTGGGAGGAGTGTCTCAACTGGTGCCTCAACCCCACGTTCTGGGGCACCCGTCGGGCCCTTCAGACCATGGAGAAGAACGGCTGGGGCCGCATCATCAACATCTCGTCGGTGGAGGGCCGCCAGGCCGACAAGGCGGCCATATCGCACTACATCACCAACAAGCACGCCATCATCGGGCTCACCCGGGCTGTCGCCTTCGAGTACGGCCCGGCGGGAATCACCTGCAACGTGTTGTGCCCCGGAGCCATCGAGACCGACATCATGAAGACGGCCGGGCCCCAGGCCGCCGAGGCCATGGGCACGACCTACGAGGAGTTCCTCGACACCTATGCGCAGCTGGCCTCGATCAAGCGCCTGAACACCGTCGATGAGGTCGCGGCCATGGCGATACATGTGTGCACCGACATCGGGGGCGGGATCAACGGCGCCGTCCTCGACCTCCACGGAGGCAGCCTCCTGGCCTGAGCAGGCGCACCGAGACCTCAAAGGAGACCCGATGCCGGCAGACCGCTGGATCATCGACCGCGTTCCGACCGAGAGGTTCCCGGACTACACCCGAGCCAATGCGGGCGAGGTGCTGGCCGACCCGGTCACTCCCCTGGGCTGGACGTTCTGCTGGGAGTCCGGGGTGGTGCTGGGCTGCCGTGAGGGGTTCGCGACCTTCGGAGTGTTCGACGCCGACGAGTACGGCGATCCGCCCGAGTGCTTCGGACTCTTCGGCGGCTACTTCTACAATTCGCTGACCCAGGCCCGGCTGCTGGGCGTGCGCATGCCCGGCGCCTCCCCGGAGCAGATCGACGAGGCCTACTTCGACGAGCACCCCGACGTGCCCCCCTACGTGCCGAAGGCATGGCACGAGAGCGAGCGCCACGCCCAGAAGCTCACCGAGACCGCCGGATACGTGCTGTCCACCGACAAGCACCAGCCGGTGCTCGACCAGCAGGAGATCGCCAAGCGCATACGGGACGAGCGGCCCGACCTGGGCACCGTCTCGAATGAGGAGCTCGTCGCCCGGGCGCGGTCGTTGCAGCCCCAGATGACGGACAACTTCAAACACCACGTCACGTCATCGCTGGGGGCGTCGTTCGGGCCGGGAATCCTGGCCGCGGTGGCCGCCGACCTCGGGCGGCCCGACGACGGCCTCAGGCTCATCACCGGGATCGGTGACGTCGACTCCGCCGACATCGCTCGCGAGCTGTGGACGCTGTCGCGGATGATCCGCAACGGCGACGAGTTGGCGGCAGAGTTCGACGCCGGGCTGGACGGCCTCGGCGAGCGGCCGGCGGGCACGGCCTTCGCGAAGGCCTTCGCCGTCTTCCTGTACAACCACGGCTCCCGAGGACCCAACGAGTGGGACCCGGGCGCCGAGAGCTACGAGACCAACCCCGACCTCGCCTACGCCCAACTCGACGTGCTGCGGAGACAGTCCGACGGCGCGGACCCCGTTGTCGCCCTCGAGCGGAAGGCGTCCGAGCGGGCCCGGATCGCGGCCGAGATCGAGGAGATCCTGGGCGATGACTCCGAGGCCATCGGCTCGTTCCAGGCCGCCATGAAGTCGTCGGGTGTGTTCCTGGCCGCTCGGGAGCGCTCGAAGTGCACCAACATCAGGGTCATCCACGAGGCTCGGATGTGCTTCGACGAGCTCGGTCGCCGGATGGCGGAGGCGGGCCACATCGAGTCGCCGGGCCAGATCTACATGCTCCTGGAAGCCGAGCTGGACGACTTTCTGGCCGACCCGGGCTCCTTCGGCGCGACCCTGGCCGCACGCGAGGTCGAGCACCGGAGCCTCTACGACCTGGAGCCGCCGTACATCATCACCCACGAGGCGCCCCCGGTCGGCGAGTGGCCCCGCAAGGCGGAGGCGGTCCTGGCGGCCGCGGCGGCGGGCTCAGTGCTAACCGGCGTGGCCTGCTCGCCGGGCACAGCCACCGGCATTGCCCGCGTGATCCTGGATCCCCACGACCCCTCCGCGCTCGGGCCGGGCGAGATCATGGTCACCGTGCAGACCGACCCGTCGTGGACCCCGCTGTTCCTCGCCGCCGGCGCGGTGGTGACCAATGTCGGCGCTCCAGCCAGCCATGCGTCGATCGTGAGCCGCGAGCTGGGCATCCCATGCGTGGCGTCGGTGCCGGACGCGACACTCGTCATTCCTGACGGCGCCACCATCACCGTCGACGGCACCGCCGGCACCGTCACCATCGACGAACTGCCGTAGCCGCAAGGACGACCAAGGGCGGGCTGTCGCCCAGCGCCGCACGGTCCGGTCGTAGTCGATTCTCCCTAGAGCGAGCGCGGATAGGTGGTGAGCGCCTCGCGGTGCGGCCCTGTGTTTCCCGCTCTTGTTCGCTGCGCTCACGGGCCGCTCGGGCCACGGCCTCGCTTGCCGCCTTACGAGAATCCGCATGAATCGCTGCCTACCCGCTCGGCCTCTTGGGCGGATCACCACCAATCATCAAAGGCGCGCCGCGATTCCTCCCGTGCGGAGGAGCCGCGGGGGAACCACGCGAGTTCACGGTCCCCGCCGGGGGCCGCCGACCGGTAGTCGACACCGTGCAGGCCTGCGTCGAAGACGGCTTGGCCGACGGCCTGACAGATGCTATGAGAGATCGGGTCACCATCGGCGTCGCGGGGGTATGTGTCCGGCAACCCGAGGGATACGAGCCCGTCGTCGGAGCAGGCGTCGGCCGCTTGCCCAGCGGGGACCGCGACACTGACTAGGAGCGGCGCGGTCGCAGGGTCAAGATCCTCTGGGCCGTACGGCAGCCCCGTGAAGAGGCGCCGCACGTTGGCGCGGGCGGTGGCTTCGTCTCGGTTCAAGTACAGGCACGCCAACCCCGGCGGGTTCCACCGCTGTCCTGCGGCCGCCGCGAATGACGGGTCAAGCGGGTCGGCCCATTCGGGATCGGCGACGCGGCAGTAGGGACCCTCGATGGCGACGGTCTGCATGCCTCAGGCCGCGCGCGAGTAGTCGAAGCTGTCCTTTGTCGATCGCAGCAACCACTCATGATCGCCTTGGGCGATCACCGCAAGCATGGTGCGCCCGCCATAGGCGTCGGCACTGCGCCGGACGACAACCGGCGGCATCCCGTCGCGCAGCCGGTACCGGAGGATGTCCGCGATTTCGGCTAGCGCGCCGAGCTTGCCCATCCGTTCGGTCGGGGCCCCTGCCAGCAGCCATTTGTCGACCGCCTGGCGCTTCACCCCCATGAGATCCGCGATGTCGCTGCTCGACAAGTCCAAGGTCAACATGGCCCGACGCAGCGGCGAGACGCTCCGCTGTTCGTGTTCGACTGCCGCCATGGCCTTGAGAAACCAAGAGAAGCGATGCTCGTCGATGTCTCGGCGCGCCTTCGTACAGTGCTGGGGCAGTCCAGCGGCAACGCCTCTCAACCGGTCGACGAACACGGTAACTGCGCCCAGACCGTCGCATGACGGCGCAACCCAAGGCAACTCGACGGCGCTGCGTCGCAGCAGTCCGTACATGACAACAGAGGCGGGCAGGGCTTCAGGAGAACGAGCGGGCAGATCGGTCAGTGTTCGGGCGGCAGCGTCGGTGAAGACGAAGTAGCGTCGCACGATCGTGCGGTCTGCACCGCTGGCGAGTCGTGGAACAAGGTGGTTCAGCGCGGCCACAATGTCGGGAAGCACATCACAGGCCGCTCTCGACGAGGTAGCCAGGTCCCCTTCCAGCAGGTCTTCGATCTCGACCACGACGCGAGGCTAACGCAACTAATCAGCAATTACTACTGGTTGCAGACGCTCTACATCGAGGTGCCGGAGTCATCTAGCCGACCGATCAGATCAGGGGGTGCCGCGACCCGAACGGTGGCCTCGCGACATCAACCATCGGTGGATCAGGCTTGACTGCCACGCCGCTGCTGGAGATGGGCTCAGGCTCGGCCTGCGGCGGCCTCCGAGGCGCGGTTGCGCCCGCAGAGGCGGATCAACTCCTCGTGCAGCTCGAACCAGACGGTGTGGTAGCTGTCGCGCAGGGGGTGAGCCATCATCTGGGCGTCGCCTCCCTGGAGTGCCTCCAGCGCGGCCGCGAGGCGACACCCGTAGCGGGCCAGACGCGGCTCGGCTGCTGAAACCCTCTCGACAATCGCGAGGACTGGAGGGTGGATGTCGTCGCAGAGCCGCACGATCACCGCGTTGTCGTAGGCCGCGTCGGTGTGGTCGTTGATGACCTCCTCGCCGCCGACGACACGCATCTGCCACGACGTGACCAGCGCCTTGAAGGCCTGGTCGACGGCATGGAAGTCCCCCATGGCCGGTTCGATCTCCGCCCGGAGGCGGGCGGCGTCTCGGTGATAGAGCTCGTCCACGGCGGCCAGAGCCTCCCTGGTCAAGCGAATGCGCCCACCAGGCAGCTCCTGAGCCACCCCCTCGTCGACAAGGGCGGCGACAGCCGCGGCGGCCTCGCCGTGCCCGCAGCCGAGCACATCGGCGAGCGAGTCCGCGGAGGCCACTCCCTTCAGGCCGACGACGCGGCGAGCTTCGGTCAGGTCGAACCCGGGGGCGACCGGGGCCTCCGGGGCGACACCCGGATCGGCGGGCCGTTCGAACTCGGTCTGCCAATCGCGCAGCACCCGCACCTCCTCCAGCTCCACCCGGCTGCCGGGGTGGGCGCCCCGGAGCAGCAAGCCGCGGTCGCCGTCAACCGTGACGGTCTCACCGGACGCGACGTGGGAGCCGGCCACGGTGATGCCGTCGGCCCGGACCTCGATGGAAGCCGCTCCGACCACGGCAGGGATGCCCCACGATCGGGCGACCACGGCCGCATGGCTGACGATTCCACCCAGCGAGGTGACCAGTCCCCGGGCCTCTGCCATCCCGGCCACGTCCGCCGGCGAGGTCTCCCGGCGGATCAGGGTGACCGGCTCGCCCCGCCCGGCCCGGGCCAGCGTCTCGTCGATGCCGGTGCAGACCACGCCCACCGCCCGGCCCGGCGACGCGGCCAAGCCCTCAGCCAGGATCTCCACGGTGGCCGCAGGCGACTCCGGCGCGGGCGCAGTGGGCGGATCGGCCAGGATCTCCTCGACCCGGGCCAGGGCACCGGCCCGGCCAAGAGGGAAGTCGGGGTCCTCGGCCATGTCGATGGCGGCTCGGAGGGCGGCACGGGGGCTTCGCTTGCCCGGGCGCACCTGCAGGAACCACAGCACGCCGTCCTCGACGGTGAACTCGATGTCTGCTATGTCTTCGAGATCCCGCTCCAACAGGGTCGCGGCCGCGGCGAGCTGCCCAGCGGGGCCTGGCCACACGCTATTCATCTCCGCGAGCGACCGGGTTGCGTGCGTGCCCGCCACGACGTCCTCCCCCTGCGCTCCGGGCAGGAACTCGCCCACGAGTCCCGGCGCTCCGGTGCTGGGATCGCGGCTGAAGGCCACACCTGTGCCCGACCGCTCGCCGAGATTGCCGAACGTCATCGCCTGCACAGTCACGGCGGTGCCAAGGTCGTCGGGGATGCCCTCCACCCGCCGGTAGACCTCGGCCCTCTCAGAGTTCCACGAAGCGAACACGGCCCGGACGGCTTGCTGGAGCTGCGTGCCGGGATCGTCGGGTATGGAGTGTCCGACCGCCGCGAGCTCCTCCCGAAGCTGTCGCGTCGCCGCAGCCAGATCCTCCGAGGACAGCCCCCGGCCGTCGTCTGGTCCTAGGTAGCGGGCCGACAGGCTGCCGACGAGTTCGGCCGGCGCGCCGGTCACGACGGTCGCATAGGACTGCACGAAGCGCCGGGCCGTGTCCCACCCGAAAGGGCCGCCACCGGAACACTCCGAGAGCGCCTCAGCCACCGCCTCGGTCATCCCGACGTTGAGAACCGTGTCCATCATCCCCGGCATCGACACCGGAGCCCCGGAACGGACGCTGACCAGCAACGGGGCGAGGGGATCGCCGAAGCGGCTACCGAGCTGTTGCCCTATCCACGAGACCCCGGCGGCCAACTCGTCGTCGAGCGCGGCAGACCAGCCGTGCTCGAGCGCCGTCCGGCATGCTGAGGTGGTGAGGACGAAGCCGGGAGGCACCGGCAGGCCGAGCTCGGTCATCCGCACCAGGGCGGCGCCCTTCCCGCCTAGCAGCGCAACCCGGTCCGAACGATCCAGCGTGGCAGCCTCTACGAAGGTCACGCTGAGCAGCGCTGGGTCCGTCACCGCTCACCCCAGGACTCGAGCACCTCGCGGACCGTTCGGGTGAACTCGGCCGCCGGGGCGCCGTCGAAGGCACGGTGGTCCCAGGTGAGGCTCAGCGTCAGCACGGGCCGGGGCACGGGCCGGTCGTCGTCGTCCCAGTCCACATCGCGCCGTATCCGGCCCACGCCGAGGATCGCGGTGTTGGGCGGATTGATGATCGGGGTGAACGCGTCGACGCCGTACATGCCCATCGCAGTGACCGTGAACGTCGCCCCTCCGAAGTCGTCCAGTCCCAGCGATCGGGAGCGGGCCGCCGCCGCGAGCCGCTCCGTCTCGACGCTGATGTCGGTGATGGACCGGCGGTCCGCACCCCGCACGACCGGGACCATGAGGCCGTCGTCGAGGGCCACCGCCATCCCCACGTTGACCTCACCCAGCAAGGCGATGCCGTCGTCGGTGATCTGGCTGTTGACTATCGGATGCTCGACGAGGGCGGCGGCAACCGCCGCGATCACATAGTCGGTGTAGCTGGGCGCGGCACCGTCGACCTGCCGTCGTCGACGGTCGGCCACGACCCGATCCATGGCTGCGTCCATGGTGAGGGTGAGCTGCGCCATGTCATGGAGCGACTCGTGCATCCGCGACGCGATCGTGCGCCGCATGCCCCGCATCGGGACGACTCCCATGGGTGTCTGCGAGGGTGGGGGCAGAGCGGCGCCGGAGCCGGACTGACGGGTCCGGCCCTCCGACCTCCGTCGTCCGGGTGCCCGTCCGGGCGGGGTAGACGCGGGTGCAGGCCCGGCCCCGGCCAAGCATTGCCTGACATAGAGCGCCACATCATCGCGGGTCACCCGCGGGTCGGCCCCCGTACGGGTAACGGCTGCGATGTCGACGCCCAGCAGATCGGCCAACCGGCGCGCCGCGATGGTCGCCACCAGCCTCGTGCCGGTATCGGGAAGCGGCGCCGGTCGCGCACCGGCAGACGGCGGCATGTCCGCGGTGAGGGGCTCCGGCGGCGCTTCCACAAGGCGCTGCACGTCCTCGGAGACGATACGACCGCCGGGGCCGGAGCCCGCGACTGCGGCGAGGTCGACACCTAGCTCGGCGGCCACTCGGCGGGCGTTGGGCGACGAGAGGACGCGACCGCGGCCACTGCGGCCCGGCACCCCCGCGGCCGCGGCCGGGGCTGAAGTAGCAGGTGCACGATCAGCGGGCAATCCGGAGGCCGTGGCCGGAGCACTGGCCCGGGTTGCTCCTGGTGCTTCCTCTCCCTCAGCGAGGAACCATCCGATCGGCGCGCCGCAGGGGAAGGTCTCCCCCGGCGCGCCCGTCTGGTGGAGCCGACCAGACGCGCCGGCCTCCACGTCGGTCTCGACCTTGTCGGTCTCTATCGACAGAACGGCAGTGCCCGCCTCAACCACCGCGCCGTCTGCGACATGCCAGCCGATGATGGTGCCGGCCTCCATGGTCAGGCCCAGCTTCGGCATCTGGAACTCGGTCGCCACGGCGGCTCCCCTAGGGCCCGGGCCCGCCGCGGTCGAGGGTGGTGCGGATCTGCGCGGCGATCCGGGAGGCGTCCGGCACGTAGTGGGATTCGAGCGCGGGGCTGAACGGCACCGGGGAGAAGGGCGCGGCGACCCGCGCCACCGGGGCGTCGAGATGGTCGAAGGCGTGCTCGGAGACCTGGGCCGCGATCTCCGCGCCGAGCCCGGCGAAGCGGACCGCCTCGTGCACGACCACGATGCGGTTAGTCTTGCGGGCCGAGGCGACCACCGTGTCGATGTCGATCGGCTGCACGGACCTCAGATCGATCACCTCGCAGTCGATGCCCTCTGCGGCCAACCCGTCAGCGGCGGCGAGCGACTCCGAGACCATCCGGCTGTAGGCCACCACGGTCGCGTCGGCACCCCGGCGGGCGATGCGGGCGGAACCGATCGGAACCTCGTAAAGCTCCGACGGGACCTCGCCCTTCACACCGAACATGCGCTTGTGCTTCACCAGCACGGTGGGGTTGTCGTCGCGCAGGCACGAGACCAGCAGGCCCTTCATGTCGTAGGGGGTGGAGGGCATCACGACCTTGAGGCCCGGGACGTGGCACAGCATCGCCTCGAGGCTCTGGCTGTGCTGGGCCGCGGCCGACAATCCTGCACCACCGTTGGTGGTGATCGTCATCGGCAGCCGAGCGGTGCCGCCGAACATGTACTTGAGCTTGGCGGCCTGGTTGGCCAGCTGGTCCATGGCGACCATCACGAAGTCCATGAACATCAGGTCGACCACCGGTCGCAGCCCCGAGACGGCGGCGCCGATCCCGAGACCCACGATGGCCTGCTCCGATATGGGCGTGTCCACCATCCTTCGCTCGCCGAAGTCGTCGATCAGCCCGGTGAAGCTCCCGAACACGCCGCCCTTGCGGCCCACGTCCTCTCCCACGACGAAGATGTCATCGTCGGCCTCCATCATCTGCTGCAGGCCCTGGTTGAACGCCTTGAGATACGTGAGCTCGGTCATGGCGATGGTGGCGGCACGCGCCCGTCACCGGCACCGGAGTAGACGTCGGCATCGGGGTGCTCACCGGCACCGGAATAGACGTCGGTGAGCAGGTCGGCCGGGTCGGGCATCGGACTCTGGTCGGCGAAATCGACGGCCGCCTCCACCTCGGCGCCGACTCCGGCTCGGGCGGCCTCGGCCTCCTCGAGCGTCATGGCGCCGACGCGAGCCATCAGGGCCTCATGGCGGGGGATGGGATCCCGGGCCCGCCACTGGTCGACCTCCTCGTCGGAGCGGTACTTCATCCCCAGCGTCTGGACACCGTGGTGGTTGAAGTACCGGTAGGTCTTGCACTCGATGAAGGACGGGCCCGCACCGCCCCTCGCCCTGGTGAGTGCCTCGGTGGTCGCATCGAAGACCGCTACCGGGTCCATGCCGTCGACGATCGTGCCCGGCATCCCGTAGGCGGCCGCCCGCTCGGCGACGTCGTTGATGGCCATCGTCCGGTCCCGCCGCGTGAACTCGGCGTACTCGTTGTTCTCGCACACGAACAGCACGGGCAGCTCGAGCGCGGCGGCCATGTTGGCCGCCTCGTGGAATGCCCCGATGTTGGTGGCGCCGTCCCCGAAGAACACCACGCTCACGGTGTCGCTGCCCCGGTACTTGTTGGCGAATCCGGCGCCGACCGCGATGGGCACGCCCCCGCCGACGATCCCGTTGGCCCCCAGCATGTTCAAGTCGAGGTCGCAGATGTGCATCGACCCGCCCTTGCCGTGGCAGTACCCGGTGGCCTTGCCCATCAACTCGGCCATCATCCGCGACAGGTCGCCCCCCTTGGCCACGAGATGGCCGTGGCCCCGGTGCGTCGAGCTGATCTGGTCGTCGTCGCGCAGCGCGGCGCACACCCCCGCGGCCACGGCCTCCTGACCGACGTACAGGTGGATGAAGCCCGGCATCCTGCCCGCCTCGAAAAGCCTCCCGGCGGCCTCCTCGAACAGCCGGATGCGGATCATGCGCAGATGCATGTCTCGCAGGATCTCGTGTGATGGGCCGGTCATCGCGTCTTCCAGTCGATCACGCCGCCGCGCCGAGGGCCCAGCGGATCGCCCGGCGCAGCAGATCGTAGTACTGGGGGACGTCCCACGAGCAGCGCTCGATCGTCGGGTAGTAGTCCCGCAAGGGGACCATGTCCCAATGGCCCCGGCAGTGTCCGAGGGTGTTGTAGAGCACGGCTCCCTCCCCGAGGGGGCGCAGGTACTGAACGAGGTGCTGGCCGGGGGCGGCGGTCCAGTCGCTCTCGGCGAACCCGGCGGCCTCGCCCTGCCAGCGGGTGCGAAGCAGAGGCTGGAGGGCGCCCCGGTCGGCGTGCTCCATGAGGTACAGCTCGTCATCGGTGTCGAACGGCTCGATGCCGGCCACCAGCCAATGGTCGGGCGCGGCCACCTCGACCCGGTAGGGAGCGATGGGCGGGTGGGCGATGAACTGGCTGCCGAGGGTCTCGGCCCACACCGGGAAGCAGCGGGGCGCCTCCACACCGTTGGGCCGGGGCAGGTCGAGCGCGGCGTTGGTGCCGTGGAGCGCCAACCACCGGCCGCCTCGCTGAACCCACGAGCGGATGGCCTCCTGGGCGGGCGGTGACGGCCGCACGTCGCAGGTGTAGCTCACCAGGAAGCTGCACTCGGCCAGCGCGTCGGTGTCCTCGTAGGTGGCGTCGACACGGGTGCGCACGTGGGGGTGCGCGGCCAGCAGGTCGAGCAGCTCGCGGCGGGCGAAGTCGATGTCGTGGTACTTGCCGCCCGCCACGAGGCAGGCGTCGACGCGCCCCCCCGCTCGGCCTCTAGTAATCGACACGCTTGAGGAACCCGCCGTCAACGGTGAGGTTGGCTCCATTGATGTGTCGGGCTGCGTCGCCGGCCAGGAAGGCGACCGCATTGGCGACGTCTCCGGCGGTGCCCATGTCGCCGCCGGGATGGGACCTCTGGGTGGCCTCGAAGAACTCCGGCATCCGGCCCTTGATCCTGTCCCAGTCGCCGCCGTCGATGAAGATCGGCCCCGGCGATACCACGTTGCAGCGGACGCCGCGAGCGCCGAGCACCTGGGCCTGGCCGAGCGTCCAGTTGGTGACCGCGGCCTTGAACGCGCTGTAGCTGCCCGAGCCCGGCCCGAAGTGCTCGGCGGTGGCGGTGGTGCCGATGCTCACCAGCGAACCGCCGCCGTCGGCCAGGGCGTCGGCGGCCGCGGCGACCCCGCCCACCAGCGCCCTCAAATCGATCTCGAAGTTCTTGGTCCAGTCCTCGAGCTGGCGCTGGCCCTTGCCCGAGGTGTTGTGGACGTAGACGTCGATGCCGCCCAGCGCTTCGGCCGACGACGCGATCCAGGCTTCGAGCGACCCGAGATCGCCGGCGTCCACAGCCGAGCCGACCGCGGTGCCGGCCGCGGACAGCTCGGTCACTGCTTGGTCGACGTCGTCGCCGTTGCGGGCGCAGATCGCCACCGACGCCCCCTCGGCCAGCAGCGCCTCGGCGACGGCCCGGCCGATGCCCTTGGTCGAGCCGGTGACGAGAGCCTTCTTGCCCGCCAGTCCCAAGTCCATGTGTCTCTCCTGAATTGATCGAGTGGTCAATTATTCCACCCCGGGGGACGGATCAGGCAATCGGTTCGTGCTCGTCGCCGACGGCCAGTCAATAGCCTTCGATCATGGCGTCGAAGTCGACCCGGCTGGGCCGGCCGCCCGCATCGAGCTCCGCCGAGACGAGGGGGCGCATCATCGACGTGGCGCGGCGCTGCTTCGCGGAGCTGGGCTACGAGGCCACCACGAACCAGGCGGTCGCGAGCGAGGTCGGCATCACCACCGGCGCGATCTACCACCACTTCGACTCGAAGCTCGAGATCTACAAGGCCGTCCTCGACGAGGTGCAGGAGCGGGTCTACAAGCCGTTCGCGGCGGCCGAGCGCAGCTCCGGCACCTTCGTGGGCAAGATCGAGGCGGTGCTGGAGACCGCTCACGAGCTCAACAACGACGACCCCTCCCTGGCCCGGTTCCTGGGCGCGTCACGGATCGATCGCCGGCGCGTCCCGGAGCTGACCAGCGAGCTGGGCCGGGGCGATGCCCGCCGCAGCGAGTTCTTCGAGAACATCGTCGACTGCGGGATCGCCACGGGCGAGATCGCGCCGGGTGACCGGGCCGCGATGCTCGCCTACATCGAGGCGTTCACGATCGGCCTGACCGACGGGCTGTCCCACGACCAGGGAGACCACCGGCGGGCGCTCGACGGCTTCAAGCTGGTGCTCGAAGGCGGGATCGGGCGAGCGAAGCCGCTGTCCCGGCCGGAGGGACAGCTCGCGGGCCCGCCGTCTCAGTGGTCGACGGGGGCCTCTGCGATCCGGTGATGGGCCACCCGAGGCCCGGCGACCCAGCCGCAGAGTTGCGGGTCGCACTCCCGCAGCTCGCCGGAGACCCACGATCCGTCGGGCCGGAACCGACCCTGGCGGTCGCCGTCGGTGACCAGCACGCAGCCCGCACCGTCGGGCTCATACAGCGCGCCGGTGAAGGGATGGAGCAGGCCCTTCACCGCTCGGCACCCACCGCGGCGTCGAGCTTGGCGTGGAGCCAGCGGATCTTCGACTCCTGGTAGTTGCTCAACGTGATGCCCGTCTTGCGGGTCGTCTCCAGGCCTCGTTGGACCTTCTCCATGTTGAACAGGTCCTGGTTGAACACCTTGCCCAGCATGCCGAGCTCCGGCGCGTCGGTGAAGGACTCGTGCTCCTCGAGCAAGTGCACCGGCGCACCGGCGGGCTTGTCGCCGCTGAAGGGCGCCAGGAAGATGCACTCCATCAGGCAGCTTCGATGGTCGTCGCCGTTGGGGCGGAACCGGTAGACGATCCGGTTGAATGCGCCCCACGGGTGGAAGTTGGGGAACACGGTGTAGTCGATGCTGTCCATCATCTCGGCATCAGACATGCGGTCGACCCACTCACCCGCCACGGGCCGCCACCGGTCCCGGCTGGCGGTCGCCCCCGCGGCCCTCATGGACCTCTCCTCGGACACCGGCAACGGAGTGGGCTCGTCGACACGGGTGTCGGTCATGGCCCGCATCATCTCGTCCTGGGTGGGCGTCCACTCCAGCAGCGGGCTCGGGGTGCCGCCGGGCGTGATGGCCCGAGCGAAGTTCTCCCAGATGTCGACCTGGGTGTTGGTGTCGCCGAGATAGGGAGCGATCTGCGGGTGGGTGGCGTTGACGTGCATGGCCTCGCAGAACGCCTCCTGCGCGATCTTCCAGTTGGCGTGGATCACCTTGGCCACGTGGGCCTGGGTGTAGCGGTCAGCCAGGTCCCACACCTCGAACTGCTCCACGATCTCTCCGAGGAAGTCCTCCAGCGGCTCGGCGCCGGGATCGGGGTTGATCATCACGAAGCCGGCCCAGGTGCCCACCTTGCACTCGGGCAGCGAGAACTCGTCGTCGCGGATCTGCCCGAAGTCCCACCGGGCCGGCACGTGCTTCAGGGCGCCGTCGAGGGTCCAGGTGAAGCCGTGGAACGGGCACCGGATCTCGCTGCAGCGCCCGGCGTACTCCTTCAGGCGCCGGCCGCGGTGCAGGCAGGCATTGGGATAGGCCTTGATCTCGTCGGGCGCGGTGCGGATGACGATGTAGGAGTCGAGCACGACCTCGTACAGGACGTGGTCGCCGACCTCGGGTATGTCATCGGTGCGGCAGGCGAACTGCCAGGCCGTCCGCCACAGGGTGCGAGCCTCCCGCTCGTGCCACTGGCGTGAGATGTAGCGGGCGATGTCGATGTCGCTGCTGCCCATGTAGCGGGGAGACTCCAGGCGCAGCACATCCGGCACCGGATGGGTGTCGGTGTCGAGCAGCTCCTGGTAGCTGATGCCCGGCGAGCGGGCCGCTCCCGGTTCGGGCGGGCTTCCGGCTTCGCTACGACTCATGAGTCGTGTCTCCTCTGGTAGCTCGTGGTGCGATGGGTGCGGCCGCCGGCGACGAGCAGCAGATGGCCGGTGACCCACGACGCCGCATCCGATGCGAGGTACGCGACCGCGGCGGCGATGTCGTCCGGGGTGCCCGTGCGCCCGAGGGGGATGGCGGACTCGATCTCCGCTATCCGCTCGGGGTCGTCGGTGACGACGTCGCGGAACGACTCGGTCATCACCGGCCCGGGCGCCACCGCGTTGACCCGGATCGCGGGGGCCAGCTCCAGCGCCAGGGTCTGGGTGAGGTTGTTGACCCCGGCCTTGGCCGCCGCGTACGGGCCGGTGAAGGGAGATCCGCGGGTGGCTGCGCCCGAGGTGATGTTGATGATGCTGCCGCCGCCGGTCATGCGGGCCGCGGCCGCCCTGCATCCCTGGAACACGCTGGTGAGGTTCAGTTCCAGCTGGGACCGGAAGGTCTCGTCGGGGGTGTCGACGAGCGCTCGGGTGGTCTTCTCGTCGGATCCGCCGACGTTGTTGACCCAGATGTCGAGACGGCCGAACTCGGCCACAGCCCGTTGAGCGAGCGTGTCGGAGAAGTCGCGGATGTCGCCCGGTGCCACGAGGGTCCGCCGCCCGCGTTCGAGGATGCCCTGGGCCGTGATCTCAAGGTCGTCGGGGCGGCGGGCATTGACCACCACGTCGCAGCCGAAGTCGGCCAGACCCCAGGCGATGGCCCGCCCGATGCCACGCCCCGATCCGGTGACGACCGCGACCCTGCCGTCCATCTCGAAGCAGTCCCGCAGGCTCACCCGCACAAAACTAACTCGACGATTAGTTTTCCCGCAACGGCCGGCCCGGGTAGTCGAACCGCCCCAGGAATTGACCGGTAAGTTAGTTCCGTCCCCCGAGGAGGTTCCGTTGCGACAGGTTCCGATCACCGAAGGCCTCTTCACCTGGCCCAGCAACGAGCCGCGCCTCATCGCCGGCCGCTGCGTCGACTGCGACAACCACATGTTCCCCACACAGGACGACTGCCCCAAGTGCAGCGGCTCGTCGACCGAGGCAGTGGAGCTGGGGCGCACCGGCAAGCTGTGGACCTGGACGGTGCAGGGCTACCCGCCCAAATCGCCGCCGTTCGCGGGCAACGCCGACCCGGCATCGTTCGAGCCGTTCGGCGTGGGCTACGTGGAGGTCGACGGCAAGGTCCGGGTCGAGTCCCGGTTGACGGTCGCCGACACGGAGCAGCTGGAGATCGACATGGCGATGGAGATGGTGATCGAGCCGTTGTTCGTGAACGAGGAGGGGGACGAGGTCGTGACGTTCGCGTTCGCCCCGATGGGAGGGACCAACCATGAGTAGCGACGTCGCCATCGTCGGGATCGGCATTCACCAGTTCGGTCGTCACGACGGGGTCTCGGGCATGGACCAGGGCGTGGTCGCGGTGCGGCGAGCCCTGGCCGACGCCGCCGTGGAGTGGGACGACATCCAGTTCGCGTTCGGCGGGAGCCAGGCAGCTGGAAACGCCGACACCATGGTGGCGAAGCTCGGCCTGAGCGGCCTGCAGTTCATCAACGTGGCCAACGGGTGCGCCACCGGAGGCTCGGCTCTGTTCGCGGCCTACAACTCGATCAAGGCGGGAATGTTCCACCTCGGGATCGCCGTCGGCTTCGACAAGCACGAGCGGGGGGCGTTCCGGATCGACACCGAGAGTTGGGGACTCGGCGACTGGTACGGCGAATCCGGCCTGGCACTGACCACGCAGTTCTTCGGCATGAAGCTCAACCGCTACATGCACGACCACGGCATCACCGAGCCCACCCTGGCGAGGGTGGCGGAGAAGGCCTACCGCAACGGGTCCAAGAACCCGATGGCGTGGCGCCGCCAGCCGATGAGCGCCGCACAGATCAGCGAGTCGCCGATGCTGTCGTACCCGCTCACCAAGTACATGTTCTGCTCCCCCGGCGAGGGCGGGGTGGCGCTGATCCTGTCCTCGGCGGAGAGGGCCCGCGACTACACCGACACACCTGTGTACCTCAAGGCGGCCGCGGTGCGGTCCCGGCGGTTCGGGTCGTTCGAGGTGATGGCACCCCACCTCCCGCCCGAATGGGCCGACGGGCCCACCGTGGACGCGTCGCTGGCCGCCTTCGAGATGGCCGGCATCGGACCGGACGACGTCGATGTGGCCCAGTTGCAGGACACCGAGGTCGGCGCCGAGATCATGCACATGGCCGAGAACGGTTTCTGCGAGCACGGCGAGCAGGAGCACATGATCGCCATGGGGGAGACCGAGATCGACGGCCGCCTCCCGGTCAACACCGACGGCGGATGCATCGCCAACGGCGAGCCGGTCGGCGCGTCGGGGCTGCGCCAGGTGTACGAGAACGTGCTGCAGCTCCGCGGCGACGCCGGCGAGCACCAAGTCCCCGGCGACCCCAGGGTGGGCTACACCCACGTGTACGGGGCGCCGGGCATATCGGGCGTCACCATCCTCGCTCGCTAGGGGCTGCACGGACAGGTGAGACGAGGGAGGGGTCGCCGGTGAGCCGCGACCAGATCGAGGACCTCGTACATCGCTACTCGGACGCGGTGGTGAACCGCGACGCTGCGCAATGGGCCGCCACATGGGCCCCCGACGCGGTCTGGGACCTGGGCGGCGGAAGGCGGGTCGAGGGCCGCGAGGCCATCGTCGAGCTGTGGCACCGGTCGATGGCCCGCTACTCGGCCGTCGTGCAGACCGCCACCGGTGGCACGGTCAAGGTTGACATCGGCGCAGGCACCGGCTCGGGCCGATGGTATGTGCAGGAGACAACGCTCCGGACCGACAGCGAGACGGCGATCATGCTCGCCCACTACGACGACACCTACGTCCGCATCGACGGCGGCTGGAGGTTCGCCTCGCGGGCGCTGAGCAGCCACTACCGGGGCCCGCCGGACCTCTCGGGCACGTTCCGAACCGAGGACGGCGACTGACGTGCCGGCGTTCTCGCGCCTGCTGGCCCGCGACCGGCCCGGCGAGGCGGCCCTCGTCGACAGCGAGCGGACCTTCCGGTGGGCCGAGGTCGACTCGATCCTCAACCGTGCGGCCGGCAACCTGCTGTGCGCCGACCTCGGTCCCGCCCGGCGCGTGGCCGTGTTCGCCGAGAACGCGGCAGAGACCGCGTTCGCCCACCTCGGCGGCCTGCTCGGCGGAGCCTCGACCGTTCCGGTGAGCTTCCATCTGGCGGCCGGCGAGGCCGCCCACATCCTGGAGGAGTCCGATTCCCGGATCCTCTTCGTGGGGCCCGAGACCGCGTCGCGCGGAATGGCGGCGGCTCGGGCTGCCGGGTTGAACGTGGTGGTGGGATGGGGAGAGGGACTCCCCGACGAAGCGGTGCGCTGGAATGAATGGCTCGCCGAGGGGCGGGACGCGGACCCGCCCGACACCGTGACTCCCCTCCCCAACCTGCTCTTCACATCGGGCACTACCGGCCGTCCCAAGGGGACCGAGCTGCCGCCCACGATGTTCGCGGGCGGCGCCACCATGGCCGAGCACCTGGAGGCACTGAGGGGCAACCGGTACGCGAAGTACGGCACCCACCTCGTCGTCGGACCGATGTACCACACCGGCCCGCTGTCGGGGCTGCGCACCCTGGTCGCCGGCGTCCCGACGGTGATCCTCGGCCGGTTCGACGCCGAGGCAACCCTCGCGGCCATCGAACGCCATCGCATCGAGACCGCGGTCATGGTCCCCACCCACTTCGTGCGCTTCCTCGCCCTGCCGACCGCGGTCCGCGACCGCTACGACGTGTCCTCGATGAAGCTGGTCGCGCACACCGGGGCCAAATGCTCCGACGACGTGAAGCGGGCCATGATCGACTGGTGGGGCCCGATCTTCGTCGACGCCTACGGCGCCACCGAAGTGGGCACCACGTGCTCGATCACGAGCGAGGACTGGCTGGCGCATCCGGGCTCGGTCGGGCGGCCGGTGCCCCCGTTCGAGGCCGTGGTGGTGAACGACGACCACCGGCCGGTGGCGCCCAATGTCGAAGGCCGGCTCTACTTCCGCGACACATCCGGCCGGGGCATCGTGTACCACAACGATCCCGAGGAGTCCCGGGCCGCCCACCTCGAGCCGGGGGTGTTCACCCTGGGCGAGATCGGCTACGTCGACGACGACGGCTTCGTCTACATCACCGACCGGTTCTCCGACATGGTCGTGTCCGGCGGAGTGAACCTGTACCCGGCCGAGGCCGAGAACGTGCTGATCGAGCACCCTGGGGTTGATGACGTGGCCTGCATCGGCGTGCCCCACCCCGAGATGGGCGAGGAGATGCGGGCGCTGGTGGTGGCGGCCGACAGCTGGGAGCCCGACGGCGACGCGATCCTCGCGTACTGCCGCCGGCGGCTGTCTCGCATCAAGTGCCCGCGGTCAGTCGAGTTCGTGGAGAGCCTCGGCCGCAGCGCCATGGGAAAGATCAACAAGCGGGCGCTGCGAGCCCCCTACTGGAGGTAAGCGATGACCTCGGCCCCTAAGCCGTTCCGGTTCGCGGTGCAGTCCTATGCGGCTGCGTCAGCGGCGGACTGGCGCCAGCAAGCTCGCAGGGCCGAGGAGTTGGGCTACAGCACGTTCTTCACCGCCGACCATCACATCGGCGGTGGTCCCGCCCTCGAAGCGGCCAACCACGCAGTCCAGGACCTGGCCGCGGTCCCCGCGATCATGGCTGCGGCCGCGGCGACATCGACCGTCGGTGTCGGCTGCCGGGTCTTCTGCACTGACTACCGCAACCCGGTCGTGTTCGCCAAGGAGCTGGCCTCGCTCGACGTGCTCTCGGACGGGCGCCTGGAGATCGGGCTGGGCTGCGGCTGGCTGGCCGGCGAGTACGAGGCGATGGGCATCGATTTCGACCGTCCCGGCGTGCGCATCGACCGGATGGAGGAGACGCTGGCGGTCATCCGGGCCTGCTTCGGCGACGGCGAGGTGGCCGTCGAGGGCACCCATGTCCACGCCGTGGGGTTTGAGGGCGTGCCCAAGCCGGTCCGGCCGGGCGGCCCACCCATCATGATCGGCGGCGGATCGCCGCGAGTGCTGGGCCTGGCCGGCCGTGAGGCCGACATCGTCAGCCTCAACCTCGACAACCGCTCCGGTCGGCTGGGGCCCGAGGGTGTGGCCAGTGGCAGCGCGGCCCGCACCGCCCAGAAGATCGAGTGGATCAAAGCCGGGGCCGACAACCGGTTCGACCAGATCGAGCTGGAGATCGCGGCCTACTTCACGACGGTGACCGACGACCGCCACGGCGCCATAGAAGGCATCGCGGGCCGGTTCGGCGCCGATCCCGCCGTCTTCGCCGACCACGCTCACACGCTCATCGGCTCAGTCGACGCGATCTGCGAACAGCTGGAGTCCCGGCGCGAGACCTACGGAATCTCCTACGTCACCGTCAGCGTGCGAGCCGCCGAAGCCTTCGCCCCGGTCGTCGAGCGCTTGAACGGAACGTGAGAGGAACAGCAGTGAAACTTACTGACATGATGTGTATGTGGTCGTGCGATCGATAGCAGTGAATTCGTGCGAAGGGCCAAGCGATACGCCCGCAGGACCGGACAGGAGTTCCGTCTCGACACTGGCCGGGGAAGGGCAGCCACTCACGCCTGCACATAGGCCCCCGGTTCACTACGCTTCGGCGCGGCGAACTGTCGAAGGGCATGCCGGCTGCGATGCTGCGTCAGCTCGACATCGACGGCAAGGAGTTCTGAGCCGTGATCTACGCGTATCCGTGCGAGTTCGCCACAGACGGTGACGGGACGCTGGTCGTCACGTTCCCCGACGTGCCCGAGGCCATCACCGGTGGGCAGGATCACCCCGAGGCGATGCGCCTAGCCGCCGACGCCCTGGCTGTGGCTCTGGCCGGATACGTCCATGACCAGCGTGACATACCCGAACCCAGTCCCGCGGCCGAGGACCAGGAGCTCGTCGCGGTTCCGGCCGTGGCTGCCGCCAAGCTCGCCCTCTACTCGGCCATGTGCGCCCAGCGCATCACCAAGTCCGAACTCGCCCGAAGGCTCGGATCAAGCGCATCCGCTATCGACCAGCTGACCGACCCCGACCGGGCATCCAGCATTGCGCAGGTCCAGGAAGCCCTCGACGCGGTCGGTCGCAGCCTAAAGATAGAGGTCACCGCCTGAGACGCTGACGACAGGGGCGGCACGACAGTCGGCCGCGATGCAGGTTGGGCGGGTCGGCATAGTGTCGGCACCGCCGACGCGCGGGTTGATGCTTCTCTTCCGACACCGCAGCAAGAGCATGAATATCCTTTGACCTACCACGACCTGCCTTGAGGAGATCTCCCCGGCCCATCACTCGTCGCCGCGCTTGCGAGACGCCGAAAGGGGCTTGATGTACAGGTCCACCTCGGGCTCCACGTCGCGTAGCGAGCGGTTGGCCCGAAACTTGCGCTGGTGGGGCGACTCGAAGTCCTCTTCGAGCATCTCGCGAAGTAGGGGCCGGGGCGTGCGGAGTTCGTACCGCTGGTATTGGACCTCGACGTTGGCCTCCCGGTAGTCCGCGACCACGGTGAGCCACGAGTCGAGCAAGTCGACGACACGGGACCGGACGCTGCGCAACCGCTCGGTCCGCTCGGCCTCGTCGGCAAAGGGCTGCCGGTCGACGAGGTCGGCGAAGAACCGGAGAAGGAAGTGCTCGACGTCGACACGCGTCGCAGCCAGCAACTCGACGCCCCTGGGGGGCGTCAGGGTGGCGTCGGAGTGCCGGGCCAGCCCCACCGCCGAGCAAGGCGCCCGTCTGGCCGGTGAACGGCAACGACGCGAACTTGTCCACGGTGGCGATGAGGAAGGCCGGCAGACGCCGGTAGATCGGCTCGTCCACCGCCAGTATCGGCAGGGGCCGGTCGCCACTGAGGCTCCTCGTCGCCCACGCGCCAGCGCAGCGCCCGGGCCACGGCCCGGTTCGCCACTCGGAACGCGTTCAGTGCGTCCGGGTCTTCGACCAGCACGCCGATGCCTCGCTCGATGCGATCGGCGGCCATCCCGGCGCGTCGCAGCAGTTCCTCGCCGACGTCGCGCCGGTCTCCGCTGAGCGCGCCAATCGCCTCCCGCTGGCCGCCGATCCGCGTGCGGTAGTGATCCACCAGAGGTCGCAGTGCCTCGGACGCGTCGTTTCCGGGGTGGCCAAGACCGCCGTCGCCGGGGTCAAGGACCGCGCCACCAACAAGGTGTCATCCAGGGTCGTGGCAGCCATCGACGGCCCCACGCTGCGAGGGTTCGTCACCGAACACTCAGCCCACGACGCGATGGTCTACACCGACGACCACAAGGCCTACGGCGGACTGCCCCGCCACGCCGTAGTGCGCCACACCGTCGCCGAGTACGTCAACGGCAAGGCCCACACCAACGGCGTCGAGTCGTTCTGGGCCGGGCTCAAGCGCGGCTACCACGGAACCCACCACCACATGTCGGCCAAGCACCTCGACCGCTACGTGGCCGAGTTCGCCGGCAAGCACAACCGGCGGCCGCTGGACACCGAGGACATGATGGCGGAGAGCGTGCGGGGCATGGTCGGCAAGCACCTGCCCTATGCGGCGCTTACGGCGGAGCCGCCCGAACCGGGACAATTGGAACTGGCGCTGAACTAGGAGTCGGCCGGTGACGGCCTTAGCCTGAATCCACCGACGGGTTTGTGGGTTCGACGGTTGGGGCCGGTTGGCGGCTGGGCTGGTGCGTGTGTGCGGGCCGGCGCGTTTTGGGGTGTGCGAGACTGGTGTGGGGGGCTGGTGCGGGTTGGTGGCGCTGGGGGTGCTTGTCGGCTGCGCCGGGCCGGGGCGGCCGGTCAGATGAGCTGGGGCAGGTTGCGGATGTGTCCCAGGGCTGTGGTGAAGGCTGTGGCCGATGGCCAGTTGAGCGGCAGGCGCCGCAGGCGGGCCCGAGTCTCACGAGCGAAATGCTCGTTGGCGCGCTGCGACGATCCCGACCGCATCGCGGAGTGCAGCACCTCGCCGGTGTCTGATCGCACCGCCACCAGCGGGTGACAGCCCAACACGGCGGTGTGGCCGTACGCGGCGCCGTGCTTGGCCTTGGCGCACACCTCGCAGATCGTGGAGTCCAAATCCACGGTCATCTCCGCGGCAACCGGCGCGGCGCCCACAGACCACGCCCGCACCAGCGCCTGCTCGGCCGCCTTGTCGAGCTGGCGCACATGCCCGAACCTGAACGACCGCAAGAACGACCCCACAGTCGACGGTGCCATCACCCCAAACGCCAGCACCGCCTGCGACGCCGCGGCCCGCAGACGGCCGGTGTCGTCGATGCAGCGGCCGCCCACCAGCATCGACGCCACCAAAGTCAACACCTTGGGGCCCGACCCCGACCCCGCCGAGCCCGGCGGGCGCACCGTCTCATCGATCAGCGACTCCAACCCAAGGCGATCCATCACCGTGCCCGCCAGCAACAACCCCGCATCGGCCACCAAAGAAGCGTCGTCGAACACTGCCTCCAACCCGTCGATCCCGCCCGCTATGCTCCTCACAGGAAGTGCCTCCTCACGCAGCTGGAATAACTGTCGTTATTAACAGTATTCTGCCACGTCAGGAGGCATTTCTGGTGGATGCTCCAACCCCACAAACCCCACCGCGCCGGTGGATCCAGGCTTAGAGCTGATGCCGGCCGACGTCCAGGCGGCGGACTTCGCCGGCATCGCTGTGACCTATCCGCAGGCCCGGGACCAGATGTCTCAGGCATCGACGATGAGGTCCCGCATATCGGCGTGCCACTCCGGGTCGGAGCGGACCGAGACGTTGGACAGCATCGACTATTCGATCAGGGAGTGGCGCAGCATCCAGAGCACCTGCCGCGAGTCGTTCGACTGGCTGATCGACCGCTGCTGACAGAACAGGCAGGACCGCCCGCAGGTGCTACCGTCGCCCTGTGAACCACCGAGAGGAGAACCACCGAGAGGAGAACCACCATGAGCGACAGTCCGAAGCGGGGCCGACCGCAGGAGCGGGAGTGGCCCGACCCGATCCCGGACACGCCGGAGAACATCGCGAGGGCGGTGCTGGCAACGCCGCCGAAGAAGCCGGACGAGTGGCGCTACCTTGAAGCCGACGCCGACGGCTAGAACGCCGTCCGGTTACTCACGTCTGTAATTCCCCAAGGTTGCATGAAGCGTGCTTCGCTTGATAGCTTGTCGCCATTGCTCCCCGCCTTCCCGGCTCGCGCCGGGAATGGCGGGGATTTATCGTCTTGGAGGTACAAGGCATCGTGACTCGCGTTTCGGTCTTCATCGACTACCAGAACGTCTACCACTGTGCCCGCGAGGCCTTCGGCGATCCGCAGACCGATCCGCCCATTTTCGGCCACGTCCGACCGCATCGGCTCGGTCTGCTTCTGAAGCAGCCTGGCGAAAAGGTAGATCCAGCACGCGATCTCATCGCCGTTACCGTCTATCGTGGCAAGCCTGGCACACGGAGCCATCCCCGCCTTCAATCGGCGTTCGCCCGGCAGGTCGCCGCGTGGATGGCCCTGCCCCTCACCACGGTCAAGATGCGCCCCCTTCGCTACGAGCCAATTGAGTGGTCGTCCGGTCAACCGACAAAATGGCGGGCCAAGGAGAAGGGCATCGACGTACTCATGGCTCTTGACATTGCGCTCGGTGCTCGTGACGACCGCTACGACGTTGCCGTCATCGTCTCGGCTGACACAGACCTGATTCCAGCAGTCGATGTAGCGCTACAGGCCGGTAAGCGGGTCGAGACGGCGACATGGCACAGCCGCGCCCTGCCGACCAGTCCGTTGAGAGCCTCTGCCAGGAAGCTCTGGAACCACTGGCTGGACCGACAGCGCTTCGAGTACGTCCGCGATGACACAGATTATCTTGCACGAATCCATAGTCGATCGGTCTCATAGATCGCTTCAGTATCCGAGCCAGTCTAGATTCAATCATCTCTACCCTCAGTATGGGAATTATAGACGTGAGTGACAAACCGGCTGGTCAGCCGTCGCCGTCATCTTGGAGGTAGCGCCACTCATCGTCAGTCTTCGGCGGTGTGTTGACGATGGCGCGCATTATGTTCTCCGGCGAGTCCGGGATCGGCTCCGGCATCGCCCGTTTCGCTCGACGGCCACGCTTCGGCTTCGTGCTCATCGCTCGGTCTCCTCTCCGATCATCCACAGCCTGACCGTAGCACTGTGGAAGGGCACCTACAGCAGCACCGCGGACATCCAGCCGTAGAACAGCAGCGCCAGCGGCACGAGCACCACGGCGAGCGGCACCGTCACCAAGAGCCCGCCGCGGGCGCGCTCTTGTGTGCTGAGTTCGCCGTCTGCTGACGCACCTTGTGGCCGCAATGGCGGCACGCTCTCAGATTCACCGGCAGGCCTTGCGCACGCTGGCCGAGGTCACATACACGCCCTGCTGCAACGAGTTGTCCGGCTTGATGCGCCCCGCCCGATACTCGGCGCGCAAGAGGTCGTTGGCGCGGTCCGCAGCCGTAATCGACCGCTCCGTCTCGGCCATCCACTCGTCGAACGCCCCCGCGGACCATTTGCTGATGTTGTCGGTGCCGCGCACGGGCGATGCGGTCCGCGTTGGCCTGGCCCGCCTTCCAGTCGTCGTAGTGGCGGCAGTAGGCGGGGCGAACCGCCGCGGCCGTGGTGGTAGGCGCTCGTGTTGTGGGCGCGGCTTGTGGTCGTTCTGGCTGACCGCTGGCGCAGCCGACGGCGAGCGCGGCCAGGACGACCAGGGCAAGCATGCGACGGGGCATGAGCAAAGCGCACGAGATCGTGAAGGCCGGAATGTCGCTGGCGGTGTTCTTCCGCCGCTACCCCACAGACGAAGCCGCCGGGACACAGTTCGCGGCTTGGCGCTGGCCCCACGGGGTGCGATGCCCGCACTGCGGCAGCGCTAACATCTCGACCGTGGCCTCCCGCCGACCCCAGCCCTGCCGGTGCCGCAAGTGCCGCCGGCACTTCAGTTACAAGACCGACACCCCCATGCACGATTCCAAGCTCGGAGCCCACACCTGGCCATTGGGCCTGTTCCTGGTCGTGTCCAACCCCGAGGGCCGCTCCAGCGTGCAGCTCGCCGCCGACTTGGGGATCACCCAGAAGTCGGCGTGGCACCTGGGGCACCGCATCCGCGAAGCGCTCGCCGACGGGTCGCTGCCGGGCTTCGAAGGCCCCGTCGAGATCGATGAGACGTTCATCGGCGGCAAGGCCAAGAACATGCGCGCCAGCGTTCGGGCGCATCGGATTCACGGCCGCGGCGCGGTGGACAAGACGCCCGTGGTCGGCGTCAGAGACCGCGCCACCAACCGAGTGACGGCCCGCCCGACAGCGGACACGACCAGCGCCACCCCGACCGGGATGGTGGCCGATGTGACGCGGCCCGGCTCGACGGTGTTCACCGACGGCGATCGCTGCTACGACCCGCTCAAAGAGATGGGACATCTGCACGCCAAGGTTGCCCACAGCGCGGGCGAGTACGTCCGCGGGCCCGTCTCGACCAACGGGATCGAGAACTACTGGAGCGGCTTGAAGCGCACCTGCATCGGCACCTACCACTGGTGGTCAGACGACCACCTCCACCGGTATGTCGATGAGCACACCTTCCGCTACAACCGGCGCGGCTGCCACGTCACCGACCGGATGCGCCAAGCCGCCCAAGCGATGGAAGGACGGCGGCTGCCATGGCGCGGGCTCGTCGCCAACGGACCCCACACACAGACAGGCCCGCGACCCGATGCTCCCAGCCTCACACTCTGAACGTATGGACGGAACAGGGGTGGACTGGTGACGACGACAGAGGCCACATCACAGGCCGAGTTCGGAGCGTTCAGAGCAGAGACCCCCAGCTTTCAGAGCGGCCTCGCAACAGCCGCGATGGAGCTGCAAGACGGGCTGGCCGAGATGCAGACCGGGCTCACCGCGGCGCAGAAGGCCGTAGCCAAGATGGCCGACCTGCTCGACGATGACGATGGCCCACGAGGCGACGAGTACCCCGATTATCGTGGCTGCGGCGCCTTTGGCGATGTAGCGGCCCTGCTCGCGCCAGCGGTCCGCTTCGACCGACGAGGTGGCGTGTACGGGCGTCGTCGGTGGCGTGCCGGGTCCGCAGCGTTTCATGGGCATGGTGGCCCCTTCGAGCGGGCGTTGGGCTCTCGTGCCACCGAATGCCTGGACCGAGCGAAGGGAGAGCCTCGGAAGGGAGAGCCTCGGCCGCTTACTGCTCGTTGTGTCCAGGGGTCGGGCAGCAGCCCGTCCTCATTCGGTGGCAGTCGGCACGGTAGCCGCTGCGCTGGGAGATGTGCCTCGACGGCCGACTCCGGCATCTGGCTACACACGTAAGCAGTCACCAAGATTTTATATCTGACCTTGACTAATGCGATGAGAGCTGACAACGATTGAGGACGGATGATACGCTAAGGTTGTGTTCCCCTCCGCAACGGCCGGGTTCAGCGGCTGGCCCACCAGGCTTCGAAGTAGGGCTGGATCTCGCGGCTGACGACTTCGACCAACATGCGGGTCGGTGGCTGGAGGTAGGCGTAGATGCCGTATCCATCATCACCGTTGGGATCGTTCCGGCAGGCTTCGAGCGACCAGCCGAGCGAGATGAGCCGGTCGGTCTCGGCGTCAACGTCGTCGACCCACACCCCGACGTGGTGGTTGCCGGGCGCGTCGCTGCCGTCCCAGAACGATCCGCCCGAGCTCTCGAGCAGTTCGATGTGGAGCGGCCCCTCGACGGAGTAGCAGAACCGGAGCGGCACTTTCTGGAACCCGCGCTCCGGCGTCCAGATCGGTTGAGCATCGTGAGTTCGTGGTGAGGCCCAGCGGACATCGAGCGCGGCGCCGAGCTCCTCCATGGCTGCATCGAGGTCCACGACGCGCACGCCCAGATGGAAGGCCGCCCGCATGTCAACCATGTGGTCTCCGAGCGGTCACGGGCCCGGTGCGCCGGTGACAGGCAGGGACGGGCTCAGGTCCAGTGGTCGCCGTCCCGGAACGCCATTCCCAAGCGGGCCTGCGGCGTGTCGGGGATTGCCTCGAGCGGGGTGCTGATCTCCTCCACCGTCGGCCCGAACTGGTCGGCCAGAGCTCTCATCTCGTCGGCGTCGAAGCTGTAGCACCTCAGAGCGTTCTCGCCGAGCATCTTGCGCACGTCCTCGGCGGGAATGCCGGCAAGAGTGTTGCGCAGGCTCTCCTTGGTGTGGGGCCACGTGCCCTCCACGTGGGGGTAGTCGGATCCCCACATCACGCTGTCGAGACCGACATCGTGGCGGGCGTTGGCCTCCGTGCGGGACATGAAGCTCGCACCGACGAAGCAGTGGCGCTGCCAGTACTCGGTCGGCGTGAGCTTGAGGACGGCCTTGCCCCGCGCACCCAGGTTGCTGTTGAGGGTGCTGTCGAGGTCCTTGAGCGTGCGGGGGATCCAGTCAGCCAGCAGCTCGGCGAATGTGAGCTTGAGGTTCGGATGGCGATCGAACACGCCGGTCCACATGAGCCACCACAGGTGCCGCGTGCTGAAGAAGAACGCCTCGGTGAGCGTGAGGAGGATGTTGGCGACGTGGCCGAACGGGTAGTGCTGGGCCGGGATCGAGTCGACGCCGTGGGTGTTGAGCGGCATGTTGAGGTCCTCGCACACCGACCACAGCGGCTCGTAGACCTCGTCGTGGAGGCCCGGATACTCGCCCGAGGGCGCCACACCGGGGAAGGCGATGCCGCCGCGCAAGCCGTTCTCCGCGGCCCACTGGACCTCCTCCACGGCCGAGTCCACATCCTCGATCTCGATCTGGGCGATGCCGAAGAAGCGGTCCGGGTAGGCGGAACAGAAATCGGCGAGCCAGCGGTTGTAGATCCGGGCGCCGGCGACGCGCTGCTCGATCGAGGGCGCCGGGAGCCCGAGCGGCGCCCGCTCGCGGTACTCGGGGGCGAACGGACGCGGGCCGTTGGGGAAGATGACGCAGCCGACGACGCCGTCGGCCTCCTCGTGGCGGGCCTTCACCTCAGGATCCCTGGTGCCGGGGCCGAAACCCTGCTCCTCCTGAAGTGTGTTCATCTCCTCGGACTTGCCCTGGGCCTTGCCGACGGTTGCCTTCTTGAAGAACGCGTTCCGGGCGTCGAGCTCGGATTGGAAGGCCGCCATGTGCTTCTTGGAGACATACTGGCCATAGTCGGCGAAGGCCGGACCGGCGTGGGTGTCCGAGGAGATCATCATGAGTCGCTCGCCGACGAGCCCCTCACGTTCGTCAACCGTCTGAAGAGCCATCACTGTCCCCCGCTGAATTGTCCGATTCGCTATATTAACTTGATTCTCGCGCCTGCAGCGCAGGACGGCAAGTAGCACCGACCGCCGCTAGAGACAGCGCTGGCAGGTGACGCCGCCTCGCGGTGCAGCGTCGTGTTTCCCGCTCACCTTCGCTGCGCTCACGGGCCGCTCGGGCCACGGCCTCGCTCCGCTCCTCGCGCCAATTCCGCATGGACCGCCGCCTGCCCGCTCGGCCTCTTAGGAATCCCCGAGGCCGAAGAGGTCGAGCGCGTTGCCGCAGACCATTTGGGCGGTCTCGGTGGCCGCGACGCCCTCGAACATGGTGTCGATGGCGGCGGCGGAATCAGGCCAGGTGGTGACGCTGTGGGGGAAGTCGCTCGACCACATCGCTCGATCGACGCCGACGTCGTGGCGGACCTTCACACCGAAGGGATCGTTGACGAATCCCCAGTAGATGTGGCGCCGCAGGTACTCGCTCGGAAGGTGGTCGAGCATGGGCAGGCCGACGTACTCGTTTGCCCAATGGATGGTGTGCTCATACAGCATGTCGACCTGTTCAAAGAAGATCGGCAGCCACCCGATGAAGGTCTCCGCGAAGTAGATGCGGAAGTCTGGGAGCCGGTCGAAGGTGCCCGCGAACACGAGCTGGAGGGCGTTGAGCCCACCCCGGCGGTCGAATGCGGCCAAATGGCGGAGAGGATCCTTGGCCATGGGGTGGATGTCGGGCGGCGGGGACTTCGGATACGGATACGCGGGTCCGTCGGCCGCGCCGCCGTAGCGAAGCTGGATGTGTACCGTCACGGCGATCCCGAGGTCCATCGCCTCACGCCAGAAGACGTCGTCGGATTGCGTCGGGTAGCTGCGGCCACACGGCCATCCGTTCAAGCAGACGCCCTTCAGGCCGCCCCGAGCGCAGTAGCGCAGCTCGCTGAGGGCCTCGTCGAGTCCGGTCTCGGGTATGAGTCCGAGTGCCAGCAGGCGCCGTGGATCGGCAACGACATAGTCCTCAACAAGGAACTCGTTGTAGGCGTGGATGACTGCCCGGTAAGCGTCGTCGTGGGCGATCCCCCGCCAGAAGTTGGCCCCGCCCACACCCGGGAACAGCACCTCAGCGTCGACGCCGTCTCGGGCCATCTCGGCCACGCGCTGCTCCGGGGGCCCTGCTCCTGCGGCCCCCTCGTAGCTCAATCCGGTCGGCTGGTACTCCTTGGCCGGCCGGCCCGACAGCTCCAGTCCGACAGCCCACAGGGGACGACCCTCGATCAGCCAGGCGTCGCCTCCGTTGGCCAGCCGGATGCTTCGAGGCGCTCGTTCTCGATGCTCGTCGGGCACCCGGTGCACCCAGCGGTCGATGGGGATCTCCAGGTGCGAGTCGGCGCTGATGATGCGGTAGTCCATGGATGAGTCCCTTGCGTTGTGTTCAGCTGTCGAATAGTTCGCTGTCGAGGAGGGATCGAAACGACTCGACCGCGGTGTCGTAGTCCAGGGGCGACGCCACCGCGATGACGGTGACACCGGCGAAGATCGTGCCCAACACATGGGCCACGGCGCTGGCCCGCTCCGGGTCGAGACCCGACTCAAGCGCCAGGGAGCGGTGCAGGTCGGCCATCGAGCCCCGGTACTCGGAGACCGCCACCAGCTCCGGGGCGCGAGTTGCCTCGATGCGGGCAGCCAGCATGAAGCGGGCCAGCTCCGGATCGGCGGCGTGGATCTCGACGGCGGTGTCGAGCATGGCACCGATCTTGCTGCGGAGGTCCCCGGTGCCGACGATGGTCCTGCCCCACGACGCGGCCAAGAGATCCGCCACCTCCGCGATCGCGGCATTGAACAGTCCCGCCTTGCTCCCGAAGTGGTGGTAGAGCACCGGCGTGCTGACCTCGGCCCGGCGGGTTATCTCGGCAATGGTGGCGCCGTGGTAGCCGTACTCGGCGAAGACCTGCCGGGCGGACTTCAGCAGCGCCTGTTTGGTCCTCGCCGCGGTGTCTCCCGGCGGGCGGCCGCGGGGGTTGGGCGACCGGCGAGACGCTGCCGATGGTTCCGAGGGCGCTTCCGCGGCAGCGCCCTCGGAGGCCTCGCTCCCGCCACGACCAGTCACCGGGCGACCTCCACGAGGTGCCGGCGGTGGGCGCGCCGCTGTTGCTCTGTGACCGGATCGGGCACCGGCTGGGCGGCAAGCAGCTCGCGGGTGTGGTGATGGACGGGATCAGCGAAGAGGTCCTCTGTGCCCTTGAGCTCGACCAGGCGGCCTTGGTGCATGACCCCGATTCGATCACACAGATAGCGGACCAATGACAGATCGTGGGCGATGAAGACCATCGTGAGCCCGAACTCCTCCCGGAGGTCGGCGAGCAGGTTCAGGATCGATGAGCGCACCGAGACGTCGAGAGCGGACACGGGCTCGTCGCACACGAGCAGCGAGGGCCGAGCGGTGAGGGCCCGGGCAATGGCGATGCGCTGGCGCTGCCCGCCGGAGAACTCGTGCGGAAACCGGCTCATGGCGTCGGGCGGAAGCTGCACCAGTTCGATCAGGTCCTGCAACGCCGGCTCGTCGTGACCGGATGTTCGGAAGAGGCCGTGGATGCGCAGGGGCTCGGCGAGGATGCGGCCCACCCGCATTCTGGGATCGAGCGATGAGGCCGGGTCCTGGAAGATCATCTGCATCCGGAGCCTCAGCCGGCGCAACTGCCGGGCGCTGAGACCGCCGAGGTCCTCGCCCTCGAAGCGGACGGTGCCGCTGGTCGGCTCGATCAGATTCAGCATGCACCGCGCCAGGGTGGACTTCCCGCTGCCGGACTCCCCGACGATGCCGAGCACCTCGCCGCGCCGCAACTCCAGCGACACGCCATCGACGGCTGTGATCAATTCGTGGCCGACGAGGCCCTCACCCTTGATCCTGAACGTCTTGGAGAGGCGATCGACCTCGACGAGCACCTCGTCGTTGACCGCGGCGTCGGTCTTGGCGTCGGTCTTGGCGTCGGTCTTGGCGTCGGTCTTGGCGTCGGCCTTGGCGTCGGCAGGGGACTTTGCGGGCGCCAGCGACGCCAGATCGATCTCGTCCACCCGGGCGCACGCCGTTGCCCGGGACGGGGCGGCGGGGTCGTTGAGGCTGATGAACGGGGGGCGCTCCGTTGTGCATACGGGTTCGGCGGCGAAAGGGCACCGAGGGTTGAACCCGCACCCATCGGGGCGGGCCGCGGGCTCGGGCGGGGACCCTGCGATTGCGATGAGGCGATCCTCGGTGCGGTCAAGCGGCGGAATGGATCGCAGCAGCAGCCCCGTGTACGGGTGGCGGGGAGTTGCGTACAGCTCACCGGTTCCCGCCTGCTCGACGAGCCGCCCGCCGTACATCACCAGCACACGGTGGGTGAAGCCGGCGATGATGCTCAGATCGTGGGTGATGAGCAGGACGGCCAGCTCGCGGGCCTCGCCCAGCTCGTGGAGCAGATCGAGCACTTCAGCTTGGATGGTGACATCGAGGGCCGTTGTCGGCTCGTCGGCTATCAGCAGGCGGGGGTCGCCGGCCAGAGCGATGGCGATCATCACCCGCTGGCGCATCCCGCCCGACAGCTCGTGGGGGTAGGAGTCCATGAGACGCTCCGGCCTGGGCAGATGCACCTGATCGAGGAGGTCGACGGCGACGTCTCTCATTTCCTTCTTGTCGAGATCGGGGCGGTGCAGCTCCAACGCCTCGACGACCTGGCGCCCGGTCTTCAGGACGGGGTTGAGCGAGGACAGAGGATCCTGGAAGATCATGGCGATCTGGCCGCCCCGGATCCAACGCAACTCTCTCTCGCTCTTGGCCAGCAGGTCCTCCCCGTTCAACGCGATCGACGTCTCGGGCCCGATCTCCCCACCGATCCGGGGTATAAGGCCCATGACGGCCAGGGCGGCGAGGCTCTTGCCGCTTCCCGACTCACCGACGAGCCCGACCCGCTCGCCGGCACGGATGTCGAAGCTGACGTCGGTGACGGGCACCACCCGGGTCGCAGCGTTGCGGCTCTGGAAGGCGACTTGAAGATCACGGACTTCCAGCAGCGGCGCGGTCACGACGCGATCCGGACGGTCAGGGGATCGGTGACCCGGTGCAGCCAGCTCCCGATGAGGTTGGTGCTGAGCACGCCGAGCAGCAGGAACAACCCTGAGAAGGTCGAGACCCACCAGCTCGTCGACAGGTAGTCGCGGCCCGACGACAAGATGGAGCCCAACGAGATCTGGGGCGGCTGCACCCCGAACCCGATGAAGCTCAAGCTGGCCTCGGCCAGCATCAATGCCGCGAACGTCACCGCCATCAGCGACATGGCCGCGGCAGCCACATTGGGAAGCACGTGCACGAACAGGATCCGGGGGGTGGATGCTCCCAGCCCTGTGGTTGCGGTGACCAGCTCACTGGTCCGCAGCGTCAGCACCGCTCCCCGCACGACCCGGGCATACAGCATCCACGAGATCAAGCCGAGCACGATCACCAGCCCGACGATGCCCCGCTCGAGCACCCGTACGAGCACCATCACCAGCAGGATCCCGGGGAAGGCGAGCTCGATGTCGGTCAAGCGCATCAGCACCGCGTCGACCGCGCCGCCGAAGTAGCCGGAGATCAGCCCGATCAGCGTTCCCAGAGCAGCGCCCAGGAGCGCGGCCAGCGCCCCGACGGCGAACGAGGTGCGCATGCCGTGCATGATCCGCAGGAACAGGTCCCGGCCCAGCGAGTCGGTGCCGAGCAGGCCGCCTTCACCACCGGCCCACGACGGGCCCTGGAGCCGCCTGGCCAGTCTGGGCGCGGATGCGTCCAGGTCCGAGAGCAGGGGCACCAGCACGGATGAGGCCACCAGAGCGACCGCAACGATGATCGCGGCGATGATGACGGGGCGCCGCCGCAGCTCGGCCCAGAGCCGGTGAGCGTTCATTGCCGGTTCGCCTTGACGAGGTGGCGGGTGCGGGGATCCACCGCGAAGTAGAAGAGGTCGGCCAGCAGGTTCAGCACCGCGGTCGCGGTGGCGGCCACCATCACGACGGCCTGCACCAGGAAGATGTCCCCCCTGAACAGGGCATTGGCGGCCAGGCGTCCTATGCCGGGCCAGGCGAAGACGATCTCGATGATGATGGCGGTGCCGACGAACACCCGCCCGAGTTCGAACAGCAGCAGGGTCACCACCGGCACCGCGACGTTCTTGAGAACGTGGCGGCGGGCAACCTGGCCCTCGCTGAGACCCTTGGCCCGCGCCGCCAGGATGTAGGGCTTGCCGTACTCGGCGGACATGGTGGCCTGGGTGAGCTGGAAGTTCTGGGCGAAGGGACGCAGCGCGAGCACCAGGATGGGCAGGATCATCACCTGGGGCTTCGGGTCGTACCCCGCGGTCGGCAGCCAGGCGATGTTCACCGCGAACACCAGCACGAGCATGATCGCCAGCCAGAACTCGGCAATCGAGATCACCGAGTACGACAGCACGTTGAGTCCGTTGCCCAGGGCCGAGTCAGGCTTGCGGGCCGCGATCGACCCCATCAGCACCCCCAGCAGGCCGCCGCCCAGCACTGCGGGCGCCACCAGCATCAGCGTGGCGGGAAGCCTCCCGATCACATGGTCGAGGGAGTCGCCGCCGAGCCACAACGAGTCGCCGAAGTCGCCCTGCAGCGCGTCCCAGAAGAACCGCCCGAGCTGCGTGAGGAACGGATCGTCGAAGCCGTGGGTCTCGTTGAAGGCCTCGATGGCTTCGACCGGCGTGCCGATCGGGAGACCCAGCGTGGCGGGATCGCCGACGATGTGCAGCGCGATGAAGGTGATCAGCAGGGCCCCGCCGATCACAATCGCGAACTGAGCGACCCGCCCGAGCAGGTAGCGCTTCACCGGTTGCCGCTCGAACGCAGGGGTGTGGTCCGGGGTGAGAGCGGCTGAGTTCGACTGTGGCGAAACGGGTGTCCCCGCCTCAAACCGGTGTCACTCAGTGCTCGTCACCCCGCACCCATCCCCTAAGAACGTGCGCGGGCAGGCGCAACCGGGTCGCGTTGGGACGTGGTGTCTCCCGCTCTTGTTCGCTGCGCTCACGGGCCGCTCGGGCCACGGCCTCGCCCGTATGAGCCCCATTCGCTCACCTACCCGCTCGGCCTCTAGTGCTGGTCAGCCCGTTCTGCTGACGGAGGTCCAGTGGATGCGTGGATCGGCCCGATCGGGGATGTCGACGCTCTCGACGTGGCCGACGATGCCCCGCTCCTTGTACAGGAATGCGAAGCCGTGCGTTCCACAGACGCCCTCGGTCGCCTCGGCGAACAGCTCGGTCCGCTTGGCAGAGTCGACTTCACCGAGGGCATCGAGGACGACCTGGCCGAGACCCGGATAGTTGTCGTAGCCGATCATCTCCAGCCTCCCGTCCTCGATCACGAACAGGTTCCATGCGTTCGAGACGCTCGGCGTGACCCCTCCGGCCCGCGTGAAGAACAGCTCGGCCCGGCTGTCGCGAGGCTCGAACAGGCTCTGGAGCCACTCCTGGTAGGGCGACAGGATGAGTTCGGGTTCCAGACCGACGGCACTGAGCTGATCCACGACGATCTCGGCGATGTCCTCACCGGCGGCATAACGGCCGGTCGGCACTGCGAACCTGAGCGTCCCGCCGACCGCGCCGGCCTCCTCGACGAGCTGCCGGGCCCGGTCGGGGTCGTATGCCTGCTCGGCCAGGTTCGGGTTGTAGCCCGCATTGCCGGGAACACCGAACTGGCACTGGCCGCTGACCGAGTTGTCGCCGCCGATGAGTGCGGTCCGGATGCCCTCCTGGTCCACGGCCAGCACGATGGCCTCACGGACCCGCGGATCGGCGGTGATGCCGTTGAAGCCGTTCAGCCAGAGCATCATCGTTCCGCTGGGGGCGTTGTAGGAGGCCGCGGGGACCTCGCCGACGAGGTCGCCAGGAATGTCCAGGGCAACCTCGAACTCGTTGCCGGCGGCAAGGCCGGCGATCCTCGACGAGACCTCCGGACGGGCGTAGCCGGTGACCGTGTCAGGCCCTGGGGGAGGTCCGCCCCAGTAGTCGGCGTTCTTGGTGATCACCACCTGGTCGGCCGACCTTGACGTGAACGTGTAGGGCCCGGTCCCGATCGCGTGGTTGTTCTGAGCGGTGGGGTAGCTCGCGGTGTAGACGGGCGGGACCATCTGCGCTGACGTGAGCGTCACCAGGAAGTCCGGCGACGTCTGGGCCGTCATGACGTCGACGGTGTAATCGTCGACGATCGTGGTGGTCGCGTAGTCCTTGAAGTAGTTGGCGATCAGCGACCCGAACTCCTCACCGGAGATCCGGTCGAGGCTGAACTTGACGGCTTCGGCGTTGAACGGCTCGCCGTTGTGGAACGAGATGCCCTCACGCAGCTTGAAACGCCAGGTGAGATTGTCGTCCATGAGTTCGAAGGACTCAGCCAGTTCGGGGATCACAACCCCGTTGTCGTCGGTCGTCACGAGCCCCTCGGTGACGTTGCCCCACAGCATGATGGTGTTCCAAACGGCGTTGCTGCGCTGCGGATCCATGTCCTGGATGTCGGGACCGATCGCGATCCTGATGTCGAAGGTCTCCGGTTCGGGCTCGGGGGCGGCCATGGCCTCAGCCATGGCGGCAGCAGCCGCCTCTGCCTCAGCCGCGGCCATGTCGGCCTCAGCCATGGCGGCAGCCGCCTCTGCCTCAGCCGCCTCCAATGCTGCCTCGAGTTCGGCGACCGCGTCGGCGTCCGTCGCGCCCTCGGCCTCGGCCTCGGCCATGGCGGCATCGAGGGCTGCCTCGGCGTCAGCGGCCCTGGCCGCGGCAGCGTCAGCTTCAGCGGCGGCCGCGGCGGCCGCGTCCTCAGCCGCGGCCGCGGCGGCCTCAGCCTGCTCGAGCGCGGCGGCATCGGCCGCACTGGTGTCCGGAGCGGCTTCGTCATCGCCGCAGCTCGCGGCGACAAGGCTGAAGACCAGCAGTGTGGCTAGCAGCAAGCGCCACGATCGCAGCGCCTTCTTGGAACCCTCCTTGTACGAGGTTTCGCTCTCGACAGATCGCACGTCACATCCCCCTTCGGACCGCGGTGCCCGCGTCACCGCAACCTCAGCGGCGATCACATCGGCACAATATGCGCCGGACCATATTAGACATGTTCTGTTGGCGCGTGCCAGACCGGCTAGCGCGCTTGGAGCCTTGCAGACTCGAAGATCGGGCCCAGCTCAGCATCATCGGCACCGATGAGACGCTCGACCCAACTGTGGAATCGGTGGCCGCCGCCCTCGTTGCGACCGAACACGAAGGACTGCTTGGCGCCGGTCGAGATGGCCGTCTGGATCCCGAAGCCGGTGGTGTAGTCCTCTTCCCTAACGACCTTCTCGAGCAGGTCGGCGTGATCGGCGGCCTTGGCGGCTGCGGCTTCATCCGGCGGCTCGGCCAGGAAGTAGGACTGAACGGTGATCGATCGATCCGGTGTGGGACCGGGGAACAGCTGCGACAACAGGACGGACTCGCCGGCATAGATCGCCATGGAGACGTTCGGGAACATCGTCCACACGCCGTTCACGGTGGCATCGATGTCCCATTCGTCGGGAGAGTCAGCCAACTCGAGGAGCGAGGGGTCGGGCCTCGACATTCGCTGGTGAGGCCCGAACACGTGGTAGATGGCCTTGTTGCTCGCATCGGGGCCGAAGGTGTTCTGGTGGAGGATGGGGAGGTGGTAGTAGTCGAGGTAGCCGTCGTAGGCCAGCTTCCAGTTGGGTCCCTCAATCTCGCGGCGGGTGGCCAGGTGCCAGTTTCCGAAGTCGAAGTGCGCTAGCACCTCGTCGTAGCCGGCGAGGAACTCGTCGAGATGGAGCTCGGCCCCGGGGGTGAGCCCCACGAAGATCATCCCGGCGCGCTCGCCGGCCGGGAGCGGCGTCAGACCGAGGCCTTCCGTGTCGACCGGACCGAACTCGCTGCGGTTCGTGATGCCGACCAGACGGCCCCCGGTGTCGTAGGCCCAACCGTGATAGGGGCACGAGAACCCGCGTGCTGTGCCGCAGCCATCGGCCACCACGATCGCGCCGCGGTGGCTGCACATGTTGACGAAGGCCTTGACCTCGCCATCGCGGGTGCGGGCGACCAGGATGGGCACACCGGCGGCCCTCATCGCCTTGTAGGAGTCCGGTTCGGGCAGTTCGCCGCCCAACGCCACCATCAGCGGGACGCGCTTGAAGACCTTGTCGACCTCGAGTTGCCACCGCTCGGGATCCGTGTAGTTGGTTGTGGGCACGAGGAAGGGGGCCGGCTCCTGATCGCCGAGGTTCGCCTTCGTGTGGGCGATGTTCCGCTTGGCCATCGCCACCAGCTGTGGCCTACTCATCGAACTCTCCCTCGGGTCCCGTCGCTCCGTAAGAATAGAACGCTTGGCAAATTAGTTTCACGGCACGGGCCGCGGACGGGGAAGCGGGCGGTGATTGTCGGCGTCTGACCGGCTCGATCAGAGATCCGGCAACAGCGTCAGCGCGGCACGTCCTTCCACGGGTGATCGCGGTCCACGCGGGGCTCGCGTGGCAGGCCCAGCACCCGCTCACCGATGATGTTGCGCTGGATCTCGTCGGATCCGCCGGCGATGCGATATCCCGGCGCGCCGAGCAGGTGCTCACCCCACTCGTAGGTGCCCCACTCCCCGGTGTCGGCCACCAGCCGCGGCCCGAGCACCCGCGAGATCACGCCGGACATCAAGTTCATGCCCTCCGTCCAGAAGATCTTGCCCAACGAACCCTCGGGCCCCGGCTGACCGCTGCGGGCCAGATCGGCAGCACGCCGGTTCAGCATTTGCTCCACTCGCCGGTGAACGTACATGCGCATCATCGCCTCACGAATCGGTGGGTCGTCGGTGACACCCACCATCCTCGCCGTGTTGAGGAGCTGCTCCCACGACCCTCCCGTCGCCCCGGAGGCACCGCCCCCGGACCGGTCGCGTTCGTAGCCGAGCGTCGTCAGCGCGACCTTCCAGCCGTCGCCGGGCCGGCCGATGCGAAGGTCGTCGGGAATCCTCGCGTCGCTGATGAACACCTCGTTGAACGACGATCCGCCGCTGATCTGTCTGATGGGGCGAATGTCGACACCGGGATGGTCGAGCGGGAACATGAACGCGGTCATGCCGCTGTGTTTGACGACATCGGGATCAGAGCGCGCGATGAGCAATCCCCAGCCCGCGAACTGAGCCCCCGAACTCCACACCTTCTGCCCGTTGACGATCCACTCGGCGCCATCGCGCGCGGCCCGACAACCGAGGCCGGCCAGATCGGAGCCTGCGCCCGGCTCGCTGAACAGCTGGCAGCACAGGATCTCGGTGGCCAGCAGCGGCCTGAGGAACCGGGACTTCTGCTCTGCGGTTCCGAAGTGAGCGATCGTGGGAGCGACGAGCCGCTTCGTCACGGGGAACAACTCGTGGCTCGGCGGCGTCTCGTATTCTCGCTCGAGACGATTGAACGCCACCGCGTGGGCTCTCGTCAACCCGAGCCCACCGAACTCGGCAGGCCAATCGACAGCGTGGTAGCCGAACTGCCGCTTGCGGGCGTTCCATGCAACGAGATCGTCGAGGACCTTCTTCTCCTCATCGAAGCTGAGGTTGTGGAACACTGCGACGCTGAAGTCCCCCTCGCCCCAGACTCGAGGCTGTTCGCCCTCCTGGCGACGCCGCGGCGGCGCGTTCTGGCGGAGCCACCCGCTCGCCTGCTCGACGAACGCGTCGAGGTCAGCCTCGATCGAAGCAGCGTTCACAGCCTCGCACCCTATTGCCACGCCTCATGGGCGGGCAGATCGAGGCGCGAATACGACGCTGCACCGCGAGGAGGTGACAGCCCATCGTCGTGGCCCCATAGTGTTGACGGCAATCGTGCATCTCGCCACGACCGACCCAACCACGGAGCGCAGATGTCCCACCAGACCGGCCAACCCCGCATACCGCCGCTGCCCGAAGCTGAGCGGGACGATTTTGCGAGGGAGCTCCTGGCGTTCGCGGCCGGACCCGGCGGCGGCGGCCGCACGATCAACCTCTGGACGACGCTGGTCCGTCATCCGGGGCTCTTTCGACGATGGATCCCGTTCGGCGGCAAGATCCTGGCCGGCAAGATCCCAGTTAGGGATCGAGAGCTCATGATCCTGCGAACCGCGTGGCGGTGCGGGGCTGAGTACGAATGGGGCCAGCACTGCCGGCTGGCACGCCAAGCCGGCATCACCGACGATGAGCTGATCCGGACTGCCAGAGGTCCGGCCGCGCCGGGATGGGACCGGTTCGACGCCTCGCTGTTGCGGGCCGCCGACGAACTCCACGACGACTCGTGCGTATCCGACGAGACCTGGGCGGTCCTAGCTGGTCGATACGACGAGAAGCAGTTGATCGAACTGCCGATGCTCGTCGGCCAGTACCACCTGGTCGCCTTCACCATGAACACGCTGCGACTCGAGCACGAGGCCGGCGCCGACCGGTTTCCGGACCTCGACTGAGCACGCGGGCGAGCGGCACCCGGTTGGCGTGGCGTCTGCGGGGCTACAGCAGGGCCTGCATGTCCACCGAGTCGATGTACTCGTGGAGGCGGACCAGCTCTAGGTTCTCGTTCAGGAAGTAGACCATGCCGGCCTGGATGCGCACAGGCTCGCCGCCGGGTCCTTCCGCGGCGAGCACCATCTCCAGCAGGTAACCGCCGGGAAAGACCTGGATGCTCACGTCTTGGCGCTCACGATTCCGCAGGTACTTCAGCTTGTCTATCAGGGCATCGAAATGGAGATCCGCCGAGACCGCCTGGGGCTGGCCGGCCACCGCGTAGTTCCGCCAGACAATGTGGCTGTGCTTGCCCGCCGGCATTTCGGGCATCCGAACTGTGCCGTCGTCGTTCAGCTGAATCGGATGGCCCTCCTCGAAGGGCAACGGGCCGCTGACGGAGCGTTCGGCCAGTTCTCGAATGGCCGCGAGGTGCTGCTTCAGGTCCTCCCCCGACATAGATTGCCAATCGGGCGGAGTCCATCCCTCAGCTGCAGGCATGACAACCTCTTCTCGTCATAGATTATGCTGACCCGCATATTTTCGTCACGATCACGCGAACGTGTCAAATGGCCGGACGGCACGGCGGCCGGCGAAGTGAGCGGCACGGCGGCCGTCATCACCGGCGGAGCAGGGGTGATCGGCGGCGCGCTCGCTCGACACCTCGTGTCGGCCGGGGTCCATGTGACCTTGGCCGACATCGCGACCGGCAGCGGAGATGCGCTGGCATCGGAGCTCGGCTGCGACTTCATCGAAGCCGACGTGCGCAGCGCCGACGACAACACCAAGATGATGGCGGCCGCGGTGGAGAACCACGGGCGGCTGGATCTGGTGTTCTTGAACGCCGGCGTGTCGTTGCAGAGCCTGAAGGCGAGCCTGCCCTACGACCCGGCCAGGATCGATCTCGACGCATACCGGCGGATCCTGTCCGTGAACATCGACGGCGCGGTGTTCGGCGTCTCGGCTGCGATTCCCGCACTGGTCCAGAGCGGCGGGGGAGCGATCGTCGTCACGTCATCGGTCGCGGGGCTCATTCCGTGGCCTCCCGATCCCGTGTACACCATCTCCAAACACGGGCTCATCGGCTACGTCCGCTCGATCGCGCCAGGGCTGCATTCCCAGGGCATCACCATCAATGCCGTCTGCCCGGGCGCAACCGGCCAGTTCGATGTTGCCCAACTTCCACCGGGACTGGCGGTTCTGGCGCCCGAGGTTCTTGTTCCTGCGATGCTTGAGGTAGCCACTGACGGAGGAACCGGACGGGCCGCCAGTGTTGTGGCCGACCGCGAACCCGTGGTCCAGTTCCATGAGTTCGGCGAGGTCGAGGGTTTCTAGCACCGAGGAACAAGGGGGAGTTGCGAATGTCCGGACTGAAGCACCCGCTGAGCGGCGCGGTGTATGACATCACGCCGGAAGGCGAGGTCGAAGTCACCACCGAGGACAGGTCGGGCCGGTTCGACCGCAACGGCGTGTGGATCAGCGGCGACCTTCGCTCCTGCGACCCGCAGATGTGCAACTGGATCGCGTCCGGCGTCTATGAGCTGGCGCCTCGACGGCCGACCACATATCTGGAGGAGGAGGAGTCGTGACGCCCCCCGAGCCGGCACCGCCGAGATCAGAAGCGATCACCTACCAGCAGATCCTGGACACCGACACCCACCCGGTTCCCGATGTGCTGCGCCGAACCGGCAGTGTTCAGTTCACCGACGCCGACATTGCGGTCACTCGATACACCAGCCGCTCGTTCCACAAGCTCGAGAAGGAGAAGCTGTGGAGCAGGGTGTGGCAGATGGCCTGCCGCAGCGAGGACATCCCAGAGGTGGGTGACACCCTTCGCTATGACATTGCCGACCGGTCGTATCTCATCGTGCGAACCGCTCCCGACGCCATCAAGGGCTACTACAACGCCTGCCTGCACCGCGGCCGGATGCTGCGGGAGCACGACGGGCGGGTGGACGAGATCCGCTGCCCGTTCCACGGGTTCTGCTGGGAGCTCGACGGCCGCCTCAAGCAGGTCCCGTCGGGCTGGGACTTCCCCCACGTGTACGAACGCTCCGGGGAGTTCCAGCTCCCCGAGGTCAGAGTCGACACCTGGGGCGGATTCGTGTTCATCAACCCCGACGAGAACTGCGCGTCGCTGGCGGCGTTCCTGGGCGAGCTCCCTGACCACTTCGCCGACTGGGACCTGGAGAACCGGTACAAGAGCGCCCACGTCGCGAGAATCATCCGCTGCAACTGGAAGGTGGCGTCGGAGGCGTTCTCAGAAGCGCTCCACGTAGTTGCCACCCATCCCCAGATCTTGCCGAGCATTGGCGACGCCATCACCCAGTACGACGTGTGGGGAAATGTCAGCCGGGCGATTTCTCCCAACAACACGCCCAGCCCCCACCTGCGCTGGACCCCGACCGAACAGCAGATGTTCGACGTGCGAACCGACCGGCGCCTAGGCGACGATCCGGTTCAGGTCGTCCCCGACAACATGACCGCCCGTGAATTCACAGCCCGGATCGGACGCCGGATGTGGAGACCCGTCGTCGGTGATCGCGTCGATCGGATGTGCGACGCCGAGTTCAACGACTCCTTCTACTACACGGTGTTCCCCAACTTTCACCCCTGGGGGGCATTCAACGCGATCACCTATCGCTTCCGGCCCAACGGCGACGATCATGAGAGCTGCATCATGGAGTGCATGTTCCTTTTGCCCTTCCCCGACGGACAGCGGCCGCCGGCGGCCAAGATCAACTGGCTCGGCCCCGATGACCAATGGGCGGCGCACGCACCGGAGCTCGGGGGACTCGCACGGGTCTTCGACCAGGACACGTTCAACCTGCCCCGAGTGCAGCAGGGCCTCCATGCCATGAAGAAGCCGGGCGTCACCCTCGCGAACTACCAGGAGTTGAAGGTTCGCCACATCCACGTCCTGCTCGACGAGTGGCTCAGCCGCGACTGAAGACTGGAGTCCGGCTCATGGATCTTGAACAGGTCGTCGACGAGCTGTCGATCCGGCGTCTCGTTGACACGTTCTGCGATGGCGTCAACAGTCGAGACAGCACGCTGTGGGGCTCGGTCTGGGACGACGAGGACGCCACGTTCTGCCTCGGCGGCGCCGACCGCGCCGGCAAGGACGCCATCGTCGCCGCGTTCGCCGAGGGAATCGCCGCGTACGAGATGTTGGTCCAGGTGGCACCGAACGGCCGGATCGAGATCGACGGGGACACGGCCACCGGCAGGTGGTACATCCTCGAGCTCGGCCACCTCCGGGACGGATCCTCGTCGCAGCTGGTGGCGCTGTGCCGGGACGAGTACAGGCGCACAGGCGACGGTTGGCGGCTCCGGCGTCGAGAGGTCGAGCGCATCTACAAGGGCAAGGCCGCGCTCGAAGGCTGGACGAGGCCGGTCACGGACTGAGCCCGGATCCACCGGCGCGGTGGGGTAGCACCTGCCCGAGATTGCGGCGCAAGGCCAGCCTCCACGAGACAGCGACTGCCTGGAAGTTGCGGGGCGAACAGCAACCCGCGAACGTCCATCAGAGTTCGATGATGCACCGTCCGTCGCTCAAGGTGACATGCCATTTGGAGATGATGTCCATGCCCAACAGCACATCGCACCCCTCCAAAGAAGTCGGAATCTGTGTAGCCACGACATCGTGCGCAGGAACTTCTGCTGTTGCCGAGAGGCCGAGGAGAACGCGGACGCGGACCCAGAACAGGTCTGCCCAACGCTCCGTACCGTCTGCGACCGTCAGTCGGGTTTCCCCGACGATGTCGGGGCATACTTGGTTCACGACCTGGGTCGAGATGGCCGTCATCTTCGTTCCCGTGTCGAAGATGGCTCGGAAGCCACGCTCAGGCCCATCGCGCCCTCTCGGCGCGATTGCCACGTTCAGCTTGATCAGACCGTCAGCGACCCCGACCTCGAATGTCGGCAACGTCAGGAAATCAGGTGAGAGCGAACGTGAAGATCCCGAGGCTCAGAGGCTTTGCGCCTATCGGCACAACCGAGAAGTTCCCGGAGCCGTAGCATTCGAGGCCATCCTCGCAAGCGACGTTCGCGTCGTCGTAGATGTCGACTAGGTCTTCGTCGTGCATGAGCGCGATACGCCCGGCGTCAGTTCCTTCGAGGTCGTGCTGGTACTTGGCTTCGTAGGCGATGCGATTCAAGCGGACAGCATCGCTGCGGGTCGGAGCCGACGATGGAGGCGACAATCGGATACCTCCCCCCTAATGCAGATGAACTGCTCCCCAATGACTCGAAGGTAACTTTACCGGTCCTGCAAGTCGGTGCAAATGCTGCGCCTGGAGGACGAGACCGTGTGGGACTACCCCGACCACATGATGTTCGCGGCCGCGGTCGACGCCCACGCCCGGGCGCCCCGCGCCGACGCCATCGTGCAGACCGGGGCCGGCATGCGGATGGTCCGGGTCCTCGACATGGTCGAGAGCCGCACCGGCAAGCCCCTGGTGGCCTCCGACGGGGCGCTCTACTGGGCCATGCTCAAGCACCTCGAGCTGGCGGCCGCGCCCGGCTGCGGGCACCTCCTGGCGACGCTGGGATGACGGTGATCCGCACCGTCGCCGAGATCGTGGCCCGCGACCTGTGCATCGGCTGCGGGCTGTGCGAGGCGGTCACAGGTGGACGGGTCACGATGGTCATGACACCGGCCGGGTCGCTGCGACCGTCGCCGCCCGACGGGTTCACACCTCCTGAGGAGGCGACGCTGGTGTCCGCCTGCCCCGGTGCGGTGGCCGAGGCCCGTGTTGAGCTGGGCTGCGAGTCCGACCCGGTGTGGGGCAACTACCGGTCCATGGCCCGGGCGTGGGCCGGCCAACCCGACGTGCGACATGAGGGCGCCACCGGCGGGGTGCTGACCGCACTGGGCATGCACGCGCTGGACACGGGCCGGGTCGACTTCGTCTACCATGTCGGCGCCGACCCGGAGCGTCCCATGCGAAGCCGCTGGGTGATCTCGGAGACCCCGGAATCGGTGCGGGCCAACACCTCGTCGCGCTACGGGCCGACGGCACCGCTGGCGGGCATGGCCGCGGCGCTGGATCGAGGACAGTCCTTCGCCATCATCGCCAAGCCCTGCGACCTGGGAGCGGTGCACGCGCTGTCGAGGGCCGACCCCCGGGTCGACGAGTTGTGCACCCTCCGCCTGGCCCTGGTGTGCGGCGGCCAGTCGCGGCTGTCGAAGTCGCAGGCGGTGCTGGAGGAGTTCGGCGTCGACGAGGACGAGGTAGCCCTGTTCCGCTACCGGGGCCACGGCAATCCCGGGCCGACGGTAGTGGAGACCCGAGCCGGCGAGCGGTTCACCAAGACCTACCTCGAGCTGTGGGAGAACGAGTCCGGCTGGGAGGTCGAGACTCGCTGCAAGTTCTGCCCCGACGCCTTGGGCGAGGCCGCCGACGTGGCCTCGGCCGACATCTGGCCCGGCGGCGCCCCCACCGGCGAGGACGCGGGATTCAACGGGATCATCGTGCGCACCGCGACGGGCCAGGAGCTGGTCGCATCAGCGGTGGCCGCGGGCGATCTGGTGCTCGGCGGGGGCATCACACCCCGCGAGTTCGACGACTTCCAGCCCCACCAGGTGCGCAAGAAGGAGGCCCTGGCAGCCCGCTACCTGGGCTTGGCCGACTCGGGGATCGCCCCGATCGAGACCCGAGGCCTGCGCATCGACGAGTTGGGCCGGCGGCTGGACCCCGAGCGGTTCGAGCACGAGCGGGCCGGCACTCGGCGACGGGCCGCCCGCCTCTAGCTTCCGGGCGTCCAGCCCGGGATCCTGCCGTTCCGGGCCTGTCGGGGGCGCGACGTACAATCGTCGCAGAGTCCGAGCGGATAGGCGCCATTTCATGAGGATCTTCGCGAGGCGCCGAGCGAGGCCGTGGCCCGAGCGGCCCGTGAGCGCAGCGAGGGCTCGCTGGGGGTCTCGTCGGCGGGCGGCGCCGGCAGCAGCGGACCCTCGGACTCGAAGTGGACTGGTGGCGCTGTGCCGGGACGAGTACAGGCGCACCGGCGACGGTTGGCGGCTCCGGCGTCGAGAAGTCGAGCGCATCTACAAGGGCAAGGCCGCGCTCGAAGGCGGGACGAGGCCGGTCCCGGACTGAGCCCCGATCCACCGATCAAGCTGACCGGGCGGTTCTAGACGGCGCCGGTATGCTCGGAGCCGATGACAACTGCCGATCGTCGGAGCTAGCCAGATGCCGTCCGAGAGGCAAGAAACCGTGTCAACCGACGCTGAGAGCGTCGGAGCAGACCCTCGGTACTACGTCGAGAGCGTGGCACGCGCTGCCCAAGTCCTCAAGGCAGTCGCGGACCACAACGGTCCGGTGAGCTTGGCCCGGCTGGCCAAACACTTGGTGTGGAACAAGGCCGCGGTGTATCGAATCGTCCGCACCCTCGATGCGCTCGGATTCTTGAGATCAACCGACGGCGGCTATGTCCCGGGGCCGGCCCTCATCACCTTGGGCCAGGCAGCTCTCGAAGCCACCGGCCTGCTCCCGGTAGCCCGCCCCCACCTGGAGGCGCTGTCCGAAGAATTGGTCGAAACGGTGGTACTGACCGTATTGGACGGCCCCGACATCGTGTACGTCAACTGCATCGAGGTAGAGGCCGTCTTGATGACCAGATCGACGGTCGGAGCGCATCTGCCGGCCTACTGCACCTGTTCGGGCCAAGTACAGCTCGCGGGTCTGACCGACTCGGAAGTCCGCAAGCGTCTCAGCAAGGTGGACATGCTGAATCGCGGTCCGAACACGCTGTCATCGGTGCCGGAGCTGATCCGACGCCTGGAAACGATCCGCGACGACGGATACGCGGTGAACGACCAGGAACTCGCGGTGGGCCACCGCTCGCTGGCTGTGCCCGTCTTCTCCTACAACGGCAAGGTGGCTGCGGCGTTGAGCGTCTCGGTGCCCACGGCCCGGGTGTCGCTCGTCAACCTGCAGCGGTTCCTGCCCGCGCTGCTGACCACCGCGGAGAAGATCAGCCGGGACCTCGGAGCGCCGGCCGCCTCCAGTCTGACCGCGGCCTACGCGAGGTGCGACTGAAGCCAGTCAAGGCAAGAGTCGGCTGCGATCCGGGTCTTGTTGCGATCGCGATAGATCTCGTGGTGGCTGGTATCCGCGATGACACGGAGACGTTTCCTGGGGGTCGCAATGGCGTTGTAGGCCGCGATCTCCATGTCTGAGAAAGTGAAGTCGTCGTTGTCGGCCAAAACCATGAGAGTGGGAGTGTCGACCAGCCGATCGATATAGCCCATCACGTTGTACTCCATCAGCATCTCGGCCGATTGAATCGTGTTGCGATTCTGATAGCTGGGAGCCTCCGTCTCCTTCAGCATCTGGAACAGAGGGGGACTGGCGGGATACGGCCATGTGCAGAGTTCAGTCTCGGGAGTCTCCGAGGAGTGCTTCATGTAGAGGTGCTCGCCCGTGACATAGCGGTGCCGCCGGGCGTCGAGCACGGCACGGGACAGCCGGCGGAAGCCCATAGTGCCGTGGGCGCGGCGCATCGTCTCATACCCATCGATCACCGGCACCACCGATATGACGCAGCTGACGCGGGAATCGACGGCGCCCGCGATCAAGACATGGCCTCCGCTGTACGAGATGCCCCAGACCGCGATCCTGGAGGGATCCACGGTCTCGAGGGTCTCCACATAGGACACCGCGTTCCGATAATCCTCGATCTGACCCCAGGGGTCGAGGTGCTGGCGCACGTCTCCGCCGCTGCCCCCGAAACCCCGATAGTCGAAGATCAGCGAGGCGAACCCGGCCTCGGCGAACGCGCTGGCGTACCTGGGCTGTACGAGCTCTTTGACGTAGCACCATCCGCCGGCCATCACCACCACCGGGTGCGGCCCGGGCTGATCGGGCTCGAACCAGAGCGCCTCGAGGGTTGTTCCCTCGCTGTCGAACGTAACTGTCTCGGCTTCCACCGTCATTCCTCCTCCTCGCCGCCCAAGGCCGACGCCTGCCGGCTAGGCGGTCAACCAGCCTCCGTCCACCGCCAGGATCGCTCCCGTGATGTAGGAGGCATCGTCGGAAAGCAAGAACGCGACCGCGGCCGCCTGCTCCTCGGAAGTCGCGAATCGTCGCATCGGGACGCTGGCCAGCAGCCGGGCCGATCGGTCCTGATCGGCCCGGAGGTCTTCGTTCATCCGGGTCTCGGTGACTCCCGCAGCGATGGCGTTGACCCGCACCCCGTGGGATGCGAGCTCTAGCGCCATGGCCTTCGTGAGCATGGCCAGAGCAGTCTTGGACACGGTGTACGCAGCGTGGGCCGGCGCGGCGGTGAACGACTCGATGGAGCAGACGTTGACGATCGAGCCGCCCCGCCCGAGCAACACGCGGCGGGACGCGAAGTTCCGGCTCAGCCTGAAGGCGGCCCTGACGTTGATGTCCATCGTGTCGGTCCAGTCCGGCATGGTGTGTCCGAGGATCGGCGCCCGGCGCAGGACGCCGGCCGCGTTGACCAGCACGTCCGCGTCGGGCGTGCGCAGGGGCAGCGAGGCGATCTCGTCGTCTCGGACGTCGCCGGCCACGGTCTCGACCTGCGTCTGGCGCTGGTACAGGTCGCGAAGGCGGGCCTCGTCGCGGTCCACGGCAATGACGCTGGCTCCGCCGGCGGCCAGGCGGGCGACCACCGCGGCGCCTATGCCGGACCCGGCCCCGGTCACGATCGCCCGCTTGCCGGCGAGGCTGGAGGGGGTTCCCGCCGTCATGGCAGGCGATACCCGCCGTCGACGTAGAGGATCTCGCCGGTTATGTAGCGGGCAGCGTCCGAGAGAAGGAAGACAGCGGCGTCGCCGACCTCGCTGGGCGAGCCGTAGCGGTTGCCCAGCGGGATGCGGGCCTCCGTCTCGGACCGGTCGTCCTCGCTCATGCCGGTGTTGACAGCTCCCGGCCCCACCGCGACGCAGCGGATGCCGAGCCCGCTCAGATCGAGTGCCATGGCCCGGGTGAGGCCGAGCAGCGCTCCCTTCGTGGCCGCGTAGACCGCCTGCGGCGGATCGAGCCAGCCGATGTCGGACTCGACCGAGCACAGGTTGAGGATCACCGCGCTTTGCTGGTTGTGCACCCAGTGCTGAGCGAACCTCTGGGAGAACCGGAAGGGCGCGGTCACGTTGACATCGAACATGGCGTCGAAGTCGTCGTCGGACTGCTCCCAGCAGGGCGCCGACCGATGGACGCCGGCGTTGTTGACCAGCGCGTCGACCCGTCCGAAGCGGTCGAGCGCGCCGGCCAGCGCGGTTTGGGGCCCATCGGCTGAGGTGACGTCGGCCTCCACCGCCAAGAACGACCCCGGATCGAGGCCTCGGGGCGCGATGGGGCGCCGCGACACCCCGACCACGCTCGCGCCGGCCTCGACGACCGCGGCGGCGATCCCGGCACCGATCCCCTGGCTGGTCCCGGTCACCACCACCACGTGGCCGCTCAGGAGACCCGGGTTCACTAGCCGCTTCCCTGGGAGTCGTTGACGGCTTCGGACAGCCCCGCCAAGAACCGGGCTGCGTCGGCGCCGTCGACGGCCCGGTGGTCAGACACCAGCGTCATGGTGATGAGCTTGGCGCCGGGATCGGTCTGCAGCCGACCCACTCCCAGGACCGCCACCTGGGGCGGGACGATCATTGGCGCCACCGCGCTCGCGCCCAGAGCTCCCAGGTTCGACACGGTGAAGGTGCCGCCCACCAGATCGTCGGGGGCCAGTCGCCGGCTCCGGGCCCGCTCGACGAGGTTCTGGCGGGCGCGCACCAACTCCTCGAGGGCGAGCGAGTCGACGCGGCGGATAATGGGGGCCACGACCCCGTCGGGCCCGTCCACTGCGATGTTGATGTTGATGTCGGCGAACTCGATCCGCCTGCCGTCGTCGTACCACGAGTTGAACATCCGATGGCAGCTCAGAGTCGCGGCCGTGGCCGCGATCATCAGGTCGGTGAGGGTGGCCTCGGGAGTCGAAGAGCGGATGCGATCCAGGGCGCGGCAGGCTGCGGTCACATCCATGTCGTTGAAGACGGGGAACTGCGGCACGGCCGCGGAGAAGGCCATCGCCCTGGCCACGGCCGAGCGGTGCTTGGTGGGTTCGATGATCCGGTGGGATCCGCCGACCAGATCCGGATCCACCGGCGGCCGAGCCGGGCCGCCGGGTCGCGCCCCGGAGCGCCGAGCCGGAGGGAGGCCGGCCAGATAACCGTGCCGCAAGTTGATGCGTGGACCGATGGTGCCGTCGCGATCGGAGTCGGGCAGGGCGGCCGCGGAGGAGTCGCGCGCCTCGGCCACGGCGCCCGCGACCGTCGAGGAGGCCGATTCAGGACCGCCGTCGCCGGGCCTGGAGCCATCCTCGCTGGAGCGGACGAGCAGCCCGGCCGGGTCGTATTGCTCTCCGATGTCGGCGATCAGGCCGATGACGGCTCCGGGAAGCACAACCTCGCCCGCTGCGGCCAACTGCTTGGCCAAGACTCCGGCCGAGGTTGCCTCCACATCCAGGGTGGCCTTATCGGTCTCGACTTCGAGCAGGGGATCCCCGGAGACCACCTCGCCCCCCTCGGCGACAACCCACTCGACGACCCTGACCTCGTCGTCGGCGCCGAGAGCGATCTTCGGCATGCGGAACTCGCGCATCTAGTCCTCGGCCCAGTCCAAGACCTGGCGCACCGCAACCTCGACCGACTGTTCCGTCGGGTAGACCTGCGACTCGAGCCGGGCCGCGTGGGGAACGGGCACCGGCTTGGCGCTCACGGTCAGCACCGGCGCAGCCAGCACATCCCACGCCTCGCAGGTGGCGATGGAGGCGATGGTCGGCCCGACTCCGAAGAAGGGGCTGTCGTCGGCCAGGCACACCACCCGTCCGGTCGATCGGGCCGCGGCCGCGATTGCGCCCACATCGAGGGGGGCCAGCGAGACCAGGTCGATCACCTGCACGGCCAGGCCGTCTTGGCTTAGCCGGTCGGCGGCCCGCGACGCGATGCCAGTGCCCGCTCCATAGGCCAGGACAGTGGCATCGGTTCCCGCCCTGACCCTGCGGGCGCCCACGGTGGGATCGACCGACCGCCTCAGGGGCCCCTTGGTGCGGTAGATGCGCAGATCCTCGCACACCACCACCGGGTCCTGCTGCCTGAGGGCCCAGCGGATGCAGTCGTATGCGGACTGGGCGTCAGACGGAGCAAGCACGGCCATCCCGGGCGTGGCCGCCAACAGGGCGTGCAACGACTGGGAATGCTGGGCCGCGAACGATCCCAGCGGACCCTGCCCGACCCTCACCACCAGCGGCACCCGGACCTGGCCCGACGACATGTACCGCATCTTGGCCGCGTTGTTCAGCAGCTGGTCCAAGCCCAGGTACAGGAAGCCCGCGAAGTCGACCTCCACCACCGGGCGCAGGCCGGCCAGAGCCGCGCCAACGCCGCAGCCCATGGTGGCAGACTCGGAAATGGGCGTGTTGAGAACACGATCGGGGCCGAACGCCTCGGCCAGGCCCTTGGTCGCCCCGAAGGGGAATCCGGCCACGATGTCCTGGCCGAGAAGCACGATCGTGTCGTCCTCGGCCATCGCGTCCCGCTGGGCCGCACAGACGGCCTCGATAAAGGTCACCTCCTCGACCAGCGACGCTGTGGCGGTCATCCCCACACGTCCCGATGGAGGGCGAGGTCGTCGGGCTCGGCGGAGTTGCGGGCGAACGCCAGCGCCTGCTCCACCCTGGCGTCGACTCGCCCCGAGATCTGATCGGCCATTGCCGGCGTCAGCTCAGCCCGATCGGCCAGGAGCGCTATGGGATCGCGCCGACGCCACGCGTCGACCTCCTCCTTCGTCCGGTAGACCCCGTGGGGAGGGTCCCCCCGGGAATGACCGATGAAGCGATAGGTCAGAGCCTCAAGAACGGCCGGCTGGCCTGCGCGGGCGTGCTGGACGGCGCGCCTGGCGGTGTCGTACACCTCGAGGACATCCTGACCGTCGACGATGTAGTCGCTGATGCCGAAGGCACGGGCCCGGGCCGCGACACCCGCGCCGGCGGTGGACTCGGCGACCGGCATCGTGATGGCGTAGGAATTGTTCTCGCACACGAACACCACCGGAAGGGTCCACAGCGCGGCAAGGTTGAAGCTCTCGTAGAGGACGCCCTGGTTGACGCCGCCGTCGCCGAAGAAGGCCACGCACACCTCCCCGGTGCCCTTGAGCTTGGAGGCGAGGGCCACGCCAGTCGCGATGGGAACCGCGCTGCCGACCACCGCCATCGTGCCCAGGAATCCGTGTTCGATGTCAGTGACGTGCATAGAGCCACCCTTGCCTCCCGAGGACCCGCCGGCTCGGCCGCACAGCTCGGCCATCAGCGCCTCCAACGGAACGCCCCGGGCTATGGCGTGGCCGTGGCCCCGGTGGTGGCTGATTACCTTGTCGCGGTCCTCGAGAGCGCCGATCACTCCCGCGGCCACCGCCTCCTGGCCGATCGACACGTGCACGGTGCCGCTGATGTCGCCCTCCTCGTAGGCGCGGTAGGCGCACTCCTCGAACCGGCGGATCAGCGCCATGGTCTCGTAGAGCTCGAGCGCGACAGCGGGGTCCGCCAGCAGACCATCGAGCGTCGCGGTCACGCGGCGTCACCGTTGCGGGCGCGAGCGCGGCCCGAGCGCAGATCTGCGGTGGCGGCCTCGTCCACCGACCCGTCGTCGCCGAGCACCACGAGGTAATCGTGAAGGGCGGACCGTGCGCTGATGTAGCCCAGGCTGTAGTCGCGTTGTACGAGGCGGGGGTCGCGCCGGCCGGGGTCTCCCCAGCCGCCGCCTCCGGCGGTGAACTGGGTCACGACCTCCTCGGATCTCAAGTCGACGCCCACGGCCTTGGAGCCGAACTCCGGCGCAGCCTCCCGCAGGCTCATCCCGTCGCTGGAGATGAAGAACCCCGCGGCGGCGCCGTCGCCTCCCCCGGAGAGGCCCCAGGGCGGCACACGCACCCGGTTGGCGACGATCGAGATCTTGGCGTCGTGCCCGAGGACCCGATGGTCCCGGCGGATGCCGAGCCCGCCCCGGTGCTGTCCGGCGCCGCCGCTGTCGGTCCTCAGCTCGTAGCGCTCCACCCGGACCGGGAACCGGCGCTCCACCACCTCGACGGGCACGTTCCACGTGTTGCCCACAATCGACCAGATGGCCGACAGGCCGTCGCGCTCGGCGTTGCCGCCCCAGCCGCCCTCAGGGTACTCGTAGATCACATAGCGCTCGCCTCGCTGCGGGTCGGTGCCGCTGATGATCATGTTGTTGGACGAACCGTGGTCGCAGGCCATGGTGCGGGCGCCCTCGACCTGCGAGAGCGCCCGGAACACCGTGTTGTGGACGATGCAGGTCGTCTCGTTCCCGCCGGTGCAGGCCCCCGGGAACACGGGATTCACGATGCTTCCCTCGGGGGCGATGATCTTGATGGGCCGGTAGCACCCGGCATTCGGTTCGATGTCGGGGTCGGTGGCGGCCTGAAAGACCATGTACACGCCCGAATAGGTGTAGCCCAGCACCGAGTTGAGGGGCCCCTCCACCTGCGGAGAGCTGCCGGCGAAGTCGATCTCCACGCTGTCGCCGGAGATGCGCACCGTCACCCTGACCTCTCGGGGCTCGTCGGTGATGCCGTCGTTGTCCACGAAGTCCGACGCCACGTACGTCCCGTCCGGGAGGGCCTCTATGGCGCTTCGCATGCGTTGCTCCGACTGGTCGAGGAGCATGGTCATAGCGGCGCTGAGGACCTCTGTGCCGTACCGGTCGACAAGGTCCTCGACGCGCCGGATGGCGGTCCGGTTGGCCGAGATCTGGCTCTGGAAGTCCACGCGCATCTGGGACGGGAGGCGGCAGTTGCCCACGATGAACTCGACGAGGGGCTCGTTCACGACGCCCGCCTCGACGAGCTTGATGGGGCTGATCCTCAGGCCCTCCTGATAGTTCTCCGTGGCCTCGGCATAGAAGCTGCCGGGAACGGTTCCCCCCACGTCGAGGTGGTGGGCCCGGTTGGCGGCCCATCCCACGATGCGGCCCCCGCAGAAGATCGGCGCCACCAAGGTGACGTCGTTGAGGTGCGTCCCGCCCAGGTAGGGGTCGTTGAGGACGACCATGTCGCCGGGCCCGAGCCGCTCGCCTCCGAAGGCGTCGGTGGCAGCCTTCACCGAGAACGACAGCGACCCCAGATGAATGGGCAGGAACTCCCCGTGCGAGACGATCTGGCCCTCGGGGTCGAACACCGCGCACGAGTAGTCGTTGCCCTCGTTGAATATCGGCGAGCAGGAGGTCTTGCGGAGGGTGACCCCCATCGCTCGAGCGGTCGAGGCCAGAGCGTGGCCAATGACCTGCAGGGTGATCGGATCGTGGTCAGTGCTCGCAGTCATCGTGGATCCTCGTCTCTGGTGATCAGCAGGCTCCCGGTGGTGTGCGCGACCGCGGACCATCCGGGCGGTATCAGGGTTGTGGAGTCCACCGCGTGGACCACTGCGGGACCGTCGAGGCGCCGGCCGGTTTCGACCTGGACCCGATCGACGACCTGCGACGCGATGAACTCGTCGGGCTCCTCGAAGTACACCTCTCGGCTCGAGAGGCGGCCGCCGCGGTCAGTCCGGTCCCAGTCCCACCACATCTCAGGGTCGTCGGGCACTGCGAACCCCGCGACGCGCATGGTCACGAGATCGACGGAAACGTCCTGGAACGAATGCCCGTAGAGCTGCTCGTGGAGGCGGTGAAAACCGTTCACCGATCCGGCCAGGCAAGCGGCGTCGAAGTCTCCCTCGGGCATCCGCACGGCCAGGTCGTGCGCCTGCCCGGCGTAGCGGTAGTTGAACCAGACCTCGGTCCGCATCCGGTCGTCCGGGTAGCCCTCCTGGGCCAGGGCGCCCCGGACCTCGGCCGTCATCGACTCCAGTTGATCGCCGAGGTGGGCCACATCGAGCTCGCCGACGTCTCTGGCCACCGACCTGAGGATGTCCTGTCTCGACACCGAGATCGCTGCGCCGAAGGCCGAGGTGCATCCGGGGAACGGCGGGATCAGCACCGTGGGGATGTGAAGCTCGCGGGCGATGTCGGTGGCGTGCACCGGGCCTCCCCCGCCGAAGGCGCTCAACGCGAACTGGCGCGCATCGCGGCCCCGCTCGACAGAGATGGTCCGCACCGCGTTCACCATGAGAGCGTTGACGATCCTAAGGATCCCCGCCGCGGCCCTCTCGACGCTCAGGCCCAACCGGGACGCGATGTGCTCCTCGATGGAGGCGCGGGCGGCCTCGACGTCGAGAGTGAGCGACCCGCCGAACAGAGTCCGAGCGTCGTATCGGCGCAGCACCAGGTTGGCGTCGGTGACGGTGGGGCTTGTGCCGCCCCTCCGGTAGCAGGCCGGGCCCGGGGTGCTGCCCGCGGACTGGGGACCGACCCGCAGCGCGCCCCCGGAGTCGATCCACGCTATCGAGCCCCCGCCGGCGCCGATGGTGTGGATGTCGAAGGTGGGATAGGCGATGTCGAGTCCGCCGACCTCCATGTCGAGGCGCTCATCGGGGACGCCGTCGACTATCCCCGACACGTCGCAGCTCGTGCCGCCCATGTCGAGAGTGAGCAGGCTGGTGATCCCGGCGCGCTCAGCGAGCCACTTGGCCGCGGCGACGCCGCCGGCGGGTCCCGACATCAGCGTCGGCACCGGCGCCCTCGACGCCATGTCGGCGGCCATGGCCCCGCCCGAGTTGGTCATGACCGATATGCGGCCGTCACCGAATCCCTGCTTCGCCAGCTCGGCCTCAAGCTCGGTCAGGTATCCCCGAACGACACCGGTCACATAGGCCGCTACCACGGTGGTTGACGTGCGCTCGTACTCCCTCAGCACCGGCAGCACGTCGGTCGATGTGAGCACTACCTCGGCCCCGCCCTCCTCAAGGACGATCTCCTTGGTGCGCTGCTCGTGGACTGGATTCTCGAAGGCGAACAAGTAGACGATCGCCACCGCGGTCACGCCCTGGCTGCGCAACTGCCGCCACGCCTGGCGCACCTCGTTCTCGTCCAGGGGGGTCACCACCTCGCCCGCAGACGACACCCTCCCGGTTATCTCCATGCGGCGGTCCCTCAGCACGAGAGGCTCGGGCACGGTCTCGTTCAGGTCGAACAACCGTTTGCGGTGGGTCCGGCGGATCTCCAGCACGTCGCGGAAGCCGCGGGTGGTCAGCAGGCCCGTGGTCGCACCGCTGCGGGTCAGGATGGCGTTGAGGCCCAGGGTGGTTCCCAGCTTGACCTGCGACACGGACTCGCCGGCCCCGCAGGCGGCTGCGACGACCCGCAGGACGCCCTCGGCCGGGTTGTCGTAGTCGGTGGAGGACTTGAACCACGACGTGGCGCCGCTGTCCTCGTCCAGCACCACGACATCGGTGAAGGTGCCGCCGACATCGATGCCGATGCGCTTCAAGACCGCTGCTCCTTCAATGCAGCCAGGACCCGGCTCGCGGAAAGAGGCAGCGCGGTCAGGCGCACGCCGGCCGCGTTCCGAATGGCCGAGGCGAGCGTGGCTGGGGCGAGCATCACGGGCGCCTCACCGATGCCCTTGGCCCCCAGAGGCCCGGTCCGCGACGGAAAGTCCTCGACCGTCTTGACCATCAGTTCGTCGGGGATGTCGCAGATGGTGGGCAGCCGGTAGTCGACGAGGCTGTCGTTGAGCGTCGACCCGTCGTCGCCGACGATGACCTCCTCGAATAGCGCCTGGCCTATTCCCTGGACGACTCCGCCCTGGATCTGGCCGAGCACGCCCGGGCGGTCCACGACCGTCCCCGTGTCGTGGACGGCCAGGTAGCGGGGCATCGATATGCGGCCCAGTTCGGTGTCGAGATGCACCTCGGCGACATGGCAGTGGAACGTCGGCTCGTTGAAGGTGGGCAGGGGCATGTTGATCGCGCAGGCCGAGTCGAACGCCACCGGCTCGGCCTGGAACCGGCCCGTTGCCACGACCGGCCCCGACGCCATCGACACCGCGCCCACGAGCTCGCCGATGCTGACCGCGGTCTCGGGGCTGCCCGCGATCTGCAGGGTGCCGGCAGTGAAGTCGACATCGGAGGCGCTGGCCTCGAGCCGTCGGGCGTACTCCTCGGCGAGGATGGCCCTCACCTCGTCGGCTGCCCGCATGGCCGCGGTGCCGGCGCCGTAGAGGGTGCGCGACCCCTCCGAGCCGAAGTCGGGCGGGGTGGTCTCGGTGTTGCCCGACACCACATGGACCTGTTCCGGGGTGAGGCCGAGCCTCCTGGCGACGATGGCCCGCACCCCGCTGACGACGGCGCCGGTGCCGATCTCGGTGCTCCCCGTCAACAGGGTGGCGCTGCCGTCGTCCTCCATTCGCAGGGTGGCCGACGAGTGGCCCGGGGCGGTGAACCACCAGCTCATGGCCAGCCCGATCCCGACCTTCGTCTGGGGGCCGGCCGGCGGTGTTTGAGACCCCTGCCAGCTCGCCATCACCGCCTCGGCCTCGTCGAGGACGGCGAGGGCCGCGTCCGACTCGATGGACTGCCCGGTGGGTCCGAGCCCTCCCGCTCTCATCAGGTTGCGCCGCCTCAGCTCTACCGGCGAAAGGCCGAGTTCGGCCGCGATGTCCTCGAGATGCATCTCGTTGGCGAAGCACATCTGAGGGCCCGACGGCGCCCGGAACGAGCCGGTGGGCTGAAGGTGGGTCCGGACGGCGTGCATCCTGGCCGACACAGCCGGGATCTGGTAGGGACCGCCGGCCTGCAGAGCGCCCATGGACGTGATGAAGGCGGTGTCCACGGCGTAGGCCCCGGAGTCGTAGTGCCCCACCGCCCGGCGGGCGAGGAAGTCTCCCGACTCGCTGACCGCGGTCGCCAGCGTTACGACGGACGCCTCGCGTGGGTTCGACGCTTGCAGCTCGTCGCTGCGGGTGGACGCGACCCGGACGGTCCGGACGGTCGCCCGGGCTAGACAGGCCGCGTAGGGGGCCATCCCGTTGTGCAGCTTCCCGCCGAAGCCGCCGCCGAAGGCGGGCACCTTCACAGTGACCCGGTTGAGAGGCATCGAGAACAGGGTGGACAGCGTCTGGCGAACCTGGAAGGGAGCCTGCGAGCACATGGTGACCACAAGCTGACCGTCCTCGGTGAATGTGGCGATGGCGGCCCGGCGCTCGATGTAGCCCTGGTGGACGCGGGCGGTCCGAACGGTGGTGGAGACCACAGCGTGGGCATCCGAGAAGGCGTCGTCGACGTCGAGGCGCTCCACCACGGAGGGTTCTTTGACGTTGCCCTCGCCCGTCACCACCGGGGGCGCGCCCTCGGCCATGGCCGACTCGAGGCTCACCGCTCGCGGCCCGGTATCGACCAGTTTCGGGGCAAGGGCGGCCGCGGCCGCCTCGGCCGCCTCCAGATCGGTGGCCGCGATGAGAGCTATGGGCTCGCCCACGTAGCGAATGTCGTCGCTGGCCAGGACGGGCTCGTCCTGCTCGACGATGCCCATCCTCACCAGCGGGACGTCGGCGGCGGTGAGCACGCAGCGAACCCCGGCGGCGGCGGCCGCCGCCGCGACGTCCAGTTCGGCGACCCGCGCCGGCGCCGACCGGGCCCGCACAACCACGCCCACCAGCGCGTCGGCGGGCGCGAGATCCTCCGTATATCCGGCCCGTCCCGCAGCCTTGGCGCGGGCGTCGGGGCGCCCGCCGTATTGGACATGCGGTGGCGGCGTCACGATTCCCCTCCTCGTGCAGCGAGGCGCGCGGCCGCGGCGGTGACCGCCGCGACGATCGGGTAGTACCCGGTGCACCGGCAGATGTTCCCCGCGAGGGCGTCCTTGACCTCTGCGGGCGCCGGTGCAGAGCCCAGCTCAGCCAGCACGGCTGCGGCCTGGACGATGAAGCCGGGGATGCAGATGCCGCACTGCACTGCGCCGGCCGCCACGAACTCCTCGAGCAGGATGCGCCCGCCCTCCGACTCGGCGACGTGTTCGGGGGTGACGATGGCGGCCTCGTCGCACTCTGCCGCGTAGATGAGGCAGGTGGTCACGGCCTGGCCGTCGACGATGGCGGTGCACGACCCGCAGTCGCCGGTGCCGCAACCGTGCTTGACTCCGGTCAGGCCGAGCCCGTCCCGCAGCGCGTCCATCAGCAGGGTCGCCGCGGAGACGGTGACCTGGCGCGGTTCCGAGTTGACTTGGAGGGTCAGGGTGGTGACACCAGCGGTGCTTGGGGTCATGAGACTTCCGCCCTGCTCCGAGACATCGCGGTGGCCAGTGCACGGGCGAGCAGGGGCCGCAGCGAGGCCAAGCGGTACTCGGTCGTTCCCCGAACGTCGGTCACCGGTTGCGCGGCCGACTCGAGAGCCCTCGACGCCTCGGCAATGTCAGGCTCCGAGCCGGCGAGGGCCGCGGCGGCGGCCGGCACCAGCAGCGGGGTGGGCGCGACACCGCAGAGGGCCACGCGGGCCTCAGCCACATCGTCGCCGTCGGGGCGAATCCAGACCGCGACGCCGGACACGGCCAGGTCCATGCGGCACCGATAGGTGAGGCGGAGATACGCCGAGCTGCCCGCCGCAGGAACCACGATCTCGGTGATGATCTCGCCGGGTTCGAGCCGGTTTTGGCCGGGCCCGACGAAGAAGCTGCTCAGCGCTATCTCGCGGCCGCCGTGCCCGGACCCGGCCACCCGTGCGACCGCGTCCAGGACCAGCAGCGGGGCCAGCGTGTCGCCCGCGGGCGAGGAGCGGGCCACGTTGCCCGCCAGAGTGGCCCGGGCCCGCGTCTGGCGGCCGCCGACACAGTCGGCGCCGTCGGTGAGCGCTCCGATCCCGGCCGGGCCGAGCGCGCCGATCTCGGCCATGGTCACGCAGCCGCCGATGGTGACATGCTCGTCTCGGATCTCGACCCGGCGCAGCACGGGCAGGCTCTTCAGATCGACGATCGTGGCGGGGTTGATTGCGCCCGAGCGCTGCATGGGCACGAAGTCCGTACCTCCGGCCAAGGGGAGGCTGCCCTCGGAGGCCAGCAGCGCTAGGGCCGTATCGAAATCGGTCGGGCGCCGGTAGGCCATGGCCGGCGGGGTCACCCTGCGCTCCCGATCCTGAGCGGCGCCCGCACCGGCAGGACGAGCCGCTCGCGCTCGAAGGGCTGGTGCTGGTCAGGATTGGCGGTGTCGATCTCGCGGGCGAGCCGGTGGCCCGAGAAGACCGCATCGGCCACGATGCCGGGAACGATGCAATCACCGGCGCGGTGCACGGCCACGATCCCGGCTTCGGCCAATCGTGCCCGGTCGGCGATCAGCTCGCGATACAGCCCGTCTCGGGACATCCTCTGGGTGACGAGAACCACCGCGTCCGCCTCCCATTCGACACAGCCCTCGCGGTAATGGTGCGCGGCGAGGACCCGGCCGGGCTCGATCCGGCTGATGGAGTGGTTGCCCGCGATCTCGCCGCCGAGCTCGTAGATGCGGCTGGTGACGTGGCCGAACTCGCCGGTCATGTGCAGGAAGTGTCCAGGCTCGGCCTGGGGCGATACGAGCCGGACAGAATGACCCCTGGCTGCGAGCATCTCGGCCAGCGACGGGCCTATGAAGTATCCATCGGTGTCGTAGATCACCACGGAGGTGCCCGGCACCTGCTTGCCTTCGACCATTATCTGCTCGGGCGTCAGCACATGGGGCAGGTTGGCGTCCGCGCCCGGGATCGGTTCGTGGGTGAGCGGATTGACGCCGTCGACGGACCACCTCGATCCGGTGGCGACCACGACGATCTCGGCGCCGTAGTCCAGCACATCGTCGACGCTCAGCCGACGGTTGAGGATCAACTCGACGTTGTCGAGCCTCTCGATCTGCGACTCGCGCCAGCCCACGGCGCGGCGCCACTCGCCCAGTCCCGGAAGGTTCGGTATCCATGCCATGGTTCCGCCGGGCTCGTCGTGGGCCTCGGCGATGTGCACCCCGGCCATCCCCCGCGTGCCGAGCACCATCCCGCACTCGAGTCCGGCCATCCCGGCGCCCACCACCAGGGCGGTCTGATCGTGGTTGGAGGCTCGGGAGTACTTCTCGGGGTGCCATCCCCGGCGGTACTCCTCGCCGACGGTGGGGTTCTGGGTACAGACCAGCCTCGATCCGACCCCCCAAACCACCGCGATGCAGATGTTGCAGCCGATGCACTCGCGGATGTCCTCGATCCTGCCCTCCTCGATCTTCTTGGGCAGGAACGGGTCGGCGATGGAGGGACGGGCGGCCCCGATGATATCGGCGGTGCCGGAGCGGATCACGTCCACCATGACGTCGGGGCTCACGTAGCGCCCGACCGCGATGATCGGCTTGGACGACGCTGAGCGGGCCCGGCTGATCCAGGGCGCGCACCAGTTCTCCGGGCGCATCCGCGAGGGGCCGGTGTCGTCCTCCCAGTTGGTGATGCTGCCGATGTGCAGGTCCCAGAAGTCCACGAGGTGGTCGAGGTGCTCGATGAGCCTCACGCCGTCCTTGTCGACCTCGATCCCGTCGGAGCCTCTGAGGCTGTCGATGTTGAAGCGGGTGCCGACGGCGGCCTCGGCGCCGACCGCCTCGCGCACCTTCTCGAGCGTCTCCTTCAAGAACCGGGCCCGGTTCTTGAAACTGCCGCCGTATTGGTCGGTCCGCTTGTTGTAGAAGGGACCGAGGAACTGCAGGGCGATCGTATGGAAATGGCCGGCATAGACATTGATGACATCGAATCCGGCCCGCAAAGCTCGCCGGGCCGCGTCCACATAGAACCCCTGCAACTCGTGGATCTCCTCCACCGACATCTCATAGCAGGACTGGTCGTAGAAATCCTCGGAGTTGAGCTGAGAAACGCCCCGGACCGGCATTCTGGACTCATAGCTGCCGGAATGGGCCGCCCCGTACCACAACTCGACCCCGGCGAGACCGCCGTGGGCGTGCACCGCCTCGGTCATGACCGAGAGATTGCTGACGTCAGTGTCATCCCATAGACGGCAGAAGTTGCGAGGATAGTCATCCGATTCTGGGTGAATCGAACAGTACTCAGTGTTGACCAGAGCCCACCCGCCCTCTGCCTTCATTGCCCGTAGACCGGCCTGGCTTGCGGGGAGATCTGTTCCAAAATTGGTGCAGTGGGGTACCTGCACGAACCGATTCTTCAGCACTTTGGGACCGATCTGTACGGGTTCGAACAGTATGTCGTAGCGGGAATCTCTCATCGGTGTCAGTCCCTATTCGCAAGAGGCAGCGGCCGGAACCCGCATAGTTCCATCCATAGCAGATGCCAGCTCGGAGATCAGCTCCACCTGTTCGGGCGTGGACTCCACCGGACCCACGATTATGTCGTCGAAGCCTGCCGCCGCGATTCGGGAAACCCGATCGGTGATGTCGGTCAATGAGCCGGTCAGGTACGAAGCGCGGAGGTTCTCGATGCTGCGATCGCCCATCACCCGTCCGAACGCGGGGACCTGCTCGGCGAGGGCCCGGTCGGTGTCGTCCGTGTCGACGATGTGGGTCCACTGCACGTGGACGCGCCGGAACGGGCGGTCGCCAACGGCCTCATTGACGAGAGCGAGATCGGCGAGGGTCATCGACTCGTCGCCGGCGCAGGGGGCCAGCCAGCCGTCGAAGCGCTTGATCCGCTCCAGGACCGAGGCGGCCATATGGGGACGGTCGGCGGCAGACCCGGACTCGGGGGTGCGGCTGCCGCCGCCGATGAGGATCGGTATCCGCCAGCGCGGGCGGGGCACAAGTCGCACAGCATGGAACGGGTAGCGGGGTCCGGGAGAGTCGACCGGCGCGGTCTCGAGCAGCAGGCGCAGCACCGCCGCCACCTCGTCGGTGCGCTCGCCTCGCTCGGTCAGCCGGTAGCCGAAGCACTCGTACTCCTCGGGCGCCCACCCCGAGCTCACGCCGATGGTCACCCGGGGCCCGGCCAGGGCGGCCAGGCTAGCGACCTGCTTGGCCAGCGCCACGGGGTGTCGCGGCCCGGCCACCAGCGACGCGGTGCCCAGCTCCAGGCTCTCTGTGACCGCGGCGGCGGCTGTGAGGGACACAATCGGGTCGTACCACGAGCCGGAGTGAACCTCCCCCGTCGTGGGCAGCATGTGGTCGATGACCCAGAGGCCGTCGAGGCCGCAGCGCTCGGCCAGCCGAGCCAGCTCGACCACTCCGGTGTCGGCGGCCGTCACAGTGTCCGCCGCGAATGTGGGCAGCCAGAGACCGACTCTCATGCCAGCTGCGACAGAACGTCGTCGAAGACGGAGAGGACGCGGTCGACGTCCTGTTGGGTGTGGGCCCCCGACGTCACCGCGGGATGCACCGGCGGCCACAGCACACCCCCCGCCGTCATCCCCAGCAAGATCTTGCGGGTCAGCTCGATGTCGCCAGCAAGTACGTCGCGCCGGTCCCGCACCGACTCAACGCCGGCGTGCATCTGGATGATCGAGGCGACCCCGTTCACGGCGGCGGGAATGCCGTGGCGGGCGAAGATGTCGCGAAGCCCCCGCCGGATCGATTCTGCTGTCCCGTCGGCCCGAGCGAGGGCGTCGGTGGTCTCCAGCACGGTCAGCGTGGCCGCTCCGGAGACTATGGACACGGGGTTCTCGGTGAAGGTTCCAGACTGGAAGATGCGCCGGTCGCCGGCGCCCGCCCCGAGAGTCGCCTCCATCAGGTCGCGGCGGCCCCCGAACAGAGCCAGGGGCATGCCGCCGCCGACCGCCTTGCCGGCGGCGGCGAGGTCGGGAACCACCCCGAGGTAGGAGGGGGCGCCGCCCAGGCCCAGGCGGAATGCGCACAGCACCTCGTCGAAGATCAGGACGATCCCGTGCTTGTCGGCAGTCTCGCGGACTGCCCGCACGAATCCCAGTTCGGCAGGCACCCCGCCCCCGCTGGAGAAGGCCACTGGCTCCATGATCACCGCGGCGAGATCCGGCCCGTGCTCGTCCAGCAACGCCGCTGTCGCCTCGGCCTCGTTGAAGGGCAGCACGACGATCTCGTCGACCAGGCGCGGCGACATGCCGGCGTAGTCGACGACGGCTTCGGGACGCAGCCGCGGGCCCCTCGGCGAGGCGACATGGGTCGACACGAGCGCCCAATCGTCGGACCCGTGATAGTTGCCCTCGAACTTGGCGATCTTCGTGCGCCCGGTGGCCGCCCGGGCCACTCGCACGGCCGAGCGAGTAGCCTCAGAGCCGGTGTTGGTGAAGCGCAACCTCTCGAGATACGGCATGTGATCCTGGAGTCGCCGGGCGTAGTCGAGAGACAGGCGGGTCGGCATCATCGGGTTGGTCATCTTGGCGATCTGCTCTTGGATCGCGGCAACGACATCGGGATGCGAGTGCCCGATCAGCAAGGGACCTGCACCCATGAGCAGATCGACATAGCTGCGACCGTCGACGTCTGTTACATGAGAGCCACGGGCAGACTCCACAAAGATCGGATGGGGCGACACTATCTTGGCTTGACCGGACACCCCGTGCGGGAAGACATCGAGAGCCTCGGACCAAGCGCGGCCAGATGCGGGCGTTCGGCCAGCGTAATTCTGCTCCACGCTGGTGGTCGCCTTGTTCTCCACGATTCCTATCGACATTGACGCTCCATTTGGGACGCTCCATTTGGACGCTCATTTGGGGTCCATTGAATCTCGAATCTACGTTAGGTCAGTAAGGGTCTAGAGTCAATCGGCAAACTCCCGTCATGTTCTGGCGTAAAGCCAGCACCTGACTTCGCGTCCCTCGAAGGGCTCCAGTGACGGCTCAGTGAGACATGACTCATGTGCCTCCGGGCAGCGGGGTCGGAACTGGCATCCAGCTGATGCCGAGCGAAGCCCCGACTCAGATCCAGCCCGCGGCGGAATCGGTTTCGAAGGGTCGGGGATCGATGCCACTAGCAGGCGAGTGTAGGGGTGAGAAGGGGATCGGAGAAGGTCACTGGCGCGACCACGTTCCACGATCTGTCCTCGGTAGATCACCGCGACTTCATCACAGAGCTGGCCGATTACTCCGAGATCGTGTGAGATGAAGAGATACGTCAGGTTGAGTGTGGTTCGAAGGTCTGCCAATAGATTCAGAACTTGGGCTTGAATCGATACATCCAGCGCAGACACTGCCTCATCCAGAATTATGAGTTTGGGCTCTGCTACCAGAGCCAAGGCAATGGACACCCGCTGGCGCTGACCGCCGGAGAGCGAGCGGGGCAATGATCGGATGCTGTTGGCCGGTAGCCCTACCGCCTCGAACAGTTCGATCGACCGGGCCCGACGCTCCGCGGAGGTGCGGGAGAACAGGCGGCGCTGCACCTCGTCAAGGGCATCGCCGACCCGCTGGCGCCGATCGAGTGACAAGAGAGGATCCTGGAAGACCATCTGCACAGTTCGGGCCAGAGACTTCTGCGTGAAGGCGCCGATGTCAGAGCCGTCTACCGTGACGGAACCTGAATCGGGACTCTCGATGCCGGTGGCGAGCCGGGCAACCGTCGTCTTTCCCGACCCGGACTCGCCGACGATCCCCATTGTCTGACCCCGTCGCAACATCAAAGACACGTCCTCGACCGCCATGGTTGTCGGTTGACGGCCTCCGCCATAGCTCTTCGTCAAAAAATCGACCTCAAGCAGAACTTCCGTGCCATCGCTAGGTTGCACGACTCAACTCCAGGCTCAGCTCGGACTGGCGGATGCAGCGGGCCGCGACATCGCGATCGACCTCCAGCCGGGGTTCGGCTGCGTCGCAGCGCTTGATCCGGTAGGGACAGCGCGGGTGGAACGAACACCCCGAGGGCCGATGGAACGGGTCGGGCGGATCTCCCGGGATCGACCTGAGCCGGGCGCCGAGTCGGTGAGGATCCGGCCGGGAGTCGAACAACGCGGCCGTGTACGGGTGACGGGGCTTGGTGAAGATGGCATCCGACGGCTGCATCTCAACGATCTGCCCTGCGTACATCACACCTATCCGGTCGCAAAGCTGTGCAGCGAGATCGAGATCGTGAGTAATAAAAAGAATCCCGATTTCCCGAGTAGAACGCAACTCATTGAGTATCGCGACAATCTCAGCCTGTATGGTCACATCCAAGGCTGTCGTGGGCTCATCCGCTATCAACATCTTCGGTTCAGAGATGAGTTCTCCCGCAATCATGACCCGCTGGAGCATCCCGCCTGACAACTCATGAGAGCGACTGCGCAATATCCTCAACGGATCGATAATGCCGAGGTCGGCCAGAAGTTGCGCCCCTCGATCTCGGGCCTCTGCTCTGGTGAACCTGCCCGAACGAACCACCGGACTGACAAGATGATGCTCGATGGTGTGAAGCGGATCGATGGTGGCACGGCAATCCTGAAATATCATGCCCATTTGGTAGGTACGGAGCTTCCGGAGCTGAGGCCCCCCATCGGGGATCGCTTTACCCTGAAGTTCGACGGTACCCGTGACCCTCGCGTTGCTGGGAAGGAGCCTCATAATGGTGCGCGCTGTCATGGACTTTCCGCTGCCCGATTCCCCGACGAGACCCAATATCTCGCCTTGATGCAACTCGAAGGTCAGATCTCGCAGTATGTCTTCGCGCTGCTGGTGCCGCTCCAGGGAGACAGTCACCGAAGTAAGCCGGAGTAGTGGAGACATTATTCGCGGTCCAGCCTGTTGGTGAGACCATCGCCCATCACATTGAAGGCCACAACTGCGATGGTTATAATGATCGATGCAGCTATCAACTCGTGGGGCGCGATCAAGATGAACGCCCGGCCATTGGCCAGCATCTGTCCCCATTCGGCCGTCGGTGGCTGGACGCCGAGTCCCAGGAAGGCGAGTCCGGCCAAGTCGATCAGCGCATAGCCGAAATTCAAGGTGCTTTGGGCGACAATGGCTGGGACGATGTTGGGCAGTACATGACGCAGAGCGGTCTGGATCTGGTTCAGCCCTCTCAACCGAAGTGCAGTGACATAGAGCTCGCTGGTCTCGACTAGAGCCAAGCCCCTGACGACGCGGGCCACCAATGGTGTGTACACGATGCCAATGGCGATGGTGGCAGGCCAGAATCCCCGGCCGAACGCGGCCACAATGACGATGGCCAGCAGCAGGGGCGGGAAGGCCAGCATGAGATCCCAGAATCGACTGAGCACGCTGTCGACCCAGCCCTTCCTCAAGGCGGCCAGCAGTCCCATGGGCACACCGGCCACGCTGGAGAAGGCGACCGCGATGAGGGGTCCGGCCAGGCTTATGCGGGTTCCCCAGATGATCCTCGAATACACGTCCCGTCCGGCGGAATCCGCTCCGAACAGTCCTCCTTCGCCAGGACCCTTCAGAGACTTGGACAGGTCAATCTGGTTGGGATCGCTCGTGGATAGCAACGGGGCCGCCAACGCGACCACGAAGAGACCCAAGATGACGATGCCCGCCACCATCGGGCCGCGCCCGAAGGACCAGCGGAACCGAGGACCTCTCGTCGGCGAGATCTGGCGAGAGCGAGCGGTGATCACGGCTGCTTCAGTCGGGAGGCTTGCCGCCTCACACGGGTGAATTGACCTCGCAGCCGGGGATCGGCCAGGAAGTACAGGAGATCGACAATGAAGCTCACGAATATGAACAATGCCGTGAACAGGAGAGTGATGGCCTGAACTACCGCGAACTCCTTCCGTTCGATGGCTCGCACCAGTTCGGCACCCAGTCCATTGAGGCCGAAGGTGTATTCCACCAGCACTGATCCCGTTATCAGATAGCCGGCAATGAGCCCGCCTATCGACAGGATGGGGACCAGGGAGCTGCGCAGTCCATAGTGCAAGACGACGAAGGGCTCACTGAGCCCCCTGCTCCGCGCCGTCTCGACGGGCGGACTAGCCAGGCGATCCGACACCGAGGCCCGCGTGATACGCATGACGAGTGCGGTCAGCGACAGCGCCAGCGCCAGCGCGGGCAGGGTCAAGTGGTACACGCGATCCCACAAGCCCTCGCCGAGGCCGAACGTCGGAAACCAGCCCAGCCACGACGAGAACACCAGAATCAAGACGATCCCGGACACATAGGTGGCGATCGACGCCAGGAACAGGGCGCCGCCGGACAGGACTATGTCGGTGATCCGCCCCTTGCGAACGGCGGCCGCGACGCCCGTCGCAACTCCGAGCAGCAGGATGATGATCAGTGCGTACAGCGCCAGTTGGAGCGTCGGAATGATCCGTGGCTCGACAACACTCCATACCGACGTCTGATCCGAGATGGACTGCCCGAGGTCGCCCCGCAGGATTCCCTTGAGCCACGTCCAATACTGGACCAGGAATGGCTCGTCGAGGCGGTAGCGGTCCCGCAGTGCCGCGATCTGCTCGGGTGTGACCCGCCGACCGCCGAAGAGGATCTGCTCCGGGCTGCCCGGTGCTATCCGGATGAACGAGAAGACGAGGAAGGAAGCGGCTAAGAGCAGTACGCCTGCAGCAAGCAGCCGCCGCCCGACGTAACCGGGCACCTCGTTCGGTCTAGCCCACTAGTTCGAATCCTGTCTAGCGCTCCAGCTCATCGGACCATGAGGTGAAGTACCAGAATCCGGTCGGTGAGTACCCCCGAAGGTCGTTGACGGAGAGCACGACGTCAGGCGACACGTACACCGCCCACGGCAGCTCGTCAACCACGATCTCCTGGACCTCGATCAGCAGCCGGGCCCGCTCGTCGTCGTCGGTGGTGCCGCGGGCCTCCTCCAGTAGGCGGTCAACGTCCGGGTTGACGTACGCGGCCACGTTGGTGATCACGTTCACCGACGTGAACGGGAAGTACATGTTGCCGATCGGGTCGGGGAAGTCCGAGCCCCAGCTGAGCAGAGTCATGTCGTAGTCCTTGGGGCCGTCCGCGTACTCGAGGGTGGTCTTCTCGGCGTACGGGATTTGCACGAGGGAGATCTCCAGTCCGATCTCCGCGGCGGCGGCCTGAACGATGATTCCGACCTCCTCGTCGATCGAAGTGGAGACCATCAGATCGGCCCCAGCGCCGACTGCGCCAGCCTCCGCCACCAACTGCCGAGCCCGCTCGACGTCGCGGTCGTAGGAGGGCAGAGCGTCGGAAGCCGCAGACCACTCATCGGCGGCATACGTCCACAGGATCGGGGGAGCGGGAACAGCCAGCGGCTGCGCGAGCCCTCCGTAGACCGTGGAGGCGATACCGGCACGATCGAGCACCAAGGCCAAGGCCTGGCGAACCCGAACGTCGTCGAAGGGCGCCCGAGTCGTGTTGAAGGCAATGAACGCAGCGGCCACGGAATCGGCCGTTTCGACTGTGACGCTGTCGTGCAGGCTCAGTGCCTGCCTGCCGTCGAGGGCCAGCGTGCCGTCGATCTCGCCGCTGTTGAGCCCGGCGATGATGGTCGCCGGATCAGTCAGCACCCGGATACTGATGGCCTCGATGTCCGGAGCCCCTCCCCAGTAGTCGGAGAAGGCCACCAACTCCACGCCTTGGCCCGGAGTCCAACTCTCGACCTGATACGGCCCGGTGCACACGATGCCGACGTCGGGAGAGTGCACTCCGCCCGTCTCGTCCGCATTGGCTTCGACGAAGGCCCGGCTGACAACGTGCGCGGCCTGGGTGGCCACTGCATACTCCCACAGCACGTCCGCAGCGGTGAGCGTGACCGTGATTTCCAGGTCGCCCGTGATCTCCACACTGTCGACCCGCTCGTGGAACCCGATCAGGTACGAACCCACATCCGGGTCACGGTGGCGGTCCAGACTGAACTTCACGTCCTCGGCCGTCATTACCGTTCCATCATGGAACATAACGTTAGGGCGTAATGTATAGCGATAGGTCAAATCATCCACACGCTTCCAGTCCGTGGCGAGATTCGGCCGCAATTGACTGTCCGAGTCGATGCGCAGCAGGCCCTCGCAAATCTGTCCACCGATCGTCGCCGTGTTGTAGTCGTAGTTGAACGGGGGGTCCATCGCCACGGGCTCATCAGAGATGGCCCAGGTGATGGTCTCCGCGGGCTCGACAGCGGCAGCCGCGGCGTCTGCCTCAAGCTCGGCGACAGCGGCCGCAGCGGCCTCAGCAGCGGCAGCGGCAGCAGCCTGCGCGGCAGCGGCGTCGGCCTGAGCGGCAGCGGCGTCGGCCTGCGCCTCCTGCAGTTGCCCCTCAAGCTCGGCAACGACCTCGGTGTCAATGGCCCCCTCGGCGGCAGCCATGGCGGCCCCAAGGGCCGCCTCCGCCTCGGCTGCCTTGGCGGCAGCCGCTTGGGCCTCAGCCGCGGCGGCATCGGCGTCGGCCTGAGCGGCGGCTGCGGCGGCCTCAGCGGCCTCAGCGGCGGCATCGGCCGCGCTGGTGTCCGGGGCCGCTTCTTCGGCGTCGTCGCCGCACGCGGCGGCGAACAGCGAAACGACCGCGAGCGCTGTGGCCAGCTTCCAGACCCAGCCTCGAGAATTCAGTGAAGTACCTCTACGGGCATACATGGCACCCTCCTGTTCGATACGGACCCAATGCGCTTCGCTCATCGATACGATGATTCGCCTATCGTAACGACGGGCCAGATGGCCGTCAAGTGGAAATGGCCGACCCCGAGCGCCCGCCCAGCATCGCACGGGTCCAGAAAAGCACTCGACTCGGTCAGCCGCAACTTGACGTTAGAGAGGTCACCGCCTGAACCGCTGACAGAGGAGGCCGGCAAGTAGTGTCGGCCGCGATGGAGGCTTTGCGGAGGGGACCGGCCTACTTCCTCGTCGAGGCTGCTCTGGCGGTGTTCGTCCGGGTCGACTGGTCGACATCAATAGACCCCGGAGCCGGCACACGCCGACGGGCCGCCCGCCTGTAGCTTCCGGCGTCCAGCCCGGGATCCTTCCCGTCCCACGCCTGTCAGAGGCGCGACGTACAATCGTCGCATGGGCGGCGAAGGGCGCGTCGAGTTGACGGTGCGCCTCTGGCGGGGAGGGTCCAAGCGCCAGTTCGAGCGGTACATCAACCGCCTGCTCAAGCTGCTGCCCCGCCACGGTGGCCGGGCCGAGCGCCGAGCCGGGGAAGTGGGCGGCGGGCCGGGCCGCCCCGACGCGGTGCTGGTGCTGTCGTTCCCCGACACCGCCGCTGTCGACGCCTACCTGACCGACCCCCGCCGCGACGACCTGGAGGAGGTGGCAGCCAAGGCCCTCACGAGGTCGCTGATCACCGGCGGGCGCAAGCACGACGTCCACGAGCACGACCCCGTCGAGGTGACCGACCTGCCCCTCAAGCCCGGCTGAGAGGCCGAGCGGACAGGCCGCGATTCGCGCAGCAACTCGCGCATCCGGTGAGCGAGGCCGTGGCCCGAGCGGCCCGTGAGCGCAGCGAACAAGAGCGGAAAACACCACGCCTCACCGCGAGGCCGTTACCCCTATCCGAGCGGCCCGTGAGCGCAGCGAACAAGAGCGGAAAACACCACGCCTCACCGCGAGGCCGTTACCCCTATCCGAGCGGCCCGTGAGCGCAGCGAACAAGAGCGGAAAACACCACGCCTCACCGCGAGGCCGTTACCCCTGTCCGAGCTGTCCCTGAAGAGCGGGATGCGCCCGGGCCTCAGGAACGGGCCCGGAGCCGGGCCGGGTTCAGCGCAGCCACAGAACCCGGCGGCAGGGGCGGCGGCTCGCACTCTCCGGTGATCAGTGCAGCCGCCAGCCGCCCGAGAGCCGGGGAGGTCTTGATGCCGTAGCCGCCCTGGCCGGCCAGCCAGAAGAAGCCCGGACGGTCCGGGTCGAAACCGACCACGGGCACGCCGTCGGCCGCGAACGTGCGAAGTCCGGCCCAGGTGCGGCGCACACCCCGGACCTTCAGCGTGGTGGCCGCCTCCAGTTCCTCGACGCCCAACGCGATGTCGGTGGTCTCGGGCCGGGCGTCGCAGGGCTCGCTGGGCGTCTCGTCGGCGGGCGACACCAGCAGCAGCGGACCCTCGGGCTCGAAGTAGAAGCGGTTGCCGATGTCCCACACCATCGGCCAACCCGCGAGGTTGGTTCCCGCCGGTGGTGGGAACACGAACACCGACCGGCGCAGCGGTCGCAAGCCGAGGGGCTCGACGCCGGCCAGCTGGGCCACCGGGTCGCACCAGGCGCCGGCCGCGTTGACCACCACGTCGCAGTCCCAGTTCTGCTCGCCGGCCTGCACCCGCCAGCCGCCAGCGTGCTCGACGACGGCGGTGACCTCAGCCATCGTGTGCAACTCGGCGCCCCGGCGGCGGGCGCCCCGCACGAAACCCTGCAGCAGCCCGTCCACGTCGATGGTCGTGGCGCCCGGCTCGTAGACCCCGGCGGCCGCAGCACCGGGTCGCAGCACGCCGACCAGCTCGCAGCACTGCGCCGGACCGAGGCGGTACACCTCCACGCCGGCGGCCTCCGCGGCAGCCGCCTTGTCCGCCAGCAGGTCCCGCTCGGTGGCGCGGGCGATCCACAGCAGGCCCCGGGGCGACAGCAGCCCATGGTCGGTGAACCCCTCCGGCGGCTGGGCCAGGAACGGACGGCCGGCCGCGGCCAGTGCGCCCACCACCGGGGCGCCCGAGGTCTCAGTGTGAAGGGCGGCGGAGCGGCCGGTGGCGTGGGCGCCGGGCTGGCGCTCGCGCTCGACCAGCATCACCGAGGCGTGCCCGGCCAGATGCCAGGCCGCGGCCGCGCCCGCGATCCCGGTACCGATCACAACCACCCGCATCCGCTCAGCCTGCCCGATGCAAGGGTGCCCGGACAAACGGTATACAATCCGCCGCTGCGGGTCGGCCGGCAGCAGCGCTACCGGAAGCGTTGAAAGGCAACTAGGAGGAGCGGCGTGCGCGACGGGCTGACCATCATCGACACCGACACCCATGTGTGGCCGTCGGTGGAGGTGCTCAAGCGCTATGCCGACCAGAAGCTGCTCGATCGCTGGGACGGCGAACTCGCCCACTACGAGCGCCGGGTTGAACTGCCGCTCACCTACGGCGACCCCGAGGGGCCGTGGACCAACCTCAGCATCGAGCCCCGGGGCTACCTGCGGGAGGTCGGCGAGAAGTCGCTCCTCGATGAGGAGCTGGGCGCCGGCGGGCGGGCCGCGCTGGAGGGCAAGATCCGGGGTCTGGTGGTTACCGAGGACTCCCCCACCTGCGGCGTGGGCCATGACAACGCCGAGGGCCGCATCGCCGACATGGACCGCGAGGGCGTCGACGTTCACCTGCTGATCCCCGGCACGTGGCCGCAGTCAGTCACGGTGTGCCCAACCGATGTGGCCACGGGCCTCTACGAGTCCTACGCCCGCTACATGGCCGACTTCTGCTCCATAGACACCGGCCGGCTCAAGAGCCTGCTGCAGCTCACCGGCGAGGACGTGGAGTGGTCGGTGCGCCACATCGAGGAGTGCGGCGACGGGGCGTCGGTGGGCGGGGCCATGCTGGCCCTGGCCGAGGGCTACCCCATCGACGATCCCGACCTGGAGCCGATCTGGGCCGCGCTGGCCGCCGCGGACCTGCCCCTGCTGCACCATTCGTTCTTCTACGAGCCGCCGTACTTCCCCGGCTACCGCGACGTTTGGGACAACATCGTGGTGGCCCGCACCGCCGCCCATCCCTGGGGGGCGCAGCTGCGGCTGGCCTACCTGCTGCTGTCGGGCGTGTTCGACCGGCATCCGAACTTCCGGGTGGGGTTCTCTGAGACCGGCTGCGGATGGCTGCCGGAATGGCTGCTGCGCCTCGACGGCCAGTCCAGGCACCTCAAGAGCAAGGGGCCGGCGCTGTCGATGCTGCCCTCGGAGTACGCCCAGGCCGGCCACGTCTACTGCGGAATCGAGCTGTACGAGGGCCGCAAGATCTACGACTACGTCGACAGCGTCCTGGGCGACGGAGTGCTCATGTACCAGTCGGACTTCCCGCACGCGCAGTGCCGCTTCCCCGACTCTCCGGGCGCGGCGCTGGCATGGGGCATCGAAGACGACGCCAAACGCGAGAGACTGTTCTCGGGCAACGCCACCCGGTTCCTGCGCATGGCGGCCTGACCGTCGCAGCATCCAGCGGCGCTGCCATCTTCCCAGGCACGCGACACCCAAACAGACAGGACTGAGAAGCGATGGCCGAACAAGAGCAAACGCGGCTGCGCGAGCGCGACCGAAGCGAGGAGGACCGCCATCCCTACGAGGTGTTCTTCTCCACGTTCGCCGAGAGGCGCAACCTAGCCAACAGCGGCCAGGTGGTGATCAAGGGCAAGGACCTGCCCTGGCAGCAGTCCCGGCAGGGTCGCAGCAAGTACTACCTGCACATGAGGGCCGAGAACCGGGCGGTGCAGGACTGGATGGTGTTCCGCAAGGACATCCAGACCGAGTCCGGGGCTCACACCCACCAGGGCGGGCTGGTGATCTACGTCACCCGGGGCGCGGGCTACAGCGTGTTCGACGGGGTGGAGCACCACTGGAAGCCCGGCGACCTGCTCATATTGCCGGTGAAGCCCGGCGGCGTGGAGCACCAGCACTTCAGCTACGACGACTCCCAGAGCTCGCAGTGGATCGCCTTCATCTACATCCCGTTCCTGTTCCAAACCGGGTCGATGCTGGCCCAGGTCAAGGAGCAGTCGAACTGGCGGGAGATGGCAGCCAAGGACACCGACGGAGGCGATCGCGGCGGCGACGGCTCCGACGGCGCGGCAGAGGACCCGATCGTGGCCGTGACCCGGATCATCGGCGAGAGGGCCGGCGATGCCTGATCACACCCTCTACGACCTCACCTTCGCCGAGTCGCGGGCCGAGCGCGACCGCCGGGCCCAGGCCAAGAACCTGATCGGGCGCGAGGACTGCGAGCCCGAGCTCAACCGCATGGGAACCATGCGCTGGTACCTGCACCCCCATCTGGAGACGCCCAGCACCAGGGCCCTGTACTTCCACGAGTTGGAGATCCCCCAGGGCTCCAACAGCGGCAAGCTCTACTGCCAGGGCGGGATCATCCACTTCGTGATGGTCGGCAGCGGCCACACCGTGCTCGACGGCCGGGCCCACGAATGGGAGGAGGGCGACGTGATCGCCATCCCGATCAAGGAGTCCGGCGCGACCTACCAGCACTTCAACACCGGGGTCGGACCCACCCGGATGCTGGTGTCCTGGGCCAACCTCGACTCGGCGATAAGCCCCGAGGGGGGCGTGGCCATGGAGGTGCTGGAGCCGTGCCCGGAGTGGCAGGCCGAGCACAGCTGAGCGCGGCCAGGCCCGCCTGACACGCGATGGGCACCGACACCGGCCCAGACGGCGGCACAGCCCCCGGCGCGATGTGCCTGGCGGCGCGGCCCGCGCCCGGATCGAAGTTGGGCCCCTCGGAGGCCAGCCTGTCGGCCGCGGTGCTGGAGCGGCTGGGTGTGGCCCCTGGTAAGGCGGTGGCGCTGCGCAACGGCGAGCACGGCGCCTGGGCGGTGGCGACGGCCCACGGACACCACGACGACAGGCTGGTGCGACTCGGGCGGATGCTGTGGCCCCAGCTGGCGGTGCGCCCGGGCGAGCAGGTGTCGGCAGAGGCGGCCGGGGAGCTGCCCGAGGCGACCAGTGCCAGGATCACCCCGCCGTACAACCTGACGTTCAACCTGCACCAGCGGCTGCTGGAGCGCCTGCGCGACGACGGCACGCCGCTGTACGCCGGCAACCGGGTTCTGGCCGAGATCTACCCCGGCGGCGCGGGGATGCTGGTGCGCGTCGACTTGGCGTCGCCGTCTCCGTCGAGGATGGGCGACCGCACCGAGGTGGAAGTTCATCGAGCCGACGTGAGCGTGTCGGAGCGTCTGATCACCCTGGCCGACGTGGGCGGGTGCGACCCGATCATCCGCCGCCTGCGCGAGCTGGTCGAGCTGCCGCTGCTGCGCCCCGCGTTCTACCGCCGCCTGGGAGTGCGCCCACCCAAGGGGGTGCTGCTGCACGGCCCGCCCGGCACCGGCAAGACGCTCATCTGCAGGGCGCTGGCCAACGAGCTCGGCGTCACCGCCTACCGCATGTCGGCCACCGAGCTGGTGGGCAGCGTGCAGGGTGAGACCGAGGCCAACCTGCGGCTGCTGTTCTCCCGGGCGCTGGCGCATGCCCCGTCGCTGGTGATGATCGACGAGTTCGACGTGATCGCCACCAACCGGGAGCGCCTGGCGTCGCAGAGCGACGTGCGGGCGGCCAGCCAGCTCCTGACGCTGATGGACGGTCTTGAGGAGATGGACGGCCTGATCCTGATGGCCACCACCAACCGCATCCAGGCCATCGACCCCGCCTTCCGGCGCCCGGGACGCTTCGAGGAGGAGATCTTCGTGGGGCCGCCCGACGCCGCGGCCCGGGCCGAGATCCTGTCGATCCACACCAGGGAGATGCCGCTCACCGCCGAGGCTCACAACTCCATCGCCGCGGTGGCCGACGAGACCGGGGGCTTCACCGGCGCCGACCTGATGCACCTGGCCCGCTCGGCCGGCCTGGAGGCCGCCGATCGCCTGGCCCCGGGGCGGGACGGCTTCGAGCTGGCCGACTCGCTGGAGGGCGAGAGCATCTCGGTGGAGCCGGCTGACCTGGAGGCCGCGCTGCGCACGGTGCGGCCCAGCGTGCTGCGTGACGTGGTGACCCGCACCGAGCGAATCACATGGGACCAGATCGTGGGCCTCGGCGGGCTGAAGGCCCGGCTGCGGGAGCTGGGGCGCCGGGCGGTGGAGGCAGACCGAGCCGAGCAGGGCGTGCTGCTGCACGGCCCGGCCGGATCGGGCAAGAGCGCGCTGGTGCATGCCCTGGCCTCCGAGCTGGGCCTGAACTTCGTGGCCGTCGAGGGCAGCAAGGTGTACAACCAGTGGCTCGGCGAGTCCGAGGAGGCGGTGCGGGCGCTGTTCCGGCGAGCGGGCGAGGCCCGGCCGTCGCTGGTGATGCTCGACCATCTCGACGCGCTGGCGCCGGTGCGGGCCGGCGAGAGCGGCGAGCGCACCGACGAGCGGGTGGTCTCCGCGTTGCTGGCGTCTCTCGACGACGTGCTGGCCTCAGGGCAGGTGCTCGTGGTGGGCGTCTCGAACCGCCCCGAGCTCATCGACCCGGCCGTGCTGCGCTCGGGACGGCTAGGCGTCCACCTCGAGGTGGCCAACCCGGACCGCAGACGGCGCGCGGAACTGCTCGCCGCACTGTCGGGCGCCCACGGGCTGCAGCTCGAAGCGGACCTGGCCGCGGAACTGGCCGACAGCACCGAGGGGTGGAGCGCGGCCGACATCGTGATGCTGGTGGGCGAGGCCGCCGGCCGGGCCGCGCTGGCGGACCGGGGCGCGCGCTTCGACGATCTGGTCGACGCTCTGCCCACCTTCACCAGGTTGTAGGGGGCCGATGAGGACCGCCGGGTCGGTTGGCGGGCCGGCGGGAGTGGCCAGCGGGCACAGGCTGGCCACCGAGGCCGGGATCGAGATGCTGCGCGACGGCGGCTCGGCCGCGGACGCGGCGCTGGCCGCCGCGTTCACGCAATGGGTGGTGAACGCGCCCCAGTGCGGGCCCGGCGGGGAGCTGGTGGCCCTGGTGGCCGCGGGCGAGGGCCCAGTGGGGGTGTACGGCGGATGGTCGCGGGTGCCGCTGGCGGCCGATGAAGGCGGCGGCACCGGCGCGGGCGCGGCGGGCCGGCCCTCCACCAGCGGCCCGAGCAACGCGGTGGTGCCTGGATCGCTGCGGGGCGCCGAGGCCCTGTGGGGGGCCCGCGGACGGCTTCGCTGGAGCGACCTGTTCGCCGGCACACTCGCCGCCGCGGCCGGGCACACCATCACGCCCCGCATGGCCGAGGTGTACCGGCGCGTGGAGAGCCGGGGCCACATCGACGCCCTGGAGCGCATGCTGGGCGCGGGGCGCGCTCCGGGCGCGGGCGACACTGTGCGGATGCCCCCTCTGGCGACCACGCTCGAAGCGGTCGCAGCCGGCGGTCCCGACGCCTTCTACAGTGGGGATCTGGCCGACCGGCTGGTGGCCGCGGCGGTGCGGGAGGGCGCCCGGCTCCGACACGACGACCTGACCGCGGTGGAGGCGGCCGTCGAACCGGCGCGACGATTCGACCTCGACGACGTCGTGGTGTGGGTCACGGGCGCGCCCAGCCAGGCCGTGATCACTCCGGTCCTCCTGGCCGCCGTGGGGCCCGATGAGGATCCGGCCTCCCGGGGCTTCGCCGAGGTCGTCGCCCCGCTCACAGAGCAGCAGCTCACCGAGTTCTGCGCCCGCGGCCCGGCCCGGCCCGCGGGCACGGCCGTGGCCTCCGCCGTCGACCGCGACGGCCTGTCGGCGACAGTGGTGCACAGCCTGGCCGGGGTGCAGTTCGGCACCGGCTGGGTGGCCGGCGACACCGGCGTGGCCTTCAGCAACCGGGTGGGCACGGCGCTGTCGGACCGTCCGGACCTGCCTGCCTGCAACCCGCGGCCCGGTACGGTGCTGCCCCACACGCTCAGCGCGGCCCACGTGCGGCGCCGGCGCGGGGCGGGCTGGATCACGCTGGCCACGCCCGGCGGCGATCGCCAGGCGCAGTGGCTGGCCCAAGCCATCCAGCGCTTCCGGCGGGGAGCGGACACGGCCGAGATCACGGCCGGGTCGCGCTGGTTCGTGTGTCCCGCCGGCGACCGCTTCGGTGTGCCTGCCGGGATCGGCCGGCGGTGGTACGCCTTCGCCGAGCCCGGCATCGAATGGCGCGGCGACGCTCGGCTGGCCGGCTACGAGGTGCGCACCACCGCAAACGTGGGCGGCGGCCTGCAGGTGGTCGCGGGCCCCGCCGGGTCTGGCCGCGGGAGCCGGGCAGGCGTCGAAATCGCCAGCGATCCTCGCTCCGGAGGTGCAGCCCTGGCCCACGTGTGACGGATGACACGCTTACATCAGACGCGCCGGCCGAAACAATAGAACCACGAAAGACACACGCCTCTCCCGCCGCGGGCGACCCGGCGGGCGAGAAGGGCCGCCGCCGCGTCCAACGTCGGGGTGACAGCCAACGGTGCTGGTGCACGACGCCCGCTACTAGCACCCGGCAGCACCCGGGCAGCACCTCGACCGCGGCCGCGGCGGCTGCACCGTCGGAGACTGTGCGACATGGCCGGCTTCGGTGTTCGGCTCGCGGGTTGGTATACAACATGAGCCGAACTTGCCCCGGAACGAGCCATGTACGTAAACCTGACTTTCAGCGACCGGGACTGGCCCCAGTCCACGATCACGGCCATGGCCGGCTTCGCGGAAGAGCACCGAGACGAGCTGCGGTCGTGCCAGCGCGAGGCCCGCTTTCCGGCCGACATCTACGCGGCCATGGGCAGCCGGGGCTGGGTCGGCCCGTTCGCTCCGGTGGATGAGGGCGGCAGCGGGCTGGGCGTGGCCGAGTACTGCCTGATCGAGGAGGAGGTCGGGCGGCTGGGGCTGGTGTCCCCCCAGATCTCGATCCAGGGCCAGCGGTGGCTGATCGACTGGGCCACGCCCGAGCAGCGCGAGCGCTACCTGCCCGGCATGGCGCGGGGCACGCTGATCTTCTCGGAGTCGATCTCGGAGCCGGGCGTGGGATCGTCCATGAAGCTGATGCGCACCACCGCGGCGCGCGACGGCGACGACTGGATCATCAACGGCGCCAAGACCCACGTGAACCTGGGGTGCGAGAGCCAGGTCACGCTGGTCTACGCCATCGCGCCCGAGGGGATCACCGCCTTCCTGGTGGACACCGACCTGCCGGGCGTGTCGACCAGCCACACCGACCCCATCGGCCTGCGGTTGATTCCCACCGCGGATGTGATGCTGACCGACGTGCGGGTGCCGAGCTCGGCGCTGCTGGGCGAGGCCGGCCGGGGCATGGACACGTTCTTCTCCACCTTCAACATGAGCCGCCTGGGCAACGCCTCGGAGCTGATCGGCTTCGGGCGGCGGGCCCTGGCCGACGCCATCGCCTACGGGTCGGGCCGGGAGGTGGGCGACTCGGTGGTGACCGCCTTCCAGGGCATCCAGTGGACCGTGGCCGACTGCTACAGCGACCTCTACGGGGCGTCGCTGGCCCGCGACCACGCCGCCAACCTGCACGACGCCGGCACCGACGTGGCCCTGGCCACAACGCTGGCCAAGAAGATGGCCATCAGGGCGTCGGAGCACGCCGTGAACGAGGCCTTCGCCCTCACCGGCGGCCACGGCCTGTACACCGACACCGACTACGGCCGGCTGCTGCACGACATGAAGGTGCTGCGGGTGGCGGGCGGCTCGTTGGAGGTGCTGCGCAACTATGTGGCCCGCCGGGTGCTGAGAGCCGACGACTACGAGGGCCTCGGTTGAGTCCATACGGGCAGAACGCGGCCAATTCGGGGGCCGGGGCAGCCGCATGAAGAACCTGGCGGAGCTGGTCTGCGACCGGGTGCAGCGCCGTCCCGGAGGCCGCTTCGGGATGGCCGGCGGCGCTGCGCCGACGCTGGCCCAAGCCGCGGGGCTGGCCATGGGCGCGGTGGGCGCGCTCGAGGGCGAGGGGGCCGGCCGCGGCCGGCGGGTGGCACTGATCGGCGCCACCTCGAACTCGTATCTGACGGCCTGGCTGGCTCTGGTGCTGGCCGGGGCCGAGGTCGCGCTGGTGAACCCCGACTACCCCGACGAGCTGCTGGCCGAGATGCTGGAGCAGCTCTCGCCCGACGCGGTGGTGTGGTCGGGACGGGCGGCCGGGCCGTCGGTAGCGTCCGGCGCGGTCCACCTCGACGCCACCGGGTTGGATGGCGGCGTGCTTGAGACGGCCACCGGCAGGGAGGCCCTCACAACCGGCGCCGAAGCCGGGCGGGCTGCGCTGGCCGATGCGCCGGGACTGAGCCGGGGCCGCTTCGACACCGCGGGCTGGATGCACACCTCGGGCACCACCGGCGTGCCCAAGTTCTGCGAGCAGACCCACGAGTACTTCTTGCGCCTCGGCCGGTTCATCGCCGACTCGATGTGCTTCTCGGAGGCCGACACGGTGCTGGCGCCCCTGCCGATGTTCCACATCAACCCGCTCGGCTACGGAGTGATCGGCGGGTTGACCGGCGGCGCCGACGTGCTGGGCTTGGAGCGCTTCTCGGCGAGCGGCTTCTGGCCGCTGGTGCGCGACACCGGGGCGACCGCGCTGATCCTGCACGCCCCGCCGGTGGAGATCCTCAAGCGGGCCACCACCGCCGACGATGCGACCGGCCACCGGGTGAGCCGGATGTTCTTCGCCGATCCCGACTTCCTGGAGACCTTCGGCGTGCCGCTGGGCTTCTCGGCCTACGGCTCCACCGAGGCGGGCGGGCTGTGCCACATATGGGCGTGGCGGCGAGGCGAGCGGCCCGACCTGGCCGAGGGCATGTCCCGCTACGGCGGCCGGGCCCGCCACGAAGTGCAATGGCGGGTCGAAGCCGACGGCGAGATCCGAGTGCGGGCCGACCGCGAAGGGGTGCTGTTCTCCGGCTACCGCCGGGCCGGCGGGCTGGCGCAACCATTCGATGACGACGGCTGGTTCGCCACCGGAGACCTGGGGCGCACCGACGACGCCGGGAACCTGGTGTTCGTCGAGCGGCGCAGCGAGTCGATCCGGGTGAAGGGCGAGTTCGTGCCCATCGGCTACGTGGAGCAGCAGTTCGCGTCGGTGGACGGCATCGAGGATGTGGCCGTCTGGCGCCGTGACAGCGACCTGGTGGACGACGAGATCGTGCTCTACATGACGGGCCAGTCGATCCCCACCGATGCGATCCTGACCACCAGTGCCGATCTGCCGCCCTTCATGCGGCCCAGCGAGGTGGCCCGGGTGGGCGCCATCCCCCGCGACTCCGGGGTCGGAAAGGTGCGCCGGAGGCTGCTCGGCGGTGTGGCCGTCCTGGAGCGGACCGATCTGAAGGCCCGAGAGGCGAGACCGTGAGCGTGATCGACGGGATCGTCGACTTCCACGTGCACTCAGCGCCGAGCCTGGCGCCCCGCCACAGCCACGACCCCGACACGATGGCTGAGGCCAAGGCTGCGGGAGTGTCCAGGTTCGTGCTCAAAGCCCACGAGGGATCCTCGGCCGAGCGGGCCGTGCTGCTCGGCGATGGCGCCATCGGCGGAGTGGTGCTCAACTCGCCTGTCGGGGGGGCCAACGCCGACGCGGTGGCGGTGGCCGCGGCATTCGGAGCCCGGGTGGTGTGGCTGCCGACGATCTCGTCGCCGGCGCACATCGCAGCCAGCCGCAGCCCCGAGCTGAGCGCGCACCGGGGCATCGCGTTCCGCGAGGTGCCGGTGGTGGACGGCGGCGAGGTGCGCTCGGAGTGGCTGGACGTGTTCGACGAGATCGCCCGCAACGACATGGTGCTGGCCTCAGGCCACCTCACCATGGACGAGGCTGTCGCAGCGCTGGACGCTGCTCGGCGGCGGGGGGTGCAGCGGCTGGTAGTGAACCATCCGGGGCTGGGCTTCCTGGACTGGCGCGACGAGCACACCGAGCAGTTCCGGGCGCTGGGCGCGCACCTGGAGATCGGCGTGCTGGCCGACATCCTGGCCAGGGAGGCCGGACCCCGCACCGAGGACCTCGTGGCCGCCTACCCGCACGAGCTGCTGGTGTTCGGCAGCGACCTGGGACACAGCGACTACCCGCCCATCGCGCAGGGGATCCGGGCCTGGGTCTCCAGGCTCGACCCGATCCTGGGCGACGCCGGGTTGGAGATGGTCGCCCGGGCCAGCGCGGAGGCGATGCTGGCGTGAGCGACTGCAGCCGGGGCAAGGCATCGTCCGCTGGTGTGTCGGAGCGTGCGGAGGCGATGCCGGCATGAACAACGCCAGCCGCGTGCGGCGCATCGCGGTACTGCCCGGCGACGGCGTCGGGGCCGAGGTTGTGGCCGGGCCGACCGAGCTGCTGGAGGTCATCGCGGCCGCGGGCCGCATCGAGTTGACCGGTCCCTGGCCGGTGGGGGCCTCGGCCTTCGGGGAGCTCGGCGCCGGCCTGCCCGCCGACACGCTGTCCGCCTGCGACGCGAGCGACGCCATGTTCTTCGGCGCCGCTGGGGAGCATCCGGGCGTGTCGCTGGACGACTACCGGCCCGAGCACTCCATCATCGGCCTGCGCCAGCGCTACGACCTGAGGGTCAGCATCCGCAACATCGTCCGCGTCGACACCGAAGCGAGCAGCGACGGCGCGGCAGCCCGGCCGCTGATCGTGCTGCGCAACCTGCTGGGAGGGGCCTACGGCGCGGCGTCCACCCGCACCGAGAGCGACGGGTCGGACGCGGCCTGCGACGAGGTGATCCTCACGCCCTCCCAGATCGCCGAACTGGCCGAGATGGCCTGCGACCTGGTCGAGCAGGGCCTGGCCTCGAGCATCGTGTCGGCGGACAAGGCCAACCTGATGGCCACCAGCCGGCTGTGGCGCTCGACCACAGCCAGGGTGGCCGAATCCCGGGGAGTGCCGCTACGCCACACCTACGTGGACCGCATGGCCTTCGAGCTGGCCCACGACGACGTGGTGGCCGACACGGTCGTGCTCACCGAGGGCATCTTCGGCGACATGCTCAGCGACCTGGCCGCGGGCCGGGCCGGGTCGATCGCGCTGTGCGGCTCGGCCAGCGTGAACCCCGGCCCGCCGGCACGGGGCCGCTGCGTGGGCCTGTTCGAGCCGGTGCACGGCTCGGCCCCCCGCCACACCGGCAAGGGCACCGTCAACCCTTCGGGCGCCTACCTGGCCCTGGCCGCGCTGCTCGATTGGTTCCCCGAAACCGCGGAGCTGGGGCCACCGATCACCGCGGCGCTCTCCGAAGCGCTGCAAGCCGGGCCGCTCACCTACGATCTGACCCCCGCGGGGAGTGTGCCCGTAGGCACCGACGCCTTCGCGGCCGCGGTCAACACCCGAGCCCTGCCCCGTCTAAAGGGGCTGCTATGAGCAGACTGAGTGTGGCCAACGTCACGGCGCGTCGGTACAAGTATTGGTACGCATTTTAGTACAAGTCGCGTTAGTGTGATTTCGTGAGCTACCACCGCGAAGTCTTCGCGAATGCTCCGCTGGCCTACGTCGCATGTGAAGTGAGGTTCCCTCTCGCTCCAAGCTTGACCGGGGAAGACTCGCTCATGTCGTTCGCCACGGCCTTCGCGGACACTCTTCCAATTCCTGAGGTTGCTACCTTCCTACCGTCCCCGGACATGGATGCCGGAGACGGTCCAGAGAGGCAGCTTCGCTTCCTAGATAAGGCCAGCACGGCGTCTGTGGCCGTAACGCGTCGCTCGGTCTCGGTTGAGGTCACCCACTACAACGGCTGGGCCCGCTTCAAGCCACGCGTGCTGCGAGCCATCGAAGCAACCACAGGAATTGCGCCGATTGTCGGGGTCGAGAGGATTGGACTCCGATACATCAACGAGATCAGGGTGCCGGACGAGGTGGCGGACGCGTCGGGGTGGAAGGGATGGATCGACGAGGGCGTCGTCAGCCACCTGGAACCGATTCCTGGCTACACAGCCGAGTCATCTCAGACGGTGATCGACCTGCGCGGTGAGGGCGGACGGATGGTGGCACGATATGCGGCCCTCGTCGGCAGCGGTGTGGTATCGGATGAACCACTCAGGCGCAACACACCGGCCACTGTCGGCCCGTTCTTTGTGATCGACACCGACTCGTATCGAGAAACGCCCGGCGAAGAGATGCTCGCCTGCACCTCCGAAGCGCTGGATCCCGTCCTCGACGAGCTACACGAACCGCTAGGAGAACTGTTTCAGCGAACCATTACAGACAAGTCGCGAAATCTATTCAGAGGAGGAATATGACACATACTCAAATCCAAACGTCTGCGGGGTCGAGCCAACTTGACCTCGACGCCTACCAGCGAGACTCGACGGCCAGAGCTGCTTTGGCAATCGCGGCGCTAACACACGCCTACGGCGGACTCACCGGCAAGGCGCGCCTCCTATCCGAGAACGTGGAAGACGGCCGACGCGAGGTCAGATCGATCGACCTCAACATTCGTACTTCCGCAAAGGCTGCCTCGGGTACCGAATTGCTACTTGAGGAACTCTCCATTGATCGCGGACTCGGATGGTCCGAGATTGCACGGCTGTGTGAAGTCTCTGTCTCGGCAGTTCGCAAGTGGCGAGCCGGTGAGTCCATCTCACCGGAACGCCGACGCGCGCTAGCGCGGTTAGCGGCGTTCTTGGACCTGCTCGAGGAAGCCGGCCCAGTGGACGAGCCCGCCAGTTGGCTGAACATGCGCATGTCCGATCAGCTAGCCGTTACCGCCGCAGACCTATACATCGATGGGCGGGCCGACGACCTATTGGAGCACGCGCAAGGGCATCTAGGGCCGGAAGAGTTGCTCGACCGGTGGAGTTCGGATTGGCGAACCGCTGCCCGCTCTGAGTGGAGAATCGTCAACCGACCCGACGGCGAGCGAGTCTTGACGCGACGCGAGTAACGGAACCGGCTTGGCAGAACTCGCTACACCCGATGATCCCGGGGACCTGTGGCTCGCCAACAGGCCCGAGGATGTGCCCGCTCATCGGATGCTGATGCAGGGTGACGTCATCGCGATCAAGTCCGGTCCCGTGTGCGTGGTATCGCACGCGTGTTCGATGCGACGCGGGCCAGATCTTCACGACACACAGATTGTTGCCCCAATCCAGGATCATCATATGCAGGACTGGAACGGCAACTTCGACTGGATGCCCCTATCCGGTGCACAAGTCCCCAACATTCAAAACCCAGCCGCTTGTATCCGCGAACTCTGTAGCGAGTCCACGGCCAGCCTGCAAGCCGGTGAGCGGATCGCTGTGATGGCCGACACAGGCGTGCATCTTCTGCAGCAGCGAATGGCCTTTCATCTAAGCCGCGTAGTTATCAACGTGGCCGAACTCGCCGAGCATTCGGCACCTGTGCTTGCCGAAGCCGAACTCCACGAGCAGTGGGTGAGCGACTTAGGAGCGACCGCCGAGCCCGATTTTCACCAGCTTCTCGACGCGGACAGTCGCCGACTCAGGCGACGGCTGAATGAAGCACACACCCGACCGCAGGTGAGGATGGCCGTGCGACGCGAGATACGCCGCCGCAAGGAGCTGCTGTGAGCGCTGTGCCCCATTTCACCGAGGAGCGGATCGCGGAGCTGTGCGACTTGGCGACGGTGACCGACTGGCTGGAGCGGGCCTGGCGGGACCTCGGCGCGGGCGAGGCGGCCACCACACTGCGGGTGCGGGCCGCGGCCGGGGGCCTGATGGGCAGCGCCATGGCCGCGTCGTGGCCCCGGCACCGGGTGGTGGGCGGCAAGCTGTACCTCACCCACCCCGACGGGTTCGCGTTCCTGGTGGGGCTGTTCAGCCCCGACGTCGGGCTGGTGGCCACCTTCGACGGGCTGGGGCTCACCGCCATCCGCACCGCAGCGGCCAGCGCCCTCGCCGTGCGGCACCTGGCGCCGCCCGGCGCCGGAACCGCGGCCGTCTTCGGCACCGGCACCCAGAGCAGGCCGCACTTGGAGGCTCTCGCCCAAGAACTGCCACTGCAGGATCTGCGGGTCTGGGGCCGCAGCGCCGGCAAGGCCGCAGCGGTGGCCGCCTGGGGTCGGAACCGGGGCATCCCGGCCCGAGCCGTCGCCGACGCCGACGCGGCCGTCACCGGCGCCGCGGTGGTGGCCACCGTGACCTCCAGCCACACGCCGGTGTTCGACGGGACCCTGCTGGACCCGGCCGCGCTGGTGTGCGCGGTGGGATCCACCAAGGCCGACCGCCGCGAGCTGGACGGCACCACCGTGCAGCGGGCCTCCTTCGTGGTGAGCGACAGCGCCGAGGGAGCCCGCACCGAGGCCGGCGACCTGATACACGCCGCCGCCGACAAGATCTTCGACTGGGACGACCTGGCCGACCTGGCCGACGTGATCGCGGGCGCGGTCGCACCGCCGCAGCCCGGCAGCGGGATCGTGCTGTTCGAGTCCCAGGGAGTGGCATTGCAGGACGTGGTGATAGCCACCCTGGCCCACCAACGCTCCGAGCACCGGTAGGTTTCAGCGCATGGCCATCTGCACTGTTGAGATCGACGTGGCCGCCGACCGGGAGCGGACGTTCGCCTATTTGGCCGACGCCGCCAACCAGGCCCAGTGGCGCCACGACGTCGCCACCTGCGAGTTGACCGGAGGCGCCTCCGGCACGGTGGGAGCCGTCTACCGCCAGACGAATCGCGGCCAGGAGGTCGAGTTCCGCATCACCGCGGTGGAGGCCGACTCGTCGATCACCTGGATGTGCGCCGACGACACATCGTGGCCCGGGGCGGGCACCTACCGGCTCAGCGACACCGGCGGCGGCGGCACCCGCATCACCATGGATCTGGAGATGACCCCGTCGGGGCCGTGGATCCTCATGCGGCCGTTCGTGCCGCTGCTGGTGAAGGCGACGCGCAAGAAGTACGCCGCCGGCCTGCAAGCCGCTCTGACCTGAGTCGACCCGGCCGGAACTCCAGCACACCACTAGCGGCGCCCGAAGGACTGCTGGGGGACGCCCCTCATCAGCGAGAAATGGCCCTGCACGCCCCGCCACGGGCCGTCTAGCGAGTCTCTGACCAGCACGAACGAGCAGCGGCCGGGGCGGTCGAAGGGCGCTCCGTCCTCGGCGTAGCCCGTCGAAGTCCACGTGACCATCACCGCGGCCATGAGCCGGTCTCCAGAGATCCGGGCCCGCATCTTGTCGGTGAGCAGGACGAAGTCGGTCATGGTCGGCCAAACGTTGCGCCATTGACCGTTGACGAAGTGATCCACACCGACCACGACGTCGGTCCAGGTGCTGAAGCTGTTTACCTCAGGGTCCATCATGGCTCCGGCGTCGTCGTAGCGGAGGCTGGCAACATGGCCCGAGAACCGGTCCACCCACTCCTTCAGCGACAGCTCGTCGGCGGTCAGGGGCTCTGCGGCGGTTGGGGCGTTCATGGTGGGTGTCCTGCCTTGTTCTGGGGCGCTCAGGCGATCGGCCCGAGGACCCTATCGGTGTAGCTGTTTGAGAAAGTCCCGGCCGGGTCGAGCTCCAACCGGACCCGCTGGAACACATCCCACTCCGGATACAGCGGAGCCAGGGACCGGTGGTCGTGGAAGTGGAGCTTGCCCCAGTGGGGCCGGCCGGAGTAGTCGGCCGCGATGGCTTCCACCCCCTGGAAGTACGCCAGGTGCGGGGTGCCGGTGTAGACGTGGCAGGCGAACCGACACAAGGATCCCCCGGGTGCAGGCCGCGTCGGTGAAGGAATGGCCCGCCCCCACCGCCTTCACCGTCAGCCCGGTGTCGGCGGCCCGCCTCACTATGGCGGACACCTCCTCGGGCGAGCGGGGCCTGAGGATCTCGTCGGGGACGCACATCTGGTTACCGGCCCAGTTCCGGAAGGTCGCGGCGCGGCGGAGAGGGGTGGGCATCGCGGTCACCAGTGACGAAGATCGATGGGCCAGCAGTCCACCACATCGACGCCGTCCACCACCCAGTAGCGCTGGTGGCGGGCGACGGTCGGGTCGAGGTGCCCGGGCAGCAGCCTCACCCGATTGCCGACGGCCAGGGCTCCTTCGGGGTCCAGCAGGGTGGTGTGCTCGTCGGAGACGAAGGCGATCTCGCCGCCGGGCCATGACGGCGGCCCGTGGTCCATGCCGAAGGCCTTGAGGCCGGCGTCGGCAACGGCGCAGCGGCCGGGGGTTGCCGAGATCACAGTGGCCAGCACCGACACCGCCATCTCGAACGGGCTGTCGAGGCGGGCGTAATCGGTGTCGAGCAGGCAGTACGAGCCGGCCTGGAGCTCGGTCACCCACTTGTTCACCGCGTAGGTGCCGGTGCCGCCGCCCGACACCACATCGCCCCCCACCTCGGCGTGAGCCGCGAGAAGCAGCTCCATCGAAGCCTGCACTGCAGCCGCCTTGGTGCCGGCGTCGGCCATCATCAGGTGGCCCTCATAGCCCATCACGCCCCGGACCTCCAGCCCCGCGGCGCGGGCCGCGTCGGCGAGGCGCCCGGCGTCGGCCGGGTCGCAGCCGCAGCGCAGCAGCCCGACGTTCACGTCGATGAGCACCTCGGTGACGCCGCCGGCGGCCGCGGCCGCAATGGTGGCGTCGGAGTCGACGGCCACCGTGACCCGGCTGCCGGCATCGACGAGGCGGCCCAGCCGGGACGCGTCCAGCACCTCGTTGGCGAGCAGCAGGTCACGACCAAGCCCGGCTGCGTCGAGGCCCTCCAACTCCCGCACGGTGGCGGCGCAGAAGCCCTCATGGCCGGCCTCGGCGAGGACGCGGGCGATGGCGGTGGACTTGAAGGCCTTCACATGGGGCCGCAGCGAGGGTCCGGGCCAGGCCGCGGCCATGGCCGCGACGTTGGCGTCGAACACGCCGCGCTCCACGACCAGGCTCGGCGTGGGGAGCTGGTCGAGGGTCTGCGGATCCGTCCTCATGGGCCGGATCCGATCAGGAGTCGTTCCGAATGCGGTATACAGGCATCATGACTCTTACTCGCTTCGGGTTCAACATCCCCAGCTTCACGTACCTCGGCATCGACGACGCCGACCTGTTCAACGCGGTGTGCGCCGCCGCCGCCACCGCCGAGAACAGCGGATTCGACTCGCTGTGGGTTATGGACCACTTTCACCAGATACCGCCGATGGGGTCCGACCACGAGCCGATGCTCGAGCCCTACACCCTGCTGGCGGCCCTGGCCCCCTGGACCCGCACCGCCCGGCTGGGCGCGCTGGTCACCGGCGTGACCTACCGCAACCCGGCCCTGCTGGCCAAGACGGTCACCACCCTCGACATCGTGTCGGGCGGCCGGGCAGTGCTCGGCATCGGCGCAGCCTGGTTCGAGGCGGAGCACATCGCCTACGGCTACGACTTCCCGCCGGTGGGTGAGCGCATGGAACAGCTGGAGGACGCGGTGCAGATCTGCCGAGCCATGTTCACGGGCGGGCCGACCACCGTGTCGGGGACCCGCCACCGGGTGGCCGGCGCCCTGAACCGGCCCCGGCCGATCACCCCGGGCGGGCCGCCCATCCTGGTTGGCGGCGGCGGCGAGCGGCGCACTCTGGCCATCGCGGCCCGCCACGCCGACGCCTGCAACATCGTCGGCGACCCGGCCGGAGTGCGACACAAGCTCGACGTGCTCGAGGCCCACTGCGAGCGGGCCGGCCGGGACCCGGCCGAGATATGCAAGACCCGCCTCGGCGCCCTGGTCATGGCCGACACCTCCAACGACGCGGCCCGCATCGGCGCGGATCTGCGCAACCAGCGCAACATGAGCATGGACAAGTACCGGGGCTACGTGTTGGAGGGCGACCGCGACGGCGTGTGCGAGCAGGTGGCGGCATTGTTCGACGCCGGGCTCGATGGGATGATCTTCAACGTGCACGACGCCACCGACCTCGGCGCCATCGCTGAGGCAGGGACAGTGCTGCGGGACAACTTCGGCTCCGGCCCGTCGCAGTGAGCGGCGCCTGCCGCCGAACCGGCAGCCCGCGGGCGCGAGCCCTGCGGTGACCGAGGCAGCCGGAGGCGAGCCACGCCTCGAGCCGGCGCGGCCGGTCGTGTCGCTCGTATCTTCGGTGTCGTCGCAGACCGCGGCGATGTTCCCGGCGTTCGGGCTGGGGGCGCTGGCGCTGCAGATGGGCGACGACCTGGGCTTCACCGAGGCCGGTCTGGGCTCGGCGGTGGCCGTCTTCTTCCTGCTGGCCGCGGTGACGTCGCCCCACGCCGGGACGCTCACCGACCGGCTCGGCCCGCAGCGGTCGCTGCGGGTGGCCAACCTCTGTAGCGGCGCGGCGCTGCTGGGGATGGCCTTCGTCGTGCAGTCCTACTGGCTGCTGCTGGTGGCACTGGCCGTCGGGGCGATCGGGCTGACCATCGCCGGTCCCGGCACCAAGACGATGGTGGCCCGGGGCACCGACATCCGCCGGCACGGACTGTTCTTCGGCATCCAGGCCGCGGCCGTGCCGCTGGCGGTGTTCCTGGCCGGTGTGGCCGTGCCCGCCATCGGGAGCACGCTGGGATGGCGCTGGGCCTTCGGGTTCGCGGTGACCGTGCCGCTGGCCGGGTTGGTGCTGGCCCCGCCGTACGGGGCCCGGGCCGGCCACACGGTCAGGACCGGGGGCGCGTCCCGGGGCCTGAGCAAGATCGACTACGGGCCGCTGACCCTGATCGGGCTGGCCGCGGCGCTGGGCTCGGCCGCGGCCACCACCATGGCCGCGTTCTTTGTGTCGGCCGCGACGGATGCCGGCATTGCTGAGGGTCTCGCCGGAGGCCTGCTTGCGGTGGCCAGCGGCCTGCCGATAGCCACGCGGATCACGGCCGGCTATCTGGCGGACCGCTTCGAGTCGGGGCACCTGCGGATCGTGTCGCTGCTGCTGGGCACCAGCACACTGGGCTATCTGGCCGCGGCCACCGGCTCGAAGGTCCTGGTCCCGTTGGGGGCCATGTTCGCGCTGGGTGTCGGGTGGGCCTGGAGCGGCCTGATGGTCCACGCAGTGATCCGGGCCTACCGGGACTCTCCCGGGGCGGCCACCGGCATGACCTCGGGGGGTCTCAACGTCGGCGGTGTGATCGGCCCGTTCGCGTTCGGCCTGCTGGCGGAGCGGGCCTCCTACACAGCGGGATTCCTGATGATCGCGGCCTGCGCCCTGCTGGCCGCCTTGGCCGCCGACGCGGGCCGCCGACGCCTGGTCCGCATGGGCGCCAGCCCCTGACCGTGCGCCGCGCCGGCCAGCCGCAGTGCACACCGTCCAGCGCGGCCTCCCAGGCACGGCCGCGCTGTATCAGTCGGGCTGATCGGTGGAGCCGTGGGGACTGGGGGACTCGGAGCTGGCGGCGGCGCCGACGGGGACGGCGACCGCCTCCACCAGCCGGCCGGTTATGCCCGCGATCTTGGGCAGCGGCGGAAGCGGATGGATCCCGCCGGTGCGGCGCAGCTCCAGCACGGCGCTGTGATAGTCCTCGAGGGCCCTGATGGCCTCGGGCGTGTAGTAGCCCCGACCGTCGAGGAAGGGCCCCACGTTGCGATCGACGATGGCGCTCACGTCCTCGCCGGTGATGGTCTTGTGGGTCTCCAGCGCGTGGGCCACCGCCAGCACCTCGACGCGGTTCGCCTCCAGCAGGGCCTTCGCGGCGGCGTACCGGTCGGCCAGGCGCTGCTCGATCTGGTCGCCGAGGCCAGATCGCAGCAGCTCGCGCTCAGGGTCGTCGTCGTCGCCCTTGCGCTGCCCGCCGCCGATCCCGAACTGGCGCTGCACCGCGTGGCTGGCCAGAGTGTCGCCCATCCCCCAGTAGCCGGACATCATGGTGGCCAACTGGGTGGCGCTGCGCAGATCGCCGCCCACGCCCGAGGAGTTGTCGTCGCCGAACAGCATCCGCTCGCCGGCCAGCGAGGCCAGCGACACCTCCAGGTCGGACTCGTACTCCGAGCGCCAATGGGTGAAGCGGTCCTCGGGCGGGATGTGCGACACGAAGCCGCCCACGCTGCCCCGGCGCTCGATGGTGGCCAGGTCGATCATGCGATGGCGGCTCACCCGGTGAAGGGCCACCGCATGGCAGGCCTCGTGGATGGCCAGGGCGTGGCGCTCGTGCTCCACATAGTCGAAGTCGTCGGCCAGCCCGTGCTCCTTGAGCTGCTTGGCCGTGATGATGTCGGCCCAGGTGATGACCCGCCGGCCGTCGCGGATGGCGGTGATCAGGGCCTCGTTGACCATGTCCTTGATGGAGGCCCCGGTGGCGTAGGGCGTGATCGTGGACAGCTTCTCGATGTCGTCGTCGGTGAGCACGTGCTCGACCTTGTCGAGGTAGCCCTGGTAGGTGCGCTTGCGGCCCTCCCGGGTGGGATAGCCGACCTTGTAGATCCGGTCGATGCGGCCCGGCCGCAGCATGGCCGGATCGAGGGCCTCGGGCAGGTTGGAGGCCATCATCACCAGGATCCGGTACTTGGGGGGCGGCTTGGGCCGCATTCCCAGCATCTTGCGCACGATCCGGTTGAAGAACCCCCGAGGCTTCTTGAGGCCCGACAACTCGGACAGCAGGGCCTGCAGGGTGCCCATTCCGCCGCCGCCGCCGCCCATCATCATGATCGACTCCCGCCGCGGCCCGGCCCAGCGGTCGCCGTCGCCGCCGTAGGCGCCCAGGCCGCCGGCCCGGTAGCAGCCACCCAGCGCGGCCTCGTGCAGCGCCCGCTGCGCGCCCGGCGACAGGTAGGGATACGACGAGCCGGCCTCGGTGGCGTCGCGCATGAATGCCGCGAGCCTCTCCGAGCCGAAGCCCCCGTCGCCGCCCACACCGGCGCCCCGGTTGCCCAGAGCGTCGGCCTCGTCGAAGAAGGCCACCACGCCCCCGTAGCGCAGGGACAGCTTGCGGAGCTTGCGGAACAGGCCCTTCACCTTGAGAATGCCCACCCCCATGAACATGTTCATGAAGGCACCGGGATCAACGAACACGAAGGGCTTGCCGGTCTCGCCCGCGGCGGCCTCGGCCAGCAGCGTCTTGCCGGTGCCGGGCGGTCCGTACAGCAGGATGCCGCCCGGGGCGTAGCCGCCGACCTCCTCGATGGCCTCGGGATTCTCCAGGAAGATCAGGTTCTCCCGCACCCGCTCCCTGACAGGATCCTGGCCCCACACGTCGTCGAAGCGGGTGTCGATGTCGTCGGGGAAGTAGGTCTCCACCCCGCCCCGGGACAGGAACCAGAACAGCAGCACGAACTGGCTGATCAACAGCAGCGGGTAGACGATGAGCCGGGCGACCATCGGCAGCCAGGAGTTGAGCCGGCCGGGCAGGCCGATGAGAGCAGCGACGGGGTTCTGATCGGTGAACTGGCCGACGATCACCCCGAACAGCAGCAGCCAGAACAGGATCCGCAGCACCCGGCCGATCCGGAACCGGATCCACGGATCGATGCGGGACTGGCGGCTCGCAAAAGGCCCGAACACCCTGAACTTCCAGAACCGGTAGTAGCCCGACCAGTGCTCCGCCACCAAGAAGTGGAGCTGGCGGAGAACCTCGAGCGCCAGCAGGACCCAGACCCAGGCCTGCCTCTCGACGGTCTCCCAGAACCCGTCGGCCACCGACTTGATGGGATTGGTGTTGAGCTTCTGCCACCAGAAGAAGCCGAAGAGCACCGATCCCAGGATCAGGTACTTGGAGCGGTCCCAGGGGTCGAGGCGCTTGCGGGTCCTGCGCTCGGCGTCGCGGGGCCGCGACGTGGTGGCGCCGAGATTCAGCACCGCATCCGCCGACGGCGCGGAGGCAGGCTTCCTGCGACGCAGCCGCAGCATCAGCCCTCCACCGTGAAGGTGCTCATGACCTCTTCGATCGATATTGCGTTGGCGTTGTAGCAGCCGACATCGCAACCGATCCAGACGGTGTACACGACGCTGTTGAGGCTGTTGGTCATCACCAGCCGATCGCCCATGATCACCTCACCGTCCGCACTGATGCTCTTCGAGGCGACCCGGTGGCCGGAAGCGTCGCCGACGGTCACCAGCTCGTGGCGCAACACCTCCACCCGGTCGGCGGCGGACAGTTCGGGGAAGAACCGTGCAAAGCTCAGGTCTGCCTGCAGGCGGCGGTCCACCGGCTGGACCTCGACGAAGCCCTGCACGTAGTCGGACGAGCGGCGGTCGTTCGGGGCGGCCGCGAACTCGGCCCGCCAAGGCAGGACGAACTCGCCGATGATCGCCTGGATCTCGTCGTCGGACGTGGGCGTGATGGTCCAGTTCACGGTCCCTTCGGACACGACGCTCCAGTCCTCGGGGATCTTGATGAACACGGTCTCGTCGGCGTTGTCGACGTACTGGTACCCGGACCGGCCGCACGACGCCATCAGCAGCGCCACCGCTGTCAGGGCCACCGCAGCCATACGCACCCGGGACGGGAGCCTCATGCCCCTATTCAACCGCATTTCCGGCGCCAACACGACAGTCAGGTCGGCCTAGAGCGTGCGCGGGCAGGTGGCGAGCGCTCGCGGCGAGACGTCGTGTTTCCCGCTCTTGTTCGCTGCGCTCACGGGCCGCTCGGGCCACGGCCTCGCTCAGCACCCTGCGAATTCCTCGTGAACTCATCGCCTACCCGCTCGGCCTCTTGGGTGCCGTCGATCGGTCGGGCCGCCCGACCAACCCCGTCCGCGTCGCCGCACGGCCGCGGACCGCTCGATGACTAGCGGCTGATCCAGGCAGCCCTGAGGGGCTCCAGGCCGGCCGCCCCGGCCACGCGCTCGGCGGCCTCGAGCGCCTTGGCGATCACCTCGTGGAGATCGACGCGAGTAGACGTGCCGCGGCGCACGACTGTCTCCCCGTTCACGATCACGTCGCGCACGTCCGCGCCGTGGCCGACCATGGTGAGCGTCATCACCAGCCGCTGGGCCGGCTGGAACCGGGGCGACTGCAGATCGACCACGACAATGTCGGCCGGCGCCCCCTGCGCGATCACCCCGACCGGCTTGCCCAGAACGCGGGCCCCATGCCCGCACACCAGCTCCAGCAGAGTCTCCGACGGGGGCCAGGTCGGGTCCATGCGGCTGAGGCGATGGAGGGCGTAGGCCGACTTCATGGCCTCGAACATGCTCTGGCCGCCGACGGCGGTGCCGTCGGTGCCCAAGCCAACCGTGGCGCCCGCGTCGACGAGCTCTCTCAGCCGCATCACACCCGACGAGACGACCTGATTGCAGACCGGCAGGTGCAGCGCGCAAGCGCGGGCCGCGCCCATGGCGGCCACCTCGCCGTCATCGAGCCAGATGGCGTGGGCCAGCGTGGCTCGCGGCCCCAGCAGGCCGGCCCGGCTGAGCCACTCGACGGGCCGCTCGCCGTAGATGTCCAAGAAGATGACCACCTCGTCCTGGGCCTCGCTGCAGTGCGCCTGCCAGCGCAGGTCGTGCTCGTCGGCCAGGCCCGCGCAGGCCACGATGAGGTCCCGGTCGACGTAGACGACGTTCTCGGGCATCGGCCAGACCTCGACACGGGAGCCGGGCGGCCGCGCCTGGAGGCACTCAGCCATGATCTGGAGCTCCTCGGAGGCGGTGTAGGCGTGGAGCTCGTCGGGGACTCCCATCCGGTCGCTGCCCTGCACCCGGCTGCCGAAGATCCCCCGTGCGATGGCCCCGCGGAGCCCGACGCTCTCGACGGCTTCGGCGACCGCCAGCGTCGCGGCGGTGCCGGTGGGCGCGTAGTGGTTGTCGACGACGGCGGTGGTCCCGGCCAGCACCGACATCAGAGCGCTCAGCCTCACCGCGGCGGCGGCGTCGGCGGTGGTCATGTGCACCGCCATCGGCAGCATGAAGTCCCGCAGCCAGTCCAGCAGCGCCAGCCCGTCGCCCAGCCCGCGGCCCAGGACCTGGAACAGGTGGGTGTGGGCGTCGATCAGCCCGGGCATGACCAGGCACCCCGAGGCGTCGATCCGCTCCGCAGCCCGCGGGTACGACTCGCTCACCTCGCCGGCGGTGCCCACCGCGGCTATGGCCCCTCCGACCACCGCTACCGACCCGTCGACAATGATCGGGCGGCGGCGGTCCAGCGTCACCACGTACGCGCCCCCGACGATCAGATCGGCGCGCCGGGGGGCGGCGGAGCCCGCAGCGCTGTCTTGCGTCGGGTCAGACACGGGCGGCGCTGACCGCGTCGGCCAGGAGGTCCACCTGGGACAGGTCGGCCATGGTGGGCACGAACACGTACTCGTCCACGCCGATGGCGGCGAAGTCCTGCACCGCGGCGGTCACTTCGGCGGCTCGGCGGTAGGCGCCCTCGGCGAACATGCGGGCCCGGTCGCCCTGGTAGCCGTAGTAGTCGAACAGGTAGTCGACGTTGGCGTCCTCGCCGAGGGCGAAGTAGTGCATCACCATGATGATGGGCGAGCCCTCCCGGCGGGCCCAGGCCAGCAGCAGCTCGCCGTCGGTGCCCTGGGTGGTGACGGGCAACCCGATGCCGACCCTCATGTCAGTCCCTCCGTGCCTTGTCGCTCGTGGACTCGGTCTCGCTGCTCACGCGACTATGCCGGCCGTGTCCGCAGACGCCTCCAGGCGCATGCGGTCGGCTACGCCCCGTGCCTCCAGCTCGGCCGTCAGCTCAGGGACGACCCTCTGCCACTCGCCCACCAGACCGACGTCGACCTGGTCGAAGATCTCGGCGTCCGGGTCGGAGTTGACGGCCATGAGCACACCGGCGTTGCGGATGCCCACCGTGTGGTTGAAGCGGCCGCTGGAGCCCACCGCCACCAGCAGCTGGGGCGCCACCGCGTGCCCGGTGACCCCGATCTGGCGGCTGCGGGGCACCCAGCTCTGGTCGGTGACCCTGCGGGTGGCGCCCAGCGCGGCGGCGCCCAGCGCGGCCCGCAGCTCGTCGATCACCGGGTAGCCGTCGGGTTCGACCCCCACGCCGACGGCCACCACGGTCCGGGCCCGGCGCAGCTCGCCGGTGTCGGCGTCGTCGCGCTCGACCGCCACCGTGCGGATCCGGGAGGGGGCAGGCGCCGGGAGCATCTCGATCTCGGGGTCGGGGGCGTCGGCGCGGGGCGGCCGCAATGCGAGAACGCCGGGCCGGATCGTGGCCATCTGCACCGGCGAGCGCGACAGGATCGGCACCTGGAGGCGGCCGCCGAACGCGGGCTTCCAGGCCACCAAACGACCGTCGGGGCCGACTTCCAGCCCCACCGCGTCGCCGGTGAGCCCCCAACCGCAGCGGGCGGCCACGATGGAGGCCACCACCCGGCCCGAGCGGGTGCCCTCCACCAGCAGCGCCCAGGGAGGGCGGCGGGCTGCGGCGGCAGCCAGGGCGTCGGCCTGCTCGGAGGGCTCCGATGCCGATTCGATCATCAGCAGCCGGTCGGCGCCCGCCGCGCCCAGCCCGGCGCGGTGCGCTCCATTGGCGCCGGTGGTGACGGCGGTCACCGTCCCCGAGATCCAGGCAGCCAGCTCGGCCGCCTCGCCCAGCAACTCAGCGCCCACGCCCGGCTCGGTGAAGAAGCACCACACCGACCGCTCGCCCGCGGCCTGCGCCCCGTCGGAGCCGTCGGCCAGCAGGGCCGCACTGGCCCGCGAGGCCCCTTCATCGTCGGTGTCGTCTGATTCGGCAGGGTCGGAGAAGGCGCCGAACTCCTCGAGCAGGTCCACAGCGTGGGCCACAGACTCAGCCCGCAGAGCCCGCCGGGTGGCCGTCCGCACCCGGATCGGGCCGACTGATGTGGGCGAGCCCGGCGCGCCGAGCTGTTCGGCGGGCACGTCCAGGTCGGCTGCGGACAGCCGCTCGATGCGGTCATCGGCCACCTCGGCGAACACCTCGGGCGGCGCCTTGGACGGCGCGCAGAGCCGCTCCGCGGTGGACAGCGCCACCGGCAGGTCGCCGGTGACGGTGCGGTGGCCGTCATCGGTCTCCAGCCGGGCGGTGAAGGAGCCACCGACCACCTCCAGATCCCGCACCCCGGCCGCGAAGGGCAGCCCCAGCAACTCGGCGACCTCGACGGGCACCTGGCCGGTGTCGGAGTCGAGCGAGTTGAGTCCGGCCAGCACCAGATCGAACGGGCCCTCGCGCCGGACGGCCGCGGCCAGAGCCACCGCGGTGGCCAGCGTGTCGCTGCCCGCGAAGGCCGGATCGCACAGGTGAACGCCCCGGTCGGCGCCGCAGGCGATCATCTCCCGCAGGGCGTCGTCGGCCGCGGGCGGGCCCATGGTGAACACCACGACCTCGCCGTCGGAGCCGGCCAGCTCCACGGCCTTGGCATTGGCCCGCCGGCAGTAGGCGTTGACCTCCAGCGGCACGCCGTCTCGCACCAGGCGCCCGTCCTGCATCCGGAACTCGGCCGGGGCAGGGATCTGCTTGACCAGAACCGCGATCCTCACGCCGCCCTGTATACCGTCCCGGATCGGCCGGCGGAACACCGGCGAGCGAGTCTGGCCGCCGCCGCGGGATGCGACACAGCCCACGAGCGCGGCCTGTGACCGGCCAGGTCAGTAGCCGATCACCGCGCCTCCGTCGACTCTCACGACCGAGCCAGTGACGAAGCTGGCCCGGGCACTGCACAGGAACGTCACCACGTCGGCCAACTCCGAGGCCAGCCCGAACCGCCCCACTGGTATCGACGCCTGATGGCGGGCCCGCACCGCCCCCGCGGTTGTGCCCTCGACCGCAGCCCGGGCCGCTTGGGCTCGGGCCAGCGCGCCGGTGTCGAACTGGCCGGGCACCACCACGTTCACCAGCACCTCGGGTGCCAGCTCGATGGCCAGCGAGCGAGCCGCGGCGGCCACCCCGCTGCGGAACACCCCCGACAGGGCCAGCTCGGGCGAGGCCTCCACCACCGACCGGGCGGTGATGTACACCAGACGCCCGTCGCCGCCGGCGCGCAGATGGGGGGTCGCCGCCCGCGACACGGCCAGCGCGGGCCGCAGCATCCGCTCATAGGCGACCACCTCATCGGCCGCCGACACCTCGGTCATGCCACCCGGCGTACCGCCGCCGGTGTTGACCACGCAGATGTCGAGGCCGCCGAGGAGGCCGGCCGCCCCATCCACCATGCGGGCCGGCTCGCCTTCGACGGTCAGATCGCCGCCCACGGCCACCGCGCCGGGAAGCGGGGCCGCTATCTCGGCGGCAAGCTCGGACCGCCGGCCCGAGACGGCCACCAGCGCGCCCTCAGCAGCCAGCGTCTCCGCTATGGCCCGACCCAGCCCCGAAGTGGAGCCGAACACGATCGCCCTCCGGCCCCGCAAACCCAGATCCATGGCCCAAAGCTAACGGCCGGGCCCGGCCCATCCCGAGTCGGCGGGCTCGACGTTCATCCGAGCTGCGTTCTGCCGTACGAATCCAAAGTTCATTGGGTTACGACTCTTCAACCCAAAGAAATCGGCATTTTCTTTGCATCAACCGCGCTGTTCGTTCCGCCTCCCCCCGATGAGATGAAGACCTCGTTCGACCTGCTCTTTCAGAATCCCCTGTTGATAGCCGGTCGTGTCGCTGATGAACTGAACGTGACCGCCCAGAGCGCCATCAACCATCTCCGGCGGCTGCAGGACGAGGGCATCGTCCACGAGCTACCCCATTTCTCCGGTCGTTCGAAGGGATGGGTGGCGCGGGAGATCCTCATGGCTCTCGACCCGAGTGCCCGCATCGGAGTCGATCAGCGACTCGAATCGCCGGCTCGCATTAGCTGGAATGCATCCGTAGCCGAGTCGGCGTGGTACAGATTAGGCGCTGTAGGGTCGGTATACAAGAATCGGCCGGAGCGTCACGGGAGGATCCGACATGTCCTACGAGCAGGCGGCCAGAGACGCCGGCGTCGACCTCGACATGCCCCTTCTGAGGGCGGGCAACTTCGACGCGGTGGCCCGGGTCCACGACGTGCTGTTCGTGTCGGGCTCCATAGCGCTGGCCCCCGGAGGCGGCGGGATCGCGCACATGGGCCGCCTCGGCGGCAGCATGGACATCGAGGCCGGCCAGGCCAGCGCCCGGGGCGCGGCCGAGGCCATCCTGGCGTCGGTGCATCAGCATCTCGGCAGCCTCGACGAGGTGCTCCGGGTGGTGCGCCTGACCGGCTACGTGACCAGCGACCCCGGCTTCAACCTCCAGCCCAAGGTCATCAACGGCGCCAGCGACCTGATGATCGAGGTGTTCGGCGACGCCGGGCGCCACGCCCGCTCCGCCATCGGCGTGGCCGAGCTGCCCCTGGGCGCATCCGTCGAGGTCGAGGCCATCTTCCAGATCAAGCCCTGACCGGCCGTCCATCGGCGGGTCTCTCTCCGGATCAACGTCTGAGTCAACCCCAACCCAATCCCAGGAGCAATTCATGAACACCATGAACGTTGAGACGCTCACCCTCGAGGGGGCCAAGCTCGCCGCCGACGCGGCCCTGTCAACCGCCACCGACGAGGGCCTGGCCGTGTGCGTGGCCGTGGTGAACGCCACCGGCAACCTCGTGCTGGTGCACCGCATGGACGACGTGGTGGAGATCGCCCTCGAGAACGCCATCGCCAAAGCGCTGGCCGCGCTGACGTTCAAGCGAGACACCGGAACGCTGTCGGACTACTTCCAGACGGACAAGTCGTTGGGGCCGCCCATGACCGCCCGCCACCACATCCTGGCCGTGGAGGGCGGCGAGCCGCTGACCACCTCGGGCGGCACCGTCGTGGGGGCGCTCGGCATCTCCGGCGCCAAGCACGCCGAGGATGTGGTGTGCTCGCAGGCCGCGGCCGCGGCCTTCACCGCCGCAACCTGAAGGGGACTGCCATGTCGGACGACCATCACGACCACGACCACCACGCCAACCCGATCCTGAATGACCTGCCCGAGGGATCGTTCGCCTTCCACTACACGCTGCAGGCCAAGCCGGGCCGGGCCCAGGACTTCATCGACGCCTTCGAGACCTGGGACCACAGCGACCAGAACATCGTCCACACCACGCCGGGCATCGTGCACGAGGGCGTGCTGTACCAGAGCGAGGACGACCCCGACCGGTTCTACCTCATAGGCACCTGGAACCACCGCGAGAACCACCGCAACGTGGTGGCCCGGCTCATCGAGCAGCGCCCGGCCTGGATGGACATGCTGACCGCCGACATCGTGCCCGAGTACTGCGCCATCATCGGCTGACCCGGGACTTGACCGCCACCGGTTAGCCGCCGCAGCTGCCCCGGTGCCGCATCCGGAAGTTCCCTCGAAGAACCCATCGCGAACGCAACCTTGACACCCCTGTAGCCGCGCTGATCAATCAAGCGCAAACGATGATCGAGACTGTGCGGACAGTCTCCGGCAGCAACCGTGCCAGATGAATCATCCTCGTGCAGCAGAAGGAGCGTCCATGTCCAACGGCGCAATCCCGCCGGATAACTCCGACGTATGGGGCCAAATCCTGTTCGAGGCACGCGAACTGCGACGCAAGCAGGACGCCCGCCTTGCCGTCGTTCAACGCCTGTCCCATCTGGTCGTGGCGGGGTTCCTCGCGATGGCTGCCATCGTGGTCGCCGCCGTCTCCTCCCCAAACATCAAGACACCCGCCGACACCGGCGTGGCTCTCTGGGTGCTCCTCGGAACGGCGGTCGTCAACAGTCTGGTGTGGTATCTCGTCCACGAACGGTCGCGGCAATGGCAAGAGGCCCCCGACATCGGCCACCTAGTGGAGACATTCCCCGGTCGAGTCGACGGACTCGCACGCCTACAACGCCACCTCGTCAAGACCTTCATGACCGAGTTCCGCTACAACGAGAAGCTTGTGGGTAGCACCCAGCGCATCGTCACGACCCAGACGTTCCTTACGCTCGGTTCCCTTTGCTTCGTCGGCCTCGTGCTGTTCGAGATAGTGTGACCGCATGGATGCGACCGGACCCACCCACGACACCCACGACGACTCCGACCTCTATCCGAGCATCACCGTGAGCCGAGGCATCCTGCCAGCCTCGTGGATACCGGAGTCATGGCGCCGCAAGCGCAACAAGCGAAAGCAGCTTGGCGTCACCTAGCAGCCTTGCCATACACCCGCGTTCCCGCCCCTTGATGGGGCGGTCGGGCCCAGCCTGCTGACAAGGCGACCAGCGCATCCCGGCCCGCACACGTTCCGGATTCATCCAGCTAACGATGCGCCGCTTCAACGGCATTCTCCTCGGCGGCATCGCAGGAATCGCTCTCGCGTTGCTGCTGTCGGTTGCGGAGCCGTCCTGACCTCATGGCTGCCCGCACCCTCCGAGTAGCCTAGAGCACCATGTCCCTGCGCGAGACGCTCGAGAGAATCCGGTCCAGCCCGACCCCAAACAACGAGGAGGCGGCGAAGTTCCAGATTCTGGCGCCGGTCTTGGCTGATCTGTCGTGGGATCCGTTCGGGCAGGAAGTGCGCTGGGAGCATCCTGTCGGCGGCAAGAAGAGCGGAGGCCGGGCGGACATCGCGCTCGAAGCCGAGAACCGCATCCAGGCACTCATCGAGGCCAAGGCACCCGGCGCCAACCTGAACCATCACGTTGAGCAAGTCTTGGGCTATGCGTTCTTCGAAGGCGTCAGCATCTGTGTTCTCACCGACGGCCTCCATTGGTGGCTCTACTGCCCGCTGGAGTCAGGCCCTCACGAAGAACGCCGATTTGCGGTCCTAAACCTTGTCACGGATCCCGTCGATCAGATCTGCGACGATCTCAACACATTTCTTGGCCGAGAGTCGCTGGTGAGTGGACAGGCTGTGCGACAGGCCAAGCAGGTTCGCCGAGCGCTGCGGGAGGCTGCTCGACTCGAGAAGGAGATGCCGGCGATCTGGCAGCGAATGCTCGACGAGCCGGACGACGAACTCGTCGAGCTCCTAGGCCAGAGGGTGTATGACGAGCTCAGCCTGCGGCCCGGACGCGAGCAGATTGTCGCAGCCATGCGAATGATGCCCATCCCGGCCAGGAAGCCCGAGACGACCGGGGCACAAGACCCGCTCCCCCCAACTGCACCCAAGCCCACTGCCGTTGTGCTCTGGGGGACACGCCACCCCATCAAGCTGCACAGCGACATCCTGATGACCGTGGTGGAGGAACTCTACAAGCGACACCCTGACGACTTCGGCCAGATCGTCGAACCGCTCAAGAACGGAGAATGGCAGTACGTGTCTCTCGATCCCCAACGAGTGCACGACACGCGAAGAGTACAGATCCCATCAGGGCACTACGTGGACACAAACTTGTCAGCGAAAGATGTGGTCCTGAGATGCAGGCGCTTGCTGGAAGCGTTCGGGCATCACGAGTCCGACCTCGAGTACTTGTACGAGGGTTAGGAATCGCCGTGTCGCTTGACCCGCCGGAGTCGCCACCGCTCAAGGACTTCGACCTCGACCAGAAGTTCACGCTGGAACGGGGGCGGGTGCTGCTGACCGGGGTCCAGGCGCTGGTGCGCCTGCCCATCGACCAGCACCGCGCCGACGCGGCACGGGGCCTGCGCACAGCCACCTTCATCTCCGGATACCAGGGCTCGCCGCTGGGCACCGTCGACCTCACCATCGAGCGCAACATGGCCCTGATGGAGGCCCACGACGTGGTGTGGGTGCCGGGCGTCAACGAGGAGCTGGCCGCCACCGCGGTGTGGGGCAGCCAGGAACCGCTGCTCGGCCCGCTCGCCCGCCACGACGGCGTGGTGGGCATGTGGTACGGCAAGGGGCCGGGCGTGGACCGCTGCGGCGACGTGTTCAAGCACGCCAACTTCAAGGGCACCGCCCCCAACGGCGGGGTGCTGGTGCTGGCCGGCGACGACCCCATGGCCAAGTCGTCGACGCTGCCCACCCAGGTGGAGCCCACCTTCTACGACGCCCAGATCCCGGTGCTGTACCCCGGCACGATGCAGGAGGTCATCGACCTCGGGCTGCACGGCATCGCCCTGTCGCGGTATTCGGGCCTGTGGACCGCGTTCAAGGTGGTCACCACCGTCGCCGACGGGTTCGGCATCGCCGAGGTGGCCCCCGACCGGGTCGTCCCCGTCGATCCCGGACTGGAGATCGACGGCCGGCCGTGGCGCCACGTCCAGCGGCCGGGCCTGGTCACGCCGCTGAGCCTCGAGCAGGAGAGGGACATCGCCTACGGGCGCCTGACCGCGGCGGTGGCCTACGCCGCGGCCAACGGGCTCAACGAGATCAGCGGCGCCACCGGGGCCGCCCGCCTCGGGATCGCGGCCGCGGGCCGGACGTTCCAGGAGCTGCGCCAGGCCCTCGGCGACCTCGGCCTCGACGACGACGGGCTGCGCCGCTTCGGGATCCGGCTGCTGCGACTGGGGATGGTGTGGCCGATGGAACCCGAGATCGTGCGCCGCTTCGCCGGGGGGCTCGACGAGATCCTGGTGCTGGACGAGAAGCGGGCCTTCATCGAGCTGTTCGTGCGCGACATCCTCTACGGCCGGGCCGCCGCCCCCCGGGTGGTGGGCAAGACCGACGAGCGGGGCCGCCGGCTGGTTCCCGCTGACGGCGAGCTCGGCGCCGACCGGATCGCGGCCATCGTGGCCGACCGGCTCCGCTCCGGAGTGCTCGGAGGCGAGGTGGGGGCCCTGCCGGTGGCGATGGAGGCCCGCCTGGCCCTCATCGAGGCCGCCGCGGCTGCGGGCGCGGCCGAGGTGGCCCGGACGCCGTACTGGTGCAGCGGCTGCCCCCACAACCGCTCCACCGTGGTGCCCGACGGCTCGTTCGTGGGCGCCGGGGTGGGCTGCCACGCCATGGCCCTGTGGATCGACGACCGGGCCCAGATCGTGCACCAGATGGGCGGCGAGGGCGCCACCTGGATCGGCCGGGCGCCGTTCACCGACCGGACCCACATGTTCCAGAACGTCGGCGACGGCACGTTCTTCCACTCCGCCAGCCTGGCGGTGCGGGCCGCGGTGGCCGCGGGCGTCGACATCACCTACAAGATCCTCTACAACGGCGCGGTCGCCATGACCGGCGGCCAGGACGTGGCCGGCGCCATCGACGTGCCCGAGCTGACCCAGTCGATGGACGCCGAGGGTGTGAGCCGCATCATCGTGTGCAGCGACGACCCCGACCGCCACACCGGCGGCGGGCCGCTGGCCGAGGGCGCCGAGGTCTGGGGACGGGACCGGCTCGAGGAGGCCCAGCTCGCCCTGCGGGACACGCCGGGGGTGACGGTGCTGATCTACGACCAGCAGTGCGCGGCCGAGAAGCGCCGGGAGCGCAAGCGGGGCCTGCGCCCCACCCCGACCAAGCGCATCTTCATCAACGAGGCCGTCTGTGAGGGCTGCGGCGACTGCGGGGCCAAGAGCCACTGCCTGTCGGTGCAGCCGGTCGACACCGAGCTGGGCACCAAGACCCGCATACACCAGTCGTCGTGCAACTTCGACTACACGTGCATCGAGGGCGACTGCCCGTCGTTCATCCAGGTCAAGACCCGGCCGGCCAAAGCCAAAGCAGCCGCGGGCGCGGTCCGGGTCGCCCGGGCCCAACCTCCCCACGACATCGCCGAACCGGCCCTGCCTGTGCCCGGGCCCGACGGGTACGGGCTGTTCATGGCCGGAGTGGGCGGCACCGGGGTTGTCACCGTCAGCCAGGTGCTGGCCGCCGCGGCCCTGCTCGACGGCCTCGGCGTCATGGGCGTCGACCAGACCGGGCTCAGCCAGAAGGGCGGGCCGGTCGTCTCACACCTGCGCTTCTTCGACGGCGAGGCCAAGGGCGCCAACCTGATCGGCGCGGGCGGCGCCGACTGCTACCTGGGCCTGGACCTGCTGGTGGCGGCCGACCCCAAAAACCTGGCCAAGGCCGACCCCGAGCGCACGGTGGCGGTGGTGTCGACCAGCAAGCTGCCCACCGGCGACATGGTGGCCCACGTGGAAGAGACCTATCCCGACATCGCCGAGATGCTGTCGGCTATCGACGGCGCCACCCGCACCGGCGCCAGCGTCCGCCTCGACGCCGACCGGATGGCCGACGCCCTGCTGGGCACGGCCATGCCCGCCAACGTGCTGGCGCTGGGGGCCGCGTACCAGGCGGGCGGGATCCCGGTGTCGGCGGCCGCCATCGAGCGGGCCATCGAGCTCAACGGGGTGGCGGTGGCAGCCAACATCGCCGCGTTCCGCTGGGGGCGGGTGTACGTGCGCGAGGGCACCGACGGCCTGGTCAGCCTGGCGGGTGCGGCCTCCGCGGCGACGGCGGAGACGGCGGCAGCCGCGCCCGGCCCGGGGTTGGACTCGGTCCCGGCCAGGGCCGAGGCCACCGCCCGGTCGCTGGTGCAGAACTCGGGCCTGGCCGCAATCCCAACAGACGACGGCGCGGCCCTGGTTGAGGCCGTGGAGCGGCGGGCCGCCGACCTGGTGGACTACCAGTCCGCCGCGCTGGCCTCCGAGTACGTGGACTTCGTGGACGCGGCGTCGGCCCGCGAGCGCGAGGTGATGGGCGACCGGACCGAGCTGGCCGAAGCGGTGGCCCGCTACCTGTACAAGCTGACGGCCTACAAGGACGAGTACGAGGTGGCCCGCCTGCACCTGCGCCCCGGCGTGGCTGATGCCATGCGCGACGCAGTGGGCGACTTCGCCGGCTACCGCATCCTGCTGCACCCTCCGATGCTGCGGGCCCTCGGGCTGAAGCGCAAGATCTCGATGGGACCGTTCCAGCGGCCGGCGCTGGTGGTGCTGAAGGCGCTGCGCCGGCTGCGGGGCACCCCCTTCGACCTGTTCGGCTACGCCAGGATGCGCCGGGTGGAGCGGGAGCTGATCGCGGAGTACCGGACTCTCATGGAGGCCGAGTTGGACAGCCTGACGCCGGCCACCTACGAGCGGGCCACCAAGCTGGCCCAGCTTCCCGACGTGATCAGGGGCTACGAGGACGTGAAACTCGCCGGGGTGGAGCGGTTCCGCCAAGAGGTGCGGGCCATCCGCAGCCCCGACGCCCGTCCGGTGGCGCTCACTGCCAAACCGGCCGGTTAGCGCGATAGCGGGCATGGCCGAGGCCGCGCCCTCGCAGGCTCCTGGCGCGGCTCCTGTTCAGGCGGTGGCCGCCTCGGTGGCCTGCGTCGCCGCGAGCGTGCTGCCCGGCTTCCTGACCGGCGCGCTCGGCAGCGACATCAAGGCGGAGTTCGGCGTCGGCGACACCGGGCTGGGCCTGGCGCTGGCAGTGACCTACATGCTGGCGGCCGTGGCCATTGTCCACGCGGGCGAGCTGGCCGATCGGATCGGCTCCCGCCGCAGCCTGCTGATCTCGATGCAGGTCACGATGGCCGGCTACCTGGCGGTGGCGGTGCTGGCCCGATCGTTCTCGACGCTGCTGGTAGGGCTGGCGGTGGCCGGTGCGGGACTGACGCTGGCCGGGCCGGCCGCCAAGGTGCTGGTCGCCCAACACGTGTCGACCGGGCGCCACGGCCTGGCCTTCGGAGTGCACATGTCGGCCATACCGCTGGGGCCGCTGCTGGCCGGACTGACCGTGCCCCTGGTGGGCGGCACCGACCGATGGCGGTGGCCGTTCGTCGGCGGGGCGGTGCTGGCCGCGGTCGGGATGCTGATGCTCCCCGCCGAGCAGGCACCGGCAAGACCGGCCGCCCAGGCCGCGAAGGCGCCCGGCGCGGGGCGCTTCACCCACGTGAGGATGGGTCCCCTGTTCGTGTTCGCGGCGGCCGCGATGCTCGCCTCGTGCTCGGTCGTCGCCGCGGCCGCGTTCTTCGTGGTCAACAGCGCGAACGCCGGAATCTCCGAGGGAACAGCCGGACTGCTGCTGTCGGCGGCCGGCGCAGGGGTGATCACGGTTCGCATCGCACTGGGCGCCCTCGCTGACCGCGTCCGCACGGGCGCGGTCAGCACCGTCGCCATCCTTCTGACCGCGAGCGCGGCCGGATATGCGCTGATGGCTGCGGACACTGGTTGGATGTACGCGCTCGGCGGGCAGGTCGCCATCATCCTGGGGTGGTCGTGGCCCGGTCTGATGGTGCTTGCCCTCGTTCGGATCTACCCCCAAGCGCCCGGTCTGGCCTCCTCGTTCGTGATCGGGGGCCTCAACCTCGGCGCAGTGATCGGACCGGCGGCCTTCGGAGCGATCAGCGACGCGGCGTCGTCCTCGACCGCGCTCGCCGTTGCAGCCGTCTGGGTCCTGGCCGCCGCCGGGCTCAGCCTGGCGAGCCGGATCCGCTCCGACGGCCGCCACTCTTGGGGGCCGGCGTCGCCATCATCGGGAACCGGAGACGGGGGCATCTGAGTCATCCCGCAGGTCGTCCATCACGACATGGCCTTCATCAAGGTCCTCGTCAGCCCCCAGATGCACGACGGTCTCCACTGCGGTTCCTTGAACACCTCGAGCACTGCGCTCGAGGTGCGCCCGCCAGGTAGTGATGGACTTGTCGGGGCGGAACAGCCGCTCGGGCGGGATGCTGACCTGCTCGATCATCTGCTGGTCCTGGCGATTGAACTGCCACATGTACGCCCACCGGATGTAGAGCCAGAAGCGCAGCTTGAACCAGGCAGCCTTGATGCCCTTGGCTTGGGAGACGGCGAGCATGAAGGAGAGATGCTCGCCCTCTTCGGTCCCCATGAACACCTCGTACGCGGTCCAGTTCGGCCATTGGATGCGCACCCAGCCCGGGAGACGGACAGAGCCGCGGACAACCACGTTGCGTTGCCATGGACGGAATCCATGGGGCCATCGGCCGAGTCCGGGATAGTCAACCTGTTCGACGATGTCGTCTACCGTCCGGATGAGCCAGTCGCCGTGCTGTTCGACGTGAACGAGCCGGTATGCGGGCTTGCGCCGGATCCACGTCCACACGACGCCCCGGTGCAGATAGGTGGAGTGGCCCTCGTCGAACCCGTTCTCCACGGCGTAGCGCCAATCGCCCCGTCGGTTCCGGAGCCGGCCCAGCACGACGGCCCCCGGTTGGAAGAAGTCCTCGGGCACGTCGGCTTCGAGCGGCGGTGGCTCGCCGTCGCCGACGTAGACGAAGACGATGCCGGCCCGTTCCTCGACCGGGTATGTCCTCAACCTCACACTCTTGTTCCCGACAATGGGAGAGTCGCTACCGTCGACCAGGGCAGCGCGCAGGTTGCCGTCGGTCACGTCGTATGTCCACCCGTGGTACGCGCAGGAGATCGTGCCCGGGAACAGGCACCTGCCCATGGAGAGGGGCACGCCGCGGTGGAGGCAGCGGTCGTTCAGAGCGAACGCCTCGCCCTCGTGACGGATGAGGAGGAGCCGCTCGCCGCAGATGGTCAAAGGCACCGGCTTGCGGCCGATCCTCTTCGAGAAGGCGACGGGGTACCAGTAGTTCCGCAAGCCCTCGGATGCGGAGCGGTAGCGAGGCCACCGCTTGTAGGCGTGGTCCCCGCTCGCCGAGTACTTCTCCTCGCGGGCACTGCTAGGTGATTCCATCGCTGCCATCCTGGTGACCTATGACGGCCTCATTGAGAACGCTCTGCAGGCCTGCCAGGACTACGCGGACCGTGGACAGGAGGCGGGTCGGGTCTACCGACTGATCCAAGAAATATCCGGGCAGGACGCTCAGGCCATCAATCCTACGCATCCGGGCAGGACGCTCAGGCCATCAATCCTACGAATCTGGGCGACGAATGAACGGGGCTATTGTGCTGGGTCAGTCTGGCCCGCCGCAGACATCGTAGCCCCGCAGTTGCTCAGGCTATGTGGCGGCGGATGAACTCGTCGAACATGGGCACGGTGAACGCGATGACGTCGTGGCGGGGCGAGTAGCACAGGCCGCGCTGGATCAGGGAGTGGCGGACCGGCCCGACCTGCGTCGTCTTCTTGCCCAGCGCCACCGCAACGTCGCCGGAGCGGTGCGGGCCGGGCCCCATGACGGCCATCGCCGACAGGTAGGCCCGCTGAGCGTCGGTTGCGCGGTCCATACGGACGCGAAAGAACCCGGTGTCGAGCTCGGCGCGCGCCAGCGGGACCGCGTCGAGCACGTCCTGTCGGGATATCCGGTCGGGGCCCTCGGCCATACGCCAGGCCTGCCGGCCGAACTCCTGCAAGAAGTACGGGTAGCCCTCGGTGAGCGACAGCACCTCCTCAATCGCGCCGTCGCCCCACGATACGCCCTCGGCTGCAGCGGGCTCGGCCAGCGCCCGAGCGCCGGACTCGTCATCGAGGCTGTTGATGTCCACAAACGTGAAGAGCCGTTCCGCGTAGGTCCGGGCCTCACCCAAGAGTCCCAAGATGGACGGAAGGCCGGCACCGACCACCAGCAGGGGCAGGTCGGCCTGACTGATCTCGTGCAGCCCGACGATCAGCGGCCTCAGGTGCTGCTTCGGCAGATGCTGGATCTCGTCGATCGTGATCACCACGCCCTTGTCGCCGTCCCTCGCGTGCTGGGCCACCTCCCGCAGCAAGTCCGTCAGGTCCCTTTGCAGAACGCGCGAGTCGGCCCGGCCGTCGACCGGGTCGACGCCAAGCGTCAGCGTCCCCGCCTCGGGGATGTCCCAAGACAGTTGGAACGACTTCAACACCCCGAGCACACGCGAAGCCATCTGCGACAGCCGGCGGCCCGGCGTCAGATCGAGGAGGGCGCCCTGGGCGGCAGCGGCGATCTGACGCACGAAAGGGCTGTCCTCACCGGCTTCGAGACTCTGGCCGACCCAGCCGTGCCCCACGGCGATTTCGCGGAACTCGCGCAGTAGCACCGTCTTGCCCACGCCGCGCAGGCCCGTGAGCATCTGACTGCGGTCCGGCCGGCCGACCGCAAGCCGTCGCACCGCAACATCGAACGCCGCGATGTGCTCGTCGCGGCCGACGAGCGCAGGAGGACGCTTCCCAGCGCCCGGGCTGTAGGGATTCGAGATCGGGTCCAAGTGTGAACCTCCAATAGTCCACACAGCTTATAGGAGTCTGTAGCGGTTTTATCGATTTGTATTAAAAGCTGCACAGATGGTTAGACTCTTGAACGCCCACGGCCGCCAGCGGACTACCGGGCCACCCCAGGCGAACCCCTGGGCGTGACAACCCAAGACGTTGTCCCTGCTGCGTCGGGTGGGGGTGACCGGGGCGCCTGATTCGGAGCCGCCAAGAAAGTCGGACTACGGTATACAGACGGCCCCGGTCGCGGGCCAGTAGTGGCCCGACGGAGGGAGCGCGTTGCTTCGGTGGCTCGCTAAACGCATCATCGCCGCCGCGCTGGTGATCTTCGTCGTCACCTCCCTGGTCTTTGTGGTCACCCACATCTTCACCGACCCGGCCACGGTGTCGCTGCCGCTGGAGGCCACCGCGGAGCATCGGGCCAACCGCCGGGCCGTTCTCGGGTTGGACCGGCCTCTAAGCGTGCAGTACTGGGACTTCATCTCGGGCCTGGTGGTCGGTGACCTCGGCGAGTCGTTCTGGCAGAGCCAGCCCGCCTCGAAGCTGGTGCTGCAACGGCTGCCGGCCACCCTCAAGCTGGTGGGCGGGGCGACCGCGGTGACGGTGCTGCTGGCCGCGCCCATGGGAATGTTGGCCGCCTGGTGGGAGCGGCGCTTCGCCGACCACGCCGTGCTCGGATTCTCGATGGCGTCGATCAGCGCCCCACCCTTCTGGATCGGCTACCTGCTGATCATCGTGTTCGCGGTGCAGCTCGGGTGGGTGCCGACATTCGGCTCCCGGGGGATCACCTCGCTGATCCTGCCGTCGTTCGCCATCGGGCTGGCCAGCGCGGGCCGGCTGGCCCAGATAACCCGGCGCGGCATCGTTGAGGAGCTGCGCAAGCCCTACGCGGTCACTGCGCTGTCCCGGGGCTTCTCCCGCTCCTACACGATCGTGCACCACACCTTCCGCAATGTGGCCTCGAGCTTCGTCACCATGACCGGCTGGGAGCTGACCCGCATGTTCACGGGCTACTCGGTGGTGATCGAGGTGGTGTTCGCCTGGCCCGGTGTCGGCCGCCTCGCCATCCAGGCCATCGAGAACCGGGACCTGATACTGGTGCAGGCCGCGGTGGTGGTGCTGGCCACGCTGGTGGTGGTCACCAACCTGCTGGTGGACGTCGCCCGCCGGCTGATCGACCCCCGGGTGGACCTGGCATGACCGCGGCAAAGAGCGCGATGGGATCGGGCCCCGACACCGATGCGGGCGACTCGGCAGCTCCCGGGAGCGCCACCGTCCTGTCCGACCTGCGGTCGCATTTGCGCAAGTCCAAGGCCGGCATCTCGGGGATCGTCATCTGCGTGCTGTTCGCGCTGGTGGCGGTGGTGGGCCCGTGGCTGCCGTTCCTGCCCGATCCCGCCAAGCAGAGCCTGCCCGAGAAGCTGACCGCCCCGGTGGGCTGGGGAGGCACCTGGTCGCATCCCCTCGGCACCGACCAGCTCGGCCGCGACGTCCTGGCCCGGCTCATCGACGGCGCCCGCATCTCGCTGCTGGTGAGCGTGGTCGCGGTCATCATCGCGGCCGTCCTCGGCACCGCCCTCGGGCTGATCGCGGGCTACATCGGCGGGAAGATCGACACCCTCATCGTGTCCGCAGCCGACGTGCAGATGGCCTTCCCGGGCGTTCTGGCCGGCCTGATCCTGGTGGCCGCGTTCGGGCCGAGCGTGTGGCTGGTCATCATCGTCATCGCCATCTCCAGCTGGATGGTGTTCACCCGGGTGGGGCGCAGCCTGGTGTTCACTCTCAAGACGTCGCTGTACGTGGAGGCGTCGGAGCTGGCCGGGGCGTCGGCGCGGCGGATCATGTGGCGGCACCTGCTGCCCAACCTGGTCAGCTCGCTGATCACCCTGAGCGTGCTGGAGCTGGCCGCGGCCATTCTGTCGGAGTCGGCGTTCGCCTTCCTCGGCTTCGGCGTGCAGCCGCCCCGCTCGTCGTGGGGGCTGATGATCCAGCAGGGCCGCAACTACATCACCGACGGGTGGTGGATCGTGACCTTCGCCGGCATGGCCATCGCCATCGTGGTGCTGGGCGTGAACCTGCTGTCGCTGTGGCTGCAGTCATTCAATGACGTGGCCGAGCGCGAGCAGATCATCCTCGAGAGGCCGGGCGGGTGAGCGGCGCCACCGGCGCGGAGCCGGCCCGCACCGAGCGCCTGCTGGAGATCGAGGACCTCACCGTGGGGTTCCCCACCCGCGACGGCACCGTGCTGGGCGTGGACGGCCTGACCCTCAACGTCGGATCCCATGAGCGCCTCGGCGTTGTGGGCGAGTCGGGCTCGGGCAAGAGCGTCATGGGGCTGGCCATCCTGGGGATGGTGCTGCCGCCGGGCCGGATCATGGGCGGCTCGGTGCGGTGGCGGGGCGAGGACGTGCTCGACGAGGCCGTGGCCAACCGGGTGAGGGGCCGCGAGATAGCCATGATCTTCCAAGATCCGATGGTGTCGCTCAACCCCCTCAAGACGGTGGGCGCGCAGCTGCGCGAGCTGCTGCGGCACCGCGCCGGCCTGGGTGGCGCCGCGGTGAGACAGCGCTCGATGGAGCTGCTCGACATGGTGGGAATCGCCAACCCCGGCGAGCGGCTCAAGTCCTACGCCTTCGAGCTGTCGGGAGGACTGCGCCAGCGGGTGATGATCGCCACCGCGCTGGCGTGCGAGCCGACGCTGCTGATCGCGGACGAGCCCACCACCGGCCTCGACGTGACCATCCAGGACCAGATCCTCACCCTGCTTCACGACCTGTCCACCGAGTTGGGGGTGTCGGTGCTGATGATCACCCACGACCTGGGGGTGGTGGCCCAGTTCTGCGACCGGGTGCAGGTGATGTACGCCGGCCGGATCGTGGAGCGGGCCCCGATCGCGGAGATGTTCGCCGATCCCCTCCACCCCTACTCGGAGGGCCTGCTGCGCTCGGTGCCCAGAGTGGACCGCAGCGACAGCGAGCTGACCGGCATCCTGGGGGAGCCGCTGGACCGGGCCCAGTTCCCGCCGGGCTGCGCGTTCGAGCCCCGCTGCCCGGAGGCCGTAGAAGTGTGCCGCTCAGCCGCCCCGCCCCTCGTCCGCCTCGATGGCCGGCGCTGGGTGGCCTGCTACAACCGCACCGGGCCGGAGACGTCGGACGACGGCGCTGAGAGTGTGCACGGAGGATCCCGGTGAGCGAGCAGCCCGCGCCGCTGGTGGAGAGCCGCGATCTCAGCGTCCACTACAGCCGCTGGGTGGGCAGCCGGCGCCGCACCGTCTACGCGCTGGACGACTTCAACATCGCGGTGGCTCCGGGCGAGACGGTGGGTCTGGTGGGCGAGTCCGGCTGCGGCAAGTCGACCGCGGGCCGGGCCCTGCTGGGCGCGGTGAAGCCCGCCGCGGGCCGAGTGTTCTTCAACGGCGAGGATGTGACCGACCTGAGCCGGCAGCGCTGGCGGGCCATGCGCAAGCAGGTCCAGATGATCTTTCAGGATCCGTACTCGGCGCTGAACCCCAAGCTCAAGGTGGGAGAGAGCATCGCGGAGCCGTTCCTGGTGCACACCCGGATGCGGGGCTCCGAGCTCGCCGGCGCGGTGCACGAGCTGCTGGAGATGGTGGGGATGACGGCCAGCGCGGCCGACAAGTACCCGCACGCCTTCTCCGGCGGCCAGCGCCAGCGCATCGTGATCGCCCGGGCCCTGGCGCTGCGGCCCGGGTTCGTGGTGGCCGACGAGGCCACCGCCGCGCTCGACGTGTCCATCCAGGCCCAGATCGTGAACCTGATGGTGGATCTCAAGGACAGCGTGGGCCTGTCGTACCTGTTCATCTCCCACAACCTGGCCGTGGTGCGCCACATATCGGACCGGGTGGCCATCATGTACCTGGGCCATCTGATGGAGGTCGGCAGCCACCACGACATCTACGAGAATCCGACCCATCCATACTCCCAGGCCCTGCTCTCGGCGGTGCCGGTGCCCGACCCGACGACCCGGGGCAGTCACGAGCCCCTCACCGGGGACCTGCCCAGCCCCATGGATCCGCCCAAGGGCTGCCGGTTCAACACCCGCTGCCCGCTGGCAATGGAGCAGTGCGTCGAGGAGCGGCCGCCGCTGCGGGAGCGCTCCCCCGGCCACTTGGTGGCCTGCTGGGTGAATTGAGCGACTCGACTGGCGGCACGCCCACCGGCGCCATCGGGGGAGACAGCCGCCTGACGCCACGCTGGGCGACCTTCGGGTACCTGTTCACGGTGTACTTCATCCTGGGCGGGGCCGAGACGATGATCGCGCCGCTGTTTCCGCTGGTGCGCCAGGACCTCGACCTCTCCGAGAGCAACTTGGCCGCCATCCTGGCCGCGGTGTCCGCGGGCATCGCCTCGTTCAACGTGATCGGTGGGGCCACCAGCCGCAGGCTGAGCGACCGGTCCATGGTTCGGGCCACGGCCGTGAGCCTGACCGCGGGAATGGTGCTATCAGCGGTGGCGGACTCGTTCTGGGTGCTACTGGCGGGCCAGACCCTGCTGGGCGTGGCCTTCGGAATCTTCTTCCCGCCCGCGCTGGCCAGCGTGGCCCGGCTGTACCCCGACGCGCCGGGCAAGGCCATCGCGGTGTGGGGCCAGGCGTACTCGTTCGGGCTGGCCGCGGCCGCGCTGAGCGCCTTCGCCGGGGGAGGCTGGCGCTGGGTGTTCGTGGGGTGCGCGGTGCCTGCGGTGCTGGCCATCGCATACGTTCCCCGCTGGATCGAGGCCGAACGAGGCCAGGCACCGCTGCCCCTGCTGGCCCAGGTGGCCCAGTACGCCCGCAAGCAGACCTACCGGCTGGCCGGCTACGCGAGCTTCGGCGGCGTGTCGATGCACTTCGTGGTGATCGGCTTCTCGACGGTTTACTTCGTTGACCGGGGCGTGGACCTGCGCCTGGTGGCCGTGCTGCTCGCCGCGGGGCGGTTTGTGTCCGCCCCGGTGAAGATCGTCGGCGGAGCCCTGCACGACCGGCGGGGCGGACCGTGGACAGCCCGGCTGATGATGGCGAGCACGTCGGCGCTGGGCCTGCCGCTGCTGCTGCTGCCGGCTGAGGCCGGCGTGTGGGTGCTGGTTCCGTTCGTGGGGGTGGCGGTGTCGGTGCTGCCGGTGGCCAACGCCATGCTGGTGGCCGCGCTGCCGCCCCAGTCGGGCTGGGGCATCGGCACGTTCCGGGCCGCGCTGCTCGGCTCGGCCGCGCTGCTGTCAGCCATCGTCAGCGCTCTGCTGAGCTTGGGCGTGCCCCTTCTTGCGCTGATGCTGGCATCGCTGGGGCTGCCCACGCTGGTGGCCGCAGCCATGCACCGAGCCGTCGACGTGCCGCAGCGATAGAGCACCAGCGCGGCGTTGCCGCGGACCCGATCCCAGCATCATCACACGACAGTGTTGGCCTGCGCTTCCTTATCACCGTGAACGACAGGTTCCTACGATGTCGACAACAACGAAGTGGTCGACCGTGACGAGACCATCGCGGCGGTGGCCGACCACTTCGCCGGCCGAATCACCAAAGATGCGGTGCTAGCGGTCATACAGCTATACTTCTCCGGCTGATTCGATGCGCTGGGGAGTGGAGAGCGGTAGCCGGCATGGGCGGGGAGCTTTGACCAGGAGAACGTTGGCGTTGTTAGCGGTCGCCGTGGCCGTTGCCGGATTCGCGGGTCTGTTGCATTCCGCTCCCGTGGAGGCGACGTCGCACAAGGCCGTCCGGTCCTTCTCCGCGCCGTGGGTCCTTCCCGGCGGGGCGTTGGAGGTCACGATCACCGCCGCCGGATACGGCGGCTTCGGCCAGGTCGTGGAAACGCTGCCGTCTGGGTTCAGCTACGAAGGCTCCGACCTGTCCGAAGCAGCGGTGGCAGTCAATGGCGCGACCGTCGCCTTCGCGCTGCTGGGCGACGAGCGCTTCACGTATACGGTCGCCGCTCCCAGCGCGGCGGGCGTCTACTCCTTCTCAGGGATCCTGCTTGACACGAACAAGGCCGAACAGGCGGTAGACGGCGAATTCAGCATCAGGGTCGGCCCCGAACCCGCACCCACCACCACCGCCGCACCCACAACCACCGCCGCACCCACCACCACCGCCGCACCCACAACCACAACCACCACAACCACAACCACAGAACCCGCACCCACCACCACCACAGAACCCGCACCCACCACCACAGAACCCACAACCACAACCACAGAACCCGCACCCACAACCACCACAACCACCACCACAGAACCCGCACCCACCACCACCACCACCCCGGCACCCGCACCCACCACCACAGAACCCACAACCACCACCACCACAGAACCCACAACCACCACCACCCCGGCACCCGCACCCACCACCACCACAGAACCCGCACCCACCACCACCACAGAACCCACAACCACCACCACCCCGGCACCCACAACCACTCCCACCCCGGCACCAGAACCAGAGGAAGGCCCGCCAGTAGGGTTGATCGCTCTGCTAGGCGCATTCGCCGTCTTGGCGGCCGCTGCCATCACCGTGAACGTCCGCAGACGTCGGCGGTAGCCCACGCCCCGCGGCAGGGAACAATCAGGGAAGGCGTCGGGATCTACGCCGGGACCGGGCAGGCTGCGAGCGTGTAGGTGTTGAGGCGTTTGCGCAGGGTGTAGAGGAGCAGAGCCACCGCCAGCAGGCCGACGAAGGGCTGGACCGGCGCCCACCACGACAGGGCGCCGGACACGCCCACCAGTGCGACCACAGCCTGGTTGCACACCGGGCAGCCGACGGCCAGGAACGACACGAACCCGCCCCAGACGGTCCGGGTGCCCTGGCGTTCGGCGGCCGCGGCCAGTTCGCTCGATTCGACCGGCTCGGGGCGGATGGCGAAGATCAGCCCGATCAGGGCCGAGGTGACGGCCAGGATCACATAGTCGACCCAGCGCGCCTCCACGGGCCGGCCGAATATCGGCGTGTCGATCAGGTCCGAGGGCACCGCGATGATCACCGCGGCCACCCCGGCGAACAGCAGGGCCCGAGGCCAAGTGGCCACCGGGAGCGTCCTCAGATCCTTGACCATGAGCGCGACTCTCACGTGACCTTGTCGATGACCCGGAAGGCGTAGTCGCGCTGCTCGTCGCCGAGGGTGGCCCTCACCCGGTAGCCGCCCGGCTTGGGAAACTGGACGATGCCGGTCACCACCAGGGGCGAGCGGCTGTCGGAGCCGGGAACCTTGCCGGGAGGGCGGCCGACCTCGATGTTGGCTTTGGCCTCCATCAGCTTGTGGTGGCCGTCCTCGTCCTCGACGCGGATCACCACCTCGTGGCGCTGGTTGGTCTCCGACCACGGGACCAGCACCGACAACGCGATGGCGAAGTGCTGCGGGCGGGGCTTCTTGCCCTCCTTGTAGGCCCGGGTCACCCTGTCCCAGCCGGCGCCGCTCATATACAGCAGCCCGTTCTGCACTTCGGCGTGATTCGCGAGGGTCAACATCTCGATCTGGGCCACCAGGGCCAGTCTACGAAGGCGAGACTGTCGGTGTGCCGGGCCTCACGAAGCAGGGGCCGCTCCCCCCGCTCCCGAGCGGGAAGGCTCGGCCCGACTATCGGTCGTTTGCGGTGAGGCCGAGGCGCTCGGCCAGGCCTATGCGCTGGAGCTTGCCAGTGGGCCCTTTGGGGAGCTCGTCGAGGACCAGGACACGGCGGGGCACCTTGAAGGCGGCCAGCGACTGCGACAGGAAGCGGCGCAGCTCCCGATCGTCGACCTCAGCTCCTTCGGCGGCCACCACCGCGGCGGCGACCTCCTCACCGAGCTTGGGGTGCGGCATGGCGAACGTCACCGCCTGGGCCACCGACGGATGGCGCAGCAGGGCCTCGTCAACCTCCAGCGGGGACACCTTCTCGCCGCCCCGGTTGATCTGCTCCTTGAGGCGGCCGGTGAGAAACAGGTAGCTGTCGCCGTCGAGATAGCCCTCGTCGCCGGTGCGGAACCAGCCGTCGGTGAACGCGGCCGCGTTGGCGTCGGGATTGTTCTCGTAGCCGTCGATCACCGTCGAGCCCCTGATCGACACCTCCCCTCGCTCACCCGCAGGCATCCGCTGGTTGAGCGCGTCGAGCACGGCCAGCTCGATGCCGGTGGGAACCCCCACCGACCGGGGCTTGGCCACCGCGGGGGGCAGCGGGTTGGCGCACATCTGGTGGGTGGCCTCAGTCATGCCGTAGGCCTCGATCACGGGCGAGCCGAACAGCTCCCCGAGCTCGGTCAGCACCGGCTCGGGCAGCGACGCCGACGATGAGCGCACGAACCGAAGACCCGCGCCCCGGGCCGTATCGCGATGGCGGGACGAGCGGGAGATCACCATCTGGTGCATGGTAGGCACCGCGGTGTAGTACGTGGGGCGCAGCGCTTCGAGCTGGGCGAAGAACCGGAAGGCGTCGAAGCCCTCGGTGCAGGCCACCGAACCGCCGGCCGACAGCGGGGCCAGCAGCCCGGCCAGCAGCCCGTGGATGTGGAACAGCGGCATCACTTGCAGCGACCGGTCGTCGGCGGTGAGAGCCAGCGACTGTGCGATACCCGTAGCGGAGCGGGCCAGGTGCCGCTGGCGCAGGGGCACGATCTTGGGCCTCGAGGTAGTGCCGGAGGTGTGCAGCACGAGGGCGACATCGTCGCCGGTGGGGTCGCCCGAGGCCTGTGCTCTCGCCGTCGGCGATTCCGCGGCCAGGTCGAGGGCTCCGATCCCGTCGGCGGCCGATCCCGTGAGCGTCACCGACAGCACGCCGGATTCCGCTTCGTCCGCCGCGAGCCGGGCGGCCGAGCCGGAGTCGTCGGAGCGGGTGATCAGCGCCTTGGCATCCAAGTCATCGAGGTAGAAGCGCAGCTCGTCGGTGCGGTACTTGGGGTTGAGGGGCGCGGCGCAGCCGGTGAAGGCCGAGGCCAGGAAGGCGATGGCCATCTCGGGCCCGTTGGGCACCACGATGGCGATGCGGTCGGCTGTGCCGATTCCGAGGGCGCGCAGCCGACCCGCGAGCCGGTCCGCTTCGGCGCGCAGATCGGCGTGGCTGAGCACCGAACCGTCCGGCGCGACCATGGCCGGATCGCGGCCGGCACCGGCGTCGAGCAACTCCCGCAGCGTCATACCGCTAGCCACTGAAGCCTCTCCTGCGCGCAGTCTTCGCGATTGTCGGCAAATGCGACCCCTTCTCGCGAAGAATCCGCCGCCAGTTCGCGGTTGGACGGGTCATGGGGAGATCCCAATCAGGCGGTGGTTGAGCAGGGAGGCCAGGCCGTAGACGGAGCTGATGGCGGGGGTGGGCACGCCGGTCAGCTCGCCGAGCTCGACGAACACGCCGACCAGCGGGTCGAGCTCCAACGGGCGGCCGGACTCGGCGTCCTGCAGCATCGACGTCTTGTGCTCGCCGACGGCCTCAGCCCCGGCGATGCGGCGCTCCACGCTGATGCGGATGCTCACCCCGAGGGCCTCAGCGATGCGGCCGGCCTCGGTCATCATCCGCGCGGCCAGATCCCGGGTGGCCGGCGTCCGGCAGATCTCCCCCAGCGTCGCCCCGGTCAGGGCGCTGATGGGGTTGAAGGCCAGGTTGCCCCACGCCTTGACCCACAGGTGGGCGCGGATGTCGGTGAGCACTCTCGACTTGAAACCGGCCGAGGAGAGGGCCTCGGCCAGCGCCCTCGCCCTCTCGGACTTGGTCCCGTCCGGTTCTCCCACCGGGAACCGGTCGCCCTCGAAATGGGTGATCACGCCGGGCGTGGTCTTCTCCGCGGCCGGGTAGGCGATGCAAGCCACGACCCGCTGCGACGGCACCGCCGCCGCGATCACGCCGTCGGGATCCAGCTTCGCCAGCCGCCGTCCGTCGTGGGGTCCTCCGTGACGCTCGAAGTACCACCAGCCGATGCCGTTCTGCACCGGCACGACCATGGTGTGCTCCTCGCAGAGGCCTTCGATGTCGTGGGCCACCGCCGCGATCTGGTGGGCCTTGAGGGCCACAATCACCATGTCGTGCGTTCCCAGCGCCCCGAAGTCGTCCGAAGCCTCGATCCCGGGCGCCACCGTGATGGAGCCGTCCATCTCCACCAGCCTCAGCCCGTGTTGCCTGATGGCGTCCAGGTGCTCGCCCCGGGCGATGACGCTCACGTCGTGCCCGTCCGCCGCGAGACGGACGGCCAGCATCCCGCCAATGGCGCCGGCACCGACAACGCAAATCCTCACGGCGACAAGTGTGCCATCCGAATGGCCCCGCACGGTATACAGAACCGCTGTCAGACCACGGGCCAGCGGGGTGTGGCGAACTGGGCCAAGCCGGTGCGTTCGGCTGCGGTTGTGGCCGCCTCACGGCCCCGGGCCATGATGGCGCGGGCGTCGAGGTTCACGAACTCGCCGGCCTCCACGATCACCTTGCCGTCGATCACCACGGTGTCGATGGAGTCGCCGCTCACGCCGTGGCCCAGGTTCGACAGCGGGTTGTGCAGCGGCACCCACTCGGGGCGGTCGAGATCGAACAGCAGGAAGTCGGCCCGCTTGCCCGCCTCCAGCGAGCCGATCTCGTCGTCCCACAGCACCGAGCGGGCGCCGTCGATGGTGAGGTGCTCCAGGATCGTCTCCGCCGGCATCAGCGAGGCGTCCTCGAAGATGTCGCGGTACACCCGGAAGTACTGGGCGATGCGCAGGATGTCGGTGGTGTGCGAGCAGGCGCCGATGTCGGTGCCCACCCCCACGGTCACGCCCCGCTCCAGCAGCTTGAGGTGGGTGGCCCGCCGCAGCCCGCCCCAGCCGAACACCGCGCTGGCGGTGGGGCACATCGACACCTTCACGTCGCGTTCGGCCAGCAGGTCGCACTCGTCTTCGGTCAGGAAGTGGCAGTGCACGAACTGCACGTTGGGAGCGAGCACACCGTTGCGCTCGTAGCGGGCGATGGGGCGCTCGCCGTCGAACACCCGCTGGTGGTGCTCGACGGAGTCGCGGTTGGAGATCATGTGCGACACGATGCCGGTGCCGTGCTCGGCGGCCAACTCGGCAATGGCGCGGCACAGGCGGTCCGACACCATGCGCTCGGTGCGCAGCGAGAACCAGGGCCGCACCCGGCCGCCGGCCGCACCCGCATGCGACTCCACGAAGGCCAGCCCGGAGGCGATGGCGTCGTCGGTGGTGGAGTCGAAGGTGCCCGGCATGGAGCGGCCGCCGGCCATGTCGGTGAGCGAGCGGGCCAGAGCGGCCCGGCAGCCGATCTCGTCGATGGCCCGAGCCGAGTTCTCGGGGTTCTGCGAGCCCGGGTCGCACACTGTGGTGGTGCCGTGGCGGACCGACTCCAGCAGCGCGCACATGGCGGCCAGGTAGGCCTCCTCGTCGGTGATGCCGGCCTCCATCGGGTAGCAGCGGTCGTGCAGGAACACCTTGAGGGAAACGTCGTCGCCCAGACCCCGCACGAAGAAGGGGGCCAGATGCTGGTGGTTGTCGATGAAGCCGGGAGTCATCAGCCGACCGCGGCCGTCGATGGTGCGGACCGCCTCGCGGTAGCCGGCCGCCTCCAGGTCGGCGGTCCGTCCCGCCGCCTTGATCTCGCCGCCGTCCACAGCCACCGCGCCGTCGCGCACCATGCGGCGCTCGGGGTCCATGGTTATGAGCCAGTCGGCGTTGCGCACCAGCAGGTCGATCATCCGCTCAGCCTCCCCAGCTCACCGGGCCGAGTCGCGAACTGGCAGCGTTTTGCATATATATCGCTCATTTCGCTGTCAATTCGGTAAACGGAGTCATCCGGCCAGCCTCCTGAGCTCGTAGGCGTAGTGGCTGAACCCGGCCTCTATGTCGAAGGTGGGCTTCCAGCCCAGCGCGGCCTCTGTGTGCGACAGGTCGAGGGGGTCGCCGGCCGACACCGGCGGCGGGCGGCCCGGCATCACCTGCACCTTCAGGTCGCCGAAGATCCGGCGGGCTGCGGCCACCAGTTCGTCAAATGAGGTGATGGTGCCGGTGCCGACATTGAAGACCGCCTGTTCGGGAAGGGCCGCGGTGGCCGCGAGGTCCACCGCCCGGCCCACATCGAGGTCGTACACGTACTCGAAGTCCATGGTGTGCTCCTGCTTGACGAATGCGGTCTGGCCCTTGATGCCGGCCTGCAGCAGCTTCTGGATCTTGGACCCGCCGGAGCCGCCTGCGAAATGCCCGTATCCGTAGGCGTTGGCAGGACGCAGGATGGCCAACTCGAAGCCGAACTCCTTCTGATAGCTCTCTGCGGCCAGCTCCTTGATGACCTTGGAGTTGCCGTAGGCACGTCCCGGCCCCCGGGGGGCGTCCTCGGTGATGGGCGCACCCCGGGCCCGGCGGCGGTCGTACACACCGAAGCTGCTGATGTGGACCAGCCGGCGCACCCGGGTGAGCCGCACCGCCTCCAGGACGTTGATCGTGCCCATGACGTTGACCTCGAGCCCCGTATAGAGCGGCCGCGACACGCTTTCGCCGATGAGTCCGGCCGTGTGCACGACCGTCTTCACCTTGTGGTCCCGCATAGCGCCGACGAGAGCGGACATGTCGCGGATGTCGGCGGCCACGGTGGGAATGTCGGCCGCCACCGGTCCGAGGCGCTCATGCAGGTACTCGGGACGGGCCTGCCGGTCGAGGAAGACGACCTGCTCGCCCCTCTGCAAGGCACAGCGGGCGAAGGACGTGCCCACCAGTCCGATCCCGGTCACCAGCGTCGTCATGGGAATTCCAACTCCTTAGAACATGCGCGGGTAGGTGATGACGCCTCGCGGCGCAGCGTGGTGTTTCCCGCTCTTGTTCGCTGCGCTCACGGGCCGCTCGGGCCACGGCCTCGCTGAACGCCTTGCCAGAATCTTCACGAATTGCTTCCTACCCGCTCGGCCTCTTGGTCGCCAATGCAATCATGCGACCTCGAACTCGCCGCTGATCTCGACGGGCTGCTGGCGGGGGAGGCTGGCCATGCCCACCGCGGCCCGGGCATGGCGGCCGTTGGTGGGGCCGAACAGTTCGAGGAACAGGTCCGAGGCACCGTCGACGACCTTCGGCATCAGCTCGAAGGTGGGGGTGCAGTTGACCATGCCCAGCAACCGCACCACCCTGCTGATGCGATCGAGGTCGCCCAGCTCGGCCCGAAGGGTGGCCAGGATCGACAGCCCGCACGCCTTGGCCACCTCGTAGCCCTGCTCGACACTCAACTCGGCTCCGAGCTTGCCCCGACGCACGATGTCCATGTCGGGATGGTGGGGGCCGTGGCCCGACACGAACATCACGTCGCCAACCCGCACGCAGCCCCGGCGATTGGAGCTGGGGAACTGCCGGGGCTCGGGCAGGGTCAACCCGAGCGCAGCCAGCCGGGATTCGATCTCGCCCACAGTCACGAGATCGGCTCCGGCTTGGCGGAGGCACAAGGGCCGCGGCATGCCCGACAACCGCGTTGTTCCATCAACCGATCTCCGCAGCTTCGCGGACGCTGGAGATCAGCGACGCCCGGAGCAGGAACTCCCGGGCCAGGGCGGGATCGTCCGCGGCCCGGCGCAGCTCGTCGCGGTTGCGGTGCCGCACATCCGGGTCGGCCTCGGCCATCAGCTTCTTGTTGCGGATGGTGATGGCCTGCACATGGGCCACGGCCACATGGCGGCGCTGGCGGACATAGCGGTCGAGCAACTCGTCGCCGGCGTCGCCCCGCCGCACCGACGACAGCTTGGCGGCCAGGTTCACGGCGTCGTGGACGCCGCTGTTCATGCCCATGGCACCGATGGGGCTGTTGACGTGGGCCGCGTCGCCGGCCAGCAGCACCCGCCCCACCCTGAAGGTCTCGGCCACACGCTGGTGCACGGTGTACAGCGACTTCGACAACACCTCGTAGCGCGTGCCAGTGGGATGAAACCTCTGCAGCCCGGCCTCGATGATGCCGTCGTCGAGGAGCGCATCGGGATCGGCGTCGACGTCGGCGGGCAGCACCACCCTCCACAGGTCCGTCCACCGGAAGAGGTTGGCCCACTCGACCGGATCGAGAATGTAGTTGCGATGGCCGTAGGGAAGGATCGAGTCGAAGTCGAACAGCACGCTCAGCGTCATGGTGCGGTCGGGAAAGGCGAAGCCCTCGAAATCGACGCCGAGCTGCTTGCGCACCACGCTGTGAGCGCCCTCGCACCCCACCAGGTGGGTGCCTCGCAGTTCCTCCCGCTCGCCGTCGGCGGTCTCGACCGCCGCGGTCACCGAATCGGAGCCCTGGCGGAAGCCGACGAGCCCGGTGCCGGTGCGGACCTCGATCAGGTCGTTGCCGGAAGCCATCTTGAGCGCCTCCTGCACCAGCTTGAGGCGGTCGCACTGCAATGCGTGGGGGAAGCGGGTGTCGCCGGCCAGCATGCCGTGGTCGAACACCGCGATGGGCTCGGGATCGCCCCTGTCCCAGTAGTGCACGAGGGGGGCAACGATGCCGCGGGGCTCGAGGCGGTCGTAGAGGCCGATGTCGTCGAGCATCTCCAGGGTGGCCGCGTGGATGGTTCCGGCCCGGCGGACCTGGCCGAGCAGGTCCACGAGCTTCTCGACGACCAGCACCCGGTGGCCGCGCCCGGCCAGGGACAGGGCCAGCACCAGACCCACCGGCCCGGCGCCGGCGATCAGCACCCGATCGTCAGCCGATGTCACCGGGGTCTGCCGGGTTGGGCTCCGCTACGAGCATGCGGCGTCTTCTTGTGCATCGGATCCGTCGGGGTCTCGCAGCGCCCCGATCCAGCCCGACGTGGTGAGATCGAACACCAAGCCGTCGGGCGATCGGTACTTGACCTCGTAATAGCGGTTGGGCTCATCGGGTCGCCGGCCCCGCACGTGTTCGGCGCCGGCCCGCTCCGAGCGGGCGGCGGCCTCCTGGAGGTCGTCGACCCACATGCCGAAGTGGTAGAGCCCGTAGAAGGGCTCCGAGCCGCCGTCTTCGGTTGTGATCCCCACAACGGGATCGTCGCCGAAGTGCAGCAGGGCCACGTTCATCACGCCGTCGGTCATGTACACGCCCCGCCCGGCGTCGCCGGCCTTGGTCATGCCGAAGGCCTGCTCGAAGAAGGCCTGAGCCGCGGCCACGTCGGGCACGGAGATGGCCAGGTGTCGGAGCCGGGCAGCCACAGCGACTGACTGTATACAATCGCCGCGGGTGACATCGCATCAGCCGGCCGGTTCCCCGGTGCCGGGGTCCGGTGGAGGCTCGAATTCGGCGGCAGTGGCGGCGGGACACGCGCTGGCCACGGAGGCCGCGGCAGCGCTGCTGCGGGCCGGCGGATCCGCGGTCGACGCCGCCATCACGGCTGATGCGGTGATGGGTGTGGTGGAGCCCACCGCCACCGGCGTCGGGGGCGACGCCATGGCTGTGGTCGCGACCCGCGAGGGGGTCGCGGTGCTCAACGGCGCGGGCCGCTCGGGGCGGCGCACCGACCCGGAGTCGGTCCCCGACAACGGACACGGGTTCGTGCCGTCGGTGGGGGGCATGGCGGTCACCGTCCCCGGAGCGGTTTCGGGCTGGTGGGACCTGCACCAGCGCTTCGGCCGGTGCGAGTGGCCGAGCCTGTTCGAGCCGGCCATCGCGGCCGCGGTCGACGGCGCCGCGGTGGGCGCTACCGGCAGCCGGCTGTGGGCCGGCGCCCGCCGAAGGCTCGACTCGGCGGGCCAAGCGCTCTACTTCGCTGACGGCACCGCCCCGGCACCGGGCGAACGGTGGCGCAATCCCGCCCTCGCCGCGGCGCTGGAACAGATCGCGGCCGACGGCCCCGAGACGCTGTACTGGGGCCCGCTGGCCCGGGAGATCGCCCAGGCAGCCGCAGCCGCGGGCGGAAGCCTGCACATCGACGACCTCGCCGACCACCGCAGCGAGTGGGTTTCGCCGCTGCGGGCGGACCTGGGAAAGCGCGAGCTGATGACTGTCCCGCCGCCGTGCCAGGGCGCGGTCCTGTCCCTGGCAGCCCAGTCGGTGCACGCTCGGGGACTGCTCGGCACAACCGGCGCAGCGGCGGGCGCCGAGGCCGCCGCAGCCATGGTCGAGGCGCTCGACCAGGCCTTCGCGGTGGCTCTCGATTGCGTGGCCGACCCCGCCGAAGCCAAGATCCCCGGCTACGACGAGATGCGGGCCCGGATGGCCGGCGCGCCGCGGCGCGGCCCGATGCCCTTAGGACCGGGCACCGTCTTCACCGTGGTGATGACGGCCGAGCAGGCGGTAGTGCTCACTTCCAGCGTGTGCGACCGGTTCGGCTCGGGCGTGACCGTCCCCGAGGGCGGGTTCGTGCTCCAGAGCCGGGGGCGGGGCTTCTCGACGGACCTGAGCCACCCCAACGCGGTGGCGCCCGGCAAGCGCCCGTATCACACGATCGTGCCCGCGCTGGTGCTCGAGGATGGGCGTCCCATGCTCGGCGTGGGAGTGGTGGGCGGCATCATGCAGCCTCAGGGACAACTGCAGATCCTGCACCGCGTGCTCGGGGGTGCTGACCTGGCCGCGGCCGTGGAGGCGGGCCGGTTCCGCCTGATCGGCGAAGGACGGGTGACGACGGAGGAGAGTCTGGAACCCCAATGGCGAACCGCCATCGGAGCCGCGGGCTACGACCTCGTCGACGCAGCCGACGCCATAGGAGGCTTCGGAGGCGCCCAGGCCGTCCTTCGGGCCGGAGACACTCTCACCGCGGCCAGCGACCCCCGCCGCGACGGCACATCAACCGTCATCGCTTTGCCGCACTGACCGTCCCGGTCCTCGATCATGAGCTTCCGCAGTCGGCCCTCGCTGTTTCAGCAGTCGGCCATGGCGACCAGCGCAGCGCACATCTCGGCGCGACGGTGCGAGAGGGATCCGACACGCTCGGTCAAATGCGACTTGAGGATGACTCGGAGGTTGTCGAATGAGGCTGCGCACGGATGGGCCAGACCGTCGTCAGCGTCCAGGGACACCTCGCTTGCAATCCCCCGCACCGTGCGGGTGATGGGAGCCACCACGACCCTGTTCAGCACGGGAATCGCCTCGTTGCGGGTCACCACCAGCACGGGGCGGCGGCCCAACTCGCTCTCGGCCCACCAGATGTCGCCCTGGGCCGGCGTCACCCCCGCTCCCACGGCTCCTCGGCGATCATCGACCGGGTGCTCTCATCGGCCCATCGCAGCTCTTCAGGGGTCTCTGGAACGCGACGGTAGGCCTCCGCGATGGCCTCCCCGACCAGTCGGCGCCGGCGCCGTTCGATCATCGCCTCCAGCGCGCGCCTCACCGCATCCGATCGAGACTCGGCCTCGCCGCTCTCCACGATCTCGTCCAGCTGGGCGACCAGCTTGTCATCCACCCTTGTGACCAGTTGCGCCATGCAATTAGCATAGCAATCTGCAATGCAGGATGGTGGGTGCTACTTCGTGAGGCTGTTCAGCCAGTCGATGACGTCGTCGAGGGGGGCCACGTCCGCGTACTTCATGTGCAGATCGAGCAGGTTGACCTTGTGGGAGATCTGGCTGCGGTCGGCCACGCACTCGAAGGGGATGACCACGTCGAAGTTGTACTGGAAGGCGTCCACCGCGGTGGCCCGCACGCAGCCGCTGGTGGTCAATCCGGTGATCACCACGGTGTCGACCCTGTCGTAGACCAGCAGGGCGGCCAGCTCGGTTCCGAAGAACCCGCTCGGCTTGTGGTGCTTGCACACCACCAGCTCGCCCGGCTCAGGCGCCAACTCGTCCACGATCACGTCGCCCGGGGGCAGGTCCGGGTCCGGCAGGCGCCGACCCACCGTCTTCCAGCGCCCCTTCTGGCCCGGCGCGGGCACGTGGCTGGGATCCTCGTACATCTTCGTGAAGTAGACGGGGTGGCCGAGCCGGCGCACCTCGGCCAGCAGCCGGGTGCCGGCGGCGACGGCGGGCCGGCCGGTCTCGGGGCAGCCGGTGGGCCAGCGGCCGTCCACGAACGCCAGCGTCATGTCCACCACGATCAGCGCCGGCGACGTGCCCGCGCTGATGGCGCGGAACTCGTTGCCGCTGAACGCATCCCCGTACCCGGCCGCGAGGTACCGGGCCATGTCGTCGGGGGGTATGGCGTCGTTCCAGGGATACACGGGTGGTCAGGCCCTCATCGCGATCCTTGAGACCACAGAACGCTCAGCCCCTCGAAGAAGCCCACGAGGGAGCACGACCTGAAATCACAGTGCCGTGCTCCCTCGCAGGTGGAGGGGACTGTTGATTCTTGGAGGTCAGCTCAGCGTCATGTCCTCCACGCGGACCGTGTCGTCGTAGCGCGGGATCCAGCTGAGATTGTCGGCACCGCCGTTGACGCTCAGGTACGTGAGGACCGGCAGGATGCCGACGTTGTCGCAGTTGTAGGCGAGGATGTCGTGGTACATCTGCTCGCGGGCCACAGCATCGAGCTCGCTGGCGGCCGCCTCCAGCATGCCGACCAGCACCGGGTCGTCAAAGGAGGAGGTGACGTTGTCACGGCCGATGTAGGAGCCCAGCCGGGCGCCGTCCTGCAGCTCGTTGGAGGACGACGACATGAATATGTCGCCTCCGACCTCGCCGATCGGCTTGAGGAACTCATCGAACAGCCAGACCTCCCAGGCCAGCAGCTGGAAGTCGATGTTCAGGCCCGCGGCCTCCATGTCGGCCGCTATGGCCTCGGAGAGCTCGTCGAACTTGGTCCAGCGGGTGCCGTTGGCCAGGAACGTGATCTCCTCGCCCTGATAGCCGGAGTCGGCCACGATCTGCTTGGCAAGGTCCGGGTCATAGGGCCGGTCGGTGATGTTGGGGTTGTGGCCGAACACGCCCGAGCCGAAGATGTGGCAGTGGGCCCGGCCAGCCTGGCCCGCGTAGATGAACTCGATGTAGTCGCCGACGTTGAGGGCGTGGGCAATGGCGACCCGCAGCTCGGGATAGTCGCCCAGCGGGCCCTCGTAGTTCTTCATCCGCAGGTACGGGTACTCGATGCCCTCGTCGCGCACGAACAGCTTGGGCAGATCCCCGGCCGAGTCGGACGACATGTTGACCGCGAGGTCCACGTCGCCGGCCTGCACGGCAGCCAACCGGGACTGCTCATCGGGCAGGAACACGAACTTCACGTCGTCGATCTGCGGCTCGGGGCCCCAGTAGTCGGTGTTGCGGGTGAGCGTGAGAGAGTCGCCCTGAATCCACTCCACGAACTTGTAGGGGCCGGTGCCGACTGCCTCGTCCTCGAGGCCGTCGGCGGCCGCGCCGGGCTCCACCATCTGCACCATGTAGAGCCGGGCCGGCAGCACCGGGTCGGGTCCGTTGGTGTTGATCCGGATGGTGTAGTCGTCGACGATGTCCACGCTCGAGATCTTCTCGATCTGCTCGGCAAGGTCGGAGTCGAGCTCTGGGGTGAGCACCCGCTCGATCGAGTACTTGGCCGCAGCCGCGTTGAAGGGGGCGCCGTTGTGGAACGTGATGCCCCGGCGCAGCTTGAGCTCCCAGGTGGTGTCGTCGACCAGCCTCGGCAGCGACGCGGCCAGCCTCGGCACGAAGATCGACGGATCCACGAGGTCACGCTCGATGAGCCGCTCGTAGACGTTTTCCATGGTGCGGCGCATCTCGCCGTCCTGGTAGTGGGGGTCGATCCGGCCGGGACCCTCGCCGATGGCGACGGTGATGGACGCGGGTGCTTCCGCGGCCATTGCCGCCGCGTCGGCCGCGGCGGCAGCATCAGCCGCGGCGGCGGCAGCCTCTGCGGCCTCAGCCGCGGCCGCGTCGGCATCCGCCTGAGCCGCGGCCTCTGCGGCCTGAGCCGCCTCCAATTGCGCCTCGAGTTCGGCCACGACCTCGGGGGCTACGGCCCCCTCGGCCTCAGCCATGGCAGCCGCTAACGCCGCCTCAGCGGCCTCAGCCGCGGCCGCGGCCGCGTCGGCCTGAGCCGCGGCCGCGTCGGCGTCGGCCTGGGCCGCGGCCTCTGCGGTCTGAGCCGCGGCCGCGTCGGCCTGGGCCTGTTGGAGAGCAGCGGCATCCGCCGCGCTGGTGTCCGGGGCTGCTTCGTCATCGCCGCCGCAAGCAGCCGCGACGAGAGTGAAGACAAAAAGGGCGGCAAGCAGCCGCTGCATCAGGGTGATCTTCTTGAACATCTGGTGGTGTCCCCTCCGGTGGATCCGTGGTTGATGGCGACTGCGGACATCGTTTCGCAGTCGATTGCGGCAACGGTATACCGGATCAGGACCGCCCGCAAGTTGTTGTATACAGAGGCCGGGATGCGGCCCGCGTCGGGTCGGACCGGCGTTGGCGCGAACCGGTCTTTGGGGCCGGAGCGCTACCGGTGCGGACGCCAGGCCCGGCTGTCGGTGAACAGCACCACCGGACCGATGAGCGCCGCGGTCGCCACCAGCACCGCGGGGCCCAGGCCCAGCACGAGCAGGGAGGCCACGCCGAGGGGCGCTCCGGCGAGGGTGAGGCCGCGGGCCACCCCGACCAGGGTCACGGCGTCGCCGGTCAACTCGGGATGCACCGTCTCGCTGACCGCGGTGATGGTCAGAACCTGTATCAGGCCGACGGCCACGCCACCGGCGACCAGGGCGGCCGTCACCAGCGCGACGTCCATGTCGAAACCCACGAAGGCGGTTGCCACCAGCGTCACCGCGCCCCAGCGGGCCACGCCGGGCGCGACGCGGGGTCCCTCCATGGACACGGCCAGGTACCCGCCCACCGCGGACGCGCCGTTGGCCACCGCCACGACCACCCCGATCAGGGCCTCACTGCTGCCGGCCGCGTCGAGGCCGATCGGCACATACGACCCGAGCAGCCCGCGCCACGCGCCCACCGCGATGCTGGCCCACACCCCAACTTGCACGCCCCGATTCCGGAGCAGCTGCCGGTAGCCATGCCCGCCCACCCGGGCGAAGGGCGGGGGCCGATGCAGCATCAGCGTGGGGACGATGCCCACCACAGCCACGGCCGCGGCCACCGCAAACGCAGCCCTGAAGGAGCGCTCGGCGACGAAGCCGCCCAGCGCGGGGCCGATCAGCATCCCCACCGTGGCCGCCATGTTGAGGCTGGCGATCGCTCTGGGCGTGGACCGCGGCGAGCGCAGTATCTGTACCTGGTTGCCCGTCCAGAAGAAGGCTCGGGCCATGCCCTGCAGCGCGGCCGACGCCACCAGCGCAGCCAGTCCCGACGACAGAACGAGCAGCCCGACAGCCGAGCTCATCAGGACGGCCGCGGCCGAGATGATGTTGGCATTGGACACGGCCCGCATCAGCGACCCGAGCTGCCATCGCGTCAGCACCTGGACTGCGGCCGACAGGCCGATGAGGACTCCGGCCGCGGTCTTGGACCGGCCCTGTCCCACCACGAACAGCGGATAGGCCACCAGGATGATGCCCAGGCACACCGCGAAGAAGAGGGCGCCGACGTACTGGGCGGCGGCCTCGCGGCGCCCAGACGGCGTCGGGTTGGCATCTTCGGGGCCGGCGCGGTCGGGCGCCTCGCCGTCAGAGACCGCGCCGTCGGTCACCCGCGGGTCACAACAAGGGGCGAGCGGGGGTGATGGCGACGCTAATCGCCTTGGACCGGGTGTGGCTCATGATGTCGTCCACGAGGCCCAGCTCCTTGCCGATGCCGGACTGCTTCCAGCCGCCGAAGGGCAGACCCGGGTAGCGCACCTCCACATCGTTGACCCACACGTAACCGGCGTCGATGGCCCGGGCCGCGCCCAGCGCCCGGTTGATGTCGTTGCTCCAGATGCTGGCCGTCAGCCCGTAGGGGGTGTCGTTGGCCATGGCGACGGCCTCGGCCGCGTCGGTGAAGGAGGTGACGGCCAGCACAGGCCCGAATATCTCGGTGCGGGCGATGGTGGCGCCGTGGTCCACACCGTCGAACACGGCGGGCGCGATGAAGGCGCCTGCAGCGAGCTGGGGATCGGCCGGAGGCGCCCCGCCGGTGAGCAGCCGCCCGCCGTCGGCCTTGCCCGCTTCGACAAAGCCGAGGATCCGGTCTCGATGAGCGTGCGACACCATGCAGCCCATGTCCACCGACGGGTCGTCGGGCATGCCGATGCGTATGCGCTCAGTCGCCTCGACCACCCGCTCCAGCACCGCGTCGCGCCGTGAGGCGTGGATCAGCAGCCGGGTGGTGGCGCCGCAGCTCTGACCGCCGACCCGGGCGAAGTTCGAGCCCTTCACCACCGCGGCCGCGGCGGTGTCGGGGGCGACGTCGTCGAAGATCAGGATGGGGTTCTTGCCCCCCAGCTCCAGGGTGAGGCTCTTGAGCACGCCCGACGCGCCGGCCCGGGCCTGCACGGCCAGCCCGGTGCGCAGCGAGCCGGTGAACGACACCCGGGGCACATCGGGGTGCCCGACCAGGGCCTCGCCCGCGGCCGCGCCGCCCGGCACCACGTTGAAGACCCCCGCAGGAAGCAGGTCCTCTGCCAGCGAGGCGATCACCAGCGGCGACAGCGGGGTCTGCTCGGCCGGCTTGAGCACCACCGAGTTGCCGGCGGCCAGGGCGGGGGCGGCCTTCATGCACGTGAACAGGGTGGGATGGTTGTAGGCGCACAGGGCTCCCACCACGCCCCAGGGGGCGGGCTCGGTGAAGTGCAGCCCGCCGGGCGTGGCCGGGATGGTGCGCCCACCGAGCTCGGGTGCGACCCCGGCGATGGTCTGGAGGAACTTGCCGCCCTTGGCCGCGCTGGCCGCCATGGAGGTGACTGCGGTCCCGCAGTCGCGGGCGTCGAGCAGGCCCAGCCGGGGCGCGGCCTCCAACACACGGCGCCCCCATTCGGCCAGCCGGGCGGCCCGCTCGTGGACGCCCATCGCGGCCCACGCCGGCTGGGACCGGGCCGCGGCGGCCACCGCCCGGTCGATGTCGGCCGCCGAGGCCTGATGGACGCGGGCCAGCACCGAGCCGGTGGACGGGCAGATGTCGTCCTGCACGGCCTGCGCGCCGCCCGCCGACGCCACGCACCCGCCGTCGACCCACATCGGGATCTCGGCGTCGGCAGCCGAGCCGACCGGCAGGTCGAGCAGGTCTTGCAGCGTGGTCGCCCTCATCGCGGCCTCTGCCCTTGCGCGACAAGACGCGGTTCGTTGTCCATATGACCAGAAAACGCGACGAGAGCGGGCCTGTGGCCGATCTACAGGCTCAGGCGGCGGCCTGGGCGCCCGCGTCGGGATACCACTGGCGGCCCTCCACGTACTGCAGCCACAGGCCGTCCATATAGAACCAGCGCTTCATGGCGGCCTGGCGCACCTGCCCGATCACCGTCTGCTGGGACCGCTCGTCCTCGGAGTGGTTGATGATGATCTCGAAGCCGGCGTCGCCGTGCTCCACGTCGGCCACGACGTGCAGGGTGAAGAAGTCGATGTCGTCGTCGGTGAACCCGTAGACGTTGCGCAGCGGGTCGATCAGCGGCGCGTACAGCTCCGGCACCTGCGACTCCAGCCCGATGGTCAGGGTGGCGACGCCCTCCAGCACGCTCCTCATCATCAGGGTGTTGATGATGAAGTCCTTGAGCGCGGCGGTGGTGGGCAGGTCGGGGGCCGAGCGGCCCTCCTCGAAGGTCATCCCCAGAGCCATACCGAACTTCGAGAGCTTGTCGACGTGGCGCTCTTCGGGATCCTCCTCCTCGTTGAGGTTCTCCAGCAGCAGCACCCGGGCGTCGTGCCAGTCGCACAGCCCGTACATGATCCCGGAGTAGCGCGAGGCGTTGCTCACGAAGTTGTAGTGCTGCTGGCAGTAGGCCCTCATGGCCGCGTTCGACAGCTCGCCCCGGGCCCAGGTCTTGAAGAACGGGTGGTTCTTGGAGTGCCACTCGTCGCGGGCGGCCTCCAGGGCTTTGCGATATTCGGCTGGTCCGAGCATTGGACGCGTCTTTCTGTTGTGGTTCGAGTTGGGGTTTGATCTAGGAGCGCAGGAACACGGTCTTGGTGCGGGTGAAGAATTCCAGCGACGACTCGCCGCCCTCGGCCCAGCCCGCCCCGGAGTGCCCGTAGCCCTCGAAGGGCACATGGAAGGGGACGCCGGTCAGCGGCGAGTTGACCTTGACGGTGCCCGCGTGGGAGCCCTTCCAGAACCGGCGGGCCACCGCGACGTCGCCGGTGACGATGCCGGAGGTGAGCCCGTAGGCGGTGGCGTTGGCCTTGGCCACGGCCTCGTCGATGTCGCTGATCGCCTCGAAGGTGACCACCGGGCCGAAGATCTCCTCAGTGGTGAGCGGACCCGTGTCGGGATCCACCAGCACCGCCGGCGCCACCCGGCCGTCCCGCCAGCCGTCGGGCTCGGGACGCACCACGTCGCGGGCCTCGTGATCGGCCAGCGAGACGTATTCCTCAACCCGGCCGGCCTCGCCGTCGCTGACGAGGATCCCGAACTCGTCGCTCCCCGACATGTCGGTCATGGCCCGCACCCTCGCCGACAGCATGTCGAGCAGCTCGTTGTAAATGTCGGTGTGCACCAGCAGCCGGCCGGCCGCCGTGCAGATCTGGCCGTTGTTGCGGAAGCTGGAGGCCACGATGATGTCGGCCGCCTTGGCCAGGTCGGCGTCGGACCACACAACGATGGTGTTCTTGCCACCCAGCTCGGCCTGGAACGGAACCTCCACCCGCAGCCGCCGCCTGATGGCCTCGGCCGCCTCATAGGAGCCGGTCAGGCTCACGCCGTCGAGTTCGGGCGCCTCCAACAGAGCCTGCTCGATCACCGGGCTGCGGCCGATGGTTGCGGAGATCAGGCCCGCGGGCAGGCCGGCGTCGAGCAGGGTGACTGCGATCATCAGACCGCTGATGCCCGCGTTGGTGGACGGCTTGAAGACCACCGCGTTGCCTGCGGCCAGCGCGGCCGACAGCTTGCGGATCGGGATCGTGAACGGGAAGTTCCAGGGCGTGATGAGGGCCACCACTCCGAGCGGCTCGATGAGGGTGAAGATGTCCTCGTCGAAGTCCGTGGAGAACGTGGTGCCCAGCTTCCGGTAGCCGAGTTCGGCGTAGTAGTCGAGCACAGCCGCTCCCTTGGCCACCTCGACGGTGGCCTCCGAGGCCGGCTTGCCCATGTCGGCGGAGATGATGGGGGCCAGCTCCGCGGCCCGCTCCCGGAACAGGACGGCGGCCCGGTGGAGCACCTCGGCTCGGGCCGCGGGGCCGGTGGCGGCCCAAGCCGGCGCCGCTTCTGCAGCCACCTGGTAGGCCATGCGCACATCATCGGGTCCGGCGGTGCGCACCACCGCCAGCACGCGGCCGTCGCTGCGGCTGACCAGCTTGTGCTCGGGGCCCGAGCCGGGCCTGATGGCCCCGTCGATCAGGATGCCGACCTCGTCGGCGTCGCCGCTGCCGTCCACGGTGATCCGAGCGGGTATCAGCGTCATGGTGTGCCTCCGGGAGCGTGCACTTCACCCGCGAGGCGGGCGCGCCGCGCACGGCCGCGCCTTGTATACAGGACGCCATATACCCTAGGCCGACCGGTTCGAGACTTGCCAACGAGAGGACTGCGTCAGGTGCCAGACGGTTTCGGACGGGGGCAAGCTTCGGTTGCTGGGATCGGGGGATCCCCGGACCCAGCGAGCCTGCCGGGGCGCTCAGGGCACGCCGCCGGGTTCGGGGCGCTGGTGACGGCCTCCCTCGTGGTCACCACGGCCGCCAACCTCTCCCCGACGCTGGTCAGCGCCCTGGCCGTGCAGATCCAGGACGACCTCGGCATCGGGGAGGTCGAGATCGGTATGACGGTCAGCGCCTTCTTCTTCGTGGGCGCGTTGAGCTCGGCGTTGGCCGGCCGGATGGTGGAGCGCATCGGGCCCGCCGCGGCGCTGCGCCTGGCCGCGGCCACGGCCGGCGCGGTGCTGCTGGTCACCGGGGTGCTGGGACAGTCCTGGTTGGCGCTGATGGCCCTGGTGGCGATGGCTGGGTTGGCCAACTCGTGGGCCCAGCCTGCGGCCAACCTCTACGTGGCCCGGGGGGTGTCGAGCCGGCGCCAAGGCCTGGCTCTCGGCATCCAGAAGTCGGGCATCCCGACCGCGTCACTGCTGGGTGGGCTGGCCGTGCCCGCGGTCGGCCTCACCATCGGCTGGAGCTGGGCCTTCGTGCTCGGGGGCTTGCTGGCCTTCGCGGTGTCGCTCGGCGTGCCGGCCGTCGGCGCCCCGCCGTCGGCCGAGGGCGGGGCCGGGCCGGCGGCCGAGCGCGCCGCGGGCCGGCCGCGGCCCGACATTCCCATGCGGCTGCTGGTGGCGGTGGCCTGCTCAACCTGCCTGGCCGCCATGGGCTCGATGGGGCTCAGCGCGTTCTTCGTGCTGTCGAGCGTGGAGATCGGTGTCGACGAGGCCTTCGCAGGGATCCTGCTGATGGCCGGGAGCCTGGTCGGCATCGCGGCCCGGCTGGCCATGGGCGCCGGCGCGGACCGCAGCTCGCTGAGCCCATGGCACATGCTCACCGCCATGTTCGCGGTGGCTGCGGTGGCCTTCGTCGGGCTCTCCGCGGGATCGAAGACCATGCTGTTCGTGGCGATGCCGTTCGCGTTCGCGACCTCCTTCGCCTGGCCCGGGCTGTTCCATCTGGCCGTGGTGCGGTCGAACCCGTCAGCGCCGGGCGCGGCCACCGGCATCACCATGACCGGCAGCTTCACCGGGGCGGTGTGCGGCCCACTGCTGTTCGGACTGCTGGTGGAAGCGACGGGCTACGCCTGGGCCTGGGGTTTCACCGCCATCACATCAGCAGCGGCTGCGGTGGTTATGGCCGTAGTCGGCCGTCTCATCGGGCACCGCCCCGCCGGCTAGGCAGCTGCACAGCCGCTCGCCAGCACCACGCAGCCGACGGATCAGCCTCTAAACGCCTAGGGGGCCGTAGAGGCGTTCGGCGTTGCCGGCGAGGATGGCTTGCTTGTCGGCGCCGGCCAGGGCCGGGTTCTCCAGCAGCTCGTCGATCTCGTGGCGGCAGGTGGCCGCGGTGACCTCGTGGGGGAAGTCCGACGAGAACACCAGCGGCGCGCTGCCCACCAGTTGCACGAAGCGGGCCAGCCCGAGTTCGTCGCCCTCGCACCCCACGAAGATGCGCCCGGCGTCGGCGTGGGCCAGCACGTAGTCGCTCACCCGCCCGCCCGGCTCCACCGCGCAGAACCGCCCGCCCGGGTCGTGCTGGCTGAACGCGGCCCAGGAGTTGTCGAAGCGCTCCAGGCAGGTGACGAACCAGTTCACGCCGCCCTCCAGGAAGGCGATGCGCAGGCCCGGGTGGCGGTCGAGGATGCCGTTGGAGACGATCCCGGCCAGCGCGATCATCTGGCCCCACGGATGGCCCAGGGCATGCACGAAGGGCCACACGTCCAGGTGGTCGATGCCGAAGTTGGCGTGGCAGCCGCCGTGGACCGACAGGGCACAGCCAAGCCGCTCGGCCTCGGCGTAGACCGGCCAGTACTCCCGGGAGCCGAGATGTCCCCTCAGGCCGTTGGAGGGCAGCATGGCCCCCACCAATCCAAGCTCGGTGACCGCCCTCTGCAGCTCCTGCACCGCGGCCTCGGGAACCTGCAGCGGCAGCAGCGCCATGCCGTTGAGCCGCCCGTCGGCCTGCACATGGGTGTTGCTGAGCCAGTCGTTGTAGGCCCGGGCCAGCGCCACCGCCACCTCCGGATAGTTCACCCGGCCGATGGACAGGCCCGCGGTCGGGTACAGCACCGCAGCGGAGATGCCGACGGTGTCGAGGAACTCCCGCCATTGCGGGGCCCTCACCCGGCCGGCCCGGTTGAAGCTGGCCGCAGAGTGCCGGAAGCTGGTGTGCACATGGTCGAGCGGCGGGAACAGGCCCACCACCGGCGGGACGAGGCCCACGCTGCGGGGCGTCTCCAGGGCCATCTCGCGGTACGTCTCAGGCAGGTACTCGAGGATCTCCGACGAGTCCTCCTGCACGTGGCCGTCGGCGTCGATCACCCTCATCGGTGCCTGCCGCTCTGCCGCTGCCGCCCGGCCGCGCCCGTCCCGCTCAGGAGGATCCGCCGGACCTCTGGCCCGACAGCCAGCCCAAATAGTCGGCCACCGCGACATCCATCGGGTACTCCACCTTGTAGCCGAGGTCGCGGTGCGACGCGGTCAGGTCCATGGGGCTGGTCGGGTTGCCGTACTTGGTCATCGAGTCGTTCTGGGTGATCTCCAGATCGATCGGGCGGCCCGCGGCCTGCTCGATGCGCGAGATGATCTCCGCGATGGTGTGCAGCTCGCCCATGGTGGCGTTGTAGACCCGGTTGGGAACCTGGGGCGCGAAGGCGGCCCGCACCAACCCCTGGGCACCGTCGGGTGAGTAGGTGTAGTCCATGCCCTGGCGGTGCAGGTCCGTCTGGGCGATGCGGTAGGTGCGCCCGAAGTGGGCGCACTCGATGAGCTGCTTGAGGAGCTTGCTGGGCCCGCCGCCGGGCACCCCGTGCCAGGGCCCGAAAGCACCGCCGAAGCGGACCACAGCCGTGTCGAGCCCGTAGGAGTCGGCGTAGTTGTGGCACAGCCACTCCGAGGCCAGCTTCATCGACGCGTACAGCGACGGCGGGTACTCGCTGACCGCGTTGAGGGTGAAATCCTCGACGGTGTCGTCTTCGGGGGCGACGCCGCGGCGGCCCATGGTCACCACCGTGGAGCTGCAGAACACCACCCGGCTCAAGCCCGCTATCCGGGCCGCCTCCAGCACGTTCATAGTGCCCATCACGTTCACCCTCACGCCTGCGACCGGCCGGGGGATGATGTCGCGGGTCAGCAGCGACGCAGTGTGGATGATCCGCTCCACGGCGTGGGACTCGATGGCTCGGAGCAGGTCGCCGATGTCGCCGATGTCGCCCTTCACCAAGTCCACCGAACCGGCGTCGAGCCGCTCGGCCAGGTTGCGCTCGCTGAAGGCGATGTCGTAGAGGACGGGACGCTCGCCGCGCTCAGCGACGATGCGGGCCGCGGCCAGCGATCCGATCATGCCTGCGCCGGTGACGAGGGTGGTCATGGGGTGTCCCTTCCGGCGCCCGGCACCTCGCCGGTACGCCGCACGTTTGCCACGGCCGGCGCGGCCCCGCGTGGGCCGGTGGACAGCCGAGCGCGCCCGACTGTCTACACGGCCGGACCGCCTGGTTTCTTATCGGACGGGCGGGCAATGTAACATTGGCCGCTGGGGATGGAGGATCGATCTTGAGCGACAACGACAGCGAGCAGCCCCTCCGAGAAGTTGTGGCCGGCCAACTTCGCTTGATGATCCTCGGCGGGGATCTAAAGCCGGGCCAGCGGCTCGTCGAGGGCCAGCTCGCCGAGCTCCTGGGAGTCAGCCGCAACCCGGTGCGGGAGGCCATGCGATCGCTGGAGGCCACCGGCCTGATCGAGGTGGTGCCCCGGCGGGGCGCCCACGTGTGCGCCATCGACAAGTGCGAGGTGCACCACATCCAGCGGATCAGGATGCTGGTGGAGGGATACGCGGCGGAGCAGGCCGCCGTGCGCCAGGACCCCGAGAGCATCGGGCAGATCCTGCGCTGCCTGGAGGACGGACGGGCCGCAACCGAGCGCGGCGACGCGGTCACGGCCGCCGTGTACCACCGGGACTTTCACATCGCGGTGGAGCAAGCCGCCGGGATCCCCTTCCTGCGCCAAGTGCTGGACCCGCTGCGGCAGCAGACCGAGCTGGTCTTCTCGGTGGTCACCGACAAGCGGGGCGACATCACCTGGGAGGAGCACGAGGCGATCTACGACGCGGTGGCCTCCGGCAACGCGGACTGCGCCAAGGAGCTGATCCGCGAGCACATCACCAATGCACTGGCGTCCTTCGAGCAGGCCGTGGGCACACCGGCCGCGGCCGTGGAGCGTTGACGGCCGGTCCGAAGCATTGACGGCCGGCACGACCCAAACCGCCGGGAGTTCGCAGCCGTGGCCGACCACAAGCAGCCCAGACCACCAGCACTGACCGCCCCCGCACGGCGGCGGGCCGAGGCGTGGTTGGCCGCCGATCCCGACGCCGACACGCGCTCGGAGCTCGAAGCCCTGCTGGCCGGCGACCGGGGCGATCTCGAGCGGCGATTCGAGGGGCGGCTCGCCTTCGGGACCGCCGGCATCCGGGGCCGGATGGGGGCGGGCCCGCTCCGCATGAACCGGGTGCTGGTGAGGATCGTGGCCGCGGCGCTGGCCGAGCGGGTGCTGCAGGAGCGCGAGGAGCGCCCGATGGTGGTGATCGGACACGACGCCCGCCACCGGAGCAACCGCTTCGCCATCGACGCGGCCCGGGTGCTGGTCGCCCGCGGAATCCGGGCGACGGCGCTGCCGGGGCCGATGCCCACCCCGGTGCTGGCCTTCGCGGTTAAGCATCTCGACGCGTCGGCCGGGGTGATGGTGACCGCCAGCCACAACCCGCGCTCCGACAACGGCTGCAAGGTCTACTGGCGGGGCGGTCAGCAGTTGGCCGCCCCGTTCGACACCGAGATCGGCCGGATCATCGACCGCACTGCGCCGCTGGCCGAGTCCGACCTGGCATCCGACGACGACATCGGCATCGAGACCGCCGGCGACGAACTGGTGGAGGAATACCTGGACGCGGTGGCGGGACTGCTGTCGCCGGGGGGGCCGCGGTCGGTGCGCATGGCCTACACACCGCTTCACGGCGTGGGGGCAGAGACGTTCCTGCGGGCCCTGTCCCGCGCCGGGTTCGACCCGCCCGCAGTCGTGGCCGAGCAGGCCGAGCCCGATCCCGATTTCGTAACCGCCCCGTTTCCCAACCCCGAGGAGACCGGTGTTGTCGATCGGCTGCTGGAGCTGGCCGCACACACGGGCGCGGACGTGGCCCTGGCCCACGACCCCGATGCCGACCGCCTGGCGGTGGCGGTGCCCGAGGGCGGGCGCTGGCGGCTGCTGACCGGCGACGAGACGGGTTGCCTGCTGGCCGAGCACCTGCTTCGCCGGGCGGGACCGGACGACGGGCCCGGACAGGGCACAGGCCGGCGCAGGCTGGTTATCAACACGGTCGTGTCGTCGCGCCTGCTGCCGCTCATCGCGGCCGCTCACGGCGCCGACTGGGCCGAGACGCTCACCGGCTTCAAGTGGATCCTGTCGGCCCACTCGCAGCGGGCCGCGAGCCACGACCTGGTGCTGGGTTACGAGGAAGCGCTCGGCTACGCGGTGGGCGAGGTGGTCAGGGACAAGGACGGCATCGGCGCTGCGCTGGTGATGGCCGAACTCGTCGCCGTCCTCAAGCGCGACGGACGGACCTTGGGCGACCTGCTGGACGACCTTCATCGCCGCCACGGCGTGCACGCCACCGGGCAGCGCTCGGTGCGCTTCGAGTCGGTTGTCGGCAACCGGCAACCGATGAAGATGGCCATGGTTGCGCTGCGCGACGCTCCACCGACCGACTTGGGGGGAGCCGCGGTGACCGCGGTGCACGACCTCGCCGCGGGGGGCTCGCACCTGCCGCGTGCGGACGTGGTGGTGCTGGAGCTCTTCGGGGTCGGGGCCAGGGTGATTGTCAGACCCAGCGGAACCGAGCCGAAGATGAAGGTCTACGCCGAGGCGGTCGTGGGCCTGGACGACGGCGACGACGACCACAGCGGCACGCGGCTGCGCTCAGCCCGGGGCGAGGCCCGAACGAGGATCACGGCGCTGCTCGACGCGGCTGTCCGGCATGTGGCCGACCCCGAGCGGCACGAGCGCGGCCGCGCTCTGGCTGCGGCCGCCGGCGCCGAGACGGGCGATGCCGGGACGGGCGATGCCGGGACGGGCGCTGCCGGGACGGGCGATGCCGGGACGGGCGCTGCCGAGACGGGCGATGCCGAGGCCCGCATAGCGACTGCGGACGCCGCGGACGAGACCCGAGTCGACGATCTGCGGCTGGTGGTGCGCTGCATCGATCTGACCACCTTGGAGGGCGACGACACCCCGGGGCGGATCCGGGCGCTGTGCTCCCAGGCGCTGCGCCCCGACCCGGCCGATCCCACCGTGGGCCCGGTGGCCGCGGTGTGCGTCCACCCCTCGCCGGCAGGCCTGGCCGCCGAGCTGCTGGCGGGCACACCGGTGGCGGTGGCCAGCGTGGCCGGAGCCTTTCCGAGCGGGCTGTCGCCGCTGGAGGTGAAGGTGGCCGAGGTGAGGGCAGCAGTGGCCTCCGGCGCTCAGGAGATCGACACCGTGCTGAACCGGTCCGCCTTCCTGTCGGGCCGGGCGGACCTCGCCGCCGCAGAGTTGCGGGCGCTGCGGGAGGCTGCGGGCGCCGCCCATTTCAAGGTGATACTGGAGGTGTGCGAGCTGGGCTCGGCCACCTCGGTCGCCGAGGCGACGCGGCTGGCCATCGACGCGGGAGCCGACATGGTCAAGACCTCCACCGGCAAAGGCTCTGCGGGCGCGTCGCCTCAAGCAGTGTTGACGATGGCCGAAACGGTGGCCGAGCATTGCGCGGCGGGAGGCCGACCGGTCGGGATCAAGGTGGCCGGCGGGGTGCGCACCGCGGCCGACGCGCTCACCTACCTCGACATCGTGCGCTCGGTATTGGGCGATGACTGGCTCAGCCCCGAGCGCCTCCGCTTCGGCGCGTCCAGCCTGCTGCGGAACCTGGTAGCCGAAATCGCCGCCCGAGCCTGACGACGCTCCATCCGACGACGAGCAACAGCTAGTCGGTAGCGACTTAGGGGGCGCTCTCCGGCGGGTCGGTGAGGGCCTGCCAGCCGACCAGGTGGACGTCCTCCGCGGTGATCTCGGGCAGAGGCTCAGGCGCCGGCTGCGGCTGCAGGCCCTGCTCCTCGACGACTCGCAGCACCGCCTCAGCTTGCCCGGCGGGTGTTGCTGCGCTGCGCAGCGCAGCCCGAACCAGCCGGGTGATCCGTTCGGTGTATGGCGCCTGAAGGGCGTCGATGGCTCTGCCGATCTCGTTGTCGGTCATGGTCGCCGGCGGGTTCGAGCGCACGACGTCGGCCGCCTGCCGCAGGGCCGCGGGAATCTTGGGCTCCAGATTCGCCTTGTCGGAGAACTGGTTCCAGCGGGCCACGATGTCGGACTGGGCCGCGGCCCACGCTTCGAAGGCTCCGGCAACGCTCGCGTCGTCGAGGACTCGGGGCGTGTTGAACCCGTCCTTGGGGCGGGCCAGCCACAGGCAGGCGAGCGTGTCGTCGCGGGTCTCGCCCGTTGCGCTGACGAATCGGAACTGAGGGCTCGGCTCGTCGCCCACTCGGGCGCAGAAGACGTAGCCGGATTCGTTGCCTGCGACGGCGGCCATCCCGGAGCCGGTGCCCCACGGCAGCCGCTTCACGTCCCGGGCGGTGCCGGAGTCGTCGATCGCGCGCTGAAGCTCGGCCCGGAACTCCTCGCCGGACTGGGCGCCGAGCTCGGTGCCGCCACGCTCGAAGATCGCGGCGTCTTCGGCGCGGAGCCGTTCGATCTCGGAACGGGTCTCGGCGAAGCTGCGGTCAAGGCGGCGCTGCTGGTCGGGTATCACCTCGCCCACGCCGACGGACGCGGCCGCGTGCGCGATCTTGCGGTTGAGCCGCTCCTCGAGGCCGAGCAGCTCGTCGAGGCGGGTGTCGGGGAACACGCAGCGCAGGAAGACCTCGCGGTGCGCCGATCCGAGCCGGTCGATGCGCCCGTGGCGCTGCACGAGCCGCATCGGGTTCCAAGGCAGGTCGTAGTTGATGATGTGGCGGGCCTGCTGCAGGTTGACGCCCTCGGCGAGCACGTCGGTGGTGACGAGGATGTCGTACAGGTCGGGATGGTCGAGTCCGGGCGCGGCCGTGTCGGGCGGCCAGCAGCGAGTAGCCCCCCACGTTGAAGTAGGCCGTGGCCACATCGAGGCGAACGTCGTGGGCGAAGTCGTCGGCGGCGTGGCCGATGAACCCGTTGAGCGCGCCGGCAACTGTGGCGCCGTGCTGGTTGACGGCCAGTTCAGGCTTGCCCCGGCCGCTACTCATCGGGATCTGTCACCGTCCAGCCCTCACTTCTGAGAGCTTCTACAGCCAACGCCGGCGCTCGGCACACGGCTACCCGAAGCTGATGTTCCCGGAATCGCTCGCGTGACTTGTCCAGCGCCTGCTGCCAGCCATCTCTCGGAGTTACGAGCCGTTCCAGTATGCAGAATTCGAGCAGGTCCTCCAGGCACGGACGAAAGCGCCGCCCGCCTACTGGGAAATGAAGGTCGTCTGGCTTGTCGCGGCTGCGACCGCATTGCTCCAGCATGCTCTGGACTGCCTCCGCCTTGCCGTGAATGTGAAAGTGCGCCTCGGGGTACTCGTTGGGCGGTTCTCGCGTGTAGTCGTAGGTGACGATCGGCGTGCCGCCTGCATCGGTCAACTTGTATGTGCTCTTACTCGTTGTGAGGAACTGGCGCGATTCGTCGAGCTCGAGCGTGTGAAGCAAACGCAATTTCAGCCGAGCGGGCGCTTTGGAGACGGTGAGCGCGACGGGATCACCGAGAGGCTTGAGCTTGTCGACTCGGTTTCCGATCGCCGCGAACCCTCGCCGATCCATGACGACGGAGAGTCTGAGGCCTTGAGTGACGGTGCCGTTGAGAGCGTCGGAGATCTGGCCGGCGAACACGCGGGCCTGGCCCGCGAGTTCAGGCCGGCGACGGCGCGGCAAAGGACGACACCACGAACCAAGCCTCCCGAGCGACCTCACTCCTAAAGCGACCAACTCTCGCCTGTTGCTGCAGCTCCTCCCAGTTGCAGCCCGCCAGCGCGAGGGCGTTGCCGATCATCTCGCGAACACCCGGCTCGTCAAGCACTTCAACTTTGATATCTGAATATGGATCTTCAGCGCTGTTCATGGATCCTCCAGTCCTGTAGACGAAGCGGCACTTGCCGCCATGCCGATCTGCCTTTCCTGATGCTCGCACAAATCATGGTAGGCAGGTGTGACGTTCATGCTCGATTGGCCTTGGCCCAGCGGCGGTAGTGGGCCAGGACGCCGGCATGGTGATGGGCGTAGCGGTCGGGGCGCTTTGCGTCGAAGGTGCGGTAGAGCACGGCCAGGTCGTCCTCGTCGAGGCCGTAGAGGTGCGCGACGCAGGCATCCAGCTCGCAGATCAGGTCGGCCTTGATCTCGGGGGCATCGGCCGAGCCGACCGGCACCCCCACCGCCGCGGCCCAGCGCACGAACCGGTCGTCGGCCGCGGCCAGCCGTCCCGCGATATCCACCACCCGATCGCGGACCGGATGCCCCTCGCCTGGATCGGGGACCGTGAACGAGTTGAGCTGCTCGAATGTCAAGTTGAGTTCCACGGTCCGCCGAGCCTGCCAATCACAGGGCATGGAGCACATCACCCCTAACACATAGGCCTCATCACGAACTGATCCCGCTGTCTGCAGCAGGTACGGCGCGTGATGCACGATCACCCGATCCGGAGGAATCAATGCTGCCACAATCGTGCGCGTGTTGGTGGGGTTGGTCACGTTGCGGAAAGCGATGCGGGAGCGGCGACAGGGCAGCGTCGCCGGAACCCGCAGCACTGGTTCGGGCAACTCCGCGAACGCCGACGACACGGTGCGGCTCTGCGACAGGCGCTTCTGGTGCAGATGTGTCGTGATGGCGTCGGCATCGGCGCTGTCGTAGTAGACGCCGGTGTCGGGCGCCCAGAGGTTGAACGAGGTGCCCTTGTACACCGGCCACACCTCACTCACGGATCAGCCCTCCGCTCGCCGAGCGCCGCGGCGCCGTCGTCGTTCGCGAACCGGCTCCGGTCGCCGGTGGCGTCGAGCTCGCGGACCGGGCGGAAGCACCATCGTCGTTCACGAACCAGTCCCGGTCGTGCGTCGCGTGGAGCTCCGCCACTGCTCGGAAGCGCCACGTCCGTCGTCTCGGAAGAACCGGTGACGGTCGTTGGTGGCGTTGAGATCCCCCTGCACCGCCCGGAACCTCCAACGGCGATAGAATCGCTCGGCTCGGCTCGGCTCGGCTCGGCTCGGATGTCCAAGACCAATATCCGAGCATGTGATAACATCGCCTTATGGATCTGTCCCTACGGACCGTCCGATACTTCGTGACTGTCGCCGAGGCCCGCCACTACGGCAAGGCAGCCGAGCGCCTGTTCATCTCACAGCCCGCGCTGAGCCAGCAGATCAAACGGTTCGAGGCACAGATGGGTTGCCGGCTATTGGAGCGGTCGCGCACCGGCGTCACGCTCACCAGCGCCGGCCAGGTGTTCTTGAAGGAGGCGCGCGGGCTGCTCGAACGGGGGGAGGCGGCCGTCGCCCGGACTCGCCGTGCTGCCGAGCCGACAGAGTTGACGATCGCCTGCGTGGCGGGCACGCCTCACGGGCTCAAGTCACGGCTGGTCCAGGCAGCCGCGTCCGCCGTGCCAAGCCTGGAGATCGACCTTGTCCGCATCGACTGGTCCGAGCCGTTCGCACGCCTGCGCAACGCGTTGGTCGACGCCGCGATCGTCCATCTCCCGCACTCCGAGCCCGGAACGTGTGAGCGGCTGCTGCACACCGAGCCCCGGGTCGCGGTCCTGCCGTCGGATCACCGTCTTGCGGGGCGGTCCGGCATCAGCATCGACGACATCGCCCAGGATCCAGTTCTCGACTCCAACTTCAACCGCGACTTCTGGCTTGTCAATCCACGACCGGACGGCTCGACACCCCTCACCGTTCAACCCGCACCCACCTCGGCCGAACAACTCATGGACCTCGTCGCGCTCGGCAGAGGAATCGCCATAACAGCCAAGACAGTGAGCGACCTGTATCCGCGGCCCGGTGTCGTCGCGATTCCCATCGAGGACATCGACGACGCTAAGTTGGCCCTCGTCTGGTCGAGCGACCACGACCAGCCCGCTGTCGCGAGGCTCGCCGACGCCATTCCCGTCGGCTGACCGGCCGAGCCCGGCTTCCGGCGGCTCACGCCCGAATGGGCAATAATGCGCTGGGCAGGAGGTGTGCATGACCGAACCGGTAGCGGCCGTGGAGATCGACGGCGTGACCAAGCGCTTCGGCGAGGTGACCGCCGTCGACAGCCTCGACCTGGCCATCGGCGACGGCGAGTTCTTCGCCCTGCTCGGCCCGTCGGGCTGCGGCAAGACCACCACGCTGCGCATGATCGCCGGGCTCGACTTCCCCTCCGAGGGCCGCCTGCGGATCTTTGGCGAGGACGTGGGCACGCTGCCGCCCAACAAGCGCCCGGTCAACACCGTGTTCCAGAACTACGCGCTGTTCCCCCACATGTCCATCACCGACAACGTCGGCTTCGGTCTGCGCATGCAGAAGGTGAGCCGCGACGAGATCGGCACCCGAGTGGCCGAGGCCCTCGAGCTCGTGCAGCTCGGCGACATGGGCCGGCGGCGCCCTGACCAGCTGTCGGGCGGGCAACAGCAACGCGTGGCGCTGGCCCGGGCGCTGGTGAACCGGCCCAAGGTGCTGCTGCTCGACGAGCCGCTCGGCGCGCTCGACCTGAAACTGCGCCAGGGCATGCAGGTAGAACTGAAGAGCCTGCAGCGCGAGGTGGGCATCACCTTCGTGTTCGTCACCCACGACCAGGAGGAGGCGCTCACCATGAGCGACCGGGTGGCGATCCTCGACCGGGGCCGGCTCCTGCAGGTGGGCACGCCCGAGGAGGTGTACGAGCGGCCCGCCAACCGCTTCGTGGCCGACTTCATCGGTCGGGCCAACCTGTTGGAGGCCACGGTCAAGTCTCACCATCAGATATGCCTGGCCAACGGGTCGATGGTGGCCTGCGAGACGGACCACGCGGCGGGCACCAAGGTGGCGCTCAGCCTGCGACCCGAGCGGGCCAAGCTCACGCAGCGGCAGGCCGACCCGACCGGCGCGGGGCCCCGCCCATGCATCGACGGCGTGGTGAAGCGGGTCACCTACGTGGGCAGCGCCGTCAGCTACGGGGTGGGCGTGGACTGGATGATGATCGACGTGCGGATGGAGAACCGGCCGGGCGAGCGCCGTTTCACGCCGGGCGACGAGGTGGCGGTCGTGTGGCATCCCGACGCTGTCGCCGTGGTGACCGAGTGACGGGCGCCCCGACCGCGACCCGACCGTCCGGCCCGGCAACGGAGGCGCCGGCGAGGGCGCGCACTGTGGAGGAGTCCGCGCGGCGGGCGGAGGCACGGCGGGGCTTCCTGCTCGCCCTGCCGGCGTACGCCTACCTGGTGCTGCTGTTCGCCGTGCCGCTCGTGATCGTGGTCGTGTACTCGTTCGCCACCCGCAACCGCTTCGGCGGCACCGACCTGTCGGGATGGAATCTCGACTCCTACCGCAAGCTGGCCGAGCCGGTGGTGCGCGACATCGTGTTCCGCTCGGTGTGGCTGGCGGTTCTCACCACCGTGATCTGTCTGGTCTTGGCCTACCCGTTCGCCTATTTCCTAGCCACCTGCCGGTCCACGATGCGCAACGTGATGCTGGTGTTCGTGATGATCCCGTTCTGGTCGAACTTCTTGGTGCGCAACTACGCCTGGCGGGTCCTTCTCGGCACCGACGGCCTGGTGTCGGACATCTTCGAGTTCTTCGGGTTCGGGCCGACGGTCCTGCTGTTCACCAACTCGGCGGTGGTGCTGGGGCTGGTGTACGGCTTCCTGCCCTTCATGATCCTGCCGCTGTACGCATCCATCGAGCGGATCGACCCGGCGCTGTTCGAGGCCGGCCGCGACCTCTACGCCTCGGGCTACCAGAGTTTCCGCCGCATCCTTCTGCCGCTGTCCAAGCCGGGGGTCATCGCCGGGTCGATCTTGGTGTTCGTGCCCAGCCTGGGGGCCTACGTCACCCCCGAGGTGCTGGGCGGGGCCAAGACCACGCTGCTCGGCTCCTACGTGGTGGTGCAGTTCCTCACGGCGCGCAACTGGCCCTTCGGGGCGTCGCTGTCGTTCGTGCTGATGGCGGTGATGCTGATAGCCACGCTGGTGTATTTCCGCACCGGAGGCCGGAACCTGTGAGGCGCGCCCGGCGACCTCGTCTGATCGGGGCGGGCCGGTGAGACGCAGCCGTGCCCAGACGCGGGCGGCGGTGGTCACCCGCTCGGCCCTGTCGGCTCAGGCCGTCGCCATCTACGTGTTCTTCTATGCCCCGATCATCCTGCTGTTCATCTTCTCCTTCAGTGACAGCCGCAACCCCGGCGTGTGGGGCGGCTTCACTCTCGACTGGTACGCCGAGTTCGCCGAGCACACCACGCTGCAGAAATCGCTCTGGGTGTCGGTTCGGGTGGCGGTTCTGTCGACGGCCGTGTCGGTGGTGCTGGGCACGCTGGCCGCTCTGGCGCTGGAGCGGTTCACGTTCAAGGGCAGGCGGCTCTTCGACGCACTGCTGTATCTGCCCATCATCGTGCCCGACGTCACCATGGCCGTGATGATCCTGCTGTTCTTCTCGCAGTTCTTCGACATGGTCGACGCCCTGTTCGGGATCGGCCTGCAGAAGGGCCTGAGCACCATCGCGCTCAGCCACATCGCCTTCAACATCAGCTTCGTGTCGATCGTGGTGAGAGCCCGGCTGGCCAACATGGACAGCGTGCTGGAGGAGGCAGCCCTCGACCTGTACGCCAACCGCTGGAGCACCTTCCGACACGTGACCCTGCCGCAGCTCGCGCCGGGAATCGCAGGCGGCGCACTGCTGGCGCTCACGCTGTCGCTGGACGACGTGGTGATCACACAGTTCGCCTCCGGGCCCGGCGCGACTACGCTGCCGGTGTTCGTTTTCGGACTTATCAGGAGGGGAGTCACGCCGCTCATCAATGCGGTGTCGGTATTCATGCTGGCCGCGTCGACCGTGCTCGTGCTCTTGTCGCTGCTGGTCGCGAGGGCCCGCAGCAACGGAAAGGATGCATTACCGATATGAGGACACTCACTAAGACAATCGCCGCGCTGGGGGTGCTCGCACTGCTGGCCGCCTCCTGCTCGGGGGGCGACGACGAGACCGGTGCCGCCGACTGCGAGGTGGACCAGGCAGACGGCGACCTCAACATGTACAACTGGTCGGAGTACATAGACGAGGAGCTGCTGGATCAGTTCGCCGCGGAGTACGGCGTGAGCTGGACCCTCGACACCTACGACTCCAACGAGGCCATGCAGCCCATCATCGCCGCGGGAAACAGCGGCTACGACCTGATCGTGCCATCGGACTACATGGTGAAGATCCTCATCGCCTCGGGCAACATCATGGCGCTCAACTTCGACGCCATACCCAACCGGTCGAACATCTCCGCCGACTTCAACGACCTCTCGTACGACCCGACCGGCGAGTACTCGGTGCCCTACCAGTGGGGCACCACCGGCCTCGGCGTCAACACCGCGGTGGTAGGGACCGACTTCGACCGCAGCTGGGGCCTGGTCTTCGACCCGGTCATGGCCGATGCCTTCGCGGGGAAGATCAGCCTGCTGAACGACCCCCGCGAGACCATGGGCGCAGCCCTCAAGTATCTGGGCTACTCGCTCAACACCACCGACGAGGGCGAGCTCGACGAGGCCAAGCAGCTGATCACCGACACCCGGGACCGGCTGGCCGCGTTCAACACCGACTCGGCCGACGAGCTGCTCACCGGCGGCGAGACGGTGATCGGCCACGGCTACTCCGGCGACATGTTCACCCAGTTCCTCGAGACCGACAATCCCGACGACTACGTGTACTTCGTGCCCCGCGAGGGCGGCACCCGCTGGATCGACAACATGGCGGTGGTGTACGACGCGCAGAGCCCGTGCACGGCCCACACATTCATCAACTTCCTGCTGCGGGCCGACACCGGCGCGGCGCTGTCGAACTACAACTACTACTCCACGCCCAACGAGGCCGCCTTCGACGGGCTCGACGAGGATCTGCTCAACTTCGTGAACGATCCGAATGTGATCCCCGGCGGCGTGTCGTCTCTGGAGGAGATCCAGGACACCGGCGACTTCGAGACCAACTACTCCGACGCCTTCATCGAGGCCAAGGGCTAACCCTCATCGCGCGCTCCCCGGCCGGCGCAGCTCGGCGCCGGCCGAGGGCGCGCCCGATTCGGCCCTCCTACGACACCTGAACCGGACCGGCGGATCCTCTTAGCGAGCTTGCCACTTCGGGGGGCGGCGTTCTTGCCGGGCGGCCAGGCCCTCGGCGGCGTCGGCGGTGTTGGCCGCCACCCGCCGCATGGTCTCGCCCATGCGGACGGCCTCGGTCCATGGCAGGGTGCGTCCCCGGCGGGCCATCTCGTTGGTCGCCCGCACGGCCAGGGGGGCGCCTGCGCAGAGCCGGTCGGCCAGAGATCGAGCCTCGGCTAGGAGCTCGTCGTGGGGTGTGACCTTCCAGGCCAAGCCCATCTCTTTGGCCTTGGCGGCGTCGATGGTCTCGCCGGTCAGCAGCATCTCGAGCGCATCGGGCCAGGCGACACGATCGGGTAGGCGCAGGGCGCCGACGATGGTCGGCACTCCGATCCGGACCTCGGGGTAGGCGAAGGTGGCCCGCTCGCTGGCCAGAACGAAGTCGCAGGCCAGCACCGCGGTGAGGCCGTAGCCGATGCATGCTCCGTTGACCGCGGCGATGGTGGGCTTCCAGATCTCCAGGCCCGACTCGAAAGTGGTGATGGTGGGCCACTCCCAGAACGAGCCTGGCCAATCGCCGGTCGAGCCCTCGGAGTCCTTGAGGTCAGCGCCCGCGCAGAAGGCCCGGCCCGCGCCGGTGACGATGGCCACCCAGGCCTCGGTGTCCTCCCTGAAGGCCACCCAGGCCTCGTCCAGGGCTCGGCGCATGGCCCCGTTGACGGCGTTGAGGGCCTCGGGGCGGTTGTAGGTGATGGTGGCGACATGCCCGTCGCGCTCGTATGCGTCCGCTGACATGGACTGCAGTATCGCAGCCGGGGGCCGTCGTGGCTTTTGTGCGCAACAAAGCTGACCAGGGCAGCATTTGCGCTCAAAGAAGGCCACGGCTCGCCTTACGCCGGCGGCATGACCACCGTCACCGCCGACATCAAGATCGAGCCCGGCGCCGCGTTCTCGGTGGAGCTGCGGTCCGGGTCGCACCGGTGGCACGCGGATGAGCCCAGCGACGTCGGCGGCGCCGACACGGGCCCCAACCCCTACGAACTGGTGCTGTCGTCGGTGGCGGCCTGCACCTGCATCACGGTTGCGCAGCTCGTCGACAGTCCGATAGGCCCGCTACGAACTGGTGCACGGCTGAACCCTGAACGCGTATGCTCGGGCCGTGGCCGGAGCGATAGTGATGGTGATCGTGCTGGTCGTCCTGCTCCCGGTGGCGGTGCTCGTGGGCAGCGGGATCCTGGCTGCGGCGCTCGGGAGCTTCCTCAAGGCTGATTCCGACGCGGCCAACCACACCGACGATGGCCCCAACGAGTACCTGGAACTGGCCCGCAACGAAGCCGAGAGCGGCTATCCCCGGCTCACTGACCAGCACCAGCGGCGCCGACGGCTCAGCTTCCCGGGTAGCCGACGCACTTGACCCGGAAGCCGGCTGCCAGCATCAACGGCCCCCGCCCACACTCGATGGGCTCACCGACCGCTTGATCACACCCGATTCGCTCAGCGGCCGGTGGGCCACGTCGGCGAGCATCCCCGGTGGATCCATACCGCGGCGGCAACCGCGGCGAACACCGCGTCGCTGCCGTTGACGGGCTCGGAACCGTCGTCGACGATCTCGACCCCCACCGCCGGCATCTGGGCCGCGCCGACGATGCCGAAGGACCGAACGGTCAGATCGTGGACGATGCCGTCGGAGTCCACGCCGAGCGACTCGCTGGTGACCCACGAATAGGCCATGTGGGCCGCGCCGGTGCAGTAGGAGCGCAGCACGGTCTCGTCGAGGGGGCGGCCGGCTCGCACCCGCACGCTGATCGTCCCGTCGGCCGCAACCGCGGCGGTGGCCGATCCGCCGCCGGGGCAGGCGATCCAGCCGGGCTCGCGCCGGACCTCGGCTGCGGCCGACCCTCCATCGGGCGCCTCGGCCCAGCCGGGCTCGCGCCGGACCGCGGCCAGCAGCACCGCGGCCTCGGCCCAGCCCGCGGCCCGCACCTGTGACGAGGTGGGCGGCCCGGGAACGTCGACCTCGGTGACTGTCAGGGCTGGCGCGTAGGTCTGGATCGCCTCGACAATGCCCGGGGTGCGGGCGACCAGCATCTCGCCGGTGCCGTCGGGTCGCACGCCAGCGGCGATCGGCGGACGCTTGGGACCGAGTTCGGCCGCGTCAGGACGCGACCACAACACCCGCACCGGCCGTCCGTGCCGGTCGGCCAGGCGGCGGGAGGCCTCGGCCACCGGCGAGTCCCGCTTCCCGCCGAAGGCGCCGCCGTTGCCCAGCGGGGAGGCAGGCTCGCCACCGGGCTCGCACCAAGCTGCGTCGGTCTCCAGATAGCCGGGCTCCACCCAGCCCGTGCGCAGCGTCACGGCCCAATCCCCCGGCGGCACCTCCAGCGGCGGGTCCCAGCCGGCGGTGGTGCGCCGTCCCGGAATCTGGCCGGCGAGCCTTCGTGCCTCGACGGCAGTCTCCGCCACCACCCAGGCGTGCTCGTCGGCAGCCTCACAGCGCGGACCGGCCCGTACAGCCACAAGGGAGCCGTCTGGGGCGGTGTCGTCGGCGAACCCGCCCGCTCCGAGGGAGACATTGGGCCCGGTCGACTGAGGCGAGCGCCCCTCGATGGTGGTCCGAAGGTCGGCAGCGGCCCGCTGGCCCGCATCCGGGTCAAGGGTGTCGTCGGCAGTGTCCGCGGCGAGGCGGGGATAAGCCACCCAGGCGTCGACGATGGGCTGCCAGCCGGTGCAGCGACAGAGATGGGCCGCCAGGGCGCGGGCCGCGACGTTCCGGTCGTCGTGGTCGGCGCCCTTGGCGTGGAGACCGGCGAAGCGGCAGATGATTCCCGGCGTGCAGAACCCGCACTGGCTGCCCCCGGTGGCCCCGAACGCCCTCGCCCACCGCTCTCGAACATCGGAATCGAGACCCTCCAGTGTTGTGATCCGGCGGCCCCGCACCCGTCGAGCCGGAGTGACGCAGGCGACCCGGGCCTGCCCATCGACGAGCACCGTGCAGCACCCGCACTGACCCTGAGGGCTGCACCCGTCTTTCACCGAGCGCACCCCGAGCCGCTCGCGCAGCACGTCCAGCAGCGTCAGCCCCTCATCGGCCACCACCACCGCCGCACCGTCCACGACGATCTCGAAGCCCACCCGAGACTGGTGGGAATATCGGGCCTCGGAGGGCTGAAGCGTCATCAATTTCGGGTTCAGGCCGATCAGCCTGATCGGGCGCCGCCAGTCGGGGCGCGGGCTGGCCGACCGAGCTTGGGGTTAGCTGAAGCTCTGGCCGCAGCCGCAGCTGCGCTGGGCGTTGGGGTTGTCGATCGAGAACCCGGCGGACTGCAGGCCGTCGGAGTAGTCGAGGGTGGCCCCGTCGAGCAGCATGGCCGACGACGGGTCGACCACCACATGAATGTCGCCAAAGGTCGCCTTGGTGTCGCCCTCGCCCAGCTCGGTATCGAAGTACATCTCGTAGGAGAAGCCCGAGCAGCCGCCGGGGCGCACCGCCACGCGCAGGGCGAGGTCGTCGTCGCCCTCGGCCTTGATGAGTTCCGATACCTTGGCCGACGCCGTTTTGGTGAGTGTGATCATGGTGGCTCCCCGTGCGCTGGTGATCGCGGGCTGCTGCGCCGGGTCTAACCTACCCACCGGTGACCGGCTCGGCTACCGGCGGCTCCGGATCGGCCTGGATCGGCCCGGCGAGCACCACGGTAGCATCGCACTGTGACCACGACCGCGCCGACGGCCGAGGCAGTCATGGAACTGATGCGCGGTGTGGTCGATCCCGAACTGGGCAGCAACCTGGTGGAGCTGGGCATGGCCCGCGGCGCGCAGGTGTCCGACGACGGGTTGGTGCGGGTCGAGATCGCCCTCACCACCTCGGGCTGCCCCCTGCGGGCCCAGATCCAGAAGGATGTCAAGGCCCGACTCGAGTCCCTGCCCGGCGTGACCAAGGTGCGCATCGTGTGGGCCGAGCTGACCGTCGACGAGAAGGCCGCGGCCATGGCCAAGGCCCGCTTCAACGTGTCGCAACGGGCCCCCGACACGGCCATCCCGCCCACCACGAAGGTGCTGATGGTGGCCAGCGGCAAGGGCGGCGTGGGAAAGTCCACCGTGACCACCAACCTGGCCGCCGCGTTGGCCGCGGAAGGGTTCAACGTCGGGGTGATGGACGCCGACATCTGGGGCTACTCGGTGCCCCAGATGCTGGGCGTGGACGGCGACCTCCGCTCCGACGGCGGCAAGATCGTGCCGATCAGCCGGACGATCGGCGAGGGCCGCCTCGACGTGGTGTCGATGGGGTTCCTCGTGGACCGGGAGGACTCGGCGCTGATGTGGCGGGGGCTGATGCTCAACCGGGCCGTGCAGCACTTCTGCGAGGACGTGCGCTGGAACGACGACCTCGACTACCTGCTGATCGACATGCCGCCGGGCACCGGCGACGTGCAAATGGGCCTGGCCAAGATGCTGCCGAGGGCCGAGATGATCATCGTCACCACCCCGGCGGCAGCCGCCCAGAGGGTGGCCGCGAGGGCGGTGGACATGGGCCGCAAGAACTACCTGCGCATCGTGGGCGTGATCGAGAACATGAGCTACCTGGCCACGCCCGACGGCCATCGCCATCTCGTGTTCGGCTCGGGAGGGGGCGCGGCCCTCGCGGCCGAGGTCGGGGTCCCGCTGCTGGGCCGCATTCCCCTCGAACCTGCCGTGGCCGACGGCTTCGACACCGGCGAGCCGGTAGCGCTCGGCGACGGCGCCGCGGCCGAGGCCTTCAGGTCGGTGGCCCGGGCGCTGTCGAAAGAGCACGTGCCGCCGGTGGAGATGGCCGGCTGCAGCGCCCGGATGCTCGAGGCAGCTGTGGCCGCGCTCGACGCTCTAGACCCGGAGAACGCCGCCGACCCCGAGGACGCCGCCGACCCGGAGGACGCCGCCGACCCCGAGGACGCCGCCGAGAGCTGACTTCGGCAGCCACCTGCCCGAACCCCGAGACAGCCCTCGATCTGCCCGCACACCTGATCCAACGGCAGACGCCCACCCACCGGGACCGGTCGGACAACATCGGTCCGCCCATGCGGGCAGGCCCCGCCTCGGCCCGGGCCGCCCTCAAGAGCGCAGCAAGTCTCGCTGTGCCGTAGACCACCGCAGTGCCCTACTGCGTCGCGGGCCGTTGCCAACCTCAACTACGAGCCGCTCACGTGCGATCAAGCGCTCGCCGAACCCTCCAGAGCCCGGGGAGTGCTCCTGTCTCACCACTATGCAACTCAACCGATCTGCAAGGGTCATCAATGTCCTACGGCTCAACTACGCTCAGGAGCACCGAGGGAGGAGCCAAGCATGAGCATCACGGTCCGAAGGGAAGAGATTGTCAGAATGCTTGAAAGGGCCGCGAACGACACCGGGCTCGGGCTTCGCCTGTTCTATGAGCTAGGAAAGGCCGACCGTCTGGACGATCCGTCGCTGCGGGACCTCTGGCTGATCTGGGGCGACATCCTCACCGAGGAAGACCTTCCCGTCGCGGCGTGAGCGACCGTCTTCAGACGAAGTCCAGCGACTTCGTCGATCGGCTAAACAACCTCATCGGCGGATGCGTAGCGGACGCTCCCCTGTTTGGCGTCGTCGATGCTGACAGTGAGCAGCGACTTCGAATAGGCCCCCTGCCCTTCGAGACCGACGGATCCGGCTTCAGCCTGATACCACTCATGCGTACCTGTGACGGCGCCGACCAACCTCCCTTGATGCTAAAGATCGAGTTCCACGTCTCCCTGGACGACGAGTCCAACCATCTCGCCGTACAGCAGTCGACCTACGGACTATGGGTTCGACCTGCCCCACGTCGAAAGCGGCGACCTGTATTCCGGATTGAGTACAACCGAGATGCCTACAACAAGCCAGTCGCCCATGTACATCTTCACGCCGAATCTATGGAATTCGGGTGGATCTATGGGACTGCCGGACTTCGTCTGCCGAGATTATTCGAGATCCACTTTCCCGTGGGCGGGCGTCGATTCAGGCCGACTGTTGAAGAACTACTGCAGTTCCTGAATCGCGAGAAGTTGTTCGTTGACTGGCTGCCGGGATGGAATCAACTGGTCGAGCGATCACTTAAGGAATGGGAGCGGAACCAGGCTCGGGCCACCGTTCGACAGCACACTGAGGCCGCGGTGGGACAACTCCGAGACATGGACTATGAGGTGACGCCGCCCCAATAGGCCGCATGCCAGCCTCAACTAGTGCAGCCGGCTAGAGGCAGAGGCCTTCTTCGCTGACGCCTCGGTGGCTGTCGCAGATCGGCGTCACGGTGACCGATCGGAGCGTGAACGGCCCCGCATCCTCCTGCGTCCAGTCCTCGGCGCCTGCGTCGGCTGTGATGTTGACCCGGTAGCCCCGGACAGCGTCGTCGGGCAGGCCGAGCACGTCGAGGGTGACGTCGCCCACGGCCTCGAACACGCCCGGCCGCGACGAGACCGTTGTTCGCGACTGCACCTCGCCGGTGGATGCGAACAGCGCGGAGACCTGCAGGCCGAGGTCGGTCAGGGTGTCGGCTGTCGGGGTTCCGCCCAAAGCCTCCACGACCTCGGCGGTCGCGTCGCGGTCCGCTCCGAGGGGTGCGAGATAACTGCCGCTGGCCCAGCCCAAGAGGTCGCCGACCCGCAGCTCGTGCCAGATGGTCGTCGGCAGCTTGCGGGTGTTGCCGGTAGCGACAATCCCGCTCTGCAGGTCGACTGTGGCGATGATGTCGTCGGAGTCTGCCTGGCGCGCGTAGACGGCAGGATCGCGCACCCCGTCCATCACGTTGTCCAGCCTGGCGATGACCTCGCCGTTGGGGATGTCGCGGACGTTCAGAGCGCTGTCGTGTGCGACCCCGACGACCGCCAGCCCGGCACCAGCGGGCGGGCCGAACTCATAGGACTCACCGGGAAGGACAGCGGCCGTGTCGGTGTCGTCGGCCACGGGCCCGTCCTCAACCGCGGCCGCCTCCTCCGGCTCTGGAGCATCCTCAACCGCGGCCGCCTCCTCCGGCTCTAGAGCATCTTCAACCGCGGCCGCCTCCTCCGGCTCTGGGGCATCCTCAACCGCGGCCTCTTCCTCGGAAGTGGTATCGGCGGCAGGGGCGTCCTCGACGCCGGCAGCCGCATTGGCCGCAACCAGAGCCGTGGCCGCGAGGGTCCGCGCCTCCTCAAGCTGTGCCTCGAGCCTGGCAATGACCTCGGGGTCCACAGCCCCGCCGGCCTCAGCCAGAGCCGCGGCGAGTGCCTCCTGCGCGGCCGCTGCCTTGCCGGCGGCCGCGTCGGCTATGGCGGCGGCCGCTTCGGCCATAGCGGTGGCCGCATCGGCTTCAGTCCGAGCCGCAGCTGCGTCAGTCCGGGCCTGTTCGATGGCCGCGCTCTCAGCCGGGTCGCTCCCGGGATCGCCCAAGAGCGCGATCGCCACCGCCAAAGCGGCGATCACCGTCGAGGCCGCAGCGACCACCATCGCCCGCCTGGCCGCAACCAACGCGGACGGGATCGGCGGCATTGGTGCCCTCTGATCAGTCATAGACCAACGCTCATAGGACCTGAGTATGACACCACAGCGATCCCGGTAGGCGTTCCAGGTGCCGCCGCGGTTGCCGATCACCGCTCATGGGACCTGAGTATGACACCACAGCGATCCCCGAACGGTGACCATGGCGGCAACGCGCCGACGCAGCCCGACGCGAGCCGGCCCGCCGGCGAGACCGCTCCCTCAGTTTGGAATCAGGTCCAAGGCCTGTCCGAGGGTGTCGAGACGCTCGTCGACGGTGTTGCCGGCGGGGTACAGGCGCACAGTGTCGACACCGACGGCAACCCACACCGCCAGCCGGTCGCGCACCATCTCGGCAGTGCCTATGAGGGTGGTGCCCAGCACCATCTCATCGGGTATCGCCGCGGCCGCGGCCCGGCGGTCGCCGGCCAGCCACAGACGCTGTGACTCGGCGGCCACCTCGGCGAAGCCCTGGCGGGAGTAGGCCGAGTTGTAGAAGTTGGATATGGCTGAGCCCATGCCTCCCAGGCTGAAGGCCAGCCCGGCCCGGCGGGCGTCGATCATGGCGTCCAGTTCGGCCTCGTCCTCGGCGAAGGCGACCTCGGCGCCCTGGCAGATGTCGATACCGTCGAGGGTCCGCCCGGACCGGGCCGCGCCCGCTCTCATGGGCGCGAAGTAGGCGTCCTCGGCCCCCTCGGGCACGAAGCTGGTGCCCAGCCAGCCGTCGGCCCGCTCGCCGGTCAGCTCCAGCATCTTCGGCAGCATCGAGGCCAGGTAGACGGGCGGGGCTGACTCCGGGCGGATCGAAAGGCGCAGCGGCTTGCCCTCCCCGCCGGGCAGGGGAAGCTGCAGATGGCGGCCCTGGTAGGCGACGCGCCCACCAGCGAACGCCTGACCGATCACGTCGAGGGTTTCGGCCATGCGGCCCACCGGATCGGCGAAGCGCACCCCGTGCAGGCCCTCCATCACCTGCGGGCCCGACACGCCCAGGCCCAGCACGAACCGCCCCTGCGACAGCTCGTTGAGGGTCAGCGCCGTCTGGGCGGTCATCACCGCCGAGCGGGCGCCCACCTGGAACACCGACGCGCCCAGCCTCACCCGGTCGGTGCGAGCCGCCAGGTAGCCCAGCGGCGACGCCGCATCTGAGCCCCACGCCTCGGCCACCCACACCGCGTCCACGCCCAGAGCCTCGGCCCCGACCACGAAGTCGACCAGCTCGGGCCACGGTGCCGCGTCGGCGGTGAGCTGGACCGAAGTCTTCATGGAACGCCCGCCCGAGCTGTTTGCGCTCTCCCGCCACCATGGCCGAGAACCGCCCACAGTGCGGGACGGGGGTGGCCCACAGTCAGGATCCCTCGCGAGGCTGCTCGAACTGCGCCTTGATCCCGTCCACCACCCGCTGCATGTTGGCCCGGTGCTCGCCGATGCGGCGGGCGACGATGCGGGGCTCCAGGTCGGGCCGGGCCTCGATGATGCCGTCGAGGCCCGACGGGCCGGGCCCCAGGATGCCGCTGAAGCGCAGCCGGGTGCCGCCCACGATGGGCTCCAGGTCGAAGCGCCAGCGGGCGCCGGGGTTGTCGATGTCGCTGGTGCACCAGCCGAACGCCTCCAGCTCGCGGTACACGTCCACGAAGCACGGCACCTCCCAGTCGCCGCGAGCCGGATGGTGGTTGCGGCCCACGAAACGGGCGCCCAGAGCCGGCCCGTCGCTGGGGGCCTGCCATTCGGCCCCCACGAACTCCTCGGAGAACTCCGCGGGCACGTTGATGTCGGTCACCCGGGCCCAGACCGCGGCCGGGTCGGCCCGAATGTCGGCCTCGGCGACGGTGCCGGGTCCGTCAGCCAGGCGCACCGGGTTGCTGGGCCCCCGCTCGAAGGTGCGGGCGTAGCCGTCGAAGTAGGCGATCGTGCGGGCCGGGTGCCGCCGGGCCCGCTTGAAGTCGGTGCCGACGGTCCAGGCCACCGGGAACATGGCGATCTCGGTCACGTCGTCGGGGATGCCGAGCAGTTCCTTGATGTCGGAAGCTTTGGCCAGCCCCGCGGTGGTCCAGGCTGTGCCCAGGCCCCGGGCCCGCAGGGCCAGGCAGAAGCTCCAGCCGCTCTGGATCACCGAGTCGAACAGGCCGGGGCGGCCGCTGCCGTCGTGGCGGCCCAGGATCACCGGGATCACAATGACCGGCACCTCGCCGAGACGCTCGGCCAGGTGGGCCGAGGAGAGCATGGCCCGCTCCCGCGGGTCTCCGGTGCCGGCCAGGCGATCGCGGGCCTCAATCATGCGGTTGCCGATCACCTCGCGGTACAGCTTGGCCAGCCGCTGCTTGAGCTCGGGGTCGCGCACAATGAGCCAGCGCCGGCTGCCCTGGTTGCCCCCGGTGGGCGCCTGCTCGGCGATGTCGATGCAGTCCAGGATGATGTCGTCGCCCACGTCGCGCTCGAGGTCGAGGCGCCGCCGCACGGCGCGGGTGGTGGTGAGCACCTCGTCCGCAGCGGCTGTGGCGCCCGAGTCAGTCTCCATCTTGCTCCTTCCTGTCCGGTCGGCCGTCCCCGACCTCGCGCACCTCGTCCACATCACGGGCATCGGATCCGTCCGCGCCGAATCCGCCGTGCCCGCCGGGCCAACGATGGGCGCCGCCCGAGCTGTAGCCGAAGCCGAATCCACCCCGCCCGCCGGGTTCCGCCGACCATCCGCCGACGGTGATCTTCTTGGAGAAGCGGCGCACCAGCAGCGACCGCACCACTAGCCGGGTGGGCGGGAACAGCAGCAGCAGCCCCACCCCGTCGGTGAGGAAGCCGGGAGTGAGCATCAGCGCACCGGCGATCAGGATCAGCAGCCCGTCCACCAGCTCCCCTGCGGGCAGCTCGCCCCGGTTGAGGCGGGTCTGGATCTGGTTGAGCACGCCCAGCCCGGAGCGGCGCACCATCCACGCCCCCACCACCGACACCGCGATCAGCAGCAGGATGGTCTCGCCGGTGCCCACGCCGTCGGCCACCCGGATGATCACGTACAGCTCCAGCAGCGGCACACAAAGCAGCGCCAGGAGCAGCACTATGAACACGGGAGCACCATGAGCAGAACACCGGCACAAGACGCAGCACACAGCAGCGCCGGGAGCAGCACTATGAGCACGGCCCCAGCGTACGGGCGCCGCCTCGCGTTGACCGCGGGCTGAGAGGGACAGTTCCGCGGCCCCAACCCCGCTGCCCGCAGACCGCACCGGCAACCTCGCGCCCGGCCGGCGCAACCCTCGCAAGCGGATGCGTAGCCTTGTCGCCAACGTGTCGCCCCAGGACCGACCACCCTCAGTAGACCGGCTGGCCCGCTCGCTGGCCGACACCGGCCTGCCCCATCCGCTGCTGGTTGACGCCGCCCGAGCCGCCATCGCAGCGGGCGACCCTGAATCGGCTGCGGCGCGGGCGCGCAGCATCCGCCGCAGGATGCTCACGCCGGTGATCAACGGCACCGGCGTGCTGCTGCACACCAACCTCGGCCGGGCGCCGCTCAGCTTCTACCAGAGCGCCGACTACTCGAACCTGGAGCTCGACCTCGACACCGGCGAGCGCGGCGACCGCCAGACCGGGGCGCCTGCGCTGCTGGCCCGGGCCTGCGGGGCCGAGGCGGCCATGGCCGTCAACAACTGCGCGGCGGCGGTGATGCTGGTGCTGGCCGCGCTGGCCGAGGGCCGCGACGCGGTGGTGTCCCGCGGCGAGCTCGTCGAGATCGGCGGCGGCTTCAGGGTGCCCGACGTGATGGCCTGGTCGGGCGCCCGGCTGGTGGAGGTGGGGACCACCAACCGCACCCGCCGGGCTGACTACGCGGCGGCGCTGGCCGACCCCGCCAACGACGTGGCCGTGGTGGTCCAGGTCCATCAGTCCAACTTCCGGGTGGTGGGCTACACCGAGGCGCCCCGCACGGCCGAACTGGCCGACCTGGGCCCGCTCCTGGTGGCCGACATCGGGTCGGGACTGCTCGACAGCCGCTGCGGCTGGCTGGCGGGAGGGCGCCCGCCGTGGCTGGACCGCGAGCCTGCGGCCCGCCAGACCCTCGAGGCCGGCGCGGCCCTGGTGATGTTCTCCGGCGACAAGCTCCTGGGCGGCCCCCAGGCCGGCATCATCGCCGGGCAGGCCGATCTGGTCGACGCCTGCCGCCGCCACCGGCTGGCCCGGGCCCTGCGACCCGGCTCGCTGGTGCTGGCCGCGCTGCAGCACACTGCGCTGGCCTACCTGCGCGGCGACGGCGACGCCATCGAGTTCTGGCGCATGGCCGCGCTCACCCCCTCACAGCTGCGGGGCCGCCTCGGCGCCTACGACGGCCTCGAGGCGGTCGCCGCCGCGGCCACGCCCGGCGGGGGCACCCTGCCCGGCGTCGAGATCGAGTCGGTGGGCATAGCCGTGCCCGGCGACCACCGCGAGACGCTGCGGTCCCGCCCGCGGCCGATCATCGCCCGAGTGGTCGAAGGCGCCACCGTCGTCGACCTGCGCACGGTCCACCCCGACGACGACGCCGAAGTGGCCGAGGCGCTGCGCGAGGTGGCCGGCCCAGCCGGCTGAGACGTCCCGGCATGCATGTAGTCGCCACCGCCGGCCATGTCGACCACGGCAAGAGCACACTGGTGCGGGCCCTGACCGGCACGGACCCCGATCGGTGGACCGAGGAGAAGGAGCGCGGCCTGACCATCGACTTGGGCTTCGCTTCGATGCCGCTGCCGTCGGGACGTCAGATCGCCTTCATCGACGTGCCCGGCCATGTCCGGTTCCTCAAGAACATGCTGGCCGGGGTCAGTGGTGTGGACGCCTGCGTGTTCGTGGTGGACGTCACCGAGGGATGGAAACCCCAGTCCGAGGAGCATCTGCGCATCCTGCAACTGTTGGGCCTGCGCCACGGGCTGGTGGCGCTGACCAAGGCGGGCGACGCCGATGACGATCTGGTGGAACTGGCCCGCCTCGACGTGGCCGAGCACGTGGTGGGCACGTTCCTGGCCGACGCGCCCATCGTGGCCACCGACGCGGTTGACGGCACCGGAATGGACGCACTGGTGGCGGCGCTGGACGATCTGCTGGCCGTCACCCCGACCGCGGCCGACCACCACCGGCCGCGGCTGTGGGTGGACCGGGCCTTCGCCATCAAGGGGTCGGGCACGGTGGTGACCGGCACCCTGACCGGCGGGCGGCTCCGAACTGACCGCACCCTCGCCCTGCTGCCCGCAGGCCGCAGTGTGCGGGTGCGGGCCCTGCAGAGCCTGCACCGGCAGTGCGAGGAGATGGGCCCAGGCAACCGGGTGGCGGTCAACCTCGTCGGCGCGGGCCACCGCGACGTGGCCCGGGGAGACGCGGTGGTGCGGCCCGAGCAGTGGCACTGCGCCCACACCATCGACGCGGAGCTCTCGGTGCTGGCCTCGCTCGACCATCCGGTCACCCGGCGGGGCGCGTACGTTGCCTACATCGGCTCGGGCGAGCATCCCGTGCAGCTGCGGGTGCTGGGGCCGTCAGCCATCGAGCCGGGACGGTCCGGACTGGTCCGGCTGCATCTTCCCCTGCGGCTGCCGCTGTGCATGGGGGACCGCTTCATCCTGCGCGAGTCGGGACGGTCCGAGACGGTCGGGGGAGGCGAGGTGCTCGACGTAGATCCGGTGCTGCCCGCTTCACGGGCCCGCCCCGACCGATCAGTGGAGCGGATCATCGCTGAGCGGGGCCGCATAGACGCGGCGCTCCTAGAGAAGCTCACCGGCACCGCCCGCCCGCCCGATCTGGGACGGTGGGCGGTGGATCCCGAGCACCTGGAGCACACGAAGCGTCAGCTCGCCGACGCGGTGGCCGGCGCTGGGCCTCTCGGGCTCGACCTGGCCGGGCTCGACGACTTCGAGCGGGCCGCGATCGACACCATCGACGGCATCGCCACCGGCGAGGGACGAGCCCGCGCCGCCGGCAGCGCGGACCCGTTGGCCGACCATCCCCTCGTAGCCGCGGCCGAGGCCGAGCCGTTCTCGCCGCCGGCTCCCAGCGGTGTCAGCGGCGACGAGCTGCGCCTGCTGGTCAGGCAGGGGCGGCTGGTCGAGAGCAGCAACATCCACTTCGCGGCCTCCGCCGTCGACGAGGCCGCGGTGGTGGTGGCCCGGCTGCTCGCCGATCAGCCCGAGGGGGTGACGGTCGCCGAGGCCCGCGACGCCTGGGGCACCACCCGCAAGTTCGCCCTGGCGCTGCTGGCCCGGCTCGACAGCACCGGCGTGACCCGCCGGCGCGGCGACCTGCGCATCGCCGGCCCCCGACTGCCCGAGCTGTAGATCAGACCCGGGCCGCGCGAGACAGCAGGCCGCGTCTCTCCACTTCGCTTTAGCCCGCCCGAGCTGTCGATCAGACCCGGGCCGTGCACAACAGCAGGCCGCGTCTCTCCACTTCGCTTTAGCCCGCCCGAGCTGTCGATCAGACCCGGGCCGTGCGAGACAGGAGGTCGCGTCTCTCCACTTCGTTGAACCCGCCCCAGATGCCGTGCTGCTCGCCGATGTCCAGCGCGTACTGGAGGCAGTCGGGCTGCACCGAGCAGGTGGCGCAGATGTCTTTGGCCCGAAGCTCGCGCCGGCGTTTCTCGTCGCGCTTCTCGACGTAGGGCGGCGGAAAGAAGACAGAGGCCTGGGGTCCCCTGCAGGCGGCCCGCAACTGCCATTCGACTCTCTCGGCAGACCGAAGCCTCATACCGACACCCTCCTTGTCATGACGATTACCACACGAGGGGCCTGACAGCCAAGCCGTTCGGGTGATTTTCTTGCACCGCGCCCGGCCGGACCCGACGATCACGCCCGCATTCTCGAACCCCAGTATGCGGGGGGTCTGCGACATCGCCGACCCCGCCGCCGCGGATCTCAGCCCGGGGCCGCCTCGCAGGCTGTAATGCCATCGCCGTCCGCGCCGGCCCCGCCCTCCACGCTGTCGGTGCCGCCTGTGCCGTCGATGACGTCGGTGTCGTCGGCGGGCTCGACCGTGAGGATCAGGCCCTCGAGCGACACTACTCGGACCGGTTCGCCTGCCCCGATGGGGGTGGCCCGCTGGGTGCGGGCCCGCCACGGAGCGCCGTCGATGACGACCACCCCATCGGGGTCCACCGCGTCCCGGGCGACGCCGAGGGCGCCGATCATCCAGTCCCGTCCGATCCTTGGGGTCCCGAAGCGGGTGCGGACCATTGCGGGCATGCCGGTCACCATTCCCGCGGTGACCCCGACGATCCCCGCCAGCAGCGTGACCCAAGACAACGACGTCCCACTGAACAGGGTCAGTGATCCGGCCACCAGACACACGGTGGCGATCGCGGTCCAGACCCTCGGCACGCCGGTCTGGATGTCGACGGCATAGCCGAACATGGCCACCACCAGCAGCCCGACGGCCCAGCCCCGAGACGGGAGCGCGGCCAGCCCGTAGCAGCCAAGCAGCAAGGACAGCGCACCCAGACCCCCGGCGATGCCTACGCCCGCGGTGTAGAGCTCGAAGACGAGCAGCCCGGCTCCCGCGAGGAACAGCAGGTAGGCCAGCGCGGGACTGGCCGCGGTGTGCATGAACTGGTCGAGCAGGGAGAGCTTGGCGAAGCGCACCGGGCTGACGGGAACCCGCAACGGCTCGTCGCCGGACGCGTCGACCTCGGTCTCGAAGCCGGGCAGGTCGAGCACGAAGAACGGCAGGGTCGGGGCCTCCCGGGCCAGACCCAACTCGATGGCCTCCGCGGACGAGATCGCCCGGTCGCGCATGGCGGGATAGGCGTCGGCGAAGGGCTCGGCCAGATGCTCGGCCGACACGATCAGCGGGCCGAGGTTGCCCAGCTCCGAGCCGGGGGCCAGGGCCAGGTCGCTCACCACTCCGGCGAGCTGGCCGGCCGCCCCCTTGGCGACGGCTCCGGAGGGACCGACCCACATCGACACCGGCACATCCGAGGAGCGGATCCGGGCCGCGAGCTCGGCCAGGCGCTGGTTGTCGATGGTCGCCAGCGGGCTGTTCACCTGCAGCACGAGGCCGAGCGAGCCCTCGGCGGAAGCCTTGTCAATGGACCGCTCGATGAACTGGGCCATGATCCCGTCGAGGAAGCCCGACACCTCCACCACGTCGAAGACGTCGGAGCCGGCGGCGGCAACGCTCTCCGAACCCCCCGAGCCGGGGGCCACAACAGCTGCGGGGGTGCCGGAGGCCGAGGGCGCAGCCGACCCCGGCGAGCCCAGCGCCAGCACCGCCCCGATCACGAGCGCGCCCAAGCCGGCGGCGAGCCTCATGGGCCGGGCCAGGCGCCGCAGCGTCGGAGGTGGGTTCACGCGTCCGGTTCCTGGCATCGTCGGAGGCGCCCCTGGTCGGCGGTCGGGGACAACCCCTCGTGCGCCTTGCGGTGCCCGTCGTCAGGCGTCGTGGTCGCGGGCGAGGGCGCTGACGGCGGCCTCGAGGGTCTGTTCGACGGGCACGATGCGGTCGAAGCCGGTGGTGTGCAGCAGCCGGATCAGCGTGGGGCCGTTGCAGAACACCACGACCCGGCCCTCGTTCTCGCGGATGCGGCGGATCCCGCCGATGAGCGCGCCGAGACCGGCCGAGTCCATGAAGGGCACACCGCAGAGATCCACCACGAGGCGCCCCGCGGCGGCATGGTCGGCCAGCGCCTCCCGGAACTGGGCCACGGTGTAGGCATCGAGCTCGCCGGTGGGTCGGAGCACATGGTACGACCCGGCGTCGTTGTGGAACGACTCGATGTCCAGCACAGGCTGGAGGATAACCGACCGCTGCCGGGATCGGGGCCGCCAGCGAAGCGGGTACGCGGAGACCGCCTATCGCTTCAGCGTCGTGTGTCCCGCTCTTGTTCGCTGCACTCACGGGCCGCTCGGGCCACGGCCTCGCTTTGCGGGTCGCGAAGGTTCCCAGTGAGTTGCGCCTATCCGCTCGGCCTCTGGGCGGTACGATCTCGGCCGTGCCCGACGTGCTGCTGGTGACCGACGCCGACTGGGTCGCGGAGCAGTGCGAGGCGGCTCTGGGCGGCGACCACTCGCTGCACAGGGTGCGGCGGGGCGCCGACACCATCGAAGCGATCGAGTTGGTCGACCCCGCGCTGGTGCTGCTCGACCTGCAGGTCGGCAACATGGGTGGGATGGCCGCCTGCCTGGCCGTCCGCCAGGAGGAGGACATGGGCCGGCTGGAGCGGCGACCGGTGATCATGATGCTGGACCGCGACGCCGACGAGTTCCTAGCCCGCCGCAGCACCGCGGACGCCTGGCTGGTCAAGCCCATCAACCCGATGGCCCTGGCCCGCTTGGTGGCCGCCACCCTGGCCGACGCCGCCGCCACGGCCTGAGGGCGCCGCGCCCGCGGCCGGGGGACGTCGGCAGCGCCTCGGGCGGCTAGCATCTCCGGCGTTGCACACGGGCAGTGGCGCAGCTTGGTAGCGCGCCTCGTTCGGGACGAGGAGGTCGTGGGTTCAAATCCCGCCTGCCCGACAATTGTGACGTTCGCATATTTTCGGTGCGTGGGTTCGCAAATAAGCTCAAACAGCCCCGTTTTAGGGCTTTGTGGGTGTTCAAAGAGTGTTTCGCACCTGTTCTATGATGCTCGATGATGCTGCTGTAGAGCGGTCGGGCCTCCGAACTTGTTCACGGGCACGACGAAGCGACGGTCAAGTGACCGTCTGCTTCGTCTGCGGCTACCCAGCAGAGCGTCGAGCTAGGGGGTGCCCTATCGGGTGCTTCTATGCCACGGTCAGGGTTGTCGTCACCGTCGATGGCGTCGTCGGAGGCGGGTGACATGTCCGCCCCGTCGCCGTCGTCTTCGGAGTCGTCAGAGCCGTTGCCGTTGTTGCCTTCAGGGTCAGGCATGGCCGACTGTCGAACGTTGTGCGCCACCGCGGCAGCCGTAACCGCAATGGTGTTCGCTGCCAGACCTAGGTGGCTGGTGTTTTTTGTTGGGCGGGGTGGTGGTGTCGGGGTAGAATTACAGGTGTGTGGTTTCGTGTCGCGGGGAGGTTCGTGTCGTGACTATGGGGGTGTCTGAGTGTCAGGCTGATTTGTTCAGGGGCACCGGGTTCGTGGGCGACAGGGTGGGGCCGGGGTCGGTCTTCGCGTTGTTGTTCGGTGAGGGGGACCGGTTGTTTCCCGATGCGATGTTCGCTGATTTGTTCTCTGGGCGGGGCCGGCGCAGCGCACGGTGGCCACGGTGCTGGTGCTGCAAGCAACTCATCTGGTCGGTGGTGCTGCTCGTGGTGGTCGCCGTCCTGCACTTCACGGGCTTGTTTGCTGCCATCCTCGTCTGGGCAGGCGACATCTTCCTCGAACAGATCGAGAAGATCGGCAACACCCAAACCGAGTGATGGTCGAGGCGGCTCATATCCCTACAAGCGCCAGCATTGGCCCCGCTCCCTAGGAGACTGTTGAGCAATGCCGATTTCGGCCAACCCACAAGCCTCTGACCTGGGGTTTTGTGACCACGAAACTGGCAATTTGGGACTTGCTCAACAGTCTCCTAGGGCGGGTACCAGATCGGATTCCGTAGCGCCGCTGTCTTTAGCTTCTTGGCAGCCTTGTCCTTCGCCTTACGTCCAAGACCTCGCATATCGATGTAAGCATGAGATGGGTGCACGCTTGGCAGCGCTGAGTCATCTATTGCACGTAGCTCGGCATCTCTAACATCACCTACATTCACAACACAACTCCCGACAGTCTCTAGTTTATATTCCTCCGTATGAATCCTCTGTGCTTCAGCAGGTGTCACGACCGATTCTCGGCATGTAGAGACCATCCCATCGCCTGCCTTAAACACAGCCGTCGTGATCTCACTTTGGCGGATATGTTCTGGGTGGATCTGACGACGTAGCATGTCGTCGGGGTTCATCATCTCGATCTCGCCAGCCGCTAGCGGTGGCGCACTTGCAGAGGTCACACTCTGCTCGCACTTGTGAACGAGTCAAGCCAATCACGCAAGAAGTCACCGGTGATGACAGTATTCTCATCGTATCGGTGCTCATCTGTGGTTGAGTCCCAAGAGGCTACCGTTGCGATCTCACTAGACATATGGAGTGTAACAGAGGCTTCTACGGAAGCTAGAGTCCATTCCAGTGATACGCCCCCCTCGGGAAGTGGGAACGCGTGTGGGAAGGGCAAACCATAGAACAGCAGAGGAGCAGCCAGTGCACGCGCTCCGAGTATCGCCACCTCGTTGGGCGCTAACGACTCTTCATCATACCACCCATCAGACAGCGACGCGATAGATTCTATCTCTTCAATGAATTCTTGTACTCGCTGCGAGGCTTCCGCGTCCGCGGTGCTCAATTCCTCTATAAGAGATTCCGCACTATCAAATGAGGAGTCCACATACAGGAACGTCCCGCGCGCCGCAACAATAGGGCCTGCATCTTTCAGCGGTGTCAGTGCAGATCGGATCATGTCCAACGATACATCTGGTGCGTAGGCGATCTCGATATTGACAGGTCTAGCTTCCGTGCACAAGACCATCGTGACACGCGAGAGATCAGCCTGCACTCTAGTAATTCGTCCCGCTACTAGGTCATGCAAACGCTGTTCGATCTTGAGACTCGATTCCAGTAGTTCCCTCACGCTTCTGTCGAAATCATACTCTATCCCCGAGGTACTCGTGACAACAATGTGCTCGTCGTCTTCAAGTTGACGGCCCATACGGGTTAGAGCTTCTCCAACGGTCCTCGGCATGTCGTGCAGCAACTTACTATGGCCCTTCTCACGAACCTCGGCCAAGATGCTGCGATGCACTTCAATACTGTTCTCGTAGTAGTCGTGGGGAACTTCAAAGAGTCGTTGAGCATCGGGGTCGTGTTCTTTGGGCTTCACAGGTAGAAGAACACTCCCCCGGAAGACCTCTTCTATCCCTAGTTCTAGGCTGTCAACAAAGTGATAAGGGAGCTGTGACGTGCCCGGATTATCTCTACGGTAAAGGTGGCTCGCTATTGCAATGATCGTTTGTTGGAATGCGAGAAACTCCTGCCCCGCAGCAACAAATGCCTTGGCGGACAGTTGCCGAGCATCAAACCGCCCTCCGCTAAAGCGGAGGCCGGGTTCGTGTGAGCGATTGTCCGAGAGCGACACAGGGCCAAAGCTACCATGTGGAAAACGAGACTCGGTGACCTCCGCCCGACCTCCTGAACGACGTACCAGTTCGGCTTCGCTGTAGCTGGACGCGCTCCGCAAGCCAGTGGGTCCAGTCGGCTCGTCTGGCGACTACATAGATGGCTAGCCGCCGAGCGGCGGGTTGGGGGAGGGAACGCCTCCCCCAACCCCACTTCCCTCAGTTGAGGACTTGGGAGCGGCCGCGAGCAGAGCGTCGGTAGCACGTTCCAACTGTTCGACCGTGACGAGCGGCTGTTCAGCCGTCGGTTCGGGGTCGGTCATGTCGCCCACACTACGCGTCAGCCGCGGGAGCCTGTCAACTCCCGGTAGGTCAGCGACCGACCCTCCATCGCCGCGGCGGCTTCGCTCATCTTGTCGATGACGTGCCGGTTGCGGCGGTTGTAGCGGAACGAGTGTTCCTCGATGTAGCGGTGCAGATGGTCGTCTGACATGTAGTGGTAGGTGCCGATGTAGGTGCGCTTCAACAGGCTCCAGTAGCTCTCGACGCCGTTGGTGGACACCGAACCGCGGACGTACTCGCCGAGGCCGTGGATGACCCGAGCATGGTTGAAGCCCATCGCCGCGAGTGGGTCGTAGATGCGGCTGCCGTCGGTGTAGACCTCCGCACCCTGGCGGGTGGTGGCGGCAACCATCGCGGTCGCTGTGGCGGTGGTGACCTCGTGCACCGGTGTGGCGGCGACAGTGCCGGTGCGGCGGTCTTTGACACCGATCACGGCGGTCTTGCCCGGATCGGCCTTGTGGGCGTGGCGGTTGCGGGCCTTGCCGCCGATGTACGTCTCGTCGGCCTCTACCGGGCCGTCAAAGCCGGGGAGTCCGCCTTCTGCGAGTGCTTGGCGGGTGCGGTGCGCCAAGTGCCACGCCGTCTTCTGGGTGACGCCCAGGTCGGCGGCGAGCTGCACCGACGACCGGCCCTTCGGGTTCGCCACAATCAAGAAGATCGCCAGCAGCCACGTTTGAGCGCCCAACTTCGAGGCGTGCATGAGGGTGTGGCTCATCACCGAGAAATGCTTGCGACACTCGCGGCACCGGTACGGCATCGGACGCCGCGACGCCACCTCCGACACCCGGCCACCCCCACAGTGCGGACAGACCGGACCGCTCGGCCAGCGGCGAGACACGAACCACACCTCAGCCGCCCGGTCATCGGGGAACCGGCGAAAGAACTCCGCGAGCCTCATCCCGGTGCGGACGATCTCATGGGCTTTACTCATGTCCCCATGATCCCACAGGGGTGTGACATCAAACCCCGCTCCGACCTCGGGTCTGGCTAGCCATCTATGTAGTCGCCGCTCGTCTGCTACCAACACGCGATGTCAGCAGGCCCTACTAAATTACAGGTGTGGCATACCACTACGACCACCCCCTACCAGCGGCTCGGCGTATCGACGTTCCGTCGGTGGCTGGTTTCGCGATGGCTGCGGTGGGAGCCTCGGCGCTCGTCATCGAGGTGAACGTCCGTGGCTGGTTGGGTTTTGCCGGTTCAGGGGTGGCCTTGGCTGTGGTGACGGTGTGGCTCGCTCTGGTAGGGCTGCTCTCCGCTTGGGCGTTTCAACGGGGCGAGGGCTGGCGGCCGCTGCTGGCGGCCGCAGGCGTCCTCCTGTCGGTTGTCATGGTGGCGACCCTGGTCGTCCTGGCGATCTTCTGGCTGCTCGTCCACTTCCCGAGCCTCGTGACCGGGAAGCGGGGTGGCGGGTGCAAGCCGGGCAGATGGAGGCGTTGACCGCTGTTCTGCGGGCGTCACCTATGCACCATCTACGCAACTGCAAGGTCAGACCGGATGAGTTCCGGCAGCGGGTGCGACGGTTCCCTCGGGGTGCGTTGTTGAGAGGCATCGCGCACTTGGCTGCCCAGGAGTCCCTCGGGCGGAAGACCCCACAAGGGATACGGGCGGACAACCGCAGCTTCATCAGGGAGGGGCACTTGTTCCAGCTAGCCGGGATATGTGTGACGCACTGCAACAATCACCGCGACACGCCCGTTGACGACGACGCTGTAGGAGACCTGCTCAACGGTCTATACAACGTCTGGTCACCTGAACTCGATGGCGCGCGCGGTGAGGAGGCTTGGCAGCGGGTTCTGTCACGGCTCGCCTATCAGCAGATGCCCTACCAGATGTCTCCGGGGGAACCGTTGGCGCGGAGCCTGTGCTTGTTCGGCGACGACGCCAGATTCGGGGAGCCGGTGTTCGAGGATGGGCGATGGGAGACGATTCTTGGGGTCACGCTGGAGGAGTTCCTGATGATCGCGTTCATCATGTACGCGGGTGCGATCTGCAATCCCGGTGGCATCTCGCGTAGTACGTTGCTATCCGCGAATGTCCGCCCGGCATTCGAGCCGGTAGGAGCAGAGCGAGCATTGCGGGCCGTGGACTCATGGCTCGCCCGCCCTGTAGACGATCTCGCGCGGCTTGGCCAGAAGATGACTCCTGCCCCTGATGATCTGTGGAGATTCAACCCCTTCTACGAATGGCCCATAGCAATCTTGGCCGACGGCACCTACGCAACGCCTAGCCCTCTGGGAGTATTGCAACGATTCGGGCCACAGGGCCTGTACTTCATTGGGAGAGACGCTGTGGACGCAGATGTCAACCCGAATGGGTTCCCAGCGTTCACAAGAGACCTGGGAAGTCGGTTTGAGCGCTATATCGGAGTTCAGCTTGGGTTCATCCGGCACGCACAGCTTCACTCCGAGATCGTCTACGACGACGATCAGAAGAGCGTCGATTACATCATCGAGACTCCCGAAGTGCTCGTACTCGTAGAGGCCAAGTCTGTGGCTCCCAATATCTACACCCGCTCAGGTGTCTTCCCTGAGGACGGGGAAATACAGAAGAAGATCGAGAGGGCGTGCCGTCAGATCACAAACTCGGCCTCGCTGATAGAGCGGGGGCACCCCCGCTTCCCTGTCCCGGCAGGTCGCCCGATGCGTGGCCTCGTCGTCACCCGAGAGCAATACTTCAATCTGCCCCTACCGTTCCTCGATGTTGTCCAGCCTGCATCCATACCCACCACCATCGTCTCATCACAACAACTCGAAGGCGTGATCCCGGCGTTGAGCGACGATGCGTACTGCGGCACGTCGCTTCTAGGCGCGCTCGGGTCGGACCCGAACGTGGTGAAGCCCGCGCTCGATCCCTTGCCTCTTGGCCGGAATCAACTCTTGGATGAGATACGAGACCGATGGTTCGACGAGCACCGACTGAGAGAGCTGGAGGAAGGCGACGAGTAGGTCGCCCTGAACCTGAACTTGCTCTCTCGCGACGGTTGTGGGGCAGCAACAGCCCCAACGTCAAGTGTGGATAACCGATTCCTGTTTCGCGCCGCTCTGACCTTCAGCTATATCACATTTCCTGATTTCTGTGGGGTATTAGGGGGCTATACTGTGGGGCAGTAGAATTCTGGGTGTGTTCAAACATCAAGGTCAGCGCAATGTGCGAACCACCCACAATGTGATGTCGCGAGACATAGGAACATCGCGAACCCACGCGGGGGGCAGGTTTTGGGTTGGGGGCTGGTAGTCGCGGGTCGGGCCGCAGGGGATCCACTGCTTGTGTCGGCGCAGTGTTAGAATGTCAAAGCGTCTATGGAAATAGATCGACACTCATTGAAACTTCTAGCAAGCCGTCGGGCTGCTGCCTGAGTCAAGGCCTGCGGTCATGAACACAGAACCCACCATCAACAACCGGTTAGCGGAATGCCTGCGGCAGCGGCACCCGCAATGGCGAGACGACGCCGTCGTGTCCGAGCAGACGGGTGTGCTTCTTGGCGAGCCACTAAAGAAGCCCGACGTCTTGATCCGCGGCGGAGCACCAGTAATAGTGGAGGCCGAGATCGCGCCGGCAACGACGGTCGACCACGATGCGATAGAGCGTCTGAACCGAAGCGTGGAGGGTGCCCCCCTGCCGGTGGAGGCAGCGATCGCGCTCGTCTACCCCGGACGGTTTCGCGACACGGTCCGAGAGAGCGGCCTAGACGCTGCACTCTCGGACGCCGACGACCTCGCGTGGCGCATCTTCTTCACGTCCGAGACCGGCACTCCGTTGAGGTTCCCCACCTCGGGAGCCATCCGTGGCAGTGTCGACGATCTGGCCGCCGCGATCGAGACCCTCACAATCTCGCCGCGGCACATCGAAGAGGCCGCCGACACTCTCGCACGCGCTGTGGCTGAAGCGTCCGGAATTCTCACCGGTTTGGGCGACGGATGCAGGCAGCAGATCGGCGACTTCCTGCATCAGGCTCCAGACCCTCATACGATGAGGATGGCCTCTGCCGTCATCGCCGACGCGTTCTTGTGCCAAACCGCAATAGCGGAGGGCTGCTCGACGCCCAACATCGACGCGACCCGAACCCGGGGCACAAGCCAAGGTCTCACCAAGCGCCATGTCCTTGACGTGTGGCATGAGATCCTCGCGGTGAACTACTACCCGGTGTTCAGCCTTGCTTCGCGCGTTCTGACAGCGGTGCCTGACAACAAGGCGGGAGCGGTGTGTGACCGGCTGGCGGCTGCGGCCCAAGACCTCGCTGCGGCCGGGGCCGTCGAGGTGCAGGACCTCGCCGGGCAAATGCTCGGGCGCCTGATCGCGGACCGCAAGTTCCTCGCCACGTTCTATACGAGGCCCGCATCAGCAGCACTGCTAGCCGAGCTGGCCGCATTGCGCCTGGAAATCGACTGGTCAGATCCCGAAGCAGTCGCCGGTCTGCGAATCGCTGACCTCGCCTGCGGCACAGGCGCGCTGCTGTCCGCCGCATACCGCCAAGTGGCCGCGCGCCACCGTCGCCGCGGCAAAGACCCAGCACAGGTGCACAAGGAAATGATGAGGCAGTCGCTGATCGGCGCCGACGTGATGCCGGCCGCAGCCCACCTCACCACGATGATGCTGTCGGCCGCTCACCCCGCCAAGCCCTTTGACGCCTGTGAGATTCACGTTGTCCCCTACGGCCTCACCTCTGCCGGAAGGGATCTCCTCGAAGCGGGCCGAGAGGAGGACTTGGAGGTGAAGCACGTGCGGCTGGGGTCGCTGGAACTGATGGCCAAGGATCAAACGGGTTCGCTCATCGGGCAGGAATCCACACGGCTCGCCGGACGCGAGGGCAGCGTCCGCGAGGACGATACCGCGTTCGAGCTTTCTGCTGGCAGCGTCGACCTAATGATCATGAACCCTCCGTTCACACGGCCTACGGGCCACGAGAGCGGCAAGGTGGGCGTGCCCGTGCCGTCATTCGCAGGACTGAGCACGAGCCCGTCCGCCCAGAAGAAGATGTCGCAGAGACTCAAAAGGTTCAGACCTCCCCATGGCAGCGCCGGCCACGGCAACGCGGGCCTCGCATCCGATTTCATCGACCTAGCCCACAATAAGCTGCGACCAGGTGGGGTTCTGGCGCTGATCCTGCCCGCTCAGATCGTCGCAGGCGAGAGCTGGACGGGCGCCCGCAAGCTGCTGCGGGACCACTACAGCGACATGGTCATTGTGACCATCGCCGCCGCGGACTCCTCGACATCGCGGGCGTTCTCAGCTGACACCGGAATGGCCGAAGCGATCATTGTCGCAACCAAGAACACCGACACCATCACGATGGACAAGTCGGGAACGGACACGGCCACTTACGCGGTGCTGCATCACCGGCCTGCGTCGCTGCTGGAAGCTCTTGAGACATCTCGAGCCATCCAGTCAGTTCGCGGCCGGCCCGGGGCACAGCCGCTGCGCGTCGGGGACAACAAGATCGGATGGCTCACGGAAGCGGATTTCGAGCCCGAAGCCCGTGGCCACCCCGCCGGCGTTCACAGTCCCGGTGTTGCCGACACCGGTAGGAGCCTCGCTACTGGCGAGAATCTGCGGCTCCCGCGTGTGCGCGCCCAAGCACTGCGCACCGTCGCCCTCAGGACTCTCGGCAACCGAGGCCCCTACCACCTTGACATCAACGGCGAGCCCCCAGGTCCGGCGAAGCCGCCCCGCGGCCCCTTCGACATCGGCACGATTGTTCGGTCCAAGCACGCGCAGGCGTCTTGGCCGATCCTGTGGGCCCACGAACACCAGCACGAGACGAAGATGACCGTGCTGCCCGACTTCGACGGTGCGCCCCGGCACGGCCGGCACTCAGCGGCGCGGAGCCTGTGGAACGGCACGTCCGCCGCGGCGGGAGCGACCCGCCTGCACATCAACCGCGACTTCCAGGTCAACTCCCAGCCGCTCGGAGCATGTCTCACCCCTCGGGATGCTCTCGGGGGAAGAGCGTGGCCGTCTCTCGGCGCCACGCCCGCGAACGAGTCAGACCGTCTCCTGTGGGAGAAGGCCCTGTGCGCATGGCTCAACACCACGCCCGGGCTCACCGCCCGCTGGTGGGTTTCCAGCCGCCAACAAAAGGGAAGGGCCAATCTCTCCATTACGACTATCGGCCTGATCCCCGTGCCCGACCTTGCCAGGATCCCCCACGACCAACTGCAACGGCTCGCTGCCTCGTTCGACGACCACGCCGACAAAGACCTGCTGCCCGCGAACGAGGCCTGGCACGACCCGGTCCGCCAGTCGCTCGACGAGTCAGTTCTTTGTGCCGCGCTCGATCTGCCATCGATCATCCTCGGCCCCCTGGAGACGCTGCGCCAGCAGTGGAGCTCGGAGCCCTCCGTCCACGGAGGCAAGCGCACCCGACCCGTCTGAGGAAGTACGAGAGAGCTCGGCTCGATCGAGAGGATCCGCAAGGCTCTCCGTCGGCACCTGATCACCTCGCGGCGCGACGAGACGTGGCTGCCTATCGGGGCTCTACGCGTTTCGTGGGGCAGGGGGCTCGTTTCGTCTGACGGGCCACTGGACGGTGCTGCGCTTCTGGGAGCACGAGGATCCCGAGGCCGTGGCCGACCATGTCCAGGAAGCCGTGCAGTCGGCCCTGTCCGGTCGGCGTGGCGGTTGAGGATTACAGCAGGTGTCGCAGTCCTGGATTCCTGGGGTGCCGACCCCCCCGTTTGGGGACCACCACTTGGCACGGTCTCGCGCCTACAGTCGAGCCGTGAGCCGATCGGCCCAGAAACCGCTGGTCCGGGGTGTCGAGAGTGGATCGGCACGCTCTCTGTCATGCTTGATCGGGAACCCTCTAGGGAACTTTCCTTGTCACACCCCCCATGTACTGTTGTTTCGTCCAGTGAGACGACATCACAACTACGTGGAGGGATCGTGCCACGACCTAGGGACAACAAGCAGGTGACGATGCTCGAGGAGGTTCCAACCGTCGATGCGCGTGCCTCGCATCCGGCGGGCCCATCGAGCGGGACGATCACGAGCATCGATCTCTTCGCAGGGGCAGGTGGGCTCAGCCTTGGCTTCCACCTCGCCGACTTGGGCTACATGCCCGTGTTCGCTGTTGAGCATGAGAGCGCAGCCGCGGCGACGTTCGCTCGCAATTTTGGGCGACTACATAGATGGCTAGCCAGACCCGAGGTCGGAGCGGGGTTTGATGTCACACCCCTGTGGGATCATGGGGACATGAGTAAAGCCCATGAGATCGTCCGCACCGGGATGAGGCTCGCGGAGTTCTTTCGCCGGTTCCCCGATGACCGGGCGGCTGAGGTGTGGTTCGTGTCTCGCCGCTGGCCGAGCGGTCCGGTCTGTCCGCACTGTGGGGGTGGCCGGGTGTCGGAGGTGGCGTCGCGGCGTCCGATGCCGTACCGGTGCCGCGAGTGTCGCAAGCATTTCTCGGTGATGAGCCACACCCTCATGCACGCCTCGAAGTTGGGCGCTCAAACGTGGCTGCTGGCGATCTTCTTGATTGTGGCGAACCCGAAGGGCCGGTCGTCGGTGCAGCTCGCCGCCGACCTGGGCGTCACCCAGAAGACGGCGTGGCACTTGGCGCACCGCACCCGCCAAGCACTCGCAGAAGGCGGACTCCCCGGCTTTGACGGCCCGGTAGAGGCCGACGAGACGTACATCGGCGGCAAGGCCCGCAACCGCCACGCCCACAAGGCCGATCCGGGCAAGACCGCCGTGATCGGTGTCAAAGACCGCCGCACCGGCACTGTCGCCGCCACACCGGTGCACGAGGTCACCACCGCCACAGCGACCGCGATGGTTGCCGCCACCACCCGCCAGGGTGCGGAGGTCTACACCGACGGCAGCCGCATCTACGACCCACTCGCGGCGATGGGCTTCAACCATGCTCGGGTCATCCACGGCCTCGGCGAGTACGTCCGCGGTTCGGTGTCCACCAACGGCGTCGAGAACTACTGGAGCCTGTTGAAGCGCACCTACATCGGCACCTACCACTACATGTCAGACGACCATCTGCACCGCTACATCGAGGAACACTCGTTCCGCTACAACCGCCGCAACCGGCACGTCATCGACAAGATGAGCGAAGCCGCCGCGGCGATGGAGGGTCGGTCGCTGACCTACCGGGAGTTGACAGGCTCCCGCGGCTGACGCGTAGTGTGGGCGACATGACCGACCCCGAACCGACGGCTGAACAGCCGCTCGTCACGGTCGAACAGTTGGAACGTGCTACCGACGCTCTGCTCGCGGCCGCTCCCAAGTCCTCAACTGAGGGAAGTGGGGTTGGGGGAGGCGTTCCCTCCCCCAACCCGCCGCTCGGCGGCTAGCCATCTATGTAGTCGCCCAATTTTGGGTGTGAGGTCTTCGACGGAGATATTGAATGCGGTCCCGACTATCCCGAAGCGGACCTGATCATCGGCGGTCCGCCGTGTCAGGGCTTCAGTCCGCTCGGTCGAGATCGTGACGATCTAAGCCGGGCCCAGCTCAACGGTCTCTGGAAGTACTTCCTCGATGCTGTGCGAACGATCCGTCCAAAGGCGTTCGTAATTGAGAACGTTCGCGAGTTCCAGCGCTCAGCACAGTTCGCCGAACTGATCCATCTGCTGGAGACGGACTCGGAACTCAACGTCTACACCCCGGCGTTCGGTGTGCTGAACGCGGCGGACTATGGAGTTCCTCAGACTCGTCATCGTGGGATCATGGTCGCGGTGCGCGATCATGACGGGGAGTTGCCTTGGCCACCTCCGCCGCTTCGGGGGCCCGACTCGATCGATGGCCGCCCCTACGTCACAGCGAGAGAGGCGATTGGCGACCTGCCGCTCCGTACCGGTGGAACCGAGCCCTACTTCACCGAGGCCGGCCAGCACCTCCACTTCGGCCGCCGCCCGCGACCGGAATCCCTGGAGCGGTACAGGGCCATCCCGCCCGGCGGCAACCGGTTCGACCTGATGCGGAATCGTCCGGACATCACTCCACTATGTTGGGCCAACAAACCAACCGGCACGACAGACGTGATGGGCCGTCTCTGGTGGGACCGCCCCTCTACTACGATCCGCACCGAGTTCTTCAAGCCCGAGAAGGGCAGGTACCTGCACCCAACAGCGGACCGGGTGATCTCGCACCGAGAGGGCGCTCGGCTCCAGTCCTTCCCGGACTGGTACCTGTTCGAGGGAACCAAGATCGAGATCGCCCGTCAAATCGGAAACGCGGTGCCACCGTTGCTCGGGGTGGCCATCGCGCGGTACGTCTATGAGCACGCTTTCGCTCCTTAGGGCTGGTTGATGCCTTGGACGCGTCGCTAGCACGTGCAGTCAATCGGTTCCGTTCGCAGCATGTCATCCAAGAGGAGACAGACTCCATGCACGCCCAGGTCGGCGGGGTCATGGTGCAGGTTTGATCTTCTGCGTCTGGTGACGCGGAGATCAGGTTCCTATGTCCTGAACCATCACGCCGCCTGCCCCGCAAGCAATCTGGGCGTGGGCGCGGACCGGCGTCTGGAGTCAGCTGGACGCGGCGGCCATGAAGTTGCGGTAGAGCTGCTCGGCGTCGGACACGAACCCGTCCATGTGGCGGTCGGCGTCGGCGGCGAGGGCGTCGATGGAGCCGGGGCCCAGGGTCGACTCCAGGGCCTGGCGGTAGGCGTCGATGGCGCCCCAGTTGAGGACAGTGTCGTCCTCGACCTCCACGTGGTACTGCATCGACCAGGCGCAGTCCCCCACCCGCATGGCCTGCACCCGGCACACCGGCGAGCTGGCCAGCACCACCGCGTCCTCCGGCGGCTGGGCCACGCAGACCGAATGCCATTGCAACGCGTGCTGGCGGTCGGCCATCTGCTCGAAGATCGGGTCGGCGCGGCCGTCGGGCGTCAGATCCACAGCCAGCACCCCGATCTCGGGCGGACGCTGAGGGCCGCACGTCCCGCCCAGCGCGTCGGCCAGCAGCTGATGGCCCAGGCACACCCCCAGGAACGGGCGCTGCAGCTCTCGCACCCAGCGGCGGATGGCCCGCTTCTCGGGCACCAGCCACGGATGCTCGTCGGTGTCCCACACGTCCATCGGGCCGCCCATGACCCACATGGCGTCGTAGTCATCCAGCGGCGGGATGGACTCGCCCTCGTCGAGCTCCACCGCGGTCCATTCGATGCCGTCGGCCCGCAGGAAGTCGCGCAGGCGGCCGGGATGCTCGCAGTCGATGTGCTGCAGGACGAGCAGGCGCACGCAACGACGCTACCGCGACCGCGACCGCGCACCCTGGTCGGGCAGTAGCCTCACCACGCAAGGCTCAACACCGACGGGGGACAGCTGCGTGAGGGAGTTGCTGCTCGAAGGTCGGGTGTCTTGGCGCTCGGAGCGATCGGGGCGAGACCGGACGATGACACTGCCGCCGACGAGAATCCTTGGACCCCGGCGGCTCGTGGCCGCACTCGGCTTCGCAGCTGTGTGCGCGGTGATCGCGGCGCTTGTCGCCGTGGCCGCCGGAACCTTCGCCGCGGGCCTCGCCGCCCGCTGGACCGCGAAGCGCAGGGAGCAGGGACTGGACGATCCCAGCGCCGTCGTGCAGCGACGGGTCCGCGAGGCCAAGGAATGGATCGACGCCCGCCGACCGTCAGAAGACAACGCCCCCGGCCGCCACATCTAGCCCCCGGCGGCGCCTAACTGCCGCGCCGCCCTGGCCACTGGGTCTGAGCAGCAACGAGATCACCGACGTGTCGCCCCTGGCTGGCCTGCTCAGGCTCCACCGGCTGACCCTCAGCGGCAACGAGATCGACAACTACTCGCCATTGCGCTCGCGGGAAGCGCGAGGGAAGCGCGAGGGAAGCGCGAGTGAAGCGCTCGCCAGCGCTGTGCGGCAACGAGATCGACAACTACTCGCCATTGTGCGGTCTGGTGCTCGTCATGCAACCCTCGTGGGGGTGCGATTCGCAAGGGAGGGGAAGAGGCGTCAGGGCAAGACCACTAGAGCGCCCGGAGTCTCAGCCGCCCAGACCCGGAACGGTCTCCGTTCGATAGCTCAACTCCAGCGGCGGCAGGCCCGGGCCGGACAGCTCGGCGGCAAAGCCGGCGCTGGGGCGGATGCCGCCGTTCACTGGCACCGTGCCGGTGAAGGCCACGAAGCAGCGGGGCCGCGGCCCGGCCCAACCGATGGCCGCTACCAGCTCCATCGGGGGCAGATTGGCCGCGGCCGAGCCGTCCTGGTACACCACGCCGCCGTCGATGCGGCTGCGCAACGACAGATCCTCCCAGCGGTCCCCCACCGCGGAGACTGCCCAGCCCTCGTTGGCCACCGGCTTGGGGCACACCCCCTTGGAGGCGACGATGTCGACGGCCTCCAGGGCCCGGTCGGTGTGGTCGGACCCGACCGTGACGAAAGCCTCGTCGCCGTCGACGACCACCACGATCTCGGCCTCGCCGGAAGTGTGCGAGCCGGCCACCGTGATCGACGGCTCCTGGGAAACCAGCCAGGGCGGGAACACCATGAACAGCGGGATGCTCGGCGGCCGGGGCACCCCCAGGGAGGCCAGTTCGTCGATGTGGTGCTCGACCGCGGCCCGGTCCCGCCCCGCGTAGCCGATCACGACCAGCGCCTCGGGCGCGAAAACCCGCTCGGCGCCCTCGATCGCCAGCCTCACGTCCCGCTCTCCCCAGCCTTCGCCGCTCGCACGAGAATCTACGGCTCGTAGCCGCCGGTGCGGAACTCCACCATCAGCACGCCCGACTCGCTGCGCCAGGGCCCATGCGGCATGCCCGGAGGACGGCAGGCGTACATGCCCGCCGTGAACGTCTCATCCAGACGCAGGTCGGTGAGGTCGCCCTCGACTATGTAGACCTCCTCCCAGAAGTGATGGGTCAGCACGCCGTTGGGGGAGGAGTCGGTGCCGGGCGCGAAGCGCATCAGCCGGGTGTAGGGGCCGTCGGGCCGGCCGTCGGTGGACAGGATCATCTCGTCGATGCCCTCCACCGGGCCGCCCGCCGGGCGCCATTGCCCATCGGGGATGTGGAACTCCAATTCAGGTTTGCTCGCCATGGCAGTCACCCCAGTTCGTAGAGCTTGGGCTCTAGGCGGTGGTTGATGTTGCGGGCGCCGTCTTCGGTGATCACGTAGGTGTCGCCCATGAACACGCCCTTGAGGATGTCGGTGGTGCAGGGATGGATCTCCACGCACAGCGCCATGTTGGGCTCCAGCACCACGTTCTTGTCGGGCCGGTGCGACGTGCCCACGAACGGCCCCGCGTCGATGGGGTTGAACACGCCGTGCACCAGAGGCGCCACGATGGTGTAGCCCCGCTCGCTGACGATGCTGCCCGCCGCCCGCAGCTCCTTGGCGGTGCAGCCCGGCTTGAGCTCGGCCACCACCCGGTGGTAGGCCTCGAACATCACTTCCAGCAGGTCGGCGTAGTCGGGCGGCGGCTTGGAGAACACCATCGGCTTGCCCGTCTGGGCCTCGTACCCGTGCCCGTCGCGGGCACCCACCTCCATCAGCAGCACATCGTCGGAGGTGATGGTGCGCCCGATGGGCCGGGGCCGCTGGAAGCCGCTGGTGGGGCTGCTCATCGACTCGCTGCCGGCCAGCACCATGCACGGGATCTCGCCCCGCTCCTCACCGATCGTGCTGTAGATGATGCGGAACAGGTCGTGCTCGGTCATGCCGGGTCGCAGTTGCTCCATCACCGCGACCTGGGTGGCGTCGCCGATGCGGGCCGCCTCCTCCAAACACGCGACCTCCTCGTCGGACAGCACCAGCCGCATCTTCCAGAACTCGTCGGAGTACTCCTCGAACACCAGGTCCGGGAAGGTCTCGGTGAGAGCGGCCCAATGGTCGCGAGACACCGACAGGTACGGCGTGGGGTTGATGATCCCCACCCGGCCCCGCTGCAGACCCAGCTCTTTGAGCCGGTCCACCAGGATGGTGCGGGTGTTGAGGGCGCCGCGCACGTCGGGGAATATCGAGCGGGTGACCCGGTCGGGCAGGCGGGCGTTGAGACCGAGGATGGCCAGCGTCGGCTCTCCCTCAGCGGGGAAGATCACGAAGCTGTCGAGCTCCATGGTGCCCATGTAGTTGCTGATCCAGCGCACGTTGGCCCAGCCCCGGTCCCACAGGTGGGCGGCGCTGGCCACGAGCAGGCAGTCGAGGTCGTGCTCGGCCATGAAGCCCCGCACCAGCCCGTGGCGCCGGGCGAACTCCTCGTCGGAGAACGTCGGCCAGTCGTACCAGTCGTGGTTGATCGGGTGGGGGTAGGTGATGGCCCTCGGCCCGAAGCGCGGGGCGGACATCTGGTCGGTCATGGGGTCTCCTCCTCGAAAGGCCCGCCGGTCATCGGGCCTCGTTGTCATTGGCGTTGGCGGTGGCGGTGGCGGTGTCATCGGCGGTGTCATTGGCGTTGGCGGGCGATTCGACGCGCACCAGGGCCGCCCCCCGGCGATGGTCGGCTGCGCCGAACATCTCCGAGCGCTGCGGACCCGCCCCGGCGATGGTGCAGCTTCCGAACAGGTCACTGTCGGAGGCCGTGCCGTCGGCGGCGATCGAGTGGCCGCGCCGGGCGAGCTCCGAGCCCAGCTCGGATGGGAATCCGGGCTCCAGGAACAGCAGGTCGTCGGCGTCGGGGCGCCGGGGCGCGCCCGACAGCCAGCGGGGGCCGTCGACCGCGGCCTGCGGGCCGGCGCCGTCGTCGATGATGGCGCGCAGAACCTGGAAGTTGGTCTGGACCTGGCCCCGGCCGCCCGGGGTGGCCCCTACCAGCCGCCGGCCGCGATGGGCGACGTGGTAGCCGACGAGGGTGTGCAGGGGCCGCCGGGGTCGAGCCGACCCCGGTGCCCGGCCGACCCGGGCAGGCTGCTTGGCCAGCCGGTCGTTGAGCACGATCCCGGTGCCCGGCACCACCACCCGGGAGCCGAACTCGTTGAAGAGGCTGTGGATGAACGTCACCATCAAACCCCGCCCGTCAGCCACCGACAGGCAGGTCGTGTCGGTGCCGGAAGCCGCGGCCGGAGCAGCCGGGGCGCCCATCGGCGCCGGCACCGATCGGCGATCATCGGCGATCATCGAGCACCAGCGGTCAAGCGAGTCCTCGCTGAGCACACCCATCACGTCGGACGCATCCTGCCAGCGGGGCATTCCGGCGAGATCCGAGAAGGCGGCGTGCTTGCAGCGCACCATCAAGTCGATGCGGTCGGCGTCGCCGTCGATGAGGCGACCGCCGAGCCTCTCGTAGAGCAGCAGCTGCTGAAGCAGCACCCACCCCATCGACACCGGCGGCGTCACCGACACCTCCGCGGCGCCGTAGCGGACCGTGATCGGCGGCTCGAAGTCGCAGGCGTGCGCGGCGAGGTCGTCGGCCGAGAGCAGGCCCCCGAGCCGGTCCACCGTATCGACCACGGCCGAGGCGAGCCGGCCCCCGTAGAACGCCGAAGGCCCGCCGGCGCCGATCTCGCGCAGCGTGCGGGCCAGAGCCGGCAGCCTGAAACCCTCGCCGACGGCCGAGCCGTTGCCCTCGCAGAACTCCGAGACGAACGAATCGTCGGGGCCGACCGCGACCCGGACCCGATCGAGCGCCCCCGCGAAGGCGTCGTCGAGGGCGAACCCGTCGTCGGCCAGCGCGGCCGCGGGCTCGATCAGGGTTGCGAAGGACCGCGATCCGTGGCGCTCCCACAGCCGCCACCATGCGTCCACCAGACCCGGAGTAGAGATCGACAGCGGGCCGAAACGGGGCAGGGTGCCGCCGGGGATCGAAGCCGTGGCCAGGGCCCGGGGCACCGCGCCGGCGCCGTTGAGCGCCTCCAGCCGGCCGTCGGGGCCCGACACCAGAGCGAAACCGTCGCCGCCGAGGCCGCACCACGGCAGCTCGCGCACGCATTGCACCGCCGAAGCGGTGATGGCCGCGTCCACCGCGTTGCCACCCGAGGCCAGCACGGCCGCGGCCGCGGCCGCGGCCTGCGGGCAGCCCGCGCTGATCACGGCCCGCCCCGAGCCCGGACGGTCAGACAACGGCGACTGCCTCGACTTCGATGAGCATCTCGGGGTTCTTGAGGCGAGCCACGAACACCGAAGATCGGGCGGGCAGCGGTTCGGGGAAATGCTTGACCCACTGTTCGTTGAGAGGACCGGTGGGGGTGCCCTCCTTGAGGTAGACGGTGGTCTTTGCCACGTCGGCCATCGAAGCGCCCGCGGCAGCCAGGATGTTGGCGATGTTGCGCAGGGCCCAATCGGCCTGCTCGCCGATGTCGCCCATCTGGCCGGTGTCGCGGTTGCGCCCGGCTTGGCCCGCGGTGAACACCAGGTTTCCGACGCGGATGGCCTGGCTGAAGGGCCCGGTCGGCGTGGGCGCTCCGTCTGTGCTTACGGCCCTGCGATCGCTCATGGGGCTTGCTCCTGACTGGTAGCGAACGGCTCGGACTGGGACTGGCCGGCGGCGATGCTGCGCCAGTGGTGGCAGCGCACCCAATGGAGCCCGTCGGTCGGGTCCACCGCCTCGGGCGGCGGCTCGGTGGCGGCGCATTCGTCGGTGGCATACGGGCAGCGGGTGCGGTAGCGGCATCCCGACGGCGGATTGAGGAGGCTGGGCAGCTCGCCGAGCACGAGGCGGCGGGCGGTCTGCAGCCGGGCCGCGCTGTCGGCGTCGGCTCGGGGCACCGACGAGATCAGTCCTTGCGTGTAGGGATGGCGGGGCGCGCTGAACACCTCAGACGAAGTGCCCGTCTCCACGATCTGGCCGAGGTACATGACCGCCACCCGGTCGCTGAGATGGCGCACCACCGAGAGATCGTGGGCGATGAACAGCATGGCCAGGCTCAACTCGTCGCGCAGCTCGTCGAGAACGTTGATGATCTGGGCCTGGATCGACACGTCCAGAGCGGACACCGGCTCGTCGCAGACCAGCACAGCCGGGTCGGTGACGATGGCGCGGGCGATGCCGACTCGCTGCTGCTGCCCGCCGCTCAGCTCGCTGGGGAGGCGGTCGGCCACCGCCGCGGGCAGCCCGACCAGCTCCATGGCCTCGGCCACGGCCCGGGCGCGGCCGGCGCGGTCGCCGATGCCGTGAACCCTCAGCGGCTCGCCGATGAGGGCAGACACACTCATGCGGGGGTCGAGCGAGCCGCGGGGGTCCTGGAACACCATCTGGATGCGTTGGCGCATGCGGCGCAGCTCCCGCGACGACAGCGAGCCGAGGTCGGTGTCCTCAAGGCGCACCGAGCCCCGCGTCACCGGCACCAGCTGCATGATGGCCCGAGCCAGCGTGGACTTGCCGCACCCGCTCTCGCCCACCAGGCCGAGCGTCTCGCCGGTGGCCAGATACAGGGACACCCCGTCCACGGCGGTGATCCGGCCTCCCTCGGTGTCGAACTCCACTACGACGTCGTTCACCTCGAGCACGCCCCCCAGCAAGGCGGCGGCATCAGCCGAACCCGTCTCGGTCGTCGTTGCGGCGACCGCGGCCTCGCTCATCGGGCCCGCCTCCAGGGGCGGCCCGCGTCGGTGGCCTCCTTGGCCCGATCAGCCGCCAGCCAGCAGGCGCTGAAGTGGTCGGGCCCCACCGCCACCTCGGGCGGCACTTCGGCCCGGCAGCGGTCGAGGGCGTGGGCGCACCGCGGCGCGAAGGCGCACGACGAGCCGCCCCCTCCTGTTATGGGTGGCTGGCCGGGAATAGGGTGCATCCGTCCGGTGTGGGCGTCCTCGAAGCGGGGCACCAGCCGCAGGAGCCCCTCGGTGTAGGGATGGTTGGCCCGGTCGAACAGATGGGTCATCGAGGCCTTCTCCACCAGCTTGCCCGCGTACATGACCTGAACGTCCTCGCAGGTGGCCGCGACCACCCCGAAGTCGTGGGTGATGAGCATCAGGGCCATCTGTTCGGAGCGGCGCAGCTCGTCGAGCAGCAGCAGGATCTCCGCCTGCACGGTCACGTCGAGGGCGGTGGTCGGCTCGTCCGCGATTAGCAGGCGGGGCCGGCACGCGATGGCCAGCGAGATCATCACCCGCTGGCGCATGCCGCCGCTGAAGCTGTTGGGCAGCTCTGTGGCTCGCCGCTCGGGATCGGCGATGCCGACGCGGCCCAAGAGCTCGACGGCCTCGGAGGCGGCCTCGGCCCGACCCATGCCGCGGTGCAGGCGCAGAGACTCGGCGATCTGCTCGCCCACCGTCATCAGGGGATTGAGCGACGTGAGCGGGTCCTGGAAGATCATGCCGATCTGCCCGCCGCGCACGCGGCGCAGTCTGCGCTCGTCGATTCGCAACAGGTCGACGCCGTCGAAGTGGACGGATCCGGATATGTACACGTCGTCGGTGATGGTGAACAGGCGCAGCAGGGCGCGGGCGGTCACGCTCTTGCCGCTGCCGCTCTCGCCCACCACTCCCAGGGAGGCGCCCGGCGCCATAGTGAAGCTCACGCCGTCCACGGCGTGCACCGGTCCCGAGGCGGTGTTGAACGTGACGTGGAGGTTCTCGACCTCCAACAGAGCCGAACCGCTCATCCCTCTGCCCTCGAAGCGACCGTCCAGAGCTTCATCGCGCCGCTCCCGAAGAGTTGACCCAGGACCTCATCCGGCCGCCCCCGAGCGGGCCTCCCAGTAGCGGCCCAGCAGGTTGAGCACCAGCACCGTGATGCCGAGCAGAACGCCGGGCAGGATCGTGAGCCACCAGGCCACCGCCAGCAGGGGCCGCCCCTCGGAGATCAGCAGACCCCAAGTGGTGTCGGGCGGCTGCACGCCCACTCCCAAGAAGCTGAGCCCGGCCTCCGACAGCATCACATGGCCGATCTCCACCACGCACAGCACCAAGATGCGGGGCGCGACGTTGGGCAGCAGGTGCCGCCCGAGGATGGTGGCGGTGGAGCAGCCGGTGGCCACCGATGCCTCGATGAAGGTGGCCTCCCGCAGGCGCAGCGTCTCAGCCCGCACCACCCGGGCGAAGATCGGCCATACCAGGCAGGGCAGCACGATGATGAGGATGGTCAAGCTCGGCCCGAGCAGGCTCAGCAGCAGAATGGCCACCAGAAACATGGGCATGGCCGTCTGGGCCTCGCCCAGGCGCATCAGCAGCCGGTCGGTGCGCCCCCCGAAATAGCCCCCGAGCAGGCCGAACAGCACGCCGATCACCGCTCCGACCAGTGTGGCGGTCACGGCGATGTACAGCGTGAGGCGCGTGCCGACGATCATGCGGGAGAAGAGGTCCCGGCCCAGGCTGTCGGTTCCCAGCAGGTGCCGGCCCTCCGGCGACGAGTCCCCGGGCGCCAGCAGACGGTCCCGCAGGCTGTGCGCCTCATGGTCGTGGGGGGCGAACACGTCGGGCGCGATCGAGGCCGCCGCGAGCAGCAGCAGGAAGAGCACCAGCAGAATCCAGCCCCGGCTGCCCATCATGTTGACGACGCGGCTCCAGACGCGGTGCTCCGAGGTGCGGGCCGGGCCGTCGCCCGCTCGCTTGGCAACCGCGATGCCCATCAGCCGGCCGCGATCCTGCGGTCTATGAACTGGTAGCCCATATCGATCAGAAGGTTGCTGAAGATCACGAAGGCGCCGGCCACGATGACCGCGGCCTGCAGCACGAAGAAGTCCTGGCGGTGGGCGGCGTTGATCGTCAAGAGGCCCACCCCGGGCCAGGCGAAGACGTACTCGATGGCGAAGACCGCGCCGCCCCACATGCGCACGTACTCCCAGCCGACGATGGTGGCGGTGGTCACACCGGTGTTGCGCACCACGTGCCGGCCCAGGATCGCCCACTCCGATAGGCCCTTGCTGCGGGCCACGGTGACATACGGCTTGGACATCTCCTCGTATGTCGCCGAGCGCACGAGCTGGTAGATGCGCCCGCCGTGGACGATGCCCAGGGTGGCCGCAGGCAACACGATGCTCCCCGCCTGGAAACGCCCCGAGGTTGGCAGCCAGCCGAGCTGCACCCCGAAGAACAGGATCAGCAGCAGCCCCAGCCAGAAGTTCGGCACCGACAGAGCGGTCACCGACAGCAGGTTCGAGGCCTTGTCGAAGGGCTTGCGGGCCCGGGCGCCGGCCACAACCCCCGGTACCACCCCCAGCACCGCGGCAGCCCCGAGGCCGACGACGGTGAGGACGATGGTGGCAGGAAGTGCCTCCGTGACGGCCTTGATGGCGGGCCGCTGCTGCCAGGTGGACTCCCCGAAGTCGAGGCGGGCCAGCCCGGTGAGGTACTCCCAGTAGCGCTCGGTGACCGGTCGGTCGAGTCCGAACTGCCGGTGGATGTCAGCGATCTGCTCGTCGGTGGCGTCGACCGGGGCGAACACCAGCGCCGGGTTCCCGACGACGTGGGCCAGAAAGAAGATGATGGTCACCACCAACAGCAGCACGATGATGCCGTCGCGCAGCCGGCGCAGCAACAGGCCGCGCAGCGACCGCTGGAACGGCGCTGTCGCCGTCGTCTGCATACTTTCGGATACCTATGGACGCACAGCCCTGTTGGCCCGGCTCGGCGTCAGCCGAGCCGGGCCAACGGGGCAACAGCAAGCCACCCAGCCCGACGTACTAGTTGAGGCTCATCTCGGCCACGTAGTACTCGTCGTCAAGCCGGGGCTGCCAGACGAGACGCGCCGAGGCGCCGTAGATCAAGTCCTGCTGCAGCAGATAGATGGCATGGGGATTCTCATGCAGCCGCGCCCAGGCCCTCTGGTAGAGGATGTTGCGCAACTCTTGATCGTTCGTTGAACCGGCCTGCTCGAAGAGGGCGGTGACCTCCTCGTCGCACAGCTTGCTGGACGATCCGCCGCAGGTGACATGGCCAATGATGCGGGCCCCGTCGAACCACTCGTTGGAGTTCCAGCCGTAGCGCAGATCGTAAGCGCCGGGCTGGTCGCCCTTGATTCGGCTGCCGGCACGGAACGTGGTCCACTCCGCGAGCTGCACCCGGGCGTCGAAGCCGACGTCGTTCAGGTTCTGGGCCACGACCTGGGCCGTCTCCACGCCCCGCAAGTAGCGGCCGATGGGCGCATAGATGTCGACGCGGAGGGGATTGTCCCCGTTGTAGCCGAACTCCTCCATAAGCGCACTGGCGCCATCGGGGTCATAGGGGAACGGACCGATGTCGGGGTTGAAGCCGAGCATCCCCGGCGACAGGTGCTGGGCGTTGTTGGGCCGGGCGAACCCCTCGTACAGGGTCTCCGAGATCAGATCCTTGTCCACGGCCAGGTTCATGGCGATGCGCACCTCGGGAGGACTCAGCTCCGGACGGTGGGCGTTGATCGTCATGTAGCTGTACTCGGTGGCGGGCACGCTCAGCGGCTGGGGCACCAAGGCGACCTGCTCGGGCAGGATGTCGAGCACCAGATCGATCTCACCGGCCTGCAAGGCGGCCAGCGACGTCTGCTTGTCGCCGATGAAGCGCACGGAGAAGGCGTCGATCGACGGCGCCTCGCCCCAGTAGTCGGGATTGCGCACCGCGGTAATCTGCTGGCCGCGGTCCCAGGACTCGAACATGTAGGGGCCGGTGCCCACGGGCTCCTCGCCCACCGTGTCGCCCGTACCGGGCGCGATCACCGGCAACTGCGCGATCTGCAGGGGCAGCACCGCGTTGATGCCGTCGGTGTGGATGTCGACGGTGTACTCGTCCACCACCTCGGCAGACGAGATGTTGCGGATGTACGAATCTCGCTGGGTCGAGTAGTCCGGGTCCAGCATGCGGTTGAGGCTGTCGGCCACGGCTTGGGCGTTGAGAGCCTGGCCGTCGTGGAAGGTCACACCCTCACGCACGGAGAAGCGCCAGGTGTCGTCATCAACCGCCTCGGGGAAGCCGGTGGCGAGCACCGGCACCAACACCGTCGCCGCGTCCCGGCCCAGCAGGGACTCGAACAGGTTGGAGGTCACCACCCGCGAGCTGCGGTCGTTCACAGCCTGAGGATCAAGGGTGGACGGCTCGGTGGTGACGGCGATGGTGACCGATCCGGGATCTCCGGTCGGGGCAGCCACCTCCTCCTCAACCATCTCTTCCTCGACGGCCATGGAGGCCTCCGCGGCGGCCGCTTCAGCGTCCTCGGCTCTCGACTCGGCCTGCGACGCGGCATCTTGTGCCGCCTGCAGCTGCGCTTCAAGCTCGGCCACAGCCGCGGGATCGACACCCTCCTCGGTGTCGGCCGCAGCCATCGCCTCGGCCAGGGCCGCCTCAGCGTCGGCTGCCGCGGCGGCAGCCGCGTCGGCCTCGGCCCGGGCGGTCTCAGCGTCGGCCCCCGCGGCCGCGGCTTCGGCCTCCGCCGCATCGAGGGCGGCGGTGTCAACCGCGGCGACGGGCTCGTCCGCCTCGTCGTCGCCGCAGCTCGCGGCCACTAGCGCTAGCACGAAGAGCGCCGCGAGCGGCACCCCCAGTCTTTTCCAAATATGTCGCATGTTGTTGTTTCCTCCTTTGGGTCTGTGAATCAAATTCATCAGATCTTGGCCTTTTCGGACCGGTTGAATTGCTCCGCGGCCGCGGCCGCGATCTCGTGGTCGATCTGGGGCGAGCCTCCGCCCACGCCGATGGCGCCCACACACACGCCGTCGTCGAGCAACGGCACACCGCCGGGGTTGACGGTGACGCCTCCGGGGATGATCTCCACGAGACTGGCACCGAACATGGGCCGGTCGGCCCACATAGCCACCAGATCCTTGGTGGGCTTGGCGAAGGCGGCCGCCAGCCGGGCCTTGCCCATGGCCATGTAGGGCCCGTGCCAGCGCTTGCCCCGCACCACCACGAGGGGGTGCCCGGCGTCGTCGTGCACGGCCACGGTGACGTTGATGCCCCGCTCGGCGCCGATGGCCCGGGCCTGGTGCACTAGCTCCAAAGCCTGCTCAACGTCCATTGTCGCCCTGCCCATTGCTGCTGGGCGCGTCATCGTCCCAGGGATCCGACAGCAGCCGCAGGTAGCGGGCCGCGTTGTCAGCCATCAGCTTACGCAGGGCCACCTCGCCAATGACCGGGCCCCAGGAGATCACGTTGTCGGTGCTGTTGGGGTAGTAGCACTCGGGATGGGGGAAGTCGGACTCGTACATCAGCACGCCGTCGCCGAGGATGTCGATCACCGCCTTGGTCATCTCGGGACCCTCGTGCTGCTCGATGGCGCAGAACACCCGGCCCATCTGCACGTACTCCAGCGGCGTGTGCTTCAAGTCGGCGGGCACGGCGCCCTTCACGTAGTCGATCTGGCTGGTGAGGCGGATGATCCAGTGCGGCAGCCAGCCGTGGCCGGTCTCCACAGTGGCCACCCGCAGGTTCCGGTAGCGGTCGAGCATGCCCGACACCAGAACATAGGCCATGAGCCTCTGGGCGCCCCACACGTGGGCCGCGGTGCGGGCCACCGCCACGTTGCCCCAGATGTCGCGGTAGCCGGGGAAGTAGGGGGCCTCGTAGAAGAAGCTGTGGTGCATGATGGGCAGGTCGGCCTCGTCCATCGCCTGCCAGATCGGATCGAGGTCGGGATCGTCTACGGGCAGCCCCTCGGGAAGCACCGGCCACACCGCGGCCAGCCACTCGTCGCCGGCGTGCCGGCGGATGGTGTCGGCGGCCCATTGCGGGTCGGCGCCGGGGGCCAGCAGCAGCCCTTTGAGCCGGCGGGGGTCGGCCGAGCAGTAGTCGGCCATGTAGCGGTGGTAGGAGCGGTACATGGCCTTGGCCAGGCTGAGGTCAAGGGCGGTGCTGCCCGGCGCCCAAGTGCCGGGGATGATGAAGTTGATGTCCACTCCCTCGACGTCCATGTTGGCCAGGCGGCCCTCGGAGTTGGTGTGCTGGATGCCGTCGGCGATGGGCTTGACCGCCAGGTTCTCCACGCGGCCCTCGAGCGCTCCCTTGGCGCCGGCGCCGCGGGTGTCCACGGAGACGTCCTGCTTGTGCCCGGCCACCCGGTTGTAGGGCTGGGGGTTGACCCGCACCACGCCGTAGGGGTGGTTCGGATGACCGCGGCCCGCGGTCGGCTTGGTCACCCGGACGTAGGGTGTGAGCTCGTCGGCCCGGTCCTTCAGCTCGCGGTCGCCGTATTCGACGAGCACCTCGACGGAGGGGGTCACATGGGTGTCGGCGTCGATCACCCGGTATCCCTGTCTCATGGCTTCCTCTCTGTCTCCTCTGTGGGGGACGATGTGGGGGACGATGTGGGGGACGATTCCGGCGGCGGATCATCGGCCGCGCCGAGCGTCTCGTGCATTATCTCGTGCATTATGTCGAGCAGGCTCCGCTCCACTTGCTGCAGATGGCGCCGCATCTGCTCGCGGGCCAGATCGGGATCCTGGCGGACGATGGCGTTGTGTATGTGCAGGTGGCCCTCGTATCCCGAACCCACCCGTGAGCGCTGCTCGGGGGCGCGGGTGAATACGCGCCAGAAGGCCGGCTCGCGGAAGAAGAGCCCGACGCCCGCCTCGTAGAGCTCGGCCAGCACCGCGTTCTGGGACGCTCGCACCACCGCGCAATGGAAGCTGCGGTCGGCGGTGTGGTACTGCGTCTCGTCCTGGGTGTCCATCCGCTGCAGGCATCCGGCGAGCTCGGCGAGATCGTCGGCGGTGCGGCTGGTTGCGGCCAGGCCGGCGGCGTGGATCTCCAGCAGCTTGCGCACGTCGAACACCTGCTCCACCGAGGCGCCGGAGGCCCTGGCCGCGAGGTCGAGCATGCGGGGGCTGATGTCGCTGGGGTGGCGCACGATCAGCCGGCCCGCGTCCCGGGCCAGGAAACCGGATGAGACCAGCCCCTGGAGGGCCTCGCGCACGGTGGTGCGGCCCACGCCGAAGGCCTCGCGCAGCTCGCGCTCCGACGGCATGGCTGCGCCCGGCGCCAGGCGGCCCGACAGCATCTGGCGCTTGAGCTGCTCCTGCAGCCGGTCGGCGAGCGTCTCGCGGCTGAGCTTCATGGCTGACCGCCCAGCCAGCTCAGAACAGTGGCCCCGGAGTAGGCGGCGTCAAGCTCAGCGCCGCCGTCGGAGGGCGCGGCGAAGGAGATCCGCTCGAAGTCGGCCCGGCGCTCATAGGGCACCGAGGCGTCCAGGATGGCCTTGGTGCCCACGCCGGCCACTGAGGTGCGCACATACTCGTGGCCGCGCATTTGTGGCAGGACCACAAGATCCGACGCGGCGTCGAACCGGGTGGCCAGCGCGTACTCCACGTCGACGGGGTCGTGGATGTCGATGTCGTCGTCAACCAGGATGATCATGTTGAGATCCTTGAGGGCTCCGAAGGCGGCCATCGCCGCGTTGCGGCCCCATCCCTCGTCTCGCGAAGACCGCTTCGACAGCGCCATCACCAGATGGAACCGGTGCAGTCCTCCCGCGGGCATGCACACGTCGCTCACGATCGGCGTCACCGGCCGGACGGCCTCCAGGGCGGCCACCTCGAGCACGTGCTTGCGCAGCACGATCGTCTCGCGGCCGGCGCCGTTGATGGCGTGGTACACCGGCTCGTGGCGGGCGGTGACCGCGGTCACGTCCACGGTCGGCGCCAGCCCGGCGGGCGAGGCATAGCCGACGAACTCTCCGAAGGGACCCTCGTGGGCCTGCTCGCCGGCCTTGATCACACCCTCGATGACGATCTCGGTCTCGGCGGGCACGTCCACGTCGACAGACACGCCCGGGACCACCGGCAGCCCCCGGCCCCGGCAGCCCCCGGCCGCGCCCAGCTCGTCGCGGCTCTCGGGCATGAGCGCGCCCATGGTGGAGGCGGCGTAGATCAGCGCCACGTCGGTTCCCACGCATACCGCCACCGGCAGGTCCTGGCCCATCTCCACTGCGTGGTCCAGGGCCCGGCCCAGATGGCGTCCGTGGTCGATCTTGATGGCCACCCGGTCGGGTCCCAGCAGCTGGAGCCGGTGGAAGGAGGCGTTGCGCACGCCGGTGAGGGGATCGCGCACGATCAGGACGCCCGCGGTGACGAAGCGCCCGCCGTCGCCGGGGGCGTGCTTGAGCACCGGCAGCTGCTCGCCCAGGTTGATGGATCCCTTGCGCCACACCCGCTCCTGGGCCGGGGCCTCGGCGGCCGGCTCGGGCTCGACGTCGATGTGGATGCCCCGGGCCAGCGCGGCCCGCAGCTGGGCGCGGTTCAGTCCCATGGCGGTCTCGGAGGACTCTGGGGTGGCGAAGACGTTGCCGACCACGGGCAGGTCGTGGGCCTTGACGCTCTCGAACAGCAGGGCCGCTCCGGCGTCGTGGCGCTTCATGAGCCCGGCCACCTCGAGATCGGGGTCGACGGTGCGCGACACCCTGGCCAGCAGTCCGGCCCGATCCAGCCGCCCGAGGGCGCTGCGGAAGCTGGTGTCGAGGACGTCGGGGATCGGTGCCCCGCCTCCGGGAGCGGCTGCCGAGGTGTCCTCGGCGTCCTCGAACGGGCACGCGGCCCCGGTCACTGAGCGGCCTCCGGCCAATCGGCGCGATGGGGGCCGGGGGTGTCGTCGAGGCAGCGCAGGACCATGGAGCGGGCCCGCTCCCAGTCGTAGCTGCGGTACAGGCGGCCCTGGACCACCGAGCTCGAGCCGGCGTAGAACATCTCGTACTGGAAGTGCCGGCCCGCGAACTCCGAGCCGACCGCGTCCCATATCAGCTTAAGGAGTCCCACCCGATGCTCGGCGGCCACATCGGGCCAGCGCACGAACCGCTCGAAGTCGGCCCGCGTCACGGGGTCGTCCCAGGCGCTCACCGACGACGGCAGCTGGATGGTGGTCCCGCCGGTCAGCTCCCGCAGCGCGAAGTTGATGTCGCGGTACAGCGCGGGCTGCATCGTCATCGCCGAGTAGAGCATCTCCGGGTCGGGGCGGGCCACGCCGTTTCCGTCGATGGTGGCGTTGTACTCCCCCGCCAGCACCAGCCCGTGGGGCACCGACGCCTGGGCCGCCACCCGGGCCAGGCCCAGCTGGAAGTTGCGGTCGGCGGACTGGCCCGACCACTCGGCCAGCTGGGAGGCCAGCCCGGCCAGGAACCTGAGCTTCACCGCGTAGCGGATCTGGGCCTGGGTGTTGCCCAGCACATGGGCCGGGGTGCGGGTGAACTGGGCGAAGGTGATCTCCGGGTCGCGGTCCACGAACACGTGCTCCGCGGGCACATCCACGTCGTCGAACACCACCAGCGCGTCGGTCTCGTCGTACACCGCCGACAGCGGGTAGTCGCCGGTCGCAGTGACGTCGCGCCCGTAGGGCCGGCGGGGGTAGATGCGCAGCCGGGGGTGGTTCACGGGGATCACCACCGACAGGCCGTAGTCGTCGGCGCCGGGAGGCAAGGGCTGGATGGAGCTGACGAACACGTAGTCCGACATCAACGTGCCGGTGCCGAGCATCTGCGCCCCCCTCACCACCACCCCGTCGTCGCCGGAGCGGGCGATAGAGGCGTAGAGGTGGGGCTCGTACTGCTCGTGGGGGCCCTTGGCCCGGTCGATCTGGGGATGGATGATGGTGTAGGTGACGTACAGGTCCTCATCCCGGGCCCGTTCGTAGAAGCGCTGCACGTTGTCGGCGTAGCGGTCGCCGGCCTTGGCGAAAGTGTCGAGAGAGCCCGAGAAGCCGGCGAAGAACGAGGCCACGTGGTCGGGGGACCGGCCCAGGTATCCGTAGCTGAGCTCGGACCAGGCCTCGATGGCCAGCCTGCGGCGGCGCAGGTCGTCCACCGAGCGGGGCACCAGCCAGCTCAGGTTCACCGGGCGGCCGTCGGTGGGCGACTCATACGTCATGAGCTCGCGGTTGGCGGGATCGGCCGCGAAGTCGTAGAGCCGGGCCACGGTGCGCACGCCGCCGGCGAAGGCGGGATGAGACGTGACGTCGTCCACTGGGGCGCCGTCGAGGATCACGTTGCGCCCGTCTATCAGCGACTCGACGTAGCTGTCTCCTGTGCGCATCCGCCCTCCGTCGGAACCCGAGGCGCGCCATGCATCGGCCTGGTCGCCGGTCAGATTGTCTGACAACCTGCTCACACTGTCAAACTGGGGCTGTGAGGTTCACGTGACATCCGGTCTGCGCCAGCTGGCCGACACGCTGGGCAATCCCAACTTCCGCCGCTACGCGGGCGCCCAGTTCCTGCACGCCACCGGGATGTGGGCCCACCGCGCCGCGGAGTTGTGGCTGGTGTATGTGATCACCGGCAGCGCTCTGTGGGTGGGAATCAGCACCGCGGTACGGTCGGGCCTGGCCGTCGTTCTCTCTCCGGTGGCAGGAACGCTGGCCGACCGCTTCGACCGGCGCCTGATGCTGGCCTCGACGCAGTCGGCGAAGGCCGTCGTGGCCGGCGGGCTGGCCGTGGCCACCGTCGCGATGGGCGAAGACGTTCCGCTAGGGCTGCTGTTCGGCGCCATCGCAGCGCTGGGGGTGGTCGGCGCCATCGACACCCCGCTGCGGCGCGCTTTCGTGCGCGATGTGGTCACCGTCGACGAAATCAACCGAGCAGCCCGGCTCCACACGTCGGTGATGTCGACGGGCCGATTCCTCGGAGGCGGCCTGACTGCCCTCTTCCTGTACCTGGCCTCGCCATGGGCCTGCTTCGCCGTGAACGGCGCGGTCTCTCTGATCGCGTCGATGCTGGTGCTGCGGGTGGTGCCCACCACCGCGACCGTGTCGGCTGAAGCCCGGGCGGCCGGAGGCGGGGTGCTCGACTACCTGCGGCGCACTCCGGCGGTGACAATCCCGATGGCCCTGCTGTGCTCATTCACCCTGTTCGGCTGGAACCTGGAGGTGCTGCTTCCGGTGCTCGCCGACAAGCAACTCGAGAGCGGCGGGGCCACCTTCGGGCTCCTTGTGCTGGCAATGAGCGTTGGCAGCCTGATCGGCTCGGTGATCATGGCGTCCTCGAGGCGGGAGGGGCTGGGCAGCCTCACGGTCCTGCTGGCCGTCTTCGGAGCAGCTGTGGTTCCGCTGGCCGCAGTTCACCAACTCGCCGTCGGCATGGCTGTCATCTTCGTGGTCGGCATTGTCGGCGGCGGGTTCCTGAGCCTGTCCAACGCCTCGGTCCAGACGGCGGTCGACCCCCGGCTCCAAGGTCGGGTGTCAGCGGTGTACGGGGTCGTCTTCGTGGGGGCGCGCGCCGTCGGCGGCCCGATCCTGGGCTGGATGGTGGACGCCTTCGGCAGCCGGAACGCCCTCGTTGCGGTGGGGGCCGGAACCGCGGCCTGCGCCCTAGTGGCGGCTGCCGCCCTCCGCTACAACCGCTGAACCCGCCGGACGATTGACAGCGGTGGTACCATATATGGCATGAGGAAAACGACGGTCTATCTGCCCGAGCCGCTGAAGAGGGCTGTGGAGCGCCAGGCTCGGCGTCTCTCGTGCTCCGAGGCCGAAGTGATCCGACGAGCCGTTGAAGATGCGGTGTCGCGTCCCGAGCCCCGTTCCGGGATCATCCCCGGCGACGACTCCTGGGCCGAGCTGGTCGACGACCACTTGAAGGGCTTCGGAGAGCGATGATCATCGCCGACACCAGCGGGCTCATCGCCTTCTTCAGCGAGTCGGGCCCAACCCACGACGCGGTGGTGGCATGGCTGCAGAGCAACGATCCGGTCATGGTGGTCTCCCCCTACGTCGTCGCGGAGGTGGACTACCTTGTGGCCACGCGCAAGGGCGTGGACGCCGAACTGGCCGTGCTGGCGGAACTGTCCGGAGGCGCCTACGAACTGGCGACGATGGGCGCCGAGGACCTGGCAGTCGCAAGGCGGGTGGTGGAGCGCTACCGCGACCTCGGCGTCGGGGTGGCCGACGCCTCCATGGCGGTGCTGGCCCAGCGCTACCGGACGCGGACCATCCTCACCCTCGACCACAAGCACTTCACCGTGATGCGCCCGCTGGACGGAGGCCTCTTCACCATCGTCCCCTGACCGCTCGCAGCGAGCAACTGGGAGCGAATGCGCAGCGAGCCTTGCGAACCGCCGTCACCGAACGCGCCACCGCCCTCGCCGCGAGCAACTGGGAGCGAATGCGCAGCGAGGGCACCCAAGAGTTGCTTCTCGACAGTCCGTGACATCGACCTCCCTGTAGTGCTCGTGAACGGCTGGCACGGCGTCAACCCTCGTCATCGACGACATTCAAGCGCGGTAACCGCTACGCGCGGCTCACCGCAGCCTGAGCGCTGTGGTTTCCTCGCCGTCGGCCGGAGCCTCCAAAGCCGATAGAACAACCTCCACGTACGAGAGCGCCGATTCCGTCGGCAATTGAAGGGAGCAGCCTCATGCTCACCCAGGGACTCGACCATGTGGCCGTGATCACCAAGGACTCCGACCGGCTCCAGGCCTTCTACATCGAGATGTTCGGCGCCACCGTGGAGAGCGACGGGGACGAGTTCCCCGGCGGGCCTCGCATGACCGTGATCAACATCGGCCCGGCCACGGAGTTGAACGTCTTCGAGATGGAGGGCAACGAGCAGGCCGACCACCAGACGCCGATGTTCGGACGGGGCCGGCTCGACCACATCGGCCTGCACGCGGCCAGCCTCGAGGGTTTCGACGAGATCCGCTCGAGGCTCATGGCGGCCGGGGCCACCGACGGGACCGTCACCGACTTCGGCCGCAAGCTCAGCCTGTTCTTCCGGGATCCCGACCGGATGGAGTGCGAGGTGCTGGTAACCAACCCCGAGCCGGGCCAAGTCCCCATGGGAAGCGCCTCCCACCTCTACGCCTAGACCACCGGACCAAGCCGATCGAGGATCCGTCAGGCTGCCATGTGCTGGTACTCGGGGCCAGCGAGCGGCTCGTAGCCGTCGGGCCACGGCGCCCTCAGCCGGCACAGTAACCGCATGTGCGGCGGCGACGTGTCAGGGTTCACATGCTCAGCCGTGGCTGCGGCGACTGAGCCTAGCTCCCGCAGCTCGTGAACAGTCCCAACCAGGCAGTCGGGAACCCAGCCCACCCGGCGACCCGTGCGGGTGCTCACAAGGATGGCCCGAGGGTTCACGGGGTTGTCGGGCTCGTCCTCAAGTTCCAGCACATCGCCTGCCCGCACCTCGTCAACCGCTGCGGTAGCGCCGTCCAGATGCCGGATGCCGCGCACGAAGAACAAGGTCGTGAGCGCGCCGTCGGGCGTGCGTTCGGGATGCGCGAAGACCTCGACCCGGTCCGTCGCCCGCCAACCCTCGCTACGGATCAGCACTTCGAAGGGGTCCGTCTCCACATCGAGATCCAACTCTCTGACGAAATCGCCGTAGTCAGGTCGACTCCGGGGCATCAGACGGTTGCGGAACACCGGGAACAGCCCCTCACTCTCGTAGACGCGGTGCAGGTCGGGCAAGCCGGGAAGGCACCTGAAGCCGTCGAACTGCTCGGCTGCCTTCAGATAGACGAAACGATATGAGTCACCGTCGCCCGTCGCCCGGCGCGTCAACACCCCGACCGGGCGGATCATGCCGTCGGGGTTGCGCCAGGTGGTGTAGAGGCGGTGCTCGCCCTTCTCGGACATGGGGATCACCGTACGATGGGGGTGTGACGCCGATCCTACCGGAGGGCTTGTAGCAGACGCTGACAATTCTGCCGTAAGACGCGCTCAGCAAAATCGCGCGCTGCGAGCGACATGCGCCCCTCCGGGATCATCCAGGCTGGCTCGACGAGGCGATCCACCTTCTCGCATCGGCCTAGCCAGTGGTTGCGGACGGCTTGATCTGTCAACTCCAATGCGCGCAATGCGGCAGAGATCGGATGTGGTTGGCCCTCGAACGGTGTCTTTGCTCGGTCAGCCCACGCCTCGGGCGTGTAGCCGCTATCGCGTGTACGCAGGCGACTCTGCCGCTGCTCGTCATCCAGTTGGAAGCCCAGGCACGAGGCATGGTCGAAAGTGGCTGCGAGACGGCGACCCGTGGCTCCATCGATCACAGCCCAGTTCTCTTCATGACGATCTGTGTTGCCGACGACTGCGTCCAACAGAAGATAGCCGACGAACACGTCCCATGCCGTGACGTCATCACCAACGCCGTGGGGAACCGCAACGCCATCGAGCGCCTGTTGAACCGCTTCGACAGAATACCCGACCCGCTCTCGGCCGACGACCTCTATGGAGACGAGTTGGTTGCCGTGAATCAACTCCTCAGGACTCTGCAACTCGTCGCCGGTGAGCGCTGCGACCACCGACTTGCTTATGACGCCGTAGCTCGCCATCTCACCGGCGTTCTCTACGGCAAGCTCCGTTCGAGCCGCGGGGACGCCGAGCCGTTCGGCCACCCCATTGGCGATCCGCTCCGACCAATCGTCGCCCTTGCGGTATCGCCTCCCGTCGTGACGCTGGTTGTAGGTGGTGTACTTCATGAGCCAGCGATCACCCTGTGGATCCCTGAGCCAACGCTTCGGCTTCGTTCCGAGCGGCTCCCGACTCGCCATCGACCAGTCCGTAACGTCCTTCTGGACGTAGTGCTCCCCGTCGGCAGCAGTCGGCGATGTCTCTGACCCGATCATGGCGACCCATTCAAGCGGGGCTCGCCCCATCCTCGGCCATATGGCCACCTTCACAACTGGCGCCGGCACGCATTCCGCGATTCGATCGGCACCAGTGTGTTTGCGCCGTCGCGCCGATAGGAAGAAAATCCAAGATGAGATGCCGCTCCTCGGCCCAACATGACGGCGCAGCCCTATACTCATGACCTGCTCACGATGAACGATCAGGGAAGAACCGTAACGCGGCCGACAAACAGCGGCATCGAGCTCACGCCGGTGGAAGCCGCTGAGACGCTCACCGAATCTGGGATCGCCGCCGCCTACCGCCACGCCGAGATAGACACGCGGATCACGAGGGCAGGTGAAGGTCCTCACCGCCGTTTCTCCGAGCCACTCGTGGATCTGCTCATCGACGGGAAAGCCGCCCGCATCACCGGACGGGAACTCGTCGCCCTGACGCGACGACTATCCAAAATCACCAGCGAGAAAATCAACGGCTACGCACCGCGCAACGTCGCCGTACCCGACACCTTCGATCACTCCCTCGGGTACGCGTCCGCCCGCTTCGCTGACCTCGACGCCAGCCTCGAAGAAATCAGCGCGCACCGCCAGTGGTGGATGGCCTATGAACGTAATCGGGCGGCCGAGAAGGCTTCAAGGACAGCCGCCTGGGACAGATACCAGGACACCATCAGACATTTGTCGACGCTTGCCGCGTCAGAGCGATGTGAGCATCGCAAGTTCCGCAAGCGGGGGTGGTGCCGCGCCTGCCGCGCCGCTGGCAGGAAGCTCGTTCGGGACACTCGCTCCGAATATGACACGCCCCTGCACGATCCGCGACAATGGGGAACGCCGGGATCAGCCTCGAGGGTTTCGACGAGATCCGCGCCAGGCTGATGGCGGGCGGGGCCACCGACGGGACCGTCACCGACTTCGGCCGCAAGCTCAGCCTGTTCTTCCGGGATCCCGACCGGATGGAGTGCGAGGTACTGGTAACCAACCCCGAGCCGGGGCGGGTCCCCATGGGAAGCGCCTCCCACCTCTACGCCTGAACGAGCCGCCTGTCAGCCGCCGAGCCGGCAGCGACCCGTCAAGGTAGTTCGAGGCGGAAACCCGCTTGTTGGGCGGTCACGGGATCCTGCAGCGCGTTGGTGGCCTCAAGCTGGCCCTCGACGGCGGCCCGGTCGGCCCACGGCATGGCAGCTGTCCATCGCCAGGCGTAGGCCATGACCCGGACGAGCCCGCCGACATCGCCATCACTCAGCGACGCGCGCCGCAGGCCGGCGACGTACTCGTCGCGGTACACGCTTGGAATCACGATCCGCGATGTATTTGTGGCCGACAACTCGGCGTTCATCATTACACGCGCCACGCGGCCGTTGCCGTCGCGGAACGGGTGCACCTCGCATACGACGAACATCATGAAGAGGGCCCGACCGATCCCGGACGGAATGCCCATCACGAATGCCAGTCCCTTGCGCAAGGTGCCTTCGACAAGTTGCGGAGCCACGAAGTCATAGGCTCCGACCCGGTTCGCTTCTGTCTTCCAGTGTCCCGGCTCCTGATCGGGGCGGCCGGCCAGGATCGTCCGGTGGCGATCGATCAGGTGCCTGACCAGTTCGTCAGGGTCATCCGAAGTGGTGCTTCGTCCGATCGGGTCCGAAACGCAGTGGTACGTGCCGAGGATGTCGTGCCCGTCAGCGGGACGGGCCGCGGGCGGCTGCTGGGTCTCAACGATGCGCCTGGCCTCATCGATCGTGAACTCAGTGCCCTCGATGTAGTTGGAGAAGTAGCTCTCATAGAACGGCAACTCGCCCGGAGTCTCCGGGGTCGGAAGCCATTCGGGCACCGGGCTCGAGTCGAGCTGGGCCAAGTCACGGGCCGCGCGGTCGAACATGACCACCCGGCGCTCATCCCAGGCCCGGCCTTGAGCAAGAGCCACCAGCAGCGATCCCGCCTGAGGTCGAAGCGGCAGGCGCCCCGACACCTGGTCGAAGAGCTGCCCGACCGCCGCCATCTGGCGTGTGGCTCCAATGGCCTCCGCCAGCGAGATGGTGTCGAGGCGCAGCCTCTCAAGTCGCTCGGACCCCCAGGCGAGAGCCTTGCGCGCCAGCCAGTCCTCCAGTTCCGGCAGATTGAGGGTGCGCCCTGCCTTCCCAGCCCGGCTGCGAGACTCTGCGAGGTTGTCGAGCAGAGTCCGGGCCGGACTCGACATCCTCAGCCCGTCGGGCCACGGCAGATCCGGCACAGGAGCCTCGATGGGTGTGCCCGACCGGACCCGTATCTCTAGTCCAGGCAGTCGAATTGACTGGCGGGGGAGATCTGACACCACAAAGAGCCGGCCCGAGACGACCCGACCGCCCTCCGCGGCGGACCGGTCAGCAATGACAGCTCCCGGCAGAAACTTGGCGAGGATCGGCCAGCGATTCTCGAGGATGATGTCCTCAGGGGAACTCGCAAGGTCAGCGGTGTAGACCTTGGTTGCGAGTCGGCGGACTCTGCCCTCCCGGATGGCCCTGGAGATCATCGGCCGCGAGCCGACATCGTCGAAGAACACCGTTCGGGGTCCGGTAGGCCAAGGCGTGGCTCGCGGACGGGCCATTTGTTTACATTATCAGCTCACAAGAGACATTACTTTACATCTGCATGAGTTACTGTGAGGACTAGATGCATATAGCCTGGCAATAGGGGAATATAATTACATTTTTGAGCGATTGCTATCGCCGATCAGTGGCGCTTGACGCCTCCGTACTTCATGCGGGTGTCGCTCATGGAGGCCGAGCGGGCTTCGTCGAGGAGGACGGCGCCGTCGACGAGCTCGCCCACGAACAGGGTGTGGGTGCCCAGGTCTATGGCGTGGCGCACCTCGCAGTCCATCCAGGCGATGGCCTCCTCGAACACCGGCGCGCCGGTGGTCGCCTCTCCAACAGCCCGGCCGTTGAGGGTTCCATCGGCGTAAGCAGCGGGCTTGGAGAACTTGACGAACACCCGGGTGTCCTCCGCGTTCCACAGGTTCACGGTGAACGAGCCGCCTTCGGAGATGAGACGGTGCGTCACCGCCGTATTGTCCACCCCGACACCTATGAGGACCGGCTCCATTGACAACTGGGTGATCCAGCTCGCGGTCATGCCGTTGCGCTCGGTGCCGGCGCGCGAGCCGATCAGGGCCAGAGCGTTGGGGATCTTCCAGGTGAGCCGGTTCACGAGCTGATCGTCTAGTGCCATGGCCTCACGCTACCGGCGCTGCTGATGCACGGGCCGGCGGCCTTCCGTCCAACTCCGGGCGGCGAAGTTCGTCCTTCGCGATGCTGAGATGATGCGCAGGCCGGTCTCGCTCGCCCCGGAGCCGCTGTTCGTGGTCGGAGCGGTGTCGCAGTACCTGGGGGCGGCCGTGGCCGCCACTCTGTTCGACGAGCTGGCGCCGACCGGGGTGGCGCTGCTTCGGGTGCTGGGCGCGGCCGCGATGATCGTGTTGCTGCGACGCTCGTGGCGGCGTCGCTGGGAGCCGGCGATGCTGGCGAGGGCCGCAGCCTTCGGTGTGTCGCTGGCCGCCATGAACCTGTGCTTCTACCTGGCCATGGACAGGCTGCCGCTGGGCAACGCGGTGGCCATCGAGTTCATCGGCCCGATCGCGGTGGCCGCAGCCGGGGCCCGCAGCTTGCGGTCGGCGGGAGCGCTGGTGCTGGCGGTTTCGGGCGTGGTGGTGCTGGCCGGGGTAGAGGCCGATGGCACCGGCCCCGGGGTGGCCTTCGCGCTGCTGGCCGGAGCGTTCTGGGCCGGCTACATCCTGCTCGGCCACCGGGTGGCCCGCAGCCCGGCCTCGGTGGACGGGCTGGGCCTGGGGATGCTCGCCGGTGCGGTGGCCATCAGCCCCTTTGGCGCGGCTGCGGTGGGCGGAGCGCTGGACTCGCCGCTGGTGCTGGCCCTGGCGGTGGCGACAGGTCTCCTGTCGAACGTGATCCCATACCGAATCGACCAGGCGGTGATGCGTCGGGTCGACCCGCACCGCTTCGCCGTGTTGCAGGCGCTTCTGCCGGTGACGGCCACGCTAGTGGGGCTGGCCGCGCTCGCCCAGGTGCCGAGCGGCCAGGAACTGCTCGGCATCGGCCTGGTGATCGCAGCCATCGCGGCAAGCCGACTCGGCGCCCAGTCGAACTAACGCGTTGAGTCGCTGCGGGACTGCACCGTCGGGATCGTGGGGTTGGGCGAGATTGGGACCAAGCTGGCGCTGCGCCTCGTCAGCTTCGGCTGCACGCTGCTCTACCATCGCCGGAACCGGCTGCCGGACTGGCCCGAGGAGCAGCCGCAGATCGCCTACGCCAATCTCGACGAGCTGCTGGGCCGGTCCGACGTGGTGGCGCTGCTGCTGCCCCACTCCGCGGAGACGGCCGGCATCGCTGACGACAGGCTCCTGAGCCGCCTGAGGCCGGATTCGCTGCTGGTCAACGCCGGGGCCAGCACTCTGCTCGACGAGGAGGTCGTGGCCCGGGCCCACCGGACCGGCCATCTGGGGGGCGTGGCCACCGACAGATTCGCTTGGGAGCCGGTCCGGCCCGACAACCCGCTCGTGGCCCTGGCCCCCGACCGGGGGGCCAACGTGGTGCTGACCCCACACTCCGCCCAAGCCGGCCTGGTGCTCGACGTGGCCGCCCGCCGAGCCGAGTACACCAACCTGCTCGCGGTGATCGAAGGCCGCCCACTCCTTCACCAGGTCGCCTGACCGCGAGCCCGCCGGGGTGGGCTCTTCGTCACTGTTCCGTGTGACGCTCCCGGCGGATCAGGCTGCGATGGGTTGATATTCGGGTCCTGAAAGGGGCTCGTAGTCGTCAGGCCACAGCGCTCTCAATCTGCAGAGCAACCGCATGTGGGGCGGAGACGTGTCGGGGTTGACATGTTCGGCCCTGATCTCAACAGCTGTCATCTCGCGCAGATCGTGGACCATCTCGATCAGACAGTCCGGTACCCAGCCCACCTTGCGACCGGTGCGAGTGCTCACGAGGATCGCCCGCTGGTTCACCGGATTGTCTGGGTCCTCCTCAAGTTCCAGCACGTCACCCACTCTCACTTCGCCGACGGCTGCCGCGGCGGCGTCAAGATGACGGATGCCGCGAACGAAGAACAGCGTGGTGAGCTCGCCGTCAGAGGTTCGATCGGGATGGGCGAAGACCTCGATGCGATCCGTCGCCCTCCAACCCTCACTGCGGATCAGAACCTCGAAGGGATCCGTCTCCGCGTCTAGATTGAGTCTCTGGACGAAGTCGCTGTAGTCGGGCCGGCGGCGCGGCATCAGCCGGTTGCGGAACACCGGGAACAGGCGCCCACTCTCATACACGCAGTGCAAGTCGGGCAAGCCAGGAAGGCACTTGAAGCCGTCGAATTGTTCGGCTGCCTTCACGTAGACGAAACGGTAGGACTCTCCGTCAGTCGTTGATCGGCGCGTCAACACGCCCACCGGGCGGATCAAGCCGTCGGGGTTGCGCCAAGTCGTGTAGAGGCGACGCTCTCCATTCTCGGTCATGGGAATCACCGTACGGCCGGGGTGTGACATCAACACTAGTGGGATTCCTTGAGCAGACGATGACAATTCCGTCGAAGCACGCGCTCCGCGAACTCGCGTGCCGGCGTCGACATCCGGTGTTTGGGAACCATCCACACCGGCTCGACGAGAGAATCCGCATCCTCGCACCGGCTCAGCCAAGGACGGCCGGTTCCCGTATCAGAAATCGTCATTGCTCTCACCGCGGCAGTCACAGGATGCGGGCTGCCATGGAACGTCGAGCCAGCCCGGTCGGCCCAAGCCTCGGGCGTGTACCCGCTGTCGCTCGTGGACAGACGGCAATGTCTCTGGTCGTCATCGAGTTGAAATCCCAAGCAGGAGGCGTGATCGAATGTCGGAGCGAGACGTCGATCGCCAGCTCGTTCGATCACGGCCCAGTTCTCCTCATGACGATCCGTGTTGCCCACGACGGCGTCCAAGATGAGGTAGCCAGCGAAGACGTCCCAAGCACTGAGATCGCCCTCTATGCCGACGGGAGGCCCGACTCCATGAAGCGCGTGGTGGACCGCCTCGACGGTGTACCCCTTGCGGTTGCCCCTAACCACAGGATCGGGTAGAAGCTCATTGCCGTCGACCAGTTCTTCCTCGCTATGCGTGTCGTGATCAGAGGGCGCGACGAGTATTGACTTGCTGATCACGCCATAGACCGGGTCGCCACCGACACGCGCGATGGCGAGCTCCGTACGAGCCGCGGGGAGACCGAGACGCGTTGCAATCCCGGTGGCAATGCGCTCGGACCAGTCGTCCCCCTTCCGGTACCGCTTCCCGTCGTTCCGCTGGCTGTAGG
>CBDHCM010000005.1:0-127309 GCA_965261105.1 Candidatus Aldehydirespirator sp. | reverse complement strand
AGCGGGCGTGCGGTCGAACAGCCATCATTCGGGCACCACGTGGGCGCCGATGGGCCAAACACCGGTGGTGCCGGCGACTGGCAAACGGTTCGGGCTCAATCTGAAGTTGCCCCGGTTTCGTGGACACCTATCCTCTTGGGGGGAGAAGGAGTATCCGCGATGCCGAAGGCGAGACCACCGTACGCGGCGGAGTTCCGGCAACAGATGGTCGACCTGGTTCGGTCCGGACGTGCGCCGGAGGACCTGGCTCGCGAGTTCGAGCCGTCGTCCCAGGCGATCCGAACCTGGGTCGCGCAGGTGGGCCGCGATGCGGGCGAGCGCAGCGACGGGCTGCGCGCGGAGGAGCGTGAAGAGCTTCGCCGGCTGCGCCGGGAGAACCGGCGCCTGCGCGAAGAGCGAGAGATATTGGCAAAGGCAACGGCCTGGTTCGCGCGGGAGACCCGACCCGGGAGACCTACCGGGTCATGAGCGCGAATCAGGCTCGTTTCCGTGTCGCCACGATGGCCCGGGTGCTCGGTGTCTCCCCGAGCGGGTACTACGCGTGGCGTCGTCGTCCTCCGTCGGCTCGGGCACGGGCCGATGCCGAGCTCCGGGCTCGCGTCCAGGCGATTCACGGCCGGAGTCGAGGGACGTATGGTGCTCCTCGGATTCACGCCGAACTGACCGAGGGCGGTGTCGCGGTGAGCCGCAAGCGGGTCGCCCGGGTCATGCGGTCCGTCGGCGTCGCCGGGGTGAGCCGGCGCCGCGGCCCTCGCACGACACGCCGGAATGCCCAGGCCCGCCCGGCCCCGGATCGGGTCGAGCGGCGCTTCGAGGCGGACGCGCCGAACCGGCTCTGGGTCGCCGACATCACCTACGTCCCGACCCTGGCCGGCTTCCTGTACCTGGCCATCGTCCTCGACGTGTTCAGCCGGCGCGTCGTCGGTTGGGCCATGGCGGGGCATCTTCGCACCGCGCTGGTGGTCGAGGCGCTGGAGATGGCCGTGGCGCAACGGCGGCCCGAGGCGGTCATCCATCACTCCGACCAAGGCTGCCAGTACACCTCGCTGGCCTTCGGCGCTCGCTGCCGGGAACGGGGCGTCGCGCTATCGATGGGTTCGGTCGGTGATTGCTTCGACAATGCGATGGCCGAGAGCTTCTTCGCGACCCTGGAGTGCGAGCTGCTCGACCGAACGACGCTGTCAACGCACGCCGAAGCACGGGCGGCGTTGTTCGAGTTCATCGAGGGGTGGTACAACACGCGGCGGCGTCACTCCGCGCTCGGCTACCGGGCGCCACTGGAGTTCGAACGGCTCCATCAGGCCGGCGCTGTGGACGGTGCCCGGCCTGTGGACGCCCTACGGGCGCCCACAAGTCCGTTGGATCCCGCGCTGCGCACGGGATCCACACCGACCACAGGAATCAATGTTGATGTACACACCATGACGTGAACCGAAAGCCTTAACCTGTCCACGAGATCGGGGCAACCTCAATCTGGTGTCGGCGGTGAGTCCGCAGGGCGTGTTGCGGTTCATGGTGGTCGACGGGCGGATGACGGCGGTGCGCTTCATCGCATTTCTGAAGCGCTTACTGCACAATCAGACGCAGCCGATTTTCCTCATCGTCGATCAGCATTCCTCGCACCGGGCGAAAGCGGTCCAGGAGTTCGTAGCGTCGACGGACGGCCACCTTGAGCTGTTCTTCCTGCCGCCGTACTCCCCGGAACTCAATCCGGATGAACTCGTGTGGAACCATCTGAAGACACACGGGGTTCGCAAACGCCTGCTGCAGACGCCGCAGGAACTCAAACGCTACGTCCTCGGCCACATGCGGTCCTTACAGCGGACGCCAGCCCTGTTGCGTGGGTTCTTCAAGAAGCCGAGCCTGCGCTATATCACCGCATAGTGTCACCATACTAATGCGGTCATTAATACTACCTAAAAATAAGGTCGATCCGAGACGATGATGATATCTGTGCACGGCGAAGTTGTTGGGTTTATCAGGGAAGAGAAAGGGACTTGCCGCGGTCGAACTTAGTCGACCCTGCAACTTTAGGGGAGCGATGATCGCGATAGCAATATGCAAATGTAGATCCAATTACAGTCCAGAAAAGACATGCAAGAAGTCGACGCAGTTGTTCTAGTTAACCCTAGTGGTTGGGAGACAGCCAGAAATTTGGCCGTCTCCTTTTTTGGTGCTATTTTTTTCATGCTCTTGGGACGCGCCATGCTGGAGTTGAGAAGGCGCGAGTCGTTTTTGGGATTTTTTTATGATTTCTTTACCCCTGTTGTCGCCGCAGAGTTGGTTGGCGTATCTGTGTTCTTTGGTATTCCTTTTACACACAGCGCATATGGTGCGTGGCGGGAGTGTGGCGGCGGGTACTTTGTGCCAATCTCCTGCGCGATTCTGATGTTTCAATTTGGACTCGCGACGACGGCATACGCCAACCTCATCTACGGTGCGGGTGATCGCGGGTCCGACGCGCCGACCGCGACACAGACGATCGACGGGCAGTCAACATCGTGACGGTCGTGCGGTAGTTTGAATCCAATCATCTGCGCAGCGAATCCGCCGCCTCATCCGGATCTCCGCCGCTCCTATCTGGCATCATCAGCCCCTCCACCGGCAGCGGGAACGATTGGAGCTGCGGCAAGGACTGCCACAACGGCAGATGCATCTTAGGACCGTGATCGATATAAGGTTGCCAAGTGCATCCAGGCGGAGCCCGTTTTCTGCGGCTTCGGGCGCTCGGCACACAGCAATGTAATTTCCGTCAGTGTCCTTACTCTTGCCGGCCGACTCGTTGTTGCCCGGGCACATGCCCGCCCAACTCGCCAGCCGCCGGGGCACGGGCAGGCCTAGCCGCGGCCGCGATCTGCGCTCCGCCGCGCCAGTTGGGCGAGGTGCTGAGGTTGCCCCGATCCCCTCGGACGGGTTAACGCTTTCGGGTTCACATCATGACACGTCCTTGATGAACGTGGTTTGGCGGAGGAACCCAGTGGACGGGTCTTTACCCCCCGCGTCCCAAATCGCGGCCGGTGACTACGCGCCGGCCTTCCGGAGCGAGTCCGAGCTCCGGCATGGCAAGTGCTGTTGACAGACAGCACTCTGTCACCACGCAGGCTCTCTCATGACGACCGATGTCGATCGGAAACGCCCCTGCTGGTCTTCGGCGGAAATGCAAAGACCGAAACGGACGGCAACTCACTGCGGCAGTTGCTTACGCCTCAGTCGGCGCATCGTCCGTGTTATTAGCGTCACCGCTGCTGGTAGGCTCAACCTGCTTCCTGCGTTCCGCCCAATAGTTCTTCATCCGGTCCGAGACCGCTTGCTTTGCCTCGGCTGACATCTCGCGGCGCCTACGCTTCGCAGGCTGCCTGGAAGGCGCGGACGGGCGCGGCGTCACACCAAGGGCGGCGATCGCCGCATCGATTCGAGCGACACTGTCCAGCAATTCAGACCGTTGGTCATTCAGCAGCGCGATGACGTCTTTCATTCGTAGCTCCTTGTTCTCCCACCCGCCACGAGTAGTAGTGTAGTTGAAGGAACCATCCTGGCGCTCTCTAACGCGAACGGCGCGGCCGGCCAACGTCGGCCCGACTGGCGTGCTGGCTGGCGATGCCGGCCATGGGTTCGCAGGCGGCAGCGGTGCTCGCTGGCCTGCGCTGGCTGCTCGCGATCCCCGACGCCATCGAGCAACTCGGCGCTCTTCCAGAGCGTCGACCCCGCGGCTCGCCGGCTGACGGGCCGGCCGCTGTCGCGGCGCCTCGTCCTGCCATGATCAAGCGGCGGGCCTTGACCGCGGATCTGCCGCCCTCGACCTGCTGCCACACGTTCCGGGCGACGGGGATCACGGCGTATCTGTCGAACGGGGGGACGCTCGAGCACGCGCAGCAGATCGCCGGGCACGCCTCTCCGAAGACGACGAAGCTCTACGACCGGACGGCGGACACGATCACCGTCGACGAGATCGAGCGCATCGTGATCTGAGGCAGGCACGGGATGTGGTCAGCCGGACGACGCGTCACGGCGCGCGAATTTCCCATGCAATCCATCCCGAGTCGTGCCAGGCGGCCGTCGACAGCGGCATCCGACATGCCGGCGCCGATCCCGCCGATCAATCTGAATCGACGACTGCGATCAAGAGTTCGCTCTGCACTGGATGAGGCGAAGCAGGACTCCGCTGCACATGGCGGCCTACATCCGGACCCACCCAAAATTCTGGGTCGGCGCCCATGGTCAGCCGGCCCCTGCCGGGGAATTCTGCGGCGGCTGTCCAGGGGCCCAAGCACGTCGTCGCGAAGGGCGTGACGCTCGTGCTCTCGCCGGCCGAGGTCCGCATGCTCGGCGACTGGCTCGTCGTCAGCCAGGTCCTCCCGGTGAACCCGGCGGCGGCCGTGCGGGAGCCGACCGCGCCGGCGCATGCCGAAGACGAAACTGGCAAGCAGCGACGCTAGTGGTGTGTCCCGGAAATGGCTTCACATCACCCGCCTGTACCCGACGAGACCGTCGAAACCCCCGATTTCCGGGGGGATTCGAGGCCGCCGTGTTGGGCCACCATGGAAATCTAACCGTAAACCTGTTCTAGTGACACACCCACTAGCCCGGATTATGCGTGAAGGTGTTGTTTTGGGAGAGACACAGGAGCCTCCGTGTGGTACAAACGTAGTGTCCACAAGCGTTTAGCCACAACGGAGACCCCTGCGTGACGCCTCACACGATACCACAGGCTGTTCTGTTCCCGGATCTGTTCGACAAGCCCCTCGTCGCCACGTTCAACCAGGAGCACGCGAGTTCCGACGGCGGCGCCGTCCTGCTCAAGGCGGCCGAGCGCGTGTACGGCTTGGTCAAGGCGTTCGCCCGGTGTCTGGCCGACAAACGCGCACCGGGGAAGATTCGGCACACGCTCGCGGACCTGATCGGCCAGCGGGTCTTCGGCATCGCGTGCGGTCATCCCGATGGCAACGATGCCGACCACTTGGCCGACGACCCCATCCACAAGCTGTTGCTCGGGCGGGACCCGGTGTCCGGCGCGCCCTTGGCGTCGCAACCCACGATCTCGCGATTCGAGAACGGCGCGCGCCGCACCGTGCTCTACCGGATGGGGCGCGAGTTGGCAGCGTGCGTCATCGAGCGTCATCGGCGCCGCCTGCACGGGCGGGCGCGCCGGATCACGATCGATCTGGACCCGACCGACGACCTGACGCATGGCGCCCAGCAGCTCACGTTCTTCAACGGGCACTATGGCGGCTGGTGTTATCTGCCGATGCTGGGGTTTCTGAGCTTCGACCGCGAGGCGGAGCAGTATCTGTGCGCGGCGGTGCTGCGGCTCGGGAAGGCAGTGGCCGCCGACGGGACCCTCGGCCTGCTGTCTCGGTTGCTCCCGCTGTTGCGGGCCGCGTTTCCGCGGGCGCGGTTTCTCGTCCGGCTCGACGGGGGCTTTGCGACCCCGGAGATCTTCGATTTCCTGGATGCGGAGCCCCGGCTCGACTACGTGGTGGCGATGGCGAAGAACGCGGTGTTGCAGCGGCATGCGGAGTCCGCCATGCAGGTGGCCCGCGCGCAGAGCGAGGTCGGTGGCGAGACCGCGCACGTCTATACCGACACCCGCTACGCCGCCCGCACGTGGGACCACGAGCGCCGGGTCGTGACCAAGGCCGAAGTCGTTCGCCTCGGAGACCGCGAGCCGCGGGACAACCCGCGGTTCGTGGTGACGAATCTGCGGCAGACGCCGCGCTTCATCTATGAGAAGGTCTACTGTGCTCGCGGGGACATCGAGAATCGGATCAAGGAACTGCTCGATGGGCTGCAGATCGACCGCACGAGCTGCTGTCTGTTCTCGGCGAACCAGTTGCGCGTCTTCCTGACCGCCGCGGCCTACGTGCTCATGCAGGAACTGCGATTGCGGGCGGCGCGTACTGCGTGTGCCCGCAGCCAGGTGACGTGGCTGCGCGACCGGCTGCTGAAGCTGGGGGTCCACGTCGTCCGCTCGGTCCGCCGCGTGGTTCTGCATCTGCCGCGCTCGACGCCGCACCTCGAGGCGTGGCGGCACATCGCACTCGCGCTGGGCGCGCGCGCCGGATAGCCCACCCGTTGCGCCGCGCCCACCTGCTTCCTGGGCGGCATGGGCCGCTCCCCGGCGGGGCTGTCGCTGCCCAACCCTCGCGTCCGTCATGCCCCCCCCGGTCGGCTGCTCAACCCCGGCTCCGCTTGCAGGCGACGATGTCCGAGACCCATTCCTGCGCCGATCACGCCCTTTGGCGGTCGAATCTGGACCTTCATGAATAATGCAGGTTAAACAGCCAGGTTTTATTGGCCGGATCGGCCCCGGCCTCGAGCCCCGGCCGGGATTCCGTCGCGCCCGTATGCACGACCCGGGGGCGAAAGCGCCCGATCCCGCATGATCATGCGGCCCAACGACGTGCGAAATCGGCAGCCTCGACCATCTCGCCGTAGGCCATAAACTGGTCCCATGCGCCCGAACCTTCTCGTTGCCGCCGCGCTCCTCGCGGCGGCCGTCGACATCGCAGCGCAGGATCCGGAGGACAGCGCCGCGGTCGGCTGCGACAACTGGCACACGGCTAAGTTCTTCGAGACCGCGACCGTCGAGCAAGTGCGTGCCTGCCTCGTTGCCGGGGCGGATGCAGCGGCTCCGGATGAGTACGGCAATACGCCGCTGAGCTGGACGGCCCGCCACAACGAGAATCCGGCGGTGGTGGACCTGCTGCTCGCCGAAGGGGCAGACATCGCGCCACAACCCGATGCCTGGGATTGGACGCCCCTGCACGACGCGGCCGGATTCAACGAGAATCCCGCGGTCGTCAGCGCGCTGCTCGCGGCCGGGGCCGACATCGCGGCCCGGGACTACTCTGGTTCGACTCCCTTGCACTTTGCGGCCACGCACAACGCGAATCCGGCGGTCGTTGACCTGCTCCTCGCTGCAGGCGCCGACATCGAGGCTCGGGACGACAGCGCTTGGACGCCTCTGCATAAGGCCGCGTACAACGAGAATCTGGGGGTCATTGGCCTACTGCTCGCTGCAGGGGCTGACATCGAGGCTCGGGACGACGAGGCTTGGACGCCCCTGCACAGGGCGGCCTTTGACCAGAATGCGGCGGCGGTCAGCGTGCTGCTTGCCGCGGGGGCCGACATCGAGGTCCGAGCCGACGACGGCTATACCGCTCTGCAAAGGGCGGCCTGGATCCACGAGACTCCGGCGATGGTCAACGTGCTGCTTGCTGCGGGGGCCGACGTCGAGGCACGGCACGACGAGGGTTGGACGTCCCTGCACAGGGCGGCTGGGTTCAACGAGCATCCGGCGGTGGTCCAAGCGCTGCTCGCCGCAGGGGCCGACATCGAAGCACGCGACGACGAGGCTTGGACGCCCCTGCACAACGCGGCCCGCGCCAACGAGAATCCGGCCGTGATCGCGGCATTGCTCGCGGCCCGCGCCCGGCTGGACGCGCGGACCGTTTGGGGCAGGACGCCTCTGCATGGCCGCGGCCGGGAAGCCTGGCCGAGGACCCGCGATCGACACTCTGCTCGCCGCCGGCGCCCGACTCGATGTGCGCGATGAGTACGGCAACACGCCCCTGCACCTGGCCGCCCACTACACCGACGCGGACGACTCGAGTCTGCACGCGGGAGACGCCCTCGAGGCGCTGCTCGATGCCGGGGCGAACCCGATGGCGCGCAACGCGGCCGGCCAGACGCCGTGGGACCTGGCCCGCGCCAACGAGGCGCTGCGCGGTTCCGGCGGCTACTGGCGTCTGAACGAGCTGCGCTTCGACGACCCCGTCGACCGGTAGAAGGCGTACGTCTACGAGTCGGCGGACGAGCCGGGCACAATCATCACCGAATGGCCGAACGGTGCGTATTTCGGACGATGTGGATCGCCGATTTCGGCGGAAGTGGATCACCTGTTTCGGTCGAAGTGGATCACCGATTTCGGCGGAAGTGGATCGCTTTCGGCCGAACTGGATCACCCAGTTTCCGGGATCGTGAGCGCTCATCGGTAGCCTGACCGCGGGATCCTTCGCCTTTTGAACGGAGGGCGAAGCGATGCCGACTCGGAGGCTTCTGGTGAGGAAAATTCGGGAGATTCTACGACTCAGGTACGAACAGGGCCTGTCCCACCGAGAGGTAGCCCAAGCCTGCGTCATCGGTCCGAGCTCGGTTTCACGCTATCTGCAGAGGGCGGCTCGGTACGGGCTGGGCTGGCCGCTGCCGGCCGACCTGGACGACGCGGCGCTCGAGGCCCGGCTGTTTCGCCGCCCGGCGCCAGTGCCCAACCGAGCCCGACCCGACTGCGCGCACATCCACCGCGAGCTCAAGCGCAACGGGGTCACGCTGCAGCTGCTCTGGGAGGAGTACCTCCAGGTCCATCCCGGCGGCTACCGCTACACGCAATTCTGCGAGATCTACCGGCAGTGGTCGCGGCGGCTGCGGCCGTCGATGCGGCAGGTGCACCGCGCCGGCGAGAAGACTTTCGTCGACTTCTCGGGCAAGCGGCCGACGCTGGTCGACCGGCGCACGGGTGAGCTGCGGCCTGTCGAGCTGTTCGTCGCCGCGCTCGGCGCGAGCAGCCTCACCTACGCCGAGGCGACCGCGACCCAGCAGCTGGCGGACTGGGTCACCGCCCACATCCACATGGTCGAGTACTGCGGGGGCGCCACCACGCTGTGGATCCCCGACCAGCTCAAGAGCGCCATCACCCGCCCCTGCCGCTACGAGCCCGACGTCAACCGCACCTACGAGGACCTGGCCGCCCACTACGGCGCCGTCGTCATCCCGGCGCGCCCCAGAAAGCCCCGCGACAAGGCGGTCGTCGAGACCAGCGTACTCGTGGCCCAGCGGTGGATCCTGGCCCGGCTCCGCGACCAGACCTTCTTCGAGCTCGGCGCGCTGAACCGGGCGATCCGCGTCCTGCTCGACGAGCTCAACGACCGCCCGATGAAGAAGCTGGGCGTCAGCCGCCGCGCCCTCTATGAGCAGCTCGACCGCCCGGCGCTACGCCCCCTGCCGGCTACCCGCTACGTCCTGGCCCACTGGAAGCTGTGCCGCGTGAACATCGACTACCACGTCGAGGTCGACCGCCACGTCTACAGCGTGCCGTACCAACTCGTCCGCGAGCAGGTCGAGGTCCGCCACACGACGAACACGGTCGAGATCTTCCATCGCGGCAAGCGCGTGGCGTCGCACCGCCGGCGCTACGACCGACAGCCGTCCACCGTGGCCGAGCACATGCCCAGCGCCCACCGCGCACATGCCGAGTGGACCCCGTCGCGGCTCATCCGCTGGGCCGAGACGGTCGGACCGGCGACCGCTCGGCTCGTCACCCGGATCCTGCACAGCCGCCCGCACCCTGAGCAGGGCTATCGGACCGTGTTAGGCATCATGCGTCTGGGACGCCAGTACGGCAACGCCCGGCTCGACGCCGCCAGCACCCGCGCGCTGGCGCTCGGCTCGTGCCGCTTCCACACCGTCAAGAACATCCTCGCCGCCGGTCAGGACCGGCTGCCCCTCGAGCCGCCGGCCGAGACCAACCCGACACCGATGCACGCCAACATCCGCGGCGCCAACTACTACGCGGCCGCGACCTCAGAGGAGGACCGATGCTGATCGAACAGACCGTCGACAAGCTCAACGCCCTGAAGCTCGGCGCGATGGCCGACGCCTTCCAAAAGCAGCTCGACACCGACCAGGCCGCCGCGCTCAGCTTCGAGAAGCGGCTCGGCCTGCTCGTCGACACCGAGTGGACGGCCCGCGAGCAGCGCAAGCTCGACCGGCGCCTCCGCACGGCCAAGCTGCGCTACCCGGCGACGCTCGAGGCCGTCGACTTCACCCACTCGCGCCGGCTCAATCGCCAGCAGATCCTCACGCTCGGCGCCTGCGCGTGGATCGCTGAGCGCCACAACGTGATCGTCACGGGACCGTGCGGCATCGGCAAGAGCTTCATCGCCTGCGCCTTCGTCGAACGCGCGTGTCGCCGCAGCTTCGCCGCGCGCTACGTCCGCATGCCGCGCCTGCTGCACGAGCTGGCCGTCGGCCGCGGCGACGGCTCCTACACCCGGCTGCTCGCCCGCCTGGCCAAGCTCGACCTGCTCGCGATCGACGACTGGATGCTCGCGCCGCTGCGCGACCCCGAGCGGCGAGACCTCATCGAGGTGATCGAGGACCGCGCCGAACGCGCCTCGACGCTCATCGCCAGCCAACTGCCCGTGACCGACTGGCACGCCGTCATCGGCGACCCCAACCAGGCCGACGCCATCTGCGACCGCCTGCTCCACGACGCGCACCGCATCGAGCTCAAGGGCCGCTCGATGCGACGCACGCACGACGCACCCGCCAACCGCCGGAAGGAGACGACATGACGATCACGTCCGCGAGACGCCCGACGCTCCCGCCGGGCGCGAACAGCCTGTGGACCCTGGCGGTGCCATGGAAAACGCGCGCGATACGCTCGGCGGCAACTGCGCCGTCGCCGAAAGCGCGTTTCCCACAGCACCTTGGACGCCGCACGCGGCGCCCACAGGAACCACAGGCAACCTCCTCGATGCTCACTGACACGACAGCACGAGTAGGATATCGACCAGACGCTACGACACCGATGGGAGGCAACTGACCGACGAACGTCGCTACGCTCCGATGGGCGCTCCACTTCACCGAAATCCGTGATCCACATCCCCGGAATCGGTGATCCACTTCAGCGAAATCCGCAGAACGGCACGATCGTGCATGACTATGCGCGGTCCGGACGCCAATTATCGATAATATTTATTGGCCGTCGAGCGAGTGGCTCATGCCCCGATCCTTCATCGGCCTTGACTTTTAAATCACTCCAAGCGTAAGCTTACACTTGACGGCGTATGAAGGTTCTTGGCGAACACCTCCGGGAACTCAGGGAAAACAAGGATTTCTCGGTCCGGGAGCTTGCCAAGAGGTTGGGAGTGTCGGCCCCTTTTCTGTCCGACGTCGAGCTTGGGAGGCGGCATCCATCCGACGACGTGTTGTCGAAGCTGGCGCGCGAGCTCGACACGACAGTTGTGGAGCTTCGCCGGCACGATGCTCGGGCGCCTATTCGGGAGTTGCGGCGGATGGCCGCTAACAACCCTGCGATGGGATTCGCGCTACGGAAGGTCGTCGAGGACGGAGTCGACCCGGAAGACCTGCTCCGCTACCTGCGCGGAAGAAACAAAAAACGATGAGGAACTTCCACGCAAACGCTGGTCCGTTCACCGAGAAACCGTTCTTCAGGCAGAAGGACTTCGAGCAAATTTGCGAAGATGAGCTGAAGCAGAACGGCCTGTTCCCGACCGAACCAGCCCCCGTTCGGATCGATCGGTTCGTGGAGAAACGCTTCAAGATCCAGCCGTCATATAAAGATCTGCCCGTGGGGCTTCTGGGGTTCACCCGCTTCAGCTCCGAGGGAGTCGAGGAAATCGTCGTTTCCAAGGCTCTGGATGACGAAGGCACTCAGATCGCGGAGCGACGACTACGAACAACCCTTGCTCACGAGAGCGGTCACGGCCTGCTTCATGCCCATCTCTTCGCGCTCGGGACTCGGCCGGATTCGCTGTTCGGTGACGGCCTTGATGGTCAGGCACCGAAGATCCTCTGCCGCTCTGGGGGAATCTCCGGTTCCGAGACACCACGGACGCGAAAACCGCCATACCGATGGTGGGAGTACCAGGCAAATCAAGCGATGGGAGTGCTTCTAATGCCCAAGCCTCTGGTACAGGCTGCGCTCGCTCCCGTTCTGACGCCTCGAGGTGTAATCGGAACGCCGATTTTGCCTGCGCACCAGCGCGAATCAGCGATTCGGTTACTCGCGGACACGTTCGACGTGAACCCAGTGGTGGCGCGACTGCGGCTGGATGTCCTGCTTCCTGCGGCCGCGGAGGAACAGTTGCCACTCTGATTTTTTTGCGTATAATGTAAGCTACTGTGAGCTTTGTAACGCTTTCTTAAAGACACGAGGGAGAACCGTCCTTTGTGCACCGCCGCCCGCATGCAGACCTTCGGAGCCGGCAGGACCAGGCACCTGCTGACCCTACCGCGCGCCGAGTTCCTCCGGCAGCTCCGAAGGGCACCGGAAACGGGCCGCCTTCCGCGGCGAGGAGGCGCGGCGGGAACGGGTTGTCACCGAGATTCGGAAGGCCCGGCTCACCGGGATCCAGGTAGCGGTTCCCATTGAGGCGCTCGTCGAGGTGAGAGGAGCGATTGTCTGACGCGAGTAGGTTGAAAGGTCGGGGGATAGGCCCCATATCAGGGTCTTGTGTTGCCGCACCGCCATCGGGCGGCCTGATGGAGATCAAGGACGAGTCCTCTATGGCCCGCAAACATGTCGACCACCGCGAGATCGTTCGCTTCGCACAGGACCGCGTCAACCTGCCGCAGGACAAGGCGCAGATCTACCGGGCGCAAGCGCGCAGACTCCGCGAACGACTCGAGAGCTATCTCTCCGAAAACCCCGACTTCACGCTGCGCAAGATGCTGCTGTCGGGAAGCCTCGCCAAGGGGACGGCGCTCCGGTCGCTCAATGACATAGACGTCGCCTGCTACATCGCCGGCGCTGAGGCGCCTTCCGATGTAGCGGAACTGATCGAATACCTCACGGAGAGACTCCGAGCCGCATTCCCGAACTTCCAGCCGGACCAGGTACAACCGCAGACATACAGCGTGACGGTGTCGTTCCGCGGCACAGGGCTGGACGTGGATGTGGTTCCTATCCTGTACGACGACGATCCTGACTGGTACGGCAACTTGGTCAGCCAGGATGACGGCTCCTACCTCAAGACCAGCATCCCACGTCACCTGGATTTCGCGAAGAAGCGCAAGCACGCACAGCCGCAGGATTTCGTGCAGGTCGTGCGGCTGATCAAGTTCTGGGTGGGGAACCTGAAGCGGAAAGACCCCGTCTTCCGCTTTAAGTCGTTCATGGTCGAGATGGTCCTCTCGCGCCTGTGCGACGAAGGCCGGGACTTCTCCGACTACCCCGAGGCGCTGCAGCACTTTTTCACGTACGTCGCTCGAAGCGACCTGCGAGAGAAGATCGTCTTCACGGACTACTACGCTGCGAGCAAGGTGGGGTCGTTCACCGAACCGGTGCAGATTATCGACCCGGTTAACGAAGAGAACAACATCGCCAGGCTCTACAGCGACAGCCAGGCCGACGCTATCGTCGAGGCCGCGCTGGACGCGGGCGACGCTGTTGACGCTGCCTTGGCGGCGCCGACGAAGCAGGAAACCCTTCACTACTGGCGCCGCGTGTTCGGCCCATCGTTTCACGTTTGAGATGCCAATATGAGTAGCACCTACACCGATACCGGCACCCAGACCTTCTCGCGCGCGCACGCGAAGCGGATTTCGTACAGGGTCGCCACAGACCTCAAGCGGATGCAGAGGCTGTACGGATACCCGACGGATCAGAATATCGGGCAATACGATGTCGAACTCGTCGAACTGCTGACGGCGGGATTCCTGGAAAGAGTGACCTACGGGTTCAGACGCGGCGATGTCTGGATCGAACCCACCCTCCGCTACACGGCCTTCGAGTTGGCGGACCCGGGCTTCGGCGACGACCCGGGTCGAGTCCGTCCCGGAGCGGACATCAGCGGCGCATCATTCTACAGCTACCTGACCTACTCGGGAGCATGGGACGCGCTATCCGCCTCGGAAAGAGACACGTTTATTGAGAAGAGCCTCCCGTTTGTTCGCGGAGTCGCGCCTGAACCCGGGATCCACGGCTATATGCAGCAGGACCTCGCCTATTCGGCCGGCGGTCGCGGCCTGCAACGGGCCACGGTGAGGAGCTGGGGATGACGGAGACATTGCAAACGGAGGACCTATTCGATCCGGCGCTCATCTATCCCGACCCGGATGCACGGGAACGCCTCGCGAGCCTCGTCGGACTCCACGACCACAAGGACCGCCTGTTCAAGATCCTCACGCTATTGGTCGCGCCGAGCGCCCTGTGGGAGTGGTCGGACCGGTTCCACAATGGCGCATCGAGTCTGCTCGACACGATCCTGGCGAGACCCCCGTTGATAGTCCTTGAAGGGGATGTGGGGTGCGGCAAATCGGCGCTGGCCGAGTCGATTGGGGATTCCGTGGCACGTGAACGGAAGATCGACATCACCCTGTTCCCGATGAGCCTGTCGGCCCGTGGTCAAGGGCGCGTCGGCGAAATGACCCAGCTCCTGTCTGCGGCGTTCGACCGCACCTACACTGAGGCCTCGAAGCTCGCGGGAGTCGGCGGCGAGCCTTCCCGCGGCGCCGTGATTCTCCTGATCGACGAAGCCGATGCGCTGGCGCAGTCGCGCGAGGCGGCGCAGATGCACCATGAGGATCGGGCCGGCGTTAATGCGCTCATCCGGGGTGTCGACCGCCTCGCCAAGGCGAGGCTGCCGGTGGCCGTCATCATGTGTACGAACAGGCTCGACGCCCTCGACCCGGCCGTGCAGCGGCGCGCCGCGGACATCCTCAGCTTCCGTCGGCCGGACCGAGGGCAACGGCGCGCGGTGCTGGTCGATCCCCTCGAGGAGCTCGGTCTGTGTAATGCGGAAATCGAGGGAATCGTCGACGCCACCGGTGCAGCGGATGGCGGCGATGGGGGCGACGGTGACGGGTTTACGTTTTCGGATCTAACGCAGCGGCTGCTGCCCGCGATCGTGCTGAACGCCTTCCCATCGCGAGCGGTCGAGGCCAGCGCGGCGTTGGAGATCGCCCGGAGGATGCGCCCGACGCGGCCGTTCGGGGAAGCAAGGCGTGACAGGTCGGCGCGACGGGAACAGCCGGATAGCGGGCCCGGCAGCCGGTGACAGCGTCGCGCGCAGAACGCATTTCGTGCAGGAACATATCAGCATGACAGACCCGACGGGGAGCGTTTTTATTTCGTACCGACGATCCCCGGCGCGTGCCGCAGGGAACAGCGAGGCTGCCCGGGTGCGAGACGCCCTCCGGCACATCGGGCTACCCACGTGGAGGGACCTGGACGACCTGGAGTACGAACCGACAGAGGAGGCGCTTGTTGCCGCGATCAAGGATCCATCGCTTTCGGGCGCGATCCTGCTCATTTCCCCCGAGGTGGCGACGTCGGCGATCATTCGCCGGGTCGAAGCGCTCCGAATCTTCAGACGGCGCGCGGCACGAGACGGCTTCTGGATCGTCCCGGTGCTGATCGGGCTCGACTATGGCGACGCCGATGCCGCACTGGACTCGCCCGCAGGTTTTCAGGACCTCGGGTACTGGAACATGCACAGGATCGAGGGTGAGACGATAGGGTCGGCGGACGCGGAGGCCATCGCGCGCCGCGCAGTCAAGGCCCGGCTCCGAGCGATTCGAGACATGCGAGCGGACGGTCCGTTGTCGATCGGCGTGTTCGCGCGTCGTCCCCCGGCGGCGCCTTGCAGTCTGACGCACGACTTCTCGGCTCAGTTCAACGGGCGCAAGGTTGTAGAAGGTGGGTACAGCGCCTTCGAGAAGGGCTTGGTCGACGGCGCGAGCAGGCTCATTGCGACGTTTCCAAACCCTTGCCTGGTTGGCGAAGGCGTGGCCCCCCTCCCGTTGGGAGCCCTAGTCGGAGCTGTTTACTCGCCAAGAGCCGGGTTCAAGCTCGTCTGGTCCCAGTTCGTAGAGGGGCGGGAGCCCCAACGCTGGTCCTTGGACTTGCCGGGTAGTGAGGTGCCAATGGAAGCGCCCGTGACCAAGGGTGACCCCTCGTCCGAGGATCTGTTGCTTGCCGTCGGGGTGTCGGCGAACATCGAACATGCCGTTGCGGAATTGGGCGTTGCATGCCGGGCCTATGTGCACTGTGCGCCAAAGTCGGGATCGTTCACGCCGGGACGCGTGCTTTCGCCTGAGCAGGGTGTCGGACTCGTGCTGTCGGCAATCCAGAGGGCCCGGCAGGTGCGGGAAGATCTGGGGATGAAGCGGGCGAATCTGCACCTGTTTCTGGCGTGCCCGCTGGCCATGGCAGTTCTTATTGGACAGAAGCTGAATACCTTTTCGGCGTGTCACCTTTACGAACACGACCCCGGGGCAACTCCGTCGTATACCAGGATTCACACGTTCCACCCGTCCAGCATGGCTTACGACTAGCTGCCCGCCCGCCAGTGCCTGCCCGCACCAGGACCTGCACGGCGCAGACAGCACGTGTCGGCGTGCGCCGCGTGCGCTACCCAAGGGCGCCCCACGCGCTGCTCCAGCCTCTGCCCGCGACACGCTGCCCGCCCGCCAGCGGTCGCGCAGGCCGTGCAGGCGGTTGCGGAACCGGCGAACGTTCGCCTCCGGCAGCCGCCATGGCGACGGTGTGTAGCCGAACTTCTGCAGCCGCGAGCGGGCTGCGGCGATCTCCTGATCAAGGGTGAAGTCGCACTCCGGTGGTCGCTCTGCCGGAGGCTCCCGCTAGCCGGCGTCGGACCTCCGATTCAATGTGGGCGTTTATCAGGACGGCAGCGCCGATGATGGCGGCAGAGACGAGCACGACGGCTACGACTACAACAAGAACCAGACGACTGGGCATGGCCATATTTCATCACGAACGGCGTTGCGTCCTACCTGGCGGCGGGCTCGCAGGCGGCGGCACCCGTTGGGTCGCCGCGCGCCCTGCAATTCGCTGATCGCCTGGGCCGAGAGACCGACGACGCGGTCGGTCGGGTCGACTGCGCCGCGCCGTTCTCGCAGCGCACGGACGGCGCTCGCGACGTCGCCCTTTGACGAAGCGCACGTCGGCCGTCTCGCCGTCGGGGTTGGTCTTGCTGCGGCGGACGGCGACAAGCACGAGCGTGCCGATCGCGATCCAGTGTCCACGCGTCAGGCCGACATCGGCGGCGAACATGCAGAAGACGCGCCGGTTGACGAAGTGCGCGACCGTCTGCAGCTCGTGGCCGCGCTCCCGCAACGCCTGCGCCACCGACGCGCACGAGGCCGCCGCGCGCTCGGTGAGCGATTGCCGGGTTTCCCCTGGCCGCAGCCGCTCGGGACTCGAGGAACGTCTGGCTGTAGCGATTCGTATGCAAAAGTGGGAGCGCCGGCGCACCGCCACAGCCTGTTGAGATAGTCGGTTGGGTAGGTCACGGTCAGCCCTGCCTATGGCACAGAGGAGGAAACCAACCATGCCGACACGACGACACGCGAGCGCGAGAACCGTCGCCCGCAATGCCAACCCGCGGCTGCGGCGCTCTGCCGCGCCGCTTCGTCAGGATCCCTACGCCTCGGTCCGACGGGCGGCGGACGCCGGGCGTTCGCAGGACCGGCGGTCCGTCTATCTGCAGTTCGTGCGACGCCTCTGGCTCATAGTCTCATAGCCGGAACCCACCTTGCCTCGATCTGGACGTCGACGCGGCGTGGCGGTTTCAGGCCCGGCGCTCCTGCGCTAGGCAAACAGCCCGGGCGCCGCGTTGGGTTCGTCGCGGCGATTGACGGGCCGTAGCGGTTGCCGGCAGCGGCTGCAGTGCAGGTCGCCGCAGTCCGGCTCGGGGATCGGGGTTCCGGCCGGCGGGGGGGTCCCGGCGCACCGAACGCACAGGACGCGGTCGGTGCGAGCCTCGTAGAAGCCGGTTGTCCCGCCCATCTCGGGCAGCAGCAGCTGAACGGCGACTGGGGTCTTCACGCTGCCTCCGGCGCTCACTGGAACGTGCGGTGGGCCATCGGTGTTACTCAGATATGTTATTGCGATGGGCAGCCGTTGGACGGAAACCGAGGATACGGCCGTTCGCCTGGCCGCGGCGCTCGACTGGGAGCATGGCGGCCGCCGGATCGTCGACCTGGCCGATCGGCTCGGCCGAACCGAGGGGGCCGTTCAGCAGCGGGCGTGCCGGCTGCGCGCCCTGCAGCTCGAGGGCAACGTCGACGGCGGCCGCCCCGCGGAACCCCCGCGCAGGTCCGCACCCCCCCCCCCGATTTTATTGGTCGAAACGGCTCTTAGGCCGCTGACGGCCTCTCAGCGGGCCGCAGTCGCCGGGGGGTGTAACGGTTGGGGCAGGGTCGAGATCTCCTCACCTGGGGTGGCCTAGCGCGCCGTCCACGGCTCGAACCTCCGGAAACAGCTGCTCGTGCACGTCGCCGGGCCTGGCGGGCCGGCTTCCGTCAGGACGTTTACTTAGCCTGCATTATTCATGAAGGTCCAGATTCGACCGCCAAAGGGCGTGATCGGCGCAGGAATGGGTCTCGGACATCGTCGCCTGCAAGCGGAGCCGGGGTTGAGCAGCCGACCGGGGGGGGCATGACGGACGCGAGGGTTGGGCAGCGACAGCCCCGCCGGGGAGCGGCCCATGCCGCCCAGGAAGCAGGTGGGCGCGGCGCAACGGGTGGGCTATCCGGCGCGCGCGCCCAGCGCGAGTGCGATGTGCCGCCACGCCTCGAGGTGCGGCGTCGAGCGCGGCAGATGCAGAACCACGCGGCGGACCGAGCGGACGACGTGGACCCCCAGCTTCAGCAGCCGGTCGCGCAGCCACGTCACCTGGCTGCGGGCACACGCAGTACGCGCCGCCCGCAATCGCAGTTCCTGCATGAGCACGTAGGCCGCGGCGGTCAGGAAGACGCGCAACTGGTTCGCCGAGAACAGACAGCAGCTCGTGCGGTCGATCTGCAGCCCATCGAGCAGTTCCTTGATCCGATTCTCGATGTCCCCGCGAGCACAGTAGACCTTCTCATAGATGAAGCGCGGCGTCTGCCGCAGATTCGTCACCACGAACCGCGGGTTGTCCCGCGGCTCGCGGTCTCCGAGGCGAACGACTTCGGCCTTGGTCACGACCCGGCGCTCGTGGTCCCACGTGCGGGCGGCGTAGCGGGTGTCGGTATAGACGTGCGCGGTCTCGCCACCGACCTCGCTCTGCGCGCGGGCCACCTGCATGGCGGACTCCGCATGCCGCTGCAACACCGCGTTCTTCGCCATCGCCACCACGTAGTCGAGCCGGGGCTCCGCATCCAGGAAATCGAAGATCTCCGGGGTCGCAAAGCCCCCGTCGAGCCGAACGAGAAACCGCGCCCGCGGAAACGCCGCCCGCAGCAGCGGGAGCAGCCGACACAGCAGCCCGAGGGTCCCGTCGGCGGCCACTGCGTTGCCGGGCCGCAGCACCGCCGCGCACAGATACTGCTCCGCCTCGCGGTCGAAGCTCAGAAACCCGAGCAGCGGCAGATAACACCAGCCGCCATAGTGCCCGTTGAAGAACGTGAGCTGCTGGGCGCCGTGCGTCAGGTCGTCGGTCGGATCCAGATCGATGGTGACGCGCCGCGCCCGCCCGTGCAGGCGGCGCCGATGCCGCTCGATGACGCACGCCGCCAACTCGCGCCCCATCCGGTAGAGCGCGGTGCGGCTCGCGCCGTTCTCGAACCGCGAGATCGTAGGTTGCGACGCCAAGGGCGCGCCGGACACCGGGTCCCGCCCGAGCAGCAGCTTGTGGATGGGGTCGTCGGCCAAGTGGTCGGCATCGTTGCCATCAGGATGACCGCACGCGATGCCGAAGATCCGCTGGCCGATCAGATCCGCGAACGTGTGCCGAATCTTCTCAGCGGCGCGCTTGTCGGCCAGACACCGGGCGAACGCCTTGACCAAGCCGTACACGCGCTCGGTCGCCTTGAGCAGGACGGCGCCGCCGTCGGAACTCGCGTGTTCCTGGTTGAACGTGGCGACGAGGGGCTTGTCGAACAGATCCGGGAATAGAACAGTCTGTGGTATCGTGTGAGGCGTCACGCAGGGGTCTCCGTTGTGGCTAAAACGTTGTGCACACTACATTTGTACCACACGGAGGCTCCTGTGTCTTCCCCTCAACCGCACCTTCACGCATAATCCGGGCTAAGCCTGATGCTATGTTAACGGCTCGGTCGCCACAGTGCGCACGGAAGGCGGCAAGGTCGGAAGCCTCCGCTGCGCTTAACTTCGGCCGCGCAACGTATTCGCATAGGCCGGCGCAGAAGCGCTTAATCTCGGCGTCCCTGTATGTGTCGCTCGTTAAGGTAGTCGGGTTCCAGGAACGCACTACGTCGAACAGTGCGCGCAATGGTGGCGATACAAAGCCCTCGGCAACTAGCAGACTACCGGAGGCTACTAGCTTCTCATAAGCACTAGCATCCGCTTCGTCCCTATCGGCCTGCGCGTCAAGGCCAGGAATGCCGGCCATGAGAGCTACTACCTCGACCCTGCCAGTCTGCGGCCAGTAGCCCGCTGCCGCAGTCCAGGAAGTGCTACCGCCCGCGTCCAGTCCGGCTACGCACGGCCCGGCCCGCTCCGCTACAGGGCGCTTCTTGACTAGCTCCCAATCCTCCAATGGCAGGACAGGCTCCGCCTCCGGGTCGCCCACTACAGGCACGTTAAGCCGGTAGGCTAGGAACTCGCGCTTTGCCCGCTCGCTACGCTTCGCCTTACCTAGCTCCGTCTTTAGCTGCTTGTGTAGGCGAGTATTGATAAGTGCGGCCGGATTGACGCGGATAATCTCGGGCCAGCTATCCCATTTGTTGACGTCGCCCTTCAGAACGTAACGATACACACCATCGTCGGCGTCTTCGTTCTCGCTATCCTCGCCTAGCACCGCCTCATACCGCCAAGTCTTCGGGGCGGATGGGCTGATCGTGCTGATAGCGAAGATTGTCATCTTCTGCTTACCTAGCGCAGTCGTTAGCGCCTCCCAGGTAGCAAGCCCGTTGACGCCCTTCCATGAGCCGCACTCATCCGCGATTACGAGTCGGCACCCTACCAAACCCTGGACGTATCGAGGATTAGCGGCAAACGTCTTGATAGCGGTGCCTGTAGGCTTATGCGTGATGCTGCCCGGGCCGTTTTGCGACATCGCAAAGGAATACACTTTGTCGATGTTGCTCTGCGTTTCGGCTAGGAACTGGCGGGCGAAGTTAGTAACGAATCTAGCCTGCGCCCGCGTGTTGCTGATTAGCGCCGACTCGCCTCCCATGACGAACAACGGATCACCGGGTGTCAGGCACCGGGCTACTAGTCGGCCAGCTAGCCAACTCTTGCCCTGTGCGCGTGGAACGCTAACAATGACGATGGGTGTATCGGCCTGCTCTACTACGGCAACAACCTTACGCTGCCACGGTAGCAGATGGTCGCCTGTAGCTATGGCTGCTCGGTAGCGCTCTGCGCGCTTCTGCTCGCGTCTAGCTTCCGGTTTCCAGCTAGGTTGAACGTCATCATGCGACATGCTAATAACTCCCATGCGACAGGTAGCCAAGCGGCTAATGGCAAGGGGCGGAAGTGCGGCATTGGTTGTCCTGTTCGACTTCGGCTCAAGGCACGCGGGAACCCTAGGGCATCGCTCGGCCGCGGTATGCATTTCTCATGCATTATCGGCCCGTCTTCGCCCTTGCAACTGCATAACGGCGCGGCGTAACCGTGCGCGATGCAGGCCGGACTACCGAGTTCGCCCAATGAATACGGGGCTTTGCTGGCCTGATGTGCTAGGCGAAGACAGGTTAACATAGTGGATATTATTGGACGCAGGCGGCGGAACTGGTGCCCGGTCGACCGTCCGCCTGACAGCCTAACCACGGGGCACGGGCACCGCCCCGAGTAGGGGAAGGCCGAGAGCGGGAAGAAACGCCGTGGTGAGGCTGTGAGCGAGTCATGCGGCACTAGGTGTCCCGGCCTTGTCGTAATTCCTTATCCAGTTGGCCCACTCGCCTACCAATAGCGCGCAGCGCCAGCGTCAACAGCAAGTGAAGCGGGCTAACCACAATACCCGCAATCGCCAGTAGCCGTAGCTCTACATGCCGCAAGACTCTACCCATGCTCAATGCACCTGCCTACTTAGCTGCACTCCGTAAGCCTCTGGCCCTGGGCAACCGAGAGATATCCATGCGAAGGCGGTATTGACTAGCTGTAAGCGTCGTTCATCGCTAATAGCCTTACCCTCGACCACTGAAGCGGCTATCGCTAGGACGACTGCATCGATGTTCGTGATGTCCTGCCCGGCCCGAACTCGCCGGATCACCGCCCCGGCTGCGCTTACAGTATCAGCTTCGGGGCGCTTGCTCAGTTCAGTCTCTATACTGCGCCATGCTATCAGCCTGTTAGCCTCTTCGACTCGCGTTTCTTGCTCTGTCATTGCCGATCCTCCCGTGATTCTGGCCGTTCAGATCCATTCTGGCGTCTATCCAGCGTCTATCCCGATACACGCCAGCGTCTATCCAGATACACGCGGGCGTCGATTCGCCCAATGTTTTCAGGGTGTTTTGCGTCTATTCCTGGATAGACACCCGAGACACCCCCACCCAACCGGATAGACGCACGGCTTCATGCGAACAGCAACCGGGCACGCCCCTTCTCGACTTCCCTTACTCGGCCGTCTGCTATTAAGCTGCTAAGGTGCCCGCGCACTACCCCTTGACCTACGCTCATTTCCCGGTAGACTGCACTCCTAGTGCATCCTGGATTCTGGTTTAGGTAGTTCAGTATCTTGTCGTCTATGTCTATCGCGTCCGCCTTGTCTACAGCCTCACCGGAGTCCATCATGGAGTAGTGGTTAGCTGCTCGGTTGTAAGTCAAGATAGACGTTTCGTATATGCCACGTCCGACCGCTTGCAGCCTCCTAGCCCGGATTATGCGTAAAGGTGCGGTTGAGGGGGAGACACAGGAGCCTCCGTGTGGTACAAACGTAGTGCACACAACGTTTTAGCCACAATGGAGACCCCTTCGTGATGCCTCACACGATACCACAGACTGTTCTATTCCCGGATCTGTTCGACAAGCCCCTCGTCGCCACGTTCAACCAGGAACACGCGAGTTCCGACGGCGGCGCCGTCCTGCTCAAGGCGGCCGAGCGCGTGTACGGCTTGGTCAAGGCGTTCGCCCAGTGTCTGGCCGACAAGCGCGCCGCGGAGAAGATTCGGCACACGTTCGCGGATCTGATCGGCCAGCGGATCTTCGGCATCGCGTGCGGTCATCCCGATGGCAACGATGCCGACCACTTGGCCGACGACCCCATCCACAAGCTGCTGCTCGGGCGGGACCCGGTGTCCGGCGCGCCCTTGGCGTCGCAACCTACGATCTCGCGGTTCGAGAACGGCGCGACCCGCACCGCGCTCTACCGGATGGGGCGCGAGTTGGCGGCGTGCGTCATCGAGCGGCATCGGCGCCGCCTGCACGGGCGGGCGCGGCGCGTCACCATCGATCTGGATCCGACCGACGACCTGACGCACGGCGCCCAGCAGCTCACGTTCTTCAACGGGCACTATGGCGGCTGGTGTTATCTGCCGCTGCTCGGGTTTCTGAGCTTCGACTGCGAGGCGGAGCAGTATCTGTGCGCGGCGGTGCTGCGGCCCGGCAACGCAGTGGCCGCCGACGGGACCCTCGGGCTGCTGTGTCGGCTGCTCCCGCTGCTGCGGGCGGCGTTTCCGCGGGCGCGGTTTCTCGTTCGACTCGACGGGGGCTTTGCGACCCCGGAGGTCTTCGATTTCCTGGATGCGGAGCCCCGGCTCGACTACGTGGTGGCGATGGCGAAAAATGCGGTTTTGGAGCGGCATGCCGAATCCGCGCTGCAGACGGCGCGCACGCAGAGCGAGGTCAGTGGCGAGACCGCACACGTCTATACCGACACCCGCTACGCCGCCCGCACCTGGGGCCATGAGCGCCGGGTGGTGATCAAAGCCGAAGTGGTCCGCCTCGGCGAACGTGCGCCGCGGGACAACCCGCGCTTCGTGGTGACGAACCTGCGCCAGACGCCGCGTTTCATCTACGAGAAGGTCTACTGTGCGCGGGGGGACATCGAGAACCGGATCAAGGAGTTGCTCGACGGCCTGCAGATCGACCGCACGAGCTGCTGCCGGTTCTGGGCCAACCAACTGCGCGTCTTGCTGACGGCCGCAGCCTACGTGCTGATGCAGGAGCTGCGGCTGCGGGCGGCGGGCACCGCGTGCGCCCGCACCCAGGTGACGTGGCTACGCGACCGATTGCTCAAGCTCGGGGTCCAGGTCGTCCGCTCGATCCGCCGGCTCGTTCTGCATCTGCCGCGGGCCACGCCGCAGCGCGAGGCATGGCAGCGCATCGCCCTCGCACTCGGCGCACGTGCCGGATAGCCCATCCGTCCCGCCGCACCAAGCTCCCTCGGGGACGATACGGACCGTCCCCAGGAGAAGCTGTCGACACTCCGGCTCACCGCGCCCGGCCGTCGCCCCATGGCTGGCCCCGCAACCCCCTCGTAGCCCGCAAATGACGATGGCGAGACCCTGTTCGTCGTCCGGCCACGCCCTGTCGATCCCGAATATCGAGCTTCAGGAATAATGCGGGTTAAGTGCCTGGAGGGGAAGACACACGTCTACGTGTCTGAGCCGGGCTACACGGTGAGCTTTCTGGAGACTGAGCGCGTATTGGACAGCCACGGCTACTACATCGGTACGTTCTATGTTTGATCACTGCTGTCCCACAGAGCTTCTAATTGAGGCGGCTTGAACCTTCTATGTCTGTTAGAATGGTTTTGCCGCAAATCATTCAAAACACAGGAGATCCAAGCCGTGGCCCATCGTAACACAGTCTTCGGGCAACTTCTGACGTTGCTTCCGCGACATGAATTCGACGCCGAGGCGCGCGGCCATCAGCGCGGGCAGCGTTTGCGCGTCATGAGCCGCTGGGCGCAGTTCGTCGCCCTCGGGCTGGGCCAGTTGGCCAGCCGGCAGAGCCTGCGCGACCTCGTGAGCAATCTGCGGGCGCAACCCGCCAAGCTCTATCACCTGGGCGTTGGGACGGTCAGCCGCTCGTCGCTCGCGCGGGTCAACGCCGAGCAGCCCTACACGCTCTACGAAGCGTTGTTCGGCCGTCTGCTGAGTCGTTGCCAGCAACGGGCGCCGGGCCACGGTTTCCGCTTCAGGCACAAGCTGTATGCGGTCGATGCGTCGACCATCGACTTGTGTCTGGCGGTTTTCCCGTGGGCGTCGTTCCGCCGCACGAAGGCCGCGATCAAGCTGCACGTCGGGTTGGACCAAGCCGGCCACCTGCCGAGTTTCGTCAGCGTCACCGATGGCAAGACCGGCGACGTGACCGTGGCCCGCACGTGGACGTTCGAGGCCGGCAGCGTGGTCGTCGCCGACCGCGCCTATCTCGATTTCGCGTGGTTTCACCAGTTGCAGGCCCGTGGCGTCACCTTCGTGACACGCCTCAAGCGCGGCGTGCGGTACCGGGTCACCCACGAGCATGACGTCCGAGCCGGGACCGGTATTCTCAGCGACCAGACGATCGAACTGACCAGCGCCCGCAGCCGCAAGGTCTATCCCCACCGGCTGCGACGGGTCGTCTACCGCGACCAGCTGACAACAAATCGCTACGTGTTCGTGACCAACAACACCACGTGGGTCGCCAAGACGATCGCCGACCTGTACAAGTCCCGGTGGCAGATCGAGCTGTTCTTCAAGTGGATCAAACAGCATCTGAAAGTGAAACGTTTCGTGGGCCGGTCGAAGAACGCGGTCTTGACGCAACTGTGGGTGGCCACCTGCATGTACCTGCTGCTGGCCTACCTCAAGTTCGTCCTGCGGTTGTGCTGGAGCCTCAACCAGATGCTGCAGGTGCTTCAACTCAACGTCTTCGAACGCCGGCCTCTCGAAGACCTCTTCACGACCCATTCGCCACCAGACCGCGCCCGTCCGCAACTCGCGCTCGCTTGGGCCTGAGACTGTGGGACACTAGTGATGTTTGATGAGCCCGTGGTCCACCGGGTTTGCGGTCGGACGCGGGATGGTGATCGCGGTGGCAGTCGAGAGTATGCGGTCTTCGAGATATGAAGCCCTGCCGGGTGGCGGTGGGCGTGAACGGCTGACCAGTGAAGCGATCACCGAGGCCATCCGTCCGTGCACTCCGCAGGGCGCGTTCGGCGCACGGCATTGGCACACGCGCGCGACGTCTGCAAGACACAGAATCAGACATGGGCTACGACACACGGCGGCGCTCGCCGGACGGCGCCCTTGCCCTCGTGTCGCAAACGACCGTTTGCGACACTTCCGAGCGGCTACGCCCGCGTCTCGAAGGCGGATGGCTCCCAGTCGCTGGACCTGCAGCGCGACGCCCTGCGGGCCGAGGGCATCGACGACGCGGCCAACCTCTACCACGACTTCGCCTCCGGCGTACGCGACGACCGGCCGGGACTCGACAGCTGCCTGCGCGCCCTGCGGAAGGGCGACGTGCTCGTCGTCTGGAAGCTCGACCGCCTCGGCCGCAACCTCGCCCATCTGGTCAACACCGTGCAGGACCTGTCCGCCCGCGGCGTGGGCCTGCGGGTGCTTGCCGGCCAGGGCGCGCAGATCGACACCACGACCGCGGCCGGCCGCCTCGTGTTCGGCATCTTCGCAGCGCTGGCCGAGTTCGAGCGGGAGCTGATCCGCGAACGCACCGTGGCTGGGCTCAAGGCCGCACGAGCCCGCGGCCGCAAGGGCGGCAGGAAGTTCGCGCTGTCGAAAGCCCAGGTGCGGCTGGCTCAGGCTGCGATGGCCCACCGCGACACGTCGGTGGCCGAACTGTGCCGAGAACTCGGCATCAGGCCGGTGACGCTCTACAGGTACGTCGGACCCCAGGGCCAGTTGCGTGAGCAGGGCCAGAAGGTCCTCGCCTCCTGAACCGGAGTGCTTGGACCGCGACGCTTGGGGGGCACCGGCTTAGCGTAGGATTTCGCCCCCTCCCGCAAACAACCCGATGCTCATCCAGGCGGCTGGCTGCAACCTTGGGTTGCTGCTGCGCTGCCTGACCGGTGTCGGCCCGCCCCGGAGCCTGCAGGGGCGGGCTCTTGCGGCGGTTTGCGGACTGATCGGCCGTCTGATCGACCGCTGGGGGCGTCTGACGGACTCCTGGGGGGCCGAATGGAGACCGGCGGCGTTCGTCGGCTCAATCGCTCATCGCCAAGCTGCCTGAACAGGCCGGCTCAGTGAACAGACTTCTTCCACGGGTTGCTAGAATGACTCGCGATGGAAAGGCTAACGATCAAAGTAATGTGCCTTGAGTCCTCTGCAGGGCTCGCATTGCCAGCCTATCAGACGAGCGGTTCATCGGGGATGGACGTCTTGGCTGCCGTGGCGAACGATCTTCCTCTGAGGCCAGGAGCCGTAGAGCTGATTCCAACGGGCCTCGCTGTCGCGATTCCTGAGGGCTGGGAAATCCAGGTGCGCCCGCGTTCCGGGCTCGCTGTCCGGCACCGAGCGACGATTCTGAACACCCCTGCAACGATAGACTCAGACTACCGAGGTGAGATTATGGTCCCCCTCGTCAATCTGGGCACCGCCGTTTTCATTATTGAGCGCGGCATGCGTATCGCTCAACTCGTACTCTCTGAAGTGGCACGAATCGAATGGGCCGAGGTTCCGGAACTGAAGCCGACTCGGCGAGGCACCTCAGGACTAGGACATACGGGCATCCGGTGAACCCAGACAGTTACTGCACACCCACTGAGATCGCGGAGATCGTGGTTGCCCACGGCCGGGTACTGTCAAGTTGACGAAAAGCTCGTCGCTCGACCCCCAAGATACTGCGCTCGAGCCAGCCGTGAACCCGCCATGCTGGGGATCAGAAACGGCCGTCAGCCTCAACTTGACAATACCCGAGCAATCGTTCACCAACGAGCTCCGGGCGGAACGGGACGCGGAGAAAAGGAGGGTCAAGCTGTGACGGTTCACGGCACGATCACGGCCTCCGGCGGCGACCCGCGGGCGCACTGCACGCACGGGCAGACCGAGACCGTCGGCGGGCTCACGAGCTGCGCGCAGTGCGGCGAGACCATCACCGCGGCAAGGGTCGACACGGTATCGCGCACCGACTGCACGCACGGGCAGACCGAGACCGTCGGCGGGCTCACGAGCTGCGCGCAGTGCGGCGAGACCGTCAACGCCGGCGGCGACTGACGGCCCGGCGCCGCACGGCTCCAAGCACCGACTGCACGGCGGCACGGCGGGCCTGCCCGGAAGCCCGATGCGCGTGGGCTGGGCCGTGCGGGTCGAGGGCCAGTGGGCGGCGCTCGTCAGCGGCGAGTCGCGACCGCGCAGCGGCGAGATTTTCGCGTTCTTCATGCAATCTAGGCGCGAGTGGCGGATCGTCGTCGTGACCGACGTCCTCGACGGCCAGCCGGGATGCTGGCGCGTGCGCAAGCGGTGGTCGGACTGCGGCGACCGGCTGATGTGCCTCAACGCCGGCCGGGCGGAGCAGTCGGCGCCGGCCGCGCTGCGCCAGGTCGCCGCGTGAATCCGGCTACCCGGTGTCTCAGGCTCTTCAAAGTCGCACTGGAACCCCGCTCGATGCTCACGATTTCGACGAGAGGGGCCTCCCGCTGCGGCTTTGTGGGGTCCGCTCTCGTGGCCGTGTAGTTGGGATCCCACGATGCCCTGTGGGTCGGCACGTCGATCGACGGCGTCGAAGGACCCGGTGGGAATTTGGCGGCGACCGCGGCGGCGGTGACCCGGTTCCGGACGGGGCTGGAGGCCGCGCGGGGCTACACACTCGGGGGTCGGCTGTCGCTGCGGCCGAGCGTCGAGGTCGGGCTGCGGCACGACGACGGGGACGCCGAGACCGGCGCCGGCATGGACGTGGGCGGCGGGCTGGTGGTGTCGGATACGTCGACCGGGCTGGCCGTCGACCTGCGGGTACGGATGCTGGTAATGCACCAGGCGGACGGGTTCCGGGAGCGGGGCATGGCGCTGTCTCTGAGCTACAACCCGACGCCGTCGACGCCGCTGGGCTTTACGGCGCGGGTGGCACCGTCGTGGGGCGGTGAAGCGACGAGCGGGGCCGAGGCGATGTGGGGCCGGGAAACGATGGCAGGGCTGGCGCACAACGGCGCCGTCAACGGCAACCGCCTCGACACCGAGATTGGATACGGGCTGCCAGTGGGTAACCGCTTCGTGGGGACACCGCGAGCCGGCGTCAGCACGTCCGAGTACGGACGAGACTACCGGCTGGGCTACGGCATACAGGTGCTCGAGCAGGGCAAGCTGAACCTGGAACTCGGAATCGACGCCGAACGGCGGGAGAGCCCGCTGTTCCAAATGCAGGAGCAGGGAGCAGGCAGCGACCAGCGCGTCCTCGGGCGCGCCAGCGTGCAGTGGTAGCGAGGCTGGGAGAAGCGCCTCACCAGTGACCCACCCAGGACCGGGCCGCGGGCAAGCCGACGGCCGGGGCCCGGTCCAACAACGGCCGAAACGCGTTTCGGTCGAGAGCACAAACAGGCTGTCACCGCGACCGGAACCAGCGCAGAGCCTTGTCGGCCGTGTGGTGATCAACGCCAAAGTGCTTGGCGATCGCGCTGCCGCGCACGCCACGCGCGTACATCGCCGCCGCCTCGATGGCGATCCGCTGGTGCATCGGAGGCTCCTCGACGCCACGAAGGACAAGCTCGATGGCGACGAGACCCCGAGTGCGAATGCTATCGTGGCGGGTCCACGGATCGCGGCCGATCACGGCGATGCTCATTCTTGGGGTCCATCCTCCAGCCGGCCGGCGGCGGCCAACCGCGGCCGCCGTGCTGCTGTGCGAGCTGCGGTGGGGAACTTCCCTCTCCTCCCCCCGTGTGGTTCCGTGCTCTCCTTCTCGGCCGCGGCGACCGCCGTGGGCGATCGGGACGTTCGCGAGCCGCGCGGGGCTCCTCTTCAGCGCAGGTATTAACCTGGAAATAAGTATCATGACAATTATATAATAACCGGTATGACGAAACGTGATGGCCGCGCCTTCGACCATAAGACGCTCGAAGCCATTCGGATCCGTGCTGTCCAACGGATTGAAGAAGATGGAGAAACGCCGTCCGAGGTAATGCGGGCGCTGGGCTTTGCCCGCACGGTGGTTTATAACTGGCTGGCCAAGTATCGCACCGGCGGCCTCGCGGCGTTGCGGTCGCTGCCGATTCCGGGCCGGCCGCCCAAGCTGACCGAGCAGCAGCGCGCGTGGGTGTATCTTACGGTGACGCAGAATAATCCGTTGCAGTTGCAGTTGCAGTTCGAGTTTGCACTCTGGACGCGAGCGATGGTGCGGGAGCTGATTGAGCGGCAGTATGGCGTGACGTTGAGTCTGGCGTCGGTCGGGCGGCTGTTGCGGTCACTGGGTCTGACGCCCCAACGGCCGGTCCGGCGGGCGACCGAACAGGTGGCGTGGCGGGTGCGGGAGTGGTTGACGGTCGAGTTTCCCGCCATCCGGGCGCAGGCCCTCGCGGCGGGGGCACAGATTTTCTTCGCGGACGAGGCGGGGGTGCGGTCGCAGAGCCATGCGGGCACCACGTGGGCCCTGCAGGGCCAGACACCGGTGGTGCCGGCGACGGGAAAGCGGTTCGGGCTCAACCTGGTGTCGGCGGTCAGTCCGCGGGGCGTGCTGCGGTTCATGGTGGTCGACGGGCGGATGACGGCAGTGCGGTTCATCGAGTTTCTCAAGCGCTTGCTGCACAACCAGACGTGCCCGATCTATCTCATCGTCGATCAGCATTCCACCCACCGGGCGCGCGCTGTGCAGGACTTCGTGCAGTCGACCAACGGCCGCCTGCGGCTGTTCTTCTTGCCGCCGTACTCCCCGGAACTCAACCCCGATGAGCTCGTCTGGAATCATTTGAAGACGCATGGGGTCCGCAAGCGCCTGCTGCAAACGCCGGCGGAGCTCAGGCGCTACGTCCTGAGCCATCTGCGGTCTTTGCAGCGAACGCCCACCCGACTGCGCGGGTTCTTTCAAAAACCCAGCCTGCGCTACATTACTGCATAGTGTCATCAAACTAATGCCCTCCTTAATATCGGCTGACGCCGCCGTCGCGGGTGGCGACGGTCGCGGCATAGCGGACGACCATCGAGGGGGTCTTCCAGCCGCCGGCGAGCTGGATGGCGTGCGTCGAGGCCCCGCGGGCGGTGAGCTCGACGGCCAGCCCGACGCGGCCGCCGTGCGAGGTCCTGCGGCCCTCGAGGCCGGCCGCGGCGCAGGCGGCCGCAAAGCGCTTGTTGATCTGGTCGCCGCTGAGACCGATGACCGGGTCGGCCGGTTCCGGTGTCGTCGCGGCATGGAGACGTCGGACGGCGGCTGCACAGCCGCCGTCCAGGCGGCGGATGTCAGGCTGCTCGCCGGCCTGATTCGTCTGCGAGCTCGACGTTGGCCCAGCGCAGGGCCGCCACCTCGCTTCGGCGCAGTTCACCGTGGAAGAGGAGCCCCACGATCTGCTCGGCCGCGGCCCGTCCGGCGGCGTGGCCAAGCTCCTCGGGCAGCACGTGCGTCAGACCGCGCCCGGCACCCGGCGCGCAAGAAAGAGTCCCACGATGGCGGCCGCTGTCGAAAACCGTGCGGCCAGGACGTCGCGCGCCGCGCGAAAGTGCGCCCCGGTTGTCAGCACGTCGTCGACGATCGCGATGGAAGTCGGTGCGGGCGTAGTCAGGGCTTCGTCGATCTCGTAGCGGTCCTGGATCGGCCCGGGACCCGGACGCCCGACGACAACCGCGTGCGCGGCGGTTGTGCTCTCCGTCTGGACGATGAGTTCACGGATGTCGGCCTGCTGGTCGGGCCAGATAGCTTGGAGCATCCGCGTCATCCTGTCGTCGTACAGCGGATCGCCGCGCGCCTTGGACGGCGGCACGGGAACGAGCGTCAGCGGCGGGGGTTCGTCGCCGAGCGCGCGGCGGAAGGCGGCGGCGGCCCGTTCGATGGCGCGCTCCTTGTGCCGCCACTCGGGTCTTCCGCGGCGATCCGGCGATTTCTTGAAGTTGTGAATGAGGTTGTTGGTCACGCTGTAGGCGTAGCCTTCGCGTGCGGTGTACTCCCCGAGGAATAAGCAGGCATCGTCTTCGGTTAGCCAGACGTGGTCGGGCCGCGTCAGCTCGTCGATCCGGGTGAACCTATCGGCGAAGGGCACGTCGGACGTCCCCGTACTCCCGGACCCGAACGGCGCCCTGCGTTTCGAGTCGTGCCGGCCACGTCAGGTGCGGGTTGCGGAAGCAGCTGTCGAGAATGAAGAGCTTCCGACCCTGCTGGAGCGCCGCGCGCGCCTGCGTCAGCGTCCCGGACGTCTCGCCAGCCTCAATGATGATGGTCGCCTCGGTGAGGGCCGACATCACGACGTTGCGCTCTGGAAAGAAGAGCCGGTTGCGGCGGTAGTCCTGCGACTCGTACCGCTTCACGGGCACGGGGCTGACAACCAGGAAGTCGTCGGCGATGCAACGTTGCAACCCTTCGTGCTCCTTGGGATAGACGCGCGACAAGGGCGTCCCGATGACGGCGATCGTCCGACCGTGCTGTTCGATGGCGGTGTCGTGGGCCGCCCGATCGATGCCGGCGGCCAGCCCCGATACGACAGTGAAGTCGTCGCTGACGAGTTCGCGCGTCAGGTGCCGCGTGCGAGAGAGGCCGTCTGGCGACGGATTGCGCGTGCCGACGACGGCAACGGACCGGGACGCCACCAGATCCCACCAGCCCTGGTAGTAGAGGAGCTCGATCGGATGCGTCGCGTCTCGCAGCTTCTCGGGGTACTCGCCGGCTCCGTGAACGCGGACCCCGAAGTGGGCGATCTGCGCCTCAGCGAACCGCTCCTGCACGAACGCGGCGCACTCTTCCGCGTCGCCCGGCGGCACGAAATCGGACGGGACGCGGCCGGGGTGCTCGGCGAACCGCTTCGAGAGCGACCGGAACGTCGTGCGCGGGTCGGACCACAGGGCCTCGTAGGCGCCCATCTCCCGGAACGGGGAGACGGCGCGCGTTTCGAACCCCGCCTCGAAGGGAAGGTGCGGCATCGCAGCGAATCTTCTGCCGGCGCAGAACGGCTCGGTCGCCGCCACCCTAGCACACCGGCACCGAGAACAACCGTGGGCGCAACGGCGACCGCGAACCGGGTGACCAAGTGGGACCGTCTGCATGGAGAGAGGCCGGCGGACGGCGACGAGCAGGCCGCCCTCCTCGCGCGCGTCGGTGACGTCCCGCCACTCGAGCTCGAGGGCTTCCGAACGCCGCAGCCCGCCCATGAAGAGCAGCCCGACGATGACGCAGTCGACGGCCCCGCGCTCGGCCGCGAGCTCCGTGGACTCCCGACCTCCGCGGACGGTCGGCGGGCGCGAAGATGGCCGCCAGGTTTCGCGGCCGAGCAGGGTGCGGCCTGACCGCGCCGGTCGGATCCGGTTCGCCGGCCAGCCGGACGCGGAACCGAGCCGCCGCAACCGCCGTCGAGGCGCTCGAGGAGCTGACGGATACCCCGGCGGAAGTCGGTCTACCCGACGTGGTGGATCACCTAGTTCCAGCCGCCGTGGCCGATTGCCGAGGTGCTAGGCCGGTCTGACGTCCTCGGCGCGGGGGCCCTTCGGACCCTGGCCAAGTGTAAACGTCACGGTATCGCCTTCGTGCAGGGAGTCGAATGGCGTACTCGTGCACGCGGACTGGTGGAAGAAGTATTCGACGCCGTCGGGCGCGACGATGAAGCCGAAGCCCCTATCCGTGATGCGCTTGATCGTGCCGGTCGTAGGTGCCATGCGTGAGTCCTTTGAGTGTAGTCGGCCCGCCCGATACGCACGATCCGAGACGAAAACGGCCGGATCCTGCATGGATATGCGCACCCCCGGGTCCACGCAGCCGGCGGCTTCGAGCCGCGCCAGCTGGGCGAGTTGCTGAGGTTGCCCCGATCCCCTCGGACGGGTTAACGCTTTCGGGTTCACATCATGACACGTCCTTGATGAACGTGGTTTGGCGGAGGAACCCAGTGGACGGGTCTTTACCCCCCGCGTCCCAAATCGCGGCCGGTGACTACGCGCCGGCCAGCCGGAGCGAGTCCGAGCTCCGGCATGGCAAGTGCTGTTGACAGACAGCACTCTGTCACCATGCAGGCTCTCTCATGACGACCGATGTCGATCGGAAACGCCCCTGCTGGTCTTCGGCGGAAATGCAAAGACCGAAACGGACGGCAACTCACTGCGGCAGTTGCTTACGCCTCAGTGGGCGCGTCTTCCGCGTTCCCCGCGTCACCGCTCCTGGTAGCCTCAGCCTGTTTCCTGCGTTCCGCCCAATAGTTCTTCATCCGGTCCGCGACCGCTTTCTTTGCCTCGGCTGACATCTCGCGGCGCCTACGCTTCGCAGGCTGGCTGGAAGGCGCGGACGGACGCGGCTTCACACCAAGGGCGGCGATCGCCGCATCGATTCGAGCGACACTGTCCAGCAATTCAGACCGTTGGGCATTGAGCAGCACGATGACATCTTTCATCCGTAGTTCCTTTCTCTCCCACCCGCCACGAGTAGTAGTGTAGTCGGAGGAGCCATCCTGGCGCTCTTGACCGCGAACGGCGCGGAGTCGGCCAACGTCGGCCCGACTGGCGGGCGATACCGGGCATGGATTCGCAGGCGGTAGCCGTGGCCCGCTGGGTCGCGGCAGCTGCTCGGCGATCCCCACGTCATCGAGTTGCTCGAAAAGCTCGACCGCGAGCTACTAACCCGGATTATGCGTGAAGGTGTTGATTCTGGGAGAGACACAAGGGCCTCCGTGTGGTACAAACGTAGTGTCTACAGACGTTTAGCCACAACGGAGACCCCTACGTGACGCCTCACACGGTACCACAGACTGTTCTGTTCCCGGATCTATTCGACAAGCCCCTCGTCGCCACGTTCAACCAGGAGCACGCGAGTTCCGACGGCGGCGCCGTCCTGCTCAAGGCGGCTGAACGTGTGTACGGCTTGGTCAAGGCGTTCGCCCGGTGTCTGGCCGACAAGCGCGCCCCTGGGAAGATTCGGCACACGTTCGCGGACCTGATCGGCCAGCGGGTCTTCGGCATCGCGTGCGGTCATCCCGATGGCAACGATGCCGACCACTTGGCCGACGACCCGATCCATAAGCTGCTGCTCGACCGGGACCCGCTGGCGGGCGCGCCCCTGGCTTCGCAACCGACGATCTCGCGGTTCGAGAACGGGCCGGGTGAAGTTGCCCCGGTTTCGTGGACACCTATCCTCTTGGGGGGGAGAAGGAGTATCCGCGATGCCGAAGACGAGACCACCGTACGCGGCGGAGTTCCGGCAACAGATGGTCGACCTGGTTCGGTCCGGACGTGCGCCGGAGGACCTGGCTCGCGAGTTCGAGCCGTCGTCCCAGGCGATCCGAACCTGGGTCGCGCAGGTGGGCCGCGATGCGGGCGAGCGCAGCGACGGGCTGCGCACGGAGGAGCGTGAAGAGCTTCGCCGGCTGCGCCGGGAGAACCGGCGCCTGCGCGAAGAGCGAGAGATATTGGCAAAGGCAACGGCCTGGTTCGCGCGGGAGGCCCGACCCGGGAGACCTACCGGGTCATGAGCGCGAATCAGGCTCGTTTCCGTGTCGCCACGATGGCCCGGGTGCTCGGTGTCTCCCCGAGCGGGTACTACGCGTGGCGTCGTCGTCCTCCGTCGGCTCGGGCACGGGCCGATGCCGAGCTCCGGGCTCGCGTCCAGGCGATTCACGGCCGGAGTCGAGGGACGTATGGTGCTCCTCGGATTCACGCCGAACTGACCGAGGGCGGTGTCGCGGTGAGCCGCAAGCGGGTCGCCCGGGTCATGCGGTCCGTCGGCGTCGCCGGGGTGAGCCGGCGCCGCGGCCCTCGCACGACACGCCGGAATGCCCAGGCCCGCCCGGCCCCGGATCGGGTCGAGCGGCGCTTCGAGGCGGACGCGCCGAACCGGCTCTGGGTCGCCGACATCACCTACGTCCCGACCCTGGCCGGCTTCCTGTACCTGGCCATCGTCCTCGACGTGTTCAGCCGGCGCGTCGTCGGTTGGGCCATGGCGGGGCATCTTCGCACCGCGCTGGTGGTCGAGGCGCTGGAGATGGCCGTGGCGCAACGGCGGCCCGAGGCGGTCATCCATCACTCCGACCAAGGCTGCCAGTACACCTCGCTGGCCTTCGGCGCTCGCTGCCGGGAACGGGGCGTGGGCTTGATCCGGTTTGGTGGACATCTTCCGAGAGGGGAATACGATGTCGACCATGACGGACACGCAGGGCAGGCGGACGCGGCGGAGCTTCACGGATGACTACAAGACGGGGGCGGTACGACTGGTCCTCGATGAGGGCAAGACGGTCGCGTCCGCGGCGCGCGATCTGGGCTTGACGGAGTCGTCGCTGCGCAACTGGGTCGAGCAGGCCCGCGCGGATCGGACGAAGGGCAAGACGGGCCTGACGACGGCGGAGCGTGAGGAGCTGGCGCGGCTGCGCAAGGAAGTGCGCGAGCTGCGCATGGAGCGCGACGTCCTAAAAAAAGCGGCGGCCTTCTTCGCGAGGGACCACCTGTGAAATTCGCGTGGATCCAGACGGAGAAGGCCAGCTATCCGCTCACGAAACTGTGTCGCTGGCTGGGCGTCACACCGAGTGGCTTCTACGCCTGGCAGCAGCGCCCGGAATCGACGCACGAGCGGGAGGACCGCCGCCTGAAGGTGCGGGTCCAGGCGTCATTCGCCGAGAGCAAGCAGCGGTACGGCAGTCCCCGTATTCACGAGGATCTGATCGAGCAAGACGAGCAGGTCAGCCGGAAGCGCGTGATCCGGTTGATGCAGGAAGGCGGCCTGAAGGCGCGCACCCGCAAACGGTTCACGTTGACCACGATGAGCGATCACGACCAGCCGGTGGCCGCGAATCTCCTCGACCGGCAGTTCGACGCCGCCGCACCGAATCAGCGCTGGGTCGGGGACACGACCGAGTTTGTCATCGGCTCGAGCGGCAAGCTCTATCTCGCCGTCGTCCTCGACCTGTTCTCGCGATTCGCGGTCGGCTGGGCCGTGAGCGCCGTCAACGATCGCCACCTGACCATCAAGGCGCTGGAGATGGCGCTGAAACGACGGTGCCCGGAGATCGGCCTGTTGCACCACTCCGACCAGGGCTGCACGTACGCGAGCGCGGACTACCAGGCGCTCCTGGATGCGCGCGGGATCGTCTGCAGCATGAGCCGCCGGGGCAACTGCCACGACAACGCCGTCATGGAGAGCTTCTTCTCCACCGTGAAGAGTGAGCTCGCCGATCGGTTCCACACGTGCGGAGACGCAAAGATGGAGTTGTTCGACTACATCGAAGTGTTCTATAACCAACGGCGCCGGCACTCGACGCTTGGCCAGATCAGTCCAGCGGCATTTGAACGACGCGCAAACGAAGAGGGCGTGGATCCTATGGAAAACCGCCAAGGACGCGGTTTCCCACAGGCTCCACACCCGCTGTCTTTTTCAATGAGAAAAGAACAGACACCGAGGAACGATCAACTCAACGAAACCGTCCACTGAATCGGATCATGGCCACGGCGCAGTACGTCTCGCCCGGCGGGTCCGCCTCGACCGGCGTCGGCTCCCCCAACGCGGCGGAGGTGGTCATCGCCACTATCGAGGTTCTAGTGCGGGCACCGTGGGCCTGAGTCGGCGGGTTGACAGGCGTGGCGCCTTTGATGGTATTCATGGCGGCCATGGAAGACAACAGCGTGCTACTTCATGCGGAGCTCGACTGCGCCATCCTGGCGGCGGGTCGTGCGTACGCGGCTGAGACCAGGTTGGGTTTCAGCGGCGAGCTACCGAAGTTGAGCGCCTTTTCGATGCGTTCAACGCCTCCCTCGCCCGCGAGGGACAGGTCGTCCACTAACCCCCCGGGGTCCGATAATGGCTGCGCGCACGCCCGCCGGCGTCCAGGTCGAGCTCCTCGCGCCCTGGTTTACAACTGTGCGGGAGGGGTGCTAGGTTTCATCCCATGGCGCGCGTTCGATGTGCGGAGCATAGCGTTAACCTTGACTCACGACTTGACCCACGTCTGCCAGAGGGAAGCCCAGACAGTGAGTTGGCCTGTGAGGTGGCGGACTGTCGTGAACGCGAAAATCCCCCAGCGCTTGCCGTAGTACCGAATCAGGACCCCGCGTCGGGACTGTCGCTTCGCTGGCCGCCAGGCACCACGGTTCGTCCATCTTCGGATCGTGTACGCACACGACCACGCCGACCGGCAGTTCGTACGTGTCGGTCACCCGAGCACCCACCAGCCGCCGCGCACGCCCCCCGGCGCCGACCCACGCGGCGGCCGCTCGCCGCTCGCCCCGCGCACTCACCATCGACAGCACGATCGTGTCCTGCCCGTCGGCCGCGAAGCTCGTCCAATCCAGCGCGACGACCACTTCTGCGCGGGCGCCGACGATAAACGGCGTCCAGTATGCGAAAAAGGCCCAGACGTCGACACCTCGATTGCTCAGCAGCCGATCCACCTGCTTCACACCATGCTCGGTCAACGTGCCCATGGCCTGGGCCAAGCCGCGCCCCACTGCATGGATTGCCAGCGAAGCGCTCGTCAGCACGCCCACGGTTGCGTTAGCCAATGACAGCACCCTCTTGGCATGCAGGTCGCCTTCGTACAAGGTCGTGATGAAGTTCAGGAGGTCGTGTCTCCGGAGCCATGCCCGGATGAGGCCGGCCGGCCTTGATGTACATTCATAAAATGATATTCTAACTCACAGTGCACCACCTTTCAGACTTTCTAACCTCATGCGAGACGGAGTGGTGTCGCTCTATTTATTTATATGGGTTCTCCATCCGGCGCTGCCGGACCCCGTGTCATGAAACCAGGGCACGACGAGGCGACAGCCGGTCCCGTGGGTGCCGGATCAGCCGGCTGGAAGGCTACGGCTGCCCACGAGTTCCTGTTAGAAAATGAGGGGATCTCTGAGGAGTGTGCTTGCAGGGTCTTAGTAGGCAGGCGGCGTGGTAGAGGGACAGGGGAGTCGAGTCGAAGCGGCAGCGCATCTGGTATAGCCACAAGGGTCATCGGGTCCAGCCTTGGGAGTGGTCGGGACGACCTTTCCCCTGCTCATGGTGGTTGGGGCGCACGGGAGCTGTCTTGCGCATGTGGTCGCGTTCGCGGCAGATCTCCCCAAACTCCCGGGACTGAACTTGGCGGCAGACTTCCTGAAGGATGCGAAGAAGCTCCGTCTCGTGCGCCCTGTTGGCGGTAGCCTCAGCGTTCGCCCGCGTCTGTTCAGATACCTCCTCTTCACGGCGGCCGCGTTCAAGCAGGACGTTCTCGGCGTGCTGACGATAGCCGGCATCGTAATCGTGTTGCGTCTGATAGGCGACGATGACCTTCTTGAGGCGGTCGTCATCCGTCGCGGCCGCAATTCCGTTCAGTCCCATGCAGGCGGCCGTCGACGACGAACCTCCAGGCACGGGCCGGGCACTGGGCAGGGCCCCCGGGAGTTGTTCCACCACGCGGCGCACCCAGTCGGCATCTACGATGTGTGCCACCGAGCGGTCGAGGTCAGCGATACCGGCGCACGCCGCGCGCACCCGGTCGGCCAGCTCCGGGATGAACCGCTTCAGCACCACTTGCAGCGCATCCTCTTCCGTCGGCTTCGACGAGAACCGCCCTCGCTGCGCCTCGAGCCTCTGAAGTTCGCGCTCGATCTCGGGATGGTGGTAGCTGCGCTCTGCCCCTTGCCGCTCCTCGGCGCTGCCGGGGGACGCGGCCATGACCTCGGTCAGACGGCCGTGGACGAAACCGTCATCCTGGACCCTCCGCAGCAGGTCCGTCTCCGCCCTGCCGAAAACCGCGAGCGCCCAGGTCCCGCTATGAACGGGACCAGAGTAGGCGAAGGGCAGCTCCTCTTTCACCAGCTCCGACGCCAGCCTCCGGATGCACTCATCCTCGATGGCAGTGTAGCCGGAGCCGCGACGCTGCTGTTCCGCCGCCCGGAAGATGTCGTCGAACTCGCGATACGAAAGGCCGATGAAGTCCGCGAAGAGGCGTACCCTGGTGCGCCGCGCCGTCTCGTGCTGGAGAGCCTCCACCGGATCCTCGTTCTTCGACCGAGCCGTTGCGCAGACCGCATCCACATCGACGACCAGCCGTTGCGCCGCCGCCACAGCCTTCCGATGGCGCTCGACCGCCGCCTCGATGGCGGAGAACCCGGAACCGTTCTCTCGCGCCTCGGCCGCGCGGAACACTGCCTGCACGTCGATGTCAGTGGCCGCGGCGTCGGAGATCACCTGCCGGCGCCGCGCCGTCTCCTCCATGATCGCCGCTACCTCGTCCCTGCCGTTTGCCCGGGCCTCTTCGGAGAACGCGTTCGGGTCGATCGCTACTGTCCGCGCCTCCTCATGGGCCTCAAGCTGACGGGACTGACGCTTCGCGTCGGCCGCCTCGAACGCCGCCTGCACACGCGCCCCGGTCTCGCCCCGGCCGCCCAGGATCTTGTGGCACGCGGCCAGGATCAGCGCCCGGATCTTCAGCACGCACCACTCGAACGCGCTCGCCAGTGCGCTCCCGAAATGACGCCGTGCCGACTTTTCACGGTCTTCGGCGGCGTCGTAGCCGCCCCGGTCGGCATCCTTCTGTTCGTCTTGCGCGAACCGAGCCTGCAGCAGCCGGACCACGTCTTCAAGGAACGGGCCGTCACTGTCGGCCGGCACGGCGTCTAGCATGGCGTTGATCACGGGAGGCACGCGGCGGTCGGGTCGCTCGGGATCGCGCGCCAGTGCCGCCAGCGACGCTACGGCCGCATCGGCTGCCTGAACGCGCAGTTCGACAGCTACAATCGCTTCCTCGCGCTCCGTCAGGCGCTGGGGCGATCCGCCACGCCGGCGCTCCGCCCGGCGAAGCAGCTCAGCGCCGCCAAGTGAGGCCTCAACATCCCCCGCCCGCCGGGCGAGGTCCGCCTCGATCAGTGCGTTCACTTCCCTGACGACGATCAGCTCCTCGTCGAGCGTCAGCGAACGCTTCGTCGCGTCGAGCCGCGCGCGTCGCTTCTCTTCCAGCCACTCGGCCCCGGCCGACGTCGCCCGCACCTCGGCCGTCAGCTCGGCCAACTCCCCGCGCTTGCGCCGCTCCTCCGCAGCCAGCTCGCGCCGCTGTTCCGTCAGCTCCTCGGTCGCCTCCGACACCGCCGCCCAGCCCGAGCCGCGCTCGTTCGACTCCGCCGCAGCGCGGATGCGCCCGATCGCCGCGTCGCCGAGCCCCGCCGCACGCGCCGACGCCACGACCGGCCTGGCCGCCGCCGTCGCCGCCTCGAGGGCCTCGAGGGCGTCTTCGCTCCGGTCCCGTGCGTCTCGGCGTACGGCATCGATGTCGACGAGCCATTCCCCCGCCGCCATCTCCGCGGCCGCCCGGCGCTTGTTCCGATCCTCCGTCGCCTTCGACACCGCCGCCCAGCCCGAGCCGCGCTCGTTCGACTCCGCCGCAGCGCGGATGCGCCCGATCGCCGCGTCGCCGAGCCCCGCCGCACGCGCCGACGCCACGACCGGCCTGGCCGCCGCCGTCGCCGCCTCGAGGGCCTCGAGCTCGTCTTCGCTCCGGTCCCGTGCGTCTCGGTGGACGGCATCGACGTCGACGAGCCATTCTTCCGCGGCTGCCTCCGCCGCCCGATGCTTGTTCCGATCCTCCGTCGCCTTCGACACCGCCGCCCAGCCCGAGCCGCGCGCCGTCGATCCGCCGCGGCGCGGATGCGTCCGATCGTCACGTCGCCGAGTCCCGCCGCACGCGCCGACGCCACGACCGGCCTGGCCGCCGCCGTCGCCGCCTCGAGGGCCTCGAGGGCGTCTTCGCTCCGGTCCCGTGCGTCTCGGCGTACGGCATCGATGTCGACGAGCCATTCCCCCGCCGCCATCTCCGCGGCCGCCCGGCGCTTGTTCCGATCCTCCGTCGCCTTCGACACCGCCGCCCAGCCCGAGCCGCGCTCGTTCGACTCCGCCGCAGCGCGGATGCGCCCGATCGCCGCGTCGCCGAGCCCCGCCGCACGCGCCGACGCCACGACCGGTCTGGCCGCCGCCGTCGCCGCCTCGAGGGCCTCGAGGGCGTCTTCGCTCCGGTCCCGTGCGTCTCGGTGGACGGCATCGACGTCGACGAGCCATTCTTCCGCGGCTGCCTCCGCCGCCCGATGCTTGTTCCGATCCTCCGTCGCCTTCGACACCGCCGCCCAGCCCGAGCCGCGCGCCGTCGACTCCGCCGCGGCGCGGATGCGTCCGATCGTCACGTCGCCGAGTCCCGCCGCACGCGCCGACGCCACGACCGGTCTGGCCGCCGCCGTCGCCGCCTCGAGGGCCTCGAGGGCGTCTTCGCTCCGGTCCCGTGCGTCTCGGCGTACGGCATCGATGTCGACGAGCCATTCCCCCGCCGCCATCTCCGCGGCCGCCCGGCGCTTGTTCCGATCCTCCGTCGCCTTCGACACCGCCGCCCAGCCCGAGCCGCGCTCGTTCGACTCCGCCGCAGCGCGGATGCGCCCGATCGCCGCGTCGCCGAGCCCCGCCGCACGCGCCGACGCCACGACCGGCCTGGCCGCCGCCGTCGCCGCCTCGAGGGCCTCGAGCTCGTCTTCGCTCCGGTCCCGTGCGTCTCGGTGGACGGCATCGACGTCGACGAGCCATTCTTCCGCAGCTGCCTCCGCCGCCCGATGCTTGTTCCGATCCTCCGTCGCCTTCGACACCGCCGCCCAGCCCGAACCGCGCTCCGTCGACTCCGCCGCGGCGCGGATGCGTCCGATCGTCACGTCGCCGAGTCCCGCCGCACGCGCCGACGCCACGACCGGCCTGGCCGCCGCCGTCGCCGCCTCGAGGGCCTCGAGGGCGTCCTCGTTCCGGTCCCTTACGTCTCGGCGTACGGCATCGATGTCGACGAGCCATTCCCCCGCCGCCATCTCCGCGGCCGCCCGGCGCTTGTTCCGATCCTCCGTCGCCTTCGACACCGCCGCCCAGCCCGAACCGCGCTCCGTCGACTCCGCCGCGTCGCGGATGCGCCCGATCGCTGCGTCGCCGAGCCCCGCCGCACGCGCCGACGCCACAACCGGCTTGGCCGCCGCCGTCTCCTGCTCAAGGGCGTCGAGCTCGTCTTCGTTCCGGTCCCGCGCGCACCGATACACGGCATCGACGTCGACAACGACGCCACGAGCCAGGGCTTCCGCCGCCAACTTCCGCTGCACGCGTTTCGCCGTCGCGTCCTCGATGACCGTCCATCCCGTGCCGACCTGACGGTTCTCCGCTCTGCCGTAGATCTCGTCCAGCTGCTTGTTGTTGAGGCCGGCACGTCGCGCCCGCCCCCAGATGGCAGTCACCCTCTCAAGGTGGTCCACCGGGTCTGCGCCGTGGCTGGCGTTCGCATAGATGAATTCAACGCTGAGGTCGAGCCCTCTGGCCGCGGCCTCCGCCGCCGACTTCCGCTGGACGCGCTCCCCGGTTGCCCGCGTGACCGCCGCCCACCCCGAGCCGTACTCCTGCGACTCCGCCTCGCGGTAGATGCGTCCGATCGCCGCGTCGTCGAGCCCCGCCGCACGCGCCGACGCCACAACCGGCTTGGCCGCCGCCGTCTCCTGCTCAAGGGCGTCGAGCTCGTCTTCGTTCCGGTCCCGCGCGCACCGATACACGGCATCGACGTCGACAACGACGCCACGAGCCAGGGCTTCCGCCGCCAACTTCCGCTGCACGCGTTTCGCCGTCGCGTCCTCGATGACCGTCCATCCCGTGCCGACCTGACGGTTCTCCGCTCTGCCGTAGATCTCGTCCAGCTGCTTGTTGTTGAGGCCGGCACGTCGCGCCCGCCCCCAGATGGCAGTCACCCTCTCAAGGTGGTCCACCGGGTCTGCGCCGTGGCTGGCGTTCGCATAGATGAATTCAACGCTGAGGTCGAGCCCTCTGGCCGCGGCCTCCGCCGCCGACTTCCGCTGGACGCGCTCCCCGGTTGCCCGCGTGACCGCCGCCCACCCCGAGCCGTACTCCTGCGACTCCGCCTCGCGGTAGATGCGTCCGATCGCCGCGTCGTCGAGCCCCGCCGCACGCGCCGACGCCACAACCGGCTTGGCCGCCGCCGTCTCGGCTTCGAGGGCGTCCAGCTCGTCCTCGTTCCGCTCCCGCGCGCCCCCACAAACGGCATCGACGTCGACGAGCCATTCCCGCGCAGTCGCTGCGGCCGCACCTTCAGCCTCTTTCTTCCGCCCGGCCTCTGACGACGCCGCCTCATCTACCGCCGCCCACCCGGACCCCTCCGCAGTCGATTCCGACTCCTCGTAGACGGCCAGGATCCGGTCTTCCGACAGCCCTGCCGAACGTGCCGCCGCCACGCTTTCGGTCGCCCGCACTTCCTCCTCTCGCGCGCGACGAAGCTTCGCCGACACCCGCTCGAGATCTCCGCGAACGCGCTCCTCCTCGGCCGCCTTCGCCCGCGCCAGATCCCCGCGCTCGGTCGGCTCGCCCTGGCGCAACACCTTCGGCACCTCGTCACGCTTCCCCCCAATGCGATCCCGCTCGATGGCTGCCGCGGCCGGCCCCAGGTGGACCCCAGGCGGGTGCCGCCTCAGAACATCGGCCGTCTCCGTGTCGCCCCAAGCCTCAGCCTCCACGATCCGGACTTCGTGGCTGTCGGCCGTCACCCTCGCCTTGCACCCGGCCACCTTTAGGTGTTCATTCGTCAGCCGCGCGACCACCCTCCGCGAATCATCGACCCACGTGACCTCCTTCAGCCTGCGGTCCTTCGCCGCACCTCCCCGCGCCGGATCCCGCGGGTTCGCACGGCGGAACCATTGCCGCGCGTCACGCGGAATGTTGTCGTTGATCCGCTCGCTGATCACGATGTGGATGTGAGGATTCGCCGGCTCCCCCGGCGATTTCGGGTCGCCCGCGTGGACCGCGTACACAAACGGCAGCCCCGCCGCCGTCAACGCCGCAGCGATCGCCAGCCCCAGCTCATGTCGCTCCGCGGCCGTGAGCTCGTTCGGAAGCGCCACCCACACGTGGAGGAAAAGCCTGCCGTTTGACCTCTCGTACAAATCAGCAGCCTCGAACAGCTGCCGTGGGTCCGCGGCAGCCCACGACGGCATGCAGCCGGAGCCCCAGCACACCAGATCGTCGCGGCCACCGTACGCGCCCTCGCGCAGAATGTACGCGACCTTGACCGCGGCCGACTGCCCATCGGCGCGGCTTCCACTCGATATGTGAACGTGGTAGATCGGCATCAGATCATCGCCTGATGGCTTCGGATTACACCCGTTTCTGCTCCAGAAACGGGGATGTGCGCCCTCCGTCCATTCGGACCTCTGGATGCCACAACATACCGAGTTAAAGACACTGTGACGCCCATGGCGTATTCTACCATTCTCAGCGATCCGGCCTTCACAAGCGCTCACGACGTATGGCATGATCGTCAGATGCAGACCCTGGAAGCGCTACTCGCCGACCGGCGAGCAGCCGTCACGGATCTCAAAGGGAAGAAACGCGGGCTCCAGATCGCCATCGATCGCAGGGACGCCGTTCGGCAAGCCGTCGACACCGTATGGAACGCCGCCGCTGGCGGCTGCGCACTCGCGCACGCCAACGACGACGCGGCGTTCCGCCGTACGCTCACCGAGATTCTCGGCGAACACATCAGCGGAAAGCGCGATCAAAAACTACTCGCGGACTGGAGAGCCGGCGCAGCGGTTGCACCGGACACAGAATCCGGCGCGACGGCGGATCCCAAGGGCGACGGGAGGATGCGACGCCAGCGAAAGGCGGCGCTACGGCGCGAGCTCGAAACGCTCCCCACCGCGGAGCTCCTCGCGGCGCTCGACCAGGCTGATGGGGCTCAGCAGGAGCAGGAGAAGGCGGTCGCCGGCGCCCGTGAGAAGGTCGCCGAAACCTCCGGGGAACTGCGCAGAAGAGACAGGCATTGGCGGGTCGTGGTCGGCCTGTCGGTCCTCACCTATGCCGCCACGCACCCCGACTTCGGCCTCGAGCTCGACCGGATCTTCGCCGAACGAATCGCCGCCAAAGACCGGGCTTTGCTCGACCGCTGGCGCACGCAGAACCGCCCTCAAGCGGAGCCCGAGCCGACGGAAGGTGGTCCCATCCGGGGCTGGGTACCCAGGAAGGTCGCTCAGGATGGGACGTGGGGAGCCGCCCTCGTCAAACCCGCCGACATGGACCTGCCGGCCAACCTGGTCGGCCGCGAGATCCTCGTCACCTCGCGCAAGGGCGTTCGGTGGAGCACCGAGATCACCGAGGTCGTCGAGAAGAGCGACGACAGGATCCTCGTGTACACCGGGAGCCGGCGCGATATTCCTCCCGGCGAGATCGCGACCACCACGCCATCCTCGGCCGACGGAGACGACGACGCGGCGGCCGAGAAGGCTTCCCCCTCTTCCGGAACGGATACCTGATGGTCGCTATCTGCAGACCTGCCGCCGCGTGAACGTCTCCACCGTCGGGGCCAAGCACAGCGCGCAGCGGTACATCGGGTTGTTTGCGGGAGGGGGCGAAATCCTACGCTGAGCGTTTCGCGTTGCCCGTCGGTCCGTGCCTGGCCAGCGGTATTCTCCGGTCAGGTTGATTCCAGTAGATGATGATTGCGGCCAGCAGGATGGCCGCCCAGTTCCTGTCGATCAGGTCCACGTTCACCTTGCCGCCGACCAGAGGGCGCAGGGCTTCGGAACGCCCGCGCGTTCGAACATGTAGAGCCGTTTCGAAGGCAGGTCCCCAGATCCGCGGCATGAACGCGTAGCCGAGGATCTAGCACGCGGCGAAGACATGGTCGGTGAAGGATGCTGATGCCGAGCATGGACGTCACGGCGAACGTCGTGTCGACGTTCGCCTTCATCATGGTGCTCGGCATCGTCGTGGACGACGCCATCATCGTCGGCGAGAACATCCACCGCCACCCAGCAGCGCGACCCGGGGCTCGCCGCTGCTGTTCGTGCCCGAACTGTGGCGATGACCACCGTCGTGGTGTGACCGTCCCCCCGCTCACAGGCGGCTCATCGGACGCGCTCGCCATCCCTGTACAACCACTCCTCAACGATCCCGTCGGTCTTGCCCATTTTGCGGACCTCAGCCATCGGATTTCCTGCCCAAGGTGGTGAGCTCGCGCCAGCGGGCGCATGGCCAGCGACTCGGCGACACCGAACAGGTTGCGAGAGTACCACGAGGGCCCGGCCGGATTGGCCCTTGCCGGCCGTTATCGGTTCCGCTTCCCCACAGCTCTGCTCTCCCTGGTCAGCGCGATCGGCGGCCTGGTCGTCAACAGCAGGGTCGACCGGCTGACCGGACGGGTTGACGCGCTCGAGCGGCGGCATCTGCGGGCGATGCCCGCGCACCTGCCCGCCACCTGAAAGTGGCCGCCGAGACCGATGATGTTTTGCTGTTCGGGGCCGGCTTTCTTCAGCACGACGGCTGGAGCCACGACGACAAGAAGGGCAACTGGCACACGCCGAAGTCGTGACCGCAACGCCCAGGGGCCGGCAACATCTCGCGCGCACACCAGGACCTGCCGACGATCCGGAGCAGCGCAAAGCAGCGCGTTTTCGGGAACGCTCAGGTCTTCCGTTGCCCCGCAAGAGACGCCGTTGCACCTCGTCGTCACGGCGATTCTCAGTGGCAAGTCGTCAAACGGAGTCGTCGTCGTGATGGCAGCACGGAGACGCTCGACGAGATCGAACGCATCGTGATCTCGGCGAGGAGCGGCGCGGCACCGCTGATTGAAAGGAGCAGAACGTCGAACCCATCCGGTCTACAGCGCGTCTGGAACGCGCTGTCCACGTGCGCTACGAGACGGTGACGCCGGGACGGTGGCCGAACACCTCGAGGCCGGTCGCCCCGGTGCTTTGAACGACCTCCCCGGTTCCGGGTGCGCATAGCGGCGGTGAAGCCCACGATTTCAGCACCTGTTGACCATGGTTCCCGCACCGGCTGACCACGCTTTCTTCTGAGTACTGGGACCCGCCCACGCTGCCGGCACCGGCGGCCCGCGCCGCGCAGAAAGTGCCCGCGGCACCTCCGTCGGAGCCTGGCGCGCAAAAGTCGGGCCGCAAGCGCGCCGCGGCCGGGACGGCGTCTGCGTCAGAAGCGCCGCCGGCGCGTCAGGCCGGGACGCCGGTAACGGCCGCAGCGCGCTCGAGGCGGGCCGGGCGGTGTCGACAGCCCACAACCGCCAGCAGCACGAGAGCGCCGCGACGGTGCCGAACGCCGCGGACCGCCAGCAGCGCCGTTCGCACGGGAAGGAGAGCTAGCACATGGCTGACGATCACGGCTGGACGCCAGACGACTACGACGCTGAGATTCGCCGGCTCGAGGCGGAGCGAGACGAGCTCCAAGTGAAGCTCGCCAACCCCGACGAACGCGAGCGCAGGCGGCAGAGGCGTGCGCAGATCCTCGGCGCCTGGGCAGTCACCAGGTTCACTTGGCCGCCAGAACAGCTCGACGAGCTGCGCAAAGCGGCTGGCGATGAACACGGGCTCTTCGACCTCAAGCTTCTCAAGCTGGATGGCTGGACCCGAAACAACAAGGGTAGCTGGACAGCCCCGAGCGCCGGCTGATCGCTGGACATACCGCGTCGACGATCACTGAAAGGGGTGTGCGCTGCCGCCGGTCCACGGGCACGAGGACCACGAGCCTCGTGCAGACGTGACACGCGACATCTTGTGGAGCGACGCTCACCCGGCGGACGGCTGACCCGGCCGATCCCGCTTCTGTCCTTTGCGGCGGGTAAGGCGGATCAGGTCGGCGTGGCGATCGATTCAGCGGCGCACCGGTCGCCAGGTCATGCCTCCGATTCCAGCCGGCGCGCTTCCCGCCGGGCCACAAGCGCCCGTCTTCGGCCGGCAGCACGAACTCGAGCGAAGACGGCAACGCCGATGGAACGCCCCGCCGCGCGCGCCCGTCGCAACACCCGGCAGCCGAGGGGACACAACGGACCACACGTACCCCAACGGGCGCGCGCCCGGCAGCCCGGCAGCGCCAGCACAAGGCGCACCGCGAGGTCTTCGCGTGAGAGCTAGTCGCCACGTTCATCGCCAACGAAGATCGCCGCAACACTGCAGCACGTCCTCGTCGTCCTCGCGGTCGTCGTCGTCGTCCTCTTCCTCCTCGTCGTCGTCGTCGCGGTCGTCGTCGTCCTCGCGGTAGTCGTCTGTCATGCGCCCCTCCCTGTCGTGTCACCACTTCGGCGACCGGCCGTCAAAGTCACCGCCGCGCGAACCAGAAGCCAGAGCGCGCAAAGGTGCACCGCCGCGGTCGAGCGCGACCGCCCGCCGCAACTGGTCAGCCGCCCGTTGTTTGTCCTCGCCCTGCGGGGCGCCGCTGGCCACGAACAGCCGGTCGAGCTCCCGCCCAGGTCCACGTCGATCACGCGCCCGCCTCCGCGACCCGCCCGCCGGAGCGCCCGCCGCACCACGACACTCAGCGCCTCGCCCTCTCGGCTTGCGTCGACTGTCCCGCACCGCTCGCACGATGCGCAACGCCTCGACGAGTACGTGAACCGGCGCGCGGAACGACCGAGCGTCTAGCCCGCCATCCCCGCGCCAGCGTTTCGGCCGAGAATATCCGGCCGTCCAGCCCAGGTCGTTCGCGCGAGGGTAGATCAACCAGCCGACGAGCACGCACGTCGACATCGCGACCGGCCGCCCGTCCGGCGACTCAAGATGTCGCACGCCGTGACGCTCGCAGTGCTGGCGAACCAGATCTGCCGGACTACGACGCGAAGGACCGCCGCCCGCATGACCGGGGACGGCGCCGGCCCGACCCGGACCACTCCCCGACCACGGTTGACCCGGTAGCGCGGCCGGCCCGCCGGCCACGATGCCGTCTCGGCCGATGGCAGGACCTCCACCTCCGGTGCTGCCTCCGATGCGGCTCGGTCTGGCGCCGGCGCCGCCGAAAGACCTGCCCGAGCTGCAGACTCGACGACGTGGCGTTCTGCTTGGTGACATGCTGATGCCGACCTGCCGGTGCTGCAAGCGGTCCAGGTGACCGATGCGGAGAACGTCGCCGTCGAGAACGATCGGCGGATCGGCCTCAATGGTCCGTACGCGATCCGCCACGACGTCAGGCGCATCCGGCGTCCACCGATCGGCGTAGCCGCGGATGTGTCCGAGACAGTGGACGCGGCCTGACGACTTGTCGAACTTTCCCCATGCCCCCCGTACCATCACTTGTCGCGGTCTCACGGCCCGTCGGACCCGCAGCGCATCAGCGCCACCCGCGAACAGTAGCCCCAACGCCATGAGCACCTTCGTCGCGATCGACTTCGAGACCGCCACCACCCGCCGCGACAGCGCGTGCGCGGTCGGGCTGGCGGCCGGTTGCAACGGCCGGGTCGTCCTCGCGCGAACCCACCTGATCCGTCCGCCCACCGCGCAGTTTACGTTCACCGACCTCCACGGCCTGGACTGGGAGGACGTGCACGACGCGCCGACCTTCGCCGAGCTGTGGCCGACGCTCCGCGCCTGGATCGACGACGCGGCGTTCGTCGCCGCCCACAACGCGCCGTTCGACAGGAGCGTCCTGCATGCCTGTTGCGCCCGGTACCGGCTGCGCCTGCCACGGACGCCGTTCACGTGCACCGTGCAGCTCGCCCGAGCCCAGTGGGGAATACGGCCGACGAAGCTGCCCGACGTCTGCCGGCGGCTGCGGATCCCGCTCCGTCACCACGACGCGGGAGCGGACGCGCTGGCGTGCGCGCGCATCGTGCTCGCGGCCCAGGCCGACGGTTGGCTACCAGGGAAGCGTCGAACGCACCGGACTGCGACCCGCGCCATGGTCCGCGTTTAGACCCCTGTCGGCCGAGCCCGGTCGACGAGCCTGCTGCGCTGGCCGACATTCGTCCGCCTTCTTTAGACGTGGTGGCAGCGACTCGACACCATGCGCGCCCGGATCGTCAAAGCCGACGAGACGCGCGCTACCCAGGTCGCCGCGGCCGTGACCGAGGCGTGGGATGCCCTGGTGACCCATGCCGCCAAGCAAGCGGCCGAGTGTCGCCACGGCGCAGAACTGGCCGAACGCACGCGCCGGCGGTGGGCGCGCTAGAGAGCCCCGGGCCGGCCTGAGCGTGTTCTCGAGCCGGCCGGCGCGTCGTCCCAGAGCTGTCGGGTCCGTCACCGTCCGGACCGGACTCGACCGGGCCGGCGGAACCCGCCGGCCCTTAACTGCCGTCCGGCCGCAGCGGGCCGGGGGTGTCACCCGGAGGGCCGGAGCGGAGCGGAGGACGGCGCAGCCGTTGACTCGCCCGGCTCGTGAAGGCTATCCGGGCCGTTTTCGGGGTGGGTGTTGCCGGAGGAGCAACACCCTTTCGCCGTTTTACTGAGGAAAATCCGCAGGGCTAGTGCCCCTTCCCCCCACTGATTCCCTCAATCTCAGGTCGGGCCGACCGTTTTTCCGGCTTGTGTGAACCAGAAGATGAACAGGCACCGGCCTGTACGTACTTGTCGGGTTGTACGTACTTGATCAGTACTATATGTAGGGGTTAGATGTTTAACCGATAGTCCCCCGCCGTAAAGTTAGATGTTTAACCGATAGATCGGCCTCGTAGGGGTTAGATGTTTAACCGACGGAAAACCCCTCGATTCACAGCCTTTCTGTGGAAAACCCCCGGCGGCGCGCTCAGAGGCCACAGGAGCGGCGACCGCGCGCCGGGCGGGACACCCCCACCCCACGGCCGAACGTCGCGCCACGGCACAACGTCGGCGCGCTAGCAGCCCGAGGTGGAAGTCTCCACGTTTCATCTGGATGGGCGGAAGGTCTGATGGCGCGGTGACGAGGCCGTCCGCGGCGACGTCGGGAGAAACGGCGTCCAGAAGCGCCCCGGAAGCGCCCACAGGTCACGCCACCGTTTGATCAGGGCACGGAATCGGGCCGCGGCCCGGCCCTGAAGGCTCCGGGGCGTGCCGACGCCGATCAGGTGCCGCAACAGCAGCCCGAGGTTGCAGCCGGCGACGTGCACGAGCAACCGCTTCAGGATGTTCGGATGCCCGCGAAGATGCACCCGCCGCATCCCGCCGGTTTCGAACAGATGCGCAAACGGCCGCTCCAACAACTCCCCCCGGGACCGCAGCAGGCGACGGCCCCGCGGACCCGGCGCCGGTTGGCATAGACGGCGTCGCGGGCCGCCTGCCGCCCCTTCCAGCACCGGCGGCCCCGGTCCGGCTCCGAGAGGTAGCTGCGCAATCCCAGGGCCTGCAAGTCCACCACCGTCTGGTTGCTGTGGTATCCCTTGTCGCCGACCAGTTCCTCGATGCCCGACCCGTCCGGCTGCACCGCCTCGACCTTCCCGGCCGCCGCGATCAGCGTCTCGACCAGCGTCGTCGTGTCGCCGGTGTCCGCCCCTTGCAGCGTCACGCCCACGACCGCACCGGTCTCGAGATCCACCGCCTGCTCGGCCTTGTGGGCCAAGTGGGTCCGCCCATCCTTCATCTTCGTGACCCGCGCATCCGGATCATGCGGATGGGTCCACTCGGCGTTCGACGTCGTTTTCTTCTTCTTGCGGGACCGGTCAAACCGCGCCAACTCGGCACGGGTCGGCGTCGCGATGCCCGACGCTTCGGCCAGCCGCGTTAGGAACGCCGTGTAGTCCTCGCCCGTGTCCCGCCGGACGATGCTCCGCAACGCCGCATTCGCCTCCAGCGTCGTCGCGTCGATGCCCACCGTCTTGCCCCGCACCAGGCTCGCGTCGGCAAGCTGCTGCAGCACCCACGTGAACACCGCCTCATGGACCTCGACGCTCAGCAGCCGCCGGGTCCGCGAGATCGTCGAGTGGTCCGGCGGCGACGCCGGCGGCGCCACACGCAGGAACGACCGCAGGCTCAGCGAATCGGCCGCCCGCCACGCGATCGCCCGTTCCGAGTCCAGACCTTCGAAATACCCGACGAGCAGCAGCCGGAAATAGCGGCCCGGCGCCAGGTCCGGCCGCCCCATCCGCGCATAGAACGGGGCGCACAACTTCTCAACGAAGGCATCGAAGCCCGCCGCGCCCAGTATCTCGTTCAGCCGCTCGTAGAAGTGTCAGCGGTCACCCGAAAGGGCGTCATTCTCGACAGTTCGTCGACCACAACATGTAGGGGGTCAGGATTGGGCATCGTCGGCAAGAGCCAGTCTGGACGAGCGTGCGCGGAGCCGGCGCCAAGGCCGTGAGCCCCGCGACGCGGGGGCGGAGCGGAGCGACGCGCCTTGACGCCGGCGAGCACACGCGCACGCTGACGGTCCGACGATGCCCGTCGTCGACCACAACATCTTGCGGTCGACGGAAGCTCAGAATTCGTCACTTGCTCGCGGTCGCGAACATAGAAGGGATGCCCGCCGCCCTGGGGCAGGTCCGCCGTCGCCACCCACATCGCTTGTTGGGACCCGTCGTCGCGGGTCGTGCCCATCGCCATGGGAGCTCAGTGTAGTACAAGAGATCGGTCCCGTCGATCCGGGCGAAACCGACTTTCACCAAGGGCTGCTAGTCCCCTTGACCTTTGATTTCTTCAAAAAGTCGTTGGTCATCTGGGGCCACCGTGGACTTGAACGGTGCGCTGTCCGAACCGCTTCACCTTCGCGAGGATCTCGTCGGCTCTTTTCGTCCACTTAACCCGCATTATTCCTGAAGCTCGATATTCGGGATCGACAGGGCGTGGCGGGACGACGAACAGGGTTTCGCCATCGTCATTTGGGGGCTGCGAGGGGGTTGCGGGGCGAGCCATGGGGCGATGGCCGGGCGCGGTGAGCCCGAGTGTCGACAGCTTCTCCTGGAGACGGTCCGTATCGTCCCCGAGGGAGCTTGGTGCGGCGGGACGGATGGGCTATCCGGCACGTGCGCCGAGTGCGAGGGCGATGCGCTGCCATGCCTCGCGCTGCGGCGTGGCCCGCGGCAGATGCAGAACGAGCCGGCGGACCGAGCGGACGACCTGGACCCCGAGCTTGAGCAATCGGTCGCGTAGCCACGTCACCTGGGTGCGGGCGCACGCGGTGCCCGCCGCCCGCAGCCGCAGCTCCTGCATCAGCACGTAGGCTGCGGCCGTCAGCAAGACGCGCAGTTGGTTGGCCCAGAAGCGGCAGCAGCTCGTGCGGTCGATCTGCAGGCCGTCGAGCAACTCCTTGATCCGGTTCTCGATGTCCCCCCGCGCACAGTAGACCTTCTCGTAGATGAAACGCGGCGTCTGGCGCAGGTTCGTCACCACGAAGCGCGGGTTGTCCCGCGGCGCACGTTCGCCGAGGCGGACCACTTCGGCTTTGATCACCACCCGGCGCTCATGGCCCCAGGTGCGGGCGGCGTAGCGGGTGTCGGTATAGACGTGTGCGGTCTCGCCACTGACCTCGCTCTGCGTGCGCGCCGTCTGCATCGCGGATTCGGCATGCCGCTCCAAAACCGCATTTTTCGCCATCGCCACCACGTAGTCGAGCCGGGGCTCCGCATCCAGGAAATCGAAGACCTCCGGGGTCGCAAAGCCCCCGTCGAGCCGAACGAGAAACCGCGCCCGCGGAAACGCCGCCCGCAGCAGCGGGAGCAGCCGACACAGCAGCCCGAGGGTCCCGTCGGCGGCCACTGCGTTCCCGGGCCGCAGCACCGCCGCGCACAGATACTGCTCCGCCTCGCGGTCGAAGCTCAGAAACCCGAGCAGCGGCAGATAACACCAGCCGCCATAGTGCCCGTTGAAGAACGTGAGCTGCTGGGCGCCGTGCGTCAGGTCGTCGGTCGGATCCAGATCGATGGTGACGCGCCGCGCCCGCCCGTGCAGGCGGCGCCGATGCCGCTCGATGACGCACGCCGCCAACTCGCGCCCCATCCGGTAGAGCGCGGTGCGGCTCGCGCCGTTCTCGAACCGCGAGATCGTAGGTTGCGACGCCAAGGGCGCGCCGGACACCGGGTCCCGCCCGAGCAGCAGCTTGTGGATGGGGTCGTCGGCCAAGTGGTCGGCATCGTTGCCATCGGGATGACCGCACGCGATGCCGAAGATCCGCTGGCCGATCAGATCCGCGAACGTGTGCCGAATCTTCTCCGCGGCGCGCTTGTCGGCCAGACACTGGGCGAACGCCTTGACCAAGCCGTACACGCGCTCGGCCGCCTTGAGCAGGACGGCGCCGCCGTCGGAACTCGCGTGTTCCTGGTTGAACGTGGCGACGAGGGGCTTGTCGAACAGATCCGGGAATAGAACAGTCTGTGGTATCGTGTGAGGCATCACGAAGGGGTCTCCGTTGTGGCTAAAACGTTGTGTGCACTACGTTTGTACCACACGGAGGCTCCTGTGTCTCCCCCTCAACCGCACCTTCACGCATAATCCGGGTTAAAAGGCTTGCCCTCGTCATTGTGGGCGTCCACGTAGGCGGAGATGGCGTGGCGCAGCGCGTGCGGGCCGACCTGTTCTTGCCATGCCGCCCAATACATCACACCCGGCACACTTCTTAAAGCGTTTTCAGACACAGGGGACTAGCGCCGTGTTTCAGACCCGGACGAGCCTCCACTCACAGTGCCCGTCAACTTCCGCTTCGCGGCGCCCCTTCGGGTGACCGGCGCTTTCCGTTGCGGCTTGGGCTGGCAGTTATGGCCGGCCGGTGATCCCGGCCAGCGCGCTCGACGCGGCGGTCGACGAGCTGCCTTGACCTACTCCCCGTCCCCGATGAGACGGAGCTGAACAGAGGGCGGGATGCGAGGCGGACAGGGCTCGATGACGAGCCCACCCGTGACCGTGTGATAGGACAGGTCCGGCCACGCGCGTTTGATTTTTTTTATTTCACGCAGACATTGCCGGCGGAAGTTTTGCACCGAATTTTTACGGCTATCCTTCGCCGGATCGGCCCCAAACTGGCGCAGGACTTGACGCCAGGAGAGGCAGAGCGGTACGCGCAGCGTGAACGTCCGGTACACCAACCACACGTATAAATCCAGGCCCAGCGGTGAGCGTTTTAGGGAGCGCAGGATGTGCATATCGAGGGGTACGGGATGCGCGAGGATCTCGTTGAAAAATTCTTCCCCGAGGCGGACCGTGGAATCGAACAGCCCCGGCCGATCCGGACCTTCCGCCGCGTGCCACCAGTATTCCGACTTGTCCGCGATCAGCGACGACACCGTGACTTCGTGATCGCCGTCGCTCTGCTGGAGCTGTACCGAGCAACGAAAGAGCCGCGTCATCTGATTACGGAGCCGCGTCCGCTGCCCGTTGACGCCCCCGCTCCTATCCTCCATACCCAAGCGGCGCATGAACTCGTACAACGACCGACCGAGGACCAGCTCGCGCGATTGCGTCCGCACCGCCTCCGTACAGACCCAGGCAAGTAGCAGGCGCGGAATGTTGCCGTACGGTAGGCGCGCCGGATAGCCGGTCGCGCTCATCACGAGCGTGTACGGCCCGTTGCGCCGGACATACTGCGTCCGCTGGCGCGGATTTGTTCGCGGGAGTGAGCAGAGGCACATCAAGCGCGCCATGAACCCAAGATCGGGCTCCGCATCCGACGCTTCAATGAGTTGATCGATCTGTTTCAGGACAGTGAAATGGTTCCGGGTGTTTGCCGACATTGACCGGGTCCGCCCGTCGATGCCCGGCAGCCGCGCCGCCATCTGGCCGACCGGAACGAACCCGCCACGTTTCTGCTGTTCGTCTGTGCTCATCGAACCAGCCCGCCTTCTACTGCTTCGTCAGCATGATCGATCCCGAGGCAGCGACCGTGCAGTTAAATGTTGCGTAGGTCCCAGTCATCATACGCCGAGCCTGATCACGCGTGATTGGGCGCGATTCGGGTCGTCCTACCCTCCCTGTCCCACCCATAATATACCTGAATACAGTGTTACACTGTATTCGTGATTCGGTCGTTTCGGGATGCCGCGACCGAGGACGTATTCGAGGGCATGAATACGACAGCGGCTCGGCGGCTCCCTCGGAACCTCTGGCCGGTCATCCGTCGGCGGCTGGACTATCTCCACGCCGCGTCTCGACTCGACCAGTTGGTGTTCCATCGCCTGGAAGCCCTCAAGGGCAACCAGCGGGGCCGCTACAGCATCCGCGTGAACCGGCAGTATCGGATCACATTCCGCTTCGACGCGGGCCACGCCAACGAGGTTCACTGTGAGGACTACCACTAGGAGAGAGTGAGGGAGAAGACCATGCGACCCAAGCATCGAGCACCGACCCACCCCGGGGAGATTCTGCTGAAGGACTTTCTGCAACCGGGCGAACTCAGCCAGGTTGACGCAGCCGCGCAGATGGGAATATCGAGGAACCGGTTGAACGAACTCATCCAGGGGAAGCGCGGCATGACCGCTGATACCGCGCTGCGGCTAGCGAAGCTCTTGAAAACCGACGCCGAGATCTGGATGAACCTCCAGGCCCAGTACGATCTCTGGCACGCCGCCCGCGCCCAGCGCCAGGCGTCGTGACCGGCGGTCACCCAGGTACAGTCGTGCACACATGCAAATATCATACGTGCAGGATGGCGCTATTTCGCTATTGCAGTCCTGCACACATGTAAATATTCGCCGTGCAGGGTTGCACGATTTTAGTCTTGCAGTCATGCAGCCGTGCAGGTATTCTTTTCTGGGCTGATGAACACCATTGCCATCATTAGTCAAAAGGGGGGCGCCGGAAAGACGACCGTCGCCTTGCACCTGGCCGTGTCGTCCACCCGCGCGGGCCGGAACACCGCCATCATCGACTTGGACCCGCAAGCCAGCGCCGCGAATTGGGGAGACCGCCGCGAGACCGCGCTCCCTGTCGTCCTCTCGGCTCACGCCAGCCGACTCACCCAGGAGATTGCCCGTGTGCGACAAACCGAGGGTGACATGCTCTACCTGGACACGGCGCCTCATGACAACGACGCCACACTGAAGGTCGCTGACGCCGCCGATCTCGTGCTCATCCCTTGCCGGACCGCGATCCTGGACCTTGAGGCGATCCAATCCACCCTGCGATTGGTCGGCACCACTGGCACGCCGGCCTTCGTGGTGCTGAATGCCGTCGCGCCAGCTGGACACGACGCCGATCATGCTGCGGCAACCTTGACCGATCTGGCTATTGAGGTCTGCCCTGTACGTCTCGGCCAGCGCGTGGTGCTGGCCCGAGCGCTCATTACCGGCCAAGCCGCCCAAGAGATTGAGCCCAACGGAAAGGCTGCCACTGAGATAGAACAATTGCACGACTTCATAACTGCACACCTGCAACCATGCACGATCACAGCATGACGAACCAAAACAAATTCGCCGCAGCTCTGACGACCACACGTAAATCCGCACCGCTGTCCACACCAGCCACAGCGGGCCGCAAGGCGCGACGCCACATCGGAGGCTACTTTGATGACGAGGTGGCCCAGCAGCTCAGATTCCTGGCTGTCGAAGAACGCACCACTGTCCAAGCGCTTCTCGAAGAAGCGCTTGATGGACTGTTCGCGTCACGCGGAAAGGCCACCAGAATCCGTGGCGCGTGATGGAACCCAAGCGGAGGCGATCCGGGTTGTTTTTTCGTGATGGGGGTGAGGCGCCCCCAGTTTCTTGGACACGGATTAGGGGAGAATCCGAATGTCGAAGGAGGTAGGGGGCATGGTTCGGTCGAGGTGTGTGAAGGGAGCTGGGTCGCGAGCCGCAAACGGGACGTGGTTGTGCGGCTGCTGGGCGGCGAGTCGCTGGACACGGTCTCGCGTGAAGTCGAGGTAGAGCTCTATCGCCTGGAGGCGTGGAAGACGCGGGCGCCGGCCGGATGGCCGCACCGCGCAACGCCTGGTTACGGTGCGCGGCGGTGTTCGGATCCGCCTTCACCCGGCCGGCCGCGGTTCCGCTTCTAGGCGACGGGGTCGCCCGGCGGCGCCAGTTTGCAGGAGGCGCAACCGGTGAACGATCTTCCGTCGGTCGCCTTGACGCAGCGCTTTCTCGTCTTGTGCGAACAGTACGGTTCGCAGCGTCTGGCGGTCCAGGTGGTCGCCGTGGGCCGGAGCACCGGCGTCGAGGGGCTACCCGCAAGCGACGACTGGACCACGTGGACCGCTGACGAGATGCGGCGGTCGACTACCTGCAGCGCAAGCGCGTCTGACACAGCCAGCTCGCCCGCCGGCCTGGCGCTGCCGCGCTACGGCGAACGCCGGCGGCCTGGCGTGTCGCGCTCACCCCCCGCCAAAGTACCGGGCGACGGCCCCGTCCTCGACGGCGACGGCGCTGGCGTAGCGCGCCACCATCTGGGGGCTCTGCCAGCCCCCGGCCTGCTGGATGGCGGTGGTCGAGGCGCCGCGGCGGACGAGTTCGGAGGCCAGCCCGCGGCGGCCGGAGTGCGACGAGACGTTGGCGAGGCCGGCCAGTTTGGCGAGGGCCTGGAGGCGCCGGTTGACCTGGCGTCCGCAGAGCGGGACGACGCGCTCGCCGTCGGCCGGCTGAACGGCCTTGCGCAGCGCGTCGACGGCCGCCGCGAATCCTCCCACCAGCAGCCGGTAGTCCTCGCGGGCGCCCTCGGGGTTGGTCTTCGAGGCGCGGACGCGCACCCTCAGCTGCCCGGGCCGCTCGGTGGCTGCCACGTCTTGCCAGCACAGCGCGGCGATTTCCGAGCGGCGCAGACCCGCGCAGAAGGCGAGCGCGACGATCGCGCCGTCCGCGAGGCCGCGCGCGGCGGCCGCGCGGGCCGCTTCGACCCGGCGGGCGGTCCGCCGGGGTTGGGGCGCGAGCGCCAGGAGCATGACGGCGCTTTCGAGCGAGAGTGGCGCGGCCTGGCGCGGCGCGGCGTCCGGGCGCGCGGCGTGCTGGCGGGCGATGCCGGCGACGACGGCGCGCACGCCGGTGGCGGCCGTTGGGTCGTCGGCCCCGCGGGCGCGGTGCGCGGCCCCGATGGCGGATGCGGCCACGCGGACGGTCGCCGTCCTGGCCGTCTCGGCGCGCTCGGTCAGGTAGGCGGCGACGAGGACGGGCGCGGCCGGCAGGGCCTGGGCCGCGCGGGCGCCGCACCAGGCTTCGAACCGGGCCCACTGGCCGGCGTAGGCGCGCCGCGTGCTTGGGGCGCGGGCGTCGGCCGCCGCCGAGGCGATGCGCGCCTGCTCGCCGGCCGAGACGCGCGCGGACGGCTGGCCGGTGGGGGTGAGGGCGTCGTCGGCCACGGCCTATTATGTCCCATAAGTGCATTTAGCGGACAAAAACAAGGCCTCCATAACCCACGGTTAGCACTCACCCGCCCGATGTATTCGGGCGGATAATCGTCTTCGCCGAGGAGGGAAGAACGATGAAGGCAGTTTTGCTGCGGTCGTGTCTCGTTCTCTGCGGCCTGGTGTGTATGGCGTCGTCGTCGTCGGCGCAGCCACCGGTGGGCGCGCTGGCGGTCGACGAGCGTCAGGGGGACCGGTATGGCTGGGCGGTGGACTACTCGACGGCGTCGGCCGCGCGGGCGGCGGCACTGGGGGAGTGCGGCCCTGGGTGCTCTGCGGTTCTGACGTTCGAGCGATGCGCGGCCTACGCGGCCGATCAGGACGCGGCCAGCACGGCGGTGGGCTGGGCGGAGTCGTACGGCTCGGCGGCGGGGGCTCGTGGTGCGGCGCTGTCGGCGTGCGGCTCTCGTGGCGGGTCTGGGTGCATCGTTCGGGTTTGGGGCTGCAACGGCCCGGTGGTCGAGGAAGGTCTAGGTCTCGACCGTTCGGCGCGTCGGGAGATTCAGGAGGGGCTCGCGGCCCAGGGCTTCGACCCGGGCGGTGCGGACGGGCTGTTCGGCGCCCGGACCCGGGCGGCGATTGGTGGCTGGCAGTCGTATCGAGGAGCGCGTGCGACGGGCTATCTGGACGGCGCGTCGGCGGCGGCGCTGCGGCCGTCAGGCGCCGCGCCGCGGACGTTCCGGGAACGGCCTGCTGGCGTCGCGGTTCCCGCGGGGCAGCAGTCGGCCTCGCCGGGTCAGCGGCCCGCTCCGGCCGCGGCCCCGGCTGCCTCCGCGGAGCTCGAGGGTCTGTTCTGGCAGTCGATGATGAACAGCACGAACCCTGCGGAGTTCGAGGCGTATCTATCGCAGTTCCCGAACGGCGTGTTTCGGGCGCTGGCCGAGGCCCGGCTGGCCGCGCTTCGCTCGCCGGGCGTCGCGGCCCCGGGCGTCGCGGCCCCGGGCGTCGGCAGCGGTGTTGGCGGCCCCGGGTCGCCGGCGACTGCTCGCCCGTCGGTCGGTGCTTCCGCCCCGGTCTCCGGGTTGGCGTCGGCTGGCGAGTCGCCGCGTCGTCCTGGCGATGTGTTCCGGGAGTGCGCGGAGTGTCCGGAGATGGTGGTGATGGCGGACGGCCGGCTGGCGCTGGGCCGCTACGAGGTGACGGTGGGCGAGTATCGGGCGTTCGCGTCGGCGCCGGGCGGCGGAGCGGGCGGTCGATGTTATGGCGTTCGTGCCGACTCATGGCGGGATCCCGGGTTTCCACAGACGGACCGTCATCCGGTGACGTGCGTGAGCTGGGACGACGCGCAGGCGTACGTGTCGTGGCTGAGCCGTAGGACGGGGGCGGCGTATCGTTTGCCGAGCGAGGCGGAGTGGGAGCGGGCGTCGGCGGGGTCTCAGGCCGGATGCTACGCCGACCGCACGGGGAACCGTGGAACGTGCCCGGCGGGGTCGTACGGCTCGAACGCCGCGGGTCTGTCGGACATGGTCGGGAACTTGTGGGAGTGGATGTCAGATTGCTGGGAGGGTAACTGCGGCCGTCGTGTGGTGCGCGGCGGTTCCTGGCGCGGCGATGCCGAGGACCTCCGGCCTGGCGCGCGCGACTGGGTCACCGCCGGCAACCGGAACGCCGACCGGGGTTTTCGTGTTTCGAGGACGCCCCGAACCGGAGCCGGCGCGGTCATGGCCGCGCCGGGCGAGCGCGGGAGCGTCCAGGGCCGGTCATGATGAGCCGGCGCCGCGGGTAGAGGGCGGCGGCGTCACGGCCGGGGCCCGTCCTGGTCCGCGAGGGCGCCGGGCTCCGGCCGCCCGTTTTGCGCGCAGCGGCCCTCCTGACGAGCTCCGGTCCCTTTCGCCTTTTCTAACCGTCCCATAACCCGCTTTATGCACTACGCAGCCCCCGCCAGCCCGGCCTTGCATCCTGAACGACCGTTCACTAACCTGTCGCAGCCAGATGCCACCCGACAAGCCGCCCATCCGCAAGGCCCAGCAAGGGTTCGCCCGGTAGACCCGTGCCCGCCAAGCCGCGCTGGCTGCTCGCCATCCCCGACGCCATCCGACAGCTCGAAAAGCTCGACCAAGACCTGCTCACCCGCCGCGACCTCGAACGGCTCTTCGGCGTCTCGAAGGTCCGCGCCGTCGCCCTGATGACGGCCTTCGGCGCCGGCCGGACCGGGCACCTGCTGACCCTGCCGCGCGCCGAGCTCCTGCGCCAGCTCCGAAGCCGCCGCAAACGGGCCGCCTTCCGCGGCGAGCAGACGCGCCGCGAACGGGTCGTCACCGAGATCCGCAAGGCCCGGCTCACCGGGATCCGGGTGGCCGTGCCCGTCGAGGCGCTCGACGCGCGCCTGTCCGGCCTGCCCGAGGGCGTGGCGGTCGAGCCCGGGCGGATCGAGGTGCGCTTCAGCGGGGCCAAGGACGCCGTCGGGCGGCTCTTCGCGCTCGCCCAGGCGCTGACGAACGACTACGAGCAGTTCGAGGCGCTCGTCGACGGGGAGACGCCGGGAGCGGCGGGGAAGAGGTGAGGGGATGAGCGAAGTCTTGGTGCCGGTCGCCGAGCCGGTGGACGTCGCGCGCACGGGCCCCGTGCAGCGGGTCGAGCTCGTGCTGCCGCAGCTGATCGTCGACGCGGGCTCCGCGGCGGTGGAGCGGTTCCTGGAGTTCTTCGCCGCGCGGATCGCCAACCGGCGGACGCGCGCGGCGTACGGGCGGGCCGTGGGGCAGTTTCTGGCCTGGTGCGAGGCGCGCGGCCTGGCGCTCGAGGCGGTCTCGCCGCTGCACGTGGCGGCCTACATCCGGACCCACCCGGGGTCGGCGCCCACGGTCAAGCAGCACCTGGCCGCCATCCGCATGCTCGGCGACTGGCTCGTCGTCAGCCAGGTTATCCCGGTGAACCCGGCGGCGGCCGTGCGGGGGCCGAAGCACGTCGTCACGAAGGGCGCGACGCCGGTGCTCTCGCCGGCCGAGGCCCGCCGGCTCCTCGAGGCGATCGACACCGCCGCGCTCGCGGGCCGGCGCGACCGGGCGCTCGTCTCGGTGATGCTCTACAGCTTCGCGCGGGTGAGCGCGGTCATCGGCATGCGGAAGCAGGACTACTTCTGGCAGGAGAGCCGGGGGTGGCTCAGGCTCCACGAGAAGGGCGGCAAGCGGCACGACGTCCCGGCCCACCATCGGGCGGCCGAGGCGCTGGACGACTACCTCGAGCTGGCCGGGCTCGACGAGGCGAAGGCGGCGCTCTTCCAGAGCGTCGACCCGGCGGGGCGGAGGCTGACGGGCCGGGCGCTGTCGCGGCGTCTCGTCCTGGCCATGATCAAGCGGCGCGCGGCGGCCGCGGGTCTGCCGCCCTCGACCTGCTGCCACACGTTCCGGGCGACGGGGATCACGGCGTATCTGTCGAACGGGGGGACGCTCGAACACGCGCAGCGGATCGCCGCGCACGCCTCCCCGAAGACGACGAAGCTCTACGACCGGACGGCCGACACGATCACCATCGACGAGATCGAACGCATCGTGATCTAGTGCCCGAACCCCGGCGACACCTGGCCGGAGCCGGCCCCGGGGTGCCGTTCGACGCCGCTCAACGAAGGCCGGGGCGTGAACCCCGGCGACACTGCTAATTTCTCAAACGGGCGGTGGTACGAGACGAAACTGTCCGATCGAGGGGACGGTCGGGACTCACTTCGCCCACGACGAAGTTTTCGAAGGGGGCGCGAAGCTGCTCTTCCGGCTGTCCTTGCACAGGTGCTTCTGTCTTGGCCTTGACGGCCTCGGCAAAGGCTTGCAAGCGCTGGTGGCTCGGGTCGCTCGTGTTCATTTCGTTAGAGTCTTTTACCCTCGTCCGGCTTCGCTATAAACGTCGATCAACGCGGACCGCCGCGGCCCTGGTCGTGCAGGAACCGGACGAAACCGTCCGGCCACAGCCAGCACCGAGCCGGCGCGAGCGGCGACTCCTCCGCAGGACCGGAGCGCAACGGAGGAGGCGCGAAGCGCCTTGACTCGCCGGGAGCCTCGTCGGTTCCCCCGACCCACACGATTCCCGGAAGAGCTTTTTTTTAGCCGTCCCACTCGCCCTGTCTCCGCCCGACGCAGGTCACTGCAGTGCCCACGGTGGCTGTTCCGCCACGTGTCGCCACTCAACGGATGGTCGCGGTGGTCGGCTGGTCCGAACGGAACCTGCTCACGGACGTTTACGCTTCGAGTGCATCCCTGAGCTGCTTCGCGATCCGCGCCTTGACCACCTGCTTGGCCGGGATCTCGACCGTCGCGCCGGTCGTCGGGTTGCGCCCCATTCGCCGCTCACGCTGCTGCACCACCAGCTTCGCGACCCCAGGAAGCACGAACTCGCCGCACCGCAACAGCTCCTTCTCGGTCAATAGCTGCAGCTCGTCGAATAACTCGCCGGCCTCCGTACGCTTGATGCCGAACCGCTCGGCGAAGTGCGTGAACAACTCGGTCTTACCCATTCGTCTGGCCTCAGCCATGGATGCCCTCCCCTTTCCTTGGTGTGAGACGCGCGCTGGCTCGTTCCGGCGTCACGTAGCCGCCCGTGTTCGGCGGCCTGCCGAACGGTGATGGTGTCGCCCCAATACGTCGCGTGCGTACCATGGAGATGCCACGGGAATTCCAGTCGGGGCCAAGGGAGCGACCTGCGATGGGCGCTTTGGTGCGCCGCCTTTCGGTTCGGAACGGCCCGATCGGGCCGGTTGTAACCCTGTCTCTCGCTCTGGACGTTGCGGCGGATCCGGCCGACGGGGCGCTTCGAATAAATCTCGGCGCGGGCTGACGCCGGCTCTTGGCCGACGGCGGCCGGCGGTCCGGGTTGGGGGCTGACCAGGTGGACTCCTAGGGGATCGCCGCGGCCGCGGCGGGTTGGGAGTCCCGGCCCTCGCGCCTGGGCGCCGCTTAGGACAGCGATCGATATAAGGTTGCCAAGTGCATCCAGGCGGAGCCCGTTTTCTGCGGCTTCGGGCGCTCGGCACACAGCAAGGTAATTTCCGTCAGTGTCCTTAGGGGACCGCATGCGGGGAGTCGGCCCGCCTGGGCCGTTCTGAAAACTACCCCTTGATGCCCGCAAGTTGGTTCGGTCGCGGGTCAGAGGGAGTCTCGTGAAAGTCCAGTGCGGCGGCCGGCCGGGGTGTGGCGGCGCGGCGTTCCTCCTCGCGCATGCGAGCTTTGATGGCGTCGATCTGCCGGCGGCGCTCGGGGGTGATGTCGGGGTCGAGTTCGCGGAAGGGTCGGTGGTTCATCGGTCTGGTGTCCAGTCGCGCGCCTAGTGGAGTCCTTCGCGTTTGAGCTGCCGTATGTAGGCATCATAGATCGCATCGGCGCGGTGGACGTGCTCGCGGTAGAACCTGTCGTTCTGGCGCTTGATTCCGGCGCTCAGCAGGATGGCGACGCGGCGGGGGTCAAAGGCGTAGAAGATCCGGATCTGCTTGCCGCCGCTCTGGATCGGAGTTCGCGCAGATGACCGTGACGGGACGTTTTGACCTGGGAGGATAGAGGATGCGGGAGTGCGACACCGATCTCTTGAAGGCGCTCAACGGCAGCGTAGACCGCGTTGCGGTCGGCGTCTGGAAGCGCCTTGTGCCAGGTGCCAAACTCGTCGGTGGCTTCAACTTCGGGCATGGTGCGCCGCCGCGGATTGTAGCTGGCGGCGGACCATAAAAGCCGGCGCGCGGCGGGCTGAGAAGCGTCAGCGCGGGCCGTTTACAACTACCCCTCTCGCTCGATGCGTGTGCCGCGATCCGGACTATACGTGGCACTTCTGGCAAATCTCAGGAGCGGCTGACGCTGGCGCGACTGTGGCCGCGACGAACAGCGGGAGGCGACTGCATGACCGAGATCATCTTCGAAGTCACCGAAGACGAAGTGGACGGCGGGTACTCGGCAAGCGCGCTCGGGCACGGCATTCACACCCAGGGGGACTCTGTCGAGGAGATCCGCAGCAACGTCAAGGAGGCCGTCGACTGCTACTTCGACGACACCATGCCGCGACCGAAGTTGATCCGGTTGCACTTCGTGCGGGACGAGATTCTCGTGGCATGAAGTTACCCCGCAACGTGAGCGGCGCGACGCTGCAAGCGTCGCTTCGACGTCTGGGGTACAACTGAGGTTGCCCCGATCTCGTGGAGAGGTTAACCCGGATTATGCGTGAAGGTGCGGTTGAGGGGGAGACACAGGAGCCTCCGTGTGGTACAAACGTAGTGCACACAACGTTTTAGCCACAACGGAGACCCCTTCGTGACGCCTCACACGATACCACAGACTGTTCTGTTCCCGGATCTGTTCGACAAGCCCCTCGTCGCCACGTTCAACCAGGAACACGCGAGTTCCGACGGCGGCGCCGTCCTGCTCAAGGCGGCCGAGCGCGTGTACGGCTTGGTCAAGGCGTTCGCCCAGTGTCTGGCCGACAAGCGCGCCGCGGAGAAGATTCGGCACACGTTCGCGGATCTGATCGGCCAGCGGATCTTCGGCATCGCGTGCGGTCATCCCGATGGCAACGATGCCGACCACTTGGCCGACGACCCCATCCACAAGCTGCTGCTCGGGCGGGACCCGGTGTCCGGCGCGCCCTTGGCGTCGCAACCTACGATCTCGCGGTTCGAGAACGGCGCGACCCGCACCGCGCTCTACCGGATGGGGCGCGAGTTGGCGGCGTGCGTCATCGAGCGGCATCGGCGCCGCCTGCACGGGCGGGCGCGGCTCGTCACCATCGATCTGGATCCGACCGACGACCTGACGCACGGCGCCCAGCAGCTCACGTTCTTCAACGGGCACTATGGCGGCTGGTGTTATCTGCCGCTGCTCGGGTTTCTGAGCTTCGACCGCGAGGCGGAGCAGTATCTGTGCGCGGCGGTGCTGCGGCCCGGCAACGCAGTGGCCGCCGACGGGACCCTCGGGCTGCTGTGTCGGCTGCTCCCGCTGCTGCGGGCGGCGTTTCCGCGGGCGCGGTTTCTCGTTCGGCTCGACGGGGGCTTTGCGACCCCGGAGGTCTTCGATTTCCTGGATGCGGAGCCCCGGCTCGACTACGTGGTGGCGATGGCGAAAAATGCGGTTTTGGAGCGGCATGCCGAATCCGCGCTGCAGACGGCGCGCACGCAGAGCGAGGTCAGTGGCGAGACCGCACACGTCTATACCGACACCCGCTACGCCGCCCGCATCTGGGGCCATGAGCGCCGGGTGGTGATCAAAGCCGAAGTGGTCCGCCTCGGCGAACGTGCGCCGCGGGACAACCCGCGCTTCGTGGTGACGAACCTGCGCCAGACGCCGCGTTTCATCTACGAGAAGGTCTACTGTGCGCGGGGGGACATCGAGAACCGGATCAAGGAGTTGCTCGACGGCCTGCAGATCGACCGCACGAGCTGCTGCCGCTTCTGGGCCAACCAACTGCGCGTCTTGCTGACGGCCGCAGCCTACGTGCTGATGCAGGAGCTGCGGCTGCGGGCGGCGGGCACCGCGTGCGCCCGCACCCAGGTGACGTGGCTACGCGACCGATTGCTCAAGCTCGGGATCCAGGTCGTCCGCTCGGTCCGCCGGCTCGTTCTGCATCTGCCGCGGGCCACGCCGCAGCGCGAGGCATGGCAGCGCATCGCCCTCGCACTCGGCGCACGTGCCGGATAGCCCATCCGTCCCGCCGCACCAAGCTCCCTCGGGGACGATACGGACCGTCTCCAGGAGAAGCTGTCGACACTCGGGCTCACCGCGCCCGGCCATCGCCCCATGGCTCGCCCCGCAACCCCCTCGCAGCCCCCAAATGACGATGGCGAAACCCTGTTCGTCGTCCCGCCACGCCCTGTCGATCCCGAATATCGAGCTTCAGTAGAGTCGAGGAGAGGCGCGTAGCCGGTAGGGGGTCGGTGGCTTATCCGGCGCTTTCGCAATCGGGCCGCAGGCCGAGTCCCGTGGGTACGTTTCCTCCCCCCGCTCTCCGAACCCGGCGGGCCGATTTCCGGCACCGGGCTCTCCAGTGGAATCATGCGGCTCGCGCACGGGCTTCCCGGTCACGACCAGCGGACGGGTCTCGCGAGCCCTGGCACCAGGCTCGCACCCTTGAGCCGGCCGGCCGGTGCGTCGTCAGGCCTGTTGACGCCCTGGCGACGGCGACCGCTCGGGTCGTCCCCTTCGCTTGTGCATGTGATGACATCCGGCATTCCTGCTCATCTCCGGGGTGATAGGCCGTTCGGCCACTCCCGTGAGCCTGCTCCCTTTCGCCATCGCTTCCACCTGAGGTCCCTTCCCTCCGCCGGCATTACCCGGCTTCCTCGGTACCTACGGACCTCTCCGCCACCCTGACCGGCCCGACCTGACCCTCGCGGGCTGTCCGTTGGCGCGTGCCACGCCACCGGCAGGGCTTCCCGTGTTGCGACCAATCCCCTCTTCCACACGTGCCGCCGCCATTACCCCGGCGGAACCGGTCGGTGCTCGCGTCGCTCGCTTCCCGACCGCTGGCAGCCTTCCCCGTTATTCCGGCGGGTCGGCTTCCGCGTTACCCGTTTCGAGGCCTGCTCGGCGTTCAACGTCGTTGCGGCCCGCGTGGTCGCTGAACCGCCCAAGGCGGCCCTTTGTCGTCGGAGTGCTTCAGCCGATGTCGTTGCCTCCGTCGTCCGCTCCGACTGCTACCGGCTGGAGTGATGGGGTGGACGCCTCCTCTCAACGGCATCGCGATGTGCCAAGGTGGAGCTGCTGTGACGCACCACCTGGAGGAGGAGGCATCCAATGGAACACGCTACCATCATCGGCATCGATCTGGCGAAGCGCAGCTTTCAGCTTCACGGCGCCCGGGCGGACGGGTCGGTTGCCTTCCGGAAGAAGCTGAGCCGGGACAGGTTGCTGGCGTTTGTGGCGTCGCATCCTCCGTGCATCGTCGCGATGGAGGCGTGCGCGAGTTCGCATCACTGGGGCCGAGAGATCGGCAAGCTCGGCCACGAGGTGAAGCTGGTCCCGCCGATCTACGTGAAGCCGTTCGTGAAACGGCAGAAGAACGACGCGGCCGACGCGGAGGCGATCTGCGAGGCGGCCTCGCGGCCAACGATGCGCTTCGTGGCGGTGAAGACGCGGGAGCAGCAGGCGCAGGGCATGCTGTTCCACACGCGCGATCTGCTGGTTCGCCAGCGCACGCAGACGATCAACGCGCTGCGGGGACATTTTGCGGAGTTCGGCGTCGTCGCGCCGCAAGGGCCGGCCCATGTGGAACGGCTGGCGGAGGCAATTGAAGATGCCGAGTCGGGGTTGCCGGGCCCAGTTCGGGAGCTGGGCGCGCTGCTGTTCGTTCAGCTCGCCGAGCTCGACGAGAAGATCGGGGATCTCGAGCAGGAACTGCGTGAGCGGGCGCGCGAAGACGAACAGACGGTACGGCTGATGAGTGTCCCGGGAATCGGGCCGCTGTGCGCGATGGCGATCCAGGCCTTCGCGCCGCCGCTCGAGAGCTTCCGGCGCGGCCGGGACTTCTCGGCCTGGCTGGGCTTGGTTCCCCGGCAGAACTCGACCGGCGGGAAGCCGAAGCTCGGCAAGATCTCGAAGATGGGTCAGCGCGACCTCCGGCGGCTGCTCGTCGTCGGCGCGATGGCAACAGTCGGCTGGGCGGCGCGGCGCGGCACGAAGGACCCCTGGCTGGCCCGGATGCTGGCTCGCAAGCCGCGCATGCTGGTCGCGGTGGCGCTGGCCAACCGGAGAGCGCGCATCGCCTGGGCGCTGATGACGAAGAACGAATACTACAGCGCGCCGCTGCCGACTGCGTGAGAAGGTAAGAGTCGGTCCGGGCGCCGTCGGGAATGCGAGCAGGTCGGAGGATGGTAAGGGCAAACGGTCAACGAGACGAGGTCGGGAAAACCAGGCAACTGTCAGGTGCCTTCGAGCACACTGGAGCGATTTTGGACCCGACCTGCGTATCTCCATACAGGCCCGCGGCGGATGATATGCCGCAATCAATGAGGCCGGACACACGACAGCGCCTGACCGCATGCACCAAGCCACCTGAAGCAATGAGCGCTTTCCCGAAACAGGCAGACACCGTCGGTGCGCACGGTCGGCCGCGGCCGTCAACCCGCTGGCGCGGGTCCTCCGCTCCGCTCCGGCCCTCTGGGTGACTGCCGCGGCCGACCGTGCGGGAAGCTTGTTGCGGGCCAGCTGGGAAGCTGGCCCGTGTTCCACCGGCGCAATCGCGGGGCTGGGGGAGCCGCTCCGTTGTCGCGGACAAAGGAGGAGACGCAGAAAGGGCTTGCATTCTCGGAGGCGTCCACACACGACAGTTGCCGGGCGGGATTCGCACCCGCTGAGGAATGGCACCTTGTCACGGCGCACGGAATAATGCGGGTTAGGTATTTGCCCGAAGCGGCGCCGATGTGGATGCCCGTGCCCCGGCGGCGCGAACGCCAAGGACACTGACGGAAATTACCTTGCTGTGTGCCGAGCGCCCGAAGCCGCAGAAAACGGGCTCCGCCTGGATGCACTTAGCAACCTTATATCGATCACTGTCCCAACTTGACAGTACCTTGAGAACACGTTTAGCCCCGGCGGGAAACGAATGGGCCTGGGTCACGGATGGAACACGAATGAATGGGAGCAAGAGTGAACTACTCGCGATAGATGCGGTTACTGCGAGCTATCAGGGGGGGGAATGCGATGCGTTTGGTGGGGAATGGAGCGATGGAGTTTGTGTGGCAGGGGCTCTGTTCGAGAGCCGGCGGACTAGTGACCGCATTGTGCGCCGCGGTCGGTATCGCCTTCCTGCTCGCCCCGCCGCCAGCGTTCGCGCAGAGCACTACCCTGGTCAGCAACTTAGATCGGCTATCAACTCTTAAACCAGCGGCTGGAATCTATGCCCAGGGTTTTAGAACCGGGGCACATACTGCCGGCTACACCATCAGGAATGTGCAGGTGCGTTTGGCCGCAGGATCAGTGACTAGTTCAACGAAGACGAGCGTCTTGATCAGGCAAGAAAGAAATGGCGAGCCGGGCGCACTGGTCACGGCGCTCACAACCCAGATGCCCTTGGTGGATGGCGTCAACACGTTCGCGGCGCCAGCCAACACGACCCTCAATCCACAGACTAACTACTTCATTACTGTGAACGAGGCAACACCTCCACCAACGGGCGCGCCAGGTGTGCCTTTTGTTGCTGGTCCGCGGGCAGTCTATGAATTGACCGGCAGGAGAGAACAATCAGGGGCGGATGGCTGGAGCATTGACGACAAACGTTTATTGTATTCGTTTAGCGGGTGATTCCTCAACAAATACGGGCATAAATAGCAGAAATGGGTTGGGGACTCTTGAAGTTCCGAACGGCAACGGAGCTGTGAGCTGCATCGGTTCTATTGGTGCTTCACCCCTGCGCGTGACGATACCTGCCTGGGTCGGTCGCAGTTGAAGCGACCGTCTCGGGGTTGCCGATCTTCACGTCTCGCGAGGGAGCGATGCTCGCCCACCCTCAGGCGGGCGGCGGGGGGAGCCCGAAGGCGTCGGGGACGACGGGACCGGTGGCGCGCAACATCGTGGCGATCAGCGGAGGTAGATCGAGGTCGCGTTGGCGGGCGGTGCGCACGACGCTGGCGAGCACCTGCTGGGTGTCGGCGCCGTGGCGGGTGCGGTTGCCACCGCAGACTGTGAGCATGATCGTGCTGCTGCCCGGCCGGTTCTGACTCCACCGCAGACCGACTTCGTGTCCTGGCAAGGATCTGTCGGCCCGGCTGGGCAGCACGCATCCAGATGTTGCCTGGCCGGGAGGGCAGTGACCGAATAGGGGCCTGGCTTGAAAGTCCCGTCACAGTCCTGTCCGCCCGCCCGACCAGACGGCGTCGCCAGCCCGAAAGGGGGCCAGCAACATGTCGAACAGCATCGCGCGTGACGATCCCTCGGTCAAGGTGATCGTCGGCGTCGACACCCACAAGCACGAGCATGTCGCGGTAGCGATCAATGACCTGGGCGCCGGGCTCGCGACGTTCCGGGTGCCGGCGAACGGGGCCGGTTATGCCGACCTGGTGGCCTGGGCGCGCACGCTCGGTGACCTCGAAGCCTTCGGGATTGAAGGTACCGGTTCCTACGGGGTCGGCCTCGCGCGCTTCGTGCGCCGACAGGGGCTTCACGTCGTCGAGGTCAACCGTTGCGACCGCCGCAAGCGGCGCAACAACGGCAAGAGTGACACGCTCGACGCCGAGGCTGCGGCGCGGTCGGTGCTCGCCGGTGTCGCGACCGCCATGCCGAAAGCTGCGGACGGCGCGGCAGAAATGGTCCGCCAGATCAAGATCGCCCGCGATACGGCCGTCAAGGCCCGCACTACCGCGATGACCACGCTCAAGACGCTGCTCGTCAACGCACCGAGTCGGGTCCGCGAAGCACTCGAGCCGCTCACCGACCAACGGCTCATCGACCGCTGCGCGACCCTCAGACCAGGAGACATCGTCGACCCGACTGCCTCGGTGAAGCATGCCCTACGGGCGCTCGCGACCCGCTGGCGCACACTTTCGGCCGAGATCGACCGGCACGACGAGTTGCTCGACATCCTCACCAGGGCGGCAGCGCCGACCCTGCGTGAGGCGTTCGGGATTGGTCCCGAGTCGGCGGCCGAGATGCTGATCGTTGCCGGCGACAACCCCACCCGGATCCGTTCCGAAGCCGCGTTTGCGAAGCTGTGCGGCGCCTGCCCGATTCCCGCCTCGAGCGGGGTCACGAACCGGCATCGGCTCTTCCGCGGCGGCCACCGCCAAGCCAACGCGGCGCTCTACCGGATCGTGATCATCCGCATGCGCTGGCACCAGCCGACCCTCGACTACGTCCGACGACGCACCGCCGAGGGCTTGTCGAAGAAAGACATCATCCGCTGCCTGAAACGCTTCGTTGCCCGGGAAATCTACCACGCGCTGATCGAAGACCACCAACCTGGTGCGGCCTGCGCCAAGGCTGCCTGACGTGGTCGCGTTCTTGGTGTGTTCGGGGTCAATGCCTTTGGCTTGGCGACGACTATTTCGGCCGGTTCCGATCTGACCGTACGCTGGCCTTGCCGGACCGGGACTCTGACCCGATCCGGAGCGTGTCGTACGCCGCCAGTCGCTGTCACCGTCCGGCGCCGGACACCGGTCAGTGAACCCCAACGTTACTTCCCCCGGTCTACGACCGGGGGCCCGGGAGGGCGAGCCGCAGGCGAGTCGATGCCGTTCCCGCGTCAGCGGTCCGTCATCCGCCGCTGGGCGGGGGCCTGGACGATGTCGCGCCCCGCTGCTGCGGCCGCACGTAGAGAACCTCTCGGTCATCCGGCCAGTGTTTTCAGTGGCCGGACGAATCCGTCCGGCCACAACCAGCTCTGAAGCCGGCCCGAGCGCCGAGTCATCCGAAGGACCGGAGCGCAGCGGAGGAGGCGCGAAGCGCCTTGACTCGGCGGGAGCAGAGGCTACCTCTCCGCTGCACGGACAACCTGTCTCTGGACGAAAGCAGGTGACGACGGGAGTCGGCATCGGCGATCCGGGTCCCCAACCCTCGTCCTACCGCGGGAGATGCCCCGCCGTCTTCCATGAGCTTTCTGTCCGCTCCACTTCAGATCCAACTCCGCTCGCGGCGGTGTTCACACCCTTTCTTGACATATAGGGGCGTCCCTTGCCAGGACACGAAGTCGGTCTGCGGCGGAGTCAGAACCGGCCGGGCAGCAGCACGATCATGCTCACAGTCTGCGGTGGCAACCGCACCCGCCACGGCGCCGACAGCCAGCAGGTGCTGGCCAGCGTCGTGCGCACCGCCCGCCAACGCGACCTCGATCTACCTCCGCTGATCGCCACGATGTTGCGCGCCACCGGTCCCGTCGTCCCCGACGCCTTCGGGCTCCCCCCGCCGCCCGCCTGAGGGTGGGCGAGCATCGCTCCCTCGCGAGACGTGAAGATCGGCAACCCCGAGACGGTCGCTTCAACTGCGACCGACCCAGGCAGGTACCGTCACGCGCAGGGGTGAAGCACCAATAGAACCGATGCAGTTCACAGCTCCGTTGCCGTTCGGAACTTCAAGAGTCCCCAACCCATTTCTGCTATTTCTGCCCGTATTTGTTGAGGAATCACCCGCTAAACGAATACCCTCTTTCGCATCCATGTCCGCATACTTATCGTATAGTGCGCTAACTTCGTCTAATTCACTCCTCCAGCGCTTCACAGAAGTCTCAGTGAGCGGCGGCTGCGTTACCCCTTCAAGACCAGCCAACGGCTCACGGGCGTGCGCCACACAGGTGAACAGCGTATAGAACCAGTGTGGACGTGACCAATTGGAATTCTTGAGGTCTGCCGGAGGATATATCGCTCCGATCAACTGCATGATTTCTCGGAAACGGTCGCTTGCTCGGCTGATTTCCTGCGGAACAGATTCGAGGTCTTCATACTGGCTGTAGTACTTCTTTAAACTCTTTACTGTTTGCACTCCGCCGACTAGCGCGACGAGCATGTCCGAAGCCAGCCTCGCCTCTTCCATGCGGCTAACACCCTTGTCCGTAACGACCCCTCCATCCAGAAGATAGTCGACGTAGTCGAAGCCAAGCTCATAGGCGCTTGTCTTGAACAAGCCAACATATTGCGCATTTAACTTCTCCTGTGCGTTCAACGTAACGGAGTAGGTATTGATGCGGGCAAAAATATCCAACATGTCGGACGTGCTAAGATTATATAGAAGATCCACACCAATTTCGTACTGTAGTATTGCTGCCTGGGTGTCTTGATCTAACTCGCCAAAGAACTTGCCCGCGTACTTGGCGTTGTGTGTCTTCATAACGGTAAACGTCCCGTCTACAAATCCGATAATCGCTCGAATGCGCTGCTGCCCATCGACAACCGTCCGTACATTCCTTCGGCCAACAAGGTCCTGCGTGAGCAACACTTTGGGCATAGGTTTCCCACGCAGAATAGTATCCATAAGGAATGACTGTGCCGCCCTAGTCCATACGTTACGGCGCTGAAACCTAGGCGACAAGTCGAGCAGGTTGCCGGCCTTCCACTCCAGAAAATCGGAAATGCTATAAGAACGCGAATCAAAGATCTTCATGCGTCTCTCCGAACTGTCTCGTTCTGAACCATGCCCTCTTTACCGCGCCCCGTGCGACAGGCGCCCCACCCTAACCTGCATTATTCATGAAGGTCCAGATTCGACCGCCAAAGGGCGTGATCGGCGCAGGAATGGGTCTCGGACATCGTCGCCTGCAAGCGGAGCCGGGGTTGAGCAGCCGACCGGGGGGGGCATGACGGACGCGAGGGTTGGGCAGCGACAGCCCCGCCGGGGAGCGGCCCATGCCGCCCAGGAAGCAGGTGGGCGCGGCGCAACGGGTGGGCTATCCGGCGCGCGCGCCCAGCGCGAGTGCGATGTGCCGCCACGCCTCGAGGTGCGGCGTCGAGCGCGGCAGATGCAGAACCACGCGGCGGACCGAGCGGACGACGTGGACCCCCAGCTTCAGCAGCCGGTCGCGCAGCCACGTCACCTGGCTGCGGGCACACGCAGTACGCGCCGCCCGCAATCGCAGTTCCTGCATGAGCACGTAGGCCGCGGCGGTCAGGAAGACGCGCAACTGGTTCGCCGAGAACAGACAGCAGCTCGTGCGGTCGATCTGCAGCCCATCGAGCAGTTCCTTGATCCGATTCTCGATGTCCCCGCGAGCACAGTAGACCTTCTCATAGATGAAGCGCGGCGTCTGCCGCAGATTCGTCACCACGAACCGCGGGTTGTCCCGCGGCTCGCGGTCTCCGAGGCGAACGACTTCGGCCTTGGTCACGACCCGGCGCTCGTGGTCCCACGTGCGGGCGGCGTAGCGGGTGTCGGTATAGACGTGCGCGGTCTCGCCACCGACCTCGCTCTGCGCGCGGGCCACCTGCATGGCGGACTCCGCATGCCGCTGCAACACCGCGTTCTTCGCCATCGCCACCACGTAGTCGAGCCGGGGCTCCGCATCCAGGAAATCGAAGATCTCCGGGGTCGCAAAGCCCCCGTCGAGCCGGACGAGAAACCGCGCCCGCGGAAACGCGGCCCGCAACAGCGGGAGCAACCGAGACAGCAGGCCGAGGGTCCCGTCGGCGGCCACTGCCTTCCCGAGCCGCAGCACCGCCGCGCACAGATACTGCTCCGCCTCGCGGTCGAAGCTCAGAAACCCCAGCATCGGCAGATAACACCAGCCGCCATAGTGCCCGTTGAAGAACGTGAGCTGCTGGGCGCCATGCGTCAGGTCGTCGGTCGGGTCCAGATCGATCGTGATCCGGCGCGCCCGCCCGTGCAGGCGGCGCCGATGACGCTCGATGACGCACGCTGCCAACTCGCGCCCCATCCGGTAGAGCACGGTGCGGCGCGCGCCGTTCTCGAATCGCGAGATCGTGGGTTGCGACGCCAAGGGCGCGCCGGACACCGGGTCCCGCCCGAGCAACAGCTTGTGGATGGGGTCGTCGGCCAAGTGGTCGGCATCGTTGCCATCGGGATGACCGCACGCGATGCCGAAGACCCGCTGGCCGATCAGGTCCGCGAGCGTGTGCCGAATCTTCCCCGGTGCGCGTTTGTCGGCCAGACACCGGGCGAACGCCTTGACCAAGCCGTACACGCGCTCGGCCGCCTTGAGCAGGACGGCGCCGCCGTCGGAACTCGCGTGCTCCTGGTTGAACGTGGCGACGAGGGGCTTGTCGAACAGATCCGGGAACAGAACAGCCTGTGGTATCGTGTGAGGCGTCACGCAGGGGTCTCCGTTGTGGCTAAACGCTTGTGGACACTACGTTTGTACCACACGGAGGCTCCTGTGTCTCTCCCAAAACAACACCTTCACGCATAATCCGGGCTAACAGCCCGTGGAAGAAGTCTATTCGCTGGACCGGCCTGCTCAGGCAGTGTGGCGATGAGCGAGTGAGCCGACGAACACCGCGGGTCTCCATTACGTAGCTGCGAACCCCAATCTCGTCGAGCGCTACCAGCGTCGTGTCGCTATGGTACCCCTTGTCGGCTACCACGTGCTCGGCCTTGTGGGCCAAGTGCGTCCGACCGTCCTTCATCTTCGCGACCTTCGCGTGCGGATCCTGCGGAGACTGCCACACCTCGCTCGACGTCTTCTTGTTCTTCGGGGACCGGTCGAACCGCCAGGGCTTCGCCGAAGTCGGCCTGGGCGTCGCCCGGCGGATGCGCGAGCGGCACGAACATCTCTTGCCCGCCCAGCTTCTGCCTGCGCACGTAGTCTTTGACAATCGTGTAGCCGCCCGTGAAGGCGTGCTCGACGCATAAGCGCTCCCAGATGCGCTTGGCCGTGTGCCGTTGTTTCTTCGGGCGCTGCTGATCGTCGGTGAGAATTTGATCGATGACCCCGGTGAAGGCGTCCAGTTTCGGACACCGGATCGGTTTCGCCCGACGATACCCGGGCGGCAGGCGGTAGCGCAGCATCTTGCGCACCGTCTCCCGGGCCAGCCCGAAGCGCCGGGCCGCCGCCCGCTCGCTCAATCCCTCCACATAGACGCTGCGCCGCACCGCCGCATAGAACTCCACTCGATACATCCCTCCTGTATTCCACAGAACACCGTCGGCATGCTCGGTGGACCACTCGAGCGGTCTGGTTTTCCGCCGCCCGCAGGCAGCTTCACACCGCCGCGCTGTGGTCTATTTTTGCTCCGCCGTTCTCACCCACATTCGACACACCCGCTCGAGACCATAGCGCCGCCCCGACGTCGCGGAGGTCGTTGCGCTCATCGTCGCGACCTCCGCGTCGCCAAAGGGAGGCGACGCTCCGCTGCACGGCCACGCTCGCGCAACAGCTCGTTCTCCATCGACAGCTCACCAATGTGTCGCTTGGCAGCATCCAGCTCGGCGGCCAGCGGCTCACCGGCCTGCGCCTTCAGACTGAGCTCGAGACCGGCCAGCGCCCGGGTCTTCCACGCCTCCAGGCGATAGAGCTCTACCCCGACTTCACGCGAGACCGTGTCCAGCGACTCGCCGCGCAGCAGCCGCACAACCACGTCCCGTTTGCGGCTCGCGCTCCACCGTTGCCCGGGCGCCAAGGCCCCCGCGCCAACCGCCGCTGGGTCGGCGCCGACTCCGGTCGCCCTGCGGGCTCCCTCCGTCCGCGCCGACCCAGCTCCCTTCACACGCCTTGACCGAACCATGCCCCCTACCTCCTTCGACATTCGGATTCTCCCCTCTAATCCGTGTCCAAGAAAACTGGGGGCGCCCCAGCGGCTGAAGCGGGAACTTGACGGGGCGCGTCGGGCCGGTTGTCGCCAAGCGGCACCGTTTGCGAAACCGCTCAGCGGTGCGCCGAAGCGGCCGGGCCGGCGAGCCGGCGCCGCGTATGGTGTGGCGTCGCGCCGCCGGGCGCCAGTGCGGGTCGATGAACGGCATCACGTTCCGCTGCCGCCGGCCTGCCCGGACTGCGGCGGGGTGCTGCAACCGACGGGTGTGGCCACCCAGGTGCAGGAAGAGTTGCCGGTCCCGCGCGTGCTCGTCCGTCAGTTCGAGGTGGCGATTGGCGCCTGCCGGGCGTGCGGGCGCCGGGTGCAAGGCCGGCATCGGCTGCAGAGCTCCGATGCGCTCGGGGCGGCCGGGGTGCAACTGGGCCCGCAGCTGGTGGCTTGGGCGGTCATCCTCAACAAGTAATTGGGGTTGTCGTTCAGCAAGGTGGCGACGCTGCTGCGACAGCACTACGGCATCGCGCGGCTGCGGACTGTTGAATAAACGAATGAACGGAAGCGCGACACGAGGTGGAAGATCCTCGCTGGGGCCTGTGTGCTCAACCGCGCCGACAAGGACCAGGACGCCGCGCGGCATCTCAGAAAAATCCTCGATGCCTTCCTGACCAAGCCCCAGGCCCGGGCTCTGTTCGACCTGCCGCCCGGGCCCAAAGACGCCTGATGAGCCGCGAGCGCCTGAACTGCGTGTGTGCTCGCTGGTACAATACCGACATGGGACTGACGCCATCCGGCGGCGGCGCGCGATCGGCGGCGCGCGCGGGCCTTGCCGCAGTGCTCGGCATCTCAATCCTGGGGACGGCGGCTACCGCCCGTGGCCAAACCGGCCAGGACGGCTTCTATGTCGGCCTCGAGATGGGGCGGGCGCACGCGTCCACCCTCACTTCGAGCGTCACCGGGGTCAACCACCCGACGCGGTGCGATTGGCTCCTCTATCCAGCGTCGACCAGCCCGCCGGCCAGCGACGCGGCGTGCCGCGCCAGCACGCCGGGGATACTCCTGCGCAACGCGTTCGACCCGGGGGGCGGGGTTGTGAGCGGCCCCCTTGTCGGCTACCGGGCCGCCCGGGTGCGCGTCGAGGTGGAGTATCTCACCCGTTTCCAGGGGCCCGCCACCGCTGCGGTTGGGAGCACCACGAACGTGGTGCTCCAGGGCAAGGACACCGAGTGGAGCCACGACCAGCCGCCGCGCGAGTGGATCCGGGACTATGCCGCCCACCAGATCTTCGCCAACGCGTACTACGACTTTCCGAACGAGTCACCCTGGACGCCGTACGTCGGCGGCGGCCTCGGCGTGGCCATCACCACCCTGCACTATGCCAACCAGTTCATCCGGAAGCCGGACGCCGAGTACCTGCGCATCGACTTTGAGCCGGACTGGCCGGACGCCGCCAAGCGCGCCGCAGCGGGTACCCTCAGCTCCCTCGATACGACGGTGCGTCAAGAAGCGTTTGGGTTCCAGGTGCTCGCCGGCGCCGACTACGCGCTGACCGAGCACACCTCGGTCGGCGTGACGGGGCGCTGGGCCCAATTCGGCCATATCACCGACGAGGCGACCTGGGATCTTATCCGCAGCCATGCGCCCGTGCAGGCGGACGGCGTCACCCCATTCGACACCACGCAGCGATTCGAGGGCATCAGCTACCTGGCGGTAACGGTCGGCCTGAAGTACTACTTCTGACGGATCCCGGGCCGTCGGATCGAGCGGTGGCCGTCTGCTCGCTCACGTGGGCCTGAGATAGTCGTCCTCACCGCATTTCCTAGTCGTGTGTAGCGAGTTGGAAGGGCACCTTTCGGCTCTATGGGCCTTTTGAGCCGCAGCGGGCCATGGGGGGGCACCCGGAGGGCCGGAGCGTCAGCGGAGGACGGCTCCGCCGTTGACGCGCCTGGCGGGCGGAGACTATTCAGAGGGCATTCACATACTTGGCTAACCCGTTGGGTCGGCCAGGCTGTATTTCTGGCTCAAGCCGCGACCCGTTCGCTGCTTTGCGAGCCCAGGGCGGAAATGCCGGCCCTGTGGATGTTCACCGCGGCGTTCACGTCGCGGTCGTGTTCGGTTCCGCACCGTTCGCACCGCCATCGTTCCTTGGCGTCGGGCTTTTGTCGCCGCTCGCCACATGCCGAGCAGTCCTGTGCCGGCTCTGTCGACTACCTGGGAAGGTCTGGTCGACAGTTGCCATCGACGTCCGGGTGTATTCCCGGCGTCGACTCCCAGTCTACCGCAGGTTTTCGCAGGCGGTCCGGTCCGGTGAGGGGCCGGCCCGTCCTGCGTACGGGTCGATTCATGGGCCGTCGTTGGACCGAGAGCGCGGATACGGCCGTACGCCTGGCCTCGGCGCTCGACTGGGAGCATGGCGGCCGGGGCCTGGTCGACCTGGCTGATCGCCTCGGCCGGACCGAGTCGGCTGTTCGCCAGCGGGCGTCGCGGCTGCGCGCCGTCCAGCTCGAGGGCGACGTCGACGGCCCCGGCGCCCGTGCTGCGCTGGCGGCTCGATGAGCACCGTTGTCGGAACTTCTACGACAAGTACGGCAAGACGAATCGGCTTGCCGGCCGCCTCGGCCCGCCTCACGATGGTGATCGCGCCGACGTTGCCGGCGCCGCATCCGCAACGGAGGACCTGAGCAGATGCCCGGCTTCGCGCGCACGTTCATCGTGACACCCCTCGCCGGCGCGGGATACGCCGTCGTGTTCGCGGGGCGGGCGCTCCGCGAGATGTTCCGGCCGCCATTCGAGATCAAGGAGACCGCGCGCCAGCTGTACGAGATCGGCTGGCGCTCGCTGCCCCTGATCGCGGTGTCCGGCTTCGCGGTCGGGATCGTGCTGTCGATGCAGACGCGCGCCTCGCTCGAGCGCTTCGGCGCCGAGCTCGGGGCCATGAAGGTCACCGAGCAGATCGACGCGCTCGAGGCGGTGGCGGTCGACTCGTTCAAGTTCCTGGTCGTCACGCGGGTGGTCGCCTGCATGCTGGCGATGCCCATCCTGACCTCGGTCATGAACTTCACCGGCATCATCGGCGGCTGGGCCGCGGAGATGGCCGTCTCGGGCATGGGCTTCGGCACCTACTTCCGCGCGGCCTTCTCGGTCGTCCAGTTCGCCGACTACATTCCGAGCACCCTCAAGACGATGGTCTTCGGCTTCATCATCGCCATCACCGCCTCGTACCTCGGCGTTCACACGCGGGGCGGGACGCAGGGGGTCGGCCAGGCGGCCACGCGCAGCGTGGTGGCGGCGTCGATCCTGCTCATCACGGCCAACGTCGTGCTGGTGCGGCTGATCTTCCTCATGTTCCCGGATAACGCCTGATGGCTGAGGACGACGCCGGCGCGGCGGCCATCCGGCTCGACGACGTGTCGCTGGCCATCCCGCGCGGCGAGGCGACGGTCGTGCTGGGCCGCAGCGACGGTGCCCGCCGTCCGGCCCCGACAATCGCCCGCGCCAAGTTCCCGCTGGCAGCGCGCGGCGAGCCCAGCCGCGCGCGTCCGCCGGTTCGCGATCTGCGCGGCGGCGTGCTCACGGCGCTCCCAACGCCGTTGCCATCCGCCCTGGTTGCCGGCGCTGGAACAGCCGGTGCGATCAAGATGTTCCGGGACAAGAAATAGAGGCGTCTCGGCGACCCCAAGGTCCGAGTCGTCGGGTGAGGCTGCTGGCGCCGAGCACGGCGACGAACAGCTCGACCGGCCGCAGTTCACCCGTGCGCCGGTCGACTAGGCTCGGCCGCTTGCCTGAGAAGTCGATGAAGCTCTTCTCGCCGGCGCGGTGCACCTCGGCATCGACGGCCGCAGCCGCCGCGCCCACTTGTGCATCCACACGAATAGTGGCCGCTCAAACACAGAAATACTGGCCGGTGGCCAGAAGTTAGAGGTCGGATTCACCAAAGGCAGCACAGGAACACTGGCCGGATCCAAGAACCACAACCGAATAGTGGCCGGATCCGGAACCGCCAGGGCGCAGCGCTTCGCGGGAGAATGAGACAGCGAAGCCGGAGCGACTTCCTGAGCAGCACGGTGCAGCTCCACGCCATCCACGACCCCGAGCAGAACGCACGGATCATGGAAGCGTGCGTCCAGCAACGCGCGGTCCACAACCGCACCATCGAGCACCTGCTCGCGGACCGCAGCGACGAGCCGCTACAGAGGAACACTGCCGGCGGCGTGACGGGCCTGTACAGGTACTGGCCGGCATGGCGGACAGAAGGAGCCGGGGTCGAGGACGTACCGAGCATCGTCGCCAGGGGCGCCATCGCGGCCGCGGCCGAGCAGATGCGTAAGTGGGAAGAAACCAATGCTGTCGCGCAGACGCAGGGATGGACGCGACCAGGAGGACACGTCAAGTAGCGCAACCGGCGTCGCCGGCGGGCCACGCGGCGACCCGAAACCCGCCACCGCTGGTAGGATGAGACTAATGCCGAACCCGACGCGAACACACGGGGAGGTGACCAAAGGGTGGCACCCCGACGAGCAACGCTGGCTCGAGCAGTTCCGCGAAACCCTGGCCGCCGACTACGCCGAGGCCGTCAAGAAGGCGCTGCTCTTCGGGTCGAAGGCCCGCGGGGATTCGACAGCCGAGAGCGACATCGACGTGATGGTAATCGTCAAGGACGAGGCAGCAGACGCACAGGAGAGGATCGCGGAGATGGGCGACGAGCTCGTGTTCTCGGCCGAGTGCTGGAAGGCAGCCCCGTGCGTGCTGACGAGGACGGAGTCTGAATGGGCCAAGGGGCTCAGTTGGGGATTGGCGTTCCATGAAGCCGTCGAAGGCGAGGGGATCACGCTGTTATGAAGAGCGAGCTCATCGCGAAACGGCACTGGAAGTGGGCAGCCAATGCCCTCAACGCGGCAAACCGGGACGCCGTCAGCCGCGATCCGCAGAACGCAGTGTCCCGGGCCTACTACGCCATGATGCACGCGGCAAACGCCGCGCTGGCAGTGAAAGGGCTGCAGGCGAAGACACACAAGGGAACGCAGACGCTGTTCAACGAGCACCTGGTGCAACCCGGAGAAGTGGACAAACAGCGCGGGAGAGACCTCGCCAGCGGTCAGCGACAACGCACCGGCGCGGACTACGACGTATCGAGAGACGTCTCAGAAAGCCAGGCGCACGAGCAGTGCACAAAGGCAGCCACGTTCCTGACAGAAATCCGGACCCACCTGCGCAAGGCCGGACTACGCGAAGACGAACTGGGCCCCGTGGCACCACTGCCGGGTAGCAAGCCGCTACAGCGCGGCGGGGATCCGAATGTGAGAGGTCCCGGGCAGCGGCCGGGCAGCCCCGCAAGCGGAGCGAGCGAGCAGCACGAAGTGCCCGATAAGGCCGCCAAGCGAACACGTAATTGAACACGGACGACCAACAAACGCGAGCCAGGGGGGTCCGCCCGCGCGCAGGCCGGGCGAGCGACGCCGGGCTCCGCTCAGCTCCGGCAGGAGTCGTGGATCCCTGCACGGGCGGGAACTGAACCGCAGCCTGCTCGGTATCGCGCCGGCCGAGCAGACGGCCAGCTTGATACGGGCCGGGGAAGGCCACGGCACTCGAATCGAACTCGTACCGGCGCACGGCACCAGCCGGCGCTGCAACGCCTGCGGCCACACGCAGTCGAAGAACCGCGAGAGCCAAACGCTCTTCCGGTGCCGGGCGTGCGGGCACACCGACAACGCCGACGTCAAGCGGCCCGGAACATCCGGGACAGAGGCGTCGCGAACATCAGGGCGCGGATGGACGTGTCGCGGGAAGATAGACCCCATCTTCCTAAAGGAACCGATGCACGGCGGAAGACTGGAAGGCAGGAGCAATCTCGCCTTCACGAGACGCCGGCCCCGCCAAGGCGCGGTCGAGGTTCCACAACGCTCACAAGAAGACGGAGGCCACAGGAATCCTGGCCGCAAGGCGAAACACAGGAATCCTGGCCTGACGGCCAGATATCGTGTGGTTCCACACCACTGCCGGTAGATCTCGCAGAACTGCGTATAGCGGTAGCCGCTCTGATGGACCTGCGCATACTCCTCCCAGAGCAGCTGCAGGGTGACGCCATTGCGCTTGAGCTCGCGGTGGATGTACGCACAGCAAGCGCGCCCAGCTCGGCGCGCACTACACGGACCGCGACAAGATCATGCTGATCGTCGAGCCGGTGGTAATCCGCCCGTCGCTGGCGCAGTGGGAGGCGGAGAAGGCCGAGATCGATCGCCGCCGTTCCGTCGGCGTGGAGACCCGGCTGGGCAAAGCCGGGACCCGCGAGTATGTGCAGGTCTTGCGGCTCCTCGAGGACTTTCGGCTGGCCCACGTCCGCGGCGCTATCGAGGACGCCCTGCGACTGGGCGCGATCGGGTTCGACGCCGTCAAGCATCTCGTTCTGTGCCGCCTCGACCACCGGCCGCCCCGCCTCGACCTGGCGCAGTATCCGCATCTCCCGGCCCCGCGGGTGATGACGACCATGGCGGCCGACTACTTGATGCTGCTGGGGGCAGGGGCCGAGTGATGGCCAAGTCGACCCTGCTGCTCGACGCCCATCTCAAGGCCCTCCGCTTGCCGACCTTCCTGCGCGAGTACGACAAGGTGGCGCGGCACTGCGCGCAGGAAGGGCTGGACTGTCCACGCTACCTGTTCCGCCTCTGCGAGCTGGAGCTGCTCGACCGCGAGCAGCGCGCCATCGAACGCCGCATCAAGGCCGCCAAGTTCCCGGTCGTGAAGAGTCTCGAGACCTTCGCGTTCCGTGCGATCCCGTCGTTGAACAAACGGCTCGTGCTCGAGCTGACCCGCGCGGAGTATCTCGACCGGCGAGAGAACGTCTTGGCGTTGGGCAACTCCGGCACAGGCAAGACGCATCTGGCGCTGGCCTTGGGGTTGGCCGCCTGTCAGAAAAGCTAACGGGTGCGCTTCACCACCGCCGCCGCGCTGGTGAACGAGCTGCTCGAAGCTCGCGATGACAAGCGCCTGCTCCGCTTCCAGAAACAGTTGGCCAAGCAGGATTTGTTGATCGTGGACGAGCTCGGCTACGTGCCGTTGTCGAAGACCGGCGCCGAGCTGCTGTTCGAGATCTTCTCCCAGCGCTACGAGCAAGCGTCGACGCTGGTGACCTCGAATCTGCCCTTCAACGAATGGACCGAGATCTTTGGCTCTGAACGGCTCACCGGCGCGCTGCTCGACCGGCTGACCCATCACGTCCACATCCTCGAGCTGAACGGCGATAGCTATCGCCTCGCACACAGCAAGCACGCTCGCAAAGACGCTGCCGCCCCGGCGTCCTGACCCCTCCCCCTGCAACGCCGCTGGCTGTGCAGCCGGGCCTCCACTGAGTCCGGGCCCGCCCCGGGGGCGTGCCCGGACTCCGCTTCAGCCCACCCGCACAGCCACCTTCAAACACGCCACCGGGCGGCCGGATGGTCTAATTTTCCTCCGCCACTCTGGTCTAGTTTTGGTCACTGCTGTCCCACAGAGCTTCTAATTGAGGCGGCTTGAACCTTCTATGTCTGTTAGAATGGTTTTGCCGCAAATCATTTAAAACACAGGAGATCCAAGCCGTGGCCCATCGTAACACAGTCTTCGGGCAACTTCTGACGTTGCTTCCGCGACATGAATTCGACGCCGAGGCGCGCGGCCATCAGCGCGGGCAGCGTTTGCGCGTCATGAGCCGCTGGGCGCAGTTCGTCGCCCTCGGGCTGGGCCAGTTGGCCAGCCGGCAGAGCCTGCGCGACATCGTGAGCAATCTGCGGGCGCAACCCGCCAAGCTCTATCACCTGGGCGTTGGGACGGTCAGCCGCTCGTCGCTCGCGCGGGTCAACGCCGAGCAGCCCTACACGCTCTACGAAGCGTTGTTCGGCCGTCTGCTGAGTCGTTGCCAGCAACGGGCGCCGGGCCACGGTTTCCGCTTCAGGCACAAGCTGTATGCGGTCGATGCGTCGACCATCGACTTGTGTCTGGCGGTTTTCCCGTGGGCGTCGTTCCGCCGCACGAAGGCCGCGATCAAGCTGCACGTCGGGTTGGACCAAGCCGGCCACCTGCCGAGTTTCGTCAGCGTCACCGATGGCAAGACCGGCGACGTGACCGTGGCCCGCACGTGGACGTTCGAGGCCGGCAGCGTGGTCGTCGCCGACCGCGCCTATCTCGATTTCGCGTGGTTTCACCAGTTGCAGGCCCGTGGCGTCACCTTCGTGACACGCCTCAAGCGCGGCGTGCGGTACCGGGTCACCCGCGAGCATGAGGTCCGAGCCGGGACCGGTATTCTCAGCGACCAGACGATCGAACTGACCAGCGCCCGCAGCCGCAAGGTCTATCCCGACCGGCTGCGACGGGTCGTCTACCGCGACCCGTTGACAAGAAACCGTTACGTGTTCGTGACCAACAACACCACGTGGGTCGCCAAGACGATCGCCGACCTGTACAAGTCCCGGTGGCAGATCGAGCTGTTTTTTAAGTGGATCAAGCAGCATCTGAAGGTGAAACGTTTCGTGGGCCGGTCGAAAAACGCGGTCTTGACGCAACTGTGGGTGGCCACCTGCATGTACCTGCTGCTGGCCTACCTCAAGTTCGTCCTGCGGCTGCGCTGGAGCCTCAACCAGATGCTGCAGGTGCTGCAGCTCAACATCTTCGAACGCCGGCCTCTCGAAGACCTCTTCACCACCCATTCGCCACCAGACCGCGCCCGGCCGCAACTCGCGCTGGCCTGGGCCTGAGACTGTGGGACACTAGTGAGTTTTGGTCCGCCCTTGACGCGCAGCAACAGGGCCGACTGCAACGCAAGTTCGACCAGCTCGCCCGCTACGACGTCGTAATCCTCGACGAACTGGGCTACGTGCCGTTCGACAAGGCCGGCGCCGACCTGCTGTTCGGCTTCATCAGCCAGCGCTACGAGCGCCGGAGCCTCGTCGTGACGACGAATCTGCCGTTCGCGCGCTGGTCCGAGGTGTTCCTCGACACCACGGCCGCCGCCGCGGTCATCGACCGGATCGTCCACCACGCCACCGTGTTGACGACCGCCGGCGACAGCTACCGGCTCAAGACCGCCACACGCAACCAGGCGTCCCGCGCGCCACAGGAGGTGCCACGGCAATAGCGCTCATCGCGACGTGGCCTCCCGTCGCTCCGCTCCGTCCGGCCACGTCGCGATGACCACCACAACCCAAGAATGGGGGTCCCATTTCACGTGGCCACAAAGGTCCCTGTACCTTTCTCAATGACTTCGCGCGAGTAAATCTCAAATCTCGCGGAGTCGGGCAGGCCGCCGGGAGCCACCGAGGGGTCCCTGTGTCTCGAGCACTTGAAAAGGACTTGTGCCCCGGCGTTCAGCCAGCGATGGATGCCCCGTGGGGAGTTTGCGCCATCGAGCGCCAGTACAGGGACCGGCAGGCATCGTTGGCGCGCCCGTGAAATGCGGCAGATAGGAGGTTCGATGTGGAGCTGGCCTGGTTCGTGGGTGTCGACTGGGGATCGCAGACGCACCAAGCGTGCGTAAGCGACGTTGCCGGGAAGCTGCTCGGCGAGCGGGCGTTCGAGCATGGCGGCCAGGGGCTGTCGGAGATGGCGGACTGGCTTCTGTCTTTTACGGCGGGTAAGGCGGAGCAGGTCGGCGTGGCGATCGAGACACCGCGCGGGCCGGTGGTCGAGAGCCTGATGGAACGGGGCTTCGCTGTCCACGCGATCAATCCGAAGCAGCTCGACCGCTTCCGCGACCGCATCTCGCCGGCGGGGGCGAAGGATGACCGACGGGATGCGCGGGTGCTGGCCTCGGCGCTACGCACCGACCCGCACTGTCTGCGGCGGCTGGAGCCGACCGACCCAGCGATCGTCGAGTTGCGGGAGTGGTCGCGCCTGAGCGAGGAGATTACGCGGGAACGCGTTCGCCAGGCGAACCGGATGCGCGAGCAGCTCTGGCGCTACTACCCGCAGCTGCTCGCCGCGACCAGCGACGATGTCGCGGCGTCCTGGGCGCTCGCCCTGTGGCGGCGCCTGCCGACGCCGGTTGCGGCGCAGCGCGTTCGCGAAGCGACGCTCGCCAAGTTATTGAAACAGCACCGCATCCGCCGGGTCGACGCCGCGACGCTGTGTGCCCGGCTGCGGGCGCCGGCCGTCCGGGTCGCGCCAGGTGCCGCCGAGGCCGCCGCCGCGCATGTGCGGCTCATCGCCGAACGCCTCGTACTGGTCAACCGGCAACTGGCGCACGCGCGCAGCCAGCTCGACCGATTGGTGCACCAGCTCGCCGAGGCCGCACCGGCGGAAGACCCGGACGCGCACGCCGAGAGCGAGCCAGAGCCGTCGCCACCGCCGCCCGACGCGGCCATCCTGCTATCGCTGCCCGGCATCGGCACCGGCGTCCTCGCTTGTCTGCTTGCCGAGGGTAGCGACGCGCTGCGGCGGCGGGACTACGCCGCGCTTCGCTGTCTCTGCGGGGTGGCGCCGGTCACCCGGCGTTCGGGCAAGAGCCTGCTCGTGGTGCGCCGCCTGGCTGCCCACGACCGGCTGCGCGACGCCGCCTACCACTGGGCTCGCGTCGCTGCCCACCGCGACCCGGTCAGCCGCGCCAAGTATCAGGCGCTGCGCAGCCGCGGCCATGGACACGCCCGCTCCCTGCGCTCAGTGGCCGACCGCCTGCTCAACGTCGCCTGCGCCATGCTCCGCGACGGCACCTGCTTCGACCCGCACCGTGCAGGAAATGTCACCGCGTGAACTCGTAACACACGCTCTCGATCGACATTCGCCACGCCTTGGCGAGTCCGATGACGAAACGGCTCGTGGGCGCTGTGGGCACGTCGTCTGCGGCGTGTCCAAGGCGCGGTGGGCGCGTTCTTTGCGTCCACGGCGACGGCAGCGTCCATGCGCCATCCCGTCACCTCACGCCCATCTCGACCGCCGTCACGCCCCCGCAAAAAGGCACTTGCAAAATGGTGGGGAGTCCTTTTCTAGTTGCCATTTCCAGCGCCGGCCGGACCGGGCACCTGCTGACCCTCCCGCGCGCCGAGCTCCTGCGCCAGCTCCGAAGCCGCCGCAAACGGGCCGCCTTCCGCGGCGAGCAGACGCGCCGCGAACGGGTCGTCACCGCGATCCGCAAGGCCCGGCTCACCGGGATCCGGGTGGCCGTGCCCATCGAGGCGCTCGAGGCGCGCCTTTCGGGCCTGCCCGAAGGCGTGTCGGTCGAGCCCGGCCGGATCGAGGTGCGCTTCAGCGGCGCGAAAGACGCCGTCGGGCGGCTCTTCGCGCTCGCCCAGGCGCTGACGAACGACTACGAGCAGTTCGAGGCGCTCGTCGAAGGGGAGACGCCGGGAGCGGCGGGGAAGAGGTGAGCGAATGAGCGAAGTCTTGGTGCCGGTCGCCGAGCCGGTGGACGTCGCGCGCACGGGCCCCGCGCAGCGGGTCGAGCTCGTGCTGCCGCAGCTGATCGTCGACGCGGGCTCCGCGGCGGTGGAGCGGTTCCTGGAGTTCTTCGCCGCCCGGATCGCCAACCGGCGGACGCGGGCGGCGTACGGACGGGCCGTGGGGCAGTTTCTGGCCTGGTGCGAGGTGCGGGGCCTGGCGCTCGAGGCAGTCTCGCCGCTGCACGTGGCGGCCTACATCCGGACCCACCCGGGGTCGGCGCCCACGGTCAAGCAGCACTTGGCCGCCATCCGCATGCTCGGCGACTGGCTCGTCGTCAGCCAGGTTATCCCGGTGAACCCGGCGGCGGCCGTGCGGGGGCCGAAGCACGTCGTCACGAAGGGCGCGACGCCGGTGCTCTCGCCGGCCGAGGCCCGCCGGCTCCTCGAGGCGATCGACACGGGCACGCTCGCGGGCCGGCGCGACCGCGCGCTCGTCTCGGTGATGCTCTACAGCTTCGCGCGGGTGAGCGCGGTCATCGGCATGCGGCGGCAGGACTACTTCCGGCAGGAGAGCCGGGGGTGGCTCAGGCTCCACGAGAAGGGCGGCAAGCGGCACGACGTCCCGGCCCACCATCGGGCGGCCGAGGCGCTGGACGACTACCTCGAGGCGGCCGGGCTCGACGAGGCGAAGGCGGCGCTCTTCCAGAGCGTCGACCCCGCGGGGCGGAGGCTGACGGGCCGGGCGCTGTCGCGGCGTCTCGTCCTGGCCATGATCAAGCGGCGCGCGGCGGCCGCGGGTCTGCCGCCCTCGACCTGCTGCCACACGTTTCGGGCGACGGGGATCACGGCGTATCTGTCGAACGGGGGGACACTCGAGCACGCGCAGCAGATCGCCGGGCACGCGTCGCCGAAGACGACGAAGCTCTACGACCGGACAGCGGACACGATCACCGTCGACGAGATCGAACGCATCGTGATCTAGTGCCCGAACCCCGGCGACACCTGGCCGGAGCCGGCCCGTGGGTGCCGTTCGACGCCGCTCAACGAAGGCCGGGGCGTGAACCCCGGCGACACCCGTCGCAATGGATGAGAGCACACTGACGCGGGCAGTAGACGAAGTGTTCGATGGCGGAGATCGAGACGACGGGCTCGACGTTCACAACCGTTCGGCTCCGAATGCTCTGGTCGTGTCCGCCGAGCCCCTGGGCTGGAAGGGAACGGCCCGCCATCCCGCGTGGACGCCTACTCGCGTCCAGGTGTGCCTTTTCTCAGGGTTCCAGGCATCGAGGAGCGCGTCGATGCCGTTGCTGTCGAGCGGCTGACCCCAAGCCGGCCAGCGGAAGCGTTGCGGAACGCGACTTCCCGAGGTCTTCTGCCATCCCCGCTGCCTCTCTCGCGTGTCGGCAAAGCGGTCGAGCTGTCGGTCGGCCCCGCGACCCCGTACAGGCAGGAGGGCAAGACCAAAGAACGCGAGCACCTCGACGACGGGATCGATCCAGATCGAGGTCTCGTCGGCCTGCGAGCCGAGCCTGGTCTGGTCGAATCCCAATCCGTTGTCCTTTACCCGGCCGGCCCGGCCTGTGAGTAAATCCCGGATTCGCCCGACCGCGGGTTCCACGTGTCCGTGGACCTTCATCAGCCGATGATGCAGCCACTTGATCGTCCCCGGACCTACGGGATCGAAAGGTGCGTGCGCGACCTCGCCGTGCTCGTCGACACACAGGTCGGTCATCGTTGACGACAGCGTCCAGGAATACGGGTGGCCCCGCGCAGCTCGGGCTCGCTCAACGAACGCCCCCACCGGCACCTTCCGTTGGATACCGCTGGTGCCCATCCAGTCTTCGGCGATCGGCAGGCCAGACAGTAGGGCCGCGTCCGGCCATGACTCGACGAGGGCGGCCACCGGGGCGAAGGCGGCGCTCTTCCAGAGCGTCGACCCCGCGGGGCGGCGGCTGACGGGCCGGGCGCTGTCGCGGCGTCTCGTCCTGGCGATGATCAAGCGGCGGGCCTTGGCCGCGGATCTGCCGCCCTCGACCTGCTGCCACACGTTCCGGGCGACGGGGATCACGGCGTATCTGTCGAACGGGGGAACGCTCGAGCACGCGTAGCGGATCGCAGGGCACGCATCCCCGAAGACGACGAAGCTCTACGACCGGACGGCGGACACGATCACCGTCGACGAGATCGAGCGCATCGTGATCTAGGACCAGAACCCCGGCGACACCTGGCCGGAGCCGGTCCGTGGGTGCCGTTCGACGCCGCTCAACGAACGCCGGGGCGTGAACCCCGGCGACACGTCGCAATGGATGAGCGCACACTGACGCGGGCAGTAGACGAAGTGTTCGATGGCGGAGATCGAGACGACGGGCTCGACGTTCACAACCGTTCGGCTCCGAATGCTCTGGTCGTGTCCGCCGAGCCCCTGGGCTGGAAGGGAACGGCCCGCCATCCCGCGTGGACGCCTACTCGCGTCCAGGTGTGCCTTTTCTCAGGGTTCCAGGCATCGAGGAGCGCGTCGATGCCGTTGCTGTCGAGCGGCTGACCCCAAGCCGGCCAGCGGAAGCGTTGCGGAACGCGACTTCCCGAGGTCTTCTGCCATCCCCGCTGCCTCTCTCGCGGGTACTGTCAAGTTGACGAAAAGCTCGTCGATCGACCCCCAAGATACTGGGCTCGAGCCAGCCGTGAACCCGCCATGCTGGGGATCAGAAACGGCCGTCAGCCTCAACTTGACAATACCCGGGCGACGCCAGTGGCCGGCGGCGACGGTGTGCGGCCACCGCTGGCCCGTGTACGGCTCCCAACCGCCTCCGCGCAGCCGGGGGCCGGGTCACCGCGCGAGACGTCCCGCCAGTCGTGCCCTGTTGGGCGAGAGGTCGGCTGACAACGACGTCTGTGAGCCGGCCCATCTCATACCCTCGATCACATCCATGGCCGCGTCGCGCCGACGCGTGGGCACGGAACAAGCTAGACTAGTGTGACGTCTAGTCGTTCTTAGGCGGAGGTGACGCGGCATGAGCAAGACATGGCAGGTACAGGATGCCAAGGCGCGCTTCAGCGAGTTGCTCGAGACGAGTCTCAGCGAAGGGCCACAGATCGTGACCAGGCGGGGCGTGGAGGCGGCCGTGCTGGTGCCTATTGACGAGTGGCGGCGGCTGGAAAAGCGGGCTCGGCCGGATCTCAAGGAACTGCTGCTGGCCCCGGAGGCGCGCACCGACGCACTGACGCCGCCGCGGCTACGGCATCGCCACCGCGTGTCTCCGAGCTTCGAGTAAGCTCGTGTATCTGCTTGATACCAACGTTGTATCGGAACTGCGCCGCCCTCATCCGCATCCGGCCGTCGTTGGGTGGATTGAACAGGTGGCCGCCGATGAGCTGTTGCTGTCCGCGGTGACGGTCGGGGAGATCCAAGCGGGCATCGAACTCACCCGCGAGCAGGATACCGCCAAGGCGGAGGAACTGGAGGCGTGGCTCAGCGCGGTGCTGGTTTCCTATAGCGTGCTCCCCATGAATGCAGACACATTCCGGGCATGGGCGCGGCTCAAGCATCGCCGTTCAGACACCCTGCTGGAGGATGCCATGATCGCCGCGACGGCCTTGGTGCATCGGCTGACGGTCGTGACCCGCAACGTGCGCGATTTTGACCAACTCGGGGTCGATCTCCTGAATCCATTCGAACACGACTGACTCCGACGTGCGGCGGGCTGGCCGGGAATCCCGACCATCCCGACGGGGTGGTTCGGTTCGGCAAACTCGCGTCGGGCCGTGGTACTCTCCGCCCGATGGACACTCACGCGGCCGCAAGGATGCTGACCGCCGCCGGTGCCGATGAGGCGCTTGCCGTCGCCGTGGCTGATGTCGGCACGCGGGCACGACCTCATCCAAGTTGATTGGCAGACCATGAAATTCCTACATGCCGCAGATCTCCACATAGACAGTCCGTTGCGTGGGCTCTCGGCCTATGAGGGTGCGCCAGTCGCCGAAATGCGCGGAGCAACGCGGCGTGCAGTAGAAAACCTCGTGGAGGCTGCGATAAGCAACAAGGTCGACGTGGTCGTCGTCGCTGGGGATGTGTTCGACGGTGACTGGAAGGACTACGGAACTGGGCTCTTTTGGGTGGCCCAACTCTCGAGACTGGACGAGGCTGGAATTCCGGTTGTGTTCGTGGCTGGTAATCATGACGCGGCCAGCGAGGTCGGACGTCGACTGCGTCTCCCTGCCAATGTGAGCCAGTTGTCCGCCGCGAAGCCAGAAACTAAGAGATTCGACCATCTTGACTTTGCTGTGATTGGTCAGAGCTATGCCACTCGATCGGTAACCTCCGACTTGGCAGCGACGTATCCGCCTGCAGATCCCGGTCTATTCACCATCGGCCTGCTTCACACCAGCCTCGACGGTCGACCCGGGCACGCGTCGTACGCACCGACCACCCTCGACGTTCTGCGCAGTCGCGGATATCAGTACTGGGCCCTTGGCCACGTCCACCAACACGAGGACATCTGCCGCGATCCGTGGGTCACGTTTTCGGGGAATTTGCAGGGGCGCCACGCCCGCGAGACCGGCGCAAAGGGTGCAACGTTGGTGACCGTCGAGGGCAACGAAGTCACGTTGGTTGAGCCACTCCCTCTCGATGTCGTACGTTGGCAGGAGTGTGCCGTCGACGCCAGCAAGTGCGTCGACCTGGAGGGCGTCCTCTCCGCGGTGAGTACTTCGCTTGACGCTGCTGTGAGGTCATCTGGAGGGCGGCTCGTGGCTGCGCGTGTCAGAATTACGGGTCGCTCGCCCGGCCACGTCGAGCTCTGGCGTAATCCAGAACACCTTGAGGCCGAGATCCGGGGCATTGGGACCCGGCTGGGTGACGTCTGGGTCGAGAAGGTTATACTGGACACTCGGCGAGTCGTCCGGCCAGATACGGATCTAATCGGAGCGATCACCGCCAGAGTTGACGCGGCGAAGAACGATCCCGGTGCTCTCGCGCGGTACCATGGACTCTTCGCCGACCTTCGCAATAAACTTCCGCTGGAAATCCGAGGTAGCGAAGGCATGGCCACCGAAGCCGCGGTGCCGGGAACGACCGAGCATGTCGCCGCGACACTCGATGCGAGCGTCGAGCTGATTCTCTCGCTCCTCGCGGAGGACAAACTGTGAGAATCACGCGCCTTCACCTGACACGATTTGGCATGTTTACCGACGTTGAGTTCGGTCTGTTACCACGTGGGGTGAACGTTGTCGTCGGCGCCAACGAAGCGGGCAAAACCACGGCAATGACCGCGATTCAACAGTTGCTCTACGGCATCCCAGTTCGGTCCGCTCAGGGCTACATTCATGGCCTGTCGAACCTCCGCATTGGTGCCACTTTACAGGACGAGGCGGGCATCGATCTCGGGTTGGCGAGGGTGAAACGACAGACAAACACATTGAGATCATCGTCTGATGCTCCCATCGACGAAGAAGAGCTACGACGCCTGCTCCATGGCGTCGATGGCGACGTTTATCGGACGCTCTTCGCCATTGGCCAGGAAGAAATCGCCAGCGGCGGCCAAGCCTTGCTCAAGAGCGACGGCGAGTTAGGCCGGGCCCTCTTTGGGGCCGGTACGGGTCTCACGCGGTTGAACAGGGCCATGGCTCAGCTCGACTCAAGGGCAGGCGAACTGTTCAAGCCTTCGGCTTCCCGTCCCGCTATCAATGCCTCTCTCGCCGAGTTCAAGGGTCTCGTACGGAAGGTCAAAGAATTATCGAAGAGTACTGCTGCAGTCGTGAAGCTTGACGATGAGCTGCAGCAAGCCGAAAAGGATCTCACGCTCTCGGTGGCGCAGTTTAGTGATCTCTCCAACAGGAGGAACCTGGCCACACGCGTACGGGCGACGAGACCTCTGGTGCAGGATCGGCGGCGCTTTCTCGAAGAGCTCACATCCTTAGAGGAACAAGGCTCGCGGGTCGCTCGCGGGGTGCCCATTCGGCTCGCCGAATCACAACAACTCCGAGAGAAGGCACGACTGACAGTCACGTTGGCGACCACGGAACTGAGCGACCTGCAGGGTGAGATCTCACTCCTCCACGTCGACGAGTCGCTCCTCGAACAAGCCGATCTCGTCAGCTCCCTGGTTGAGGGCATCGGCGCCCTCCGTCAGAACATGAAGGACCTGCCATCCCTAAACAAGCAGGTAGGGGATCTCGAACGCAAACTAGACTCGCTTCGCCGGACGCTGCCGGCAGGATGTCCTCTGGATAGCCAAGGTGTGCCGACGATCTCCGGAGCAATCCTCGTGACGATCAGGCGCCTCATCAAGGAGCGTCCAGTCCTTGATGCATCCCTGCAGTCGAATCGAAGCCTTCACGCCGATGCTTCGCTGAAGCTTCGCCGTGCTACCAACGAGCTCGCTGCCGCCGATCCCTTTCATGAGGTCACGCAGCTTAGGACCGCAGTAGCTCGCATACGTCAGGAGGGGCGGCTTGAGGTGGCGCGGGATGAGACCTGGAGAAAAGCGACAGAGATCGAGGGGCGCATCGCCGCGACCCTGATGTCGCTCGGAGTCGCCGTTGAGCCGGCCGACGCCGACCGATTAGTGCTCCCGGCGGCACGCCGCATTGCAGAGGTCGACGCCGCGGTGCAGCAAGCGACAGCTGGTGTGGACCAGCGAAACGCCGAGCTTCAGGAGTTACGGCAAGGGCGGGAGGCAACTCTCGTGAAACTCAACGAGCTTCTCCGGGAGGAGGCACCACCGTCGGAGCAGGAACTCCTCGGCGTTCGGACAGAGCGTGATCGGGGATGGCAGCTGGTGCGCTCAGCGTGGCTTGACAACAGCGATGGAGACGCAGAACTGGTCTCGCAATGGACAGGAGGGCAGTCGCTTGAGAGCGCGTACGAGGCCGCGGTCGAGCGGGCAGACGAAATCGCTGATCGGCTGCGCCTGGAAGCCAATGCCGTTGAGCGACGGAGCCTCCTAGAGCGGGGACTCCAGGAGCTCGACCAGGCACTCACAGCTGAGTTAGCAGAGCTTCAACGCGCCACCACCCAGGCCGCGACAACACAGCAGGAGTGGGTCGGGCTCTGGGCCCCGCTTGGCATTGGGGCCGGTAACCGCCAGGACATGGACGAGTCACTGGATCGCATTCGTCGCGCTGCCAGCGACGCCGTTACCTTACGCAATCTTCGGACCGAAGCGACCACGCAGGGGGCGGCGATCAAGCGTCACATGGAAGACTTGCGGACCCTTCTCGCGCAGATCGGTGAGAGCGTCGCCGAGGGTCTGAGCCTCGCGTCAATACTTGATCTTGCCGACGAGGTCTGCAGGCAATCGGCGGATGCACGCGAGAAGCGAGTCGGCCTGCAACATGCTGTCGAAAGCCTCACTGGCAACGTTCGCGACTTCAAGGACAAGCTTGTGAGCGTTGGGGATCGGCTATCGGCCTGGAGTACCCAGTGGGCGGCTGCGGTGAGTGGGCTCGGCCTTACGAGTGCAGCCGAGCCCTCCGACGTCGACGCTATCGTCGCTACCATCTCCACGATCGGGACAACAGTCGACGCTTTCGTGGAAAAGCAGCGTCGCGTCAGCGGTATCGAGCGCCGCAACGCGGAGATCGCGGAGCGGCTCGCTGGGGCCATCGGGGCACTACCTGCTCACGCAGACATCGACGCGTCACAACCCGAGCTCGCGATCGGCATTCTGCAATCGCGTTTCAAGGTTGCCCAGGATGCCGCTACGGCCCGCCAATCCCTTCGCACACGAATGAAGAAGAAGGTGGAGGGTGTCAACCAGGCGCGACCCCAGATCAAACAAAGTGAGCTCCAGATTGCCGCCATGGTCGCCGAAGAGGGCGTCGTCGACGAACGGATGCTGATCGAAGCGGTGGCGCGCACACAGCGGTGTGATGAACTCGCCAAGGACATCGGCGATCTCGAGTCGCAGCTCATCAGAAGCACAGGGCTTTCCCTCGACCAGCTCAACGGCGAAGTCGACGACTTTGAGGACGCCGATCTGGAGACCGAGATTGGCCTGCTCACTAGTCAGTCTACTCAGGCCGACACACTCCGGAACGACCGCGCTGTTCGCCTCGGAGAACTGCGGAAGGCGCGCGCGGACATCGATGCGTCTGATAGGGCGGCCACGGAGGCAGAGAATGCTCAAGAGGTTCTTGCTGGCCTAATGAGAGATACGGACGAATACGTGCGTGTGATACTGGCCCGTGCGCTACTCGAAGAGCAGATTATTGATTACCGCGAGCGCAACAGGGGTCCCATTCTCAGTCGTGCAAGCCAGCTATTTCGTGACTTAACGCTCGACAGGCACACTGGACTCGATACGGATTTAGATGACAAGGGTGTGCCAATTATTCTCGCCAAGACCGCTTCGGGGACCACCCTCGATGTCGCCCATCTCAGCACCGGTGCCTGTGATCAGCTATACCTTGCACTGCGTCTCGCCGCCCTCGAACATTTCGTCCAGCAGAATCGGCGTCTCCCTGTGATTCTCGACGACCTGTTCGTCCACTTTGACGACGACCGAACGGCGGCCGGGCTCCGAGTCTTGCAAGGGTTGTCCGAGCATACTCAGGTGATCCTGTTTACCCACCACGAGCGTGTCGCCGCGCAGGCGGCAGAGGTGCTGGCGCCGTCGAGTGTCAAGATCCTCAGGCTACCGACGGTCCCTGTTGCTCAGCCTATCCTAAGCCTGTCGTGAAGCCAGACAATCATCGACTCCCTTCGATGCAGACCTCATGGCTGACGTGCCGTCACCACCCATTACAGATGGTAACTGGTTGCCGGGTGTGGTTTCTATGGTGCCGGGCCTTGCAGGTCAGGTGCGACGGTGGGGACGGGGGTTCGCAGGAGGTCGGCGATCACGGCATGGGGGTCAAGCCGGCGCTGTGTGGCGGTGCGGATGAGGGAGGTGAGGATTTGTTGGGTGTGTGCGCCCCGCCAGGAGCGATTGCCGCCGCAAACTTTACGGGTGACGACAGCGGGACGGATGGCCTGTTCAGCGCGCCAGTTGGTGGCGTCGATGGCGGGGTTGCGCAGGAAGCTGAACAGGGCAGTCCATTCGGTGCCGAGGTGGTTGGCGAAGCGTCGAACGTCGGCGAGTGGCCCCGGATGGGCGATGCGTTCGGCGAGGCGGGCGGCCAACGCTGCGAGGGTTTGGTCGCTGCCGGCAGGTGAGCGTGTGCCGGCACGGAGCTCGTCGCGCAGGCCGAGGGCTTGTTGCAACGCGGTCTGGATCTCGACGACGACGTGACTGTACGGATGATCGGTTCGCAGCGTCTTTGCCCGGCGTAACAGGTGCGCCAGACAGCTCTGATGGGTCGCCGCGGTAAACCGGCGATACGGGGCCCAGCCGTCGCGGACGAGCACGCCGGCGAAGTCGGTGCCGAGCAGATTGGCGGCCTCCGGATAACCGCGGCCGGGCTGGATCTGGTAGACGGTCGTCTCGGGGGTTGCCGCCACCCACAACCAGTTGAGCCGGCCGGCGACCTTCCAGCCGGTTTCGTCGGGCGTGACGACGGGACTGTGGCGGACCTGGTGCCGCAGGGCCGCATAGGTCGGTTGCGCGTGCCGGCTGGCCCGGTCGACGGCGCGGACCAATCCGCTACGGCTGACCGTGATGCCGTAGTGCTGTCGCAGCAGCGTCGGCACCTTGCCGAACGACAACCCCAATTGCTTATTGAGGATGACCGCCCAAGCCACCAGCTGCGGGCCCAGTTGCACCCCGGCCGCCCCGAGCGCATCGGAGCTCTGCAGCCGATGCCGGCCTTGCACCCGGCGCCCGCACGCCCGGCAGGCGCCAATCGCCACCTCGAACTGACGGACGAGCACGCGCGGGACCGGCAACTCTTCCTGCACCTGGGTGGCCACACCCGTCGGTTGCAGCACCCCGCCGCAGTCCGGGCAGGCCGGCGGCAGCGGAACGTGATGCCGTTCATCGACCCGCACTGGCGCCCGGCGGCGCGACGCCACACCATACGCGGCGCCGGCTCGCCGGCCCGGCCGCTTCGGCGCACCGCTGAGCGGTTTCGCAAACGGTGCCGCTTGGCGACAACCGGCCCGACGAGCAGCGTCAAGTTCCCGCTTCAGCCGCGCATTCTCGTCTTCAAGCCGCCTATTGCGCTTGTGCAGCCGCGTGACCTCGCGCTCGACCCGCTCAAGGTCGCGCCGCAGTCGCTCCGCCGGTTCCCGCCGCGGGGGCTTGGCCGTCTCCTGCGCGTCAGCCTGCCGCCGCACAGACTACTTATGCCATATCTTCGCCAAAAGTACAATCTAAAAAACTGGATCCGTCGCCGCGACCCGGCAACCAATTACTCCAAAACATCCGCCGACCCCACCTACGCTTAAAGTCATCGTAGATCGCTTTCCGCGCTTCGGCGACACCCGCGATCGTCAGGTGCACGCGTCCGTTGCGCGGGCTCTGCTCCCAATATTTGTTGTCCTTCTGACCGTCGTAATGCGGGATCGCGACGAGATGCCGGCGAGCGTTCGCTTGAAGCTTCAGGCTCTCGCGTTCCAGCCGCTCGTCTTCAAGCAACGAGCGGTCCATGCTCGCCTCGCCGCACAGGCGTTCGACCTCCCGGCGGTCGCCGGCTCTCTCCGCCGCTTCGATCAACCGGCCGTATGTCAGGTCGTCGCTCCACAGTTCAAGTGGGATCGCGACGCCGCGCGGCAGCTTCTGAAGCGCACGGTTTAGCAGCCCGTGGCAGAAGGGGCTGATTGTCAATCGAGAATCGCGTGTCCGTATTGGCGTGTCGCCGGACCATCCCACGACGAATCGGGCCGATCATGGCGCTCCGGGGCCCAGAAGCGCCGCACACGCCCCCAGCACTCGCTCAGGAGGCCGATCAGCGCCTCCACCAGCGCCGACGCGCGGCCCTGGAGGCTCCGCGGCGTGCCCACGCCCGTCAGGTGCCGCATGAGCAACTGTCACCGGTCACGCAAAAATCCCCACCCGTGGTCACTGAAAAGTCCTCACCTCGATAACTGAGGGGAGGAGCAGATGTCGACGACAACCACGACGATCGACCCCGAGCGTCAGATGCTCGGGGAGGTCGAGATGGTCGGAAGGGAACGATGGGAGCAGATTCATCGTCGGGCAGCGGCGGGCGCATCGATTCGAGCGATTGCTCGCGAGCTGGATCTAGACCGCAAGACAGTTCGTCGGTGCCTGCGGCAGACGGCGTGGAAGCCGTACCAGCGGGCGGCGCGTTCGGACACGCTGCTGGCCGCGCATGCGGAGTATCTGCGGCGGCGGGCGGCCGAGGTTGATTACTCAGCACAGGTGCTGTTCCAGGAGCTTCGATGCCGGCAGTATCGCGGCAGCTACGAAACGGTGAAGCGGTTCGTGCGACCGTTGCGGGAGACGCAGTTGCACGCGGCGGTGACGCGTACGAGGTTCGAAACGCCGCCAGGGCTGCAGAGCCAGATTGATTGGGGCCAGGCGCGAGTCTGGCTGGGTGCGCAGCGCGAGGTGCGGCACATCTTTGTGCTGACGCTCGGCTACTCGCGGCGGAGTTTCTACGTGCCGTGCCTGAGCGAGACGCTCGGCGATCTGCTCGATGCGCACGAGCAGGCGTTCACGCACTTCGGCGGCCACACCCAGGAGCATCTCTACGACCGACCGCGAACGGTCTGCGCGCCGTGTGGGACCGACGGCGTGCGGTGGAACACGACGTTCAAGGCGTTCGCCGACTTTTGGGGCTTCGAGCCGCGATTGTGCCGGCCGTACCGGGCCCAAACGAAGGGCAAGGTCGAGTCGAGTGTGAAGTATTTCAAGCGAAATTTCCTGGCGGGCCGGCGGTTTCGCGACGACCTCGACTTCAACGAACAGTTGCAGGAGTGGACGGCGACGGTTGCCGACGTGCGCGTGCACGGGACGACCCACGAGCGACCCATCGACCGCTTCGCACGGGAGCGTGAGGCGCTGGTGCCCGTGCCGGCGGTCCGGGCGTTCCGACTCGAGGCGCCGCTGACCCGGGTGGTGGCGACCGACTACCTGGTCACCGTCGACACGAATCGCTACTCGGTGCCGTTCACGCTGATCGGCCAGCCGGTTGAGGTACTCCGCCGCGACGGCTTCCTGCAGATGCGGCACCGGGGCCAGGTGGTCGCCACGCATCCGGTGCTCAGAAGCCGGCACCAGCTCCGGATCCTGCCCGAGCACGGGCCGGGGCCGATCGCTCGCAATGCGCGCGTGCGCTACTCAACGGGCGGGTGCTCCACTGGTGCGGTTCCGCTCGACGTCGAGATCCGCGACCTGGCCTGCTACGAGGCGGCCTATGGCCTCGGGGGTGCGCAATGACGTCGCCGCAGATGGCCCGCCTCGACGAGCACCTGCAGCGGCTGCGCCTGAACACGGTGCGCGAACGGCTCGAAGCCTTGCTCCAGGAGGCCTCGGAGAAGGAGCTGTCGTATGCCGACTTCCTCGACGGACTGCTGAGCGAAGAGGTGTCAGCGAAGACCGCCAAGCACGTCACGATGCGAACGAATCTGGCCCGCTTCCCGTTCATCAAGGGTCTCGACAGCTTCGACTTCGGCTACCAGCCCTCGGTCGACCGCAAGCAGATCCAGAAGCTGAGCCTGTGCCACTTCGTCGAGCACGGCGACAACCTGGTCCTGCTCGGGCCGCCCGGGGTCGGCAAGACACACTTGGCCGTGGGACTCGGGCTCAAGGCCATCGAGCACGGCTACCGGGTTCTCTTCACGACGGCCGCGGCGATGCTGACGACGCTCACCAAGGCGCTGAGCGAGGGGCGCTTCGACGACAAGCTGAAGGTCTTCACGATCCCGCGGCTTCTCATCATCGACGAGATCGGGTATCTGCCGATCGACCGTCAGGCGGCGACGCTGTTCTTCCAGCTCATCAGCCGGCGCTACGAGCGCGGCCCGATGATCCTGACCAGCAACCAGAGCTTCGGCAGCTGGGGCGACGTCTTCGGCGACCGCGTGATCGCCAGCGCGATCCTCGACCGGATCCTGCATCACGCGACGACGCTCAGCATTCGCGGCGATTCGTATCGGCTGAAGGACAAGTTGAAGTCCGGGGTGGTCAAGCCGACGACGGCGGGAACGTGAGCGACGGGAGGCCCGTGGACGCTGCCGGCGCCGTGGACGCGCAGACGCGCCCACCGCGCCTTGGACAGGCCGCAGACGGCCTGCCCACAGCGACCACCGGCACTCGTCTCATCGTTGTTCTCAACCAGGGGGGTGGGGGAAATTTCGATGACCGCAGGTGGGGGAAATTTGAATGACCGTTGACAAGCAACCCGAGATTGACGCCGCAGACCTGGACGAGCAGCCGTTTCAGGATGTTGGGATGCCCGCGCAGATGGACGCGGCGCATCCTGCCGGTCTCGTAGAGATGCACGTTGGGCCGTTCCAGTAGCTCGCCCCGCTGCCGCAGCAGCCGTTTCCCACGCGCGCCGCGGATCCGCCGCCGGTTGGCATACACCGCGTCCCGCGCCGCCGCCTGGCCCTTCCAGTGCCGCCGGCCGCGATTTGGCTCCGAGACGTAGCTGCGCACGCCGATGGCCGCAAACCCGACCATCGTCTCGTTGCTGTGATATCCCTTGTCGGCCACCACCTCCACGATCCCCGGCGCGCCGACCGCCTCGACCTGCTCGGCGGCCGTGACGAGCGTGTCGACCAAGGTCGTCGTGTCGCCCGCACTCGCGTCCTGCACCGTCACGCCCACGATGGCGCCTGTTTCGAGGTCGACCGCCTGCTCGGCGGTGTGCGCCAGATGCGTGCGACCGTCCTTCATCTTGGCGATCTTCGCGTCCGGATCGTGCGGGTGGGTCCAGTCCGCGTTCGAGCCCTTCTTTTTGCGGGTCCGGTCGAACCGGGCCAACTCGGCGCGCGTCGGCGTCGTGAGGCCGGACGCCTCGGCCAGCCGGGTCAGAAACGCGTCGTAGCTCTCGCCCGTATCCCGCCGCACAATGCTCCGCATCGCCGCATTGGCTTCCAGCGTCGTGGCATCGATGCCAACCGTGCGCCCCACCACCAGCGTGGCGTCGGCCAGTCGCTGCAACACCCACGTAAACACTGCCTGGTGGGTCTCGAGGTCAATCAGGCGGCGGGTGCGCGACAGCGTCGAGTGGTCCGGCGGGGCCTCGTGGAGGGCGAAGTCCAGAAACGTGCGAATGCTCAACGAGTCGGCGGCGCGCCACGCGATCGCTCGTTCCGAATCCAGCCCTTCAAAGTAGCCGAGCAACAGCAGCCGGAAATACCGGCCCGGCGCCAGACTCGGCCGACCGACCCCGTCCGCGTAGAACGACACGCACTGTGCTTCCACGACCGCGTCGAACCCCGCGTCGTCGAGCACTCGATTCAGCCGCTCGTAAAACGGGTGCCCAGCACTCTTCGGCAGATCCGCCGTGGGCACCCACATCGTCGCTTGCCGCGTTCGACCGCGGCTTGTCCCTATCGCCATGCCAGACAGTGTAGGACACAGGACCGATCACGTCGATCCCTGGAACGAGGGACTTTCACCACGGGCTGTTAGAGCACGCCGCAGCAGATCACGGCGCAGGACGAGGCTTCCGATCGTGTTCACCATTGCAGGAACTCCTCGACGTGGTCGTGACTATCGAGACAGACGTATCAGATAAGATCTGTGATCTTATGCGCGCGGCCACCTGCCGGGCGTTCGCCGCTGGCGTGCTGCCGGGCGATGCCGGGTCACCACGACGCGCACGCTGGCCGCGGCCCGTCCGGGTCGAGGCGGGCGCGCGGCGGCAGGTTGACCGGGGGGGTGGCGGCGGCACTTCGGGGGGTGGCGGCAGATCGAGCGCCCCGTTCCTTCACGAGCCGGGCCTTTACTAACGCCCCAGCGCAGCTTGTGGATCGGGTCGTAGGCGAGCGGGTCGGCATCGTTGCCATCGGGATGGTCTTGACCAAGTGACGGAGCCTGTGACATGCCTATACTTCAGCAACAGATAGCGGACAAGTTCCTCGCGAAGCTCGTGGAATCCGGCGCCCTCGATGCCGAACGGACCGAGCAGCTTAGAGTTCTGCTCGCAGGCAAAAAGAAGGTCAAGGCCGACGCCCTGGTGAAGTTGTTTTCGGCGCCCGTCGGCGGAGACATCAAATGATCAGGATCGAATCCGTCCATATTGAGGAAACGCGGGGAATTCGGAAACTCGACCTTGCCTTCGGCCAGAAGACCTTCGCCATCTCCGGTCCGAATGGTTCCGGCAAGAGCGGCGTTATTGACGCGATCGAATTCGGCCTCACCGGTCAGATCGGGCGACTCACCGGCAGGGGAACGCAGGGCCTGACGGTTTCCGAACACGGACCGCACGTTGACAAGACCAAGTTTCCGGACGCTGCGTTCGTCAGACTGAAGGTGTTTCTCGCAGGCATCGGCAAGACCGCCACCATCACCCGAAAAATCGCGACGCCCAATAAGCCCCAGATCGATCCGCCCGACGCCGGCGTCAAGGCAATTCTCGCCGAAGTCGCCGACCACCCGGAGATCTCGCTCTCCCGTCGGGAGATCCTTCGTTTCATCCTCGTCGAGCCGACGACACGGTCAGAGGAAATCCAGACAATCCTGAAGCTGGAAGAGATCGGCCAGACGCGAGCCGTCCTAAACACGACGCAGAACAAGCTTCAGAGCGCTTTCAAGACCGCGACCGAACAGGGAGGATCGGCGCGCAGCGCGCTGATGCTGCATCTTCAGATCGCAACGTTCAAGGCTGAAGACCTGCTCGCCTCTGTCAACGCGCGACGCACCCTGCTCAGGCTCCCGACAATAAGCGAACTGACCGCCGATACGAAACTCGATGCCGGCCTGTCCGTCGCCACGAAGCCTTTCGACTTCAACAAGGAGTCCGCCCTTCGCGACCTCAGGGCTCTCGCCGATGCAGCCAAGGAATTTGCCGAACTCGGCAAGGCGGAAGCGGCCGCCATCACCGCGGATCTGGCCAGGCTGGACGAGGACCCCGCGCTGCTCGCCGCGCTCCAGCGCCGCTCCTTCATCGAGCGCGGGCTTGAACTCGTCGACGGCCCGGCATGCCCATTGTGCGATAGCCCGTGGGGAAGCGATGAGCAGCTTCGTGACCACCTGAAGGCCAAACTCGCAAAATCAGAAGAGGCGCGCAAGCTCCAGGAGTCGCTGCTGACGGGCGGCGCTGCCCTCGTGGCGAAGGCCGTCCGCGTGACCGGGCTCATCGCGCCCGTCCAGAAGCTCGCGGAAAGCCAGAAGGACACGGCTTTCAGCCAGCTGCTGTCGGCATGGAAGACTGATCTCGATACGCTCCCGGAAATCCTTTCGACCGTCGATGGACTTCGGAAACAGAAGACGAGACTTGCAGCCGGCTGGCTCGCTGTCCCGAAGGCGTTCTCGAAAGGCCTGAAGACCCTGACGGAGATTATTGAAGCCCAGCCGGACCAGACCGCAACACTGGATGCCCAGACATTCCTGTCGACGGCGCAGGCCCGCCTCGGCGACTACCGTGCAACGATGCGAAAGAACAAGGTCGCGAAAATCTCCGTGAACGCTGCGAAGGAGGCCTACAAGATTTATTGCGACGTGCTGGAAGAGGAGCTCAACGCACTTTACGACGAGGTGCAGAAGGACTTCAGCACATTTTACCGCGCGATCAACGGCGAGGACGAGGCCAACTTCACGGCGAAGCTGACCCCGACCAAGGGGAGTCTCGGCCTTGACGTCAATTTCTACGAGCGCGGACTGTATCCGCCGGCCGCCTACCACAGCGAGGGGCACCAGGACGGAATGGGCGTCTGCCTCTACCTCGCGCTGATGAAGCGGCTGTTCGGCACGCAGTTCACCTTCGCGCTGCTGGACGACGTCGTCATGTCGGTTGACGCCGATCACCGTTACGAATTCTGCAAGCTACTCAAGACGCATTTCCCTGATACGCAGTTCGTCATCACGACGCACGACCGTCTCTGGGCCGAACAGATGCGGTCAGCCGGCTTGGTCAGCGCGAAAACCTCGATCGCCTTTCATAGCTGGACGATCGATTCCGGTCCCCTCGTTGAATCCAACCTCGCCATTTGGGACGAGATCGCAGCCGCCCTCGACAAGGGCAAGGTCGAAGCCGCTGCCGCCGCGCTCAGGCACCATCTCGAATATGTCTGCCGGCATATGGCCGACCAGATCGCCGCGACACCGCCGTTTCGCGCCGACGGCAATTACGAACTCGGCGAACTGATGCCGGCAGTCTTGAGTCAGATGAAGGCCCTCTGTGGGAAAGCGGCGGTCGCGGCGCAATCCTGGGGAAACGACACGGCCAAGGAAGACGCCGGCAAGCGAAAGGCTCTCTTGTCAACGTCGAGCGGCGCGACCAACGTCGAGCGGTGGGCCATGAACAAGGCCGTTCACTACAATGCCTGGGCCAATTTCGGGAAGAAGGACTTCGAGCCCGTTGTGGCAGCGTTCAGGGAACTGCTCGGCTGCTTTTGTTGCGAGGAATGCGAAGGCTGGCTCTATGTCACGCAGCGGGGCACACCGGATTCACTGCGCTGCGCTTGCAATACGGTCAATCTCAATTTGAAGCCAAAGCCAAAGTAGACCTGAAATCAGCCCGCCTTGCTGCGGCGGACGGCGATGAGCAGGCCGTCGCTCTTGCTCGCGTCAGTCATGTCCCGCCACTCGCGCGCCGCCCGGCGGGCGTGCTGCGGGGCGATGCCGGCCATGGGGTCGCAGGCGGCAGCGGTGCTCGCGATCCCCGCCGTCATCGAGTTGCTCGAAAAGCTCGACTGCGTGCTGCTCACCAGCGACGATGCCGAGCAGTTCTTTCGGCGTCTCGAAGGTCCGCGACACCGTCCTTGCGACGCGCTCGGAGGAGACGACGCCTCCCCCGGGACCCGTGATCCGGAGACAGCACCGTCGCGGGTGGCGACGGCGGCGGCGTAGCGGACGACCATCCGAGGGGTTCTTCAGCCGCCCGCGACTCGGTGAATGGGCAAAAGGCCCGTAGAGAATGCCGCAGCCAGCCGCTTCGAGGCGCTCGTCAGCAAGAAGGCCTCCGGATGAGCGAGGCCCTGGCGGCTGCGCCCGCCCGGCGGGAGATCGCGCACCCCGGCGATCGTCGACGCCGGGGCGGGCGGCCGTCGACCTGTTCCTCGAGTTACTGCACGGCCTGGGCGGAGGCGAGCACCGACATGCCGCTCGGGGGCGTCCCCGACTCTCCGGACAGTCCGTTCTGCTACGCCTCCGGCTTCGCTTTTAACTCCGCTTCATGGTCCTTGATAAACGCTCTAATCTCATCGGTCATGGCAAGCAACGTTGTCCACTGCTCCTTATAGAGCGTGACGGGAAAGCGACCGAGACCATAGACCGACACGCCGCCCTTCGCGCTGACCTTGAGGCTTACGATGCGACCACGATCGCTCTTCAGGCGCTCATTTTCTGCTTTAAGCCGCTCGATTTCTGATTGCAGATTGTCGTCTGCCATGTGGTGACTCCCAAGAATAAAGTAATAATACGAGGCATCGCGTCTAGAGGCTCCGATTGTATCCGGGACTGCGGTTGGCGGGCTATGTACAGATCCCCTTGTGACTCGGGTGACACGTCCGATCTCGCCGGCAGGCAGCCGGCTGCTCGAAGCGGTCGCCCGCGTCCAGTTCGCCAGCTCGGACTGCTCCTCGCACGGAAGGCAGGCTGCGGTCCGCCGGCGCGCCTAGCGCCTGCGGACGGCCCGGCTCGAGGCCGCGGACCTGCGGGTCGAGCCCGACGGCGCCAGCGTCGGATAACGGCCGATCCGTCAACCTGCCGGATCACGTCAGGAGGCTGTATGCCGGGCTTGAAACAGGTAAGGCTACCGATAGCTCACTGCGGCAGTGGCCTTACGCCCCAGTCGGCGCGTCGTCCGCGTTCTCCGTGTCTCCGCTGCCGGTAGTCTCAGCCTGCTTCCTGCGTCCAGCCCAATAGTTCTTCATCCGGTCCGAGACCGCTTGCTTTGCCTCGGCTGACATCTCGCGGCGCCTACGCTTCGCAGGCTGCCTGGAAGGCGCGGACGGGCGCGGCTTCACACCAAGGGCGGCGATCGCCGCATCGATGCGAGCGACACTGTCCAGCAATTCAGACCGTTGGTCATTCAGCAGCGCGATGACGTCTTTCATTCGTAGCTCCTTTGTCTCCCACCCGCTAGGAGTAGTAGTGTAGTCGAGGAGCCATCCTGGCGCTCTCGAACGCGAACGGCGCCGAGTCGGCCAACCTCGGCCCGGCTGGCGTGCTGGCGGGGCGATGCCGGCCATGGGGTCGCAGACCGATGAGTGACATTGTGACGGCTGTCCTACGGATCGTGGACGGCACCCCGCACCTGAATTGGTACAGGACCGAGAGCGGGAAGATTCACATCCGTATGAACGGGCACCGGCGGATTGCGTTCGCACTGATCGAGAACAAGATCAGCGCCCCGCTATTCTACTGCGAGGCCGGTTTCCACCTGATTGGACTGGACAGCTTCTCGGTCGTCCGAGAACCGAACGCAAAGAACGAGCAGCGCATCAGGCTCCGCAGCGTCGACGAGGCATGTCGCCTGATGGCGCTTCTTCTGGCACAGCACCCGGCTCGCCGTCCCGAGTAGGTTCCTCGCCCGCGGCGTACTGGCCCCCGCTGCTCGCCGACAACGGACTGCCGATCGGGGCGCGGTTGCAGGAGGCGCAGCAGCGCCTGGGTGGGGCCAGCTTCTCTGGCGTGCCCCCCCCCCCCACCAGATCAGAAGGGCTACCTCCGTCGTCTGGTCCGCGTCGGCCAGACCAACCGCTTCAACCTCACGCCATTATTCGACGCTCTGCGGGCGGCCAGCATGACACGGCGCGCAACGTCGACGTGAGCCTCCACGCGATCGGCGTGGCCCCGTCGGAATACCGCAACCTATTGAGCCTCTTGCGAAACGCGTGATCGGCCGAGTTTTCCCTGCCGGAGGCGGCGGGGCGAGGGACGGTCAGCGGGCGGGATGCAGCATTCGCAGGATGGCAGTGACCGCGCCCGGGAAGCCGGCGACACGGGGGTTCATGGAGCCTGCCTGCCGGTTATGAGGGCAAGCGCACGCGAAGAGAGGTGGCGCATTTCCTTCACGAGCCGTTCCAGTTTACGGTTGTTCTCGATCCACTCCCGGTAGAGGACGAGTTCGTCTTCGGTGAGGTTCAAGCCGACGGTCTTTCCGCGGGCCTTGCGCGTCCAGTAGGGGTAGGGGCCGTGACGGGCGTCCGGGTCGTCGTGGCAGCGACAGGTAGCCCTCCCACACGTTATCCGGCGGGTGTGAACGCCGCCCTGGCCTACGAACCCGAGCGTTTGCAGTTCCGCCTTGAGCGCGTCGTATTGCTCCTCATAGCGGCGTAACGCTGCGCTGTAGGCCATCGATTCGTTGTTTCACATCCTTGATGTTTGCTAATATACAGTAGTAGGCAGGAGTGGTCAATCAAACAAACCATGAACTGCCTGCGTGGTTCCTTCGCCCCCTATTGGCAGTCGATCCAGCGTGCGCTGTTCCCCCAGTTGGAGCCCGTGTTGGGTCCGCTGACCGGGAAACAGCAGCAGTTGGTGCAGACTCTCGAGGTCATCCGTATCGAGCAGTGGATTCCCCGGTGCTTCCGGGTGCCGGGGCGTCCGCGCAAGGACCGCGCGGCACTGGCGCGAGCCTACGTGGCCAAGGCGGTCTACGACATGCCGACGACGCGCGTGCTGTTGGACCGCTTGGTCACCGACGTGGCGCTGCGGCGGATCTGCGGCTGGGAGCGGAAGAGCGAGGTGCCGAGCGAGTCGGTCTTCTCACGCGCCTTCGTCGAGTTCTCCGACACACAGTTGCCCCAGCGCACGCATGCAGCGTTGATCCGCAACACCCACCACGACCGGTTGGTGGGTCACCTCTGCCGCGACTCGACGGCCATCGAGGCCCGCGAGAAGCCGGCCGCGAAGGAAAAGACGCCCCCGCTGCCCAAGCGCAAGCGGGGACGGCCGAAGAAGGGTGAGGAACGGCCGAAGGTCCTCAAGCGCCTCGACCGGCAGGCGGCCATGACCTTGCCGGCGATGCTCGACGACCTGCCGACCGACTGTGACGTGGGCATGAAAAAGGACAGCAAGGGCTACAAGTCGACCTGGGTCGGCTACAAGCTGCACCTCGACGTGGCCGACGGCCAGATTCCGATCAGTTGCCTGCTGACGTCCGCCTCCCTGCACGACAGCCAAGCCGCCATTCCGCTGGCGACCTTGTCGGCCGAGCGAACGACCAATCTGTATGACCTGATGGACGCCGCCTACGACGCGGAACCGATCCGCCAGCACAGCCGCTCACTCGGCCACGTCCCGTTGATTGACACCAACCCCCGCCGCGACAAGGCGCTGGCGGAGGAATTGCGAACCGAAGCCCGGCGCCTGCAGCGTATCGGCTTTCAGCTTCCCGAGCAGGCTCGCTACAACGAGCGTACGGCGGGTGAGCGCGTCAATGGCCGACTCAAGGACGAGTTCGGCGGTCGCCATGTCCGGGTCCGTGGCGCCTCGAAAGTGATGTGCCACTGCATGTTCGGCGTGCTCGCACTCACCGCCGACCAGCTCGTGCGCCTCGTGACATAACCAGTGCACCGCCGGCAACGCCCCTCGGCGCCCGACGGGCGTCAGTCACCCACGGGTGTCCCAACGCGCGGTCGAGAACACGTCGAAACATCCGACTTCTACCTCCGGCGTGCCGCCGGTTCTCCCGACAAGATATCCAGTCGGCGATCCAGGGCAATCGTGTTCACCAAGAGAGCTGAGGACTGCGCCCAGCCCCAATCCCCCGGGAGTTTTGCAAGCGGCTCTATTAGCCCGCATTATTCCTGAAGCTCGATATTCGGGATCGACCGAGCGTGGCGGGACGACGAACAGGGTTTCGGCATCGTCATTTGGGGGCTGCGAGGGGGTTGCGGGGCGAGCCATGGGGCGATGGCCGGGCGCGGTGAGCCCGAGTGTCGACAGCTTCTCCTGGAGACGGTCCGTATCGTCCCCGAGGGAGCTTGGTGCGGCGGGACGGATGGGCTATCCGGCGCGTGCGCCGAGTGCGAGGGCGATGCGCTGCCATGCCTCGCGCTGCGGCGTGGCCCGCGGCAGATGCAGAACGAGCCGGCGGACCGAGCGGACGACCTGGACCCCGAGCTTCAGCAATCGGTCGCGTAGCCACGTCACCTGGCTGCGGGCGCACGCGGTGCCCGCCGCCCGCAGCCGCAGCTCCTGCATCAGCACGTAGGCTGCGGCCGTCAGCAAGACGCGCAGTTGGTTGGCCCAGAAGCGGCAGCAGCTCGTGCGGTCGATCTGCAGGCCGTCGAGCAACTCCTTGATCCGGTTCTCGATGTCCCCCCGCGCACAGTAGACCTTCTCGTAGATGAAACGCGGCGTCTGGCGCAGGTTCGTCACCACGAAGCGCGGGTTGTCCCGCGGCGCACGTTCGCCGAGGTGGACCACTTCGGCTTTGATCACCACCCGGCGCTCATGGCCCCAGGTGCGGGCGGCGTAGCGGGTGTCGGTATAGACGTGTGCGGTCTCGCCACTGACCTCGCTCTGCGTGCGCGCCGTCTGCATCGCGGATTCGGCATGCCGCTCCAAAACCGCATTTTTCGCCATCGCCACCACGTAGTCGAGCCGGGGCTCCGCATCCAGGAAATCGAAGACCTCCGGGGTCGCAAAGCCCCCGTCGAGCCGAACGAGAAACCGCGCCCGCGGAAACGCCGCCCGCAGCAGCGGGAGCAGCCGACACAGCAGCCCGAGGGTCCCGTCGGCGGCCACTGCGTTGCCGGGCCGCAGCACCGCCGCGCACAGATACTGCTCCGCCTCGCGGTCGAAGCTCAGAAACCCGAGCAGCGGCAGATAACACCAGCCGCCATAGTGCCCGTTGAAGAACGTGAGCTGCTGGGCGCCGTGCGTCAGGTCGTCGGTCGGATCCAGATCGATGGTGACGCGCCGCGCCCGACCGTGCAGGCGGCGCCGATGCCGCTCGATGACGCACGCCGCCAACTCGCGCCCCATCCGGTAGAGCGCGGTGCGGGTCGCGCCGTTCTCGAACCGCGAGATCGTAGGTTGCGACGCCAAGGGCGCGCCGGACACCGGGTCCCGCCCGAGCAGCAGCTTGTGGATGGGGTCGTCGGCCAAGTGGTCGGCATCGTTGCCATCGGGATGACCGCACGCGATGCCGAAGATCCGCTGGCCGATCAGATCCGCGAACGTGTGCCGAATCTTCTCCGCGGCGCGCTTGTCGGCCAAACACCGGGCGAACGCCTTGACCAAGCCGTACACGCGCTCGGCCGCCTTGAGCAGGACGGCGCCGCCGTCGGAACTCGCGTGTTCCTGGTTGAACGTGGCGACGAGGGGCTTGTCGAACAGATCCGGGAACAGAACAGTCTGTGGCATCGTGTGAGGCGTCACGCAGGGATCTCCGTTGTGGCTAAAACGTTGTGTACATTACGTTTGTACCACACGGAGGCTCCTGTGTCTCCCCCTCAACCGCACCTTCACGCATAATCCGGGCTAGTGCTTTGGTTGATCGTCTCTGTTGTGGGCGTCTTCGCCGTAATTCCATCGTGGGTCAACGAAGTTCTCGTTCCCACGTGGTCTCTATGCATACTTCAAGCAGTCACCCGAGATGGGGAGCGCAGCCTGAAACCATTTGTAGATCGTTGGTTGGATCGCGAAGTGGATTCCTGACGAGGTAGGCGGCCAGGGCCGCGTCATCGAGCTTTCGGCCGTCGAGCCAGGCGTCGAGCTGGCCGAGGGCGCCGGCGTAGGCGCGGCAGGTATTGGCGCTGACCGAGGCGTCAACCAGGCGGCGCGCGGTCGCGCTAGCAGCCCGTGGCAAAAGGCCCCGCTGCATTCGACGGGCGATGCATCCCGCCTGACCGCGTTGTTCCTCGGTCGAATATGGCCAATATGCTCCCTCGTCACGCCTTGTTAGCCGGGCGCCTCGCCGGTCTCGGTGCGACGCGGGGTTTCACCACGGGCTGCTATGCGCCGCTGACCCGTACCGCGCTGTTCACGTCGTACACCGCAGGCGGGTTCTCGCTGGGGGATCAGGAACGCCTGCAGCGGGTGGTACTCCGGCTCGCAACCCGGGGCTGCCGGGTGCTGCTCAGCAACTCGACGGCGCCGGACATCACCCGCCTGTACGACGGCAATCCCGAAGCCATGTCCGCGGGCCTCCGGGCCCACAAGGTCCCCGCCAGGCGGGCCATCAACTCCGATGCAGCGAAACGCGGCGCGGTGTTGGAGTATCTGGTGACGAACATCCCGCGCGGGGGAGGAAGGGACAGATATGGCGCGTGATGAGACCCCGGCGAGTCTCGGCAGCGAGGGCGGCGCCCGGGGGCGCAATGTCCTCGTCGTGTACGGCCGGAACGAGCGCGCGCTCGCGGAGCTCGATGCGATGCTGAGGCGCTGGCAGGTCGAACCCTTGATTCTGGGTCACGTTCCGTTCGAGGGGCAGACAGTGATCGAGGAGCTGGAACACTATCGGGAGGGCGCCGCGTTCGGCGTCGTGCTGGCAACGCCCGACGACGAGGGGCATCGCAGGGGAAGACCGGACGAGAAGCTCCCTCGCGTTCGGCAGAACGTCGTCTTGGAGCTCGGCATGCTGTTGGCCAGCCCCGGCCTGGGCCGCAGGCGGATCGCAATCCTGCTGAAAGATGCGATGGAACGGCCCTCCGATATCGAGGGGCTGACCTACATAGGCTTTCGCGACAGCGTCACCGAGGCCGGCACGGAGCTGGCAAAGGAGTTGACGCGGAACGGCATTCCGATCGCCATTCACAACCTGTAGCCCAGCGGGGATCGGAACCCCGGCAGTCCAAGGCTTGCCGCCCGCTACGCCGCGGTGTTCCGCAAGCAGCGCTGACCGCGGCCGGGCGGTCGCCTGCCGCCGGTTGTCAGGACTCGGCCAGGGCGGCCTGGCGCGAGTCCCGGATCGGGATGATCTGGTCGAAGCCGCTGATCCGGAAGACCTCGTGGATGTGGTCCTGCATCGAGCAGAGCACCAGGATGCCCTGCTTGGAATGGAGCTGCCTGGCGGGCATCAGCAGCACGCGCATCCCCGAGCTGCTGATGAAGTTGAGCTTGCTGAAGTCGACGATCAGCCGCTGTTCGCCGGCGCCGATCCGGTCCATCACGATCGCTTCGAACGCGCGCGCGTTCGCGCTGTCGAGGCGCCCCACCGGCAGCAGCACCAGCGCGCCGTCCTCCCGCTCCTCCCCGACTTCAACGTCCATGATTCCCTTCAGTGGCGGCGCAGCACGAGGCACGTCATGTCGTCGGCCGCCGGCGCACCCGCCGAGAACGCGTAGATCGACGTCCAGGCGTGGTCCACGATCTGCGCCGGCGAGCGCCCTGCCGCTCCGACGAGCGTTGCCTCGAGCCGCTCCTTGCCGAACAGCTCACCCTCGTGGTTCACCGCGTCCGTCAGCCCGTCGGTATACAGGAACAGCGTCTCGCCCGAGGCCAGCCGCTCGTGGCCGGCCGTGTACGGGAAGTCGTCGATGACGCCCATCGCCACCCCGCCCGTCCCCGGCAGCGGCCGCCGGGTGTCGTCCGCCCGCACCAGCAGCGCCGGCTCGTGCCCGGCGCAGACATAGTCGATGACCCCGTCCTGGAGGTCCACGAACGCCACCACGCACGTCACGAACAGCCCCATCGGGTTCTCGCTGCACAGCCGCTGGTTCGCCGCCCGGGCAATCGCCGCAACGTCGCCGGTGCCCGCCGCCGCCGACGTGATCGCTCCCTGCGCCGCCGCCATGAACAGCGCCGCGGCAACCCCCTTGCCCGACACGTCGCCCACCGTGATGAACAGCCGGCCGCCCGCCGCCGGCTCGAGCAGATCGACGAAATCGCCACCCACCTGCTGCGCCGGCGTCATCCGCGCGTACGCGCCGAACGGGCCGAGGTCCGCGTGTCCCTCACGTACCAGCGCGGCCTGCACGGACTTCGCCATCTCCAGGTCCTGCTCGAGCGCCTCCTGCGCGAGTCGCAGGCTCCGGTTCGTCGTCTGCAGCTCAGCGGTCCGCTCCGACACCAGCGTCTCGAGCTGCTCTTGCCGCATGAAGACCTGCGCCGTCATGTCCGAGAACACCCGCGCCAGGCTGCCAAGCTCATCCGTGCGGCGCTGCACTGCCTGCAGCGGGGCGTCGTCCGGCGGCCGGCCGCTCTCCACTTCCCGCGCCGCCGCCGCGATCACCTCGATGGGACGCGTTACCCAGCGCGTGCCCCACAGGGCTGCCACCCCCGTCAGCGCGAGCAGCCCGAACCCGATCAGCGTCGTGTTGAGGGCCTCGAGGCGCACCGTCTCCGCGATGCCGTCCAGACTCATGGCCAGCGCCAGCCCACCGATCGAAATCCCGCCGGCGTTGATGATCGGCGAGGCGACCCAGACACCCCGGTCGTCTGGCGACAGCAGGCTCAGCTGCGCGGTGCTGACCACACGGCCATCGGCCATCGACCGGTCCACGAGCCCGGCGGCCCGGCGGCCGAACACGCGCGCCGCATCGCCGGTCCCGCCGCCCGTCTGGCCCGCGCGCGGCGCCGCCGCGACCAGATCGCGGTCGAGATTGACCACCCAGAGCGTCTCCAGGTTGCGCGATTGCACCAGCAGGTCCGCCTCGCGCTGATAGACCGAGTACAGCAGGTTGCCCGCACCGCCCTCGATCGGCAGACCCACCTGCACGAGGTGCGGCGCCGTCGCCGTCCCGGCTACCGTGACGTACTTGTACAGCGCCCCGTCCGTCGGCCGCGACGCCGTCGGATGGTCCACCACCCGCTCCGTCCCGGCCAGCAGCGCCTCCAGCGCCTCGGCGTGCAGCAACCCCCCCGGCTCCCCGCGGCCCAGCGGCGACAGCTCGCTGGTATGGACCACCGCCCCCGTCCGGTCCACAATGCGGATCTCCCCGAGCGCCGTCGTGCCGACGATCCGCCGCAAGTGGCCGCCGACCTCCTCCGGGGTCCACTCGGCGCCCTCGGCCGCCGCTACGAAGTAGTCCACCAGCGTTGCCTGGACCGCCATGTGCTGGCCCAGGATCCCCTCGATCACCGCCGAGACGTCCGGCCGCTGCGTCGCGTAGACGTTGGTCAGGATCTCCTGCTCGCCGAACGCCAGCGCGTTGCCCACCTGTACGATCCGGGGCTGGTCGACTCCCCCTACCCCGACGTACTTGTAGACCTGCTGATCGATCTCGCGCACCTGAGCCGGCTGCGTGATGAACTCGTCGCCGTCGAGCGGCGCCGCCAGCAGCACGTAGAACTTCGACGCCTGCGGCTGCACGCCCGGGTCGGGGTCGAAGCGGAACGGCACCAGCGCGCCCGTCTCGTCGCGCACGTTCGTCAGATAGGCGAACCCCTGGGCGTCGGTGATCCAGAACTCGTCGAGGACCGTCGTCGCGGTGACCGCCTCCAGCGTCGCGATGATCTCGTCCGGCGACTGCCCAGCCGCCTCGGCCGCCGCCACCAGATGCGCCGCAATCCGTGCCTGGGCCGCCATCTGCCCGTCGAGCGTGGCGTCGAGCGTCCGCGCCACGTTGGCCAGCGAGATCTCCCCCATCTCGGCGAAGCTGGCCGACAGCAGTTCCCCCAGCTGGATCGCCGCGCTCTCCGCCTCGTCGCGCAGCGCCGTCGCCGCGTTGAACAGCAGCGTTGCCGACGTGGCGGTTATCGTCACCGCCAGCAGCACCGCCAGCGCGAGGAATCCGCGCACGGCCAGCCGTACCTGCCTTGGCTGAATGCCTGGAAGCGGAAGCGCCACGGTAGCTACAGAGGATCGACTCATCTCAACCTGCCCTGCGCAGGGGCGGCGCTCAGAGCCGCCACATGATCCACAATTGCGCCAGATTCTCGTCGACGTTCACGCCGAGCTTGTTCCGCCAGTACTGATACTCGACGCCGATGAACAGCTGGTTCGCGCGGCCCGTCAGCGCCTTGCCGATGTCCCAGCCGAGCTGCGGCTGAGCGAGGATCCAGTCCTCGACGACCCCGCCCAGCTCGTTGGTGGTGGCGCCGATGTACTCGGCGTGACCGGTGAACCAGAACGACTGGGCGCCGATCTGGAAGGGCGATCCCCAGCTGACGTCGACCATGAAGCTGTCGCCCGTCCGGGGCGCGCCGCCCTCCGCCACGCCGTTGCTGGCGTCGATGAAGGCGGTCACGTCGGTGTTGAAGAACACGAAGCCGGGCACGTCCCAGGCGAGCCGCGCGCCCGGCAGGTACTTGAAGACGTCGGCGTCGCCGTCGAAGTTGATGCCGCCGATGATGGCGATGTCCCGCAGGGGTCCGGCGCCGACCCGCCGCTGGGAGATCCGGCTGAGGCTCAACGTCGGATACCACTCGCCGTAGAACTCGACGTCGTTGAAGCCGTCCGGACGGTTGTCGTCGAGAAAATCGATGAAGAAGAAGCTCTCGCCGAGCGACCAAGCCGCGGCCTGCTGAATGGTGAGGATGGAGCTGGCCACCCCGTCGCCCGAGAACGGATTGACGAGCTTACCGTACTGGTAGTGGAACTCGGTTTGGGCGGAGGCCGCGGCGGGCACCAGCAACAGCGCCGAGGCGGCCGCCGCCCGGAGCAACGACCGGATATGCGCGCTACTCATGCCGAGACACCGCAGTCTAGCAGCCCGTGGCAAAAGGCCCCACTGCATTCGACGGGCGATGCATCCCGTCTGACCGCGTTGTTCCTCGGTCGAATATGGCCAATATGCTCCCTCGTCACGCCTTGTCAGCCGGGCGCCTCGCCCGTCTCGGTGCGACGCGGGGTTTCACCACGGGCTGCTAGGCGGGCCGATCGCGGTGTCGGCCGGGGCGATCACGGCGATCGAATATTTCACGATAATGCGGAGCATTCTTGGGTCGGCGGCGCGGCGGCGCGGCGGACGGCAGGCGGCGCTTGGCAAGGCGCGTGACCGCGCCGGTGAGCAAAGAATGGATTGGACTGAACCGCGAGCCGGTCGCTCGGCTATGGGTTTTGCATGGCCGGGAGGGCGGGCCTGGCGTGCGACCTAGCCGGTCGTGCGTGGGGGTCGCTACGCGACAGTGGTTGTTGATGGCGGTACGCAGGCCGGTCGGCTGCCGTGGTGAGCGGTCGGGAGACGCAAGTCGACCGACCCGGCGATCTGGGGACGGTCGGCCGGCGCGAAGATGGCCGCCAGGTTTCGCGGCCGAGCAGGGTGCGGCCTGACCGCGCCGGTCGGATCCGGTTCGCCGGCCAGCCGGACGCTGAACACGAGCCGCCGCGACCGCCATCGAGGAGCTCGAGGAGCTGACGGATACCCCGGCGGAAGTCGGTCTACCCGACGTGGTGGATCACCTGGTTCCAGCCACCGTGCCGATTGCCGAGGTGCTAGGCGGGTCTGACGTCCTCGGCGCGGGGGCCCTTCGGGCCCTCGCCGAGCGCAAACGTCACGGTATCGCCTTCGCGCAGGGAGTCGAATGGCGTGCTCGTGCACGCGGACTGGTGGAAGAAGTATTCGACGCCGTCGGGTGGAAGGCGGTCTTCACCCGGGTAGCATTAGCCTTCGGGTGCACGTCCTATAAGGTCAAGTGAGAGGACCTAGCAGCCCCCCCGGCCACGCTGGGCGGTCCGATGGTTGTGAGAGGCCGGAAACTGGCCTTTGAGGGGGACTCGGAACCGGCCAGAAACACCGATCCGCGGGGCTTAGATCGCCTCCAGAGCGCCAGCGCGACGGGGGGGAGGGCCAGACACGTCAATGATTCAGGGGGTCGGATGGGGCAGAAAGTTGATGGGAAATTGGGCTTGCGACACCCTCTCCGCCGCGGCGGGCGACCCTCCCAGGGGTTCCCGCGCCCGCGGTGCTATCGTGGGGCATGACGCGGAAGGATGCAGCCGACCAGCTGGAAACGATCGCGTCGAAGTTGAGCGATGCCGGTGAGCACAGTGCGGCATGGATCGTCCGCGGCAGCATTCAATCTGTCCTGTCGGCGCAATCAGAAGTGCAGCATCCCCGTCCCCCAAGCCCGCCGGCCGACCTTGCACCCGATTTACCGGCAGCCCTCAAGGATGCAGTCGACCAGCTACGAGAGCTTGTGTCGAAGCTGAGCGACGCGGGCGATCACAGCGCGGCGGAGGTGGTCATCGCCACCATCGAGGTTCTGGCGCGGGCACCGTAGGCCGGAGTCCGATAACGGCCGATCCGTCAACCTGCCGGATCACGTCAGGAGGCTGTATGCCGGGCTTGAAACAGGTAGGGCGACAGATAGCTCACTGCGTAGGTACCTACGCCTCTGTCGGCGCGTCGTCCGCGTTCGCCGCGTCACCGCTGCTGGTAGTCTCAGCCTGCGTCCTGCGTTCCGCCCAATAGTTCTTCATCCGGTCCGAGACCGCTTGCTTTGCCTCGGCTGACATCTCGCGGCGCCTACGCTTCGCAGGCTGCCTGGAAGGCGCGGACGAGCGCGGCTTCACACCAAGGGCGGCGATCGCCGCATCGATTCGAGCGACACTGTCCAGTAATTCAGACCGTTTGTCATTCAGCAGCGCGATGACGTCTTTCATTCGTAGCTCCTCTTTCTCCCACCCGCCACGGGTAGTAGTGTAGTCGAACGAGCCATGCTGATCCTCCCCCGAGCTCTTTTGGCGTCTCGAAGGTCCGCGCCGCCGTCCTTGCGACGCACTCGACGCGCGCGGAGGAGACGAAGCCTCCCCCCGGGACTCTGATCCGGAAACCGTCGCGGCTCCTGCGTCCCTGACTCCCCGGACAGTCCGTTCTGCTACGCCTCCGCCTTCGATTTTAACTCTGCTTCATGTTCTTTTATAAACGCTCTAATCTCATCGGTCATGGAAAGCAATGTTGTCCACTGCTCCTTATAGAGCGTGATTGGAATGGGCTTGATCCGGTTTGGTGGACATCTTCCGAGAGGGGAATACGATGTCGACCATGACGGACACGCAGGGCAGGCGGACGCGGCGGAGCTTCACGGATGACTACAAGACGGGGGCGGTACGACTGGTCCTCGATGAGGGCAAGACGGTCGCGTCCGCGGCGCGCGATCTGGGCTTGACGGAGTCGTCGCTGCGCAACTGGGTCGAGCAGGCCCGCGCGGATCGGACGAAGGGCAAGACGGGCCTGACGACGGCGGAGCGTGAGGAGCTGGCGCGGCTGCGCAAGGAAGTGCGCGAGCTGCGCATGGAGCGCGACGTCCTAAAAAAAGCGGCGGCCTTCTTCGCGAGGGACCACCTGTGAAATTCGCGTGGATCCAGACGGAGAAGGCCAGCTATCCGCTCACGCAACTGTGTCGCTGGCTGGGCGTCACACCGAGTGGCTTCTACGCCTGGCAGCAGCGCCCGGAATCGACGCACGAGCGGGAGGACCGCCGCCTGAAGGTGCTGGTCCAGGCGTCATTTGCCGAGAGCAAGCAGCGGTACGGCAGTCCCCGTATTCACGAGGATCTGATCGAGCAAGACGAGCAGGTCAGCCGGAAGCGCGTGATCCGGTTGATGCAGGAAGGCGGCCTGAAGGCGCGCACCCGCAAACGGTTCACGTTGACCACGATGAGCGATCACGACCAGCCGGTGGCCGCGAATCTCCTCGACCGGCAGTTCGACGCCGCCGCACCGAATCAGCGCTGGGTCGGGGACACGACCGAGTTTGTCATCGGCTCGAGCGGCAAGCTCTATCTCGCCGTCGTCCTCGACCTGTTCTCGCGATTCGCGGTCGGCTGGGCCGTGAGCGCCGTCAACGATCGCCACCTGACCATCAAGGCGCTGGAGATGGCGCTGAAACGACGGTGCCCGGAGATCGGCCTGTTGCACCACTCCGACCAAGGCTGCACGTACGCGAGCGCGGACTACCAGGCGCTCCTGGATGCGCGCGGGATCGTCTGCAGCATGAGCCGCCGGGGCAACTGCCACGACAACGCCGTCATGGAGAGCTTCTTCTCCACCGTGAAGAGTGAGCTCGCCGATCGGTTCCACACGTACGGAGACGCAAAGATGGAGTTGTTCGACTACATCGAAGTGTTCTATAACCAACGGCGCCGGCACTCGACGCTTGGCCAGATCAGTCCAGCGGCATTTGAACGACGCGCAAACGAAGAGGGCGTGGATCCTATGGAAAACCGCCAAGGACGCGGTTTCCCACAGGCTCCACACCCGTTGTCTTTTTCAATGAGAAAAGAACAGACACCGAGGAACGATCAACTCAACGAAACCGTCCACTGAATCGGATCATGGCCAGAAAGCGACCGAGACCATAGACCGACACGCCGCCCTTCGCGCTGACCTTGAGGCTTGCGGTGCGACCACGATCGCTCTTCAGGCGCTCATTTTCTGCTTTAAGCCGCTCGATTTATGATTGCAGATTGTCGTCTGCCATGTGGTGGCTCCCAAAAATAAAGTGATAACACGAGGCATCGCGTCTAGAGGCTCAGATTCTATCCTGGACTGCGGTTAGCGGGCTACGTGCCGACCCCCTTGTGGGCTCGGGTGACACGTCCGATCAATGGGCAGACCAGCTTCAGATTGTCACATTGGGGTCGTTGCGGATCCAGGTGGGAGGTCCGGGGAAACAGCCGACCGGGCTCGGTTGCTCGCGCAGGAACCCGGTGAACCCGGCGGCCGCGGTCCGGGGGGCGAAGCACGTCGTCACGAAGGGCGCGCGACGCCCGTGCTCTCGCCGGCCGAGGCCCGCCGGCTCCTCGAGGCGATCGACACCGCCGCGCTCGCGGGCCTGCGCGACCGGGCGCTCGTCTCGGTGATGCTCTACAGCTTCGCGCGGGTGAGCGCGGTCATCGGCATGCGGCGGCAGGACTACTTCCGGCAGGAGAGCCGGGGGTGGCTCAGGCTCCACGAGAAGGGCGGCAAGCGTCACGACGTCCCGGCCCACCATCGGGCGGCCGAGGCGCTCGATGACTACCTCGAGGCGGCCGAGCTCGACGAGGCGAAGGCGGCGCTCTTCCAGAGCGTCGACCCGGCGGGGCGGAGGCTGACGGACCGGGCGCTGTCGAGGCGCCTCGTCCTGGCCATGATCAAGCGGCGTGCGGCGGCCGTGGGTCTGCCGCCCTCGACCTGCTGCCACACGTTTCGGGCGACGGGGATCACGGCGTATCTGTCGAACGGGGGGACGCTCGAGCACGCGCAGCAGATCGCCGGGCACGCATCCCCGAAGACGACGAAGCTCTACGACCGGACGGCGGACACAATCACCGTCGACGAGATTGAGCGCATCGTGATCTAGCGGCCTGTGCCTCGGTCGACGAGACCGCGGTAGCTCGGCGGTCTCGGGACGGTCGAGGCCTCCGCAGCTCGTCCGGCGGATGCCGACGAATAACCCGCTGCTTTCCTGCTGCGCCCTTTGACCCTTCCTTTCAGGAGCCCTTCCGCTCAACCACCTCCTTCACAACCGAAAGGTCGAAGATGGTGAGGACCTCGTTGTCTGCGCTGTAGAAGCGGTACTGCTGCCTCCGGTGGTCCTGGATCATGCGGTCTGCGATGACCTCTCCGTGTTCGCCGCCCTTGAAGACGATCTCGAACACCTTCATGCTCACTCCCGCGCAGGCGCCGAGCCGACCGACATGCCCCGCTCCGCCCACCGCCGCACGAGCAGCTCTTCGAGTTCCGCAGCTGCCGCCGCGCCGATGTTCCACTTGGCGTCATCGTGCCCGCGGCGAGCTTCTCCGGCGGCCGGCAACAAGCACGCCCATGCACGTCGGTCGGGTCCCGCCGCGGGATCCCTGCGTCCAGAGGAGGGACGATCAGGCGCGCGCCTCGCGCCGCCGAACTCGAGAGCCTGTATTGCGGCGAGTGCTGGAAGGACGGGACTATTGCAGTCCATCTGGGTGTCCACCACCGTGAGCCGGTCCGCGGCGGCGGGGAGCACGAGGGGGGAGGCGTCCGCCGCGGCTTGTGGCGGCCCGGCGCCCCCGACCTGTATCTGCCGTTCGTTCGAGACACCCCGCCTCCCCGCCGCCTCGTCCGGCGGCTGCAGCCCGCGGCCCACCCCGGCGGCTGCCTCGTGGTCACCCTGCCCGTCGCGCCGGAGCAGGACGTCTGGGGGAGCGCCCTGTCCGCCCGCCGCTGGTCGGCCTCGGGCGAGGACGGCACGTACGTAGGCACGCGTCTCATCGTAGGGCGGAATGCCGTTGTAGTGGCGCACGGCGCCGGGCCCGGCGTTGTAGGCGGCGAGCGCGAGAACGGTCCCGAACTCGTCGGTGAGACGCCGCAGGTAGGCGACGCCTGCGTCGACATTCTGCCGGGGGTCGAAGGCGTCCGAGACGCCGAAGTCGCGCTGCGTGCCGGGCATCAACTGCATCAGGCCCTGGGCTCCGGCCCGCGATTGCGCGCTCGCGCGGTATCCTGACTCGACGGCGATGACGGCGTGAACCAGGTCGGGGTCAACGCCGTAACGCCGGGCGGCCGTGTCGACGAGGTCCGCGAAGGGCAGCTCGGTGGCCTCGGCCGGCAAGGTGAGGAAGCAGGAACCGACGGCGGCGAGAAGCAGCAACACGAGGAAGACACGCGGCAGCGGCATGGCGAGCGCGGAACCATACCACGGTTGCTGTGGACCCGCCGGTTCGTTTCTTTGCTTTCGGTCGTGTGGGGGTTCTTCTTCGTGCAGGATTGCGCATTCCGGCGAAATCGATGCACGTCGTCGGCCGCTCAGACCGGGCTCGCGGGCGCAAGGGTGGCAGGACGCCGCGCGGCCGGCGCGCGTTGAGCGGGGCGCGCGGCTGATCGTCGACGCGGGGCCGGCGGCGGTGGGGAAGGTTTCTCGAGTTCTTCGCGGCGCGGATCGCCAACTAGCGGACGCGGGCGGCGTACGGACGGGCCGTGGGCCGGTTCCTGGCCTGGTGCGAGGCGCACGGGCTGGCGCTCGAGGCGGTCTCGCCGCTGCACGTGGCGGCCTACATCCGGATGCACCCGCGGTCGGCGCCCACGGTCAAGCAGCACCTCGCCGCGATTCGCATGCTCGGCGACTGGCTCGTCGTCAGCCAGGTCCTCATGGGGAACCCGGCGGCGGCCGTCCGGGGGCCGAAGCACGTGGTGACGAAGGGCGCGACGCCCGTGCTCTCGCTGGCGGGGCGTCTACCACCGGATGTCGCCAGAGTACCTGCCCCGGTACGTCGGTGAATTCGAGGGGCGGCACAACAACCGGGATCTGGACACGATTGCGCAGATGCGGGAGGTTGTGCGTGGCGGTGAGGGGAAGCGGCTCAAGTACGCGGAGCTGATCCGCCATCCGCACGGCTGCGAGGCCATCGCGACCTTAGTCCCTGATTTTTCACTAGTGTCCCACAGTCTCAGGCCCAAGCGAGCGCGAGTTGCGGACGGGCGCGGTCTGGTGGCGAATGGGTCGTGAAGAGGTCTTCGAGAGGCCGGCGTTCGAAGACGTTGAGTTGAAGCACCTGCAGCATCTGGTTGAGGCTCCAGCACAACCGCAGGACGAACTTGAGGTAGGCCAGCAGCAGGTACATGCAGGTGGCCACCCACAGTTGCGTCAAGACCGCGTTCTTCGACCGGCCCACGAAACGTTTCACTTTCAGATGCTGTTTGATCCACTTGAAGAACAGCTCGATCTGCCACCGGGACTTGTACAGGTCGGCGATCGTCTTGGCGACCCACGTGGTGTTGTTGGTCACGAACACGTAGCGATTTGTTGTCAGCTGGTCGCGGTAGACGACCCGTCGCAGCCGGTGGGGATAGACCTTGCGGCTGCGGGCGCTGGTCAGTTCGATCGTCTGGTCGCTGAGAATACCGGTCCCGGCTCGGACGTCATGCTCGTGGGTGACCCGGTACCGCACGCCGCGCTTGAGGCGTGTCACGAAGGTGACGCCACGGGCCTGCAACTGGTGAAACCACGCGAAATCGAGATAGGCGCGGTCGGCGACGACCACGCTGCCGGCCTCGAACGTCCACGTGCGGGCCACGGTCACGTCGCCGGTCTTGCCATCGGTGACGCTGACGAAACTCGGCAGGTGGCCGGCTTGGTCCAACCCGACGTGCAGCTTGATCGCGGCCTTCGTGCGGCGGAACGACGCCCACGGGAAAACCGCCAGACACAAGTCGATGGTCGACGCATCGACCGCATACAGCTTGTGCCTGAAGCGGAAACCGTGGCCCGGCGCCCGTTGCTGGCAACGACTCAGCAGACGGCCGAACAACGCTTCGTAGAGCGTGTAGGGCTGCTCGGCGTTGACCCGCGCGAGCGACGAGCGGCTGACCGTCCCAACGCCCAGGTGATAGAGCTTGGCGGGTTGCGCGCGCAGATTGCTCACGATGTCGCGCAGGCTCTGCCGGCTGGCCAACTGGCCCAGCCCGAGGGCGACGAACTGCGCCCAGCGGCTCATGACGCGCAAACGCTGCCCGCGCTGATGGCCGCGCGCCTCGGCGTCGAATTCATGTCGCGGAAGCAACGTCAGAAGTTGCCCGAAGACTGTGTTACGATGGGCCACGGCTTGGATCTCCTGTGTTTTGAATGATTTGCGGCAAAACCATTCTAACAGACATAGAAGGTTCAAGCCGCCTCAATTAGAAACTCTGTGGGACAGCAGTGCTGATTTTTCGCCTCTGTCGCGAGCGTCCGACGATCAGAGTTGACCCCACAGGCAAAACGACGCATGCTGCGTTTAGGGAGTGGCGTCCGTTGCGGCTACCGCATCCGTGCAATCGCAGTGTGCAGGCTGTGGCGACGCAATGGCGGCGCACCGCCACTGCCTGGGAGGCGGTCTCGAGATGCACAACTTGGCCCACAACGCCACAATCGCGATTCAACCGGTGGTCTACGGCATGTTGGTGCTGGCACTCGCATCGTCCGCGGGTACGACCCGCGTAGCGGGGCAAGAGCACCCGCGGACGGATGATGGCGCGCTGGATCTAAACGGCGTTTGGCAGGTCGTGGGTGACTATCACCAGAACATCGAGCCGCATGCAATTAGCGGTATTTCGGCTGGCAGCACCACTACATTGACCATTCGTCCCACCTGGCTGGCCGGTAGGATTCCCTATAATGCTGCCGGCCGGGAGCTGCAGCAGGACAACGCCGCGCACCGGATCGAGCGTGATCCGGCTATCCGCTGTCACGCACCGGGCATTCCACGCGCCACCTACATGCCGTATCCGTTCCAAATTATCCAGACACCTGAGTACATCCTGTTCGCCTATGAATTCGCCGGAGCGAGCCGGATCGTCTACATGAATCGGCCTGACTTCGATGCGCCGGCCGATGCCTGGATGGGCCACTCGCGTGGCACGTGGGAGGGAGACACGCTTGTCGTTAACGTGGCCGGCCAGCTGGGGACAACATGGCTCGATGCCAACGGTAACTATCATAGTGATCGTGTCCATGTCGTTGAGCGCTATACTCCGATCAATCCAAGTCAACTCTTTTACGAGGCTACGATCGACGATCCGGAAGTTTTTCGGCAACCTTGGACGATCAGCCTGCCTATCTATCGGGTCACAAATGAGCACTTAGAATTTACCGTGTCCACGTGCGATGATTATGCCGCAGAGTTCGTGTACGGGCGCGCCAGTGGAGATTCAGAGTTTGATCCACCGTGGACAGTCGCCACCAATTCTGGATTGTCGGGTGTCGTTCCTGAAATCGGCTCAGTAGTCACGCCAGTGGGGGAATTGATAGCATGGGAAAGGTATCCTTCGGGAGTATTGTTCAGTCAAGGTGAGGAGGTAACACGTATCCATTTTGGTCAAGGGTTTGTCGTCATTGGATCAAAAACTCTCCCCTCGATTCTTGATGGAGATAGTTATTAAGCTGGAACTAAGTTACCTGACACTATATAATGGAGAGTGTGAGGAAACGCGATGGTCGTTCGCTTGACCACAAGGCACTCGAAGACATTCGCATACAGGCAGTACAGCGGGTTGAAGCCGGGGAAGCCCCCTCCGCGGTGATGCGGGTGATGGGATTCGCCCGCACTGTAATCTATGACTGGCTGAACAAGTATCGCGCCGGTGGTATCGAGGCGCTACGGGCGTTGCCGATTCCGGGGCGGCCACCCAAGCTGACGGAGCAGCAGCGCGCCTGGGTGTATCGCACGGTGACGCAGAACAACCCGCTGCAGTTGCAGTTCGAGTTCGCCCTCTGGACGCGGGCGATGGTCCGAGACCTGATTCGGCAGCACTGCGGCGTGACCCTGAGCCTGGCCTCAGTTGGGCGGCTCTTGCGCTCGCTGGGGCTCACGCCCCAGCGGCCGGTTCGCCGGGCGATTGAACAGGTGCCCGCCAAGGTCCGGGAGTGGCTGACGGTCGACTATCCTGCGATTCAGGCGAAAGCCCGTAAGGCAGGCGCGCAGATTT
>CBDHCM010000004.1:0-54852 GCA_965261105.1 Candidatus Aldehydirespirator sp. | reverse complement strand
TGCTGCCCGCGTTGGCCGGTTGCACGCCTGGCGCCCACGCCACCCTCGGCGAAGCCCGATCGACTCCCAGGATAGCGGCCCTGACGGCGACCGGCGAGGCCGCGGGGGGGCAGCGGTTCGACCTCGACGACGAGGACCAAGCGCACCCGGTCGTCCGACAGCGGCTCGACGCGGTGAAGCCCCTGGAACTGCGGATGGAAACCGGTGACAGCGCCAGACGTCTGGCGGATGCGACGCTTGATCTCATCCGGGAAGCGCCGGGGCCGGCGGCGTGTGTGGTCTTCACCAACACCCCGAAGACGGCGCGGGAGACGTTCGGCCGCCTGCGCAAGCTGATGGCGGAGGCCGAGGTGCTGCTCCTGACCGGGCTCTCACGCGAACGGGAGGCGGAACGGGTGCGCGCGCGCATCCTCGACCGAGACCGCGGCATGGCCGCGACTCGGACCGTTAAGGTCGGCCGTCAGCACCATCTGATCGTGGTCGCGACCCAGACCCTGGAGGTCGGAGCGGATATCGACGCGGAATACATGGTCACGGAGGCGTGCAGCGTCCGCGCGCTCACGCAGCGGCTGGGCAGACTGAATCGACTCGGACGCTGCCCGCATGCTCGCGCCGCCTATGTTCATCTGCCACCACCCACGCCGAGGCGAGGAGGTAAGAACACCGATCTCGATACATGGCCGGTCTACGGCACGGAGCCCACGAGGGTGCTCAACAGATTGCAGGATGCTCGCGCCGCCGACGGGACCGTGAACCTGTCCCCCCGGCGGGTGTCCGGGGCCCTGGGACCGCCGCAGGACCTCAGCGACCGCGCGCCCGAGGTCCTGCCCGGGATTCTATGGGAGTGGACGAAGACGACCACGCCGCCCGATGGCGAAGCCCCCGTCGAGCCGTACTTCAGCGGGATTACGGGACCGCAGTACTCGGTGTCGCTGATCTGGCGGGTCCATGTACCGGCAGACGGAGAGCGATTGTGGCCGCGCGCCACGGATCGCGAAGCGGTCGACGTTCCGATTGGCGAAGCGCGCGACGTGCTGGGCGACAAAGACCTCCGCCGCCTCGCCGCCGACGGCGTGACGGTGGAAACGACGTCAAGCGCGGATCTGCGGCCGGGTGACCCGATCGTATTGCGGACCGATCGCGGCCTGCTGGATGCGTTCGGCTGGAATCCAGCCGCTTCCGGCCCCGTCGTGGACGTATCTCTCATCGCGCAAGGATTGCCGCTCGAGGCGAAGGCAATCGAGCGCCTGTGTGGTGTTGCGGTCGGCGGGTTCATCCAGACGGCGTTGGGGATCGCCAACGACAACGAGGACATCGACCCGGCAGCGCGGACTGAAGCGACGAAGGAGATCCTGAGTGCAGTCAAGGCCGCGGCGCCCCCATCCGGTTGGGACCATGCGAAGTGGGCCGCCTTCACCGGGACGCTGAGCCCGCAGATCGTGGAGGCCCGCGGGGAAGTGCCCCGCTTGCGGGTCAGGATGCCAGCCCCGGAACCGCTCAGCGGCGACTTCGACGAAACATCGCTCGGAGCTGACGCAGTCGACCTGGATCGGCACGGGCAGGCGGTAGCGGCACGGGCACGGGCTATCACCCGCCGCATCGGCCTGCCGCCCGCTCTGGCTGACGTGGTGGAGCGTGCCGGCAGGCTGCACGACATCGGGAAGGCCGACCGGCGCTTCCAGCGCTGGCTCGATCCCGACGCAGAACAGGACGTGCTCGTGGCGAAGTCGCACGCGCCGCGCCACCGGTGGGAGGCGATGCGCGCCGCGGCCGGCTGGCCCCGGGGGGGGCGGCACGAAGACTTGTCGGCTCGACTGGTGCGCGCCTGGCTGGAACAGAACCCCGACTGGGGTGAACCCGTCCAGCGGGACCTGCTACTCCACTTGGTGATCAGCCACCACGGCAAGGGCCGCCCGCTCGTCCCGCCGGTCTCCGACGGCACGCCCGAAGCTGTGTCCGAGGTGGTGGCAGGCGTGTCCGTCAAGGCACCCGCAGACCTCGGCATCATCGACTGGGCACAGCCGGCCCGCTTCAGGCGGCTCAGTGAGTATTTCGGACCGTGGGGGCTGGCCCTGCTTGAAGCAATCGTGATTCGCTCGGACCACGCGGTCTCTGCCGGGGCGGATGTGGCGCTGGACGCGCAGCCATGACCCAGGTGACCTGTCCCGGGTTGCCCGGCGCCTGGATCAACGGCTGGCTCGCGGCCGTGGGGGCCACGGTCCTGGATGCCCGGGTCCAACTGCACTGGACGACGGACGGCGCGCCCCTGGCGATGCTCTCGGCCTCGGAGGTCGATCCGGTGGCCGCCCTCGTCGAGTCATGGCCGGACGCGGCCCTACTGTCTGGCCTGCCGATCGCCGAAGACTGGATGGGCACCAGCGGTATCCAACGGAAGGTGCCGGTGGGGGCGTTCGTTGAGCGAGCCCGAGCTGCGCGGGGCCACCCGTATTCCTGGACGCTGTCGTCAACGATGACCGACCTGTGCGTCGACGAGCACGGCGAGGTCGCGCATGCACCTTTCGATCCCGCAGGTCCGGGGACGGTCAAGTGGTTGCATCATCGGCTGATGAAGGTCAACCACCACGTGGACCCCGCGGTCGGGCGGATCCGGGATTCGCTCACAGGCCGGGCCGGCCGGGTAAAGGACAACGGATTGGGATTCGACCAGACCAGGCTCGGCTCGCAGGCCGACGAGACCTCGATCTGGATCGATCCCGTCGTCGAGGTGCTCGCGTTCTTTGGTCTTGCCCTCCTGCCTGTACGGGGTCGCGGGGCCGACCGACAGCTCGACCGCTTTGCCGACACGCGAGAGAGGCAGCGGGGATGGCAGAAGACCTCGGGAAGTCGCGATCCGCAACGCTTCCGCTGGCCGGCTTGGGGTCAGCCGCTCGACAGCAACGGCATCGACGCGCTCCTCGATGCCTGGAACCCTGAGAAAAGGCACACCTGGACGCGAGTAGGCGTCCACGCGGGATGGCGGGCCGTTCCCTTCCAGCCCAGGGGCTCGGCGGACACGACCAGAGCATTCGGAGCCGAACGGTTGTGAACGTCGAGCCCGTCGTCCCGATCTCCGCCATCGAACACTTCGTGTACTGCCCGCGTCAGTGTGCGCTCATCCATTGCGACGGGTGTCGCCGGGGTTCACGCCCCGGCCTTCGTTGAGCGGCGTCGAACGGCACCCCGGGGCCGGCTCCGGCCAGGTGTCGCCGGGGTTCGGGCACTAGATCACGATGCGTTCGATCTCGTCGATGGTGATCGTGTCGGCCGTCCGGTCGTAGAGCTTCGTCGTCTTCGGGGAGGCGTGCGCGGCGATCCGCTGCGCGTGTTCGAGCGTCCCCCCGTTCGACAGATACGCCGTGATCCCCGTCGCCCGGAACGTGTGGCAGCAGGTCGAGGGCGGCAGACCCGCGGCCGCCGCGCGCCGCTTGATCATGGCCAGGACGAGACGCCGCGACAGCGCCCGGCCCGTCAGCCTCCGCCCCGCCGGGTCGACGCTCTGGAAGAGCGCCGCCTTCGCCTCGTCGAGCCCGGCCAGCTCGAGGTAGTCGTCCAGCGCCTCGGCCGCCCGATGGTGGGCCGGGACGTCGTGCCGCTTGCCGCCCTTCTCGTGGAGCCTGAGCCACCCCCGGCTCTCCTGCCAGAAGTAGTCCTGCTTCCGCATGCCGATGACCGCGCTCACCCGCGCGAAGCTGTAGAGCATCACCGAGACGAGCGCCCGGTCGCGCCGGCCCGCGAGCGCGGCGGTGTCGATCGCCTCGAGGAGCCGGCGGGCCTCGGCCGGCGAGAGCACCGGCGTCGCGCCCTTCGTGACGACGTGCTTCGGCCCCCGCACGGCCGCCGCCGGGTTCACCGGGATAACCTGGCTGACGACGAGCCAGTCGCCGAGCATGCGGATGGCGGCCAGGTGCTGCTTGACCGTGGGCGCCGACCCCGGGTGGGTCCGGATGTAGGCCGCCACGTGCAGCGGCGAGACCGCCTCGAGCGCCAGGCCGCGCGCCTCGCACCAGGCCAGAAACTGCCCCACGGCCCGCCCGTACGCCGCGCGCGTCCGCCGGTTGGCGATCCGCGCGGCGAAGAACTCCAGGAACCGCTCCACCGCCGCGGAGCCCGCGTCGACGATCAGCTGCGGCAGCACGAGCTCGACCCGCTGCACGGGGCCCGTGCGCGCGACGTCCACCGGCTCGGCGACCGGCACCAAGACTTCGCTCATCCCCTCACCTCTTCCCCGCCGCTCCCGGCGTCTCCCCGTCGACGAGCGCCTCGAACTGCTCGTAGTCGTTCGTCAGCGCCTGGGCGAGCGCGAAGAGCCGCCCGACGGCGTCCTTGGCCCCGCTGAAGCGCACCTCGATCCGCCCGGGCTCGACCGCCACGCCCTCGGGCAGGCCGGACAGGCGCGCGTCGAGCGCCTCGACGGGCACGGCCACCCGGATCCCGGTGAGCCGGGCCTTGCGGATCTCGGTGACGACCCGTTCGCGGCGCGTCTGCTCGCCGCGGAAGGCGGCCCGTTTGCGGCGGCTTCGGAGCTGGCGCAGGAGCTCGGCGCGCGGCAGGGTCAGCAGGTGCCCGGTCCGGCCGGCGCCGAAGGCCGTCATCAGGGCGACGGCGCGGACCTTCGAGACGCCGAAGAGCCGTTCGAGGTCGCGGCGGGTGAGCAGGTCTTGGTCGAGCTTTTCGAGCTGTCGGATGGCGTCGGGGATGGCGAGCAGCCAGCGCGGCTTGGCGGGCACGGGTCTACCGGGCGAACCCTTGCTGGGCCTTGCGGATGGGCGGCTTGTCGGGTGGCATCTGGCTGCGACAGGTTAGTGAACGGTCGTTCAGGATGCAAGGCCGGGCTGGCGGGGGCTGCGTAGTGCATAAAGCGGGTTATGGGACGGTTAGAAAAGGCGAAAGGGACCGGAGCTCGTCAGGAGGGCCGCTGCGCGCAAAACGGGCGGCCGGAGCCCGGCGCCCTCGCGGACCAGGACGGGCCCCGGCCGTGACGCCGCCGCCCTCTACCCGCGGCGCCGGCTCATCATGACCGGCCCTGGACGCTCCCGCGCTCGCCCGGCGCGGCCATGACCGCGCCGGCTCCGGTTCGGGGCGTCCTCGAAACACGAAAACCCCGGTCGGCGTTCCGGTTGCCGGCGGTGACCCAGTCGCGCGCGCCAGGCCGGAGGTCCTCGGCATCGCCGCGCCAGGAACCGCCGCGCACCACACGACGGCCGCAGTTACCCTCCCAGCAATCTGACATCCACTCCCACAAGTTCCCGACCATGTCCGACAGACCCGCGGCGTTCGAGCCGTACGACCCCGCCGGGCACGTTCCACGGTTCCCCGTGCGGTCGGCGTAGCATCCGGCCTGAGACCCCGCCGACGCCCGCTCCCACTCCGCCTCGCTCGGCAAACGATACGCCGCCCCCGTCCTACGGCTCAGCCACGACACGTACGCCTGCGCGTCGTCCCAGCTCACGCACGTCACCGGATGACGGTCCGTCTGTGGAAACCCGGGATCCCGCCATGAGTCGGCACGAACGCCATAACATCGACCGCCCGCTCCGCCGCCCGGCGCCGACGCGAACGCCCGATACTCGCCCACCGTCACCTCGTAGCGGCCCAGCGCCAGCCGGCCGTCCGCCATCACCACCATCTCCGGACACTCCGCGCACTCCCGGAACACATCGCCAGGACGACGCGGCGACTCGCCAGCCGACGCCAACCCGGAGACCGGGGCGGAAGCACCGACCGACGGGCGAGCAGTCGCCGGCGACCCGGGGCCGCCAACACCGCTGCCGACGCCCGGGGCCGCGACGCCCGGGGCCGCGACGCCCGGCGAGCGAAGCGCGGCCAGCCGGGCCTCGGCCAGCGCCCGAAACACGCCGTTCGGGAACTGCGATAGATACGCCTCGAACTCCGCAGGGTTCGTGCTGTTCATCATCGACTGCCAGAACAGACCCTCGAGCTCCGCGGAGGCAGCCGGGGCCGCGGCCGGAGCGGGCCGCTGACCCGGCGAGGCCGACTGCTGCCCCGCGGGAACCGCGACGCCAGCAGGCCGTTCCCGGAACGTCCGCGGCGCGGCGCCTGACGGCCGCAGCGCCGCCGCCGACGCGCCGTCCAGATAGCCCGTCGCACGCGCTCCTCGATACGACTGCCAGCCACCAATCGCCGCCCGGGTCCGGGCGCCGAACAGCCCGTCCGCACCGCCCGGGTCGAAGCCCTGGGCCGCGAGCCCCTCCTGAATCTCCCGACGCGCCGAACGGTCGAGACCTAGACCTTCCTCGACCACCGGGCCGTTGCAGCCCCAAACCCGAACGATGCACCCAGACCCGCCACGAGAGCCGCACGCCGACAGCGCCGCACCACGAGCCCCCGCCGCCGAGCCGTACGACTCCGCCCAGCCCACCGCCGTGCTGGCCGCGTCCTGATCGGCCGCGTAGGCCGCGCATCGCTCGAACGTCAGAACCGCAGAGCACCCAGGGCCGCACTCCCCCAGTGCCGCCGCCCGCGCGGCCGACGCCGTCGAGTAGTCCACCGCCCAGCCATACCGGTCCCCCTGACGCTCGTCGACCGCCAGCGCGCCCACCGGTGGCTGCGCCGACGACGACGACGCCATACACACCAGGCCGCAGAGAACGAGACACGACCGCAGCAAAACTGCCTTCATCGTTCTTCCCTCCTCGGCGAAGACGATTATCCGCCCGAATACATCGGGCGGGTGAGTGCTAACCGTGGGTTATGGAGGCCTTGTTTTTGTCCGCTAAATGCACTTATGGGACATAATAGGCCGTGGCCGACGACGCCCTCACCCCCACCGGCCAGCCGTCCGCGCGCGTCTCGGCCGGCGAGCAGGCGCGCATCGCCTCGGCGGCGGCCGACGCCCGCGCCCCAAGCACGCGGCGCGCCTACGCCGGCCAGTGGGCCCGGTTCGAAGCCTGGTGCGGCGCCCGCGCGGCCCAGGCCCTGCCGGCCGCGCCCGTCCTCGTCGCCGCCTACCTGACCGAGCGCGCCGAGACGGCCAGGACGGCGACCGTCCGCGTGGCCGCATCCGCCATCGGGGCCGCGCACCGCGCCCGCGGGGCCGACGACCCAACGGCCGCCACCGGCGTGCGCGCCGTCGTCGCCGGCATCGCCCGCCAGCACGCCGCGCGCCCGGACGCCGCGCCGCGCCAGGCCGCGCCACTCTCGCTCGAAAGCGCCGTCATGCTCCTGGCGCTCGCGCCCCAACCCCGGCGGACCGCCCGCCGGGTCGAAGCGGCCCGCGCGGCCGCCGCGCGCGGCCTCGCGGACGGCGCGATCGTCGCGCTCGCCTTCTGCGCGGGTCTGCGCCGCTCGGAAATCGCCGCGCTGTGCTGGCAAGACGTGGCAGCCACCGAGCGGCCCGGGCAGCTGAGGGTGCGCGTCCGCGCCTCGAAGACCAACCCCGAGGGCGCCCGCGAGGACTACCGGCTGCTGGTGGGAGGATTCGCGGCGGCCGTCGACGCGCTGCGCAAGGCCGTTCAGCCGGCCGACGGCGAGCGCGTCGTCCCGCTCTGCGGACGCCAGGTCAACCGGCGCCTCCAGGCCCTCGCCAAACTGGCCGGCCTCGCCAACGTCTCGTCGCACTCCGGCCGCCGCGGGCTGGCCTCCGAACTCGTCCGCCGCGGCGCCTCGACCACCGCCATCCAGCAGGCCGGGGGCTGGCAGAGCCCCCAGATGGTGGCGCGCTACGCCAGCGCCGTCGCCGTCGAGGACGGGGCCGTCGCCCGGTACTTTGGCGGGGGGTGAGCGCGACACGCCAGGCCGCCGGCGTTCGCCGTAGCGCGGCAGCGCCAGGCCGGCGGGCGAGCTGGCTGTGTCAGACGCGCTTGCGCTGCAGGTAGTCGAGGCGCCTTTCGGTCGCAGCAACAGTTCCACGCCGCATTGTTGCCGAGAGCCGGCGCAGTGACATCGACATGGTCGAGCGCCGTGTGTCGTATCCCGTGTCTGTTTCTATGCCTCGCAAACGTCGAGCGAACGAGCCGCCGCTTTACCAGCCCAGTTAGTATGAATGCGGCATATAGTATGAATAATACAGATAGTCCACATGAATCATACTATCACTGCACCCTCTTGCCCGGGCCGGGCTTGAGCTTCTCGACGCCTTTCACCAGAGCAAGAAATTCTTTCGCCGGCATCTGAGCGAGTGCACGGAGGCCCGCGCGAACGATCTCGCTTCTCGCCGCGCTGTGCCGTCCTTTCAGGCAGCGCTGCTGCAGCGCTGGCAACAGTTCGCTATCCGCTTCGGCGAGGGTAAACGTCGCGCGGACCGCCCGTTCCTTCGCTGGCGGCGCGGGCGTGGCGGGAAGCACGGCGCGCTGTTGTCCCTGCCCTCCTAGAATGGAATCGGCGCGGGCAAAGCGCTGCTCTACAGCGGTGTCTTCATCGCGCAGCGATCGGCTCAGCGCGCCGCTTAGCGGATCTTTACCCATGGTCAGTTTCTCCTTTGAGGACAGATAACAGCTCGTCTGTCAGGGCCTCAACCTCAGTGATCGCGGCCGTCGCACCGGTTCCCAAGCCTTGGACGGTCTGACCGTACGCCGCAGCATGTTTGTACACCTCCCGATCGCCAAGCTGCGTCTTGCAGAGCGGAATAGTAAACGCAGACAGAATCTTCCGGGTCTCAGCGGCAAGCCTAGTATTCGGCTTTTGTCTGTTGATCAGCAGCCGCGCGGTTAGGTGCTCATTGAGAGCCGCGGCGGCGTCGATGACCTTGCGGATGGCCACGCCCGCCCAGAGATCGAGTGGCGAGGGGACGACTGGCACAAGGGCCAAGTCGGCAATCAGTAACGCGCTCTGCGCCACTGGCGAGTTTGCGGAGGGCGGGCAGTCGATGACGATGTAGTCGTGATCGGAGACGAACTTTTTCACCTCGCGGTGCAGCTTGGCATCTGTTTTACCAAGCCCGGCGATGCTCGCCGGAAAGGGGGCGTCATCGGATGCCGAGGCCGCCCACCGGGTCGCCGATCCTTGTTCGGAGTCCGCATCGACCACAAGCACCTTGCACCCGCGACGACCGAGGGTGCCGGCCAGCACCATCGCGACGGTGCTCTTACCGGGGCCGCCTTTCTGGTTCACAACCGCGATGATTTTGGCGTGGGGCATATGATATGAATCATTACGATGATGTGAACGAGATAGATTAGTCGTACTTATTGGCCATGAGAATACTTGACTCGTGGTCTCGAACACAAGAGGGCAGGCGGGCGGGCGCCCGCGACGCTAGCGCTCGAAGAGTCGCCGGGCCACGCCGGACTGGCGGATGATGCTGGACAGCGTGCCAAGGGTGAGTGCGGCATGGTCCGGGACCGGAACGGTCGTCGTGGTGCTGCCGGATCGCTGCTGCATGACGAGGTGACTGCCCCGCTGTCGAACGACTGAGAATCCCTGGCCTTCGAGAATCTGGCACACCTCGCGGCCAGAGAGGACGCGCAGTTTACCCAACCGCGACCTCGACGCGCGTGACGAACACTTCGCTGTGCAACCGTCGGGCAATCTCGGTCGGATCGGCGGACTCGAAGAACAGTTCTAGCGCCTCGATGAGGCTGGTCCTCGCGGTCTCGACCGTCTGGCCTTGGCTCGCAATATCGAGTTCTGGACAGAGGGCGACGTACATGTCGCCCTCACGTTCAATGATGGCGGTCACTTGGCGCGTGGATTCCATGGCGCGATGATAGCAGCCAGCGGGTGCTCGCCATCCCCGAGGGTTTCACGTATCATGCAGCGATTTTGCTGACATGGTGGCACTGAGAACATTGGTCCTCCGTCTGAAACGATGAGCGCCCCTTCTCGACCCGTCAGCGGGTTCGTGCCCCTCGGCGATATCGCCGGGGCGGTCGACCTGCCCGGTGGTCGCTCCCTGACTCCCCACGCCGCCACACCCCAAGCTCGGCACCACTTCACGACGCTGCGCCAGGTCAATCAGCTCGTCGAGGCGAGCGAGGCCGACGCCGATCTCGGCTTCATGGCGCGGCTGCTCGCGCTCTGCTCGCTGCCGCGAACGAATCCGGGGGACCGCCGGGAGTACGTGCGGTACAACGGCCCGTACACGCTCACCATGACCGTCAACGGCAACGCGAAACTGCCCTACGGCAACATCCCGCGTCTACTCCTGGCCTGGGTCTGTTCCGAGGCGGTGCGGACGCAGCGGCGCGAGCTGGTACTCGGCCGCTCCCTCTATGAGTTCATGCGAAAGCTCGGCATGGAAGATCGCAGTGGGAGCGCGCGCGGGGATCGGGCGCGGCTCAAGAATCAATTACGCCGGCTCTTTCGGTGTTCGGTCCAGCTCGTCTACGTCGAGGCGCAGCATGAAGTAATCGTCCAGTCCTTCATTGCCGACCGCGCTGAGTTCTGGTGGGACGCGACGCGAGACTCCGGGCCGTCGTTGTGGGACAGTACGATCGAGCTTGGCGAGAAGTTCTTCAACGAGATCATCGCGCACCCGGTACCGATCGATCTAAACATCCTCAAGGCGGTCAAGCGGTCGCCGCTGGGCCTCGACCTGTACCTCTGGCTCACGTACCGGACGTTCAATCTCAAGGCGCCGTTGCGCCTGTCTTGGCGGCAGCTCTACCGGCAATTCGGCGCGGACCCGTCGCGCGTGACGGCCGGCCGCGTGTTCGACGCGAGCCGCTTCCGGGCGGTCTGTTTGCGCGAGCTGAAAAAAATCAACCGCGCGTGGCCGAGCCTGACCTATGGGACGGTCACGGGCGGGCTCGTGATCTCGCCGTCGTCGCCGCGCATCCCGCCGGCACAACTCCGGCTCATCAACAAATAGGCGAGGGCGCCGCGAGGTTGGCCCGTGAGGGGCGTTCGGCCTCAGCACCCGGCCGCGCATACGCGGCTCCTGCGGCCTTTCAGCGCGCCGGACGAGTTTTCCACAAAAAGCCTGTGAATCCGTGAGTTTTCCATCGGTGAAACAGGCATGGTCTTTCGAGCCCGACTATCGGTGAAACAGGCATGATTTTCGAGCCCAACTATCGGTGAAACAGGCATGACGTACAAGTACGTACTGATCAAGTTGTACAACCCGACAAGTACGTACAGGCCGAGGGCCTGTTGATTTTCTTGCCTCGCCTCACGGCTCAAAGACGGCAACACCCACACCAAAAACAGCCCGGACAATCTTCACGAGCCGGGCGAGTCAACGGCTGCGCCGTCCTCCGCTCCGCTCCGGCCCTCCGGGTGACACCGCCGGCCCGGTCGAGTCCGGACGGTAACGGACCCGACAATTCTGGGACGACGCGCCGGCCGGCTCGAGAACACGCTCAGGCCGGCCTCGGGCTCTCTAGCGCGCCCACCGCCGGCGCGTGCGTTCGGCCAGTTCTGCGCCGTGGCGACACTCGGCCGCTTGCTTGGCGGCATGGGTCACCAGGGCATCCCACGCCTCGGTCACGGCCGCGGCGACCTGGGCAGCGCGCGCCTCGTCGGCTTTGACGATCCGGGCGCGCATGGTGTCGAGTCGCTGCCACCACGTCTGAAGAAGGCGGACGAATGCCGGCCAGCGCAGCAGGCTCGTCGACCGGGCCCGGCCGACAGGGGTCGAAACGCGGACCATGGCGCGGGTCGCAGTCCGGTCCGTTCGACGCTTCCCTGGTAGCCAACCGTCGGCCTGGGCCGCGAGCACGATGCGCGCGCACGCCAGCGCGTCCGCTCCCGCGTCGTGGTGACGGAGCGGGATCCGCAGCCGCCGGCAGACGTCGGGCAGCTTCGTCGGCCGTATTCCCCACTGGGCTCGGGCGAGCTGCACGGTACACGTGAACGGCGTCCGTGGCAGGCGCAGCCGGTACCGGGCGCAACAGGCATGCAGGACGCTCCTGTCGAACGGCGCGTTGTGGGCGGCGACGAACGCCGCGTCGTCGATCCAGGCGCGGAGCGTCGGCCACAGCTCGCCGAAGGTCGGCGCGTCGTGCACGTCCTCCCAGTCCAGGCCGTGGAGGTCGGTGAACGTAAACTGCGCGGTGGGCGGACGGATCAGGTGGGTTCGCGAGAGGACGACCCGGCCGTTGAAACCGGCCGCCAGCCCGACCGCGCACGCGCTGTCGCGGCGGGTGGTGGCGGTCTCGAAGTCGATCGCGACGAAGGTGCTCATGGCGTTGGGGCTACTGTTCGCGGGTGGCACTGATGCGCTGCGGGTCCGACGGGCCGTGAGACCGCGACAAGTGATGGTACGGGGGGCATGGGGAAAGTTCGACAAGTCGTCAGGCCGCGTCCACCGTCTCGGACACATCCGCGGCTACGCCGACCGGTGGACGCCGGATGCGTCTGACGTCGTGGCGGATCGCGTACGGACCATCGAGGCCGATCCGCCGATCGTTCTCGACGGCGACGTTCTCCGCATCGGTCACCTGGACCGCTTGCAGCATCGGCAGGTCGGTATCAGCATGTCACCAAGCAGAACGGCACGTCGTCTAGTCTGCAGCTCGGGCAGGTCTTTCGGCGCCGCCGGCGCCAGACCGAGCCGCATCGGAGGCAGCACCGGAGGTGGAGGTCCTGCCATCGGCCGCGACGGCGTCGTGGCCGGCGGGCCGGCCGCGCTACCGGGTCAACCGTGGTCGGGGAGTGGTCCGGGTCGGGCCGCCGCCCCCGGTCATGCGGGCGGCGGTCCTTCGCGTCGTAGTCCGGCAGATCTGGTTCGCCAGTACTGCGAGCGTCACGGCGTGCGACATCTTGAGTCGCCGGACGGGCGGCCGGTCGCGATGTCGACGGGCGTGCTCGTCGGCTGGTTGATCTACCCTCGCCCGAACGACCTGGGCCGGACGGTCGGATATTCTCGGCCGAAACGCTGGCGCGGGATGGCGGGCTAGACGCTCGGTCGTTCCGCGCGGCTGTTCACGTAATCGTCGAGGCGTTGCGCATCGTGCGAGTGGTGCGGGACAGTCGACGCAAGCCGAGAGGGCGAGGCGCTGAGTGTCGTGGTGAGGCGGGCGGTCCGGCGGGCGGTCGCGGAGGCGGGGGCGTGATCGACGTGGACCTGGGCGGGAGCTCGACCGGCTGTTCGTGGCCAGCGGCGCCCCGCAGGGCGAGGACAAACAACGGGCGGCTGACCAGTTGCGGCGGGCGGTCGCGCTCGACTGCGGCGGTGCACCTTTGCGCGCTCTGGCTTCTGGTTCGCGCGGCGGTGACTTTGACGGCCGGTCGCCGAAGTGGTGACACGACAGGGAGGGGCGCATGACAGACGACGACCGCGAGGACGACGAGGACCGCGACGACGACGAGGAGGAGGAAGAGGACGACGACGACGACCGCGAGGACGACGAGGAGGTGCTGCAGTGTTGGCTCCCTGGTCGTCTTCACGGCTCGACGACAAGGAGGACCGAAATCCAGCGCTTCCTCGAGCTGGGTCAAGCCGAGCCCTTACAGTGTATTTCTGCACGAATCTGGTCGGTACCCTAAGGCGCAGGGCGCTGACGATGACGGCGAGACGGACCCGGTAACAACCCTCCGGCTTGCCATTGGCCGCGATCCGCGAGCGTCGCCCCGCCGTGACCTGGCCAGCGCGCGCGGCAAGACGACGCTCGCGCCGACGATGCAGACCGGTTACGGCGCCGGCGCCGCACCTCAGCACGACTTCAAGTCGCAGCGGTTCGGCCTCGACGTGCCGCATCCCGTCGTGGAGCTTCGCCGCGACGTGGAGCGGTCGATCCTGGCGTCCTACGGCATCCCGCCGAGGGCTCGCGTCTCACCAGACGCCCGGCCAGGCGCTCCGCGAAGCATGGCGGGCGGCGCTTTCGCTGTCCGTGGCGCCGGTTGCGGAGTTGGTGCAGGCGCAACTCCGGGAAGCCCTGGACGAACCCGGCCTCGAGCTCGACCTGCGGCGCTGCCGCGCCGCCGACGTGGCGACCCTGGCGCGGGCGGCCGGCTCGCTGGTGTAGCACGCCGGGATGACGCTCGACCAGGCCCGCGCGGTGGTGGGGCTCTGACGTGCGCGCCGAAGACATCGAGGACCTGCAGGCGGACGTCTTCGAGGAGCACGGCGAGCCGGTGACGGTTGCCGGCGTGGTGCTCCGCGCCGTCTGGCGCCCGTCGGGATCCGAAACCGGCGGCGCGGCGGAGTCGGCGATCACGAATGAGGCGGATACGTTCGCATTTCGCCGGCGCGACCGCGGAAGCCCGGCGCCGGGCGCGTCGAGGCGCGGTCATCACGCGCAGCAACGGCGAGCGGTACCGGATCGACGGCTCCGGCCGGCTCTCCGGCGAGCTCTACCGCGTGATCGTGACGGAGCAGGCCGCGCCTGAACGAGATCGCCAGCCCGCGGGAATGCTCAACACCCCCGCGCCCGGCGACGGGCTCCGGCCGGTGCCCGCAACCCATCGGCCGGGGCCACCTTTCCACCGTGGCACGCGAAGTCACCGACGACGAGGTGCTCGACGTGATCCGCGCGGCGGGCCGGGAGGTTCGGATCGCGCACGTCGCGCGGGCGCTCGGGCTCACGCCGGGCGATGCCGGGAAGCTGCTGAACGACCTGGCCGACCCGCGGGCTGCTGACTCGGCGGCAGAGCGAGCGGACGGGGTGCCCGTGGCGATTCGGCCGGCGCACCGTTGAAATCGAGGACGTCGTGCCAACGGAGAGGCGCTGTGATGAGGGCGGATGACGGCTCGGAACGCTGGCGCGAAGGACCCGGACCCGACCTATTGACAGGCTTCGACCACGCCGGGGAGCGGCTCGCCGCAGTGCTCGCCGACACCCAACGGCGACTCCTCCTGGCCAACGACGGCAAGACGCCGGCGAATCATCGGATCGCGGACATTAGGGTCCACACGCAGTACCGCCAGGACTACGCAACGACCGCCGAAAAGCACTCGATCATCGAAGCGGCCGAAAACGTGCTCGACGAGACGCTTCTGGTGAACGAACCGGAAGCCGAGGCCCACTTCGAAGAGGCGCTGGCAGCAATGCAAGTCGAGGAGGAGCGCATCTTCATCTGCGTGGTCCTCGGCAACCACCTGGACCTGGTGTACTGGAACTGGCGCTACGGCTACAGCGTCTCGACCTGCACGAGCAGACACGGACGAGTGCTGTTCGCAACGGACCTCGACCGGCGACGCGTCGCATCGCCTGCACTCGCGGCAAGGCGTTACGGCGAGACGGTCATCGCCGTAACGAAGAGGAACCGGCGCTGACGGCCGGGGCGCCGGCCCGCGACAGACCCGGGCTCGCCTGGCCATCTCCAGATCTCCAGAGATAGCAATCCGCCGTGGCACCGCCACGGCAGACCGACCGAGAGGCTCGGAGCGCCACGTGTCGCCACCTGTCGCTGTGGCGCCGCCACACGGGATTGCTCCCAAAAACGTGACTTCTCGTAAGCAATCGCTGTGGCGTACGACACAGCGATTGCTTCCCTTGCGATTCTTGCAGTCTTTTCAGGGCTTTTTGCGTTTGAAGAGTTGGTCCGGAAGCGGGAGCAAACTGAGGTCGAGCACCCGTTTGCCGAAGGCGTTTGTCACAGTCGCCGCTTCGAAGTGCGCTCGGCGGGCGCGCAGGATGCGGCTCGCGTGCTGGCGCACGGCCGCGTAGGTGCGTCCGTACTCCTGGGCGATGTCGCGCAGGGTGCCGGCGCGAAGGCCGTCCGACCAGCAAACGATCGCGCAATCTTCGTCGTTCGTCCAACGTGGTCCGCGTCCCATGGCGGGCGGAAGCATAGCCAACCGCGGTCGCCGGCCCAGGCGTCTGATAACGGCACCTACGTCAACTTGCCTTCGCCCCCCGGCCGGGGCCGTGTTCTTGGGGTCCGGTGCGGTCTGAGCGTCGAGCTCGCCGGGCGCGCCGGCCGGCCGATATTCAGGAATGGCGGGCGAAAGGTGCCAATGCTGAATACCTATTCACGCTCCCGCTCCGCGCGCCAGGCCTCCTGCAGCTCGGCGCCGGCGATACCGAACAGCGCGCCGAGGCGGTCCCATTGAATCGGCTTGCGCTTGCTGCGGACGGGTTTAGGGCACGACTCGCACGCCAATACCAGCCGGTCGGCCTTCTCGGACCGTAGCTTCTGGGCGGCCAGGTGGACGAGTACGAGCCGCGCGACCACAACGAATGCTTCGGCCAGGCTGAGCCAGTTCGCCGCGCCGTCTGTGCGCGCCCAGGGAGGCGGGTACCCGCCGGCGAGATCCTGCCGCGCCCGCGCGGCAGCCGCAACCACCACGAAGACGCCAGCGCAGGGACAACACGGAGGGGGGAAGGACGGAAGACGGACGGATGAACGGTGCGAGCCGCGGCCGGCGGGCCCGGCACGAGACGTGGTCGAGGGCGTCCGGCTCACGGCGTCCGAGGTCGAGGCGATCGCGGAGGCGAGGGTCGACGTTGGCATCAAGGCGCTGACGCTGTCGGCCACGATCGTAAGCGCGGTACGGTCGTCGCCCGAGGCGCCCCGGCGGCTCGATGCGATCAGGCGGCGGGCGGAGAAGACGAACCGGTGGGCGACGGTCGAGGGGCTCCTCAGGTTCATCATCGACTGGTACCGCCGGTGGGCGTAGGCGCCGCGGGATCCCGTCCATCTCGGGCAGCAGCAGCTGAACGGCGGTCTTCACGCGGCCTCCGGGGGCGACCTCCACTGCAGCCGCTGCCGGCAACCGCTACGGCCCGTCAATCGCCGCGCCGAACCCGCCGCGCCGTCGGGGTTGTTCGCGTAGGGCGGTTGAGCGGCAACGGCGGGAACAGCGGAACGAGGCCCGCTTCGAGCACCGGGGCCAAGCGCCACGCCCGGCTGAACGAGCCAGTTCGCCGCGCCGTTTTGCAAGCGGCCAGCAACCGACTGCCCGCCAGCGAGATCCCTGCCGCCGCCGCGCGGCAGCCGCAACCACCACGACGAAGACTTCAATGCAGGGCAAGACGAGAGGCGAAGACGGAAGACGGACGGATGAAGGCGTATGCCGCGGCCTGCGGGCCCCGGCACGGGACGAGGAAAGGAGCGAGAGATGACGCAGGAGAGGGAAACGTTGGTGGTTGAGCTCGCCGCGATCGGGACCAACATCGAGAAGGCGTGCAAGGTGGCTTCGAGGCTCCCCGCGTGCTACGCACGCCTGGTCGAGGCCCGCAAGAACGCGGCGCCCGATGTCGAGGCGCTTGAGGAGCGGGAAGCGTTGGCGTTGGTCCACGAGTACTCCGCGATCCTGGATGACACCTGGGAGGCGGCCTTGAGGCTCTCTGCGTGCTACGAAGGCTTCGTCCAGGACCGCCGGACGACGGCACAGGAGGTCGAGGCGGTCTCTCAAGTGATGTCCAATGCTGGCCGCGCGCTGCTGGTGGCTGGGCGGGTGTTTTTCCTGATCGCGCAGCCGCCCGAGGTGGGCGAGCGGGTCGATGCGATCATTGCGCGGGCGGGGGAGGTGAGCCAGCAGGCGACGGCCGAGGCCATCTTCAAGTTCATCGACGACCAGCTCCGGCGGGGCTGACCCAGGCGCCGCGGCAACGACACGACGTCGACCAGCAGCATCGACACGCCGGGCATCAGCATCGAGACGCACGTCGTGCCCATGACCGATGCCCGTATTTGGTGACGTCGACCAGCAGCATTCGACACCATCGACACGCAGTTCGCGCCGCTACTCGGTGACGCCGGGTCCGTGCCGTCGCCGGCCTCGTCCACCACCAGCGAGGACATCGAGGACCTGTAGGCAGCCGCGAGGGTCTGCCGCTACCGCCTGAGAGGGCCCCTGCCGCGTGTGGGGAGGGGACGCCGAACACGCCTCACGCATCACCGTCGGCCAGCGGCTCGAAGGCGCCCGGCAGCGAGATCGTACGCTTACTTATGCGCGCCTATTACAGAACGCCCGGAAGGCCGCATATCCATGCACCATCCGGCGCTTTCGCCCCCGGATGGTGCATGCCGGCGGACCATAATCGGGGGCGGGTCTGCCAGCCCGAGCGCAGTTAGAGCCCGGCTTCAGGGGGTGTTCCGGCCGATCGGGCGGGGCGAAGCCCGGTCGACAGAGTTGGCGTTATCGGACGCCGGGCCGGTGGTGGCGGCTCGACGGGTCAGCGCAGGGCCAGGACTGGCCCCTCCGGATGGCGCGGCGTGAGCGTCCGGTTTCTGCAGTCGGCGATGAGGTCGAGCGCTTCGAGCACGAGCTGCCCGATCAGGACCTGGCTCCCGGCCGGTCCCACGATGGCCTCGGCCCGCGTGGCGAGGTTCCCGATCTCGATCGTGACGTCTGTCACTGGGCGCTGTTCCCGCCGCTCGTCTGCGTAGACGACGGTTCTCGTTCCCCAGTGCTCGAGCCCGAGCTGCGTCGAGACCTCCTCGGGGATCACGAGACTCACCGCGCCCGTGTCGACGATCCCTTCGACGGTCGTGCGTCGGACCTCGGCCTCGACCCCGTGGCCGCGCCTGACGAGTGCGCGGTCGTCGCTATTCTCGAGCGTCACGCTGGCTCGAATCTCTCCCATTGTCATCGTTCCGAACCGGTTTCATCGTAGCGTGTCGACCGCGCCGGCGTCCTCCTCGAGCTGCAGCGCGCGCAGCCGCGATGCCCGCTCCGGATCCGGGCGTTTTCGGGGGCGAAGGCCGGTCGACATAGCCTCGCTTATCGGACGCCAGGCGCCGATTTTCACGCCGGACGCACCTGAGCAAACGTCCTGACGGAGCCCAGGTGATGCCTGGTTATCACCTGGGCGAGCGGCCCGGGCAGGTGTCCGATCGCCGAGCCGGACTGCGGCGACCTGCACTGCAGCCGCTGGCGGCAACCGCTACGGCCCGTCAATCGCCGCGACGAACCCAACACGGCGCCGGGGCTGTTTGCGGCGACGCGCGCCGGCGATAGGATTGCGGAAACCGTCGCGGCGGGCCGGTCGCGCGGCCGCCGGTGGATGCAACGACCACGAGGAGGTTGCTGATGATCCGCGTGACGTTCGTCGTCGTCGTCGTTCTGCTGCGCGTTTTCCAGGCGGCGGCGCAGGAGCGCGGCTACCTGGCGATCGACGACCAAGGAGGCCGACACGCGTTCTCGTTTCGCGGGGAGGCTGACGCCGTGAACATGTGCGGCACGACGGCGTGCGAGGTGGTGGCGAGCTTTGCGTCGTGCCTGGGCGTAGCGTATTTCAGCCCGACGCAGGGACAGGACGTGTGGACGTGGATGGAAGCCGCGACGGAAGCGGATGCCCGCGTCGGCGCCCTGAGTGAGTGCCAGGCGGCCGGCGGGCCGGCGTGCGAGGTGCTCAACGTCTACTGCATCGACGCGCCGGCCGTGGAGGCGGGATTGGGCCTGGATCAGGCCACGCGTGGGCGGATTCAGCAAGGGCTTGGGTCGGCGGGCTTTGACGCGGGCATGGCGGACGGGCTGTTCGGGCCGCGGACGCGGCAGGCTATCCGCCAATGGCAGTCGTCGCGGGGCGCGTGGGCGAGCGGGTATCTGACCGGCGCGCAGGTCGAGGCGCTGCGGGGTGCGGGCGGGCTGCCGCCGCAGATGCCAGCCGCCGCTCCGGCTGCGGCGCCGGCGGCCAGCGCGGAGCTTGAGAGCCTGTTCTGGCAGTCGGTCATGAACAGCACGAACCCGGCGGACTTCGAGGCGTATCTACAGCAGTTCCCGAACGGGGTCTTCCGAACGCTGGCGCAGAACCGGCAGGCGGCGCTGCGCGCGGCGGCGGGCGGGTCATCCAGTGCGCCGGCGGGGTCGCGGGTCGGCGGCACCAGGATCCCAACCTCGGGCTCGCGAGTTTCCGGAGCGTCCGTGCCGGCGTCCGGGTCTCGGGTCTCCGGCACGTCGCGGCCGGCCGTCGGCGCTGCGCCGGGCGCCGACGGCCGGCGCCCGGGGGGGGCTGGGTTCAACCCCGATCAGACGTGCGCCGGCAAGCCGGCCGGCGCGGCGTGCTGGATGGAGAGTGCCCAGCAGCCAGGGTGCTACGTCTGGAATCCGAGTCTCGCGACGGGCGCAAGCGTGACCTGGACGGGCGAATGTGTGGGTGGCTTGGCCCAGGGAACGGGAACGCTCACGTGGATCTCGGATGGAAATCCGCAGACGGGTACCGGACGTCTCCAGGACGGCCGAAGGACCGGCAACTGGGTCCTCCGCTTCGCGGACGGGGGCGTCCAGGAAGGCCCCTATGTCTACGGCGAGCGGACCGGAAACTGGGTCCTCCGCTTCGCGAACGGGTCCGTCCAGGAAGGCCCCTTTGTCGACGGCAAGCAGACCGGCAACTGGGTCCTCCGCTTCGCGGACGGGGGCGTCCAGGAAGGCCCCTATGTCTACGGCGAGCGGACCGGCAACTGGGTCCTCCGCGACGCGAACGGGTCCGTCGAGGAAGGCCCCTATGTCGACGGCTCGCGGACCGGCAACTGGGTCCTCCGCTTCGCGTTCGGGGGCGGCTCGGAAGGCCCCTATGTCGACGGCGCGCGGAACGGCAACTGGGTCTTCCGCTTGGCGTCCGGGGGCGTCCTGGATTTTCGATATGTCGACGGCGAAGTCGTGTCGAGCACCCCGCGGCGCTAGGCGGGGTTCGATTTCGGGGCGGTACATCGCCACGCCGACCGTCGCTAGGCACCGGCTGTTCGTCTGGTGCGACGTGCGCATCTGTCCGGACCACCAACTGATCGTCATCGCACGCGACGACGACACGACGTTCGGGATCCTGCACAGCCGGTTTCACGAGCTTTGGTCGCTTCGGCTCTGCACGTGGCTCGGGAAGGGCAACGACCCGCGCTACACGCCGAGCACGATCTTCGAGACGTTCCCGTTCCCGGCCGGGTTGACGCCCAACGCACCCGCGGCTGACTACCCGGGGATCTCGTTTCAGATCCCGACGACGGGCGACCGCGCCTCGCTATGCTTCCCGGCGCGTCAGCGCGCGGAGCGGGCAGGTTCGGGAGGATGGTCGGCCAGGATATCGAGCAGCGGACGTCGCCAAAGATAGGTCGGCCCGTGGTTGTTCCGCCGGACCGACCGGCCGGACACGCGCCGCGCCTGGCGCAGGCTGTCTAGCGCGTCTCTCGTTTTTTCCTCAGAGACGCCGGCCCGCTTGGCGACCTCGCTGGTCGGCAGCTCGCGGGCGGCCTCATCCAGCACGATCAGGATCGTGAGCTCAGCGCGCGTCATCGGCTCGCCTTCCGGCGCTGGTAGGCCGCTGCGGCCTGGTCGCTGAAACGCTGGCGGCACCGGGAGCACATGGCCTGATTCGGGAGTCGCGGCATTAGTCGACACTCCCGGCAGATGCCTCCGGCTCGCCGCGGCCAGCCGACACCGCAAAGATCCATCTGATCCAATATAGCGGGGTCGGCGCGTCACTCGGCAGCGGGAGCGGAACGATCACCATGCGCGAAAGGTGCCCCGGCGCGCCGGGAGGAAGCCGGCGCCCGGGGCGTGTCGCTCCGGAATGGCGACGGAGCGATTACTTGCCGGCGCGCTGGCAGTCGAGGCAGAGGCCATCGCGGAGCACGCCCTCAGCCGAGCACGAACTACACCGCCCCCAGGTCGTCACAGCCCGACGACCTCGCGCGCCGCGTCCAGAGGCATTCCGGCGTTTGCCACCAGCGAACCGGCCGCCCGCGCCAGTATCGCCATGTCGGCAGCGCGGTACCGCTCTCATGTTGAGCCTCAGACTCGGCTCGTCGAGCGCCTCGCGAAGCTGCGCCTGCACGAGCTCGGCAACCGGCTGCACGGACAGCGCGACGGCGATCCTCCACGATTCGCGCAACGCCTAGCCCGGCGCGGCGTGCGATGCGAACACGGGAGGCAGGCCGTACGTCGCCAGGATCGACCGCTCGACGTCGCGACGGAGCTCCGTTACCTGCTGCGGATGATTCAGGCCGAACCCTACTGCCGCTCCGATGATCGTGACCACGATTGTTCTGCTCTCGCTCATGGGTCCTGCTTTCAGCTTTCAGATGCTATCAGTCGGCCGGTCGCGGCTCTACGAAGGCGCTCCAGGCGCTCCTCGATATCGACTTCACGGCGCTCTACGTCCCAATCGAAGATTCAATCGAGATCGTCGGCATCATCCGGCGCGGGTTCCCCGCCCGCCCGCGGTCCGCGGCTGTTCGCCTCTTTGCCCTTCTGTTCGCGCTTCACCTGCGCGCGTTCACGCTCCACCACCGCGCGCATGAGCCCCAACGTCAGCCGCACGTCGGTCAGCGGGTGATGCCGCGCTCCGCCCGCGGCGGTCGGGACGCGGCCTCAAGTCAGCCGAGCGCGCGGCCGTCGACCGCGTCATCGCCGGGCTGCGGCGCTCGGAAGCCGCGGCGCTCGAGTGGCGGGACGTGACCGACGCGCGCGACGAAGACGGCCTGCTGGTGGCCGTCCGCCGCAGCAAGACCAACCCCGACGGCGAGACGGCCGACGTCCGTCGGCCCCGAGTGATGGCCTCAGACCATCACTCGGATTCCCGCTCGAGCTCGACGGCGCGCAGCCGCGACGCGCGCTGACGAACGGCCGCCTCGGGTCCGGCCGAGCCGTTCGGCCAGGCCGACCAGGCGGCGGCCGCCCATGCTCCCAGTCGAGCGCCGCGGCCTGCCGCACGGCCGTATCCCCACGCGGCGCCGGGGCTGTTTGCGGCGCCGCCCGCCGGCGATAGGATTGCGGAAAGCCGTCGCGGCGGGCCGGTCTCGCGGCCACCGGTGGATGCAACGACCACGAGGAGGTTGCTGATGATCCGCGTGACGTTCGTCATCGTCGTCGTTCTGCTGCGCGTTTTCCAGGCGGCGGCGCAGGAGCGCGGCTACCTGGCGATCGACGAGCAAGGAGGCCGGCACGCGTTCTCGTTTCGCGGGCAGGCCGATGCGGTGAACATATGCGGCACGACGGCGTGCGAGGTGGTGGCGAGCTTTGCGTCGTGCCTGGGAGTGGCGCAGTCCAGCCCGACGCCGGGACAGGACGTGTGGACGTGGATGGAAGCCGCGACGGAAGCGGATGCTCGCGTCGGCGCCCTGAACGAGTGTACGGCTGCCGGTGGGCCGGCGTGCGAGGTGCTCAACGTCTACTGTGTCGACGCGTCGGCCGTGGAGGCGGCCTTGGAGCTGGATCAATCCACGCGGCGGCGGATTCAGCAAGGCCTTGGGTCGGCGGGCTTTGACGCGGGCATGGCGGACGGCCTGTTCGGGCCGAGGACCCGGCAGGCGATCCGCCAGTGGCAGGCGTCACGGGGCGCGTGGGCGACCGGGTATCTGACCGGCGCGCAGGTCGAGGCGCTGCCTAGCCCGGGCGGGCTGCCACCGCAGATGCCTGCCGGTGCGCCGGCGGGTTCGCGGGTCGGCGGCACCGGGATCCCAAGCTCGGGCTCGCGAGTTTCCGGAGCGTCCGTGCCGGCGTCCGGGTCTCGGGTCTCCGGCACGTCGCCGCCGGCCGTCGGCGCCGCGCCGGGCGCCGACGTGCCTCCGCGCCCGCGCGGGGCTGGGTTCAGCCCCGATCAGACGTGCGCCGGCAAGCCGGCCGGCGCGGCGTGCTGGATGGAGATTGCCCAGCAGCCAGGGTGCTACGTCTGGAATTCGAGTCTCGCGACTCTCGCGACGGGCGCAAGCGTGACCTGGACGGGCGAATGTGTGGGTGGCTTGGCCCAGGGAACGGGAACGCTCACGTGGATCTCGGATGGAAATCAGCAGACGAATACCGGACGCCTCCAGGACGGCCGAATGACCGGCAGCTGGGTCGTCCGCTACGCGGACGGGAACCTCGCGGAAGGCCCCATTGTCGACGGCAGGCCGAACGGCAACTGGGTCCTCCGCTACGCGGACGGGGGCGTCGTGGATGTCCGATATGTCAACGGCGAAATCGTGTCGACAACCCCGCGGCGCTAGGCGGGGTTCGATTTCGGGGCGGGCAACCTTCTTCTCCAACGCGGCGCGGTACTCTCCCGAGTCGACCCCCCATCCGCGTCACCGCAGAGCCGGCCGGCGTTCACGTTGCGATCTTGGTGACCGACGAAGGCCGGGGCGTGCCGCCGGAGCAACTGCCGCACCTGTTCCGGATGTAGGTAGGCCGCCCACGTGGAGCGGCGAGACCGCCTCAGCGCCAAGCCCCGCCCCGGGCCGCCAGGTTCGTCTCGCGTTCGGCGCCTCGACGCCGCCATGAAGGAGATCATCGAGGGCCTCGACCGGATAGAGCCCATGATCGAGAGGCTGCTCCAACTGCACAGCTCCACGCTAGGACCTGCCGCCCGAGACCCACAGGTGGCAGTCGTGCCCGTCACCGATCTCGGTGCTCTGTTCGCGCAATGAATCCGGGCGTTTTCGGGGGCGAAGCGGGGTCGACATAGCCACGGTTATGGGACGCCAGGTCATCCCCGCGCGTGCGGGGCAAGCGCCTGGACGATCCCGACCACCCGGTGCGGCAACGGTCCATCCCCGCGCGCGCGGGGATGTTATCTAACTCTTGGCTCTGCCGTCGTCGAGAACTGGTACATCCCCGCGGCTGCGGCCTCCTCCGCGCGGGGCGGACGCCGGCGTCGACCTTCGCCGCGCGCTACGAACAGGTCCATTCCCGCGGCTGCGGGGATTGCTCAGCTCGCAAAGATATCGTCGAGCTCGATCTGCAGTCCCTCAAGCAGCGCCGTTCCAAGACTGTCCCGGCGACCGAACGTGTCGGCGAGTTCGAGCCTCCCGTCCCGTTGCCGATGGACGGCGACGGTCTCGGCCATCGGATCGACGATCCAGTACTCGAGCACCCCGTGTCTGCTGTACAGGTCGTGCTTGTACCCCACGTCCCGGTCGGCGGTGGATGGCGAGAGTATTTCGATCACGAGGTCGGGTGCTCCCCGCACGTTCTCGTCGGTGATCGTGTGCTCGCGCGCTCGGGAGATGAACAGCAGGTCGGGCTGCACGACGTCGGTGTCTGACAGAACGACGTCGAAAGGTGCGACGTACACCTCTCCCAGTCCGTGTTCTTGGGTGAACCGGCCCAGTTCGATGTGCAGTCTGCCCAGAACCCCTGGTGCTTCCTGTTCGGTGCGGGAACCATCATCAGATCGCCGTTCAGCAGCTCGTAGCGCTTGTCGTCTGCTGTTGCGCAGTAGTCCTCGTACGTCCGCTTGACGGCGCGTTGAGTCGTGGCCATGGGCTTGCTTCTAGGCTGGGTACCACTCGTCAGGCGTAATCCGGCCCTCGTGCGGCGCTGGCCACCCCGCCGCGAGTGAGACAGGGGCTGCACGCTGCCCCGGGCTCATCCCCGCGTGCGCGGGGCAAGCCAGCTTCATCGCAGCGCGTCGACGACGGCGACGTCCTCCTCGAGCTGCAGCGCGCGCAGCCACGACGCCCGCTGCGAATCCGGGCGTTTTTAGGGGCGAAGGCGGGTCGACATAGCCCCGCTTATCGGACGCCAGGCCGCGTGATCCGTACCACGCGACATGCCCAGGACCCCCGCTGCTGGCCGTCGTCCGCCCTCTCGGGTGTTGTCGGGCCGCTGACGCTCACGCCGGACCCCGCGCCCAGGGATTCCATTGCCGGCGCCAGGCGCGCCACAACTCGAGCTCGCTGGCCGTCATCACCGTCTCGAGCCGCCAGGCCCACCAGTGCAGGGGGATCCACTGGTCCGGGTACGGCAGCAGCTTCGCGACGTCGTTCACGTCGTACGGCGGGTGCACGAGACCGCACCGCGCGAACGGGATCAGCTGCTCCCAGTGCACCTCGATTACGGCCCGGACGTGGCTGGCCGCCCAGATCTTCGTGCTGCTCTCGCCTCCCGGGCGGCCGAATTCGGCGAGACCCTTCCGGGCGTCGCGCAGTCCCCATCGGCCGAGACGGTCGAGAAGGCGTCCATAGGTGCTCTCGTCCGTCAGACCCTCCCGGTCGGCGAGCGTCTCCGGGCGGCTGGCAAACCACGTCCAGCGCGGGTTCGAGCGGCCGCCCATCGACCGGTAGGGTGCAGGGATGCTCAGGGCCCAGTAGCCCGTGATGTGTTGCCGGGCGCTCGTCGGACCGACCTCGACGGGGATCGCGGTCATGGGCTACTCGGTGGGAGGCGGCGCCAGCCGCTCCTCGACCACGCGCCGCAGCTCGCGGACCTCGTCGCGCAGCCCGCGGAGGCTCCCATACAGGTGCTCGACCCTGTCGCCTGCCACCACCCGTTCCAGACGCAACGCGATCCACAGCACGCCGATGGCGCTGACCAGCGCCAACAGCAGCGTGAGTGCTGCGGTCATCTCGTGCGGCATCAATGCACCGTAACACGGCCGTCGCCGTCGATCTCGTGCCGGACGCACCTGACCAGACGTCCTGACGGAGCCCGACATGCGTCCTGACGGAAGCCGACGCGCCAGGAGGCCGCAGGCGACTAGATCTCGACCTCGGCCGACCCCTGCGTGATCAAAGTTGTGCGGGCGTGACGCCGGACACAAGACAGCAGCGGCTAACCTAGCCGGCGTACCGCACCCGGCCGCATCGCTGGAGCGCCGCCAGGCGCCGCTCCCGGGGAACAGGCGGAGCCCCGCTCAGTGCGGTGAGTTGTGGTGCAACCGGCCCGGCGACCAATATCTGTCGCGGGGCGTTGCCCGCGAGGAGGCAGTCATGCGGACACGGATCGCGCTCGTCGTCGGCGTCGGTTTCGTCGGGTTGCTGTTCTTCGTTGGAGCGAACCCATCGGCGCCGCCGGAGGAAATGACGGCATCGGTCGACGACCTCGGCAGGATGTCGCAGCAAGAACAGGATCGAGCGTCGCAGGCGCGCCAGGATGCCCGGGGCCGGGGGCCGGAGGGAGAAGCTGCGAAGCATCTGCGCGACGCCGCCGACTGTCTCGACGTCACGCGCCGGAACCTGCTCGCCGTGTTCAGCAGTCCCGGCAGGGAGCAGAGCATCGTCAACGGGGTCGCCCAGGCGTGCGGGCTGGCGTTCATCCAGTACTCGGGAATGTCACGGGAAGCCAGAGCGCTGGTGGAGCAGGCGGTTGGACGAGTCGACATGAACGATCTGGCGCATGTCGAGAACGAAGAGGAGCTGGACTTTGTGCTCGACAACATCATCGCGGAATACAACCGGGAAGCGGACCAACTCGAAGGTCGATGATGAGATGTGGCTACAGGCGTGCGGTGGGCGGCGGGGCCGGCCGGCGGGCTCTGGACCCGCCGCGCCTTCGGGTTGTCACGCTGGTACCTCGGTTTCCTCACGCCAGCGCCGCTCCGCGCCGCTTGCCGGCCACGCCAGCCATTGCCGACCGCGCTCCCGGTACGCCGGCGCGACCGGGCCGCGGCTGCTGCAGCAGCGAGACGAGCCCCATGTACAGGAACCCGAACTGGAAGACACAGAGCAGCGGAACGGCCGCGAACAGGTCGCTCGACGCCGCGCCGAGCACGGCCAGCGTGAAATAGAGCCCGAGCGCCAGCTCCACGAACGGCTGGCCGGCGACGGCCTGCCGGTAGCGCTTCGCCCGCCATTCGTCGCGGCTGCCGACGACGCCGTACTTGGGCGTGCGCACGAAGCGCGGGCTAACAGGGGCGATGGGAGATCGGCCGCCGCGAGCTGCGCCGGCAGGGTTCGGCGCGGTCAGCGTACCGAACTGAACGAGCGGCGGATCACTTCCAGCGCCCTCTCGATGTCGTCCAGGGACCTCACGTGGAAGATGACGCCCGTCGGGTGCTCGGAGCCCACTACGAACTTCCAGGTCGTTCCGTCTGCCGCCCCTTCGATGTCGTCCACCTCATTGAAGTCGAGGGGGAGGGACAGGGTCAAGTAGTTGGTGCGAGGCAGCACTTCCAGGAAACACTCGGGCTGATGATACGAGACCTGCGCTTCGTTCTCCGACATCTCGATCACGTCGCCTGACGTGCCGAGAGCCAGCACATGGGGTTGCAGAACCTCGAACAGGCGGCGTGCCTCCTCCTTCATCTTTGCGCGGCTCGCTGGTTTCTCCTCCGCGAGCCGGCGCATATTTCGCTTCCGGGCCTCGTGAAGCGTCTCTTCGTTCACGTTCAGGCGCGGCCAGATCCGCAAAGCGCGATCCGCGAGCCTCCGGCCTCGCTCCTCCATCTGTCTCGAGGTCCATTCCGTCTCGGCCGCGACGTCCTTGTTCAGCAAGACGGCGCTCTCCCGGAACCCGCCTGGCCTGTCCCGCTTCTCCTGGAAGGTGCTGTTCGATAACTCCGCGTTGTAGCCGGTCAACGTCAGATTGCCGAGGCGGTGGAGCCAGTGGGCGTGGACCTCGTCCGAGTCGTCGCCGAGCATCCTCTTCCACGCGTAGCTGAGCGTCTGCGGCATGACGTGCTCAATCGTCAGCGAACTGGTGTCTGCTTTCTCCTTCTGGCCCAGGGTCTCGAGGCCGTCGAGAAGCTGCTTGCAGAAATAGCGCCCATGCACGTCCGTGTCACGCAGCGCGTCCCCGAACTCGGCGTCGTTCGGAAACCGGTAGGTTTGGGGAAGTGTCGCCATCCCCATCTCTAAACAATCGTGCGGCGCCTCCGCCGCTAGTTCGTAGGCGAGCCTGGCGAAGATGGACCAGTACCCGCGGGTCTGAAGTCCGCAGGCCGCCCGCCGCATCAGGTAGCTCACGATGAGCTCCAGGCAAGCGACGAAGTCGCTGCGTGACAGGCGCCCGGTATCGTGCAGCCCGGACAGTTCCATGATGAGGAGCGCAGGCGCTTCGGCTAGACGCCGCGCGCGTCCGAGCAGGTTGCTGATCTCCGGGTCTGCCGCCCTTCCGAAGGCGAACTCGGCGTAGCGCCGGGACGCGAGAGTCATGGACTCCAGGGCGCCCGACACGCCGCCGTCCTCCTCCTTCAGCGCCTCGAAGGCGTTCTTGAACGCAAAATAGATCCCGTCCGACCGCGGTTGCTTCCTCGCCCTGGTGCGGAGCGCGACGTAGTCCCGGGCGAAGCTGTCCAGGGGCGCCCCGGTCGCCTCCGAACCACTCTTCGATCCTTTGCCAGTGCTCGTAGTACAGCCTCGTCTGTTCCGGCTCCGACAGCCCCATCAGCACGAAGTTTCGGATCTGGTCCGACTGGCTCAGGTCTACTCCGGTCGAGTTCAGGCTCTCGAAGATAAGTTGCGCGTCGTCGGAGGACTCGACGGTCACTTCGACGACGACCAGCTTCGCGACGCCTTCCTCCACCGGCTTCCAGTCGTCGAGTCCTCGGAGCCTCTCCCGGAAGAAGCCGTACATGTCCTCGATGGCCGGCGACGGTAGGTCCGGTGGCAGCGTGCGCTCGACGCGGCTCCGCAGCGTCTCGTCATCCCGGCGCCGCAGCACCAGCTTGCGGACCTGGTCCCCGGAGTGGTGGACGTTCCTCAAGCAGCTAGCCTCTACGAGCGCGGCGGCCGATTGCAGGCCCCCGACCGCCTCGACGTGGTCGCGCAGGGCGGTCAACAGCAGCGTGAGCGTCGTGATCCGCTGCTGTCCGTCCACGACGAGCCACTTCTGGAACGCCGTGCCCACGCTCGCCGGTGCGAGCACGATTGGGCCGAAGAAGTGGCTTCGCTCCGGCGGCTGGCCGGACACTCGCAGGACGTCGTCCCAGAGCTGGGCGCACTGACGTTCGCCCCAACTGTAGTCCCGCTGGAACACGGGAATGAGGAACTGCTTGTTGCCCGGGATGACGGTAGAGATGTGTTGCTTGTTGGCCTGCAAACTGCCGACTCCCTGTGGCGGCGCACGGTTGTGCGAGGTATACAGCGCGGCGGCGCGCCCGGCCCGCCTCGAGGGCCTCGGCCGCCCGGTGGTACGGAGACCGTCAGATCACGATGCGTTCGATCTCGTCGACCGTAACGGTGTCCGCCGTCCGATCGTAGAGCTTCGTCGTCTTCGGCGACGCGTGACCGGAGATCTGCTGCGCGTGCTCGAGCGTCCCCCCGTTCGACAGACGCGCCGTGATCCCCGGCGCCCGGAAGGTGTGGCAGCAGGTCGCGGGCGGCAGATCCGCCGCCGCCGCCCGCCGCTTGATCATGGCCAGGACGAGGCGCCGCGACAGCGGCCGGCCCGTCAGCCGGCGAGCCGCGGGGTCGACGCTCTGGAAGAGCGCCGAGTTGCTCGATGGCGTCGGGGATCGCGAGCAGCCAGCGCAGGCCAGCGAGCACGGCTGCCGCCTGCGAACCCATGGCCGGCATCGCCCCACCAGCACGCAAGCCGGGCCGACGTTGGCCGACTCCGCGTCGTTCGCGTTCGAGAGCGCCAGGATGGCTCCTCGACTACACTACTACTCGTGGCGGGTGGGAGAGAAAGGAACTACGGATGAAAGACGTCATCGCGCTACTGAATGACAAACGGTCGGAATTGCTGGACAGTGTCGCTCGAATCGATGCGGCGATCGCCGCCCTTGATGTGAAGCCGCGTCCGTCCGCGCCTTCCAGACAGCCCGCGAAGCGTAGGCGCCGGGAGATGTCAGCCGAGGCAAAGCAAGCGGTCTCGGACCGGATGAAGAACTATTGGGCGGAACGCAGGACGCAGGCTGAGACTACCAGCAGCGGTGACGCGGAGAACGCGGACGACGCGCCGACTGGGGCGTAGGCCACTGCCGCAGTGAGCTATCTATAGCCCTACCTGTTTCACGCCTGGCATACAGCCTCCTGACGTGATCGGCAGGTTGACGGAACGGCCGTTATCGGACGCGGATGAACTGACCCTCGCGTTCGAGTGCGGCACCGAACTCCTTGAACAACATGTCGACCGTGACTACGAGCCGGCGGAAAAGGTCCACGTCACGTGCGACGCAGGGTGTTCCGCGCCAATCTCGGCCGGGCCGTCTGGCACTTCTGCACGAACTGCCCGCACTGGCCGGACCACGCCGACTACGAGGAGGCGGACGTGGCGCCGTCGTTCGGCCTCTGGTGCCATCAGCTCCCGCTCGAACTCGGCCAGCGTCGCGAAGATGCCGAACACGAGGCGCCCGGCCACGTGGAGGTGGTGTCGATCTGCGCGCCCTGGCCGGCGAGTACCCGCAGGCCCACGCCGCGGGCTGACAGGTCCTGCACGGTGTTGGCAAGGTCGGCGAGGTTGCGGCCGAGGCGGTTGAGCTTCCAGACGACGAGCACATCGCCTTCCTCAGCCAGTAACAAACGTGTTTCGCGCTGGGCGGTAATCAGCCGGCGCTTTCGGTTTGTTGTGCAGGAGGCACTGGTCGTAGAAAGCCAGATAGCTGGGATCGAGTCCCTCAAGCAGTTCCTCCCAGGACAACACACCAATGTCAATCGCGTCCAGCGTCGGGACGAACCATTGGTATAACCACTCGTTCCGATCGCCACGATAAGCATCTACCCGGTCTTGCACACGTTGCCGGATACTGGCCTTGGTCACGATGTCCCCAAAGACGCCATTGTCGATCTGGTCTAGCATGCGTGAGCCGCGCCGACCGTCGCGGGTGATACGATCCTGGCCGGATGCCGCCGAAGAGCACCAAGTACCTGATCATCATCGAGACGGCCATGGCCCTGCGCGACCTGGCCAGGTGACGGCCCACTTCGAGCACCTGAAACGGAATCCGCTGTGCGGGTTGAGCGGGGGAGACGGTGAGTGAAGGGAGCCCATGTGTCGAACTCTGAAGAGAAACGATCCGATCCATGCCCGCTGTGCAATTTCCAGATGACGCGAAAAAACATTCCGGAGCGCACCGCCGGCTTCGCGCGCGACGACGACCCGCCACCCGCGCCAATTCCCGCCCATGATGCGTGGGTTTGCGATGAGTTTGGGCACGAGATCGAGTTGTGACCCGGCGCTGAAGGGAGGTGGCTCAAATGAAGGTCGACCCGTGGCACTCCGCGCGTACTCCCGGGGTCTACCACGACAACACGGACTGCACCGAGGGCAACAACATCGAGGTAGAGAACCGGGTTGCGGGAAAGGGACGGAACAGGATCCGTTGCGAGCTGTGCGTTGAACTCGAACTCGGTGAGCGCTACGATCGCATGCAGCAGTAGGTGCGGGCGGGCTCGTTGGCGCGCCGGGTCGTCGCGCTCGGGGAGCGGGAAGTTCCGAGCCGAGACTTTTTAATTCAAACTACCACACTACCGCCGAGAAGAAGGAGTAGCTATAGACCAAGGGACCAGGGTAAACTCGAACCTAGCAGCCCGTGGCAAAAGGCCCCACTGCATTCGACGGGCGATGCATCCCGTCTGACCGCGTTGTTCCTCGGTCGAATATGGCCAATATGCTCCCTCGTCACGCCTTGTCAGCCCGGCGCCTCGCCCGTCTCGGTGCGACGCGGGGTTTCACCACGGGCTGCTAGCAGCCCGTGGTGAAAGTCCCTCGTTCCAGGGATCGACGTGATCGGTCCTGTGTCCTACACTGTCTGGCATGGCGATGGGGACAAGCCGCGGTCGAACGCGGCAAGCGACGATGTGGGTGCCCACGGCGGATCTGCCGAAGAGTGCTGGGCACCCGTTTTACGAGCGGCTGAATCGAGTGCTCGACGACGCGGGGTTCGACGCGGTCGTGGAAGCACAGTGCGCGTCGTTTTACGCGGACGGGGTCGGTCGGCCGAGTCTGGCGCCGGGCCGGTATTTCCGGCTGCTGTTGCTCGGCTACTTTGAAGGGCTGGATTCGGAACGAGCGATCGCGTGGCGCGCCGCCGACTCGCTGAGCATTCGCACGTTTCTGGACTTCGCCCTCCACGAGGCCCCGCCGGACCACTCGACGCTGTCGCGCACTCGTCGCCTGATTGACCTCGAAACCCACCAGGCAGTGTTTGCGTGGGTGTTGCAGCGACTGGCCGACGCCACGCTGGTGGTGGGGCGCACGGTTGGCATCGATGCCACGACGCTGGAAGCCAATGGGGCGATGCGGAGCATTGTGCGGCGGGATACGGGCGAGAGCTACGACGCGTTTCTGACCCGGCTGGCCGAGGCGTCCGGCCTCACGACGCCGACGCGCGCCGAGTTGGCCCGGTTCGACCGGACCCGCAAAAAGAAGGGCTCGAACGCGGACTGGACCCACCCGCACGATCCGGACGCGAAGATCGCCAAGATGAAGGACGGCCGCACGCATCTGGCGCACACCGCCGAGCATGCGGTCGACCTCGAAACAGGCGCCATCGTGGGCGTGACGGTGCAGGACGCGAGTGCGGGCGACACGACGACCTTGGTCGACACGCTCGTCACGGCCGCCGAGCAGGTCGAGGCGGTCGGCGCGCCGGGGATCGTGGAGGTGGTGGCCGACAAGGGATATCACAGCAACGAGACGATGGTCGGGTTTGCGGCCATCGGCGTGCGCAGCTACGTCTCGGAGCCGGATCGCGGCCGGCGGCACTGGAAGGGCCAGGCGGCGGCGCGGGACGCGGTGTATGCCAACCGGCGGCGGATCCGCGGCGCGCGTGGGAAACGGCTGCTGCGGCAGCGGGGCGAGCTACTGGAACGGCCCAACGCGCATCTCTACGAGACCGGCAGGATGCGCCGCGTCCATCTGCGCGGGCATCCCAACATCCTGAAACGGCTGCTCGTCCAGGTCTGCGGCGTCAATCTCGGGTTGCTCATGCGGCACCTGACGGGCGTGGGCACGCCGCGGAGCCTCCAGGGCCGCGCGTCGGCGCTGGTGGAGGCGCTGATCGGCCTCCTGAGCGAGTGCTGGGGGCGTGTGCGGCGCTTCTGGGCCCCGGAGCGCCATGATCGGCCCGATTCGTCGTGGGATGGTCCGGCGACACGCCAATACGGACACGCGATTCTCGATTGACAATCAGCCCCTTCTGCCACGGGCTGTTAGTCATTGGACTCGGCGGCTTGGCTATCCAACATCCGACATACGAGGTCAGGGTTGCACTCAACGCGAACCCTAGCACCATTAACTAGCAGCGTGCACCATTGCGGATCACTGCTGTCCCACAGAACTTCTAATTGAGGCGGCTTGAACCTTCTATGTCTGTTAGAATGGTTTTGCTACAAATCATTCAAAACACAGAAGATCCAAGCCATGGCCCATCATAACACAGTCTTCGGGCAACTTCTGACGTTGCTTCCGCGACATGAATTCGACGCCGAGGCGCGCGACCATCAGCGCGGGCAGCGCTTGCGCGTCATGAGCCGCTGGGCGCAGTTCGTCGCCCTCGGGCTGGGCCAGTTGGCCAGCCGGCAGAGCCTGCGCGACATCGTGAGCAATCTGCGCGCTCAACCCGCCAAGCTCTATCACCTGGGCGTGCCAACGGTCAGCCGCTCGTCGCTCGCGCGGGTGAACGCCGAGCAGCCCTACCAGCCCGTGGTGAAACCCCGCGTCGCACCGAGACCGGCGAGGCGCCCGGCTGACAAGGCGTGACGAGGGAGCATATTGGCCATATTCGACCGAGGAACAACGCGGTCAGACGGGATGCATCGCCCGTCGAATGCAGCGGGGCCTTTTGCCACGGGCTGCTACACCCTCTACGAAGCGTTGTTCGGCCGTCTGCTGAGTCGTTGCCAGCAACGGGCGCCGGGCCACGGTTTCCGCTTCAGGCACAAGCTGTATGCGGTCGATGCGTCGACCATCGACTTGTGTCTGGCGGTTTTCCCGTGGGCGTCGTTCCGCCGCACGAAGGCCGCGATCAAGCTGCACGTCGGGTTGGACCAAGCCGGCCACCTGCCGAGTTTCCTCAGCGTCACCGACGGCAAGACCGCCGACGTGACCGTGGCCCGCACGTGGACGTTCGAGGCCGGCAGCGTGGTCGTGGCCGACCGCGCCTATCTCGATTTCACGTGGTTTCACCAGTTGCAGGCCCGTGGCGTCACCTTCGTGACACGCCTCAAGCGCGGCGTGCGGTACCGGGTCACCCGCGAGCATGAGGTCCGAGCCGGGACCGGTATTCTCAGCGACCAGACGATCGAACTGACCAGCGCCCGCAGCCGCAAGGTCTATCCCGACCGGCTGCGACGGGTCGTCTACCGCGACCCGTTGACAAGAAACCGTTACGTGTTCGTGACCAACAACACCACGTGGGTCGCCAAGACGATCGCCGACCTGTACAAGTCCCGGTGGCAGATCGAGCTGTTTTTCAAGTGGATCAAGCAGCATCTGAAGGTGAAACGTTTCGTGGGCCGGTCGAAAAACGCGGTCTTGACGCAACTGTGGGTGGCCACCTGCATGTACCTGCTGCTGGCCTACCTCAAGTTCGTCCTGCGGCTGCGCTGGAGCCTCAACCAGATGCTGCAGGTGCTGCAGCTCAACATCTTCGAACGCCGGCCTCTCGAAGACCTCTTCACCACCCATTCGCCACCAGACCGCGCCCGGCCGCAACTCGCGCTGGCCTGGGCCTGAGACTGTGGGACACTAGTGATTGCGGATAGGCGCCGGTGTCGGAGTAAAGCACTGCGTCTATCGAGTCCTTGCGTATTACAATCCTGCCGGTCTCGGTAGAGAATCCTAGCGTCTTCATCAATGCCACCTTTAACCCACTCTATTGCTAGTAAAGTTTAGCACCTTCGCCCCGGCGGCCAGGAGTGGGGATGAGCGTTACCCAATCAGCCGCCGGGAGCGCACTATCCCGGCGCGCGCGACTCTGCCGGGAATCTCTACGAGTTGCCGCGGCGACAGGCACGTCCCGGGAAGAGGCGGTTCGCGAGATCCGCCAGGCGATCCGGTTCCATGTCGAGAGCCTGCGTGAACACGGTGAGCCGGTGCCGGAGCCGCGCTGCACGGCGACCGTCGTCAACGTGGCCGCGGTCGCCGGGTGAGCGACTGTCCGACCGTGATTGGCGGGAAGGCCGAGGGGAACTGCGAGAACGAGTGCCGTTACACCCTGATTTTCGGTCTGGTAAAGCGCCGTCGATGGCGGACTCGCCCGCAGCCAGCCCCTCGTGAGTTATCTGGGGACGCCGGCGGCGCTGGCCATGACCCCGGGACGACCAGGGTCAACGCGCTCCTCGCCGACGCGAAGCCTAAAATGGGGTGAAATATCCGAACCGGAGGCGATAGATGGCAGCAGCACAATCGGAGTGGGACGGGGTCATCAAGGCACGCAGGGTGTTCTTCGAGGCTGAGCGAGCACTCGTCAAGGCGAGCCTAGAGTACCAAAAAGCGCGGGTGGAGTACGAACGAGCGTGCACCCAGATTGGAGTAACCCCTCACTACACTTGAGCTTTCCTCCAGCGGCAGTTCGGCGTGAACCAGGCCAAGGCCGACAAGCGGACCGTCGACAACTTCAGGACGGATGTCCTCCGCGAGCTTCGGAAGCTCAAGGACGCTTGGCCTGACCTCGACTACAGCACCCCGACGGGCTGTCTCGCACTGAGACCGCCTCGGCCGCTCGTCGCTCCCAGCCGCCCCGCCGACACGGCCCACCCAGCGCTACGCCGGCACGTGTTCCGCGTCGAGCACGCGGAACGCGCCGAACGCCTTCGAGACGCGGTCGAGCCGGATGGCCGCCGCGCCGGCGTCGTCCTCGGCCATCAGGCGTTATCCGGGAACATGAAGAAGATCAACCGCACCAGCACGACGTTGGCGGTGATGAGCAGGATCGACGCCGCCACCACGCTGCGCGTGGCTGCCTGGCCGACGCCCTGCGTCCCGCCTCGCGTGTGAACGCCGAGGTACGAGGCGGTGATGGCGATGATGAAGCCGAAGACCATCGTCTTGAGGGTGCTCGGAATGTAGTCGGCGAACTAGACGACCGAGAAGGCCGCGCGGAAGTAGGTGCCGAAGCCCATGCTCGAGACGGCCGTCTCCGCGGCCCAGCCGCCGATGATGCCGGTGAAGTTCATGACCGAGGTCAGGATGGGCATCGCCAGCATGCAGGCGACCACCCGCGTGACGACCAGGAACTTGAACGAGTCGACCGCCACCGCCTTCGAGCACGTCGATCTACTCGGTGACCTTCATGGCCCCGAGCTCGGCGCCGAAGCGCTCGAGCGAGGCGCGCGTCTGCATCGACAGCACGATCCCGACCGCGAAGCCGGACACCGCGATCAGGGGCAGCGAGCGCCAGCCGATCTCGTGCAGCTGGCCCGCGGTCTCCTTGATCTCGAAGGGCGGCCGGAAGATCTCGTGGAGCGCCCGCCCCGCGAACACGACGGCGTATCCCGCGCCGGCGAGGGGTGTCACGATGAACGTGCGCGCGAAGCCGGGCATCTGCTCAAAGTGCACCCCGAAGAGTTGCGATGCGCCGATCGGAAACACGAACACCATCGTGAGGCGGGCCGAGGCGGCCGGCAAGCCGATCGTCTTGCTGTACTTGTCGTAGAAGTTCCGACAACGGTGCTCATCGAGCCGCCAGCGAAGCACGGGCGCCGGGGGCGTCGACGTCGCCCTCGAGCTGGACGGCGCGCAGCCGCGAGGCCCGCTGCCGAACGGCCGCCTCGGTCCGGCCGAGCCGATCGGCGAGCTCGACCAGGCGGCGGCCGCCATGCTCCCAGTCGAGCGCCGCGGCCAGGCGTACGGCCGTATCCGCGCTCTCGGTCCAACGGTTGCCCATCCGCACCCCGTACAGAGAGCGGACCGGCCCCCCGTGCAGGAGAACCGGCCCTGAATTGGTAAACTGGGACTCGACACTGCCCGTTTTCGCCTCGGATCGTGCGTATCGGGCGGGCCGACTACACTCAAAGGACTCACGCATGGCACCTACGACCGGCACGATCAAGCGCATCACGGATAGGGGCTTCGGCTTCATCGCCGCGCCCGACGGCGTCGAATACTTCTTCCACCAGTCCGCGTGCACGAGTACGCCATTCGACTCCCTGCGCGAAGGCGATACCGTGACGTTTACACTTGGCCAGGGTCCGAAGGGCCCCCGCGCCGAGGACGTCAGACCGGCCTAGCACCTCGGCAATCGGCCACGGCGGCTGGAACCAGGTGATCCACCACGTCGGGTAGACCGACTTCCGACGGGGTATCCGTCGGCTCCTCGAGCGCCTCGATGGCGATCGCGGCGGCTCGGTTCCGCGTCCGGCTTGTCGGCGAACCGGGTCCGGCCGGCGCGGTCAGGCTGCACCCTGCTCGGCCGCGAAACCTGCCGGCCATCTTCGCGCCGGCCGACCGTCCGCGGAGGTCGGGAGTCCACAGAGCTCGCGGCCGAGCGCGGGGCCGTCGACCGCGTCATCGTCGGGCTGCGGCGCTCGGAAGCCGTCGAGCTTGAGTGGCGGGACGTCACCGACGCGCGCGAGGAGGGCGCCTGCTCGTCGCCGTCCGGCGGCCTCTCTCCATGCAGACGGTCCCACTTGGTCACCCGGGTCGCGGGCGCCGTGGCGCCCACGGTTGTTCTCGGTGCCGGTGTGCTAGGGTGGCGGCGACCGAGCCGTTCTGCGCCGGCAGAAGATTCGCTGCGATGCCGCACCTTCCCTTCGAGGCGGGGTTCGAAACGCGCGCCGTCTCCCCGTTCCGGGAGATGGGCGCCTACGAGGCCCTGTGGTCCGACCCGCGCACGACGTTCCGGTCGCTCTCGAAGCGGTTCGCCGAGCACCCCGGCCGCGTCCCGTCCGATTTCGTGCCGCCGGGCGACGCGGAAGAGTGCGCCGCGTTCGTGCAGGAGCGGTTCGCTGAGGCGCAGATCGCCCACTTCGGGGTCCGCCTTCACGGCGCCGGCGAGTACCCCGAGAAGCTGCGAGACGCGACGCATCCGATCGAGCTCCTCTACTACCAGGGCTGGTGGGAGCTGGTGGCGTCCCGGTCCGTTGCCGTCGTCGGCACGCGCAATCCGTCGCCAGACGGCCTCTCTCGCACGCGGCACCTGACGCGCGAACTCGTCAGCGACGACTTCACTATCGTATCGGGGCTGGCCGCCGGCATCGATCGGGCGGCCCACGACACCGCCATCGAACAGCACGGTCGGACGATCGCCGTCATCGGGACGCCCTTGTCGCGCGTCTATCCCAAGGAGCACGAAGGGTTGCAACGTTGCATCGCCGACGACTTCCTGGTTGTCAGCCCCGTGCCCGTGAAGCGGTACGAGTCGCAGGACTACCGCCGCAACCGGCTCTTCTTTCCAGAGCGCAACGTCGTGATGTCGGCCCTCACCGAGGCGACCATCATCATTGAGGCTGGCGAGACGTCCGGGACGCTGACGCAGGCGCGCGCGGCGCTCCAGCAGGGTCGGAAGCTCTTCATTCTCGACAGCTGCTTCCGCAACCCGCACCTGACGTGGCCGGCACGACTCGAAACGTAGGGCGCCGTTCGGGTCCGGGAGTACGGGGACGTCCGACGTGCCCTTCGCCGATAGGTTCACCCGGATCGACGAGCTGACGCGGCCCGACCACGTCTGGCTAACCGAAGACGATGCCTGCTTATTCCTCGGGGAGTACACCGCACGCGAAGGCTACGCCTACAGCGTGACCAACAACCTCAATTCACAACTTCAAGAAATCACCGGATCGCCGCGGAAGACCCGAGTGGCGGCACAAGGAGCGCGCCATCGAACGGGCGGCCGCCGCCTTCCGCCGCGCGCTCGGCGACGAACCCCCGCCGCTGACGCTCGTTCCCGTGCCGCCGTCCAAGGCGCGCGGTGATCCGCTGTACGACGACAGGATGACGCGGATGCTCCAAGCTATCTGGCCCGACCAGCAGGCCGACATCCGTGAACTCATCGTCCAGACGGAGAGCACAACCGCCGCGCACGCGGTTGTCGTCGGGCGTCCGGGTCCCGGGCCGATCCAGGACCGCTACGAGATCGACGAAGCCCTGACTACGCCCGCACCGACTTCCATCGCGATCGTCGACGACGTGCTGACAACCGGGGCGCACTTTCGCGCGGCGCGCGACGTCCTGGCCGCACGGTTTTCGACAGCGGCCGCCATCGTGGGACTCTTTCTTGCGCGCCGGGCGCCGGGCGCGGTCTGACGCACGTGCTGCCCGAGGAGCTTGGCCACGCCGCCGGACGGGCCGCGGCCGAGCAGATCGTGGGGCTCCTCTTCCACGGTTAACTGCGCCGAAGCGAGGTGGCGGCCCTGCGCTGGGCCGACGTCGGCCGCTCGAAGACGAATCAGGCCGGCGAGCAGCCTGACATCCGCCGCCTGGACGGCGGCTGTGCAGCCGCCGTCCGACGTCTCCATGCCGCGACGACACCGGAACCGGCCGACCCGGTCATCGGTCTCGGCGGCGACCAGATCAACCGTCGCTTCGCGGCCGCCTGCGCCGCAGCCAGCCTCGAGGGCCGCAGGACCTCGCACGGCGGCCGCGGCGGTCTGGCCACCGAGCTGACCGCCCGCGGGGCCTCGGCCCACGACGTGATGCGCGCCGGCAACTGGAAGACCATCCGCATGGTGGCCCACTACTCCGCCGGCGCTTCGGCCGAGCGCGGCGCCGTCGCGCGCTACCTGTGAGCGCCGGAGGCAGCGTGAAGACCGCCGTTCAGCTGCTGCTGCCCGAGATGGACGGGATCAGCGGCTTCTACGAGGCCCGAACCGACCGCGTCCTGTGCGTTCGGTGCGCCGGGACCGCCACGCCGGCCGGAACCCCGATTCCCGAGCCGGACTGCGGCGACCTCCACTGCAGCCACTGCCGGCAACCGCTACGGCCCGTCAATCGCCGCGACGAACCCAACGCGGCGGCGGGGCTGTTTGCGTAGCGCAGGAGCACCGGGCCCCCACGCCGCGTTGACGTCGGACGATTGCAGATCAGGGCTTGGAATCCGGGCGGTTCTCGCGTTCGGGCGGGGGCGAAGCGAGGTTAACGTAGGGTCCGACTATCTGCCCCCTGGGTCCGCTACCGCGCGGGGACGATATCGTGGTCGGCACGCCGCCGTTCCTTCGGCGGCAGGCTCCCGATCATGAACCTTGGCGGCGAAGACCATCGGTGACGTGGGCGGAGGAAGGGCCGCGCGCCGCGCGCTCATAGAGGAATTCCGGCGCCAAGTCGGCACCGGTGGGCCACACGATCGTGTCCAGCTCGGGGTCCATGCGAAAACAGCGAAAGACGTCGATATCCTTGAGAGGTTCGAAGACCTCGCCCCACAGTTCACCTTCCAGGTCGATGATTCCCTCGCGGCCATCGTCGAACGTCACGTGAATCTTGTAGTCGCGGAGATACGTCGCGCGTGCAAGTCTCGGCGTCATCGTTCTACTCCAGGGGGGTGATCTTCATCAGCGGCTTCCGTTGCTGGGCCAATCGCCAGTCTTCCAGTAATTCGTCGCGGTGCAGCGCGAGCCACTCCAGCACGAACCCTTGCGCCCTGCGGGGGAACGTTCCCGACAGGATGTGTCCGTTCTCGATTGCGACCCGGATCACCCTGTCTCCGTATCGTGCGTGGAAATGGGGCGGACCGTGGTCGTTGTAGTACATCGCGATCACGACTCCGAGAAAACGGCTGATCTCTGGCAACAGGACTTCGATTCTCCGTAAATTATGGATCCGGGACGAATGTCAGGCTGTCGGCAGGTAGACGCCCGGCCGGGTTCGAGCGCATCCAGCACGCGGAAAGCTCGAGGAGAATCGCCAAGGGCGCCGCGCTCGTCGCCATCGGTATCGTGATCGCGCGGTCCCACGACGAGTGGCCGTTCGACGTGACGATGGCGCCGCCGACGCTCGGGGTGCCGACCCGCTGCTTGTCTTCGGGAAGCAGCTCGTTGATGCCGAGCGGGAACCTCCCACGAGATTCTCGCCGGCTGGCCACGTGGACCGCCCCCCCGGCTCATCCGGCGTGCACCGCGCCCGCGCGCCGGCACGCTACCACGCCCACTCGACACCACGTTGCCGTAAATCGTCCCGGCGGCGTTCGTAGTCCGGCATCACGCGGCCGACGGCCTGCCAGTAGTCGCGTCCGTGACCACGATGCCGCAGGTGCACGAGCTCATGGACGACGACATAGTCGACCAAGCGCATCGGGGCCTGGATGATGCGCCAGTTCAGGCGGATGGTTCCGGTTCGGTCACAGCTCCCCCACCGTTTCTGCTGGTCCGCGATGATGACGGGGGGCATCGCGACGCCGGCCTTCGACCGCCACGCTTCCACCCGCTCCGGCAGCCGCTCCGCCGCGTGACGGCGGAGCCACGAGACGAGAGCGGCTCGCACGTGGGCCGTCTGCAGCGCTCCCGCCGGCGCGGGCACATGGAGCCAGCCGCCGCGCAGCTTCGCGTCCCCGGACTCGTTCGGATGGACCTTCAGGCGATAGTGCCGGCCGAGACAGAGCACGCTCTCGCCGCTGACGAACTCGCGGGGCGACAACGGCGGGTCGTGGGACTGCACGCGCCGGAGCCGCTGGACGATCCACGCCGCCTTCCGCCGTACGACCGCGTCGAGCCGGCTGGTGGCGAAGTGTTCCGGCGCCACGAGCAGCACGCCGCCGGTGGGGTCCACCGTCACGGCCACCGTCTTCTTCCGCCGGGCGCTGCGACGGATGGTGTACGCGACTTGCGTCTCGCCCCAGGTGATGGCGGAGGTCTCCGTGGCGGTCATCGGTCGCTGCGCACCTTGGCGAGGTCCACGATGTCGGCGGCGAGGGACTCCACCGTAGCGGAAGCCGACAACGTCGCCTCCCCACGTGTGCAACATCTCGAGGCCACCAATCTAACCACTGCAAAGGTGTTGGCGTTCGCGGAGTTGCCGACCATCGCTGAGCTTGAGGAGAAGGCGACCGCCATCAGGGATGTCGTCGAGAAGCGGCGTGAGCGTGATCGCGAGGAGTCGGCCGTCCAGGCACTTACACAGGAGGCTACGGGCGCGCGCAACGTGGCGAATCGCCTCGGCACAGAGTTCGCCGAGTTGCAGAAACTCGTCGAGCTGGACCAAGCCGCTCAGGTGCGTGTCGCCGAGGAGTCCGCGCTGGCCCTCGCCGTGTCGCTCGAGTTCGCGGCGATCCCTGAGCCAGACGAACTCGAGGTGAAAGCGCAGCAGCTCGCCGACCACATCAGGGCGAGGCAAGAGCGCGATCGCGAAGCGACCGAGGTAGAACAGCTGCGACTTCGCGCAGATGCGGCGAGAGACGTGGCCACCAACGCGTCAGCAGTGGTGGACCAAGCCCACCGCGCCCGCGACGAGACGCGCGCGGGCTGGTCGGCGTGGAAGGTCGCGAATGGGTGCCCCGAGTCGCTGCGTCCAGATACGGCACAACAGTTCTTCACGTCTGTGGAGCGGCTACGAGAGCGCGTCGCGCAGCTCGACGGCATGGATGCGGAAATAGCCAGAATCACGGCCGAGCTCCAGGTGTTCTCGCAGGCAGTCCATGACCTGACCGAGCGGGCGGGCGCGGTTCCTGGGTCCGACATCCAGCTCGCCGAGGACACGCTCGAGGGCCTCCGCGATCGGGCCGAGGCCGACGCGACGCTGCGGGTCGAGGAAGCCCGGGTTGGTCGTGAACTTGATCAGGCCAGCATCGCGCTCTCGAGAAGTGAGTGCAACGTTCGCGCCGCGAACGACGTGGTGGCGTCACTCTTCGCCGAGGCAGAGGCGGCCAACGAGCGCGACTGCCGGGTTCGAATTGAAACGTCTCGACAACGTGCGACACTCAAGAACACGATTCGCGATGCCGAGCACCGTGTGCATGCGCGTCTTGGCGTCGGCACGCAGGCCGACGCGATTCGCGCCGAACTCGCAAGTGGCGACCTTCATGGCTGGGAGGCCCGCAAGCAGGAGTGCAAGGGCGTGCTGGCACGCTCGCAGCCAGCGCACGAGGACGCCCTCCGTCGACACCAGACGGCGCTGGAGGCCTTGTCCGCACTCGAGCGCGAGTCGGATATCGTGACGCTCGCGACCGAGCGAGAAGGCGTCGTCGGTGAGATTCGTGAGGCGCTTGTGGAGTGGCGGCGTCTGGCGATCGCGCAGGCTCTCATTCATGAAACGCTCCGCCGCTACGAGCTCGAACGACAGCCGGCGGTGCTCACCCGTGCCGGGGCGAGCTTCTCGCGCAGCACTGAAGGTCGGTACACGCAGCTCGTCACGCGGGAGGACGGCATCGATGTACTCGGCGCCGACGGGAGCCGGCTCGACGCCGCGTTACTGAGCCGGGGCGCGGCGGAGCAACTCTATCTGTGCCTACGTCTCGCGCTTGCCGCAGAGTTCAGCCGAAAGGCCGTGCCGTTGCCTCTCGTGATGGACGACGTACTCGTGAACTTCGACCCGGAGCGGGCACGGCTCTCAGCGCAGGTGCTGCTCGATGCGACGCCCGAGCACCAGATGCTGTTGTTCACATGCCATCCGGAGACCGTCGATGTGCTCATCGCCCTCGAACCGAGCGTGAGGGTCATCACGACCGACCGTCAGATGCCCACTGTACAGTCCGACGCGTGGGCTTCGTCCCCGGCGGCCGCGCCACCACTGCGCCTTATCTGACGGGTGCCAAGCGCAGTCATGCGTGTCGGCCCGCGCGCCGGTCGCCGGCGCGCACCCGGCCGCGGTGCGGGCGTGCCGGCCGCCGCCGCTACCAGCGCATCGTGGCCCGCGCGAGCGCGCCGTGATCCGTGCCGCCCTGCAGGGAGCGCTCCCGGCGCTGCGAATCGACGCCCAGCTCTAACTTCGTACCCGCGCCGCCGAGCGCGCCGAGGCTATAGCCCAGCCGGTAGTCCCGCCCGGATTCGGAGGTCCCGACACCGAACGTGGGCGTCCTGCTCCCAGTGCACCTCGATTACGGCCCGGACGTGGCTGGCCGCCCAGATCTTCGTGCTGCTCTCGCCTGGTAGCGGCAAGATGAAAAGGCCCCCCTGAGCAACCCCTAACGAGCGGTTTCCTGGCGATGATCGAGGTGGCGAGACACGGTCGTCTCGTCGACCGAGCCAGGAGGACGCGGAGGTGATCAGGATGTCCCAGTGGGTCGAGGTCCGCCACCTGCATCTGGTGAAGGGTGTGCCGAAGAGGTATTGTCAAGTTGAGGCTGACGGCCGTTTCTGATCCCCAGCATGGCGGGTTCACGGCTGGCTCGAGCCCAGTAACTTGGGGGTCGAGCGACGAGCTTTTCGTCAACTTGACAGTACCCTATTGATTTATATGAGTTCTCCACCCGGCGGCGCCGGACCGCGTAGTCATGAAACCAGGGCATGACGAGGCGACAGCCGGGCCCCGCGGGTGCGGATCAGCCGGCTGGAAGGCTACCGCTGCCCACGAGTGTCTGTGTGGAAAATGAGGGGATCTCTGAGCCCTGTAACGGCATTGACACCCCTATTGTCAAGACCAGCATTGACAACGTGAGCGAAATCGCCGTGTCCAATCCCCAAGCTGTCGCGGTCGAGAGCTGCTCTCGCGCACGCGCTCCGTCTGGACCGGCCCGAGCGCGAGGCGTGGGTCGAGTCATGAGAGCCTTGCTCCTCGTGCTGATAATGCCGGTGGGGACCGGCGTCGCGCGCGCGCAGTCGCCGGACATGGTGACTGATCGTCCGGATCAGACCGAGTCGGCTGCGGTTGTGCCGCGGGGCCTGCTGCAGGTAGAGACGGGATACCTGTTCGCCCGCGACGGCGACGTGGACGGCTATGCGGTGCCCGGCACCTTATTCCGGATCGGTCTCGGCGGGCGGCTGGAGCTCCGAATCGGCCACGCCGGCATCGTGGGCGGATCGGGACGTCACGGCGCGGGCGACAGCGAGCTTGGCGCTAAGATCAATCTCATCGAGCGCGCGGATGGTTGGCGGCCCGAGCTGGCCCTCTTGGGCGGACTGTCGCTCCCGACCGGCGACCACGGGTTCTCGACCGACGGTGTTGACCCGTCGTTCCTTGTGGCATTCGCTCACGAGCTCCTGCCAAGGCTGTCGCTCGGCTACAACGTCGGGGCGGCGTGGGAGTCCTCCGCCGATCAGCCGGATCGTGACGCGTTCCTCGTGTACTCGTTGGTGCTCGGTGTCAGGCTGACGGATCGCTTGGGTACGTTCCTCGAGTTCTTCGGCGACCAGCAGACCACAGGTATGATCGCGACCAGCGCGTCCGTGGACGGCGGACTCACGTTGCTGCTCACCGACATCGTTCAGTTGGACGTCTCCGTCGGCAGCGGGCTGTGGGGACCGACCGACGATGTGTTCGTCAGCGCAGGACTAAGCTTTCGATTACCGCGATAGGGGAGGCGGCGGGAGTCGATCCACCCAAAAGTCAACATTCCCTAATGTTTTAGGAAAACCGATACGCCAGATCCGCGAGAAACGCTCAAACGCCGAGGTCCAGGTACAAAACAGGTCACTAGTGTCCCACAGTCTCAGGCCCAAGCGAGCGCGAGTTGCGGACGGGCGCGGTCTGGTGGCGAATGGGTCGTGAAGAGGTCTTCGAGAGGCCGGCGTTCGAAGACGTTGAGTTGAAGCACCTGCAGCATCTGGTTGAGGCTCCAGCACAACCGCAGGACGAACTTGAGGTAGGCCAGCAGCAGGTACATGCAGGTGGCCACCCACAGTTGCGTCAAGACCGCGTTCTTCGACCGGCCCACGAAACGTTTCACTTTCAGATGCTGTTTGATCCACTTGAAGAACAGCTCGATCTGCCACCGGGACTTGTACAGGTCGGCGATCGTCTTGGCGACCCACGTGGTGTTGTTGGTCACGAACACGTAGCGATTTGTTGTCAGCTGGTCGCGGTAGACGACCCGTCGCAGCCGGTGGGGATAGACCTTGCGGCTGCGGGCGCTGGTCAGTTCGATCGTCTGGTCGCTGAGAATACCGGTCCCGGCTCGGACGTCATGCTCGTGGGTGACCCGGTACCGCACGCCGCGCTTGAGGCGTGTCACGAAGGTGACGCCACGGGCCTGCAACTGGTGAAACCACGCGAAATCGAGATAGGCGCGGTCGGCGACGACCACGCTGCCGGCCTCGAACGTCCACGTGCGGGCCACGGTCACGTCGCCGGTCTTGCCATCGGTGACGCTGACGAAACTCGGCAGGTGGCCGGCTTGGTCCAACCCGACGTGCAGCTTGATCGCGGCCTTCGTGCGGCGGAACGACGCCCACGGGAAAACCGCCAGACACAAGTCGATGGTCGACGCATCGACCGCATACAGCTTGTGCCTGAAGCGGAAACCGTGGCCCGGCGCCCGTTGCTGGCAACGACTCAGCAGACGGCCGAACAACGCTTCGTAGAGCGTGTAGGGCTGCTCGGCGTTGACCCGCGCGAGCGACGAGCGGCTGACCGTCCCAACGCCCAGGTGATAGAGCTTGGCGGGTTGCGCGCGCAGATTGCTCACGATGTCGCGCAGGCTCTGCCGGCTGGCCAACTGGCCCAGCCCGAGGGCGACGAACTGCGCCCAGCGGCTCATGACGCGCAAACGCTGCCCGCGCTGATGGCCGCGCGCCTCGGCGTCGAATTCATGTCGCGGAAGCAACGTCAGAAGTTGCCCGAAGACTGTGTTACGATGGGCCACGGCTTGGATCTCCTGTGTTTTGAATGATTTGCGGCAAAACCATTCTAACAGACATAGAAGGTTCAAGCCGCCTCAATTAGAAGCTCTGTGGGACAGCAGTGATTTCGGTTGCATGCAGCGCAACGTGGAATTGGAAGCCACCATTGTCGCGAAGTACGCGGTGGTCTCGCCCGTGTTGGATGAGCGCAGTCGCCGCCGGTGGGCGGCCGCCGAGTCTTTGTTCATCGGCTATGGCGGGGACGCGCTGGTATCGTCGGCCACGGGTCTGGCCCGGGAGACGATCCGGAAGGGTCGCCGGGAGATCTCGCAAGGCCAAACACCGACAGACCGGGTACGACGTCCGGGCGCCGGGCGGCCCCGTCTCGAACAGAGCCAGCCCTCATGCATCCCCTTATTTTTGCAGGCATCAGATCACGCCGAAGACCTCTCGATACACCCGCTGTTCAATGAGCATGCTTCCGAACGTCTCCATCAACCGACGAACCCGATCCTCGGGCCAATTGGGGAGGTGGTGGTACAGCATCAGCCCCTGCCGAAACAACGAATGCGTCCGCCGCTTCACCGTGTTCGCCTTCAACCAGCGGTCATAACCGATGCGCTCGCCCGCCGCGCCCAGCAACGACAGCACGGCGATCGCCAGCGCGCTGATCAACAACAGGCGGTCCCGCCGGTCCGGGCGCGAAACATGCATCGAAGACAGCCCCATCCCGAAGCGCATGTCCTTGATGTCCCGAAAGCCCGCCTCAATCCCCCAGCGCTTGCCGTAGTACCGAATCAGGACCCGCGTCGGGACTGTCGCTTCGCTGGCCACCAGGCACCACGGTTCGTCCATCTTCGGATCGTGTACGCACACGACCACGCCGACCGGCAGTTCGTACGTGTCGGTCACCCGAGCACCCACCAGCCGCCGCGCACGCCCCCCGGCGCCGACCCACGCGGCGGCCGCTCGCCGCTCGCCCCGCGCACTCGTCACGGAGATGTCTCCACGCAACCGAATCACATATTCGAGGGCCAGCTCTGTCGTCAACGCGTAGAACAGCTTGCAGTCCCCAAAGCCCCGGTCCGCCACGACGGTGACTTTCACCCCGGCCGGCAGCACCTCCCGCAACCGGCACAGCACCTCGTACTCATAGCGCCGCTGATTACCCTTCAGTGTCGAGGACGCCACCGTCTTCCACAGTAGGGGCGTCGCGCGCCCATGGCCAGTCACCATCGACAGCACGATCGTGTCCTGCCCGTCGGCCGCGAAGCTCGTCCAATCCAGCGCGACGACGACTTCTGTGCGGGCGCCGACGATGAACGGCGTCCAGTATGCGAAAAAGGCCCAGACATCGACGCCTCGATTGCTCAGCAGCCGATCCACCTGCTTCACACCATGCTTGGTCAACGTCCCCATGGCCTGGGCCAAGCCGCGCCCCACTGCATGGATTGCCAGCGAAGCGCTCGTCAGCACGCCCACGGTTGCGTTAGCCAATGACAACACTCTCTTGGCATGCAGGTCGCCTTCGTACAAGGTCGTGATGAAGTTCAGGAGGTCGTGTCTCCCGAGCCATTGCCCGGATGAGGCCGGCCGGTCTTGATGTATATTCATATAACCATATTCTAATTCACAGTGCGCCACCTTTCAGACTTTCTAGCCTAATGCGAGACGGAGGGTTTCGCTCTATTGATTCATATGAGTTCTCCACCCGGCGGCGCCGGACCCCGTAGTCATGAAACCAGGGCATGACGAGGCGACAGCCGGGCCCCGTGGGTGCGGATCAGCCGGCTGGAAGGCTACCGCTGCCCACGAGTGTCTGTGTAAAAAATGAGGGGATCTCTGAGGAGCCAGCCCGGTCTGCTGGCCGCACTCGAAGCGCTGGTGGACCCGCTGACGCGCGGAGACCCGACCTCGCCGCTACGCTGGACCGGCAAGAGTCGGGCGAAGCTGGCCGCGGCGCTGACACAACAGGGGTGGCGAGTGAGTTCGACCACCGTCGGCCGGATGCTGCATCAACTGGGCATACCGGTTGCAATCGCCCCGCAAGCGCCAGGAGGGAGCGAGCCACCCGGACCGTAACGCGCAGTTCGAGCACATCAACACGACCGCGGACGCGTTTCTGGCCGAGGGGCGGCCGGTGATCTCGGTCGACACGAAGAAGAAAGAGCTGGTCGGAAACTTCAAGAACGGCGGGCGGGAATGGCAGCCGAAGGGCACGCCGCCGGCGGTGTTGGTCCATGATTTCCCAACCGACGCCGAGGGCTAAGGCGATTCCGTACGGCGTCTACGACATGGCGCGCAACGAAGCCTGGGTGAGCGTGGGATGGGACCACGACACACCGACGTTCGCGGTGGCGTCGATTCGCCACTGGTGGCGCCAGATGGGCTGCGGCGCCTACCCCGACGCCACCGCCCTGTTCGTCACGGCCGATGCAGGCGGGAGCAACGGGTATCGGTCTCGCGCCTGGAAGCATGAGCTTCAACAGTTGGCCGACGAGACCGGACTGACCATCCAGGTGAGTCATTTTCCACCCGGCACCAGCAAGTGGAACAAGATCGAACACCGGCTCTTCTGTCACATCACGGCGAACTGGCGCGGCACTCCGCTGACGACGTATGAGACTATCGTCGACCGCATCGGGAACACCCGGACGGCGACCGGGCTCCGGGTTCTGGCCGCACTCGACGCCGGGCAGTATCCCACGGGCGTCAAGGTGCCCAAGGAACAGATGGACGCAATCGCGCTGGTCCGCGATACGTTCCATGGGGAATGGAATTACAAACTGTTACCCCGATGAAGTTGATAACTTTATATTGATCACTGTCCTTAGTTAGTTAACGGAAGGTGCGGTTATCGGACGCCGGCGCCGTCGGGCTCGACCAGCAGGTCCGCTGCCTCAAGCCGGGCCGCCCGCAGGCGCCGGGCGATCTCGAGCAGCCGGCGACCGCCATCCTCGGCGTCGAGGGCGTCGGCCAGGCGCACGGCGATGTCCTCACTCGGCATCCAGCGGCGGACCACACCGATCCTCAGCCGACCCTGGCAGAGCGCACGGGCAGCGCCTCGGTCTCCAGCGTGTACAGGTCCAAGCGTTTAGACGCGTGGTCGATGTCAAAACCGAGCACGCTGCCGGCGGCGTCGAGATCGACGTTCAAGCCGTCCGAGACCTCGCGCGTCTCCGTGCCCGGTCCGGCCTTCAGTTCGATATAGAGACTGTCGGTTTCTGGATAGTAATGAAGCTTCATGGCTGGTCCTTTCGAAATCTCCGATCGAAGAAGGCATTGTGGATCGTTTCACTGTCGGCCAGCGTCACCACGCGGAGGACGCGCGGCGCGGCTTCGCCGGGACACGTAACCTCACCCCAGAAGCGGACGCGGCCATCAGGCTGCTCCTCGCGACGGAGCGGGGTGGCGATGATCTCGGCGCACCAATCCGGATCGATGTAGGGACGCTTACGGCGTATTTGCTCCCGAAAATATCGCGTCGTCTTCATACACTGCCACGTCACCTACGATGAGTGTCGTCGCCCCCCCCTGTAGAAACAAGACCCACGCCACTCCCGTGCCAGGCGTTACGCCCTCGCTCAGGTCATCGGCTGTCATGCGCGCAGCCACATCATCGCGCGTGGCCACCGCCCGCTCGCGCTCCAGAGGTTAGACTGCCCATCAAAAAAAGAGTCTTCATCGTCTTGCCCACTCCAGCGATGAGATCGGCGACCTGTTTAGCCGTCGGTTCCTTCGTCTTGTCGCCGTGGTCGGGCTGGAATACGCCACGCCCAGGCACGACGAAAAGCTCGCCACCACCTCGCACGCCGTCGTGCCGCACAGGTTCACCGCGTCGGCCTCCCCGCGAAACGAGAACGCGTGCCGGCCACCTTGCTCGTCGATCGCCAAGTAGCCGCGCTCCTGCGCCGCGGCCGGGAAAACGCCCAGCAGAACGACGATGTCCACGCACGCCAAGCGGACCATCGGCAACCTCCTCGGTCGTCCTTGCATCCAACCGTCGGCCGCGCGACAGGTCCTGGGCACGACCGAACTGCTCGGATCGCATCTCTTCCATCTCCCCTGCGGGCGAACCCTACCCGCACCGCCGGACAGCTGCGCCGTCGGCACCCTGCGCCAGTCAGTACGGCCAACTCTAGATTACGATGCGCTCGATCTCGTCGACGGTGATCGTGTCCGCCGTCCGGTCGTACAGCTTGGTCGTCTTCGGCGATGCGTGCCCGGCGATCCGCTGCGCGTGCTCGAGCGTCCCTCCGTTCGACAGATACGCCGTGATCCCCGTCGCCCGAAACGTGTGGCAGCAGGTCGACGCCGGCAGCCTCGCGGCCGCCGCCAGGCGCTTGATCATGGCCAGGACGGCGCGGTGCGCCAGCGGCCGACCGCTCAACCCCGCAACCCTTCGCCTGCAGCCAAGTCATCAGTGCTTTGGTTTCCTGTTCCAGAAGCTGGTTCGCGCTCGCGGCCCGCTGCGCGATCTCGCGGACGCCGGCAACGGAGGCTGGAGCGACTGGCATACACGTTCGATAAGGCGGAACAGGGAGTCAGCCACCCGCAAAAGCTCAACCGTCCGTGGGACATTTCCGAAAATCGGGAGACCCGTGGGACGAGATAGCGCTCATTTCGGAGGTGCGAACCGCATGGACGGCAGGATTACTCTCGAAGCGCTGCTGAAGGGCTGCGCAGACGACGCGTTCGACGACGGTATCCGGATCGACACGGAGCTCGTGCCTCTGGCGGGTCCCGGCGGCCCGGTCAAGCCGGCGGTTTACGAGGGCGGGACCTACCAACAGGATCGCCGGTGGGCGGCGCTCAATGATGCCGAGCCGACAGCGGTCATCGTGATCGACAACGTCCCATCGCAGGCCAACCGCCTGGAAGACGCCCTGCGCCGACATCGCGAATCGATATCGATACCCGAACTCGTCCTGGACCTGTCGGCTCTGCCTCACCTGCCCGCGCATCTCCCGAAGCAGCTGTCGAGTCTGGAGTTCCCGCATCGCAATGCCGATGCGTATCTTCGAGACGCCCAGCTGGGTGGGGAGGATTTTCTCAAGACGGCATTGGGGCAGGCCATCTTCGGCGCCACCGCGCAGGCGTGCGGACCGCTGATGGCGTGGTTTCCGCAGGCGCTGCTGTACGGGTTCTGGCAGTCCCACCTGGGCAAGAAGCGGTCCAACAGCAAGCACGCGCGCGCCTGGGTGTCGGAGATCATCGGTTGGCAGCCGGCGTCGACGGACACCCGAGTCCTCGGGTTGAAGGGCGACGCCTTGAACCTGAACACCGACGAGGTCGTGACCTCCAACCCGGACGACCGGACGAAGTGGGACGTCGGCAAGGGCGAGAAGGTCGCCGGAGGTAAAAGCGACAAGCTCTCCGAGATCGGCCATGGCCAGGTGCCCTTCATGGGCAGCGATGCGCCGGCGGCGGCCGTCTCGTTCGCGCGCGTGACGCAACGGGCGACCGTCTCGTTCGCTCAGCTCCGTCGCGTCACGCTCGGTGGCGATCAGCCGAGGGCGGATGCCGCGGCGCGCGCCCTGCTGGTGGCGCTCGGGCTGCACGCGCACCAGCTCGCCTTCGGCCGAGGGTTCGCGTTGCGCTCGGGCGCAGAACTGCGACCCCGAGCGACGACGGCGACGTGGCTCGGAAGCGAGCGCGACGAGGCGTGCGACCTCGGCGACGGCGAGGCAACGCGCAGCTTGCTGCAGTCCGCCAGGATGCACGCCGGGTCGGTTGGCGTACCGCTCGACGGCTGGGGTCAGCCGCCGCAGATGCTCACGCCCAGGGAGAACCTCAAGGCGGCAATCCGCTCGACGTGGCCGGAGCTTGCCGACTGATGCTGGCGATCTCGGTGGAGCTGCTGCACGGGACTTTTCGTGGCGACCCGGACGGCACTGCCAACACCGGCCGCCTGGTCCGCGGCGAGTGGCCGCCCTCACCCACGCGCCTGTTCGCGGCGCTGGTTGCGGCCGACGGCACGCGAGAGAAGTGCCGGGTGACCGACGGGGCGGAACTGACGTGGTTCGAGCGATTGCCACCGCCGATCATTCATGCCCACGCACGGCCCTGCCACCAACCGCTCGCCCCGCGATATGTCGTCCGGCACGGGGGGAGTCCGAAGGGAACCCATCAGGAGTACGTCGGCCGCACGAGTGTACTCAACCGGGCTGGGGCGCGGGTCGCCCCGCGGGATCCCCGCGTCGTCTACTCATGGAACGTGGAGTCGCCGCCGCAGGGGATCCTCGATGCGCTCCGGCTGCGCGCCGCGCGGGTCGGCTACCTCGGTGCTTCCGACTCACCCGTCCGCGTACGCGTAACGACGCGGATGTCGGCGTCATCGGCCACCTCAAGCGACACCTTCATGCCCGACCGGCGCGGCGACCTGGTGATCGACATCCCCGAACCCGGCCGCCTGCAGGTGCTCGATCGGATGTACGACGAATGGTGCGCGCGTGGCGCCTCGATGAGCCGGCTGCAGGTCCAGGCGCTCCAGCACGGCTTGCCGTACCGCTCGCCGGGGTCGGCCGAACCGGTCGACAGAGGGGAAGTGGTGGCGTGGCTACGCCTCGGCGCGGCGGTCTCGGGCCGCCGTCTCTCCGCCGTCACGGCGCTGTTCAAGGAGGCCGTCCTCAGCCAGCACCAGAACATCCATGGTGAGCCGCCGGCGATCCTGCATGGGCACGGGTTCAGCGGGAGCGGCTACGAGATTGCTCGCTACCTCGCCCTTCCGGACGTTGGCTACCGGTGGTCGCGGGGACGGATTCACGGCCTGGCCCTATGGATGCCCCCGGATTGTGACTTCGGCGCGCGCCCGAGGGCCCGTGACGCAGCGTTCGCCATCCGGCAGCTGACGGGTCGAGGCGTCGACGTATCCGTTGCTCCCCGAGATGACGAGGCGCGGCCTCTCGCGACCCAGCCGGACCGTTGGCTCCGCTGGTCGCGCGGTTGGGTGACGGCGTTCCCGGCGGTTCACGAGCGCCGCCGCACGCTCGACCTGGCGGAAGTCGTGCGCTGGTGCCGTCACGCAGGTCTGCCGGAGCCGGTGGCCTTTCGGTCGGCGCGCACGCCGCTGGTCCCGGGGGCGCTCGACCTGGCGCCCGTGGAAGTGAACCGACCGGGCAGGCCTGCACGGCCCTACTCGCATGTCGAGCTCCGGTTCGCGCAAGCCGTTCCGGGACCGGTCGTGATCGGTTCCGGACGACAGCGCGGCTTCGGGCTCTGCGTACCGGTCGATTGAAGTGAGTGGCGGCTCGAGACGGTGATGACGGGGGACCGACCCAACGGGTCAGCGCCGGCACCGATGCCCACCTTCGCGGAGTTCTATCGGGCGCTCAATGAGCGTGACCCCTTTCCCTGGCAGAGGCGACTGGCCGAACAGGTCGCTACGACCGGACAGTGGCCCTCCGAAGTCGGCGTTCCAACGGGGCTGGGCAAGACCGCCTGTCTGGACATCGCCGTGTGGTGGCTGGCATCGCAGGCGGACCGGGCACCGGCGCAGCGCACGGCGCCGACCCGCATCTGGTGGGTGGTCAACCGGCGCCTGCTGGTGGATTCGACCGCCGAGCATGCCGAGCGGATCGCCAATGCGTTCAGCGACCCCGATTCGGCGAACATTGTTGGGCGGGATCGGGAGGTCGTTGCACGCGTCGCTCAGCGCCTGACTTCACTGTCCGCCGAGCCGGGCGGGTCGCCCCTCGACGTGATCCGGCTGCGCGGCGGAGTCGCATCGCGGACGCCGACCGATCCGTCGCGACCGGCAGTCCTGCTGTGCACGCTGCCCATGTACGGCTCTCGACTGCTGTTTCGCGGCTACGGATCAAACCAGCGCCTGCGCGTGGTCGATGCCGCCATGGCCGGAACCGACAGCCTGGTCCTGCTGGACGAGGCGCATCTGGCGCCGCATCT
>CBDHCM010000003.1:0-51268 GCA_965261105.1 Candidatus Aldehydirespirator sp. | reverse complement strand
CGGACCGCCGCGCCAGCGGCCGCCCCGTCAGCTGCCCGGCCCGGTCGACGCTCTGAAACAGCGGCGCCTTCGGGTCCTCGATGCCGCCGGCGTTGACGTACGCCGCGACAGCCTGCTCGGCCCGGTGGTGGGCCGGCACGTCGTGGCGCCTGCCGCCTTTCTCGTGCAGCCGCAGCCACCCGTGCAGCCCCTGCCGGAAGCAGTCCTGCCGCCGCATCCCCACCGCTGCGCTCACCCGCGCGAAGCTGTAGACCAGCACGCTCAGTAGCGCCCGGTCCCGCAGGCCGACCAGCGGCCCCGGGTCGATCCGGTCGAGGAGCGAGGGCGTCTCGGCCGGTGTCAGCACGGGCGTTGCGCCCTTCGTCACGACGTGCTTCGGTCCCCGCACGGCCGCCGCGGGGTTCACCGGGAGGACGACGGAGCCAGTCGCCGAGCATGCGGATAGCGGCCAAGTGCTGCTTTGACCGTGGTCGCTGCTCCGGGCTGGGTCCGGAACACGTCTACGGCGGTTGGTATGTGGCTACTGCCGTCCTCGCTACTCTCCCTGCGTCGGCTCTGCGGCGACATCGAATGCAGCGCGTCATCGGTCAGAGCGCGGATTGTACGAACTACTCGGTCGATGGAGACGCTCGCGTGCGACCGGTACTCTTTGCAGGCGGTTTCTTGGGAGACGCCGGTTATTCGTCACCGTCAGTTAGTTTCAGAAGGGGCGTCGCCCTCTCGAACCGAATCTGACTCAGGGCTGCAATTGATGCTCCCTTCTGCTTCTGGTCCTTGGTCGGCTCAGCCGGCAGCTCCGTTCGAACCTCGACGCTGTATCCTCGCTCTAGTCGCGCGGCTAGGCCTCTGAGGCGGAGCCTGATGCCTGTTCTGAGCTCGTTGACCCGCCCTTCATCGTTGATCTTGTGGTCTTGAAAGATTTTTACATCGACCTCCTCGATTTCTGCGTCTATGGCTGCTTCGCCTTTTTTGTCCAGTTCGTCGAGGAGTTCCTGCTCGAAACCGAGCTCCTGCATCTGATCCTTGACTGCACGAATCTGGTTTAGCTTCTTAAGACCGCGCACAAGGTATTCCACGGCTGTGGCCAGGCCGGCGGCGACCGAGATGTTCGTCACCAAATCGATGGCGAAATCGCTCGACTGCAGGCTGCGGACTTTAACCGGATCCCCTGATGAACCTCCAACGACTTCAGTGACCATGGAAACTAGGCGGCTGAAGAAAAGGATCTCCTTCTGAAGGCGGTCAAGTTCTTCATCAACGGCTTTTCTTGGAATCGTGAAACCGACCACTGACGTGCCTGTTTCTAGTTGTTCAGTGCGAAGCGCAAGCCCCTTCGCGCCACTGTTGAGTTGATCAAGTGCGCTGTACAGACTTTGTACGTCTTCCAGGAGTTGTTCGATCTGATCAAGCGAACCAACCGAGACGTAGCCGCCGCTGGTGAACGCTGTATCGAGACGATTTCGTAACCCGACTCCGATGAGGTCTGAAACCGGCGTCCGCTCGTTTATCTTTAACTCGCCAAGGTCTACCCGCATTCCCGGACTCATCGAATTGCTCGTGGCCTCAGTCAGCTTTGCCGTGAGTACTTTTAGTGTGGATTGGACGGCGCGCTGTGTGTCCTCGGATGGGCTGTTTATTGCGTCCCGAAGCTGACTCGATAGGTTGCCAATCAAGCCCATCAGGTCCATTGTCTGCAGTTCGGCGGCGAGCGAAGTCGATAGTGCGAGGAGGCGTTGGCTGTTCATGGCTCGGACATCCTACCACTCTGCCCTCCGGGCCGAGGGCATCGTGGAACTCGGCCCGGTAGGCGGCCAGGGTCACGGCCCAGGCCGAGCTTCGGCGCCACCCCCCGGTGGACGCCGTTCCCTGCAGCGCGCCCATCGGCGCGCGGCCGCTCTCGCTGCCCGTCATAACCGAACCCCGCGGCGGGCACAGTCCCAGGCTGCGCCTCGTCGAGGTGCAGCGCCATGTGCGCGATCCGGAGCGCCGGGCCCCGAAACTCCCCGGATAGGGATCGACAGGACCGATCCCAGCAAGGCCGAGCACGCGGTCGACCTCGAGACGGGTGCCATCGTCGCGGTGACGGTGCAGGACGCGGCGGCGGGTGATTCGGCGACGCTGCCGGAGACGCTGACGACGGCGGCCGAGCAGGTCGAGGCGGTACAGCCGGACGGTGCTGGGGTCGAAGAGGTGGTGGCCGACAAGGGCTACCACAGCGACAAGACGCTGGTGGCGCTCGACGAGATTGGGGTTCGCAGTTACGTATCGGAGCCGGAGCGGGGTCAGCGCTGCTGGCAGGACAAGAAGACGGGCGAGACGCCGCCGGAGAAGCTGCTGCGCAGCGGGCGTTGTACGGGAACCGCCGTCGTATTCGCGGAGCGCGGGGCCGTCGTCTACAACGGCGGCGTGGCGAGTTGGTGGAGCGGCCTTTCGCACACCAGTATGAAACCGGGGGTCTGCGTCGGGTGTGGGTGCGCGGCCATGAGAATGTCCGCAAGCGAGTGCTCATCCAGGCGGCTGGCTGCAACCTCGGGCTGCTGCTGCACAGCCTGACCGGCGTCTGCACGCCCCGGAGCCTACAGGGGCGGGCTCTTTCGGCGGTTTGCGAACTGATCGGCCGCCTGATCGACCGCTGGGGACGTCTGACGGACTCCTGGGGGTCCGAATGGAGACCCGCAGCGTTCGTCGGCTCAATCGCTCATCGCCAAGCTGCCTGAACAGGCCGGCTCAGCGAACAGACTTCTTCCACGGGCTGGTAGACGCCGCCCTTCGGCGTACCGCTCGCGATGTCCGACGCGGCGACCAGCGGCCTCGCGAGAAACTCTTGGCACTTGAGCCTCTTGCGAAACGCGTGATCGGCCGAGTTTTCCCTGCCGGAGGCGGCGGGGCGAGGGACGGTCAGCGGGCGGGATGCAGCGTTCGCAGGATGGCAGTGACCGCGCCCGGGAAGCCGGCGACACGGGGGTTCATGGAGCCTGCCTGCCGGTTATGAGGGCAAGCGCACGCGAAGAGAGGTGGCGCATGTCCTTCACGAGCCGTTCCAGTTTACGGTTGTTCTCGATCCACTCCCGGTAGAGGACGAGTTCGTCTTCGGTGAGCTTCAAGCCGACGGTCTTTCCGCGGGCCTTGCGCGTCCAGTAGTGGTAGGGGCCGTGACGGGCGTCCGGGGCGTCGTGGCAGCGACAGGTAGCCCTCCCACACGTTATCCGGCGGGTGTGAACGCCGCCCTGGCCTACGAACCCGAGCGTTTGCAGTTCCGCCTTGAGCGCGTCGTATTGCTCCTCATAGCAGCGTAACGCTGCGCTGTAGGCCATCGATTCGTTGTTTCACATCCTTGGTGTTTGCTAATATACAGTAGTAGGCAGGAGTGGTCAATCAAACAAACCATGAACTGCCTGCGTGGTTCCTTCGCCCCCTATTGGCAGTCGATCCAGCGTGCGCTGTTCCCCCAGTTGGAGCCCGTGTTGGGTCCGCTGACCGGGAAACAGCAGCAGTTGGTGCAGACTCTCGAGGTCATCCGTATCGAGCAGTGGATTCCCCGGTGCTTCCGGGCGCCGGGGCGTCCGCGCAAGGACCGCGCGGCACTGGCGCGAGCCTTCGTGGCCAAGGCGGTCTACGACATGCCGACGACGCGCGTGCTGCTGGACCGCTTGGTCACCGACGTGGCGCTGCGGCGGATCTGCGGCTGGGAGCGGAAGAGCGAGGTGCCGAGCGAGTCGGTCTTCTCACGCGCCTTCGCCGAGTTCTCCGACACACAGTTACCCCAGCGCACGCATGCAGCGTTGATCCGCAACACCCACCACGACCGGTTGGTGGGTCACCTCTGCCGCGACTCGACGGCCATCGAGGCCCGCGAGAAGCCGGCCGCGAAGGAAAAGACGCCCCCGCTGCCCAAGCGCAAGCCGGGACGGCCGAACAAGGGTGAGGAACGGCCGAAGGTCCTCAAGCGCCTCGACCGGCAGGCGGCCATGACCTTGCCGGCGATGCTCGACGACCTGCCGACCGACTGTGACGTGGGCATGAAAAAGGACAGCAAGGGCTACAAGTCGACCTGGGTCGGCTACAAGCTGCACCTCGACGTGGCCGACGGCCAGATTCCGATCAGTTGCCTGCTGACGTCCGCCTCCCTGCACGACAGCCAAGCCGCCATTCCGCTGGCGACCTTGTCGGCCGAGCGAACGACCAATCTGTATGACCTGATGGACGCCGCCTACGACGCGGAACCGATCCGCCAGCACAGCCGCTCACTCGGCCACGTCCCGTTGATTGACACCAACCCCCGCCGCGACAAGGCGCTGGCGGAGGAATTGCGAACCGAAGCCCGGCGCCTGCAGCGTATCGGCTTTCAGCTTCCCGAGCAGGCTCGCTACAACGAGCGTACGGCGGGTGAGCGCGTCAATGGCCGACTCAAGGACGAGTTCGGCGGTCGCCATGTCCGGGTCCGTGGCGCCTCGAAAGTGATGTGCCACTGCATGTTCGGCGTGCTCGCACTCACCGCCGACCAACTCGTGCGCCTCGTGACATAACCAGTGCACCGCCGGCAACGCCCCTCGGCGCCCGACGGGCGTCAGTCACCCACGGGTGTCCCAACGCGCGGTCGAGAACACGTCGAAACATCCGACTTCTACCTCCGGCGTGCCGCCGGTTCTCCCGACAAGATATCCAGTCGGCGATCCAGGGCAATCGTGTTCACCAAGAGAGCTGAGGACTGCGCCCAGCCCCAATCCCCTGGGAGTTTTGCAAGCGGCTCACTTGTCTTCCAAGTCCTCCAAATAGCGCCGCGAATCGTGGGTTCACCGAAGCCCCCTGTCTCCTGATTTTGTCCGGTCTCGGGTGCCGGTGAACGGCGTCGGCTCAAGAATCACGTAGCCGTCGACCAACATGTCCCGGTCGAGAGCGTCCACCCGCCGTTGGAACTCCGACGGCGTCAGCTGGTTCTCGTCGAGCAGCGCGTACTGGTCCGCGTATCCGCGGAACACACCGTCCCGGGCGACGAGCCCCCGCAGAGCGGGAATGCTCTTCTGCTTGTCTCCCTCGATGGTCTTGGCGACTATTGACGATGCACCCTTTCGCGGCCACGGGATCGGGATCCAGCTCTCAACGCCTCCGTCGTCATCCCTAACGGTGGACAGGTGGATCGCCTTCCGCAACTCGTCAATCCGCTCCGATTCGCTCTTGTTCTCCGCCGCGGCAAAGTTGAGCCACCCGGCCACCTCGCGCAGGGAGACCTCGGGCAGGAACTCACCGGCCACGAAGCGTTCGGGGTGCTTTCCGAGGAAGTCCTTGGCGATTCGACGCGCCTGCCGGGCCCAGAACGCGTAATCGTCATCCAGGTGGCGCCTTGCCGCGCGCATCATGCCGAGTTCCGCGGAGCAGATGGCGGTGGCCAGTGATGTCAAGGCGAAGTACTGCTGGCAGGCCATAGCCGTCTCCGACCTCGCCGCGGGCAGCAAGTCCCGATACTTCATGTTGACCGGGCCGAAGATGGCCAAGACGGCGTTCAGCAGCTGTTGCTCTCGCGACGCGTCGGAGCCGTCCAACATCACCATGGAAAGGGTCTTTAGCGTCGCCCTGAGTTTGGCTCTCTCCTCTAGCTCCAGCAGCCGTGCGATTCCCTCTACGGAGTCCCTGATCGCCGTCAGACTACTGTCGAGGTCGGTCAACTTCTCGTGGAGGACTGCGAATCCGACGGCGCTGACCGCCAGATTGAACCCGGACAAAAGCATGGTGCGCGTCGTCACCTGCAGGAGTTGCTGTGTGGTGCGGGCATGCGACAGGTCCAAGAATGATCCAGACGGTACGACTGGATCCTGTCGAGAGGGTACGAGGTGCCGGACGATTCGGCCAGCTTCGTCCGTGCCTGGCGCGCTACGGATCACACCGCCGTGCACCACGTGCGTGCCGCGATTGACACCCTCGATCACATCCGCAGGGATCTCCCTGGCCACCGTCCATCCCCGCAAGATCTCGGTCACGGCCATTCACTCTCCGCGGCGTGTGAGTCTGCCCCCGAGGCAACAGCCGCACGTCGTAGAAGCTCGTCGGCGGGATGAGCCGCGGCAGCGGTGGGCATCTCCCGCCCTCGGCTGGGGGCGCCATCGGGTCTCGTATTCAGGGCAGAAGAGCATGTTCTGAAAGCTGATCGAGCATCTGCCTCGATGGCTGGGCGGCGCTGTATTGGCCATTCTCAACCCATGAGGACGACCGGAGCCATGGGGTCGTCTCCTTCGCGATCGCGATCAGCCTGTCGTGCGGCACGAGGTGCCAGCGGCCGCCGGCAGGGAAGGCGAGATACAGGTCCTTACCTTGGTACTTCTTGCTGATTGTTACACGAGCCTTGAGCTGCACCCTGAGGGTTGTGGCGCCGTCCTTGTGGAACGCAAGGAAATCCGCGCCCTGCCAGTCATCGTCCAGCTTGATGCAGTTGAACCCATAGTTCGCGAGCAGCGCCGCCACCTTCTGAAAATTGTAGATCTCTTTCTGCTTCGCGTTGAGTTCAACGTAGACGATGCGTTCGAGTCGCACGATAGTGCTCCTGACGATTATCCCCCCTGACGCGGCGCCCCGGACCCCACGCGCGCAGAGCGCGCAGAGGAGGGGGATCTCTCCGGCGAGGAGGGGGTGCCTCAGTGGACTCCATCAGATCACGATGCGCTCGATCTCATCGACGCTGATCGCATCGGCCGTCCGGTCGTAGAGCTTCGTCGTCTTCGGCGACGCGTGCCCGGCGATCCGCTGCGCGTGCTCGAGCGTCCCTCCGTTGGAGAGATACGCCGTGATCCCCGTCGCCCGAAACGTGTGGCAGCAGGTCGAGGCCGGCAGTCCCGCCGCCATCGCCCGCCGCTTGATCATCGCCAGGACGAGCCGCCGCGACAGCGCCCGGCCTGTCAGCCGGCGCCCCACCGGGTCGACGCTCTGGAAGAGCGCCGCCTTCGCCTCGTCGAGCTCGGCCGCCGCGAGGTAGTCATCGAGGGCCTCGCACGCCCGATGGTGGGCCGGGACGTCGTGCCGCTTGCCGCCCTTCTCGTGGAGCCTGAGCCACCCCCGGCTCTCCTGCCGAAAGTAGTCCTGCCGCCGCATTCCCACCGCCGCGCTCACCCGCGCGAAGCTGTAGACCATCACGCTCAGCAGCGCCCGGTCCCGCAGGCCGACCAGCGGCCCCGTGTCGATCCGGTCGAGGAGCGACCGCGTCTCGGCCGGCGTCAGCACCGGCGTCGAGCCCTTGGTGACGACGTGCTTGGGCCCCCGCACGGCCGCCGCCGGGTTCACCGGGAGGACTTGGCTGACGACGAGCCAGTCGCCGAGCATGCGGATGGCGGCCAGGTGCTGCTTGACCGTGGGCGCCGACCCGGGGTGGGTCCGGATGTAGGCCGCCACGTGCAGCGGCGAGACCGCCTCGAGCGCCAGGCCCCGGGCCTCGCACCAGGCCAGGAACTGACCCACGGCCCGCCCGTACGCCGCCCGCGTCCGCCGGTTGGCGATCCGCGCGGCGAAGAACTCCAGAAACCTTGCCACCGCCACGGGCCCCGCGTCGACGATCAACCGCGGCAACACGAGCAGCTCGGCCGACGCCGCGCGCGCCGGGCGCAGGGCGTCCGGCGGCTCGACCCGCACCAGGTCTTCGTTCACTGCCTCACCTCTCCCCCGCCGCTCCCGGCGTCTCCCCGTCGACGAGCGCCTCGAACTGTTCGTAGTCGTTCGTCAGCGCCTGGGCGAGCGCGAAGAGCCGCCCGACGGCGTCCTTGGCCCCGCTGAAGCGCACCTCGATCCGCCCGGGCTCGACCGCCACGCCCTCGGGCAGGCCGGACAGGCGCGCGTCGAGCGCCTCGACGGGCACGGCCACCCGGATCCCGGTGAGCCGGGCCTTGCGGATCTCGGTGACGACCCGTTCGCGGCGCGTCTGCTCGCCGCGGAAGGCGGCCCGTTTGCGGCGGCTTCGGAGCTGGCGCAGGAGCTCGGCGCGCGGCAGGGTCAGCAGGTGCCCGGTCCGGCCGGCGCCGAAGGCCGTCATCAGGGCGACGGCGCGGACCTTCGAGACGCCGAAGAGCCGTTCGAGGTCGCGGCGGGTGAGCAGGTCTTGGTCGAGCTTTTCGAGCTGTCGGATGGCGTCGGGGATGGCGAGCAGCCAGCGCGGCTTGGCGGGCACGGGTCTACCGGGCGAACCCTTGCTGGGCCTTGCGGATGGGCGGCTTGTCGGGTGGCATCTGGCTGCGACAGGTTAGTGAACGGTCGTTCAGGATGCAAGGCCGGGCTGGCGGGGGCTGCGTAGTGCATAAAGCGGGTTATGGGACGGTCAGGAAAGGCGAAGGGACGAGAGCCGTTCCAAAGGTGGGCGCTGCGCGAAACAGCCGGAGCCCGTCGCCCCGACGGTCGGCCAGAGGAGCCAGAGGCGTACCGTTCTTGGCGCCGCATTGACGCGGCGGCAGGCCCAAAGCGCGCTCGACCGTCTGCGGCGGCTGCGGAACGCCGTCGCGCACCACGAGCCGATCTTCGAGCGTCACCTATGGGGGGACTACAAACGCATTCTCACCGTGACGGGCTGGATTTCGCCGGAGGCGCGGGCGTGGATCGAGCAGCGCAGCCGGGTTCCCGGGCTGCTCCGCACCGGGATCCGCGCGAGCGACGTCGGCCTTCACTGGACGAAGGCGCCGGCGGCCTGATGAGCCCGCCGGTCGGAAAGCCGTAGCGGAACTGCGGGTCCCGCCGCCGGCGAGCGGGCCGGCCCGCTCGCCGGCGGACGATGAGCGCGTGGTACCCGCTCTCGGCCCACTAGGTCAACCGGTGCGCGCCTTCAAGGCCCCTCGCCGCGCGGCGACGAAGTTCACCACGCCGGCCGCGACGGCCGTTGTGCCCGCAAGGCGTACCCGCAGCCGGCGACGCCCGGCCTTCAGCGGCTCCCGTTGAGCGCCAACAGGCTCGCGTAGGGCGTCTTCGTCGGCGATGTCCGCGAGCCATCCGTAGGCGGACGCAACGGCGCATTGAGCGCCGCGTGCGCGTCGACGAGCCACTGCGGCCGATCTGACCTGGCGACCGGCCGAGCCGCGAGAGCTTGCTGACGACGAGGCGGTCGCCGCGCTCGATGACGCTGGTCAGCTCGTCGTGCCGCCGCCGGACTTCCCGTTCGAGCCCGACCTGCTGCGTCGCGTCGTCCCGCTCTCCGGACGCCAAGGTCAACCGGCGGATCAAGGCCCAGCCCTGGCCGAGCCGGCCCTGGAGCACGGCGGCCGCGGGGCGGCGAGAGAGTGGCTAGAAGCTGGCACAGCTCTTGTCCCTGTAGTTCCAGCGGAGGTCGGTGAGGAACGGTCTGTCGGTCGCGAAGAGTATCTGCGTAGCCGACGACCTGTAGTCGAAGTCCTGGCGCCCGAGGTCGCCAACGTCGACGCGATCGAGACGTTTCCCGAGGAACGGAAAAGCCGATCATCACCGACTGCGCCACATGAATCCGATCATCAGCCCGAGGATCGCGTTGATCCCGACGGTGGTTCCGACGATCCATGTCACGATGGTCGTTGTGGTGCTGGCCTCGAGCATCAGGCGCCTCCAGAGACCGCCCTCAGCCGCCGGATCAGCCGGCCCAGCTTCGTGCGCCCCTTCTCGAGCTCCGCTGTCGTCTCCGCCATGGAGGCGCGGTCGAGGCCGTCGAAAGCGGCCTCGACCATGTCGATGTCGGACCCGAGCCGGCGCGCCATCGAGGACAACAGCATGTCCGCTCTCCTGTTCTGGGCGGCCACTTGCCGGTTGCCACCGCCGGTCGGCGGCGCGTAGTGGCCGGACATCGCTGGTCGACCCTCGACGTCGTCCGTTTCGGCCTCGTTTGCGGCCGACCCATCCTCGAGGCTGCTGGCGGCCAGGTCCTCGTCCGGACCGCCGGGGATGGCCGGCAGCTCTCCGGACAGGGTGCTCGGCGTCGGGACCGGCGCCGGCGGCTGAGCCGGATTATTACGGGTAATTCCCTTCAAAATCTGCGACACATAACCCTGAGTGCATCCAACCCGGTCCGCGATCTCCCGCTGCCTCTTGTGCGGCCACGTCTCGATCGCCCGCAGGACTGCGTGCCTTTTGTCGGCGGGCGTCAGGCGGTGACCGTGCGCCTTGTTCGCCGCGAGCGCGGCCCACAAGGCATCCTCCACCGTCCCGGGCTTGATCTCGGCCGGGATGTCCGAGCGCCCGGCGCGTCGGTACGCGGCTATTCGGTGGCCGCCGTCGGCCAAGTGCATCTCGCTGCCGTCCTGGAAAAGCAGGATGGGCGGGAACTCGGTGCCGGCCTCGAGCTGGTCGACGTACGCCGCGACAACCGACTCGTCGATCGCGGCGCGGACGTCGGTGAGGTCCGCGGTGATCTCGTCGAGCGGCACCATCCCCATGCAGCGATTTTAGCGCGTGCCGCGTCCTCCGTAGCGCTGTCGTCATCGTTCCCGGCGGGTAGTTCCCTCGGCTCGCAGCGCGGCGACCGGCCGGCGGCAGTCGCGGGCGGCGCAAACCAAGCCACGACAGACTGGTACCGGCGCTCATGCCCACTCGTCCGATGTTTCTGCCTCGTGGATCGCCTGGGTCGACGTGTCGAAGTGCAGTGTGAGTCTCCCAACAGGGCCTTGCCGGTTCTTCAGCACCTCAGCGTTGAGGCGCCATTCGTCGGACCCCTCGTCGTCGTCCTGCATCGTCGGAATGAGTGCCGGCCGGTAGAGCGAAACGACGACGTCGGAGTCCTGTTCAAGGGTTCCTGACTCCCGAAGGTCTGACAGTTTCGGGCGCCCGTCCGCGCGTTTCTCCACCTCACGGTTCAACTGGCAGAGCAGCACCAGGCTCACGCGGTGGTGGACCGCGATCATCTTCAGTCCGCGACTGATAGTTGCGATTTCCTGGACGCGCGAGCCGTAGCGCTGTGCGTGCTGGCCGGCGTCCAGCAGCTGCGCATAGTCGACGATCACGAGCCGCGTGCCCGGGGCACGCTTCAGGTGGCGGGCGATGCCACCGACCGTCGAGACCCGTTCCAGCACATCGAGGGGCCACGGCATGATGCTCTCTGCCGCTTTATACGCGGCGGGCTCGATCTCGCCTCTGCGAATGTCCGCCAGAGAGGTTCTCGACTGGGCGCTGATGAGGCGCTGAGCCAATGCTTCGCCGGGCATCTCGAGCGAGACGATGGCGGTCCGTACCTGCTTCACCACTGCGTTCGCCGCGAGTTGAAGCCCCAAGGCCGTCTTGCCGTGCGACGGGCGTGCAGCGATGGTGACCACCTCGCCGCGTCGGAGGCCTCCCGAGAGCAACCTGTCGAGGCTGCCGAGTCCGGTCGCAATCAGATCGTCCTTGGCCGGTGGCGTCAACGCCGCCTCCAGGTAGTCGCCGATCGGCTTCGCCGTCGCCGCTCCGGACTCGAGCTGGTCGACGGCCGCCTTGATGGCGTCCACGTCACTCGCCGGGTCCATCGCCAAACGGAGGAGGCGCCGTCGTACGGAGTGCCCGAAGACCACCTGGGCGTAGTGCTGGACGTTGGTCGACTGGGGAACGCCGTCTACAAGGCCCGACACGTAGCTCGAGCCGCCGACTTTGTCGAGTGCGTCGGTGGCAGCAAGATGATCTCGGACGGTCACTAGGTCGGCCGCCAGCCCGTTGTCGTGCACGGTACACAGGGCTCGCCAGATGCGCCGGTGAGCGTCGCGGAAGAAGTCGTCACCATCGAGTAGATCCCGAATCTCGTCGATGGCCTCCTGGCGAATCAGGCATGCGCCGAGCACGCTCGTCTCGGCTTCGATGGAGTGGAGAAGCGGCGACTCGTCGGTCATCGGACCCGCCGCCTCTTGCCCACATCGTGGTGGTTACCGTGCTTCGCCAGGAGTACGCAACGGCGCCCGTCTCGGTCCCATTCCATACATCGTGGTTGGTCGGGTCGGCACCTGTGGCAACGGCCGCAGCCAACGTCGTCGTTCAGGGCGCAGGCGGTGGCCTTCTTCCCCCTTTCGCGTTCGGCGATCAGGTCCCACGCGGCGGTGCGTGTCAGATGTCGGTAACCTTCCTCGGCGGGCTCGAGGCCTGCTCCGCGATCCAGAGCGCAAAGTTTTCGGATCTGTTTCTGTGAAGCGAGGTCGTCTAGCTGATGATGATCAGATAGATCTTTACTAAGGAGCGTTCGCGAAGCGTCCCGCTGAGCGGGACTGTTCGTCGGCGTCGGCGTGACGAAGCGTCCCGCTGAGCGGGACTGTTCGTCGGCGTCGTCAGGCGAAGCGTCCCGCTGAGCGGGACTGTTCGTCGGCGTCGGCGTGACGAAGCGTCCCGCTGAGCGGGACTGTTCGTCGGCGTCGTGAAGGGTGCCACCGCTCCGGGGCATGTCGAACTTGACCACGCCGCGGGTTCCGGCCGGGCCTGTTTTCAACTGCCCCAGGGCACCGGCGCACTGCACGTAGCGGTAGAATGTCGAGCGGTTAAACTCCAGCTCGATCCAAACATCTTGCGGCTTGCGGCAGAACGATAGGATCGCGCTCGTGGCGTGCGTCACCAGCGTGCGCAGCGACCGGAGGAACGTGTTGAGGTTGCCGGCACTAATCTTGGACGTCGCCAGTACGCGCTGGTTGGCGTGGCCGACCTTCAAGGGCTGACGGACAAGACGGGCGAAATCGTGGTCGGCGAGCGGTCCGTGGTCAGGCAACCGCGGTGCTACGGCGCTGGCGTCCGCCAGGGCGGCTGGCTTCAGTGCTGGTGGTGGGTCGGAGGTTGCGTCAGCGGGCGCTGCATGAGTACCATTCGGCATCGGCTAGTCCTCTGGTCGGGGGGTAGTCGGTGGTGAGCTCTCCCCGTTGGTACTGGGGATTTCCGGGGCTCGGGGGCCGCGGCTGTTAGCGCAGTCGCGGCCGTTTTACGTACGGTAATTAATCCTCCGGCAATGTGAGCATGCGAGCTGCTGTTTTCGAATGGTAGGCGCGGATCCCGCTCAGCTCGGCGGCCAAAGCAACCGTGGGCAGGTTGGTGCGCTCGATTCGGGCACCGCAGCGCTGCTCGATTAGCTTGATGGCGTCGTCAACAGCGTCCAGGTAGAATCTGATTGCTGATTCGACGATTTGGCTGCGGGTGCGGCCGGTCCGGCGCGCCAGATCGTCAAGAGCGGCGTCGGTGTGAGCTCGAAGGACGGCGGTTGCGGTAATCTTCCTTTTGCGTTGCGCTGCAAGCCCCATAATGGTGCACCATCATACACCATACCGGCGTGCCGCTGCGCGTGGGGACGTCGCATGTCAAACCTTCGTTCCACGTCGGTCGCCGTGAGGTGGCGAGCTGATTCGGGGAGCGGGAAGGCGGCCCTGCCGCTTGAAGTACACTCGGTAGCCCGCGCCGTGATCGATCCGCATCTCCGAGACGCCTTGGCCCGCCGGCTTGACGTCGCCCGGATTGCCGGTCGCCAGCCGCTCGACCCGGACCAGCACACGGGCGCGGGCGCGGGCGCGGGCGCGGACGTCGCGCACCCGTCCAGCCACCTAGACATGCACACGGGTTTACGTGTGCACGGGTGGCACCTATTCTGACCGAGTGGTCGGCACTTGCTGGGCTCGCGCCGCGGCCGAGACCTGCTGCGACGAGGCTGGAGCCGGCGGATCCCCGCGGAAGTGCGCCTCGCACGCGGCCCGGACGAGACCGACGATGGGCTCCTCTCCCGTCGGGAAGCGAACCGACTTCGGCTTTTGGATCAAACAGCGCAGCAGCAACGAGGGCGCAGCTCCGTGTCCTCCAAAGGGATGAACGACAGCGGGCGGGAGGCCCAGCGCACGTCGCCGGAGAGCGCGCTCCGGTGTTGACGGCGTACAGCAGTAGGGGCGCTAGCACGCTGTGGACGGCTCGACATCGACACCCCGGGAACGACGGACGGAGACGGCGCGCCCGCTGCGCGGGAGCAGCGGCTGGGCGGAAGCCGCCGGATACGACGAGGTATCGGGAGTGGTGAGGAGGGAGACAGTCGCCGCGCCGGAACGGACGCCGTCGCCGTAGAATGAGGACGCGATGGAAGCCATCATCCCGTGGCTCACGCCGGCGCTGATCGTCGCCCTGGCCGCCTGGCTCCGAACCGACCTGCGCGACATGCGGCAGGAGATCCGCGAGCTGCGGCGAGACTTCACCGGACTGACCGAGCGCGTCGGCGGTCTCGCTGAACGGGTCGCCCACCTGGAGGGCGCGCTGCTGCGACCGACCGCGACGAGCAGCGACGCGGGGGAATAGCCGCCGCGCGGCTGCGCTACCCCGGCGGCCGGACCCTACTCAGCGGCCTTCAGCCACTGCCGGATCAGCTCGACGACGACGGCCTGCATCTGGACGTCGCGATCGACGCACACCCGCTTGAAGGACCGGTGCAGATCAGGGTCCATGTCCACGGTGAGCCTCTTCGGTTTACGGAAAGGGGCCGGCACCGGGCTGGGCTCGACCGCCGCAGTCGGCTGCGACGGATCCTTCCCGCTCTTCCCAGCGCCGACCCAGGCGGCGGCAGCAGAACTGGGCGCAGGGCTCAGGGGGATATCGACCCGCTTCGTCATGACGGCAGCCTCGTGATCTCGTCGACCAGCGCCTCAAGCTCGCGGGCCGCCGGGCTGTTCGGCGCGACGTCGGCGACGGTCCGGCCGCTGGCCAGAGCCTCGGCGAAGACGACCCGCTGACCGAGGTCCGCACGCAGTACCGGCACGTCGAGCGACGAGAGCGCGCCGCGGACATCCCGGGCCAGAGCCGATCTGGCGATCCGCCGCGTGATCGCCATCATCGGCCGCAGCCGCGAGTTGAAGGCGCGGCCCTCGGCGATGAGCTCGAGCGTCTCGGTCGTGGCCCACACGTCCGCCGGCGACGGCTGGACGGGAACGACAATCACATCGGCCGCCAGAACGACTGACCGGGCCACAGAGTGGATGCGGGGCGGGGCGTCGAGGACGACGTCCTCGTAGTCCGCAGCAATGGACGGCAGCTCGGTGTGCAGCGTCGGACGCGGCAGACCAACCACAGGGAAGGCCGGGTCTGCACGAAGGGCGGCCCACTTCGAGGCAGTCGCCTGCTCGTCCGCGTCAACGAGCAGAACGCGCCGACCGCGGCGGGCGAGCGTGTCCGCCAGATGGATCGCCAAGGTTGTCTTCCCGGCGCCGCCCTTCTGCGACAGGATGGCGTAGATCACACGGAGAGCGTAACACGGGTTGACTGATGTGTTGACGGACTGGTGTATGCACGCACGCACGGGTTCACGTGTGCACGGGTCATTCCGGCAGGCCGGGGATGCTCGTCGTACCGCCCGCTGGCTGGCCGGCGGCCGCAACAGAATCCTCGGCGAGCGCTCGAGCACGCGCCTCGACGGCATCCTCAGTGATCTCCCACAGCTTCACCTCGGTGAGAGGGCGTGGGCTCCGATCGACAGTCGGCCCGTGGGAGCCCTTGAGGCACGCGGCCATCAGGGATGGAACGTCGCCCGTGGCCCGCTGCGAGACGGATGCCCGGAGAGCGCGCTCGAAGTCCGCGATACTCTCGGCCCACGCCCGCGGCGAGCCAGGATCCTTCCCCTTGGTGATGCGGGCGAGTTCGGACCGGACGAGCGCGAAAAGGACCGCGCCCAGGAGGTATTTCAGCTCGACCACAAGGCTATCGCCGTACAGCGCCGCGGCGTCAGCGGCCGCCTTCACGCGGGCGAGCTCACCGTCGAGTTGCGCGATGCGCTCGACATGCGCCCCCTTCTCGGCCTTGAGGCGCGCACGATGACGTCGGCCACGCAACGTGGAGGGGTTGGTCACGACGCCCCCTTCGCCGCCGCCTCGAGCGCGGCGTGCACCTCGTAACGCGCCACCGACTTTGGGGCGCTACGCAGCTGCTCGAACCGACTGAGGTCCAGGCGATTGGCCTGGTGCCGATTGTGCTCAATGCGCCGAAGAGCCTCCGCCGTGAGGGCGTCGCGGACGAGGGCGCGGAGGGGAACCTGGTCCGCGCTCACCGGCAACCAGATGCCGCCGCTGTCCGAACCCTGCAGGCGTTGCCAGTGCGCGGTGGCCAGCAGATCGTCGAGCAGCGCTTTCGGCAACCGCACCATCACCGACTGCGAGGCCTTCGACGGCGGCCCCGAGCGCACGGGGACGAGCTTCCGCTTCCTTTTCGCCATCACTCAGTATACACAGCCGTTTGGAACGCGTCCCAAACAGCCCAAGGCGACCGCCTTTTTCCGCCTTTTTGTTGGGGACACGTTCGCAACGCGAGTCAGCCGGGGCGCCTCGGAGCGCCCGAGTTGTGCAGTTACCGCCCGGCAGATACCGCCGTGCGCAGTTACCGCGCGGCGGTATCTGGCCCACACAAGACGCGTTACCGCTCTGCCGTTTCCGCCGAGCCGCTACCGCCCGGCCATATCCGCCGCGCCGCTACCGCGTGGCCGATACTGGCTGGCGGTAACCGCCAGCCAGACGCAGGAGTACTCCGGCTGTAGGGACAGTGGGTTTTTCGCTGCTCGAAACCGCCCCCCCCTCGGGGGGCTAACCCATTCCTGTCCCGAAGCACGCCATGATATATCATGGCGTGCATGCCCGACGCCACGCCGTCCCGCGGCGGCCGCCCTCGCCTCGCCGATGAGGCTCGGCGCACAGTCCGTGTGCTCGCCCGGTTCACCCCGGCCGAGGGCGAGAAGCTGCGCCGGCTTGCGGCGCAGCACGGCACGTCTCTGAGCGAGACGCTCGTCGCGGGCATGTACCGCCTCCGCGGTGAGACGGCACCTGCGCAGCAGGCTGCCGAGCGCGCCGCCATGCTCGCCGCGCTGGCGCCGATCGGCTCGAATCTCAATCAGGTCGCGAGGTGCCTGAACACTCTACTTATCTCCGGCGGCGGCGCCAGCAGCACGATCTACGAGGCCATCAGGCTGCTACGGGAGCTGGGCCGTAAGCTGACGCCGGTGCTGGCCGGGCTACCGAGGCGCCGATGACCTCCCGGGTCCTGGCAAGCGGGCACGGCGCCGCCGGTGTCATCCGGTACATGACCCACGATGACAACCACGCCGACACGCGCAAGCGCGTCTACGGCATGAGTAATCGCGGGTTCCCGCTCCTCGAGGTCGACCTGGGCAACGAGCCAGACGTCGCCGAAGTCGAGCGGCTGATGGCGCGGATCCTCCAGTCGACCGCGGCCGACGGACAGGCCCTCAAGCGCGCGGCGGCGGGGTCGGCGGCAGGCCGAAAATGCTCGAAGCCGATAAAGCATGTGGCGCTCGGCTGGCCCGACGACGAAAAACCGACATGGGCCGAGATGGAGGCGGCAGCAGACTCGTGGCTCGAGGCGACCGGTCTGACAGGGCACCGGGTCGTCCTGGTCGGGCACCGCGAGCCCGGCAAGCCAGACCACCTCCACTTAGCGATCTGCATGGTGCATCCCGAGACGGGCAAGGTGCCACAGGTAAACCTCGCGCGGGCCGGGAGCCGCTGGGCGGAGAAATGGGAACGCGAACAGGGCAGGATCGTGATCCCGACGCGCGTCGCCCGCAACGCTGCCCGGCGCGCGGCGACCGAGGCGCACGCACGAGGCGACAAGGCTGCAGCCCGCGCCGCGTTCGCGCAGTTCCCGGCGACAGAGCCGACGCGCAGCAACGGGCGCGGGAAGCTGCCGCCCGCCGGGAAGCGAGCATACGCGGCACTCCGCCAGGAGCACGAAGCAGAGGTCGCAGCGCTCCGAGGCCTCCTCCGCGCCGAGGACGCCAGCCGTCGCGAGGAGAATAGCCGAATTGCCGCGCTGAAAAAGACGCACCGACGCGCCGCGGACGTGTTGGCCCGGGCCTACCGGGATGGAGCGGCGCCCTCCGGCGAGCCCGTGCCGCCGCCGCCCGAGCTCGAGGCCGATGTCGAGACCGCGCACGGGCTGACGCCTAACCAGCAGCGGGCCGCGATGAGAGCCCAGGTGCAGCTGCACGACGTTCACCCAGAGGGGATCCCGCTCTCGACCGAATCGCTACAGCGCGCCGCCGAGCTCCTGCACAACGGCGAGGTCGATCTGGTAGGCGCGCATGTCTTGGAGCGGACCGCCGTGCTCCGGGACCGCGCCGCGCGCGAAAAAGCCGAGCTGGCGGAGTCCTCGAGGACGGCCGCCGCGGTGGCCGCGCTGATCGACGCACTCATCGAGACCGTGCGCACCCTCTGCCGGGCAGCACTGGGCCGGAGCGGCCCGCCGTCCCCGCCCGTGCGGCCAACGGCCGCCACCGAGGCCGCCCGCGCCGACGTCGCCCGCGACGACCAGGCGCCGGGCCGCAGCCAGGCGCACTAGCGGAGAGTCGCGCACGCGATGATGCAAGATCACGTGAATGTCCAATCGATGCTGGATTGCGATCGCCACGATCGCGGTCGCCGTGCTGGGTGTGGCCGTGCTTGGCGTGCTCGCTCCCGCTGAGCACGCCAAGCACCTGGCAGCCGTCGAGTCAGGAACGGCGGGCAACGCCGAGAGCGTGGCCAGAATCGAGGAGCGGATCGAGACGACGGGCGCGGCCGTCGGCCGGATCGAGGCAAAGATCGACACGCTGATCCAGCTAAGGATACCGACACGATTCGTGCGGAAATACACGGTAACGCCGCGCGGCCGGAGCCCTCGGGTGCCCATGAAGCTGTAGCGGGCGGTCCGGGACACCGGTGATCTTCCAGGCTGCTGAACTGTTCAGGTAGAAGCGAGCGTTGTGCCTGACAGGACGATCGTTCCGGTCTCCGACGCCCGACTTGTCTTCCGCCCCTGTTGATCGCCGGCAAGATGCTGCCGCTCAGGGCCTCGATGTCGATCTGGCGCCCGGTCAAGGGCGACGCAATGGCTCAGAACGGTGGGCTCAGGCCGAGTCCTTACAGTGTATTTCTGCACGAATCGTGTCGGTACCCTCGTTTGGAAGGCAGGTCGCGGATGCGCGGGACGAACGCGTAGCCGAGGAGCGAGCACGCGGCGAAGACCAACCCCGCCAGCGAGACGGCCGACGTGCGCTTCGGCAAGGGCGACGTCGCGAGCGCCGTCCGAGCTCGGTTCGCACGTCTCCCAGTTCGGTCCGCACCGCCCGGATTTCGGTCTCCACGTTCCCCAGCTGCTTCAGCAACAGCACGCCGATTCCCACCGCTGCGGCCAGAACCGTTCCGATGACCGCCTTCGTGTCCCGCTCGTCTCGCCGACCTCGATGGGGAGTTCCGGGGCTGGTTTGGTTCGCGGTGCACGCGACCCAGCCCGCGTTCCGCCGCGGCCTGGATCACCTCAGCGAGCATCCGCTCGTCCGGGAGTCCTGCCGGGGTTGATCCCGCGCCGAGGCCGCCGGTTGCGCCGTGCCGGCGTCCAGGTGCAGGTTGATCAATCTGTCGAGCGGCGATCGCCACGAGGACAGTGATCGTGGCGCCGACGACGGTCCAGGCAGTTGTGTCCATGGGCGGTTCCCCCGCCCGCGCGGGGGGCAAGTGGCACTAGCCACGCCAGCGAGCGCCTGACCCGGTTCATCCCCGCGCTCGCCCCGCCCGACTGAGCCAGTTCGCCGCGGCGTTTCCTAAGCACCCAGCATCCGGCTGCCTGCCGGCGAGATCCTGCCGCCGGCGGGCGGCAGCCGCAAGTACCACGAAGACTTCAATACAGGGCAAGACGAGGGGCGAAGACGGAAGACGGACGGATGAAGGCGTATGCCGCGGCCTGCGGGCCCCGGCACGGGACGAGGAAAGGAGCGAGGGAATGATGCAGGAGAGGGAAACGTTGATGGTTGAGCTCACCGCGATCGCGACCAACATCGAGAAGGCGTGCAAGGTGGCTTCGAGGCTCCCCGCGTGCTACGCACGCCTGGTCGAGGCCCGCAAGAACGCGGCGCCCGATGTCGAGGCGCTTGAGGAGCGGGAAGCGTTGGCGTTGGTCCACGAGTACTCCGCGATCCTGGATGACACCTGGGAGGCGGTCTTGAGGCTCTCTGCGTGCTACGAAGGCTTCGTCGAGGACAGCCGGACGACGGCACAGGAGGTCGAGGCGGTCTCTCAAGTGATGTCCGATGCTGGCCGCGCGCTGCTGCTGGCTTCGCAGGTGTTCCTGATCGCGCAGCCGCCCGAGGTGGGCGAGCGGCTCGATGCGATCATTGCGCGGGCGGGGGAGGTGAGCCAGCAGGCGACGGCCGAGGCCCTCGTCAAGTTCATCGACGACCAGCTCCGGCGGGGCTGACCCAGGCGCCGCGGCAACGACACGACGTCGACCAGCAGCATCGACACGCCGGGCATCAGCATCGAGACGCACGTCGTGCCCATGACCGATGCCCGTACTTGGTGACGTCGACCAGCAGCATTCGACACCATCGACACGCAGTTCGCGCCGCTACTCGGTGCCGCCGCCGGCCTCGTCCACCACCAGCGAGGACATCGTGTAGGCAGCCGCGAGGGTCTGCCGCTACCGCCTGAGAGGGCCCCTGCCGCGTGTGGGGAGGGGACGCCGAACACGCCTCACGCATCACCGTCGGCCAGCGGCTCGAAGGCGCCCGGCAGCGAGATCGTACGCTTACTTATGCGCGCCTATTACAGAACGCCCGGAAGGCCGCATATCCATGCACCATCCGGCGCTTTCGCCCCCGGATGGTGCATACCGGCGGACCATAATCGGGGGCGGGCCTGCCAGCCCGAGCGCAGTTAGAGCCCGGCTTCAGGGGGTTTTCCGGCCGATCGGGCGGGGCGAAGCCCGGTTAACGTAGCCCCGCTTATCGGACGCCCAGGCACCGATTTCGCGCCGGACGGGCTACTCGCCGGGCGGGGGCGCAGCTCGCGGACATCGTCGCGCCGCCCGTTCGAGACGCAACGCGATCCACAGCATGCTGATGGCGCTGACCAGCGCCATCAGCAGCGTGAGTACTGCGGTCATCTCGTGCGGCATCAATGCCACCGAACTGGTAGTACACCGCCAACATCACCCCGGCGCCGACGGCGTTGCGACTCCGGACCTGCCGGATCCCACTGCCGGATCACGACTTCGAGGCTGGTCTGCGAGCACTCCGGATCGCCGGGATGACGATGCCCCCGCATGGGGGTTGCGCGCGATTGCGCTTCCCGCTTCGTCCAGGCCACCGCCGCCGGCCGAAGCCGGCGACTGACACGCCTGTCCACGGGCGTTTTCCGACTCGGCCTGGCTGGCCGCGTCGTGCGGACCCGACCAGACGGCCGGGTCAAGATTCTTGGCGGCATTGATGTCGCGGTCGTGATCGGCACCGCAGCGCTCGCACGACCAGCGGCGGACCGCGAGGCCGGCCAGGCCGGGCGGGATCCGCTCGGTCCGTGCCCCGCACGCCGAGCAGGTCCTCGTACTCGCGTACATCCGCGGCGCGCGCAGGACCTCGCCGCCGGCCTCGAGGACCTTGACCCCGAGGCGGGCAATGAACCACGACATAGCCGCATCAGCGACACGGCGCGCCATGCGCCGGCTGCGCAGCATGCCGGTCACGGACAGGTCCTCGACACCGACGCGGCGGACGCGGCGCGCTACGGCAGTGCTCCCCTGCTCGCCGGCGTCGCGGCGCACTGCCGCAGCGCAAACGTGCAGCCGGGCGAGACGAACAACCGCGCGGCGCCAGTTCGCCGAGCCGCGCAGCTTGCGCGACACGCCGCGACCGGCACGACGAAGGCGACGGAGCCACGCATCGTGAGCGCGCGGGTTGGCCACACGCTGCACGACGGCGCCGTCCGCCGAGGCGACCACGGCCAGCGTCTTCAGACTGGCGTCGACGCCGGCGCTGACATCCGGCGCAGGACCGCGGACATGATCCCACTCCATACCGAGCGAGACGTACCAGGCGCCGGCCTCGACGCTGATGCGGGCGGTCTTCACGCGGCCGCGCCAGCGGAGGCGCTCCTCGAGACGAAGCCAACCGAGCTTCGGGATCCGGATCCGCCGGCCCTCGACAACAACGTCCTGGTTTGAAAGGGCGAACGACGTCGAGAACCGTTTCGGGACGGGACGGCGCGCGAGACCCTGGCGCATCCGCGACCAGGCCTCCGCGAGCGTCCGGATCTCCGTACGGTAGACGCGCGCCGGCGGCTCGACCATCCACCACAGACGCGCGACACGACGCACGCGCGTCAACAGTCGCGACAGATCCTCGAGCGGCGCGTCCGGATTCGGCGCCCAGTCGAGGCCGACCGGAATCCACCGGCCACGGCGCCGGACGAAGCCACGACCGCCGCGGCGGTCACGCAGCTGCCGGTCGCCCTCCTCGAGCGCCCAATTCCAGGCGAGGCGAGCCGCCTCACACCAGCGGGCAAGCGTGCGCGCCTGGTGGGCATTGACGCGGAGGCGGATGCGGTGCGCAGTCACCGGGGGCCTTCGGGGTCGAGTTGTATATCGGCGGTGGAACGCACGTCCTCTATGCACTCGATCCGCTCGCTCTCCGCGGGCGTGTTGCAGCAGACGGCCGTCTGCTGCTGGGCTGACGCGTGGCCCACGCCGAGCCCCAGGAGCGTCGCCATGGCGACAGCGCAACCGACAGCCGTGCGCAACCGCGCGACAGGAAACGGCCATGCGAGGAGATGTTTCAATGCGGGCGTTCTCCACCGCTGGAGCGCGAGGACTTCCTCGGCATAAACCGCGCGGAGAAAGCTTCCGACGGTCGCTTGGCCGGAATCCTAGCAGATGTCCGACGGGCACATATATACATCGTTTGTCATGTTTGCATATCAATAATGCATGATTGAGATCTTGACAGACCGGGGTCTCCGAGCCAGCAACTCCGTGACCAGGGCGAGGCCGAACGGCCCCGCGCTCCTGCCGCCAAGCCCACATTTCGGCGCGGCCAGGCCCGCATCCACGTGGATTCCGGACGCCGAGGCCGCCTTGCCCAGCCCGAAGCACCCGGCGGGGTGTATGTTTCTATTTTGATATGATGTGATTTCATCTTGTCATGAATAAGCGCGGCCCATTCAGAATGCCGCCTGCAAACGCGCTGATCGCCTTTGAGAGCGCCGCGCGGCACGGCAACTTCACCCTGGCGGCGCGCGAACTGCGCACCTCGCAGTCCGCCGTGAGCCGCCAGATCGGCAAGCTCGAGACGTGGCTGTCGGCGCGCCTGTTCGAGCGCTCCCGAGCCGGGGCGACCCTGACCGACGCCGGCGCGCGCTTCCGCGACGGCGTCGCGGCCGGGCTCGCGGCCATTCAGCGGGGCGCAGCCGAGGCGGCTGAGCTGGCCACCGCCGAACAGGTAGTCATCACCTGCTCGCACGAGGCGTCCCACTTCTTCTTCATGCCGCGCTACGACGCCCTCCGGCGCGAGCTGGGCGAGGATGCCCGGATCCGCATCCTCACCTACCACCACTACGTCCAAAGCCTGCCGACCGACCCGGCTGCCGACATCCGGATGACCTGGGACGCGGCTGGCGTCTTCTCCCCGGAAGACTGGGTGGTAGTCCACAGGGAGGCGGTCAGACCCGTCTGCTCGCCCGCTTATGCCGCCGCCCACGTGCAGACCCTCGCCGGGCCCGTCACCGGCTGGAGCGCGCTGACGTTTCTCGACCTGCTGCGGCCCAACGAGGGCTGGGCGTCATGGGAGGACTGGTTCGCGGTCGCCGGCACCCCGGACAGGTCGCCGCGCCGCCTCGGACTCGATAGCTACACCTACGTGCTGGAAGCGGCCGTCGCCGGGCATGGCATCGCGCTGGGCTGGCGGCACTTCATCGAGCGGCCGCTGGAAGCGGGCGTGCTGGTCCCGCTCGGCGCTGGGTTCGTCGAATTCGACCGCGCCTACTGCGGCGTGCTCACCGAGAAGGGACGCCGCAAGCCGCTCGCGCGCAGGTGCCTCGCCTTCTTCGACCGGTCCGGATAGCGCCGCGTCCGCGCCGCCGGCCCGCAGCGCGCCGAGTTGCAGGTCCAGAGCGACGGGGAACCGTCTGCCGTCGAGACACGGGCGGAGCCGATCAGCATGTGTCGTAAACGCTCGTTCGTCGTCGCGTCCTTCGCGCGACGGTGGCGCACGTCGGGGATTCCAAGCGCCCGACAGAAGGCTTTGCCAGGTCAGCGGAACAGCTCCGCGCCGCCGAGAAAGATGGCCCGGTCGTCCTCGACGGCGCGCTTCATGGCGGCGTACGACGCTGCCTCGATCGAGGCCAAGGCCGACCTACACGGACCGCATCGTGACAGCAGGCATGACGGCCATCAAGGCAGTGCACGTGGTAGAGCTGCGGGATGCGATCCTGGCGCTCGAGTGAACGTGACCGCTCAATCCTCGCAGTTCCAGGACGAGCGTCCGGGAGGCCTTCTTTCGCCATGCGGCTCGCGGGTACCAGCGGTCACCTGCTTAACGTAGGATTTCGGAGTCTCATCAAACTCGTGTGGTGGTAGCGGCAAGATGAAAGGACCCCCTGAGCACGCGGAAACAATTTCGCGGCAGGCGGACCTGGTGCAGTTGGTGCTGTCGCTCGCCGAACTCGGGTGAGGGCGGCGCTACCGGCGTTGCCGGCCATCAGATCACGATGCGCTCGATCTCGTCGACGGTGATCGTGTCCGCCGTCCGGTCGTAGAGCTTCGTCGTCTTCGGCGAGGCGTGCCCGGCGATCTGCTGCGCGTGCTCGAGCGTCCCCCCGTTCGACAGATACGCCGTGATCGGGGCTTGGGGAGCAATGGAACCGAAAGTACGGTAGAAGACTCGATCTAGGTCCGCCGGAGTAGCCGCGACACCGTTGCCGGGTGGACGCCGAACAGGCGCGCCGCGTCGGCGGCGGTCTTCTTCCCCTGCTTGACGAGCGTCACAATTTCCTGTTGCTGGTGGGGCTTGAGCTTCGGCGGCCGGCCGCCGATCCGGCCTTCCTTGCGCGCGGCGTCGAGGCCCGCCTTGGTCCGTTCCTTGAGCATCGCGCGCTCGAACTCGGCGAACGCGCCGACCATCTGCATCATCATCCGACCCGCGGGCGTGGTGGTGTCCACCGCTTCCTTGAGGCTGCGAAAGCCTGCGTGGCGCTCCTGCACCCGCTCCATGATGGTCAGTACATCGCGCAGGGAGCGTGACAGGCGATCGAGTGTCCAGACGACCAACACATCGCCTTTCCGGAGCTGACTGAGCAGCTTGTGCAGCTCGGGCCGATCCCAGCGGCCGCCGGAGGCGTTGTCGCGGAAGATGAGCTCACAGCCGGAGGTTTTGAGCGCGGCGACCTGAGCGGCGGTAGTTTGCTCGCCAGTGGAGACGCGCGCGTAGCCGATGAGCATGATTGCGTAAAGGTATTGCATACGTGCCTGGTAATGCAATACTGTTTTGCACCCTGTAAACGTGGGGTTTCCTGCCGATCGCCCCTCCGTGCGCAAACCATCGTTTATGCAACTCCGCCACGTCGGGAGGCCGCGATGCCCGTGAGCTTCCTGAGCCCGGCGCAGCGCGACAGCTACGGCCAGTACCTGGGCGACCCGTCAACCCAAGAGCTGGCCAGGTACTTCCACCTCGATGACAGCGATCACACGCAGATCGTCGAGAAACGCGGCGATGCCAACCGCCTCGGATTCGCTCTGCAGCTCACCACGGTGCGCTTCGTGGGGACGTTCCTCGATGATCCGACGGCCGTGCCACCGGCGGTACTCGCCACAATGAGCCGGCAACTTGGCATCGATACGACCACGGACTTGACCGGCTATCGAGACGGCAAGTGGCGCTTCGCTCATGCCGCACAAATCCGGACGGAATATGGGTATCGCGACCTCGCGGATCGCGCGGCCGGGTTTGGCCTCACGCGATGGCTCTACGCACAGTGCTGGACGGGCACCGAACGTCCGAGCGCACTGTTCGATCGGGCGACGACCTGGATGCTCGCCCACAAGGTGTTGTTGCCGGGCGCGACGACGCTGGAGCGCTTCGTGGCCAAGCTGCGGCACCGCGTCGACGTGCGCGTGTGGCGCGTGCTGGCGAGCGGCATCAGTCCGCCACAGCAGCGCCGCCTCAAAGATCTGTTGCGCGTGCCAGATGAAGGGCGCAGCTCATCACTCGTGACGCTGCGGACGGGTGCCGCGATGGTGAGTGGCCCGGCGTTGGTGCGTGCGCTCGAGCGGCTGAACGCCGTCCGTAGCCTCAGCATCACCGTGCCAGCGGCCGCCGCGATCGCGCCGACGCGAATTGCAGCCCTGGCGCGCTTTGCGGAGAAAGCCAAAGTCACCGCGGTCGCACGGTTGCCAGCGTTACGCCGAGCCGCCACGTTGGTCGCGTTCGTCCACTCGCTCGAAGCCTCCGCACAGGATGACGCGCTCGAGGTCCTCGACCGACTGTTACGCGACATCTTTGGTGCCGCCGAAAAAGCGGATCGGAAAGCACGGTTGCGCAGCCTTAAGGATCTCGATGCGCTTGCCCTCACGTTGGCGCACGCCTGCGCGGCGCTCCTCGATCCCGCTCTCCCGGACAACGTGCTGCGCGACCACGTGTTCGCGCGTGTCCCCCGCGCCACCCTGGCCGAGGCCCTCGGGACACTGAGCACACTGGTGCGGCCGCCGGATGACGTGTTCTACACCGAGCTGCAGACGAGGTACCGACGCGTGCGGCTGTTCCTGCCAACCCTCTTGCACCAGGTGCACTTTGAGGCCGCTCCGGCCGGCGCGGCTGTCGTCGCAGCGCTCGAGTATCTCAAGCGTCGTGAAGCGCCGGCGCGGGCCCAGGACGTGGCGCCGTCTGCGGTCGTGACGACAGCCTGGCGGCGATACGTGTACGGCGCGAACGACGCGGTCGATCACCGGGCCTACACCTTCTGCGTCCTCGACCAACTGCGCGAGGCGCTGCGCCGGCGGGATGTCTTCGTGACGCCGAGCTGGCGGTATGCCGATCCGCGGCGCAATCTCCTGGCTGGCGCCGAGTGGGAGGCGGCGCGGCCGATCATGTGTCGAACGCTTGGCTACAGTCCTCGCCCAGAACCGATCCTTGCCGCGTTAAGCGACGAGCTGGATCAGACCTACCGCGCGGTGGCCGCGCGCCTCCCCAATAATCCAGCCGTGCGTTTCGAACGCATCGACGGGAAGGACGAGCTGATCGTGAGCCCCCTCGACAAGGTCGAGGAACCCGCGTCGCTGGTGGCGCTGCGAACCGCCATCGCGGGACGGTTGCCCCGTGTCGATCTGCCGGAGATCCTGCTCGAGATCGCGGCGCGTACAGATTTCGCCGTCGCGTTTACGCACGTCAGCGAACGCGCGGCGCGGGTCACGGATCTTGGCGTCAGCGTCTGCGCCGTGCTGCTGGCGGAAGCCTGCAACACCGGCCTCGAGCCACTCGTGCGCCACGAAACTCAGAGCTTGCGGCGCGATCGCCTGTCCTGGGTCAGCCAGAATTACCTGCGCGACGAGACCTTGCGCGCGGCGAACGCGCGCCTCGTCGCGGCGCAAACCGGGATCCCCTTGGCGCGCGCCTGGGGCGGTGGTGAGGTGGCCTCCGCCGACGGCCTGCGCTTCGTGGTGCCGGTGCGCACCGTGCACGCGGGGCCCAACCCCAAGTACTTCGGTATCGGCCGGGGCGTCACCTACTACAACCTCGTGTCCGATCAGTTCACCGGCCTGCACGGCATTACGGTCCCGGGGACGTTGCGCGACAGCCTGGTGCTGCTCGCGGTCGCGCTCGAACAGCAGACAGAGTTGCAGCCCACGCAGATCATGACCGACACCGGGGCCTACTCGGATGTGGTGTTCGGTCTCTTCCGCCTGCTCGGCTACCGCTTCAGTCCGCGGCTCGCCGACATCGGCGGTACCCGCTTCTGGCGGATCGATTCCCGGGCCGACTACGGCCCGCTTAACCGCGTGGCACGCCAATCCGTCAACCTCGACCGAATCACCCCACAGTGGGACGATATGTTGCGGACGGTCGGCTCGCTGAAACTCGGGCGCGTACCGGCCACCGGTATCATGCGCACGCTGCAGGTGGGGGATCGGCCAACGCGCCTGGCGCAGGCGTTCGCGGAGTTCGGACGGATCGACAAGACAATCCACACGTTGACGTACCTCGACGATGAGGCCAAACGTCGCGCCACGCTGATCCAGCTGAACCAGGGAGAAGGTCGCCATGCCTTGGCCCGCGCCGTCTTCCACGGCAAACGTGGCGAACTGCGGCAACGTTACCGTGAAGGCCAGGAAAACCAGCTCGACGCACTCGGCGTCGTCGTCAACATGATTGTGTTGTGGAACACCATCTATATGCAGGCGGCCCTCGACCTGCATCGCGCAGATGGCCACTCGGTGCGTCCAGAAGACGAGGCGAGACTGTCACCGCTCGGCCACGAGCACATCAACCTGCTGGGACGCTACTCGTTCGCCGTACCTGAATCGGTCGCTCGGGGCGAGCTCCGGCCGCTCAGAAACCCCGCTGACGGCGGTCGCTAACCGTACTTTCCGTTCCATTGCTCCCCAAACCCCATTATCGGCCGTTGCCGCTGAGTACTAGGTTCAGCAGTTCGTCGATGCGTGCCACGGTGGCCGTCAGGGTCTCGAACCGCTCCCCGAGGTCGGCGAATTGCTCGCCATGACCGCGCAGCTGCTGCTGCAGATCGCGGAAAGGAGGTTCCGGACAGGGAATGGAGCAGCGCCCGCGCGCAGGCGGGCTGCTGGCGCTCAACGGGAGCCGCTGAAAACGCACACCGCTGGCGCGGTAACATGGAGTTCCCGTTCCTGACGTGGGCCACCATCTCGAAGCCCATCCAGCGACGTTCGGACTCAGGTTGACTCGACGACGTACACGCGCCGACCGGGAACTGCTCGCAGAAAAGCGGCTACGGAGTGTGCTGCGCGCTCATGGCGTCGCCACCGACCGCACCTTGGAACAGAAGATTTCAGATGCCGGGCCGTACGATCAGCGCATTGACCCGCACGTCCTGACCGACGTCCGGGCCGCTTTGGTGGCCCGACGTGAGATCGTGAGGCGCGAAACCGGCGGCGTTCCTTGGTATCACCTGAACACGACCTCCGACCGTGAAGTTCAGCGACGCCTGGACGAGCTTCAGCCCATTTACGCCAGGACTTCCGAGCACGACTTCACGCAGCGCGTTGGCCAAGCCCTCGAGATCGCCATTTTTCGCGCCTTGCAGAACCTGCATGCCGCTGCCCCCGGAGTTCAGTTCTTCGGTGGCTTCCGCGACCTTGACGAGCACGATGATGCGACGCTCTACAGCAAGATAGAGCCAGAGATCATCAGTGGTCGCCAAACCCACCGGGGGGTCGTCGACTTCGGCCTCGGTATTCCACAAGGCACCCTCGCCGCCATTGAATCAAAGAATCTACGTCAGTGGATCTATCCGAACCGCTCAGAAACAAGGGAGTTGCTACGGAAATCGCTGGATCTAGACGCCGTTCCCGTCCTGATCGCCAGACGGCTCCCGTTCGTGACCGTGCACGTGCTGTACCCGTGCGGCGTTCTCTTCCACGAGACGTACAACCAGCTCTACTCTGCGGCCGACGAAGCGCTTGCCACCCTAGTCAAACGCAAGGATCTGCTGGGGTATCACGACATTCGCATTGGAAATCAACCTCACACTCGCTTGACGCGATTCATTACAGAGCGTTTACCGGGACTTCTGCCGGCGGCACACGAGCGCTTCAATGAATTTCGAGATCTACTGGAGGGCTATGTGGACGGCGAACACAGCTACCAGTCCTTTGCAGCTCGAGTGCGCCGCCGTGTTCAAGGAGAGTCAGAGGACGGGCCGGCGGCTGAGGGAGACGAGGATTCGCCGTGGGACGAGGCCCCGGGAGTCTAGTCGCAAGGGCAGGGTACCTTTATATATATATAGGAGTATTGCAGCCGGGTGTTTCCTAGCATCGCTGCGCCTTATATCAGCCACGATAAAGTTAGTTTTCGTGGCTGATATTTTCCCCGCAGGTAGCCACAGACGCCAGCCGACGCCGCCCTCCAGCGGCTCGACGCCTGGCTCGCCGCCCGCGAGCTCGACGACGGCCGCCTGGCCGCGTACCTGGCCGAGCTGTTCGAGACGAGCCGCGGCGCGCCTGCGCGCCTGCGCGCCAAGCTCGCGGGCGATCCGGATCCGGCCGGGCCGGCCACCGGGCGCGTGCTGGCCGGCTTCCGCCGGCGGAGCGCGGACCGCGGCCGCGGCCAGGCCGCTCCGTGCTCCGCCGCGAACCTGGCGGCCATCTTCGCGACGGCCGGCCGGGCGCGGCGCGCGGGCCGCGGGCTCGAGTCGGCCGAACGGGCCGAAGCGCGCGCGGCCGTCGACCGCGTCATCGCTAGATCACGATGCGTTCGATCTCGTCGAGCGAGATCGTGTCCGCCGTACGGTCGTAGAGCTTCGTCGTCTTCGGCGACGCGTGCCCGGCGATCTGCTGCGCGTGCTCGAGCGTTTCCCCGTTCGACAGATACGCCGTGATCCCCGTCGCCCGAAACGTGTGGCAGCAGGTCGACGCCGGCAGCCCCGCGCCCGCCGCCCGGCGCTTGATCATGGCCAGCACGGCGCGGCGCCCCAGCATCCGCCCCGTCAGCCGGCCGGCTCGGTCGACGCTCTGAAACAAGGGCGCCTTCGGGTCGTCGAGGCCGGCGACGTTGACGTACGCCGCCACGGCCTGCTCGGCCCGGTGGTGGGCCGGCACGTCGTGCCGCTTGCCGCCTTTCTCGTGCAGCCGCAGCCAGCCGCGCAGCCCCTGCCGGAAGTAGTCCTGCCGCCGCATCCCGACCGCCGCGCTCACCCGCGCGAAGCTGTAGACCAGCACGCTCAGCAGCGCCCGGTCGCGCAGATCGACCAGCGGCCCCGGGTCGATCCGGTCGAGGAGCGAGCGCGTCTCGGCCGGCGTCAGCGCGGGCGTTGCGCCCCTTCGTCACGACGTGCTTCGGTCCCCGCACGGCCGCCACGGGGTTCACCGGGAGGACCTGGCTGACGACGAGCCAGTCGCCGAGCATGCGGATAGCGGCCAAGTGCTGCTTTGACCGTGGTCGCTGCTCCGGGCTGGGTCCGGAACACGTCTGCGGCGGTGGGTATGCGGCTTCTGCCGTCCTCGCTACTCTCCCTGCGTCGGCTCTGGCCCGCTAACCGCAGTCCCGGATACAATCGGAGCCTCTAGACGCGATGCCTCGTGTTATCACTCTATTTTTGGGAGCCACCACATGGCAGACGACAATCTGCAATCAGAAATCGAGCGGCTTAAAGCAGAAAATGAGCGCCTGAAGAGCGATCGTGGTCGCACCGTAAGCCTCAAGATCAGCGCGAAGGGCGGCGTGTCGGTCTATGGTCTCGGTCGCTTTCCAGTCACGCTCTATAAGGAGCAGTGGACAACGTTGCTTTCCATGACCGATGAGATTATAGCGTTTATAAGAGAACATGAAGCGGAGTTAAAATCTAAGCTGGAGGCGTAGCAGAACGGACTGTCCGGGGAGTCGGGGACGCAGGAGGCCGCGACGGTTTCCGGATCACGGGTCCGGGTGGAGGCGTCGTCTCCTCCGAGCGCGTCGAGTGCGTCGCAAGGACGGCGGCGCGGACCTTCGAGACGCCGAAAGAGCTGCTCGGCATCGTCGCTGGTGAGCAGCTCGCGGTCGAGCTTTTCGAGCAACTCGATGGCGGCGGGTGGATCGCGAGCACCGCTGCCGCCTGCGAACCCATGGCCGGCATCGCCAGCCAGCACGCCAGTCGGGCCGACGTTGGCCGGCCGCGCCGTTCGCGTTCGAGAGCGCCAGGATGGTTTCGTCGACTACACTACTACTCGTAGCGGGTGGGAGACAAAGGAGCTACGAATGAAAGACGTCATCGCCCTGCTGAATGACCAACGGTCTGAATTGCTGGACAGTGTCGCTCGAATCGATGCGGCGATCGCAGCCCTTGGTGTGAAGTCGCGCCCGGCCGCGCCTTCCAGGCAGCCTGCGAAGCGTAGGCGCCGCGAGATGTCAGCCGAGGCAAAGCAAGCGGTCTCGGACCGGATGAAGAACTATTGGGCGGAACGCAGGACACAGGCTGAGGCTACCAGGAGCGGTGACGCGGGGAACGCGGAAGACGCGCCCACTGAGGCGTAAGCAACTGCCGCAGTGAGTTGCCGTCCGTTTCGGTCTGTGCATTTCAGCCGAAGACCAGAAGGGGCGTTTCCGATCGACATCGGTCGTCATGAGAGAGCCTGCGTGGTGACAGAGTGCTGTCTGTCAACAGCACTTGCCATGCCGGAGCTCGGACTCGCTCCGGAAGGCCGGCGCGTAGTCACCGGCCGCGATTTGGGACGCGGGGGGTAAAGACCCGTCCACTGGGTTCCTCCGCCAAACCACGTTCATCAAGGACGTGTCATGATGTGAACCCGAAAGCGTTAACCCGTCCGAGGGGATCGGGGCAACCTCAGTAACTCGCCCAGCTGGCGCGGCTCGAAGCCGCCAGCTGCGTGGCTCTACGACCGGACGGCGGACACGGTGACGGTCGACGAGATCCAGTGGATGCGGCGCAACGGCTTCGGGGACAGCGCGAGAGTGCCCGCGCCGCGCCAGGTCCAGACGCCGCTGGGCGCCGGTATGGAACGGGGTTGGAAAGGGGGATTGATCGAGTGGCTGATGTGACAAGGACCACGACCGCTCCCTTGCGGGCGAGACCGACGGGGCCGGCGCCGGACACCCCGATCAGCGATGCGCCGAAGCTGATGGTGTCGAAGCGGGTTCGTCGGACGCCGGAGGCCCACGATCCGCAGCGGGTATACCAGTTCATCTACCTCGATAAGCACCACGCGGAATTGCCACACGTGGTCAAGGTTTCGGGCGGCCGGTCGAGCGGCATGCTTCTGCTGACACTCCTCGCAAACGGTATCCTGAAGTCGGACCGCGGGGATGTTGTGGTGTTCAACAACACGTCGAGCGAGCATCCTCGGACGTACGATTTCGTGAGGAAATGCAAAGCGGCGACGGAGAAGCACGGGATTCCTTTCTTCCTTGTCGAGTTCCAGACCTATGAAGATGCCCGCAAGGGCGAGTGGACGAGGCTGCCGAGCTATCGCCTAGTGAACGACGAACCGTGGTCGGAGGACAACCCGGACGGCTTCCATTGGGGGGGCGAGGTGTTCGAGGAGTTGATGTCGTGGTCCGGGTTCGTGCCGAACCAGTTCCGGCGCATCTGCACGACGAACATGAAGCTCGGCACGACCCGTTTTTTTCTGCGCGACTGGTTGGCATGCAAGGCGTCGATCTCGCGCCTCGGACACTTCGGTTCGACGTCCCGTATAGACGGCAAGGCGATGTATGCGCGGCACCAGCGCAACGGCGGGGAAGTGCCCGAGGAGATCTACATCTCGAAGAAGCGGTACGGCTGGAGTCGACCGTACGTCCGGCCCGAACAGCGGTACGACGAGTTCTCGGCCGCATGGGGGGTGATCGACAACACGTGGCTGAAGGGCAAGGCGCAAGGCGACCTGGCGGTGTTCGGTAAGGGCGGGGTCGAGTACGTGGCCTTTGTGGGATTGCGGGCCGATGAGCCCACGAGGGTCGGCCGGCTGAAGGAACGGAACAGCGGTCCCGAGGCGCCCGGATACGAGGGTGAGCATGTATACATGCCCCTCGTGGATATGCACGTGGCGGCGTCGGACGTCAACACGTTCTGGGGCCGTCAGAAGTGGGGCCTGTCCCTGCCGCCAGACAGTGGGCTTTCGAACTGTGTGTACTGCTTCCTGAAGGGCGGCCCCACGCTGCGCAAGGTGCACCGCGAAATGGTGGCGGCCATGAATCGGGATGCCCCGCCCGGGTACGGGCCGCTCAGCGGGACGCCCTGTGATGTCGCATGGTGGCAGCGCATGGAGGAGGCCTACGGGCGGGATCTCGTGGCCGAGGAGCGGGTAATACAGACGGAACTGGAGCACGACTTCCTGGGTTTCTTCGGCGCCGGCAGCCGATTCACCTACCGGGTGCTTGCGGAAGGCGACGAGGCAGAGCTGGCGGAATTCGACGACAGCCTGTTGCCCTGCGACTGCACGGACTAGCCGTGGCGAAACGGCCCATCTACCTGGATTGTCAGGCCACGACGCCGCTTGACCCACGAGTGGCCGGCGCGATGGTCGAGGCGTTCGACGTGTTCGGGAACCCGCACGGGCGTCAACACGCTTACGGACGGGCGGCAGCTGACGCCGTGGACACGGCGCGGAGCCGGGTGGCCGGACTCGTGGGCGCGTATCCGCAACGGATCGTGTTCACGTCCGGGGCGACGGAGTCCTGCAACCTCGCGCTACGGGGCGTGGCCCGGGCCGCCCCGCCCGAGCGGCGGCGCATCGTGACGCTTGCCACGGAACACGCGGCCGTTCTTGAGACCGTCGAGGATCTGGGCCGACAGGGGTTCGAGGCGCTCGTGCTGCCGGTGGGGCCGGACGGGCTCGTGGACTTCAATCGGCTGGAGGATGCGGTTGACGACAGAACGCTGATCGTGTCGGCCATGGCCGTGAATAACGAGATCGGCGTGATCCAGCCGCTCACGGACGTCGCTTCGCTCTGCCACCGCCACGGAGCGCTCTTCCACACCGACGCGACGCAGGCGCCCGCCCGGATCGAAGTGGACGTCGAGGCTTCAGGCGCTGATCTCTTATCGATGTCGTCGCATAAGCTCTACGGACCGAAGGGGGTGGGTGCGCTCTACGTGGCGGATGACGCGTTGCTGCGGCCGATGTCGACCGGAGGCGGTCAGGAACGCGGCCTGCGGTCGGGGACCGTGCCGACGGCGCTAGTGTGTGGATTCGGGGAGGCCGCCGATCTGGCGGTGGAAGAGCTGCCGGCCGACGCCGAGCGGATGGCGGGATTGGCTGCGAGGCTGCGCACCGGAATCGATGCGATGGCTGCGGATGTACACCACTTTGGTTCGCTCGAGACGCGGGCGCCGGGGACGTTGAGCTTCGGGTTCCGCGGGATCTCCGGCGATAAGCTTGTGGCGATGGTTGAGGCCGAGATCGCGATCTCGACCGGCGCGGCCTGTTCTTCCGGAAAGGCGTCCGTGTCCCACGTGCTGGCCGCGCTAGGGTGCAGCCACGCAGAGGCGTCGACCGGTGTGCGCGTGGGGTTGGGCCGCTTTACGACGGAGGAGGACATCGAAGTCGCTTTGGGCGCATTCAGTCGGGCGGTTGGCAGTAGCCGCATGAAGGGGTTGGGGCGATGGGAGTGAAGCAGGCGAATGCGGCAGTGCCGGACCTCCAGTTCGGCTATAGCACGGACCGTGCGGGGTTCACGCCGGCGGGTATCGCCGCGTTTTCGGACCTTCGGCCGGCCGCGGTTGTGCGGGAACTCATCCAGAATTCTCTAGACGCGGCGTTGATCGAGGCTCAAGAGCCATGCGCTCAAGTGCGGTTCGAGCGAAGCGCGTGTGCGTTGGACCAGATCCCGGGAATCGAGAGCTACCGCATCGCGTTTCGGCAGGCGGTAAAGGAGCAGCCGCCCGCCGGTAGCGCACGCGCCGTGGTGGAGCGGATCGAGCGGACGCTACGGAAGGAGTCGCACGACGTCCTGTGGGTGACCGACAACGGGGTGGGACTGGACGGCAAGCGGATGTCGGCGCTGCTGAGCGACGGCGTGAGCGCTAAGGGCGTCAACGCTTCCGGGACGTTCGGCAACGGACACTCGGTGGTGGTCCCGGCATCAAACCTGCGATATGTGATGTACGGCGGGCTGACGGTGAACGGCCAGAGCTACGGCGCGGGGCAGGCGGTGTTGGCGTCCCACCGGGATGAAGGCGATTGGCGGCGGAGCCGGTCGGGGCGCGGCGTGTACCTGGAGGCGTTCGAGCCGGTTTCGGCCGATGTGCCGTTCACCCTGGCTCAAGGCGACGCCATCCCCCCGATGGTCGCGGCGGCGATTGATTTGATTGGCGATGAGCACGGACACGGGGCGGCGGTGATCATCCCGGCGTTCAACAACTTCGAGCATGAGCAGTCGTTGCGCGACGCGGTGTTCAGTGCGGCGGCTTTCAACTTCTTCCAGGCGATCCACGAAGGACGGTTGGTGGTGGAGGTGGTGGACTCGGAACGGAGCGGCGTGCTGGACGCGGTCACGTTGCCGGCGGCGCTTGCCCCGTATCGCGACGAGCCGCGCCTGGGGCGAACGGGCGCGTTCCTTGGCGGGCGGAAGGCTAACGAGGCGTACGAGACGCTCGTCTACGGGGAGTCGCACGAGATCGGGACGGCGCAGGGACACGTCGCGGTGCGGCTGCTGCGCAGGGAATCGGGTCGGCGGAGCGTGGGCCTTTGCCGAAACGGGATGTGGATCACGGAAGAACTACCGATGTTCCATAACGCCTTCGCGGATCGGCAGCCGTTCCAGGCGCTGCTTCTGCTCAGTTCAGACCACGACGGCGCGTTTTTCGAACTGATCCGGGAGGCCGAGACGCCGCTCCACGACAAGCTGGCGCTGAAGCAAATGGAGCCAGATCGGCGGAAGGCGCTACGGGAGGCGTTGCGCGCAATTCGCGATGGGATCGCGGAACTGGTCCCCGTGTCGACAGAGGACGTCTACATCCCCCAGGACATCCTGGCCTTCCAGTTCGACGGCGTTGAGGGGCAGGGCCGGGGCGGTCGCCAGCCGTCATTTTGGGGCCGGGTGGGAACCGCGCGACGGTCGACGATGGTGAGGCGTAAGGTGGGGAAGCAAGACTCCGGCGGACCAGGAGAAGGCGGCGGCGGGGGTGGCCAAAAAAGGCCGGACCGACGGATTGTGGTGGAGCCGAGATTCCGGATCGCCGCTGTGCCCACAGGCGAATGCAGGCGCACGGTGCATGTGGAATGTGCGGAGGACTTCGAGGATGCGGAATTGCGGATGTTCGTCGACGAGAACGTGGATGCGACCTGCGACCGGCAGACGCGTGCCCAGGCGGCGGCGGTACTGCTGTCGAACGTGACGGTGGATGGCCGCCCGCTGGCGGACCAGGAACTGGTGAGGAACGGCGACGGGGCCGTCGGTGCGAAACTGGGATCGCTTGCGGCGAACGCAAGGCTCGTGGTGGAGATGGACTATGCGATACCAGCAGGGGCGATGCGGCTCCTGCCCGGCCAGGATCCCGCACTCCGGATCGAGGTGGTGAGCAACCGGCAGATCTCATCGAGCGACGGCGGCGATACGGAGGGCGAGGCACTGTCCGATGGATGAGGTTGTCACCGAGGCGAGATCGCCCGACAGCGCCGTCCGGGCGCACGCGTTCCCCGCGCTGGAGTCGGGCAACACCTCGTTTCCGGAGGGACGATACGTGGTGGGATTCGAGCCGGGGGCCGACGCGAGTTCGTTCACCGTGCGGCACCGCATCGAGGGCGCGAAGCTGATCAACGACGTGATTGCGAATGGGCTTGCGCAGTTCGTTTGCGCGGTGGCTTCCCCGGTCTCTTCATATCGCGTCAGCCACATGTCGGAGTCGAATACCCAGGTGATAGGCTGGGAGAGCGGCGACCTCGGAGAACCGCCGATGTTCACGCCGATGGTGGTGGTGGTGTCCTCCTTCACGAAGACGTTGGACCGGGAACGGGACGGCGTCCACGAGCTCTGGCATGGACGTACGGTGTCGTTCAAACCGGGCATGCGGCTGGCGTTGAGCGACGTGGTGCTCATGCGCTCCTCGGTGCTGAACATGTTGATCTTCGAACGGGACCCCACGCTGTCCGATGGCGAGTTCCACGTCGAGGCGAAGGACCGAGAGGGATTCCAGTTCCGTGCTCATCTCGCCCCGGCTCTTCACCGGTTTCTAAAGTACGACTCGGAAGACCCGCGCCGCAGCCACATAGTGACCCACATAGTGAGCGCGTGCTTCGGCGTACTCAAGGCGGACTATGCGGACGACGAAGAGGATGAAGGCGGCTGGCAGTCCTATCGCGGTCTCCAGGCGATGGCGGAGATGCTGAAGGAACACGGTTTGCCGCACTGGTCGGCGCCCGACTTCTCGCCGGAGTTGGCTGCGACGAGGCTGTATCCGCACCGGGTGGGCGAGTCGCCCGGCGACAGTGGTGAGGACTGAGGCGGCTGTGTACGAGGAGTTTCACAACGGCGAGTACACACGGCTGCGCCGATCGCTAATCCGGAAGTCGGCCAAGGGTTCCCCTGCACAACGGGAGTTTCTCGCGGCGGCCCGGGAGAGCGGCAAGTTCCTGGCGTACATCAAAGATGCCGTCGGGGTACAGGAGGGAGTTGCACTCCAGCCGCTGGCCGACCGGATGTCGGAGGCGGAGTTCGGGAACCCGCCGTCGGATACGGAGCGGCGTCTGTTCGAGATGTGGCGCGGGTTAACGCCCAGAATCGCCTGTCGCACGGAGTTCTGGGGACGCGTGACGTACCGGCACATCGAGGAGGGGAGGATCGAGTCGGGCTTCCTGGCGGCCAACGGTGCCGGGAACGTGAGCGGCGCGCAGCGGATCGACGCGGCTTTGAAGGCCACTGGAGACGAGGCCACGTCGCTGCTGGATAAATGCGTGCGAACGGTGCTCAGGCGTCTCGGGGGGTTGCCGGAAGCGCGCGGGAACCGGTCGGTGTACGTCAACTGCCCGCTGGCACGGGCGTGGTGGCGGGAACGTTTGGTCGCGGAAGTGGCAACAAACGAGGGCGAGGGACTGGAACGCGAGATACGGGCGGTCGTGCATCCGGACAGTCAGCAGTATTGGGAGGACCTGGTGACGTTCGTCGTATCGCGGAACTCTGTGTTCGGCTCGGTGGCGGTGCGGACCATCCTGATCCGAACCCTCGCCAAGGTTCTGGAGGCGAATCCTAGTTCGCCGTTGCGAACGACCGACGAGCTAAAGTGCCTATGCCGTTCTGTGAGCTCGATACAGGCGTCGTTCGAGCTGAGCGTCGTGCCGTCGCAGGACGTGACGACCATTATGTGGGGCATCGTCAAGACGGTGGCACCGGGGCCAGATCGTGCGGTAACGACCGCAGAACCGTGAGCGAGTGGCGGGACCGAGGCACCCGCGCGCTCAGCATCCTCACCGACACCGAACTCGCTGGCCTCGAGGACGACCAACGACAACGGAAACCGCACCATGTCCAAGCCGGAGCCCCCGAAATTCGGAAAACGACCAGTTCAAGAATGGCTTGAGCGGGCCGAGGAAGGAGTGATAGCTCTACCCTCGTTTCAGCGCAGCTATGTCTGGAAAAGCAGGCAGTCGATTGCCGATTACCTAACGGCGGTATTTATGAACCGCCCGACGGGTGTGTTTCTTGTGCTCAAGGCCAACGGGAGTCCAAAGTTCCGTTCAAGAACGCTGAAGGGAATCCGAGGCAACTGGCAACAGGAGCCCGAGGAACTTCTACTCGACGGCCAACAACGCCTGACGTCGCTGTGGCAGGTATTCAACGGGACGGCACCGGTTCGGTACTACGTGAAGGTACAAAGCCTAGAAAATCGCGACGTGTCAGTGCGGGATATTGTGTTCTGGGCCGATGGGTCAGCGACCGGCAAAGCCATGCGAAGACCGGCGGACGCCTACGCAGCAGACTTGGTTCCGGTTGACATTCTCCTAAACCGAGTGACGAAAGAAGCCGAAGGCGGTGAGATTTGGGAGTGGAGCATCACCGCCCGGAAGGACGACCCACGGGCAGCAAGGAATCTCGAAAGGGCGATTGTTGCACTTCGTGAACAGGTGCTGCTGCGCCGCGATCTCCACTACTGCGAACTCAGTGCCCAGACGGATAAACACACGGCCATCGACATCTTTGTGCAGTCGAACAAGTCCTCGGTTAAGGTCAACGAGTTCGACATCGCGGTGGCTCTTGCGAGCGGTAAAGGCGACGAGAATCTGCGCGAACGAATCAGCGAATTCCACCAACAGAGCGAAGTTACACGCCACTATTGCAACGTCGGAGAAGACGATGACGATGACGAAGGCGTAATCGCTCCGCTGGGTGAATGGCTACTGTTCGGAGCATGTCTCACGCTCAGGCCGACGGGAGTCGCGCCGAAAAAGCAGCGGTTTGAAGAGGTTGTCGGCAACCTCTTCAAACTGGACAAGGACGAAGCAAACGACAGACTGGACAAGTTGCTCGAGAACATAGAAAGGGGACTTAATACTGTAGCCGACCACGGAGCGCCGACAAGGGACACACTGCCCGCGCTACCGCCGTTGCACGTGGTTGCGAGCCTCCAGGAAGTTCTCACAAGCGTGACGCAGGCGAACCGAGTGGGGATCTGCAACAAGCTGGTCTCGGCATACCTGTGGCGGGCGTTCTTCACAGACCGTTACGAAGCAAAGGCGAACGACCGATTGTTCGAGGACTACAAGGCGCTGCGAAGGTGGATCGTACAGATCGGGAAGACGGGAACATTCAGTCACGGTGACGCACCTCCGATCTTTAGCGATGAGGAGTACCCGCTTCCGACGGCGGAAACGTTCGGGATAGACAAGCCCATACCATGGATTAGGGGAACGCCGAGGCTGGGACGCGCTATCGCAGCCCTCACTTTGAGTCAGAGGCCGAGCGAGTGGCTTACCCACTACACGCTGGACGCGAGAAAGGTGCGGGAATTGACAGGAGCGGGAAACCTGGACAGACACCACGTGTTCTCGCGAAATATTCTGACCGGCAAGGTACCGAAACCCGCGATCAACCACGGACTGAACGGTGTAATTCTGAGCAAGCAAGGAAACCAGTCCCTGTCGAATAAGGATCCGGCGGACTACATGACGTGGATCCTCGGGGAACAGAAAGGACTGAAAGAGGAGGAACTGCGGCAGCGGGTCCATTCGCACCTCGTGCCCTACGACATTATTGCCGGCGAAGGGAGCGTGGAGAAACGATACGAGGCGTTCATCGAGGCAAGGGCAAAGCTCGTCGCCGAGAAGATCAAGGAACTCTCTGAGCTCCCATGGGCGTGAGCGGCTCTGCCACCGCTCATCATTGGCCCGTCAGATAGTTTGGCGGTGAGCGGCGGCAGGGGCCTCTAACTGGTATGGAATGACACCTTGTCAAGCCCCTTTGCCTTCATCAATCGCCCGCGGCGCCACAGGTCGTCAGGTCGGAGCGGGCCGCCAAGACGACGAACAATTTCGCCAGCAGGTAGTCGTCCAGGGCGACCCGGTCGGCCGGATGCGGCCACGTGAGACCATTGATCCAGCGCCGGTGCGCCTGGGTCCACGCATGGCCCGGATAGTGCAGGCCCCGGCGAAGCAGAAGGGTGCCGGGGCGGTGCCGGCAGAGGTCCCGCGCCGCTTCCACGGCTGGCGTCGGCGGCCGCACCTCCGTCAGCAGAGCCGCCCGATGCAGCTCCGCCAGCTTCCGCGCGTCCCGGCGGTCGGTCCTCATCCGCTAGCCCGGCTTGCGCGGCACCAGTGGCGGCGCGAACACCTAGCAGTTGGACCCGGCCCTGCTCAAGCGGCCGCCTGCAAGGCATAGCCGCACGGCCCGGCTTCGTGACAGCGGGCGACCGGACCCGGCGTGGCTCTTTCCAGTTTCCGGGGATCGTGAACGCTGAATCCGGCGGAAGAATTGAGCACGGGATCCGGGGAAGTTAAACAGCCGTTCCGGTCATCGTGAACACTCCTCGGTAGCCTGATCGCCGCACGCTTGGCCTTTCCGACAAGAGGGCGAGGCGATGCCGGCACGGAGGCTACTGGTGAGGAAGAGTCGTGAGGTTCTCCGTCTCAAACACGAGCGGGTGTGTCCCACCGCGCGATAGCCCAAGCCTGCGCGATCGGCGTGGGCACGGTGTCGCTGTATCTGCAGCGGTCCGTGCACCAAGGGTTGGGCTGGCCGCTGCCGGCGGAGCTGGACGATGCGGGGCTCAAGACGCGGTTGTTCCGGCGCGCCGCCCCGGCGCACGATCGGGTGCGGCCGGACTGCGCGTACATCCAACCGAGAGCTCAAGCGCGGCGGCGGGCGGCGAGTACTGCGTGTGCTCGCAGCGAGGTGACATGGCTGCGCGACCGGCTCCTGAAGCTGGGGGTCCACGCGGTCCGCTCGGTCCGCCGCGTGGTTCTGCATCTGCCGCGCTCGCCGCCGCACCCGTCCATCGCCCACGGTCGGCCGCTCAACCCTGTCGATGCCTGCGGACGACGAGTGTCGTGAGCCTGCGGACAGACGGCGCCCTATCCCGGCCCCGGAATTGCGTTGAACTGTCCTCAGAGGATCAAAATGCACGCACGATCCGGTGCCCGTGGATGGACACGCCGTGATCTGCCAGCACGGCCAGCCAGCCGGCCCGAGTGCCGATGGTGCTGGTCGCGTTGAGCAGTCCCAACCTGTCCTCGCGCGCGGTCAGCCGGGCGAAACGCGGGCGACCAGGGTAATCGTCGGCCACGAACAGCTCCTTGCGGTGCAGCACCGGGGGGTTCGCGGATCGGGTGTAGTCGCGGTAGTGGATGTCGAGGCGCTTTAGATCGGCGACGACCGCGCTCCGGAGCACCGGGTGCGCGATCCGGTCGAAGTCCTCGTAAGCGAGGTACGACACCCGTGCGCGCCGGCGGAACAGCTTGACTAGCGTGAGGTCGTCGACGGCGCCCGCGAGCTGGCGCCCGCACCCTTCGTAGACACGAAGCACCGGTGGGAGGTGCTCGACCGCGGTGCGGTGGACGTAGAGGGCGTCCGGCAGCAGCTTGCCGACGGCGGCGTCGCGGCACGCCCGATCTACGGCGTCCTGATCGCCGGCCGAGAAGAGAAGGGCGTTCGCATCGGTGCAGCCGGTCTTGTACGAGCCGAAAAAAGCGCGGATGTCGTGCCGCAGTGTGTCTGGCAACGCGCCGAACTGCGGTCGCTTCGGGAATGCCGCCAGCGCCAGATAGACGAGGACATCGGCTCGGCGTTCCAGCCGTATGCGGTCCCAGCGATCGGCGCGGGTGACTCGACGGACCAGTGAGAACGCTCGGGCGACGCTACCGAAGATCTGCGGCAGTTGCGATGCGGTCGGGAGCTCTCCGTCGACGGGAAGGCGTCCGCGCTGCGTGACGAACGTCATGAGCGGCTCAAGCAGCTCCTGGTGACCGGCGACGAGCTTCTGACACTGCTCGATGCCCGGGACCTGCCCGCGCCGGGCGATCCGGTTCACGGCGAAGGACTGTTCGTCGGCGTCGTCGCGGAAGACGTAGAAAATGCCGGGGGCCGCCGCGACCGGCTGCCGGTGGAGTATTCGTTCGATCCACTGGCGGAGCTCTTCCTGCGTAAAGAACTTCTGGAAGGTGCGCTTGCCGGTGACGATCCCGTCGCCCTGGAAATCGACGGCGGCGTCGGTCGCCTCCCAATCGAGGCGCGCTGACACGATGAGGACCTTCCGGGCAAGGCTCCACGCGGCCGCGAGGACGACGACCCTCTCGTCCGGATCCTCGATGACGTTGACGACGTAGCCAAGATTCACGACGTCGGCCGGCGTACGCTCTTCGTCGGGAAAGAACGCCGGATCCCAGCCGGACACGGGAATCCCCAGCCTGTGCAGCCGCAGCAGATCGTCTCCGCGACCGCAGCCGTAGTCGAAGAGAGTGCGATCCTGACGGACGAGGCCGTCGTCAACGGCGCGCGCCACGGGGCGGGATAAGGATGTCCGGCGGATAGCGGTTAGGTCCGCTCGTGTCGCACTCATCGCAGTGCGGGTAGACGTGTTATCTTGAGCGTCGGGTTACCATATACGGGCGCTTCCAGTCCGACAAGCGCATCACCACGCGATTGCAATCGAATTCCCCGCGGTGTTCGCTTTCCTTTGGCACCCGTCGGTCGACGCGACCAACTGGCGCGCCGAACAGGCCATCAGGGCGTAGCCGTCCCACTGTCTGTTGACGAGGGCTCTGGCACGGAGGTCCGCAGAGTTTGCCGTCAGGGGTGTATGCGCATCCTAGCAATGACGCGTTCGAGATCGTCATCGAAGACGACGTCGAAGGCGCAGTAGATGGCCGGAAGGTGAAGATATCACGCGGGGCGTCGATGCGGGCGACGACCTGACGGCCGGAGCGGCGATCCGCAGACGTAGCAGAAAGAACTGAGACGGGCGTCTCGGGTGGCGGCGGCGTAGCGGACGACCATCCAAGGGTTCTTCCAGCCGCCCGCGAGCTGGATCGCGTGCGGCGACGCCCCGGGGACGGTGAGTTCGACGACGAGGCCAACGCGGTCGCCGTGCGAGGTCCTGCGTTCCCTTGAGGCCCGGCGTAGCGGACCGCCGAGGGTTACGCCTCGCCATCGCTGAGGTCGACGTCGGCCCAGTGGAGCGCACCACCTCGCTCCAACGCAGCGCCTCGTGAAACAGCAGCCCCACGATCGCGCCGTCGACGAGACCCCGGCGCTCGGCGGTCTCGCCACGGCGAAGTGGGCCACACAGCGGCCGAGCTCAGTTTCCATGAAGCGTCTCATGAAGGGACTCGATGAATTCCTCGAACGCGACCAGGACCGGGCACTGTTCGACCTGCCGCCACGACCCAACGACGCCTGACGCGTAGCAGAGGGCTGATTACGAGAGGTTGTGGCCGGCGGGCGACTGTAGCTTCGGCGTGCGAGAAGTCATCTCAAGCCTCCGTCTGCGACCAACCGATCAGAGGCAACCCTGTTTTCTCATGCATCTGCTGCGCCGTCATTGGGAAGTACTTCTTTTCGCATAGACCGCTACAGGTTCGCGTAATGTTGAACATCGCTGGGGCATCGTCGAAGCCATCTACGACAACCTTCAATTCGGCATCGCTCCTGCAAATCTCACACTTAACCGTCTTCCTGTTATGGATCATTGGGTCCTCTTTGGTTCTAAAGTGTCCGCAGCCTTCGTTTGAACCGTACCGGGATCGTCGGAGACCGAATTCGTTGAATCAGGCCACCGCGGCCTGGGCGTAGTAATGTGCTTCGAACTCGGCTGGTGGGATGTCCCCGAGAGGCCCCAACAGTCGTCGCGTGTTGAACCAGTCCACCCACGTCAAGGTGGCGAACTCCACGGCCTCAAGGGTGCGCCACGGGCCCTTCCGTCGAATCACCTCCGTCTTGTACACGCCGATCACCGACTCGGCGAGGGCATTGCGCCCGCGCGGACCGGCGCGTCGGACGGCCCGACGTCGCGGAGGTCGTTGCGCTCATCGTCGCGACCTGGCCATGATCCGATTCAGTGGACGGTTTCGTTGAGTTGATCGTTCCTCGGTGTCTGTTCTTTTCTCATTGAAAAAGACAACGGGTGTGGAGCCTGTGGGAAACCGCGTCCTTGGCGGTTTTCCATAGGATCCACGCCCTCTTCGTTTGCGCGTCGTTCAAATGCCGCTGGACTGATCTGGCCAAGCGTCGAGTGCCGGCGCCGTTGGTTATAGAACACTTCGATGTAGTCGAACAACTCCATCTTTGCGTCTCCGTACGTGTGGAACCGATCGGCGAGCTCACTCTTCACGGTGGAGAAGAAGCTCTCCATGACGGCGTTGTCGTGGCAGTTGCCCCGGCGGCTCATGCTGCAGACGATCCCGCGCGCATCCAGGAGCGCCTGGTAGTCCGCGCTCGCGTACGTGCAGCCTTGGTCGGAGTGGTGCAATAGGCCGATCTCCGGGCACCGTCGTTTCAGCGCCATCTCCAGCGCCTTGATGGTCAGGTGGCGATCGTTGACGGCGCTCACGGCCCAGCCGACCGCGAATCGCGAGAACAGGTCGAGGACGACGGCGAGATAGAGCTTGCCGCTCGAGCCGATGACAAACTCGGTCGTGTCCCCGACCCAGCGCTGATTCGGTGCGGCGGCGTCGAACTGCCGGTCGAGGAGATTCGCGGCCACCGGCTGGTCGTGATCGCTCATCGTGGTCAACGTGAACCGTTTGCGGGTGCGCGCCTTCAGGCCGCCTTCCTGCATCAACCGGATCACGCGCTTCCGGCTGACCTGCTCGTCTTGCTCGATCAGATCCTCGTGAATACGGGGACTGCCGTACCGCTGCTTGCTCTCGGCAAATGACGCCTGGACCAGCACCTTCAGGCGGCGGTCCTCCCGCTCGTGCGTCGATTCCGGGCGCTGCTGCCAGGCGTAGAAGCCACTCGGTGTGACGCCCAGCCAGCGACACAGTTGCGTGAGCGGATAGCTGGCCTTCTCCGTCTGGATCCACGCGAATTTCACAGGTGGTCCCTCGCGAAGAAGGCCGCCGCTTTTTTTAGGACGTCGCGCTCCATGCGCAGCTCGCGCACTTCCTTGCGCAGCCGCGCCAGCTCCTCACGCTCCGCCGTCGTCAGGCCCGTCTTGCCCTTCGTCCGATCCGCGCGGGCCTGCTCGACCCAGTTGCGCAGCGACGACTCCGTCAAGCCCAGATCGCGCGCCGCGGACGCGACCGTCTTGCCCTCATCGAGGACCAGTCGTACCGCCCCCGTCTTGTAGTCATCCGTGAAGCTCCGCCGCGTCCGCCTGCCCTGCGTGTCCGTCATGGTCGACATCGTATTCCCCTCTCGGAAGATGTCCACCAAACCGGATCAAGCCCAACCTCCGCGTCGCCAAAGGGAGGCGACTTTTCTCGAGAGCGTGTACGAGGAGGTCTTTCGCACGCACAAGGCCGCGTCCGCTGCGCTCACTGACCGGTGGGAGAAGCAATGGGCGCTGGATCGGATACCGTGGGACCGGGAGGTTCGGGATACGGATCTGAAGAGGGTGCGGGACCAGTTGGCGTCGGCGACGGCGTTCGAGCTGGCCGAGGTCCGCGACCTGGTGGAGCGGACGATGGAAGCGGCGCAGGAGATCCTGGCGGACGCGCAGGAGCATCGACCGTGATCGTCGAGCGGATCGAGGTGATCAAGGGGAACGCCGACGGGGTGTGCGAGGTCTGTGGCGAGCCCCGTCCGGACCCGAAGGGGATCTGTCCGGGGGAGCGGTGACGATGGCTGGAATCATCCAGGGCGAGCGAGTCGAGGGGCGGGCACGGGTGACGTTGGACGGCCGGTCGCTGCCCTGGGGCCTCGAGGTCGTGGAGCATTCTCCCACGGGCCTTGAATGGGGCTACTTCTGGTCGGGGACGGCCCAGTTTGCGCAGGCGATCCTGCTGGCGGTGACGGACGAGGCAACGGCCGTCGCGCACTACCAGTAGATCGTGCTCAGGGCCTCGATGGTTCAAACGGCCGTCAGCGAGTCTGTGGAAACGGACGTTCGAACTTGGCATGGAGCTCCTCACGTTCGTTCTCGGGCACCGATTCGTCACACCAGAGCATCTGCACGTGGTGCTTCTCCTGCGACCCCGGCGACGACTGAGTGGTGCGGTGCGCCCAGGTTTCCACGGCGTTCTGTGGCCGCTCTACTTTCTTGGAGACCTTCCCAAAGGACCGGTGGGTGCCCTCGACCCACCCGCCTGCCGTCAGGTGGTGCTCGACCGAGAAGTCGTCTTCCATGGGGTTGCTCCGGGTGGCTGTGACTTGCCGTCGCGACTAGGGAGCGCCTCTTCTGTGGGCCTCCTGCCGCGTCTTGCTTCAACGCGTGTGCGGCTCTGCCGCCGCTTCCGCTCGTGGTGCGCACGTGGGGCTTCTTCCAGCTGACGCTCTAAATGACGAGATCCGCGTGGGCCTTCAATTCTCTCCGAACGGAGTGCCCCATCGGACTCAGGATAACCTTGAGTCCTTCCTTGCGAGCGAATTTCATCACTGCGACAAAATCAGAATCGCCCGTAACGAGGACGATCACATCCACGACGCGCTTCAGCGCAATCCAGGCGAGATCAAGTCCGATTTTGATGTCCACTCCCTTTTGGGTCATGTCTGGAACGAGGTCGTTGTGCGTGACCGGCCTAGTCGCCTGAGCAAGTGAGCGAAGAGCAGCGCGCCCCAGTTTCCAGCCAGATTGAATAATGGACCCGCGCCTAACCGCGAAATCAGGTTGTAGTTCCAGAGAATCGATGAGTGACCTATTCTGGGCAGCTTGCGGCGTCGCCGAGAAATTGAGGCTTGCACCAGAGATGGGGTTCTGTGAACTTCCCTCAAATGGAGGTGCGTCGTAGTAGTAGACCCTGAACAGTGTCCCGGTCTTCAAGTAATCGTGTGCCATGATGTCTTGGCAGAGAGCCGTGACCTCAAGCACAGTCGCGAAGTGCCCAGTTTGCCTGTAGAGCTTCTTCTTGACGAACCCACCATCCAAAAGGATTGCAACCTTCTCAGGCATAGCACAAAAAAATCGCCCCGCTCATTACGCGAGACCCCAGTTGGATCTTCTTAAATCAGAGGCGTAATGGCGGGGCTGGTCTTCTATCCCGACCATCATCAGCTTAGAGCGACTCGACGAGAGTTGTCAACGTCCGGCCACCGTCACCCGCGCGATCATGCGAGTGACGGTGGGATTCACGTGGCCCCATCACCCCGAATAGCTCCCGTTGCAGCAGGTCGCATCGGGACATCGGAAAGCGATCTCGACCTTACGCTGGCGCTCGTCTAACCTTTCGTGTTGCTGCTCATCGAACCACCAGAGTAGCTCAAGGCCCGACCCTGGCCGAGACGCCCGTCGCGCAGGCCCGCCAGCGTCTCGGTGTCGATCGCCTCGAGCAGCCGCCGGGCCTTGGCCGGCGAGAGCACCTCTTCCCCCACCGCTTGCCGCCTCTCCCCCCGTCGACGAGCGTCTCGAACCGCTCCTAGTCCTAGTCGTTCGTCAGCGCCTGCACGAGCGCGAAGAGCCGCCCGACGGCCTCCTTCGCCCCGCTGAAGCGCATCTCGATCCGGTTGCTCGACCGACACGCCCACGGGCAGGCTCGACAAGCGCGCCTCGACGGGGACGGCCACGCGGATCCCGGTGAGCCGGGCCTTCCGGATCTCGGTGACGACCCGCTCCCGCCGCGCCTCCTCGCCGCGGTAGGCGGCCCGGCGCCGGTGCCGGCGGAGCTGCCGCAGGAGCTCGGCGCGCGAGAGGGTCAGTAGGTACCCGGGCCGGCCGGCCCCGAAGGTCTGCATCCGGGCAGCGGCGCGCACCTTCGAGACGCCGAAGAGCCGCTCGATATCGCGCTGGGTTGGGTGAGGAGCTCGCGGTCGAGCTCCTCCAGCTGGCGGATGGCGTCGAGGATGGCGAGCAAGCCAGCGCAGCCCAGCGAGCACCGCTGCCGCCTGCGAACCCATGGCCGGCATCGCCAGCCAGCACGCCAGTCTGGCCGACGTTGGCCGGCCGCGCCGTTCGCGTTCGAGAGCAGGATGGTTCCTTCGACCACACTACTACTCGTAGCGGGTGGGAGAGACAGGAGCTAAGAATGAAAGACGTCATCGCGCTGCTGAATGACCAACGGTCTGAATTGCTGGACAGTGTCGCTCGAATCGATGCGGCGATCGCCGCCCTTGGTGTGAAGCCGCGCCCGTCCGCGCCTTCCAGGCAGCCTGCGACGCGTAAGCGCCGCGAGATGTCAGCCGAGGCAAAGCAAGCGGTCTCGGATCGGATGAAGAACTATTGGGCGGAACGCAGGAAGCAGGTGGAGACTACCAGCAGCGGTGACGCGGAGAACGCGCCCGACGCGCCGACTGGGGCGTAGGCAACTGCCGCAGTGAGCTATCGGCGCGCCACGCGATCGCTCGTTCCGAATCCAGCCCTTCAAAGTAGCCGAGCAACAGCAGCCGGAAATACCGGCCCGGCGCCAGACTCGGCCGACCGACCCCGTCCGCGTAGAACGACGCGCACTATGCTTCCACAAACGCGTCGAACCCCGCGTCGTCGAGTACTCGATTCAGCCGCTCGTAAAACGGGTGCCCAGCACTCTTCGGCAGATCCGCCGTGGGCACCCACATCGTCGCTTGCCGCGTTCGACCGCGGCTTGTCCCCATCGCCATGCCAGACAGTGTAGGACACAGGACCGATCACGTCGATCCCTGGAACGAGGGACTTTCACCACGGGCTGCCAGGGGCCTTCCGCGAGGCGCGCCACCTGGGATCGTGGGTGGGCAGGCGTGGCGCCGGGCAACAACACCAGTGCGGGCAAGCGCCGCTCCGGACGGGCGCGCCCGGGAAACCCGACCTTACGGGCTACGTTGGCCGAGTGCGCCCACGGGGCCGCGCGGACCACCGGGTCGCAGTTCCACGGCTATCACCGGGCACTGGCGGCCCGCCTGGGCTACAAGCGCGCCATCCTCGCCACCGCCCACAAGCTGCTGCACGTGATCCACACCGTGCTCCGCCACGACCGGCCATACACCGATCCGGGCATCGATTACGAACACCTCGTCGTCGCACGCAACGCGCCGCGGTGGATCCGCATGCTCACGCAGCACGGTTTCCTCGAGGAAGCACAAGCCGTGCGCGGCTGGCCGACTCCCGATCACCCGGCAGCGCAGGGCCATATAACGGGGCTGCCCGCGCCCAGCCGCCCGATCGGGATCTCCGCATCGGACGCCCAACAGACCGTCCGGTCCCGCCGATCGGCCGTCACGCCCTCCGTATGCCTGCGTGAGGGGGCGTTTCACAGCAAAGAGCGGATGATTCAAAGCGCTACAACGTCCGTCCGGAAGCCGCCGAGCCACTCGCTATTGGGTCTAGAGAGCAGCCTAGCGTGTCGATAGGCCCAGTCAGGATAGAGGACTGTGGCGGCACGGTACCACTCGCCGTGCTTCTCTAGCGTGAGGGCCAGGTCAGGACTACCCGAATCCCGTAAATACAATGGCAGTAGGAGTTGGATGCGCCCGCGGTAATACTGCGGCACGGCAACGCGATAACTACGCTGTGCCAACCTTACACTGTGCTTCATAGCCCCTTCCAGGGCATTTCGCGTCGCGAGTGGTACGGTGATGTCTGAGTCATCACCTTCGCCATCGGGCTCATCGACAGGGTCGCCTGCCGCAGCTTCAATATCTGGAAACGTCGCCGCGTCGTGAGGGACTCCATCCGCACGGAGATTGCCGCCGAGCTCCGCTGGAAAGCGGCTGAGATTATCACGGATGATGTGGTCCAGGTTAGGCTGAACTCGAAGTTGCGGATTAAAGACGAGCTCCGAAGTATTCGTCCAGTAGCTCGCAAGCGTCGGAAGCTCCGGGAAGTCAGTCAGGATACGCTCACCAGCGCGCGCCCATTTCATCAAGAACCAGCGCTTGTTTGCTTTGGATTCGGGACTCGACGGATCGAAACGGTCCGACAAGCGGAAGACCCCGAAGATCTCCTCCTGACCAGCGGTCAATAGACCCGTATTGAAACAGGCGAGCTGCGGTACCTCAGCAACCTTACCCTGCTCATGCACGCGGATAAACGTATAGCGGATGTAGGCATCGAGCACGGGGAGTGGGGACGGATCTGGTACAGATCGGTATGTCCAGCGCTCTGGCTCCGCTATGGTCTCTAGATTCTGAAGACGACTGTCCCACTCAGCAACCTTGGCGTAGTCGAATATCCTCATCCGCTTGTCCTCGCCATAGTGTATAGCCCCCGCAGCCGTGGGCCAGCCACTCGTGTCGTTTCAGATCACGATGCGCTTGATCTCATCGAGCGAGATCGTATCCGCCGTCCGGTCGTAGAGCTTCGTCGTCTTCGGGAAGGCGTGACCGGCGATCCGCTGGGAACGTGTGGCAGCAGGTCGAGGGCGGCAGACTCGCGGCCGCGGCGCGACGCTTGAT
>CBDHCM010000002.1:0-31691 GCA_965261105.1 Candidatus Aldehydirespirator sp. | reverse complement strand
TGCGGGCCATGGCCGGGCGCAGTGACAGCAACGCGACGCCCATCGGCACGATGTGGAATACCGCCGTCTCACGGGCGGCGAGCGCACACAGCGAGAAGCGCCTCGCCGGGGAGAAAGAGGACGACAAGCGCCAGCACCGGCGGCGCATGACCATCGTCGGCGGCGCGTTGCTCGGGCTCGTCGAGGCCGGCGTGGCCGAGGCCGGCGCGTTGCTCGACGCCATCCTGCAGAAGATCCCCAAAAAGGAACGCAAGCCCTTCGATGGCTGGGACCCGCCCAGGTTGCCGGCACAGGCGGCGCGGGCCGCGTTGCCTGCACCCCCGAGTCAGCCTCCCGGCGCGCAGCGCAGCTCGTCGTCTGCGTCGCCGCGGGACACAGACGGCAAGGACAAGAAGGCCCCGGCGGCGAGCCCTGCAGGACAGCCCTCGCCGCCGCCGGTGGCCGGCAAGGACGATACCGCGGCTGCCAAGCGCGGCGGCGAGGGCTCAACGCCAACCGCGACCTCCGACAAGAACGACGGCGCGACCGCCCCGCCGCCTGGTGCAGCAGATGCCGATGGCGAACCGAACGAACCGACCGTTCCGTTCGCTCTCGACCTGCGGCAGGAGAAGCTTGATGGCTGACAACGACGCGCGGGAGTGGACCCTGGAGGACTACGACAAGGAGATCACCCATCTCCAACAGGAGCGAGACCAGGTCAAAAAACTGATCGACGACCCAAAGGAACAGAAGGAGCGCCGGACGCGACGCGCGCAGATCGTCGGCGATTACGTGACGCGTAGCAGGATCCCCTGGGCAAATGACCATATGGACGGCATCCGGCAGGTAGCCGCCAAGACCGATGAGGATTGGCTGTTCAAGCCCCACTGGCTGCTGATCGATAGCTGGTCCCACGATGACGGCACGGGTAACTGGTGCCCACCACCCCCACCGACGTCGTGACCGACCGGCGGCTTTGCGGGGCCGGGGTTGTCAACCGAGCAGGCCGCGACCGAGGTGCGCACGATCCTCGACCGTGCCGCAGATGAGCGACGGCGGGCGCTGGGCGTCGAGCTCAGAGACCCGCGTGACCTCGTTGCGCGAGAATAGCGCGGCCGCCCGTTCCGGCCCGGCGCTCCTGATGCTGGCCGCGGCCACCGGCCTAGTGCTGCTGATGGCCTGCGCCAACGTGGCCGGCCTGCTGCTCGCGCGCGGGATCGCCCTCCGCCGCGCCCTCGGCGCGGGGACCGGCCGAAATTGTCCGCCAACTGCTCACCGAGAGCGTCGTCCTCAGCCTCGCCCGGCGGTGCGCTGGGCCTCGCCGTGACCGCCGCGATCATGCGCTCCGCGCCCGCGATGGTTCCGCGACGCGTGCCCGGACTCGACCAGGTCGGTGTCGACGGAAACGTGCTCGCCTTCGCGACTGCCTTGTCGATCGGCGCCGGTCTTCTCTTCGGCGCCGCCCCGGCGCGCGCCTGGGCGGTCCCGGACCCTCAACGATGCGAGCGCGCCGGCGGCCGGTGGCTTCGGGCGCCGGCGGGCGAACAAGGGACAGAGGTGGTGCTGGCCACCGCGCTCGCGCTGGTGCTCCTGACCGCCGCAGGGTTGCTCTTGCGCAGCTTCGTGGCGCTCGTCACTTTCGACCTGGGGTTCGAGCCGCACAATGTCGTCATCGCCCGCGCTGCCGAACCCTGCCCCCATCATCAACATGTTCGCACGGGGAGGCGACCGGCTAGAGCCCGATCAGATCGCGACCTGCGGGCGTCAGTGCGATCAACTCTGGGCGCGCTCGTAGGCTTCGACAGCTCGCCGCAGCAACTGGACGTTCTTCATGTCCGCCTCGACCGCCAGGCGCTTGAAGTGCTGCCGGAACTCGGCCGGCACCTTGAAGTTCAGGTCGACCAGCGTCTCACTGGGTCGCTGCGAGCGCTGCACCGCTCCGGAGACCCCCGGCGGCGGACTCCCCTTCGTCGCGAGGATGGTGCTGGCATCGATGGGCAGTGGTTTCTTCGGCATGGGCGTATCCTAGCGAATTAGCGAATTAGCGTACATGGGCTAAATCGCCCAATCGCTCCTTCGTGAGCCTCCACAGCTCGACAGCCTCGGCCGCGGCCGGGCTGCTGGGTCTGATCTCGATCGCGGTGCGCCCGTCCGTCATGGCCGCGGCGAAGTCGACGCGGTCGTGAATGATGGCCGGGAAGACCTGGCCGTGCTCGGACAGCGCGGCGATGGTCTGCACGGTGATTCGAGCGTTGCTCTTCGCCTGCGTCAGGACGAACACGAACGGCGTCCCGGCGTTTCGGACGAGGTCGAGCGTCGCCCCGAGCGCCCAGAGATCGTTCGGGCTCGGCCGCGTCGGAATCAGAACGAGGTCGGCGAGCCCGAGGATCTGCCGGTTCTGCTCTGTCAGCGCTGGCGGCGTGTCGATGAAGCAGTAGGCCATTCCCATCTGCGCCAGTGCGTCGAGCTTCGAGGGCAACTCGCGGATGTTGACGGGCGCCAGCTTGGGGACGTCGGACTCGCGGACCTGCCACCAAGTGGCGAGGGTCTGCTGGGGGTCCGTGTCGATCACGACGGCGGACCCGTGGCCGGCGCGCTCGGCGGCGACGGCGAGGTGAGCGACAACAGTCGTTTTCCCGCCGCCGCCCTTCTGACTGGCAACCGCGATCGTCTGCATTAGCTGTTTAGCGAATAGGCTGTTTAGCGAATAGTAGCGAAAAAGGCGGCGGCGGTCCAGGGGAGCCCTCCGCGGCGCTCGACGCGGCGGGCGCGCTGGCGAAGCGGCAACCTGATATCCCGTGTTTGGGGTATCCATTTAACCGGAGTCAGGGACGTAGCTGCGGCCACGGATCAAACCCTCGTGCCCGGGCGAGGTTCTCCCGGGTGTTTGAAGTCGCCGACGCCCGCAAATGGGTACGCTACCAGGACCTCATCGGCGCCGGAGAGCCCCGCCAGCACCCCGCCGGTGCTCGTGCGCCAGCCGAGAGCGTCGCGTGTTGTTCACCGCCCGCCCGCGGCGAACAACCACATGGGGAACTCCGCTTACATGGATACCCCAGATCCCGTGTTATCCTGTTCTTCCAACGCACCCGCGTTGTTTTCTTTCTGCCCGCCGCGCCCGCCGGGGAGTAGCTACCCCGGCGAGGCCGGCACCTTCTGAACGGGCAGGCAATGGCGGGTCAGGCAGGAAGGAACGGGAATGCCGGCAACCGCGGCCGCGGTCCAGACGGACCGTGCAGACGAACCCGATCAACTCCAACTCCGGTTCTTTGCGATCATCGACGGCTTCACGCGCAGGCCACCCGAACGGGCGCTGTGGCGCGTGCTGATCGACACGGCGCTGGCGAAGACGGACATGTTCATGGCCCGCGGTCGCCGGATCTCGGCCGAGGCCGTGCACCACGTCGCCCTGGCGCTCTACATGCAGGCGGACGCGGCCGGCGTGATTCTCGGTTTCTCCGAGGAGTGCCTGGCAGGGCAGTGCCGGATGAGCGAGCGGAACGTGCGCGCGGCGCGGCGGGTTCTGAACGACCTGCGCGTGGTGCGGTCGATTCCGGGCAAAGGACGGCGATCGGGAGTGCACCGGATGAACCTCGGGGGCCTGGATTGGCCGGCCGTTCGCCGCCGCGCAGGAAGTCCTAGAGGGGACATGGTGTCCCCTCTAGGCAGTCCCGACGGCGACCCTAGAGGGGACACGGTGTCCGGACAAAGCGACCCTAGAGGGGACATGGTGTCCGGACAAAATGGCTCTAGAGGGGACACAGTGTCCGGTCCTATGGGCTGTACGGTAGGGCTTAGTACGATAGGGCTGTTTCCGGATCCCGATCCTGATCTCGAATCTGTACCGGCCGGCAGTCCTGGTACCGCGCGCGAGGCCGCCTGCCGGCCTGATGAACCAGCGAGTGAGCAACAGGTGGCGATGTTCATGAGCCTCCAGCGCAAGCATCGGCTCCACTCACAGCACGTATCCGAAGAGGACGTCGCGAAGTGGCCCCGGGCGCAAATCAGCGAGGAACTGAACATCCTGGAAGACCTGGAAGAGCGCCGCGGGCGGGTACCGACCCGCGAAGAGCTTCGCCGGTTGGAACAGCTCAAACGACGGTGGTGACCGGCGCAAGGCTGGCGATTCTGCTGGCGGTGACCGCGGCGGCGACGGCCGAGCGATTCCACCAGCGGAGTGGAGCGTCATCGCGCCGATCGAGGCGAACCGCTGGGCGCTGGACGCCGGCGATGTCCTCGGCTGGCTCGAGTCGGTGGCGGGGACGAACGACGTCGAGCGTCTGGCGGAAGAGAGGTGAGTGTGCGGCGGCTGCTGGGGGCGCATCTGCCGGCGGCGTCTCCGGAGCGTCGGGAGACGGTGGCGGGGGAGTTGCCTTGGCTGTCAGACGCAGTTCGTCATCGACGTGCGGCTGCCGCGGCCGGCGACGTGTCCGGACTGCGGGGCCGACGTGCTCGCCAGCGCGGACATCAAGGGTGAAGCGCAACCCCGGCTGCCATTCGACCCGTTGCGGATCCGGAGGACGGAACGATGAACCTTGCGCTTCATCGTGGGCCACATCCTGCGGGAGCTGATCGAGCTGGCCGAACGCGACGCGGACGCGGAGCTGGTCGACGCGCTGCACGACGCGCTCGATGTGGCGATGCCGACGTCGTCGAACGGTAGGGTGTGAGTGAGTCTCGCGGTCCCGGTCCGGGGCTTCGCCGGCTGGGAACGTTCCGGCGGGCCGAACGGCAGGTGGGAGCGGGCCGGGACCGCGATTTCCCGCTCGGAAGGATGATGTCTGAACGTCGCTGGCGCGTGACGAGCCGCGGCCGCGGGCTGTTCGTGATCGAGGTGGACGACGGCGGCGGGTTCCGGGCGGCGACGGCGGCCGAGGTGGACGCCGCGCTACGGCAGCGGGAGCTGTTCGGGGCGGCGGATTACCCGGTGCAGCGCGTCGACGCGGCCGAACGCCCGGGCGACGACGGTCGATGTCGGTTGACGGCTCCGGAACCTAGTGGCGGTGATAGACGAGCTGTACGCGGTCGGGTGGCGGTCGGCGAGGTCGGCCGCGGCAGTGGGTCTGGTCGGTGTTCCCGTCGCTGGGTGAGGCGGTTCGCGTGGCGCGCGGCTATGCGGCGTGCGACGGCGGCGGCCGGTGGCGGGTCTACGGCACGCGGGTTGTCAGTGTCGGTGACGGCACGCTCAAAGCAGTCCTGGGCCGCCGGCTGGCGGAGGGGCTCGAGACGCATCGACAGGGCTGATGCCGGAGCAGAAGCTCGTGGTCCCGGCGTGCCCTCGCCGCGAGAACGAGCACCTGTGGCGGTTCGATCGGGAGCGTTCGACTACGGATTGCCAGGCGGACGTGTGCCAAGCCTGCGGGCTGGTGCGGCTGACGTCGTATCGGACGGGGCAGGTGGTGCGCTATGCGGGTTCGGGGGTGGCGACGGCGTATCAACGGTGAGCAGGGGTCCGAGGCGCAGCCGGGGCGCCCCGCTCGGCGGCGCGGCCGCGGCGTCCGGCGTGGGGACCTCGATGGTGCGGGCCAGGCCGTGATGCCTGCCGTTCGACGCGATGCGGATCCAGACGAGGGCGGCGATGGTCCGGGACCGCGATCCCCTGCAGAACTTGCTGCTCGTCGACGGCGACGCGGAGAAAGTAACGGTGAACGAGCCGACAAGCGCGGAATGGGTTATCGGCGAATGGGTTACGCTCGACCGCGAGCTGCATCCATTCGAGGCGCTGGAGTTGGCGACGGTCATCGAGGCGGTGAAGCTGCATGTGCTGCACGGCTGGCCGCGCTGGTGGGCGTGGACGTTCGCGAGCCTGGTCGCGGAGATCGCCATCGGCATCTTGGAAGCAGCGGCCGGTGAGCTTGTGATCGTCGACCATGACGTCGGGGAGACGATCCATACGATCCATTGACCCGCCGTTGTGCCGGGTCACTTTTGGGTGGTCGAATGGGGGGACACGTACGACCATTCGCTGGCCGGCCGCAGACGCCCGGCCAGCAGACCGGACCTTGATGGTGGAGCCCGACTCCGCAGAACCCGTCTGGAAAACCCCGCGCAGCGTGTCGAGGAGTGGCGGCGAGCCCGGTCTCGTGGAATTCGGCGACGTCGGGGGATCGCACCGACAGAACTGATGGCGGAGCAGAAACTTGTGGTTCCGATGTGTTCTCGACGCGAGAACGGCCACCTGTGGCGGTTCGACCGGGAGCGTTCGACGGGGGATTGCCAAGCGGACGTGTGCCAGGCGTGCGGGCTGGTGCGAATGACGTCGTATCGGACGGGGCAGGTGGTGCGCTATGCGGGTTCGGGGGCGGCGACGGCGTATGAACGGTGAGCAGGGTCGGGTGCGCTTTGCCTTGGCGCTGCGGCTCATCCTGGGAAGGCTGGCCGTCGTGGCGTCTCGATCGAAAAGACGCCACGACGCGATCGCTGTGAGTGGCTCTTGTGTGGTGCCAAGCGCGAGCGGCTGCGTCAGACTGGCCCAGCGGCCGATAACGGAGTTGGGAACCCGTGGGTTTACGTATCGCAATCTCGGAGGTGGCCGCATGGCCCGCAAGATCGATCTAGAAGCACTGCTGAAGGGCTGCGCCGATGACTCGTTCGACGACGGAATTCGGATCGACACGGAACTCGTGCCCCTGGCTGGTCCCGGCGGCCCCGTCAAACCGGCCGTCTATGAGGGCGGGGTTTATCAACAGGATCGCCGTTGGGACGCGTCGGACGCCGCCGAGCCCACGCCGGTCATCGTGATCGACAACGTGCCGTCGCAGGCCAACCGCCTGGAAGACGCGCTGCGCCGACATCGCAAATCGACACTCGTGCCCGAGCTTGTTCTCGACCTGTCGGCTCTGCCTCAGCTACCGGCTCATTTGCCGAGAAGCCTGTCGAGCCTGGAGTTCCCGCATCGCAATGGCGATGCGTATCTCCGAGACTCCACCCTTGATGGCCGGGACTTTATCAAGACGGAACTCGGACAAGCCATCTTCGGCGCCACCGCGCAGGCGTGCGGCCCCCTGATGGCGTGGTTTCCGCAGGCGCTGCTGTACGGATTCTGGCAGTCTCATCTGGGCAAGAAGCGACACAACAGCAAGCACGCACGCGCCTGGGTGTCGGAGATCATCGGTTGGCAGCCGGCGGCGACGGACACTCGAGTCCTCGGACTGAAGGGCGACGCCCTGAACCTGAACACCGACGAGGTCGTGACCTCCAATCCGGACGACCGTACGAAATGGGAGATCGGTAAAGGGGAGAAGGTTGCCGGCGGCAAGAACGACAAGCTCTCCGAGATGGGCCACGGCCAAGTGCCGTTCATGGGCAGCGATGCGACCGCGTCGGCGGTCTCATTCGCGCGGGTGACGCAGCGGGCGACCGTCTCGTTCGCTCAGCTCCGGCGAGTCAGTCTCGGTGGAGATCAGCCGAGCGCAGACGCCGCTGCGCGAGCCCTCCTGGTGGCGCTCGGCCTGCATGCCCACCAGCTTGCTTTCGGACGGGGGTTCGCGTTGCGCTCCGGTGCCGAGCTGCGGTCCAGAGCCACGACCGTGACATGGCTCGGAAGCGACGGCGATGAGGCGTGCCACTTCGGTGACGCCAAGGCTACGCTTGCGCTACTGCAGTCCGCCGAGGCCCACGCCAGATCATCCGGCGTGCCGCTTGACGGCTGGGGTCAACCCCCGAAGGTGCTCGCGCCCAGGGAGAACCTCAAGGCGGCAATCCGCTTGACGTGGCCGGAGCTTGCCGACTGATGTTGGCGATCTCGGTGGAGCTTCTGCACGGGACGTTTCGCGGAGACCCGGACGGCACTGCGAACACCGGTCGCCTGAGCCGAGGCGAGTGGCCCCCCTCGCCCGCGCGCCTTTTTGCGGCGCTGGTTGCGGCGGACGGCACGCGGCAGAAGTGCCGGGCAACCGACGGCGCCGAGCTGGCGTGGTTCGAGCGGTTGCCGCCGCCGGTCATCCATGCGCACGCAAGGCCCTGCCACCAGCCACTCGAGCCGCGATACGTCGTCAGGCACGAAGGCAGCGCATGCAAGTCGACCCATCAGGAGTACGTCGGGCGCTCGGGCGCACTCAACCGCGCGGGAGTGCGGGTCGCGCCAAGCAGTCCCTTCGTCGTCTACTCGTGGGACGTGGAATCGCCGACTCGAGCGACTCTCGTTGCCCTCATGCGCCGCGCTGCGCGGGTCGGTTACCTCGGCGCCTCCGACTCGCCGGTTCGCGTACGCGTCACGCCACGGCTGCCCGCGTCGGCCGCGGGGAACGACGCCTTCGTCCCCGACAAGCTGGGGGACATCGTCATCAACGTAACCGAGTCGGGCGATCTGCGCATGCTTGATCGGATGTACGACATGTGGTGCGAGCGCGGCGCCTCGGTGAGTCGGCTGCAGTTCCCGGCGCTCCGGCACGGAATGCGGTACCGCTCACCCGGGTCGGGGAAACCAGTCGACAGAGGCGAGGTGGTGGCGTGGCTGCGCCTCGGGGCGGCCGTCACAGGACGCCGCATTTCCGCGGTTACGGCGTTGTTCAAGGAAGCTGTTCTCAGCCAGCACCAGAGGATCCATGGCGAACCTCCGGCGGTTCTGCATGGCCATGGGTTTGGCGAGAACGGGTACGAGATTGCTCGGTACCTGGCCCTTCCGGACGTGGGTTCCCGGTGGTCGCGTGGACGGATTCATGGTCTGGCCCTGTGGCTGCCGCCGGGCTGCGACTTCACCGCACGCCGGATGGCTCTCGATGCTGCAGTCGCCATACGACGGCTCACCGGTCGTGGCGTCGATGTGTCCGTTGCTCCCCGCGCGGACGAGGCGCGTCCTCGCGCGGCCCTTCCGGACCGTTGGCTCCGCCGGTCGCGCGGCTGGGCGACGGCGTTTCCGGCAATCCATGAGCGCAGGCGCGCGCTCAACCTGGCGGAAGTCGCGCAGTGGTGCCGTCACGCGGGTCTGCCCGACCCGGTCGCCTTTCGGTCGGCGCGGACGCCGCTGGTCACGGGGGCGGTCGACCTGGCACCCGTGGAGGTGAACCGTCCTGGCCGGCCTGCACTTCCGTACTCTCACGTCGAGCTCCGGTTCGCTCAACCGGTTCCGGGACCAGTAGTGATCGGCTCCGGACGGCAGCGCGGATTCGGACTCTGCATACCAGTCGATGACTGAGGTGGCGGCTCAAAAGCGATGAAAACGGAACATCCGGGCGACGGCTTCGCGCTGCCACCCATGCCGACATTTGCAGAGTTCTATCTGGCGATCAATGGACGCGACCCCTTTCCCTGGCAGAGGCGTCTGGCGAAACAGGTCGCCACGACCGAACAGTGGCCTACCGAGGTGGGCGTGCCTACCGGTCTGGGGAAGACCTCCTCTCTGGATATCGCGGTGTGGTGGCTAGCTTCGCAAGCGGACCGCAAACCCAATAAGCGCACAGCGCCAACACGCATCTGGTGGGTGATCAACCGCCGCTTGCTTGTGGACTCGACCGCCGAACATGCCGAAACAATCGCCTATGCGCTCAGCGATCCCGATTGGGTAGACCTGAATCAGTGGTCAAGGGTAGTCATCGCAAGGGTCGGCCACCGCCTCCGTTCGCTGTCCGCCGATCCAGACGCCGCACCGCTCGAGGTGATCCGGCTGCGCGGCGGAATCGCGTCGCGGACGCCAACCGACCCGTCGCGCCCGGCGATCATTCTGTGCACCTTGCCGATGTACGGCTCGCGGCTGCTGTTTCGCGGCTACGGATCAATACTACGCGCGGTCGATGCCGCCATGGCCGGAACCGATAGTCTGGTCCTGCTGGATGAAGCGCATCTGGCGCCACATCTGAGGGCGTTGTTCCCCGCACTTGCCGATTGCACGCCCGGGGCACAGGCCATCCTCGGCGAAGCCCGATCGAGAACTCGCTTGGTGGCGCTCACGGCGACCGGCGATGATGCCGACCGGCGACCGTTCGGCCTCGACGACGACGACGAAGCGCGCCCGATAGTTCAACAGCGGCTCGATGCTGTAAAGCCGCTGGAGCTGCGGATTGAAACCGGTGACAGCGCTCGACACCTGGCGGATGCGGCGCTCGACCTCATCCGGGACGCAGTGAGCCCGGCGGCGGCGTGCGTAGTGTTCGCGAACACCCCGAAGACGGCCCGGGAGACCTTCGGCCGCCTGCGCAAGACGATGGCGGAGGCAACGGCGGACGTGCTGCTCCTGACCGGGCTCACGCGCGAACGGGAGGCCGAACGAATCCGCGCGCGGATCCTCGACCGAGAGCACGGCATGGCTGCGACTCGGGACACAGGCGGCGACCGACCACGCCATCTGATCGTGGTCGCAACGCAGACCCTGGAGGTCGGCGCGGATATCGATGCGGAATTCCTGGTTACGGAGGCGTGCGGCGTACGGGCGCTCACGCAACGGCTGGGCAGGCTGAATCGACTCGGAAGGCACATGCATGCGCGCGCCGTTTACGTGCACCTACCGCCTCCCAAGTCGCGCCGTAGAAGCGGTACTGCTGGGGCAAGTCCCGATACCTGGCCGGTCTATGGCACGGAGCCTGCCAGCGTACTCCAGCGATTGCAGGACGCTCGCGGCGGCGATGAGACCGGAACCGTGAACCTGTCCCCCAGGCGTGTGGCGGAGGTCCTGGGGCCGCCGCGAGATCTTCCCGGCCGGGCGCCAGAAGTCCTGCCCGGGGTCCTCTGGGAGTGGACGAAGACGACCACTCCACCTGAAGGCGAGGCTCCTGTGGAGCCATACTTCAGCGGCATCACTGGTCCGCAGTACACGGTGTCGTTGATCTGGCGCGTCCACGTCCCGGAAGAAGGCCAGCGGTTGTGGCCCCGCGCCTCGGATCGAGAAGCGGTAGACATTTCTATCGGCGAGGTGAGAGACGTCCTCGGCGACGACAACCTGTGCCGCTTGGCCTCTGACGGCGTAACGGTGGAAACGACCTCAGGCGCGGACCTGCGGCCGGGTGATCAGATCGTCTTGCCGACCGATCGTGGCTTGCTCGATGCCTTCGGCTGGAATCCAATCGCCTCAGAGTCCGTCGTGGACACATCCCTCGTCGGTCGGGGATTGCCACTCGATGCAAGGGCGATTGAGCGCCTCTGTGGCGTTGCGCTCGGCGGGCTCATCGGCACCGCGTTGGGTATCAACGACCACGACGAGGATGTCGACCAGGCTGAGCGGGACGAAGCGGTGAAGGAGATTCTGACCGCGGTTACGGCCGCTCCCACACCGGCCGGCTGGGATGAGGCGGAATGGACCGGCTTTACCGGAACGCTGACCTCGCTGGCCGTGGAAGCGCGCAAGGAAGTGCCCCGGTTGCGGGCCAAGAGTTCCACGCCCGAGTCCCGGAGCGGCGAGTTCGACGAAACGTCGCTCAGCGCTGCGGCGGTTGAGCTGGAGCAGCACGGCAGGGCGGTGGCGGCGCGAGCGCGGCAGATCGCGCGCTGCATCGGTCTGTCGTCCGATCTGACCGACGTCGTTGAGCGCGCCGGCCTGCACCACGATGTCGGCAAGGCCGACCCCCGCTTTCAGCGATGGCTCGATCCGGAGGGAAAACGGGACGCGCTGGTGGCCAAGTCGAACGCACAGCGCCACCTGTGGGAAGCCATGCGCATCGCGGCCGGATGGCCTCGTGGCGGCCGACACGAAGATCTGTCGGCTCGGCTGGTGCGCGCTTGGCTGGAACAGAATCCCGCTTGGGGCGATCCCGTGCAACGGGATCTGCTGCTCCATCTGGTGACTAGCCACCACGGCAAGGGCCGGCCACTGGTAGCGCCGGTTCCCGACGGCACGCCCGCGGTTGTGTCGGGCCTGGTGGCGGGCGCGTCCGTTGAAGCGCCGGCGGACCTTGCCCTCGTCGACTGGGACCAGCCAGCCCGCTTCAGGAGGCTCAACGATTGCTTCGGGCCGTGGGGACTGGTGTTGCTGGAAGCAATCGTGATTCGCGCGGACCACGCGGTGTCTGCGGGAGCCGACGTGGACCTGGAGCCGGGACGATGATTCAGCTCACATGTCCCGGACTGCCCGCCGACTGGATCAACGGTTGGCTCGCAGCGGTGGGCGCCACGGTGCTGGATACCCGGCTCCGGCTGCACTGGACGACGGACGGCGCGCCCCTGGCGGTGCTCTCGGCCGCGGAAATCGATCCGGTCGACGCCCTCTGCGAGTCCTGGCCGGATGGGGCGCTACTGTCCGACCTGCCGATTGCCGAAAAGTGGAAGGGAGCCGGCGAGGTGCGGCGAAAGGTTCCGGTGGAGGCGTTCGTTACGCGAGCACGAGCGGCACGCGGTCACCCGTGTTCCTGGACGCTGTCGTCGACGATGACCGATCTGAGTGTCGATGATAACGGCGAAGTCGCGCATGCTCCTTTCGATCCCGCCGGCCCGGGAACGATCAAGTGGCTGCACCATCGGCTGATGAAGCTCCACGACCAGGTGGAACCTTCGGTACCACGGGTTCGGGCTTCGCTGGCCGGTCAGGCCATCCGAGTGAAAGACAACGGACTGGGATTCGATCAGACCAGACTGGGTTCGCTGTCGGACGTGACGTCGATCTGGATCGATCCCGTCCTCGAGGAGCTTGCGTTCTTCGGACTTGCCATCCTGCCTGTACGTGGCCGTGGAGCCGACCGGCGGGTGGACCGCTACGCCGATGTGGACGAGCGGCAGAGAGGCTGGCGGAAGACTCCGGGGCGTCGGCAACCGCGCCGCTTCCACTGGCCTGCATGGCGTCAGCCCCTCGACAGCGCCGGCATCGACGCGCTTCTGGACGCGTGGAACCCCGAAAACAGGGCCACCTGGCCGCGAGTGGGCGTCCACGCGGGGTGGCGGAGTGTCCGGTTCGAACCCAGAGGCTCGGCGGACACGACGCGGGCGTTTGGAGCCGAACCGTTGTGAACGCCGAGCCCGTCGTCCCGATCTCCGCTATCGAACACTTCGTGTACTGTCCGCGGCAATGTGCTCTCATCCATTGCGACGGCGTATGGAGCGACAACGCCCACACCGTCAGGGGTGCTCGCGCGCATCGGCGGGTGGACAGTGGACGGCATCGCCGTGAACGCGGACGGCAGGTGCTTCGGGCCATCCCGCTATGGTCCGAGGCGCTTGGATTGTCAGGCCGCGCCGATGCGGTCGAAATGGAAGGCGGAGCGGTCCGTCCCGTCGAATACAAGTCGGGCGTCAGGCACGGCGCCGCCGCTGACCTTCAACTCTGCGCGCAGGCGCTGTGTCTCGAAGAGATGCTCGACGTTGAGGTGCTACATGGCTATGTGTGGTACGGCGGGCCACGGCGTCGGGTTCAGGTCGACTTTACTCCGGCTCTGCGCCACGATGTGCGAGAGGTCATCCGCCAGATCCGGATGCAGATCCTGACAGCCGCGCTGCCGGAGGCACCCAACGATCAAAGGTGCGCGGAATGCCAGCTCCTGCATCACTGCCTGCCTGAGCTCACGAGCGCGCCGCGCAAAGTAAACCGTTACATGACCAGCACTGTATTTGGATGCGCTACCTGAGCACGGTGTACGTTCGGAATCATCGCGCCCGCGTGCAGCATCGCCGAGGGGCATTGCTGGTTTCTTACCCGGAGGGTAGCCAGCGGATTCCGCTCGAGGCAATTGACGCTCTGGTTCTCCTGGGCGGCGCGCAGGTCACCACACAGGCGCTCGATGTGTGCGTGCGCCGCGGCGTGCGCGTAGCCGCCCTCCATATGAGCGGAGCCATCCGATTCGTCGTCAACGGCGCGACCAGCGGGAACGTGCATTTGCGAACCGCGCTGTTCCGGGCGGCCATGGATGATGCCCAGTCGCTCACGTTGTCCAAGGCGATTGTCGCGGCGAAGCTCCAGAACAGCAGGAAGGTCGTCGATCGATGGTCGCGGGATGAGAAGAACCCTGCCGAGGGTGATCGGCTAGCGACGCGAGGTGCCCAGATCCGAGAACGGATCGCTCGATTGGCCAACGCCGAGACCGCCGACCATGTGCGGGGTATCGAAGGCGATGCGGCGAGAATCTACTTTCGTGCGGTCGCTCAGGCCGTTGCGCCAGGTGACCTTGGATTCTCAGCAAGAACTCGACGACCGCCCCGAGATCCTGTCAATGCGATGCTCGGATTCTGCTACGGCTTGCTGGTGACGGAGTGTATCGGCGCGGCGGAAAGCGTCGGTCTGGACTACCAGCTCGGGTTTTTCCACCGCCCGCGTGCGGGCCGGCCGTCACTCGCTCTTGACCTTACCGAAGAGCTGCGCGCGCTGACTGATCGATTCGTCGTGTCCCTGATTCGTCGGCGGCAAGTCGGTCCAGACAGCTTCGTCCACATGCCGGGCGGAGGCGTTTATTTGAGTGACGACGGAAGAACATGCCTGATCAAGGCATGGGAAGAGCACAAGGAAGCCGAGATCCATCATCAGCTTTTCGGCCGACCGATCGGCCGTTGGGCACTACCGTCGGTCCAGGCGACGCTACTCGCCCGCCATCTGCGCGGTGATCTGCCGGCGTACCCTCCGTTCGTGCTGCCTTGAAGCGATGGACATCCTCGTCACATACGACATCGCCGATACCGAGGGGGGTGGGGCGTCGCGGCTCAAGCGCATCGCTGAGGTCTGCGGAAAGTACGGTCAACGAGTACAGCTCTCGGTTTTCGAGTGCCGGCTTTCTCCTGCGCGGCTGGCTCACCTGATCGGTGAAGTTGAAGACGTCATCGACCGCCAACGCGATTCGGTGATTCTGTATCGCTTCCCAGGCCGAATCGAAGACGCTACGCTCCGCTTCGGCCGACGCCAGAGTCACGAACTCGGTCAGCCTTGGGTGCTCTGATTCGTCTTGCGAACCCCCGGTGATTCTGGCCGGCCGCATGCGACACGTTGACGGCGCAGGCCGTGTTTCCGGGTTGAACCGGACCTTTTCAAAGAATATCGTTCAACGGGGGCGTTGAATTGAACGCAGACGCATCGCTGGGGAACCGCCACCGTCCATTCGACAGGACAGTTTTCGCCCGGGTGCCGCTCCTGCATGCAATTAGCAGTGTCGCCGGGATTCACGTCCCGGCCTTCGTTGAGCGATGGACGACGGCGTCTTCGGCGACCCGACGGAGGCGATCACGCGTGTCGCCGGGATTCACGTCCCGGCCTTCGTTGAGCGTGGTGGACCTCGCGCCGGACTTCCGATCCCGCCCGCGTGTCGCCGGGATTCACGTCCCGGCCTTCGTTGAGCGCCGGCGATGCAGGGGTTCATGGGGCAGGCGTACAGCCGTGTCGCCGGGATTCACGTCCCGGCCTTCGTTGAGCGACGTCCGCGCCGGATGTCACCGTGCCGGGTGGCGCGTGTCGCCGGGATTCACGTCCCGGCCTTCGTTGAGCGAGGTCGGTCCCGAGGTTCACGCTGACCACGTCTCCGGTGTCGCCGGGATTCACGTCCCGGCCTTCGTTGAGCGCGGCAGCAGCGCGAGCGACGCCAGCGCGAGCAGGCGTGTCGCCGGGATTCACGTCCCGGCCTTCGTTGAGCGGGGGTGCCGCCTGGTCTGTGGTTGGGGGCGACGAGCGGTGTCGCCGGGATTCACGTCCCGGCCTTCGTTGAGCGGACGCCACTCGCCGGCGTCACGCCGCGCATGATTCGTGTCGCCGGGATTCACGTCCCGGCCTTCGTTGAGCGAAGGTTGCCGAGAGCGGTCGTGGAGAGCCCGTGGTGAGTGTCGCCGGGATTCACGTCCCGGCCTTCGTTGAGCGGCGACCTTAGCCGCCTCAGTGGTCGCCGGGGTCGCGTGTCGCCGGGATTCACGTCCCGGCCTTCGTTGAGCGTCGGCCAGCTCGGCGCTCACCGTGCAGGTGCTCCCGAGTGTCGCCGGGATTCACGTCCCGGCCTTCGTTGAGCGTCTCGGCAGTCGAGGAGCCCATCGACAACCGCGACGTGTCGCCGGGATTCACGTCCCGGCCTTCGTTGAGCGGTTCAGGCGCTGATCGGCGACCGCGACAAGTGGGACCGTGTCGCCGGGATTCACGTCCCGGCCTTCGTTGAGCGGTGCGGCTGGCCTACGCCCGGCATCCGGAGGACCGGCCCGTGTCGCCGGGATTCACGTCCCGGCCTTCGTTGAGCGCTCGATGCGACGGTCGACGCGTGGGAGTCCGTTGGTGTCGCCGGGATTCACGTCCCGGCCTTCGTTGAGCGTGCCACGGGACGTATACGACCCTGGTACCGCCCACGTGTCGCCGGGATTCACGTCCCGGCCTTCGTTGAGCGGTGTAGGTGCCCGGTGCAGGCTGGTCGACGAACGCGTGTCGCCGGGATTCACGTCCCGGCCTTCGTTGAGCGCGGTCGGGCTCGCTCCCGTACTCGCGGGTCGACCCGTGTCGCCGGGATTCACGTCCCGGCCTTCGTTGAGCGGGGCGCGAGGGCCTCAAGACCACCAAGTCACAGGAGGGTGTCGCCGGGATTCACGTCCCGGCCTTCGTTGAGCGCTGTCCGCCCGCGCGTAGAGCGCCGGCACATCAAGTGTCGCCGGGATTCACGTCCCGGCCTTCGTTGAGCGGGCCTGCCGGACGATCAGACTGCGGACCCGGGCGGGTGTCGCCGGGATTCACGTCCCGGCCTTCGTTGAGCGCAGGGCGGCGAGGCCGAGTCCTATCACGCAACGTATGTGTCGCCGGGATTCACGTCCCGGCCTTCGTTGAGCGTCGCCCGACGGCTCGTGCTCCGCGCGCATCGCCGTCAGGTGTCGCCGGGATTCACGTCCCGGCCTTCGTTGAGCGGACAGGGCGTACGGTGCGGCGGCCGACCGCTATGGGGTGTCGCCGGGATTCACGTCCCGGCCTTCGTTGAGCGAGGATGTGATTCACGATTCCTGGACACTTCAGCTCCAGTGTCGCCGGGATTCACGTCCCGGCCTTCGTTGAGCGGTCGAGGAGCTGAACTACAACGCCGGCGGGACCATGTGTCGCCGGGATTCACGTCCCGGCCTTCGTTGAGCGGTCGCAACGGCCACGAGGAGGAGCACTTCTACAAGTGTCGCCGGGATTCACGTCCCGGCCTTCGTTGAGCGGGGAACGACGGGCTGCAGCGTGCGCTGGAGATCGCGTCGGGTGTCGCCGGGATTCACGTCCCGGCCTTCGTTGAGCGGGGGCGGATCTCGGGACGCTCATCAACCGCATCGTGTGTCGCCGGGATTCACGTCCCGGCCTTCGTTGAGCGGCCTACGGGTTGCACGCGGCGCGGGCGAAGCGGTAGGTGTCGCCGGGATTCACGTCCCGGCCTTCGTTGAGCGGACGCGACGCTGAACGCTGGCGCCGGCGGCTTCCTGCGTGTCGCCGGGATTCACGTCCCGGCCTTCGTTGAGCGGTCATGCCGTCCGACCAGGGCGCAGGCGGGGCCCGGTGTCGCCGGGATTCACGTCCCGGCCTTTCGTTGAGCGACCGGATAGGGTGCATCGTCCGGGGCAAACGAAGGCGGTGTCGCCGGGATTCACGTCCCGGCCTTCGTTGAGCGCTCCGGACCGCGCGGGGGGAGACCATCCCCGACGTGCGAGTGTCGCCGGGATTCACGTCCCGGCCTTCGTTGAGCGAGCTTCGTCATGCGCCCGACCAGCCAGCCTGTCAGGTGTCGCCGGGATTCACGTCCCGGCCTTCGTTGAGCGATGCACGCCCGCGGGAGTCCCGTGGGCGTCGAGGACATGTGTCGCCGGGATTCACGTCCCGGCCTTCGTTGAGCGGGCAGTGCATGGCATGCCTCGACCGCGTGGTAGGCGAGTGTCGCCGGGATTCACGTCCCGGCCTTCGTTGAGCGCTTGAGCAGCTCGCCATCTCTAACCATCTCATCCAGTGTCGCCGGGATTCACGTCCCGGCCTTCGTTGAGCGCCGAGCGCCACCAGGTATCACGCGCCGAGTAGTGGCGTGTCGCCGGGATTCACGTCCCGGCCTTCGTTGAGCGCGCTATGGTCTACGTGTTGCCAGTGCATGGATCTCCAGTGTCGCCGGGATTCACGTCCCGGCCTTCGTTGAGCGACCCACCCGCCACCGACGGGCGGGAGGCATAGGCCGGTGTCGCCGGGATTCACGTCCCGGCCTTCGTTGAGCGGGGGTCGTGCGGGACGTGACGCCGAAGCGGGTCGGTGTCGCCGGGATTCACGTCCCGGCCTTCGTTGAGCGTGCTGCTGCCAGTCGAGGCCGGAGCCGAAACCGCGCGTGTCGCCGGGATTCACGTCCCGGCCTTCGTTGAGCGATGGAGCGCCTGTGCAGCGGACCGGAGGCTCCCGAAGTGTCGCCGGGATTCACGTCCCGGCCTTCGTTGAGCGCAACAGGCTCCGGAGGATCGGCCGGAGGATCGTCTTGTGTCGCCGGGATTCACGTCCCGGCCTTCGTTGAGCGTGCTGGATCTGCGCGGAGATCGTGTCGTACCCGAAGTGTCGCCGGGATTCACGTCCCGGCCTTCGTTGAGCGGCGGCCACCGGATACACCACGCCGCGCCTCTGGATGTGTCGCCGGGATTCACGTCCCGGCCTTCGTTGAGCGACTAGATCGTCGCTTGTATCCTCTCGCGACACGGGGGGTGTCGCCGGGATTCACGTCCCGGCCTTCGTTGAGCGTCGAACGGCCCCTCGTTCCCCCGCGGCTGGAATGCCGTGTCGCCGGGATTCACGTCCCGGCCTTCGTTGAGCGGACCCCATCGAGCCCGGTCTGCGTCGCGGTGTGCCGTGTGTCGCCGGGATTCACGTCCCGGCCTTCGTTGAGCGCAGCGGCGGCGATCTGTGGCGGATATCCGATCCATCCAGTGTCGCCGGGATTCACGTCCCGGCCTTCGTTGAGCAACCGGGTCGGCCCGGAACCCCGAGTCAACGGCCGTCAGCGTGTCGCCGGGATTCACGTCCCGGCCTTCGTTGAGCGCGTGAACGGTTCGCAGGTGCGGCAGGTCGCCCGGCAGGTGTCGCCGGGATTCACGTCCCGGCCTTCGTTGAGCGCTGCGGGCACCGTTCCTGGCGCAGATCAAGGCGGCGCGCGGTGTCGCCGGGATTCACGTCCCGGCCTTCGTTGAGCGGGCTTGAACGTGTGCTTCCAGTCTTGCACACGCCAGGTGTCGCCGGGATTCACGTCCCGGCCTTCGTTGAGCGTTGCCGGCAGCGGGCTTGATGCCCGCGCCACGCCGTCGGTGTCGCCGGGATTCACGTCCCGGCCTTCGTTGAGCGAACAACTCGGCCGCCGTGACCGGCCGCTTTCAGTGGGTGTCGCCGGGATTCACGTCCCGGCCTTCGTTGAGCGTCGCCCTCGTCCCACGGGGACTCCGGCCCCGGCATCAGGTGTCGCCGGGATTCACGTCCCGGCCTTCGTTGAGCGGCGATGCAGTGCGGCCTCTACCGCCGGGGCTACGCCGCGTGTCGCCGGGATTCACGTCCCGGCCTTCGTTGAGCGCCGACGGCGTGCCCGACGTGCGCGCCTGAGAGCTGGCCGTGTCGCCGGGATTCACGTCCCGGCCTTCGTTGAGCGCGCGGCATGCCGTTCTCGGCGGCCCGCATGTCCCGCGTGTCGCCGGGATTCACGTCCCGGCCTTCGTTGAGCGATCCAGACCGCCCGCGATGCCGACCCGATAGCGTTCGTGTCGCCGGGATTCACGTCCCGGCCTTCGTTGAGCGCCGGACCCACGGGTGGATGGGTCGCGGAGACCACACGTGTCGCCGGGATTCACGTCCCGGCCTTCGTTGAGCGAAGTTGCAAGCCCGCTGCACGACGGCAGCCGGCCGGCGGTGTCGCCGGGATTCACGTCCCGGCCTTCGTTGAGCGGCAGATGGGAAGAAGCTCGCCGACGGCGGTCGCCGTGTGGTGTCGCCGGGATTCACGTCCCGGCCTTCGTTGAGCGATCCTCCAGAACCAGGGAGCCGTCTCCGTCTACGTCGAGTGTCGCCGGGATTCACGTCCCGGCCTTCGTTGAGCGAAGACGGTCGGCGGCACCTTCATCACCTGGCGCCCGCGTGTCGCCGGGATTCACGTCCCGGCCTTCGTTGAGCGTCGCAGGGGACGACGGACGTTCGCGCCGGCCTGTGGGTGTCGCCGGGATTCACGTCCCGGCCTTCGTTGAGCGTCGATAAGCCCCGGGTTGATCACCGTGCCGTCCGTGTGACGCCGGTATTCACCGGCCCGGCCTTCGTTGAGCGGATTCGGTGGGCGGGCCGGTGAGGGCCGGCGCCGCCGTGTCGCCGGTATTCACCGGCCCGGCCTTCGTTGAGCGTCCGCGCGCCGCGGTTTCGATCAGCGCCCGCCCGAAAGTGTCGCCGGGATTCACGTCCCGGCCTTCGTTGAGCGTCCATGATCTCGTGCGGCTTGGAGACCTTCGCGCCCGTGTCGCCGGGATTCACGTCCCGGCCTTCGTTGAGCGCTGCAGCCGTTCCGGGTGACCGCGGCGACGGCGAAGTGTCGCCGGGATTCACGTCCCGGCCTTCGTTGAGCGCGCTTATGAGGCGGTTGCCGTAACCATTAGGCTACGGTGTCGCCGGGATTCACGTCCCGGCCTTCGTTGAGCGTTCCGCAAGCCGGGCGGCAAGTGGGTGCACTCACTGTGTCGCCGGGATTCACATCCCGGCCTTCGTTGAGCGGGTAGTGAGGATGGCACCCAAGCAGAAGCGGATGCTGCGTGTCGCCGGGATTCACGTCCCGGCCTTCGTTGAGCGGACCCGCCGCCGTATCGCACTGTCGAGCACTTCTTCGGTGTCGCCGGGATTCACGTCCCGGCCTTCGTTGAGCGGTGAGCGCCGTGTGGCTCGCGTACGCGGCCCGCGCGGTGTCGCCGGGATTCACGTCCCGGCCTTCGTTGAGCGCGCCGAACCGAGCTCGCGCTGATACTCCTGAACGGGTGTCGCCGGGATTCACGTCCCGGCCTTCGTTGAGCGAGCGGCGGCACGGAGACGGACCGGCTCACGCTGGACGTGTCGCCGGGATTCACGTCCCGGCCTTCGTTGAGCGGGGTCAGAACGGAACACTCGCGGCGTCACGCCGCGTGTCGCCGGGATTCACGTCCCGGCCTTCGTTGAGCGGAGGATCCCAGTCATGGCGGCCGGCGTGCAGACGGGTGTCGCCGGGATTCACGTCCCGGCCTTCGTTGAGCGCAGGTTCGAGCTGCTCTGGGAGTGGACGTCAGGCGAGTGTCGCCGGGGTTCACGCCCCGGCCTTCGTTGAGCGCGCGCGAGTATCTCGGCGTCCTCTTCGGCCCGCAAGTGTCGCCGGGGTTCACGCCCCGGCCTTCGTTGAGCGATGGACCCGCTGCTGCGCCTCTACGGGATCCAGGTGTCGCCGGGGTTCACGCCCCGGCCTTCGTTGAGCGAGCGTGATTGGCCCGAGATCGTGCTGCACGCGCGGGTGTCGCCGGGGTTCACGCCCCGGCCTTCGTTGAGCGGGGCGGATCGACTGCGTGTTCCTGACGAGCGGCCAGGTGTCGCCGGGGTTCACGCCCCGGCCTTCGTTGAGCGCGCCAGCGGGGCCACAAACCGCCAGCACGCCCGTCAAGTGTCGCCGGGGTTCACGCCCCGGCCTTCGTTGAGCGCTGTTCAGGGAGCAGGTGTTTGTCCTTCGGGTCACCGCGTGTCGCCGGGGTTCACGCCCCGGCCTTCGTTGAGCGATGGACCGGCTCATCATCGACCGCGGGCACCTCGTGGACGTGTCGCCGGGGTTCACGCCCCGGCCTTCGTTGAGCGCGGACCCAATAGGGACGGTCTTCCGACATGTCGATCGTGTCGCCGGGGTTCACGCCCCGGCCTTCGTTGAGCGAGCCGGGCGGACGCGGATTCGGACGCGATACTGGACGTGTCGCCGGGGTTCACGCCCCGGCCTTCGTTGAGCGAGGCCGATGAAGCTCGCGACCTGCTCTCGGTCGCGACGTGTCGCCGGGGTTCACGCCCCGGCCTTCGTTGAGCGGAAGCAGGCGAATCTCGCCGTGCGGTCGCCCTGGGCGTGTCGCCGGGGTTCACGCCCCGGCCTTCGTTGAGCGCGGATACAACCTGCGCCGCCTGTCCCGAGACCAGAGACGTGTCGCCGGGGTTCCACTGCTGCGCGCCGCTCTCGCTCGTTGCAGTTGAAACATTTAGCCTTCGGCTGAGTTTCCGGGCGGGGTCCGCACGCACAACAAATGCCACCACTGGACCTATAGATAACGTGCGACCGCACCGCGTTCCGCAGTCGCGCCGGCGGAGTAGTGCGCTACCATCCGCGAGGTCTTCCAGTTGCCAGCGAGCATCACGTCAGTCGTCGACGCGCCCCGGCTCGTCAGCTCTGACGCGAGCCCGACCCGTCCCGAGTGCGCTGTGACTCGGCTCTCGACGCCAGCGTTCCGCGCTGCAACTGTGAACCGCAACCCGATCATCTGCGCCGACAACGGGACGACACGGTCGCCCGGCTCCGGACTCGTGGCCGTACGGAGCGTGCGGAGGGCGCGCGCGACGCCGTCTTTCACGAACCGGACATCGTTCACATCGCCCTCCTGGTTGGTCTTGCTGCGGCGCACGGTGACGAGGGTCCCGTCGCCGTCGGTGGAATCGGTGACGTCGGCCCAGCGCAGCGCGCTTACCTCGCTGCGCCGCATCCCCGCCATGAACAGCAGTCCCGCGACCACCGCATCGACCCGTCCGCGCTCGAGGGCGACTTGGTCCGACTCGACACCGCGCCCGCGTCGCCGAGGCCGGTGGCAGGTGGCGAGCACGGCCGCCAGGTCCGAGACCCCGAACGGCCGCGCTTGTCCTCGTCCCCGATCTCCGGCAGTTCGCCGGTAGCCGGCGAGCACTCGGGCCGTCCGCTCGCCGGCGGGAGCGGGCTGCCCGGCCAGCTTCGCGCGGAAGCACACTGCGGCGACCGCCATCGAGGCGCTCGACGAAGCGCGCCCAGCGTCGTGGAGCTCGGCGACGTAGGCCGCAAGACTCGCATCGTCGAGCTGCCGCCCGTCGAGCCAGGCGTCGAGCCGCCGGAGCGCGCCGGCGTAGGCCCGCCGGGTGTTCGGGCTGACGGAGGCCTCGACCAGCCGGCGCGCGGTCGACGTCACGCGGCCGATCGCGGCCTCTTCGGGGTCGATCCTGGCGAGTGAATCATTCATGTTAATGGTAATTATCGGTAATAATTCTAGCTGCCATCTCAAGCTCGGGAAAGCACCCTCGACCTGGAGGCAGCAACCCCTAGACGCTGCATACCTTTCAAGGTATAGTCAGGGGGATGCCTTGGACGGTTCACTCCCTGAACACCGCGAAAGGGACGAGACTGGGCGTGTTCATCGAGGGCCTGACAGACGACAATGCGGCGGCGGAAGCTGAGGCCTTGGTCGAGACACTGGAGGCACATGGCAACATGCTCCGGCGGCCGATCTCCGCGCCTCTCGGTGACGGGCTCTTCGAAGCTCGTGGGCTGACATCAGGGGTTCGGCTGTTTTTCGTGTACGCACCAGGGCATCGGATCATCGTGCTTGACGGATACGTCAAGAAACGCAAGAAAATTCCGCCGAGCACCATGGCACGAATTCGAAAGTTGCAGAAGGACGCTGAGAAAGCGTTGACGACTGAAGAATCGTAAAGTTTCACTGAGTAAACAGTATCTGATACTTAAAAATCTGACACGACGACAATCAAAAGTTGAATGACGCGTCGTGTCGCATGGATAGGGGAGGATGACACCATGCGACGCTCTCCAACGAACGCTGTCAGTAGTGAAGAGCGGAATGCTCGAGCCACAATCATCAGCGAACCTGTACTGCCCGCCCTGCGACAGCGTAGAAGTCCGGAACACGCTGCACGCATCGCGACGAAGCGACGCCTTTTCGAGTTCATCCAGATGCTCGAGACGCGGCGGGCCGAACTGGGCATCTCTCGGTCAGCCATCGCACGTGAGCTGGGCGTGACCCAGCCAACGATCTCTCGGCTGTTCTCCGGCCACGTCCAGAACATCGAATTGAGGACGATGGTGCGGGTTGCGGAGGTACTGGACTCCGATCTGGAGCTCGTGATCCGGCCACGGACGCTCGTGGAGAGGGAATCCGAACTTACCGAACGGGACGCACACCTCGAAGATGGTGAAGAGTTGATGCGGAAAACGTCCCCTGCCTACGATGATTTCTGGCGGTCGCGCCTGGAGGAAAACGACGACATCGAGGGAGCACTACGCGCCGTCGCCGATGGTGCTGGCGATCAAGCCATTGACGTGCCAGGCTTGACGAAGAAGGGCAAGCGTCCAGCTGGATGGGACGGATCAATGTGTGTATGGGCTATGGGGCTATCGGGCGGAAGAGGAACAGTACACGTTCAGTCACTCGGTCGCGTGCTGTTCGCCGCAGGAGTCCTGAAGAAATGGCCCGACAAGAAATTCCGGATTTCCGTCAAGAGCACGGGTAACACGCTGACCATCAAGCGTGAAGTCGGCTTGGTCACTCCGGCCACCGCTCCGCCGGGCCGGTCGGCGCAAGGCTAGTGTCCTGCCCCGGAAATACGCATAGCAACACGTGCGACCTTGTCGATGATCGACTGCGCCGTGGCGACCCAGACGAACGGCGTGGCAGAGGTATTGTGGCGGTCGATGAACGCCTGGATCTTGCGCACCAGATCCGCGACGCTGCGGAACGAGCCCCGCTTGATCGCCCGCTGGCTAAGCAAGCCGAACCACCGCTCCACCTGGTTCAACCAGGACAGCCTGCCGGAGCCGGCCGCGGCCGGCGGCCCATCGAGAGCAGCCCGCCGTCGAACGGCTCGCCGGCCGGGCCGGCCATGGTACCCTCAACCCGCCTGTGCCCCAATCGTGCCGGGGTCTCGCATTCGGTCCGATCATGCCCGTCGATCGCGGCGGTCGTCCACCCGCTGCCCCTGCGTCACCGCGCCCCCGCTCACCGTGAACGCGTCTTCGCGCAGGGACTGGGTTACTTTTTGCTGCTTGACGTCCCGGATGTCCTGCTTCACGTCGTCGAGGAGACCATCTTTTCATGCCCACGCGGATCACGGTCGTCGACGCCGTCGTTTTCGCCATCCTCGGACCCCTCGGATTCGCAGCATGCGGCGATGATGAGCCGTCCACGCCAAGCGGACCCACAACACCGACCACCACAACACCGACCACCCCCGTGGAGCCGACCACCCCCGTGGAGCCGACGTTCGCGTTCGATCCAGCTCCGCCGGCCACCATCATGGCGGGCGACACCGGCCACTTTCGGGTGAACATCATCGAGGCCACCGGGAGCCGGCAGCGGCTGACCACGGGCGTAACCTCATCGGCAGAATCCGTCGTGCGGATCAACCTGGAAGGTGACCGCTGGCGGTACACCGGCGTCGGTGCGGGCAGTGCAGAGATCCGCGTCGTGCACAACGACAAGCGGCGCCTCACGCACACCATGACGGTGCAGGCGCCGCCAGAGCCAGACTACGAAATCGCCAACGTGAATCGCCACGACACTTCCATCAACGTGGCTGACTGGATGAGATTCACGTGGCGGACGCGGGTGACTGCCAGCAGGTTCACGGTCAGTGTGAGGTTCCAGCAAGGCGCGTTCTTCACCACTTGTGCCGAGCGGTGGTCCAACCCGACGGCCGGTGCACAGAAGAGGGAACTGTCGATCCCGAGCGTGTGCGGGACAGATAAGCAGTGGTCGACCGTAACGATTGAACCGACTGACGGCCGAACATGCGAAGGCTGTGGCACCTTCCGGCGCACGGACCTGCCGCACAGTAGGAATCTCAGTCCTGCCGAAGAGGCTAACGCTGTGCGCGAAGAGCATGCCCGACGCGACTGATGGATGCGCGTGCCGCGACCTTCGACCCGCGTGACGCGCTGGCCGAGGCGATTCAGGCCACAACACCCGTAAACACGGGGGCCGGCGAAGTTAACAGACTGGCCGTTATCAGACCCAGGGCGGGAACGCCGAGCGCGATTCCGAGCCCGGCACGCCGAGCAGGAAGGCCGCATCGGGGGCAAACGAATTCTGGGCGATTGGATGGATGACGGGAGCATCGAGGTCGTCGAGCGTCAGCACCTCGGGCTTGCGCTGCCGGTGCTGCTTCAGAAACGTCAGCAGCAGGCGAAAGGCGTCGCGGTAGGCGTGGATGGTCTGTGGGCTGACGGCCTTCTGCTGCAGGAGATGGTCGGCGAAGAACGCACGGAGCAATGGGCCGAGCGGGGCACGGACAGTCATGGCGCCCCCTTCCCGTCGACGAACGCCTCGAACCGCGCGGCGGCCGGTTCGAGCACGGGCGGCGTGGCCGTCAGATACCAGTAGGTGTCTTGCGGGCTGACGTGGCCGAGGTAGACGGCGAGCGCGGGGAGCCGATCGCGGACTACGACTCCTTGCTGCGCCCAGGCGGCGAGCCTGCCCACGGCGAAGCTGTGGCGCAGCTTGTGCAGGCTGACCCCACGGGTGCCGACTGGCCCGCGCAGGCCGAGCCGGCGAGCCAACTGCACGAAGGTTCCGGGCGAGGACGTGGTAGTGGAGTCTGGCGCCGCGTTCGACGTACCCAGGGCCTGGGCCAAGCCCGCGGCCCACTGCATGGATTGCGGCGGGTCGGCCGTCACGGCCATCGCCACACGGGCGCTACGTCGCGCTGGCGTCATCGTTTCACGGCCCGGCGCCCACCTGTTCCGGCACGCCTGCATGCCAAACGGGTGCTGTCGTTGGCCAACGCCACCCTTGGCGTGCTGACGAGCGCGGGCGCGCGACGCCCCTGCTGTGGAAGACGGTGGCATCGTCGACGCTGAAGGGCAATCAGCGGCGCTATTTTGCAGCATCAGATCACGCCGAAAACCTCCCGATAGATACACCCGCTGTTGCAGCCGTCGACGAAGAAGAGCCGCACCCCTTTGAGTTGACCGCTGGCGGACTGTCGGGATAGGCTTCATCATCACGCCGCGCGGCGATTTTCATGCCCACGCGGGTCCGGCTACGCCGGGTGGAAAACTAAAAGGAGCCTACATGAAAACCCTCTCGTTCGCACTTGCACTTCTTCTTCTAGCCTCTACCGCCAGTGCTCAGGCTGGTCGGTTGGCCGGCGTTGGCATGGCAGTGGCCGGCGCTGCCATGTTGCTCGTTGACCCGACACAGCCAGTGCAACCGACACAACCCGGAGTCGTATCGAGGGATACACTGAGGGGCGACGTAGCGGAGTATCTCGACTCGGATGCGTTCGCCCGTCTCACTGTCGATACCGCAGTGGACTTGTACGGTTCGCGGGTTGTCGGGGCCTGTGCGTCACTGGCGGTATGCACGGCTGGCTTCGTGATAGGTGCCCAGTCCGGTGGGATTGTCGGCGCTGCGGGTGCGTTGGTGGTTGCCCATCGGGCCGGTCGAACCGTCTACGCTAGCACGTTCAAGCCGTTCATTCCCTACAAGGAGCGTAGTGCTGGCCTGAAGTATGGCGGGGCCGCTCTTGTGATTGGAGGGGCGTTGCTGGCCGTCCTGTGGCCGGATGCGCCGGAGCAGATGAGTAGCCTCTCAATCACCCGAGAGGTTGGTGGCGTGAGGGCATCGAAGAGCTTCGGCTGGTAGGTTGGGTGGGGCGAATCAATCGCCCCCGTCTGATTGAGATACCACGACGAAGCGGGGCATCGGGTTCGAGCCGCTCGACAACGGCATCCTGCGCTGCTCGGACCCGGTGGCGATGCAGCGGCTGGCGGACGGCCTGACGGCAGAGCGGATCGACGCGCTGCTGCGCAAGTGGCTGGCTCGGCTGCCGCTCTACAACGCCCGCCCGCAGTGGCTCGTCGATGCGCACGCGGCTCTCGATGCCGCCGTCGCGGCAGCCTACGGCCGGTCCGCCGACATCGCTGACGCCGCCGCCCTCCGCGGGTTACTGGAGCTCAACGGGGAATCATGAGCGTCGCCGCCTGTGGGCTCGGCCGGATCAGCATGCCGCCGGAGCCGGCGGTCGGGTCGCAGATGCGCATCCGTTCGGTCGGCGCCAGCAGCTCGACGATCAGCTTGACGACCATCCGCGGTGTGTAGAATTCGCCGCCTTTCTTGCCCGCATCGTCGGCGAACTGCTCGATCAGGTATTCGTAGGCGCGGCCGAGGAGATCGGGCTCGGCCATGCGGTCGTTGCGGAGCGAGACCTGCGAGAAGTGCTGGACCAGACGCGCGAGCACGGTGTCGCGGTTCCGGGCGTCGCCGAGCTTCCGCTCGTCGTTGTAGTCGATGCCGGCGAGGACGCCTTCCAGGGCGCTGTTCTGTTCCTCCAGAGCTGCGCACGCCTTGTTCAGCGTCTCGCCGATGTTCGTGGCCCGCTTCTGGATGGCATCCCACCGCGCCCGGTTCGGCACGAAGAACTGGTGCTCGTCCGGGTCGGTCCACGCCACCTGCGCGGCCACGCCCTCGGCAATAAGCTTCTCCGCCTCCTCCTCGAACCGATCGGACAGCCGTTTCAGGAAGAGCAGGCCGAAGATGTAGGTCTTTGTAGTCGCTGCTGTCGATGGACCCACGGAGGATGTCCGCCGCGGACCAGAGCGACTGTTCGAGCTGCGCGACGCTCAGCTTGTCCGTCACGGAGGCGGAGACCGCCGCCGGCATCGCTGCGCCAGCGTCAGCGTCCTTCGATGCCGCGGTTCGACCCATGAGGCGCGCGGCAAGATCCGCCTTCTTCCGACCTGAGTCATCAAGGTCGAACGCCCGGCACAGCTCCTTCAAGCGGTCTCGGGAGAGGTCCTGCAGAATTTCATCGAGGGGAACCTGCCGTGAGCGCGAGAGCGCGTCGACGAGCTGTGTCTTGACGCGGCGATCCTCGACTTCCAGTTCGTAATAGTCAACGTTGGTGCGGAGCTCGTCTCGGGTCAGTTCCGCGAGAATCACGCGTTTCGTCGGCATCGGCGTGTGTCACCTCGTCTGCCCGCCCGGCCGTCGCGATTTCAAACGCGCGTCGTGCATCTTGCCGCCCGCGACCCGACATCCGGCCGGCGACAAATCGGCGTGCACCGCGGTGCGGCCGTGTGATGGTAGCCGATGGCGATAATGCCATTAACGTGAGCCTCTTGCAAAAATCGGTAATCGGCCGGGTTTTCTTTGCCGGAAGCCGCAGGGCGAGGGACGGTCAGTGGGCGGGACGTAGCGTCTGAAGGATGGCGGTAGCGGTCACCGCCGCCGACGAGTCCGAGACGCGGGGGTTCATGGGGCCTCCCGGCCGGTTATGAAGGCAAGCACGCGCGAAGAGAGGCCGCGCATTTCCTTCACGAGCCGCTCCAATTCGCGGTTGTTCTCGATCCACTCCTGGTAGAGGACAAGTTCGTCTTCGGTGAGCCTCATCCCGACGGTTTTCCCGCGGTCCTTGCGTGTCCAGTAGTGGTAGGGACCGTGCCGGGCGTCCGGGTCGCGGTAGCAGCGGCAGGTGGTCTTCCCACACGCTATCCGGCGGGTCTGGAGGCTGCCCTGGAAGAGAAACCCAAGCGACTGCAGTTCCGCCTTGAGCGCGTCGTATCGCTCCGTGTACTGGCGCATCTGGTCCGCACCGGCCATCGAACCGCAGCTTGACATTGCCCCTGCGCGTAAATATACAGTAGCTCGCAGGAGCGGTCAACAAGCCATGAATGCCCTGCGCGCCTCGTTCGCCCCCTACTGGGAGTCGATCCAGCGTACGCTGTTCCCGCGGTTGGAGCAGGCGTTGGGTCCACTGACCGAAAAACAGCAGCAGTTGGTGCAGACCCTGGAGGTCATCCGTATCGAGCGCCTGATTCCCCGGTACTTCCGGGCGCCGGGGCGGCCGCCCAAGGACCGCGCGGCGATGGCGCGGGCCTTCGTGGCCAAGGCGGTCTACGACCTGCCGTCGACGCGCGCACTGCTGGACCGGTTGGCCGCCGATGTGGCCCTGCGCCGGCTCTGCGGCTGGGAGCGGAAGTTCGAGGTGCCGAGCGAGTCGGTCTTCTCGCGCGCCTTTGCCGAGTTCGCCGACACGCAGTTGCCCCAGCGCGTGCACGAAGCGCTGATCCGGGAGACGCACCACGACCGGCTGGTGGGCCACCTCTCGCGCGACTCGACGGCCATCGAGGCCCGTGAGAAGCCGGCCACGAAGGAGAAGCCGCCCCCGCCGCCCAAGCGCAAGCGCGGGCGGCCGAAGAAGGGCGAAGAACGGCCAAAGGTCCTGACACGTCTCGAACGGCAGCCGACCATGAACCTGCCGGCGATGCTGGACGACCTGCCGACCGCCTGCGATGTCGGCACGAAGAAGAACAGCAAGGGCTACAAGACCACCTGGGTCGGCTACAAGCTGCACATTGACGTGGCCGACGGCCAGATTCCGATCAGTTGCCTGTTGACGTCCGCCTCCCTGCATGACAGCCAGGCCGCCATTCCGCTGGCGACTCTGTCCGCCGAGCGGACGACCAATCTGTATGACCTGATGGACGCCGCCTACGACGCGGAGCAGATCCGGGAGCACAGCCGCTCACTCGGCCACGTCCCGTTGATTGACGTCAACCCTCGTGGCGACAAGGCCCGGGCGGAGGAACTGCGAACCGAAGCCCGGCGCCTGAAAAATCTCGGCTTCCAGCGTGCCGAGCAGGTTCGCTACAACGAGCGTACGGCGGGTGAGCGCGTCAATGGCCGTCTCAAGGACGAGTTCGGTGGTCGCCATGTCCGGGTCCGTGGCACCGCGAAGGTGATGTGCCACTGCATGTTCGGCATGTTGGCGCTCACCGCCGACCAGCTCCTGCGTCTGGTGACATAGCCAACGCGCCGCCGGCAAACGCCCATCCAATCCCGGCGCTCAACCGGCGTCAGTCACCCACCGGTGTCCCGACGCTCGGTGGAAAACACGTCGATCCCCTTGTTTTCCGCTTCCTGGCTGCCGCCGGCCCTTCAGGACCAGAACACGGAGTCAAAATCCAGAACAATTGGGGTGTTCACCCCGAGAATCGGAGGACTGAGCCGAGCCGCGACCCCAAGAGTTTTGCAAGTGGCTCACGTGAATGATTCGCCCGCCAGGATCGACCCCGACGAGGCCGCGATCGGCCGCCCGACGCAGACCGCGCGCCGCCTGGTCGAGGCCTCCGTCAGCCCGAACACCCGCCGCGCGTACACGGGCGCGCTGTGGCGGCTCGACGCTTGGCTCGCCGGCCGCGAGCTCGACGACGCAGCGCTGGCGACCTACCTCGCCGAGCTGCACGACGCCGGCCGTGCCTCCTCGAGCGCCACGATGGCGGTCGCCGCGGCGGGCTTCCGCGCGAAGCTGGCCGGGCAGCCCACTCCCGCCGGCGAGCGGACCGCCCGGGTGCTCGCCGGGTACCGGCGGACCGCCGGCGATCGGGGGCGAGGACAAGCGCGGCCGTTCGGGGTCTCGGACCTGGCGGCCGTGCTCGCAGCGGCGGCTCTTCCGCACAACATTCAGGGTCGGGTTTCGCGCGCGGCGAGTCTGAACCCGGCCGAGCGGCCGCGTGAGCAGCGGTCTGAAAACTCGCCGAGCACGAAGACGGCCAGAATCAGCAGGTTCGGGATCGTCAGGTACGGCCACGGCACCAGGGCGAACAGCGCGGACACGTTCGCACAGCAAAAGCAGAGGAAGAGAACGCTCCCGGTATCCCACGACCGCATACGCAGCCACTGGGACGCCAGGAGGACGAGTAGCCCGGCAGCCGCGAAGTGCCAGTGATAGTCCATCAGTCCGACTTGGTGCAATAGCCCGGCAAGGCCGACGAAATGATACCCGCCGTCGCGTTCGATCACCCACCCCAGCAACGAGTACTGCGCAAGGTTCCCGGAGTAGAAGCCCGGATTGTCGATGAAGAACGGCAGAAACACCGCGAGCAGGCCGGCTGGGATGACGGTCAGGTAAGTGCGGG
>CBDHCM010000001.1:0-49398 GCA_965261105.1 Candidatus Aldehydirespirator sp. | reverse complement strand
GAGCGCGGCGCCGTCCTTCAAGTAGCGAACGTCATTCGTCTCGCCGTCTTGGTTCGTCTTTGCTGCGGCGGACGGTGACCAGAATACCGTCAGCGTCGCCGGCCGTTCTGCGGTAGCCGGCGAGGACTCGGGCGGTCCGCTCGCCGGACGGGTCCGCTTGGCCGGCGATCCTGGCCCGGAACCGCCGCGGCGGCGACCGCCATCGCGGCGCTCGATGCGGCGCGCCCCGCGCGTCGTGGAGCTCGGCGAGGTAGGCGGCCAGGGCCGTGTCATCGAGCGGGCGCCCGGCGAGCCAGGCGTCGAGCTGACCGAGGGCGCCGGCGTAGGCGCGGCGGGTGTTTGCGCTGACCGAGGCGTCGACCAGGCGGCGCGCGGTCGGTGTCGGGCGGCCGATCGCAGCCTCTTCGGGGTCGGCTGGCGGGCGAATTATTCATGTTAAGGGTAAAGAGCGCTGAACACAGCCGGCCCGCATCGGCGGACGGTGCCGGGGAGCGGGCGGCGCCGCTGCGGGGGAGCAGGCGTGTCGTCCGCCGCGTGATCAATGCGCGCCCCCCGCATCTTCGGACCGGTCGAGACCTGCGCGCACACCGCCGGCGACCCACTTGCGCGTCGTCCCGAATCGCCGCTGCTGAAACACTGTGGAAGATCTGTGTCCCGCTTGTGAGTTTTCGGCGGCGACAGACTTTTCTCGAAGCCGGTTTCCCGACCGCTTCGCGCTCCCGCGCCCTGTCGACCCGGCCATTCGTGTTTAGTTTCGCTTGATCGATTTCGGCGGCTCACTAGAATGCCGGTGTTCGCGCCCGGCACCAGCATCCTGACTCCCATGCCCCTTACCGTTCACCGCTTCGAGCAGACCATCGGGAGTCAGCACTACGTCGTCGAAGTCAGACCCGCACTGCGAGGCTGGCGCGCCTGCCTGGCCCGCACCGCCGGGGTGCCGACCGCCCTGATGCCCTTCTACGGCGCAACGCCGCGCGACGCTCTCGACGCGCTCGTCAGTTGGCTCTCGCACGCCCATGGCGTCGCGGCGGGTTCGCTATAGGCGCTGTGGGTTGGCCCGCACCGCGAGAAGTCTTCGAGGTTGGCTGCCGGCGGTGGCCGGCATCTGGCTGGCGGGCCGCCCCGGTCGCGGTCGAATGCGTGCAATTCCGCCCCCGCGCTACGGTCCTCCTCGTCGCCACTGGCAGCACCATCGCCAATCACCCCGCCGGCCGGCTGACGGCCGATGAGCTGGCGAATCTGATCCCGGCGGTGGAACGTTACGCCGAGGTCGAGACCGAGCAGTTCGCGAACCTGCCGAACAGCTCGCTCACGGTCGAAGGGTCCGTCGGCTGCGTTCGAGTCGCCATCGTGCTTCGTCTCCTCCGTTGGTGGGTACATGAGGAGCATTACGAACCGCGGCCACTGAAACGCGTTGGGGTCCCCATTCGACGCGACCTGCAGGCATTCCAGACCACCCACTGAGGTGGTAGGATCGAGTCACCAACGGCCGGGCGCTCGGCGACCCCGGTAATACTCGCGAAAAGGCCCGCTGGCTGCTTACCGGCGGGCCGGCGTCTTTGTACAGGCGTGTTTCATTCCCCGGCCCGGCGACCCCTCCCGCGGTGCTGGCGCGACGAGCAGGCCGACGAACGATTCGGGGCGCTTCGGCCCGATGAACGCGGGATGACGGCTCCGCGGGGAGAAGTGGCCGAGCGCGCGGACGCTTCAATTCGGCAGGATTCTGTTACTCAGGCCGCCTGGCGGCGCTTCCAGCCGCTACGCCGCTCTTCGCCACGAGGTCGCCCGCGCGCCAGCTATTGGGGATCTCCCCCAACCGCTGCGTTCCCGCCAGATGCCAGCGGCTCGATGGCCGCTGATACGGCTGGTCCGAACGGAACCTGCTCACGGACGTTTGCGCTTCGAGCACGGGACCTCGACCGTCGCGCAATACGTCGCGAGCGTACCACGGAGGTGCCACGGGAAGGCCCAACACCGCGGCGTCGAATGCGGGGAACACGGACGGTCGAGGGACCGGTGTCCAGGCGACCAGGAAACGGGGACTGCCGGAAGGGGTACAGCCGGCGCTGACCCGCAGTGGCCCGTCCACGTCTGCCGGACCCGGTTGAGTGAGACCGTGATTGCGAGGGCCATCGCCGAAAACGGCGCGCGGCGCGCCAGAAGCGGCGCGGCCCGAGCACAGAACGCTGGTCCGGTCGATCATTTACCTGCGGCTCAACCGTCGCGGTTCGTCGCTTCCTCGAGGTACTTGACCGCCGCCTGCATCTCGTCGGCGTCCCACGCTGGCCAATCGTCGTGGGCGGACAACCCCGATACTCCGACCTTGCGGCCGGCGGCGACCAGCCCGAGGACCGCACGCTGCGAACCGTAGTGGTCGCACAAGGCCAGGAACCGCATCGTCTGGCTGACCGATGGCAGCTCGTCTTCCATTCCGTGTCATTCTTATCGACCGTGGCCGGCGTGCCAACAGCGGCCCGACCAGGGGCCGAACCGCCGCTGCTGGCTCCGGAGCGACCGAGGCAGACCTCGGATTTGCTCACCCCCACCTGATCGGCCATCGCCGGCAGCACCGTCTCGTACTTGCGAGTCGACACCCCGCGCAGCACCAGCTCCAGCATCCGGTCCGCCAGCCGCTGGTCCGCCTGCAACGCCGTATACGCCGGAATCTCCACCTCGCCCGGCTCGTCGGCCCGCCGCCGCTTCTTGCGCAGCCGCGGCTTGTCGACCTGCAACTGCCGTTCCTTCAACGCCACACGCCCCGCCTGCACGCCGTGCCAGTACACCTCCCGGTCAGCGTCGCGGCGGCCCTGCTCCTTCGGACCCGCCACCTGCGCGGCGCTCATCTGCAGGACGGCCTCGATGGTCGCCCGGCCCATCACGTCGATCACCTCGTCGATGGCCCGCTCGCCCTTCTCCAGCAGTTCGACCAGCGGAATCAGCAGTTGCCCGTCCTTCGCCAGCCAGTCCGCCAGCTCCCGGCTGTTCGGCGTGGACGCGCCCGACACGATCTTGTACGGTTTCTTCATCGGTGGCCTCTCCTCCTTGTTGAACACACCCGACTGATACCACAGCCGGGCAGGAGTCGCCACCAACTTTCCACTACGCCTGGGGCACCCTCAGGAGCTGGATGGCGCGGCCGAGATTGTTCTGCGTCGCGGCCCAGTCGAGGCGCACCCGCTCGCGGGTGCGCTCCTTGAGCGCCTCGGTGAAGGCGGCCACAGCCTGCTCAAGGCGCTCTGTACCGCTCTCCCGCTCGCCCAGGATCGTAAGGGCAGCGCCAAGGTTGTTCTGCGTCGCGGCCCAGTCGAGGGGCACCCGCTCGCGGGTGCGCTCCTTGAGCGCCTCGGTAAAGGCGGCCACAGCCTGCTCAAGGCGCTCTGTACCGCTCTCCCACTCGCCCAGGCGTAAGGGCAGCGCCAAGGTTGTTCTGCGTCGTGGCCCAGTCGAGGGGCACCCGCTCGCGGGTGCGCTCCTTGAGCGCCTCGGTGAAGGCGGCCACGGCCTGCTCAAGGCGCTCTGTACCGCTCTCCCGCTTGCCCAGGGTAAAAAGGACGTTGCCGAGATTGCTCTGCGCCGTGGCCCACTTGAGGGGCACCCGCTCGCGGGTCATCTCCTTGAGCGCCTCGGTGAAGGCGGCCACGGCCTGCTCAAGGCGCTCTGTACCGCTCTCCCGCTCGCCCAGGGCCCTCAGGGCATTGCCGAGGTTGTTCTGCGTCACGGCCCAGTTGAGGGGCACCCGCTCGCGGGTACGCTCCTTGAGCGCCTCGGTGAAGGCGGCCACGGCCTGCTCAAGGCGCTCTGTACCGCTCTCTCGCTCACCCAGGGTCGCAAGGGTGGCGCCGAAGTTGTTCTGCGTCATGGCCCAGTCGAGGGGCACCCGCTCGCGGGTGCGCTCCTTGAGCGCCTCGGTGAAGGCGGCCACGGCCTGCTCAAGGCGCTCTGTACCGCTCTCCCGCTCGCCCAGGGCCCTAAGAGCGTTGCCGAAGTTGTTCTGCGTCATGGCCCACTTGAGGGGCACCCGCTCGCGGGTCATCTCCTTGAGCGCCTCGGCGTAGGCAGCCATGGCCTGCTCAAGGCGCTCTGTACCGCTCTCCCGCTCGCCCAGGGCACAAAGGGCATTGCCGAGGTTGTTCTGCGCCATGGCCCAGTCGAGGGGTTCCCGCTCGCGGGTCATCTCCTTGAGCGCCTCGGCGTAGGCAGCCATGGCCTGCTCAAGGCGCTCTGTACCGCTCTCCCGCTTGCCCAGGGTCGCAAGCGCGGCGCCGAGATTGATCTGTGTCGCGGCCCAGTCGAGGGGCACCTGCTCGCGGGTCATCCCCTTGAGCACTTCGATAAAAGCGGCCACGGCCTGCTCAAGGCGCTCTGTACCGCTCTCCCGCTCGCCCAAGGTCAAAAGGGCGAGGCCAAGCACCATCTGTAGGGTGGCGCGGCGCTCCGATTCGACTGCACCGCCTTCGAGTAGAGCGGCGATCTTCTCGGTGACGCCGTTCAGGCCCTTCTCCAGCACCCGGCCGCGCATTTCCGTTTCCGCAAGCGGCGCCGCAACTCTCAGCGCCTCGGTGGTGAGCTGCGCACGGAGATCGTCGTGGAAGTCATCTTGAAGCCTCACGTTGACCAACTCGTAAGGCAGATCCCCTCGACGAAGCGTGCCGTCCCCCTCGCGCGGCACGAACCACAGACTCAGTGCTTTTCCGGGATCTTTGACCGAGCCAACGACCGCCAAGTCAGCATTCCACGTTTTCAACACTGCGCGAGCGCCCTGCCGAATGGCCGGCCGCCAATCGTCCGCAGCGCCGGGTGCTGACACGACACGGTGGAAGCGAACCAATTCGATGCCCTCAACGCCAGTGAAGGCCTCTGCGACCGTGCCCGTGTCGCGGCCGGCGCGATCGTTCTCCAACCAGCACAGCACCAAGCGAAATCGCTGTTCGGGACGTGGCGATCTATTCTTGAAAGCGTTGGCGATGGCCAACCGTACCTGTTGAGGTGACGGCAGGAACTGCCCAAAAAACAACTTAAGCCAAGTCCCAAACGCCGCCACGACGATGGCGCCGATCCACCAAAACGGCCCCGCTAACGACTTCATTGCGTAGACGACCTCCTCACCGCTTACAGATAGCGCGCCACGGCTCCGCGTTCCGCGATGGCCCCGGCGGAGTAGTGCGCCACCATCCTCGAGGTCTTCCAGTTACCGGCGAGCATCACGTCGGCGGTCGAGGCGCCCCGGCTGGTGAGCTCGCTCGCTAGGCCGACCCGTCCGGAGTGGGCCGTCACGCGGCGGTCGAGGCCGGCGGCTTTGGCGGCGGCGGCAAACCGCAGCCCGACCATCTGCGGCGAGAGCGACACGACGCGGTCGCCGGGTTGGGGGTTCGTGGCGGCGCGCAGCGCGCGGATGGCGCGCGCCACGCTGTCTTTCACAAACCGCACGTCCCTCGTCTCGCCCCTCCGGGTTCGTCTTGCTCCGGCGGACGGCGACCAGGATGCCGTCGCCGGCGCGTCTCTCCCCCCGTATCGTCATCGACCGGCAGCGTACCACGGCCCCCAGGCTTACTCGAAGTCGACCCGGAGCCCGCTCGAGGACGACGAAATCGCTCAGAGCGACAGTTGCAGAACTGCCTCCCGGGGCGAAAGTCTCCCGACCTGCAGCGGATCGGCGATTCGACCAATGCGCACGGGCTTGAATTCTGCCCGCGGCGCGGACCGGCAGCCGCCGAGCTCGGCGCGGACCCACGCAACCTCGAGGAGCGCCTTCCGCCCCTGGGCGGCGCGGCGCGGCGCGCCGTGCGCCGGCAGGACCAGGTGCGCACATCCGCGCCCCGCGCCCGGGCGGACGCGCTCGATGACGGCGGGACGCCAACTTCAGCCAGCGCACGACGTCGCCGGCGTCGAGCGCCCAGCGGTCCGACTCGATCGGCGCGAGCACGCAACCGCACCAGCTCACGCCCGAGCTCATGGCGCCGAACGCGCTTCAGTTCCCAGGCCCTCACCGACGACGGCCGCGGTCCCCCGGCCGCCGACCTCATCCGCGATCTCCGTCACCAGCCGAAGGCCGCGGGCGGGATTCAGACGTGCCGGGCCCGTTGCTACTCCAACTTCGGGATCAGATTCGCCGCCGCTTCCACCACCAGCCAGCCGCCGCGCTGGGACGTGCCCGTCCTCATGATGTGCGTGCGGCAGGTCGCGGTTCCCGCCGGAGTGCTGGCGCAGAGACCCAATCCAAGGAATTACGCGAAGCCAAACCGGTGGCGACCCTCGCACGTCATCCCTGGGCACACCACGCCTCGGATGATAACTCTCCGCCGAAGGACCTCAGCAACTTCTCAGTTCACATCGTCGTCGTCACTCCCTGCCCTATTTCCGTCGTGGCCCTTCTTGGCCACCGCGCTTCCCTCCGGTCCACGACGGCGCGCCCCTACCACCCTTCTCAGCCCCCGTTGGTGGAGGTACAATGTCGTGACCACGCTTCTCGGTCGGTGTTGCCGTCCCTGGTGTTTGCGTCTTCGGACTCGGATCGGACCGACCCGGCGTCGTCCTCAACGGGCCGCCTGCAGCATTACCAGTCTTCGTGTGGCTCTTTGCCATAAGTTGCCTCAGCTCAAGTTGCAGTATATGAACACGCCTAAGAGAATAACACCGAACGCGAAGAGTACCCAACCGATGGCATTGAGCCACCTCACGACTCGATTCCGCCAGCCGCCGACCGCGCCTGCCTTGAGGTTTGTCGCTCCCGGAACATTTATTCTCCTGTCTAGCTGCTCAATAGCGTTGTCGGCCGCTAGGGTGCTGTAGCGGTGCGATCCCAGAACTCCGACGAGAGCCACAGCCCAACAGGCCCATGCGAGCATGAGCAACTCAACCGCAACTGGAGAATCGTCGATAAAGCTATTAACGAAGGCGAATGAAATCCCAAGCGAACCGCCGCAGACTTTGAGGATTCCGTCATCATGTGCCTGTTGTGACTTCTGCTTTGTTGTGATCAAGTAGTCGCGGTACTTCTCCCGCGCTGACGAACCCTTTATCATGCTCTACTCTTAACAGGAGGGTAGCCAATGCCTTCGTCGGATCTTCGCCGCGACCCGCTAAACAAAGACAACCAAGAATCTCCAGCAAATAGCGGAAGACGCGACCACCTGTGCGGAACCCGGTCACCATTTGCCATCGTTACCCCCTCCATCACTCCAGCCGCAGCCCGGCACCGGGAATCCGTGGAGCCGAAACGTGTCAACTCCACCCGTAGTATCGGAACAATGCCTCTTTCAGGAGGCTTGGCGCGACGGCGATGCCAACCTTCCAGGCACCCTCCATCGCCCTGATCGTCATCTTGCCGAACCACGACTTCACGGCTTCGCCCAGTTGCTCGCGTGGTCGTTCACCGTCTTGGGCAAGTGCGGCCTGGAGTTCGTCGAGTGCATCCTCCGGACACCCGAGACTCCGGAGATGGCCGACGAGCGAGTTCTGGTCGTTGGCCTTGACCTGCGTTACCTCCTGGCGGAAATCGGTGCCTGTGGCGACGATATTCCCACCACCCAAGATCGTGGTGTTGAAGGTATTCTGGACCTTGTCGCCCGAAACGGCTCGGAGGGCGGCCTCCGACTTCATCGCCTCGGGCTCGATGTGTTGCAGTTGCAGCAAGAAGTCGAGCAGGCGGGTGCGAACTTGATCCAGAATCCCTTCCATTTGAGCCTTGCTGACCGGGCGCCACGCGTGCACAAGCCTGAAGCCAGCAGTCATCCGAACATGGGGACGAGCGAGAATGACGGCTTCCGGTGGCCAGGGAACTCGGTGGTTGTCGTCCTTGGCCGCCACTGCGGCAGAAGTTTCGATCTGCTTGACACTGATCCCGATCCCGAGAGGCTCAGCCAACGGGCGAAAGCTGTCGGGGAGAATGCTGAGAGGAATCGCCTGTGTGAGTGACTGGTGGCCTGGTCCAGAGAATGTCCCGAGGCTGTCGGACTCCAACTTGCGATAGTCGGGCACTTCGTCAGCGTTGTCGTAGCCCTTCAGTTCGGCGTCGACCCAGCTCTTGAATTCGTCGTTCTTGAGCAAGCTCGCGAGGATCTTGGCCTTCCGGAGGATGTCGGAAATCGGAACGCCAGAATCTACGAGATCTCTTCCGATCTTGGCAGCGAGCGAGTCATTGTCCTTGTCCCACATGGGGCAAAGATAGCAGACCTTCGGCGCGCGAAGGACTGAGCCGGTTGCGCGAAACCGACCCGCCGACGCTCTTGCAAAGAGCGAGAATCCTGACGACGGCACAATCCGACTGGCAACCCTTTTGGTGAACCTCGGCATCCGAATCGAAGGCCTGCGCGCAGACATGCGCGAGGGCGCGCCGGCGACGACAACGTGACCGCTAGGCGTGCCACCCAGGCCGGGCGCGGTCGCCTCCCGTCAGATCACGATGCGTTCGATCTCGTCGAGCGTGACCGTGTCCGCCGTCCGGTCGTACAGCTTCGTCGTCCTGGGCGACGCGTGGCCGGCAATCTGTTGCGCGTGCTCGAGCGTACCCCCGTTCGACAGATACGCCGTGATGCCCGTCGCCCGGAACGTGTGGCAGCACGTCGACGCCGGCAGACCCGCGGCCGCCGCACGGCGCTTGATCATCGCCAGCACCACGCGCCGCGTCAGCGGCCGACCGCTCAGGCGGCCCGATCGGTCCACACTCTGAAACAACGGTGCCTTCGCATCCTCGATCCCGCCGGCGACCAGATACGCCTCCACGACGGCCTCGGCCCGGTGATGGGCCGGCACGTCGTGACGCTTGCCGCCCTTCTCGTGCAGCCGCAGCCATCCGCGCACGCCCTGCCGGAAGTAGTCCTGACGCCGCATCCCCACGACCGCGCTCACCCGCGCGAAGCTGTACACCATCACGCTCAGCAGCGCCCGGTCCCGCAGCCCCACCAGCGTCCCCGTGTCGATCCCATCGAGCAGCGACCGCGTCTCGGCCGGCGTCAGCACCGGCGTCGCCCCTTTGGTCACCACGTGCTTCGGTCCCCGCACTGCCGCGGCCGGATTCACCGGCAGCACCTGGTGGATGACCAGCCAGTCGCACAGCACCCGGATGGCGGCCAGGTGCTGTTTGACCGTCGGCGCCGACCCCGGATGCGTGCGGATATAGGCCGCCACGTGCAGCGGGGCGATCGCGCGCAAGCCCAGGCCACGAGCCGCACACCACGACAGGAACCGCCCCACGGCCCGCCCGTACGCCGCCCGCGTCCGCCCGTTGGCGATCGAGGCCGCGAAGAACTCCAGAAACCGCTCGACGGCTACCGGACCCGCCTCCACGATCACCGCCGGCAGCGCCATCGCCGACGACCCGGTGCGTGCGACCGGCGGCCGGGTAACCGCCGGAACCAGGCCCTCGCTCATGCCGAACTCCCCTCCCCCGCCACGAGCGCTTCGAACCGCTCGTAGTCGTTGCTCAGCGCCTGCGCCAGCGCCACCAGCTTCACCACGGCCTCCTTCGCGCCCGCGTAGCGCACTTCGATCCGGTCGCGCTCGACCACCACGCCCGCCGGCAGGCCCGACAGACGCCCCTCGAGCGCTTCCACCGGAACCGCCACCCGGATGCCGGTCAGCCGCGCCTTCCGCAGCTCGGTCATCAGATGCTCGCGCCGGGCCTGCTCTACGCGGAACTCCGTGCCCTCCCGGTACGTCCGCAGCTGCCGCAGCAGCCTGGTGCGCGGGAGCGTCCGCGCATACCCGGTCAGATCGGCGCCGAACGTGAGCATCAGCTGCGCCGCCCGCGCCCGCGAGACGTTGAACAGCTGCTCGATGTCGCGCCGCACGAGCAGCTCCCGGTCCAGGTCCTCCAGTTGCCGGATGGCGTCCGGGATGGCGAGCAGCCACTGCGGCCTAGCGGGCACCGGGCGCGCCTTTCGCCTGCAATTGCTGCTCCGGGTGCGAGTTGGGGAGGAGGTCTGGCATGCTCGGTACTCTCTGCATGTTAGTAGATGATCGTACAGAATGAAAGATGGCCGGCGGGGCGACCTGGAAGCCCATAAAGGATGTTATGCACCCTTCAGACCCAGGGCCAGTTAGGGTAACGACAACATTCGTGTAGAAATACACGCTTAGCCCGGCTTGAGCCCTCTGGTGGTCATGAAGCTGTAGAAGGGTGGTGGTGCGGGAAACGCCGGTGATCGCCGCCCTGGTCTGGGGCGACATCACGCCGACGGCGCGCGCCGGGCAGTCTGCGGGTTCGGGTGCGGGCCTCCAAGACCAACGCCTCGGGCCGTCGCGAGGACCCTGCGCTTGCTCGCTGGCCCCTTCGCCCACGCCGTCGACGCGCTGCGCACGGCGGAGCCCGCCGCTACTGACCGCGTCGTCCCGCTTCAGCCCGCACCAAGTCAACCGCGGCGTCCAGGTCCTGGCCGCCGCGCTCGGCCTCGAGGGCGTCCTCGTCGCACTCCGGACGCCGCGGCCTGGCGTCGGAACTCGTCCGCCGCAGCGCAGCGCCGCGATGGTCGCCCAGCTACGCCTCGGCCGTCGCCGTCGAGGACGGCGCCAAGCGCCCGATTTCCTCAACGTCGGTCACGCACCTCAGTGGTGACGTCCCGCGCTGCCACGATGAGACCTTTGAAGTGTCATCTCCTCCTCCACAACACCATGTCACCATGTCTCCACGCTTTACATGGCTACATTCCCACGCTTTGGCGATGCTGTGGCGATCTCCGGCTTGCCCTCGCGGGCGAAGAGCATGTTGAACGCTTCTCCGCAGATTGCGTGGAGCGTCGTGCCTCGGTCGAGTGCTAGCCGCTTCAGCTCGTCCCGAACAATCGCCGGCACGTGCACCGTCAGTGACACCGTACCCACCCGGCTGGGCGGCACGGCCGCCGCCGAGCGAGCCACGGCCACAGTCGGCGGCGCAACGGTCGGAGCCGCACGACTGCCCGCAGCGTTCCGAAGTGACGTGCTCAGGTCCGGCCGTTTCGCCATCTTGCCTCCTCCGCGGCGACAACCGCCTCCAGCCCCGCCTCCCGCATGACCCAGCCCGCTACGTCCCGCGCCTCCGCCGCGGCCCGGCTCGCTGGCGCGAACTCCGCCGCCACGAGACCCATTGCCACGGCATCCCCGACTGCGGCCCGCTGCCCGAGGGTATGCGGACAAACCGCAATCCCGAACTCCTCGAGCGCCGACCGTGTCTCTGCGGCTCGCCGGCCGCGGGGCGGCGTCGCGTTCAGGACCGCGACGACAGGGGGCCCGCCGGCTAGCGTCACCACCTGTTGGCTCGTCGGCACCGTCTCCAGGTCGAAGATCAGTGGGCGGCAGGGCATGACCACAAGGGAAGAGAGACGAGCCGCCTCCAGGGCCGCCGACTCCAGCCGCGCCGGTGTGTCGATCACGACCAGGTCGACGCCTTCCACCGCGGCCGTCTCGAGCGCCCGCACCAACCTCGCCGGCTGCGCATCGAGCACCACCGGCGTCGACGCCTCCCGCCGGTCTCCCCACTTGCACGCCGTCGCCTGCGGGTCGATATCGAGGACGACGGCCGTCCGGGCGGCTTGCTCCGCGGCCACCGCGAGCGTCAGCGCAAGCGTCGTCTTTCCCGTACCGCCTTTCTGAGCGACGAGAGCGATAACTATCACCATGTTGAACATACTACATGGCACCATGTAGCAAAAGCTCCGATCCGTGCTTTTCAGGGGGACCTTGCACGTGGGGGTCCTCGTCGATTCTCGCGGTCTGCGCCGTCGAACGGCCGTGATCGATCCCGACGCTAAGGACTTGGTCCAGTTCGGCGAGGAAATCGAGATGGCTCGGACGAAGCGGGCAGAACTCAGAACCGCCGCGCGGGCGAAATCAACGCCAGCGCCCGGTGCCCACACGGGCGACGCCGACTCTCGCCCATCGAGCGGCAACGGGATCCGCGACCAGGCGCGAAGCGAGCGCCATTGCCAAAATTGGCCTGCGCGTCTGTGGGCGTGCCCGCGCGGACCGCACAGGCCGTGTGCATGGTGACCACAAGTGACGCCGGGGAGTCCTGCGGGAAAATGCCTGCGGAGCCGAGAAGGGCGGCCCTCCGCCTTTTGGTCCGAAACTTAAGGTCCTGGCCTCAGAACGGAGGCCAGGACCCTGCCGCCCCTTACCGCAACCGGTTGAGAACCGGTCGCCCACCACCCCCAAGAGGGTGGTAGACTTCTGGTTCGACGGAAGCGGGGGCAATAACGCCCGCCGCAAGCCCGTCGCCGGCGTGCCTCGATCTCACCCGCCAAGGTCCTCGAGGACGCCGAGCAGAATCGGAGTGCCCCTGGATGGCCGATCCTGCCCAGGATCCGCGCAAGAGCGCGGCCCCCAACGCGGATTCTACCACCAACAACGAACCCAGCCCACAGCAACTCGAGCTACGGCTGTTCGAGCGCCTGGACGGGTTTCGTAACCCGCCCCCGGAGAAGGCGATTTTCCGCGAGCACCTGAGCCTGCTGCTCCGGAAGGGGTGCGAGTACGTCATCGGTAACCGTCGGGTGACACCCAACGCCGTCTACGCGGTCGCGAACGCCATCTACCTGCGAACGATCAAGGGGGTCGCCCACGTCAGCCACCGCCAGCTCGCGGAGGACGCCTTAACGTCGAAGCGCACCGTCACAGCGGCAATCGGCGTCCTGCAGATGATTGGCCTGATCCGAGTAGTCAGCAGCCACATCCGCCGCGACGCCGACTTCATTGCGCTCTACGTCGGCGCCAAGAAGTGGCCGGCCTTCTGCCGTCAATTCCGGAAGGCACCGAGCGGCACAGCCCAGCTAGAGCTGCTCCCTTCCCTAGACACCCGTGGTGACGACTCGTCACCGCGAAACCCCCTTGGTGGTGACGACTCGTCACCACCAAGGGTACGTACGGAGAGGTACACCACCACCACCACGCGCGTGCGCAGCACGAGGCCTCCGGCAACCGACGTCCAGATCGCTTATGCCGTTGACCTTGGGATCAATCCCGACGGTAAGGACTTGGTCCAGCTCGGCGAGGAAATCGAGACGGCGCGGACGAAGCGCGCAGAGCTCAGAACCGCTGCGAGGACGACGTCAGCGCCCGGTGCCCACACCGGGCAACACCGACACCGACTCACACTCATCGAGCAGCAACGGATCCGCGAGGCGCAGCGGATGGCTTCGCCCCGTCCGGAGAAGCCGCTCCCGGCCCCGGAGACCGAGGCCGAGGCGGCCGACCGGCTCCGCCGCGGCCTCGCTAACGCCGAGGCCCACGGCTATCGGCGCGATCCGAACGACCCCGACGTGCTGGTCGGTCCCGGCGGTTGCCGGGTCTGGTGTGGCGCCCTGGCACAGCTCGACGGGCGGATCCCGGACGCTTGAGCACGCAAATCATCCCCGCCGCCGGGGGGCCGGCAACGCCGGCCCCCCGTGCGTGCGGGCTTTTTCCCCTCAGCGTTTCCCCCGCCCCTTGTCGCGGCCCACCAGCCGCACTGGCTCTCCCGTCTTCGGTGCGGGACGATTCGCGCCCATCCCGGCACCCGCGTCGTCCACCATCGGTGCGTTAGCCACCCCCGGAAGGGTGATCCCTGTACGCTTCAGGAATGCGGCCGTTTTGAGCGCTGTTTGGCAGCCTCGAGATCACCGGTGTCCCCGGACCGCCCGCTACAGCTTCATGGGCACCCGAGGAGGCTCCGGCCACGCGGCGTTACCGTGTATTTCCGCACGATTCGTGTCGGTACCCTAACTCCGACTCGGTGATCACGCGGCGGCTTGGCGCATCGCGGCCGGTGTCGGCTGCTCCGCGCGGCCGGCGGCGATGCACATCAGCCGCACGTCGTCGCCCGGGCCGCGGAACCGCTTGCGCACGCGCCAGCATCCCGGCCGCCCGCCGTCGAGGACTTCGGTCACGACGACGTCCTGCCATTCGCGCCTCGAGCGCATGAAGAGGCGGAACACCTCGCCGATGCGCGGCCTCGCCCCGCCGGTGACGAGCGCTGCCCACCGGCCCTCGCACCGAACGGCCCGTCCCACGCGCATGAGGCTCCGGCGCACCGCTTCGGGCCGGAGCAGGAGGGTAGCCACGGTTTCCGAACAGGCCTTGCGGTAGTCCTCGGGCGCACCGCCGACGTCGAGGAAGAAGCGGAAGTCGTGCGCCTCGTCGTGGCAGTCGCGGCAGAACGCCGTCAAGTCGTTTGCCGTGGTCAGGTGGGGCGGCGGGTAGGGCCCCTTGGTCCAGTGGTGCGCCTCGAGCGGGAGCTCACGGCCGCATTTCCGGCAATGTCCGTGCGTCTGGTCTTTCGCCGCCTCGGCGGCGGCCCGGTAGATGGAGTCGTCGTAGTCGAACGGCGGCGGGTGTACGCTGACCGGGTGGTCTGGCATCTCGTGTTTACCCCACGATTTGCTGGGCCGTCGAGCCGCTGTTGACGCAGCGGCTCGACACCCAAAGTTTCCGATTGCTCCCAGGGTATCATAGGCGTTCGATAATTGCGCTTATGGAACGCCTAAAACCCCCGGCGGGATCTGTCCGTCCGGCCGCGGACACCTCGCTGGCCGCGCTCGACGACGTCGCCCGCACCCGGGTCGCCTCGGCGGCCGCGGCCGCGCTGGCCGACAACACGCGGGCGGCCTACGCGGCGCAGTGGAACCGGTTCCGGAGCTGGTGCGAGCGTCGCGGCGTCGCCGACCCGCTCGACGCCGCCGCGGCGCAGGTGGCCGCCTACCTCGCCGAGCGGGCCGAGAGCCGGAAGCTGTCGACCGTGCAGGCCTCGGCGGCGGCGATCGCAGCCGCCGCGCGCGCCGCCGGGCGGGCGGACCCGACGAAGACGCCGCTGGTCGCGGACACGCTGCGCGGCATCGCGCGCCAGCACGCCGCCACGGCCGCCGCGGCGCCCCGCCAGGCCGCCGTGCTCGACTACGCGACGGCGCTCGATCTGATGCGAGCGGCCGCCAAGCCCCAGCGCCGCGGCCGGGGGCGGGAGACGCCTTCGGCGGCCGCGGCCCGCGGCCGGCGCGACGCCGCGATCGTGGCGTTGGCGTTCTGCGCCGGGTTGCGCCGGTCCGAGATCGCCAGCCTCGTCTGGGGCGACATCACGCCGACGGCGCGCGCCGGGCAGCTGCGGGTCCGCGTGCGGACGAAAGCCAACGCCGACGACCGCCGCGAGGACCTGCGGCTGCTCGCCGGTCCCTTCGCCCGCGCCGTCGAGGACCTGTGCGCGGCGGTGATGACCGACGCGGCCGAGCGCGTCATCCCCATCGGCCCGCACCAAGTCAACCGCCGTCTGCAGGTCCTGGCCGCCATGCTCGGCCTCGAGGGCGTTTCGTCGCACTCCGGACGCCGCGGCCTCGCGTCAGAGCTCGTCCGCCGCGGTGCCTCGACCACCGCCGTGCAGGCCGCCGGCGGCTGGCGCAGCGCCGCCATGGTCGCCCGCTACGCCTCGGCCGTCGCCGTCGAGGACGGCGCTGTCGCTAGGCTCTTCGGGGGGAGAGGATAAAACCGGAACGGGGGCCGATTTATCCGGCCAGACCTGAGTCCCGTTGCCCCGCCGGCGAATGTCAACCATCCGACGACGTCGATCGACAGGGTCGCGACCGCGACGCCCCCAGACGCCAGGACGGTCCGTCCAAGCGAGGAGCAAGCGCTGAAAGGTCACGCGGGTCCTGGTGCGACGGCGAGAAGGCGTCGCGGACATCCTCGCCGCGCTCCCCGTCGCTGGCCGACGTCGTGCCGCGGCGCCTCGACGACCGCCATCCAGCAGGGACGACGCTCGACGAAGAGGGGCAGATTCGGCTCGAACCCGATGGCAAACCGCACGTGCGGTTTGCCGATGGCGTCGCCGAAGATGTGTCACCTCTGCCTGTGCCGCCGAACTTCATCGTGGACGTGAACGATGCAGCCGCAGCCCGCGGCGACTGCTGCACGCGGTGCGGCGGACCCATGGCGTCATGTTGGAATGGTGCCATGTATCCACTTTTTCGGAACTTCCGCCGCCGGATCGGGGGGCGGTGGTCGCCCACAGCCGGCATTCTTCACCGTTGACGAATCCGCGTTTCCACGTAGCCCGCCAACGGTCGTAGCACGCCTTGCAGATGTAGATGGGTGGACCCTGATAATCATCGTCGAAGACGTGAGCCGGCGCGGTCGTGTCGTGCCCGCTGCAACTGTTGATCCGCGTCGAGGACCTGGCCGTGTTCCTGGCCACGCGGCGTTACCGTGTATTTCCGCACGAACCGTGTCGGTACCCTATGTACGCCGTCGGCACCAGCACCAGCGTGATGGCGGTCGCAAACAGTACCTCGAAGCCGAGCGAGACCGCCATCGGCACCATGAAGGAGGCGTCGAGGCTCCTGTTCCACATCAACGGCGCAAGGCCGAAGAAGGTGGTGAGCGACGTCAGCAGGATCGGCCGGAAGCGGTGGACGCCGGCCTCGCGCACCGCCAGCGCCAAGCCGGCCGTCTCGAAGTCCCGCCGATCGGTCGGGACTCCCCCGGCCTGCCGCGCCAGGCGCCCGACATCGGCGTGCACGCCCCGCGCCCGGTTGATGAAGTCGACCATGATCAGGCTGTCGTTGACCACCACGCCGGTCAGCGCGACCAGCCCGAACATCGACATGATCGACGACACGTTCAAGCCCAGGAAGACGTGCCCCCACACCGCGCCGATGAGCCCGAACGGGATGGCGCTCATGATGATGATCAGCGACTGCACGTAGGACCGCAGCGGCACCGCCAGCAACGCGAAGATCATCAGCAGCGCGAGCGTGAAGCCGCGCTGCAGCCCGCCGAGGGCGTCGCGCTGCGCCTCCTCGCCGTAGAACGCCTGGCGCACCTGACGGCCGAGCAGCGTGAGGCCGGCGGTCTCGGCGGCCGGCTTGGCCGAGCTTCATCTCCTGCTTGCCGGCGCGGAACGAGTCGGTCACTCGAACTCGGCCCCGCGGTACGCCTGCCCGATGGTACGCAGCAGGAGATCTCGCCCCTCTCCGTCCGCACCGACCCGCCCGGCAGGTCGAGCGACGAGCGGCGCACCGCGTTGGCCACCTGGTCGAACGTGAGCCCGTGCCGCCGAAGGGCGTTCTCCGAGACCTCGATCGAGATCTCGTCGGGCGGCGCGCTCACGATGTCGACCTGCGTGATCCCGGGAATCGCCGTCAGCTCGTCGCGCACCCGCTCGGTGACCTGCTTGAGCGTGAACGGGGGTCCCGAGTCCGACGATCACGACGGACCGCGCGCCCAAGCTCCCCCCACGCGGCGTGAGCCCCGGCGGCCATTGCGACGCTGGCAAGTGCGCGACCGCCGTTGCGACAGGTGGCGGCGAAGGCCTTCCGCCGGATCCGATGTCAGGCACCTGCGGTCCTGATCTGCGGACTCGTCGATGTCGAACGCCTCGTAGGGGAACAGTGAAGCGGACCTCGCGGTCCTCGTCGTCGAAGTACGACTCGCAGACCGGGGCGAAGGTTGTCGCTCTTGAAGATCGCAGCGTGCTTGGGGAGGAAGGCGCTGAGCGCCAGGGCGGCGGCGGCGACGGTCTCGACGTCGCGCCCGACGAGGGGGCAGGGTATGCCGTCGGGGTCTCGCCGAGCGACGACGGGGTAGGGATCGGGGCTGTTGACGGGCCAGCGGTGCTGCATTGTGTGCCTCGCGGCGCATGGTCGCCGACAACTGAGGTGGCGTTGTGGAAGGTGAGTGCGAGGACCTTCGGCGCCGAAGGCGGCGCCGGGCTGTTCAGTGTCGCTCTTCGCGGCGGCCTCGATGAACTGCTTGAGGTCTTCGCGTGAGAGAAAGATCAGCACGCCCCGGCTCTGGACGAGCTGCCCGATGATCCGATAGGCAAACGCCGTCGACGCCGAGTGCGGGGATGTCCAGGCGCAGGATCTGGTTGTCGTCGGCGAGGGTCCAGCGTGATGGCGAAGAGGGAATCGCAGCCGGCGAACAGCGTCCTCGACGAGTCCGGGCGCGACGCGTCCGTGTGCGCGAAGTAGCTGTGTTCGTCCTCGCCGGGGGCGGGCATCGAAGCGACGAGGATCTGGAACAGGTCGTCGAACTCGGGGGGCGGCGCGCGTGGTCGGGCAGTTCCATCCAGATGACTTCGAGGCGGTAGGGCTCGGCGCGGTCCGTGGGAACGAAGAAGGGGGAAAGCGGTGAGGTGGCCGCCGATCCACTCGCGGGCGGGTGATTTTCCAGGCACGGGTACGGTTTCCTAGGCGGTGGCGGTGGCGCCGTGTCTCAGGCAGTAGGCGGGCCGTCGTCGGGAAGTTTCGGCTTCTCGGCGGTGCGCGCATGATGACGGTCTTCTCGTCCCGGCTGACCACATCTGTGATGCGGCTTTCCCAGGATTTGCCCTTGCTGGTGGTGACGATGATCGGTACGCCGGTCAGGTCCTGGGGAAGTTCAGCGACGGATTTTCCGGTGAGCTGCGCCCCCCATTCGTTGTCGTCGAGCGACTTGGGCTTCCAGCCGGCGTCAATCTAGTCGTTGACGGCGTTCGGATCGGTGTCGCTCTTCGCGTCGTCGTCGGTGGCTCCAGGCGGGCCGTCGTCGGGAAGTTTCGGCTTCTCGGCGGTGCGCACGATGACGGTCTTCTCGTCCCGGCTGACCACATCTGTGATGCGGCTTTCCCAGGATTTGCCCTTGCTGGTGGTGACGATGATCGGTACGCCGGTCAGGTCCTGGGGAAGTTCAGCGACGGATTTTCCGGTGAGCTGCGCCCCCCATTCGCTGTTGCCGAGCGACTTGGGCTTCCAGCCGACGACAGGCTTTGGGGAGTCCTTCGAGTCGCTGCCGGCGTTGGCACCGTTGTCGCTCTTGGTGTCGTCTTCGGTGGCGCCCAGCTCTTGCATCTGCTGTTTCCAGCCGTCATAGAGGACGCGGTCGTCGGGCTTGATGTCGGTGACGAGCACCGGATTCAACTGGTTGAACCACTCCTGCTTCTTGCCTTTTGAATCGCTGAGCTCTCGGTCGGCGGCGTTGAGGACGGCCTCGCCGACGAGGAGTACCCATCGCGTCTTGACGCGTACTTTCGCCTCGGTGAGCTGTGCGGCAGCGGCCTTCTCGCTGGCCTTGGCTGTCTTCAACTCTTGGCGCTTGTCCTTGACTTCCTGCTTAGCGTTCTCGGCTTCTTCCTCGGCCTGCTTGAGGGCAGCGAGCGCGTTTTTTTCCGGGTCTGGAGGGATTGCCGTGGGCATGGAATTATGGTATCAGATTCTTGTAAACTGCCTCGAAGGTTCCGTAAAGTTTTCACCCGATACCGCCGAATGGCGGTGAGGGCGCAGTTCCTCGTTTCTTCGAAACGACTGCGGGCAAGGCAGACGGTGCCGGGGCGCTACGCGCTGAAATAGAAGATGGCGATCTTCCACTGCGCCGTGTCGCACGGATCGCGCAAGGATGGGCAGTCCGGCGCGGCGAAGGTCGACTACATCACGCGGTCAGGCAAGTACATCGGCGACGCTGGCGAGGTGATCGACGCGTGGGCTGGCCACCTGCCGAGCTGGACGGGCGGGAATCCGCGCGTGCTGTTCGCGGCGGCGGACGAGTACGAGCGTGCGAACGCGAGGCTGTTCACGCAGGTGCTGTTCGCGTTGCCGAACGAGTTGAGCGATGCGGACGCGCTCCTGTTGGCGTACCACTACGCCGAGGCGGTCACGGAGAACGGGGCGCCGTATGTGTTGGCGGTCCACCGGGGGGGCGGCGGGGTTCCGGATGGCAAGTCTGCGGCCGCCGAGCCGAAGGAGGCGGCGGATGACCAGGAGCTGCCGCCGCACAACCGGCATGCGCACCTGGTGATCTGCGAGCGGGTCGACGACGGCCTCGAGCGGACGGCTCGGGAGTGGTTCCGGCGTGCGAACAAGAAGGAACCAGCGCTGGGTGGCGCGGCGAAGGACCGGACGATGAACGGTGGGAACTGGGTTCCCGAGGCCCGTCATCTGTGCGCGGATTACATCAACTACGGGTTGGAGCGAGGCGGTTTCTCGGAGCGTGTGACGTGCGAGAGCCATGAGACGCGCATTGCCCGCGCGGAGGCGGCCGGTGACGAAAAGACAGCGGAGCAGCTCCGTCTGAAGCCGCCGGGAATCCATCTGGGACCAACGGCCTGGGCGATAGAGAAGGACCGTCCTGGGCGTCCGTGGCGTCCGAGCTGGCGGGGAAACCTGGCCCGGGTGATCGCGGCCGAGGGAGAGAGAATTCGCGGCAAGGTCGAGGTGCTCAACGCGCAGCTGAGTGAGTTGGACGCCCGGGAAGCGGCTGTCACCGAGGAGCTGGAAGCCGCCCGCCGGGTTGCCGCGGTGCAGTTCGAGCAGCGTGAGGAGGCGCTGCTGGGGACGTCGATGGGGGAGGATCTCCTGCGCGGCGCGCGGATCGAAGTCGCCGGCGAGACGGGGGCGACCCTCAGCGTTGTGGAACACGGACAGGTAGTCGAAATCGCGCAGCAGCGGTTCGGGGCGGCTCTGGATCTTCGGGAGGCTGGATTCCGAAAAACGTCGGTCGGTTCGCGGTACCTGATTGAGACGGCGCAGTCGATCCTTGGCGAGGCGCAGTCACCGACGCCGCCCCAGCGCGAGCTGATCATCACGACGGCGGAGAGCCGTTTGGGACGGGAGCTCGACGAACGGGAGGCGCCGCTTCGGGCGAGCGCGGCCGGCGTGGAGGTTCTCGGCGGCGTGCAGCTCGCGCGCGCCGACGAGTACGGCACGGTGCTGACCATCGTGCAACGCGAACAACTTGTCGACACCGCCGAGCGCCGGCTTCGAGAGCGACGGAAAGCGGAGCAAGAGGAAGTTCGCGCGCTGGACCGCCGTGAGGAAACGCTGGGATCGATGTCGACAGGGGCGCACCACCTGGCCGCGGCGGCGCGGGAACTGTTCGGTGAAGAGAAGCAGGCGAGGACGCTGCCCGACCGCGAATTGATGATCGGGGAAGCGGAGCGGCGTGTCGAAGAAGAACTGCGAGGTCGCGAGGGGGCGCTGCGCGCGTCGGTGCTCGCCGGCCGCGACGTGATTGTCACAGAGGTGGAGCAGCGTCTCGGGCGAGAGCTGGACTCTCGTGAAGAGGAGCTGGTGTTGAGCGCCTGCTGTGACGAATTGTTGGTCGAGGCGTTCAGCGAGTTGTGCGCTAGCGACGCGTCTTTCGGTGACGGGTCATCCCTGTCGGAACGGTCGCAGATTATTGCGTTGGCGGAGCGACGGCTTGAAGGGGACCGCGCGGAAGACGCGGAGCGGTCGGCCGCCCTGGACGATCTCGAAGCGATGCTCAAGGAGACGTCGAGCGGTGCGCAGTATCTCGCCGCGGCGCAGCAGGAAGTCCTGGGCGAGGGGAAGGAGCCGGCGACGCTCGACGAGCGGGATTCGGTAGTGATGACGGCGTGGCGGCGCGTCGAGCAGGAGTTGGATGGTCGCGCGCAGGCGCTGGCGGCGCGCCGCTGCGAAGACGGATCAGTCGAGGTCGGCGGCGCGTGGCTGTATGCCATCAAGCTGACCGAGCTGGAAGCGGGTCAGCAACAGAACGACGGGCCTTCTCCTGGATGCAGAGAGCAGGCCCTGGCGTGGGCCGGTCAGCAGATGGACCGCCTCGATGCTCTGCGCCAGGAAGAGGCCCTGGATCTGTTCTTCGAGAAGCTGGTTGAGCTGGAGCCGGCGCGCGGGCCTGCGGACATCGCAGAGGAGGAGCAGCGCGCTGCTGCTGCGCGCCGCCAGGACCGCGTCGACGCGCTGTCCGAGGACGAGCTGGTCTTCGTCGAGGAGAAGCGGGACGCGCTCGACCCGCAGGGGCGGGAGGTCGGGCCCTGGAAGCCGGCGCATGTCGCCGCCGCCGTCGACTACGCGCACGCTCGGGTCGAGGCGCTCGACGAGGAAATCGAGCGCCGCCGGACGATCATCGAGCAGACGCCCGGCGACGGGTATGCGCGGCTGCTTGCAGCGGGCTTCGGCGAAGCCTCCCGCCAGCAGAAGATGGAGGCGCTGCCCGTCATGGAGACGGACCTTGCCGAGGACTTCGATCGGCGCGAGGAGCGGATCCGGACCGACGTCGAGGGCGAGGAGTTCCTACGCCGCGGCCGTCTCCTGGTTCTCGAGGCCGACCGGGAAGCGGCGACGCTGGCCGAGCGCGGCAGGGTCATCGACCAGGCCGACCGATTGCGGCAAGAGGCGAAGCGTGAGGCCGAGGCGAAGCGGCAAGCCGAGCAGGAGCGAGAGACGCGGCAATGGGAAGAGCAGAGGGACGCCGACGTCCAGGCGCTCAAGCGCCTGTCCGGGGGGATGGATCTGTTCCACGCCCATCTGGCGGACTTCGATCCGAAGTGGGACTCGAAGCGGAACAACAGGTCATCGCGCGAGAACATCGATGCGGCACTGGCTGCGGCCGGGTCGGATACCGCCCGTCTCGCGCGCCTTCGCGACGTGCTGTCGAAGGAGGTCGACGCGGCCCGCTACCGGGAGGAGCTGGGCAAGGTTGCCGGGCAGTTCAGAACGTCGGACCTGGACAGGGCCCTCGCGGCGGCCGAGCAGGGGCGGGAGGAGCGAGAGACGCGACTATGGGAAGAGCAGAAGGCCGCTCGCGTCCGGCGGGAAGCGCGGCATCAGATGGTCAGCGACACGCCCGGCGGCGATGAGCGTCTGCGCGCAGCCGGATGGGAAAAGGCGCGTACCGACAGCGGGCAGGAGCGGGTGCTCACCACCGTCGAGCGAGACCTCACCGCTGACTTCGATCGTCGCGAGAAAGCGCTTCGTACGGACAACCAGGGCGATGAGTTCCTGCGCCGGGCCCGTCTCGCGGTCCTCGTGGCGGACCGGGAAGCGGCAACCCTGGCTGAGCGCGGCCGCGTCATCGAGCGGGCCGAGATGGACCGGGAAGCGGCGCGTCGCCAAGCAGAACGTCAGCAGGAAGAGGAGGCGGCCCGCCGTCGGGAAGAGGAAGCGGCTCGTCAGCGGGAAGAGGAAGCGGCTCGTCAGCAAGAGGAGGTGGCCCGCCGTCGGGAAGAGGAAGCGGCTCGTCAGCAGGAAGAGGAGGCGGCCCGCCGTCGGGAAGAGGAAGCGGCTCGTCAGCAGGAAGAGGAGGCGGCTCGTCAGCAGGAGGAGGAACGGCAGCGGCGGGAGCTGGCCGGCCGCGAGGCCGCGATCCGCGCGACGTCGAGCGGGTCGCGGCGTCTGGACGGCGAACGGCGCGCGCGGTTCGGGACGGCGAAGCGTTCATTGCCGGTCGGTGAGGAGCTGTTGATCGCCAAGGCGGTCGAGTTGCAGATCACAGAGGACCTTACCCGGCGGGAAACGGAGAACGCCGCCCTCGCCGGCGGTACGGCGTTGCTGCGCGCCGTGAAGAAGAGGCGCGGTCCAGCGGGTCCGTCCGACAGCCTGGCGGAACGCGAGGAGATGGTCGTGGCCGTCGAGCAGCGGCTCCGCGCGGGCGACGCGGGCGAGGTGCTGCTGCCGACGACGGCGCCGGATGCGGAGCACCGGCCTGACTACCTCGTGCCCGCCGTTCCCGACGCGGCGTTGGACCAGGCGGTCACTGCCGATGATCCTCTGTTCGTCCAGGATGTCGTCTTCGTGTTGCGGGAGCGCTATGCGCACCGGGCGCAAGACGCCGAGAACGGCTACGACGCGGCGGCGCGTACCGCATCACAACAGCGGTATCTGGGGAGCGCGCTGGCGAGCGCCTTGCAGTGGTGCGTGTTGAAGATCCGGGAGCTGATCCTGGAGGCGTGCCACAAGGTCCTTGGCGGCCACGGCGAAGCGGGGGAGCGTGTGCAGGCGTCGCTCGCGACGGCTGGGGCGGCTCGGCAGACGCATCAGCGCGCGGCCGAATCGGCGGCCGCAAAGGTCGTCATCGACGTGGAGGCCTTCTGCGAAGCAGCCCGGGCGGATGGGCGGGACCAGGTGGCGGCTCTCGAGGAGGAGACGGCGAGACGCCAGCAGGTGCACGCTGCTGCTGCGGCCGTCGGCGTGGACTACAAGGCGGTGTACGCCCCGGCCGAGGAGAAGGCGGCCGGTTCGGGGTTTGACGCCATCGCGGAGGAGACGGAGAGGTGCCAGGAAGTCATCTCCTACGCAGAGGCGATCGGCTTTCCGATACAGAGGTTAGACGCCATCTGGGGCGATGCCGAAGCGAAGCGTGCCGGTTCCGGCTACACCGTCGTTCGGGTGGAGTGCGTACGGACGAAGGCGCGCGAGGAGGTGCTGAAGGTGCTGCCATTCGAAGCCCATGACCGCGCCCATCCCGGCGCCCGGGTGGTTGCCGTTTCCAGCGAGCCGTCCAGGGACCTGCTGCGGGAGGTTGAGGACGACGAGTTCGTGCACGGCATTCTGAGCGAGGTGCTGGCCGAGTCGGCCGGCAGCGCCGAGCAGCGGCAGCAGGCCGAGGACTTCTACCATCAGCGCCAGACCAAGATCGAGCACAAGAAACTGGAGAAGGAACGCAGCGGGTGGTTCTCGTCGACACCGACGAAGGAGGAGGCGAAACAGTCGGTACTGGAGCGCTTCGTTCCGACGCTGGCCGCACGGGTGCGCAAGGCATGCGCTGTGCACGACCTCGACAGTCTGAGAGTACGGGCGGTCGAGGAGGATCGGGTGCGCCGCGTGGTGGAGGCGTTGGCGACAGTCCTGTCGCGGGGGGAGCCTCACCCTGGGAGCAGTTCACAGGTGATGGCCGTCTCCGACGAGCGGCTGAACCGGATTGTGGCCAGGACCGGCAACACGTTCATCAAGGACGTCATCGCCACCGAGTTCCTGGAGGGCCTCAGCCTCGACGCCTATGGTCGTGGCCAAGCCGAAGGGGCGCATCTCAGTCCGCGCATCAGAGAGAAGGAGGCCTCGGGAATGCGGCGGGAGCAGGCCGAGGCGGCTGTGCACGAGGATTACGAGGTGGAGCTGCTCCGGCGCATCGAGGCGGTCTGCCGCGAGGTGCAGCCGCGGCCGGCGGCCGAAGTCTGGCGGGAGCGCGCGCGGGCGAAAGCAGCGTCGGCGCCCCCGTACCCTGCCCTGCTGTCGCGCCGCGCCCAGCTCGCGGCGCCGGCGAACGAGCGCGGTTCTCGTTGACGTAATGGGCCGTTATCGGACCCTGGCCCTCACCGCGGCGATCCCTCGACGCCGCCGGCATCGCGAAGCAGCTCAAGCCGACCGCTCTGCCAGGCGCTCGGTGATAATGGCGGCGCGGCACTGACAACGCACGTCGATACGGGAAGAGAGCCCGCCGCCATGACCGACGATGAACTTGATCACGAATTGCAGACGCTCTGGAAACGGCTGACGCCGCCACCAAAAACCGACCCCGCCTACAAGCAGGTTACTGCGGAGATGTGGTGGAAGTTCCAGCATCTCGAGAACGTTCCACCCGATGGTATGCGGGCAGACGCGCAGACCCAGGCCCTGGGCCGGGGGGAAGTGGGGAGAACACATCCGACCGCAACATCGAGCCGGAGGGCAGGCCGTTCCGGGCGCCCGGATCCCAAGCACGTCCGCGTCACCGCATGACCGCGCCCGCTTCGACCGCTTCGAGGCGAAGGACCGGCACCCGCAACGCCGCTCGTTTTCGAATGAACGCGGCGACCCTCAGTTAGAGACCGGCCGCAGTCGGCCGGCCGGACTACCGACGAGGGAATGACAAGAAGAACACGAAAGACGAAGAGGGGAACGTACGGATCGGGGTCGTGCTTCGCCAACCAGTCGACAAAAGGAGGAGGAACATGCAAACAACAGAGACAACAACGGACTTTGCAACCCGGACGGCGGGGCGACATGGGATTCGACCGGTGTCGCCGGGATTCACGTCCCGGCCTTCGTTGAGCGTTTGAGTCCTTCGGCGCGCCCGGCTACGCTTTCGGCGTGTCGCCGGGATTCACGTCCCGGCCTTCGTTGAGCGGGCGTAGATGCGCCAATGGACCGCATGGCGCTTGCGCTGGTGTCGCCGGGATTCACGTCCCGGCCTTCGTTGAGCGCAATTCCCGACAGAGGTCCTGGTCTGCGATCTGGGTGTCGCCGGGATTCACGTCCCGGCCTTCGTTGAGCGCGCCGGACAGGGCGCCCTCGTTGACTGACGGCGACTCGTGTCGCCGGGATTCACGTCCCGGCCTTCGTTGAGCGACGTCCGCGCCGGATGTCACCGTGACGGGTGGCGCGTGTCGCCGGGATTCACGTCCCGGCCTTCGTTGAGCGAGGTCGGTCCCGAGGTTCACGCTGACCACGTCTCCGGTGTCGCCGGGATTCACGTCCCGGCCTTCGTTGAGCGCGGCAGCAGCGCGAGCGACGCCAGCGCGAGCAGGCGTGTCGCCGGGATTCACGTCCCGGCCTTCGTTGAGCGGGGGTGCCCGCCTGGTCTGTGGTTGGGGGCGACGAGCGGTGTCGCCGGGATTCACGTCCCGGCCTTCGTTGAGCGGACGCCACTCGCCGGCGTCACGCCGCGCATGATTCGTGTCGCCGGGATTCACGTCCCGGCCTTCGTTGAGCGAAGGTTGCCGAGAGCGGTCGTGGAGAGCCCGTGGTGAGTGTCGCCGGGATTCACGTCCCGGCCTTCGTTGAGCGGCGACCTTAGCCGCCTCAGTGGTCGCCGGGGTCGCGTGTCGCCGGGATTCACGTCCCGGCCTTCGTTGAGCGCAGGGCGGCGAGGCCGAGTCCTATCACGCAACGTATGTGTCGCCGGGATTCACGTCCCGGCCTTCGTTGAGCGCAGACGCGCGTGTTCGCACCAACGGTACGAACACGTGTCGCCGGGATTCACGTCCCGGCCTTCGTTGAGCGGTCGACCCGCGGACCGGTCGACTCCGCGCCGCGAAGTGTCGCCGGGATTCACGTCCCGGCCTTCGTTGAGCGCGGACCCGACGGCGCCCGCGACCGGCGTCACGTGCAGGTGTCGCCGGGATTCACGTCCCGGCCTTCGTTGAGCGCGGATACAACCTGCGCCGCCTGTCCCGAGACCAGAGACGTGTCGCCGGGGTTCCACTGCTGCGCGCCGCTCTCGCTCGTTGCAGTTGAAACATTTAGCCTTCGGCTGAGTTTCCGGGCGGGGTCCGCACAACAAATGCCACCACTGGACCTATAGATAACGTGCGACCGCACCGCGTTCCGCAGTCGCGCCGGCGGAGTAGTGCGCTACCATCCGCGAGGTCTTCCAGTTGCCAGCGAGCATCACGTCAGTCGTCGACGCGCCCCGGCTCGTCAGCTCTGACGCGAGCCCGACCCGTCCCGAGTGCGCTGTGACTCGGCTCTCGACGCCAGCGTTCCGCGCTGCAACTGTGAACCGCAACCCGATCATCTGCGCCGACAACGGGACGACACGGTCGCCCGGCTCCGGACTCGTGGCCGTACGGAGCGTGCGGAGGGCGCGCGCGACGCCGTCTTTCACGAACCGGACATCGTTCACATCGCCCTCCTGGTTGGTCTTGCTGCGGCGCACGGTGACGAGGGTCCCGTCGCCGTCGGTGGAATCGGTGACGTCGGCCCAGCGCAGCGCGCTTACCTCGCTGCGCCGCATCCCCGCCATGAACAGCAGTCCCGCGACCACCGCATCGACCCGTCCGCGCTCGAGGGCGACTTGGTCCGACTCGACACCGCGCCCGCGTCGCCGAGGCCGGTGGCAGGTGGCGAGCACGGCCGCCAGGTCCGAGACCCCGAACGGCCGCGCCTGTCCGCGGCCTCGCTCGCCGGCGGTCCGTCGGTACCCGGCGAGCACCCGGGCCGTCCGCTCGCCGGCGGGAGAGGGCTGACCGGCGAGCTTCGCGCGGAAGCACGCCGCGGCGACCGCCATCGAGGCGCTCGACGAGGCGCGGCCGGCGTCGTGCAGCTCGGCGAGGTAGGCGGCCAGCGTCACGTCGTGGAGCGGCCGGCCGTCGAGCCAGGCGTCCAGTCGCCGCAGCGCGCCGGCGTAGGCCCGTCGGGTGTTCGGGCTGACTGAGGCCTCGACCAGGCGGCGCGCGGTCGGTGTCGGCCGGCCGATCGTGGCCTCTTCGGGGTCGGTCCTGGCGGGCGAATCATTCATGTTAATGGTAATTATCGGTAATCATTACAGACTGTCCTCGGAGGCACTTGTCGCGGATCTATTCGTACAGCAGGATCTTCGGGCTCCACGCGGTGGCCGACCCGTGCAGAAGGGGCGTCGCCGCGCGAGGCAGATGCCAGAGATCGGTCAGTCCACGCCCAAGATCTCCTCGTTTTGACGAGTCCAGACGAACCGCCTAAACTGTCGATATTGCGCCGTCGCGTTGGCTCCGCTTCGACCGCCAAATCTCAACCGGCCATGCAGTCCAAGCCAACAGTCATCGACCTCTTCGCTGGCGCCGGGGGGCTCTCTCTCGGCTTCGCTCGTGCGGGTTTCGAGGTGCAGATGGCTGTGGACAACTGTGCAGTCGCCGTCGAGACGCATCGTCAGAATCTCGGCGACCATGCTCGGGACATCGACTTGGGCGGAGCCGATCTTGCGTTTCCATCGGCAACGGTGGTTACCGGAGGTCCGCCCTGTCAGGGCTTTTCGTCCGCAGGGCTGCGTAAACGCGGAGACGACCGCAACACACTCGTTGGTCAGTTCGCCCGCCTAGTTGCTCGGCTCCGGCCGGCGATGTTCGTGTTCGAGAACGTGGAGGGGTTCTTCACAGCGGAGGCCGGATCAAGAGTTATCGAACTACTTGAGCCGTTGATCGAGACCGGCTATCGGATTCATCTTCGGAAAATAAACGCTGCGAACTTCGGGATCCCGCAGCACCGCAAACGCGTGATCGCGATCGGAGCCCTCGGATGGGATCCGCAGTTTCCAGAACCGACGCACGCGGCGTATGGTGCGCCGGGGGCCCGTTTGGCCGGAGTGCATCTGCCGCCGACTCCGACTCTCGGAGAGGCGCTTGCCAATTTCCCGTCGGCGTCGAGAGCTGCGCCGGGGGAACCCGAGGATCACTACTTCGTTCCGTTGGTGGGTTTGGATCTTGAGCGGGCTCAAGTGCTCCGTCCGGGCCAGACGATGAGAGACCTACCTGAAGCGTACTGGCACGACAGCTACCGTCGTCGGGCGTTTCGGCGCGTCATGGACGGAACGCCAACAGAACGGCGGGGTGGGGCTCCCGCCGGACTTCGGCGGCTGCGTGCGGACGAGCCGTCCAAGGCCATTACCGGTGCGGCGCGAAACGAGTTCGTCCATCCGAGGGAAGATCGGTGTGTAACCGTGCGGGAGTGCGCACGGTTACAGACGTTCCCGGACGATTTCAAGTTCTTCGGGAATGCCTCGGAACGGATGCAATTGATCGGAAACGCAGTGCCACCGCTTCTGGCTTCGAAGATCGCCGAGGTTGTCCGGGAGAGCCTGCGATCAGCGAAGAGCGGCGCAGAACCGGGAGCCCTTCTGAGCTTCGTTCCGACGCTCTCGAACGGCATGAGTCCAGCCTTGGAGAAGGTCTCGCACCAGATCCGAGCACGCTTTCCGGAGCCCGCTGGGACGAGGTTTCAACCGTATCTATGGTCTTGACGCAGGGTCAGAAGACGATCGTCACCCGCGCGAAGTCCCTCGGCTCAGGTGGGCAAGCCGTCAGGTTGAGCGACGAGGCGTGCGCGTACCTGGTCGCAGTCATCGTGCGCGACCTTGGTCTGCAAGCCCAGTTTACAGAGATACCGGCAACGTTGCCCGAGGTCTTCAGTCCCGGTCCGCTGTCGCGTTTGGAGCTTGCCGGTATTCCGTTCCCGGAGATGTTCGAACGTCTTGTTGGCCTGGACGCCAACTCGGACGTCTACTTCGGGTGCTTGGCAACTCTGCACAAGGCGCGTCTGAAGTACGAGCGCATCCTGGAGACGCAGGTTGTGCCGACCATTGACCAAGTCGGTCCCAGGGGACTGCTGCAGTACGGCGGCATGAACCCGAGGATGTTGGCCGGTTTCTTGCTGTGGAGGAAATGGGTCTTCGACATTGATAATCGCGCCGGGCAGGAGACCGGTTACCTCTTTGAACCGATCATCACCGCGGCTATCGGAGGCGCATCCGCGAGTGCAAAGCAGAGTCCCGTGAAGCGACGGAAGGACCGCAACAAGGGGCGGCAGGTGGACTGTATCCTCGAGGACCGGGCGTACGAGTTCAAGATCAGGATGACGATCGCAGCCTCCGGCCAAGGTCGTTGGGGAGAGGAACTGGAATTCCCGGATGACTGTCGGCAGAGCGAGTACATCCCCGTGCTCATCGTGTTGGATCCGACGCCGAGTTCGAAGCTGGAAACACTGCGAACAGCTTTCATCAGGGCGGGTGGGGAGGTCTACGTCGGTGACGACGCGTGGGCGCACCTCGATGAACGCGCAGGACCTACGATGGCGCGATTCCTGGAGAAGTACGTTCACGATCCTCTCGAGGCACTGCTCGCCGAGGAACCGACCCAGCTTCCGGATCTGCTATTGGCGATGGGTGCAGAGGGCCTGACGATTCGTGTGGGAGCAGACGAGTTCTTCATTGCCCGCGCACCGCAAGCAGGCGACGAGGAGGGTCCGACGCTCCTTGATGATCTCGACGAGTAGGTGGGGTCGTGAGCGGTACATCGATCCGATCACGAGCACCGGCCGCGTCCTCGGCACTGGTCCGCCGCGTGATGCGGGCCAATACTAGTCGGGATACGCGTCCGGAGAGACTGCTGCGATCGGCACTCCATCGATCGAGCTTGCGGTTCCGGAAGGACGTCCGTCCGGTACCCGGAGTTCGCTGCAAGGCCGACATCGTATTTCCGGGCCAGATGGTCTGTGTCTTTGTGGATGGCTGCTTCTGGCACGGTTGCAGCCTGCACTTCGGGATACCGAAGACAAACTCGGCATGGTGGGCCGAGAAGATCGCGGCCAACGTCGAACGCGATGTCCGACAGACCGAGCAACTCAGAGAGCACGGATGGCGGGTCGTTCGTATCTGGGAGCACGAGTTGCAGGGTGTTCACCTCGGTGAGACCGTGTGGAGGCTCGGCGCTCTCTTGCGGCCGGGTCTGGGTCTTCGCTGACAACCTCGCGAGCCGCGGGAGCATAGATCTTTTCCTCCTCTGCTGATTTGCGCAGCGGCGGAGGGGTAGGATTTCGTGAGGAAAAGGGAAGACGGGAAAGATGGAGAAAACGCGGCCTGTGAAGGTCTGTGGCGGTCGAGGCGGCAGCGCCTGACGTGGCCGACGTTGATGTCGCCGAGCTCGACGTGGATCAGCTTCGCCAGATGGCCGAGCAGGGGAACGCGCGGGCGCAGACCGAGCTGGGCTTGCGGTATACGGCCGGTCGCGGCGTGGCGCGCGACGACGCCGAAGCCGTCCGCTGGTTCCAGCGAGCCGCCGAACAGGGAGACGCCGACGGGCAGTTCAGCCTCGGCGTCATGTACGCGAACGGTCGCGGCGTGGCGCGCGACGCCGCCGAAGCCGTCCGCTGGTTCCGGCGAGCCGCCGAACAGGGAGACGCCGACGGGCAGTTCAACCTCGGCGTCATGTACGCGAACGGTCGCGGCGTGGCGCGCGACGCCGCCGAAGCCGTCCGCTGGTTCCGGCGAGCCGCCGAACAGGGAGACGCCGACGGGCAGTTCAACCTCGGCGTCATGTACGCGAACGGTCGCGGCGTGGCGCGCGACGCCGCCGAAGCCGTCCGCTGGTTCCGACGAGCCGCCGAACAGGGAGACGCCGGCGGGCAGTTCAACCTCGGCGACATGTACGAGAACGGTCGCGGCGTCCAGCGGGATCAAGTGGAAGCGGTCCGGCTGTACCGCCTCGCCGCCGAGCAGGGAGACGACCTCGCCCGGGAGGCCCTCGACCGCCTGGGCCTGCTGCGGTGAAGAACTCAGGTCTGCGGGTCTGATAAGCCGGGTCAGGGTACCGACCAGATCCGTGCAGAAATACACTCTAAGGTTTCGGCCTGAGACCTCGGGGTGCTCATGAAGCTGTAGAGGGCGGTACGGGACACGCCCGTGAATCTTGGCGATCTGACCCAGCGACCGACCGAGCCGGGAGAGTTCGCTGACGACCACGCGGTCGCCGCGCTGGAGGACGCTCATCAGCTCGTCGAGCCGCCGGCGCTTTTCGGGACGAATCTGGTCGGTACCCCTAGGTCTGCGGATCCTCCGGTCCGGCGTCTTCGGACGCTGGCCGGGCGGATCCTGGCGTCGGCGCGGTGGATGCTGCCGGCCTTCGGCCACGTCGCCAGCGGGTCCGAGATGCACGCGACCCAACGTGAGGCGGTCGCCAACGTCGAACGGCGGCGGCGCGAGCGTGAGGCGTCGTCGGCGCGGGACTTGACGATGCAGGAGTGGGCGCGGCAGGTGCTCTTGGGCACGTTGACGGCGGCCGAAGGGGAGGGGGACTAGATGTATCAGCGAACGATTCGTGAGGTCGCGCCGCGGCCTCTGTCGCCGGTCGAGGCGGCCGGGATCGAAGCGTCGATGCGGCTGCAGTACTCGACTCTGGATCACCTCGGGCGGGACGTGTTCGCGTCTGAGGTGGCGGTTGCGCTCGCGTGCGAAAAAAGCGAACCGGGATACCTCGCAATGTGCGCGGAGTCGATGGGCGTGCCGGTCGGGGGTGCGGTTTGAGGGCGCAGGAGCGGCCTGCTCCGACAGTCGCTCCGAACACTCGCCGCGGCGAGCGTCCTGGCCGCCAGCTTGAAGCCAACCGAACAGACCCAGCGTGCGGTCGATGACGATGGGGGCAACCACGACGACGGCGACGGGGACCACGATGACTACACGGCGGGTGTCGACACGGGACGGCTGAGGTCGTTCGGAGGACCGCGCAGAACCGGACGGGGGGTCGGGCAGGCCGCCGCAGAAGCCCGCCGGCCGGGCCGGGTCCGATAATCGGCGGTTACGTCAACTTGAGCAGGCCCTGGCGCTCACCTCGAGGGGGCGCGCCCGGCGGCCTGTCGAGCCCCACGAGAGTGATACCCTTCCCCCCTGGTAGGTGATTCTTTTGCAGCAGCAATCAGGTATCGACTCTCGAACCCTCAAGTGGATCGCCGTCATCGTGCTCGGCGTCGTCCTGTTCGGATCGACGGCGCCGGCGGCTGCCGGCCAAGAGCTCTACGACGGGGGAATCGCGGCGGCTGCCAAGCTCGGACGTATCTACATCCTGGCCGACGTCGATGACGATGACGACCACTGCCGATTCTCCAGTGCTGTCCTGGAGGCGGAAGCTGAACGAGCGTTCCGGCGTGATGGAGTCACCGCGTTGCCCCTTCCGCAATACAACAACAGTCGGGGTTCACCCAGCGTCGGCAGCGGGGGTGGTGGCTGTTGATTCCATGCTCTTCGGCGCTACGGCCGCCACACTTGGGGCCGGGTGGGTCGCATCGGTCCCGGTTGGTGCCGTTCTCGGGATCGCCGTGACTCTCATTCAGCACCGAGGATCACCACAAGACGACCTCGGCCTTGCAGCCGGCAAGGGACTCATCATCGCCATCCTCACGGCGATTCCCACACCGTTGCCTTCAGCCCTCGTTGCCGGGGCCGGAACGGCAGGCGCAGTCACCATGCTTCGCGACTGGAGACGTCGTCGCCGTGGAGCCGCCTAACAGCCCGTGGAAGAAGTCTGTTCGCTGAGCGCCGCTGTTCAGGCAGCTTGGCGATGGGCGATTGAGCCGACAAGCGCGCCGTCGGTCGGGGTTGTTTGCGGGAGGGGGCGAAATCCTACGGTAAGGGTCTTCACGTTAAACGTAGGCCGGCACATGGCCACCGGTATTCTCCGGTCAGGTTGATGTGTTCCCATCCGAGCGGCGAAACGTGGGCCAGGAATTCGGCCGGGATGTCGAGGCCGGCGTTCTTCCTGGTGAAGACGGCCTCGCCGAGTTTCAGCGCGTTCCGGTAGATGATGATCGCGGCCAGCAAGTTGAGACCGACCTGGGCGCGTCGGCGCATGTCGGGGTCCGTGGTCCAGTCGATCATGAACAGCGAGCGTTCGATGCGACCGACTTCCCGCAGGCTGGAAGCTCGACCGTCTCGGCCGCAACCTCGCCCACATGGTCAATACCGTACAGGACCTGTCGACCCGCGGCGTGGGCCTGCGGGTGCTCGCCGGCCAGGGCGCGCAGATCGATAAGCGCGGCGCGCTGGGAGGACGTTGGTTGAGCTGGCCCCTGGGTCGACAACGTGACCGGCACCGGCGGAGCACGTGCTTGCGTCTGGCAGTGGACGTGGTTCCCGGCGTTTGTGTTCGTTGGCGTCACGCCCGCTGTTCCCCGTGTTGCCTCCGTGACGTAATTGCGATGCCTTTCGGGGTCAGCAGGACGGCGGGGTTGTTCGTGGTCCGCTCGTCGCCGACGGTGGCGAACAGGGTGAGCTGACTCGCGTTTTCAAGCTCTGGTTGCGTACATGCGGGTCGCTCGTGGAACGTGGTGAGCAGCCCGACCTTAATCGCTTCGTTGCGCAGCGTCTCGGGATCGTAGAGGCCGAGGCCTCCGCGGATCGTCCACCAGAGCTTCTTGCGCCGCTGTAGTGGGGCGTTGTCGATCGCGCGGACAGCCGCGATGATGCCTTGGTGGCGGGGGATTCCCCGGATCCGCACGCGGTGATCGAGCACGGCTCTGATGAGGTGTGGAGCCTCTGACAGCCATTCGCCGGGCGCGACCAAGGGACCATTCTGCACGATGATGTGAGCCACGAGAGTATTCTGCGCGAGTCCGCGGTGGCGGCCGCTTCGAAGAGCACTACACCACGGCTACACCGAGATCAACTTCGCCGCGTTCGTCATGGTCGGCATGCGTTCTGCCCGCGCATCCGCCGGCGCGCCGGCGGATGCGGTGCACGTCATGGATGCGGAGGTAACGATAGACAACGACGACGAGGACACAGGCGATCGGACCGTTGGCGCGCGCTGCGCTGCGCTGCGCCGGCCGGTCCGCGGGCTGCGGCTGCGACATCGAGCCGCGGCCGGCATGGCAGGGCGTGGGGACCGACCCGATGACAGGTGTCCGGAACGGTCGTCGGACGGGATGTAGAAGGTCGATTCGGTGGAGATGACGGACCCATGTGGATGATGTGGTTGCGTGAGCACGGCAGGTGGCTGGCAGCCGGGGCCGGTGTCATGGTGGCCGGTTTCGGCCTTGCCCGTTTCTGGTGGTTCGAGTTCGGCATGGCGCTCATTCTGCTCGGGGCCGCTGCGCTGGGTTACCTGGTGGGCTTGGCGCGGTCGGCGGTTCTCGACGCCGAGCTGACGGAACGTATCGACCGGCAACTCGACGAGCTGCGCGAGGAACAACGGCGGGTGCAGGAGGAGAAGTGGCTTTCCGACGGTGTATCGCCTATCGAGCAGAGCTGGCGGGCGCTGGCGCAGCGGGCCGGCGCAGCGGACGAAGACCCGGCCGCGGCGACCGTCCCGGCGAACGACATCGATCAACGGCTCGCCGACCTGATTCGGCAGCGCTGCGACCGGGTCTGGAGAGGCATCAAGGAGAAACGCTATTGGCGGCAGGTGAACGGGAAGACGGTCGGCCCAGATCTCGGTGCTATCGGGAGGGAGATCGAGGGCGTCGTGCGGGAGGTCGCCGGGTTGTATCACCAGGACAGGGACGATCCCATCATGGAAGCGAGATTGGGCGACATCGTACTGACGAGTCGCTCGGTCCTCGGGGAGCTCCTGCAGATCGCGCGCCTCGTGCCGGTCGTCGATCTTCCCGCGCAGAACCTCGCGACGGTCAAGAAAAGACTGGAGCAGATCCAGCAGGTGCGTAAGGCCTACCAGTTCTATGCGCGCTACAGGCGCGTGATTGACGTCGGGAGCACCGCGACGCGGGTCGCCTTGGGGATGAACCCGGTCACGTTGGTGGCCTGGTGGGTGGGGGGCGAGGCGTTGAGATTCGCAGGCGCGCACGTTGCGAAGAAGTACGTCGACGCTTGGCTCAGGGACGCCCTCGAATCCTCGGTCGCGCTCGTCTACGAGCACGTGGCGCGCATCTACGATCCGGGGCGGGTGCCGCTGAGCGCCGACTATACGGCGCTGGTCGCCGCGCTCGATGTGCATCGCCGCATCCCAGGCGTAGACCACAATCGCAGGCTGCTGCTGGACCGTATCCTGCGCGCGCCGATCCCGGACGAGTTCGCGAAGCTGGCGCTGCTGCGCGCGCTCGCCGACGACGGGGTTCCCGATGCCGCCGATGCGGTCGACCTGCGTTCGCTGCCGCCGGCGAAGCGTCAGGCGATCACGGAACGGCTCGTCGAGATCCTGCCGGCGATGCGCGGGCTCGACGAGCCGGAGGCCAGTCAGGCGATCGAGGACCTGGAGAGTCATCTGGGGCGCGGCCTGCAGGTCCGTCTGGTGCGCTCCGGCAGCCGCGCCGCGGTGCGGGTCGGGGAGGGCTTCGTGCAGTTGGCCGTGCTAGCCTGCGACTGGTGCCGGTTCGACCGCGAGAAGGCGCGGAAGGAGATCTGGGACGGCCCGTTCGCCGGTGCCGCACGCAAGGACGCCGGCGGGGAGGACGCGGCCAGGGATCTGCTGAAGAACGCGCTGGACGTCGCCTTCGACGAGGTGGTCGATACCGGCGGGGCCGTGGGAGCGCCAGTGCGCCGCCTGATCGAACCGCCGCGGGATCTGGTGGGAGAGGAGCTGGCGGCGCCGCTCGTCGACTCGGTCATCGACCTACTGTCGAGAGCGACGTCCGACCAGTGGCCGCTGGAGTACGACTACATGGTGCTGCTCAACGCCTCGGTGCTGCTCGGCGCCCCGAAGCAGGTGGAAGCGCGCTGGGACAGGTATCTGGCGGCGGTGTCGACGCGGTTGCGCACCCGGCTGAAGCACTCGCAGGCGTCGTCCTGGCCCAAGCCCGCAGCGCCGGCGATCCTGCGAGCGAGCGGCGATCAGGAGCTCCCCTCGCCAGGAATCGTCGTCACGCCTCCGTCGGTGCTTCGGCCGCTGGCGGTCTTCGAAGCGGCCAGCGAGGTACCGCCGCGGTGGGTGCTCCTTTTCGCGGATCGTGCCGTCGTAGGACGCGCGCCGGAGGGAATCGTTGCGCTGGACGACGCCGAACCCGAGGTCCATGCCCGAGAAGGGGTGCGCTTTCTGCGCCGGAAGGGCGTGCTGTCGGACGATCTCGTCGTGTGTTGCGGTATCGATCGCCTGACGGTTGCTGGGCCGGTGGCGGGAACTTTCGCTCGGTTCTTCGGTCCTGTTCTGGAGCAGTACCGCCTCGACGCGGACGCGCTCGAAATCGAGGCGGACGTCTGAGCCATGGAGCGCGAACCTCCTGATCTGCAAAGATCCGTGACCCGCGCCGCGCGTTCGCTGACGTGCGTAAACGCGACGGCGAAATCTGTACGCGCCGCGATCTCGAGCAGGATCTCCGGCAGATCGACACGGGGCAACCGTCCCGCGATGGCGGTCCGCAGCGCCACCAGCGACGCGGGTTCCTCGACCTTGTCGAGGGGGCTCACGATCAGATCGTCCTTCCCGTCGATGCGTTCGAAACGCACGGCTGGATTGTTGGGGAGGCGCGCGGCCACCGCGCGGTAGGTCTGATCCGCGAGGTCGCGATACCCATGTTCCGTCCGGATTTGTGCGGCATGAGCGAAGCGCCACTTGCCGTCTCGATAGCCGGTCAAGTCCGTGGTCGTATCGATGCCAAGTTGCCGGCTCATCGTGGCGAGTACCGCCGGTGGCACGGCCGTCGGATCATCGAGGAACGTCCCCACGAAGCGCACCGTGGTGAGCTGCAGAGCGAATCCGAGACGGTTGGCATCGCCGCGCTTCTCGACGATCTGCGTGTGATCGCTGTCATCGAGGTGGAAGTACCTGGCCAGCTCTTGGGTTGACGGGTCGCCCAGGTACTGGCCGTAGCTGTCGCGCTGCGCCGGGCTCAGGAAGCTCACGGGCATCGCGGCCTCCCGACGTGGCGGAGTTGCATAAACGATGGTTTGCGCACGGAGGGGCGATCGGCAGGAAACCCCACGTTTGCAGGGTGCAAAACAGTATTGCATTACCAGGCACGTATGCAATACCTTTACGCAATCATGCTCATCGGCTACGCGCGCGTCTCCACTGGCGAGCAAACTACCGCCGCTCAGGTCGCCGCGCTCAAAACCTCCGGCTGTGAGCTCATCTTCCGCGACAACGCCTCCGGCGGCCGCTGGGATCGGCCCGAGCTGCACAAGCTGCTCAGTCAGCTCCGGAAAGGCGATGTGTTGGTCGTCTGGACACTCGATCGCCTGTCACGCTCCCTGCGCGATGTACTGACCATCATGGAGCGGGTGCAGGAGCGCCACGCAGGCTTTCGCAGCCTCAAGGAAGCGGTGGACACCACCACGCCCGCGGGTCGGGATGATGATGCAGATGGTCGGCGCGTTCGCCGAGTTCGAGCGCGCGATGCTCAAGGAACGGACCAAGGCGGGCCTCGACGCCGCGCGCAAGGAAGGCCGGATCGACGGCCGGCCGCCGAAGCTAAAGCCCCACCAGCAACAGGAAATTGTGACGCTCGTCAAGCAGGGGAAGAAGACCGCCGCCGACGCGGCGCGCCTGTTCGGCGTCCACCCGGCAACGGTGTCGCGGCTACTCCGGCGGACCTAGATCGAGTCTTCTACCGTACTTTCGGTTCCATTGCTCCCCAAGCCCCAACACCAACCGCCGGGCCTCGTAGAGCACCGGGTGCATACCCGAAGGTCATGGTCCTGTGGCAGAATAGCCCTGCGCTCGGGCGACCTCGTGGCAAAGAGCGGCGTAGCGGCTGGAAGCGCCGCCAGGCGGCCTGAATAACAGAATCCTGCCGAATTGAGGCGCCCGCGCGCTCGGGCCACCCGAAGCGCCGCCGGCTCGACGAGTTGATGAGCGTCCTCCAGTGCGGCGACCGCCTAGTGCTGCGCCATGATTAAACGTTCGGGTTTGCGGTGCTGTGATTCGTCGATGATTGCGTGCTGTAACCCATGTCCGTGTCCGAAGATTGTGACGTGACGGACCACTAGTCGTGAGCGAACTCTCCCGGCTCGATCGATTGCTGGGTCAGATCATCGCCATCCTCGACGCCCTCGCCAAAGGCGAGCGTCGCCCTTCGTGGCGCTGAAGGAGAACATCCGCGGCGGGGTGTTCGGCCGGGTCCGTCTTCAGCCGCCATCCCGTCGTCGTCGACGAAGACGACCTGCCGGTTGTCAGCAGTGCCGGCCCAGGGTGGCCGCCTACCTGTTCACGCCGTCGCGTCGGCAGGACCCACGGCCAATCTCGCTCGAGGAACGCCATCATCGGCACGCGGACTGCTGGAAAGGTCAATGAATGCAGCGCATCGATAACCGACTGGTCTACTCCACCACCGACATCGTCGGGGCGCTGGAGTGCCGACACCTCGCGCATCTCGAACGAGCTGTAGTCGACGGCCACCTCAAGAGACCGATGCGCACAGACCCCGTGCTCGACCGGATCGCGCAGCGTGGGATCGAGCACGAGGTGCGCTTCCTCGCAGAGCTGAGCAGAGACGACCTGACCGTCGTCAAGATTCCGAGCTACGAGACGCTGCCTCGGGCAGAGCGTGTCGCGCGCGGACGCGAGGCCACGATCGAAGCGATGCGCGAGGGCGCTGACGTCATCTATCAAGCAGTGCTCTTTGAGGGGCGGTGCCTCGGCTACGCCGACTTTCTACAGCGCGTGAAGCAGCCGAGCGAGCTTGGCCCGTGGTGCTACGAGGTCTGGGACACGAAGCTCGCGCGACACGCGAAGGCTTCCGCAGTGCTCCAGCTCTGCATGTATTCGGAGCTCGTTGCGGTACTGCAGGGGCGAGCGCCTGAAGAGATGCACCTCGCGCTCGGCGGGGTTGAGCGCGAGAGGATCTCGTTCCGCGTAGCGGACTATGCCGCCTACTACCGCTCAGTAGCACGTGATTTTGAGGCGCTCCTCGACGATGCCAGCCCCGCGTTTCCTGTGCCCACGAAACCGGAGCCGGTCGAGCACTGTGGAGTTTGCCGCTGGACCGTCGAGTGCCAGGCGCAGTGGCGGGCGGATGACGATCTTTCGCTGGTGGCCAACCTGACTAGCGTCCAGCGGCGCGCGCTGCACGCGATCGATGTAACCACCCGGACCGGGCTCGCCGAGCCTGTGACTCCACTTCCCGACCGACTCGACGGTGCCGGCAGGGAGGCGCTCGCGCGCATCCAGGCACAGGCGGAGATCCAGGTGCGTGGCGACCGCGAGGGCCGGGTGATCGCAGAACGCATCCTACCGGCTCGTGACCGCGAGGGCGTGCTCGTCTCGAACAATGGCCTACTGATGCTCCCGAAACCCTCGCCCGGGGATCTCTTCTTCGATATCGAGGGCGACCCGTTCTTCGGCTCAGACGAGGTCGACGGTATCGACTATCTCTTCGGCGTGATCGAGCCGGGACGGGTTGGACCGGACGGCCAGCCGGCATTTCATGCCATGTGGTCGATCGATGGCGGTACTGTCACCACGGCCGCTGAGCGCTATGCGTTTGAAGCGTTCATCGACCTGGTCACAGAACGGCTGCGAGCCGATCCGAACCTGCACGTCTACCACTACGCCCCGTACGAACCGACGGCCGTGAAGCGGCTTGCCGGGCGCTACGGCACCCGCGAGGAGGACGTGGACCGGCTGCTACGTGGCGGCGTCTTCGTCGATCTCTATCGCGCAGTGCGGCAGGGAATCCGCGCGTCCGTCGAGAGCTACTCGATCAAGAGGCTCGAGCCACTCTACGGCTTCGAGCGGGAGATCGATCTCCGGGACGCAGGGACGAGCATCGTAGACTTCGAGACTTGGCTCGAGCTCGGCCAGGGGGAGGAGCGCAGCGATCTGCTCGCGCAGATCGAGGGCTACAACCGCGACGATTGTGTCTCGACGTTACGGTTGCGGGACTGGCTGGAACAGCAGCGCTCGGCGCTCGCCGTAGAGTTCGGCGACCTGCCGCGCCCGACGGTACCCGAGCCGGAGCAGACTGAGGACAGCGAGGCGCAGCAGGCGGTACACGGGCTCGTCGCCGCGCTTGCCGGCGGGCTGCCCGACGATGTCGAAGGTACGAGCGACGACGAGCGCGGGCGCTGGCTGCTGGCGCAGCTCCTGAACTGGCACCGCCGCGAGGCGAAGTCGTTCTGGTGGCGCTACTTCTACCTGCGGGACGAACTCACCGATGAGGAGCGCCGGGAGGAACCAGACGCCCTCGGCGAGCTGACCTTCGAGTGTGCCCGGATCGACCCCACGCCCAAGACAAGATCGACAATCTATAGCTTCAGCTTCCCGCCGCAGGAACACCGGATCCGCGTCCGAGACGAGCCGCACGATCCTGTGACCGGTCGGGCTGCGGGAACTGTCTTCCATGTGGGCGACGACCACATCGACCTGAGATGCGGTTCTGGCAGGCCGGCACCGACGCCGACCTCCCTCATCCCCCACGACTACGTCCGCCCGAAGCCGAAGCCAGAGAGCCTGCAGCGCCTCGCGCAGTGGGTAATTGAGCACGGCATAGACGCGCCCGGCGAGTACCGCGCGGCGCGTGACCTGCTGATGCGCCGTCCCCCGCGGGCAGGCCAACCGAAGGGCGAGGCACTGGCAGGAGACGACGACGCGCAGGACGCAGCGCGGCGCCTCGTGCTCGCGCTCGCGCTCGACGAAAGCTACCTCGCAGTCCAGGGCCCGCCGGGCTCAGGAAAGAGCACAGTCGGCGCGCAGATGATCGCCGACCTCGTGGCGGCGGGAAAGCGCGTCGGCGTCACCGCGAACAGCCACAAGGTGATCGGGGAGCTGCTCGAGAAGACGGCCAACGTCGCGCGGGAGCGAGGCACCAGGATCGCCATCGGCCAGCGGGCGGGCAAGGACGGGCCCGCATACCGCGAGGCTATCCACCTCAAGAGCACTGCCGCGGCACGCGCCGGCCTCGACGACGGCGCGCTCAACGTGGTCGGTGGCACTGGCTGGCTGTGGGCGCAGGAAGACATGGTCCGGAGCGTCGACGTGCTTTTCATAGACGAGGCCGGCCAGATGTCTCTAGCCGACGCGATTGCCGCCTCGTTGTGCGCCACAAACCTCGTGTTGCTCGGCGATCCGCAACAGCTCGACCAGCCGCTCCAGGGGACGCACCCGCCAGGAGCGGAACGTTCCGCGCTCGCCCACGTACTCGACGGCAAGCAGGTGATCCCGGACCACCTCGGCCTCTTTCTCAATGGCACGTGGCGCCTGCACCCAAGCATCAGTGCCTATACGTCCGAGGTGTTCTATTCAGGACGTCTGCACGCCCATCCTGGCCGCGATTCCCTTGCCGTCGCCGGGGAGCCGCCGTTCGACGGAGCCGGCGTCCGCTTCTTCGCCGTGCCGCACGATGGCCACTCCAGCGACTCACCGGAGGAGGCCGCCGCGATCGCGTTCAAGGTGCGCCGTCTGCTCGCCCAGGGTCCGACGTGGACCGACGCGCAGGGAACAAGACGGCCGCTTGCCCAGGACGATATCCTCATCCTTACGCCGTACAACGCCCAAGTCGCAGCGCTGACCGCCTCCCTCCCGGGTCTCCGCATCGGCACGGTCGACAAGTTCCAGGGCCAGGAGGCACCGATCTCGATCTACTCGATGGCAACAAGCTCAGTTGCCGAGGCACCGCGCGGGATGGAGTTCCTATACAGTCTCAATCGCCTGAACGTCGCAACAAGCCGTGCCCAATGCGTAGCTGCTGTAGTCGCGAGCCCGCGCATCCTGCGTGTGTACTGCCGGACGCCCCGGCAGATGCGGCTCGCGAACGCACTCGCACGGCTCGTGGAAATCGCCTCTATGTAACGCTGTTGCGGTGCGGAGAGTTCGTGCTCCCGGGGGTCGCGAAGCTGGTGGTGCAGCAGCGTGAGAAGCGTATGGGCCGCAACCCGGCGACCGGGGCGAGGGTCGAGATCCCGGCCAAGCAGGTGGTCAAGGCGCGGATCGCGAAGCAGCTCAAGGACGTGGTCGAAGCGTAGACGCCGTGACGCCCCACGCCTTCATCACGAAGTGGCGGGCCTCGGCGCTGAAGGAGCGCTCGGCGTCGCAGGAGCACTTCATCGACCTGTGCCATCTGCTGGGCGAGCCGACGCCGGCCGAGGCGGACCCGTCGGGCGAGACGTACTGCTTCGAACGGGGCGCGCGGAAGGACACCGGCGGCGACGGTTGGGCCGATGTCTGGAAGCGTCATCATTTCGCCTGGGAGTACAAGGGGCCGCGGGCTGACCTCGACGCGGCCTTCGACCAGCTGCGGCAGTATTCGCTGGCGCTGGAGAACCCGCCGCTGCTGATCGTGTCCGACATGGTGCGGTTCCGGATCCGCACCAACTGGACGAACAGCGTCAGCCGGACGCACGAGTTCGAGCTGGACGACCTGGCGGACGCGTCGACGCGCGACCGGCTGAAGTGGGCGTTCTCGGATCCCGATCGGCTGCGGCCGGGGGAGACCCGGCAGTCGCTCACCGAGCGCGTGGCGGCATCGTTCGCGTCGGTGGCCCAGGCGTTGCGCGCCCGCGGGCACGATCCGCAGGCGGTTGCGCACTTCGTCAACCGGCTCGTCTTCTGCATGTTCGCCGATGACGTCGGCCTGCTTCCGGACCACATGTTCACGCGGATGCTGCGCCATGCGCGGCCCGCTCCGGAGCGGTTCACCGAGCTGGCCGGCGACCTGTTCGAGGTGATGACCACCGGCGGTCGGGTCGGCTTCGAGACGGTGGCCTGGTTCAACGGCGGGCTGTTCGACGACAGCACGGTGTTGCCGCTGGCGAAGTCCGACATCGAAACGGTGCTGGCGGCGTCGGACCTGGACTGGTCGGAGATCGACCCGTCGATCCTCGGGACGCTGTTCGAGCGCGGTCTCGATCCCGGCAAGCGCGCCCAGCTCGGGGCGCACTACACGGACCGGGACAAGATCATGCTGTTGGTAGAGCCGGTGGTGATCCGCCCGTTGCTGGTCGAATGGGAAGCGGAGAAGACCGCGATCGCGGCCGAGCTGGAACGTGCGGAAGCCGCCAAGTCCAGCGCCGCGCGGACGAAACGGCGGAACGAGGCCGAGCGCCGGCTGCGGGCATTCCTCGAGCGGCTGCGCAGGTTCACGGTGCTCGATCCGGCGTGCGGCTCGGGGAACTTCCTCTACTTGGCGCTGCAGGCTCTGAAGGACCTTGAGCACCGGGTGCAGCTCGAGGCAGAGACGCTGGGCTTCCAGCGCGCGTTCCCGGAGGTCGGCCCGGCCAACGTCAAGGGCATCGAGCTCAACCCGTTCGCGGCGGAGCTGGCGCGCGTGTCGGTGTGGATCGGCGAGATCCAGTGGATGCGCCGCAACGGCTTCGCGGAAGCGCGGGACCCGGTCCTCAAGCCGCTGGACACGATCGAGTGCCGGGACGCGATCCTGGCGGCCGACAGCACCGAGCCCGAATGGCCGGCGGCCGACGTCGTAATCGGCAACCCGCCGTTCCTGGGCGGCAAGCTGCTGATCACGCACCTGGGCGAGGACTACGTGTCGCGGGTGTTCGCGACCTACGCCGGCCGCGTTCCGGCGGAAGCCGACTTGGTCTGCTACTGGTTCGAGAAGGCGGGCCGGCAGATCGCCTCCGGCAAGACGAGGCGGGCAGGACTCGTCGCGACGAACTCCATCCGTGGCGGCGCGAACCGGCGGGCGCTGCAGGCGGCGACCGACAGGCGGCGGATCTTCGAGGCGTGGAGCGACGAGCCGTGGGTGATCGACGGCGCGGCCGTGCGGGTGTCGCTGGTCTGCTTCTCACGCGCCGGCGGCGAGTCCGTTTCCGGCGCGCACCTCGACGGCCAGCCCGTCGATGAGATCTACACCGACCTGACGGCGGCGCGCGGCGGCGCCGGCGTCGACCTCACCAGTGTCAGACGTCTTCCGGAGAACGCCGGCGTGGCGTTCATGGGAGACACGAAGGGTGGTCCCTTCGACATCGTCGGCGACCAGGCGCGCGAGTGGCTCCGTCTGCCGGCGAACCCAAACGGTCGGACGAACGCCGACGTTCTGAAACCGTGGATGAACGGGATGGATCTGACGCGGCGTCAGGCGGGGAAGTGGATCGTCGACTTCGGGTGGACGATGTCCGCTGGCGACGCGGCCCTGTACGAGGAACCGTTCCGATGGGTGAAGGAGCGCGTCCACCCTATGCGCCAGCAGAACCGCCGCGAAGCTTACCCACGGATCGCCGAAAGAGAAGCCTGCGGCGCGGAAGCTCAAATCCTGATGCGCTCGATATCCTCCACGGTGACGTCGTCGGCCGTCCGGTCATAGAGCTGCGTGGTGCGCGGGCTCTCATGCCCTGCGATGGCTTGGGCGCGTTCGAGCGTACCGCCGTTGAGCAGATACGCTGTGATGCCCGAGGCACGAAACGTGTGGCAATTAGCCCCGCTCCCGAGCGCGGCGGCCTTGACGCGGCGCTTGACCATCCGGAACACATCCACCCTGCTCATCCGGTGTTCGCCGAGCTCTCGGGTCCGTGTCAGCGAACGCCACAGTGGCGAGCCGCTCTCGGTCGCGATGCCGGCTGCTTCTAGATAAGCGTCGAGATATTCCTTCCCCTTGTGGTGGACCGGCAAGGCGTGCTCCTTGCCGCCCCTCTCGCGAAGCCGCAGCCACCAGTGCTTGCCCTGCTGGTAGTAGTCGTCCACGTTTATGTTCACGACGGCCGACACTCGTGCGAAGCTGCAGATCATCATCCCTAGCAGCGCCCGGTCACGAAGGCCGCCGCCGGTCGACGTGTCGATCGAGTCGAGCAGGAGCCGCACCTCCTCGGGCTGCAGGACCGGCGTCTGGCCCCTCTTCACGATGTACGTCGGTCCCCGCACCATTGCAGCCGGATTCCACGAGATCACCTGACCGACCACGAGCCAATCGAACAGTTGGCGGATGGCAGCCAAGTGCTGCTTGATCGTGGGAGTGCGATACACGCCTTGCAGCTCCTCGACGTATATGGCGACTGCAACCGGGGAGATCTGGTAGAGCTCGAGCCCGCGCTCGTCGCACCAGATGAGGAACTTCGTCACCGCTTTGGCGTATGCCGCGCGGGTATGCGGGTTGCGAATCTGCGCCGTGAAGAACTCGACCATCCGATCCGCGGCCGCCGGCCCGGCTCGCTGGACGATTGCCGGCAGACCTTCGACCGCCCAACTGTTTGGTAAGCGCAGGGCCGTAGTCGCCGGATTGAGTTCCTGGGTCGTCGGCAACGCCGGTGGCGGCGGTAGATCCGGTGTGGCAGGCTCGACCAGAGCCGCCTCGATCGCGGGGTACACCTTCTCGCGCAGCGCCTCGACTAGTGTAGGAATGACAACGACCTGCAGAACAAGCTGTACAACAAGCCAGAGCACAAGCCGAATCGTGGTCTGTGCCGCGGGCGGTGCAGCCTTCCCCACGGTGTCGGCATCCTCGATCAGTTCCTCGACTGTGCGTTCCGTTTCAGGTGCATCGGCGATGATGTCTTCGAGGCTGTCCAATCGTCCGACAGCCGCCGCGAGGTGTTCGTCCCAGGCTTCTCCGAACAGCTCCGGTGTAAGCCGCGGCATATCCGCCAGCAGCTTGCTGGCCACGGTGCGCGCCTGCTCGAGCGCGCGCCGGCTGGGGGCGAGTTGCTCTATGGTCCTGCGGACCTGCTCGACCTGCGCCGCCAGGCCGGTAGATTCGAACTGCTCTGCCGCGGCACGCGCCCGTTCGAGCGCGTGCCGGCTGGGGGCGAGTTGCTCTATGGTCCTGCGGACCTGCTCGACCTGCGCCGCCAGGCCGGTAGATTCGAACTGCTCTGCCGCGGTACGCGCCCGTTCGAGCGCGTGCCGGCTGGGGGCGAGTTGCTCTATGGTCCTGCGGACCTGCTCGACCTGCGCCGCCAGGCCGGTAGATTCGAACTGCTCTGCCGCGGTGCGCGCCCGTTCGAGCGTGCGCCGGGCCGGGGCGAGTTGTTCCATGGCCTTGCGGGCCTGCTCGACCTGCGCCGCGAGCCTGCCAAGTAGTGAGAAGTCCATATTTATAGCGTATCATAACGTCCTTTATGTTGCGTATAGCGGCGAGCATGCGACCGCTCGAACGGCATCCTTGTTCGCGCCCGAAAGAGCTAGGATCACGCTCCATGCACGCACATCGACGCCGCACCACCACGTCGCTCGGTCTCATCGCTGTCGTCTTCTTCGTCATCGGCGCTGTCAGCACCATCGGCCGCATTCCGGCGGTCGGCGCGCTGCATGCGCAGATGTCGTGGCGCGGCCTGACCGTCGCGCCGGAGCGACGCTGCTCGCCCTACGACGCGGACGATTACCGGTACCCGCAGTCGGTAGAGGATCGGATCGTCGCCGAGCTGGGCGGGGTCTACGGTCCGTACACTGTTCGACGACAGCACGGTGTTGCCGCTGGAGAAGTCCGACATCGAAACGGTGCTGGCGGCGTCGGATCTGGACTGGTCGGAGATCGCACCCGTCGATCCTCGGCACGCTGTTCGAGCGCGGTCTCGATCCCGGCAAGCGCGCCCAGCTCGGGGCGCACTACACGGACCGGGACAAGATCGATCATCCCGACATCCGGCGCCTGGTCGGCGGCTGCGCGGCCGTGGTTCGTCGCCTGCAGGCGGCGACCGCACCGGAACCCGGAGATTCCGTCGTCGGTCTCGGCGTCGACCAGGTGAACCGCCGGTTTGCGGCCGCCTGCGCCGCGGCCGGCCTCGATGGCCGCAGAACCTCGCACGGCGGCCGCGTGGGACTCGCCGTCGAGCTCACTGCCCGCGGCGCCGCCACCCATGCCGTCCAGCTCGCCGGCGGCTGGAAGGACGCCAGCATGGTGGTACGCTACGCCGCCTCGGTCGCTACCCGCGACGGCGCCGTCAGCCGCTACATGCGATGAAAAAGTCCGCCCGAACTTCGAGGCTAAGGCGCGGTGGCGCAACGGGTCGATTTCAGGCCGCACTGGAAACATTGACCGGTTCCAGTTAAAAGAATGGCAGATTATCAGACGCTACGTCATCTTGCCGGTCGGCGTCATTCCAGTGCCCGCGTTTGATCACACCGACACACGGCGCGACGATCTTCTCGACGTCCGGCTGCAACCCCATCGTTCGAATCAGCGCAAACGCGCGAAGCTCCGCGCTCGGAAAACGCTCCGCAAGGAGCGTCGCCGTGGCCAGAAACATTCGGCCCTTGGTCACAACGTCATCAACAATGGTGACCCGCTTTGGGTTTGCGAGAAGCGGTTCTAGGCCGAGCGACTCGATGTGTTGCGCGATGGTTGTCCGCTCCCCTGGCCCAGCCTGAGCCGATTTCCGAACGGGATTTATCCGCTTCACGATCGGAACCACTTCGGCGCCCAGGCCGCGCTTAACAAGTTCGTCGGCGATTCGTCGAGCCGGCCAGAGCGCTCCCTCTACAAGCGGTGCACTGCGCGGCACCGGAACGAACGTCACTTCTGGGCCAAGCATCTCCCCGAACGGCGTTTCCGCAAAATCCATCTCGAGCCGCGCGACGAGCTTCGCGATCGCTCCCCCCCTGTCCTGCTTCATGCTGTAGCAAACGTCGCGCGACTTCCGAGAAACGATGGAACTTCCGCGTGGCGAGTAGACCAAAAACGAGCCGAATATCAGCTCAGAACTCAAGTTGAGCGAGATCTGCTCGGCCATGTTCAGGTAGGTACTCCGAGATGGTCTCGAGGTGTTCTGGTTCAAGCGGAACCGCGCCGTAGTGCGCGAGTTCCTTGGGCCACGACAGCGCAGGATCGTTCATCAAGCGGTCGAGGACAAACAGCGGCCGGCCCAGTCGAAGCGCCTCCCAGCCCTGATGAAGCGAGCCGCTCTTGTCAGCCGCCTCAACGATGATCGTGGCGTGAGAAATGAGCGCCATCGTTCGATTCCGAATCGGGAAGTTTCGAGGGTTAACTGGGTGCCCGGACGCAAACTGAGAGAGCGCCAGGTGCTCCTTCATCAGGAGCGTCTGAAGTGCTCGGTTTTTGGCCGGATAGAACTTCTCGAGCGGGGTCCCGAGAACGCCAATCGTCTTGCCGCCGGCATCGATGGCGCCCTGGTGGGCGGCGGCGTCGATGCCTTCAGCAAGACCACTCACGACGACTGCCCTGCGGCGAACGAGCCATGCCGCTAGGCCTCGAGCGTTGTTCAAGCCACGAGCCGACGCCTTCCGGGAACCGACAATCGAGACTCGGGGGTCGGCATCGAGGATGCTCAGGTCGCCGGCGAAAAACAGCTCCTTCGGAGCGTTCTTCCGCTCAACCTCGTTCAGAGGGCCAAGCAGGTCTTCGATCGTGGTTCGGGTCTCTTGGTCGTTCATTCGTACGGCCCATCTTGCCCCAGATTTTACAAAACGGGCTGTTGTGAACCGCGCCGAGTGTTCCGGAGACTACTGTAGTCGACTCAGCGCGCCACGGCGCCGCGCTCTGCGGTCGCGCCGGCGAAGTAGTGGGCGACCATCCTTGAGGTTTTCCAGTTTCCGGCGAGCATCACGTCGGTAGTCGACGCCCCGCGGCTGGTGAGCTCGCTCGCCAAGCCGACCCGTCCGGAGTGGGCGGTGACGCGGCGCTCGATGCCGGCAGCCTCGGCCTCGGCCGTAAACCGCAGCCCCACCGCCTGCGGCGAGAGCAGGACCACGCGGCCCTCTGGCGCCAGGGCGGCGGCAGCGCG